>NZ_CP033076.1:0-5319710 GCF_003675305.1 Buttiauxella sp. 3AFRM03
TAAATTAGCTCACAGCCTCATCGGTAGCCGGAGTGGAAATAGAATCATCTGGTCGGTATTTATTCTTTTCTATCTTTGATTTCGGCAGTGCAAGCAGGAAATAGAAAACAAGACTGACCATATAAAATAAAATAGTCGAAAAAATGATAAAGTGTAGGTATCTGTGTTGGCGTAAATATAAAAAACATTACGAGTGTTATAAACAATACAAGTATAAGTACCACGCAGAAATACAAAGTTGACCACCAACCACTCAGGCCAATATCATGCAATCGCCTGACAGTGAACGCTGAACTTGCCAAGAATGAATAAATAATGGTAGCAAAAAGAGCAGGAATAACTATATTCCTAACCTGAATTTCGCCATAAAGGTTCAGGGTAACGGTTTGAAAATAAAGTAAAATCAGTTCAAATAGTGTAAAAAAAAAAACGGAAAGCGCGCAAAAAAGAAGTAGGATTTACGATCGGCCACTCCCTTGTAACAAAAGGCTCTTTTGTAGCCGTCAATTCCATTAGTTATAAAAACATCAGACAAATTTCCTGTATATCAAAGTAGTACCAGTTGAGATTGGCTCTCAGTACTGCAAGTTAAATCGCAAACGTTCTACATCCGGCATTTAAAAGCCCGTCCGGAGTGGGCGGGAAGTGCCACAATCATTGCGGCCTGGCGCTTAGCTTCTCTTTCAGTTCATTTATGCAATCACGAGCAGCTTGTTTATAGGCTTCGGCTGCTTCACCGGAATATTTGCGATCAACCACATCTTCGAATTGTTCTATCGGTCCATAGAAACAATCCGCTGAGATATGGAGTATTTTATTTACCCTGACTGCGAAAATTGTCCGGTTGTTATCTCCGCAATGTTTACGGAAAGCTACCCGGAGAAATGTTCAGGATCAAGGTAAAGAGAACCGCAAATGAAATAGTCGGGCAGGGTGATGATTGGGGTACAGCATAGAAAAAGCTCGTCACCAACCACCAGGTTATCTGGCAACGTGGTAATTTGGGTTCCACTCAGGTCGAGTTCACCTCCACTATTAGGCCTTCTGGTAGCATGCTGATTTGGGTATCACACAAGATGAGCTTCCCCCCCCCCATCAGGCGTTCTGGCAGTTCAGTGATTTTTGTTCCACTCAGGTCTAGTCCGCCGCCAACCGCTAGGTTTTCTGGCAGTATGATCCTACCCACGTAATGTAGACACGGCCCTAAGCGAGATTCAGATTTTCAAATTGTTCCGGGCTGAGTCCGCCACAGGCACTGTGGCGACGCCACCGATTGTAATCACACTCGATATAATTAAACACCGTCGTCCGCATCATTTCCCGGCTGATAAAGCGTTCACCGTGGATACATTCGACTTTCAGTGAGTGGAAGAAGCTTTCTGCACAGGCATTATCGTAACAACAACCCTTTGCACTCATGCTACCGCGCAGGTTATGCCGCTTCAGTAGCGCCTGATAATCCGCTGAGCAGTACTGCCCACCACGGTCGGTGTGAACGATGACATTTTCCGGGTGCTTACGTCGCCACAACGCCATCTGTAGCGCATCGCAGGCCAGCTGTGCCGTCATCCGCGATGACATTGACCAGCCGATAACAGCACGTGACCACAGATCGATGACGACAGCCAGATATAGCCAGCCTTCATCAGTACGTAAGTAGGTGATGTCACCCGACCATTTCTGGTTTGGACCGCTGGCGTAAAAATCCTGCTTCAGCAGGTTCCCGACACCGGCAGGTCATGCTCGCGGTAACTGACCGGGCTGAACTTCCGTGACGCTTTCGCCGAAGCCCCTGACGACGCAGGCTGGCTGCCACGGTTTTCACGCTGAAGCGGTAACCCTGAGCATGCAGTTCATCGGTCAGGCGCGGTGCGCCGTAGCGCTGTTTTGCCCGGTGAAAAGCCTCGTGCACGGCGCTGTCACAACTCAGACGGAACTGCTGGCGTGAGTTTAGCCTCGCACGCCGCTGAGCCCACGCATACCAGCCGCTGCGGGCCACCCGGAGGACGCGACACATGGCTTTGATGCTGAACTCAGCCTGATGTTTTTTCAATAAAGACATACTTCATTTCAGGCGCTTCGCGAAGTATGTCGCGGCCTTTTGGAGAATGGCCAGCTCCTCGTCCCGTTCCGCCAGCTGGCGTTTGAGACGAGCATTTTCAGCAGCGAGTTCATTTTCACGCTCAGAGGATGAGAGCTGTTGCTGCTGTTTACTGCGCCAGTTATAAAGTTGCGATTCATACAGGCTGAGTTCACGGGCAGCGGCAGCAACACCGATGCGTTCAGCGAGTTTCAGGGCTTCACTGCGAAATTCAGGGGAATGCTGTTTACGGGGCTTTTTGCTGGTTGATACTGTTTTTGTCATGTGAGTCACCTCTGGTTGAGAGTTTACTCACTTAGTCTCGTGTCCACTATTCGCGGGTAGGATCAATCATCGTGGCCTGGTGTTTAGCTTCTCTATCAGTTCATCTATACAATCACGGCCAGCTTGCTTATAGGCTTCTGCTGCTTCGCCTGAGTATTTGAGGTCAACTGCATCTTCGAATTTCCATAAAGGCCCATAGAAAGAACCTGCTGCGATATAGCATACTGCACCGATAATATAGAATGTTTCACCTATCCAGACAGCGAAAATTGTACGGTTGTTATTTCCGCAATTTTTACGGAAAGTCACGTTGGAGACACGTTCTGGATCAAGGTAAAGGGAGCTGCAAATGAGGTTGTTGGGCAGGGCGGTGATTTGGGTACCTGTTAGATCGAGATATCCATCTACAGATAGTAGTAGATTCTTTGGCAGCGCGGTGACATCCTTGTTATCTGCCAAATCAAGACTACCTTGTATATCAATAGTGTAGTGGTCAACAAAAACTGGCCACGGCTTTAGAGTTTTTCCAGAACAATCGTTCTGATTCATTCGGCGTCAGACCTCCATTATATTGATGAGGTCTGAGCTGGCTGTAATATCCTATGATGTAATTCGTTATCGCTGTGCTGGCTTCGCTAAAATTAGCGTACCCATTATCCGAACCCACTCTGTTTTCAGGCTTCTGAAGAACCGTTCCATTGGACTATTATCCCAGCAATTTCCCCGGCGACTCAGGCTTTGCTTTATCTGATATCTCCACAGTAACTGTCTGAAATTCCTGCTGGTATAGTGACTTCCTTGATCCGAGTGATACAGTAAATTAGCCGGTTTTTCCCCGTGCTTCCCTGGCCATCGACAGGGCTTTACCTGTCAGTGCTGAATCAGGGAAAAATGACATCGCCCAGCCAACCGGTTTACGGGAAAACAAATCGAGTACAACAGCCAGATAAGCCCAGCGTTTTCCCGTCCAGATATAAGTCACATCACCGCACCAGGCCTGATTAGGCTCGGTAACAGCAAACTGGCGATCCAGATAATTAGGGATCTCAATGTGTTCCTTAGACGCCATCTTATAACGATGGCCAGGTTGCTGACAGCTGATAATATTGAGTGCTTTCATCAGCTTTGTTGCCCGCCAGCGGCTCAGCTTTATACCTTTGGTGGTGACCATCGCGGCAATGCTTCGCGCTCCTGCTGAGCCGTTACTTTCGCGATAAACTTCGCGCACAAGGCTCAGTAATGCCACTCTCGTGGCGTCAGGCTTCCTGGGCTGCCGCCAGTATTTATAACTGCTGCGATGAACCCCAAACACGTTGCACACAACGGTAACAGGAAACCGCGCCCTGAGTTTCTCAACTAATGAGAATTGTTCAGGGAGTCTGACATCAAGAGCGCGGTAGCCTTTTTTAATATATCCCTTTCCATTTCAACGCGTTGAAGTCTTTTCTTCAACTCACGTATCTCAATCTGCTCAGGTGTCATGGGTGAAGCTATGGGTGATTTTCCCGCTCGCTCTTCTTTCAGTTGTCGAACCCATTTGTCCATCGTGGATTTGCCGACATTCATCGCAGTGGCAGCGACGGCAACGGTGTAGTGCTGATCGAGTACAAGCTGGGCAGCTTCGAGGCGAAACTCGGGGCTAAAATTGCGTCTGTTACGTCCGGTAATAATGTCACTGTTTTGACTATGAGGTGATGATATCACCTCTATTCAGGTGGCCAAATTCAGTGTGCACTAAATAGCACCATTCTCTGAAACGGAATGCGGAATTGAATTCTCAGTTAAATACTTAATTAAATCGAATGCCATATATATTCCTGTATGAACGCCATATAAATATGAAGGCGGCGAGCAACACTCCGCCGCCCATACATTAGCTCACGGCTTCATCGGTAGCTGGAATGGAAATAGATCAGCTGGTCGGTATTTATTGTTTTCTATTTTTTGACTTCGGTAGTGCAAGTAATAGATGTGAACCAAGCCAGACCACACAAGCGACCACAATATTGACCACATCTATAAACCAATTCGGGTCCGCACTCTTATACCCATAATCCCATTGTGCTTGAATGCGACAAACGTCACACAAAAAATCAGGATTACCCACCAGCGCTCAGTCCTATGTCATGCATCGCCTGACGGACATTGCTAGCTTAACCAGAAGTGACCAGAACTGACAAGCACACCAATAACAAGAGAAAAAGCTACGGTAGTATGAACTCTTTCATTATCAAAGCTTAGTCTATGAGTGCAACCAGATTGAGTAGTACAAGAACAAGCAACTGAAAGAGCAACAAAAAAGAAGTAGGATTTACGATCTGCCACGCCTTTATAGCAAAAAATTTTTTCAAAGCCGTCAATCGCATTTGTTATAAAAAACATCAGACAAATTTTCCTGCATATGAAAGTTGTACCAGTAGAGGTTGATTTTACTAAGCACGTACAAAGACAATGGATTTTATTTCGTCTTAAATTAAATATGGCATTCAGCTATCCGCAGGGGGATGCATGCGAAAAATGGTGCACGTGAGCCGCAGCAGTGATGATCAGAATTGTGTGCCAGGGATGGCAATTGCTCGAAAATCCTTTCCCCAAACCATTTTCAACTTATTGAGTTTAAGGGAAAATTCAGCGTCAAATTGCAATGAATTTTTGCTATTTTAATGTCATTACCTAATGAAAAATAAGGATTACCACTTAGTGAAGAATAGCTGTAAACGATGTAGCAACCAGTCCAGTAGAATCGCTAAAACACAAATCAATACGCGCGGCGATCAACATGCGGATGTCGCTGCTGCCGATACGTTAAGCAATAACAAACCCAAGCGCAGCACCGATAACTGCGGCAATGGCCATGACGCCAATATTCATCACTACGGCAGTACGAATGCCGCGAAAATAACCGGTAATGCCATGGGGATTTCACCCAGCGCAGGCGTTGCAGAATGTCATGCCAATACCTCGACCCGCTTCACGCAAACCCGGCGGAGGCTGTCGAGTGCGGTATGCGTGTTACGGACAATCGGTAACAGGGAATAGAGGAATACCGCGGTGATGGCAGGCAATACGCCAATCCCTTGCCCGATCATCGAAAACAGCGGAATCATCAGACCAAACAGGGCAATGGAGGGAATGGTCAGCACAATGGTGGCGATACCCAGCACCGGCGTGGCAAGCCATTTGTGACGCACGATTAAAATGCCCAGCGGCACACCAATCACAATCGCCAGACCCACGGCCATTAACACCAACCATAAATGTTGCAGCGTCAGACTGCCGAGATAGCTCGCGTTATCAAGCATATAGTGCAACGTTTCCATGGTGCCTCCTTAGAGCAAGCCTTTCTGCTGCAGGAATTCACGAGCCACCTGCTGTGGGGTTTCATGGTCGATGTCCACTTTGGCATTCAGGGTGGAAATCACGTCGTTGTTCAGTAAACCGGAAAGCGTATTGAGTGCTTCTTCAAGGCCGGGGTTGGCGGCGAGTGTTTCTTTACGCACCACAGGCGTAACAGCGTAACTTGGGAAGAAGCCTTTATCGTCTTGCAGCACTTTTAAATCGAAGCCTTTTACTCGCCCGTCGGTGGTGTAAATCAGCCCAGCGTCAACGAAACCATCGCGCACTGCGTTATAGACCAGTCCGGGTCCATTTGGCGTATCTGCGGCCTGTCCAGCGGCATGCGGTAGGCTTGCTGCAATGGTTTCATGCATCGCTACGGCCAGAAAACTCCAGGTCCAGGCCGAGCATCCAGTTGTTATCAGGGTCGGTCTGGCGGATATGTTCAATTTTTGCCACCAGTTCTGACATGGTGTTGATGTTCTCTGCTTCCGCACGTTTGCGCTGCATGGCGAACGCGTAGGTGTTGTTCATATCCGCCGGTTTCAGCCAGACAATCCCAGTTTTGCATCGAGTTTTTTCACCGTGTCGTAGGATTCCTGCGGCGTCATTCGTTTGTTGATGTGATTAAAAATAATCAGCGACGTGCCGGTGTATTCCCAGGTCATATCCACTTGTTTGTTGACCATGGCATTACGCGAAATCACGGTAGCAATGTTGGTCTGTGGCGTGACCTGGAACCCTTTTTTTGCAGATACTGCGTGGTCATAGCTGAAAGGATGTGTTGTTCGGTGAAGCTTTTGGTTGCCAGAACCAGCGGCTCAGCTCGTGCTGCGCCCGCCAGTAATAGTGTGGCGGCTAATGCAGCAAACAACGGTTTAAACGGGATCATAGTTGTCTCCTTTTTATTATTGTTATTCCGCTGTGTGGGGGCTTAACACGCGCCTAAGCCCGCGAGTGCAATATCAAGCAGCAGGGCAACGAGTGCCGTGGCGGTTGCGCCCAAAATCAGCGTTGGGAATCGTTGAGATAAATGCCAGGGAAAATCAGCTCGCCATAACTGCTGGCACCAATTAAAAAAGCCAGCGGCGCCGTGCCGACGTTAATGGCTGTGGCAATGCGGATCCCTGAAAGCATGACCGGCCACGCGTTGGGCAACTCGACCTGGCGCAAACGTTGCCCTTGGTCATGCCAATCCCATTGGCCGCTTCGATAAGCGAAGCCGGGACGCCGCACAAACCTGAATAGGTGTTACGGACAATGGGCAGCAGCGAGGCGAGGAATAGAGCGATAATCGCCGGTTTATCGCCAATCCCGATGAAGACCATCGCCAGTGCCAGCACCGCCAATGGTGGCAAGGTATTCCCGACGTTAAATATCTGCATCGCATACTCAGCCCAACGCCGTGCGCAAGGACGGCTGAGTAGAATACCGCCAAGGATCCCACTAACAGGGCCAGCGCCATCGAGTTAAACACCAAAATTAAGTGTTGTTGCCCGAGATACAATAAGTCGACCTGGCGTGCTTTTATGACGTTGGGGCCGATGCCCAGATGAGTAAACCGAGCACAATTGTCAGTGCTACGACGCCTAAAAAGTGCGTTTTATGAACGATGAATGCTGCATTGCTGTGTGTCTCCCTGGGTGCACGTTATAGCGACGTGATGGGTCGCCTGTTGTTATGCCGTGTGTCGGCAGGGTGTTTTGACCTATAACAATGTGAGGGGAAGGAATCCAGCTAATGAGGGAAATAGCAGATTAATGATTTGCGAGGAAATTAATGCTTTGGCCTGCACCGCCTCGCTTGCGAGGGTGAGATAAGAATTGTCTTAAAATGCATTAGCTAAAGTTACGGCGTAACTTTTGGTTTGTGCGGTGGATAAGCGCAAGTGTCATCCACCGCTTCTAAAATTATTAGAAATACAGCTCTTTAGTGGCAACCGGAATCAGCATCTCTTTGCGCCACTCGGCCAGGGTGATTTGAGTCAATTCACCTAATGCTGGTAGAACGGATGTTCGGCATGAGCAATAAACAGCTCCAGGAAACGCCCACTCCACGGCAAAATGTGCCACGCCAGCAGTTCGTCGACTTTCTGCTGCAAACCTTCTTCAGCAAGCCACGCCGCCAGCATCAGCAATATCCCGATGTGGTCGTCCGGTTCGTTGCTCGCTTGTTCGTTGGCGATGTCGTTCTTGCGCATCCATTTGCGCAATTCAAGCATCGAATCACCAAACAGCACGTTTTCTTTATCGAGATACACAGAACCCCATGGTGAAGCCGGTAGTGCGTAAGGGCCTATAAACAGGCGTTGCCAGGCTTGGCTCAATGATTCTGGCTCATAACTGAAACCCTCTGCCATGCGTTGGGCGAGAGCATCCAACTGTTCATGCTGCACCGGCCATTGTTTCGCCCATTCAGGATCTTCAAGTGTGGCGTAAAGTGCGGCGACTTCCTGGCTGGTGGGAGCTTGATAATACAGCGCACCCAGTACTCTTCCGGTCAGGGCGATGGTCGCCAGTCTTTGTGTCGTTGTAGACATTTTTCTCTTCCTTGTTGCGCGGATTGCTCCGCGCATTTTGTATCAATTAACCTGCTACCGCCATGCCGACTGTCATATGCAGACCGTAAAAAATCCCACGGCCAATACATTCACCGACAACCACCAGTATGAATCCGAGCAGCAAACCGGATGTTTTGGCTGGTGTGCGGCGTATCAATGAGCAAATCCAGCAACCTAAACCCAGCGCTATTAACGCAATGCGCCACACTTGCAGCGAGGCGTAATCAGGCACCAACGCGCTGGCATGCTGCACAGAACTCTGGATTTCCGCCAGTTCGTTGCTTTGCAAAACGATCACCGCAATGGCGATGAATAACGCCAGAACGCTGACTGTTGCCAGTCTACGGCTGCGGTATTCGTAACCGATGCTTCGCAGCAACAGCACTGCCAGCAGTGGGCCAGTCAGTAAGACGGTGAGGAAGAAGCTCAGCGTGGTGTATCCGTTATGCCAGGTTGGCACGGTATCAATCTGGTAAACACGAGTCATCGCCGCGACAAAAAACACGCCCAACAACACGGTTATGACGAGCCAGATTTTGCCAATCGCCGCAGGCATTTTCTTCAGTATTGAAATCAGCCACCAGAAACCGCCAACGGCGAAGAACACCGAACCACTGGCAATTTCATTGCTCAAAGCCGATTCGTCAATACGATTGAGTGAGTTAAACGCCCGTAACGGGGAGCCGAGGTGCATCACCGAGGCAATAAACGCAATGCCCATCAACAGCCAGATAAAGAACATCGGACGTAACATTTTATGCTGCAACTCACTGTTATTACTGGCCTGATTCCAGGCATAACTCATGACAATGACAGCCCCAACCACGCACTGGCCCAGTACGGTAAACAACACCAACGGCCATTCATGCCATCCGCTTCCCATCTCAAACCTCCTTTGGATTCGCCAGGTAGCCGGTTTTATCCCCGCAAGGACGGCTGTTGGCATTGGGTTTAATCACAATATTTGGCTTCGTGAAATGTGCTGACGGCAGCGGAGCAATAGCGGCTTGCTCGCCGTATTTTTTACGTAGTTCGTCGATGGGAGCCAAATCCAGCGCACGCAATGGGCAAGATTCCACACAGATAGGTTTCTTGCCTTCCGCGACTCTGGAGTAACAGCCATCGCATTTGGTCATATGGCCTTTTTCGGCATTATATTGCGGCGCACCGTATGGGCAGGCCATATGGCAGTAGCGGCAGCCAATACAAATATCCTCGTTCACCACCACAAAACCATCTTCGCGTTTGTGCATCGCACCACTTGGACACACCTTAGTGCAGGCGGGATCTTCGCAATGGTTGCAGGCGATGGATAAGCAAACACATTTTGCTGCCAGACCCCATTGTCTTCCTGCCAGTCGCCACCGGCATATTCATAAATGCGGCGGAAGCTGACGTCCGGGGATAAATTTTTGTAGTCCTTACAGGCCAGCTCGCAAGTTTTGCAGCCGGTGCAACGACTGGAATCAATATAAAAACCATATTGGGTTGTCATCAGCTATTCCTTACGCCTTTTGGATTTCGACCAGGTTGGTATGTTGCGGGTTGCCTTTAGCCAACGGTGAAGGTCGATGAGTGGTCAGCGTGTTGATGCATGAACCGTGATCGACACGGTCGCCGCTCATATTGGCTTCGTGCCATGCGCCCTGGCCCATTGCGGTGACGCCCGGCATGATACGTGGCGTGACTTTCGCCGGAATACGCAATTCACCACGGCCATTAAACACCCGCACCATATCGCCACTGGCGATACCACGCGCCTGCGCATCTATCGGGTTAATCCACACTTCCTGACGACACGCGGCCTTCAACACATCAATGTTGCCGTAGCTTGAGTGGGTACGCGCTTTGTAATGGAAGCCGAACAGTTGCAGCGGATAAGTGCTGCGCTCGGCCGCATCCCAGCCGTCGAAGGTGGAGGCATACACCGGCAGTGGGCTGATGGTTTCGTCTTTTTCTAACTCCCAACTGGCGGCAATGTCTGCCAGTTTGCTGGAGTAGATTTCGATTTTACCAGAGGGGGTTTTTAATGGATTGGCATCCGGGTCGTTGCGGAAAGCCTTGTAGGCAACAAAATGGCCGTTCGGGTCTTTACGCTTATAAATTCCCATCTCGCGTAACGCCTCATACGAGGGTAATTGCGGGTCTTTTACCAGCATCTTCGCGTACAAAAATTGCAGCCACTGCTCCTGAGTACGCCCTTCGGTAAATTTCTGGTAGATATCCGGCCCGAGGCGACGAGCCACTTCGCTGGTTATCCAGTAAATTGGCTTACGTTCAAATTTCGGCTCGGTGGCAGGCTGGATGAAAATCAGATAGCCCATATTCCCGGCGTAATCGTTCGGGATAATGTCTTCTTGTTCGACCGTCATTAAGTCTGGCAGCAGGATGTCGGCGTATTTTGCCGACGAGGTCATGAAGTTCTCGATGACCACAATCATTTCGCACTTGCTGTCATCTTGCAGAATGTCGTGAGTTTTGTTGATGTCGGAATGCTGGTTGGTAATGGTGTTACCGGCGTAGTTCCAGATAAACTTAATCGGCACGTCGAGCTTATCTTTACCGCGCACGCCGTCGCGTTTGGCGGTCATTTCCGGGCCGCGAACAATGGCATCGGTCCAGCTAAAGCAGGAAATTTGCGTTTTCACCGGATTGGTCAACACCGGCATACGTTCAATAGTGATGGTGTAAGTCGATTCACGAGCGCCGCTGTTTCCACCGCTAATCCCGACGTTTCCGGTCAAAATCGGCAACATCGCGATAGCGCGTGAAGTCAGTTCACCGTTGGCCTGGCGTTGTGGCCCCCAACCCTGAGCGATATACGCCGGTTTGGTGCTGCCAATTTCACGCGCCAGCTTGATGATTTTGTCTACCGGAATACCGGTAATCACGGACGCCCACTGCGGAGATTTTGCAACGCCATCATCACCCTGACCGAGAATATAAGCTTTGTAATGTCCGTTGGCTGGCGCACCTTCTGGCAGCGTTTTCTCATCATAGCCGACGCAGTATTTGTCGAGGAACGGCTGGTCAACGAGGTTTTCGCTAATCAGTACGTGGGCGATACCGGCAACCAGTGCGGCGTCGGTGCCCGGACGAATCGGCAACCATTCATCTTCGCGCCCGGCGGCGGTATCGGTATAGCGCGGGTCGATAACTATCATGCGCGCATTGGAACGTTCACGCGCCTGCTCCAGATAATACGTAATCCCGCCGCCGCTCATGCGGGTTTCGGCAGGGTTGTTGCCGAACAACACCACCAGTTTGCTGTTTTCAATATCAGAGGTGCTGTTGCCGTCGTTGGTGCCGTAGGTGTAAGGCATCGCGCAGGCAATTTGCGCGGTACTGTAGGTGCCATAGTGGCTAAGAAAACCACCGTAGCTGTTCATCAGTCGGGCAACCAACGAGGCGGATGGGGAAGAGCGGGTGATGTTGCCGCCGACAATCCCCGAGGTGTAGTTAATGTAAACCGCCTCGTTACCGTATTTTTCCACCGTGCCTTTCAGGCTTTTGGTGATGGTATCCAGCGCTTCATCCCAGGAGATACGCTCGAATTTCCCTTCGCCGCGTTTGCCCACGCGTTTCATCGGGTAGTTCAGGCGTTCAGGGTGGTTGATTCGGCGGCGAATCGAGCGGCCACGCAGACAGGCGCGGACTTGATGATTGCCATAAATATCATCGCCGGTGTTATCGGTTTCCACCCAGGTGACTTCATTATCGCGCACGTGTAACCGCAGCGCGCAGCGGCTACCGCAGTTTACCGAGCATGCCCCCCACACGACTTTGTCTTCTGTCTCAGGGTTAACAGCCGCACCCACCGCAGTGGCAGCGGCTCGCAGGCCAAAGGGCAGGGATATTCCACTTACAGCCAGCGCCAGCCCGCTGATGGCGCTGGTTTTCATCAGGGTTCGACGGGAAATCCCATCATGGCAACATTGGTTCGACATAACTCACTCCGTGTTATCTCTGGTTGGGATGTCATGGATGTTTCTAATTTTTTTACGAACGGCGAGGACGCGAAATATTGCTTATCAGGCGAATATTATCGGCGGGGATGAGTTTTACTCATTTAGAGGTAGCAGTTGTTAACACGGGTCAAAGTAAGTGTGGAGTGTTGAATGAAAGCTGATTGAGCGGAGAAAATAAAGCGGGGCGATGCCGCCCCGGCAATCGATTACTGTGGTTCGGCTGGTGTGCCGTCTTGTGTAGCAGTGCTGCTGGCTTGAGAATTGCCACTGCTGGTACGCGTATAGAGAATTTTCTGCGTATCATTAGCACAGTGGCCAACGACTTGTGCGTCAGGTTGGTCGGCCTGGTCGTTCGGAACAATCGTCAAACTGAATCCAGATTCCGCAACACCATTGCCAATGATTTTTTGCTGAATGTCTGCCTTAACTTTGTCACATGACGTCTGCGCAGCCAGCACGGGAACAGTCGCTGCCAACAGGCTCACACCCAGCCAGATTGAACGTTGCATGGTCTCTTCCTTATGTTGAGGATGATGTATACCCGTCATCCTTCAAGCTGCAGGGGTGTTGGCTGCACTCACTTACCCTAATCACTTACTTAAGTAAGCTCTTCGGGATAAGCTCCCTGGCCGCCTGGCTGCAACTCGAATGCTAACGGGTATATAAGAATAGTCGCTGTAGTGTAAAGTGTTGTATTTGCTTATATCATGTATATAACAATTCCAGTCGGAGACCGGACTTACGTGAAGAAAATCATTATCCTCAGTGTGCTGGCAGTGTCTATTGCCGGCTGTGATAATCAGAATATTACGCTGACCTACACGCCAGAAATGGCCAGTTTTTCGAACGAATTTGATTTTGATCCATTGCGCGGGCCGGTTAAAGATTTCACCCAGACATTGATCAACGACAAGGGCGAGGTCATCAAACGCGTGGTTGGGCTGGTGTCGGAAGAAGGCTGTTTTAACGAGCTTGAATTCCATGATCTGGAAAACAACACCGGCGCCACTCTGGTGCTAAATGCCAATTATTATGTTGATGCAATAAGCCATGAAAGACGGGTCAAACTTCAGGGGAAATGCCAATTGGCGGAATTACCCCAGGCGGCACTCACTTATGAAACCGACGATAATGGCTTTGTCGTTGCCGCGCATGGTGAAAAGACATCGATAGTTTATCGTTATGATGCTGATGGCTATCCGTTAGGTAAAATAACTAAATCGCAGGACGACACACTCACCATCACCGCGAAAACCGGCAGTGACATCAAGAAAAAGCTCGATTACACCGCAGAAAGCATACTGAACGGTAAATCTATCGGCTTAGCCAAACAATCCTGTGATTACGACGGCCATTTCAACCCACTGGAGTGCGTGCTGAACATCACCAATGAAAGTGCAAAACCGCCTAAAGTTGAAACCTACACCATCAAAAACAACATCAATTATTATTGATAGCGAACAAAGGACGCCGGATGAAATGGTTGCAACGCCTGAAAATTGATACTTTTTTGCTGATCATGATCGCTGTGGTGATCCTGGCTTCACTATTTCCCTGCGAAGGCGCGGTAAAAACGGCATTTGAATACCTGACCACTGCGGCGATTGCGTTGTTGTTTTTCATGCATGGGGCAAAGCTTTCCCGTGAGGCGATAGTGGCAGGAATGGGGCACTGGAAACTACATCTTGTGGTATTCCTCAGCACCTTTGCTCTTTTCCCGTTATTGGGGCTGGCGATGGGCTTTCTTTCACCAGCCATCCTTAACCAACCCTTGTACATGGGCTTCCTGTACCTTTGCGCGCTGCCCGCAACTGTACAATCGGCTATCGCCTTCACCTCGGTTGCTGGTGGAAACGTTGCCGCCGCGGTGTGTAGTGCTTCGGCATCAAGCATATTGGGGATTTTCCTGTCACCGGTGTTAGTCGGGGCATTAATGAACACCCAGGAAGGCACCACCGACACACTGCACGCGATTGGCAAGATCATCCTGCAATTGATGGTGCCGTTCGTGGTGGGGCATTTGTCGCGCCCGCTGATTGGCCGTTGGGTAGATAAACATAAGAAACTGATTAGCATGACCGACAGATCATCCATTTTGCTGGTGGTGTACGTGGCATTCAGCGAAGCGGTGGTGGAAGGCATTTGGCATCAGGTTAATGGGGTGGCGTTGTTAGCTGTTCTGGGCTGCTCAATTGTGCTGCTGGCAATTGTGCTGGTGATTAACACCTGTGTGGCACGGTTGATGGGGTTCAACACTGCAGATGAAATTACCATTGTGTTCTGCGGCTCCAAGAAAAGCCTGGCAAACGGTGTGCCGATGGCGAACGTGCTGTTCCCGGCCAGTGCCGTGGGCATGATGGTCCTGCCGCTAATGATATTCCATCAGGTGCAATTGATGGTCTGTGCGGTGCTGGCGCAGCGTTATGCACGAAGAACGGCGAAGGAAAAAAGAGCGCTTGAGTCAGTTTCCTGACCCAAGCGTTTGACGAAGGGATTGGCTGATTAAGCGGCGCGAACTTTAGCGATCAGCGCCTGCTTTTCTGCTTCACTCAGGAAGGCAATTTTCAAACCATTCTCTTGCGCGGTGCGGATATGCGCAGCACTCAGACCCGCTTGCGGGGCGGCTACTGTATATTCATGAATAATATCGATACCCTGGACTGCGGGATCATCGGTATTAATGGTCGCCAGCACGCCTTTATCCAGGAAGGTGATTAACGGGTGCTTATCCAGCGAGGCGATAGTGCTGGTCTGGATATTGGACGTCAGGCACGATTCAATCCCGATACCGTGTTCCGCCAGGAAATCCATCAGCGCCGGATCTTCAACGGCTTTGACCCCGTGACCGATACGTTCAGCACCCAGTTCACGAATCGCCTGCCAGATACTTTCCGGGCCAGCCGCTTCACCAGCGTGAACGGTGATATGCCAGCCGGCATCACGCGCACGGTTGAAGTGATTCAGGAATAAGCTACCAGGGAAACCGAGTTCATCACCGGCAAGGTCAAGCGCGGTAATGTGGTCGCGATGAGTCAGCAGTGCATCCAACTCCGCTTCGCAAGCGGCTTCACCAAACGTACGGCTCATGATGCCAATCAAACGGGCTTCAACACCAAAATCGCGGCAGCCCTGACGGACACCTTCAATCACCGCTTCTACTACACCGGCGACTGGCAAATTATGCGTCATCGCCATGTAACCTGGTGAAAAGCGCAGCTCGACATAATGCAGGCCATTGCGCGCGGCATCTTCAATATTTTCCCATGCCACACGGCGGCAGGCATCAAGAGAGGCCAGGACTTTCACGCCCCAGTCGAGTTTTTGCAGGAAGCTGACCAAATCAGGCGCGGTTTCCACAACCTGTACATGCGGGCGAAGTGCTTCAAGAGAATCAGCCGGAAGCGGTAAATTAAACTGGCGGCCTAGATCGAGGATAGTTTGCGCACGAATATTACCATCGAGGTGGCGGTGCAAATCGGTTAACGGCAGGGTGGTATCAATCATGGTCGCACTCTTTTATTGATTAAAGTGCGATAGATTATAAATGCTACGCACTAATGATGTAAAAGCGTCATATTAAACTTATTAAACAATAAGTTAACTGCCAGATATTTTCAGCACATCTACTATATGGGACATTTCTGTGCCATTAGTTGAAAAAATCGAGTCAATTTTCTTCGAGTGTTCTGATAAGTGGTTGGGTGCCAGGTGTGCATACCTGCGCACCATTTCGATTGATTCCCAACCGCCCATTTCCTGCAAGACAGAAACCGGCACTCCGGCCTGAACCAACCAGCTGGCCCACGTGTGTCTCAGGTCGTGAAATCTGAAATCCTCAATACCCGAGTTTTTTAACGCGAGCTTCCATCTCGCACTAAAGCTTCCACTCATCTTGCGTACGGCTGGCATCTTCCTTCCTTGTGGGCTGGTGCATTCTTGCTGATGCACAAACACCCATCTATGATGGTTGCCGATTTGCCGTTTCAGCACGGCGCATGCAGTATCATTCAGCGCAACGCCAATAGCGCGGTTTGATTTGCTTTGCTCCGGGTGAATCCATGCAACCTTTCTTTGCATGTCGATCTGCTGCCATTCCAGGTTAAGAATATTTGAGCGCCGAAGTCCAGTGGAGAGGGCAAATTCAACAACGGACTTTAGTGGCTCGACACACGCATCAATCAGCCTAAGAGCCTCATGAGGCTCAAGCCATCGTATCCTTCTGTTCTTCGGAGTCTGCACCTTTATTACCGGCGCTCTCTCCAGAACCTTCCAGTCTCGCTCGGCAGCCCTTAGCAGTGATTTAATAAATGCCAGGGTTGCCGTCTTCGTCCCTTGCGCCGCTTCCTTTGGCTTCAATGCCGGTATTTCCTTACCTTTTCGCTTTGCAGCATCAACACTCATCTGCCACTTAATCTCGACAGATCGGTTTATCATCCCCTTAACGGCTGAATAAATCTTATCCTCGGTGATTTCGCTCAGGTTCATTCCGGCGAAATACTGCAGCCAGAACTTGATGCGACTCTTGTCAGCGTTGAGGGATTTCTTGTGTGCCTTCTCCTCAATCCATCGGACGCAAGCCGCCTCAAAGGAAATGTCAGCGACCTCACCAAGACGAGACACTCTCCACGCCTCGGCTTTTAATCTGTCGTGGAGTTCGCTTGCCTGACGCTTGTCCGTTGTCCCAAGAGACTGTCTAATACGGCTACCATCCGGCGCTGTGTAACTGGCGTACCAGACTTCGCCCCTGCGGAAGATTGACATGATTTCTTTTCTCCATGTTCATCAGCCGCGCTCACGGCGACAGTTTGGATCGGATTGTTCAGAGCGGCAAGGCATGCCGTCCTGGTGAAAAGGTAAGGGGAGTTCTTTCTGGTTGGGTTCTTTCTGGTATACGCGATGCGGCCAGCTTTGCACCACTGAGAAAGTGCATCCTCATCAATGCCGATGAAAGCCGCAGCTTCTCGCCTTGTCAGGCTGATTCTTTCCATTGGTTTCCTCCAAGCGTAAAAAAACCGCACGCGGCGGCAGGTTATATATGGTCTTTAATCGGTGAAATTACAGTTAATGGCTCACACATAATCCATGCTTGATGCAATGGTTCACATGCGAGCTTATTGGTGAGTGGTTTGGTTGTTATGGTTCATTTGTGACACTTTTCAGCATCACGGCGCGGCAAGCGCTTTCTTCTGCATCCAGCTCGGCAATAATTTCATCGTCCATTTTGCTAAGCGCCTTGCGAACATCCTCCGGCACCGTCACATCCTGGAGTGGCGGGGTTGAGAATAACTTGAATCCGTCAGTAAAATTATTCCAGTCCGCATGCGAATGTAGGCAGACAACTCGCGCATCAGGATGGCTACCAGTGTCGTCATATTCTCCCAAGCAAACCTCACCAATAGGCTCCTTACTCGCCTTCCGGTAAGTAAGCAACTCACGCGCCATAGCTGCGGCATCTCCACATTGAACGTGGTCGGTGTCCGTTATTACAGTCAGCTCTCCATCACTCAGCGTGCTCTGCTCTAATCCCATGCGATTGGTAGTCATTCGGCGCGCTCCCATTCAGTCATTTGATTAAGGCTGCGTTTTGCTGCTCTATTTTGAGAAGCGCTAGGATTTCGTGTGTTTGCCCATGTGGTTACATAGAGTAAACCCTTGCGTATTTGCATTATTTTTCTATTGCTTATTCTTATCTGCCCACCAAACGGGGCGGAAGATACCAGCACGCGGCGAATAGCTCTGTTGCTTGTGCGATTAGCCATGTCACTCACCACCTTCAGCAATGCCGCCAACAGTCATCAGCCAGTTTCGAATTACCTGCCATTCGTCGTTGCGATATGCGCTGTGGACGTAAATAAATGGCTTATTGAGGTTGTGCCCATTCTGCTGCAAATAGTCTTTGCAGCCATCTTCGGTAAAGCAGGCAGTAACAAACTGATCGATAGATTTCATGGCGTATCGATCATAGCCTCTGGTATCTCTTCCACCCTGGTATAGCGCCTCAAGTCTTCCAGCCTTGCACTCGTCAACTTCATGGCACTCAAACACCCAGGCTATGCGGTCACAGTCGTGTTCTTCACTGCCAACAATTTCTTGTTTATCGAACACGACGAACACAGGATGACCGGTGGTGCGGTTGCTTTGGGTTCTCAGGCTTTCACCAATGCGAGCAAATTCATCAGGAACCTCAGCACACTTCCGCTTCATCTCTGCCAGTTCATTAGATAGCTGCATCATGCCGTTGGGTGCGGAGTCGAGTTCTGCTTTGTATGCAGCGAGTTCCAAAGGGTGTTCTTTGTCCCATTGCTGCATGTATTCTTCGATTTCCCAAGCCGCTTCACCGCACTGAGCAAGACCATCTATCACCGCATTGCGCTTTTTTGAATGCTCGCACTGTTGCCATTTCTCCAGTTCCGCTATGCGCTTCTCTGCATCTACGCACTTGTCCCGCCAGCGGTTGCAGGCCATAAATGCCAACTTCCTCTGTGATTCAAGTTCTTCAATTCGTGCAGACTGCTCTTTGCTCTCCTGCTGCGCCTGCTCCAAAGCCGCTATCAGTGCAAGGACGTTTTCAGGTGATGATAATCGGAAAAACACCTCGTCAGCATCACCGTTATCACCAATGAAGCCGTACTCCATGTTTTTGTGGTCAGTGCGCAGAACCAGGGTTTTATCTAGACCAAGGCATTCATATTTAATGCTTCCACTACCATCTATTCTGTCACCAATCCTTCCGGGAGTGGCTTTCTCCGCTGCCGCCTTCATGTCCGCAATCAGTGCTTCTATTCCCTTATCCATTGCTGGCCCCCTTGCAGATGCTTCCACTTTCACATCCATTCCTCAAACTTTCCAATATGTCGTGAACGCTACTCCACGTCTGACCAATGAAGTCATAAAGTGAGTCATCTCCAACAAGCTCAGCCATCTCGATAAGTGTTTTTCGACATGACTCAAGGTTTTTTGCCCACTCCTCGCGCTTCTCCACATCACTGTTAGTTGCTTCGTATGCTGGGTTACTCATTGCCAGTCTCCTTGCGAAGTTGCGAGGCGAATTCACGGACGCTTGTTTCGCTAGCCATGACATTCAATCCTGAAAGGTGGTCAGCAAGCCTATCCACGCCCTGCGCCTGAATGTTTGCAATGGCGGCATCGGTGGCGAAGGTTGTATTAATGGCGTTCGACAGCTCATGAATGGTCTGCTCATCGACAATGTCACCATCTGGTAACTGAGTTTTGTTATAGCGACGATAAACATGACACGCCTCATCAATCAAGGCTTTACCAGTTTTCTTCAGCTCATCGCAATCAACCACTAACGCATCGTTAAGCACCTCCAGCGCATCACGCTCTTTCAGTAGCGCGGCGTAGTCTTCGTAGCTGACGTACGACCCGTCATCTACCTGAGTCATTTCTTCTTCGCCAGCATATGCGCAGCCAGCGTTGTAACGTTTAACTGTCATCTCTCATCCCTCAATGCTGAGCAAATTGCTCGCGTTCGTGTTTATTCGCATATCGCCATGTGAAGCCGCGATGTGACTTAGCGCGACCACTAATGGCTTCGTTAATGCCTGATCGATGAAAGCCAGGCGCGTAATAGGCTGACCGGAAATAAACGGTCTTCCCGGTTTCTTTGTTGGTGCCGATAACCGCCATTGGTTGTCTTGGCATCAGTGCTCCTTCAGGGTGCCATTGGCTATGCCCATCCAGTAAATAAGGTGAGTGCGGGTATAAAGTGGCGCTACTTTTCTGGCGTATTCGCCGAGGATGCGGAGATATATTGCTGACCGTTCATGTGCATTCCTTGCGCCTTCTTTCTGCCATGCTGATTCAATATCTCCCCAGCATTTACGCGCAGTGGCTCGTATTGCATTGCTCTCTGTTGCGTTCATGAGAGCTACTCACATAAGCCATATCCACCACTCAGGATCTTCGTTTTTGTTTCTGCTACAAGTCTGATGAAGTCAGCGCGACGACTGCGCAAAAGGTCAATTTCATCAATCACTTCATCTCGGTTTAACCGGTAGGCGATGAGCTGCCTTTCGGCAGGGAAGTCTGAGCAATAGCTAACAAAGTCCACCCATTCACGCCCTGAACAATCCAGGTGGCCGATAAGCTGCCATTTGTATGATGGGTCATAACTACCGCGATTTAGCGTTGCGAAGTGAGTTGCTGCTATTACAGACTTAATCTCAACAACCCCTTGTGCACCAATCAGGCCATCAGGACTGTCACCGTAGGTTGTATGGTCGAAGAACCCACCGTTATCCACATCGACAAAGTTCATCTCCTCGTAAAGCATCCGTGCTATCGGTTCCTGCTCGTGTCCGCGCTCCATGTGGTCGTTAGAGAAGCCGAACTCAGATTTACATCCCTTAATCTGCTCAAGTGCCAGTTGTAGGGCATAACGCTTTGCTGGGTCGCCAAATGCTTTGCCAGCATTCGCCATAATGACCCCGAAGTTTGAGGCGGTTACTTTCCCCAGGCGAAGCGCGTCCCACTCTTCACCGTTCTGCTCTACGTCGTGCCATATCATGATTGGCACTCCTTGATTAATTGCTGGCGGTGCTCCTCGGTGATATCCATCCTGGACATAACCGCCTCAAGGGTGCCATCACGCAGATATGCTGCCTTGGCGTTGTTCCATGCCTGAGTTTTATCAGGTGTCAGCGATGGCTTGGTGACGCGTGCCGGACTGATGCGCAACCCTTCCACTGACTCACGGCCAAACCTGACGTTCTTATCAACAAATACCGTCACTTTCACGCCCACCCAATCTTCCAGGAATGGCGATCCGGTAATGCCCTTGAGCATTTTGCTGTTGGTAGCATTGAGGATCATCGGCTTAAGCTTCTCGCCTGGTCGAAGCTCTTCCTCTTCGAAATAAGCGGTGTTGAAAACATCCTTTGTCTTCTTGGTGCGGTCAGTTTCGAGAGTAGCGCGGGAGATCGTGAGAACGGTTGGTTCGATGATATCGGCGCTGCTCAGGTAGGGGGAGTCGAACGCTTTGCGATAATGGGTTTTTAGTGGCTGATTTGAGTTGCTCACTGGAGGCTCCTGTTAATTTTCGCCTGATTAGTTGCGATTGTTTCCGCTGCATATCGCAGGAATTCCGCTGCTTTTTCCTGAAAATCGACATCATTCATAAATGCCTGTGAAACAGCCTTTTTGTCAGCGCTCAGGGCAGAGGAGAGCATTGCTTCAAGCTTGCTGAGTGGCAGCTCGTTATCGAACTGATCGGCGAGTTCTGCCTCTTCTTCCTCATCAAGCACCTTGAGCGCCTCAGCGTCTTCACGGCGATACTCTTCACGGTCATAAGCGCGATAAGCGTTCATGCTTCCTCCTTCTGCGGATCCGGTGCTTTGCCACCCAGCATTTCTTTCATTGCAGCCAGAAATTCATCTTCCGGTATCTGCATTGGTATTGGCTGACTCACAACATCACCTCGGGCTGATTTCGATGGTCCAGGACGATTTCAACCAGCAGGTCTTTCACTTGCTTTGCCTCCGATGGGCGATGGATGTGAAGTTTGCCGTTTTTGTTTACTGCCGCTCGCCACGGTTTGCCCTGGTGCATGATCAACATTCCGGGTGTTACGCACTGGCGGATTACTGTTTGTGTGTTGTACATAGCATCTCCAGGTGCTTACGGGCTGCTTTAATGATTTGCTTGAAGCGGCGGGATAGTTCGGATTCTGGCGGGTAATAAGCGGACATGATGCCGCCACCCGCGATGACGTACATCATGGGTTAACTCCTGTTAGGTTTGTGTTCATTCATCAGCGGATAGCGCTCAGGAATAAATACAGGGCGAAAAAAAGCCGCTGTTACGCGGCTGGGATTTCGATGATTTCCTTATCTCCGTTGCACCAACCTTCCTCGTAGTCGGTTTCACCTTTGCTAATGCAAATGGCTAAGTGCTCAACGTCGCTCCAGTTCATGTTGTTTGCTGCCCAATCTTCAATTTCGAAGTCGTCACATTCGAACAGCGGCACTGTGTCGTTGTTAAGGCTGTCTTCAATGGTCTTGCCGTCATTCTTGGCGTAGTAGACGGCGCGATTCATAGCGATAACGTGAACTGGAATAGCCCACTTACTGCCATCAGGCATTTCAATTTGAAGGTGCTTAGCCATGGTTACTCCTCACCGCCAATTTCCTCGTAAATCTCTTGGGCGTTGTCACCATTTTGTTCGCAAAAACTTTCCCACTTGCTCCAGTTTTCAGAAAGGAACTCAGCAACGCGTGATAATTCATATTCCATACTTTTCTCCAGTTAAAAAAATGCCGCCACAATGGACGGCAATCGGGACAATGAGGGTTCAGTATCTGTTCTCAGGGAAAGCTGAAAGCAGATACGGAAGCTGGTTAACGGATATCGATGTCAGGAATAATCACTGATGGTTTGAATGTGACGCGGTAGTGGTTGACACTCGCATTCGTGCCGCTCAGGTCTTCCATGAACCAGGTGACGTTATCAGACAGGCCGAGCATGTGCTTCTTGAAGGTGTTAGGTCCGGTCTTACAGATAACGCCAAGCGTATTTCCAGTGCTGGAATTATCCTTTGAGCAAAGCCCGGTAATTTCCAGCATGAACTCACCAGTTACGCCGTTATAGAAGACAAAGCGGCGCTGAGCTTCAAAGTTATCAGCAGCCTTGCTTACGTTGCGGCTGGCTACATCTGCGTCGTTAACATCACAACCTGCAAGCAATAGCAGGGCTAAAACTGGAATCAGTTTTTTCATGAAGTCTCTTTATTTAATTGGCAATTACAGGAGTGGTAAAAGCCACCTAAGTGGCTATTTCACACGCTTAATCAGTGGCAGGGCCAGGGTAACTACCCCGGCAACCAGCACGCCATCAGCTAACATCGACATAATCTTTCCGGTGAAATCGACTGCTATCACCAGGAACAGAAGGATGCCGATAAGAACCCAGCGTATTTTGTCCATTAGATGTATTGATCCAGTGACAATTGCAGAGCCTGGGCAATCTTCTTCAGCTGCTTCTCTTCTTCTTCGCCGATGCCATCGTTATCAGCGATGTCCAGACAGAGACACAGCACGCTCACGGCGTCTTGGGTACCAGCAACATCAGCCAGTTCAATCAATGCCTGAGCGTTAGCACTGCGCGGCGATGCTTCATAACGAGCGCGGATATTGCTGCTCATCTGCGCCACTTCCCCGGCGAACGGTGCGAAAGCTGGCAGGGCGCTAATAGTCTTTTCCAGAACTGAGATTTCTTTGGCGTCGCAGGTTCCATCTGCATAAGCGATGGCGTAAGCGCCCCACACAGTGGCTTCTACTGCGTCGCGGTTCTCCATCTTCTTCACTTCAACAACGGCTTTGCGGGTCTTTTTCTTTAAAAACCCAAACATGTGAAACTCCTTACTTTGGGTAATAAAAAACCGCCTCGGTGGGCGGCCTGGTTGAATTCGATTTGCTTAACGAGCTGTAATGTTCTCTGACTTACGATGCCCAGCGCTAAAGATCGCCACCTGTGGCAAACAAGCACCGCCTGACTCTTCTTTAGGCTCACGCCAGTTTGGAGCGCGAAGAGCTTGCTCAACTCGCTCAGAAATAGTGTCTACTTTTTCCAGGCTGCAAGATTCAGCCCGGCGCTTTGCCATCAACTCTCCGCGCTTTAAGTAGCGACGAGTAACGCTATTCTTTGCAACTAAAGTGATCATGTTCACCTCCGGTTATTAGCTTTGGTGGTGTGGTGTGCGCATTCCTGCGGCTACACGAATCGAACGTGTCACACGGTCAGCCTTTCGAGCCTGCCGTCACCCATATGCCGTAGTAGTCATTTCTGACTCACCACACCCCAAAGCCAATTACTCTTTGGTCTCCCACAAGGGCGGGAGAAATAAACCATCAATGTTAAAGAGCGAAATTCTTTTTACTTCGTCAGCGTGTTGCTGATGGAACTAAGATTACAAGAAACCTTGTATATCTGTAAACAATAAATCTTGTTTATTTTCATGTGAAATAATTATTTTCTTGTTGTTTAAGGGTTTTTATTTTTGTAAATGCCATCTCAGCGGCTATGTGGTAGGTTGTTATGGTCGAAATTTAATCGATGGAATGTCATGGATCTGGATGAAGAGCGCATAAACATGATGGTTAGTGCTATGGGCAGAGCAGTAATGGAATTGTCGTTAGCTAATCAGCCGGTAACTCAGCGGGCTATCATCGAAAAGCTGGAGCAGAGCCGTAAGGAAACAGGGAACGTAATAGGAAAGGGGGTTAACAGGGATGCGGCAGAGATAGTTCGGAAAGGGAGTGCGGCGATTAAGTAGTGGGCAATAAAAACCCGGCTCGGTGGCCGGGGTTAGATTAATCTTTCTGATTTTGAGAGGGAAGCTCAGGTGAGATGGGAGTATGCTTAAACCATTTACTTAAATAATTCATTAGCTTGGCATTCATGTTCATTTCACTACGAATAATTTCATCATATCTTGCCCGGGCTAATTTACGACTATCTTCCGAGGCATAAGTATCATCAATAGTAATTCTGAGCGTCTTCTTCTCTGGTTTAGCACAAAAAACGGAGAAAATGATTTGCGATACCGACATCGCGCCAACGTCTCTAATCACTCTTATGCAAAAGAGTACGCAAATTGACAGAAATGGAATGCTGCGGTATGCCCAATTTCTCAAATCCCCTTCAGGGAAAATTGCTGGGATGCTGTCGTTAGCGTAACCACAAATAACACTAGCAATTATAAACGGAAGTGTGCTTTTCCCTGCATTCTTTATTGACCCACTATTCATGGCGAGAACATCTCTCTTCTATCTTTTTCGAAGTAGCGAGCGTTGCCTCTAGATAACTGGCCCCATCTTTTATCTTTACCGCAGTGGCAACGCCACTTTTTTCATAACCACTTGAAAAAATTATAGAATCAGGTAATGAATATCTGGAAAGAGCAAATGCATAAGCGATCTTCACGAGCCAGTATACTACCGGTAAAAGAGAGATATAGAGCGGGACGTAGTACATGAATCTACCCCCTATAAACCAGATAATTAAACCTAAACATGCCACCAACATAGCAGCTAGAAGCAGCAATGTATTATAACCCGCAACAGTTGTTGATTTTCGTGATGAATTTATGAACGATACATCAAAAGGGATAAAGATGGAATCACCAAAATGATTTTCAACTGGTGGCGCAACAATCTCTTTATTCACGGAACAAGCTGTCAATTCAATTGAAAATGAGTCCATGCACATTATTGCCATAATTATACACCCTTAATCACAGCTGATACTTTATTTGCTGCGAATGTAACAATGTATCCGCATTCTTTGCATATGATCGGATATGCCCACATACCTCTCCCTGGGCTAAAAGGTATTGGCAGAGTCACAATGGCTAAATGCTCAGGACTATCTTCCCGAGATGGAAGCCCCCACACTGAGGATTGGCATAGTGGGCAAACAAGATCTCCATGCTTTTTTTCATATTTAGTGAAAAATTCAACAAAATCCTCCCTGGTCACCGACATTGACCTGGTGCTGTTTATATCGTCTACATCCTTGTCTTTATCACTTTCTTGATGTGGCATTTTTAACCCTTTGTTATCTTGATACCTTGAAGAAGGCTTTGCGCTTTATTAAACCAGTCGCAATTTAGTCTCAACGGCTACGCCAATGGTCTTACAGTTCCCGTTAACTGGAACCAAAGGCCACGCCGGGTTCAAACCTTTCAAATACATCTGTCCGCCATTCTTTACGGGATATGGCGATTAAGAGACTGATTTTACATTTACTCGAAGATATCCTCAGGCCACTGCTACGGGATGTGTTCCCACTTAATATCCACGACAACTCCGATTATCTTGCAGTTGCCATTGATGATAGTTGGAGGGTGATGTGGATTTAGAGCCTTAAGGTACGTGCGCCCTGCGTCAACCATGTATTGCTTGAATGTTGCCTCATTCTCACTCTCTAGCTTGGCGACAACTAATTTCCCGCTGACAGGCTCTTTTTCAGGATCTACAAGAATTATCATCCCTTCAGGAACTGTAAATCCTACAGGCGATGTCATTGAATCACCTTTCACTCTAAGCCAAAAAGCCCCATCACTTGCGTTAACTGTAGTCTCAGGCCAGACGTCAATATCCTCTTTCCTGTAAGGCTCGATAGCCTCAAGCCAGCCCCCTGCGTTTACCCAGCTTATTAGTGGGTAGTGGCCCTTGCTTTCCCGCGCGCCAATATAGGAAATGTTACTTGAGCCGTCACCATCCTTTAGGTATTCAGGACTGACATTTAAAGCCTTGGCTAACTCCAAAATATTTCGTGGTGACTTAGTTTTCCCTGTTTCAACATTAACGATTGATTGCTGTGTCGTTCCTGATCTAGCCGCTAACTCATCCTGAGATAAGCCAAGCTCTAGCCTTTTCAGTTTTACTCTTTCGCCAATATTCATAAATCACCTCATTAAACACCCTCCAATGTTCACAAGAAAAGCTGTAATTGACAAACAAGGTTTCTTGTCTGTAAAATACAAGATAGTTTGTCAAGGAGGCAATATGGAAACCATTTCAGAACGCCTCAAACAAAAGCGTTCAGAGCTAAATCTGACTCAAGCGGAACTGGCACAAAAAGCCGGAATTAAGCAGCAGTCTATTCAGCAGATTGAATCAGGTGCAACTAAACGACCGCGCTTCCTGTTTGAGATCGCAATCGCCCTAAAGTGTGACCCTTCTTGGTTGCTCTACGGGAAGTTAGGAAACAAAGCAGCATAAGCACCACCGCTCTTTAAAACGCTGAACTCGTCCCCGCCATTGTGGGGAAACCCAAAGTGACATGCTCACCGCTTTGTCACGTAACTACTTATTCAACAAAGGAAGTATCACAAATGGATATTACAACCACCCGCAATAAAGCCCGCGCAATTGAAAGCAAGTTATTGAGCAAGATAGCTATTCGTGGCGCAGGAAACATCGCTGAATCAATCGGCGTTGATAAGTCGCAAATCACCCGCTGGAAAGAGTCGTTACTGCCTCGCATGTCGATGCTGTTGGCTGCTCTGGAATGGGGGGTTGAAGACGATGAGTTGGCGGATCTGGCTAAGAAGGTTGCCCGAATGCTGACAAAAGAAAAAGCCCCGAACTGCGTCAACAGTTTCGAGGCCTAGTGCAATTCAATGCCCATCAAATTACAGGAGTAATTATGCCAGGAATAGCTGGATGTGTAAACAGTGGAGGTAGAAGCCATGGCTGAGCCTGCACTCGATAATGTTTCACCAATCAGGCCCGACTTGAGGGTCGTGGAGCGAAGAGTGGCAGATATCGATGATGGGTATACCCGTATCGCTAACGAGCTGCTGGAAGCTATCGCAAGTGCCGATTTAACAGCCAGGCAGTTGAAGGTCATGCTGGCATACGTCCGAAAAACATATGGCTTCAACAAGAAAACAGATCGCATTGCTGATGAGCAAATAGCTCACATTACCGGACTGTCACGGCAGAACGTAAATAAGGCAAAAAAAGAACTGCTTTCAATGAATTGCCTGTTAATGGACGGAAGCAGAATCGGTGTAAACAAGGAGGTTTCAGCATGGCAATTCAGCAAGTGTCTCCAAGTTAGTAATCTTGTCTCTAAACCAGAGACATTAAGTGTCTCTAACCTAGAGACAAGTGGAGTCTCTAAACCAGAGACACACAAAAGACATACTCTAAAGACAGATAAAGAAACTAATACCCCTATAGTCCCCAAATCGAAAAGCCATGGGTTTGATCCGATGGCTGTAGATATCCCTGAATGGCTAAACAAAGCGGCATGGCAGGAATGGGTTCAGTACCGGAAAGAATCTCGCAAGTCTATCAACTCGCAACTCACCGTAACCAAGGCGTTCAATAAACTTCAGGAATATCTGGCTGAAGGGAATGACCCTGTTTCCGTGATCAACCACAGCATCGCCAATAGCTATCAAGGCCTGTATCCACCGAAAGCCAATACAGGCAAACGGCAAGGCTTCCAGCAACCATCCAAGCCAATGAACTACATACCTGAGGGCTTTTCCTGATGAGCGCATTCGACGTACTGAAACGCCTTCGTGCAGTGATGCCGGAAGGTGTAACGCCAAAGTTTGAATCGGCGGCGGATTTGATGGCCTGGCACCAGGAGCAGGGGCGGCTAACAGCGGCGCGCATTGCTGAGCAGAATCGACTTACCAGACTGCAAAGCGTATTAGGCCGCTCGGGAATTCAGGAGCTTCACCGCACTTGCACATTCCAGAACTACAACGCAGAGCTGGCAGGGCAGCAGCATGCGCTGGCGAAATCCAAGGCGTGGGCTGCAAAGTTCGGCACCGGATTCGGCGGGTTCATCTTCAGCGGTGGCTGTGGTACCGGAAAGAATCACCTGGCGGCGGCAATCGGTAACGCACTGCTTGGCGATGGCAAGTCAGTGCTGGTTGTGACGGTTCCAGACCTGATGATGCGCTTTCGTGAAACGTATCAGACCGGTTCAAAGCTATCCGAGTCCGACCTGATGAACGACCTGTGCAACGTTGACCTGTTGGTACTGGACGACATCGGTGTGCAGCGTGGAAACACCAATGAGAACGTGGTGCTGTTCCAGATTGTCGATCGCCGACTGTCGAACAAGAAACCTGTTGGCATGCTGACGAACCTCGATTCTACAGCACTAACTGAGTTGCTTGGGCCACGCATCATGGATCGCATGACAATGGACGGCGGCATGTGGATTAACTTTGACTGGCCCAGCTATCGACGGAGCGTGAAATCATGACCACCGAAATCAAAGAACTATCCCGCGCATACCAGCTCTGGTTAATCATCAAAGATAACCCCGGCATCAAGATGCCTGATGTAGCCAAAGCAATGGGCAGCCACACGAAGAACATTTCTGATGCCATTACCAAGATGGTGAAAGCCGGGAATATCTGCACCCAGGGTAAGAAGGGGATCAGAACTTACACCGCTAACAAGTCCAGCCCGCCAGTGATGTACGGTCGCGGCTCATACAAGCTCGGCAAGGAGTCGACGAAGCCAGCTATTTTCATGGAGCCAACTCCGGGCAATTCAGTATTCGAAGAGTGCCGCGCCAACTGGCAGGGCTATCAGTTAAATCAGTATTTGCGAGAGGTGAGAGCGTGAGTGAAATTCAATATGCAATGGAAGATTGCGGATTTGGCATCGAAAACGCATATAACCTTCTGGGTTATGAGCTGGATGAGTGCCACGAACCGTGGGAAGTTGATTTTTTAGCCGAGAAGGCAGCAGATGATTACTTTGATAATCATGATGGTTGGGAATCGTCTTGGCCCATGGATGTAGAGATTTTTTCTGGCGGGAAAAGTCTTGGAATTTTCTCTGTAGATATGGAAACCGTGCCGCAATTCAGTGCTAGAAAGAAGTTGGAGGACGAATGACCACATCACCACTGAAGGTTGAAGACAGCCAGGCGCAGTTTGAAGCTTGGTGCAAAACAGTTATGTCTGATGACTCTGATTTCTGCATGGAATGGGGCGACTACATCAATCTCAATGTAAGGCTTCGATGGGAAGCATGGAAGGCCGCCCGCCGCGCAATCGTCGTAGATATCGCCAGTCACACCGAATTCGAAATTGAGCACATGATTTCACCTGAAAAAGACGGGTACTCCACTGGCTGGATTGATGGTCGAAACTATGCCGCAAGTCAAGTCCGCGCCGCTGGCATAACCGTTAAAGGAGATAGCGATGGCTAAGAAACCAAAGTTTTATCTCAGAACTGATACGCAGAAACAAAACGTACTCCAGATTATCCGCGACCTACCCACCGACTTACACCGACCTCTCGTTATCACCATCACCGAAATGACCAGAACGCTCGCTCAAAACGACAAAATGTGGGCAATGCTGACTGACATTTCAAAACAGGTTGAGTGGTACGCCAACTGGCTGACGCCTGAAGAGTGGAAGCACGTCATCACCGCAGCGCTCAAAGGCCAGAAGACAGTGCCAGGCATCAATGGCGGTTTTGTCGTTCTCGGGCTTTCAACCAGCAAAATGACAATCCGGGAAATGGTCGACGTTATCGAGTGTGCCTATGCATTTGGCGCGGAACGGGGCGTTAAGTGGAGTGAAGAGACAAAACTTGCCGAAGAGCTTGAGCAGCGATTTGGTGACAAACGCAGGAGAGCAGCATGAGTGATTTCACCGGCAGTAATACCCCGATCGACATCCGCAATTTATGGCAAACACCACCGGAAATAGCCGCCGCGCTAAACAAAGAATTTCACTTTGTTGGTGATGCAGCCGCCAGCGATACGAGCCACCTTTACCCGCTTTACCTGACCGAAGAGCAGAACGCTCTGGAAACTGAATGGGATATTTATTTCCCGCCTGGTTATATCTGGATTAACCCACCATACAGTGACATCACTCCATGGGTACGCAAAGCCTCGCAGATAGATAGCGACGAGCATGGCGCGGTGATGCTGGTTCCTGCTGATACATCGGTTGGCTGGTTCAATGAGGCTAAGCGCACATGCAGTGAAATCCGGTTTATCACTGGCGGCCGACTTTCGTTTGTCCGTGCTAATACCGGTAAACCAGTGAACGGGAATAACAAAGGTTCAATGCTGCTGATCTGGAATCCGCACATGCGGGGCGTCTGCAATGTCAGCTTTGTAGAGCGTGACCTGCTGATGGAATACGGTGCCGCAGTAGCAGGGAGAGAGGAATGCGCCAGCGAAAGAGCAGCATAGTCGCAGTAATGGATGCGTCCATATTCAAACCCACCAAACGTTCCCGCAACAAACCCAAACCAATCCCAACCGAAAGCCAGGTGCAGACATTTGATTATGTCTACAGCCTCTTGCGCGCTAAATGGGATCGCATGAGAAGGACTAGAGCATGACCGACTATTCAAAAATGAATAACCACGAGCTAGCCGACATTAAAAATGCCATCGAGCGAGAGCAGAAGAAGCGCGAAGAAGGGCCAAAGAAGCTCACTTATCGCGTGACATCCTGCATGACAGACACAAGGCGTTTTATCGACTTGAAATGCGCGTTGCTTTGCCTGAGAGAAACGGTCGATTTAGTAATCAATGAAACTCTCGAAGATGACGGGGAATACGTCAATCAGTGCACTGGCATAGTTGGCGTCGTCTTCCGGGTGGAAGAGGTATCAATGGCGCATTACGAAGCGCAGGCCGAAGCGAAGGATTACGATGACATTTGCTTTGCCGACCGCATTGGTGAGTTGAATGCTAAGTCCTGAATCAATCACCACCTACCAGCGCAACAGCAACGCAGCAGCAGGATATTGCGCAGCGTGTACAAGGCCGTTGAGCGGCGAGACTTATTTTTGCGACGAATGCGCTCATGAGGCGTATGTAGAAACAGACCCACACGGAGTAATGCACGATGGCGAATCTACGCAATGCAGCCCGAGGCCGTGAATGCCAGGTCAGAATTCCTGGAGTGTGTAACGGCAACGCAGAAACCTCAGTCTTAGCCCATATCCGGTTACCGGGCTTATGCGGCACCGGAATCAAACCTCCTGACCTTATCGCCACCGTTGCTTGCTCTGCATGCCACGATGAAATTGATCGCCGTACGCACGTTGTAGACGCCGAATACGCGAAAGAGTGCGCACTGGAAGGAATGGCGAGAACTCAGGTTATCTGGCTGAAAGAGGGATTGGTGAAATCATGAAAAGCTATCAACTGATATTACCCTGGCCGCCAAGCAATAACCGCTACTGGCGACACTCAAGAGGACGGCACTACATCAGCGAATGGGGGAAACGATACCGAAAAGAAGTTATCCAGATTATCCAGGCAGCAAAGTTAGACATCAGCATTACACCCCGCATCAAAGTAACCATCCATGCAGCACCTCCCGATAACCGCAAACGAGATTTGGACAATTTGCCCAAAGCCGTTTTTGACGCTCTCACCAGTGCTGGCTTCTGGCTGGATGACGGTCAGATTGACGACATGCGCATTAAGCGATGTCAGCGGGTTCTTGGCGGGCAATTGGTATTAGTCATCAGAGAAACGACTGGAGAGCTTCCCAGCATCAAAGACATATCGGAGGCAGCATGAGACTTGAAGCGATCGGGAAATGCTTCGCACCAAAATCACCACATATCACTGACGCACCCAGGGCAACGGCTTCTGACGCATTGAGCATTAGTGAAGTGATGGCCGCATTAGGTCTTGCAGGACTTAAAAGCGGCATCGGTCTTGATTTGTATCTGGCGAAGATTGGTATCAGCGCACCAGATAAAGCAGTAGAGGGACTCTATGAAATCGCACAGCGCCTTGCAGGGCAATGTCGGGCAATCTCAGAACTTGATGAAGATATTAAGCAAAGGGTTCTGCAAATACTCGCAACTTTTGCTTATCAGGATTATTCACGCAGCGCGGCTAGTGTTCGTCAATGCGAATGCTGCTCTGGGGAAGGATTCATAGAGGCCGAAGTTTTCACCATGAAAGTAACCCACCCATGGGGAAAGGCTCCTGAGTGGGCGAAAATGTCTCGCGCTGTTTGTGTTGGTGACTGGGAGCACAAAAGAGAAGTGCGCGATGTAGTGCGTGCTGTCTGTAAATCGTGCAAGGGTAGGAAGGTAGTCAGCAACTCATGCCGGTGCCACGGCAAGGGGAAGGTGGTGAACAAGGATAAGACTGAAGCACTCGGTGGCATTCCAGTCTGGGAAGATTGCGACAAGTGCTCCGGTCGTGGTTACCGCCGGCTTAAGTTTTCAACCGTTCTGGAGGCAATCCAAACGGCATGGGACGTGAAGAAAACATTTGCCTATGACCATGTGCAGCCATTCTTTGAGATGCTGGTTAGCGAATGCCACAAAGAAGAGGCTATTGCTGACTTGATGCTGTCAAAAGTCACAAACTGATAATTTATTTCTACTGAAATGGATTTTGGTAGAAATTAACCATTGTATGTCGCGGAAAAAAAGACTAATCTTCATCCTAACACTACAAATCCGTCTGATTGTTACGGTGGATTAAAAAGAGGCCTCGCTGATGCGGGGCTTTTTTGCGTTTCAGGGCCGAAAGCTCATCAGGTATGAGCAATCCCCTCATAAGGGAAAGGTAGGCAGGTTCGAATCCTCCACGGCCCACCAATTAAATCAAGGCCGCCATAGAGCGGCCTTTTCTCATATTTAGCGCCAACCATCCAGCAACCAATATCACTCATAGATAACGTGCCGTGGCATGGATGGCGCTTTTCCCGAACTCACACAGCTCCCGCCAACAACGCGAGGAGAGGAACTATGAAGATGGACGAAAGATACAGTAACGCCTCATACGGGAGTGCTGGTCTTGCGGCTTTCTTTGCCAGCCTGTCCCTACAGGATTGGGCCTTCATAATTGGCGTCGCCTTTAGCATCATCCTCGGCGTCCTCACATACCGGCTCAACAAGCGGGAGCAGATGAAGCGCACGAAGATACTGCAAGACATCCTGAGCAAGACAGACGTTAAAAACCCTTCAGCCACAGCCCAAGTTATCGCTGACCTGAGTCAGAAAGCGCCCCGGGAGATTTGAATGAATTCGTCTCTACGCAATAAGCTGATCGCGACTTCTGGTTCTGGCGCTCTTGCTATAGCCGCAGTGCTGATACCTGACCTTGAGGGTGTGCGATACGAACCTTATTACGATGTCGCTGGCGTGCTCACCGTCTGTTACGGACACACTGGCAAAGACATCATTATCGGCAAGAAGTACACCGAGAAAGAGTGCAAGGCCATTCTCGACAAAGACCTTCAGCCATTCGCCAAATCCGTTGAGCGTTCCGTAAAGGTACCAGCCAGTGAATACCAGAAAGCGGCTCTTATCAGTTTTAGTTTCAACGTTGGTGCATCGGCATTTGAACGCTCTTCCTTGCTGCGTAACCTCAACGCCGGTAATTACCAGGCGGCGTGTGACGGACTCAAGCAGTGGGTATATGCGGGCGGGAAGAAATGGAAAGGCCTGATGAATCGGCGCGACGTTGAATATGAGGTTTGCACCTGGGGCCAAAAATGAAAACCCGATATCAGGTACTCATCATTGCTTTTGTGCTCTCAGCACTCGGCGGCATAGGTTACGCACTCCATCACTACGGCTACCAGTCCGGCGAATTCGACACTAACCGCGAATGGAAACTTGAATGGGCCAAGCGTGATGCTAAAGACCTTCTCGAGCTCGCTGGACGACAAGAACAAGAGCGCACCGAAGAACAGCGACGCCAGAACGAAATTAACCAGGTGACAGCAGATGCACAAACTCAACTCGACAAAGCGCGGCTTGATGCTGCTAACGCTCAGTCTGCTGCTGACAGGTTGCAACTCACCATCGCAAACATCCGGCGTCAGCTCGCAGCAAGTGAAACCAGCAAGCTTTCCGCAATTGCCAACGCAAGCGCGACAAGGGCCAACTCCGGAGTATTGCTTGCCGACGTGCTCAGCAAATCTGTCGAACGAAATCAGCAACTGGCAGCAACTGCTGACGAAAGGCGAATAGCTGGCCTGGCATGCGAACGGTCATACGATGCCGTCGCTAACACAAAGTAATTCGTCACCCCAATTAACAGAGCCTGACTTCGGTCGGGCTTTTTTATACCCGCAGTAAACATCGCGCCTCGCAGCGCAAATCATCCCGAGTCTTTCAGAAAGCTGAGCCTGAGAATTGCCGTATATGGTGGCGACCATCTCGGGGCGGCTTTTCTGTGCGAGCAGGCTCATCTTTCTAAAAGGTAATCGCTATGCAATATCCAACCGTAGTAGTAAACGGCGTACCCGTTCGCGTCGATAACGAAGGTCGTTACTGCCTGAACGATTTACACGCCGCCGCTGTGTTAAATGGCGAGGCCACCGAGTCACAGAAGCCGAGCAAATTTATTCGGAGCGCTTCCGTTCGGCGATTTATTCAGGCGCTAGCAACTAGAGGACAAAAACGTCCCCATGAAAAAAATCAAGTTCTTTTGATTGTAGAGGGCGGTGCTAGCAAGGGGGTTTGGGGTGTCGAGATGGTTGCAGTGCGCTACGCCGCATGGATTAAACCTGAGTTCGAAATTGATGTGTACAACACATTCATTGAGAGTCGGACTAAGTCACTGGACATCCTCAATCAGCTTAATCGCCTCGATCACTTGATTGGTGGTGAAACCAAGGATATCAGTCAGTGCGCCAGTAAAATGGGCAAATGGGGTTCCGGAGGGAGAAAGGTACTGTTGAACGAAACCAGACAGAAACTTATCGACCAGCTTGATCCGGATATGGTTGCACTGATGGAAGGGAAGGTTGCCTAACCGGCTCAAAATTGAGCCTCCTAAAAATCAGTAGCTTAGAGAGCCACTTTCACAACGGCTCTCCCTTCCTAAAACTCGTCTATGTATGAATGAGCCTAAAATCTATCTTCGAACCAGTGTGTTATCCGAGATAAAGGGTGAGAAATCATTTCAATATCAAAAATTAACGCGCCCCACACCAAGGAAATCAGCAAAAGTGCTACAACGGAAATAACCTTAAACAACTTCCTTACCTCCCAGAGAAAAACTAATAGTAAGAAAAATCTCCTGAAGACTATAGAAGAATCATGGTGAAAAGCCTGCAAATTTGATGTGAGGCAACTTTTCGCATAACAAACTGCACGAGCGCTTCACACCTTTTCACGGTTTTATTGTCATCACAAAGGCCACTTGCGAGTGGCTTTTTTAATGGCTTTAACCACGATTAAACACCCGAGGAAATCAAGATGCCAAAACGTGTAATTGCTCAATCTGGCAAGACCGTAGAAGTAGCCACTATGGATGATGTGGATGGTGAAGCATATACATTGCCGCCTGCCGCACCTGCAACCCTTGGTGGCGTAAAGCAGGCTGCAACGGTAGCAAACTGCACTGTGGCCGCTGATGGCACAAGCGCAGGCACTCAGCTGAATGCACTGATAGCATCATTACGTGCTGCTGGTGTCATTGTTTAAAGATAAATATCTCGCTGGGTTAGAAATCCTCCGAGAGTGAAAAGTGGGATGTGCTGAAAATGGCCTTTGTGATCAGTTATTGGCAGGTTGATGTATACACCCAAGACGCAGTTTGTAACGGCGGGGATCCAATTCAAGGATATCAACGAGACCCTGAGCCAGAGTTTAATAATGGCTTTCTCATTCTCAGAGACAAGTCAGGCATTCAACTAAAAGCGCTAAATACCATTGGGGTGGCTGGATTTAACATCACTCCTATTTACGCAGACGAGAAATAACAATGGCAAAGCTCACCGACAAACAAGAGCTGTTTGCCCGTGAGTCAAGACCGCTTCCGGGTGAAGTTTTCATTGCAGAGTTTCATCCGTACAACAGACTGATCCCCGCCGATGGGGTTTACGACTGGGTGCATCAGAACATCATATCCAACACTGGAGCTATCCATAACCCAGATCACGCTCACCTCGATGGAGCAGACATTGCTTTCCTTTGGGCTCAGCACGGTTTCACCAAAAAAGGCCGGACGGTGCTAGGTCAGGCCGAAGAGGTTATGTTTCGCGCCGGTGGTTGGCAGAAGGCAAGAATGGAGCAACAGATGAATGACTGGTTTGGGCATCAACCAGCTTACATCATCACGCTAGCCGCTGACTTCTGCTCTCAATGCACTGATCTGGAATTCTGTGCCCTGATAGAGCATGAGCTTTACCACATAGCTCAAGAGTCCGATGAATTTGGTGCGCCTAAGTTCTACAAAGAAACCGGATTGCCAAAGCTTTGCATGCGCGGTCACGATGTCGAAGAGTTTGTTGGCGTGGTTCGCAGATACGGTGCCAGCGCTGATGTGCAGGAATTAGTCAACGCAGCAAGTAATCCCGCCGAAGTGGCGAAAATCAATATAGCCAGAGCATGTGGCACCTGCCTCATGAAAGTGGCTTAACTTTTATACTCGTTTATACGGATGGTGAAGCATGGCTGCATTAAAGCCAGAAGTGAAAGCCTTCATCGTCCAGCAGCTTGCGTGCTTTGACACTCCCTCTCAAATAGTCGAAGCCGTACAAAATGAATTCTCTATTCAGATAACCCGCCAGCATGTGGCGTCACACGATCCAACAAAAGCTGCTGGCGTGAGTTTGGCTAAGAAGTGGGTAGATCTATTCCACGCAACACGCGCCCGATTCCAGAGTGATATTTCAGGCATCCCCATAGCTAACAAGGCATACCGCCTGAGAGTCCTTGACAGGATGACGGTGAAAGCTGAGGGGATGAGAAACATGGCGCTTGCAGCCTCTCTCATGGAGCAGGCTGCCAAGGAGTGCGGAGATGCTTACACCAATAAGCTGAAGGTGGAAAACACTGGTGCTGATGGTGGGCCTATCAAGTATTCGGACATTACCGAAGAAGAATTAGAAGATCGCCTTAAGGAGTTGGGTCATGGCCGTCACAGATCGCAACTCGCTGAGAAACAGGCAGACTCTTGAGGCATTTAAGCGCCGAGCTATAGCAGAAGCCAGAGAATCCCTGATGGGGTTCACGCTCTACACCAACCCTCTGTACGAAACTGGCTGGTTTAATGAGTTGCTGTCTGCTGAGCTTGACCAGTTCCTGGCTGATGTCGAAGCCGGAAAGATGCCCCGACTGATGATATTCGCGCCACCACGCTCTGGTAAGAGTGAAAAGGCGTCCAGAAGATTCCCTGCTTATGTGTTGGGGAAGCATCCCGACTGGAATGTGATCGCCTGTTCGTACTCATCAGACCTGGCTAACCGCATGTCACGCGACACTCAGCGTATCGTTGGGTCGAAGAAATATGCAGATGTATTCCCTGGCACGTCACTACCCTCCGGAAGGAGTGGCGCAGGTGGAGCAATTCGCACCGCAGAACTATGGGAAGTGGTAAACGCCAGTGGTGAAATACATGGTGGGGCTTATCGTGCAGCAGGCGTAAATGGCGGCATCACCGGTCAGGGTATGAATATCGGTATTATTGATGACCCGGCCAAAGATTACAAAACCGCATCATCCCCAACGTATCAGGAAGCAGTTATTGACTGGTATGACACAACCTTCTTTACCCGTGCAGACCCAAAAGTTAACGGGATCATCATCATCCTTACCCGTTGGCACCAGAATGACCTTGCCGGTCAATTGCTGAAAAAAGCCGAGGAAGGCGGTGAGGAGTGGCGCGTGGTTAGCTTCCCGATGGAAGCGGAGAAAGAAGAAATTCATGAGCTGAACGGCAAGAAGTACATTCTGCGTAAGCCTGGTGAAATCCTCTTCCCCGAGCGCATGCCGCAAGAGTTCGTCGATAAAGCCAAGCAGCGTGGGTCACTGGTGTGGAACGCCCTGTACCAGCAGCGGCCAACAGCCAAAGGCGGCGGCCTGATTAAGTCGGACTGGTTTGGTGACTATCGCGAACTGCCTGTCATGAAGTGGCGAGCTGTGTACGGCGATACGGCGCAGAAAACCAAAGAGGTGAACGACTTCTCCGTGTTCGAACATTGGGGGCTCGGCGTTGACGGCTACATGTACCTTATCGACATGATCCGCGGCAAGTGGGAATCAGATGAGCTGAAGCGCAGAGCTATAGCATTCTGGAGCTCCTGCAAGCAGCTAAAGAACGGCCCTCTTCGTCACATGGCGATAGAAGACAAGGCATCCGGCACTGGCCTGATACAGAGCATCAGGAAAGACGCTCTATGCCCCGTAAAGGCCATTCAGCGCGACAAGGATAAGTACACCCGCCTGATGGATACGCAAGGATTCATTGAGTCCGGTTACATCAAGTTACCTGCTGACAAGCCATTCATTAATGATTTCCTCGTTGAGATGGAGGCCATTAACCCTGAATTTAATACACATGATGATCAGCTCGACCCGATGATGGACGCCATCACCGAGATGAAAGCTAAAGCTGGCATCCTGTTCCACATCCCTGACGAGATGCTTCAATGACAAGACGTAAAGCCGCGCAGGCACCTCGCCGGGAAGTGGCAAAGATAACGCAGATGCATATCGACAAGGCGTCTGCGGTAAATGACGAGAAACCGCGAGCTGAATTTAAACGGTATGAGCCATTGCCTGGTGTTATTCCTGAGGCAGGGCGAGAGTCAGCTTTAGCGATGGATGCAACTCCTTACGATGTGCTTAACAGCATGTCTATCGGTGATGAGTATTCAGGATTTCGCGGATACCCTCAGTTGGCAGCGATGTCGCAACAGGTTGAGTACGCAAACACTCACGCCATGATGGCTGATGAGATGACGCGCAACTGGATTGAAATTAAAAGCCGGAAGGAAGGTGATCCGGATGTCGATGCGATGGATGCTGCGCTGGCCAAGTTCGACATCAAGCGACTTATTCATGAAGCAGTGAAGCAGGACTCTCAATACGGCGTGGCCCACATCTTCATTGATGTAGGAGCCAGTGACGAGGAGAACGAAAAGCCGCTATTCATTGACCCGCGAAAGATTGAAAAAGACAGCCTGAAAGGGTTCAGATGTGTCGACCCGAACTGGGTTTACCCGGCAATGTACAATACCAACAAGCCATTGCGTGCTGACTTCTATAAACCACAAGCATGGTTTGTTATGGGCAATACAGTCCATGAGTCGCGCTTTATCGACATCGTCAGCCGCCCGGTACCAGACATCCTCAAGCCGTCGTATAACTTTGGTGGATTGTCCATGACCCAGTTGATGGAGGATTATGTTATTGACTGGCGCGAAGCCAAGAAAAACGTAATCAAGATCCTCAGAACGCTTCGTATGCGAGCGTTAAAAACGGATATGGATGCGCGACTTCAGGAGCCAGGTCAGTTCGATAAACGCATTAAGCTTTTCACGCAATATCAGGATAACTTCGGGATTTGGGCTCTGGATTCTGAAGAAGATCTGCTTCATCAACAGACCTCTCTCAGCGAGCTTTCCAATCTGCTCTCAAACTACCAGGAACAGCTCTGCATCCCGTCGCGCACGACTAACCTGAAGATGTTTGGTAACGCGCCAGCAGGGCTTAACGCCAGCGGTGACGCAGAGATAGAAACATGGCACGAAACGATATCCGGCTCTCAGGAACTGGACTACCGTCGGGCTATTGAGAACATTTTCAAAATCATCCAGCTGTCAGAATTTGGTGAGCTAAAGCCTGATATTTATTTCGAGTTCCGTCCGCTTGATGAACTGAGCGAGAAAGAGAAGGCCGAGATAAACGAAATTAAAGTTCGCACCGTAACTACTGCATCTGACTCTCAACTGGTCAGCTCAGAAGAGGGGCGCGATGCCCTGAAGTCTATTGAAGGCGCTGGCTTCGAAAATTTGGCAGGTGACTATGAGTCAGAAGAAGGCGAAGAGTAAGACGCTCAGACCAGTCAACTATAACGCCGGTAACATGATCTGGTATCAACATCAGATGATGGAGTTGGTCCGCCAGATGCAGGTTGATGTGAAGTCCAGCGTGCTGCCCATCATTGAAGATAATCCAATGGCAATGGATGCTAACCCGGTAAAACTGGTCAGGCATGCGCTTCAGAGGCTTGCTGAGAAATGGATCACTCGCTTTGTGGAAGAGTCTTTACCAATAGCTGCGAAGTTCACGGCAAAAACTACAGCGGCAGCAGACAGGTCACTTCTCGCGTCAGCGCGTAAAGACTCAATGACCATCAACATGCAATGGACCCCTGCGATGCTGGAAAAGCAGGAGGCAATCATTTCCGAGAATGTCGCACTAATACGCTCTATCCCCACCCAATACTTCACTGAAGTTGAATCAATGGTGTTTCGGTCAATGGCGAAAGGCGGTGATCGCAAAGCTCTATCTGATGAGATTGAGGCCAGTTTCGGGAAGAGATTCGGCATCACCCGTCGACGAGCTGAGTTCATTGCGAAAGACCAGACACGGAAAGCAACCAGTGCGTTATCTGCGGCAAGGCAGCAGGCAGCAGGGATCCGAGAAGGTGAGTGGGTACACAGTGGTGGAGGTAATCAGCCGCGGCACAGCCATGTGAAGGCTGGTAAAGAGAGAAAGCGCTTCGATCTTTCCAAAGGTTGCCTGATTGATGGCGAGTACATCATGCCCGGGCAACTACCTCATTGCGGGTGCACGTGGAAGCCTGTGTTACCATTCTGACTTCGTGAAAAGGGGGGAAGATGATTATTGAGCTAGAAAATCATGAGGTTGCCACGTTAAGAGTTGCACTCGCACACTTTAGTGGTTATCTGGAAGAGGAAGGCCTTGGAGATGATGAACACGGTAAAGAGATGGTTAGGCTTTATCAAATAAACACAAACTCCATACTAAAGAAAATAACTAACAACTAGGTCACTTCGGTGGCCTTTTTTATTACCTGAAGAAAGGTAAAAACATGAAAGATGTGAAGTTTGCCTTTGATAAGGCGAGCGTGCGCACCTATGACGCAGACGGGAAGCTTCACGTTGAGCTTACACCCATCAGTAAAGCCAACATCTGTGTCTACTACGGGAAAGAGATCCCTTGCTGGGAAGAGCTAGGCCTCATTCCGGATAAAGCATATCGACTCCTGCGTGACCCTGAAGAGTTGCGCAAGGCGGCAAGCTCATTCAATAACCAACCGCTGCTTAATACTCACATCGCTGTATCGGTTCTTGCCCCTCCGAAAGAGGCAATTATTGGCTCTACTGGTGAAAGTGCAGAGTTCGACGGCACCTACCTGAAAAACTCACTCGTCATCTGGGATGTGAATTCCATTATCGGTGTCGAGAACAAGCAGCAGCGTGAAATCTCATCTTCATACCGTTACCGGCTCGATATGACGCCTGGCGAGTACGAGGGCGAACCATACGATGGCGTTATGCGTGACATCGTTTGTAACCACGTGGCAATCGTGCCAAGTGGCCGGGCTGGCCCGGATGTATTTGTTTATGACTCATTACCTACAGGACTCAAGCTGATGTCAAAAATCCAAAAACTGATGGCGCTGTTTAAGCCTCACCTGGCTAACGATGCCGACCCTGAAGAGATGGAAAAAAAGGTCGGGGAAATCATCAAAGATGAAGACGATGACGGCAAGAAAAATAAAGTAGCCGAAGACGAACTCACCGAGGAAGAGAAGAAAAAACTCGCCGAGGATGAGGAGCAGGCCGAGAAAGATAAGTTGGCGAAGGATGAGGACGATAAGAACGAAAAAGAGAAGATGGCAAATGACAGTAAATTAGCCATGGACTCAGCTATTAAAGGCGTAGAACAGCGTTTTGCCGCACTTCGCCAGGCTGAGCGTGATGTTCGGCCGGTGGTTGGCGAGTTGGCTTGCGATACTGCTGAAGAGGTCTACCGCACCGCTCTCAAACAGATGGGATGTGCAGATCATGCATCGCTACCATCTGCCGCACTTCAGTCCGTTTTTAAAGCCTATTCCCGTCCGGCAATGGCTAACGACTCCACCTCCATCAACCACAGCTCACGCGAAGCCGTGAAAGCCTACTTCGAGGGGAAATAATATGTCTTTTCAAAAGAGCGTAAGCCTTTATTCAGGTGTGGGTCAGGCAGGCCAACCAGCATCGAATAGCCCAATCATCGCAGCAGCAGGTGGTCCCGGCGCATACCAGGCAGGGACGAGTGGTCTGATCATGGCTCGCTTTGCCTGGCGCAACTCGACCAATCCACTGAAATTGGACAATACCGGTACAGGCAATCCGGTCGGCTACGTGATGAACAATGCCAATGCAACGATTGGTTATCTCCAGAGCAACAGCATGACCATTCCTGCCGGGCGCGAAGCTTCTCCGGTTGTTGGCGGTGACTTCTGGGCTATCTCAACCACAGTGGCAACCGTTGGTCAGAAAGTGTTTGCGGTTCTGGCAACTGGATTGCTGGCAACCGGTGCTGCGGGCGCAACTATCTCCGGTGCCGTTGAAACCGACTGGTCTGTCGCAAGCCCAGCAGCTATCGGTGATTTACTGATTATCTCTACATGGAGCAAAGCATAATGCCTCAACTGACTCAGGCTGATTTCGCGGCCTTTAAAGCGGAAGCTGAATCGCGCGGCATTTCCCTGCCACCAACTGTAACCCGTTTTGCAATGGATGCTGACGCTCAACCTGGCATGGCTCCTAACGGTGGCATCCCTGCAATTGTATCCACCTTCATCGATCCTGAAATTGTGCGCACCATCTTCGCCAAACAGAAAGCAGTCGACATTCTGGGCGAGAAGAAAAAGGGTTCATGGGCTTTGGACACCATGATGATCCAGCGTATCGAGCAATCTGGTGATGTCGCTGGATATGACGATTACAGCGAGCAAGGTGGTAACCAGGTTACATCCCATTGGGAGAACCGTCAGGTATATCGCTATCAGACGATGGTCACCTATGGTGAGCTGGAGCAAGAGCGTTATGGTCTTGCGATGCTGCCATATGTTGCAGAAAAACAACGAGCGGCGGCGTGGACTCTCAACCAGGCACAGAATAAGTTCTACTTCTATGGTGTAGACGGGCTGCTTAATTTCGGCATCCTCAATGACCCAGACCTGCCAGCGCCAATCACCCCGATTACCGTAGATGGTGCAACGCTGTGGTCAGCAAAGCAGGTCGTCGATATTTACAACGATATTCTGGCGTTGTATCAGGATCTAATTACCCGCACTAACGGTGCAATTGGTGATGGTATCGATATGGCCTCTCCACTGGTTCTGGGTATGAGCCCTAACGCATCTGTCTGGTTCAAGCGTGCTAACGAAGTGTTCGGCAACACAGTCGAAAAGATGGTTAAAGACACTTTCCCGAATCTGCGAATCGAAATCGCTCCACAGTACGACACGGATGCAGGTGAACTGGTGCAGATGTTTGCTGAAAATGCCCAAGGTCAGGATGTGGGTTACTGCGCATATAGCGAGAAGCTTCGTGCGCATCCGGTTGTTACCATGACCTCAAGCTGGAAGCAAAAGCACTCCGGCACTACTTACGGCGCGGTGATTACCCAGCCTGGTCTCTTTGCGCAAATGCTGGGAGTGTAAGTGATGGCTAAATCCTCAACATACGTAATCGGCTGCAAACTTCCGAATGGTCTGTCATTCCGTCACGGTGATCAGAAGATCATCCTGGCGGGTGCCAACTCCTCTCTGCTGGTTAATGGGTTTGGTATGACCCGCGATGTGTCTGCTGAGGCGTGGGAGGCATTCGAGAAGAACCACAAAGACTCAAAGTTCATCAAAAATGGCATTGTGTTCGCCGTATCTGATGAAAAGTCTCTGCAAGATGCAACTCTTGAGCGGTCAAAACAGAAGACTGGTCTTGAGCAGGCAAGCAAAGAAACTGCCGGTGTGACGGAAGACAAAGAGGAATAAACCATGGCGATCGTGGTGCTTGATATAGCAAAGTTCCGCGCCATGTTCCCCGAATTTTCCAACGTATCAAATGAGCTTCTTCCATTCCTGTTTAACCAGGCCACCGATTACCTGAACAACTCCGATTTTTCACTGGTTGATGACGTCATTAAGCGTGAGCGATTGCTCTACTTGCTAATGGCTCATTTGGCATACGTGCGATATGGGGATGTCAATGGTAACGGTGGCTCGGGAATGGTTGGTCGCATATCTTCAGCCTCAGAAGGTAGCGTATCGGTTTCATCTGATATCGGGCCGGTGGAGTTTCGTTACGCCTGGTATACACAGAGTCCATATGGCATGGACTACTGGCAGGCTACGAAAGTCTATCGCATGGCTAACTACTATCCGGGGTGTTGACTATGGCTGACCTGATTATGGACTTCCTGAATAACGTTGCATCCGAGCTTGATTCCAAGCAGGTAAAAGTTGGGTTCATTGATGGGGCAACTTACCCTGATGGAACTTCTGTGGCGCAGGTGGCGGCATGGAATGAATACGGGCAGCCAGAAAATAACCAGCCCCCAAGACCATTTTTCCGCAATGCTGTCTCTGAACACGAGAGCGAGTGGTCTGATGCTGTGGCTAAAGGGATGCGAGCTGGAGTCCCAGTCGAGCATGTTCTTGAGTTTGTAGGGGCGACAATAGCCAATGACGTTTATAAGTCGATAAAAGCGATTGATACCCCAACACTTAGCGCAGCCACTATTGCAGCCAGAAGATCTCGCGGCAATAAGTCGATAAAACCATTGCAGGACACAAGGCTAATGATCGGCGACGTCAAGTATGAGGTGAGCGACATTGAATCTTCACAAGATAGCCAATAGCGCCATTCGCCGCGTTAACCCAAATATCTCTTCAGTTCTGAAGAAATACGCCGGTGAAGTCATTGGGCCTGGCCGAAATCCGCAACCCTCATACCTTCCCGATCAGGATGTCATCATCCAGTTGCAGCCCCTCAGCAAGGGGGAAATGCAGCATGTGGATGGGCTGAACGTTCAGGGGCTGGTCAAGTCGATTTATGTGAATGGTAACTACTTCAGTGTCCAGCGAGAAAAGGAACAGGGCGGCGATATCTTCCAGATCAATGGCGAGACGTGGCTTGTAGTTGAGCCTATCGAGCTGTGGCCGGACTGGTGCCGCCTGCTGGTTAATCTACAGGTAAGCACATGAACGACTTTACGATTGATAGCATCATTGATGTGCTGGCTGATTACATCGAACCAATTGGCGGGACTTGCCGGCAGGCGCAGGCCAACAGGGTGCCGATGCCAAAAGGACAGTTCTGCATCCTGACCCCCTTGCGATTCACCCGGTTATCCACGACGAGAGACATTAAGCAAGATACCGGCTCTCCGGCTACCAGTGCGATGGGCTACACCGAGGTTCGCCAGGCTGATATTCAGGTAGATATCTATGGTCAGGGGGCAGGGGATCGGGCTATAGCGCTTGAGACTGTTTTCACCTCCGGCCATGCCTACGACAAAATAAAAGCCATCGATTCAAGACTGGCTCCGCTTAACTCAACTGCTGCGATTCAGGCTCCGATGATAGATGCGGAAAGCCAGTGGCAGGAACGCTACACACTAACACTTTCTTTGCAGGCACATATTACCGTGTCGTTCCCGCAGGATTATTTCGACGACGCCGAAATTACCACTGAACAGGTAGATAAACGCCCATGAGCACAATCCCTTTATCCGTTGATTTTAATATCACGCCCAATGTCGTGACGCCTGCCGGTGATGCGGTGGACGCCAATGGCCTGATGCTGACCGACAATGAGCTAGTGCCGGTCGGCGCTGTTGTTAGTTATTTTTCCGCTGCTGATATCTCTGCATTGATGGGCAGTGATTCCAAGGAGTTCCTCGCCGGGCAGCAGTATTTTAACGGCTATGAAAACTCTTCCGTAATCCCTGGTGAATTGCTGATGTCGCGCATCGTGACTGAAGATGTTGCCGGGTATTTGCTGTCAGGAAATCTTAAAGGTGTGCCACTTGCCACGCTGAAAGCAATCCCGGCAGGAACCATCACACTAACCGTTGATGGCACATCAGTAACCAGTACCTCAATTGACCTGTCCACAGCGACGAGCTTCACGGACATTGCAAGCAAGCTTGAGGTCGGGATCGGCATCACTAAGGTTGAAGTAGAGTGGCTGTCGGTTGCTAATCGATTCATTATCCGCTCAATGACTACCGGTGATGACAGTGCGGTTTCATATGCTAACGCTGGTGCACTGGCTACCGGGTTGTTACTGACTGCGACCAGCGCGGCAACTGTTTCACTGGGCTCTGATGCTGTAACGCCGACTGAGACGATGAATAACATCATCAACACTAATCAGAACTGGATCTTATTCCAGGCGCTGATTGAGTTGACTGACACCGAGAGGACAGAGCTTTGCGCGTGGGCGAACGGCAGCAAGAACCGTTATGGTTACGTGGTTCACGACCCATCTGCAGCGCCTACCGTAGCGAACAACCCAGCATGCTTCGTGCAGTCAGTGGTTGTGGCTAATGGATATGAGAGTGTTTTCCCTGTGTACGGCTCTTATCTGTACGCGACGACGGCGCTGGCCTACGCGGCATCCATCAATTTTGCCCAAACAAATGGACGGATCTCGTTTAAATTCCGCGCCTTCCCGGGGCTGTCACCGAATGTGAGCGATCTGTCTACTGCCCAGGCGTTGAAATCCAATGGCTACAACTTCTACGGCTCGTACAGCCTGAATAAAACCATGAAGCAATACACATCGGATGGTGCCATTACCGGCAAGTTCGTGTGGCTCGACACCTTTATTGACCAGGTGTGGATCAACGCCAATCTGGTAAGCGCATATGCGGAACTGTTCACCAATAACCAGTCTTACCCGTTCAATCAAAATGGCTATGGTGCAGTTCAGGCGGCGACTATCGATGTTGCAAGCCAGGCGCTGACATTTGGTGCCATCCAGAAAGGAGTGGTGCTGGACAATGCGCAAATCCGCATCGTGAATAACACCGTTGGAAAGGACATTTCCGCAACGCTCTACTCGGAAGGCTGGTATCTATTCATCCCTACCCAGACCGGGGCCGCGCGACTTGAACGACAGTTGCAGGGCGCGATTTTTTACTGGGTTGACGGGGGGCTGATTCAGAGTATTGATATGAGTTCAACGGCTATTCTGTAATAAAAGGGCGGTTAAACCGCCCTGCCGTGATTTGGGTGGTATCCATATAAAATTTCTGCTTCGTGACGCGCCTTGGCTGCATCCTCAAGGGAATCAAAAAGGCCTAGTCTTTTTCGTTTTCCATCGATATTAATGCGGGCAGCCCACTTTCCTGCTTGCTTGTGAAAGCCAACACCGGGAATTCCGCTGCTGCTGTCTTTTCTAAGCTTGGAGTTTCTTTGGTTTTCACTTTTTGTCACTAGTCGCAAATTTTCAATGCGGTTGTCATCTCTTACGCCATTTATATGGTCGATTTCCATTTTATTTGGGATATCTCCATTAAACATAACCCATATGATTCTGTGGACGAAATACAAGCGTCCATAGGCCATGGTCTGAAGGTGTCCGCTGGTGTCTTTAGTTCCTGCAATATCACCAGGATTGACTCGTTGCCTTTTTACTTTCTGTATAAGATTACCATCACGGTAATCAAACATGCTGTTAAAAAACTCCATTGAATCATTCATATAGGCCTCTTTAATTAATTTGAAGAGAGCTGAATTATACCATAAAGAAGGAAGGGCTCATGCCTATCGACATAACTTCGGCTAACAGTAAGTTGCGCATCGTCGTGCCTTCTTACTACCCTGGCGGTTTTGATGTAGACGATTACTCAGCAGACAACATGTTTGAAACGGCTGCGCTGCAAAACAAAGAAGACATGATGTCTGCTGACGGGAAATACCACGCAGGCTTCATCTTCAACCCGACAGAGTTCACCATCAACCTGATGGCGACATCCAATGCCGGCAGTCTCCTTGATGACTGGCTGGCCGCTGAGCGAACGGCAATCTCTGCCTTTGCATGCAACGCCGTGTTGACCGTCCCAGCGCTGGGGGCGAAGTGGAACTTTGTGAATGGGGTTTTATATACGTGGACGCCTGCACCTCCGGGCCGACGAGTTTTACAGCCTCGCCCGGCAGTATTCCACTTTGAAACCGTTACACGGAGCGCTATCTGATGTCACGCAAAGAGATTCCATTCATCATCGAGGAAGACAATCGGGATAAGGGGAAGGAGTTCATCATCACCGAGATGTCGGCATGGGACGCTGACGAGCTGGCTCAGGACATTTTCCGGGCAATGGGTGAATCAAACTTTTCTGAAATCCCGGCCGATGTTATTGCGATGGGATGCGCAGGTCTTGCGACGGTTGGGTTGAGCGTGCTCTCTGCGTCATCCCCTGACGTAGCCCGGACTCTTCGCGATCGCCTTATGTCCACTGTGCAAATTGCCATAACGCATGAAGGGCAAAGGCAAGTCCGCAAAGTGAATGGCGGTATCGACTTTGAAGAGGTTTCAACCATTCGCCTCGTGATGGACAAAGTCTTTAAGGCCAACTTCGATTTTTTAACAATCGCCGAAGGGTAAAGTACCCGTTTCTTGAAGAGGAAACCCTTCCGGCGAAATTAGTTTCTCCCGTCAATATTTCCCAAACTATCAACGCCATCATCTGCGCTGGAAAAGCAACGTATATCGAATTGCAGGAGAAACTGTCCGTAAAGGATATGTACAACCTGCTGGAGATTATCTCTATTGAGAACTTTAACCAGCGTGTGTGGCATAAGCATCAGGAGCAGCGATGATCATCCAGGAACTGGCGTATAAGGTAACCATCAAGGCCGATGAGTTCCTGAATGGTAAAAAGAAAGTAGCGGATGGTGCCAGGGAGCTCGGTGATACAGTCACCAAAGAATGGGAGGCGATTGGCGACACAGCAAAGACCACAGGTGGGGAAATCGTCAAAACTGGCGATGAAATCCAGCGGTCGAATAAAAAAACAGGGCAGTCATTATCTGACGCTGGCTTTGACGCTAAGAAGTTCGGCACTGCGGCGGTATCGTCATTCCGTGGCGTTACTGCGGCGGCTGCCGGATTCCTTGGGGTTGGTGCTGGGTTATACGGTGTTAAGCAGTTATTCACCTCTACGGCAAACGAGATAGTCAGAGCCAGCCAGCAGGCTAAGTTCTTTGGCTCCGACGTAAACAAGATGTTCGGGGTGCAGCGCGGGTTTAAACAGGCCGGGCTGAATGGGGATGCGTTTATCTCTGCATCAGGCAATGCCCGCATGGCCCTGGCTAACATTGCAGACCCAACAGTGTTCGGTGGTCTTACCGGTGCAGCTCAAAACCTTATGGTGCTAGGCGCTCGCACCAGCCTGAACATTAATAACCTTGGTGACCCCAACAAGGCGCTTGGAGAGTTCACCAGCTACGGGAAGAAACACTCACAAGAGAACCTAATGCAGGTGATGTCTGCCGCCGGATTCGACCCCACTGATGCAGCCAAAATTAAATCTGGTGAGCTGAAGTCGCTTGTCGATTCCGAAACGAAGAAGTCGAACATCACCGCCGCACAAGTGAAGAAGCAGGAAGATCTGGTGGCAACGCTTGGCCAGCTTGATTCCCAATTCACACGACTGAAAACTGATTTAGCGACTGCCTTTGCACCTGATGTTGTTAACGGAATGAAAGCGTTTGGCTCATGGATTGAGAATAATCACGGCAACATTATCGCATTCTTTGATGCCGCTGGTAGTACCGCCAAGAGATTTACGGAGGCGGTAGGCGGCGCTGAAAATGCTCTCAAGCTTCTGGCAGCAGCCTATGTAGGTAGCAAGGTTACTGGTGGTGCGGTGCCTCCTTGGCTGGCTGGGCTTATCGCGTATGGCACCTACCTTCATAATGATCAGGAAAATATCAAAGACAGCGCCGAATCATCGCTGAGCTATACAAAGCGCAACATTGGCGACGCAATGCGTTCTATTGGTATTGATACCGAATATGGCCGCCCAGAAGGAACGGTATTGGGTGATAACATCCAATGGGACATTCCCGGCTCTACTGACACACTCCTCGATGCCATCAGGAAGGTAGAATCTAGTGATGGAAAAAATCTTTATAGTCCGAAGGGGGCTGTTGGCGAGTATCAAATTATGGCTGATACAGGCAGAGAGCTTGGATTGCGTATTGACTCGCAGGTAGACGAACGGCTTGACCCTGAAAAATCCAGAGCAGCATCCTCAAGTTATATCAGCAAGATGCTGAAGAAATACGATGGAAATCTTAATGATTCCCTCATGGCCTACAACTGGGGGCCTGGTAATGTTGATCAGTGGATAAAACAGGGAAGAGGTGATGGCTTTACTGACAAGGATGGAAACTGGAGGTCATTGCCAAAAGAGACCAGGGAGTACACCGGGAAGATTCGCAGTGCACTGGGCGGTGGTGGTGATGGATCTAGTGGTGCGCCTGATAATGTCGCTTACTACACAAAACAGCGTAGCTTGACCGAAAGCAGGCCATATCAACTGTCTTCAAGTGGTGGCAGCCCCAAGGTAACAAACAGCACCCACATCGGTACTGTTAACGTTACTAGCAACCCGCAAACTGTAGACGCTCTGACAAAGAGTGTAAATCAACAAGCACAAAGAAGTTCAACGAATGCCGCAGTTTCTAGCTCTGTCAGTGGGTGACATTTTTGTTTTTTGTTCCATTCAAAGCACGGAAATATTTTGTGGAGATCGATTGTGATGAACTTACTGGGGTATACAGCTCATCAGCGATGCTGCCCGAGAGTTTCTGCCTAAGCACCAACCAATACATATCGAGTTCATCCTCATTTTTAGCCTCTCTTGCGGCAGGTAAGCCTCCCAAACACAAGGAGTCAACAAACTGACGCAATTGAGTTTCGGTAATTCCTCTTGCTTCACCCCAGGCACCAAGATCATTTATTGTCGCATTAGACAACTCAGTGCATGACTCTACGGCCTCGCTGTGCGCACGGGTACTCTCTTTGCTATCAGCAGCATGTGCTTGAGATATGATTGCAATGCCCATCAGAGACAACGAAAGGAAAGAGAGCGCCGCCTTAGTTTTCATATTGATATCCTTATTTGGTTTCCCTGATTCTAACCATTAACCGCTGCAAATTCATGCAACATCGCTTACTGAGGTTGGCTTTTTGTTCACGTAAGTTCACGCAAGTTCACGCAAGTTCACGGAGGCTCACTCCGGTTCACCTTGCTCAAATATGAGTAATAGTATTAAACTGCTATTAACAACATCATGTTGTACCTAACCAAGAATCACAATCTTTGGTTTTGTGTCATAGGTGCTCCTGCATCACTAGGAGAACGTTATGCATACTATTCAAGTAGATAAAAATAAAATGCCATTTTTCGATACCTTCAAAACAGCTACGGTAGTTGGCTTGCTTATGCAGCAAGTATCGTCCGTGCCTTGTCATGAAGGAAATCAGATCCCTAGCAACCCGTATAGCTATCATCTGAGCAATGAGACAACTAGCCAGATACGGGGGCTTATGATGGGTGAGTCTGTGGGATTCATCAAAGAACTGACTGCGACCCTAAATCAGGCGTACTCCGTGTTGCTGAGCTCTAATGAATCAAACCAGGAATCTTTCATCAAGAAACTGGACCCAGTTCAAACCGACCTTATCGAGCTTCAGCTTCGTGGTCTTGAAGGGGCTATTAAGAACGTTTATACGAAGTGCTCTGGCGAACAAAGCGAATTGGTCAAACCGGCTTTGATTGCAACGGCTCAAGCCAGGGCGGCTGCCGCTAAGTTAAATTATCTGATTAGTCAGATGATCACTCATGTCGATACTTTTGAAAGTAACATCGACATGGAAGGCCTCAGGGCTCTTGCAAAACACGGAACGAACGTCTTCGCATCCGGTAAATTTCACTGAGGTAAAAATTGCACATCACTGTGGATTATAATCGCGATAGTTATGATTACTATCTATCTCCAGTCTTCGTGCAGTTTCCTTCGCTGGAAAAGACGCTTCTGGAAGATTTTAAGTTGTATAAGGCGACAGGTAAGCTACCCGACTACTTTGGTCGAGATACTGCTTATGACAGACCTGATGACATACAAGACTCAGGGTTGTGGCATATTCACCTGTCTTTGGGGAATGACAAATTCGAGGTTAATCCCAAGTCCGGAACTGCAACTGACCAGAAGACAATGCAGTGGAACCGAACATCTGATACTGCTCTTGTGTACGCAAAGGGGTTGCTTGATGAAAACAGCTATTCGTTGATTGCTGTCTTTACGCCACCTGCGCATGCCAAGGCGAATAACGACGACAGAATGAGAATACTGGCCGGTTACGCCCGAAGTTTTTCATCATCAATCTAAACCCGCTTCGGCGGGTTTTTGCTTTCTGGCCCACTACGGTGGGCTTTTTTAACCTAATGCGGAATCTTGAAGTCGTTCTGCTGATGGAAGTTGCACTTCATACGAAATCGCAGGTATTAGCATGGGAGTGTTCCCTTCTTCATCTTCATAGCTAGTGAGGTTTTCAGGAGGGTATCTGTTATCTATTGGCTGAAGAATTGTCCCTGAATACCCAGCAAATAGCTGTCTGAACATCGTTTTTCCGTCGAGCGTTAACACTAGAACAAAATCCTGATCCTCAGCATCCATGCAAGGATCGAAGAAAACTAAGCATTTTCTAGGGAATCCATAGCCAAATTGATCTGATGAAGCCATTGCAGGGTCATCAATAACCAAGGCGAAACCAAGGTTACTTAGCGGTAATGAGGTTGTATGAAGTTTTTCGATGAGATTCTTTTTCTCGCCGGTGTCGTAAAGCCATGCACTTACATTTTCAGAAGAGATAATTGGTATTTGTCTGGCAGGGGCAGAAGATGGGCTTCTTCGTATGTCCGGCTCTTGGCCATCACCAGCAGCTAGCCACTCTTCACTAACATTCAATGCCTCAGCTAATTTGATGAGAACCTTCATTCTTGGTTTTGATTCGCCAATTTCATACGCGGCAACCATCCTTTGAACGACCCCGATTTTTGATGCTAATTCTGATTGCGTCAAGCCTAAACGCGCACGGCAAGATGCAACTCTATGTGGGAAGTTATCGTCAAACTGCATGTGAACATCCGTAAAACTCTAAAAAACTCTCAAAGCATATTGCAAATGAATCATGATGCAGTATTATGCAGTTGAGGTTTAATTAATAGGTGCTTATATGATGAATAAAGAAGTTAAAACTATCAACCCAATTCAATTGCGACTCCCTGCTGAGGATAAGTCTTGGATTTCCAATTCTGCTGAGAAAACACTTCGCACCATACACAGTGAAATTTTGTATCGCCTGAAACTGCTACGCGAACTAGAGGAGAAGGGCGTTGTTACCATTCAGTAAATACGACGAAGCCCCAACTGCGAGAACAGTTGAGGCCTCTAATTTGCCGGTTAACCTTTGCGAGAAAACCAACATGAATAGTGTACAGAACAACGCATTAACTTTCCACAATGTAACGTTTAACCCAATAGTGGCTGATCAGCAGGTTTGGCTGACTTCTGCCGAGTTAGCGAAGGCATTGAAATACTCCAGCACCAAGTCAATTAGCACACTCTTTTCTCGTAATGCTGACGAGTTTACACCGGCAATGACTCAGGTCATCGAAATGATGACCTCAGGGAATTACCGGAAAAAAGTCCGAGTGTTTAGCATTCGCGGTGCTCACTTAGTGGCGATGTTTTCAACAACTCCTGTTGCAAAAGAATTTCGGCGCTGGGCATTGGATGTGATGGATAAAGAGGTGGGTACCTCTCCCATCAAGCGTCGCGCTAACTTCAACTTTCCGATTGAAACGGCTGACCCACATGATCGCAAGTTTGGTAATGCATGGATGACACCTCGCGTGATTCTCGACGAAAAGAATCGCGCTCCAGAACTGGAGTTACTTGCTCAGCTGGAGAAGGAAGGATACGACGTCACTGGCGCGAGAATCCGCATCCACGCTATGTACGGTATAACCAAGCAGCTTGTTGAAATGCAAAAGGAGTTATCACTGGCGAAGAGGTTAATGAGCAGCCTGAATGACGTGATCACCAATCAGACTCATGAGCGTGGAGCGAACATTAGCTTCACAGGAAATAATAAGGGCATTGCTTACGGAGGGTTACCAAAACGAAAACTCAACTGAATTTTGCAAAGATGCAAAAAGAAAAACCGCCAGTGGACGCTGGCGGCTTACGTTAACTGATGACTGGAGATTCGAATGCAACAATCAACATCAACTGTTGTAAATGTAGCAAATGCAATGCCGATTGTCGATCCTGATACTTTCCCAGTAATTGAATGGAAAGGTGTTCGCGTCGTTACTACCGAGTCGCTGGCAAAAGGTTATGGTTGTGAAGAAAAAAGTATTCGCATGAATCTTTCAAGAAACCTTGAACGCTTTGAAGATGGAAAACATTACTTTTTGATCACAGGCGAAGAGCTAAAGAACTTTAAGAACAGAGTAACTATCAGTGGCTCTGTTGGTAAAAACGCACGTTCACTTACGCTATGGACAGAGAAGGGCGCGGCCCGAATGTCGAAGATTGTCGATACTGACGAGGCTTGGGGATTCTTCGAACGCCTGGAAGATTCATATTTTCACCCACGCGCATCTTCTCTTCCTCAAACCTATGAGCAGGCTCTAGAAGATTTGCTGACTAAGGTGAAAGAGAATCGCTTGATCGCAGAGCAGCGTGATCATGCGGTACGCACGAAAGCGTGGATTGGTGAAAAGCGCGAAGCTACTGCGATGGCGACAGCCTCTGCTGAGAAGCGAAAGGCTAATGCTTTGGCTGAAAAATTGGGTGAGTGCAGTAAGTTCGCAACCATCAAAGCGGTTGAGCGTGAGACTGGAATTAAGCATAGCCCTTACCCAATGCGCAGATGGTGCAAAGAGCATGGTTTTGCTGGTAAGGATGTTCCAGATGAAAACTACGGAACTGTGAAGGCTTGGCCTGCTGAGGCATGGAAAGCCGTGAATAATGTGGTATTGCGCAAGCTGTTTTAATTAGATCAATCGTGAGTGCATCCAGATTTGGATATACCCCCGAGACATTATACAACCCGCTTCGGCGGGTTTTTCATGGGTGAAACATGAGCATTATCGACCTCAACACGGCAGACATATTCAACGCCATTGGTGGCGGCTCTCCGCTATCAATCATTAACAGCGTACTCAGTCCATCCTATGTAATCCGCTATAACGGTACAGGCTATGTTGCACTGGAGTTTAGTGGAATGGCGTCTATCCAGCCGAGTGGCCGGGCGCAAATAACCAATGCTCCAATTGAGAATGGGCAGTATCAGTCAATAAACAAAGTGAAAGATCCATCCCGAGTGCGATGCTCAATCATTATCAGTGGGCTCACTGGATTTTCTGGCAACCTACCAAATATTTTTGACCTTACACTTACCAGTCAGTCTGAGGCATTACGAACTATTCAAGTAATGCTAAAGACAACCGGATTGTATGACATTGAGACCCCAAAAGAGACGCTTGTTAGCTATGACCTTGTAGATCACGCCTATGAAGTAAATCATCAAAAGGGTGTCACATTGCTGGTTGTTTACCTGGAATTTCAAGAGGTCATGCAGCAAGTTGATGTGATTCTTTCCGGGGCGCAATCAGAAAATAAACCAACGAACGATCAGGTAAGTCAGGGGGTAACCGGTACAGGAGCTACCTTGCAAAATGGCGGAGCATCGCCATCCACCATAGACGATCTTGGAAAATCATGTGCATCACTCAAAACAGCAGTGAGCGATGTTTCTGGAACGACACCAGGCGCTATCACCACTGGTTTTCAAAGCGCCATGGATACTGTTAAAAAGCCCGTTCTTGAAGTTACCGATAGCGTGACACAAAAATCTGCGGAACGTGTTCAAGAAATTAACGAGAACATCACCGGCCCAAGGAAGACATAGAAAATGTTAACTATCTCAATTGAGCCGAAAAAATCTCAGTCCATATCTGTGAGTCTTGCTGGTCAGCAGTGCGTAATACGCATGATTCAGCGTGAAAGTTTTATTTATATGGACTTGACGGTAAATGGTAACCCAATCATGCAGGGTGTCCCATGCCTCTATGGGAATAAAATGGTTGGTTATTCATATCTTGGGGTTAAAGGTGATCTTGTTTTCATTGATAGCGACGGCCAGCAAGACCCGCATTGGGATGGTCTTGGTAAACGTCATATTTTATATTACATAGAGGATAGTGAACTTGTATAAACAACATACACTCAGATTTGTATTCACAAATGAAACATCATCGTTTGATAAATCTGGAAATAATAAAATCTCCATTAGTAATATCAAATCCACCGTGTCACTAGGTTCTGTAGTCGGGAGAACTGGATCTACAGCAGATATTTGCCTTTATGGCCTTAGCCTCGAACGTATGGCTGATTTATCTGGTCGTGCTGATGGAGTGATTACAGGGGGGCAAAAACTAAGTGTTGAAATATTTGCAGATGAATCATTAGTTTTTTCTGGTGGAATGACTTCATCTTTTGCCAATATGAACGCTGCGCCTGAAAGCAGTCTGATGATATCAGCAACCGCCAATGCAGAATTGCAAAATATGCCAGTGAGTCCTTTTACGGCTCGAGGGGCTCAAAAACTCACTGACGTTATCAACTCCATCTGTTCCTCTGCTGGATATAAAGCTGTATTTAAAGGCATGGAAGGAATGACGACATCAGGAAGCCCTCACTTTGAAGGCAGCGTATTCGACCAGTTACACCAAGTGTGTTCAGGATATAGCCTTGCGATGTCTGTAACACCACCAAATAAGGTGGAGTTCTGGCCTTCATCAAAACAGCGTGATGATGTAATACCTTTTATATCCAAGGATTATGGTCTTATTGGTTATCCAGTGTTTTCTCAAGGAGGGTTAATGTTCCAGACGCAATATTCATCACTCCTGATTATTGGTCGATATATTGACATAAAAACAGAAATGCCATGGGCGAGCGGAAGATACAAATTATCAACAGTAAGTCATGAATTATCATCATGGATGCCAGATGGTTTATGGCATTCCATATGCACCGCCAGCAGAACCAGTGATGAAAGAGCAGAGGCTCAGAAAACAAATGGATGATAATTTATTTACCCCAACGAGTGCCCAGGTAAGTGAATCCGAGTCTCTGGAATATATTTTTGAAATGCTGATGTCTGGGCGCTTCTTTATTGAAATAGCAAAGGTTCAGGCGGTTAGAGGAGAAGCGCCAAACTTAGTGGTTGATGCTATTCCTCTGCTCTCAAGAACAGACCGCACCGGCGCGATGATTGCCAATTCGACACTGTACGATCTGCCTGTGTTCAGGCTGCAACGAGGTAACAGCGCAATAGTCATGAACCCTGTGGTTGGTGATATTGGGCTTATTGGTGTGTGCGATCGTGATACGTCTTTAATTCGAGCCAATCTGAAAGAGTCGGTGCCTGGCAGTAAAAGAAAGAACAGTAAATCAGATGCTATTTATTTTGGCGGCATACTCAATCAAATCCCGACTCAGTTCATCGAATTTGCAGACGGCGCGATAAACATCACCAGCCCCAACCCGGTAAACATCACCTGCACCAAGGCCAACGTTACCGCTCCTGACGGCGTGGAGATGACGACACCATTATTGAAAGTAAGCGGGAGCATTCAGGCTGGCGGGAACATCACGGACAATAGCGGGACGCAATCTGCTTCGCTTAAAACTCTTCGCGATAACTACGATGCGCACAAGCACCCTGTTACGGGTGTTCAGACTGGCGGCTCTACAGTCACATCCAACGCAACGGACAAACCGGTATGACCTACAGAACCATGCAATTAGATACATCAACATGGGATCTAACGCTGGATGGTAACGGGAGTATTGCCATCGCTGATGAGTCCTATTCCGTAGCACAGGACGTGGCGAGCGCCTGCCTGGTCTTCTTTGGTGAGTGCTATTACGACAACACTCTTGGCATTCCATGGAAAACAGATGTTTTAGGTAAGCGGCCAACGCCAAGCTATGTGGCGCAGAAGCTGCAAACAGAAGCCAAAAAACTTCCCATTGTTGACCAGGCTATCGCGAACGTCTTTTTCGATAAAAACACTCGGCGCATGCGCGGGACTATCCGCGTCACTGACGTAAACGGGAATGTAGCGCAGGCAAATTTATGACGACACTAACGACCGCTGTTCCGGATGTCACAATCACGGAGAATGGCCTTCTTATCCCCGATGTTTCCGACATCCTTTCTGGCCGACTCACTGACATGAGCACTGCGCTGGGTGGTGGTGCCAGTCAGTCATTAAGTTCACCACAGGGCCAAATCGCGCAGTCAGACACTGAAATTATTGCCCAGGTAAATGACAAACTGCTCTGCCTGTTCAACCAGATGAACCCTGATTTCTCAACAGGAAGGTTTCAGGACGGAATAGGGCGCATCTACTTTCAGGAGCGGATCTCCGCGCAAGGTACGGTGGTCACAGCAACATGCATTGGCAAGGTTGGAACCACTATTCCGGCTGGTAGCACCGCGGTAGACGAGAATGGGTACATCTATCAAACCATTGATAATGCCGTTATACCCGCGACGGGCTCCATTGATGTGCAGTTCGTCAACACCACGACTGGCCCAATCGCCTGCGGTGCCGGAGCACTTAACCAAATTTATCGCTCTGTACCGGGATGGGATGCGGTTACAAACACAAGCCCCGGTGTTGTTGGCGTCGATGTTGAGTCGAGAATTGCATTTGAAACCCGGCGCAAACAATCTGTGGCCCGAAACAGTCGAAATCAGGACGCCTCAACGCTGGCTGCCATTCTTGCTACGGATGGGGTGCTGGATGCGTATGTATGGTCTAACCGGACGGCGGTCACCGTCAATAAAGGAGCGACTAATTACCCTGTACTCGGCCATTCATTATTCATCTGCGTGTATGGCGGGGCTGATGCTGATGTCGCTGAGTCAATTTTCCAGACTTACAACCCTGGCGCAAACATGAATGGGACAACGCATTACACCATTTATGACAACATTAACTACATGGCCCCGTATCCTGAATATGATATGCAATGGTTAAAGGCCACTCCGACACGGGTCTACTTTAAAGTTGAATTAGATAGCTCCCTAAATCCACCGAGCGACATTACAGCTCAGGTTAAAAATATGATTGTAACCGTATTTAATGGCGGGTATGAGGGGATCGGGAAGGCGAGAATAGGAGCAACAATTAACGCTGGTAAATATTATGCGCCTGTTATTTCTATTTCGCCAGATTCAGTAGGAATACTTTCCCTTGAAGTTTCACTGGATGGTTCAACTTTTGGTCCAGCGGTGACAATGGGAATAGACCAGGTTCCCACAATTCAGGAATCAGATATTAATGTAACATTAACGTAAGGGGTGAGGCATGTGGCAAGACACCGTTCTTACCCAGTACTCTGCCAGTCAAAAACTTCTATCCATAATTAGCACCTTTGATCAGGCTACCAGTCTTGATGATTTTACGGATGAGTTTATCACCAGAGTGTGGGATTTAACGACTTGTGAGACTTACGGTCTTGATGTGTGGGGAAAGATAGTAAATATTAGCCGGTATATCATTGCGCCTATTGAAAGTACTTCTTTTGGTTTTGGTGAGGCTGATGATGCAAATCCTGATTACCCGACGCCATTCAATGAATCTCCATTCTTTGGCGGCGTTCAAGAGACAACAAACGTAAGACTTGGCGATGATGCATATCGAACGTTAATATTATGTAAGGCATTTACAAACATTAGCATTGCCACTATCCCGGAACTTAATAAGTTTCTAAAGATACTCTTCTATGAAAGAGGGCGGGCTTATTGCGTAAATTATCGAGATATGACGATGGGGATAACATTCGAGTTTGAACTGGCTCCATATGAAGAGTCAATCATGACTAACTATGATGTTGTTCCCATCCCCAGTGGTGTGCTTATTAATATCAATCAGATCGTGAGTCCGTATTTTGGATTCGCTTCAGATGCATATCCATTTAATGATGGAACATTTTACAGAGAATAAATATGAATCGTACTGATGCACCTGTAAAGCAATCAACTCCGTTCGCTGTTAATGGTCAGCGTGAGCCAATTTTGCCAACCACTCCAGCTGGAGATAATACAGCATCCTATGCTGATGGCTTCCCGCCAATTACCATGATCCTGAAATCTGCCGGTGGGTTACCTCCGAAAGGTCAGGATATGAATCAGATTTTATTTGAGCTTTCAGCGCTTGCGCGATGGGCCAGTTCAGGCGCAACAAATGCCTGGGATGCTGCATTTTCAACTGCTATTGGCGGCTATCCGATGGGCGCAGTAGTGCTCGGAACCGATGGCACTACGCAATATAAGAACACTGTAGATTCAAACACCACAAATCCAAACACCAGTGGTGCCGGGTGGTTCAATGTAACAACCGGTTATCTCAAGACCGCAAGCAACCTCAGCGAAATTGCAGCAGCCGGATCTGCTGCTGTGGCGGAAGCTCTTGCAAACCTTGGACTGAAAACAGCAGCACAGCGCGACGTAGGTACCGGCACTAACCAGATACCTGATATGTCTGCGTTTCCGTTTTCCGTGAATATTAAAAACGGATGGACCAAGCTTCCAAATGGGCTAATCATCCAGTTCTATGCGTGGAATTTGAACAGCGGGTCTAACACATTAACTTTTCCAACAGCATTTCCGGCAGAGATGCTCGTTGATGTATCAATGGCTGGTACGCCTGGAGTAACGATTACAGGAGCCTCCGCTACCAGAACATCCCGCATCTATGATGCGACCGGAGCTACAGTCGGTTCATTTATCGCAATAGGACGATGATATGTTTTATTTTTCCGCATTTACGCTCGGTTTTTACCACGCGTCCTTAAAAGAAGATTACGAGCTTGCTGGTACATTCCCTGAAGATGTTGTGCAAGTATCAGATAAAATTGTAGATGGATTTATGCAGGCTCCGCCAGAAGGTAAGATGCTGGGCGCTGATAGCCAGGGTAATCCGGCATGGGTTGATGTTCCCCCACTAACGCCTGGAGAACTCGCTGCTATCGCCTCACGAAAAAAAATTGTTTTGCTGGATGAGGCATCGGAAATGATTGCGCCTCTGCGTGATGCAAGTGATGGAGGCTACATAGATGAGGCTGACAAACCAAAACTGGCGGCGTGGAAGAAATACCGTTACGAGCTGACGAAAGTAGATACTGCTAACCCGGTCTGGCCTGCGAAACCAGAATAGGAACGTTTAGTGTAAACCTCCTTGATCTACCTTCTGGTTAAAATATACTGTGATTATATACAGTATAAATCAGAGGGTATTATCATGGGATTCCCATCTCCAGCGCTCGACTTTGCAGAAAAACGCGTCAGTCTAGATGATCATTGCATCACCGTCCCGCATGCTACGTATCTTGTACGGGCTGCGGGTACGCACTGGCGCGCAGGAATCATGAGCGGTGCGTTACTGGTCGTCGACAGCAGCAAGACGCCATGTGATGGCTCGATAGTTGTTGGAACACTGCAGGGGGATTTCAGGGTATTGAGGTTCAGGAAGGTGCCGATCCCTCACCTGGAGGAAATCGACCATCCTGAAAAGAAATTCGCTCTTCTGGATGATCTTGAGGATGACGGGGTGTTCGGCGTGGTGACGTGGATACTAAACGATGCCAGGAGTGGTGAGTTCGACGATGTGCCGGTGATGTGATTGAGTTGCGCGGTGAAAATGGTGTGACATTTTTGTGCCAGGCGACGCGTGGCAAGGCAGGTATGACTCGAGGTGACTTTAGGCAGCATGTGACGTGTGAGCGCGGTCTGCTGCTGTAAGTTACTGTATTAAAGGTGGGTGTGTGAAATTATAAAAACAAATGTGTCCAAAAAGCTACGTTGCGCAAATAAAAAGGGGAGTTGCCTCCCCAGACGTTTATTGCAGCGACTTGATTGCCGCAATCAGGCGCTTCACACCTTCTTCAAGCTTAACTCGTGGGCAACCGGCATTCAGGCGCACAAAACCTTTGCCTTCTTCGCCGTAGGTATATCCCGGCATGATGGCGACTTTTTGCTGTTCGATCAGCACTTTTTGCAGCGCGTTGTCATCAATACCCAGCGGGCGAAAATCAATCCACGCCAGATAGGTTGATTCCGGTGGCTGCCAGTTCAGTTGCGCAAACTCACTGTTTAGCGCATCTGCCACATAGCGAAGATTGCTTTGCAGGTAAGCGCGCAGTTCATCCAGCCATGCAGCACCTTCCAGATAAGCCGCAATGTGGGCGATAACCGCCAGAATGGCAGGGGATGACAGTCCATCCTGGCCTTTCAGCACATTCAAATACTGCTGGCGTTCATGAGCATCGTTAATCAGGCCGTAGGCTCCGGTTAACGCAGGAATGTTGAAGCTCTTGGAACCGGAGGTGAACAGCGCCCACTGGCCTTTGCCTACTTCACACCATGGCGTGTGCAGGTTTCCTTCCCACACCATATCCATATGAATTTCATCACTGATAACCCGGACGCCGTGGCGTTCGCACAGCAAGGCCATGGTTTCCAGTTCGCTGTGTGTCCAGACTTTGCCGGTTGGGTTTTGCGGGCTGCACAGCAACATGATTTTGCATTCAGGTTTGGCCAGTTGCGCCTCGAGTGCTGTCATATCGCACATCCAGCCGCCATCGGTTTTATGCAACGGTGCGCTAAAGACCTCGCGCTGGTTGCCTTCGATGGCTTTGTAAAACGCATCATAAGCCGGAGTATGGATCAGTACCGCGTCACCTGGTGCTGACCACTGGCGAATCAGCTGTGAAACCATGTAGATAACAGAAGGGCCGTAAACCACCGCTTCTTTATCTATCACGCTGTTAAAACGAGCTTGATACCAGTGGGCAATCGCGCCAAGAAACTCGTCATTCTTCCAGCGGCTATAACCCAATACACCGTGAGATAAACGCTTTTGTAATGCGTCCAGAATGACCGGAGCGGTAGGGAAATCCATATCGGAGATGGTAAAGGGCAGGAGGTCTGCGGCACCAAAACGGTCTGCGACATAATCCCACTGGGTACACCAGGTTCCGTGACGGTCAACGGGGGTGGAAAAATCGAACATATCACCTCGCAACAAATGGGCGCCGAAGCGCCCATCGTGATTTACGCCTGAGCAGTTTGCATCAGATGCGCCATTTCATCTTTCACTGACTGGACCTGCGGCCCAATCACCACTTGCAGATTATGCTGGTTAAGCTGAACCACACCAATGGCGCGCAGATTCTTCAGTGCGGCTGAGTCGACTAAAGACATATCTTTTACGGACATACGCAGACGAGTGATGCAGTTATCGAGAGACACGATATTTTCCGCACCGCCAAGTGCGGCTAGCATCGCTGGAACATTGTATCCAGACTTGCCAACCTGACCGGCAATCGCTTTTTCAGCGCTGCTGGTAGTGTCAACATCGCGACCCGGTGTTTTGATATTGAAGCGAGTAATCGCGAAGCGGAAGATGGCATAATACGCGCCGAACCAGATAGCTGCGACGACTGGCACCATGTACCATTTAGTCGCCAGGCCATGCAGGATCCCGAACACTACGAAGTCGATGATGTTGCCATCGGTATTGCCGATAGTCACGCCCAACACCGCCATAATGGTAAAGCCAAGGCCAGTCAGCAATGCGTGGATGACGTACAGCACTGGAGCAACAAACAGGAACAGGAATTCCAGTGGTTCTGTGGTGCCACCAACGACGCAAGCAATCACGCCAGAGATCAGCAGCCCTTTAATTTTATGGCGGTTTTCTGGGCGAGCACAGTGGTACATCGCCAATGCAGCACCAGGTAAACCACCAAGGAAGGCTGGCATTTTACCCTGTGACAGGAAGCGGGTGGCGCTTTCAGAGAAGCCGTGAACGCTTGGGCAACTCAGTTGAGCCTGGAAGATGGTCAATGCGCCGCTGACGCTGTGACCACAAACATCCATGGTGCCGCCAGCATCAGTAAAGCGAATCAGCGCAACCAGAATGTGGTGCAAACCGAACGGCAGTAATAAACGCTCGCCGGTACCGAAGATCATCGGCCCAAACATACCTGCGCTGTTAATCATATTGCCCAGCGCGTTAATGCCTGCGGCAAAAATTGGCCAAATTAACGGGATAACCAACCCAACCAGCCCCATCACCACCGTGGTGATGATGGGCACAAAGCGTGTACCGCCAAAGAACGCCAGCGCATCAGGCAGACGCACATTGTGGAAACGTTCATGAAGCAGGAAAACAATCACCCCGACAATCACTGCACCTAAAATACCGGTGTCAATTGACTGGATCCCAAGGATGCTTTGAATGTTGTTTGCCTTCAGAATCGCGGCATCGGTGGTAGGCAAAATGCCTTTTGCGGTAAGCCAGAAGTTGACTGCCAGGTTCATTACCGCATAACCGACGAAACCTGCAAATGCGGCAACACCTTTATTTTCACGCGCCAGCCCAAGAGGGATAGCGATACAGAACATGATTGGCAGGAAGCTGAATGCAAACGAACCTACTTTGCTCATCCAGACGAAAATGAGCTGTAAAACTGGGTTACCTAATGCGGGAAGCAAAGTGACCACGTCGTGGCTACTCAGTGAGCTTCCGATCCCGAGCATGATGCCGCAAAACGACAGCAGTGCCACGGGCAACATAAAGGTTTTGCCAAGGTTTTGAAAAAACTCCCAAAGCGTAATTTTTTGTGTTGTATTAGCCGCCATAACGACTCCTTGAACCTTGGTTAATAAATGAGTAGCAGTACAAAACGAAGCGGATGATAAAACGTTTTACTAAGCTTTATTGCGTGCTGTATCACAGATTCAAAGCTCGGCAGAGTGCCTAATACACCTGCTAAGATTAAACGTTTTATCACTACTGGAGGGTTCGTCTCGCCGATGACGACTCAGGAAAAGAAAATCACGATTAACGAAGTGGCCGAAGCTGCTGGTGTTTCTGTCACGACGGTCTCTTTGGTGCTCAGTGGCAAAGGGCGTATTTCCCCAGCAACGGGGTTACGCGTGAGCGAAGCCATCGAAAAATTAGGATTTGTGCGCAACCGCCAGGCGGTTTCACTGCGTGGTGGCCAAAGTGGCGTTATTGGCCTCATCGTGCGTGACCTCTGTAACCCGTTCTATGCTGAACTGACCGCTGGCCTGACCGATGAGCTGGAAAAACAGGGGAAGTTGCTGTTCCTGACGCAAAGTGGTGCACAAGGTCAGCATATGCAGCGTTGTTTCGACATGCTGGTCGCTCAAGGCGTTGACGGTATTATCGTGGCGGGTGCTGCAGAGCAGGGCGCGGATATGCGTGTCATTGCGGAACAAAAAAATCTGCCGCTAGTTTTTGCCTCCCGCGCCAGTTATCTCGACGAGGCCGATATCATCAGGCCTGATAATATGCAGGCTGCGCAACTCGTGACTGAGCACCTTATCAAACGCGGACATCAGCGAATCGCCTGGCTGGGTGGTGACGGTTCTTCATTAACACGGGCCGAACGCGTCGGCGGCTACTGCGCGACATTGCTGAAATACGGTTTGCCTTTCCATAGTGAGTGGATCATCGAATGCGAGCCGAGCCAGAAAAAGGCGGCTGATGCGATTACCACACTGCTGCAACACAATCCAACGATTACCGCTGTGCTTTGTCACAACAGTACCGTGGCGATGGGAGCATGGTTCGGATTATTGCGAGCCGGGCGGCAAAGTGGAGAAGGCAGTATCGACAGCTACTATGACCGGCATGTAGCGTTGGCAGCCTTTGCTGAAGTGATGGATGATGAACTGGATGATTTACCGCTGACCTGGGTTTCTACACCCGCTCGAGAAATTGGGCGCACTGCGGGGCAAAGGATCCTTAAACGCGTACAAAACGACAACGAAGAAGTTCGTAGTCAGATCATGCCTGCAAGATTAGTCATTCGGAAAAATTAAAACGCCCACAATTGCCGGTAGGTTACGGCTGGCAGCTTGTTGATACTCTTCGTGATATATACTTAAAAAAACCTGATTTGATCGGGGATTCATGGAATGGTTGTATGAATGTGTTTGCGACTAGCCTTACATCATATCTGAGTCGGGTGTTATCAAACCTGGGTGAAAAGCGCTGGGTACTGGTTTTAGTGATGCTCATTCAGGCCGGTGGTTTAGTCATTTACTTGTACTTGTCGCACAACTGGATTGAATCTGGTGTGGTGCAGTCATTGAGAAATGTGTCGTCGATGCACTTGCGGGGTTTTGAACAACTCGAAAGGACGATTAGCTACCAACTTGCTTCGGTGGGGGAAGCGGTGGCGGACGATGCACAGTTCAGATATGCGAAAGAATATATCCGTGGTGAAGTGGAACAAACCGGGCTGGATTCCATCATAGTTTTGGATAGGACTGGCAAGATTATTGCGTCTGAGTCTGTTGTCCCGTTGGAATTGATCCTGCCTCCCAGTGTCTTCGCGACACAGTCCTTCAGGGATTTACCGCAATTTAAAACTTTTCAGCGTGGCGGAACGAATTCTACCTTTTTTGTATCCCGGCAGTATGTTCCCGAAATGGGGGGCAACGGCATGATTATGTACCACATGATGACATCTCCTGAAGGACGGCCGCTGGGCAGCGTAATTGGTTATACCAGCCTGCGTAGTTTGTCTATGCTGCTTTACGCGGATACCGCTCGGGGATTCGATCTGGGCAAAAACGGTGTGTTATCTATTTTTGATAACCACACCCGGCAGGTCCTGTATCGCTATGCTTATTCACGTGTTCCCGTTGAGGAACATAGTTTGGCGCTGCCAGCCATCAGAGACAGATATTTTCAAAACACACGTTATGGGCCGGACGTGAAGTATTACCAGTCTCCAGTTGACGGTGTGGAAAGGCTGGTGGTGTTAACTCCACTGCATCTTGGTCAATGGATGCAGCTGGTGGGTGAAAGCCCGAATGAATACCTGTTTGAGTGGCGAATACAGGTGGCGATTTCGGTATTTGTTTTTATTTGCGTCAGTTTCTTGCAAGTGCTGTTGATGGATATTTTTCGCCAGAATAAGGCCCAGCGTACCCTGCTGGATTTGGTTCTCAACTCCGTGGATGCCTGTGTTTACTTAAAGACCAGCGATCGACGTTTCAGCTATGTTAATTCGAAAACTGCCGAGCTGTTTGGGCTTCCTGTGGAACAGATAATCGGTCGCCGGGATAAGGATATTCTTCCGCAAAAGTTAGTCGATGATTTCTGGGCGACGGACAAACAGGTGCTAGAGACTGGCAATAGGCAACTCTGTACTGAGATGATGATTAACCCGCAAGGGGAACGCCGCTACTTTTCGACGATAAAAGAGCTGGTGAGAATACCGGATCAACTTCCTGCGGTGATTGGCTTGTCCACGGATGTCACCGAACTGCATGAACAAACAGAGGCAAGAAAGGCCGCTGAGGATGCCATTCGAAAAATGGCATTTTTCGACCAACTGACTGGGTTGCCTAACCGCCGTATGTTAGAAGAACGCCTTGGCAAAACGCTTGCTCAGGCGAAATTGAAACAGCAGAAGTTATCGCTGCTTTTCATTGATCTCGACAAATTCAAGGCAGTAAATGATTTGCATGGGCACAAGACCGGTGACTGGCTGCTTACTCAGGCTGCATCTCGCATGAGTAGCGTACTACGCGCGTCCGATATCGTCTCACGCATTGGTGGTGATGAGTTTGTCGTTCTGTTGCCTGATGCCCAGAGTCTGGACGAAGCGGTGAGGGTAGCGGAAAGGATCCGTGCTTTATTGGAACAACCTTTTGTGATGGATAATGGCGTAGCGCTGGATATCTCATCAAGCATTGGTGTGGTGATTTACCCAGACCTGGCCGATAACGTGCATGATTTACTGCACTTTGCCGATGAGGCCATGTATCGCGCCAAGAAAGGTGGCAAGAACGCGGTCGAGGTCTTTACCGGCTAGTTTGCGGCGTTAGATTACCGGATAAAACAGCTTCTCGTAGGCGGCTTTGTCAAACTGAACCGGTCGTACTTCCAGTGTTTGAGCATCCTCGACATGCAGCCGAGTACCCACATTTCACTGTTAAAATAGCTGACAGCTGCATTGTGATTATTAAAGACAGCGAAGAAGTTGACGCGCTGAAGCATGAGCAGGAAGCCCTGCGTCAGCAACTACGGGATATTAAGCTGGCTAATCTGAATATTAAATCGGTACTACAGGGCATAGCGAGTTAAATGAAAAAGCAGGAAAGGTCGGGATGATCTTTCCTGTCAGTTTTGCTATAGATAAGGTGACTTAAATTTCTCGATATTTAATATGTTAGTAAACCCTGTCTTTTTGAAGAAATTAGAAAATTCCATATTGGAAACTAAATACATATAAAAATCATACCCAAAGTGAAACTCAATATCTGTGGATGTCAATTTACACCATACTTCTTCCTTCAAGATGCTTCGTGCTAATGCACATGCATTTTCAATTGTCAAAAACTGGCCATTAAAACTAGAGTGGTCACCATTAATGCATTCTAAATCAATGACTTTTAATTTACTAACGTGAAGATGTTCACATGCAGAAGTGATTACATCCAGGTAAGCATTTTCAACTTTGAGATATTCTTCAAGCGACACATTCTCACCTACGTCAGAAAAACTAGTCCATTCATCTTCGTTAGAAATTAAGTTTCCATTTGTATTTGATTCAAAGTATTTCGTTATTCTATATGAATAAAGCATTCACTAATCACCTATTCTATTAAGATCTATATCGAAAGTCCCTGCTCGCGTTTTTCTAGAGCCTAGATTCTTAACGTTGTCTGCTGCTTTCCAGAAATCGCCATTATGCCCATCGACATCAGGAGTTATATACCTCATGTTTTTTGGCGCTTTACTGTTATAAAAAATAGACTGCCCATGAGAACGTTCATTTATTTTTGCATAGCCAAGCTCTTCCGCTTTGACCTTCGGCGGACAACAAGCCAGCCCCAGCGGGTCTATCCACCCCAGCGGATTATGCACATATCCGTAAGGATTCACTCCCCCCGCCAGCCCTATCGGGTCTGCCGAAATATACTGCCCCGTCTCACTATCATAGTAACGGGAGCGGTTGTAGTGCAAGCCGGATTCTGTGTCTTCGTATTGCCCCGGAAAGCGTAACCTGCAACTCAGGTTGTCATCGTTAGCACTTTCTTCCCGACCCCAGAGCTGTTGCTTGCCGCGCCAGACGATGGTGCCGTCTTCGGTCAGTAATTCCTGAATACGACCGACAGTGTCTGTGACGGCATAGTGCAACTGTCCTTTCTCATAACGCGCCAGTGGTGTGAAACTGCCTGGCTCGTAAATCCAGCGAATACTGTCGTCATACGCCGGAGTGCCACCGGCATACACCGGGATTTCTTCGGTCAGCTGGTCGCCATTCCAGTGGAAGTCGTAACCGGTTTTCTGGCGGTTAGTGCAACGTTTGCTGATGCGCCTGCCAGACGGGTCGTAGCGGTATTCCCAGCGTTCGCCGTCCGGGGTTTCCAGCGCGGTGAGCTGGCTTCGGGCATCCCAGCGGTAGCGCCACTGGAGAGGGTGATAGCCGCCTTTATCCACCAGTTTTTCCACCAGACGCCCGTTAACATCATATTTCCAGGTGATGTTGTGTTCGTTCACCACCCGGACAAAATTTCCGTCTTCCGGTTTCCCGCTGTCGGGGTTGATGCGTGAGGTGGTGTGCCGCCAGGCTTTGTGCTCCCGCGATGCGACCCGGCTATGCTGCTGTTGCTGGTAGGCTTCGCTTTCCATTACGTCATTCACCCAGGTCTGGCGGCGGGTGATATTGAGGTTCTGGTCATAGGTGAAGCGTTCTTCGCGCATTGGCACACTGCTGCTGCCGGTCCAGGTGGAGTGGCTTATCTGGTCGTTCGCGGTCAGGGTGTGAACTGCGGTACCGCGCAGTGAGTCGGCAATCATTGTCAGGTTGTAAGCCTTGTCGTACAGCCACTGACGTTGCAGGTCTTTATTGCGGGCGTCTGGTTCAGTGTTACTGCCGGCGCGCTGCTGCGTCAGCATCCCGGTTGGTGTGTAACCCAGTTGCTGACGGAAGCCGGTGTCACTCTGTCGGGTGATTTCGTGGCCGCGCAGGTCGTGGGTGAAGGTCAGTGGCGCTTGGTCTGCTATCTGCCACTGTGTCAGCTCTCCCATTAATCCACGGGTGAAGTATTCGGTAATACCCGCAGAGGTGCGCTTCGTGACATAATCCTGTTGTGCATCGAACCGGTACTCAACAGCGCCGCTGACCACAGGCAACTAAGAAGGTAGTTAATTATGGCTGAGCACGATTGTATTTAAGAATCAGGGATTTCCAAAGCGCAGCGCCGTTATATTGTTGGCTATGTGCCGAACCGGGGCGATACCGGTACACCGAATATTCATTTAAAGGGTAAATGGCTGAAAGAGGCGGGGTTTGAGACGGGCGCACATCTTACAGTGAAAATAGCTGATGGCTGTATTGTGCTTATTAAAGACAGCGAGGAAGTGGACGACCTGAAACATGAGCAGGAAGCGCTGCACCAGCAACTGCGGGATATTAAACAGGCTAACCGGGATATGAAGAGCAACGCTAAAGCGGCGCTCCGAGGGATAGGTATCTAGCGTTAGATAATAAAATAGTCGGGAACATTTTTATCGCACCCGACTATTTTAATTTCCAGCTACAAATCACTTAAAAAAATAAAATGACTCATCATTAACTGATACAACATAACTTGGATATTCATCAAAAATAGGGGATATTAAAAAACTCCTCAAGTCATTAACTTCAATTGATTTTTTCAAAAAGTCCATTAGGTTTTTTCTAGTTACAACCATTATCTCACCTTGAAAAGTAACCTTTCCTCCTTTACGAAAAACAATGTTGTGCGCCAAATAATAATGGTCATCAGATAATTTATCCTGCAACGAACTAAACGTTTCTATTGGTTGAATTAAACTGGCATTTTTAGTTAATTCCAACATTGAAGTAAATAATTCATTCTTATTTGAACCAGAATAAACGTCCTTTTCCTCAAGGAGTTTAAATGTATATTTATTTTTCATTATCAATTCGGTATGTCATAAAAAATATGACCATCCGTTCCATTGTTATACCACTTAATATGTGGTGAATCTCCAAGCCCACCTTCTGGCCCCATATGTTGTTCATATCCTTTAGGGTATTTTGGTACACCATCAGGTCGAGCACTTTGTGTATGGGCTTTATAACGATTCATATTTCCTTGTGCTTCATGCAAAAGTGCTTTGGCATCAGAGCTTGACTGTACTTTTACTTGGAATTTGTCGCCTCTGGCTACAGCAGACTGCATATCTTTAATAGCCTGATTCCATTCTTTGGAACCACGAGTTAATGCTCTCATTTCTGATGCTTTAGCAGAAAGTTTTCCACTGTAAGCCGGACAAACACAAGCCAATCCTAACGGATCAACCCACCTCAGCGGATTCGCCACATACCCGTAAGGATTCAGCCCACCCGCCAAGCCGATAGGGTCTGCTGAAATGTACTGCCCCGCCTCACTATCATAGTAACGGAAGCGGTTGTAGTGCAACCCGGATTCTGTGTCTTCGTATTGCCCCGGAAAGCGCAGTCTGCAACTCAGGTTGTCATCGTTAGCACTTTCTTCCCGACCCCAGAGCTGTTGCTTGCCGCGCCAGACGATGGTGCCGTGTTCGGTCAGTAACTCCTGAATACGACCGACCGTATCGGTTACCGCATAGTGCAACTGTCCTTTCTCATAACGCGCCAGTGGTGTGAAACTGCCTGGCTCGTAAATCCAGCGGATACTGTCGTCATATGCCGGGGTGCCACCGGCATACACCGGGATTTCTTCGGTCAGCTGGTCGCCATTCCAGTGGAAGTCGTAACCGGTTTTCTCGCGGTTGGTGCAGCGTTTGCTGATGCGCCTGCCAGACGGGTCATAGCGGTATTCCCAGCGTTCGCCGTCCGGGGTTTCCAGCGCGGTGAGCTGGCTTCGGGCATCCCAGCGGTAGCGCCACTGGAGAGGGCGATAGCCGCCTTTATCCACCAGTTTTTCCACCAGACGCCCGTTAACATCGTATTTCCAGGTGATGTTGTGTTCGTTCACCACCCGGACAAATTTTCCGTCTTCCGGTTTCCCGCTGTCGGGGTTGATGCGTGAGGTGGTGTGCCGCCAGGCTTTGTGCTCCCGCGATGCGACCCGGCTATGCTGCTGTTGCTGGTAGGCTTCGCTTTCCAGTACGTCATTCACCCAGGTCTGGCGGCGGGTGATATTGAGGTTCTGGTCATAAGTGAAGCGCTCTTCGCGCATTGGCACACTGCTGCTGCCGGTCCAGGTGGCGTGGCTTATCTGGTCGTTCGCGGTCAGGGTGTGAACTGCGGTACCGCGCAGTGAGTCGGCAATCATCGTCAGGTTGTAAGCCTTGTCGTACAGCCACTGGCGTTGCAGGGTTTTGTTGCGCCGGTCGTGCGGATTCAGCTCTGCCGGATTGCCGACCTGTTGCTGCGTCAGCATCCCAGTTGGTGTGTAATCCAGTTGCTGGCGGAAGCCGGTGTCATTCTGTCGGGTGATTTCGTGGCCGCGCAGGTCGTGGGTGAAGGTCAGTGGCGCTTGGTCTGCTATCTGCCACTGTGTCAGCTCTCCCATTAATCCACGGGTGAAGTGTTCGGTAATACCCGCAGTGGTGCGCTGCGTGACATAATCCTGTTGTGCATCGAACCGGTACTCGGTACGTCTGCCGTTAATGGTTTCGGCACAGAGGCGACCGGCCTCGTCATATTCATAGATGACAGTGGCATCATCGTTCTTTGCTTCGACCAGACGGCAGAGGGTGTCATAGCGGAAGAGGGTGGTGCTGAGTACGCGGGTGCTGTCGCCCTGAGTGACGTCTTCGCGTACGACCTGGTCGGTGACGTTATATACCCGGTTAAGGTGGGCGCCATCCGGGAAAGAAGTGCAGATACAGCGGCCTGCGGCGTCGTAGCGGTAATTCAGCGTTCTGCCGGTAAAGTCGGTTTCCGCAATAAGTTGCCCGGCTTTGTCGTAGGTCAGACGGTAGTGCTCACCGGCGGCGTTGATGATTTCAGTCAGGCGGGTGAGTTTATCGTAACGGCATTCCAGCCGTTCGCCATCCGGGCGTATCACCGCCGTCAGCAGGTCGAATGCACCGTATTCATAACGGGTGGTTTTTCCTTCCCCGTCAGTGAAGCTTTCGGGCAGTTTTTCACTGTTCTGACGCATCAGTTCGCGCACACCGTCGGGGCGGTTAATTTCCTCGATGCTACCCTGTGGCCCGGCATGTTTTTTGCTGTGGCGGAACTGCGTGGTGAAGCCCAGCGGGTCTTTGACGCTCAGCAGACGGCCCAGCATATCCTGTTCTGTGTGTGTGATACCGCCATTCGGGGCAGTGGTTTCGCGCACCTGGTGCAGGGCATCATGGCTCCAGCGCCAGGTCGCGCCGCCGGGAAGAATATGAGCCTGTAAATCGCCCTGTTCGCTGTAGCTGAACTGCTGGCTCCGGCCCTGCGGGTCAGTGAGGCTGACCACGCTGCCGAGCTCGTCGTAAGCCCACAGCCATTGCTGGTCGCCCGGTGTGGTCAGGCGGGTGAGCTGTCCGGCGTCGTTGTACTCGTACCAGAGACTGTGGCCGCCGGGGAGGGCGACATGGCGGATATCGCCTTCATCGTTATAGTGATATTCAGTGGTGCGCCCAAGGGCATCGGTGCGTGACTGAAGCTGGGTGTTCTCCCACACCGTGATTTCTTCCCGTCCCAGCGGGTCGGTGCTGCGGGTAACCAGGCGATCTTCGTTGTACCAGTAACGGGTTTCTCCGCCCTCCGCATCCTGGTAGGTGGTACATTTTTCTTCATCGTTATAGATAAAGTGGTCACTGTAATAGCCTTCGGTTGACTGTGTGCTGATGACCCAGCCCTGCATGTCATAGCTGATATCGACACAGGTTTTATCCGTATCCCGCCAGCGGGTCATAAACCCTTCAGGAGAGTATTCGTGCCACAGATGGGTGAACTGGAAGGTGTCGCATTCAGCGAGAAAACCGTTGCTGTCATAGTGGCAGGTGACAAGGCGCTGGCGTTGAGGGGTGACCAGGTCAATGCTCATCAGTTGCCGGTTCTGCCAGTCAAGGGCGAGCGTGTAACCGTCGCTGTGGCGGATTTCAGTCAGCAGATCATCTGTGCGGATAAAGTCAATGCGGTTGCCGTAACGGTCATAAATAGTGGAGAGTAAATAAGTTCCGCAGCCTGCCGGGGAAAACACCTGGGTCTGTTGCGAACGACGGTCAAAAACGGACAGTTTATCGCGAATATCCCCCATCAAACGGTAATGCGTCTGACGAGAGTTAACAGCTTCGTGGAAAATACCGTCCTGAGGAATGGGGTAATAGAGCACCACGCCTTCGTGGTCGGTGAAGTGTAAATCACCGTCGTGTACCGTCAGAGATGTAGACCATTCATCGGTCCATTTCGGGCCGAACAGACCACCAGTTCTGGCTTGCGAACGGTAGGTGCGCGAGAGGGGTAGAGGCAAGGTGCCTGGCAGGGCCAGGACACTCAGTTGCTGAAGAAAATCGCCAGTTACCACATCAACAGGCTCACCCGCTTTGGTGCAAAAAGATAATGAAAAGTTTTCCCCTTCTCCTGCCTGACCCTTTGTTTTTCCTTTGACCCTGGCACCATCCATGTCTATGCCCCCCGCAGATCGCAGAGAATATGCCATCATCATTCCCTGAACTGCCTGCATTAGCGCCCGGTTCTGCGGTGTGTCTATAGTATTAAAGTTTTCAAGCGCCTCTCCGCCTATCTGCTCGGCAATGTTCCGCGCCGTTTCAGCAGACATATTGTAATAACTCCCAGCACTCAGCATTGCACCTATTGCCTGGCTATTCATAACATCGTCAGGCGTATGGTCGGTGAAAAAATCTGTGGTCGCGTTCTGAACAGAGTTTGCCGTGTCGGCTATTGCCCGAGCCTTTTGAAGCTGATACTCGACATATGATGTTAACAGGGATTGAAAGAACCCCTTTTCCTCTGCAGTTTCAGTCTGAATGGCAGGGTCAGCATTGTGGGCAGATACAATCGCTGCCGGAGGCTGGCCAACAATAATGCCCGTGGTATTACGGGCATTCATCCAGAATATATCGTCATGACGCAAAACGGGTTTCCCCCCAGCCCGCACGGTCTGACTGTGTGCCAGCGGTTCGCAGATATCACCGACGGTGCCACTCGACACTCCCTTCGCGATACCAGCTTCATCTCCTTTTGTCCGGGGCATGAAGCTCTGATCAAGTACCAGCAGCGGGCCGCCATTCGCCCTCACATTAGGGATCACATTCATGGCATCGGCCATGCTAGCCGTTACTGGATAGGGGACCGGGGGAATTGCTGGACCCATGGGTGTCTTACAGACATCGGGTTTGGTACTGATCACCAGCCACTGGATGTCCTGGCGTGCAATATAATTAATCGCCATATTCATTTCCCTTCGGTGCGATAGCGGGCTTCCATTACCCGGATATCATTGCGGACGGGTAGCCGGTAGCGCCAGGTCAGTGCGACAGTGAACGTGTCGGTATTTATTGCCAGGGTATCTATCCATAACAGTTGTGGTATCAGCCCACCGATGTTCATTCGGAGTAACACCATTGCCTGATGCGCTGGAAGGATAAAACGGATATCCCCATCCGGGTGAAAGCCTGTCAGCACAAATTCTGGTCCCGGTTCGGGATACCGAATCTGCTGGGTATGCGGTGCTCCATTCCAGTAGCCAAAATCAAAATCATCCGGCAGGTCGGGGTGCTGCGTTTCCAGCCATTGCTGGTCGTAGGTTCCTGCCAGCGGCAGGCGTGGCAACCAGGCGCGACCGATACAACCAAAGCCGGCAGGCTGATATTCGGAAGCAAACCAGTCGGCTTTCCCGTCAAGGCAGGCAACGAATTGTTTGAGGGTAAAGGGGGCGTCCAGCGCGATGATACAGGGAGCTTCAACCTGCTGAACCTCGCAGGCGTGCAGATACCATGGCTGCATGTAACCCAGCCCCAAAGGGTTCACCGGGCAGGCCATATGCGCCAGCGGTGGGTTGTTCTGGTCGGGATGTTCGCGGCGTTGCACATCTGTCAGGAGGTATTCTTCGGGAATGCGCTCAGCGTGATGACTATCAGCCTCTATGCGACACTCGCCGCCAAAGGCGTAACGGTAATCCAGCGGCAGGGAAGTAAATGGCTCCGGCTCTGTTTCATACCACTCCCCGGTTAGCGCCTGGCGCTGGTAAAAGCGTCTGCCGGTTACCTGCAGTTTCTTGTCCACCAGTACTTCGCCTGAAGGTGAGTACATCTGTATACCTGCCGTCATTTCCTGCGCGGCAGCCCCGCCAGGTGTATAAGCGGTACCGTTGACGATGATATCGCAGAGAGGTTTCAGCGGGGCGAGGTCACTTTCACGCAGCACCGGGGAAAGGTTCATTTCACCGGCATATTCATCTTCCACACATAACGGTAGCACCGGGTTTTCCATCAGTAGTGCCTGCCACAGTCCCTCAGCATCCTGTACCAGCCGGAAGCCGGTTTTCATGGCAACCACCCGATGACGTTCGTTATGCTTATCATCCATTGCGTATTCCATCACTGAAAATGGAGTCCGATTACGGAATTCCATATATATTCCTTTCCTTTTTCTGAAATAAAAGAATGCGTATCTATTTATGTATTAGTGGGATTCATTTTTATGATGAATGAAATAACGTTTTTTTCTAAAAAATAATATCAATAATTAGAAGGTATTTTGAATGTGAAGTTTATGAGGATTGTCAATTTAATGAATTGTTTTTTAATTGATATGTGAGTAATGATTAATATTTTGGTATTTCTGGTGAAGTGCTAAGGTAAAGTGTTGAATTATATTTTGGAGAGCTTTGCCAACTCGTTTTTTATTTTAAGTATCACTAACTTCATTCTTAACTAAATGGCTAGGAGATAAAAAAGCCTCCCGCAGGAGGCTCTATCAAACTAAACCAATACTTACTGTTGTGGAACCGCGGGAACCGCAGGCAGTGCTGGAACCGGTGGCACTTCCAGTTCAGGTGCTGGCTCGGCGCCGGTATCTGGCAAACCAAACATGCCAAACAGTTCGCTCAGTGGCATTTTCTGGCCGTTCAACGTGACCTGACTATTGGAATATTGCAGGCTGGAAACCACGTTATTTCCCTCCATTGTGGTCACACGGAACATTTGCCCCATTGCGGCCATGCCTTTAATTTGTTGCTCGGCAAGTTTAGCGGCCTCGGCTGGCTGATACCCTTCAAGCTGTGCAATCTGAGTCATTAACTCTGTCGCCATATCCACTGGAATCACCAGCTTGCTATCGAGGGATTTCACCACGCGATTAATCTGTTCTTCCTGAGAGGTTGGCTCGCCAGTAGCGGTTGATGGGTCTTTCAGGAACAGTGAGAGGTTAAAGGTACTTTCGCCTTTGGCATTCTTCCAGCTCAACGGTGCAATGGTAATGACCGGATCGCCTTTCAACAACAGTGGCAGGTTAGCGGCAAACAGCTCAACAATTCGCTGCTGATAAATATCTGGATCTTTCGCCGTTGCCGGGTCTGCCAGCAGTTTTTGCGACTCAGCATTGTACAACTTGCTGAACTCTTGCACGGCTGCACCATCAAGGTTGCCAATTTTTACCGTCAATTTGCCGCTACCAAGATCTTTGCTCTGTACTTTGAGCGACTTCAGGGTGTAATCGATTTGACCAGAAAGATGTTTTTTATCTTCCTGCAATTCGGATTTGGCATCGATACCTAAACCTTCCACCACGGCCATCTCTTTGCCTTCGATGGAAACCGCGAGTTTGTCGATAGAACCTTTTTGGCTACCAATACGTTCGATAAATTCGCTACGGCTGCTATTGCCTTCGGTTTTGATGCCATTGAATGTCATCAGTACTTTTTGGCCATATTCGTTGGTGGTATTCACCAGGCCGCTTTGTGCTTCTCCGCTGATAGCAATTTTGTCACCGTTACCATCGACATCCGCTTTGAATTGGCCGCCGCTGAAGGCCACTTTTTCATCGCCTTTAACGTAGTCCAGTGGCAGCAAATTGATATCTGAAGAGGTATCACCGCTATAGCCGATACGCGTTTGTGCATCAATAAATGACTGCCCTTTAGCGATATCAAATAAAGGTTTAGTGGTCGGGTTATTGACCAGCGTGGTGTGAACGGATGCCATGGCCGGCAGCAGATTGAATTTTTTCAGTTGTGTGAAGGGGAATGGGCCGTGATCAATAGTTTCATTGAAGACGATACTTTGCTCAGGCCTGAGAATGGCACTGGTCACTCCTGCTTTCGGTTTGATAACTAACTGCATTGAGCTGTGGAACAGACCACGCTGATAGTCCTGGTAGCTTAGCGTTAAACCAGCTTCCGGTGAGGCTTTGTTCAATTCGGCGTTAGCGTTAGCCACCATCTCCGCCATGCGGCCTTCAAGCTGTTTACCGGTGTACCAGGCAGTACCTGTCCACACCACACCCAGAGCCACAATGACACCTACAGCAACCAGTGATTTTTTCATTCAGTCGTCGTCCATATAAAGTGCGTCTGCTGGTAGTCCTCCAGCAGACGATTGAAATGCCAACCGGCATTTAAGAAATCTATCCTGTGAAGCTTAGCAATCCTGAATTAAAAGATCAGTAAGTTACTTCAAACTCAGATTTTGGAATAGACGCGAGCCACACGGCCAACGCCGCTAATAGCAACCGGTGATTCTTCGGCAGAGATAAACGCCGACTCACCAGGTTTGAGTACCAGTTGCTGTTGGTCCTTGCTCAAGACTGCTTCGCCTTCGGTACAGAAAACGATGGCCGCACTGGTTTGCGCAAGCTCGGTCTTTTGCGCGCTGAGATCGTGCAAAGAGAACGCGAAGTCATCAACCGGAATAGGGAAGTCCAGCTCGTTTGCCAGTTTCACTGGCTGAGTTAACAACTCTGCCGCCGGTTTAGGTTCAAACTTCACGTTTGCGACCAGTTCAGGAATATCGATGTATTTTGGCGTCAGACCGGCACGCAGCACGTTATCGGAGTTCGCCATCACTTCCAGCGCCACACCCTTCAGGTAGGCATGCGGGGTTTCGGCAAACAGGAACATCGCTTCGCCTGGCTGCAATTTCACGACATTTAATAGCAATGGTGAGAACAAACCACTGTCATCCGGGTAGAACTCAGAAATCACCCGAATGGTTTCCCATGGCTCACCCTGTTGATTATTAAGAGCGGCTTTCAATACGCCCAACGCAAGGGGCTTTTCATCACCTTTCATATTCAGCAAGCTGGCGAAAAGCTGTGACAAACATTCAGCATCAGGCTGTTGTAAGAAGTGAGCGATGGCAGGATGTGCACCGGAAACTGGCTGCAAAAGCGAAACAATATCAGCAAATTCGCGGAAGGCGTTCATGGCGAGGAACGGCGTTAAGGCAAACACCAGTTCAGGTTTATGGTTTGGATCTTTGTAGTTACGCTCAGCAGCATCTAACGGGATGCCTGCCGCGTTCTCTTTGGCAAAACCTAACTCAGATGCTTTCTTGTTAGGATGCACCTGGATGGAAAGCGGTTGATCGGCACACAGCACTTTAAAGAGGAAAGGTAACTCACCAAAACGCTCTGCAACGGCCTTGCCCAGCAGTGCGGGTTTGTTCGCATCAATCACATCACGCAGTGAACGCGCCTGACCATTATCAAGAATTTTTGAGCTGCTTTTCGGGTGTGCACCCATCCACAGTTCTGCCATTGGCAGGTTTTGCGGATTTTGCACACTATAAAGTTCCGTTAACGCAGTTTTACTTCCCCATGCGTAGTTTTGCACTGAGTTGATCAGTTTTTGCATTATCAAGCCCTGTAGTAATGTAGATAAAGTTCCGGCTATTAAACCAATTATCTGTGATGAAGTAACCTGGGGAGTAAAAAGTCGTATTAGTCTCAGTTTTTGTTAAAAAACTGTGTAGCATATTGTGATTCATTTTTAACACGGTGCAGGTTTGCTGTACCCGAAGCCATAAATAGTTAACGTAGCTAATGTCGTAAGTGAGAGAACAATGCCGAACAAAGCCTTTCATTATCAAGAGCCGTTCCCGTTAAAAAAAGATGAAACTGAATACTACTTGCTAAGCAGTGATTATGTTTCAGTGTCGGAGTTCGAAGGGCAGGAAGTCCTGAAAGTTGACCCCAAAGCCCTCACGTTACTGACCCAACACGCCTTCCACGATGCCTCGTTTATGTTGCGCCCGGCCCATCAGCAGCAAGTGGCCGATATCCTCAATGATCCTGAAGCCAGCGAAAACGATAAGTACGTCGCGCTGCAATTCCTGCGTAACTCTGAAATCGCCGCCAAAGGTATCTTGCCGACCTGCCAGGATACCGGTACGGCGATAATCATGGGTAAAAAAGGCCAACGTGTCTGGACAGGTGGTGGCGATGAAGAAGCGCTGTCTCGCGGCGTCTACAACACCTTTATTGAAGATAACCTGCGCTACTCGCAAAACGCGGCGCTGGATATGTACCAGGAGGTGAACACCGGCACCAACCTGCCAGCACAAATCGATCTTTATACTGTCGATGGTGACGAATACAAATTCCTCTGTGTCGCCAAAGGTGGCGGTTCAGCTAACAAAACCTATCTGTATCAGGAAACTAAGGCGCTGCTGAGTCCTGGCCGTCTGAAAGATTACCTGGTCGATAAAATGTGCAGCCTCGGTACTGCCGCGTGTCCGCCATACCATGTCGCGTTTGTGATTGGTGGCACTTCAGCTGAAGCCACGCTGAAAACAGTCAAACTAGCATCAACCAAGTACTATGACGGACTGCCGACCGAAGGTAACGAACACGGCCAGGCCTTCCGCGATGTTCAGCTTGAAGAAGAGTTGCTTAAAGAAGCGCAGAATCTGGGGTTAGGTGCGCAGTTCGGTGGCAAATATTTCGCGCATGACATCCGCGTTGTGCGTTTGCCGCGCCACGGGGCATCATGCCCGGTAGGGATGGGCGTTTCTTGCTCCGCCGACCGCAACATTAAAGCCAAGATCAACCGTGACGGTATCTGGATCGAGAAACTCGAGCACAATCCTGGCAAGTTCATTCCACAAGAGCTGCGCCAGGCGGGGGAGGGCGAGGCGATTAAAGTCGACCTGAATCGCCCAATGAGCGAGATCCTCAAGCAGCTATCGCAATACCCGGTTTCTACCCGTCTTTCTTTAAGCGGCACGATAATTGTGGCGCGTGACATCGCCCACGCTAAACTCAAAGAGCGTATCGACAACGGCGAAGGGTTGCCGCAATACATTAAAGATCATCCGGTGTATTACGCGGGGCCTGCCAAAACGCCAGAAGGTTATGCGTCGGGTTCCCTCGGGCCGACAACCGCCGGGCGCATGGACTCTTATGTCGATCTATTGCAAGCCAACGGCGGCAGCATGGTGATGCTGGCGAAAGGTAACCGTAGCCAACAAGTGACGGATGCCTGCCATAAACACGGTGGTTTCTATCTTGGCAGTATCGGCGGCCCGGCAGCGGTTCTGGCGCAGCAAAGCATCAAGAGCCTCGACTGCGTTGAGTATGCTGAGCTGGGGATGGAAGCTATCTGGAAAATCGAAGTCGAAGACTTCCCAGCCTTTATTCTGGTCGATGACAAGGGCAATGACTTCTTCCAGAAAATACACGCTTCGCAATGTACGCGATGCGTGAAGTAGACCACTCAAGCCGCCCATAAGGGCGGTTTTTTTTGCTCAAAGGAGAATGAAATGGTAGCCGTTCGTAGTGAAAAAGACTCAATGGGCCCAATTGACGTCCCGGCAGATAAACTGTGGGGCGCACAAACTCAGCGCTCTCTTGAGCACTTCCGCATTTCCACTGAAAAAATGCCAACTGCACTGATCCAGGCGCTGGCATTAACCAAACGGGCAGCCGCGAAGGTGAATATGGATTTGGGCCTGTTGGTGGCTGAGCGCGGCAACGCCATCATCAACGCGGCTGATGAAGTGCTGGCAGGTAAACACCCGGATGAATTCCCGTTAGCCATCTGGCAAACCGGCTCTGGTACCCAGAGCAACATGAATATGAACGAAGTACTGGCAAACCGCGCGAGTGAAATTCTCGGTGGTGTGCGCGGCATGGAGCGTAAAGTTCACCCCAACGACGACGTGAATAAAAGCCAAAGTTCGAACGACGTTTTCCCAACGGCTATGCACGTTGCGGCGGTGATTGCGCTGCGCGAACAACTTATCCCGCAATTGAACGTGCTGAAAGCAACGTTGCACAGCAAAGCCGAAGCCTTCCGCGACATCGTCAAAATTGGCCGTACCCATTTACAAGATGCCACACCGTTAACCCTCGGCCAGGAGATTTCCGGCTGGGTAGCGATGCTTGAGCACAATCTTAAGCATGTCGAGAACAGCTTGCCGCATGTTGCGGAGCTGGCGCTGGGTGGGACAGCAGTGGGAACCGGGCTGAATACGCACCCTGAATATGCCGTTCGCGTAGCCAAAGAACTGGCTGAAATTACCGGGCAACCGTTTATCACCGCGCCGAATAAATTCGAAGCGCTGGCAACCTGCGATGCGCTGGTGCATGCCCATGGCGCATTAAAAGGGCTGGCGGCGTCACTGATGAAAATTGCCAACGACGTGCGTTGGTTGTCCTCTGGGCCACGCTGCGGGATTGGTGAAATCGCGATTCCTGAGAACGAACCGGGCAGTTCAATTATGCCAGGCAAAGTTAACCCAACGCAGTGCGAAGCGATGACGATGCTGTGTTGCCAGGTGATGGGCAACGATGTGGCTGTGAATATCGGCGGCGCATCGGGCAATTTTGAGCTTAACGTCTACCGCCCGATGGTGATTCACAACTTCTTGCAATCGGTGCGTTTGTTGGCCGATGGCATGGAAAGTTTTAACGAGCATTGCGCGGTAGGCATCGAGCCGAACCGTGACCGAATCGCCCAACTGCTGAATGAATCGCTGATGCTGGTGACGGCGCTCAATACACACATCGGCTACGACAAAGCGGCGGAAATTGCCAAGAAAGCCCATAAAGAAGGGCTGACACTGAAGGCATCAGCGTTAAAGCTCGGTTATCTCAGCGAAGACGAATTTGACGCCTGGGTGCGTCCGGAAGAGATGGTCGGCAGTATGAAACAGTAAGCTTTACTGCGCCTGCCTCACTCTTCGCAATACAGATGCAGGCGCGGGATCACCAGCCGTAACGGTTGCGCATCCGGCTTATAACGATGGCGGATATTCTGCGCATCATAATTGAGTAATTCCCCGATTTCAGGCGGCATTTCGCCATTGTCAGAATTGCACAATACAATCAGCGGCGAAGGGCAGGCATGTTGCACCTGTTTTTTGCGTGCCTGATACCATGCGCGAGCCACAGGCTGCACCTTGACGGGACGTTTAATTTTCAGGCGCACGTTATCCGACAGGCGACTGATGTCATTGAGCTCGCGGGTAATTTGCTCGGCCCATTGTTCGCGGGTATACGGCGGCACAGCGCGATTTGCTTTAAGGCTCTTCTCCAGTATCTCGATCACCTCACGCCGGGAATAGTTTTTGATGATTTGCTTATTCGCCCAGCCAAAATTGAGCGTGTCCGGGTTTTCCAACAGCGTGATGGTGCGATAGGCGTTGAGCGTAATCAGCCCAGGTAGTTGGCGGTGTACCCACTCAAAACGCTGCACGCTGGCTAAACCTGATTCCACACTGACAATATTTTCAAACTCTTGTTTGTGCTGATTAATTCGCTGAATCAGTTCCCGTGTTTGCTCGCGTTCCTGCTCGTTTACCTGATAACAAACCGCACCCGGTAGGCGTACAGCGGCCTTACTGCTGGTTTTTTCCGACTGCTGCTGGATAAACAGGCGAGTAAAGTGGGAAAGGGTGGCCTGGTGCGCGGTTTTACCGAGTAGTTGCGTGACCTCAATTTTAGTCACCGCATCGTGCTCTTTCCCTTTATCTACCGTAGGAAGCGGGAAAACACGGCCAACCAATAATCGATAACTCTCGAGATGTTCACGTAATTGATGCAGGTCGCGCTCGATCTCACGAAAGGTACTGTTCAGGCGTTCAATCAAATCATATTTAGCCATTTCGCTATCCATTAGTTACAACATACTAATTGATTTATAACATAGGGAGATGAACCTGACCATCGGCGTGGTAATGGTCAGGCAGGTGACAATGGATTTTTAGCAGGGTGGCGTCATTGAAGCTAATGGCTGGGGGGACTGAGACTGATGACAAACCTTTTTCACAGGTCGGATAAGCGCAGCGCCATCCGACACTTTTATCTGTAACAACAGGCGAAAATGGTGGATGACGCTATCGCTTATCCACCCTACGAAACCTGTTTAGTGACCTTTTTCAGCAGTCTGATTCGGTTTTTATCGGCCAGCTAAAGCGGAAGCGAGCACCACCCAGAGCACCGCTATCCACCACCACCGATCCTTCCATCGCAGTGGCAACGGAGTGCACGATTGCCAGCCCTAATCCACATCCGCCCGTGGCGCGGTCGCGGCTAGGGTCGAGGCGCACGAATGGTTCAAATACTCGCTCGCGTTCTTCGGCTGGAATGCCGGGGCCATCGTCTTCGACTTGCAAAATTGCGGTTTTGTTATCGAGCCACAGGCTGATGCGCAGTTTCTCTTTGCTGTAACGCAGCGCGTTGTTGACCAGATTATCGGTCACGCGCTCCATCAGGCGCAGGTCTATCAGGCCAAAATCACCGGCGGCTGGCGTATCCAGCAAAATAGTGAGCTGCGGATGAATGATTCTGACATCGGCAATATGTTCATCAAGCCAGCGGGGGACATCCACGCTTGCCAGTTGCAGCTCCGTTTGCGGGCGGTCGAGGCGTGCGTAAGTGAGAAGTTCTTCGATCAGTGCTTCGAGTTGGCCAATATCACGGTTCAGCGCCAGTGACTCTGCTTGCGTCAGGTTATCACTCATCTCAAGGCGATAACGCAAACGCACCAGCGGCGTGCGCAGCTCATGGGCAATCCCGTCAATCAACATTTTCTTACTGGCAATTTGGGCGTTGATACTGTCAGCCATTTGGTTAAATGCGACACCTAATCTCTCGAAACTGGAAGCGCTGTCGAAATGAATACGCTCATCAAGATACCCGGCACCTAACCGTTGCGCGGCGGTTTCCAGTTTGAGCATGTCCTTCCAGTGCGGACGCATCCAGATAAACACCGGGAAGGCGAGGGAAATGGCAATAAACGCCATGAGCGCGACGTCCAGCAGACGCATCTGGTGCAAGAAAAAGAGATAAGGAATAGGGCCGACGGCCAGAACGTAATGGCTGCGAGGAATACGCTGAATAAAAGTGTATTCATCGTCGAGAGCAACGATTTCACCGGCACGCAGGTGGCGCATCGTCATGTCATCAAGCTTGAATTTTTCAATCGGCTCGATGTGCAGCTTAAAGGACAAGTTGAGGTCGAGATCTTTAATGGTTTTGTTCCAGTCACGCGGCGGGATTTCACGTAACTCGCTACGCATCAAGTACAGCGAGCTTTTCATTAAATCATCAAGCGACTGGCGGCCGGCCCGCTCGGCAGTGAATTTGTACACCAGGCCAACCAGCATGGTCATCACCAGGAAGCAGACGAACAGTAAGAGATAGAACTGAATAAATAGTTTTTTCAACGAAAATCACCGGTTTATCAGATTATGAGAGCTGCTTCCTGTCAGGCAGGAGTGCGACGAGGACAAGCGGGACGGCGTGTTCTTGCCCCATCTGGCTGGCTATGTAAGCAGGGTTTGCCCCTGCTGACAATATCCGGCATCTAATCTGGCATGTAAACTCAGGGGAAATGTCTGAATTACACCGTGGCGGCAACCGATTGGTGGGTGGGGCTCATCGGTTTGTGCTGTTCTGCCAGCAACTGGCAAACGGCATTGCCTGGTAAAGGGCGGTGGAATAAAAACCCCTGACACAGTTCGATTCCTGCTTCTTGCACTTGCTCCAACTCTTGCGCTGTTTCAACGCCTTCAATCAGGATTTCACACTGAATAACTGTGCATAATTTCACGACTTGTTGCAGGAAGCAAAATCCATCTGGCTTGGCTAAACCCAGCACCATGGAGCGATCCAGCTTAATTTTATCCAGCGGATAGCGGGTCAGATAATGCAGCGTGGAATATCCTGAGCCAAAGTCATCGAGGGCAATTTTGATTCCCAGTCTGCGCATTTTATCCAGTACTTCGGCAACGCGTACCGGTTCCTGCACCTTTTGCGACTCGGTAATTTCGAATTCCAGTTGCCATCCAGTGGGTAGCGGTTTAGCCATCACTTTACGGACGATATTGAGCAGCCGGTAGTCGATCAGCGTCTGCGGTGAAATATTGACCGAGAGCGTCATGTTTTCGGCATCAGACATATGTTCGCGAACGTAATCCAGCGCGTGCTCCATGACCCAGAAATCAATCTCCGGCATCATGCCGGTGCGCTCATAGTATTTCAGGAAAACGGGAGGGGTAATCTTGCCGTCATCGCTCTGGTGGCGGAGCAACACTTCAAGGGCGACGATTTTCCGGTCTGTAAGACGAACCTGTGGCTGGAAATAGAGGATGAACTGACCGCTGGTTTGCAATTTCTCAATTTTCCGCTGGGCTTCGATATAGCTATTTTGCTCAACCACATGGCTGTAATTGGGCACCATTTCAAAATCAGTCGGTTGGTTGATTTTCATCTCGCCAGTCAGTAAATCGAGATCGGTATTATCAGCAGTGGATTGTTTTAATGAGCTTTTGACGAAAGGGCGATAAATGATCACGCCAAGAGCAAGCAACAGCAGATAAAGCAGCACCGCAACCGGCGAGTGGCCGCTGGCTAGCCACACTTTTAGCGGCCCAGGTGTTGACCAACTGACGATTTCTGAAATCCGTGGAATGAGTTCCATATACGTCGCGCCATAGGCCACCAGATAGGCGGATAACGGTGTCAGGACGAACGGAATGATCATCACTGGGTTGAGGACAATCGGGAAGCCAAAAATCAGCGGTTCATTGATGTTAAACAATGCCATCGGAGCGGCAACACTCAGCAAGCGACGGTGCTGGCTTTTTTTCTGCATCAAAATGCAGATAATCAGGCTTAGCGTATTTCCGGTGCCACCAGAATTACACCACATATCATAAAACACCGGGCTGAGAATATTGAGTGCGCTATGTCCGGCATGCCATTCACTGATATTGACTTTAGCCGCGGCAGTAAATGCGACATCAATGTCCATAAATAGATAATAACCATGCAGGCCAAAGAACCATGGCACACTGCGTAACAGTACATACAAAATACCGTGTAGAAAATCTGTCGGATAAAAATACAGCGACAAACTGCTGAAGAAATTCATCGTATTCATGACATAGATTTCAGCACCTAATTTTATTACGCTGCTGAACAGGGCGATAATTCCCAATGTGACAAAAAATGAGATAATCGTAATATTATTGTTATCTTTCCATTGCCGAATTTTTAGCAGGTTTTTGCTGACGACTTCTTGTAATACATTACCGATAATTCCGGATGCCAGAGCCATGGGAATACTGATGTCGAGGAAAAACTGGGCATTGTCATCAAGTATACGGCGGAAGATCATCAGGGTGCTGATACTGAGCGCGATACAATAAATTTGTGAAAGCCGGTTTCTCACTGCCCAGTGCACCGCGATATAGATGTTCATCACCAGCGGTGCCAGAGACAGGAAACCGATCTGCAACTGCATGAACCACACCGCGGCGTTGTTGAAGCCTGCAGTGTCACAAATTACGGAAGCGGTAATCACCAGCCCGCGAACAATCGAAAGAGGAACTATCGCCATCGTGCTGGCGATAATGGCATTGGCATAGCGATTATTTAATAACTTAATTTGGCTATTATTTAAACGGCACAGCAGGTTGTTGTGAAGCCACTCTTTTATCACAAAATCACCTAAAGCAATGATGGCTATTAATAGTTTTTTTACATGGATGATCGAGGGCGCTGAATCAGAGTTTTTATGTTTATGCCATCGAAAAATATAGTCATATTTCTACAATTAATGGTGCTGGTTATATCCAAAAATAAACACATGCGCTAAAGTTATTCTCGCTAATTTATTTTAAAAAAACGTGTTTTGTCTTGAATAAAACAAATTCAGAGGGAATCTATCATAACTGAGGTTATTATTTCTATGCGAGCGAGTATTAAATTTGGCCACCTGAATTTAATTCATCATCAAATCAGGTGGCTCGCACTATAACGGGTATAAAACTGTCAGGCTTCGCTTTCCCACGCATGCGGGGCAAATAAATAACCTTTATTGCGTACGGTTTTTATTCTGAAGGGTTCCGTGGCGCTATCGTAGAGTTTCTTTCTCAAGCGGGAAATGGCGACATCAACGCTGCGATCTAAGCCGTCATAAGTCACGCCACGCAGGTTTTTCAGCAAGGCATCGCGGTCCATGATTTGTCCCGCGTGGGTAGCCAGTTCCCATAGCAAATCGAAATCAGCCGTTGAGAGCGTGATATTTTCGCTACCCAGCGTCACCTGGCGGTTTACCGGGTCAATACACAACGTGCCAAAGCGCATCGCTTTGTGAGGTTTAAGCGCATTAGAGCTACTTTCGACGGTTTGCTGTGCTGAAACGCGCTGGCGCAGATGAAGGCGCAGACGCGCTAACAGAACGGCTGGCGGAGTAGTTTTAAGAATATAATCGTTGGCACCCATTTCGAGCGACAATATATGGTTCATATCGCTGTCGAGTGAGGTGAGCAACACAATCGGGCCATCCCATTGCGGGCGTAAATCACGGCATAACGTCATGCCGTCTTTGCCTGGTAGCATCACATCCAGCAGGACAAGGTCCGGGCACTGCTGCGCAATCGTCGCTTCGGCGCGATCGCCACGGCTTTCGACAATAACGTCAATGTCATGTTTGCCGAGGTAAGCGGCAATTAACGCTCCTACTTCTGGATCGTCTTCTACGTATACGATTTTATTCATGGCCAGCGCATCAAATCAAAAGGAAAACATACCCTGGTTCTGGGGGCAAAACCATATATGACGGGTAAACGGATTTATCGAAGCGGGCGGCCGCCATCAACGGCATGTGTCCGGCCAGTGACGTATTGGCTGCTGAACAGATAATCGACCAAAGCAATTATTTCCTGCTCGCCAGGGGCGATTTTCATCAGTGATTTGTTGAGCGCTTCTTGACGATACTGCGCATCGTCATGCTCGTTGAACATAATCATCGCTGGCGCAATGGCATTCACTTTCACTTCAGGGGCCAGCTTACGGGCAAAAGAACGCGTCAGATTATCCAGCGCGGCTTTACTGGCGGCATAGGCGATATGCTTGTCGCTCCCGCGTTCGACGACATAATCGGTGAAATGAATAATGTCGGCACTGGCATGACCATGCCCGCGCAGTAAAGGTTCAAGAAGATGATTGAGTAAATAGGGCGTATTGACGTGAATTTGCAGCATCGCTGCCAGAGTCGCGGCAGGAGATAAGTCGGGCGACTCGGCAAGCCAGGCACTGGCGTTATGCACAATGGCGCGCAAGCCAGCGCAATGCTGCTTCACGGCATCAGCAAACTGCGTAATGCCGTCATTGCTCGAAAAGTCCCCGTACAAACAAACCGCTCCAGCTTGTTCAAGCTCATCTACCGCAGCATAACGCGTGCGGTAGCTGATGATTACGGGTTGTTGCTGAGCCAAAAAGTGTCGTGCTAATGCCAGGCCAATTCGTTTACCGGCACCGGTAATCAAAACAGGACGAGCAGATGATGTAATCCCCATCGACGACTCCTTGTTAGTTACTTCACCAGTACCCATGTCGCCGGAAACGCCGCTACCAGCATCAAGATAATTACCGATTTTTCTTTGAGATTCAGCCCAATATCATGCGTATGGGTGCTGCGAGTGTACATAAAGACTAATAAACCCGGCGCATACAATACCACTGAAAGCAGCAGGTGCATCGGGCCTGACGCATAAAGTAACCATAAGCCATAAATACAGGCTCCCAGGCCAATCGCCTTATGCAGCGGTCGGGTTGAGATTTTCAGCAAAAAGGCGCCAACCAGGAAATAGGGTACCAGAATCATTTCTGAAGCGATGGTTAAAAGGGTGTTGTAATCCGACCCGGTCAACCAAATCAACACCAGGCAAATTTGCACGCTGATGTTGGTCAGCCACAGGGATGCGGATGGCGCGTTATTTTTGTTCTGACGGGCAAAAATTTTCGGGAATGCTTTGTGCGTTGCAGCGAGGAACGGGACTTCAGCCGCCATTATCGTCCAGCTAAGATAAGCGCCGCATACCGAAACAATCAGCCCTGCGGCGATAATAATTTCACCCCATGGCCCCATCATTTCGACCATCAAGCCTGCCATCGACGGGTTGCGCATGCCAGCAAGTTCCGGACGTGCAATCACACCCAGAGAAAGCAACGTTACCAGCAGGTAAACGCATAATGCGGCAACTACCGCTAACAATGTGGCGCGACCAACGTCATTTTTATTACGCGCTCGAGCGGAAACCACCACGGCACCTTCCACACCAATAAATACCCACAAGGTAATAAGCATGGTGTTTTTGACCTGTTCCCAAACCGGAACACCCAGCGCAATCCCGCTGAAATCAAGGCTAAAAGTGGAGAGTTTAAAGGCTATCGCCGCCAGCACCACAAACAAACCCAGCGGTATCAATTTTGCCAATGTGGCGACCAGATTGATGCTGGCTGCGGTTTGTACGCCACGCAAAACCAGGAAATGCACCATCCACAGCAAGACAGATGCACCAACAATCGATTGCCACGTATTACCATCACCAAACAGGCGTAATTCTGGCGTATCGGTGAAGAAACTTAACGCCGAGAAAACGATAACCAAATATGAAACGTTGGCGATGACGGCACAAAGCCAGTAACCCCAGGCAGAAAAGAAACCAATCAGCTCGCCAAAGCCTTCACGTGCATAAGTAAAAATCCCGCCATCGAGATCCGGACGCAAACGGGTCAACACCAGCATTGCCAGTGCCAGCAGTAAAATACCAGCACCCGTGATGGCCCAACCGATCAGCAAAGCTGCCGGGCTAGCCACACTCGCCATATTTTGCGGCAGGCTAAAAACACCAGCACCGAGCATTGAACTCAAAACTAATGCCGTTAATGCAGCGAGGCCAAGCTTCTTTTCCATTGCAGTCCTGTAATTTTCCAATTAGAGCCAGAATAATTATTATGCTTTTGTGCATAAAAATGGTGGGTAACGCTAAGGCGCGGGATTTTACGGAGAGTACGAGCTGCTTGCAATGGCATGAGCCACAAAATCATCGGGGAAATAAAAAAAGGGCACTCACGGCCCTTTTTAGAATTTTTAGCGGGGGATATCTTACTTGTACAAATCCGCGCTGATAGTCAAGTTACCACCACGTTCTTCCCATTGACGGGTGATGTGGTAGTACTTAGCACCTTTCTTCGCAGCGCGTTTCGCAACCTGATAAGAAACTTCAGTGCTGCTGCTGTAGTGGCCGGTGAACTTCACGCTATCAAATGGAACCATTTGTGCGGCGGTGACTTTGTTCACTTCCTGGATTTTTGTACCGTCAGGGAGCGTTACGGTGTAACGGCCACCTTGTGTGGTTTGCGTTTCAAAGAAACGGCCAACATCAGCACTTGGGGTACTGGAACTGGCGACACCTGGGATCTCAACAGCGGCGGCGGCGGCACCACCGGCTGCCAGGGCGGCTTTACCTGCTTCGGAATCAGCAGGGATCACATCAGAACTTTGCACCACACGTTTCTTGGCATCTTTTTTATAGATATAAGCGGTAATACGCTGGTTGCCACCGGAGTTTGCGTCGATTTGACGAACGATGTAGAACGAATCCGCACCTTTTTGTTTAGCCACTTTGGTGATCGCATCGTTAACTTCAGGCTGACTGCGATAAAAACCCTGGATGGTCACGGTATCGAATGGCTCAAGAAGATAGGCTTGATCTTTCGGTAATTCCGTCACGCCATTAATCACGCGATTAGTCGTTTTCTCAGCTTCAGGGGCATCTGCATGATACACATCTGCGACTACACGCCAGTTACCGCTGCTGCCAGTATCGTTAGTGTCCAACACGTAGAAAGATGCCGCACCCATATTATCCGCACGACGAGAAACAGATTTCACTGCTTCGCCAATAGAGTTAAAGCGGCCAGTGATGGTAATGCGATCAAAAGGTTTAAGAGCAGCAGCTTGATCGGGTGTCAGCTCTTTTGCTGCCTGAGCGGACAGCGTAGTAAGAGATATCAGTGCTGACGCCAGAAGAGTGGTCTTGAGCTTCATAAAAATAATCCTTCGCCTTGCGCAAAATGAATACAAATACCGCATTCTCTGAGGGTTACCTGCTAACCGCCGATTATGGCATTGAAACACTGCAACTGTCTGCGGCATTTTTCACTCTTCAAACGCGGATTACAGATATTTTCCATAACGAATATTTATATGTTAATAAAAGAGTCCTTTGACCAGTAAAAGCGGTAAAGCTTACAACTTAATTAGTTAATGTAATGTTAAATGTGCAATTTGCGATGGCTCAGAATCGTGAATTGAGGCTAAGTTTAAGCGGATTATCAGGTCTCACAGGTTAAAGTCAGTCAAAAAGAGCTGTCTGAAAGGCTCAACGCTAATCTTTTACGATAATGATACAAATACTGAGATCCTGATCTAGATCACAGGCGTTATTTTCAGTAGGTTATAAAAAGTTTGTTACAGATGTATTTTTATTGAATCGGTAACGGAAATGACGATTGCCTTGTGTTCTAAACAGGCAACGTGTCTGGATTGCCAAGGCAATGTCTGACAAACCATCAACAAAAAATCAGATGGAAGGGAATACTATGCGTATTGGGGTACCAAGAGAGCGGTGGGCGGGAGAATCCCGAGTGGCAGCCACGCCAAAAACAGTGGAGCAATTGCTGAAGCTGGGTTTCACCGTCACCGTTGAGAGTGGCGCAGGTAAGCTGGCAAGCTTCGATGACGAAGCGTTTGTAAAGGCTGGCGCGACCATTTCAGATACCGCTGATGTCTGGCAGTCTGACGTTATTCTGAAGGTGAATGCACCACAGGACAGCGAAATCGAACTACTGCGTGCAGGTTCTACGCTGGTGAGTTTTATCTGGCCTGCACAAAATCCTGAATTACTCGAAAAACTGGCCGCAAAAAACGTCACCGTGATGGCGATGGATTCCGTGCCGCGTATTTCTCGTGCGCAATCCCTTGATGCCCTGAGCTCCATGGCAAACATCGCGGGTTATCGTGCCATCGTCGAAGCTGCTCATGAATTTGGCCGTTTCTTTACCGGGCAAATTACTGCTGCGGGCAAAGTTCCACCGGCTAAAGTGATGGTTATCGGTGCCGGTGTGGCAGGTCTTGCGGCGATTGGCGCGGCAAACAGCCTGGGTGCTATTGTCCGTGCATTCGACACCCGCCCGGAAGTCAAAGAACAAGTGCAAAGTATGGGCGCTGAGTTCCTTGAACTGGACTTTAAAGAAGAAGCAGGCAGCGGTGACGGCTACGCCAAAGTCATGTCCGAAGCCTTCATTAAAGCCGAAATGGCGCTGTTCGCCGCGCAAGCTAAAGAAGTCGACATTATTGTCACCACCGCGCTGATCCCTGGCAAACCGGCTCCAAAACTCATCACTCGTGAAATGGTTGATTCCATGCAGCCGGGTAGCGTGATTGTCGATTTGGCAGCACAAAACGGCGGTAACTGCGAATACACCGTGGCGGACAAAGTCACCGTCACACCAAACGGTGTAAAAGTGATTGGCTATACCGATTTACCAGGACGTCTGCCAACACAATCCTCACAGCTTTACGGGACTAACCTGGTTAACTTGCTCAAACTGCTCTGTAAAGAGAAAGATGGCAATACCGTGGTTGATTTCGAAGATGTGGTCGTTCGTGGTGTGACAGTGATTCGCGATGGCGAAGTCACCTGGCCGGCACCGCCAATTCAGGTTTCTGCACAGCCGCAGGCTGCCGCAAAACCTGCTGCACCGGTTGAAGAGAAGAAGCCTGCATCACCGTGGCGCAAATATGCGTTTATGGCACTGGCGATCATTTTGTTCGGCTGGCTTGCGGACGTCGCACCGAAAGAGTTCCTCAGTCACTTCACCGTATTCGCGTTGTCGTGCGTGGTCGGTTATTACGTGGTGTGGAACGTTTCGCACGCACTGCACACACCTTTGATGTCGGTAACGAATGCCATTTCAGGGATTATCGTGGTCGGCGCTGTGCTGCAAATTGGTCATGGTGGCTGGGTTAGCTTCCTGAGCTTTATTGCGGTGCTGATTGCCAGTATCAATATTTTTGGTGGATTCACCGTCACTCAGCGCATGCTGAAAATGTTCCGGAAGAACTAAGGGGTAACACATGTCTGGTGGATTAGTTACAGCAGCATACATTGTTGCCGCGATTCTGTTTATTTTCAGCCTGGCGGGGCTGTCAAAACACGAAACTTCAAAACAAGGCAACTTGTTCGGTATGGCAGGTATGGCCATTGCGCTGGTCGCAACCATCTTTGGGCCTGAAACCGGCAACGTCGTGTGGATTATCGTGGCTATGGTGATTGGTGGTGCCATTGGTATTCACCTTGCCAAAAAAGTAGAAATGACCGAAATGCCGGAGCTGGTGGCGATTCTGCACAGCTTCGTAGGTCTGGCTGCGGTTCTGGTTGGCTTCAATAGCTACCTTGATCACGCGCCAGGTCTTGAGCCAGTGATGGAAAACATCCATTTAACGGAAGTGTTCCTCGGTATCTTCATTGGTGCGGTGACCTTCACAGGTTCCATCGTGGCGTTTGGTAAACTGCGCGGCAAAATCTCCTCTAAACCGCTGATGCTGCCAAACCGTCATAAACTGAACCTGGCTGCGCTGGTCGTTTCCTTCGCGATGTTGATTATCTTCGTGCGTACCGAAAGCGTTGGCCTGCAAGTGCTGGCGCTGTTGGTCATGACTATCATTGCGCTGGTTATTGGCTGGCACCTGGTGGCGTCCATTGGTGGCGCAGATATGCCAGTTGTGGTTTCCATGCTGAACTCCTACTCCGGTTGGGCGGCGGCGGCGGCAGGCTTTATGCTCAGCAACGATCTGCTGATCGTGACGGGCGCGCTGGTGGGTTCTTCGGGTGCGATTCTGTCTTACATCATGTGTAAGGCGATGAACCGTTCCTTTATCAGCGTAATCGCTGGCGGCTTCGGTACTGACGGTTCCTCCACCGGTGAAGGCGAAGAAGTGGGCGAACACCGTGAAATCACGGCAGAAGACACGGCTGACATGTTGAAAAACTCAACGTCAGTGATCATCACCCCAGGCTATGGTATGGCGGTGGCTCAGGCGCAATACCCGGTGGCTGAAATCACTGAAAAACTGCGCGCTCGTGGCATCAAAGTTCGCTTTGGTATTCACCCGGTTGCTGGGCGTTTGCCAGGCCACATGAACGTTCTGCTGGCTGAAGCCCGCGTACCGTATGATGTGGTTCTGGAAATGGACGAAATCAACGATGATTTCACCGACACCGACACCGTTTTGGTTATCGGCGCGAACGACACGGTGAACCCGGCAGCACTTGAAGATCCACGCAGCCCAATCGCGGGCATGCCAGTGCTGGAAGTGTGGAAGGCGCAGAACGTTATCGTCTTCAAACGCTCGATGAACACCGGTTACGCAGGGGTGCAAAACCCACTGTTCTTTAAAGATAATACCCACATGCTGTTCGGTGACGCGAAAGCCACCGTTGAAGCAATTTTGAAAGCACTCTAGTTTTTAAGTAATTGAGATGCTCAGCAAAACCGCCTTTCGGGGCGGTTTTTAGATTGCTGACAAAGGTCACTAAACAGGTGTTGTAGGGGGGATAAGCGATAGCGTCATCCACCATTTGCGCCTGTTGTTGCAGATAAAAGTGTCGGATGACGCTGCGCTTATCCGACCTGGGAAGAGGTTTGTCATCAGTCTGAAAACCGCCTTTCGGGGCGGTTTTTTTATGGTTCGCCCAGAGCAATAAGCTCTTGTAGCAGCGCCGTCAGCTGTTGCATTTTCTCCGGCGTAAACTGAATTTCAATCTGCTTATAGGCCTCTTCAACTTGCGCCTGCGCGCGGGCATACAGCGCATTTCCCTCTTTGGTCAGTGAGATGTACAACTTACGCTGGTCGTTAACCGGTTTTAACCGCAGCACCAGACCATCGCGTTCCATACGCGTCAAAATACCCGTCAGGCTGGGGCGAAGGATACAAGTACTGAACGCCAGATCATGAAAATCCATGGAAGGGTTGTCAGCCAGCACACGAATAATCCGCCACTGCTGCTCCGTTAAATTGTGCTGCTTAATAATCGGGCGAAAGTAGCCCATTGCCACTTCTCGCGCCTGCATCAAGGCGATGGTTAAAGAAACCTGCATCATGCCTCCTGGTGTCTGAACTCATTAATATGTGAATAATATAATAATGTTGCTTTTATCGACAGCTTATTTTCCTGTGAAATAACGGTAAGTTTTATAAAAAATAAATAATTATCTGATAAATAACAAATTAATTTAAGTAATGTAAATTTATTGTTAATCAAATCACAAAAAATTAACTCGCGCTTGCTAAATGCATAATGGGGGAATAAAACATATTGTTAATATATTAATGAAATGTTTGCTGTCTCTGAGGAGCTATCAATGAAAGGTACTGTTTTCGCCGTAGCGCTCAACCACCGCAGCCAGCTTGATGCCTGGCATGAGATGTTTGAGAAAGCCCCCTATAAAACACCCCCTAAAACGGCGGTCTGGTTTATCAAACCGCGCAATACCGTCATTCGTGGCGGTGAGCCGATTTCGTATCCGCAGGGGGAAACGGTGCAGAGCGGTGCCACCGTGGCGCTCATTGTTGGAAAAGCAGCACGCAAAGTGAGCGTTGAAAACGCGCATCAATATATTGCCGGTTATGCACTGGCCAACGACGTCAGCCTGCCGGAAGAGAGCTTCTACCGTCCGGCAATCAAGGCGAAATGCCGTGATGGTTTTTGCCCGCTAGGGGAAATCTCTACCGTTGATGACGTCAACAATCTCACCATCGTGACTGAAATTAACGGTCGCGAAGCCGACCACTGGAGCACCACAGACTTGCAACGCAATGCCGCCGAACTGCTAAGCGCGCTGAGCGAATTTGCAACCTTAAACCCCGGTGACGCTATTTTGCTTGGCACACCGCAGTCCCGTATCACGCTGCGTCCAGGTGACCGCGTGCGTATTCAGGCCACAGGGTTCCCGGCGCTTGAAAACCCAGTAGTTGCCGAAGGAGAACTCACATGAAAAAGGCTCGTATTCGTTATCAGGGGCAGGATATTGACGTTGGCATTGATGGGCAAAATCAGGTGCTGCTGGCAGGCGGCCATAAGCTCGAAAACGGCACTTTTAGCTGGCTGCCACCCGCCGACGGCACGCTGTTCGCGTTGGGATTGAACTATGCCGATCACGCCAGCGAACTGGATTTTAAGCCGCCGGAAGAACCGCTGGTATTTATCAAATCAGCCAATAGTTTTATCGGCCATGAGCATGAGTCAGTTCGTCCGGACAACGTCGAGTACATGCACTACGAAGCAGAATTGGTGGTGGTTATCGGCAAAACGGCGCGCAAAGTCAGTGAGGCCGATGCCATGGATTACGTTGCCGGTTATACCGTCTGCAACGATTACGCCATCCGCGACTACCTGGAAAACTACTACCGCCCAAATCTACGGGTAAAAAGCCGCGATACCCTGACCCCAATTGGCCCGTGGATTGTCGATAAAGCCGATATTCCGGACCCGCACAACCTGGCTTTGCGCACCTGGGTTAACGGTGAATTTCGCCAGCAGGGCACCACCGCCGACTTAATTTTCAACATCCCATATCTGATTGCTTATCTCAGCGATTTTATGACCCTGCAACCAGGCGACATGATCGCCACCGGCACGCCGAAAGGGCTGTCTGACGTGGTACCAGGGGACGAAGTGGTGGTCGAAGTTGAAGGCGTGGGCCGTCTGGTCAACCGCATCATCAGCCAGCAGGCGTATGAGGAGCAGCTGTAATGAAAAAGATTAATCATTGGATCAACGGCAAAAACGTCGCGAGCAAAGACTACTTCCAGACCACCAATCCGGCGACGGGCGAGGTACTGGCGGATGTAGCTTCTGGTGGCGAAGCTGAAATCAACAGCGCGGTTGCCGCTGCCAAAGAGGCCTTCCCGAAATGGGCTAACTTGCCGATGAAAGAGCGAGCGCGCCTGATGCGCCGCCTGGGTGACTTGATTGACCAGAACGTGCCGGAAATTGCGGCGATGGAGACTGCCGACACCGGTTTGCCTATCCATCAGACCCAAAACGTGTTGATCCCACGCGCTTCCCATAACTTCGAATTCTTTGCTGAAGTGTGCCAGCAGATGAACGGCAAGACCTATCCGGTCGATGACAAGATGCTCAACTATACCCTCGTCCAGCCAGTGGGGGTTTGTGCGCTGGTGTCGCCGTGGAACGTGCCGTTTATGACGGCCACCTGGAAAGTTGCACCATGCCTGGCGTTGGGTAACACCGCGGTACTGAAAATGTCTGAACTGTCGCCGTTAACGGCCGACCGTCTGGGTGAACTGGCGCTGGAAGCAGGGATTCCGGCGGGTGTGCTGAACGTGGTGCAGGGCTATGGTGCGAACGCGGGCGATGCCCTGGTGCGTCATAACGATGTCCGCGCTATCTCGTTTACCGGCGGTACCGCTACCGGACGGCGCATTATGCAGAATGCGGGTCTGAAAAAGTATTCCATGGAACTGGGCGGTAAATCGCCGGTGCTGATTTTTGAAGATGCCGATATTGAACGCGCACTGGATGCCGCACTGTTTACCATCTTCTCGATCAATGGCGAGCGCTGTACTGCGGGCTCACGCATCTTTATTCAGCAAAGCATCTATCCAGAATTCATCAAACGTTTTGCTGAACGTGCAAACCGCCTGCGTGTCGGCGACCCGACAGACCCGAACACCCAGGTTGGCGCATTGATCAGCCAGCAACACTGGGAAAAAGTGTCCGGCTATATTCGCCTCGGCATTGAAGAAGGCGCGACACTGCTGGCGGGTGGCCCTGATAAACCGTCCGATTTGCCTGCACATTTGCGCGGCGGCCACTTCCTGCGACCAACGGTGCTGGCGGATGTCGACAACCGTATGCGCGTGGCACAAGAAGAAATTTTTGGCCCGGTTGCTTGCTTGCTGCCATTTAAAGACGAAGCGGAAGGCTTGCGTCTGGCTAACGACGTTGAATACGGACTGGCTTCGTATATCTGGACCCAGGATGTCAGCAAAGTGCTGCGCCTGGCGCGGAGTATCGAAGCGGGAATGGTGTTCGTGAACACCCAAAACGTACGCGACCTGCGTCAACCATTCGGCGGCGTGAAAGCCTCTGGTACCGGACGTGAAGGTGGTGAGTACAGTTTTGACGTGTTCGCCGAAATGAAAAACATCTGCATTTCCATGGGCGACCATCCGATCCCGAAATGGGGCATTTAAGGAGAATATCATGGGCAAATTAGCGTTAGCCGCCAAAATCACCCACGTACCGTCAATGTATCTCTCTGAACTGCCGGGGAAAAACTACGGTTGCCGCCAGGCCGCCATTGACGGGCACAAAGAGATCAGCAAGCGTTGCCGTGAACTGGGTGTTGATACCATCATCGTGTTTGACACCCACTGGCTGGTCAACAGCGCCTATCACATCAACTGCGCCGACCATTTTTCCGGGGTCTACACCAGTAACGAACTGCCGCACTTTATTCGCGACATGACCTACGACTACGACGGTAACCCGGAACTGGGGCAATTGATCGCCGACGAAGCGGTGGCGCTGGGCGTGCGTGCCAAAGCGCACAACATCCCAAGCCTGAAGCTGGAATACGGCACGCTGGTGCCGATGCGTTATATGAACAGCGACAAACATTTCAAAGTGGTGTCCATCTCTGCCTTTTGTACCGTTCACGATTTTGCCGACAGCCGTAAGCTCGGTGAAGCCATTGTCAAAGCGATTGAAAAGTATGACGGTACCGTCGCGGTGTTCGCCAGCGGCTCGCTGTCGCATCGCTTCATTGACGACCAGCGTGCGGAAGAGGGAATGAACAGCTATACCCGTGAATTTGACCATCAAATGGATGAGCAAGTGGTCAAGCTGTGGCGCGAGGGCAATTTCAAAGCGTTCTGCACCATGCTGCCGGAGTATGCCGATTACTGCTACGGCGAAGGCAATATGCACGACACAGTGATGCTATTGGGGATGCTGGGTTGGGACAAATATGACGGCAAGGTGGAGTTTATCACCGAGCTGTTCGCCAGCTCCGGTACCGGCCAGGTGAACGCTGTTTTCCCGCTACCCGCCTAAGGACAAACCATGCCGCATTTTATTGCTGAATGTACCGACAACATCCGTGAACAGGCCGATTTACCCGCGCTGTTTGCCCAGGTTAACGAGGCGCTAGCCGCTACCGGCATCTTCCCGATTGGCGGCATCCGTAGCCGGGCAATCTGGCTGGATACCTGGCAGATGGCCGATGGGAAGCACGATTATGCTTTCGTACACATGACGTTGAAAATCGGTACCGGGCGCAGCCTGGAGAGCCGTCAGGAAGTCGGGGGTATGCTGTTTGAGATGATAAAAAACCACTTTGCCGCCCTGATGGACAGCCGTTATCTGGCCTTGTCGTTCGAGATTGAAGAACTGCACCCTACGCTGAATTACAAGCAGAACAACGTGCATGCGTTGTTCCGTTGAGGTCACTAAAATGCTAGATAAATCAATTCATAGCCTGATTGCCCAGCGGTTGAATCAGGCTGAAAAGCAGCGTGAGCAGATTCGCCAGATCTCGCTTGATTACCCAACGATCACTATTGAAGACGCCTACGCCATTCAGCGCCTGTGGGTCGAAATGAAGATTGCTGAAGGCCGCGTGCTAAAAGGCCACAAAATCGGTCTGACCTCAAAAGCGATGCAGGCAAGCTCACAGATCAGTGAGCCGGACTTCGGCGCGTTGCTTGACGACATGTTCTTCCACGACGGCGGCGACATCCCAACCGATCGCTTTATCGTTCCGCGCATCGAAGTGGAGCTGGCGTTTGTGCTGGCAAAACCGCTGCGTGGCCCAAATTGCACGTTGTTCGACGTCTACAACGCTACCGACTACGTGATTCCGGCACTGGAGTTAATCGACGCCCGTTGCCATAACGTCGATCCGGAAAGCCAACGTCCGCGCAAAGTGTTCGACACCATCTCCGATAACGCCGCCAATGCCGGAGTCATTCTCGGTGGTCGCCCGATCAAACCCGACGAACTCGACCTGCGATGGATTTCGGCACTGCTGTATCGCAACGGTGTGATCGAGGAAACCGGCGTTGCTGCTGGTGTGTTGAATCATCCGGCGAACGGCGTGGCATGGCTGGCGAATAAGCTCGCCGCTTACGACGTCCAGCTGGAAGCAGGGCAGATCATTCTTGGCGGTTCGTTCACCCGTCCGGTTGCCGCGAGCAAAGGCGACACCTTCCATGTCGACTACGGCAACATGGGTTCGATCAGTTGCCGCTTTGTGTAAGGGGAAACAAGATGATGAAAAATAGCTTTAAAGAGGCGCTGAAGGCGGGGCGTCCGCAAATTGGATTATGGCTGGGATTGTCCAGCAGCTATAGCGCCGAGCTGTTAGCGGGAGCGGGTTTCGACTGGTTGCTGATTGACGGCGAACATGCGCCGAACAACGTGCAGACGGTGCTCACTCAGTTGCAGGCGATTGCGCCATATCCCAGCCAAGCGGTGGTTCGTCCGTCGTGGAATGATGCGGTGCAGATCAAACAACTGCTGGATGTCGGCACGCAAAACCTGCTGGTGCCGATGGTGCAGAACGCCGAAGAAGCTCGCGCGGCGGTTCGTGCCACACATTATCCACCGCAGGGTATTCGTGGCGTGGGCAGTGCACTGGCGCGCGCTTCGCGCTGGAACCGCATCCCGGATTACATTCATCAGGCCAATGACGCAATGTGCGTACTGGTGCAGATTGAAACCCGCGAAGCGCTAAATAATCTTCCACAGATTCTGGACGTTGAAGGCGTCGATGGCGTGTTTATCGGCCCGGCCGATCTCAGTGCCGACATGGGGTTTGCTGGTAACCCGCAGCATCCGGAAGTCCAGGCCGTCATTGAACGTGTCATCGTGCAAATTCGCCAGGCGGGCAAAGCTCCCGGCATTTTGATGGCTAACGAGCAACTGGCAAAACGCTATCTGGAACTGGGGGCGCTGTTCGTTGCCGTCGGTGTCGATACCACGCTGCTGGCACGTGGAGCCGAGGCACTAGCCGCGCGCTTTTGCGAGCAGAAAATCTCGTCAGATTCGTCCGGTGTTTACTAGCACTATCAATCACAACATTCATTGCTAATTGCCATCTGGTGTCATCGCGCCAGGTGGTGTGGTACCCACGCTGTCTCACTACAAAAATGCCCATCAGAGGAAAGGACAATGAGCGACGCATCACCTGCAATCCCGGAACAACTTAACCCTGCTGACCAGCATAAACAGCTGACTGCCAGACAGCAGTCAGTCATCAACAAGCTGTTTCGCCGTTTGGTTCTGTTTTTGTTTGTGTTGTTTATCTTCTCATTTTTAGACCGCATCAATATTGGTTTTGCCGGGCTGACCATGGGGCAGGATTTGGGGCTTAACGCCACCATGTTCGGGCTAGCCACCACGCTGTTTTACGCCACCTACGTAATTTGCGGTATTCCCAGCAACGTGATGCTTAGCATCGTCGGTGCGCGCCGCTGGATAGCCGCCCTGATGGTGTTGTGGGGCATTGCCTCCACCGCAACCATGTTCGCCGTCGGGCCGAAAAGCTTGTATGTGCTAAGGATGCTGGTGGGCATCACCGAAGCGGGCTTCCTTCCGGGCATTTTGCTCTACCTGACTTACTGGTTCCCGGCGTTTTTCCGCGCTCGTGCCAACGCGCTATTTATGATTGCGATGCCCGTGACCACCGCCCTGGGTTCGATAGTCTCAGGCTATATTCTCTCGATGGATGGTCTGTTGAATTTACACGGCTGGCAGTGGCTGTTCTTGCTCGAAGGTTTCCCATCGGTGCTGCTCGGTATTTTGGTTTGGTTCTGGCTGGATGATTCCCCGGCTAAGGCGAAATGGCTGACCGAAGATGACAAAAAATGCCTGCAAGAGATGATGGATAACGACCGCCTGACCCTGGTTCAGCCGGAAGGGGCTATCAGTCATCATGCCATGCAGCAGCGCAGTCTGTGGCGTGAAGTCTTTACGCCCATTGTCCTGATGTACACCTTTGCCTACTTCTGCCTGACTAACACGCTCAGTGCTATCAGCATCTGGACGCCGCAAATTCTGAAAAGCTTCAACGAGGGCAGCAGCAATATCACCATCGGCCTGCTGGCCGCTATTCCGCAGATTTTTACTATCCTCGGGATGATTTACTGGAGCCGCCATTCGGATAAACATCAGGAGCGAAAACACCATACCGCCTTACCGTTCCTGTTTGCTGCTGCGGGCTGGTTATTGGCGTCGGCGACCGACCATAATCTGATCCAGCTATTGGGGATAATCATGGCTTCCAGTGGTTCGTTTAGCGCGATGGCGATTTTCTGGACCACACCGGATCAGTCAATCAGTTTACGCGCCAGAGCAATCGGCATCGCAGTGATCAACGCTATGGGGAATATTGGGTCGGCGCTAAGTCCGTTTATGATTGGCTGGCTGAAAGATATTACCGGCAGTTTCAACAGCGGATTATGGTTTGTCGCCGCGTTGTTGGTCATTGGGGCGATTGTTATTTGGCTTATCCCGATGAAATCCTCGCGCCCACGTGCCACGCCGTAAGGAACCACTATGTGCCAGCGTGCGATCGCCAATATCGACATCAGCAAAGAGTACGAGGGAAGCCTGGGCACAAAAGATGTGCATTACCAGTCGTTTGCCCGCATGGCTGAATTTTTTGGCCGTGATATGCAGGCACATCGTCATGACCAGTATTTTCAGATGCACTTTCTTGATACCGGGCAGATTGAACTGCAACTCGACGATCACCGCTACTCGGTGCAAGCCCCGCTGTTTGTGCTGACACCACCGTCGGTTCCGCACGCTTTTATCACCGAGTCAGACAGCGACGGCCACGTGCTCACGGTACGCGAAGATCTCATCTGGCCGCTGCTGGAAGTGTTGTATCCCGGCACGCGGGAAGCGTTTGGTTTGCCGGGAATATGTTTATCGCTGGCGGATAAATCGGAGGAGCTGGAAGCATTGGCGCACTATTGGCGGCTAATTGAACGTGAATCATCTTCGCAGTTGCCAGGGCGCGAGCACACGCTGGTATTATTGGCGCAGGCGGTTTTTACGCTGCTGCTGCGTAATGCGCCACTGGACGATCTGGCCGCCAGCGGGGTGCGTGGCGAACTTAAACTGTTCCAGCGTTTTAACCAGATGGTCGATAAAAACTACCATTTACACTGGAATATGCCGGACTATGCGGCGGAGCTGCATTTGACGGAGTCACGTCTGACGGACATCTGCCGCCGTTTCGCCAACCGCTCGCCAAAGCGGCTTATTTTTGACAGACAACTGCGTGAAGCTAAGCGGCTACTGCTGTTTTCTGACAGCACCGTCAGCGAAATCGGCTGGCAGCTTGGTTTTAAAGATCCTGCCTATTTTTCCCGCTTTTTTAACCGCTTAGTCGGTTGCTCGCCGAGCGAGTTTCGTGCTCAGCAGGTTCGTGTGTCGTAAGTTTTTCGCGCTCTGATATTTTGCGTGAGGGATAACAGTTAGCCTCGCAGGTTTTCCATTCACCCGTGCGTTCAGTTATCTCTTTAATTTCCGATAACGGTGAACGGAACCTTCTCCGTACTGGCACTTTATCTTCCTGCAATACCACAAATGCCCGTAACCTCCTGCGGGTTCATTTCCGAACATCTCCGAATGTGACCTCGCTCACTGATCAATCCTCTGATTAAGCCTACCTTTCTTTTTAATTATCATATTGATTTTATTATATTTGTTTGAATTATGTGTGACATTGAATCATACATTTAGGCTAATAACTCCATCTAAATTAAAGGAATAACATGATGGCATCTGATGCGTTTCATGGATCCGTTTTCTCTACATCAGGGAGAGTGCTGTGTCATTAAAAGGACTGCGTTTCACTCTGGAGGTGGAAGGGCTGGAGCCGGACACCTTTGCGGTGGTGAGCTTTCGCCTGCTGCAGCATAACTCCGCTGCATTTGTCCTCGATGCTGACGTCGCCAGTAAGTCTTTCCGCCAAACGGCTGACCAGTTGCTGGAGAAAAACGTCACCCTGACGCTCTGGCAGGGGCAGAAAGTCCTGCGCCATGTCAGCGGCATTATTGCCACCTTCGGCATGAGCGAGCACAACGGCTGGCAGATGCAGTACACCCTGCGTATTCATCCTCCCCTGTGGCGCTGCGGTCTGCGCCAGAACTTCCGCATCTTCCAGCAGCAGGATATTCAGACCATCACCGCCACGTTGCTGGCAGAAAACGGCGTCACCAACTGGACGTCGGTGTTTTATGAATCCCATCCGGCCCGCGAGTTCTGCGCCCAGTACGGGGAAAGTGACTTCGCTTTTTTATCCAGACTGTGGGCCGAAGAAGGCATTTTCTTCTTTGACGACGTCTCCCCGGACGGGGGGCAGCGGCTGATGCTGACTGATGATGTGACCGGCCTGCGCAGGCGGCAGGATGCCTTTCCCTTTAATCCGAATGTATCGACTGGAACCACCACGGAGCACATCAGTGTGTTTCGTCACGAAGCGGGTATCGCCCCCTCCACTGTCACCAGCCTGGATTACACCTTTAAGATGCCGGACTGGCCGGGGGGCTATCGCCAGAAAGCACAGAGCCTGAATGGCCAGCGCTCGCAGTATGAAGTGCTGGATTATCCGGGGCGTTTTAAGGATGAACAGCACGGCGAAGATTTCACCCGCTATAAACTGGACGCCTGGCGTAACCAGGCCGAAACCGCCACCGGCACCAGCAATTCTCCGGCGCTGTCGCCTGGCGTGCGTTTCCCCCTTTCCGGCCACCCGATAAAAAGCCACAACCGGAAATGGCAGGTCATCAGCAGTGCGATGACCGGGGAACAGCCACAGGCCCTGCACGGCAGTCGCGGCGAGGGGACCACCCTCACCAACCGGTTTGTGGCCATACCGGGAGACCGCACCTGGCGCCCGAATCGCCCGCAGAAACCGAAGGTCGACGGCCCGCAGAGTGCGGTGGTCACCGGCCCGCCGGGGGAGGAGATTTTCTGCGACGAACACGGGCGGGTGCGGGTGAAATTCCGCTGGGACCGTTATCACGGCGAAACAGAAGACAGCTCGTGCTGGATACGGGTGTCGCAGGCGTGGGCCGGTGCCGGGTTCGGTCACCTGGCGATACCGCGTGTCGGCCAGGAAGTGATAGTCGATTTCCTCAACGGCGACCCGGACCAGCCCATCGTGATGGGGCGTACGTATCATGAAGATAACCGCTCGCCGGGCAGTCAGCCTGGCACAAAGACGCAGATGACCCTGCGCTCAAAAACCTATAAGGGTAGCGGGTTTAACGAACTCATGTTTGAGGATAAGACAGATCAGGAACTGCTATTGATACATGCTCAAAAAGACATGCAGGTTAAAGTTCTTAACAGTAAAGATGTGCGTGTAAATTACGACAGAACCGTCAGCATCGGGCACGATGAGTTGTTGGTAGTAGCCAATGACAGAAAAGTGACCGTTGAAGGTCAGCAGGATCATAAGACCACTAAAGATTATTTAAGCTTGATTGAAGGTGAACACCATATTGAAATCAAAGGGGATCTGGCTCAGAAAGTTGCAGGCGCAATGGGAATTAAAGTTGAGGGCGATATTGTTTTACACAGTGACAGTAAAATTAGTTTCCGTGTTGGTGGTTCATTTATTTCCATCCATGCAGGTGGTGTCGATATTAAAGGGCCAAAAATCAATCTGAATGGTGGGGGCAGTCCCGGCGAGGTTATTTTACCGATGAGCCCCGCGATTCTGAAGGCCGCAGCGGGTGACGGAACAATGTTTGTCGCTCATTGCCCAATGGAGGATGAGTAATCATGGACTCTGTACGTTATGCCATCGTTGATGGTGCTGTCGTTGAAGATCTCCTGGATTTTCTGTCTGAGTATAATCCTCCACATTCTTGCCTGTACTCTGAGCCACTACAGCCAGAATTAGTAAAACTGGCTCCATATTTACTTGAAGTTACAGCGGATGTAGAGAACTGGTTAAATTCTTGTACAAGGCCGTGGGGAATATATCTGACAACAAAAGTCACGATGCGGATACTGCGCCAGCATTTAAGAAAATTTCTGCAGGTACTTCTTCCCGATGAAACAAAACCTGTAATATTTCGCTTTTATGATCCACGAAATATTTGGGATTTTATAAATGTCTTATCAGACTGGGAAAAACATCTTTTTCTTAAAAATATTCTAAAAATAGAAACAACTTACCGACATGGTCAGGAGTTGTTATTAGATGAGTTGCATGGAATCTATCCACCAGACTCCAGAAAAAAGCAGTCGTCTAAATTAATGGTGATCACTAAAGCACAATACTTACAACTAGAGAAAGTATTTGAACGAAGATACATTGAAGATCTGGCAGGAATTATGAACTCGGATGCTGGAGCAGTAGAACGTTTTTCCATAGACTGGGCAGGGAAATTATTCAGTTACTTAAGAGAGTTAGGAATAACAGACCGCCGAAGTATAGATGAGATCGCAAAATTATTTTCGCGTGATAATATCCACCATTTGAGTGAGATCCCAACAAGATACAAGGCTATTTTAGAAGGAACAATGAGCCCCGGACATTATCGCACGGATCTTTTACTGCTAGATGTTTATGGTGAAATACCTGTCTGGAAAAGGAGTGGGTTATCATGGGGATAAGTTTGACAGCAGGTTCACCTAAATGCTCCTGTAAAAATCCAGACACCTGTACACATGCATTAGAAATTAAAACAAGCACTCCCGACGCAACCTATGAATATAAGCAAGGTGAATCATTGCCTGTCATTTACCTTCATGACAAAGATGCAGAAGGGGTTAAAGTAACGACAACTCTTGCAGGTAAAACATGTGTTAGTAATAGTCCTGACTGCCCGTCAGGTGTTATATACAATGATTACTACCTTAGTCAATTAACAAAGGGTATAAATAACGATACGTTAAAGTATCTTAGCTACGATGAAAAACTGAAGCTGACAATGGGGGGAATGGGTACGAAGGGCGGCGAATTAACTGCATCAAAATATGTTTATGGGGCTCTGGAATATTTAGATATAGTCACCTTTTTAAGTGATGTTGTTTTCGATGGTCTTAACAAAATTGATAAAACAGAATATGAGTTACAGGCAGGAGAATGCCTGGGACAACCAGTAAAAGAATTGATCTTCCCACTTAAAACAACAGCGAATGATAAAGCTAAATATCCGATCTATACGACTGTCGATACCAGAATAATAGTATTCCCGAAGTTTTCTTGGTCTGTGGGGGTAAATATTACAGGTGGAAAGAACAATGGCACCAAAGAACTCACTGATGATGAACGCTATGATATTTTGCAAGGCAGAAATAATAATGAGTCAATGAGTGTAGGTAAATATGCGATTACCCGAGGTGTGAGTATAGATGGCACGGCGTCAATAAGCGTCGGAAGTAGTAGTAAAGATTATCAAAAGACGATGCAGGCGGAATTTACACGTTACAAAGATAAATTAAGTCTACTGAAAAAAGCAGAGGAAACGATTGATACTGTTACCAGCCTTTTTAAAGCGGATGATAGTAAGATACAGGTATTAAAAGTTGATGTTAAATACCCTTTAATTGATGTTAAAGGGAGTGGTGAGTTATTTCTTGGTAAAAATAATAAACCCTATATTCACTGTGCTGTAGATGTAAAGTTATCGCCGCTGATTAATTTTACTATCACTCTCGATTTGATTCAGGCTTTTGCAGCTTATTTTCATCAGGAGAGAAACATTGCAAAGATAAGAGAAAAAGCGCAATCACAAGAGGATGATGTTAATAAAGGCGGAAATGGTATTTATGCCAAAGCCGTTTTAAACCTTATTGTTACCGGCGATATCAATCTTTCTTATCGCTATTTATCGGATGAAAAGTATGATTTTCATTCTGAGCTAGGTGATAAGAATGAAGGGACGCTTGGTTTAGCACTGGAATCTAAAGTCGAGGCTGGGCTTAAAGTTGTGATCGTGGAGGCATTCTTTAGTGCTGAAGCAAAAATCACTGCTGAATGTTGTTTTGCATTGGAGAAAAAAAAGGATAAAGATCTTGAACTGATCTTTTTCCATAACGGCATTGTTATGTATGCGAAATATAAAATTAAAGTTGAGATCGGTAATGATGATGATGATGAAAAAAGCCCTACTGGGAGGAGCGAGTCTCAAGATGAAAGTTGGGAAGAAGGAAAGGGGGAATGGACCATTTGTGATGCACTAGGAAAAGAACAATCATCCTTTAGGATAAAATTTTGAGGCGTGTTCATAATGTATAAGTTATTAATCGCGAGTGCTTTATTATTTTCTAATTATATATTTGCTGGAGCCAATATGGATAATGTAAGATATTCTGCATATTTTAAAACACTCAGTAGTACTTGTATACTTTCAGTGAATGGGCTTGATTATCTTAGTACACTAAAAGGATCAAGGAATATTAGTACAGGTAGTGATATAACTGATGCGTTAGAGAACGGTGTGAATAATAGTATAGGGTTGATATTTTTTCCTTCTGAGTCAAAAATAAAAACTGAAACATATTCTTGTGAAGTGAAAATTGTGAAGTCAGTGCCAGATCGGCATGATGAAATAGTCACTAACTTCAAAGTTTTTTTCGATGGTAAAAATAATCGGCCATTTAATGACTTGGAAGGCTATTCTATACAAGATATAAGTGATGGGACTAAGCAACCTATTATCAAAGGTATTTCAAATCGAATTATATTTTCTGGCGAAGAAAAACCAGAAGATTGGCTTACAGCTTATCGTAATTTTACTGTTTCAGAAATTCCTGTATGGCGATGGACAAAAGCTACGCCACAAAAAGATGATTTGGCTTTACGTAGTCAATTGATAGCAGCCTATAATGAGCTAATCAATGATTTGAAAAAAAGAGATCTTACTACCATTAAGAAAAAATACTCAATTGCTTTGGGTGAATATGCGAAAGCAGGTTTGACGGATGATACTGAATTCTTTTTCAATTCTATTGGTTTAGTTAGCGCACTCCAAAAAGGTGAAGTAATTTTAAATCCTGACTGGAAAAAATACAAAGTGTTAATGTATCAAAATAATAGAATGTTTTGTCTTGGTATCGGTGGGGCAAGTAGAAACTCTCCAATTCAATTCTTCAATGCTGAAGGGAAAAAAATATTCTCCTGGAACCCCTTCTTCGCCATGATCGACGGTAAAATGGTATTAGTTCGTTAAATAAAAACTAATATCTTCACTGACTGTAATAAGGATATTTATGCCGTTAGCCGCAAAACTGAATGATCAAGGAACTGAACACGATGGTTTTCATTCCACGCCGATAATTGCTGGTTCACCAACAGTATTTATTGATGGTTTACCTGCAGCCCGGTTGGGGGATCCGTTATTTGAGCACAGCAAACCGCCAGATAACCCACCTCATCCTCGCGCTATCTCAAGTGGCTCTGGGACAGTTTTTATCGATGGGATTCCGGCAGCCAGAACAGGGGACAGTATTAGCTGTGGCGGTGTTGTGATTGGGAGTGGGACTGTCAATATTGGTTAAATAGAACCATCCTTACCCTAACTATCTCAAGACTATCTCTTATATAAAAATCACCCTGGCAATCTTGTCAGGGTGAGATCTGTAAACCTGCGTGATTTTCCGTTTACCCGTGTGTTCAGTTATCTGTTTGATTCCCGCAGACGTTCACCGGTTCCGTGGGGACCCCGATCACAGAACACCATCCCGCCTGAAAAGTACCAGCCATTGACCTAAAAGTCTCTTCACCGAATCGGGTTTAAGAGCTTCAATTAAGAAACAAAAACAAAACATAAATTTAACAAAATCCGATTAATACTGAAGAGGTCACGATGAAACCTGAAGATTTCCGCGCAGACACAAAACGCCCGTTCACCGGTGAAGAGTACCTGAAAAGCCTGCAGGATGGCCGTGAGATTTATATTTACGGTGAGCGTGTTAAAGACGTCACCACCCATCCAGCATTCCGCAACGCGGCGGCATCTGTCGGCCAGTTATATGACGCGCTGCACAAACCTGAGCTGCAAGACTCCCTGTGCTGGAACACCGATACCGGCAGCGGTGGTTACACTCACAAGTTCTTCCGTGTCGCCAAAAGTGCTGATGACTTGCGTCAACAGCGTGATGCTATCGCCGAATGGTCGCGTCTGAGCTACGGCTGGATGGGGCGGACCCCGGATTACAAAGCTGCCTTCGGTTGTGCGCTGGGGGCTAACCCGGCGTTCTATGGGCAATTCGAGCAGAACGCCCGCCACTGGTACACGCGTATTCAGGAATCCGGCATGTACTTTAACCATGCCATTGTTAACCCACCTATCGACCGCCATAAATCGGCTGATGAAGTCAAAGACGTTTACATCAAGCTGGAAAAAGAGACCGATGCCGGGATCATCGTTAGCGGGGCGAAAGTTGTCGCGACCAACTCAGCATTGACACACTACAACATGATTGGCTTCGGCTCGGCGCAGGTGATGGGTGAAAACCCTGATTTCGCTTTGATGTTTGTTGCACCGATGGATGCGGAAGGCGTGAAACTTATCTCACGTGCATCTTACGAATTGGTGGCAGGTGCGACTGGCTCACCGTATGACTATCCGCTCTCCAGCCGTTTCGACGAAAACGACGCAATTCTGGTGATGGATAAGGTGCTTATTCCATGGGAAAACGTACTGATTTACCGTGACTTCGATCGTTGCCGTCGCTGGACAATGGAAGGTGGCTTTGCGCGTATGTACCCGCTGCAAGCCTGTGTGCGTTTGGCGGTGAAGCTCGACTTTATTATCGCGCTGCTGAAAAAATCGCTCGAATGTACTGGCACCCTTGAATTCCGTGGTGTGCAAGCGGATCTCGGTGAAGTTGTGGCCTGGCGCAATATGTTCTGGGCATTGAGTGACTCTATGTGTTCAGAAGCGACGCCGTGGGTGAACGGGGCATATCTGCCAGACCACGCTGCACTGCAAACCTACCGTGTGATGGCGCCGATGGCCTACGCCAAAATTAAAAATATTATCGAACGTAACGTGACCAGCGGCCTGATCTACCTGCCGTCGAGCGCACGTGACCTGAATAACCCGCAGATTGACCAGTATCTGGCGAAATACGTGCGCGGCTCCAACGGTATGGACCATGTGCAGCGCATCAAGATTCTCAAATTGATGTGGGATGCTATCGGCAGCGAATTTGGCGGCCGCCACGAACTGTATGAAATCAACTACTCCGGTAGCCAGGATGAAATTCGCCTGCAGTGCCTGCGCCAGGCGCAGACCTCCGGCAACATGGACAAAATGATGGCGATGGTCGATCGCTGTCTGTCCGAATACGACCAGCACGGCTGGACGGTTCCGCATCTGCACAACAACGCGGATATTAATCTTCTGGATAAGCTGCTGAAGTAATTCACAGCAGGAGGTCACTATGCAATTAGATGAACAACGTCTGCGTTTTCGCGATGCCATGGCCAGCTTGTCGGCTGCCGTTAATGTGGTCACGACTGAAGGTGAGGCGGGTCGCTGCGGCATTACCGCCACCGCCGTGTGTTCGGTCACCGATACTCCGCCAACAGTGATGGTGTGCATCAACGCGAACAGCGCGATGAACCCAGTGTTTCAGGGTAACGGCAAATTGTGCATAAATGTGCTGAACCACGAACAGGAAGTCATGGCTCGCCACTTTGCCGGGATGACCGGTATGGCAATGGATGAGCGCTTCAGTCTGGTCGGCTGGCAGCGTGGCGCTTTGGCGCAGCCAGTGCTTAAAGGGGCGCTGGCGAATCTGGAAGGGGAAATCCGTCAGGTGCAGACCATCGGCAGCCATCTGGTTTACCTGGTTGAAGTGCAGAATATTTCACTGGGCGAAGAAGGGCATGGATTGATCTATTTCAAACGCCGTTTTCATCCGGTGCTGATGGAGGCGCTGGCGTAAAAAACGAGTCGTCATTTAATGCTAGTATCAGCAATGTTGACCCTTCTAATGATGAGTGATAGCGTATCATCATTGTTGATACTATGAGATCGAAAACATGTCGAAGGTAATAGTGAAAAAATGGGGTAACAGCCCATCCGTACGGCTTCCTGTGGCCATTATGCAAGCGGCATCATTGAATGTGGATGATACCGTTGATATTTCGGTTGAAGACGGCCGTATTGTCATTGTACCGGTGAAAACGAAGGAATATTCCCTTGATGCGCTGTTAGCCGGGATTACTCCTGACAACATCCATGAAAAAGTTGATTTTGGCGCTCCGGTCGGTAAGGAGCTGATCTGATGGTTTCACGTTTTGTACCGGATTCTGGCGATGTTATCTGGATTGATTTTGACCCTGTAGCAGGACACGAACAGGGCGGTAATCGCCCTGCCGTGGTGCTGAGCCCATTTGCATATAATAATAAAGTGGGTTTACTACTCTGCGTTCCCTGTACAACCAAAGCAAAAGACTATCCGTTTGAGGTTGAACTCTCTGGCGAACGTGAAAGCGTAGCCCTGGCCGATCAAATCACATGCGTTGATTGGCGAGCCAGAAAGGTGACAAAAAAGGGAAGCGTTAGTGTTGCCGAACTGGCTGATATAAGGGCTAAAGCAAAAACACTCATTGGATAACATAATGAGTGTTTATATGAAGCTACAACGAAATAATCAGCCTGAAATTAAAAGGCCTGAGCCCGTAGAATACCGAACCCAGGCCAATCAGTTAATCGTCTTCGTCGTCATCCAGTTCTACTGGCGTTTGGTATTCATCAGGTTTGATGACCAGCAAATCGCAACGTAAATGGTCAATGACTTGCTCGGCAGTATTACCGAGGAACGCCGCCGATAGCCCGGTGCGCCCCACAGTACCGAGCACTACAATACCGGCCTGCAAATGCTCCGCGAGATCGGGAATCACTTCTTCAGGTAACCCTTTCTCGACATGAGTCATTTTCTCATCAATAGCGAATTTTTGACGTAACGCTTTCATCGCGACTAAATGCTGGCCGCGAATCGCATCGTTATAAACACTTGGGTCAAAATCGGGGAGTTCGATGGCGATATTAATCGGGGTTATCGGGTAGGCGCCTACCAGGTGAACTTCGGTGTGGTTAACATCGTTGGCGAGGCGAATCGTCTCTTTAACCAACTTCTCATTCAGTGCGTTGTGGTACAGCTCTTCACTTGCCAGATTTACCGCCACAACCGCTCGGCCACCTTCAGGCCATGGCTTTTCATTAACCATCCACACCGGGCATGGGCATTTACGCAGCAAATGCCAGTCGGTTGGGGTGAAAATAACCGCTTCCAGTTTGTCGTGCTGGTGCGTCATTTTCAGTACCAGATCGTGTCCACCGCTAATCACTTCCTGAATAATCGCCTCGAAGGGACGATTATGCCAAACCACTTTAATTTCAATGGGTACGCCCGAATCGATGTAGTACTGCGCTTGTTCTTTAATCCAGGCCGCGCGCTGGCTGATTACGCCTTTGCGCATAGCCGTACGCTCATCAGGCGACAGAAGGGTGGTCATCTCGTAGGAAAAATCATAGATAGGCAGAAAGGCTTTGATCCTGCCCCCAATCCGTTGATGCAGATAAACAGCACGCCGCAGGGCGGGTTGATCGTCCTGATTGGGATCTATAGCGACTAGCATGTTTTGATATTTTGCCATACAGGTCTCCTTACAACTGCTTAACCACAGTCTGTTAAGTAAGATTAACCTATATGTGCTAATTGAAACAGGTGATAACCCATTGCAGGATCAATAAATCAACAAAATCCATTGATCCTGGTTAGGGAAGCAGAAATCAGGCAACGTTGCGTGACTGACCAGCGAGTTGTGCGAGAATTTCGCTGTTTTCGATGGTGATGTACTTTCCTTTCACCGCCAGCATGCCACTTTTCTGGAAGCGACCTAACAGGCGACTGATAGTTTCAACGGTCAGACCGAGGTAGTTACCGATATCGCCACGCGTCATGGTCAGACGGAATTCCCGAGGGGAGAAACCGCGCTGGGCAAAGCGACGTGAAAGGTTATAGATAAATGCCGCCAGGCGCTCTTCTGCATTCTTCTTCGAAAGCAGCAGAATCATATCCTGGTCGCCCTTAATTTCGCCGCTCATCAAACGCATCATCTGCTGGCGCAGGTTGGGCATTTTACCGGACAAATCATCAAGGGTTTCGAAGGGGATTTCGCAGACCATAGAGGTTTCGAGCGCTTGTGCGAAACTTGGGTGCATCCCAGTCCCGATAGCGTCAAAACCTACCAAATCGCCGGCTAAATGGAAGCCCGTAATTTGCTCGTCACCTTGTTCAGTGATGGTGTAGCTCTTAATGGTCCCTGAACGAATAGCGTACAGCGACTTCAGCTCATCACCTGCTTTAAACAGGGTTTGTCCCTTCTGAATAGGCTTCTTACGCTCGATGATATTATCCAGCTGATCAAGCTCATGTTCATTGAGAGTGAAGGGGATGCATAATTGGCTGATGCTGCAATCCTGGCAATGGATAGCACAACCGCCAGACTGAATGCGTCGAATAATTCGCTTTTCAGGGATCATAGATATGCTCGGGCCGTTATATTGATATTGGTCAATTTTAACATCTTTTTCTTAAGCACGTAAGTATGATGAAAGACCATTCAGAATATAACGACTAATAAGATGGGAGATTAAGACGTATCCCATTGAAATTAATGGGACTGTTTATGAAAGTGTATTATTCATGAGCGAATAAAGAATAACCTGCTGCGCACAATTAGCTAAAGCAGCAAATATCCTTCATGACGCAATAACCACTCTTTACGACCCACGCCCCCGGCATAACCTGTCATGGTGCCATTTCTGCCAATCACACGATGACACGGCACCACCACACTCACCGGGTTGGAACCATTCGCCGCACCGACTGCCCGGGCTGCACCTGGCCGCCCAAGTTGCTCCGCTAATTGCCCATAATGCATCACCTGGCCGCATGGGATAGTGCGCAGTGTTTGCCACACTTCCCGCTGAAACGCAGTACCTGCCGTGGCGGTAGGCAACGTTTCAATCACCGCTAAATCACCGTCAAAATAATCGTGCAACTTATCGCTCAACCCATCCGGATTAGCGCAAGCCACGCGCTGATAACCGCTGACACCATAATGAAGACCCAGTAATTGCACCATTCTGTCGCTATGTTCTTCCCACTCTACGGCGCGCAAATGGTATTGCTCGTCGCAGATAATCCATAGCGGGCCTAATGGCGTCACGATCTTGTCTTCTAACAGTGTCAGCATGCTGTGCTCCGGTTAACTGAGATGCGGGTAAACCCCTGGCCCAATAGGCAAGCCAACAAGATACCACGCTACCAGTAGCAGCAACCAGACAGCCAAAAAGATCAGTGGATAAGGTAAGACGAGAGAGTAATACGTCCCTAATTTGGCATCCGGTTTATAGCGTTGCAGGAAACCTAAGAATAATGGAATAAACGGCGAAACCGGAGCCAACGGGATAACCGAAGAGTCTGCGACACGGAACAGGATTTGTGCAAACGCCGGGTGAAAGCCCAACATCATGAACATCGGCACGAAAATAGGCGCCAGAATAGACCAGATAGCCGAGCCGCTGGCGATAAACATACATAAAAACGACGACAGCAGCGCCAGGCCAAGAAACGCCGGAATGCCATTCAATCCTGAGCCTTCCAGCACATCGGTCAGTCCGACCGCCATAAACTTGCCCATGTTGCTCCAGTTGAACATCGCAACAAATTGCGCCAACGGGAACACCATCACGATGAAACCGGCCATCTCCTTCATTGGTTCAATCATTAACTGCGGTAAATCCGCCTGCTTGCGTATCTTTTTGGTGGCGATGCCGTAGGCCAGCGAAATGATAAAAAAGAACAGGATAATCAGCGGCACGATCCCGCTTATAAAAGGTGAAGGAATGATGGTGCCTTTCACCGGATCGCGCAGTAGACCATTTTCCGGCACCAGCAGCAGGGCGATAACTGCCACAAACAGCAACGACACAATCCCGGTAACACGCAAACCAAAGCGTTGGACATCGTCGAGTTGCTGAAGTTTTTCTTTGTTTTCGCCTTGCCAGCTTCCCAAACGCGGCTCGACGATTTTGTCGGTAATCAGCCCACCAACAATTGACAGCACAATCACCGATGTCGCCATAAAGTACCAGTTATCAATCACGCTCACGTGCATCAGCGGGTCGATGGTGTGAGCGGCTTCGGTACTGATGCCCGAAAGCAGCACATCTGTGGTCACAATTAACAGATTGGCAGTAAAGCCACAGCCTACACCGGCAATCGCCGCCAATAAACCGGCCACGGGATGGCGACCCACGGCGAGGAAAATCAGCGCGCCCATTGGCGGCATGATGACCAACGCAGCATCGGATGAAATGTGGCTGAAGAACGCGATAAACAGCACCATGTAACTGGCATATCGAGCGCTAACATGCGAGGCCATCTTCACCATCAGGCTCGGTAACAGGCCGACGCGCTCCGCCAGCCCGGCACCTAATACCAGGGCCAGAATGGCCCCTAACGGCGCAAAGCCGCTGAAGTTTTTAATCACATTGGGCAAAAACCAATGCACACCTTCGGCGCTTAACAAATTTTTGACCTGTACCAGGCTGCCATCTGCGGGATTACGCACCCCGACATTGAATGCCGAAAGCACGGCGGTACTCGCCGATAAAATGACAATCAAATAGACGAATAGCAAAAAAGGGTGCGGGACTTTATTGCCAATTTTCTCGACAAGGCCGTACAGCTTGCCAGAGCCGGAGGGCGTGGGTAGGGACGAAAGACTCATAGACGGGCCTCTATCGGTTGCGATGTTGTGTTTTATGTCATTATTTTAAAGGTGACGGTGTCACGCCTTCCGGAATCGGACACTGATACGGGCGTTCAGCGAGTTGTGCGTGCAACTCACTTTGGCAAGCTTCCAGTGTCTGCGGCTGGGTGAACAATTGCAGCGCAGTCGCTGCCATCACTTTGCCGGCGTGTAGCATCCCTTTGTGTGCAATCGACGTGCGTCCCTGGCTCACCAGTTGCCAGGTGTGCAGCGGGGTGCCGACGGTAAAGCACGGGCTAAAACATTGCGCGACCGGCACCTTCCAGCTGACATCACCCACATCGGTGGAGCCTGGGAGGATTTTGTCATTTGCGGCATACGGCGCAATTTCGTCAATCAGCAACGTATCGCGATGGCGACCAGCAAACGCTTTTCCCTCTTCATTCGAGGTGTTAGCAATATTATTTAAGCTGTTTTGCAGGTCATTTTCGCTCAATGTGGCGCGGATTTGTCTGGCAAACGCGATTTCTTCTGCGCTCCATTCAGGTACGCCAAGAGCTTGCAGGGCCTGATACATCACGTTTTCTAACTGGCGGTTAGGCAGGTAATTCGAACAGGCTTTATCAAAACGCACATTCACTGTGGTTTCGGTCATCAGCGCGGCACCTTCAGCAATTTTATTGATGCGCTCAAAAATATGCTGCGCCTGTGCCATTTCCGGTGCACGAATCAAATACAGCACTTCGGCTTGCGCCTGCACCACGTTGGGCGAAATCCCACCGGCATTGGTGATGGCGTAATGCACGCGGGCTTTTTCAATGATGTGCTCGTTGAGGAAGTTGCTGCCGGTGGTCATCAGCGTGACGGCATCTAACGCACTGCGGCCAAGATGTGGCGAGTTTGCGGCATGGGCAGCAATACCCTGGAAGCGATATGCCACCTGAATATTCGCCAGCGAACTGGTGCTAAACATGCCCGCGTAAGCTTCAGGATGCCAGGTGACCGCAGCGTCGACATCATCAAACAGCCCCTCGCGCACCATAAAGGTTTTTCCGGAACCGCCTTCTTCGCCAGGGCAGCCATAAAAACGCACCGTTCCGCTACCGTCGTATTGTTCAAGCCACTGTTTTACAGCTACCGCTGCGGCAAACGCCGCGGTTCCCAGCAAATTGTGGCCGCAACCATGGCCGTTAGCACCTTCAGCCAATGGATTTGGCGCGGTTTCCCCTGAACACTGGCTTAAACCGGCGAGGGCATCGTATTCGCCGAGCAGCGCGATAACCGGTTTTCCGGAACCGAAACTGGCAACGAATGCGGTTTCGATATTGCCCGCGTTGCGCTCGACGCGAAAACCTTCTGCTTCCAGGGCGCAGGCCAGGCGTTCAGCAGACCAGTGCTCTTCAAAACGGGTTTCCGGATGATCCCAGATATCATCGGCAATCGCAGTAAACTCGCCGCGTTTGGCTTCAATTACGTCATCAACAAACTGGTAAATTGCGCTCATCACACACCTCGCTGCCAGGGGAAATTAAGTGCCAGGCGCGCCATGGTAGCCACGGCAATTTCCATCACTTTCTCGTCAAAATCGAACTTCTCGTTATGGTGTCCGGCGCTCAATTCGGTGCCGAATACCATATATGACGCTTTCCCGCCTTGTTCCTGCACCCGCGCCATCATTAATGTGGCATCCTCAGAACCCGCCGCACCTTTCACGGTATCGACAACTTCGCTGACGCCATTCACTTCAAGCACTTGTTGGTGGATAAACTCAACCCATTCTGGCGACGGCACACTGTTGGTCGCAGCACCCATCAAACGCACCTCGGCTTTGATGCCGTACATCGTCGCGATACCCTGAATAATCTCTTGCGAGCGTTCAAACACGTAGTCGTTAATCACGTTGGTTTCGCCACGCGTTTCCACTTTCAGCAACGCTTGCGCAGGCACCACATTGCGCCCACTGCCAGCCTGTAAAACACCGACGTTGACGCGCGAAGCTCCCGCGCTATGCGGAGCAATGCTGTGCAATGCCAACGCAGTTTGCGCGGCGGCGAGCAGGGCGTTGCGGCCTTCTTCGGGTTTACCGCCCGCATGTGCGGCGACGCCAGTAAACTCAACATCAAATTTGGTGGTCGCCATAAAGTTGTCGCTGCCACACACCACGGTGCCGAGCGGGATGCCGGTGCCGATATGAATCGCGGTAAAATAGTCGATATTATCAAGTGCACCTGCAGCAACCATCGCACGAGCGCCGCGCGTGCCTTCTTCCGCAGGCTGGAAAATAAGTTTGATAGTGCCGTTAAGCTGGTCGGCAAACTGCTGCAATACGGTGGCGAGCCCCAGCCCGATGGCTGTGTGCCCATCGTGACCACAGGCGTGCATCATTCCGGCGTTGCAAGAGGCAAAACCCTCGGCAAATGGGCGATGAACCGGTTGCAACATTTCGCCTAAATCCAGCGCGTCCATATCCACGCGGAAAGCCAACACCGGCCCTGGACGGCCGGTTTCCAGCGTCGCTACAATGCCGGTGAATCCGCCAGAAAAATGCGGTAACCATTGTTTAAGTGCGCCTTGTTCCAGCGCACGTTGTTCTTCACGCACCAGCACTTCTGCTGACGGTAGACCCATACGTGCCGCGTCATCTACCACGTCACGCCCCAGCGCTAACTGATAACCTAATTGATGCAGCACTTCGGCGACATGCGTGGCGGTGCGAAACTCAAGCCAGCCGGACTCGGCAAAGTGGTGAAAGTCACGCCGCCAGTGTTGCATGCGTGGTGCTAACTCATGAACTGCCCATTCTAATTGCGACATACCCCATCCTGTTCTGTGATCAAGTTCACGTGGTGATAGTTTTTACTTATCACTCAGCGATTTCTGTAAGTTTTCGCCGTCGTAGGATTACCCTGGCACAAGAGTTTGAATTACAGTAGATGCCAAAATCTTTCGGTTGATAGTCAATGGTTATCAGGGGGCGCTGTGACCTTCCAGGTAAAGCTTCATCAGATTCGTGCGTTTGTCGCTGTGACGCAAAATGGCAGCATTCGTGGTGCCAGCCGGGCGTTAAATATGTCGCAGCCCGCGCTGACAAAATCGATTAAAGAATTAGAGGAAGGGTTATCGGCGCGGCTGTTTATCCGGCGCAGTCAGGGGGTGGCATTGACCGAATGCGGTGAGAGTTTTTATCAGCATGCGCAGCTGATTCTCGAAGAGTTACGCGCCGCGCAAGAAGATATTTTGCAACGCCAGGGGCAACTGGCAGGGCAGATCAATATTGGTATGGGCGCGAGTATTTCGCGCACACTGATGCCGCCAGTTATCACCTCGTTTCACCAAAAACACCCGCAGGTCAAAGTACGCATCATGGAAGGGCAACTGGTTTCGATGATCAACGCGTTGCGCCAGGGCGAACTGGATTTCACCATCAATACCTATTACCAGGGGCCGTACGATCACGAATTCACCTTTGAACGGCTGCTTGAAAAACCCTTTGCGGTGTTTGCCCGTGAAGGCCATCCGGCGATCAACGCCACCTCATTAAAAGAGTTACTGCATTACAACTGGACGATGCCCACCCCACGTGGCAGTTATTACAAACAACTGGAAGAAATGTTCCAAAAACGCTCAGAAATCCCCACCGTCAGCGTGGTTTGCGAAACGTTTTCTGCCTGTATCAGCCTGGTGGCGCAAAGTGATTTTTTGAGTATCTTGCCCGCAGAGCTGGGCCAGGATCCGTTGCTGGCGCACCAGTTAAAGCAGATACATGTCACCGAAACGCTGCCACAGGCAACTTACTATTTGATTCAGCGGCGCGATGCAACACCGGCACCGCTAACGGTGGCGCTAATCAACCAGTTTCGTCGCCAGTGCCGTTAAACGGGCGTTGAGCCACGGCACATCGGCGGTTATAGTGACTCCAGAATTAAGCCTGGACCAGGAGGAATTGCCCATGAGCCTTGACGAAAAATCGCTGTTTCTTGACGCCATGGAGGATGTCAAACCACTGAAAGATTGCCAAAGCAGCCAGTGGTTGAAACCGGTGAAAGAGAAGGTGGTGCAAAAGCTCGATACCGTGCAGCTTGATAACTTCCTCACTACCGATTTTCTGGAAATTATTCCGCTCGCCATACAGCTTGAATTTAAGCGCGAAGGGTTGCAAATTGGTGTGCTGGATAAACTGCGACAGGGTAAATATAAACAGGAAGCCAGCCTCAACCTGATTCGTCAGCCGGTCGAACAATGCCGTCAGTTGCTTTTTGCTTACATTCAGCAAGCCAAAAAAGACGGGCTGCGTAATTTGCTGATCGTTCATGGCAAAGGACGCGAAGATAAATCCCACGCCAATATCGTGCGCAGTTATGTTGCCCGCTGGCTGGCAGAATTTGAAGAAGTGCAGGCTTTTTGTAGCGCGATGCCCCATCACGGCGGCAGCGGTGCATGCTATGTGGCGCTAAAAAAATCTGAGCAGGCAAAAGTCGAAAACTGGGAACGCCACGCAAAACGCAGCCGCTAAACATTCTTTGGTGGATGACGCTGCGCTTGTCCACCTTACAAAACCTTCTGAAACCGCGATTTACCCGCCACATCTATTTCAACAATAACGACAACTCCTGCGCTGCTTCCTGCAACTTAGGCAACACACGGTTGAGCAACTCTTGCGATGAAACCTGCCCGGCGTGAACGCCGACGTTAAGCGCCGCTACCACCGCGCCATCTGGGTTAACCAACGGAACGGCAATCGAACGCAGCCCCATTTCCAGCTCCTGATCGTTAAGTGCGTATCCTTGCTGGCGCACGCGTTTTAACTCTTCGCGCAGTTTGCTCACCGAATCCACCGTTTGCGGGGTGTAGCGAATCATGGTGATACGCCCAAGAAAATCATTCAGCTGTTCTTCTGGCAAATAACTCAACAACACGCGTCCCATTGACGTAGACCATGCGGGCAGGCGGCTACCAATATCTAAATCAATGGTCATGATGCGCGAGCTGGAAGCGCGGGCGATATACAGAATATCGTCACCATCCAGCGTGGCAATCGAGCAGGACTCATTGAGCATTTCACTTAGATGTTTCAGCACCGGCTGGGTGGATTTCGCCAGCGGCGTGGAGGCCAGATAAGCGTGGCCGAGCGCTAAAATCCGTGGCCGCAATTGGTAATATTTGCCATCTTCAGCATAGACAAAACCCAACTTGCCCAGGGTGTACAAACAACGGCGCACCGCCGCACGAGGGATCCCTGTTTTTTGGCTGATTTGTGAAATAGACATCTGCCGACGCTGCGGAGTAAACGCCTGAATCACTTCCAGCCCACGCGCTAGTGACGCCATAAAATTAGGATCGCCCTTAAACGGATCGCCATCACCCGCTGCCAGTTCTTCACGTTGAATTTCCATTCTGTTCTCCTGAATGTTCGTTATTGATCACGCTGTTGATCACATTCTGCAAACAAACATACATGATGTTCGATAATCGCACCATATTTCGATTATCGCCCTTGACCAGCTTCGTTAACGGGGTCACATTTTGTTCGAACAACGCAATCTTGTGCGAAATGCGCACCCCCAGGAGAAACGTGATGATCAACAAAAGTGTGGCTTCGCTTGAAGAGGCCGTCGCCGGAATTTTCGACGGGGCAACCATCATGATTGGTGGCTTCGGCACCGCAGGCCAGCCAACGTATCTTATCGATGCGCTGATTGCTCAGGGCGCAAAAAACCTGACCATTATCAACAACAACGCCGGTAACGGTGAAGTCGGGCTGGCGGCACTCCTGAAGGCCGGACGGGTGCGTAAAATGGTCTGTTCTTTCCCGCGCCAGGTGGATTCACAGATTTTTGATGACCTGTATCGCCGTGGTGAAGTTGAGCTGGAACTGGTGCCACAAGGTAACCTGGCGGCGCGTATTCAGGCCGCAGGTTCAGGTTTGGGTGCGGTATTCACGCCAACCGGTTTTGGAACGCCGCTCGCAGAAGGTAAAGAAACGCGGGAAATCGATGGCCGCCACTACGTGCTGGAATACCCATTAAAAGCCGACTTCGCGCTAATCAAAGCTTATGAAGGCGACCGTTGGGGCAACCTGGTTTATCGCAAAGCGGCACGTAATTTTGGGCCAATTATGGCCACCGCCGCGACTGTCACCATTGCTGAAGTCAGCCGCGTGGTGCCATTGGGTGAACTCGACCCGGAACATATCGTGACGCCTGGGATTTTTGTCCAGCGCCTGGTCGCCGTCGAAACCTCACTGGCACAGAGCGCATAAGGAGCTAAAACGTGAAAAAACTCACCCGCGATGAAATGGCAAAACGTGTTGCCCGCGACATTCCCGAAGGCGCTTACGTTAACCTTGGCATTGGCTTGCCCACGCGCATTGCCAACTACCTCCCGACAGATAAAGAAATCTTCCTGCACAGTGAAAATGGCTTGTTGGGCATGGGGCCAAAGCCGGCTGAAGGGGAAGAAGATCCCGAATTGATCAACGCGGGGAAAGAGTACGTCACCCTGTTAACCGGCGGCTGCTTTTTCCACCACGGCGACTCCTTCGCCATGATGCGCGGCGGGCATCTCGATATCTGCGTGTTGGGGGCTTATCAGGTGTCTGCCAGCGGTGATTTGGCGAACTGGAGCACCGGTGCTGTGGATTCCATCCCGGCTGTCGGCGGGGCGATGGACTTAGCTATCGGCGCGCGCCAGGTATTTGTGATGATGGATCACCTCACGCGTGACGGCGAATGCAAACTGGTAGAAAACTGCTCTTATCCACTCACCGGAGTTGGCTGTGTGAGCCGCATTTACACTGACCTTGCAGTGATTGATATCACTGAAAAAGGGCCAGTGGTGCGTGAAATCTTTAACGGCCTGTCATTTGAAGAATTACAACGTATTACACCGGTCACACTTGGCTTCGAACAACTGGCAGAAAGCGCGTAAGGAACTATGATGAATCAAGCATTTATCTGTGATGGAGTGCGTACTCCGTTTGGTCGATTTGGTGGCACACTGTCAGGCGTACGTAGCGATGATTTAGCCGCGCTGCCGCTGAAAGCACTGATGGAGCGCCACCCGAATGTTGACTGGTCGGCGGTCGATGACGTGATTTATGGTTGTGCCAATCAGGCGGGTGAAGATAACCGTAACGTGGCGCGCATGGCGTTACTGCTGGCGGGAATGCCGGAAACGGTTCCCGGCACCACCATCAACCGTTTGTGTGGCTCAAGCCTTGATGCGCTAGGTGTGGCGGCGCGAGCGATTAAAAGTGGTGAAACACAGTTGATGATTGCCGGTGGCGTCGAAAGCATGTCCCGTGCGCCATTTGTGATGGGCAAAGCGGAAAGTGCATTTAGCCGCAGCATGAAGATGGAAGACACCACCATTGGCTGGCGTTTTATCAACCCGCTGATGAAAGCGCAATACGGCGTTGATGCAATGCCAGAAACGGCAGAAAACGTCGCGACTGATTTCAATATCAACCGTGAAGATCAAGACGCTTTTGCGTTACGCAGCCAGCTTCGCACCGCACGCGCGCAGGAAATGGGCATCTTTGACGATGAGCTAATTCCCGTTTCCATCGCGCAACGTAAAGGCGACGCGCTGTTATTTAACCGTGACGAACATCCGCGTTCTACCTCGATTGAGTCGCTGGCAAAACTTAAAGGCGTGGTGCGTGCAGACGGCACCGTCACCGCCGGAAATGCCTCGGGGGTTAACGATGGAGCTTGTGCTTTGTTGCTCGCCAGCGAACTGGCGTTAAACACCCACGGTTTACAGCCGCTAGCACGTGTCGTGGGCGTGGCAACCGCCGGAGTCGCACCGCGTATCATGGGCTTTGGCCCGGCACCTGCGGTGCGCAAAGTGCTGGCACAAACCGGGTTAACTCTCGCGCAGATGGATGTGATTGAATTAAATGAAGCCTTTGCGGCGCAAGCACTGGCGGTAATGCGCGACCTTGGCCTGCCGGATGACGCAGAACATGTTAATCCGAACGGAGGAGCCATCGCGTTGGGGCATCCGTTGGGTGCTTCTGGTGGCCGCCTGGCGATGACCGCCGCCTGGCAACTGAAGCGTAGCGGCGGGCGTTACGCACTGTGCACCATGTGTATTGGCGTTGGTCAGGGAATTGCACTAATTATTGAACGCGTTTAAGGAGCAGGCATGACACTGTTTAACCCGATGTTGCGTGCATCACCGTTGAGCGAAATCTTCAGCGACCACAGCACGTTACAAGGAATGCTGGATTTTGAAGCGGCGCTGGCGCGGGCGACAGCGCTTTGTGGCGCGATCCCCGAATCGGCAGTGCAGCCGATTGCCGCACAGTGTCAGGTCGATAAACTGGACGTGCAGGCGTTAGCTCAGGCGGCTGCGGGCGCTGGAAACCTGGCGATTCCGCTGGTGAAACAGCTCACCGCCTGCGTCAAACAGCATGACGAACAGGCCGCGCGTTATGTTCACTGGGGCGCAACCAGCCAGGACGTGATTGATAGCGGCCTGGTTTTGCAACTGCGTGCGGTGCTCGTTGCCAGTGAAGCATTGCTTGGGCAATTAATCAGCGCGTTAATCGAACAAATCCAGCGTCATCAACATAGCGTGATGCCAGGCAGAACCTGGATGCAACACGCATTGCCGATAACGTTTGGTTTGAAACTTACGGGCACGCTCGATGCGTTACTGCGCTGGCAGCAACGTTTGCATGAAATGAAACCGCGCGTGTTAGTGCTGCAATTTGGCGGTGCCGCAGGCACGCTGGCTTCGCTAAAAGAGCAGGGCATCAACGTTTCACTGGCTCTGGCAAACGTGCTGGCGCTGAACCAGGCCGATACACCGTGGCACAGCCAGCGCGACAGATTACTGGAAGTGGGGGCGTGGTTCGCCGGTGTCAGCACCACACTCGGCAAATTTGCCAATGATTTTTCATTACTGATGCAAACCGAAGTGGCTGAAGTGGGCGAACCGATTGCCGAAGGGCGCGGTGGTTCTTCCACCATGCCCCATAAACGCAATCCAGTGAGTTGTGCGGCGATCCTGACCGCAACCACCCGTATTCCTGGGCTAATGGCAACACTTTACGCCAGCCAAAATCAACAACATGAAAGAGCGCTCGGCGGCTGGCAGGCCGAATGGGAAACCCTTCCCGAACTGATTACGCTGAGCGGTGGCGTGATGCAAACCGCGCTGGATTTAATCGTCGGGATGCAGGTCAACGCAGAAAAAATGCGTGCCAATCTGGATATCACCCACGGCCTGATTATGGCGGAATCGGTCACGCTGGCGTTGGCGACATCACTTGGCAAACAGGCGGCGCATCATCTGGTGGAACAACTTTGCCATCGCGCACTGGATGAAAACCAGCCGCTTGCGGCTTTGCTCGCACAACACCCACAAGTCGCGTCATATCTATCTTTGACACAAATCGAACATCTGCTCGACCCGCAACAAGCCCTTGGTAGCAACAACACGTTTATCAACCAGGTTTTGGCGCGGGCGGCACAACAAAACAGGGAGCTAGTATGAGCCATTATTATCAACTCGAAGGGCCGAGCGGCGCGCCGGTGGTGGTGTTATCAAACTCACTGGGCACCACATTTGATATGTGGCAACCACAAATGGCGGCGCTGCTGGAAAACTTCCGTGTGCTGCGTTATGACACGCACGGCCATGGGCGCACACGCAAAAACGAGAAAACCACGCTGCCACAATTAGCGGAAGACGTGCTGAGTGTGATGGATGATGCCGGAGTCCAGCAGGCGCATTTTTGTGGGATTTCAATGGGCGGATTAACGGGGTTGTGGCTGGCACGTTTTGCCCCCGAGCGTTTTCTTTCGGTGACGGTAGCCAATAGCGCGGCAAAAATCGGCGAACAAAACGGCTGGCTGGAACGAGCGCGTACTGTGCGCCACGAAGGGATGTCGGCGATTGCCAAAAGTGCACCATCGCGCTGGTTTACTGACGATTTTGTCAAACACCACCCTGCGCAAGTTGATGCGCTGTGCGCAACACTTGGGCAAATTAACCCTGAAGGTTATGCCTCTTGTTGCGAAGCGTTAGCCGCAGCCGATCTACGTGGTGAAATTGACGCTATTACAGTGCCGATGCAGTTTATTGCGGGTGCCAACGACCCCGTTTGCAGCGTGGCAGACAGCGAATTTATGCACCAGCAGGTTCACGGTTCTCATCTTGTGACGCTTAAAGCATCGCACCTTTCCAGCATTGAAGACGCCCACGGCTTTAACGTCGCACTACTCAACTTTATTCAACAGGACGACTGACATCATGAAGGATGAAGATCATTACCAACAAGGAATGAAAGTGCGCCGCGAAGTGCTGGGTGATAAGCACGTCGACCGTACATTGACGCAGCTCACGCCGCTTAATGAAGAGTTCCAGAACTTTATTACCCGTTATGCCTGGGGGGATATCTGGACGCGTCCGGGGCTTGAGCGTCATACCCGCAGTATGATAACCATCGCGATGTTGATTGCGTTAAACCGTGAAGCTGAGCTGAAAATGCACCTGCGCGCGGCGTTTAACAATGGTGTGACGCGTGATGAACTCAAAGAGTTGATTATGCATTCGGCGCTGTACTGCGGATTGCCCGCCGCCAATGCCACCATGCATCTGGCTCAGCAGGTGTTTGATGAGCTGGACACCGCCGATTAATTCATGTCGGATGACGCTAACGCTTATCCGACCTACGAAAACAGTGTTGTAGGGTGGATAAGCCATAGGCGTCATCCACCATTTTTCACCCCGGAATCGATTTGCGAATCGACGCCAACAAAATTTGCGCACCCGGCGACAACGGCGTATCGACACGCGTCAAGATACCAATCGGTTCGCCCGCACCCTGAGTGGTGACCGGCAACGACGTCAGCGTTCCCTGGCGTAAATCCTCTTTCACCGCGCACGACGGCACAAACCACACGTAGTTGTAATCCACCGTCAACTGGCGAGAAAGCGAAGCGGAAAGCGTTTCTACACAACTCGTAGACATCTTACAGCCCTGGCTGGCAAGCAAGGCTTCGGCATTTTGTCGCGGAATAGTGCCTTTCGGGGAAACCACCACCGGCCACTCCATCACTTTACTCAGCGTGATGTTCTCTTGCAGCAGCGGGTGACCCGGCCGCACCACCAGTTTTAATGACTCGAGGAACAACAGCTCATAATTCAGTCCGGTCATCAATTCCGGGTCGGACATTCTGCCGATACCTAAATCCAGCTCACCCGATTTCAGCCCCGATAACAGCATGGTGTTATTCATGGTCGCTACTTGCAGCGTGACATCAGTTTGTTGCTTATGAAACTGGCCGATAACTTTTGGCAAAATCCCCAGCGCCGCCGTGGGCAGCGCACCCACGCGGATAACAGACGTGCTTTTGCCATCTTTCTGAGTGAGTGATTGCCCTGCGTGATTCAACGCATCCAGCACCTTAACGGCATGTGTCAGGAACTGCTCGCCCATCAGCGTCATTTGCGCGCCCAGACGTCCGCGATCAAACAAACGCGTGCCGGTTAGCTGCTCAAGTTCATTAAGCGTCTTTGATAAAGCAGGCTGGCTTAGATTAAGAGTCTCAGCTGCGCGCCCCAGCGTTCCCTGTTGAGCGACAGCTACGAAAGTATGAAGATGGCGCAAGCGAATGCGCTGACTGAACAAACCGTTTTTTTCCATAACCTGATGTTAAAAACAGACCCGACGCGCTGACAAGATAAGTTGTTTAATTTTGATAACTTGCTAGCAAAAATTCATTAACAATTGATTTGTTTTGATAACAAAGGGTGAGGGTAATAAGGGTTAGGGTGGATAAGCGCTCGCATCATCCACCCGTTTTAATCTGAACTTACAAGTCAAAAAACACCGTCTCCCGCTCCCCCTGTAAATACACATCAAACGTATACACCACCTCGTCGCCACGCTGCTCGCGCTTGCCAATCAACGTCTTACGGCGCACTTCCCACTCAATCAAATTCAGCACCGGATCGGTCTCATTCGCCGCTTGCTCGTCGGAAAAATACATCCGCGTATTCAGGCCGATATTTATCCCGCGCGCTACAATCCACAGATTCAGATGGGGAGCCATCATACGCCCATCACGGCCAGTCACCGCACCGGGTTTGATGGTGTCAAAACGCCACACGCCGGAATCGAAATCTGAACAGGTGCGGCCCCAGCCACGAAAATCGTCATCCAGTTTTTTATCCGTTTGCTGGTCGGCGGGGTGGTTGTAACGCCCGGCAGCATTGGCTTGCCACACTTCCAGCAACACATCGCGCACCGGCGTGCCGGAACCATCAAACACCCGGCCTTCAACGATAATCCGCTCGCCCTGGGTATGCGAGTTCGTCAGCACATGGCTAAAATTTTTCTCAAAAATGTTAAATCCCGCCGCTTGCGGAGCCAGGCCGATATGGACATATGGGCCCGCGGTTTGCGAGGCGGTTTCCGCTAAATAATCTTTCATCACACGGCTCCTTGGGTGCGGTTTTCAAACAACGTAGCGCGGTGGCCGCGTAACACTAAATCAAAACGATAGGCCAGGCTGTCGAGCGGGACGGCCGCATGGGTATCCAGCTCGGCAATCAAGGTGCGGATAGCATCATCGTTATTAATCGTTTTCACAATCGGGCACTGTTTGATCAGCGGATCACCTTCAAAATACATCTGGGTAATGAGACGTTGGGCAAAGGATTCGCCGGAGAGCGAAAAGTGGATATGTGAAGGACGCCAGTCGCTGGCCTGGTTACGCCATGGATACGGGCCGGGCTTGATGGTGCGGAAAAAATAATAGCCATTTTCATCAGTCAAAACGCGCCCACAGCCGCCAAAATTAGGGTCGATTGGTGCAAGATACTTGTCTTTTTTATGGCGATAACGGCCGCCAGCATTGGCTTGCCACACTTCCACCAGCGTGTTTTTCATCGGGCGGCCAAAACCATCACGCACATAACCGTGCACGATAATACGTTCACCAATTGGCAAACCGTCTTTGGCGTAATTCATGATCAAATCGTTATCCAGCGGGTCGAGATCTTTCGCGCCAAATATCGGGCCAGTGATTTCAGATAGCGAGTTTTGCAGTGAAATCAACGCATTTCGCGGCGAGCGCAGCACGCTGGTTTTATACCCCGGCGCGAAAGCCGGAGGATGGGAATCGTAATTGCGATGGACAAGTTCTTTCGACATTGGGAACTCCAGGCAGAGGGTGATGTTTTATTTATTAAGTACCGTCCCATGCAGTCTCGGTTAATGGCTTGTTAAATTAAAGTGAATTTAAGTGCCGCCAATCATAACCTTTAGCTATGAAAGTCGTTGTTAGCATTACTTCTGATATTGGCCTGTAGAGTCGATCACAAAACGAAAATTCTTCGCCCAAAACCGCTGCGCAACATTCTACGCTTTCAGCAATATTCACTGGAGATACGACATCATGGCGAACAACATCACGGCTGATGATATTCGGGAAAAATTTTCGCACGCTATGTCGGCGATGTACCAGCAAGAGGTGCCGCAGTACGGAACCTTGTTAGAGTTAGTCGCCGACGTGAATCTGGCGGTGCTGGAAAATAATCCGGATCTGCAACAGCAGCTTGAAAATGCCGACGAACTGGCACGCCTGAATGTTGAGCGCCACGGCGCGATTCGGGTGGGAAAAGCAGAGGAACTGGCAACCTTACGCCGCGTGTTCGCGGTGATGGGCATGTATCCGGTCGGCTATTACGATCTCTCTCAGGCGGGCGTTCCGGTGCATTCCACGGCATTTCGTCCGGTTGACGATGCGGCGCTGGCGCGTAATCCGTTCCGCATTTTCACCTCGTTATTGCGTCTTGAATTAATCGAAGACCCAGAACTGCGAAAGACCGCTGCGGCGATCCTCGCAGAACGCGATATTTTCACCCCGCGTTGTCGGGCATTGCTCGATATTTACGACCAGCAGGGGGCGTTTAGCGAAGCCCAGGCCAATGAGTTCGTCGAACAGGCGCTGGAAACCTTCCGCTGGCACAGCCATGCCACGGTGGATGCGCAAACCTACCAGGCATTTCATCAACAGCACCGCCTGATTGCCGACGTGGTCTGTTTCCGGGGTTGCCATATTAACCACCTGACGCCACGCACTCTGGATATTGACCGTGTGCAGGCGTTGATGCCGGAATATGGCATTGCGCCGAAAGCGATTATTGAAGGGCCACCGCGCCGCATGTTCCCAATATTGTTGCGCCAGACCAGTTTTAAAGCGCTTGAAGAACCGATTATTTTTGCTGGCGTCCATCATGGGACGCATACCGCGCGCTTTGGGGAAATTGAGCAGCGAGGTGTTGCGTTAACCCCGAAAGGGCGCGCGTTGTATGACGAGCTACTTAATGAAGCGGGCAACGGGCAGGATAACTTTAGCCACCAGCAACATTTGCAGGAAATTTTCACCCGACTGCCAGACAGCGAGACGCTGATGCGCTGCCAGGATTTGGCTTATTTCCGCTATCGTTTAACGCCAGTAGGGGAAACGCACCGCCAGTCGATTAAACCCGGTGATGATCCGCAGCCATTAATTGAACGTGGCTGGCTGGTGGCACAACCGATTATTTATGAAGATTTTCTGCCGGTCAGTGCGGCTGGGATTTTCCAGTCGAATTTGGGTAGTGAAGGCGGCCAACGCAGCCACGGCCATTCCAGCCGTGTCGCGTTTGAAGAAGCGCTGGGCGCGCCGGTTGCCGACGAATTTGAACTGTATCAGCAGGCAACTGACCGCAGTAAAAAGCGTTGCGGATTAATGTAATCCGCGGAGTTACGCGCAGAACGGGCAGGGGTGTAAACGTATTCTTCACCTCAGCCCGCAGCGTTTTCAATTCAATACCCTCACCTAAATCATTCGCTTAGGCATTTAGTAAACTGGTGGTTAGCCCAATTTGCTGCCTGTGTGCGGTTGGTGACTGATATTTTCTTAAAGATATTATAAATATGTGTTCTGACAGTGTGTTCGCTAATAAAAAAGTTGTTAGCGATTTGCAAGTTTGATCCCCCCTTACAGAGTTCACTTAGTATTTCATATTCCCTTTCAGTGAGATCTTTAATACGTGGGGAGCCTGTGGGTATATTTTGTGATTTTTTCGATAAGTATCTTTTATTCATTCCTGGCAATGATTTTTCTGCCTTACTAATCAAATTGAGTAGCGATTCAGTGGGGCAATCGCGGGATATCATCGACTCAAAGAAAGGCCAGGAAATCTTTTCATACACTGAAAGGGATGTTGGGCAATTAATCAGATAACCACGAAAATGGCCTTCGCTACGATTAAATAATCCAGACCACCGTTTGCTGGCGCGTCGACTGGATGCCTGAACATCATACAGAACAATCGATTGCGTAATGGCGTCTGGTGTAAATGATTGGTTTATATCAAGAAAAATAACGGAGGCATCACTTTCTTGTGTCAAAAAATTCAGTAACAGTTGGCTTTGTAACGATCGATTGGTTATCAGATAGACTTTTTTTTCCATGTCGCACACAGGCAGGCTCCTTTTAAATGGGTCATAACCGAACTTGGGCGGGAATATATTGACATCGCGAGGGGAGTGTTTGGCTTTTTGTGCAGAGTGATAGGTCGATTATTTCGAGTAAACCAACAGGGTTTAGTGATGACTTTCATCTTTCATCTTCCATCCTCATTGCCTTGTCATTAGGTTCATGTTTAAAGAAATACGTTTAATATATTATATACATGGCATATTAAATTTTCATAATATCCAGTAGGCGCAAGCCTGGTGTGAAACTCGAAATATTGAGCGCCACATCAATGTTACTATTCTCAGAGATATTGAATCTCTAAATGAGGAAGGTATTATGAATAAAATTACACTTATTTCTTTAATTGCATGTGCATTGGCAGCACCATCTGTGATGGCAGAACCATCTGGGCCTGTTGGGGGGGTAATAAAATTCGACGGGCTCGTTGTTGCAAACTCATGCATCATAGACAATGGTGATGAAGATAAAACAATTAAATTGGCACATGTAATAAATACAGAAATCAATTCAGATGATGCTGTAAAAGTAAAAGATTTTTCCATCAAGGTTAAAAATTGTTACGTTGCTAATAATGCAGCACCTGAGCTTTATTGGAGCTACGCAGGAAGGGTGGATTCTAAGGGGTACATGTTACACCGGGATGAAAACTCAGGGAGTAATGCCGCTCTGGTATTAATGAATAGTTCAGGTGGAAAAATCGATATGCGTAAATCAGGGGAAGGATTTACTCCAGGTGAAATTAATCGTGGTAATTATTCGCATGGAGAGAAATTAACCTATAACTTTAAGGTGGGTTATATTAAATCTTCTGACTTGAGCAACGACCTTGTCACGCCAGGTCCTATTTTGACACAGGCAAACTATACCGTTCAGTATAAATGATTACAAAATGCCATAGTGCTTGTTGCTATGGCATTAACTCTAACAGAGGTTTAAATGAAGGTTTTAACTTCATTATTAGCACTACTATGTGCATTTAATGCCTGTGCCAATAACATTATCGTTAATGGTACGCGTTTTATCTATCCCGAGAATACCAGTGAAATTACGGTACAAATGACCAATACAGGAAGAACGCCTTCATTAGCGCAGATCTGGCTGGATGAAGGTGATGCGGAAGTCGTACCTGAAGCGATTACCACCCCCTTTATTATTTCACCACCGATTGTGCGCGTCGATGGCGGGAACGGCCAGTCAGTAAGAATTAAGAAAATTGCCGACCACGTTATTACCGTTACCGATAGAGAGTCACTGTGGTGGCTGAATATACTGGACATCCCTTCGGTTGATAAAACTAAAATAGTTGATAATGCAGGAATGTTAAATCTTGTTATTCGTTCGCGATTTAAATTTTTCTGGCGCCCAGTCGGGTTAGGGGAAAGAAGTGGGGCGGAGAACAAGTTAACACTACAGGTCAAACACAATGGCCTTACGTTAATTAACCCGACTCCATTTTTCCTGACGGTTTCAGATATTCGCACGCTGTCAGATAAGGGAATACTGGAAGATAGCGTGATGATCGATCCTAAAAGCAGTAAAGATGTATTAATAAAGCAGAAAGTCAAAGAGGGAGAGCCTCTGTTACTTAAGGCCGTAAATGATTATGGCGGTGAGGTGGAAATCAAAGTTGTGGCGAAAAAATAAAAAAAGGAACCAGTATGCTTTGGTGTAAACGGAATTTCTTGCAAAGAAAATTAACAATAACCTCGCTATTATTTTTACCGGGATCATTTGTCTCTTTTGAACTGCATGCCGAAAATAATACGCGCTACGAATTTAATAACGCCATATTAATGGGGAATGCTAAAAATAATGACCTCAGTTCGTTCAATATCGCAGGGTTAGCCCCTGGAAGTTACCTTGTTGATATCTATGTAAATGACAGCTGGCGTGGCTACCAGGAACTGGTCTTTACAAAAAATGCGCAGGGTGAATTGGTCAGTTGCTATTCCGCGCAACTTTTAAATAATCTCGGCATTAATCCACAGAAGATGAACAAACTGCTGGCGGAACAAGCCGGTTTTTGTGGCAGTATCGCTCAATGGGACACCACGGGTAACGCCAGTGAAAGGCTTAATAGTGGCCAACTCGATTTACGCCTGAACATCCCGCAGGCTTATCTTGAGCAGAGCGACAGCAATTATATTCAACCTGAATTATGGCAAGCCGGCATCCCGGCAATCAGTGTGGGTTACAACGCTGACTATTACAGCGCACAACAGCGGGGTGACGACAGAGGTAGTACCGATAGCGCTTGGCTGGGGATGGATGTTCGCGGTAGTGCCGGTGGCTGGCTGATGGAACATTTGGGCAGCCTCGACTGGGACAGTCGCTCAGGCAAGCACTATTCCAGTAACCGCACAACGCTAAAACGCCCCATCGTCGGCTGGAAATCGATGCTCAGTGCCGGGCAATTCTATACCGATAGCCAGATGTTCGATGGGATTAGCCTGCTCGGGCTTTCCCTGGAATCTGAAGACCAGATGCACCCGGATAACACCTTAAACTGGGCACCGGTTATCCGCGGTGTGGCGGAAACCAATGCCCGCATCACCGTGACTCAGGATGGGCGAACCCTGCACCAGGCGTCGGTTCCGGCGGGGCCATTTGCAATAGATTCTATCCTGCCTGCGAACACTGGTGGTGAACTGCTGGTGACGGTGCAAGAGTCTGATGGCCGTATCCGCCGTTTTTCCGTTCCTTATTCCACGGTGCCACAACTACTCAAACCCGGTGTTGCACGCTACAGCCTTTCTGCAGGGGCGGTGGATGAAAGTGGTAATGACCAGGATCCGCTTGCCGCGCAGGTCTCCTGGCAATATGGCGTGAATAACTATTTGACGTTTTACAGCGGAGCGTCTGGGTTTGAAGATTACCAATCCGCACTGCTTGGCAGTGGTTTTAATACTCCGCGGGGGGCCATTGCCGTGGATATTACCCAGTCACGGTTTAACTTTGACGAACGGTTTTATCAGGGACAGCAATACCGGGTTACCTATAATCGAACGCTTCCCATGTTGCAGACCACGTTATGGTTTGAGACGAAATTTAATTCGCAGCACTATTATGGGCAACGGGATGCTCTTGATGAATGGGATGCAAATAGTGACTACCGGGTATTACGCGAAAAAAATTCTTATAGCCTCAGTATGAATCAACCTCTGACTGAGCAACGGGGATCGTTTTATTTATCTGGATCTATCAAGACCTATTGGCAACAGCAGAATAACTATCGCCAATATGCGGTTGGTTATACTAACAACTGGCGCAATCTGACATGGAGCATTTCAGCGCAACGCTTCTGGAATGAAGATGAATTTGGCACAGCTACCAAAGACGATCAGATAGCGCTGATGTTTAGCTATTATTTGCCGCGATCTAATTCAGGCTATACGCAAATTTCTTCTGAGACTTACAGCAATAATGGCAAAGCGCACAACAGCCGTTTAGGGTTTACCACCTCAGCAGACAATGAGAATAATCTCATCTGGGGAGCCAATACCAGTTATGCTCGTGGTGGCGATATGGACTGGGGGGTCAACGGCAATTATCGCTCCCCACTGACCACGATGAACGCAACATGGAGCCAGGGGAGTTCGTGGCATCAAGCCAGTGCCGGGCTGAGCGGCTTACTGGTGGCTCACGCAGGCGGCGTGACTTTATCGCCCGAACGTTCGGACACCGTCGCGCTGGTCTATGCACCAAATGCCGAAGGGGCTCATATTGATGGTGTGCCGGGTACCCGCTTTGACAGCAATGGTTATGCCATCATGCCGTGGTTACGGCCCTGGCGCGTTAATGACATCATCATTGACCCTAAAGGTGCTGATGACGGGATCACTTTCGCGAAAACGCAAAGTAAGGTCGCCCCATATCAGGGGAATGTGGTCTCTGTTGTTTTCGAAACAAAACTGAATCGCCAACAAATTATTCGTCCACAACTGCAAGGCAAACAAACGCTACCGTTTGGCGCAACGATTCGTGATAACGCCAATAACCATGTCGGTTATGTCGGACAGGGTGGATTGCTCTATATCGACGAAACCACTTCACCAGAAGTATTTATTCCCCTGGAAAAGGGAAAGTGCACCGTTGTGCTTAAAACGCAGGAGGCAACATGTCGGTAATACGTTCGGCTTTACTTTTAGTGGGATTGCTTCCTGTGGGTTTTAATGTCAGTGCCAACTGTAATATGAGTAGCCAAAGAATCATTGCAGCACCGGAAACGATAGTCATGAAGCGAGCGGTTCAGTCAGGTGCAGTGTTACACTCACGAACCTATAGAGTACAGAATATACCCTCGCCGAACTGCTCAGGGAGTGTTGCTTTTAGCGCACAAATTGTCGGTGATAAATCGGCATTAATATTACCTGGTGTATTACGCAGCAACGTAAAAGGAGTTGGGGTTAAAGTTTCGCTGGAATTGTCAAGCGGGCGTATTATCCTGTGGCCTTCTGAATTCAGTGCCGCGTTAGATGAATTAAAGGGCAGTAAAATCACCATTGAACTGATCAAAACTGATGACAATATCAATGTGGGTGCCTTGCCTGGTAATATCAATTTGCAAATCAAAAGTGAACATCAGTCATTACCAGTTATTGATATCAATTTACCTGCCACGTATATCAATTTACTGAATCATTCTTGTTGGGTGAATAACAAACGCGCTAACAAAGTTAATTTATCTGATGCCGCATTGAAAAATTTCACACAACCGGGAAGTGTAGCAGGGATAAAGCCTTTTGATGTTAAATTTATATGTGATGGTGGGGGAGGGGCAGTCAGGAATGTGGATATTAACTGGTGGGGGATTCAGACAGCCGAAAATAGATCTTACGGTGTTTTACGCAATCAGGACGAATCAGGGGCTCAAGGCATTGGAATTCAGATGTTAGATGAAAATAAAAAACCAGTGAATTTTGATTCGCGCAAAGAGTTTGCCCTGAAGAATCTTGGGGAGGGACACTACGCCATTCCTTTATTTGCGCGGTACTATCAGTATGGACAAAAAGTGACCCCGGGAAAAATAAGCACCTTCATTTATTTTAATATCATTTACCAATAATATTAATAAGGTTTATTATGCGCCCGATTCACTTTAGTGCTAAAAACAAAATATGGGTCTCTCATTACAAAGAGTATCAGCATCATCACGCCACGGTTTTTGCAGTGTTTGAAAATGACTTCTCAGGCCTGATGACGGTGGAATTATTGAGTAAAACGAATAATGGAATCTACAGAACTCGCCATAAAACACCCGTGGATTATCAAGGAGGTTCGCAACATTCACTGACGCAGTTATTATTCAATTTAGCGCCAGGTGAATGTGCACAACTGCATATCTCTGTGGAAGACAACGTTGGCAGGCTGTTTGAGCATCACTGGTCACCAGGCCTGCAAACAGTCTGATTGCTTATCAATGATGCCGCATTTAGTGCGGCATCATAATGTGTGTGGCAAAACCTCTTCATCCAATGGTGGTTCAATGGGGATGAAATAAGTGCAATTGATGGTGTCTGAAAGCTCACTATGTGACGGGTAATGAAAGATCTCAATATCGTAACCTGGTCGTCGAGTTAATTTATACTTGGGCAATAATACCAGGTAGATATATTTAGAGTAGGAAGGGTAATCATGCAGTGTAAACTGGAATGAAAAACAGGCGAAAGTCCCGCTAGGGTAGCGGCATTGGTTATAACTTGAGCCCATAGTCTCATTTTTAGTACCAATAATAGTATTGAGTTTAAGACAGTTTGTATAATTCTCATGTGGCATGAAATCGTTTAACACGATAATGTCTTTCTTTTCTTTGTCTAGTTTTTCGAAAATAATATTCAAACGATTTACATGAGAGGTGGGAGTCGGCGGGATGGGGATGATATGGTTATAATGAGAGCCTGAAACTATTCCTTCTGGTAAGTTACAGAATTGCAGCGAATTGATAGTGACTCCTTGTACATGTGAATGGCTATATAAAGATGACAGATCCCATGAATCTTTTCTTCGGTATTGCCCTGGAGTATACCCCGTCGCTTTCTTGAACTCCCGGCAAAAAGACTGCTGAGAGTCAAACCCCAGTTTGAGTGAGATATCAATAACATTGATATTCGTTAATCTGAGTAAATAAGATGCCTGAATGATACAGCGTTTCCTGATATATAAGCCAATAGGCATGCCGATATACTGTTTTAACAATGCCTGAATATGCCTGCGGCTATAGCCAGAAAATTGAGCGATGTCGTTGATGTCAATACCGGTTGCAAAATTATCTTCAATGTAATTCAGTACATCACGAACGGTCATTGCCTTAACCATCTGTCCTACCTTCCTAGTATGCATTCATTTATCTTATTATACATTTTTGCTTAATTAATAAGTCAACGAGCTTTACCATAATATACGTATTGTAACAGTGCAGAAATGGATTCAACGGAGGGGGAAGGGTTTTAGGGTGAAACTGCACAATTAGATAATTATTTACAATCGATATATTTTATAATTCCTGATAGTTCAATAAATAATAACGTGGGATATTGTCAATGGTTAAATATTAACTCATGTGATTATTTAATGAAGCGGGTAAAGAGCGAGTTACCCGCTGGTGTGAAAATAAACTGCAGTAAAAAAAACAATTTTGCTACGCAGCATCCGCCAAAATAAACATACCGTACGGATGGATCTCGAGATAGTAATTATCCCCCACATCAGGCTGTAGGCGCGTGGCATTCACCTGCAACAACAGCGCCTGACCATGCCATTCCACCGTCACTTCATATTGCGGCCCCATATACGCCACATGGCGCACCACGCAGCGTTGGCTTTCTTCGCCATGTTCGCTCAGCGTGATGGCTTCCGGGCGCACGCCAAGCGTGCCTTCCGCTTGCGTAATAGTGAGCTGAGGCGGGCGCGGTAAACGGTAGCCGTGGATCTCGACAAAATCGCTGCCAAAGCGTGCCGGGAAGATGTTGGCATCGCCCATAAAACTTGCCATAAAGCGCGATGCTGGCTGGCGATACAGAGTTTGCGGGCTGCCAATCTGCATGATTTCGCCTTTGTTCATCACCAGTACCGTGTCCGATACCGCAAAGGCTTCGCTCTGGTCGTGGGTGACGTACAGCGAGGTGATGTTGAACTGTTTTTGCAGCTCGCGGATTTTGTCGCGCATGCTGCGGCGCAGGTTGGCATCCAGGTTACTCAGTGGTTCATCAAACAGCAGCACTTTGGGTTTGAGGATCAGCGCACGCGCCAGTGCCACACGTTGTTGCTGGCCACCGGAAATCTGGTCAACAAAGCGGTCTTCGAAACCGTCTAAATCGACCATTGCCAGCGCTTCTTTTACGCGCATTTTGATTTCTGCGCGTGGCGTGCCGAGCATTTTCAGCCCGTAACCGACGTTATCGCCCAGCGACATATGCGGGAACAGGGCATAGGACTGGAACACCATGCAAATGTCACGTTGCTGAATAGAGCGGTGCGTGACGTCTTCGCCATCAATAAAAATCTGCCCTTCAGTGGGTTTTTCAAGCCCGGCCACCAGGCGCAAAACTGTAGTTTTCCCGCAGCCGGATGGCCCGAGCAGCGTCACCATTTCCCCTTTAGGAATGGCCAGATTAATGCCCGCAATGACGGTGTTATTACCAAACCGTTTCGTGACATTGCGCAGTTCTACAAAATGAGGTTGTGTCATGTTTTACTCCGTAATCACGCGTTGGTTTTGGCTTTTGAACGTGAAATTCGCGCTTCACCAATCAACCAGTCAAAGATGAAAATAATCGTCAGCATCACGACAATAAGGATTGAGCCGTAGGCAATCGCCACGCCATATTCGCCATCTTCCACGCGGTTCAGAATGTAGGCGGTGGCGACACGGGTATCCGGTGTGACGAGGAACACAATGGCGCTGACGGTCGTAATGGCGCGCACAAAGCTGTAAATCAGCGCCGACAGAATCGCCGGGCGCAGCAGCGGCAGCAGAATGTTGATAATGGTGCGCATCGACCCGGCTCGCAGGCTCAAAGAAGCTTCGTCGAGTGACTTGTCGATTTGCCCCAGCCCGGCAATGCCCGCACGGATACCTACCGGAACGTTACGCATCACCATCGACATAATCACAATCGCCGCAGTTCCCGTCAGGTAAACTGGCGCGCTGTTAAACGCCAGAATGTAGGACACGCCTGCCACGGTGCCTGGTACCGCAAAGCACAGCATGGTGGTGAACTCGATAGTCTTTTTGCCACGGAACTGCTGGCGCACCACAATCCAGGCAATCAACAAGCCGAAGAAAGCGGTGATGGGCGCGGCAATTCCGGCGTACAGCAGGGTGTCGAGCAGTGAAGGCCATGCGCCATCGCTCATTCCCTGGCCGAACAGTTTGATGAAGTTATCGAAGGTCAGCGTGTAATCCACGCCCCAGTTGACGGTGAAACTGCCGTAGAAAATGCTGCCATAGAGCAGGGCGTTAAAGGCAATCCACACCGCTAATAACGCCACCACCGCCCATACCAGAGTGACCGGCAACGGTTGTACATCACCACGGTTGGATTTACCGGAAACCGTGACGTAGGAGCGTTTGCCAATCCACATGTACTGAATGCAGAACACCAGCAGCGAGAACAGCAACAGGAACGCGCCGAGGGTACTGGCGGCCTGGTAATCCAGCTGTGAACCGGTGATGTAGAAGTAGATTTGCGTGGCGAGCACGTCAAAGTTGCCGCCTAACACCAGCGGGTTACTGAAGTCCGCCAGCGATTGCACAATCACAATCAAAAATGCGTTTGCCAGCGCCGGTTTCAGCAGCGGTAAAAACACCCCTTTGAAGGTCTTCCAGCGTGTAGCCCGCAGGGTATAAGAGGCTTCTTCCAGCGACGGGTGAATGGTTTTAATCGCGCCATCGAGGATCATAAATGCCATTGGTGTGAAGGCCAGAACTTGCGCCAGCCAGATGCCGGTAAAACCGTACAGCCAGTTGGTGTTCGTCAACCCGAACCAGTCAACCATCAATTCGGTGATATAACCTGAACGCCCCATCATCAGCGTGACGCCAAGGCCAACCACAAACGGCGGGGTGACAATCGGCAGAATCGAGAAGATACGGCCAATAATGGCGCTACGTTTGGCGATGCGTGTCGTGTAAATCGCCAGCACCAGACCGAAGAAGGTGCAGCCAATGCCCACCGCAATCGACAGTGCGATGGAGTTGATAATCACCTGAATAATATGCGCCTGGCTGAGCACCGCCATAAACGCCAGTGGGGCAAACTCGCCGCTGTCGGTGGTAAACATCGGAATGAAAATCGCGATGCTTGGCCAGACAATAAACACGCCAATTAGCGCCACAATCGCCACCAGCGAGCCAATGACAAAACTGTCGCCGCCCAGCCATTCGAGGCGCGTCAGAGCAAGGGTGATAACCATGCCGAGCGCGATAAACAGCACCAGTGTGGCATAGCCTAGCCCGCGTTCCGTCACGGTGGCGCTGACCACCACAAAGGCCATGCACAGCAACGCCCAGCCTGCATCGAAATAGTGGCGCTGGCGCTTTTCCGGCCCTGAGGCATGGAACGGGCGCAGCAGTAATAGCGACGTTAAAACGTACCACAGCAAACTGATGTTAATTCCCGACCAGCTATAAGCCGCGAGCAGTTCGTCACCGGTTGATTCAAACAGGCCGTAATCCAGGCTCCAGCTTGGCAGCAGGGCAAAAGCCAGCCAGCACAACGCCACCCACCAGAGAATAGCGTCCCGCTTCTGCGCAGGACGCAAAAGTAAAGTTTCAGACATAAGTGCCTCATCGCCCAAAAGAAAAGGAGGGGGCAGGTGACGTGACGCCGTCACCTGCTAATGGGTTAGTTACCCATTTTCACTTCGCTAACCCACTTATTGATCAGCGCTTTGCGCATCTCGGTCGCGCCGTATTTGTCCATGTCATAGTTGATGAGTTTCAGGTCATCGAGCTTGAGCGACAGCGGGGAGCTTTCAGCGGTGGTGTTGGTCAGAATTTGGTAGGACTTGCCTTTTTTCCACGACAATTCCTGCGCTTCTTTCGACAGCACCCAGTCAACGAACAATTTGGCGTTGTCCATGTTGCGCGCGCCTTTCAGGATGCTGACGCCGCCAATTTCATAGCCGGTGCCTTCGCAGGGGGAAATCAGCTCCAGCGGTGCGCCGTTCTCTTTTTCCAGCGAGTAATCATGCAGGAAGCCAATGCCGATAGCGGTTTCGCCACGAGCGGCGTTACGTGCCGGAGCAATGCCGGATTTGGTGTACTGGGAAATATTGCCGTTGAGTTTTTTCAGGTAATCAAACGCCTGATCTTCGCCCCAAAGCTGCGCGAAGGTTGCCAGTGCGGTGTACGCCGTGCCTGAGCTTTGCGGGTCAGCCACCTGGATTTCGCCTTTATAAATTGGGTTGGTGAGATCTTTCCAGCACTTGGGCACCGGCAGGTTTTTCTCTTTCAGGCGCTGAGTGTTGACGCCAAAACCGAGAATGCCGATATACACCGCAGAGGAGTAGTTGCCTTTGCGTTTTGCCGGGTCCTGGAACTTCGGCATGATTTGCGCAAGGTTGGCGGATTTATACGGCTCCAGCAGGTCCATTTCACCCGCCTGAGACTGCGGATCCAGCGTGCCGCCGTACCACACATCGGCCTGTGGGTTTTTCTTCTCGGCATCCACCTTCGCCAGTGTGCTGCCGGAACCGTTACGGATAAACGAGGTTTTCACATCGTATTTTTCGCCAAACGCTTTGGTTTCAGTTTCACACATTTCATTGGTGGCGCTGCAATACACCACCAGACGGCCTTTGGCCTGCGCGGCACCGGACAGGGTAGCCAACGCAACACCCGCAGCAACCAGAGAAGAGAGCACGGTCAGTTTCATATTATTATCCTAAGTGTCCTGAGGTAAGGTGATTGCCGGGTCCATGGCACCAACACTCCTGTCTTGCGCGCTGATGCCCGCCATTAACAGGGGCATCAGCAAAAATCCAATCAGTGCGGCAGCCACGGTTAACAGCGCGAACATCCCGGACCAGCCATAACGCTCAATCACTTGCGACAGTGGCCATCCCGCCAGTGCCGCGCCTAAATAGGCAAACAAACCTAAGAATCCTGTGACGCTACCCGCAGCCTGCTTATGGCTGCATTCCACGGCGGCGAGGCCAATCAGCATCTGCGGGCCAAAGACAAAAAAGCCGATGGAGAAAAAGCACACTGCCAGTAGTGCGTAATGGTGTACGGGCGATAACCACAGGGCGGCGACGGAAACAAACAGCCCTAACGCAAACAGTAAAATCATCGGCCCGCGCTGGCCGCGAAACAGCAAATCTGAACCCCATCCGGCAAATAACGCCCCCAGCAAGCCGCCCATTTCGAACAACATCACCGTGGCGTTGGCGCTGAGTAAATTCACGCCGTGGCTTTCGGAAAGCCAGATATTGCCCCAGTCGTTAAGCGCGATACGAATCAGGTACACCAGCACGTAACTGACGCCGAGCAGCCAGACCATTGGGTTTTGCAACACGGTGCTGCGAAACATTTGCCACTGTGGCAGCGGCGGGCTGAGTTGCTGCTGGCGCATTTCTAGCGGGTCATGTCGCCAGACACCGACCGGTGGTAATCCCATTTCTTGTGGCGTGCCGGTTAAGCTACGGCATAGCCAAATCCCGGTGATGATGCCGATACCACCCGAGACAAAAAGCGACGCCTGCCAGCCGAACCACAGCGCCATCAGCGCGGAAATCAGCGGAACGGCGGCACCGCCGAGGTTGATGGAAGTATTCCAGCAGCCCCACCAAAAACCGCGTTCGTTGCGCGAATACCAGTGCGTTAGCAATCTGGCGCAGGGCGGCCATCCCCAACCCTGGAAGAAGCCGTTCAGCGTCCAGATAACCAGCAACATCGGTAAGTTGCTGCCGAAGGCAAAAAGAATGTTCAGTATTCCGGTTGCCAGCAGGCCCGCGCCCATAAACCAGCGTGCGCCCCGACGGTCGTGCCACAATCCGGCGGCAAATTTCGACAGGCCGTAGGAGAGATAAAACAGCGTACCCAGCAGGCCGATATCGCTTTTGCTTAACGCCAGGTCGACCTGCATCGCCGGGAGCACAAAGCTGACGCTCTTGCGTGTCAGGTAAAATGCGCCATAGCCCACGACCATCGACAGCAGCAAACGTGGACGCCAGTAACGATAATCACGACCGATAGTTTGCTCGGAAATCATCTGATTCCTCCGGATTGGAATGACTATAGAAAACGCAGATACAAAGGGGATGAGACAAGGTTTTAGCCAACCAGGAATTTTTCCTGGTTATCCCTGATTTTGTTGAAAAAGTGTGGGCAAGTTAACAATTACGCGTGTGCCGGACTGGCTTTCAATCTGCAAATCCCCACCTAACGCGCGAATGCGTTCCGCGATCCCTTGTAATCCCTGGCCGTTATGGGTGTTACCGCTAAAGCCAATGCCATCGTCTTTGACTTCCAGGCGTACGCCTGCGGGTTGTTGGGTTAAAGAGATCTCAATCAGGCTGGCGTCGGCGTGTTTACAGATATTGTTGAGTAGTTCCTGCACCAGGCGATAGAGGGTAAAAATCACCGGATCGCTGGCGGGCTGGCCGGGTAAATCGTAATGGAAGCGGCAGGTGATACCGCGTTCGGCAAAGGCGAACTCCTGAATCAAATGATGCAGCGCTTTATCGAGCGAGATTTCGTCCAGCACCGGCGGGCGAAGCTGGCGCAACAGATGGCGAGTCGAGTGGTGAATGCGTTGGGCAAGCTGGTTGATTTGCTCGGCGGCGAGCACCGTGGCATCGCCGCTGGCGGTGCGTTTTACCAGCATCGACTGGATTTGAATCGCGGTAATATTCTGGCCAATTTCGTCGTGCAGCTCACGCGCCAGATCTTTGCGCGTGTCTTCTTCGGTATGCACCAGTTGTTCCATTAGCTCGCGCCTAGCCTGTAATTCCACTTCCAGCCGTTGGCGATAACGGTGCAGATTATTGGCAAGATGCTGCTGACGGCTTATCGCAATCCCCAGCCCAATGCCCAGCAACGCCTGAGTGGAAAGAAACAGCTCCATTTCCATCAGCCCGTTAAAGCCGCTGCCTATCTGGCGGGCGATGGTAATCATCATGCTGCCCAACAGTGCGGCAAGTACGCCGCCTTGCCAGCCAAATTTGTAGGCCATCACTACGTTTGGCAAAAACACCACAATCAACAACAAGCGTTCGATTTCAGGCGACACCACCATTTGCGCACCCACGCCAATGATGAAAAACAGGCTGCACCAGATTAGCAACGAGGTGCGCAGCGGAGGATTGGGCGTTTCTTGCGCCAAAAGGCTTTCGAGGTGTTGCTGGCGCAGGTATTCATAAATCAGGTAGACAAACGGCGTGAGCACTACGCCGCCGGTAAATGCGGCCAGCAAGGTTTGCGAAGCGCTGCTGGAGAGAAAAGGGGTTAGCACCAGAGTGTGTAGCAACGCATCGCTGGTGATCGCCGCCATCAACAGTGACAAGCGTTGCCAGTAGAGGGTGAAACGGTGCCAGTAATGCTGGACAAACAGCGCGGGGATCGCACTTAGCAACGGGGAAAGTAGCATCACCGGTTCGGTCATCAACTGCTGTTGCCAAAGCCCGCCAAGCAGGCCGAACACCGGGAGAAACAACGCAGGCCAGTAGCGGCGATGTAGCAAAATCAGTAACGCGAGATGCACGCCTTGCGGTAACAGTAGCGTGGCTTGCTGGCCGTTATTGGTGAGGTAGAAACTTATCGTCCAGAGGGCAAGCCAGGTCAGCCCCCAGGCGAAAACAATAAACAGCGATAACAACAGATGACGCCACGAACGAGACATTTAGTGCCCGGTTAACAGTTGGTGGTCGAGGGCAAAGTGCACCAGTTCGATGGTGCTTTCGCATTGCAGTTTGCCGAGGATATTGGCGCGATGCACATGCACGGTTTTGTGGCTGAGATTCAGTTGCTCGGCAATATGCTTGACGCTTTCGCCTTTAATCAGCAAATCGAAAACTTCGTGCTCGCGTGGCGTGAGGGCTTCCAGAACTTTGGCTGGTTGCCCCGCGTGGCGTAACGCGCGTAGCGCATCGGCACATAAATAATGGCCGCCCATACCGACGGTGCGCACCGCCTGCACCAGTTCTTCAGGGCCACAGCGTTTGGTGAGATAACCGCTTGCTCCGGCATCCAGCGCGCTTTGCACAAACGCAGTGGTGTCGTAAATGCTCAGAATGATGGCGCGAAACCCTGGGTGATGCTGGCGCAGGCGTTTAAGCAAACTCAAACCATTTTCATCGGGCATGGCGATGTCGAGTACGGCGACATCGGGCTGGCGTTTTATCAGCGCGGGCCAGGCTTCGGCGGCAGAACTGTACTGCCCGACAATTTCAATATCGCTCTCAAGGCTCAGCAACTGCGCAAAACCGGAGCGCACTACAACGTGGTCATCAACTAAAGCAACGGCAATCATGGTTATGCTCTTCAGGAAGGATCTGGCGCCATCATGCGGACGAATCTATTCAGCGCAACGGCTGTGTTGGGAATATGTTACAGCGGTAGCAAAAAAGAGTCCTGCAAATAAACAGGGGTCATTTCAATTGACGTGGGTGATATCGATTATGTCGGATGACGCTCACGCTTATCCGACCTACGCGCTTTGGTGCGTCATCCACCATTATTCACTTAGCGTCAGTAAACTGTGTTTGAAGGCTTCAAGGTCGGCGCTGTTTTCATTTGCATGGCGTAGCACCAGTCGATAACACGCCCCCGTTTTCACCTGGCTGGCAAACGGCTGCACCAACCGGCCACGCCGCAAATCTTCGGCCACTAGTGTTGCATCGGCAATCGCGATACCAAATCCTTGAATCGCGGCGCTGATCGCTAAATCCATGGTGTCGAAGTGTTGATTTTTATTCATAACAGGAGCGATGTCGGTATTTTGCGCCAGCCACAGTGACCAGTCGGTACGATCGCGTGTGGGATGCAGGAAGGTGTAGCGGCTCAGTATCTCAGCGGTGAGCGGCTCTTCCGGGAGCAACTGTTGGCTGACTACCGGCGTGAGGCACTCCTCAAACAGCAACGTGCCGTGGTTATCTGTATGCCCGAAAATAATCGCGGCATCATATGACTCGTTTTTGAAATTCACGCCATGTTCGACGGTGGTGGTGAGCGCCACCTGGATTTCAGGGGCGGTGCTCTCCAGTTGCACAAGCTTTGGCACCAGCCAGCGCATGGCGCAGGTTGGGGCTTTCAGGCGGATGACACTGGATTTATGGCAGGCGTTGTTCGCCACACTCAACAAATGCTCAAAGGCGTGCTGCATTTCTGGCAGCAGGGTGTTGCCTTGCGGGGTTAAATGCAGCCCACGGGCATGGCGGTCAAACAGCGCATAGCCGAGCCATTCTTCGAGTGTGGAGATTTTACGGCTCACAGCGCCCTGCGTCAGACAAAGCTCTTTTGCGGCGCGAGTCAGATTCAAATGTTTGGCCGTCACCAGAAAAGCATCAACCGTATTCAGAGGGAAATTGCGCCGCATATGTGATGACTCTCCGTTGAGCTATGAATTTTTTGCATGGCTATTATGACAACAATTCGGTTGTGGTAGCAACCCGTTACAGTTTGAATAGTTATGCAAATCGCGCATATACAGGAGCGGCCATGACCATGCAAACCCCGGTGCAACTTCGTTCAAAATTACCGGATGTTGGAACCACTATTTTTACCGTTATCGGCCAACTGTCGGCGCAACATAACGCCATCAACCTTTCGCAAGGCGCACCTAATTTTTCACCTGACCCGAAGTTGGTTGCGGGTGTCAGCAAAGCGATGCAGGAAAATCATAACCAGTACGCATCGATGACCGGTTTCAGGCCGCTAAAAACGCTGATCGCTGAAAAAGTGGCGGCGCTTTATGGCTCACATTATGACGTTGACGATGAAATTTTAGTCACCGCCAGCGCCAGCGAAGGGCTTTATTCCGCCATCAGCGGGTTAGTGCATCCGGGTGACGAAGTGATTTACTTTGAACCCTCTTTTGATAGCTACGCGCCGATTGTCCGTTTGCAGGGGGCGACACCGGTCGCGCTAAAACTGGCGCTGCCGGATTTCACCGTTGACTGGGATGAAGTCCGCGCGGCAATCACGCCACGCACGCGTATGATCATTATCAACACGCCGCATAACCCGAGCGGGCAGGTGTTCAACGCCCATGACCTGGAAATGCTGGCGGCGCTGACGCGTAACACCGACATCATCATTCTGTCCGATGAAGTCTACGAACACATCGTATTTGATGGTGAACGCCATCACGGCATGGCAACGCACCCGGCACTGGCCGAACGCAGCGTTATCGTGTCGTCATTTGGTAAAACCTTCCATGTGACCGGCTGGCGCGTGGGGTATTGCCTGGCTCCAGCGGAACTGATGGCAGAAATCTGCAAAGTGCACCAGTTCCTGATGTTTTCCGCCGACACGCCGATGCAGCATGCGTTTGCTGAATATATGAAAAACCCGGACACTTATTTATCGCTGGCGGCGTTTTATCAACGTAAGCGCGATTTAATGCAGTCATTATTGGCGGAGTCGCCATTTAAGCTGCTGCCAAGTGCAGGTTCGTTCTTCCTGCTGGCGAAGTTCGATCATTTCAGCGATGAATCTGACAGTGAAATGGTGAAGCGCCTGATTACTCAATATGGCGTGGCGACGATACCGCTCTCTGCGTTTTATACCGATGGGACAGACAACAAGTTGATTCGTTTGTCATTTGCGAAAGATGAAGCTACGTTACGTGCGGGTGCTCAGGCACTTTGCCAGGTTAAGCCACGCTGATACGAGGTCATAATGAAAAAAGTTTATGCATTAAGTTTATTGGTTGGGATGTGCGCTTCATTCTCTGCTTTTGCAGCAAGCGAAATGCGTTACGGCGTGGAAGCCGAGTATCCACCGTTTGAAAGCCGTAACACGGCGGGCGAGCTGGAAGGGTTTGATATCGATTTGGGTAACGCGATTTGTCAAGCGGCAAGCCTGAAATGTTCATGGGTGGAAACCTCATTTGACGCCTTGATTCCGGGGCTGATGGCGAAGAAATTCGATGCGATTAACTCGGCGATGAACATCACCGAACAGCGCCGTAAAAGTATCGATTTTACCCAGCCAATCTACCGTATTCCGTCACAACTGGTGGGCAAAGCCGATAGCGGTATGGAAGCCACGCCAGAAGGGCTGAAGGGTAAAACTATCGGTGTTCTGCAAGGTTCCATTCAGGAAACTTATGCCAAAGAACACTGGGAAAAACACGGTGTCACGGTTGTGTCCTATAAAGATCAAAATATGGCGTGGGGTGATTTGCTCAATGGCCGTATTGATGCGTCGCTGGTGATGTCAGCCGCAGGGCAGGCCGGTTTCCTGAGTAAACCGCAGGGCAAAGGTTTTGGCTTTATCGGCAAGCCGGTGAGCGACGATACCATTTTGGGCAGCGGTATCGGCTACGGTTTGCGTAAAGGCGACGAAGCAACCAAGAAGCAGCTTGATGCGGCAATCGACAAAGTGCGTGCTGATGGCACCATCACTACGCTTGCGAAGAAGTATTTCCCGGGTATTGATGTCAGTGTGAAGTAAGTTTTTCTTTGTAGGGTGGGTAAGCGAAAGCGTCATCCACCGTTTACGCTTATCCACCCTACAAATCACGAAATAATTAGTGATTCGTTGCGTAAAGGTCTGTGTCTCTGATTGGTTTTTCAGTGATTTTTGTCTAGAGTGTGCGGTCTAGATTTTGCCGCTGTTCTGCCCCTGGTGGGACCAAACACATCGACAATGAAGGACTATTTTTCAGGCATGAACCGTAGACGTTTTATCAAAGCCTCAATGGCTCTCGCCGCAGTCAGCGGCACAACTTCACTTGCCACGCTCTTCTCACGCGCCGCTTACGCGTCAGAGTCTGAAATTGCCGATGGTCGCACCACCGAGTTCGATTTCTCTGTGCTCCAGTCAATGGCTCACGACCTGTCGAAGAAACCGTGGGTTGGCAAACCGCGCCCGTTGCCGGACACCCTGGCAAACTTAACGCCTCAGGCTTACAACGCCATTCAGTATGATGCCGACCATTCATTATGGAATAACGTTGAAAACCGCCAGCTTGATGTGCAGTTTTTCCACGTGGGGATGGGCTTCCGCCGCCGGGTACGCATGTTCTCTGTTGACGCCACATCTCATCAGGCGCGTGAAATTCACTTCCGCCCTGAGCTGTTCAAATACAACGATGCAGGCGTAGATACCAAACAGCTTGAAGGCCAGATTGATCTTGGCTTTGCCGGGTTTAAAGCCTTTAAATCGCCAGAACTGGCGCGTCGTGACGTGGTTTCCTTCCTTGGCGCGAGCTACTTCCGTGCGGTAGATAAAACTTACCAGTACGGCTTGTCTGCACGTGGGCTGGCGGTCAACACCTATACCGACCAACTGGAAGAGTTCCCGGACTTTACCGCGTTCTGGTTTGAAACCGCGAAAGCAGGTGACAGCAAATTTGTGGTCTACGCTCTGTTGGATAGCGCAAGCGTCACCGGAGCCTACAAATTCAATATTAGCTGCGAAGCCGAACGTGTGGTGATGGATGTCGAAAACCATCTGTATGCGCGTGAAGATATTAAGCAACTGGGTATCGCGCCGATGACCAGTATGTTCGCATGTGGCACTAACGAACGCCGGATGTGCGACACCATCCACCCGCAAATTCACGACTCTGACCGCCTGGCGATGTGGCGTGGAAATGGCGAGTGGGTGACGCGTCCATTGAATAACCCGCAGAAATTGCAGTTCAATGCTTACACCGACAACAACCCGAAAGGGTTTGGTTTGCTGCAACTAGACCATGAGTTTGCCAACTACCAGGACATTATGGGCTGGTATAACAAACGCCCAAGTCTGTGGGTTGAACCGCTGAACAAGTGGGGCAAAGGCACCATCGGCCTGATGGAAATCCCAACTACCGGTGAAACGCTGGATAATATCGTTTGCTTCTGGCAGCCGGAAAAACCGGTGAAAGCGGGTGATGAACTGTCGTTCAAATATCGCTTGTACTGGAGTGGTTTGCCGCCAATCCAGTCGCCGCTGGCGCGCGTTTACGCAACACGCACCGGAATGGGGAGTTTCCCGGAAGGTTGGGCACCAGGCGAGCATTTCCCGGAGAAATGGTCACGCCGTTTCGCGATTGATTTTATCGGTGGTGATTTGAAAAACGCAGCACCGAAAGGGATCGAGCCGGTTATCACACTGTCTAACGGTGAAGCCAGGCAGATTGAAATTTTGTACGTCGAGCCGTTCAACGGTTACCGCATTCTGTTTGACTGGTACCCAACTGACGACTCAACCGATCCGGTCGATATGCGCATGTTCCTGCGTTGCCAGGGCGATGCCATCAGTGAAACCTGGTTGTATCACTACTTCCCGCCAGCACCGGATAAACGTAAATACGTTGATGACCGCATCATGAAGTAAAAAATGGTGGATGACGTTTGCACTTACCCCCTACAGGGCACGGTTTTCGTAGGTTGGATAAGCGCAGCGTCATCCGGCAAACGAGTGTAAAACCATAGCATTTGTAGGTTGGATAAGCGCAACGTCATCCGGCAAACGAGTGTAAAACCATAGCATTTGTAGGTCGGATAAGCGCAGCGTCATCCGACAAAAGGGTGCCACCCACTCTCTACTCCAGCGGCCCGCCAAGAATAGTTTCACGCATCCCAGAAAGTACCCGTTCACCGGTTTCGCTTTTCAGTTCCTCATACCAGTTGTGGGTGATGTTCATATCCTTTCCGTGGGTCACATCGCAGCGTTTACGCGCTTTGAGTACCAGATCTTTGACGCGCCAGGCGCGCTTTTCCTGGTAGCGCAGCAAGGCATCTTCCACGCCTAACGAGTTGGTTTGCAGCGCCACGGCCAGCACTACTGCGTCTTCCATGGCAGCACAACCACCCTGGCCAATATCCGGCGTGGTGCTGTGGCCGGAGTCACCCAGTAGCGCCACGCGCCCACGCACCAGTTGCATAAATGGCTCGATATCATGAATTTCTATGCGGTTGGTGGTGTCGGGTTTAATCGCGGAAATCAATTTTTGTACCGGTTCAGCCCAACCGGCAAAGTAGCGCGTTAAATCAGCTTTAACGGTGGTGCGGTCTTCTGGTAGCCCTTTCTCAAGGGGAACATCAAAGAAGAAGTAAAAACGATTACCGGCAACTGGCATTAAAGAAACCCGTTTTCCTTCGCCAACAAATGTTGTCCATTGATTGGCCGGGGCAATAGATTCGTCAATTTCCACCAGACCGTTCCAGTTAACGTAACCGGCGTAGCGGCGTTCTGTCTGGTGACCAAGAACATACGGGCGGATCACGGAGTGGGTGCCATCAGCGGCAATTAGCACATCGCCCACCGCGATATGCCCATCTTCAAAATACGCTCGTACGCCGCCATCAAATTCTTCGACTTTAGCCACGCGTTTGCCAAACTGAATATCTGTGCGGCCATAGGTATCGATCAGCATGTCTTGCAGTTCAGCCCGCGCCACAGGATAGGGGCGTTCGCCGACGCTTTTGATTAAAGGATCGAGACTAAAACGCGTCAGGGTTTGGCCGTGGACAAACTCTTTGTAGGCCATAAATTCCATCGGCCCACCGAGTTGCTGAAGCTGCTCTTTCATGCCGAGCCAGTTCAGGCATTTTACGCCATTGGGCCAAATTGAAATCGCCGCACCGACGGGTTTGATCTTTTTCACCGCTTCATAGACTTCCGTTGCAATGCCACATCTTTTCAGGGCAATTGCCGCTGAAAGTCCACCAATGCCGCCGCCAATTATGATCGCTTTCATCCGAGTCTCCTTTGGGTTACAAAGATGTTAAGCAATATCTATACCAGCGTGGTAAACCGTTCAGTTCTGCGGTGGCAGGCGGTGCGCGGCAAATCTATTGTGCAAAAGTGGGGAAACCTGGTGGTGCAAAGATTTATTCTGCACCATTATTTCCCACAGAAACCAAAGAAGGAGAGGTAGCGTGCGGGATTCCGATAACTGGCAAGACGACCTGATTAACATTGACGACAGCATTACGTTGCACTCTATCCACGAACGTTACGTGGATGAAATCTTTGCGCTGGTGCAGAAGAATAAAGCCTGGCTGCGAATGGCGATGGATTGGCCGCAATATGTTTTGTCGGTTGAGGATTCGCGCAAAATGGCGCAGGGCAACTACCTGTTGCATCATCGCGGTTACGCGAAAATGTTCCTGATATTTCAGCAGCAGAAAATGGTTGGGGTCATTTCGTTTAACCAGATTGAACCCACTAATAAAGTGGCTTACATCGGTTATTGGCTGGCTAAAGACGCTCAGGGGCAAGGGATTATTTCCCGCGCACTACAGGCCGTGGTTGAGAAATATTCCCGCGAAGGAATGGTGCGCCGTTTTGTCATTAAGTGCATCGTCAGTAATACCGCCAGCAACCAAGTGGCGTTGCGCAATGGCTTCACGCTTGAAGGCTGTCTGAAACAGGCCGAGTTTTTAAACGGCGTATTTTATGACCAGAATATTTACGGACGAATCGTGGAACAGGGCGATAGCCTTTCCCGCTCGGCTCAATACACGCCATAAAATGGCGAGCGCGTGACGCGTTGTTCGCCGTTAATATCCTTAATCCCACGAATATGAATCAGTTCGCCTCCCAGACCATCGACCGCCGCCTTATCGTAAATGTTCACGCTATTCTCGATTAACACATTACCGGTAATGCGCGCCTGGCCGTAGATTTTCACCTTGTTGTCGAGCTGAATCGGCCCGCCAATAAGCGTGGCATCATCGAAAATATGCACCTGATGTTTTAATACACAATCGCCTTTAATCAGCGCGTTACCATAAACTTGCGAAGAGTAACGAATAGTTGGGATTTGGTCATCGCCGCGCCCGGCAATAATCCGCGCATTGTCAAACACGCGCGCACAGTCGCAAACCCAAATATTGTTCTCGTCGTTGCCTTCAAGAATGGCGTGGCCGAAGACTTCGGCGCGGTGTTCAATAAAAGCATTGTTGACCAGGGCATTGCCAAAAACTTGCGCCTGATGTACCACGCGGGATGCGTTTATGGTGGCGTTGCCGTAAATTTGCAGCAACTTATTGTCGTCGGCAGTCAACCCACGAACGGCAATCACCTGGCTGCCGTTCAGGATGCGAGCTGCATCGAAAATCCGGCATTCACCGCTGATCAGTGATTGTTCAACGAAGCTTTTACCGCTGACATGGGCCTGGTGGCAAAGGGTAGAGCTGCCATGAATTTGCGCATCCTCAGTCACGCATGAGCCACCGTAAACCACGCTTTCGTGGCCATAAATCCAGCAGTGGCCTTGCTGGCTGAGATTGTCTTCGTTTTCAATCCAGCCCCCAAGTTGCCCGGCTTTAACATCGCTGAAATCGCAAAGTGCGACCACCTGCCAAAGTTTCACCTGTTGTTTTGTGCCATCAACCAGATAATCATGCAGACGTGCGTCACCCGTTAGCTGATACTTGTTCATCCGATGTGCCTCAGTGTTTGTTTCAATCGCTGTTTAAAACGTAGCAGGTAAATCCCCTGGTGGTGTTCTGCTGCGCCATCGCATAAAATGCACCCAAACTAAATTTTAAGATTTAAAATAAATGGATAAATCAGTAACCCGTCCCATGCTCAATCTCCCGGCTGGGTATTTTGGCATTGTGCTTGGTGTCATCGGCATGGGCTTTGCGTGGCGTTATGCCGCCAAAATTTGGTCAGTTTCACCTGCCATTGGCGATGCACTGGAAAGCCTGGCGATGGCTATCTGGCTGGCGTTAGCAGTGGCTTTTATCGTGCGTCTGGTTAAATATCCGCACAGCGTGGTAGAAGAAATCAATCACCCGCTAAAGGGGAGCTTTGTCAGCTTATTCCCCGCAACCACGATGCTGGTTTCTATCGCGCTGGAACCTTACTTTCGCTTTTTGGCTGCTGGGCTGTTTGCCTTCGGCGCGCTGGTGCAACTGGCTTACGCGGCATGGCAAAGTGCGGGGATGTGGCGGGGCAAGCTTCCGGCGGCTGACACCACTCCAGGGCTTTATTTGCCGACGGTGGCAAATAATTTTATCAGCGCCATGGCTTGCGGAGCGCTGGGATATCACGATCTGGGGATTTTATTCTTCGGGGCGGGGGTATTTTCCTGGTTAAGTCTTGAGCCCGCTATTTTGCAACGTTTGCGTAGCGGCGGTGAGTTACCAACCCCTGTGCGTACCTCGCTTGGTGTCCAGCTTGCTCCGGCGTTGGTGGCGTGCAATGCGTACCTGAGTGTCAACGGTGGGCAAGCGGATTTCTTCGCCAAAATGCTGTTTGGTTACGGGCTGCTGCAATTGCTGTTCATGTTGCGCCTGATGCCCTGGTATCTGAAGCAACCCTTTAACGCGTCGTTCTGGAGCTTCTCGTTCGGTCTTTCTGCCCTGGCGACGACGGCGCTGCATTTAAGCCACAGCAGTAATGACGGGCTTTTTAGCGCCATCGCACTGCCGCTGTTTATTTTCACTAATGTTATTATCGGTCTGTTACTGGTGCGCACGGTTGCCTTGCTTTACCAGGGTAAATTACTGTTACGTAGCGAACGGCCTACGAAAAGGACAAATTAAGATGGCTTCTGAAAACTATTACACCGAGAAATATGGTTTAACCCGCACTCACTCTGAAGTGCTGAATGCGGTCACCATCGTCCCACCGGGTAAAACGCTGGATCTCGGTTGTGGCAGCGGGCGCAACAGTTTGTATCTGAATCAAAAAGGGTTTGATGTGACCGCCTGGGACAAAAACCAGATGAGTATCAGCAACCTGAATAAAATTATTGCAGCAGAAGGGCTGAAAAACATCATCACCGATGTGGTTGATTTGAACACATTGGCGTTCGACGGTGAGTACGACTTTATCCTGTCGACTGTAGTGATGATGTTTTTAGAACGCGATACCATTCCTCGATTAATTGCGAATATGCAGCGTTGCACCAAACCAGGGGGCTATAACTTAATCGTTGCCGCCATGGACACCGAAGATTTCCCTTGTACTGTCGGTTTTCCATTTGCTTTTGCTGAAGGTGAATTACGCAATTATTACGCGGGCTGGGAATTACTTAAATATAACGAAGATGTCGGTGAATTACATAAGACCGACGAGCAAGGTAATCGTATTAAATTACGTTTCGCCACTATGTTGGCACGCAAAAATTAACCTATTGGCCACGCGCGGTTTTGTAACACAGTGCGATAGCCATCGTTATCAATAAAGGTACGACCGGCGACATCCCAATAAGGATTAAAACTATTAATGGTTAAAAAACCTGCATTCAGCATTTGCTGGCAGGTTTTTTGCCATAGGATGTTATCTGGATAATAAAGTACCAACAGGTCGTCCACGGTAGCCGCAGGTTCTACCGGGTGGCGGTGGCACACAGTAAACTCAAGGTGCCAGCTTAAATCGCTACGCCCTAGCATGATGCCGCTAAAACCATCATGTTCATCAAAATTCCCCAGTTCTTGCAAACCTAAGCCGAGGCAATACAACTTTTTACTTTCTGCAAGATCGGTAACTGGTCGGGCAATGCGCAGATGAGGGATCATGTTTATTCCTTATTATTTGTCGTAATTATGTATTTTAGATTATACATACAAAAATAATTATTATTTATCTGTGAGTAGCAATAAAATTCACTCTGAAAAGTTTGGTTTTAAACTCATTAGCATTTTTCACCGCTTATTATTCTCCTTTTTATTGCTATAACGCGCTCGCTTACATGCAATCTAAACGGAGGATTAATGAAAACTTCAATGTTTTTAAAAGTAGTCTGTCTTACAGGAATATTAGCGTTAGCGGGTTGTGCTTCTTCTACACCGGAACCTGAAAAATATTCAGGATTCTTAAAAGACTATTCTGGGCTGGAAAAAACTGAAACGACCACGGGCAGAACTATCGTGCGTTGGGTTGACCCTGACTATAAAGGGAGCAATTACGACAGCCTGGTGTATAACCCGATCACCTATTACCCGGAGCCACAACCGAACACACAAATTGGCAGGAAAGTGTTGGACGGTTTGTTGAACTACACCAATACCAAACTTAAGAGTGCTGCCCAAGCGCGCATCCCACTGGTGGCGACATCAGGCCCTCGCAGCCTGATCTTCCGTGGTGCCATCACCGCAGTAGACAGTTCTAAAGAAGGTCTGCAATTCTACGAAGTGGTGCCTATTGCGCTGGTTGTCGCAGGTACGCAAGCGGCGACGGGCCACCGTACTATGAACACCAACCTCTATTTCGAGGCGGAACTCATTGATGCGGCAACGCAGAAAACGGTGATGCGTGTGGTGCGTAAAGGCGAAGGCGAAGATTTAAGCAATGAAAATACGGAGATGACGCTGGATACGCTTAAACAGGTTATTGATGATCTGGCGACAGATGCCTCAACATTTGATACTCAACAGAAATCGTGAATCTAAAGGGAGCCTGGCTCCCTTTTTAATCGCTTTACACCGTGCGTTTGCGCCACGTCAGCAAGTTAAACATCCCCGGTTTCGAGAACATCACCAGATTCCCCAGCAGGATCATCACCAGCCCGATAATCGCATTGCTGTGCCAGATGTAACCTTCATAGAGCGTTGACAGACTAAGCGCGACTAACGGGAACAGCAGCGTGCTGTAAGCCGCCTGGCTGGCACCAATACGCCCGACCAGCGTGAAATAGGCACCAAAGGCAATCACCGAACCGAAAATCGCCAGATAGAACAGCGAACCCAGATAGCGTAGCGTGAACTCCGGCATAAACGAATCCCCACGCAATAGAGCCAGTACACCCATGATCACGGTGCCATAAAACATCGCGTAGGTATTGGTGGACAGAGTCTCCAGCCCGCGGCGCTGATGGCGCGTACTGATCATATTGCCCAGCGAGAAACCAAAAGTACCGAGCGCGCTTAAGCCGATCCCCAGCAGCAACGACGGTGCCAGTTGCGTGGCGACCAGGTCATGCCAGAATAGGGCGACCACCCCAGAAATGCCGAGCACCGCCGCTGGCAGCAAGTTTTTGTGCGGGCGCTGGCGGAAGAAAATCATGCTATTCACGGCGTTAAACAGTACCGCCATGGAGAAAATTACCGATTCCAGGCCGGAGCTGATATACGCGGCGGCATGATAAAAGCAGACGAAGTTAAAGCCGAAAACGCAGCCGCCTTGCAGCATACAGAACAGATGGTCGCGCAGACTGATACGACGCAAGCGCCCCAATGCCTTCAGCACCACCAGCATCACTATCGCCGCCACGGCAAAACGCCAGAAAATAGAAACGGGTACGGATACCACGCCTTGCTGCATATAAATGGCTAGCCACGTTGTACCCCAAATCACTACCACCAAAATATAAAGTAACGCATTCATGTTGTTATCTCCCGAAACGGATGGCGGGAGTATCAGAGAAAGCGCGGGCAGATGCTTTCATGCAGTTGCGGCGCTTGCATATTCTTGCGGTTTTTTTTACCGGAGGGATTGTTAATGGCTGGTAACAGGCTCGCGCACTACTTAAACTGTGACTCCTGAACTTTGATGGCCGCCCGTTATGACCCAGCCGTATCACGCATTTGAAAATCTTCGCCAGCACAACGCGGTGCTGGAAGATAACGTGCAGCTAGGCTCCGGGATTCAACTCTCGGCGTGGTCAAACAGCCTCGATCGTGTGACACAATGCAGCGATCACCATACCTTGAGCATGTATGTGAATGAGGGCTACGAAACCTATCAGAAAACCTCGGCGGGCTGGAAGAATGGCGGCGGGCCGGACCGTTTTTGCCTGATGCCAAAAGAGAGCGAAACGACCTGGGATATCCGCAATCACTTTTCGTTTGTGCATCTGTATTGTACTGATGAGCATCTGCGCAATATTGCCGAGCAAATCTGGGATCGCAGCCCGGCGGCTATCCAGCTCGATGAGAAAATCTTCAGTGATGACCCGCGCATTACGCAGTTATATCGCCACTTTTTATTGAGCAGCGACTGGCAACAACAGGCAAATCATTTGATGTTAAGCACCGCATCGACATTGTTGCTCACCCACCTGGTGCAGACTTACAGCAATGTGCAGTGGCGCTTGCCGAATGTGCGTGGCGGGCTGGCTCCCGTGGTGTTACGCAATATCCAGGCGTACATTGAACAACATCTTAGCGAACCTTTAACCCTGACTGAACTGGCTGTAGAAGCGGGTTTGAGCGAGTTTCATTTTGCGCGCATGTTCAAGCAGTCGACACAACTTGCCCCGCATCAGTATGTGATGCAGCGGCGCATGTTACGCGCCGAAGCGCTGGTGAAAAACAGCCCGTTAACGTTGACCGATATTGCGATGGCTTGCGGATTTAGCTCGGCAAGCCATTTCAGCAATCGCTTTAAAGCCACAATCGGTGTGACACCTTCGCAACTACGCGCGGCGGGAAAGTGAGAACAGCGCGTAACAGATTCCACCCGCTACCAGTCCCCAAAAAGCAGAACCCACGCCCAACAAACTGACGCCTGACGCGGTGACCAAAAATGTCACTATCGCGGCATCGCGCTCCCGTTCGTGGTTTAACGCCTGAAACAAGCTTCCGGCGATGGTGCTCAGCAATGCCAAACCTGCCAGGGTATGAATATAAGCCACCGGGAGTGCGGTGAGTAATGTGGTTATCGAGCCGCCAAAAATACCGGCCAGTAAATAAAATACCCCAGCGGCTGCGGCGGCAAGCCAGCGTTTTGCCGGATCAGGATGAGCTTCGGAACCCTGGCAAATTGCGGCAGTGATTGCAGCAATACAGATTGAAAACACACCGAACGGTGCCAGCAGCAGAGCAATAGCGGCAGTCACGACAATCAAAGGTGAGACGGGAACGTCATAACCCGAAGCTTTTAGCGTAGCGACACCGGGCGCATTTTGTGACGCCATCGTGACGAGGAAGAACGGAATACCGATACCCAGCAAGCTGCTGAGTGAAAAATGCGGAGCCGTAAACTCAGGCATCACCATCGCCACAGGCACGCTGCCGCTTTGCAGATTTCCACTCATCACACAGACCAACAGACCGATAACCATGGCGACCACAACGGCATAACGCGGTGCCCATGCTTTTGCCAACAACCAGCCAAGCAACATGCTCGCGCAAAGCAAAAAATTGCCCTGCAATGAAGTAAAGGCATCGAGGCCAAAGCGCAGCAAAATTCCCGCCAGCATGGCGGCGGAGAGTGTTGAAGGGATGAGGCGCATTAAGCGGGCGAACAGGCCGGTCGCACCACACAGCAGAATCAACAACGAGGAGAAAAGAAAGACGCCAACGGCTTCGTTTAGCGAATGCCCAGGCAGGCTGGTGGCGAGCAGCGCAGCACCTGGCGTTGACCAGGCGGTGAGAATCGGCGTGCGGTACCAAATTGTCAGTACCAGGGTGCTGATACCCATGCCAATCCCCAGCATTGTCAGCCAACCGGCGATCTGCATGGTGTTAGCACCCGCGGCCTCAGCGGCCTGCCAGATGATCGCTGCGGAACTTGCGTAGCCGACTAATACGGCAACAAAACCGGTCAGCACCGTCGGTAACGGAATCGAAATCGAGCGCATCATATCTTCCTTATTGTTGACGGCAAACTATAGCATTACAAACCGTTAACAACAGACCGGATGATATTGAAAAATCTGCAAGATCGTATTCTCGAATGTTGCTGCGTTATTCCGACTTATGCGAAGCATCTCCGAGATAAGCCAGCGCATCCTGGCGTTCCATTGGGCGCGAGAAGAAGTAACCCTGCATATATGGGATGCCACACTGTTCCAGCATATGGCGCTGTGTCTCGGTTTCGACACCTTCAGCAATCACCCGGAAGTTGAGGGTTTTAGACATATCCATCACCGCCTGCACAATAGACAAGCCTTTGTTTTCGATGTGTTGAATAAATGAACGGTCGATTTTAATGTAATCGATATTCATATTCTGGATAACAGAAAGGCTTGAATAACCGGTCCCGAAATCATCGACGGAAAATTTCACACCACACTTCTGCAACTGACTCACTTTATGGTTAACCTGCATTTGTTCAGACTGGAAGATCGATTCCGTCACTTCCAGGTGCAGCAAATGCCCGGGAATAGCCTGCTGTTCGATAACCTGCTTAACGTTATTCACAAAATCTTTATCGTAAAACTGAATCAGAGAAATATTCACGCACATGCAGATTTCGGCGTGGCCCTGGCGCAGCGTCACCAACATTTTGCAGGCTTCTTCCAGAACCCAACTGCCGATTTCGACAATGCGACCGCTTTGTTCCAGCAAGGGAATGAATTCAACAGGCGAGATTTCCTGGTCTTGATAATGCCAGCGTAGTAAGGCTTCAAAGCTGACAATCTGGCCAGCGGAATCAACAATGGGTTGATACACCAGACGCAGTTCCTGGCGCTCAAGTGCGCATTTTAACGCCTCGTTGAGCATGATTTTACGATGCAGATTGTGTTCCAGATTGAGATTATAAAAAGCCATGCGCTCCGGATATTTGCCCTTTTGCGAATACATGGCGATATCAGCCAGTTGGATAAGGCGCGTGACTGAGGTGTCATGTTCCGGGCACACTGAAATCCCAATGGTGGCGTTGAGGGTGATGGTTTGGTCGCCTAAATCTATGGGCTGAGAAAGGGTGGCGGTAATTTTTTGCGCCAGCGCGCGGATCGTCTGATGTCGGTTTTCTTTTACCAGCAAGATAAACTCATCTCCGCCCCAGCGGCACATTAGCGTGTCAGCGGCATTACAGCTTTTTAGCCGCTCACTGATATTCACTAATACGTTGTCGCCAGCATTATGACCGAGCGTGTCATTAATATTTTTAAAACCATCCAGATCGATAAAAAAGATGGCAAAGCCTGTTATATGGTGTTGGTTGAAATCTTGCTCTACACGTTCGACGGCAGATAAGAACGCTGTGCGATTGTATAAACGGGTTAACGAATCTTTATTCGAGATCTCATAAACTTCCTGAGTCCTGATGCGGATAGTTTCTTCCATGCGTGAGACCAGTTTTTTGTTTCTGTAACGTAACAAAATGGCTTCTTTAATATAATTTGCGGAACGTGCTGACGAGATGATCATTATTATCGTGAAGCAAATCCCCAGACCGCCAAGATTAATTTTATATTGTTCGGGCTGCATCATGAGCAAAACTGACATTGGTATCAGGATAATAATGTTGTATATCGAAGCAAGCATGAAATTAGCGGAAAGAATGCTGGTTGCGCCTCCGGCCATGGCGGCCAGAATCACATTGGTAGAGCTGAGTTCTTCGATAGAAAATTGTTGGTAGAAAATGACCGCATACAAGCTCCACATCAACGCGGTGAGCAAACATCCGCAAGAAAACCGCATGGTCCAACTCTTTCTGCTTTTGCCTTCTGGGGTGCTTTTTAACCACATGCGTGTATCAACAACTCGAACGGCGAGAATAGCTGTCATCACCAGCCACCAGATGACTTTTGCATGCAGATTATTATTGGTGAAAGTGAAGGCAAGGGTAGTGGCCGCAATAAAGGTAATCAGAATGCCGGGTAATGAGTTGCTGTAGAGCAACCGGACACCTTCTGATTGATAGAGCTTTGAGTGTTCGAGGTTTTTTGTCATTTTCAATTATCTTAACTCTGTCATTCATTTAGCTCCCACATAAACAGACCTAATATGATAACTCATGGTAATTATTTCCATTGTGAGTATAAATTATATCAATATCTAGTACAGCATCTTTAGCTAATTCAGTGTTATTACTGCGTGTGTTAAGCCCTGGAGGAAAAAAATCGCAGCGGAGGAGGCGGATGCACCATTTTCTATGGGTTGCGCAGCTCTTTGCATACGTGCCCAATCTGACTACAATGGCCGCCTTTCGCCCATAACACAGAAAACAAATTCACTATGCGCCTGCACGCCAATCATCTCGAATTACTCAGTCCTGCCCGTGATACCGCCATTGCCCGTGAAGCCATTTTGCATGGTGCGGATGCGGTTTACATCGGTGGGCCTGGCTTTGGCGCTCGCCATAATGCCGGTAACAGCCTGCAAGACCTTGCAGAACTGGTGCCGTTTGCCCATCGTTATGGGGCGAAAATTTTCGTTACGCTCAACACCATTCTGCATGACAACGAACTCGAACCCGCTCGTCATATGATCCACGACCTGTATCAGGCCGGTGTCGATGCGCTGATTGTGCAGGACATGGGCGTGATGGAAATGGATCTGCCGCCGATTGAAATTCATGCCAGCACCCAGTGCGACATTCGTAGTGTAGAAAAAGCGAAATTCCTTTCTGATGTGGGTTTCTCGCAAATCGTGCTGGCGCGTGAATTGAACCTCAAACAAATTCGCGCTATCCACGAAAACGTTGATGCCACCATTGAATTCTTTATTCATGGTGCGTTGTGTGTGGCGTATTCCGGGCAGTGTAATATCTCCCACGCCCAGACAGGGCGCAGTGCAAACCGTGGTGATTGCTCCCAGGCTTGCCGTTTGCCGTACACACTTAAAGACGATCAGGGCCGCGTGGTGGCCTATGAAAAACATCTGCTGTCGATGAAAGACAATGACCAGAGCGCCAACCTGGCGGCGTTGGTCGATGCTGGTGTGCGTTCCTTCAAGATAGAAGGGCGCTACAAAGATATGAGCTATGTGAAAAACATCACCTCGTATTACCGTCAGTTGCTGGATGAATTAATGGAGCAGCGCACCGATCTGGTTCGTGCTTCTTCGGGCGTGACCTCGCATTTCTTTATTCCTTCGCCGGACAAAACTTTCCACCGTGGTAGCACCGACTATTTCGTTAACGAGCGCAAAATCGATATCGGCGCGTTTGATTCACCGAAATACATCGGCCTGCCAGTGGGCGAAGTGCTGAAAGTCGGCAAAGATTTCCTTGATGTGAATGTCAGCGATTCATTGACCAACGGCGATGGCCTGAACGTGCTGATTAAACGTGAAATCGTTGGTTTCCGTGCTAATACCGTAGAGAAAACCGGTAAAAATCAGTACCGCGTCTGGCCAAACGAAATGCCGGAAACCCTGAAAAATGTGCGTCCGAACCATCCTCTGAACCGTAACCTTGACCATAACTGGCAGCAGGCGTTGACGAAAACGTCCAGCGAACGCCGGATTGCGGTAGATATGGAGTTAAGCGGTTGGCAGGAACAATTGGTTCTGACGATTACCAGTGAAGAAGGTGTGAGCGTCAGTAAAACGCTGGAAGGGCAGTTCGAAGTGGCGAACAACCCAGAAAAGGCTTACGGCAGCCTGCGTGACAGCCTGGCGAAACTGGGGCAAACCATGTACCAGGCACGCAAAGTTGACCTGAATTTGCCTGCCGCGTTGTTTATTCCCAATAGCCAGCTTAACCAGTTGCGCCGTGAAGCTATTGACGAACTGAGCGAAGCGCGTTTGCAGCAGTACCAACGCGGCAGCCGTAAAGCGGTGAGTGAGCCTGCGCCAGTTTACCCTGATGAACACCTCACTTTCCTGGCCAACGTTTACAACCACAAAGCGCGTGAGTTCTATCAGCGTTACGGCGTGAAATTGATTGATGCGGCGTATGAAGCGCACGAAGAAAAGGGCGAAGTGCCGGTGATGGTAACCAAACACTGTCTGCGTTTTGCCTTCAACTTATGCCCGAAACAGGCAAAAGGTTCGGTGAAAAGCTGGAAAGCCACCCCCATGCAACTGGTGCATCAGGATGAAGTGCTGACGCTTAAATTTGACTGCAAGCCGTGCGAAATGCACGTGATTGGCAAAATGAAGAATCACATTCTCAAAATGCCTTTGCCGGGCAGCGAGATTGTGGCGTCCATTAGCCCAGACGACTTATTGAAGACGATGCCGAAACGCAAATAAACATTGTTGGATGACGCTGCGTTTATCCGACCTGGGTGACTGATTCTACAATGGTTTTGTAGGTCGGATAAGCCTAAGCGTCATCCGACATTGGCTGCTTAACTCTGCGCCCGCAACTGGTCAATCATCCAGCGCCCTGCGGGCCCAGGTGGCGTTTTATTCGACCACAACACATCCACGTCAATACGCTGCGGCCAGCCTGCAACCGGCAACTCTTGCAAAACATCGTGACCAAACTGCTCGACCAGCCAGCGCGGCAAAATCCCCCAACCAAAACCTTGCTCCGCCATCTCCAGCAGCATCAGTAATGACGGTGACGACCACGTCGGGCCGCCGCTTTTGTTGCGCGTCGGGTCGGTAAAAGTACTCAAACTGAGCTGACGCACGGTTTGCAGGGTGTCCATCTCGACGGCAGGCAAGCGGGCTAACTCATGCTGGCGGTGAATAAAAATCGCCATCTCAGCACCGACCTGCAAACGAGCCACCGTGACATCCACCGGATAACGTGGCTGCACACGCAATACGCCAACGTGGGCGCGGCCAATCTGAATCAGGTCGATAACGTCTTCATCCTCGGCAATCAAACATTCAAACTCGATATCCGGAAAGCGTTGCGAAAAACGTTGCAGGATTGACTCGTGGTGTGCGGTTTGCCACACATCAGACAGCACGAAACTCAGACGCGGTTCGACATCGCCCGCCAGGCGTACCGAGACTTCATTCAGCCGCTCGCTGGCCACCATAATTGACTGGATGTACGGCAAAACATGTTGCCCTTGCGCAGTTAACGTGGGCTGGCGACTTTGGCGGTCAAACAAAATCACCCCTAAATCGGCTTCCAGATTGGCAATCGCAGCACTCACCGTCGACTGGCTTTTCTTGAGCTTACGTGCCGCTGCAGAAAACGATCCGGTTTCGACTGCCTGCAAAAAGGCTTCTAGGGATTCGGGAGAATATTTCATTATCTATCGCTTTTATCGATGGTTACTAACTTCAGTCTATCAGTAATAGCGATGATAATACGCCGCATAGCCATATTGCTTGATTTTTCTGGAGTGAGTTTTATGCAGTCTCAAAAAAGAACATTTGCCGAGCGCGTCGTGCATGCGGTGGGTTTTGAAGTGATCGCCATTGCGATTTGTGCGCCGCTGGCGGCGTGGATCCTGAACAAGCCCTTATTCCAGATGGGGGCGCTGGCCATCATGCTGTCTACCGTCGCTATGGTCTGGAACATGATTTATAACGCCGGGTTCGATAAGTTTTTCCCGGTAGGGGAAAAGCGTCGGCTGCCGCTGCGCATCGCCCACTCGCTGGGCTTTGAAGGAGGCTTTATTTTGATTGGCCTGCCGCTCGCCGCCTGGATGCTCAACATTTCATTGCTGCAGGCGTTTATGGTCGAGATTGGTTTCTTCCTGTTCTTCCTGCCGTATAGCGTAATTTATAACTGGGGCTATGACACATTGCGTGGCCGCTGGTTTCAGCCGCAGGCGGCTTCCACAAAATAGTGCAAATGGCGGGAGGCGCTAGCGTCATCCACCATTTACGCCAGTTTCGTCGGAAGACGCTGCGCTTTTCCGACCTACGAAAGCGCGATACCGCCTGTTTTGCGCGCCACAATAAACAGCCGTGGGAACAACATCAGCACATTGCCATCGTGTTGTGGCGGATAGGCTTGCTGTAAAAGCGCGTGGTAACGCTCGAGAAATGCCTGCTGCTGAATGTTATCGAGTTTGGCGAGGTACGGACGCAAACCGGTCGAACTGAGCCAGGCAATAATTGCTTGCGCAGACGGCATGACGTGGAAATAGGTGGTGCGCCAGATATCCACGCTGCAACCTGATTGCGCCAGCAAATCGTAATATTGTTGGGAGGATAACAACGCCTCACGTCCGGAATCTCCGTACCCTAGTTCAGCCGCCACCTGGCGCATCAAGGTGTGTGTCGGCTCTTGCCAGTTATCCGGCATCTGTACCGCTAAAACCCCGTTATCCGCCAGTTGTGCCGCCAGGTGCGGGAACAACTGAGCATGGTCACTTAACCACTGCAAAGACGCATTCGCATAAATCACATCTTGTTTTATTGTGGGCTGCCAGTGCGCCACATCAGTATTTTCAAACTGGCAATCAGGCAGTGCCGCGCGGGCTTTTTCCAGCATTGCCGGAGAGTTATCGACCCCCGTCACGCTTGCACGTGGAAAGGCTTTGCGCAGTAACGCGGTGCTGTTCCCTGGGCCACAGCCTAAATCAGCTATGTGTTGCGCGGCAGGGTGTTGGATGCGGGCGGCTAACTCGGCTGCCGGGCGGGTGCGCTCTGCTTCAAACTGCAAATAAAGGGCGGGATTCCAGTCTCGCATGGGCTTCTCCTGAGGCTAAAATTGCATTGAGCGATGTGATGCTTTAGGAAATTGTATATATCCTGGATTACACCAAACTGTTGTAACGTAGTCGATCAAACCAGGTAAGGAAAACCGTAATGAAAGTGACACGCAAGCAGGAAAAAGTCATCCGGCATACGCTTGAAGGCTGGCGCGAAGAAGGGGTGATAGATGAAACCGAGCAACAGCGCCTGCAACAAAATCTTTCGCTACAGCTTTTTGACTGGCAGCACCTGAGCCGTTACGCCTTCTGGATTGCGCTGGCCTGCGCCATTATCGCTATCGGAAGCCTGGTCGCCGACGAATATTTGATGGCGTTGCTGTTCAATTTTGGCTACTTCACTCGCGCTATTATTCTGGCGTTAATTTCCGCCGGGTTATATTTCTGGAGTTTTCGTCGCCAAAAAATCACGCCTGAAAAGCGCTATAGCAACGAAGCGATTCTGTTTATGGGCGTGTTGTTCACCGCGTTATGCCTGTCCCAGGTCGGCATGGCACTCGACACCGGCAGCGGTAACGTCGCGCCACTGTTCTTGCTCGGCTGCGCAATCTATGGCGCCATCGGCTATCTGGGGCGTTCGGGGCTAATCTGGCTGTTTTGCCTGCTGGCAGCCTGCTATTTACTGAAACCCCTCTTGCAGCAGCGAAATCTGTTTAACACCAGCAAAGCGATGGGCTTGTTGTATCTGTTTATCGCGTTATGGATTTTGTCGATCTTTGGCAATTACGACTTCGATATCTGGCAGAGCGTGCGCCAAATTGAACTGCTGCACTGGTCGCTGCTGTTTGCGCTCGCGGCACTGGCGTGTATCTGGATTAGCCTGAAAACCGACGACGGCATGCTGCGAGGTTTTGGGTTAACCTTCCTCGGGATTAATCTTTACACGCGCTATTTCGAACTGTTCTGGGACGGCACCAATAAGGTGATTTTCTTTCTGTTACTGGCCATCTCACTGGCGCTTGTCGGGCGCTATGCCGAGAGAATTTGGCGAGTGGGGGAAGCGGGAAAGTCACACTGAGACTGTCTTTTCTCCTCATCTTTTGCGAGGATAGCGCCAAATTTCGGCTATTAGCAAAAGGGTAACAAAATGGCTAAGCATCCTACGGGCAAGCATCTGCGTGCGCCAATCGTGTTCAACGACAAAAACGTGTTGGTTTATGTGGTGCGCGGTTCAAAAATTGAAGATATGCCAGCAGACGAAGATGAGGACTATCCAGGCGATATGCAGATGCTGATGCCGCAGTTGTCAAAAGAGTTTGATACGGAGTTAAACGAAACTCTGGAAGAGTGCGGGTCGGGCGATGTGATTGTCTTTATGTGTACCACTGACATGATTTTTGAGTACGGTTACTCGAAGATTAAAACCATGCGCAGTGCTTAAACTATTGCCTGCCTGATAAAAGAAAACCCCGGTGGATTACCGGGGTCACTAGACAGGTGTTGTCGGATGGCGCTAGCGCTTATCCGACCTACGAAAAGGTTTAGCATCAGTCTCGGTTTGTTCTGCGGTTACTTAGTGCTGATAAAAAATCTCACCTTTCATAGCGCGTAAAATTTTCCCTTCCGCGTCGCTAATCAACACGTAGTTGCCGCCCATGTACGTCCAGTGGCTACCCGCTTCCGGGGCTGGCAGGTTTCTGATTTTCCAGGCATCAATCTGATAGGGTTTAGTACGGTACAGATCCGGTACGATGTCGCCAATTTTGAATGGCTTATAATCGGCATGGAACTCGGTGATTTCATAAGAGTTTTGTGGTGCAGGGGCCGCAACCGGAGCCTCTGCAGCAGGAGTTGCAACCGGAGCATCTGCTGCCTGAGCGGTCAACGCCATAGGTAAAGAACCGGCCATCAGGGCCGCAGAAAAAAACCACACATTCAATTTACGCATATCTACTCCAGATAAATTCATCTGCTGAACTAATAAAATAATGCCGTTATCTCTATCACGTTGTTTAGCGTCAAGTAATCATTTTTTCGTTACCTGAAGTAAATGCTTTGCGGTATGCCGCGGGAGTGGTCGACAGCTTAGCGCGGAAATGATGGCGCAATGTGGCGGCACTGCCAAAGCCGACACGCTCAGCAATGTCGTCGATGGACAACGTGCTGCTTTCCAGTAAATCACGGCAGCGTGTCAGGCGCATGTTCAGCAACCAGCGTGAGGGTGTGGTGCCGGTAGTCGCGGCAAAACGGCGCAAAAAAGTTCTCGGGCTCATGCCGATAAACGCCGCCAGTGACTCAACGGTATGCTCATCGGCAAGATGACTTTGCAAAAAATCAAATAGCGGGCTGAGGCGCTGGCTTTCATAAGCCGCAGGTATCGGTTGTTCGATAAACTGCGCCTGGCCGCCGACGCGATGTGGCGGCACGACAAGCCTGCGTGCCACGCTGTTGGCGGCAAACTGGCCGTAATCACGCCGCACCAGATGCAAACTCAAATCAATGCCTGCGGCACTGCCAGCGGATGTCAGCACCGAGCCATTATCGATATACAACACATCCGGCATCACCTGAATATCAGGATAACGTTGCTGCAGCTTTTCGGTATAACGCCAGTGCGTTGAGGCCTGTAATCCATTGAGCAAACCGCTGGCTGCCAGCACAAACACACCGGAACAAATCGACATAATCCGTGCGCCACGCGAATGTGCCGCACGTAATGCTGTGCAGAGTTCTTCGGGAACCGGTGCGTCGGCACCGCGCCAGCCTGGTACAATAATGGTTCCGGCCTGTTCCAGCAGAGAAAGCCCACCATCCACCGCCAGGCGAATGCCACCGGTCGCTCTGAGTTCACCAGGTTCAATACCCGCCACCGCAAATCGATACCAGTTATCGCCCATTTCCGGACGCGGCAGGCCAAACACTTCCACTGCCACACCAAATTCAAAGGTGCACAGGCCGTCATACGCTAGTGCAACAACAAGAGGGTTTTGCAAAGGTGTATCCCGAACGATTGTCATGATCTTCACGTTATCTGTCATTTCTGCCATACGTCAAGCTACACGCTGCGCTCTATAGTGAGATCTCACCACTACGAGGAGGTTTTATGAGTCACGTTACTGATTTTCCCGCTGCCGCCCCAGAAATTGCCGCCGCTCATTTTCTTCAGCGCCTGAACCTTGAAACTGATTGCGATGATGTACACAGCGCGATGAAAGAAGGGGATATGGATTTTGTGCTGCTGCATGTTGTCGGCAGCCCTGAAGCTTATGCCCGTCGCCACATTGCTGGAGCGCTACATTTGCCGCATCGTGAAATATCAGCTGAGCGCATGACGCAGTGGCCGGCAGATACCTTGTTTGTGGTTTATTGCGCCGGGCCGCATTGCAACGGAGCAGACCGCGCGGCGCTAAAATTAGCGCGCCTGGGGCGTCCGGTGAAAATAATGATTGGTGGGATTACCGGTTGGGCAGATGAAGGATTTAGCTTCGCCTGAGCGCGGAATTTGCTATCCGTGAGGCGAGAAGTGAGTGTAATCTTGCCATCACTTTGTCATGTCTAAAGGAAGTCACAATGTCGATTTACAGTGAAACTAATGCGCAGTTCATTCTTGGTTTAACCAATTTGTCGGCCATCCTTGAGAAGGCCGCCCGGTGGGCGAAAGAGAACGGCAAATCGGAAGAGAGCCTGCTTACGGCAGCACTTGCAGAAGACATGTATCCGCTGGTGCGCCAGGTGCAAATCACCACCGATATGGCAAAACGTGCCGTTGCACGCCTCGGCCGCGTTGAAGCGCCAGTTATGGAAGATAACGAAACCACGATTGCGCAGCTTCAGGCGCGTATCGAGGCCACCATCGCGTTCATGAAAGGGATTAGCGATGCGCAACTCGATGGTGATGACGAGCGCCAAATTGTGGTGATGGCACGCGAGCACGAACTGCGTTTCACCGCGCGCAACTACGTGTATAAATTTGCCACACCAAACTTCTATTTCCACTTCACCACCGCCTACGACATCCTGCGCCAGGCGGGCGTGCCGTTAGGCAAACGTGATTTTGTGGGCCAAATCTAATCTACCTATACCCTAAATAATTCGAGTTGAGGAAAGGCGGCAAGAGAGCGAATCCCGATGAGCTTAGTCAACTAAGTGAATTGGGTGAGCGAACATAGCCAACGCATCATCAACTCGAAGTATGACGGGTATTGTTAGCTCAGCCGATAATGGCGATTTGGGCGCAACTTCTCGGGCAGATGCTCATTCTCATCCATATCGTGTAAATCCCGCTCAATGGTGTTGCAGATGGCATCCAGCGGCAGGTCATTGTCTTCGGTGCCAAACGGCTCCTCCAGTTCTTCTGCCAGCGTGTCGAGCGAAATAAAGGTGTAGGAAATAAACACCGACAAAAATGGTGTCATGTAGTGCAGGTCGGTGACCAGTGCAAACGGCAGCATGATACAAAACAGATACACAGTGCGATGCAGAATCAGCGTGTAGGCGAACGGGATTGGCGTACCGGCGATGCGCTCACAACCTCCGGCTACCGCCGAAAGATCGTTAAGATGATGATTCAAAGCGCTCCACACCACGTCGGAAATTAAGCCTTGTTTGCGCTTATCGGCTAACCAGTCTCCCATCAACAGCAATACGCGATTACAAGGTGCGTGGCTTTGTATCACCCATTGTAAGTCATCATTGGTGAGGAATTTTTTCAGTGTTTCTTCAGGCGGGCGTTTACGCAATGTCAGCCGCAGAGCATGGCTAAACGCAATCTGCAAATTCACAAACTCCGTGACCTGGTTTTCATGGTTGCCCAGCAGGCTTTTGATCTCGCGTAATAATGAGCGCTGAGTAATCGCCAGTTGCCCCCACAGCGTACGGGCTTCGTTAAAGCGGGCGTAACAGACGCTATTTCTGAAACCCAAAAATATCGCTATCGCCACGCCGAGAATACTGAAGGGCGCGATGGTGAGTTTTATACCGAGCGTTTCATACCACGGTAGAAAGAAAATCACGCTGATCGACAACGCGACATTCAGCAGCAGGCGCGAATAGATTTTTTGTAGAACCGAACCATGCCAGACAAATAAGCGGAATAACCAGTGTTGCTGCGGACGAACAATCATAATCAGGAGGCTCAAAAACAGGACATCATATTTAACGGCAAACTGTGACGCAGATCAACTTACACTTCACACTGGGTTAACAACATGAATTATTTTCAATAACCATGAAAGATCTTCGTTTGTCCTCAAGTCGCGCATCTGCCATTCTCCGTTACATAATATGGCCGTCCAGATGGCTAAATATTCAAGCCATGAATTATCACCTCGCTAAATTAGTTAGCCAGGTCAGCGGAGAAATCACATGCCACACTCTTTGCCACATCGCGCGCCATTCCGTGCCGACATTGTCGGTAGCTTCTTACGCCCAGCCACCATCAAAAACGCCCGTCAGGCATTTGCTGCCGGTGAGATTGACGCCACTCAGTTGCGCAAAGTGGAAGATGACGCCATCCGCGCATCAGTTGAGCAGCAATGCGCTTGTGGCCTGCATGTGGTGACGGATGGCGAGTTCCGCCGCACCTGGTGGCATTTTGACTTTTTTGACGGTCTGCAAGGTGTGGAGCGTTATGAATCTGAGCAGGGCATTCAGTTCAACGGCGTGCAAACCAAAGCGCACAGCGTGCGCGTCATCGGTAAACTGGGTTTTGGTTCGCATCCGATGCTGGAAGATTTCCGCTATCTGAAAAGCATCAGCGGTAACGCAGTGCCGAAAATGACCATTCCAAGCCCGAGTGTGCTGCACTTCCGTGGTGGCCGCAATGCCATCGACAGTACGGTATATCCTGATTTAAAAGAGTATTTTGACGATCTCGCCACCACATGGCGTGATGCAATTCAGGCGTTTTACGCCGCAGGCTGCCGCTATCTGCAACTTGATGACACCGTGTGGGCCTATTTATGTTCCGACGCCCAGCGTGCAGAAATCCGCGCTCGCGGTGATGATCCAGACCAACTCGCACAGATTTATGCGCAAGTGCTGAATAAAGCGCTGGAAGGTAAACCGGACGATTTGACCATCGGCCTGCACGTTTGTCGCGGTAATTTCCGTTCAACGTGGATTTCAGAAGGGGGTTACGAGCCAGTTGCGCAAGTGCTGTTTGGCAGCGTGAACGTCGATGCGTTCTTCCTTGAATACGACAATGATCGTTCGGGCGACTTTGCACCGCTGCGCTTTGTGCGTCCGGGTCATCAGCAGGTGGTTTTAGGTTTGATCACCACCAAGAATGGTGAGCTGGAAAACCCACAATTGATTGAAGACAGAATCAAAGAAGCGGCGAAATATGTCGATATCAACCAAATTTGCCTGAGCCCCCAGTGTGGATTTGCCTCCACCGAAGAGGGCAATAGCCTGACGCCTGAGCAGCAGTGGAATAAAGTTCGTCTGGTGACGGAGCTTGCCCAAAAGGTGTGGTAAACGGTTTTGTCGGATTCGGTGTTGTAGGGTGGATACGCGCTTGCGCGTCATCCACCACTTTCACAATACTTACGCCAGCTTAAACACCGCTACTGTTTCATTTAGCGCCTGTGACTGCTCTTTTAGTGACATCGCCGCAGCGGAAGCTTGTTCCACCAACGCGGCGTTCTGCTGTGTTACCACATCCATTTGCACCACGGCCTGGTTGATTTGCTCAATGCCACGGCTCTGTTCACCGGTAGACACCGCAATCTCTTCCATCAAACTGGTCACTTGCTTAATCGCGTTAGAAATACGCTGCATGCTTTCGCCTGCACGGTTCACCAGGTTGCTGCCAATATTCACCTGCTCGCCAGACAACTCAATTAACTCTTTGATCTCTTTGGCGGCCACGGACGAACGCTGCGCCAGGTTGCGTACTTCAGATGCGACCACGGCAAATCCACGCCCTTGTTCGCCAGCCCGCGCGGCTTCTACCGCTGCATTCAGCGCCAGGATATTGGTCTGGAAAGCGATATCTTCAATGATGCTAATGATATTGTCGATTTTGCTGGAGCTGGATTCAATATTACGCATTGAATCAATCACATCGCTGACGATTTCATTGCCGTCATTAGCCGCAACCAACATGCCGCTTGCCAGTTTATTGGCCTGATGTGAATGGTCAGAGGTCAGTTTCACCGTAACGGTAAGCTGCTCCATACTGGCCGCCGTTTCACCCAGTGATGCCGCCTGTTCTTCGGTTCTGGCAGACAAGTCGGTATTGCCTGCGGCTATCTCTTCAGAGGCGTAAGCCACGGTCTGGCTCGACTCACGTACCTGGCCGATAATACTCGCCAGCGAAACACGCATTTGCTCCAGTTCGCGCATCATCGCGCCAATTTCATCTTTGGCGGTGGCGACAATCGGCGTATGCAGCATGCCGTTAGCAATTTCCGTACAGTGTGATTTCGCCTTATCCAGCTCGTTCAATACCCGTTTTTTCAACAGCCAGAATACTGCGCCAAGAATTACGGCGAACAGCAGGGCAAAAACAGCGATGCTCATCAGGCTCTGATTGAAACTGGCCTGCGCATCCTGGTTTAATTGCTGGGCGTGCTGTTGACGAAATGCCAGCAGTTTATCCAGCGTCACCTCAAATTGCCTGTCGAGTTGTGGCAGTGTAGACGTCACCAGAGCGCGAGCTCGCGCGGCATCGTTGGCTTTCACGGCATCAAGCAACGGTTGCAAACCTTGCTCGCGATAGTTAACAAATGCACTCTGATAAGCATCGCTCAGCACTTGTTCACCTGGTTGTTTCGGTGCATCAAGATATGCCTGAAACGCAGAGTTGGCCTTCACCAACACCCCCTGCGCCCCGGTGAGTGCGGTATTCCCTTGCTCACTCAACCCTTGCTCATGTTCTTCTAACGCTTCCATAGCGCGAACACGCATCGTGCGGCTGTGGTTAATAGGGTCAATGACCGATAACACCACGCGGATCTCGCGGTTGACGTTATCCAGAGATTGATTGCTACGAGTTAATGACCAGATGTTGGATGCAGTGCTAACCAGAAAAATAATCAGTAATGTACTGAAAACTAAAATCGAAAAACGCCTGACGGACATGCGATACCCTTATGTTGAAAAAATAATCTGACTCGTTTCAGCCAGTACAACAAGGTTATCGGCAAGAAGGGCGGGATATTTAGCCACGGAAATAATCACGCCAGAGAATAGTCATATTTGTGTCATGTGGCTGCTTTATATCTTGTAAACCCAAAATGGGTGACCAAAAACAAGAGAAGCGAACAGCATGAAATTAAAACTTTTTGCGTTATTACTGACCTCTTTATTCCCTCTGGCAAGTCAGGCGGCAGATCCGCAAGTTGAACGTTACATTGTCACATTTCCACAAGGTGACCATGTTGAATATCAGGGCGCCTATGCTACTAATTTCCCTGATGGATTGCCGGTTGGCGTGGGATCGGGTTTGCAGTTTATGGGTAAAGAGGGTGACAAGTTGTTTTTTGCCACCGTTACCGATCGCGGCCCCAATGCTGATTCACCAAAAGTCGGCGACAAAGAATCAAAGATTTTTGCCAATCCTAAATACACTCCGCTGCTGATGACCATCCGCGTGGCCGATGGCAAAGCGCTGGCGACTGATGCCCATGCATTGCACGACGAAAACGGCCCAATCAGCGGTTTGCCACTGCCGGAAGGGTTGATTGGTGCGACCAATGAAATCGCGCTCAGCGATACTTTACAGCCATTGTCGAGCGACAAACGCGGGCTGGATACCGAAGGTATTACGCCAGATGGCAAAGGCGGTTACTGGCTGTGCGATGAATACGGTCCGTTCATTATCAACATCGACGGCAAAGGAAAAATCCTCAAAAAATACGGCCCGCAGGCAGAACAAGGCGAGCAGGGTGTTGCGGGTGGATTACCGAATATCCTGAAATGGCGCCAGGCTAACCGTGGTTTTGAAGGTATTACGCGGATGCCTGATGGGCGGATTATTGCGGCGGTGCAAAGCACGCTGGATATCGACGGTAAAAGTAAAAACAGTGCGCAGTTTACTCGGCTGGTGAGCTTCAACCCGGAAACGGGGCAAACCGTGATGTATGGCTACCCAATTGATGTCGATGTTTATAAGAAAGCCAAAGACGCCAAAATTGGCGACATTGTGGCGCTGGACGATAACCGCCTGCTGGTAATCGAACAGGGAGGCGATAAAAACAAAGTAATGCGCAATCTGGTTTATGTCGTCGATCTCAGCCAGGCTAGCGACTTGAGCACATTCGATAAAGAAAAAGCGCCTGAATTTGATGATGCGGCACAACTGACAGCGCGTGGCATCAAACTGGCAGAGAAAAAGCAGGTGGTCGATTTGCGTAAACTCGGCTGGCAGCAAGAGAAAGCTGAAGGTATGACGCTGATCGATAACCAAACCATCGCGGTGATTAATGACAACGATTTCGGTCTGCAATCGGTCGTGGACAAGTCCGATGCCACAAAAGTCTCCATAAAACCGCTGGAGAAACCCGAATCGCAAAACGAGCTGTGGGTGATTAAGTTGTCGGATGCCTTGAAGTAATTATTCGAAATGTGTCGGGTGACGCTAACGCTAACCCGACCTACAAAAACCGCTGTCTTCAACCCGCGTTAAAAACTCATCGCCAATCCTAAACCGTAACCATTGGTGTTATTACCAAACATATAACGCGCCACCAGTCTTGTGCGGGTGATGAAAACATCATAATCACTGCTATCTAGCTCGAACCCTAACCCCATCGACGTCAGGCTATTAAAACCGAGTTGCCCACGTTGCTCCCCCAAATACTCGGTATGTGCCCCTTCCAGAACATAACGTAGCGGCTTATTGAGCAACGTCCAGTCCGAGACAGGTGCACGACGACGCAGATAAACGCCCAGATTTTGCGTGTTGGCCTCGCCTCTGACGGCTTCGGATGTGCTGCCAAAACTGCGCAGAGTCATGTCGGAATAACGCAACTCGATATCGATATCCTGAGGTTTTGAGAACAATTCATAATCGAGCATTAGCGAACCGCCCAAACCATAGGCATTGAGCCGCCCACCATTCAGAAAATCAAAATCTTTATTAGTACGTCGTTTGAAAACATAAGTGCCAATGCGTAGGTCACTGGCCATGGTGCCGAGCATGAAATTGAAGATTGGGCGCAATACCAGGTTGCCACCCCATCTATCGGTATAGACGTGAAAATCCCAGCCAACGCCACCCGTGGCGGTTAGACTGTTCCATTTGGTCGGGATTTTGCGGCTTTGGGTCCCGTCGGAAAGTACAAATTGCGGGTCATAACGGCTGTAACCCATCGTCCCTTCAAGATAGAGAGGGACTTCCTTGCTGATGGTTGCGCCACCGCCGAACTGGGTAATGGATAGCTCTTGCGTCCCGCTGGTACCGTTATCGATATTCAGATCGCTGGCGGTGATATCCGGCCAGACGGTGTAACTCATTAGCGCGAGTACCGCATCAGCATGCTTTTTAGGGCGGCTCGCATCAACGGCATAACTCACCGGGCTGGCTAACGACAGCGCAGCAATAATGGGCAAAGCATAAGAGTACGGCACCGTCATGTTGCTCCCAGTCTCCCCATTGAACGAACATGAGTTCTATGAATGTATTTGCAAGAATACCTTTGTTTTCAGTATAGAAGCCATCAAAATTTTCACGGGGAGATTTGATCTACCTGGTCGGTACTGAATTAATTGGGAATATTACTTGTTAATGGGATGTGACCACAGAATGATTACACTCAAGATATTATTAATAATATTTTTTGTCAGCGGCGAAATTATTGATTTTGATCTGTTATCTTTTTTTTGTTACAAAAATATCAGCGAAAAGATTTAGAAATATCGCTGGTGTCAACTGAAAGTATTATATATGCAGAAAGCCAGCGGAATCATAATTCAATTTCACCAACAATCTTGTTATTGTTAATGACGAAATTAATAGTTTCGATTTTAAAAAATAACATTCCTGATGTTTAATAGTTATTGGAGATGTCATTATGGCTGCAATTACTAAAGCATTGCTTGGTCAAGATCTATCCCCGGAGTTAAGGGATGAGTGCTCAGCTCATCTTGATACTCTCATGGCTCTGGGTCAGTCAAAGACTCAATATTACGCAGAAAAAATAAACACAGATTTATTAGGGGCAGGGCTTGGTACCAATAGAACGTTTCCCATAAGTTCAATACAATCTTTTATTTATCAAACAAAAGCCTTTACGTCAGATAATGCAAAAAATATTACTGACGTTGTGAATAATTCGGTATCAGATTTCGTTGCAGGCGACAATAAATCTGCTGTTGCAACAATAGTTAGTGGGTTTGTCAATATTCTTTTTGGTTCAACTGAGGGTTCTGAAAGCGAAGTACTCAGGTATTGCGCTATTCTTGAAGGTGCATCAATGGTTCGCCTCGATTTTGCTGGGTGGTCACGCACGGTGACATCTACATCATTGAAATCAAAATGCGATAAGGTCAGCTCATTTGTGCTCTACCGTTCAATTGTCGACATGAGCAAAGTCACACTGAATGATTTTATCCAGGTATATCAAGTGACGGTTAAAGCAGAAAATAAAGACATTGATACTGCTGGCATGCTTAAAAAATGCCAGGATCTCTATTATGTATTCAATCCAAAATCAAAACCTCTTAATCACGTATCTGATTTTGCATTAGATCTTGATTCACACGAGCAATTTGAACCATCAGTGGGTCATAAGTCACTAGATGTTTTCAGCAATAAAATAACTTCATTGTAGAAAATACATTTAATTAGCTGAGCATAAGAATCTCCCTCACAGGCAATCTGAGTCTTTGCCTGTGCGGTGAGAGTTGTTCATATATAAATACAGGAATTAATTATGGCTAAAATATATCTCATACTCACTGATCGGAAATACGTGCTCGTTGCCAAAGGTGGCAAGTCGGGAAATCCACCCGAGGAACGCCGTGGATATCATCTCCCCGGCGGGAAATTTGAAAATAGAGATAAAAATAGCTTCGGTACCGTTATTCGTGAGCTTGAAGAAGAAACGGGTATTAAACTTGAAAACCATCAACCATGGGGCAATGAGATTACCCATAAAAAAGCTGTGGGTGCTAAATTTGTTATCGTAGAAACTGAAAACGTACCTGCTTTGGTTGAAGGGTTCAATAATCTCGATGTTTCTAAACGCCCTAAAATAACCAATAAATACGACGAGCCATTTACGGAATTGGTCAGTCTGCCATTAGAAAACTGCTGGAAAGACAAGAATTTTAATTCAGATTATTTGACCGATTATTTTGGTTATGGACTTGAAGAAGCCATGAAAGTACTTGGCTGAGATTAAACTACTTCCCGATAGTTTTGGAGCGTGAGTTTTAACCTTTTTATATAAAGTGTTAGACCCCGAAGGAACGGGGTTTTTTCTGTATGCTGGGCATGTTCAGCATCTCGGGGTGAACTGTCCAGCCGTTTGATTATCGCAGGGTATTGCTCTGATCATGTCCGCTTCTACCTTGAAGCTGCCTACAGCTGCTATGAGGATGGCTAGTTTGTAGAAATATATGGTGGAAAAGTGTTAATTGTTTCTCAAGGTTTTAATTTTCCTAAACCTATTGCGTATGCCTTTTCCAGTGCTGAATAGCTTCCCGGTGCACCATATAGATCGGTTTGAATAGGTATCACCTGGCGACACTGCTGAATTTTTTGCTGAAGGAAGTCAGTTAAAATCTTGTCATCGATAAACTCGCGTCTTTCGACCATACGCCTCGGTAATGTCCAGCGGTCCCAAAATACAACTTTTTCTTCATGGATCAATTTGGCAACCTGAAGCCATGCCTGGAATGTCCCATCTTTAATTCTGTAACTGATAAAATCAAAGGGTTCCAGATTGATATTCGAAGCCCATTCCTGAAGTTTAGCTCCATCTTTTAGCTGCCTAATGCTCTGCAAATAGTAACCAATTTGTTGTTCTGGATTTCCCCATAAACGCATCTCGGTATTATTTTGGTTCAACGTTTGCAATTCAATCAAAATCTCAACGGCATTTTTATATGGAAACCACATTGACCCTTCTGCGGCTCTAAAACGCAGTAACGGGCGGTCATTGACAACTTTTTGGCTAATGCTTTTCACGATAAGTTTCATGTCTAAACCAGGGGGTAACTGCTGCCAACAAGAATCCCAAGGGGAATACAATTGAGCGACAATCCAGATAACATCCCCCGGCTTAATGCGGCTTGCAGGCCCCTGCGTAGACCTTGTTATGTGATAAGTGGGATAATATATAGATTCCGGAGTTTTTTTTCTTGCCGCATAAAATGGCGGGGCAGCAATGTCATCATTTTTTTGAAGAAGGATATCTCTTCTGATGTAATGGATAAAGTGATTCATACGGTCACCCTTTGCAAGATTTAACATATTTAAAGTATCATCTATACCCAAAATAATTCGAGTTGCATGTAGGCGGCAAGGGAGCAAATTCTCAGGGCTTACTTGAGTAAGTGACTGGGATTTATGAGTGCAGCCAACACTCCTGCAACTTGAAGGATGACGGGTATATACAGTCTTTAATACTTCCGCATTAACAAATTAAAAAATTTAAACTTTTGTATGACAGTTTATCCATTGTGCCATTGTAATAGTTAGTTGAGTACCAAGGGGACGCATATGCAGATCATAGATACACCCCTTGATATTATCCAGGGTTATGGGACTAAAATTAACTTGCAAGGTGTAACATCATGGAAACTAACACTGAAAATGAATCATTTATTACAGCTAAACTCCGAAATAAACTGAGTGTTATCGTTGTCTGTATTGTGTTGGCTTTAATTACTGTTTTAAGCGCCACTGCTATTAAAGTTGGCCTGTATGACCCTGATAAAAAGGAATGGTTTGCTCACACTAAAGATATACTTAATATAATTCTTCCTCTTTTGGCAACCTGGATGGGTACTGTGCTGGCATTTTATTATACGCAAAAAAGTATGGATGCTGCGACTCAGCAAACCAATCAGATCATCAGACACTTAACCAGCGATCAAAAACTAAGTGAAATCAGTGCGGAAGATGTAGCTATTGATATGACATCTACTGACGTGACAACTTTAATATTAAAAGATCCTGGAGATGCCGCAAATCTTAATTTACTGAAAAATGTGTTAGAAGAGAAATTGGAAACAACAGGAAGAAATAGGTTGCCTATTATTGATGGCAATGGTGTTGTTCTTTATATACTACATCGTAGTGCAATCGATCAATTTATCATTGATAAACATAAAAGTAATAACTCGGATATAAGAACGTATACCCTCGCTGATTTACTCAGTGATGCGAAATGGAAAGTCATTTTCCAGTCATTTGGGACGATACGTAGAGAAGATAAGCTTTACGCAGCCAAAAAGGCTATGGATACAAATATATATTGTGAGGACGTATTTGGAACTGAAGATGGTACTCGTTCATCTAAAGCGCAATTCTGGTTAACGAACATAACCATTGAACAGCGCTCAATTGTGTGATTACAGAAAAACTTTAGGTGACCATGATGGGACTGACCCGGCCCTATAGTCAGGAATGAGCATTGAACTTCAGATGATGAAGTGCAATGCTCAGCTACCTTATAGACCCAAAATCATTTGAGTTGCATCGCGGCGGCAAGAGAACGAGTCCCGATGAGCTTAGTAAACTAAGTGATTCGGGCGAGTAAGCGTAGCCAACAAAGATGCAACTTGAAGTATGAAGGGTATAGACCTCACACCGACCCCCGCACCACCAGCTTCCAGTCCAGAATCTCATTCACGGTTTCGACTTCCGGGTTATCGATACGCTCGAGTAATAATTGCACGCTGCGTACGCCGAGCTGGTGCATCGGTTGTTCGATGGTGGTGAGAGGAGGGAAGGTCACTGCGCCAAACGGTACGCCATCAAAGCCCATAATCGCCACGTCTTCAGGTACACGCAGGCCTTGCTCATGGGCGTAATGCAGCGCACCACCGGCCAGTGCATCGGATATCGCGAATACCGCATCCGGCGGTTCTGGCAGGGTGAACAGTTCGGCCATTGCCTGCACGCCTGCCTGATATTCAAGGCCATCGGCATACACCACCGCTTGCCAGTTTTTGCCACAGGATGCGCGATAACCCGCTTCACGTTGTTGGGAGTAGAGATAACGCAAATCGCCGTTAATCAAAGCGATGCGTTGGTAACCCGCGCTGTTCAGGTGGTCGACGGCGGCGGCAGCCGCTTTAAAGTTATCAATAGTCACCGACGAGGCACGATAACCGGGGTCGCCTTCACCACATTGTACCCACGGCGAGTCACCAATTAGCGTCGTTAATCCAGGCAAACAACTGACGGCATCCATAGTGATCACACCATCGACCACTTTGCCGCTCAACAGGCGCAAATAGGCCGATTCGCGGGTTAGACGCGATTCAGAATTACACAGCAGAATGTGGTAACCGTGTTTTTCCGCTTCTTCTTCGATACCGCGCACCACGCGGGCGCAGAAGGGGTTGGTGATGTTGGACACCAGCACCAGCAACATGCGGCTGCGTGAAGTGCGCAACTGGCGCGCCAGCAGGTTAGGTTGGTATTCACAAGCCTCAATTGCCGCCAGCACTTTGTCGCGCGTATCGGGTTTCACCGCAGGGTTGCCATTCAGCACCCGGGAAACGGTGGCGGTAGAAACTCCAGCCATTCGCGCCACTTTATCTATCGACATGTTGATCCTTTGCCCGATCGGCTGAATTGTGAACCGCATTCCAGATTTGAATTGATACTACCAAATAATTCACCAGCATGATGGCAAGTTAAATGAAATCGATTACATTTTTATTGAAGTGCGAATGTAATCGATTACAAAAATAACCTCTTACCCTTAAATCAATACTCTGTACCGGAGGATTTATGTCTTCTCAGTCGGCCGTTGGGGCACAAGTGGTCACTCATAAATGGGTGATTCCACGCCTGTCGTTAATGATGTTTCTCGAGTTTTTCGTCTGGGGTGCCTGGTATGTGACCCTCGGCGTGGTGATGGGCAAATACGGCCTGAGCGCATTAATTGGTGATGCGTATTCCACTGGGCCAATCGCCTCGATTTTGTCGCCGTTTGTGCTCGGCATGTTGGTCGACCGTTTCTTTGCCTCGCAAAAGGTGCTCGGCGTGTTGCACCTGGTCGGCGCGGCGTTGTTGTGGTGGCTGCCAGGGATGTTTGAAAGCGGGCAGAGTGGCCTGTTGTGGGTTGTCTTCGCCTACATGCTTTGCTACATGCCAACCATCGCGTTGAGCAATAACGTGGCGTTCCACAGCCTGGCAAACAGCGAAAAAGGGTTTCCGATTGTGCGTGCGTTCGGCACCATCGGCTGGATTGTGGCGGGGCTGATTGTCGGCACCAGCGGTCTTTCAGATAGCACCGGCATCTTCACGCTGGCGGCCATCGCTTCGGTGGTGTTGGGGATCTACAGCTTTACGCTGCCAAATACCCCCGCGCCGGATCGCGGCAAACCGCTTTCAATGCGTGACCTGGTGTGTGCCGACGCTTTTGCGTTGCTCAAACAGCGCCACTTTATGGTGTTTATCATCTGCGCCACGCTGATCTCGATTCCTCTGGCGGCTTATTACGCTTACGCCGCACCGTTTATTTCAGCGGTTGGTTTTGAAAATGTGAGTGGGGTGATGGCGTTTGGTCAGATGTCTGAGCTGCTGTTTATGCTGCTGATTCCCTTCTTCTTCCGTCGTCTGGGCATCAAAATGATGCTGCTGATCGGCATGTTATCGTGGTTCCTGCGCTACGCGATGTTCGCTCTCGGAATTACCGAAGAAACGCGCTGGATGATCTACATCGGCATCATCCTGCACGGGGTCTGTTACGACTTCTTCTTTGTGATTGGCTTTATCTACACCGACAAAGTGGCGGGCAACAAAGTGAAAGGGCAAGCGCAAAGCCTGCTGGTGCTGTTCACCTACGGTCTTGGCATGTTGATTGGTTCGCAAATCAGCGGCGCGGTATTTAACCGCTCAGTGACTGCGAAAGGTGCGGAGGGCTTATTGCAATGGCAACAATTCTGGTGGATGCCAGCGATTGCAGCGGTGGTGATCGCCGCCATCTTCTTCTTCAGCTTCAATTACAAAGAGGGTGAGCAGCATGGCAAATAAGCCGCTGCGCGTGTTGGTTGTGGGCTGCGGGAATATGGGAGCCGCCCACAGCCTCGCGTATCAGCAAGTTGATGAGTTTACGCTCTGCGGGCTGGTGGCTCGCGGAGCGTCAAAAGTTCGCCTCAAAGCACAACTGGCGGCCGACATTCCTCTGTTCGATGATTTGCCGCAGGCAATCAAAGAAACCCAGGCTGATGCGGTGTGCATCGCTACCTGGCCGGATAGCCATGAAGCGCTGGCGCTGACGGCACTGGCGGCAGGTTGCCATGTGTTTCTGGAAAAACCGCTCGCCACCACGGTGAGCGGGGCGAAACGTGTTGTTGCTACCGCGAAACTTGCGGGCAAGAAACTGGTTGTCGGGTACATTCTGCGCCATCACCCTGTCTGGCAGCGGTTTATTCAGCTATCGCACGGGCTGGGCAAACCGCTGGCGATGCGCATGAACCTCAATCAGCAAAGTAGCGGCAGCGCCTGGCACACCCACAAAATGCTGATGCAGTCGCTTTCGCCTATCGTCGATTGCGGTGTGCATTACCTTGACGTGATGTGCCAGATGGCGCAATCCAGTCCGCTGTCGGTGAGTGCGATTGGCGTGCGTTTAAGCGACGAAATCGCGCCAAAACAGTTCAACTACGGCCAGCTTCAGGTGCGTTTTGAAGATAGTTCAGTTGGCTGGTACGAAGCGGGTTGGGGGCCGATGATGAGCCAAACGGCCTTCTTTATTAAAGATGTAATTGGCCCGCAAGGTTCGGTGTCGATCGTGGCGCTCGAAGCCGGGGGCGAAGGGCAATCGGCAAATGTTGAGGCGCACACACGTACCGAATCGTTACGCATTCATCACGCCGAATTAAACGCGCAGGGCGAGTTTGCTCACCAGGATGAATGGGTGACAGCAAGCGATGAACCGGACCATTTTGCCTTGTGCCAACGCGAACAACAGTTTTTTGCCCGTGCCATTTTTGATGATAGCGATTTGTCACTGCATCAGCAGCAGGCGATTGAAAGCCTCGCCGTGGTGCTGGCGGCGGATCTTGCGGTTCGTGAACAACGCACGGTGTTAATTAAGGAGATGTTGTAATGAAAACCCTGAAAGGGCCGTCCATTTTTCTCTCGCAGTTTATTACGGATAAGCCACCATTTAATTCCCTGGAATCCCTTGCCGAGTGGGCGGCGGGGTTAGGTTACAAAGCGCTACAAATCCCAACACACTTACCGCATATTTTTGATCTCGCCAAAGCGGCGCAAAGCCCGGAATACTGTGCAGACATTCGTGCAATGCTGGCAAATGTTGGGCTGGAAATCAGCGAGTTATCGACCCATTTGCAAGGGCAACTGGTGGCCGTGCATCCGGCGTACGATGCGGCATTTGCGGGCTTCGCGCCGCCTGAACTGGCGCACGATGCTAGTGCCCGTCAACAATGGGCAGTCAACAGCCTGAAACAAGCGGCTCGCGCTTCACAAAATTTAGGGCTAAATGCCCACGCGACTTTTTCTGGCGCGCTGGCGTGGCCCTATTTTTACCCGTGGCCGCCACGCAACGAACAACTGCTTGATGAAGCGTTTCGTGAACTGGCTTTCCGCTGGAAACCGATACTGGACAGTTTTGACGAAGCGGGCGTGGATCTGTGTTTTGAGCTACATCCCGGTGAAGATCTGCATGATGGCGTCACCTTTGAGCGTTTTCTGGCGCTGGTCGATAACCACCCGCGTTGCAATATTCTTTACGATCCAAGCCATATGCTGCTGCAACACCTCGATTACCTCGGTTTTATTGACCATTACCACGAGCGAATCAAAGCCTTCCACGTTAAAGACGCCGAGTTTCAAACGTCGGCGAAAAGCGGTGTTTATGCCGGGTATCAGCCGTGGATTGAGCGCCCAGGGCGCTTTCGTTCGCTGGGGGACGGGCAGGTTAATTTCAAGGCAATTTTCAGCAAACTTGCGCAATACGACTATGACGGATGGGCTACGCTTGAATGGGAGTGTTGCCTGAAATCAGGCGATGCGGGGGCGCGCGAAGGGGCCAAATTTATCGCCGATCATATTATTCCGGTTGCCGATTATGCCTTTGACGACTTTGCGCATCACGAAAGCGATGTGTCTGCGGTGCGTCGTATGCTCGGGCTGGAGGGTTAACCATGAAACGGCTACGTTTAGGGATGGTCGGTGGCGGTGAAGGTTCATTTATTGGTGGCGTGCATCGTATTGCGGCAAGGCTTGATGACCAGTTTGAATTAGTCGCCGGTGCATTTTCATCCTCGCCAGAAGTGGCAAAACGCAGCGGTGAAGCGCTGTATGTTGATGCCGGGCGGTGCTACGCCAACTGGCAGGAGATGGCGCAACAAGAAGCCGCTCGTGCCGACGGTATCGAAGTGGTGGCGATTGTCACCCCTAATCATCTGCATGTTCCGGTGGCAAAAGTCTTTTTAGAGCACGGTATTCACGTGATTTGCGATAAACCGCTTGGTGTGACGCTGGCGGAAGCGCAGGCGTTGGCGCAGGTTATCGAAACCAGCGGGTGCCATTTTATTCTCACCCATAACTACAGCGCGTTGCCGATGGTCCGGGAAGCGCGCGCTCGTATTGCCAATAGCGAAATTGGCGATATTCGCGCCATTGAAGTTGAGTATTTGCAGGACTGGCTGAACGACCGGTTAGAACTGACCGATAACAAGCAGGCGAGCTGGCGCGGTAATCCTGCAATGGCTGGCGCTGGGGCGATTGGCGATATTGGTACCCACGCATGGCAACTGGCGGCGTTCGTCTGCGGCATGGAGCCAGAATTAGTGCGTGGCGAACTGCTAACGCGCATTGAAGGGCGGGTGCTGGACGATGAAGTGTACGCCGAAATGCGTTATGCCAATGGTGCAAGAGGGCGTTTGTGGGCAAGCCAGGTGGCACCCGGTTTTGAAAACGACCTGCGTCTGCGCATCGTTGGCAGCAGGGCGACCATCAGCTTCCGTCAGCAACAACCTGAAATCCTTGAAATACATCCGCATCATGGCAATAGTTACGTTGTCACGCGCAATGGTGTCAACAACCACGATTCTGTGCGCCACCAGTGCCGCACACCCGCAGGCCATCCCGAAGGTTATCTGGAAGGATTCGCGCAAATCTACCGTGAAGCCGCGATTAAAATTCGTGGTGGCAAAGCGCCGTTGCTTCCTGGCATCGCCGAAGGACTGGCTGGCATGAAGTTTATCGAAACAGTACGGGAAAGCAGCCATCGCGGTGGCGAATGGCTGGAATGGTGACCAACATCGCGTAGCGTGTCGCGCGCAAAAGTGAAATAAAAAATAGCGATACGTGCACCAGGTCGAGGTTTCGTACAAAGATTAGCCAGCTAAGTTGCTGATGTAGGCGGTTGTTAACTAGCTTTTTTAATGGTGTAGCTGTTTTCCCTCCAGTTTGGTCAAAACAAATGAGGAAGCCATGAAAAAGCTGACGTTAAGTCTGATTACCTTAGCGCTTGCGGGCGTTTCTAACGCTGCGTTTGCTGATACCCTGCGCATGGAATGCCCGATCTCGCCTGGCGGTAAGGAATACTGCAACTACGTCAAAGACCGATTCGAGCAGCAGACCAGCAACAAGCTGGAATTTATCGAGTTCCCTGCGGCGTCTGACGAAAAGCTGGCTTTGTTGCAACAGTTGTTCGCCGCTAAAGATGAGAAAGCGGTCGATTTATTCCAGTCAGATACCATCTGGGTGGGTCTGCTCGATAAGCAAACGCTCGATTTAACCGATGCGGTTGGCGACATGAAAGGGGATTTCTTCCCCGGCCCCTGGGCGAACGATACGGTAAACGGCAAGGTGAAAGCGGTTCCGGCGTATCTCGACACTGGCGTGCTCTATTACCGCAAAGATCTGCTGGAAAAATACAACGAGCAGCCGCCGAAAACCTGGGAAGATCTGACGCGTATCGCCACCAAAATTCAGGAAGAAGAGCGCAAAGCCGGGCACAAAAATTTCTGGGGGATGATCTTCCAGGGCAAGTCGTATGAAGGGCTGACCTGTAACGCGCTGGAGTGGATTGATTCTTACGGCGGCGGCACGTTTATCGACGAAAAAGGGAACGTGACCATTAACAATCCTAAAGCGGCAGCGGCGCTGGATATGGTCGCGGGCTGGATGGGCAAAATCACGCCGAAAGGGGCGTTGGGTTACAAAGAAGAAGAATCTCGAGCGGTATTCCAGAATGGTGACGCGTTGTTTATGCGCAACTGGCCTTACGCCTATTTGCTCTCGCAAGGGGCGGATAGCCCGCTGAAAGGCAAAGTTGGCGTGGCACCTCTGCCTGCGGGGCCTGAGGGCAAATCAGCTAATGCGCTGGGCGGCTGGCAGTGGTCTATCAATGCGAATACCAAAAACAAAGATGCGGCGATTGCGCTGCTGAAAATCCTCACCGATGCTGATTCGCAGAAAATGCAGTTGAAGTATCTCGGTTTTGCACCGACGCGTTCGGCCCTGTATGAAGACAAAGCAGTGCTGGAAGCCGCACCCCATCTGACGTTGTTTAAAGAAATCTTCGCCAACGCGGTACCGCGTCCAGCAACCGCCACCAAAAGCCAGTATCCGCGAGTCTCTAACGCAATCTTCAACGTCACCTTCAAAGTGCTCAATGGCAGTAGCGACGGCAAAACGGCCGTGGCGGATCTGCAAAAACGCCTTGAACGCGTGAAAGGTAAGGACTGGCACTAATTGGCCCGTTCATACCAACAGCGGCGTCGCCGTATCGCGTGGATACTGGTGGCGCCCGCACTCTTGTTACTTGCACTGGCGGCCGGATGGCCACTGGTGCGCACCTTCTTTTTCAGCTTCACCAACGCGATGCTCGATAACCCTTCCGAGTACCAGATGGTGGGGCTGGCGAACTATTACGCCACCCATGACGGCGACAGCAGCGGGGTGCTGGTTGACCCGCTGTGGTGGCAAGCCGTTGGCAATACCTTGTGGTTTACCGTGGTGTCGGTCGGCATCGAGCTGTTTCTTGGCATGTTGCTGGCGCTGTTAATGAACCAGAAGTTTCGCGGCCAGGGCTTAGTCCGCACCGCGATTCTGGTGCCGTGGGCGATTCCTACCATTGTGAGCGCCAAAATGTGGGGCTGGATGTTCCACGACCAGTACGGCGTGGTGAACGATTTGCTGGAAAAAATATTTGGTTATCAGGCACATCTGGCATGGATTGCCGAACCGTCGCTGTCGATGTGGGCGGTGGTGATTGCCGATGTCTGGAAAACCACACCATTTATGGCCCTGATGCTGCTGGCGGCACTGCAACTGATCCCCAACGATCTTTACGAGGCTGCGCGCGTTGATGGTGCCAGCGCGTGGCAGCGTTTCAAGCGCATTACCTTGCCGCTGATTATGCCCGCGATGATTGTGGCGCTGATTTTCCGTGTCATGGACGCGATGCGGATTTTCGACCTGATCTTCGTGCTCACCTCCAATAGTGAAGCCACGATGTCGATTTCCGGTTATGCCCGCGAGCAAATTATCTCTTATCAGGATATGGGGATGGGGTCGGCCGCCTCTGTGCTGGTGTTTATGATGGTAGCGGGCATTGCTGCCTGTTTTATCCGCGTCTCACGCTTAAACGAGAAGGAGAAGCGGTGATGAAAACCACGCGTCGGCAGCGCAAATTTGCGCACAATCTGGTGATTTATGGGGGGGCGACCTGCGCGGTGTTGTTCTGTGTTTTTCCGTTTTATTACGCGATTCTGACCTCGCTGCGCACTGGGCAGGAGCTGTTTTTACCGGCCTACTTCCCGAGTGGTTATCACTGGAGCAACTACGTCACCGCGCTGGTGGCGAACGGTATTGCGCGTAGCTTACTGAACTCGGTACTGGTGGCGACGATAACCGTGGGGATTTGCTTGCTGGTGTCTATTACGGCTTCATTCGCACTGGCGCGGGTGCAGTTTCGCGGGCGTAAATTCCTGTTGTTCACCATTCTGTGTGTCTCGATGTTCCCGCAGGTGGCGGTGCTAACTGGCATGTTCGAGCTGGTGCGTTTTCTTGGGTTATATGATTCGCTTGGCGCACTGGTGTTGTCGTACACCACTTTTTCGCTGCCGTTCACCGTTTGGGTGCTTACCACCTTTATGAAATCGATTCCGGTGGAGCTGGAGGAGGCGGCGATTGTCGACGGCGCGAAAACCTGGACCATTATCCGCCGCGTGTTTGCGCCGATTCTGGCTCCGGCGTTGGTCACTACCGGCTTGCTGGCGTTTATCGGCGCGTGGAATGAATTTATGTTCGCGCTGACGTTTATTATTTCCAGCGATAAACGCACGGTGCCGGTGGCGATCAGTATGTTCAGCGGCGCGTCGACCTTTGAGTTGCCGTGGGGCAGCATTATGGCAGCCTCAGTCATGGTGACGCTGCCGATTATCGTGTTGGTGCTTATCTTCCAGAAACGCATTGTCAGCGGGCTAACCAGTGGGGCGATTAAGGGATAACCATGGCGCAACTTGTGCTCGATAAAATTCAAAAACGCTATAACAGCACTTCGGAAGTGATTAAACCGCTCGATCTGGAAGTGAATAGCGGCGAGTTTGTGGTGGTGGTGGGGCCTTCCGGCTGCGGGAAGTCGACATTACTGCGCATGGTCGCAGGGCTTGAGGAAATCAGCGGCGGCGAGATGCGTATTGACGGCGTTTGCGTTAACGATGATTCGCCGTCGGAACGCGGCATTGGCATGGTGTTCCAGTCTTACGCGCTGTATCCGCACATGACGGTGTATCAGAACATGGCGTTTGCGCTGGAGATGGCGAAACTGCCGGTCAAAATCATCGATGAAAAAGTGCGAGAAAGTGCGCGCATTTTACAGCTTGAGCATTTGCTCGATCGGCGTCCCAAAGATCTCTCCGGCGGCCAGCGCCAGCGTGTGGCTATCGGGCGAGCCATTGTGCGTGAGCCGAGTCTGTTTCTTTTCGATGAGCCGCTCTCAAACCTTGATGCTTCACTGCGCGTGCAAATGCGCATGGAAATCGCCGCCCTGCATAAACGTATCAACGCCACGATATTGTACGTCACTCACGACCAGGTCGAAGCGATGACGCTTGCCGATCGTATAGTGGTGCTTAATCAGGGGCAAATCGAACAGGTGGGTACGCCGCTTGAGCTCTACGACCGCCCGGCGAACGTGTTTGTCGCGCAGTTTATTGGCTCGCCAAAAATGAATTTGATCCACGGTGTGTTAACGCACGGCAGCGCACTGCGTACCGATGTTATGTTGGAGAATCGCCAGGAAATTACGCTGCCGATAAACAGTGCCGGCGTGCCAGAAGGGCAAGCGGTGCAACTGGGTATTCGCCCGGAACACGTCCAGATAACCGAGCTGGTGCAGGCGGATATCGAAGGCGAAGTGTTGTTTGTCGAACAGATGGGCAACGAGACTTTACTGTACGTGAACAGCGGTTACGGTAGCGAACCGTTAGTTATGCGCCATACTTTCAGGCTTGAGATTAAGGCTGACAGACGTATCGGCCTGCGGCTACCGCCGGAAAATTGCTATTTGTTTAATAATGACGGGCGGGCATTTGTGCGAATTTAGCTGATGATTATTGGGGTGGATGACGCGGTTCGTAGGTCGGATAAGCGCAGCGTCATCCGACAAAAAAGGAGAAAAAAGTGGAAAAAAAATGGTGGCACAACGCGGTGGTGTACCAAATCTATCCGCGTAGTTTTATGGACAGCAACGGCGATGGTATCGGCGACATTAACGGCATCATCAGCAAACTCGACTACCTGCAACAGCTCGGCATCAACCTGATTTGGCTCTCGCCGGTTTACCGCTCGCCGATGGACGATAACGGCTACGACATTTCCGATTACGAAGATATAGCCGCTGAATTTGGCACCATGGCGCAGATGGAAACGCTGATCGCGCAGGCCAAACAGCGCGACATTCACATCCTGATGGATCTGGTTGTTAACCACACTTCTGACGAACACCCCTGGTTTATCGAAGCGCTGAAATCGAAAGATAACCCGTATCGCGATTTCTACATCTGGCGCAAACCTGCGGCAGATGGCGGCCCGCCGAACGATTTCCACTCATATTTTGGCGGCAGCGGCTGGGCATTTGATGAAGCCAGCGGCGAATATTATCTACACCAGTTCTCAACACGCCAGCCCGACCTCAACTGGGAAAACCCGCGCGTTCACGCTGAAGTCCACGCCATGATGAACCGCTGGCTGGCGAAAGGCATCGGCGGTTTCCGCATGGACGTTATCGACCTTATCGGTAAAGAAGTCGACGCACAGAAAATGGCGAATGGCAAAAATCTGCACGCTCTGATTCGCCAGATGAATCGCGCCACGTTTGGCAAAGGTGACGCCGTCACGGTGGGTGAAGCCTGGAGCGCCACGCCCGCTGACGCACAGCTTTACAGCGGTGTCGAGCGCGAAGAACTCTCTATGGTTTTCCAGTTCGACCACATCAAACAGTTTTGGGATGAGCACGCCGGGAAATGGCGCAGCAAGCCATTTGAACTGGCGAGTTTCAAAGCGCTCATTGAGAAGTGGCAAACCGCACTGGCGCACCATGGCTGGAATTCGCTGTTCTGGAGCAACCACGATTTACCGCGTGCGGTGTCGAAATTTGGTGACGAAGGCGAGTTCCGTGTGGCTTCGGCCAAAATGCTTGCCACCGCGCTGCATTGCCTGAAAGGCACGCCGTATATTTATCAGGGTGAAGAGATTGGCATGACCAACGTGCGCTACGAAACCATTGATGAATATCGCGATATCGAAAGCCTGAATCTTTATCAAGAGCGGCTGGCGGAAGGTGTCAGCCATGAGGAGATGATGCAGGGGATTCATGCTAACGGGCGTGATAACGCGCGCACGCCGATGCAGTGGGACGATAGCCCGAATGCAGGTTTCACCACCGGAACACCCTGGATTACCGTGAACCCGAATTACCGCGAGATCAATGTCGCGGCGGCCCTCGCCGAACCGGATTCAATTTTGTGGCATTACCAGAAACTGGTGGCGTTGCGTAAACAGTACCCGGTTTTGGTGTACGGCGATTTCCAGCCTGTACTGCGCGAGCATCCGCAGGTTTTTGCCTGGCTAAGAGCACTTGATAGCGAGCGGTTATTGGTCATCAATAATTTCACCGCTGAGCACCTGACGCTCGATATCCCGCATCAGATGCAGAACTGGCACGGCGAATGTTTGATTAGCAACTACGCGCCACGCGATCGGCTTGCTGTCAGTATTGAACTCCAACCTTATGAATCTTTTGCTTTATTAATCGGGAGGTAAACGATGGCGAGCTGGTGGAAAGAGGCGGTGGCCTACCAGATTTATCCGCGCAGTTTTAAAGACAGCAACGGTGATGGCATTGGTGACCTGAACGGCATCACTGAAAAGCTCGATTACCTCAAAGATCTCGGCATCGATCTCATTTGGATCTGCCCGATGTACAAATCGCCTAACGATGATAACGGTTACGACATCAGCGATTATCAGCAAATCATGGCGGAATTTGGCACCATGGCGGATTTCGACCGCCTGCTGGAACAAGCCCACGCGCGTGAGATGCGGTTGATTATCGACCTGGTGGTTAACCACACTTCCGATGAACATCCGTGGTTTCTTGAATCGCGTTCCTCACGTGATAACCCGAAACGTGACTGGTACACCTGGCGCGATGGTAAAAATGGGGCGGAACCCAATAACTGGGAAGGGATTTTTAAAGGTTCAGCCTGGGAATTTGACCCGCACACCGAACAGTATTACCTGCATCTGTTTACCCGTCGCCAGCCGGATCTGAACTGGGAAAACCACGATGTACGCCGCGCGGTGTACGACATGATGCGTTGGTGGCTGGATAAAGGCATCGACGGTTTCCGCATTGACGCCATCGCGCACCTGAAAAAAGAGCCGCTGCTGGCGGACGTGCCGAACCCGGACAAATTGCGTTATGCGCCGTCAATGAAAAGCCATCTTAACTACGACGGGCTGCTGGATTATGTCGATGACATGAGCCGCAATGTGCTCCAGCACTACGATATTGTCACCGTTGGTGAGATGAACGGCCTGAATTCCGAACATGCTGAAGAGTGGGTGGGCGAACATCGTGGGCGGCTCAATATGGTGTTCCAGTTTGAACACGTGCGTTTATGGGAGCCAGAGGCCGGTTTGCGCCCGGAACCGGCGGTCCTGAAAAAGATCTTCACCGCCTGGCAGCAAGCGCTGGAAGGCAGAGGCTGGAATGCGTTGTATGTGGAAAACCACGACCTGACGCGCATTACTTCGCGCTGGGGTGACACCGAGCACCACTGGCGGGAAAGTGCGACCTGCATTGCAGCACTCTATTTCTTAATGCAAGGGACGCCGTTTATCTATCAGGGCCAGGAAATTGGCATGACCAATACCCGCTTCGAGGGGCTGGACGATTTTGATGATGTCTCTGCGAAAAACATGTGGCGCGAGCTGGAAGCTCAGGGCAAAAGTGAAGCTGAAATCATCGCGTTCCTCACCAATACCGGGCGTGATAATTCGCGCACGCCGATGCAGTGGAATGGCTGGCCAAACGCCGGTTTTAGCGATACCGCACCGTGGTTTAAGGTGAATGCCAACCATGAAATGATTAACATCGCCAGCCAGCAGCAAGACCCGGATTCGGTACTGAGTTTTTATCGCGCGTTGATTCAACTGCGTAAACAAGAGCACACGTTAATTTATGGGCGCTACGAGCTGGAGCTGGAAGACCACGAACAAATTTATGCTTATAGACGTGTGCTCGAAGAGTCGGAATTCGTGGTGCTGTGCAATATGTCGGGGAAATCGGCGCGCTGGACGGGGGAGGAATTAGCGCTCGAATGGGCCGAATGTGTGCTGGGGAATTACCCGCAGGTGGATGAACTGTATCGGCTGCATCCGTGGGAGACGCGGGTTTATAAGCTCACCTAAACAAGTTTGTCGGATGACGCTGCTGTATGACCTATGAAAAACGGTTTTGTAGGGGGATAAGCGCCAGCGTCATCCACCGTTTTCGCCACGCTTATTGAAGTCTCAGAGCAACCCTATACAGTAACGGCGCGGCCTGCGGTATGATGTGCGCTGGTTTTTAACAAGGAGGGGTTATGTTGTCGACAACATTTCCAGCTTTGCAGGCCACGACCATTGATTCCATTAATACATTGGGCGAGTGGCTTTCTCACAATGAGTTTGATGCACTGCCCGCGGTGACTGATGGCGAACTGATTATTCTCGCAGGCAATGCCGTCATTCCCACCATTGATGCGGCCTGCGAGCTTGCAGCTAACAGCGAACTGCCGCTGCTCATTACCGGTGGTATTGGGCATTCCACAACCTTTTTATACGCAGCCATCGCTAAACATCCGCGCTATAACACTATCCCAACCACCGGGCGCGCTGAAGCTGCAATCATCAAAGATATTGCTACCCAGTTCTGGAAGATCCCCGCTGAAAAAGTGCTGACGGAAGAGAAGTCCACCAACTGCGGCGAGAACGCACGCTTCACTTATGACTTGATGCAAACGCTGAAAATAACACCTGCGAGCGCGATCGTTATTCAAGATCCCACCATGCAGCGCCGTACCGTCGCGACATTTGAACGTGCCTGGCAGAATGATGCACATCAACCACAGTGGCGCAGCTGGCCGGGGTTTGTGCCGTTGCTGGTCAGTGACGAAACCCAGACTGTATTTCATCCGCATCAAAAAGGATTATGGCCGGTTGAGCGTTACATTTCGCTGGCGCTGGGGGAAATCCCGCGAATCAGAGATGATGCACAGGGCTACGGGCCAAACGGACGTGACTTTATTACCCACGTAGATATTCCGCTGGCAGTGATTAATGCCTGGGAAGTTCTCGCCAGTGATGCCGCGCTGGCACAGTGGATGCACGAGCGTGGTTTATCAATATGAGTGATTTCGGCGGATGACGCTGCGCTTATCCGCCCTACAAAATCAACACAAGAAGCGCATTTGTTGTTTGTAGGGTGGATAAGCGAATGCGCCATCCACCGTTTTCACCTTAACGATGCTGGTAACAGTTCACACCCAAATACTTGCTGAACGCTTCCTGTAATACCGCGCCCGTTGCGGAATGGTTCATGGCGACGTGGTGCTCAAAACCGTTGTTACAAATCCACGCCAGTAAATTCTCCAGATGTGGCACTTCAATGACCGCACGGCAGCCGACGGTATCTAACGGATCGTCAACCGATTGCCCTTCGCCAACATAGGCTTTCACTTCGCCGGTAAAATCATCCGATGACAGACGGAAGTAGGTCAGCGGGCCGCTTTTCAGGCGCCCATGCACCGCGCCACAGGTGTTTTCTTTGCCGACCGTAGTGCCAATGATATCGGCGGTACCCATCGACGGAGATTCCAGGCTGCTGCTGGCAAAGTTCCCGCAGTGGAACAGCACGCATTTGTTGCGATCGTCGCCGAAGTTGTTATTCCAGTCGGCAATCGAGGCCGGGTTAAGCGACGCGCTGGCGAGGGCATACATCGACAACGCGCCCATCACGTCCACTTCGCAGGCGCTTGGCATTAACTGCCCGGACATCACGCTCATAATCGAGCAAACGTTAATGCCGAGGTTTTCCTGAAGCGACGTCCAGCACTGAATCGCCGTGGTGTCGATGTCGTTTGCGACTACCCATTCGCTGATCACCACGAACAGTTTTGCCATCTGGGTTAACTTGTCGGCTGGGATCCCGCTGGCGTCAGCGTTTTCAATTAAGATGCCACGCTTCTCGTGCACCCGCAGATCGTCATCGCTGATGTGTTTGATGCGGGTGAAAATTTCCGACAGGTCGAGGGTTTCAACCGCCACGCCCATTTTTTCGAGCAGTTTTTCGCTGTAGCGCACGGTGTTAAAACTGGCCGGACGCGCACCAATCGCCCCGATGCGCACGCCCTGCATCGATTTCACCACCCGGCAAATTTGCGCAAAACGCTGTAAATCTTGTTCGAACACTTCACCGCTTAGCGCACAAACATGCTGCGTGGTGAGCGTGAAGGGGATGTTGTACTGGCGCAGGTTGTTACACAGGGAGATTTTCCCGCAGAAGCTATCGCGGCGAGTCGCCAGGCCCATTTTGTCGAGGTTGTCCTCTTCGGCTTGAATGAGCACCGGGACTTTCAAACCGGAAAGACGAATCGCTTCTGCCACTGCTTTTTCATCGCCAAAGTTTGGCAGCAGTACCACTACTCCATGAATATCATCACGATGCTGGCGGAACAGTTCGGCACAAACTTTGGCATCCTGACGGGTTTCCACGCCACCGAGATGCGTTTCTCCGTCTTTTAGCATTATCGTTTTGATCCCCAGTTTGCCAAACAGCGCTTCGGCCTGTTCATGCGCCTGCGCCACTAAATAGCTTGGGAAGAACCCGCGGTTTCCGATGATAACGCCGAAAGTTAATTCTTTTGGGATACGAGACATGGCTTCACTCCAGTAAAAGTTAATTCGGCACAAAGCGGCAGCGGGCCACGGCTTCAAGCCACTGTTTATAGTTTTGTTGCATTGCTTTTTGTTGTTCTGCCTGTGGCTGCAAACGCTCGCCACAGTGGGCCAGTGCGGCAAGCGGTGTACCGTCTTGCCACCAACCAAGGGTTTTTCCGGCTAACAGCGTTGCGCCGAGTGCGGAGATTTCAGCAGCGGGTTGAATGATCAACGGGCGTTGCAGTACATCGGCCTGCAACTGCATCAACCAGCGATTTTGGGTGGCGGTGCCATCAACGCACAGCGACTCAAGGTGCTCGCCGGTTGCCTGTTCCATCGCGAAAAAGACATCGGCAATTTGATAGACCAGCGACTCCAGTGCGGCTCGCGCCAGCACTGCAGGGGTGGCGGCGTCCGTCAGGCCACAAATCATGCCGCGTGCGTGGAGATCCCACCACGGCGCACCCAGCCCGGAAAGCGCAGGCACGTAATAGACGCCCTGGTTACTTTGTGCGGATTGCGCAAGCCGGGTCAGTTCTGCCGGGTCGTTGATGCCCAGCATTTTCCCAAGCCATGCGGCACCCGAGCCGGTATGGGTGATGTTGCCTTCCAGCGCGTAATTCAGCTCGCCGTCGTGCCAGGCAAGCGTGGTGCTCAGGCGATTGCTGCGGTTTGCCGGTTCGGGAAGCGAAAGCATCAATGACGAGCCGGTACCATAAGTGGCTTTCACCACCTGCCCGCAAACGCTGCGTTGGGCGTAGAGTGCCGCATGTGAATCACCGATCAGTGCCAGCACCGGCGTACCGATCGGCAAGCCTGGAATGGTGTTGATTTGTACTTCACCGTGGTGCCCGGCAGAAGGGCGCACTTCAGCAAGTGCTGCACGCGGAATACCGAATAATTGCAGCAGTTCGTCGTCCCATTCGCCCCGGTAAATATTAAACAGCTGCGTGCGGGCCGCATTCGAGTAGTCGGTGGTAAACGAGTGTCCGGCAGTCAGTTGCCAGTTCAACCAGGAATCGATGGTTCCGATACACAGCTCACCCGCTGCGGCGCGTTTCACTCCGTCTGGAATGGCGTCGAGCAGGGCGCGGATTTTCGCCGCCGGGAATAACGGGTCGACGGGCAGGCCAGTAAGACGGGTGATAAGCTCGCCATGGCCCTGCGCTAAAAGTTGCTCACACGTTTGTTCTGAGCGGCGATCCTGCCAGCTCACGACGGGCGTGAGTGGTTTACCATCATGGCGCTGCCACACCAACACGGATTCACGCTGGTTGCTTATCGCAATGCCTGCGATGGTGGCGGAGCCAAGTTGTGGCAGGCAGCCGCTTAACGCTTCGCAAACGGCTTGCCACAATGCAATTGGGTCTTGTTCTGCAAGCCCTGGTGCCGGGTGCGTCATTGCCACGCCGACACTGCAACGGGCACAGATTTCCCCGTTGCTATTCACCGCCACCACTTTGGCGTTGGTGGTGCCCTCATCAATAGCCAGAATTACCGGGCTGGACATGGCTATGCTCCTTTGCAAAGCGCTGTGGCGGAACGTGTGACCCCTGCGGCATCAATTCCATGATGAGCACGCATCTCCTTGCGATCCGCCGCAATAGCATAGCTACCGTCTGCAATACCGAGCCGCAACAAAGGGATGCCACACCCGGCCTCCGCTAACACTTCCGCGACCAGGCTGCCGACACCGCCATTCACGTTGTGCTCTTCAACGGTTATCACATGGCGTGAATTTTTAAGCATGGTGAGAAGTTGCGCGGTATCGCAAGGGCGAATAGATGGAACGTTGATCACCGCCGCATTAATACCTAAATCGGCGAGTTGTGCCGCAGCCGTAACGATTTCATGCACCGTTGAACCCATTGCCACTAAGGCCACATCGTCGCCTTCGCGCAGTTGCTCAACTGCTCCTGGTTTGAACTGGTAATCCGCATCGTGCAGTTCCGGCAGGGCTTTCCCATCGAGGCGAATATAAACCGGGCCAACGTGTTCCAGTGCGTAGTCAATAATCTGGCGGCATTCAATCGGGCAGGATGGCGCGTAGATTTCAATGTTGCCAAAACCGCGCAGCACGGCGATGTCGTCAATGCTGTGGTGGGTGCTGGCGAGCGGGCCATAACTGGCTCCGGCATTGAGGCCAAACAGTTTGACGTTGCTGTTGTTGTAGCAAACGTCGACTTTGATCTGCTCATTGGCGCGCGAGATTAAAAACGGAGCCGCATTGCAAGTGACGGCTATTTTCCCGCCCATCGACAGGCCGACCGCGGTTCCCACCAGCGTCTGTTCGGCAATCCCAACGTTCACCAGTCGGTCAGGAAACTGTTTTATAAAGGGGGATATTTTTGCCGTAGAGGTTGAGTCGGCAACGACCGGCACCAGGTCTACGCCGCGTTCGACGGCGTCAATAAAGGCATTCACCATTACGGTTGCCAGGTGTTCGCTATTACTCATCTTTCAGTTCCTCCAGCGCCAGTTCGATTTCGTCACCTTTCGGTATCCGGTGGTGCCATTCCGCGCGTCCCTGAATAAAGGAGATGCCCGCGCCTTTGGTGGTGTTGGCAATCACGACGTGCGGTTTACCCTGTGGCTGTAACCCTTCAAGGGTGGCGACCACATCAGCCATGTCATTGCCGCGACATTCGGTCACTTCCATGCCGAACGCGCGCCATTTCTCATCGAGCGGGTCGGTATTGAGGATCTCTTTGGTCGAGCCTGCGAGTTGCAGATTGTTTTTGTCGTTAATAATGATCAGGTTATCGAGCTGGTAATGCGCCGCGACTAACGCCGCTTCCCAGTTGCTGCCTTCTGCCAGCTCGCCATCGCCGGTCACCACAAAGACGCGACGTTTGCTGTTGTTGCGTTTGGCGGCCAGCGCAATGCCAACGGCGACCGGCAGACCGTGGCCCAGAGCGCCAGTGTTAAGCTCCACACCAGGCGTTTTGTGTTTCACCGGGTGGCCGGGCAGGTGAGAGTCGGCATGCTGATAAGTCGGCAGCCACTCCACAGGAATAAACCCGGCTTCAGCCAGCACACAGTAATAACCGCCAACCGCATGGCCTTTGGACTGAATGTAGATGTCACGTTCGTCGCTGTTAATCAGTTGCGGCGAACAATTCAGTATCCGGAAGTACAGGGCGGTTAAGATCTCCACCTGTGATAAATCGGCCCCGGTATGGCCGCCAGCCGGGCTGTTGGCATTGAGCAGGACGATGCGGCGACGGACGGCGCGTGCTCTTTTTTCCAGATCCGTAACTGACAGTGCGAACGGATTCATAGTGTTACCTCTTGCATTAAAAATCATAGATGAATAATTATTCCGTGCGGGTAAAAAAATACCCGCCGTTGAGGATTTGTGATGCGCTACACTTTCCCGCTACTTTCCATGATGGCTTTCTGGGCCACGACCGCCGCTTTTTGCTGCATGCGGTTTTGCATCTGGTCGATGATGACCGCCACAATAATCACGATGCCTTTGATGACCATTTGCCAGAATTCACTTACGCCCATCATCACCAGGCCGTCAGCCAGAAAACCAATCACGAATGCACCGACCAGCGTGCCAAGAATGGTGCCGCGCCCGCCAGCCAGCGACGTTCCGCCGAGCACCACAGCGGCGATGGCGTTCATCTCAAAGGCCGTGCCGTTTGCCGGGTGGCTGGCAACCAGCTGCGCGGAAACCACAATCCCGGCGATGGCGGCGCAAAAACCGGACAGCGTGTAGACCCAAATTTTCACCTGGCGGACTTTGACACCGGACAGTTCAGCGGCGCGTTCGTTATCACCAATGGCGTAAACATGGCGGCCAAAGGGCAGGCGGCGAGCGACATAGGCAATGGCGACGGCCAGCACAATCATCATCCAGATAGCCCACGGAATACCGAACAGCGTGCCGGAGCCAATCAGGTCAAAACCGGTATTGCCGAGTTGTGGGTTACCGGAAAGTCCGGGGAAGGTTTCACCGCCCGAGGTCAACATGGCGGCCCCGCGCAAGATGTACATGGTGCCGAGGGTGCAGATAAACGGCGCGACGTTGTAGCGGGTGATAATCCAGCCGTTGGCCGCGCCAATCAGCCCGCCAACCAGCAGCACCAGCGGCACAATCACCCACACACTTGGGAAGATAGCGATGCCGAACATCGGCAGCACAATACCTTTGGTTATCAGCCAACCGGCAATCATGCCGCATAGCCCAAGCGTGGCGCCTATCGACAAATCAATGCCCGCCGTGATGATGACAAAGGTGATGCCGAGCGCCAGGAAAGCGTTGATAGCAATGTGTTTAATCATGATCACCAGGCTGCCCATGGCGAGGAAATCTGGCACCATGATGGCGAAGAAGCCGACAATCAAAAACAACGCAATAAAGGTGCGCAGTTTGAGCAGTAACAGCAGCAGATTTTCCCGCGAGCTAAACGGCGAGCCTGGTCTGGCGTTGAGCGCGACAGTATCATTCGTTTTCATATCAGAACCCTTGTGCACTAGCGGAAACCAATGCCGATTCTTCGGCGTGTTCGCGGGGAATATCAGCGGTAATTTTCCCGCCTGACATCACCAGAATGCGGTCGGAAACCGCCATGATCTCTTTGAGATCGGAGGTGGAAAACACCACCGCAATCCCTTGCTCCGAGAGCTGAACCATCATGCGGAACACGTCGGCTTTTGCGCCAACGTCGATTCCACGCGTCGGTTCATCGAGCAGTAGCAGTTTCGGGTTGGTCAACAGCGAGCGGCCAATCACCACTTTTTGCTGGTTCCCGCCGCTCAACGCCTGAATTTCCACATCAGGTGAGGAGACTTTTATCGATAAGTTGCCGATGGTGCTGGCCACCACCGCCGTTTCATCAAGCTGCGAAATCGCAAAACCACGCTGTAAACGCCGCCATAAACTGGCAATCGTCAGGTTGCTGGCGACCGACGATATCGGGAAAATCCCGGTACGTTTACGGTCTTCCGGCACCAGACTCATTCCCATACGGATGCGTTCGGCGGTGGCAAGGCGCGGCGGCACCGGTTTGCTGTCGAGCCATAATTTGCCGAGGTAATTGCGTTGTGTACCCAACAGGCATTCGAACAATTCCGTGCGCCCGGCCCCCATCAGCCCATAAATGCCGACGATTTCACCTGCGCGTACCTGAAAACTGACGTCGTTCACCACCGTGTTTCCCGCAGAATTGACGCAGGTGATGTGTTCGGCCTCAAGTATTGCTGCTCCAAAATTGCGACCGGGTTTCAGGAAACTGGATACTGGTTCGCTGCCGAGCATTTCGCGCACAATCCATGGCACGTCGATATCACACACCTGCGCTTCGGCCTGGAATTTGCCATCGCGTAAAATGGTTATCACGTCGCCAATCGCCATTAATTCTTCCAGGCGATGCGAGATATAAATAATGGTGACGCCCTGGCGGGTGAGTTCGCGAATCACCCGGAACAGAATTTCCACTTCGGTTTTACTGAGTGCCGAGGTCGGTTCGTCAAGAATCAAGATGTCGGCGTCTTCGGCCAGTGCTTTGGCGATTTCAACCAGTTGCTGTTGGCCGACTTTCAGGTTTGCCACAATCTCTTTCGGCGAAATCGGCTGATCCAGGCGCTTGAGCAATTCCGCGCTGCGTGCCTGTTGCGTGGCTTCATCAATGGGCGACAAACCGTGTTGCAGTTCGCGCCCGAGGAAAATGTTTTCGGCAACCGTCAGGTTTTCGAACAGGTTCAGCTCCTGGTGAACCATGCCGATGCCATGCGCGGCGGCCTGGCGGGTGCTATTAAATTGCACCACTTCACCATTCAGGCGGATTTCACCCACACTCGGTTGCTGAACGCCCGCCAGAATCTTCATTAGCGTCGATTTGCCCGCCCCGTTTTCACCGATGATGACGTTCACTTTGCCGCGCCAGACGTTGTAATCAATGTTGTCCAGCGCCACGGTGCCGGGGAACAGCATCGAAATGCCACGGGTGCGCAGAATGATCGGATCTTGCGACATTATGGTTGCCCCCGTTCCAGTGAAACTGCTGCGGCATCGCTCAAGGTACCGTTGCGCAGGGTGACGGCCATCACCACCGTGATGGGTTGTTGTTGCCAGCTTTCATCAACTTTCGGCAAGTGTTTTGCCGCTTCGCGGTTGTAGGCTTTTGAGAGCTGCGCAAACTGCACCTGATTGGTGAAATCTTCGAACTTGTAGCCAGTCGCATCACGGATTGCGTTACCACGAATCATCGGCCCGACCTGCACTTGCAGTGGCTGATCATTAACGGTGACGGTCAATGTGCGTTCACGTTCGTTAGCCAGAGACACGCTGTCGACTTTGCCCTGAACCTTCACGAATACGCTTTCGTTATTGGCGCTGGCGGCACGGGTTTTCAGCGCGCTGCTGTCCAGCGCTTGTGTCTGCGCAGGCGTCATCACTTTGTTGTTCCAGGTTTGTTGCGCTATCTGCGCGGGTGTCTGGTTGGCGAAACTCGCTTTCGCATTGGGATCTGCAGGAATAATCGGTTGCCCGTTTTCATCCAGATCCACCACCCGGCAGGCAGTGAGCAACAGGGCACTGCAACATAACAGGCCAATACCCCATTGTTTGAGCGACATACAGCCTCCCGGATTACTTAGCCAGCTTGAAGGTTTTCAGCATCGATGCATTGCTGTCGTCAATTAACACGCAGTCCATCAGCTGTTTTTCCTGCAATTGCGGTTTGCCGTTTTTCAGGTAGAAATCGGCTTGCACCACGGCCATTTGTGCTTGTTCCCAACCGGGTTGCAGCACGGTGGCTTTGATATTGCTCTTCGCGATAATCGAATCGCGCACGTAGTCGCTACCGTCAAAACCCACCACGATGACATTGGTTTTCCCGGCGGCTTTTAAGGCGGCTTCTGCGCCAAGCGCCATGGTGTCGTTACCGGAGATCACGCCAACGATGTCGGGCTGAGTCTGCAAAATGGACTCCATGCGGGTGAAGGCTTCGGTCTGACTCCAGTTAGCGGTTTGCTGCGCCACCATTTTCATATCCGGGTAGTCGTCGAGAATGTCGTGGTAGCCCTGTGAACGCACATGGGCGTTGGTATCTGACTGGCGGCCCAGCAGTTCAACATATTTGCCTTTGCCGTTAAGCAATTTGGCAAATTTATCAGCACCCAACTGCGCACCTTGATAGTTATTGGAAACAATCTGCGCCACGGCCACGCCGGTTTTGTTGATTTCACGGTCGATAAGGAACGTCGGTACTCCGGCGGCTTTCGCTTTTTCCAGCGGGCCGACGGTGGCATCTGCACCGGCGTTATCGAGAATGATGGCTTTCGCTTTACGGGCGATAGCGGTTTCAATCAGCTGGTTTTGTTTGTTTACATCATCGTCATGAGAGGCAACCAGCGTGGTGTAACCCAGCTCTTTTGCCTTCGCCATCGCACCGTCGGCTTCGGCTTTAAAGAATGGGTTGTCATGCGATGGGGTAATAATGGCAATCAGCCCATTATCAGCAGCATAGAGATTGGCAGATGAAGCAAGCAGTGCAGCAACGAGTGAGGTCTTGACCAGGGTAAATTTCATTTTTATCTCCACATTGAATATATATTCAAACATGATTTATTATTCAATGTAACGATATGCCCCGCTTATGGTTCTGTCCATGTGGAATCGATCAAAATGATAAAAAGGCGAATGTGATCACAAATCGTACGAATTAACGGTAAAAGGAATGCTGTCTTGTTATTTATGCAGGGTTGAATAAAAATATCAGGTAGAGAAACAGGAGGCGCTCATGTCAAAGCAGGACGAACAACGTTTGTTGGTCAAGATCGCGACGCTCTACTTTGTAGAAGGGATGAAGCAGTCAGAAATCGCCGGGTTATTGCACCTGTCGCAGTCATTTGTCTCACGCGCCATCACACGCTGCCAGAAAGAGGGTGTGGTAAAGATCAGTGTTATCCAGCCCGCTAATATTTTTCTTTCGCTCGAACAGGCGCTGGAGAAAAAATACGGAATTCGCCAGGCGATTGTGGTGGATGTCGACGAGTCGGCACCCGCCGCGCAAATCAAGCATGCGATTGGCAGTGCTGCCGCGCATTATGTCGAAACGCGTTTGCGGCCAAACGATTTGGTCGGTATCTCTTCCTGGAGTTCGACCATTCGTGCGATGGTCGATGAGCTGCACCCGCAGAGCATTAAAGCGCGCGGCGTGATTCAACTGCTCGGCGGCGTGGGGCCGAACGGTAACGTGCAAGCAACCATTCTGACGCAAAACCTGGCGGCACAACTCGATTGCCCGGCCTGGCTGCTGCCATCGCAAAGTATTGAGCATTCCGTTGAAGAGCGAGCAAAACTGGTCGCCAGCGATGATGTCGCCGAAGTGGTGAATAAATTCGCCGAAGTGGACGTGGCTATTCTCGGTATCGGTGAGCTTGAGCCGTCTCAGCTGCTGAAAAACTCAGGCAACTATTATGGCGAAGCGATGCTGAAAACCCTGGCCGAACGCGGTGCGGTGGGGGATATCTGCCTGCATTATTTCAATGCGCAGGGCGAGCCGGTTTTGAGCAAAGAAGAAGACCCGGTTATCGGCATGGAGCTCAGCCAGGTCCGCGACTGCCCGCATGTAGTGGCGCTTGCAGGCGGAAATGACAAGGCTAATGCCATTCGTGGTGCACTACACGGCGGCTATATCGACGTGCTGATCACCGACTACCCGACCGCCAGCCAACTGCTGTAATTCCCCTTTGATGACCGTTTTCAGGTGAGCACGCTGAAAACGGTCATTTTCAACTTTCTGAGTTGCCGCGAAATCGTTTTATTTCCGGCGTTTTTATTGAGAACCATCACAGAACATGACCATTTTGCCCGAATGACTATTTTTGCTACCTAAAGTATTCACATGCTATTTACATCTATGAAACATAACAGCAGTGAACGCGAAGGAGCCAGTCATGACAGCACCTGTACAACACCCAATGTATATTGATGGTCAATTTGTTCAATGGCAGGGCGATAAGTGGATTGATGTGATCAATCCTGCTACTGAAGCACTGATTTCACGTATTCCTGATGGGGGAGCCCAGCAAGCTCGCGATGCCATTGACGCGGCAGCAAAAGCGCAAGCGGGTTGGGAAGCATTGCCCGCCATTGAACGTGCCGGATGGCTGCGTAAAATTTCTGCCGGTATTCGCGAACGAGCGAAATCAATCAGCGCGCTGATTGTGGCGGAAGGTGGCAAAACCCAACAACTGGCGGAAGTGGAAGTGGCCTTCACCGCGGATTATATCGACTACATGTCCGAGTGGGCGCGCCGTTACGAAGGCGAAATTCTGCAAAGTGACCGCCCGGGTGAAAATATTCTGGTGTTTAAACGAGCGTTAGGCGTCACCACCGGTATTTTGCCGTGGAACTTCCCGTTCTTCCTGATTGCCCGCAAACTTGCCCCCGCGCTGATTACTGGCAACACCATCGTTATCAAACCGAGCGAATTCACGCCAAACAACGCTATCGCTTTTGCGGAAATTGTCCACGATATCGGGCTGCCAAAAGGGGTGTTTAACCTAGTTCTGGGGCGCGGTGAAACGGTAGGGCAAGAATTAGCGGGCAACCCGAAAGTGGCGATGGTCAGCATGACTGGCAGCGTTGGCGCGGGTGAGAAAATCATGGCGGCAGCGGCCAAAAACATCACCAAGGTGTGCCTGGAATTAGGCGGCAAAGCACCTGCTATTGTGATGGACGATGCCGATCTTGATATCGCGGTGAAAGCGATTGTTGATTCACGGATGATCAACACCGGGCAGGTATGCAACTGTGTGGAGCGTGTGTATGTGCAAAAGGGTATTTACGACGAATTTATTACTCGCCTGAGCGAGGCCTTTAAACAGGTGAGTTTTGGTGACACTGGCGAGCGTAACGATGTTTCGATGGGGCCATTGATTAACGCCGCAGCACTTGAACGTGTCGAGCAGAAAGTGGCGCGTGCGGTCAGCGAAGGCGCGCGTGTGGTGCTGGGCGGTAAAGCACCAGAAGGGAAAGGGTATTTCTACCCGCCAACGCTGCTGGTGGATGTGCGCCAGGAAATGGCAATTATGCACGATGAAACCTTCGGCCCGGTACTGCCTGTCACGACGTTTGAAACGCTGGAGCAAGCACTTGAGATGGCTAATGACAGCGATTACGGATTGACATCCTCGGTGTATACGCGTGATTTAAATGTCGCGATGAAAGCGATTAAAGGGCTGAAATTCGGCGAAACCTACGTCAACCGTGAAAACTTTGAAGCAATGCAAGGTTTCCACGCGGGCTGGCGTAAATCGGGTATTGGTGGTGCCGATGGCCGCCACGGACTGAATGAGTATCTGCAAACGCAAATGGTCTATTTGCAGGTGTAATGATTTGTTATACAGGGAAGCTACGGCTTCCCTGTACTCCTCGCACCTGACTCCTTGTCCGCCGTTTGGATTTAAGTCAAAACGATTAATTCACAGCCCGAATTCATTTGTTGGATTCATATCTATAACTAATTAAACTATTGATATATAAGTTATATTTTTGTCTATTTTTTGATTTTCAACCTGAAAAACTGACCGCGGTCACACTATAAAAAACCAGACTGCTTATTCTTCTTCACCTGTTAACCATGTTTATCATTTGTCCGGCAGCGCGTCGGCACAGGGAAGAATTATGTCAGTAAAAGGACTGCGTTTTACGCTACAGGTGGCGGGGCTTGAGCCGGACACCTTTGCGGTGGTGAGTTTCTTCCTCCGCCAGCATTATTCCTCCTCCTTCATCCTCGACGTCGATGTTGCCAGCGACTCCTTCCGCCAGACTGCCGAACAGTTACTCGAGCAGAATGCCACGCTGACGGTCTGGCAGGGTGCCACCGCCGTGCGCCATGTCAGCGGCATGATTGCCACCTTCGGCATGAGCGAGAACAACGGCTGGCAGATGCGCTACCGTTTCCGCATTCATCCTCCCCTGTGGCGCTGCGGCCTGCGCCAGAACTTCCGTATTTTTCAGCAGCAGGATATCCGAACCATCACCGCCACGTTGCTGGCGGAAAACGGCGTCACGGACTGGACCTCCTCCTTTTATGAGAGCCATCCGGCACGGGAATTCTGCGTTCAGTACGGGGAAACTGACCTGGATTTTCTGGCAAGACTGTGGGCCGAGGAAGGCATCAGCTTCTTCGATGACGCCTCAGCGCAGGTGCAGAAACTGACGCTGTGTGATGACGCAGCTGGACTGGTCCGCGCAGAAAATACCTTTCCCTTTAACCCGAATACCCCGGACGTGACCAGGGAGTGCATCAGCGTGTTTCGTTACGAAGCGAACGTGCTGCCGTCTTCGGTCATGAGCCAGGATTACACCTTTAAGGTACCGGACTGGCCGGGGAGGTATAACCACAAGGCCGACAGCCTGAACGGCCAGCGCGCACAGTATGAAATTTATGATTATCCGGGGCGTTTCAAGGATGAGCAGCACGGCCGGGATTTTACCCGTTACAAAACCGAGGGCTGCCGCAATCAGGCGGAAACTGCCACGGGGACCAGCACGTCAGCGACGTTATGGCCGGGGGTGCGTTTCACCCTTTCCGGTCACCCGATAAAGGCCCAGAACCGGGAATGGCAGGTGGTGAGCAGTATCCTGACCGGTGACCAGCCGCAGGCGCTGCATGGCAGTCGCGGCGAGGGCACCACCCTCATCAACCAGTTCAGTGTGATGCCCGCCACACGCACCTGGCGTCCGGCCCCGCGCTTCAAACCGAAAGTCGATGGCCCGCAGAATGCGGTGGTGACCGGCCCGCCGGGGGAGGAGATTTTCTGCGACGAACACGGGCGGGTGCGGGTGAAATTCCGCTGGGACCGTTATCACGGCGGCACGGAAGACAGCTCGTGCTGGATACGGGTGTCACAGGGGTGGGCCGGTGCCGGGTTTGGTCACCTGGCGATACCGCGTGTCGGCCAGGAAGTGATAGTCGATTTCCTCAACGGTGACCCGGACCAGCCGATAGTGATGGGGCGGACTTATCATGAATTTAACGGTTCACCGGGAGACCTGCCGGGAACGAAAACGCAGATGACCCTCCGCTCAAAAACCTACAAGGGCAGCGGGTTTAACGAACTGCGCTTTGATGACGCGACCTCAGCGGAGCAGCTGTACCTCCATGCGCAGAAGAACATGGACACTGAAGTGCTCAATAACCGCACCACCGATGTGAAAGTCAACCATAGCGAAACCATCGGTGGCAACCAGGTCATCACCGTGAAGCAAAACCAGCTGCAGACGGTGGTGCAAAACCAGAAAGAAATCGTGGGGCAAAACCAGAGTATCACCGTCGGCCAGAACCAGTCGGAGACGGTGGGTATTGTCCGCGCGCTGACCGTGGGGCTGGCTTACCAGACCACCGTCGGGGGCGTGATGAACACCTCGGTGGCGCTGACGCAGTCCTCACAGGTGGGGATACAGAAATCGCTGGTGGTCGGTAAGGGGTATCACGTCAGCGTCGGGGAGAATGTCACCTTCACGGTGGGTAAAAACCGCACCGAGAGCACCGGCAAGGTGGCGGTGTATTCCGCAGGTGAGCATCTGGAACTGCGCTGCGGGATGGCGAGGCTGGTGCTGACGAAGGACGGGAAAATCTTCCTCAACGGCACCGCCATTAATCTGCAGGGTGTGCAGAGCGTCAGCGGCGATGCCCTGATGATTAACTGGAACTGCGGTCTGACGGACAATCAGCCGGAAGCACCGGAGGCGGACAGCAGCCAGCCGCCGGACATGCGGCAGTTCTGAACGGCAGCCCCGCGTAACCATCAATTTTCAGTTCATGTAAACAAAAGGATTTGTGTATGACCGGTAAACCCGCGGCACGGATGGGTGACATGACGGCAATGGGCGGCCCGATAGTTCAGGGCTCCGCAGGGGTGATGATTGGCGCGCCAACCGGGGTGGCCTGCTCGGTGTGCCCGGGCGGCAGAACCTCCGGCCACCCGGTGAACCCGCTGCTGGGGGCCAAGGTGCTGCCCGGTGAAACCGACCTTGCCCTGCCGGGGCCGCTGCCGCTGGTGCTTTCCCGTACCTACAGCAGTTATCAGACCCGGACGCCGGCACCGGTGGGCGTGTTTGGCCCCGGCTGGAAAGCGCCTTTTGATGTGCATCTGCAGATACGCGATAACGCCCTGATACTCAATGACAACGGCGGCAGAAGCCTGCACTTTACTCCGTTGTTTCCGGGGGAGGTGGCGCTCAGCCGCAGTGAATCCCTCTGGCTGGCGCGGGGGGGCGTGGCCGCCCTGCAGGATAACCACCCGCTGTATGCCCTCTGGCGGGCACTCCCGGAAGACCTTCGCCTGAGCCCCCATCGCTACCTCGCCACCAGCAGCCCGCAGGGGCCGTGGTGGGTGCTCGGCGGGTGTGAGCGTATTCCCGGCGTCGACGAGGTGCTGCCCGCGCCGCTGCCGCCGTACCGGATACTGACCGGACTGGTGGATAATGTCGGGCGCAGGATGACCTTTCACCGTGAGGTTGCCGGTGAATTCAGCGGTGACATCACCGGTGTCACCGATGGCGCAGGCCGCCGCTTCCGGCTGGTGCTGACCACGCAGGCACAGCGCGCAGAACAGGCCCGGAAACAAAAACAGCCGCCTTTCCCGGAGGCGTTGCCCGCCACCGGTTACGGCACCGACACCGGCGTGCGCCTGGCGGAAGTGTGGCTCACCCGAGACCCGCTTTACCCGGATAACCTGCCGGCTGAGCCGCTGGTGCGCTATCACTATTCCCCGCGGGGCGAGCTGGCCGGGGTGGACGACCGCAGCGGCACCGCCGTGCGCGGCTTCACGTATGATGCACTGCATTCCGGAAGGATGGTGGCGCACCGTTACGCCGGTCGCCCGGAGATGCGTTATGTCTATGACGCTGACGGGCGGGTGACGGAACAGCGCAACCCCGCAGGGCTAAGCTACACCTACCGCTATGAGCAGAATCGCGTCACCACCACCGACAGCCTGAACCGCCGCGAGGTGCTGCACACCGACGGTGAAGGCGGCATGAGACGGGTGGTCAAACAGGAATTTGCCGACGGCAGCCTCACCCGCAGCGAGTTCGATCCGGCCGGCAGACTGGTGGCGCAGACGGATGCGGCGGGACGCACAACGCAGTACCGGCTGAGCCCCGGCAGCGGCCAGCTGACGGAGACCGTCGCCCCGGATGGCCGCCGCACGGCGTTTTACTACAACCGCCAGCAGCAACTGACCAGCACGGTTCACCCGGACGGCCTGAAAAGCCGGCGTGACTATGATGAGCACGGCAGGCTGACCGGCGAAGTGCAGCGGGACGGCACTCAGACGCGTTATGGTTATGATGATCCGCACAGCGAATATCCGACCACCCGCGACGATGCCACCGGCAGCCGCCAGATGAGCTGGAGTCGCTACGGCCAGCTTCTGACGTACACCGACTGCTCGGGCTATGAAACCCGCTATGAATATGACCGGTTCGGGCAACTGAGTGCCGTGCATCAGGAAGAAGGCCTCAGCCGCTACCTGGCTTACGATGCGCGCGGCAGGCTGGTCAGTCAGCAGGATGCGCAGGGCAGGCAGACGCGTTATGAATACAACGTCGCCGGTGACCTCACCGCCGTGATGTCCCCGGATGGCCGCCGCACCACCACGGCGTATGATGCGTGGGGTAACGTGGTCAGCACCACCCAGGGCGGGCTGACACGCCGGATGGAGCACGACCCGGCCGGGCGTGTCACGGCACTGATGAACGAGAACGGTGCCACCACCACCTTTGGGTACGATGTGCTGGACCGGCTGACGCAGGAAAGCGGCTTTGACGGCAGAACGCAGCGTTACCACTACGGCCCCACCGGGCAGCTCATCCGCAGCGAAGATGAACAGCTTGTCACGCACTGGCATTACGATGAGGCAGACCGCCTGACACACCGCACGGTGAATGACGAACCGGCAGAACAGTGGGGCTACAACGAACGGGGCTGGCTGGCGGACATCAGCCATCTCAGCGCCGGACAGCAGGTGGCGGTTCACTACGGTTACGACAGCCGGGGGCGGCTTATCAGTGAGCGCCAGACGGTGCATGATCCGGCAACGCAGGCGCTGCTCTGGCAGCACGAGACAAAACAGGCCTACAGTGAGCAGGGGCTGATGAACCGGTTTAAGCCGGATAACCTGCCGCCGGTGGCGTGGCTGACCTACGGCAGCGGGTATCTGGCAGGCATGAAGTTCGGTGACTCGCCGCTGATGGATTTCACCCGTGACCGCCTGCACCGCGAGACACAGCGCACCTTCGGGGATTATGAACTGACAACGGCCTGGACCCCCGCCGGGCAGTTACAGCACCATCACCTGAGCCTCCCTCAGCTTAACCGCGATTACGGCTGGAATGCAGACGGGCAGCTGACCGGTATCCGTGGGGCGCATGAGCAGCGCGATTACCGGTATGACGGAGCCGGACGGTTACTCAGCACACAGATAACCTCCGCGCAGCATACGCTGTCGCAACTGACCCTGAGCGACCCGGCGGGCAACCGGGTGGCGGACAGGAAGACCTTCCCGGCACTGCCGCAGAGCTGGCCGGCTAACCGCATCAGCGAAGATGCGCACTGTTTTTACCATTACGACCGCTACGGCAGGCTGACTGAAAAGGACGAACGGCGCATCCACCCGCAGGGCAGCATCACGCACCACTATAGCTATGACCACCAGCACCGGCTGACGCATTACCGGCGGATGCAGAACGGCAACATGCTGACAGAGAGCCGTTATGCTTATGATCCGCTGGGCCGCCGCATCCGCAAACAGGTGTGGCAGGGTGAGGCATATGATGGCGGCTGGTACGTGCCGACAGAGCCGGCGGAAAGCGTGTGGTACGGCCAGGAGGGCGACCGCCTGACCACCACGCAGACGGATAAGTCACGTATCCAGACGGTGTACCTGCCGGGAAGTTTCACGCCTCTGCTGCGGGTGGAGACGGCAACAGCTGCGCTGGAAAAAACCGTACGCCGCACGCTGGCGGAGAAACTGCAGCAGGACGCGGGGCTGGTGCTGATGCCGGAACTGGTGACGCTGCTGGATAACCTGGAGCGGGAGCTGCGCAGCGGCCAGCTCAGTGACCAGAGCCGCCAGTGGCTGACGCAGTGCGGGCTGAGCGTGGAGCAGATGGAAAACCAGCTGGAGCCGGAACACACCCCGGAGAGAAAAATCCATCTTTACCACTGCGACCACCGGGGACTGCCGCTGACACTGATTGATGAAGCAGGAGCGATAGCCTGGCAGGCCGAATACGATGAATGGGGCAATCAGCTGGCAGAGGAGAACCCGCATCATCTGCAACAGCTCATTCGTCTGCCGGGCCAGCAGGCTGATGAGGAGACGGGATTGTATTACAACCGCCACCGTTATTATGACCCGCAACAGGGGCGGTATATTACCCAGGATCCTATTGGGTTGGCGGGTGGGATGAATTTGTATGTTTATCCACTGAATCCAAACAAGAATATTGATCCTTTAGGATTAGAACCATTTACTGGTATTGATATGGGGGCAGGGATCAATGAACGAGCTTCTCTGGGTGAATGGATGACTGGGCATGGGGATTCTCCGGAGGAAATAAGTAAAGCTATGGCGCCATTTTTACCACCAAATCCTATGTCAAGAGAGTGTCGGGCATCTGGAACAGCTGCGTTAGGTACTGGTGTATCAGGATCTGTTTCAGCTAATGAAAATACAGGTGTTAGTGGGCTTGGCAGCATTCCAGTTGCTGCTGTTGGCGCACGCGCAAGTGCGACATGTGGGCTGAAATTTAGAGACCCTAAAGCTAAGGATTTAAAAGCAGCTGCTGGCTTTTCTATTGGATTCGGAATTGCAAGTATTGAGATAATGCAGACATCAACATGGCCAGAAGTATACATTGGTGCTGGGCCTGGGGCTGGCCCAGAACTTAAAATCCCATACAATCCTAATGTATCTGTACCATTTTTCTAGGTAGGGTAAATATGTGTGAAGAAATTAGAATTGCCAGAATTATTGTGTTCTTTATTATATTTTCATTGGCTTTAATTGCCGTCTTTTCAGGAATGAATTTTTGCAAGAGGAAAAACATAGATTTTAATACAATCACTGGTATGTTTGAAATGTATGCTCGGGTATTTAAATTTGAAGATAAGATGTTTTCTTTCTTGATGCTAATTTGCATGTACGGAGGTGCTTTGCTCGGGATAATTATGATCGGTATCAGTTTTTGGGCCGAAGGGAAAGGATGTGTGTTCCCAACGCAACATAATAAATAACCATCAATGCAGAGGTGTTAGTGTAACTTAAAAGGTCTGGAGAGTATTTTGTACGGAAGGATATGTGATCCTACCCACGTAATGCAGACACGGCCCTAAGCGAGATTCAGATTTTCAAATTGTTCCGGGCTGAGTCCGCCACAGGCACTGTGGCGACGCCACCGATTGTAATCACACTCGATATAATTAAACACCGTCGTCCGCATCATTTCCCGGCTGATAAAGCGTTCACCGTGGATACATTCGACTTTCAGTGAGTGGAAGAAGCTTTCTGCACAGGCATTATCGTAACAACAACCCTTTGCACTCATGCTACCGCGCAGGTTATGCCGCTTCAGTAGCGCCTGATAATCCGCTGAGCAGTACTGCCCACCACGGTCGGTGTGAACGATGACATTTTCCGGGTGCTTACGTCGCCACAACGCCATCTGTAGCGCATCGCAGGCCAGCTGTGCCGTCATCCGCGATGACATTGACCAGCCGATAACAGCACGTGACCACAGATCGATGACGACAGCCAGATATAGCCAGCCTTCATCAGTACGTAAGTAGGTGATGTCACCCGACCATTTCTGGTTTGGACCGCTGGCGTAAAAATCCTGCTTCAGCAGGTTCTCCGACACCGGCAGGTCATGCTCGCGGTAACTGACCGGGCTGAACTTCCGTGACGCTTTCGCCCGAAGCCCCTGACGACGCAGGCTGGCTGCCACGGTTTTCACGCTGAAGCGGTAACCCTGAGCATGCAGTTCATCGGTCAGGCGCGGTGCGCCGTAGCGCTGTTTTGCCCGGTGAAAAGCCTCGTGCACGGCGCTGTCACAACTCAGACGGAACTGCTGGCGTGAGTTTAGCCTCGCACGCCGCTGAGCCCACGCATACCAGCCGCTGCGGGCCACCCGGAGGACGCGACACATGGCTTTGATGCTGAACTCAGCCTGATGTTTTTCAATAAAGACATACTTCATTTCAGGCGCTTCGCGAAGTATGTCGCGGCCTTTTGGAGAATGGCCAGCTCCTCGTCCCGTTCCGCCAGCTGGCGTTTGAGACGAGCATTTTCAGCAGCGAGTTCATTTTCACGCTCAGAGGATGAGAGCTGTTGCTGCTGTTTACTGCGCCAGTTATAAAGTTGCGATTCATACAGGCTGAGTTCACGGGCAGCGGCAGCAACACCGATGCGTTCAGCGAGTTTCAGGGCTTCACTGCGAAATTCAGGGGAATGCTGTTTACGGGGCTTTTTGCTGGTTGATACTGTTCTTGTCATGTGAGTCACCTCTGGTTGAGAGTTTACTCACTTAGTCTCGTGTCCACTATTCGCGGGTAGGATCAATGTTGGGTTGAGGGGTGGGTGGAATTTGTATGCATATCCGCTGGATCCAGTTAAGGGAGTAGATCCATTAGGGCTGATTACATTTAGTGGTGCATTTGGTAAGGAGGCTGGTTCAGCAGTGAATGCTGCTTCCGAAGGCTATATGTCATACGAAGAAGCATCGGCAACAATAGATGCGGCAAATGGACCAACATATTCACCATTACTATTTTCAGTTAGTGCTGATGCCGGCGTATCTGGTTATGGAGTATTTGGTGGAAGTTTTTCTGGTGGAGTTCTTACCGGAAATGGCGATAAAGGATTGGATTTATGTTCGTATCTTATGGCATGTCAGGGAGTTGGGGGCGGTGCTGAGGGTGCTATTTCTCTATCAGGTACTATCAGTAATGCACCTCCCAGCAGTGGCATGACTATTCTTTCCGGGGCAACGACCGATGTTGGCTTTATTATTAATGGTTCTGCGACTGGCTTGGTTGAAATAAATGGCAGTAATGGTCCTATAAATCTTTCTGCTACCCTTGCTGCTGGGGTGGGAGGGGGAACATTCTCAGGTGGTATAACTTGCCAACAATATACTCGCTGTATAGTTAATTGAGATAAATATTATGATTAATAGAAAGATATTGTATTGCTTTGTTTTTTTCTGCCTTTAGTAGGGTGTAATGATACTAATGTGAATATTGCTAAAGAGAAAGTGCAAGAATTTCATGTTAAATACAATGAAAAAGAATTTGATGTTATTTATGATGCAATTTTGTCTAAAGAGTTTAAAGAATCTATGAATAGGGATAATGGCATTCCATTTATGAGCAATGTGTATGATATATTTGGGGGTTATCAGAATAGTGAATTAAAAAAAACTAACGTAATCACAGGGTTTATTGGTGGTGAAAAAATAGAATTATTTTATTATTCTAACTATAAAAAATATACCGTAAATGAATTATTTGTTCTGAAAAAAGAAAATGATAGTTATAAAATAATTAAAGTAGAATATTCTAATACTCAAGTGAGGAGTGGTAAATAGATTTCATAGCATTGATAACATATGTGAATTTACCATGTTCTAATGAAAATACATGATCAATTGACAATGTTTAACTGATGACAAATAGAGATAAGCTGAATCAGAAAATACGGCCCGCTGCAGAGAGTATTTTTCAGTTCATGTAAACAAAAGGATTTATGTATGACCGGTAAACCCGCGGCACGGTGGGCGACATGACGGCAACAGCCGCGCTGGAAAAAGCCGTACGCTGGCGGAGAAACTGCAGCAGGACGCGGGGCTGGGTGCTGATGCAGTGGCCAGCTCAGTGACCAGAGCCGCCAGTGGCTGACGCAGTGCGGGCTGAGCGTGGAGCAGATGGAAAAGCAGCTGGAGCCGGAACACACGCCGGAAAGAAAAATCCATCTTTACCACTGCGACCACCGGGGACTGCCGCTGATTGATGAAACCGGAGCGATAGCCTGGCAGGCAGAATACGATGAATGGGGCAATCAGCTGGCGGAGGAGAACCCGTATCATCTGCAACAGCTCATTCGTCTGCCGGGTCAGCAGGCTGATGAAGAGACGGGATTGTATTACAACCGCCACCGTTATTATGACCCGCAACAGGGGCGGTATATTACCCAGGATCCTATTGGGTTGAATGGTGGGTGGAATTTATATTGCTATACATCGAATCCAGTACAGCAAAGTGACCCATTAGGTCTTAGTGATAATTGGGGAACCTTTTTTTCATTGGGAACTGTAGGTGGAGTTGACTATGGCGAAGCCGCGGAGTCTGCAGGACCCCGTTTATCATCTGATGAATCGGTTAGAGCATTAAGCAATATGGCATCCACTGAAGGAGCGTGGACTCCAGGTTCTGAATATGCAAAAGCATGGGCAATTAATACGCCAATTATTGGGTTGACAGCTATATATGGGCCAGCGGCATCTTTAGTGAATATTTTAAAGAGTAGCACCATTTTTTGTTCTGCAAATGTAACATATCAATTGGTTGAATATGGAGAGGTAAATCCTTCTGATGCTTTCGCCGCTGCATTGACCGGCGTTTTCTATTCTGGACGTTCACTTGGTGCCAATACATTGATCGCCTCAGGGATTGCTTATTTGAATACTGGGAGTAACGGTGGCGCTGTCGGTGCAGGGACTGGATCATTCGTAAGTGGTCTTCTGGGGAAAATACCTTTGTTGTCAAATGTTATTGGTGATTATGCGACAGGATTAATTTCTGAAGGCACCAGTGATAATGTGGGGAGTTCAATGAAAAAGGATAATGACAATGATTAAAATTTATTTTTTTAAACGCTGTAATAATTTCAATGAAAATATTTCCATGGCCTCATACATATTGATATCTGCTTTGTCAGCTTTCCTTGCTATTATTGTGGTAATTGGCGCAATCTATTACTTTAATGGGGCGCGGGGGCATTATGATGGCGGGTATACACTAAAGGTTTTAAAATTAATTTTCATAAGCGGTTTTTTTGCAATTCTTTATAGTTCTGTGACATTTTATTTTGATAAGAGAAAGGTTAAGGGGGTGATTAATGAATTTAAACATGAATACAATAATATGGATTGTGATAAAGGAATGTGTGTTACAAGGAGTATGGATGAAAAATCTATTCCTGACACCTTGAAAGAAATTAAAAAAAGACAAGTTCATGATAGAGAGTTGAGAGAATTAAACATTCAGTCTATAAGTGTTACAGTGACAGGGATAAATATGAGGAGAATGGAATACAGGGTTTTTTGTATTTCCATGTACTCTTCAGAGCGAAGTGAGAATATTTACTTTAATTTTTATACAATAAATAGCGGAGATCTAATGTTGAGGAATATAGAATACTCAGTTGATATTGTACAGGTTGAAGTGTGAGATTAAGCGGGAGAATGACTGGCGTAATGGGGCAACCAGCTGGCGGAGGAGAACCCGAGTTGATCCGTCTGCCGGACCAACAGGCTGATGAGGAGACGGGGTTATATTACAACCGCCATCGTTATTATGACCCGCAACAGGGGCGATATATTACCCAGGATCCGATTGGGCTGGCGGGTGGGTGGAATGGGTATACAGATCCACTGAATCCTGATCCTACCCACGTAATGCAGACACGGCCCTAAGCGAGATTCAGATTTTCAAATTGTTCCGGGCTGAGTCCGCCACAGGCACTGTGGCGACGCCACCGATTGTAATCACACTCGATATAATTAAACACCGTCGTCCGCATCATTTCCCGGCTGATAAAGCGTTCACCGTGGATACATTCGACTTTCAGTGAGTGGAAGAAGCTTTCTGCACAGGCATTATCGTAACAACAACCCTTTGCACTCATGCTACCGCGCAGGTTATGCCGCTTCAGTAGCGCCTGATAATCCGCTGAGCAGTACTGCCCACCACGGTCGGTGTGAACGATGACATTTTCCGGGTGCTTACGTCGCCACAACGCCATCTGTAGCGCATCGCAGGCCAGCTGTGCCGTCATCCGCGATGACATTGACCAGCCGATAACAGCACGTGACCACAGATCGATGACGACAGCCAGATATAGCCAGCCTTCATCAGTACGTAAGTAGGTGATGTCACCCGACCATTTCTGGTTTGGACCGCTGGCGTAAAAATCCTGCTTCAGCAGGTTCTCCGACACCGGCAGGTCATGCTCGCGGTAACTGACCGGGCTGAACTTCCGTGACGCTTTCGCCCGAAGCCCCTGACGACGCAGGCTGGCTGCCACGGTTTTCACGCTGAAGCGGTAACCCTGAGCATGCAGTTCATCGGTCAGGCGCGGTGCGCCGTAGCGCTGTTTTGCCCGGTGAAAAGCCTCGTGCACGGCGCTGTCACAACTCAGACGGAACTGCTGGCGTGAGTTTAGCCTCGCACGCCGCTGAGCCCACGCATACCAGCCGCTGCGGGCCACCCGGAGGACGCGACACATGGCTTTGATGCTGAACTCAGCCTGATGTTTTTCAATAAAGACATACTTCATTTCAGGCGCTTCGCGAAGTATGTCGCGGCCTTTTGGAGAATGGCCAGCTCCTCGTCCCGTTCCGCCAGCTGGCGTTTGAGACGAGCATTTTCAGCAGCGAGTTCATTTTCACGCTCAGAGGATGAGAGCTGTTGCTGCTGTTTACTGCGCCAGTTATAAAGTTGCGATTCATACAGGCTGAGTTCACGGGCAGCGGCAGCAACACCGATGCGTTCAGCGAGTTTCAGGGCTTCACTGCGAAATTCAGGGGAATGCTGTTTACGGGGCTTTTTGCTGGTTGATACTGTTTTTGTCATGTGAGTCACCTCTGGTTGAGAGTTTACTCACTTAGTCTCGTGTCCACTATTCGCGGGTAGGATCATCCTACTAAGTATATAGATCCATTGGGATTAACTAAAACCGCTCAGTCGTATATCGTTAGTAGAGATCTAGCAGCTCTTGGTGATGAGGCTAGATCTCGTTGGAATCCACTTACACATACGTTTACAGTAACGACAGATGGTCAGGGAATATATTGCATACGTATAGTTGGGGGAATGATGAAAATTTAAAAGGGTGGAATTTAGATCAACCATCGATATAAAAACAGCCAGAGAAGCATTGGATAATGATTTGGCCAAGCCAACACTGGCCGAAAATTATTGTGTGGAACAGGTATATAATGAATTAAATAAGAAAGAAAGTGAACATATAAATTTATTCATTGCAAGGAATTGTAAGCAAGAAACAAATAAATTATTATTGGAAGCAATGTCTATTTGTACTAATGGCCGTTGGGGAGCGTCACCGTTTCCACCGAAACCAGGTATATATGGGTATTCATATTGATTATGAAAAATATATTTTTGAGTTTGTTAATCGGCGCTGGTGTTAGCATAGTTTCTGTTATTATCTATACGGAATTCATTAGCTTATATGGTAAGGGGTGTTATTTTTTCTATGTTAAATTATTTTTTGCATTGAGTATTATTGGTGGTGGAGGGGGGGGTCTATTGCATTTTATACACAATAAAAAAGGAAGGTTTTATTTGTAGTGTTGCTTACGGAACCCTCACCTCGTTTATGATATTTTTTTTGATCGGGTTTATTATTGTAAATACTTATGGGTCATAGCTTTCAATAATTAAAAGAAATGGATCGAAAAATGGTCATGATCGCAGGTAAGTCGTACTGATAAATGCTTAGGACGGCACTGACTGGCGGGCAGAACTGAACCCGTGGGGCAGCAGTATTTAATGATTTTGCCGATTCTTTGGTTTGTCGTTCCTGGCAAAGGTTGCCTTGTGATGGTGGTTAATTAAGTTGATTAACCCTTGTGTCATTCCATTTAAATGAGAATCATTTACTTTTGTTGGCGGAAATGATAATAATTATCAACAGTGCTTTGAGCTATAGCTAATATCCTGTTAGTTATAGCTTTTTACTTACTATTGATAAGGATATTCATGTCTGCTTTACCACAAACTCGTTTACGCGTACTGCCTGCATTAATGCTTTCCAGCCTGCTGTTTTCCACTTCATTATTTGCTGATACCTCGTTTACCGTTGAAAGAAAACCGGTCGGTAAAGGCGCGTATGAAATGGCCTATAGTGCGGATCAATCGGCCTTGTACGTTGCCACTTCGCAAAGCCGCAAACTGGATAAAGGCGGGGTGGTTTATCGTCTTGACCCGGCAACCCTCGAAGTGACGCAGGCGATTCATAACAACCTGAAGCCGTTTGGTGTGGCGCTTAATAAAACCACCGGCACCTTGTTCCTGGGTAACACCACCAGCAGCGCGGTGACCGCCATCAACAGCAAAACAGGGGATGTGATTAAGTCATTGGTGGTTGATGAAACCAAACGTAGCGAAACGGTGCGCCCGCTGGCTCCACGCCAGTTAGTGGTCAACGAGGCTACCAACACGCTGTATATGGGCGGGTTGGGGGAGTCCAGCGTGTTGTGGGTGATTGATGGGGCGACGCTTGAGTTGCGCGATACGATTAAAGATCTCGGCAAAATGGCGACGGGGCTGGCGATTGATGCGAAAGCATCGCGCATTTACATGACCAACGCCGACAACGAATTTATCGTTATCGACAGCAAAACGGACAAAGTGGTCTCGCGGACTAAGCTGGAAACCGAAGGTGAGCATTTCTATCTGAATATTGCGCTGGATAAGGCAAACAACCGTGCGTTTATCAGCGATTCAAAATCCCCGCAATTGTTGGTTGTGGATACCAAAACCAGCAAAGTGCTGAACAAAGTGGATGTGCCGCTGGGTCTGGATGTGTTGTTCAACCCGACGCGCAACGAAGTCTACGTGACGCATCGCAAAGCCGGTAAAGTCAGCGTGATTGATGCGAAAAGCTACAAAGTGCTGGAGACTATCGACACGCCAGCCCTGCCAAACAGCCTTGCACTTTCGCCGGATGGGCAACAGTTGTTTGTTAGCGTGAAGCAGCCGGGCAGCCGCGAAAAAGAGCCGACCAGCCCGGATGATATTTTACGTATTAGTTTTAACTAAGCTGTGATGAAAATGGTGGATGACGCTAATCGCTTATCCACCCTACAAAGCCAAAATCGTAGGTCGGATTAGCGCAGCGACATCCGACATTTTCACGGACTCACTCGCTGTCCGCTTTCTCCGCTTTGCCTGCCATTTGCGCCAGGAAATCGTAGCTTTTTTGCAAATCTGCAGCGGCATCTTTCCAAAGCTGTTCGGCAACTTCTGGCTGCTGCGCGTTCAGGCGGCGGAAGCGCTGTTCTTTCATTAGCGTATCGGCCAGCGCATCAGACGGCGGACGCGAATCCAGCGCCAGCGGCAATTTACCTTCGTCGGCACGACGCGGATCATAGCGATAAAGTGGCCAAAAACCCGTTGCGGTGAGCTGGCGCATTTGATCATGGCTGAGTGCCAAATCGTAGCCGTGTTCTTCGCAAGGGCTGTAGGCGATTATCAGCGACGGGCCGGGATAAGATTCGGCTTCCTGAATCGCTTTCACGGTTTGGTTAAGTTGTGCGCCGAGTGAAATCTGCGCCACATAAACATGCCCGTACATCATCATGCTAACGCCGAGATCTTTACGCGCTTTACGCTTGCCGTGTTCGCCAAACTTAGTGACTGCACCCAGCGGTGTCGCTTTCGATGCCTGGCCGCCAGTGTTGGAGTAGCACTGGGTATCCAGCACCAGAATATTGACGTTTTCGGTCAGGCTTAACACATGATCCAGGCCGCCAAAACCGATGTCATACGCCCAGCCGTCACCACCAATCAGCCAGATAGATTTTTCAACCATGGCGTCAGCGTCGGTGATTAACTGGCGCGCGTCCGGGTCGTCGATATTCGCCAGATGTTTGCGCAGTTCAATAACCTGCTCGCGGCGCACTTCTGGCGTGGCTTGAGCATGCAGTTGTTCGTTGAGTTCGGCGGGCAGTTGGTCAGCGAACTTACCAACCAGACGCATCACGCGGGCGCGATGTTGATCGACTGTCAGGCGGAAACCGAGCCCAAATTCGGCGTTGTCTTCAAACAGCGAGTTCGCCCAGGCCGGGCCGCGCCCGTTGGCATCGGTGGTGTACGGTGTAGACGGCAAGTTACCGCCATAAATCGATGAACAACCGGTGGCGTTGGCAATCAACATGCGGTCGCCATACAGTTGGGTGAGCAGTTTGATATACGGCGTTTCACCGCAGCCGGAACACGCGCCGGAGTATTCAAACAGCGGTTGAAGCAGCTGTGAAGTACGGATATCGATGCGCTCGAGGCTGGTGCGATCCATTTCCGGCAGACTGAGGAAGAAGTCGTAATTCTCTTTTTCTTCTTCAACGTGCTCAAGGCGCGACATCATATTGATGGCCTTGATTTCCGGGTTCTGGCGGTCTTTCGCCGGACAAACTTCGACGCACAAGTTACAGCCGGTGCAATCTTCAGGTGCTACCTGCAATACGTATTTCTGCCCACGCATATCGCGGGATTTCACATCCAGCGATTGCAATCCGGCAGGGGCGTTTTCCATCGCTTCAGGTTGCACCACTTTGGCACGAATGGCCGAATGCGGGCAGGCGGCAACGCAGTGGTTACACTGGGTACAAATATCTGGCTTCCAGATGGGGATTTCTTCGGCGATGTTGCGTTTTTCCCACTGCGTGGTGCCCATCGGCCAGGTGCCGTCTGGCGGCAGCGCGGAAACAGGTAGCGCGTCGCCGAGTCCTGCAAGCATCGCGGCGGTGACGGTTTTGACGAAATCAGGTGCCGCATCGGAAACCACTGGTGGGCGCATTGGGCTGCTTTCGTTCACTTCCTGCAATGTTACTTCAGCCAGCGATTCACGCGCCAGGGCTAATGCCTGCCAGTTACGTTCCACCAGTTCCTGGCCTTTGCTGCTGTAGCTTTTGGCAATGGCACCTTGCAGTTCTGCCAGTGCGCTGTCGCCAGGCAGGATATTGGTCAGATGGAAGAATGCCATCTGCATGACGGTGTTGATACGCGCGCCAAGCTGGCATTCACGGGCGATTTTTGCCGCATTGACCACAAAGAAGCGCGCTTTTTTCTGGTTCAGGACAGCCTGCACTTCTTGCGGCAGGCGATGCCACACTTCGTCCGCGCCATACGGTGTGTTGAGCAGGAAAATACCACCCGGTTTCAGGCGCTCGGTCATCTGATATTTGTCGATAAACTGCAACTGGTGGCAGCCAACAAAATCTGCTTTATCAATCAGGTAGGTCGAGTTAATCGGCTGCTCGCTGACGCGCAGGTGAGAAACGGTCAGGCCGCCTGCTTTTTTCGAGTCATAGACGAAATAACCCTGGGTGAAGAACGGCGTCGAGTTACCGATGATTTTGATATTGTTTTTGGTAGCTGACACGCTGCCGTCGCTGCCCAGCCCGTAAAACAGCGCTTCAAGTTTGGCACGGTTCGGCAGGGTGTTTTCCGGCAACGGTAACGACAAATTGGTGACATCGTCGTAAATACCGACCGTAAAGCGTGGGCGCGGTTTGGCTTGGGTCAGTTCGTTAAATACCGCTAGCACGCAATCCGGGCCAAACTCTTTGGACGAAAGGCCGTAACGCCCGCCAATCACGCGAGGCAGCGTTTCACGCTCGCCACGGTTAAAGGCTTCGGCAAGGGAAGTCATCACGTCAAGATACAGCGGTTCGGCCAGTGCGCCGGGTTCTTTGGTGCGGTCGAGCACTGCAATCTGGCGTGCGCTTTCTGGCAATACTTCCAGCAAATGGTCGGCGGAGAAGGGGCGGAACAGGCGAACTTTCAGCACACCCACTTTTTCGCCGCGCGTCAGCAGTTCATCAACCACTTCCTCGCAGGTGCCAATAGCTGAACCCATCAGGATAATGACGCGTTCGGCTTGCGGGTGGCCGTAATATTCAAACGGGCGATACTGGCGACCCGTGGCGGCGGCAAAGCTGTCCATCGCTTGTTCGACGTGTTGGTAAACCGCGTCGTACCACAAATTACTGGCTTCGCGGGACTGGAAATAAGTGTCCGGGTTGGCGGAGGTCCCACGGATAACCGGATGTTCAGGATTGAGCGCACGGGCGCGGTGTTCATCAATCTCTTTTTGCGGCAGCAGTTCCAGGATGGTGCTGTCAGCCAGCGGGACGATTTTGTTGATTTCATGCGAGGTGCGGAAACCATCGAAGAAATGAATAAAAGGCACCCGGCTTTTCAGTGTGGCGATATGCGAAATCAATGCGAAGTCTTGCGCTTCTTGCACGCTGCTGGCACATAACATCGCGCAACCGGTCTGGCGAATCGCCATCACATCCGAGTGATCGCCAAAGATAGACAGCGCATGGGTTGCAATGGTGCGGGCCGCCACATGCAGTACAAACGGCGTTAATTGTCCGGCCAGTTTGTAGAGTGTCGGGATCATCAGCAGTAAACCCTGCGATGAAGTAAATGAGGTGGAAAGGGCACCTGTTTGCAGCGCGCCGTGAACCGCGGCAATCGCTCCCGCTTCGGACTGCATTTCTACCACGCGAGGGATATCTCCCCAGATGTTTTTCCTGCCATCTCCAGACCAGGCATCAGCAAGTTCCGCCATAGTTGAGCTGGGAGTTATCGGGTAGATGGCAATTACTTCACTGGCGCGAAACGCCACAGAAGCGACTGCACCATTGCCGTCAATTGTGATCATGGGACACCCTTACATTGCGCAACAAAATAAACATGAATAGACCCGCATGCCTGCGCGAGTCGAAGAATAATCATTTAATTCTAGCAAACCCCACAGAAGGTGATTTTCGCTTTTGTGTCCTGTGTTGAGCTTTGATTGAGGTCGTGAAAAGGATAGATGGCGGTGTTTTGCGCAATTAAGTGATCTACTTTGCAAAATCACACACTTTTTATGGCTTTGTGGCCTCGACGGAACACAGCGGCAGCCTTATGCTTCTTAGGTTTTGCAACATTCAGGAGAGAAGAGTCATGCGAGCTGCGTTTTTAGCCGGTTGTGCCGCGCTGTTATTATCAACCTCATTGTTGTCGGCATGCAGTAGTGAACCACCTCAACAAGCCACCGCGGCTCACGTACCGCCGGGTATGCGCGCAGCGATGTCCAGCCAGGGGCAAGCAAGTTGTGCAATGATTGGTGGTTCGCTGAGCGTTGCTCGTCAGCTAGATGGAACGGCAATCGGGATGTGCGCAATGCCGAACGGCAAACGCTGTAGTGAAAACGCGCTTGCCGCCGGAACGTGTGGGGCTTATTAGTCGAATCAGTTGACCAGATCGGCCAGTTTATAAACTAAAGTATGCTGGCTGGTTTTGAGCGTGAGCTGTTGTGGCGCTAAAGCGACTTTTGCGCCGCTGGTCAGCATGTCGTTAATCATGTGATCAAGCTCGTTTAGCTGTGGCTCAGCACACATCATCATGGTCATTCCCAGACCTTTCGCTTTCAGCGTATTGTCTTCAAGTGTGGCCTGGCCCATAAAGCGGTTACACATCGCACCCGAGATATGCATCTTTTCACCGAAACTCAGTTCTGGCATGCGTTGCACGCCGGTCAGCGGTTTGCCGTCTACGGTTTGTAGCACATAACGGTGATGTTGCAGGTCTTGCGCCGTCACAGTGGATTTATCGCCAGATTGCGCACAACCTGCCAATACCATCGCAGCCAGAGCTAATGAAGCTAGTTTTTTCATTTCTTGTCCTTAAGTTATTCTGTTCATCAATGAGTTGGATGCGACTATATCAAAATCACATCTTATTTTTATAAGGATATTCTTAAAGCCACCCTCATTCCGGCCTCCTCCCTGAGGGAGAAGGGGTAAACGGTTTTATTCCCTCTCCTGAGGGAGCTGTCTCTTATACACATCTTTGAGAGACGGTTCCTGCCGATTCGGAGACGGTTCCGTTCACCAGGCGAAAGTGTATTGATGTCGCCACGGAACCGGTGAACGGAAAACCTGCGAGGCTAACAGATCTTACCCTGACAAAATTGCCAGGGTGAGGGCATTAATACTAAAACTTAGTTCACCTGATTAACACAAGGCTCGCCGTTTTCTAACTGACGCAGGTTTTCCAGAGTTGTTTCGGAAATACTGGTTAATGCTTCTGCCGTCAGGAATGCCTGGTGGCCGGTAAACAGCACGTTATGGCAGGCTGACAGGCGACGGAACAAATCGTCCTGAATCACATCGTTAGATTTGTCTTCAAAGAACAAATCGCGCTCGTTCTCATACACATCCATCCCTAACGCACCAATTTTCTGATTTTTAAGGGCATCGATAGCCGCCTGCGAATCAATCAAACCACCACGACTGGTGTTGATCACCATTACGCCGTTTTTCATCTGTTCAAACGATGCACGGTTTAGCAAATGGTAGTTTTCTGGTGTCATTGGGCAGTGCAGAGAGATAACGTCAGACTGCGCAAACAGGGTTGGCAAATCGACATATTCCACGCCCAACTCAAGAGCTGCCGCACTTGGATACGGATCAAACGCCAGCAGGCGCATACCAAAGCCTTTCAATATTTTCAGCGCGGCAAGGCCAATCTTACCGGTACCAATCACCCCCGCCGTTTTGCCGAACATAGTGAAGCCGGTCAGTCCTTCTAGAGAAAAGTTCGCATCACGGGTACGTTGATAAGCGCGGTGGATACGGCGGTTCAGGCACATCATCATACCGACCGCATGTTCAGCGACCGCTTCTGGAGAGTAGGCTGGCACGCGTACCACAGGCAAACCGAGTTCTTTAGCCGCGTCGAGATCGACGTTGTTAAAACCGGCACAACGCAGCGCGATAAATTTCACACCCTGCTTTTTGAGCTCTTCCAGCACCGGGCGGCTGGCATCGTCGTTCACGAAGATACAGACACCGTCACAACCAAGAGCAGTTTTGGCTGTCTTTTCGGTTAGTAGGAAGTCATAAAATTCAAGTTCAAAGCCATATTCAGTGTTAACCTGCTCCAGATACTTTTTATCGTACTGTTTTGTGCTATAAACTGCCAGTTTCATGAGACTTATCTCCAGAATGATATTGCTGTAAAATTACCATGCTTAAAATAATCATACAAATTTTAAACTATATTTTTAGGCACGAAATTCTGCTGCTAACTCAAGGTTAGCTACGCTTAAACCAGGCTTGACCTTCACGCCCGGGCTGAATCATGTAAGAATCATCGTATTTACCGAATCGCCGGGTACAAAATTGTCGCTTAATCAGGATCTTAATCGCCCATGAAGGGTAAATATAAAGCCATTATTGCGTTGCTGCTGGTTATCATCTTACTGTTGCTAACGCTCACGATGACTATCGCTAATTGGCTGCCCACGCTTGCCGGAATCTGGCTGCCGCAAGGGACTCGCATCGCCCTGGAGGCCAGCCCAAAATTTAAACGTGGCGCAATTATTGTTCCTGATTTGCGTTACCTTGCCGGGGACTGCGTACTGGCGACAATTAAAGACGCCTCCTTGAGCCATCCGCAGCGCTGGCGCATCCACCTTGATACGCTCAATCTTAATGTCGATTGCCTGAGTAAAATACCACTCGACCAGTCGGGACCGGCAGCACCGCGTTCGCTTGCCGAATGGCAATCATTGCTTCCCGAAAGCCTTATCACTATAGATAAGGTCAACATTACCCCGTTTCAACAGTTCTCTGGCGCCTTACGCCTGACTCTCTCACCGCAGCAGCAATCTATTCATTATGCTGGCGCTTCCTTAAGTGTAGATGCGCAACTGAACGGCCCGCTATTAGAGTTACAAAAGTTAAAGGTTCAGGCGATAGCGGGGATGGAGCCGCTTGAATTGGCTGGCCAAATAACGTTACCACCGCTTACCGACAGCTTGCCGGAAGAAGGTCATCTCGAGACAAAACTGCGTATTCCACAAGAACCTGAGCTGGTTGATGTCGCGCTGGGCTGGAAGGCCGAAGAAGGGGCTTTAACCGTGACAAAACCAGGTGCGACTGAACCTTTGGTTACACTGCCCTGGACTGTCAGCGATAAAATTTTTGAAGTAAACGGCGGACAGTGGTTCTGGCCATATACCGGTGTTCCATTGCGCGGAGGCATTGCGCTACGGGTGGATAACTGGAAACAAGGGTTCGAAAACGCTGTCGTCAGTGGCCGGATGAATGTCGTTACCCAGGGGCTGGCGGGTAAAGCCAACGCGGTGCTCAATATTGGCCCAGGTAAACTGAGTCTGGAAGACAGTGCATTGCCGGTGCAGTTAACCGGTGAAGCCAAACAGAATGGAATGGTGTTTTATGCGGTGTTGCCGGGGGAAATTAGCGGGGCGATTGCTGACCCTAAACTCCTGTTCCGGCCTGGCGCGCTGTTGCGTTCACGCGGGCGAGTTATCGACTCTATTGATGTCGATGAAATTCGCTGGCCTTTGGCGGGCGTTAGCGTCTCGCAACAAGGTGTTGACGGGCGTTTGCAGGCGATCGTACGTGCGCATGAGAATGAGACGGGTAACTTCGTGCTACATCTTGATGGCAAAGCCGACAACTTTTTACCGGATGCAGGTTTGTGGCGCTGGAAATATTGGGGTAATGGCGAATTCACACCGATGCAGGCGCGCTGGGATGTGCGTGGCTATGGGGAATGGCGCGATAGTGTGATTGAGTTAACGTCGCTATCGACCGGTTTTGACAAACTTGAGTATGGCTCAATGCTTGTTAGCGAGCCGCGCCTGAAACTCGACAAACCGTTGCACTGGCAACGAGATGAAACCGCACCCTCATTTGATGGTGCGTTCACGTTAAATGCCGGGAAAACTACCTTCAGTGGTGGAAGCACGTTGCCTCCGTCGGCATTAACCTTCAGCGTCAGCGGCGTTGACCCATCATCGTTCCAATATAAAGGAGACCTGCATGCCGGAGATATAGGTCCGGTACGGGTCAATGGTCGTTGGGATGGGGAACGCCTGCGCGGAAATGCCTGGTGGCCGCAACAAGTCCTGACCGTATTCCAGCCGCTGATCCCAGATGACTGGAAAATGGTCTTAAAGGACGGCACGTTGTATTCACAGATCGCTTTTTCCGCGGCACCGGGTCAGGGATTTGAAGCAGGTGGGCATGGCGTAGTTAAAAATGGCAGCGTCTGGATGCCGGATAACCAGATTAATGGCGTTGATTTTGTGCTGCCATTCCGTTTTGGTGACAGTACCTGGCAGTTGGGAACGGACGGGCCGGTCACTCTGCGCATTGCCGAAATCAAAAACCAGTTCACTACCACCAATATTACTGCGGATCTTGAAGGCTGGTATCCGTGGAGTGACGCACAACCGCTGATACTCAGTAACGTAAATGTTGATATTTTGGGTGGAAAAATGCGTGTGCAGCAGTTGCGTTTACCACAACGGGACGCCGCCTTGCTACGCTTAGAAAATATCTCTTCAAGTGAATTGATTACTGCGGTCAATCCCAAACAATTCACCATGTCTGGCCGGGTAAACGGCGCTCTGCCGCTGTGGCTTAATCATCCACAATGGATAATTAAAGATGGCTGGCTGATGAACCCAGGGCCGCTGACATTACGACTGGATAAAGACATGGCGGATGCCATTGTTGAGAATAATATTGCCGCAGGTGTTGCTGTTAACTGGTTGCGATATATGGAAATTTCTCATTCCTGGACCCATATTAATTTAGATAACCTTGGGGTATTAACTTTGCAGGCGAATGTGCAAGGCATTAGCCAGGTTGAAGGGAAAAGGAACGCAGTACGGCTGAATTACAGCCATCAGGAAAACCTCTTTACGCTTTGGCGCAGCCTGCGTTTTGGGGATAATTTGCAAACCTGGCTTGAGCAACATACCGCGCTACCGGATGTGCGTTGTCAGACACGCGATAAAGCTTGTGAGGAAACACAATGAAAATCGTCATCGCTTCACTCCTGGCGACAGGGATTGCCACATTAACGGGTTGCACTCCGCGCATAGAAGTGGCGGCGCCCAAAGAACCTATCACCATTAATATGAACGTTAAAATTGAGCATGAAATTCATATTAAAGTGGATAAAGACGTGGAAACGTTGCTTAAAAACCGCAGCGATTTGTTCGGCACGGAGTGAGCGTCATGAAAAATATCGTTAAAGGCGTTTTGTTGGCGAGCATGATGTTTAGCAGCCAGGTGTTGGCGTTAACCTTGTCCGAAGCTCGCCAGCAAGGGCGTGTAGGGGAGACACTCAGCGGCTTTATTGCACCAATCAAACAGGACAAAGAGACGCTGGAGTTAGTGAAAACCATTAACGAAGCGCGTTCAGAAAATTATCAGAAACTGGCGGATAGCAATAATATTTCGGCCAATCAGGTTGCGGAACTGGCCGGGCAAAAGCTGGTGGCGCGGGCACAGCCGGGTGAGTATGTGCGCGGTATTAACGGGCAGTGGATGAAAAAGTAGCGCTCCACTACACTCAATTGGCAGCAATTCTGTATGCGTGAAATAGCCAGGGACGATTCATCCACTCAACTATTCCATACTGCCGGTATCGAATGGGGAACAATTGATGAAAAAGATTATTTTGGCAGTCGCGTTGTCTCTGGTTAGCACGGCGGTGTTTGCTCAATTAACGTCAACCTCTGGCATCAATGCTAGTTCAGGTAGTTCATCCAACACATCCAGCCAGCAAACGTCGACAGTTCAGGGCACCATCGATTTACTGGGGAGTGATACTGTCGCCGGTATTGGCACCAGCGATACGCTGGCAGGGCCAGGTAGCAGTGACTCGCAGACTTCCAATCCGGTATCTTCGCCAATGCCCGCCTTTGGGCATACGGGCAATCTCAGACAACCGGGTTCCATCCGTCACTAATACCCTTCAAACTTTAAGCTACATGTGCATTAGCAATACCCGGCGGAGCCTCGCTCCGTTGGGGTGAGGTAGAAGCGCTTAAATATAAATGCGTTAACAACCGATTAAACTCATTGATGTACTTTCTTTTTATTCTGTTTACTCCTTTCTCTAATCTTCTTTTAAAGCTGATATCACGTCAGAACAAACTTAGACCATGAAAAGTGTAACTTTGCCTGTCAAACCGCCTGAAAAATCCCATTAATACCCGTCAAAATTTGTGTACGAAGTGATATAAACTGCTGAAAATCTATTTTTAATCCAATTTAACACCTGAATATTGTTTTTTTTCAGCATGAGAATCCGGTCGACGTTCGTTGCATCGTTTTTCATCACAATGACAAACCAGAAACATTCGGAAATTGGAAAAATAAATTATTGAGCACAGAGCAAAAAGAACCTATATTGGCCGCGATTTTTATAGGGTCCTTAGTTTTTCTAATTCATTTAATCAGCTGCGAAATTAATGATTTAGCAGTTGTAGGAGAGATATGATGACGGATAAAGTCCGTATTGACAGTTTAGGTACGAATTCATTAAACGGAAACAATGAAACCTATTTAGCCAGACAGGCTGAATTTGAATCGAATGTTAGGAGTTATCCACGTAAATTGCCTTTTGCAATTGCGAAGGCCAACGGTGTTTGGATCACTGATGTTGAGAATAATCAATATCTTGATTGCCTTGCAGGGGCAGGTACGCTTGCTCTTGGACATAACCACCCTGACGTGCTGCAAAGCATCCAAAATGTCATTACTAGCGGCTTGCCGTTACATACACTGGATCTGACAACGCCGTTGAAAGACCAGTTCTCTGAATATCTTCTCTCTTTATTGCCTGGACAGGGTAAAGAGTATTGCCTGCAATTCACCGGCCCATCCGGTGCGGACGCGGTTGAAGCAGCGCTGAAACTGGCTAAGAAAGTGACCGGTCGTGCAGGCATCATCAGCTTCTCCGGCGGCTATCACGGCATGACCCACGGCGCACTTTCCGTGACAGGTAATCTGTCTCCGAAAGAAGCCGTCGACGGCATGATGCCTGAAGTTCAGTTTATGCCTTATCCGCATCAGTACCGCTGCCCATTGGGTATTGGCGGTGAAGCTGGCGTTAAAGCATTAACCTATTACTTCGAAAACCTGATCAACGACGTTGAGAGTGGCGTGCGCAAACCTGCGGCAGTCATTCTGGAAGCGGTTCAGGGGGAAGGCGGCGTGAACCCGGCTCCTGCTGAGTGGTTGCAGCGCATTCGCAAAGTCACCAAAGAACACGGCATTCTGCTGATCATCGATGAAGTGCAGGCTGGTTTCTGCCGTACCGGCAAACTGTTTGCCTACGAACATGCTGGCATTGAGCCAGACATCATCGTGATGTCTAAAGCAGTCGGTGGTGGTTTGCCATTGGCAGTGCTGGGCATTAAGAAAGAGTTTGACGCATGGTCACCTGGCCACCACACCGGTACTTTCCGTGGTAACCAACTGGCGATGGCTACCGGCCTGACAACGCTTAAGCATCTGACTGAAAACAAGATTGCTGACAAAGTGGCCGCACAGGGCGAGTGGCTGAAAGGCCATCTGGCAAGCATGCAAAAACGTTACCCGGTCATTGGCCAGGTGCGTGGTCTGGGTCTGATGATCGGTATTGAGATCGTTAAACCAAACGAAGCTAAAGACCATATGGGTTGCTACCCGTCTGACCCAGAATTGTCCGCATTGCTGCAGAAAAACTGCTTCAAAGCTGGGTTGATTCTGGAGCGCGGTGGCCGTAACGGTTGCGTGCTGCGTCTGCTGCCATCCCTGCTTATTACTAACGATGAGCTGGCTATTTTCCTCGATAAGTTTGAGCAGGCGCTGTTAGCGTCCGGCATCAAACCTGTCTGAGTGGAGCGAATGACCACGATGTCTGATTTAAACCCGATTCTGGCAGGCTCAGCGCAAAGCACTGAAGCCTACCAGCAGGCGATTGCACAGAGCAGCGCGGCTGTTGTGCAGTGGCTGCAGCAACCTGAGATGTATCAGGGCAAAAGCGTTACTGAACTGCGTGAGCGCATTCAACTGGATTTTAATCCGCAGGGCCTGGGCAACCAGGCTGCGATTGAACGTGCTATCGAGTTCTTTTTAAAAGACAGCCTGTCGGTGCATCACCCACAGTGTGTTGCGCATCTGCACTGCCCAAGTCTGGTTATCAGCCAGGCGGCTGAAGTGCTGATCAACGCCACCAACCAGAGTATGGATTCCTGGGACCAAAGCCCGTCAGCGACCATCATCGAGATGAAGCTGATTGAGTGGCTGCGTGCTCAAGTCGGTTATCAGGCAGGCGACGCGGGTGTGTTCACCAGCGGCGGCACCCAAAGTAACCTGATGGGCCTGATGCTGGCGCGTGATGCGTTCTTTGCTCGCCAGGGTCACTCTATTCAGCAGGATGGGCTGGTCGGTGATCTGAGAAAGATTAAAGTCATGTGTTCTGAAAATGCCCATTTCTCAGTGCAAAAGAACATGGCTTTGATGGGCCTCGGTTACCAGTCTGTAACGTTAGTTAAAACTGACGAATTCGCGCGTATGGATCTCAACGATCTGCGTGAAAAAGTGGCGCAAGCTCAGGCTAACGGTGAGCAGATTCTGGCGATTGTTGCTACTGCAGGTACCACCGATGCAGGCGCAATCGACCCGCTACGTGAGATTGCCGCACTGGCTGCACAGCACCAGATTTGGGTGCACGTTGATGCAGCGTGGGGCGGGGCATTGCTGATGTCCGAGCAGTATCGTGACTATCTGGACGGTATTGAATTAGTGGACTCCATTACCCTGGACTTCCATAAACAATTCTTCCAGACCATCAGTTGCGGTGCGTTCTTGCTCAAAGAAGCCCGTCACTATGAACTGATGCGCTACCAGGCGGCTTATTTGAACTCTGAGTTTGATGAAGCGGCTGGCGTACCAAATCTGGTGTCTAAATCTTTGCAGACCACACGTCGTTTCGATGCACTGAAACTTTGGATGGGCCTGGAAGCGTTGGGTCAGAAGCAATATGCTGCGATCATTGATCATGGCGTTACGCTTGCTCAGCAAGTTGCGCAGTACGTGACTGAACAACCTTCGCTGGAGTTGGTGATGAAACCACAACTGGCGAGCGTCTTGTTCCGTTTCCGTCCTGAACAAATGGCCAACAGCAGCGATGCAGCTATCGCGCTGCTGAACCAGCAGATTGGTGATGCGTTGTTAGAATCTGGTCGCGCCAACGTGGGTGTGACTGAGCATAACGGTGTTACCTGTCTGAAAATGACGTTGCTGAACCCAACTGTTACGCTGGAGGATATTAAACTCCTGCTGGCGTTAGTCGAAAAGACAGCACATCAGTTGCTGGAAAAATAAGTCATTTTGAATGGGCGGCTTAATACCGCCCATTTAATATTTACCCCACCTAATACCAATCTTTCTGTATATATAACTCTTTTTATATTCATTTAAATTATCATTTCTTTTTTCATTAATACTAACATCTTGATTAAATTCAATTATTTTTATTAAATAACACTAATTGCAAAAGAAAATCCAGGCAGTTAGTATTACTTAAAATTAATTGAAGGCATGTTAAGCATTGCTCCACTCTTAGTGGCCTACGCTTGTCTACGTTTCATGGATGAAAACGTTATGATTATTCTGACGACAATTACGATATATATTTTACGCTTATGCTATCCACAATATGACTGGAATGGTCTGCGAAGCCGTATTTTCTTTTGGTGGATAATGAACTGTCTTTTCGCATTTGCGTTTCTTTATACGCAATGGTTTGGATTAACATTTCTCATCTCCTCTTTCTTATTAATATTTATGTTCTTGTAAGTTTCGTCATATCGTTCAGCGATATTGCTCATATTCAATTGTTTCACGCACCGTAATGAGTGCCTGACGAAGATTAACTTCGCTGACTGAACCCAATGCTAACCGAATGGCATGGGGGATATTTTGTGAAGTGCTAAAAGGTTCTGCAGTGGAAATTGAAATATTTTTGTCCATCAACCTGCGTACCACGCTTTCTGCGCGTACTTCTTCTGGCAGCGGGAGCCAAATAAAGTAAGATACCGGATGGCTGATATACGGGAGTGGGGCAAGCAATTCACGAGCCAGGCTCTGGCGCTTTTGGGCATCCGCTCGCTTCAGCGATTCCAGCCTGCTGACCGTTCCTTCCTTAATCCAGCCGCAAACAATACTTGTCATCAGCGATGGCGTGTTCCAGGTGGTTGCACGTATTGCGCGCTCCAGGCTGGCACGATAGCGGGAAGGGCAAACAACAACGCCTACACGCAGACCCGTTGCCACATTTTTGGAAAAACCGGTGATATAAATTGTCCGCTCTGGCGCGAAACAGGCCAATGGTCGCGGTGGATGGCTGACCAGATAAGCGTAGGCGGCATCTTCTAGCATCAGAAGATCATACTCTCTGGCAATGGTTGCTAACTGCTGGCGCTGAACATCATTGAGAACCCACCCCAACGGATTATGCAGCGTGGGCATGGTATAAATCGCGCGCACACGTCTGCGTTGACACAATTTCTTTAGCACATTCAGGTCAGGCCCATTTGCAGATACGGGAATCGCTTCCAGCTCAAGGTGAAAGGTTGCCGCCAGTGTTTTAAAGCCTGGATATGTCAGCGCATCGACAGCAACAACATCTCCGGGTTTGAAACACCCCATGACGCTGACCGCCAGGCCATGCTGGGCCCCATTAACAATCAGAACATCAGCGGCGTCAGGAGTCATTCCACTCTCTGCAAGATGTGTTGCTATTGCTTCGCGATCGCTGAGTCGGCCCGCATGTGGCTGGTAACGTAGCATAGCTTCGAGATCACCAGAACTCGTGAGCTTGCGCAGCGCATCGCGCAGCAGTTCAGTCTGTTCGGGCAGAGCGGGATAGTTAAAATTGAGATCTAGCATATCCGTGGCGATGGCTTGCTGATCAATGCCATGTCCCGTTGGCAGAGAGATCTCCCTGACAAAAGTCCCACGCCCTGTCTCGCCGCTCACCAGCCCGATGGATTCCAGTTCTGCATAAACCCGTGTCGCCGTAGCGAGTGATATGTGCTTTTCAGCTGATAACCCCCGATGTGTAGGCAGCCGCGTTCCTGCCGGTAATGTGCCGGAACGAATCGCGGCTGCGTATTCATCAACCAATGTTTTATACCGAGCTTTCATTGAATGTATTCATGACAATATTTTGATTGTCATGGATTGTGGCGATTATCATTCACTCTGTCTATGAAACAAGAAGCATTGTTTCTCTATTCTTCTGACAAAATGAGGATAATCGTGGGTCATTCAGCAGTAAGTAAATCGGGGTCAGAATCATTTTCAGGGTGGCTACACGGTCTGATTGGCGTGATTATTTTTAGCGGTTCTCTCCCGGCCACGCGCCTGGCCGTGATGGATATCAATCCTTTTTTCCTGACCTTTCTCAGAGCTTCTATCGCTGGCATGCTGGCGCTAATCTTGATTTTGATCTGCCGGGAAAAGCGTCCTCATTCATCGCAGATTTTCTCGTTAATGGTTGTCGCATTTGGCGTGGTTATCGGCTTTCCACTGCTGACAGCCATGGCGCTTCAGTATGTGACATCCGCTCACTCCATCGTATTTCTCGGGCTTTTGCCGCTGTCTACGGCCATCTTTGGGGTTATTCGTGGTCATGAACGGCCATCACTGGCATTTTGGGTGTTTTCCATATTGGGAAGCCTGATGGTGGTAGGCTTTGCCCTTTATCAGAATTTGTCCGTGTCGATAGCGGGTAATTTATTAATGCTGGCGTCAGTGCTGGTCTGCGGTCTGGGTTATGCAGAAGGGGCGACGCTTTCAAGGGCGCTAGGCGGTTGGCAAGTGATTAGCTGGGCCTTAGTTATCTCGCTTCCCTTCATGTTAGTAGCTTCGTTCATGACGATGCCAGACACGTTCAGCGATATTGGTGTTCAGGCCTGGATGGGGCTCGGTTACGTGTCACTTTTTAGTATGTTGATTGGTTTTATCTTTTGGTACAAAGGACTCGCCATCGGCGGTATTGCGGCAGTCGGACAGCTACAATTGCTACAACCCTTCTTTGGCCTGGCGCTTTCGGCGACACTGCTCCATGAAACAGTGAGTTTGCAAATGGTGGCGGTGACTTTCGGAGTAATTTGTTGCGTCATCGGCTCGCGTAAGTTCGCACGATAATCGGCGCAACTGTGTAAAAGGAATAAAGATGTTTAAGGGGCTTTGTGCTTTCCCGCTTACGCCGCTGATAGCTGGCGAAATAGACGAAAGAACTTTCGTTTCATTGATATCGAACCTGGCTGAAGCCAGGGTGGATTCGATTGGCGCACTGGGTTCTACCGGAAGTTATGCCTATTTGACTCGCGCGCAGCGTTTACGGGGCACGCAACTTGCCGTTACTGCGGCAAATGGTATTCCGGTAATGACCAGTATTGGTGCTGTACGTGTAGAAGAAGTACTGAATCTTGCCGATGACGCACAACAAGCGGGCGTGAGTGGTGTTCTTCTGGCTCCGTTATCTTATCAGCCACTTGGTGGCGATGAAGTTTACGAATTGTATAGCCGCGTAGTCCGCGAATTGTCGGTTCCACTGTGTGTGTATGACAACCCGGCGACGACCGGTTTTTCGTTTAGTGATGAACTACTTTCAGCTATTGCGGGCCTGCCAGGGGTAAACTCGGTGAAACTCGGCAGTTTGCCGGCTGAACGTGAAGAAGCCCGCGTGCGAATCGCGGCACTGCGCAGCAAAATTCCTGCCCACGTGACGATTGGGATTAGCGGGGATGCTCAGTCTGCTCGTGGTTTGCTTGCGGGATGTGACGTCTGGTATTCCGTTCTGGCGGGTTTATTTCCACAGTATTCGCGCATACTTACCCGAGCCGCTCAAGCCGGGGATGAGGAAAAAGTGAATCAGCTTGATGGTGCACTTGAAGCGTTATGGGTATTTTATCGACGTTATGGAAGCCTGCGGGTTATTGCTACGGTTGCCGAACTACTGGGTAGAGTTCAAACGCCATGTCTGCCTTTCCCGTTACGAACAATACAGGGTGGAGAACGGGAACTGTTGCAGCAGAAATTGAATCTGTTGAATTTGTATTAATAAAAACGGCAAACATTATGTTTGCCGTTTTTTCACGTAGGGTGGGTAAGCGTTAGCGCCACCCACCATTTGCATCAAAAACTATGCAGTTACGATGCTATCAATTGCCGCTTTTGCGTCAGATTGCGCTTTGCTCGCCACTTCCGGACCGTAAGCAATCCCTTCAGCGAACACATAGTTCACATCGGTAATCCCGATGAAGCCGAGGAAGATGTTCAGATACGGTACCAGCAGATCGGTTGGGGTATCTTTATGAATACCGCCACGGCTGGTCAGAATCACAGCACGCTTACCGGTAACCAAGCCTTCTGGGCCTTTTTCGGTGTAACGGAAAGTCACGCCAGCACGCGCCACCAGGTCGAAATAGTTCTTCAACTGTGTTGGAATGTTGAAGTTGTACATTGGCGCGTTGATAACAATCACATCGTGAGCTTTCAGCTCAGCAATCAGTTCGTCAGACAGCGCCAGCGCTTCTTGCTGACGTGGAGACAGTGGGGCGTCGCTTGGACGCAGTGCGCCAACCAGCTCGCCATCCAGTACAGGGATTGGGTTTGCAGCCAAATCACGCACGGTGATCTCATCTGCGCTATGCTCTTCACTCCATTGTTCAACAAAATAGTCGGACAGTTGATTTGACTGAGAGTAACCTGCCAGGATACTGGACTTCAGGACTAATACTTTGCTCATGGGTGATTCCTTTATTGTGTTCATTCGGACAGATTGCCCGTTCGCTGAGGGTTACTTTATTCACAATCCGATTGCAGTGATAGCGCAATATATCGAACTCTATGTTCGATTTTATTGAACAAGGCGTCAAAAGGCGTGATGTGCTAATCTAGCGCCAATTAACGATAAAGACTTACCAGGCAGTGCGCTGCCCAGATGACTACGCAATGGAAAACATAAAACCCTCACTGTCCTCATTATTCTCTCGCCTCGACGGCTTAATGCTTCGCGACAGACAACGCTTCTCTCGCCGAATACATGGCGCGAAGAAGGTGAAAAATCCTGAATCGCAGCAGGCGGTGTTAGAGGCACTGGCCCAGGAAATCGAAGCGGCAGCCGGTAAGGTTCTGCTGCGCGCAGCCTCGCGACCGAAAATCACCTACCCAGAAAACCTGCCTGTCAGCCAAAAGAAACAGGACATTTACGATGCCATTCGTGACCATCAGGTGGTTATCGTGGCGGGTGAAACTGGCTCAGGTAAAACCACGCAGTTGCCAAAAATCTGCATGGAACTGGGGCGCGGGTTAACAGGGCTGATTGGTCACACGCAGCCGCGCCGTCTGGCGGCACGAACCGTTGCCAACCGTATTGCCGAAGAGCTGCAAACCGAGCCCGGTGGTTGTGTAGGCTATAAGGTGCGTTTCACCGATCACGTCAGTGAAAACACCATGGTCAAACTGATGACCGACGGCATCTTGCTGGCGGAAATTCAGCAAGACCGACTGCTGATGCAGTACGACACCATCATCATTGATGAAGCGCACGAACGCAGTCTGAACATTGATTTCCTGTTGGGTTATTTGCGTGAACTACTGCCGCGTCGCCCCGATCTGAAAATCATTATTACCTCGGCGACCATCGATCCTGAACGCTTCTCGCGCCATTTCAATAATGCGCCAATCATCGAAGTGTCTGGCCGCACCTATCCGGTTGAAGTGCGCTATCGCCCGATTGTTGAAGAAGCTGACGATACCGATCGCGACCAGCTACAAGCCATTTTTGACGCGGTGGACGAACTCGGTCATGAAAGTGCCGGCGATATACTGATCTTCATGAGTGGTGAGCGCGAAATTCGTGACACCGCTGATGCATTAAACAAGCTGAACTTACCGCATACCGAAGTGCTGCCGCTGTATGCACGCCTGTCGAACAGCGAACAAAACCGTGTGTTCCAGTCGCACGTCGGGCGGCGCATTGTGCTGGCGACCAACGTGGCTGAAACCTCGCTGACCGTGCCGGGAATCAAATACGTTATCGACCCCGGTACCGCGCGAATCAGCCGCTACAGCTACCGCACCAAAGTGCAGCGTTTGCCGATTGAGCCGGTTTCGCAGGCGTCAGCCAACCAGCGTAAAGGCCGTTGCGGGCGTGTATCCGATGGGATTTGTATTCGCCTCTATTCTGAGGATGACTTCCTGTCACGCCCGGAATTTACCGACCCGGAAATTCTGCGTACCAACCTGGCATCCGTTATCTTGCAGATGACGGCACTCGGCCTGGGCGATATTGCCGCATTCCCGTTCGTTGAAGCACCGGATAAACGCAATATTCAGGATGGCGTGCGCCTGCTTGAAGAGCTGGGTGCGATTACCAGCGACGAAGAACATAGCGTCTATAAATTAACGCCTTCGGGCCGCCAGCTTGCTCAGCTCCCTGTTGACCCACGCCTGGCGCGTATGGTGCTTGAAGCGCAGAAATTTGGTTGTGTGCGCGAAGTGATGATTATCACCGCCGGGCTGTCCATTCAGGACCCGCGTGAACGCCCGATGGACAAACAGCAAGCGTCCGATGAAAAACATCGTCGCTTCCATGACAAAGAGTCTGACTTCCTCGCGTATGTCAATTTGTGGAACTACCTTGGCGAGCAGCAAAAAGAGCTATCGTCGAACCAGTTCCGCCGCCAGTGCAAACTTGACTACCTCAACTATTTGCGTGTGCGTGAATGGCAAGATATCTACACCCAATTGCGCCAGGTGGTGAAAGAACTTGGCTTACCGATTAACAGCGAACCCGCTGATTTCCGTTCGGTTCACTGCGCATTGCTGACCGGTTTGCTTTCCCATATCGGCCAGAAAGACGCCGATAAACAGGAATACACCGGGGCGCGTAACGCCCGTTTCTCCATCTTCCCTGGCTCCGGTTTATTTAAGAAACCGCCAAAATGGACGATGGTCGCTGAACTGGTGGAAACCAGCCGCCTGTGGGGGCGCATTGCCGCCCGCATCGACCCGGAATGGGTGGAACCGTTGGCGCAGCACTTATTAAAACGCTCATACAGCGAACCGCACTGGGAGAAATCGCAGGGCGCGGTAATGGCGACAGAAAAAGTCACGCTGTACGGTTTGCCGATTGTTGCTGCGCGCGGCGTCAATTACAGCCAGATTGACCCAGCGTTATGCCGCGAGTTGTTTATTCGCCATGCGCTGGTGGAGGGCGACTGGCAAACTCGCCATGCCTTCTTCCGCGACAACCTCAAATTGCGCAATGAAATTGAAGAGCTGGAACATAAATCCCGCCGCCGCGACATTCTGGTAGACGACGACACACTGTTCGAGTTTTACGACCAACGGATTGCCCATGATGTGATCTCTGCGCGTCACTTTGATAACTGGTGGAAACAGGCCAGCAAAGAGACGCCGGATCTGCTCAATTTCGAAAAGAGCATGTTGATCAAAGAGGGCGCGGAACAAGTCAGCAAGCTCGACTATCCGAACTTCTGGCATCAGGGCAATCTCAAGCTGCGCCTGACTTACCAGTTTGAACCAGGTGCTGACGCCGATGGCGTGACGGTGCATATCCCGCTGCCGTTGTTAAATCAGGTGGAAGAGGCCGGGTTTGAATGGCAAATTCCTGGTGTGCGCCGTGAACTGGTGATTGCGCTGATTAAGTCACTGCCAAAACCAGTACGTCGCAACTTTGTGCCTGCGCCTAACTATGCCGAAGCATTTTTAGGCCGTGCCACGCCGCTGGAATTACCGCTGCTGGAAAGTTTAGAGCGCGAATTCCGCCGCATGTCGGGCATCACCATCGACCGCGAAGACTGGCATTGGGATCAGGTGCCCGATCACCTGAAGATGACTTTCCGTATCGTCGATGAAAACAACAAGAAACTCAAAGAGGGTAAAGACCTCACCGAGTTGAAGGGCGGGTTGAAGGATAAAGTCCAGCAAACGCTCTCTGCGGTTGCCGATGACGGCATCGAGCAGAGCGGGTTGCATATCTGGAGCTTCGGTTCATTGCCGGAAAGCTACGAGCAAAAACGCGGTAACTACCGCATGAAGGCATTCCCGGCGCTGGTGGATGAAAAAGACAGTGTGGCGATCAAACTGTTTGATAACCCGCTCGAACAGCAGCAGGCGATGTGGCGGGGCTTGCGCCGTTTACTGCTGCTGAACATTCCATCGCCGATTAAATACCTGCATGAAAAATTGCCGAACAAAGCCAAGCTCGGCCTGTACTTTAACCCGTACGGCAAAGTGATGGATTTGATTGACGACTGCATCTCTTGTGGCGTGGATAAGCTGATTGCGCAGGCGGGCGGCCCGGTCTGGAGCGAAGAAGGTTTTGCGGCTCTGCATGAGAAAGTTCGCGCAGAACTCAACGAAACCGTGGTGGAAATTGCCAAACAGGTCGAACAAATCCTGACGGCCGTTTTCAACATCAACAAACGCCTGAAAGGGCGCGTGGACATGACCATGGCGCTCGGTTTGTCAGATGTGAAAGCGCAAATGAACGGCCTGGTGTATCGCGGTTTTGTCACCGGAAATGGTTACAAGCGCCTTGGCGACACGCTGCGTTATCTGAATGCCATTGAGAAGCGTCTCGAGAAAATGGCGGTTGACCCACATCGCGATCGGGTGCAAATGCTGAAAGTTGAGCATGTGCAGCAAACCTGGCAGCAGTGGCTAAACAAACTGCCACCGACTCGTCGGGTTGACGATGACGTGCTGGAAATCCGCTGGATGATTGAAGAGCTGCGCGTCAGCTTCTTTGCGCAGCAATTAGGTACGCCATATCCGATTTCCGATAAGCGTATTTTGCAGGCGATGGAAGCGATTAATGTTTAAAACAACCCTCATCCTAACCTTCTCCCTGAGGGAGAAGGGACTGTCTGGTGTTCTCGCTGTCCTGAGGGCTGTCTCTTAGTCACATCTGCGTGAGTCGGGAGACAGTTCCGTTCACCCGATGTTCAGTGTTTCACATAGCCACTGAACCGGTGAACGTCTTAGGGGGTTGGCGTTAACCCCTTGATACGTTCACCGTTTGCGGGAATTAAAGAGATAACTGAACGCACGGGTGAACGGAAAACCTGCGAGGCTAACAGATCTGACCCTGACAAAATTGCCAGAGTGAGTTGTGTATAAGAGACAGCTCCTGAGGGAGAGGGTCGGGGTGAGGGCATCCCTATAGCCAATAATGCAATAATCCCCTTCCGGAACCATACTCCATGAGCGGTCAAATTCTGACCGCTCCACTGGGGTACTTTCATGAAACGATTAGCCGATAAAGTTGCCATTGTTACCGGAGCCAGTTCTGGCATCGGATATGTCACCGCCAAACTGTTCGCCGCTGAAGGCGCAAAAGTGGTCGTCGGTGCCAGGCGTGAAGCCGAACTTGCTCAACTGGTTGATGAAATCAAAGCTGCGGGAGGCGAGGCCGTCGCCGTAACGGGCGATGTGCGCGAAGAAGCCTACGCTAAAGCGCTGGTGGAAAAAGCGGTGCAAACCTGGGGCCGCCTGGATATCGCCTTCAACAATGCGGGGACGTTAGGTGAAAATGGCCCGAGTACTGAAGTCTCAGCGGAAGGGTTTGCCAATGCGGTTGCCATCAATCTGACCGGATCTTTCCTCGGAGCTAAACATCAAATTGCCGAAATGCTCAAACACGGCGGTGGTTCAGTCATCTTCACCTCAACTTTTGTAGGCTACAGTTTTGCATTCCCACAAGTCGCCTCGTACGCGGCAAGCAAAGCCGGTTTGATTGGTTTGACTCAGGCATTAGCATCGGAATTTGGCCCGCAGAATATTCGCGTCAATTCTGTTTTGCCGGGCGCGGTGGATACCGATATGTATCGCGATATGAATGATACGGCGGAATCGCAGGCATTTATTACCGGGTTACATGCACTCAAACGGGTAGGGAAACCGGAAGAAATAGCGCGAGCGGTATTATGGCTGGCGTCTGATGAATCGTCGTTTGTCACGGGCACCGCGTCTTTAGTAGACGGAGGGGCATCAATTAACGGAGTTTAAGTTTAGTGATACCCCCGAACCACAACATTGTGTCTGTCGTTCGGGGGTATTTTTTTGCTGCCTTTAAAAACAACCGGGCAAAATAATCCTTATCCTGCACAAGCATTGGTAGCCTGTTTTAAATTCCCTCATGCTAGCTTAAAACCCTCTTTTTCGGTTGGTGTTTATAGGTATTTAAGCGATGGCGAATTATTTTTTCTCCTGCCCAAAAATTTATTTTGGTGAAGAGGCGATAAGCTCATTAAGTGCGTTAAATAATAAACGCGTCGCCATCGTTACCGATGAGTTTATGGTGTCATCCGGTAAGACTCGTTATCTGATTGATGTGATGCCACATGCGGCAATATCCATATTCAGTGAAGTAAAACCTGATCCTAATATCGACATTTTAAAAGCAGGTGCGGAAAAATTTAAAGCATTCAAACCGGATGCCATTATTGCATTGGGCGGTGGTTCGGCACTGGATGCGGCGAAAGGCATTAAAGTCACACTTGAAGAACACTATCGCTCACAGGCAATCGAACTGATTGCGATTCCTACCACCAGTGGTTCGGGTTCTGAAGTCACCTCTTACGCGATTATTTCTGACCCGAAAAATGGCCGTAAATATCCCTTAGTGGCGCAAGAATTGGTTCCCGACATGGCCATTCTTGACCCTAATCTGGTGCTAAGCGTACCGCGACATATTACCGTTGACACAGGAATGGATGTGCTGACGCATGCGATTGAAGCACTCGTCTCAACGGGTGCTAACGATTTCAGTGACGCACTGGCGGAAAAGGCGATTGCGCTGGTCTGGCAATATTTACCGCAAGTTTGTAACGATGAGAGCAACCTGGCGTTTCGTTCGCATATCCATAATGCTTCCTGCATGGCTGGCATGGCCTTTAATTCTTCCGGCCTTGGACTGGTTCACGGCATGGCGCATGCTATTGGCGGCATGCTGCATATTCCCCACGGCAAAATTAATGCCATGCTGTTGCCGCTGATTATTGAATTTAATGCCGCTGGGGCGACGCCGCTCACGCTCGAACGTTATATCAAATGTGCTCGTATTATCGGTGTTGATCATGAAAATCCGCAGATCGATATTTCCCATCTGGTCAAAAACATCCGCCTTATTAATCGCCAGTTTGGTATTCCGGCCACTTTAAAAGAGTTGGGTACCGAGAAGGCGTTATTTGAGTCGTTGCGCCAGCCGCTAATTGATGCGGCGCTTGCCGATGGTTGCACAATAACCAATCCACGTCAGCCCACGGCGCAGGATATTGACCGCTTACTTTCACTTATTTATCAGGCCGCTTAGTTATGAATGATATTCAGCAACAAGCCGAATGGATTACCCGGCAAATTATGCAGGAATTAGCTGCCGGTAAAAATCATGCGCCGTTGATGATTCCGGTCGGGGTTTCTAACCGCCATATTCACCTGTGCCGCGAAGATATGGACGTGCTGTTCGGTTACGGTTCCACCTTGACGCGCATGAAAGCGGTTAAGCAACCGGGGCAATTTTCCGCTGAAGAGACAGTGACATTGCGCACTCAAAAAGGCGATATCCCGAACGTCAGAGTTTTGGGGCCGTTACGCAACTCAACGCAAATAGAGATCTCGGTAGCAGACAGTTTCGTGCTGGGCGTGAAAGCGCCGGTGCGCATGTCCGGCGATCTCCATGATTCGCCAGGCATCGAAATCATCGGCCCGAAAGGGCACGTCGCGAAACCGCACGGCACGATTGTCGCCTGGCGTCATATTCATATTTCCCCGCAGGAAGCCCAATTGCATGGCCTGCGCGATGGCATGGAAATCGACGTGCAGGCCGAGGGTTTGCGAGCCGGTGTTTTAGGGCATGTGGTAGTGCGCGTCAGTGCTGATGCGGTGTTGGAACTGCACATCGATGTCGAAGAAGCCAATGGTTTCGGGCTGCGTAACGGTGACCTGGTTTATCGAATCAACCCAACCGTTTGATGTGAGGGGCGCTATGGAACACCTGGCTTTATCCCAACGGTTGGACACTCTGATTGCTGCGTTGCTGGAACAAAAACGCCGCGAGTTAAACGCCGGACGCAAAAAAGTTCGCGTGGTGGTAACGGGGGACAATTTCAGTAGCTTGCCTGCGGCATTGCTCAGCCTTGCGGCGCTGGATCGCGCGGGATATCAATTGCTGGTGACATTCTCCCATAGCGCCAGCGTATCCGGACTGAAAGCCGCTTTCATCAGCGAGGTCGACTCGACTTGTGTTGGGGCATTGTTTGGCGAACAAGAACCCGCCGCTGGTGACGATGATTACAGCAGCCTGTTTTTACCAGCACTTTCTACCAATAGCCTGAGCAAGATTGCGCTGGGAATCAGAGACAACATCGCCAGTTCATGGGTGTTTCATGCACTCAATCGGCGCATAAAAGTGATCGCCACCTTAAATCATGAATGCCTGAATCACGAGGCCACGGGGCTTCCGCTTTCGCTGCTTTCACGCCTGGCAGAGTACGTCACCACGCTTGAGCAATATGGCATTGTCATTGCTGGAAAAAAAATACCGACGGCAGGCCAAACGCTACTCACGTTGAGCGACATCCGCACATTTTCAGGGGATGCGGGTTTGCGTGTTGCATGCCACACCCTGATTACCCCTGCCGCGCGGGATGAAATTCGCCGTCAGAACATCACGATTATTCAGGAGCCATAGGAGGAAATATGTACCTGGCAAAAGTTACGTGTGCGCTAGTTTCCACCACCAAACATGCCTCATTAAACGGCTGCAAATTACTGGTCGTTGCACGGCTCGATGAACACTACCAACCGACCGGCAGCGCCCAGGTAGCGGTGGATTGCGTGGGGGCGGGGAACGGTGAAATCGTCATTATTACCACCGGCAGCTCTGCACGTATGAGCAACAGCAAAGAACATTCGGTGATTGATGCGGCGGTGGTTGGCATCGTCGATGCGCTGGAATCTAACGTTTAACGAGGTGCGGATATGTCACAGCCATCAGCCATAGTGTCATCAACCATGGATGGTTGGATAGCCTCAGCGATTACGCGCCAGTTACCTGAACGGCGGCTCTCGCTCAGCCTGGAAGATGCCGCAGCACTTGGGCGTTATGCCTGTCTTGAAGCGCAAGTTTTCGACCTGCCAATCGTCTTCAGCCTGGTAGATGCCAGCGGTCAGCAACGCTACTTTTTCAGCCAGGATAACGCGCTGTTGGTAAGCCAGCGCCTCGCTTTCCAGAAAGCCTGGACGGCCATCGCACTCAAAATGGCGACTCACGAATTAGCGCCTCTGGTGCAGCCCGGTGCCAGCCTGTATGGCCTCCAGCACGAAAAAGACATCTGCTGTTTTGGTGGCGGTGTGCCGTGCTGGGCAAATGGCGCGTTAGTGGGTGCTATCGGCATTAGCGGCGGCAGTGTTGAACAAGATATGGCTATTGCCAGCAACACGTTGCGCCGTTTTAGCCGCGAACATTTCGTATTAACGAGCAGCAAATAAAACATGTTGTCGGATGACGCTTCGCTTATCCGACCTACGGTAGGGGGATAAGCGAAGCGTCATCCACCATTTTCTTTGGGATTACCACTATGTCCAACGCTTCACTGGTTTTAGTTATTAATTGCGGGTCGTCCTCGCTGAAATTTTCGCTGATCCCTTTTAACGATGGTGCTCCCGTGCTTTCCGGGCTTGCTGAAAAGCTCGGGCTTGAAGAAGCCTGCATCACGTTTAAAGACCTGGCGGGGAATAAATCAAGCCAGCCACTGCCGGAAGCCAGCCATCTCAGCGCATTGACAGCCTTGTTTGCTGAACTGAAGCAGCGCCAATTGCTGCCTGCGGTGAAGGCGATAGGGCATCGGGTCGCCCACGGCGGCAATGAATTTAAACAGTCTGTGGCGATCAATAGCGAAGTCATTGAAAAGATCCGCACACTGTCCGCGTTAGCGCCGTTACATAATCCGGCCAATCTGATTGGCATTGAAGCGACGATGGCCTTGCTGCCAGCGGTGACACAAGTTGCAGTATTCGATACCGCTTTTCACCAGACGTTAGCGCCGGAAGCCTACACCTACGCCATTCCGCTGGAATATCAGGAGCGTTATCAAGTGCGGCGCTACGGTTTCCATGGCACATCACATCGTTACATTGCCGCCGAAGCTATCAATGCATTTGGTCTTGATCCTGCCAATCACGGCATTCTGATTGCTCATTTGGGTAACGGTTCGTCAGTTTGCGCAGTGAAAAATGGCAAAAGCGTGGACACCTCAATGGGGATGACGCCGCTGGAAGGGTTGGTGATGGGCACGCGTTGTGGCGATCTGGATTTTGGCGCCGCGGTGTATATCGCCTCCTGTACCGGGCAATCCATTGAATCGCTATACAAAATGGTGAATAACGAGTCCGGGCTGTATGGGGTGTCCGGGCTTTCCAGTGACTGCCGTACTTTGCAGGAGGCACGCCGCCAGGGCAATAAGCGTGCGGCATTAGCGATTGATGTGATGGTGCACCGCCTGGCTCGTCATTTAGGCGCGCATCTCACTTCGCTTCACCGTTTTGATGCATTAATTTTCACTGGTGGCATTGGGGAAAACTCGGCGTTAGTCAGGGAATTGACGGTTAAACGATTCGGCGTGCTCGGTTTACAGCTCGATGAAAAGAAAAACCAACAAATGTGTGGTGGCTTGAGTGGGGTTATTTCAACAGCCAATAGCGCGTGGGTGGCGGTATTACCCACGAATGAAGAAAAAATGATCGCGATGGATGCAGTCGCTATTTTTTCATTGTGATAACAAAACAGGATTTTATTGTCTGGAAGCGTTCCTGAAAACAAAATAATCAAGCTAACGGGCAAAACATTTTGTCCTGACATCTCTAGTATCGTAATACGAAAATATATTACGCGCAGAAGAAAAACCTTATTGGTTATTCCTCTGCGTGTATTCAATTACCAATGAAATACATGAGGTCATTATGCAACAAGAAGCGCTGGGTATGGTTGAAACAAAAGGTTTGGTTTCTGCAATTGAAGCGGCAGACACCATGGTTAAATCGGCGAACGTCACTTTAGTCGGTTACGAAAAAATTGGTTCTGGCTTGGTGACAGTGATTGTGCGTGGTGACGTGGGTGCAGTGAAAGCCGCGACTGACGCGGGTTCTGCCGCAGCCATTAAAGTGGGTGAGCTGGTTTCTGTCCACGTTATTCCTCGTCCTCATATGGAAGTAGAAAAAATTCTGCCTAAAGCCGTCGGTTAATAACGCCAGAGGATACTGACCATGAGAGATAATCTTGTTGAGCAGATTATATCTGAAGTAATGAATAAACAGACTGATGTCAGTGCAACGGGTAAAAATACCGCCAGTATTGCCGCATGTGGTTTAACAGAATTTGTTGGCACTGCAATGGGGCACACAATTGGTTTGGTGATTGCCAATGTCGATAATCAATTACATGAAGTGATGAAAATCGACAAGAAATATCGCTCCATCGGTATTCTTGGCGCGCGTACTGGGGCAGGGCCACATATATTTGCGGCTGATGAAGCCATTAAAGCGACCAACAGCGAAATATTATCCATTGAGCTGGCTCGCGATACAGAAGGCGGTGGTGGACACGGTTGCCTGATTATTTTCGGTGCAACCGATGTTTCTGACGTGCGTCGTGCCATTGAAGTGGCGCTGGCAGAAATCGACCGCACCATGGGCGATGTTTACGGTTCTCCCGCAGGCCATCTGGAATTTCAATACACCGCACGCGCCAGCCACGCGTTGAACAAAGCATTTGGTGCACCGGTGGGCAAATCCTTCGGCATGACCTGTGCTTGCCCGGCGGCAATCGGCGTATTGATAGCTGACGCCGCAGCAAAATCAGCCATTATCGAGCCGATTGGTTACGCCAGCCCGGCAAACGGCACCAGCTTTAGCAACGAAGTGATCTTCACCTTTGCCGGTGATTCCGGAGCGGTTCGTCAGGCAGTGATTGCGGCACGAGAAGTCGGGTTGCAACTGCTCGCCACCCTGGACCCCGCACCGATTCAGTCTGCTACCAAACCTTATATCTAAGCCGCGGGCGCAAAATGCTTGTGAAGCGATGTGCAGCAAGGAAATTAACAGCATGAATGATAATGACATTGCTCAGGCGGTTTCGAACGTGCTGAGTAAGTACACCAAAACCACGCCGGATGTCGCTCCACAGGCCAAACCTGCTGCTACGACCGGGCAGGAAAGCGACCCACTGGATGCGATTATCGCTAAAGCGTTGGCACAGCAACCTGCAATTTCTGTGGTTCGCGAGCCAATGACCGCGGGCAGCGGCACTTTCGCCACAATGGATGAAGCCATTGCGGCGGCAGTGGTTGCCCAGGTTCAGTATCGCCACTGCTCGATGCACGACCGCGCCAACTTTATTCAGGGTATCCGCGAGGTTTTCCTGCAAGATGATATCTTGCGTGCCATCTCGCGTATGGCGGTGGAAGAGACGGGGATGGGGAACATAGAAGATAAGTTCACCAAAAACCGCCTTGCAGCGCTTAAAACACCGGGGCTGGAAGACCTCACCACCGGCGCGTTAAGCGGTGATAACGGCCTGACTCTGACCGAATACTCAGCGTATGGCGTGATTGGTTCGATTACGCCCACCACCAACCCAACCGAAACCATCATCAATAACAGCATCGGGATGCTGGCAGCGGGAAATACCGTGGTATTCAGTCCGCATCCCCGTTCACGTAACGTTTCATTGTATGTGGTTGAATTAATTAACCACAAGCTGGCAAGCCTTGGGGCGCCCGCCAATATGGTCGTCACGGTAACGCAACCTTCTATTGATAACACCAACGCGTTAATCAACGACTCGCGTATCAATATGCTGGTGGCGACAGGCGGCCCGGCGATAGTGAAAACTGTGATGTCATCGGGGAAAAAAGCCATTGGTGCTGGTGCAGGTAACCCGCCGGTGGTGGTTGATGAAACGGCAGATCTTGAACAAGCGGCCCGTGACATCGTTAAAGGTTGCAGCTTCGATAACAACCTACCGTGCATTGCGGAAAAAGAAGTGATTGTGGTCAACCAGGTCGCGGATTATCTGATTCATTGCATGAAAAAAAGCGGAGCGTATTTGCTGTGTGACCCGAAACTGATTCAGCAACTGCAAACCCTGGTGTTAAACGAAAAAGGCACGGGCCCGAATACTGCTTTTGTCGGCAAAGATGCACGCTACATTCTGCAACAACTGGGCGTAAACGCACCGATTGAGACAAAAGTCATCTTAATTGAAACTGAGAAACATCATCCATTTGTGGTGCATGAACTGATGATGCCGGTGCTGCCGGTGGTGCGGGTCGACAACGTCGATGAAGCGATTGAATTAGCAGTACAAGTCGAACATGGCAACCGCCACACCGCCATCATGCACTCTACCAATGTCGACAAACTCACCAAAATGGCACGTCAGATCCAGACCACTATTTTTGTCAAAAATGGGCCGTCGTATGCGGGACTGGGTGTTGGCGGAGAAGGGTACACCACCTTTACCATTGCCGGGCCGACCGGTGAAGGTTTGACGTCGGCGCGGGCTTTCGCCAGACATCGCCGTTGTGTGATGGTTGAAGCGCTGAACGTGCGCTGAGGTGCCAGAAGATGAAAAAACGCATCATTAATGCACCCACACCTGAAACCCTGGCGATGCTGAAACGGCGGATGCCCAGTGAGTTCCGCTCACGTCTGGACTCGATTCGCATTGATGCGATTGGCCTGGCGATGTTGCCAATACCCGATCTCTATTTCTTTGCCGATGTCGCCAGTAAAAGTGCGCATGTTGTGGTTTCGGAAATTCATGGCAGTTGCCCACAACACGTAACCACTCTCGCCATATTTGGTGAAGTGTCAGCAGTCAATGAAGCCATGCGATTAATCGCAGACGACGTTAATAACTTTTAATCCTATAAAGCGTACCCTGCGCTGCCGCAAGGTCACATAATTAATTTCGGGAGTAATTTATGTTAGAGAAAGGCTTTTCTAATCCAACTGACCGCGTTGTCAGACTTAAAAATATGATTCTCCAGGCTAAACCTTATGTAGAATCTGAGCGAGCAGTGCTGGCAACCGAAGCATATAAAGAGAGTGAACAATTGCCTGCTATTATGCGCCGGGCAAAAGTGGTTGAGAAAATATTTAATGAATTACCGGTCACGATACGTCAGGACGAATTAATTGTTGGCGCAGTGACTATTAACCCGCGCTCTACAGAGATCTGCCCGGAATTTTCTTACGACTGGGTAGAAAAAGAATTCGACACCATGGAGCATCGTGTTGCCGATCCTTTCATTATTCCGAAAAAAACCGCCCAAGACCTGCATGAAGCTTTTAAATATTGGCCGGGTAAAACCACCAGCTCGCTGGCGGCATCGTATATGTCAGAAAGTACCAAAGAGAGTATGGCGGGCGGCGTGTTCACCGTAGGGAACTACTTCTACGGCGGCGTAGGTCACGTGAGTGTGGATTACGGCAAAGTGCTGAAAATCGGTTTTCGCGGCATCATCAATGAAGTGACGCGTGCGCTGGAAGCGCTCGACCGCAGCGAACCGGGGTACATCAAAAAAGAGCAGTTTTATCGCGCGGTAATCATCAGCTATAACGCCGCGATTAACTTTGCTCATCGTTATGCGCAAGAAGCGACTCACCTTGCTCAACAGGAAAGCAACCCGACGCGTAAACACGAACTTGAGCAAATTGCCCAGAACTGTAAGCGGGTACCTGAATTCGGCGCGACTACCTTCTGGGAAGCGTGCCAGACATTCTGGTTCATCCAGAGCATGTTGCAGATTGAATCCAGCGGCCACTCTATTTCCCCAGGGCGTTTCGACCAGTACATGTACCCGTATCTGGTGGCAGACCAAGCTATCTCCAAAGAGTTTGCTCAGGAACTGGTGGACTGCTGCTGGATCAAACTTAACGACATCAACAAAACGCGTGATGAAGTCTCCGCGCAGGCCTTTGCCGGTTATGCGGTGTTCCAGAATTTATGCGTCGGCGGCCAGACCGAAGATGGGCTGGATGCCACCAACGACCTGAGCTACATGTGTATGGAAGCGACGGCCCACGTTCGCTTGCCGCAACCGTCGTTCTCGATTCGCGTCTGGCAAGGTTCGCCTGATACCTTCCTGTATCGTGCTTGTGAACTGGTGCGTTTGGGGCTGGGTGTACCAGCGATGTACAACGATGAAGTGATCATTCCGGCGCTACAAAACCGTGGCGTATCGCTACGTGATGCGCGTGATTACTGCATTATCGGCTGCGTTGAACCACAAGCCCCACATCGCACCGAAGGCTGGCATGATGCGGCGTTCTTTAACGTGGCAAAAGTCCTCGAAATCACCCTTAACAACGGGCGTGCCGGTAGCAAACAACTCGGCCCTGTGACCGGGGAAATGACCCAGTACACCAACATTGACGATTTCTATACCGCGTTCAGCAAACAGATGGCGCACTTTGTTCATCAACTGGTTGAAGCGTGTAACAGCGTCGATATTGCGCATGGCGAACGTTGCCCGTTGCCGTTCTTGTCGGCATTGGTGGATGACTGTATCGGGCGCGGTAAATCTTTGCAGGAAGGTGGGGCAATCTATAACTTCACCGGCCCGCAGGCATTTGGTATCGCTGATACCGGCGACTCGGTTTATGCCATCCAGAAACAGGTATTTGAAGATCGCAAACTGACGCTCAGTGAACTGAAAGGGGCGCTGGACGCCAACTTTGGCCATCAGGTTGGCAGTGTGGCAGCGAAATCGTCATTGGGTGAACAAGACGTCTACGAGGTGGTAAAACGCATTATTGATAGCCACGGCTCGCTTGATGCGGCGGCGATTAAAAATGAAGTTTACCGCCAGCTTGCCAGCGTATCTGCGGCTCCAGCAGCCAGCGGCAACAACTCTCGTTTTGAAGAAATTCGCCATATTCTGGAAAACACACCGTGCTTTGGTAACGACATTGACGATGTTGATTTCGTGGCGCGTCGCTGTGCGCTGATTTACTGCAAGGAAGTGGAGAAATATACCAATCCACGTGGTGGCCAGTTCCAGGCAGGTATCTATCCAGTTTCGGCTAACGTGCTGTTTGGTAAAGATGTGAGTGCGCTGCCGGACGGACGCCTGGCGAAAGAACCATTGGCCGATGGCGTTTCTCCGCGCCAGGGTAAAGACACCTTTGGCCCTACGGCTGCGGCAAATTCGGTGGCAAAACTCGACCACTTTATTGCTTCTAACGGAACGCTCTACAACCAGAAATTCCTGCCATCCTCTTTGGCGGGGGAAAACGGTTTGCGTCACTTCAGTGGCCTGGTGAGAAACTACTTCGACAAAAAAGGGATGCACGTTCAATTTAACGTTATTGACCGTAACACCCTGGTGGAAGCGCAAAAAAATCCTCAGCAGCATCAGGATTTGGTGGTGCGCGTCGCCGGATACAGTGCGCAGTTTGTGGTGCTGGCGAAGGAAGTTCAGGACGATATTATTAGCCGTACCGAGCAACAGCTTTAATTAATATTTATACCCGTCATCCTTCAAGCTGCAGGGGTGTTGGCTGCACTCACTAACCCCAGTCACTTACTCAAGTAAGCTCCTGGGGATTATGAGCCTAGTCCATGAGGCTCACCCTTCGGGCCAGCGCAAGCGCTGTTCAAATCTGTTCCAGACAGATTTGTAGCTCCCTTGCCGCCTACCTGCAACTCGATTGCTAACGGGTATCGAACCTGTGGGTCACATGACCCTTTTATTAATTGCTGCTTAGGGCGTGAGCAATATGCTAAATAATAAAGTCGATGACCAAATGGAAGGCGTGTTATTTAATATTCAGCGCTATTCTTTGCATGATGGCCCCGGCATTCGCACCATTCCTTTTTTAAAAGGATGCCCATTATCATGTAAGTGGTGCAGTAATCCAGAATCACAACGGCCACAACCGGAATTAATCTTTAAAAAGAATGACTGTATTCGTTGTGGCAAATGTGTGGATATTTGCCCGCAGCGAGCATTATCAGTCACCCATCCTTATTTCATTGACCGTTCAGCTTGTATTCAGTGCGGGAAATGCTGCGAAGTTTGCCCAACTCAGGCTCTGGAAATGAAAGGTAAACGCATGACGGTGGCTGACGTAATGCGTGAATTACAAAAAGAGGAAAATCTCTACCGGCGTTCAGGTGGCGGTATTACGCTATCTGGCGGCGAACCGCTGGCACAACCGGAGTTCGCTCGTGAATTACTGAAAGCGTGCAAGGCAAAGGGTTGGCACACCGCCATTGAAACAACTGGTTTTACTCAACCTGAAGTGATTGATGAAGTATTCCCGTATGTTGACCTCGCACTGGCTGATATCAAGGCGATTAATCCCACAGTGCATCTCAGTAACACCGGTGTGGATAACCGCCGCATTCTTGAAAACCTGATCAGAATGTCGTTTATCACTAAGGTCATTGTGCGTATTCCGGTAATTCAGGGTGTTAACGACAATGTTGAAGAAATCCGCAGTATCGGTGAGTTCGCCCGCTTAATGTCGAATGTCGACACCATTCATTTATTGCCTTATCACTCTTACGGCGAAAATAAATATCAGCTTTTAGGCCGTATTTATCCGCTGGGTGATGTTCAAAAAATAAGTGAAGAAAAAATGACACTATTAAAGAATGAAATAGAGTCATTAGGGTTTCAATGTCATATCGGCGGTTAGTCGATATATGAATAATCAATCACAAACAGGGTAACCTATGAACGATTCACTCAGAGCCCAATGCACCGCGGAATTTCTCGGCACCGGATTGTTTATGTTTTTTGGTATCAGTTGCCTGGCGGCAGTAAAAGTCGCTGGCGCGAGTTTTGGTTTGTGGGAAATATGTATTGTCTGGGGGTTGGCCATCTCGCTGGCGGTCTATTTAACTGCTGGGATCTCCGGTGCGCATCTTAACCCGGCGATTACCATTGCATTATGGTTATTCGCCTGCTTCCCGGCGCGCAAAGTACTCCCATACAGCATTGCCCAAATTGCCGGTGCTTTTGGCGGCGCAATGCTGGCTTATCTGATGTATCACAACCTTTTCACGGACTATGAGACCGCGCACAACATGGTGCGGGGTAGCGTAGATAGCCTGCAATTAGCCAGCATTTTCAGTACCTTCCCGTCGCCAGCTATTAGCGTCTGGCAAGCTGCGTTTGTAGAAATCGTCATCACTTCTATGCTGATGGGTTTGATTATGGCGCTGACAGATGATGGAAACGGCGTACCGCGCGGCCCATTAGGCCCATTGTTAATTGGTATTCTGGTGGCAGTTATTGGAGCGGCGACCGCACCATTGACCGGGTTTGCGATGAATCCTGCTCGTGATTTTGGTCCTAAATTATTTACGTTCTTCGCCGGTTGGGGAGAGGTATCAATGACCGGTGGCCGTGATATTCCTTATTTCATTGTGCCGATATTTGCGCCCATTATTGGTGCCTGTCTTGGAGCGGCAATCTATCGCTTCGGTATCGCGAGGAATTTGCCGTGTAATACGTGCAAGGTGGAGGATAGCCAATTGTAGTTTACGAGATGCAGCGTCGGATGGCGCTGCGCTTATCCGACCTACGCGGTTTCATAAGACTTTGTTTTCATAGGGTGGATAAGCGCGAGCGCGCCATCCACCATTACCAGTCGACTCACGGCTTAGCGCTTTTTATGTTTCCCTGAACCCGGCTTTTTCTTGCTTTCGTCTTCTAACATCACTATCGGTATTTCAAGACTGACCACCGGCGGTGCTTGTTGCGTTATTACCGGCGCAAGCCCCACGGTATCGGCGGAGTGAATAAAGTTATCAATACCCTCGGCGGTGCGCGCGATAACCCGATGAGCGTAAACCGTGCTCACTTTGTTCGCCGCCGCTACACCTGCGGCAACCGCCGCATTAATCGAGCCTACATCGCCTTCAAATTTGACGGTGACCATGCCGCCACCTTTAGTCAGTTCATAACCTACCAACTGGACATTGGCGGATTTCATCGCGGCATCAGCGGCTTCGATTGCCGCCGCCAGCCCAATGGTTTCAATCAAACCTAAACTTTGTCCGGACATAACTTTCTCCTGTGAAAAACTTTGGGGTTAGCGCGCATCAGCGCGCAGAGCCGCTGCTTTATCCGTTTTTTCCCATGGGAAAATATCCCGACCAAAATGGCCGTAGCAGGCGGTTTGACGATAACGTGGCACCAGCAAATCCAGCGATTTTATGATGCCGTAAACGCTGAGATCAAAATGACGAGCGACCCGCTCCTGAAGGGTACTGGCGGCAAGTTTCCCGCTGCCAAAGGTATTGATACGAATCGACACGGGGCGAGGCAGACCGATAGCCCACGCCAGCTGGACTTCACAACGTGCCGCAAGACCTGCCGCGACAATATTCTTCGCCACATAACGCGCCGCATAGGCAGCTGAACGGTCAACTTTTGAGGGATCTTTTCCTGAAAAAGCGCCACCGCCGTGGCAAGCGGCTCCGCCGTAGGTATCGACAATAATTTTTCTCCCCGTCAGGCCGCAATCACCCACCGGGCCACCAATCACAAAGCGCCCGGCGGGGTTAATCAGAAAACGGGTTTGCGGGGTAAGCCACTGAGCAGGAATCACCGGTTTTACAATCTCTTCAATAACCGCTTCGCGCAGTTGCTCCAGTGAAATATCCGGGTGGTGCTGCGTGGAAACCACAATCGTATCCGCAGCCTGGATCTGGCCGTTATGATAACGCAGCGTTACCTGGCTTTTAGCGTCCGGTAGCAGGAAGGGCAGTCGTCTGGACTTGCGCAACATCGCTTGTCGCGCCATTAAACGATGAGCGTAAACCAGCGTTGCGGGCATCGCTTCGGGGGTTTCGTTACAGGCAAAACCAAAGGTGATCCCTTGATCGCCTGCGCCGAGTAATTCGCGAGTGGAGCCCGCAATACCGCTGGCAATATCAGAAGATTGTTTACCGAGAATATTCAGCACGCCGCAGGTATTACCGTCAAAACCGAGATCGGAATGGTCATAACCAATGGCTTTAATCGTGTTGCGCACGATGGTTTCAACATCCACCACCGCAGAGGATGCGATTTCCCCGGCCACGATGGCGATACCGGTTTTCACCATGCACTCGCAGGCGACTTTTGACCACGGATCCTGGAGCAGATACGCGTCCAGAATGGCATCGGCAATCTGGTCGGCCATTTTGTCCGGGTGCCCTTCGGCCACGGATTCGGAGGTAAATAGATAATCGTCCAAAGGGGATCCACTCTGAAAAACAGGATTTCTCCATCTTAGAGGGCAAGGCTGGCTACAGAGGTAAACTATCTTGTTGGCATGGTGGACTTTTTTGCTTTACCCACAACGCCTTGCGCAATATTGCCAAGGCGAGTGGGGGGCGATTAATGCAGTTCGGGAGAGACAATTTTGCGGTAGTCAGATGGAGCCATACTGGTCTCTTTTTTAAAGATGCGGCAGAAATAATTCGCATCCTGGTAAGATAATTCAAGGGCAATGGTATTGACCTTAAGGTTACTGAATTGCAACAGAGATTTCGCAATGCTTATTTTTCGACTGGCAATATAATTTGAAAAACCGGTGCCAATATTTTTCTTAAATGCACGGCTTAAATAGCAGGTGCTCACGAAAGACTTCGCGGCGATATCGTCAAGCGTGAGATTGTTTAACACATTCTTTTCGATGTGGAATTTTGCCCGCTCGGTGAAGTCCATATTGCCGTTGAAATGCTTCAGAGCATGGTCAAACACTTCTTCACTGATGGTCAGCAGGCCGATCATTATCCGGTAATAGGCCGTGCTGGTTAAACCGTGCTGGGTTATATCCTGAATGAGTGCGGCGATTTTTTTCCCGGTAGGCACCATTTTGTCGCCCTGCGTCGTAATATATTGATGCAGTATTTCCAGCACATCCGTCACGGTTTTACGTTGATCGGCCGTCAGCGATTTGCTGGTGCAGGCATCATCGAGTTTTTTAAAGATAAAACTGTGCCATTGGGCGTAATCGCAACTTTCGATCAGGCAAATAATGGTCTGTTTTAGCTCTTTGAGCGCGGCAATATCGGCTTCATTAACATCCAGCGTCTTTTTAATGGTTTCGGTCAGAATGCTTTGTTTCACCGGTTTAAGCAGGTAGTCGTCAACTTTCAGGTTCAACATGCTGCGGACCAGATCAAAATCGTCATTGGCTGTCGTGACGATCACTTTGGTGTCATTGTTTTTGCTTTTTAAATACTCAATAACCTGATTGCCGTTAGGCAACGGGATATTAATATCGACAAACATCATATCGATCTGTTCCAGCGTATCAATGAGATGAATGGCTCTTTTCCCAGTGGCGGCTTCATGGATCACCGCATTATCCACGCAACGTGAAATAATGCGCCGTAATGACTCAGTTTCAATCGGCTCATCTTCCACAATAACAATGTTGTACATGTTAACTCTCCGTCGTTATCAGGCTTGCAGCATAGGGAAACGCAGTTTGATAGTGGTGCCCATTGCGGGTTGATGAGCACTGATAATTTCCAGCCCATAACTTTCACCAAATAACAAGCGCAGGCGGTCTTGAATGTTATTAATACCGATACTGCCTTTCAGGCGATTTTGATCGCCTGATAAAATATTGGCAATGTTCTCTTGTGAAATGCCATCGCCATTATCGGTGACTTCAAGAATAACATCACGTCCATCGTCGACTGCACGTATCAGGAGGAAACTGCTGGTATCCCGTGGCTCTACTACATAATTGAAAAAGTTTTCGACCAGCGGTTGTAGTATTAAGAACGGGCAGACAATATCAAGATATTTATCGGGGGCGTCACACTGGTAATCAAAACGGTCGCTCATTCTGACTTTTTGGATCGACATATAACTCTTAACATAGTTTATTTCATGATTCATGGTAATTAACCCATGGTTACTTTTGCGTAATAAATAACGCATCATGTCAGAGAAGTCATGAACCATTGTTTCGGTACGCGTGGCATCTTCCAGGTAAGCCAGTCGTCCGATAGTATTTAAAACATTAAACAAAAAATGGGGGTTAATTTGATAAGACAAGGCTTTAAATTCAGCCTCATGTAATGAACGTTCAATCTCAACACGTTTTCTGAGTTCATCAGTAAGTTCCAGATCTTTTTTATGCAACTCACGTTGAATATTATTAGCATGAGCTTGTTCGACTAAATAAGAAGAAACATGCAGCAGTGTGGAGGCGGTGGACTCAAAACGTTCATAAGGCATTCTTTGGGTGTTGTCATGTAAATTAATTAACCACGGGTTTTTCTGCCAGACCTCATTATTATCCAGAATATATGGAATGGTTTGCTCCATTTCCTCTTCAACTTTTACCTGGCCAGAAATAAAGGCTCCCAGATAATGGTCATTAATCATGATTGGCACGGCAAACTCGACAAACCCGCAGTAACAGCGATACACCACAGGTTTAAGGGTTTCCATTGCTGCCCGGCCACCGGCGTTGTCGCTTTCATGGCAATGTTGGGCAAGTGCTGAGTTAAGGCGGGAACGCGCACAAAAATTGGAAAACCCACTCGGAGTCGTCACCGGAATGCCATCGTTATCAACCACCACGAGGGCAATCATCATCGACTTGCTAAAATTATCCTGTAACGTCTGAAGCCGTTTGACATCAAGAAATTCGTGTAATTTATATTTATTATTCATTCCAATTTCCGACCAATTTAATTATTGACAGACATTGAAAATATATCCTAAAGGCTCCAGTAAAAAATTGAATCGGGTCACATGCAGCGTCAGAAGGGAAGACGGGTTCACGCTAACACCAGAACCCGGAATAGATCTATTTTGCGGCCAGCAGGCAAAGTTTTAATGCCACGTTATACGAAGCTTCAAATGCCCGTAGTGGTAAAAACTCAAACTTAGAGTGGAAGTTATGTGCACCAGTAAAGAAATTAGGTGTTAATAACCCTTTGGCGGAAAGTGCCGCGCCGTCAGTGCCGCCGCGCATCGGAATAACTTTCGGCTTGATATTCAACTCTTTCATAGCATCAAAAATAAGATCAATGGCCCGGCGATCTTCTTTAATGGCGTTGCTGATATTACTGTAAGTATCACTGATGGAAACGTCGACTTTAGCTGTTGGGTGCTGTGCAGCAATTATCGCGGCGACATCACGAATCTGTTGTTTACGTGCTTCAAACGATTGGCCATCAAAATCACGAATATTCGCCTTCAATATCGCGTCATTTTGGGTGGTGTTCAAGCCGTTAAACCAGATATAACCTTCGCGTCCTTCGGTATTCTCTGGCGTTTGATTACGGTCGAAATGGCTAATAAAATCGTGCGCCATTAATAATGGGTTCACTAATACGCCTTTGGCTGACATCGGGTGGGCGGTTACGCCAGTAAAACGAATCTCAGCATGGGCGGCGTTAAAGTTTTCATACACCACTTCGCCTAATTCACAGCAGTCGATAGTCCAGGCAAAATCGACATCAAAGCGCGCAAGATCCAGCGCTTTTGCGCCGCATAAACCAATTTCTTCATCGGGTACAAAGGCGACAACAATATCGCCATGCGACATGTCAGGTGTCAGGTTTTCCAGCAGCGTCATCACCACCGTAACGGCAGCTTTATTGTCGGCGCCCAGCACGCTGGTGCCATCGCTAAAAATAATTTCTTCACCTGGATAGGCGAGGATTTCCGGGTGTTCAGATGTGCGCAGCCAGACATCTTGTTGTGGGTTAAGGCACAAATCTTCACCGTTAAAACGCAACACCTGCGGGTGAATATCCGGTGACAGACCGACATCGACGGTATCAATGTGGGTGATAAACCCCACGCGTGGCGCTCCTTCAACGTTGCCTTTTTTGACTGCCGTGACGGTGGCATGTTCGTCAATCACTACATCATCAAGACCGAACTCACGCAGTTCGCGGGCGAGTAACTGCGCCATTTCATGCTGGCCGGGTGAGCTTGGCAAAGTGGTTGCACCGGCCTGGCTTTGGCTGGTGATCGCGAGGTAGCGGAAGAAGCGTTGCGTTAATTGGTTTGCGAGCGGCGATGACATTGTTAATCCTTCTTTTGGAATCTGCTGGATATATTCAATTGTTTGCAATCTACTTTTAATGTTATTTATTAAGCTGCTTTGCACAAGCGTTAATTCTTTCTGGGTCAGGAAAATATAAAATTATAAGGGCAGGCATGAAAACTTCCATCACAACACTCTCAACAACAACCACAAAACTTGCATTGATAATAGCCGCGTTGACAGTCAGTTCCACTGTTGCGGCCAAAACATTAGTGTATTGTTCCGAAGGCTCACCGGAAAACTTTAACCCGCAGTTATATACTTCCGGGACCAGCGTTGATGCCAGCGCGGTACCGGTTTATAACCGTCTGGTGGATTTTAAAGTAGGTACCACTGAATTGCAGCCAAGCCTTGCTGAAAGCTGGGATGTCAGCGAAGACGGCAGGGTCTATACCTTCCATTTGCGCAAAGGGGTGAAATTCCAGAGCAACAAATACTTTAAACCAAGCCGTGATTTTAACGCTGACGATGTCATTTTTTCGTTTATGCGTCAGAAGGACCCAAAACATCCTTACCATAATGTTTCCAATGGAAACTATTCTAATTTCGAAAGTTTAGAATTCGGAAAATTAATCACCGCTATTGATAAAGTCGATGATAATACCGTGCGCTTTACCCTGACTCATCCTGAAGCGCCATTTATTGCCGATCTCGGCTGGTATTTTGCCTCTATTCTTTCCGCTGAATACGCCGACAACATGTTAAAAGCGGGCACGCCAGAACGCGTGGATATGGACCCAATCGGCACAGGAGCATTCCGTCTTGCACAATATCAAAAGGATTCGCGCATTCTGTTTACCGCATTTCCTGAATACTGGCAGGGTAAAGCCAATATCGACAAACTGGTGTTCTCGATAACTCCGGATGCCTCGGTGCGTGTGGCAAAACTTGAGAAGAACGAATGCCAGGTGATGCCATTCCCTAATCCAGCGGATTTGCCACGCCTGAAAGAAAACGCCGATATTAACCTGATGCAAAAAGCGGGACTGAATACCGGTTTCCTGTCCTTTAACACTCAAAAAGCGCCAACGGATAATGTGAAAGTTCGCCAGGCATTAGCCATGGCCATCAATAAACCGGCGATTATTGACGCGGTATTCCGTGGCACCGGAACAGCGGCAAAAAACCTGCTACCACCGGGCGTGTGGAGTGCTGACGACACGCTCAAAGATTACGAATATGACCCGGAAAAAGCCAAAGCTTTACTGAAAGAAGCAGGTTTCACCAACGGTATGACCATCGATCTGTGGGCGATGCCGGTGCAGCGTCCGTATAACCCGAATGCTAAACGCATGGCCGAGATGATTCAGGCCGACTGGGCGAAAATTGGCGTGACGGCGAAAGTGGTGACTTACGAGTGGGGCGAGTATTTAAAACGCGTGAAAGACGGTGAGCATCAGGCGGCGCTGATGGGCTGGACCACGGCAACCGGCGACCCGGATAACTTCTTCGGCCCGCTGTTTACCTGTCGTGCAGCCGATGGCGGTTCTAACTCGGCGAAATGGTGTTATCAGCCGTTTGATAAGCTGATTCTTGAAGCTCGGGCTTCAGGCGACCACGAAAAACGCGTCGAGTTGTATAAAGAAGCGCAGCAGATGATGCATGACCAAATGCCTGCGGTGATGATTGCGCACTCGACGATTTTCGAGCCGGTTCGCAAAGAAGTGACGGGCTATGAAGTTGATCCGTTTGGTAAACACATTTTCTACCAGGTGGATGTGAAGTAATTGGTTGTCGGATGACGCAAGCTTACCTGACCTACGAAAAGCGAACAGTTGTTGTAGGGGGGATAAGCGTTAGCGTCATCCACCATTTACGTCAATGCAGGCAACAAATGATGAAAAGCAAAACGGGTGCCAAATGCACCCGTTTTTTTGGCTTATTTCGCGTCTGGCAACGCGTAAGCAATAATGTAATCACCACGGTCTGGAGACTGACGTGCTCCGCCTGCGTTAATCACAATATATTGCTTGCCGGTCTTCGGTGACACATAGGTCATCGGGCCAGACTGGCTGCCTACTGGTAGGCGAGATTTCCAGATTTCCTTGCCGTTTGCGGTATCAAACGCACGCAGATAGAAATCTTGCGTACCCGCAAAGAACAGCAGGCCAGACTGGGTTGAAAGCGATGCGCCCAGCGTTGGCATCCCGATTGGGATCGGCAGGTGCATACGAATGCCCAGCGGGCCGGTGTCCTGCACGGTACCCACCGGAACCTGCCAGACCACTTTCCCGGATTTCAGATCGATGGCTGACATCGTCCCAAATGGCGGTTTCTGGCATGGAATACCCAGCGGCGAGAGGAAACGCTCGCGCATTGCGCCGAACGGCGTGCCGTCCATTGGTACAATACCCATCTCGATACCGCTGGCGTTTTTCGCCACATTGGCACGCGGCACCATATAGTTTGCCAGTCCCAAACGCATATCGTTGACGAACATCAGGCTGTTGTTCGGGTCAACAGAAACGCTTCCCCAGTTCATGCCACCCAGTGAACCTGGGAATTGCAGCGAACGATCCAGACCCGGCGGGGTGTAAACACCTTCGTGGCGCATCTCTTTAAATTCGATACGGCAAATCAACAGGTCGATTGGCGTAGCACCCCACATGTCCGACTCGTTCAGGGTTTGGTTGCCAATCATTGGCATCCCGACAGAGTACGGCTGGGTTTTTGAGTAGCGTTCACCTTCAACATTACCTTGTGGAACGGGACGTTCTTCCACTTTCGCCACCGGTTCACCTGTGGCGCGGTTAAGCATGAAAATCATGCCCTGTTTGGAGGTCTGCACAATCACCGGCGTGGTACTACCTTTGCCGTTTGGCAAGTCATACAACAGCGGTTGCGATGGCAGGTCGAAATCCCACAAATCGTGGTGAGTGGTTTGATAATGCCAGCGCACCTGGCCCGTTGCGACGTCGACCGCCACAATAGAGGAGCTGTATTTGTCGTCTTGCGCAGTACGTGTGCCGCCGAAGAAATCCGGTGTTGCGTTACCGGTTGGCAGGTAAACCAGGCCGAGTTTTTCATCAAAAGACATGGCAGACCAGACGTTTGGCGTACCGCGTGTATAGGTCTGGCCTTCAGGCGGGACACCGGTAATCGCCGGATTCCCCGGGTCCCATGCCCATGCCAGTTTACCGCTGTGCACGTCATAAGCGCGCACCACACCAGGAGGTTCGCCAGTGGAGAAGTTATCTGCCACTCGGCCACCGACGATCACCACATTCCCTGCTACCAACGGTGTAGAGGTTTGCTGGTAATAGCCCGCTTTGACTTCACCCATGCCGGTTTTCAGGTCAACGGTGCCGTGGTCACCAAAGTCTTCGCACAGTTTGCCGTTGTCGGCATTAATCGCAATCAGGCGTGCATCGGTGGTTGGCAAGAACAGGCGACGAGGGCAGGCCGCAGGTTGCGCAGGTTCTGCAACAGGGGTTAAGGCTTGTTGAGTGGTTTCCTCGAAATAGCCTAATCCACGGCAGCGTTGCCAGTTTGGCGCGGTTGCTTTGCTATCAAAGCGCCATTTTTCTTTACCGGAATCGACATCCAGCGCCAGCACTTTGCTGTACGGCGTGCAGACAAACAGCGTGTCGCCAACCTGCAATGGCGTGTTCTGATCTTCCGCGCCGGAACCGTTACTTTGTGGGATGTCGCCAGTGTGGGCAATCCACGCCACTTTCAGGTCGTTGACGTTGCCTTTGTTAATTTGATCAAGGGCAGCAAAACGGTCGCCGTGAGTGGTATTACCCCAATGCTTCCAGTCTTTTTGCGCATCCGCCGCAGTAACCGGTTTGACCGGCACGTCTTCATTGGCGGCAACTTGTACCTGTGGCACAAACATCCAGCCAGCACTCACCAGCATACACACGGCTAGTAGGGCGGCGATGCCATAAGCAGGCGCTTTTTTTACCGGAGCACGACTGTGTGCAGCACGTAAAATCGGCCACGCGATGGCGGCGAGGAATGCCAGCACCGCGAAGGTAAACAGGCGCGAGAATAACGGCCAAAAATCCATTCCCGCATCGCTAATTGCCCAAAAGATAGAGCAGATGAATGCCAGACCATAAAGCAGCAGGCCAGCAGTTTTCTTTTTCAAAATCAAAACAGCGGAGATAAGCATCACGATGCCCATCAGCAGGAAATAAAAAGTCCCGCCGAGTGCGACGAGATAAGCGCCGCCGATACCAATAGCGAGGCCAATCAAAGCCATCAGCCCGCCGAGAACCCACAGCAGCCCTAATGCCAGGCCGCGCGGGGGAGTGTAACTTGCCATAATGTTCTCCTGTCGAAGTGTGTTCCATTCACTTCTTTATGATAAAAACCACATAACGAACCAAATGGTTAATTGTGCGGATATCATAATCTCACGTTATGATATTGCAAAGTTGTTAATGAGAAATCGCGCATTTATTGCGAATAGGTAATGAAGTGCGTTGAGGTATCGGGTAACAGGGCGCTACCCGACAAGTGCTGAGAGGAAGGGAGAGTTAGGCGATACGCTGGCTTTCAACGGAAACGGTACGGCTGATTTTTACCGGTACAGATTTTGAAGTTGGCGTCCCAGTGCCGTCACCGACGCTGGTCAGTGGAACCAATGGGTTCGTTTCCGGGTAATACGCCGCCAGATTGCCACGCGGAATATTGTACGGCACGATTTTGAAGCCGCTGACTTTGCGCGTTATTCCATCGTTCCAGATAGTCTCAATATCCACTAAATCGCCGTCATGCAATTCCAGTTCGGCAAGATCTTCAGGATTAATAAATAAAACTTCGCGTTGGCCGTAAACGCCACGGTAGCGGTCGTCCAGCCCATAAATGGTGGTGTTGTACTGGTCATGCGAGCGCAAAGTCTGTAGCACAAACGGTGCGGTTAATTCGCCGAACAGGGACTCTGGCAGCGCGGCGGCACTAAATTCCGCTTTGCGCGATGGCGTATTGAAACGCAACTGTGCCGCCGCATTGCCAAGATAGAAACCACCAGGGTTTTCGCACTGCTGGTTGAAGTCTTTAAAACCGGGAAGGGTGGCGGCGATGTGGTCGCGAATCAGATTGTAATCGTCTGACATGGCCAGCCAGTCGAGTTTTTCACATCCCAGAACGGCTGCGGCAATTCCGGCGACAATCGCCGTTTCTGAACGCTGAGTGTTGGCAATCGGTTTACCGATCCCTTCGGAGGCATGCACCATGCTGAACGAGTCTTCGACGGTGATAAACTGCCGTCCGCTGGCCTGCATATCTTCTTCGGTGCGCCCAAGCGTTGGCAGGATTAATGCCGCTTTACCTGGCACCAAATGGCTGCGGTTGAGTTTGGTGCTGATATGCACCGTCAGGCCGCAGCGCTGTAACGCTTCTTCAGTGCGCGGGCTGTCTGGTGCCGCAGCCGCGAGATTCCCGCCCAGCGCAATCAGCACTTTAACTTCATCGCGCAGCATAGCGGCAAGCGCTTCTACGGTATTGTGGCCGCGAGCGCGTGGCGGTTCAAAATCAAAATGCGCCGCCAGGCTGTCGAGTAACGCCGCCGAGGGTTTTTCATCGATGCCCATCGTGCGGTTACCTTGCACATTACTGTGGCCGCGCACCGGGCAAAGTCCGGCACCAGGTTTACCTAAGTGACCACCCAACAATTGCAGGTTAACGATTTCACGAACGGTATTCAGTGAATGTTTGTGCTGCGTAATACCCATCGCCCAGGTGCAAATCACACGCTCAGCCTGCTGCCAGACGGCAGCGGCATCGCGAATTTGTTGTTCGCTCAAACCGGACTGTTGGGTAATGTGCGCCCAGCTGGTGTTGTCGATTTCGGCAAACCAGCCATCCACACCGTGAGTGTGTTCAGCAATAAATGCCTGATCAAAAATCCCCGCTTCGCCTTGTGCCAGTTGCCCACGATGCACTTCCAGCAACGCTTTCGCCATACCGCGAATCGCCGCCATATCACCGCCCAAATTTGGCTGGTAATAATACGTGCTGATATTACCTGCCAGCGGCGTTACCACTTCTAACGGTTTTTGCGGATCGGCAAAACGCTCAAGTCCGCGTTCGCGCAGGGTATTAAAGGTGACGATTTGCGCGCCGTTCTCTGCAGCGTGGCGCAAACTGTGCAGCATGCGTGGGTGGTTGGTGCCAGGGTTTTGGCCAAACACGAAAATCGCATTGGCTTTATCAAAATCATTAAGATGAATGGTGCCTTTGCCGACGCCGATACTGCGCTTCAGGCCGCTGCCGCTGGCCTCGTGGCACATATTGGAGCAATCCGGAAAATTGTTGGTTCCGACCATGCGGCCAAAAAGTTGATACAGATAAGAGGCTTCATTGCTGGCGCGCCCCGAGGTATACAGCTCCATCTGGTCAGGATTATCCAGCGCCTTGATATGCTGAGCGATCAACGCCAGCGCGTCGTCCCAACTGATGGCTTCGTAATGGTCGGTCTGCGGGTTGTAGCGTAGCGGTTCAGTCAGTCGACCTTGATATTCAAGGAAATAATCGCTTTGTTGATACAGTTTGCTGACGCTATGTTGGGCGAAAAACTCATGGTCGATAAAACGACGAGTCGCTTCCCATGTCACGGCTTTTGCGCCGTTTTCGCAGAAGCTAAAGGTACTTTTATTGTCATCACCCCATGCGCATCCCGGGCAATCAAAGCCTTTGGCTTTGTTCATGCGCATTAAATTACGCAGATTTTTTAAGGCATGTTTGCTGTCGATAACAAAGCGAGTGGTGGCTTCAAGCGAGCCCCAACCACCGGCTGCCGCATGATAGGGTTTTATTGCAGATTTAAATTTCATAATGCTTATTCGTGTCCTGAGGGCGACCGCACGCGGTGACGCCATTTACTGTTACATTGAGTTTACTCCTGTTTAACTTTTATGTAAGGCACACTTATTGCGGGAAAATACTGTGATTTGGTTAGCTTTTCGTCATTAAAGTGTTAACCACAGCACAAAACAACAACGCGATATTCAACCTTTTGTCTCTGCTGGCCGATGAACTTCCTGGAACAACAACCATTAACCAGAAGAGACACCCAGGAAATGGCAAAAACAAAAATCTCCCCGCAAGGGGCCGTTCGTTTCTGGCATCACATTCGTCTGGTGCCGTTATTTACTTCCATATTGGTTGGCATCTTAGTTCTGTTCGCGTTGTGCGTTGGGTTGGCGAGTTACTTTTTAGTGCAGAGTGACAAAGCACTGCAAGACGTGACTAACGAAATTCAGGTGCGCATCGGTCTGTCTGATAGCTCCACTGATTTACGCAGTGCACGTTTAAATTTCATTCACGCGGGAGCGGCAGGGCGCGTGGCTGACATGGACGATATGAAGTCTAATATTGCTGAGGCCGACAGGTTGATTAAACAGGCGCAGGCGAGTTTTGATATTTATATGGCGCGTGCTGACAAAGTTGAGGAAGGTGCTGCGCTGGATAGCCAACTGCGCGACCGCTTCAACGAGTACCTGAGCAAAGGCATGGCACCGATGATGAAATACGCCAAAAACGGCATGTTTGAAGCCATTATCAACCATGAAAATGACCAAGCCCGTCAGCTTGATGCCGACTACAACAAGGTCCTGATGCAAGCGGCGCAAATCCGTACCGAACGCGCGATGGCGCTTAAAGAACAAGCTCAGGCCCGTTCTCATTTTAGTGTGATGCTGATGGCAGGAGCATTTGCGCTGGCTATCTTCATGACCGTTTTCACTTTCGTGGTGCTGCGTCGTGTGGTTGTCCAACCGCTGCAACAGGCGGCAACGCGCATCGAACATATCGCTCAGGGGGATTTAACCCTGGCGTCGGCCGCCTATGGTCGCAGTGAAATCGGCAAGCTCAATCAGAACTTACAGGAAATGCAGGCCTCACTGGTGAAAACTGTCGGTGAGGTGCGTTCTGGAGCGGAGGCGATTTATCAAGGTACCAGTGAGATTTCTGCCGGAAACACTGATTTATCGGCCCGTACTGAACAGCAAGTGGCGGCGCTGGAAGAGACAGCGGCTAGCATGGAGCAGTTAACGGCGACCGTGAAACAGAACGCGGATAACGCCCATCACGCCACCAAACTGGCTGAAGAAGCGTCGCACAAAGCCAGCGATGGCGGGCGCATTGTCTCGGGTGTGGTCAGCACCATGAACAACATCTCTACCAGTTCGAAGAAAATTTCCGAGATAACGGCGGTGATTAACAGCATTGCATTCCAGACCAATATTCTGGCGCTCAATGCGGCGGTAGAGGCGGCGCGTGCCGGTGAACAAGGGCGCGGTTTTGCGGTGGTCGCAACCGAAGTACGCACGCTGGCCCAACGCAGTGCACAAGCAGCCAAAGAAATTGAAGGGTTGATCAGTGAATCAGTGTCGTTGATTGATAGCGGTTCAAATCAGGTCGCACATGCCGGAGAAACCATGACCGGAATTGTCAGCGCAGTGCGTCGTGTCACCGATATCATGCAGGAGATCGCCGCGGCGTCTGACGAACAAAGCCGTGGCATCCAGCAAGTGGGTCTGGCGATCAACGAAATGGATAACGTCACGCAACAAAATGCTTCGTTGGTTGAAGAAGCATCGGCAGCGGCGGTGTCGCTGGAAGAACAAGCGGCGCGGTTAACCGCGGCGGTGGGGATTTTCCGTTTAAGCCATCAGCCAAATGGGGTGACAGCGAAGGCAGAAAAACCAAAAAAAGCCGCGCCAATATCGCGCACCAGCGTGGTGACTGATGACGATAATTGGGCGACCTTTTAGTTTGTGAACCCGTGGATGACGCTAACTACCCATGCCGCTTGTAGGTCGGATAAGCTTCGCGTCATCCTGCACTTACTCCATATCCAGCCGCACGCTAAGTGCGGCTATCTCGTGGCGCCATTGCTGTTGCAACGCGGGTTTCTGGTGGCCGGGCTTGCGCGCTAAATCCTGTGCAAGCTTCTCCTCCAGTTCCACTAAACGCTCCAGCCAGCCGTCGGCCTCTGTATGGCTAATCACTGGCTGAACAGATTTGGATGGTGACAACGTCACGTCAAGGCTTTCACTGGTCAGTTGCGCATACAACCCCTCCAAAGAGTGCCACTCGCTCAGCTCGCCATTATCAATCAGCCAGAAGCGGTTACAGCTCTTAGCGATTAACGTGCGGTCATGCGTCACCAGTAACACGCCGCCTTCGTAACTTTGCAGTGTTTCTGCCAGCGCCTCTTTGCCTTCCATATCCAGGTGGTTGGTCGGTTCATCAAGCAACAGCAGCGAATAACGTGCCAGAGTCAGCCCGACAAATAACAGCCTGGAACGCTCGCCACCGCTTAACGTGCTGACCGTTTGCCCGTGGCGCAACCACGCAAAACCGGCACTGATCAACGCCATTTTGCGATCGCGCTCGGTTAACGGCGCAAACGGTTCGAGTGCTTCAAGCAACGTGTCGTCATCACGCAACTGGTGCAGCGTCTGGTCGTAATAGCCCATTTCAACGCGCGGGTGCAGACGAATCGCCTCGTCATTCAGCGGTTGCTGATATTGCTGCCACAGCAGGCGCAATAGCGACGATTTGCCACAACCATTACGGCCAATTATTGCCACCCGATCACCACTTTTCAGGCGCTGCATTTGCAGGGTGAACAGTGGCGGGCAATCGGCTGCCGGGCTGACGGACAGGTTTTCCATCTCCAGCAAACGGTCAGCGGGTAACGCTTCACCTTTGAGTATCAGTTGCCACAAATTCGCGGCACTCAGTTCGGTCTGGCTGTCTTTTAACTTGTCGACGCGCTTTTCCATTTGCTTAGCTTTGCGGGCGAGGTCTTCGTTATCGTAAACCTTTCCCCAAATAGCGAGGCGTTTGGCACTGGCGGCAATGCGGTCGATCTCCTTTTGCTCAGCCTGGTGACGGTGGGCATCGGTTTTATCGCGCTCATCCAGCGCCTGGCGCGCCGCCGAACAGGGCAACTGGAAGAAACTGAGCGTGTGGTCACGCAAGATCCACGTGCCGTTGGTGACGCTATCCAACAGATGTTGATCGTGGGAAACCAGCACAAAGCTGCCGTTCCAGCTGCGCAAGAACTGCTCCAGCCACAGCAAGGTCGGCAAATCAAGGTGGTTACTCGGTTCATCGAGCAGCAGCAGGTCGGGTTCGGTGATCAACGCCCGCGCCAGCAATAAACGCGTATGTTGCCCACCACTCAGTGTTCCGGCGGTGAGTTGCCACGCCGTTTCATCAAAGCCCATGCTGGCGAGAAGCGCTTGTACCCGCCAGCCATCGGTATGGCGTTGTGCATTACTTAAACGCGCCATTACTGCATCAAGCAACGTAAGAGGGTGCAATTCCGCCGGTAAATGTTGTTCGACTCGCGCCAGCAGGCAGTGATGCGCACGCGTCACGCAGCCAGAATTGGGCAAAATCGTGCCATCGAGTAATTTCAGAAGGGTACTTTTACCGCAGCCGTTATGGCCGATTAAGCCCAGGCGGTCGCCTTTTTTCAGCGTAAAAGTGATGTCAGCCAGCAGCGGGCCGAAAGCGGTATCAAGGCTAAGAGATTGTGCGGTTAATAATGTGCTCATTGTTGCTTACTCAAGAGTCAGGCGATAAAACGCCTCGTCAGAATGACGATAACCCGGTAAGCCCGAGGGAAGATTTAGTGTTGGGTTGCTTCGCTCAAGCCGGATTATCGCAGTGCGATATCGATAACGCTTGAGCTATGACGATCGCCAAAAGTCTGCGAAATAAACAACATTTCACAAAACAGCATGGGATCCTCCTTATATTCAGTTAGTTGATGAGTGGTGAAATCCTGGCAGAAATAATCAATAAATGCCAGCGGGCCAGGCGCTGGCATACACTATTTGTGACTCAAAACGGTAGTGAGCGCGGCTGCATTTGCATCGTTATCCAGCGTAACTCAGTAAACTCTCTGACGCCCGCAAGCCCACCAAAGCGCCCGTAGCCTGAATCTTTGACGCCACCAAAGGGCATCTGCGCTTCATCGTGTACCGTTGGGCTATTGATATGGCAAATGCCACTCTGAATGCGGCAGGCAATATTCCATGCCCGCGCGGTATCACGGCTGAACACGGCGGCTGAAAGCCCAAGCTCATTATCATTGGCGATAGCCACCGCTTCCTCTTCGCTTTCAGCGCGGATCACCCCTTTAACTGGCCCGAAGGATTCTTCGTGGTAAATACGCATCTCCGGGGTGACAAAATCCAGCACTGTGGCGGGCATCAATGTTGAACTGGCTTTCCCGCCGACCACAATTTTGGCCCCTTTAGCCAGCGCGTCATCAATTAAATCATTGCAGCGCAAAACGGTCTGCACATCAACAACTGAACCCAAAACCGTCGGGCCAAGGCGAGGGTCGCTACACGGTAAACTGGCGGCTTTGGCCGCAAATTTCGCGACAAATTCATCGGCAACGCGCTCATCGACAATGATCCGCTCGGTCGACATACAAATTTGCCCGGAGTTGGCAAACGCGCCGAATGCTGCACAGTTCACCGCAAGCTCGATATCGGCGTCGTGTAACACCAGTAACGGTGCTTTGCCGCCCAGTTCTAACACCACCGGTTTGAGATAGCGCGCGCAGGTTTGTGCAATGATCCGCCCGACATGCGTCGAACCGGTGAAATTCACTCTGCGCACCGCCGGATGGGCAATCATTGCCTCGACAATGCTGGCGGCATCCTGCGGCGCGTTAGTCACAAAGTTAACCACACCGGCAGGGAAACCCGCTTCACTGAGCGCTTCGATGATTAAACCGTGGGTAGCCGGGGAAATTTCAGAGCCTTTTAGCACCACGCAGTTGCCACATGCCAGCGGAGTCGCAATCGCACGGACACCAAGGATGACAGGCGCATTCCACGGCGCGATCCCCAGCACGACGCCTGCGGGTTGGCGGATGGCCATAGCTAAATTGCCTGGCACATCAGAGGGGATGACTTCGCCGTTAATTTGTGACGTGAGGGCGGCGGCTTCACGCAAAATCCCGGCACCTAAATGTACGTTAAATTCTGCCCATTGCGCCGTGGCACCGGTTTCTGCCGCCATGGCGGCGACAAACGCGGCTTGCTTTGCTTCCAGCGCATCAGCGGCTTTCAGAAGCAAAGCGCGGCGCTGATTCGGGCCAGTTTGTGACCAACTGACAAACGCCAGGCTTGCGGCTTCGACGGCGGCACGTGCATCGTGGGTTGTGGCGGCGGGTGCGATAGTGGCGACGTGTTCATCAAGCGGGTTACGGCGTTCAAACGTGGCCTGGTTTTGTGCTTCAACCGCTAATCCATTGATGAACATAGAAATAGATACAGGGGATGTTGGTTGCATAGGACACCTCTTTTGTTATTGAAATGTTAAGGTGTCATCGAGTGTAGACAGGTTCAGGCGGTTTTCCCAGTGGTTTACCCGGCTTATGAGTGGGAGAGCAATTCAGCAATTAACTCACGAACCCAGCGATGCCCGGCATGCCCGTGGCTGCGTTCGTGCCACACCAAATTGACATCAAATTGTTCCGCAAGCCACGGAAGTTCAATCACTGAGAGTAGTTCTGATTTCACCTGCAATAAGCGTCGCGGAACCAGCGCGACAAGGTCGCTGACGGAAACAATCTGAGGCACGAACAAAAATGTGGCCGCCGACATCACGACATTACGTTTGTGGCCGAATGTCGCCAGTGCGTCATCGATGGGCGTGGTAAAGCTGCCACCGCTGGGCGAAACAATCACATGCTCCAGTTGCACAAACTCTTCGATAGAGAGATTTTCTTGAAGAGCAGGGTGATCGCGTCGGCCAATTAGCACATACGTTTCGTCAAACAAATGGCAGCTTCTTAAATGCGATTTCGCTGCATCATGCGAGGCAATAGCGATATCAAGTTCACCGCTGGCCAGCTGTTGTTCAAACTGGGCAGGATTGTAGTGACAGGCCGCGATGCGCACGCCAGGGGCCTGTTGCCGCAAAGCCAGCACCAGCGGCATCACAATCGCCGCCTGCGTGTAGTCGGTGCAGGCGATATTAACGGTCAGCTCTGCTCGTTGCGGGTAAAAATCTTTGTGGGATTGCAGCGTTTGCCGCAATTTTTCAAGAGACTCGCGTACCGGAATAATTAATTCCAGCGCCTTGGCTGTTGGCGTCATTCCGCGTCTTGCTGGGATCAGTAGTGGATCATCAAACATATCCCGCAGGCGGTTGAGTTGGGTGCTCACGGCGGGCTGGCTGAGATGAAGCCTTGCTGCTGCTTTCGTTACATTCTGTTCCGCAAGCAAGGCTTCGAGCGTCAGCAGCAGGTTTAAATCAAGACGTGTGGTATCCATTTGGTGGATTCCTTAACAAAAAACAATCGATTTCTTTTATCCCTGAAATCTCCTGATAATTCAAGCCACACACATATGCATCATCAGGAGAAAGACCATGTCATCGAATCAAAAACCCGTTATCACTGTAGTTGGCGCACTGAGCAAACAAGGGCGCAGCGTAGTACGCACACTACTGGAAAGTCAGCGTTACCAGGTGCGAGCATTAACCCGCCGCATGGATTCCCCGCAAGCACAGGAGTTGGCAAAACTGGGTGTGGAGTTTATCAATGTGCCGCTGGAGCCAGGTCATAAACAGGATTTTATTCAGGCTTTTAAAGGCGCACACGGCGTATTTATGATGACACCGGGTATTACACCAGAAGCGGTTAACGCATCGACACATGAAACGGAATTAGGCAAAGAAATTGCCGATGCTGCCGTGGAAGCGGGCGTACAGCATCTTGTCTTCACCAGCCTGGAAAATGTCGACCGTATTACCGACGGGGCGAAATGGGTGCCACACTTTACCGACAAGGGGCGCATTGAGGACTATATCCGCACGCTGCCCATTTCCAGCTCTTTTATTATGATGGCGTTTTTCTATACCAATTTGCTTGAGTATTACCAGCCGCGCTTTGAGGGCGATACTTTAGTTTTCCCCATCTATTTACCCGAAGATTTTCACGCCCCGTTTGTGGACCCTTTAACTGCCACTGGCCCAGCGGTGCTGGAGATTTTTGATAATCAGAATAAATACACAGGCTGCGCTTTACCGGTTGTTGGCGAATTTCTTTCACCAAAACAGATTGTTGAAACCTTTAGCCGTGTGACCGGGATAAAAGCCGCTTATCGCCCGGCGATGACGCGTGACGAAATGCTGCAATATTTCCCATCATTTGCTGATATGGGCGGGTTAGTTGATGAGCTGGTCGGGATGTCTGACTACGCCGTTGAATATGGTTACTACAGTAAAGAGCGTGATGTGCAATGGAGTCGCCAGGTTAATCCAAACGCATTAACCTGGGAGCAATTTTTGCAAACCACGGGTTGGCAGGGGCAAGGGCATTCTTTCGGGCTTTGAGTCGCCAGTCACTGCGCCATTCAGAATAATCCCGCAAACTAAGAGGAAATGGATTTCCTCTCAGGCAAGAGCAAACATGGCATTAACGATCAGGGTATTACTGGAAAACCGGCGTGCTGACGGCGCAGATGAATTGTTGTGGGCTAAGGCAGGATTGAGTTTGTTGGTGGCGGATGAAACCACCAGCGTTTTATTCGATACCGGCCCTGATAGTAGCTTCGTGCATAACGCAGAAATTCTGGGTGTCGATCTGACAAGCTTAACCGCGACGGTACTTTCCCATGGTCATTATGATCATTGTGGCGGTGTGCCCTGGCTACCAGACAACAGCCGCATAATTTGCCATCCACAGATAGTCAATGAGCGTTACGCGGTAGTGACGCTGGCGGGTTTTAGCCGAAAAATTAAAAAGTTATCGCTGGATATTGATTACTCCCGTCACCGCATGGAGTACAGCCGCACGCCTGTACAGATTAGCGATCGTTTCTTATGGTCGGGAGAGATCCCTGTTGATGAACCCCGAGCATACGGGATGATTAGTGGTAACCCTGCGGCTGCGGATTACGTTATTGACGAGGGCGTTCTGATATATAAATCCGAGCATGGATTGGTGATTATCACCGGTTGCGGGCACCGGGGGATTATCAATATCGTGCGCCATTGCCAGGATATTACGGGCATCAGGAAGGTCTATGCGCTGATTGGCGGGTTCCATTTGCGCAGTGCACCACCGTGGGAATTGTTGCGGGTCAGACGTTTTCTCCATCAACAACAAATAAACAAAGTCCTGGGGTGCCATTGTACCGGTGCATGGGGGCGATGGTGGTTGCCGGAGGTTATTGCTCCGGCGACGGGAGATATTTTTACTTTGTAACGTCAATGCCGGATGTCACGAGTGCTAATCCGGCCTACGAACGGCATTTGTGGGGAAGATAATTAATAACGACTATATCTAATTAAATAATGATAGTTATGCATGATGGTATTGGCTGTTCTGATGAACATAATCAGGATGAGTGATTTATGAATAAACGGTATTTTGCTGTCTGCATAAAGGTAATGTATTCGCCGTGACAGGAATAATTTAAAGAGCATATTTATGTCGCGCAACTCTTGTCGAAATAATATCCGCGCTTGCGGACAATATTGGAGACGAATGTATGTTGCTTATCAAAAAATTCTCGTTGGTATTCTCAACCGCTATTTGCTGTTTCTCAACAGTAGTACAGGCCCAGGCACCCCAACCTACTTGGGTTCCACATCCACCCTCAGAGGTATTTCTCTACCTGATTCCAGGGGTAGTTATCTTTGGGTCGTTGATAGCGATACTCGCTATTCGCGGCTCACTTCCTAAGGAGTGGTCTTTAGCCGACGCACTTTCTGAGGATGTGTTGCTGCCAGCCTTCATCGAAGTTACGACGAAGGACCAGGATGGCGTACCAGTGGTCACAAGACAGCCAATCTATGACAAGAACGGCACACCTGTGCTTGTACCTGTCATGAAGGCAAGTTCGAGTCGCTTAATCGCGCTTATAGGGATGCTGGCCATTCTCTTTATGTACATCGGGTTCGGTTCGTTTGTGTTGTATGACTTTGGGGCAACGAGTACGGTTCCCGACTCGATCACCCAAATAGTCAAATTCCTTCTGGCCGGAATGACACTATTTGCTCCCTACGTAGTGAACAAATTTTCTTCATTATTTAGCGGCCTCACTGCGGGCAAATAATGATTGACGTTTATTCCTTCGCTCGCTAATTGAATAGTCTTTTACGTCGAACGCTCTATAGAGGAGATCGCTATGTTTGCTCAAAATAAGATAGAGTCACTTCAATTATCACTTAAGTCATTAGAGTTATATGAGGATAAAATAGATGGAATCATTGGGCCTAATACAATAGCTGCGATAAAAAAACTCGAAGCACTGGTTCACGAACAACCCAGCATCGAAAAACCAATATCTGGCGATTCAGCAGAAAAACCCGATGTGATCAATACTCTCACTGACGGGCAGGGCGCAGATATCGAAGATGCGCTGATATTCACCTTGAAAAATGAAGGGGGATATTCAGAACATCCAGATGACAAAGGAGGGGCGACGAATAAAGGAATTACGATTGGCACACTCTCCACATATCTTGGAAGAAAAGATGTCTCTAAAGATGAAGTAAAAAATTTAAGCTATGAAACAATAAAGATGATTTATAAAAGATATTATTGGGACGCATTAAACCTTGATGCTGTACAAGATCAAAGTATCGCAACTGCGTTGTTCGATATCGGGATAGTGTGCGGTACCGGTACCGCCATTGGTTTTTGCCAGGAGATATTAGGGTTACCCCAAACCAGGAAAATGGATACCGCTACACTAAATAAAATTAATAGCACGACAGATGAAGAATTGATCCCTCCCTTTGCCGAGAGAACGATTAGCTATTTCGACGCTATCGTTGCAAAAAAACTATCCCAGGCCGTTTTTTTAAAAGGCTGGAAAAACAGAGCCAATCGGCTGTTATCACTTATTGATAAGGATGATTTTGAAGCCGTCGTTCCTGTATCGGTGGACGGTATTATTGGCGAAGGGCTTCAGCAACTTGCGAAGCAAGCTGGTGTTCCACAGGCAGATATTGACAAAATGATCGACTGGCAGACCCAAAACAAACCATTATCCAACCCTCGATATTGGGTTGTTTTTAAGATCCATGAGCATTCAAAAAATAAAAGAATGCATATTTTTGACCGTGTAGCGAATACCGTCCAAAGTATTCACGCGGTTCATGGTACCGGTAGTGATCCGAATAATGATGGGTTAGCCACTGAATTTTCAAATATCCCAGAGTCGCACCAGAGTTCATTAGGGCTTTATAAAACCCTGGGAACTTACACTATGGCTAAACATGGCAGGGCGCTAAGGCTCGATGGACTTGAAGACACTAACAACAATGCTTTGAAACGCGGAATCGTGTTTCATGGTGTCCCTTATGCGGGAGATGAGTACGTTAAACAACATGGTCGGTGTGGGCGCTCTTTTGGTTGTCCGGCAGTAGAGTATGCACTTGTTCAGGATCTCATCGACAAGATTAAAGGCGGTTCGCTGTTGTTAATTTCATGAATTATCTGGTTTGTTGTTAAACACCATAATCTCTATCTAAATCACAGGTGACTAATATGGCCTTTGACCCTAAGAAAGATAATATTGCAATTACACTCAGCTATATGAAGTTATTGAAAAGCTCAGACATATTTTTTGATGGTTATAGTGAACCCTATGTCCTTTCGCTTGCCATTGATGCTGAGAATGCGAAAAACCCAACTCTGTATTACCAAACTATTCCCTTTCCAAAGGTGAAGGAGGGTGGCTCCGTATCCATAATGGGTGATGGCCTTCTTTTATATGGCCCAAAAAATCCGGGGGCATTTGTTACGTTATCTGCTCTGTTTATGGAATCAGATCGTGATGTCAGAAAAATGGGTGGGATAATAAATGGTATTATATCCAGCCAGGCAGCTGAATTGGGCCTCAAGGCTGCCATTGCGGCGAATCCTGGTTCAGCGATAGCGATTGCCATCATAAAAGAATTAGCACTTTATGTTTCCGGTGCCTTAGCAAAAAATGGAGACGATGAACTATTCAAAATAGAAGGATCATTTTTACGGGATCAATATTCTCCTTACCATGTTAATCATGTTTATGAATATAGAAATGAATATATTGGTGCAAATATTAATATATTGCCACTTAAGTCTGGTGACGACAGTACAGGAGAGGTCAATAAGATAGATCTATGACCCAATAATATGCACCCAACACGTCCGAAAGATTTGTTGGGTGCATCAGTGCAAGTGTCATCCACCATTTTCAGATCAAACCAATAACTCCCGCAACTGCTGGCGTTGTTGCTCGCTCACATCCAGCGGATGGCGATAACCGATGTTTTCCAGCGCGCGGGTGTACAGCGCCACCAGCCAGTCGTAAACATACAGCGTATTGCCGCGAGCAGGTTGGTCGCCCAAACGCACCAGGCGGGTGCTGGCGGTTGCCTGGGCTTGCGGGGTAAACACGGGTGAACCTTTGTTGACGCGGCTTGCCGGGCGTAATGCTGGTTCAATCTGCGCGTAGCCTAACCAACTGACAAAATCCCCCAACACCGCGCTTACACAGGTGATTTCCTGCGCCATGCTGCCATCGCCATGGCGCAACGCCGTGTCGAGTTGTTCCGATAGTTTCAGGCGATAACTGGCGATGATCAGCAACTGGCACAAGGCCTGAAGCTGCGTGTTGTCTAGCCCGCAAAGCTCGGCAATTTCCTGGCGCGCTGCCAACTGGCGCAGATGGTTAATCCACAACAGATGCACCACGCTTGCGAAGCTGTCGATGCCCGCTGTTTGTGGGTTAGGGCTCTCTTCGTCGGCGAACAGGTCGATATCCAGGCTAAAACCAACGGGTTGTTGTTTGCGCAATTGCTGATGACTCAACCAGCTTTGTTGCAGCACATGGCGTTCTGGCAGCAGGCTGGCGAGCAGTTCACCATGGCTGGCAGCGCGAGTCTGTAGTGTCCGCACCAGATCTTCTGCCTGCGAACGTGCGCGCTCCGGCGTGAGGTTTTCGCCGTCGAGAAGATGAGCGAACAGGGCGCTGATTTCTGTGTTCAGCGCGGCCTGTAACATTTCAATGCGCAGCGTGCGTTGCGCGGGAACCAGTGCGTCCGTCAACCATCCCAGCAAACGGTGCATATTCCGGCTGTCCAGCGCTTGCAGCGTACCCCAGCGTTTGCCCAGCAGGCCGATAATACGCTGCACGCCTTCATCCAGATTTGCGCCGCTAAAACGGGCATCTCGCGGGGTAATCGCCCAAATTAAACCTGGTGTGGTGGTGTTGCTGGCCTGGGTTTTATCTACCCAACGTGCCAGCATTTTACCTGCGGCGTTCACTTCGCTGCGCTCTGATGCCGCATTGCACACCACTAATTTATCGGGTTGCAGATATTGTGCGTAATCGTCGAGTTGCAGCAGGGGAATATCCACCACATCGACGTGTGGCAACTGGGGTAAATGGTTAAGCGTCAGCGTGATTTCGGCACACAGTTGCTGCAAATCAAGCAGTGAAAGACTCACTTGCGTAGCGATTTCCTGATTGAACAGCGGGCAGACCAGCACGTCGGCATTGATTTCCACCACGTCTGGTGTGGTCGGGAACAGAAAACCTTCCACGGGAAGTAAAAAGGTATCCACCAGCAAATTGGCAGGCGCCAGCACCTGGCGGGCATAACCCAAATGATTCAGCATCTCGGCAAGATGTTGCCACTGCGCGGTGCTGGTGGCGTTGTCGCCCCATAGCGGAGCCAGCAGCGCGGCCTGATCGGCACTGCTCAGCCACGGCATCAGCTCAGCCATTTGCTGCCACAGCGCGCTGCCCAGATGATACTGGCGACGCACCACTTGATGATAAGCCTGCGCAATATCAGACAGTTGCAACTGGGTTATCGCTGGGTTAGGTTGCGCCAGGCGCTTAGTCTGCAATTCCCGAAGTCTTGCGGCGATCGCCTCAGGTTGCGCAAAACGGGCAGCTGACGTGGCGTGATACTGGCGAATCAGGCGTTGAGCCAGTTCGCTTGCATTACACAGCGTCAGCAGCAGCGGGTAATGTTCCGCAACCGGTAATTCGCGGCGGGTAAAGCGCACCGCCACACTCGCGGCATGGCCAGGGTTAATGTGCGTCAGGTAATCCAGCACTTTGCCGCCAAGCAAAATCTCAATGCGCTGGAAGTTATCGCCCAATAACGTGGTCAGCAGATGGTGTTTGCCGTCTACCGAGTGGCCATATAAACCAAAAGTTAGTGGCTGCTCCGCCTGCAAGTTAATCTGAATCTGGCGTTGCTGAAGGGCGGCTATGTTATGCAGCAACCCATCGGCTTCGTTGTCAATGAACGGAACCGACAGACGAGCCTGCTGTAGCCAATCCACTAATTGTTGCAGCGTTGAGGTTTTTGAAGTCATTTTTGGTACACGCTCCCGCTGTCAATCCAGTAATGGCTGGCACCGCTGTAGCTTCCTGCCAGAGTATTCAATTTAAAACTTAATTGGTTGAGCGGCACTTTGCTGCCGTCCTGCAACCAGGCTTCCGCCAGCACAAAAGCGTCGGCTTCGCGCGTTTGTTGCAAGCGCACGTTTAATACGCCTTCTCCGGCAATGGATTTGGCTAGTTGCGGCGAGTTGATTGCCAAAGTGTAGAGCGGCGTGGCAGGCCAGCGCGCATCGTCAAGCTGGCGGAACCCCAGGCAGGCGTTACCGCGCAATGGGAAATGCAGGCGGGTATCCAGCGTGGATTTGGGATCGTCGAGATCGATATCGCGATACCAGACATTTTTCTCGACCAGTGTGTTGTTGCCATCCAGCATCCCCAGGTAACGCACTGTGGAATAAGCCTGAATGTCGGACGCTTTAAAGTTAAAGCCAGGCAAACGTAAATCCATCGCCAGGCTGCACAACATGGCCCCTACGGCCGCGGTGGATTTCGGGTTGCCGATGCGGCCTTGCTGGCTAAACGGATACCATTCATGAGTCTGATAGTTATCCAGCCAGACGATACGGTTGACTGGCACCGGCTGCTGGTAGCGTAACAGCGCCTGCACGCCCGGCAAGCAGCCTGGTCGGCCAGTGACCAACAACACATCGCAACAGTAATGGCTGATGACTTCACACAACGCTTGCAGCGGGGCGGTCAGCGTAAACTGGCCTGCCAGCATCGCTTCTTGTAACTTGGCCAACTCAACATGTAGCGGTACGCTAAACAAATCAAATGCCGGGGCATCGGCAGGCAGGGCGTGTTGGACCGCCTGTTGAACATAGTTAATCACGTTATCGGTTGGGCGCTGGGTTAGCAGTTCGCCAAACGTCGCTTCCAGCATCGCGTGGCTGTCATCCGGGTCGCTATTTTCCCAGCACGACAACACGGCATGGCCAAGCGGGATAAACAGTTGCAGCGCCGTTTGTTGGCGCAGCGTGCCACGCGTATCCATCCGTCCGGATTCGCCAAACAGCGTAGTCATTAATCCTGCGGTATCTGCCACACCCGCCCGATGAATTTGTGTCTGAAGTGCGGGCAATACGCAACGCTGGATAACATCCAGCAGAATGTCGTCTCCCGCCACTTTGAACCCTTCACGGAACAGTAAACGTGGCGTGATTTTGACGTTGCTGCCGACGCCTTCATCCAGATGATATTGGGTGATCGCCATGTCCGTGGTGCCGCCACCAATATCAATTGAGGCGACACGCAGCGTTTTACCCGGTAGCTCATCGGCGGCTAATTTGCGGTCTGGGCGCGCCAGGCTTTGGAAGAAGTTCCCGCTTTGCCCCGCATAGTTGACCAGCGCTTCGTTATACAACCACACCAGTTGCCCGCAGGTGGCTTCGTCCCATTCCATCTGCACATCAGGAACCGGAACCACACTTTTCTGGAAATCACGATCGTTGCTGAAACCGTCATCCGTCGGGTGCCATTCCATTGCTTTCCACACCAGCCCAACCGCTTCCTGCATCCGCTGGCGGAAGATTTCACGCTCTTGTTTCGGCATCGCCGACGGCAGAGTGAGGATCAGATGGCGCAACTGCCGTGGCGCATTCAGGTGGCCCATGCTTTGGCGCGAGCCGACGCTGTTGATTTGCATCAGCGCCTGCGCCAGTAATTCACACAGCATTAAGGTCATCAACGAACTGCGGCTGTATTGCGGCGAGAACACTGGCAGGCGATCTTCTAACGGTAATGAATAGAGCGGTTGCCCGTCGTCGTTCATCAGGTTCATTAACGGGAAAGCGGTGGCCAGCGGTTCGCGCTGCGTTTTCACGCCCATCTGGCTAAAGCGCCAGTCCTGGTTGGCCGGTGTTTCATCCCACAAATAGCGGCGTGGGCTGGAAATACCACTGGCACCTTCGGTTCCTAAACGGGCAGATGCCATGCTGCGTGCTTCATCACCGACGCGGGCAATCGATGGCCAGACAAATGCGTCATCGCGGCCACTTTCTACCGAGCAATGTTGTTTGCCGAATTTGGCCTCTGAGAACTCGAGGCGGCTGGTGAACATCGCTTCATTGATGGTTTGCGGTTCGCTGAGCGAACGAATTTGCAGCTCGGCGGTCTGGCGCAGGCCATCGTTCGCTTCGCCGTGGTCTTCAATCAACACGCCGCAAGTGTGAGTGTTACCAACGTCCAGTACCAGATCGACCGGAATGGCAGGCGCTTGCAGCGTGGCGGTGACAATTTTCACTTCCGGCACCGCCAGTTGTGCACCAAGCATCTCAATAATATTGAGGTAGTGCGCCTGATACTCGAAGGTTTTCAGCGCATGGCTGAGTTCACGCTCGCTGCGTGACTCGTGGCGCGTAACAAATTGTGTGAACACTTCGCGTAACCAGCCATCAACCCAGGTCTGGTCAATAAAATCGTTAATTTCTTCGTTTTGCCAGGCCAGCGCAAAGCGTGCGCCGTTACGCACATCATTTTGCGTGGGAGCCAGATGTGCGGCTGGGTTGTCGTCAGCCAGAATTTTGGTGTCCAGCGCGAGGGTAATACGCACTGTGTTGCCTGCGGAGTCCGGTGTTTCAAGGCTGCGAATTTGCACCCGCGCCCAGTTATCCGGGCCGCCAACAAAGGTGCGCGGCGGGTTAAAACGCAGGAACGGCAGCGGCAGCCAGGTTTTATCCAGCAGTTTTAGCGAGTGACCCAGCGTGATGATGCTTTCAGGTTTGACGACTTCGGGAGCGGCTCCCTGAGTGCCGGGCAGGGTGAACTTGCCAGGCACGACATCGTAATCAAGGCGCAGCAGTGGGCCATTTGCCGTTTTACGCACAAAGCGCCCGGTGTGCGGGGCGTCTGGCTGCGGCGCCAGGCCGAAATCCAGAAACTGAATGCCGCTGTCTTTAATGAGCGTCACGCTCGGTTTATAGGGATACAGGGTGGCAAGCATGGCTTAATCACTCACTTTTTTAAATGTCACAGGCACCACGGTGTCACCTTGATAGCGCCCGGTGCACTCCGCGACATCATTCGCGCCAGCATTACAGGCAATTTCCGGCAGCGGGTAGCGCGAACCATCGCTACAACGTGCATTGCCACGGGTTTTAATCATCAATGTTCCGGACTGCATCAACCCTGAAAAGACTTCCGCTTTACAGACAATGTTGTCGCCATGAACCAGGCGCACAGTGCCTTTGTTTTTGGCGATTTGATAACGCAGCGTCGGCGGTTTGCCGGTAATCGAATCTTTCACATTGATGGCGACGCGCCAGCTGCCGTTAAGGAATTTGGTGGAACCGGCTTTTAATGCGTCGGCGGGTAAAATCAGCGCGCCTTTGGGAATCTCAGCAGGCGTAACCACCGGCTCTGGCTCAGGCGCGGGCGATTCGATAACGGCAGCCTGGGCAACAGGCAATGTGGAAACGTGGGCAACGGGTTGCGCCTGAATCACCGCCGGAGCGATAACCTTTGGTTTAACTTCTGGGGCAATTTGCGCTAAAGGTTCTGCGTGCGGGGTCGATATCAGAAACCAGGCGAGCGGGGCAGCGATGCTGGCAATAATCGCTGCCGCAACGGGCAGCAACCAGCGCCGTGTTTTTTTAACCGGTGAAACATCAGGCACAGTTTGGGCAACGGGCTGTTGCACTGGCAGCGTTTCGATGACGGGTTCGGCAATAATAATAGAAGGCGCAATAGAATAGAGCGGCTCATCCGGCTCGCTAAGCACCACCACAGGCGGATCGGCAGGCGGCGGTTCGGGAAGAAACTCGATAACCGGTTCATGTTCTTCAACGATGCGTAAACAGTCCATGGCATCGGTACGGGCGTCAGTATTGAGGCTGACAAAGCCCCAAAACGTGAGAACCGGTTTGCCGTCAACCAGATAGACATGCTGGCTGCCTGGAAACTGTAACGCATTCGCCAGCAACGAACCAAACAGCTGGATAGCCGTTTTTTCCGCCTGCTGGCAGCGCTGAATTAACGAGGCGACATTGGCCTGGCAGTTATCGAGGTAACGCAGGGCTTTTTTGCGTTGTTCATCACTCGCTGCCGCCCAACTGACGACTGTGCCTTCAAATGGCGCGTACCAGTCAACCCGGTCACCTTCATCGTTTGGCTGCGGGATTGCCAGACTATCGACCACTGCCTGCTGTTTGCGTAAGCGCAATGTTTCGCGAATTTGTAGCGCTGAGTCGAATACGGTCTGCCCGTTTTCGCCTAGCGAAAGGAAGTCATCTAAGCATCCGCTGCGCAATAATGTTTTTGCCACGTCATCAATCCTGCTGTTTTCAGCTCAGTTTGAGCCATCTTCACGCTTGCCACTTTACTGAAAGCTTGCGCAAGTGAACGGTGGAAGAGACGGGTTTTTTCTCTAATTATCGGGCGATTGCACTTAAGTCATTGGGACGTTCCCTGGTTTTGTGCTACTCATTATTCTTCGCAACTCGTTCGGGAGCGCGCCATAAATGCCGCAAACATTGCCGTTATTACTGGTTCAAATGGGTCATCCGCCGTTAGATATTCGCAAAGCTGTAGGTGAACAGCCGCAGTGGTTTAACGCGGCATTGGGGGATGTTGGCCCGATTAGCGTGGTGTGCCCGTTTGAAGGGGAAGCACTTCCCGCTGTCGGCACGTTTAGCGGCGCGGTGATTACCGGTTCATGGGCAATGGTGACGGACCATGAAGAGTGGAGTGAGCGCACCGCCGAGTGGCTGCGGGAAATTATCGAGGCGGGTGTGCCGGTTTTGGGGGTGTGCTACGGGCACCAGTTGATGGCTTACGCGCTGGGTGGTGTAGTGGATTACCATCCAAAAGGCAGCGAAGTGGGGCAAATAGCCGTCACGCTTAATGACGCCGCCCAGCACGACCCGCTTCTTAGCGGCCTGCCAAATTCGTTCGATACCTTTTTAAGCCACGAGCAAAGCGTGCTCGCGCTGCCTAAAGGTGCAGTGGTGTTGGGCGCATCCAGCCACGACCCGCATCAGATAGTTCGTTACTCGCCAAGCGCATTCTCAGTGCAATTCCACCCGGAATTTAGGGCGCCAGTGATGAATAAAATCATTACCAGCCGCAGTGAAAGGGTGGCGATGAAAGGCAAAGATCGCGATGCTTTACTGGCGGCTGTCAGTGACACGCCAGTTTCACGTTCGATCCTTCAGCGATTCGTTGCATTGTTGTAAAAATGAATGGCGGGAGATCGTGCTGTATTTGACGGAAAACTGCACAAATATCCCTGTTTCTGAATAACGTGAGAGCCTTTTGTTATTTGTCAGCGGCCCTGGGTTATGGTGTGATTCATCCTTAAAAATAATAAGTTCACTCATCATTTTGGCAAGCAAACAAAAGGTAAAATCATGTCGACAGGGAAAACCCTCCTCGCGTTGCTGTTAACCAGCTTATTACCCGCCAGCTCCGCATTCGCTGCCGCGAATAACACCCTGGTTTACTGCTCAGAAGCCTCTCCAGAATCCTTCAACCCACAAATCGCCAGTTCCGGGCCAACGTTTGTTGCCAGCTCGCAAACGTTATACAACCGGCTGGTTGAATTCCGCCCGAGTGATAACCTGCCGGTGCCGTCTTTGGCGACAGAGTGGAAAATCAGCCCGGACGGTAAAACCTACACATTCACGCTGCGCAAAGGCGTGAAGTTCAATAGCAATAAAGAGTTTAAACCGACGCGCGATTTCAACGCCGACGACGTGGTGTTCTCGGTGATGCGACAAAAAGACCCGAAACACCCGTACCACAATGTCTCGCAGGCAAGTTACGAATATTTCAACGATGTTGGCCTCGATAAGCTCATCACTGAAGTGAAGAAGATCGATGACAATCACGTTCAGTTCACTTTGAGTGAGCCAAATGCGGCCTTCCTCGCAGACTGGGGAATGGACTTTGCGTCGATTCTTTCGGCTGAATACGCCGATGCGATGCTAAAAGCGGGCACGCCAGAAAAGGTCGATACCGCACCCATCGGCACCGGCCCGTTTGCGTTGCAGGAATACAAAGTGGATTCGTTGATTCGCTACGTGGCAAACCCGAATTACTGGAATGGCGAAGTGCCAACTAAACACCTGATCTTCTCGATTACGCCAAACGTGCAAACGCGCATGGCGAAATTGCAGAAGAACGAATGCCAGATTATCCCCGCACCAGCACCGGTACAGTTCGAAGCCATTAAAGCCGATAAAAACCTCGAGCTGCATACCGTCGATGGTTTGAATGTCGGTTATCTGGCGTTTAATACCACCAAAAAACCGTTCGACAACGTGCTGGTTCGCCAGGCGCTGAATTACGCCGTCGATAAACAAGCCATTATTAATGCCGTGTTTATGGGCTCGGGCACCATTGCAAAATCACCGATTCCACCAGCCATGTTAGGTTTTGATAAAGATCTGAAAGATCGCAGCTACAACCCAGCCAAAGCCAAAGAGTTGCTCAAGCAAGCGGGCCTTGAGAAGGGCTTCGATACCGATTTATGGTCGATGCCAGTGCAACGCCCATACAACCCGAATTCACGTCGCATCGCCGAGATGATTCAGCATGACTGGGCGAAAGTGGGCGTGAACGCGAAAATCGTCACCTTTGAGTGGGGCGAATATCTTTCAGGTATGCGTAAAGGCGAACATTCCTCCGCATTATTTGGCTGGATGAGCGACAACGGCGACCCGGACAACTTCGCCGATACCTTGCTCGGTTGCGGCAGCATCCAAAGTGGTTCCAACGCCGCGCGGTGGTGCGACAAGCAGTACGATGCGCTGACACAGAAAGCAAAACTGACCAGCGACCCGGCCGCACGCGCCAAACTTTACGAGCAGGCACAAGAAGTGTTCTACCAGCAAGCACCGTGGATCCCACTCGCTAACGGCAAAACCTTCTACGCCACGCGCAGTAATGTGACGGGTTACAGTGTGAGCCTGAACGGTAGCGACTTCTCGAAAGCAAAATTGAACTGATAAGCTTTTGTGTAGGTCGGATTCGCGTTAGCGACCTCCGACATTATTGGCATTAATGGTGGATGACGCCTTCGGCTTATCCCCCCTACAAGACAGCAGTTGTAGGGATGAATGTTAGCGACATCCACCGTTAAAAAGACAGGAATAACGACATGGAGTCATTTTTTTCAACCACTGCAAACTGCCGCGTCCGCTGGCTGGACTTGCCCGGCAGCGGCACACCGCTTGTATTTGTTCATGGCCTCGGTTGCGCCTCATCTTATGAATATCCCCGCGTCGTTGCTGATAAAAATTTTGCTGGACGAAGGGCGATTCTTATCGACCTCCCCGGTTACGGATATAGCGAAAAACCCCGCGATTTCAGTTATTCAATTAAAGAACAGGCGCAAGTGGTGGCTGAACTTATTGGTCATCTGAAACTGGAGAAGTATTTTCTCTATGGTCATAGCATGGGCGGCAGTATCTGTATTGAAGCAGCAGAATTATTGACGGCAAATTTATCCGGGCTGATCGTTTCAGAGCCTAATTTCCATGCGGGCGGCGGCTTTTTTAGCCAACAAATTTGCAGCGTAACTGAAGCGAATTATGTCGCAGATCGGCATAATGCAATGGTTAACAATGAAAATGGCCCATGGTCAGGAAGTTTAGCGGCAGCGGCCCCCTGGGCTGTATGGCGTGGAGCGGAAAGTCTGATCAAGGGTAATCATTGGTTAACGATTTTCGCGCGCATGGAGAAACCGCGTTCGTTGATCTTTGGCGAACAATCGCTCCCCGACGGTGATTTCACCCAAGTTCAAAACGGGGGCATTAGCACATCGGTATTAACCGAATGCGGGCATTCCATGTCATGGGAGAATCCAGCGACATTGGCCGGAGCCTTAGATTCATTCTGTAAACAGCACGAATGATTAATGATCTTGAGAAAATCACCGCGGAGTCATAAGGTATACCTCTAAAATTAAGGAGATAGTTATGGCGCACCTGGAAGATGTTATTGCCCGCGTAGACGCAGCGGTAACTGAAAATGTGATTGAGCATATGAATGAGTTGCTGATTGAACTGAGCGACGATGCTGAGTTAACCCGCGAAGACCGTTACGCACAGCAGCAGCGTTTACGTAACGCCATTGCGCAGAAGGGCCATCATCACAAAGCGGAAGTGGAACAGCGCCGTGATGATTTAACCAAAGGCGGCACCATTATTTAAGTTTCAGAAAGTGTTATCACAAACCGCCTTCGTTGAAGGCGGCGTGATAAGAAACAAAGACGAAAAAGTTAAGCGGTTTTCACTTCCGGTTGCATATTCATCATACGGTTTAGCCACGGCACCATTGCGGCCATAATCAGCGCGATAACAAAGGTCGTGATGCCAATTTTGCTGAACACACCAGTATAAATCGGCAGCGTTTGCAGCGGATCGTTAAGGGATTCTGGCACTGCCGTGAAGGTGGCAACGTAGCCGCCGAGCAGGAAGGCCGCGGCCTGGGTCAGGAACCACATCCCGAGAATAAAGCCCATCATAGTTTGCGGCACCAGCGCTGCGACCATTGCTAAACCTAACGCGCTTATCATCAGTTCACCCAAACTCTGGAACAAATACACCAGCACGATAAACCACGGTGAGGTCAGCCCTTGCGCGTCAGCAAACCACATCCCAGCGGCGGCGGCAGTTAAAAAGCCTAACGAACACAGGAACATGCCGAGAGTGAACTTGGCAGGCATCGTCAGATCTTTGCCTTTGGCACCAAAACGGGTATACAGCGAAGCCAGAATAGGGCTGGCGACCACCACCCAGAATGGGTTCAGAGCCTGAAAACTGACGGGGTTGATAGTAAAACCGAGAATTTCATGGCGCACGTTATTGATAGCAAAGAAGTTCAGCGACGTCGGCATCTGGGCATACAGAATGTAAAACAGTACCGCTTCAATCATTAGCACAAAGGCGACGTACATGCGGTTGCGATCGCTTTTGTTTTGCTTCGCGGCCTCACGGAAGAAGAGGAAAATCACGATGATGGACAGCACAATTAACACAATATTGGCCACTTTTACGTTATGCATCAGCCAGGCACAAACGTAAATCATCAGCACAGTTCCCGCTAAAACCAGCAGTAAGTTTTTGTAGCTCATCGGCTTGCTATCGGGTTCCGAGCCGATGTCGCGCACCATGCCACGGCAGCAGAAATAAACCAGCAATGCGAAGACTAAGCCAATGCCGCACAGGTTGTAGGTAACGGCGTAGCCATATTTGTTGGCAATGACGGGAGCAAGAGACAAAGACAACAAAGAACCAATGTTGATAGACATGTAAAAGAGGGTGAATGCGCCGTCCAGACGGGGATCTTTTGGCGGATAACATTTTGAAAGCAGACTGGCTGGGTTGGCTTTAAATAGCCCGTTGCCCACCGCAATGGTGCCCAGGGCAATAAAGATCATATCAGGATTATGCAGCGACAAACCGGTCATAAAGTAGCCCAGCGCCAGTACCACGGCACCAAGAACCATCGTGCGTTTTGTTCCTAATAAATGATCGCCAACATAACCACCGATTGAGATCAGCCCGTAAACCAGTGCGGCAAAGGCACCAAAGGTAACAAAGGCCTGTTCCTGTGAAAAACCGAGCTCTTTAACGAAGAAAACGGCCAGAATACCTTGCACGCCGTAGTATCCAAAACGCTCCCATAACTCAACAAAAAAAATCATAAAAAACGGTTTAGGTTGCTGCAATAAACCGGTAGGGGCGGGCTTATTCATGTTCGTTTGCCTTTAGACATTTTAAGGAAGTATAAGCAGCTATTGGCGCTATACCTAAGTTCGATCTGTGATGGAATCGTATTCTATTTTGCGCATCCGCATGCGGTGTTAATGCCGCATTTGAGACAATACTTAGGGTATTGTATGGTTAATTTGCTTTCCTGGTGGTTGATCACACTATCAAATCACGAGCATGACATTTTTATGTTTTCCCGGGGATTTTCGTAGGTCGGATAAGCTTAAGCGTCATCCGACAAATCTAAAATATAAGAAAATAATATGAAGTTATCTATTTGCACCTTTCTGGATAATTAACTTAATCCTTCGCTCTATAATAGTGCGAAAAATGAATGATGCGTTCTTAGGTATATTTAAATCTCTTGATTATCAGCGCTGTAAATACCTGGCACGGTAAATGCTTTATTTGCTCCATCTTGTATACCAGATGGGATTCCAGTTTATGTCAGTGGCAACCTTGCCTGAATGGGTCGCGAGTTACCGCCAGCATCCGCAACAGCTAGTGGCGGCATATCAGCAATTAAATGCAAATTTATCCCGTGATGATAATGCGTGGATATATATCGCCACGCAGGATGAAATTTATGCACAATTAACCACAATTTTTCAGGCAATTAATTCTGGTGAAAAGCAAGTAGCAGATTTTACATTATTAGGCGTTCCTTTTGCGGCGAAAGATAATATTAATGTTGCCGGAATGCCCACCAGCGCGGCGTGCCCGGCATTTACTTACACCCCTGAAAAAGATGCAACGGTGATAGCCCGCCTGAAAGCGGCCGGGGCGATTGTGGTCGGTAAAACCAACCTCGACCAGTTTGCCACCGGATTAGTCGGCACTCGCTCTCCGTTTGGTGCAGTAAAAAATACCTTCAACCCTGAATATGTCAGCGGGGGTTCCAGTTCGGGCTCCGCATCGGTGGTGGCTCGCGGGCTGGTGTGCTTTGCGCTGGGAACCGACACTGCCGGTTCAGGCCGCGTGCCAGCAGGTTTTAACAATATTGTTGGTCTGAAACCGACCAAAGGTTGGGTTTCTACTGCCGGTGTGGTTCCTGCGTGTCGATTGAACGACTGTGTTTCAGTGTTCGCATTAACCGTTGAAGATGCTGAAACCGTTGCAGCGATTGCTGGCGGTTACGATCGGCAAGATCCATACTCCCGCGCCAACCCGCAGACCGCTCCGGCACGTTTTAGTGAAAAACTCCGTTTTGCTATTCCCGATCGGCTTGAATTCTTTGGGGACCGTTTAAGTGAAGTGGCTTTCGCCAAAACCCTGGCGCGTTTGCAGCAGCAGGGCGCGGAACTGGTACCGATTGATTTCACGGTGTTTAACGAGTTAGCCGCTCAACTGTATAACGGCGCGTGGGTGGCCGAGCGCACCGTTGCGGTTGGCGATATTTTCAAAAATAAGCCTGAAGCCATGGACCCAATCGTGCGCGGTATTGTGGCAAACGGCCTGAACTACACGGCTTGTGATGCCTGGCAGGCGGAATACACCCGCGCTGAACTCTCGCGCCAAATTAACGCGCAACTCAGCGAGTTTGACGCGCTGGTGGTGCCAACGTCTCCGACTATTCATACCCTCGCTGAAATGGCGCAGGAACCGGTGCGCTACAACTCGCAATTTGGCACCTACACCAACTTTACCAACCTGGCTGACCTCTGCGCGCTGGCGCTGCCGGGGGATTTCCGCGCAGACGGAATTCCTGCCGGAATCACGCTTATCGCGCCCGCATGGCATGACCAGGCGCTGAGTCACTTCGGCAAAAGCTGGCAGCAGGCGTTGGACCAGCCGCTGGGTGCGACTGAAAAAGCACTTCCTGCGACCATTACCGCAAAAATCTCGGCAAACCACGTTCGCGTTGCCGTGGTGGGCGCACATCTGCGTGGAATGCCGCTCAACCACCAACTCACCACGCGCAATGCGGTGTTTATCGAAGAATCGCGCACCGCTGCCAATTATCGCCTTTATGCGCTGGCCAATACTCAGCCGCCAAAACCGGGCCTTGCCCGCAGTCTGGAAGGGCAGCCGATTGCCGTAGAACTATGGGATATCCCGCTGGCTAGATTCGGTGAATTTGTGGCGGAGATCCCCGCGCCGCTTGGGATCGGTACTTTGACTCTGGAAGACGGCAGGAGCGTGAAAGGGTTTATTTGCGAACCCGCAGCACTAAGCGATGCCACGGATATTACCGCGTGGGGCGGCTGGAAAGCCTGGCTTGCCCGTCACCACAGCGCCTGAGGAGATGAAAAATGTTTAGCTCAGTATTGATAGCCAACCGCGGTGAAATTGCTGTTCGCGCCATTAAAACATTGAAAAAAATGGGGATCGCCAGCGTGGCGGTGTATTCCGAGCCCGACGCCAATGCACAGCATGTGATGGATGCCGACGTCGCCATCGCGTTGGGCGGTGAGAAAGCGGCTGAAAGCTATCTTGATATCGAGAAAATCATCGCGGCAGCCAAACAAAGCGGCGCGCAGGCGATTTTCCCAGGCTACGGTTTTTTGTCCGAACGCGCGGAATTTGCCCAGGCGTGTGCTGAAAACGGCCTCGTTTTTATCGGCCCCACCGCTGAACAAATCCGTGACTTTGGGCTGAAGCATTGCGCTCGCGACCTGGCGTTTAAAGCTGATGTACCGATGACGCCGGGAACCGGTTTGCTGTTAACGCTGAAAGAAGCACAACTGGCGGCAGCTGAAATTGGTTACCCGGTAATGCTGAAAACTACCGCTGGTGGTGGTGGCATTGGCCTGACACGTTGTGAAGATGAAGCGAGCCTGGTTGACGCCTGGTCGAGCGTAAAACGCATGGGACAGCAGTTTTTCAGCGACGATGGTGTGTTTATCGAGCGTTTTGTCGACCGCGCCCGCCATCTTGAAGTGCAAATTTTTGGCGACGGCAAAGGCAAAGTGGTGGCGCTGGGCGAACGCGATTGTTCATTGCAACGCCGTAACCAGAAAGTTGTTGAAGAAACGCCCGCGCCAAATTTACCGCAGGCCACGCGTGAAGCTATTCACGCCGCCGCCGTGGCACTAGGCGAATCGGTGAATTACCGCAGCGCAGGCACCGTGGAGTTTATCTACGATGCTGCTCGCGATGCGTTTTACTTCCTCGAAGTGAATACCCGTTTGCAGGTAGAGCACCCGGTTACCGAAATGGTCACCGGTCTGGATCTTATCGAATGCATGATTAATGTGGCCGCGGGCGTCACGCTGGACTGGCAACGTCTGGTGCGGCCCCCAAAAGGTGCCGCCATTGAAGTGCGCATTTACGCCGAAGATGCGCTGAAAAACTTCCAGCCAAGCCCCGGCGTGCTGACCGACGTTTTCTTCCCGGAAGATGTTCGCGTTGATGGTTGGGTTAGCACCGGCAGTGAAGTGAGTGCGTTCTACGATCCGATGATCGCCAAAGTGATCGTTTATGGCGACGATCGTCAGCAGGCGTTAAGTAAACTGAACACCGTACTTGCCGCCACGCGTTTACACGGTATCGCCACCAACCTCGATTACCTGCGCCAAATCGTGCAACTGGCAGAATTTAAAGCCGGAATGATGTGGACGCGTTTGCTTGATGGTGTGGAATACCAGGCGCATGCGATTGAAGTGCTGGAGCCGGGCACCTGGAGCAGCGTGCAGGACAGCCCAGGCCGACTGGGTTACTGGGACATTGGCGTGCCGCCATCGGGGCCAATGGACGATTTTGCGTTTCGCCTCGCAAATCGCATTGTCGGCAACCATCCGTCAGCCGCCGGGCTGGAATTTACCCTGCAAGGGCCAACGCTGCGTTTCCACAGTGCGGCGACCATTGCCTTAACGGGCGCGGATTGCCCGGCAACGCTCGACGATGAAGCGGTTCCTTACTGGCAGCCGGTGATTGTGAAAGCAGGGCAAACGCTAAAGCTGGGGCGTGCGATTTCGGGTTGCCGCACCTATCTGGCGGTGCGTAACGGAATTGATGTGCCGGTGTATCTCGGTAGCCGCTCAACGTTTGCCCTTGGGCAGTTCGGCGGCCACGCCGGGCGCACCTTGCGAGTGGCGGATGTGCTGGCAATTTCCCAGCCTTGCTTGCCAGCCTGCACCACGCCTGCGCCGATTTCACTGCCGCAAACGCCGGAACCGGCGGTGATTCCGCAGTACAGCGATGTGTGGGAAATCGGTGTGTTGTACGGGCCACACGGTGCACCTGATTTCTTCACGCCGGAGTCGATGCAAACGTTCTTTGAGTCCGAATGGCAGGTTCACTACAACTCCAACCGCCTTGGCGTGCGATTAGTTGGCCCGAAACCGCAGTGGACGCGAGCTGACGGTGGCGAAGCGGGGCTGCATCCTTCCAACGTTCACGACTGTGAATACGCGATTGGCGCGGTGAATTTTACCGGAGACTTCCCGGTGATTTTGACCCGCGACGGCCCAAGCCTTGGCGGGTTTGTTTGCCCGGTAACCATCGCCAAAGCGGAACTGTGGAAAGTCGGGCAGGTGAAGCCTGGCGACCGTATTCGCTTCCACGCCATTACTTTTGAACATGCTCAGTCGCTGGAAATCGCCCAGGACGTGGCGGTCACTAATTTGCTGCACGTGTTGAACCTACCGGATTTGCACCCGTCGATCACCCCAACTACCACTTCAAGTGCGGCAATTCTCGCAGAACTGGCGGCGCAGGGTGATTTACCGGCGGTGGTTTACCGCCAGGCAGGTGACAACTATGTGCTGATCGAATACGGCGACAACGTGCTGGATTTGGCGCTGCGCCTGCGTATTTATCTGCTGATGAAAGCCATCAATCAGGTCGGGGTTTCCGGCATTGAAGAGCTTTCGCCGGGCGTGCGTTCGCTGCAAGTGCGTTACGACAGCCAGCATATTTCCCAGTCGCAATTGCTCACTTTGCTGCTTGGCCTGGAAAAACAGCTCGGCGATGTCACGAAACTTAAAATCCCGTCGCGTATTGTGCATTTGCCGATGGCCTTTGAAGACAGCGCAACCCTTGCCGCCGTTGAGCGTTACAAAGAAACCGTGCGCGCCGATGCGCCATGGCTGCCCAATAACGTTGATTTTATTCAGCGCACCAATGGGCTGGCGCACCGCGACGAGGTTCGGGAGATCATCTTTAACGCCAGTTATTTGATTCTGGGTTTGGGAGATGTGTATCTCGGCGCACCGTGCGCAGTGCCGCTCGACCCGCGCCACCGCTTACTCAGTTCGAAATATAACCCAGCGCGCACCTGGACTGCCGAAGGCACCGTCGGGATTGGCGGCATGTATATGTGCATCTACGGCATGGATTCACCCGGTGGATACCAACTGGTGGGGCGCACGCTGCCTATCTGGAATAAATTCCTTAAAAACGAACAGTTTGGCGACGAACCATGGCTGCTGAAATTCTTCGACCAGGTGCGTTTTTATCCGGTAACGGAAGATGAGTTGACCGAGTTCCGCAGCGCTTTCCGTGAAGGACGCGCGCAGGTGCGTGTTGAAGAAGTCGAGTTTGATTTTGCCGCTTACACCACGTTCCTTGCCGACAACGCCGATGACATTGCTGATTTCCGCCAGCACCAACAACTGGCATTTAACCGCGAAGTGGCGAACTGGAAAGAGCAAGAAAGTGCTGCCATTGAGATCGCGATGCAGGCGGAGCCGCTGGATATTGAAGACCAGGAGGGCCATCTGGTGAGTGCCGATTTGAACGGCAATATCTGGAAAATCCTCGTGGAACCTGGGCAAACGGTGAAGCAGGGTGAGCCGTTGATTGTGGTGGAAGCCATGAAGATGGAACTGATGGTGGCCGCACCATGTGATGGCACGGTCTTGCGAATCAGTTGCCAGCAAGGGCATCCGGTTGGGCCGGGCGATGCGTTGTTGTGGCTGGATGCGGTGTGATGTTTGGTGACGGACGCCCTCATCCCGACCTTCTCCCCCAGGAGAAGGAGAAAACCGAACAATCCCCTCTCCCCCAGGAGAAGGAGAAAACCGGACAATCCCTTCTCCTCCAGGAGAAGGAGAAAACCGGACAATCCCTTCTCCTCCAGGAGAAGGAGAAAACCGGACAATCCCCTCTCCCGTGGGAGAGGGTTAGGGTGAGGGCATGAAAAAACCAGAAGGCATTGCCGAGCGCATCTACCGCTTACTGAAACAGGAAATTTTTGATTTCCAGTTACTGCCAGGCGACCGATTCAGCGAAAACGACATCGCAGTGCGCATGGCGGCGAGCCGCACTCCGGTGCGCCAGGCGCTGTATGCGTTGGAACAAGAAGGCTATGTCGAAGTGCAGCCGCGTAGCGGTTGGCAGATCAAAGCGGTGGATTTCGATCATCTGGAATCACTCTATGATCTGCGCATTGTGTTGGAACTGGAAGCCGTAAAACGGCTATGTGCGCTGCCTGCAGAAGTACGCTCGCGGTCGTTACAGGCACTAAAGCAGTTCTGGATTGATGCACCGCAATTGCCAGACGGCGCGGAAGTCGCCAGCCACGATGAAGTTTTCCATATGACGCTGGTGGAGGCCGCAGGTAACCCGGAAATGGCGCGGGTACACCGTGAAATCACCGAAAAAATTCGTATTGTGCGGCGGCTGGATTTCACCAAACGCCCCCGCGTCAGTGCCACGTATCTCGAGCATGGGCAGATTTTGCTCGCCATTTTGAACCGTCAACTTCAGGAGGCGCAGACCCGCTTACACGACCATATAGCCGCAAGTCAGAAAGAGGTCCGTCAAATTACTCTCCATATGCTTCATCAGGCGAAGCATGGGGTTATTTCTTAATAATACGTTTGGGAGTACACACACTATGCAACGTCGCACCTTCATTAAAGCTTTCGCGCTCTCCGCGTCTGTTGTCAACATGGGGCTGGCCTTCAGCGCACAAGCTGCTGACACCATCAAAGTGGGCATCATGCACTCTCTGTCCGGCACTATGGCGATTTCTGAAACGCCGCTCAAAGATGTGGCGCTGATGACTATCGCCGACATTAACGCCAAAGGCGGCGTGCTGGGCAAACAGCTCGAACCGGTGGTGGTTGACCCGGCGTCAAACTGGCCGCTGTTCGCTGAAAAAGCACGCCAGTTATTAAGTCAGGATAAAGCGGCGGTGGTGTTTGGCTGCTGGACGTCGGTCTCGCGCAAATCGGTATTGCCGGTGTTTGAGGAGCTGAACGGGCTGCTGTTCTACCCGGTGCAGTACGAAGGTGAAGAGATGTCGCCAAACGTGTTTTATACCGGTGCGGCACCAAACCAGCAGGCGATCCCGGCGGTGGAATACCTGATGAGCGAAGACGGTGGGGCGGCGAAACGCTACTTCCTGCTGGGTACGGATTACGTTTACCCGCGCACCACCAACAAGATTCTGCGCGCGTTCCTGCATTCCAAAGGCGTGCAGGATAAAGACATTGAAGAGGTGTATACGCCGTTTGGTTACAGCGATTACCAGACCATTGTTGCCAATATCAAGAAATTCTCGGCGGGCGGCAAAACCGCGGTTATCTCCACCATTAACGGCGACTCCAACGTGCCGTTCTACAAAGAACTCGCCAATCAGGGCCTGAAAGCGACCGATGTTCCGGTGGTGGCGTTCTCGGTCGGCGAAGAAGAGCTGCGCGGTATCGACACCAAACCGTTGGTCGGCAACCTGGCGGCATGGAACTACTTCGAATCGGTCGATAACCCAACCAACAAAGCGTTTGTCGCCGAATGGAAAGCCTACGCCAAAGCCCACAAGCTGCCGAATGCCGACACGGTCGTGACCAACGACCCGATGGAAGCGACCTACGTCGGCATCCATATGTGGGCGCAGGCGGTGGAAAAAGCCGGAAGCACGGATGTGGACAAAGTTCGTGAGGCGATGGCAGGGCAAACATACAAAGCGCCGTCTGGCTTTACGCTCACCATGGACGCCACCAACCACCATCTGCATAAGCCAGTGATGATTGGTGAAATCGAAGGCAACGGCCAGTTCAACGTGGTGTGGCAGACCGATGCACCGGTACGCGCCCAGCCGTGGAGCCCGTTCATTGCCGGTAACGACAAGAAGTCTGACGAGCCTGTGAAAATGGTGAGCAACTAAAGCAAAACCAGTGTCGGGTGACGCTAACGCTTACCCGACCTACAAATGCCTTTGTAGGGTGGATAAGCGCAGCGTCATCCACCATAAACTCCAGGAGATGCCCATGAAATTACTCCGCTGCCTGTTATTCGTAGCCTGGCTGCTGCCGTGTTTCGCTCATGCCGGAGACGCTGAGGATTTTGCCGCAGCAAACCGCACGCAACAGGCAAAACTGCTGCAAACATGGGCGGCGGCACCGGATGCAAAGCGGTTACCGTTACTCAACGCTCTGGCGCAAGAAAATCTGGTCATTAACGATAAAAAAGTCCGACTGACTAACCGATTACGCGTTCTTGCAGGCAGCGCACTCGCCAGTCATCGCCTGATAAGTGACAATGTCACTGAGCGTTTGCAAGCGGCAGAGGCGCTGCAACGCGATGTCCAGCCTGATTTGCTGCCGTTGCTGCAACAAAGGCTGAAAGCTGAACCGGATGAAAATGTCCGCCACGCGCTGGAAGGCGTGCTGGCACAACTACAACTCGCGAGCACTGACGCAAAAGTGCGTTTAAATGCAGTCGACCTGCTGAGTCACTCGGCTGACCCCGACACCCAGGCACTACTCAAACCGCTGACGGACGCGCAGACCGAACCCGACGCGCAGGTGCGCAAAGCGGCGAGCGAAGGGCTGAAAAAAATTCAACACCGTTTAATGCTGGGCGAGATTCTCGGTCAGGCATTTATGGGGCTGTCGCTGGGTTCTATTTTGCTACTGGCAGCGCTGGGGCTGGCGATTACCTACGGTTTGCTGGGCGTGATTAATATGGCGCATGGCGAAATGCTGATGTTGGGCGCGTATTCCGCATGGCTGGTGCAAAGCGCTTTTCAGCAATATGCACCGGCCTGGCTGACGTTTTACCCGATTGTCGCTTTGCCGGTGGCATTTGCCATCACCGCCGGAATCGGCATGGCGCTTGAGCGCACCGTGATTCGCCATCTTTATGGCCGCCCGCTGGAAACCTTGCTGGCGACGTGGGGCATCAGCCTGATGCTTATCCAGATTGTGCGCATGGTGTTTGGTGCGCAGAACATGGAGGTCGCGAACCCAGCGTGGCTGTCTGGTGGCGTACAAGTGCTGCCAAACCTGATTTTGCCGTGGAACCGCCTGGTGGTGATTGGTTTCGTGATGCTGGTGTTGCTCTTCACCTGGTTGCTGCTCAATAAAACGCGTCTTGGCATGAATGTGCGAGCCGTGACGCAAAACCGCGCCATGGCCGCCTGCTGCGGCGTGCCAACCGGGCGCGTGGATATGCTGGCGTTTGGCCTCGGTTCCGGCATTGCAGGTCTTGGTGGGGTGGCGCTTTCTCAGCTTGGTAACGTCGGCCCGGAACTGGGGCAAGGCTACATCATCGATTCTTTCCTGGTGGTGGTGCTCGGCGGTGTCGGGCAACTGGCGGGAACCGTGGCCGCAGCTTTCGGGCTTGGGATCTTTAACAAAATACTGGAACCGCAAATTGGCGCGGTGCTGGGCAAAATCCTCATCCTTGTGCTGATTATTCTGTTTATCCAGAAACGACCGCAAGGCCTGTTCGCCCTGAAAGGGAGGGTTATCGACTGATGAGCCAGCCGCTAACGTTAACACTGACCCGCAAAGCACCGCGCATCTCGATGGCGCTGGGTTCGCTGATGGTGGTGCTGATGCTGACATTGCCGTTTCTGACGCTGTTGCCAGCCAGTCATCCACTGAGTCTTTCGACTTACACGCTGACGCTGGTCGGTAAAATCCTCTGTTATGCAACTGTCGCGGTTGCGCTGGATTTGGTGTGGGGATACGCCGGGTTATTGTCACTTGGGCATGGCATTTTCTTTGCACTCGGCGGCTACGCGATGGGCATGTACCTGATGCGTCAGGCCGCAGGCGACGGGCTACCGGCGTTTATGTCGTTCCTTTCCTGGGATCAATTGCCGTGGTTCTGGTGGGGTACGCAGCATTTTGCCTGGGCGTTGGCGCTGATTGTACTGGTGCCGGGGCTGCTCGCGTTGGTGTTTGGCTTCTTTGCCTTCCGCTCAAAAATCAAAGGCGTCTATTTCTCGATTATGACCCAGGCGCTGACCTACGCCGGAATGCTGCTGTTCTTTCGCAATGAAACTGGCTTTGGTGGCAACAACGGTTTCACTGGCTTTACCACTATCTTAGGTATGCCGATTACCGCAACGGGTACGCGCATCGGGCTGTTTATCGCCACGGTTTTGTTGCTGATGGCAAGCCTCGGAATAGGTTTCACATTGGCTCGCAGCAAGTTTGGCCGGGTACTAACCGCGGTGCGCGATGCAGAAAACCGCCTGGTGTTCTGCGGTTATGACCCAAAAGGTTTCAAGCTGCTGGTGTGGACGCTATCTGCGGTACTTTGCGGGCTGGCGGGGGCGTTGTATGTGCCACAAGTTGGGATTATCAACCCTGGTGAAATGTCGCCAACCAACTCTATCGAAGCCGCTATTTGGGTGGCACTCGGCGGGCGCGGCACGCTGATAGGCCCGATCCTTGGCGCAGGTCTGGTGAACGGTGCGAAAAGCTACTTCACCATGGCAGTGCCGGAATACTGGCAGCTGTTTCTTGGCCTGATTTTTATCGTCGTCACGCTGTTTTTACCGCGCGGCGTGATTGGCCTGCTGCGTAAAGGAGAGAAATAATGCAACCCGGCGAACCACTGTTTACCCGCCAGCATGAGGCTGACCGCTTCCGCGACCAGACCGACCCGGTGCTAATGCTGGAAAACATCAATGTCAATTTTGACGGTTTCCAGGCTCTGACGAATTTGTCGCTCAATATCGGCGTTGGCGAATTGCGCTGTGTAATTGGCCCGAACGGTGCCGGAAAAACCACGCTGATGGATGTGATTACCGGCAAAACCAAACCGCAAAGCGGCAGGGCGTTTTACGATCAATCCACCGATTTAATGTGCCTCGAACCGGCAGATATCGCCAAACGCGGCATTGGCCGCAAATTCCAGAAGCCGACGGTGTTTGAAGCGCTGACGGTGTTTGAAAATCTCGAAATTGCGCAGAAAACCGATAAATCGGTGTGGGCGAGTTTGCGGGCGAAACTGAATTCTGAGCAGCACGACCGCATCGACGAAATGCTGACAACGCTGCGACTCGCTGCCGAACGCCATCGCAAAGCGGGCCTGCTTTCCCATGGGCAAAAGCAATTTCTCGAAATCGGCATGTTGCTGGTGCAGGAGCCTCATTTGCTGTTGCTGGACGAACCCGCCGCAGGCATGACCGATGCGGAAACCGAATATACCGCCGAACTGTTTCGCGGGCTGGCGGGCAAGCATTCGCTGATGGTGGTGGAGCACGATATGGGCTTTGTGGAAACCATTGCTGACCATGTGACGGTGTTGCATCAGGGGCAGGTGCTGGCGGAAGGTTCACTGCGTGAAGTGCAGGCTAATGAACAGGTGATTGAAGTGTATCTGGGGCGCTAAATTCATGGTGGAGGACGCTGCGCTTTTCCACCCTACAACTTCATGGTGCATGACGCTTCGTGTTTCCACCCTAAAACTGTCCATGTAGGTCGGATAAGCGAAGCGTCATCCGACACAAACGCGGGGATAACTATGCTCATAGTCAACGATCTAAACCAATACTACGGCGGCAGCCATATTCTGCGCGGCGTCTCGTTTGAAGCAAAGATTGGTGAAGTCACCTGCCTGCTGGGGCGCAATGGCGTGGGGAAAAGCACATTGCTGAAATGCCTGATGGGGTTGATCCCGGCAAAATCCGGCAGCGTGAACTGGCAGAAAAATAATATCACCAGCCGCAAACCACACCAGCGTGTACAGGCAGGAATTGCCTATGTGCCGCAAGGACGCGAGATTTTCCCGCGCTTAACGGTCGAAGAAAATCTGCTGATGGGGCTTTCACGTTTTACCGGGCGTGAAGCTAAACAAGTGCCGGAAGAGATTTATCACTTGTTTCCGGTACTCAAAGAGATGAAGCAGCGGCGCGGCGGCGATCTTTCCGGTGGGCAACAGCAGCAACTGGCCATTGGCCGTGCGCTGGCCTGTAAACCGCAGTTGCTGATTCTGGACGAGCCGACCGAAGGGATACAGCCTTCGGTGATTAAGGAGATCGGTCAGGTTATTAGTAGTCTTGCCGCAAAAGGCGATATGGCTATTTTGCTGGTCGAACAATTTTATGACTTCGCCGCCGACCTTGCCGACAGCTATTTAGTCATGTCGCGCGGTTCAATCATTCAACGCGGCGCGGGAGCGAATATGGAAACCGATGGGGTCAGGGGACTGGTGGCGATTTAAACCACGGTATGGTCTACAAAAACGGCCACATTTTGGTTCTTTGTGTTGTGCCTTTAGTTGTTTATATTCAGGAGACTAATGTCAAAACCTGGTGAGGCGTCACTTGAGTGGATTAAACGAGTATCAACAACCGGTAGGCCATGCTCTGCCAGCCTGGCAGCCGCGCCCGCGCCCGCAACGTAGGGTGCTGGAAGGGCGCTTTTGCCGCCTCGAACCGCTATCTGACGCACATAGTGCAGATTTGTGGGCCGCATGGAATACGGCGCAAGATAGCCGCGGCTGGACGTATCTGAGCATCGGGCCGTTTGCTGAGCAACAGCAATTTGCCGACTTTATTGCCAGCGCCGCGCAGAGCAACGACCCGCTGCACTTTGCGGTTGTCGATTGCCAGAGCGGCAAGGCCTGGGGAACGCTGTCACTAATGCGTATCGACCCGGCGAACGGGGTAGTTGAAGTCGGGTTTGTGATGTATTCGCCGTTGCTGCAACGCACTGTTCAGGCTACCGAAGCCCATTATCTGCTGATGAAATATGCCTTTGACCTGGGCTATCGCCGCTATGAATGGAAATGTGACAGTCTGAATGGCCCATCGCGCCATGCGGCGATCCGCCTTGGCTTCCGTTATGAAGGGTTATTCCGCCAGGCCGTGGTGTACAAGCAGCGCACTCGCGATACCGCGTGGTTTTCGATTCTCGATAGCGAATGGCCGCTGATTCAGCAGGCATTTGAAAGCTGGCTTTGCGTTGAGAATATGCCGGATGGCGTGCAGAAACAGGGGTTGGCGCAGATTCGTGAAAGCCTGAGCCACCATCGGCCAGCCGACAGCAGAAACACGCTGCAAGTCAGAGCACTGGAAGAGGGCGATCACGCGGCGTGGGCTGTTTTATGGCAGGGTTATTTGACGTTTTACAACAGCCAGCTCAGTGATGAAATTAGCCAACTGACGTGGCGCAGAATGCTTGACGCTAACGAACCGATGTTTGCGCTGGGGGCGTTTGACGGGCAGGGAAAAATGGTCGGTTTTACCCATATGGTTTACCACCGAGGCACCTGGTCGGCAGAAGATCATTGTTATCTTGAGGATCTGTTTACCGCGCCTGAATCACGCGGCAAAGGCATTGGGCGGGCATTAATCGAAGGGGTTTATCAGCATGCTCAGGCGAAAAGTTGCCAGCGAGTGTACTGGCATACCCATGAAACTAATGCCGCAGGCCAGGCGTTATATGACAAGTTAGCGGATAAGCCGGGCTTTATTCAGTATCGAAAAGATTTGGTTTAGCGTAACCCATTATACGGTTTCGGTTTTGTAGGGTGGATAAGCGCAAGCGTCATCCACCATTTAATTGAGCACCAACATCGGCTTGGCCGCCATCCCTTTCACAACCATCAAATAAGCCAGCGCGATGGCGGCCATCAATACCACAAACAGCATATACGGCGGCAACCAGGTCAGCATTAATCCGGTGAATAGTGGATTACATGCGCCGCCTAACCATCCCAATTGTTGGGCTGAGAAATAGCTGGCTTTCAGTCCCGCTGGGGCAATGTTATCCACCAGCATATATTCACCAGGGGCGAAGATAAGCTCGCCGAGAGTAAACACCGCCGCCGATAAGCCCCACAGCAGCAAGTTGTCGCCGGAAATCATAAAGCCTGCCAGCCCGGCGATGAAAAATAGCGTGCCGTATGCCATCAGCTTTTTAATGTTATCAGGGCGAATGCGTTTACCAACCATGTATTGAAAAACCACCACCACAAACGCATTCACTGGCAGAACCACACCCACCACTTTTTGTGCCAGATCCGAATCAGAGATGGCAATTGCATACTGCGATAAACACGCGGCGAACGAGCCGAAGACCAGCGAGCCGAGGAAAGCCGACAAAGTGAAATACATCAGCGCCTTATCTTTGAGCATTTGCAACGGCGAAAGCCTGACGTTGCTGTCTTGCTGGAGTTCACTCACCGGCACGCTATGCACATAACGGCTAATCACGATAAACGGAATGATCGCCGTCAGGCCGGATAACCAGAATGGCAGGTTAGTGCTGTAGAGCACCGCCAGCGTGCCAATCGGCGGGCCAACCGTCCAACCGATATTGGCGAAGGTGTAATTGAGCGAGAAAATTTTCGGTTTCTGGTGAATTTCCAGCGTGTCAGAAAAATAGCCTTTTAGCACCGTCGCAAACACCGAATAAGCGCAGTTAATCAGCGAGTAAAATACCACCACCAGAACGGCGTTATTCACCAGCGGGATCGCGACAAATCCGCCGAGAAAAATCACAATTGCCAGCAGCATGTATTTTTTCTTGTCGAACTTATCTGCCAGGATGCCAAACCACAGGCTGAAAACCACCCCAGCGGTGAGAGCCATCGTCAGCGCCATGCCAATTTCGTTTAACGGCATGTTGTATTGCCGGGAAAGGTAAATGGTCATGAAGGGGAGCGTTAGCCCACGTCCTACGGTCAGTAACAGTGAGGAGAGCAGTAAAACGCTGATGGAGAGTTGCTTGCCAGAGAAACGCGTTGCTAAAGAAACCATTTTATCGTTTGTTTTTATTAATGATTAATTGGGGGTTATCAGATTTAGCATGAAGATTTGGCAAAGTATAGATGCCGTTTATCAGGGAATGCTTTCTGTATCTAAGCTTTAAAGTGCCAACTGTATCTATTCAAACTGTTAGTTTAGCCGTAAATTTTAACAAATTTGTAATATCAACAGAGGTCGAAGTATGACGCGCAAAGATGGACTGCTGGCGATGCTGGTCGTAGTGGTGTGGGGGCTGAATTTCGTAGTGATCAAAATGGGGCTGCATAATATGCCGCCGCTGTTATTGGCTGGTCTGCGTTTCTTGCTGGTTGCTTTCCCTGCGTTACTGTTTGTCGCGCGTCCGAAAATTCCTTTTCGCTTGCTGGCCGCTTACGGGCTGACGATCAGTTTTGGGCAGTTTGCATTTTTGTTCAGCGCCATTAAATTTGGCATGCCTGCGGGGTTGGCTTCACTGGTGCTTCAGGCGCAGGCGTTCTTCACGATTATCCTCGGCGCTTGTGTCTTCAAAGAACGTCTGCAAGGCAAGCAACTGGCGGGGATTTCCTTAGCTGTTATCGGTGTGCTGGTGCTGATTGAGGGCAGTCTTGGTGGGCAACATGTGGCTTTGCTCGGTTTTATGCTGACGCTGGCCGCGGCGTTTAGCTGGGCATGCGGCAATATCTTCAATAAGAAAATTATGCAACTGGAGGCGCGTCCGCCAATTATGTCTTTGGTGGTGTGGAGTGCATTAATTCCGGTACTGCCATTCTTTGCCGCCAGTTTTCTGTTCGATGGGGCAGCCGTGATGTGGCAAAGCCTGATAGCCATTGATATAACGACGATTTTGTCGCTGGTTTATCTCGCATTTGTAGCAACAATTGTTGGTTACGGGATTTGGGGAAGTTTGCTGGGGCGCTACGAAACCTGGCGTGTTGCACCGTTATCGTTACTGGTGCCGGTTGTCGGGATGGCGAGTGCCGCATGGCTGCTGGGGGAAACCTTGTCGATGACACAGTTAGCGGGGGCGCTGCTGATTATGGGCGGATTGTATATTAATGTCTTCGGCTTGCGGGTGCGCAGAACGGTGACGAATTAGTGTGCCGGGCGGGTCAGCATTCCAGACCCGCCATGGTAGAGATTAGTGGCTGTTGTCGCGGTAATACGGCGTACCCAGCAACTCAGACTTGTCACCCATCATGTGGCTATCGTCAGCACAGTTTTCAGACGCGGGGATAATCATGTTGCCATGATTGGCTTGCGTGGCACTGAATTGGGTTGATTGCTCCGCCAGAGCGTTGGTGGAAGCCAGAATCAAAAGCAGGCTTGCCGCGGAGATGTAACGTTTCATAAATCCTCGGTGTCTGAATCAACAGACGGTTGCATAGCGTTTGTTAACAATATTAATGATTTAGCGGATGAATATACTTTCCTTCACCACCTGAACACGCAACGCGGAACCGATGAGGAGGTACAGAAAAGTAATTCTTGAAGGTCCGAGTGAGCGTCTGTTGCGACTCAAACCCATACTGCTCTGCCAAATAGAGAATCGGCTCGTTGCTTTGTTTCAGCTTGAGGGCGATCTCAGTCAATTTGCGATTGCGGATGTATTGACCTAATGAATGGCCGGTCTCTTTTTTAAACATCCGTTGCAGGTGCCACTTCGAGTAGCCCGAACGCTGCGAAACCTTCTCTAGCGACAGAGGGGTTTCCAGGTTTTCTTCAATCCAGTCCAAAATGCTTTGAATGGTGATTGAATCATTGTTTCGTCTGGACATCGTTCACCTCTTTTCAGGTTTTACGGCAATACCTTTGTCAGCAGTTGATAAAGTGTGGTCACTTCATCTGCTGTCAGGTTTTTAGTCAGTTCTTGATGCAGGTTTTTTCCGACAAGTTGGTGACATTTTTCGCACAATGTTTTCCCTTCCGGAGTCAATCGTACAAGTACACCGCGTTTGTCGTTGGGATTAGGCAACCGTTCAATCCACCCCTTGCTCAGCAGGCGGTCCAACATGCGAGTTAACGCACCCAGGTCTACTGATAAGGCTTTTTTCAACTCGACAGGCTGTACGCACTCTTCGCAATAAATGCTGCAAAGCACCTTAAATTGCGTAGCGGTGATATCGAGTGGGGAAAGATGATCGTTTAGCAGGCGATCCTTATGTTGGTTAACCATATGAATCAGTCTTCCAAGCGGAATCACCTCGTTAAACAGATCGTTAGTGTTTTTCACTATTATTGCCCAGGCAAGTATATTTAATCACGGCAGATATTATTGCTCAGGCAAGCATATGTCAACGTTATGAATATGTGATGACACAAATAGCTAAAACGGTTCAACTGTTAACATACATACAGTTCTGTAACGAATGCGCGAAGGGTGACTGCTATACTCTGAATCGCGAAAAGTCACTGCAATTAAGGGTTAGAAGATGATGGATTTGGTAAAGGCCATAGGGTTTGGGCTGGTGGTGTTATTGCCGCTGGCTAACCCGTTAACAACGGTAGCATTGTTCCTCGGCCTTGCTGGCGATATGAATAAAAAGGCGCGTGATAGAACTGCGCTGATGGCGTCAGTGAATGTATTCATCATCATGATGGTGGCTTACTACGCTGGGCAAGTTGTGATGAACACCTTTGGTATTTCGATACCGGGCTTGCGTATTGCGGGTGGCTTAATTGTGGCCTTTATTGGTTTCCGCATGCTGTTCCCGCAGCAGAAGGCGCATGAATCACCGGAAGCACATACAAAAGCCGAGGAGCTTGAGCAGGAGCCTGATACCAATATCGCGTTTGTCCCATTGGCGATGCCAAGTACGGCGGGGCCGGGGACCATTGCGATGATCATCAGTTCATCGTCAACGGTTGAGCATGGTGTCAATTTCCCCGCCTGGGTTGTGCTGGTGGCACCACCGCTGATTTTTGCGCTGGTAGGGCTGATTTTGTGGGGGAGTTTACGCAGTTCTGGTGCGATTATGCGCCTGGTCGGCAAGAGCGGTATTGAAGCGATTTCGCGCCTGATGGGCTTCCTGCTGGTGTGTATGGGGGTCCAGTTCATTATTAACGGGGTACTAGAGATTATTACCAAGTTTCCAGCCCAATAAACGCGAATGTCGGGTAAGCGCAACGCTACCCGACATCCTTTTATCCTGGCTAACCGTGGCTGTGCTGTTCTTCTAAGGAAACCGGCCAACGACGGAAAATTAATACTGAAACGATAAGCGCCACCAGTGCCGGAACAGCCCCCACCAGCCCAATACTCGACATATCAAAATGCAGGCTAACCTGGTTACCTACCAACGCGCCCGCGCCAATCCCGAGATTAAAAATCCCTGAGAATAACGCCATAGAAACATCGGTTGCATCGGGTGCCAGTGCCAAAACTTTCACCTGCATGCCGAGGGTGATAACCATAATGGCGATTCCCCAGAACAGGCATAACAGAGTGAGCTGAGTGCTGCTTTGCGCGGCAGGCAGTAACAACGCGAGGCACAACACCAGTAAACCGATCGAACCGCTGACCAGCGTTGATGAATGGCGATTGCCCAGTTTACCAAACAGCACGCTGCCAATAATCCCTGCGGCACCCAGCACCAACAGTAGCAGCGTCGCCACGTTCGCACTCAATCCGGCTACGGTTTGTACGAACGGTTCGATGTAGCTGTAGGCGGTGTAATGCGCGGTCACCACCACCGCGACCAATACATACAAGCTCACCAGGGCTGGGCGTTTAAACAGCAACGGCAAACTTTTCAGCGAACCTGAGTGTTCGCTTGGCAATTTAGGCAGCAGTTTCATCACACAGAACAGCGTGAGCGCGGCGACGACACCAATAGCGAAGAAAGTGGTACGCCAGCCGAAATATTGCCCAACGATACGTCCAAGCGGCAAACCTAAAACCATCGCCAGCGCGGTACCAGTGGCTATCAAGCTGAGTGCTTGAGCCTTTTTCCCGGCGGGTGCCATACGAATCGCCAGCGACGCGGTAATTGACCAGAATATGGCGTGGGCAAAGGCAATCCCAATGCGGCTAATCACCAACACCGGGAAGCTCCAGGCGACGAATGAGAGCACGTGGCTTACGATAAATAAGACGAAAATACTGACCAATAAGCGCTTTCGTTCGACCTGACTGGTTAACAGCATAAAGGGAAGGGACATTAGCGCCACCACCCATGCGTAGATAGTTAGCATGATCCCAACTTGCGCAGTCTGCATACCAAAACTATCGGCAATGTCAGACAGTAAACCAACCGGGACAAATTCCGTGGTGTTAAAAATAAAGGCCGCGACAGCGAGCGTAACGACGCGTAGCCACGCCGTTTTGCGTGAGACTTTGCTTATAGTCATAGATGGTATTCGCGCAGGTTTTAGAAAGAGTGGTGAGCAGGCGATCATAAAACCATCAAACCAGCTGTACAACCAATTTTGTGATTTAAGTCTCATTTTATTGTGGTGATTTTCATGGAAGTTATGACATGGTAGAAGTCATAGGCTTACCGAGGGAGAAAATGCCATGCAGCAAATTGATTTTTATATGGTCGATGCGTTTACGGACACCACTTTTGGTGGCAATGCTGCTGCGGTTTGCCCGCTGACGGAATGGCTGCCAGATGCAACCTTACTGGCAATGGCGCGACAGCATAATCAATCGGAAACAGCTTTTTTTGTCACCACCGATGAGGGTTTTGAGTTGCGTTGGTTTACCACGCAAGGGGAGGTTAACCTTTGTGGCCATGCAACGCTGGCAAGCGCGCATGTGATTTTTGAATATCTGAATTACCCTGAAACCGCAATTCAGTTTTCAACGCGATTTGTGGGCCCGTTGACCGTCACGCGAAATGGCGATTGGTTAACTCTGGATTTCCCGGCCACCAGCAGCGAGCCGGTCACACCGCCGCAGTTGTTGCTGGATTCATTGGGGATCAGTGAATATCAGGAAGTCCGCCTGGGGCGTACTTACACCGTAGTGCTCAGTACGCAACAACAGGTTGAAGCAATAAAACCTGACTTCCAGCTGATGCTGGGGCTGAATCAAAAGGTTTGTATCACCGCACCGGCCAATGACGAAGGCTATGATTTTGTCAGCCGTTTCTTCTCGCCCGCGTCGTCAATCACCGAAGATCCCGTCACCGGATCGACGCATACCATGCTGATACCTTATTGGGCTCAAAAGCTTGGTAAAACACAGATGTTGGCTCGCCAGGTTTCCCAACGCGGTGGTGATTTACGCTGCCAGTTAGTCGGTGACAGGGTGCATATCGCCGGGCAAGCCGCCACCTATCTAGTCGGAAAAGTGCTGTTGCGCGGCTAAGGTGTTTGTTCCAGTAACCCGATAAACGCGTCGAGTTGTCGGGTTTTCGCACCCCGTCGCCAGATTAGCCAGGTTTTCAGGAACCGCCACTCTTCCGGCAATGCCGATATTGAGACCTGATGGCTGCCGGGCATGCTTTCCAGCATGCTGCGCGGCATCAATGCAATGCCTGCCCCCGCTATGACACACGCCAGCATGCCGTGGTACGACTCCATTTCGTGAATTTTACCGGGTGCTGATTGCTGGCTGTGAAACCAGCTTTCGAAATGTCGTCGATACGAGCAGTTGGCGCGAAACGCATAAATACTGGCTTCGCTGACTTGCCGGGCATCGGTAATCATTACGTGGCCCGCAGGGGCGACAATCACCATTTCTTCTTCATAGACCGAAATTCCTTCAAGCGACGGATGCATGACCGGGCCATCGACAAAGGCCGCCGACAAGCGCCCGTCCAGCACACCATCAATTTGATCACCTGACGGGCCTGTGGCGAGCGAAAGCTGAATTTTGGGGAAGCGTTGGTTAAACAACGCTAAAATACCGGGAATGCGCACCGCCGCCGTACTTTCCAGCGAACCGAGCATCAAAAAACCGTGTGGTTCATCGCCTGAAACCGCCATCCGTGCTTCATCAACCAACGCCAGAATACGTTTGCTGTAGCTGAGAAAACTGTGTCCGGCGGGCGCAAGGCGCAAGCGTTGGTTTTCTCGGATAAACAAATCCACACCGAGATCGGCTTCAAGTTGTTTAATACGCGTAGTGAGATTAGACGGTACGCGATGTACCTTCGCCGCCGCGGCGCTGATACTGCCGGTTTCTGCTACCGCATTAAACATTTCAAGTTGCGTAAGATCCATAAAGCTTTCTCGATTCGTGAATGACTCACTCATTATTATTCATTTTTCATGATTGTCACGAGCGATTAAGGTGAGGGCATCAACTGAACTCTGGGGGCATTATGAACACACACGCTATTTCCATTAATCCGGCTAACGGTGAGCAACTGTCAGCCACACCTTTTGAGTCGGCTCAACAGTTAGATAACGCGCTGGCGGGGAATCATGCGGCGTTTAACCTCTGGCGGCAGGTGTCGCTGGCGCGTCGCGCAGAGAAATTACAGGCTCTTGGTACGGCACTTCGCAACAACGCAGAAGCTTTAGCGCAAATGATTACCGCTGAAATGGGCAAGCCCATTGTTCAGGCGCGTGGCGAAGTGGCTAAATCGGCAAATTTATGTGACTGGTATGCCGAACACGGCCCGGCGATGCTGGCGACCGAAAGTACGCCAGTGGAAAACCAACAGGCGGTGATTGAGTACCGTCCTCTGGGTGCAATTTTGGCTGTGATGCCGTGGAACTTCCCATTCTGGCAAGTGTTGCGCGGTGCGGTGCCGATTCTTTTGGCAGGGAACAGTTATGTACTGAAACATGCACCAAATGTGATGGGAAGTGCGCGACTGATCAAACAGTTGTTCAGCGAAGCGGGCTTCCCTGAAGGGGTGTTTGAAGTGATCAATGTGACACCAGAAGGTGTGAGCCGGGCGATTAACGACGCGCGGATTGCAGCGGTTACCGTCACTGGTAGTGGGCGAGCGGGGGCTGCGATTGGCGCGCAAGCCGGTGCTGCGTTGAAAAAATGTGTACTGGAGTTAGGAGGTTCCGATCCCTTTATCGTGCTGAATGACGCAGATCTTAATGAAGCCGTTAAAGCGGCTGTCGCCGGGCGTTATCAGAATACTGGACAAGTTTGTGCAGCGGCCAAACGCTTCATTATTGAGGCAGGAATTGTTGACGAATTCACGAAGCAGTTCGTCGCGGCGGTGCAAGCTTTAAAAATGGGCGATCCCACTGACGAAACCACCTACATTGGGCCGATGGCGCGTTATGATTTACGTGATGAGCTGCATCACCAGGTTACAGTGTCACTTAAGCAGGGGGCGAACTTACTACTTGGCGGTGAGAAAGTGGCGGGTAAGGGCAATTTCTATGCGCCAACCGTTCTGGGGAATGTCACGCCAGAGATGGTGGCGTTTCGTGAAGAATTGTTTGGCCCAGTCGCCACGATTACCCTCGCCCGTGATGCCGAACATGCGCTGGAACTGGCTAATGACAGTGACTTTGGGCTTTCAGCCACCGTATTTACCACCAATAGCCAACTCGCAGAAGAATTTGCCGCACGCCTTGAATGTGGCGGTGTGTTTATTAATGGCTACAGCGCCAGCGACCCACGCGTGGCATTTGGCGGCGTGAAGAAAAGTGGTTTTGGCCGCGAGCTTTCCCATTTTGGTCTGCATGAGTTTTGTAATGTGCAAACCGTATGGAAAGACCGGCGTTAGTTTCGGATTTTCACCTGCCTGCAACGAACGCAGTCTGATATACTGGCGGGCGTAAAATACCCGCCATTCAGGAGTTTGCAGTGCCAGGTTTGTTAGATAATCAATTACTCGAAGATATTCTGGCGCAGGTTCGGCCACTCATTGGTCAGGGTAAAGTCGCTGATTATATTCCCGCACTGGCTGAAGTTCCGGGCAATAAACTGGGGATTTCCGTTTGTACCGTCGACGGGGAAGTCTTCAGCGCCGGAGATGCCGCAGAACGTTTCTCGATTCAATCTATTTCAAAAGTGCTCAGCCTGGCGCTGGCGATGGCGCGTTATGATGAGCACGAAATCTGGCAGCGCGTGGGTAAAGAGCCTTCGGGGCAGCCTTTCAATTCATTACTCCAGTTAGAACTTGAACAGGGAAAACCCCGTAACCCGTTTATTAATGCCGGGGCATTGGTAGTGTGCGACATGCTGCAAACACGCCTGAGTGCGCCGAAGCAGCGCATGCTGGAAGTGGTGCGCGCGATAGCCCAACAACCCGATCTGGCCTATGACAGCCGCGTTGCGAAATCTGAATTCGAGCATTCGGCGCGTAATGCTGCCATCGCCTGGCTGATGAAATCATTTGGTAATTTCGATAACGATGTGATTACCGTCCTGCAGAATTATTTCCACTATTGCGCACTGAAAATGAGCTGCAATGAACTGGCAAAAACTTTCTTATTTTTGGCAAATCAAGGGCGTGCATTACACCTTGATGAGTCAATTATTAGTGCACAACAAGCCCGACAAATAAATGCGTTAATGGTGACCAGCGGAATGTACGATGGTGCGGGTGAGTTTGCCTATCGAGTGGGTATGCCTGGTAAATCCGGTGTTGGCGGCGGCATTATTGCCATCGTTCCGCATGAGATGTCTATTGCGGTCTGGTGCCCGGAACTGGATACCTCGGGTAACTCGTTAGCCGGAACGGCCGCGCTGGAAATCCTCGCACAGCGGATTGGCCGATCAATCTTTTAAACTTAAGCTAAAATTTATTTTTGCACTCATTCAGGTGTATTAACTCTCTAAGTAGTGCATACATAAATATGAATCAAAAAAGCATATCTATTCAAAAGCATATTACGTTATTTTCACCTAAAAAACGCCTGGCGAATGCCGTTAATATATTTGTCATTACCACGCTGTTCTATTTTTTCGGTGCGTCACTTCGCCTGATTGATGAACTGTCTCTGTTCTGGCCGCTCAACGCGGTGCTGGCGGCGGTGTTTGTCCGCCACCCGTTCCTGAACCGGCCTGTTTATTATGTTGTCAGCTATAGTGCGATGGTGGTTTACGACATCGTCACCACCCACTGGGGATGGCAATCGGTGATAATAAACCTCTCTAACATGGTATTTATTATTATCGTCGCCCGCTTATTACTGCGATATTCCAGAACCCAGGATGAAAACAATTGGGCGCTAAATGCGTTTAATCTTTTTTATACCTGTTTGATTGGTGCCGTTCTCAGCTCTTTATTAGGCTCCATTGGCTCAACTGGTCCATCATCTGATTATCGTCACTTTATTTCGCTGTTCGCTGACTGGTTTAGCGAACAGTTTTCGACGGGTGTGTTGATGATGCCGTTTTTGCTGATGACCAAATGGCCGCAGTGGAAGGCGTTGCCTGCTTTGCAGTTGTCGAAACTCTACCCATTGCTGGGCGTTGTCATTTCAATTCTTGCTTCGGTGGTGATTGGCGGTGCCGGTAGCCTGGCGTTCCCGTTACCCGCGCTTATCTGGTGTGCCATTCGTTATCCATTGCCGGTGACGGCGTTGCTGACGCTATTAACCGGTGGGGCAGAGATTATTCTGCTGGCAAATTCGATTGTGGCGCTTTCCCCCGATACCCCGTTGGTAGTGAGTGAGATGTTCTCTGCCCGCCTGGGGATCGCCACGATGGCGATTTGCCCGCTAATTGTTTCCGTCAGCGTAGATGCAATCAATCGGCTGATTAAGCAAACCTCGCTGCGTGCGGATTATGACTACCTTACTGGCGTTTATTCCCGTTCAGGTCTGTATGAAGCGTTGAAAAACACCGCACCACTGAACCATCAACCCGAGCAAAAACTCTGCGTGATGTTGCTGGATATCGACTATTTCAAACGTATTAATGATAACCACGGCCATGAATGTGGCGATGTGGTGTTGGCTGCTTTCGCCCGGCGTTTATCCGAAATCGTCGGTGAAACAGGGCTGGTCGCGCGTCTTGGCGGTGAGGAGTTTGTGGTGGCCTGTAGCACGGATACCGAACAAAAAGGGTATGCCATCGCGGAGCAAATCCGTAAGGATATTGAACGCACCGCGTTTCGTTACCAGCAACAAACGCTGTTTATCACCGTCAGTATTGGCCTTGCAACAACGACTCCAGGACAACAAACACTTCTCGATGCGTTTAACTCGCAGCTCGCGCAAGCGGATAAGTACCTGTATTTGTCTAAGCGCAACGGGCGCAACCAGACCAGCAGAGCGTCGTTAAGCGAGTGCGTTATTAATAGTTAGTGTGATGAGGTCGACATTTTATTAGTTGTCGTACCAAAAATAATTGGTATAACAACTCTTGTTTGATCAAAACGGGGTTTCACTTTGTTGGGTTCTGATAATTTGTTTGGGATATTTCTAGTCGTTCATCCTGTACACACCAAGGAACAACATAGTGAAAACTCTAAATCGTCATGATTTCCCTGGCGCTCAATATCCTGAACGTATTATCCAGTTTGGTGAGGGCAACTTCCTGCGCGCTTTCATTGACTGGCAAGTCGATTTACTCAATGAACATACGGACTTAAATGCGGGCGTGGTGATTGTACGTCCGATCGACAGTGCATTCCCACCGTCGTTATCAACCCAGGATGGGCTTTACACCACGGTTATCCGTGGCCTGAACGAGCAGGGCGAAGCGGTAAGTGACGCACGTCTGATTCGCTCAGTAAACAGAGAAATCAACGTCTATCAAGAGTACGACGCGTTCCTTAAGCTGGCACATAACCCAGAGATGCGTTTTGTGTTCTCCAACACCACCGAAGCGGGTATCAGCTACCATGCGGGCGATAAATTTGCAGATGCACCAGCGGTAAGCTATCCGGCTAAACTGACCCGTTTGCTGTTTGAACGTTTCAGCCATTTCAACGGTGCGGTCGATAAAGGCTGGGTGATCATTCCTTGCGAACTGATCGACTATAACGGCGATGCACTGCAAGAGTTGGTGCTGCGTTACGCGCAAGAATGGGCACTGCCAGCAGCATTCATTCAATGGCTGAATGACGCCAACACCTTCTGTTCAACACTGGTTGACCGTATCGTGACCGGTTACCCGCGCGACGAAGCTGCCGAGATTGAAAATTCACTCGGTTATAAAGATAGTTTCCTCGCGGCGGCAGAACACTTCTACCTGTTCGTGATTCAGGGGCCGGCATCTTTGGCTCAGGAACTGCGCCTGGATAAATTCCCGCTGAACGTGCTGATTGTTGATGACATTAAGCCTTATAAAGAACGCAAGGTAGCGATCCTCAACGGTGCTCACACCGCACTGGTTCCGGTTGCGTATCTGGCTGGCTTGAATACCGTTGGCGAAGCCATGAACGATGCCGAAGTGTGTGGTTTTGTGGAAAAAACCATTGCGGAAGAGATTATTCCTGTCCTGGATTTGCCGCGCGACGAATTACAGTCATTCGCCCAGGCGGTCACCAGCCGTTTCCAGAACCCGTATATTCAGCACCAGTTGTTATCCATCGCGCTGAATGGCATGACTAAATTCCGCACCCGTATTCTGCCGCAATTGCTGGCGGGCCAGCAGGCGAGCGGGACATTGCCTCCGCGTCTGACTTTCGCACTGGCGGCACTGATTGCCTTCTATAAGGGCGAACGCAACAACGAAAGCTATCCATTGCAGGATGACGAGCATTGGTTGGTTCGTTATCAACAGCTTTGGACATCACTGGGCGACAAGCAAATCACCGTGCAGCAACTGGTTGAGGCCGTGTTAAGCGACAGCGATCATTGGGGCCAGGATTTGACTCAAGTCGCGGGTCTGGTGGCTAAAGTTAGCGAAGATTTGCAGGTTATTCTGAGCCAGGGCATGCGTGCTGCGGTAGCTCGTTACTGCTAAGCATCAAAAAATGTGGTGGATGGCGCTTGCGGTACAAACCGGGCACATGGGTAACACTTTAGACCGGACACATGGGTAACAGTTATAAACGGTATAGCAGAGGAGACTCACTATGCCCTGGACTGAGACCCGACCCATGCAACGTCTTGATTTCATCCGTGCCAGCCAGACTGGCACGGAGCCTTTCTCCACTCTGTGCCGCCGCTTCGGCATCAGCCGCAAAACTGGCTATAAATGGCTGCAGCGCTTTAACCCTGATGACCCGGCCTCTCTTTTTGACCAGCCCCGTACCCGGCTCACACATCCTGAACGCCTGCCGCCCGGGATTGTTCAGCAGCTTATCGATGTTCGCGTAAAACACCCCGACTGGGGACCTAAAAAAATCCGCGCCTGGCTGATTAATCACCAGGTGCCGTTTGATGTGCCAGCCGCCAGCACTATCGGCGATATCCTGAAGCGTGAGGGGCTTGTCATCCCCCGCACTCATCGTCGCCGTACGCCCGGAAACCGGCAGCCACTGACGACCATCAGCGAGGTCAATCAGGTCTGGAGTGCCGACTTCAAGGGCAAGTTCCGCCTGCTCAGCCAGCAGTACTGTCACCCCTTCACCCTGACCGATAACCACAGCCGGTATCTGCTGTCCTGCGAGGGAACGTTCCGGGAAAGCGAGTCCTTTGTCCGGGGCTGCCTGGAGCGGGCGTTCCTTGAATACGGCCTGCCGGAGGTACTGAAAACCGATAACGGTCAGCCTTTTGCCGGCACCGGTATCGCTGGGCTGAGTCGCCTCGCAGTCTGGCTGATTAAGCTCGGTATCCGGCCGGAACGCATCCGTAAGGGTCATCCTGAAGAGAACGGTCGCCATGAGCGCATGCACCGCTCCCTGAAACACAGCCTGAGCTTCGGTAACCGGAGGGCTTCGCTCGAAGCACAACAGGCCTGGTTCGACAGTTATCGCCGGGAGTTTAATCAGGAGCGGCCGCACGAAGCGCTGGGCGGCCTGACGCCGGGCGGTATCTGGGTACCGTCGCCGAGGCGATGGGACGGGAAAATACCGGAGGTGAGCTATCCGGAAGGGGCAAGAGTGTACCGAGTGGGTCCCAAAGGGGTGATACACATCGGGAAACGAGTGTTCCTGAATCAGGCGCTGAGAGGGGAATATGTGATGCTGGAAGAGCGTAGCGACGGGCTTGAAGCGATAATATTTAACCAGATGGACCTTGCTTACTACGACAGACGTAAGCAAAGTATCATCCGGATAGATTAGGCAGAATGTGTTACCTATGTGGCCGGTCTGATCTGTAACCTATGTGACCGGTCATACACTTGCGCTTATCCACCCTACGAAACCGGTTAACGTGTGGCTTGATTGGTGGATGGCGCTTGCGCTTATCCACCCTACAACACCGGTTAACGTGTGGCTTGACTGGTGGATGACGCTGCGCTTATCCACCCTACAAAACCGGTTAACGTGTGGCTTGATTGTTGGATGGCGCAGCGCCATCCAACAAAATCCCTTTATTTATCGTCGCCCATAATGGTTTTCATGGTGGCTTCGTCAGGCAGACCCTGATGTTGTTGCAGGCGCCCGTCTTTGTTCAGGTAGTAAATGGACGGTGTGGCGCTGCCGCCCAGTTCGTCCATTAATGCCAGGTTGTTTTCAAGAGCTTTGGTGATTTCTGGTTTGATGGCCGCAGGGACGTTTAACGTCATTTTGCCCTTGCTGTTTTCATATTCCGCCAGCGTTTTTGCCGGGTCGTCAGACATCATAATGGCTGCGGCTTTTTGACCGCTGTCCGGGCGCAACATCCCAACCATTAAGACACGCAGTTGTACTTTGCCGGAACTCAACCACGGTTGTGCGTTGAGCCAAAACTGGGTGCAATACGGGCAGTAAGGATCGGCAAAGGCGTAAACAATCTGCGGGGCGTCAGCTTTACCTGCTGCGATCCAGTGATTTTTCTCGAGTTTTTGCCACATCTCTTTAGCCATCGGCGCATAAACCCATTTCTCTACCTGAGCATCGCTGAGGTTTTTACCGCTGGCATCGACCAGATTTCCCATAATCGCATGCTGTTTATCCGGGGTCAGGAACACGGTAGTGCCTTGTCCCTGAAACTGCATCACATAGCCTGGTAAGTCACCTGGACCTTTAAATTCACCTTTCAGTTCAAATCCTTGCTGCTGTAAGGCGCTAATCGGGGCAGGGAGTTTAGCATCCGTAGCCAGTGCAGAAGTGCTGGTGAGGAGTGCAAGCGACAGGGTCCATACTGCATGTTTCATTATCTAATCCTTTTCATTCTTTTGATGAATGTACGCCTCGCCAGGATACCTGCCGTCGGCCAGGAAGGAAAGTTATCGATTAGAAAGATGAACGGGCGTTAATTTGCTATCGTATGCGCCATTATTCAGATTCATTGGACGCATTATGACCCACTCATCGAAAGACCCTCTGCACGGCATGACACTTGAAGCCATTGTGAATGCTTTAGTTGCACGTTTTGGATGGGAAGAACTGGCAAAACGCATCAACATCAATTGTTTTAAAAGTGACCCAAGCGTGAAATCCAGCCTTAAGTTTCTACGCCGTACCCCATGGGCGCGTAAAGAAGTCGAAGATTTGTATCTTGATTCTTTAGAAGACGAAAAAGTCGCTCAAAAAGAACCCCCTGCTGATAGCCCGTGGGCAAATTGGCAGAGTAAAAAAGGGCAGGAATAACGATTCACAGCGGGGACTGCAATTTGTGGTTCCTGATCCTTAGCTCCCTCTACGCAACATGATAACCAACACAAACATTCCGCCAACACCTGCGGTGATAATCCCGATTGGCAGTTCCTGTGGGGCAATGAGTGTTCGGCTCAACAAATCTCCGGCAGACAGCAGGATTGCGCCCAGGATGCCAACCAGCGGCAATAATCTGCGATGCCGCACGCCAGCAAATGGTCGTGCCAAATGAGGTACCATCAACCCCACAAAACCAATGACACCGGTGAGTGAAACGAAGATTGCTGTCGCCATTGAGCAACAAAGAAAGACTTCACTACGCAGGCGTGTCACGTTAATGCCCAACGAACAGGCAGTCTGTTCACCCGCCAGCAAGCCATCCAGTGAACGCCAGCGTAGTGAAATGAATACGATAAGCAGAAGCAGGGCGATGGCGGCAAAGCCAAGGTTATCCCAGCGCGCCAAACCCAGCCCCCCTAACGCCCAAAACAGGGCATGACTGGCAGTGCGTTGGTCGCCGGAAAAAATCAGATAATTAGTGAGCGCACCAAACAAAAATGACACTGCCAGCCCGCAAATAATCAACTTCTCTGTCCCTTTATGCGACTGAGACATAAAGATAATCATCACCGCTGCCGCAGAAAGCATCCCGCCAGCAAACGCGGCGATGGGCAAAGTCCACATGCCAAGAGTGCTGCCAAGACGGGTGGTCACCAGCACAACACCCGCAGACGCGCCAGAAGACAAGCCAAAGAGAAAAGGGTCAGCCAGGTCGTTACGCGTGGTGGTTTGTAGCAGCGAACCGACCAGCGCCAGGCCTGCTCCAGCCAACATTCCCAGTAACGTGCGCGGCACACGCAACTCCAGCACGATGCTTTTTATCATCGGCGAGACTTCACCTGGCATTAAATCCAGCGCGGTCAACACGTCGGAAAAAGAGAGCGGCACGCTGCCTTTCGCCACGTTTGCCAGTGTTAAACCCGCCAACAGAAACGGCGCAATAATCCACACCACTAAAAATCGTTTATCGGCGTACATCAGTTGAATGCGCCAGGGTAAAGCGCATGGGCGACTTTGCCGATCGCGGTGATATTGGCAGGGCCGGGCGTCAGCTCCTGGTATTTAAGTTTCAGGTAGCGGTGATGAATAACGGCTGGCGTGTTTTTCATTAACGGATGCTGTTCGAGGAACTGCTGTAACTTGTCAGCTCCACCATTAAAATCTGACTGATAGTCCACCAGAATAATGAACTCAGGCTCGGTCGCGGCGACACTTTCCCAGTTGCTGAATGCCCAACTTTTGTTCAGCGTATCCATGACATTTTTACCGCCAGCAGCTTCGATAATCGCCGTTGGCATGGCGTAAGCCCCGCTGGTATAGGGTTTATCTTCACCGGAGTCGTAAAGAAACACGCGCAGCGGTTTGCGTCCGGCAGTTTTGTTATTTAAATCGGCAACCTGCTTTTTCCAGCGACTCACCAGTTTTGCTGCATCTTCTGCTTTGCCAAACACTTTACCCAGTCGTTCCATATCGCCGTAAAGCAAATCCATACTGGCGCGTGGGCGGTGGCTATCAACGTGAATACAGCTTTCGCTCAGGATAAGCGTTTTGATATTGAATTTTGCCAGTGCTTGCGGAGTGACATCACCGCGCAGACCGTAGTTCCAGCCAGCATAAAAGAGGTCAGGCTGGGCAGCCAGCAGGGTTTCCATTGACGGATATTTGGCGGCAAGCTCAGGAATATCTCCCTGTAATCGCCTAAACGCTGGGATGTTTTTGTACCAGCCAGAAACACCGGTAATGCCAACCATTTTGGGTTGCAGGTGCAGGTCAAACGCCATTTCGGACAGGTTAATGTCATGAACGACCATGCGTTTAGGGGCTTCGGTAAAGGTCAGCGGTTTTCCGCAGTTATCGACAGTTACCGGAAAACCAGAGGCACCGGCAGTACCGGTAAGTGCGGCTAACAGTGCCGCAAGCATTAAATTTTTCACACAAACTCCTGATTCATCAGGCGTTGCACCTTACAGGAATTAATAGTGTGAATGGATTCGATTAGATCAATTAATGATTAGTTATTTGTATAACCATTAACTTCTGAGGCCAGGGCTTCAAAAATACGCACCGTTTTGCCATTTTGGGGATGGGTAACGTGCAGGCTCTGCATGCCGAAAACCTGCGCAAGCCAGGGGGAATCCAGCACTTCTTCGGGCGTACCACGGCAAACCAGGCGCCCGGCATTCATCATAAGCACCTGGTCTGAAAACGGTTGGATCAATTCAAGATCGTGAAGTACCGCAAGCGTAGTGATGTTTTTGCGCTTAACCAGGCTCAGTAACTGGTAGCGAGCGAGCGGGTCGAGATGATTTGTCGGTTCATCAAGTAACAGTAATGCCGGTTTTTGCGCCAGTACACGGGCAAAGCCAGCGCGTTGTCGTTCTCCACCGGATAATTTCCCCAGCGCCACCTGCCGCAAGTGGTTGATGCCGACATCATTGATCGCACCAGCAATCGCTTCGTTATGTTCAGTTTGCGTGTGTTCGGCTTGCCAGGGGATGCGACCCAACGCCACATACTCATTGACTGTCAGCCGTGAGTCCGCATTGTCATGCTGGGTGAGCAGCGCCACACGGCGCGCCCGTTCAAGCGGCTTCATCGTCCGTAACGTTCTACCCTGAATCACTATCTCGCCACGGGCGGCCTGGAGTTCGCTGATGATAAGGCGCAGCAATGTTGATTTCCCACTGCCATTCGGCCCAATAATCGCGACAAACTCCCCGGCGTTAACATCAAAAGAGACCGCATTAACTTGCGGCGAGTGACCGGAAAAACACAGGGTGAGGTCGCGGACACAGAGCAGACTTCCAGACATTGAAGAGTTCATTAGGTAAATCATTTACAGAAACAATGGCGCACAGGATAGCAGCCTTTGCTGCTAGTCCGTAAACATCCCTGTCAGGCTGTTGCCGTTGCGGGTTTGCGTGTACCTAACATCACCAAAGGAATAGCGAGCAAATAAACGGCCACCACCGAAAGCCAGATAGCGCCAGGCCACTGTTTCTGTACAACGAAATAAAAAGCGGAAAAGAACAGCGGGGCAATGATCGAGGCGAGACTCACGGCGGAAGCCAGTACCCCCTGGAATTGCCCCTGACTATCGGCATCCACCTGGCGAGTTGCCAGCGCCTGAAGCGCTGGTGTGCCGATACCGCCTAACGCAAACAGCGGCATAATCGCAAACACCATCCAGCTTTCATGCGCAAAGGCGATGGTCATCAGGGCAATACAGGCGCAGCTGATTCCGACGAACACCGCACCGCGTTCTCCAAATAGCCTTGCCGCTGGTGCTGGCAGAAATACCTGTACCAGCGCCTGACACAAGCCAAATGCTCCCAGCGATAAACCTATCCAGAAACCATTCCAGCCAAAGGCGTCAAACCCCCACAGTGCCCAGCAAATACCGTAAGCTTCGCCGGTGGCACTAAGAATGAAGAAGGTGAGTACTACTGGCATTAGCCCTTTCATGGAACAGATCCAACGAAATGGCCGCAGTGGATTAAGTGCCGTGAGGTCGAGTTTCTTGCGTTCAGGTTGATGAGACTCAGGCAACACAAATAGCGCGAGCAGAAAATTGCAGCCATTGAGTACCGCTGCCGCGATAAATGGCAGGCGCACCCAATAGTCCCCCAGAATTCCGCCCAGTAACGGGCCGACAATAAAGCCGAGTCCAAACATCGCATTGAGTAGACCAAAATGCCGCGCACGTTGGTCAGGTGTGGAGACATCGGTCAGATAAGCGGTGGCGACGGAGATATTGGCGCTCGTCATACCAGCAATGGCGCGGCCAACAAACAGTAATGCCAGATTCGGTGAAAAGGCGAGAAACAGGTAATTTACCGCCGCGCCACCGAGAGATAACAACATCACAGGCCGGCGGCCAATACGGTCGCTGAGCGTGCCAAGAACGGGTGCGAGCACGAACTGCATCGCAGCATACAATGCGGTCAATGTACCGATATAAATGGCGACATTGCCACTGTGGGTAATGTCTTTTAATAGCGAGGGGAGGATCGGAAAGATAAGACCAATACCCACGGCATCAAGAGCAATAGTGGTGAAAATTACCATAAGGGGTTTATTCATAAAGCGTTCCTGTCGGTATTCAGGTTGCGCACTGAATGGAGCAAAACCTGTAACGAGCCTAAAACTATTCAGGCATTTAAGGACGCTGGTCGAGAATTGCGCGGAGCGCATCTTAGACTTGTGTGGCGACCACGGTGAGTTTAGTCAAACTGTGGTCACTTTTTCGCGAGGTCTGTCTTTATATCACACACTTCGACAAATTAAAGACCTTCGCTGACAATGATTTTTGCGCATTTTTTTCCAGGAAACCGCGCAACTTTTTAACCAGGTTAAACTTTTATGAGCGGTGACTGGTTTATGATGGTCTTCGACTTGAAGATATCCAGGCTATCTATAGTGGGTGCGAGCACAGAGGAGAATGGTGTATGGAAAAGTATGTGTTTTACGTCAAAGACGAAGCCACGAAAATTTTTGCCCGTAGCGCACTGTCGAAAGACGATATCAAAAAGCTAAAACAAGACGGCTTTAAAAGATATCCGCTGGAGTTTGAGGCGGAAAGCAAGCAGGAAGCCATTGACAAGTTAAATGAAAACACCCGTGACAATATGGATTCTTTAGGTGGTTTTTCTGCCACTATCGCTTTTATAGCGTTGACCGTTGTGATCATGGCAGTGCTGGTTTATCTATTCTAATCTACGCCCAAGCCATTACCAAAATTAACGGTAATTAGGCAATATCTTGTTTGTTTGAAATTAAATAAAAAAAATCAGGCTTAGCACAAAAGAATTAATCACAACATCGACTGTGTCATAAAATTCGCGTCCTTATTTTCGGTATTTATACAACTCTGGTTGTTTAATGACCGTTCTTTAAAATGGATTGGGATCACATGCGGTTTAAAAAAATACTTCTTATTGCAGTTTTGGCTATTGCCGGTTGTAGCGCTAAAGGCGATACCGCTAGCCAGCAACGTAACACTATCCAACAAATGCGAATTGATACGTTAACTAAATTGTATAAGATTCATCCTGAGGCTCGTAAACAGATTCTGAAGTCTAAAGGGTACGCCGTATTCTCAAATAATAGCAGCAAAATCCTGATGTTAGGGTTCGGCAGTGGTTATGGTGTGGTGAAAGATCTTAGAAGCGGCAAAGACACCTATATGAAAATGGCCCAGGCTGGAGCCGGTGTCGGGATGGGCGTTAAGCAATTACGTACCGTTTTGGTCTTCAATGATAGCAAAGCGCTGAGCGACTTTATTAAAAATGGCTATATTGTTGGCGCTGATGCAAATGCTGCGGCAAAATATGACGATAAAGGTTTGCCTGCAGTCAATGCTTCGGCAAGTGCTGTCGCACCAAGTTCAGTCGAGTTACCTAAACAGCTTTACGTCTATGAAATGACAGAAAAAGGCCTTGCTGCACAGGCCATGGTTAACGGCTATAAATACTGGCCAGATGACGCTCTGAACGGTAAGTAAAACATAATAAAACGGTGCCTGGAGCACCGTTTTTTTATGTTTTTGTTCCACCTCTGCTTTCCATCCTCTCTTGTAAGGAAGTGTAAAAAACTTCGCCATTTGCTTATGTCAGTATTTAGCTTTGATTTTAACTGCGCACTGGATCTTTCATAAATAACGCCGATATATATAGGTACCCGCGAAATATGTAATAGGTCTGAACATGTTTAAAGATTACAGCGTAAGAACCGTAATTATTGTTTTTACAGCAATTGCAATTACTGCCATGGATTTAATAGCCTTCCTGTTACTAGCAAATGTTAATATTTTACTTATGCTAACTGTGATCGGTGTCGTTTTACTGCTCATCTTATGGGCTTACATGACTAAATATCTTGTCAGGCCGATTAATGAAGTTAAAAGAAATATTGATGAAATCAATACAGGTAATTTGTCCATATCTATACGTGAGTTTGGTAATAACTGTGCAGGGAAATTAATTCCCGGAATAAACAGCCTGGCAAAAGAAATCTCCAATTTGGTTATGGATATCAGGAGGTCTTCAAATTCAGCCAGTGAGTTATCGAGCACTCTTGCCAACCAAAGTGCGGATTTATCGGTAAAAACCGAACAACAATCGGCGATGTTGATGCAAACCGCCGCCAGCATGGAAGAGATTTCCGCAGGGACCAGGAGTAATGCAGAAAACACCCGCCAGCTAAACATCATCACCAGCGAAGCACATAAATCTGCCGGGCATGGCAGTGATTTGATGCATAAGCTGACCGAAAATATGGTGTCGATTACCGATTGCTCAAAGAAAATGACTGAAATTATTAGCATAATCGATGGTATTGCATTCCAGACCAATATCCTGGCATTAAATGCCGCAGTGGAAGCCGCCAGAGCGGGCGAACACGGTAAGGGTTTTGCTGTCGTCGCCGGTGAAGTCAGAGTATTAGCGAAAAAAAGTTCAGAATCTGCCAAAAATATTAAGTCGTTAATTGAGCAAACGAATATTAATGTGATGCAGGGCGCGAAACTGGTTTCTGAAGCAGAAAAAAATATGCACGATATTGTTTCGGGATCCGACGATCTTAATTTGCTGATGGAGCACATCTTTATCTCGACTAATGAACAGGAAAAAGGGATCCAGCAAATTACTGTCGCGTTATCAGAGTTGGAAAAAGTTACACACAGCAATGCGGCAGTGGTGGTAGAACTGGCTCACTCTTCGGATGTGTTAAAAGACCAGGTTGTGGAATTGCAAACCAGAACTAATAATTTGCGTCTTGGCGACGAAGAAAGGGTGCTCGTAACTGGCACGCCCAGGAAAGTTCCTGCTAATCCACTGAAACAGGCTGAAGAAGGGTTGTGGCAAACATTTTAATTTAGCGTTATTAAATGCCCGTTTGCCTTTGCCGTAGCCATACACGCCCGAAGAGATCGGCCACAGGATAACTTGTGCGCTATTTGTTCAGGGCGTGATACGATGAACTTCATTCATTGAAATGGCTAATCATCATGTCCCTCTTAGATTACGCAATGAAGCGCTTCGGTAATACGGCAAATAGCTCGGTGACATGTCCTATTTGTGGAAGCAAATCTTCACATCCAGCAAATAAAATCCGTCAGGGGCAAACATTGCTCTGTCCAAAATGTAAATCACTGTTCGTGATACCGCGATAACGCGCTGTTATGCGATAAATCCCGGTCATGAAATACTCCAGACCTGAAGTTGCCAACCATGTTTAGTTATTGATAACCGGTCGGATAAATTCAGATTCTGCAAAAAGACCTCATCATGTGAAACAACGACCAATGCCCCCTGGTAACTGCAGAGCATAATTTCCAGAGCCTGTATGGAAATTAAATCCAGATGGTTACTGGGTTCATCAAGCAGCAAGAGTTGTGGGATTGGGTCGGCGTACAGCACACAAGCCAACGCCGCTTTCAGGCGTTCACCCCCACTCAGCAGGCCGTTGGGGATCTGGATTTTGTCAGCATCAAGGCCGAGCTGCGCCAGCCGCATACGTAAATCCGCTTCACCAGCAGTGCGGTTGGCGAGCTGGATCTGTTCCAGAACAGTGCATTGTGGGTCAAGGCTCGTGAGGTGCTGATCGAGCCACGCGTAACTGTGTGAGACACGAGACTCCCCGGACAATGGCTGAAGCAGACCCGCCAGCACTTTTACTAATGTCGATTTCCCACATCCGTTATCTCCGACAACCCCGATGCGCTGCTGGGCGGTTATCGTCAGATTCAGAGGAGCAGGGAAGTTAGCCACATAGGGAAGTTGCACATCTTTGAGTTCAGCAACCATGCGTCTGCCAGGTGAATTCACTGCCAGGGAATGCACCACAATCGCCGAGTTTTCCTCTACCTGAGTTGCCGCTTCATGTACCCGTTTATCGAGTAGCGCCTGGGCGGCGAGATGTTGCTGGTTTAATTTCCCAGCTGATGCTTCACTGCGTTGTTTTTGCCCGCCCAGTAAAATTTTGGCCTGGTTGGCTTCGCGTCCTTGTCGGTTTCCCCTGGATTGCCGCTTCTCAAGCCGTTGCTTCTGCTCACGAAGCGCTTTTTGTTCGCGCTGGCGCTCACGTTTGCGTTGTTCAAGTAGTTGCAGAGCATTTTGCGTTTCTAGCGCCTTAAGCTGCGCGTAAAAAGAGTAGTTTCCGCCGTAGTTACTCAAACCCAGTGATGACAATTCCACAATTCGCTGCATTGACTCCAGCAGTTGCCGATCGTGGCTTACGACCAACATCCCACCCTGCCAGCGTTGTAACTGGTTAATCAGCGCCCGCCGCCAGGTGCTGTCGATATGGTTGCTTGGCTCATCAAGGATTAAAAAATCAGCCTCCGACAGCCAGGCACCAGCCAGCGAAACGCGCATCGCTTCACCACCACTTAACAGGCTGACAGGCGTGGAGGCGTCAAGATGCCCGAGCCCACATCTTTCAAGTTCAAACTGTAATTGCTGACGGATATCCCAGCGCTGGCCAACAAGATCAAAATCGGACGTAGACACGCTGCCTATTTCGATGCGTTCCAGTGCGTCAATCGTTGCCTGCACACCGGCAAGATCCGCAACGGTAGACTCCGGCGGATAGACAATCTGCTGTGCCAGATACCAGGCGGTTCCGGAACGTGTGCAGCGCCCGGATGACGGTGGAATTTGCCCTGCTAAAATCTGCGAGAGCACACTTTTACCCACGCCATTTCGCCCAACAAGGCCGGTATGACGAGTGTCAAAAGTTTCAGTGAGTTGCGTGAACAGCGGGGTGCCGTCAGGTAAGGTGAATTCGACGCTTTCCAGCGCGATATAAGTATTCGTCATGGTGTACTCCATAGATGCCAGAAACTGACCCGAACAGGCGGGGCAACTCAATTGGCCGTCAGACAGACGGCAGCATCAATGGCGCATTGGCGTAATACCTATAGAGAAGAAATGAAGTAAATTATTTTAGATACGATGTATTGAAAGTAAAGGGCAGTATGAATTTTGCGCACAAATAGTTTACCGGAAAGGTGACTAACAACCGGTCGTCATGACGACCGGGAAACACTATTTTTTCATGCTCTCGTTCATAATGGCGGTCACTTGCTTGAGCGTCTGCGCCGCATCTTTAACACCTTTTGCTTCCTGTGTTTTCACCCAGTTTTCTTGTACCTGTTGATACTGCGTGATCACTTTCCAGCTTGCCACTTCCTGCGGCGTCAGCGTACGGATAGTCACGCCATCGTTTGTTGCTGAAAAATGCCACTGGGTAACATTCAATATTATTGATTCCCTTTGTAAAACGAGGAAATCATATTCAGCAGGTTGATAGATCCGAGGTTTGTACCAGGCTTAGCTGATTCACACCGATTCTGAATTAGGTCATGCTTATGAACGCAGAAATTAAGGGGGGATTGATATTGCCATCAAAGTCCCCTCACATCAGTATCAACAGACGCTTGATTTTTATCGTCATACTCTTGGACTCCCTGAAATCACAGATAAATTGCCGGCCACCGGCTTCGTACTTGGCCCAAATCGATTGTGGATCGATGAAGCGCCAGGTTTGAGCCAGGCCGAAGTGTGGCTCGAACTGTTTACTCCTGATTTCAACCTGGCGCAGCAGCATATACAAGAACATGGGGTAGTTCGTTGCGACAGTGTCGAACTCTTACCCGAGGGTTTTAAAGGGGGGTGGATAATGAATCCATGCAATATTGTGCATATGTTAAGGGAGCCAGAAGCCTGGTAAAATATGTGTATCCGGAGCAAAATTCGGCTGCCCTGGATTCTGCCGCTACAGCGTTATTTTTCCGGAATAGTTTCTGACCCATTGATGCAGCACTCATCTTGTAAGTACTCAATAATGCTTGCAAGAACATCGTACTGTGCGACACACATCAGTGTCCGACTTTCCCGATTTTGTTGCAGCAGACCCACAGATACCAGCGCTGAAATATGATGGCTAAGCGTCGACCCCGGTATCTCTAACTGTTTCTGTAGTTCACCTACGGGTAATCCCTGACTGCCAGCTTTGACCAGATGTTTGAAAATAAACAGACGTGTAGGGTGCCCCAACTCTTTCAATGCTTTAGCGACCATTTCCAGTTGCATAATCTCACCTCCCGATAACTGATATTTCGATAATACCAGAAATATCTTTTGCCCCACAAATCACTTCGAATATACTAGAAATATAGTTTTTTTAATTTGTGAGGAGATGAAGATGAGTAATGGATTAACAATGCTGTCCGATGCGTCCAAGATGTTCCTTTTTTTGGCCGCCGAGTTGTCGCTGTTGTTTCTGGTGATTAGCCTGGGCGTCAATTTACTACGGCAGAAGATTCCAGATAGCAAAATTCAGGCAATGCTGGGGGCACGCAAGGGCAGAGGCTATGTCATTGCGGCTTTGCTCGGGGCGATCACCCCATTTTGTAGCTGTTCGACGATTCCCATGTTACGTGGGTTGCTGTCAGCCAGAGCTGGCTTTGGTCCGACGCTGACCTTCCTGTTTGTCTCGCCGCTGCTCAACCCGATTATTGTTGGCTTGATGTGGGCGACTTTCGGGCTGAAAATCACTCTGCTCTATATTGTTATCGCCACTGTCGTATCAGTGCTGTCCAGTCTCATTCTGAGTCAGTTCGGTTTTGAACGGTATGTCATTAACGAGAAGCGCAAAGGAATATCTTCTCCCGTAGGCTGCTCTGCACCCATTACAAAACTTCAGGTAGCCTCATGTTGTAACAGCAACACGACACCGGTTCGGATAAACATTCAATCTATTAAAACGGGTAGTTCATGCTGTGTCAGCACGCGTAGTGAGGTATCAACAGCATCAACACCAGGAGCGATGACGCAGGCATGGCAGGAGGCGTGGAAACAGTTTAAGGAAGTCTTTCCGTATCTGCTGGCTGGGGTGCTGATTGGCGCTTTTATTTATGGTTTTGTTCCCACCGAGTGGATTGCCAGCCATGCCGGGAGCAATAACGCTTTTGCCGTCCCATTGAGTGCGATTATCGGTATTCCGCTTTATATCAGAGCGGAAGCCGTGATCCCGCTGGCGTCTGTTTTAATGACTAAAGGGATGGGAACTGGCGCAGTCATGGCGCTAATTATCGGCAGTGCGGGAGCCAGCTTAACAGAGGTGATTCTGCTTAAATCTATGTTCAGAATGCCGATGATTATTGCCTTCCTGACGGTGATTTTAGGCATGGCCGTGATGATGGGGTATCTGACGCAGTTGCTTTTCTAGCGGAAAAACCAAGGGAGCAGCCTGTGCTCCCTTGATCGTATTTAGTTCTTGATCTGTTTACCTTGTGCATCAATAACTTGTTCACCATCTTCCTTAGTGAACGCGCCGCGTTGCGCATCAGGCAAAATATCTAATACCACTTCGGAAGGTCTGCATAACCGTGTGCCCAGAGGGGTAACCACAATCGGTCGGTTAATCAAAATAGGGTGCTGCAACATAGAATCAATTAACTGCTCGTCACTGAAGGAATCTTCCGCCAGCCCTAATTGCTCATACGGTTCGACATTCTTACGCAACAACGCCCGCGCCGAAATCCCCATATCGGCGATCATTTTTACCAATTCCGCACGCGTGGGAGGCGTTTCCAGATACAAAATAACCGTCGGTTCAGTGCCGCTGTTACGAATTAACTCCAGCGTGTTACGGGACGTTCCGCAACCGGGATTATGATAAATAGTCACATTGCTCATGGTGATGATCTCTTGTTAAAACAAAAAATTACAGTGCTACTGACAACCGCAGGGCTAATGCCGCCAGCGTGACGAATAACACAGGGATAGTCATGACAATGCCCACCCGGAAGTAATATCCCCAGGTAATCGTCATATTTTTCTGTGCCAATACATGCAGCCACAGCAACGTTGCCAGACTGCCGATTGGGGTAATTTTAGGGCCAAGATCGCTGCCTATTACGTTGGCATAAATCATCGCTTCTTTGATGACACCGGTGGCAGTGCTGCCATCTATCGACAGCGCGCCGATCAGAACAGTCGGCATATTGTTCATCACCGACGACAGGAATGCCGTCAGGAACCCGGTGCCCAATGTCGCCGCCCACAAGCCATGTTCTGCCAGTTGGTTGAGCAGGGAAGAAAGGTAGTGGGTCAGACCGGCATTGCGCAGACCATAAACCACCAGATACATCCCCAGCGAGAAGACAACAATTTGCCACGGTGCGCCACGTAGTACCTTGCCGGTATTAATGGCATGGCCTTTTTTCGCAACTGCAAACAGAATTAGCGCGCCAACGGCAGCGACCAGGCTGACCGGCACCCCGAGTGGCTCCAGAGCAAAGAACCCCACCAACAGCAGCACCAGAACCAGCCAGCCGGTTTTAAAGGTGTTGATATCGCGGATTGCCGCTTTCGGCTCTTTTAACAGTGAAATGTCGTATACGGCGGGGATATCTTTGCGGAAAAACAAGTGCAGCATCACCAGCGTGGTTGCAATGGCTGCCAGGTTAACCGGCACCATCACCGCGGCATATTCTGCGAATCCGAGGTTAAAGAAATCAGCCGAGACAATATTTACCAGATTCGAAACAATAAGAGGCAGGCTGGCCGTATCGGCGATAAATCCTGCGGCCATCACAAAAGCTAGCGTTGCCCCTGGGCTGAAACCCAGCGCCAGAAGCATCGCAATCACGATAGGCGTCAGGATCAGTGCAGCACCGTCATTCGCAAACAGTGCTGCCACCATTGCGCCTAACAGGACAATCCAGGTAAACAGCAACCGACCACGGCCATTGCCCCAACGAGCCACATGCAGAGCTGCCCATTCAAAGAAACCTGACTCATCTAGCAGAAGGCTGATAATGATAACCGCGATAAAGGTAGCGGTCGCATTCCAGACAATCTGCCAGACCACCGGAATATCACTCAGTTGAACAACACCTGTCAGAAGCGCAAGGACTGCGCCAAGCGAGGCACTCCAGCCAATACCCAACCCATGAGGTTGCCAGATAACCAAAACGAGAGTGAGTAAAAAAATTGCACCGGCCAATAACATTATGAACTCCATTCATATTTGATTAGGCGTATGTATCCTCTGTTCCTCAACATGAGGCAGTCAAAGTATTCTTGAGTTTATTGCGTATGTTCTCGCGTTCGCAGTTCCAGGCGGAGTCAATAATCGCGGCAGCCCAGGCAGGTATATGTGGCGACAAACGATAGTGAACCCATTTTCCTTCACGGCGGTCGGTTACCAGTTCCGCCTCACGTAACAAAGCCATATGACGGGATATTTTGGGTTGGGATTCAGCCGTGGCTGCACAAATATCGCAGACACATAACTCGCTATACTCTCTTAGCAGCATCACGATAGTTGAACGAGTTTCATCGGCAAGCAGTTTAAAAAGCTGAACAGGCTGTAGCATTTTTAACCTCAATATGAATTGACAATACATATGTTAATTCATATATGATTGGTTTTAAAGAACAGCTTTAAAAACGAAGGATTTTTCATGACTCACTTACCCGCAATTGACCGAGGCTCTTTTGATGAAGCAATTGCCAGCAAACTTCAGAGCGATAACCAGGAAGCTCCACGCATTTTGATTCTTTATGGTTCTGTGCGGGCGCGTTCTTACAGCCGCTTTGCCGCCGAAGAGGCAGGGCGCTTGCTGAGTGAAATGGGGGCTGAAGTAAAAATTTTTAACCCTTCAGGATTACCATTGCCTGATGACGCACCGGATACTCATCCTAAAGTGCTGGAATTACGAGAACTGGTCAGGTGGTGTGATGGCATGGTCTGGAGTTCCCCGGAAAGACACGGCGCCATGAGTTCTGTTATGAAGGCGCAGATAGACTGGATACCGTTGAGTGAAGGAGCAGTGCGGCCATCTCAGGGTAAAACATTGGCCGTGATGCAGGTTTGCGGTGGGTCGCAGTCATTTAATACTGTAAACCAGATGCGCGTGCTTGGTCGCTGGATGCGGATGTTCACTATTCCAAATCAGTCATCAGTACCGAAGGCATGGCAAGAATTTGATGATGAAGGGCGAATGAAACCGTCTGCCTGGTATGACCGGATTGTAGATGTCACTGAAGAGCTGTTCAAAATCACTCTCATCCTAAAAGGGCACACCGGATATCTTTCTGACCGTTACAGCGAAAGAAAAGAGAGCCATCAGGAACTGTCGAAGAGGGTTAACCAGACGAAAATCTGACAGGCCAAACTTCCTACGTTAAAGCAGTTGTCACCCTCCTGGAAAAAATACCAAAAGGGTGACAGTACTGAAATTCAAAATTAAACCGTAGTATTAGTAACCACTTTTTAATCTATGTTGAATATAAGTACGATTAGCGATTATCAAATGTATCATTTGAATAATCGTTTTCACCGGCGATCGAGACAGTGACATCATTAAATTGCAGGCCATTCACGGCAACGATGCGGCCGAATTCTTTTGCTTCGATGCTGCACTGACTGAAGCGAATATTCTCCATCGGTTTTTCCGGGAACGCGACGAGATCAAATGCCCTTGCAGGTAATTTGTAATCTGGATCTAATGTGGCTTTAACATTAGAGATGCTGATATTTCTCACCTTGGTCATTTGCATGTTTTCAGGGATTTGCAATGCCACGGCCTGCCACATTTCAGGTAACTGGTCGATATTTTCAAACAGTTTTCTGTTATATGAGTTATGCCAGTCCATTATCCATGAGAATGGGAACTGAACGTTCTTCATATGTAGATTTTCCACCACCACATCTTCAATGAAACCACCGCGTTCTTTGGATGATTTCATTCGGAATCCGCAATCAGAGTCTTCAAATTCGATGTCATGAATATGAATGCCGCGAAGACCGCCACTGACTTCACTACCCAGCGTGATACCGTAGCCTGACTTGATCTTACAATTATCGATTTCAATGTTTTCAGAAATTTTACCGACACGGTAACCATCACCATCGCGTCCGGATTTAATCACGATGCAATCATCACCACACGAGGCTACGCACTCTGTGACACGAACATTTGTCGATGAATCAATGTCAATTCCGTCAGTGCTTGGCCCATGGTTATCACCAATTTTTACATTACGAACCAATACGTTATTCGCATAGGTGATTTGCAAGTTCCAAAAACCAGCTCTCTCAAATGTGATATCAGAAATCTTGATGTTTTCAGCCTCGTAAATCAGGCAGGAGCGAGGGCGCTTCACCAGATAATCGGCAATCCAACGCAGACCTTTCTTGTCATAGTCGACGCGTAAACCGCTGTTTTTATCTGCACCACAATAAATATCCCACCAGTGTTGGCCTTGCCCATCAATTAAACCATTGCCTGAAATTTCAACATTATTGGCTGAGATAGCATTTAAAATGGCTGCTGGCCACGGCATTTCAACACCGGCCACTCGGGTTTCGATTTCTGGATAATCTGCCAGATCTTTAGAGCCCAGCAGAGTGGCACCATCCTCAAATTTTAATTTGCTGCCTTCTTTTAAAAAGAGTGCACCAACCAGATAAACCCCTTTTGAAATAAATACTGCTTTGCTTTGTGCTGCACCCAGGTCGATTGCTTGTTGAATAGCATGGGTATCTTTTTCAACCCCGTTACCCGTTGCACCAAAGTCTTTAATATCAAGTTGTGTTGTCATGCTAAAAATCTCTTTATGGTTTTTACGATTAAATGCCGTTGATCTTGTTCAAAGTTTTTTCCATATCCAGTGTTGTTTTCTTATTCAATGGATAGAAATAAATCAATATGACAGCTGAGGCAAATAAGCAGAATGCAGGCAGAAGGTTAGCCATGGTATAAATGCTTTCTTGTACTTCGAGGCTTTGTACTGTTCCACCGGTCGAAGAAGACTGGTAGTTAATTAATGCCAACATGAAGCCGGCAATCCCACCCGCACAAGCTTGCCCGATCTTTCTGGCGAAGAAGTTCACCCCGTAAACGGTACCGTCTTCACGCGTTCCAGTCACATACTGATGATAGTCACAGACATCAGTCATAAATGCCCAGATCATCAAGTTGAACAGGCCAGCGCCCAGGGTTGCCAGGAACAGGAAGACCAAATAGATCTTAGGATCTGTTATGTGGCAAAAATACATAATCAAATACATGGCAACGGAGAACATCAGTGCACAAACGCTGGCTTCTTTCTTGCCAAAACGGCGGGTCAAGAATGATGCAGAAGGTGCCAGTAAAACCAGAGAACCAAAGGTGAACAAGAGGGCGATGGACATGGCCTGTTTATCATGGAAGTAATCGTTAAACAGATAAGTCATGTTGGTTCCGGATAACCCCTGGTTGATCACAATAAGCAGGTCAACCACCACCAGAACGATCAGCGCTTTATTTTTCAGCAGACCTTTCAGCAGCTGTGAAAGGGCCATACTCTCTTTCGCTTCTACACGCACACGCTCTGTGGTTAATTTGCATGTCAGTGTCAGGAAGATGAATGCCAGGCATGCACAGCCAATGGCGATCCAGAAGAAATGCTGTCCAGAAATCACCTGGCTGCCGTCAACCATCGTTTTGTACATCAGGATTGGGATAAAGAACCCTGTTGCGCCGCCACCGATTGCCGAACCCACGCTTCTGTAGGTAGAAAGGGACACGCGATCATCCGGGCTGGAGCTGATAGCCGCAGACATTGCGCCATAAGGAATGTTGATGGTCGATAACAGCGCGCCGTATAAAAAATACGAAACGCAGATATAAATGATTTTACCTGTATAGGATAACTCTTGCGCAAACGGCAGGAATAATACGATTGCAATGGCACAGAATGGATACTTCATTCTGCGAATCCAGGGGTTAAAACGACCTGTTGCTGTCAATTTTGACGTGTCACACATGCGACCGACCGTCACGTCAACAAAAGCGTCAAAAAGTTTTGTGCCAAAATATAATGAACCAACGATGATCCCTGAAACACCAAGGACGTTTGTGTAATAAATCATTAAGAAGCTATTAACTAGCCCTAAAATAAAGCAGGTGCCTAAGTCACCACACATGTAACCAATTTTATCCCTCATACCAAAGGGCTTAATTGCAGCTATTCTTATTTTTTCATCATTTAAAACTTTGGTACTCATAGAGCTAACCCTCTTAATTCTCATGTAATAAAAATATTAAGAATCTATTGCGATTTTGTATACCACTTCCTATTTGTGTCATACAGGTAAGTGATGCTGAGAATAATTGGTATGACATAATTGTTTGTTGTTGGCGGTCACATAAATAAAAAACCTAAGATAATTACTCTGATAACTGTGATTTTATTCACATTGTTATTGCTTGTTTTTTTAAAGTTTATTTTTAAACTTTTTAGGGGCGTGAAAGTGGTTTACCAAATAATTTATTTTTAAATGAATTGTTTATTGTTTTTTAACAGTGGGTTATTTATTATTTTTGGATAATGGCAATTTTTTAATTCGCGAGAATTAGTAATTATTAAGCTGAATTGTCATTGTTAATAATGGAAATGAATTGATTAATCAGTATGTTATGACTTACCATGAACTCGAAATAATCACGGAATGGTAAGAGTTTTGTGAGAGGGCAGGTATTTTAAAAGATGGTGTCTGGAGAGATGTTTACCAGGTAAAATAATTGGTCCAATAACTGTGTTAAGACTCAATGCTATCTTTCAAGGAGCATGCCGAATCAACACTTTGATTGGCGTTAAGCTCTAGTTTTACGAGAATTTACTACATGAATACGATTGATATGGTGGGGTTTATCGGTGGTGCATGTACCACTGTTTCATTTATCCCTCAGGTAGTTTTGGTTCTGAAAAGTAAGTCGACAAAAGATATATCTTTAACAATGTACTCTATTTTTGTGTTTGGTATTTCTCTATGGCTAATGTACGGCATTATGTCTAATGCATTGCCAGTCATCATTCCAAACTTCATTACTTTTATCCTTGCGGGTTCAATTCTTGTCATGAAAATCAGAAATGATATTGTTACAGGAAAGAAGGCATTAAATAGTTAACCCCTGCATTCCGCAATAAAGGGCAGGGAGAACGGTTCTCCCTGCGCTCTAATCTCTCCTAATATTCCCCCACTTAGCATGTTTTTCACATCTGGCTTAGTTCCTGCCACGAATGGGCAAACAGTTCGTCTTTCTCCCGCTCAGTTTGTTTTCCGCTGTGCACCAGCCAAAGAAAATCGTAGTAGGTTGGGTAATGTTCAAGGCCGTTTAGCACCTGGCAGAAGCGATGCGCAGCAATTTCTGAAGTGGCGCACACCGTCGAATAACTGCGGAACGGACCGAGGGAGACATGACAGACTTTCTCAAGCGTTGCCCCAACAGGTTGATGCCGGTGGTGTTCCAGAAAATGGAAAAACTCGTGCGCCAGATGGATATCGATGATTTTACTGAGTGGTAGTTGCAACCCAGATTGTTCGCAGCTGCGTTGTAAACTTTCCAGCGAGGGTTGATACAACGTTACCCGCCGAATGGACTTCACTTCACTGTATTCAAACTGGGCACGGAACTGGACGGTGAAAAACAGGCCATCCCCCTGTTTAAGCTGAATGTCGATGCCATTTTCTGCATACAGATCACGGATGTTTTTTCCGTGAAACTCGCTGGCCGCTTGTTCCCCGGCAGCCAGCGCGTTGTCCAGATAATAGCGGTATTTCGCGGGCGGTATTTTGTTAAATACCGCATCATTACGAAGGTCCAGCCATGCAAGCACTCGATTGAGTTCAACAGGGGTCATGATTGCTCCTATTGCCAGGCCACGGCGATAACTGGCTGCTCTTGTTCCAGCACATCCAACTCCATCTCGATAATCGACAGCATCTGTTCTTTCGTTTGCATGCCAGTGAGATCAAGCATTTTCTCCTTCCAGAACAGGAAGGTTTTGGGGATGGTGGCATTTGCTTCGGAGTAGCGGGTATTATCATCAAGGAATTCTGCAAAGCTTGATGTCACTTCCTGGCGCGTGCACAGTAACCAGTTCGCATTCTCTTTTTTCAGCCGGACGACACCTTCACGGTCAATCATACTCAGGCAGATTTTTTTCTTTTTCATCAGGCCAAAGAAACGCTTATGTTCACTGATGTTTTCAAAAAGATGCCAGCGCCCGGTCTGACAGGCCGGTTTGGTGGTTTCGACAGGCAGATTGATCGACTCAGCTGCAATTTGTTGCAGCTGCTCAAGGGGTAGCGTTTCGTTGAGGTTCTCTTTCTGACGCAGTTCGGTCGCCCCAGTGGCAATCGCTCGCAGCACGTTTTTTTGTTTGTCTATCTCGATGTTGATATCAACAGTGGCTTCATTGGCTCCGGATTTAACAATGCGCTCCATTATTTCGGCGCGAATCTGTTTTATCTCGGCTTCTCCGGGGTTCACGACGCTTTTTTCGATCATTTCCCGCACCATCGCCATGCCCACACCAATGGTGGAAATGTAAGGCGCGTTGTTGGCATTTTTATGCTTCATGGCTGCTTTTTCAGCCATGGCTGGCACCAGCACACAACCGCTGCCACCGCCGCCCACCAGCGTAATGAAATGCCGCTCCAGCTTGTATTCGTTGATCATTTCGTTGACCACCACCATCACTTTATCGATGGCGATATCCAGTGCCTGACGCGCAGCGTCTTCTGCCGAAACACCGAGATGGTCACCCAGCAACTGCCAGGCGATACGGGCGCTATTAATGTTCCCCGCTGCGTAGTCATCTGTCGGAACATAGCCGAGCAAGTTTGCCGCACCAGCCACTGTCAATGCGTAACGTTTGCCTTCGGCACCGTTCACTACGGCATAAGTTTGCGGGTCGCCTGGGCGCGGGCTAATAAAGGTGAGCTGCGGATTTTCACCAAATGCGGATTCAGCAATAAAGCATTCATATTCACAGCCGGCGATGTGTGCGCTGCGTGGGCCAGTCATGGTGATTTTGCCGTTTTCGACCATCATCATACTGCCGCCCGCAACCGCCAGAGTACGCACATCGAGTGAACGCAAGTAGGTGCGATGACCGCCGACCTGGGCATTTTGGATCATCACTTTGCCGTTTTTAATAACCGAGATATCGACGCTGGTTCCACCGACTTCAAAGAATATGCCGTCAGAGACTTTTTCGTACATCAGCGCACCGGCAACCCCGGCAGCCAGGCCAGACAACATGGTGAGGATGGGACGTTTTCGCACTTCGTCAATACTCATCACGCCACCGTCACAGCGCATGATCATCAGCTGCGAGGTAATGCCAGCCTCGATAATTGCCTGTTCGGTCATGTTGGCGGTTTCCAGCATCCGTGGGATCAGGCTGGCATTAACGACGGCAGTGCGGGTACGGGTTTTCAGACCGTACAGCTGGGTAATTTCGTGGCCACCCGTGGCACAAAGCCCCATTTCCGCCGCCACGGCCATCACTCGTAATTCGTTGGTCGGGTCATCAACACTGTAGGCTTCTGAGGCAACAATAACTTCCGCGCCTTGCTCACGCAGCGTTTCAATCGCTGCACGGATGTTGTCATCGCTGAGCTGACGGGTGTCGATATAGGTATTAAAAGTGTGCAGAAACTTACCGTCGGCCAGTGGGATATCGAGGATGTTGGCTTCTTTTTTGGCACTTTTTCCTTCAAGCCCGCTCCCCATGGCGACAATGCCCACTTTCGCGACGTCGCCTTCCAACAGGGCGTTGGTAGCCTGAGTGGTACCGTGGGCGATAAAACTGACTTCCTGTGGCGAAATCCCGTTCTCTGCCAGCACCTCATGAATAATGGTAATAATGCCGTGCGCGACCCCATTAGGATGGTGGTGTGTCGTGGGGATTTTCTTTTTCGCGATCAAGGTAAAGTTGTCGTTATCGATAACTGCAGCGTCGGTAAACGTGCCACCCACATCAATACCAATGCGATATTTTTTGTCCGTCATAACCATTCCTTAAAATCACTCCGGCCAGGGCCGGAGCAGGGTATTAAAAGGCGATATAACCCGCCATCAACATGGAGACCAGCACGGCAGCCATGGCCCACGGCAAGGTCTTACGCATTATTTCGTTTACGTCGACCTTCGCGAAATCAGATGACCAGACGTTATGGGTGTTTGTCGGATCGGAAAGCCCTTGCAGCAGGGTCGCCGAGCGTAACGCCAGCATGGTTGCCAGAGGTGAAAGGCCACCGCCAAGCATCAACACGCCTAAACCGCTGCCCAGACCGTAGCTATTGAGCGGGCCTCGGTACAACGCCAGCGGGCTGAGGATCGAGAAGAACAGAATGTAAGTCAGTGGTGAGGTTGGAATAATCGTTTCAATCAATGGTTTTAAGACCATGCTGACCTGAGGCGCGGTGACCGCGTTCAGTAGAATACCGATGCCAACCATCAGACCAATGGCACCCGCCACGTTCTGAATACCTTCGACCAGGCTGCTGACAAGCACATGCGTCGGGCGTTTTGGCATGGCAAGCAGCAGACATATCACCAGACTCAGAACGATGGCCGGGACCACTTCAATTTTGAATGCAAAGATAATCACCACCGGCACCAGCGGGGAGAGCAACGCCAGGGCATTCACTTGTTTGCGCTTACTGAGTTTTTCGGCAACTGGCATGGACCACGCTTTGCGGACGATCACATCGCGTTTCACCATCCATACCACCATCGCGATATAGATAATGGCTGCTGGAATGGCAAACATAGTTGCGTAGCGGGCCATATCGGCAATCGAAATGCCATATAGATCGTGCATCAGGGCCCAACCACTGACAGAGAACAGGCTACCTAAAGCATGGCAGGCTAACAGGACAATACAGCTGGTGAGCGGTGAAAGCCCGGCAGTGAGCAGAATCGGGATCACAATACTGCCGACCAGGATAACCATTCCTAATCCATCGCTGGAGGAGAAAATCACCGTGCCAATAATGAAAAAGACAATGGCCATCGTCAGTGGTTTATCACCGGAAAGTTCTGCGGCTTTGCGAACTAATGCCTCAGTCACGCCGACTTTTTTCAGGACTTCGCCAAACCATGCGCCAAATATCAAAGCGATAATGGTCGCGCCCAGACGCAAAGAACCCTGGGTCAGCACGTTATTCGCGATGCTAAACGTGGTTTTATCTTCACTAAACAACGGGACGCCTGCAACCAGCGGCATCAGGATCCCCATCAGCGGTAATGCCAAAATCGCCGGCATTTTGCGGGTCATCATCAACCCGGAGAAAACCACAAAAATGGCAAGGATCGCGCCGATCCTTAAAATGTGTAACATGTCCATGTGTTGTCCTCAGAAGTCGAGATAACCCTGTTGCTGACGAATGGCATCCTGTAACTGTTTTGCAGATACCTGATGTACGCTTAACCCTTGTTGTGCTGCCAGTGCTGCTGCAATTCCCCCTGCCTGGCCAATTGCGCCTACGGTTGGAGTGGTGCGGATTGCGGCCTGCGCTTCAAAGGTGGCAGAGATACAGCGCCCGACGACGATGAGGTTGTCGGCTTCCTGGGCTATCAAGCTGCGCCATGGAATGCCGTACATACCGCCGTGGCGTAACTTGCCATGTTCGGTTCCTTCACCATCAGGGCTATGAATATCAATCGGATAGCCAGAGATGGCGATGGTGTCTTCGAATTGTGTTTCGTCGAGCAGATCCTGGGCGGTGAGGTGATAGCAGCCTTTGATTTGGCAGGAGCTGCGCACGCCAACGGACGGGCCGGTTTGCACAACAATAGCCTGTTCGAATCCTGGAACGACGCGTTTCATGAATTTTTCCAGCTCCCGACATTGCTGGCGGCCAACCACTTCAGCCTGGCTCAGACTCCACGGGTCGGTGGCGTCATGGCCGAGAATACGGCTGGTGTTGAAGACAAATTCACCGGGATTGTTGGTTTCAAAAATCAGTACATCTTCACGCGGAATGGTGATTTCACCGGCAGCTTTCGCCGCTGCAAACTCTTTCACAAAACCATGGCAGGCAAGGTGAGTGGCGGTGCGTATATCTTCGGCTTGATAGTCATTGTTGAGAGAAGATATGTTCTCCAGCATATAGGTGCGCAGCTTTTCGCGATCGACGTTGATCATCTTCATGGTCATGGTCATCGGCTGTGATTTGCCGTCAGACTCGCGGCCTTTCACCACCGGCACACCGGTTTTTACCGCCAGCATGGCATCGCCGCTGGCATCAATGAAGATAGCGGCAGCAATTTTCATCAAGCCGGATTTAGTACATACGGTGATGCTATCGAGATGATTTCCCTCGCGTGTGACATCGGCAAGCAAGGCGTGATAAAGCACGGTACCACCAGCCTCCAGCAACATGAGTTCCAGTTCATGTTTCATCGCTTCAGCATCGAACGGGGTATAAGTGGTGGTGAAATGCCCAGGGTCACGGACATGACCGGGGGATTTGTCCTGAGCTTTTAAACGCTCTATCAGCTCATCGGTAATACCGCGAATAACCTGTTTCTCACCTGCGTGAAAAGTCATCATCGGATTAACACCGTTGGTGGTCAGAGAACCACCAAGACAAGCCGTCGCCTCAACGATGAGTGTTTTTGCCCCGGCTCTGGCGGCGGCAATCGCCGCAATGCTTCCTGAGAAGCCACCGCCTACGATGACGACATCAAAATGTTCCATTCTTTATCCTTTTAGTAAACAAGATGTACTGACGGCAATCCTGGTCCTTTACGCGCAACTTGTATACTCTCGCATCGACCTATTGTGAAGGGTGTCGATATTTTTAATAAACAGGCAATGGATTTTGTGATCGCGAAATCATTATTCTTTTAAATGGTGTCATCAGCCCATTTTTAACGGGCTTCTGTCTGATTTGTGAGATGTGACATTGTGTATAGTAAACAAATTAAGTAGGCTGCATTCAGGATAACCAGAGTGGAAATGAGGTTAAGAACGATGAGGCTGGGACTGGATATTGGTGGGACGAAAATTGAAGCCGTGGTACTGAACACGCAGGGTGAGGTGATGTATCGCGAACGCTGCGCCACCGCAAAAGAGAGTTATCAGGACTTTTTCTTAAACGTCGTTAAGGTGATTGAAACGGCCAGTGCCGCAGTTCAAAGCCGTTTGTCGATTGGTCTTGGTATTCCGGGTGCCGTAGACGGCGAGGGTTTGATCAAAAACTCTAATATTCTGGTGCTGAACCAGCAACCTTTTGCACGGGATCTCGAGCAGCATCTGGCGATGCCGGTGGCAGTCACTAATGATGCCAACTGTTTTACGCTTTCCGAGGCGATGGACGGCAGTGGAAAAGGTTATCGCGTGGTGTTCGGCGTAATACTTGGCACCGGTTGCGGTGGCGGGTTGTGTATTGATAACCATCTTATTTCTGGGCCAAATGCCTGCGCCGGTGAATGGGGCCATAACGCTTTGCCTCGCTACGATCCCCGACAGGATGGCGAAGCGATAAAATGTTATTGTGGCCAACTGAACTGCATTGAGAGTTTTATTTCCGGTAGTGGTCTGGAAAGACAGTACACCCAACGATTCACTCATCATGAGAGTGTTCCGGCTATCGTTAAACGATTAGAATCTGCGGACGCTGGTGTGCGGGCGCTATGGGATCAGTATTGTAATCAACTGGCGCGCTCGCTGGCGGGAGTGGTGAATACGCTTGATCCGGATGTCATTGTTTTAGGTGGTGGGGTTTCAAATATCGAGTATTTGTATCCCGACCTTCAACAGCGAGTGGCAGAGTATGTGTTCGGTAAACAGTGCAATACCCCAATAGTGCGGGCTCAACACGGCGACAGCAGTGGTGTTCGAGGTGCGGCATGGTTGGGTGCGCAAATCTCAGTGCCAAAAGTCATGGCATAGCGAAGATCAATGAAAGAGAGCGAAATGACAAAACCTGTAAGGATACGCGACATTGCCCAGGCCTGTGGCGTGTCTCTCGGGGCCGTATCCCGCGCCTTGAAAGGGCAGCCGGGGCTACGTGAGGAAACACGGTTGCGCATTATTTCAGCTGCTCAGCAGCAGGGATATGATTTTTCCCGTTTGCGCAGCGACAAAATCAAGCGTGTTCTTTTCTTGTTGCACCGACAACACAACATCAGCCGCGCATTGCCATTTTATTCGCAGCTGCTGTTGGGAATTGAAGATCTGTGCCGCGATCAGGGTATTGCATTGAGTTTTCTCTCCATCGGACCTGGTGATGCAGTGAGTGAACAGGCGATGCTGCATCAGCCAGATGCTCTAATCTGTGCGGGTTTTTTCGAACCTGAATTGCTGGGGCTACTCCAGCAAATGAAACTACCGATGGTGCTGGTTGATTTATGGGCGCCAGGTTTACCCTGTGTTAACCCGGATAACACACAGGGCGGATATCTGGCGACCCGTCATTTGATTGAACAGGGGCGTAAAGGCATCGCTTTTCTCGCCAGCACACTGTCGCATTACAGTATTCGCCAGCGTGAAAAAGGCTACCGACAGGCATTGTATGAAGCGCGTTTACTGATGCCGCCAGAATACGAAGCGATCGCTTCACCTTCTCTGGATACCGAACAAGCGCTGGTGGATGCCGTAAACGATTTGCTCGATTTACCCGAACCTCCCGATGCCATTTTTGCTTATAACGATGCGGCAGCACTTGTGGTGCTACAGGTTTGCGCACAACGAGGCTTGCGGGTCCCGCAGGATGTCGCACTGGTAGGCTTTGATGATATCGATTCTGCGGCCTGGTCGAACCCACCTTTGACGACTATCGCAGTAGACAAACAACAACTAGGGCGCGAGGCGCTGGCGCTGTTGTTAGAAGACACTCAGGAAGAAAATAAGCTATTGCCGGTGAGTTTAATTAAACGTAGTAGTTCCGGGGGGTAAAAACGCCTCTGGCAGTAGCGAAACCAGGACCAGACGCTGTGGAAACCGTGACATAACGGCGTTGGTCACGGTTTTGATTTCGTGGCTAATGTACGATGGCAAGATGATGAAAACATAGCGTCGTGCGGCGTTGCCTGTCAGAGTTTTTAATGAACAGTTTTGATTTGTCCTTTCTGAAATTCCTTCAGGAACACAGCCCGGTTTATGTAGAGGATGCCGTCCAGCATTTTGGTAAAACGCTCTCTACACTGAAACGCACGATGAAAGAAATCAACGATCAGCTTGATCCCGCTTTTCATCTGCATATTGAAAATCAATCGATTTTCACCGCGATGGGCTATCGTGAGTACGTGTCATTTCTCGAAAATATTCACTTCAACCGATATCTCACCAGCCCGGAAGAGCGGGTGCGTGATTTAACCGTGGCACTGTGTTTGCAGGACATCGTCAATAAAAGTGATTACTACCAGAAATTCCACGTAAGCCCAGGCACCCTGAAAAATGATAATCAGGCGCTGGCGATGTTTCTCCAGGCTAATAAACTTGCAGTACAAAGTGTTCACCGGCAAGGTTCCCGGCTGCAAGGGGATGAGATCTCACTGCGTATCGCCATTTGTCTCACCATTCTTAAAACCATTGAGATTGGTGAAGATAACCACCTGGTTCAACACTCCGCCAACGAACCCATTAACCGCTCAATCGCCTGTCAGTTTTTGCAGCATTGCGAGAAGGAAATCCGTGAAGCTGCGGACATTTACCGTCAACGAATCGCGCCACGCCTGACCTTGGGCTATAACGGCAAAAAATACTTTCTGGTGTATATGAGCATTGCCTTACAGCGCACCGGCCGTGGCCATGTGATTACCGACACCCATGCACTGGATTTTGTCACGGCGATGGATTTCGGCCTGCTGGTACCGCCTGCTGAAAACCGTTTTCTCAATTTGTTGCTTTCTTCGTTGTCGTTCACCTGGCGGCCATTCACCCTCTATGATGTACCGCTTATCGACAAGGTACGGCGCTTTAGCCTGGCGATTGCACCTTTTCTTCAGGCGACGGTTAATAACCAGCAAGCCTGGTTCGGTGAGGTCTATCAGTTTATTTATACCGCCATCGTGCAGAATAAATTCAATCTGTGGTTTGACGATAAGAAACTGCACCATGTTCGCGATCGCTATCCGGCGCTGTATCAGGGTGTCTGTGTGGAAGTTCGGGAAATTGAGCAAGAGTGGGCGGTGAATTTTTCACCGGTGCATATTGCGACGCTGGTGCTGATCCTCAAAAAGTACGAGTTGCAGAATCGCCTGCATGATGAGGCGAAAAAGAGGGTGGTGATCGTCACCAACTCATCAGAAAGTAAAGTCGGCTATTTTAAAGAAGTGCTGAAGTCATGGTTTCATATCGACATTGTTGCAAGCGTGAACATTAACGAAATACATCAGTTGCAGGCTATCCCTTTCGATTTGCTGTTAACCTTCACCAATAAGATCTCCAGTTATCTGCGTTATTATCAGTTCGATTACGTCAAAGTGAGTTTCCATCTGACACAAGAAGATATCTCCACGTTGCGTCAGATGGGGCTTTCACGGGCGAAGAAAAAAATCGCCATTGAGACTTTTATTGAAGAGAGCAGGAACCTGGCGGATAGCGAGCTACGGCAGTATCTTGAAACTCGCTATCCTGAAATTTTTATCTGACCTTTATCAGCGAACGGGTAACGGTTGACGGACTCCGCGACACCATACATCAGTCAGATTTAATTCATGGTCAAGGCAGAGAATATCTGCGTCTTTCCCCACCGCCAGGCTGCCTTTCCTCGATGCCACGCCAGCCAATACAGCGGGGTTGTGACAGGCAATTTGCGCCACAGATTCCAGGCCTTTTTCCAGTCGTCCGACAATATTCTTCACCGAATCGAGGAAATTCATTTCCAGCCCGGACACCACTGGCCAGTCATCCGGTGAGACACGTTGGCACTCGCCATTCTGCGCGGTGATTTCCAGTTGCCCCTGGCGAATGCGAAACGTTTGCTGGCGCAGGTAGTGATGAAATTCATAACCTTCCGGAAAATCGGCATAGCCCATGCAATCACTCATTAATACCAGCCGTCGATCCCCTTTCAGGCGATAGAGAATGTCAAAAGCCTGGGGTTTAATGGTGATGCCACTTTGTTTCGCCACTTCTGCATACACATCCGGGTAATACATCAGCGCACCCACGACGCCCAATTCGCGGTGATGAAAACCGCGCATCGCGCTGAATGCATGGGTAAAGTGCATCAGACCGGCGTCGATGGCCTCGGTTATCTGGTCAAACGTGGCATCGGTATGTCCGGCAGAAACCGTAATCCCTTTACTGTGTAAATGACGGATAAAGGGCAGGGAGCCTTCCAGTTCCGGTGCCAGCGTCACCAGCCGGATGTGTCCTTTTGCCAGCGCATTAAATTGCTCGAAACCTTCAATAGACGGGGACTGCAGGCAATCAGCCCGCTGCATCCCCAGATGTTTCGGGCTAATCCATGGCCCTTCCATATGTACACCGAGGACTTCCGCCCCGTCCGCTGGCGTTGCTGCTTCCAGATAATTTGCAGCGGCGGCGACGGATGATTTCAGAAAGTCGTCCGGCATGGTGCCGGATGTCGCCAGATAAGCAGTGACACCGCTACTGACTAAATCACGGCTCATGTTGACCAACGAAGCATGGTCGCCTTTATAAGCGAAAGACCCGCGCCCCCAGCCATGCACATGGATATCGACAAATCCGGGCATCAGGTAACGGCTACCATAATCAGTGGCCGCGCCGGACCAGCACTCCTCAATGCCAATGATCGTGCCGTTTTCAATCAGCAAGTAACCAGCACGAATGCCGTCTGCTGTCACAATATTCGCTGATTTCAGAGCCGTGACGTCACGCATGGTTCACTCCTTTCTGGCAAAAACGGTGTTAGCCAGTTCTTCTGCCAACACGGCGCAAAGCCCGGTATAGGCGGCCGGATCAAGTAAATCGCGGATTTCATCATCACTGAAGTTGTCGCGGATCTCCGGCTCGTTACGCAGCACACTGGCGTAATCCAGCCCTTCATGGGTGCTGCGCATCGCCATTGAGTACACCAGTTCATGCGCCGGATCTTTCCCTAACCGTTCGACCAGACTCATCATGATTTTTTCACTGTTGATAAGACCGTGCGTCAGCATCACGTTTTGCTGCATACGGGATTTATCGATGATCAGTGTGCGGGTCAGCTCTTCAGCGCGCAGCACGATTTCTGCCATCAACTCCATGCTTTCTTGCAGGTTGGCATCAAAGATGAAATAGGCAGAACTGTCGGCCTCAAACGGGCGCGGGCAGACGTACAACGACGATGTCATCACCGCGTACAATCGCTGGGCATTGGCTATGATTCCCTTCGCCAGTTTCGGGTTCACTTTTTGCGGCATGGTGCTGCTACCGACCGTGCCTTTGGCAAACGCCTCAGATACTTCACCAAATTCCTCGCTGGAGGTCTGATAAACCTCCTCGGCAATTTTGTGGAAGGTGGTCGCCAGCAGGCATAAATTGCTGATGTACTCGGCACGATAAACCCGTGCATTACGGGATGGCACGCGCATTGGGTACATATTCAATGCTTGTGCGACCAGATCCTGTACCTGCCGCCCAGGTTCTCCGGTGGCGTGAAACGCGCCTACTGCGCCGCCCATCATCACGGTAAAGACTCGTTTTTCCGCTTCCTGCATCCGTTCAACGGCACCCAGAAGCTCGTAAATCCACACCGACACTTTATAACCGTAGGTAATGGGCAGGGCATGTTTACCGTGGGTACGGCCCGCCATCAGGGTGTCTTTATGTTGCAGGGCCAGTCTCGCCAGGTTCTCAAGCGTGGCATCGACAAAGCTCATTAGTTGCTGGTGGAATTGCTTCACCAGATAGAGATGCGCGGTTTGCTGGATGTTTTGTGTTGTCACCCCGTAATGCACATATTTGCCGCTTTCTTCGTCGCAGGCTTTAACCAGCACTTTAATCACTGGCACAAACCCGTGGCCTATCTCCCGCAACAGGCGTTCAACTTCTGCCAGATCGATACGGTCAAGCTGGCAGTTTTCGGCGATATTTTTTGCCGCAGCAGCAGGAATAATGCCGACTTTAGCCTGTGCCGTCGCCAGCGCTGCTTCCACATCAAGCCAGGACTGAACCCGCGCTTCGTGGGTGAACAAGGCTTTCATTCCTTTGTCATCAATGGTTTTACTTTTTGAATCATAAAGTGCGCGCATGGTTATCTCTCCTGTTTGGCCATGGCATCGTCCACCGCGTTGCGGACGAACTCAACGTGGGGGCCAAATACAACATGAATATGGTTACTGGACGGAATAAAGGTTCCCAACGAGCCTGCTTCTTTCAGAATCGCCATATCCAGTTTCTTTTGATCGGCAAGGTCGATACGCAAGCGTGAAACACAGTTCTCAACGCGTTTAATATTACTTTTGCCGCCGAGGCCTTCCACTACCAGCGCCGCGACTTTGTCATACTCTTTATTGTTCAAGAGGGTGCTGTCGCCCATGTCACTTTCGCGACCCGGCGTTTTAATGTCGAACTTGCGGATGGCGAAACGGAAGACAAAGTAGAACACCACAAAGTTCACGATGCCGAGGATAACGAGATTGAGCCACTGAGTGTGTTCATACATCAGCCCAAAGATGCCAAAGTCAAAAATAGTGCCACGAATATAGCCGACGGAAACATCCAGTATCTGTAGTGGGATTGTCAGCAGGCCACACAAGATGGCGTAAACAATAAACAGCTTAGGCGCAATAAACAGGAACGAGAATTCCAGTGGTTCGGTGACATTGCCAAGTACAGCGGTTAATACCACAGTCAGGATCATGCCTTTGGCGAACTTTCTGTTTTTCACGTAGGCCATGTGGTACATCGCCAGACCAATAGCCGGAACACGGAATAACGTGGTCAGCATTTGTGACGACGCCAGATAGCTGGTCAGGGTTGGCATATATTCTTTCCATGCCGGATGATTCGGGCCTAACTCAAAAAGAATTTTGTTCATTGCCGGTAAAATACCGACATAAGTTTGCCCATCAATTAAGTAAGTGCCACCCGCCGCAGTAAAACGAACCGTAGAACTTAAAACATGGTGTAAGCCGAAGGGGATTAATAGACGGTTGAGGGTCATATAGATCCCGGCACCAATATTTGGCGCCATCAGAACAGTCGAAAGGCTGTTCATTCCGGCGGTAAACAGATCCCAGATAAAGGGAATAAGCAGGCCGACGGGAATAGTAAAAGCAATAGATAAAATGGCGACGGATTTTTTACCGCTGAAAAAGGCAAAAGCCAGCGGTAACTGCAAACGGTAATATTTGTCGGTCACTTTTGCTGCCAGTAAACCAGCGATAATGCCGCCCAGCGCCTCAATCTTCAGCGTCTGGATCCCCAACACCATGCCTTGCCCGACCAGCGATAAATCTCCTTTCGCCAGTTGTCCGGCCAGTTTTAAGTGCACGTGCATCGAAATTAACAGTGTTAGATAGGCCACCACGGAGGCAAATACGGCGATGCCTTTTTCTTTTTTCGACATTCCATAAGCGACCCCCATCGCAAAGAGTAAGGGGATATTCTGGAATACCACACTGCTGATTAAACCCAGCGATGAGAGCAGATCTTTAAAAATGGCGTTACCTAATAAAGGTAACTTTTCAATCATATAATTCTGGCCCAGCGCGCTACAAATGCCCATAACCATGCCGACAGGTGCCAGCACAGCAATAGGTAATAGCAACGACCGTCCGAACGTTTGTATTTCATTCTTAAAATTGGCGTTCATAGACCCGTCCTGAAGTGTTGTCTCCGGGATATAAGACACGCTATCGGCAGGAGTGAGCAAGGCCAAAAACTGGGCTGCCTCAGGCGCAGGATTTGCCCCTAAAATAGGTGGGTAGAAACCCACTTAAAGTTAGATGTGCTAGTCTGTATCCGCCGGTGGGAAACCGGTAACAATTATCCCTTTCGCAATCGAAATTCTGATTATTGTTTCGGTCGCTGAAAAATATCACTCCTGGTGCGGTTAATTAATGCACTATAAAGGAAATCGACAAACTATCAGGGAATATGATGACGCTTTATCAGATAAAGCCTGCCTTCCAGGCACTGTTACGCCCGCTGATGTTCTGGCTGCATAAACACCACGTTACGGCCAACCACGTGACTCTCGCTGCCATGGCACTCTCCTTTATTACAGGCGCGGTGCTGATTATTTTCCCTGATCCCGGCTTGTTCTTTCTCCTGCCCATCGTCTTGTTTATCCGGATGGCGCTCAATGCCCTGGACGGCATGCTGGCACGCGAATGCCATCAACAATCCCGGCTCGGAGCTATCCTCAATGAGACGGGAGATGTGCTCTCCGACATTGCGCTTTATCTGCCTTTTATGCTGCTACCCGAAAGCAATATGTTGCTGGTGCTGGTGATGTTGTTCTGTGCGCTAATGACCGAATTTTGTGGTGTGCTGGCACAAACGATTAACGGCTTGCGCAGTTATGCCGGGCCACTGGGGAAAAGCGACAGGGCATTGCTGTTTGGTGCGTGGGGGCTGGCGCTGGCAATCTGGCCGCAGTGGGTGCAATGGAATAACGTCGTGTGGGGGCTGGCAACCGTATTGCTGTTGTGGACGGTCGTTAACCGTTGTCGGAGTGCATTGCGTGATAAGGCGGCGAAATGATGTTGCTGGAAAAATCCCTCGCGGTAATTTTTGCACTTCTGCTGGTCGCATCGGTAGTGAATGGCCTGCTGGTGTGGCTACGTCCCGCTAAAGACTGGCGGGAACTGACGCTGCGGATCCGCACATGGTGGGTGATCATCGTGCTGTTTTCGCTGGCGATGTTAAGCCCGAACTGGCTGGCGCTGACTTTCTTTGCGCTGGTCAGCTTTATGGCGCTAAAAGAGTTTCTGACGCTGGTGCCTTCGCGCCATTCCGACCGAATGCCTTTGCTGTGGTTGTTTATTGCCATTCCTCTTAACTACTGGCTGATTGGCATCGGTTGGTACGGCATGTTTGTGGTGTTTATACCGGTGTATGTGTTTTTATTTTTACCGGCGCGGATGGTGATTGCGGGCGACACTCAGGGGTTCTTGCGTACCGCATCCCAGCTCCACTGGAGCCTGATGACCACCGTGTTTGCCTTCAGCCATGTCGCCTTTTTACTGGTGCTACCCGCCGATGGCCAACAGACTGGCGCTCTGCTGGTGCTGTTCCTGGTCGGCCTGACGGAGTTCAACGATATCGCGCAATACTTGTGGGGCAAATCGCTTGGGCGCATCAAGGTGACGCCGAAGGTCAGCCCGAATAAAACGCTGGCTGGGCTAGTGGGGGGCGTTGCGACAACGGCTCTGCTGGCAATGTTGCTCGGACCACTACTTACGCCACTGAGCTGGCCAATGGCGCTATTGGCAGGGGTGATTATCGGGGTTACCGGGTTCTGCGGTGATGTCGTGATGTCCGCCATCAAACGGGATATCGGCGTTAAAGACAGCGGCACGTTGTTGCCTGGCCACGGCGGCATTCTTGACCGGCTGGATTCACTGATCTTCACCGCTCCTGTCTTCTTCCATTTCATTCGCTACTTTTGTTACTAATTTATGATGACACGAATGCTTCGCGCGCTTTTTACCTTGTGCATAGTCTGGCCGGTTATCTGGTTATGGCTGGGTCTGCGAGTCAAACATCGCGAACGGTTGCCGAAAAGCGGCCCGGCGATTGTGGTGGCAAATCACAACAGCCATATGGATGTTTTTGCACTGCTGTCGCTCTTTCCGTTACGCGAACAGGCGAAAGTGCATCCGGTGGCCGCTGCCGACTATTTTCTGCGTGATAAACGGATGGCGTGGTTTGCGCTGAATATTCTCAACATTATTCCCATTTCTCGTGAGGGTGGAGCAGCAAACCCGCTGGCGCAGTGCGAACAGGCGCTACGTGATGGCAAGACGTTGATCCTCTTTCCGGAAGGTACGCGTGGCGAGCCGGGAAAACTGGCACCGTTGAAATCCGGACTGTGGCATTTGAGTCAAAGCATGCCTGAAGTGCCAATTATTCCAGTCTGGCTACGCGGCACGGAGCAGGTGATGGCGAAAGGTAACCGTATTCCATTGCCATTGTTTATCGATGTCACTATTGGTGAAACGTTACGCTTTCATCCCGAGAAAAAAGTGTTTATGGACGACCTGAAGCAGCAATTGCTGATGCTTCAGCAACAAACCACAGGAAATCACCCTCATGAGTAATATCCGCACGCCTGACGAGCGGCAGTTTCTGACCAGCGATCGCACTGAGTTGTTTTATCGCCACTGGCCTGCTGTGTCGGCGGGTGCCACACCCAAGGTGATTGTCCTGTTTCACCGCGGGCATGAGCATTCCGGGCGTCTGCAACATATTGTCGATGAGCTGTCGATGCCGGATACCGCGTTTTATGCCTGGGATGCCCGTGGCCATGGCCGCTCACCAGGGCAACGCGGCTTTAGCCCGTCGCTGGCCCGCTCGGTGCAGGATGTTGAAGAGTTCGTCCGTTTCGCCGCCGCAGATAGCCAGGCCGCAATGGAAGATGTGGTCGTGGTTGCACAAAGCGTGGGTGCGGTGATGGCAGCTACCTGGGCTCATGATTACGCACCACCTATTCGTGGGCTGGTACTGGCATCACCCGCGTTTAAGGTCAAATTGTATGTCCCATTTGCCCGTCAGGGGCTGGCATTGATGCACCGTCTGCGCGGTCTGTTTTTCGTCAACTCTTATGTCAAAGGCAAGTATCTGACGCACGATCCACAGCGTGTGGCGAGTTTCAATCAGGACCCATTAATTACCCGACCCATTGCGGTGAACATCCTGCTCGATCTCTACAAAACAGCGGAACGGATTGTCAGCGACGCCAGCGCCATTACCTTACCTACGCAGATGTTGGTCTCCGGGGAAGATTTCGTTGTCCACCGTCAGCCACAGATCGATTTTTACCAGCGTCTGCGCAACCCACTCAAAGAACTTCATGTGTTGCCTGGCTTCTATCACGATACGCTGGGGGAACAAGACAGGCATCTGGCGTTCGACAAGATGCGCGAGTTTATTGACACGCTTTATGCCATGCCGCCGCAGCATTTTGACTACAGTCAGGAAGACCGCTGGAGTCCGGGAGCGGACAACTGGAGAACCTTAAGCGGTGGGCCGGAACCCTACTCGATTGAGGATATAGCGTATCGCGGTTTGCGCTATGGCATGAAGACGCTGGGGACACAGTCAACAGGTGTACGCCTGGGATTTGAAACCGGGTTTGATTCCGGCAGCACGCTGGATTATGTCTATCGAAATCAGCCGCAGGGCAGCAGCGCATTGGGGCGGATGATAGACAAAAACTATCTCAATAGCGTCGGCTGGAAGGGGATCCGCCAGCGAAAAATCCACCTGCAAACGCTGATTCAGCAGGCAGTCACGCAGCTGGTTGAGCAGGGCAAAACGGTGCGAGTCGTTGATGTTGCCGCTGGGCACGGGCGCTACGTGCTCGATGCGCTGGAAGGCAAAGAGGCGGTGAGCAACATTTTGCTGCGCGACTACAGCGAGTTAAACGTAGCGAAAGGACAGGAGATGATTGCCTCGCGTGGAATGGCAGAGTATGCACGTTTTGAACGTGGCGATGCTTTCAACCGCGAAGAACTGGCCGCGCTTGAGCCACGTCCGACGCTGGGAATTGTCTCTGGCCTGTATGAACTGTTTCCGGAAAACACCCTGGTGCGTAACTCGCTTGCCGAGCTGGCAGACGCGATAGAGCCGGGTGGCATTCTGATTTACACCGGGCAACCCTGGCATCCGCAGCTCAAAACTATCGCCTGGTCACTCACCAGCCATAAAGATGGTAAACAGTGGGTGATGCGCGTTCGTAGCCAGGGCGAAATGGATGCGCTGGTACGGGAGGCGGGCTTCGATAAATGCAGCCAGTTGATTGATGAATGGGGCATTTTCACCGTGTCTATGGCAGTGCGCCGCGCATCATGACAAACCGACGTTCGCTATACTTGCAGGGTTTGGGTTGGCTGATTCTGCTTGCGCCCTTTTTCTTTTTAACCTACGGGCAGGTTAATCAGTTTACCGCCGGACGTGCGAACATTGGCAGCCTGGTGTTTAGCTGGGAGCGGTACATTCCGTTTGTGCCACTGACAATCCTCCCGTACTGGAGCCTGGATCTGCTGTACGGTTTGTCACTGTTTATCTGCACCTCGCTGAATGAACAGCGACGGCTGGTCTGCCGACTCGTGCTGGCATCAGTCATTGCCTGCCTGGGTTTTTTGCTATTTCCTTTACAGTTTACGTTTACCAGACCGGAGATAACCGGCCTGGCCGGTTGGTTATTTGGGCAACTCGAACAGTTCGACCTGCCGTACAACCAGTCGCCATCGTTACATATTATTCTGTGCTGGCTGCTGTGGCGGCATTTCCATCGCCACCTGACGGGGGGCTGGCAGAAACTGAATAGCGCATGGTTCTTGCTGATTGCCGTTTCTGTTTTAACCACCTGGCAGCATCACTTTATTGATGTGCTAACCGGCCTTGGCGTCGGAATGGTGATCGACTGGTTGATCCCGGAACAGGGGAAATGGAGCTGGCGAATGGCTGACGGGAAACGCAAAACGCTGGCCGTTCGTTATCTGTGCGGCGCAATAATCTGCCTGGCGGGAACCTGGCTGACCACCTGGCTGTGGTGGCCAACGCTGGCACTGGCGATTGTGGCGCTGGCCTACGGGATACTTGGCGTTGAAGCGCTACAAAAAGATGGGAAAGGGCGGCTGACACCTGCGGCCTGGTGGCTGTTGCTACCCTGGCGAGTCGGGATGTTGCTCTCTATGCGCCTCTATACCCGCCATCTCCCGGCGTTCAGTCCGGTTACTGATGGGGTGTTTTTAGGGACATATCCGCTGACAACTCCCGCACAAAAAGCCGTATTGGATCTAACCAGCGAGTTTCCCCGTTCCCGTGCCTTGCAGGGCGTTGTGTATCAATGCGTGCCCATGCTGGACCTGGTTAAACCCGATGAAGTAACACTGGCGCTGGCAGTAGATAAACTGGAACGATTACGCCATGAGCAAGGTAGCGTACTGATTCATTGTGCGTTGGGGTTGTCGCGCAGTGCGCTGGTCGCTGCCGCCTGGTTGTTACAGCGCTACCCTGAGCTGGCTTCAGAAGATGCCGTTGAGCAAGTGCGTAGGGCGCGACCGCAGGTAGTCTTCACCTCTGAACATATGGAGTTGCTGGAAAGATGGAAGATAAAAGTGACATCGTAACAAATAACCACGCACTGCAATCGCTCTTGGTACAACAAACCCTGAATAGTTGGCGTTTCTTCCTGTTGTTTTCCGCTCCGCCGATGGTGTGGGTGATCTTTGCTGCACCGGTGGATTTGCTCCGCGTCTTGATCACGTTGTTGTGCGGCATAGTGTGGTTTGGCTGCTGGCGTCTTTGGCTGGACGCACGCTATTTCAGGTTGATAAATGAAGAGAATAATCATCAAGCTGGAGAGGCGCTTTGTGTTATCTGGCAGCGTGACAGATTGAAGACGCTTTCGCTTAGCGAGCGCCAGCAGGGCGCATTGAAACAGTGCCGACGCGCAATGTTTTTCACTGGTGCCCTATGGGTCGTGTGGCTGGTGGCGTTACTCTAAGCGATGACAAATCCATATTTCGCCCACCATCGAAGCATCAGTTGATTAACTCTTTATAGTTGGTTCGTCCACGTTAAGGAGATCAACATGATTGCGGTACTTTTTGAAGCCAATGCTATACCCGAACAACAGAATAGATACCTGGAGCTTGCGGCTGAACTCAGACCGGAGCTTGATAACATAAAGGGGTTTATTTCCATTGAGCGTTTTCAAAGCCTGAATACAGATGGGAAAATTCTCTCGTTATCATGGTGGGAAAATGAAGAGGCGGTACTTGAGTGGAAGAAGAACATGAAACACATGGCGGCTCAATTTGAAGGGCAGCAATCTATTTTTTCATTTTATAGAATCACCGTCGTTCAAGTGCTACGGGATTATTCATCTGAAAAAGAGGAATACCACCATGTATGATATTCATGTCATTCTCAGTAATACCCCTGGAGAACTTGCATTACTGGGAACTGCACTTGGTCAAAATGGTGTGGGCCTTGAGGGAGGAGGTGTATTCAGTGCTGGGAATAAAAGCCATGCTCATTTTCTGGTAGAAGACGGTGAACTTGCTCGCAAGGTGCTTACCGATATTGGCCTGCACGTCGAAAGTGTCAGTCAGCCGCTTATTCGTAAACTCAAACAAGAACGGCCTGGCGAGTTGGGGGAAATTGCCAATATACTTGCGCGGAATAATATAAATATCAGCGTACAATATAGTGACCACAGTAATCGGTTGATTCTGCTGACCGACAATAATGAAATGGCAGCCGCAGCCACCATGAAATGGGATGTATCCGCTGTATGAAGCCCAGCGCTTTCAAAGCAGATATTGATGACTCTGATTTATTAGAAAAGTCGATGTCTGAAATTGCTTCTGCTATCGCTGACCCTTCTCGGGTCAGCATTCTGTGTGCTTTGATGGATGGGCGGGCATGGACGGCAACAGAGCTAAGTTCGGTAGCTAATATTGCAGCATCAACGGCAAGCGCTCATCTGGCAAAACTTCTTAATAGCCAATTAATTACGTGTCTGTCTCAAGGGCGCCATCGGTACTACAGACTAGCAGGAGTTGATATAGCGACACTGCTTGAAACCCTGATGGGAGTATCAATGAAGACGCAGAAGGGTTGCGTCACCAAAACCCCTGTGCATTTGCGCAAAGCCCGTACCTGTTATGATCATTTGGCCGGTGAAGTTGCTGTTGCCATGTATGAATTTATGGATAAAGAAGGCTGGTTTTTACCTGAAGGAGGCGCGTTATCACCCATTGGTATGGCTAAATTTCAGGAAATTGGTGTTGAAATTCTCCCGCACACAAAACGAAAAAGCGTTTGTACTTGCCTGGACTGGAGCGAACGCCGTTTTCATCTTGGGGGGAGTACTGGTGCGGCTTTGTTGGTGACGTTTGACCAAAAGGGGTGGATAGCCAGGACAGCGGGTTACAGAGAAGTGACTTTCACCGATGCCGGGATAAAAGCTCTCGGACGTTTATTCAGGCTCAGCTTAAAATAATAAACTCATCGCATCAGTAGATGAGTTTATTATTAATAATAGAAAATATAATCAACCAGGGTTATTAACCGAGCAACTCATCTAACGAATCAGATAGATTACAGCTGGAACCCAGTTTGGTATCCGTAACATCGGTTAAATAAAACGTATATGCACCCTTATCGTCATTTTTCACATGACCAACAAAAGTAAAATAAAGAGGTTTATCTTTATTTTCCTTGAAGGTTTGATATGCGGCCTCGACGTTCTTCTTATTGACATCGTCTGTTTCAACGATCTTCATTTTTAATGACGGTCTATCACAACGAACAAAAACAATATCGTCACGATCTTGTACCAGCATGCCAGAGAATATGTCATTGCCAGCACTAGATTCTGCGTGAGCATTAACCATTGAAACTAAAGATAAAAATATCCCACTCAATAATTTTTTCATAACAATATCGATACCAGGGTCCATGGAAAGAAAATTTATGTTAATAACATAATCCCACAATTAAAATAGCATAAAAAAGCCATATCTGAGAATGAGGATATATACATAACCTGCTATTAATTCCAGAATAATGATAACTGTGCGTTGTTCGTTCAGGGCGTGCTACGATGACGAAAATCCACGCAAGAAAATCGAACAAAATTTAATCTATACTTTATAGAAGATCCTTGCAGCTGTTAAATCCCTGATGCCTGACACCCCATCCTGAGAGAACGTTTCTGATCTGATTGAACAACTGCTCCTGTGCGTTCACATCGCCTGATGAGCAAATTCATGAAATTAAGTCTAAAACAGTGGTTTTCTGCGCGTAAGTCACGGGAATTACCTACAGAAATCCCTGATTGGTTGGGTTCTGAACCCGCGAACGAAAGCCCTATCAAAGCTGAGCTGTTTTCTGCCGCCCAAATGGAACGCTACGGCCAGAAACTGGCTCGTTCCCATAAATTATCGACCACTAAGCTGCCTTACTATTTACTCAAGCGTCTGGAAGATAATGAAGCCATCATCACCCGTAATTGCTATCTGCTCAATGCAGGGGAAAAATCGGGTATTACTCCGGCCGGTGAATGGCTGCTGGATAATTACTATCTCATCGAAGAACAGATCCGCGTGGTTCGTCATCATTTACCAAAGAATTTTGGTAAAGGGTTGCCACCGTTAGCTGCTCCTAATCATTGCCCGCGTATTTATGATATTGCCTCTGAAGCTATCGCTCATGCCGATGGACGATGGGATGCCGCAAGCCTAACCAGTTATATCGCGGCCTATCAGCAAGTGACGCCGTTAACTCTTGGTGAACTTTGGGCATTGCCGGGTATGTTGCGTCTGGCGCTGATTGAGAATCTACGACGCGTTAGTATTGAAGTGGCTGAGGCGCAAAAAGAGCGAAATCTGGCTGATGTGTGGGTCACGCGAATTTTTGAATGTGCTGAAAACACGCCAGCGGATTTGATTATGGTGATTGCGGATATGGCACGTTCACGTCCGCCATTAAGCAGCGCTTTTGTAGCGGAACTGGTTCGCCGCTTGCAGGGGCGAGGGAACATGCTCTCTTTGCCGCTGACCTGGGTTGAACAGCGCCTTGCTGAAACCGGCGTCACCACGGATTATCTGATTCATCGCTTTAACCAGCAACTTGCTGCAAGCCAACTTTCAGTGAGCAACAGTATTGCCGGGTTGCGTCTGTTAAGTGAAACCAACTGGGCTGACTTTGCCGAAGCAATGAGTCTGGTCGAACAGACATTGCGCCAGGACCCTTCCGGGATTTATCCGGCAATGCACTTCGATACCCGCGACCATTATCGCCATATTGTTGAGATCCTCGCCCGTCACAGCCATCACAGTGAACCGGAAGTCGCCCGTTATATTTTAGAAATGGCTCAGGCAACGCCTGTTCATCATGTGGGTTATTACTTAATTGGTGAAGGGCGCTCGCAACTAGAACAAAAGCTTGGGGCAAATACATCGTGGGTCGTCCGGCTGCGTCATAGCTTTAACCAAATTCCTCTGCTTTCATGGCTTGGAAGCCTGAGCCTGTTGACCACAGCGTTCACTGCTGACATTTTATCCCGCACCCATCAACAAGGGATGAACTGGCCGCTGGCGCTTCTTGCGCTGCCGCTGGTGGTGCTGATTAGTCAGTTGGCTCTCAATTTGCTGAGTGAGGCGACGACTCGCTTCCGGTCGCCACTGCCTCTGCCACGCATGGATTTCTCAACCGGCATCCCGGCGGAGTATTGCACGATGGTGGTTATCCCTTGCTTACTCACCAGCCGGGCCGGGATAGACAAGCTGCTTAACAGCCTGGAGGTTTGCTATCTGGGTAACAACTCGCCAAACCTGTACTTCGCATTGCTAACCGATTTTGCTGATTCCCCGGACCAAAACTCACCAGAAAGCGGCGATCTGCTGCACTGGGCTGAAGCGCAAATGCAGAATTTGAATCGACGCTATGCTTCTGTTGCCCAACCACTTTTCTTTTTGCTGCATCGTTCAGCGCAGTGGAATGAACAACAAAACGTGTGGATGGGGTATGAGCGTAAACGCGGCAAGTTATCGATGCTGAATAGCTGGCTGCGCGAACCGACCGACCAATTTTCCGAAGTACACAGTAATGTGATTAGCCCACCAACGGGGGTTAAATATGTCATCACGCTGGATAGCGACACCGTTCTGCCACGTGACACTGCGCATAAACTGGTTGCCACTATGGCGCATCCGCTCAATCACCCGATCTACGATCCGGTAAAACAGCGTGTCGTTAAAGGGTACGCTATTTTGCAGCCCGGCCTTGCTGAAGAGATCCCACGAAACGGGCAGGGGCGCTATGCCGCGATGTGCAGCAACGTGCCGGGTAACGATCCTTACTCAATGATGTCATCGGATATTTATCAGGATCTGTTCGGCGAAGGCTCGTTCGTTGGTAAAGGTATTTACGATGTGGATACTTTTGCCCAGGCTACGCACAATACGTGCCCGGAAAACCTGGTGTTGAGCCATGATTTGCTGGAAGGGTGCTATGCCCGTTCAGGTTTGCTCAGTGAAGTCTTGCTATATGAGCAGTACCCCAATAACTACCTCACTGATGTGGCAAGACGTACCCGCTGGATACGCGGCGACTGGCAACTATTGAATTGGCTTAAATTCAGGCCCAGAAAAGCAGATGGAACACATGACAAAAACCCACTAAGCACGCTTTCACGCTGGAAACTGCTGGATAATTTGCGCCGCAGCCTCGTGGCACCATCATTTCTGATGTTGGTGTTTTGCGCCATTTTACTGGTCCCCAATCCTTTTTACTGGCTCGGCGTGCTAGCCGTTGTGCTGCTACTTCCTACCGTGCTGGTTTTAGCGCAGGATATTCTGAGTAAGCCAGCACGGCGGCCATTCGTCCAGCATCTGATTCTGGTTTCTTCCGGCGGGCTTAAACGCCTGTTGCGCATTGGCCTGGGATTTATCACGCTTCCTCATGAGGCCGGATATTCGCTTCATGCAATTGCAGTGACGTTATGGCGGCTGGGTATTAGCCATCACAACCTCAATCAGTGGGCTAGTTTTGACCAAAGCACTGAACACGCCAAAGCCTCGCCGCTGCGTTTTTATCGGGCAATGTGGCTCAATGTCGTTTCAGGTATTGCACTCATCCTGCTCGCGGCCTTCCTTTCACCTATGCTGCTGTTTTTTGCTGTGCCTATCGGTGTGGTGTGGTGTCTGGCTCCTTTGTTATTAAGCTGGCTGAGCCGCGAGACTGTAAGCCATACCATTACATTCAATGCTGAAAATAAACGCCTGTTGCGCCAAAGCAGTCGCGAAATTTGGGCCTTTTTTGAAACCTTTGCCACAGAGAAAGAAAACTGGTTACCGCCGGATAACTACCAGGAAATTCCACATCCGGTTATTGCGCACCGCACTTCGCCGACCAACATTGGCCTGTCGCTAATGGCCAACCTAACGGCGTGGGATTTTGGTTATATTCCCCAGGGGGAAATGCTGCAACGCATCACGCTGACGCTCGACACCCTGGATAAAATGGAGCATTACCGCGGCCATTTATACAACTGGTACGACACCCGCACCCTGGTGCCGCTGAATCCGCGTTATATCTCAAGTGTCGACAGCGGCAATATGGCCGGGCATTTGCTCACTCTAAGTGCGGGGTTAACGGGGCTGCGTAACCAACCCGTACTCAATTGCACACAATTGCTGATGGGCCTTGATGACACATTGCAAATCCTCGAGAAAACCTGGGGGCAGCATGCGCCGACCTCTTTGCGCCAGTTGCGCAATCACTGCAAAACTGCCGCCACACTCTCTCCATCGTTACTGTTTCCAGAGCTGAAAAACATGCGTGCGCAAAGTCATCGTCTGCACGCACTTTGTAGTCATGAGGATGGGCGTATCCGCCGCTGGGTAGAGCATCTTCAACACCAGTTGGTGCTGATCTGTCACGAATGGACGAATTTTCTCGGGTGGCTACCCGCCCATTGGGAGAGTAAATCGTTACCATCACTTTCCTGGCTTGCACAGGCAAAACATACCGGCGAAGGCACACCTTCAGAATCGGTGATCCGCCTGGCCCGCACACGGCTGGATATTATTACCGAGCTGGAACAGCGCCTGACAGAACACGCACGAATGGATTTTGTCTTCCTGTATAACGAAGTCACCAGCCTGCTCAGCGTCGGTTATAACTGCGATAACAATAAGCTCGATAACAGTCATTACGACTTGCTGCCTTCGGAAATTCGTCTTACTAGTTTTCTGGCGATAGCCACTAATCAGTTGCCGTTAAAAAGCTGGTTTGCGTTGGGGCGACTCTTCACCACCATTGATAACGAAACTGCGTTGATGTCGTGGAGTGGCTCAATGTTTGAGTACTTAATGCCGAACCTGGTGATGCCAACTTTCCCTGGCAGCTTGCTGGAGGAGATGAGCCAGTCGGCGGTGAAACGCCAGATTGACTGGGGCAAAGAGCGGGGCGTGCCGTGGGGAATTTCAGAGTCGGGTTACTACTCCTTTGATGCGCTGCAAAATTACCAATATCACGCCTTTGGCGTGCCGGGTCTTGGCTTGCGAAGGGGACTTGCGGATGACATGGTCATCGCACCTTATGCCACCATGATGGCACTGACGGTCTCTCCGCATAAAGCTTGCGAAAACTTGCTGAAACTAGAAAAAAATGGTGCTCGTGGGGAATATGGCTTCTACGAAGCGCTGGACTACACGCCTTCACGCCTAGCCAACGGCCAGATGTATGCGGTGGTTCGTTCGTGGATGGCGCACCATCAGGGAATGGCATTCCAGGCTCTTTCCCATGTGCTGTTAGGTGCGCCAATGGTAGACCGATTTATGACCAGCCCATCATTTCAGTCGGCTCGTTTGTTATTGCAGGAACGGGTGCCTGATGCCGTTGAGTTGTATAGTCCGCGTCGCCATTTCGAATCTCACGAAGGGGTTTTGCAACCTGTACAATACGAAGTGCGCGAGTTTACCGACGTTGATAGCCTGATACCCGAAGTTCAGTTGCTGTCGAATTCCGATTACCATCTGATGATCAGCCAGTCAGGAAGCGGTTACAGCCGCTGGAAAGACATTGCGTTGACCCGCTGGCGCAGCGATGCCACTTGCGATAACTGGGGTACTTTTTGCTATATTAGTGACAGTGTAACTAATGAGGTGTGGAGTAATACCTGGCAACCGCTTGGTGAACCGGTCAGCCAGTACGATGCGACATTTACCGACGCCGGCGCGGAGTTCAAACTGGTCGCGGGTACGATCAATGTTAAAACGCAGATTGTTGTCTCGCCCGAAGATGATATTGAGCTGCGCCGCGTCACGCTGCTGCATCGTGGGCGGCAATCACGTACCATTGAGTTAACCACTTACGCGGAAGTCGTGCTGGCTCCTAAAGAGAGCGATCTGGCCCATCCAGCCTTCAGTAATTTGTTTATTCAGACCGAGCTACTTGCCGATCAGCACGCCATTCTGTGCCACCGTCGTCCTCGTTCACCGGATGAGCGTTGCCCGTGGATGTTTCACACGATGGTGGTGCACGGGCAAGCGCAAAGCGAAACCTCATTTGAAACAGACAGAGCCAAATTTCTCGGGCGGGGCAGAACCCCGGTCAATGCTCTGGCAACCCAACAAAGCGGTGCGCTAAGTAATAGCGTCGGGCCAGTGCTGGACCCGATACTTGCCATTCGTCAGTCGATAGTTTTACAACCTGGCTTGCCCGTCACAGTCGACATTATTTATGGCGTCACGGACAGCCGTCAGCACAGTCAGGCACTGGTCGAGAAATATCATGACCATCCGATTGCCGACCGTGTATTTGAACTGGCGTGGTCACATAGCCAAATTGTGTTGCGCCAGATTAATGCCAACGAAGACGACGCAACACTCTTTAACCGCTTGGCCAGCGCGGTGCTTTTCCCTGGCCCCGAACTGCGTGCTGATGCCAAAACTCTTTGCCGTAACCGTCGTGGGCAGTCAGGTCTTTGGGGTTGGTCTATTTCAGGCGACCTGCCGATTGTGATTCTGAACGTCACCAGCGATGAAAGTATTTTGCTCATCACCACAATGATTCAGGCGCACCATTACTGGCGTTTAAAAGGGCTGGCTGTGGATCTGGTTATCCTTAACGATAGCCCTGGCGGTTATCAGCAGGAGTTGCAAAACCAAATTATCGAACTACTAATGGCGGGTTCTGAAGCCAACCAGATGGACAAGCCCGGTGGCATTTTTGTGCGCAATGGCGAACATATGTCAGCAGAGGACCGCCTGTTGCTGCTGAGTGTGGCGCAAATCGTACTGGATGATCGTGCTGGAGGTCTTAAAGAACAGCTAAATCAGCGGCTTCTGGCAACTATTCCCGCACAGCCGAGCTTTACTCCCCGCACGGTGATGCCGGTTAATCAGCACGATCCCTGGCAGCCTGATACCAGCGCATTGGTCTTTTTCAATGGCCGCGGTGGGTTCTCGCAAGATGGCCGTGAATACCAGATGACGCTGGATGAAAATGACCAGACACCTGCGCCGTGGGCTAACGTTCTGGCCAATACTAGTTTTGGCACTGTCATTTCTGAAGCTGGACAGGCCTACACCTGGTATGAAAATGCACATGAGTACCGACTCACGCCCTGGGAAAACGACCCGATCAGCGATCGTTCTGGCGAAGCGTATTATTTGCGGGATGAAGAAAGTGGCGAGGTCTGGTCACCAACCACGCTGCCGGTGCGCGGCAACGGGCATTATCTTTCACGCCACGGCTTTGGCTACAGCGTTTTCGCCCACCGTGAAACAGGTATCGACACTGAGTTGACAATACTGGTGGCAGAACATGCGCCGGTAAAAATCGCTATTCTGACGCTGAGTAATACCTCAGGGCGGACACGAAAAATCTCGGTTACCGGTTATGTTGAATGGACGCTGGGCGAGTCGCGCAGCAAATCGGCCATGCATGTTGTCACTCGTACATCGACAACCGGGCGCGGCTGCGGTGTGCTGGCAAATAACTTCTATAACAGCAACGGTTCGGAAAGAACGGCATTTTTCGCGGTGACGGGAGTGCATTGCTCAGTGTCAGGTGACCGTCGGGAATTCCTTGGGCGCAATGGTTCACAGCGTGACCCAGCGGCTATGAAACAGCGCACGTTGTCTGATAAAACGGGCGCGGGGCTGGACCCGTGTGGTGCAGTTCAGTCTGCTACCACGTTGATTGATGGCGATCAGCGGACATTTATTTTTGTGCTGGGTATCGGGCAGAACCCGCAAGACGCGGAACTGATGATTAACCAGTATCTAAGTGAAGATGCCGCACGTAGCGAACTGGCGAATGTTCACCGTTACTGGCATCGCATGCTCGATCAAATTGTCGTAGCAACCCCCGATCCTGCGGTTAACTTACTGGCCAATGGCTGGCTGCTTTACCAGACCATCGCTTGCCGCCTGATGGCTCGCAGTGGTTACTATCAGTCTGGTGGTGCTTTCGGCTTCCGTGATCAGCTACAAGACACGCTGGCTCTGAGTCATACCGCACCGGAACGTTTGCGCGAGCAAATTCTGCTGTGCGCATCACGCCAGTTCGTTGAAGGCGACGTTCAACACTGGTGGCATCCCCCATTAGGGAATGGCGTTCGCACCCGTTGTTCAGACGATTATCTTTGGTTGCCGCTATCTATTTGCCGCTACGTAGAAACCACCGGCGACCTCGATTTGCTAGAACACCGCGTGGCGTATCTTGAAGGCCGTGAATTACAGCCAGGAGAAGAGTCAGCCTATGAACAACCGGTTATCAGCGCAGTTGAAGAGACACTTTGGCAACATGCGATAAAAGCCATTCGCCACGGCCTGCGGTTTGGTCAACATGGTTTGCCGTTGATGGGCGCGGGGGACTGGAACGATGGCATGAACCTCGTTGGGCTGGAAGGCAAGGGCGAGAGCGTCTGGCTTGGGTTCTTCCTCTATGATGTCTTGCAGCAATTTGCGCAGCTGGCGGAACAAATCCACGATGACGAAATTGCCGTGCTTTGCCGTACAGAAGCCGCAAAACTGCAAGCCAATATTGAGGCGACAGCCTGGGACGGGGCGTGGTATCGCCGGGGCTATTTTGATAGTGGAGAAGCCCTTGGTTCGCAGAACGCAGAAGAGTGCCAGATAGACGCCATTGCCCAGAGTTGGGCGGTGTTGTCCGGCGCGGGGAGCGAGGAACGCTGTGTACAAGCAATGCAGGCGCTGGACTCACGCCTGGTTGATAACGAGGCTGGGCTGATAAAACTGCTTACGCCGCCATTTAATGGCAACGGGCCAAACCCCGGCTACATTCAGGGTTACCTGCCGGGCGTGCGTGAAAACGGTGGGCAATATACACATGGAGCCATCTGGGCAGTGATGGCATTTGCCCGCAGCGGCAATATCGAACGGGCCTGGCAGCTATGGTCGCTGATTAACCCGATTAATCACGGACTCACTACCGATGCCATTGAACGTTATAAAGTCGAACCGTATGTGATGACGGCGGATATTTATAGTGTTGCACCGCACAGCGGGCGCGGTGGCTGGAGCTGGTATACCGGTTCGGCAGGATGGGCGTATCAGTTGATAATCGAAACGTTGCTGGGGATCGAACGGCATGGCGACTCAATAACCGTTCACCCGTTACTGCCGCGTGACTGGCCTTCAGTGAGCCTTGTTTATAGACATGGCTCAAGTGATTACCAGATCAATGCGTTACACAGTGAGGGCGAATATCAGCTCATGCTAGATGGCATATCGTTGCCAGGAAAAACCATACCGTTGAAGGATGATGGTCAACGGCATGTGGTGGAGATAAGTCTGGGTACCGTTCTTAACTAGCGGATAACCAGCGCTTAGCGTCGGCTTTCATTTTCAACTCTAGTTCGCTGCCGCGAGTGGCGAATACGCGCCCGAGAGGGAAGCCGCTCAGCTCGAGTAAATAGGCCAGCGCGGCATATTCACGTGGATACTTCACAACCACAGCCTGGTCTATTGCGACTGGGCCAAGTGGGAAAGTGAATGTGCCGATATCGTAAATACTCTGGCGGTGGAATAGTTTCCATACGCCATCCCTTTTTTCTGCCAGATCGTAAAAACGGTTGTGACACTCACAGCCAATGTTCAGTTTCACGTTCTCGGCAACGATGATTGCATTGGTTTCCAGAATCGCTTTATCCCCGGCATCATTGAAGGTTACCGCAGGTGAACCGATAAGGTGTTTGGTGCGCAAGTCGGAAGCGCCCATCCGCATTGAGCCATTAACAAAATCACTTCCCAGCCCTTCAAACCACGTTATTTCAATGGTGCCGTCAGGGTGGAACAGTTCGCGAAGCTGATCCCATTCGCCCAGATCGCGGTGCATCCAGCCATTCATCAGGTCATTAAGTTGTTGGCGGTCTTGTAGTGGATTTTGCATGTATTTAGTTCCTGTTAGTTGACTGGATTTAGTCTGGATGCAAAATACGACAATCTCAAATATATAGATTTTACTGATTAATCATTTTAAATGATTGATGGAGCCATTATGGATCTACGTCACCTGAAGTATTTTTTAGCCGTCGCCGAAGAACGGCATTTTGGCCGGGCGGCGGAACGGCTCAATATTGTTCAACCTGCACTGAGCATGCAGATAAAATCCCTGGAAACTGAGCTGGGCGGCCCATTATTCATTCGCACCAGCCGTCGGGTTGAACTGACTGAAGCCGGGAAGCTTTTGCAAGCTGAAGCCGCACGGACTCTGGAGCAAATGGAACATACGCGCCTTGCCGTTGAGCGTTCTATTCGTGGTGAAACAGGCCGGGTGCGAATCGGCTTTGCCGGTAATGCCGTCTTCAGTGGCAGACTGATGCAGGATGTACGATCTTTTCACAAGGCTTATCCGGATGCTGAATTAATTTGCCAGGAACTGGCACCACAGCTTCAGCGTGAGGCCATCCACAACGGAACGCTGGATGTGGGTTATATGCCTGATTACTATCCGGATCATGACTCTGCTTTTGTCTATCAATCGGTGGGTCAATGGGGAAGGGTGGTTGTGATGTCCAGCGACCATAAACTCGCCGCTAAAGAGAGCCTGACCATAGACATGCTGGCCCATGAGCCCTTGATTATGTATTCAATAAACGATGTGGATTCACATCTGGATAGGCAATTACAAAGGCTGCTTGGCGATTCGCTAAATATTGCCTGGCGAATCTCCAGTTCACTTAGCGTCCTCGCCATGGCCGGAGCCGGGCTGGGTATCGCTTTGGTTCCTGCACCGCTAGCGCAGGTGGCGATCCCTGGTGTAGTTTATCGGCTTCTTGACGCGCCGGATCTATCAGCGAACCTGATGATGGTGAGCCGTAAACACGAACCGAGTGCCGCTGTGCTTGCTTATCTTAATCACACGCGGATAACGGCGCTGGCTTAAGTTTCCATGTTAGTATTTTTAAAAATTGGATTGTTTCTTAAAGAGATACCTTTTTTCATTGAACTTCTTTCAGGTGATATTTGTTATGAGTTTACGGTTTGAACGCTTCAATTTTGTATGCTCCATCATACTGTTCGTGATGTTGGCTATCCTGGCAACTTTGGGGTCAAAGTGGGGATTGATACGAAGCCTTGGAGGAGACGTTCTGGCTACGATGTGGATTTACTACTCGCTGGCTGCAATAGTCAAAGCGAAGCCATTTTTACTCACCTGTATTTCATTCCTGGCTGGCGCTGGAGTTGAGCTTTGCCAATTACTGGCCGTTAAGGCCGACTATCAATTCGAGAGCCATTTGCTAAGAGTCGTGTTTGGCTCCACACCGGATTGGTGGGATTTAGTGGCCTATGCAATGGGTGCCTTGATTTGTTTGGGATGGAATACTCGCGGCCACATAAGTTATTTAAAAGAAAAGATGCATAAGTCCAGGCGTGAGTCTCAAAAATTATAGAACAGTCACCCCTCAAATTAAATATCCACAATTAGACGCGGCTATTGCTGAATAGAGAGAAAAGGGTATTAAGTTGATTTTCTGCAGGATACAGGCATTAGGTGAAAGAAATATCTGGCCTGTTTTAATAAGCCAGATTCATTAATCAGAAAGTTCAGAACTGTTTTTTTTCGATCAACGTGATATCAATCGAGAAACTATATATTTCCCGGTTCGGCGGGCGCCATATGCTATTTCACGGTGACGTTGGGCCTTTTTCCCGTCAGTTCTGAGGCTGAGTCGGGAAGGGCCATCACCGGAAGCTGGGACGATTCAATCAATTTGAACGAACGGGATGAAAAACCAGCAGAAAATGCGCTGCGGAGGAACTCGATGAACACTTGTGACACCCGCGATGTATGTGCGGAATATGGGCGAATGATATAGAGCCATTCACCGAATACTTCTGTCGGTCTCCATTGCGGTAGGACTTCAACCAGGCTGCCAGAGTCCAGTGCTGACTGCGCGCTGAAGTCGGGTAAAAGCACTATCCCCATGCCTTCAATTGCCATATTGCGTAGTGCTTCGCTGTTGTTGACGGCTATTGGCCCGGCTATCGGCACGGTCACCTGGTTGGGATACACAGCGTCATTGCTCTGCGCGTTGTTAGCTGCAGGAACAAATATCCAGGTTGTGCTCCCCTGGGTACGTGGATAGTGTAAGCATGCATGCAACGATAACGCTTCCGGCGTCTCGGGCATGCCGCGATCTTGAAGGTATGACGGGCTTGCTGCCAATACCGTGCGAGTGGGCGCAAGCGTCCATGCTACATGGGTCTCAGGAGGGGAGTCGGTGTGGCGAACCGCGATGTCGTATCCTTCCTGCGCCAGGGGCCGAATCCGATCGGACATGTCTAGCTCCAGTTGGATCTCGGGATAGCTACGCAGGAATTTGGGCAAGTGTGGCAATAGTTGCTGCCGTGCAAACGCGACAGGTGCGGTGACGCGCAATTTTCCCCTTGGTACCCCAGCCAAGTCTCGAACGCTCGCAAAACCCATAGCTATCTGCTCGAAGGCACCTTGTGTCGACATGACCAGTTGTTTACCCGCCTCAGTGAGCGTTGCGCTCCGGGTCGTCCTTTGCACCAGTGAGATACCCGCAGCTCTTTCGAGGTCAGCAATATGCTGGCTCATCGATGCCTTGCTAACACCGAGGTTGAACGCTGCTTTGCTGAAACTACCTTGTTCTTGCAGTACGGCCAGCCAATGCAAGTGTCTCCAGAATCCGTCCACTTCGTCCCGTTTCATAGCTCCATCCTTCAATGAAGTCGCGCCGGATTTTTCAAGTTGTAGTTATCCGTACGACAAAATTTTGAACAATGTGTTTGCGTTAGGATAGCTACCCACGCGTATGGGCGCAATCTACACTGTGCAAACACTGACCGTCACAGCTTTATTTATCAGGAGACAGTCCATGACTGGGTTCGTTTCTGTACGTGCCAAAAGAGCATTATGCAACGTTGGCCTAATCCAACCATAAACAGGAGAACAATATGCCTCTCATCAAATTTGACATCGTCGAAGGACGAAGTGAGAAAGAAATCAAGATAATGTTGGATGCTGCCCACCGAGCAATGCTGAAGGCATTCGATGTGCCTGAACGTGACCGCTATCAGGTGGTCAACGAACACAAGGCTTCACATCTCATTGCCGAGGACACTGGTCTGGGCATTGTCCGGACCAGAAATATTGTCATTGTCTCGGTCGTTTCTCGACCAAGAACGGAACAATCCAAGAAGACCTTCTATCACGAACTTTGCCGTGAGCTTCAGGAACACTGCGGAATTGCTCCAAGTGACGTCATGGTATCGATCACTATCAACTCCGATGCGGACTGGAGTTTTGGTCATGGCGTGGCACAGTTTTTGACCGGCGAACTGTAAATTTTTTCGTTTATATCCATCTGGTTCAACATCACGTTTTGCCATTAATAGATAGTTTTGCCTCGTGTGTATTCGTGTAAAAAAAGCCGTGGTTTTTCGAAAATCAGGCCTAACATTCATTCTAAGGGGATATATATGATTACCGTTATTGTGACAATGAAACTTAATAAGGCGATTACGAGAGAAGAAGGGAAAAAGATATTTCTTTCAACAGCGCCTCGATATAAGACGATCGAAGGTCTTGTGCGCAAGTACTACATCTTATCGGAGGACGGCATCTCCTCCGGTGGTGTATACCTTTGGACGACGAAGGCTGCAGCGGAGGCCTGGTATACGGACAGTTGGCACGAATTTATTAAGGAAACGTACAATACAACGCCTTCCATTACCTATTGGGAAAGCCCGGTAATCGTTGACAATATTCTTGGATGCACTACTTCTGACGATCAAGAGTTATAGATTTGGCGGTATCAGAAAATACATTAGGAGAGACCAGGATGAGCAAAGCCTATTGGGTTACTTCGTACCGCTCTATTAAGGATCAAACTGTGCTTGCCGCTTATTCGGTACTTGCCACCAAGGCAATTGAGGCATCAGGAGGGCGGTTTATCATAAGAGGGATCGCAGAAGAGGTGCGGGAACAGGGAATGAAAGAGCGAACGGTTGTGATCGAATTCCCCAATTTCGCACAAGCGGTCGCTGCATATGAAGCTGCTGCATATCAAAAAGCTCTGGCAGTTCTAGGCAATGCGGTCGAACGCGACTTGCGCATTGTTCACGCGGTTGAGTAAATAACTTCAGCTTGATGAGTTAATCGAGAAAGTTGTCGAGCGGAACGAACTGTTTATGGCCAAACAACTCGGAATCATCGATTGCGATTAACGCTGAGTAAGGTTGTTCAACCACCGTGATGGTACGGTGGTTGAACTTACCTTACTAAAGCAGATGCAGATTTTTTGGCAGAACGGCCAGAGATTATGGAGGAAGGCAGAACGTGATGGTATCAGCGCTGGAGAAAGAACTTTCAGAGGCTATCAGCAACCAGGGCAATCAGGTTGATTAAACACTGGATTCTTCCTTAGCCTACCTTTGTCAAACCTCAATTAAACTGACCGTTATCTGGCTCAATTGAAATGACCATTAATCCTGTTTCTTTTCAATTAATCACCGTGTTTTGTTTAATACCGGATGCTGAATGAAATCATTACTGATAGTCTTTTTTCAAACTGAAATAATGAGAAGATGGACGTTATGTTTCGATTTGAATTAACACCGAATAATGCCGGTATTATTTTATGGGGAGATACGGCAGCACTGGATGAATTACACCAGTTTATCCATTTCGCTGTGGATGAAAGTCCTCTGATAAAAATTAAAGATGGCTTTATGCTGGCCCTGGCCTATGACATCCGCAAAGCCCGGGAAGGTTGTCGCCGTACTGAGCAGTATCAGTATGAAGAAGGGGATTCCTATCAGCTTTATGGCGTGGAACTGTTATGGCCACTGGTCTTGCTTCAGTCTGCAATCCTCAGACGTTCAATGAGTTACATCCAGACAGATAAAAAACAGTTATCCATTATGTATGCATTCGAGCATCTTCTGGAGTCTGCTTTACAGGAGTTTCTGCCGGGTAACCGGGCAGAAGTGATGATAAAACTGGCCAGCAGCGCAGCTGACTCTGACTTTGAATGGCTTGAGGACAACATTGACAGCCGGTGTTGTTATTTCCTCAGTCAGCCACCTGCAAAGAGAAAAGAAAAACTGGATAAGATCCTTTGCTCCTTTGATTCACTCTGGAGTCAATATGCCCGTGAAAAGCCGGATACAAAAATGCTGAATACCATGAATAATACGGACTGGGTCTGGCCAGATACGATTCACTGGTAAGCACGGTATTAAGTTGTCGTCGCACTCATTAATAACGGTTGCATCAGCCAGGCTTTTTGCCAAAGATTTGCTCAGAACGCGACTGAAGCTTCTTCAGGGCTTCAAGCATGTCATCCTGGTTCAGCGCACGCTGGGTCTTTTTACCGGCCGCTCTGGGACGTCGTCGGGAAGGGCCATCACCTGCAGGAACGGACTGTGAGCGAGTGTCATCGCGGTTGCTCTGTACCAGCCGGATAAACTCAAGTGTTCTGCCGAGACGTTTATTATCAACAATGGCACCCTGGTCGATTTCAGAGAGCCGATCGTAGGTAGAGCAGGGAAGAGCCACACCATTCAGACGCAGCTCTTTTTGCCCATCGGGGTAATGATATACATCAATATACTTACCCATGGCGCGGCGGCTATATTCACTGTCTTCAATCAGATACAACATTTTATCGTATTGAATGGTCAGTGCTTTTGAGACCTTTCGCTTCTCGCGAACAGTGAATATAAGATCCAGATCTTCATCGTGTTCCACGGTGCGGTGAACATCAAAATCATGCCTCGGGATTTTACCAAAGCGTCGGTTGTAATCAGCCCTGTATGTTTCGGCGAATGCATTGGCCGCTTCCATTGAACTGATTGGTATCGGCACAGATAGTCTGAATGCTCAGCTCGTGCATGGCCCGACCAAACTGCGTATGGCCATCACCCCCGGTCGCATTTTTGTTATTCACCCGAAAAACGCCCGCTTTATCACTGTACCGCGCCAGTGTCGGACCGAAATCGGCATAGCGCGTTCTGATAAGTTCCAGAGCCTGATCGGCAAGCCCGGGCATAAGTTGCCGGTTACCCCGCATGCCACGTCGCCGGTTGGCCATACCGAGCGGACCTTCTTCACGGTAACGCACCAGAAGCCGGCGGCATTGTCTGTCGCTGATCATGGCAATCTCCGGTAGTTTTTACTGATGAAAAACGACTCCGTGAGACTCACCATATCGCGGTCACGTGAATTGAGCTACAGGCGGACACTACTATTGAGCTTCCACAACCTTGGTGCGCATAATGTATATTATGTTAAATCGCCTGCAAAGATCCTTTACTTCATGAACCAAGATGGTTCGCATAAAATCATAGGGTTAAGTCCCCTCCACATCTTTCGGAAGTTTAAAAAATAATGTTCGCTCCTGCGTTTGCAATGGTTTAAAACCATGATGAATATAGAATTGTTTGGCTTTTTCAGTAAGTGCATGGACCATAATGGCCCGGACACCGATATTATCGGCCACCCTGTAGCATCGCAGTACTGCATCGTGAAGCAGATCGGCTCCCAGACCTTTTCCCCGGAAAGAAAGGTCCACTGCCAGACGCGCTAGTATAATAACGGGTATTGGGTCCGGCATATTACGACGAAGACCACCCGTAGCTTCGGTATGGTTGACACTTCCAGTTGCCAGTGAGTAAAAGCCCGCTACTTGTTTCGATTCCTTCTTACAAATGACAAACGTCCTTGCAGCACCGTAAGCGTGGTTTTTTAACCCTCTTTGCTTTAACCAATCATCAAGAACTGACTCTCCACTCACGAATTCCGCTAGCTGATGAGAACTTGTCAGAGGCTCAGGAGCTGTTACTAGTCCCACTGAGGCTTCCTTGCGAGTAATTTCTTAACGGCTGGGTCATCTGCAAGCGGAGCATCAAGCATATCTATGAACTCAGCGTATTGTTCGTCATTAAAATTGAATACACGTCGATCAAGTATCACATTCTCTGCCGCCTGACAGGCCATTTCCAATATAAAGTCTGTTCGCGATTTATGGAGGATCTCGGCGGCTGCATCAATGAGCGCCCGCTGGGACTCCTTAGCTCTAAGGTTGAGTTGAACATCTGATTTCATATAAAAACTCCATGTGTGGTGATTACTTTATCAGCATAACACAAGAGCAATGTATAGCAATTGCTATACATGTAAGTTGGCAGAATACCAGTGCTTCATCTGAGCTCGCATGAATCAAGATAATTACTTATTTTTGAAAGATAAAATCCAAATTTAGCTGCCCACCTAAGGCAGGCAGCTTTTCCACACTTTTGAGAGTTAAAATACTTTTGATGAAAAATCGGATTTCACTTCACTTTCTATATAAGTGTTCAGGCCCCAACCAGCACGCGCCAACTCTTTCATCTTCTCCAGGCGCTCGGGTCCAGGGTGGCGAAGATCGTAGAGATACACATGATTATTTTTGAAGCGCACTTTAATTGAGTTGGCATCAATCTGGAAACTGACAACCTGTGAGTCACCACTTATGTTCGCGTAATTTTCCATACTGCATCCTGTTGGCTAAAGCGCCTGAACTTGGCGAGTTACCTATTAACCACGTTCCGCGTTGTTTTACAGGGTGATAGCTCACGATTTGGTGAGAAGCCCGTTGAAGTGACTAACTCAATGCCACTATCTCTTCATATAACGCCAGCGGCAACTCCACACCGAACTGCTCACTGTGTTGACGCGCTTTAAAACGCCGCTCGCCTGGGATTCTGGCTCCTTGTGCGGCCATATCGTTAAAGAGAACTTCTGCTCGGGCTAAATGCATCTCTTTATCCGCACCCAGAAAACGCTCAGGATCCATGGCAATAATCAGTTCTCCGCCATAAGGCGAAGAACCGCTCTGTTGGTCGTATGCCAAAGATTCTTTACTGGTCATATCACCAATCAATGTCCCGGCAATCAGTTCGACCATCGCCGCCAATGCCGAGCCTTTATGCCCCCCAAATGTCAGCATGGCACCTTGCAGCACACTGGCGGCGTCGGTAGACGGTTGTCCATGGCTGTCGATTCCCCAGCCTTCAGGTAACGGTTTATTCGCCCGGCGATGCAGTTCAATTTCACCGCGTGCGGCAGCGCTGGTCGCCATATCAAACACAAACGGTGCTTTACCCTGGCGTGGCCAACCAAAAGCTATCGGGTTGGTACCAAATAGCGGTTGGTTCCCGCCAGCGGGTGTAACCCAGGCATGGCTTGGGGTGCAGGCCAGCGCCACCAATCCTTGCTCGGTCAGCGGCTCAATGTCTGCCCACAGCGCAGAAAAATGAACGCAATGGTTGATAGCCAGCGCAGCAATACCGCAGTGACGTACTTTGTCGATAAATACAGGCAACGCCGCTTGATAAGCCAGCAACGAGAAACCACCCTGCGCATCGACACGTAAAATCGCTGGCGCGTTGTCGATGAGGGTCGACTCCGCATCTGCTGCTACCTTCCCTGCTTTCAATGAGCGAACGCATCCCAGAACCCGATACAAACCATGAGAATGGCAGCCATCGCGCTCACCGGCGGTGACGTTCTTTGCCACCGCGTCGGCATGTGCGGCGCTGAAACCATTACGCAGCAAAGCTTGATACGCCAGTTGATAAGCCTCTACCAGAGTCAATTTAACGGTTGATGTCATTGCCCTTTCCTCCCGTAGCATCACTCTTCTTCATCCCCGACGAAATTCGCCTTAGGCAAACAAGTGTAAGCACCCCAGTAATAAATCAGCAGTGCGATGCCCGCCACCAGTAAGGTATCCCACGGGTGACCAATCGCATTGATCCCGCCAAAACTGCCCAAATAAGAAGCCACAATGATCAACGCGTAGAACGCGATCAACCACAGTGAGGACCAGACCTGCTGCTTAAGGCTAACGTTATGAGTCGGCACTTTGTTTTTAAACAGAATATAGACAAAGAACATCACGATTTGCAGGCCAAGCAGCCAGGACACGGTATTCCAGCCAGACCAGTAAACGATCAATGCCGAAATGATGAACGACACCGGCCCTAATACACAAAAGCCCCTGACAAAAAACGGACGCGGCATATCCGGCGCATTGCGGCGTAAACCGGCGGCAGTAACCGGAGCAATGGCATAGCTCAGAACCAGTGCGGCAGAAACGACGCCAATTAACTTTTCCCATGACGGGAACGGCAACGTCCAGAAGATAGAAAGCCCGAACGTTAACCACAGCGCCGGACGCGGAATACCGGACTCGCCATCAACACGGGTGAAAACTTTGAAGAATGTCCCTGCCCTCGCCCAGCCATAGATCACGCGCGGCGTGGCATTCATATAGATGTTGCCAGTACCGCTTGGCGAAACAATCGCGTCGCTCACCACCAGGAAGGCCAACCACCCCATCCCTAGCGTCACGGCAATATCACGGTACGGCAGCGAAAAGTGCTGGCTGATACCTTGCCAGCCACCACTTAGCAAATCGGCAGGAATACTGCCGAGGAAGGCCAGTTGCAACAGCACATAGATAATCGTGGAAAGCACCACCGACAAAATCAGAGCGATCGGGATAGTTTTCTGCGGGTTTTGTACTTCGCTGGCCACCGAAATAATCGGCGTCAGCCCCAGATACGCGAAGATGATGCCACCGGCAGAAATTGCCGCTTCCACTCCGGCCGAACCAAATGGCGCAAAGCCCTGGCTGTGTAAGTTTTCAGGTTTGAAGAACGTGAACAGCACCACGATCACCAGTACCGGCACAATGAACTTGAGGATGCTGATCAGGTTATTGGATTTAGCAAAGGTTTTGACACTGTAGTAATTCAGCACAAAGAAAATACACAGCAAGATGAATTGCGCCACCCAACCGATCATTGTGGGGTCACCGGAACCAGGCTTACTTAGCGACGGGAACCAGGCCGCGGCATATTGCCGGGCGGCAACGATCTCTATCGAGATCAGGCTGGAAAATGCAATCAGGGTGATAAACCCCAACAAATACCCCATCAGTTCCCCGTGGGAAAATACCGGATAACGAATGATGCCACCGGCGCGAGGAAGTGCAGCACCCAGTTCGCAATAAACAATGCCGAGTAACAGCACGGCCACGCCGCCAATCAACCACGAATAGATCCCTGCCGGCCCCGCGATGGAAGCAACATGACTGGCGGCGAACAACCATCCGGAACCAAAAATTGCACCCAAACCGATAAACGTCAGATCGGTAAGGGTCAGCTGCTTTTTAAATTTGCCCTGTGTTGTCATGGTAGTACCTTTCCAATGATTTATTGACCGGCAGGCGAATGGAGGGCTGCGCGAGTGTATTCACCGTTAACTAAGCGCAGCAGATTCAGCGGGTTGCTGTCCTGCAATGCTGGCGGTAACAGTGCGGCCGGGTAGTTTTGCAGGCAGACCGGGCGCAAAAAACGCTCGATGGCCAGGGTTCCGACCGAGGTACCTCGCGCATCGCTGGTCGCCGGATAGGGGCCGCCGTGCACCATGGCTTCACAGACTTCCACACCGGTTGGGTAGCCGTTAAACAACACTCGCCCCGCTTTACGGGTGAGTAATTGCGCCAGTGAACTCGCCTCAGCCAGGTCTTCTTCATCGGCCAATAACGTGGCGGTCAGTTGCCCTTGCAGGTTATCCAGCGCGGCAAGCAACTGCTGCCGGTCGGCAACTTCCACCACTATGGCCACCGGGCCAAAGACTTCTTGCTGCAACAAAGGGTCGGCGTTGAGAAGCAAATTGCTTTCGGCCTGATACAACTGAGCGACCGCCAGATGGGCTTGTTCTTCCCGGCTCCCTGCCAAATGCCGAAGCTGCGGATGCCTTTCTAATGCTTGCAAACCACTCAGATAATGGTCGCGGGTACCGGCATTCAACATTGGTTGTGGTGAGCAAGCACTAACATGGTTTTGCAAATCGGCGATCAACTGGCTAAAGGCCGCGCTGCGCTGGCCAATAATTAGCCCAGGCTTAGTGCAGAACTGGCCGCAGCCCAGCGTGAAAGAGGTAACCAACTCCTGGGCTATCTGTTTGCCACGCTGAGCCAGCGCTTGTGGCATAACCACCACGGGGTTGATGCTCGACATTTCGGCAAACACCGGAATCGGTTGTGGGCGCTGCATCGCTAAATCAAATAATGCCCTGCCACCTTGCAATGAACCGGTAAAACCCACCGCCTGGATTGCCGGGTGTTTCACTAAGTCTGCGCCGATACTGCCGCCGAATACCATGTTGAAAACGCCCGCTGGCATCTGCTGTTTTTGCACTGCACGCTCAATCGCTTGCGCGGTCAACTCAGCGGTGATCATATGGCCGCTATGTGCCTTGAACACCACTGGGCAACCGGCAGCCAACGCAGCAGCGGTATCGCCACCGGCGGTAGAAAACGCCAGCGGGAAGTTGCTGGCACCAAACACTGCAACTGGGCCAAGTGCAATGCGGTACTGCCGTAAATCAGGTCGCGGCAACGGAGTTCGGTTTGGTAATGCGCAATCAATCCTTGCCGCGTGCACGCGGCCACTGCGCAACAGTTCGGCAAACAAACGCATCTGCCCGCTGGTTCTGCCGCGCTCACCGTTCAGACGAGCGAGAGGCAAAGCGGTTTCCTGTGCGGCAAAAGCAAAAAAGTCTTCTCCCAACGCATCCAGCTCATCGGCGATAGCCGCCAGAAAATCAGCGCGCTGCTCGGCACTGGTTTGTGAATAAATATTAAATGCCTGGGCAGCAGCTTGTGCTGCGGCATCCACCTCTGCCGGGCTGGCTTGATAAAAACGATAACCAGTTGGTTGATTATTATCGGCCCGCAGGCTGATGAGTTCGGCGTCACCACTGGCTATCCGCTGCCCGCCAATAAACTGTTTACCGCTAAGGTTGTAAGTGCTGTGAGTCGGCATCGGTTTCCCCTGTTCGATTGCCCGATAAAGCCCGGTGAAATGCCGGGCCGTCATGGAGGATTACAGGCCGACGTCAGGCAGAGTCGGACGGTTAGCCAGAGCGGCGTCGATAATTGCCGTCACCTCTTGCAGAGTTTCACCCTGCAATGCCAAACGTGGTGGACGGGTCACCGCGCTGCCACGGCCCACGCGCTCTTCGCACAATTTGATGCACTGCACCAGGTCCGGACGGGCATCCAAATGCAGCAACGGCATAAACCAGCTATACAGTGCCAGGGCTTCTTCGAAGCGTTTTTGCTTCGCCAGGCGGAACAAGGTTTCCCCTTCGCGTGGGAAAGCATTCGACATGCCAGAGATCCACCCTTCTGCACCCACGGCAAGGCTTTCCAGTACCACATCGTCCAGCCCGGCGAATAGCACGAAGCGGTCACCTACCGCATTGCGTAAATCGATAAAGCGGCGGGTATCGCCAGAGGAGTCTTTGAAACAGACGATGTTGTCGCAATCGACCAGCGTGGTCAGGATGTCTGGCGTGACATCGTTTTTATAAATTGGCGGGTTGTTGTAAACCATGATTGGCAGGTTGGTGGCACTGGCTACACTGCGGAAATGTGCTGCGGTTTCGTGTGGTTTGGACGAATAAACCAGTGCTGGCATCACCATGACGCCGTCGACACCGGCTTTTTCTGCTTCACGCGCCATATTCTGTGCAAAGGCAGTGGTGAATTCGGCAATCCCTGCAATAACAGGTACTTTGCCTTGTGCGGCGTCTTTCGCCACCTCGATCACTGCCAGTTTTTCCTGCATCGTCATGGAGGTGTTCTCACCGACAGTGCCGCAAACCACCAGGCCAGACACACCGTCTTTGACCAGGTTTTTAATCACCGCATGGGTGGCATCAAGATCCAGAGAATAATCGTTACGAAATTGAGTACTGACCGCAGGGAACACACCGCTCCAGTTAATCGCTTTATGGCTCATCGTGTTTGTCCTTTCGCCTTAATTGTTAATTGATGGTTAATATTTGGTGAAATTCGAGAACAGATTGACCTGATTTCTCAGTAGCGGCTTGACGGTTTTCACCGAATGCGAGGACGAAATTGGCACAATGCTAGCGGGCTGCGCGCAGCAAAAGCACTGACGCAGCCACATCATAAAAGTAATAACTTCAGGGGATTAGGGAACTAACGTGGCACGAAAATCGCGAGGGGTGGAGCCGGTCATGGCTTTAAACTGGCGGCTGAAAGCGCTGTGATCGGTATAACCGCACTGGATAGCGATATCGGTAATCGGCAGATCGCTGGCTAACAGTTCGGTGGCCTTCTCCAGCCGGACTTTGTGGATCATCTGGCGCGGCGTCAGGTGGAAAATACGTTTGCAGTAACGCTCAATTTGCGCAACCGAAAGGCCGGTCAGCGCCCTTAACTCATCCATTGCGATTGGCCGGTCATAATGCTGGCGGATATAGACATCCAGTGCCGCCAGGCGTTGATAAGCCGGGTGATTGGCCTTCGCTTCCTGCAAGTCGTGTGAAATCCCGGCCATGCCGATAATCTTGCCCTGCCGGTCATACAGCGCCAGCTTTTGCGTCAGACACCAGCCGGTTTCACGGCCACTGTACAGGTGCATTTCAAGCTGATCCTGAATCTGCACACCGTGATGTAATACCCGAAGATCTTGCTCGGTATAGCCTGAACCTAACTGGGTCGGGAAAACATCTGCCGACGTTTTACCTAATAGCGGTGTCACCGTTTTAAAACCACAACGTTTGGCTAATGTGAGGTTCGCCAGCAAATAGCGCGCCTGCTTGTCTTTAATAAAGAACACCACATTGGGAATAGCGTTTAGCAGCGGGGCAATCAATGCCAGTGAATTCAACATACTACGTAACGAACTGGGGCGCTGCTGTGCTAGTCCATCACAGAGCAATTTGAGTTGATCGACAGCAAAGCACTCTTCCGCTTCTGGCTCAGGAAGACAGAGAGCCTGCGGAGGAGCCTTCAAACCAGGGATTAATTGCATCGCAATACCTTTTCCCGCGAGTGGTTGCAGTGGGTTATTTTTAACTCCATTGGATCAATATTAACTTTTCTTTAACTTATCAAGCGCGTTATAGCGAATATGCGGATTGCCACAAACTTTTGTTCTTTCAAGGGTGAGTTACGTGATGTGGGCTCAGGCCATTTTGCATTGTGCTGATTTCGGCATAGCCGTTGCCGAAAAAGGTCAAGCCGTGATGGCGGGATTCGGTCAGTCTTAATCTATTGGTAACATTTAATTAACCATTGAGAGACACCCATGACACCTGCATCCCCTTTCATCGCATTACGCGCGATTGACTCCCACACCGGTGGTGAACCTACCAGGTTGATTATCGATGGTTTTCCCGACCTGGGCCGTGGCAGCATGGCTGAGCGTAAAGCGCTTTTCGCTGAACATTATGATGACTGGCGTAGTGCTATCATTCTGGAACCGCGTGGCAACGATGTATTAGTGGGCGCGTTGCTCTGCCAGCCCTACTCTCCACACGCCGCCGCCGGGGTGATCTTCTTCAATAATAGCGGCTATCTCGGCATGTGCGGCCACGGCACCATTGGGCTCATCACCTCTCTGGCGTATCTTGGTCACATTGCTGTGGGCGAACACCAGATTGAAACCCCGGTTGGCACGGTGAGCGCAACGTTGCATGAAGATGGCAGTGTAACTATCGAAAATGTCCCCGCTTATCGTTACCGCCAGCAAGTCGCCGTGTCTGTTGAAGGCTATGGCGAAGTCACCGGAGATATTGCCTGGGGGGGAAACTGGTTCTTCCTCATCAGCGACCATCACTTGAGCATCGCCACTAACAATATTGAAGCCCTAACCGCCTTCAGTTGGGCGGTACGCCAGGCGCTAGAAAACGCAGGTGTCTACGGGGAAGACGGCGGAGTTATCGATCATATTGAACTCTTCTGCGACGACGAACAGGCCGACAGCCGCAATTTTGTTTTATGCCCTGGCAAAGCGTATGACCGCTCGCCGTGTGGCACCGGAACCAGTGCCAAACTGGCTTGCCTGGCCGCAGATGGCAAATTATTACCAGGTGAAATCTGGCGCCAGGCCAGCGTGATCGGCAGTGAGTTCAGCGGTTATTACCAGCCCAATGCCGGAAACACAGTGACACCGTTTATTCGCGGGCAAGCTTTTGTCTGTGCCGATAGCCAATTGTTACTGGATGAACGCGACCCGTTTGCCTGGGGGATACGTTAATGGCGACCGCCGATGCGATTGTCATTGGCGCGGGTATTATCGGTACGGCCTGCGCATGGCAGTTAGCACAACAAGGGTTACGGGTGTTGCTGGTTGACGACCAACGCCCTGGCGCGACCGCTGCTGGCATGGGGCATTTGGTGTGTATGGATGACAACCCCGCTGAACTTGCGCTGAGTAGTTATTCGTTGAATTTGTGGCGCAGCGTGGTCGACCGTATGCCGGAAGACTGCGCCTGGCGCGACTGCGGTACCTTGTGGCTGGCAGAAAAGCCCGAAGAAATGGCGATTGCGGAAGTTAAACAGCAACGGATGGCCGCATTTGGCGTGAACAGTGAACTTCTGACCCCACAACAGGTGGCACAACTTGAACCGATGCTACGTGGCGGATTAGCCGGTGGTTTGCGCGTGCCGGGAGATGGCATTATTTACGCCCCGAATGCGGCCCGTTGGTTGGTTGACGATGCGGGGCAAGCCGTCCAGCGGATTTACGGTGAAGTCGTAGCACTGGAACAGCAGTCGGTGGTTTTGGCGAGTGGGCAGCGATTTAGCGCACCGGTTATCACCTTAGCCTGTGGTTTACAGGCCGACAAACTGCTGGCAACGCCGCTACTGCGAGCCAAAAAAGGCCAACTGGCGATCACCGACCGCTATCCACACACGGTAAAACACCAACTGGTGGATCTAGGTTATGGAGCCAGTGCGCATGCTTCCGACGGCACATCCGTGGCCTTTAACGTGCAGGCTCGCCCAACCGGCCAATTGCTGATTGGTTCCTCACGCCAGTTTGACACCCTCAACCCAGCCATCGACATGCCTTTGCTCGCCACCATGCTTAAACGCGCTACAGACTACCTGCCCGAGCTGGCAAAAATGAACATCATCCGCTGCTGGGCGGGGTTTAGGGCAGCGTCGGCCGATGGCCTTCCCTTGCTTGGTCCCCATCCGGATTATTCATGGCTGTGGTTGGCGCTCGGACATGAAGGTCTTGGCGTCACCACGGCGATGGGCAGTGCGGCATTGATTGCCGCGCAAATCCAACAACAGCGCACCGCCATTGATGACACTCCTTATCTGGCTGCGCGTATGTTCGCCACAGACGAGTGCCTCTTATGAAACTGATCTCCTTAACCCTCGCCGGACAACCTTATCAGGTACCAGAAGGCATCACCGTGGCGGCAGCACTCAGCTTAAGCGGGCAAGATTACTGCCGAATTTCCGTCAGCCAGCAACCGCGAGCGGCTTTCTGTGGCATGGGTGTGTGTCAGGAATGCCGGGTCATCATTGATGGTGTGCAACGACTGGCCTGCCAAACTTTGTGCCAGCCCGAGATGAGAATCGAACGGAGTGGGAATAAATGAATAACCTGCAATGCGACGTGTTGATTATCGGCGCTGGCCCTGCCGGAATGGCCGCTGCGCTGGCGGCAGGTGAAAGCCAGCAACGAATCGTGATGCTTGATGATAATCCGCGTCCTGGCGGGCAAATCTGGCGCGATGGGCCTGAAGTCGAGTTACCCGCTCTCGCCCGCCAATATCGGCAAGCCATTGATGCGTTAGAACACTTTACCCTGCTCAGCGGCAGCAAAGTGGTGGCACAAAGCGGGCCACAGCAACTGTTGTACGAAAATGACAAAGGTTGCGGGACTATCGACTACCAACGGTTAATTTTATGCTGTGGCGCGCGCGAACTGTTACTGCCCTTCCCTGGCTGGACTTTACCGGGGGTGACAGGTGCCGGTGGCTTACAGGCACAAATCAAAAACGGCTTATCGTTGCGTGGCGAACGGGTGGTGATAGCCGGAAGCGGGCCGTTGCTACTGGCGGTTGCCGACAGCGTCAGTAAAGCGGGCGGTAAAGTCACGTTGCTGGCCGAACAAGCCGCGATGAGCAGACTCGTCACATTCGCCAAAGGGCTGTGGCAGTGGCCTGCGAAAGTGCGGCAGTCATTAGGTTTAATTAACCGATGCTATCGCCCAAACAGTTATGTGCTGGAAGCGCAAGGCCAGCAGCGGCTTGCCGCCGTTCGTGTCCAACAAGGTGGACAAATTCGAACCATAGCTTGTGATCGTTTAGCCTGCGGGTTTGGGCTGGTAGCCAATATCGAATTAGCAATGTTGTTGGGTTGCCGGATAGAAAATGCAGCCATTTCCGTTGATGAATGGCAGCAAACCAGTATTACCAACCTGTATGCGGCTGGTGAATGCACCGGTGTGGGTGGAAGTGAACTCGCTTTGGTGGAAGGCGCAATTGCCGGATATGCTGCCAGTGGTAATACAGCAGCAGCGCAAGCATTGCTGGCAAAACGCAGCAAATGGCAACGTTTTGCCACCGCAGTCAGCCAAACCTTTTTGCTAAATCCGGCACTTAAAACTCTGGGTGCCGCAGACACTTTTTTGTGCCGCTGTGAAGATGTGACTCTGGGGCAAATCAATACCCAGGCCGGTTGGACTGCCTGCAAACTCAATAGCCGCTGTGGGATGGGAGCGTGCCAGGGGAAAATCTGCGCCACCGCCGCCCGTTACCTGCTTGACTGGCCGATACCGCAGCCGAGAGTGCCGTTAACACCAGTGCGGCTTGAAACACTGGCGGTACTCACTCCACGACAGGCAGATGATGTTGAATAAAGCCCCACGGGGTGACTCTGCTTTTCTGGTTACGGTTACGCAAAGAATACAGCTACAATGATCCTTTCATTGCGACGACCAGAAAATGGAGTTCATCATCGCCTACTTTCGCCTTTCTCACTCGGCCACACAAACAAAACAGCTATGCGCTCTGGTTGCCGCTGTTTTTCTGCTCGCCAGTTGTTCATCCAAAGCACCGAAATCGCTGGTGACTCCGTTGCCTTCAGTCACCAAGCCTGTTGCTGGAAAATCGAAAAGCCAGGAACCTGTGCGTGGTGTGTGGCTGGCGACGGTTTCCCGTCTCGACTGGCCTCCAGTGTCATCGGTGAATATCAGCAGCCCAGAGCTGCGTATCAACCAGCAGAAAAAAGCGCTGACCGACAAGCTGGATAATCTGAAAAGTCTCGGGATTAATACCGTCTTTTTCCAGGTTAAACCGGATGGCACCGCCCTTTGGCCGTCAAAAATTTTACCGTGGTCTGACGTGCTTACCGGCAATATTGGTCAAGACCCAGGTTACGACCCGCTGCAATTTATGCTCGATGAATCACACAAGCGCGGCATAAAAGTGCATGCCTGGTTTAACCCCTATCGTGTCTCGACTAACACTACTCCCCGAACCCTTGCGGAACTGAACCAGACATTGTCGTTGAATCCGGCGAGTGTTTACGTCCTGCATCGCGACTGGATTCGTACTGCGGGCGACCGTTACGTGCTGGACCCTGGTATTCCGGAAGCACGCGACTGGATAACCAACATCGTGGCGGAAGTGGTTAAAGGCTATGATATTGATGGTGTCCAGTTTGATGATTACTTCTATACCGAATCACCAGGTTCTGCGCTTAACGATAACCAGACATTCAAAAAGTATGGCCTGGCATTTAACTCAAAAGCTGACTGGCGACGCCACAATACCCAGCAGTTAATCGAACAAGTTTCTCGCACCATTAAACAGCTGAAACCGGGCGTTGAATTCGGCGTTAGCCCTGCGGGCGTATGGCGCAATCGCTCATTCGACCCAATGGGTTCCGATACGCGAGGTGCTGCCGCATACGACGAATCATTTGCTGATACCCGCAAGTGGGTGCAACAAGGATTGCTGGATTACATTGCGCCGCAGTTGTACTGGCCTTTTGCCCGCGATGCCGCGCGTTATGATGTGCTGGCAAAATGGTGGGCAGATGTGGTGAAGCCAACTAACACCCGTCTTTACATCGGCGTGGCGTTGTACAAAGTGGGCGAACCGTCAAAGAATGAGCCGGACTGGATGGTTCGTGGCGGGGTGCCAGAGTTGAAAAAACAGCTCGATTTGAATGAGTCGACGCCACAAATTAACGGCACGATTTTGTTCAGAGAGAACTACCTCAACCAGCCGCAAACCCAGGAAGCAGTTAACTATCTTAAACAGCGCTGGAACCAATCTTAATTGATTGAATTTAATAGCTTCATGTAAATCTGGCGTTGATACGTGGGTTCTGCACTTTTGGCTGCACTCTTGCAGTGCAGAATTCACGTCAGCGCCGCCTTCGAAAACCTTCCCCCTCGTTTTTGCAACAACTCCGTCCAGAAATCGAAAACTAACCTAAAACAAAAATAAAACCGTAGCCTCTGTCTCGCTAACTGCTCCGTTTCAAACCCCGCAGCGTTATATCTCAAAGCTGTGACTACCGTTTATATTTATTTAATGACACAGCTATTGTTGATTTTAATACTCATTGTAATAAACGGGTTTTGTAGGGTGGATAAGCGATAGCGTCATCCACCATTTTGAAGTGAACCCCGAAAGATTTCGGGGTTATTTATTCTAATAACGCACACAAATCGATTTTGTTTCCGTATAAGCATCCAGCCAGTCCGGGCCAAAATCTCTGCCTGAACCGGATTGTTTCATGCCGCCAAACGGCAAATTGGCATCAATAAGCGTATGGCTGTTTACCCAAACGGTTCCCGCCTGAATGCGTGAGGTATAACTCATCGCCGCCTGCATGTTGTTGGTCCATAGACTCGCCGTTAAGCCATACTCTGTGTCGTTTGCCAGGCGCAACGCTTCTTCGGCATCTTTGACGCACACCAGGTTTACTACCGGCCCAAACACCTCTTCATGATTCAGGCGCAAATCCGCTGACGGATTCACAACCAGCGTTGGCGTGATGTAATAACCCTCGCCTTTTGGCGCGGTGTTCCCGGTGATCAACTCCGCATGTTTGCGCTGCGCATCATCCAGATAACTGGCGACTTTTTGCTGATGCGCTTTTGAAACCAGTGGGTTGATGTGCGTACCGGTATCCATACCTGCGCCTACAGAGAGTGATTTCACCGCCTGCTCAAAGCCGCTGACTAATGTGTCAAACAGTGGCGATTCAATGTAAATGCGTGAGCTGGCGGCGCAAACCTGCCCCTGGTTCAGGAAACTGCCCGCCATCAACCCGCCAATCACCATCTCAGGGTCGGCATCTTTCAGTACGATCGCCGGGTTTTTGCCGCCCAGTTCTAGCGTGACGCGAGTCAGACGATCCGCAGCCGCGCGCGCAATGCCTTTGCCGGTGGCGGTCGAACCGGTAAAGCTGACTTTCGCAACCAATGGATGTTGTGACAGCGCACGCCCACAAACCGCGCCGCTGCCGGTGACAACGTTAAATACGCCATCAGGAATACCGGCTTCGCTGGCTAATTCCGCCACTCGTAGCAACGTTAGCGGCGTGGTTTCCGATGGTTTCACCACAATCGAGCAACCTGCCGCCAGTGCGGGCATCACTTTCCACATGCCAATCAGCAGCGGGAAGTTCCACGGCACAATGCCTGCGACCACACCGACCGGCTCTTTGCGGGTCCAGGCCTGGTAACGCGCCCCTTCCGGCATTGGAATCGATACATCCAGCGTGCGTCCGCTGATTTTGGTGGTCAGCCCGGCGGTATAACGCATCCAGTTCAGCGCGCAACCCACTTCAAAAGCGCGGGAAATGTTAATGGATTTACCTTGTTCCAGCGTTTCGAGTTGCGCCAGTTCTTCGGTATTTTGTTCAACCAGGTCAGCAAATTTCAGCAGAATTCTTTCGCGTGCGGCAGGCAACATATTCGCCCACACGCCGCTGGTAAACGCACGCCAGGCCGAAGTGACAGCTTTGTCGACATCGGTTTCACTGGCATCGGCACTGGTGGCAATTTGTTGGCCATCTGCCGGGTTAAAAACACTCAGGCGTGATGAGGAAGCCGACGCATGCCAGCTTCCGTCGATATACAGCCCATGCTGGCGCGCCAGAAAACGTTGAACCGACTCGAGAACAGCAACAGCGTTAGCAGACATAGTTTCTCCTTATCATCGTATTGGCAACAAGCCCTGGTAAGCAGTCTAGGGGCAGGCTGCGTAAAAGGTTTGCCTGTGCCTGACAATTACTTTGTTCCCTGTGACAGCACACGCATTTGGCGACAAAGCTCGCCGTTTTATTGGCCAATTTATCTATAGTGAATTCCTATACCAGACGCGAAGGGCTTCTCCCGTATCGCGCAAGCTGTAACAATGAATTAACACGTGGCACCCCTGGTGCAATTGGTGAGGTGAACAATGGCAGATTCGGCAAATCACGAGCGTTTCGATAGTTGGTTGGATCATATCAACCGTGCCTGCGGGCCTTTCGCCGGGCAAGTCACGGATGGTGGATTCCACGGCAGTTTGCAGGAATATCACGCCAATGCCATGAAGCTGAGCATCGTCGATGCCGCTCATTCACGTCTGTTCCGTACCCAATATGAAGTCGCTCGCAGCAACGACGCCTGGTATTACGCGGTGTTTCAACTCGATGGTGAAACCGTTCTGGAGCAAGGCAACAACCAGGCGGTGATGCACAGCGGTGATATCACGCTGATTGATGCTTCACGCCCGTGCAGCATCAATTACACCCAACAAACCAAACAAATTTCATTGCTGGTTCCGCGCCATATGCTGGAGCAAAACCGTCGTTCAGGTGAACTCCCTTGTGCCTATCGCCTCAACGCCGAGATGCCAGTGGTGAAAATGAGCCAGCGTCTGCTGCATGAAAGCATGAAAAACCCGACGCTTAACGCCTGCGAAAGTGAAGCCGCGCTGGAAGCACTTATTTGCCTGCTGCGCCCGGTATTGCAGGTGCGCGATGCCCTGCCGTCCAAACGTGACAAGCAACTTGAGCGGGTAATGGGGCTGATTGATAACAATATTCAGTCGGAAGATTTACGCCCTGAATGGATTGCCAGTGAAGCGGGAATGTCAGTGCGTAGTCTGTACCGCATGTTTGCCGATAAAGGTCTGGTGGTGGCGCAATACATCAAAAACCGTCGACTGGATTTGTGCGCCCAGGCGCTGCGCACCGTCAGCACGACCGAGAAATTAGCCGGAATTGGTTATAACTGGGGATTCACCGACCATAGCCACTTTTCGACGGCATTTAAGTTGCGCTTCGGTGTTTCGCCTGGGGAATATCGCAAACGCTGGCAGTAAACTAGCGAGGGATAACGCAGCCGCGATTCCCCCACTGGCGCGACTTTTACGATTTTGGCTGGTGCGCACTAATTATGGTTTTTTCATCGCGATTCGCTTCCACTTCGCGCAACGGTTCCACCTGGTGCATAGTTTGCTGGCAACGGATCACCAGTTCCTGATATTCACGCGTGCCCTGCTTTTTCCACTCAATCTCCTCGGGGCGCAATTCACGCACCAACTTCGCCGGGCTGCCGAGGATCATTTGATTCGCGCCAAACTCGGCGCGCGCTTTCACAAACGCCGTGGCACCGACAATACTGTTTTCGCCAATTTGTGCGCCATCCAGAATCACCGCATTCATGCCAACCAGCACATTTTTGCCAATTAAGCAGCCGTGCAAAATAGCGCCGTGACCAATATGACCGTCCTCTTCGACTACGGTATCCTGCTCCGGGAAACCGTGCATCACGCAATTATCCTGCACGTTCGCCCCATCTTTGACGATAATGCGCCCAAAGTCGCCACGTAAGCTGGCATTCGGCCCGATATAAACCCGATGGCCGAGAATCACATCGCCAATCAGTACCGCTGTCGGGTGCACGTAGCTGTCTTCCGGCACCACGGGGGTGAGTCCATCAATTTGATACACGGGCATAGTTTCTCCTTACGGGTTCAGATTGATTCCACCAAAACGCTGAAAATAGCCGCTTCCCGGTTGTGGCAAATCACCCACCGAGGTTTCCCCATGCTCGCTGACAAACAGCAGCGCACCGGGCGCAACGCGTTGGTAAATGTTGATGCACAACTGGCGAGCGCTTTGCCCCTGCCAGTGTGGCGGCAGTAACTCATCAGGAAGCAGTGGGTCTTTAAGCACCACGCGACGATAAAAGTGGATAAGCAGAAGTTGGATCTGGAAACAGCGCAGCGGCGTCAGTTCACTTTCATCGGCCTCACGTAATAGCGGCAACAACGGGCGAAACGAGTTAATAAATTCGCCGTAGCGGTCGTTTTTATCGGTCAACAACCAGCATTCTTCGACGCGCGCTTTAAGTGCAGTTTTTGATGCCTGCAACGGCGAACTGGCTTCAAAACAGATTACGTTATCGGCAACTCCGGCTTCATGCAGCAGGTTCTGCACGTCCGCCAGATTTTGCGACGGCGACGCCATCAGGCTCGGTGCCAGCGTACCAAACCCTTGCCAGATAAGTTGTTTCTTCACTTGCAGGAGGGTGTTTTTCTCAAGCCCTTCCGAGAGTAACAGCAGCCATTTACCGTCCCATTCTGGTTGCCCGGCACGATAGATTTTGGCTTCTGCGCGGCGCGTCATACGCTGCCCCATTTCGGTGAGACGATAGAAACTGCGTCGCCCGACGCGTTCCACGTCAAGCCAGCCTTCTTTGTTGAGTCGGAATAACGAGGTCCGCACAAAACGTTCGCCAAAGCCTAACGATTCAAGCATCGTCGCCAGGCTTCCCAGCCAGATTTCTCCGCCACGATGCGCCAGCGCATCACCGTACAAAGAGACAATCAGCGACGTTCCGCTAATGGGAACGGCGCTGACCGCCTGCTGAATAAACTGTTCCAGTTTGTTGCTCATCGTCAGACTAAAATTCCGTTTAAAACCGTTAAGACATAAAACATAGCACAACAAAGATAATAAAAATCATGTCATTAACAATGTGATTCACATTTTTCGAAAATACAGATTTCGTAGGTCGGATAAGCGCAGCGTCATCCGACATAACCGTTTTGATTTTAGTTTTGCGAGGCGTTTCCACAATATTAAGTCTCTGTATTGTACTGCCATTTTTTCCCCATCATTCTTCCATTGCATAAAAATCAAACTAACATTATGATTCGGTCATAAGTAAGGATTTTACTCGATGGAAAGAGAAGATTTTGGCTTGCAGTGGTTACTCGAACTTCACGGGGTCTCGGTCCAAATGGACGACGGTTATTGGTGGAAAGCGGAAGTCTGGCAGGTCGCCCCTACGGTCCTTTGCCCACATGGTGTTCGTTATTCGTTAACTTTGCATAACAAGTACAACACACGCATTTTTGGTTATGACAATGCACATGGCATCAGAGCAGCCGGCAAAGGGAGGTTTGGTAGTCGAATCGTCCGTGACCACGTTCACCTTACGGCGTCCGATAAAGGGCATGTATATGAATTTTCCTCTGCGGCACAACTGCTGGAAGATTTTTTTAAACACAGCGAAGAACTAATCAACCGAAGGAAGCAACAATGAAAGCAAGAATCGGCATCATGTCGAATGCACTGGTTCAAAAGTATATGCTGGCTATTGTGTCCGGTAAGTATCTCCGGGCAGAGGATGAACCTAAAATATGGTTCGTCTCAATCAACGCCTTAGGGCAAATATTGAATCCTGAAAACATCGCACTCTTGCGACTCATGGTCGAACATCAACCGGAAACTATCTCCGAACTTGCGGCGCTGTCCAACCGCCAGCTCAGTAACCTGTCTGTCACTTTGCAGGCGCTAAACAGGCACGGATTCGTTGAGCTAATCAAAACCGGTCGCAAAGTAAAACCTAAAGCGCTGTATACCGACTTTGAAATCATTGTCGACAGCGCTTTTGAAGCCCGCATTAACGCAGCCTGAACCGCATGTTAATGCGGGATATTGTTACTGATTCGCCGCTGTGCGCAAATCACACACGCGAATCGCTTTGCCTTCCGAACGTGGCAGGCTACCGCAATTCACAATGCTGATATCGGTAGAAATCCCGACCATCGACTTAATGCGATGACGTAACTGGTGGCACACCGAGCAACGTTGTTCATGGCTCAGATACAAGCTGCTCTCTTTCAGCTCCACCTTGACAGAAAGCGTGTCGAGATGGCCGTCGCGGTGCACTTCCAGTTGGTAATGCGGTGCCAGATGCTCAAATTTCACAATCTCTTCTTCGAGTTGTGACGGGAACACATTCACACCACGGATGATCAACATATCGTCTGAACGGCCGGTAATGCGGTCCATACGGCGCATGGTGCGCGCGGTGCCTGGCAGTAAACGCGTCAGGTCGCGGGTGCGGTAACGAATCACCGGCAACGCTTCTTTGGTCAGCGTGGTAAACAGCAATTCGCCCTGCTCACCATCTTCCAGCGGTACGCCGCTAATTGGGTTAACGATTTCTGGATAGAAATGATCTTCCCAAATCGTTGGCCCGTCCGTGGTTTCCAGGCATTCCATCGCCACACCTGGGCCCATCACTTCCGACAGCCCGTAAATATCCAGTGCTGTAATACCCAAACGACGTTCGATTTCACGGCGCATGGCGTGGGTCCACGGTTCTGCACCAAACACCCCAACACGCAGCGAGCAATCGCGCGCATCGCCACCCATCTGGCGTTCCAGCTCTTCAATCAGGTTCAGACACCAGGACGGCGTCACCATAATCATATCCGGGCGGAAATCGCGGATTAGCTGTGCCTGTTTCTCGGTTTGCCCGCCAGACATCGGGATAACGGTGGCTCCGAGGCGTTCAGCGCCATAATGCGCACCCAGCCCGCCGGTAAACAGCCCGTAACCATAAGCGACGTGAATTTTATCTTTCGGCGTACCGCCTGCGGCACGCAGCGAACGAGCGACAATATCCGCCCAGGTATCAATATCTTTTTGCGTGTAACCGACCACCGTTGGCTTACCGGTGGTGCCGGATGACGCGTGAATACGCACAACTTGCTCCATTGGCACCGCAAAAGTGTCGAACGGATAGTTGTCGCGCAAATCCTGTTTGGTGGTGCAGGGAAAGAGGCGAATGTCCTTCAGCTCTTTGAAATCGTCAGGGTGTACGCCGACTGCATCGAACTTACGTTTGTACATCGGCACATTGTTATAGGCGTGGTTGAGCGTCCATTTCATACGCTGCGTTTGTAAGGCCTGCAGCTCATCAATTGATGCCGTTTCAATCGGTTCCAGCTTTGTAGTAGAGGTTATCATTATAGGGTACTCGCAGGTTTGATTAGCTCACACGCTCAAGGATCAGGGCAATGCCCTGGCCAACACCGATACACATCGTACACAGGGCATAACGGCCATTGCGGCGATGTAGTTCGTGGCTGGCGGCTAGCGCCAGTCGGGCTCCACTCATTCCCAAAGGATGGCCTAACGCAATCGCGCCGCCGTTGGGATTAACATGTGGGGCGTCGTCAGGCAGCCCCAACTGTCGTAATACCCCCAACGCTTGCGCGGCAAAGGCCTCGTTCAGTTCGATAACATCCATATCGTTGATGGAGAGTCCTGCAAGCTCCAGCACCTTGCGGGTCGCAGGTACTGGTCCAAGCCCCATCAGACGCGGTTCAACGCCAGCGGTTGCCATCGCCACAATACGGGCTTTTGGCGTTAAACCATGGCGCTGTGCCGCAGATGCGCTGGCAATAATCAATGCTGCCGCACCATCGTTGACACCGGAAGCGTTACCGGCGGTGATCACCCCGTTTTTGCGGAATGGCGCTTTTAACGCGTTGAGTTGTTGCAAAGTTGTTTCATGGCGTGGGTGTTCGTCTTCGCGAACCTCAGTCACCGCTCCTTTTTTCCCTTGCAACACCACCGGCACGATCTCCTGTGCCAGTACGCCATTGATGCGCGCTTGCTCTGCACGTTGCTGGCTACGCCAGGCAAACGCATCTTGATCCGCTCGGCTTATGCTTAACAACTCCGCTACATTCTCTGCCGTTTCGGGCATGCTGTCAGTACCAAAGTGTTCAGCCATGAGCGGGTTCACAAAACGCCAGCCGATCGTGGTATCAAACAGTTCTGCCTGGCGCTGAAACGGCGTATTTGCCTTGCCCATCACGAACGGCGCACGCGACATCGACTCCACGCCACCGGCAATCATCAGCTCAGCATCACCGGCTCTGATGGCTCGCGCCGCCATGCCTAACGCATCCAGACCGGAGCCGCATAAACGGTTGATGGTGGTACCGGAAAGCGTCTGTGGGAGTCCGGCAAGCAGTGTCGCCATTCGCGCCACGTTACGGTTATCTTCCCCTGCTTGGTTGGCACAACCGAGGATCACGTCATCCACCGCGTTCCAGTCCAGATTCGGGTACCGCGCCATCAGCTCTTTGAGCGGGATTGCGGCCAGGTCATCGGCTCGCACTGAAGAAAGTGCGCCGCCGTAACGGCCAATTGGCGTGCGGACACCATCACAGATAAAGGCGTCTTTCATAGTTTGGCTCCAGAGAGAGTGGTTCCGATACGGTGCGAACGCCCGCGAAACAGTGCGATGGTTTTCTCATCCTGATTGATAATTTCAATGTCATAGACGCCCGTCTGCCGCCCCTGAGTGCGCACCTGGGCAATCGCTGTCAGCGTGTCCCCCGCTTTACCCGGACGCACAAAATCGATACTGCAACCGGAAGCCACCGCCGCCAGCCCCTGGCTGTTACAGGCATAAGCAAATGCGGTATCCGCGAGGGTAAAGAGTTGCCCGCCGTGGCAGGTTTGATGGCCGTTGAGCATCGCGGTGGTAATGGTCATGGTTAAGCGCGCAAAGCCTTCACCCATTTCCTGAATTTCAATTCCCATCTGCTGCGCGCAGTTGTCGCGAGCGTACATTTCGCGGGCATTCGCCCAGGCATTAGTGCTCATGTTGAGTCTCCAGAAGCGTGCGTTGACGCAGCAGCGAGGTCGGGCGATAACGCTCCTCACCATAATGTTGTTGCAGGTTTTCCAGCAGGCGCAGCACATTTTGCCAGCCCAGCTCCGCGCCCCACGCCAGCGGGCCACGCGGGTAATTCACGCCCAGGCGCATCGCGGTGTCGATGTCCTGCTCGCTGGCGACCCCTTTTTGCAGCGCGTCTGCTGCTTCATTTGCCAGCATCGCCACGGTGCGCCACACCAACAGGCCAGGGTAATCGCGGATCTCCAGCACCTGTTTGCCTTGTTGCTGGAAAAAATGAATCGCTTTGGCGGTTTGTTCTGGCGTATTGCCAGCGGCGGCAGCCAGCACAACCAATGGCGATGACTGCCAGTTGTTAATCAAATCAATCAGCACCACCGGGCAATTCAGCCGTTTTGCTAATTGAGTTGCTGTTTCGCCTTGCGTGACTTCAACCCGCACTTCGTCCAGTTGTAACCATGAATCCGTGACACTGTCACCGAAATCACTATTATTTAGCCAGGCCGCACGCCCGTGGCGCTCAATCAGCTGTGCACCCGCGCTGGCAGGCAGCGCGGCCAGATAAGGCAATTCTTCATTGATTGGCCAACGATAGACACCCTGCCCGGTTTTCTTACCCAAACGCTTACCGAGTACCAGTTCTTGCTGAATCAGCGACGGTAGAAAACGGCGCTCCTGCCAGAAACCGTTGAACACCGAACAGGTCACCGCAAAATTAACGTCCTGGCCGATTAAATCGGTCAGCGCCAGCGGCCCCATTGGGAAACCGCCGCAATCACGCAAGGCCGCATCAATCACACCCGCAGGGGCAATTTGTTCTTCCAGTGCGCGCCAGGCTTCCGAATAAAACGGACGCGCCACGCGGTTGACGATAAAGCCAGGCGTTGAGTGGCAACGCACCGGTTGTTTCCCCCAACGCAGCGCCAGACTGGTTAGGCTCTCCAGCACAGCGGGCGCGGTTTCCAGCCCGCTCACCACTTCCACCAGTTTCATCACCGGAGCCGGATTAAAGAAATGCAGCCCCGCCACACGCTGTGGATGTGGCACACCGCTGGCAATCGCGGTAATCGAAATTGACGAGGTGTTACTGGCAAAAATAGTTTCTGCTGAACAGACGGTCGCCAGGTCGCGGAAAATCGCCTGTTTGATGTCGATTTGCTCGGCTGCCGCTTCAATCACTAATGCAGCATCCGCCAGTTCATTCAATTCTTGTGCGGCGGTTAAGCGGTTAACCACGGCATTTTTCTCAGACTCGGTGAGTTTGCCTTTTGCTACGCGGGCGCTCAGTGCGGTGGCGATGCCATCGATAGCACGAACGGCGGCATCCGGCTGGATGTCATAAATTTTAACCGGATGCCCGGCTTGCGCGGCAACTTGGGCAATGCCCGCGCCCATGGTGCCGCTGCCAATCACCGCGATAATCGATTGTGGAGTCAGCATCATCATTTCCCCTTAAACACCGCAGGGCGTTTGGCGAGGAAGGCCGACACACCTTCGCGATAATCTTCACTTCTGCCTGCCATACGCTGATAATCGCGCTCCAGATCAAGCTGCGCATCCAGCGTGTTAGTTTCTGAGGCAAACAGCGCTTTCTTCACCAGACCAAGGCCGAAGGTTGGCTGGCTGGCAAAATGCGTGGCAAGCTGGCGGGCGGTATCGTTTAACGCTTCGTCGTCAACCACTTGCCAGATCATCCCCCACTGTAGCGCCTGTTCTGCGCTCAGTTTGTCGCCCATTAATGCCAGCCCCATTGCCCGTGCATGCCCGGCAAGACGTGGCAGATACCAGGTGCCGCCGCAATCCGGTACCAGGCCTAGCTTGCTGAAAGACATCACAAAATTGACCGAACGCGCCGCAATCACGATGTCGCAACCCAGCGCCAGCGTGGCTCCGGCACCGGCGGCAACACCATTTACCGCCGCGATCACCGGCTTGGGTAATTTTGCCAGGCGCTTAACCAGCGGGTTGTAGAAGTTTTCCACCGACGCGCCTAAATCCGGTGCATCGCCGCTTGGGTCGACGTTGCGGTCGTTGAGATCCTGCCCGGCACAAAACCCGCGCCCGGCACCGGTAATCAGCAGGCAGCGAATGGACTCGTCGCGCTCGGCCTGCGTCAGCACTTCTGCCAACTGGCGGTGCATTTCGTCGTTAAAGCTGTTCAGGCGTTCAGGGCGATTGAGAGTCAGCGTCATCACGCCGTTTTGCACATCACTAAGAATGAAATTCATGGTTATCGTCCTTTAAACGCAGCGGGTCGTTTTTCGAGAAATGCGGCAATGCCTTCCTGCCGGTCTTCAGTGGCGGCCAGTAGTGTGAAAAGCTGGCGCTCATGTTGTAATCCCTGGCTGAGTGAAAGCTCATGCGCCTGGCGCAGTGCTGTTTTCGCCGCCTGCAACGCCAGTGGCGCATGTTGTGCGATGCGTGCCGCCAGTTTTTTGGTGTATTCCAGCGTCAGGGCTTGTGGGCAAACCTCTGCCACCAGTCCGGCAAGCTGTGCCTGTTCGGCGCTAATCGCTTCGCCCGTGAGTACCATTTTGTAGGCCAGCGCTTTGCCAACACTGCGAATCAGGCGTTGTGTGCCGCCCGCCCCAGGCATAATGCCGAGGGTGATTTCCGGCAGGCCAAAGCGGGCGTTGTCACCCGCCAGTACGATGTCGCACAGCATCGCCAGCTCGCAGCCTGCGCCCAGTGCATAACCGTTTACCGCCGCCAGCAATGGCTTGTTAAAGCGTTCGATACGCGCCCAAAGCTGTGGACGAGGATCGTTGAGCGTGGCGGGCATATCGCGGTTCGCCATCTCTTTTAAATCAGCACCTGCGGCAAAAAAACGCTCGTTGCCGGTGAGCACCACCGCACCAACGCTTTCATCGTGTTGCGCACTTTCCAGCGCCTGAGCAATGTGTTCGAGCAGCGCGTTGTTTAATGCGTTACGCGCTTGTGGGCGGTTAAGCGTCAGGGTTAGCACGCGGTCATTCTGGCTAATCAGTAGCTCGTTCATTAAAGCCCCTGCGCATCAAAGTCGATTACCACGTTGTCGCCTTTCGGTAACGCCTGGCAGCTGAGGATGTAGCCCGCCGCCAGTTGGTCTGGCTCGAGGCTGTAGTTAACGCCCATTTCTACTTCACCGCTGACCACTTTGCAGCGGCAAGTGGCACACACCCCGCCTTTGCAGGCGTAAGGCAAATCCGCGCCCTGGCGCAAGGCCGCATCAAGAATGCTTTCGTCATCGGAATCGAGGATGATTTTGCGGTCGCGTCCGTCCTGGCGCAGCGTCACCACTTTGCCTGCTGCTTGCTCACGGCGACGCAGGCTTGGCGCGCTGCCAGGCGTGTTGAAGTGTTCAATAAAGATGTTTTGCTGTGCGACACCCATCGTCAGTAAAGCCGCTTCTGATTCCTGCATCATGCTTTGCGGACCGCAGATAAAGGTGCGGTCAAAGCCTTTCAAGTCGAGCAGATTGTCACCCAGCGCTTTGAGTTTCGCGCCATTAAGACGCCCGCTCAGCAACTCGCTTTCTTGTACTTCCTGGCTGAACAGGTAAATCAGTTGCAGGCGTTGCGGATAGCGGTCTTTTAAGTCGGCCAGTGCCTGGCGGAACATCATGCTGCGGCTGCTGCGATTGCCGTAAACCAGCGTGACGCGGCTGTCAGATTCAGTCGCTAATGTGGCGCTAACAATCGCTAACATCGGCGTGATGCCGGAACCGACCGCCAGCGCCAGATAGTTGCCTGCGGTGTCGTGCTGCGGCTGGTAACCAAATGTCCCCTGCGGGATCATCACGTCCATCGCCATTCCCGCCGCTAAATCGCTCACCGCGTACTGCGAAAAACGCCCGCCTTCGATGGCTTTCACCGCCACACAAATTTCACCGGGCTGTTCGGCGCGGCAAATGGAGTAGCAGCGGCGTAACTCTTCGCCACCGAGACGTGTTTTCAGCGTCAAATGCTGGCCAGGTTTAAAGGCGTAATGTGTCTGCAATTCGGCAGGCACGGCAAAAGTGATGGCAACCGCTTCAGGAGTTTCCTGCTCAATGCGCGCCACCGTTAGCGAATGAAACGTTGTCATGGCAACCTCAAATACATTTAAAGTAATCAAAGGGTTCGCGGCAACTATCACAGCGGTATAACGCTTTGCAGGCCGTAGAACCGAATTCGCTAATCAGCGAGGTGTGCAAACTGCCGCAGCGTGGGCAACTCACTTCCACCGCAGCTGATGTGGCGTGGCAAGCATGCCCTTGTGGCGGGCTGATGCCGTATTCACGCAGCCGAGTTTTGGCGGTTGGCGTCATCCAGTCGGTGGTCCACGCCGGGTGCAACATATGTTCGATGTGCACCGGTTGGTGCCCTGCTTTTTCCATCGCTTCACGAATCGCCGCCAGCAGAAAATCTGTCGCCGGGCAGCCGGAATAGGTTGGCGTGAAACCGATGTGCCAGCCGTCATCACGATGGTGAACACTGCGTACCATGCCGAGATCGGTGATGGTCAGTACCGGGATTTCAGGGTCGCTGATTTGCCCGAGAATGCGCCAGACCTCGCGGGTTTGCGCCGGTTCCACCACATCGAGAGTTTGCATCTTTACCTCACTACCATTGCTGATTGGGGTACGCGCGTTGCAGGTACTGCATATCTGCCAGCAACGGGCCGAGATGTTCGGTATGCAGCCCCTGTTTGCCGCCGGTGCGATATTGCGCTTCCTGTGGTTTGACGAGTGTGGCCGCCAGCAACGTGCCGAACACTTCCTCTTCCCAGGCCGTACGCAGCGTGCGCGGGTCGACCGCAATCCCAAGTTGTGCGAGTTCGATTTCCAGCTCGTCGGCTTCAAACATTTCGCCGCTAAAACGCCACAGTTTGTTCAGTGAATGCTGCATTTTTTGCTGCGAAAACTCCGTGCCGTTGCCTAGACGCACTAACCAACCGCGGCTGAAGCGCAGGTGGTAACGCACTTCTTTGATAGCTTTCGCGGCAATCGCCGCCAGTTGTGCATCGCGGCTCAGCGCCAGGCGCTCAAACAGCACCACATGCCAGGCATCCAGCAGGTACTGGCGCATCAGGGTGTCAGCGAAATCACCGTTCGGCTGCTCAGCCAGCAACACATTGCGGTATTCGCGCTCGTCACGGCCAAATGCCAGTTTGTCTTCATCAAACTCGGCACCCTGAAGTTCAGCGGCATAGCTCAGGAAGTTGCGCGCCTGGCCGAGTAAATCGAGGCCGATGTTCGCCAGCGCCAGGTCAATCTCCAGCTCCGGCGCGTGTCCACACCACGCCGTTAAGCGCTGTGCCAGCACCAGACAGGTATCGCCGAGGCGCAGGGTGTAAGTGGTTAACGGGGAATAAGTCATTTCACGCCTCACATGTGCTCGATGCCATCAGGGATGGTGTAGAACGTCGGGTGGCGATAAATTTTGGTTTCCGCCGGGTCAAAAAACGCACCGCGTTCTTCAGGCTGTGAAGCAATGATTTCGCTCGCCTTCACCACCCAGATTGAGCAGCCTTCACTGCGGCGGGTGTAGACATCGCGGGCGTTTTCCAGCGCCATTTGTTCGTCGGCGGCGTGCAGGCTACCCACATGGCGATGGGATAAACCTTGTTTGCTGCGAATAAATACTTCGTATAACGGCCAGTGAACTTTGCTCATGTGTTTTTCCTTCAAATTCGGGTGTCAATGGTGGCATTCCCTCTCCCTGGGGAGAGGGGGGCTACAAATTCTGTTTTGCGGCATACGCCAGCGCGGCTTCGCGCACCCATGTGCCCTCTTCCCAGGCTTTGCGTTTGGCGGCTAAGCGCTCTTCATTGCATAGCCCACGTCCGGCGACCACTTCATTAAATTCGTGCCAGTCAATTTCGCTGAATTGGTAATGCCCGCTGGCTTCGTTCCAGTGCAGCCCTTCATCCGGCACAGTCATACCCAGCATTTCAACTTGTGGCACGGTGTTGTCGACAAAACGCTGGCGTAATTCGTCATTACCAAAACGTTTGATTTTCCACGCCAGGCTTTGCGCGCTGTTGGGTGAATTGTCGTCGTTCGGGCCAAACATCATCAGTGCTGGCCACCAGAAACGGTTTATCGCGTCCTGCAACATCTGGCGCTGTTCTTCACTGCCCTGCGCCAGCACCATGCAGGCTTCAAAACCCTGGCGCTGATGGAAGCTCTCTTCTTTACAGATTTTCACCATTGCACGGGCATAAGGGCCGTATGAAGTGCGGCACAGTGCCACCTGGTTCACGATCGCGGCACCATCAACCAGCCAGCCAATCACGCCAATGTCGGCCCAGTTCAGCGTCGGATAATTGAAGATGGAGGAATACTTCATCTTTCCGTCGAGCATCTTTTGGTAGATGTCTTCCCGTGCACAGCCCAGCGTTTCTGCCGCGCTATACAGATAAAGCCCGTGTCCGGCTTCGTCCTGCACTTTCGCTAACAAAATGGCTTTGCGCTTTAAGCTCGGTGCGCGGGTCAGCCAGTTGCCTTCCGGCAGCATGCCAACGATCTCGGAATGCGCGTGCTGACCTATCTGACGAATCAACGTCTTACGGTATTCATCAGGCATCCAGTCTTGCGGTTCAATCGCGATTTCCTGTGCGATTCGCTCATCAAAACGCTGTTGTTCAGTCACGTCATCACCTTTTATGATTCAAACTAAATTCACAAATCGGGTTTATGTGAATCACTTAATGATTAAAAGTTACAGATAAGTTAACCAAAACACCAAAATTAACACGCGCGGTTTGTGAGCTTTATCACGATAAATTTCAAATATTCTTTATTGTTTATGTATATAAGCAAATCACCAAAACTACGCGTAATCACATTGTTAATAAATTATTAAATTACATCTTGATTTTTATGATTCACAAATCAACCATTGATGCAATTAAACGTAATGCTTAGTGGGGTATGCGATGCAGCAGTTAACAAGTTATCTGTCAGGTCAGTGGGCGATGGGCCATGGCAAAGAACGCACGATAAATCATGCAATTAGCGGCGAAGCGCTGTATCAGGTCACCAGTGAAGGGCTGGATATGGCGCAGGCGCGCCGTTACGCCATCGACCACGGCGGCACTGCTTTAAGCGCGATGACCTTTGTTCAACGCGCCGCCATGATTAAAGCGGTGGCAAAACATCTGCTGGCAAATAAAGAAGCGTTTTATGCGATTTCTTACCAGACAGGAGCCACCCGCGCAGATAGCTGGGTGGATATTGAAGGCGGTATCGGCACCCTGTTCGCTTATGCCGGGATGGGCAACCGCGAATTACCAGACGATGTATTGTGGCCAGAAGACGAAATGATCCCGCTGTCTAAACAAGGCGGATTTGCCGCTCGCCATGTGCTGACGTCAAAATCGGGCGTGGCACTGCACATCAACGCGTTTAACTTCCCTTGCTGGGGCATGCTAGAAAAACTGGCTCCAACCTGGCTTGCCGGTATGCCGGCGATTATCAAGCCTGGTACTGCCAGCGCGCAGTTGACCCATGCGATGGTGAAATCAATTGTTGATTCAGGGCTGGTACCAAATGGTGCAATCAGCCTGATTTGCGGTGGCGTCGCTAACCTGTTTGATTTGCTCGATGAGCAAGACGTAGTGACCTTCACCGGCTCCGCCAGCACTGGACAAAAGTTACGTTGTCACTCAAATATTGTCGCCCGATCCGTACCCTTCACGATGGAAGCCGACTCGCTGAACTGCTGCGTTCTGGGCGAAGATGTGACGCCGGAACACCCTGAATTTGCGCTGTTTATCCGTGAAGTGGTGTGCGAGATGACGGCTAAAGCCGGGCAAAAATGTACCGCAATCCGCCGTATTTTGGTTCCACAAGCGCAACTTGAAAACGTGGTGCAGGCACTAAAAGACAAACTGGAGAAAATCCAGCCCGGCGATCCGGCGCAGGAAGGCGTAAAAATGGGTGCACTGGTCAGCCTTGAACAGCGCGACGATGTGCAAAGCAAAGTGAACCAGCTGGTTGCCGCAGGCTGCCAGGTAGTGGTCGGCGGCCACGCCGATACTGCCCTTGCGGGCGCGTTCTTCCCACCAACGTTGTTACTGTGCCAGCAGCCTGATGAAACCCCAGCGGTGCATGAACTCGAAGCGTTTGGCCCGGTTGCCACCGTAATGCCTTATCAGAATGCGCAACATGCGATGGCGCTGGCACGTGCGGGCCAGGGGAGCCTTGCAGGAACGCTGGTCACGGCGAGTGGCGATATTGCCCGCCAGTTTGTGCTGGGTGCGGCGCGTGCTCACGGGCGAATTCAGGTGCTGAACCAGGAATCATCGGTGGAATCCACCGGCCATGGTTCGCCATTACCAATGCTGGTTCACGGCGGCCCAGGCCGAGCCGGTGGCGGTGAGGAATTGGGTGGCTTGCGCGCAGTAAAACATTACATGCAACGCACCGCGATTCAGGGCAGCCCATCAATGCTGGCGGCAGTTAGCCAACAGTGGAGCCATGGTGCGGCAGTGAAAGAAGATGCGGTGCACCCGTTCCGCAAACACTTTGACGACCTGCAAATTGGTGAAAGTTTACTGACAGCTCGCCGCACCATTACCGAGGCCGATATTGTCAATTTCGCCAATCTCAGCGGCGACCATTTCTATGCCCACGTCGACAAAATTGGTGCGGCAGAATCATTCTTTGGCGAACGCGTCGCCCACGGCTATTTCGTGGTTTCTGCCGCTGCGGGGCTATTTGTTGACCCAGGTGTCGGGCCGGTTATCGCCAACTACGGTATGGAAAACCTGCGCTTTATCGAGCCGGTAAAAATCGGCGATACCCTGCAAGTGCGTCTGACCTGTAAGCGTAAGACCGCCAAGCCGCAGAAAACCGCCGAAGATAAACCGGTTGGCGTGGTGGAATGGGCAGTAGAAGTGATGAACCAGGATAAACAGGCCGTGGCTTTATATTCCATTTTGACGCTGGTAGCGCGTAAGAGTTAATACATTTTGTCGGATGACGCTGCGCCTATCCGACCTACGAAAGGCCGTTGTAGGGGGGATAAGCGCAGCGTCATCCACCATTATTTTGATTTTGGCAAACCCAGCAAAATGGTTGGCAAGCAGCGCAATATATCTTGCCTGAGAAGTTGTTATGTTGAATTCATGCCCGTTTATAAAAAACATACGCTAAAAGTGAGAATTTCATGAATTTAATAACTGGAAAGAAAACCCTGGCTTTAGCAATCGCACTTCTGACTTCCCCGGGTGTATTCGCTCACGGCAGCGAAGCGCATATGGTGCCGATGGAGAAAACACTGACTGAATTCGGTGCTGATGTGCAATGGGATGATTACGCGCAGATGTTCACCATCGTGAAAGACGGTGCGTTTGTGAAAGTAAAACCTAATAGCAAATCGGCCATCGTCAACGGCAAAACATTGCAATTACAAGTGCCGGTGATTTTTAAAAAGAAAACCGCTTATATTTCTGAAGACTTTATTAACGAAGTTTTCCAGTCCGGCCTTGATCAAACTTTCGCGGTCGAGAAAAAACCTCATCCACTTAATTCACTGACTGCGGATGAAATAAACCAGGCGGTCAAAATTGTTCAGGGCGCGCCAGATTTTAAACCGGGTATTCGCTTTACTGAAATATCGCTGCATGAACCGCCGAAAGATCAGGTCTGGCAATTCGTGATGACAGGCCAGGAGGTCACTGCCCCGCGTCAGGCCGATGTGATTATGCTCGACGGCATTCATATTGTGGAAGGCGTGGTGGATTTAAGTGCCGGTAAAGTGGTGTCGTGGAAACCGATTGAAGGCGCACATGGCATGGTGCTGATTGATGATTTCATCAGCGTACAGACCATTATCAACGGCAGCAAAGAGTACGCCGAGGCGCTGAAAAAACACGGTGTCGACGACCCAACTAAAGTGATCACCACCCCGCTCACCGTCGGCTATTTTGACGGGAAAGATGGACTGGAACAGAACCAGCGCCTGCTCAAAGTGGTGAGCTATCTTGATACTGGCGATGGCAACTACTGGGCTCACCCAATTGAAAACCTGGTGGCAGTCGTCGATCTTGAGCAGAAGAAAATCATCAAGATTGAAGAAGGCCAGGTCGTTCCGGTGCCGATGAATCCACGTCCGTTTGATGGCCGTGACCGCGTAGCACCCGAAGTTAAACCGCTGGAAATCATCGAGCCGGAAGGTAAAAACTACACCATTACTGGCGATACTATTCACTGACAGAACTGGGATTTCCACCTGCGCCTGAATTCCCGCGTTGGGCCGATTCTCTCTACCGTGACCTATAACGACAACGGTAACAAACGCAAAGTGATGTATGAAGGCTCGCTCGGCGGCATGATCGTGCCTTACGGCGACCCTGATGTTGGCTGGTATTTTAAAGCTTATCTGGATGCCGGTGATTACGGCATGGGTACGCTGACTTCCCCGCTGGCTCGCGGCAAAGATGCCCCAACAAACGCGGTGATGCTGGATGAAACTATTGCTGATTACACCGGCAAACCGACCACTATCCCACGTGCGGTAGCGGTATTTGAACGCTACGCCGGGCCTGAATATAAGCACCAGGAAATGGGCCAGCCGAATATCAGCACCGAGCGCCGCGAGTTAGTGGTGCGCTGGATCAGTACCGTCGGCAACTACGACTATATTTTTGACTGGGTATTCCACCAGAACGGCACCATCGGCATTGATGCAGGCGCGACCGGCATTGAAGCGGTTAAAGGTGTGAAAGCCAAAACCATGCACGATGAAACCGCCAAAGATGACACTAAATACGGCACGCTTATCGACCACAATATCGTCGGCACCACGCACCAACACATCTACAACTTCCGCCTCGATATGGACGTGGATGGTGAGAACAACAAACTGGTGGCGCTTGACCCTGAAGTGAAACCGAATACCGCTGGCGGCCCGCGCACCAGTACCATGCAGATCAACCAGCATGATATTAATACCGAACAAGAAGCGGCACAGAAGTTTGACCCAGGCACTATTCGCTTGCTGAGTAATACCAGCAAAGAGAACAAAATGGGTAACCCGGTTTCTTATCAAATTATCCCTTATGCAGGTGGCACCCATCCGGTAGCGACCGGTGCGAAATTTGCACCAGACGAATGGATTTATCACCGCCTGAGCTTTATGGATAAGCAACTGTGGGTGACGCGTTACAACCCGGAAGAACGTTATCCGGAAGGGAAATATCCAAACCGTTCGGCGCACGACACGGGTCTGGGTGAGTACAGCAAAGACAATCAATCACTGGATAACCAGGATGATGTGGTGTGGATGACCACCGGCACCACACACGTGGCTCGCGCTGAAGAGTGGCCAATCATGCCAACGGAATGGGTGCACACGCTGCTGAAACCGTGGAACTTCTTCGATGAAACGCCGACGCTGAATCTGGCGGGGAAAAAAGAGCAGAAGTAACCTGGGCTGGGATGTCGTTGTTTTGTCGGATGACGCTGGCGCTTATCCGACCTACGAAAATGTCGACATCCCTCACTGTACGCGCCACGCTTATCCTACCTACAGAACCTGCGAAAGCGTTGGGTTTTGTAGGGTGGATAAGCGCCAGCGTCATCCACCGATAATGTAAATATATCAATACACTTCGCGTAACCCCTGTTTGACGCCTTAGCCATAATCCCTTAATCTGCGCGGCACAATGTCGTTATAACAAGCGTAAATTCAGAGGGAAGCGTGAAGAATCGCACTCTTGGCAGTATCTTTATCGTCGCTGGCACCACAATTGGCGCAGGAATGTTGGCAATGCCACTGGCTTCGGCGGGTGTTGGGTTCGGGGTGACGTTTGTGTTGCTGGTCAGTCTGTGGGGGTTGATGTGCTACACCGCCTTGCTGCTGGTTGAAGTTTATCAGCACGTTTCCGCTGATACCGGGCTGGGTACGCTGGCGCGCCGCTATCTTGGCAAACCAGGGCAATGGTTGACGGGGTTTAGCATGTTATTCCTGATGTACGCGTTAACCGCCGCGTATATCAGTGGCGCGGGCGAACTGCTTGCCGCAAGCCTGAGCCAATGGTTTTCTACCACTATTTCGGTCACCAGCGGCGTGTTGCTGTTCACCTTTGTTGCCGGAGGCGTGGTCTGCATCGGCACCCATATGGTGGATATGTTTAACCGCGTGTTGTTCAGCGCCAAGATCGTCATGTTGGTGGTGATGCTGACGCTGATGATGCCACATATCCATCACACCAATCTGCTGACGCTGCCGTTGGAAAAAGGCCTCGCACTTTCGGCGATCCCGGTGATTTTCACTTCGTTCGGTTTTCATGGCAGCGTACCCAGTATTGTTAGTTATCTGGACGGCAATCTGCGCAAGTTACGCTGGGTGTTTATCATTGGCAGCGCCATTCCGTTAGTGGCTTATATTTTCTGGCAAGTGGCGACACTAGGCGCGATTGATTCAGGCGTGTTCAGCGGATTACTGGCTAATCATTCCGGTCTGAATGGCTTGTTGCAGGCGGTTCGTGAAGTGGTGGCATCAACACATGTTGAGCTGGCGGTTCATCTGTTTGCCGATCTCGCGCTGGCAACCTCGTTCCTCGGCGTGTCGTTAGGGTTATTCGATTACCTTGGCGATTTGTTCAACCGTAATCGTAAAGCGTCAGGCCGTATGCAAACAGGGCTAATGACCTTCGTGCCACCGCTGATCTTTGCCCTGTTCTATCCGCAAGGTTTCGTGATGGCGCTGGGTTACGCCGGTGTGGCGCTGGCGATTCTGGCGTTGATCATCCCTTCACTTTTAGTGTGGAAAAGCCGCCAGATGCAGAAAGAAGCGGGCTACCGCGTTGCAGGCGGCAAGCCGTTGCTGATTGTGGTGTTTGCTTGCGGTATCGCCGTGATTGTTATCCAGGCATTGATTGCCACAGGCGCATTGCCTGAGGTCGGTTAATCCACCAGCCCGGTATTCACACGTTTGCCTATCTCTTTAAGCTGCGAGTATTTCTCCAGCAGAGATGGGCCGTCATCAAGGCTCATGGCAAACATCCACATGTACGTCATGACCGAGTAAATATGCCCGGCGTTCCCGACCCCTTTCACGGTCATCAACATGATGGTCATAGCGAACAGGAACGCTGCGGCAATACCAATTGCCAGATAACCGTAAGCTTCACGGTCAGACAACCGAATACGCACCTGTGCCAAAAAGTTGTAGTGCTTGTTGAGCGTGTTTTCACTGGCATAGCCAACGAACCCCACCTCTTTTTCCAGCCGGTCGTTCAGTTTCTCGTACAGCATTTCGTTCTTGCGCGTATAGCTCGGCAGGAACAGCGCAAAGAAAACCAGCACCACCATGCAAGCCACACCAGCCCAGAACTCGATGGTTAACAGCATGACAACTGCGCCGATTATCGACGCCAGTGAAGTAATCAGCAACGGCAGATGCGTTTCGAAGAAATTGACAAATTCGCGTGACAACGTCACACGTGCTGCAATCGTTGAGTGGCTATGATCATCTTTACGTTGTGCGAGGATCACCGGCACCGCGAGGCCAGCGTAGATTCTGGCGAAAGTGCGGGTGTCCATGCTGCGGCGCGCAGCACCTATCGCCCACATAATAAAAACCACCAGCGCATACAACAACGCATGCAGGGATTGCCCTTTGATGATGGCATTAATGGCAAAGCCCGCCATTAACGGATACAGCAAGTAAACGACGTTCTCGGCGACCACCAGCAGCAGAGTGACAATGAGCTTTTTACTGTGGAGTTTTGCGAGTTTTTTTAAGGTATTCAATGCACCGCGCGATGGTTTAAGCTGAGCGGTTTGCTGACAAGTAGACATGACTTTATATTCTTAGATTGTTATTCTTGAGCGGTTGCTCAAGAATGAAAAGATTCTATTTGAGCACTTGCTCAAAGTCAACGAAGGTACCGTGATGAAAGAAAAAACGTCTGTTCTAAAAGAAAATATTCTTGATGCCGCGATCGGGCTGTTCACGGATAAAGGGGTAGAAAAAGTGACGACCCGCGAGCTAACCGAACAAGTCGGTATCGCCCGTAGCCATATTTATCACTATTTCCCCGACTGGCAGACGTTGTGTATCGCAGCGTTTGAACGCTTTATGTATGCGGAGCTGGAAGCTTTTAGCCAAAAGACGCGCGCCCAGTCACCTGCGCAAGGTTTGAATGTTTTCATCGAAGATTATCTACCTGACCGCGCCGATGCCGTTTGGGAGTTGTACGGCTCGTTGTGGCGGCTGGCGGTGCATAACAAGGTGTACGCCGATCTTGCCCTGACGCTGACCGAAAAGTGGGATGCGTTGCTGGCAAGCATTATTGAAAGCGGCATTGAGAGTGGCGTGTTTCGCCAAACCGATGTCGGGCGGGTGACCCGCCAGCTTAGCGCGTTGCTAAACGGCTATTCGGATCAACTGATTATCGACAGCGCGCCGCTGGCCCGCCAACAGGCGCTGGACGATATTCATGGGTTTATAAGCCAGGTACTTTTGGCTTAACCGGAAATCGCTACGGATAGGTAATCCCTTGCGGATTCACCTCAGACGTCGCCACTTCTTCGCCCTTTTCTCCCCATCGCGCCAACACTTGCTGGTATTCACCACGTTTCGCTGCACCATCCAGTGCAGCTTGCAGTGCATAAACCAGCTCATTACCTTTTTTGGTGGTGGTGGCAACATAGGCTTTCTTCGGCCCTAACCCAACAACACGCGTGGTGCCAGTGAGTGCCGCTTTATAGGCCGCCACACTTTGCGGGCCGAAAGTGGCGTCCGCCCGCCCAGCCTGAATATACAAATTGCCGGAAGCGTCATCGGTCAGATAAATCGGTTGGGCTGCTTTGCGCCCTTCGCGCTCATTGATTTCATTCCAGCCCAGGAGAATTTTTTCCTGATTGGTCCCTGAACCTAAAATGATGCGTAAACCGGCAACATCCGCTGGGCCAGTGATTTTTTGAATTGGGCTGTCTGATTTGACCGCAAACGCCAGCGAATCGACCCGATAAGTCGCGAAATCGAACTTCGTTTTACGCTGCTCGGTCACCGCAATATTCACCAGTGCGACGTCATAGCGACCCGACGTAATCCCCAGTGGCCAGTCTTCCCACGCGGTCGGCACCAGTTTGAGCTTCAGCCCTAAACTATCGGCCAGCAAACGGGCAATATCCGGATCGCTGCCGATCCTCGTGCGGTTATCACTTGCCAGCAACGCCAACGGCGGAGAGTTGAGCGCGGATATCGCCACCGTCAGGGTTCCCGGTTCCACAAACTTAAAGCCCTGAGGAATTTTGCTGATAGCCAGCGGGTCTTTAGCGGTATGAATCGGTTGTTCATTGGCCTTAAGATCAAGACTCCCGTGGGCATACAGCGTGGTACTGATCATCAATAGCGCCAGTGGGACAAATTTCATGCCTGCTCCTTATAGAACCTTAGATAAAAACTGACGCGTTCGTGAATGTTGCGGATGGTTGAGCACCTCGTCGCTACTGCCTTGCTCAACGATTTTGCCGTCGACCATAAACACCACGTTATCTGCCACTTCGCGGGCAAAGCCGATTTCATGAGTCACCACCACCAGCGTGGTGCCCGAACGGGCTAATTTCTTAATCACATCCAGCACTTCCCCCACCAGTTCCGGGTCGAGTGCTGAAGTCGGTTCATCGAACAACATTACCCGTGGACGCAAAGCCAGCGCGCGCGCAATGGCGATACGTTGCTGCTGGCCGCCGGAAAGATGGCGCGACCAGGCATCGGCTTTATTGCGCAGCCCCACCACATCCAGCAATTGATAAGCCTGCTCAATGGCTTGTTTGCGGTTGAGCTGCTTATGGGCAATTGGCGCTTCAATCAGGTTTTCCAGCACCGTGAGATGCGGGAACAAATTGAAATTCTGGAACACATAGCCGACGTTCACGCGCTGGCGCAGGATCTCCTTTTCCTTCAGCTCATACAGTTTGTCGCCCGCCAGGCGATAGCCAATGTAATCGCCATCAATCTGGATAAACCCCTCGTCGACACGTTCCAGATGGTTTATCGCCCGTAGCAAAGTGGATTTACCGGAACCCGACGGCCCAAGGATCACCGTTACCGAGCCAGGTTCCAGCTCAAGCGAAATGTTATCCAGCGCTTTATGGCGGCCAAAATATTTGCTGACGCCCGTAATCGAGATATGACCAGTGGGATTATTGGACAGGTGCATGAGCCGTCTCCTGAGTTTGCAGCGTTGGCTGGCGTGATACATTCCGCGCCGGACTTTGTTGATTAATCGCTGAGCGTCTTTCACTGCGTGCCAGCCAGCGTTCAACCAGATGCTGAATCAGCGACAGGACACTGGTGATCACCAGATACCAGACCGCGCCCACCATCAATAACGGGATCACTTCCTGGGTGCGGTTGTAGATCATCTGAATGGTGTAGAACAGCTCCGGCATTGCCAGCACGTAAACCATCGACGTCCCTTTCGCGAGGCTGATAATTTCATTGAAGCCGGACGGTAAAATGGTGCGCAAAGCCTGTGGCAAAATAATGCGCACCGTGCGCCGCCAGGCCGGTAAACCTAAGGCCGCCGCCGCTTCATACTGCCCATGATCGACACCCAAAAAACCACCGCGAATAATCTCTGCGGTATACGCGCTTTGTACCAGTGTCAGCCCGACCACGGCGGTAGAAAACTGCCCCAACACGTTAATCGTCTGGTAACTTCCCCAGCTTATTTGGGTGAACGGAATGCCAATCGACAACGTGTCGTACAGATAGGAAAAGTTATAGAGAATAATCAGCACCACAATCAGCGGTAACGAGCGGAACAGCCAGATATAGCTCCACGCCAGGCTGTTGAGCAGCCATGAAGAGGAAAGCCGCGCCAGCGCCAGTAACCCGCCAAATATCACACTCAGTACCGTGCCAATCAGAGTCAGCAATAACGTTTGCACCAGCCCCTCAAGGATAACCGGGTCGAAGAACCAGCGTGCAAATACGCTCCACTCCCAGCGCGGGTTAAACGCCACCGACTGAACCACAATCGCCAGCACAAACAACGCGACAAAAGCCCCCAGAGTGCGCAGCGGATAACGCGCCGGAACCACTTTAATTGTTGATGGTGTCGTCATCATGATTCCTCAGGCCGTTTTGCGCTGTGTGACAGCAAGCGTTTTGGTAAACCGCAAGCGCCCATCGAATGGTGCAACGCTGTATTCTTCCGGGTTGCGGTGAATATCAAACTGCGGCTGATAACCCAGACTCAGATAGAGTTTTACCGCTTCCGGCTGGCGAAAACCGGTGGTCAGGAAGATATGGCTATAACCGGCAAGCTGCGCGCGGCTTTCCAGCTCACGCATCACTCGTTGAGCCACGCCCTGTTTGCGCAAAGACGAGTGCGTCCAGATGCGTTTGATCTCAGCGGTATATTCATCGAAGGGCTTATACGCGCCGGTCGCAATAATCTCCCCGTCACGCTCCAGCACGATGAATAACCCTTGTGGCGGCAGGTACCATTCGGTTAGTTCCACTTCGGCATCACGGGAAAAGTAGTCCCCGTAACGCGCTTCATACTCACCAAACAGCCCGCTGATAATCGGCTGAAGCTCTGCCGCTTCTGGTGAAACATCCCGGAATTGTTCGCGCATTTGCAGCTCCTTAATCGCCAAGACCGGCAGGGTTAATTTCGGACGCCGGGATTTGCTCGACGCCTTCCCCCCAACGGTTCAGCACTTTGTTGTAATCGCCGTTTTTGATAACGCCATTAAGCGCGGTTTGCACCGGGTCGACCAGGCCACTGCCTTTCTTCAATGTGACGGCGATATGCGCCGCTTTCGGCCAGCCACCATCGACTACCCCGACCAGCTGAGTTTTCTGCGTCAGAGCAGCTTTCCATGCGCCGGTCACATTCGGGCCAAAAAACGCATCAGCGCGGCCAGACTGCAATGCCAGGGTTTGTGCGGCATCGTCTTTGGTGTAAACCGGCGTGAAAGGCTTAAGCCCTTTCTTCAGGTTCTCTTCGTTCCAGGACAGCAAGATAGATTCCTGGTTGGTTCCTGAGCCGACAATAATGCGCAATCCGACGATGTCTTCAGCATTCTCAATCTTCTTAATTGGGCTATCAGATTTCACATAGAAGCCGAGGGAATCTTTGCGGTAAGTGGCAAAGTCGAATTTCTGTTTGCGGTCTTTGGTGACGGTAATATTGCTGATTGCCGCATCGTATTTGCCCGATGTCACGCCCAGCGGCCAGTCTTCCCATGAGGTTGGCACCACATTCAGCTCAAGCCCCAGGCTGTCCGCCACCAGGCGAGCGATGTCCACTTCGCTGCCGAGCAGCGTTTTGTTATCTTCCGCAAACACCGTTAATGGCGGCGAATTGAGTGCCGCGACTGCAACGGTAAATTTACCGGGAACCGCAAAGCGATAATCTTTGGGTAACTGGGCGACAGCCGCCGGATTAACGACAGTATTAATAGGTGTTTTATTAGCTTCCAGGCTGACGCCGGTGCCATTAATGGTGACTTCTTGCGCCAGGGTTTGTGCAGACGAAAGTGCCAGAGCGATAGCCAGAATGAGCGATGTTTTTTGCATAGTGTGTTCTCTTAGTTATTGTGATGTTTGTTGTTTTTGTCGGATGACGCTGCGCTTATCCGACCTGTGAATTGGTTTTGTAGGGTGGATAAGCGCAGCGTCATCCACCGTTTTCACCCATCGTCCAGGTTACGAAAACTGATTCACGGGTTCTGCCAACCCCAAACTTTCACGCAATGTGGTGCCGGGATATTCCGTGCGGAATAAACCTCGTGCCTGCAACACCGGAACCACTTCATCAACAAAACGCGGGAAGGTATCTGGTGTGCCGCCCTGAATGATAAAACCGTCGGCGGCGTGGCTTTCGAACCACTGCTGCAATCCGTCTGCCACTTGTTGGGCGGTGCCAGCAAACCGTGGGCGCGGCGATGCGGCTTCTAGCGCGACCTGGCGCAGCGTCAGATGGCGTTCGTGGGCATTGCGTTTGATTTCATCGGTGGTACTGCGGAAGCTGTTTTGGCCGAGATCGCCAATATCGGGGAATGGCTCATCGAGCGGATACTGGCTGAAATCATGATGTTCAAAATAGCGGCCCAGATAATTCAGTGCATCGGTGACTGACACCAGTGCCGCAGTGGCTTGATACTGGTTTTCTACGTCATCGGCATCTTTGCCAACAATCACGCTCACGCCCTGGAATATTTTTAAATCATCGTCATTACGGCCATGATTTTTAAGTTGGCTCTTAACATCACGATAAAAATACTGAGCTTCTTCGAGCGTATCGTGATGAGTAAAAATAGCATCAGCGTGGCGTGCGGCTAATTTCTTACCATCATCCGAGGCACCTGCCTGGAATACAATCGGCCTGCCTTGTGGCGTGCGTGAAATATTAAGTGGCCCGGCGACTTTAAAGAAATCACCATGATGATTCAGCGTGTGTAATTTTTCCGGGTCAAAAAATTGCCCGCTCGCTTTATCACGAATAAACGCACCGTCTTCCCAGGAATCCCACAGACCTTTCACCACATCGAGATATTCATCAGCAATGCGATAACGCAGCGCATGTTCAGGATGTTGCTCACGCGAGAAGTTCTTTGCCGAACCTTCCAGTGGTGAAGTCACCACGTTCCAGCCCGCGCGCCCTTTGCTTAAATGGTCAAGGCTGGCGAACTGGCGTGCCACCGTGAACGGTTCGCTATACGAGGTCGACAACGTGCCGACCAGCCCTAAATGTGTGGTCACGCTGGCTAACGCCGACAACACCGTCAGCGGTTCAAAACGATTCAAAAAATGCGGGATAGATTTTTCATTTATATATAAACCGTCGGCAACAAACAAAAAGTCTAGCTTGCCCTGCTCGGCTTTTAACGCAGTCTCTTTGACGAAGTCAAAATTAATACTGGCATCGGCAATCGCTGCCGGATGCCGCCATGCGGACATATTCCCCGAAGCACCATGTAAGATTGTTCCAAGGCGCAGTTGTCGATTATCAGACATATTCGATCCTCATTTTCAGGCTGCACGCATCCTGGGGAGTTGACCCCTGCGTATTAGAAGTAATTACTTTTCCAGTAGTGCTTGTTCCGCCAGCGTGGCGAAATAACGCGCCGCATCTTCAATTAATGCTTCATCCGGATTAAAGGCCGAATGATGTAAACCGTATTCGCTGGCGCTGCCAATACTGACGAACGCGCCGGGAATGGTTTGCAAATAAACCGCGAAGTCTTCGCCGCCCATATGCAGTTCAGAGGTTTGTGTGCGATAACCCACTCGTTGTGCGAGCTGCATCGCAAATGCCGCCCATTTATCATCGTTGATCAATGTTATTGGCCCGTTAAACCATTCCACCTCAATGTGCGCACCAAACGCACTGGCTAAACCGGCTGCAATCTCACTGATCCGTTTCTCGACCTGCTGCTGAATTTCGTTGCGATGAGTGCGCACGGTTCCTTCCAGCTCGACACTTTCCGGCAACACATTCCAGGTATTTCCCCCTTGTATGCGCGTGACACTGACGATGACAGAATCCAGCGTATCCACGTTACGGCTGGCGATAGTTTGCAATGCCAGCACCAGTTGGCTGGCAATCACAATGGCGTCTTTACCTTCATGTGGACGGGCGGCATGTGCGCCTTTGCCCCGCACCCGTAAAACAAAACGATCGACGTTGGCATAGAATGCGCCCCCTCGGGTGGCGAAAGTGCCAACCGGTAAACCAGGCTCGTTGTGCATGCCAAAAATAGCGGAGACGTTTTCCAGTGCTCCGGCCTTTATCAGTGCCTTTGCACCAGTAAAGTTTTCCTCCGCTGGCTGAAACAGCAAACGCACACGGCCGGATAAATGCGCCTCGCGCTCTTTTAATAACAAGGCCGCACCCAGAATCACGCTGCTATGAACGTCATGCCCGCAAGCGTGCATCACGCCATCATTGTGTGAGCTAAACGCAACACCGCTGGTTTCCTGAATCGGCAGTGCGTCAATGTCAGCTCGCAGCGCAATGACCTTTTCCCCTTGCCCGACTTCCGCCACCACACCGGTGGCAAGCGGATAAGGCAACAAACGTAAACCTGCGGATTCCAGCCAGTGACGAATTCGCGTGGTGGTCGCCACTTCCTGGCCAGATAACTCCGGGTTCTGGTGTAGCTCGCGCCGCCAGTTGATAAGTTGCTCTGCGAATGTCATCGGCTTCCCCTTACCAGGCTTCATGTTCGGCGGTAAATTCAGATACCGACGCCGCCTGCTGCACGCCAGCCAACAAACGAAGCGACTGAAAACGTGCCGCAGGGTCACTCACTGGCGTATCAATAATGAATTCGTCGATGGCAAATTCCTGGCTCAGTGCCGCAAGCCCGGCTTGAACTGTCTCGGCGGTGCCTTGCAGCAACGAAGGTTCACGGCGTTCAATCCGTTTGATGGCACTCCCAGCCTGGCGAGCAAATGCGTAAGCCTGGGCTTCGCTGGCGACACTGACCCGCTGGCTGTTTTCCAGCTCAACGCTCCAGATTTCCACAAGGTTCGCCAGCTCAGCCGCTTTTTGTGCGTCCTGCGCAACAATCACCTGTACCGCCACCACCGTTTCACGCTGGCTTCTGCTGCGCCACGCACCGAGTACCTCACGCATCAGATTTTTATCGCCATTCAGGTGAGCGGCATAAACGAAGTTCCAGTCGAGATTTGCGGCGAGCTTCGCACTTTCGAGGCTGGCACCCAGCAGAAAACGCGCGGCACTGTGCGTCGGAAGCGGCGTGGCGCGTAAAGTTTCTACATCTTCATCTTCGTGGGATGCGGGCAAGGAAAGCCAGTTATCCAGTTCTGTGAGTTTGTCGGCAAACGAGGCGTTATCTTGCCCGCCACGCTGTAACGCCTGGGTAGATAACGGTAAGCCGCCAGGCGCTTTGCCCACGCCAATATCAATGCGGCCCGGTGAGAGATTTGCCAGCAGATTGAAGTTTTCTGCCACTTTATAAGGGCTGTAATGTTGCAGCATCACCCCACCGGAACCGACACGAATGCGGCGGGTTTGCCCGACAATCCAGGCAATCAGCAACTCTGGTGATGGGCTTGCCAGCCGCGAAGTGTTGTGGTGCTCGGCAATCCAGAAGCGGTGATAACCCCAGGCTTCCGCCTGTTGTGCCAGATGCAGCGTGTGTTTCAGGGCGTCGGCAGGCGTTTCGTCCTGAGCGACCGGGCTTTTATCCAACAGGCTGATTCGATATGACATGCAGCAAACTCGCGTTGATTAACATGCCTTCATTAATAAGGTTTCCACTCAATCGAGTGAAACAATTAATTTACATTTCGTTAGCAATAAACTGGATAAGCCAGCGTGCAATACTGCCATATAGATTATATATGGACTGAAATAATTAAATAATCCTATAAATGTACTATTTATGAACCCTGAAATTGACAAAAGACCGTAAATGAACCATCTTTGGTTAATAATTAAAATAAGGGTCATTTATGATATATATCGATATCAAAAGACCATTAACAACCCCTTTTAATACAAAAACTCATATTTAAGGTCACGTATGAACTACGACAATGCCACGCTCGCAGACAAACTGCATGCCATGAGCGAATTATTGAATGACGTTAAAAAAGCCGTGACGCTGCGTGCGCAAGAATCGGAACTCATTATTGACGAACAAGTGATCACGTACTGCGCACAACTGGGGCAAAAACTGAACCAGCGCCGCAAAGAGCTGGATATCGACCTTGCCACCCTTGAGCTACAAACCGGCGTGTCCGCCTCAACGCTCAAACGGCTGTTTAAAGATCCGGAACAGGTCAAATTTGGCACGGTGTTACGCGTCGCTGAAGCACTGGGTGTGAAGTTATGCGCCGCCGTGTAGAGGTGTGGTTATATGGCGAACCGGTCGGCGAACTGCGCCAGCATGACGACGGCTTCGAATTTAGTTATCGCGCTGACTACATCGGCCCGCCGCTGTCGCTAAGTTTGCCGGTGCGTGTCGGCCACTTTCGCAGCCAGACACTGCCGCCCTTTTTTGCCTCGCTGGCACCAGAAGGCTGGCTGAAAAAGCGCTACAGCCAACTACAACAACGCGACGAGCACGACCTGCTCGGAATGCTTATCGATAACGGCAAAAACCTGATTGGCGCGGTACAGCTGGTCAGCATGCAGGAGGATTAACCATGCGTTGCCACATTCTTTTAACTCCATTGCTCCAGGCCAAAGAGCAAGAGTCGGGCTATTCATCCAAAGGCCTTAAACAGCTGACGGGTTCGGGCAAGGTGAACCCGCAACTGAGTTTTACCCGTGATGACTTTATTCATGAATTGCCGAAAGCGCAGCGTGGCATGAGTATTTCCGGCTACCAGCCGAAACTGCAAATGGTGGTGCGTAACGGTGAATTTGCGGTGGTTGAACATCAGGGCGAATACATCCTCAAGCCTTCTCCGGCGGAATTCCCCCATCTGGCAGAAAACGAACACGCCACCATGACGTTAATGGCGCGACTGGGGTTTGATGTGCCGCCACACGGGCTGGTGAGCTTTGCCGCTGTTGATAACGAAGCGGAGCGCGAGTTGGCATTTGTTATCCGTCGTTTCGACCGGGATATTCAAACCGGAGCGGCCATACATCAGGAACAGCTTGATGCAGCGATGAACGTCGGCGAAAAGTACGGGAAGACGGGCAGCGACGGAAAGCAGTATGTCAGTTATCAGCAACTGGCCGAGTTCCTGACACAACATGTGAATAGCAACATCGCCTTTAAAATCGATTTGTTCCGGCGCATTGCCTACGCGTATTTGTTGGGGAATAACGATATGCACTTGCGCAATTTCGGGCTGATTCATCCACGTATTGGCGAACCAACGCTGTCGCCAGTGTATGACTTTGTGTCGGTTGCGCCCTATCCCGCCATTTTTAGCTCCGGTTTTATGGCGCTGCCGCTATTAAGATGTGAAGAAGGCGACCGCGAATTAGCGCCAGGTTTTAAGACCGCTTACGGCGAATATCTTGGTATGGATTTTCAGGCGTTGGGTTTGAGTATGGGGATGACGGAGAAACTTATTGTTAAATTGCTCAACGATATGCGCAAAGAAAGCCGCATCGTAGATGCCGTTTATCGAGATTCGTTTATGCCCGCAAAAGACGTGGAAGCGACGTTGCGTTGTTACCACCAGCGCCTGGATCGTTTAATGCGCTTAGATGAAGCGGAGTTGTAATGGTGGTGGATAAGCGCAAGCGCCATCCACCACATTCATTTCACCGAAATCAGAAGGTTTCCCAATTTTCGTTAGACTCGCTGACTGCCGCTTTGCGCGGTGTCATTGGCGTAATCGTTACTTTGGGTTCAGCGCTTCGAACTGCGGCTTTGGCATCCTGGTTAATACGAAACACCGCCACGGCCTGAGTCAGACGGCTGGCTTGCTCTTCAAGTGCTGAAGCGGCGGCAGCAGACTCTTCAACCAATGCGGCGTTTTGCTGCGTAACACGGTCCATTTCAGAAACCGCCAGCCCAACCTGGTCAATACCACGGCTTTGCTCGTCAGAAGCCGAGGCAATTTCGCCCATGATATCGGTCACGCGGGTCACCGCATTGACAATTTCACCCATGGTTTCGCCAGCACTTTCCACCAATGTAGAACCGGTATCCACTTTGCTGACGGAATCTTCGATCAGGCCTTTGATCTCTTTGGCCGCCTGTGCACTGCGTTGTGCCAGATTGCGTACTTCACCGGCAACCACTGCGAAACCACGCCCTTGTTCACCCGCACGTGCAGCTTCAACGGCGGCGTTAAGTGCCAGAATGTTGGTCTGGAAGGCAATGCCGTCAATCACGCTGGTAATGTCGGCAATTTTCTTCGAACTGCTGGCGATGTCGTTCATGGTGCGCACCACGTTATCCACCACTTTTCCGCCCTTCTGTGCGGTTTCAGAGGCACTCAATGCCAGTTGGCTTGCCTGACGGGCATTTTCCGCATTCTGTTTAACGGTGGCAGTTAACTCTTCCATGCTGGCAGCGGTTTCTTCAAGCGAGGCCGCTTGCTGCTCGGTGCGTGAAGAGAGATCGTTATTGCCGATGGAGATTTCGCTGGCGCCGCTATAAATCGCGTTCGCGCCGTTACGCACATCACTCACCGTACTCATCAACTCTGACTGCATATGACGCAGACTGGACGCCAGTTGCCCCATTTCGTTGGTGCCTTCCACATCAATAGAACGCACAAGGTCACCGCTCGCGATGTGACGAATGCTTTCAATCAGGCGATGCAGCGGTTCAATCAGGGTTTTCTTGATGCCCAGCCAGACGGTAACAATCGCCGCCGCAACCAGTGCCAGAATCACGATCAGTATCCAAATGGCCTGCGAGTAAGACTGATTATTGTCGTCCACTGCTTGTTGGTACAGACGGTCGTTTTGTTGCAGATAATTGATGTACTCTTTTTCAAAACCGTCCTGATATTTCTGCGTAGGCTGGTCGAAGAATTCGTTAATTTTCCCCGCACCCAGTAACTGGATTAGCTCCGCCAGCGCACCATGGTAAATCGCATAGTTACGCTTGATTTCATTGGTAGACTCTTCGCTCTGGCGTGGGTCGCGTGGCAAGGCTTCATATTCAGCCCACTCTTTTTCCGCCTGCTTTAACGACTGGCTGGCGATCAGCATCAGCTCATTAACCGTCGCGCCGCTGCCGATATTGTTGGTATCCATCATATGACGGATGCCCGCACGGTTTAGCGTGTTACGGGTTTGCAGCAGGGCAACCCAACTGCCATTAAGGGTAGATTGCTGCTGGCGAATGGTTTGCAGCACGGTGAAGTTTTCTTTGTCGTTTTTCAGCGCGTTGAAGAACAACCCGCCGGAGGTCATTTGTAAAAGGCCAAATAACCCCAGCACAAACAGAAGACTGGTTACTACTTTTATGCGATTTAACATGCTTTTGCGTTCTCATGACAACAGAAGCATATAGTTTCGGCAGAACTCGTCGAAACTTTATGCTTCATTGCACAGAAATAGCAAAATTAACTCCGCTCAATATCCTTAGCGGCCTGATCTAAAGTATCGATGATTTTATACAGCGTCTCTTTTGGCAAATCGCTTTGCCCAAGTTTGGTATTAAGTGCCATTTTAAAGTTATGAATAGCACGCTGAATTTCAGGTAGACGGCGGTTATCGCCTAATACCCCTAACGATTCGAGCTTAGCGATGATATGGCCAAGGTGGTCTTGTTGTAGTACGAGTTCAGCATGGCCTTCGGTAGTAAGCGTCCACGCCTTTTTACTGCTGTCGCTTTGCACGGCAGTAATCAAGCCCATCTCCTCAAGCAAAGAGAGGTTAGGGTAAATAATCCCCGGGCTTGGGACATATTCGCCTTTGGCGATGGCCTCGATGGATTTGATCAACTCATAACCGTGCGCATTGTTGCTTGAAAGGAAATGCAGGATCAGCAAACGAATGTCGTTGGCATCAAACATGCGTTCACGGCGCATGCGCCCTTTCCCTTCCATACCGCCATGTTCGTGATGATTATGGCCGCCGTGCAAACCGTGTCTTTCGTGACGTTCATGTTTGGCGCAAAGACGATGGTGTAGATGATGGATTCTCATGTTCGTTTCCTTATTTATGATGCCAGTAAGCCACAGCGCGCACGTAATCGGCGTCCAGAGCGTGGGTTTCCAGCAGTTCATCATTGAGTTTTTTGACGTCGCGACCTTCTCCGGTAATCCAGACAAAATAGTCGCTCTCCGGGAATTCAAGAGTGCTTAAGTGCTTAGCGATAGATTCGCTATCAAGCCAGTGAATATCCGCCTGTTTGAACTCACTCAGATACTCGCGGCTTTGTGCGTGTTGGCTGTTTACCAGCACAGTGGGGACAATATGTCCGGGCAGAGAGAGCAGACGGCGGCGAATGGCAGGTAAACCGCTTTCATCACAGACATAGAGCTGGCATGAATAGTCACAAGGAATGACCAGCGATCCACGTGGCCCGCCTATCAGTAACGTATCGCCAGTCGTGGCAATTTCTGCCCACTGACTGGCAACGCCGCCGTCATGAATATAGAAGTCCAGCGTCAGTTCGTTACGCGCGGCGTCAAATTCCAGCGGGGTGTAATCACGCGAAATGGGACGCGGACCCTCCCCCCAGACAATGCCGTCGTCAGTGACTGACGGGCGAGCAAACTCACCACTTTCTGGCGGGAAAAACACTTTCACATGGTCATCAAACCCCCGCGAGGTGAAACCTGCTAATTCTGGGCTGCTGAAAACAATGCGATAAAAACAACCCGCAACGGTTTCTTTGCTTTTTACGGTTAACTGACGAAATTTAAGCTCGTTTTTGACGCGTTGTGGAAGATTAGGTTTGGTTTGTAAGGTCATCTGTTTCTCATTTTTGAATACGTAAGATATATCATAGATATGTTTTAGCACACAGAAATAAGATTGTCGTTAACAATTTTTGCCGTTAAGCAAGGCGTAACATGCCGAAAATTTAATCTAAATTGTTAACGCGCCTCGTGGATCTCAAATTGACAAACCCTTACCAAGCGGTGCTTCCAATTCAGGCCGAGCGGTGCCTACACTGCAAATGGCAGCAATTGCCAGGGCTTATCCATTCATCACCTACCTACTCGACTCCGGAGGTTTGCAATGTTTCCTGAGTACCGTGAATTGATTACCGAATTAAAATCCGCCAACCCGCGTTTCCTCAGCTTGTTTGACAAGCACAATCAGCTTGATGATGAAATTTTACGCAAGGAGGGGCCGCAAGGGACGGGATACAACGAAAAAGTCATGCAGATGAAAAAAGAGAAGTTGCGGCTAAAAGATGAGTTGTATCAGATGTTGAAGAAAGCCAGTCAGTAGGTGAAATTTCAGGAAGGGGAAACTCCCCTTCCTTTGTTTTTTAAGCCGCAGTAACCAACCTAAAAACAATCGCATAAAGCTCATTCAGACCTGGATAAATATCCGCAATCACCTCTTTAAGCTGAGACAGCGTCATATTCTCCTGACGCGCATGCTCGTCAGTCAGTTGCCCGAGCAACACCGGCATCACACTGATCACTTCGATGGTGCAAAAATAGACATCGTCTTCATAACGCCCGACACGTAATTGCTGGCCTGCCGTAAAGTGCGACTCAGAGACATCACGCAGCGTGATTGTTTTACGGCCGGCAACAATATCACCCTCAAAGCGCTGGAAAAAAGTTATGTCATTCATCACGTACCGTTCCTGTTCTTTAACTAGTTGAAGTATAGAGAGTTTAAAACAGAGAAAACAACAACGCGACAGGGAAACTCATTGGCCAGGTTGCCCCTACCAGCACAGAACATAACAGTTTGATGCTCTTTTTATCCCGAGATAAAAACCATGTAATAATCGCGGTTATTAACGACATAACCACATAAAAAACCAACATCTTCTGATAAACCGACATTTTTATAAGCTGATTGCAGTGAAATTACGCTATAAAATATGCTCTTTTTTGTGGCGTATATCAAGTTTTAACAATCACGCCCCCTCCCCAGCCACCTCATTGATTGATTGCACTATATTTAAGCTACTCCCCAGACAAAGGGTCTGGGGTAAAGCGGAGATTTTTTATGGGACACTACGTTTTAAAGAAATCAGCGAAGGCGACTGCCGAACCATTTTATTTCGTGTTAAAGGCCTCTAACGGGCAAATTATCGCCCAAAGCGAAATGTATGCCTCGAAAGCGGCTGCACAGAAAGGGATTGAATCGGTTCAGAAAAATGGTGCATCGACTGATATTCGCGATGAAACGGAATAATTAACAATATATAAAGGTGATGACGCCGGCACTGAGTAGTGAAAACCTCTGTCTTAAAGAAAAGTGCAAGCGTCATCAACTTATTAAATGGAAATAACTAATCATTAAGGGGTGATTTTATCTGAATCATAATCTCAGTGCCGGATAGCGACTATCTTTAGATTAGATTTATCGCTCTATGATTCGAGGCCATTATGTTTCTAAACTACTTTGCGCTTGGTGTGCTTATTTTTGTGTTTCTCATTATCTTTTACGGGATCATTATTCTTCACGACATTCCTTATCTTATTGCTAAATCACGTAATCACCCACATGCCGATGCGATTCATGTCGCTGGTTGGGTGAGTTTGTTTACCCTGCATGTTATATGGCCGTTCTTATGGATTTGGGCCACTCTTTATCGCCCGGAACGCGGCTGGGGGATGCAGCAAGACCCAGAGATTACACTGGCTTCGTTACAGCAAAGGGTGACTGAGCTGGAGCAAAAGTTAGATAACAATAAAATAACTCCATCGGAGTAATATCATGGATTTACTCATTATCCTGACATATGTTGCTTTGGCATGGTCAATATTCAAGATATTTAAAATACCAGTAAATAAATGGACAGTGCCAACCGCTGCATTGGGAGGAGTGTTTTTAATTGGCGCGCTCATTTTATTAATGAACTACAACCACCCTTATACTTTCCTGGCGCAAAAAGCGGTTATTTCAATTCCGTTGACGCCACAAGTCACAGGGATAGTGAGTGAAGTGACCGATAAACAAAATACAATGATTAAAAAAGGAGAAGTGCTGTTTAAATTAGAACCCACTCGCTATCAGGCACGGGTAGACAGACTTCAGGCTGATTTAACCACTGCCATTCATAGTACGGAGTCACTCAAATCAGAACTTGATGCCGCCATTGCCAACACGGCCCGTGTCAGTGCAGAACGCGACAGATTGTACAAAGATTACCAACGTTACCTTCAGGGCAGTAAAGCGAAGGTTAACCCGTTCTCTGAAAGTGATATTGATAATGCCCGACAAAATTATCTTGCACAGGACGCACTGGTAAAAGGCTCGGTTGCTGAACAGTCACAAATCAAAAGCCAGTTAGATAGCATGGTCAACGGCGAACAATCCCAGATTGTTAGCCTGCGCGCCCAGCTTGCAGAAGCCAAATACAACCTTAACCAAACCGTGGTTCGTGCGCCGAGTGACGGTTACGTGACTCAAGTGTTAATTCGCCCAGGTACCTATGCGGCCGCCCTGCCGTTGCGCCCGGTGATGGTGTTTATACCGCAACAAAAACGCCTGATTGTCGCGCAATTCAGGCAAAACTCGCTGTTACGTTTAAAACCAGGTGATGAAGCCGAAGTGGTGTTTAATGCACTCCCAGGACAGGTTTTCCCTGGAAAACTCACCTCAGTTTTGCCGGTCGTGCCTGGTGGTTCTTATCAGGCACAAGGTACGCTGCAATCATTAACGTTAACCCCAGGAAGTGACGGCGTGTTGGCGATAATTGAGCTTGCACCTAATGCAGATGTTGATGCGTTACCTGATGGGATTTTTGGCCAGGTCGCCGTCTATTCCGACCATTTCACCCATGTGTCGGTGATGCGTAAGGTGCTACTGCGTATGACCAGCTGGATGCACTACCTGTATCTGGATCACTAAACTAACAAAGACAAAAAAGCTCGCCGAGGCGAGCTTTTTTTATGCACAAACCAGTTAATCAAATACACCATTAATAACAGAAGTCACAATCGCGGTACTGAGTGCGACTAACACGAGGTCCTGACCAACCGCCTGCCATTCATAGCCAGGATAATAAGGCAGTTGATTCAGCATCGTGCCCGGGACCGATTTCTTCGCGATACCCGGAGGTAACGGTTTACCGCGTGCCAGGTTTTTTGCAATGCCTGGAGGCAACGGTTTATATCCGGTAAAACCATAGTTAACCGCTAAACGTCGCGCATCATTAAATGTGATGTCGGTATCGACGTGGTCTGGCTTGCCGTAGTTTTTACGGCTCCCTTGATTTTCTTTTGAATTACCGTTTCCTTTATCACTCTTATCCGCTTTAGCTGATTTATCGGATTTGTTACCGCTATTTCCCTTATTACCATTGCCATTACTGTTTCCCTGGCTGCCACCATTACCACCACCGTTTCCATTGCCAGGATTTGCTAATGCTGACACGGAAAAGATGGACAGTGTAAGAGCAACTGTCGCAGCAGTTAATAAAGAGCGAGGCTTACGCATATTCATTCCTGTTAGTGTGGATACTCCTACAAATTTATGTGTGTCTGAGCCAACTCGCAAGGTGAAAACTCCTGGAGTGTGGGGTCAAACATGAGTATCCATATTGTCCGGCCGAATGCCCCACCTCGCACTTTCAGTACTTGATATCGCGGGCGGTTTGTCGGCCTTCCCGTTTATTCTGACGGTGTTCTTGACGGCAATCAGCATTACCGAACACGCCATTGCGACAATCTTGTTTGGTTTGTCGAGAATTTTCGCGCGTGTCCTGACGCACGCCTCGGGCATCCTGGCGTTGCTCTGATTGCTCAGTTGCCTGTGCGGGTATAGCGCCTGCCATGAACACGGCGGCCAGCAGCATTAATACATATTTCTTCATAGTAACCCCTCAAAAGAAAGCACATCAGTGTGGCACACCTAAATTATAGACTTCATGAACACAACCGCTTATTGGCGTCTTAATGTTTAATCATCACATGGCGGACAACGGTGTAATCCTCCAGCCCAAACAGTGACATATCTTTGCCGTAACCCGACAGTTTTTGCCCACCATGTGGCATTTCACTAACCAGCATGAAATGGGTATTCACCCAGGTACAACCGTACTGTAAGCGAGCGCTAAGGCGATGCGCGCGGCCCACATCTTTTGTCCAGACTGAAGAGGCCAGGCCGTAGCTGGAATCATTCGCCCAGCCCAAAACCTGCTCTTCTTCATCAAACGCGGTCACGCTCACCACCGGGCCGAAAACTTCTTTCTGCACGATGTCATCTTCCTGCTTCGCCCCCGCAAGCAAGGTTGGCTGGAAGTAATATCCCGGCCCGTCTACTTTCGCCCCGCCCGTTACCACTTTGACATGTGCCAGAGCTTTGGCGGCATTCACCGCGTTGTTGACCCGCTCAAGATGTGCGGCAGAACTTAACGGCCCAAGTTCGGTAGATTCATCTTCCGGCGCGCCAACTTTCAGGCTGCTGACCGCTTCCCCCAGTTTCTCAACCAGTTTGTCGTAAATACCCTTCTGCGCGTAGATACGACAGGCTGCGGTACAGTCCTGGCCCGCGTTGTAATAGCCAAAAGTCCGCACGCCTTCCACTACCGCATCCAGGTCGGCATCATCAAACACAATTACCGGCGCTTTGCCGCCCAGCTCCATATGAGTGCGCTTAATCGAAGGCGCGGTATGGCTGATGATATGTTCACCGGTAGCAATCGAACCGGTTAGCGACACCATGCGCACTTTCGGGTGACCGGTCAGCACATCGCCGACCGTTTGCCCGCGCCCAAACAGCACATTCAACACACCTGCCGGGAAAATATCTTTCGCCAGTTCCGCCAGCTTAAACGCAGTAAGCGGGGTGATTTCAGACGGTTTAATCACCACACAGTTACCAGCGGCAAGTGCCGGGCCGAGTTTCCAGGCTGCCATCATCAACGGGTAGTTCCACGGCGCGATAGACGCCACCACACCCACCGGATCACGGCGGATCATCGAAGTATGACCGCTCAGATATTCCCCCGCCGCCAGTCCGTTCAGGCAGCGGCTTGCGCCCGCAAAGAAGCGGAACACATCCACCACAGCGGGAATTTCATCATTCAACACGCAGTGATAAGGCTTGCCGCAGTTTTGCGATTCCAGGCGGGCAAACACATCGCCATTTTGCTCAATCACATCAGCCAGTTTCAGCAGATGTTCGGCGCGCTCTTTCGGCGTGGTTTGCCCCCAACTGGCGAAGGCGTTATCCGCCGCTGTCACTGCGTCATTAACCTGGTTCGCCGTGGCTTCGGCGATTTCCAACAGCACTTCACCGGTTGCCGGATTGTAGACCGGTAACTTTTCCCCGAGGCCGTCTACTAACTGGCCGTTAATTAATAGCTGGCTTTGCATAGTGATACCCTTCTCAACGTTATTTACCGCTGCCCGCGACGTCATCTCCGCCACGGCTCAGCCAGTACGCCCCTAGAATCGGAATGGTGGTCATCAGCATCACCATCAACGCCACCACATTAGTAACCGGAACTTCACGTGGGCGCCCAAGCTGGTTGAGCAGCCACAACGGCAAGGTGCGTTCGTGTCCGGCGGTAAAGGTGGTGACAATAATTTCATCAAATGACAGCGCGAACGCCAGCATGCCTCCGGCTAACAGTGCCGAGCCGAGATTCGGCAAAATCACATAGCGGAAGGTTTGCCAGCCGTCAGCCCCCAGATCCATCGAAGCTTCAATTAAACTATAAGAGGTGCGACGGAAACGGGCGATGACGTTGTTAAACACAATCACCACGCAAAACGTTGCGTGGCCCACCACAATAGTCAGGAGACCGGGTTCAAAATTCATCATCTTAAAGGCGGTTAACAACGCAATACCGGTGATAATTCCCGGCAAAGCAATCGGTAACAGCAGTAATAACGAGATGGCATTTTTGCCAAAGAATTCCCGCCGCCAGAGTGCCGCAGCGGCCAATGTCCCGAGAATCAAAGCAAGTAGTGTTGCCAGTGAAGCAATTTTAAGTGACAACGTCACCGAATCCAGAATGTCGCCGCGCGATGCGGCAACGCTGAACCAGTGCAGCGTCAGCCCTTTGGGTGGAAAGCTGAATGCGGCTTCTTCGGTGTTAAAGGCATAAAGCGCGATAATCAGCAGGGGGAAATGCAGGAAAATCACCCCGCCCCAGGCGGCGATTTTCAGCAGTAACGGAGCGCGTTCAGAGTGCATCGAAAGCCCCCAGTCGTTTCACCAGTGAAAGATAAATGGCGATCAATACAATCGGCACCAGCGTAAAGGCCGCGGCCATCGGCATGTTGCCAATTGCCCCTTGCTGGGAATAGACCATGTTGCCGATGAAATACCCCGGCGGCCCCACCAGCTGCGGCACAATAAAATCACCGAGGGTGAGCGAAAAGGTAAACACTGAACCCGCCGCCACACCCGGAATCGCCAGCGGTAAAATCACATGGCGGAAGGTTTGAGCCGGGCGAGCCCCCAAATCTGCCGATGCCTGTAACAATGACGGCGGCAAGCGCTCAAGTGCGGCCTGAATCGGCAAAATCATGAACGGCAGCCAGATATAGAGAAACACCAGAAAGCGGCCAAAACCAGAAGTCGACAGCGTATTGCCGCCGATTGCCGGAATGGTCAGCATCAGGTTAAGCAACGGCTCCAGACCCATGTGTCCAAGAAACCACTGCGCCACACCATCGCGTGAAAGCAACAATGTCCAGGCATACGCTTTTACGATGTAGCTCGCCCACATCGGCAACATCACCGCGATATAGAAAAACGCTTTGAGTTTGCCGGTGGTATAGCGCGCCATGAAATACGCCATCGGGAAAGCCAGCACAGCACTGGCGAGCGTCACGGCGATCGCCATGGTTAGCGTGCGCAAAATAATGTCGTAATTCGCCGGGTTAAACAGTGCGGCAATGTTGGCGAACGTCAGGTCTGGCGTGACCGACATGGTGAAATCATCGAAGGTGTAAAATCCTTGCCACAACAGTGTCAGCAACGACCCCAGATAAATAACACCAAACCACAGCAATGGTGGCAGCAGTAACAAAGCCAGCCAGAATCCAGGGCGTTGCCACAAAAACGTAGCAACGCGGCGCATCAGGCGGTTGTCAGGATGGGATGCGGGAAGACTCATATCCATTTCATCCTTCCCCCAGCAACGGAACCATCGCCGCCCGGGGCCAGACTGCGGTGACCTGCTGGCCGATTTGATAGCGTTCTTCGCTGATAATGCGTTGCGGGTTCGCCTCACTGACCAACAGTTTTTCGCCACCGGCAAGACGCAGTTCAAAACGCGTCGCCGCCCCTTGATAGTGGATTTCCTGAATCATGCCATTGACACGAATTTCGTTGCTGAGGCTCGGTTCATTACTCAGAACGATGTGTTCAGGGCGCAGTGAAAATAGCGCTTCTTCACCACACACTTTCCCGGAAAGCGCCGGTTGCAACACGTTTGAAGTGCCCACAAAACTCGCCACAAACGCAGTGCGCGGTTTCATATACAACTGGCGTGGCGTATCAACTTGTTCGATACGGCCATTGTTAAACACCGCCACGCGGTCGGACATCGACAACGCTTCACTTTGGTCATGGGTGACAAAAATAAAAGTGATGCCCAATTCACGCTGCAGGTTTTTCAACTCGCCCTGCATCTGTTCACGCAGTTTGAGATCCAGCGCGCCCAGCGGTTCATCCAGCAACAAGACACGTGGGCGATTGACTAAGGCACGTGCCAGCGCCACACGTTGCCGCTGCCCACCGGAAAGTTGCGACGGTTTACGAGCGTGAACAAAACCCAGTGCCACGCGCTCGAGTGCTTCTTGCGCTTTGGCGAGGCGAGTTTTCTTATCCACGCCTTTGACCATCAAACCATAAGCAACATTTTCCAGCACCGTCATATGGGGGAATAAGGCGTAATCCTGGAAGACGGTATTCACATCCCGTTGATAAGGCGGCACGTCTTGCGCCGGTTTGCCGAAAATGGCGATTTCGCCGGAGGTGACCTGTTCAAAGCCCGCAATCAGCCGTAAGCAGGTGGTCTTGCCCGAGCCAGATGGCCCGAGCATGGAGAAAAACTCCCCGTCTTCAATATCAATTGAGACGTTATCTACGGCTCGCACATCACCGTAAAGGCGCGAGACGTTTCGAAACTGCACAGCGTACGGCATAACGCCTCCAGGCTTAACGGCCACCCATGATGGCGATGTAATCCTGGGTCCAGCGACTGTACGGCACGAATTTACCGCCTTCGGCTACCGGGGTTTTCCAGAACACGATCTTATCGAAGTAGTTATAGCCGTTGGTTTCACAGCCTTTATCGCCGAGCAAGGTACTGGCTTTACAACCTTCAGCCACGGCAGGCAGTGAGCCAAACCAGGCCGCTACGTCACCCTGAACTTTCGCTTTTAGCGAGTGGTCCATCCATTTGTAGGCGCAGTTCATATGTTTCGCATCAGCATGCAGCATGGTGGTATCTGCCCAACCGGTGACGCCCTCTTTCGGGAATACGGTACCAATCGGCTGGCCTTCCCCTTTCAGGGCGTTGGCCTGATACGGCCAGGCGCTGGAAGCGACTACACCTTCGTTTTTGAAGTCGCTCATTTGCACAGTGGTGTCATGCCAGTAGCGGTGAATCAGACCGTGTTGGTCACGCAGTACCTTCAGCACTGCCGCGTATTGTTCTTCGGTGAGTTGGTACGGGTCGGTAATGCCAAGTTGTGGCTGTGTGGCTTTAACAAACAACGCGGCATCGGCAATGTAAATCGGCCCGTCATAAGCCTGCACTCGGCCCTGATTGGTTTTGCCGTCAGGCAAGTCTTGTTTGACGAACACCACACTCCAGCTGTCTGGTGGCGTCGGGAAAGTTTTGGTGTTGTACATCAGCAGGTTTGGCCCCCACTGATACGGCGTGCCATACACTTTGCCGTCGACGTTAAACCACGAGCCTTTTACCAGGCGCGGATCAATATTTTTCCAGTTAGGGATAAGCGCAGTATTAATCGGCTGCACACGTTTACCCATAATCAGGCGCAATGAGGCGTCGCCCGATGCGGTCACCAGGTCGTAACCGCCCTTCGCCATCAAACTGACCATTTCGTCAGAGGTGGCCGCCGTTTTCACGTTCACCTTACAACCGGTCTCTTTTTCGAAATCCGTCACCCAATTGTAGGCTTTGTCGGTATCACCACGTTCGATGTAACCCGGCCACGCGATAATATCGAGCTGCCCTTCACCGGCACCAATTTTGTCTGGAAGCCCTGCCGCCTGTGCAGAAAGCACGGTCAAACAGAGGGTGGATAGAGTCCATATAGCCTGTTTTGTACGCATTGCTGCTACTCCTGTCGGAAAGATAAAGGCGGCACGACATGGGTTATTTGTGCCAAAAGTGCAAAAAAATCCCCGTACAAAAACAATAGTCTGCGCCAATATGGCAAGCATGGCGGTAACCGGATATTTCACCAGGATGTGATAGAGGGCGCAGTAAACAGCGCGACGGGCATCGCGGTACGAGTAAGATAACCAGATGATTTTTAAAGTGTAGACAAGGTGTAAACGAAGCGGTGACTCTGCGCTACTGCTTTCCACAACTATCGAAATTTCATATGGATGGAGGTAAAAGATGCAGGTTGCTCATATCGCCCTGTGGACCAACAATCTTGAGAGCGCCTGTGCCTTCTGGCGTCAACATTTCAACGCGCATATTGGTGAGGCTTATCACTCAAAGCGCCGTGAAGGGTTTATCTCCCATTTTGTGACGCTGGAAAATGGCCCTGCACTGGAACTGATGACGCTACCGGGGCTGGTTGATAAACCGCCGCGCGAAGATAACCGCACCGGCTGGGCGCATATCGCTATTAGCCTGGGTTCTGTGGAAGCGGTCGATAAACTCGTCGCTAGCCTTAAACCGCTCGATGCTCTGGTACATGAAGCGCGCTGGACTGGCGATGGTTTTTACGAGGCGGTGATAGCAGACCCGGATGGTAATCTGATTGAGATAACGTCCTGATGATGTCGTGAATGCTGCTGACGCGAATCCACCCTACAAAATCGAAACCGTAGGTCGGATTCGCGCCAACAACACCCGTCAATTTACACTTAAAGTTACCCTAAATCGCCGCCACCCACCGGAAGAATGGTGCCAGTGATATAGCTGGCGTCATCACTGGCCAAAAACAGGATGGCGTTAGCCTGCTCTGCAAGCGTCCCGTAGCGATGCATCAGGCTGCTGTCTTTGGTTTGATCAACCACTTGCTGATACCACGCCTGTTCTTGCGGGCTGGGTTGTTCCTGATTGCGCGGAGTCAGTCTCGCTGGCGCTTGCGTCCCACCAGGTGCGGTGGCATTGATACGAATCCCACTACCGGTGTATTCCATCGCCAGCGACTGCGTAATGGCATTTACCCCGCCTTTTGCTGCGGAATAAGGCACACGGTTAACGCCACGCGTCGCCACTGAAGATACGTTCACAATCACACCACGCTGTTGTTCCAGCATATACGGCAGCACTGCGCGGCATCCCCACAGCGTTGGAAATAGCGAACGGCGGATCTCCGCTTCAATTTGATCGGGCTGATATTCTGCATACGGGCGGGCCCAGATAGTGCCACCGACGTTGTTCACCAAAATATCCAGCTGACCAAAGTGTTGATGTGCCTGCGCCATGGTGTGCTGGGTACTTTCCCATTGTTCAAGGTCAGCCTCCAGCGCCAGCACTTCACAGCCTTGTTGATGCAGGTTTTCAGCTAGTTCAAAAACATATCGCGCCCGGTCGATCAACACCAAACGCGCGCCCTCTTGAGCCATTTGCTCTGCCACCTGGCGGCCAATACCTTGCGCCGCGCCAGTGATGACGGCCACTTTATTTTGGAATCTCATTGGTTCTCCTTATGCGGCCGCATGCTGTTCGGCCTTCTGGCCTGGGGCAAATTTTTCATAGTGGAAACTGGCTGGTGTTATCTGGCGTTTCTGCAAGGTGCGTAACACTGCATCCACCATTGGCGGCGGGCCGCAAAGATAAACATCTACGTCGCCATCATTGAGCAATGCGTGGTCAAAATGGTCAGTGACAAAGCCTTTTTGCGGGCAGGCAGACTCTGTATCCGTGACGACAGGCAGCCAGCGGAAATTCGTTAATCGCCCTGCCAGTTCATCCAGCGCTTCTGTCATCACCAGGTCACTGTCTTTGGTGACACCATATAGCAACGTAATAGGTTGGTTAACGGGATTTAATGCGAGCTTTTTCAGCATCGCCAGAAATGGCGCAAGCCCCGTGCCCCCAGCCAACATGACTATCGGGCGTTGCAGCGGACGTAAATAGAAACTGCCCATCGGGCCGGTAAGTGTTAGCTCATCTCCGGTTTTAGCCTGCTGTAACAACCAACTGCTCATCAACCCGCCCGGCACATTGCGGATCAGGAAACTGGCTTGCGTATCGCCAGGTAGCGAGCTGAAAGAGTACGCACGCAACTGTGTACCGCCTGGCACCTGAATATTCACATACTGCCCAGGCAGGAAGTCGATCCCTTTTTCTAGTTCAATGACCAACTCAATGGCGCTGGATGACAAAGCGTCACAACGAATAACCTTACCCTGGAATCTGCCGATACCGGTTTTACACGCCGATGCACTCACTGGCACATCTATCACACAGTCCGAACTGGGAACCATTTGGCAGGTCAATACCTGGCGCTGCCTGGATTCATCGTCAGACAACGCCTCTTCGAGGAAATCTTCACCTAACGAGTATTCCCCACTAGCGCAGTGGCATTTACAGGTTCCACACACACCGTCGGAGCAATCCATCGGTAGGTTCACTTTCTGGCGATAGGCAGCATCAAGGATTTTTTCACCTGCATTGCAGCTAATGAAACGCGTAACCCCATCTTCAAAGTTGAGGGCGATGTTAAAACTCATGGCAATTCCTCTACTCAGATGTGATAAATGTCGATAACCTGGCGGATGTAGTCATTGTTTAGCTGAATGGTTTTACGGGTGATCTGCGGCAGGCCTTCCGTATGTCGTAGCGTGCAATAGGTGGTGCCAAAGAAGTAACCGCTTTGTTGATAACGATGGCTATGCGTCACCCAATTGTAACGCACATCGACGCAGTCACCGTGGCTGCCCACAATCATGATATTACTGAGCATATGGGTGGTTCGCGGTTCCGGAGTACTGGCACCAGAACGTTCGGTCTTAATGCGATACACACGGTCTTCCAGCCCGTCACGGCTTGGGTAATAAATCAGGGAAATCTGGCTTTGTGGGTCAGTCGTGAGCTTGTCGTCGTCTCCCCAGGCAGGCATCCAGTAGACCACTTTGGGGCTGTAACAGCTTAGCCATTCGTCCCACTGACGGTCGTCCAACAGGCTGGCTTCGTAGTAAAGAAATTGGCTGATGGCGTTAATGTCCAGGTTCATGGTGCAACCTCCACACGCTGAGTGATTGAAGCATCATATTGCTGTTGCTCTTTCTCGATAGCCGCCAGCATGGTTTGTTGCCAGTGATGGTGATGGGCAATATAGAGCGCTTCGTCTTCCGAACGAATGCCACTTATTTGCGGTGTGAATCCTGACTGTTTGGCGTGATCATCCGCGCCATAGACCCAATGCGTTGCGCCACGGCTTAAATCGCTCCACTGCAGATTCGTCGCCATATAGCCCTGCTGGCAGGAACGGAACTCTTCCAGATCATCAGGCGTCCCCATACCGCTGACATTAAAGAAATCTTCGTACTGTCGGATACGAGTGGCCCGCTTTGACGCGCTTTCCCCTTTTGGTGCAAAGCAGTAAATCGTCACTTCGGTTTTATCGACGGCAAGCGGACGAATGACGCGGATTTGTGTAGAGAACTGGTCCATCAGGTAGACGTTCGGATACAGACACAAGTTACGCGTTTCATTGACCATTAAGTCGGCACGTTTTTCGCCAAACTCGGCTTTCAGGCGCTCAGTTTCGGTAAATACCGGGCGAACTTCTGGGTTCAGTGCGCGCGTCCACAGCAGCATGTGGCCGTGTTCAAAACCGTAACCCCCGCCGACGCTTTTTGACCAGCCGTTAGCATCCACGGCCTGAGTACCCTCAGCTTCATAATTCCGGCGCGACATCGTCGAAGCATAGTTCCAGTGCACAACACTGACGTGATAACCGTCCGCGCCGTTTTCGGCACCTAATTTCCAGTTACCTTCATAAATATAACTTGATGCACCTTGCAGCACTTCCAGCCCTTCAGGGGCCTGATCAACAATCAAATCAATGATTTTGCACGTTTCGCCCAGGTAATCCTCAAGCGGCATAACATCGTCAGACAGACTGCCAAACAGGAATCCACGATACGACTCAAAGCGCGGCAGTTTTTTCAGGTCGTGGGAGCCATTTTGTTTAAATGATTCCGGATATCCCCCGACGCTTTCATCCTTGGCTTTCAATAGCTTGCCATTGTTACTGAACGTCCAACCGTGGAATGGGCAGGTAAACGAGTTTTTATTGCCCGCTTTACGGCGGCATAACATCGCGCCACGGTGAGCACAGCTATTAATTAAGCCATGCAGTTCGTTCTTTTTATCGCGTGTTATAAGTACCGGCTGCCTGCCGAGCGTTAAGGTAAAATAATCTCCGGCGTCAGGGATTTGGCTTTCATGCGCCAGATAAACCCAATTCCCTTCAAAGATATGTTTTATTTCCAGTTCAAATAATTGGTCATCGACAAATACATTGCGATTACAACGGTAAATATCATTCTCACGATCAACAATTAAAGCGTTGCTGATTTTTCTTTTAATACCATCGAGTTTATTTTGCATAACATGGCTTCCGGGATAAACGTAGATCTGGTAATAAACACTGGCGAGCGCTGCGCTAATCCGACCTGCAAATGATTATTTTGCAGGTCGGATGCTATGTTATTTATTCTTTAGCGCGGATTCTGGTGATGCGAGATTCTTCCTCAGGGGAATGGGCTTTGCAGATCGTAAAATCAAATTCAACTTCAGTATGTTCGCCAGTTAAATTACGCGTTTTAATCGTTTGTGGGTCGCTAATCGTGACTGGTTCAGCAATTAAACCATCGCGGGTAGCAAAAGCAAAATCATCCCACAAGTATTTATCACCATTCAGGTTAATTTGACTGGTGAGATGTTTATGGCCTGGTGCTGAAACGAAGAAGTGAATATGTGCAGGGCGATTACCGTGGCGGCCCAGACGGTCGAGCAGCTTCTGGGTTGGGCCGTCTGGTGGGCAGCCATAGCCTGACGGGACAATACTTTGCACGCTATAACGCCCATCACTGCCGGTTTTAATGCGGCGGCGCAGGTTGTATTCGCTTTGGCTCGGGTCGAAGAATGAATAGTTCCCCAGCGTATTCGCGTGCCAGATATCAACAATCGCGTTGGCGACTGGGTGGCCTTTGGTGTCGCGAACGGTGCCGTGCAACCACATCGTTTGGCCGTTATCTTTCCCGTCATCCATGCGGGTGTGGCCTTCAGCCAGCGGCGCATTGGCGACATACAACGGCCCTTCGATGGTACGCGGAGTGCCGGATTCAAGCTGAGCTGCGGCATCCAGCGCATCCTGGCGTAAATCCAGATAGTGTTCAATGCCCAGACCTGCGGCTAATAATGCGGCTTCCTGGCGGCCACCCAATTCATGCAGATAGTTTGCCGCATGCCAGAATTCTTCTTCGGTGATATTAAACTCATCAATTATCGTACAAATATTTTCCAGCAGGCGATGAATAATATTTTTAAAACGCTCATCTCCTTCCACACCATTCAAACCGGCACTTTCTCTTAATAAAGCTTGCACTTCAGGCAGGTGAACAAAGTTAGTTGTCATGTTTATTGTCTCATTGCTTACTTGTAGGGAACCATGCCTGAGAAAAGGCATGGTGCAGGTTAATTTTTATTATTGTTTATTTATCATCATTACGAATTGAAGATGGATGACGGCACAATGCATCAACTTTGATATCCATGTACGGATACAATGGCAAAGCCATTAATAAATTGTGTAACTCCTCAGCATCTTTAACATCAAAAATACTGATATTAGAATATAACCCGGCAATGCGCCAAATATGGCGCCACTTGCCTTCTTGTTGTAACTGCTGTGAATAGGCTTTTTCTTTGGCTTTAATTTCAGCGGCAGTTTCCACTGGCATGTCGAGTGGAATATTTACCGTCATCTCAACTTTAAATAACATGGCTTTCTCCTTATGCCTTACGGCGGTAAAACGCTAATTTATCTTCATCCAGGGTCACACCCAACCCCGGGGTTGCTGGCAAGGTCACCGCGCTGTTAGCAAAATGCAGCGGCTTTTCGACAATATCGTCTTTCAGTAATAGCGGGCCAAACATTTCTGTCCCCCACGCCAGCGGTAATGTCGACCAGGCATGCAGCGAAGCTACCGTGCCAATCGTGCCTTCCAGCATGGTGCCGCCGTACAACCCAATGCCTGCGGCTTGAGCCACATGTGCCAGGCGCAATACGCTTGCCGGGCCACCGGCTTTGGCAATTTTCAACGCATATGCGCCGGTAAATCCACGACGCGCAATATCGTAGCCGTCTTCGCTACTGGCTACGGCTTCATCCGCAAGAATCGCTGCATTGCCACGCTGACTCAAACGCACCAGGCTTTCTATGTCATGAGCGGCAACAGGCTGTTCGATTAAGTCGATTCCCATCGCGTCGAGTTCCGCACAGCCGCGTGCTGCCTGGCTTGCATCCCACGCCTGGTTGACATCGACACGGATACTGGCTTGCGAACCAAGAGCTTCGATGATGGCGCGCGTATGTTGCAGATCGGTGCGTAAATCCCGAGCACCGATTTTCAGCTTAAAGGCGTTGTGTCGCCCCTGGGCCAGCAACTTCTGACCTTCAGCAATATCTTTGGCTGTATCACCGCTTGCCAGCGTCCATAACACCGGAAGTTCGCTGGTTAACGCCCCGCCCAACAAGGCGCTGACCGGTAAACCCAGCGCTTTGCCCTGCGCATCCAATAACGCCGTTTCGATGGCAGATTTGGCGAAAGTATTGCCGCGCACGCATTTATTCATCAGCGCGACCAGACGGTTGACGTTATCCGCAGGCTGGCCTTCCAGTAACGGGGCAAGATAGGTATCGATCGCGGATTTGATCCCTTCCGGGCTTTCAACGCCATAACTCAGCCCGCCAATGGTGGTCGCTTCGCCCAGGCCGGTGATGCCGTCGGAGCGCGTCAGGCGCAGAATAACCAGCGTCTGGCAGCCCATAGTGGTCATCGAGAGTTTGTGTGGCCGAATCGTTGGCAGATCAACAATCAGGCTTTCAAGGTGTTCGATTGTGGCGCTCATATCCTTCCCGTCGGCGTGGTAGTTACGCCTTTATTTTTTAAGATGTTTGCCGGTCAAATCCCCTGCAAACAAAACGGTGTTTCCTGACAATAGGAGCAACCCCACCAAAGCGTCAACGGCGGTAATCGAATTGTTGTGCGATTATCGACGCGTTTCATTTATACGGCGGATATTTGTGATCGTGGTGGAATATTCCATACATTGTCCGGGGCAAAGTTGCCGGGCAAACGGGCTTAGCGCATCCTGATGACCATGAAGAGCGGCTGGAGCGGCAACTTGTGAACGAAAAAAACCATGATATTCAGAATGTTATTCATGATGATAATCAAGAAATTCAAAGCGTTGCTAAAAGAGATCCCAACTTTATGCTGTCACTGGCTCGTGGGCTGGAGGTGCTTAACGCCTTTACCCCCCAGCGCCAGCGACTGACTATCTCGCAACTGAGCCAGAAAACGCATATCTCCCGTGCAGCTGTGCGCCGCTGTCTTTATACCCTCGCCACCTTAGGGATGGTTCACAGCCCGGATGGTCGCAGTTACGAATTACTGCCGCGCGTATTAACGGTCGGCCATGCTTATCTTGCCGGTACGCCGCTGGCGAAAGTGGCGCAGACCGCGCTCGACAACCTCAGCAAATCGCTTAACCACTCGTGTTCCGTCGCCACGCTGGATGGTGACAATGTGCTCTACATCGCCCGTACCGCTGTAGATAATTTAATGAGCATTGATATTGGCCGTGGCAGCCGCCTGCCCGCGTGGGCAACATCGATGGGGCGAGTATTATTGAGCGCGTTACCGGAAGAAGAACTGGAAGTTTATTTGGGGCGGGCAAAGTTGCTGCGTTACACCCAACATACGGTTTCCAGCGTGGCGCAGTTACGTGAAGAGATTGCGCTGGCGCGACGCCAGGGTTATGCGATTAACGATCAACAACTGGAGATTGGTTTACGTTCAGTTGCCGTACCGATGCTGGCACGTGGTGGCAAAGTAGTTGCCGCAATGAATGTCGGCGTACCCGCCACCGAAGTTAGCGTCACAGAACTGCGCGCCAACATTCTGCCACCGCTACGACGCGCGGCGGCAGATTTATCGATGTCACTTTAAAGCATCTGGTTTTTGGTGATGCGGTACAGTACGTGGCGGCACAACGGCTGGCCTTGCTTGAGGGCTGGGTGGTCAAACTCTTCGCAACGATGCATGCCGATTTTTTCCATCACGCGTTGTGATGGCTGATTTTCCAGCGCGGTAAAAGCGACGATTTCGTCCATTGCGTATTGGTTGAAACCAATTTCCAGCGCTTTACGTGCTGCTTCCGGTGCGTAACCTTTACCCCAGAACGGTTTATCCAGCCGCCAGCCTATTTCAATCACCGGGGAAAACGGCAGTTCGTATCCAGGAATATTCAGGCCCACAAACCCGATAAATGCCCCGCTGCTTTTCTCTTCCACCGCCCATAATCCCCAACCTTTATCGGCGAGGATCTGTTCGACAGCATTCACCATATTGTCGCTTTCTTCACGGGTGCGCGTATTGGGGAAGTAACGCATTACTTCAGGACTGGCATTCATCGCGGCAAACGGCTCGCGGTCGCTTTGCTTCCATAGCCTTAAAATCAGGCGCTCGGTCTGGTATTCCATTGTTCACTCCTTAATTTGTTGGCGAATTAAATCAGCCAGGGTGATCACCGCGTGTTGTTCACGCTCACCTAACACCCACGAAGCATTAAGACGAAAATAATTATGCCATGCACCGCCAGTGGTAAACATTTTGCCCGGTGCAATGCTGATTTTGTGGGCAATAGCTTGTTCACTCAACACGCTGGCATCCATATAATCGGGTAATTCTACCCACAGGAAATAGCCGCTTTCGCTATGGTGAATTTTCACCTCAACTGGGAAATACTGATGCAGCGCCTGCAAGGTTTGCTGTTTACGCTCAGCCAAAATGCGCCGCAGTTTGCGTAAATGGGTGTCGTAACGTTTGGTCGCCAGATAATCAACCAGCGCCAGTTGCATCGGCGAACTGGTGGAAAGTGTGCTCATTAATTGCAGTTGCTGAATACGCCGCGCATGTTTACCTGCTGCCACCCAACCGATGCGAAACCCCGCGACCAGGCATTTCGAAAATGATGAACAGTGCAGCGTGATGCCTTGCTCGTCATACGCCCTGGCCGGTAACGGACGATCGCGTCCAGAATACAGCTCGCTGTAAACATCATCTTCGATGAGCGTGACATTATGCTGTTGTAACAATTCCACCAGTTGCAGCTTCTTATCAGGTGACAACGTCACGCCTAGCGGATTCTGACTATTGGTCATTAACCAACATGCTTTCACCGGATAGTCGTTAAGCGCCTGTTTCAGTGCAATGAGATCAATGCCGTTTTGCGGGTCAGTTGCCACCGACAGAGCCTTTAAGCGCAAGCGTTCCAGCGCCTGTAACGCGCCATAAAAACACGGATTTTCAACAATCACCCAATCCCCCGGCTCAGTGACTGCTTGCAGGCTGAGATTGAGCGCTTCAAGCGCACCAGCGGTTATCACAATCTCCTCTGGCGATACCTGCATTCCCTGCTGCGCATAACGCCTGGCAATGGCGTGCCGCAAGGCTTCGTTACCCGGTGGCAAGTTTTCAATCACGCTCATGGCAGTGGCGGTTTTGCTGACAGTGGCCAGTGAGCGGTTAAGTTGTTGTAGCGGAAACAGACGCGGATCTGGGAATGCCGAACCGAATGGCACTACCGATGCGTCGCAACTGGCCTGCAACACATCAAAAATGTAGGTATTGATATCCACCGCTTCATCACGCATGACTTTCACGGGGGCAAGCGTGCTCCGCGCTGCAGGGCGAGAAGCGACGTAATAACCCGACTGCGGCCTGGCAACAATCAAACCCTGGCTTTCCAGGGTTTGATAAGCATGGCTGACGGTCATGAAGCTCATACCACTCATCGTCACCTGCTCACGTAGCGAAGGAAGCTTGTCCCCTGGCAACCACGCCCCGAGTGCAATCTGGTCAATGATTTGCTGCGCAAGTTGCTGGTATTTTTTCATGATTAACCTGTGCTTGCTGCCTATATCAGATAGCTAAAAATACGCTAAATCTCACAACTGTTATAGGCAAAAAACGTTGTTCTGTTTCTTATTCTCACTAGGGTAACCCTCTAACATAGCGTCGAAGTTACTGTGCTATGAGGTTGCGCATGTTTGGTTTAGACGCTTTTCATCTGGCGAGGATTCAGTTTGCTTTTACTGTCTCCTTCCACATTATTTTCCCCGCCATCACCATTGGGCTGGCCAGTTATCTGGCAGTGCTTGAAGGATTGTGGCTCAAATCTAAAAACCCGGTTTATCGTTCGCTTTACGATTTTTGGTCAAAGATATTCGCGGTTAACTTCGGCATGGGCGTGGTGTCCGGGCTGGTGATGGCCTATCAGTTCGGCACCAACTGGAGCGGTTTTTCGCAGTTTGCAGGCAGCATCACCGGGCCATTGTTGACCTATGAAGTGCTGACCGCATTTTTCCTTGAGGCTGGGTTCCTGGGCGTGATGCTGTTTGGCTGGAAGCGCGTCGGGCCTGGGCTGCATTTCTTTGCGACCTGCATGGTGGCGCTGGGCACTTTGATGTCCACCTTCTGGATCCTCGCGTCCAATAGTTGGATGCAGACACCGCAAGGTTTTGAAATTCATAACGGGCAAGTGGTGCCTGTTGACTGGTTTGCCGTGGTGTTTAATCCGTCATTCCCTTACCGCTTACTGCATATGTCCGTGGCCGCTTTTCTTAGCAGCGCGTTTTTTGTTGGGGCATCAGCGGCCTGGCATTTGCTGCGGGGCAACAAAACTCCGGCGATTAAAACCATGTTTTCAATGGCGTTATGGATGGCGTTAATCGTCGCGCCACTGCAAGCGATGATTGGGGATATGCACGGCCTGAATACCCTGAAACACCAACCGGCGAAAATTGCCGCCATTGAGGGGCATTGGGAAAACGTACCCGGCGAACCTACCCCGCTGCTGCTGTTTGGCTGGCCGGATATGGAACAAGAGCGCACGCGTTACGGGCTGGAGATCCCGGCGCTCGGCAGCCTGATCCTCACCCATAGCCTGGACAAACAGGTTCCGGCGCTAAAAGAGTTCCCGAAAGAAGACCGGCCAAATTCCACCATGGTGTTCTGGTCATTCCGCATTATGGCGGGGCTGGGCATGCTGATGATTCTGGCAGGCGTGTTCAGTTTGTGGTTGCGCTATCGCCACCGGTTATACGAAAGCCGCCCGTTCCTGCGCTTTATGTTGTGGATGGGGCCATCGGGGCTTATCGCGATTCTGGCAGGCTGGGTGACGACTGAAGTGGGTCGCCAACCGTGGGTGGTGTATGGCTTGCTGCGCACCAAAGATGCCGTTTCGGCACACGGGAATTTGCAGATGAGTATCAGCCTGCTGACCTTCTTTGTGGTGTACATGTCGGTGTTTGGCGCCAGTTGGCTGGTGATGAAAAGCGCAGACCCGCTACTAAAAACCATGCGTAACATCATCAAGCCGCTGTTGATGGTCATGCTGGCGGTCATCGCCGTTATCAGTATCTGGACGCCGCTTGCGCACCCGCAAATTTCCACCCGCTGGTTTAGCCTGCCGAATTTCTGGTTCCTGTTGCCGGTTCCACTGCTGGTGGTAGCGTGCAGCGCCTGGTTATGGCTCTCGGTCAGTCGAGAAAATAGCTGGCACAGCACGCCGTTTTTGCTGACGTTAGGGCTAATTTTCCTCGGCTTTAGCGGACTAGGGATCAGTATTTGGCCGTATCTGATCCCGCCATCCATTACCTTGTGGCAGGCCGCCGCCCCGCCGCAAAGCCAGGGTTTTATGCTGGTCGGCGCACTGTTTATTATCCCGATAATTTTGGTTTACACCTTCTGGAGTTATTACGTTTTCCGCGGAAAAGTGCCGCATGGCGAGGGGTATCACTGATGAAACAGACTGGAGTTCGTTTGTTGTGGATGGTGGCGTTATGGGGCGGCAGTGTTTTGGCACTGGCCGCCGTGGGGATGGGTTTCCGGCTGCTGATGACCGCGGCGGGGTTTAAGTCCTGACCGGAATAGCGTTTATCCACCCGACAAAACCAAAGCTATTTGGCCAACACCCCGTTGGCCGCACTCATATAACGCAATGAGAAGAAAATTCTGTCCTGCCCCTGCGGGACAGGGGTCGACAACAATTTCTGCTGATACGCCGCCGGAGCGGGTTGCGCTTTAAAGGTTTCGGCCTGCTTATCCTGGCGGAATAGCTCTATGACCTTTCCGGCAGATGGCGCTTGCAGATACAACGCCCGCTCAGTTTCCGTCAGCACTTGCGTTCCCGCACCGTCCTGCATCCACACTTTCACACCGCTATGGTTCAGGGTGGTTATCCATTTACGGTATGAGTCCGGCGTCATGTTTCCGGCAAAGAAGCTACTGACCGCAACCGGTTTATCCGCGACAGCGGCCAACGACAAACGCGTGTTGTTCATCCAGTTTTCCGCAACTTGCTGCATTTGCGGGGTGCGCCAGCGTCGGTCATCGAGTTCACTGCTGATATACCAGCCAGAAATCGCCTGCTCACCCAGTACTTCAACCCAGCGTTTTGCCACGGCAACGTCGTTGGCGCGCAAGTGGTTGAGATAGTTTTCCAGTGCGGGCATTGGCTGTTTTTGGCGTTCGAAAAACTGTCCATCAGCTGCCAGACCAATCACCAGTTTTAGGCCGCTTGCGGTGGTGAGTTGCGCTTTACGCTCAAGCCAGGCGCGAGACTCCCCGCCCGTGAAAGCATCGTCGTAACGGCTCCATTGCAAGACCAGGGTATCAATTCTCTGCCCTTTAAGTTTGCTCAATACGCTTTGCCACTGCGCGTCGGAAACGGTGGTATCGCGCAGTTGCGGCTGATACATCACGGCATTCATCGCACTGGCAAAAGGCACTACCAGCAGTAGCGTTGTTGTCAGAAGTATTTTCTTCATTACCAGCGCACTCCCAGCGTCAGGAACAGATTATTTTTGGAATTGGTATCGCGATTGTGTCCGGAAAATACTCTCTGGTATTCCAGCCCGACGCTCGCTTTATGCGGGAACGCGTCGTAATGCGTTTGCCCAAACCACGTATTTAACCGCACCCCAACGCCACCCAGCGTATTGTCCTGGTATGGGTCGCCCGTGTTGGCGTTGTACTGCGCGTGCCAGTAAGGCTCAATGGTTTGGTGTTGATTGATTTTCTGATGCCAGCTCATTCGGTAATCCGCGGTGTAAAGCTGGTAATCCGCTTTCACGTAATGTGCCGCATCAAGATACAGGTTTTGTGCCATCCAGCCATTACCGGTGGGATGCCAGTCATCACTGTATTTACCGCCGTTGAAGAACGACGCACTCGCGCGCAGCATCAGGTCACTTTCACCATGCGCATTATCTAACGGGATCTGCTGTTCAGCCGCCAGGTAGATAACCTGGTCACGCAACGGTTTCCAGCGCACGCCGATCCCTAACATCGGCTCATACACCGGCATGAAGTTATGGTCGCTTTCAGTGCTGCTGCCCGCGAACAGACGGCTGTAAACCGAGAGCTGGTCACCGTCGACAATTTGGTTTTTACCGATGCGGTACTCCGCCTCAAACTGCTGATAGCTACGGTAGCTTTTATTCGGCTGTGCGCCGCTGCTGCTGCCCGAACTGTTCAGCGAGTCAGGCGTTAAACCGAATGAACCGTCCCAGGTAAAAGTCCAGCGGCGTTCGCTGTCTTCGTGGATGCGGCGGAACTCAAAGCGGTCTTTTTTCTGCTGTTCGTTGAGCGTTTGCTGTGGTGTGAGAGTGTTATCTATGTCATCGACTACCCGCTCGCTGTACTCGCGAGTTTTGGGTTTATCGTCCAGTCGCTCGTTGAGATACACCAGTTGGCGCAGGATTTCGGGCGAGTCGGGTTGAGAAGCGCGGGCTTTTTCCAGCGCATCGCGGGCTTCAGAATGTTTGCCTTGCGTCAGTAGCGCAAAGCCACGCGCCGCATCATCCATTTCTGGTGCTGAGTCAGTTTTCAGGTTCGGTCTTTCTGATGCGGGAACGCGCGCCCAGCTGGCCTGTGCTAACTGATAATCTTCCGCGGTATACGCCAGATAAGCCACTTGCCGTTGGTAGTAAGGTGACGGATCGCGAGCTGCCGCTTGTTGCGCGGCATGCAGAGCAAGACCTGGCTGGAATGGATAACATTGCGCCAGATGTGACCAGCTTTCCGCGTCATATTGTGGCGACAAATCGCCTAATAAATTACGCACAATCGGGCAGTTTTCTGCGCCCTGGAACACGCGAGCCTGAGCCATGCGCTGCGTGGCTGTCGGTAACGGTTTTTGCAACCGCGCTTTATTTTCCTCAGACAACCACTGCGGATGCGCCGCAAGCTGGCTGTACAAACGCGTTGAGAGCGAATCCTGCAACTTACCGGCTTGTTCAAACGGCCAGTAGTTCAACAGCAATTCGGTGGCTGCTTGCTCCTGCCCCATAGCCACCATTTGGTAGCTGGCGGTTTCCAGTTCCTGCGCGGACAGACTACGCATTTGGCTAATTTTGCGGATCAACTCCATGCTGGCTTGCGTGTCTTTTCGCGCAAAACTTAACGCCAGGCGCTGATCAAGTCCCTGATCGTCCGGGAAGTTACTGAGCAGCGCGTTGGCCCCTTGCCAGTCGCCTTGTTGGATACGGATGGGGACCAAGGTCGCCAACACATACTGTTGGTTTTCTGGGTGTTTGACCGGCCAATGGGCAACTGTGTTACCCGGGTCCTGGCAGTAGGTTGCCAGTAACCGTAGCCAGTTACGCTCTTCGGCAGGGTTGGTGAACTCCGGCTTATGGCTGGTGAGATAACGGCGCAGTGGTGCCAGCGCGTTACGTTCAGCCAGCGATTGAGCATACGCCAGTTGCATACCAGGGCTATTCATCACACCCTGACTTTGCAAATCGAGGATCCGCTGGTCGCGCTGCATATGCAGTAAAATGGCAAACCATTGCTGGTACTGCGCCTCGCTCAGGGTGGCGTCGCTATCCAACAGTGCAAAACCCTGGTCGGCGGCCGCCCACTGATGCCTGAAGATCGCCCGCTGGATGTAGTTATCCGTTAACGCTTGCGCGGCTTTAGTGTGACGGAATTGAGGGTCAGACAGTTGGGCGCGAGCGATGTCTAACTGGTTGAGTTTGACCGCATAATTCCCTACTTTGCTGCGGCAATCCACCGTAGGCTCGGCATCGCATTTCTTCTGCAACTCCTGCAATTGGCTGAGGGATTTCACTTGCTGCTCGGCAACCGGAATCGCCGCCAGGGCTTGCTGCAAATCAGGGTTTTGCGGATTTGTCTTGAGCTCACGTTTCAGTAAAGCTTGCGCTTTCTTTTCGTGACCAAAATGACGGTAAGCCTCTGCCAACCATAATGTCAGACGCACACTGTCAGGCGCCATTTCATGCGCATGTTCAAAACTGCTCAAGGCGCGCGTTTCATCGTTAACCTTCATGGCTTGATGCGCCCGCTCGATATGCGGGTAAACCTTGAAATAGCGGTAATCGCTCAAGCCCAGGTCTTGTTTTGATCCTTCTTCTGCAGCGAGCGCAGGCGTTGCGAGTAATGTACCGCATATCAACATGGCCAGCGGATTCAGGCGGATGTTCATAACACCTCCCTAGCCAGGCGCGCCTGTTGTAACTTAGTGATACCGGCATTTTGCAGCAGTTTGCTGAGGGACGGTTGCAGTTTATCTTGCTGTTCCAGTGCGCGACTGACCACGTTTTGGTCGACCACACCTTCTTGCACCAGGAATTCCCCAAACATCAAATCGCTACGCTCATAGCGCAATAACACTGCACGCAGAACCGCTTCGTTGAGCTTGAATTCGTTGGTGAGCACTTCGGCAAAAAAAAGTTGACCGGAAACATATTGCTTCCAGAGGTCATCAGCCTGTGCCCGGCTGATAAGATCTTCACTCACCGCACTTTCCAGTATCTGTTTCTCTTTGAGCAATTGCTCTGAGCCGTACCAGTAGCGCAAGCCAATCACGACCTGTCCGCGTGGCACCACCACGTATTTAACCGGACGGTCAACTTTGCGGCTTAGTGCCGAAAGCGAAACCGGGTCGATTGTGTTTTCGCAGGCCAGAGTCAGTGTCTCGCCTTCAAGGCGCAATGGCAGCACCGCATGGTGTTGAGCGATTTTTGCCGGGATGCTGTTGACCAGTTGTGGATCCAGTGCCAGTGAGTCTATTGACTCCATCGGCACATCAGCCTGTTTTGCGAGTGCGACCGCAAGTTGTTCGGCGGTGATATAGCCGAGTTGTACCAGGCTCCCCCCCAGTTTCAGGCCCGGAATACGGTTTTGCAGTGCTTCTTCAAGTTGCTGCTGGGTAAGCACTCCCGAATCCACAAGGATGTAACCCAGAGGCTGAGCGGAACGTTGCTCGCTGACCGTCGGGAAATCGTGGGTAGTTTTATCCCAGGCAACGCGACGCGGGTCGCCGTGCTGGATAACCTGCTTAATCGCCCGCCAGTTAGCGACAAAGTTAATCAGGTTTCCCCAGAACAGACGCGGGATCACCAGCAAACCTTGCCCCACTCCGTAATAGCCGGTGACAAAAATCATGCGCTGGAGTATGCGATTGGACATCAACCCGAAGTTAATCCACAGCAGGGTTGTCAGCCATGGGCCACCCACGAAGATCGACAGAAATTGCCACGCACCATCAACGCTACGCTGATAAATCATGATCGCTACCAGCTGCATCATCACCAGCATCGCAGCAAAACTGAGGAAGTTGGCAATGGCCCCTTTGCGGTCACGCCACAAGAAATAGTTAAGAATCGGGCTTGGGCTCCAGCGGTGTGTTTTAAACCCCTGGAAGACAATACCGATGATCCAGCGCGATTTTTGCCGCACCGCAGTCGCAAAGGTGTCCGGGAAATATTCACGAACACAAATCACGTTGGCGGTACGCGAACGTTGTAAGAAAGGTTTTGCTGAGCTGTCGTTTTCATCCACGACCGGGAAGCGGCAGAAAATTTCTTCCATGCCCTTCTGACGCAAGCGGAAACCGATGTCGTAGTCTTCGGTCAAACTCTGCACGTCAAACGCAATACCATCACCGTCTGCCAGCAGTGCTAACACGGCTCGACGACTAAAACAGGTCCCTACGCCTGCACTCGGAACCTGCCCCGCTAAAGCTTCACGAACAGGCACATCTTTGCCGTGCAGTTCGGAAAATTCATCCAAATAACTGAGGCTGGTGAAATGTGTCCATTTACGCTCAAACGGATAAACAGGGATCTGAATTAAATCTTTTCTATCGACCAGATAATTGAACAGGCGTAATTCGAGTGGAGAAATAACGTCTTCTGCATCGTGCAGAATAAAGCCGGAGAAATTAAAACGCGCGCTACGTTCAAACTGCAAAATCGCGTCGAGAATGTTATTCAGGCAATCCGCTTTGCTGGTTGGGCCTGGCCGTGCACACACCACTTTATGGACATTTGGAAAACGCGCGCAAACGTCGTCGACATCGCGTTGGGTGTCCGGGTCATTAGGGTAAGTGCCGACAAAAATATGATAGTTTTCGTAGTCCAGCGAGCTGGCGGCCAATCTCGCCATGTTACCGATAACCCCGGTCTCATTCCACGCGGGAACCATAATTGCCAGTGCCTTTTCTTGCGGCTCATACAGGGCTTTATAGTCCAGATAATCGTTGTTGCGGTAAACCGTCGCTGAGCGCCATACCCGGCGAACCCAATATACGACATCGATAAATAAATCATCTATTCCGCTAATTAACATCAATATCGCCAGAGTAATAGCGATGACTTTCAACCCGTAAAGATAGGTTGAAAAGCAATCAACAAACCAATCCATTTTTTACCCCAAAGGTCATGTGAAACCGTGTACTGTCATCCACAAGAGGGCTGATGCAGACACAAAAAAGCCTCATATGTTACCGGTATCATAATGTAACAAGATAAACTCAGAAAGGAGATAACTCTAATATTGCACTTATTTACAATCACAAAGATTGTATCATAAACAACAAAACCAGTGTTTTCAGCTGGCATTTACAATTGTTACAGGACATTTGAAATGAGTAATGGTTTCTGGTGCCAGTTCTTGCCAGAAACGGCTTTGATCTTTACATTGGCGGGCTGAATACCTGTGGGAGAAACGGACATGACTTACATCTGGCTCATTGTGGCAATTATTGCCGAGGTGATAGCAACTACCTCACTGAAACTATCAGAAGGTTTTAGCCGTTTATGGCCAAGTATCACCACCATTTTGTTTTATGGCGTGGCGTTTTATTGTTTATCCATCACTATGCGCACCATCCCTACCGGGATTATTTATGCGATTTGGTCAGGGGCCGGGATCGTGTTGATTGGTGCGGTAGGCTGGATATTTTTGGGGCAGAAACTCGACTGGCCTGCTCTTGCAGGTATGGCGCTGATCATTCTGGGTGTGTTAGTCATTAACCTGTTTTCAAAATCAGTCGCTCATTAATTCTGCCTTATAATGCCTGGACTGCGCCCTTTTCACTGGTAAAAGGGTTGTAGCATGTCATCTCTTTAATCAACCTATCGTAAACCAAAAGCTAACAATCTGGTCTTTTACACTGCTGACAATTCTTTTGTTTTATTTCTAAAAGTTGAATAGTCACAAGGTGAAATCATCTATACAGTGGGCCCGTCACGTTAATGAGATTGAAGATGATGGTTAAACAGTTACGATCAAAACTAGGGATGATTTTGTTAGTCATTGGTGCGGCCTTGTTCTCTGGCCAGACGGCTGCGCAAACTCACGGTCACCTGTATTTGGTCGTCAAAAGTGCTGACATGTTGCTGCGCCATCAGGCTGATAGCGATGAAATCCGTCAAGCCGCCGAAGAGTCTGCCGCTGATTTCCGTGAGCATTATTATCACGTTAAAGAGCGACGAGCCGGGACCTTTCAACTTTAGAAAGTATTGCTCTCACCGATTCTGCCAGCAAAATTAACCGGGAATCGGTGAGATCAATTTAGCGGTTATTTATCGCCGAAATGGATAACGGTACGAATCGATTTTCCTTCGTGCATTAAATCGAATGCTTCGTTAATTTGCTCAAGCGGCATGCGATGGGTGATAAACGGGTCGAGGTTGATTTTGCCAGCCATCGCATCCTCTACCATGCCAGGCAATTGTGTACGCCCTTTCACGCCACCAAACGCTGAACCACGCCATACACGGCCGGTAACCAGTTGGAACGGACGGGTTTTGATTTCCTGGCCGGCACCTGCAACGCCGATGATCACGCTCTCGCCCCAGCCTTTATGGCAGCATTCTAGTGCCGAACGCATAACATTCACGTTACCGATACATTCAAAGCTGAAGTCCACACCGCCGTCGGTCAACTCGACGATGACATCCTGAATCGGCTTCTGATGATCTTTAGGGTTGATGCAGTCGGTCGCCCCCATTTCAGTCGCCAGTTTGAATTTTTCTGGGTTGGTGTCGATAGCCAGAATGCGACCCGCTTTTGCCTGTACCGCACCCTGAATCACCGCCAACCCAATGCCGCCGAGGCCAAACACCGCGACGGTATCACCCTCTTTTACTTTCGCCGTGTTGTGAACCGCCCCGATACCGGTGGTGACGCCACAACCCAGCAGACAAACTTTATCCAGTGGCGCTTGTTCGTTCACCTTAGCCAGTGAAATTTCCGCAACCACAGTGTATTCGCTGAAAGTACTGGTACCCATGTAGTGATAAATCGGCTCGCCATTGTATGAGAAACGTGTGGTGCCATCTGGCATCAAACCTTTACCCTGGGTGGCGCGAACCGCCTGGCAAAGGTTGGTTTTACCCGATTTACAGAATTTACATTCGCGACATTCTGCGGTGTACAACGGAATAACGTGATCGCCAGGTTTCAGGCTGGTCACACCCTCACCAACTTCCACCACAATCCCGCCGCCTTCATGCCCCAGCACCGCCGGGAAAACACCTTCAGGATCATCACCCGACAATGTGAACGCATCGGTGTGGCAAACACCAGTATGGGTAATTTTGACCAGCACTTCGCCTTTCTGTGGCGGAGCAACATCAATTTCTACGATTTCCAGAGGCTTGCCTGGACCGAATGCAACAGCAGCACGTGATTTCATATTATTCTTCTTCCGTCGTCAGATGAGTGTGAGTTTTATTTTAGATAAGAGCGGATTAAATGGCCGACTTCCGCCATGCGTACAGCACGCTGATCTTCGGATGTCTCCCCCGCGACCAGTTCGTCTTTAAGATGGATTTCCATCATTTCGCCCATCAAGCCATTGGCCGCGCCGCGCACGGCAGCGATTTGTTGCAGGATGGCAATGCAAGGATCGCCATTTTCCAGCGCACGCTCTATCGCTTCCGTTTGACCGCGAATCCGCCGCACGCGAGTCAGGATACGTTTTTTATCTTCAGGTGAATGTGGCATAGCGACCTCAATATACTATAGGGGGGTATGGTACATGAAAAATATCCCGCCTGACACCAGTAACAACCAATATCAAACTGTACAAAAAATGAACCACGAAAAATTCCGGTGTTCTAATTAAAATGGATGGTGATTCAATATCGGCTGCTACAAAGCCTGGCACCATGTCACTTTGATTTTTAACTCAGACTTTGGACTTAAGGGGGTAAGATGAAAAGACATACGGAAAAACGAATAGCAGGCTCTATTCTGGAAGTAAGATGTTTGCGCGTGACCCCTCCCGTTTGTATTCATAGAGTTGCGTTCGAAGATGGTAAATTTGCGGTGGTGCGTTGCGTAACAGATGGTTGTCTCGTTCCCGGACACGTCATCAACCGTGATGCGCAGGGATGGCACTATGATGAGAAAATAATGAAGCTGCTGCCTTTTGAATACGTTAATCAAACAGAATCAGAGCGTGATTTCGCGGAATACCCTTAACGATAAAACAAAGACCCCATGATTTCGATGTGGTCTTTGTCCGATCATCAGTTTGAAGCGACACCCGCCAATATACTCACTCTTTTTTGCCTGGCATCATGCGCAGCAAAGTGTTGTCTTTCCATACGTAATGGTGGAAAAGTGCCGCAAACGCATGAGTGCCGATGACGAAGTAGCCAATATTGGCGATGAGTTCGTGATAGCTTTTGATGGTGAATTCCATATCTTCATCAGGCTCCATCGCATGTGGCATAGAAATGCCAAATACCGACCAGTCACTGCCTTTGAAGTACACGGTTAAAAAACCGAGGATTGGCAGCGTAATAAACATCAAATAAATAATGGTGTGCACCAAATGCGACACGCCGATAATTGCCGGGTGCGGCTTAGGGATAATCGCAGGAGCACGGTATTTAATCCTTACCAGCAGGCGCGCAACCATCAAAAAGAACACGCTGATCCCGCAGGTGACGTGAGTGGCATTGAAGATTGGCCGATAAGAACGAGGTGCAAAACCTTTGAGTTCCATCGCGCAATAAGCCCCAACGACCAGTAAAAAAACCAACCAATGAAGCGTTATCTGTAACGCGGTGTATTTGCTACGCATTTGACTGCCCTGCTTTGTGACAATGATTTTGCCAGGATAACGGCAATTACTTAGAAAATCATTAAAATCACCTAAAATGACCTAACATTTCCGCTAACAGCGGGAGTTTGCCACCCCCTCATTTCTGAACTATCACTACAGTTGATTAAGATTCAAGCAGCCATCAACAGTTAGACATGAGGTTCTGGTCATGAAAAAAATCGGTATTAATGGTTTTGGACGTATTGGTCGACTGGTGTTGCGCCGCGTTCTGGAAACCAAAAGTGAAGTTGAGATTGTGGCTATCAATGATTTGACGTCGCCAAAGGTGCTGGCTTACTTGCTCAAGCATGACTCCAGCTATCGTAACTTCGACGGCACCGTAGATTTCACCGACGATTCTCTGGTGGTCAATGGCAAGAAAATAGCGGTGTATGCCGAGAAAGATGCCAAAAATATCCCATGGGGGGAAGATGGCGTTGAGATAGTGATTGAATGCACTGGGTTCTATACCTCGGAAGAAAAAGCCAGTGCGCATCTGGAGGCTGGAGCGAAGAAAGTGTTAATTTCTGCCCCAGCGGGGGATATGAAAACCATTGTTTTCAACGTTAACTGCAACACTATTACACCTGAGGATAAAATACTGTCCGTCGCTTCCTGCACCACGAATTGCCTGGCACCAATGGCAAAAGCGCTGCACGACAACTTTGGCATTAAACTCGGCACTATGACCACGATTCATGCCTATACCGGTACGCAATCGCTGGTTGACGGCCCGCGTGGCAAAGATCTGCGTGCTTCTCGTGCCGCCGCGCAAAATATCATTCCCCATACTACCGGTGCGGCAAAAGCCATTGGGCTGGTGATCCCTGAACTGCAAGGCAAACTCAAAGGACACGCGCAACGCGTGCCAACGTTGACTGGTTCAGTCACGGAGCTGGTGTCGATTCTGGGGAAAAAGGTCACGGTCGAAGAGATTAATGCAGCATTGAAAAAGGCCACCGAGGGCAATGAGTCGTTTGGTTATACCGACGAAGAGATTGTTTCTTCCGATATTGTCGGGACACATTTTGGTTCCGTGTTCGATGCGACTCAAACAGAAGTGACTGAGGTCGGTGATTTGCAGTTAGTGAAAACTGTGGCCTGGTACGATAACGAATACGGTTTTGTGACTCAGTTGGTGCGGGTTTTGGACGCTGTAGCGAAAGAGTGATAGCTACCCTCTCCCTGCGCTTATCCGGCGGGGAGAGGGTTATAAACTTACTTCAACAAACGAACTTTAACGGATTTGCCTTTGATTTTACCCTGCTGCAATTGCTTCCAGGCATGACGTGCAACGGATTCACGAACCGCGACATAAACGTGCATTGGATGAACATCAATCTTACCGATATCCGCACCATCCAGCCCCATATCACCGGTCAATGCACCGAGGATATCACCCGGACGCATTTTCGCTTTCTTGCCACCATCGATGCAGAGTGTAGTCATGGTCGCTTCAAGCGGCTTAATGCTGCCGCCCGTTGGGGCTGGTTGCCAGTTCAGAGACAAATTCAGCATTTCAGCTAACACACTGGCACGCTGTGCTTCTTCTGGAGCGCACAGGCTAATCGCCAGGCCGCTTTCGCCTGCACGAGCAGTACGCCCGATGCGGTGAACGTGAACTTCCGGGTCCCACGACAACTCGTAGTTAATGACCATTTCCAGTGCTTTGATATCCAGACCACGCGCGGCAACATCGGTCGCCACCAGCACGCGGCTGCTGCCATTGGCGAAACGCACCAGCGTTTGGTCGCGGTCGCGCTGTTCCATATCACCGTGTAGCGCCAACACACTTTGGTTGCTTTCCGTCAGCGCATCGCATACGGACTGGCAATCTTTTTTGGTATTACAGAACACGACACAAGACGCAGGCTGATGCTTGCTGAGTAATTTTTGCAACAGGCTGATTTTGCCGCTGCGGGAGATTTCATAAAACTGCTGCTCAACAGACGGCAATTCGTCTACTGAATCAATTTCGATAGTTTCTGGCGTGCGCTGCACACGAGAACTGATAGCGGCAATGGCGGTTGGCCACGTTGCGGAGAACAGCAACGTTTGCCTGTCTTGCGGCGCATGGCTGATGACTTCGTCAATTGCATCCGCAAAGCCCATATCCAACATCCGGTCAGCTTCATCCAGTACCAGTGTTTGCAGGGCATCTAAATTAACGGTCTCTTTTTTCAGGTGATCGAGCAAACGACCTGGCGTTGCCACAATCACATGAGGCGCGTGTTGCAGCGAGTCGCGCTGCGCACCAAACGGCTGGCCACCACAAAGCGTCAACACTTTGATATTTGGCATATAGCGCGCGAGACGACGTAGCTCTTTCGCCACCTGGTCTGCGAGTTCACGAGTTGGGCATAACACTAACGATTGAGTAATAAACTGGCTGGCATCAATGTGTTGCAGCAAGCCCAGACCGAATGCTGCCGTTTTACCACTGCCAGTTTTCGCCTGTGCACGGACATCTTTCCCAGCCAGAATCGCGGGTAATGCAGCCGCCTGAACAGGCGTCATGGTGTGGTAACCAAGTTCGGTGAGATTGGCGAGTTGTTCTGCTGGCAGAACGTTTAGGGTAGAAAAAGATGTCACAGTTATACTCTCAATTAATGGGCTGTCAGACAGCGTCTGGCGCGCATGTTAGCAGATTTGAGGGGGCTTCGCGGCAGTTTCCAGCAAAAGGAAGGCAATTAAAGGCACGACCTATATTTAAGTTGCAGCAGTCTATCCTGAATTGAATAAAGCCAGATGTGGGTAAACTATTGTGTTTTGTGCAAACGGTATCCGAAACGGACCAGGTAATAATGGATAAGTTTGGATTTACATATATTAAACGGTGGTTAAACGAATATAAGTAAATTCTCATACAGCTAATCGTAAGGCTGTAAATCCCTATATTTCAATGCGAGACTACGCGAAGTTCACACATAAAAAACAGGGTTGTTATGAAAAAGTTAATGATAGCGGTAGTAGCAGCAGCGGCATTATCTGGTTGTGCACAGCAGACTTTCACAATTAACAAAGATATTGCTGAGAAACCACAGCAAACAACGACACATCACTTCTTTGTTAGCGGAATTGGCCAGACCAAAACTGTTGATGCGGCGGCTGTATGTGGCGGTGCCGATAAAGTGGTTCGTACTGAAGTTCAACAAACGTTTGCCGATGGTTTCCTGGGCTTTATTACCTTTGGTATCTATACCCCACGTGACGCACGCGTTTACTGCTCTAAATAAGTATCATTGCCGGTGTCATTCACCGGCAGTTAATTATAAAAATAACCTTCCAGAATGATGCTATCCGACCATTGTCAGGCTGGCTGAAACGACAACCGTACTTCACTTGATGTTCATACCTCTTCCGAAACAGCGGTTACTGCAAAACGTGCTGGCATTCGGCGCGCTAATCCGTACCATACACGCCAGAATTACGCGTTATGCGTGTTGGTTTAGCCTGAGAACTTCATGACCAGTCAAAAAGAAACTTACAACCTGAACAAATTACAGAAGCGCCTGCGTCGTAACGTGGGTGAAGCGATCGCTGATTACAATATGATTGAAGAAGGCGACCGCATTATGGTCTGCCTGTCTGGCGGCAAAGACAGCTACACCATGCTGGAAATTCTGCGCAATTTGCAGCAGAGCGCGCCAATCAACTTCAGCCTGGTTGCCGTTAACCTCGATCAGAAACAACCGGGGTTCCCTGAGCATATCCTGCCTCAGTATCTGGAAAGCATCGGCGTTGAGTACAAAATCGTCGAAGAAAACACTTACAGCATCGTCAAAGATAAGATCCCAGAAGGCAAAACCACCTGCTCGCTGTGCTCTCGTTTACGCCGTGGCATTCTTTATCGTACTGCTACTGAGTTGGGCGCGACGAAAATCGCCCTGGGTCATCACCGCGACGACATCCTCCAGACGCTGTTCCTGAATATGTTCTACGGCGGCAAGATGAAAGGCATGCCACCAAAGCTGATGAGCGATGACGGCAAGCATATTGTGATTCGTCCGCTGGCTTACTGCCGTGAAAAAGACATCGAGCGCTTTGCCATTGCTCGTGAGTACCCGATTATTCCGTGTAATTTATGCGGTTCGCAGCCGAATCTGCAACGTCAGGTGATAGGCGATATGCTGCGTGACTGGGATAAACGCTACCCTGGCCGTATCGAAACCATGTTCAGTGCGATGCAGAATGTGGTGCCTTCACACATGTGTGATACCGAACTGTTTGACTTTAAAGGTCTTCAACATGGTGCCGATGTGGTTGATGGCGGCGATTTAGCCTTTGACCGCGAAGAGTTGCCGATGCAACCAGTGGGCTGGCAACCAGAAGAAGACGACAACGAGCAACCTTTGCAGCGCCTGGATATTCTCGAAATCAAATAAACACCTCGTCCCTCTCTCGCCCGAGAGAGGGAATTCCCTACATGTGCGGTGGCGGATCAATAATCGGCTTTGGGTCGGGGTCTAACGGATCGGGAAGTGGTTGCGGTCTTGGGATCGGGTCTGGAACGGGAGTCGGTTCACTCGGAAAGGTCGGGTCGCTCATCGTTAGGCTTCGATATGCAGTCATGATTGCCTCCTGTAGTACTCCGTTGAAACACGTTCCTTAAGCATAGACAACAAATCGCAGACAAAAAAAAGCCGACTTATAGTCGGCTCGTACGAATCAATTGTGCTATGCAGTAATTCTAAAAAAGGAAGTAAGACAATATGGAGCGCAACGCCCATCGCTTGACGTTGCATTCACCTGCGAGAGAGATAGTGCCTTGAACCGACGTTCCATTTATTGACCTCGCTCAATTATCACCGCCTTTTTTAGTCCGCCTGATGTTAAAAATGTTAAATTTTACAGCCATTTACTACGATGTAACCACCAGGCAACACCACCTATAAGAACCACCAACATGATGCAGAACATGCTGAAACCAAAATGCCAGCCGCCGCCAGGAATTCCACCTAAATTCACCCCAAATAACCCAGTCAAAAATGTGCTGGGTAAAAAGACCATCGCCATCAACGACATGGTGTAAGTGCGTCGCCCCATCGCTTCCTGCATCACCTGAGCGATTTCGTCCGTCATCACAGCGGTACGCGCAATACACGCATCTATTTCATCCAGTCCGCGTCCTAGCCTGTCGGAAATATCCTGCATCCGGCGACGATGATCGTCGGTCATCCACGGTAAGCGTTCGCTGGAAAGCCGGGCGTAAACATCACGTTGTGGTGCCATATAACGGCGCATTACGATCAGTTGTTTGCGCAGCAGGGCAAGATAGCCGCGTGGCGGGATTTGCTGGTCAAGCAGGTTATCTTCCAGGTCGATGATTTTATCGTGCAGCTGTTCGATAAATTCGCTGGCGTGATCGGTCAGCGCATCACAAACATCCACCAGCCAGGAGCCGCTGTCGTTCGGGCCTGCGCCCTCTTTAAGATCGTTGACCACATCATCCAGCGCTAATACCTGTCGCTGACGCGTAGAGACAATCAGCCGTTCATCGATATACAAACGCATGGCGACAAGCTGGTCCGGGCGTTCATCTGTGCTACCGTTAATGCAACGCAGAGTGATAAGAGTGCCCTCTCCTATGCGTGACACGCGCGGGCGCAAGCTTTCCCCTGCCAGAGCATCGCGAGCATAATTTGGTAGCACTGACGTCTTCGCCAGCCAGTTCGCACTCTCTGAATGGGTATAATTCAAATGCAGCCAGGCAGGATGCTCAGCATCAATAGTGTCGTTACTCTCGATGCTATCGACACCGCCTTTGCCATCCAATTGCCAGGCAAATACAGCATCCGGCACAATTAACTGATGTCCCTTGATGGTTTCCACTGCATTTCTCCACGTGTGACCACATTAATGCAGTTAGTCTAGCCGTCTTCTTTTGTTATGTAACTCGGAAAAATAGGCAAACACGCTGAATTTGCTCAATAAATAATGTTACATTTCTGTTGGTTTTTTAAATATTGCAATGCCAAAGCGGCATACGGAGATAAGCTTTGCGAGAAAGACGTAACGAGAGTCCTGATTTAGACTTTCGCCTTAAGAGCATGCGACAGCGCGCTATCACCGTGAGCGGCCCATGGTTTCTATGGGTTAACCTATTGTTCTGTTTATTTATATTAGGCCGTCATTATTTCTCACCACTGAAGCAAGTGGCCAGTATTACGCAGTCTTACCCCGCTATGGAAATCATCATGGCGCTGATTCTGGTTATTGCATCGTCGGCAATTTTTATTCTGCGTATGGCCCATGATCAATATGCGGAGTGGTTGAGCAAGTTTCTGCACGGAGCCCTAATGTGCATCAGCGCGTTATGGGTGGGCTGTTTTTACTTGTTTCTCGCCAGCGGTGATTCACGGATTGTTTTTCCCTTCGCGGCGTTACTGATTTTCACTGCGCTAATTTCACTTTATTTTGATGGCCGCGTGTTGCTCAGTTTCACTTTGCCTATTTGGGTGGTGATTCTGATATGTAATTTTGTCTACCCCTCAGAACTGACCGTACTCAATGCCTTACTCTACGTGCTGCTGGCCTGTCTTTTTGAGTCTGGTCGCCGGATTTTACGCGGCTGGTTTGTGTTAGCCATCAACCGCGAGCAAGAAAACAGAGTACTGATTAAGCAATTACAGAATCTGGCGAACCACGACCCACTGACTGGCCTTGCCAATCGCCGTTCTTTCCACTTGCTGTTGGATAAAGCAATGCAACGCCACGAGCAATGCGGTACGTCCGTATCGTTAATTATGTTGGATGTCGATTATTTTAAGAAATATAACGACCATTACGGGCATCAGGCGGGTGACGAGTGTCTGGTGAAGATTGCAAAATGCCTTGAGGCTGCAACACGTTCAATACATGATGTTGCCGCACGTTTTGGCGGAGAGGAATTTATTATATTGCTGCCTGAAGCCAATCAGCAGCAGGCCATTGAAGTGGCAAAACGAATCCAACAAAATATCCAGGATCTGGCGATTCAACATGCCGCCTCGCCTGTTGCACCTTATGTAACCATAAGCCTGGGTATTACGAATTTAACACCTGCGACTAACGCAACGCGTTTTATCGCTCAAGCCGATGCGGCGTTGTATAAAGCCAAAGAAGCGGGCCGCAACCAGTGGCAAATTTTTTCTAACTGACAAATGAGATAAAAATGAAAATTGGCGTTCTGTTTCCTATTGCGATCATCATTGCTGCAATCGTCTTCATCACCTGGTTTATTGTCGGCGGCTACGCAACCTCAACCTCCTGAAACGCAGTTTACTAAGGCTTATCCGCCCTTTTTAGTCGCGCGGATAAGCGTAGTGTTACCGGTTAATGTGCCACGATATACATGGTGCGGCTGTACGCGACATCTTCAGGGTTATTAATCGGATAACCTTTCAGCCACGGTTTGATCAAGCGACCATTGGTGTATTGATAAATCGGGGCGATTGGCGCCTGTTCCTGAATGATTCGCTCAGCCTGGTTGTAATCTTTATTCCGCGCAACATCCGTTGTTTCCTGGCTTGCCTGTTGCATCAGCTTGTCATATTCCGGCGAATTGAAGCGCGAAATATTACCACTGTGAGTAGAAGTTAACAGTGACAAGAAGGTGGATGGTTCATTGTAATCACCAACCCAGGACGCACGAATAACATCGAAATTGCCGGTATTACGGCTGTCGATATACGTTTTCCATTCCTGGTTTTGCAGTTTCACGTCCACGCCAAGGTTCTTCTTCCACATAGATGCCACCGCAATAGCAATCTTCTGATGGTTTTCCGAAGTGTTGTACAGCAGTGTCAGATTAAGTGGTTTGTTGGGGCCATAACCTGCCGCTTGCAGCAAAGTTTTTGCCTGAGCGTTGGCCTCTTCCTGGCTCATTTGCTCAAATGGTGAAGGTTCTGGTTTAAAACCTGCGGTCACATCAGGGGTAAAGCGCCACGCTGGCTTCTCACCGGTACCCAACACCTTATCTGCCATGATGTGACGGTCAATGGTCATGCTCAGAGCCAGGCGAACGCGTGCATCAGCGGTTGGCCCTTTCTGGGTATTAAACGCGTAGTAATACGTTCCTAATTGTGGCGGCGTATAAACCTGGCCTGGAATATCTTTTAGCAGCTTTTGATAGAGATTTTTTGGGAAGGATTCGGTGATATCGATATCCCCTGCCAGGTAACGTTTGGTCGCTGACGACTCCTGGTTAATCGGAATAAAGGTCACCTGGGTAATGACCGTTTTGCTGTTATCCCAGTAATTTTTGTTCTGCACCGCGACCAGTTTTTCGTTCACAACACGGTCTTTCAGGGTGTACGCACCATTGCCCACCAAATTACCGGGTTTGGTCCAGTCGTTACCGAATTTCTCTACCACTGCTTTGGGTACTGGATAGAACGAGAAGTTGGCCGTCAGATTCGGGAAATATGGTACCGGTTTATCCAACTGGATGCGCAATGTTCTGGCATCGACTGCCGTTACACCCAGTTTATCGGCTGGCATTTTTCCATCTATGATAGCTTGCGCATTATTGATACCTGCAAGGGCGGCAAACCAGGCGAAAGGTGAAGTGTTTTTTGGGTCAACCAGGCGCTGCCAGCTATAGACGAAATCTTGTGCTGTGACTGGCGTACCGTCCGACCAACGTGCGTCATTGCGTAAAGTAAATGTCCAGGTGCGGTTGTCATTACTTTGCCATTTGGTGGCCACACCAGGCTCCAGTTGCCCTTTTTCATTTTGGTTTACCAGGCCTTCAAACAGATCGCGAATGACCTGAATTTCTGGTAATCCCACCGCTTTTACCGGATCCAGAGAAGCGGGCTCATCTTTGATATGGCGCACCAGACTCTGGTCGGAGGCAAGTTGAGTCCCTGCAGGAATATCTGCTGCCCAGGCTTGTGAAAACGAGCAAGCAAGTGTTAATGCACAAGTGGTGATACGAAACCGATTTCTCATCAGTGCCCCTTTAGTTGTTTATTTTTGTAAGAGTAATACCTTGCCCAGATCGAACCATTAATGTAGCGCAATTACTTGTTTTGCCAATAAGAAAAACACCCCGCCAAGATGCAATTTATGTGGAGCATCTCACTCAAATGACCTTTTTACTCTTCCTGCGGGCATAATTTCGAATTCTTCTTGCGCACCGTTTAAACGCATTTTTTAAACCTCTTAAGCTGTCTCCATTTGAAAGTGAGGTGGCCGGATACCCAGCCTTAAGATACATAATGGCCTGGCATACAGTTGTTTCAGATGAGATTTTAACTAAACACTGCTATTAATAATGTCTTGCAACTCGTCACAGTAAGGACATTTATGCCCGGTCATCGCCCTCGCCCGCAACGAGGACATCTCCCTCCAGGAAGCGAACGCTTTGGAAAATCAGTTTTCGGCGCTCCGCTTATCTGGTTCCCAGCAGCACCCAGTGAGCAACGCAGCGGTTTGATCATTGCCGGAACACATGGCGATGAAAACGCAGCGATGGTCACGCTGTCCTGCGCACTGCGCACTCTTGAGCCTGAACATCGCCGCCATCATGTGGTGCTAGCGGTGAATCCTGACGGCTGCCAGTTGGGTTTGCGCGCCAATGCCAACGGAGTGGATTTGAATCGAAATTTCCCGGCTGCCAACTGGAAATCGGGCGAAACGGTTTATCGCTGGAACAGTAGCGCTGACAAACGTGATGTCGTGCTGTCGACGGGTAAAAAACCGGCGTCCGAACCGGAAACCGCAGCGCTGTGCCAGTTAATTCACACCTTGCAGCCCGCGTGGATTGTCTCTTTCCATGACCCACTGGGATGTATCGAAGATCCTGATAACTCGGTGCTCGGAGCCTGGCTTGCTAAAGCGTTTGAATTACCGCTGGTGACCAGCGTAGGCTACGAAACGCCCGGTTCATTTGGCAGCTGGTGCGCAGATTTAGGCTTGCCGTGTATTACCGCAGAATTCCCGCCCATCTCAGCTGACGAAGCGAGTGAGCGGTATCTGGATGCCATGATGGGCTTACTGCATTGGCAGAAGTCATAGAAATTTACGGATAAAGTTTGCCGGTTTCGAAGTGCAGCCCTGGCTCGACATCAACGGCCAGCCACGTTGGGCCATCGAGATCGGCAAAACGGACCTTCGCCGCTAGCGGCAATGCGGCGGCGATGGCCCGTGATGTGCACAACATGCAGCCGAGCATCACATCAAACCCTTGCTCACGCGCCGCTTGCGTTAACGCCAGCGCCTCGGTTAACCCACCGGTTTTATCCAGCTTCACATTCACCATTTCGTAGCGCCCTTTCAGCGCTGCCAGGCTTTCACGCGTATGGCAGCTTTCATCGGCACAAATCGGTAATGGGTGAATAAAGTTTGCCAGCTGGCTGTCTTGCCCTGCGGGTAATGGTTGCTCAAGCATCGCCACATTCAAATCAGCCAACAATTGGCAACGCGCTGCCAGACCTTCACTGTGCCAGGCTTCGTTAGCGTCAACAATAATGACAGCCTCCGGGGCTGCTGCACGAATCGCCACCATGCGCTCAGTAATCAACCGGTCATCAATTTTGACTTTCAGCAAACGTGCGCCTTTGTCCCATAACAGTTTTGCGGCTGCCGCCATTTGCTGTGGTTCAGCAATACTGACGGTTTGCGCCGTGGTGACCAACTCTGGTAATTCAACACCGGCCATATACGCCAGAGTACGTTTACTTTTCCGGGCTTCCAAATCCCACAACGCGCTGTCGATGGCGTTACGTGCCGCGCCTGCTGGAAGTGCGGCCTGTAATTGCGCACGCGACATCCCTTTTTCTAACTCAGGAATCAGGGTAGTAATTTGCGCCAGGACAGAAGCAACGCTTTCGCCATAGCGTGGATACGGTGTGCACTCGCCTACGGCTTTAATTCCATCCTCTTCAAGCTCCACCACCACGACTACGGCTTCGCTACGGGTACCGCGTGAAATCACAAAAGGCGTGTGAAGCGGCCAGGCTTCTTGATAAACCTTAACTGTTCTCATTGTTTTTCCAGTGTTCCAGGACATTCGCTGAGTATAGCCAGAGAACACTTTCACTTGCAGTATCAGTTTTTTATATTCAGAAGCTGAATACTGACATACACTGTTCGCGGCGTTAATTATATGTAAAAAGGAAAATCAAACATGTCACAAATCGTTCATTTCCAGGGCAACCCTGTAGCGGTTGCAGGTCAAATCCCACAAACTGGCAACAAAGCTGAAGCTTTTACTCTGGTAGCAAAAGATCTCTCTGATGTTGCACTGAGCCAGTTCGATGGAAAACGTAAAGTACTGAACATTTTCCCAAGCATCGATACCGGCGTTTGCGCCGCTTCCGTGCGCAAATTCAACCAACTGGCGACTGAAATGGATAACACAGTTGTGCTGTGTGTTTCTGCAGATCTGCCATTTGCACAGTCTCGCTTCTGCGGCGCTGAAGGCCTGAGCAACGTGATTACGCTGTCTACTCTGCGTAACCCGGAATTCCAGCAGGCGTACGGTGTGGGTATTTCTGAAGGCGCACTGAAAGGCCTGACTGCTCGTGCGGTTGTGGTTCTTAATGAGAAAAATGAAGTGGTATTCAGCCAGTTAGTGAATGAAATTACTAACGAGCCGGATTATACCGCAGCACTGGAAGCCCTTCAGGCTTAAGTGTGAATGCCCCCGCTAACCGAGGGCATTGTCCAGATGGCTGACAAAGGTCACTAAACAGGTGTTGTAGGGTGGATAAGCGCAAGCGTCATCCACCATTTTCGCCAGTTTTGTCGGATGACGCTTGCGCTTATCCGACCTACGAAAAGGTTTGTCATCAGTCTCGAATGCCCCGCTAACCAGGGGCATTATTCTTACGACTCTGTTTTTCTTTGGCTCAAGCCGTATTCACGCAATTTATTCGCAATCGCGGTATGTGAAACGCCAAGGCGTTTAGCCAGTTTACGCGTACTTGGATAAGTACGATAAAGCTGCGTCAGCACCGAGCGTTCAAAACGGCTGGTAATATCATCCAGCGACCCTTCCATCGCCTCTTCCCCAACCACCAAACTCGCGGTATCAAAATCAGGCAGCAGAATATCTTGTGGACGAAGTTCGTAACCTTCTAACTGGGTTAATGCGCGATAGATCGCATTTTTCAACTGACGCACGTTGCCCGGCCAGCCATAACGCGTGAGCACATTGCTCAAATCATTAGAGAGTTTCGGACGCGGCACCCCTTGTTCATCGGCAAACCGTGCCACAAACAGCTCAGTCAGCGGCATGATGTCTTGCGGTCTGTCGCGCAGCGGCGGCAAATTCAGCGTCAGGACGTTCAGGCGATAATAGAGATCTTCGCGGAACTCCCCTTTTTGTACCATCTCAATCAGGTTCTTTTGCGTCGCGCAAATCACCCGCACATCAACATGGACTTCATGCTCTTCACCTACCCGACGGAAGGTTCCATCGTTGAGGAAACGCAGCAGCTTAGTCTGCATGCGCGGTGACATTTCGCCAATTTCATCCAGCAGGACGGAACCGCCATTCGCCTGTTCAAAGAAGCCTTTTTTACCTTCTACAGCATTCGCATAAGCGCCTGGCGCATGGCCAAACAGCTCGCTTTCAACCACATCATCAGGCATCGAACCACAATTCAGTGCCAGATAAGGTTTTTGCGCTCGTGGGCTACCAAGATGGCAAGCATGCGCCAGCAAATCTTTACCGGTGCCGGTGTCACCAACAATCAACAGCGGCGCGTTTAGCATGGCCAGTTTGTGTGCCTGCTCGACGACATGGCGCATTTTCGGGCTGACGGCGACAATCTGGCTGAATGCACCCACATCGGTATTGGAGAGGTTTTGCAGTTGGCGACCCATACGCACCGTGGAGCGCAGCATTACTACCGCACCAACCAGCGAAGGACCGTCGTTTTCGTTATCCAAATGAACCGGCGTGATTTCCATCAGGAAATTTTGCCCGTTGATCACCACGTGTTCGGTATGTGACTCAACCGGCGCACTTTCAAGCCAGCGCATAAAGTTAAAACCGTTCACCAGGCTGGCAGCGTTATGGTTACGCAGTTTGTCTTCGTTTTGCCCAAACAGCGTGCAGCTTGCCGGGTTCGCCAGCTCCACTTTGCTTCTCATATCCAGCGAAAGTACCGGCTCTGGCAGCGCTTCAAGTAAAGCGCTCAGCGCACGATGCTCACGCTCAGAAGGCATCCACGGCACAGTACGCACGTCCGTGACCCCAGGAATACGGCGGATTTCAGCCATTAAACTGCTGAACGTGTCGAAATCGAGGGTAGAGAAATTCAGGTAAATTCGCCCAATTGGATCAATTTCGATCCCTCGCAAATCGATACTACGCAGCACAAGTAAATCAAGTAATTCTCGAGTCAGACCAAGGCGGTCCTCGCAAAAGACTTCCAGACGCATGGAGGTGTCCTTCAAATGCAAATTACGGAGTCATTGGGGATACTAATGATACCCCAGATACCGGGCAGTCTAAAGTGATGTGTGAAGAAAAGTTGACAGATAAGCTGATGATACGGGAGGGTTGTACAATTCCAGGACGGATAAGCGCCAGCACCATCCACCGTTGTCATCCGTCATTTACATAACGACCAATGACAGTGGCTGGCGCGTACCCGTGTTACGAAGGTGTATTGGGCTTTTTGTTCATGGTCTCTTTGAGCTGCACCAACAGCTGCTTGCGGAAATCCCCGAGCCGCGGTTTATCACCGTCAATCCACGGTAGCGGGCGGCACAGCTCCATCGCTTTAATCCCCAAGCGCGCTGTCAGTAAACCCGCGCCAATTCCCTGCGCTGCACGCGTGGAAAGCCGTGCCGCCAGATCCTGGCCAATCCAGTCCATACCCACTTCACGCACCAGTTCACTGGCACCGGCAAAGGCGATATTCAACAATACCAGGCGGAACAAACGTATACGGCTGAAATAGCCCAATTCGATGCCATACAGCGTGGCAATGCGGTTAATCAGGCGCAAGTTACGCCAGGCGATAAACGCCATATCCACCAGCGCCAGCGGGCTGACCGCAATCATTAAGGTCGATTCCGCAGCCGAACGGCTGATTTCCCGACGCGCCTGGTTATCAAGCACGGGCTGCACCAAACGTGCGTACAGCTCAACTACTTCGCGGTCGTTTTGCGTTTCATGAATCGCGGCATACCAGCGTTGTAATGCCGGATGCCCGTGATCAAGCCCAGCCTGGCGCGCCAGCTTTTCACAAAATGCCCGACCCTTACCCATTCCGTGACTGTGCATCAAATCGCGTGCTTCATCGCGCTCTTCTGCACGCTGGCGTAAACGCCATAAACGACGCCACTCCGTTGCCACCGAACCGACACCCGCGGCGATAATTAACCCACCGGCGATGCCGCCGCCGAGCGCTATCCAGTCTTGCGTAACAAAAGCGTTATGCGTCCACTGGACGCCTTGCGCCACCACGCTGACACCAAACAGCCCAAGGCCCACCTGAACCATGCGCCGCCATATACTGCGTTTAGGATGTAACGCGGCTTCAATAACCGCTTCGGCCTGCCCTTCATCTTCCACTTCATCCAGCGAATTTAAGACGGGAGTAAACTTTTCAGCTTCCGGCTCACTAAAAGCATGCGCGGCTTTGAAACTCGGTTCTTGTTCCACATCCAACGGTTGCGCGAAATCGACACGCGGTTTTAATGGTTCTTTCATCGCAATTTATCCCCAATTAAAAACTCCAGTGCCGCATCCATCCGAATGTGTGGCATTGGCCGGTCCACATCCATGACTTGTGGGCGGAACTGTTCAAACTGAAAACCTTGTTTCTCCCAGAAGGTACTACCAGGCAAACGCGCTGGAACCTCACCAGGATAAACCGTCAGCGGCTCGCCATCACTTAAACGGTTCCCACGCAGCGCCGGAATTTGCTCTCCTTTCACATCAACCAGGCCACTCTGTGTGGCTTGCACCGAGGCAAGACCCATGCAGTCCATGTCGATACCTTCGAACGCGGCATTTTGCCAGGCGTCCTGCACCAGTTGCTGGAGCAGCGCCACCATGTTGGCATGTTGATCAACCGTAACGTGGTCGGCCTTTGTCGCGGCAAACAACAGCTTGTCGATAACCGGTGAAAACAGGCGGCGGAACAAGGTGCGCTGGCCGTAATGGAAACTTTGCATCAGTTGCGTCAGAGCCAGACGCATATCGTTAAACGCTTGCGGGCCGCTATTGAGCGGTTGCAGGCAATCCACCAACACAATCTGGCGGTCAAAACGCAGGAAGTGGTTTTTATAAAAGCCCTTCACCACCTTTTCGCAGTAGTAATCAAAGCGCGCGTGCAGCATGCCAATGTTGGTGGTTTTATCGGCCTGCGCGAGTTTCGATTCGCCGACCGCGTCCACATCCGGCCACGGGAAAAATTGCAGTGCTGGCGCTCCCGCCATGTCGCCGGGTAACACGAAGCGGCCAGGCTGGATAAAGTGCAAACCTTCACGCTTGCAGCGCAACAAATAGTCAGTCCAGGCTTCTGAAATCGCCGCCAGGCGGTTTTCATCGGCTGGTGCGAGCGGGTCTAACCCTTCGCATAATTTGCGCCAAAGTGCGGACCATTCAGCGCGATCGCCCTGCAACAGGCCGGTCATTTGACGCGACCAGCTCAGGTAGTTTTGCGCAAGCATAGGCAAATCCAGCAACCATTCGCCAGGGTAGTCGACAATTTCCAGATACAGCGTCGAGGTGTCTTTGAAATGGCGTAACAACGAATCGTTTGAGCGATAGCGCAACGCAAGACGCATTTCGCTGACACCCCGAGTCGGCGTCGGCCAGTTCGGCGGCGAACCGTAAAGTTGCGCCAGCCCTTCATCATAAGTGAAACGTTGAATACCAAGGTCGCGCTGGGGAACACGTTTCACGCCAAGCAGTCTTTCTTCACGCACCGCATTGAGCAACGGCAAACGCGCCCCGTTATGTACGCTCAGTAATTGATTCACCATCGCGGTAATAAACGCTGTCTTGCCGCTACGGCTTAAACCCGTGACGGCAAGACGTAAATGTCGGTCCACGCCCCGGTTCATCAGGGCATTTATTTCATTCTTGATTCTGTTCATCTGCGTCCTGGTTGCACCCTTTTGAAGCTGTTATGAGGGAGGTTATGGGGGTAAATAGTGGCAAATCAAAGGGTATAGCTCAATTTTATAGCCAATTGAAGGCGGCGTATCATGCATAGACAGCCTCATCGAGCTTAAGTAATATGCGTTATCTTTTGGCGCAGAACAGGACCGGTTCAGTCATGTCGCCCACCATTTATGATATTGCCCGTTTGGCGAACGTTTCTAAATCAACCGTATCGCGGGTGCTTAATAAGCAGACTAATATTTCCCCTGAAGCACTTGAACGTGTTTTAAAAGCGATTGAAGAGTTAAATTACCAGCCGAATAAATTAGCGCGCGCCCTGACTTCATCGGGTTTTGACGCGATTATGGTTATCTCAACTCGCTCAACCAAAACGACCGCAGGAAATCCATTTTTCTCTGAAGTCCTGCATGCTATTACCGCCAGGGCAGAACAAGAAGGATTTGACGTCATATTGCAGACATCCAAAAATAGTAAAGAAGACCTGCAAAAGTGTGTCAGCAAAATTAAACAAAAAATGATCAAGGGCATTATTATGCTCAGCTCCCCCACTGATGAATCATTCTTTGAGGAACTGGATCAGTACGCTATTCCTGTGGTCGTGATTGGGAAAGTAGATGGTGAGTTCAAGCATGTTTGTTCGGTGGATACGGATAATTATCGCGACAGCATTGCGTTAACCCAAACACTGATCAATAACGGGCATCGTAAAATAGCCTGCATTCATGCCCCGCTTGATTATCACGTTTCGGTAGACCGACTCGCTGGGTTCAGAGATTGCCTGCTTGAGCAAAATATTAGTTTGCCTGAAGAGTGGGTCGTTGATGGTGGCTATACTAATGAAACAGCACTTGAAGCTGCTCAACAATTATTGAGCCATCAGGATCTTCCTGATGCGATATTCGCCACCGACAGCCTGAAGTTAATGAGTATCTACCGTATCGCCCAAGAAAAAGGCATTAAGATCCCCGGGCAACTTTCAGTAGTGGGATACAGCAACGACATGTTGAGTTTTCTACTCTCCCCACCGCCAGGGGGGATTGAAGTCCCGACACTGGAATTAGGCACTGCCGGTAGCGCGCTATTGTTTGAGAGAATTTCCGGAAAGTATGCCGCTCCCAGAACATTAATTCCAACGAAGATCACGTTGACGGGGTCTATCTCCTGAGATTTATTCACTTCAAAATGGTGGATAATGCTATCGCTTATCCACCTACAACGGCTAAACAGTTTCGTAGGTCGGATAAGCGCAGCGAAATCCGAAACTTAAAACGCGTAATTCACACCAATACCTGCATAGTGGAATTTATCGTTATCACCTTCGTCATGGTTTTCCCACTCGAATGCATACTCCAGCGTCATTGACAGGCCGTTCCGGAAATCATAGGCATACAATAAACCCAGACGATTATAGTCATGGTTTTCAGTGTCAATATCCTCAGACCAATCCCAGTTCGTCCAGCGATCCAACCCCAGACGGGTGTATGGCGTCAAAGTGGTATTGCCAAGCGCAATCGGCAGATAGATACGCATTTCCTGGGTAGAAAACTCACCGTTATTTTTATCGCTATCGCTATTAAAGCCGCGTTCTAAATAGTAGTTAGTGCGTAGTGTAACGGTTTCATTAATTCGCCAGCTGAACCCCGTTTCCGTTTCAACACGGCTGTCGGAATAGCCGGTCTGGTCAAGATCGTTATCAAAGCGGTAGTATGCCAACCAACCGCTGAAACTCCAGTCAGGGTTAATTTTCACATTCCAGTCCGGCTGGAATTTATAACGCTGGGTATTTGCCGTACCATTGCTGGAACCATCATCATTTTTGAAATGGTAGCCGTAATTACGCATGCCGCCAGTGAAACCTAGTGACCAGTCATCATTGTCGACAATTTGATAACGAATATCGATTTCCGGGCGGTTAAAGTAAGTACCACGGGATAAGTCGCTGTAATCCGCCGAACCTTCCTGATACATGGTTAATGCGATAGACCAGTCACCATAGCTGGCATTAAAGTAGACAGAGGGTTCATATAATCCATCTTTATCCTCACCCTGACCTTCAACGTTTTCTATTTCGTACATCGCACCAATATTATAATTCCAGCCGTTATTTTCCGCAGCTTGCACGCAGGCCGCTCCTGCACAGGCAATAAGCACTGTGCATTGCATTAGCTTTTTCATTTTTGTATTCCTTGTAAAATTTACACAGAGAGAAAAAGCCGGGAGTGTTAATTCCCGGCAGGGTACAGAATATTATTAGTTAATCGCGTATTCAGTTTCAGAATCAAAGAAATGACTTTTATTCATATCGAACGTTATTTTTATATTTTGTGCAGCCCGATAATCACTATCTGAATTGGCGCGTAAGGTTAATTCATGGCCACCTACGGTGGCGTATAACATAAACTCCGCTCCGGTTAGCTCAGCCACCGTAATATGAGCGTCAATGCCTTTATCCTGTAACACCGGGATAATATCTTCAGGGCGAATACCCAATATCACTGGTTTATGTTGATAATTAGCTAAGTTCATTGCCGCATATTTATCATCCGGGATAGGCAGCTTTAATGTTTCAGTGACGAAGCAGCCGTCATCCAGTGTGCCACGGATAAAGTTCATCGATGGCGAGCCAATAAACCCGGCAACAAACATATTGGCCGGATGGTTATAAACCGTTTTAGGCGCCCCAACCTGCTGAATAATGCCATCTTTCATGATAACGATGCGCGTTGCCATGGTCATCGCTTCGGTCTGATCGTGGGTCACGTAGATCATGGTGGTATTCAGTTTTTGATGGAGCTTGCTGATTTCAGCACGCATTTGTACTCGCAACCGCGCATCCAGGTTGGATAGCGGTTCATCCATCAAAAAGACACCTGCTTCGCGTACGATGGCGCGTCCTAGCGCCACGCGCTGGCGTTGCCCACCGGAAAGAGCAGCAGGTTTACGGTCGAGGTAGGTTTTTAACCCCAGAATAGAGGCGGCCCACTGTACGCGTTCATCAATAATGTTGGCGTCGAGTTTCTGCATCTTCAGCCCGAACGCCATGTTGTCGTAAACCGACATATGCGGATACAGCGCGTAGTTCTGGAACACCATAGCGATACCGCGCGACTTGGCAGGCACGTCATTCATGCACACGCCATCAATCAACAGTTCGCCACCACTGATTTCTTCCAGTCCGACAATCATCCGCAAAGTGGTCGATTTTCCGCAGCCCGATGGTCCAACGAACACGATAAATTCTTTGTCCTCGATTTCGAGGGTGAAATCTTTCACCACATGAACCTGGTTGTTATAAATCTTTTGAATGTGCTGCAACGAGAGTTGTGCCATCACTTGTTCCTTTTTTCACACCGCGTGTGCACTGTGTTTGGTTAACCAGAATGTTTGCAAAAGTGGCCAGTTCAATTCTGCCGTCGTCGGCAGAAGCAAATCGGCGTGTTCAAGCCCCGAGCCAACCCCTACCGAGAGCATGCCGCTGGCGTTAATCGCCTCAATTCCCGCTTGTGCATCTTCAATGCCAATACATCTGGCCGGTTCGACACCCAGCCCTGCACAAGCGGCAAGGAAGATTTCAGGATCGGGTTTTGAATGCTCGATTTGGCTGGCGTCCGCGCAGAAATCGAACTGACCTTTAAGCCGCAACGCTTGCAGAATGCGTGGCGCATTCAGGGAAACAGAAGCCAGCCCGACACGAATATGCTGGTGGTGAAGTTCTTCGAGCAACGCCGCAATTCCCGGCAGGATCGCCGCAGGATCGAGGTGCTGAAGTGACGCGACATAGAGCGTGTTTTTACGCTCGGCAAGTTTGATTTTTGCCTGGCTGTCAAAACACTGCTCTGCTCCCCCGCTGCGCAAAATGCGCGCCAGGGAATCCATGCGGCTGATACCTTTGAGCTGCTCGTTAATCCGCTCGTCGATCTCGATACCAATTTCATTGGCAACCTGTCGCCATGCCAGGAAATGCAAATGAGCGGTGTCCGTCACCACGCCGTCTAAATCAAAAATTACTGCTTCAGGCTTCATAGTGGTGTTCCTTTCGTGGTACCGCTCCCAGTTAAAGGTGTGAAAAAATCAGCCAGCGAAAAAGTCGCAGCCCTCGTGATTTGCCGCACGGTGTTGCCAAGGTGAAGATTGATCGGTTTTTCGGACGATGAAGTCACGCTCAACTGTTGGTGAGTTAACGTCAGTTGGATGCGCGCCCCTTGCCAGGCAAACGGCAGCGAGATGGATTGCCACTGTTCGGGCAAACATGGGTTCAGATGCAATTCTCCACATTCCACGGTTAGCCCAGCAAAACCCTGCACCGCACCGAGCCAGATTGCGCCGGTCGCGGCGGCGTGAATGCCGTCGTCACAGCTGTGCGGTTCATCACCGAGATCGATAAGACATGCCTGCTGCCAGAATTGATATGCCTGTTCACGGCGTCCACAACGTGCAGCAATGACGCCATGAATGGCTTTGCTGAGCGAAGAGTCGTGAATGGTGCGCGGTTCATAGTAATCGAGATTGGCTGCCAGCTGGGCTGGCGTAAACTGCCACGGCAACATGTAGGCCAGCATCACCACATCCGCCTGTTTAAGGATTTGCATCTCGTTAACTTCAGCGCGTGAGTAATCCAGCAAGATAGCTTGAGTGCCCTGCTGCTCTTTATAGCTTGTGAGATCAAGGGTCGGTTTGCTGAAGAAGCTGTCGTCTTGCGCAATAACATGGTCTTCACGGGCTTCAGGCAACCAAATACGTTCAAGGAAACGATCGGCCTGGCGGATGAAATCGTCGTCCGGTAACGCAAAATGCTGTAAATAGTGCCTGGCTCGTTCAACGTTGTGATACGCCAGATAGTTGGTATAGGCGTTGTTATTAACATGCTCGGTGTACTCGTCCGGCCCAATGACATCGTGCAGTTCCAGCCTGCCATTAGCCTCAACTGCGCGGCTCATCCAGAAACGTGCGGTTTCAAGCAACAGCGCCACTCCGCGTTCACGCATAAAGCCATCTTCGCCGGTGACTTGATAATATGCGTCTACCGCCCAGGCAATATCTGCCACCAAATGGTGTTCAGCCACGGCTGAGGCAACTTTCTGGCGCAAGCCAGTACGGATATTAATTGCCGCAAACTCTGGTGTTTCTTCTTCCCCGGACCAGGCGCTTTCCCACGGGAACAATGCGCCCTGCCAGCCATTTTTGCGCGCTTTCGCCAGTGCGCCCGCGAGGTTATGCCAGCGATAACTCAACAACTGGCGAGCGATTTCTGGTTGCGTCATCAGATGGAATGGCAGCAAGAACACTTCGGTATCCCAGAAAACATGGCCCTTGTAGCCTTCGCCGGTCAGCCCTTTCGCCGCAATACTGCATTTCTCGTTATGCGCGGGGGTCATCGCAAACAGGTGATACAACGCAAAATCTAACGCAATTTGATCCTGGCTATTTTGGCTTTCAAGCTGCACACGGCTGCGTTGCCAGTATGTCTCCCAAACCTGGTTGGACTCGGCCAGCAGTTGCTCATAACCCCGTTCCACACACTGCATCAGCTTGTTCAACGCCTGTACGCTGCAAATGGCTGCGTGGTAGTCGCTATCTAACGAGCTGGTAATCCAGCTGGTTTTCACCAACTCGAATGTCTCGCCTTTTGCTACCTTGCCGCTACAGTGCTGGGTCAGACGGCGGTTCTTCGCATAAAAGCTGCTGCAACTCTCCGCTGGCAAGGCACAGAAACTGCTAATCACCACTTCATTGCTGCCGTCAAGAGTGCGATAACGACCCTGTAAATACCGCTGTTCAAAGACCCGGACACTGGTTTCATCCAGATGCTGACGGCCTGAGTTAGTTTGGGTGGCATCGATACCGGTGCTGATGGTGACCCGCGCATTGTCGTCGAGCGGCGTGATAGCCACACGCGAGCACAACAAGGAATGCTGTGCCGCCGACAGGAATCGCTGGCACACGATCTGATAACGTTTACCGTTTGGCGCATGCCACACCAGGCTGCGACGCAGTTCTCCACAAGCCAAATCAAGCTCGCGATGATAATCAGTCACCGTCCCTGAAAGCAGGGTAAATATTTCGCCATCCAGTTCGATGCGCATTTGCAGCACATCAGGCAAATTCACCAGTTCGGTGGTTTCTACGGCTGAACTGCGATGATAAAACCCCGCCAGATACATACCGTGAGTCTGCTCGGTGTAGGCTTCTTCATGGCAGGCCCGTAGCCCCAGATAGCCATTTCCAGCGGCCATTAAGGTGGCAAATTTATTCAGCGTGTGTTGGCTAAATTGCAGGTCTTGCAGTCGGGTAAGAGTGCTCATAAATCGATGCTCGCTCCTGATTCCGCTGCGCGATAAATCGCCGCAACCAGTTGCTGAATAAGGTAGCCCTGCTCGGCATCCGCGATGCTGACTGGCTCACCAAGAACATGATCGACAAACGCCTGCATGCTTTTGAAATGGCGCTGGCTGTCAGCGGTTTCTCTTTGTGACAACGTCACCATCTCTCCAGCTTCATCCTGGTAGATATGTGCCGGGAACAGCGTGGCCCCCGCGTTTACCCCACAGAATTCCACATTCATCACCGATTGCTGGGCAATGTTCAGCGCAAACGAAGTTTCAAGACGCAGAATGCCGCCGTTGTGAAACTCGATAGTGGCGAACAGCGCATCTTCTACGGTGTAGGTTTTTGGGTCCCACTCACCGAATTGCCCGCTGTGTTTACGGGTGCCAAGCTTCTGGAACGAGTGCGCCGATACCCGCCGCACCGCCGGAAAACCGAGCACATACATTGCGGCATCGAGCATATGAATACCGATGTCGATAAGCGGCCCGCCGCCCTGTAACTCTTTATTGGTGAAAACACCCCAGCCCGGTACACCGCAGCGGCGCAACGCTTTAGCGGTGGTGACATAAATTTCGCCGAGCGTGCCGGCAACCACTTGCTGGCGTAAAAACTGCGTGTCGCTGGCAAAACGGTGGTGAAAATCGTAGGCCAACACTTTCCCGGCTTTGCGGGCAGCATCGCGCATTTCAGCCGCTTGCTCCGGCGTCATGGCCGGTGGCTTTTCACACATCACATGGCAGTTGTGCTCCAGAGCCTGCATCACATGTTGATGATGGAAACGGTTCGGCGTGCAGACGCTGACAATGTCGGGCGCACATGTGCGATACATTTCATCTGCATCGCTGAAGGCATGTGGGATACCGAGTTTGTCTGCCAGCGCCTGCGCACGACCGGTGTGGCTATCAACGACAGCCACCAGTTCCAGTTCACTTCTTGTCAGGTAATACGACGCATGGACGGTTTGAGCGACCTGCCCACCACCGATAATAGCCACCCTGAGTTTTCGACTCATCTCACGTTGCCTCTTAGCAGGTACGCAAAAATTGCAACGACTGTTGGTACGCCGCCGCCGGATCTTCCGCGCGAATGCGGCCTTCGTAGACGATGTAACCGTCATAGCCATCCGCGCGAAGTTGTTCAAAATGCTTTTTGAAATCGATACTGCCGCTGCCTGGCTGGTAACGATGGTTGTCGGCAATATGCACATGACCAAGCAGGTCGCGGTTAGCATGAAACGCCGTGCTGATGTCGTCTTCTTCGATATTCATGTGATAGAAATCGCCGATGATTTGCGTGTGTTTTAGCTGGTTTTCTTCGATATACGAACGCGCATCGGCCAGAGTGTTGATCATATGATCCTGGTAACGGTTAAGCGGTTCGAGGTAAACCGTGGTCCCGGTACGTGCCGCGACTTCATCCAGATAACGCAGCGAATCACTAACCGCTTTACGATCCCCTGCCAGGCTGCGCGGTGAGTTCATTGGCGGCAAGCGAAACGTGAACATGCCCCACGCCGCTGGAACCACAATCCCTTTGCCACCCACTTGCGCCAATGCTTCAAGAATGCGGGTAATTTGTTGCAGGCCATTCAAACGATGCTCTTCAATAAAGTCGCCAATCCAGCCATCGTAACCGCCACATGCGGTAGTGACCGGCAAACCAGTAGCGGCAATCGCCGCTTTCACTGCCTGCACATTTTCGACAAGCAGTTTGCCGTCGATTTCGAAGCCATCGAAGCCCATCGCTTTGACGTATTTGAATTTTTCCAGAATATCTGCCGGGAAAAACGCCTGATTTTGAGTACCGATTTTCATGATTTATTCCTTAATTATTCCTGAAAATATTTCCCTAAGTATTTCGAGGTGCAGAAAGGCGGCAAGAGAGTAAATCCCCTGGAGCTTACTCAAGTATGTGACTGGGATGCACGAAAGCAGCCAACATATCTGCAACTTGAAAGACGACGGGAAATTAGAAGGTTACGCCCATCTTGATGCTCAAATCCGGATGCTTATCGACATACTTCATGTAGCTTTCGGCGCTGTCATGGAATGTCACTACCGGGTCAATCAGGTCTTCACAGTTCAGATAACCGTTCATCAACAGCTCCCAGCAGGTTTGTTCAATACGCTTACGATCCCAGCGCGGATAGTCCGGATTTGGTTCGCTACTGCCGCGGGAAAAGACGATTTTGGCGTTATTGAAGTGAGCTTCGCGACCCAGGTTGAAGTCATGGAAAGGTTTGGCAAAAGCAACGTAAGAGATGGTGCCGCCGTAGGCGATACCGCGCAGTGCGGCTTGCAGCGCCTGGTCGTTGCCGCTGGTTTCGATAATCACGTCCGCGCCAAGCTTATTGGTGATCTTTTTGATATCCAGGCCCACGTCGGTGCCAATCGGGTTCAGGCAGAAATCTGCGCCGTGACGTTTGGCTATTTCACAACGATGCGCAATAGGGTCAACGCCAATCACGACGGATGCACCAGCTTTTTTCGCCAGTTGAATGGCAATTTGGCCAATAGCACCGAGACCGACGACGACTACAAAATCCCCTACCCGCACATTGCCATCGCGCACACCGCTCATGGCGAACTGCGCCGGATCGTAGCAAACCGCATTTTTCCAGCTCGCTCCGGCAGGCATTTTGCGCAGTTTGTAGTTGTTAACGCCGTTGGCGATAACCGTTTCCTGTAATGGGCCGTAAGTGCAAACCTGGTCGCCCATTTGATATTCGGTGACGTCAGCACCGCATTCGATGACTTCACCGACGACCATATTGCCGAGCTGGAATTTGCCAAATTCAATACCACGGGCTGCACCTTCTGCGCGTGGCACAAACATATTCCATTCCGTCGAAAATTCTTCGTCGATAAACGGGCTGGCGGCGCGGAAATCCACCACTTCGGTGCCGTGTTTTGGCGCACCGAAGGCCACTTTGATTTTCACTTCGTGTGCCTGTACGGCACGATCTTCATAGTCCACTAAGGCCGCGATACGCGGTGCGGTTGCGACTAACTTCTTCATTTTTAACTCCAGTAATTAAATGTTGTGGTGGATGGCGCTGCGCTTATCCACCCTACAAAACAGTGCAAATGAACCTGCTTAACCTTTAACGCCGCCTGCAGTCAGGCCGCTTTTAATAAAGCGTTCGGAAAGTGCGTACATCACCACCACTGGCAATGCAGTCACCAGCGAGGCCGCCATCATTCTTCCCCACACGTAATCCGGGGTGCTGAACAGCGTGCTTAAGCCAACTGGCAGCGTGAAGTTTGCCGAGCTGGAGAGGAAAATAGAGGCAAACAGATAGTCGTTCCACGCCACCATAAAGCAGTAGACGAATACCGAAACCAGCCCGGAAATCGCCAGCGGCACGGTGATGTAGAAGATGATTTGCAGGCGGTTTAAGCCGTCCATCATCGCTGCTTCTTCTATTTCATCCGGAATGGTGTCGAAGTAGCTTTTCAGCATAAAGACCGCAGTTGGCAGGGTCTGCGTCACCATCGTGATGATCAGCGCCAGTTCGGTATCGTAAATCCCCAGTGCGGTGATGATTTTGAACAATGGCACCACCAGCAAAATGCCGGAAAACATATACACCGCGTAGAAACTGGCGTTGATGGTCATCCGCCCTTTAAAGCGCAATTTGGAAAGTGCATATGCGCCCAGGATGCCGATCAACACCGCAATGGCAGAGGAAGTCAGCGATACCACCAGGCTGTTTTTGAAGTAGGTCAAAAACGGGAAGATGGTTGGGTTAAAAATGTCGATGTAATGCTGCAACGTCCACTCTTGCGGGAAGATGGTCGGATGCAACGAGATGGCCTCTTTCGGACTTTTAAACGAAGTCATCAGCATGACAAAGAACGGGAATAGCGTGATTGCCAGGAACAATGCCAGCCCAGAGTAAAAGCCCACGCGCCCTAACAGTTTGCGATGATTAGCGGTCATTTAAGATTCACCCGTTTTCTGGTCAGCAAGATGACGGCGAAGATAATGACGAACAGCACCACGGAAATGGCGGCTGCTTTTCCTAAGTCATTAAAGGCAAAGGCCGTTTTATAGAGATAGACGCCGAGAATGTTGACCTTGGTGGTTAACAACCAGACATCCGCAAACATGTAGAACATCCAGATGGTGCGCAGCGTCACCACCGTTGCCAGTACCGGCATAATGGCTGGCAGCGTGACAATTTTGAATTTCTGCCAGCCGTTCGCCCCGTCCATTTCAGCCGCTTCGTACAGCGATTTGTCGATGGTCTGCAAAATCGCCAGGAATGAGATAAACGCATATGGGAAGTAGCGCCAGATGGCGAACAGCACTACTAAAAAGAAGCTGCTGCCGGGGTTGTCGAACCACAACGGCGCTTCGTTGAACAGATGCAGCATGTCGACGCCGAGATAGTTCACGATGCCGTAGCCGCTGTTAAACATATATTTCCACGCGAACACCAAAGAGATTGACGGTGTCACGTAAGAAAGGATCACCAGCGAGCGCGCTGTTTTACGTAACCGAAACTCGCGGTTAAAGAACAGCGCCACGCCCAGCCCTAACCCTGTACTGCCAAGAACTACCAGCGCGGTGTACCAGAACGTGGTCCATAGCGAGTGCCAGAACGCCGTATCGCTCAGGATGTTGAGGTAATTTTCCAGCCCGATAAACCGCGAGCTGATGTTCGGGTTAAGCGGCAAGCGCAAAAAACTGATTTCGATGTTCGATAGCATCGGCCAGGCCACTAATCCCCCAGCAATAACAAGCTGGGGGCGAGTAGCATCATGGCAAATGGCATATCAGAGCGGCCTGAGAACCACTTCTTCATAGTGACTTATCCTGTGATTTCAGTGTTGTTTCATCAATTCGACGATGCGCTGCTGGCTGTTATCCAGTGCCGGAGCGGTGGCTTGTTTACCCACCGTGACCTGGTTGACCATTTCACTCAAAATGGCTGAGCCGGTGATGTCGCCCATGCGGGTAAAGTTTTTCTCCCCCACTGAGCCAAAGACCTGCACGTTCGGGAATTGGGCAATCAGTTCGGCGGGAAGCGTGCCAAAGGCTTTGATTACCTCGTTATTTTTGTAGCTGTCGGTTTGTGCGACGGCTTTAGTGACCGGTAATGCCGCACCAGGTGACATCAGCACCCAATCAGCCGAGTTCTGCGCAGTCTCCATGAATGAGATAAATTTCTGTGCCGCTTCGGTTTCTGGCTTGCTTTGCCCGGCGGTAATGGTCAGCGAGGTGATCATGCCGTACACCGCCGGGGATTTTTCCGTAGGCACTACGAAGCCGAGATCCTGCGGTGAACCGTCTTTATAGAAAGCTGGCAAGATGTAGGTGGAATAAACCGCCATCGAGGTGGTGCCATTCATAAAGGCATCTTTTATTTCCATCACATCGTTGGAACCTGGCATGGTGTACTGCGCCAGCTCGCGGTAATAATTGAGCGAGGTCAGCATTTCAGGTGAGTTAGCGGTGACGTTTCCGGCAGCATCAAAGACGTTGGCACCATTTGAGAGCGCGAATTGCGAGAAGGTTTGTTCGGTCATCACGCTTTCAGCCGTGGGCAGCGCAATACCGTATTTCTTGTGGGCGCTATCGGTCATGACGCGCGCCGCGTTGAGCAATTCCGTCCAGTTGGTGGGTTCGTTCACTCCGGCCTTCGCCAGCGCGGATTTGCGATACCAGATGCCGCCCAACCAGGCGCTGATAGGCACACCGGTAAAAGCACTGCCGTCTTCGGTGCGCACCACGCGTAAAATGCCATCGTAGAAACTACTTTCGCCGACGCCTGAAATCACGGTTTTGATGGCATCACGATCGATAAGCTGCTCTTTATCCATCACTTTGGCGTAATCGTGGCTGACTTCGATAACCTCGGGCAGCGCGCCGGAACGTGCCAGGGTGATCACTTTGGTGTTATAGGCGTCTTCTTCGACAGGCACCTGCTTAACGATGATTTGTGGGTTTTCCTCGCTGAAACGAGCGATCAATTTGGTGATGACCGCCTGGCGTTCCTGTTCAACCGACGAATGCATAAATTCAATAGTGACCTGCTCAGAATCGTCTTGCTTACATCCTGAGAGCAAAGCAGCGGCTACCAGTGCTGTTAACAGCACTGCTTTTTTCGTTTTCATGGTTATTCCTTTATATTAATAGCTAAGCCACAACACCTGATAAGGTTGTATTTCGTAAGATTGCTTTCCGTTAATTTTTATACCGGAAATTAAATCCTGAATATTATTACCTGGCAGAGTAATCTGTTGGCGATGATGGCTCAGATTGAATAATGCCGTAACATGATTTCCCTCTTTCGAGGTTCGTTTTATTTCTAACACACTGCCATTAATGCATTGCGTAATAAAACTGCTGTCAGGATGGAATGCCCGGTGATTTTTACGAACATTGATCAGATGAGATAATTGTTTATACACTTGCTGGCGTAAACTATTTTCATCCAGCAGCTGGCTTTCAATTGCATGCCGTTCATATTTCTGACGGTTGATAGCGCGGTTATAACCCAGGCGCTCGACTCCGGCTTCATCATTACGTGACCCCAGAATACTTTGCACGTAAATGGCAGGGATACCCGGAAATGCAAGCAATATGGCATGAGCCAGGATAAATCTGGCCAGACGTTCCTCATCACTGCTATCCCGACGGTTTAGCGCATCCATATACGTGACGTTTATTTCATAGGGGCTGCGCGTACCATCAGGATTATTTTTCCAGTTGACTCGTGCGCCTTCATCCTGAAGCTGATTCACCAGCTGTAAAATATCTTCTTCCGGTAATATTCCGCGCAACGGATTGAGCCCAATGCCGTCGTGGGAGGCGAGGAAATTAAACCATGTCGTATTGCCATTTGTGGCATCAGATAAAGAGTTTGCCCACTGGCTTAACACCTGCGCAGAACCGGTATGGATCGCGTGTAACACCAGCGGCGGCAAAGGGAATTGATACACCATCTGGGCTTCGTCATGGCCGTTACCCAGATAGGAAATATTGTCTTTGTGCGGGACATTTGTCTCGGTAATCAATACGGTACCAGGTGCTACGGTGTCCACAACCGCACGGAACAACTTCACCAACTGGTGGGTTTTTTCCAGGTGAATACAGTTCGTGCCAATGGTTTTCCACATATAGCCCACCGCATCAAGACGGATATAATCGGCTCCCTCTTGCAAATAGCGCAGCAGGACATCGACCATAGCCAACAGCACCAGTGGATTGGCAAAGTTGAGGTCGATTTGGTCATCGCTAAAAGTGGTCCAGATATGTTGCTGCGAGCCATCAGCCAGGGTAAATGGTGAGAGTAATGGCAGCGCGCGCGGACGAGTAACCTTGGATAAATCTGTCCGCGGTTCAACAGAAATAAAGAAATTCTGATATTCAGGATTTCCCGCAAGATATTCTGTGAACCAGTGGCTTTTTGCCGATATATGGTTGCAGACAAAATCGAACATCAGACTGGTTGATTTATTTAATTGTGCGACGTCCTGCCAGTCACCACATACTGCATCAACCTGATGATAATCAATAACCGAAAACCCATCATCAGATGACCATGGGTAAAAAGGCAGTAAGTGGACGTGGGAGAAACTATTGGCTAGCCAGCGATGATAAAAATCATTCAGCGTTTTTAAGGTTTTTTCATTTTGTTGATGAAACTGATCGGCATAGGTGATAAGCACCACATCACGCTCATCCCACCCCTGCTTGCGGGTTTTCAGATTCGTATCTTTGGCCTTCTTTACCCTGGAAATAAAAGTATTAATGACTGATTCATCTAACGGGTCATCATAAATAGCGGATAGTAATTCTATAATTTTTTTCATTTTGATTTTCTCATGGGAGCGGTACCACGAGAAGCGAGACTACTCCCGCTTTATTTTTCTGTCAACGCGAGGAAAGCTGAAGGTTAATAATTGTGAGGTAACGCAAATTAAAATGAAAAAGCAGGAAGGTAACGGTACAAGAAGCCCCAGTTCGGTTCCAGAATGAACAGAACTGGTTTAAGCGCACTGCCAGCAACATTTTCTGTGGGCGGCCTGAGCGAGTTTCGATTCGCCGACCGCGTCCACATCTGGCCTGGCCTGATTACAAGATATTGACGATTGCCACCGCAGAACCGGTATAGGAACCGGGTAGTAAATCAGAACCGGCTTGTAACTCAGATTGTAAATAAAAAGTGGTTGCCCCATTGACTAATGCAGCCCCGGTTAATGTTCTTGCCCAATCGGTTTGATTTAACGATACAGACAGATAACTGCTTAAACCCGGACCTGGCCCCATATTAACCACCGTATAGGGATCATGAGTGTTATCCATACCCTGGAGAGTAATATCCACGGTGGTTTCACCATCACAGGTGATAGCAAATGACTCTTGTTTTATATTTCTGTGTGCGTTGTTATATAAAACATTGCCATGTGACAAGGTAATATCTGTTGATGATAAAGAACAAATAACATCTGGGTTACCAGGTTCGCCGGTATCATCAATGCGGATATCGAGCGGTAAATAAATCGTTTGTTTGTACTCAGGTGTTCCTGCTGGGTTTGTCGTCCACCAATTATTGGCACCCGACATAAACCAGGTACTTGTGCCCGCGAGTAGTATTGGAATGCTAACGGTGTAATTACCCGGCTGGATATTCAGTGCATCAATTAACACATCAATTGTTTTGGTTATTTGAAAATTACCATTACTCGTCACCCCAATCATATATGAACCCTGATAAGAGCGTATGGTTTCAATGATTCTCACTGCACCGGGATCGGTTTCATTCACAATCCTCATCTCTTGTGTTCCGCTGCCGCCGCCTTCCGGAGATAAATAGGTTTTCAGGGTCCCACCACCGACGCTCACATCCTGTGTACGCCCTTCAACAATATGCCCTTCCATACAATTTGATTGATAATCGGGAAGGACACCGGGCGGAAGACTATTTGGTGCCCAGTTAAAATTATTCAGCGAGTTATCATAATATTTAGCACCTTGGTCCATACTAATATTTAATGTTACCCGATATTTTCCCTGGCCGGCTGTGTTACCCATCCATTCTTGTCTTTCTATATTCACATACACCCCAAAATCATCAGAGGTTCCCTTCCACCAGGTGCCTGTCGCATCAACCAGATTGCATTCGCCCGCTGTCGCTTGAACCGCACTGCCCATTCCAATAATGAGGAGCATTAAACGCCATAACTTCATACATTTATAGGGGCTGGAGGACGATTTTCTACCTGCGATGATCACGCTTTTATCTCCTGAAATACAAACTCCGTGAATGCGCGATTCTGGCAAACAACAGACTGTTAAGTGAATAGATGAAAATAACTAAATGATATTTACAATAGCTACAGCTGAACCCGTATAGGAACCAGGGAGGAGATCAGAACCGGCCTGTAAATTAGATTGCAAATAAAAAGTGGAGGCGCCATTTATTAATACCGTACCCGCCAATGTCCTGGACCAGGTTGTTTGATCTAACGACACAGACAGTTGACTGATTAAACCTGGACCAGGTCCCATGTTGACCTCTGTATAGGAGTCCTGAGTGTTATTGTTGCCCTGAAGCATAATATCTGCAGTGGTTTCACCATCACAGGTAATAGAAAATGACTCCTGTTTGATGTTACCTTGCGCATTGTTGTATAAAATATTCCCGTGGGACAAAGTGATATCTGTTGTGGACAAAGAACAAATAACATCTGGGTTGCCAGGTTCGCCGGTGTCGTCAATACGAATATCGAGTGGTAAATAAACACTTTCTTTGTAATCAGGTGTTCCTGCTGGGTTTGATGTCCACCAATTATTGGCACCTGACATAAACCAGGTACTTGTCCCGGCAAGATTTATTGGAATGCTCACGGAGTAATTTCCCGGCTGAATATTTAACGCATCAACTAATACATCAATGGATTTTGTGGTTTGAAAATCTCCATTGTTTGCAATCCCAACCATATAATCACCTTTATACAGGTGTATTGTTTCGATGGTTCTTACGGCGCCGGGATCGTTCTCAGAAATGAGCCTCATTTCTTGTGATCCACTCTCCGCCCCAACATCTGCCAGGTAAATTTTCAATACTCCACCACCCACGCTAAGATCCTGGGCGCGTGCGAAAGTGCTATATCCTTCCATACAGTTTGTCTGTTCAAAAGGGACGATTCCATCCGCCGGTAGGATATTCGAACTCCAATTGCTGTTATTTGGCGATGACATGTAATATTTAACACCCTGATCCATGGTGATATTTAGACTCACACGGTATCGCCCCTGACCGGATGCGTTGCCCAGCCATTCCTGGCTTTGAATGTTAACGTTTACGCCATAAGTGGACGTTCCTTTCCACCACATCCCTCTCACGCCAATCATGTCGCACTCTTCGGCAATAGCTTGAGCAGTACCAGTGATACCGATAATCAAGACGACGATGCGCCAAAGCATTAGTCGAAAACTGACTAACGATCGCCCCCTGCTGCTTACATTTTTCACGGGCTTTTCTCCTACAGATAACTGATGCTCATCGTCGCCGTGGCACTGAAGGCACCCGCTTCCAGACTGCCTCCTTGCTTGTACGGCATCGCGGTCAGAGTGAATTGGCTGCTGGCGGTGCCATTGCCCGTCCAGCCTTGGGTGAGTGGATAACCATAGCCGTTACTGCCACCGCCCAGTGTTAAAGGGAAACTGCTGTTCACTCCGTTCCCCTGGTACAATGCCACGCCGAGGATGTCGGCATTGCCTCCGGTAGCATCCGTTTTCAGCACATTAGTAGGCGCGCCGGTTAGCTGCGAACCGGTTACCCTGACATACACGGCTCCGCTGTAATAGGTACAGCTGACGGGCACGGTGATGGATTTGGCGTAGGCCTGGCCATCCACCTTTTGGGCGTCCATATCGCCAAAATCCACGGTAATCAGACTGTCGCCGTTAACCACGCAAGGCGGGATGTAGATTTCGCTGGTGATGGTGATATTAATGTTTGCTCTTGCCGTCGTTGCGCTGAATAGTATTCCTGCCAACAGCAGCGCAGATGCGATTTGCCTGGTTTTCATCACCATCACCTCACTCATAATTCAGCACAAAATTGGCCTGCGCACTGTAATCGCCAGCAACGACACTCTGGTCTGCCAGAGCGTCCGGTGTGGCTTGTACCACCGCTTTAAAGTTCAGCACGATGGTGCTGCTGTCTAACTGAGTACCCGCCCCCTGGTTATGCGGCTCACCGAGCTTCAGTGGTGAAGTCCCGTCAACGTCCAGTATTCCCACCGCCAGTTTTCCGACATTCGGCCCGGTTCCCATGCGTAACCAGTAATCTGACTGGCTTCCCATGTTGGTTTCCCGGACGCCATCAAACGTCAGTTTGACCACGCTATAGAGCGTGGTAGTGGTGCAGTTATTCAGCTGAATGGAAAAATTCTCCTCCGGGCTGCGTCCTGGTGGGTATTGAAAATCCTTGAGCGGCCGGTCGCCAAATAGCACAGTTTGCCCCTGGCTTTCTGGCGCCAGTTCACACGGGGATTCCCACAATACCCCTTTGAATTCCATAGGCGTTTCAGCCAGGATTGGCGTCGAAAATATAAAACCCAGCCCGAACAGCACCGACAACTTATTGATATTGATCATTCATACTCCAGACTCAGGCGCAGCAGCGCACCCTGCAACAGCATGTGCTGGCTCAATTTATAGGTCAGTTGGTTATCTCCGGATCGCAATGCCACCGCTTCTTCTGGCAGTTGAAGTTCTGGATACATCGGCTCTTCGCCATCAACCGAATCCTTCAACAATGCACTGCGGATAACATGGATGGGTGCCGCATTGTCTTCACTAGTCACGCCACCTTCACCACAACCTGTCAGTGTCAAATTCACCGGGACGACCCCGCCGACAACCGGAGTCCATGAGGTTTCCTGGGTTTTCAGAGTACAGGGAGAGGTGACTAGTGTTCCGCTGACAGCCAGAAAACCCACCTGACCATTACGCTCATTCACTTGCTGATGATTAGATTCATCAGGGATGAAAATTATTTTTTGGGACTGAACTTCGGCTGCCCGCGCCGCACTGCTTATCGACACCGCAGATATCAGTGTCAGCCCCATAATTATCAGCGTGTTTGGCTTCATTCCCCGCTCTCCTGGTTGATAATTACTTATCCGTTTCCACCGCAGTACAGCGGTTGCTGCTGCACTGGAACGTCAAGGACGGGCGGCCACCGTAATCGTTGATATAAGTCAGAACCGGCGCGTTGTAGTTACCCGCTTTCACACTTTGCGATGACTTAGGTGCCAGCATGACCGCTTCGAACTTTCCGACCTGAGTTTGTTTGGCCCCTTCACCAATGCCAATCACCGTGATGAAATAGGGCGTCGGGTTTTCTATGCGGTAGCCACCGCTTTCTTTGGTGAGCACCAGTTTGTCCTGCCACACCGCATTAGGTTTAGTTTTGATTGATGCCGGGCGGTAGAACAACTTCACACGTGTCTGTAGGGCGATTTGTAGCGAGTTAGCTTTTTCACTACGTGGCGGAATTTCCCGCAAATTGAAGTAAAACAGCGATTCACGATCCTGTGGCAGCTTAGCGATATCCGGAGTGGTGGATAAACGCAGCAGGCTTTTTACCCCAGGCTCAAGGCGCTGGACTGGTGGCGTAACGACTATCGGCCCGGTGGTAATTTTGGTTTGTTTGGCATCTTCTAACCACGCCTGCGCCAGATATGGTAATTGTTTGTTGTCATTAGCAATATTCAATGTCATCGACTTATCGCCGCCATTAAAAATGACCCGCGTTCGGTCCAGCGAGATGGCAGCGTGAGCGCCAGACAAGGTACTCAAACATAAACCCACTACCGCTGTTGTTTTCATCATCGTGTTCACAATCTGATCTTCCTTACTGTGTTAATTCGGGTTACCGCCACCGCGGGTAAAGCGGTGTGTTATTGATAGATTTGTCAGGCCTTTTCGTTCTGACATGGCAATAAAAGTTGCTGTTCAGGTGGCACAGTTTCTGGCAATGCAATACTGCACTGCTGCTGACCGTCCCAACCGACTTGCAGTGTTTCGCCTAACGCCACACCGCTGAGCCAAACCAGACCTTCGTCACTGACCATTCCAACTTCGGTCCCTTTGGTATTGGTGACGCTTGCGCCAAATGGCGGCACCGTACCGTCTTTTCTTTTCACCACCGCAAACAGTTTCGCACCCTTCAACACCCCGAATTCCCGGTAACCAATAGCCCCTTCAGTCAGTACGGATTCCACCACGGAGCGAGTTGCTTCCATGTCTTCCGGGAGTTTGTTCAAATCAATGCTGGTGGTATTGCGGTAATAGCTACTCATCCCAGTGACGACCCCGGTTCCCCAACGGTTGGTGGTTACCCTTCCGCCATTAACTGGCACACCGGCAACCCCTTCGGTGTCAACCAACAGACGCGTTCCGCCGTTCGTCCCACCCGCATGCAGAGCGGCACCTTTCGCGGTAAGCGTCGCCCCGCCTGAAAGGTTCAGACCGAGCGAGGTGTAATCGTTGCTCACCCACGCAAGGTTGGTTGAAAGGTTGGCCCGCGTTCCCGTATGGCTGTAGTAGCCATTGAACTGTCCGTCCGTCGATTCGCCGCCCCCGGTGTTCACACCCGCATTAATGCTGTAGTTATCCAGGCCCTTATTGAGCGAGTTGCTGTACCCGGCAGTCTGGCTCACGCGCCCTTCCGTGGTGTTGAGGTTATAACTGGCTGTTCCGCCGCCGCCCGTCGGGATCGAGATGCGGAAATAGAGTGAGTCATTGTCCTCATCGTAATAACGCGATCGGGAGGCCGACAGGCTCATCGATATGCCACGAAAATCGCCGATGTCCATGTAGTGGTTGATACTTAGCGTGTAATAGTTGGACTGTTTAGTGTCATCCCAATAAGTCTGGTGGCTAAGTTGTAACCCCACAGAGGTCCGGCCATTTTCCCCAAGGCTTTTGTTCAGCGTGGCGGTATAGAGTTGCTTTTCACGGCCAGTGAAATCATCACGATATCGGGCATCCAGATATTGCTGCATGCTCATGTAATCGTTTTCGGAGAAACGGTAACCGGCAAAGTTAATGTCTGCGTTAGCCTCATCAAAGCGTTTGGAATAACTCATCCGCCAGGATTTCCCTTTCATGGTGCCGTGCTCGTCATCAAAATTGGCAATCGACTGGGTAAGGTCGGTTGATAGTGTGCCTAAGGCGTTCATATCACGACCCAAACCGATAGCTAAGGCGTTATAATCATTACCACTTATGATGCCGCCACCATATAAAGACCAACTGTTGTTGATACCCCATGAGGCTTCGCCACTGACAAAGAACGGCCCTTCCAAATCATGCCCGTTGGTGCGTGACTTCCCGCTAATCAGTTTGTATCGCACTTGTCCTGGACGGGTCAGATACGGAACGTAGGCGGTATCCACCTGGAAGGTTTTCTTCTGGCCGTTTTGTTCGATGACTTCGACATCCAGTCGCCCACGAATCGAGCTATCCAGATCCTGAATCGTAAATGGCCCAGCAGGTACCGTGGCGTCATATAAAATGCGCCCCTGCTGCGATATGACTACGCGCGCATTGGTTTCTGCCACCCCTGAAACCTGCGGAGCATAGCCACGTAATTTAGGTGGCAACATGCGATCATCACTTTCCAGACTCACGCCGGTGTAGTTCCAGGCGCTGAAAATATCGGAGCTTATGTAATTTTCGCCTAACGTCAGGTTCGCTTGTAGCTTCGGGATGGCGCGATACAGGTACACGCGATTCCAGTCAAACTGATTGTCATCGCTCTCACCATCAACCTGGGTAATGTTTCCCTGGTAGTCCGCGCGAAGACGCCAGGGGCCAAAGTTGGCTCCTGTTGTACCGTTGAAGCTAAAATTTCGCGATTCTTCCCGTTCCTGTGGTTGGGTGACCGTGGCGTTAAGGTTGTAATCCAGCATCAAGCCTGGAATACCATTGTCCCAACGTGAAGGTGGCAACCAGGTTGCATCGGAATATTCAAGCCAGGCTTGTGGCATATTGATGAGTAGCGTTCCATCGGACAGATCTGCCTGTATTTCAACCCCTGGTAGCTGGCTAAAATCCGCGCATTCGGTTTCGCCAAAGGGTATCCAGAGCAACTTACCTTGTGAGGTCTCCGTTAATCCCATTTGTGCCACTATTTCGCGCGTCAGGCAGGCCTGAGGCAAACTTTTCTTATCCCCTTCCTCGACGGTTTTTTTCAGCTCAGCAAACGTCACCGGAAGAGTGGACGAACTCATTGATTGTCCGTTGATGACCACCTGTAATTGATACTGGCCGGGCATGACATAGCCTGCCTGAGAGAAGCGGCTAACATTGATATTCTGACGGTCGGAGGCATCCAGGACGTCCGTGTTAAATTCGACAGCCTCGGCATCGCGAATGGTTAACATCAACAGCACCGGCGCAATCGGGCAACAGGATAAATAGGCTGTGAGTTTTCGATTAGTTAACATGTTGTCATCGCAAATAATCTATTGATGAGCCAAAACCCCGTGAACCTCTTCCTCCTTATTGAGATAAGGAAAATGTATCGGCGAAACGAACTCGGCCACAGAAAGTCATTACTCGTAATCCACCTTCAGACGTACCACTGCGTAGTAATCACCACCCCGCAGGGGCTCGCCATTGCGTATCAACCGCAGAGCGTACTGAAGCCGCTGTTCACTGCCTTTTAATAATTGAGGCGGCATCGCCTTACCGGCAAACGCCCGGTTTCCCTGACTATCGAGGATTTGTAATTCCACGCCTCGAGCTTGCCCCAACACGCCAAATCTATCCGGGGAATGTCCACGCAAGCCGTCAAAGGTGACACGCACTTGGGAGTCCGGCAGTACGGCATCCGGTTTTACATCGTCCTCACTGGTCAGCTCACAATTCTCTAGCCCGAGGTAAAAAATTTTCTCAGGTCCGGGAATACTCGCCTGCATGTCTTTCATGCGCGTGGTTCCCATCTCAATGACTTGCCAAACATCTTCCATACCAAGCGTGCAAGCTGGAGCGATAATCTGACCGCCAAAATTAGCGCTTCCATGCCACCAAACACCTTCTGGCCCCTGGTATTCTGGCGCGTTCTGACTGGATGACTGGGTCGAAGTTGATGTTGCCAATGCCCCTTCCGACAGCACTATCAGCAGTGTCAGCCCGCAGAGATATTCCCTGAGCATTCCGCCTCCTTCGCGTGGCTAACAAAAACGGGACAACCCCGAAGGGCTGCCCCGAAAAATTTTACTGATAAGCGAGGGTAAAGTTGGTCACCGCGGTGAAGTCACCTTCAGCAACGACGCCACCAGTCGCCATTTTTACCCAGCTGGCGTAACGGAGGGTGTTATTGCCATCACCGATAATCTGTGGGTTACCCGGCTGGCCAAATACCACATCGCCACTCGCTGGGGAGTTAATGATGATTGCAGTGCCGGTATTACCGGTTGTGCCCAATTCTGTTGGTGCGGCAGGAATTGCTGCACCGTTGAATGTGACGGTTACGGTTTTGTCGACCAGGCTTGTTGGGTCACAATTTGTCAACAGGATGTCAATATCACGCAGTTCCGAGATGCCGCCGGACGCAAGATGCGTTTTGGAAATCTGACCAAAGTCTATGGTCTGGTCTGCTGATTCAGGCGCAATGCTACAAGCTGCATTGATTACGGACCCGGTGAAGTTCACAACACCTTCGCCACCATTGGCAGCCTGAGCACTGAAAGCCACCAGGGACAAAGCTACTGCACTCGTTAATGTTGTGAAGGTTGTTTTAAAGCTCATTTCTCAATTCCTTGATTAATAATGAATAACATTCGTTATCGCTCACCCGAACACCGGCTCGTTAAAAACGGAACGAGTGAAGTCAACTTGCCGGTGTTCATAGCAAGGCAGAGCGATGTGGATTCTTTTGTTATTTTTTGCCTTCCAGGCAGGGTAATTCTTACCTTCAGGCCGAGTTGGGATTGACAATTAGTTCCAATTTGACAAGTCCAGCCCAAGAGTCCAGAAATGCACGAAAAAGCAGTCAAATAAACTGATTTTAATTTTGTTTGTGATTTTTAATTCTTCACGTGGTGACAAATAAGACACGGAAAATTGAGGGTGAGAAATGCCTGGAGTAATATCATGAAGAGGTCTTGTGACTTATCGTTATAGTCAAAAAATTTCCAATACATTATTATTTAAAAATAAATAAAAACCTCCATTGTTATTTTAATGTAAATGCTAGATTCTAGTTTCGTTATTGAGCGGACTTGTCAAATTGGAACTAATTGTCTACTTTTCAGTTTTCAACCACCAGGTAAATGCACAAGAAACCACCCTCAACCCACCGTATATTATTCACACAGAGAATATCGCGGAAATTAATCACGCCTGAATGAAACCAATAAAACCACATTATTTTATTTGCCCAGCCCAATCACTCAGATAATTTTCTAAGCTTATAATCATGATTAAAATAATTAGCTATAAATTGCACTTTTTAATTGCATGGCTTTTTCTTCAGCCGCACTAATTACCATTATTAAGTAATGTACAAATGGGCCTTTGTTAGAATAGTCACTAAGTATAAATTAAAGTCAGGAGATGTATTTTTCGAAAAAAGAGGTTATTACTGGTTATTTCACACAGGCAAGAATGCGCCAGAAAGCATGGGGCACCGCTCCATTGATAGGCTACTGGCACATGGGTGATATTTATCAGGAAAGAACTAATAGCTTGTTTCTGCGCATATTTTTCTCTTTCCAAATCCCCTCAAAACGCGCCGCATTGCTGGCGGTATAACGTACCGTGTGGCGGATGTTACGATGCCCCAGATAGTCCTGTATTAAGCGTGTATCAATCCCGTTGTCTGCCATGGCGAACCCACAGGCATGGCGCAACATGTGAGGATGTGAACATAACGGCAGTCCTGCTCTTTTCCCCAGCGCATTGATAATGTTGTAACCCTGTTGACGTGAAAGAGGTTTACCATTTCGTGAAATAAACAGTGAATCATCATCCAGCGAGGCCCAGTTCTGGCGGGTGTTAAGCCATAACTCAAGCAGGCTCACCTCACAAGGAATCATAGGATGAATGGTTGAAAAACCATTCTTCAGACGGTGAATATTGAGCGTCCGTGTCGGTAAATCAATATCTGACAGCCGCAGTTTTAACAGTTCGCTGATGCGGAATCCGTGAAGATAACACATGGCTACCATGCAGCGATTACGTTCGGGATTCAAACCTTGTTTGGCCGAATCAAGCAGGCGTTGAACTTCATCGGTAGTAAGATAGTTGCGTTGGGACATAGCATGACCTTATTGTTGACAACCGAATGCTTTATAAAAAACGCGACATATTGACTCGCTTTTATGGTGAGGGATTAGCACAAACGATGGAGCCAATCCTATTATGTCGATACTTCGCTCATTGATTTTAAAATAAAAAAATCCGCAGCTTATTTTGGTAAACTCCAAAAGCTGTGATTATTTTAACAAGCCATTTTATTATAGTTGAAATCTTACAAAACCCGTCTGGCAAAATCCTTTTAGCCCGAGAAATTATCCATAAATCTAGCTATCGATATGTATTAATGAGTTACACAGTATAACCACAGGCTATGGATTATTTCACGCAATATAATCGACAAAGTTTTCCTGTGAACCGTTTCATGACAAAAGTTGTGAGGCTGGGAAATTAAAATGTGACGAGAAAACGCTGCGGGAAGATTAGCTATCTTCCCGCAAGGGTGAGGATTTAAAGCGGGGATGTACCATTAAAGCGAGCCGAAACCTTGCGCAACAGACGAGCAAGCATCGGCTCAAGTGTTAGCACCAGCAGCATTTCCAACGGACGACGTGCTACGGATTTTATCGCCCATCCCGCGACGCCCGCAGGGCCATAACGCAGAGCGGCCAGAAACACGAGTTTACCGATAATTTTCAGGCCTGGTTTTGCCTTATTGGCAGCCGTCTGGAATTTGGACATGTGTCCTCCTGGGGGAAATAGTCAGCCATATGCCCTCACCCCGGCCCTCTCCCACAGGAGAGGGAGAAACCGAGTTAAAGCTGGCGGAAACGGCTACGTAACGTGAAGGTATCAGAGGTTATATAGCGTTCCATGGAACGCAAACGCTGCTCGCCCGCCGCCAGTTGGGCGTCGACTTCGTCGAGCAAATCTCGGTTGGTCGGTTGCGGCTTTTCTTGCGAAGCCCCCGCAGGCATTGGGTCAAGGATAAAGGTCAATGCGATGTAGGCCACCAAAACAAAGAAGAACAGGCCAAATACCATCGCCAAAACAGTAATCAGGCGTACCAGCTTCACTGGCACATCAAGGTATTGTGCGATACCCGCGCACACCCCTTTCACCATCCCTTTTTCTGGGATGCGCCACAGTTTGCGACCGGAAATTGATTTCACCATTATTTATCTCTCCAGTTCGGATGTTCAGCATCAAGGATCTGTTCCAGCGTCTGAATGCGCTCACCCATACGTCGTGCTTCATCAGTCAGTTGCGCCAACCGCTGTTGTTCGCCCTGAGAAAGTTGCCCGCCATTTTCGGCACGGTTGTTGTAGTGCAGCCACAGCCAAATGGGAGCGACGAACAACACAAAAATCGTTAATGGGATGGCAATAAAAAGCGCGCTCATGTGTACTCCTTACAAGTCAGCCTTGACTGTGGCGCCGTTTCCCGACGCCGCAGTCAGTTAATTACCCACGATCCTGGTTGTTCATTTTAGCTTTCAGCGCCGCCAGTTGTTCGCTGATTTCGTCGTCAGCTTTCAGTTCAGCAAACTGTGAGTCGAGGTTTTTCTGTTTGCCAAAGCTGTGGCTTTCCGCTTCTGATTCCATTTGGTCGATTCGGCGCTCAAAGGATTCAAAACGGGCCATTGCTTCGTCGATCTTTCCACTGTCTAACTGGCGACGAACATCACGGGAAGAAGAAGCGGCCTGATGACGCAGTGTGAGTGCCTGCTGGCGCGCGCGGGTTTCGCTGAGTTTGTTCTCAAGCTCACCGATCTCTTTTTTCATACGCGCCAGTGTTTCATCAACATGTACTACTTCATCTTCCAGGGTAGCAATCATGTCGGTCATTTTTTGCTTTTCAATTAATGCCGCACGCGCCAGATCTTCTTTATCTTTACGCAGCGCCAGTTCCGCTTTTTCCTGCCATTCAGCTTGCTGTGCCGTCGCTTGTTCTACACGACGGGAGAGCTGTTTCTTTTCGGCCAGCGCACGCGCAGAAGTGGAACGCACTTCAACCAATGTATCTTCCATTTCCTGAATCATCAGGCGTACTAGCTTCTGCGGATCTTCTGCTTTCTCAAGCAGCGAGTTGATGTTGGCATTCACGATGTCGGCAAAACGAGAAAAAATACCCATAATTCAATCCTCTTTAGTCATTATTTCAGGTGCCTGGCACCCTGCACGAAATGAATATTGCAAGTGATGTGCCAACTTTTTATTTTATTGATTTTAATAGAAATGATTAAATTTGACTCGCTACCCACAACGTATATAGTGGTTAAATTCACTAACTATTGGTTAATTTAATCATGGCAGATAGCAAAGATAACCTGATCGGCGAGGCAAACAGTTTCCTTGAAGTACTGGAGCAAGTCTCCCGTCTGGCTCCGCTGGAAAAACCGGTGTTAGTGATTGGCGAACGCGGCACCGGCAAAGAGCTAATTGCTAACCGTCTACACTTCCTGTCGCGTCGTTGGCAAGGGCCGTTTATTTCACTTAACTGCGCCGCGCTGAATGATAACTTGCTCGACTCTGAGCTTTTTGGACATGAAGCTGGCGCTTTTACCGGCGCGCAAAAACGCCATCCGGGACGTTTTGAACGAGCCGATGGCGGCACGTTGTTTCTGGATGAACTGGCGACCGCGCCGATGATGGTGCAGGAAAAATTGCTGCGCGTAGTGGAGTATGGCGAACTGGAGCGTGTCGGCGGTAGCCAACCGTTGCAAGTCAATGTACGGCTGGTTTGTGCCACTAATGCTGATCTGCCTAAACTTGCCGAAGAGGGTAAATTCCGCGCCGATTTACTTGATCGCCTTGCCTTTGATGTGGTCAAACTGCCCCCGCTGCGCGAGCGCCAGCCCGATATCATGTTAATGGCCGAGCATTTTGCCATTCAAATGTGCCGAGAGTTACAGCTTCCCCTATTCCCGGGGTTTACTGAGCAAGCACAGCAAACGCTGCTTAATTACGGCTGGCCTGGCAATATTCGGGAATTAAAAAATGTGGTAGAGCGTTCGATGTATCGCCACGGTACCAGCGATGAGCCCGTTGATGAAGTGACCCTCGATCCGTTTGCGCGGCAGTCGATTGCTGTGCTGTATCACGATGAAACACTACCCACATTACCGATGGATTTGCGTGGTTGGCAAAATCAGCAGGAAAAGGAGTTACTGGAAAAAAGCTTACAACAGGCGAAATATAACCAGCGCAAGGCCGCCGATTTACTGGGGCTGACTTACCATCAATTACGTGCACTGCTTAAAAAGCACGACGTTGTTCAACCTGAATAAGGAGCAGCTTTGCCATCAAAACGCTGTAAAAAACAACATCGCCCGGCCTTTTTTACCGGCATTGATTATAAAAAAAGCAAAATAGCCTGACATATTTTGGGAAGCCCTCAAGAGTACGATACACTTTGGCTATCACCCGTGAAAACTCAAAAACTTATGCGCGCAATTGTATCTTCCCTGTTACTGGCAGTGAGCTGCCTGAGTGGCGTAGCTTTTGCTGCACCGCCAGCTGAAACACCTGTCCAAAAACCAGCAGATATCCGTAACAGCGGATTTGTTTATTGTGTCAGCGGTCAGGTCAATACCTTTAATCCGCAGATGGCGAGCGGTGGTTTGACTGTCGACACCCTTGCCGCACAGTTATATGATCGATTATTGGATGTCGATCCATATACTTACCGCCTGGTGTCCGAGTTAGCAGAAAGCTGGGAAGTGCTGGATAACGGTGCCACTTACCGCTTCCATTTACGCCCAAACGTGCAGTTCCAGACCACTCCGTGGTTTAAACCCACTCGCGCACTCAATGCCGATGATGTGGTATTCAGTTTCCAGCGTGTTTTTAATCGCGACCACCCATGGCACAACGTCAATGGGGGTAACTACCCTTATTTTGACAGCCTCCAGTTCCCAGACGCGGTAAAAAGCATCCGTAAACTGGATAACAATACCGTTGAGTTCCGCCTTGAGAAACCTGATGCGTCGTTCCTGTGGCACATGGCGACTCATTACGCATCCGTCATGTCTGCGGAATACGCAGCGCAACTGACCAAAGCCGATCGAAAAGAGATGATGGATCGCGAACCTGTTGGCACCGGGCCATTCCAGGTGAGCGAATTTCGTTCCGGACAATATATTCGCCTGGCTCGTCACCCTAAGTTCTGGCGCGGTGTACCATTAATGCCGCAGGTAGTGTTGGACTTGGGTTCTGGGGGCACAGGACGTTTATCTAAACTGATCACCGGGGAATGTGATGTTCTCGCCTATCCTGCCGCCAGTCAGTTGACCATATTGCGTGATGACCCGCGTTTGCGTCTGACTTTACGTCCAGGCATGAACATTGCTTATCTGGCTTTCAATACCAATAAAGCGCCATTGAATAATCCTGAAGTGCGCCATGCGCTGGCGCTGGCGATTAATAACCAGCGTCTGATGCAATCTATTTATTACGGCACTGCTGAAACTGCTGCGTCTATTTTGCCCCGTGCATCATGGGCTTATGACAGCGATTCCAAAATCACCGAATACAATCCCGCCAAAGCTCGTCAGCAGTTAAAAGCTCTGGGGCTTAACAATCTGGAATTGCGCTTGTGGGTGCCAACCAGTTCACAGGCATGGAACCCGAGTCCGTTGAAAACCGCAGAGCTTATTCAGGCAGATATGGCGCAAATTGGCGTGAAAGTCATTATCGTGCCAGTCGAAGGCCGCTTCCAGGAAGCGCGTTTGATGGACATGAACCACGATCTCACGCTGGCAGGTTGGGCGACTGACAGTAACGACCCGGATAGCTTCTTCCGCCCAATGCTAAGTTGCGCGGCGATTCGTTCACAGACCAACTATGCTCGCTGGTGTGATCCTAAATTTGATGAAGTCCTGCAAAAAGCGCTGTCTTCTCAAGAACTGGCGTCACGTATTGAGGCTTATCGTGAAGCGCAGGATATTCTCGCCCAACAGTTGCCGGTATTACCGCTGGCATCATCGCTGCGCCTGCAAGCCTATCGCTACGACATTAAAGGCCTGGTGCTAAGTCCGTTTGGTAACGCATCGTTTGCGGGCGTATCCCGTGAAAATGTTGAGGTGAAAAAACCATGATCATCTATACCCTGCGCCGCCTGCTGCTGCTGCTGGTGACGCTGTTTTTTCTGACACTTATTGGCTTTAGCCTCAACTACTTTACCCCGCACGCACCATTACAAGGCGCGTCGCTGTGGAACGCGTGGGTGTTCTGGTTTGAAAGTATTCTGGACTGGGACTTTGGCGTATCGAGCATTAATGGTCAGTCGATTAACGAACAGTTGAGCCTGGTTTTCCCGGCGACGATGGAGCTCTGTTTGCTCGCTTTCGGCCTGGCTTTGCTCATCGGTATTCCGGTGGGGATGCTGGCTGGCATCATGCACAACAAATGGCAGGACAGGCTGATCAGTGCGCTGGCTCTGGTTGGCTTTTCGATTCCCGTATTCTGGTTTGCACTATTACTGACGATGTTTTTCTCACTGACGTTAGGCTGGCTGCCAGTATCAGGACGTTTCGATTTACTCTATGAAGTGAAGTCTGTCACCGGTTTTGCATTAGTTGACGCCTGGTTGTCGGACTCGCCATATCGCGACGAGATGATTATGAGTGCCATCCGCCATATGATTTTGCCGGTCGTGACGCTTGCAGTCGCCCCCACCACCGAGGTGGTGCGTTTAATGCGCATCAGCACCATTGACGTATTCGACCAAAATTACATTAAAGCGGCCGCCACTCGCGGATTATCGCGCCTGACAATCCTGCATCGACACGTATTACACAATGCGCTGCCACCGGTTATCCCCCGCCTCGGCTTACAATTTTCAACCATGCTAACGCTGGCAATGATCACCGAAGTGGTGTTCAGCTGGCCGGGGCTTGGGCGCTGGCTTATCAACGCCATCCGTCAACAAGACTACACGGCCATCTCTGCTGGCGTGATGGTCATCGGTTCATTGGTTATCATCGTGAATGTTATCTCCGATATTTTGGGTGCTATGGCTAACCCACTGACACATAAGGAATGGTATGCCTTACGATAGCGTCTATCGCGAGAAACGCCCGCCGAGCACACTGCGACTGACCTGGCGAAAATTTTACGGCGACACCACAGCGATGATTGGCCTGTATGGCTGTGGGGCGCTGGTGCTGTTGTGTGTATTCGGTAGCGTTTTTGCACCTTATGGCATCGACCAGCAATTCCTCGGTTATCAGTTGTTACCGCCGTCCTGGTCGCGCTATGGCGACGTGTCGTTCTTCCTGGGAACTGATGACCTTGGGCGCGATGTATTAAGCCGTTTATTAAGCGGTGCCGCGCCGACGGTCGGTGGCGCGTTTGTTGTGACGTTGGCTGCCGCTGTATTCGGCATTGTTTTGGGTGTTTTTGCTGGTTCTACTCATGGGCTGCGCTCTGCGGTGATGAACCACATTCTCGATACATTGCTGTCGATTCCTACCCTATTGCTGGCAATCATTGTGGTGGCGTTTGTCGGCCCACATCTGGTTCACGCCATGTTTGCAGTCTGGCTGGCGCTGCTGCCGCGCATGGTACGTTCAGTCTATAGCGCCGTACATGACGAGCTGGAAAAAGATTACGTGGTTGCCGCTCGTCTGGATGGCGCATCAACGCTTAATATTCTGTGGTTCGCGGTGATGCCTAATACCGCCGCCATTCTGATTACAGAAATCACCCGTGCGTTGTCGATGGCCATTCTGGATATTGCTGCGCTAGGTTTTCTCGATTTGGGTGCACAGCTTCCGTCGCCGGAATGGGGCGCAATGCTGGGTGATGCACTGGAGCTGATTTATGTGGCTCCGTGGACCGTCATGTTGCCCGGAGGGGCTATCATGGTAAGTGTACTTCTGGTCAACCTGCTGGGCGACGGACTACGCCGCGCAATAAATGCGGGGGTGCAATAAATGCCATTACTTGATATCCGAAATCTGACCATCGAGTTTATGACCTCCGAAGGTTGGGTCAAAGCCGTCGACCGCGTCAGTATGACCCTCAACGAAGGGGAAATTCGCGGCCTGGTGGGTGAATCAGGCTCGGGCAAGAGCCTGATTGCAAAAGCCATTTGCGGTGTCACAAAGGACAACTGGCGCGTCACGGCAGACCGTATGCGTTTTGATGATATTGATTTATTACGGCTGAGCGGACGAGAGCGCCGACGTCTGGTTGGCCATAACGTTTCGATGATCTTCCAGGAACCCCAATCTTGCCTTGATCCCTCAGAGCGTGTGGGTCGCCAGCTGATGCAAAATATCCCAGGCTGGACCTTTAAGGGTCGCTGGTGGAAGCGTTTTGGCTGGCGTAAACGTCGCGCCATCGAACTGTTGCATCGCGTCGGGATTAAAGATCACAAAGATGCGATGCGCAGTTATCCCTACGAACTGACGGACGGTGAATGCCAGAAAGTCATGATTGCCATTGCGCTGGCAAACCAGCCGCGTTTGTTGATTGCCGATGAGCCAACAAATGCCATGGAACCCACCACGCAATTGCAGATTTTCAAATTACTGACACGTTTGAATCAGTACAACAACACGACGATTTTGCTGATAAGCCACGACTTGCAGATGTTGAGCCAGTGGGCGGATAAAATTAACGTGATGTACTGTGGGCAAACCGTGGAAAGCGCAACCAGTGAAGAGCTGATTGCCACGCCGCATCACCCTTATACTCAGGCGCTTATCCGGGCGATCCCTGACTTTGGCAGCTCAATGCCGCATAAAAGCCGCCTGAATACCATGCCCGGCGCTATCCCGTTACTGGAACACTTGCCGATGGGCTGCCGGCTCGGGCCACGTTGCCCTTATGCACAACGTGAGTGTATCGAAACGCCACGCCTGACCGGGGCAAAAACACATCTTTATGCCTGCCACTTCCCGCTGAATATGGAGAGTCAGTAATGGTCGAAACGCTGCTCGAAGTCCGCAATTTAAGTAAAACGTTTCGTTACCGAACTGGTCTGTTCCGTCGTCAGCACGTTGACGCGGTAAAACCATTGAGTTTCACTTTGCGTGAAAAGCAAACGCTGGCAATCATTGGCGAAAATGGCTCAGGTAAATCCACGCTGGCAAAAATGCTCGCAGGAATGATTGAGCCAACGACAGGTGAAGTGTTGATTGACGACCATTTGCTGCATTACGGCGACTATACCTACCGTAGCCAGCATATTCGTATGATTTTCCAGGATCCCAGTACTTCGCTGAATCCTCGCCAACGCATTTCGCAGATTCTTGATTTCCCACTGCGCCTGAATACTAACCTTGAGCCGGAAGCGCGCCATAAGCAGATTATCGAGACTCTCAGAATGGTCGGGTTGCTACCCGACCACGCCAGTTATTACCCCCACATGCTCGCCCCAGGGCAAAAGCAGCGTTTGGGTTTGGCCCGCGCATTAATTTTGCGTCCGAAAGTCATTATTGCCGATGAAGCGCTGGCGTCACTTGATATGTCAATGCGTTCGCAGCTCATTAATCTGATGCTGGAATTGCAGGAAAAACAGGGAATTGCCTACATCTACGTGACTCAGCACATTGGCATGATGAAACATATCAGCGACCAGGTGATGGTGTTACACCAGGGTGAAGTTGTGGAACGCGGTAGTACAGCCGATGTTCTCGCCTCCCCGCTCCACGATTTGACTAAGCGCCTGATTGCCAGCCACTTTGGCGAAGCGCTGACGGCCGATGCGTGGCGCAAAGATCGGTAAAGTTATCCCAAACCAGGCTATTAATTGAAGTGTATTTATGAGCGTATGACGCGATATTGTGGGCAACTGCAGAATTTTCTACGTTGCCCACGGTTCAAATATTCTTGTTACCAGAATACATTAGCTTGCAGACCAACCGCCCATGTGTCGCTGGAATGGCCGTTTTCAAAGGCGTTTCCAGTATCATCCCAGTTATCGGTGCTGCTATCAAAATAACTGGCGAACAGACGTAGTTCAGGCTTGTCTCGACCGAAGGATAACGCCTGAGCGACAGTGTACTTCGAACCACTACGTTCATAGTTTGTGCCATCCACCGTTTTCTCATCATCGAAGTAACCTAGCTCAACATAGGTGCGGGTATAGTCCGACCAGTGATAGGTAACTTTGGCACTGGCGGAAACTGTTGTACCATCCCCTTTTTTGCCATCCCACCGCTCAATATCGTTGGCTGCTGCATAATTGATGGCATGACTCAGATCCCAGTCTTCAGCCAGTGGAATTACGCCATAGTTACGCATTGCCCATCCGTTACCACTTTTCACTGTGCCGTTCAATGTATCAGCGGCGCCGAAGGTGACCCCTTGCAGAGCTGAACCATCCGCATAATATTGCACCACGGTATTGTTGATACCCTTCTCAAAGACCTGCTGCTGCAACATGACCATAGCGGTCTGACCATCTGAATAATCATGGTTGTTATGCTGAATTTGCTCATCACTGGCATCAGCATTGAGGTACTTATAGCCCACAACCAGGCTAGCGCCACGCCACAATGGCTGACTGTCATACATCAACTCCAGTTGGTTGGAATCGACTAAATCATCAATATCTACACTGTCGAGATCGCCATCAGCTCCCATTGAATTATCTTCTTCAATATCACGATGCAGCGCGGCTATTGACAATTTTCCTTGCCCTACCGACATTTTTTCAATACCGCCGCCAACGTTTGTCTTATTCCAGAAGAAATAATCGTTAGCATCAATGCTGTATTTATTGTACTGGCGAATACCGACCCATGTTGTTTCATCAAACCCCATGAAGTTACGGAACTGCATATTCAGATTCTCCCAGCCAAATGGGTTATCCCCATTATTACTGTTAGAGTCGCCATCATACATATTAATCATGGTCTGTATGTAAACAGATTGGCTACCTGCATTATATAACTCTTTACCAAAGCCAATTTCGGCATAGGTATCAAATTCGTTACCAAGACGACCTAGTTTATTTTTCTGGAAACTACCACCGACAGCTTCGTTCATCGAACCACTTTCTCCACCGGCAATCCCTGAGCGAAAATAGCCAAAGAAATCAATACCTGAAAGTGGATCTGTGAAAGCTACGCTTTTAGATGCAGGCTCCGCAGCCTCACTTGCAAATACAACTGAGGGGAGTACTGAAAGTCCTACGGACACAGCAAGGGGTAAGAGTTTTATCTTCATTATATTTCTTCCTGAATTAAAATAATCAATGCAAAGTTAGAGCGACTCCAGAATAACAACAGGCATGGGAAATACATTACACAAGCCACAGAACGAGTGCCTGTTATTAAAGTTAGTAATATCAAATTATTTTTACACTATATCCCTCAGCAGGATAAATAAGCCACAACAAAACTATTGAGATTTATTCAAAAATAAATTTCACTAGTTATAATAGTTTTGTGAGCAGCGTAACGAAAATAAGCTTTTATTAGATGCAGGTCTCATAAAACGAATGGGGGGAATACTGTCTATTTAGACAGCCAGGACAAATTTATTAAATCTGCGAATGTGAAGTATTTTAATCGTCGTGTACTTAAAATATATAAATCCATTTGCATCACTGCATTATAATTAGCGGGTTAACTTATTTTTGCAAAATGATTGAACACGGCTCAATTGATGTACTCCTATCCACCCTACAACCGCATTGTGCAAGGCGGATAAGTGAAGATGTCAGCCTTTTAAACGTTATGTTTTTGCTTCCACATAACGTGCAAAATTATCCAGAATAGCCTGCCAGCCGCTCTTTTGATGCTCGACGGGATATTGCCCATCAGGATCGAATTCCAGACGAACGTCGACACCCTTATCTACTGGAGTAAACACCACCTTCGCTTCACGATCGCCAAACTTATATTCTATTAATTTATGCGGCACGATGCGGGTGTAGACACCTGCAAAATCAAATCCCATGCTGCCGTCTTTGGCTTCCATCCGAAATGAGAATGGCCCGCCTTCCCGAAAATCTACCGCTGCAGTCGGCGTATGCCAGTCCGGTGATGCCGTATTCCACTGTTTGATGGCTTCCGGGTCGATATAAGCCTGCCAAACCTTCTCAACAGGTGCATCTACCTGCGTTTCGACATTTATCTTCATCATTACGCTCTCAGTTAGTGACCAGTGAACAAAAAATATCCTCTAAAGCGTAGTACGTGAATCATGGTCTGGCTGTTCCGACCTCTGGTGACGTGATAGCCAGTCAGCCTGGGCGGTAAAAATAAGGTGACACAACTGCAGTGGAGTGGGATATAATTTCACTTTCGTGTTGAAAAATTGTGACTAACTAATCGTAATTTGATGATTTTAAAGTCATAAAATTAGCAGAAACTATAAGGATTCAAAGCTATGGGTTTTCTTACCGGTAAGCGCATTCTGATCACTGGCGTCGCCAGTAAACTCTCCATTGCCTACGGTATCGCACAGGCGATGCACCGCGAAGGTGCTGAACTGGCTTTCACTTACCAGAATGAAAAACTGAAAGGCCGTGTTGAAGGCTTTGCAGCCGATCTGGGTTCAAGCCTGGTCCTGCCGTGTGACGTGGCTGAAGATGCAAGCATCGATGCAATGTTTGCCGAGCTGGCTAAAACCTGGCCGAAGTTTGACGGTTTCGTTCACTCTATCGGTTTCGCACCAGGCGACCAGTTAGATGGCGACTACGTGAATGCAGTTACCCGTGAAGGCTTCAAAATCGCTCATGACATCAGCTCTTACAGCTTTGTCGCAATGGCAAAAGTATGTCGCGAAATGCTCAATCCAGGTTCTGCTCTGCTGACTCTGTCTTACCTGGGTGCTGAGCGTGCAATCCCTAACTACAACGTTATGGGTCTGGCTAAAGCATCTCTGGAAGCAAACGTGCGCTACATGGCAAACGCGATGGGTCCAGAAGGTGTACGTGTTAACGCCATTTCTGCAGGTCCAATCCGTACTCTGGCAGCATCTGGTATTAAAGATTTCCGTAAAATGCTGTCACATTGCGAAGCGGTTACTCCGATTCGTCGTACTGTGACCATTGAAGATGTGGGTAACTCCGCAGCGTTCCTGTGTTCAGACTTGTCTGCCGGTGTTTCCGGTGAAGTTCTGCACGTTGACGGCGGTTTCAGCATCGCTGCCATGAACGAACTGGAACTGAAAGACTAATTCGGTTCATATGGGGTGGGCTGCCGCCTGCCCCATAAACTCCCTCGCCTCGCCCCCACTTTACTTCCATATACCTTTCCGATATTTATTATCACCGATCATTCTTTTGTCGCCTCACGTGGTTAAGCCAGGATAAAGCAGCAAATCAGGCCTTCAGGTGTTTCACCCGGGCTTGTAAACTCTTTGACCAAGGAACGACCATGGAACAACGCCGAATCTCTGGCAAAGGCCACTGGTATCATGAAACACAGTCCAGCCGCAGCGACGCCGCCGTATTACCGTTAGTTCCCGAGGCCGCTTACCTCGAAAACCGTTTTTTACTCGATCTAGAATTGAGTACCGAGCAACATGCATCCGAAGCAGCCTGGCTTTCTGTCGCCCTCAAGGGCGCGACATGTTTACTGCCTGAAAACAGCCCTGTCACCCGTTTACACACGCTCAGTTGTTATGACAGGTTGAGCACCGCGCTGACTGTCGCGCAAGTGTATGGCGTACAACGGCTGTGCAATCATTACGCCGCACGCCTTGCACCACAACCCGGGCCAGACTCCTCCCGCGAGAGCAATCGCCGCTTGACACAAATTACTCAGTACGCCCGCCAGTTGGCCAGCCAGCCCACCTTGATTGATGATAATTCTCGCCAGCAACTCGATGAAGTCGCTCTATCAGTAAATGACATAGTGACATTTAACCAATTGATTGGGTTTACCGGTTTTCAGGCTCGTGTGATTGCCGTCTTTCAGGCGCTTCAGGGTCTACCTGTGCGTTGGCTTCCTGGGCTTGATACCCAACAAGATGCCAGCGCGAATTTGTTCCTTGATGGCGATAAATCCTGGCAACCTGATTTACCCCCTGTCGAGCAACGTTACGCGAACACGCAACAGCTCGATGTTTTGAACCTGAGCCAGTCACAAAGCGTTTTAAACCCGATTGGCTGGCTGCTGGCGCACGATGCTGAACCGCTTTCTGTGCTGAGTCAGCTTATCAGGCTGTTACTCCCGCCCGATGGCGAAATCGGTGACGATCTCGTGCTGGTGAACCTGCTGACGGCGCGCATTAATGGAAGCGTCAGTTGCTTTAGTCATGCGACTGCTCATTGGCATGCAGAAAATGGTTTACCCGAAGCGATACGCAATGGAGAACGGGCGCTACAGGCCTGGAGCCACAATCATCCTCGGGAGCGCGCGATCATACAGGCTGTTCGCGTATTAACTCGAGCACCAGGCAGCTTCAGTGCCGCCCAGCTTCAACCCTTATTTGAACAAGGTTTTAGCAACGATGATGCGTTGCGATTACTGGTGATTTCAGGGCTGTATGGCTGGTTGAATCGACTGAAAATTGGGTTGGGAAATGCCAGCTAGACATTGTATATCCCACGTTTTTACGGCAATCATCGCTTGCCGCAATGAGTGGTTTCGCGTAAAACTGTCAGCCGCTCTTTTGGCCACGAAAACTAAAATACATGTTCCAGGATAACCCGCTGCTCGCGCAGCTTAAACAGCAACTGCATTCCCAAACTCCACGCGTTGAAGGCGTGGTTAAAGGCACGGAAAAAGGCTTTGGCTTCCTCGAAGTGGATTCCCAGAAAAGTTACTTTATTCCGCCTCCGCAGATGAAAAAAGTGATGCACGGTGACCGCGTGAGCGCGGTGATTCATACCGACAAGGACCGCGAAACCGCTGAGCCAGAAGAGCTTATCGAACCGTTCCTCAGCCGGTTTGTTGGCCGTGTACAACGTAAAGACGACCGCCTGTCTATCGTGCCGGATCATCCGTTATTACGTGACGCGATTCAGTGTCGTGCGGATCGTAACGTGACGCATGATTTCCAGAATGGCGACTGGGCCGTGGCTGAAATGAAGCGCCACCCGCTGAAAGGCGATCGCGCTTTTTACGCTGAATTAACGCAGTTCATTACCTTCGGCGACGATCATCTTGCCCCGTGGTGGGTGACACTGTCGCGCCACAATCTGGAACGCGAAGCACCTAACGGTGTGTCGACTGAAATGTTAGATGAAGGCCTGGTGCGTGAAGATTTAACCGCCCTTGATTTCGTCACCATTGATAGCGCCAGCACGGAAGATATGGATGATGCGCTGTACGTTGAAGAACTGGCCGACGGCAAATTGCAACTGACGGTTGCCATTGCTGACCCTACCGCCTGGATTGCTGAAGGCAGCAAGCTTGACGGCATCGCCAAAGTTCGCGCATTCACCAACTACCTGCCGGGCTTTAACATCCCGATGCTGCCACGTGAATTATCTGATGACCTGTGTTCATTACGTGCCAACGTCACGCGCCCGGTTGTCGCTTGCCGCATGGTTATCGCGCAAGACGGCAGTATCGATGAAGGCATTAATTTCTTCGTCGCCACCATCGAATCTAAAGCCAAACTGGCCTATGAAGATGTATCCGACTGGCTGGAAGAAAAAGGCGACTGGCAGCCGCCAGGTGACGCCATTGCCAAACAAATCCGTTTGCTGGAACGCGTTTGTCTGAGCCGCGCTGAATGGCGTCGTACGCATGCACTGGTGTTCAAAGATCGCCCTGATTACCGCTTTGTATTAGGTGAAAAAGGCGAAGTATTGGATATCGTCGCTGAGTCGCGTCGTATTGCGAACCGCATCGTTGAAGAAGCCATGATTGCCGCCAACGTCTGTGCAGCCATTGTATTGCGTGAAAAGCTCGGTTTTGGCGTTTATAACGTCCATACCGGTTTTGACCCAGCTAACATTGATCAGCTCGCAAACATGTTGCAAGGCCACGGTCTGGAAGTTGACGCCCAGGAAGTGCTGACGTTGAACGGCTTCTGTAAACTGCGCCGTGAGCTTGATGCACAACCAACCAGTTTCCTTGATAGCCGTATTCGTCGTTACCAGTCATTTGCTGAAATCAGCACTGAACCTGGTCCGCATTACGGTCTTGGCCTCGAAGCTTACGCCACCTGGACTTCACCGATTCGTAAATACGGCGATATGATCAACCATCGTCTGTTAAAGGCGATCATCAAAGGTGAAACCGCAACGCGTCCGCAAGATGAGATCACGGTACAGATGGCGGAGCGCCGTCGCCTGAACCGTATGGCAGAACGCGATGTCGGCGACTGGTTATATGCGCGCTTCCTGCAAGATAAAGCGGGAACCGACACACGCTTTGCAGCTGAAATCATTGATGTCAGCCGTGGCGGGATGCGTGTACGCCTGATTGAAAACGGCGCGGTAGCCTTCATCCCTGCGCCATTCATTCACTCTGTTCGTGATGAAATGGTGTGCAGCCAGGAGCTTGGTACAGTGCAAATTAAAGGTGAAGTCGCCTTTAAAGTGACTGACGTTATCGATGTAACTATCGCCGAAGTGCGTATGGAAACGCGTAGCGTGATTGCCCGTCCAGCAATTTAAACGCAAGTTTAAAAATCTTCCTAAAAAGCTGAACATTGTGTTCAGCTTTTTTATTGGAACTTTTCCACCGACAACTGGATTTCGGGAAATAGTAACAATGGGGAAATGATTAGAGTTGTAACACTTTTTTTACTTGCGTTGTCTCCCGAAAAACTGCCAATCTAGCGCCGAAGATTCAGATTTCTCACATCTTCTGCAAAAACAATGTCTTTTACAGACAGTTGTCGCTTTGAGATCGGTTTTATATTGCTAATATAAATATCAGACTGACACGATATGTCGGCCCGGTTCAGGAGAGAGCATGAAAGACGATTTGGAGCAGAATCTGCTCTACCGTTATTTAGGGACAACCAGCCCATATTGGCGTTTGCCAACCGATAGCAATGCGCTGCAATTAGCAGCCAGCGAAGATTCAGATGTGAGTCAGGTCATCGCTTTGGATCCCGAACAGGCAGAGCAAATCCGCCAAATGACGGTGATTACCTCAAGCGTAACCATGTCAATTTCTTTGTTTGGCAGCGAAGTTTCTGTCCATCTGGTAGGACGAAAAGTATCAAAAAAGGAGTGGGCCGGTACGGCCTCAGCATGGAATGATACCCCTTCTGTTGCGCGTGATTTAGTACAAGGCCTCTCTTTTGCAGAACAGGTGGTTTCTGAGGCAAACTCGGTGATCGTCATTCTCGACCGATTAGGGAATATTCAGCGCTTCAATCGCCTGAGTGAAGAATATACCGGTCTTAAAGAACAAGATGTCATTGGGCAAAACGTCTTTAAATTATTCATGAGCCGTAGTGAAGCCGCCGCATCCAAACGCAATATTAGCGGTTTCTTTCTCAACGGAAACTCTTACGAAGTCGAACGCTGGATAAAAACCCGCAAAGGACAGCGGCTATTTTTGTTTCGCAATAAATTCGTCCACAGTGGCAGTGGCAAGAACGAAATCTATCTGATTTGTTCTGGTACCGACATTACCGAAGAACGCCGCGCACAAGAACGCCTGCGAGTGCTGGCAAATACCGATACGATTACCGGCCTTCCCAATCGCAATGCCATTAATGACCTCATCACTGCCGCTATCGATAATCGCGGTGAAACTCAGGCTGGCATCGTTTATCTGGACCTCGATAACTTTAAAAAAGTGAACGATGCTTATGGCCATATGTTTGGCGATCAGCTTTTGCAGGCGGTGTCGTTAGCGATTTTGAGTTGTCTTGATGATGGGCAAATTCTGGCCCGCCTTGGGGGTGATGAGTTTATTGTTCTGGCTACTGACACTTCGCAAGCCACTCTGGAAGCGATGTCGTCGCGAATTTTAACCCGCCTGAAGCAACCTTTCCGTATCGGGTTAATTGAAGTTTACACCGGTTGTTCGTTAGGTATTTCGCTGGCTCCCCAGCATGGTGAAGACCGGGAAAGCGTTATTCGCAACGCAGATACCGCGATGTATACCGCAAAAGAGAGCGGGCGCGGCAAGTTCTGTGTCTTCTCACCGGAAATGAATCAGCGGGTCTTTGAATACTTGTGGCTCGATACCAACTTACGTAAAGCGCTGGAAAACGATCAGCTGGTTATTCACTACCAGCCGAAAATGACCTGGCGCGGCGAAGTCAGAAGCCTGGAGGCGTTGGTTCGCTGGCAATCGCCAGAGCGTGGTTTGATTCCACCACTGGACTTCATTTCCTATGCAGAAGAGTCCGGTTTGATTGTTCCGCTTGGCCGCTGGGTAATGTTGAGCGTGGTTCAACAGGTGGCGAAATGGCGTGATAAAGGTATCAACTTACGCGTCGCGGTGAACGTGTCTGCACGCCAGTTAGCAGACCAAACAATCTTTAGCGATTTGAAGCAAGCACTCAAAGATCTCAACTTTGAGTACTGCCCTATCGATGTCGAACTCACAGAAAGCTGCTTGATTGAAAACGAAGAGTTAGCCCTTTCGGTGATTCAGCAGTTCAGTCGTCTTGGTGCCCAGGTGCATTTGGATGACTTTGGAACGGGTTATTCCTCGCTTTCTCAACTCGCTCGTTTCCCGATTGATGCCATTAAACTCGACCAAAGTTTCGTGCGCGATATTCATAAGCAATCTGTTTCCCAGTCGCTAGTGCGTGCCATCGTTGCAGTGGCGCAGGCTTTGAATTTGCAGGTGATTGCTGAAGGGGTGGAAAACCAAAAAGAAGATGCCTTTCTGACTAAGAATGGTGTCAACGAACGGCAAGGTTATCTGTTTGCGAAACCCATGCCCGCAGCCGTATTCGAACGTTGGTTAAAACGTTATCAAGCCAGAACTGCACGTTAACTGATTTATCAAACAGATAAGTGCCATATCATCCACCTGATATGGCACTTAATAGTGCAGCATAGTTAGTTTTGGTTAGCCCTTTGAGCAAAAACCTCTTTTGCGGCAAACAGCCCGTTAAGTGCGCATGGGAAACCGGCATACACCGCCATTTGCATCATCACTTCAACAATTTCTTGCTCTGAATTGCCAACATTTAATGCCCCTTGAATATGCACTTTGAGCTGTGGTGTCGCATTGCCAAGCGCTGTCAGTGCTGCAACCACCGCAATCTCTCTGGATTTCAAATCGAGACCTGGGCGTGAGTAAATATCACCGAAGGGGAACTCAATCAGCAGTTTTGCGAAATCTGGTGCAATGTCGCTCAAGCTGTTAATGACATTTTCACCTGCATTTCCATCAACTTCTTTTAATTTTGCAAGACCACGTAAGTAGCGTTCGTTTTCCATTTTTTAATCCTTTCAGTTATGGGATGAACGCACTCTAAATTTTCCGCTGCACAGTATCCAATACCCTTTTTGTGATACCTTTTCGGTATGAATGATGCAATCGATCTGCGACAACTTCGTTATTTTCTGGCAGTGAGTGAAGAACTCAATTTCAGCCGCGCTGCGTTACGCCTGCATATTTCTCAACCGCCATTAAGCCGACAGATCCGCCAACTGGAAGAGCAGCTTGGCGTACAATTATTTCTACGCAGTAAAACTGGGGTGACACTTACCGAGGCGGGTGCAGCATTTTTGCCGGAAGTAAAACTGACTTTGTTGCAGGCTGAAAAAGCGATTGCGGTTGCCCGTGCGTCGAAAGGTCAGGATGGTGGAAGGTTTGTTATCGGCTACACCACAGTGTTCGAACGCAGCATTATCCCTAATGTAACAAATGAATTGACCCAACGTTTTCCAGACTGGCAAATCCTCTCAAAGGGAAACTATTCCGTTAATCTGATTCGTGAAGTGCAAAATGGCACGATGGATGCCGCGTTCGTTGGTTTGCACTCCGATACCCAAGATCTGGCTGTCGAAAAAATCATAAATGACCCGTTAGTCGTGGCTATACCCCAGCATCATCGACTTGCAGCGAAACGTAGCTTAAGTTTCGACGACCTTCGTGGCGAAGCGATATTCTGGTTCGAAAGGCGTATGAATCCTGGTTTTTATGATCATTGTCAGGCATTTTTCCAGCGCATCAATTTCAAACTTAATGTGATCCCTGAGCCAGCAGATCATCACATCATGCTGGGGCTAATTGCCGAGGGAAACGGGATCGCGCTAGTTCCTGCATCATTGCAATGTATCAAGCGGCAAGGCGTGGTTTTTCGTAAGTTGAGGGAAGAATCTCATCACCTGACGATGGGCATCGCTGTCGTCTGGTCCAGGGAAAATCAGTCGCCTGTTCTGAAAACGTTTCTTGAACAGGTTCATTGTTCCCCCTGAACCGCGCAGCAAAAAGAAGACGCCATTCTGAAGAACAGCGCCAACCAACGGCAGAGCCGTATTACAACACTCTTAAACCTTAACTCGCTTTACGCAATACCGTTGCAGTATGGCGGTTTTGCAACTGCACCAGTCTTTCCATATAAGCAATATCCTTAGCTTCGAGGCAGAATGCGGCATCCACCCAGTCTTCAGTGATATCCATTAATTCCGAACGAGGTAACTGGAGGACACGTTGACGGGCACGCAACATTGCCCGAACACCATTTAGCTTAGGCTGCAAGGTATCGATAAAGGTTCGCGTCGCAAGGTAACCCTGGCCCGGTTCAAATAATTCATCCACCAGGCCAAATTGCTGATGCCACTCAGCGGTATGTGACTCCCCTTTATAAATCAGCTCCTCAGCCAGTTTCATACCAGAGCGACGGGCAACCAGCGAATACGCTCCCATTCCAGGGAACAGGTTAAAGGCGATTTCCGGGAACCCCATGCGCGCATCCCGTTGTGCCAGGACAAAATGGTGCGCAAGTGCGGCTTCAAACCCACCTCCTAATGCACTCCCTTCGACCATTGCAAGGCTAATTGCTCCACTATCAAAACCGCGGGAAGCCGCATGGACGCAGTCCACACAAGCGCGAGCATAAGCACGAAGTGCTTCACGACGGCCTTGCTGAATTGATTCAACAAAGAAGCCCAAATCGCCCCCCGTGTTATACATGCCTTGCACCAATGAGCCGGTCACCCAAAAATCAACGACAAAACCCTCCTGCTGCACCAGATACCGCAGGTTCATGATTTCTTCGATTAATTTATGGTTGAAACAAGGGCGAGGTTGAGCTCGTAACATCATCCATACAGTGCGTCGTTCTACTTCATAATAGCCAGACAATTGAGTGAATCGAGTAGTGTCCGTGAACAATTTGCAAGTTGGCTGGTTAATGACTGTCATTATCTTATCCTCATGTTATGAAAGCGCGTTACACGCAGGATCAGACTAATCCACTACTGCATTGGTATGAATGTATTGGAGTATTTAATAATTATTACTTATGTATTATTCGATAATTGATTGATGGATAAGAGTAAAAAAGCGCCTTAGCACCTTCTCTTTTGAGGGCTTTTTTTGCATTATGACGGTAACTTTTTCCCGAAAAACAGGATGCACTATGCCGAAAGTGGACCCTCTGCAACTCGCAAAGCGTATTGATACTGTGCTGGATATTTTAGTGGGAGGCGATCATACGTCAGCCATTAATAACCTGGAGATTTTGAAAGCTGAATTGCTACTCGTCGCAAATGGTGATGAACAAAAAGAAAGCGACTTAAAAAAGTCGCCCTGGGAGATTTGATCTGCTGCCGGCGAAAACCGGCACAGTTTTACAAGCTCAGTGAACCAAACGCCCCTTGCCAGTCCTTTTCGAATGTTGCAATCGCAGCATTCACCGCAGGTGTTGTCAGCAATTGCTCAGTGACATCAACCGGTAACGTAATCGCTTCACAACCCGCCAACAGGCAAGACATAGCCTGATGCGGCGTACGGAAACTGGCAGCCAGAATTTTCGATTGTGGTGCATGAAGCGTCAGCAATTGCTGTAAGTCCTGCACCATTTGAATACCATCGCCACCCTGCGCATCCAGGCGGTTCACATACGGTGCGACATATTCTGCACCTGCCAGCGCAGCCAGTAAGCCTTGCGCGGCACCATAAACCGCTGTCCCGAGTGTTGGGATGCCCAGTGCTTTTAATTGCTTCATTGCCGCCAGGCCTTCGACTGTGGTTGGAACTTTTACCACCAGACCCGGAACGCGTTTCACCAACAACTCGGCTTCTTTCACCATGTCATCAGCTTGTGCGGCAATGACTTGAGCAAATAATTTGCCTTCACCACCCAGCGCATCCTGCAACGCGGGCAACACTTCCCAAAGGGAAATGCCCGCTTTAGCTACAATTGATGGGTTGGTAGTCACGCCCTGCAAAGGCAAAACACGCGCTAAGCGTTTCACTGCGGCAACGTCAGCAGTATCTAAATACAGTTCCATAAACTCTCCAGATTTGTCGAATATCTCATTGCTCACATCATAACGTCACTGTCTGTTCCTTTGCTGATCGAAATCAATAAAACCTTCATTCGAAAGTAATCTAATTTACGAACAGAAGATAAAGGCGGGCTTATGCTATTTAATATCCAACGTTACTCAACACATGATGGTCCAGGTATCCGCACCGTGGTGTTCCTGAAAGGCTGCTCCTTAGGCTGCCGCTGGTGCCAGAATCCTGAAAGCCGTGCACGCAGTCAAGACGTTCTGTTTGATGAGCGCCTATGTCTTGCAGGCTGTGAGTTATGCCCACAAGCGGCTCCCCACGCTATCAGTCGTGTTGACGACTCGTTGGTTATCGCACGTGAGAAATTGCTGGCTGACGATATGGCCGCACTGGCCGACTGCTGCCCCACTCAAGCATTAAGCGTGTGCGGTGAGACACAGAGTGTTGATGCCATCATGCAGAAAGTCTTACGTGATAAACCGTTCTACGAACGTAGCGGTGGCGGTATTACGCTTTCCGGTGGCGAACCTTTTATGCAGCCTGATATTGCTGAGCAACTGCTGCGAAAAAGCAAAGAAGCGAGGATTCATACCGCTGTCGAATCTTGCTTGCATGTACCCTGGAAATATATCGAACCGACGCTCGAACATCTCGATTTGCTGCTCGCGGATCTCAAACATGTTGACGCGAAGCGTTTCAAACAATGGACCGATGGCAGCGCCGAACGCGTGCTGGATAACTTCCGCAAGCTGGCGGCACGCAATGTCGAAATGACGATACGGGTGCCATTAATCCCTGACTTTAATGCTGATGAGCAATCTATTCGTGCCATCTGCGATTTTGCCGCCGATGAAATTGGCGTCAAAGCGATTCACTTTTTGCCTTACCACACTTTAGGTATTAACAAATACAAGCTCCTGAATCTCCCTTATACGGCCGCGCACCAACCGCTTGATGCGCCAGAACTGCTGCAATTTGCTGAGCAGTACGCAAGCCAAAAAGGGATGACCGCCTGGATAAGAGGATAAACCGATGACCCAACTGAATCTGAACACCTTAAGCCAACGCATCAAAGATCATAAAGAAGCGTTGATTCATATCGTTAAGCCGCCGGTTTGTACTGAGCGCGCACAACACTATACGGCGATTTATCAGCAACATCAGGACAAGCCATTACCTGTGCGCCGCGCCCTCGCCCTCGCCCATCACCTTGCTGAACGTACTATCTGGATTAAGCATGATGAGCTGATTGTCGGGAACCAGGCAAGCCATGTGCGCGGTGCACCATTTTTTCCTGAATATACGGTAGGTTGGATCGAAACCGAGATCGATGAACTGGGCGACCGCCCTGGCGCTGGCTTCTCGATTTCAGATGCAGATAAAGCGGTAATGCACGAAATTTGCCCCTGGTGGCGCGGCCAGACGGTACAAGATCGCTGCTACGGAATGTTCACCGACGAGCAAAAAGAGTTGCTGGCAACCGGGATTATCAAAGCCGAAGGCAATATGACCTCTGGCGATGCGCACCTGGCGGTCAACTTCCCGCTGTTGCTGGAACTAGGTATTGATGGTTTACGTGCCAAAGTCGCTGAGCGCCGCTCACGCCTGCATCTCACCGACTGGGAAGATTTGCATAAAGAACAGTTCCTGAAAGCTATCGATATTACGTTTGTCGCGTTAAGCGATCATATTCAGCGTTTTGCGGTGCTTGCTAAAGAATTGGCGGCCAGCGAAAAACGTGTTGCACGCCGTGACGAGTTACTGGCCATGGCCGAAAACTGCGAGCTGATTGCCCACCAAAAACCGACCTCGTTCTGGCAGGCTTTGCAATTAAGTTACTTCGTGCAGTTAGTCTTGCAGATTGAGTCTAACGGTCACTCCGTTTCGTTTGGTCGCCTGGACCAGTTTCTGTATCCGTGGTATCGCCGCGATGTTGAACTCGAGCAAACTTTGGGTCGTGACCAGGCTATCGAGTTGCTGCAAAGCTGCTGGCTGAAGTTGCTCGAAGTTAACAAGATTCGTTCAGGTTCCCACTCGAAAGCATCTGCTGGTAGCCCGCTATACCAAAACGTGACCATTGGTGGCCAAACGCTAGTAAATGGTGAGGCCGTAGACGCGGTAAACCCACTCTCTTACGCCATTCTTGAATCATGCGGCCAGTTACGTTCAACACAGCCAAACTTGAGTGTGCGCTACCACGCAGGGATGAGTAATGACTTCCTCGACGCTTGCGTGCAGGTGATTCGCTGTGGTTTCGGGATGCCAGCGTTTAACAACGATGAAATCGTCATTGAAGAATTTATCAAACTGGGCGTCAGCCGCGAAGATGCTTATGATTATGCCGCTATCGGCTGTATCGAAACGGCGGTTGGTGGCAAGTGGGGTTATCGTTGCACAGGCATGAGTTTCATTAACTTCGCGCGGGTGATGTTGGCGGCGCTGGAACATGGGCGCGATGCAACCAGCGGTAAAATCTTCCTGCCACAACAACATGCGCTCTCCGCAGGCAACTTCACCCAGTTTGATCAGGTGATGAACGCCTGGGATACACAGATTCGCTATTACACTCAGAAATCCATCGAAATCGAATGTGTTGTTGATACCGTTCTGGAAGAAAATGCCCACGATATTCTTTGCTCTGCACTGGTGGATGACTGTATCGAACGCGGTAAGAGCATTAAGCAAGGCGGCGCTAAGTATGACTGGGTTTCAGGTCTGCAAGTCGGTATCGCCAACCTTGGCAACAGCCTTGCTGCGGTGAAAAAACTGGTGTTCGAACAAGGTGTCATTGGCCAGCAACAATTAGCCGAAGCGCTGGCAAATGATTTTGACGGTTTGACGGGTGAGCAACTGCGCCAACGCCTGATTAACAACGCGCCAAAATATGGTAACGATGAAGACGATGTCGATTTACTGCTGGCGCGCGCTTATCAGACGTACATTGATGAGCTAAAGCAGTATCACAATACTCGTTTTGGCCGCGGGCCTATCGGCGGGACATATTACGCAGGGACCTCTTCAATTTCTGCAAACGTGCCGTTTGGTGCTGCAACCATGGCAACACCAGATGGACGCAAAGCGACAACACCGCTGGCTGAAGGAGCAAGCCCCGCTTCAGGAACCGACCGCCTTGGGCCAACAGCCGTAATCAGTTCAGTGGGCAAATTGCCAACCAGTGAAATTCTGGGCGGTGTGCTACTGAATCAGAAACTGAATCCGGCGACACTGGATAACCCACGTGACCGTGAAAAGTTGATGATTATGCTGCGGACTTTCTTCGAAGAGCATAAAGGCTGGCATGTACAATACAACATTGTTTCCCGTGAAACCCTGTTAGATGCCAAACAACATCCTGATAAGTATCGCGATCTGGTGGTTCGTGTAGCAGGTTATTCTGCTTTCTTTACCGCCTTATCTCCGGACGCTCAGGATGATATTATAGCCCGCACAGAACACACACTTTAATAATCCAGGCGGTGCTTTATGCACCGCCCAAAATTTGGCTGACATGAATTCCAGACAACAAATTATTTTACAGATGGTGATTGATCAAGGTCGCATGAGTGTGACCGATCTCGCTAAAAAAACCGGAGTCTCAGAAGTGACCATTCGCCAGGATCTCAATCTTCTGGAGAAAAAAAACTATCTGAAGCGTATCCATGGCTATGCCGTTCCGCTGGATAGCGAAGACGTTGAAACGCGAATGATGAACAATTATTCGCTTAAACGGCATCTCGCTGATTTTGCAGCGACTTTAGTTAACGATGGCGAAACGATTTTTATCGAGAATGGCAGTTGTAATGCGCTGCTGGCACGGGCACTGGCCGAGCAGAAAAAAATCACTCTGATTACTGTCAGCAGTTACATTGCTCATCTTCTGAAAGATACTGACTGTGAAGTTGTTTTGCTTGGCGGCATCTACCAGAAAAAAAGCGAAAGTATGGTTGGGCCTCTGACACGTCAATTTATCCAGCAGGTACACTTCAGCAAAGCGTTCATCGGCATTGACGGTTTCTTGCCTGAAACTGGATTCACCAGCCGCGATATGATGCGTGCCGACGTGGTGAATACCGTGTTGGAAAAAGGCAGTGAAATCATTGTTCTGACAGACAGCACCAAGTTTGGTGCGATGCACCCCTACACGCTGGGGCCGATTTCATGTATCAATCGCGTGATCACTGATGACGGTATTAGCGAAATCACCGGTCAGCAACTGCAAGACACTGGTGTTCAAGTTAATATTGTTAAACAATTTCCCATTACGTAATCACGACGTTTAACTGCCTGCATCCCCCGCAGGCAGTCCTCATATCAGAATTATCCTGCACACCCTTTAAGATTATTTACCTGTTGTAATCCACCGTATAAATTAGAATATTTAACAGCGATATAACAGAACGTGATAATCACTGGCGTTATCTTTTAGGTCTATATCGACATGCAGTTTCACGGTAACTTTCTTTAAGTAGGTTAATTGCCTCTATACTTAAAGTGACTTATTTCCGTGAATCAATAATTCAGGAGAGAGTATTATGACCTTAAATAACAAAAAAATTGCTGCCGTTGCTTTGGCCTTGACCGTTGCGATGTCTTTGAGCGCCTGTTCTAACTGGTCTACACGTGACCGTAACACTGCGATTGGTGCCGGTGCAGGTGCTGTAGGTGGCGCGGTCTTAACCGATGGTAGTGCATTGGGTACCTTAGGTGGTGCGGCGGTTGGTGGTATTATTGGCCATCAGGTGAGTAAATAATTTTTGCTGCCAGCAAAAGCGTAAACGCTTTAATAATTATAAAAGCTATAATATTCAGGTCTGACTCCCGGCAGTCATAATAAAAGGCCACGGTAATTTTACCGTGGCCTAATTATTTTAGATTTCGATAGGTGAATCAACCGCCTGCTAATTTCACCTTCATACCTTTAGCTTCAAGCAGTGATTTAATCAGGTCGCGTTTGTCACCCTGAATTTCAATCACTCCATCCTTTAGCGAACCACCGCAACCACATTTCTTTTTAAGTTCTGCCGCTAAAGTCGCTAATTGCGCATCATCCATATCAATACCGGTTACCAGGCAAACACCTTTGCCTTTTCGCCCGCTGGTCTGACGTTGGATGCGCACCACACCATCCCCTTTTGGGCGGATGGTCGCGGCTTTAGGCTCATCAATGCGTCCAGATTCTGTGGAATACACTAAACGGCTGTTATCGTCTTTCATCACGCCCCCTGCTGTAAAGAGGCCCGGATATCACGCAGAGTTTGAGCAGGATCTGTCGATTGGGTGATCGGGCGTCCAATAACCATGAAATCTACACCTGCAATCTGCGCTTGCTGTGGTGTCATAATGCGGCGTTGGTCGCCTGCATCACTACCAGCCGGACGAATTCCTGGGGTGACCAGTTTGAAGTCTTGACCCAGTTCACTTTTAAAACGCACAGCTTCTTGTGCGGAACAAACCACACCATCCAAACCACAATTCTGTGTCAATCGAGCCAGACGTTCTGCGTATTCAGCAGGCGTGGCCGTAATCCCGAGATCGGCCAAATCGTTGGCTTCCATGCTGGTCAACACGGTTACTGCAATCAGCAACGGAGCATCGTTACCAAATGGTAACAAAGCTTCACGAGCAGCACTCATCATGCGCGCCCCACCACTGGCATGAACGTTTACCATCCATACGCCAAGCTCGGCTGCGGCAGCAACTGCACGAGCTGTGGTATTTGGGATATCGTGGAATTTCAAATCGAGGAACACATCAAAGCCACGTTGCTGGATGTCTCGCACCAGTTGTGGCCCAAACAGAGTAAACATCTCCTTGCCCACTTTCAGGCGGCAATCGCGCGGGTCGATACGGTCAATGAAAGCTAAAGCTTTATCACGATTATCGTAATCAAGTGCGACGACAATAGGAGAATCAGTGGCAACACGGGAGGAGGAGGATGCAGTTGAATTCATGGCTAAACCTTCTGATGTTGGGCAGCAATGCGGCGCAAGAGATAAACGGCAAGCATTCTACCCGCGGGAGACACAAAATTACAGTTGCCATTGCACCTTGCAAGGCACAAACGACACGGTGTTGATGTGAGGATACCAGGATTAACTATTAGTATGTTGTAACTAAAGTATGGTGTTTTTTTATAGATGGACAATAACTAACCGTTATTGCCCATCTAACCCCCGAATAGGTTTAATCGTCGACCAGGCACGGCAAGACGGACAATGCCAGTACAGCGTGAAAGCGGTAAAACCGCATTTTTGGCAGCGATAGCGTGGTTTGGTACGCACTTGTTCGCCAACCATATCACGTAGCACCATCAGGCTCTCTTTAGCACGCCCTTCTTCCGCTTCCTGCAAGTGATAATCCATCAACCGATGGAACAGACGCATGGTCGGATGACGCTGGAGTTGGCGGTTGATATAAACCTGCGCGACTTCAGAACCTTCTTTTTGCTCAAGGATCTCAGCAAGCATCAGTTCAGCACCTGCCCCGGTATTTTCTTCAACACAACGTTTTAAGAACGCTTCCCACTCTGGTCGTTTGTCTAACTGTTGATAGCAAGTTTGCAACATTTCGAGAGTTTCGCTGACTAACTCGCTGTCTTGATCGATAACACGTTGTAGCGATTCCACGGCTTTAGCGTATTCATTACGAGCCATGAAGATACGGCCCATCATGATTGAAATACGCGCGCAGTTTTTATCGGCTGCGGCCCCTTTTTTTAGCAATGACATGGCACGTTCCAGGTCATCACTGGCAATCAACTGCAACGCTTGTTCACAATAGAAATGGGCAATTTCGGTGCGTTGCTTATCTTTACCAAGCTTAACCAGGCGCTCTGCTACATCAATGGCTTTTTGCCAGTCACTGGTAGCCTGGTGGATAAGCAGCAACTGCTGTAGTGCACCAATGCGGAAATCAGTTTCATCAATCAGTTGCGCGAACATATCTTCGGCACGGTCATACAGACCAGCGGCCATATAGTCACGGCCCAACTGTTGTACAGCCAGCAAGCGCTGATCGTAAGTTAACGAGGCACTTTCCATTAATGATTGGTGGATTCGAATGGCACGGTCAACTTCACCACGAGAACGGAACAAGTTACCCAGCGTGAGGTGAGCTTCAACAGTGCTGGTATCCTCTTTAAGCATATCGAGAAATAAATCGACAGCTTTATCTTGCTGGTTCGACAGCAAGAAGTTAACCCCCGCCACATAGTCACGCGACAGGCGGTTAGCTTCTTGTTGCTTATCTTGATGCGCGCTTCTGCGCCCCATATACCAACCGTAAGCGGCGGCAATAGGCAAGAGCAGAAACAACAATTCCAGCATGGCAGGTTATTCCTTCACAGCCGGTACCGCCGCTGCTATGGCGTCAGAATCCGTGGTAATTTGCTGCTCAAGGCGTTTGATCTTGCGATCGGCGCGTGTCAGCGAAACACGCAAACGCAGCCAAAACAGGCCACAAATAATCCAACCCAGTAAAAAACCCGCAGCAAAAAGGGTCGCCAGTAATGTGGAGACTCGATATTCGCCTTGTGCCAGCAGATAGTTAAAAGTAACAACCTGATCGTTTTGTGCGCCCAAAGTGACTGAAATCACAAAAATCGCTAGCACCAGTAAGAAAATGAATAAATATTTCACATTACTTCCCGTCATGTGGTCTTACGCGACTATCACCATTAACATTCGAGTGGCTGGCCGGCGGCAAGAAAACTTATCCCGATGAGCTTACGTTCGTAAGTCATCCGGTAAGTGAGTGCAGCCAACATCCGCGCAGCTCGAAGGTTGATGGAGATACATTAAGCGCTAATGTTTTTCCAACTATATAAACTACCATTTCCCGGTTCTTCGTGGAATCCATTGAGCGCGTTCAATTCATAAGAAATGGGGGTTAAATCAATAATCTCAAGGCTCGGCATCCCGTTCGGCTATTTCGTCAGCTTCTTGCGGCGGCGGCGATAATGGTCCGCACAATTTCTGAGCAAGCCAGGTTGCCAGTGTTATCAGCACCCAAGAGATAAGTGTGGCAACGACTAAGTCACGGGGCCAGTGCATTCCGAGCACTAATCGACTGCCCATCACCCCCGTCGCCCAAACCAACAGTAAAGCGATGGTCCAGGTTCTTCGGCGGGGCCACAGTAGCCCTACTCCCAATAATGCCCAACTTGCCGCAAACATGGTATGCCCTGACGGGAAAGCAAAACCGGTCTCTTTTTGCCAGTGTTGGCGTAACCATTCTGGTAATTCTTGCTGCGATTTAAGCTGATTTTTTACCAACTCGCTACGCTGTTTACGTTTTAAATTGTAGAACTCATCTGTCGGAATATGTTGTGTTTTTTCAAGCCATACCACGAAAGGACGAGGTTCCTGCACTTTGTCTTTGATGACAGATTTAACGCCCTGCCCAATAAGAATAGCGGCTCCGAGAATCGCAAACAGCATCAGCGCGGCTTTTAGGCGAAACCTTAGGCACCATAAAAACCAGCCACATAGCAAAACATGGGTAATGATGCCCCAGGGTTGGGTGACGGTCTCCGTGACCCAATACATCATTTTCAACCAACTACCTTGCCCGCCAGGAACCCACTGCCAACCAGAGATCCACACGGCTAAAGGCATCACCAACAGTAATCCAGCACCCATTGTTGTTCGTTTTGCTATCGCTCGCATTGCTTATCCTTATGCTATTTGAATCTCAAGGATACCCGATAAACAGCATCGAAGGGAAAGCGGGAAGTCTTACATAGGGTAAAACCAGGAGTCTGCCCAGTCTATTAGGCGAAGTGGTCGGCGTTGTGGCAAACTAAGCAGTAGTAATTAAACAAGCCAGTCAGCTGGCAGGCACCGTAAGTGCCACTATAAGTACCTGGAGAATCACATGCAGCTTAAACGTGTGGCAGAAGCCAAACTGCCAACCCCATGGGGCGATTTCCTGATGGTGGGCTTTGAAGAATTGGCAACCGGGCAAGATCATGTTGCTCTGGTTTTTGGTGATATAACCGGAAATGATTCTGTTCTGGCGCGTGTACATTCAGAGTGTCTGACGGGCGATGCCCTATTCAGCCTGCGCTGTGACTGTGGTTTTCAGCTTGAAGCTGCATTAACCCATATCGCCGAAGAAGGCCGTGGTGTGTTGTTGTATCACCGCCAGGAAGGTCGCAATATTGGTCTGCTTAATAAAATCCGCGCTTATGCTTTACAAGATAAAGGCTACGATACCGTGGAAGCTAACCATCAGCTTGGTTTTGCCGCTGATGAACGTGACTTCACGCTATGCGCCGATATGTTTAAGTTATTAGGTGTCGATGCAGTTCGTTTGCTGACCAATAACCCGCGCAAAGTAGAAATTCTCAGCGAAGCAGGGATTAATATTGTGGAACGTGTGCCGCTCATCGTGGGCCGTAACCCTAAGAACGCACATTATCTGGATACTAAAGCCGCTAAAATGGGCCACTTGCTGTCTGAAGATTAAGTTATTTTCTCCCCCATCGCTGGGGGAGAATTCTGGCTAGTTCAGCATGTTACGAATCACATAATGCAGGATGCCGTCATTTTTGAAGTACGTCAGTTCATTACCGGTATCAATTCGGCAGCGGCATTCAACCACCTCTTTTCTTCCATCCGCAAACGTCAATGATACAGGAACCGAAACGCCCGGCGTAAGGTCGTTCAGGCCACTAATATCAACAAACTCCTCGCCAGTCAGCCCTAACGTTTTGCGCGTCACACCGTCTGGAAACTCCAGAGGAAGAATGCCCATACCAATCAGGTTGGAGCGGTGAATACGCTCGAATGACTCCGCTATCACCACTCTTACACCGAGCAACCGTGGCCCTTTAGCCGCCCAGTCGCGGCTGGATCCCGAACCATATTCTTTACCGGCAAACACGGCTAACGGAATACCTTTATCGCGATAACGCATCGCCGCATCATAAATCGAAATAACTTCATCACCTGGTAGCAAGCGAGTCATGCCGCCTTCTACTCCAGGCACCATTTCATTGCGAATACGGATGTTGGCAAAAGTCCCGCGCATCATCACTTCATGGTTACCACGGCGTGAACCGTAGGAGTTAAATTCTTTACGTTCAACCCCATGATTCTGCAAATAACGCCCCGCTGGGCTATCAGGCTTAATGCTCCCTGCCGGAGAAATATGGTCAGTGGTAACAGAGTCTCCCAGCATGGCCAACACGCGCGCACCATGAATATCTTGCAGCGGTTTAGGTGTGGCTTCCATATCATCAAAGAATGGTGACAAGCGGATGTAGGTAGAATCACTCTGCCAGCCGTAAGTATCTGAGTGAGCGACTTCAATATTGCGCCATTCCGGCGTACCCTCGAACACTTCCGCGTATTCTTTGTGGAACATTTCTGTCGAAACTTGCGCGACTGCGCGGGCAATTTCCAGACTGCTCGGCCAAATATCTTTGAGATAAACCGGATCGCCTTTTTTATCATGCCCCAGCGGATCGGTTGTCAGGTTCACATTCATGTTCCCGGCCAGAGCATAAGCCACCACCAGCGGCGGTGAAGCCAGCCAGTTGGTTTTCACCAAAGGATGAATGCGCCCTTCGAAATTACGGTTCCCCGAAAGCACGGCCCCAACGGTAAGATCGCCCTTCTTGATTGCTTGTTCAATCGGATCGGGTAACGGACCGGAGTTACCAATGCACGTGGTGCAACCATAACCCACCAAATTAAAGCCTAAGGCGTTGAGATACGGCGTTAGCCCAGCTTTGGCCAGATAGTCAGAAACGACTTTAGAACCCGGAGCCAAAGAAGCTTTCACCCACGGTTGGCGTTTCAAGCCTAAGGTCACTGCTTTTTTAGCCAGTAGCCCCGCGGCCATTAATACACTTGGGTTGGAGGTGTTAGTACAGGAGGTAATGGCTGAAATCACGACCGCACCGTCGGGTAATTGGTACTCACGCCCGTCCATGGTGTAGTCAACTGGAGCACGATCTTTATGAGAGGTGTTCACTTCCAGTTCGTTACTGGCATTAAACGCTTTAGGAACATCGCCTAACGGCACGCGATCCTGTGGCCGTTTCGGCCCAGCCAGACTTGCTTCTACCTCGTCCATATCCAGTGCCAGTGTGCTGGTAAATACCGGTTCATCGCCAGTATTTCGCCACATCCCCTGCACCTTCGCATAGGCTTCTACCAGCGCGATTTGCTCCTCGCTGCGTCCACTCAGGCGCATGTAATCCAGTGTCACCGCATCAATCGGGAAGAAACCACACGTCGCGCCATATTCTGGCGCCATATTGGCAATGGTCGCACGATCGGCCAGTGGTAAAGTGTCGAGGCCGTCGCCATAAAATTCGACAAATTTGCCAACCACTCCGTGCTTACGCAGCATTTGTGTGACGGTCAATACCAGGTCTGTTGCGGTGATACCTTCACGCAATTTGCCATCAAGTTTAAAGCCGACGACATCCGGGATAAGCATGGAAACCGGCTGGCCTAACATGGCGGCCTCAGCTTCAATACCACCGACACCCCAACCCAAAACGCCAAGGCCGTTAATCATCGTGGTGTGGGAATCGGTGCCGACCAGCGTGTCAGGATAGGCAACCAACTCATTGCCCTGCATTTCGCTCCACACCGCTTTACCCAGATATTCGAGATTAACCTGGTGGCAAATCCCGGTTCCCGGTGGCACCACGCTAAAGCGACTGAATGCCTGCTGCCCCCAACGCAGGAAAACGTAACGCTCGTGGTTACGCTCCATTTCGAGGCGCACGTTTTCCTCGAAAGCTTCGTCATTACCGAAATGATCAACCGTTACCGAGTGGTCGATAACCAGATCAACTGGGGACAGAGGATTGACTTTGGCGACATCGCCACCAAGACGTTTTACCGCCTCGCGCATCGCGGCCAAATCAACAACGGCGGGAACACCGGTAAAATCTTGCATTAGTACACGTGCGGGACGATAAGCTATTTCACGATCGGCATGGGCATTTTTCAGCCAACCTGCCAGGGCATGAATATCGTCCTGAGTAACGGAGTTTTCATCCTGCCAGCGCAACAGGTTTTCAAGCAGAACTTTTAACGACTTGGGTAAACGGGTGATATCCCCAAGTTCCTTTGCAGCCAGTGGCAAACTGTAATAATGATAGGTTTTATTCAGCGCCTGTAGAGTGTCCTTACTGGCCTCGCGTAGGGTTAACGACATAGCTCCTCCTTAAATTTCTTAGGATAGCGGTATCCCGGATGAAGATCAGGGACAGTATTAAAGATAACACAAAGATGTCGTAACGATTTGATAACAACCCGAATTGATAAATCAGAAGGTGTAAAGGGAAAGGAAGAGTGAATCAGCGCCCCGGCAGAGAACCAGGGCACAAGCAAGAAAGTGTTACTGAGTCAGCATCCAGACCATTTGCACCCAAAAGGCTAACGAAACGGTAAATGCGGTGAACCATGACCAGTACTTGACGCTACAGTGAGTATTCATAAGCCGCTCTCTTTATTTTAGTAAACACTGTGACTGAATAATTAATCAGTCGATTTGAATATTGCTGTGTGTAGTGATTACTTAAAGAGTGTGCTCTTAATCACGCTTAATTATAAAGTGTGACTGACAGCAAGTTAAATAAAGGTAAATGAGAATTATATTTATTGTTTAATATGTTCGTCTGTTGAAAACAGATCGATAAAGTCTTTTTGTTGTTGCGTCAGTTGCCACGACTCTGGCACCTGAGCCTTTCCAGGTTTCGCTTCTTGTTGTGGTTTGTCATCTTTCTGACGCACCGTTTTCTGCGCTTGTGTTTGAGCAAAGGAAGTCATTGTTACCCCCAAAAATGCCATGCAGCCACTGCAACGACTAGCCAAAACAAACCTGAGACCAGAAACACCGCCATCCAGGCTTTACGTTTCAGCCCTGATTCCCTTTGCGGTTCTTCACTTCCAGAAGGCATTGCTAACCTCATACAATCGGCACCACTTATCATATAAACTCAAACAATCGGTATAATTAATCGCTGACTGGGATTAATCCTAAAGAAACTCTAGTACAAAAGCCAGAGAAATTGCTCCCCGATTGCAGGAAAAGATTTAATCTTTTGACCTCAAATAAATAATTGAAACATTAAATTTGCATGGCGGTAAATTATTATCTACGTTTGTCTCTTAATTGAGACAGATTAACCACTTACATCTTATGGTTAATAAAAATCTGACGGGATATTAATTATCAGGCGGGTTGAAACATATTCTTAAGTGCAACTGAGAAGAGGTATCTTTCCCTATGGAAAAGATACCTTGGGATATTATTTTGCGGGTAACTTAATATCTTTGAACATCGCCTCAATATCTTCGTTTGAACGTAATGCGACCGCAGTATCGACAACATCACGAGTCAGATGTGGTGCGAAACGCTGAATAAAATCATACATGTAACTACGTAAGAACGTGCTGCGGCGGAAACCAATTTTGGTCGTGCTGTGGCTGAATACGCCCTGTGCTTCAATACGGACCAGATCCGGGTCAGAGACAGGATCAACCGCCATACTGGCTATCACGCCCACACCTAACCCCAACCTTACATAAGTTTTAATCACGTCAGCATCTGTTGCGGTAAACACAATACGCGGCGTCAAACCTGCACGATTAAATGCGGTATCCAGCTCGGAGCGCCCAGTAAAACCAAAGGTGTAAGTGACCAACGGATATTGCGCCAGCTCTTCGATAGAGACAGACTCTTTCGATGCTAACGGATGATCTGGGGTGACAACGATCGAACGGTTCCAGTGATAGCACGGCAGCATCACCAAATCATCGTAAAGGTGTAATGCTTCGGTTGCTATCGCAAAATCAGCATTCCCCTTGGAAACCGCTTCCGCAATTTGCGTTGGCGAGCCCTGGTGCATGTGAAGCGATACTCGCGGATAGCGTTCAATAAAGCCTTTGATCACATTCGGCAGCGCGTAACGCGCTTGTGTATGCGTCGTGGCGACGTACAAAGAACCTTTATCAGGCCAGGTGTGCTCACCCGCGACCGATTTAATCGCATCGACTTTCGACAGCACTTCACGGGCGATACGGATAATCTCTTGTCCCGCAGGCGTCACCTGCGTCAGGTGCTTGCCGCTACGAGCAAAGATCTGAATCCCCAGTTCATCTTCCAACATCCGAACTTGTTTACTGATCCCCGGCTGAGAAGTATAAAGCCCTTCGGCCGTCGAAGAGACGTTGAGGTTGTGGTTGACCACCTCGACGATATAACGAAGTTGCTGTAGTTTCATGGTGTTCCATCCGCAGTAAAAGCAGCCCCGGTATGAACAGCGACGGGGATTCAGACGTGGTGAAATTTTCTTAAGCCACTATATCAGTTATATCTTCTATGTATAGTTTGAAAGAAAAAATAATAATAAGGTTATATACGCAGATATAAAAAAGCCGGAGCACAGGCCCCGGCTTTCAATGTTAAAGAGAGTTACTTCTTCCCTTCAACCCACTTACCATCCACAAAGAACGCAGACCAACCGGTCGCTTTGCCTTCTTTCTCGGAGGAAACATATTGCTGCTTCGTCTTACGGCTAAAACGAACAACGGCTTTATTGCCATCAGCGTCTTGCTGTGGTGCATCAGCCAGATAACGCAGTTTTTCTGGCAGACGGTCACGGAAGCGATACAGTTCTTCAACCAGTGGCGCACGTGTTTCACGAGATTTCGGGAAAGTGTTTGCCGCAAGGAAAACACCGGCCGCGCCATCACGCAGTACAAAGTACGCGTCTGATTTCTCACAAGGCAACTCTGGTAATGGAACCGGATCTTCCTTCGGTGGAGCCACATCGCCATTACGCAGGATCTTACGGGTATTTTTACAATCGTCGTTAGTACAAGCCATGTACTTACCAAAACGCCCCATTTTCAGGTGCATTTCAGAACCACATTTCTCACACTCAACAATTGGACCGTCATAACCTTTGATGCGGAACTCACCCTCTTCGATTTCGTAGCCATCACAAGTTGGGTTGTTACCACAAACATGTAACTTACGTTTCGGATCGATGAGATAGCTGTCCATTGCGGTGCCGCATTTAGCACAACGACGTTTCGCACGCAGCGCATTGGTTTCCGCATCATCCCCTTCGAGGACGTTGAGGACTTCATTTTCCGGCACCAGGTTAATGGTGGTTTTGCAACGCTCTTTGACGGGCAACGCGTAACCTGAGCAACCTAAGAACACACCAGTACTGGCGGTACGGATACCCATTTGACGACTACACGTTGGGCAATCGATACTGGTCAGAACCATTTGGTTTGGACGCATGCCGCCTTCTTCCGGATCCAGTTCAGCTTTACCCAACTGTTCACTGAAATCACTGAAGAAGTTATCCAACACCCCTTTCCACTCGGCCTGATTGTTAGCGACCTGGTCGAGGCTGCTTTCCATTTGCGCGGTGAAATCGTAGTTCATCAACTCGCGGAAGTTTTCTTCCAGGCGGTCGGTAACAATTTCACCCATTTTCTCCGCATAGAAACGGCGGTTTTCCACACGCACATAACCACGATCCTGGATGGTGGAAATGATCGATGCGTAGGTAGACGGACGGCCAATGCCACGTTTTTCCAGCTCTTTAACCAACGAGGCTTCACTAAAGCGCGCCGGTGGTTTGGTAAAGTGCTGTCCAGGGATGACTTCTACAAGCGCCAGTTCATCACCCTGCTCAACAGCAGGCAATGTGCGGTCTTCGTCGCCCTTGCGCAGCGCAGGCATTACTTTCGTCCAGCCATCAAAACGCAGCGTGCGACCACGCGTTTTAAGACGGAAATCACCCGCTTGCACCGTTAGGGTGGTGGAGTCGTATTGTGCAGGAGTCATCTGACACGCTACAAACTGACGCCAGATCAACTGGTAGAGTTTTTGCGCGTCAGCTTCCATATCTTTAAGCGACTCAGCAACCACACTCACGTCAGAAGGACGAATCGCTTCGTGCGCTTCTTGCGAGTTTTCTTTGCTGGAATACTGGTTTGCAGCGGCTGGAAGATATTTCTTACCGAAACTCTCTTCGATATAGCCACGCACCATGCCCACGGCATCCTGGCTCAAGTTGGTTGAGTCGGTACGCATGTAAGTAATGTGACCCGCTTCATACAGACGCTGAGCCATCATCATGGTTTTCTTCACACCAAAACCAAGACGGGTACTTGCGGCTTGCTGCAACGTGGATGTGATAAACGGCGCACCAGGCTTGCTGCTGGTTGGTTTATCTTCACGCTCAAGCACTGAGTAACGTGCTTTTTCCAACTCGCTAACCGCAGACATGGTCTGCTCGCGGTTAACCGGGCGGAACGGTTTGTCTTTATGGTGGCTGACCTGAACCGGCAGACTGTCACCTTTCGGCGTCGTCAGATTCGCGTCAACTTCCCAATATTCTTCTGGCACAAACGCTTTAATTTCGCGTTCGCGGTCAACAACCAGACGTACAGCAACAGACTGTACGCGGCCGGCAGACAGGCCACGGGCAATTTTCTTCCACAGCAGCGGCGACACCATATAACCCACAACACGGTCCATAAAGCGACGCGCTTGCTGTGCGTTAACACGGTCGATATTCAGTTCGCCCGGCTTTTCAAACGCCTGTTGAATGGCATTTTTAGTAATTTCGTTAAACACCACGCGGCTATAACGCGTGTCATCACCACCGATAACTTCCCGCAGGTGCCATGCAATGGCTTCCCCTTCGCGGTCAAGGTCGGTTGCGAGATAGATATGGTCTGCTTTTTCAGCCAGTGATTTCAGTTCTGAAACCACTTTTTCTTTACCAGGCAGCACTTCATATTGTGCTTCCCAGTTGTGCCAGGGATCGACACCCATACGATTTACGAGCGCGCCGCGTTCATCCTTTTTGACCTTTTTGGTCCCTTTGGTGGAGGCGGAGTCAGCGCTCTTCTTGGTGGTTGATCCACTGGTCGGCAAATCACGGATATGACCTACGCTGGACTTAACCACGTAGTCATTGCCGAGATATTTGTTGATCGTTTTGGCTTTTGCCGGGGACTCAACGATGACGAGAGCTTTACCCATATTCACCTTACCTAATGTAATTCTTCCAGGAACGTCGCACGTTACTTTCACCTTCCACTGGCGACTCGCTTTTCTATATTGCGACAGCGTCAATGGATATCAACTCTTTTTTCATCACCAGCCTGATTGAGCTAAATGCGCAGGTGATTGAGATAGCGAGTCTTTCGCATCGGTGACATAGCACGACGGAAGTTTGGTTGAATGTCAAGCAATTCCGTTGCCAGATTTGCGAAAGCGTCACACTCTACCTGATAAAATGAGTTAAGCAACTTTATTAGCATGCAGCAGCGATTCCTGCCAGAACAGTAAACGGATTAAATCACCCTGGGTTTACTCAGGAATATTGCCCTTTGCAGTATAGCGGAAGTACACTACTGCCAGTTTTTAAAGGAGGAAATAATGAAACCAACCACTCAACCTATCGATAAACAATCACTACTCGTTGAAGCCAACAAAGTCATCCGCGCACATGAAGACTTCATGCACGGAATGGAAGCAACGGACGTAGAGCAAAAAAACGGGGTGCTGGTGTTCAAAGGTGAATACTTCCTTGATGAGCAAGGCTTACCTACCGGGAAAAGCACCGCGATTTTTAATATGTTTAAGCATCTTGCGCATGTGTTTGCAGATAAATATCACCTGCAAGACTAATGAAAAAAACGAGGCCAAATGGCCTCGTTTTCATTTAATGTTGTTCAGCCATAACTGGCTTACAGCAATGGTTTTTCACCACGCTGCCACCAGCGCATCAGCAGGTTATCAACGCTATTTGCCGCACTGCCGGTAAATCTGTCCATCATTTTCTTACGGCGCGTATAGTGAACATTAATCACTTCATGATTTTTCATCAGATTGATCAGTAAATCGTCGCTGGTGCTTACTGCATCAATCAAGCCTTTTTCCAGTGCTTGCGTACCGTACCAGTGCTCACCTGTCGCCACCGAATCGATATCAAGTGTCGGGCGCATGTCATGAACAAACTGCTTAAATAGCAGGTGAGTTTCATTGAGGTCTTCGCGGAATTTCTCACGCCCCTGCTCGGTGTTTTCACCAAACAACGTCAAGGTGCGCTTGTATTGCCCTGCGGTATGCAGCTCAACATCTATATCATTACGTTTTAACAGGCGATGGAAGTTAGGCACCTGCGCGACTACACCAATCGAGCCAATAATAGAAAACGGTGCTGCGACAATTTTGTCTGCCACACAAGCCATCATATAGCCACCGCTGGCAGCTACTTTATCCACTGCGACCGTCAGACGGACTTTGTTGTCACGCAGGCGCTGCAATTGCGAAGCAGCCAGGCCATAACCATGCACGACTCCGCCTGGGCTCTCCAGGCGCAGTAGAACTTCATCCTCAGGTTTGACGACCGCTAATACCGCTGTTATCTCTTCACGAAGCGAAGTCACTTCGTGGGCATCCATACTTCCTTTAAAATCCAATACATAAAGTGTTGGTTTATCAGAAATAACCTTTTCACCCCGTTTAGCACGCGCTTTAGCTTGTTTTGCTTCCAGCTTATGTTTTTTCTTCTCTGCTTTATGCCAGATTTTTTGCTGGTGATGGTCAAGCCTTGCCACCTGCATTTCTTCCTGCATTTCCTGATATTGTTCACTTAAATTGGTGAGATGTAATTCCCCACGCTGATGTCTTTTACGCCCTGCCACATTCACGATAATGGTGACAAGAATGCCAATAGCCGCAACGACAGTGACGATTTTCGCCAAAAACAGCCCATAGTTTGCAATTAGATCCACACTTTCCGCCTTCCGTTCAGAGCATTAAATACCTGTCGCCCAGTGTAACCGAGCACTGATTCTACGTCTGCAACCAACTATAAATGCTGCGAGATGCATTCCTGAACGGCTTTAGTAAAAGGAAACTTTTGCAAAATGTTAATCAAAGGTATTGTCTCCTGTTGCCTGATTGAAATAACCGCCTCTTTCAGGCATAAAGCCTGAAGGCCAAATAAACCCAGGCATTTCTGAGAATTAAGACGCGAGCTTTGCATCGCGCGAGGAGTTGAAAGTGCACTATCAACCGAAAACTGATTTACTGCAAAACCGCATCATTTTAGTCACCGGTGCCAGCGATGGCATCGGGCGTGAAGCCGCCTTAACCTATGCGCGTTATGGGGCAAGCCTCGTGTTGTTGGGGCGTAATGAAGAAAAATTACGCACCACAGCCCAGGAGATTAACACCCGCTTCGGTGGCCAGCCACACTGGTTCGTGCTGGATTTTGCCACCGCTACACCTGCAGATTGCCAGCATCTGGCGCAAAAACTTTCCGGGCTCATTCCTCGTATGGATGGAGTATTACACAATGCAGGGATTCTCGGCGATGTTCGGCCAATGGACGAACAAGATCCGCAAACGTGGCACAACGTCATGCAGGTGAATGTCAACGTCACCTTCTTTCTGACCCAGGCCCTGCTTCCTTTATTACTGAAGTCAGATTCAGGTTCGCTGGTGTTTACCAGCTCCAGTGTTGGTCGTCAGGGTCGTGCGGGTTGGGGGGCATACGCGGTGTCAAAATTCGCCACTGAGGGCATGATGCAGGTGTTGGCTGAGGAATATAAACAGCATAACCTACGCGTAAATTGCATTAATCCAGGCGGGACGCGCACCGCCATGCGCGCCAGTGCATTTCCAACTGAAGACCCCGAAAAGCTGAAAACACCGCGGGATTTAATGCCGCTTTATTTATGGCTGATGGGTGATGATAGTCGCCGTAAAACAGGCATGAGCTTTGACGCGCAACCCAACCGTAGACCAGGAATTTCCGAATGAGTGAAGATCGTTATCAACAACGCCAGCAGCGCCAGAAAGAAAAAGTGGATGCCCGTGTTGCAGCAGCGCAAGAAGAACGCGGTATTTTGATTGTCTTTACCGGGAACGGTAAAGGTAAAACTACTGCAGCATTTGGCACCGCAACCCGCGCAGTTGGGCACGGACAAAAAGTGGGCGTCATTCAGTTTATCAAAGGTCAATGGCCGAATGGGGAGCGTAATTTACTCGAACCTGCCGGTGTCGAATTTCAGGTAATGGCGACAGGTTTTACCTGGGACACGCAAAACCGCGAAACGGATACCGCCGCCTGCCAGGAAGTGTGGCAACACGCAAAGCGTATGCTCGCCGATAGCGCACTGGATATGGTTATCCTCGACGAAATAACCTATATGGTGGCATACGATTATTTACCGCTAGAAGAGGTGCTGGCCGCGCTGACACAGCGTCCTGAGAACCAGACCGTGATTATTACTGGCCGTGGGTGTCATCGGGATATTCTTGAAGTGGCGGATACGGTGAGTGAATTGAGGCCGGTGAAACATGCTTTTGATGCGGGTGTTAAAGCACAGATAGGTATCGACTATTAGTAAAAAACCCCTCAGTTGAGGGGTTTGATATTTTAGCTGCTGCGTCCACCACGGCGGCCGCCGCCAGTGGTTTGCGTGTGGCGTTTCACCGCACGACGAATCTGGTTCGCCTTCATGCGACGACGGTCTTTTTCAACCGCCACTTTGCTTTCTGTCTCTTCCGGCAACTCTACCAGCTTACGCAGATAGTTGGTTGGGCCCAGGTCGAGTTCAGTATAGCCGCCACGTGGCAAGCCTTTCGGCAACTGAATGTCACCGTAACGCACACGGATCAAGCGGCTAACCTGCACACCTACCGCTTCCCACAGGCGACGCACTTCACGGTTGCGGCCTTCGGTCAGGGTCACGTTGTACCATTGGTTAATGCCTTCGCCACCGGTAAACTTGATGGTTTTAAATGCGGCCGGGCCATCTTCAAGCTGCACACCACGACCGAGTTGCTTCACTTTGTCGTCGTCAATTTCGCCGAAGACACGCACTGCATACTCACGCTCTACTTCACGGCTTGGGTGCATCAGGCGGTTTGCCAGCTCACCATCCGTCGTGAAAAGCAGCAGACCGCAGGTGTTCACATCCAGACGACCGACCGCAATCCAGCGCGCACCGCGCAGTTTTGGTAAACGGTCAAATACAGTTGGACGCCCTTCCGGATCGTTACGCGTACACAATTCGCCTTCCGGCTTATAGTAAGCCAGCACGCGACAAATCTGTTCTGCGGATTCTTTAATCGAGATCAGGTGACCATCAATACGGATTTTCAGGGCCTGAGTCACTTCAACACGGTCGCCCAGCTTGGCAATTTTGCCATCAACGCTAACGCGGCCTGCGGAGATAATGGTTTCAATTTCACGGCGTGAACCGTGGCCGGCGCGAGCCAGGACTTTTTGTAACTTTTCGCTCTTATCGCTCATTGAGCTTCCTCGGGTGTCGCCTTCACAGGCGTCGAATTGGGATAATGGGGCACATCAGCCCCATTTTAGGCCGGACAGTATAGCTGTAGATGCACTTATAAGAAAGGTTTTGCGTCGCCCACGCCTTCACGAATAACCACTGGTGCATCATCCGTTAAATCAACCACGGTTGTCGGTTGCTGGCCAAGATAACCACCGTGGATAACCAGATCGACAACCTTCTCCAGGCGGTCTTTGATTTCTTCCGGATCTGACTCCGTAAACTCACTGCCTGGCAGCATCAGCGATGTTGATAACATCGGTTGGTCCAGGACTTCCAGCAAGGCTAACGCAATCGGATTCGACGGCACTCGCAAACCGATGGTTTTGCGTTTTTCCTGCAACAAACGACGCGGAACTTCTTTGGTGCCTTTGAGAATAAAAGTGTAATTACCTGGCGTGTTATTTTTGATTAAGCGAAACGCCACGTTATCAACAAATGCGTAAGTTGAAAGCTCCGACAAATCACGGCACATCAAGGTAAAATTGTGCCCGTCGGGTAATTGGCGAATGCGGCAAATACGCTCCATTGCCGTTTTATCTTCAAGTTTACAGCCCAGTGCATAACCCGAGTCGGTTGGGTAAACAATCACGCCGCCCTTGCGAACAATTTCAACCGCCTGGTTGATCAGGCGCTGCTGTGGGTTATCCGGGTGAATATAGAAAAATTGACTCATAAAACCCTCTCTTTTGCGATGTGGCCGCCACCCCAATTCTGCCAGACAGGCACCACACCTGCCGGGAGCCAAAGCTTGCGTCCTAGCTCAATCCACGCACACGGCATATGGAAATCTGAGCCCTGTGATGCCAACAAATTAAACTGCTGGGCATAACTGGCAAGCAGGGTGCGCTCATTGGGGGCTTGCTGACACTGCGCGACTTCCATGGCATCGCCACCACTTTCGGCAAACTGCGCCAGCAATCTTTTCAGCCATTTAGCCGTCAGGTCATAACGGCCTGGATGTGCCAGAACCGCCTGCCCGCCAGAATGATGAATCACATCAATAGCTTGTTCTATTGTACACCACTGTGGCGGAACGTAACCGGTTTTCCCTTTTGCGAGATATTTCTTAAACACGTCCGCCATGGTCTTGGCTTTACCGCACTCCACCAGGTAACGTGCAAAATGCCCACGCGTGACTTCCCCGCCGTTGGCATGGCGCATCGCGCCTTCTAACGCACCGGGGATATGTGCTTTTTCAAGCCGTTCGGCGATCAACGCCGCACGTTGTACACGGCGCTCACTTTGTTGCGCCAAAAATTCCGCCAGTGCCGGGTGATGTTCATCAACACCTAACCCAACGATATGGATTTCATGATTTTCCCAGAGGGTGGAAATCTCAACACCACTGATTAAACGCAATGGCAATTGCAGACGTGATACTGCTTCCCTTGCCGCGGCAATTCCGGCTACTGTGTCATGGTCGGTGATTGCCAGAATACCAACACGCATATCGACAGCACGTTGCACCAACGCCTCGGGCGTTAACAGGCCATCTGACGCGGTGGTATGGCTATGTAAGTCGTAAATCACCGCAAGTGTGGGTTCGCTCAAAATGGCTCCGGGTGTGTTAGTAAACTTAAAAAACGCCGCTCATCATAGCGATTTTATCGATAACTAAAAATCGCTATTGACTTTGAATCATCGAACTAGTTAACTAGTACGCAAGTTCACACGATAAAGGTATCTGAAAATGAAAGCGATAATCCGCATGCACAGCTGGTGGCGTACTTCCTGATAACGGGCAGTGTAATCGCTATGGCTGTAATTCAGCCCAGATACCAGGCCCGCCAACGAAGCGGGCTTTTTTTTGAACAAAATATGAGAGCAGAACATGCAAACACAAAAACCAGCGCTCGAACTCCTGATTAATGAAGCGCCCTATCGCGATAACCCTGGCGCAGTTTTCCATCAGCTGTGCGGAGCGCGTCCGGCAACGTTGTTGCTGGAATCGGCAGATATCGATAGTAAAGACGATTTGAAAAGCCTGCTGTTAGTTGACAGCGCGCTGCGCATTACTGCATTAGGTGACACTGTAACCATTCATGCGCTTTCAGATAACGGTGCCTCACTGCTACCCCTGCTTGATGCCGCGCTGCCTGCGGGTGTTGAAAACACACACTCTCCGCAGGGCCGAGTTCTGCGCTTCCCGGTTGTTAGTTCCCTGCTGGATGAAGATGCGCGTCTGTGTTCGCTGTCAGTGTTCGATGCTTTCCGTTTAATGCAGCAACTGGTTACTGTGCCGGTCAATGAGCGCGAAGCGATGTTCTTCGGCGGCCTGTTTGCCTATGACCTGGTCGCGGGTTTTGAAGATTTGCCTGAACTGGTGCAAGACAACCGTTGCCCTGACTACTGTTTTTATCTGGCGGAAACTCTGCTGGTTATTGACCATCAGAAAAAACACACCCGCATCCAGGCGAGCTTGTTTACCCCATCAGCCGCAGAAAAACAGCGTTTGCTTCAGCGCACTGCGCAGCTGATTAAACAAATGGAGCAAGAACCAGCTGCATTGCCGGTACAAAAAGTGGAAAGCATGACCTGCGAATGCAGCCAGAGCGATGAAGAATTTGGCGACGTGGTTCGTAAGATGCAGAAAGCAATTCGCATCGGTGAGATATTCCAGGTCGTGCCATCGCGCCGTTTTTCACTGCCTTGCCCGTCTCCGCTCACCGCTTATCAGACACTGAAAAAGAGCAATCCAAGCCCGTACATGTTCTTCATGCAGGATAACGACTTCACCCTGTTTGGTGCCTCACCGGAAAGCTCGCTCAAATATGATGCCACTTCGCGCCAGATTGAAATCTACCCGATTGCCGGGACTCGCCCGCGTGGTCGCCGTGCAGACGGAACGCTTGACCGCGATCTCGATAGCCGCATTGAACTGGAAATGCGTACCGACCATAAAGAGATGTCCGAGCACCTGATGCTGGTTGATTTAGCGCGTAACGACCTGGCGCGTATTTGCACGCCTGGCAGCCGTTATGTTGCAGACTTAACTAAAGTCGACCGTTATTCCTTTGTGATGCACCTGGTTTCGCGCGTGGTTGGCGAGCTGCATAAAGATCTTGATGTGCTGCACGCCTACCGCGCCTGCATGAATATGGGCACCCTGAGCGGCGCACCGAAAGTTCGCGCTATGCAGCTGATTGCCAAAGCCGAAGGCGTACGTCGTGGCAGTTATGGTGGTGCAGTGGGTTACTTCACCGCCCATGGTGATTTGGATACCTGCATCGTCATTCGCTCCGCCTACGTTGAAAATGGCATCGCCACCGTTCAGGCCGGGGCTGGCGTGGTTCTGGACTCTGTGCCGCAATCTGAAGCCGATGAAACCCGCAACAAAGCCCGCGCTGTATTGCGCGCCATTGCTACCGCGCATCACGCACAGGAGATTTTCTGATGGCTGACATTCTGCTGCTCGATAACATCGACTCGTTCACCTATAACCTTGCCGATCAGCTGCGTGCCAATGGTCACAATGTGGTTATTTACCGCAATCACGTTCCTGCACAGACTTTAATTGAACGTCTGGCGACCATGGACAACCCGGTGCTGATGCTTTCGCCAGGCCCTGGTGCGCCAAGCGAAGCAGGTTGTATGCCTGAACTGTTAACGCGTCTGCGTGGCAAATTACCGATTATTGGTATTTGCCTGGGCCACCAGGCGATTGTTGAAGCTTACGGCGGTTATGTCGGTCAGGCAGGTGAAATTCTGCATGGCAAAGCGTCGATTATTTCTCACGATGGCGAGGCGATGTTTGCCGGTTTGCCTAACCCGCTTCCTGTAGCCCGTTATCACTCACTAGTTGGCAGCAATATTCCGGCGGGTTTAACCATTAACGCCCATTTTGAGGGCATGGTGATGGCGGTTCGCCACGATGCAGATCGGGTGTGTGGTTTCCAGTTCCATCCGGAATCCATTCTGACCACCCATGGTGCACGTTTGCTTGAACAAACTCTCGACTGGGCGCTGCTGAAATTAAAACAAGCCAACACGCTGCAACCTATTCTCGACAAACTTTATCAGGCGCAAACCCTGAGCCGCGAAGAGAGCCACCAGCTGTTTGCCGCGATTGTGCGTGGCGAGTTGAAACCTGAACAACTGGCGGCGGCGCTGGTCAGTATGAAAGTACGTGGTGAACATCCGAATGAAATCGCTGGTGCAGCCACCGCGTTGCTGGAAGCCGCAGCACCGTTCCCAAGCCCGGACTATCCGTTTGCTGACATCGTCGGTACCGGTGGCGATGGCAGTAACAGCATCAATATTTCCACCGCCAGCGCCTTTGTTGCCGCCGCGGTTGGGCTGAAAGTAGCCAAACACGGTAACCGTAGCGTTTCCAGCAAATCTGGCTCGTCGGATTTACTGGCCGCCTTCGGTATTAACCTGGAAATGAGTGCTGAATCGTCGCGTAAAGCCCTTGACGATTTGGGCGTCTGCTTCCTGTTTGCACCGAAATACCACACCGGTTTTCGCCACGCGATGCCTGTGCGCCAGCAGCTAAAAACGCGCACCTTGTTCAATGTGCTTGGGCCGTTGATTAACCCCGCACATCCACAGATGGCGCTGATTGGTGTCTACAGTGCGGAACTGGTGTTGCCGATTGCAGAAACGTTGCGTGTGCTGGGATACAAACGTGCGGCAGTGGTACACAGCGGCGGTATGGATGAAGTTTCTCTGCATGCCACCACTCAGGTTGCCGAACTTCACGATGGCGAGATCAAAAGCTACCAACTGGAAGCCACCGACTTTGGCCTGCCAGCTTATCATCAGGATCAGCTGGCAGGCGGTACGCCAGAAGAAAATCGTGACATTCTCACCCGCCTGTTACAAGGTAAAGGAGAGACTGCTCATGAGTCTGCAGTAGCCGCGAACGTCGCTATGTTAATGCGTCTGCATGGGCAAGAAGATCTAAAAGCGAACGCACAACGAGTGCTGGAAGTGTTGCGCAGCGGCGCGGCATATGACCGGGTTACAGCACTGGCCGGAAGAGGATAAGTCATGCAGGAAACCGTATTAAAGAAAATCGTCGATGATAAGGCGATCTGGGTTGAAGCACGCAAGCAACAACAAACCCTGGCAAGTTTCCAGAACAACATTGTGCCGGCGACACGCAACTTTTATCACGCACTGCAAGGTGCCCGAACTGCCTTTATTCTGGAGTGCAAAAAAGCGTCTCCGTCCAAAGGCGTGATCCGTGATGATTTTGACCCGGCACGCATTGCCAACGTTTATAAGCACTACGCGTCTGCTATCTCGGTACTGACAGACGAGAAATACTTCCAGGGCAGTTTTGATTTCCTGCCCATTGTCAGCAACATCGTCACGCAACCGGTGTTGTGCAAAGACTTTATTATCGACGCCTATCAGATTCTGCTGGCGCGTTTTTATCAGGCCGATGCTTGTCTGCTGATGTTGTCGGTGCTCGATGACGAACAGTATCGCCAGCTTGCTGCAGTTGCGCATAGCCTGAATATGGGCGTGCTGACAGAAGTGAGTAATGAAGAAGAGCTGGAACGTGCGATTGAGCTGAAAGCTAAAGTTGTCGGTATCAACAACCGCGACCTGCGCGATTTATCCATCGACCTGAACCGCACTCGCCAGCTCGCGCCTCGTTTAGGCCACGGTGTGACGGTTATCAGCGAATCGGGGATCGGCAACTACGGCCAGATCCGTGAACTCAGCCACTTTGCTAACGGCTTCCTGATTGGTTCGGCCCTGATGGGTGAAGATGACCTGAATGCTGCGGTTCGCCGTGTAACGTTGGGTGAAAACAAAGTCTGTGGCCTGACTCGTCCGCAAGATGCCCGCGCCGCCTTCGAAGCCGGGGCAATTTATGGCGGCCTGATTTTTGTGCCTGCATCACCGCGTTTTGTCAGCGATGAAACAGCCGCTGCAGTTATTGCCGCAACACCGCTGAAATATGTCGGAGTGTTCCGCGACACGCCAGTTGGCAATGTCGTGCAAAAAGCAGAGCAATTTAATCTCGCCGCCGTGCAGCTGCATGGCGAAGAAAACCAGGCCTATATAGACCAACTTCGCGCAGCCCTTCCGGCAAGTGTCCAAATCTGGAAAGCGTTAAGTGTCAAAGAAAGCCTGCCCGCTCGTGATTTAAACCATATCGATAAATACCTGTTCGACAACGGCCAGGGCGGTAGCGGCCAACGTTTTGATTGGTCACTCCTTGCAGGCCAGAATCTGGAAAACGTGATTCTCGCTGGCGGACTGGGTGCTGATAACTGCATAGAAGCAGCGAAAGCGGGCTGCGTAGGTTTAGATTTCAACTCAGGTGTCGAAAGCGCACCGGGTATTAAAGATGCTAACAAGCTGGCTGCCGTCTTCCAGACGCTGCGGGCTTACTAAGGAAAATATCATGACATTATTGAATCCCTATTTTGGTGAGTTTGGCGGCATGTACGTGCCACAAATTTTGATGCCTGCACTGCGCCAACTGGAAGAAGCGTTTGTAGCAGCACAAAGCGATGCAGAATTTCAGGCTGAATTTAACGACCTGCTAAAAAACTACGCCGGCCGTCCAACAGCGCTGACCAAGTGCCGCAACCTGACAGCCGGCACCAAAACTACCCTCTATTTAAAACGTGAAGATTTGCTGCACGGCGGCGCGCACAAAACTAACCAGGTGCTCGGCCAGGCGTTGCTGGCAAAGAAAATGGGCAAAACTGAGATCATCGCCGAAACCGGTGCGGGTCAACACGGTGTGGCATCAGCCTTAGCCAGCGCCCTGCTCGGCCTGAAATGCCGCATCTACATGGGTGCAAAAGACGTTGAGCGCCAGTCGCCAAACGTGTTCCGTATGCGTTTGATGGGTGCAGAAGTCATCCCAGTACATAGTGGTTCCGCCACATTGAAAGATGCGTGTAACGAAGCGCTGCGCGACTGGTCCGGCAGCTACGAAACCGCGCACTATATGCTCGGCACCGCAGCCGGCCCGCATCCATTCCCGACTATCGTGCGTGAATTCCAGCGCATGATTGGCGAAGAAACCAAAGCGCAGATCCTTGAAAAAGAAGGCCGTCTGCCAGATGCGGTTATCGCCTGTGTCGGCGGTGGTTCGAATGCCATCGGCATGTTTGCTGATTTCATCAACGAACCTAAAGTCGGTCTGATTGGTGTTGAACCGGCGGGTCACGGTATCGAAAGCGGTGAACACGGCGCGCCACTGAAACATGGCCGTGTGGGGATTTACTTCGGTATGAAATCGCCGATGATGCAAACCGACGAAGGCCAAATCGAAGAGTCGTATTCCATCTCTGCCGGTCTGGACTTCCCGTCTGTCGGGCCGCAGCATGCACACCTCAACAGCATTGGCCGTGCAGATTATGTTTCGATTACCGATGACGAAGCTCTGGAAGCCTTCAAAACGTTGTGTCTCAAAGAAGGCATTATCCCGGCACTGGAATCTTCGCACGCGCTGGCTCACGCCCTGAAGATGATGAAAGAAAATCCAGAAAAAGAACAACTGTTGGTGGTGAACCTCTCTGGCCGTGGTGACAAAGACATCTTCACCGTTCACGACATTTTGAAAGCGCGAGGGGAAATCTAATGGAACGTTATCAACACGCATTTGAGCAGTTACAAGAACGCCGCGAAGGTGCATTTGTTCCTTTCGTGACTCTGGGTGATCCATCACCAGAACAATCTTTGAAGATCATCGACACGTTGATTGAAGCGGGTGCTGACGCGCTGGAGTTGGGTATTCCTTTCTCTGACCCGTTAGCTGATGGCCCAACCATTCAGAATGCCGCACTGCGTGCATTTGCCGCCGGTGTCACCCCAACACAATGCTTTGAAATGCTGGCGGTAATTCGCCAGAAACACCCAACCATCCCAATTGGCTTACTGATGTACGCCAACCTGGTGTTTAACCGTGGCATTGATGAGTTTTATGCACTGTGCGCCAAAGTGGGTGTCGATTCGGTGCTGATTGCCGATGTGCCGATTGAAGAGTCTGCGCCTTTCCGCCAGGCCGCCATGCGTCACAACGTTGCGCCAATCTTCATTTGTCCACCGAATGCCGATGACGCGCTGCTGCGTGAAATCGCCACACATGGTCGCGGTTATACTTATCTGTTGTCTCGTGCTGGTGTAACCGGTGCCGAAACACGCGCTCAATTGCCGCTTCATCACCTGGTGGAAAAGCTGGCTGAGTTTGGTGCAGCCCCTTCACTGCAAGGTTTTGGGATTTCTGAACCTTCGCAAGTTAAGGATGCGGTTGCTGCGGGCGCTGCTGGGGCGATTTCAGGTTCGGCCATTGTGAAGATTATCGAGCAGAATCTTGATAAGCCGGAAGTGATGTTAAGCGAGCTGAAAGCTTTTGTGCAGAGCTTGAAAGCCGCGACGCGCACGGCATAAGCAAACACAGAGGCCGGAGCAATTCCGGCCTTTGTTATCTCAATAACATTAGAAACGATAACCCGCCGAGAACATAAACACCCACGGATCGATACGCGTATTGATGTTCTGCTGCTCGCCACCGGCTTTAAACTTCACTTCAGTGTCGATATCCATGTACCAAACCGACATGTTCAGCAGCCAGTTTTCATTGATCATGTAATCCAGCCCCACCTGGCCTGCCACACCCCACGAATCTTTAACGCTCAAATCCGATAAGCCTGCATCTTTGCCGGTCTGGTTAAAATCAGCATCAAAGAAAGTGGTGTAGTTAATACCCACGCCGACATACGGGCGAACTTTACTTTGCGCATTACCAAAGTACCACTGCGCCATCAGTGTTGGCGGCAATTGGCTCACGGTTGCGATGTCGCCCGTTGGCCCTAAGCCAACGTGATGACGAAATGGAGTGGCGGCCAGTAGTTCGATACCGATGTTATCCGTCACCATGTAATCAAATGTCAGTCCCAGTTGGGTATTGTTGCTGACGCTAAACCCGCCCATTCCCAGCACATTGTCCGAACCCTCCGTTGGACGCACGGTTGCAGAACCGGCGCGCATGAAGAATTCACCTTGTTGATGTGCCAGCGCTTCACCTGACAAACAGGTTAATGCGAGTAACGCCACAGACAGTTTTTTCATAGCCCTCTCCTTGTTATGGTTTTAACAGCGGGCTGAATATACTCATTAATGAGTACAAAGTGATCTAGCATCGATCACACTTCACTGGCCAATTTAACATTTAATGATCTGGATTAATTTTTCCGCATATTGCTTAAAATGCCACTTACCCACTCCAGATCAATTTTTCTTACTGACAGTAACTTACTCAAGGCTTACATCTTGTCGGTGCCACATCCCTTCAACCAGGGTACAATTGGCCGCTGATTTTTAACCGAGCAACATCAAGGAGAGTGCATGTCTATCACGGCGGGTTCTGTGTACCGTGACACGGGGAATTTTCTACGCAATCAGTTTGTTACTGTCTTACTGATCGCGTTGCTTTGTGCTTTTATTTCGGTTGTGATCGGTCACGCCTTTTCACCCAGCGACGAGCAAATGTCTATCCTTAGTGAGGGAGATAATTTAGCCAATAGCGTTGGGCTGTTTGACCTTGTGCAGAACATGACGCCTGAGCAACAGCAAGTGCTACTCAAAGCCTCTGCGGCTTCGACATTTTCTGGTCTGATCGGCAATGCTATCCTCGCAGGTAGCGTGCTTGTACTCATCCAGATGGTCAGTGCCGGACAACGTGTGAGTGCCCTTCGCGCCATTGGCACATCGGCGCCTGTGTTACCAAAAATCTTTATTCTGATGTTCCTGACCACTTTCCTGGTGCAAATTGGCATTATGCTGATTGTGGTTCCGGGTGTGCTGTTAGCGATTCTGCTTTCATTTGCACCGGTTATGGTTGTTCAGGATAAAGCGGGTGTTTTCCAGTCACTGCGCAGCAGCATGCGTCTTGCCTGGGCAAATATGCGTCTGGTCGCACCTGCGGTGATTAGCTGGTTACTGGCGAAAACTGCTCTTTTGATGCTCGCGTCTTCATTTGCGGCGCTCTCACCGTCGGTTGGCGCGGTGATTGCAAATACGATCAGCAACCTTATTTCTGCGGTGTTGCTCATCTATTTATTCCGTTTGTATATGCTGGTTCGCCAATAACTTTCACCTGCTCCTGAGCATGGCGCTCAGGAGTCATTTTACGGAACAGATTATGAAGCAGTTTCTCGACTTCCTGCCCCTGATTGTCTTCTTCGCATTCTACAAAATGTACGATATCTACGTGGCTTCCGGTGCGCTGATTGTCGCCACCGGTTTTGCACTGGTGTACAGCTGGTACAAATTCCGCAAGCTGGAAAAAATGGCGCTGATAACCTTCCTGATGGTGGCAGTATTCGGCGGCCTGACGCTATTCTTCCATAACGATGAATTTATCAAATGGAAAGTGACGGTGATTTACGGGTTGTTTGCTGCCGCGTTGCTGATTAGCCAGTTCTTCATGGGCAAACCGTTGATTCAACGTATGTTGGGTAAAGAAATCTCGCTGCCAGAAACGGTATGGTCGCGGCTGAACATCGCCTGGGCACTGTTCTTTATCGCCTGCGGTGCGCTGAACATTTATGTAGCTTTTTGGCTGCCACAAAGCGTGTGGGTCAACTTTAAAGTGTTTGGACTGACAGCTGCCACACTGGTGTTTACTCTGCTCAGCGGCGTGTATATCTACAAGCATATGCCGCAAGAAGAGAAGTAATTCTCAAGCTTTAAGGCAAAAAAAAAGCACACCTTTAAAAGTGTGCTTTTTCATTTCTGGCAATGAACAATTACACCGATTTATCCACGGTGGTATTCGAACCCGAAGTCATGATGCGAACCTTATCTCCAGGTTTAAAGGTGGTGCTGCCGTTATAATCCTGTACCACCTGGATTATTTGCCCGCCATTAGTCTTGATCTGCAAATTCACCTGTTGAGGGTTCTGCTGCTGGCTTTGACGGTGGCGTGAGGCTTCTACCCCGGCAACCGCCCCCGTGGCGGTCATAATCGTTTTCCCGGAACCACCACCAAACTGGTTACCAATAGCGGCACCTGCAGCACCTGCGGCAATGGTACGCAATGGTCTGGAATGAGTCTGGGTGGTGATAATTTGGCTATTTTGAACAACGCCGTATTCCACCAGCGTTTTGCTTCCCGCAAAACTGGGCTGGCTGGATAGCGTGAGAAGACTAAGAGCAATAAGTGCGAATTTCTTCATGTTGTCCACTGTGTAGTATCAATTAAACCGCGATTTTGCCAGTCTTAAAACAAAGCCTTTAAGTCAATAATGCTACTTCGTGACTGAATTGTCTGATGCTATTAAACTATAGCAAGATACATAGTAACTGACCCTTAGTAATTTTCAGGAAGACAAATGACTCAGCAAGACACTCCTTCAGGGGAATTGGTATTACGTACGATGGCAATGCCTGCAGACACTAACGCCAACGGCGATATCTTTGGTGGTTGGTTGATGGCACAAATGGATATGGGTGGCGCAATTCTGGCCAAAGAAATCGCCAAAGGTCGCGTAGTGACGGTTCGCGTGGATGGGATGACATTCCTCAAGCCGGTCGCGGTGGGTGACGTGGTGTGTTGCTACGCCAAATGTGTAAAAAGCGGAACCAGCTCCATTACCATTAACGTGGAAGTGTGGGTTAAAAAAGTCTCATCTGAACCTATTGGTCAGCGTTATAAAGCAACAGAAGCCATATTCATTTATGTGGCAGTCGATACCGAAGGCAAACCGCGCCCTATTCCGCGCTAACCCAAGCTGGTCGCTATGAAACCCCGTGACAATGCAGAACAAAACACACAGTTGCTGAGCTCTCAGGCCACCCTCGATTTAGTGGAAAAACTCAGCCCCCATGTCACGTATGTGAAAGTACCGGCGCGCCGTCGCCTGTACTACTCCGCGAAAGGCGTCGACATGTGTTATCTCATCCGATCGGGGTTAGTACACATTCGCCGCGACATCGATGAAATTGTGCTCAGCTTGCTGCCAACGCCCAATATTGCCGGAATCACTAATTTATTGTCTAAAACGGGAGCGGGACTGTTTCTTGAAACACTCAGTGAGTGCGAGATAGCAACGATAACCACCGAACATGCACATAAACTGGTCGATGATCTCAATCTTTGGGAGTTAATGGCGAAACACGTGACTAAAGTTGCCAGTAATATTTACCTTCTTCAGGTCAGACTGACTGCGCCGACGGCCTACGAAATTGTGCGCTTCCAGTTATTTGGCTTAATGCGTGAACCCGAAAGCCTCAGAGACAAGACGTCCGCCGCCAAATACATTATGGACCGGACGCACTTGTCTCGTAGCTCGGTGATGAAGATCCTTGCGCAGTTAAAACAAGGTGACTACGTGCAAATTGAAGACGGCATTCTCAAAGCGCTGAATAATTTGCCCGCCAGGTATTAACCCTGTAACCCCCGGTTTTTCAGCATCGGTTCGCTATATGGCGCGTGTCCCCGCCAGTCGCTGTATAAGGTTTTAAGTTCGCGACTGTTGCCCTGTGCCAAAATCGCATCGCGGAAACGCTGGCCATTTTGCGCGCTCAGCCCGCCTTGTTCGACAAACCACTGATAACCGTCGTCCGCCAGCATTTGCGTCCAGATATAGGCGTAATAACCTGCGGCGTAACCCCCGCCAAAGATATGAGCAAAATAGCTGCTGCGATAACGTGGTGACACCGTAGCCAGATTAATCCGTTCCTTTTCGAGTGCCTGAGTTTCAAACCATGCGACATCATCGATTTCACTGCCCGCAGGCAAGCTGTGCCAGTTCATATCCAGCAACGCGGCAGCGAGTAACTCCGTCATGTCGTAGCCTTTATTGAATTGCGCGGCACGGAATAATTTATCTTTCAGCGCCTCAGGCATCGGTTCGTTGGTTTGATAATGGCGCGCATAGTTGGCGAAAACCTGCGGCTGGCGCGCCCAGTGTTCATTGATTTGCGATGGAAACTCGACAAAGTCGCGTGGCGTATTGGTACCGGAAAGTGTTGCATAACGCTGGGTGGCAAACAGCCCGTGCAAGGTATGGCCAAACTCATGGAACAATGTCACAACATCATCCCAGGAAATCAGTGCCGCTTCGCCGCTGGCAGGTTTGTTGTAGTTACAGACGTTGTAAATTACCGGGTCATTTTCCAACAACGTGGATTGTTCCACAAAGTTGCCCATCCACGCCCCGCCGCCTTTGCTGTCACGGGCAAAAAAGTCACCATAGAACAGCGCCATGCCACGCCCGTCGTTATCGAAGATTTCCCACACGCGTACATCATCGTGATAAACCGGAATATCGAAACGTTCGACAAACTTCAGGCCGAAAAGCTGGCTCGCCGCCCAAAAGACGCCATTGGTTAGCACGTTGTTGAGTTCAAAATAAGGTTTGATTTGTGCTTCATCAAGGTCGTATTGCGCATGTCGAACTTGCTCGGCATAAAATGCCCAATCCCAGACTTCTGCTTTAAAGCCGCCCTGCCGGGCATCGATAACTTGCTGGATGTCGGCCAGTTCCCGTTGCGCGCGGGCAGTCGCCGCAGGCACGATATCACGCATAAATTGCAGTGCTGCCTGTGGTGTTTCTGCCATTTGGTCGGCAATTTTCCACGCCGCGTAGCTTTCAAAACCCAGCAGTTGCGCCTGTTCAGCGCGCAGGGTTGCAAGGCGCGCCACAATCGCCCTGGTATCATTGCTATCGTTATGTTGTGTGCGTTGCCAACCAGCATTAAACAGCTTTTCACGCGTTTGTCTGTCACGCAGCGATTGCAGCGCGGGCTGTTGGGTGAAATTGAGTAAAGGAATGACGTATTTCCCCTCCAGCCCTTTAGCACTGGCCTGTTGCGCGGCAGCAGCAATTTCTGCCGGAGTTAATCCATCAAGTTGCTGTACGTCATCAATCACCAGCCCCGCCGCTTTATTAGCGGCGTGCAGACGATTATTAAACTGGCTGTTCAACTGTGCGGCTTCTTTATTCAGCACTTTCAGGCGCGCTTTTTTATCGTCGCTGAGGGTGGCTCCCGCCAGGGTAAAACTCTGCCAGACCACTTCAACCAGACGCAGGGATTCGTCATCAAGCCCCAGCGTATTGCGGCGTTGGTACACACTGTTTAAACGCGAAAACAGTGCACTATTGAGGCGCATTTCATCGGCTAATTCGGCCAGCTCTGCGGCAAATTCTTCATCGAGCTGTTGCAGATAATCATTGGTATTTGCCGCGGTCATGGCAAAGAAAACCTGAGTAACGCGCGCCAGCATGTGGCCGGTTTTTTCCAGCGCCAGATAGGTATTTTCAAACGTTGGAGCCGCTGTTTCGTTGGCAATCGCCGCAATTTCTTCACGCTTAATTCGTTTCGCTTCGTCAAAAGCAGGACTATAGTGACTGTCTTTGATGTCATCAAAGTGAGGGGCTTGATACGGCAATAAACTGATGCGGTAAAACGGATTAACTGACAGCATCCTGAACTCCTGAAATAAGTCCTGCAGGAAGGTGGAAGACGCTCACGCTTTTCCACCCTACGAAGAAAGTTAAGTGATTGTAGGGCGGATAAGCGTGAGCGTCATCCGCCAGGCTCAACTCGCCGCCTGATACACAGCAATTATTTCGGCGGTGATGGCTACAGCAATTTCGGCTGGCAGTTTACCTTTCACGTCCGGCAGCCCCACCGGGCAACGTAAGGTACTGAGTTGTTCCGCCGTGATGCCTTTTCCCGCCAGCCGATACTCAAAGCGCTGGCGTTTAGTCTGCGAGCCAATTAACCCGAGATAACGGTAATCGCCGCGCTTCAGTATCGCTTCGGTCAACTCCAGATCCCGCGGATGGCTGTGGGTCATGACGATAAAATAACTCTGCGCAGGTGCGGCGTGAACTGCATCCAGCGGGTCTTCTGCGTGAACGGTTTTCACCCCTTGCGGGGCGTCAGAAAATAAATCGGCGCGCTCATCAACCCAGATAATGTGACAGGGTAACGTTGATAACAGCGCCACCAGCGCCTGCCCGACGTGGCCTGCGCCAAATACCGTGATCTGCGGTTGTGCCTGAATCAACGGTTCAAACAGCACCGTGGTCATGCCGCCACAACACTGCCCAAGCCTGGCGCCCAGATTAAAATGCTCGGTATGCAGCATCGTGCTTTGCTTCTCCAGCATCGCTCGTGCCATGGCGATAGATTGATATTCCAGATGCCCGCCACCGATAGTCAGAAACGTCTGTTCACGGCCCACAATCATTTTGGTGCCACAGTTTCGCGGCACCGAGCCTTTATCAGCCAGCACAGTCAACAACACGCAAGGTTCGCGCCGCTCGCGCAACTGCATCAAAATAGCGATCCATTCATCGTCGTTCATGGCGCCTCCTGACAACCCCAAAATACGCGTTCTGGCGTGGCGGGCGCATCCAGCATTGGGTGTTTCAGGTAATCAGTGACACTTGCCACGGCGTCCTGTAAGGCGCACCACACGGATATTCCCAGCATAAACGGCGGTTCACCGACGGCTTTTGAACGATAAACAGTGTGCTGAGGGTTGGCATAATTCTCCAGCAACTTAACCCGTAAGTCGGCTGGCGCATCGCTTATCGCCGGTATTTTGTAGCTCATCGGGCTGTCGGTCAGCAACCGTCCTTTGTCATCCCAGACCAACTCTTCGCAAGTCAGCCAGCCTGCCCCTTGCACAAAACCACCTTCGATTTGCCCGATGTCGAGTGCCGGGTTCAGCGAATTGCCAACGTCATGCAGAATGTCGGTACGCAACAGACGGTACTCTCCGGTCAGCGTGTCGATAATCACTTCCGAACAAGCCGCCCCCCAGGAGAAGTAATAGAATGGCTGCCCACGACCGGCGGCACGGTCGTAATGAATCCCCGGTACTTTGTAGAACCCGGTGGCAGACAGCGGGACCTGGTTCAGCCAGGCAAGACTGGCGATTTCACTAAAGCTAAAATGCCGCCCAGGGACTTTCACCACGCCATTACGAAACTCCACTTGTTCGGTTTCGCAACCGTGTAAACGACAGAGCATTTCTACCAGCCGCTCTTTAATAGTCAGTGCGGCAATTTCCGCCGCTTTACCGTTGAGATCGGCACCCGATGAAGCCGCCGTCGGTGAGGTATTCGGCACTTTTCCGGTGTTGGTTGCGGTGACCTGGATCTGTTCGACGGGGATTTGCAACACCTCCGCTACCACCTGCGCCACTTTGGTGTTTAGCCCCTGGCCCATTTCTGTGCCGCCGTGGTTGAGCTGCACCGTGCCATCGGTGTAAATCAGCAGCAATGCCCCAGCCTGGTTGAGGAAACTGGAAGTAAAAGAGATGCCGAATTTTACCGGCGTCAGCGCCAGACCGCGTTTGAGTATTGGGTTGCTGCGGTTAAAATCCGTGATTTCTGTGCGGCGCTTTGCGTAATCTGCGCTGGCCTCGAGCTGACGGGTAATTTCCGTCATGATGTTGTGTTCGACCGTTTGATGGTAGTGCGTCACATTGCGTTCAGTGTCGCCATAGTAGTTACGCTTACGCACTTCCAGCGGATCAAGGCCAAGCTCCCGTGCGATGTGGTCCATAATCTGTTCGATGGCAACCATACCTTGCGGCCCGCCAAATCCACGGTAGGCGGTATTCGATGCCAGATTGGTGCGGCAACGGTAGCCAGTCACGCGCGCATCACCGAGGTAATAAGCGTTGTCGGCGTGGAACATAGCGCGATCGCAGATCGATCCTGACAGATCCAGCGAATATCCGCAGTTAGCCGCCAGATCGATAACCACTCCGTGCAACATGCCAGAATCAGTGAAACCCACGTCATAGCGCACAAAAAACGGATGCCGTTTGCCGGTAATACGCATGTCGTCACGGCGTGCAAGACGCATTTTTACCGGGCGGGCAGTTAATACCGCTACCAGCGCGGCGTGGCAGGCAATACCCGCCGCCTGGGTTTCTTTGCCGCCAAACCCACCGCCCATGCGGCGCATATCTACTGTGACTTTGTTCATCGTGACGCCAAGCACTGAAGCCACCAGCTTTTGCACTTCTGTCGGATGCTGGGTTGACGACCAGACCATCACACAGCCATCTTCCCCAGGCTGTACCACCGCAATCTGTCCTTCGAGATAAAAGTGCTCCTGGCCACCGATATGAAATTGCCCCTGAATGCGGTGCGCAGCGCTTGCCAGCGCAGCATCAGCATCACCGCGTTGATGAACGTGCGGTTCCTGAACATAGTGTTCGCGACGTAATGCCTCTTCAACATCCAGCACCGCTTCAAGCACGTCATATTCGATAGCGATCTTTTGCGCGCCTGCACGCGCGGCTTCTGGGGTATCGGCGGCTACCGTGAGGACAACCTGGCCGTGATACTCAACTTTGTCGCGGGCAAATAGCGGGTCGCCTGGCGCTAACGGACCAATATCCAGTTCGCCGGGAACATCCTGCCAGCTAAAAACGCGGACTACACCGGGAATGGCGTAACATTCGCGAGTATCAATATCGAGGATGCGCGCGTGGGCGTGTTGGCTGAGAACCGGGCATAAGTGCAACATGCCGGGCAAAGTCAGTTTGTCATCAATGTATTCCGCTTTGCCGCTGACGTGTTTATCTGCGCTTTCATGTTTGCGGCTTTCGCCTGCGCCACCGTGCAATTTGCGAGAAAACTGCTCGATCAATGACTGTTCTGACAGGCGCACAGGATTAGTTGACATAATGTTGTACCTCCAGTGCGTAAGCCGTTTCGGCGTGTTGTAGCACCAGGCGTCGTAGCAGATTTTGCGCGAGTTTCAGGCGATAGACTCCGCTGCCACGGAAATCACTTAACGGCTGGAAATCTTCGGCCAGCGCGGCACACGCCTGAGCCAGTGATTGCGAGTTGAGCGGCAAACCTGTCAGCGCGTTTTCAGCCCTTTTTGCGCGCGCCGGAACCGCAGCCATGCCACCGAAAGCCAGCCGAGCGCTCTGCACTTTTCCGGCGGAAAAATGCAGGTTGAATGCGCCAAAGACTGTCGAAATATCGTCATCCATCCGTTTGGATATTTTCCATGCGGCAAACGTCGGGGAGACTGCCGCCCGCTCAATAATCACCGCAGTGATAAATTCCCCAGGTTGCAAAGCTGTTTTGCGATAACTGAGGAAGAATTCATCGAGCGGCAACGTGCGCAGTTCGTTACCGCAGCGCAATTCCAGTTGCGCACCGAGCGCCAGCAGCATTGGCGCACCATCGCCAATCGGCGAAGCGTTTGCCAGATTTCCGGCAAGCGTGGCGTGATGGCGAATTTGCGGCGAGGCAAAGCGGTCGAGCATCTGCGAAAACGCTGGGATCGCTGGCTGTAAAACCTCCTGACACGCCTGCAATGTTGCCATCGCCCCAATGCGAATTTGGCTGTCGGTGATGGAAACCGTTTTGAGTTCATCCACCTGATTGAGTGCAATAATCAATGGCAGTGTCTGAAATTGCTGGGTGATAGTCAGCACCAGATCGGTACCACCAGCCAGCAAGCGAGCCTGCGGATTTTGCTGGTACAGCGATGCCAGTTGCTCAACGGTCTTTGGCAACAGGCAGCGGTTGGATTTACTAAGCTCGGCGACCTGCGATTGTTGCAGCGACTTTAAGCGTGCGACAGTTTGCATCTCAGTGCGAGTAAACTGGTCAGTACGCGTACCGCAACTTTGCTGCATCGCCTGAATAATTGGCCGATAACCCGTACAACGGCACAGGTTTCCGGCGAGTTGTTTTTCTATCTCATGACGGTCAGTCGGGCTATGCGCTTTTTGCAGTGCGAATCCCGACATCACAAAACCTGGGGTACAAAAACCACATTGCGAAGCGTGGCAATCGGCCATCGCCTGCTGCACCGGATGCAATTTGCTGCCGTCTGCTAAATCCTCCACGGTCAGCAACTGTTTGCCATCAAGCTGGCTGACCAGCGTGATGCAGCTATTGGCGCTGTCATAGCGCATTTTCTCGCCCTCAACCTGGCCAAGCACCACCGTACACGCCCCGCAATCACCCGATGCGCACCCTTCTTTGCTGCCACAGCGCTGTTCACTGCCGCGCAGCCAGTTCAGCACCGTGGTATTCGGGTCAACGTTATCAAGGGTCTTTAAGGTTTGATTGAGCAAAAATTGAATCATGCCGCGACCTCCAGCGTGCCACGTTGCCAGACGCATTTACCGTTTACCCAGGTGTGCCAGATGTTACGGTCATCGCCGAGCGTCATCAGCACGAACAACTTTTCATAAATATCCCGACTGTTGGCGTAGCGCAGTTTCTGCAATGGCGTTACGGCTAAGTCCAGCACCACAAAATCCGCCTCTTTACCGGGCAGGAAGTTGCCGATTTTATCATCCAGATCCAGCGCGTGTGCACCTCCCAATGTAGCGTGATAAAACGCTTCGCTAGCGCACAGACGGTATCCTTGCAGTTGGGCAACTTTGTATGCTTCGGCCAGGGTTTGTAGCATGTTAAAGGTGGTGCCTGCGCCAACGTCGGTGCCAATCCCCATGCGGATCCCCCGCTCATGGCACTGTTTGAGGTTAAACAGCCCGCTGCCGAGAAACAGATTTGAGGTTGGGCAAAAGGCGATGGCCGATTCAGTGCGGTGCAGGCAATCCCATTCACACTCTTGCAAATGGATGGCGTGAGCAAACACGCTGCGTTTTCCGGTGAGTTGGTACTGGTGATAAACGCCAAGATAGCTTTCAGCGTCGGGCCACAGGTTTTTCACCCATTCCACTTCGGCACTGTTTTCACTTAAATGGGTATGCAGCCAGGTATCGGGAAATTCTTCGCGCAGTGTCTGCACCACTTTGAGTAATTCAGGTGAAGATGTCGGCGCAAAACGCGGCGTCAGCGCATAGTTCAGGCGCCCTTTTTTATGCCAGCGCTGAATCAACTCACGCGTTTGCTGATAACTTTGCGCCGGTGTTTCGGTAAGATATTCCGGTGCGTTGCGATCCATCATCACTTTGCCCGCAATGATGCGCATGGAAAGATGTTCTGCCGCGCTGAAAAGCGCTTCCACCGACTGCGGATGCACCGTGCCAAAAACCAATGCGGTGGTGGTACCGTTGCTCAACAGTTGGCCAAGGAAAAATGCTGACATTTTCGCGGCGTACGAACTGTCCTGATATTGGCTCTCAACCGGGAAAGTGTAAGTTTGTAGCCATTCGAGTAACTGTTCGCCATAAGCGCCTATCATTTCTGTTTGCGGATAATGCAGGTGGGTATCAACAAAGCCGGGAATGATTAATTTGCCGCGATAATCGAGATAATCACTTTCGCTACGCAAATGCATGCGCCCTTCTTCCCATGGCAACAAAGCCACCACCGTACCGCCATCAATAAATAACAACGCATCATCATGGTGACGCGCATTCGCCAGCAACTCGTCAGGACGAGTCCCGGTTTGGGTTATATCGAAGAACTGGCCGCGTAACGCCTGCGTGTAATTAACTGTCATCGCTATGCCTGTAATGGTTTTGTGAAGAATGAGTTAATGATTGCAATGTTGATGCCACATTGAGGTTTGTCTTTAATCTTTTTTATAACAGTAGCTTAGAATACATTTTCCTTTGCTGCGCAACATTTAAGCAACTTTAGAGAGGGCAATCGGTTGCTTTTGGTCGCAATCGGTTGCCTTTTGGTATTATTAGTTGAGGATGCAAAAATCCGCGGGGTCTCATGCACCAGAAAGTTGCACACGGCAGATACCGCTGCACCAGCAGCGTGCAGGCCCTTGCAACGTCGTTTTTAGCACAAAGTTGAATTATCACTAACTGCCTTAGCATGCTAAGGTATTACCAAACAAAAACCTTTGAGGAACAGTGAGATGATTATTTTGGTGACCGGTGCAACTTCCGGATTTGGTGAGAGTATTACTCGTCGTTTCGTACAACAGGGTCATAAAGTCATTGCTACTGGACGCCGTCAGGAACGTCTGCAAGAGCTCAAAGATGAGCTGGGTGAAAGCATCATTACGCTGCAACTTGATGTGCGTAACCGTGCGGCTATCGAAGTGGCGATGGAACAGTTACCGGCGGCCTGGCGCAACATCGATGTGCTGGTGAATAATGCGGGCCTGGCGCTGGGTATGGAACCAGCTCATAAAGCGGACCCGGATGACTGGGAAACGATGATTGATACCAACAACAAAGGCCTCGTGTATATGACGCGCGCCGTGCTGCCTGGCATGGTCGAGCGTGATCGCGGTCATATTATTAATATCGGTTCTACCGCGGCTAACTGGCCATATGCTGGTGGCAACGTGTACGGGGCCACGAAAGCATTTGTGCGCCAGTTCAGCCTGAACTTACGTACCGATCTGCATAAGACGGCAATCCGCGTGACGGATATCGAGCCTGGTTTGGTCGGCGGTACTGAGTTTTCCAATGTACGTTTCAAAGGTGATGACGGCAAAGTCGAGAAAACCTATGAAAACGCCAACGCTTTAACCCCTGAAGATGTGACCGAAGCGGTTTGGTGGGTGGCGACACTGCCTAAACACGTCAACATCAATACGCTTGAGATGATGCCGGTTAGCCAGACGTTTGCTGGATTAAGCATTCACCGCGAAGGTTAATCACCTTGTCCATATTCGAAGGGATTTCGGGTATGGGCGACCGTGCAAATAAATGTTAAATTTGCACGGTTCTTCCAAAAAAAGAAAAATTTAATGCTACCGTCAACATTGCTTAACCCCACTCAGCCCGTTAACCAACAAATCTATCGCATTTTGCGTCGCGATATTGTGCGTTGCCTGATTCCGCCAGGAACGCCGCTGTCTGAAAAAGAAGTGGCAATCCGCTTTGAAGTGTCCCGCCAACCGGTTCGTGAAGCCTTTATCAAACTGGCGGAAACTGGCCTGGTGCAAATTCGCCCGCAGCGTGGAACTTACGTTAATAAGATTTCCGTCAGCCATGTTAAGAACGGCTGCTTTATCCGTGAAGCGATTGAGCGTGCGGTAGCGAAGCGTGCGGCAAGTATGGCGACAGACGAGCACCTTTATATGCTCGAGCAATTGCTGAACCAACAACGCACCGCCATTGACCGCAACCAGTTAGACGACTTTTTCCAGTTAGATGACGAATTTCACCAGCAACTGGCGCTGGTTGCCGATTGTAGCCTGGCCTGGGACACGGTCGAAAACATCAAAGCGACGATGGACCGGGTGCGTTATATGAGCCTTGATCACGTTTCGCCACCAGAGATGCTGCTCGCACAACATTACGATATTTTCGACGCCTTAAAACGCCATGATGAAGACGGTGTGGATCAGGCGATGTACCGCCATCTGCATGAGATTAGCCAGTCGATATTATTGATTCGTAAAGAGAAGCGTGACTGGTTTAGTGAAGAGTAATGTTTGAAGAAGAATGATTGAAGTCTCGCCCGTCACCGGGCGAGACTAGTACGCAATATTTAGAACTTAGCTACTGTCGCTTTCGCACCGTTTTCACGTAACGCCAAATAACTCTCAGTGACTCGCTGAACGAATTTCTCGTTAGCTGGCAGATCCTCACCAAAGATAGTTTTCAGCCCCAGAAGAGCTTTAACACGGGTTTCCCCTTCTTTGCTTGACGCCACCGCTTGCTGAATCGCCGGCAGTAATGGGTCGCTCACTTCAATTGGATTACCCTGCTCATCAACACCGCCAACATAACGCATCCAACCTGCAACACCCAGGGCCAACAGATCAAACTGACTACCGTTTGCCAGATGCCAACGAATGGAGTCTAACCAACGTTGTGGCAGCTTCTGGCTACCGTCCATGGCAATTTGCCAGGTACGGTGACGCAGTGCCGGGTTGGTGTAACGGGCAATTAATGAATCCGCATATTTTGCCAGATCAACACCCTGCACGGTTAAGGTAGGTGCTTGTTGTTGCAGCATTAATGCCTTAGCAGTCCGACGGTAGTTTTCATCCTGCATACATTCAGAAATATGCTGATAACCCGCCAGGTAACCCAGGTAAGCCAGGAAGGAGTGGCTGCCGTTGAGCATGCGAAGTTTCATTTCTTCGTATGGCAGAACGTCTTTTACGAGTTCCGCGCCTGCTTTTTCCCATTCAGGACGGCCAGCAACGAAGTTATCTTCGATGACCCACTGACGGAAAGGTTCGCAAGCCACAGCCGCAGGATCAGCAACGCCGGTCGCTTGTGCCACTTGTTCCAGCGTTTCAGCCGTAACCGCTGGCACAATGCGGTCAACCATGGTGGATGGGAATGTCACATTCGCTTGAATCCACGCCGCCAGTTCCGGGTTCAACGCCTGCGCATAGGCAGTAATAACGTTACGGGTGACATGACCGTTTTCAGGCATGTTGTCACAAGACATCACGCTAAATGCTGGCAGACCCGCAGCTTTACGGCGCGCCAGCGCTTCAACAATCACACCTGGCGCAGATTTTGGCTGCTGTGGATTAGCAAGATCATGGGCGATTAACGGGTGGTCCAGCAGGATGGTGCCGGTAGCTGGAGTGTGGCAATAGCCTTTTTCAGTCACGGTCAGGGAAACAATGGCCACTTCAGGTTGGGTCAGTGCACTAAATACCGCTTCCAGACCATCAACCTGCGCATGAATGGCGTCTTTCACCACACCCACTACGCGGCAATGCCAGGCGTCGGCAGACATTTCTGCCACGCTATAAAGGTTGTCCTGCTGCTTCAAATCAGCAATTTGCTGCTCGCCACCAATCAAATTGACTTCGCAGTAACCCCAGTCGCTACCATGTTCATTAGCCAGGATGTCGGCATAAACTGCCTGATGTGCGCGATGGAACGCACCAAAACCCAGATGAACGATGCGTGATACCAGTTTGCTACGGTCATATTTCGGGAGAATAGCTTTTGCAGATAAGAGTTTGTTTTCCATTTTTACAACTCGCTGTGTAGTAACTTGGGGACAGCTACAGACTACCTGCTATGGTAGTCTGCATTTTGATTTGAATTAAACTTTAGCCATTTGGTATGACACGAAATTCAAAGCTGTATAACAACTCATAGTTTGCGCTTTCACACATGCAGGCCTTTTACCGCGCGCTGTGATTTTGGCGTTTCAGCGGCATCTTCCAGTACGCTGAGGTCGCGGTCTCTGACTTCCGGCATCAGCATTGCTGAAATCAAACCAACGACAGAGTAAGCAATCATCATCACTACAATCGGCCACCAGGAATCGGTCATGTTGACGAAAATACCCGCCAGCACCGGGCCAAAGCCGACGGCTACCAGACCACCCGCCTCTTTAGATATTGCCATTCGGGTAAAGCGATTACGCGAACCAAACATTTCTGCCATTGTGATATTTTCCAGAGCAAACAACCCCAGTACCGCCACGTTATGAATAATGATGATCGAGGCCATAATCACATTCACCTCGTTGCTCTTATCCATAATCATCGACAGCATTGGATACGCGAGAATAATCGAGGAGATACTGACGATAATATAAGGAACACGACGCCCTATTTTATCGGACAGCCAGCCGAGGAATGGAATGGTAAAGAAGCCAATCACGGAGCTAATCATCAGGGCATCGGTCGGTACACTTTTCTCAAACAGCAGTGTCTGAACGAGGTAACCGGCGAGGAAGGTTTGAATCAGCCCTGAGTTACCCGCCTGACCAAAGCGCAGCCCTGTAGCCAGCCAGAATGATTTACTGGTGAACATCGCACCCAACGAATGGGTTTTATCCGCGGCTTGTTTTGCCGCCGCAGTGTTCCCTGCTTCGTCATTTACTTTCTCAAATACCGGGCTTTCTTTGAGGTTCATACGCAGCCAGATGGCAAAAATCATCACCACTACACTTGCGAGGAACGGCACACGCCAGCCCCAGGCCAACAACTCTTCTTTTGACAGGAAGAAGAACATGATGGCCCAGATAGCGGTCGCTGATAATGTGCCGCAGTTAGTCCCCATCGCCACCAGCGAAGAAATAATGCCGCGCTTACCTTTTGGCGCATATTCAGCAAGCATGGTTCCGGCACCGGATATTTCGGCACCCGCACCCAATCCCTGAATAATACGCAGCAACACCAGTAACATCGGCGCAAAGATACCAATTTGCGCGTAGGTCGGTAACACGCCAATTAAGGTGGTACAGATCCCCATCATGGTGATGGTAATAAACAACACTCTCTTACGACCAATGGTGTCCCCCATGCGGCCAAAGAAGAAAGCCCCCGCTATACGGGCGATGTAACCGGCTCCATAAGTCCCCATCGCCAGGATAAGTGCCATAGCGGCAGATTGTTCCGGGAAGAAGATTTCGTGGAAAACCAGTGCCGCCCCAAGGGAGTACAACTGGAAATCCATGAATTCCAGCGCGGTTCCCAGCCAACCGGAAACCGCGGCTTTAACTAAATCGGATGTACTTCTTTCAGGCTGACTATTATTTAGCTCTATTTTTGTATTCATTTTTCTGTTCTCTGCAATTTGTCGTTGTAGGTACAGCAAATATTCGGGTTCAGAGGTTGTTGCTTAGAATTTCAATAGGACCTTGCAGCATTGCTTTTGGTCTTTCTCGAAGAGTTCCATTGCATCAAGCACCTGTGTGTAGGCGTACTGGTGGGTGATGAGTTTCTCCGGTTGGATCTTCCGCTCAGTCATCCAGTTAATGACCATTGGGAATCGATTACTGTTAAGGCGCGAACTATAAATAGTCAGTTCTTTGCTAGTGATGGCCTGCTGGCTCAGAACACAGGGATCAGAAGAGAATCCCATAATGCCAATACGTGCCGCAGGCGAGGCAATGCCGATAGCTTCCGGCAAAATCGAAGGATGACAGGCAGCGTCAATGATAAGCGTCGGGCGAATGCCCAGTTTTTCGAGTTCGGTTTTCAACTCAATATGAGTGTTGTTGATGACCCGGTCAGCACCATTGGCTTTCGCCATATCCAGGCGTTCATCAATACGATCAGCAACAATGATTTCTTTCACGCCGTAAACACCGCGCAGTGCCTGAATCGAGGTTAACCCCATTGGGCCTGCGCCATAGACAAGCGCCGTATCCAGCGGGCCAGGATTCATCTGGCTACAAATGTTTGCCGCAATGGTAAACGGCTCGACCATGGTGGCTTCGTTATCGGGAATACTGTCTGGCACCCGATGCGCATTGTGGGCAGGCAAAGTGACATATTCGCTAAACCCGCCATCGCGATGTACGCCAACCACCTGAAGTTCAGCGCAAACATTTGGCCGCCCGACTAAACACGGATAGCAATGACCGCAACTCACCACCGGGTCGCCAACCACGCGCTCGCCAATGCGTGAAGACTCAACTCCTTCACCCACCGCATCTATGTGGCCGAAAAACTCATGTCCAATGACGCGTGGGTATTTAGCAAACGGGTTATGGCCACGATAAATATGCACATCGGAACCACAAATACCGGCGCTGCTCACACGAATACGCACTTCTCCCGGTTGTGGTTGTGGAACGGGACGTTCTTCAATGACCAATTTTTCAGGCTGCTGTATGGTTACGCTTTTCATAGTTTTCTCTCCTGTTACCAGTTCCACAAGGTGCCATCTTCAAGGCGTGCGACCGGCAAGTAAGCAGGTTCGTAGGGGTATTTCGCGGCCAGTTTTTCGTCGAACTCAATCCCGATGCCCGGTTTTTCACCCGGGTGCATGTAGCCGTTGTCGAACGTCCAGTTGTGTGGGAACACTTCGAGCATTTGTTCGGAGTAACCCATGTATTCCTGCACGCCGAAGTTCGGTACCCACAAGTCAAAGTGCAGCGCCGCAGCGTGGCAAATTGGCGAAAGGTCAGAAGGCCCATGCGAACCGGTGCGCACCTGGTAAAGCGAAGCAAAGTCGGCAATTCGGCGCATCCCACTGATGCCGCCCGCGTGAGTGATGGTGGTGCGGATGTAATCGATAAGCTGTTCTTCGATAAGTTGTTTACAGTCCCAGATGCTGTTAAATACTTCGCCCACTGCGATCGGCGTAACGGTGTGTTGACGAATTAAACGGAAGCATTCCTGGTTTTCAGCAGGTGTCGGGTCCTCCATCCAGAACAAGCGGTGTTCTTCGATGCTCTTACCAAAGCGCGCAGCTTCGATTGGCGTCAGACGGTGGTGCATGTCATGCAGCAGATGTTCGTTAAAACCAAATTTATTGCGCACCGCTTCGAAAAGCTTCGGTGTGAAATCGAGGTATTTTTCAGTGGACCACAGCTGTTCTTCCGGCCAGTCGCCTTTGGTTGCTGGTTCGTAAGCCTGCCCTTTTCCTTTTGCCATGCCGTAGGTCGTTTTCATGCCGGGCACACCGCACTGCACGCGAATGGCTTTGAAACCCAACTCTTTGTGACGCGCGTAGTCGTCCAGTACCTCGTCGATGGAATGGCCGGTGGTGTGGCAGTAAACCATCACTCCTTCACGGGATGCGCCACCCAACAATTGGTATAGCGGCATGTTGGCGGCTTTGGCTTTAATGTCCCATAACGCCACGTCGACCGCCGAAATTGCCGACATAGTGACAGGGCCACGACGCCAGTACGCGCCTTTATAGAAGAACTGCCAGATATCTTCGATGCGATGTGCATCACGGCCAATTAACTGCGGGCAGACATGATCTTTGAGGTAGGAGGCGACAGACAACTCGCGGCCATTTAACGTGGCATCTCCCAGCCCGGTGAGTCCATCGTCAGTAGTAATTTTTAGCGTGACAAAGTTACGTCCAGGGCAAGTGACAAAAACTTCTGCTTTTACAATCTTCATTCGGATTCCCTTACAACACATTGGTCGACAGTCTTCAATGCATGTAAAACTACGCCACTGCCAACTACCATACAAGTATGCTTATTGAATTTTAGCGTGTTGAGTCACAATTAATTTGTGACTCTTGCGTAGTGTTTCAGTGGGAATGCGAGAAAAGCAGGAAGATTATCCGAAGGGAAATGACGTATCAGGCGCGGCCCCAACCCGCCACGATAATTAACATGCCGCTAAACGCGACGGCCGCCCCCACCCAGTCGTATGTACTTAACTTAACGCCGTCAATCCAGCGTAACCACAGCAAAGCTGTCATCACATAAACCCCGCCATAAGCGGCATACACGCGCCCACTAGCTGCCGGATGGAGGGTTAACAGCCAGACAAACATCGCCAGTGATAATGCCGCGGGAACCAGCAACCACGCCGAACCATCGCGTTTTAACCAAAGCGTCGGTAAAACACAGCCGATGATTTCAGCGAGCGCAGTAACAAAAAAGAGCAAGGTTGTTTTGATCATATTGAACATTGTCTGGAATAATGAGGTCAATAAGTGGGTCATCTGATATATCCCACTCGCCAGTGGTATTTTTTACATTAACAAAAGGGGCTTCACCCTAAAAGGAATCGACAATGAACACAATCCTTCGCAAACGTCTGTCCGTGGCAATTTTGCCGTTGGCAATGTTGCTGAGCGCAGTTGCGTTTGTTCAACCAGCTCATGCTCAGACAAGTAAGCTGATCGTTGAGTCAGGTGACAATGCGCAAACTCGCCAGGATGCGGCGATGGACAAAGAGCAATGGAATGACACACGCCAATTGCGTCAGAAAGTGAACAAACGCACCGAGAAAGAGTGGGATAAAGCCGACGTGGCTTTCGATGCCCGTGATAATTGCCAGAAAAGCACCAACCTTAACGCCTATTGGGAACCCAACACCCTGCGTTGTCTGGACCGTCGTACCGGTCGCGATGTCGCACCGTAACTGGCGACTGTAGTCAATAAGGCTTCTGCCTGGAAGCCTTACCACTTTGAAAGGAACTCACATGCCCCACGATTTGCAAATCAAACTTCGCCCGCTAGAACGCGAAGATCTCCGTTTCGTCCATCAACTGGATAACAACGCAAGCGTGATGCGCTACTGGTTTGAAGAGCCCTACGAGGCGTTTGTCGAATTGTCAGATTTGTACGACAAACATATTCACGACCAAAGTGAGCGGCGTTTTGTCATTGAATGTAATGGCGAGAAAGCCGGTCTGGTGGAATTGGTCGAAATTAACCATGTTCACCGCCGTGCCGAATTCCAGATAATTATTTCGCCAGACTATCAGGGCAAAGGGCTGGCATCTCGAGCCGCTATACTTGCGATGGATTACGGGTTTATGGTGCTGAACCTGTACAAGCTGTATTTAATTGTTGATAAAGAAAATGCCAAAGCCGTGCATATCTATAAGAAACTGGGCTTTATGGTGGAAGGCGAATTAATCCACGAATTCTTTATTAATGGTGAGTATCGCAACACAATCCGGATGTGCATTTTCCAGCATCAGTATCTGACAGAGCACAAAACCAGCGGCAGTCTGTTAAAACCTACCGCGCAGTAAACAAGTCCATCTCACCCTGGACCAGGGTGAGATGTCCTATAAATGCGGGCTATGACAGATTCAGCGTGGCGCGATGTTTGGCAGACTCCATCCCCAGCTCAATCATTTCCATAACCTGAATAGCTTGTGCTGCCGGCACTGGGTTTTCGCCGTGACCGGTAAGAGCATCACGAATCGCCGCATAGTAAGCCGGGTAATTACCAGGCACTGTCAACAGCGTTTGTTCCGCCATCACGTCGCCCTGTGCCAGCGTTAATACGCCATCACGCATATCATAACCCCAGTCTTCCTGCGGTAGACGTTCGCCCGCTTTCAGGCGATCTTCCTGTGGGTCCAGGCCATATTTGATGTAACTGCCACGCGCTCCGTGCACGATATAACGAGCAGTTTCTGCCGCCGCCAACAAAGTGCCGTGTAAGACAACGCGGCGTTGAGGATAGGCCAGTACCGCGTGGAAGTAGTCAGTGGCTTGCGCACCCGGCCGCAACTGGCCTAAATCCACGGTCAGGCTTACCGGCAATCCGAAAAGATTTAGCGCCTGGTCGATAAGATGTGGCCCTAAGTCGTACCAGATACCACTGCCGACACCAGCCTGCTCACGCCAGCGATTGCGAACTTGCGGACGGTAGCGGTCGAAGTGCGATTCAAAATAGGCCACTTCGCCCAAAGTACCGTCTGCCAGCAGCCCTTTCAGGGTTAAGAAATCACTGTCCCAACGGCGGTTATGGAATACTGAGAGTAACAAACCACAGCTTTTTGCCAGTGCATCCAGTTCACGCGCTTGTGACAACGTCACGGTAAACGGTTTATCGACCACCACATGCTTGCCTGCTTCCAGCGCGGCTTTAGCCAACGGGAAATGCGTGTCGTTAGGAGTTGGGATAACAATCAGGTCGATATTTGGGTCGTTGAAAAGATGATGAGGGTCAGAGACAACCGGCATGTTTGGCCAGTCAGCATGAACTTTCGTGGCATCGCTGCTGGAAACACCCGCCAGGACCATGCCAGGCGTACCGACAATTAATGGTGCGTGAAAGGTTTTGCTGGCGTAACCGTAACCGATTAGTCCGACACGAATGTTATCACTCATTTGCGTTCCTCATTATTTTTGACGGTTCATTTGACACCATCCCACAGATTGTAACAACAGGTAATTATATTGTTGCGTGCTAGTTGCGTATTCCACAGCCTACCTGTCCGTAAGACGGCATCCAACTGGCGTTTTTGCCATAACCAGCCGATGAAAACTCCTAAAAATTTAAACTCGGGTTATTCGTAGATAAATAAAAAGCGATTTACGGTTATTATTCGGACAAAACAAACGTACTGCGTGCCCTTTCCTCTTTTATTTTATGGATAACCACCCCCCATGACTGCTCTCGATTATTTAATGAAGTTCCGTAAAATCAGTTCGTCCGAAAGCCTTGAAAAACTGTTTGATCATCTTAACTACACCCTGACAGATAATAATGAACTGATGAATATGTATCGCGCAGCCGATCATCGTCGGGCGGAATTAGTTTCAGGCGGACGTCTGTTTGATTTAGGCTGTGTGCCAAAATCGGTCTGGCGGTATGTGCTCTAGCATCACAGGTAGTAAAGCGCTGAAAAAACCTTATAATCCTCCCGCCTTATGATTCGCATAAGGAAAGTCTCATACTTTTTCGGGAGGTAACATGACGACGACCCAAGAACCCATGCAAGCACCTCGTATTGCAGGCTGGCTTCTGGCCCCTCTCGCCTGGCTTTTGATGACGCTTCTCAGCAGCACTATTGCGCTAGCCATTTATCTTATGATGCTCATCACCCCAGAAAGCCATCGACTTATGAGCGCACAAGGCCCCAAAATGGTGCTCCTTTGGTACACCTCAATTGCCTGTGCCATTGCCATGTGGGGTTACACCATGTGGTTGACTATTGCCTTCTTCAAACGTCGTAAGAATGTGGTACGTCATTATATTCTTTGGTTATTACTGTCAGTACTGTTAGCGATTAAAGCCTTCGCATTTTCCCCAGTAAGTGACAGCCTGGCATTACGTCAGTTGATGTTTCCTTTATTGGCTGCCGCCTTGTTGGTTCCTTACCTCAAGCGTTCACAGCGCGTGAAGCAAACATTTATTAAACCGTAATAACCCTATAATCGTTCTGTTGTCGTCATCGGCCTGTTGGCCGATAATAGGCGGCTTTTTTTTGGTTTCAGGTCTTATTCATGACAGATTATTTGCTGCTCTTTGTTGGAACGGTGCTGGTCAATAACTTCGTATTAGTGAAGTTTCTTGGTCTGTGTCCGTTTATGGGGGTTTCCAAAAAACTGGAGACCGCTATTGGCATGGGGCTGGCGACCACTTTTGTACTGACGCTGGCTTCTATTTGCGCCTGGCTGGTCAATGAGTTGATCCTTATTCCTCTCGACTTAGTCTATTTGCGCACGCTGGCCTTTATTCTGGTGATTGCCGTTGTAGTTCAATTTACCGAAATGGTGGTTCGCAAAACCAGCCCGGCGCTCTATCGCCTGTTGGGGATCTTCTTGCCACTGATTACCACTAACTGCGCGGTGCTGGGCGTTGCGTTACTCAACATCAATCTTGGCCACAACTTCCTGCAATCCGCGCTTTATGGCTTTTCAGCTGCGGTAGGTTTTTCACTGGTGATGGTGTTGTTTGCGGCTATTCGGGAACGTCTGGCGGTTGCCGATGTGCCTGCGCCTTTTCGCGGGAATGCCATTGCACTAATCACCGCAGGCTTAATGTCTTTGGCCTTTATGGGCTTTAGCGGCCTGGTAAAGTTCTGATGAGTACTATTTGGATTGCGGTGATAGCTCTGGGCCTGTTAGGCCTGGTATTCGGGCTGATCCTCGGCTATGCCTCACGCCGTTTTCGTGTCGAAGAAGACCCGATTGTCGATAAAATTGATGAGTTGCTGCCGCAAAGTCAGTGCGGTCAATGCGGTTACCCTGGCTGCCGTCCCTATGCCGAAGCGGTAGGAAACCAGGGTGCGAATATCAACTTGTGCGCACCCGGCGGTGAGGCGGTGATGCACAAAATTGCCACATTACTTAACGTCGACCCGCAACCTATTGATGGTGATGCCGATGCGCAAGAGCCCGTGCGTATGTTGGCGGTTATCGACGAAGCCAACTGTATTGGCTGCACCAAGTGCATTCAGGCTTGCCCGGTTGACGCCATTGTCGGCGCAACCCGAGCCATGCACACCGTTATTAGTGACCTTTGCACCGGATGCAATTTATGTGTCGACCCGTGCCCAACGCGCTGTATTGATTTGCGCCCGGTCGAAACCACCACAGAAAGCTGGAAGTGGGATCTGCAAACCATCCCGGTTCGACTCATTCCGGTGGAGCAAAATGTTTAAGCTATTTACCCGTTTCAAAAAAGATAAAATTTGGGATTTTGACGGTGGTATTCATCCACCGGAAATGAAAACTCAATCCAACGGTACGCCGCTACGCCAGGTTCCTTTACCGCAAAAACTGGTTATCCCGTTAAAGCAGCACATTGGTGCTGAGGGCGAGCTGTGCGTGAAACCCGGTGATTACGTGCTGCGTGGTCAACCATTGACTCGCGGGCGTGGTCGCATGTTGCCGGTTCACGCTCCTACCTCAGGAACCGTTACCGCCATTGCGCCCCACTCTACAGCTCATCCTTCTGCGCTGGCTGAACTGAGTGTCCTGATTGAAGCCGATGGCGAAGACCAATGGATTGAACGCGACGGCTGGCAGGACTATACCTCCCGCAGCCGTGAGGAGCTGATTGAGCGCATTCATCAGTTTGGCGTGGCAGGTTTGGGTGGCGCAGGTTTCCCCACGGGCAATAAATTGCACGGTGGCGGCGATAAAATCGAGACGCTGATTATCAATGCGGCTGAATGCGAACCGTACATTACTGCCGATGACCGCCTGATGCAGGATTGTGCCGCGCAAATCGTCGAAGGTGTGCGCATCCTCGCGCATATCTTAAAACCTCAGCGCGTTTTAATCGGTATTGAAGACAATAAACCGCAGGCGATTTCGATGCTGCGTGCGGTGTTATGTGATACCCACGGCATTCAACTACGCGTCATCCCGACCAAATATCCGTCTGGTGGCGCAAAGCAACTGACTCAGATTCTGACGGGGAAACAGGTACCACAGGGTGGGCGTTCTTCCGATATCGGCGTGCTGATGCAAAACGTCGGGACGGCCTTCGCGGTGAAGCGCGCCATTGTTGATGGTGAGCCTTTAACTGAGCGCGTAGTGACGTTAACCGGCGGTGCCGTTCAACAGCCAGGTAATGTCTGGGCACGGTTAGGAACTCCGGTTCGCCATCTGCTTGATTTTGCAGGATTCCGTCCGGGCCATGATCAACAAGTGATTATGGGCGGCCCACTGATGGGCTTTTGTCTGCCGTGGCTGGATGTTCCGGTAGTTAAAATCACCAACTGTTTGCTGGCCCCATCGGCCAACGAAATGGGTGAGCCGCAGGAAGAACAGAACTGTATCCGTTGCAGCGCCTGCGCCGATTCTTGCCCGGCTGATTTGTTGCCACAGCAGCTTTACTGGTTTAGCCGTGGGCAGCAGCACGATAAAGCCCAGGCTCACAACCTGAAAGATTGCATTGAATGCGGCGCTTGCGCCTATGTGTGCCCCAGCAACATTCCGCTGGTGCAGTACTTCCGTCAGGAAAAAGCCGAGATCCGCGAAATCGAGCTGGAAGCAAAACGCACTGCTGAAGCGAAGATTCGCTTTGAGGCACGCCAGGCGCGTCTTGAACGTGAAAAAGCCGCTCGTCAGGAACGCCATAAGAAGGCAGCGGTTCAGCCAACTGCGAAAGATAACGATGCAATTCAGGCAGCACTTGCTCGCGTGAAAAACAAGCAAGCACAAAGCAATGAACCGATTGTTATTCAGGCAGGTAGTCTGCCAGATAACCAGCAGGTTATTGCGGCGCGTGAAGCTCGCAAAGCGCAGGCTCGCGCTCGTCAGGCAGAGAAAGATACGCAAACAAGCGTGGCAGAAACCACGGCGACAGACCCGCGCAAAGCAGCCGTTGAAGCGGCTATCGCCCGTGCTAAAGCGCGTAAAGCGGCGCAAGCTGGCGAATCTGCTCCGGTAACTGAAAGCGCTGAAGCCACTAAAGTCGACGCCGTTGACCCGCGCAAAGCAGCTGTCGAAGCGGCTATCGCCCGCGCTAAAGCGCGTAAAGCGGCGCAAGCTGGCGAATCTGCTCCGGTAACTGAAAGCGCTAAAGCCACTAAAGTCGACGCCGTTGACCCACGTAAAGCGGCTGTCGAAGCGGCTATCGCCCGTGCTAAAGCGCGTAAAGCGGCTCAGGCTACAACCGAATCTGTAGCAGAATCTGCCGAAGAACAAGATCCGCGCAAAGCCGCGGTTGCGGCGGCCATCGCCCGAGTCCAGGCACGAAAAGCAGCGCAACAAATGGCATCAGAGGAATAGATGGTTTTCAAGATAGCAAGCTCCCCTTATACCCATAACCAACGCAGCACATCGCGGATTATGCTGCTGGTGACCTGCGCCACTTTGCCAGGAATCGCCATGCTGTGGTACTGGTTTGGCTGGGGAAGCCTGGTGCAGATTGCATTAGGTATCCTCACCGCCGTCGCCGCAGAGCTATTTGTGCTCAAACTGCGTAAGCAACCCCTGAAAATCCTGGCTGACAATTCAGCTGCGTTAACCGGCCTGCTGTTAGGTATGAGTATTCCGCCCCTTGCACCGTGGTGGATGGTGATTCTCGGTACCCTATTCGCCGTCATCATCGCTAAACAGTTATATGGCGGGCTTGGTCACAACCCCTTTAACCCGGCGATGGTCGGCTACGTGGTATTACTGATTGCCTTTCCTGTGCAAATGACATCATGGCTGCCGCCGCAAACTCTTGCCGCGACGGTGCCGGGTTTTGCTGATTCAGTGCATGTTATTTTCTCGGGTGCGACTGCAGTGGGTGACAGCATGTCGCAACTACGTATGGGCATTGACGGTATAAGTCAGGCGACTCCGCTTGATACCTTTAAGACAGGGTTACGTGCCGGGCATTCCGCAACGTCCCTGATGCAGGCACCTATCTACACAGGCGTACTGGCAGGAATCGGCTGGCAGTGGGTCAACCTGGCCTTCCTGCTGGGTGGCGTGTTCTTATTGATGAAAGGCGCAATTCGTTGGCATATTCCGGTCAGTTTCCTGATTACGCTGGCGGTGTGTTCCACTCTGGGTTGGGTGTTTTCCCCGGAAAAATGTGCCTCGCCGGTGATTCACCTGTTCTCTGGCGCAACCATGCTGGGAGCATTTTTCATTCTCACCGACCCCGTCACTGCCTCGACGACGAATCGAGGACGCCTGATTTTTGGCGCACTGACCGGTGTGTTGGTATGGCTCATTCGCACCTATGGCGGCTATCCGGATGGCGTGGCATTTGCCGTACTGCTGGCAAATATTACCGTCCCGTTGATTGATTATTACACCCGCCCTCGTGCTTATGGGCACCGCTAAGGAGTCGTCATGCTGAAAACAATGCAAAAACATGGCGTGACTCTGGCGCTATTTGCCGTAATGGCGACCGGACTTACGGCAGTCGTCAATGCGTTAACCAAAGACACCATCGAGCAACAGGCCGTGGCCCAACAAAAGCTATTGTTTGATCAGGTGATTTCCCCCGATCTCTACGACAATAATATTCAGTCCAGTTGCCTGGTCGTCAGTGAGCCACAATTGGGCAAAGGTGAACGCCATATTTACGTGGCGCGTAAAGGCCAACAGCCCGTTGCCGTGGTGATGGAAGCGACAGCGCCTGACGGCTATTCTGGCGCCATTCAATTACTGGTTGCGGCCGATTTTAATGGCAAGGTACTGGGGTCACGTGTCACAGAACACCATGAAACTCCGGGGCTGGGCGATAAAATAGAAACCCGACTGAGTGACTGGATTACCCATTTTGCCGGTAAAACCATTGGTGGCAGTGATGACCCAAGCTGGGCGGTGAAAAAAGATGGTGGGCAGTTTGATCAATTTACCGGGGCCACTATCACACCACGTGCAGTCGTCAATGCGGTAAAACGAGCGGGACTGTTCGCTAAAACATTACCATCGCAAATTGATAACCTTCCTGTTTGTGGAGCACAGCCATGAGCGAAGTAAAAGATATTGTCGTTCAGGGGTTATGGAAAAATAACTCCGCACTAGTGCAATTGTTGGGCCTGTGCCCACTGCTGGCAGTAACATCAACAGCCACCAATGCCCTCGGTCTTGGTCTGGCAACCACACTGGTGCTGGTGCTGACTAACAGTGCCGTTTCTGCCCTGCGCCGCTGGGTTCCGGCAGAGATTCGCATCCCCATTTACGTGATGATTATTGCCTCGGTTGTCAGCACCGTACAAATGCTCATCAACGCCTATGCTTATGGTTTATATCAGTCTTTGGGGATATTTATTCCGCTGATTGTGACCAACTGTATTGTCATCGGTCGCGCCGAAGCGTTCGCCGCCAAAAGCAGTGTGCCACTGGCCGCCCTCGATGGGCTTGCCATTGGCCTGGGTGCCACAAGTGCCATGTTTGTATTAGGCTCCCTGCGCGAAATCATTGGCAACGGAACGTTATTTGATGGGGCTGATGCGTTACTTGGCAGTTGGGCTAAGGTGCTGCGCATTGAAGTCTTCCACACCGATACCCCTTTCCTGCTGGCGATGTTGCCACCGGGTGCGTTCATCGGCCTGGGTTTGATGCTGGCGGTGAAGTATCTGATCGATGAAAAAATGAAAACGCGCCGTACCGCGAAAGCGACGGCACCGGAAGGGAATCCAGAGAAAGCGTAATGAATAAAACCAAGCGGCTAGAGATCCTGACACGTCTGCGTGATAACAACCCTCACCCGACCACGGAGCTGCATTTCAGCTCCCCGTTTGAATTGCTGATCTCGGTTCTGCTGTCAGCGCAAGCCACTGATGTCAGTGTCAATAAAGCCACGGCAAAGTTGTATCCGGTGGCGAATACGCCACAAGCTATGCTCGATTTAGGCGTGGACGGCGTGAAGTCGTATATCAAAACCATTGGCCTGTTTAACAGCAAGGCGGAAAACGTCATCAAGACCTGCCGGATGCTCATTGAGCTACATAACGGTGAAGTCCCTGAAGACAGAGCGGCCCTGGAAGCCCTGCCTGGTGTAGGGCGTAAAACCGCCAATGTGGTGCTCAATACCGCATTTGGCTGGCCCACTATTGCCGTCGACACCCATATTTTCCGCGTTTGTAACCGCACCAATTTTGCACCAGGTAAAAATGTTGAGCAGGTTGAGGAAAAGCTGCTGAAGGTGGTTCCGGCAGAATTTAAAGTCGATTGCCATCACTGGCTAATCCTTCATGGCCGTTACACCTGCATTGCTCGTAAACCGCGCTGTGGCTCATGTATCATTGAAGATCTGTGCGAATTCAAAGAGAAAGTTGAACTCTGATTTCCCGCTTGCTTCTTAAGAAGCAGGGCATTCCATTCCCTTATACACTTCCTCATAGCTGCCAATACCAATAAATCCATTCATTTGTTCTGCGTATTGTTACCACTTCACTTACTTCATCTGGTGAATAATCACCCGACCAGGTTAATCGTTTTTTTACGATAAGAATTTTCCATAAATATGTGACGAATATCACACTGATAACTTGATGTTAAATTTTGGTCATCAAAATGAAATAAATAACCACGTAATACACAGTGATAACTCCAACCAGGCAGGACAATTACCTGTACAAATCTTTACACCTGGCCTATATCACTACACATTTACCAGTAGAGCAGAACATATAACTAAATTGCCGTTATTTTATCATTTTATGAGAGAATAAATTGGTAAAGCGCATTTTGATAAAATTTAACGCTGAATAACAATTTGGTTTGCGGAGCTTTATCTTGCACGGGATAAATGTAACAGATCATTACAAACCTCTTGCCTGAAGCCTCAGGATAGTGAACATTACCCGCCGTTTCCCCTTTCTTATAACTAAAAAAGCGAATGCACACTCGGCATAACGCTTAAAAAATTCCTGTTAAATTGGGATGTAAAAAAGAGGTATATGTGTCGACTGCAAACAAAGAACCAGCAGAAAGCATCAGTCTGAATGCTTTCAAACAACCTAAATCGTTCTACCTGATTTTCTCTATCGAATTATGGGAGCGTTTTGGCTACTACGGCCTCCAGGGCATCATGGCCGTTTATCTGGTCAAAATGCTTGGGATGTCCGAAGCTGACTCCATCACCCTGTTCTCTTCCTTCAGTGCACTGGTCTATGGCTTAGTAGCAATTGGTGGCTGGCTGGGCGATAAAGTTCTCGGCACCAAACGTGTCATTATGCTCGGTACTATCGTACTGGCTATCGGTTATGCGCTGGTGGCATTTTCCGGTCATGATGTGGCAGTGGTGTACATGGGTATGGCGACTATCGCTGTGGGTAACGGTCTGTTCAAGGCTAACCCGTCGGCCCTGCTTTCTACCTGTTATGCGAAGGATGACCCGCGTCTTGATGGTGCATTTACTATGTACTATATGTCCATCAACATTGGTTCGTTCTTCTCTATGCTTGCCACACCGTGGCTTGCTGCGAAGTACGGCTGGAGCGTTGCGTTTTCCCTCAGCTTCGTCGGTATGCTGATTACTCTTGTGAACTTCATGTTCTGTAAGAGATGGGTAAAAGACTACGGTTCCAAACCAGACTTTGAACCTGTTCACTTCGGTAAACTGATTGCCACTATCGCGGGCGTCATTGTGCTGGTAACCGCTGCAACCTGGCTGCTGCACAACCAGGGTATCGCACGTATGGTACTGGGCGTTGTGGCTCTGGGCATCGTGATTATCTTTGCTAAAGAAGCCTTTGCCATGCAGGGCGCTGCGCGTCGCAAGATGATTGTTGCGTTCATCCTGATGGTTGAAGCGATTGTGTTCTTCGTGCTGTACAGCCAAATGCCTACTTCTCTGAACTTCTTTGCTATTCGTAACGTAGAGCATGCGATTCTGGGTATTACGTTCGAACCGGAGCAGTTCCAGGCACTGAACCCATTCTGGATTATGATCGGCAGCCCGATTCTGGCCGCTATCTATAATAAAATGGGCGACCGTATGCCGATGCCGCATAAATTTGCCTTCGGTATGGTGCTGTGTTCCCTGGCCTTCCTGGTACTGCCTGTTGGCGCTAAGTTCGCATCTGACGCCGGTATCGTATCGGTTAGCTGGTTGATTCTGAGCTATGCGCTGCAGAGTATCGGTGAGCTGATGATTTCCGGCCTGGGCCTGGCAATGGTTGCACAACTGGTACCACAGCGTCTGATGGGCTTCATCATGGGTAGCTGGTTCCTGACTACCGCTGGTGCAGCAATCATTGCCGGTAAAGTGGCTAACCTGATGGCGGTTCCTGAGAACGTGACTGATCCGCTGCAATCTCTGGCTGTTTACGGTCACGTGTTCATGCAGATCGGTATCGCTACTGCTGTTATCGCTGTTCTGATGATGATCATTGCACCAAAACTGAACCGTATGACCTTCAGTGATGAAAAAACTGAAACCTCTACGGAAACAGCTACCGCGTAATGTAGCGGGAAACATAAAATTTTAAGCCGTTAGCTTCATGCTTAACGGCTTTTTTTTTGCCGGTAAGCGCACTAACATAAGGTATCTTAGCGCCCAATAGGAGTTCAGTAATGAAACTGTATTATAAAGCTGGTGCCTGTTCCCTCTCCCCTCATATTATTCTGCGTGAAACGGGTATTGATTTCTCTCTGGTTAAGGTCGATTTAGCGGCGAAGAAAACCGAAGCAGGTGATGACTATCTTGAAGTCAATGCGAAGGGGCAAGTCCCTGCGTTGCTGCTGGATGACGGTTCACTGCTAACTGAAGGCGTGGCGATTGTTCAGTATTTGGCGGATAAGGTACCTGACCGCCAACTACTCGCTCCGGCAGGCAGCATGACGCGTTACCACACTCTCGAATGGCTGAACTACATCGCGACCGAGTTGCACAAGGGCTTCTCCCCGTTGTTCAACCCAGCAACGCCTGACGAATACAAAACCATTGCGCGTGCCGCACTGGAGAAGAAATTCAAATACGTTGACGAAGAGCTGAATGATAAACAGTGGCTGATGGGCCTGCGCTTTAGCGTGGCAGATGCGTATTTGTTTACCGTGCTGCGCTGGGCGAATGCGGTGAAACTGAATCTGGAAGGGCTGAGCAACATCGAAGCGTTTATGGAGCGTATGAAAGCGCGTCCGGCAGTGGCTGCTGCATTAACAGCTGAAGGGATTTAATTAATACGGCGGATAGGCGCAAGCTTCATCCGCCATTTTTTATTACAGTTTCACTGCAGTGAAATAATGCTCTGGATTTGCAATACCTTCTTGCGCTGCCACCAGTTGCAGTTCGTACTCTTCCATTTTCTTGGTTACTACCATGATGTCGTATACCGCGGCGGTAACATGCTCCAGCGCTTCGCGTAACGTGGCACCATGCAGCAGATTCACCAATAACAGTCCACTCGTCACATCACCCACTCCGACTGGCTGACGGTCGCCAAAGTCGACCAATGGGCGGTGAATATGCCAGGCTTCATCTGCCGTCACCAACAACATTTCAAAGCGGTCATGCTGGAACGCAGCACGCGCCAGGTGTTTCACCAACACAATTTCTGGCCCCTGGGCAATCAGCTCTCTCGCAGCACTGACCGCTTCTTCAACGGTGTTTACCGTATGACCGCAGAGAATCTCAAGCTCAATTAAGTTTGGGGCAATAATGTCGCTGGCTGGCATGGCATAACGAGTATGGAATTCGGCAACACCAGGTGCAACGATACAGCCCTTTTCTGGATGCCCCATTACCGGGTCACAGAAGTACTTCGCTTGCGGATTAGCTTCTTTAACTTTACGAACAATAGAAAGAATGTGCTCGCCCTGTTCGGCAGAGCCAAGATAACCACTCAGTACTGCATCACAACGCTTTAACTGCCCAATATCTGCAATCCCCTGCACAATCTCGCTGAGGTGGCTGGCTGGCATCACGCTGCCTGTCCATTTACCGTATTGGGTATGGTTTGAGAATTGGACTGTGTTCAGCGACCATACGTTGGCGCCCAGACGGCGCATCGGGAATTCGGCAGCACTGTTACCTGCATGACCGAAAACGACATGAGACTGGATGGCAAGGATATTTTTCATTTCTCTACTCGGAGGCAACGATTTTTTTAGGGGTTGCGAAATGACAACGGGTGGCAAAAATAAAGGGCGTGGTTTCCCACGCCCTTTAAGTTTATTCTCAATTACTTCCAGCAAACGAGGCAGTAATTTTTCTTACCCCGGCGCAACAAGGTGTAGCGATTGAAAAGAATATCGCTATCAGCAAAGGTATATTCCGGGTCAGACTGCTTCTCGCCATTAATGGTGATCGCGTTCTGTGCAATGGTTTTACGTGCCTGGCCGCGTGACGGTTGCAGTTCAGAATCAACCAACGCCTGTTGCAGGTCAGCACCACGATCCATTTCCACCATCGGTACGCCGTCTTGTGCCAGTTGCTCAAGGTCAGCTTCGGTCAAATCGCTCAAGTTGCCGTTGAACAGGCTGCTGGTGATACGTTTTGCTGCTTCCAGGCCTTCTTCGCCGTGAACCAGACGAGTCACTTGCTCGGCAAGCACGTATTGCGCACGCGGAGCGGTACCGCTGTTTTTGTCTTCTTCTTCCAGTGCGTCAATTTCTTCGAGGCTCATGAAAGTGAAGAACTTCAGGAAGCGATACACATCGGAGTCTGCGGTGTTAATCCAGAACTGGTAGAACTTGTACGGGCTGGTTTTCTTCGGATCAAGCCATACTGCGCCACCTTCAGTTTTACCGAATTTGGTACCGTCAGATTTGGTGATCAACGGAACGGTAAGACCGAACGCTTGTTGCTGGTGCAAACGGCGAGTCAAGTCGATACCAGAGGTGATATTGCCCCACTGATCAGAACCGCCAATTTGCAGCACCACGCCGTGCAGTTTGTTCAGGCACGCGAAGTCATAACCTTGTAACAGGTTGTAGGAAAATTCGGTGAAAGAGATACCAACATCATCACGGTTCAGGCGCTGCTTCACCGCTTCTTTGTTAATCATCTGGTTAACAGAGAAGTGCTTACCGATATCACGCAGGAAGGTCAGAACGTTCATTCCGCCAAACCAGTCGTAGTTGTTAGCCGCGATAGCTGAGTTTTCACCGCAGTTGAAATCGAGGAAAGGTGCAACCTGACGGCGGATTTTTTCCACCCACTCTTGCACTGTGTCTTCGGTATTCAGTTTACGCTCTGAGGCTTTGAAGCTAGGGTCACCAATCAAACCTGTCGCACCACCCACCAGCGCAACCGGTTTGTGGCCCGCTTCCTGGAAGCGTTTCAGGCACAGCAGTGGAACCAGATGGCCCAAATGCAAGCTGTCAGCGGTAGGATCAAAGCCGCAATACAGAGCAATTGGCCCTTGCGCCAGTCGCTGTGCTAACGCTTCTTCATCCGTTACCTGGGCGACTAAGCCCCGCTCTTGCAATTGTTTTATCAAATTGATGCTCGCCATCAAATTCTCCATCTATATACGACTGCACCTTGGCCGGTACACGGCTTTCCGCCTGTTGGCGAAAGGAGTTAATTTCTTAGGGGACATAGGATAAAGCGCCAACAGCAGGAGTGCCAGCGCTTAAAACAACAATTTCCCTATGTTATGGCGCCAAACGGTCTATTTTCCAGGAACTGCCTTCGCGCTGGTATAAAAAACGATCGTGTAGACGATGTTCGCCGCCCTGCCAGAATTCCATTTGTTCAATTGTTACGCGATAGCCACCCCAGAAACTGGGTAATGGAATGTCGCCTTGCTGGAATTTCTGTTTCAGCTCGAGGAATTTACTTTCCAGAATACCTCGTGCGGAAATTCGGCTGGACTGTTTGGAAACCCAGGCACCAATTTGGCTATCGCGCGGGCGACTGTGGAAATATTTCATCACTTCGAGGGTAGATAAACGCTCCGCAGTGCCTTGCACCATCACCTGGCGATCAAGCATATGCCAGGGGAAATGCAGGCTAATACGCGGATTATTTTCCAAATGATGCGCTTTGCGCGAACCAAGGTTGGTGTAAAACACCAGCCCGCGTTCATCATAGTGTTTGAGCAAAACGATGCGCTGATATGGCTGACCGCTCTCATCGACAGTAGCCACCACCATGGCGGTAGGATCAGCAAGTTTTGCCTCGCAAGCTTGAGCTAACCAGCGCTCAAACAAGGCTAACGGTTGTTCAGTAAGATCATTGCGGCGCAAACCACCTTTTGTGTATTCGCGGCGCAGATGCGCAATTTGTTGCAAAGAGTCGTTATCAGACATGGCGTTACGTCAGGCTATCGTAAGGTGGAGCTATTGTGCGCTCCACCCTTAGAAATCTCAACGCTTGGGATTTTGTAATTGGCAATTATCTAACACAACAGTGTCTTTCCGATAAACCGTGGCGGTATCGCCTTTCGACCAGAACACGTAAACCCCATCAGTATAACGAACACCCGATGCCGATAATCCCTGAGTCAGGGACAAGTATTCATTGTCGTAAACGAAATTCACCATGCTTTTCTGGTTATTCAATTTAACGGTGAGGGGTTTATCATCGCACTGATACTGCAAAGTATCGGTCTGCATACGCTCAACAAAAGTGTTGTAGTAGCTACATCCGGCAAGCATGAAGGGGATGGTGGCAATAAGTAGTTTTTTCATCTGCATATCCTGAAGTTCTTATTATTTCTTATAAAGGGGGAGCATAACTTCCCCCATTCACTTCAGTTTAGAGATTTAGTGCTTAAGTTAATTTCAGTTAACTCTGATTTTTCAGGGAATATTGTACAGTGGGTTGGCAGGAAAAATTGCCCCTATCACGCTAGCAGCCGATGCTCCCGTTACCGAAGGTAAATTGCCCGGTAATCCAGATAACGTTCGATAGGCAAGCCAGGCGAAAGCCAGCGCTTCCATGTCATCGCCACTGATTCCTGCTTCGTCAGTTGTCGTGACTTCGATTCCTGGCAGCAGCCCTGCCAAACGAGCCATCAATAAAGGATTGCGACTTCCCCCACCGCACACCATCAAGCGCTCACAACCACCGCTCAACAATACTTGTTCTGAAATCGTTACTGCAGTCAGTTCGGTCAGCGTTGCCTGGACATCTTCTCCGGCAAGCCCAGGGAATGCTGCGAGCTGCCGCTCAAGCCATCCATAATTGAAATACTCGCGCCCGGTACTTTTTGGTGCTGGCATCGCAAAGTAAGGATCACTCAACATTTGCTGCAGTAAGGGGATAATCACCTTGCCGCTGATCGCCCATTGCGCATCTTTATCATAGGCTTTCCCGCGCTGACGCCAGATCCAGGCATCAATCAGCATATTTCCCGGCCCGGTATCGAAACCGCGCACTGGTTGTTCAGGAATCAACAAAGAGAGATTAGCGATACCACCAATATTGAGCACCATGCGATGTTCAGTGGGATGCCCAAGTAAAGCCTGATGGAAGGCAGGGACTAGTGGAGCGCCCTGCCCACCCAGAGCCATATCACGGCGGCGGAAATCACCGACAACGGTGACTCCGGTACGGGCAACAATTTGGTTGTTATCGCCAATTTGCATAGTGTGCGCCGCTTCACCTTGTGGCTCATGCCATACAGTTTGCCCATGGCAGCCAATAGCGGTGATATCCGTATACGTCAGGCCTTGTTCGGTCATCAGAGTTTGTACTGCCTCAGCGAACAATTTACCCAGTCGATTATCGAGCTGACCGAGTTGAGAAAGAGTTAATTGCTGGCCCTGGCAGATTGCCAGAATGGCATTTTTAATATCCAAAGGAATGGGATGGCTGTAACTCGCTTGCTGAGCAACAAGATGTTCATCAATCGCAGCAAGAACGACATCAATACCGTCCAGGCTGGTGCCTGACATCACGCCGATATAACGCCCTGATTTCATCTGTTACTCCTGAAAACTCGCCAAATTGTGGGATTAAGTGCCCCATAAACTAACATTCAACACAGTGATTGATTAATAGTTTTTAACCACGTTGCGTCACAAAATGATATTGAAAGCGCTGTTATACCTCAACAATGGCAAATGGTTTAAGCCCGGTTAAAACTCACTTATCTAGAATCAATGCGACCATGTGGCTGAACTAATATTAAATTCGGCACCTAAATACCATATAATTAGGCCCGATGGATGCTCGGTTGGGCGTTTTAAGATGATCAGGAGAGTCACAAATGATTTCACGTATACTGGCGGTCTCGTTAGTAGGTTTAACTTTGGCTGGTTGCGCTAACACCAGTACGCTTTCAGGCGATGTGTATAGCGCCTCAGATGCTAAGCAAGTTCAAAGCGTAACTTACGGCACATTGGTCTCCACTCGCCCGGTACAAATCCAGGCTGGCAATGATTCAAATGTGATGGGCGCGATTGGTGGTGCAGTTCTGGGTGGTTTCCTAGGTAATACTGTCGGCGGCGGTTCGGGCCGTTCACTGGCTACAGCTGCAGGTGCTGTGGCAGGTGGCGTAGCGGGTCAGAGCGTCCAGAGCGCCATCAACAAAACTGATGGTGTTGAGCTGGAAATCCGTAAAGATGATGGCAATACTATTCTGGTCGTGCAAAAACAAGGTAAGACCCAGTTTGCTGCTGGTCAACGTGTAAGAATCGCCAGCAACGGCAGCCAAACGACTGTATCACCAAATTAATAATGAAGAGGTGGCTTGCTTGCAGGTCGCCCTACTTTATTGCGGTGGAACAAAGTTTGTAGCGCGAAGTTTGCTAAAGAGTAAGCCTCACCGAGAGATGAGGCTTACTGAGAGAAATTACTCTTTAGTCTGAAGATGAACGATGTTTTGTTCCAGTCGATTAATCAGATCAAGAAGTAGCGCTTGCTCGTCGGAACTGATCCCCAACAAAATCTCATTGCGCGTTTTTTTAATCACCGTTTCCATCTCATTGATGATTGGCTCAGCGCGTTCAGTAAGCTTAATACGTTTTGCCCTGCGGTCATTCGCGCAGGTTTGACGTGAAATAAGCCCTTTCTCTTCAAGCTGGTCGAGCGTTCTGACCAATGAGGGTTGTTCGATACCAATCGCTTTCGCCAACTGAATCTGTGACTGCTCGGGCGGCAACTGATGAATATTGTGCAGCGTAACCCAATGCGTCTGTGTCAACTCCAGAGGTTTTAGACGATGGTCAATCAGAGCACGCCAAATGCGCACTAACCTTGCCAGATCTGATCCTAGTGGCGATTCCAATTTCATCTCCTTATAATTAGCTTGCTAACTTATTATACTGATTTTAAACTATTGTGCAGGCATTCATTGAAAAATTAAATTCCTTACTTTTGCTGATGTTAAGCAACCAGCTATACTTTTAGTTTACAACTAAGTCAGGGGAAACGGCAGTCATCCCCAGTAATTTAAAGGATTATCTGACGTGATATTCAGTTTTATAACATCAGGCTTACCTCTTCAGGACTTGGTTGTCGGGGCTTCCATCTACTTTCCCCCTCTTTTCAAAGCCGTTATCCTTGGCTTTTTTATCTGGCTCATTCTGCATCATTTGCTGCGTGACTGGATGTATTCCGGCGATATCTGGCATCCGACATTAATGGATTTGTCGTTATTTTCGCTGTCCGTTAGCGCAGGACTTGTCATTTTAGTGATGTGGTAAGCAATAACATGAAAACAATAAAGTACTTCTCCACGCTGCTGATTTTCGCTGTCGCCATTATTGTTGGCTGGATGTTGTGGAATTATTACATGCAATCCCCGTGGACGCGAGATGGGAAAGTGCGTGCCGAACAAGTCAGCATCACCCCTCAGGTGTCGGGAACCATTACTCAGTTGAATGTCGAAGATAACCAGTTCGTTAAAGCGGGCACCGTGCTGTTCACTATTGACCCCACGCCTTATCACATTGCCCAACTCAATGCACAAGCGCAGCTAGCCCAAACTCAGTCTGAACTGGCGAAAGCCAGCAATGAAGCATTACGCCGCAGAAATTTACCGCGTAATTATATTTCTGCTGAAGATATGGATACGGCGAATATCAATGTCAAAGCCGAACAAGCCGCAGTTAAAGCTGCCGAAGCCACACTTGAGCACGCGAAATGGCAACTGACTCAAACAACCGTCAGCGCGCCAGTTGATGGTTGGGTCACCAATCTCTCGACCCGTACCGGTAACTATGCCACTGTGGGTCAACCGGTCTTTGCGCTTATCGACAGCCACTCTTTTTACGTGGTCGGTTACTTTGAAGAAACCAAGCTGCGCCATATCCAACCCGGTGACACTACGCAGATTGTGCTGTACAGCGGCCATGTCCCGCTAAGCGGCAAAGTGCAAAGTATCGGCCGCGCTATCTACGATCAAAGCGTGGAAAGCGACAGCAATTTAGTTCCAGATATCAAACCCAATGTGCCGTGGGTGCGCCTCGCCCAGCGCGTTCCGGTGCGCATCAAATTAGATAGAATTCCCGAAGGCGTTACGCTGGTTTCCGGCACCACCTGCACAGTTACCATAAAGCATTAATCGGCTGATGAAACTCTCCGCCCTGCAATGGCAAAACACCCCGTGGGGAAAGGCGAATGCCGGGCAATGGCGTTATGCGCTGCGTAACGCTATTGCGATGTGTCTCGCATTAACTATTGCCTATTATCTCGATCTGGACGAACCGTACTGGGCGATGACTTCAGCGGCGGTGGTCAGTTTTCCCACCGTAGGCGGTGTAGTCAGTAAAAGTTTGGGGCGTGTTGCCGGCAGCCTGATTGGTGCGACGGCTTCGCTAATCATCGCGGGGAATACGCTGAACGACCCCTGGCTGTTTACCTTCGCAATGGCGTCCTGGCTGGCGCTGTGTACGTGGAGTTCAAGTCATTTCCAGAATAACGTTGCCTATGCGTTTATGCTGGCAGGTTACACCGCCGCAATCATCGCTTTCCCTATGGTGAATACCGTCGATACCACGCAACTTTGGGATATCACTCAAGCGCGTGTTTGCGAAGTGATCGTCGGGATTTTGAGTGGGGCATTTATGATGATGGTGCTACCCAGCACATCGGATGGCACCACCCTGCTGACAGCTCTGCGGAATATGCACGCCCGGCTGTTAGAACACGCATCTATGCTGTGGAAACCAGAAACCACCGATGCCATCCGCACCGCGCATGAAGGTGTAATTGGGCAAATTCTGACCATGAATTTACTCAGGATTCAGGCATTCTGGAGCCATTATCGTTTCCGCCGCCAGAACAATTTGCTTAACTACCTCATTCATCAGCAATTGCGCCTGACCAGTGTGATCTCCAGCCTGCGCCGGATGTTGATGAACTGGCCAAACCCACCTGAAAATTTGTGGCCAGTTCTCGAAGCTTTAATCAAAGAGTTGGCGCGGGAAGAAGTTCATAAGTACACCATTGCACGACTGCTTGCGCAGATCGCCCCCAGTACTGAAGATGATTATCGGCATCAGGCATTCTGGCATCGCCTGCGCTACTTTTGCTGGCTCTATCTCAACAGCAGTCGCTGGTTACGCGAGCTGGAAAATGCCACGCCGGTCGCTGAATTAAGCCCGCCAAAAACACCGCCACTGGCTCGTCATACCGACAATACCGAAGCGGTCTGGAGTGCTTTGCGCACGTTTTGTGTGATCACCGTTACTGGTGCCTGGTGTATCAGCACCCAATGGGACGCCGGGAGTGGTGCGTTATCACTGGCGGCCATTAGTTGTGTGCTCTACTCGTCAGTACCATCGCCGTTGAATTCGCTGACCCTGCTAATGCGCACCTTATTGTGGCTTTCGGTGTTCAGCTTCCTGGTCAAATTTGGCCTGATGGTGCAAATCACCGATCTGTGGCAATTCCTTGTTTTCTTACTGCCGCTGTTGGCAACCATGCAGTTACTGAAGCTACAGCAACCCAAGCTAGCTGGATTGTGGGGACAACTGATAGTTTTCATGGGGTCGTTTATTGCCGTCACCAATCCGCCAGTCTATGACTTCGCTGATTTTCTGAATGACAACCTGGCAAAAGTGATTGGCGTGGGGCTGTCGTGGGTTGCGTTTTCGGTGCTGCGCCCCGGTTCTGATACGCGCAAAGGCCGCCGCCATATTCGTGCATTGCGCCGTGGCTTCGTGGACCAACTTAGCCGTAAACCGCAACATTCTGAGAATCAGTTTGAGTCATTGGTTTATCACCACATCAGCCAGCTCAGTAGCAGTAAAGATGACGTGGCACGCCGCTGGCTACTGCGTTGGGGTGTGGTGTTGCTAAATTGTTCGCATGTTGTCTGGCAATTACGCGGATGGGAAACTCGCTCGGACCCGCTTTCTCAGGTACGTGATGTGTGCATTCATACTTTGCGTGACGTGATGAGCGAGCGTGGGGTTCAACAACGTTCTTTAGCCACCTCGTTGCAGGAATTGCAGCGGATGTCGGAAACACTCTCGCATCATCATAATCCGGCAGCGCGCGAACTGGCGGGGATCATCTGGCGGCTTTACTGCTCTCTTTCACAGCTAGAACAAGCGCCACCTGCCGGAACGCTGGCAGGCAGCCACTGAGTTTATTGAATTACACCGCAGGCGTAACGCGCACCACCACCACCTAGCGGTTTAGGTTGATCGGACATATTATCGCCGTCAACATGAACCATCAGCGCCTTACCTTTGACTTCATCAAGGGTTTTCATGCGCGGTGCCGTGACTGGTTCAGTTGCGCTGCCATCATTATCGACCACCAACACCGGTAAATCACCCAAGTGTCCAACCCCCATCGGCCCCATATGCTTACCGGTTTTGTCAGGATCAAGGTGACCACCAGCGGCCTCAGCAGCCGAAGGTTTACCGTTTTTCATTCCGGGGTCACAACTGCCATTGGCGTGAACGTGAAAACCATGTTCACCAGGAGGAAGAGTTCGAAGATCGGGCGCGAAAACCAGCCCTTTATCGGTTTCGGTTATTTTCACCGTGCCAAGAGAATGGTCAATTCCCTTTGACGTGACGAGATTCATTTGCACTTCAGTGCTGGCAGCCTGAACAGCAGCACAGCTAAATAGCGTAAGAAAAGCCAGACTAATTCGCTTCATAATATCTCCCGGATTGACTTTCAGCCTGTTAAGCATAGGCCATACCAGTCGAATGCTCCGGGAGATCGCTATTTTTGTGGTTATGGCACGTCGTAACCCAGCGCAGCTTTACGAATGCGGAACCACTGTTGGCGGTTCATATCGAGGCTTAAAGAGTGAATCGCTGAACGTACGCGCTCAATCTTACCGGAGCCGATAATTGGCAACGGCTTCGCGGGTAAACGCATCACCCAGGCATAAACCACTTGTTCGATAGTTTCCGCCCCCAGTTCATCTCCCACAGCACGCAGCTCATCACGCAACGGTTGGAAAGTTTCATCATTAAACAAGCTCCCGCCGCCCAGGCATGACCACGCCATAGGATGGATGCGCAGTTGCTGGCATTGATCCAGCGTGCCATCAAGAATCGTTGGCTGATGCACTGGGGAAATCTCTACCTGGTTAGTCGCCAGCGTAAACGGCAGACGTGATTGCAGCAGACTAAATTGCGCAGGAGTGAAGTTAGAGACACCAAAATGGCGCACTTTGCCGCTCTGATGCAGCGAGGTAAACGCCTCAGCCACTTCGTCAGCATCCATAAGCGGATCCGGGCGGTGAATTAACAGCAAATCGAGGTAGTCGGTAGCCAGTTTTTGCAGTGAAGAGTCGGCACTGCTGATGATGTGTGATTTGTCAGTAATGTAGTGTCCCAGTGCATGGCCTGGATTTGCGGTGGTGGCAATCCCGCACTTGGTGACAATTTCCATTTTCTGCCGTAGGTGTGGCACCAGGCGCATCGCATCGCCAAAGGCAGCTTCGCACTGATAACCACCGTAAATATCGGCGTGATCGGCTGTAGTGATTCCCAGGTCGACATGTTCTTCGATAAAACTGGCCAGCTGGCGAGCGGACATGTTCCATTCCATCAAACGCCAATAGCCCATAACAAGCCGAGAAAACTCAGGTCCCTGCGGGGAAATCGTAGTGCGCTGTACCATAAAGCCTATCCTCAGTAAGAAACGAATTCTGCGAGTGAGTATAGCGAGATCAGCGAATTAAAAAAGTGAGGGTTGCTGCGGTTCTTCGGGGGGAGTGGACTTGCTTGCGCGTAATTTGCGTATCAATCTCTGGCGGCATAAGCGCAGTACTTCCTGCTTTTGCCCATCGCTCATTTGCTGCCACTGAAAACGCTCATCGCGGCTACGCATACAACCACGGCAAAAGCCGCGCTCATCCGACTGGCAGATCCCGCGACATGGGCTTTGTATCGGGAAAAACTCTAGCTGTTCAGACACCCTCACCCCCGTAATCTTGTGTTATTTCAATTGAAGCCCTTCATCCAAAATGTTGCAAGCGCGGCGGTGAATATTCTCAACACGTATCCCGAATAGCGGACGATGACCGTTTTGCTTAAATTAAGGTTCACCTAATCTTCATTCTTTAGTCTGTGCCCATTACTTATGAGCACTTATGGCTGTCATGGAAACCCTGAAAAAGTTACAGTGTAACGATTCAAAGTTTAATCTCTACTGCGCGTTCTTCTTCACCATAATCAATTTCTTGTTGATCAAACGCAGCTGGGAAATTATTGAACCAAATTCGTTCCACAGCTGGATTTTCGCCATTTCGGTGCCAGTGGTTTTATTTAGCGCCTGGTTGATAATCTTTAGCCTGATTAACCTGCCGTGGTTGCGTAAACCATTACTGGTGATTTTGGTGCCTGGCTGCGCGGCCTGTAACTATTTTATGTTCACCTGTGGCGCAGTTATCGACAAAAACATGATGACCAACGTCGTGACTTTGGTTACACCGCAATTACTGATGTGGACTGGGCTCACCGGTATTGTATGCGCAGTGTTTTTGGCCACGATTAAAATCAAACCTTCGCGTTGGTGGTACACCCTGCTATCGCGCACCGTTGGCGTACTGGCGGGTCTGCTAATCATTATTCTGGTGGCTTCCGTATTTTATAAAGACTACGCCTCGCTGTTCCGTAACCACAAAAATATCGTAAAAATTCTGCCACCTGATACTTGCATTAGACCGACTGGTCTATTACAGTTCTTTCCATGAACAGACATCCCGCACATGACACTCGTGAACATCTTCTTGCTACCGGCGAGCAGCTTTGTCTGCAACGTGGGTTTACTGGCATGGGATTAAGCGAACTGTTAAGCACCGCCGAAGTACCGAAAGGTTCCTTCTATCACTACTTTCGCTCAAAAGAGGCGTTTGGCGTGGCGATGCTGGAGAGGTATTACACCGCTTATAACCTGCGATTGCAGCAGCATTTTTCGCAAGACAGCGGGAATTACCGTGAGAAATTAATCGCCTGGTATCAGGAAACTGTCACCTGGTTTTCGCAACATGGCAGCCTGATCAGTTGTTTGACGGTTAAACTTTCGGCTGAAGTGTGTGACCTTTCAGAAGATATGCGCACAGCCTTAAATAAAGGTTCGGCGCAAATCGTTTCCCAGATTGCAGATGCACTGGAGAAGGGGCATGCCGAATCAAGCCTTAAATTAACCGACTCGGCGTTAAGCCAGGCACAAGTGATTTATGCCCTGTGGCTGGGAGCCAGCTTACAGGCGAAAATTTCACGTAGCGCGATACCGCTGGAATGCGCCCTCGCCCACGTTAGCCAATTATTAGCGGAGCCTGTCTCCTGACAGGCTTTTTTATTTACTCAATTACTAGACGACCGGTCTATTCAAAGGATAACCCATGTCAGCAGATAAATTATTTACCCCACTGAAAGTCGGTGCCATTACCACACCAAACCGCATTTTTATGGCGCCATTAACTCGTCTTCGCAGCATTGTGCCTGGCGATATCCCAACCCCATTGATGGGCGAATATTATCGCCAGCGCGCAAGCTCCGGCCTTATCATCAGTGAAGCCACGCAAATTTCTGCGCAAGCTAAAGGTTATGAAGGCGCACCCGGTCTGCACAGCGATGAGCAAATCGCTGCGTGGAAGAAAATCACCGCCGGTGTTCATGCGGCAAAAGGTCGCATTGCGGTACAACTCTGGCACACCGGCCGTATCTCTCACTCCAGCATTCAGCCAGGCCAGCAAGCGCCTGTCGCGCCATCGGCAATTTCTGCCGGTACGCGCACCTCACTGCGTGATGAAAATGGCCACGCCATTCGCGTCGACACCTCTTTGCCACGTGCGCTTGAGCTGAATGAAATCCCGGGCATCGTCAATGATTTCCGTCAGGCGGTAGGTAACGCCCGTGATGCCGGTTTTGACATGGTCGAACTGCACTCCGCGCACGGTTATTTGCTGCACCAGTTCCTGTCACCGACCTCCAACCATCGTACGGACGAATATGGCGGTAGCCGCGAAAACCGTGCGCGTCTGGTACTGGAAGTGGTCGATGCCGTGAGCAAAGAATGGAGTGCCGACCGAATTGGTATCCGCGTCTCGCCAATCGGTTCATTCCAGAACGTGGATAACGGCCCGGATGAAGAAGCCGATGCGTTGTATCTGATTGAAGAATTGAACAAGCGCGGCATCGCTTATCTGCACATGTCAGAGCCTGACTGGGCTGGCGGCAAACCGTATAGCGAAGAGTTCCGCCTGAAAGTGCGTGAACGTTTCAACGGCGTGATCATCGGCGCGGGCGCTTATACCCCAGAGAAAGCGGAGTCGTTAATCGAGAAAGGTTTAATCGACGCTGTCGCTTTTGGCCGCGATTACATCGCCAATCCGGATTTGGTCGAACGCCTGCATCACAATGCCGAACTCAACGCCCAACGTCCTGAAACCTTCTATGGCGGCGGTGCTGAAGGTTATACCGATTACCCAACTTTATAAGACCTGTCGATTGATAGCGGCGTGAATTCGCCGCTATACTTACCCTCACATTTAGAAATTAACCCTTTAATTTTACCCAAATAATTCTAGTTGTGGCCAGGCGGCAAGCTCAGGAATCCCCGGGAGCTTACTTGAGTAAATGACTGGGGTGAGTGAGTGCAGCCAACACCGTCACAACTTGAAGAATGAAGGGGAAAAGAGGAATTTATGCGCTTACTTCATACCATGCTGCGCGTTGGCGATCTGCAACGCTCTATCAATTTTTACACCAACGTACTGGGCATGACCCTGCTGCGTACCAGTGAAAACCCAGAATATAAATACTCTTTGGCGTTTGTTGGCTACGGCCCGGAAACCGAAGAAGCCGTTATCGAACTGACTTATAACTGGGGTACCGAGAGCTACGATCTGGGCAACGCCTACGGCCATATCGCATTGAGCGTTGATAATGCCGCCGAAGCTTGCGAGCGTATTCGCAACAACGGTGGCAATGTAACCCGTGAAGCTGGCCCGGTAAAAGGCGGCTCCACCGTTATCGCTTTCGTTGAAGATCCAGACGGCTACAAAATCGAGCTCATCGAGAGCAAAGATGCGGGTAAAGGCCTGGGTAACTAATACTCAACTAACGGGCGGTAAACCTGCCCGTTAGCTTCCCTTCTTAAAATTTGCCATAATGCGCGCTGCTTTTTCCCCGTATTAAGAGATCCTGATGTCTGACAACACGCAACTGCAAGGCCTGTGTGACCGCTTTCGTGGTTTTTATCCGGTAGTCATTGACGTTGAAACCGCTGGGTTTAACGCGAAAACCGATGCTTTACTGGAAGTCGCTGCCATCACCTTGAAGATGGATCAGGACGGCTGGTTAATGCCTGATGAAACCCTGCATTTCCATGTCGAACCTTTCGAAGGCGCTATCCTTCAGCCTGAAGCGCTGGCCTTCAATGGTATTGACCCGCACAACCCGTTGCGTGGTGCCGTCAGTGAATATGACGCGCTACATGCGATTTTTAAGATGGTGCGCAAAGGCATCAAAGACAGCGGGTGTAACCGTGCAATTATGGTGGCGCACAATGCCACCTTTGATCACAGCTTTATGATGGCCGCGGCAGAACGCGCGTCATTAAAACGTAACCCTTTTCATCCGTTTGTCACCTTTGATACCGCCGCACTGAGCGGACTGGCATTAGGCCAAACGGTGCTGGCGAAAGCGTGTATTGCTGCTGGTATGCCGTTTGATAGCAGCCAGGCGCACTCTGCACTTTATGATACCGAGCAAACCGCGCAGCTATTTTGCGAGATAGTGAATCGCTGGAAGCGTTTAGGTGGCTGGCCGCTGCCGTTGCCAGAACAGCCGAATTCTGAAGCCTAAGGTGTTTGGTTCTTTATTTGCACGAACCATGAGGGTAACTGGTTATGGAAATCAACAAATTTGCTGAATCTGCTAAAGGATTCACCAAAAGCCCTTTGGGCATAATTGCTCTATTTATAGTGCTGGTTTATGGTTTTGCCTCATTAGTCGTGGGCTTGGGCAACAATCTTTCGGACCATATAGTTCCTTTAATCTATTTTATGGTTTTCTTCCCTATATTAGTATTTCTGGGTTTTTTATGGTTGGTTGCAAAACACCATAATAAGCTTTATGGCCCTTCCGACTTCAAAGACGAAGACAACTTCCTGAAAGCGCAAATGATGACAATTGCCTCTTTGGCAGCAGCCACAGCCAAAAACCCTGGAGATAATGCGGCATTAGAAGATTCACAGTTCAAAAAGATCATTAATGCTGTATCAACCTCATCAATGCTCGCAACTACTGCAAAATCCAAGCACAGAATCTTATGGGTAGACGACCGTCCAGATAATAATATTTATGAGCGGAAAGCTTTTGAAGCCCAAGGGATTGAATTTACACTGGCACTTTCCACTCAAGAGGCTTTGGGACTTATTGCTGAAAATAACTTTGATGCGATAATTTCCGATATGGGCAGAAAGGAAGGACCACGGGAAGGGTATGTGTTACTTGACAAGCTTCGAGCTGCAAACAACAGAACACCATTCATAATCTATGCAGCATCAAATCTTCCAGAGCATAAAGAAGAAGCATATATTCGGGGAGCAAACGGCTCAACAAACCGCGTAGCAGAACTTTTCGAATTGGTCATGGCGGCTCTAACGAATACGGCACGGTCTTAAAAAGATCACCGCCAGTAAAGTAAAATGGTTCATCACGCTACACGTGATGAACCATTAAAAACAATAAGCGAAGACATTTCAGCCTTCACTTATCCCAGCAGCAAATTACTCTGCGTCTGGCTCTTCAGATTTATGCTTAGCAGCAGATTCTTTAATCAGCGCCTGCAATTCACCACGTTGATACATCTCAATGATGATGTCGCAACCGCCAACCAGCTCGCCATCAACCCACAATTGCGGGAAAGTCGGCCAGTTGGCATATTTTGGCAACTCAGCACGGATGTCCGGGTTCTGCAAAATATCAACGTAGGCGAAACGCTCACCACAGGCAGACAGCGCCTGCACAGCCTGGGCTGAGAAACCACAGCTAGGCAGTTTCGGGGAACCTTTCATATAAAGAAGGATTGGGTTTTCAGTAATCTGTTGTTGGATTTTTTCAATAGTGCTCATTGCTTGCTTCCTCAAACCTGGTCTCGGCAGTAGCCTGCCATTGTAGCGATCGATACCCTCTCCAGAAAACACCAATTTTTGCAGGGTTTCTGTGTACTACGCGATGGAGGGATAACATGTCTCAAGAATAACACTTTTCCGGTAGCTGCAAATCAGGAATTAACCCTATCCCTGATCAATAAATCACCTTATGACCTTAAGTTTGATGATTTTTTTTGCGACTGGTTACGAAACAGCACGACGATAGGTAAAAGGTTGTTAACTTTATCTCACTTAATAGATTAGAATCGGCGGGTTTCGCAAAATCATACACGGGCATGATGGTAATTATCATGCATTCATTTTAACCAGGGGATTGTCGAGTGGCGCGGATAACAAAAATTTCTATCACGCTCTGTGCTCTGCTATTTACCTTGCCGTATACACCATTGACGCAGGCGTCTGAGCACGCTCGTCCCGTGGCGGCGCATAAAGCGCACGTTGTGAAAAGCACAACCAAGAGCACAGAAAAGAGCAGTAAGAGTAAAGATAAAACCACTACCGCCAGCAAGAAAACCAACACCACCTCCAAAACAGCCAGCAAGAAAAAAGAAACCACTGCCTCAACGAGTAAAACCGCTAAAAACTCCAGCAGTGCTAAAACAAAAAATCTTGCCAGTAAAGACCGCAAAAAATCCTCTCAGCTCGCGAAAGTCCAGCCTGTTGCTCTCACCGAAAAATGCAGTAAACCTCGTAAAGGTTATAAAACGCATTGCGTGAAAGTCAAAGCAGAGCAACCAACGACGATTGCCGCTGCGCATAAAGTCCGGGTGCAAAAAGCACAGAAAACGGCGATGAACAAATTGATGGGCCAGATTGGCAAACCGTATCGCTGGGGTGGGACTTCACCGCGTACCGGTTTCGATTGCAGCGGTCTGGTTTATTACGCCTATAAAGATTTGGTGAAGTTCCGTATTCCACGCACTGCTAACGAAATGTATCACCTGCGTGATGCCTCTTCGGTGGATCGTGGTGAGCTGGAAACAGGTGACCTGGTATTCTTCCGTACACAAGGTCGCGGCACTGCGGATCACGTAGGCGTGTATGTAGGCAACGGTAAGTTCATTCAGTCTCCACGTTCGGGCAGGGATATCCAAATCACTTCCTTGAGCGAAGATTACTGGCAACGCCACTATGTTGGCGCTAAACGTGTCATGACCTCCAAAACCATTCGTTAAAAATTCGTCGAAAATCTGCGCCTGCCCTTCATTGGGCAGGCGTGTTCCTCTTTTGCTTACCCTTTCAATTTGTTACCCTAAACCCGCACTAAAAGTGTTGTCTAGATGTAAACAATAATAAGGAGTTAGCAATGTCGTTCGAACTACCTGCACTACCGTATGCAAAAGATGCTTTAGCACCGCATATCTCCGCCGAAACCCTGGAATACCATTACGGTAAACACCATCAAACCTATGTCACTAACCTGAATAATCTGGTTAAAGGCAGCGCGTTTGAGGGTAAAACCCTCGAAGAGATCGTTCGTACTTCCGAAGGTGGCGTATTTAACAACGCCGCTCAGGTCTGGAACCACACTTTCTACTGGAACTGCCTGGCACCAAATGCTGGCGGCGAGCCAACTGGCGAACTGCTGGAAGCCATCAATAAATCTTTTGGTAGCTTCGCTGAGTTCAAGCAGCAATTTACTGATGCTGCTATCAAGAACTTCGGTGCTGGCTGGACATGGCTGGTTAAACAGGAAGATGGCGCATTAGCGATTGTTTCTACCTCTAACGCTGGCACCCCACTGACGACTGCAGCTAAACCGCTGTTGACTGTGGATGTGTGGGAACATGCGTACTACATCGACTACCGCAATGCTCGTGCTGGCTACCTTGAGCATTTCTGGGCGCTGGTGAACTGGGCGTTTGTTGCGAAGAATTTAGCAGCTTAATGCAAAAGTAAATGGGCCGCGATTTGCGGCCCATCTTGATCAAAGCGTAAAAATCAGTGCAGTACGGCAGTTAGTGCGCCGAAAACAATCAAAGCCAAAACAATTACCGTCGTCGTGATTGAAAATTTCAAATCGGTGCTCATCATTAAACTCCTTTTATATCCATACAATCGATGTGTCAGGGTGATTTTCCCACAACCAGAGATAAAAATCCTCCAGGTTTTAATCTGATATCAATTTTCCCTCTTCCACTTTTCGCCTGGATAGGCCAAAATCCCTCGCTAATTTGTTGCGTATCGTCAATTCAATGCCCTCCTCCCGTTTTATGTCGCAATCCCGGCATACCTGCAACCATCATGTTGCCTGTGGAGTCAGCGTACGCAAACGTTTAACATAATAGCAATCAAGGGTTTACGATATAGCCCGGAGTGAATTTTAATGGCGACAATCAAGGACGTGGCGAAGCGCGCAAACGTTTCCACTACAACCGTATCACATGTGATTAACAAAACCCGTTTTGTGGCGGAAGAAACGCGCAATGCGGTGTGGGCAGCAATTAAAGAATTGCACTACTCGCCAAGCGCCGTAGCACGAAGCCTGAAAGTTAATCACACCAAAACGATTGGTCTGCTTGCCACTTCCAGTGAAGCACCCTATTTCGCCGAGATAATCGAAGCGGTGGAAAATAGCTGCTTTGAAAAAGGCTACACCCTGATTTTGGGCAACGCGCACAACAACTTTGAAAAGCAGCGCGCTTACTTATCGATGATGGCACAAAAGCGTGTCGATGGCCTGTTAGTGATGTGCTCTGAATATCCTGAATCATTGCTCACCATGCTTGAAGAGTACCGTCACATCCCTATGGTGGTGATGGACTGGGGCGAGGCTCGTGCCGATTTCACCGACTCCGTGGTCGATAACGCTTTCCACGGCGGTTATCTTGCTGGACGTTATTTGATTGAACGCGGCCACCGCGAAATTGGCGCCATTCCCGGGCAAATGGAACGTAACACCGGTGGCGGCCGCCATGCAGGCTTTATGAAAGCACTGGAAGAAGCGGGAATTTCCATTCCGGAAAACTGGATTGTTCAGGGAGACTTTGAACCTGAATCAGGTTACCGCGCCATGCAGCAGATCATCGGCCAGTCTCATCGCCCAACAGCGGTATTCTGTGGCGGCGACATTATGGCGATGGGTGCTATTTGCGCTGCTGATGAAATGGGGCTGCGCGTACCGCAGGATATTTCCGTTATCGGTTACGACAACGTACGCAACGCGCGTTACTTCTCACCGGCATTGACCACCATCCACCAGCCGAAAGATTCGCTAGGGGAAACGGCGTTTAATATGCTGCTGGATAGAATCGTCAACAAACGCGAAGAGTCGCAGTCGATTGAGGTTCACCCGCGTCTGATTGAACGCCGCTCTGTGGCTGATGGCCCGTTTCGCGATTATCGCCGCTAAGTGTGTGTCGGATGTCGCGCAAGCGACATCCAGCAGACTTACAGCGGCTCCTGTAGCCACTCCTGATTCATCGTGTCACTATCGCCTAAGTAATCCAACAGCCAGGCCAACGCTGGCGATGCATCGTTTTGCTGCCATGTCAGGCAACATGCCGCGTCAGGGAATGGATTATCCAGCGTTAATTCGCGCCATTTCCCTGAAGCAACCCACGGTTTGGCAATATGTAACGGCACCATGCCGATACACAACCCCGCGCTCAAGCAATCCGAACCGGACGCCCAATCAGGCACTACCACGCGGCGCTGGTTATCTAACAGCCAGGTAATTCGTTTTGGTAATGAACGCGAAGTATCTTCCAGAACTAGCGATGGCCAGGCACGCAGGTCATCATCGCTTAACGTCCCATCGCACTGTGCCAGTGGGTGCGAGGAAGCCACCACGCAACGCCAGCTCAACGTTCCCATATCACGGAAGGCATAACGCCCCCCAACCGGAATCGCCTGAGTCGCGCCAATCGCCACTTCTACGCGTCCATCCGCCAGCGCATCCCACACGCCGTTGAACACTTCCTGAAAGATACGTAATTCGATATCAGGAAAATGGCGATAGAAATCCAGCACCAGTTGCCGCGTTCGCTCCGGTTTTACAATGTTATCAACTGCAATCGCCAGGTGACCACGCCATCCATTGGCGATCTGTTGGCACTGTTGCCGTGTCGTCATCATTTTTTTGATAACAGAGCGGCCTTCTTTGAGAAAAAAGACGCCAGCAGGGGTTAATTCAACATCCCGATGACGACGTTCGAATAGCGGAACGGCTAACCAATCTTCGAGTTGCCGCACCGTATAACTAATGGCAGACGGAACGCGGTGCAACTCTTGTGCTGCACCGCTGAAGCTGCCATTGCGCGCTACCGCATCGATGACTTCCAGCGAGTATTCTGACCACATTTCTTTGCTCACAAATTTTTTGAACGCAACCTACAAATATTAGCGTTTCACAAGCGTAATTGCACTCCGTACACTCTCGCGGCGATTAACCTGCAAGATAAAACAAGAGAAAATTATGCAACCATCAAAAGGATTTCTTATCTGGCTGGCCGGATTAAGTGTGCTGGGGTTCCTCGCCACAGACATGTATCTGCCTGCTTTCGCTGCCATTCAGCAAGATTTACAGACCGACGCCTCTGCCGTCAGTGCCAGCCTGAGTCTGTTCCTTGCCGGCTTTGCGTTTGCCCAGTTGATGTGGGGTCCATTGTCAGACCACTTCGGTCGTAAACCGGTATTACTGGCGGGTTTAAGCCTGTTCGCCATCGGTTGTATCGGCATGCTGTGGGTTGAAAGCGCCACCGCGCTACTGGTACTGCGTTTTGTTCAGGCGGTTGGCGTCTGTTCTGCGGCCGTCAGTTGGCAAGCTTTGGTGACCGATTACTATCCGGCGAATCGCGCTAACCGTATTTTCGCCACCATTATGCCACTGGTTGGCTTGTCTCCGGCGTTGGCACCGCTGCTCGGTAGCTGGATTTTGACTCACTTTGACTGGCAGGCGATTTTCGCTACCCTGTTTGCCATCACGCTGGTGCTGATGATCCCGACTTTACGTCTGAAACCCCGCACTCAGCACCATCCGCAAACCGAAGATAATAAAGTCAGCTTTACCTCTTTGCTGCGCTCACGCGTGTACAGCGGGAACGTATTGATTTATGCCGCCTGCTCCGCCAGCTTCTTTGCCTGGCTGACCGGTTCGCCATTCATTCTTAACGATATGGGTTACAGCCCGGCGGTTATTGGACTGAGTTATGTGCCGCAAACCATCGCCTTCTTGATTGGCGGCTACGGCTGCCGTAGCGCGCTGCAAAAATGGCAAGGCAAGCAAATGTTGCCATGGTTACTTGCACTCTACACCCTGAGCATTTTCGGTACCTGGGGTGTGGCGGTCAGCGGCCATGCCAGCCTCACGCTGCTATTGATTCCATTCTGCGTGATGGCGATTGCTAATGGTGCGATTTACCCGATCGTCGTTGCTTCAGCCTTGTTGCCATTCCCGCAGGCCACCGGTAAAGCAGCTGCATTGCAAAATACGCTGCAATTAGGTTTGTGCTTCCTGGCAAGTTTGATGGTGTCATGGTTGGTCGCAACCCCGTTGTTGACCACCACCAGCGTCATGCTGGTGACCATCGTCTTAGCCATGTTGGGCTACTTGCTGCAACGCCGTAGTCATGTCAAAGTCTGGCAACCTGCTGAATCCGATGCACATTAATGTATCGTTTGCGTGACAGTAATGTAGTTAGCTTGCTAACAATATTTCATTGAATCACCGCCTGGGCGAGCCTATACTTATTTACGGCTTGACCGTCAGCACAATAATAATGACGTTTTGACGGGAGCCTTTGTGCTCCCGTTTGTTGTTTTAGAAGCTTTTTTTGTGGGCTCTCGCCCCCCTTTCTCTGTTCTACGTCGGATATCAGGCTCGCGGTATTTTCCGTGACATTTCTCACATGCCCAAAATAGCGTCTACGCTGTTTTAAGGTTCCTCTCACAATGGTGATGGAGAAGCTATGAGTTCATCGTGTATAGAAGAAGTCAGCATAAGAAATAACCCGTGGTATCGAATCGTGAGCGAAATGCTCACGCAGGCTGGCGTGGAAATTAACGGCCCGCGCCCTTTCGATATCCAGGTTAAGCATCCCGATTTTTTTAAGCGCGTGCTGCAAGAAGGCACCCTCGGGCTGGGTGAAAGCTATATGGACGGCTGGTGGGACTGCGAACGGCTGGATATATTTTTCAATAACACCATCCGTGCCGGACTTGAGAATCAACTCCCCCGCCATTTAAAAGACACCCTGCGCATTGCTGCAGCCCGAATATTAAATCTGCAATCCAAAAAACGCGCCTGGATTGTCGGTAAAGAACATTATGATCTTGGCAACGACTTATTTAGCCGGATGCTCGATGAACATATGCAATATTCCTGCGGCTACTGGAAATCAGCCACTACCCTTAGCGATGCGCAGAATGCCAAACTGAAAATGATCTGCGATAAGTTGCATCTTGAGCCAGGTATGACGCTGCTGGATATCGGCTGCGGCTGGGGTGGGCTTGCGGAATATGCCGCACGGCATTATGGGGTCGTGGTTCATGGCGTGACCATTTCTGCCGAGCAGCAGAAAATGGCTCAGGAACGTTGTCTCGGGCTGGACGTGACTATCTTGCTGCAAGATTATCGCGATTTAGAAATGCAGTTTGACCGCATTGTTTCAGTTGGCATGTTTGAACACGTCGGGCCGAAAAACTATGCCACCTATTTCAATGTGGTTGACCGCAACCTGAAACCAGAGGGTATTTTCCTGCTGCACACTATTGGTTCGAATAAAACCGATAACTGCGTTGACCCGTGGATAGACAAATACATTTTCCCGAACGGTTGCCTGCCGTCCGTGCGCCAGATTGCCGATGCCAATGAAGGCCATTTCGTGATGGAAGACTGGCATAACTTTGGTGCCGACTACGATAAAACGTTAATGGCATGGCACGAGCGTTTCCAGAATACCTGGCCGGAATTTGCCAGTAACTATTCAGAACGATTCAAACGGATGTTTAGTTATTACCTTAATGCGTGTGCCGGAGCCTTCCGCGCCCGCGATATTCAACTGTGGCAAATCGTCTTTAGCCGCGGCATCGAACACGGCTTACGCGTCCCGCACTGATTTAATACCCCGGCTAGTCCGGGGTTTAGCATTTTCTTAACAAATCGTGAACTTCTTCACGTTTCCAGCTCTCCTTTCCTCACGAGTTTGATCTCGCTAACACTTATCTCTTTATTCAATGGAAACCGGTTTCCCTGTTGTTTCACAATCAATCCACTTACCCCGACAATAACAAGGATACCGCCATGAGCATCTACCAAAAAATGGTCAATGTGATTGAGCAAAAAGTCACTCCCATGGCCGGAGCGATGGGCTCTCAGCGCCATGTCATCGCCATCCGCGACGGCTTTATCTCTGCCCTACCGTTTATGATCATCGGTTCTTTCTTGTTAGTATTTATTTTCCCGCCGTTCTCACCTGACAGTAGTTGGGGCTTTGCCCGCTCGTGGTTGAGTTTTTCTCTCACCTACCGCGAACAGCTGATGTTGCCGTTTAACCTCAGCATGGGTGTCATGACATTCTTTATTTCGGTCGGTATTGGTGCAAGCCTCGGAAAGCACTATAAGCTCGACCCGATTATGACCGGCTTACTGGCATTTATGGCTTTTTTACTGGTCGCAGCACCGTATAAAGACGGGCAGATTTCAACACAATATTTCTCTGGCCAGGGCATCTTTACCGCACTGCTGACGGCCATTTATGCCAGCGAAATGTATGCGTTCCTCAAACGCCACAACATCACTATCCGCTTGCCGAAAGAAGTCCCAACCGGTGTTGCGCGCTCGTTTGAGATCCTGATTCCGGTGGTGGTGATTGTCGCCACGCTCCATCCGCTGAACTTATTTATTGAATCGACCACCGGAATGATTATTCCGGAAGCGATCATGCACCTGCTGGCACCGCTGGTTTCGGCCTCTGACTCATTGCCTGCGATTCTGATTTCGGTGTTTATCTGCCAGATCCTGTGGTTTGCCGGTATCCACGGTGCACTGATTGTCACCGGGATTATGAACCCATTCTGGATGGCCAACCTTTCGGCGAACCAGACCGCACTCGCCGCCGGTAACGTGCTGCCACATATCTACCTGCAAGGTTTCTGGGATCACTACCTGCTGATTGGCGGCGTCGGTTCAACATTGCCGCTGGCGTTCTTGCTGCTGCGTAGCCGCGCCATTCACCTGCGTACTATCGGTAAAATGGGCGTGGTGCCAAGCTTCTTTAACATCAACGAACCCATTTTGTTCGGTACGCCAATCATCATGAACCCGCTGTTCTTCCTGCCATTTACTTTGGTGCCGATGATTAACGCAACCCTGGCGTACATCGCGACTAAATTAGGTTGGGTGGCACAAGTTGTGTCGTTAACACCGTGGACAACCCCGGCACCCATTGGCGCGTCGTGGGCCGCAAATTGGGCGGTAAGTCCCGTAATCATGTGCCTGATTTGTATGGTCATGTCGGCTGTGATGTATTACCCCTTCCTGAAGGCTTACGAGCGCACCCTGCTAAAACAGGACGAAGAGCGCAGTGCACAGGAAAACGAGAACCCGATTACTGTAAGTTAATTTTTTATAGCCTGCCGGTATGGCAGGCTCGTCAAATGAGGAACAAAAATGAAATACCAATTTCCTGATAATTTTTGGTGGGGCAGCGCCAGTTCAGCACCACAAACGGAAGGCGAAACACTCGGATTTGGCAAAACGGCCACCATCTGGGATCGGTGGTTTAAAGAGCAACCGACCCGTTTCCATAACGGCGTAGGCCCGGCAGAGACTTCCACCTTCTACAAGAACTGGAAAGAAGATATTGCGCTGCTCAAAGCGCTTAATCACAACACTTTCCGTACCTCGATTTCCTGGGCTCGTCTAATTCCGGAAGGCCGCGGTACGGTCAATCAGGAAGCGGTGACCTTCTACAATCAAGTTATTGATGAATTACTGGCGCAAGGCATTAAGCCGTTCATCAACCTGTTCCACTTTGATATGCCAATGGTGATGCAGCAGCAAGGCGGCTGGGAGAATCGTGACGTTGTCACGGCTTATGCTGAATTTGCCAGCAAGTGTTTCGAATTGTTCGGCGACCGTGTAAAGCATTGGTTCACCTTCAACGAGCCAGTAGTACCGGTTGAAGGCGGCTATTTGTACGACTTCCATTACCCGAATGTAGTGGATTTCAAACGTGCAGCCACCGTGGCTTACCACACTATGATTGCGCACTCTCTGGCGGTGAAGGCCTACCACGAGCGTAACGACGGCGGCGAGATTGGCATTATCCTCAACCTCACGCCATCTTATCCACGCTCACAAAACCCGGCAGATGTGAAAGCGGCAAATATTGCTGACCTGATGTTTAACCGCAGCTTCCTCGACCCGGCGCTGCGTGGTGAATATCCGCAAGAACTGGTGGCGCTGTTGAAAGAACACGGCCAATTGCCAGTCTGCCAGCCAGAAGACAAAGCTCTGCTGGCGGCGGGTGTGGTCGATTTATTGGGTATCAACTACTACCAGCCGCGCCGCATCAAATGCCGCGACTCGCTAGTGAACCCTGACAGCCCATTCATGCCGGAATGGTTCTTCGAAGCCTACGAAATGCCTGGCCGCAAAATGAACCCGTACCGTGGCTGGGAAATCTACGAGCAAGGAATCTACGATATTCTCACTAATCTGCGTGAAAATTATGGCAACCCAAATTGCTATATTTCAGAGAACGGCATGGGCGTTGAGAACGAGCAGCGTTTCGATGAAAACGGCCAGATTCAGGATGATTACCGCATTGATTTTGTACGCGACCACCTGAAGTGGCTGCATAAAGGTATCAGCGAAGGCAGCAATTGCCTCGGTTACCACATGTGGACGTTTATTGATAACTGGTCCTGGTGTAACGCCTATAAAAACCGTTACGGTTTTGTCTCGTTAAACCTTGAGACACAGCAGCGCACTATCAAGAAAAGCGGTGAGTGGTATCGCACGACCGCTGCAGAAAATGGCTTTAACGACCGGACGTAATCTCAGCACTCGGGCCGCAAGGCCCGTTTCTGGCTGAGAAGTGGGAAACAGACCATGTCGAATATTAATGATGTTGCACGTCTTGCGCAGGTTTCCAAAGCCACGGTTTCGCGCGTATTAAGCGGCAGTCGCGGCGTCAAAGAAGAGAGTCGTCAGGCGGTTTTACGCGCCGCCGAAATTCTGAATTACACCCCTAATGCCATTGCGCAATCGTTGAGCAGCCAGTCGACGAACTGCATCGGTGTGATTTGTGCCACCGAACATATTCAGCAGTCTACCGGTTACCTGCAAGCGCTTGAAAAACAGCTCAATCAACATCACAAGCACTTGTTATTACGCTTCGCCAATGACCACAACAGCGTGGTACAAGCCGCTCAGGAGTTATCGAAGGGGTTATGCGACGCACTGGTAGTGGTCGGCGCGCGTTTCCCACTGCCGACGCTTGCTGACGACATCATGCTGATTGACTGCCTGAGCGGTGCCGAAAATTTCAGCGTTCAATGCGATCATGTTTTTGCCGCAGAAACCGCCGTGCACTATTTGTGTAACCAGCAACGGCGGCAAATCGCCTTAATCAACTTTGCCAGCGGAGAAGCGGCAGCGTTAACGCTCGAGGGTTATCACCAGGCGCTGCACAACCATGTGGTGCCTTTTAACCGCCAGTTAGTGATTGAAGATGAGTCATCAGTACGCATTGCACTGCAACGTCTGATTAACCGTGGGGTGAAATTTTCCGCCCTGTTAGTTACAGACGATACCCAGGCACAAGAAGCCATGATGATGCTCAACCAGTACCAGTTAAAAGTGCCCGAACAAGTGATGGTATTTAGTCTGGATGGCTCCACCCGAATGCCTGGGTCGAACACCATTCCGGCGATTCAATACCCGCTGGAAAGTATGGCGCGTCGGGCGGTGGAATTACTGTTAGGGGAACGCCAGACCAGCGATGTGGTGCGCGGCAGTTTATTGATTGCGTAAGAATGTCGGATACGGCTCGAAACTGTACGGTGGATAAGCCAAAGGCGTCATCCACCGTATAATCCTTATTCCTTCGGTAACAGCGCTTCCAAAGTCGCTTCACGTTGTGCCAGCACACGCTCAACGGTATCGACAATCGCCTGCGTTTGCGGGTCGATTTCAATATTAATGCGGTTGCCCAATTTCTTGCTGCCTAATGTGGTGCGCTCAAGCGTTTCTGGAATTAAATGTACACAGAAACGTGAAGCCGTCACTTCGCCCACTGTCAGGCTAATACCATCGATGCCGATATATCCTTTATGCAGGATATATTTCATCAAGGTTTTATCGCGCATTTTAAACCAGATCTGGCGGTTATTTTCCGACGTCAGGATCTTCGCCACTTCCGCCGTGGTCATAATATGCCCCGACATCAAATGCCCGCCGATTTCATCATTAAATTTGGCGGCACGCTCGACGTTAACGCTGTCGCCCACCACTAACTCGCCGAGGTTGGTGATACGCAGCGTCTCTTTCATTAAATCAAAGCTGACGTGATTGCCATTGATTTGGGTGACCGTCAGACAACAGCCGTTGTGCGCCACCGATGCCCCAGTTTCAAGGCCTGGTAACATCGCATCTGGCATTGCGACAACGTGCGTACGGAAGTTAGGTTTCTCATCAATGGAGACCAGGGTTGCTGTGCCCTGCACAATACCTGTAAACATCGTAAAGCTCCTGGTAATTAACGGCAGCTGAAAATTATATGGCAGCACTTTAACAGTTGGAAAAAAACCTTGCCAGTCATCCGCGCTACCCCACCATTATTTGACTGGCGTATTCGTTTTCTCCCGCTACAATAGTCAGGCTATTTCCCCTGCTATTCCTATTTTCCTGCCTCTTCTGGCGGTCTTGTTGTCTATCTAATAACTAAAAATAATCAGGTGTATAAATGCAGAAGTACATAGTTGAAGCCCGCCAGTTGCTAGCGCTGGCGATACCCGTAATGCTGGCGCAAATTGCACAAACCTCAATGGGTTTTGTCGATACCGTGATGGCCGGTGGCTACAGCGCAACCGATATGGCCGCAGTGGCAATCGGTACCTCTATCTGGCTACCTGCGATACTTTTCGGCCATGGGTTGTTAATGGCTCTGACGCCCACCGTCGCCCAACTCAATGGTTCTGGCCGTCGTGAGCGCATTGCCCACCAGATTCGCCAGGGCTTTTGGCTGGCGGGCATCGTCTCGGCAATCATCATGATTGTGCTATGGAACGCGGGATATATTATTCACGCGACCAAGAATATCGACCCGCAACTTGCCGATAAGGCCGTCGGCTATTTGCGTGCGCTGTTGTGGGGTGTCCCGGGCTATTTGTTCTTCCAGGTGGCGCGTAACCAGTGTGAAGGTTTAGCGAAAACCAAACCCGGCATGGTGATGGGCTTTATCGGCCTGCTGGTCAATATTCCGGTCAACTACATCTTTATTTATGGCCACTTTGGCATGCCAGAACTGGGTGGTGTGGGCTGTGGCGTTGCCACTGCTGCGGTGTACTGGGTAATGTTCTTCTGCATGATCTCTTATGTGAAGAAAGCCCGCTCAATGCGCGATTTGAAGCTGGAAAAAGGCTTCATCAAGCCCGACTGGAAAGTGATGAAGCGCTTAACTCAGCTTGGGTTGCCGATTGCGCTGGCGCTTTTTTTTGAGGTAACGCTGTTTGCGGTTGTAGCATTGCTGGTTGCACCATTGGGGATTATTAACGTCGCCGGTCACCAGATTGCCCTGAACTTCAGCTCGCTGATGTTCGTATTGCCGCTGTCGCTATCAGCTGCGGTCACTATTCGCGTCGGCTTCCGTTTGGGCCAGGGTTCAACGCTTGATGCCCAAACGGCGGCATGGACGGGGATTGGTGTTGCAATGTGTATGGCGACGCTCACCGCTATTTTCACGATAGTGATGCGTGAACACATCGCCCTGCTCTACAACAGCAATCCGGAAGTGATTGCCCTGGCAGCACATCTGATGCTGCTGGCGGCGGTTTACCAATTGTCTGATTCTGTTCAAGTCGTCGGTAGCGGTGTGTTGCGTGGTTATAAAGATACCCGTTCGATTTTCTTTATCACCTTTATCGCCTATTGGGTTCTGGGCTTACCGAGTGGTTACATCCTGGCGCTGACCGATTGGGTGGTCGAACCGATGGGCCCGGCAGGATTCTGGACCGGTTTTATCATCGGTCTGACGTCAGCGGCAATTATGATGATGCTGAGGATGCGTTGGTTACAACGCCAGCCATCCGTGACAATTTTGCAGCGCGCTGCACATTAAACCCGAATAGCCGCCGTAATGGCGGCTATTTTTCCATCGAGTTGCGCAGATGCGCAGCAAACGAGTGAAATATGGAAGAAAATTGCGGTTTAACGCTTGCAAGGTTTAAGGGGTGCCGCTAATATTCGTCCCCGTTGTCACAGACAACACAGTGCGTCCGTAGCTCAGTTGGTTAGAGCACTACCTTGACATGGTAGGGGTCGGTGGTTCGAGTCCACTCGGACGCACCATTTTCTAGTTTTACTGCAATATGTAGTACCGCAACACACAGTGCGTCCGTAGCTCAGTTGGTTAGAGCACTACCTTGACATGGTAGGGGTCGGTGGTTCGAGTCCACTCGGACGCACCATTCTTAGTAGTAAACACCTTTATTCCCTCCCCACAGCAAAATCAACCCCTAAGCTATAACTTCTGTATTAATCAAATGACAGCGGCAATTCAAACGCGAAAGTAACGCCCAGTTCACTCTCTTTTGTCGAGCTACCCTGCGTATAACCCACTCCACTGTTCAGCGTCATCTGTTTATACAGCGGCGTCTGCCAGCCCAGTTCGAGGCCCTTCAGCGTGTCTGAATGCGGGAAAGCCTGATTTATCGGTTGCGACAGGCGATTCACCCGCACCCAGACTGCGCGCGCGCTCAGCCGTTGTTGATTCGCCAGCACCAGTTCGAGTTTCCCCGAATAACGAGTACCGTCGCCGCCCATCGACTCACCCAGCGGCGAGCCCTGCTGGTAGTAACCCTGCTGATAGCAATAGTGGTAATAGATAATGCCGGTTTTCTGCATCCCTGAGCGGGTATCGGCCCCTTCGAGTGTCCAGTTAAGCTGGCTTTCACCCCACACATTTACGGCATGATGACCTTCTATTCCGGCAATAAAAGTATTGTGCGAGGGCAAAACGCCCGCCTGATCTTCACCCGTCACCTGCCCGTAAACGCTCAGTGGCAGGTCGATCAGCGGCGCGAGTTTCAGGCGAAAATCCACCCCGCCTAACTGGTCACCGGGATCTCTGTCCTGGCTGCCGGTATTGTCACGGCCAATAAATGCATCGCCAAACGAGTGGAAGGTATTGGGCCGCCCTTTTCCGCCCCACATCATGATGCGCGAAGCCCCCAGGTCCAGCGCGCTGAATGGCGAAATAGTCAAGCGGCCGCTAATCAGCTTCGGTTGTTGTGGACGTTGATACTGGCGCAGTTGCCCAGCCGATAGCTGATACTGCCAGCTTCCCAGCCACGACAACCACGGCGTTTCAAAAGGCGACTGGTCAGCGCGTTGCACTAAAAAGCCCACCACCGGGCGCGCCGCATCCGAGCGAATGGTGCTGCCGTCGTTACCCGGCCCCCACCATTGTGGGATTTCACCAAATGCCAGCCACTGATTAAACAGTTTCACCCCCGCGTAAGCGCCGTTAAGGTTGATGTTGGCAGAGTCCGCAATGTACTGATGGCTTTCAAACTGCGCCTGCAAATTCACATCCCAGAAATCGCCATTGCTGGCAAGTGCCGCACCGATCCCATGTGCACTGGCAGGCGTGTCGGCAAAACCCTGGGGTAATGGCGGGTGGTCGGATTGCGTCCAGCCCTTTATTCTGACCGGGGCTTTCAGGTCAGCCAGGCGCTGCTCAACACGTTGAAGTACGGCCTGGTTTGCGGCACTGCTCTGCAATTTTGCCTGTGAAATAGTGCGGGTTATTTCTTCCTGGCTTAACGGCCAGGTGGAAAGGTTAATGTGAATAACGTCCCTGTCCGCCAGCCAGGTCAGATCGCTGCGCAATTGCGCGTCATTACTGACAAGCCCTGCGGCAACGCTGTTACTGCAATAACAAACTAACGCCCAGCACAGACTCTGCCGGCATAATAGAGCCAGAGGTTTCATTGCCATTCCTTTGAATTATCGCCCTGAGAAAATCCTGTTTTAATTCGCTTCCAGACTTTGATTAAATAATTCGAGCGTGCGTTTTTCTTTTAATAAATTATTTAAAAAGGTCAATAACTCAAAATCCGTATTCAAGTTAAATTTGGTCATAATCATGCGCTTGTGCGCGCCAACCGTTTTCGGGTTGATCTGTAAATCACTGGCGATCTTTTCTGTGGTATCACCACGATAAAAATGCGCCGCAATTTTGACCTGTTGCGGTGATAACGTGCGATGGCGGCAATCCAGGCAGCTCCATTGTTTCTTTTGCTCCTGTGCGGCCCGGCAATCCTCCCAGCCGCGCATAATCGTGGTTTTAGTTTTATTCACCGGCTCAGCGCGGTTCACAAAGGCAATATCAGTAATGCATAACGGTAACTCTGCGTAGCGCGGGTTTTTACTACCTTCATATAAGCCAATGACCAGGCTGTTTTTCCTGCGGGTGTGCAGTAAGGGCTGGCAAATACAGCTGACGCCGACATCATAATTTTTAAAGATAATATCCGCCGTGGCGATATTGGTTTCGTTTAACGTAACAATCTCGACTGTTACATTCATTTCTGCTGAAAATATCTGCTTCAACAGCATTTCCAGTCCATGGCGATATAAAACATTTTGCTCATCAATAACAATTTTTAACATACCACTGCCCCAGCAAGAATCGACAACAGCAATTTCCTCGAACACCCGTTATTGATTAAAAATCAACGCCAGATTCCGGCAATAAACTCCATACCATGCACCCTATAAGCGTAGCGATAATTAATCCTTTAATCAGATATGGTCCATAGCGATATAAAAAATACATATCAATATTCCTTACTCTTTTATTACTGCGGCTACTGGTACGTGAACGTCATGGTGACCACACTATTAATGGCTCCTGAACCCACATTCCCGCCAGGCGTGATGACCCGAGCAGCCAGGCCAAACGTGGCGGTACGCAGAGTGGGATCAATATTTGACGTCATGGTGGTGCTGTTGCCTTTCGCCAGTGTACGGTTGCTGTTATCCACCATTTGAATCGCCATGTTTGTCGCGCTGCCTGACGATGTGGCATTTTGATAGAGCGTGGCATCCGTGGGATAAGGTGTTCCCTGGAATGTGACCGTTGCTGTGACAAGTGCTGCCGGGCAATTGATCAGTTTAACGGTGAACGGTACCCACGCTGAAGCCGAGCCCGCCGTTCTGAGATCGGTACCAAGTAGTTGCCCAAAGTTAATATTCTGACTCACTGAACCTGGGTCAACCACACAAGGTGTGGGCAGTATTCGGCCTGTCACATTAATATTCACTATATCTGCGGCAAACACTGGCCCAACAGAAAATACGCTGGACAAGGCAACCATTAAATACACTTTAAGTGGCAGCATATTCTTCCCTTTTTATTATTGATAAGCCATGGTCACAGTGGCCGTTGCATTGGCTGTACCGGGCACCACCGTACTGGCGGTCTGATAATATCTGGCGGTGAATGGCACATTTAATGTGTCCCCCGCATTAACCACATTGCCGGCTGAGAAATAATTATCAAACACCGCTGGGCTGCTGTTATAGAGTAATTGGATACCAATCCCGCTGGCATTATTCGCACCCGCTGTTAATGCCATCACCGCATTGGGTTTCGAAATATAGGCCGCAGAGGTCATATTCATCATCACATTCACTGGCGCATTACAGGTTACCGGCACATTAAAAGCCTTATCCCCGGCGGTTGATCCAATACCTGAAAAATTAGCCACGATCATATCGTCTAATGGCACCGGAATATTGGCATCCACTGAACAAGAAACAGCGCGATAATAAAGTGTGCCGGTATAGGAAACCGAACTATCAGTATTGCTACCCAGACCATAACCGGTGTTATACATCCCGATACCAAACTTGGTTTGTCCTGGGGCCATAGCACCACTGCCAATAGTATTGCTGGTTTTAACTAATGCCAGAGTCATACTAATTGAATAGGTTTTGGCACTGGTGTTAGAGATATAACCTAATGGAGTATTTCGTGTATCACACGACGTCCCTGCCCCCGTTACTCTCTGACCACTCGAGTTAATGAGGGTAATACCCACGCCAGCCACCCCGGTATTATAGACGCGAGGCATACCCGAAACTTCAGTTCCCGTTCCGTAATAACAGGTGATAATCGCAATCCCCTGCGGCACCGCCGATATTGTCGAACAGTTGCCTGAGAAACTGAATACGCGTTCAGTACCGGGTATGGTTGAACCTATTGGCAAGGTTGAATCCACCGCCGTTGACGATAACGTCGCGATACCCGGTATCGCTGGCGTAGAGACACATCCGGTATTAGCAGCGAATACATTGGGGGAGATTAAACACAGCCCCAATAATAAACTGCATAGCATCATTATTCTTTTGGCAATAATAAATAAGCCCATTTCATTCCTCACTTGCACTGGCCATTAACGGTCTGGATGCCAGCCGTGTTATTTGTCTGTTTTGACAGGGAATAGGTCACCTGGCATTTTTGACTGGCATCGCTACCCCAGGTGACATTCAACGTGCCGCTGTCCGCCATCCCGGTCAGGTAAACCTGCCCTGCATCACCAACGATAAATGCCTGTGCGATTTTTTGAGTGGGGTCGCTCACCATTGCGCCAAACGGTACGGTTTGACTACCCGGACGGAGTAATGTCATCAGCACACGTTGGCCGACGTTCGCTTCAAAGTTTGCCCGCACCACCGCACCGCGCGTTGGCACCACGTTCTGGTCGGTGAGTGTCAGATCCACATTGTCCGGCAACGTTTCTGAATTTAATTGCAGACGGTCTTTGCGATACGGGCTGGTGTACGGAACAATCGCGTAGCCTCGCCAGTCGGTCTTCACGCCAGTTTGGTTATTGACTCCCACACCGCTGGCACCCGGCGCTTTCACCAGCGCAATGGTTTCACCTAACGGCTGACCAAACGTCACGCCATCCTCATGCACGACAACCCCGCCTTGCACGCCGTAATTCAGGCGTTGGCTGTGGCGGTCATAGCCATAACCCCCCTCCACTTCGCCGTAAGTACCACGGTAATCGGCATTCATGTTGCCGCTGTTACCCGTCCCCTCGGTGCCATAACCTTCCTGCACGCTCCAGCTCAGGTTATTGTCCGCAAGTGCCGTTCCGTTAAGGCCAACGCTCTGGGTGGTATTACCCTGTTTGCTGGTATTTAAGTTGTAACTGGCCCAGGTATTGGGCAAGAAACGACTTAATGGCACGCTGATATTTAAACTAAATATCTGGTCACGATCGTAAATACGCCCGTGGCCTGCTGCATCACTGCTATTACTCGCCTGTGAGTTTTCGTTGTAGCTGTAATTAAGCCCGTAACTGACGTCATTCCAGTTGTTGTTATATCCAACCCCAATTGAACGCATGGTACGATGGCTATTCCAGTAGTTTTCACTGACCCAACTTAATGATAATGAACCTGCGTTTTCCCACAGATTCTGGCTAATCGTCATCTCGCTACGGTTGCGGCGTCTTTCAATAATTGGGCTTGGGGTGCCGTCGCGCCAGGTATCCATCACTTCCTGGAGGGTATAAAAACCGTTGGTCGAATAACGGTAACCGGCGATAGCAAAGTTAGTGCCGGTCTGGACGATATTCTTGCTATAACGCACGCGCCACGACTGGCCGTTATCTTTTGGCTTATCCTGCATGGTTGACCAGGCCTGAGTCACATCAGTTGAGACGGCACCAAAATCACCAAAATTTTTCCCGACACCCAGCGCCAGTGACTGATAATGGCTGGCAAACTGCCCGCCGCCATAGCCCGTGAAACCTGCAGGTAAACCATAAATAGCCGTTCCCTGGGTGAATGGGGTTTTATCGACGCTGCCGTCATAAGAGCGATACTGGCCGCTGGTCAGGCTGTATTTCAGCCGCCCTTCACGTTGCAGTACCGGCAGCGAAGCAAATGGCACCACCAGCTGCTGTTCACTCCCGTCAGCCTCTTTAATAGTGACGTACAAATCGCCAGACCCACCGGTTGGGAACATATCCGTGATTTCAAAGGCACCCGGTGCGACATAACTTTGGTAAATGATGTAACCGTTTTGACGGATGATCACCTGCGCGTTGGTACGCGCAATACCGCGAACAACTGGGGCATAACCACGCATGCTGTCGGGTAACATGTCGTCATCGGAGGCAATTTGCGCGCCTCTGAATGGCACGCTGTCAAAAACATCACCTGGCGATGAGCTATCACCGAGGGTTAATTGGCTTTTTAGCGAAATAATATTGCGCTGGGCGTAGGTGTATACCGTGTCCCATTTATCCTGGCCATTAGTATCCCGATTCCAGGTGGTATAGTTACGCAAACGCCACGGCCCGATATTAATACCCGGACGCAGGTTGGCATATTGTGTATTACTGTCATTGCCACTGCTATCCCGCGAGGTATTATTCGCACCACTGAGATTGTAATTAAGCAGGAAAGCCGTAATACCATTATCCCACTGGCTTTCGGGTACATATCCGCGTGCTTTTTGTGAGATGGCTATTTGCGGAATACTCAACAATAGTTGCTGGGCACTAAAGCGAAATTGTGCTGAAGCCTGAGGGATCGCCGTTAAATTGGCACATTTCTCGTCGGCTGCGCCAAGCTCGGGGAACTGCGGAGTTTTAACCCCCATGTCGCTGAGGTCTGCCACGCTCAGACAGGGCTGTAAACTCTCTTTGCCCTGTGCATCTTTTTGCAAACTAAACTCAACATCACGCGTCTGTTGTTGTTCGTTATTAAGATAAATATCGACGCGATAAGTCCCGGGGAGTTGTCCTGCCCCATCTTCAAACACAGAAAGATCCGTACTCCCCAGAGCTGTATTACCTTGTTCCAGTAAAGCGGGGTTAAATACATCACGGGCTTGCGCATCGAATGAAAAAGCATTCAATAAAACCACATAGCCAGAAATTAAATATGCCAATTTACTGATATTAAATGAAGGGACAGGTTTGTTGCTCCCTTTAATAATAAACATCAATTAACTCCTTGTGCAAAAGGCATGAGATACCCTGGTAATGTGGTAAACATTTATTGGTGGTTTATCGGTTTATATGTCTGCTGAAGATTTAAAGGGAGCTTTTATGCTCCGGCCCAATCGCGCCGTAGTCACTGATAATCGTCCAGGTGACGCTGCCGGAGCTGGCACCCACAGGCATTGCGAAGCTCGCGGTACCGCCGGGAGCGACATAAGTCACATCCTGCACGCTTTTACCCGCCACTTTCACATCCATGAAATTCATATAGAACGGCGTCGGGTTGCTGACTTGTATATTATTCCCGCTACGGTGCCAGGATAATTTATCGGTCATCTCTTCCGGAACCCCTTTCAATCCCTGCGGGCGATAGATCAATTTAATGCGCGTTTTCACGGCAATTTGCAGTGTATTAATATTCGCCGCGACATCAGCGGAAGGAATAGCTTTGATATTCATCCAATAAAGCGATTCTTTATCGGAAGGCAAGTTGCCTCCCGCACGTACCACGCGCAAGACGTTATTTTGCCCGCCATCAAGACGGAACAGTGGCGGAGTCACCACAAAGGGGGCTTTCTCAGCGCCACCCTTTTCCATTTCCACCCACGACTGGATGAGAAAAGGCTGTTTGTCGGGGTTGCTGACGCTGAGTGAAGACTCCTTTCTGGCGCCGTCATAAATCAAGCGCGTGCCACCAACAATCACACCAGCCTGGGCTGCGCAGGTGCTAACCAGCAGGGCAACCAGCAAAGTTCCAGGGATAAATTTCATTACTACACTCCAGAATAATCAGGGATAAAAGCCGGTAACAGTAGCTACCGGCCAGCTGTTCAACTCTCAGCCCGCACAAGGCCTCAAATTGAATTAGTTGTAAGTGACAGAGAAGTCAGCGGTAGAGTTCGCCGGGCCCGCGGTCACAGTGGAAGAAGTCGCGATATAACGCGCAACGAATTCCAGGTTGTTATCAGCAGTGCTGGACAGCGGATACGCTTTAGAAGAGGTGAACAATGGCAGCACGGTATTCGCATCATCAGAAAGCTGAATACCTACGCCCGTTGCCACACCAGATTCCTGTGTCAGAGCCAAAACTGAGGTATCACCGCTAACGTTAGTACCATCGAATTTAACCATGGCGTTATGCACGGTCGCTGGGCAGTTAGTTAATTGAAGAGTGAATTTAGTAGCAGCTGCTGTAGAGCCTGCACCTGTGAATTCAGTTTTTGCCACGCTACCTAAAGTCACTGTCAGTGGGTTAGATGGGGTATTCACAATCGTACAGCCGGCATCGATGATTTCACCCTGGAAATTAACCTGGCCACCCGCAGCGAAAGCAGAAGCAGTAGACAGAATGGCAGTAGCGGCGAATGCAACAGCGATTAAATTCTTTTTCATAACACTTTCCTTGAATATATTTACCGTTAATAGAAAGCCATAGCCCTTTATCTTTAATAAGGTAAAAGGGCTATCTCTGTTTAATGATCAACATTTATTGCTGAGCAATTCTCAGGCTTTCAGATAGTTAAATAGTGAAGCTAGTTATTAATTGCTTTTAGTTAAATACAGCAATTTTTACCCTTACTATTTACAGGGCAGATTTTGATATAAACACAGAGATCATTTCAACATATTTTTGGGTGTACTTTTACACCGCTAATTTCTTTTAAAAATATTTTGTTTAAGCATAATCCCAACCATCAAATTTTATTATTTTTCAAATAACGGCAAGCCTAAAATGAAAGACTTTCAATACGAAAATCCTTTTTTTTCAGAGAATTACCTATCCAAAAGCAAGAAGCCTGTTGATGACATTATGGCTTTAATAAAATATCTGACCCCCATAAGCAACAAATTAGAAACAACTGAAAGACAATTCATTAACCACAAAGATAGTGATAAGCGTATGTGCTTTATCCTACATAAAGGCAGCGTGACACTTTACCGCCGCAACGATGGGATAATATTAAACTCAGAATCTGCCCCCTACATTTTCGGGCTTAGCACCCAACACCTTGCGCAGGATTATCTTTCTATACGCACTAATGAAGACTCAGAGATCAGCTATTTATCGATTGATGACACCAACAAAATCATCGCCCGCCATAATTTATGGAAGCAGTTAAGCTACTTGATGATTTACACCATTACGCGGATTTATGATCATTGCAGCAAAATATCGTCACTGTCGTCCTATGAGATAATCTGCCACCAACTCTATGAATTGATGAACGAACCTGAAGACGTCAGAAATCAAGTGAGTGTCGCCACTTATATCAAGGACAGAACGTTTTTATCGCGCAGCAGCATTATGAAGATTCTTGCGCAATTAAAGGAAGGGGGTTACATCGTGACAGACCGCGGGGTGTTAATTGAATTGTTTACCCCGCCGAAAAAATATTAATCACAGCAAGGTCGGTGGATTAGCGCTAGCGACATCCACCATTTTTTTGCCCGCAGCCAGGTTTAGCGTTTTTTATCGGGAATACAGACCAGCAATAAGCCGATGAAAATCACCCCAACCCCGACCAATTTTCCGGCGCTGAAACGCTCATGCAGCCACGGCAACCAGATAGCCGCCGCCCAGACCAGCACGTAACTCAAACTGAGCAGTGGGTAAGCTTTGCTGAGCGCCACGCGGCGTAATGCCATAAACCAGCATGCCATCGAGCAGACATACGCCAGCAGTCCAATCACCAGTATTTCAGCGCCAGGGCTAATTCCCCAGAACGCCGAAAAAAGTTCGCGTGGGCGGTCAATTGGCGGCAGCGCCATCATCGCCCATTTCATCATCAGCTGCGCGCAAGTGACCAACAGCACGCTCATTAAGGCCCAAAAGTAGCCCATCAGGCAGCACCTCCCAGTATGCTGATGCCGCAGATGATCACCACCACGCCCAGCCAGTGCCGCAGTGACACCGGCTCATGCCAAATAAAACGCGCCGCCAGGGTGATAAAAATAAAGTTCAGGCTCAACATCGGATACGCAACGCTCACCGGCACGCGTTGCAAAACCAGCAACCACAGCAACATCGCGCAGCCCAGCAACAGCACGCTTAACGCCAGCCAGCCCAATAAATGCAGCCGACCGCGCTTGTAAGTGGCCTGCTTCTGACAAAGCTGGCCGCCACAACTCAGTAAACTCGCCAGCACTATCAGCAAATAACTCATAAGACTGATGACAGACCTTTTTCGGGGTTCACTTCAAAATGGTGGATGGCGCTGACGCTTATCCACCCTACAAAACCAGATTTTCTGCCTTTGTCAGCACGCTATCATGGCGTTTTTTCATAGAAGAAAAGCACAAAGCGGCCTTTGCGATAAATATTATCGGGCGGTGGTACATCCTGGTCTTCCGGCACTTTATCTTTCGACAGCAACAACACCAACGAAACATTGCCTTGTTGGCGATGTTCCGCCAGCCAGCCTGGGAAATCCTCGCGGGAGACAAAGTTATCTTGCGCATCGGCGAAATTCGTCAGGCCGTAATTCAGCTCACCCGGTTTGGCGTACATCGTAATATCGCTGCGCTTTAATTCCCAGGCGATACCCGCGCCTACCCCGACGCTATCGGCAAGAATATAACGGCTGCTCTCCAGCTCCGGGCGCACTACGTCGATGAACACTTGCGGATGTTTGGAATCGATAACTTTGTCAGGAATCACGCCGCCAACTAACAACGCCAGACCCAGCGGGCATATTGCCGCCCACTGCCAGTGCCTGGCGTTATTGCGCAGGGTAAGATAGCCGACCAGCGCCCAGACCAGGAATGCCACTGCCGCCTGTATCGCTTTGAGCACTTCGTGACTGGCATAAAGCGGATGTTTTGCCACGCCCCAGGGCGCCAGTACCACCAGCACGGCTAAGGTACAAATCCCGCCGAAAGCGACGTTTATCCAGCCGTTGATTTTCAGGGTGCGAGTCGAAGCCAGTAATTGCGTAGCATGGCGCGCCAGCAAAATAGCCAGCGGGGCAAAACACGGCAGAATATAAGTCGGTAATTTGCCTTTCGCGATACTAAAAAAAAGTAGCGGCATTACCACCCAGCCCAGTAAATAGAGCGAGCTGCTTTCGCTTGAACGCTCCTGCCAACTGCGTTTTAGTGCACCCGGCAGCAACGCCAGCCAGGGTAAGCAACCGGCAATCAGGAAAGGAATGTAATACCAGAATGGCGCTTTATGCTGCGCGTCTTTCTCGGCGAAACGCTGAATATGCTCAACCCAGAAGAAATAGTTCCAGAATGTCGGCTCCGCTTTGGCAATAACCAACGCCCACGGCAAGGTAATAACCACCGCGCTCAATACCGCCAGCGGGCCAAACAACAGCACCTCTTTCCAGCGTTTTTGCGCAATCACCCACGGCAACACGCCCAGCACTGGTACCGCCAACGCGAGGAAACCTTTGGTCATCACCCCCATGCCGCAGGCCAGGCCGAGCAGAATATAGCCGCCTGCTTTTCCAGCGGTGGTCTGCGCATGGGTGCCAAGCCAGAAGCTGCACATCGCCGCTACAAGCCACAGCGTGATCATCGGGTCCAGCACCGCGTAGGTGCCCACGCCATAAACCAGCAGACAGGTCAGGAAAATCACGCCAGACAGCACCGCAACGGTCTTGTCACGCCAGATACGCAACGCCAGCCAACTCACCATCAGTGCGCTTAGCGTAATAGAAAACACCGAGCCAAAGCGCACCGCGAAATTGTTATGGCCGAAAATCAACTGGCTGAGATTATTAATCCAGTATCCGGCAACCGGTTTTTCGAAATAACGCACGTCGAGAAAATGCGGGACGATCCAGTTACCCGCCGCCAGCATCTCGCGGCTGATTTCCGCATAGCGTGTTTCGTCCGGTTGCCACAGGGCGCGGAATTCTAGCGGCAGCAGGTAAAGCAGAGCAAAACCTAATAACAGAACAAACGAGTACTTTGCTGATTTCATCCGTTTAGCGCCCGATAAGTTGTTGGCAGCCTAACCAGCCTTCACGACCTGGGATCACACCGCGCACCACTCTCCCCAATGGCAAAGTGGTTAAATCTTGCGGTAACAGTTCGCTAAGTGGGCAAAACTGAATACCTTCCCGTGCTGCCATGGTCAGCAGTTCATCAAAGTCTTTGCGCATCACCATCCCTTCCACTTCGGCGTGAATGGTGTACACCGGCGTACCGCTATCCTGCTTAATACGGTCAAGGATAAAACGGTTGTAGCCTTCACGACTGACCCCTTTACCAATCACTTCATCCCAGGTCGGTAGCGTCACCGGAATTTGTACCGTTCCGCTGCTGCCATCGGGTAATAGCGGGCGAAATGGTGTGGTTCCGCGGCAGTCGCTGTTGTAAGTGAATTTGAACGACTCTTTTGCCCGCACCACGCGCTGGTCAGCACGCCATCCGGCAACCGCTGAACAGCTCACCGGTTGCTCGACAATTTGGCCCAATGATTCCAGGCCAAGGCGAATTTGTTTCTCAAGATGCGCGTTATCCCAGACACCCGCCCAGGTTTGCCAGGCAAAGTGATCCCAGGCGTGCAACCCGACTTCATGATGATCCGCCGCCGCTGCAATGATCTCCGCATTGCCTTCACCGATTTTGCGGCCCGGCCATGCGGTACCCGCCAGCAAAATATCCCAACCGTAGAGCGATGCGGCTTTCGAACGCAGCATCTTCCACAGGAATTGCGGTTTCACCAGGCGCCACAAATGGCGGCCCATGTTATCCGGGCCAACGCTTACGAAAAATGTGGCCTGAATACCATGCAAACTTAAGATCTCAAGAAGATGCGGAACCCCTTGTTGGGTGCCCCGCCATGTATCTACATCAATGCGCAGGCCAACTTTTCTCATGCCTGAGGTTCCGTCAGTTCAACTGTATTAAGGAAGAAATCCAGCGTTTCGTCGATGGTTTTTCCCATCTCGACCGTTGGCGTCCAGTTTAGTAAGCGCTGTGCGTTGCGGATGCTTGGCTTACGGTGTTCCACGTCCTGATAACCTTTACCGTAATAGGTGCTGCTTTCCACTTCACGGAAGCCAGCGAACGGCGGGAAATGGTTGCGCAGCGGGTGTTTTTCAAAGCTCGCCAGCAGCATTTCAGCCAGATCTTTGATACTCGCTTCATTGTCCGGGTTACCGATATTGACGATTTGCCCATCGCAATTGTTGTTCTTATTCTCGATAACGCGGAACAACGCTTCGATACCGTCGCTGATATCAGTGAAGCAACGTTTTTGACGCCCGCCATCAATCAGCTTAATCGGTGAGCCTTCTACCAGGTTGAGAATCAACTGGGTAATGGCGCGTGAACTACCGATACGTGCAGCATTCAGGTTATCGAGGCGTGGCCCCATCCAGTTAAACGGACGGAACAGCGTAAAGCGCAAACCCTCTTTCTCGCCATAAGCCCAAATCACGCGGTCGAGCAGTTGTTTGGACACCGAGTAAATCCAGCGCTGTTTGTTGATGGGGCCAACAATCAGGTTCGAGTTATCTTCATCAAAGACCTTATCGGTACTCATGCCGTACACCTCAGAGGTAGACGGGAAGATAATGCGTTTTTGATACTTCACGCAGTCGCGAATAATCTTCAGATTCTCTTCGAAATCTAGCTCAAAGACGCGCAGTGGATTACGGGTATATTCAATCGGCGTGGCAATCGCCACCAGCGGCAGCACCACGTCACATTTCTTAATGTGGTATTCAATCCACTCGGAGTGAATGCTGATGTCGCCTTCCACAAAGTGGAAGCGAGCGTTGCCGAGGAAACGGCTGATGGCATCAGAGCTAATATCCAGCCCGTACACTTCAAAGTTGTCGTCCTGCAACAGGCGCTCGGTCAGGTGGTTGCCGATAAAACCGTTTACTCCAAGGATCAGCACGCGAGTGCGGCGTTTAATAGCCGAAACCGGTTGGCTGCTGAGTAACGCCCCCGCCACCAGACCCAGAGTTTGCGCCAGTTGCGCGCCCTGCATGTATACGCCGTTGTCCGTTTGCCCGGTGAGTATTTCAAGTGCACCGCCGCCCGTGGCGATCACCAGCGGGCTGACGGACAGCACGGTTCCGGCTTTCGCTGCCTGCAACCCTTCCAGCACACGGCTTTTCCAGACGATAAATTTGCTGCCGCCAACATAGCTGAAAGCGCCCGGCCATGGGTCGGTAACGGCTCGCACCAGGTTATTAATTTCCTGCGCCGTGGATTGCCAGTTAATGCAGCCATCTTGTGGTGTCCGACGGCCAACTAAGCTTGCTTTGCTGTGGTCTTGCTCAACCTGCGGGAAATGTCCGGTTTTGATGACTGGCAGAATATCTTCCAGCAACTCAGTAGCGGCTTCCGTCAGTTTCTTGTGCAGCGTTAGCGCGGTGTCTTGTGGCGTAATCGTGACGCGATTTTGCTCGACGATGGCACCGGCATCAGCACGCTTAACCATACGATGCAGCGTAACGCCGGTTTCGGTTTCGCCGTTCACCAACACCCAGTTCAGCGGCGCGCGGCCACGGTAGGCTGGCAATAACGAGCCGTGAAGGTTAAATGCCCCGACCGTCACGCTTTGCAGAATTTCTTCGCACAACAAGTTGCGGTAATAGAACGAGAAAATCACATTAGCCTGTGCCGATTTAATACGATCGACCCACAGCGGGTGATTGACGTCATCCGGTGCATAAACCGGGATACCATGTTCCGCTGCCGTTCTCGCCACTGAGCCAAAGAAATGGTTTTCAGAAGGTGAATCAGGGTGGGTATAAATAGCCGCGATGTCATAACCGGCGGCGACCAGTGCGTTAACACCCGCGCAGCCCATGTCGTGATAAGCAAAAACGATAGCTTTCATTGTTGATTTTCCTCAGAAATTGAAACTGACTCACGGCTAACCACCCGCTGAATAAAGTAACGTGGCCGGGCACGGACATCGGTGTAAATCCTGCCGATGTATTCCCCTAATAGCCCCATGCCGACAAACTGTGCGCCGATGAACATAAACAGCACCGCGAAGAGCATGAACACCCCTTCCGCCGCCCATTGCGGCCCGAAGGCAAGTCGTAAAACCACCAGCAGAACGGACAGCGCAAACCCCATTACCGCGATGATGCTGCCAAACACACTGAGCATGCGCAGTGGTGTGGTCGTCAGGCAGGTGACCAGGTCGTACATCAAATTAATCAGGCGCATAAAGCTGTATTTCGAATCGCCAAATTCGCGTTCGGCGTGATGCACCGGGATTTCCGTGGCTTTACGCGCAAAGGTATTCGCCAGAATGGGAATAAAGGTGCTGCGTTCGTGGCAATTGAGCATCGCGTCGATAATGTGGCGACGGTAGGCGCGCAGCATGCAGCCGTAATCGCCCATCGCTTTGCCGGTGGTGCTCTGAATCAGGCGGTTGATCAGCCGTGAAGCGCGTTTGCGAAACCAGGTATCCTGGCGATTCTGGCGCACGGTGCCGACCACGTCGTAACCTTCATCGGCCTTCGCCACCAGGCGGGGGATCTCTTCTGGCGGGTTTTGTAAATCCGCATCCAGCGTGACAATCAAATCGCCGGTAACATGGCTAAAGCCCGCCATAATCGCGTTGTGTTGCCCATAATTGCGGTTGAGTAACACCGCAACAATATGGCTGCCTGGCGCTTCGGCGGCATCGCTTAGCATATCGGCTGAATTGTCAGTGCTGCCGTCATCAACCAGCAGGATTTCGTAATCTTTACCCAGCGTTTCACACGCCGCGGTAGTGCGTTTGATAAGCTCGGGCAAGCTTTCTTGTTCGTTATAAACAGGGATCACCACAGAGACTTTGTGGATGGCTACTGGTTTGGTCATATTATTTTCCTGCGACTTCACGCAACGCGTTGATCACGCGGGAGACATCGTCATCAGTCATCGTTGGGAACAACGGAATAGAGCAAATTCGCTCACTGTTCCATTCGGTATCGGGTAAAGAGAGCGTTGGGTATCGTTCGCGGTAATACTTCTGGGTATGGGCGGCGCGGAAATGCAAACCGCTGCCGATGCCTTTTGCTTTCAGGGCTTCCATAAGTTCGTTACGTGAAATGCCGCAACGCGCTTCATCAACGCGAATAATAAATAGATGCCAGGCGTGCTGGTGTTCCCACTCTGGCTGGATAAGCGGCAAGAAAGGCGTGTTCGCCAGTTCAGCTAAGTAACGTCCGGCGATTTCTGTACGGCGAGCATTGTTTTGCGCAAGTTTGCCTAACTGCACCAGCGCGATAGCGGCATTAATATCGGCAAGATTGTATTTGTAACCAGGCGCTATCACTTCGGCTTGCGGCGCACGGCCAAGCGTCTGGCGGTCAAAGGCATCAACACCCAGCCCGTGGAATTTCAGGCTACGCATGCGGTTGGCGAACGCCTCGTCGTCGGTGACGATTAACCCACCTTCTGCACAAGTCATGTTTTTAATCGCATGGAACGAGAAAATTGCCGTCCCACGGTCGCCAACATGTTTGCCTTTATAGTACGTTCCCGCCGCATGTGCCGCGTCTTCAATCACCGGAATTCCGTGGCGCTCACCCACGGCGCGGATCGCGTCAATATCCACTGGCGCTCCGGCATAATGAACCGGAATAATCGCGCGAGTTCGCGGGGTTATCGCGGCTTCAATGGCGGCGGCGGTCACCATTAGCGTGTTGCGGTCAACATCAATCATCACCGGTTCAGCGCCCAGTAACACAATCATATTCAGGGTGGAAACCCAGGTCAGCGAAGGCGTAATTACCTCGTCACCCGCACCGATGCCCAATGCCATCAACGCGACGTGCATTCCGGCGGTGGCTGAGCTGACAGCAATCGCATGTTTATTGCCGGTTAACTCGCAAAAAGCTTGTTCAAGTGCCTGATTTTTTGGGCCAGTGGTTATCCAACCGGACTGCAAAACTTCACTCACCACAGCGAGTTCTTCTGGCCCGATAGCGGGACGTGAGAAAGGCAGAAATTCACTCATTGAATATTCCCATTATTAGCAGCACGAATTAGCAGCACGGTGTTCACTCCAGGAGTAACTCCAGATTAAGACGTTGCACGAATGTATTTATCATGACCCTGTGTTATTAAATAAACGTGCAACATGACTGATTCAAAATGCAGTTATCTAAACCGCGATTAAATTGAAATCAACTTAACAGAGTTTTCTTAGCTCAATATTAAGATTGCACCAGACAGAATAAAAATCACCTTAATGGAAAATACTGACAGACATCCCAAAACCACAAAAATCAACACAACACCATGAATCAATTAACTTTTAACGAAAACACCATCTATAAGACTCATGTTTTTTTAAGTGTTTTTAATCTATTAAGGTTAAATTAAGGTTTGTAATGAATAAATAACCACTCTTGAACCATAAATCGTGAGTTGTTTTTTGGGATATTTAAGAGGGTATTTCTTAACTTCACCGCAACTTATTTGTTCTGAGCAAATTTCAAACACTTGGTAAAAATTGCCAGCACGTTTTAGATTCCAAATGGTATTTACTTTGGCGGCAATTATTCGGAGATATTAATGCCCGTACTTTTCAGGATTAAGCTTATCCCACTGGTTTTACTGTTGGCGGTGGTTTTTGCCTTCTTGCTTAACTGGCCCGTATTACTGCATTTTTACGATATTTTGACGCACCTTGAGCACGTCAAAATGGGTTTTGCCATCTCCATACCGTTTGTATTGGTTGCGGCACTTAACTTTGTCTTTATGCCCTTTTCGATTCGATTTTTGCTGAAGCCGTTTTTTGCCCTGTTATTTGTGACAGGCTCAATGGTCAGTTACTCGACGCTGAAATACAAAGTGATGTTTGATCAGTCTATGATCCAAAACATCGTCGAAACCAATCCACAAGAAGCCCATTCTTATCTGAATGGCTCGATCATTTTATGGCTGCTGCTGACCGGAATACTTCCGGCTATCTTGCTGTTTTTAATTAAGATTGAATATCCAGCCAAGTGGTATAAGGGCATTACATACCGTTTGTTGTCTATGGCGGCATCACTGTTGCTAATTGCGGGTGTGGCCGCACTTTATTACCAGGACTACGCCTCTGTCGGGCGCAATAACTCAACGCTAAACAAAGAGATTATCCCGGCGAACTACGTCTACAGTACCGTCCGCTATCTGCAAGATACCTACTTCACCACCAAAGAACCGTTCCAGACATTGGGTGATGACGCCAAACGTGTTGCCAATAAAGACAAACCGACACTAATGTTCCTGGTGATTGGCGAAACCGCACGTAGCCAGAATTTCTCGATGAACGGTTATGAGCGTGATACCAACGCTTTCACCAGCCAAAGTGGCGATGTTATTTCGTTTAAGGACGTTCATTCGTGCGGCACGGCCACTGCGGTTTCCGTACCCTGCATGTTCTCAAATATGAACCGCACCGAGTACAACGCCAAAAAAGCGACTAACAGTGAAAACTTCCTCGATATCGTGCAAAAAACCGGGGTTTCGCTGCTGTGGAAAGATAATGACGGTGGCTGTAAAGGCGTGTGTAAACGGTTACCGACTATCGAAATTAAACCGACCGATAACCCGAAATTGTGTAATGGCGAAACCTGTTTCGACGAGGTGATGCTGGAAAATATCGATGAAGAGATGGCAAAAATGGCCGGGGATAAGCTGGTTGCCTTTCATATCATTGGTAGCCACGGGCCGACCTATTTCCAGCGTTATCCGGCTAAACAACGCCACTTTATGCCGGAATGTGCGCGTAGCGACATTGAAAACTGTACGCAAGAACAACTGGTCAATACCTACGACAACACCATTCGTTATACCGACTATGTCGTGGCACAAATGATTGAAAAGCTCAAACTTTATAGCGACAAGTACAACACCGTGCTGCTGTATGTGTCCGACCACGGCGAGTCTCTGGGGGAAAGTGGCCTGTATCTGCACGGCACGCCGTACAAACTGGCACCGGATCAGCAAACGCATATACCGATGCAGGTGTGGATGTCACCCGGTTTTATCGCGGATAAGCACATTAATATGACTTGTCTGAAAAATAATGCTGCGAAGAACCCGTACTCCCATGACAACTTGTTCTCATCGGTGCTAGGGATTTGGGACATCACCACCCGCGATTACCACGCGGATAGTGATTTGTTCCGCGGGTGCCGGAGTTAATCCAACGTCAGACAGCTGAAAATGTCGGATGGCGCTGCGCTTATCCGACCTACTCGGTTTCATAAGGCTTTGTTTTGTAGGGTGGATAAGCACTAGCGTCATCCACCATTTACGCCAGTGGTGTCGGATGACCCTGCGCTTATCCGACCTACTCGGTTTCATAAGGCTTTGTTTTGTAAGGTGGATAAGCACTAGCGTCATCCACCATTTACGCCAGTTGTGTCGGATGGCGCTGCGCTTATCCGACCTACGCGGTTTCATAAGGCTTTGTTTTGTAAGGTGGATAAGCACTAGCGTCATCCACCATTTACGCCAGTTGTGTCGGATGGCGCTGCGTTTATCCGACCTACGCGGTTTCATAAGGCTTTGTTTTGTAAGGTGGATAAGCACTAGCGTCATCCACCATTTACGCCAGTTGTGTCGGATGGCGCTGCGTTTATCCGACCTGCGCGGTTTCATAAGACTTTGTTTTGTAGGGTGGATAAGCGCCAGCGTCATCCACCGCTTGCGCCTGTCGTTACACCTGAAAATGTCGGATGGCGCTGCGCTTATCTGAGCTACGCGGTTTCATAAGGCTTTGTTTTGTAGGGTGGATAAGCGCCAGCGTCATCCACCATTTACGCCAGTGGTGTCGGATGGCGCTGCGTTTATCCGACCTACTCGGTTTCATAAGGCTTTGTTTTTGTAAGGTGGATAAGCGCTAGTGTCATCCACCGCTTGCACCTGTCGTTACACGTGAAAATGTCGGATGGCGCTGCGCTTATCCGACCTGCGCGGTTTCATAACGCTTTGTTTTGTAGGGTGGATAAGCGCTAGCGTCATCCACCGCAGGACTCTATTTCGCTATCGCACTAACCTCATCTTTGGTCGCCTGCGGCGCGCCATTGCCCCACGTTCCTCTGACGTAATTAACCACATTGGTCATTTCATCGTCAGACATCACCTCTTTATATGCCGGCATTTTGAAAGAAATATTGCCGTGGGTTTGCGGTGTTTCGGCGCCCTGATAAACCACAGAAATCAATGATGACGGGTCTTTGGCGTTGACTACCGTGTTGTTCACTAACGAAGGGACGGTGAAATCTTTGCCTTTTCCGTCATCACCGTGGCAGGTGGAACAATACATCGAATACAGCGTTTTACCGTCTGTCGGCGCATAAACAATGGCGCCATCGGCAGCCACCGGCACGCCATTTTTGTGGTTAAAGTTCAGCAAATAAAACGCTATCGCATCCAGATCTTTGTCGGTCAGATACTGCGTGCTCTGCGTCACCACCTCACTCATTGGCCCGGAAAGCGCATCGTGCTGGCTGCGCCCCATGCGCAGCAGATCTTTTAATTCATCTCTCGACATAGAAATGTTTCGCAACGAAGGTGCATACCAACCTTCAATCATCGCCCCCGTCAGATATTCAGCGCTGGAGGCGTCATAGCCTTTTTCCTGCATCGTCACACCTCTTGGGGTATGACACGCACCACAATGCCCCGGCCCTTCCACCAGATAAGCACCTCGGGCTAATAAATCAGTGGGCTGCCCGGTTTTATTTTCAGGGGCCGTCTCTTCGACGAACAACCAGTTCCAGACATGCAAAGGCCAGCGGGCCGACAAGAGCAAAGGGATCTCATTGTCTTTGTTTTTTGTATCCGCCGCCGGAACCTCATTCATGAAATAGTCATACAAGGCACGAATATCTTGATCCGTCATTTTGGCGTAGGACGGATACGGCATCGCGGGATACAACGGATGCCCATCTTTTGCGATGCCCTGCCTGACGGCTTTTTCGAAGTCTTCGTATGAATAATTACCAATGCCGAAGGTTTTATCCGGCGTGATGTTAGTGGCGTAAATATCGCCAATCGGCGTGGAGAACTTTTTCCCGCCCGCCATCGGCGCTCCGCCTTCGGTGGTGTGGCACGCCACGCAATCTGAAATCTTTGCCATATATTCGCCTGCCGAACTCGCGGCGGCATTCCCCGCGACGAACAAGCAGCCAATAGCCAATAAAGTCTGTTTCATGTCGCTCATCCCATCGCTTTAAGTTCGTTGACCGCGCGCCACGCCTGGTCAATCGCGGTATGCGCGTAGGCGTCCCAGTCGGAATCAGAGTTGGCTATCGCAATGCGGCCAATGGGTTGACGCGCGCGCTCAATGATTTCGGGCATTTTGTCCATATCATCGAACAAGGCGGTGGCGTAGTAAGAATAACCGTGCGCCCAGCGGTTAACGGTGATGGCAGTAATATCCCGTTCATGGTCAAAACCGGTTTGCCCGAGCATTTCCTGCAATTGTGTACGAATCATTTTTTCATGGGTGTCGAATGGCGTACCCAGTAAATACGCCCGCCCCTGGCGGAATTGCTCACGCGCACTCAATTTGCTTCCCGGATACGTCGGTACATAAACCATATGCAGACACATCGGTTGATCGGCATTTTGCGGATGCTGGTAACCGCCCATGCTGACCGGATAATCCAGCTTCACGCGGCTATATGGTGCGGCGGGTGAATAAAATTCGTGGATGCCTAATTGCATGAATGACTGCCAGTTTTTGACCACCACATTGGTGTACACCAGCGGCGCTTTAACGTTGAGTCGCAGGTCAGCCTTTTGCTGTTCCGGCGTTTCAGGCACCAGATACGGGATCATCATGTTGTAACCCGCCATGATGGCTTTTCGCCCTTTCACGCGATGCGCTTTACCGTCATTCACGTAAGTCACCACCACACCGTCTTCGCTATTGGCCGCATTAATCACCATGCTGTTAAGGCGCAGGCGTGTGCTGTTTTCCGGCAGATCGAGCTTTTCATAATGAAGCCTGGCGGTAATGGAATCCTCCATGGTGTTACCCGGCAGCGCATCTGGAATCAGGTGCCTGACGATCAGCCGCGCAAGCCCGGCATTACCATCAGGAAAATGATAAACATAGGGTTCATCGAGATCGGCCTGTGCCTCTTCATCAAGCGGCGGTAAATCCATGGCATCCATTCCCGGAAGCGCGCAGGTTCGGGCATCGCTACAACTTACGCCTTCAATACCGATGGCAAAAAAGTCGTTGGTGCGTTGCTGGAAATACATCAGCGCCATTTTGCTCAAGCCGACTTTTTCTACCAGGAAATCGCGGTAACTGTGGGTGTCCATCCACGCGGATTTTTCGTCGGCGGTCATGCCTTTCAGGTAATCCACTGGATTAACATGCAGATCCAAAATGGCTTTGCGATCGCTTTCGCTCAACGGGAAATCATTAATGAATGCTTCAAGGGGGCGACCATTGAGTTTATCGCGCGGAATATCATCAGCGACGGCGTGCCCAGGATCACCGCTGACAATTTTGGTTTCACCAAAGTTCTTTTTGTCGAAGAAAACGCCACGGCTGAGTTTTAAATCGGGGTAGAAATTAACGTCAAAGCTTTCCTTCATTCTGACGACGCTTACGCCGACGGTAGACAGCAGCCCATTTACCTCATCGCTAAAATTGCGGCTCGGCGATTGAAAGGCTTCACTGCCGCCATAGCCAATGATTTTTTTGCCGTCCGCTTTAAATTCATTACGTTTCGCGTGACCGCCAAAATCATCATGATTATCGAGCACCAGCACTTTGCTATTCTTACCCGCCAAATCATGCCAGAAGCTGGCGGCAGATAAACCACTTAGCCCGCCGCCAACAATCACCAGATCATATTCTTCTTCGATGGGCAGATGGTCGGTACTAAATTTTTCATGATCGCGGCCAATCGCATGTGCCATTTCAAAAGAACCGGGATGATTCCCACGCAGCCCAGTGAGTTGCGGTGGATAATAGTCATCGCCAATCATCACACTGGCTTTTCCGGCAGCTTTTGCAAAATCAAGTGGTGTCATCCCTGCGGCAATAGTAATTGCCACTCCATTGAGAAAATCACGTCTGGTGATAGACATATCAGTCCTTATTTAGCTTGTGGCTTTAGTTCTTCGTCGAGCTTTTTGGAGTCGTAATAATCGCCCTGCCAGGTTATTTTCCCGTTATTGACGGTGATATAACTGACTCCTTCAAATTTAATCGGGTTATTTGTGGCCGGGCTTCCCGCCCATTCGCCGCTATTTTTACCGCTGAATTCCCAGCGAAAAGCGATAGTGTCGTGATCGTAAACTGGCTTGCTGGTCATTTTCCAGGTTAAATCTGGCACCGCTTTAATAAACGCGCCAATCACCTCTTTTTCGGCGTTACTTTTCCCTTTCACCGGCGTGCCGCTGGCGGCATCGTAATACACCACATCATTGGATAAATATTGCGCGGCCTTTGCGGCGTCATGGGCATTCCACGCCGACATATAATCTTTAACCACCGTTAACGGAGACACTTCCGCTAATGCCAAATTTGAGAACAGCGCCAGGGACAGAACAGCGACTTTCATTGCTTTCATTTCATCACCTTAAAGTCTAATCGGAGCGGCGTTAATTATTCAGAGATGTCACACATGATGTGTTTCACTCGCGTGTATTCATCCAGTGAGTAGGATGATAAATCTTTGCCATAGCCAGATTTTTTGAAGCCGCCGTGAGGCATCTCCGCACACAGAGGAATATGGTTGTTAATCCATACGGTGCCGAAATCCAGACGAATGCTGAAACGTTGGGCGCGGCTGTGGTTGCTGGTCCAGATGCTCGCCGCCAGGCCGTATTCCACATCATTGGCCTTCTCCAGTGCTTCCGCCTCGGAGGAAAACTTCTGCACTGTCATCACCGGGCCAAACACTTCGTGCTGGATGGCCTCGTCGCGTTGATCAAGCCCGGAAATAATCGTCGGTTCAAAATAGAAGCCTGGGCCATCCCCCGCTTTGCCGCCAGTTTCGATGACGGCGTGTGACGGCAGGCGGCTGATAAAACCTTTGACCTGTTCTAGTTGGTTGCGGCTGTTTAACGCGCCGTACAACGCGTCTTTATCTTCCGGTGTGCCAAATTTGATAGCGCGGGTTTTGGTGACCAATTTTTCGAGGAATTGCGCATAGATAGAGTCTTCAATCAAAATTCGCGTCGCCGAGGTGCAGTCTTGTCCGGCATTGAAGAACCCTGCAGTGGTGATGACCTCCACCGCTTTGGCAATGTCGGCATCGGCAAAGACGATGACCGGAGCCTTACCGCCCAATTCAAGGTGCGCTTTGGTCAAATTAGCCGCAGCAGAGGCCGCAACTTGCAACCCCGCGCGCACCGAACCGGTTATCGAAACCAGTGACGCTTCGGTGCTGGACACCACCAGCGAGCCGGTTTCCGCTTTGCCGAGCACCACGTTAAATACCCCTTGCGGGAAAAGAGGTGCTGCCAGTTCCGCCAGAATCAACGTGCTGATGGGCGTGGTATCGCTGGGCTTTAACACCACCGTGTTTCCGGCGGCCAGTGCCGGTGCGATTTTCCACACCGCCATCATGAAGGGATAGTTCCACGGGGTGACCTGGCCGACAATCCCCAGCGGTTCGCGGCGAATCGTCGAGGTTAAGCCCTCGGCATATTCATAGGAGGCTTTTCCTTCCAGGCAACGCGCAGCACCAGCAAAAAAACGCAGCGCATCACAGGATGCCGCAATCTCTTCTTTTTCAATGAAATGCCGCAGCTGCCCGGTTTCTTCGCTTTGCGCCTGAATCAGGCGTTCAACATTACGTTCAATTTCATCCGCCAGTTTCAGCAGCGCACGCTGTCTCTGCGACGGCGTGGAGTGTTTCCACACCGCAAAAGCTGTTTTCGCCGCCAGATAAGCTTGCTCGACCTCCGCACGACCGGCGCTCGGCGACAGTGCGTAGGTTTCACCATTCACCGGGCTAACCAGCTCAAAGAGGTTCTCCTGCGAACCCGCGACATATTGCCCATTGATAAAATGCTTCAGAATCTTCATCGTGCTCTCCGCTGGTTTAAACATATATTATATTATGTAATATGTTTGATGAAGATTAAATTCAATAACATTTTGCTAACAATATGATATACATCCCATTCCGAAGTGATTCTTTACGCAGCGCTTGTATGCTATGTTCAGTGGCCTTATTCAAGGAGTCTCTCTTCAGGGAAAATTATGATTACGCATGCGGTGATATTCGCGCCAATCGGTCAGGCCAGCCGTTCCGATCAGATAGTTCAGCGGCTTTCCAACGCCATTATTACCGGCCTGCTTGAGGCAAACGAGCAGCTACCGAATGAAGCCGATCTGGCAAAAATGATGGGGGTTTCGCACATCACCATCCGGGAAGCGTTAAACACGCTGCGCGCGAATAATTTAATTCATACGGTGCGTGGGCGTAACGGTGGCAGTTTTGTGTGCGAACAAGCGTGGGAATTAAGTCACTCTCTTAATCCTTTTAAAACCCTGAGCACTGATTACCTGTCTGATTTGGGCGAGATGCACTGCGCGATTATTAGCCACAGCGCAAGGCTTGCGTCGCGCCGTATGACGAACGCCGATATCACCCGCCTGCGCGACTTTGTTGCAGTACTTGCCGCCTCCACCACGCCCGAGGCACGTACTCAGGCCGACATGCGCTGTTTGTTAGCCATTGCCGCCTGTTCACAGTCAGCACGTCTGGCAAACCAGGAGCTGATTTTGCAATCTGAATGGTCGTCACTGGTGGCGATGCTGTTCCGTTCAGAAAATATACATCGCGAGATTGTTGATCTGTATATCTCGTTAATTGACACGCTGGAATCTCACAATGAAATCGAGTCAGTTAACATTGCCAAAAAATTAATCGACACGTTTACTTTCTATCTGATAGAAAATAAATTGAAGCACAACGTAAATAATAACCAATAAAAACAACAGGCATAAATATGCTACAAACAACATCACTCCGTACTCTAAGCACCAAAATTGATAAAATCATTAACTCGACTATTGAATCCACCGTGTTGCTTGCCAGGGAAATTGAAGCTTCGCTGGCTGAAATTAAAGACGTTAAGCTGGAGCATCTGCTTGAGCCGTCAGTCAGAAAAACCATTCAGGATCATATTAAACAAACTCTGAATAGTAATGGTTACTGTGCGGGTGCCGGTTTTGCCAGCCATATTGAAAGCAGCGTCAGCAATAAGGAATTCTGGCTTCTGGAGTGGTGGTATAAGAAAGCCGATGGTGTAAAACAGGTGAATCTGGATTTGGACCAGGCCACACAACAGCGCCTGGATTTCCGTACCTTTGAATGGTTTAAGCAAGCGCCATCGGTGGATAACGCCTTTATCCATGGCCCCTACGTCGACTATATTTGCAATACTTCGTACACCCTCACCTGCGCCGTCCCGGTTCATTTTCAGGATCAGTTTTTAGGTGTTGCGGCGATAGATTTATTAGTCAGCCGTGTAGAGGATGAGCTATTACCTTATGCGGCTAATGATAAAGTTATTCTAACCAATAAAGAGCGCAGAATTATTTTCTCTACCCATCCACGATTCCGCGTCGGTGATTTACTGGATGCCAGTGTGACGAGTATTGTCTTTGAGAATGATTATTTTAATTTATATATGTGAATAAGTCGGATGTCGCTACGCTAAGCGACATCCGACATTGATATTAACCTTGTTCGGTATTTAATTTACGAGCGTATTCAATCGCATCATTCTCGGGTGCACTCGAGCGACCAAACGGTTTGCTGACGAACATATAAATCAGGCCCGAACCAATCACAATCGCCAGTCCTACCAGCACCGTCCAGCGGTCCATAAAGTTTTCACTCTGGGCCGGTTGCGCCAGTAACCAAATACCGCACAACCCGTAAGCCAGTGCCAGAATATTGACGATAATCCCCCACGAACCCACCGTCCATTCACCGGCAGGTTTCCACCCTTTCAGGCGCTGGCGCAATGCCGCCAGTACCACCATCTGGAAGGAAATATAGATACCGATGACCGCAAATGCGGTAATACGCGCCAGGCTATCAGGCTGGAAATAGACCCACACGCAGATAATCACCGGTAACAAACAGCTCACCATCATGGCGTTATCCGGCACGCTATGTTTGGAGATTTTCGACATCCATTCGCTGCCAGGTAGCATGTTATCGCGGGAGAAGGAAAATATCAGACGGCTCAAGGCAGCTTGCAAAGAAAGAATACAAGACAACATCGCAATCACCGCGACCACAATAAAGACCGTAGCACCGGTTGGCCCCAACGCTTCGTTGAGAATCGCCGGAATCGGGTCGGAAATTTTACCGTTTACAATGTTGACTAAATCTGGGGACGATAACAAATAACCCATAATCGAAATTACCGCAGAGATGGCACCAAACACGATACTTAAAATCATCGCCACGGGAATTTTCTTACCTGGGTTTTTCACTTCTTCTGCCACATTACCGCAGGCTTCGAAGCCGAAGAACATAAACAACCCCATCAAAGATGCTGACATAAAGGCGGTGGTGTAATTGCCGTCGTTAGCCAACACGCCCATCGAGTCAAATACCACGGAGAAAGGTTGCGAGCGATGGAATATCAGCAGATAAATGCCGAGTGCAATAACGCTGACGATTTCACACCAAAAACCAATTCTCGCCACGCGAGCCAGGTTTTTGGTGCCTGACATATTCACGACCATCATAATCAGCAGCAAGACGACAGACGTCACCATCATATTGCCCGCACTAGTGGCGTAGTGGAATAACGAGGCCACGAAGGTAGAGGTGTATTCCGCAATCGAAGTAATGGTAACCACTAACGCCCAAAGATAAATCCAGGCGGCAATCCAGGCATATTTTTTACCCCAAAGTCTTCTCGCCCACGGATATAAGCCACCGGTAATCGGATATTGCGAGGCCACTTCGCCAAAGACTAACGCCACCAGTAGTTGCCCGCACGCCACAATCAATATCCACCAAATAGCCGGTGGCCCCGCGAGCGTCACGGCCAACGCAAACAGCGAATAAACCGCAGTCAGTGGCGAAAGGTAGGTAAATCCCAATGCGAAGTTAGACATCAGCCCTATCGAGCGGTTGAATTGCTCGCCTTTAACTGGCTGATGTTGGTGATGTTGTTTGTCTGTCGTCTGGTCCATATCTTTTCTCTTTATGTGGCATAAGGGCAGGCAGTGTGTATATTTTATAAAACATAATATGTTATATGTATACGCTTAATGTCACATAATTGTTAAAGATTTTGAGCGAGATTTTAACAAGAGAATTGTCGGATGACGCTACGCTTATCCGACCTTGTATCTTGAACCGGTAGCTGGTTAGCTACCGGTTACATGAAACGGAGGAAGCTTGTATCCGACCTGAAGACCTCGATCTTCCGACGTAGCTTAAGCCCTCCGTTTCACCTTTCACGCCACTCAAAATCCGAACGGTAACCAGAAGCTCTGACTTCGCATGTACAAGGCTGGAATGGCGTGTTGGTTCACGTGGAAGGAGATGAAATATGGCTTTTCTCGGTGCTGATATCAGCAAAAATAAAATAGATGTCTGTCTGCTTGTTGCCGGTATTAAGGGTAAGAAAAAGCAGAAAGTCTTCACCAATGAACCCTGTGTGGCCCGCAAAATCATCGACTGGCTGGAGGCCCAAAAATGCGCCTCTGATAATATGACAGTCGTGATGGAAGCCACGGGTATCTACCATGAGAATCTGGCGTATGGGCTTCATGATGCGGGGATTTCTGTCTGCATGGCCAATCCATACCGTGTCCGTGAGTTTGCCTGCGGAATGGATATCCTCACGAAAAATGACACAGTGGACGCATTTGTGCTGGCCTGTTATGGCGAGCTGAAGCATCCCGATGCCTGGGTCCCACCGTCAGTTGAAGTCCGTAAACTCAGGGCGTTGTTGCGTCAGCGCGACGCGCTGAAAGAGGATGTGCAGAGGACGGCCAACCGGCTTGAAAAAGCGCATTCAACCTCGACACCACGGGAGGTCATAGGCTCACTGGAGCGGACACACGGCTGGCTGAGTGATGAACTGGAACGGATAGAAAAGCTCATTACTGACCACACAGATAACGACCCGGGACTGAAGGCCGATCTGGAGCTGCTGAAATCGATAAAATGTGTGAAGGAGCAGGTGGGACGGGAGATGCTGGCACTACTGAAAGACGGGACGTTCAAAAGTGCCTCGCAGGTGGCAGCGTATCTGGGAATAACACCGGTGGAGAGAGTGTCCGGCAGTTCGGTACGCGGGCGGGCACATATGTCAAAAACAGGCCCCTCAATAGTCAGAGCCAAACTGTATGTAGCAGCCCTGAGTGCAATCCGGTGGAATAAACCCGCGAAGGCGATATATGAAAGGCTGGTAGCGAAAGGTAAGGCGAAAAAAGCGGCGCTGGGTGCAGTGATGCGTAAGCTGGTACATATGTGCTTCGGCGTACTGAAAACCCGATTACCATGGGATGAAAATTATGCAGCTACCGCTTGACGTCCAAGACGGTAGCTACGATTTGGATTTTGTAGAGCAGGCAAGCGCAGTGTCACCCACCAGAAATTTGGATATTGTAGAGCGGGTAAGCGCAGCGTCACCCACCAGAAATTTGGATATTGTAGAGCGGGTAAGCGCAGCGTCCCCCACCAGAAATTTGGATTTTGTAGAGCGGGTAAGCGTAGTGTCACCCACCAGAAGTCAGGATTTTGTAGCACGGGTAAGCGTAGTGTCACCCACCAGAAATTTGGATTTTGTAGGGCGGGTAAGCGTAGTGTCACCCACCAGAAGTCAGGATTTTGTAGCACGGGTAAGCGTAGTGTCATCAACCAGAAATTTGGATTTTGTAGAGCGGGTAAGCGTAGTGTCACCAACCAGAAATTTGGATTTTGTAGCACGGGTAAGCGCAGTGTCACCCGCCAGAAATTTGGATTTTGTAGGACGGGTAAGCGTAGTGTCACCAACCAGAAATTTGGATTTTGTAGGACGGGTAAGCGCAGTGTCACCCGCCAGAAGTCAGGATTTTGTAGAGCGGGTAAGCGCAGTGTCACCCACCAGAAATTTGGATTTTGTAGAGCGGGTAAGCGCAGCGTCACCCACCAGAAGTCAGGATTTTGTAGGGCGGGTAAGCGTAGCGTCACCCGCCAGAAGGTTGTAAATGTGAATGGGTTAAGCGAGGTTAACGCAGACGTATTTCATCTCTAAATACTCATCAATCCCAAAGCGTGAGCCTTCGCGCCCCAGCCCTGATTGCTTGATGCCGCCAAATGGCGCAACTTCGTTGGAAATCAGCCCGGTGTTGACCCCTACCATGCCGTATTCCAGTGCTTCAGGAATTTGCCACTGGCGCTTCGCATCCTGCGTGAATATATACGCGGCAAGGCCAAACTCGGTATCGTTGGCGTAATTCACTACTTCGTCGTCACGGTCAAATTTAAACAACGCAGCCACCGGCCCGAAGGTTTCTTCACGAGCAAAACGCATCTCTTGCGTGATATTGGCCACCACGGTCGGAGCGAAATAATTGCCACCCAACGGATGTTTATGGCCGCCAGTTAACAGCGTGGCGCCCTTTTGCAGCGCGTCATTCAGATGCAGCTCAACTTTTTCAATCGCTTTGGCATTGATAAGCGGCCCTTGTGTCACGCCGTCATCCATACCATTGCCGACTTTCAGGGCTTCAACCGCTTTCACCAGTTCATCGCACAACTTTTGATAAATCCCGCTCTGCACGTAGATGCGGTTGGCGCACACGCAGGTTTGCCCGCTGTTACGGAATTTCGACGCCATAATGCCCTTTACGGCAAGCCCAAGGTCGGCATCGTCAAAGACAATAACCGGCGCATTTCCGCCAAGCTCCAGCGAGAGCTTTTTGATGGTCGGAGCACATTGCGCCATTAATAAGCGCCCTGTTTCCGTGGAGCCGGTAAAACTGAGTTTGCGTACCGTGGCATTGCGACACAGTTCACCGCCAATTTCTTTGGCATCTCCGGTAATGACTTGCAACAGGGCTTTTGGCAAACCTGCCAGTTCGGCAAGTTTGGCTAACGCCAGCGCGGTCAGTGGCGTTTGTTCCGCGGGCTTAACGATAATTGCACAGCCTGCGGCTAATGCCGGGGCTACTTTGCGGGTGATCATCGCCGCCGGGAAATTCCACGGGGTGATTGCCGCGCAAACACCAACAGGTTGTTTCGAGACGATAAAACGTTGATCCGGGTTGGTCGGTTGCAACAACACGCCATCGACTCTTTTCGCCTCTTCCGCAAACCAGCTAATGAACGAGGCAGCATAGTTTACTTCGCCACGCGCTTCAGCCAGCGGTTTGCCGCCTTCACTGGTAATCAGCCGCGCCAGATCTTCAGTATTTTCCTGAATCAGGCTCACCCAACGATGGAGGATTTTTGCGCGGCTTGCCGCAGTCTGCATCTTCCACGCTTTTTGCGCGATCTCTGCCGCCGCGATTGCCTGCTGAGTTTCAGCTTGCCCCATCAACGGCACTTCGGCGATTTTCTGCCCCGTCGCGGCATTGACCACCGACATGGTTTTACCCGACTGGGCGTGGCTCCACTCGCCGCCAACCGGGCAACTGTCGAGCAGCAGGTCTGTATTGTTTAAATTGATCATCTTGGGTCTCACATTTGCGTCGCGGTTTTAATGATATCCAGCGCTTTATCGAACTGAGCATCAGGGATGGTCAGCGGATAAAGGAAACGGATCACGTTGCCATTTTGACCACAGGTCAGTAGCAGCAAGCCTTGCTCCAACGCACGTTTCTGCACTTGCTGGGCAATTGCCGCAGACGGCTCGCCAGTTGTGGTGTCGTAAAATTCTGCGGCAATCATCGAGCCAAGGCCACGCACTTCCGCTAAGGCCGGGCAATTTTGTTTGATCTCGCGCAGCGCAGATGTCAGCCGTTCGCCCAGTGCTTCGGCTCGTTGGCAGAGTTTTTCCTCAGCAATAATATCCAGCACCGCATGGGCTGCCGCCACCGACAGCGGGTTACCGGCGTAAGTCCCGCCCAAACCGCCAGGCGCAGGTGCATCCATAATTTCCGCTTTACCCACCACGCCAGATAACGGCATGCCGCCTGCCAGGCTTTTCGCCATAGTCATCAGGTCAGGTTGATGCGCGTAATGGTTCATGGCAAACATTTTGCCGGTGCGCGCAAAACCACTTTGCACTTCGTCAGCAATCATCACGATGCCGTGGGTATCACAAATTTGGCGAATCGCCGCCACAAATTCAGGCGGAGCCACATTGAAGCCGCCTTCACCCTGCACAGGTTCGAATATAATCGCCGCTACCTGAGTTGCCTCAATGTCGGATTTAAACAGGCGTTCGATGGATTTCACCGCATCGTGAGTGGAAATCCCGTTCAGTTCGGACGGATACGGCGCATGGAAGACGGACCCAGGGAATGGGCCAAAACCAATTTTGTAGGGAGCCACTTTGCCGGTTAACGCCATGGTCATGTAAGTGCGACCATGGAACCCACCGCTAAAAGCAATCACACCAGGGCGGCCACTATGGGCGCGGGCAATCTTCACCGCGTTTTCTACCGCTTCAGCCCCGGTGGTGAAAAAGGCCGTTTTCTTACGCCCAGCGATTGGCGCGGCGGCGTTAATTTTCTCTGCAAGCTGAACGTAGCTTTCGTAAGGGACAATCTGATAAGCGGTGTGAGTAAACGCTTGAAGTTGCTGCTCAACCGCCTGCACCAGGCGAGGATGCCGATGGCCGGTATTCAGCACGGCAATCCCGGCGGCAAAATCAATGTACTGCTTGCCTTCAACGTCAGTGATGGTGCTGTTTTCAGCCGATTGGGCAAAGAAATTACACATCACACCTACGCCACGTGGAGTAGCAGCCAGACGACGTTGATGGAGTTCGTTATTACTCATTTTTTTATCCCTCACACATTTATCAAATAGACAGGTTGTATTACCTGATTCATTTAGACAGTATCTGGTACCTTAATCGAGAGCCAAATCGTTTTAATAATAGGATCCAAATGCGTTCACTTGCCGTAGATGTGATCAAGCAGGCATTTATCCACACGCCTGGCGAGAAACTTCATAAGAAACTCTATGTTGCGATATGCAGCTGCATCCTCGAAGGGAGTTTACGTCCAGCAGCGCGCATGCCACCGACCCGGGATTTGGCAAATGAACTGGTACTGTCGCGAAATACCGTATTACGGGTGTATGAGCAGTTGCAGGCAGAAGGTTATATTTCAACACGCACCAGCAGCGGCACATTCGTCACCGAAAGTGTGCTGGATAATCTCACCACGCACGTCACTAAAACGGTACAAACCACACAGCCTGACGCACCTGCAACTCTTTCAGACCGTGGCCTTGAACTGCTGGGAAATGCCAGTGCCAGCCCAGCGCAATGGGGGGCTTTTATTCCTGGTGTGCCCGATGTGAATAGCTTCCCGCACCGCATATTTAAGAAGATTTATGATCGCATCGCCAGGTCCCCTGACCCGCAATATCTGACTTATGACGCAGACGGCGGGCTCGAGTTGTTGAAATCCGCGTTGTCTGATTATTTGCGTACCGCGCGTGGAGTAAAATGTTCCACCGACCAGATATTAATCACCGAAGGGATTCATCAGGCTCTGGATTTAGTCACCCGCACGTTATGTAACCCAGGCGACCATGCGTGGATTGAAGAGCCCGGCTATTGGGGCATTAAGAATATATTACGCATCAATGCCGTCAATATGACGGCGTGTGATGTCGACGATCAGGGATTAGTTCCAGAACCTGCCCCCGCCGTGCGGCCAAAATTAATCTTCGTGACCCCTTCCCATCAATATCCGCTTGGTTCGGTGATGAGCCTGCCTCGACGGCAGTTATTACTTTCGCAGGCCAGGGAATTTAAAAGCTGGATTGTCGAAGATGATTACGACAGTGAATTTCGTTTTTCCGGCCAGCCGATACCGTCACTACAAGGGCTGGAAGAAAACAGCCCAGTCATTTATATCGGCACCTTCAGTAAAACGCTGTATCCCGCACTGCGTCTGGGTTATGTCGTGCTGCCCAAGCCGTTAGCGGCGCCACTTAAAAAGGTGCATAACGAGCTTTATCGCGGTGGTCATCAGATAGTTCAGGCAGCTTTAGCAGAGTTTATCCGTGAAGGTTATTACGCCGCGCACATTCGCAAAATGCGCCAGTTATATAGCAAACGCCGCAGTTTATTGGTGGAACTGATTAAACAGTATCTGGGTGAAGCCTATCTTGGTTATTTTAACAGTAACGCCGGTCTGCATCTGATTATTCAATTCCCCCTTGAAGCTGATGATATTGGCATCTCAAGGCTTGCGAATGCTGAAGGGATTCTGGTCCGGCCATTGTCGCGTTATTATTTTAATCAACAGAAAATGAAAGGACTATTAGTCGGTTTCGCCAGCATTCAGGATAGCGATATGGAGGCCTCGTTTATTCGTCTGGCGGAGATCATTAAGCAGAACGTCTGAAGCGAAAGCAGTGATTGAATTACGATAATGTTATGTTATAACATTTTATAAATTCACATACCCACTGGAGAACTTCATGACTAAACGCATTTCCGCCGCGCTGCTGGGCGCTGGCATTTTACTGAGTAGTGCTCATGTACTGGCGCATAGCCATTCACACGGCAAGCCGTTAACTGAAGCTGAACAGAAAGCCAGCGCCGGAGTTTTCGACGATAACGACGTCAAGGACCGCACCCTCAGCGATTGGGATGGGATGTGGCAGTCGGTGAATCCTTACCTGTTAAACGGCGACTTAGATCCGGTGATGGAGAAAAAAGCCCAAAAAGATGGCACTAAAACGGTGGCGCAATACAAAGCGTACTATCAGAAAGGTTACGCGACGGATATCGATACTATTGGCATCGAAAACAACACTATAGAGTTTCACACTGGCAAAACGATCAACACCTGCCACTACGCCTACTCTGGTTTTAAAATCCTGAATTACGCCTCTGGCAAAAAAGGTGTGCGCTATTTGTTTGAGTGTAAAGATAGCCAGTCAAAAGCCCCAAAATATGTGCAATTTAGCGACCATATTATCGGTCCGCGCAGATCTGAACATTTCCATATTTACATGGGTAATGATTCCCAGCAGTCATTATTAAAAGAAATGGACAACTGGCCGACGTTTTATGAGTACTCATTAAGCAGCAAGCAAATTGTCCACGAGATGCTGGAACACTAATAAGCTATCGATTTTGCTCAGCGCATTCATCGGTTTACCGGGTCCTGGCTGAGGGTGAATGTGCGCCTTAATCTCAAACATCGGTCATCATAGCGCCGGAGTCATCACCGCTTCCGGCGCACTTTGCGCAATACAATTGCAGATATCGGGCAATAACGCTTCCATCTTCATCCTTAAACCTGGGATTGAAACCCTGTTTTATGATCTATGCTGAAGGCTACCAGTAAAGCAAGATGATTCACCCGCTGAATCACCGCTAGCAGTGTGCTTCTTGTCCTGCTTAACACTTAATAATGTCAATCAGTTACATCAGCATTGAATTGTTAATCAGGCGATGTAAAATTAACGTTAATATGTATTGCTGATGTGAATCATTCTTCAGATTCCTGGACTTCTTCTTCGCCATATCACCTCCTTCTCGGCGACCAGGTTTGAACCATTTTTTCAGGGAACGTTACGATGAAATTGCGAAATCTGTTGATCCTTGCTGTTGTTGCGACGGTTGTGGGCTGTAAAGCGCCCCCACCAAAAATGACGGACGACACTCTCGTCACCAGTGAGATCAATGGTGTCACATTGACGCACCGTTATGCGGTTAGCGCGCCAAAAGAATTCACCCCAGTCAACGCAAGTTTTAGGGCGCTGTATGCAGGGTCAATTATGAGCAAACCGGACTTCGGCGGAAAAGTCGTCAGCACCCTTGATAATGGGCAAAGTTACACCGTTTTGGGGCAAGTCGAGAATAATTGGCTGGCCGTTGCGCAGCAGGATAAACAGGAAATGTTGGGTTATGTTCCTGCACGTGCGCTGGTGAAAAGTGAACTGTATGCACAAACGCTGAAAAAAGATCGCCCTCGTCCACGCAAGGCCACCAAAAAAACCACCTGCGTTGCGGTCGATGGCAGTAGCAAAGCCTGCCAGAATGCGAACAGCGGCACCTGGATCATTGATTAACTGTCGACGTTTTACGTCATACCTTGTTGTTTAAAACTGTTCGGCTAAGAAGGATTTCTATGAAACTCTGGCTTTCGAGTCTGGCGCTACTGCTGGCATCTACTTCAGTGTGGGCGGCTGGTAACTATCGTATCGTCCAGTCTCCTTCGCAAAAGCTGGATGTCTGGATTGACGATGTGCAAAACAACACGCCGCAAAGCTGGTGTGCGCAAGAACTTCCCCTGCGAATCGTCGCCAATGGCGATAAAAATCCGGCGCTGCTCAATGTTTTTATGCCACGTCTGGGAACACTCCTGGAAAGCCAATGTAGCGCGGTGCAAATAGTCAGTTGGCGGATGGAAGATCCACAGGGTCAAGCACTCGCGGTTGGCACTGCGAGCAGAAGCAGCGACTGGACGGTGATTATCGCGCCGGTTGTTTCCAGCGAACTCAACACCCAACCCGCTCGCGAAGAAAACTCACCGTTAGCGGACCGCACGCCGTGGCAGGAGTTTACGCTGCAAGACGGCTGTCATTTGCGCACTTTCTGGCAGGGTGATGCTAATTCGTCAGCGATGTTTATCCCAAATGGTAAATGTGAAAAAGGCGGCTGGTTGAATGGCCACAGTGAAATCATTCAGAGCGGCGCTAAAGGCGAAACACGCAATGTGATGACCTTTGTGCATGGCTTCCCGGTCAGCGGATTAAGCGCCGATGCCGGTTCTGACAGCCTGCTGATTACCAGTCTCAATAACGAGCGGATGGTGGTCAGTAATGAACATGCTCCGCAGAGTTGGATGATTTTGCCTTATCACTCAGAGCTGAATGGCTGGAAAGCCACTGGCATGGTTGCCGTTGAAGTACCACGCGAACTGGCAGTAGATGAAGCCGCTATCCAGAAGCGTTTAAATATTGTGCGCAAAGTTTGGTCGGAGTGGCTTGCACCGGATACCCCTATCACCTTGTTGTTGATTGATTCCCTGCGTCCGCAATTGCGTGATCCAGCGGTTGGCGCATGGCGCTCCCAGAAGTAACCCTGAATTTTCGTCGATTTCGAGCAGAGTAAGGCCATCATGACTGATAAAGATTACAACTCCGAACTACCCGACGCTCTGCCGCCTGGCTTCCGTTTCGACGAGTTTGAAATTCAGCAAGTGACTGAATCCACCAATACTAACGTGGTGTATAAAGCGTGGGACCACCAGCTTGAGCGCCCGGTCACTATCCGCGAATTTATGCCGCGTGCGCTGACGGTACGCAGCGATAATATGCAGCTGGTGTTACGCAGCAAGCAAGACAGCCAGGCGTTTAATGTCGGAATGAATCGTTTTGTGCAGTCTGCTCGCCAGCTCGCACAATTTAACCACCCCAATTTGCTGCAAGTGTTTAGCTTCTGGACACAAAACGAAACCGCCTATGCGGCGACACGCTACTCCAACGGCGTAACGCTGGCTGAATTGCATCAGCATCAGCCTGAAGTGATTAATGAAGCCTGGATTCGGCGCATCTTGCCGATGTTGTGCGGAGCGCTGGCAACATTACACGATGAGGGGTTTATCCATCGTGACCTGTCGTTAAGAAGCATTCAAATTCAGGATAACGGCGCGCCTTTGCTATTGAATGCTGGCGCTCCGCGTCCAGGAAAAACCGAAAATGGCGATGAGATTAAAACGCCACTCAATCCAGGTTTTGCGCCGCTTGAACAATATGCTGATGACCTCGAAAACCGGCTCGGGCCATGGACGGATATTTACGCACTGGGGGCGATTCTCCACACCCTGATCACCGGCACTTGTCCACCGGCCAGCGTTACCCGCACCATTCAAGACCCGTGCGTGAAGCTGGCAAAAAATCGGCCTGAAGGTTATTCCCATAGCCTGTTGCAGGCGGTGGATAACGCGCTGGCGTTAAAACCGGAAGACCGCCCGCAGTCTATTGCAGAATTTGCGGCGCTGGCGGACATGCCGTTAAGTGGTATCAACGGCGCGGCACCGTTGAAACAGCCTGGCACCATGCTGGTCGCGGTGGAAGATGCGGAAATCACCCCACTCTCGCCGTTCAAAAAACGCTACAAACTGCCGCTACAGATTGCCGCCAGTTTACTGGCAGGCGTGGCGATTGGCGGTTTCATTTTTAATAACAACGCCCCTTCTGTTTCTACTACCCAGACGGCCAAAACCGACAAACCGGTTGCGGAAAAAGCGGAAGCTGCCGGGACTAAAAGCGTGGTGCCTGTAGCGGATGGCGCGATAGCGCGCATTTATGTGCGCATGAATGATGGCGAACAACTGGATGTTAATGGCAAGGCCGAAAAAGTGACACAGGGCGCCAATGGTTATGGCTTCCTGCAACTGCCTGCGGGCCAATATGAGCTTACGTTGCGTGATAAAAATCTGTCGCGAAGCATGACGTTATCGGTTGAAAAAGCGGGGACATGGTTGGTCAATCCGCAAGGGTAAATGGACGTTTAGCCAGGCGGTAAATTATCTGCTTTATCAGATTATGAGACATCTCCCGTAGCACTAGCCAGAAATTCGGCTAAGGTTTTCATAGGGTTGATCGCGGTAAACTTTCGCCGCGGTAGCCTGTAAAGGAGAACGATTAATGATAAATCCTGTTTTGCGCCGTCCTCGCACGTTATTTTTTGCGATTCAAATAGCTATCGGTTGTACGTTCGTCACTTTGCCTGCCTCAGCCGCAGACAGCCTGCCACAACCGCCTGATGTCATCCTTGGCCCGCTGTTTACCGATGTCCAGACGGCAAAATTATTCCCCGATCAGAAAACATTTGCCGATGCGGTTCCCAAGAATGATCCGTTGATGATCCTTGCGGATTACCGCATGCAGCGCAATCAATCGAGTTTCGATTTACGCCATTTTGTCGACGTTAACTTTACCTTGCCAAAAGAAGGTAAAAAGTATGTCCCGCCTAAAGGCCAAACTTTACGCGAGCACATCGACGGTTTATGGCCGGTGCTGACGCGCACCACTGACAGCACCGATAAATGGGATTCGCTGCTACCGTTGCCGAAACCGTATGTGGTACCAGGCGGGCGCTTCCGCGAAGTCTATTATTGGGACAGTTACTTCACCATGCTGGGGCTGGCGGAAAGCGGCCACTGGGACAAAGTTCAGGACATGGTCGATAACTTCGCCCATGAAATCGACACCTTTGGGCATATTCCTAACGGCAACCGCAGCTACTATCTGAGCCGCTCTCAACCGCCGTTCTTTGCCTTTATGGTCGAACTGCTCGCCAGCCACAAAGGTGACGAAACCTACACCACCTATCTACCGCAGTTGAAAGCTGAGTATGCCTGGTGGATGCAGGGCAGCGATACGTTGGCAGCAGGCGCTGAAAACTTGCGGGTGGTGAAACTAAAAGATGGCTCGGTGCTAAACCGTTACTGGGACGATCGCGATACACCGCGCGCCGAATCGTATCTGGATGACGTGACCACCGCGAAGAACAACCCCAACCGCCCGGCGACGGAAATCTATCGCGATTTACGCGCAGCTGCGGCTTCGGGTTGGGATTTTAGCTCGCGCTGGATGGATAACCCGCAGCAACTGGGCTCGATTCGTACCACCTCTATCGTTCCGGTTGATTTGAACGCTCTGCTATTCCAGATGGAAAAGACCCTCGCGAAAGCAAGCCATGTGGCGAAGGACAGCGCAGCTGCCACGCAATATCAGCAACTGGCCGATGCCCGTCAAAAAGCCATCGAAAAGTATCTGTGGAACGATAAGCAAGCCTTCTATGCGGATTACGATCTCAAGAACCACGCGGCTCGTTCGCAACTGACCGCTGCCGCGCTATTCCCGCTGTATGTACATGCCGCTTCGAAAGATCGCGCTGAAAAAATGGCGGCCATCACCCGTTCGCAATTGCTGAAAACTGGCGGGCTGGCGACCACCAACCTGAAAACGGGCCAGCAATGGGACGCACCAAACGGCTGGGCGCCATTGCAGTGGGTGGCCACGGAAGGCCTGCAAAATTACGGCCATAACGATCTGGCAATGGAAGTCACCTGGCGCTTTATGACCAACGTGCAGCAAACCTATAACCGCGAGCAAAAACTGGTGGAGAAATATGACGTATCCACCACGGGTACCGGCGGTGGCGGCGGTGAATATCCGCTGCAAGATGGATTCGGCTGGACTAACGGCGTCACCTTGAAAATGCTCGATTTGCTGTGTGGCAAAGAGAAACCGTGTGATTCCACACCGGACAAATTGCCTTCTGCAACACCGGGGCCGGTGAAAGAGACGATTCAGCCTGCTAGTTCTGCGAAGTAGTTTTCCCTTCACCCTAACCCTCTCCCGAAGGAGAGGGGATTGTCTGGTTTTCGCCTTGTCCTTCCCCTTCTCCTGGGGGAGAAGGACGGGATGAGGGCGCCCGCTCCCCCGCCAAAATTGGCACTTGAAACAAAAAACAATAACGATAATAATTCGCATTCAATTTATTAGCACAAATAGCTAAATCAATACCTCCTGGGAATATAACTAAATGAAACTGGCATTTACAGTAAAGCGCTCTGCTTTACTCTGCGCGCTGGCACTCGCGGCACCCACTTACGCATTGGCAGAAGACACCGTCGTCGTTACCGCCTCCCCCGCACAAACCTCCACCAGCCCAACCGAAGGTTACAGCGCAACGGTCAGCCATGGAGCAACCAAAACCGATGAGCCGCTGATTACTACCGGTCAATCGATTTCGGTGATTACCCGCCAACAAATCGAAGACCAGGGCGCGCTCACCGTCAACAACGCGCTAAATTACACTCCTGGCGTATTTACCGGCTTTGCCGGTGGTGCAACGCGTTATGACACCGTGGCTTTGCGCGGTTTCCACGGCGGCGACGTCAATAACACCTTCCTCGATGGCCTGCGCCTGATGAGCGACGGCGGCAGCTACAACGTGATTCAGGTTGACCCGTGGTTCCTCGAGCGAATCGATGTGATTAAAGGGCCATCGTCGGCACTTTATGGCCAAACCATACCAGGTGGACTGGTAATGGAAACCTCAAAGCGCCCGCAATTTGTCGAGGAAGGCCACGTTCGTGCGATGTACGGTAATCACAACACCAACGGCAGCGCATTTGATTACACCAATGCGATTAACGAAGAATGGGCGTATCGGATTATTGGTTTAACCAAAAACAGCGACACTCAGTACGAGAACACGCGGGACGAACGTTATGCGATTTCCCCGTCCCTGCTGTGGCAACCCGGCGAAAATACCTCGCTGTTGCTGCGCGCCTATCTGGAAAAAGATCCATCAGGCGGATTCCACGGCTCGGTTCCGGCTGATGGCAGTATTTATTCATCCACCGGGCGCAAACTCAGCACCGGTTTCTCTGACGTCGAACCGGGCAATGACGCTTTCAAACGCCACGAGCAAATTTACAGCTACGAGTTTGCACACAGCTTTAACGATGTGTGGGCGTTCCGCTCCAACGCCAGTTATACCCACTCGAACGTCAGCCTGAAACAGGCTTACCAGATTGGTTGGGCAGACGTGGCGCATGACGAACTGATGCGTTATTACAGCGGCGAAACTTCATCACTTGACGCTTACGCCATGGATAACCAACTGGAAGCCGATTTTGCAACTGGCGAGCTGGATCACAAAGTGGTGCTCGGCGGCGAATTCCATAAGTTCACCAACAATTTGTCCGATGACTCCGCTTACACCACCAACCTCAACCCGTGGACGGGTGAGTCTGGCGGCCCTGGCGGTTTCTATTATTACGACCCACGCGATCCCACGTATTCCACCATCAATCAGGGCCTGCTGACCAAAGCCGGTAAACGCCAGTATGAACAAACGGGTGTCTATCTGCAGGATGATATGCAGTGGAATCAATGGCACATGACGCTTTCTGGCCGTTACGATCACATCGTGACCAAGAGCCATATTGTGGCAGATGCCATTGATAGCGTCGTCACCGATAACCGTACTGACGATCACTTCAGTGGCCGCGCATCGTTGCTGTACGCATTCACCAATGGGATATCCCCATACATCAGCTACAGCCAGGCCATCACGCCGCAGGTTCTGCCGGATGCCGAAGGCAAGCTGCTGAAACCGACCACCGCTGAACAGTATGAAGCCGGGATGAAATACCAGCCGCTGGGTACGGCGGATCTCTACACCCTCGCCCTGTATGACCTGACGCAGAAAGATGTCGGGAACCGCGTGGTTCAGGGCAGTTACTATGAGCCAGCGGGTAAAGTTCATTCGCAAGGTGTTGAGCTGGAAGCACATTCTCAGTGGCATCCACGTTTCTCGACCGTTGCCGGATACACTTACAACAAAGTGCGCTTTAAAGATGCCATCGACGGTAACGATGGCAACACGCCATACGTCACACCAGATCAGATGGCCAGCCTGTGGGGAATGTTCAAAGCCGACTTCGGTATTAGCCTGGGTTCAGGTATTCGCTATATCGGCAAGCAATGGGCGGACAATGAAAACACCCTGCGCGTGCCTTCTGTAACGCTGCTTGATGCAATGGTGCGTGCTGAGATGGGGGCGTGGACGCCGTCACTGAAAGGTGCCTTCGTGCAAGTTAACGCCAATAACCTGACGGGCCGTGATTACGTTGCGGGTTGTTACGGCACAGGTTACTGCTACAGGGGCGCGGAGCGTTCTGTGATTGCTACTGTGGGATATGATTTTTAATCAGTGAAGTGGGTGTCGGATGGCGCAAGCGCCATCCGATATTTATTTGACCTTTTACTGAGTGACACTCCCGGCAATCTTCACGTCAGTCTTTACACCCTGCTGTTTTTCCAGCGCGAGTTGCGCCAGTGGCGTATCCGCTTCATAACGCCCTTTCGCATCGAGAGTTTTCTCGTATTTGTTGTATTTCCACCAGGCATAGCCGAGGAAAATAACCAGACCGCCAACGTTATAAAACACAATGGTCATAATGCTCGCCCCCGTCGGGAAGGTTGAAGCAATAAACCCGACGGTGAAAATAACAATTAAGACGCTAACAATAGCGATGCCCTGCATTCGCGAACCCATGCGGAAATCTCGGTTCACTTCATCGTATTTCAGGCGCAAGTTCAGGTAAGCCAGCATGATAAACAGCGGTGGCAACATTGACGCTGCTGCCGTCATGTTAATCAGGGTGTTCATCAACTCCTGCACGTTACCCGAACCAATAGTTGGGATAAGCATCAACGGAATCACAATCAAGAACTGAATCCAGGCCGCGCGAGTCGGTACGCCATGCTGGTTCAGGCTAACCGTTTTCGCACCAAAGATACCTTTCGGGATCTCAGTAAAGAAGATTTTGACCGGTGCCGCCGTCCACATCAGCAAAGAACCAAACATGGCAGTGAACGAAACAATTCCGACAAAGCGATTCATCAGTACCACTGGCAGGCCAAAGTGTTGCGCCAGGCCGCCAAATACCTGAACCGTGCCACCGGTGTAGTGCAAATCAGCCTGGTGGACAAAGACGTTAATCAGCAGCGATGAAACGGTATACAGCACACCGATAAACAGCCCAGAAAGAATGATCACTTTGACGAACGCTTTGCTGCCGCCCTTAACGTCATTGACGTACACCGCCACGGACTCTGCGCCACCCGCAGCCTGGAAAATCCACGCAATAATGCCGAGGAACGCCCAACTAAATTGCGGAGTAATGGCCTGCACGTTAATTGGGTCAGCCGGTTCAACGCCGCCAATCACCGCAGCACCTGCCAACACAATGTAGGAGAAAGTGAGTAATAACATCAGCGTAGAAGTTACTGACGTCATCGGCCCGAGCAGTTTCGCCCCGTGGTTTGAAATCCAGGTGGAGAATGCGAACAGGATAATACTGATGATGGCCGTGGTTAATGGCGTGAAAATATAGTCATAACCGAGGAACGCATACGAGGCGTAGGCAATTACCCTTGGCAATAACGAGGTGAAGAAAAACAGGTTCACAAACCAATAGGTGTAGGCGGTGATAAATGCCCAACGGCCACCAAGTGCACTTTTTACCCAGGCGTAAACCCCGGCTTCTGAATTACGGTTTAACGAGACAAATTCAGCGATGATTAAACAGAACGGAATAAAGTAAATAAGCGTAGCTACCAGGAAAACCGGTGCCGATGCAATGCCAAGTTGCACGTTATTGTTAATGACATTATTGAAGCTAAAAACCGCCGCAAATGTCATTGCCAATAAGCCAAACTTGCCAATGGTATTTCTGTTTGTTGAAGCCATGAGAACTCCACATTGTGTAGGGTATATTTTTTATAACTGCTTTTTGTAGGTCGGATAAACGTCAGCGTCATCCGACACTAAGCGGTGCTTAACACCTTATTTATTAAGGAAATAGGTTTCCTCAACCGTCACTTTTAAAATTACCTTTCTCATGCCCTCACCATGTGAAAAACGGTGCGCCTGATGATTTTCAAAAATAACCACATTGCCAGCGTTGAGACGATAAGCCTCGCCCCGCCCGCGTAAATGCTCACGGTCAGTTTCGTCGCGATAAATCATTTCATGGGTTAAGTCGCTTTTATCCGCTATTTCAACGGTTTCTTGCCCAGCGAGGTAATAATGCACGTCGAAATAACGGCGATTCCCTTCAAATAATTCGCTATTTTCGCTGTTGCCTTCCGCCAGGCGATAGACCAGTGAATCGCCAATTGAATAAAAAACATTGGCTTTAATATTATTACGGTTATTAATCGCTTCCATGCAGCGTTGCCATTTCTTTCCGGCATGATAGATGCGTTTAAAATCTTCTAAGGTGTTTAAAATAATCATTCCACTTCCCTCGCTGGTGAAGCCTGCTGGAAATCGTATTTCGCCAATTCAACCGGGGTCATTTGTGACTGACTGAATGGCACCATGGTGAAGCCGTAGCTAAACGGTTTTAGATAAACCCGGAACGAATCCAGCACTTCTGAACCCCAGGAGTTGGAACCTAAGCCGAGAATTTGGTCATCAAGATTCAGCGTCAGATAGTCGCTTTCCTCAAGCTCATTGATGTGTTGCGCCTGCTGCAGCATGTCGGCGCTGTACGGCCAGAGACTGAAGTTAATCGGTTTACGCGGCTGAATAAAAAGACCATTCCCCTTTGCATCTTCAACAGTTAACCAACGCACCTGCTGGCGGTTACCGTTATCTTGTGGGAACGGATAGTTTTCAAACAGGCTGTCTACCGGCTGACGATAATGCCCAATCAGGTTGTTCTGGCAGCTATCGCCGTAGTTTTCACCCGGCCCACGGCCATAATATTCCACTTCGCTGAAACGCTTGCTGATGCCAAAATCGAGGCCAATTTTTGGAATAATCGCCTGATAATTTCCGTAAGATGTGCCCGAAAGTTCAAGCGACACATGGCCCGCAGGGGTAATCCGCCACTGGTAGGTGCAACGCATGCCAAAATCGAAAACTGGCGGCGCAATCACGCTATCCACTTCAATGACCAGATCGTCACCTTGCGTGGTTTGGCGCATTGCGCGGAAATGGTGCTGCATCAGGTGAAGATGATACGGCTGCCACAACCCTTCAAATTCTTGCTTATGGTTATCAATCGTCGGCTTGAAGAAGGTGAGATGCGGTGCGCGACCGACAATCTCTTCACCATTCACCAGCCATGAAGTCAGCTCACCCTTCAGGCGGCAGAAGGTCAGGGAAAAATCTGCACCGCTGACGATTTGCTGATGCCCGCGCGTTTCGCTGTGCAGCGAACGGGAGGGTTTCACTGGCAGCGCTTCACGCGCGCCTGCCGCCTGGCGCAGGATTTGATAGTGGCCGAGCAAAGACATCGCTTCGCTGTATGGTGTTGCGTGACGTTTGTAAACTTCGACATTAATAAACACTTCGCCAGCTGGCAGCGACGGAGCGTTGAGGCGCAATTGTTCTTTTTCACCGGGTTGTAAACAAGGTGCCGCCAGCGTTTGTTGCGCGAGGGTTTCACCATCGAGCTGATAACTGACCTGGAGTTCGATGTCGTTTAACGCGCTGAACCAATAACGGTTTTCCACCAGCAACACATCATCTTTTTCGGTTTGCTGCACCGCAACCGGACACAAAACCTGCTTATATTCACGCAGCCCTGGTCCCGGGCGCTGGTCGGGATAAATCAGCCCATCCATGCAGAAGTTATAGTTGTTTGGGAAGTCGCCGTAATCGCCACCGTACTGATAACGCTCACGTCCTTGCTCGTCGTGCACCAACAAGCCGTGGTCGCACCATTCCCAGATGTAATGCCCTTGCAGGCTTTTATGTTGATTGATGACCGCCTGATATTCCGCCAGCCCGCCCGGCCCGTTACCCATCGCATGGGCGTATTCGCACAGAATGCGCGGCTTCGGATGCGGGTACTCGCCAAAGGCATTCATCATTGAGACGCGGGAATACATGGTGCTGATGACGTCCACCACTTCGGCATCGCGATCTTCTTCGTAATGCACCAGGCGTGTCGGGTCCAGCTCCTTACAACGTGCGGTCATCGCGCGGATGTTGCAGCCGTAGCCGGATTCATTACCCAATGACCAAATGATGACCGACGGATGATTTTTCTGTGCCAGAACATGGCGTTCGATGCGTTCGACGTAAGCCTGCTCCCAGGCGGGATCATCGGTAATGCGGCTAATATCACCTACGTTAGCAAAACCGTGGCTTTCCAGGTCGGTTTCCGCCATTACAAACAGCCCGTACTGGTCGCACAAGGCATAAAAGCGCGGGTCGTTAGGATAGTGTGCGGTGCGTACCGAGTTGATGTTGTGCTGCTTCATCAGAATGATGTCGCGCTCGGCGCGTGCCATATCAATGGCGCGGCCTTTTTGATGGTCATGATCGTGGCGGTTGACGCCATGCAGTTTCAGGTAGCGACCATTCACGTAAAACAAGCCGTCGCGCACTTTGATATCGCGGAATCCGACCTGCTGCGGCACCACTTCGACGATCTCGCCACGGTTATCGCGCAAAGTTAGCAGCAGCAAATAGAGATTCGGCTGTTCTGCGTTCCACTGTTTAGGTTGTTTGACCGGTAATACCAGCTGGCAACGCAAATCGCTGTGGACAGACAGCGCATCGTGTTGCTGTTCGGCGATACACTTTTCGCCATCAAATAATTGTGCCAGTAGTTGATAGCCTTCGGCAGGCGTCGCTGTGATGTTACGCACATCACAGGAAAGCTGAAGTTGGGCATCACAGTAGTTTTCGTCAAATTCAGTGACGACCGTAAAATCATGCAGATGCACATTCGGCTGACCGGTCAGGTAAACGTCACGGAAAATCCCCGCCATCCACCACATATCCTGGTCTTCGATGTAGGTTGAATCCGCCCACTGCATGACGCGAACCGAGAGTAAGTTGTCACCGACTTGCACGTAAGGGCTGATGTCGAACTCTGCCGTCAGGCGGCTGCCTTTGCTGAACCCAACGTAGTGGCCGTTAACGTACACTTCAAAGTAGGTTTCTACGCCATCAAACTTGATGAGGATCTGGCGTTGTAGCCATTCGGAGGTCAGGGAAAACTGGCGCTGGTAGGCACCGGTTGGATTGTTGGTGGGAACAAAAGGCACATCAATCGGGAAAGGGAATCCTTCATCGGTATACTGCAAATGACCGTGACCTTCCATTTGCCACATGCCCGGAACGGTAATTTCGCCCCACTCTGGCATCGCCTGACGGTAAAACGCTTCAGGCACTTTTGCAGGATGGTCAAAATAGTTAAACGTCCATTTCCCGCTAAGTAACATAAAGCCGAGGCTTTCTTGCCGATCAAGCGTTTTAGCCTGCGCTTCGCTTGCGTAACGATGAAACCAGGCGCGTGGTGGCAGCCGGTTCTCAGATTGTTTGTTTATGTTTTCCCAGTTATTCACGCCAACATCCTCATTACGTGTGTATGAGGAAAACAATAGTAAATATTTACTAAAACTTAAAATCGAATTTTACTAAATGACGAGGGGATCACAATAATAGAGCCAATCCCCTAAATAATTCGAGTTGCAGAAAGGCGGCAACGCAGTGAGTCCCCAGGAGCTTACTCAAGTAAGTGACTGGGGTGAGCGAGGAAAGCCAACGTATCTGCGGCTTGAAGAATGACGGGGATTTTATGAGGTTGTAGTATCTCGCAACTGCAACGAGCTTGGGACAAACACCGAGAGCGGAATAGTACGTTCATCACGCAGGCGTTCCATTAAAAGATTTACCGCCTGGGCACCCATCGTTTCAGAATGGATACGCACGGTAGACAACGCGGGGAAAACAAAGCGTGCGGTAGGAATATCGTTAACGCTGATTAACGCCATTTGCTGCGGGACTTTAACCCCGTGTTCATGCAATGCACGCAACACACCAATGGCAATGGAGTCGGTGGCAACGAACAACGCTGGCGGGTAATCACCTGATGTAGCAAGCATTTTCAACGCGCACTGGTAGCCAGACTGGCTGCTAAAGTCGCCGTAATAAACATCTTTTGCGCTGACCACTTTCTTACTACGCCCATACTCTACGAAAGCTTCTTCACGCTGGTCGGCATAGGCTGGGTCATCGCGGCCACCAATAAAACCAATCCGCATATAGCCGCGCGAGATGAAGTAATCGATAACTTTACGGCTGATTTTGTACAAGTCCACGTTAACGCAATCAAAACGAGGATCATCAGTCACGCCATCAAGGAACACCAGAGGGAGTTCTTGTTGATCAAGCCATGCCCTGGCAACTGGCAGAGGTTTACCAATTATTAGTAAACCATCGACGGCGGCAACAACCGGACGTTCGCTTTTAAAGTCGTAACAAGAAACCAGAGTAATGCCTAATTTTTCGCATTGTGTTTCAATGCCATAGCGCATCGCCAGATAATAGGGGTCATTAATCTCGAGCTCTTGTCCGTGGGTATACAGTGCCGCAAACGTCAGCCGCTGACTTGCCTGCCGTTTCGCGCTGGGGACTTTGTATTCCAGTCTTTCTGCGGCTTCGAGGATTTTTTGCCGAGTCTGTGTTTTGACGCTCAAACTCGGGTCGTCATTGAGCACGCGTGAAACGGTCGCCACAGAGACCTGAGCCGCCTCAGCAATTTCCTTCAATGTAGCCATAACACCCCAATAATCACCTGATGAAAACAACAGCTTAATGTCATAACTGACCCGTGTATACCCATTCGTTTAACCTGTTTCACGGCAATCTGAAGTTGTGAGCCAGCTATCGCTTTGCTGCTTCAAGTGTATTTTTTAGTAAAATATTATCTAAGATAACTACCGTTACCCTGCCGTAACAATAATGCAAGCAAACGGCATAACCATTCGATACTTCTGATGCACTCTTTTATTGGTAAGGAAACGGCATGAAACCAGTACTTCGACTTGCCCCACTGGCGGTGTTGCTCGCGTTGTCGGGATGTCAGTCAACAGACCATGACTCGACAACCCTCAAAGCTAATCAGTTCCACAACGTTATTGACCGCAGCGGCGCGCCGCAAGCGATGCTCGATTACGATTTTGATGAGCATCAGCGCTTTAACCCGCTGTTTGATGATGGTGCGTGGCACGGGCATTTGCTGCCCGCAAACAGCGAAGGTATGGGCGGATTCCCGGGGCCGGCGCTACTGACCGAAGAGTACATCAACTTTATGGCGAATAATTTCGACCGCCTGAGCGTGTATAAAAACGGTGAGAAAGTGGCGTTCACCATGCAGGCGTACAGCATTCCTGGTGCTTTGATTCAAACGCTCTCCGCACCTGGTGTGACGGTAAAAATGACGCTGCGTTTTGTCACTTCCCGCACCTCTTTACTGGCGACAGAGGTAACCACCGACACACCGCTTGAGCTGGTGTGGGATGGGCAGTTGCTGGAAAAATACCATCTACAGGAACAGAAACCGCAGTCAAACGAGACGATTGACCAGGCATTCCCTGCATACGACCGCACACTATACGCCACCCAAGACGGGCTGAACGTGAGCTTTGGTAAAGTGCGCTCCGACTCTAATCTGATGACGTCTGGCGAGTCGCAATACCAAATCCACAAAACGCTGCCGATGAGCACGCAAATCAACGGGCATAGTTTTGTGGCAAAGGCGAATATTGCCCGTTCCACCACTATTTATACTACCTACTCGCACCTGCTGAATGCGGCGGAAGTGCAAAAAGAACAAGCCAAAATCACCGATATTCTTCAGCATCCACAGCCATATCTCAGCGCCTCGGAACAACGCTGGGAAGGTTATCTAAAGAAAGGGTTAAACAACCCTGATGCCACAGCGGCTCAGACTCGCGTTGCAGTGAAATCGATTGAGACGCTCAATGGCAACTGGCGCGGTGTTGCCGGAGCGATGAAGTTCGACTCCGTCACCCCATCGGTGACCGGACGTTGGTTCTCCGGTAACCAGACCTGGCCGTGGGACACCTGGAAACAGGCTTACGCGATGGCGCATTTCAACCCGGATGTGGCAAAAGATAACATCCGCGCCGTATTTGCGTGGCAAATCCCGGCTGATGACCCTGTGCGCCCCTGGGATGTGGGCTTTGTGCCGGATCTGCTGGCGTATAACACCAACCCAGAGCGCGGGGGCGATGGTAGCAACTGGAACGAACGCAATACTAAGCCAAGTCTCGCTGCCTGGTCAGTGATGGAAGTGTATAAAACCACCGCCGATAAAGCCTGGCTGGAAGAGATGTATCCGCATCTGGTGGCTTATCATGACTGGTGGTTACGCAACCGCGACCATAACCACAACGGTGTGCCGGAATACGGTGCGACTCGCGACAAAGCGCATAACACCGCCAATGGCGAAATGATATTTACCGTGAAACGCGGCAACAAAGAGCAAAAAATGGTCGGTCTGGAGAATTACAACCGCGTGTTACGCAGCGGAAAGTATGACAGCATCGATATTCCGGCGCAGGTGGCGGCAGCCTGGGAATCAGGGCGTGATGGTGCAGCGGTATTTGGTTTTATTGAACCAGACCAGTTGCAGCGTTATCTGGATAAAGGCGGTAAGCGCGAAGACTGGCAGGTGCTGTTCGCGGAAAACCGCGCGCCAGATGGCACTTTGCTGGGCTATTCGTTGCTCCAGGAGTCGGTTGATCAGGCCAGCTACATGTACAGCGACAGTAGTTACCTGGCGGAAATGGCCGATATTCTGGGCAAACAGGATGATGCGCAGAAATTCCGTGGTCACGCCAAAAAACTGGCTGATTACATTAACACCTGTATGTTCGACGACGTGACCGGCTTCTATTACGACATCCGCATTGAGGATAAACCGCTGGCAAATGGCTGCGCGGGGAAACCTATCGTCGCACGTGGCAAAGGGCCGGAAGGCTGGTCACCGTTATTTAACGGTGCCGCCACCCAGCCACATGCTGACGCCGTGGTTAAGGTGATGAAAGACCCGAAAGAGTTCAACACTTACGTGCCTTTGGGCACCGCAGCCCTCACCAATCCGGCATTCGGGCCAGATATTTACTGGCGCGGACGCGTGTGGGTGGATCAGTTCTACTTCGGGCTGAAAGGGATGGAACGCTATGGTTATCGTGCTGATGCGGTCGAAATGGCTAACCGCTTCTTTGCGCATGCTAACGGGCTGATTACCGACGGGCCAATTCGTGAGAACTACAATCCACTAACCGGTGAACAACAAGGCGCACCTAACTTCTCATGGAGTGCCGCGCATCTTTATATGCTGTACAACGACTTCTTTACGCAAAAACAGTAAACATGAAACGGCCCCAGAAATGGGGCCGCTGAGAATAGCTTTTGTCGGGTGACGCTACGCTTACCCGACCTACAAAAGTAGTTGTAGGTGGGATAAGCGCCAGCGTCATCCACCATTTGCACAAATTATCGTCGAACCATGCGGTAAATAATTAGCACAATAATCGCGCCCGCAACGGCAACCAGGAAACTCGGTAAGTTGAAGCCCGTAACACTGCCACCAATATGAAGAAATGTCGCTATCCAGCCCCCTACAACGGCACCGATGATCCCTAAAATACAGGTAAGGATAAAACCACCACCGTCTCGACCAGGCATAAGAAGTTTTGCAATAACACCCGCTATCAAACCGAAAATAATCCAGGCCAGAATACCCATGTTAAACGTCCTCTTCATTATTGTGTTGGTCGTAACAAGTCAGAATCCACGTCAACATGACCATGGCTTCTGTTTGTCGGTACGCTAAGTATAATCAAGTGTTAGAAAAATGTGACTGACGTCACCAACATATTGAATTTGTGAAGATAAAAAACCGAGATTTATCTTAAGTTTTTCATTTTTCTGCCGATATAGTTTCTTACAGCTTTCAAAACACAACATGGACCTGGCCTTGAGTAACTATAACGAGCAGTTTCTGAAACAAAGTCCTCTGGCAGTATTAGGCGTGTTACGTGATCTCCATAAAAAGCAGGTACCGATTCGTCTGAGCTGGCAATCCGGGCAATTCATCAGCAAGATTCTTGAGGTCACTGCGGCAGGTTTGATTGTGGATTTTGGTAGCCAGGCGCAGGAAAACCAGGGCGCGCAGAAAGCAGCAAACATTCAATTCACCGCCGAAACCGAAGGGGCGAAGGTTGAATTTATCTTGCCGAAAATCACGGCGATAAATTACCTGAACTTACCGGCATTCCACGCCCCTATTCCACCGGCTTTATGGTTTGTTCAACGCCGCGAGTACTTCCGAATTTCAGCCCCCTTGCAGCCGTATTATTTGTGCAACACAACGCTACCCGATGGTTCTCCCTTCCGGTTCAGGCTGTGTGATTTGTCATTAGGTGGAATGGGTGCATTGGTTGATGGCCCACTGCCGGAAGGGCTGAAAGATGGGATGCGTTTTTCTCAGGTGGAACTCGATTTAGTACAGTGGGGGAAATTCCATTTTGATATGCAGTTGATCACCTTATCTGAACGGAAAGTGATCGACAGTAAGAACCAGACTGTCAGTACCCCACGCCTGAGTTTCCGCTTTCTTAACGTTAACCCCGCCGTGCAGCGCGAATTGCAGCGTATTATTTTCTCGCTGGAACGGTCGGCCCGCGAGAAAGCAGGCCGGGTGAAATAGCAAACAGTTACATCGCGTTTAACGCTTTAGAGACCTTATACAAATACCGTGGTGCCTGCGGTGCCGGGTGGTTCTTCGCGATGTACTGGTAAAACTCGTCTGGGCTTAGGTCATTGATCTCATCAATGGCCTTTTTGCGATCTGAGGAGAACGTCCTGAGCAATGCCCCCGCACCGTTAGCATACGAGGCCAGTAACGCATATTGCATCGTTTCCGGGTCCTCAATACCGGCCAGAATGCCGTGTTCGAGAATGCTCAAATACGCAGTACCAATTGAGATGTTACGAGCCGGGTCTTTCAGCTCACTGGTTGACGGCTGCCCGCCCCACCCCAGATGGCGATAAACATCTTTGCCAGCTGTTGAGGCTTTAATCTGCATCAGACCCACAGCATTGGATTTACTGACCAGCGCAGGGTTACCGCCGGACTCCACAGCAATAATGGCTGTCACCACGCGTGGACTTACGCCCCACTCTTTTGCCGCTTGTTCGGTAATTGGCATCCATGTTAATGCGCGTTGTACCGGTTTTGTTGGATCCCACTCGGGTTGTTTGGTTGTGTGGCTCGAACAACCCGCTAATACCAGAACCAATACAATCAGCCATCTTATATTCACGCATCTATCCTTATATTACTAAGCCGTAGTTACCGCGATTCGTCGTTGTCGACGGGTGACAACCACCGTTTCAAGCGGCATGATAACCAATTCACTTTACGCAAGGAAATGCCATGTCGACGATTCGTTTAATTGCCCCCTCTGGATTCTGTGTTAATCAGGCTGCTGCTGCCCGCGGCATCGAACGTTTGAAAGCCGCAGGTCACCGGGTTGAGAACCAGTCTGTGGTGACGCGACGCTTCCAGCGTTTTGCCGGAACAGACGAACAACGACTGGCCGATATTCAGGATTTATCTGCACTGCCGTCAGAATGCGATATCGTGCTGGCGGTACGCGGCGGCTATGGTGCAACGCGTCTGCTTGAAAAGATTGACTATTCGAGCCTTGGACATGCCTTTGCTGAACGGACACCGATCATTTGCGGGCATAGCGATTTCACCGCAATTCAGTTAGCGCTCCTTTCCCAAACCGGGACGGTTACCTTCAGCGGGCCAATGCTTGCCGGTAACTTTGGCGCTGAAGAGTTGAATAGCTTCACCTGGCAGCATTTCTGGCAAGCAATTACTGAACCGAAATTTACCGTGGACTGGCAAAGCCCTACGCCAGCCTGTACCGCGAGCGGTACGTTGTGGGGAGGAAATCTGGCGATGCTGGTGTCGATGATTGGATCGCCATGGCTCAAGGTTATCGATGGCGGCATTTTAGTGGTTGAAGATATTAACGAGCACCCGTTCCGCGTGGAGCGCTTGTTGCTGCAACTTCATCACGCAGGGATTTTAGCGCGTCAAAAAGCGCTGATTCTGGGCAGTTTTAATGGTGCAACGCTAAGTGATTATGATGGCGGGTATGATTTCGACGAAATGTGCCAAATGTTGCAACAACGCTTATCGATACCGGTCCTGCGGGGTTTACCGTTCGGCCATGAACCCGAAACAGTTACCCTGCCACTGGGTGCCTGGGGTGAACTGCATCACGATGGGCAAACTGCCAGCCTGACCGTCAGTGGTCACCCCGTTATGAGGCAAAAAAAGTAACTTTCGCCCTGCAGATAGCACAATTAATCAATGCCTTCCGTGTTAACATATGTACACGTTTGGCACAGGCAAAAGGGGAAAGATAATTTTGGACGCAGGGGCGATCGTCAGTCTGTTTATTTTAGGTTCCGTATTGGTAACTTGTAGCATCTTATTAAGTTCTTTTTCCTCTCGTCTTGGTATCCCCATTCTGGTTATTTTCCTCGCTATCGGCATGTTAGCGGGGATCGACGGTATCGGTGGCATTCCGTTTGATAATTATCCTTTCGCTTATTTGGTCAGTAACCTGGCACTGGCGGTGATCCTGCTTGATGGCGGAATGCGCACCCAGGCCAGTTCGTTTCGTGTAGCCCTTGGCCCCGCGCTTTCGCTTGCCACTGTTGGCGTATTGGTAACATCGGGTTTAACCGGTATGGCGGCCGCCTGGCTGTTCAATCTTAATTTAATCGAAGGCTTACTGATTGGCGCTATCGTCGGCTCAACCGATGCCGCAGCGGTGTTTTCATTGCTTGGCGGCAAAGGGCTTAACGAACGTGTTGGCGCCACACTGGAGATTGAATCTGGCAGTAACGATCCGATGGCAGTGTTTCTGACCATCACGCTGATTGAGATGATTCAGCAGGGGCAAACTGGCTTGAGCTGGATGTTCGTGGTGCATCTTATTCAGCAGTTTGGGCTGGGAATTTTGCTCGGCCTCGGCGGCGGTTATCTATTGTTGCAGATGATCAACCGCATCACTTTGCCACAAGGTTTGTATCCGCTGCTGGCGTTGAGCGGCGGGATTATGGTGTTTGGCATCACCACGGCGCTGAACGGTAGTGGGATTCTGGCGGTCTATCTTTGTGGTTTCCTGTTAGGTAACCGCCCGATTCGCAGCCGCTTTGGTATTCTGCAAAACTTTGACGGGCTGGCGTGGTTTGCGCAAATCGGCATGTTCCTGGTGCTGGGATTGCTGGTGAACCCTACTGATTTGTTGCCGATTGCCATTCCGGCGTTGCTGCTTTCCATCTGGATGATTTTCTTTGCCCGCCCGCTGTCTGTGTTCCTCGGTCTGCTGCCATTCCGTGGCTTTAATCTGCGTGAACGTGTGTTTATCAGTTGGGTAGGATTACGCGGTGCGGTGCCGATTATCCTCGCGGTATTCCCGATGATGGCGGGCCTCGAAAATGCTCGTTTGTTCTTCAATGTGGCGTTCTTCGTGGTGCTGGTATCGTTGTTGTTACAGGGCACGTCTCTGAGTTGGGCGGCTAAAAAAGCCAAAGTTGTGGTGCCGCCAGTCGGTTGGCCAGTTTCCCGTGTCGGTCTGGATATTCATCCGGAGAATCCATGGGAACAGTTCGTGTATCAGCTAAGTGAAGATAAATGGTGCATCGGTGCCTCCCTGCGCGACCTGAAAATGCCGAAAGACACGCGAATAGCGGCACTGTTTCGTGACAATGTTCTGATGAATCCTGGCGACCGCACGCGGTTGAAAGTCGGTGATGTGCTCTGTGTTATTGGCCGTGAGCGCGATCTGCCTGCACTCGGTAAAATGTTTAGCCAGTCACCTCCTGTGGCGCTTGATCAGCGCTTCTTTGGGGACTTTATCCTCGAAGCCAGCGCCCAGTTTGCCGATGTCGCGACCATTTATGGGCTTGAGCTGGATGACAGTGTGAACACGCAGCAAACGTTGGGTGAATTTGTGGTAGGCATGCTTGGTGCAGCGCCGGTCGTCGGTGACCAGGTAGAATTCGCTGGCATGATTTGGACGGTTGCCGAGAAAGAAGATAATCAGGTGCTTAAAATCGGTGTCAGAGTCGAAAGCGAAGAAATCGAGTAACAAAGTGGGTGTCGGATATCGCTTGCGCTAATCCGACATCCACGTTTTGTAGGGCGGATAAGCGTAAGCGTCATCCGCCAGCTTTTAAGGCTGTGTCACAACAGGCACTCGCGGTGCCAGTGCACACATCAGTTCGTACCCTACTGTCCCTGCAGCATGAGCGACATCATCAATTTTAACCTCGTTACCCCACAACTCAACCGGGCTACCTATCCCAGCCTGTGGGCATGGTGTGAGGTCAACAGCCAGCATGTCCATGGATATCGCCCCGACAGTGTGCGTTAACACGCCGTCGACACGCACTGGCGTACCCGTCGGTGCATGACGCGGGTAACCATCCGCATAACCACAAGCGACGATACCAATTCGCTGTTCAGCATCAGTTCGATAACGACTGCCGTAACCGACGGCATCGCCCGGTTTGAGATTCTGGATACCAATAATTTCACTTTGCAAACTCATGACCGGCTGCAAGCCGCTGGTGGCGACATCGCACCATTGGCCGCTCGGCGATGCGCCATACAGCACAATACCAGGACGAACCCAATCGAAATGCGCTTCAGGGTGCCACAGCGTCGCCGCAGAATTCGCGAGTGAGCGAGGGCAATCTAAACCTTCGACTGCCTGCTCTACCCGCTTCATCGGTTCAACAATCCCTTCAGGCTGCTCCGCATCGGCAAAATGTGCCATCAGCGTTAACTGGCCGACGTTGGCAATAACCCGTAATTGCTGCCAGATAGAATGCACCCGATCAGCGCTGAACCCGAGTCGGTTCATGCCACTGTTCATTTTCAGATAAACATCGAGTGGTGCGTTAAGTTTGGCATTCGCCAGAGCCTTCACCTGCCAGTTGCTGTGCAAACTGGTGGTGAGACGGTACTGGTCAAACAGCGGCAGTTCATCGGCGTGGAAAAAGCCTTCGAGCATCAAAATCGGCCCTTTCCAGCCGCGTTCACGCAGCAAAATAGCTTCTTCAATGTTGAGCATCGCGAAGCCATCAGTTTCATTTAATGACGACCAGATACGCTCCAGACCATGACCATAAGCATTCGCTTTGACGACCGACCAGACGCGTGAATGAGGTGCTGCCCGGCGGACAACTTTTAAATTGTTACGCAGCGCGCTGAGATCCAGCGTCGCAAGAACAGGACGGGTCATGTCCGCTCCTTGTTTAAAATTAATTATGAGCGTTATGCAGACGCTGTGAGCCTGTCGGATTGAAGCCTGGGGAGTAACGCGCTACCGCGAGATCATCAAACGGAATCGCCGGTGTTCTTCCAGAAATTAAATCACTTAACATCTGACCTGAGCCGCAGGCCATCGTCCAACCCAGCGTTCCGTGCCCCGTGTTGAGCCACAAATTCTTGAACGGTGTCCGCCCGACAATCGGCGTGCCGTCTGGCGTCATCGGACGTAAACCGGTCCAGAATGTCGCCTGTTCAACGTGCCCACCGCGCGGGTAAAGATCGCGGACGACCATTTCCAGGGTTTCACGACGTGGTTGCCGTAATTCAGTGTTGTATCCAACAATTTCTGCCATTCCGCCGACGCGAATACGCTGGTCGAAACGCGTGATAGCAATTTTGTATGTCTCATCGAGAATAGTCGAAACCGGAGCGCCTTGCTCATCGGCAATAGGTATAGTCAGGGAATAGCCTTTGAGCGGATACACTGGAATATCAACGATATTTTTCAATAAGCCCGTGGAATACGAACCGAAAGCGACAACATAGGCATCGGCTTTCACCACCTCTTTACCGCACTGCACACCAAAAATATTCTGGCCTTCATACAGCAAACGATCGACTGGCGTATTAAAACGAAACACTACGCCCGCTTCCGCGGCCATGCGGGCCAGATTTTGCGTGAACAACTGGCAGTCGCCAGTTTCATCATTAGGAAGACGCAGGCCACCCGTCAGTTTATGGGCCACATCAGCCAGTGCAGGCTCTACTTCGGCTAAACGACTGGCTTCCAGCAATTGGTACGGCACACCGGCATCTTCGAGAACCGCAATGTCTTTGGCCGCGTTTTCAAACTGCTGCGCGGTGCGGAACAGTTGCAGCGTACCGCCCTGCCGTCCTTCATATTGAATATTGGTGCTCTGGCGCAGTTCTTTCAGGCAATCGCGGCTGTACTCTGCCAGGCGCACCATGCGGCCTTTGTTTTCCATGTAATGGCGCATGTCGCAATTGCGCAGCATTTGCAACATCCACTTCAGCTGAAATTGCGTGCCATCAAGGCTAATGGCCAGTGGAGCGTGGCGCTGGAACATCCATTTAATAGCTTTAAGCGGCACACCAGGAGCTGCCCAGGGGGCGGCGTAACCCGGTGATATTTGCCCGGCATTGGCCGCGCTGGTTTCCATGGCAGGCCCCGCTTCCCTGTCGATAACCGTGACATCATGCCCAGCCTGACGCAAATACCAGGCACTGCTGACACCAACAACACCACTTCCCAGCACCACAACACGCATATCCATTCCACCATTTAGCTAAAAGAATAATCTTCTGATTACAAATTGATAACCCAGATGAAAATGTTATTCAACATATGGCTTTATTATAGTGACTTTCCTCACATCCTTAGCTGATACAGCAGGATGGCGATAATTAGAATCTCCTGCGATGATTCTATTTTACGCAGAATATTATTCTGCATTTCTCGTCAAATACGGGGGGTTAAGATGAGTAAATCGTGAGGAAAAAATTTTGCTTGCAGCGGCTAAGTTTCAGGAGTTGTCTATTCTTGAAGGTGAGGCTTTCCATCCAGAGAGAGCCGCCAACAATGAGGGCGCGCTGATGGCTATTGTTACTGATTCCGCCACAAAGGATTCTAAACGTCTTAGTGATGGACCTGACTGGACGTTCGAACTGCTTGATGTCTATCTCGCTGAGATTGACCGTGTCGCTAAACTCTATCGGCTGGAGACTTATCCTCATCAAATTGAAGTGATTACCTCCGAGCAAATGATGGATGCTTATTCAAGTGTCGGGATGCCGATTAACTACCCGCACTGGTCATTTGGTAAAAAATTCATTGAAACGGAGCGGCTTTATAAACATGGGCAGCAGGGTTTGGCCTATGAAATCGTCATCAACTCGAACCCGTGTATCGCTTATTTGATGGAAGAAAACACCATCACAATGCAGGCACTGGTTATCGCGCATGCCTGTTATGGGCACAACTCTTTCTTCAAGAACAACTACTTGTTCCGTAGCTGGACGGATGCCAGCTCGATTATTGATTATCTGATTTTCGCCCGTAAATACATCACCGAGTGTGAAGAGCGTTATGGCGTAGATGAAGTAGAGCGTTTGCTCGACTCCTGCCATGCCCTGATGAACTACGGCGTGGATCGCTATAAACGTCCGCAGAAGATTTCATTGCAGGAAGAAACCGCCCGGCAGAAAAGCCGTGAAGAGTACCTGCAAAGCCAGGTCAACACGCTCTGGCGCACCCTGCCACGCCGTGAAGAGGAAAAGACGGTTGCTGAAGCACGTCGTTACCCTTCTGAGCCGCAAGAAAACCTGCTCTATTTTATGGAGAAGAATGCACCGCTGCTGGAGTCATGGCAGCGTGAAATTTTGCGTATCGTGCGTAAGGTCAGTCAGTATTTTTATCCGCAGAAACAAACACAAGTGATGAATGAAGGCTGGGCGACGTTCTGGCACTACACCATCCTTAATCATCTGTATGATGAAGGTAAAGTGACCGACCGCTTTATGCTGGAGTTTTTGCACAGCCACACTAATGTGGTGTTCCAGCCGCCGTACAACAGCCCGTGGTACAGCGGGATTAACCCGTATGCCCTCGGTTTTGCAATGTTCCAGGATATCAAACGAATTTGCCAGTCGCCGACCGAAGAAGATCGCTACTGGTTCCCGGATATTGCGGGTAAAGATTGGCTGGAAACACTGCATTTCGCGATGCGTGATTTCAAGGACGAAAGTTTTATCAGCCAGTTCCTGTCACCAAAACTGATGCGCGATTTCCGTTTGTTTACCGTGCTTGATGATGACCGCAATAATTACCTGGAAATTGCCGCTATTCATAATGAAGAAGGCTACCGGAAGATCCGTGCTGAACTGTCCGCTCAGTACAATCTCAGCAACCTTGAGCCAAATATTCAGGTGTGGAACGTTGATTTGCGCGGCGACCGTTCGCTCACGCTGCGTTATATCCCGCATAACCGAGCGCCACTGGATAAAGGGCGTCGTGAAGTCCTCAAACATGTGCATCGTCTGTGGGGCTTTGATGTGACGCTCGAGCAGCAAAATGAAGATGGTAGCGTTGAGTTGCTTGAACGTTGCCCTCCACGGCTCAATAGCCTGTGACCGTCACTGCACAGGCATAAAAAAACGCTTCCTTCGGGAAGCGTTTTTCGTATTACGTGGGTTGATATGAAAATGCCAGATTAACGGCTGTGCATCGCCAAATCGCCCGGTAAATTTTTCTGCATCCGATGCCAGATTTCACCACTTTCACGGCCATAGGTACGAACGGTATCAAATACCTGGTCGTGCAGGCCTTGTTGGCAAATTTCTGCCAGACGGTGGTAGAAGCCTAATGCCAGGCTGCGCGCTTCAGGGCTTGAGAAATAGTGACGACCGATACGGGTATATAATCCTTTCATTCCATTGAGGATTAGCCCGTAAATCGGGTTGCCAGAAGCGAACGCCAGGCCACGGAAAATGCTGTAATCCAGCTTTGCAAACGCATCAGCGTGGTCTTCAACACTATTCGCCGTCGCCAGGACTTCTTGTGCTTTATCCGGATGCTGACGAACAGCGGTGCGGATAAAGATCGTCGCGATGTTGGTACGAACGGATAACAGATTATCAATCAGCTGCGGCACGCTGTCGTGATCGAGACGTGCCAGCGTTTCCAGAATGTTTAAACCTGAGGTTTCCCAGAAGTTATTCACTTTGGTCGGCTTGCCATGCTGAATGGTTAACCAGCCATCACGCGCCAGACGCTGAAGCACCTCGCGCAATGTGGTACGAGTGACGCCAATTAGCTCGGATAACTCACGTTCAGCGGGAAGAATTGTCCCCGGAGCGAAGCGGTTATTCCAGATACTCTCAATGATGTATTCTTCCGCGAAACCCGCTGGGCTCTGCGCCTTAATGACCATAGTATGCTTTCCATTACACAGGTTTTGCTAAAGAGACTCATCATACCAGATGCCTTGCGGCGCAGGTAGCAGCGACAGCCGCCAAATGTGGAATCGTGGTTTAATTTTGCACGTAATCACACATCCAAATAATATTCCAATACCTTGATTGAAATCTTGTGCGCGGTTAACCTGAAACACCTCGATTAAAACGCAATTTTATAATGTATCCGAAATGTTTCATTTTTAACGCAGGCTGATAACTATCCGCTCTGTATCTGAGACATGACGGGTCACAGGAGCATGATAATTCAACGATGGAAATGTCTACCGGGCGTGCGCTGTTTCGCAACTTCTTAGGCCAGTCTCCGAATTGGTACAAGCTGACTTTATTGACTTTTTTAGTCATTAACCCTTTAGTTTTTTGGTTTGTTAGCCCATTTCTGGCAGGCTGGTTACTTGTAGCAGAGTTTATCTTTACCCTCGCGATGGCGCTGAAATGTTATCCGTTAATGCCAGGCGGTATGTTGGCGTTTGAAGCGGTGTTCATCGGCATGACCAGTGCAGACCATGTGCGCACAGAAATCGCCGCGAACATCGAAGTCTTGCTGTTGCTTATCTTTATGGTGGCTGGCATCTACTTCATGAAGCAACTCCTGCTTTTGGTCTTTACCAAGTTGCTGTTGGGTATCCGCTCGAAGATTTTACTCTCGCTGGCATTTTGTCTCGCTGCGGCGTTTTTGTCAGCATTTCTCGATGCCCTTACTGTGGTCGCGGTGGTCATCAGCGTAGCAGTGGGTTTCTACGACATTTATCACCGTGTGGCATCCGCTGGCGACATTGACGGAGATCTTCAGGATGACTCGCGCCTTGATTCCGAGAATCGCAATACGCTTGAAGAGTTCCGCGCTTTCTTACGCAGCCTGATGATGCACGCGGGTGTCGGCACGGCACTGGGGGGCGTGATGACGATGGTGGGCGAACCGCAAAACCTGATCATTGCGAAAAATGCCGGTTGGCATTTTGGTGATTTCTTCCTGCGTATGGCACCCGTTACCCTACCGGTTTTCGTCTGCGGACTGCTCACCTGTGTTCTGCTTGAGTCCACCAAAATCCTCGGTTACGGCGAAAAACTGCCGGAAAAAGTCCGTGGGATTTTGCAAGACTACGATACCAGGAGCGCGCAGAAGCGCACGCGCCAGGACCGTATGAAGCTCATCGTTCAGGCATTGATTGGTGTTTGGCTGGTTATTGCGCTGGCACTGCATCTGGCTGAAGTCGGGTTAATTGGTTTATCGGTGATTATCTTCGCCACTGCACTTTGTGGTGTGACTGATGAACACCAGATAGGTAAAGCCTTCACCGAAGCGCTGCCCTTCACTGCCCTGTTAACGGTGTTTTTTGCGGTGGTCGCAGTGATTATCGACCAGCATTTGTTTACGCCGGTGATTCAATTTGTATTGCAAGCCGAACCGCAATCGCAACTGGCGCTGTTCTATTTGTTCAACGGTATTTTGTCATCGATTTCCGATAACGTGTTTGTTGGCACCGTGTACATCAACGAAGCGAAAGCCGCGCTAACCAGCGGCATTATCGATCTTAAACAGTTTGAGTTGCTCGCGGTGGCCATTAACACTGGGACTAACTTACCATCAGTTGCGACACCGAACGGCCAGGCAGCATTTTTATTCCTGCTCACTTCGGCGCTGGCACCACTGATTCGCCTATCTTATGGTCGCATGGTGCTAATGGCTCTGCCATATACGCTGGTGCTAACTGTGGTCGGCCTGTTATGCGTAGAATTTACTCTACTGCCAGCCACGGAATGGATGATGCAAACTGGTTTGATTTCCTCCCCCGCTATAGACGCCATACCGCACTAAGCTAAATTTACGGGCAGCCTGCTGCCCGTTTACCTTTTTGTCTGATAAACATTCAATTAGCATGTTATTTTGATGTGCGTACTGGTGCTGAAACCGAATTCGTTTACACTGCCGACTAAAAGCATGTTGCAGGGATACTGATTATGTTGCGATATTTGAACCAATGCTCCCGTGGGCGCGGTGCCTGGCTTCTTTTGGCATTCACGGCTTTCGCCCTGGAGATGGTGGCATTGTGGTTCCAGCACGTCATGTTGCTGAAACCTTGTGTAATGTGTATTTATGAGCGCTGTGCACTGTTTGGTGTAATGGGTGCGGGAATTGTTGGTGCGATTGCGCCGAAATCACCGTTGCGTTATGCCGGAATTGCACTGTGGATTTATAGTGCCGGGAAAGGTCTGCAGTTAGCATGGGAACATACCATGCTGCAACTTCACCCTTCTCCGTTTGTAACCTGTGACTTTGCCGCTCGTTTCCCAGGCTGGTTGCCACTCGATAAATGGTTACCACAGGTTTTTGTGGCGACAGGGGACTGTTCCGTGCGTCAATGGGAATTCCTGTCGCTGGATATGGTGCAGTGGCTGGTAGGAATTTTTGCTGTGTTCCTGGTGATTGCTGTGCTGGTGTTGATTGCTCAGCCATTCAAACCAAAACGTCGTGACCTATTCGGTCGTTAAGTCCAGGTCTCCTGACTAGTCCTGCTATAGGTTGACACTTTTCGGCCTTACAACGCCCGATGAACTTCATCGGGCGTTTTGTATTTTAGCGACAGATGTGGCCGCCGCGTGTTGTAGATTTCCACCGACTCCCTGACCATCTTTCTTGCCTGTCCAATATCTTCTGGCTTCCCGAGCAGATATTCCATTTTTAATATCCCGTTTACCCGTTCCGCCAGCGCATTCTGATAACAGTCATACCCGTCTGTCATCGAGCAGATGACCCCATGGCGTTGGTGTAGTGCCTGATATTCTGTTGAACAGTACTGCACACCCCGATCTGAGTGATGCACCAGTGGATGTGCTGTACGCCTGCTGACCAGCGCCATTCTGAACGCCTTAGCCACATGATGGGTATGCAGACTTTCATGCACATGATACCCCACGATTTTTCTCGACCAGACGTCTGTTATCAGACTGAGGTACGCCGTTCCCTTACGCAGGGGAAGGTACGTGATATCCGCGACCCACACCTGCTCCGGGCGGCTGGCAACAACCTGATTTTCTCCCGCCTTCAATAAGTTAGGATGACGATAAAAGCGATGATGGCTTTGAGTCGTTTTGTGATACGCCCGTTTCGGTATTACCAGTAATCGTGCGCCACGCAGTATCTGGAACAAACGATCCCGACCGACATGGAGTGCCGGCTCTGGTTGCTGTCGCAATAAATAATGCAGTTTACGTGTCCCCAGCCGGGGCTGGTGTAGCCGGATGGTCGTCACCTGTTCAACGATATGCTGCGCCTGTCTTTCTCTTCCGCGCTCACGTTGCAGGGATTGATACCACGCCTGTCGGCTGATCCCCATGAACCGGCAAGCACGCATTACTGTGAGTCCCGGCGTTTGTGCTTGCGTGATAAGGTGGCCAACTGCTTTTTTGTCAGTGTGGCTCCGAACTCGGTATTCATTACCTTGACTAGTCCTGCTATAGGTTGACACTTTTCGGCCTTACAACGCCCGATGAACTTCATCGGGCGTTTTGTATTTTAGCGACAGATGTGGCCGCCGCGTGTTGTAGATTTCCACCGACTCCCTGACCATCTTTCTTGCCTGTCCGATATCTTCTGGCTTCCCGAGCAGATATTCCATTTTTAATATCCCGTTTACCCGTTCCGCCAGCGCATTCTGATAACAGTCATACCCGTCTGTCATCGAGCAGATGACCCCATGGCGTTGGTGTAGTGCCTGATATTCTGTTGAACAGTACTGCACACCCCGATCTGAGTGATGCACCAGTGGATGTGCTGTACGCCTGCTGACCAGCGCCATTCTGAACGCCTTAGCCACATGATGGGTATGCAGACTTTCATGCACATGATATCCCACGATTTTTCTCGACCAGACGTCTGTTATCAGACTGAGGTACGCCGTTCCCTTACGCAGGGGAATGTACGTGATATCCGCGACCCACACCTGCTCCGGGCGGCTGGCAACAACCTGATTTTCTCCCGCCTTCAATAAGTTAGGATGACGATAAAAGCGATGATGGCTTTGAGTCGTTTTGTGATACGCCCGTTTCGGTATTACCAGTAATCGTGCGCCACGCAGTATCTGGAACAAACGATCCCGACCGACATGGAGTGCCGGCTCTGGTTGCTGTCGCAATAAATAATGCAGTTTACGTGTCCCCAGCCGGGGCTGGTGTAGCCGGATGGTCGTCACCTGTTCAACGATATGCTGCGCCTGTCTTTCTCTTCCGCGCTCACGTTGCAGGGATTGATACCACGCCTGTCGGCTGATCCCCATGAACCGGCAAGCACGCATTACTGTGAGTCCCGGCGTTTGTGCTTGCGTGATAAGGTGGCCAACTGCTTTTTTGTCAGTGTGGCTCCGAACTCGGTATTCATTACCTTCACGACAGCTTCAAAAAACTGGGCTTTTATTTCTGATTCAGCCAGTTGCTGCTCGAGTTCTTTGATCCGTTGTTCGGGAGTAAGAGGTATTTTGGGCATAGTAGCTCCGCACTTTCTTGCGAGAGAGGGGGAGTGCCAGTCGAGTTGACCGTATCTGCGCAACCACGTCATGACGGTGTGGCTACCCTGAATACCGTAGCGGTCTTGCGCCTGACGGTAAGTCATTTCCCCTTTTTCGACCTGTTCGACAACGGCCAGTTTAAAGGATAGAGGGTAATCGCGTTGTGTGCGTTTAACATATTGGTTCATCACATTTTCCTCTGCCTGCGAGTTAAATGTGTCAACGCTATTTAGGACGGGTCATCCAGAAAACAAAAACCCGCCGAGGCGGGTTTTTTATTATTAGTGGTCGCGACGATAAAGCTCCCACTGGTCCATACGTTCACCGCTCGGCAATAAGCAATCACCACGCTCACCCAAATCGGTTTTCACCGTCCTTAATTCACCGCCTTTGTCTTTGCAGTAAACTGACGCCGGGTTCGGCATGCCGATAACCTGAGGCGGTTTGGGTGCAGTGGGTTCTGGAGATGAACAGCCACTGAGTATGATTGCCCCAAGCACTAGTGTTATTTTTTTCATTATTCCTCCGTTATGGAGGCCGAATGGTAACAGTGCAGGACTGGGGAAAGCAAAATCAGCGGCAGACGTTTTTAGCGAGCGGACACGCTATGTTGATGAATCGCACTCATCGCTTGATGAAGGAGGTGCATCCCTGATTTACAGAAGATACAAACAGCGCCATGGGGATTTGTTTCTCGGACATCGTAGGGGGAAGTGCGATACTGTGAACCGCCACATGACGGACACTTAAATGTTAAATATTGGATAAAAACCTACTTTTACTTGTTATTGAAAGGATACCGTATCATAAAAATTCTGATTTGTACGATTTATTTTTACCCAAATCCACTTTCATAGTGATTTTGTCTGCACCGTCACCTCTTGGGTAAAATTTTACACTGTAAACCTTAGACACAGACACAGGAGATATGGGGAGAAGATTAGCTAAACCCAACGATTTGATTTTTACCGGCTCTTTTGGCTTATTAAAGTGATTTGTCGGCATGCTCAATCATATTATCCAAAGTTTACTCTGTATTAGCCTCATCTCTTCTATTGGACGTTCCACTCAATATTTTAAGCGTTATCGGTAAAGCGGCGCAGTGTATCGTTCAAATCACTTTCTTTTTCATACTTAATATATTTAACTTGGCAGATAAGAATTTTTATAAAAAGGAGCAAAGCAATGTTGGCCGCGTTTGCACCCAATATTGTCTGATAAATTTTATGTGATGGTAACGTCTATCAATCCCAGAGATTAATCAGCCCACTCAGGTTTGTTTAAAATGTGGTCCTGCCAGTCGCGCACTTCGGATTCTTTCACTGCGATATGACGCACAGAAATGCGTTCGCCGTGCATTGCCGCTTTTGAGCCAGTCAACAACGGGTGCCATGCCGGCAAGTCTTTGCCTTCAGCTAACAGACGATAAGCGCAAGTATGCGGAAGCCATTCGAAGGTAGGTAAATTGTCACGCGTTAGCTTGATGCAATCTGGCTCGTAGTCAAAGCGACGGGCATAGTTTTTACACTGGCAAGTTTTGATGTTTAACTGCTTGCAGGCAACGTTGGTGAAATAGATTTCATCCGTGTCTTCATCCATCAATTTATGCAAACAGCACTGGCCGCAGCCATCGCAGAGAGATTCCCACTCCGCATCACTCATTTCGTCAAGAGTTTTGCACTGCCAGAACGGCGCTGTTGTCATGATGGTGTCCTGTAATAAAAACAAGCGCACCTTATAAACAGTCTGAGCCGCAGATGCAAGTTTTGCCGCCCACAGGCGGCAAATTGATTATAGAACACGCGTAGTCAAACTACGGTTAGCAAAGCTCACTTCTAGTTCATCACCGCTGTTGAGCGGCCCAACACCTTCCGGGGTCCCGGTGAGAATGACATCTCCGGCACGCAGGGTGAAGAACCGACTCATATAGGCAATGAGTGGCACGATTTTATGGATCATATCGGAGGTACTGCCCTGCTGGCGGATTTCACCGTTGATCTTTAACGCAAGCTCTGAGTTTTGCGGATCGCCGCTAAATTCACTGGCGAGAACAAAACCTGAAATCGGGCAAGAGTTATCAAACCCTTTGGACTTTTCCCACGGCTGGCCCGCTTTTTTAAGTTTGCCTTGTAAATCACGCAACGTAAGATCAAGCGCTACGCCATATCCTGCAATGGCTTTGGTCACATGCTCTTCCGTCGCCTTTCTCAACGTTGAGCCGATCAGAATTGCCAGCTCCACTTCATGGTGAACGGAACCCAAATCCTGCGGTAGAACCAACGGCTGACGAATATCGCACAGCGCACTCTCGGGCTTAATGAACAACACCGGCTCATCGGGCGTCGCACTGCCCATCTCTTTGATATGTTTTGCGTAGTTACTGCCTACACATACTACTTTGCTGACCGGAAAATCCAGCAGCGCCCCCTGCCAGTTATGATGCTGATACATGCTTTCCTCTGCCTCGTTGCGTATATTGGGTATATAAGAACTGATGAGTCTGGGTTACTGCACAATCGCATCCGCCATTGTGCCGATACTTATCGCAAAGTAGTAAGAACGGTTCCAGTGCATAATTGTGCGGAAGTTGTTGTAGACCAGGAATGAGCGCCCCTGATTATCATCCGGTGTCACAATCCAGGCTTTTTTCTTCGACAGATGCAGTGGTGTGCCGTCTTTCTGTATGACACCTAATTTTCGCCACTGAGTGACGGTTTTGCCCTGGTTTGATTTAGTACCTGCAAGGGCACTATTGAAACCTTTAGGTAAAGTTATTTCTTTACCCCATGAGCCACCAGCTTGCCAACCTTCTTTTTTCAGGTAATTAGCCGTGGAAGCAAAAACATCGCTAGTGTTCTGCCAGATATCAATTTTCCCGTCACCATCGCCATCAGCACCGTAGTGCAGATAGGAAGTCGGCATAAACTGGTTTTGCCCCATCGCGCCTGCCCACGAGCCTTTCAACTCTTGTACCGGGATATGCCCCTGGTCGAGGATTTTCAGCGATGCCATCAACTCTTTGGTAAAAAAGGCTTCACGCCGCCCTTCAAAAGCGAGCGTTGCCAGTGCAGAAATGATGTCCTCTTTCCCTTGTATTTCACCAAACAAGCTTTCCATGGCCCATAAAGCCACAATGTACTGGCTTTGTACGCCAGTCCGCTCACTGACCTGGTTTAATTCACTTTGATGCTGGCGATACTGCACACGCGCTTTTTCAATCTTTTTCGGCGTGATCACTCGTGCCAGATATTCATCAAGCATGATTTTCTTTTCAAGCTGGTTCTGGTCAGATTTTATGACCCGATCAACAAAATGGACGTTGGCAAAAGCGCTGTTGATGGTGCGTTCACTGATACCCTGTGCTCGGGCCTGGGTCTTAAGGGTTTCAACAAAAGCGGGGAATTCGGCGGGATTACGCCCTTGTTCTGCAAGCGTGGTCGGCGCGGGCTTAGCCTCAGGCTGCGGCGCAATCGGTGTGTTTACAACAGATTGCGTCTGCGCATCGGCGGATGAAACGCTAAAACCACCCAGGATAAAGGCGATGACCGTTAAACAAATTGCTGGAGTATTCATTATTTTCCCCGCGGTTATTTGTTCTAAATATCATCTACCTTTATACCCGTCATACTTCAAGCTGCAGGGGCGTTGGCTGCACTCACAAACCCCAGTCACTTACTCAAGTAAGCTCCAGGGGATTTGCTCCCTTGCCGCCTACCTGCAACTCGTAGTATTTAGAGTATATGTATAGGAAAGAATTGGGCACTAGTCTGAAACTTATTTTTTCGGACTACTTTCGAGGTGCATTTTTAACAAACTTTCTGGGGGCGGTGGCAATTGTAAATAATAGCCCTGATCTTTGAGTGCTTGCTTTACTTTATCAAAATCAGCGTTGGCCAGTTTTTTACTGCCATCAAGCGGCAATATCATCGCCAATTGGGGTGTACCAAAACCTTTCATCAATTCTTCAGGAACCCGAGAGAAATCGTCTTTTTTTTCGACATATAGATATGTCTGGTCACGCTTGCTACTTCTGTAGATCACACAAAACATTTTTTTTACTCTATTTTCGCCAGATGGTGGCTTGCCTGAATATACCTGTGACTATAACATGCCAGATGTACTTCGGAATATCGTCCCACAGCAGTGGGGATTAAAACTGAATTGAGTAAGGCCAGGATGTCAAACACGCCAATCGAGTTAAAAGGCAGCAGTTTTACCTTATCAGTGCTTCATTTACATGACGCACAACCCGAGGTGATTCTCCAGGCCCTCCAGGAAAAAGTATCTCAGGCTCCAGCCTTTCTGAAAAATGCCCCGGTGGTGGTGAATGTTGCCAGTCTCGATGGTTCAGTTAACTGGAAAAAAGTCCAGCAAGCAGTGGTTTCTTCCGGTTTGCGTGTCGTCGGTATTAGTGGCTGTAAAGACGAAGCGCTGAAAAAAGAAATTGAGCGTGCGGGCTTGCCACTTCTGACGGAAGGGAAAGAAAAAAATTCACGTGCTAAGGCCGCGCCCGTTGAGATTGCCGCCCCTGTCGAACCCGTTGTTAACTCGATCACAAAAACACGTTTGATTGATACCCCTGTTCGTTCCGGTCAGCGCATTTATGCACCAAACTGTGATTTGATTATCACCAATCACGTCAGTGCCGGTGCAGAACTTATAGCTGATGGTAATATTCATGTTTACGGCATGATGCGTGGCCGTGCCCTGGCGGGTGCCAGCGGCGATCGTGATGCACAAATATTCTGTACAAATCTTGCTGCTGAGCTGGTCTCAATAGCGGGTGAATACTGGCTGAGTGAACAAATACCAGCTGATTATTATGGGAAAGCAGCACGCCTGAGTCTGGCGAGTGGTGCTCTCTCCGTTCAACCTTTGAATTAAGCCCTTTTAACAAGGAATTCCTTTATGGCACGCATTATTGTTGTTACATCGGGTAAAGGGGGCGTCGGTAAGACCACGTCCAGCGCGGCCATCGCTACAGGTTTGGCCCAGAAGGGAAGAAAAACCGTCGTAATCGATTTTGATATTGGCCTGCGTAACCTGGATTTGATTATGGGCTGCGAGCGTCGGGTGGTATACGATTTCGTCAACGTTATTCAGGGCGATGCCACATTAAATCAGGCGTTAATCAGAGATAAACGCACCGAGCAGCTTTATATTCTGCCGGCATCACAGACCCGTGACAAAGACGCACTCACGCGTGAAGGCGTGGCGAAAGTGCTTGAAGACCTGAAAAATATGGACTTCGAATTTATTGTTTGTGATTCCCCTGCAGGTATCGAAACTGGCGCATTAATGGCGCTCTATTTTGCTGATGAAGCGGTTATTACTACTAACCCTGAAGTTTCATCGGTACGAGATTCTGACCGAATTCTTGGTATTCTTTCTTCTAAATCTCGCCGTGCAGAAAACGGTGAAGCGCCGATTAAAGAACACCTGCTTCTTACTCGCTACAACCCAGGCCGTGTTAATCGCGGCGACATGCTAAGCATGGAAGATGTGCTGGAAATCCTGCGCATTCCACTGGTCGGGGTTATCCCGGAAGATCAATCTGTTCTGCGTGCGTCAAACCAGGGTGAGCCGGTCATTCTTGACCAGGAGGCTGATGCTGGTAAAGCTTACGCAGATACTGTTGAGCGCCTGCTTGGCGAAGATCGCCCTTTCCGCTTCATTGAAGAAGAGAAGAAAGGCTTCCTCAAACGCCTGTTCGGAGGATAAGTTATGGCATTACTAGACTTTTTTCTCTCACGGAAAAAGAACACCGCCAACATTGCAAAAGAACGTCTGCAAATTATCGTTGCAGAACGGCGCCGTGGTGATAGTGAACCGCATTATTTACCGCAGCTAAAACGCGATATTCTGGAAGTGATTTGCAAATACGTCAAAATCGATCCAGAGATGTTAACCGTCGTTCTTGATCAAAAAGATGACGATATTTCTGTTCTGGAGCTTAATGTCACGTTGCCAGAAGCACAGGAAGCAACAACAAAATCTGCGTGATGCAACTGCTCAAAATAAGCCCTCAGAATTAATCCTGGGGGCTTATTTATTTTTACGCACAGACAACTTTTTAATACAGACTATTCTTAAATAGCTAATGGTTTTATTCCATTATTACTCAACACATCCCTGTAATTATTCCCAGTAACTATCAACAAATATTAAAAATCAGCCAACAGCGTTTTTAATGCTTCACCCATCACTCGCCCACGCCAACCACTAATTAATTCCGGTTGTGTTGATGGTGATTTTAATTTCCAGTGCCAGTTCAACAGTTGGTTAATTTGTCGACGTGAAGCCAGCAATTCAACGCTTAAACCACAATCCTCGCTCACTTGCTGTACCAACGCTTTAATCGCTTTAAATACGCGGCGATAGCCCGGCATATCAACCAGATTGCTTAACGGTTCTGGCAATTCATCATCAGATAGTGCCTGAGCTTCAACGACCATCTCTAACAGTGCTTTGCCGTGGAAACGGATTTCACTCCCGCTCAGGCCAAGATGTTCCAGTTCCCCCAACGAACCAGGCATGTAACGCGCGACCTGCCACAGATGTTCTTCACGCACCACAAAATTGACAGCCATGTCGCGCTCACGCGCTTTGCGCAGTCGCCACGAGGCCAGTTTCTTCAGACAAGCCAATTGACGTGTTCTCAATTGCCATGCGTTACCGATTTCGCGCCAGGCTTCTTCCGGGTCCAGTACATCCTGACGACGCGCTGCCATCAAGTTACACTCATCGAGTGCCGCTTCCATCCAGCCTGCAGCTTGTGTCTCTTCCATCAATTTATGCGCAATGGGCAGCAAATAAAGGACATCTGCGGCGGCATAGTCACACTGACGCTCGGTCAGCGGGCGAGCAAGCCAGTCGGTACGTGATTCACTTTTATCCAGGGCGATCCCCGTGAAGGACTCAACGATGGTGGCAAAACCACACGAGAGTGGGCGTCCACTAAACGCTGCCAGGATCTGCGTATCAATAAACGGATCGGGCAGCATGCTATACGCATTGAGGAATACTTCCAGGTCTTCGCTACCCGCGTGCAGGAATTTAATCACTGCTTTATTTTGCAGTAGCGCTTTAAACGGTGACCAGTTAGTGATGGTTAACGGGTCGATAAGCGAAGCTGTTTCACCGTCGAATAGCTGGATCAAACCCAGTTGCGGGTAGTAAGTACGGGTACGAACAAATTCGGTATCCAGCGCTATCGCTGGAAAGTGACGAGCGGCCTCACACACTGTGGCAAGGGCTTCATCGGTAACAATCATTTGGTAAGTCAAATTCAGTTCTCTTAGGTTTGCGCCCATAAAAAACGCCGGTTTACCGGCGTTAGGGCGACGGACTCGGAGCTCAGGCGTTATTGTTGCCTTTACTGACCGATTCGTCACGTAGTTCTCGTCGTAATATTTTGCCAACGTTTGATTTTGGTAGTTCTTCACGGAACTCAACAAGCTTAGGCACTTTATAACCTGTGAGGTGCCGGCGACAAAAAACAACCAATGCCTCTTCAGTTAAAGCTGGATCTTTTTTCACTACGAAGATTTTTACCGCTTCACCGGAAGCGCCACTTGGAACGCCAACCGCCGCGACTTCAAGTACGCCGCTATGTTGCATAACCACGTCTTCAATTTCGTTTGGATACACATTAAAGCCGGAGACCAGAATCATATCTTTCTTGCGATCGACGATACGCATAAAGCCCTCCTCGTCCATCACAGCAATATCACCGGTACGTAGCCAACCGTCATGCATAATCTCATCTGTTGCATCCGGGCGCTGCCAGTAACCCAACATCACCTGCGGGCCTTTCACACACAGCTCGCCGGGCTCGCCCGGAGGTACTTCTTCGCCTTCGTCATCAATCAGTTTCACTTCGGTGGAAGGCACCGGTAAACCGATACTGCCACTGTGGTAATCCATGTCATGCGGATTAGCACTGACCAGCGGCGCACATTCCGTCAAACCATAACCTTCAAGCAGGAAGCGGCCGGTCAGTTTCTCCCAGCGTTCAGCCACCGCGTGTTGTACTGGCATCCCGCCGCCAGCCGAAAGATGCAGACTAGAAAAGTCGAGTTGCTGGAATTCTTTATTATTGAGCAGCGCATTGAACAATGTGTTAACACCGGTCATGGCGGTAAATGGATATTTCGCCAACTCTTTCACCAGCCCCGGAATATCACGCGGGTTAGTGATCAGCAAGTTCTGCCCACCAAGCTCAATAAACAGCAGGCAGTTCATGGTGAGCGCAAAGATGTGATAAAGCGGCAGGGCCGTCACCACCAGCTCTTTGCGTTCGAATAACAATGGGCTGTAAGCCGCTCTGACTTGTTCCAGATTCGCCAACATATTGCGGTGCGTCAGCATCGCCCCTTTGGCAACGCCTGTCGTGCCACCGGTATATTGCAAGAACGCGAGGTCGGCATTCAGAATTTCAGGTTTAATATACTGGAGACGATAGCCGTGTTGCAGGGCACTGCGGAAAGAAATGGCATCGGGAAGATGATACTTCGGCACCAGGCGTTTGATGTACTTAACCACAAAGTTGACTAACGTCCCTTTTGCCGCAGAAAGCTGGTCACCCATGCGGGTCAAAATAACGTGTTTTACCTGAGTTTTATCGACAACTTTTTCTAGCGTATGCGCAAAGTTCGAAACAATCACAATGGCGCTGGCACCGCTGTCATTAAGCTGATGTTCAAGCTCACGTGGGGTGTACAACGGGTTGACGTTCACCACCACCATGCCCGCACGCAAAATACCGAACAACGCGACGGGATACTGCAACAGGTTTGGCATCATTAACGCAACGCGGTCGCCCTTTTGCAGGCCAAGACCTTGTTGTAAATACGCAGCAAAAGCACGGCTTCGCTCTTCCAGCTTACGGAACGTCATCACTTCGCCCATATTCACGAACGCAGGCTGATCCGCATAGCGTGCCGTTGCTTGCTCAAACATATCAACCAGGGACTGATAACGGTCAGGATTTATCTCAGCCGCAACATCGGCTGGGTAGCGGTTAAGCCAAACCTTCTTCAAGGATCCACCTCTGAATTTATTATTCGTCGTCATCACAACCCCAATATATAAACACGCTGTTAACATAATATTAACTCAGCGTACCAGTTTATTAATTAGACTGATTTAAGGTTGCGAAGCACATCACTAATTATTTTTTATCGATTGTAGAAAAAAATAGACAGCGGACATGCCGCTGCCTATTTAACTTGTTAAAACAGTGAGTTACTCAGTTACGATAGTCTGAACCTGTGCCGGACCTGGATTATACCATCCGCCGCCCCACATCCCGCCGTAGCCGTAACGCCCACGATAAGGGTACGGCCCGCCCCAGAACCACGGGTCGATTGGCTGTGGCGGCATGACCACTTGTTGTGTAACACGCCAGCGTTTATAGCCATTGACCTGCATCACCATAAACTTGTAAGCGGTTTCGCCCACTTTGCCTTCCACTACACCAGTGATGGGACCCACAACGGTGACCAACTGGCCACGGAAATCGACCGGGTCGAGGAAACCATTCACGTCAGCGTAAATACGCCCTCTGGAAGGCTCACCCAATTGCGGGCGCGCTCCGTCGTCGAGGCTGACGGTGGCAATTTCCAGACGTGTTCTGCCTTGTTTGTTATCGATGTTCACCACTCGCCCACCGAAACGCGCTTCTTGCCCAACGTAGAGTTGCGGTGCATTCATCACTCGCGCTAAATCTTGTTGCGGCGTGGCACTGGTGCCCTTAATCGCATCAGGGATGGTGACACAACCACTCAGCATAACTACGGCAGCAACTGCCAGTAATCGGCTAACAATTCTGAGATTCAAACCAGCCATAACCTTTCTCCTTGACGCAGTTTCGGCTTCCCAAAAACGTTGGGAATTATTCTCTGCCTGGAAGCTTCTTCCATGTCACTTCATTACGCAGATAAACCGGCTCGGCATGTTCTACCGCCACCGTACAACCATCATTTAATGCCTGAATTGCCAAAGGCAACATATCTTCTGCTGCAGGAAGTGTGACTTCACCATCACGGATCTGCAGTTCACTGCCTTGCGCCATATCTGGCCAGGCTTGCCAGCCCGTGCCTACTGTCGCCCATTCGCCCTGAAGATGCTTCAACCGTTCAGCAACCGCTTCTGGTTTTAACACAGCTTCAGTTTCTTCACCGTGCCAGACACCCAGTTCATCACGCTGGTATTCAGCCCAATACACTTCACCCATGCGCGCGTCGATAGCTGCCAATACACGGGTCGCTCCGGTCATACGCCAGGCACCCTGCGCCATGGTGGCCAGAGTCGAAATGCCAATCATCGGCAATTCAGCCCCCAGCGCCAGCCCTTGCGCAATACCAATACCGATACGCACGCCGGTAAAACTACCTGGGCCACGGCCATAAGCAAGCGCATTCAATGCGGTCAGACCAACACCCCCTTCATTGAGGATGTCTCGCACCAGCGGCAGGATACGTTGGGTGTGTTCGCGTGGGCAGAGCTCGAAATGGGCAAGGGTCGCCCCTTCATTATACAGGGCAACCGAACATGCTTCTGTCGCGGTATCGATGGCTAAAATTCGCATGGTATTGCCAACCTCTGGCAGGAAAATAAGGTCAAAAATCGGCACGCATCATACCATAGCCTGGCACAAATTACTGCGCCGAGCGGTGGTTAAGGAATTCAACTGCCCGATTAATATCCCGTGTGCGCGGTGTGGGCGGCAGGCTGTTGAGGAATACAGCACCATAAGGGCGCATCACCAGGCGATTATCACAAATCACCAGCACACCACGGTCATCAACATCACGGATTAAGCGTCCAACGCCTTGTTTTAAGGTAATAACGGCGTCGGGGAGTTGCACATCTTCGAACGGGTCGCCCCCACGCAGGCGGCAATCTTCCATGCGTGCTTTCAGCAAAGGGTCATCCGGCGAGGTAAACGGCAGTTTGTCGATAATCACCAGTGACAGCGCATCACCACGCACATCCACACCTTCCCAAAAACTACTGGTCGCGACCAACAATGCGTTACCTGCGTCAACGAACTGCTGCAACAACTGGCCTTTGCTGGTTTCACCCTGCAACAACACCGGTAATGTCATAGTGGCGCGGAATTGCTCGGCTAAATCGCGCATCATCGAATGGGAGGTACACAACATGAAGCAACGACCATTGTTAGCTTCGATAAGCGGCTTGAGCATTTTTGCCAGATGTTTGCCTGCTGCCGGTTGGTTAGGCGTTGGTAAACCACGCGGCACACACAACAACGCCTGGCTGGCATAGTCAAACGGGCTGGCTAATAACAAGGTTTGCGCATTGGCGATACCCAGTCGTTCGGTAAAATGGCTAAGCTGGTCGTTTACTGAAAGCGTTGCCGAAGTAAAAATCCAGGTACCTGCTTTTTGGCTGATCACTTCCTGGAATTTATCGGCGACGGAAAGCGGTGTTAGCGCCAGCGTGAAGTTGCGCGCGTTACATTCATACCAGTAGCTGTAACCCGGGGTATCGACCTCTTTGAGGCGTTTGATTCGCCCACGTAAAATCACGATGCGTTCGAAAGCCGCGTCCAACAATGCAGAGCGCCCAAGGGAAAGTTTGGATACGTCGTAACACAGCTCAAGCGCATCATCGAGCAACAATAACGCACGTTGTACCGACGGTTCGGCCAGTAATTCTCGCAAATTGCCGCGGTAACCTGGGTCACCCATTTGCAGGCGAAAATCTTGCGTGCTTTGCGCCAGACGGTCCGAACTTTTTTGTAATTGCTGGGCGTCACGCACTTCAGTGCGATAAGCGATGGAGATATCTTTGGCTATGTCGAGTAACTGGCGGCTGGAGACCGATTGCCCAAAATACTGGCTGGCGATGTCGGGGATTTGGTGGGCTTCATCGAAAATCATCACTTCTGCTTCCGGAATCAGCTCGCCAAAACCGCCCTCTTTGACCACCATATCGGCCAAAAAGAGGTGATGGTTAACCACCACAACGTCTGAATCCATGGCTTTTTTACGCGCTTTCACCACAAAACAATCTTTGTAAAGCGGGCAATCTTGCCCCAGGCAGTTATCGTTGGTGCTGGTCACCATCGGCCAGACGGCAGAGTCCTCGGCAACACTCGCGCAAGTGCTGATATCCCCGTCCACCGTTTCAATCGCCCACCCCCGTAATTTGACGATGTCACTTAGCGTCTGGACTTGCAGATCGCCGCCCGCCAGCGCTTGCTGTTCTAAACGTTCAAGGCATAAATAGTTCGAACGCCCTTTTAACAGCGCCAGCCGCCCTTTGAAATCCAGCGCCCGCGCCACTGTTGGTAAATCGCGTGAGAAGAGCTGATCCTGTAAGGCTTTTGATCCCGTAGAGATAATGACTTTTTTGCCTGAACGCAGAGCCGGAACCAGATAAGCGTAGGTTTTACCCGTACCGGTACCCGCCTCCACCACCAGCTCATGCCCGGAAGCGATAGCCTTAGCCACGGCTTGCGCCATCTGGCGTTGTGGTTCACGCGGTTTAAAACCCGTTATCGCCGTAGCGAGTTGGCCGTCTGCTGCAAAATCGTCTGTCACATTACCCCCTGGGTTTATTGACAGTGATTATGTCAGCCTGAGCGGTGTTAAGCCAGTGGAAGCCTTCTGTAGATTGTGGCAGGCTGTGCCACAGTATGAACAAGCTGAAAAGGAAACAGTGATGAGTATTGTGCGTATAAAACCGGAAGCGCGTTGGTCGGATGCGGTCATTCATAACAACACGTTGTATTACACCGGTGTGCCAGAAAACCTTGATGCGGATGCTTACCAGCAGACCGCCAACACGCTTGCGCAAATTGATACTGTGCTTGAAGAACAAGGCAGCGATAAGAGTAAGATCCTCGATGCCACCATTTTCCTGCCGGAAAGTGCCGACTTTGCCGCGATGAATAAAGCCTGGGATGAATGGGTTGTTGCGGGTCATGCGCCGGTGCGTTGTACCGTGCAGGCAAAATTGATGAACCCGCGCTACAAAGTAGAAATTAAGATTATCGCGGCAGTGTGACACTAAGCGGGCTGTAGCCCGCTTTACTTATCGTCGTCGTTTTCTTCGTAATGGTCGACATATCTTTCTTCTTCATCGTTTTCATCCGTGTTTTCTTCGTCGCTCTCAGCGTTACCGACGTCATCATCTTCAAAACGGACCGCGACCATCTCGCCAGTATGATTGGCACGAATTTCTGCGGCGACCAGTGTAATCGCTTCACCACTGCTCATGCCCTGGGACATCAGTTCCTGAATACGTTCTACAGCTTTCTGCTGTTGCTCATGGGATAATGCGGGTAATCCTGAAAACATTTTCGACTCCTGATACATTGCCTGGGTTAATTATTTCACGCTGCTAACAGGGTTTCCAGCGGGTTCACTGGTATAGCAGGATGATCACTCTCTTTTTTTAGTTGTGGTTTATAACGTTGCAGACTCTCACTTTTCGAACTTTGCCGTGGCATGCCGATGCTGTTCAACACACTTTCAAAGCGACTGCACAGCAGCCATGGGCCATGCTTCTGCATTCCGGCTTCGCTGACCATCCTCATAATCGCTTTGATATTCTGGTCGCAGAACCTCGGGCAACATTAGTGACGCGTGGTCCTGAAACAACAATTTGCGTGGACGGTATCAGTTCAACGCATCACGGCGATCCTCTGCATCTACTACAGGAAACTCTGGATAGTTTTGGTTATCAGCCAGAGATACACCCGGAACTCCCCTTTTTAGGCGGTGCGTTGGGGTTGTTCGGTTATGACCTCGGTCGCCACTTCGAAAAATTACCCGAGCGGGCACAACGCGATCTTACTACACCCGATATGGCGATAGGCATTTACGATTGGGCGTTAATTGCTGACCATCAAAATCAGTGCCTGACTCTGCTGTGTTGGGGGGATATTGATGCTCGCCAACAGTTTATTGAAACGCTGACCGCGTACAGCCCTCGCCAACCGTTCCGCCTGACGAGCGCGTGGCAGTCCAGTATGACCCGCGAGCAGTATGGACTTAAATTCCGTCAGGTACAGGAATATCTCAAAAGCGGCGATTGCTACCAGGTGAACCTCGCGCAGCGCTTTAACGCCAGTTACGAAGGCGATGAATGGCAAGCATTCGAACGCCTGAACGCGGCGAATCGGGCTCCGTTCAGTGCGTTTATTCGGCTTCCTGACAGCGTGATTTTAAGCCTGTCGCCTGAGCGGTTTATTCTGCTGGAAAATCACAACATACAAACGCGCCCGATTAAAGGCACTTTACCGCGCCTTGAAGATCCTCTGGCCGATGCGCAGCAGGCTGAAAAACTGGCGAATTCACCAAAGGATCGCGCAGAAAACCTGATGATTGTTGATTTGCTACGTAATGACATTGGCCGTGTTGCGGTACCGGGCAGTGTAAAAGTCCCTGAGTTATTTGTTGTTGAGCCCTTCCCGGCAGTACATCACCTGGTGAGTACCATAACCGCACAATTGCCTTCGCATCTTAAGGCAACAGATTTACTACGCGCCTGTTTCCCTGGTGGGTCGATTACCGGTGCACCAAAAGTTCGCGCTATGGAAGTGATTGAAGAACTCGAGCCGCAGCGGCGTAATGCCTGGTGTGGAAGTATCGGCTATTTAAGCTTCTGCGGAAATATGGACACCAGTATTACCATCAGGACTCTGACCGCCGAAGGAGGCAAACTTTACTGTTCGGCGGGAGGTGGAATTGTGGCTGATAGTGTTGAATCTGCGGAATATCAGGAAACTTTTGATAAAGTTAATCGTATTCTTCCACAACTAGAGAAGTGATGAGATGTCTGGTTCGTCCCTGAGTATGAACGATTTTTTATCGCGTTTTCAGCTGTTGCAACCGCCCGTAACGCGCACGACGAGTAATCATCGCCAGGCTGCGGTGCTGATTCCTATTGTACGCCGCCCACAGCCTGGGCTGCTGTTGACCCAACGTTCGACCATGCTGCGTAAACATGCCGGGCAAGTTGCCTTTCCAGGCGGTGCGGTGGACGACACTGATGAGTCATTGATTGCCGCGGCACTGCGCGAGGCATGGGAAGAAGTTGCCATTTCGCCAGAGCATGTTGAAGTGATCGGCACTTTGCCGCCGGTCGATAGCGTCACCGGGTTTCAGGTTACGCCAGTTGTCGGCATCATCCCTCCCGATTTACCTTACCAGGCCTGTGAAGATGAAGTTGCAGCGGTTTTTGAGATGCCATTAATGGAAGCGCTCACCCTGGGTCGCTATCATCCGCTGGATATTCACCGTCGTGGTAACGCCCATCGCGTTTGGCTTTCCTGGTATCAACACTACTTTGTCTGGGGTATGACTGCCGGAATTATCCGTGAGTTAGCTTTACAGATAGGTGTGGAACCGTGATCACTCTTTAATTCTGCAAATACGGCTATATTTAGCAGAGTGTCTTGCTGTAGTTTTATTCCCCTATAGATGCAAGGGGAAATAAAAAGAGTGGTTGATGTGACTGATTACTCCCTGGAAGCGCATTCTGCGGACCGGATTAGTCAAGTTATGGTTAACCATTAGTTTAATTCATGTGAATAGTTTACTACAGTGACCAATAAATTTTTAAACTAGCTAGCTGCGGTTTTGCAGCAGCAAATTTTATTTAGCCGGTGTCCTGAAAGGAGTTTAGTGTGATTAGCATATTCGACATGTTCAAAGTCGGCATTGGGCCATCCAGTTCCCATACCGTCGGTCCGATGAAGGCCGGTAAGTTGTTTGTCGACTCGCTGCTCGAAAATGGATTACTGGAAAGCACGACGCGCATCGCCGTCGATGTTTACGGTTCCCTGTCGCTGACTGGTAAAGGGCACCATACTGATATCGCTATCATCATGGGTCTTGCAGGTAACGAACCTGCCACTGTTGATATTGACTCCATTCCTGCGTTTATTCGCGATGTAGAAACGCGTGAACGTCTGTGGCTTGCCCAGGGTCGCCACGAAGTTGATTTCCCGAAAGATACCGGCATGTGTTTCCGTAACGACAACCTGTCGTTACATGAGAACGGCATGACTATCCATGCGTTCAGCGGCGATCAAAAGATCTACAGCAAAACGTATTATTCCATCGGCGGTGGTTTTATCGTTGATGAAGAGCATTTCGGCAAAGAGGCAGCAGATGAAGTTGTCGTGCCCTACTCGTTCAATTCCGCGGAAGAAATGCTGAATCACTGTAAACAGACCGGCATGTCCCTGTCTGGCGTGATCATGCAGAATGAGCTGGCTTTGCACAGCCGTAAAGAAATTGAAGAGTATTTTGCCAACATCTGGCAAACCATGCGCGCTTGTATCGACCGTGGCGTCAATACTGAAGGTGTGCTGCCTGGCCCATTGCGTGTACCGCGTCGTGCTTCCGCATTGCGCCGTATGCTGGTATCCAGCGATAAACTCTCCAATGACCCAATGAACGTGATTGATTGGGTGAACATGTTTGCGCTGGCGGTGAACGAAGAAAACGCCGCGGGCGGACGTGTGGTTACCGCTCCGACCAACGGTGCCTGCGGTATCGTCCCTGCAGTGCTGGCGTACTATGATCACTTTATCGAATCAGTCAGCCCTGACACCTACATCCGTTATTTCCTCGCATCCGGTGCGATTGGTGCGTTGTATAAGATGAACGCGTCAATTTCTGGTGCTGAAGTGGGTTGCCAGGGTGAAGTCGGTGTGGCCTGTTCAATGGCGGCAGCCGGCCTTGCTGAAATTCTCGGGGCCAGCCCAGAACAAGTTTGTGTTGCTGCGGAAATTGGCATGGAACACAACCTCGGTTTGACCTGCGACCCGGTTGCGGGCCAGGTTCAAGTGCCGTGTATTGAACGTAATGCGATTGCTTCTGTGAAAGCGATCAACGCCACCCGCATGGCAATGCGCCGTACCAGTGAACCTCGTGTTTCTCTCGATAAAGTGATTGAAACAATGTATGAAACGGGCAAAGACATGAATGCGAAATACCGCGAAACCTCTCGCGGTGGCCTGGCAATTAAAGTCCAGTGTGATTAATCCCTTCCGGCCCTCAGTGATGAGGGCCAGGCTAGTGCGGGTCATTCACCTGAACTTGAGAAGCCAACTGCTTGTTTAACCATTAAAAGGTGCTGCGTCTGCTCAACGACGCGGCTCCTGAACAACGAAACGCAAAAAAAAGGTTATTTTTCCAGCGCTCTACAAATCCCCCACTACACTTTGAATGTTCTGTGTGCCGATTTCGGTCGCGGTTCTACACAAGGTGATCACGGATGCAGACAGCTCAACGTATATTACGAGGCTACCGTCGCAGGCGTTTAATTGTCTGTATCGGCTTAGCTGTTCTGGCACTCGTGTTGACTCTGAGCGCACGCTATGTTGCTGAGCGCAAAGTGAATGAACAGCATTTGCAGGCGTTTAATCAACGTATTATCAGCACGCTAGAGAGTATTCTGCTCCCCCTTGAACAAGGCAACAAAGAGCTTATTGCTTTAGTGGGAATGTCTTGTGAGGCCGCGCAACTCAAAATGCGCGAACACGCAGCACGCCTGCAAACAGTGCGTTCAATCGGGCTGATTAAGGATGATATTCTTTATTGCTCAAGTATTTTTGGCAGCCGCCACGTCCCGATTAATTTGCTACAACCCAAATTACCTTCATCTCTTCCACTGCTGTTTCTCTCAATTGACCGTTCATTACTGAAAGGCACGCCAATTCTGTTGTCCTGGACACCGTCATCCAACAGCAGTCACGAAGGCGTCATGCAGATCATTAATATTGAATTGCTGACCGGATTAATCCTTGAGCCTGAACGCCCATGGGTATCGCGTGCTGTACTTAATGTCGCAGATTCGCACCTCGAATATGGTGCAGGACTTTTGCAGCGAATTGTTGTTGAAGATGGGCAAGTCATCCATGAAATGGCTTCCGAACACTTTGCGTTTTCCATCACCACCATTGGCCCCTCACCTGGGGCATTGGCATTAAGCAATTTGCCAACTCAACTTCCACTGGCACTGATTCTCAGTATGCTGATTGGTTATATCGCCTGGCTTGCAACCGCCAATCGCATGAGTTTTTCATGGGAAATTAATGTTGGTATGGCCTCTCATGAATTCGAGGTCTTCTGCCAGCCACTAGTGAGCGCTCGTAATCTGCAGTGTGTCGGTGTGGAACTACTATTGCGCTGGAATAATCCACGCCAGGGCTGGATCTCCCCCGATGTATTTATTCCCCTCGCTGAGCAGCAAAACCTGATTGCCCCGTTGACCCGCTATGTGCTGGATGAAACCGTTCGCCACCTTGATATTTTTCCCAAATCACGTCATTTCCACATCGGGCTAAACGTGGCGGCCAGCCATTTCCATGAAGCTGAGATTATTGCCGATTTGCGCCGTTCCTGGTTCCCTGCACACCCGCTGCAAAAATTGACTCTGGAGTTAACGGAACGAGATGCGTTGCCAGATGTTGACTATCGTGTGGTGCGTGATTTGCATCGTATGGGCGTGGGTTTGGCGATAGATGATTTCGGTACGGGGCAGAGTTCCCTGGCCTATCTGGAAACACTGAATCCGAATGTACTGAAAATTGATAAGTCGTTTACTGCGGCTATCGGGACTGATGCGGTGAACTCGACGGTGACCGATATTATTATCGCACTGGCGCAGAGGCTGGGAATCTCTCTGGTGGCCGAAGGCGTTGAAACGCCGCAGCAGGCAGAGTATCTGCGCAGCCACGGCGTGAATGTCTTGCAAGGTTATTTGTATGCGCGACCAATGCCACTGAGCGAATTCCCTCGCTGGTTAAGGGGGAGCACACGCCCCCCGCGCCATAGAGGTCATCCTATTTCGGTCGTTCCGCTGCGCTGATTACTCTTCTTCATCTTCATGTTCGGAGCGTTCTTTCACCACACGGACCAGGTCCACACGGTAATCGTTCGCTTCGACAATCTGGATGCGAAGCGGAGCAACTTCAATGACATCACCCGCTTTCGGGATTTGGCCATTCACCGAGATAACCAATCCGGCAATCGAGGCGATATCTTCGCTGTCGTTAACCAGAGTATTGATATCCAGATGCTGCTGAATCGCATGCAGGTCAGTGGAACCTTTCACCAACCAACCGTCACCGTCGCGCACAATTTCTGGTGTTTCGTCAGCATCCGGGAATTCACCCGCAATGGCTTCCAGGACATCTAATGGCGTCACCAGACCTTGAACGACCCCGAACTCGTTGTTGACGATAACGAAGCTACCGCGAGCACGACGCAGTACACCCAGCAAGTTGATAGGGTCCAGCGTTTCCGGAACGACAATCGCCGGATATTGGGCCGCAATAGCCGCAACATCGCCACCATTTTCCAGCGCCACCAGCAGCTCTTTAGCCCGCACGATCCCGATGATTTCATCAAGCTCACCGCGGCATATCGGGAACAGACTGTGTGGAGATTCCAGCAGTTGTTCACGTATTTCAGCCGTCGATTTATCGGCATCAACCCAGGAGATTTCACCACGAGGCGTCATAATGCTACGCAATGAACGTGAAGCCAGCGTCAGTACCCCGTTTATCATGTAACGTTCTTCTTCAGCGAAGGATTCCGTTTCAATCGGGGTGATGGTTTTGTTGTCTTCATTCTGTGAGCGCGCCTGGCGCTTGCCATTCATTAAGCGCAAAATCGCATCAGCTGTACGAGCACGTAGCGGTACATTTGACTGATGGCGAATAAAGTTGCGACGCGCAATCTGGTTAAAGAACTCGATGATTATCGAGAAGCCAATCGCTGCGTACAGGTAGCCCTTAGGAATATGGAAACCGAAGCCTTCTGCAACCAGACTCAGGCCGATCATCAACAAGAAGCTCAGGCACAGCACCACGACCGTTGGATGCTGGTTAACAAAATTCGTTAACGGTTTTGACGCCATCAGCATCACACCCATCGCAATCACAACCGCCGCCATCATGACAGGCAGGTGATTCACCATCCCTACGGCGGTAATGACCGCATCTAGCGAGAACACCGCGTCCAATACAACAATCTGCAGTACTACGACCCAGAAACTAGCGTAGCCTTTCCCATGCCCATCATCATGCTGGCGGTTTTCCAGCCGTTCATGCAGTTCGGTCGTGGCTTTAAACAGCAAGAATAAGCCCCCGAATAGCATGATGAGATCGCGCCCGGAGAACGTCAAATCTGCGACGCTAAACAGGGGTTGGGTCAGTGTCACCATCCATGAGATCAATGACAACAAGCCTAGTCGCATCACCAATGCCAGAGATAAACCGATAAGCCTCGCTTTATCCCGTTGTTTTGGTGGAAGTTTATCCGCAAGAATCGCAATAAAGACCAGGTTATCAATACCCAGTACGATTTCCAGAACAATAAGTGTCAGTAAACCCACCCATATTTGGGGATCCATTAAGAGTTCCATGACAAGCTCCAGCTTTGGGAATCACTGCGCGGCAACCCGCAAAATACGGACGCAGAAAGTTGAATTAAGGTATTAACGGGGCGTGTTACGCCATTATGAAAGGCTGAGGATTCAGACCTGAAAATGAAAAGACGTCGGTGACGGTCCATACGGTGGGCTACTGCCCTTTACTCCTTAGTTATTAAACGGGATGCAAACAATATCAGAGCAAATTACCCTTTTGCAAAGATTTACCTGATTTTGCAATTTTACTGTCATTGACCAAGCGCATAATTTGCTCCGCGAAACAATATGTGTGAAGCAAAGCTAAATTACGGATCTTCATCACATAAAATATTTTTTTCACTGACTAAAATAAATCCGTCTTCAGTTACACATCTTTACTCATACCGTTATCTGAATCGATTCGCTCAATGAAACGGATAATCTACAAAACACCCATTTTAAGGGTGTGGTTATGTCCAACACAGGAGGTAGCAAGTGACTATTGCTATTGTCATAGGCACGCATGGCTGGGCAGCAGAACAATTGCTGAAAACCGCTGAAATGCTATTAGGCGAACAAGAAAATGTTGGCTGGATAGATTTCGTTCCCGGTGAAAACGCCGAAACTTTGATCGAAAAATATAACGCTCAATTGGCAAACCTGAAAACCGACAAAGGTGTGCTGTTTCTCGTCGATACCTGGGGCGGTAGCCCTTTCAATGCGGCTAGCCGTATTGTCGTCGATAAAGAGCATTACGAGGTCGTCGCCGGGGTCAATATTCCGATGCTGGTCGAAACCTTGATGGCACGTGATGATAACCCTTCATTTGATGAATTAGTGGCTTTGGCAGTAGAAACAGGTCGCGAAGGGGTTAAAGCCCTGAAAGCAAAACCTGTTGAAACTGCAACACCTGTGGCGCCCGTTGCTGCACCAAAACCTGCGGCACCGCTGAAGCCAATGGGTCCAAATGACTACATGAACATTGGTCTGGCACGTATTGATGACCGTTTGATTCATGGCCAGGTGGCGACTCGCTGGACTAAAGAAACTAACGTGACGCGCATTATTGTTGTCAGCGATGAAGTTGCCGCCGATACCGTGCGCAAAACTCTGTTGACGCAAGTTGCGCCTCCAGGCGTAACAGCACACGTGGTTGATGTGGCAAAAATGATCCGCGTGTGGAATAACCCGAAATATGCAGGCGACCGTGTGATGCTGCTGTTCACTAACCCAACTGATGTTGAACGCGTCGTGGAAGGTGGGGTGAATATTAAGTCAGTCAACATCGGTGGTATGGCGTTCCGCCAGGGTAAAACTCAGGTGAACAACGCGATTTCTGTCGATGAAACGGATATTGAAGCCTTTAAGAAACTGAACGCGCGTGGCATTGAACTGGAAGCGCGTAAGGTTTCTACCGATCAAAAATTGAAAATGATGGATCTGATCGCGAAGGTGAAAAACTAATTACTGATGTAATTAGTTTGATTCTACGTTTTGCTCAGTTTTCACACATAAGTCACTCGTTTAAGGAGAAGTACAATGGAGATTACCACTCTTCAGATTGTGCTGGTGTTTGTCGTAGCCTGTATTGCCGGTATGGAGTCGGTGCTCGATGAATTTCAGTTCCACCGTCCGCTGGTCGCCTGTACCTTAATTGGTCTGGTCCTCGGTGACATGAAAACCGGTATTATTATCGGTGGTACACTTGAAATGATCGCGTTGGGTTGGATGAACATCGGTGCGGCGGTTGCTCCCGATGCGGCTCTGGCGTCAATTATCTCGACCATTCTGGTTATCGCCGGACATCAGGGCATCGGTTCTGGTATCGCTCTGGCCATCCCACTGGCAGCAGCAGGCCAGGTGCTGACCATTATCGTTCGTACTATTACCGTGGGCTTCCAGCACGCAGCAGATAAGGCCGCCGAAAATGGCAACCTATCGGCACTCTCCTGGATTCACGTTTCCTCCCTGTTCTTGCAAGCAATGCGTATCGCCATTCCTGCCGTTATCGTCGCGGTTTCCGTGGGGACTAGCGAAGTGCAGAACATGCTGAACGCCATTCCTGAGGTGGTAACCAGCGGTCTGAACATCGCCGGCGGCATGATTGTGGTAGTGGGTTATGCGATGGTCATCAACATGATGCGCGCAGGCTACCTGATGCCATTCTTCTATCTGGGCTTCGTTACTGCGGCTTTCACCAACTTCAACCTGGTTGCATTGGGTGTGATTGGTGCTGTGATGGCAATTCTGTACATCCAGCTGAGCCCGAAATACAACCGTACTGCCGGTGCTACAGCGCCTGCTGCCGGTGCTAACGACCTCGATAACGAATTAGATTAATAGGTGAGCGAAATGGTTGATACCACTAAAACAGTAACTACCGAGAAGAAACTCACTCCGGGCGATATTCGTGGCGTGTTCCTGCGTTCTAACCTCTTCCAGGGGTCATGGAACTTCGAACGTATGCAGGCGCTGGGCTTCTGTTTCTCAATGATTCCGGCGATTAAACGCCTGTATCCTGAGAACAACGATGCGCGTAAACAAGCGATTAAGCGTCACCTGGAATTCTTCAACACCCATCCCTATGTAGCCGCTCCGGTTCTGGGCGTTACCCTTGCGATGGAAGAACAACGTGCGAACGGTGCAGAAATTGATGATGGTGCCATTAACGGTATCAAAGTTGGTTTGATGGGGCCGCTGGCGGGCGTGGGCGACCCAATCTTCTGGGGTACTGTACGCCCAGTATTTGCAGCGCTAGGTGCCGGCATTGCCATGAGCGGCAGCCTGCTCGGCCCATTGCTGTTCTTCATCCTGTTCAACGCAGTCCGTTTGCTAACCCGTTACTACGGTGTGGCTTACGGCTACCGTAAAGGGATCGATATCGTTAAGGATATGGGCGGCGGCTTCCTGCAGAAATTGACTGAGGGGGCGTCAATCCTCGGCCTGTTTGTCATGGGGGCACTGGTAAACAAGTGGACGCACGTTAACATACCGCTGGTTGTGTCGAAAATTACCGACCAGACCGGCGCAGTTAAAGTGACCACGGTTCAAACCATTCTTGATCAGTTGATGCCAGGCCTTGTGCCATTGCTGCTAACGTTTGCTTGTATGTGGCTGCTGCGTAAGAAAGTCAACGCGCTGTGGATCATCATGGGCTTCTTCGTTATCGGTATTGCCGGTTATTCTATCGGCTTGCTGGGTCTGTAATTACCATGTTATGCAAACCGGGGCCCCTGCCCCGGTTTTTTTATTGTTTAGAATGAAGGTAGTGTTATGACGTTGACGGATGTGGTTTTACTCGTTTTCATTGTGCTGTTGCTCGCGTGGTCAATCTATGATGAGTTCATCATGGATAAGCTCAAGGGCAAAAACCTACTCAAAATCACCCTGCTGCGCCGTAATCGTATCGACAGCACCATCTTTGTTGGTCTGGTTGCCATCCTCATCTATAACAACGTCACCACTCACGGCACACCACTGACAACCTGGTTATTATCTGCACTCGCGTTACTCGCTATTTATATTTCGTGGATCCGTCAGCCTAAATTATTGTTTAAAACTGAAGGTTTTTTCTTCGCAAACGTGTGGATTTTATATTCACGAATTAAAGAAATGAATTTATCTGAAGACGGAGTGTTGGTGATTCAACTAGAGCAACGCCGTTTACTGATTCGGGTTAAAAATATCGATGACCTGGAAAAAATTTATAAACTAATGGTTGATAATCAATAAGTTATAAATATAGCAAAGTCTATATTTTGATATTTTTTGTACAGTTATTTAAATATAGCCGATGCTATTTCGCACAATTAGTGTGCTATTATTTTAACGTTTAAGTTACCTATTAAGTTAAATGAAAATCGTTATCATTTAAGCGTCTGGAATAATAGTTTTCAAATATTGTTTTATCTTTGAATAATATGTTAAGGTTGCGCCCGTCGTTGGGGAGTAGCCGATTTTCGCCATTGCGAAAATGTACATGTCAACATACTCGTTACTTGTTTTAGCAGGTTTTTTAAACAAGAAAATAACGTGGCATGTACGACTCAAACACTGAGTAGGCGAGACCATAGGCACGTAGCCATCGTTTTAGTTGGGGATGGTCGACGTGTATATGGATATTCCCAACTGAGGCGTTTGTATGAATCTCTCCGCTACAATTATTCTTGCTTTTGGCATGTCGATGGATGCGTTTGCTGCATCAATCGGGAAAGGTGCCACCCTCCATAAACCTAAGTTTTCCGAAGCCATACGTACCGGCCTGATTTTTGGCGTTATTGAAACGCTCACACCACTGATTGGCTGGTGTCTGGGGATGTTAGCCAGTAAAGTTGTGCTGGAATGGAACCATTGGGTTGCTTTTATCCTGCTCGTTTTCCTCGGTATCCGAATGATCTATGAAGGGATTCGCGGCAACGATGATGAAGAGACACCTAAGCTACAACGTCATGGATTTTGGTTATTGGTCACGACAGCTATAGCAACCAGCCTTGATGCAATGGCGGTGGGCGTCGGTCTGGCGTTTCTGCAAGTGAACATTATTGAAACTGCGCTGGCGATTGGTTGCGCGACCATGATCATGTCTACGATGGGTATGATGCTGGGCCGTTTTATTGGCCCGCTACTGGGTAAACGCGCCGAAATTCTCGGCGGCGTGGTGTTAATTGGGATTGGTTGCCAGATCCTTTACGGCCATTTCAGCGCGCTAAGTTAAATATTCAAGCTACCTGGGCTTCGCGTCGCCAGACGCGAACCACAAAGTCAGTCTCACATTCAAATGCCGTTTCAGCCGTTAAGGCTTGCCACACTTCCGGGCGAGCGCGCCAGGCAAACGGCGTCATTTGTAGCAATGCTACCGCTTCATCACCCTTTAATGTCATCGGCCAGCTAATTTGCTGAGTCTGTTCTGCAATAAAACCAGGCAAAGATTCAGACTCAGAGCTGTGCAACACAATATTGTCGTAAATTAGTCCTTTCAACTGCATTAAATGACGGGGACCAGGGGTCGCCGTAATGACGATACCGCCAGGTTTTACCACCCGCGCCAGTTCTTCCGCTTTGCAGGGCGCGAAAATACGCACAACAGCATCAAGGCTATTATCGTCAAACGGTAAACGGTGACTTGAAGCAACGCAGAATTGCACCTGCGGGTAACGTTTAGCCGCGTAGCGAATCGCCACTTTCGCGACATCTAACCCCCAGGTCGTGCCATTTTGTTTTGCGACTACCTGTGCAAAACCGGCAGTGTAGTACCCTTCCCCACAACCAATGTCGAGTAAAGTCACGGGTGACGCTTGTTCAAGTTGTTGGCAAATGGCATCACGCAAAGGCTGGTAATGCCCGGCATCGAGAAACTTTCTGCGTGCCTGCATCATCTCGCTGCTGTCGCCAGGATCCTTAGAACGCTTATGCTGTACTGGCAGCAAATTGACGTATCCTTCTTTTGCCTTATCGAATTGGTGGCCTTGTGGGCAAAGATAACTCTTGCCAACAGCGGTAAGCGGCGCATGACAAAGCGGACAAAGATAGGACATGGGAACTCCAGGCAATCATAAAGGGCGCAAGTGTAACGCTAAACGCCCTGTTTCGAAAAGCAACTAACCGGCGGAGTTATCTGCGACAGGCTTATTTAACACCATTAAATTTGGGTCACCGTCCGGAAGACCATCAGGCTCAATATTTTCCAGTCGTAACACATCGCTCATAATTTGACTAAATACCGGGGCTGAAACTGCTCCGCCATAATAAGCCCCATTTTCTGGATCGTTAATCACCACAACCAGCGCAAAGCGTGGATTACTGGCTGGCGCAACACCGGCCGTGTAAGCAATGTATTTATTGATGTACTTACCGTCATCACCAATCTTCTTCGCCGTGCCCGTTTTTACCGCGACACGATATCCGTGCACCGCCGCTTTTACTCCACCACCGCCAGGCAACGCCACGCTTTCCATCATATGTTCAACCTGATGAGCAATGACTTCAGACATCACGCGTTTCCCAACGACCGGTGGGTCAACACGGGTAATCGACAGCGGTCTGGAAATACCGTAACTACCAATGGTTGCGTAAACATGGGCCAGTTGCAGCGGCGTGACCATCAAACCATAGCCAAAAGAGAAGGTTGCACGATCCAGTTCTCCCCAGAACTTACGATGTGGTAAATAACCGCGGCTTTCTCCTGTCAGGCCCAGCCCCGTCGGCGAACCAAAGCCAAACTCTTTGTAGGTATCCAAAAGTTTTTGGATAGGCATTGCCAGCGAAAGACGTGATACCCCGGTATCGCTCGATTTTTGCAGGATCCCGGTCAACGTTAGCTGAGGGTAATAACCCACATCCCGAATCCGATGCCCGTCAATGGTATAGGGATGGGTATCCACCACACTGTCGGGTTGCACAATACCTTGTTGCAGCGCGGTCATCACTACCATGGGTTTGACCGTTGAGCCGGGTTCAAAGGTGTCACTTATTGCCCGATTGCGGAAATCGTTCAACGTGGCACCCTCACGGTTATTCGGGTTAAAAGTCGGGCAACTTGCCATAGCCAGAACTTCACCGGTATTAACATCAAGGATAACTGCGGCGGCTGATTCGGCTTTATTCCACGAAACCGCGTTGCTTAACGCATCTTCAGTCACCGTTTGCAGACGCTCATCAATGCTTAACATTAGGTTATGCGCGGGGCTTGCCGGATTTTCAGTGATATTTTCAATGACGTGACCGTGTCGGTCTTTGCGAACTAATCGCTCCCCGCCCCTCCCCATCAATTGTCGATTGAAACTCTTTTCTATGCCCTCAATACCCTGATCATCAACATTGGTAAAACCGAGCAAATTTGCTGCGACATGCCCTGCCGGGTAAAAGCGGCGTGACTCATCGCGCAACGAAATCCCCGGTAGTTTCAAACTCTCAATATATTGGGCTTTTTGTGGATCGAGTTGACGGGCAAGGTAGATAAATCGGTCGGAAGGGTTACGACGAATACGGGCGGCGATCTCATTGAGCGGCATATTGAGCGTTGTCGCAAGTGCCTGCCAACGGCTATTCACTTGCACACCACCTTTTTCCATCACCGTTTTGGGGTCGGCCCAGATAGCTTTTACCGGTACGCTGACTGCCAATGGTCGGCCCGTACGGTCTTCAATCATGCCACGTGGAACCGTAATCGTCTCTTCGCGTAGCGAACGCATGTCCTCTTGCTTGACAAGATTCTCTGGCGAGATGATTTGCAACCAGGCTACACGTCCTAATAAAAATACCAGACACATAAGAATAGCACTGCAAAGCAGAGCAAAACGCCACTGAATAAAGTTACCCACGACTCCAGGGGCAATTTTTCTCACTTTCAATCCTTCACAACAACTAAGCAATTGAAAATTTAAACATAATGATGAAATTAACCGGACAGGAACAGTGCTACAAGATGCACTGCTTTGCTACAAAACATAACTAATCACGGCTTGTAGAAACATATGGACAAGTAGTGCATAAGATTCAGACATGAAAAAGCCCCGCTACATGAGCGGGGCTTTCATCAAAATTTGGCGTTATTCGCGCCAGGTCTAATTCAACGGAATTAGATAGCAGTGACGTTAACTGCTGCTGGGCCTTTCTGGCCGTCCTGGATTTCGAACTCAACGTTCTGGCCTTCAGCCAGAGTTTTGAAGCCGTTACCCTGGATTGCAGAGAAGTGTACGAACACGTCTTTGCTGCCGTCAGCAGGAGTAATGAAACCAAAACCTTTAGACTCGTTGAACCACTTAACTTGACCTTTGATCTTTGCCATTTTGCAAAATTCCTTAGATTGTTTTCTTTGCCCGAAGGCATAACTTAGCTAAAACAGAGACATTACTGCATGAGGCACTAATATAAGGCTCGGCAGAGAAGCGGTATTCAACGTCAACGTGTTTACTCAGAACTTCTTTACTGAAAATGCCACACATAAACAGAACTGTACCTCGTTTAACCCAAAGTGTTATCACATACAACGCAATCAATGGCAAGCCATTTTTCGGCGTGAATCGATCTGTCGCACAAATTCTGAAACCAATATTGTTCATAAAAATGAAATGCACAAAATGTGCATAAAATTAACGGCGAACAAACGTGATTCCAGGCGTTCAGGCGATGACCGCAGACAACGTTTTTACCATAGCCCAAAGCTAACTTTTCGTCCAGACGAAGGACGAAAAAGTCGACACCACAGACATTATCCTTATGATTTTTTTAGCATAGCTATTCAAAAAATGAGCAGTACAGAACGTCTCAAGACAGATTGAAATAGGAGATGGAAATAACGCGATTACCAGAATGAATAAAGTATGAACAGTAAGCTCTTTATATTGCACCAAAATAATGAAAGTTTAATGACACTCTGCTACACAATGAGGCAATAAAAACGTTTCACTATATTAGCCATATAATAAAATTATCTTAGGTTATCCAAAATAACACTTTAACTTTCTGGATAATATTTAAACTATTATTTTAAGCAAGAGTAAAGTTTGACCTATATGTCGTGGCATGAACAGCGATTCACCGCCATAGTCTTGCCAGATGGTTGGTGTATTCCCTGCTCTTTCCATGCTTTCGTCAAAGCGTAACATCAGCCGATTTTCGTAACTGTGGTGACACATTACGAAAACCGTCGATTTAAAGATGAGATTTTAGAGGATCAAACCAGGGATTCATCCAACGCATGAGTCACGACAAAGCGACGTAAACGCTTATGTAAGGATTAGCGTTCTGCCACCAGACGAATAAAATCGTCATCCTCTGCAACTTCTTCCTTAATCTCTTGCGGTTCTTCCTTCACAACTTCCGGCTCATTGGCTTCACACAGACGGCGTAGCAGAGCATTTTGTCGTTTCTGCTGTTCCAACAACTCTTCAAGCAGCTCGATCTGTTCATTACTACGGCTACTCGCTCGGTTAACAAAAAACCACATTACGAGGCCGATAACCAGCACCACCAGGGAAACTGTCAGGGACACGATATTCAACGCGCCAACACTTAATTCGTTCATCTTACCACCTCAGTAAAACGCGCTATTCTACACCTGCTGCGCCCGAAGGTAAGTATCGTGTGGATAAAAAGAGTCTACCAGGGAATAAATTTGTTAATTGTACAAATCCCGCTGAAAAATTGTACATCCTGATCGCACATCACGTTGACCATCTGCGTCCAGAGTAGTAAGCAGACGAAAAAAACCGCAACTAAGATGAACCATCTGTACTTTTTCACTACATTCTCCACATTAAAAGCTTTAGAGAGTAAGTCTGGCATACGCAACCTAAACCAGGCATCACTCAACTCAGATTTTATTTAAGAATCATCACATTGATACTTTAGTGCTACGCGCTACGCTTAACACTCTAATAAAGTAATAATAAGAGGTAGATATGCGTGTCGTGATCCGCACTATTCTGGTGATAGTGCTGCTGTGGATCGGTTTACTCCTCTCTGGCTACGGAGTATTGATTGGGAGCCATCAAAATGCAGCGGGTATGGGACTGCAATGCAAATACCTCACTGCACGAAATATCACCACTGCACAATTCATTCATAGTGAAAGTGGTATTATCGGACTGAGTGATTGCCCTGTATTGCGTAAAAGTGACAAGGTTATTGATAACGGACAGTAGATAATCGAAGAGTAAAAAAACGCCGCTATTTAGCGGCGTTTAATTTTTCATCAGAATGGATATTCGTGATAACCCATTTGCTCAGAAATAGTGCGCGCAGCGTCATGTAGCATAGCGACATATTCGTGAAGGCGGTCTTCAGAAAAACGCAAAGTCGGGAATGAAATACTTAAACCGGCAATCACAACACCAAAGCGGTCAAATACCGGCACGCCGATGCAGCGCAAACCTTCTTCTTGTTCTTCGTTATCTTCGCCAAAACCTTGCTTACGCACCGTATCCAGAACATCCATCAATTCGTCGGTGCTGGTAATGGTACGTTCAGTGCTGCGGGTGTACTCCACATCGGCAAGAATTTCACGTACTTCTTCACGGTCACGCCAGGCCAGAAGCACTTTACCAATTGCAGTACTGTACAACGGGTTACGACGACCAATGCGCGAATACATACGCAAGTTGTACATTGAGTCGATCTTGTGGATATAGACAATACTGTCTTCATCCAACGCACCCAAGTGGATCGTTTCTTTTGTCAGACGCGACAGTTCACGCATCTGGATGTCAGCACTACGAATCAAATCAACATTTTGCAACGCACGCGCGCCAAGTTCGAACAACTTCAGCGTAAGCGAGTATTTCTCAGATTCGCCTTCCTGAGCCACATAACCCAAGGATTTCATTGTCTGCAAAAAGCGATAGACGGTGCTTTTTGACATCATTACGCGTTGCGATAATTCAGTAATACCAATTTCGCGTTCTTCGCCAAGAGCCTGTAAGATGCCAAAAACTTTCAGGACAGAAGAGACAGAATCAGGTTGTTTATCCAGATCTGCGATTGCCATTAAATCACCTCGATCGCATTTGTTTTATAAAAATTAGAACCGGTTTTTAGTATAAGTTGACTACCATGTCATCGCAATGAATCTATTCTATATCGTTACAAATCTGCGACATATCCCGTAAATTTAGTGCTATTATTATTTCTCCCCGAATACAGCCCCGTGAATTCAATCTTTCCTATGGATAAAACCCTTGCTGATGGGCTGCCATTACCGCGGCGCTATGGTGCTATTTTAGCCATTGCGTTAGGTATTACTATGGCCGTGCTTGATGGCGTAATCGCTAACGTCGCCCTTCCCACCATTGCCCGCGAACTTAATGCCAGTCCGGCAGAATCCATCTGGATTGTTAACAGTTACCAAATAGCGATAATTGTTTCATTACTTTCCATGTCGTTTCTGGGGGATATTTTTGGTTATCGCCGGGTATATCAGTGCGGGCTAATGCTGTTTTGTGTGACATCCCTTTTTTGTGCGTTATCTAATTCTTTACCCATGCTGACATTTGCTCGCGTACTGCAGGGATTCGGCGGTGCGGCATTAATGAGCGTAAATACCGCGCTCATTCGGCTTATTTATCCACAAAAACACCTTGGCCGCGGCATGGGAATTAACTCATTTATTGTTGCCGTTTCATCAGCTGCCGGGCCGACTATTGCTGCCGCCATTCTATCCGTTGCTTCCTGGAAATGGTTATTTTTGGTTAACGTGCCCATTGGCATCATTGCGCTATTATTGGCTCTGCGTTTCTTGCCAGCGAACCAACAAAAATCCCAGGGGCAGCGCTTTGATATTCCAGGCGCCATCATGAATGCCCTGACGTTTGGCTTATTGATTTCTGCCATCAGCGGGTTTGCTCAGGGCCAGTCTGGCTGGCTTATTCTCAGTGAACTGGCAGCCTTGCTAGTCATTGGATCTTTCTTTATACGCCGCCAGTTAAAACTCCCTTTCCCATTATTGCCGGTCGATTTACTGCGTATCCCGGTGTTTTCTTTATCCATTGGAACATCAGTGTGTTCTTTTACCGCGCAGATGCTGGCAATGGTTTCTTTACCCTTTTTCCTGCAATCGACATTAGGTCGTAGTGAAGTGGAAACTGGCCTGCTACTGACGCCGTGGCCCATCGCAACCATGATTATGGCTCCGGTCGCTGGTCATTTAATTGGACGAGTACATGCGGGATTATTAGGTGGAATCGGACTTGTAATGATGGCTTGCGGTCTGTTTGCTTTGGCGCTGTTGCCACATAACCCTTCTGACATAGATATTATCTGGCGCATGTTCTTGTGCGGTGCAGGTTTTGGCTTGTTCCAGTCCCCCAATAACCACACCATTATCTCTTCTGCTCCGCGTCACCGCAGCGGTGGTGCCAGCGGCATGTTAGGCACGGCCAGGTTACTCGGCCAGAGTTGTGGTGCAGCTTTGGTAGCACTGATGTTCAACCTGTTCACCACTCACGGAACGCACGCCTCGTTACTTCTGGCCGGCAGTTTTGCTACCGTCGCGGCTATTGTTAGCAGTTTGCGGTTATCTCAACCTACTGCTTCGCAGGCATAAAAAAAGCGTGCCAGCGATGGCACGCTTTCTTATCAATATTTATCACTACTTCAGATATTCGCCGTTACGCAATGCTTCAATACGTTTGTCCAAAGGTGGGTGAGTCATAAACAATTCGCTCATTGACTTCGCCTTACCGTTGATACAAAACGCCATCATGCTACTGGCTTCTTGCGGTTCATAGCTGGTTTTCAGACGCTGTAAAGCAGCAATCATTTTTTCACGGCCGACTAATTTTGCAGATCCGGCATCAGCGTGGAATTCACGGTGACGTGAGAACCACATAGTAATGATGCTGGCCAGAATACCGAATACCAACTCCAGTACGGTCGCAATTGCAAAATAGACAAACGGGTTACCGTTGTTACTTTCACCTTCATCCCGATTGCCTGACAGGAAGCCTGAGGCAACCTGTGCAATGATTCGCGAAATAAAGATAACGAAGGTGTTCACCACACCTTGAATCAGCGTCATGGTTACCATATCGCCGTTCGCAATGTGGCTAATTTCGTGAGCAATTACCGCTTCTGCTTCATCACGGCTCATGTTCTGCAACAGGCCGGTACTGACCGCAACCAACGAGGCATTACGGCGTGCGCCAGTAGCAAACGCGTTGATATCTGGCGCATGGTAAACCGCCACCTGAGGCATAGCGATACCCGCCTGCTGCGACTGCTGACGAACGGTTTCCATCAGCCAGCGCTCAGTTTCATTACGTGGCTGCTCAATCACTTCACCGCCAACTGAACGTAATGCCATCCATTTGGACATCAGTAACGAGATGATTGAACCACCAAAGCCAAACAACACCGCCATGATCATCAGACCCTGTACGCTGCTCGACTGGATCCCCGTCAGGCTTAGCACTAGCCCGAATACGACCATGACTGCAAGGTTGGTCAACAGGAAAAGCCCGATACGCATCATAATTTTCTTTTTACCTCGGTTAAAAATACGCATTCTGCGTTACCCCACATCGTAGGGGCAAGCCTGCTATTTTCAAGCATTCATCGTTGCCAAGTGGTTAATAATACATAACTTTACATTCAGAAAGAGCTAGGTTTACGCGGCTTGATAGAGGTAAAAAAAACAGGCACAAAAATTTGTGCCTGTTGGGGAGTTACTTAGCAGGAGCCGGTTGCTCGGCTGGCTTATCTTGCTGCATTTTTGCAAGGTCCAGCGCGATATGAACCGTTTCATCGAGATAAGGATCTGGTTCCTGATAATCCTTCGGCAAGTCTTCCAGTTTCTTCAACGGAGCTTTACCTTCCCGCTTGTAGCGATCGTTGATGCGTGCCAGACGCGTCGCATCGTCTTCCTGGTTTTCTTTCTCACGTTGAGCAAGATTCAGGGAAACAATATTGCGCTTCTCTTTCAGGGCATTAAAGCGAGCAATGTCCTTCATGATGTACTGGAACTCAGGATCGGCTGCAATTCTGTCCTGGTGCAGTTTGAGCAGTTGCGGTTCGAACGGTGTCAGATCGCCTGACTTGACGTAAGTTGCGGCATTAATGCTATCCCATGGGAGCGCGTTATCTTCGAACTTCTCGCCAGTTTCTGTCTCTTCCGTACCGGTCGGCATCATCACGTCTGGCGTAACACCTTTACGCTGAGTACTGCCGCCATTAATGCGGTAGAACTTCTGGATGGTGTATTGCACAGAGCCTAACGCAGGCCACTCAGGGCGAAGCATCTGATCGTAGATACGGTTCAACGAACGATACTGCTGAACAGTCCCTTTACCGAAGGTCGGCTCACCGACAATCAACGCACGGCCATAATCCTGCATTGCAGCGGCGAAAATCTCAGATGCAGAGGCACTGAAACGGTCAACCATAACAACCAGTGGGCCTTTGTAGTACACAACGCCATCGGTATCGCTGTCTTCACGCACTTTACCGTTGTTATCACGTACCTGAACAACTGGGCCACCAGGGATAAACAGGCCAGAAAGCGACACAGCTTCGGTCAATGCACCGCCACCGTTAGAACGTAAATCGATAATCACGCTCTTCACATTCTGTTTTTCCATCTTCTGCAACTGGACTTTGACGTCATCCGTCAAACCAACATAGAAGCCTGGAATATCCAGCACGCCGACTTTATCTTTACCAACCGTTTTAATGGTGAGTTTAACGGCACGGTCTTCAAGACGAATACGTTCACGCGTTAACGTGACGATGCGTGTTTTAGTGCCCTTGCCCGCAGGTAAGACTTCAAGACGAACCTTACTGCCTTTTGGTCCCTTGATCAGCGCAACCACATCATCAAGACGCCAGCCAATCACATCAACCATGGCTTTGCCGGTTTGACCGACACCCACAATACGATCGCCTACGGTAATCGCTTTGCTTTTCGCCGCCGGACCACCCGCAACCATCGAGTTGATCACTGTGTAGTCATCATCCATTTGCAGCACCGCACCAATACCTTCCAGAGATAAACTCATTTCAGTATTGAATTGTTCAGTATTGCGTGGAGACAAATAGTTAGTATGCGGATCGATTTCGTGAGCAAAGGCGGTCATTGCCAGAGAGAAAACATCTTCGCTGTTAGACTGCGCCAGACGGCGAATCGCAAACTGGTAGCGCTTAGTCAGCGTTTCACGAATTTCCTGATCGGTTTTACCGGTCAGTTTCAAACTTAATTCGTCAAACTTAACTTTGCTGTCCCACAGACTATTTAACTCGGCGGTACTTGCAGGCCACGGAGATTTGCTGCGGTCCACATTGAAGGTGTCATTGCCGGTGAAATCCATCGGCTTTTCAAGCACTTTCAGCGCGTATTGATAACGTTCAAAACGGCGCTTCTGGGCCAGATTATAGAGATCGTAAAATACGTCCAGTTTACCGGTGCGCAATTCATCGCCAATCTGTTTTTTCCGCGACACAAACTGCTCAACGTCACTGGCAAGCAGCACGTTGTGGCTATAGTCGAGGAGGTTTAGGTAGCGATCGAAAATTTTTGCGGAAAAATTTTCATCCAGATCAAACTGGCGATAATGCGAGCGAGTGAAGCGTGAAGTTACACGCTCACTCACCGTTGCATGCTGTGTCTCTTCCTTTAACTGCGGGATTTGAGAAGCTTGCGTGATATTTTCGACGGCCAGTGCGCTACCTGCAAGAAACAACAGACTAGCGACTGCCGTACGCTTAAAGAGTTTGTTCATGCCCGGGTCTGGCCTCCGTTTCAGAACTGCAAGTGTTCTGCGCGTACGATCATTGCCATACCAGAAGTTAGCTGTACACGTACGCCATCTTTGGTAATTTCCAGTACGGTGGCATCCATCGCGTTGTTACCCGCTTTGACTTTGATTGCCTGACCCACCTGCAATGCAGAAATGTCCGTAACCGGAGTGCGTTTTTCTTCACGCGGAACCTGAGGAGCCGCCGGTTTTTCTGCACGAGGTTTACGTTCTGTAGTCTCTGGACGACGCGGTGCAGGACGAGGTTTGCGATCGCGACGAGGCTTATCGGTAACGGTTTCACCGTTAGCAATAGCCGCTTCACGTTTCTTCGCTTGCTGCTCTGCACGCTGTGTCTGAACACGAGCTTTTGCTTCTTCAAGCTGCTTACGAGCATGCTCAACGTGCTGCTCATCGAGTTCACCACATGGGTTACCGTCGAGATCAACACGGGTCGCGCCGACTTTGATACCGTACAGGTAACGCCAGCTTGAAGTATAAAGACGTAACGCGGAACGAAGTTGAGTTTTACTGAGGCTCATCTCCCCTTCAACGCGCGCGACTAAATCCTGGAAGATACCAATCTTCAGGGGGCGGGCTTCACCTTCAGCGCTAAAGCACTGTGGGAAACGCTCTGCCAAAAAGGCGATGACTTCTTTGCTACTATTCAACTTAGGTTGATTTTCCATGAAATTTCCTGATTACAACGGAGTTGCCAACAATCCGCAGGCATGAACAGGCGACATTATAATGACGCTATCAGCAAATGCCACGTTATCCGTTGTTTATCATGCTATCGAGTGAAGAATTTTTTAAAATCCGTGTCGGCAAGCGTCAGCGAAAGCTGCGTTACCAGTTGAGATAAGCCGAGTTGGTCTTCAGGTGTAAAGCGCCCAAACTCAGTGCTATCAATGTCCAGGACCCCGATTAACTCATCGTTTACCATTAACGGCAGAACGATTTCGGAATTGCTGGCGGCGTCACAGGCGATGTGACCATCAAAAGCATGCACATCTTCAACGCGCTGAATGCTCCTGGTGGAAACTGCTGTACCGCATACACCTTTACCTACCGGGATGCGCACACAGGCAATTTTGCCCTGGAAAGGCCCTAAAACCAACGTATCGCCTTCCAGTAAATAGAACCCGGCCCAGTTAACTCCTTCAAGACGTTCAAACAGCAAAGCACTGGTATTTGCCAACGTTGCCAGAAAACTTGTTTCACCTGCCATTAACGCACTAAAATCGCGGTTCAAGTCCGCGTAAAATTGTTCTTTGTTCATTGATTAACCATAGTATGTTGTCTTACTCAACTGCATAGCATAGTAAAATAAGCATTAAATGCCTTATGCCACAAGGTGTATCATTCCATGAATTAATATACGCTTAACGAATATTTGATTTTCTAAAGAGATACCCAATGCGCCAACGGTATTCCTTGCATACGACAACACATGAAAATACACGCCATTAGCAATGCTGTACCGCAGGCACGTTATCAGCGTTGCCCCGAATGCGATACACTTTTCTCGTTACCGCTGGTTAAATCGTCGCAGAGCGCGTATTGCCCACGTTGTGACGCGAAAGTCTTCCATGGTCGTGATTGGTCACTCACACGTCTGGCCGCTATGGCAACCGCCATGCTGCTACTGATGACAGTTGCCTTTTCAGAGCCACTGGTCCGCATCTATTTATTAGGTACGGCCATCGATGCCAATCTATTTCAGGGCATCTGGCAGATGACCAAACAGGGCGATCCGCTCACGGCCGCGATAGTGATGTTTTGTGCCGTTGGTGCCCCCGCCACACTGGTCGCGGGTATCATCTATCTCTACTTTGGTAATATTCTTGGGATGAATTTACGCCCGGTCTTACTGATGCTCGATAAGCTCAAAGAGTGGGTCATGCTTGATATTTATCTGGTCGGCATTGGCGTGGCCTGCATAAAAGTCAGAGAGTTTGCCTACATCCAGCCCGGCATAGGTTTAGTGGCGTTTATCGCGCTGGCCATATTGAGCTTATTAACCCTGATTCACTTAAACGTAGAACAACTGTGGTCACGCTTCTACCCGCAACGCCCGCCGCGCGCCTGGAATGCGCAACTGCGTGTATGCCTCGGGTGCCATTTTACTGGTGTGCCGGATAAACGTGGCCGCTGTCCGCGTTGCCATGTGCCATTAAGAGAACGCCGCCGCCACAGCCTGCAGAAATCCTGGGCCGCGTTAATCGGCTCGTTAATCTTTTTACTTCCTGCTAACTTGCTGCCGATTTCAATTCTGTACGTCAATGGCTCGCGTCAGGAAGATACTATCCTCTCTGGTATTATTTCCCTCGGCAACAGTAATGTTGCCGTGGCGGCAGTGGTTTTCATTGCCAGTATTTTGGTGCCTTTTGTCAAGGTTATCGTGCTGATTTCATTGTTGTTAAGTATTCATTTCAAATGCGAGCGAGGGTTGAGAACGCGCATTTTATTACTACGCTTTATTACCTGGATTGGCCGCTGGTCTATCCTCGATCTCTTTGTTATTTCGCTTACGATGTCACTGGTTAATCGAGATCAGTTATTGGCATTCACTATGGGGCCGGCTGCGTTTTACTTTGGCGCGGCGGTTATTTTAACTATTCTTGCAGTCGAATGGCTGGATAGCCGACTACTTTGGGACGCACATGAGTCAGGAAATGCCCGCTTCACCGACTGAAGCGCGAATTAAAACAAAACGCCGAATTTCGCCCTTCTGGTTGCTGCCGATTATCGCATTGATGATTGCCAGTTGGCTCATTTGGTCGACATGGGAAGAACGTGGTACCACTGCGACCATTGATTTCCTTTCAGCCGACGGTATTGTCGCCGGGCGAACACCTGTACGTTATCAAGGCGTAGAAGTGGGAACCGTGCAAAGCATCAGCCTGAGCAAAGACCTGCGCAAAATCGAAGTCAAAGTCAGCGTGAAAAGCGATATGAAAAATGCGCTGCGTGAGGATACTCAGTTTTGGCTGGTGACGCCGAAAGCTTCACTGGCCGGCGTTTCCGGCCTGGATGCACTGGTCGGCGGGAACTATATCGGTATGATGCCTGGCAAAGGCAAACCCCAGGAGCACTTCACCGCTCTGGATACTCAACCCAAATATCGATTGAATAATGGCGAGTTGATGATTCATCTTCACGCCCCTGATCTAGGTTCGCTCAACAGCGGCTCATTGGTTTACTACCGTAAAATTCCTGTTGGCCGGGTTTACGACTACACCATTAACAACAATACGCAGGGCGTCACCATTGACGTACTGATCGACCGCCGCTTTACCAAACTGGTGAAAAAAGGCAGTCGTTTCTGGAACGTATCAGGGGTAAAAGCCAACTTCAGCCTTTCCGGAGCACAAGTTCAGTTAGAAAGCCTCGCCGCGTTAGTGAATGGCGCAATTGCCTTTGATTCACCGGAAAACTCCGCTGAAGCGAAGGCTGAAGATGAATTTGGGCTGTATGAGGATCTGGCACATAGCCAGCGGGGAGTGATCATTGATCTTGCCCTGCCAAGTGGTGAAGGCCTGAAAGCAGGCTCAACGCCGCTGATGTATCAAGGCCTTGAAGTCGGTACGCTAACCAAGCTGAACCTGAATCCTGGTAGCACCGTCACAGGCCAGATGACCGTTGACCCAAGTGTGGTCAACCTAATGCGCAGTGGTACACGTATTGAGCTACGTAACCCTAAAATCTCGCTCAGCAATCCAAACCTCAGCAGCCTGCTAACCGGTAGCACCTTTGAGTTAGTGCCAGGGGAAGGTGACCCACAGAATCACTTTGTCGTATTCCCAAGCGATAAAACACCGCTACAACAGCCGAACGTTCTGACGCTAAACCTGACTGCACCTGAAAGCTACGGTATTGATGCTGGGCAACCTATCATTCTCCATGGCGTGCAAGTTGGGCAAATTCTTGAACGCACACTGTCCGCTAAGGGTGTCAGCTTCTCTGTCGCCATTGATCCTGAATACCGCCAACTGATTCAGGGCGACAGCAAGTTCGTCGTCAACAGCCGTATTGATGTCAAAGTTGGTATCGATGGTGTTGAATTTTTGGGTGCCAGCGCCAGTGAATGGATCAATGGTGGGGTCAGGGTTATTCCTGGCAACAAAGGCGAGATGAAAAAGAGTTATCCGCTGTATGCCAACCTTGAAAAAGCGGTCGAAAATAGCTTGAGCGACTTGCCGACAACGACATTAACGCTAACTGCCGCCAGCCTGCCGGATATCCAGACCGGCTCAGTGGTGCTGTACCGTAAATTCCAGGTCGGTGAGATTATCAGTGTCCGCCCTCGCGCCAATAGCTTTGATATCGATGTGAATATCAAGCCGGAATACCGCAACCTGCTGACAGACAATAGTGTGTTTTGGGCTGAAGGTGGCGCACGCGTGCAACTCAACGGCAACGGCCTGACGGTGCAAGCCTCCCCACTCTCTCGCGCTCTAAAAGGTGCAATCAGCTTTGACAACCTGAGCGGTGCCAGCGCCGGTCTGAAAAAGGGTGACAAACGCATACTGTACGCGTCTGAAACTGCCGCGCGCGCCGTCGGTAGCCAGATTACCTTGCATACCTTCGATGCCGGGAAACTGTCTGCGGGAATGCCGATTCGCTATCTGGGAATTGACATTGGGCAGCTCGAGTCACTGAATCTGACAGCGTCACGCAGCGAAGTCGAAGCGAAAGCGGTGCTCTATCCTGAATTTGTGGATACTTTTGCTCGCGGTGGCACACGCTTCTCGGTTGTGACACCGAAAATCTCAGCCTCGGGTGTTGATAATCTCGACACTATTCTCCAGCCGTATATTAACGTTGAACCAGGGCGAGGCGCACCACGACGTGACTTCGAGTTGCAGGAAACCTCGATTACCGACTCTCGTTACTCTGATGGCCTGAGTATCGTGCTGGAAGTCCCTGAGTCGGGGGCATTGAGCATTGGTACACCCGTTCTGTTCCGTGGTGTTGAAGTCGGTACGGTAACCGGTTTAACCCTCGGCAATCTATCAGACCGCGTGATGGTTGGCCTGCGCATCAGTAAACGTTTCCAGCATTTGGTGCGTGATAGCTCAGTGTTCTGGCTTGCCTCGGGCTACAGCCTCGATTTTGGCCTGACAGGCGGCGTGGTGAAAACCGGCACCTTCAACCAGTTCATTCGTGGCGGTATCGCGTTCGCAACTCCACCGGGAACACCGCTCGCGCCGAAAGCGGTCACCGGTAAACACTTCCTGCTTGAGGAAACTGAGCCGAAAGAATGGCGTCAGTGGGGAACTGCACTACCACGTTAATGCCCGCGCCCCGGTGTCTCACCGGGGCGTTTGTGCTAGACTCCACTCTTCATTTTTTTCTGGACTTCCTTCGTGGCTCACTCTCAAAACGCCTTTCTCCCGCAATCCTTTCTTGATGTTATTCGCGATGCACTTCCGGCCGACCAAACGCTCGAAAGCTTTATCGAGTATTGCCAACGTCCTCTGCGGCGTAGCTTGCGAGTCAATACCCTCAAAATTTCGGTCAGCGATTTTCTCGCCCTGGTTGCACCTTACGACTGGCATCTGACACCTGTTCCATGGTGTGCTGAAGGGTTCTGGATTGAGCGAGATGATGAAGAACGCCTGCCACTCGGTAGCACAGCAGAACATCTGAGTGGATTGTTCTACATCCAGGAAGCCAGTTCGATGTTGCCCGTTGCGGCGCTGTTTGCGGACGACAACCAGCCGGTGCGAATTATGGATGTCGCTGCCGCACCTGGTTCAAAAACCACGCAAATTGCCGCACGCATGGGCAATCACGGTGCGATTCTTGCCAATGAATACTCCGCCAGCCGGGTGAAAGTGCTGCATGCCAACATCAGCCGCTGCGGAATTAGCAACGTGGCACTGACGCATTTTGATGGCCGGGTATTTGGTGCAGCCTTACCGGAATGTTTTGATGCGATCTTGCTCGACGCCCCCTGTTCAGGCGAAGGCGTAGTACGTAAAGATCCCGATGCATTGCGTAACTGGTCACCAGAAAGCACCGCCAGTATTGCCGATACGCAACGCGAATTGATCGCCAGCGCTTTCCATGCCTTGCGCCCCGGAGGCACGCTGATTTATTCCACCTGCACTTTAAACCGTGAAGAAAACCAACAGATTTGCCAGTGGTTGCTTGATGAATGGCCCGATGCCGTGGAAATAGCCCCGCTTAACGACCTGTTCCCGGAGGCAGGGAAAGCCATCACTGCTGAAGGCTACCTGCATGTTTTCCCACAGATTTATGATTGTGAAGGCTTTTTCGTCGCGCGCCTGCGCAAAATGGCATCAATCGAAGCACTCCCGGCCCCAGGGTACAAAGTAGGTAATTTCCCGTTCAGCCCCCTATTTGGCAAGCAAGCCGCTGAAGTCACCGCGGCTGCCAAAAAATCTGGGATAAGCTGGCAAGATGACCAACAGCTTTGGCAACGCGATAAAGAAATTTGGTTGTTTCCGAAGGAGATTGTTTCGTTATTCGGCAAGGTCCGTTTTTCTCGGATTGGCATACGTCTGGCGGAACAGTACAACAAGGGATACCGCTGGCAGCATGAAGCAGTGATTGCTTTAGTGCCAGGGGATTCGCCGCTGGCATTCGCGCTGACGGAGTTTGAAGCTGACGAATGGTATCACGGGCGCGACATTTACCCAGATGTGACACCGTCACTTAATGAAGTGATTGTCACCTGGCAAGACCAACCATTGGGTCTGGCCAGGAAAGTGGGATCGCGACTGAAGAACAGTTACCCACGTGAACTGGTACGCGATGGCAAACTGTTCGCGACGAAGGCCTAATTCGCAAAATATTGTCGCCATGTGATTTGCAGTTTTTGTACGTTTGTCTACGCTCTAGTGTGGGAGGCCTTACTGGTCATACCACATGCACCCAGACCCAAGGAGAGTAAGATGACGAAAACTAACGTACGAATAGGCATCTTCGAAATTGATGATGCTGAATTACATGGCGAGCAACAAGGGGACCGCACTTTGAGCATCCCTTGTAAATCTGACCCGGACTTGTGCATGCAACTTGATGCCTGGGATGATGAAACCAGTATTCCCGCCGTCCTTGATGGCGAACATTCAGTCCTCTACCGTCAACATTACGACCAAAAATCTGATGCCTGGGTCATGCGTCTTGCATGATTCCAATCAACCCGTCGCTCAGGCGGGTTAATTAATCTGTACTGATTTCCCCTCTTCCCATGACTTCCCCTACAATTAAGCCAAACGGTGAAACTCTGAGGCGTTAATGTTTGCGTTAGTCTTATTTGTTTGTTACCTGGACGGTGATTGCGAAGATATTGTTGTGGACGTTTTTAATACCGAGCAGCAATGTGTGGTGGCCATGGATGACCAACGGATCCGTTATGGCGGATGCTTCCCAATAGAAGATTTTATCGATGGTTTCTGGCGCCCGGCTCATGAATACAGTTCGCTATAACTACTGTACCTGCACCATCGTTAGCTTGTTACCAAACACTGCGCCGGTATCAATATAGTTTTGGTTGTAAAAATGACCGACTTCTTTGAGTGGTGTATGGCCGAAATAGAACTCATCCGCCCCTTCTATTTCTTCACCGCGTCCCTGTAAATTTTTATTGAGCCGATCCCGGCTCCAGACCAGCAAATGCTCATCAACTGGCTGATTCCAACTGTAATGTGATGCAGGATAATCGGCATGAGCAATAACCAGTATTTTCCCATGGGTATGAAGCTCAATCACTAACGGCAAATCACGGCAATGTAATAAAGCCTCTTGCACATTATGTTGGCGCAGTGCTGGCAACTCCCGGTACCAATCGCCACCGTTCATTTGCCAAAGAATCCCCTCGCCCTCATCCAACGCTTCTAAAGCCATCTCTTCGTGATTGCCTTTCACCGCTTTAAACCACTTGCTACCCAGTAAGGCCAGACAACCGGGGCTATTCGCACCGCGGTCGATAAGATCCCCCACCGAGATAATAAGATCCTGATGGTAATCAAAATGCTGGAGTTTAAGCTGGCTAATTAACTCAGAAAGGCAGCCGTGTAAATCGCCAACAACAAAAATATGCCGCCAGTTCTCACCTTCAATTCGCTGATACATACTGACCCCACACCGCTTATTTATTGCTCAATTATAAACCAGTGTGCGGCGATGGTTAGCAGGTTGGGCGAACGAACATCTTTATCCGTTTACCGTGGTATTCCACAGGGTGTTCAAACCGGAAGCCAAAACGCTCGGCGAGGTGAATGGAGCGATGGTTATCATCATCAATAATGCAGCAAACGGGCGTGGTAAATTCACGGTCTGCCCATTCTAAAATCGCACCCAAGGCTTCATTGGCGTAGCCTTTACCGTGTACGGCTGGAATGAGCGTCCAACCGGCTTCAGGGAATTCAAGGGCTGGCGTTAATTCACGTTGTGCATCCTGAAAACCGAACGCCCCGACAAAACGCCCTTTTGCTTTTTCAAACACCCCCCAGTAGCCATAACCCAGTGCCTGCCAATGACCGATGTAACGTAACAGGCGACTCCATGTCATTTCCTGCCCTTGCGGTTGACCACCACCGATAAATTTCACCATTTCCGGGTCAGCCCAACAAGCCGCTAAATCCGGGAAATCCTCCAATGCAAAGTGCCGCAAAACTAAACGTTCAGTTTCCAGACGTGGTGCTTCTTTAACCATTTTCATTTCCTTCTGAATCTTTTTTAATGATTCTGCCGCTATACCGCTCATGAAACAATAAGCACAGGTTAGCTGCTGTGAGATAAGAGAAATTGAGCGGGAGATAAAAATAGAAAAGGCTGCAAATTTGCAGCCTTTAGAGAGATGATACGAGTTATCTGGTAAATTTTTCCGCTTCTTCAAGCGTTTCAATATGGTTTATACCAAAGAGTGCGTGGTAATCAGCCCCACCACGTACCCCACCAGCTTACTATCGAGGATCAGTTTCAAACTTTCTGGCACCTCCGTTTCACTCTGGGACTTAGATTAATCTAGCAGTCCTGACGTTCGAAAAGTAACGGCAGATTCACAGTTTTGCCATCTGCTGGTCAAAATGCCAAATTAATCCTTGCACGCTTTGATCATACTTTACCGCTCAGCCGTTCATGAAAATCACTGCTGCGCAAATCCAGCCCCACAATTTTCACTCTACATTCATAGCGTTGGTAGCGAGTTTCAATCGCATCAAGCACCGCGACCGTCGAGACATCCCAGATTTGTGCCTGAGATAAATCAATAATCACCTGCTGCGGGTCATCGGCATACTGAAAATGTTCGAATAAATCATTACTACTGGCGAAAAACAGCGGCCCGGTCACCGTATACCGAACGGATTGCCCATCATCAGACAATGACCGTTGTGCATGAACAACATGAGCAATACGTCGGGCGAACAAAATCATCGCAAAGATGACTCCGCCAACGACACCCAAAGCCAGGTTTCCTGTCGCAACGGTGACTGTCACCGTCGTCACCATCACCAGAGTTTCGGGAAGCGGAATTCTTTTCAATGTGACGGGTTTCACACTGTGCCAGTTAAGAGTTTTCACCGCCACGATGACCATGATCCCCGCCAGAACAACCATCGGGATTTTTGCCATCAGTTCGCTTAAACCGGTAACCAGCAACAGCAGCACCAGCCCTGCGGCAAGCGTAGAAACTCGTGTACGCCCTTTACCAAGCTCAACATTAACCATGGTCTGGCCAATCATGGCGCAACCTGCGATCCCACCGTAGAAACCGGCGAAGATATTAGATATCCCTAATCCCCAACATTCACGGCGTTTACTGGAGGGTGTATCTGTCAATTCGTCCACCAGCTTAGCTGTCAGCAATGACTCCATTAATCCCACAAATGCGATACTCAACGCACAAGGCCATATTATCCGTAATGTCTCCAGGTTTAACGGCACCATTAATTCCGTTAATCCTGGTAAGCCGGCATCCATTGGCCCTGATTCTCCGACTGTCGGGACTGATAGCCCCATGCCGATACAAAGTGTAGTAATGACAATTATCGCCACCAGCGGCGAAGGCACCATTTTGAACACCCGTGGCAACAGGAGAACAATCAATAACGTCAGTGCAAACAACCCCCACACCAACGGGTTATTTCCCCAAATATGAGGCACCTGTGCAAAGAAAATCAGGATACCTAATGCGTTCACAAAACCGGTCATCACCGATAAGGGAATGTAACGCATCATGCGAGCTAGCCCGCTTACGCCGAACACAATTTGAATCAACCCCGCCAGCAATACGGCAGGGAAAATATATGCAACACCATGCTGATGCACCATTGGCCCGATAACCAGAGCAACTGACCCTGCAGCTGCGGTCACCATTGCAGGGCGACCACCAAAAATTGACATGGATAAACACAGTACAATGGAGGCCACCAGACTGACTTTCGGGTCAACCCCTGCGATAACTGAAAATGAAATGATTTCTGGAACTAACGCTAATGCTGTAACCACTCCCGCAAGGGATTCCCGGGCTAACAGGCGTGGACTACGCAAAACATACGCCAGAGAATTCTCACGGCTATGGTTTTCGGTTTGAGTGGTGGTCATATTTTTCGTCTTTGCAGGTTTATCGTTATTCGCTATGGCCCATTCAGGTCGGGCATGATTGTACAGAGACGTTAGTGAGGATGCTAATTAATGTAATGTATAACATTCTGAACACTGAATGGCTTGCCCAATCTTCATCATGAATGTCGATTAATACCTATTATTCAAAAACGCTATCGATAGGAACACAGCATAAAAACACTTACAATAATGATGGCTTTTTAAAATTCTATAAAAATTGTTTTAGTTTGTGTATTTATTGAGGGATTCATTTTGTTTAGCTACTTAACTAATTGTAAATCGACAGGTATTTTCCTGTTGACTACCATGATGCTATTTTGTGGGAATGTTTTTGCTGACCCAGTACTGAACAAAATACTCAGCACCCATAGCATAACCCTGGCATGGGTCGATAACACCAGACCCATTGCCTGGCAATTAAATAACAAGCCCTCTGGCATGGTGATAGATATCTGCCTCGATGTCGTACAAAGTATAGAAAAACGCTACAACACCAAATTAGACGTCAAATGGATAAAAATCCCCGCTGCCGCTCGCTTTGAGGTTATATCCCATAATCAGGCGGATGTTTTATGTGCAGTCGCGGCGAACTCTGGGCAACGTCATAAAATAGTTAAATTCTCTATTCCGTGGTTTTACACCAAAATGAATATTCTGACCAAGAAATCAGAGCAAGTTTTGAATGAAGAGTTACTGAGTGGGCATACAGTCGGTGTTATCAGTGGCGGTACTGCCGCATTAGAATTGGCAAAGATGAATGAAAATTACAATTACTCAATTTCGGTGAAGTTAGTGCGCGATTTTAATGATGGTTTTGATTTGCTTGCCGATGGTCATATTTCAGCATTCATCACTGATGACGTTATTATCCGTGGTAAATTGGCTGAAATGCCAAATAAAGAAGATTACCAGATCAACGCCAGTGGTTTTGGTAATACATTAGAATATGGTTTAGCCGTGGATAAAAATGCGGATGAAATGGAAGAAATCATTAATACCAACATAAAGACCATGTTTGCCACAAAACGATTTGATGAGCTCTATAACAAGTGGTTTATGTCTCCACTCACCTCCCCTGATGACATCGTACAACTGCCGATGTCACAGCAACTTATCAATGATAAGCTTCGCTATCAATTGCGTTAGCAGAACTGCTGATTATCGTGAAATCATCGGGTAAGATAACGGCCTGTGTACATGTCGACCTCAAGGAGATTAATTATGAAAAATAGAAACATAATGGCTATTTTTTGCGCAATAGCTCTGGCAGCAACAACATTGACAGGATGCGCTGGTTCCTCAAAACAAGAAAGTACCGGCGGCTATATCGACGATACGGTTATTACAACCAAAGTTAAATCGACTCTGCTGGCAGAGAAATCACTGAAATCTACGGATATCAGTGTCGTCACGTTTAAAGGGCGAGTACAACTTAGCGGCTTTGTCGCTTCATCCGCTGAGGCAAATAAAGCTGTCGCGCTAACCAAAACGGTTAAGGGTGTACGAATGGTTGAAAATGACTTGCTCGTGAAGTAAGGGCTTCTTAGCTTTTAATTTCAAAGCGATTCATGCGTCGGAAATACAACAAACGGCTTTATGTGAAGTAAATCACAAAAATTGGACACCCAGCCAGTAGGGGTTTTGCGTTTCATGAGCCAAAAACCTGTCAGAATGTTTTTTTGAGAAAGCATTTGGAAATGAACTCACTCAAAACGGGTCGGCCACAAGTCAGAAAAAATGACCGAAAAGTACTTGGATGTGAGGGCAAAAGTGTTTACATTGATTTAACACGGCAACATACGGGATATGGAAGTATGGACATTTTCGGGCGTAAACTACTAACTAATTGATTTAAACGATAGATAAAAAAACCGAATACGATTCCTGTTCCCGCCAACCTCGATTAAAATCATTTAAAATCAAAAAATTAAAATATAATTTGATTAAATTACGTTCAAAAAAGCATGCAAAAACACGTCAATACAATCATATAGATGTCATTTTTTTCGGATTTGTTCGGGAAAAATTCGTAACTTATTATCCTACTTTGAATGTAAAAATTACGCGATCGTTACCCCCTTTTTGGTGGGAAACTCTTACATTTGGCCCATAAAAAAGCCCACATAGCGTAGGTAATGCCGATCAGTTAAGGATCAGTTGACCGATCCCGTGGCTGTGTAAGAATCCGGAAATGCTCACCCGTTTCCGGATTAATGAGATGGTCCCCCCCCACCCTGTGAGCGTTACGCTGACAGGGTGTTTTATTTTAGAGGGAACCATCATGCAAAACGTTGCACTTATTGGTATCGATCTCGGTAAACATTCTTTTCATATTCACTGCCAGGACAAACAGGGCAACCCTCTGTTACGTAAGAAATTCTCCCGCACTCAACTTATCCATTTTCTCGCAACATGCACACCTTCAACCGTGGCATTCGAATCCTGCGCGGGTGCACATTTCATGGCCCGGACCATCGGTAAGCTGGGGCATCAGGTTAAGCTGATTTCACCGCAGTTTGTTCGTCCTTTTGTTAAAAGCAATAAAAACGATTTTATTGATGCTGAAGCCATCTGCGAGGCGGCGTCACGTCCTTCCATGCGCTTCGTGACTCCCCGGACAGAAGACCAGCAGGCTATGGCTGCCCTGCACCGGGTCAGGGACTCACTAATACGGGAACGGGTCAAAACCACCAACCAGATACATGCCTTTTTACTGGAGTTCGGCGTCAGCCTGCCGCGCGGAATTACCGTGATACGACGTCTGGCTGCCGTGCTGGAAGAAAACGACTTTCCGGCATACCTGGCACGCCTGTTGAACAGGTTGCACAGCCATTATGTTTATCTCAGCGGAGAAATAGGGGAAGTCGATAAGGAGCTGAAAAACCATCTGGCAGAGGATGAAACCGCACAGCGCCTGCTGACTATCCCGGGTGTGGGGCCGGTAACGGCAAGTCTGTTAGCCACACGGCAGGGAGACGGTAAAAACTATGCCAGCAGCCGTGATTTTGCAGCATCAACCGTGCGGGTTCCCCGGCAGTACAGTACGGGTGGGAAAACGACACTGATGGGCATCAGCAAGCGGGGTGACAAGAATCTGCGACGGCTGCTGGTGCAGTGTGCCAGGGTTTTTATGCAGCGGCTGGAGCACAACCCAGGGCGTCTGGCAGAGTGGGTTAAAAGGCAGCTTGCCAGCCATCATTCAAACGTTGTGGCATGCGCGCTGGCGAACAAGCTGGCCCGGATAGTGTGGGCAGTTACGGCCCATCAGGCGGTGTTCAGTAAATAAAAGAGCCAACGAGAAACCTCGTTAGCTCAGTTAATTAACACGTTACTTTCTGGTTTTGCGACGACAGATAATTGATGACATGAACGGCATATCGGCCTGCTGATGAATCTGACATAAAAAATGGCTCCGGGAAGCCGACGGATTTTTAAGGTTCGGCAGGCGCGGAACTCATCGTGGCGCGGGCATAACTGTCCACCAGACGCCGAATAGATTTACGCAAGTTTATCATAAATCAAAATCTGTGTTGCAAAAACGGGGGTGACCATAGATTTTTATGCATATCGGACAGGCTCTTGACCTTGTTTCACGTTACGACTCTCTGCGTAACCCAATGACTTCCCTCGGGGATTTTCCTGACCCGGCGCTCATCTCCCGTTGTCTTGCCGAGCCCGTCACTGTCACTGTGTGTAAACGCCGTCTGCCGCTGGAAATGATGGTCTGGTGCGTCGTCGGTATGACGACGGAACGAAAAGAGCCACCTCATCAAATCGTTAACCGGCTGGATGTCATGTTGCCGAGTGACCGTCCCTTCGTCGCCCCCAGCGCCGTTATCCAGGCCCATCAGCGACTGGGAAGCTAGGCCATTCGTCAGGTGTTCCTGCAATCTGTACAACTCCGGCATCGTGCCACGACACATCCCCACTTGTGTGGCCTGACGCTACTGGCCGTGGATGGCGTGGTCTGGCGAAAACCGGACACAGCAGAAAACGACACAGCTTTCCCGCGTCAGACCTATGCCGGTCAGCCAGGACTCTACCCTCAGGTTAAAATGGTCTGCCAGATGGAGCTGGCCAGCCATCTGTTAACGCCGCCTTCGGCACGATGAAGGAAAGTGAATACACGCTGGCAGAGCAGTTGATAAACCAGACCGGCGATAACATCCTGATCCTGCTGGATAAAGGCTACTACTCTCTGGGCTTGTTGAACGCCTGGAACCTGGCAGGGAAGCAACGCCACTCGATGTCCCCACTGAGGAAAGGTGCGCTGGGGGAGGAAATGACGGTCCGACTGTTGAGCGTCACCCGGAAAGGAAAAGTCTGCCATCTGCTGACATCGATGACGGATGCGCTGCGGTGTCCGAGAGGCGAGATGGTGGACCTGTACAACCACCGGTGGGGAATCGAGCTGGGTTACAGGGAAATAAAACAGACAATGCAACTGAGCAGACTGACAGTGAGAAGTAAGAAGCCGGAACTGATGGAGCAGGAGCGGTGGGGTGTACTGCTGGCGTACAATCTGGGGCGTTACCATATGATAAAGATGCTGGCAGCCTGAAAGGTTACTGACCGAACCAGCTGAGCTTCTCGGAATCATGCGGGATGGTGAGGTTACCAATAAGCCTTCCCGAGAGTGGTGAAGGAAAGGCCGTATAAATATGGCAAAGTCAAGAATAAAAATGCCAGTCAGTTGCTTAACTGACTGGCATTACACATAACGTGGGTTATTTTCTAAAGGTTTGCTTATGCTGCTTTGGGATTCTCTGGCTCGCCAATATCATCCATACTTGGATCACACATCGCCACTAAAACAGCAGGATCAACACTTTGCCAGAACGCCGTAGCACTTCCAATCAAGGACAGCGTTTCGACTGTATCGAACTTAGCTTCTTGATTGCTCATCAGTGCATTCCTTATACGTTAATTTTGCGAGTTATCCGATCCGATACCAGATCCGTAAACATATTGGTTGCAGTATAAGGGTTGCAGGGTATTAATCAAGTATTGTTGGGGTATTGCTCAAGCCTTACGTAGCAAGACTTTCCGATAACATTACTGCATCCCTTTCATGGCGCGGGCTATGGCCTCTTCAATGTCATCCAAGGATGCATTTAGATGAGGGGAGCAAGTCGCATCCTCAAAAAAACCATACTTCTGATAAAGGCGCACATAACGCTGTTTAGGATTCATTATGTGAATATCCTCATGGCGGGTAGCCCTTGCCATAGTGTGAGCAAAAAATAAAGTAGAAAGCCACACTTTTTGGCTCAATGCTGTTGTGTGTGTTTTCAAAAAATTCTCGACCATACAAATTTCAAAACGCTTTCGTTTTTTATCAATCCTGCAAAGAGCTGCACCGCCAGGGAAAACGTCATTGGTGCCAACTATGCGCATCGAGAGATCCACAATATTTTCGCTATCAGGTCTACCAAGCTCCCGGAGCACCACATCCCACGGGATGTTTACCAAACGAACCGGACTCGAGAAGCCGAAGATCTTCTTCTTTCAATTTGCCATATCCAAGCTCCCAACCATAAGTCTCAGCGGCTATCTGGACCGTATTAATGCTTAGGTCGTGAATCTGAGCATATGTTAAGCCTGGCTTCTGCATTCTTTTATTCCGTTTCAAAAGATTGCAGGGAGTATACCAAATATTAGAGAGAGTTTTGGCGCTGACGTTGTAAAAGATATGTCATATGGGTTGCGCCCTAACGCGAGCTGGCTTAAGAGAACTGGTCTAGGCCCGCACAATATGGCTAAGGTGCATAATTTCCACTCTGTACTATTCACCGCCTTTATTATCAATATGGAAACTGATAAATGAACGTTTCTCCTTACGTGTTTTTTAATGGTCGCTGCGAAGAAGCTGCACATTTCTATGCTGATGCTCTTGGTGGGGAAGTGGGCGCAATTCATCACCTTGGTGCGTGCGTTGCTGCGGCTAAAAACCCTGATGCGGTTCAGCACACCGATGTGAGTGTCGATGGAAAAATTATTTTGCAGATGTCTGACGGAGTAGAAGACGCCGTTCATTCAGGCTTTTCGGTGTCATTGGGTGTGCAAACAGTCGAAGAAGCTAAAATTCGCTTTGAAAATCTGGTGTCTGAAGGGGTTGTTATAGTTCCATTAGCTCCGAGCTTCTTTAGCCCTGCATTTGGCATGCTGACCGACAAGTTCGGTGTGAGCTGGATTATCACTGCGACTGCATAGTCGAAGATTTGCAGGGACAATTCAAAATCACACACGGGGATGAGGGGAATGTCTGCACATCCCCGTGTGGTTGTCAGTCAATATTCATTCGAACACAGCCCATCATTTACAAAATCAATATATCAACAATTAAAAGTGTTTTTTTTGGACTAATTATCCAAAATCAGGACTACATTCCTAACTATCAATGATACAAAGTAATATTGTGATAGTGATCATTTTATTAACCTTCCTGTTAACTATCTGGCTATATAACTCTGATTAATGAGTTGAATATTGCCACAGAACTGTATATTTTTCACTCATGCAAGGCTAAATATCAGCCTATCACATATTCAAGGATTAGAACCCTACTTATAGCTGTTTAAATTATGTTATCAAAAACACTAAAATTTCTTCCGGTTTTTATATATTGTTTATTTACCTCTCAATATGTACATGCTTTTAATTTACCGAAATCTTTCGATAGCGATAATTTAAAAAATCGCACCTACTCCACTTCGAGCAGGACAAATACAGACTCTGACTCATTCACAACTATCAAGCCCCTCCATTCAGAAGCAGTAAATGAAATATTAGATGAGTATCACGACTGGAAAGGGGTTAAATATCGATGGGGAGGAGATTCAAGACGCGGCATCGACTGCTCTGCTTTTACAAGGCGTATGTTTAAAGAGATTTCAGTTCATTTACCACGAACCTCATCGGAACAACTCCGAATAGGTAAGAAAATATCAAAGAAACACTTAAAAGCTGGAGATTTGGTTTTTTTTAAAACATCCAGAAGGGAGCGCCATGTGGGAATTTACGTTGGTAATGATCAGTTTATTCATGCTTCTACAAAGAAAGGTGTTACCACTTCCAGCCTGAATAATAGTTACTGGTTAAAAAATTATGAAGCTTCTGTGCGAGTAGCTTAAAGCCGTCACCTGTGATTTTTATTACACAGATACAAAGGGTTATTTACTCGTATGCAGCGATCGGTCCGCATTCCCCGGCAATAGCATTCGCATATATAGCAGGACCATGCTCTATGATCCTACCCGCGAATAGTGGACACGAGACTAAGTGAGTAAACTCTCAACCAGAGGTGACTCACATGACAAAAACAGTATCAACCAGCAAAAAGCCCCGTAAACAGCATTCCCCTGAATTTCGCAGTGAAGCCCTGAAACTCGCTGAACGCATCGGTGTTGCTGCCGCTGCCCGTGAACTCAGCCTGTATGAATCGCAACTTTATAACTGGCGCAGTAAACAGCAGCAACAGCTCTCATCCTCTGAGCGTGAAAATGAACTCGCTGCTGAAAATGCTCGTCTCAAACGCCAGCTGGCGGAACGGGACGAGGAGCTGGCCATTCTCCAAAAGGCCGCGACATACTTCGCGAAGCGCCTGAAATGAAGTATGTCTTTATTGAAAAACATCAGGCTGAGTTCAGCATCAAAGCCATGTGTCGCGTCCTCCGGGTGGCCCGCAGCGGCTGGTATGCGTGGGCTCAGCGGCGTGCGAGGCTAAACTCACGCCAGCAGTTCCGTCTGAGTTGTGACAGCGCCGTGCACGAGGCTTTTCACCGGGCAAAACAGCGCTACGGCGCACCGCGCCTGACCGATGAACTGCATGCTCAGGGTTACCGCTTCAGCGTGAAAACCGTGGCAGCCAGCCTGCGTCGTCAGGGGCTTCGGGCGAAAGCGTCACGGAAGTTCAGCCCGGTCAGTTACCGCGAGCATGACCTGCCGGTGTCGGAGAACCTGCTGAAGCAGGATTTTTACGCCAGCGGTCCAAACCAGAAATGGTCGGGTGACATCACCTACTTACGTACTGATGAAGGCTGGCTATATCTGGCTGTCGTCATCGATCTGTGGTCACGTGCTGTTATCGGCTGGTCAATGTCATCGCGGATGACGGCACAGCTGGCCTGCGATGCGCTACAGATGGCGTTGTGGCGACGTAAGCACCCGGAAAATGTCATCGTTCACACCGACCGTGGTGGGCAGTACTGCTCAGCGGATTATCAGGCGCTACTGAAGCGGCATAACCTGCGCGGTAGCATGAGTGCAAAGGGTTGTTGTTACGATAATGCCTGTGCAGAAAGCTTCTTCCACTCACTGAAAGTCGAATGTATCCACGGTGAACGCTTTATCAGCCGGGAAATGATGCGGACGACGGTGTTTAATTATATCGAGTGTGATTACAATCGGTGGCGTCGCCACAGTGCCTGTGGCGGACTCAGCCCGGAACAATTTGAAAATCTGAATCTCGCTTAGGGCCGTGTCTGCATTACGTGGGTAGGATCACTATACTGCCATTGGGTGATGCGGTGAACGGGAATGATTTTCCGTTTGCTGTGATAACACAATCAATGGCGCTGCTATCGGGTTTGCTGTAGCGGCAATCAGTGATACTGACTGCTCCGCGCATTGACATAGATGGCGTACCATCAATGCGTATCCATGATGTTACGGAGATATCCACGCAGTCCCCATACTCAGGAATAGTAATATCGAAAATGGTGCCATAGCTGATAACGCTAATACCAAAAGTGTTACTGATAAAAGGGTCGACGCCAGCCTTTCCATGAATAAATCGTGCTGACCGCCGTTTCAGCCACGGAATTGAAAACTGGAATCCATCGCCCTTATAAAAATTCCACGTCAGTATTCGCTTGAAGTGATCATCGGGAAGATATTGAGTCTTACTCGGCGTGTAAGATTTTAATTTTGCGTAAGGGACGGTGTTGTACTCAACACTGTCATACATGCCTTTTGATACAGTACCTTCGGATATTCTTAAATACGGTCGCTCTTGCCCGTATATCCCTGCCGCAATCCAGTCGAGCAGATAACCCTGAATGCTATCATCAGGCCAGTACGAGAGCGTTAGCGCATTGAATGCAGAAAGGTACTCTTGCGCCATCGCGTTATAGGCTGTGAATAAGGCAACGATATTAGGATCATCGTTATATTGAACGAACGGGTAAGTAGGAATAATTTTATCAACTGCCATATTGCTTCACCATGACATATGACTGGTCGGTTGTGAAATATTTATATTTATTCCCATAAATCAAACCCGATTCCGGTGCGGGTTCAGCAATGACACCATCAATCCAGATATTCGTTTCAATTAACGATACCTGTGAGGGTTCAACCAGCTTGCTAATCGATGCCAGGAAAACGCTGCCGATTTGATAAATACTCATCGGCTCGCTCACGGCCAGCGAGTTGATATAGTCGACCAGCGGCTGGGTGGCTGCTATAGCGATACTGTCCGGATCAAACGGGTCATCAAATCTCAAATTCCAGGTTAATACCAAGTTGACCATCTGCGAAGTTGGGATAACAAAGGGGATGTCATAATAGTCGGGAAAGTCCGATATCGTGATGGTCACGCTATCCGGTTGATTCCCTTCGTCGTCGAATACATCCCCCGTTAGCATGGATACATCTGGCACTGCGTTATAAGTGGCGAGTCCAACCTCGTACGGATCACCGCCGCCAACGACGACGACCCACTTACCAGCCCCCACATTTCTGTAAGAAATCAGGTTCTTTTGTACACCGGAAACTTTTTCGAGGAGTGTTTTTAAGAACGCTGGGACGCCCTATGCGGTCGCCATCCTCGCCTGCATGACCTGCGCACGATAAGCCGAAACCGGCTGCTCGCTGGCACCAGGTAAACCAGCATTGATGTTCGTACAGGTCAGTGAGGCCGTGGTTTTTGTTACCGAACCTGCGGGTACCGCCCACGTTCCGCTTGTGGTCGCCAGGCAATAGACTGACTCGGTTTGACCACCCGTCGGTATGATGACGTTGTTTTGCACTGCATATTGATGGTTACCGTCCGAGACAATAAATCCCTTCGAGATAACAAAGCCTGGCGACCCCATGAACACTACATTGACGGAGGTGCTATAGCCCACCCCCTGTGTAACGCCGTAAATGTTGCCCTCCTGCATCAACAGCGGGATGTTAGCGCCGTACGGTGTTACAGAGTTAATGGTGTCGACCAACGCGCTATCAATGAGCGCCAGCGCGCCCTTAGCAGTGCTTGCTAAGTCGGTAATTAATCCGGCTGGTAGATTAGCGGTGAATCCTGGAACAATCTCCGAAACGTTGGTGATCAGTTTCGCGAGAAGTATTTTTGGTGGCGTGGGTTGTGCGCCAGACTGGGTAACTATTACAGGTATGTCAGACATAATTTCCCCTGAAGGATAAATATGAAAAAATTAGTTTTTTTGGCCGCAGTATTTGTTTCGTTTATCGCTCAACCCGCGTTCTCTTACGATCTCCCTCAAGGCGCTTTAACGTATGGACTCACCTCTATACAAAATTCCGCAGATGATCCTGTGTATGGTGGCAATTTGGCATCAACAGAATTCAACATTTGTATGAGTGAAGCACCATCAGGTGGGGCAGCAAGTAATTGCCTGAGCGACGAATCGGGTAAGATAAGAAAAGAAATTGATGCACTAATGCATCAGTTTTACGAATCAATAACATTGCCTGCTGACGCGAAAATACGTTACATCGACTCAGTTAAAACCGATTTACATAAAATTGATTATTTATGCAAAATGTTCAACATTGATAGCACCGGAGAGATGTATATTGTTTACAATAACCATATACGTAACGAGATAATTACATGTGAAATATCCCGACTCTCTGTTTTACGAGATTCTGTTACGCGAGCACTTTCTGACGTTTAAAGTTAAACAGCAATTTCCCCTCTGAAAGTTACCCCGTTTAAAAACACAGCCTGAATGTCATAGGTGGGGCTAACCGCTCCACCCACTCTGGCAATGGAAAGCGACGCGAAGAAACCAGCAAATTGTTGCTGCGTCATGTTGACGTAATAATCCGGGTATATCTGCGTAACAATGGACTGTTGCGCCGGTATGCCGTATTGCACATAGAACGGAGATTCGCCCAACCCAAGTTTTAGTGTCTGGATCAACGTCGTCAGCCAACCGTACGAGAAGTCCCCGTTATCATCAGATGACACTTCAACCCATTTTTTATTGCCGTTTTCGTCAGTGACGCGGCCCCATGTTCTCACTTCGGTACCTCCGAGGTTTTGGTACTTCCACCGGACTCAACATCTTCAACATCATGAGTGTGAGTCGCACCAATATTCACGCCGTTGTGCGTCAGGCCAGAGGCACTTAGTTCCAGCACCTGGTCACCAATAGTGAGTGTGATAGCCGCATCATCAACAGTTACCGACGCCCCGCCGCTCTTTGTTTTCAGGGTGACACCTGCAGGCCCGGTGTCCGGATCTTCTTCTTCCCATCCTGCATTTGAGAGAGGAACAAAAAACTGCGGCGTTAGTGATCCAGAGAATGACTTGCTTGCTATACCGGCACCCAGGCCAGAAACACCACGTAAAGAGACATCATCGGCTGCAACCGTCACGCCTTTATCACCAATCTGGATTCGGTAGTGAATATAATGGGACGCAGCAATCGGGATCGTAATCTCTGGGTATTGAATACCATCCGGCAGCATGTCGAACTGCACCGTGACAATCTGCCCTTTAACAGCGACAACATGACAAGGAAGCGAACGACCCGACATAGCAAACCTGTCATCGGTCTGAGTCTGGATCATATTCGTCATCGCTTTCATAAGTGGAAATTTTTGCGAATCGCTCATTTTATATTGCCTGCGCAATGGCTTCGTAAATGGTTACCCAGGAATTGCTGTTGTCCGTGGAGATGTATTGTCCGACGTATCGAACGGAGGTGATATGAAACATGCCCGTAAAATTCACGGTATTTCGCACCGATGCGTACGAGCTGTCACTGTTGACAGCCAGAAGCGATGAGGGGCCAGAAATAATATTTGCGGGTAATTCCACCAAATCCCCACAACGCAGGTCAGCGCGCATTGGACATTTAAACGAAACGTTGAAAGGACCGATCCATGTGGGTTGGCCCAGTAACTCCTGCGGCAAAATCTGAATCCCACTACCTTCAACGGTAGTGTTATCAAATACGCGAATGATCCTGTTTTGCATAACCACCTGCACACCAAGATAACTCTCCGAGTTGACCATCGACAGTGTCTGACTACGCATAGTGGTAGACAGTTGAGCCAGGAGCGGATAGACCCCCTTCCCTCTTTATCGATACGCCCGCCGTTGTACTGAGTAAGGCTCTTAGCGATATCGCCATCGTAGCATTTCATGTTGTCTTGCAAGTATTTTGCAGCAGCGATAGTCGCCTTGTTTGGGTCGAAAACATCATCCCCTTCAAGACCGTAGCCTTTCGCAGTACCTGGCATAAACTGGAACAGGCCTGCAGCACCCGATTCTTTGTTAATTGCCAGCGGGTTCCAGGATGACTCTTTTTCAGCGATAGCTGACATCAAACCAGCAGGTAGCCTGACTAAAGGATTTGTGAAGGCGCGCAAGAACGCAGGAATTGAACTAAGCGACTGTCCGCCAACGTTTCATGAGATCCGCAGCCTGGCAGGTCGACTTTATGAGAAAGCTTTTGGAAAGGAATTCACCCAAAAACTGCTCGGTCATAAGTCGGAAAAAATGACCGAAAAGTACTTGGATGTGAGGGAGAAAATGTTTACATTAATTTAACAGAGCAAAAAGACCGGATATCGAATTTCGTGGATTTTTCGTGTAATTTCGTGCATCTACTTTTAACTTATTGATAAAAAAGAAGAATAAAAAAAGACCGAATACGATTCCTATATTCGGTCCAGGGAAATGGCTCTTGGGAGAGAGCCGTGCGCTAAAAGTTGGCATTAATGCAGGCAGACTTCGCCTTGCCTTCTAAGAATAGTTTACCGGCGCAGCTTTTCCAGTCGGGCGCTAAAGTGTTCGAAAAAAAACTGTGTTACAGGTGACATTTAAAACAAAAACCGCCATATCCGGCTCTCGGATATGGCGGTTTTTTTATGACAAATAAAGAAGTTAGCGTGTTTAGCTACATAGCTTCTGTGCACGCTCAATAAATGGTGCGAGGCTCTTTTTTTGCCCTGGCGCCTGTGGATCATCTATCTGAATGACAGAGATTGGCTGGCCAGTGGTCTTGCCGCTCGCCACTTGTTGCTCAGCAATATCATTTAGCGGGTACTGCATCAGTGTGCTTGGGTTGATGACAAACAACGCCTGGCCCGCACGGCAACTCAACATCACCTCTTCGCGGTTAAACGCCCAGTTATCTTTACCCATTTCAAAACGGCTCACGGTGATAATTTGTGGTGCCGCAAACGCACCACCTGCGCAAACCAGCAACAGCAATGTCAAAATACTTTTTTTCATGAATTTCTCTTGAGCAAATAATGTCTTCAGTACGGTTCCCAGGTAGCGAAAATGCTAACCGCAAGGAGTACCGCCACCGACAAAATGATTTCCAGCCAGGTTAACCGGACAAACTGTTTTGTTGCCGTTGGAGCACGGTTGAATCGGGGCACCAAATAATAACGGTTATACAGTGCGATGATAACCATCACGGCAACAAAGACAACCTTCACCAACAAGAAACGCACATAGTCGCTTTCCAGTGGCAATGACCAGCCCAGAATCATCAGACTGTTGATTAATCCGCTTAGTAGCACAGCGGCAACCGCCAGATGCCCGTAACGGGAAAAACGCATCATCGCGGTGATCGCAGCCCCCCGCCAGCGTGGTTTTCTAGCCATGCGCATGCACATAATCAGCGGCAAAAGGCCTCCGATCCACCAGCCAGCGCTAAGTAAATGCACTGCGTGGTTCAGGCGCTGTAAGCCACCATAAAAATCTTCGCGCATTGCGGCATGCCCAACACCAGCCAGCAAAATGAGTTGCCCTGCGGCGAGGGTTAGCAGTAAAGATTGCAAGTTGCGCGGTTTTAACATCAGCACCACAACCGTCACGAAACCGAGTGAAATCTGCCACAGCCACACAGAACCAAAACGCGTGCCCAGCACGGCTAGCCAAACCTGTGGATTGATGGTGTCCTGCCATCCACTGCCCATCATTCCCGCCTGAGCACATAACAGCAATACTGCGCTAAGCATTGTCATCCAGACTGCAGAATGCCACTGCCATTGCAGACGGCGGATGAGGACCGGCTTAAATGCCTGAGGCGCTAACATTGAGCATGAAATGGTGCTGCCAAGCAGCACCATAAGGGCAGCAAAATGGATGAATCGCAGCGCGATATAGAAAGAAGGTAGCATCCCGCTTATTTCACCGAGAACAGGTACTTCCCTTTGGTTTTATGTCCGTCAACCGACACCACATGCCAGTCGACCTGGTATGCACCTGGTTTCAGTGCCTCCTCGACTGGCACGATGAGCTGTTTTTCGTCTTTTTCGTTACGTTTTGCCATGCCGGTTTTCACGGCGACTTGCTGTGGCCCGGTCAGCGTAATCCCGCTAAAATTAGCTTCTACTCCTTCAGAAAAATTGAGGGTAATTGCCTGCGGTGACGCCGTGACTGAAGCATCTGCCGCAGGGTATTGATGCTCAAGATGCGCATGCGCAAATGCTGAGCCAGAAGCGGTAAGAGCCGTTAAAAGAGTCGCGAGGGTAAAAAGACGAGATCGAGTGAAAGCCATATCAACTATTCCTTTTTCTTATTCAAGACGGCAAAAGGATAACCTTGAGCCCAGGTGAAGTCGAGATGAGAACAGCTATCAATAAATGTAAAGACTTGTCATCAACTTCATCTGCAAGTACCTTTGCGGCACAAAACAGGAGACCAAAATGAATCACAATCTTGCTGAATTACCCCAGGACGAAATGGATAAGATCAATGTGGATCTTGCTGCGGCAGGCGTGGCCTTTAAGGAACGTTATAATATGCCGGTGATTGCCGAAGTCGTTGAACGCGAGCAACCTGCCCACCTACGTGATTGGTTCAGAGAACGCCTGATTGCACATCGCCTGGCATCAGTTAATCTTTCACGTCTGCCATATGAGCCTAAAGTGAAATAAATATTCACAGCCTTAAACTTCCTGACAAAATTGATGTTAAGATTTTTCTTGGGTTTTAGAACCAAACACAGGAATTACCTGTTGCGGCCATAGGAAGATGGCTGTTAGGTAGATTGATTAAGGAAGAGCATATGCCTGTCTGGAATGTTGCGGCGGCGCAATACGGCGCCACCCCCGATGACCTCGAATCTAATATCTCACATCACTTAGACTTTGTTCGTTGTGCAGTCCGTGAACAAATTGATCTCCTGATTTTTCCCGAACTATCCCTCACTGGTTTCAACATAGAAAATCACCACGACTGCGCACTACCCTTCACTGATGAACGTCTTAATCCTCTGCAAAATGCCGCCATAGAACACAAAATGACTATCGTCGTGGGTTTGCCCCTGCGGTGTAAAGGAGGTGTTTCACCCGGTTCTGTAGGCTTTTTGCCTGATGGTTCGCGCGTCGCCTGTTGCAAACCTCTTTCAAGCGATATTGACCTTCCAGGCCAGCATACCCCTTTGGTTGGTTTGCATAATCGTAGCGTCGCGATGGGGTTCAGTACCGGCAGCGATGAAGAAACCTGGCCACGCAGCGCTGCTGAGATGGGCGCAAGTCTTTACGCCACAGGCAAGTTCATTAACGAAATCAGTTACCAGCACGATGAAATGTATCTGCAACGTTGGGCGCGTAAATACAATTTGCCGGTATTGCTGGCTAATCATGCTTTTTCGACCGGCAAATACCGCTCCGCGGGACGTAGTGCCTGTTGGGATGATCGCGGCGAGTTAGTGGTGCGCGCCGATCATGGCGAATTGCTGGCCGTTGGTCGGCGCGATGAGAAAGGTTGGCACGGAGAAATCATTCCATTACGCTAGCGCGTTATTGAAACCAGCGAAGTTCTGATGGAGTGAATATGCTGCGCATTATTGATACGGAAACCTGCGGTTTGCAGGGCGGCGTGGTGGAAGTGGCGTCTGTCGATATCGTCAATGGTGAAATTGTTAATCCAATGAGCGATCTGGTGCGTCCGGATCGTCCCATTGGTCACCAGGCGATGGCCATTCATAAGATTACTGAAGAAATGGTGGCGAATAAACCGTGGATTGAAGATGTCATTCCGCGCTACCACGGCAGCCCCTATTATGTCGCCCATAACGCCAGCTTTGACCAGCGAATGTTGCCTGAACTGCCTGACAGCGAATGGATTTGTACCGTAAAACTGGCCCGCCGTTTATGGCCCGGTATCAAATACAGCAACATGGGTTTATATAAATCGCTCAAGCTTGAAGTGGAAACACCGGCAGGCTTGCATCACCACCGCGCCCTGTTCGATTGCTACATTACCGCCGCTTTGCTGTTGCGGATTATGGAAGAATCCGGCTGGACACCCGATCAGATGGTGACTATTACTGGCCGTCCAGCGATGGTGACCACCATGGCATTTGGCAAGTATCGTGGCCAGCCCATTGCTGAAATTGCGGATAAAGATCCGGGCTATTTACGTTGGATGTTAAATAACATCAAAGAATTAGCACCGGATCTCAGAATGACGCTGAAACATTATCTCGAAGGGTAAAAACGCATTACTCCACACGCCCTGGTAAGGTGCCTTGCGCCAGGGCAATCAAGAACGCGAACTCCAGCGCCACACCTTCGTATGATTTGAATCGCCCTGATTTCCCACCATGCCCCGAGTCCATATCAGTACATAACAACAGCAAGTTATCGTCGATACGTGTTTCGCGCAATTTTGCGACCCATTTGGCGGGTTCCCAATACTGCACTTGCGAGTCGTGCAAGCCCGTGGTCACCAGTATATGCGGATAAGCCTGCGCGGTGATTTGGTCGTATGGGCTGTACTGTTTGATGTAGTGGTAATACTCAACATCTTGCGGATTCCCCCATTCTTCAAATTCACCCGTGGTTAACGGAATTGACTCGTCCAGCATGGTGGTAAGCACGTCAACAAATGGCACTTGCGCGACCACACCGTGAAACAAATCCGGACGCATATTGATAGCCGCGCCCACTAATAACCCGCCTGCGCTCCCCCCCATGGAATACAACAGATTTTCATCGCCGTATCCCAACTTCAGCAAACCATCACACACATCCAGATAATCATTGAATGTATTCATTTTCTTTAGGTATTTGCCGTCTTCATACCATTGTTGGCCAAGCTCACCGCCGCCACGCACGTGGGCAATCGCATAGACAAAACCACGGTCTAACAGGCTCAAACGGCTGCTGCTGAAATCAGCATCCATACTGCTGCCATACGAGCCGTAGCCGTACACCAAAAGTGGATTTTTCCCACGGATGAAATGTTCACGGTGATAAACCAGTGATACCGGCACTTGGACGCCATCTCGTACCGTTATCCATAAATGTTCACTGCGATAGTGACTGGCATCAAATCCCGCCACTTCGCTTTGTTTAATGACGCGCCGCTCGCCGGTATCCATATCCAGCTCGAATAAGGTATCAGGCGTAGTCATTGACGAGTAACCGTAACGTAGTCGGGAAGATTCCGGTTCAGGATTGTAACCAACCCAAGTTACGTATGCCGGATCGTCAAAAGCAATTCCGGTCACTTCGTGCGTTTTACGGTTAATTTGCCGTAGGCTGGTTAGCCCTTGCTGGCGTTCTTCAACAACCAGCCAATCGGTAAACAACGTAAACCCTTCCAGCATGACGTTTTCACGCGGTGGAATCAGCTCTTCCCATTGGCTTTCGTCGCGCACTTTTGAGCGATACAAACCAAAGTTTTTGCCTTCACGATTCGAACGCAGATAAAAATGATGTTGATAGTGATCGAGAGTGTATTCGTGGTCTTTACGGCGTGGTGCAAAACTTTGTGGCTGCGCATCCACCAGCTCGGCATCCAGCAACAACACTTCGCTGGTCGTCGCGCTGCTCAGGTAAATCAGGACAAAATGCTTCGAAGTCGTTTTATGCACGCTGACATAAAACATTTCGTCCTTCTCTTCGTAAACCAACTCGTCGGACGTGGAAGGATGCCCTACCGTATGTCGCCAGACCTGATATGGCAGCAGCGTTTTAGGGTGCTTGCGGACGTAGTAAAGCGTGGCGGAATCATTCGCCCAGACAAAACTGCTGTCGACATTTTCCAGCACTTCCGGGTACCAGTTCCCGGTTTCCAGATTGCGGAAACGCAAACCGTACTGGCGACGCGAAAGAAAATCTTCCGCCAATGCCAGCACAGTATTGTCAGGCGTGATGCTCATCCCGCCCATCGTATAAAATTCACTGTGGGCAGCACGGCGATTACCATCCACCAGCGTGCTCCACTCTTCCCATTCAGCCAGCATCACCGACTGGCGCTGATAAATGGCGTATTCATTTCCGGTTTCAAAAACCTGGCGATAACGATAGCCATTTTGCGTATAGGGCGCGGAGACATCGCGTTGTGGGATACGGTCGATCATCTCTTTGAGCAAGCGTTCTTGTAGCGCCTGTTGCGTGCTCATGACTTGATGGCCGTAATCATTTTCCTGATGCAGATAATCAAGTACTTGCGCATCTGCGCGCTCGTCGTCGCGCAACCAATAATAGTTATCGATGCGGGTATCGCCATGAACTGACATGGTGTGAGGAATTTTTTTAGCTTTTGGTGGCATGTCGATTTTCATTTTTGAGTTAACACCCTGTAAGGGTGGCAAATTAAGACAGCCTTGCAAGCGTAACGTGGGATTTTGAGAAAAATGCCGGGGTTAACCCGGCAGATTGAGTTTCTGTTGCTGAATATCTTTTTCAATACCTTCGCGCACATCTTGTGGGATTTTTAGCGCATCACCTAACGCACTGAGATAGCTACGTTCCATAAAGTGGTCGATGTCGATTGCCGCACAGCTGAGGAAATAAAGTTCCAGAGCTTCTTCTTCGTTATTAACGCCTTGTACCAAACGCTGTGGATCAAGCGGTTGATCGATAGCCTGTTGAATCAGCGTACGGCCTGACTCTTCAATACCCGCATCCCGCAACTGTTGTTCGATTATCTGGCGCTCTTTGTCATCGATATGGCCGTCACTTTTCGCGGCAAAGACCAATGCCATTACCAGACGCTGGGTCCGCACATCAACTGGCGATTGTTGCTGCCCAAATTGCGGCTCCCCCTGATGGGTTTCACGGACGCGATCTTTATATTTGCTCCACATCACGCTTCCAGCGACTGCCCCACCGCCAACCAACAGCGCGCTGGTTCCGTATTTAGTGAGTAATTTACGCGATGATTTACTTGCCAGCAGTAACCCCGCTAAGCCACCCAGCGCGCCAGGTACCAGTAATTTGCTCAGCCCCTGAGGATCTTGAGTGGGTTGATTGTGCCTGGAAGATTTTTGGCCGGGCTGTGTCGCTTGCCCCAGCATAGACTGAAGCTGCTGTAACCAATTACTCATGAGAGACACCCTTGTTTTAGAACATAGCCACTGAGGTTAGGTGAAAGGCTGTCAAGAAGTGTCTGATAAGACTAAAGATGAGAAAAGAACCGCGCCGGTATTCCGACGCGATAAAACTTAAGCGGCTTTGGTGCGTTTACGTGGATGTTCGGCTACTTTATCATCAGAAGCCTCTTCTTCAGTAACGACTTCAGGCGTTTCATCTGCTGCTGTTGCCGTTTCCAGCTCTGGCAATTTTCCGCTTTTCAGTACGGTCGAAAGCACATCTTTGTTTTCTGCCATCCACATGGCCAGCACGTCATTTTGGCCTTCTTCGAGAGCAATTGGGCTTTGAGTGAGCCAGTCACTCAACACTTCGGCCAGGTCGAGCATTTTGTCATAGGCGTCTGCGTCCTTTTTACTGGCAAATGACATTTTTTCTTGCCCCTCTCGTACTACAACGTATTTGATTTCAACCGCCATTTTGCAGCTCCGGCTTAACTGTTTATTTAAACAGTATAATAATATTACCCTTGCATCGCAAGCGGGAAAGTCGCTGCGTACGCAAACGTTTTCGTTTATAATTCGCCGGTCTATTTTCTCCGTTTGGGTATACAGATTATGTCAATGTTGGGAACAGCGCTTCGTCCTTCAGCTACACGTGTGATGTTGTTGGGTTCAGGCGAATTAGGAAAAGAAGTGGCAATTGAATGTCAACGTCTGGGGCTGGAAGTGATTGCCGTAGACCGCTACGCTGATGCCCCAGCGATGCACGTCGCGCACCGTAGTCATGTCATTAATATGCTTGATGGTGCCGAACTTAAAAAGCTGGTCGCTGCTGAAATGCCCGATTTTATCGTTCCCGAAATTGAAGCCATTGCCACGGATATGCTGGTAGAACTGGAGCAGCAAGGCCAGAACGTTGTCCCGTGCGCCCGAGCCACTAAGTTGACCATGAACCGCGAAGGTATTCGTCGTCTGGCAGCTGAAGAGTTAGAACTGCCCACTTCAAGCTACCGCTTTGCCGATAGCGAAAGCGCTTTCTTGCAAGCCGTCGAAGAAATTGGCTTCCCTTGCATCGTTAAACCGGTAATGAGCTCTTCAGGCAAAGGGCAAAGCTTTATCCGCAATGCCGACCAGTTAGCCAAAGCCTGGGAATACGCTCAACTCGGTGGCCGGGCAGGCAAAGGACGCGTCATTGTCGAAGGGGTGGTGAATTTTGATTTTGAAATCACTTTGTTGACCATCAGCGCAATCGATGGCGTGCATTTCTGCGCGCCAATTGGTCATCGTCAGGAAGACGGCGATTATCGTGAGTCGTGGCAGCCACAAAAGATGAGTGATGTTGCGATTTGTCGCGCGCAGGAAATTGCCGAGAAAGTCGTGAAATCCTTAGGGGGCTTCGGGTTGTTTGGCGTTGAGCTGTTTGTCTGTGGCGATGAGGTCATTTTCAGCGAGGTTTCCCCGCGTCCACATGATACCGGCATGGTGACGCTGATTTCTCAGGATTTGTCAGAGTTTGCATTACATGTCCGCGCCTTCCTCGGCTTGCCAATTGGCGATATTCGCCAGTATGGCCCGGCGGCTTCTGCGGTGATCCTGCCAGAATTAACCAGTGATAACGTCCAGTACGGTAACGTCGCGGGTGCGGTAGGTGCCGGTTTGCAGGTGCGTCTGTTTGGTAAGCCGGAGATTGAAGGTAAACGCCGTATGGGTGTCACGCTGGCAACAGGTTCTAGCGTGGAAGATGCGATTGCGCGTGCGATTGCCGCAACCAAAGCGGTTATCGTCAAAGGATAAAAAAACCGGTCACATCGTTATCTATGTGACCGGTTTTACGCAGCTACAACTTAAAGAATGGCGTATTATTTCGCGCCTTCAACCGCTTCACGAGCAAGCTGAGTAATACGGTCGTAATCACCTGCTTCCAGTGCGTCAGCCGGAACCAACCATGAGCCACCGATACACAGAACGCTTTTCAGTGCCAGGTAATCACGGTAGTTAGCCGGTGTGATCCCGCCAGTTGGGCAGAAACGAACCTGAGAGAATGGGCCCGCAATAGCTTGCAGTGCTTTGGTGCCACCATTCGCTTCAGCCGGGAAGAATTTGAATTCTTTCAAGCCGTAATCCAGACCCAGCATCAGTTCAGAAACAGTGCTGATACCCGGAATCAATGGAATTGAGCCTTCGGTTGCCGCTTTCAACAGTGGCTCAGTCAGACCTGGGCTGATAGCGAACTGCGCGCCAGCTTCGGTCACTTCTGCCAGTTGCTCTGGGTTCAGAACGGTACCCGCACCAATAATCGCTTCTGGTACTTCTTTAGCGATAGCGCGAATCGCGTCCATTGCACATGGAGTACGCAGAGTCACTTCCAGAACGCGCACGCCACCAGCAACTAATGCTTTAGCCATTGGTACTGCGTGTTCCAGTTTGTTAATTACAATAACCGGGACAACCGGCCCTGTTTTCAGGATCTGTTCCGCAGTAGTTTTCCAGTTTTTCATCTAATAAGGCCTCTTCAACCAACTTTATAATTCGTTTCCAGTGCGGCAATTGCTACATCTGGTCCTTAAAATTTAATGCAGGTCGCGCCCTGTTCCGCGCCAGATAACTGTTCGCGTAACGCGCTAAATAGTTCACGGCCGGTTCCAACGCGATCAGCGCTGAGGTCCGGGTGATATGCAGTGCGTTTTGCAAGCTCTGCATCATCGACCAGCAATGTCAGTTCACCCGTTTGACCATTGACGCGAATCATATCGCCATCACGGACTTTCGCCAGCAACCCACCATCATAGGCTTCTGGCGTAACATGGATTGCTGAGGGCACCTTACCTGATGCACCCGACAGTCGTCCATCAGTGACTAACGCAATTTTGAAACAGCGGTCCAATAATACCCCAAGTGGCGGCATAAGTTTATGTAATTCTGGCATGCCATTCGCTTTTGGCCCTTGATGGCGCACAACAACCACGCAGTCACGGTCCAGCAGACCTGCTTCAAACGCTGGCAAAACGTCATGCTGGCTTTCAAAGATGACGGCGGGAGCTTCGATAATTTGATTTTCCACGGGAACTGCAGAGGTTTTCATTACTGCACGGCCGAGGTTACCGCTAAGCACTTTGGTGCCGCCGTGTTTGGAGAATGGTTTTTCAAAGGTTGCAATGACATCGGTATCGAGTGCGGTTGTCGCACCTTCACGCCATGCAAGCTGCCCATTATCCAGCCATGGTTCCATGGTGTAGTGATGCAGGCCAAAGCCCGCAACAGTGTTCACGTCTTCATGCAGCAGGCCACCTTTGAGCAATTCGCGCATTAGCACTGGCACACCGCCCGCGGCCTGGAAGTGATTGATGTCCGCCGGGCCGTTCGGGTACAGGCGCGCCAGCAAAGGCACCACATCAGAAAGATCAGAGAAATCATCCCAGTTAATGATGATACCTGCTGCACGCGCCATCGCGACCAGGTGCATCGTATGGTTGGTAGAACCGCCGGTTGCCAACAACGCAACAATGCCATTGACCACTACTTTTTCGTCAATCATTTTACCGAGTGGCATCCACTCGTTGCCATTTCCTGTCAGGCGCGTTACCTGACGTGCCGCTGCTGCCGTTAGTTCATGGCGCAGAGGGGCATCCGGATGAACAAACGAAGAACCCGGGAGCTGCATCCCCATAAACTCAACCACCATTTGGTTGGTATTGGCGGTGCCGTAAAAAGTACAGGTGCCTGGCGCATGATAAGAAGCAGCTTCAGATTCCAGTAATGCCAGACGGTCAACTTTGCCTTCAGCATAAAGCTGGCGAATGCGTACTTTCTCTTTATTGGCCAAACCACTGGCCATTGGGCCTGACGGCACAAACACCGCTGGTAAATGGCCAAATGAGAGTGCAGCCATAGTCAAACCGGGGACAATTTTGTCGCATACGCCCAGGTACAGCGCGCCGTCGAACATGTTGTGGGACAGGCCGATAGCGGTGGACATCGCGATAATTTCGCGGCTCAGCAATGAAAGCTCCATGCCGTCCTGGCCCTGAGTCACGCCATCACACATCGCTGGCACACCACCTGCAACCTGCCCTACGGCACCAACAGAGTGCAACGCTTTACGAATCTGATCAGGGTAATACTCATAAGGTTGATGCGCGGAGAGCATGTCGTTGTAGGAGGTAATGATCGCAATGTTGTTACGCAGCATACTTTTCAGCGAAGCTTTATCTTCCGGCTGACAAGCAGCAAAACCGTGGGCCAGATTTCCGCACGCCAGCTCAGATCGGTGGACTGTGTTGGACTTCGCTTTTTCGATGCGAGCCAGATAAGTTTCACGGGTCTGGCGGGAACGTTCAACGATGCGCTTTGTTACGCGTAACAAAATTGGATTCATAAAAGATCCTCTTTAAAGTGGCTGCCGTCGCTTTGGGCAGGTGGTCGAGGTTACCGGCTCTTTTCTCTCAATGAGGCGGCAATCCGTACCATCGGGGCAAAATCGCTTCAGCTAGTGTAAATAAAAAAGCCCTGCTGGTGAATCCAGTCAGGGCTTTTATATTAAAAAATTTTCACCACTTTGGCGCCAGATCATGTTACCGGTAAAATACGAATCGTTTGTTACACGATTTTTACACAATGACACCGATTCCATCCGCTAAATCAGTCGAGTTGCAGGTAGACGGCAAATGACCGAATCCCCAGCAGCTTACATTAGTAAGTGACTGGGGTGAGCGAGTGCTGCCAACCCCCCTGCAACTTGAAGGATGACGGGGATTACTCAAATTCGTTCCATGAACGCCCATCACGGGTAATCATCGCCACCGATGCCACTGGTCCCCAGGTTCCGGCCTGATATGGCTTAGGTGCATCATTGTCCGCAGCCCATGCTTCAGTGATGGAGTCGACCCATTTCCACGCTTCTTCTACTTCGTCACGACGCACGAACAGTGCCTGAATACCACGCATGGTCTCCAGAAGCAGGCGCTCGTAAGCATCTGCCAGATGTGTTTCGTTAAAGGTTTCGGAGTAACTCAGATCCAGTTTGGTGGTTTGCAGGTTGTGCTTGTGATCAAGCCCTGGCACTTTGTTGAGCACCTGGATATCCACACCTTCGTCCGGTTGCAGACGGATGGTAAGTTTGTTTTGCGGCAAATCTTGCCAGGAATCTTTAAACAGGTTCAGTGCAGGGCTCTTGAAGTAAACCACGACCTCAGAGCATTTTGTCGGCAGACGTTTCCCGGTACGCAGGTAGAATGGCACGCCAGCCCAACGCCAGTTGTCGATATCCACACGGATAGCCACGAAGGTTTCAGTGCCGCTCGTTTTGTTGGCACCTTCTTCTTCCAGGTAACCCGGGACTTTTTTACCCTGTGCAAAGCCCGCCGTGTACTGGCCACGAACCGTTTTCTCGCGCACATTGCTACGGTCAATACGGCGCAGGGATTGCAGAACTTTCACTTTCTCGTCGCGGATATGGTCGGCAGTCAGATCGGATGGTGGTGACATGGCAATCATGCACAGGATTTGCAGCAGGTGGTTTTGAATCATGTCGCGCATTTGACCGGCCTGGTCAAAGTAACCCCAGCGCCCTTCAATCCCGACTTCTTCCGCTACGGTGATTTCCACATGATCGATAGTTTTGTTATCCCAGTTATTGGCAAACAGGGAGTTCGCAAAACGCAGCGCCAGCAGGTTCAGTACGGTTTCTTTACCTAAGTAGTGGTCAATACGGTAAACCTGGCACTCTTCAAAATACTCACCAACCTGATCGTTGATTTGCTGAGAAGTCACCAGTGAGGTGCCGAGTGGCTTTTCCATCACCACACGAGCAGGTTTAGCGTTAAGTTTCGCTTTACCCAATCCTTTGCAGATGGCACCAAAAGTACTTGGTGGCATCGCAAAGTAGTTAATCGTGACACGGTTTTGCTGATCGAGCATCTTACCGAGTTTGGTAAACGCCGCAGTATCGTTAACATCCAGGTTGCAAAAATCGAGACGGCTACTCAATTTGTCCCACAGGCTTTCGTCGATCTTTTCCTTCATAAAGGTTTCGATCGCTTCGCGTACCACTTTGGTATACGCCTCTTTATCCCAGTCTGCGCGGCCTACACCCAGGATGCGAGTGTCCGGGTGAATCTGCCCCGCCTTTTCCAACTGATACAGGGATGGCAGCAGTTTCCGACGCGCAAGGTCGCCTTTTGCACCGAAAATCACCAGGTCACATGCCTGAGCTGTCTGCGTTACCGCCATGTCTATTCTCCTCGTTTCGGATGTCCGGGGGATTCACCGGCCCGTTTGTAATTTTATTACAGAATAATGTACTGCTTTTAGTGAATTCAGGTAAACCTTTGCCCATTATCAGATCACATTCATGGGCAACATTTGCCCGTCAGTGCCACTTTTAGCGATGTGCCGTGGAATTTTCTGACGATTTATTGTTGATGTATATCATGTCTAAAGTTAGACGCTGATCATGTAATGAAAAAAAACAACATCATTACACCCATTCTCCCGCCCAATCGCTGATGGGCAAGCGTATATTCTTGCTAAATCGTGTCGCGATTTCTCCTGTTAGTGAAATCGACAAAATCCATGAGTGCCGGACACCTATGAATATGCTGGACAAAATCCAGTCCCAACTGGAACACCTTAGCAAATCAGAACGTAAAGTCGCAGAAGTGATTCTTACCGCACCGCAAGATGCCATTCACTCAAGCATTGCTACCCTCGCCCGCAGCGCTGACGTTAGCGAACCGACAGTCAACCGCTTTTGCCGCCGTCTTGAAACCAAAGGCTTCCCGGATTTTAAATTACATTTAGCGCAAAGTCTGGCGAATGGCACTCCTTATGTAAACCGGAATGTTGACGAAGATGACAGTGTAGAAGCTTATACCGGCAAAATCTTTGAATCAGCGATGGCAAGTCTTGACCAGGTCAGGCAATCACTGGATATGGCTGCCGTTAATCGCGCTGTAGATTTACTCACGCAGGCGAAGAAAATTGCCTTCTTTGGTTTGGGTTCCTCGGCCGCGGTCGCACATGATGCGATGAACAAATTCTTCCGTTTTAACGTGCCAGTTATCTATTCTGATGATGTGGTGTTACAGCGTATGAGCTGCATGAATTGCAGTGAAGAAGATGTTGTCGTGCTTATCTCGCATACCGGACGCACCAAAAACCTCGTTGAACTGGCGCAATTAGCGCGTGAAAACGACGCCATTGTGCTGGCCATTACCTCTGAAGGCTCACCACTGGCTCGCGAAGCCACCCTCTCTTTACTGCTGGACGTGCCAGAAGATACCGACATTTATATGCCTATGGTTTCTCGCCTCGCGCAATTAACGGTGATTGATGTACTGGCAACCGGTTTTACTTTACGTCGTGGCGCGAAATTCAGAGATAACTTGAAGCGAGTCAAAGAAGCGCTCAAAGAATCGCGTTTTGATAAGGAGCTATTCGTTTCTGGCGATAGCCAGTAAAACAAAATTAGTCTGCTTAAATCGTTTGAGTTGCAGCCAGCACCCCCGCAGCTCGAAGTAAGACAGATATAACAAAGCTGTAACTTTTTAGGTCATTCGGTTAAGTTGTTACATTGCGTTTTTCAACGCATTCCGATTTACCGAATCTTTTGTTAACACAACACCAAAGTTGTTTCAGTCAACGGAGTAATACATGTCCAGACGGCTACGTAGAACCAAAATCGTTACCACTTTAGGCCCGGCAACCGATCGCGACAATAATCTGGAAAAGATTATCGCAGCCGGCGCAAACGTGGTGCGTATGAACTTCTCCCACGGTACTGCAGAAGATCATCAGATCCGTGCTGATAAAGTTCGTGAAATTGCCGCGAAACTGGGTCGTCATGTCGCTATTCTGGGCGATTTGCAAGGGCCAAAAATTCGTGTCTCTACCTTTAAAGAAGGTAAAGTTTTCCTCAATATCGGCGACAAATTCTTACTGGATGCCAACCTGGGTAAAGGTGAAGGCGATAAAGAAAAAGTCGGTATCGATTATAAAGGTCTGCCCGCTGACGTGGTCACCGGTGACATCCTGCTGCTCGATGATGGCCGTGTTCAGCTAAAAGTACTCGAAGTTCAGGGTATGAAAGTGTTCACCGAAGTCACCGTAGGCGGCCCGCTGTCGAATAATAAAGGCATCAACAAACTGGGTGGCGGCCTGTCAGCCGAAGCGCTGACCGATAAAGACAAAGCTGACATCATCACTGCAGCGAAAATCGGTGTCGATTATCTGGCGGTTTCTTTCCCACGTTGTGGTGAAGATCTGAACTACGCTCGCCGCCTGGCGCGCGAAGCAGGCTGTGACGCGAAGATTGTCGCAAAAGTTGAGCGTGCTGAAGCGGTATGCGACGAAGCGGCAATGGATGACGTTATCCTGGCTTCTGACGTGGTTATGGTTGCCCGTGGCGACCTGGGCGTTGAAATCGGTGACCCTGAGCTGGTCGGTATTCAGAAAACCCTGATTCGCCGCGCACGTAAACTGAACCGTGCGGTGATCACTGCGACTCAGATGATGGAGTCAATGATTACCAACCCAATGCCAACTCGTGCCGAAGTCATGGACGTGGCGAACGCCGTTCTTGATGGTACCGATGCGGTGATGCTTTCTGCAGAAACCGCTGCGGGTCAATACCCGGCTGAAACGGTTGCTGCAATGGCGCGTGTTTGCCTGGGTGCAGAAAAAATCCCAAGCATCAACGTCTCTAAACACCGTCTGGACGTGCAGTTCGACAACGTTGAAGAAGCGATTGCGATGTCGGCAATGTATGCGGCAAACCACCTTAAAGGTGTTACCGCCATCATCACCATGACCGAATCAGGCCGCACCGCGCTGATGACTTCCCGTATCAGCTCTGGTTTGCCAATTTTCGCCATGTCCCGTCATGAGCGTACGCTGAACCTCACCTCTTTGTACCGTGGTGTGACGCCAGTACATTTCGATAGCCCAAGCGACGGTGTTGCTGCTGCAAATGATGCAGTGAATTTGCTGCGTGACAAAGGCTACCTGATTTCCGGTGATTTGGTTATCGTGACCCAGGGCGACGTGATGAGTACCATTGGTACCACCAACACGACGCGCATTCTGTGCGTTGAGTAATTCAATCGCTGTATGACAAAGGGGCCAAATTGGCCCTTTTCTTATTTCTTCGGATATAACTCTTTGCGGCGGTAGGGTTCTGTTTCCCCTTCCTTGCGGGTTTTGAGCAATTTTAAAATCCAGGTGTATTGTTCAAGATTCGGCCCCACCAGAATTTCGACTTCTTCATTCATTCGGCGAGCAATGGTGTTGTCATCCGCATCAACTAAATCGTCCATCGGAGGACGAATATGAATATCTAAGCGGTGAGTTTTGCTGTTGTACACCGGGAACAATGGCACAACGCGCGCACGTGCTACTTTCATCAAGCGGCCAATTGCCGGTAATGTCGCTTTATAGGTGCCGAAGAAATCGACGAACTCACTATGCTCAGCACCGTGGTCCTGGTCAGGCAAATAATATCCCCAATACCCCTGACGCACAGAGCTGATAAACGGTTTAATCCCGTCATTACGCGCATGTAACCGGCCACCGAAACGGCGGCGCACGGTATTCCACATGTAGTCAAATAATGGGTTACCCTGGTTATGGAACATGGCGGCCATTTTTTGCCCCTGCGACGCCAACAACATCGCCGGTATATCCACGCCCCATCCGTGCGGCACCAGGAAAATCACATTTTCTTCCCGCTGCTTTAACTCGTCGATAATCTCTTTGCCATGCCAGTCAACACGCTGCATGACCTTTTGCGGGTCCTTGATCGCCAACTCAGCCATCATCACCATCGCTTGAGGAGCAGTAGCAAACATCTCGTCGATGACAGCTTCGCGTGAGGCTTCCGGCATCTCCGGGAAGCAATACAGCAAGTTAATTTGTGCGCGACGGCGGGCACTTTTACCAAAGCGCCCGGCTATACGCCCAACTTTACCCAGCAGAGGATCGCGTATTGACGGCGGTAACATCGCAATACCAGCGAAAGCGCCAACGCCTAGCCAGGCGCCCCAAAATTTCGGGTGCAAGAAGGCCTTTTGAAATTCAGGAATGAACTCACTGTGACTTTTTTTAGTTTTTTCCATTCATATTCTCAGTACAGCATCAAATCATTGATGACATGAATTTATCAGTATCTTAGCGGGGTAATGCCTTTCAGACAAAGAAAAAGCCGGTTACTGGGAACCGGCTTTATTCACAGCACTGGATTAATTGAAACTGAGCTGTGGAGTGACTTCACGAACCTGAGCCAGATATTCGTTACGATCGGAGCCTGTCAGCCCTTCGGTACGTGGCAGTTTCGCGGTCAACGGATTCACCGCTTGTTGGTTAACCCACACTTCATAATGCAAATGCGGCCCCGTAGAGCGCCCGGTATTGCCTGACAGTGCTACACGATCGCCGCGTTTCACTTTCTGACCTGGCTTCACTAACAGTTTCTTCAAGTGCATGTAGCGGGTGGTATATGAACGCCCGTGGCGAATAGCCACGAAGTAACCTGCCGCACCGCTACGTTTTGCCATCACCACTTCACCATCACCGACAGCCAACACTGGCGTACCTTGCGGCATCGCAAAGTCGACACCTTTGTGCGGCGCAACACGACCGGTGACCGGGTTAAGGCGACGAGGATTAAAGTTTGACGAAATACGGAACTGTTTAGCCGTCGGGAAGCGCATAAAGCCTTTCGCAAGACCCGAACCGCTTCTGTCGTAGAACTTGCCGTCTTCTGCACGAATGGCGTAATAATCTTTACCGCCACTGCGTAGACGCACGCCAACCAAACGGCTTTGCTCACGTTTGCCTTCGAGCATTTCGCGAGACATTAACACCGCGAACTGATCGCCTTTCTTCACTTTGCGGAAGTCCATTTGCCACTGCATGGCCTTGATAACTCCGCTGATTTCAGCGCTGGTTAATCCAGCATCTTTCGCGCTGCTGACAAAACTACTGCCTACCGTGCCTTTCAAAACATTGTTAACCCATTCGCCTTGCTGCATTTCGCTGCTGAGCTTAAAGGCCGTACCTGAACGGTCGTAGGTGCGTGTTTCACGGCGCGACATTTCCCAGGTCAGGCGTTGTAACTCGCCATCAGCATTTAACGTCCAGGAAAGTTGTTGACCGATTTTCAGGTTACGCAGATCTTTATCAACCGCGGCAAGCTGGCTGATATCACCCATATCAATTCCGTACTGGTTCAGGATGCTGCTAAGCGTATCCCCGGTAGACACGACATACTCATGAACCCCAGCTTCACCGGCGGTTTTATCATCCAGTTCATCTTGCGGAATGGTGTCGTCTTCAGCGTCTGGAGACTGGTCTAAAGGTTCACTGGCCTCAGGAAGCAACGAACGGATCTCGTTTTTCTCAAGCTCAATGGTTTTGATAACAGGGCTGGCTTCAGGATGATAGACGTACGGTCGCCAAACAGCGACCGCAAGTGTAAGAACTGTAAGCGACCCCAGCATAACGCGGTGGGGCCGGGACAAATTGTCGAATGCCAGGGCGACAGAGCGGGCTATCTGTTGCACGTATTCACTTCCTCGTTAATCTCCTTTCAGGCAGCTCGCATACTGGTTCGCAAGCCCGTTCAAAAACTGCATATAGCTGTCTTTGCCGAGCTTAACCTCAATCCCCAGTGGGTCCAGCGTTCCGGAACGGACGTTAGTACCACGGGCTACGGCATTGATCACGGCCGGCCTGAATTGTGGTTCAGCAAATACGCACACGGCTTTTTGCTCAACCAACTGTGTTCTGATGTCATGTAAACGCTGCGCACCGGGCTGGATTTCAGGGTTCACGGTAAAATGACCAAGAGGTGTTAGACCGTAGTGTTTTTCAAAGTAGCCATAAGCGTCGTGAAAAACGAAATACCCTTCACCTTTGAGCGGTGCGAGCACGTTAGCCACTTGCTTGTCGATGTTGGCTAATCCTAACTCGAAAGATTGCAAGTTGGCGTCAAGTTTGGCTCTATTTTGGGGCATAAGTTCCACTAATTTATCGTGGATTGCAACCGCCGACAGCCGCGCTACCTCTGGTGAAAGCCAAATATGCATGTTGTATTCACCATGATGGTGATCTACATCACTATTTTCGGCTGAATTGTCATGTCCTTCATGACCATGGTCGTCGTCGTCACCGCCTTTCATGAGCAACGGTTTCACACCCGGCAATACAGCCAATTGCACTTGTTTTTGTTCAGCTAATTGATTAACCGACTTCTGCATGAAGGCTTCCATTTCTGGGCCAACCCACACCACTAAGTCCGCGCTTTGTAAGCGTTTTACATCCGATGGGCGAAGTGCATAATCATGCTCAGAAGCGCCATCTGGCAGTAAAACCTCTGTCGGTGTCACGCCGTCAGCGATCGCTGCGGCAATAAAACCTAATGGCTTGATAGAGGCAACCACGGCGGCCTGTGCGGGCACGGCTGCGGTAGCCATAAAAGCAGTTGTTAAAGCTGCGCAAAGAAATGAGTTTTTATGTAACATAATGCGACTTATCATCGTTATGAATCAGAGATGTGTGATATTATAACATTCGCTAACTTCTGCAACCCCTGAAATTGTCATGACAAATCTGGTATCACTGGAAAATATTTCTGTTTCTTTCGGACAACGCCGTGTGCTGTCTGATATTTCACTCGACCTCAAGCCTGGCCGAATTTTGACGCTGCTCGGGCCAAATGGCGCTGGAAAATCAACGCTGGTGCGTGTGGTTCTTGGGCTGGTAGCACCTGACGAAGGAGTTATCAAGCGCGACCGCGACCTGCGTATTGGCTATGTGCCGCAAAAACTGCATCTGGATGCCACCCTGCCGCTTACGGTAAGTCGTTTTATGCGCCTGCGCCCTGGCGTGAAAAAAGCGGATATTCTGCCAGCGCTTAAACGCGTTCAAGCCGCTCATCTGATTGAAGCCCCGATGCAAAAGCTTTCCGGCGGTGAAAACCAACGCGTCCTGTTGGCACGCGCGCTGCTCAATCAACCGCAATTGCTGGTGCTTGATGAGCCTACGCAAGGTGTTGATGTAAATGGCCAATTGGCACTGTATAACCTGATTGATCAACTGCGCCACGAATTGGATTGTGCGGTGTTGATGGTTTCCCACGACCTGCATCTAGTGATGGCAAAAACTGATGATGTGCTGTGCCTTAACCACCACATTTGCTGCTCCGGTACGCCAGAAGTGGTGTCGATGCACCCGGAATTCATTTCGATGTTCGGCCAGCGTGGTGCGGAGCAGTTAGGCATTTATCGTCACCACCATAATCACCGTCACGATCTTACCGGACGTATCGTTCTGCGCAGAGGGAATGGCCAGTCATGATTGAATTGTTGTTACCCGGCTGGCTTGCCGGGATCCTGCTGGCGTGCGCTGCTGGCCCGCTTGGCTCGTTTGTTGTCTGGCGTAGAATGTCTTACTTTGGCGATACGCTTGCCCACGCTTCTTTATTAGGCGTTGCATTTGGTCTGCTGCTCAATGTAAATCCGTTTTATGCGGTGATTGCTGTGACGTTAATGTTGGCTTTCGGCCTGGTCTGGCTCGAGAAACGCCCACATCTGGCATTAGATACCCTCTTAGGTATCCTGGCACACAGTGCTTTGTCGCTGGGTCTGGTGGTCGTGAGTTTGATGTCTAACGTCCGTGTCGATTTGATGGCCTATCTGTTTGGTGACCTGCTTTCAGTCACCATGCCAGACATTATCTCAATTGCGTTGGGCGTTGCGGTGGTCGTCGGCGTTCTGCTTTGGCAATGGCGCAACTTGTTGTCGATGACTATTAGCCCGGATCTCGCCCATGTAGATGGGGTTAACCTGCAACGAGTGAAGATGCTGTTGATGCTGGTGACAGCCCTGACGATTGGCGTTGCAATGAAATTTGTTGGTGCACTGATTATCACTTCGCTGCTGATTATTCCTGCGGCAACCGCACGTCGTTTTGCGCGCACGCCTGAGCAGATGGCAGGTTTCGCGGTGATTATCGGTATGCTTTCCGTGACGGGTGGGCTGACGTTCTCAGCATTCTATGACACGCCCGCAGGGCCATCAGTGGTATTGAGTTCGGCGGTGTTGTTTGTGCTGAGTATGGCGAAGAAACAAGCGGCATAAAACAGTGTTGGATGGCGCATTCGCTGTTCCAACCAACAAAACTGTAAGGCGGATGAGCGCAAGTGCCATCCGCCTTTTTATTTCTTGTTAGGCGTCTGGTGGCACAATCCCAAAATGAGTCCAGGCTCTTGGCGTTGCCATTCGCCCGCGCGGCGTACGTTGCAAGAAGCCCTGCTGAATCAGGAAGGGTTCCAGTACATCTTCAATCGTTTCCCGTTCCTCACCAATTGCTGCCGCGAGGTTGTCCAGCCCGACCGGGCCGCCAAGGAATTTGTCTATTACCGCTAACAATAGCTTGCGGTCCATATAGTCAAAGCCTTCGGTATCAACATTCAGCATATCCAGCGCTTGCGACGCAATGTCACCATTAATGGTGCCATCGTGCCGTACTTCCGAAAAGTCACGTACACGACGCAATAAACGGTTAGCAATACGCGGTGTACCACGCGCACGACGCGCCACTTCCAGCGCGCCCTCTTCGCTCATCTCAAGCCCCAGCACGCTGGCACTGCGGCCAACAATGTGCTGCAAATCGGCAACCTGATAAAACTCGAGGCGCTGCACAATGCCGAAACGGTCACGTAATGGCGAAGTCAAAGAACCCGCTCGAGTTGTCGCGCCAATCAGGGTAAACGGGGGTAAATCAATTTTGATTGAACGCGCCGCCGGACCTTCACCAATCATAATATCGAGCTGGTAATCTTCCATCGCCGGATACAGTACTTCTTCAACAACCGGTGAAAGGCGGTGGATTTCATCAATGAACAAAACATCATGCGGTTCGAGGTTGGTCAGCATCGCTGCCAGGTCACCTGCCTTTTCCAGTACGGGGCCGGAAGTGGTTCGCAGGTTAACGCCCATCTCGTTGGCAACAATATTAGCCAGCGTGGTTTTACCCAAACCTGGTGGGCCGAAAATTAACAGATGATCAAGCGCATCCCCACGCAGTTTTGCCGCCTGGATGAAGATCTCCATTTGCGATGTAACCTGCGGCTGGCCGACGTAATCCGCCAGAAAACGCGGGCGAATGGCTCGGTCAATTAACTCATCAGGGGTGATGGTGTCTGGCGATACCAGACGGTCTGCTTCAATCATCCTTCATCTACCTCAGGGGCTTCAAAGTGCTGCGCGGAGTGCTTCGCGGATCAGCGTTTCACAATCAGCACCGGCACGCCCTACTTTGCTAATCATACGGCTGGCTTCTTGTGGTTTATAGCCCAGTGATACTAGTGCCGCAACCGCTTCTGCTTCTGCGTCGTCAGCCACGCCACTTTCCGGAGCGGTCAGCACCAGATCAGACGCCGGAGTAAACAGGTCGCCGTGCATACCTTTGAAGCGGTCTTTCATTTCAACAATCAAGCGCTCAGCGGTCTTTTTACCTACGCCTGGCAATTTGACCAATGAACCAATTTCTTCACGCTCTACGGCATTCACAAATTGTTGTGCAGACATACCGGAGAGGATGGCCAGCGCCAGCTTAGGGCCAACGCCATTCACTTTGATGAGCTCACGGAACAAGGTACGTTCTTGTTTGTTGTTGAAACCGTAGAGCAACTGCGCGTCTTCACGCACCACGAACTGAGTGAATACCACCGCTTCTTTACCGATATCCGGTAATTCGTAGAAGCAAGTCATCGGCATGTGGACTTCATACCCTACGCCACCGACTTCCATAAGTACCAGCGGCGGTTGTTTTTCAAGGATGATGCCTCTGAGTCGACCAATCACGATATGCTCCTGCGTTTAGCGTTTGTGCCAAAAATTTTGCTTATCATATTAAAAAGGCTGGATAGATATCCAGCCTTATTTATTTTAATCGTCCCCGTGCCAGATTAAGCCGTGTATCACTCATCTGCATCGAGTTCTGCGTCACATGGCAATGCGTAATGGCAATTGCCAGTGCATCGGCCGCATCCGCTTGTGGGTTAGCAGAGAGTTTGAGCAAAGTGCGTACCATATGCTGCACCTGGCTTTTCTCCGCACTGCCGATACCCACTACCGTCTGTTTTACCTGACGGGCGGCATATTCAAACACCGGAAGCTCATGGTTTACCGCCGCAACAATCGCAGCACCTCGTGCCTGTCCGAGCTTTAAAGCAGAGTCGGCATTCTTCGCCATAAACACTGATTCAATAGCGAAATACTCTGGCTGGAACTGGGTAATGATTTCGCTCACCCCCGCGTAGATGAGTTTCAAACGCGAGGGTAAGTCGGTCACCTGAGTACGAATACAGCCGCTGCCTAAATAGGTTAGCTGCCGGCCAGTCTGGCGTATAACGCCATAACCGGTAACGCGTGACCCTGGGTCGATGCCGAGAATAATCGCCATCACGCGTCCCTCATAAACAGGTGTAAGGTTTCAGACAACACCATTACAGGGTTGCCGCAACCTCGTCAGAGATCTCACCGTTGTGATAAACCTCTTGCACGTCATCGCAGTCTTCCAACATATCGATAAGGCGCATCAGTTTCGGTGCGGTTTCTGCATCCATATCCGCTTTAGTGGATGGGATCATAGAAACTTCGGCTTCATCAGCTTTCAGACCTGCTGCTTCCAGTGCGTCGCGGACAGCGCCCATGTCTTCCCAGGCGGTGAACACGTCGATAGCACCGTCGTCATAAGAAACGACGTCTTCGGCACCCGCTTCAAGCGCGGCTTCCATTACGGTGTCTTCATCTTTGCCAGGAGCATAAGAGATAACGCCTTTTTTGGTGAACAGATAGGCTACGGAGCCGTCAGTTCCCAGGTTACCACCGCATTTGTTGAACGCGTGGCGTACTTCTGCCACGGTACGGTTACGGTTGTCACTCAGGCATTCAACCATTACAGCTGAACCGCCAGGACCGTAACCTTCATAAATGATGGTTTCCATGTTCGCGTCTTCATCGCCGCCCACACCACGTGCAATCGCGCGGTTTAAGGTGTCACGCGTCATGTTGTTAGACAACGCTTTATCAATCGCTGCACGCAAACGCGGGTTAGAACCCGGATCACCACCGCCCAAACGGGCCGCTGTCACCAGCTCACGGATAATTTTGGTGAAAATTTTACCGCGTTTGGAATCCTGCGCAGCTTTGCGGTGCTTTGTGTTGGCCCATTTACTATGACCTGCCATAACTATCTCCAAAAGCGCCTTTTTCAGGCGGCATTAATTACAAACTCTTCAATCGCTTGCCGGTTGCTCCACGACTTTGTCATAGCCGCCGCAGCATGTGCGTCCGTCCATTCCCAGGCCAGATGTTCCGAAATGGTTATCTGGCGTTCGTGAGGCAGCGCAAGGCAGAACCAATATTCCGTATTGCGCGTAATTCCCGGAGCATAGCGATGACGCAAATGTGTAAAAATTTCAAACTCCACACAGCGTTGGCAGTCAATCAAAGCCAGTTGTTCTGAAACAACGTCGATATCAACCTCTTCCTTTACTTCACGCTGTGCGGCATGCAGCGCAATTTCCCCTTCTTCCAGGCTGCCGGTAACCGACTGCCAGAAATCAGGATCATCGCGCCGCTGTAGCATCAGCACCCGCCCGGTGTCTTGTGCAAAAATCACCACTAATACCGAAACGGGATGCTTATAGCCCATTATTCTTTCTCAGCCTTTTTAATCACCGCGACACCCAGTTCAGCCAGCGCTGTTGGGTTGGCGAAGCTTGGGGCTTCAGTCATCAGACACGCTGCTGCGGTGGTTTTCGGGAACGCGATAACATCACGGATGTTGTCGGTGCCAGTCAACAGCATGGTCAGGCGATCCAGACCAAATGCCAGGCCTGCGTGCGGTGGTGTACCGTATTTCAGGGCATCGAGCAGGAAGCCGAACTTCTCGCGCTGGTCTTCTTCAGCAATACCCAGAATGCCGAACACGGTCTGCTGCATCTGGCCGTTGTGGATACGCACGGAACCGCCGCCCACTTCGTAACCGTTAATCACCATGTCGTATGCGTTCGCAACAGCAGCTTCCGGATCTGCCGCCAGTTGCTCTGGGGACATATCTTTTGGTGCAGTGAACGGGTGATGCATCGCGGTCAAGCCGCCTTCGCCATTGTCTTCAAACATTGGGAAGTCAATAACCCACAGCGGTGCCCAGGCTTTATCATCGGTGATACTCAGATCTTTACCGATTTTCAGACGCAGTGCGCCAAGCGCGTCAGCAACCACTTTCTTATTGTCCGCACCGAAGAAAATCATATCGCCATCTTGCGCACCGGTACGGGCCAGAATAGCTTCAACGATTTCTGCGTTCAGGAATTTAGCGACCGGGCTGGTGATCCCCTCGATGCCTTTAGCACGCTCGGTCACTTTGATGTAAGCCAGACCTTTCGCGCCGTAAATCTCAATGAACTTGCCGTAATCGTCAATCTGTTTACGGCTTAACTGTGCGCCACCTGGCACTCGCAGTGCTGCAACGCGGCCTTTAGCATCATTTGCCGGGCCGGCGAACACTTTAAACTCAACGTCTTTAAGCAGGTCAGCAACGTCCACCAGCTCCATCGGGTTACGCAGGTCTGGTTTATCAGAACCGTAACGACGCTCAGCTTCAGCGAAAGTCATGATTGGGAAATCGCCCAGGTCGACGTTTTTCACATCTAACCACAGTTCACGCACCAGTTTTTCCATCACTTCACGCACTTGCGGAGCAGACATGAAGGAGGTTTCAACGTCGATCTGAGTAAATTCAGGCTGACGGTCAGCACGCAAGTCTTCGTCACGGAAGCATTTAACGATTTGATAGTAACGGTCAAAGCCAGACATCATCAGCAGCTGTTTGAACAACTGTGGGGACTGCGGCAATGCGTAGAATTTACCTTTGTGAACACGGCTCGGCACCAGGTAGTCACGCGCGCCTTCTGGCGTGGCTTTGGTCAGCATTGGGGTTTCGATATCCAGGAAACCGTGGTCATCCATAAAACGGCGCACGAAACTGGTGATTTTCGCACGGGTTTTCAGGCGGTTCGCCATTTCAGGGCGGCGCAAATCCAGGTAACGGAATTTCAGACGCGCTTCTTCGGTGTTGACGTGGTTGGAGTCTAGCGGCAACGCTTCAGAGCGGTTGATAATGGTCAGGTCGGTAGCGAACACTTCCACCGCGCCGGTTGCCATATCTTTGTTGATGTTTTTTTCATCACGCGGGCGAACGGTGCCGGTGATTTGAATGCAGAACTCATTACGCAGTTCGGAAGCAAGCTGGAACGCGTCCTGACGGTCCGGGTCGAAAAACACCTGCACGATGCCTTCGCGATCGCGCATATCAATAAAGATAAGGCTACCGAGGTCACGACGACGATTGACCCAACCACACAGTGTTACTTGTTGTCCCACATGGGATTGATTGAGCTGCCCGCAATATACTGTACGCATGAGATATCCCTTAAATTAGCCGCTCACTGTGTGCAACCTGCACCGGTGGCCACTATTTTTGTATGTCAGATATAGTTGAAAAAAGGGGGCTATTATACTGGAAATATTGGCCCGCGATAAGAACTGACGCGTTTCAATGCGCCTTGTTTGGCCTATTCTCACAAAAATTAACAAAATTTGTAAACTGTCGAACATATGTTCCGTCGTAATGTGTTGCGAGATAATTCAATTTTGAACCGGAGTCACCGAATGTTAGAACTGAATACTTCCAAAACCGCACTGGTCGTTATTGATTTGCAGGAAGGCATTTTGCCATTTGCAGGCGGCCCGCACAGCGCACAGGATGTGGTGGCTCGTTCAGCCAGGCTGGCTGATAAATTCCGCGAGAATAACGCCCCGGTTATTATGGTGCGTGTTGGCTGGTCTAAAGACTTTGCCGAAGCACTCAAACAACCGGTTGATGCACAGGCAGGCGCTCATGCTTTGCCGGAAAACTGGTGGCTTTACCCGCAAGCACTGGGTAAAAAAGAGAGCGACATTGAAGTCACTAAACGCCAGTGGGGAGCCTTCTACGGCACCGATCTGGAGCTTCAGTTACGCCGTCGTGGCATCGACACCATCGTGCTATGTGGGATTTCCACCAACATCGGTGTGGAATCTACTGCCCGTAACGCATGGGAATTGGGCTTCAACCTGGTGATTGCTGAAGATGCGTGCAGTGCTGCAAACAGCGAACAACATCAAGGCAGCATGACGAATATCTTCCCGCGCATTGGGCGCGTACGCAGCACTGACGAAATCCTCGCTGCACTGTGATTTATATCGGCCTTCCCCAATGGTCGCACCCTAAATGGGGGCGTCTTGGTATAACTTCTCTGGAAGATTATGCTCGCCACTTCAATTGTGTGACGCGGGAATTTTAAAAATCACTAAAGAACGCCCAAGAGCATGTGTATTCTTTAGTTTAATCAGCACCTTAAAAGATTACATATATGAAATACAGTAAAGTTCATATGTGCAATAATGCCCCACGGATGCCCCAAAATAGTTCTTTTTGCCCCACCCATGCCCCACCCATGCCCCAAAATCTCTTCTGAAACACTGCACGCCCCACCGTTGACACTGTATAAAAAAACAGTATAAATACTGTCTACAATCACAGTAATTATTGGAGGATGCTATGTACGTTGAACTCGTTTATGACAAGCGCAATGTGGAAGGTTTACCCAGTGCGCAGGAAATTATTCTTGCGGAGCTAACGAAGCGGGTACACAACATCTTCCCGTCTGCCAGCGTGCGTGTTAAGCCAATGGTGGGTAACAGCTCGCTAAACAGTGATGCCAGCAAGAGCGAACGTGAAAAACTCAACCGCATGCTGGAAGAGATGTTTGAAGAGGCTGATATGTGGATGGTGTCAGATGAGTAAAGAATCTAACCTATCCAGCATCCCTGAACTGATAGAATTTGAAGTATCGCACTCAACGCTGACTCGCCAGGTGCTTGTACATAGCTCATACACCGACAATATGGCTGGCGTTCCCCACTGGCCGGTGACGGAGTTTCCCGACCAGTTTGTTTGCATTTCACGAGATCGAGCTCAAGCCCTCATCAGTGAATTGCAAAAAGCAGTAGCATACCTCGACGCGAGCATTGATGGTCGGCCTATGAAGCGTCGCCATTAACGCCCAAAGACCGCCGAGTTGTAAAACACTAAAAAGCACACTTTGATGTACGCAAAATAAAATGTGTGCTTTTTCTTTCTCCATTTTTTGCCCCACCTATGCCACATCACCGGCACATCGTCGACCTCTCCATTCCTGGCATCGTTGAGTACCCATACCCCATCAAATCCCTGGCACATAATCCAGATCATCACTGCTGTAGGCTCACATGCACCATTTTTCGCATTCCTCCCCCTGCGGATACCTGATGTCATATTTAATTTAAGACGAAATAAAGCCCATTCTCTTTTTGTGCTTTTTGTAGAATCGACCGCTGTGGTTTCTACTTTTCCCGTTTCATTAGCTATCAGGCGCCCCAGATGACCCCGAATGAATTACAGCAAGCCCATGAATTAATTGAATCTGAAATCAATATCCGGGATGACGCCGCCCTTTTACAACATATCGAACTGGTGCCACACCTGGTACAACATATTCAGTTGGCCCCACACCTGAACCAGCAAGAAGAGCCTGCTGTTCAGCCCCTGATAGCGAAGACCCTGCTTAAGCTTGCCAGATGGTTCGATGCCAAAGGTCAGCCTGAACAGGAGATCGCCCAGTATCAGGCACTGATAGCGCGCTTTGAGCACTCACCGGATGACATCATGCAGGGTTTTGTTGCCCAGGCCATGTTCCGTCTGGCTATTGCATATTATGAGCGGGGACGAGGGGAGGAAGAGTATGCTCAATATCAAATATTGATTGAACGTTTTGAGAAGTCACCAGATCGTGATGCACAGGCTATGGTCACTAAAGCCGTGTGCAATGTGGTCAGCACTGATTACGGCCAGCAAAAACTGACCGAGCGTCGGGATTTTATTGAGCGTTTCGAATACTCAACAGATAAAGCGGAGCAGACGCTGGCTGCTCACGCTATGTTTACCATCGGTATTTGCAGCCATTTTATGCAGGATCAGGAGCAGGAGCAGGTCTATTACCAGTCTTTGCTCAGGCACCACCAGGATTCGGCGGATGTTACCCTCCAGAGACTGGTTGCAAAGACCATGTTCAATTTAGCCACAGTGCTTGAATTTCAACAATTCCCCGATAAAAAAATGGCTCAGTATCAGGCCGTTGTCGAGCGTTTTCAGGATTCATCGGATCCAATCATTCAAGGCCGTGTGACTTCAGCCCTTATTGGTTTAAGTTTTTGGTACAATTTTCAGGAGTTGCATGAGTTAGCAATGGCTCGGTACCAGACATTGATTAAATGTTTCAGTGGTTCATCAGATGCGGATGTCCAGGAGGATGTCGCGGAGGCCATGTTCAATATTGCAAACGCCTACAGAACTCAAGGGAAGCCGGAGCAGGAAACTGAACAATTGCGCACACTGATCGCGCGCTTTCAGGATTCAGCGGTCAGAGGCATTCAGGTGCAGATTGCAAAGGCTATGCACAACCTGGCATGCTCCTATGACACTCAGGGGCTGCTGGAGCAGGAAATAGAACAACAACGCACGCTGATTGAGAGTTTTCAGGATTCATGGGGCGAAGAAATTCAGATTCTGGTTGCAGAGGCCATGTACAACCTGGCATGTTCCTATGACACTCAGGGGTTACCGGAGCAGGAAATAGCACAACTGCGCACCCTGATAGAACGCTTTGAGGACTCAGAGTACGAAGGTGTTGAGGTACAGGTTACAAAGGCCATGTACAGTCTGGCACTTACCTATGACGCTCAGGGGCTGCTGGAACAGGGAAAAGAACAGCTACGTACGCTTATTGGGCATTTCCAGGATTCCACGGTCGAAGGTGTTCAGGTTCGGGTTGCAAAGGCCATGTACAGTCTGGCACTTACCTATGATGCCCAGGGGCTGCTGGAGCAGAAAACAGAGCAACAGCTCAAGCTGATTGAGCGCTTCCGGGATTCCACGGTCGAAGGTGTTCAGATTGAGGTTGCAAAGGCCATGTACAGTCTGGCATGCACCTATGATGCTCGGGGGCTGCCGGAGCGAAAAACAGAACAACTACGTACGCTTATTGTGCGCTTCCAGGATTCCACGGTCGGAGGTGTTCAGGTTGAGGTCGCACAGGCTATGTACAACCTGGCATGCACCTATGATGCTCGGGGGCTGCCGGAACAGAAAAAAGAACAACTGCGTAATCTGATTGAGCGCTTTGAGGATTCAGAGTTCGAAGGTGTTCAGGTTCAGGTTGCAAAGGCTATGCTCAGCCTGGCACTTACCTATGACGCTCAGGGGCTGCCGGAACAGGAAACAGAACAACTACATACGCTTATTGCGCGCTTCCAGGATTCCTCGGTCGAAGGTGTACAGGTTGAGATTGCAAAGGCTATGCTCAACCTGGCATGCACCTATGATGCTCAGGAGTTGCCGGAACAGGAAAAAAAACAACTACGAACGCTTATTGTGCGCTTCCAGGATTCCACGGTCGAAGGTGTTCAGATTGCGGTTGCAAAGGCCATGTACAACCTGGCATGCACCTATCGTGATCAGAAGTTGCCGGAACAGCAAAAAGAGCAACTGCGCACGCTGGTTGAGCGCTTTGTGGATTCAGAACTCGAAGGTGTTCAGGCTCAGGTTGCACAGGCCATGTTCAGCCTGGCAAACTCCTATGATGCTCAGGGGCTGCCGGAGCAGGAAACAGAACAACTGTGCTCGCTGATTGCACGTTTTCAGGATTCAGAATTCGAAGGTGTACAGGTTGAGATTGCAAAGGCTATGCTCAACCTGGCATGCACCTATGATGCTCAGGAGTTGCCGGAACAGGAAAAAAAACAACTACGAACGCTTATTGTGCGCTTCCAGGATTCCACGGTCGAAGGTGTTCAGATTGCGGTTGCAAAGGCCATGTACAACCTGGCATGCACCTATCGTGATCAGAAGTTGCCGGAACAGCAAAAAGAGCAACTGCGCACGCTGGTTGAGCGCTTTGTGGATTCAGAACTCGAAGGTGTTCAGGCTCAGGTTGCACAGGCCATGTTCAGCCTGGCAAACTCCTATGATGCTCAGGGGCTGCCGGAGCAGGAAACAGAACAACTGTGCTCGCTGATTGCACGTTTTCAGGATTCAGAATTCGAAGGTGTACAGGTTCAGGTTGCAGCGGCCATGCACAACCTTGCACTGACCTACGACGATCAGGGTAAAACTGAACTGGGGACGGTGCAATATCGCAGTTTGATTGCACGTTTCCAGGATCTACAGGTTAAAGAAATTCAGGAGTATGTCGATCATGCCAAAGCGAAGGTCTCAGTACCAGCAAAATCATGGCTAAAAAAACTCTTTGGGTGGTAAGTCTCCCATGTCTGCACGGTACGACGAAACAGAGCGTTTATTTTATGGGGTAATGCAAACGACTTAAGGCTTTTCGGAACAAAGCCAGGTTCCTGGGCTTCTTCCAGCATTAACTAGATGCTCACCTTTTCCTGATGGAGGCAGGATCTATTGTACTGAGAACAGCCCGATAAAGTCCATTTCTCAGCCATCGTATCGGGTCAAAAAATCGACATTATTCGGGTGTCATATTTAATTTAAGACGAAATAAAATCCATTAGTTTTGTATGCGCTCAGTAAAATCAGCCTCCACTGGTACAACTTTCATATGCAGGAAAATTTGTCTGATGTTTTTTATAACAAATGCGATCGACGGATACAGGAAAGTCTTTTGTTACAAAGGCGTGGCCGACCGTAAATCCTATTTCTTTTTTGTGCTCTTCCAGACACCTATCGCTGCACTAATTCTGTGGGCTTCAATTTATCTGGAATCTATTAGCCAAGGTCTTAATGAAGAGACACCGATTAGTCATCTAAGCATTATTCTTCTTTTTTCCCTAGCTCAACTTGCTGCATATATTTATACATTTCTGGCTAGCTTAGCATGCTCCGTTAGAAGATTACATGGCATCGGCCTGAGTGGTTGGTTCATACTCCCTCCGCTGGTTATCGCTGTTATTGGCTCGAATGTTATCGAGAGCGACTGGTTCTGGCTCGGGTTTGTGGCCGGTGTTTGTGTCGATCTGCTGTTTGCACTACCGAAGTCAAAAATAGAAAACAATAAATACCGACCAGCCAATTCTGTTCCCATTCCAGCTACCGATGAAAGCGTGAGCTAATGTATGGGCGGCGAAATACAGGTCGCCGCCATCATGCTTGTATGGCACTGACGCAGAAATATAAGGAATGATATATGTCATTCGATTTAATTAAGCATTTAACAAAAAATTCAATTCCGCATTCCGTTTCAGAGAATGGCGCTATTAATATACCGGGTAGCCTTATTTTGAGAAAGAATAAATATGCTACCTCACTACCAGAGAACCTGACTGTTGGTGGCAGACTCGACCTGAGAGGTGGTACCCAAATCACCGAGCTACCCAAGAATCTGACGGTGGGGGGAACGCTCTACCTGCGCGGAACCCGAATCACCGAGCTACCAGAAGACCTTGATGTAGGTGGTGATCTCGATCTGCAAGGTACGCAAATCACCACGCTGCCAGAGAACCTGACTGTCGGCAGCTGTCTCAACCTGACCGACACCCTAATCACCACGCTGCCAGAGAACCTGACTGTCGGCGGCTGTCTCAACCTGACCGACACCCTCATCACCACACTGCCAGAAAACCTGATGGTGTGCGGTGCTCTCGAACTGCAAGGTACGCAAATCACCACGCTGCCAGAGAACCTGACTGTCGGCGGCTGTCTCGACCTGACCGACACCCTAATCACCACACTGCCAGAGAACCTGACTGTCGGTGGCTGGCTCGACCTCCGTGGTACGCAAATCACCAAACTGCCTGAGAATCTGACGGCGGAGAGCATACTCGACCTGACCGACAGCCAAATCACCGCGCTGCCAGAGAATCTCATGGTGGGCAGCTATCTCTGTCTGAGCGGAACTCAAATCACCAAGCTACCTGAAGGCCTAGCAGTAGGGGCAGAACTCGACCTGCGCAGAACCAAAATCACAGCCCTACCCAACTACTTCACTTGCGAATCCCTTTACCTTGATCCTGAACATTTCTCCAATGTCGCTTTCCGTAAAAATTGCGGAAATAACAACCGGACAATTTTCGCCGTCTGGGCAAATGAAACATTCTATATCGCAGCAGGTTCTTTCTATGGACCGATTGAGCAATTCGAAGATGCGATTGACCGAAGCCGAAAATACTCCGGTGAAGCAGCCAAAGCCTACAAGCAAGCTGGTCGTGATTGCATAGATGAACTGAAAGAGAAACTAAGCGCCAGGCCGCAATGATTGTGGCACTTCCCGCCCACTCCGGACGGGCTTTTAAATGCCGGATGTAGAACGTTTGCGATTTAGCTTGCGTTGCTGAGCCGGTCTCTACTGGTACAACTTTGATACACAGGAAAATTTGTCTGATGTTTTTTATAACTAATGGAATTGACGGCTACAGGAAAGTCTTTTGTTACAAAGGCGTGGCCGATCGTAAGTCTTGGCTATTTTTTGTGCTCTTCCAATTTCTTTTTTTGATGTTATATGACCTAGTCAATTTTGCCCGCGCCCTTGACAACGGCGCCCTTGATGACGAAGCCCAGGCTAGCCATGTAGCTATTCTTGCTGTTGAGCTTGCTCTTTTTTATGCTGCCACTATTTATTCATGTCTGGCCTATTTGGCCATCACTGTCAGGCGATTCCATGATTTCGGTCTAAGTGGTTGGTGGGTAATCCCATATTTTGGGCTTATGGTACTTGTGCTACTTGTGATATTTGCAGTGTCCGTACTTATATTTGGTATACTTCTTGAGGATGTGCCCATTGGTAGTATCGCTACCGTGGTCGGTTTTATAGTCTGCAAGAATGTGGTCAGTATTAGCTTCATTCTTCTGCTTGCACTACCAAAGTCAAAAATAGAAAACAATAAATACCGACCAGCTGATTCCATTTCCATTCCAGCTACCGATGAAGCCATGAGCTAATGCATGGGCGGCGAAATACTGTTCGCCGCCTTCATGCTTATATGGTGCTCATGCAGGAATAATTTATGACATTCGATTTAATTAAGTATTTAACCGAAAATTCAATTCCGCATTCAGTTTCAGAGAATGGCGCTATTGATATACCGGGTAGCCTTATTTTGAGAAGGAATAAATATGCTACCTCACTACCAGAGAACCTGACTGTTGGTGGCAGACTCGACCTGAGAGGTGGTACCCAAATCACCGAGCTGCCAGAAAACCTGATAGTGAGAGGTGGACTCAACTTACTCAGCACCCAAATAACTACACTTCCAGAGAACTTGATGGTGGATGGCTGGCTTGACCTGAGCGATCCCCAAGTTTCCCCGGATACGGAGGCCGCTGCTGTAGTTGTGTCGGATAAGCACAGCCAGTTGCCTGACTGTGCTCTCCTAAGAACGGAGCGTGCGACTTTCACCGCACTGGTGAAATGCTGTTGCCGTTGATATTGCGTCAGCGATACAGCCTAGATCGACTGAGTCGATAATGTCTGACAGACTACCGGCCTACCATGCTGGCAGGCCGTCGTGCGCCCCCCCCGTCGTGAAGGCAGAAAGCTGCCAAAAGCGAACGTACGAAGCCCGGACTCTCAAGGAGACAAATGAATCTTATCTTGAAAAAGACGAACCAAATCTGTTGGTTCACTAATATGCTTGAAGTGTTTGATGCTGCGAACATTGCGCCGCAAAATTATGATTGGTTCGTCAGCGATATCGAAACTAATTGGACTCCTGCGGGTTTTTCACCGATTGATCAATGGTTTTCTGGCGACGAACTCGCGTCCTTTATACGCGAACATGAGGTGCAGTTCATTTGGGCGGTATTCAGTGCCGTACCTAAAGGGTTTCGTTCATCGCCTTCGTTTCCACCATACGTCGAGGGCAACCCAAGATACTGGGATGGGACAGAGCCAACGCCTCAACTCGATGGTGCCTTATTTGAAATCGTATGCTGGGACAGTAGCGGCACCATCCTGATTAATCTACCTGCGCAAGCCGCTCACTCATTTATGGCAAGATATCCCGACACCCGACCATTGGTGACCGCCAGAGCCTGACCCTGCTCTGGGGTTCGATGGCAAACAGTGCGAAAAACCACGTTAAGGAACTAACCATCTGAAATATAAATACTTATGAAACTGCATATTTGGGGCGAAAAAGTGGTTCCAAATCGTTTTTGGTCATTTTGAGACTGAAACGTATCAAAATCGATTTCTGAGACGGCTTAGCGTGGTTTTTAACATCACTGGACTTCACACCCCGATAGGCGATTATATTTGGAAAAGCAACCGGATACCGGCTTCCGGCAAGTTTCGTCGCCTGAGGCCAGCTAAAGTCGAGAGGGTCAATAAACAGCCTTAACGTGCAATCATTTTCGATATCCAAACGGCCCCCCCATAACATCTGTACCCACCACGAGGACACTAGGCTGCTATTGCTTTCATCTGGCAAAACGATGAAAATCAAACCAATAACAACAATGCAAAGAGGGATTTATGCCGCAGTACACCAATGAAATCACACCTGAAATTATCCATACCCTGAATAACCCATATTCAGAAAGCGACCTGGCGACATTCCGAGAGACAGAAAGCAAGTTCATCACCGACGAACTCAGCAAGCGCACTGCGGCTACTGTTGTCGCCATTTATCGCCATGCCACCGAAGGGGCACTGACCCGAAACGGTGGCTCTCTGCATAACACATCGGCACGAAGCTGCATCCTGGATGACGATGGCACAGAACGCAGGTTCGGCCTCGTTGGTGACGAAGTAATTTACCCCAATGGGGAGATGGCAAAAATAGTCTCCGGCACAGGCGAACTCTTGAAAAGCAACGGTCGCAGCCTCGCTCTGGTGGGTAGTCTGCTGGATGACGGGGATATCATTGTGAGTACTCCCCAGGGCGTAAGGATGCTTGTTGAATACGACGATATGCACTTTGGTGGCGACTTTCTGAAACCGGAGGCGTAATCATGGCGACGGGTTACTACTTGTTCAGAGGGGATAAATCCGCCTGCGGCGGCGTGATCATTGACGGTTGCAGCAACCACAGGCACTTCAACCGCGACATTGCGCGGGAAAGAGACCGGGTAACCTGTGGTGTGCATGAGGGGATTTACCTCATTGCGGGCGGTATGCGCGATAAAGTCCACGGACGCAAAGTCGCCGGGACACTGGAAAGCTTCAGCACCTGCCCTTGTCGGTCACACTTCGTCCCGTCGATATGGACTGACCATTATAATTTCAGCGGTGGTACGACGGTCACACACACCGATTTATCTCATCTCGTCGATATTCCTGTATTGCCCGGTCCGGTAGACGCCGCAAAACAAAACAACCTCACCGAAACCTGTAAACCGGAGGACAACCCGTTACTGAATGGGGTTTACCTCTGGACTGAAGCCACAGGTTCTGGGCACGCGTTCGTTTCGGTACACGAGAATAATACGGTTTATCTGTACACATATGGGCGCTATGGTCGAACTGATCGCAGCACACTCACTGGAGACGGCATCTTAAACTTCTTCCAGGGTGAAGACGCCAGAAAATATTACCAATACGAACTTTACGAGATGGGAGCTCGTGTATTCCGAATTGATGATGCCAATCCTGAACTAATTCGTAAATTCTTTGAAGAACTCTGGAACAATGGTGAACCAGCAATCCAAACACCAAAGATGGAGGATGGTACAAAACGAAGAGGACGAACCATTGATAAATACGATGTAACAGGAAATAACTGTACTACTCATTCAATCGCGGGAATCAAGTTTTCTGGTTCCAAGCTGTTTGATAATGGATATACAACTAGGACACTGTTACCAATCGAAGTAGAAGAAGATTTTACTATCCCTATATCGTTACAAAATTATCTTGATAATAAAAGTTCCGATGTTTCCTCAATGCTCGTAATTGAAGTAACCAACGAATTTAAGTCACAGTATACGAACTTTGAGAATAAGAGTTTCCAGCCAATGGGGGGAAGCGCAAAAATACAAAAAGCAGCGACGGAATCATCAGCGGTTGCTGGATCTGTATCTCCGTATTCTGGAGGCACCGTTGGCGGTTCATTAGGAAGTACCCATGATGAGTAGGAAATTCTGGATTAGATGGACAAGTATTGCGCTGATCTGTATCGCATACTATTTCATTGTTTTTTACTTCAACCTCATCTTCGCGGTTAACTTTTCAGAAACAATGAGCCAAGGTGGAAATTTCACGGCATCTCAATGCATTTGGTTTGTTAAAGAACAGCTACAAAACCATAATGATTCAGCCTCCGCTTCAATCATTGGTTTTGGTATCTGCGTTCCCCTGATCCTCCTCATCTTCAAGAAAGTACGCTAATGACGCATTGAACATAACATCTATGGGGTCTGAGTTGAGTAGACCTGCCGGTTACCCGGACAGGCCCCTCCTCAGAACCGAACGTGTGGAACTACCGCATCCGCCTCCCGACAGCCCTGCGTCCCCACACATATTTACCAGAGGAGTTTAACTCATATGCAGCAACTGGACCGTACTCCCCGGCGATGGCGTTTGCATAGGTGTTGTACTGTCTGCCGGTGATGCGGTGAACGGGAATGATTTTCCGTTTACCGTGATAACACAGTCAATGGCGCGGTTGTCAAGCTTGCTGTAATGGCAATCAGTGATGCTGAGTACACTGCGCGTCATTTACATGGTGGAAGGACTATCCATGCATATTCCTTGCATCCAATAGTGAAGTGCAATCAGCGTTTCAGCTCCATGCTGACTGACATCCCTTTACCCGGGGAGAGTGAAAAAGCAATGTTATCGACAATCCAGGAGCGGTCAGCCTGTGGATCAAACCCTTCGGTGGTAACGCTGCTTTCTGGCGTTAATGCCAGCAGTTCTGGCGTTGCCGGTTGCGCGATAGACATGGACATAAGGTATTCGGGTTTTGGCTTTGTTTGCTTTTTATTTGCAGCTGCGCGGGCCTCAGTTTGCTGCAATGAGCGGATGAGTTGCTCTGCTGCTGCCAGATTAGGTAGCGTACGGCCGGATGTCGTAATGGGATCCCCTGAACCGTATTTTAACTCTTTAGTCTCATTGGTTTCCGCATCGTTATATAGCACAACATATGTGCCTTTATTACCGGCCGCTGCCGCAGATGGACTCCTGGCTTTACTCCGGTGCGAAAACTGCCAGCTTGTCTTTCCATCAGGTGTAATGGTCACCGCAGGCAAGTCCTTACCACTTGCGCTCTTTCCTGAGCCCTGCACCATAAAGACCTGGTAACCGCCCGTTGCTTTACTGATGGCATCATATTGCCGCGCCAGTTTTGCCAGGAATTCGGCATCGTTTTCATAGAACTGATCAAGATGCCCGGGCATCAGGTTGTTAAGCTCGGGTGAGATGCTGGCTAAAAGTCCATTTTCCGCCGCAATGGTTCTGACAATCTCTCCAACACTGACATTATCCCACGAGCGCGTTTTTTGACTCTGCATGTTATGGGGATGTATGGCATTGCTGCTCGGTACGGCCAGTGCGGTTATGGTGATGGATCGCGGCGGCCCCTGTAATGACACGGAATCAACAACAAAGGTGCCTTTTTCCACCAGAAATTTATCGAATCCGATGGCCAGTTTTAATTTTGCACCTTTTGCTGGCAACATCATCGTGGGTGAAACCAGATTAATCGTCAGCTTGTCAGATTGGGGATCTTCTCCTGTTGCCCCGTAATCAATAAATGTCAAATCGGTGAGGTATTTTGCGACCTCATGAGTGATATTTTTATCTTCTGCTATGAGTGAAAAAGTGGGCAAGGAAGGATTAACATTATTCATGGATTTACCATAATGACGGAGTGTATATTGTGGGCTCGTCAGTAATAACCGGTAATTTTATTTCAATGCCTGCCTCGTAATAATTACCCCATTCAGCAAGCCCGGGATTAGCATTGAATACAGCGATGAGATTTTTCGAATCACCGTAAAACCGCCAGCATATTTCATCAAGGATATCGCCATCACGGGTGATATATATTGTCACCATAATATTTTATCGTCATTGTAAATTGCTGATGTTTAGGTATTCCGGCCATTAAAAACCGGTCTGCCGTATCGGAAAATTCAGAGACCACCCAATATCCCAGAATCTCACCGGTGCCGGATATCAGGAGTTTTGGTGTAGCCACATCACCCAGCAGGCTCAGTTCATTGACCGGTTGAGTCCCCACAAACATCTTGCTCAGTTGCGGGGAGATGCGGCGATTATCCGTATACACCTCCCCCGAGAAAGAGATGACTGGCGTGGATTTCCCTGTGTACTGGAGGCTGTCGCGCTGCCCAAATCGCTGCTGCTCCACCCAGCGCCAGGACAATGACCGCTGGATGCTCTGATAGGTCGCATCGTCGATATTGAAATTAAAATCCCCGAGGGTCATCATCGTTTTGAAATTGTGCTTCACGCCAATATCCAGAAGGGCGAAGGCGTCTCCAGTCGCGACGGTTGCCAGACCAAAAATATCCATCAAAAGCCCTCCCCGATAAAATCAGATAGCGTCAGACTCTTAAAGTCGATGCCATCAATGCCGCCCGGCACTGAACTCAGGTAAACCATTAATGAAACGATATTCAGTGTATCGATACCATTTATCCGTCTGACGCCCTCACCCGGTATCAGCAGTATCTTCTCCTTTCCATTCACCGATCGCCTGTAATAGCTGAGCGCTATGTCTATTGAGGTTGATTTATTCGCACGCCCAACGCTTCCGGTCGGGTCAGAGGAAGAACGCGATATAAAGCCTTCCATCTCGTCTTCAATGCCGGTCACTCCACCGGTGCCATGATAGCCTTCACGAATAACAAGTCTTGTGCTGACGAAAGGTCTGAATCCGATAGCAATAAGGTCATCAACATTTGCGCCACGGATCTTCAGGCTGGCAGTCAACGGCTGCATACCGTCATCAATGATCCGCGGGCCATCCATATGCCCCGCGAAATATTCAGCAGTTTTAATCACTAAATCGGGTGCCCGATATTCCAGGGCGTTAGTGACATGCCGCCCCCGATGCCATACGGACCAGCTCTTTAATTGCGATGACATATCATCCTCCCAGTGATGCAGGTGTCATAATGCTATTACCGCCAGCGATTGGATTAAGAATATTAAAAACTTCACCTGCGACTTTTTTCCCCGTTGAAACGGCATCATCACCTGGTGTGGATTGCACGGTAACATTGATTGGAAATTGTTGTAGTGGAGTGATGCCAGGTGTCTGCGTTTCACCTGAAGGAGATAAAGGAGCCTGTGTATCATTTAAAAATGAAAGCAATTTTTCATCTGCGGTTTTCGGAGCAGGTCTTTCATTTAATGGTGTGGCCCTTTCAAATAATTGTTCACTTTTAATACCCTCCCATTTTTGCATCATAGCCAGCGCATCCTGCCGGGCCTTCCCGGGATCAAAAACAAAATCCTCACCGCGATTTTCTGCGTATTTCCGCTGTGACTCCTCAGACTCCCGCCATCCTATCTGGTAGGCCTCTTCTCCTGTTTTTGCGCGCCTCACTTCAACATCAACGGAGGGGAACCATTCCTGTATTTTTTCGGCCAGAGCCTGCAACCCTTGCCATAGAGAGGCGAGTACCGGACTGAGCTGATTTGTCCAGAAATCACTGATTGACGTCGCAAAACCAGTAATCCCGTCAACCAGTATGTCTTTGCCGCCCGTTCTGAACCAGGTTGAAAACTCATCAGCGTATTTCGTGATGGATGGTGCCAGTTCGCCCGCCAGTGTGCCTGTGACTTCCTGTGCAGCACTGCTTAATGCCGTCCACATACTGGACATGGCCATCTGCCCACGAATGGCCCCCTCCTCCCCCTCTTTGGTCGTCAGGATGTACTTTTCCTGCGCGGACATCAGCTCTTCATACGTCCGCCCGGACAGCTTCATAAATGCGAGTATTTTGTTACCCTCACCCCCCATGATCATATCCACCATCGATCGGGCTACCTGTTCATCCTTCACTTGCGCAGCACGGTTTAAGATGAAGGCCATCTGCTCTTCGTTCGTCTTCCCTGAAATTTCGCTCTCAGCTATCCCCAACCCCTTAAAAGCGTCACTGACCGCAGACATTTCGCCCAGGGCTTTGTATTCACCGATTTTATTCGACAGCTCTTCAGCAAGATCACCGAATGCCTCACCCGACATACCAATCTGCTTACCTACGGCATCCCAGGCTTTGAACTTATTCAGGCTGACGCCATAACCTTTCGCCACACCAGCCTGCTCGGCTGTCGAGGCATTAACAGCAAACGCCCCTCCCACCAGTCCGGTGGTTAACGCCCCGAAAAGCCCCGCATTCTGACCCGCGGCAGACAATGCACTCGGGATTACCCCCCTCTCCCTGATCCCGCTAAAGCGGCTGCTCAATCCACCCGCCACGCCGGTAGCAAGACCGGTTAAACCGGTATGTTTTGACAAGCCGGCCAGCGGCGTCATCCACACCTTTCTTGCTTTGAGCGTTCGATTTAATTTGGCCGCATCCGCATTAGCATCGGATATGCTTTTCCCTAACGCCTCATATTTTTTCTGAAGCTTACTGACATCCTTGCCTGCCGCCGTACCGGCTTTGATTTTTTTTGTCAGCTCAGTTTGCTGCCTGGTCAGTTTGGCGCTTTCTGCCGTAGTTTTTTTAATACCGTCGATAAGTGTGGCTTGTGAGCTTTTAAAGCTACTCGATACCACCCCGCCAAACGTCACCGTTGATTTAAACGCGCTTGATACCACGCCCATATTACTTTTTCCTTGTCAGAGATAAGAAATCAACGAATACGCGGAAAGGTAAATTGGTGATTTCAGAGGGTTGCCACCCCTGCATGGTCAGGGATAATTTAATTATTGCCCGCTGGATTTCTCTTTCTGATATCCCATTTTCTTCAGCAACGCCGCCCGTTTTTGTGGCGGAACCATAAAAACGACAAACTGATCCTCAAGCTGTTTGTAATCGGCAATCGTCAATCCTTTCAGAACATCCACGTCCTGTCCGCATAAATCAGCAATCATGATTAAATCCTTCTCATCTTCGGAGCAGGTCAGATAGCTGAATTTCAGGCGATCAAATACTTTCGGCTCACGCATCGAAAGGCACGTCAGTTCATTGCCCTGCTGATCCTTGATAGCGGTATACAGCGTAATAACTTTCACTTCTGCCGGGTATGTCATAACAAAATCCTTAAATATAAAAAGGGCGCCGGAGCGCCCGTTAATGACCGATAACGGGAATGAATTACAGGTTTTTACCCATCACAAAATCGGTGATGTCTTTAAACTGATCGACACCGTTAATTCGCCGCACGCCGTTGATAGCATCGATATAAATCACTTCTTTCCCGTCGATGGTTCGCGAATATAAAGACGGGCGCAGTGTGATGGTTACGCCGCTTTTGGCACGATCGGCCTCCGTTCTGGCATCGGATTCATAGCGCGTAATTAACCCCTCCATTTTGTCCTCGAGGAGGTTTTTGTTTTTTCCGGAGACATATCCCTCACGGACGACAAAACGAGGATTGCCACCCGACTGGAAACCAAACAGCGACAAAATACGTTCATCAGCGCCCACCAGTTTGATGGTGACGCTCATCGCTTCCATGCCATCATCGAGAACCAGTGGCATATCCATGTGACCAGCACGAAACTCAGCCTCAGTGATACCGAGTGCCGGCGGCGTGTATTCCGACGCATTGGCCACATGAGAGCCTTCGGAATAAAGCGCCCAGCGGGTTAAAAATGTTTTCGTCATTGCGTGCCACCTTTAGCATAATCAGGATTCAGACGGACACGGCAGGTAATACGCTCGGTCGGTGATTTGAAACCGTAGTCATAATCGACATACAGATGACCTGCCAGGATGGTTTCTGCGGTGTTGATTTCGGGATCAAGCCATGCCGTTCCGCCATGAATGGCACCCAGGTCTTTCTGCTCTTTCAGATAAGCAGTCACAGACGCCACGGCATCATTGGCGAGCATGATGTCCAGTGGTCTATCCATATAAGGAAAGAGCCCGGACTGAATGGAATCACGCAGAATGTCATCGGTACGCACCGCCACCTCAAACCAGCGCAGCGGATCGATACTGCAGTTGCGGTTCCCCCAGTGCCGGGATCCGCCATAATTGATGATGGTACTGACGCCGTTCATGTTGAGCTGATTGGCAACGGTGTTTTCATCGCCGATTGACCAGCTGTCGATCTGCTCAAGCCCTTCAAAACCGTACATCGCCTGATTTGATTTTGACCACCACCAACCCAGCTCGTCATCGATGCGGGCCCGGAGCCCTGCGGTATAAGCAGAAGCCGGACGATAAATTTTCTCGCCCTTAGCATTTGTGACCTTCAGGCGCGGTCGCAGGATCTCAACGCGCTCACCATAAAGTGCGCGGCGCTGGATGACGCTGGCAGGCGTGGCCATCGGGAGACTGTCCAGATAAGTCACCGCGCGCAGCTGCGTGGCCACAGATTCCAGTTTCTTACCCACACCGTCATCTTCGGAAAATTCAGGGGTGATCAAAATCTTCGGTGTCACTGAAACCGCGGCCTGTGCCGACAGAAAAATATCAATTCCCGCGATGATATTAGCGATGGCTTCCGGGCTGGTAGCCCCCTCATCCACGCGAACACCCACAACCAGCGCGCCGGTCTGCTCAAAGATTTCACTGATTGCCGTGTGAAGCGTACCCGCGGTACCGAGAAGATCGGCTTGCGTCTGGCTGCCATAAATGACAAATGGGGTATTCAGCGGAAAGGGTTCGTCCATTCCGCCCGTTAACGGCACTTTTTGAAATGGCGTGACGATACCAGCACCGGTACCACTCAACGCAGCCAGAATGCCGGGCGTTTCAAGTGCATTAACGACGTCAACAACCTGAGCCGCTGTCGTCGTGGAGACACCCGCTGGCGCAACCAGTGTGATAGTTAATACCCCCGCGGAGAAAGCAGCAGCCGTCTCGGTGATGGTGGTATCTCCCAGGACGGCCGTAACACTCAGCCCATTCCCCAGCATGCCAGGAAAGCGTGAAGTGGCAGACCAGGTCATCACGTTATCGAGAATCGACGTCCCCGTGATGAGTGATGCGGCTACGGCCCCCGCTGAATCCGGCGCGGTACCCACGATACCCATCGCCGCCGTTTGCACTGTCGCAATCGGGTAGATATTGCCACCCGCTGTTTGCATATCGATGCCATGCACTTCCATATTTTTCCCTTATAAAAAAACCACCCGAAGGTGGTTGTGGTTAATTCATGCCTTGCGCCAGTGTGGTCAGAGCGTTGAACCGGTATGGCAGGTATCAGTCAGGTTGGTTGTGGTATCCCGCCAGTTTTACTCATCAGCATAGTTTTAAGCTGCTCCAGTTCCTTTTGCATGACATCAAGCCGCGAGTTTTTTCTCGGGGCCACCACTGGACGAGGGGTGATATTCACACCATCAAAGACAAACTGGCCAACAGCGAACCCTTCCGGCAGGGATTCAACTTCTGCCACACTCCTTCCTGACGGGTTAAACATGGATACCGCAAGGGTGTTACCGCGCGACGGGACGGGCTTATCGACTACTGCGACAATGACGCCATTCTGGTCGTACATAATCTTGATGGTATCGTCGGCAAAAAGCGCCTGGCATTCATACCAGTCCCGACCGTCTTCAGACAGGAAAAACTGAATCGAATTAACACGCTCACCGAATTTTTTTGCATCGGCTACAGATGGCAGTACTGCCTTGAAATTTTTAATATTTTGCATCATTCACCCAATCACATTTATCCAGGTACCATTAATAAATTTTTGCTGCGGCTTGAACCAGTAACCATGTATTTCGTTATCGTCCTGCTGCTCTTGCAAACCACATAACACTTCACCACTACCCGCGATAACCTGACCGCCGCCCGCATAATCCTGCCAGCGCATTGCACCAAATTGAATATCATTAACCAGGCTGTCCAGGTGAATAACTAAATTACTCCCCCTGAATACCGCGCCAAGTATGTTGCCGTTGGATGTGAATCGGGTTGAGTTGCTTCCTGCTGCAAGGTTGGGGTCAAATATCCATTGATGGACTTCACCTCTGTCATTAACTGAATTGATGCACGGTGAGGGCCATTTATTCCCACCATCGACAAATACACCGAAATCACTTGATGCCAGATAACCAATCCCGGCTGTCTGCACTACCGCTTTTGTTAGCGGTAAATACATATTCCCACCCGCTGAATAGACATGGGTAAAAATCGGTGCCACTTCATTAGTTAATTGGTCAGCAGCTGCCCCGCCACCAGGCCAGCCCGTGGTGTTAAATTCCATCCCCAGCGCACCTGTCATGGTGTCCCCAGTTTTGGCTACTGCGTTTATGCCTCCTGCTGTTGGCGGATTTTCAGCATTAAAAGCAAGTGACCACCCCGACCAGACACCCTCACTAAATGAGCGGCTGTAAGAACGCGAGCCAGCATAGACACGAAAAACCTGAGTGATCCCGGCATGCTTAAGGATCTCTAACGAGCCAGCGGTTGGCTCTGGATAGTTCGCGCCAGTTTGGGCTTGTAAAATTAATGGCTGATAATAAAGCCCAGGCTCAACAAGTGTATTCAGGTCTACTGCATCGCCAATCTGAATGGCCTGGTCACGGAAAATATCAATCGTTGTGACATTAATTGCGCCAGCGGAATCAGGGGAATGGCTATTAACCGTGCGAGGGTAGAGCGTGTTCGCCCGTTCTTCCGTCAGATAATCCCCGGGTTTCAGCAATAACGTAATATCTTCAGTACCTGAAACGGCAAGTGAATAACGGATTTCTAGTTTTGCTGCATAACCGCTATCAGGTGCAGGCTTAATCTGATCGGGATAGTTACTGACGCTGTATAAAATCCCTTCCTGGGTGAAAATCCCTATCTCCCGCACGGTGTATCCACCCGATTCTTTGGGAATAATACCCTGTGCCACCATGACATTGGGCTGCTCACCGACGGTCAGGCTACTCAAATTCCCACGATAAACTTCATTGACCAGTGCGACTTGTGGTGGCATTGGGGCGACAGGGAAACCACCGCCATCCCCCGCCGCAAATTGGGTTAATACCACTGGCGGGCCACCGGCTATTGCAGCCGCTTCCAGTGCTGCCCCGGCATCAGTAATAATTGAATAATATTCACTCATGATTTATTGAATTCCTATTTCCGCAGTAATATTCGCAATAACAGCACCACCGATATAAAACCGTCCCCTCACTGCTCTTGATGAAATTTCAATACCCGATAAGTAACTTCTGACATTTTTAGCATCATTAATTTGGTTTATGAGTTTATCCAGCACGGCTTCCGAGATTTCACTTCCGAAAATAATCACTCTGAACGTGTAAGGTGTGGCTTTGGGTGACTCCTGATGCCATTCAACAACACGGGTCAAATAATCAAGCGAGGCCAGCGCGCGCTTTACGGCACCAATGGTCCCGCGCCGCTTATTTATTTCAGGTGCCGCTTTCACGACCTGGCGTTTTTGAATTTCCGTCCAGTCCTCTTCCCACCATGTCACGCCATTATCCCACGCAAGCCAGGGAATGAATTGGCGGGGTGTTAACAGTGGGCGGCGTATTTGTCTGATGGGGACCGGTATGGCTTCAATTCTTTCAGCGTGGGTATTTTCTAATGCAATTTCAGGCGGTGAGGCGTTCGGCGGCAACAGTGTTTTCAGTTTATCCACTCGTTGTCTCCAGACTCATGCTCAGAGTGATGCCAGAGCAATAAAATGCCTGACCCATGACCGGTTTTAAGTCACCCACTGGGGAGGTTAGCGTTACGCGGTCTACACCAGGTTGATGCAATGCCTGATAAATACCTGACTCAGCAACAATCTGACCGATCCGGTGCACACTGTCGACATACGCCTGCGCCGCCTGTAATGCAGCATCCTGGACGCTTTGCGGATCAGGCCCGGGTTTAATGTGCAACGTCGCCTCGATGGTGTAAGTCGTTATCACAGCGGTATAAGTCGTCACGTAATCGGTTAGCGGTCGGACATCTTCATCATTAAGGGCCAGCAGAACCGTATCGAGAAGCGCCTGGTCGGCGGTACCATTACCCGTTCTCGATAAAACATACACATGCACTTCACCCGGTAAGTCATGATGCTCCGGTCCATACGGTTTTGCATCGAGCACATCGGGTGAGGCTGATAGCGAGAAATAGAGATATGCGCCATAGGGCCCCGCGACACTCAACGCCTGCATGGACAACCATACACGGGAGCGGAATTCATCATCACTCTCATAAACCGGGTCGCGCGGCGGTATCGCGTCAGGATCGCCCGGGTCTATCAGCTGACGTGGGACGCCGTAATCGGCTGCTTTCACATCGAGGTCATTCCCTCCGGCAGTGGCCAGAAATGTTGCCCCCACCGCCTCGTTGACCCGTACCCTGAGATTGCTTTCACGAAAAGCAACAGCTTCCCCCTGGATGTACGCCGGATCTGATTCAACCAGGCCGGTATAGTTCGGGTCTTTGCTCACGAGTGACTGTGTCCACTCAACAATGATCACTTCCGGGTCAATCTCTTCAATAGCATCAGGCAAGGGGAGCTGTGATAAATCAATGGTGTTTGTTGTCATCCTAACCTCACGCGACCGCTGCGGAAAAACGTGCTGCTTTCAAGGTTCACGCCTTCAATGCCCACTTCAATAAAACCATTACCCGCCGCCAGCACATAAACTCGTTGTATTTTTAGTCGGGGTTCCCAGCGATTAATCGCAATGGCAGTTTCTTTTCTGATATTCGAAACAAGTATTCCATCCAGAGGGGAGTCGATCAGATTAAAAAGATTACTGCCGTAATCACGGCGCAGGACACGTGTTCCCACCGGTGTGGTTAAAATATTAATGATGGATTGATTTAAATGAGCATCACCGCTGAGCGGTCGCCCGGTTTGTGCGTTCATGCCCTTCATATTTTCACCCATAAAAAAACCGCACAATGGCGGGGCATTACATCGGCTGATTCGGCGGCAATGTTACTGAATCTGTTTCATCATGATCATGACCATTGAAGATTTCTCTCACGCCGGCCATCGTTCCTTTGCTGTCTGATAGCTCAGCCCTGGTGCCGATATTGCCTTCCGCATCGATAGTCTGTTTTGCTTCAACAGCATCTTCAAACGTGACTTTTCCCTTAAAAACCCAGCCCTCGGGCGAAGCGGTCAGACTGATTTCTCCACCTGCCAGCTCGATAGCCAGCACGGTACCGTGACTGTCATAGGTGATAGCACTGCCATCGGTAAACTGTATTTTATAGACCCCGGGTTCGGTGGTCGGTGGTTCGTGACGGGTGGTATGCAGACCAAGATGTGCAACGCCATTGCGTAAATCCCCGGACTCACTGATAACCTGCACCCCCTCGCCCACCGTCGGGAGATACGAAATACTCACCGCGCCGGCGGCTGGCATTTGCGGTCGAAGCCAGTCAGTTATCAGGTCACCGATTTTGACTTTTACTCTCAATGGGGATGGCTGCACATCGGCAATGACGCCAGAACGAACCAGGTTACCCAGCCGGCGCTGCAAATCTGAAAGTATGGCGTCACTCATCGCTTAGTTTCTCCGGGAACATCGGATCATAATCATCGATGTGATCGAGGCCAATATCCGGTACCGAGCTGACATAAACCTGCTTCAGCGGTGTGCGTGGGAAGTCATGCAGATCACGACCAAGTGGAATTTCCTGCCCGTAACTGACGCGCCAGACGTAATAATCTTTTAGCCCAGGATCTAAATTGTCCATCGTGGCCGACTGAAAAACAGCAGGCTCAATATCCAGCCCGAAAGTGCGCCCTTCAACCAGCTGTGATATATCCGCCGCATACTCACGGGCACATAACTCAGGACTATCGATATCAAGACTGCGATCCACCACAATCCAGATACTGCAGTCCTGGTCGATATGTAACTGATCGGTACCACTGTCAGCGCGTGACCAGCTATCAACGGAAAAATACAGCGCAGGGGTTTTTAGTTGAGTTCTGGTATCAGGATAAAATCCAACATCCTTTTGCCAGTCAATGAGTTGTAGTTCAGCAATAACTGCATCGTGATATTGCCGCTGTGTATATGATGGCATTATCACCCTCCTGAGCGTTTACCGCGTAATGATGTATGGATCCCTGCCTTCACGCGGCCCTTCAAATCCACCTCGTAGTGGTGCAAAAAAATTTCGGGTATTCGCTGAAAAATATCATCTTCGATTTTATCCAGCATGGGAGCGTAAATATCCATTTCAGCCTCCCGCCTCCTGTTCTGTTCACCACGAACAAAAATAGTTTTTTTGCCCTTCCGATTCTCGCCCACATACGCATCCATAAAATCCGTATCCTTTAATGCGGCACCACGCGGTCTGAAACGTACGGTCGACGTTTCCCGGTCTGATACATACCGGCCCGTTTTCGGGTCGCGAAGTTTATGATGCTCATCCTGCCAGGAGGCACTGCCCTCTATCAGCCCCCGGAGCTCACTTAAGCGGATTTGATTGAGGCCATACCACAACTTCATCCCACCCAGTTCGCGAGCCGACTCTCGTTGATGTTCGAAGGAAAGGACGCGGCGCTTAATGGTTTTCGCGTCCAGTATCCCCGCCTCCTGCCTCATCAGCTTCACGGACGCTTTAGTCAGGGTCTGTACGGTTCGATTGAGTGCGCGGCTGTAAGCAAGGCGCATCTGATTAGCGGTGGCACCGAGTGCCGCCCCCAGCGACTGCAATTCACCGAGATCGATTTCAAAGGGCGAGCTGCGACGCCCGCGAGATCCTCTGACGCTCATTCACTTCCGCTCCAGCTTTTGGGGCCGGGTACGCCAGCCGCTGGTTTTCCTGGCTTTCCGGTGCCGAGCGTCAACACCCGACTGCCCGTATCATCCGGTCCGATTTTCTCGACCCAGTATGATTCACCGTCGATGACAACCAGGTCCTTTTCCTTCACTCCGTCGACACTATGGCTCTTGACGAACAAGGTGGGAGCAGTCGTCTGCACCCGGCCACCCGTTTTGAATGTTGCCGTTGCATCCGGATTATCAAATACGCCACGAACAGGGGTTTTAATGCCGTTAATGTCAATAACCGCATTAACCCCCATGGCGTCGATAATCTCATTGTCAGCAGCAAACATGGCTTCATCAAAAAGATTATCGAACGCCATTTTTAACCGCCTTTGATCATCTTTTTATGGTCAAAATCACCGGATGCAATTTCCACCATCTCGCCAGGTGGCACACATTTGGATATCAGATTCCCGCGTGGATTGAACACTTTCAGATGCAGGCAAGTTAACGGTTTCACCTTAATCCGTTCTCTCGATGATAAATCAGTTTGATGGATCATTGATGCCGCGGCCTGGCTTGATACACCGCCCTCGCTATGCACCCCGTCATCACCATTAATCGCTGCAAATTCGTCTTCTGCTTCACGCAGGCGCAGTTCAAGATCAACAACCGACCCGGTCGTTTCAATTTCACGCCCCAGCTCATCAGACAACAGCTTCAGGCGCGCAATGATGTCTTTTTTTTCCATTTTTATATCCAAAGGGCGGTCTCACCGCCCTGTTAACCGGTTAAGCGATCTGAATGACGACGAATTTATCAGGCTCGGGCAATACCATCAGCGGCGCGGATTGCGTCATGGTGAATTCACAGGACGGGTCACCGGTCGTGATCCAGTTTCTTGGGTAACGTTTAGCCGACGAAACACCTTCAGCCAGCGCGCTCGCATCGTAGATCATGCCGTAGCAGCGAATACCGCCTGCGTCGGTGTTGCCCATGATGATGATATTTTCTGGCATATAACGGACGGTATTGCCTTCACTGTCGATATACTGGTTTTTGGACACAACGATCGCGAGTTCACCGTAATACCCTTTAAACGACACAATCCCGCCCAAATCCTTAAGGGCCGTTTCCAGCTGGCTGTTTGAGCCACGGCGGGTATCGAGTTTTTCGCGGAACAATTTGAAGCTGTTCAGCGTACGCCAGGCCAGACCATCCATGACCGCGATATTGATCGCGCCAGTGGACTGGTCGGCGTACATGTCGAGGTCATAAGTTGGATCAAATGTCTCAGGATCCTGAGCTGACCAGGCTGCCCCGCCTGCCTGAGTAATGTTGTTTTCCGGGCGACGACCAAAATCCACTTCTACCGGCTCAAACTGCTCACCGGTCATCGTGTATCGGCCATATAACACGGCTTCGGTGGCCTGCTGCTCTTCGACCTGCACAATGGACTGCTCTTCCAGTTGCAGGTTTTGCGCAATGATGCGTTCGCGACGGTAGGCCGGGTCCTGTAGTAAGGCTGGATCTTCCCCCGGCAGGCGGTCAACAACCATGTCTGGCCGTACCTGGTGTTTAGGTTTGACATAACCCGGTTTCAGGGTGCGCGTCATGCCGCCAAGATTACGCTGTACTTTGCCCTGCACGGTTGGAGAGACATAGACGGCAATAGGCGCTTTACCGGTGATTTTATCGAGCATGACCTGCTCAGTATCAAACGTGATTTCTCGCCTGAAAAATAAGTCCAGAAACAACGCCTGAAATTTAACGCTTTCCTGCGTGACTGAAATCAGCTCGCGAGTGGTAAACAATCCCATAATGAACCTCTAAATAAAAAGGCCGCCCGGGGCGACCTGTTTTTGATAATAAATTGAATTACGCGACGCTGATTGCCGTACCGACAAAGGCATTTCGTTGCTTAACGCTATCCACCCCCGCCGGCCACAAAATCACAGACATATCAAACGTGCCTGATTTGTAGTACGACCCCGTGACCGCCACACCATTGTGGTCAAGTGCCAGTACGGCGACCGCCGCCCCCGCCGTGACCCCATCCCACGGAACGAGAACGCCGGCAGTGGCATCCAGCATCAGTGGTGTGAGCGCGAGCGTGGGAGCAGAGAATGCCACGCTGCCGATGGCGGTATGGGCGGGATCACTCCCTGAAAAAATATGGCTGTCGCCGCGAACTTCAGTTTCTGTCATCATTGTTCACCCTTATTTCTTTAAAAAAGAGGCCAGACGGGAGGTTTTTCCATTCTGAATGTCGGCATTATCACCACCAACTGCCTGAGCGCCTTCCTTCTCCATAAACTGGACAAATGCATCAGATGCTCCCAGCGGGACGCCTGACATGATCCTTTCCGCAGTGACCAGCGTCATACCTGGCTCTTGACTTAAAACCCCCGCCAGCGCCTCGCGCCCTTTAGCTGCATCACATCCCATGATGGATGCGACAACGTCAGCGCCGGGTGCCACCATCGCAGGCACGGATTTCAAAACCGCGGTCACTTGCTCAGCATGCATGTCGGAATGCATAGCCAGGGCGCTCGCCAGTCCCTCACGGCCAACGGCATCGGGATGAGCAATAATCGCTGTGATGCGCTGGCGTTCTTGCAGCGCGGCTTCATGTGACATTGAGATACCTCGTGTTGGTGATGTTAAATTTAACGCAGCTGACATGACGTCAATTGCATCGGCGCTGTTAACTATTTGATTGGCGAATCCGATTGATACGGCGCTCTCGCCATCATAAACAGCAGCTTCGGTAGCGAGCACGGCCTGAACGGACATACCCATATAGCCAGAAACCTTCCGGGCAAACATGTCACGCGCCGTGTCTATTTTTGCCTGAAAATCGGCGCGGACATCCTCAGGAAGCTTTTCATACGGATTACCGTCAACTTTATGGCTGCCGGCATAAATCAGCGTGACCTCGAGCCCGGCCTGCTCCAGTGCGCCTGAATAATTTGAATGCGCCATCAAAACACCCACCGACCCCATTCGCCCTGTTTGGGTATTGAGTCGGTAGCTGCATGCCGCAGCGATAAGCATGGCCGCCGAGCAGGCCATATCATTACTCAGCGCCCAGATGGGTTTTTCATCCCTTAGCCGGGCGATAACATCCGCACAATCAAATGCCCCGGCCACCTGCCCGCCAGGGCTATCGATATCCAGCAGCACCCCTTTCACTTCCGGGTCAGAAATCGCCTGCTCCAGTCTGGCGATAATCCCGTCATAACCGGTCATGCCAGAAAAGGGCCGCATGGTGCCGAGCTTATGCACCAGCGTTCCGGTCACCGGCAGAACGGCGATGCCGTTTTTGACCTGATAAAACCGTGCCTCACGCTTACCCTCGGTCATGAAGCTTGCGGTGATGGCATTCATGTCCGACGTGGTGAGCTGCTCATCAGGAAGGTTCAGCCGGCTAACCCCGATTTCTTTACCCAGCGCAGAAAAGAAAACCCGCGCATAGGCGGGTTCAAGTAAGAGCGGCTCGTTAAAGGCCATGCTGGCGATATGCGCCAGATTACGTTGCGGCATTGGTTTCCTCGCTCTTTTGTGAGTCAGCGATTTGCTGGTTGTAGGTGTTCGCGATCCACACCGGAGGGCGCAGGCCCGCTGCCGCACGCTCCTGCGATTCACGCACCTGTTGACGGAAAATTTCCTGGTAGTCTTCACCCAGTTTCGCCAGTTCTTTTTCGTAGGTGCTGAGTCCGGCTTCAATCAGCATCACGGATTCCTGCACTTCCTTGAGCCCGTCGATAGCCATACGACCCGCGCCTATCCATTCCGAGCGCTGCCAGCTGGGGCGGGCTTCCCAGAATGAATATCTTGCGCGTGGCGGAACAATGAGCTTTCTGGCAATCACTTCTTCCAGCCAGCATCCGAACATCAACGAAGCCTGGCGGGCGGCAATAAATTTGCGCATTCCCATAAAGTAACGCCACGATTCATTGGCGCTGGCACGCGCACTGGAGTAGCTCACTTCGCTGTAATCCCGTGAAAGCTGCTCGTAAGACACGCCCGTTCCCGCCGCGATATACCGCAGAATAGCTTTTTCCAGCGCGGAATAGCCGTTATCAGAATCCTGTGCAGACTGGAGGTTTAACGCATCACCAGGATAAAGATGGGGAATTTTAACCCCACCCAGCTTGACGTTCACATTCGTGTAATGATTGGCCTGCTCAAGAAGCATTTTCATTAATGGACTGGATGCTTTCACTGCTTCATCAGCGCCGGCAATAAATGCCATCGCCTCTTTCGTATCTATTTGCGATTCGATAGTAGCCGCATACATGGATTTAACGATCACGCTCTGAAGCTGAGTGGCCTGAAGAGTGTCCAGCATTTTCATCCGCTCCATGACGCTGTAAAAACGGTTCGCGCCACGCGTCTGGCCATCCTCTGTCGGCTGGAATATGTGGATCATGCCCGGACGCCCATTGCGCATCGTTTTGGGTATGCGCAGATAACGGGTCGTCCCCATAAAGTATGGGTCGCCCTCGCGGACGTGATACGCGACGGCCTTGCCATTTTTATCAATATCCACACCCGCCCTGCGCGACGCGGTCGACATGCCGTTATAGGGATTTTCAATACGCTTCGGACTGATCATTTTAAAACGCGTACGAAAGAGACTACTGGAACTATTTTCCCAGACGGGTTGAATGAACGCCTCGCCATTAAAGGCGTGAACCCCGACCCCCTCACGAATAAATTCGGTAAAGGTGCGCTTCTCTTCGATATCAATTTTGCAGTACGGTGAGTCGGCAAACTCCAGCCAGGCCGCTTCAACATCATCAACAAATGCCTGCGCATCCGCCTCGTTCATGCCGAGAAACTTCCAGTTTGGTCGGTAACTCAGGCGGAACATGTGTCCTACGATATGATCCTGGTGTAGCCGAATAATATTTGAACCCAGCCCATTATTCCGGACCAGGTCATCAGCACGCGCATTACCTGTTTTCAGCGTGGGGAGTAATGCGGCATCAGCACTCTGGGACAGAGGTGTCCATTCTGCCATCTGCCCACCAAACCCCACACCACCGCCGGTATAACCCATCGAACGACTTAACGGATTTCCGTGCACATCAACCAGCACAGGATGTGTCATAAACGCACCCCCGCCGGCGGTAAGCGCCTGGATGGAAGGCCCAGCGCGGTTCGGATTTCATCGATGTAAAACCGCAGCTCTGAAATACTGGCCTGACTGTACTGAACCTGCCGCCCGTCTTTTGATATTGATACAATTCTTTTTCCGATCTGAAGCGCGTGAAGTGCCTGTTCGGCCTCAGTCAGCATGGCTGATGTGAACATTTACCCTCCCAGAGCAGCATAAACAGCAGCCATATCAGGTTCGTTACTGGTTTTCTCATTCCTTGACGCCGCCAGGGCATCAAGATCTAACTGCCATTTCTGCATGGATAAACGTAATGCGGCATAAGCATAGACAAGACAGTCCAGCGCCTCGTTGCGACGTTTTTTGTTGTCCCAGAGAAGTTTTCTCTTTCCCTTTTCATACTTTTCAATGAGTTCCTCAGCAACCAGTTGCTTCGCCTCCACCTCAGAGAAGATGTCCTGATCCGCAGGGAAGTGCATGGCCATCGGGGTCGGCACTGAATAATCAGAAGGAGTTAACGCCATGCGTGCATAAAGGATTTCTTTGGCGGTATCGGTACCGATTTCGCAAAGATACGTACCATGCTCACCACGCGTGCGCGGCATGGAGATAACTGTTTTTCCGTAAACGCTGGCGCCCTTGATTGGGATGACGCGAAAGATGCCATGCTTGCGTGAGCGTTTATGGACAATAACAGGGTCGATACCACCGGTATCCCAGCAAGTGCGGCTGATGGTCATTTCCGAACCATCCTCACAGGCATATCGCGCGTTGATTGCCGCATCGACACGCATCAACGTGGACTCATCATCTGGTCGCCCCATGATAATGACTTTATCGACGAGAAAAGCCTCCTCGCCGGGTGCCCACCCCCAGACATACACCTCGAAACGATCCCCCTGGGAATCGATACCCGCAGTGAGGTAAACAACGCGGCCAGGAACTTTGCATTTATAGACGGCGACTTTTTCCAGCAGAATATCGTGCTCAAGTTTTTCACCTACGGCATCGCTCCACGTTTCGCCCAGCGTGGTATTCCAGAATCCCTTCATGCCGTTCGGATCTTTGAGTGCCGTCTGATAGTCATAAATAATCTGCACCCAGGTGGTAAAGGGGCTGTATGCGGTCCAGATGTGGAATGAGACGGAGCGCGGCGCCGGGATTTCTTTTCCATTCACATCACACCACGCCAGACCATCACGGGTGGTGATGTGTGTATTTTCGCAAATCCACCGGCCATCGGTCTGATCGAGTTCAGCCTGATAAATAACGCAGCCATGATGCTCGCACAGGTAATAAACGGATTCGGGCTTACCCTGCTCCCACTTCAGGCCATACGGCGTCTCATCATCCCCCCATTTGAGAAACTGCTTCTCACCACAATGCGGGCAAGGAATGTGGAAGCGCAGCAGGTGATCAGACTCTCGTGCCGCTTTTTCAATCTGGCAGCTATCTTTTATTTTTGGTGTGGAACCACGGATGGATTTTGGCCAGATGGAACCTTCTATGCGCTTGTCGCCGAGTTGCGTCGGTGAGCCTTCTTTTTCAATATCCGCATCAAAGGCGGCCAGCTCGTCATACATCACCGCATCAACCGATTTCTCACGGTAATTTTTGGCCGCCTTCCCCCCAAGACACCACAGTCCCATGCCATGCGAAAAGCGTTTCATGGATAGAGTGTTGTCACGATGCTTCCTGCCGTACCAGGGAGCCAGGAGCTTCAGTGCCGGAACTTCCCTTATGGTAGGTTCAACATGTGACTTCATGAAGTTCTCAGCATCCGCATCCGTTGGCTGAAACATCAGACAATTACGGGTTTTATGTTCCACAAAATAAGCCATTACCGCCAGGAGCATTTTGGTATAACCGACGCGGGCAGATTTGATAAAGTTGACGGTGCGGATCCCATCATTACCCATGGCATTCATGATGGCCACCTGGAAAGGCAGCGTTATCCAGGCACCGGTGTTGTAGCTTGATTCTTTCGGCAAATAGTAACAGTCATCCGCCCATTCAACGGCCGTCATAGGTAAGGGGCGGCGCAAACTGGCAAGCCCTGCCGCAGCGGCTACGACCATATTTTCAACTTGTGCTGTCGATATATTCATCGAGCATCTCCGGGATTTTTCCGCTGGTTGCGGTAGCGTTATTCATCGCTTTGGCGATCAATTTTTTCAGAAATTCAAGTTGCGCCTTATCAATGTCAACAAAGCGCCTCTGCATAGAAAGGGGGATGGAGTCCAGAATGGAAGCGATATCATTTGCCAGCCTGGAGAGTGCAAAGGAGCAAAAAGCTGTATCAACAACCACCCTTTCATCTCTCAGGTTTTTAAGTTCCTGAGCAAGGGCCTGTGCCTCAGTGAGGCGAATACGCGCCTCCTGCAAACGGATCTCCCGCTCAATGTCATCACCTTGTTCGTCACCCTCATTTGCCGGTTCATTTGCCGGTTTGTTCAGGGGGTGTCCGGGCGGGACTCTCTGCCTCAAAACATCAATGTAAAACAGACGCCATGCATCCATGTCGTATCCCGCGCGCCCGCGTGGTTTGGGAGATCCAGCCAGTTTGGTGAGGCCCCGGAGCGTCCGTTCTGAAACATTAATATGGCGCGCTACCTCCTCTTGTGTAGCCATAAAATCACCCCAAAAGAAACCGGCAAATACATTCCTTGAAAATTTTCATAAATAGCGCGCTTTTGCGCGTCTAAAGCCCCTCGGTGTTTTTATTTCCCAGGAAGTACCTTTTCAGACTACTGAGAGTTGGATGTTTAAACCTGAGACCCCTCTACTATTGTTGCATCACGCCACAGTGTCGTATCCTGACCCGCATTATCCGGCCTGACACCATCAAAACTAAGACACCGCCGATCCTGAGTTCAGAATTGCGGAAGCAACTGGGCGGGTCGCGATCAAGCAGGGTTTTACTCATTAGCGCGAAATACAGCTTTTGCGTTCGCTGCCGTGAGGCTAAACCTGTTTTCAATGGATATTTACCAGATTTTCCCTGACAAAGGATTTGTAATGAGCTCAGTCAAACACCCGTACTTCGGTACGTTGAACAGTCTAAATTCACACGGCCCCGATGTTGTGTGGGAAGGAAAGATCGCTATTAACAACACTGAGACCGATGCCATGGTTTGGATTGAAGGAAACACCTCTTTCCAGATGGCACAGTTGGATGCATTTGCTGCGCTACTAACAAACATATCCTCAGTTGACGCCCGTGCTCGCATTCAGTTATGTAACCATCTGACCAAGGATGATCCACATTATCTTGAATATCATGTTAATGAGTTAGCGGAGAGCCCAGTCATCGCAGAGCTGATAAGGGCTAGTGCAGAAGGGATACCATCCGCCGATGCCTTTGTGCAAAAAATGCGACTACACAACATTGGACTATGGCATGGCCATAAAACGCCACTTATTCTCGATTACATGATCGATTCCGATTACAGCGACCAAATTCTTGCTGTAGGCATTAGCCTCGACGGGGAAGCTATCGATGTAAGTTGGGAGAGCTAAATGTAATCAGTTATTACAATACCCCCTCCCGGCACAACGAGCTAATGCCGGGAGTTTTTTGCCATTTAAAAAACTATAAATGCCTACCCCCTCATGTTCTTACTGCCCAGGCGAGACAGCAGTTTCTTTTCAAGCAAATTCACGACTGTTACGCCGGACCAGGATGATATTCCGCAGGCGACTGCCGTTCCGGTGTAATGCCACTGAAAACGCACCGCGAGCATCAGCACGAGTGCACTTGCAAATGTTGAGATGATGATTTGGCATACCGCGCCCCAGAATGATGTCGGGATGCCAGAAAGAATACTGTGGGCAATCTTCGATAACACACCGAGGCCCGTAAAAATGGCAACGAGGAAATACCCCGCAATTTCGTCTTCTGGCGGCTTAAATGGCATGGGATTTAGTCCATAAAAAAGCCCCGCGATAAGCGAGGCTTGAGAGTCATAGCACAACAATGTCAGTGGTTATGGCTCGGTCATGTTTTAGCAATGAAAAAAGCCCCGCATGAGGGGCTGAGTAAAACGAGAACTCAATTCGGAAGATTACTAACGATACACAGATAAGTATCAGACTGAACGCTGAGCGGCATGAACCTACAAGCGTATAAAGCAATATGGGAACACCCAGCGTTCAGACTGATACGCTCTCAAGCCACTCAGGAATTATTCCGTTTTTGTTGGCTGAAAAGCATTTGGTGCGGTCGGTGGGAATCAAACCCGCCCAGGCGCTCATTGATGGGATAGGTGCCTGAATATCAATTAACCGCATTGGAACCGGTTAGCGGAGTTGAACCGCTGCCATCCTGATTTTTCAATCAGGCGTTCTGCCTGCTGAACTAAACCGGTAAAAAAGCCTCTGACGAGGCCTAAGCAAATCAAAAAATCCAATTCCAAGCCAATGGGTTTTTACTATGTGTTACCTGCAAAGCAACGAGGCGAATCCTAAATCAATTCATGTGAGCCACCAATGCTGAATCGATTTAATTTTGAATAATCATTCAAAGATAGATAGCCACCAGTAAAGGGTCAGCACAGGATGAGGCTTCGATACTGCGTGTAAGCAGAAAAGAAAAAGCCCCGCGATAAGCGAGGCTTGAGAGTCATAGCACAACAATGTCAGTGTCTATGACTCAGTTACGTTTTTAGCACCAGTCATATTATTAAAACGGCTATTCAGCCAAACATCTTGATACCCAGCTCTTTGCACGAAAAAACCAAGTTATCAGGGTTTGCATTGCCCATCAGAGCCTCTATCAGAAGATCCTTTTCCTTCGAGTCCAACGGTGAATCAGCATGTTCAAGCAGACTGTCGGTATCCGCGAACTGCCGGAACCACGGCTCACCTACTTCAATGAGAAATCGCTCAAGGTCCATGATACAGCGTTCATAGGTGCTGCCACTAACCGCATTAAACCGGAAGTGATAGCGCCCCATACGTGTTTTTTCAGCATCACTGCAAGGACCATTTAGCGCTAATCCGGGATGCTCATCGTTAAGCACACGGATTCCGAAGGATACCTCAATGGTGACTGACGCATTTATGCTGCGCTGGCGGTGAAGATTCACAAAATCCACCGCATGAGTGATACGCTGCCGAGTCCAGAGCGTTGTCTTCGTTCTTGAGAACCCCAAAACAGAAGCAGATAAGGTGAATTCTTTGAAGGCTTTTTCCGTACGGCTACGAATAATGGGGGTAAACTCGCTCAATTTAACTCCTTTGGGGTCCTGCTTTACAGTTGCCAAATTCGATTGTAAAACAGGCCTAAGGCCGGTGGACCACTGATAACCTGATTTTGCAATCAGGCGTTCTGCCTGCTGAACTAAACCGGTAAAAAGCCTCGGACGAGGCCTAAGTAAATCCAGGATTCAAGTTACAAACAAATCAATCAATGGTTACGCTATCTGTTACCTGCGAAGCAACGAAGCGAATCTTATATAGTTAATTTGTGTTGTTATTGATATTTGATGCCGAAATGTTTCAACTTACAAAAGTTTACCCTATACAGACTTCGGTACCATGTACTGCCGAATTTCATCCTGTGTTTGCCCGTATCGCTCACCTTCCAGTTCCACGCCTATCGCCCGACGCCCCAGAGAAAAAGCCGCCTTTATCGTCGAACCAGACCCCATAAAAAAATCGGCCACAACATCGCCGGGTTTGCTGCTGGCGCTGATAATCTGCCGCAACATATCGGCCGGCTTTTCACATGGGTGTTTGCCTGGATAGAACTGGACGGGCTTGTGGGTCCATACATCGGTGTACGGAACAGACACTGAAACAGCAAATGGTCGCCGGAGAGCTTTGAACTCACCCAGCAGGTCAGAATATTTCCGGTTTAACGACTGCCACGTTTCCACCAACTGATGGTGTGGTTTATCCAGTTCTTGTTTCACATGTTTTGAGGCGGCTATTTGGGTGAACAATGCCTGAAGCTTTAAATAGTCTGCTTCATTCGGTAGCTGCCACTGACTGGCACCGAACCAGTGCGAAACCATGTTCTTCTTACCCGTTGCATCAGCAATTTCTTTTGACGTAACACCCAGCGCTGCGCGTGCATTACGAAAGTAATCAATCAACGGTGCCAGGATATGCTGTTTAGCGTCGCGGCAATGCTCCGTGTAACTGTCGGGCGTATACGGTCCCGGGTAATGCTCTGCAAAGAGAATGCGCTCAGTAGCCGGGAAGTAAGCCCGCAGGCTTTCTTTATTGCAGCCATTCCAGCGCCCTGAAGGCTTTGCCCAGATGATATGGTTCAGAATGTTGAAGCGCTGGCGCATCAGCAGCTCAATATCTGCCGCCAGGCGATGACCACTGAACAGGTAGATACTGCCATTGGGTTTCAATACCCGCCAGAACTCAATCAGGCATTTATCAAGCCAGGCCAGATAATCCTCATCGCCCCGCCACTGGTTATCCCAACCGTTTGGTTTCACCTTGAAATAAGGCGGATCGGTAACAATGAGATCGACGGAATTTTCAGGAAGGGAGGCAAGAACCTGAAGACAATCAGCGTTGAACAACTCAACACTGTTTAAAATTACAGTATTTTTCATAGATCAGTAAACGAGTCTCTGATAGGCTCACTTTGCTTTAGCGCTAAAGCGGTGGGCCCTGGTTCGCTTGTGACCATTAGACATGAGCGAATGGCTGGTTGAGTGCTACAACACCCACCAGCCGCCCATTTTCACTGCAGAAGCCTCCTTAATGGAGGCGCTTGTAACATCCAATCTGGTATTCCGATAAACCCGCCATTACTAACTGCGTCAGTATTAACTGGCATCGTTCACGCGTCAGATGTGTATTCTGTGCAATTTCCCCAACAGTTGCGGGCTTGTCGCTTAATTCTTTGAAAACTGCTTTTGCTGTTTCCGTCATATCCTGCTGTTTTAGCATGTCTTTTATCCTTGATTTTGGCGTGACATACAGATAACTCTGGTTCGATAAAGCAGCAAGCTGAAAGGTTTATTGCTGTATCAGCAGGCAATTCATTAACCTTTGGGCGTAAAAAAACCCGCACCTGGCGGGTTGATTATTGCATTCGGCTGGGCACTGACTTCGCATTTTGAACAGCCCCGCACAAAATGTTTTGAAGCCAATACCCAGCCGAATGCGCTTTCCAGTCACTCCGGGTTATCCCATCTTCGCAGACTGAAAAGCATTATTCTTGGAGCGGTCAGCGGGAATCGAACTGGTGACCTACTGATTACAAGTCAGTTGCTCTACCTACTGAGCTAAAGGGCCTGATATAAAAATCACTGCAAAGAGCAGCCAGTGGGAATCAAACCCACCCAGGCACTCATTGAGGTGAAAACGCCTGAATATCAATTGACTGCACTGGTACCGGTTGATGGAGTTGAACCACCGCCCTTCTGATTTTGCAATCAGCCGTTCTGCCTGCTGAACTAAACCGGTAAAAAAGCCTCGGACGAGGCCTAAGCAAATCAAAAAATCTAATTACGAGCCCTATGTGTTGCCTGCAAAAACAACGAGGCGAATCCTAAATCAATTCATGTGAGCGACCAATGCTGAATCGATTTAATTTTGAATAATCATTCAAAGATAGATAACCACCAGTAAAGGATCAGTACAGGATGAGACTTCAGTATTGCTTGTAAGCAGAAACAAGAAAGCCCCGCATCAGCGAGGCTTCATTTAAGTGGCGGGTATTAACAACTTCCCACAATTAGAAGCATACACGACAACTTCGGACAAAATCAATATGTTCAGCATTAAAATTCAAAACAATGCCGCCATCTTTCAAAATTTAGTCGCTCTCTCGAACGCTATTTCTGCCTTTCCCTCTCCCCAGTGGCATTCCTGCACCAGACCGTCGTAGAAGGGTTTCCAGTTTCGTGTCCATGTTCTGACATGCAGATCCGGAACAAGGCTCAGAATCGCTTTATGGACGTTTGTTGAGGGCATGCTTGCAAACCCCTTTCCCGTACAGCGTTCACATTCTTTAAATACCGGAGCACCCTGCTCACTGGTGGCTTTGCGATCGAGCACACATCCGATCCCTTTGCATCGGCAGCGGGCCGATAGCGTCCCCTTTCCGTCACAGTGCTGGCATTGTTTTTTAACCGTCTGCAGTTCTACCCTGGGTGAGATCTTCACTTCACCATCTGCACCGATGTAGCCAGGGTAACGAACCACCTGTTCCTGAACATCCACCAGCCCTTTACCTTTGCAGTGTGGGCAGCCTGATGAGCTGGCAGCTGAGCGCGAATATTCAGTAAAGGCAAATCGGGCGAGAAGGAGCATGCAATTGCCAAACTGAGTTCCTGCCGCCTTACGTACATTTTTTGGCGCATCATCCATCGCCATACGTGCCAGCTCCTGCACGGCTTTCTGCTCATCTCCTGTGCTGATGCCGTTCTTACCGAGGAATGCCCAAAGACCAAACCTCGCTTTTGCCGCTGTGGAGCCGAGCGCTGCCATAATATCTGTTCCAGTGATCCTGTCAGGAGAGGTGGATTTGGATGAATCGGTGATAGCCAGTCCCTGCGGGCTAAAGTGTTTCAAGGATGCTTCAAGTTTCATGCGGCCCTCTCATTCTTAGTGTACCGGCAAGATTTAGCTTCAGGTTGCTGGCGACTAAGCTGCTGAGCCTGCGCCTGGTCAATTGGGTAGAAGTGTCCGTTTTGGAAACGACGATAGACAGTACCGAGAGCACCATTGCGGTTTTTTGTAATATTGATTTCAGCAATGCCGCGAGCGGGTGACTCCGGGTTATAAACCTCATCGCGATAGAGCATCATGATAATGTCGGCGTCGGCTTCAATCTCACCCGAGTTTTTCAGGTCTGCGTTGAGCGGGCGCTTGTTTGGCCGGGATTCAACGCTGCGGGATAGCTGGCTCAATGCAATAACAGGTGTTTTGTTCATCTTCGCCAGTGATTTAAGGCCCTTCGATACATCACCCACCGCCAGATCATGACGGCTGTTATTTTGCAGCTTAACCAGGCCAAGATAATCGACAGCAATCAGCTTTGTTTCTGGATGCGCCTGCTTGTGGCGTACAGCAGCCTGCTTAATCTGCTCCACATTGAGATCGGTAGCATCAATGATCCAGATATGGCGACCGGTCATACGGCTGATACCATTGGCAATTCTTGCCCAGTCCTCATCCTCCAGCTTGTCCGGAGATTTGAGGCGGGATGCCGAAATACCGCCAGCTGCCGACACATGGCGCTCTGCTATCTGAATAGCGCCCATTTCCATGCTGAAGAACAGTACTCCCGCGCCGGGCTCTGTCACTTTGTCGATGATATCCAGCACCATCTCGGTTTTACCCATTGAGGGGCGCGCAGCGAGCAGGATCAGGTCAGTTAAGTCAAAACCACCGGTAATCGAATCCAGTTCATCAATTCCCGTCAGTATTGTCCGTCCTTCACTGCGACCACTCATTTTCTCATCCAGCCGGTCGATGATTTCAGGCAGCAAATCATCAATGTTAATGGCTTTTACTGCGCTTTCTTCCGTATCAAGAGCACTGATGGCCATCTTCACTTCATCAAGTGCGTTCATGGCCTGCTCACTCGTCACCGATTTACGCAATGTATTCAGTGTGGCTTCCAGCAGGTCCTCAGCCGCTCGCAGTGCCGCGTTTCGCTTCAGTACAGCGGTATACTGGATGAGAGACGATTTTGCCCAGGCTTTCCTGCTGGAATCCATAATCGTCGCCTCATGCTTTGGCAGCGACTCGCACAGCAGAACGGGGTCAATAACACCGGTTGTTTTGGCCTGTCGACAGATAGCCTCGAATATTTCGCGATACTGCCAGTTTCCGAATGTTGAGGACGGAAGCGATGAAACGATCTCCATCACCTCAGGGTCGGTACCGCGCAGGAACATGCCCCCGATCACCGCCCCTTCAATGTCCTCATTTCGCCAGAGAGCTGAACTCATGCCGCCACCTGCCCTTTCTGCTTGCGGTAACTTTCCCAGTTAAAAATTAACTCAGTCCCGCCACCTTCAACCATACGGTCGGTGAGCCGTTCACCAATGGCATCAGAAATCTGCGCAGGGGTAAGATTGCTCAGCAGGATGGTGGGCAGCATGCGTTCGTAACGCGTATTGAGAATATCGAACAGAATGATTTTCTCAGCGTCCGTACCGTACTGAAGGCCAACCTCATCGATGATCAAAAGGTCACGACTGGTGTACAAATGAACCAGTTCATCCTCGGTCATGTCGGATTCTTTCGACCAGGTGCGTTTGATTGCGCGAATAATTCGCATGACTGAGGTCATCAGGACAGTGCTCTGATGGTTGCGGATGATATCTTTCGCCAGTGCGGTTACAAGATGGTTTTTGCCGGTTCCGGGCTTTCCGGTGAGGATTAGGCTTGTGCCGTTCGCCAGCATGTCAGGCCAGGCAGCGGCGTATGCTTTCATGATACTCAGGCATTTTGCGGCGCTGTCACAAACAACGTCGTAGTTGCTGAATTCGCATGCTTCAAAGCGCGGCACGATATGTGCTTCACCCAGTAACATCTCAGTCTGGAGGGCGACCTTTGCCTGCTCTGCAACATCGATTTCTTTCTGGATGCAGCCCGGGCAACGAGATGATTTTTCGGATACCCGGCCTCTGAACGCCATCCACAATCGTGTTTTCTGATAATCCCCGTGAAGACTACAGGTCGCCGGATTCGATTCCTGGCTATCATAGCAACGATCGGTGGGAGCAACTTTCCCATCAGAAAATGCCAGCTCTTCAGTGAGATTATCAATCGTGATACCCAGAGACTGAATGCCACGTTTGTGGGTGTCATAATTTATATGGCTCATGTGTTACCTCTCGCCCACACGGGTGTATTGGTTGTGCCGTAGTCACGATCGTTAAATCCGGAATGCTTGTTATCTTGTGGTTTATGCTGCTGCGAACCCGTTATTGCCCAGGTATTCTCAAACTCCAGACCCGGACCAAAGAAACGCGCCCCCTGCATCACAAACTCCGTACCTGATTTTCCGGTAGTCAGCAGGAATGCTGCGTAACGTTTAACCCCTTCCAGCATGCTCTCAGCCGTTACCCCATCATGTAGACGGGCATTCCACGCCTGGTAAGCTTTGTTCTTCGGGTTACTTCCCTGCCTGGCGGGATAAGCTTTCCAGGCACTTTCAAACTCTGGTGAATATCCATTCTTAACAGGCTTAGCAGGTGTACTGGCGTCAGCCTGTGCACCTGGAGTTTTAATCTCTGTAGTAATCTCTTGTGTATTCTCTGTAGTAGTCTCTGGTAATGGTTGGGTCATATTGCCCCGTTGCATTGGGCCATCCTGACCTGGTGCATTAGTGCAATCTGCTTCACTGCATTTGGTCATATTGCTCTGCTCCATTTGGTCAATTTGACCAAATGCTTCGTTCACTGGTTGCGCTGTGTTTTCAATAGCTCCCAGCGCGGCATAATTGATGCTGTACCACTTGCTACGGTCGCGTGGATCACGATTGTGATTCCCGCTTACCACCATCCCTTGCTGCTCAAGGCTTAACAATGCGCGTTTGATGGTTGCTTCACTCCAGAACGGGAATTGCTTCTGCCAGTTGGCAACGCTGTTGTATACCCATCGGCGATCCTGATAGTGATGCCGTGAGGAAGCCATCCAGTAATGGATTTGCTGAAGAATTACCGCTTCATTGAGGCCGATTGCGCAGGCCAGAGAAGGCAGCACCTGAAGGGGATTTTCGTTAATCAGCAGTCGACTCATTACCTACCCTCGAAAAAAAGTGTTGGAACGCCTCATGCTGCATGCAAAGCCTCCTGCAGGTCGCTGTCATGTGTGAACTTGCCGTCCCACCCCTTCTTCATCGGTAAATTACCTTTCAGGTAATGGCGATATAGCCAGACAGCACCTTTGCGCAGCAGGATTGGTTTGTATGCGTCAAAACTTTCGATATCCACATTATCGGGATCAATGCGCTGTCGCTTCTCCCTGAGATACTGATCGCGCGCATAGTGTTTAACCCGCCACGCTGCCTTACGAGATTCTGGACGTTCGTCGAACAGCCAGTTGTGATCAGCGAGAAAAGCGTTTATCTGGCTGACGTTCACGCCGTTCAGCAACTTGCAGAACTGGAAGGGACTCATGCCATCCTGGAAAAGGTTCTCCAGGTGATCGATGTACTGCGCCTGACGATGGACGTAACCGAGCGCTTTGTTTTTGGACTCAAACTCATCAGCCCATGCGCGAGCAGCAGCAGCCGGATTATTGAAATCAGGCATGATACTCAACGGATGCGCTGGATCTGGCTTGTGAAAGTAGGCACTCTCCATTTTCTCAAAGAATGACCATGCTTCATCGGTATCAATGATTTTGGACATGCGAGCGGCGCCGCGTACAGTCCACAGAACTTGCTGGCTTGTATGTTTACTAACCAACCCACTGATAGTAGGCAGCCTCTTAAAATGCTGTAACTCCAGGCCTTCCAACTTAAAGTAATGCTCACCTTCAATAAAACGTTCCTGGTTGCGGGTGAGGTTCATTTGGATATTTTTAACATCCGTTCCGTAACCAACGGCCAGCGCCTCGGTGGTCACAACACGTACACCTTCCCACTGGATTTCCGGCAGATTTTCAGCGTTGATAATTTTCAGTTGACGTTTCATTGGTTCTCCTTTGTGTTGCGTGACATGTCACGCTGGAGCTGGCTGAATACTTCAGGCATCACTGTGCGCGGTAGTCAGGAGGCATTACCGTCACCTTTCGGGCGTGGGAAGATGTCATCTAGTGAGCAATCTGCGCCCAATTTTTTGAAACCATCAATAATTAAACGACAGTCCTCTAGATTTGGTTTTCTGATGCATAATTCGTAATTTGAAATACGCGAAGGTTTCCATCCCAAGGCCACGGCAAATTCTGCTTGCGTTAGTCCAATACTTTTTCTCTGCCTAGCAATGTTGTTCATTGCAGTCTCCAAAAATAAATTCAACCCATTACACACATTTTGTGATTAACAGTCAACTACGATTTGTGTATAACATCTATCCACATAACGTGTTAGATTAAAGGAATGAAAACCATGCATGAAATTATCGGGGAAAGGATTAAAGCCCTGCGAGAGGCGAAGGGACTTAGCCAAGTACAGCTTGCCAAACAATGTGGCTGGGCAGCCCCTTCACGTCTTGGTAACTATGAACTGGGAACCCGGAAAGTTAGCGCGGATGATGCTTTGCTGCTTGCGAATGCTTTGGGTGTATCACCAGCAAAAATATTATTCGGAGACGATTCAGTGTCCGTTTATAAACAATACGACTACCCACTTTTCACTACAGTTCAGGCCGGGCAGTTTGCTGATGTTGGCACATTCACTGAACGTGATGCTCAGGAGTGGGTAGCTACGGCTAAAAAGGCCAGTAAAGACGCTTTCTGGCTAGAGGTTGCAGGACATTCAATGACAGCTCCGCAGGGAGTAAGACCAAGCTTTCCTGAGGGCATGCTGATACTTGTCGACCCAGCCGAGGATGTAGAGCCTGGAGATTTCTGTGTAGCCAGTGTGTTTGGTGACACTGAGGTGACGTTTAAGAAATTCACATGGGATGATGGACAGCCCTGGCTGGAACCGTTAAACCCCAACCCTAGATACCACAGCATTCCGTGCAATGAGACTTGCCGTATAATAGGGAAGGTAGTTAAGGCACAGTGGCCCGAAAATATCTTTGACTAGAAACCACATCAACACCCCTTGTAGTCGTTTAACTTAACCCGCATCTTGCGGGTTTTTTATTAATTACTGCACAGTGACCGGGCATACTTTTCACGTTATTTTAAGCGCCCTTACACACCACCGTCCCTTATATTAGAAAAATAAAATCACAAAACAAACAATCACATATCGTGAATAAAAAATAAAATACACATTTTGTGATTGCAAAAATAAACACACTATGTGAATATTATCTCATCGGCAAACAGCAGAGCCAATGAGATGAACACAAGCGACAAACAAGTTTTAAATAGCCACACCTTAAGATCCTCCTGCCATCAAATTGACAGGGTAATTTCTTGCCTGACTTTAGTTCAGAATTCAGGTGTCAATGAAAGCATCGAAGCGACGATCCTTCTATGCAAAGGGGTACTTGCGAGAACTGTTGATGAACTGAACGAAACATTTGGATCTGACTGGCCGGAGAATAAACAATGAAAACTCCAATCGAAATGCTGGAAATTATCAGCGCAGAAATCATCGAAAACACAACGTTACTTGAACTTATATATAAAAACAGCGCTGAAGAGCCTCAAGTTGATTGTTCAATCGCATGTCTACTTCGCTCTCTTTGTAAGACCCGCGAAAAAATAGAACATTACGTTGAGATATGTATTAATAATCAACGAAAATAAAAACAAGTAATTAATCGAAGTAAATACAGCTTAATCGCTGGGGAATTCCACAACCATAATTCAGTGGGGTACATATTATGAGTTTTATAAAAGACATTATTGCATATAAAAGTGCATTGCTCTATGCCGCATGCGGACAAGAGGTTATTGCAGCGCTATATCTACGCAAGGCTTACGGGGCTTAAGTATGGAGGAAAATGAAAAGACTCACAAAGAAATAGCAGATAAGGCGGACCAACTTTGCTGCTTACTAAAAGTCTCCGCTCTCGCGACTGTCGAATTAGAAGAATGTGAAATGAGTGCGTTATTCACTCTGGCCTTTGAATTATCGATTACCGTCAGTGCTTATCTCAATGATAACGAAAGTGGACTCATCGGTAATGACAAACCTAATTGAAATACGCCGCCACCGAATTGTTATTGCAAAGCTGAATTCAATGGAGCGAAAAACCGGTAGCCATTTTACGTTAGTGAAGTTACCGAACAATGAAGTGACGACCATTGAACTAAATGAAGAAATACTAACTAAAGCACTAATAAAAATATTCGAAGCGATGGTGTACAACTCCAATAAACGAATGGAAGCCGAGCGACATATATCAGACCATTACAGCGCATGTATGGGAAACAAATTAAATAAGCTTTCACCGCTGGGCATGGAATTTATGAATGCGGTTATAGCGAATTTAGCAGAACAGGCATTTGAGCATCAAGGAGTCAGCAATGGTAACTGAGCAACGAACCATCAGCTATATGGGTGTAAATATTCCGGCCCCAGTATTACCCATTGAGTTGCATGTTTTGCCCGATTTTACGGGGCGCGTAGTTGTCCACTTTGAAAAAGGGCGTGCCATTTGCGATCGCCGCCTTCATGAAAGTGAACACGTGGCTACCCTGGATGGATTTTTAGAGCTAGCCCGCATGGCTGGATACAAAGTGAGGAATGAGAAATGACCACCAGCAAAGTTAAAACAGGTATCGACGCAGCATTCAGCCGCCCTCTCCGTCCGGTGTATGTCGTGTCTCGTCACGGTTTCCGTAAGCGTTGCCTGAGCCGTAGCGCGGCGTTAAATAACCTGGCGCACTACATGACCACTTACGCTTTCCGTCTGGCGGGAGTCAGGACCCATTACCCGGATATGCCCGTACAGCGCGATGGCGTTTTAGTCCACCAACTCGGGCTACCAACTGAAATTTATCTGTCTGCTCATACCCGCTGCGTTCGCCGTATTCGTCGCCTGCTGGCCCGTAAGCGTGAGATCAAGCAGTGGCAGGAGAAGCACGACGCGCTAACCGAACAGTATCGCGAATTCATGAAAACGAAGCCGTTCTAAGGTGGGAATTATGCTTTTACCAACTGATATTCTCCGCGCCGCACTCTGCTGCGTGGCTGACCATGGATGATCGGCGCGATATGGCAGACCTTAACGACACTCTGGTGAAAGCCAGCGTCCAGATTGACGACGGATGTGACCTTACAAAGCAGCTGGTTTGGAAGATGAATGCCAGGCGGGATATGCGGAACGGCATCAGTGTACTGATGCCACCAGCTCCGAAGGTAGCGGCATCGAAGATCGAACCGAAGAAGAAGCCCCGGAAACGGGGTTATCGAGTAGTGCAAAAAGCGATTGGCGCGGTATGAGGTGGATATGAGCAATGTAATTCAATTGGCCCCTAACGAGTGGGTTTGCGAAAGTGTTCTTATCGCGGTTACCGGGTTAAAGCCCGGAACCATCCTCCGGGCCAGGAAAGAGTGCTGGATGGTTGGGCGAGAATATATTCACGTCTCACCGGACGGAAATCCGAAGCCATCCAGTGAGTGCATGTACAACCGTATGGCGGTAGACGCATGGGTTGCCTCACTCAAAAATAAACAACCAGGGTGATTTGACGCCATGAAAAAGGTAACCTCACATCGCTCTTGGGCGTCTGGAGGAATCAATGGATAAATTCACATATCCGACAGGCGTTGAAAATCACGGTGGCACATTGCGCATCTGGTTTAGCTATAACGGTAAGCGTGTCAGGGAAAACCTTGGTGTCCCTGACACTGCTAAGAACAGGAAGATTGCTGGGGAACTGCGGACATCAGTATGTTTTGCCATCCGAACAGGAACCTTTGACTATGCAGTGCGGTTTCCTGACTCACCTAACCTCAAGACTTTTGGGGTAGGTAAAAAAGAAATTACAGTGAAAGAGCTTGAAGAAAAGTGGCTGGATCTGAAAAAGATGGAAATATGTTCGAACGCGCTCAATCGCTATGAGTCGGTCGTAAGGAATGTAGTGCCAAGGATCGGGGGAGATAGACTGGTAACCTCAGTGAATAAAGAGGAATTACTGTACATCAGGAAAGATTTGCTGACCGGTCATCAAACACGATTGAAAATGAAATCCCCGGCCAAGGGACGAAGTGTTGTTACTGTGAATTATTACATGGCAACAATCGCCGGAATGTTTCAGTTTGCTGCTGATCACGGCTACTTAGAGGCGAACCCATTTAATGGAATTAAGCCGCTAAAAAAAGCCAGAGTAGAACCAGACCCGCTAACTCGTGACGAATTTATCCGCCTGATAGATGCATGCCGGCATCAGCAGACGAAAAACCTGTGGTCATTAGCAGTGTACACAGGAATACGTCACGGGGAGCTGGTCTCCCTGGCCTGGGAGGATATCGATCTTAAAGCGGGAACAATTACCATCAGGCGCAATTATACAAAACTTGGTGAGCTCACACTACCTAAAACCGAAGCAAGCACTAACCGGGTAGTGCACCTTATCCAGCCAGCGCTCAGCATACTGAAAAATCAGGCGGAAATGACAAGGTTAGGTAATCAGCATCAAATCGACGTTCAGCTCCGCGAGTATGGCCGAACGGAGCGCCATGACTGTACATTTGTCTTTAATCCACAGTTTGTCAGACGGTGTAAGCAGGTCGGGTTTATCTATAAGGTTGATTCGGTAGGTGACTCATGGGACGCGGCGCTGAAGCGCGCAGGTATCAGGCACAGGAAGGCGTACCAGTCACGGCATACTTATGCGTGCTGGTCTTTGTCTGCTGGAGCCAACCCGAGCTTCATTGCCAATCAGATGGGACATGCAAGCGCCCAGATGGTTTTCAATGTGTACGGGGCGTGGATGGCTGACAGCAGCACAGAGCAGATCGCAATGCTTAATCAGAAGCTGGCCGATTTTGCCCCACTGATGCCCCATAGCCCACACAACAACATAAGAGCATTATTAAAATCAGTAAGTTAAATACGGTTACCCGACATGTCAATTGTGTGGAAGGCAATACCACGCTGTACGCCTTGCCTAAAGCGGAGACGGTACTTCGTTGGCGCGAGATGACCGACGACAACTTCCGCTTTTGCTTTAAATTCCCGGCCACCATTTCCCATAACGCCGCGCTTCGTCAGTGCGGAGATTTGACCGCCGAATTTCTTGATCGCCTGTCTCCACTGGCACAGCGCATCGGGCAATACTGGCTGCAACTTCCCGCAAAATTTGCCCCTGCCGACTTACCTGCGCTGTGGTATTTCCTCGACGCTTTGCCAAAAGAATTCACCTACGGCGTCGAAGTTCGCCACCCTTCTTTCTTCGATAAGAGTGCCGATGAGCAAGCATTTAATCGGGGTTTGCATCTGCGTGGTGTTAACCGGGTTATTCTGGATAGCCGTCCGGTGCACAGCGCTATCGCCAACAACGAAGCGATGCACGAAGCCCAGCGTAAAAAACCCAAAGTACCGGTTCATGCCATCGTCACCGCAAATCACCCGATGGTGCGCTTTATCGGCAGCGACGATATGGTGCAAAACCAGGCGCTTTTCGACGTTTGGCTTAAAACCTTGCCAAAATGGCAACAAAACGCCACGCCTTACCTGTTCCTGCATACGCCTGACATTGGGCAAGTCCAGGATTTAGTCCATACACTATGGCGCGGATTGCAGCAGGCTCTTCCCGATTTGGGCAATGAACCTGCCATTCCTAAGCAAAACTCCCTATTTTAGGGGTAGCGACAGCTTATAGGTTGCACTGCTATTATATGCAGTGCTGGAACTATCTCTAAAGGATGTGAGTATGGTAAGCGCGCTCTACGCCGTTTTGGGTGCTTTGTTGCTGATTAAGTTCTCGTTTGATGTTGTCCGTATGCGTTCGCAATACCGGGTCTCTTATGGTGATGGTGGCTTTAGCGAACTTCAGAGTGCGATTCGTATTCACGGTAATGCGGTGGAATATATTCCTGTCGCATTGCTGCTTTTATTATTGATGGAAATGAACGGCGCTGAAACCTGGATGGTGCATGTTAGTGGGTTGCTGCTGATTGTTGGCCGCCTGATGCATGCGCACGGTTTTCACCACCGTTTAATCCGCTGGCGTCGTTCCGGCATGAGCGCCACCTGGGCTTCATTGATCCTGATGGTGCTGGCTAATCTGTGGTATATGCCATGGGAGTTGGTTTTCTCGCTGCATTAACGCAAAATATGCCCCTTTCGAAATTTCGAATTTCCGGATTTAACATTATGTCTGACCGCGATACCTTGTTTTCCGCCCCGATCGCCAAATTAGGTGACTGGACCTTTGACGAACGCGTAGCTGAAGTGTTCCCCGATATGATTCAACGTTCGGTACCGGGCTACTCGAATATCATTTCGATGATTGGCATGCTGGCGGAGCGCTTTGTGGCACCGGGTAGCCAGGTTTACGATCTTGGCTGTTCACTTGGCGCGGCAACGTTATCGGTGCGTCGTAACATCCAGCACGACAACTGCAAAATTATCGCGGTAGATAACTCCCCTGCTATGGTCGAGCGCTGCCGCCGTCATCTTGACGCCTTCAAAGCGCAAACTCCGGTCGAGGTCATCGAAGGTGATATCCGCGATATTGTTATCGAAAATGCCTCGATGGTGGTGCTGAATTTCACCCTGCAATTTCTTGAACCCGATGACCGCAAACTGCTGCTGGAAAAAATCTATCAGGGGCTGAACCCTGGCGGCGCGTTAGTGCTGTCGGAAAAATTCAGTTTTGAAGATGGCGAAGTCGGCGAATTGCTGTTCAATATGCACCACGATTTTAAACGTGCGAACGGCTACAGCGAGCTGGAAATCAGCCAAAAGCGCAGCATGCTGGAAAACGTGATGCTCACCGACTCTGTCGAAACACATAAAAAACGCCTCAAACAAGCCGGATTTGACCACGCAGAATTATGGTTCCAGTGCTTTAACTTTGGCTCTTTGGTTGCACTGAAATCAGGAACGCCTGCATGATCGACTTTGGTAATTTTTATCAGCTTATCGCAAAAAGCCCGCTGGCCCCGTGGCTGGAAACACTGTCGGCGCAAATTGCCACCTGGCAGCGCGAGAACCTGCACGGTCAATTCAAACACTGGTACAACACCGTTGAATACCTGCCTGAACTAGCGCCATATCGCCTGGATTTATTGCACAGCGTAACGGCAGAATCTGAGGCACCGCTCAGCGATGGTCAGCGTCTGGGTATTGAAAAACTGCTACGCAACCTGATGCCATGGCGCAAAGGGCCATATTCGCTGTATGGCGTGGACATCGACACCGAATGGCGTTCAGACCTGAAGTGGGATCGTGTTTTGCCACACATTTCTCCACTTACCGGGCGCACGATTCTGGATGTCGGCTGCGGGAGCGGTTATCACCTGTGGCGCATGATTGGCGCGGGCGCGCATCTGGCTGTGGGTATCGACCCAATGCAACTGTTCGTTTGCCAGTTCGAAGCGGTGCGTAAGCTGCTGGGTAATGACCAACGCGCGCATGTCCTGCCACTTGGCATTGAGCAACTGCCAGAGCTGAACATCTTTGATACCGTCTTTTCGATGGGGGTGTTGTATCACCGCCGTTCACCGCTCGACCACCTTTACCAGTTGAAAAATCAGTTAGCCAAAGACGGTGAACTGGTGCTGGAAACGTTGGTGGTAGAAGGCGACGAAAATACGGTACTGGTGCCTGGCGAACGCTACGCGCAAATGCGTAACGTCTATTACATTCCATCGGCATTAGCGTTGAAAAACTGGCTGGAGAAATGTGGTTTTGTTGACGTAAAAATTGTCGACCATTGCTACACCACCAGCGAAGAACAGCGCCGCACTAGCTGGCTGACGACCGAATCGCTGGCCGATTTCCTTGACCCGAATGACAGTAGCAAAACTATCGAAGGCTACCCTGCCCCGCTACGTGCCGTTCTGGTGGCGCGCAAACCGTAATATTATCTGCACAATCCAGCCCCGATAAATCTCGGGGCTTGAGACTGATGACAAACTTCTTCGTAGGTCAGATAAGCGCAGCGTCATCCGACACCACTGGCGTAAATGGTGGATGACGCTAACGCTTATCCACCCTACAAAACACATTTATCACCCTTTGTCAGCAATCTGGGCTTTTTATACCTCAGGCGTTTTCTTCAATCCATGCCGCAAGCGTTGCGGGTGTTTTCAACACACTGGCAACGTCCGTCGGTGGAATAGCACAGCCAAATTCTGCCTGCACTTCCAGAACGATATCTACCGCAGTAATTGAATCAAGAATATAGGATTCAATAAGCTCGTCGTTAAACGCGACTTTGCGGGACAACACATTTTCAAATATCGCTAATACTTTCTGTTCCATATATATGCCCTTAGATCTTCAGCAGGTACGCGCCTGAACATCGAGTAATTTACGGTCAATTTTGCCGTTAGTGTTAAGAGGTAAGGTATCCATGATGACAATCTGCGAGGGCACCATGTAAGACGGTAAAATTTGCGTGAGGTTAGCTTTAATCTCTTTTTCCGAGAGCTTTGAAGCGCAAAAGGCAGCCAGGCGTAATACAGCACCATCTTTTTTGGTCAGCGGTAAAACCACTGCTTCACTGACGCCTGAAAGCGCAAGCAATCGGCTTTCAATTTCATGAATTTCAATACGATAGCCATTGAGTTTAATCTGGCTGTCGTTACGCCCCTGGCAATATAAATACTCTTTACCCGCGCGCCCTAAATCACCGCTTTTGTAGCCGCGCCAATGCTTACTTTCATTCCACAAAAGCTTTTCAGCATTCTCTTTTGGTAATCCAAGATAGCCTCGCATCACATTTTTACCCCAGATAATTAATTCGTTATCTGCGGTAATTTCCATTTCTGAATGCGGCATCATCGCGCCGATAGGCAATAGATCTCCTTCTTCGTGCAGGATCTCATCGCTTATCTCAATCACTGTGGTGGCAATCGTTGCCTCTGTTGGGCCATAAGAGTTGAGTATTTTTGCCTCAGGGAAAAGACGGCGCAGATGTTTTACCAGGGTTTTGCTCAGCACCTCACCAATAAAGACAAAAACTTTCAGATCGCAGAGATATTCTGCACGAAATTCTGGTAGCAATAATTTTTGATAAGCGAAAGATGGAGTAGAAACCCATACAGAGACTTTTTGCTGTTGCAAATGGGCTAGCCAGTTATCCGCAGTAATATCCTCTTTAGCATTAAGCACGATATGACCGCCAGTCGCCAAATTGCCGAGTAATGGAATTAACGATAAATCAAAACTGAATACCGCGTGATTCATCAGCACCGGATGCGCAGGCAAAGAAAAATCATTACGAACCCACTGCATGAAATTCCAGACGCTTTCGCGACCAATCTGCACTCCTTTGGGTTTACCGGTGCTCCCCGAAGTAAACATAATGTAGGCTAAATCCTGCTCTTCCAACTGCTGAGCCGTGACTCCGGTTGCTACAAATGCCTTTTGCTGAACATCGTAATAATAAGGCGCACCAGCTAATTCACAGATTTCTTTCAAGCGTTCTGCCGGATAGATATTATCAACTGGAATATAGGGGATTTGATGTAATAAACAACTATAAATGGCGCTGGCAAACTCTGCTTGTTGATGTCCATAAAGCACCACAGGAACATTCTTGGCGAGTTTTAGCACAGCAAAACGTTCCGCCCAGTCAAGCACAGCACAACCGAGTTGCTGCCAGCTCAAACTATTATCGCTGCCACTTATCGCCAATTGCTGAGCGTTTTTCGGTTCAAGTAACACAGCATGTAGATAATCACTTAGCTGTTGTAATTCGTCATTATTCTTCATACAGGAGACATTCCGCTAAAAATATAAAGAGAGGCTGCTGCACTTGCCAGCGTCAACATTCGCCCCATAAAGACAATTAAAGGCATTTTTAACCATGTGGACATTTTTTGGCTGCGCTTTGCCAGCCAAAGGATCATATTGTGAATAACCGATATGCCACCAAACAACGCACCGCTGACAACGTAATTCAGCTCCAGTCCATTCCAGGCTCCCATGCAAAACAGCGTGCAGAAAATACCGATATTTTGCGCTGTCACTTTGTGGTTTCTGAAAAACTCAACCTTCATCAGATTCATATAAATCGGCATAAAGACTACGTCTCGCAACCACTCCGATAAGCTAATATGGAACCGACGCCAGAAATCTTGCGGGTTTTTTGCCAGTATCGGTAAATTGAAATTGGCGGGTAAATTCAGCCCAAACAAACGCCCGGCGCCTATCGCCATATTGCTGTAACCCGCAAAATCAAAATACAGATAGAAGCTATATGCCAGCGACATCACTACGCCAACAGTCAGCGTAAAAGGCCGATGGCTCCAGTGGCTAATCACCAGGTTATCAATCAACATGGCAAACAAAAATTTCTGCACGATGCCATAAAAGATTTGTTCCATAGATTGCAGGAACACCGCAGTTGTCAGCCGAAATTTAGGTTGAGTGATATCCTGAACCCAGCTTCGCCAGCGATACATCGGCCCGGCGAGAATAACAAAGGGTAAAAAGAGGTAGCTAAAGTACTGGAAGAAATTGCGGGAATCTTTCTTATTGCGATAAAGTAAAACGTCCACCGCTCTGAAAGTCATGAAAGAAAGACCTAACATTCCCCAATGATTATTCAGATGTAATTTAACCAGAACCAATGGCAGTAAACTCAATGTCACCGACTGCCAGGTTTTCAGCCACGACTTATCTTTTAAGACCGCAATCACGTATAAATACGCAAACATCAATAATGGAATAGTTATCTGGTTTTTGAAAACGTATCCCCAGACAGCAATTAACGCAAATGCAGTAAACAGTGAAGCGTAGGTCAATCGGTTACCCAGCAAACGATTAACGCCTGCAAACAATAGCGAACTGGCAAACAATACAGCAAAGAAAGGTGCACTGGTATACATTCACTGACTCCTAAAATTGCTGATATTCAAAATGCAATTTGATATTCATGCTGTTATCCACTGAAGACCATGTCACGATGGTTACCAGCAGAAACAGATAAAGGAAAAAGAGTCGGATGGCTTTTTTCATTTTTTGAATGCCTCGGAAATAAAACGGTCCATGGCCACCCATGCCAGTTCAGTAGGATGAAGACGATCCCAGTTCCATCCCGGTTGATAGCTTTGGTCGTACATATCAAAATAAGGCGTGTTATATTTTTTCAACGTCTGCTGGATGAAACGATCTGTCGGCTGGAATTTATCAGTATTCTTTAGCGCCCACGGATTAAGCGGATCGATAATGACGACGACATTAACCTGGCGTTCATGCAGCAGCTTCATCATTGCTATAAACGCCTCTTTTTCTCGGCCCGATGGAGGCGCGGTATACCAATCTTCTGGCGTTTTATCGTCGGCAAATATCTCTTGATCCATCCATAACGTGGCGGCACTTTCATGACGAGCACGGTTAAGTTGCTGGGCTTGCTGTAATTCTGCATTCCAGTTAATATTTAACTCGTTAGCGGGCGCCACCGGCCACGGCTGCGTATTTGACTGGCGAATATGTGCCAGTGATAAGAAATAATCTCTGATCATTTCGCAGAATGAAGAGAACTGATATTTAATTTCACGCCAGACAATTTTTGTGTGCCAGCCAAAAATACGCATCTGGCTAAAAGTGAGATGATCCACATCTTGCGCATCGATATGGGTTAAATAATGGGTCAAAACAGGACGCATAGTGGCATCTGACATTAATGGTTTAAACACCGAGTCCGGGAAATGGTCAGCGAAAATCGTCGGAGGAATACCATCAAAAAAGAAACTATCGGGTGACAAGAGCAATACCAGTTTCGTTTTTGGTGACAGATCTTGTTTAAAGCGCGTCAGCAAGGCGAGTTGCGTCATGTTATCGACGAAGCTATCACCGTAGGCCACAGTGGGCTGATGCAGTTTGGTATTAAAAAAATTATATACCGCAAAATGCTCATCTTCAGACGTGGCAACTTCCGATGCTCCGAGGAAGAAAATGGCGTTACCATTCAGAGCATGTGAAATGGTTGCCATTTTCTCTGCCTGAACTTTACGTGTACCTTCCATTGTTTTTATTAATGGTAGAAATTTTAATGCCGGTTGTAAGCTATCGATAAAAGGTGGAATGGTTAAAACCAAAGCAGCAAGGATTGCCATGGAAATGTGCAATAAAATAGCTTTATTTATTTTCATGATCGGCACAACTTTATCGAAACCAAATAAAATAGAAAATATTACTCTATCAACATATTTCTAAAGGGATTTTGATAATAAAGAAATGGACCACTCTATTCATTGAGTGATTGGTATCCGTATGTAACGCTATGTACAAAGCAACAAAAATAACCAATATTTAACAAATTAGCTACAATCACCCATTTTATTGCGGCCATTATGTATATCGAGAATCAAAGTCTCAGAGAACGGCTATGACGCAGAGAACATCTCTATGCTGGGTCGCCATGCATAACGCTCACAGCATGTCTATTTCACTAGTTGTTTATGCAACTGTTCAGCTATTTTCTCGATGCGTTCTGTTAGCTCTTTAGTGACATTGGTTAGCTCAGTATTCATCTCAATCAATTTGATCATCTGTTCGGCTTGTTCTGCTGCAAATTTTAATCGTTTTTCATTGGCCTGCGCTAAATCTTCCCGATGCAAAGCATCAGCTTCCCCGTGTGCTTTATCCCTTTCGGCCTGGCGCGTTTGCGCAAGTAAAATGAGTGGAGCGGCATAAGCAGCCTGGAGACTAAATGCCAGGTTTAACAAGATAAATGGATAGAGGTCAAAATGGCTCACGCCCGTAACGTTAAGAACGATCCAAACTAAAACAATAAGAGTTTGTGCGCCAAGAAAAAAAGGCGTGCCAAAAAACCGGGCAAACGCTTCAGCTTTTAATGCAAACCAACTTTCCCCGAAGGTTGGCATTAAATGCTGGTGAATACGATGGAAACGTAAATGATCGCGATTCGTTATTTTGCCAGATGGCTCTTTGCTGGATAACGTCATTTTCACTACTCCTCAGCCATTAATGGATATTAATAAAACTAAAGTCTAGCAGAGGATTAAAGCGCGTTTCGGGGAGGGTTTCGGGAAAAAAGAGCACAGGAAAAGTCTGAGAAGAAAAAGATGACAGGATCTGCCCATTCAAAGAAAGAAGCATCAAGCCTTTACTCTACAATGCCGATATCTGAGATCAAAGGCACAAATTATGATCATGTTTTGAGAAATAACTTGCCGTTTCATCAGAATATCTTACCGTAGGGAAAAATTGGTTTATACCAGTCTGGCGAAAAATGAAAAATATAAGCAATGTAGATATCAACAGAGAACGCCTGGAAAGGTGGTTATCTGAGACAAATTTGACACCGGGTTCACGGCTTCCTTCAGAGCGGGAACTATGTGAATTGCTGGATACCCGAAGAATGACATTACGGCAAGTTTTGCTGGAGTTGGAAGTTGCATCCCTTATCTTCAGGAAAAATCGTAGCGGCTGGTTTATTGCCCCCAAGCGATTCATCTATAACCCTAAAGCACAGTCCAGCTTTAATGCAGAAGCCCGGGCGCAGGGGCGGCAACCATTTTGGGGATACCTGGAAGAAGAACAGTGCGAAGTGCCCCCCCTTAATGTGGCAAAGGCTTTCTCAGATAATTCTCGCAGTTATCGGGTTACTGGCTGGTGTGGCCTTGATGGGCACAAAGTTTTTTATCACGAGTCTTATATTGATGCTGACTTTGCCCCTGACTTTATCAAAAAAATAAACAATCAGTCATTTGCAGATGTCTGGGAAAAAGAATATGGCCAGTTTTTGAGTATAAAAAGCATGCTATTTAAGCCCGTAAAAATACCCGACCAGGCATGCAAGGAATTAGGTGTTGCGCCAAATTCGTTCGTTATTCTGGTTGAAAAGCATCGGGCAACGCGTGAAAAAAGAGTCGTTCAAGTTGACTTCGAATACTGGAGATTGGAGTCCGTTGAACTATATATCCAGGATGAATGAGGGTAAAAATGAAAACATCTGAAAGAGTCTGCCTTGCTGAGCGAGCCAGGAATATCCCCCTGTATTTACATGCCTACGCATTTCATTTAAATATGCGATACGAACGAATTTTGCCAGGAGATCTACTGGATATCGCACATCAGAACCAATTACGGGGTGTGAAAATTCATGTTGAAGATGGTGAGTCTCAGGCATTACAAATGCTGAGTGACCTTCAGTTAATTGATTTCAGGAAGAAAGCAGAAAACTACGGTCTTGATGTTAATATTGAGACAAGCGCTTCTGATCAAAAAACTCTGAATGATGCCATCAGGATTGCCCACCTGACAGGCGCATCATCAGTACGTTTTTATCCTCGCTATGAAGGGCATCTGCAAGATGTAATGAAAAAAATAAGCCTGGATATAGAATACTTATCTCAATTTGATGATTGCGGCTTAACATTCACAATTGAGCAGCATGAAGATTTGAAAGGGGAGGAACTGGTCAGCTTAGTAAAACATAGCGGGATGAAGAATCTCTCAATTCTTTTTGATTTTGGCAATATGATCAATGCTAACGAAAAACCACTCGACGCCCTACGCGCAATGGCTCCTTATATAACACAAGTACATGTAAAAGATGCCAAAATCATTAAGGATAATTCCGGATGGGCGCATGAAGCATGCCGCTCGGGGTATGGGGAATTACCAATGGAAGACATGCTCAGGGAGTTACTGCTGCTTGGAGAAGATAAGCCCCAGGTAATTTCTTTCGGACTGGAGGAAGAAGTCGAATACTTCGCCCCTGCTTTCCGTTTCGATGATGAAGGCGATAATCCATGGATACCCTGGAGAACCGCAAGTTATACGCCACTTCCTGAAACCGATAAAGTTGATGAACGCCTTGCTCAGGAAGCAGAACACGCAATAGAGCAAATACACTACGTCAGAAATATATGTAATAAATTTATTAACGAAAAATAATTTAAAGTATTTCCAATCAACATCACAGGCACAATTTACATAACTTTCTAATCACAGTGACATTGCTCAATCGTGAATATAGAAAGTTAATCTCTCTACGCTTCTATGTAAGTGAAGGAATAATTATGTTCATGAACAAGTGGGCACGACTGTGTTTTTTAGTCCTTGGCGGTGGAACGATATTTAAGCTTTCAAGTATGAAGGATGTATTTTACGTCCCAATGCAAAATGATTGGGGTTTAACTAACACACAGATTGGTCTTGGTTTTACTGTATATACAATAGTCCAGACAACAGGGCTATTTCTTTCTCTTTATATTGCTGACCGCTACTCTAAGAAAATACTGTTACCCTTTGGATTGATTGGTGTTGGACTATGTGGGTTGTATTTATCAACCCTGCCTTCATTTACAGGCTTCCTGCTTTGCTTTGCAGCAATGGCCTTCTTTGGGGATGTTATTTTCTGGCCCGTGTTATTAAAAGCGGTACGCCTGCTGGGAAATAAAGAAGAACAAGGACGAATGTTTGGTTTCCTTGAGGCTGGACGTGGCGTAGTGGATGTCATTGTCGCATCAGGAGCATTGTTTATTTTTGTTCAATTCGGCGAGGGAAAAGCAGGCATGCAGGCTGGTCTACTTTTCTACACGCTAATAACACTTGCTGTAGGTGTTGTTACATACTTCATTGTTGATGATGATGACAAAGTTACCACTCAGGATAACAGCAATGCGAATATGGAAGTCATCAGAGGTATCAAGCATGTCCTTTCCTGTGCAAACGTCTGGCTGGCTGCATTTGGCATATTCTTTGTATATGCGGCTTACTGTGGATTAACTTATTTCATTCCTTTCTTAAAGGATATCTATATGTTACCCGTTGCCCTTGTTGGGGCCTACGGTATCATCAACCAATATGCGTTAAAAATGGTCGGTGGTCCTATTGGTGGATTCCTTGCCGATAAAGTAACCAAATCTCCGACAGTCTATTTGAAGTGGACATTCCTGCTCGCTGCTATTGCCATGATCTGCTTCATTCAGTTACCTCACCAATCCATGAATGTCTATGTAGGTATGGCGGTAACGTTAGGATTTGGCGCAATAATATTTTCCCAACGTGCGATATTCTTTGCTCCGATGGATGAGATCGGAATATCACGTCAGTATAGTGGTTCAGCAATGGCATTTGGTTGCATCATAGGTTACATGCCAGCAATGTTTGCTTATACCCTATACGGTGCTCTTCTGGATAATTTTAAAGGAATTACCGGATATAATTATGTATTTAGCATGATGGTAACCTTCAGCCTGCTTGGCTTCGTGTGCTCTACAGTTCTCGCCAGAAGAATTAAGAAGCAAAAAACGGTATTAGAAATAACATCCGCATAATCTTAGTTTTCCATTTATTATTTCTCAAATAATCAACTGTATTTATGACGAGAAATAGAAAATAAGCTTATAGATATAAATAAAAAAAGCCCCAGCAATACGCTGGGGCCTGGTACGAGCGAGCATCACATGGGCAACATGATGCACGGTCAAAAACTTTCAGCCTTCATCTTTCAAGTTGCAGGCTCACTTGCAACCAACACGGCCTTCATTGCAGCCACCACGTCGCCATCAACGCAGTAACGGTTAAATTCATCAGCTTCGACATCAGCACTCATTGATACACCCGCTTTACGGTAACGCATCGGTGAAGCCACTGTCTGCCCGGCAGAGCTATGCATTTCATCAATGCCGCCTTCGACAAACTTTTTCAAGTTGCTCAGCCTGACGCCTGCACCCGCCATTATTATTGGAGCACGGGAAAGCTGTTTTAGTTCCCTTAGTAGTGAAAGTCCTAGTTCAGCATTCTGCTGCTGGCCTGAAGTCAGGATGCGTGCCACGCCCAATTCGGTTAATTGCTCCAGCGCCTGATGAGGGTTATGGCACATATCGAACGCACGGTGGAACGTTACCGCCATTCCTTGAGCTTGTTCCATCACCCGCTTCATGCGAGGAACATCAATATGCCCTTCACCATCGAGCATGCCGATAACCAACCCCGGATACCCCAATTCACGCACGAACGCGATGTCTTCGAGCATGGTTTCAAATTCAGCATCTGTGTAACAAAAATCGCCGCCGCGCGGGCGAATAATTGGATGTACGGGGATCGAAACTCGTTGCTTCACCTGGCGTAACACGCCCGCAGACGGGGTCAAGCCCCCCTCTTTTGGCGCGGCACACAACTCAATTCTGTCCGCTCCTGCTTGTTGCGCCGTGACTGCACAGTCAATTCCATAACAACATATCTCAAGCAAAGGCATTGATTACTCCTTAAAAATCTTCAGCCTGGTGGTTGTGCCACTGGTTCAGAATGATAATCTGAAACGACGCTCCCAAAAAGGTAGCTTTACTCTAAATAGTTCGAGTTGCAGGTAGGCGGCAAAGGAGATTATCCGATGAGCTTACTTGAGTAAGTGATTCGGATAATTGAGAGCAGCCAACCCCCCTGCAACTTGAAATATGACGAGTATAATCATGGCATTCAATTTTGATGAAGGCATCGACCGTCGTCACAGCGACAGCTCGAAGTGGAATAAATATGGTGATGAAGTTTTACCAATGTGGGTGGCGGATATGGACTTTCGCTCACCTCCTTGTATCCTCGATGCGCTCCATCAGCGGGTTGAACACGGCGTTTTCGGCTACGGTGTCAGGCCACAAGAGTTAATAGAAGTGGTCATTGAACGCATGGCTAGCCGCTATCAATGGCAGATTAAACCTGAGTGGATTGTCATTTTGCCCGGCGTGGTTGCGGGGCTGAATTTAAGTGTCAGAGCCTTCACCTCACCGAATGAATCAACGATTGCCCCCACACCAATTTACCCCCCGTTTAGAAAATCATCCGCTTTTGCCCAGCGTCCACAGCTCAATGCGCCATTACGTCTGGAAAATGGCCGCTGGGTTATAGATTTACCGTCACTCGAACCCTTGCTCACCGGCAAAGAAAAACTGCTGATGCTGTGTAATCCGCAAAACCCTGGCGGTACCGTTTATCGTCGCGAAGAATTGCAGCAGCAACTCGAGTTTGCACAACGCCATGATTTAATTGTCTGTTCGGATGAGATCCATGGTGATTTGTTACTTGAGCCTGATGCGAAACATATTCCTTTCGCAACACTGAGTGCAGACGCTGAACAACGTTCCATTACCCTGCTCTCGCCATCCAAAACCTTTAATATCGCTGGTCTTGGCGCATCACTGGCGATTATCCCTGACCCGCAATTACGTAAGCAATTCAATACCACGCGTGATGGCATTGTGCCGAGCGTTGATGTGCTGGCATTGACCGCCGCGACCGCAGCCTGGCGTGATGGTGAATCCTGGTTGCAGGAGTTATTACCGTATTTGCGTCGCAACCGCGACCGCCTGGTAAGCGCGATTAACAATATACCTGGTTTGACCATGGCAATACCGCAAGCGACTTATCTGGGATGGGTGGATGCAACGGCTTTACCGGTCGACAACCCTACGTTGTTCTTCCAGAAAGCCGGCCTGGGCTTCTCGCCAGGCACCGACTTTGGCGAGGCAAAATTCGTGCGGATTAACTTCGGTTGCACATCGGCAAACCTTGAAGAAGCGATTAAACGAATGAAGGCGGCTGTACAATCAATCCGCTAGCTCACTGGCAACAATCTCTTCAATACTCCACGGATGGAATTTGATGGTCACTTTGCCGTCCGTGACCGCCAGTGTTGGGTTTGGCAAGCGTTCACGTTCACCTTTTGGCGAACTGGTTTTCACCGAAATTCCCGTCTGGCGCAACCCCGCGTCAGACATTAAATCCAGCGCCCGCGCATTCAGTGTTGCAGGCTCGCCCGGCAGCACAATTTCCACATGTTCCCAACCTTCATGCGGGTAGCGTTTTTCACCCGGCCACGGCAGTTCAACGACGCTAAATTTCCAGTGTGCAACACAAATCGGTTCATCGAGCTTAAACAGGCAAATTGGCCGGTCATTAATGATATTTTCTGAAAGCAACGTCCCACATTTTTCCAGACCTTCGCGCCAACGTTGCGCCGTTGTATTTTGATGGCAACGCAATGAAATGTGATCGGCGTCAAGCGGAGCTATTTCCAGGTCAAGGCGCGCAGCAAGGTTAGCTAACGCTTCGGTAAAACGCGGGAGATCCGCTGAAATATCATTCAGTTGTTCAATTGTCTGCCAGTTGGCCATCGCCCTATCCTCTCAAATCACGAATGGGGGCTAATCTACCTTTTTCATTCAGCATCACCAACACCCATTGGGCGGCTAATTTTCTGAATGGTTAAACCCTATACCGTTAAGAGTAGTACAGGGCGCACTGGGCAAGGCTTTTGCTGACTCAAGGGATTAAATACAGTTATACTTACGCCCTAATTTTATCCCCAACGATACGGCTGCTGTAAATTAACGGCTGCCATAAGCAAAAGTAAGGTATCCCGGTGAATATTCAGGCTCTTCTCTCAGATAAAGTCAGTCAGGCACTGATTGCCGCAGGTGCGCCTGCGGATTGCGAACCGCAAGTTCGTCAGTCAGCAAAAGTTCAGTTCGGCGACTATCAGGCCAATGGCGTGATGTCAGTTGCGAAATCACTGGGCAAGCCACCACGACAAGTCGCAGAGTTGGTGATTGCGAATCTGGATTTGACCGGCATTGCCAGCAAAGTTGAAATCGCCGGCCCTGGCTTCATCAATATTTTCCTCGACCCGGAATTCCTGGCGAAAAGTGTCGATGCGGCAGTCAGCTCAGATCGCGTAGGCGTGACCATTTCCGAACCGAAAACCGTGGTGGTTGATTACTCTGCGCCAAACGTGGCGAAAGAAATGCACGTCGGTCACGTGCGTTCCACCATCATTGGTGATGCCGCGGTGCGTACTCTGGAATTCCTCGGCCATAAAGTTATCCGCGCTAACCACGTTGGTGACTGGGGTACGCAGTTCGGCATGCTGATCGCGTATCTCGAAAAACAGCAGCAAGAAAATGCCGGTGAAATGGCGCTGTCCGATCTCGAAGAGTTTTATCGCGCCGCGAAAAAGCATTACGACGAAGATGCTGAGTTTGCCGAACGCGCTCGTGCATATGTGGTGAAACTGCAAGGCGGTGATGAATACTGCCGCACCATGTGGCGCAAACTGGTCGATGTGACCATGACGCAAAACCAAATTACTTACCAGCGCCTGAACGTGACCCTGACCCGCGACGACGTGATGGGTGAAAGCCTGTACAACCCAATGCTGCCGGGCATTGTCGCTGACCTGAAAGCAAAAGGTCTGGCGGTTGAAAGCGAAGGCGCAACCGTGGTCTTCCTCGACGAATACCAGAATAAAGAAGGTGAGCCGATGGGCGTCATCATCCAGAAAAAGGATGGCGGCTACCTGTACACCACGACCGATATCGCGTGTGCGAAATATCGTTATGAAACCCTGCATGCTGACCGCGTGCTGTACTTCATCGACTCCCGCCAGCACCAGCACCTGATGCAGGCGTGGACCATCGTGCGCAAAGCCGGTTACGTGCCAGATTCTGTACCGTTAGAGCACCATATGTTCGGCATGATGCTGGGCAAAGACGGCAAACCGTTCAAAACCCGTTCCGGTGGCACCGTAAAACTGACCGACCTGCTGGATGAAGCGCTGGAACGCGCACGCCGCCTGGTGACTGAGAAAAACCCGGATATGCCTGCTGACGAACTGGAAGCGCTGGCAAATGCAGTCGGTATTGGTGCGGTGAAATACGCGGATCTTTCGAAGAACCGTACCACCGACTATATCTTCGACTGGGACAACATGCTGGCCTTTGAAGGTAATACTGCGCCGTATATGCAGTATGCCTACACACGTGTGCTTTCCGTGTTCCGCAAAGCCGCTATCGACGAAACAGAACTGCTAAAAGCGCCAGTCGTGATTCGTGAAGATCGTGAAGCCCAGTTGGCGGCACGTTTGCTGCAATTCGAAGAAACGCTGAATGTGGTTGCGCGTGACGGTACGCCGCATGTGATGTGTACTTATCTGTACGATGTTGCCGGTCTGTTCTCTGGTTTCTATGAGCACTGCCCAATTCTGGCCGCAGACTCTGAAGAAGCACGTAACAGCCGCCTGAAACTGGCGCTGCTGACAGCGAAAACGCTGAAATTAGGTCTGGATACTCTGGGTATCGAAACCGTAGAACGTATGTAACAGTACAAGGCTCGCCGTTTTATACGGCGAGCCTGCTTTGAATGAGTTTAACGAATAATCCCACGCGCTGAATGCGCAAAAAACCGTTCATAAACAGCCGCAATAGCGAAATCGCTGAGCGATGCTTTTACCGCGATCTTCACTTCATCAATCGATAAAGACTGCTGATACAGCATGCTATAAAGCGTATGCACAAAATCCTGCTGCCTGGCTTCTAATGCCAAAAAGGCTGCTGCATTAACATCTACGCCGGTAGGTCTCGCATGGTTACCATAGGCCATCACGAATGGTGGAATATCCTGCACCACGCCCGACTGGTCTGCCACTCTGGCATGTGCGCCCAACACACAAAACTGGTGAATGGCACACAGGAAACCAACCTGCGCCCCATCATCAAGAATCACATGCCCGGCTAATCCGCTGTTGTCGCCCATCAACGTGCCGTTACCCACTACGCAATCATGGCCGATGTGAACACCATCGAGAAAGCGATTGTCATTGCCAATCAAGGTGGTACCTTGCCCCTGAATTGTGCCGCGATGAAGTGTGGATTTTGTGCCAATCTGATTACGGTCACCAATGACTAGCTTTGTCGGTTCGTTAGCGTATTTAAGATCCTGATTAACTTCACCTATAGAAGCATATTGACCAATAGTGTTATCGCGCCCAATGGTGGTAAGCCCATTAATGACAGAATGCGAGCCGACTATGGTTCCCTCGCCAATAACTACACCTGCGGAAATAACACAAAATGGACCAATGCTCACGTGAGCGCCGAGCACAACACCAGGCTCAACCACACTGTTACTGGCCACCCGAGCTAACGGGGAAATTGACATCAAATGTTTCCTGATGAAGGCACAGCAAAAACAACGCCAGCATCGGTTAATTATTAATCCAGAACGTGGATCAACAAGCAGGGAGAGATGAACGGGAAGCGCAGCCTCGCCATTCGAATATCGTTAAGGGGGGAAAGCAGTGGAAGGCTTATCGACGACATGAATAATAATGAAATGCGCGACACAATACGCCATTTATTTATTATTAAATTGGCGGAACTTTGCAGTAATGACGAGTCTATTTGATTTTATGAAAAATTGCAGACCCGGTTCCCCAGGCCTGCACGATGAACTTACAGATAAATGCGCAGATACTCACCCAGACAGAGGATCGCCATCGCCTGGCCGTATGGCATAGACGTCAGTGGGATCTGGCGATAGAACTCCAGATTACTGCCCATTCCCGTACCAAATGAAACCTGCAACAACTCCCCATCTGGCGAGATATTTTTCACAACACCCTTCATCGCCTTTTCCGCCACTTCGGCATACTGTTTGCCGATATAGCGCTTACGGATACCTTTCAGAATGCCGTAGGCAAAACCTGCCGTCGCTGACGCTTCCAGATAGGAATTTGGGTCATCAAGCAAGGTGTGCCACAAACCGCTCTCATCCTGGCATTTTGCCAACGCAGCCACCTGGCTTTCCAGTACTTGCACCAGATAACGACGCACCGCGTTATTTTCTGGCAAATCGACAAGCTCAAGGAAGTCAGGAATCACAATGGTCAGCCAGCTATTGCCACGCGCCCAACGCGCCTGAGCAAAGTTATGGTTACCTTCGTAATTCCAGCCGTGGAACCACAGCCCGGTTTCACGGTCCATCAAGTTCTGTACGTGCAGCAGGAACTGATAAGTTGCTTCTTCGACATATTCCGGGCGATTAAGCAATTTGCCAATTTTCGCCAGCGGCAACACGGTCATCATCAGCGTGTCATCCCACATTTGCTGATGGTTCTCTTCCGCCAGCGTAATGTGTTGCATGCCACCGTGTTCGGTGCGCGGCATTTCGTACATCGCCCACTCCGCCCAGCTTTCCAGCCACGGTAAATATGACGGATCGCGCGTTTCTTCGTAGCGATACGCCAGCGTCAGGAATGGCGCCATAGTATTGACGTTTTTGGTGGTTGCACCTTCAGCAAAACGGTCGGTGAACCAGTCATCAATAATCTCACACATCTTCTTATCGCCAGTCTGACGATAATATTGATAAATGCCGTACAAGCCGACCCCATGAGTCCACTCCCAACCTGCCCAGCCTTTGGTATCAATGACTCGTCCGTCATCCAGACGCAGCAAGAATTGGCCCGTTTCATCCTTAATATTAATCAGATTGTCCGTCACCTTGTGGATCAGGGTATTAAGCTCATCCCGGGCAATAAAATGCTCCGGCTGGCACAGTAATGGGCTGTGTTTGACGGGATAAATGATCATTAACTTAACCTCTGTGATGTATTCGAATTTAATGCTGAAGCCTTTTTCAACGATGGTGCTGCAGGCTTGTTACGATTGAGATAACCAATATTGTTGTTGCCCCATAGCGAGTCATATGGCATGCCTGCCAGCAGTTCTACAGTCGCTCGCGCTTCTGGGGTAATTGCTTCCGGCACCGCGCGGCCAGCCTCACGCATCTTCGCTGTTTCTTCACGTAGCACACTGTGAGTTTGCATATTCAATTTAAAGCGTAAGGAAATTAAGAAACCGCAAATCAGTACCGCGACCGTACCAAAACTCAGAATCATTAAAATGGTATGGCTTACCGCAGGTGGCTGCGTGGTCTGCCCGGAAACAAAACCGGAAAACTGCATCACAATACCCACCAGCATCACCGCACCAGCCTGAGAGGCTTTACGCGTCAGAGTCATAATCCCGGCGAAGATACCTTCACGGCGTTGGCCGGTAATAACTTCGTCCACATCTGCAATGTAAGTGTAGATGTTCCACGGTACGTAGTTGATACCGCCGCGGCCCAGACCAGCAAGTGCAGAAACCAGCAACAGCAACGAGAAGACGTCGCTTAAACCGGCGTAATACAGCACCGCGAAAGAAATGGAGCTCATACCGAACAATGTCACCACTAAACGGTAAGAAGGTGCCGGGCCGTACTTAATACACAGCGGGATCATGCCGATAACCGCGACAAATTGCAGAATGGCCATCGTACCCATCAGGCTGGATGCCATCGCTGCACTTTGCATCAACACAAACACCACGTAATAGGTAAACACAGCGTTGAACACGTCCTGCGCGATGTAGCCGCCCAGATACATACCGAGGTGTTGACGGAAAATCTTCACTCGCAACGTTGAGGTAAGCTCAACGTTCAGACGTTTCATACTCTGAGCAAAGGTCAGGTTTTTCTTCTCTTCTTCGGCGCGCAGTGCGGCTTCCGTCCACTCGCTACGCGGGCGTTCCCAGGTAAAGAACCACACCAGAGTCAGTACAATTGCGCAGATTGAAGCGAAGACCAGGCTTGAGTAGAAGAAGGAAATCGCGTTGTCTTTACCAAAGTGACTTAACAGAATACCCGGCAGGAATGCGGCAAGAATTGCCGACAACTGTGCCATTGAGATACGCGCACCGGAGAATTTCGTTTTCTGCTTAAAGTCATCTGTCATTTCCGGTACCAGTGTTTCGTAAGGCACCAGAATCATGGTGTAGACCACGTCAAAAATCAGATAGGTTACCAGGTAATACCAGTAACTCATCTCACCAACCCACATGAAGCTGTAGCTGAAGACTAATGGGATGCCGAGCAGAATAAAGAACTTACGGCGACCGAAACGTTTACCAAGCCAGGTAGAACCAAAGTTATCGGTCAGGAAGCCCATCAACGGACTGACGACCGCATCAAGCACGCGGGCCAGGGCGAAAATGAATGTCGCCTCAATCGGAGTCAGTCCACAGAAAGTAGTATAGAAATAGAGTAGCCATGCAGCGGTCAACGCAGTTGTGCCTGCACCAAGAAAGTCGCCCGATCCATAGGCAAGATAGTTTGCTAATCCAATCTTACGTGTTTTCATTGCCGTCAAACCCCGTTGCTTTTGTTATAAGAGATTGCTCGTTCTGGCGCCTTTTGGTGCCTGCGAGAATCTTAGGAAGCTAAGGTAAAATGACCCGGTAATTGAAACCTTTCCATTTTTGCCATGCCCTGGCGGATATTGGCAAAATCACAAAGAGTCCTGGCACCTGCCTCACCATTTTATAAAACAATGGTTTATTTTTATCAAAAGAGAGTGTTAGAAATGAGGTGCTGAAAGGAAAAAACCGCACAAAATGCGGCTTTGAGGGTTAATGATAATTTACGATAACCTGATTACTACGGACCTTTAGTGGCGGAAAAAGGGAACCACCACCGGGTACTTCCCAGACAAAACGCAGCGGTTCATTTGCCGCCACATTGGTTAACCCGCGCGTATTACCACTCTGCCCTTCTATCTCAACGCAGCGCGACAACGAGCATAATCTGACCAGCAATCCTGCGGGCGTTGGCCCAATCAACTCATAGCGCCAGGCGACCATTGTCATCACGCCACTTACCGCTTGTGACGGAGCCAACGCACGCGATGACGCAGCAACTCCGCGGTGGCTGAGTGTTGCGCCTACGCCACTTGCCTGCCATGCCCCTTCGCCTGCGGCATGGGCCATAAAGGGTAAAAATATGAGCATCCACCAGCGCCCCATCATTTCGCTCCGATAGTCGCAGTCATACGGATGTTACGATTTTCCGAAAGCTCAAGGCTGGAAAGCACCATTAATTGCGGCAGGCTACGGCGCAAGAAGCGCGCCAGTAGTGGGCGCAACGCGTGGTTGACCAACAACACTGGCGGTGCGCCGAGCATTTCCTGGCGCTTCAGGGCATCCTGAGCCTGCTCTAGCAGACGATCCGCAAGCCCCGGTTCAAGCCCACCGCCACCTTGCAACGCCTGCAATAACAAGCGTTCCAGCGCTGCATCAAGGCCAATAACCTGGACTTCGCCATTCCCCGGGAACCACTGTTGGGTAATCGCGCGGCCAAGTGCGACACGCACCACTGCGGTTAACTCATGTGGGTCACTCTGCACTGGCGCGTGCTCCGCGAGGGTTTCCAGAATGGTGCGCATATCGCGAATAGGGACTTTTTCAGCCAGCAAGTTTTGCAGCACTTTATGCAGTGTGGTCAGCGTCACCACCCCAGGCACCAGATCTTCGGTTAGCTTAGGCATTTCTTGCGAGACACGGTCGAGCAATTGCTGCGCTTCCTGGCGGCCAAACAACTCAGGGGCAAACTGTCCAATCAGATGATTCAGGTGGGTAGCGACGACGGTACTGGCTTCCACCACTGTAAAGCCCTGAATCTGCGCCTGCTCTTTTAAGGCGCTTTCAATCCAGGTGGCCGCAAGACCAAAAGCGGGATCGGTGGTCGTTTCGCCCGGCAGCGTACCTGCTGCAGTACCAGGGTTGATGGCGAGCCAACGACCCGGATAAGCATCACCGCTACCAATTTCGACGCCTTTCATCAGAATGCGATAACGCGCTGGCGGCAAATCCATGTTGTCACGGATATGTACCACCGGCGGCAGAAAGCCCATATCTTGCGCGAATTTCTTACGGATACTGCGGATACGCCCTAACAACTCGCCGTCTTGCTGGAAATCGACCATCGGGATCAAGCGATAACCGACTTCCATTCCCAGCGAGTCTTCGAGCTGAACATCATTCCACGTTGCTTCAACTGCCTGCGGGTTTTCTTGCGGTTTCACGGGAGCCGCTGGCGCTGCAGGTGACTCCATCTGTCGGCCACGCATCCACCAGGCCAAAGCCAGCAATGCTGCGGTGAACAGCAAGAAGACGAAGTTAGGCATTCCAGGCACCATGCCGAGCAGCCCTAACACGGCCGCACTGAGCATCATCACTCGCGGGTTGTTGAACAGTTGGGTCACCATCTGCTCGCCGACGTCTTGATCGGTTGCCACGCGGGTCACAATGACGCCTGCCGCCGTTGAGATAACCAGTGCAGGGATCTGCGCGACCAAACCATCACCAATGGTCAGTAGCGTATAGCTTTCTGCCGCAGCACCCACAGCCATATCATGTTGCAGGACACCCACCAACAAGCCACCGACCACGTTAATCACCATGATCATCAGACCGGCTACGGCATCACCACGTACGAACTTACTGGCACCGTCCATCGAGCCGTAAAAATCCGCCTCCTGAGTCACTTCAGAACGGCGTTTTTTGGCCTCTTCTTCACCAATCAACCCGGCATTCAGGTCGGCATCAATCGCCATCTGCTTACCTGGCATACCATCCAACACAAAACGTGCCCCCACTTCGGCAATGCGCCCGGCACCTTTGGTGATAACCATAAAGTTGATGATAACGAGGATGATGAACACCACGATACCGATGGCAAAGTTCCCACCCACCAGGAAGTGGCCGAAGGCTTCAACGACTTTACCCGCCGCCGCACCACCGGTGTGACCATCCATCAAAATGATACGCGTGGAAGCCACGTTCAGCGCCAGGCGCAATAACGTGGTAAACAGCAAAATGGTCGGGAAGGCGGCAAACTCCAGGGTCTTCTGGGTGAACATTGCCACCAACAGCACCATGATGGACAGCGCGATGTTAAAGGTGAACAGCAAATCCAGTACAAACGCGGGGAGCGGCAGCACCATCATCGACAAGATCAGCAGGATAAGTATCGGCCCGGCAAGAATCTGCCATTGCCCTGATTTCATTGTGGCAGGCAGACGCAACGTAGCGAGCAAATTAGCCATCGGAGTCCTTCTCGTTTGCAAAGTCCAGTGCTTCAGGCACCGGAAGATTTTCAGGTTTTTTCGGGATTAAACCACCAGCGACACGCCAGCGTCGCAGTTGCCATACCCACGCCAACACTTCTGCCACGGCGGAATACAACTGGCCGGGAATTTGTTGACCAATTTCCGCGTGGCGATATAACGCACGTGCCAGCGGAGGCGCTTCCAGCATCGGAATACGGTGTTCGTTGCCAATTTCACGGATACGCAGAGCAACCAAACCCGCACCTTTCGCCAGAACTTTGGGCGCACTCATTTTGTTTTCGTCGTACTGCAACGCCACGGAATAGTGTGTGGGGTTGGTGACAATCACATCGGCCTTTGGGACATCAGCCATCATGCGGCGGCGCGCAATTGCCCGCTGCTGCTGACGTATACGGCCTTTTACGTGCGGGTCACCTTCTTGCTGCTTAAATTCGTCGCGGATATCCTGGCGGCTCATGCGCAATTTTTTCAGGTTGCTGAAAATCTGGAAAAACACGTCAAAGCCAACCATTGGCGTCAACCCCAGCACAATCAACATGCCGCACACCGCCACCATATTTAGCGCGTGGCCTAACGCCGCCAAAGGAGGTTCACTCATCAACCGCATCATTTCCGGCCATTTGTGCAGCAAATACCAGGCCGTGACGCTGCCCACCAAAATGGCTTTCAGGATAGCTTTGAGTAATTCAGCTCCGGCTTGCGCGGAAAACATGCGCCCTAACCCAGCGATCGGGTTCATTTTGCTGAACTTAAACTGTATTGATTTGCCACTAAATAACAGACCGCCCAGCAGCGTCGGTGCGGCAATGGCCACAATCACCAAACCAAAAATCAATGGTAACAATGCCCACACTGCCTGTTTAATCAACAAACTGATCTGGCCGACGATAAGATTTGGGTCGTTAATTATGCTGTGGTCAAAGTGCAAACCAGCTGACAACATCGCAGCCAGTTGCCGTGCTAGTGGTTCTCCTCCCAGCCAGATAATGCTGATTCCCACCAGCAGCATCAGCAGTGAGGTTAATTCACGGGAACGTGGGATCTGCCCATCTTCGCGAGCTTTTTCAAGTCGGTGGGGTGTGGGTGCTTCTGTTTTATCGTCGTCGCTTTCTTCAGACACCGCAACAATCTCATGGCCGCAATTACCAGCACAGCATGCCAGAGGGGGATAAAGCTAATGGGAGGAAAACGGGGGGATTTGTGGGTTTGTTTGCGGCGTTAAAACACCCTCACCCCAGCCCTCTCCCGCAAACGAAGGAAAGGACCAGGGTGTTTTTATTAAAAATTAAAACCCTAAACTATCCAGCAAATCATCAACCTGATCCTGGCTTGCCACCACACCCGCCGCGCTGGCGTTCATTTGTGGGCCGTTAAGCAGGCTGTCAGCCGGGCGTTTTGCTCGGGCATCCAGTTCTGGCATGTTTTCCATCAACACCATCAACAGCTGGCGTTCAATTTCCTGGATAACATCCATCATGCGCTTGATTACCTGGCCGGTTAAATCCTGGAAATCCTGTGCCATCATGATTTCCAGAAGCTGGGCATTAGTGAAACTGGTATGCGACGGGACGCCAGATAAATAACTACGCGTATCGGTGACCAGTTCACGGGCATCACCCAGCTCGATGGGGTTTTCAAACCAGGCGTCCCAACGGCCAGTTAATGCTTTGGCATCGCTTTCCATTTTATTCTGGTGAGGCTGTGCGAGCTCCACGCAGTTCAGTGCGCGTTCGGCGGCCTGCGCCGTCATTTGCACCACGTAGTCCAGACGGTCGCGGGCATCAGGAATAGCTTCCGCCGCTTCAGCAATCGCCTGGTCAAGGCCCAGTTCGCGCAAGCTATCACGCAGCATACGGGTCAGGCTACCTATCCGAACGATAATATCGCCGGTTGAATTTAACTCTGACGCGGGGTTTGTAGATGAGTGCATGTGCCTCTCCTTACATGCCGAGCTTTTCGAAGATTTTGTTCAACTTCTCTTCCAGAGTGGCGGCGGTGAACGGTTTCACCACATAACCACTCGCCCCGGCTTGTGCTGCGGCAATAATGTTCTCTTTCTTCGCCTCAGCCGTCACCATCAGCACTGGCATTGCCGCCATTGCGCCATCGGCACGAATGGTTTTCAGCAACTCCAGGCCATCCATGTTCGGCATGTTCCAGTCAGAAATCACGAAGCCAAAGCCGCCACCATTCAGTTTATTCAACGCATCAACGCCATCTTCAGCCTCTTCAACGTTGTTGAAACCCAGCTCTTTTAACAGGTTACGGACAATGCGACGCATGGTAGAGAAGTCATCCACCACCAAAAATTTGAGTTCTTTATCTGCCATTTATAGAGTTCCTTCGGTTAAATACGTATTGCCTGTCCGGCACTAATCTTCATCAACATCTGCTGACTAATCTGGCTTAAATCGACCACTTCGCTAACGCCACCACTGTTAATGGCTTCACGCGGCATGCCGAACACCACACAACTTGCTTCGTTTTGGGCGATGGTCCATGCCCCGGCTTTATGCATTGCCAGCATCCCGGCGGCACCGTCATTCCCCATTCCGGTGAGAATCACGCCCACGGCATTTCTCCCAGCGAATTTCGCCACGGAATGGAACAACACATCCACGGCCGGGCGATGCCGGTTCACTGGTGGGCCATCGTGAATCTTGATTTGGTAGTTCGCCCCGCTGCGAGCAAGCTCCATATGTTTATCACCAGGGGCGATGTACGCATGCCCCGGCAAGACACGTTCGCCGTCTTCGGCTTCTTTCACCGCTATCTGGCACAACTTGTTGAGCCTGTCGGCAAATGAGCGCGTAAAACCTGGCGGCATATGTTGGGTGATCAGCACCGCTGGGCTTGAAAGCGGCAACGGTTGCAGCACATGGCGAATCGCCTCAGTACCACCAGTTGATGCACCGATGGCTATCAATTTTTCTGAACTGAGCAATGGCCCGGCTTTGATTGCCATCGGAGCCGCCGCTGGTGCGCGTGCGGCCAGTTTAGCTTTGGCCGCGGTACGCACTTTCTCAGCGATAGTTTCGCTGTATGCCAGCATCCCTTCGCGGATCCCCAACTGTGGTTTAGTGACAAAATCAATCGCCCCCAACTCCAGCGCCCTTAAAGTGACTTCCGAACCTTTCCCCGTCAGTGATGACACCATCACCACTGGCATCGGGCGCAGACGCATCAATTTTTCGAGAAAATCCAGCCCATCCATGCGCGGCATTTCGACATCCAGCGTCAGTACGTCCGGGTTAAATTTTTTAATCAAATCCCGCGCCACCAGCGGGTCTGGCGCAGTTGCCACCATTTCCATGTCGTCATGACTGTTGATTATCTCAGTCATGATTTGACGCATCAGGGCAGAATCATCGACACACAGCACAGTTATTTTTGTCATGATTTTTCCTTACTCAGTCCATATACCGTCTGCCCACGCAGCAAAAATTCACGACTGAGGTTACTGAAATTTTCCGAATGCCCGGCAAACAGCAATCCGCCCGGTTTAAGCAACGGTACAAAGCGCTGCAAAATTTGCTGTTGCGTTTCTTTGTCGAAATAAATCATCACGTTGCGACAGAAAATTGCATCAAATGGCCCAGGAATTGGCGCTTGCTTGTCCAACAGGTTGATTGGCGCAAATTCCATATGACTGGCCAGATCGCTACGTACGCGCACCAGCCCATCGTGTGGCCCGGTGCCGCGCATGAAATAGCGCTGCAACTGGAGTGGAGCCAGCGTTTTCAGTTCATCCTGGCGATAAACCCCACTTTGCGCCTTCTCCAGAACCTGAGTGTCAATATCACTGGCAAACACTTTCCAGCGCCCCGGCGCCATCCCGATAACATCGGCGAGCGTAATCGCGATGGAGTAAGGTTCTTCTCCGGTCGAGGCCGCAGCACTCCACACTTTGTATTCACCACTCCGTTTACGCGCATGCTCTGCGAGAATCGGGAAATGGTGACCCTCGCGAAAAAATGCCGTCAGGTTTGTGGTCAGGGAATTAATGAACGCCTGCCATTCGGCATTAATACCGTTGGCTTCCAGCATGCTCAAATAGTGCCCAAAATCCTCCAGCCCTAAAGTGCGCAAACGGCGCACCAGGCGGTTGTAAACCATGTCGCGTTTATGATCGGCCAGCACAATACCTGCGCGCTGGTAAATCAACTGGCAGATCCGACGAAAATGCGTGTCGGACAGCGGTAGACGCTGTGTCATCTGTAACATTAATGACGTTTGTCCGTTGGACAGTGGTGATGTCATAGCGCCTTCTTGATCATGGAGTGACAAGCACCCCGTTAGTGACTAAATCTTTGCTGATGCCTTGTTCAGTAGCACTTTCCAGATTAAACACTGCAACGACACCACTCAGGTGTTCGGCCTGGCTTGCCAGCGCATCGGTGGCGGCTGCGGCCTCTTCTACCAGTGCAGCATTCTGTTGGGTGACCTGATCCATCTGGCTGACGGCCTGCGCCACCTGTTCGATGCCGCGACGTTGCTCGTCAGAGGCGGAAGCAATTTCGCCCATAATGTCGTTAACCTGCGTCACCGAACGGACGATCTCCGCCATCGTCGTCGCGGCGGTATCCACCAGTTGCGAACCCTGATGCACGCGGTCAACCGACTCTTCAATCAACACTTTGATCTCTTTTGCCGCCTGCGCACTGCGTTGTGCCAGGTTGCGCACCTCGCCTGCGACTACGGCAAATCCACGCCCTTGCTCGCCAGCACGAGCCGCTTCAACGGCGGCGTTCAGTGCCAGAATATTGGTCTGGAAAGCGATGCCATCAATCACGCTGGTGATGTCACCAATTTTCTTCGAGCTTCCGGCGATGTCGTGCATGGTACGTGCGACATTGGCCGCTTGCTGGCCGCCTTGCTGCGCGGTATCGGCGGCAGTGCGAGAAAGCTGCGCTGCCTGGCGCGCGTTGTCGGCGTTCTGGCTCACGGTTGCGGTGAGTTGTTCCATACTGGCGGCGGTTTCCGCCAGCGACGCAGCCTGCTGTTCGGTACGTGATGAAAGGTCATTGTTGCCCGCAGCAATTTCTGCGATACCGGTGTGCATCGCGCTGCTGCCCTGGCGAACCTGCCCCACCGTCTCTTTAAGCTCCTGCTGCATGTTTTTCAGGCTGCGGAAAATCTCAGAGATTTCGTTACGCCCAAAGACACCGATCGGGCGTGCCAAATCCCCGGCGGCAATATGCTCAAAATGACTGCGGACGATTTCAAGTGGGCGCACCAGCATTCTGCGTGACCAGACGATTGAGCCAATCAGCATCAGAATCGCAATCACCGTGGCACAGGCAAAAATAATGGCCGAGATCTGGTAATTGGTTTTGCTGTCTGCACTCGACGCCGCCACGATGTCATTAATACTTTGCTGCCAGGCATTAAAGTTGGCATCAAAAATATCCTGTGACTTCTGAATCGGCGCGCTGAGGAAATCAGAAAGCTGATTGCTCTCAAGCCAGGTCGACTGATGCTGCAGATCATCGCGATAGGTGGCGTAACTTTGTTTGGTTGACGCCATCATCTCCTCACCTTCTTTATTCAAAGGTGGGATTTCCAGAAACTGGTTAAACAACATGTCAGCCTGTTTCAGGCTGCCGCGCGCGTTGGCCATCAGCCGTTTAATATCGTCTTGCGGATAACTGAGTGCCGTCAGCGTCCCGGCCCGGCTCAGCGCCGTGCTGGCCTGCAACAAAGCCGCACGGCTTTGCGTTAGGGTGTCACGTTGCTGGTTTCCGACTTCAACCATTTTTAAATTCTGAAAGTCATCCCTGAATGCCCAAAAGGACAGTCCATTACTGCCAATCTGCAATACGCCGCAGACGATCAAGATTAACAACAGCGTGGTCGAAATTCGGATACGGTTGAACATCACATCCCCTCAGCTGGCATGTCTGGCAGCCATTAATGATTCTTAGAAAGTTTCCCAATTGTCGTCATGCCCACTGACGGTGGCTTTACTGGTCTTGAGAACCGGTGTCGCCACACTCGAGGCAATAACAGCAGGCGTCGTCGCAGGTTCAGCCTGTAAACGGAAGGCTGCGACCAGTTGGTTTAGCATGCTGGCTTGTTCTTCAAGGGCGGCTGCGGCAGAAGCCGATTCTTCCACCAGTGAAGCGTTCTGTTGCGTGACGCGGTCCATTTCAGACACCGCCAGCGCAACTTGATCGATACCGCGGCTTTGTTCGTCAGAGGCGGAAGCAATTTCGCCCATGATGTCTGTCACGCGCGTCACCGCATTGACGATGTCGCTCATCGTTTCCCCGGCGCTTTCCACCAGCACTGAGCCGGTATCCACGCGGGAAACTGAATCTTCAATCAGCGATTTGATCTCTTTGGCGGCCTGCGCACTGCGCTGCGCCAGATTACGCACTTCGCCCGCGACTACCGCGAATCCACGGCCTTGCTCACCGGCACGTGCCGCTTCCACCGCGGCGTTCAGCGCCAGGATGTTGGTCTGAAAAGCGATGCCATCAATTACGCCGGTAATGTCAGCGATTTTTTTCGAGGAGCCTGCGATGTCGTGCATGGTTTTCACCACGCCATCCACCACTTTGCCGCCACGCTGGGCCGTTTCGGAGGCGCTTAAGGCCAGTTGTGAAGCCTGGCGGGCATTTTCGGCGTTCTGTTTCACCGTCGCAGTAAGCTGTTCCATGCTGGCAGCTGTTTCTTCAAGCGAAGCGGCTTGCTGTTCGGTGCGCGATGAAAGGTCATTATTTCCGGCGGCAATTTCGCTGGCTCCGCTATAAATCGCGTCGGAACCATCACGCACGCTGCCAACGGTGATAATCAGTTCTTGCTGCATATGGCGCACGCTGGAAGTCAGCACGCTGATTTCATTGCGCCCGCTGGACACGATATTTTCCGTCAAGTTGCCGTTAGCGATTTCACGAATATGGCCGATAACCACTGACAGCGGTTGCAGCAGAATGCGGCGCATCCCAGCCCACACCAGCAGAATCACTGCAAAGAGCGCTAACGCCAGTCCGGCGATTTGCCATTTGGCAAAGTTGTAATTATGGGTGCTGGCAATAAACGACTGCTCATACATGCGGTCGTTCATGGCGATGTAATTACCATATTCAGTCTGGAGGGCGTTTTGCAGGCTTTGCGTGGACTGCGCAAAATAGGCGTCCATGTTGCCACTTTCCAGGTAACCCACCAGTTCGCTCAGCGCCTGGTTGTAGTTCTGGTAATCGTCATCAATGCCTTTGACCAGGGTTTCCAGCTCTGGGTTAATAGCGGGGATTTGTTTAAACAGGGCGTAATGTTGCTGGGCGCTGGCCAGGGATTTTTTAGCGTTATTGAGCAGTTCGGTTTTAGCCGCACTTTGCCCGTTGCTGGCATCCATCATCATACGAGCGGCGGAGCGGCTGAGATTGATGCGGGTTTGCAGCATCAATTCCCAGGTATTAGCCAGTTCCGATTGTTGAACGCGTAACTCTCTGGAAACTTTAAAACTGTCGTTATTATCTTTAAGTGAGTTAAAAAACATTCCGCCAGAGATGAGCTGGAGGAGTGCAAACACCACCAACACCATCAAAAGCACGGTGACAACGCGAATACGGTTCAACATATAACACCCTTTTAATGATTTCTTATCGGTGTTATCGGCATACGGTGTCGAAACTTTACGTGAAACTTTTGGGATGTTTTTGTCGGATAAGGACGTCGGGGCACTGCGTTTGCCCAACCTACGGACGAGCGGACAATGGCGGTAGTTGCATGATTGCTGACATGTTGTTGCATAAGGCATTCTGTATTAACAAATGCGACAAAAAGTAAAAAATAGTTGAATCCGGACGCTGTTTGCTTCAATTTATGGGCCGAATACTTATTGGGCAAACATAATAATTATATATGGTTCAATAGGTTAAATTATTGTTACTAAACCGGATGGGGTTACTACGTAAGTGTCAAACTCAAACAAACTCACGCTGTTTATTTTGCTATTCATGTTCGCCGGTATTCTCTCGGGCGCCGCCATTCATGAATACGCTGCCGCAGACAACATCAAAAGTTATGCCGAAAACATCACGCTGTTTACCGACATTTTTTTACGACTGATCAAAATGGTGATTGCCCCTTTGGTGTTTAGCACCTTAACGGTTGGCATCATGAAGATGGGCGAAACGTCAACTATTGGCCGCGTCGGTGGTAAAGCGATGGTGTGGTTTGTCTCCTCTTCCATCCTTTCCATTCTGGTGGGTTTGTTCATCGTCACGCTTCAGCAGCCAGGTGCGGGCATGAATCTCCAGGTTCCGGCAGGTGATGTGCAAACCGGCCTTGCGGTTAGCGGCATGAACCTGAAAGCCTTTATCTCGCATACCATTCCAACCAGTATTGCGGGCGCGATGTCGAATAATGAAATCCTGCAAATTGTGGTGTTCTCTTTATTCTTCGGTATTGCGGGCGCTTCGCTTGGCGAGAAATTCAACACGCCATTAGTGGCAGCGCTGGATGTGGTTTCCCACATCATGCTGAAAGTGACGGGTTATGTAATGTACGTGGCACCGCTGGCAATTTTTGCCGCGATATCTTCTGTGGTGGCCACCGAAGGTTTGGGCATTTTGCTCAACTACGCCTCGTTTATCGGCGGTTACTATCTGGCGATCATCCTCACCTGCATGGTGCTGATTGGCGTCGGTTACATGGTGCTCAAGCGTGATGTGTTCCGCCTGATTGCCATGCTCAAAGACCCGGTTCTGGTTGCGTTTACTACCAGCAGCTCCGAAGCGGCTTATCCTAAAACATTGGATCAGCTCACGCGCTTTGGTTGCTCACGTAACATTGCATCCTTTGTTCTGCCGATTGGTTATTCGTTCAACCTGGTCGGTTCGATGGTGTACTGCTCTTTTGCTTCGATGTTTATCGCCCAGGCCTATAACATCCACCTGAATTTCTCTGAGATTGTGGTACTGATGCTGACGTTGATGCTGGCATCGAAAGGTATCGCTGGGGTGCCGCGTTCTGCACTGGTGGTGCTGGCTGCCACCATTCCAAGCTTTAATATCCCGGTGGCAGGTATTTTGCTGCTGATGGGTATCGACCACTTCCTCGATATGGGCCGTTCAGCGATTAACGTGCTGGGTAACGGTGTGGCAACAGCGATGTTGTCGAAAAACGAAGGCGAGATGGAAGAAGAAGTCGAAGCTGGCGAACGCGTAGAAGCGTAATACGCTGATGATAGTGGCGGATGGCGCTTGCGCTTATCCGCCCTACAAAAAAACCGCATCGCGTAGGTCGGGCAAGCGCAAGCGTCACCCGACAACCCGCTAAGCCAAATCAGGCTACGCGGCTAACATCATCGATCAGTGCCATCTCTTCGCTATTCAGCAACTTCTCAATGTTCACCAGAATCAGCATTCGGTCACCCAGTGCGCCGAGACCAGTCAGGTATTCCGTTGACAGCGTGACGGCAAATTCAGGTGCCGGGCGGATTTGTTCAGCCGTCAGCGACAACACATCAGACACGCCATCCACCACAATCCCCACCACGCGTTGGCCGAAGTTCAGCACGATAACCACCGTGTTATCGTTATATTCCACGTCATCTTGCGCAAACTTAATGCGCAGATCGAGGATAGGCACAATCACACCGCGCAGGTTGGTGACCCCTTTGATAAACGCAGGCGTGTTGGCAATACGCGTGACTTGATCGTATCCGCGAATTTCCTGCACTTTTAAAATGTCGATGCCGTACTCTTCGTCGCCGAGAGTGAAAACGAGGAACTCTTGCCCTACCGTTTCCCCGGTCATTTTTGTCACATTAGTTAATCCAGTCATTTAATTATCCTATTCTAAAACCCGGAGGATCAGGCGGCGTGGCCGGCCATACGTTGTTCACGGTTCAAACCTTGCAGCGCAGAAACATCAACAATCAGCGCCACACTGCCATCGCCAAGAATGGTAGCGGCAGAAATACCCGGCACTTTGCGATAGTTACTTTCGAGGTTTTTCACCACCACCTGGTGCTGACCAATCAACTGGTCAACTAACAGCGCGTAACGCCGTCCGGCACTTTGCAAAATCACCACGATGCCCTGCGTCGCTTCAGTTTTAGCGCCAGTCACATCAAACACTTTCCACAGTTCAACCAGCGGCAAGTATTCGCCACGCACTTCAAGCACGCGCTCGCCACCCGCCAGCGGATGCAAATCATCTTCCTTCGGCTGTAACGACTCCATCACCGCGTTGAGCGGCAAGATAAAGACTTCGTCACAAACTTTGACCGACATGCCATCAAGAATAGCGAGGGTCAGCGGCAACATAATGCGGATGGTGGTGCCGACATTGGCCTGCGATTTGATTTCAACATGGCCACCCATTTCCTGGATGTTACGTTTCACCACGTCCATACCGACACCGCGCCCGGACACATCAGTGACCTGCTCGGCGGTGGAGAACCCTGGGGCAAAAATCAGCATGCCCACTTCATCGTCAGACATGTTTTCGTGTACCGCCATGCCTTGCGACAGCGCTTTGGCAAGAATGCGCTCACGGTTCAGGCCAGCACCATCGTCAGAAACTTCGATGCAGATATTCCCGCCCTGGTGTTCTGCCGAAAGAATCAAATTTCCTACTGCCGATTTACCCGCCGCGTGGCGTTTTTCCGGCGATTCGATGCCGTGGTCGAGACTGTTACGCACCAGGTGAGTTAATGGGTCAATAATGCGTTCGATTAAACTTTTATCCAGCTCCGTTGAGCTACCCTGCAAAGTCAGTTCGACTTGTTTACCCAATTTACCCGCCAGATCACGTACCAGACGCGGGAAGCGACTGAAGACATACTCCATTGGCATCATACGGATAGACATCACTGACTCTTGCAGGTCACGGGCGTTACGTTGTAACTGACCCATACTGGTAATCAATTCGCCGTGTTCAACCGGGTCAAGTTCGTTGGAACGTTGGGCTAACATCGACTGGGTAATCACCAGTTCGCCTACCAGGTTAATCAGCTGATCGACCTTTTCCACGGCGACACGGATGCTGCTTGACTCACTGACACGCGGCGGTTTGCTTTCTCTTTCGCTACGTGGTGCAACGGGTGGCGCAACCGCAGCCACTGGTTGCTCTGCATTCACAGCAACAGCAACCGGCGTTTCAGCTGCTACAACTTCCGCAACTTCTTCTGCTGTGCCGCTTGCCACTAATGGCAGGAATTCGATCTGTTCAGGTTCGATAACAAAACAGAGCACTGCGCTGATGTCATCGGCACAGACGGTGGTTTCCAGCGTCGCGGTCACTGAGCTTTCACCCTGCTCGACATCGCTTATCGTGCCGAGGTTAGATAGCTCCTCGAGCAACAAACTGCGCTCGCTAGCTTTTAAACCGGTAATGGCAATGCGTAAATAGCCGTCACTGGCAGGCGCCGTTTCAACAGTTTCTTTTTCAACAACCGTTAATTTTGTAGCCTGCGTTGGGGCTTCACCTTTGGCTTCCAGAGCCAGTTGGCGTAACGCTTTGCAGATATAATCGAAACTCTCAGCATCCGGTTCCTGGGAGTTTTTATAAGCGTCCAACTGTTCCTGCATAATATCTTTGGTTTCCAAAAACAGGTTGATGATATCGGTGTTGAGTTGCATCTCACCACGTCGCGCTTCGTCCAGCAGGTTTTCCATTAAGTGCGTGGTTTCCTGCAAAATGGAGAAACCGAACGTTCCCGCGCCCCCTTTGATCGAGTGCGCAGCACGAAATATGGCATTCAGCTGTTCTGAATCCGGCGCTTCAGGCACCAGGTTCAGCAGATGTTGTTCCATATCAGCCAGTAGCTCGTCGGCCTCGTCAAAAAATGTTTGGTAAAAATCGCTGATATCCATACTCACGCTATCACCTCGTACCGGATTGTGGCGGTAATGTGTTCTGCGCCGGTTCTACGGCCACAGGTTGTTGGAGAATGCTTAGTGGCTGATTATCGCTTTCTGCGTTTTCGTGCACGATGGCCTCTTCAGCTTGTTTATTCAGTACCAGCAAACTAATGCGTCGGTTGATCGCATCGCCAGGTCCGCGGTTTGTCAGGCGCATGGTGGATGCCATGCCCACAACACGCAGGACCTTGCCGTCGATAAGTCCACCCGACATCAGTTCGCGACGCGAAGCATTTGCCCGGTCCGCAGATAACTCCCAGTTGCTATAACCACGCTCTCCCATGGCATAAGGCAAATCATCAGTGTGGCCAGACAAGCTAATTTTATTAGGAAAATCATTAAGTAACGGCGCAATACTGCGCAGAATATCGCGCATATAAGGCTCAACTTCAGCGCTACCGTTTTTAAACATTGGGCGGTTCTGGCTGTCGATGATTTGTATCCGCAGCCCCTCTTGAACCAGGTCAATCTGCAGATGCGGACGCAGTGCTCGCAACCTGGGATCGGCGTCAATCAATTGATCCAGTTTGTCGGCCAATCGCTTGAGACGACTGGTTTCCATTTTTTTCCTGAGATCTTCAATGTTGGGCTGTCTTTTCACTTCGCCCTGTTGTTGGGTCACATCATCGCCACCGCCAGGAATCGGACTTTGGCTATCGGCAATGCGTTGCCCGCCGGTAATCGCGGCAGAAAGTGGTGTACGGAAGTAGTCGGCAATTTGCGCCAGTTCTTTAGGGCTGGAGATGGAAATCAGCCACATCACCAGAAAAAAGGCCATCATCGCGGTCATAAAATCCGCGTAGGCAATTTTCCATGAACCGTGCGCGCCGCCGCCGTGGGCTTTGTGTTTGCGTCGTTTTACGACAACAATCGGGCGCGCGTTGTGTTTCATACTTCTTCTTCCGTGGCACGCTGCTGCGTGTTCGGGGAACGAACAGCACGCACATGTTCTTCAAGTTCAATGAACGACGGACGTTCACTGGAATAAAGAGTTTTACGGCCAAATTCGACAGCGATTGGCGGCGCATAACCGTTAAGGCTTGAGAGCAATGTGACTTTCACGCACTGCATCATTTTTGTGGTTTCAGCACTCTTTTGACGCAGAACGGTCGCCAGAGGCGAGATAAAACCGTAAGCCAGCAAAATCCCAAGGAAGGTTCCGACCATGGCGTGCGCAATCAGCGACCCCAGTTCACCTGCCGGTCTGTCGGCGGAAGCCAGTGCGTGAACCACGCCCATCACTGCCGCAACAATACCGAATGCCGGAAGGGAATCCCCCATTATTGCCAGGCTATTTGCCGGTATTTCCGCTTCACTTTCGTGGGTTTCAATTTCTTCATCCATCAACGCTTCAATTTCAAACGAGTTCATATTCCCGCTGATGATCAGGCGTAGATAATCAATAATGAAATCCAGCATCAAAGTGTCAGCTAAAATGCGCGGGTAGCTGGCGAATATTTCGCTCTCTTTAGGATTTTCAATATCACGTTCCAGCGAAAACATCCCTTGTTGACGTGACTTCGCCATCAAGCGATATAACAACGCCATGAGATCCATATACATGCTTTTGGTATATTTCGAGCGACGAAAAAGTAATGGCAACGCTTTTATCGTCGCTTTAATCGCTTTACCGTTATTACCCACGATAAAGGCCCCAATACCCGCCCCACCAATGATGATAAATTCAGCTGGTTGATAGAGTGCGCCAAGATGACCGCCAGTCATCATATAGCCGCCGAATACTGTCGCAATAACGACCAGATAACCTATTACAATCAGCACGAGTACATCCTTCTGCTGTTAAATGTGACGAGGAATCACAAATCAGAGGTGAAAACAGTCAGGCGCGGGGCAAAAAAAAGCAGCGATAATTGCTTATCGCTGCTGGAGTGTTTATCCACACCGAACTGTTAAACGGCCTGTTTGACCTGTTCATCCAGCAGTTGTGGAATAATATCGGCAGTATTCGAAGAAAGTTTACGTCTTTTTACTGCTCTCGATGGAGGCTGGCACAAACTACAAGCAAAGCTGCCTGCTGGCTGGTGTGCGTGGGTGATAAAGTTACCACCGCAGCAATTACAACTACTCAATTCAAGCATATTGCTTTCAACAAAACGGACAAGGGTCCAGGCGCGAGTCAGCGCCAGTAGCGGGCCACCCTCTTGTGCCGGACACTGTTCAAGATAGAGGCGGTAAGCTTTGATGACCGCGTCAACACCGGAACATAATCCGGTGCGTAGTAAAAACTGCCAGGAGTTGCAAAACATGGAAGCATGGATATTTTGCTCCCAGGTCATAAACCAGTCGGTAGAAAAAGGTAGCATTCCTTTCGGCGGAGGACTCCCGCGGAGCTCTTTATAAAGTTTGATTAGTCTGCCACGGCTTAATTGTGTTTCGCTTTCAAGCATCTGCAATCTAGCGCCCAGCGTTATTAATTCCATCGCCAGTTGTATGTCGCGGGCTTCCTGAACAATACTTTTCTCGCTCATTTTGTTACGCCCTTTTTTTGCGAGGTGCCTCGTCTATCGGCGACACCTCTTTTAATAAGCGGGTGGATAACAAAATGCCAGTATGGATTTGCTGTAAATCGTCCACACGTGAGTCTTGTGTTAAACGAGTAATTGATTGGTTATCACTAAAACGGAACTGACAAATCAGTTGATTGGTTTCCGCCAATTTTACCATTTGTGGCAAGGTTAATTCGCTAAGGGTATTGGCCATATCCTCGCTCACGCCCAAACGAAACATTGCTGAAGGTTTGTCGCCATTAATAAGGCGTTGCGCAAGAAGTAAATACGACAAATTAATATCGTAGATATGTTTTAACAACTCGGATGTATGCATTTTGTTCATCCTGAAAAACTAACTTTTATACATGCGGCGATGCCGCACCCCGTGAGTCGCCGGGAATTCCCGGTTAAAATTAAAACAACCAAAAAAAGCTCGTTAACTAACCGATAGGATGCACTGAATCCACCGCGCCAAAAATGCAGTGAAACTTCCTTGTGGGTGCGTTCATATCCGAGCGTAAAAATTTGTAAGAAATTAAGATTTTTCCTAATTCCGCGCAAACTCTACTCGTAGCCCTTTAGACATACAATGCGGGGGTCGTTGAATTTTCAAGTTTATGCGATGGAGATCACATATATTTACTGTATGCATCCCACTAAAACATCAGTGAGACTTTCCATTTGAATGTTTTATAAACAAACTCGGTATATCCGTTACGTTTATCTGGAAAAACCTTATCTTCGCGCTAACAACCCTATGACTTACGAGCAATAACACGGTCAGGAATTATCTTATCTGTGTAATTTATCTCGCATTTTCAATTAGACCAACGAATACACTAATAAAAATCCTACTTTCAGCATGTAACACCTTGTAAGACATTATTTTGCCTAAGAAAAAGAAGTCATTCGCTATAGAAATGGAGCGGCATAGTAACCAGAAAAAATAATACAAAAGGTTGATGGTAAAACGATCAATTTATACTTCACATTCTCATTACAACTATTTTACATTAGCGTTATTTATGAATTTTCTTGAGCAGGCTCACAGTTCCTGTGGTTACTATACTTGCGCAATAACGTAGATTGATATAGGAAGATGTTAACCGTCTGGTTCTCAGGCAACAGGAGGTTGTAATGAGTTACAAACATATACTGGTTGCTGTCGCTGTCAGTCCTGAAAGCCATTTGCTGGTCGCCCGGGCAGTTTCTATTGCCCGGCCAGTTAATGGGAAAATCACTTTAATTACACTCGCCTCGGAACCCGAACTCTATAATCAATTCGCCGCGCCTATGCTTGAAAACTTACGGGAATTAATGCTTGAAGAGACGCAGATCTTTATTGATGAACTGCTCGAAAAAGCTAATTACCCCATTGCTAATACTGTTATTGCTACGGGCGAATTAAGTGAGCATATTCTGGCAATCTGTAACCAGGGATCGGTAGATTTAGTGATTTGCGGCAACCACAATCAAACCTTTTTCAGCAAGATAATTTGCTCCGCGAAGGCGGTAGTCGAGTCAAGCAAGGTTGATGTGTTGTTGGTACCATTGGGCACTTAATGTTTATGGCTAATGTTTATGGCAGTCCGTGATTTTCCGTTCACCCGTTAATCTTCTTTCTCTTATAGCTCAATGAACGGTGAACGTATCAAGGGGTTAACGCCAACCCCTTGATAATCCCGGCGTCCGGCAAATCAATCGCCGCAAGCGGTAAACCTCCAGTTTGCCTCCGTGTCAGGGTCGGTTGCGATTCGTTCCCGACGATCGCGCCCTCCAGTCGTTCCCGACGACTGGACCCTGCCACCTGGAGCCAAAATGGAGGCGATTGAAGCCGGAACCAAAGGTCAACATCAGAGGATAAAGACCACACCGAACCGGTTTTGACCTTGTTCCCGGTATAAATTGCCCCAGAAATCGTAGGTCGGATAAGCGTGAGCGTCATCCGACAAAACAAGTTGGCGCGGAAATCACGCCAGCTTCGGAAACGTCGCCACCTTCTTATCCAAATTTGATTCATCGCAACGCTGCACGGCCTTCTTTAGGTCGTCAATAAACCTCTGTTGCCAGCGATGAATGTCATTCTTTTCAATCACCGCCATCATTTCACTGTGGCGTGATATCCGCTCGGCAAGCGGCATGGTTAATGCGCGATCCAGTGCCGCAGCAACATCATCGCGGTCGTATGGGTTAACAATGAGAGCAGACGATAATTCATTCGCCGCGCCAGCAAATTTCGACAGCACCAATACACCTGGATTAGCCGGGTCTTGTGCCGCCACATACTCTTTTGCCACCAGGTTCATGCCGTCACGCAGCGGCGTTACTAAACCGACATCGGCATGTCGGAACACTTTCATCACCAGTTTGCGGTCAAAGTGCTGGTTCAGATAATACAGCGGCGTCCAGCCCAGTTGCCCGTATTTACCATTAATACGCCCAGCTTCCGTTTCCAGTTGATGACGAATATCCTGGTACGCCTGAACATCGCCGCGCGACGTCGGCGCAATTTGCGTATAACGAATTTTGCCGTGGTGCTGCGGGTAGTTTTCCAGCAAGGCTTCAAACGCGAGGAAACGTTCCGGCAGCCCTTTGGAGTAGTCCAGTCGCTCTACAGAGAAGATGTTTTTGATGCTCCCCAGTTCGGCTTTGAGCTGCGCGAGTTTTGGTGGCAGCGGCCCCTCGGCGCTCTTTTTGATCTCTTGCGGCTCAATGCCTATCGGGTAAACCTCGGTGCGGAAGCTATTGCCAAACGCTTGATGCTGGTTCTTACCTTTATTTTCCAGACGCGTCTGGGTGGCGACACAATCGAGGAAAGCCTGACGGTCGTTCTCAGTCTGGAAGCCCAGCAAATCGTATTCACACAACGCCTCAATCAGCTCGCCATGTGGCGGCAGCGCGTTGAATATTTCAGGGGTTGGGAACGGAATATGCAGGAAGAAACCAATACGATGATCGAGCCCCTGTTTGCGGCATTCGGCGGCAAAAGGCAGCAAATGGTAGTCGTGCACCCACAGAATGTCGTCATTCTCCAGCAGCGGCTTGAGTTTGCTGGCCAACAGAGTATTGACCCGTTGATACCCTTCCCAGGCTTCTCGCTGGAAATCGACCAGATCCAAACGATAATGAAACGCTGGCCAAAGTACCGCATTCGAGAATTGTAGATAATAGCTTTCGTAATCTTGTTGGCTCAGATTGAATGACGCCCAGGTAATGTTACCTCGTTTGGTCTTTTTTAAAGCAGCATCGGGGTCTCCCACTTCACCGCTCCAGCCAAACCATAATCCACCCGCCGTTTTTAACGCGCCTAAAATTCCCACCGCCAGGCCACCGGCACTGGTTTTTTTATCGTCCGGCGGCGCAATGCGATTAGAGACTACCACTAAGCGGCTCATAATCTTCTCCCCGTAAAATGTCTGACTTTTGTTGTTCTATGTAATGCGTTAATTTTCCAAGCCAGTGATAAACCATGCGCACATTTGCCAGTCGGTAATGGGCACTTGTCACGCCCGCACCGACTTTGATGGTCAGCCCGCCAAGGGCATTGACCTGTTTAAATCCCGCCTCGTCCGTAAGGTCGTCACCAATAAATATCGGGGTGCGCCCGGCAAAAGGCGCTTCCTGCATAAATGCGCGTATCGCGGCCCCTTTGTCGATGCCCAGCGGTTTTAACTCCACCACACATTTCCCTGGCTGTAATGCCAGTTCGGGATAGCGTAACGTCATCGATTTCGCCAGTTCTAAAATGGCATCGGCGGCCTCCGGTGCGTGGCGATAATGCAGCGCAAAGGCCATGCCTTTGGCTTCAATCTCTGTGCCCGGAAACGGCAGGAGTGCTTCACTTAATTGCTGCTGGAGCGCGTTTACGACCGGCTCCGGTAGGGTCACAACGTGGGTTTTATCATTGATGTCACGGCGTTCAGCCCCATGCACGCCCGCAAGCGGGAAGTGAAAGGGTGTCGCGAGCCTATCGAGCTCGGACATTGAGCGCCCTGAAATCAATGCCAGTGCCCCGTTGCTCATCACGGACATTTTTTGCAGTAACGTGCGCACGGCGGCCGGAATGTAGACTTGATCCGGGTGCGGTTTGATTTCTGCTAGCGTGCCATCGAGGTCAAAGAAAAAGGCAAGGTTTCCTGAAAGTAGAGGCGGTACAGATGAGACTTCAGCCACCAGCGGCTCCTCCTTACATGGTTAATCTCGCCACCGTAACGGTAACGAGAGATGATGATTAGCCATGTAAGTATAGACAGGGTGACGGGTGTCGCAATTTTCCAGGATAAATCACCAGGCTGCATGCAGCCTGGTGTCATGGTATGGCAGAGATTAGAAGAAGCTGGCGATCAGGCCTGAAATAGCCACCAGCCCCATGACCGTAACGAACACATTGCTCGCTTTGCCACGGAATTTCGCCAGTGCCGGCACTTTGTGGATAGCGTACATCGGCATGATAAACAGGATCATCGCGATGATTGGGCCGCCCAACGATTCAATCATGCCAAGGATGCTTGGGTTCAGTGTTGCCACCAGCCACAGGCTCAGCAGGAAGAACAGCGCAATCGCTTTATTCAGTTTGCGGTCATCAAAACGCTTGCCGTTGTGGCGAGCAATTTTCTTAACCAGACCATGCAGACCTTCACGCGCGCCCAGGTAGTGACCGAAGAAGGAACTGGAAATCGCCAGAATTGCCACCAGTGGGCCAAAGATGGAGATTAACGGGTTATCGAATTTGTTCGCCAGGAAGCTCAGCATCGAAATATTTTGCTGTTTTGCTGCCAGCAAATCCGCAGGCGTCACGCTCAGAACACAGCTAAAGACGAACAACATGACAAATGCCAGCAGGATCGTCGAGGTTTTACGCAATGTCTGGCTGGATTTTTCATCCGCGTGATTGCCATATTCACGGCGCTGTGACAGCGCAAACGAGGAGATAGCCGGAGAGTGGTTGAAAGCAAATACCAGCACCGGAATGGTCAGCCACATGGTGCTGGTGAAATCGATAGCACTTGGCATCTGCGACAGCGCAGCAGTATTCCAGTGCGGAATCAAATAGAGTGAGAGGAACAGTAAAATACCCACTAACGGGTAAACCATCAGTTCGGTGATTTTCAGCATCACACGTTCGCTGGTCAACATTACCGCCATCAGCGCGACAATCAGCACAATCGACAAAATAGCTCGCGGTGGAGACGCCATTCCCAATTGGTTAACCATCAGAGAATCAATGGTATTGGTGATGCCCACGCCGTAGATCAGCAGAATTGGGTAGATGGCGAAGAAATAGAGCAGTGTAATTAAGATGCCCGCTTTAGCGCCGAAATGCTCTTCCACCACTTCGGTGATGTCGCTGCCAGGGTTACGTGAGGATAAAACAAAACGTGCAAGGCCACGGTGTGCAAGCCAGGTCATCGGCCCAACAATCACCGCGAGGGCGACTAGCGGCCAAAAACCGCCCATTCCGGCGTTGATTGGCAAGAACAACACCCCTGCCCCGACGGCGGTTCCGAACAGACTTAATACCCAGGTGGTATCAAACTTACGATTTTCAGGAACACGTACTTTACTGCTGGTGTAGTTTACATCACTGCTCATTGGCTCATCTCCTTGAGGCCTAATTTCAACGCCGCCAACTATACTTTAGCAGCGTGACTATTTCAGTGATTCACCTCTTGGTTTGCATTAGTTTCTGGACGGAAATACTGATAAGTGAAGTGATGTCACATTAAAAAACTGGTGGATGTCGCTTACGCTAATCCACCGGATGACTTTTCTGCGAGGCCAGGTATTTATACCGTGCGTTTCGCTTTCTGTTTGTAACGATCGAAGATAACCGCTGCTAACAGGATCAGACCGCGCACCACATACTGCGAAAATGGTGAAATATTCAGTAAGTTCATGGCATTTTCTACGGTGCCGAGAATCAAGATACCGGCAATCACGTAGGAAATTTTGCCAATCCCCCCTTTCAGCGATACGCCACCCAATACGCAGGCAGAAATCACAATCAGTTCGTAGCCAATAGAGGTCATTGGCTGGCCGCTGGTCATACGCGAAGCCAGTATTATCCCTGCAGCAGCCGAGACTAAGCCAGAAAGAATGAAGATAATGATTTTGGTGCGCACCACAGGAACACCTGCAAGACGCGCCGCTTCTTCATTACCGCCAATCGCCAGCGTGTTGCGGCCAAACGTGGTTTTATTGAGTAAGAAACCGAAGATTATCAGGCAACCGACCGTCAGCCAGATTGGTGCAGGCAACCCCAACCAGTTGGCATAACCCAGCGTAAAGAAGCGCTCATCTTCAATGCCGACCGCTTTACCATCAGAAATAATGTACGCAAGTCCGCGCACAATCTGCATGGTGGCAAGGGTGGTAATCAGGGCGTTGATTTTCAGCCTGGCGATGACAAAACCATTAACCAGGCCGCTTAATACGCCCAGCAACAACCCAGCCGCCACGCCAATCCACAGGCTTTCAGTCAGGTTGATGACCACCGCCGTGGTGACGCCCGCACAGGCAATCACTGACGCAACAGACAAGTCAAAATCACCAGATGCCAGGCAGAACAACATGCCACACGCCACCATTCCCGACATCGAAATGGCTAATCCCAACCCTTTCATGTTCACAAAAGAAGAGAAGTTTGGCACAAAGATGGCGCAGGCGATAAACAGCACCGCGAACACCACCAGCATGCCGTAGTTGTCCCAGATGCGCCCAAGACTTAAAGACGACTTTTTCTTGCTATCGCCCGACGAGGCATTGGTTGATGATGCTTTCGTTGATGATGGAGTCAATGCAGACATTTTTCTCTCCTTACTCATGCGGCTGACGCGCTGGTTTTTGGCATCGCCAGGCTTAATGCTTGCTGTTCATTGGCTTCGCCATGCAGCAGTTCACCGGCTATTTCCCCTTCGCGCATCACAATGATGCGGTCGGCAAGCCCTAACACTTCAGGCAAATCGCTGGAGGCAAACAGCACTGCCACACCTTGAGCCGCAAGCGCATAAATCACGTTGTAGATTTCGTGTTTTGCGCCGACGTCGATGCCGCGTGTTGGCTCATCTAGCAGAATCACTTTCATCTCTTCTGATAACCAGCGCCCTAAAATCGCTTTTTGTTGGTTACCACCAGAGAGATTCATGATCAGCTGTTCAGCCGATGGGGTTTTGATATTCAGGGAACGGATGTGAGAGGCGGCGTTGTCGGTTTCCCAACGGTTATTAATCAGGCAGCCTGCACTAATATGTTTGCGCCGCGCACTGATATTGATGTTGTCGCGCACCGAGTGCACCGGAATAATACCGTCCGCTTTACGGTCTTCCGGACAGAGCATCATGCCCGCACGAATCGCATCCGCCGGTTTATTGATGTTGATAACTTCGCCATCAATCTGCACTTTGCCTTCCGTGATGCGCGTGCCGCCAAACATCCCTTTCATTAATTCGCTACGCCCGGCACCGACCAGGCCAAATAGCCCAACGATTTCGCCGCTGCGTACTGAAAGTGAAATCGGCGTGCGCACACCTGGAGCTTTTACGCCCTCAAGCCGCAAACGCTCAGCCCCATGGTCGCGAGCTTGCCAGCCATAAATATCACCGAGGTCGCGCCCGACCATCGCCTGTACCAGCGAATCATGGTTGACCTGTTTCATGTCATCGAAGGTGCGCACGTAGCGACCATCTTTGAACACGGTAATCGCATCGCTGAGGGCGAAAATCTCTTCCATACGATGCGAAACGTAAAGGATGACGCGGCCTTCAGCGCGTAATTCACGAATCACGCGGAACAAATTGTCGATTTCACGACGTGAAAGCGAACTGGTGGGTTCATCAAAAGCGATAACTTTTGCATTACGCGCCAGCGCCTTGGCGATTTCCACCATCTGCCACTGGCCGATAGACAAATATTTGAGCGGCGTGCTCGGGTCAATATCCAGCCCCAGATGCTCAAGCTGTATTTTAGCTTCGTAATTGAGTAGCGAGCGGTTCACAAACCCTGCTTTATGCGGCAGTTGCCCAAGGTAAATATTCTCGGCAACCGACATTTCCGGCACCAGGTGGAGTTCCTGATAAATAATAGCGACACCGGCATTAAGTGCCGCAGGGGTATCAGCAAATGTCACGGGTTCCCCACGCAGGACAATGCTGCCCTCGGTAGGCGCGTAGTTCCCGCTGAGGATTTTCAGCAGCGTTGATTTTCCTGCGCCATTCTCCCCCATTAGAGCGTGAACTTGCCCGGCATAGCAGTCGAAACTGATGTCCTGTAAGGCTTTCACGCCGGGGAAGGTTTTGCCTATACCACGAAAAGAGAGATACGGTGTCTGGTGTTGCATGACATACCCCAATGTCGGATGACGCTTGTGCTTATCCGACCTACAGTTGGTGTTGACGTTGGTGAGATTTGGGTAGGGTGGATGAGCGCAAGCACCATCCACCACAAACGGTTACTTACCGCCGAGACCTTTTTTCGCCAGTTCTTCTTTAAAGTTTTCGCGCGTGATCAGCACCACGTCAGTCACTTCAGTGAACTTCGGTGGTTCAGCCCCTTTAGTGACCCAGTTGTAGAGCATTTCGCTGCTCTTATAACCGTGAACGTCCGGGCTTGGCAGCAGTGAACCATAGAAGCCGGTAGCCTGCGCCTTCGACAGCTCGCTTATCGCATCCACCCCATTGATACCTACACCAATCACGTCTGGCGCTTTAAAGCCCTGACCTTCAGTGGCGCGCACGCCGCCCAGCACGGTGTTGTCGTTCATGCCGACAATCAGCCAGTGTTTCACTTCAGGGTGCTGAACCAGCATGGAGTTTGCGGCATCGAATGCCCCAGGGATGTCGTTAGATTTAGTTGGGACTTTGTAGATTTGTTTTTCCGGGAAACCGGCGGCTTTCAGAGCGTCCATCGAGCCAGAAGTACGACGGCGAGCGGTGTCGAGTTCATCTGCTGTAATCGCCATCACCGCCGACTCTTTCACATCCCAGCCACGTTTCTGCATCTCTTTGTACAGCTCTTGCCCCTGGCGCTCGCCGATTTTGGTCGCTGCCATCATCACTAACGGCACGGTGTCCATCGGTGCGCCTTTGGCGGTGACAAACTGGTCATCCACGGCAATGACTTTCATGTCGTAGCTTTTCGCTTTTGCGACAATTGCTGAACCCAGTTTTGGATCTGGCGTACAGATAACAAAACCTTTCGCGCCGCTGGCGGCCAGGCTGTCGATCGCATTAAGGGTTTTTTCGCCGTCCGGAACCGCGATTTTAATCACTTCAAAACCGAGATCTTTGCCGGCTTTATCGGCAAATTTCCATTCAGTCTGGAACCAGGGTTCTTCTGGTTGTTTCACCAGAAAACCGAGCTTCATGGTTTCAGCGATAGCGGATTGTGACATAACCGCCGCAATGCCGATGGCCGCTAGCGCCTTAGTAAATTTGTGCATGGTAAACTCCCGCTCGATCTTATTTTATGTAGGGTAAGGTTTAGTTAAAACAAGCCATTAGCCGTTTCGACTTTTAGCTATTGGGCTTACGATAGTTGTAGCGGGAAATTAATCATCCATAGGAGAGCGCAATCACACGCCAGAAATACAGTAAAAGCGTACATACATTCAGCCATTAAAGGCATAAGAATGAGCAGATATGTATGATGAATTGAGAGGTAATTAGCTGAATTATCCATAAGTACAGCCAGCACATCCTTGCGGCTTTGGTGACTATCAGGCGGGAAATGTATTGATCAGAAAATAAAATGTTTTAATAAAAAGCAATGCAGGAGTAATACCATTTTTTTGTTAATACGAATACTCAGGGGAATAAAATATTCCCTGAGTATTCACCACTACCACGGATAATAAATATGATCCGCCTGGTCGCGGGCTGGCGCTTCATCACCTTCCAGGCGAGCTGCAACGGTCAATGCAAAATCAAACACTTTGCCCAGCCCCCTTCCGCTAATCAGATTACCGTCCTCAACGACATCAGCGTCAACATATTCACCGTCTTTCACCTGCTGCCATAAATCACCGGAGCAGACGTAACGGCGGCCTTTCAATAAACCATTTCCACCCAAGACACGTGCCGCGGCGGAGCAAATCGGGCAGATAAATTTGCCCTGTTGGTCATGACGGCGCACGAAGGCAATCACACTGGCGCAACCTGCCAAAAAGGTGCTGCCTTCCGGGCCGCCGGGTAAAACAACAGCATCAAAGGTTTCATCAAAACATTCGCTTAATGTGGCATCGGCAACCATCGGAATATCGTGGTAACTCACCACGGCGCGCGTATCTACGCAAGACAGTGTACGAACGTTAACTTGAAGGCGGCGCAAAATATCAATAATGACAATAGCTTCACCTTCTTCAAAACCAGGAGCCAGCAGAACAGCAACAGTTTTCATTCCAACTCTCCATGTTGCCCCCGCAGGCCTGCGGGGGCGAAATATTTACCAGTAGAGATTCCATACCTTGCGCACGCGGGTCAGTGCTTCCAGGTAGAAATAGTCACCCCAACTACAGCATTCATCGACACCTTTGCCGCTTGCCATGTGATAAACCGAGTGTTTCAACAAGCCTTCACACGCTTCATCGTCGCGTGCCAGGTAGTTATCCGTCAGTGACTGGATAATCCGCAGCGCCATCTCTTCATAATGGGCGCGATGTTCATCCAACACCGGCAGCGTGTTGACCAGTTCCAGCAAGCCACAGGCGGTAATCGCCGCCGCCGAGCTATCACGCACCGCATCGGTTCCCAGCAATGCCAGATCCCAATGACAGACATCATCTTCCGGCAAGCGGTTGATAAAGTAATGCGCCAGGCTGCGGGTGAGATCCACCATGCTGGTGTCACCGGTGTACAGGTAAGTGAGCAAGAAACCATAGATGCCCCAAGCCTGCCCACGCGACCAACACGAAGTGTCACTGAAGCCCTGATGCGTATTACCAAATCGTGGCTCGCCCGTTTCCACATCCATATAGAAAGTATGGAAAGTGGAAGAATCCGGACGCACGATATATTTTGCCGCCTGCTGTGCGTGTGCTGTTGCCGCTTGCGCGTAACGCGCATCACCCGTTTGTTCACTCGCCCAATAAAGCAGCGGAAGGTTCATATTGCAGTCAATAATCATCCGCCCCTGTTGTTCCGGGTCATTCAAATCGCCCCACGCCTGGATGATTTTGGCGACCGGGTTGTAACGTTCCATTAAAATGTCAGCCGCTTGCAGCGCAGTCTGACGAGCCGTTTCATTACCCGTTAACCGCCAGGCATTGATGCATGACAAGGTATAAAGAAAGCCCAGGTCATGAGTCGCGGTTTCAATACGCAGGTCTAAACGTTCCGCGAAAGAGGGCAAGTAGCGCTCGGCGGCTTCACGATATTTATCATCGCCGGTCAACTCCCACATCAGCCACAACTGGCCAGTCCAAAAACTGGTTGTCCATTCGACGTTGCCTGTTGGTGCCCATTTTCCGCCTTCACAGGCTTCATTCGGGAACTTGTCACCCAGGGCAATGATGTTTTTGTCCAGTTTTTTGGTCACGCTTTTTAACGCGGCATCCAGTTTGCGATTCAGTGCCAGACGGTCAACCTGATGTAATTCAATCGGGCGCAGCGGCTCGGTCACGACTTTTTCAGTGGCAACAGTACGGGTCATAACGTCTCCTAAGATTAATGTTTTACCGGCTCGGCCGGTGCGGTATTTAAAGCGGGTGCGAAATTGCGGGACTCATCGCGCTTTGACTGGCAGCGCGAGAGTGTGAAAGCAGAAACCAGGGTGAACAGCAGCGCACAACTTCCCATGATTAAGTAGGTCTGCCCGAAGCCAATTTTGTCGTACAGATATCCGGCTGGCGGTGCCACAACCACGGAACCGACGTAGATCATGGCCTGATAACCCAGTAGATACATGGTGGCGTTAATTTTTTTGTCGAAGTGCTCCGCGATGTATTTGAATACCGAAATCAGCAGTAGCGAGATCTCAACACCGTAGAACGGTTTGATGATCGAGATGATCAGCGGGTCGCTGGTCAGGCCGGATGCAATCAGACGGGCTCCGACTACGCAGCCACAGAACAGCAACCCTTTTTTGGCACCGTAGTGATTTACCAGCAACGGGATGAACATCATCATCACGAATTCCATGCCGGACTGGACGGTGCTCAGGTAGCCGTACCACGCATTGCCCTGCTCTTTGGTGTCGAAGAACGAAACGAAGTAGCGCGGGAACTGCTGTTCAGCAACAAACATCATCCATGCCACACCGGCGACATAGAGGCTAAACATCCAGAATTTGCGGTTTTTCAGTAACATCAGCACATCGGCAAAGACGATTTTGTTTGCGGAAATCACGTTGTTACTCCGCAGTTGCTCGTCGCCAATTTTCAGGCTGACCAACATCAGGAGCATCAGCACTGACGTGGCGCTGCTGACAAGGAAGTTGGCCAGCGGCGTGTAGTTGAACAGCAAACCGGAAACCGAAGCGGCCATTGCCCAGCCCAGTGAACCCCACATACGAATGCGCCCAAACTCCAGACCATACATGCGGCTAAAGCGGTCAGCATAGGATTCGGAAGCGGCCACACCGGCATACCAGCCCAGGCTCAGGTACAGCGCACCAATCACAATCCCCACCATGGTGTGCGTCAGTAGTAAAGGTTGGTAGATGAAAACAAAGAACGGGGCCATCAGTGCGGAAACGGCGCAGACAAAATAGAGCAGCCATTTACTCATGCCGATCTTATCCATGATGTAGCCATAGACCGGTTTCATCACTACGGCAAAGACTCCATTGATAGCAAAAACACTACCGATCGTGATGCTGTCTAAACCGACTTTTTGACTCAGCCACAAGGCATATAGCCCGAAGCTTGAGGACCAGGTGAAAAAGTAGAGAAAAATGAAACTGCTCATTTTTATTTGCGCGGTACGCGTTATTGTCGACATGTTCATTGGTGTTTCTCCAGAATCATCACGGCAGTTTATTCAACATGATTTGTGTTTCGAGCTTACCCATCACCAGGCGCACAACACCCTCGCTGACCATGGCTTGTGGGCGAGTGTTCGCATCAAATACCGCTGAATCCCCTGCCCAGACAGCACTGATTAACAGATGCGTGCCTTTACTCAACTCCCCTTTCAACAGCGGAACCGCAGCCCGTTCAGCAAAGAGCAGGTTACTGTTTGGCGGCGTTAACACCTGGTCGCCATTGCGCGGTTGCGGGCTCAAACAGTAAATGGCACTGGTATCCGTGACGGAGGTCAGTTGGCAGCAAGCTTTCGCCATTTGCGCTTCGGGAAGCGGACGGTTTGGCAGGCTGAAACCGCCTTCAGCACAATCCAGTTCACGTTCGGTTTTGAGGGAATGCACACGCACCTGCCAGTCGCCCAGCGGCAGTAACCAGGTGTCGATAGTCACGTCACTCCATGGCAGCCAACGGCTGTAAATCATGCCATCCGCGGTTGTGACGTTCTGGCAATCGCGACGCCCACGCCAGTAATCGTCTTTTTCAGATAACAGCAACATCGAATCTGGAGCCGCGTGATTTAAGCCATAACGCCCCCGTTCAATGGTGAAACCGTAGCGTGTGGAATAAGCAAATTTGCAGTATTTAGCTTCGGTATTAACGAAGTTATTCAGCTCAAGCTGGCCGGAAGTTAGCATCCATAAATGATTAGGCTGATGAACCAGAATTTGCGCAGCATGAGGAATGCTATGGTGTGCGTCACCAGGTGGCAGCGGCAACTCTTGCGCCTGCCAGAAGGCATCGTCCTGGCCTAACGCCAGCACCAATACGGTTTTTAGCCCCCAGTACGGAGAGCCCGGTGCGTTGTAATCTTCCGCCATGACCAGATTTGGGTAGCTGTAACCGACGCTCAGCACACCATCGCGGTCGAACAGCGGTTGTTGCAGCCACCAGCGTAAATGGCGCAGAACAATGCCCTTTACCACGCCAGGTTCAAAGACTTCCAGCCCGGCAAACGCCGCAGCACTCCAGAATGCGCCCTGTGCGAAGCGATAAGTCAGGCTGCGGCCAAAGGGAATAGCAGCGCCGTCGTCCGCAAAGAAATGGATAAAGTCGGCAGCGAACAGGGCCGCCCGCTCGCGCAGTTTATTGCAACGTTCAGGATCAACATCCGCCATTAATTTGGCGTAAATCAGCCCGTAGAAATGGAAGCCCATCGAAATATAGTAATCACGCGGGCGTCCTGGGCCGTCTGAATACCAGCCATCGCCGAGATAATATTGTTCCATGGCAGCAAAATGCGTTTCCAGCGCATCAGTATTGTTCGGCATTCCACAACGATGGAAACCTACCTGCACCAGAATTGGGAAGAAATGCCAGTTGTTATCTGGAATATCCTGGTTTTCACTTTGCCTGAGCCACTGCCAAAGATGCTGTTTTTCTTGTTCATTGAAATGCGCCAGCAGCGGCTTATGCGCTATCGCCAGCATTAACCCGTAGGCTGCCATTTCCACAATGCGCTGATCGAAAGGTGCAACCTCCCCCCAATAATCTGCGTGCTCCGGGTTAGTACCGTTTTTTATCGCCTGGATATAAAAAGATAATTGCTCTGGTTCACTTCCGCCCGCCAGCAATGGAGTCACACCCCACAGCAAACGCGAGAAAGTTTCCATATTGGCAATCTGCTGGCCGTAATGTGCAGTGAAATTAGCAAGGTCGACCCGACTGGCATCTTTTTTAAAGAATGGCGAAACGGCATTCAATAATTCGTTAACCAGTTTTTGTAGATCGTCCCTGCTTTCAAGGCGGTTGTTTATTGTAATGTTTTTAGGTTGCAAGATGTCCTCCCGTTAAACACGAGAATAGAGTAAGTTATTGTTATAGCTATTTTTCAGTGCGCTAATACTTCGCGTTGATGAACAGATTAGTCGCTTTTATTCAAGGCTCAGAGTGAGCCGCATCACAAAAATAAACCGCCATTTCAATTTCGCTGGATTTTTCTATTCGCAAGGTGAATAAATTACAAATGATGGCGTAAAAACTTAAATTTGTTGTCCTGGAGGGGAAATGAGCGAAGCACAATTGATGGAGCGCATCACACTTGATAGCCAGGTTATCTCATTTCACCGTTTACGCGCCTCAAGTGCTCAGTACTATCACTGGCATCAATGTGTTGAATTTCTCTATATTTCAAAAGGCTATGGCATTGTTGTCGTGGATAATCAACATTACACCGCGCGGCCTGGCCGGTTATTTATTTTCCCACCGTTCCGTTTGCACAAAGTGCATGTCGAAGCCAGTGACAAAAACCAGTATCACCGCACCACTATGCACATTGAGCACTCTTCAGTGATCGGCTCTTTGCAGGCATTTGCGCGCCAACAGGCTCAATTTTCAGCCCTGGCCGCCAGCAACGTGCCCGCGCAGGTGTACGATTTGAGTGAACAGGCAGAATTTATGGAAGTGATTCTTGGCGGGTTCGATAAGCTGGACCCGACAGCGCACTCAACGGCCAGTGATGTTGCGTTTATGGTGATGCAGATTATGGCGTTTCTCCCCGCGCAGCCGCAGGCATTTATCCCGCAACAGCCTACGGTTGCCTCGCGCATCATGCAGTGGGTCGAGAATAATTACAGCACCAAGTTTTCACTGGATGAACTTGCACAATCTATTGGATTATCGCGCAGCTACACTTCACGTATTTTTCGCCAGCAGACCGGCGGCAGTATTCATGAGTACTTACTGACGCGGCGCATCAAGAAAAGCTGCGACCTGTTGCGCACTTCGCCGTTAAGCATTGACGCCATCGCTCAGGAAGTGGGGTTTATCGAGGACACTTATTTCATTACTTGTTTTAAGAAGATGATGAATCAAACTCCGTTGCAGTACCGGAAACAGTCACGAGCGCAATTATCCGATGGGCAGAAAATATGATCTAACACAATAAACAAGCACTAGCCTATTCCAGTACTCAGCTGTGAATCACAATTTAGCTCATTATATTTAGAGAATATAAAAACAAAGTCGCGCATTAATAATCATTTCATTTTTAGCCTTTGCTATTTATTAGTACTCCAGGCTGAAAATAGTGATAAAACGACATAATTAATAGTTCTCCGAATACCCCTAAAGAGGTATGGTTTAAACATCCCCATGAATTTTTATTGTTTACCCCATCTTCACCGATGTTCCGATTCAATAAAGGAATGATTATGGCAACTTCCGGCATGGTTCAAAGACTTAACTTACAGATAAACCGCGACTTCTACTCCTCCAACCTTTATTTGCGCTTAAGTCACTGGTGCTCCGAAAAGAGTTTAACGGGCACAGCGATCTTTTTAAGAAATCAGGCACAATGCAGCGTCACGCAAATGATGCGTATTTTTACTTTTATGAAGCAAGCCGGTGGTAATCCTATTGTGGCGACGATTGAAGAACCGCCACGCGAATGCGATTCATTAGAAACGTTGTTCGAGCAAACGGTGGCCGATTATGACCAACGTTGCGCGACATTAACCACACTGACCGCAGAAGCTACCGCATTAAATGATTTCTCGACGCTCACTTTCCTGAAAACCATGGATCGGGAGCAGCAAGACGAAGGTGTGTTGCTCAATACCATTCTCGATGAAGTCCGTAATGCACATAAAGCCGGAATGTGCATGAGCCAGACCGATGAGCATTTGACGAATTTGGTGAATCATCAGCAGCATTGAGGCCTTTTGGTCGGGTCAATGACTAAGGCCCGGCCAGGTCACACCCTTCCCTAAGCGCACCACATCAGTTGTTCATGCAGACCCAGGGTCTCTTCAGGGAAGCTGCCCAACACGGTTTTATAACGCGCAGCCTCTTTGGGATACCCGCGCATCGATTGCAATATGATGCGCAAGGCGCTATCCCAGACAATGCCTTGTAAATCACTGTACGGCCATAAATCCGGGTCGGCGATAAACGGCATCAAATAATCGATACCGAGCTTCACACTTCGGCCATCCTGCACGGCATTCCAGCGGTCAAACTCGACATGCTCAGCGTAACGGTTCAACAACAAATGCGCTTCAAGGTTAAACAAGGAATAGTGGAACGGCACCGGACGCTCCAGTTCCATTGTCTGTTTCCCTTCCTGGTCGATTTGCGCCGCCATGCGTTGGGTTATCCCCTGCTGAATGATGCGAGCCACTAGCCCTTTATCACCATAGAACAGTGCATTAGCCGCACGCTGTGCGTCATACCAGGTGCCGTGGTTGTTATGCCAGACATATTCAGAGTGACCCACATCGCTGTAAAACATCCAGTGATTAAAGTCCCTGAACCATTGGTGCAAACCGATAATGTCGTCGGTATCCAACACTCCAGCTGGGCTAATCAGGCCAATGGCATCAATCACCATCCATAACAAGCGCGTATCGATAAGCCCGGTACCACGGCCAGAAACAATCCCTGGGATCGCCTGACCGTAGTTCAAATGCGGATTCATCCGCGTTTGTTCGTCAAGGAACCAGCATTTGATTTGTTCCGCCGCCGCCTGCGCGTACTTGCGCTGTCCAGTGAAGTACCACGCCAGCCCAAGCGTCAGGCTGCGTTCACACATACGGATTATACGCGTGGTATCCGTGTCGTTATTCTGACATTGCGGGTTGGTGTGCCCATCGCGACGAATATACGGCAGGCCGTTAGGCCTGCGCGGATTGGGCCACCAGTATGTCCCCAGGCTGTAGTAATCATGTGGATCGCCACTCACCGGACGCAATTTTTTATGCACCACGCTTTCCAGCGGTTGACCACGGAGTTTATCCGCCTCTCTGACCAGCTGACCCAGTGCCAGCTGTAACGGAGAAAAAGGCTGCTGTAAGCCACGGCGAGCATTCTCAAGACACGTCACATCCAGGGTATACAACTTCATTTACTGCTCCTTAATGACAGGCTATTCGCTGCCCACTTTCGGCATCAAAAATGTGGATACCGGTCAGTCGAGGCTGCAACCATACCGTTTCCCCCTCCCGAACATTTAAGCGTTGCTTAAACACCGAAGTAAATGCACCGCCTCCTGTGTTACAGAATAACTGCATATCAGAACCGGTATTTTCGATGGCTGTGATGGTCGCTTTCAGCGCCCCGCTCTGTTCTGCTTCGCTCACTACATTGACCTGTTCCGGGCGAATCGCATACACCACTTTTTGCTGCGGCTTGACTTGTACGCCCGGCGGCAAGCTTAACAAAGAGCCATCATTGAGGCGTAACATCATCTCGCCGTTTTGTAGTGTCACTTCACCTTTTAACTGATTGATTTCAGGCGAACCGATAAATCCGGCAACGAACAAATTAGCCGGACGATCGTATAACTCCAGCGGGCTACCCACCTGCTCAATACGCCCTTCCCGCAGTACCACGATCATCTGCCCCATGGTCATGGCTTCAATTTGGTCATGCGTCACGTACACCGAGGTGGTTTTCAGGCGGCGATGCAGTTCGCGGATTTCACCACGTACCTGAGTACGCAATTTTGCATCAAGGTTAGAGAGCGGTTCATCGAACAAAAACACCTGAGGATTACGTACAATGGCGCGCCCCATCGCTACGCGCTGACGCTGGCCGCCGGAAAGATCTTTTGGCAAACGATCCAGCAGGACGCCTAGTCCGAGCAGATCAGCGGCCGCTTCCACTTTTTGGCTGATTTCCGCTTTAGGCAGTTTTGCCATTTTGAGCGCAAAACCCATGTTTTCGCGCACTGTCATTTGCGGATACAGTGCGTAACTCTGGAACACCATCGCGATATCACGCAGCTTTGGCTCAACGTCAGTGACATCCTTCTCATTGATCGCAACCTGACCGCCAGTAATTTCCTCTAGCCCGGCGATCATGCGCAACAGGGTTGATTTCCCACAGCCACTTGGGCCAACCAACACACAGAACTCTCCATCTGGAATAGTCAAAGAGACATCTTTGATGACATGCACATCACCATATGATTTACAGACATTTTTCAGTACCACGGAACCCATGTGTCGCTCCTTATCCTTTGACCGCGCCGGACATAATCCCGCGATTGAAATGTTTTTGCAGACCGAGATAAACAATGATGCTTGGCAACATCGCCAGTAAGGTGATGGCAATGAAAATGTTTGGTGTAATACTTTCGTCCGTACGCAGACGGCCAAGAATAACCGGGATGGTATTCAGGCTGTCATGGTTCACCACAATCAGCGGCAGCAGGTACTGGTCCCAAATCATGATGAAGCCAAACGTCACAACGGTGCCGAGTGCCGGTTTCACCAGCGGTAAAATGACGTGGAAGAATATTTGCCACTCATTTGCCCCATCGATACGCGCCGCCTCTTCCAGCTCTTTAGGGATCGCCGCCATAAATTCGCTTAAGACGAAGATCGAAAACGCCCAACCCACAACCGGCATAATCATGCCCAGATAGGTGTTGTAGAGTGACGAATCAATCAGCGGCAGTTGCCAGTTGATAATCATGTACAGCGGAATGGCGATCACTTCCTCCGGCAGCATCATGGTAGAAAGAATGACCAGACTAACCAATGAAACGCCGATGAACTTCTTGCGTGCCAACGCATAGGCGGCAAGCGCACTAACGGCAACCTGCAAAATGGTGCCAAAGAACACCACCACCATTGAGTTCAGCAAATATTGCCAGACACCAATGTCTTGCCAGGCAAAGATAAAGTTCTCCATGGAAAACTCATTTGGCCATGCCAGCAGTTCGCCCGGTTTAACCGGTGCTCCGCTAAAGGCCGTGGCGACAATGCCCCAGAATGGCCCGACAAATACAATTAACAGCAAGCCATAAATCATCCAGCGACCTACGGTATCCCAACGTTTACCTAACATGGGCGGCTCCTTAATAGCGGGCGATGCGCTTTTTCAAAGTGAGATGACAAATCGTCAACACGACGGTGAAAGCGAATAACAGGAACGACACCGCCGAAGCATAGCCGTAGTCAAATTGCTCAAAACCGAGTTTGTAGATATGAGTCATGATCATTTCAGTGGCGCCGGATGGCCCACCCCCCGTAGTGGCATACACTTCTGCAAACACACGGAAGCCACGAATAAATGACAACATCAGCACCACAGAAATCGCCGGGATCATGCCAGGCAACGTGACGTAACGCAGTCGGTTCCACCAGTTCGCACCATCCACGTTTGAAGCGTCGTACAAGTCACGGCTAATGCCCGCCAACCCAGCAATAAAGATCACCATGTTGTACGGTACTGCTTTCCAGATATGCAGCAGCATGATCACCCAAAGCGACTGATCGGCACTGGCCAGGAACCCCTGGTCGGCAATACCGAACCAGCTCAAGATGTGGTTCACAACACCATTAGGCGTTGGGTTGAACAAGATACGCCACATTTCGGCGACGATTGCTGCACTGGTGACCGCGGGTAAGAAAATCGCCGTACGGATGAAACGCAAATGGCGAGCAGGCCCTTCAAGCAACATGGCAAGGAAGAATGCCAAAACCGCCCCGACCACCATTGTCACCACCACATACAGGAAGGTGTTAAAAACTGCCGAATGCAGTTCTATGTCGGCGAACGCGCGTGCAAAGTTGGCAAATCCAACCCATTCATCTGGTTGATTGAAGTTCACTTTGTAAAAACTCATCACCAGGCCTTGCAGCATCGGGATGAATTTAAACCAGGTGAAAATGACCAGTGCCGGAGCGAGGAAAAGCCATGGCACCAGATTTCGTTTCTGGCGAGGAGTCAACATCGTTATTTTCACTCATTTTTTACGGTTTTCGTTATTACCCCTCACTCTTGCCATCTCCCCTAAGGAGAGCGAAAGTTCTTTCCCCCTCTCCCGATGGAAGAGGGATGGGGTGAGGGTTACGTTATAACTACCCTTACTTCGCCAGTACCTGCTGTTTGGCAAGTTCAGCGTTGACCTTCTCGTTGGTGGTTTTGAGTTCAGCGGCAATATCGCTATTGCAGTCCGCCAGAATGCGGTTAAAGCCATCGGCGGTTATTTGGCGAATTGGCGTCCAGTTTGGAACTTGCGGCACGTAACGGCCTTGTTCAGCGTAAAGTTTGGCGAAAGTTGCCCAGCGTTCATCGTTGTAAACCGCCTGGGTATCGACCAATTTATTGACAGGCAAACGGACCACAGGCATGTGTTTACTGCCTTTACCCATGCCAATTTCTTGCCCCTCCTGGGAAATCATAAATTCAATAAATTTGCGCGCCGCCTCTTTGTTTTTACTGCTTTTCATCATGAAGACCGTGGTGCCTTCCGCAAGCGTAGCACTCCCTTTTGGTCCAGTTAGGGTCACCACTTCGAAGTTGTCCTTACCCGGGTCTTTATCAAATAAAGCGATGTGATAAGGGCCGGTGAAGAACATCCCGGTTTGGCCGGATCGGAAGGACGGAATGATGTCGGCGGTCGTGGCGTTAATAGCTCCAGGTTGCACGACTTTTTCGCACAACATGCCGCGCATAAATTGCAACGTTTCGCGGGCCTCAGGTTCGTCTAGCGAAGCTTTAAACTCCCCCTTCGCACCTTCACGAATAAAATCGCCACCGGCTTGCCACAAGAAGGCACTCATAAACCAGCTAGCGTAGCCGCGTGTGGTTGAGCCCGGGAGCAAAAAGCCGTAGGTGTCGTTTTTGCCGTTGCCGTCAGGGTCCTGGGTGGTAAAGGCCTTGGCTAATTTTTCGACGTCACTCCATGTTTTTGGCGCAGGCATCCCTAATTTTTCACGCCAGTCTTTACGCACAAAGAGCGCGAAGGTTTGGGCCGAAGTGGGGACGCCGTAGAATTTACCGTCGGTATAGCGGGTACTTTCCCAGGCGGTCGGGTAAAGGTTTTCACCACCGGCAATAGTTTTCGGGTCAATTTCTTCCGCGATACCGAGCTGGATGAATTGTCCGATGGCGACCGCATCGTTAAAAATCAGGTCAGGTAGTGCATTACCGGCTGCCGCGCGCGCCAGTCGCTGTTCGAAGTCGGTGGTAGCATTAAAGTACTCGATTTTAATGCCGGTCTTTTGCTCAAAGGTTTCGGCCTCTTGTTTGTAAATATTTTTGGAGTCGTTACTGGCACGAATCCAGACGTTCAAAGTTTCTGCTGCAAAGGTTTGCGATGCACTTAAACCAAGAGCAGAGATCAGTAATGCGGATTTTAATTTTGTAGGGAACATTTATATTCACACCCTTATTTTAAGAGATTTAATTGTTGAAACAAAAATGGAGTGAAGCAGGTTATTTCGCTAATGAAAAGGCTGCCCAGCAATTAAATAGAATGCCCTTATTAAACACAACGCCATAAAACAGAAATACTGTTTCACAATGCAAAAACGTGTTTGAAGTCACACTAAAAAACATATCAAAAATCACATAAACATTTTTAACCTTTAAAATCATAAAGATAAAAAATTAAACAAAACCTGCACAATATAAACAAGTATTTGAAAGCACTCATTTTCGTGATGCAAATCTCATTACAAGGCGTTATTTTACATCTCTGATATTAATTTGAGATTAATCACATAAATAATTATTCCGCCTCTTACACTGCGCACTCAATCCAAAAAAATTTATTTCTAGCCTCATATTTAACGAAAATTAATAACACCATTAACGGTATCAACACATTGATACTAATAAGGCGAACATTCTTAGCACCCTGAATTCATTCCATCGATGGACGGAGAAAATATGTGCCCGACAAAACCCAGTTTATTATCTTGCCTGTCATTGCTTTCGTTGGCGGTGGCGGGTTCATTACTGGCCTCACCGTTATATGCCGCCGATGCACATCCACTGCAAATTAAGCTCGATGATCTACGCTATAGCCAGCAGCAGATAGAGGCACAAAATCCACAATTTACCGGGGCTTATCAAAAACTGATTGCCAACGCAGACAAGGCGCTGAACAAACCACTGTATTCAGTGATGGATAAAACGCTAATCGCCGCCAGCGGCGATAAACATGATTACTACAGTTTTCCACCGTACTGGTGGCCCGATCCGAACAAAAAAGATGGCCTGCCCTACCTTCGCAAAGATGGCCAAACCAACCCTGATGCCAATAGTGATGCCACGGACAAAAAACGTCTGGTGAACATGAGCAATGACGTTTGGACACTGGCGCTGGCGTGGCAATTTTCCCACAACCCGGCATACGCCGAAAAAGCACGTGACCAATTGCTGAACTGGTTTGTGAAACCAGAAACGCGCATGAATCCTAACCTGCAACATGCGCAGGCTATTCCGGGGATTAACGATGGCCGAGGGATTGGCCTGATTGACAGTCGCGCACTGGTAGAAGTGATTGATGCCGTTGAATTATTACGCCCAGCGAATGTGGTCAGCGATGAAGATTATCAGAAGATAAAACAATGGTATGGCGATTTTTACCATTGGATGAGCACCAGCCAAAACGGATTTGAAGAAGACAATTGGCATAACAATCACGGCACCTATTTTGATTTACAGGCAGCGTCATTTGCCCTGTTTAGTGGCGATATAACCGCCGCTAAAAAACGACTACAAATCACCCAACTACGACGTATTCCCTCCCATTTTGATAAAGAAGGCCGCCAGATGGCGGAAATTGAGCGCACTCGCCCGTGGCATTACAGCAATTTCCATCTTGAGGCTTACAACAAGTTGGGGCGTTTAGGGGACATTGCTGGGGTTGATGTCTGGAATTTCACTCTTGATGACCATAGCTTGCGCCAGGGCTATCGCTACCTCGCGCACTACATAAATAGCACTGAAACCTGGCCCTGGAAGGATATTGATAAAATGGATGATCAAAAAGCACTGGTGAATATGGTCAGTGCCGCACGAGCCTGGCCTGACGACAAACTGTTTGTTGAAAAAGCCGAATGGCTGATGGCGAAGTATCCAGATGATATCTCGCATCTGATTACCCCATTAAAGCAACAGTGATAGAGAATAAGGATCGAGCGATGAAGCAGTTCACCACGCAACAACTTATTCTTCTTCAGCAACGAGTTTGCGCTCAACCCGCCATTATTGAGCAGTTGATTGCCGACAACAGTGTGGTTCTCAACAATCCAGTCGTTGTGCCAGAAACCGCCCTGGCAACCTGGAATCTCTATTATTTCTGCTCCGACCACGGCGTCAGGTTGGTGTGGGATCGCGCCTCACCAACCTGCCATTGCTGCCCGATAGACGGCCAAAACTTTAGCGGTGAACCCTATGATGGTGCGTGGTGGCGTGAGCTCAACGGCCTGAATGCCAAAGCCTGCCACCAGTTGGGTTTATTGTGGCAACTTACTGGCGAGCAGATCTATCTGGATAAAGTCAGTGAATTGCTGATGCGTTACGCTAAGTTCTATCCGGATTACAAAATTCACGGTGGCATTCCGTACAATGGTCCGGGGAAAATGAATGCCCAGACACTTTGCGAAGCGAACTGCATGCTGGATTTCGCCCTCGGTTTTGATTGCATCGCTGAGGCACTCACTGCCGAACAGCGCGAGTACGTTACAGTTCGTTTATTGCGCGCTGGTGCGCAGTTTTTGATGGCCCATCGCACTGCACAATTACACAACCATGAAGTGAAAATTGGCTGCGCGGTCGGTGTGTTGGGGCTGGTGCTGGAAGATGCCGCGTTAGTCGAATTTGCCGTCAACCAACCTTACGGTCTGCGTTATCAGCTTGAACAGGGCCTGTTCGAGGAAGGGCTGTGGTTCGAGGGATCTATTCATTACCACTTCTACGCCCTGCAAGGTTTTCTGGCTTTTGAAAAACTGGCTATAGGCACCCAGTGGAGTTTGCTGGATGAACCTTACTATAAAAAAATGCTTAGTTTCCCGCTGACTCTGTTAATGCCAGACGGCACTTTTCCGCGTATCAACGATTGTATCTATGGCCAGGAAAAACTCGACCACGGTCATCTTTATCACTTTGCCTGGCATTACTATCGCGATGAGCAGTATGCCGCCGCGCTTAAGGCTATCAATGCGCAACATCCGCGTCCTGGTCTTGATGCCCTGCTTTACACCACACCACTGCCAGAAAAGATACCGGACCTGATTCCTGCGGGTCATACTCATGCCCCGCATAGCGGTCTGACCGTGTGGCGTAACACAGAAAAGAAACGCGCATTACTGGTTAAGCATACGCCCTATGGCGGCGAGCATGACCACTATGACCGCCTGAACATTCTGCTGTTTAATGGTGCAAAAGAGATCCTGCCTGATCTTGGTACGACCGGTTATGGCGCGCCAATGCACTATGCGTATTACAAAAATAGCGCCACGCATAACACCATTACAGTCAACCAAACCAACCAACCCCCTGCCGTTCCTGTGGTCCTCCAGTATCATGAAAGCCAGGCTTTCTGCTGGCTGGATACAGAGGTTGACTGGCGACAAACGCCGCCTGAACTCGACAGCCATACCCGCGTACAATGGGACAGTGAAGCCTGGCGTGACGTGCGTTTTCGCCGCCGTCTGTTATGGCTGGATAACGCCTTAATTGACATTAGCAGCGTGCATAATCCGCATTGCCAGCAAATTGACTGGACGCTACATCTGCATGGGAAAGCACTGGATGTTGAAGGTGAACAGGCGCAGTTTAGTGCTCACGGCCCGTTGTCTATCATGAATGATGCGCATTGCGTATCGTTAACCAATTGCCAGCCGCGCCACTTCGCCACAGCCCACCACGGGCAAGCACTATGGCTGTATGGACATGCCGAGTTGTGGCAAGGACGCGCGCCGGATAATCCAGCCGTTGGTGAGTTGAGTTATCTGGTGTTACGGAGCCATGAAACGCATCCCGTGTTTGTAAGCGTTTGGGATTTCGACCACCAGCGACCTATCACCGATATGCAGATTACCCAGGATAACAATGGCATGCGTATTTTGCTTAAACATGGCGAAGACGTTGTAGTCGTCGACGTAGCAAACGACAGCGCTATCCTTCCACGCCTTCAGTATTCCCATCTCCCGTTATGATTATTCACTCCGCCTGTCTCGGGCGGAGTGTTAATTTATTGTTACTAACAAGCTGTTTTAATTGAAGTTTAATAAACAAGATCTGTGTCCCAGCGGTAATCCTTACATTCTGTAATGCTAATTACATATACAACTTTAAGGGTCTACCATGATAACCATTGAATTTATTGTCATTATTTTATGCCTGTTAGTGGGCACACGTTTTGGTGGGATGGGGCTTGGCCTAATCAGCGGCATTGGGCTGTTTATTCTCACCTTCATCTTTGGGCTTGAGCCAGGTAAACCCCCCGTTGATGTGATGCTGACCATTCTTGCTGTGATTGGTTGTGCCGCCACATTGCAAACTGCGGGTGGCCTGAATGTGATGATGCAGTTTGCAGAGCGTCTGCTGCGCAAACATCCCCAGCACATCACCCTGCTCGCACCGTTCACCACCTGGATGCTGACTTTCCTGTGCGGCACCGGTCATGTGGTGTACACCATGTTCCCGATTATCGCCGATATCGCACTGAAGAAAGGCATTCGTCCGGAACGCCCAATGGCGGTGGCATCAATTGCTTCGCAAATGGCGATTACCGCGTCTCCGGTTTCTGTGGCGGTGGTTTCGCTGATTTCGATTCTGGCGGCTAACCATGGTATTGGTCAGGCGTGGGGCATCCTTGATATCCTCTGCGTTTCCGTTCCTGCTTCATTGTTTGGCGTGCTGATTGCAGCACTGTGGAGCTTACGTCGCGGCAAAGATTTGCAGGACGACGAAGAGTTCCAGGAAAAACTCAAAGACCCGAAACAGCGTGAATTTATCTACGGCAGCAGCGAAACGCTGATGAACCAGGTGTTCCCAAAACAAGCCTACTGGTCAACGTGGATCTTCTTTGCCGGGATTCTGGTGGTGGTGTTATTGGGGGCCATTCCGGCGCTGCGCCCGGCCTTCGAGGTAAAAGGCTCATTCAAGCCGCTATCGATGAATCTGGTTATCCAGATGATGATGTTGATTGCCGGTGCCGTAATGCTGATCGCCTGCAAAGTGAATGCCTCGGCTGTCTCTAACGGCGCGGTATTCAAAGCCGGTATGGTGGCTATTTTCTCGGTATTTGGTGTGGCGTGGATGAGTGATACCTTTTTCCAGGCACATCTTGAAGAACTAAAAATGGCGCTGGAAGGCGTCGTGCAAAGCCACCCGTGGACTTATGCCATCGTGCTATTTTTGGTTTCTAAACTGGTGAACAGCCAGGCTGCCGCGTTAACTGCCGTGGCACCGATGGGGTTGATGCTGGGTGTTGAACCGAAAATGCTGATTGCCTTCTTCCCGGCGTCTTACGGCTACTTTGTGTTGCCGACTTACCCAAGCGACCTGGCGTGCATCGGCTTTGACCGTTCTGGCACCACAAAAATTGGTAAATTCATCATTAACCACAGTTTCATTTTGCCAGGCTTAATCGGCGTGAGCTGTGCTTGTACAGCGAGTTACTTATTAGTGATGACGTTCTTCTGATGACAAATCGCCCTTGAATAAGGGCGATTATAATTCGGAATTAATGCGCTTCGTTTTGCGGGGTGAATTTCAGTTCAATCAAAGAAATGGCTTTTTGAATCGCGCGGCGGGTCACCGGATCCGCCGCTGCCGGATGAGTGGCGAAATCAATGGTCTTTAATTGGTTCGCCATTTTTTCACGGACTTCTACCGGCGCAATCACATCAATGACATCCAGAATTTGTTTAATCACTAACTGGCACGCCACCACGTCAGAAACCAGTTCCTGGTCGGCAGATAATTGTTCGGACATTCTTTCTCTCCTGTTTCGCAATGGGCGTCATAGTACTCGCGCCTCTATCCCTGAGGCAATAATCCATTCTGGAATGCATCCCGAAGAACGTACTAAAACTTTGTGAATTCAGTTAACCACCCGAGTTTTGCATGCTATCTAAGTACGCCATTGACTTATGTACACTTCCTGTTAACCTAATCCTGGCTATACGCCAATGGCGGATATTATGCTTTTTATCGAAACGCCCATTTTTACAGAGGATGTCAACGCACTGCTCACGGATGAAGAATACCGATTGTTTCAGGTATTCCTGACGTTTTCCCCGGAAAGCGGCGATGTGATTCCCCATACTGGTGGCCTGCGTAAAGTGCGGTGGCCTGCAAAAAACAAGGGAAAACGCAGTGGCGTTAGAGTCATCTATTTCCATAAAAACGTCGATAGCATCATCAGACTATTGCTGATTTACCCGAAAGGGGTCAAAGACGATCTGGATGAAGCGGAAAAACGTTTTTTGCGGCAAATGAACGAGAGGTGGTAAATGGATAAACAACTGTTCGCGCGTCTGTCTGAAAGCATGACGCAAATGAATGAGATTGTAGAAGGTAAACGCGAGCCATCTCGCGTAACGGAAGTCACCGCGACTCAGGTCAAAACCATTCGTCAGGCGACGGGGTTATCGCAGGCCGGTTTTGCCCGGCTGATCTCCGTGAGCGTCGATACGCTGAAAAACTGGGAGCAAGGCCGCCGTGAACCGACAGGCCCAGCCAAAGCATTACTACGTGCGATCGAGAATGACCCTGAACATGTCATTCTCGCTCTGGCACCACGCTAAATACGCTTACTTTTCTTCAAACAGCCAACATGCCACCCGGTGACCAGGAGAAATCTCCTGCATTACTGGGCTGTGGCTCTGGCATTTATCCATCGCTCGCGGGCAGCGATTGGCGAATTTACAACCCGGCCAGTCGCTTATCGCCCCCGGTAACTCCCCGCTAATACCGCCCCTTTCCAGCATTTGTACATGCGGATCGGCCACCGGAATCGATGCCAATAGCGCCCGTGTGTATGGATGCGCCGGTTCGGTATAGAGCATTTCCGCCGGGGCTTCTTCTACCAGCGAGCCCAGGTACATCACGCCAATACGGTCAGAAATATGGCGTACCATCGATAAATCGTGCGCGATAAACAGGTACGTCAGCCCCAATGCCTGCTGCAAATCCTGCAAAATATTCACTACCTGCGCCTGCACCGAAACATCCAGCGCCGAGAGCGGTTCATCGCATAACACAAATTCAGGGTTAACCGACAAAGCGCGAGCAATGCTGATGCGCTGGCGCTGACCGCCGCTGAATTCATGCGGGAAGCGGTTTAAATGCTCCGCCTTCAGGCCAACCTTTTCCAGCAATTCAATAGTGCGTGCTTCGCGTTGAGCTTTGCCATAGCCGTGGATTTTCATCGGCTCGGCAATCAGTTGCGCGACCGTCATGCCTGGGTTGAGTGACGAATACGGGTCCTGGAAGATCGCCTGCATGCGGCGGCGCAACGGTTTGAGTTGCTTGTCACTCATGTTGGCAATGTTCTGGCCGGCAAACTCAATCTCGCCGTCAGTAATATCAAACAGACGCAGCACGCTGCGCCCTAGTGTCGATTTACCGCAGCCTGACTCGCCCACCAGCCCGTAAGTTTCACCGGGATAGATGTCGAAACTCACACCATCCACCGCTTTCACCGGGGGCGTTTTGTTAAACCAACCCTGCTGGCTGTGGAAATATTTGCGTAGCCCACTGACCCGAACCAATGGCTTAACGTCCTGCATTGTTCACCTCCGAATCCCATAACCAGCACATTGCCTGATGCCCTTCACCTGTCTGATACATTGGTGGCAGGCTGGTGCAATGTGCCATACGCTGCGGACAACGTTCGGCAAACGGGCAACCTGGTGGCGGGTTGAGTAACCCCGGCGGCGAACCGTCAATCGGCGATAAACGCGCGCCGGTTTCGCCCTGTCGCGGCAGTGAAGCCAGCAAGCCGCGAGTGTACGGGTGCGCCGGACGGTAGAAAATATCTTCCACACTGCCCTGCTCCATCACCAGGCCGCCGTACATCACCACCACACGCGAACACACTTGCGCCACCACGCCGAGATCATGGGTGATCAGCATAATGGCGGTATCGGTTTGCTGTTGCAGCTGTTTTAACAGACGCAGAATTTGCGCCTGAATAGTGACATCCAGCGCGGTGGTTGGTTCATCGGCAATCAGCAATGCTGGATGGCAAGACAGCGCAATGGCAATCATTACACGCTGGCGCATCCCGCCGCTGAATTCATGGGGATACTGGTTATAACGCTGTTCAGCATTCCCAATCCCCACCTGTTGCAGCATGGCGATAGATTTTTCTTTGGCTGCTTTTTTGCTGAGATTTTGATTCCGAATCAGGATCTCACTCATCTGTTTGCCGATGGTCAGCACCGGATTGAGCGCGGTCATCGGATCCTGGAAAATCATCGCAATGTCATTGCCACGAAGTTGGCGCATCTGTTCCGGCGTTTTGCGGGCTAAATCTTCGCCTTTGAAATGGACATGCCCGCCCACCACTTTGCCATTGTTGCCCAGCAGTTTAAGCACCGATTTACAGGTGACACTTTTGCCGCAGCCTGATTCGCCAACAATCCCCACCACTTCACCACGCTGCACCGCAAAGCTTACGCCACGCACCGCTTTCACTTCCCCTTCGCGGGTGAAGAAAGAGGTTTGCAGGTTGTCGAGTTCCAGTAAGTTATTCATCGCGGTTCGCTCCTGGCTCAAAGGCGGTACGCAAAACATCACCCAGCACGTTAAAACTCAGCACCGTCAGCAAAATCAAGACCCCAGGGAACATCGCAAGCCAGGTGGCTTCGCCAATGAAAGATTGTGCGTTATTTAGCATGCTGCCCCACGAGGCATTCGGCTGTTGGACACCCAGCCCAAGGAAGCTTAACGTCGACTCCATCAGGATCGCCGAGGCAATGTTGAGCGTCGCCGCGACCATAATGGTTGGCAAAATGTTCGGGATAATATGGCGGGCAATGATAATCAGCGAGTGTTCGCCACAGGCGCGCGCATACACCACATATTCACGCTCTTTGACCGACAAAGTTTCCGCCCGCACCAGGCGCGACATGTTCATCCACGTCAGCGCACTGATAATTAAAATGATGTTGGCGATGCCAGGCTTCAGGTAAGCGTTTAACACCAGCAGTAAGAAGAACGCCGGAATCGACAGCAAAATATCGACCACACGCATCATCAGGTTGTCGATACGCCCGCCAAAGTAGCCGCTAATCGTCCCCACCAGCGTACCAATCAAGGTTGAAAAGAGCATCGACAGGAAACCGACCATCAGGGAAATTTGGCCGCCGTACAAGGCTCGAGTGAAATAGTCGCGCCCGTAGTCATCGGTACCGAACCAGTGCGCGGCATCTGGCGGTAGCAACCTTGCGGTCAGCGACATCTGGTTAGGGTCCCACGGGCTGAGAGCCGCCAGTAATGCGGCAATACTGAAAATCACCAGAACCAGTAACGAGAATTGAGCTGGACGATTACGTTTCAGGCCATGTTTAACTTGTTGCCAACGTCTACTCATCGTCTTACCTCAATGCCTTAATACGCGGGTCGGCCACGCGATATAACAAGTCTGCCAATAAGTTACCGATAATCAGCATGGTCGATGAAAGCATGATCATCGCCATGATCAACGGGTAATCCAGCGAGGTTATCGACTGGATCCCTAACAGGCCCATGCCCGGCCAGGAAAAGACGCTTTCGGTGACATACGCCCCGACCACCAGTTCGCCAAACGAGAGGCCAAACAAAGTAATCACCGGCAGCAGCACGTTTTTGAGGACATGACGGAATAAGATTGTGCGACGAGTGGCACCGTAGGCCAGCTGGGTTTGCACGTAATCTGCCGACAGTTGCGTGATGGTGTTGGAGCGGATGTAACGCACATAGTTCGACAGATTATAAAAGCTCAGTGCGATACACGGCAAAATGCCGTGGCGAATCACATCCAGCCAGGAATCTTCAACGCCGATGGTGCGCATCCCCATGCTCGGCAGCCAGTTCAGTTGCACCGAGAACACCGTGATAAGCAGAATACCGAACCAGAAAATCGGCACTGAAATACCGATATAAGCGAACATATTCAGGAAGTGATCGAGCCAGCGATGCTTATAAGCACCAGCCAATAATCCGAGTGGAATAGCCACGACCATCGCCAGAACCAGTGATGCGCCCATCAAACCGAGAGTGGCCGGAATACGCTCAGCAATCATGGTTAATACCGGGCGATGGTAAATCAGTGAATAACCCAAATCCCCTTGCAGCACGTTTTTTAGCCACAACAGGTATTGCATAAACATCGGTTTATCCAGCCCAAGACTATGACGGATACGTTCAATATCCTCAGGGCTCATACGTGGCGTAATGTAAGCCTGCACCGGATCGCCAGGTGCCAGTTTGACCAGCAAAAACGACACCAGCGAAATGAAGAACAGCATCGGCACAAGTTGCGCCAGGCGTCGTACTAACACATTGTTCATACTGCTTTCCAGGTTTTACCCAAAAGAAAACCCCCGGCACGGGGTAAACCGTAATCCGGGGGCAAGTGCTTATTATTGTTGATAGATTTTTGACAGGTCCTGGAACATATAAACCGGCTTAGGTTCAGCCTCTTTGGTCCCGGCAAAACGTTTGTCTACCGCGACCACCGCATTGGTATAAGCAATCGGATACCATGCCATATCATTTGCGACGGTTTGCTGAACTTGCTTATAAATTTCAGCACGTTTGGTTTTGTCTGTTTCAGTCGCGCCCTGGTTCCATAACGCATCGAACGCCGGGTTCTTGTAATGCGCGTAGTTATAAGCTTCATTGCTCATATACAACGACTTATAGCCATCAGGCTCCATACCCATGATGTAACCACCGAGGCTCAGCTCATACGTGGTGTTCTTCATATCCAGGCTGCGCTGCGACATAGCGTTAGCGTCCATTGGCATCAGTTCTACCGCGACACCAATGTTCTTCAGCTGCTGCTGAATATACAGCCCCATGCTTTCCTGGGTTTTGTTGGTGTTGATATAAGCAAGACGCAGTTTCAGATTAGCCGGAGCGCCTGATTCTTTGAGCAGCGCTTGCGCTTTTTCAACGTCGCATTTATAGGTTTCGACATCGTTGGTTTGATACAGCGTGTCTGGCGTCAAAATAGACGCGGCAGGTTGCGCGTAATCCAGCGATGAGAATGCCGCCTGCACCAGTTCATCTTTATTGATGGCATAAGCGATAGCCTGACGCAGCGCTTTATTCTTCATGCTGTCGATATTCTGGTTGAACGTCATATAGGCCAGACGCCCTTCAGGATAGATAACGAAGTCGAATTTACCGCTCGATTTCAGACGGGTGACGTCTTGCGGATCAACCATCTTCATGTTGATTTCGCCATTTTGCAGCGCAAGGTTGGCAGAGTTGCTGTCTTTAGCAAAACGGTAAGTCACGGCATCCAGCTTCGGTTTACCGTTCCAGTAGTCATCAAAACGGGTCAGTGCGTAATACTGCCCGGCACGATACTCTTTAAATTTGAACGGGCCAGAACCGACTGGCGCATCGTTTTTGGTGCTCTTTTCCATATCGCCCTTTTCGTCAGCAAAAACATGCTGCGGAATAGGGTAAATCTGAACCAGAGTCCCAACAAATGCCGCACTCACCTGCGGCAACGTGAATTTCACCGTTTGGTCATCAATTTTGCTGACTTGAATGGGTTTATCGCCATAAACGAACATGCTGCGGAAGAAGCTATGTTGTTTTTCATCGAGCAATTTGTTGAACGTAAACACCACGTCATCGGCAGTAATCGCTTTGCCATCCTGCCATTTCAGATTGGGTTTAAGTTTTAAAAGGTATGAGAGGTTGTCTTCGGATGGCGTCAGGCTTTCTGCCAGCCCCCATTCAATCTTGTCGCCATTGAAGCTATACAGTGGGGCGTACAGCGCCTGCATAATCGTTAGCGTGGTGCGGTCGCTGGCATACAGTGGGTTCACCGCTAATGGATCACCGGTAGTAATACCGACAATTAAATTGCCGCCATCCTGGGAAGCTTGTTTTGCTGGAGCAGACGCGGCTGCAGTTTCGGTTTTCGCATCATCACAGCCAGAAAGTGCCAGGGCCAAAGAGGCAAACAGCGCAGATAACAACAGGGGTTTACGCATTTATTCACGGACTCCATCTCAAATAGAGTCCGCATAGTGCACCAGCCATACCCACAATGTAAATAAGTGTAAAACGCATAACGTTATGCGAAAAAGTGCTAAAGCAAAAATTGTCGATATAAAGTGGAATATGCAGCGTTAGAAGCCAAATTTCAGGCATAAAAAAACCTGCCGCGGCAGGTTTTTTTATTCAGGCTGACAGATCAAAACATGCCAGCTGGCGGTACATCTTTGAAGGTTTTGCAGTACTGCTCGAACATACTTTTCAGGATTTTGCGCATTTTCATTGTGTGCTCCAGTTTTTAGTTTTGCAGGTGTTGCTCGTTATGGGGCCTATAATATGACATCCGTCACACAAATCAATAGTTTTGTGATGCGCATCACACATTTTCATTGTGGATTTTACAAGCCATTCACATCAAATGGCTTGCAAATCCAACACTTAACTGGTTAATTGGCTCAATTATTTTTTAAAACATTATTTTAATTTTGAGTTTCATGCATGGAAAACTCCCCATCTCAGTCTCCAAAACGCGGCATCTCTGGTATGGCGCTACTGGTTGCTGGCGCATTTTTTATGGAATTTCTCGACGGAACCGTGATTGCCACAGCACTCCCGGAAATGGCAAAAACATTTGGCGTTGATGCTGTTGATCTGAATATCGGTATGAGCGCTTATTTGCTGACTCTGGCGGTGTTAATTCCGGCCAGTGGCTGGATTGCCGATCGTTTTGGTGCCCGCAAAGTTTTTACCCTCGCACTGGGGATTTTCACCTTTGCATCCGTGCTATGTGGGATTGCCAATACGCTGGAACAGTTTGTCGCCATGCGCATCTTACAAGGGGTTGGCGGTGCGTTGATGGTACCGGTCGGGCGGCTTGCGGTGTTACGTACCACGCCCAAGCATTTACTGATAACCGCTATCGCCACACTCACCTGGCCGGCTTTGGTTGCGCCAATTATTGGCCCGCCATTGGGGGGATTCATCACCAGTTACGCCTCGTGGCGCTGGATTTTTTATATCAACCTACCGCTTGGGTTGATAGCAATGGCGCTGGCGTGGCGGCTGATTCCTGATATTCATGATGACGATCGCCGCCCGTTTGATGGCATCGGTTTTACCAGTACCGCCGTGGCGATGATTAGCCTGGTCTACGGGCTGGAAATGCTCGGGCAATCGCAGGTGAATGTGTTGCCAACCGTCAGCCTGCTGCTATTGGAAGCCGCCTCGTTATGGTTTTCACTGCGGCATTTTAAACATGCCAAACATCCGATGATTCGTCTTGATGCTTTAAGGGTGCAAACTTTTGGCGTGACAATGTACGGCGGTTCGCTATTCCGCACCTCCATCAGTGCGGTACCGTTTTTATTGCCGCTGCTGTTTCAGGTCGGTTTCGGTATGGACGCGTTTCATTCGGGCTTACTGGTGTTAGCCGTATTTGCCGGGAACCTCGCCATGAAACCCGCCACCACGCCGTTGATTCGTGCGTTAGGCTTCAAAAAACTGCTGATTATTAACGGTCTGCTGAACGTCGCTTCTTTATTGGCGTGTGCATTTCTCACGCCGCACACCGCGGCATGGTTGACGATAGCCATCCTGTTCTTTGGTGGCATGTTCCGCTCAATGCAATTTACCGGCATCAGCACGCTGGCCTTTTCCGATGTGCCACCTGCGCAAATGAGCTACGCCAATACGCTTTTCAGCACCGCGACGCAGTTGTCGGTAGGCCTGGGGATCACGCTTGGCGCAATTGGTATTCGCCTTGGCGAGAAAATCAGCCAATGGTTTGATGTCACATCAATTCCCGGCATGCCGATTAAAATTTCATTTGTGATGATTACGCTGATTTGCTTGCTTGGGCTGGTCGACTTGTTACGGCTACCGCAAAATGCCGGGAGCAGCGTTTCCAAAAAGCAATAATGCAGTAAGTCTGCATAGTGTTTCGGGCCACAATTATACTTAACGCTATAGATTGAGTGCCGTTGAGGCCGTTATGAAACACATGACATTAAGGTTAATACTGTTTATATCGCTGGTCAGTTTTCAGGTCACTGCCGCCGAACCCAGCGTCCATTCCCCCTCTTTAAGCTTCCCTGCGTTACATAAACCGAGTCTGCATAACGGTGTGCAACAGCGCTGGCCCGAAGAGCCGCAAGCTGATATCAACCTTCAACGCTGGGATGCAGAACACCTTGAAGCCGCGCGTCAGACGCAACAACACGCTGATATGCAGTCGCATCAGTTCGATAGCAGGAAGTAATGATAGGAATTGAGAAAGATAGCGCGTAAAGCGCCGGAAATTAGGCGGTATTGAAGCAAAAAAATACGGCCAGCAAAAACTGGCCGTATTTCATATTAATCATTATCAGGCAAGGATTTCGCGAACGAACGCTTCAATCTCTTTGTCCTGGCAATTTTCGAAGAAGCACTTCTGGAAACGCTCGCCGGTTACCGCGGTTTTCACCAGCTCAGGGTCGATAGAACGTAAGGTGTCCAGATAGTTTTCTTTTACTACAGCCGCTTTAACCTGGTTGAGGATGCCCGCGTTACGAACCTGTGGCTCTTTACGCTCGATTGGGTAGCCTTCGCCTTTACGGCCAGTGAATGCTTTCTCGAACATGTAACGGACGTTCAGCTCTGCACCCCAACCGAAACCTTTAGCGAATGCCAGTGACAGCGCGTTACCGTTGTTGATTTGAGCGAACAGGAAAGCATCGGCTGGATCCAGGCAGTATCCGCAAACCACACCTGGATGGATGTTCAGAGACATCATTGCGCCCTGACCTGTACCGCAGCCGGTCACAACAAAATCAACGGCTTTCGAGTTCAACAGAATGCTGGCCATAATACCGAGGTGGATGTAGGTCAGGTGGTGATCCTGCTCATCGCTCATACCGACGTTGTAAACCGGGTACTCTTTCTCAGCAGCAACCGCTTGCAACTCATTAAGAATGATTGCATTTTTGCCAGCCTGACTGTTTTCCATCATCAGTGCTATTTTCATTTCCGTCTCCTGATTGGGTCACGGGATTTCCCGCGGTGAATAGCTTGGGTATACCTTAACGATACTATCTGGCAAACATACTTTCAAATTTAATGAAATTTTGTTTTAAAAAATTAAGAGGTGCTCACACTTCTGAGTTTTGCCCGGTTACGCACTTCGCTTACCACCAGCGCAAAACCTCTCTCCAGCACACCCATGCTTGCTGTCAGAAATCTTCTGAAAACCGTTGGTGAATACCACAGTAATTACCCTTTGATAAACGCCCGCAATTTAGGTTAAGAGATGCGTTATTACTGACCTTAAATGCAATTACACAGCTTTATACTGTTGGTAATATTCTGTTTGGCTGCATGCTAAAATAAGAAGAAATATCTTTTGAGACTCAGCGTGATGAAAACAATATATTTAGTTTTAGTGGCTGCGTTATTAAGCGGTTGCACCATGAATAAAACGCCACAACCCATCAAAGGGAGCGAAGTGGCAGGTGTTGTTCGTCTCGGGTTTGATATTGCGCCATTACAAAGAGCGAAAGTCGACACCTACGTTGCTCAGTCGGCTGCCAGCCACCAGTGTCAACAATGGGGGTATAGTGCGGCATTCCCTTATGGCGATCCGATCAAAACCTGCAGTCTGACCAGTGGCGCATTGTGCCTGAACCAAACCGTCACACTGGAGTACCAATGCAGGGGGAATGGAATGGAGAAATACCTGAGAGATGAAATAGCCGTACAATAATTGAGCTTAACGCCTATATGGGTTGGGCAATAATTGTTGTTCAATCCTATTAATTAAATAACAATCATTCTTATTAGTATTAAGCTATCATTTATAAAAAAGAATAATATTAGCAACCATTCTCATTACAATAATATAATTAACAATTCCTTTGCATTATAGAAATAATAAAATTAAAGTAGCGCCATTGTTAATTATCTGATTATCCTGGAGCGCATCATGCTTAAAGCTGAAATGATCGAAAAACTTAACGAACAAATGAATCTTGAGCTTTACTCTTCCCTGCTTTATCAACAAATGAGTGCCTGGTGCAGCTACCATAGCTTCGAAGGTGCAGCCGCTTTCCTGCGTCGCCATGCCCAGGAAGAGATGGAACACATGCAACGCCTGTTTGCTTATTTAACAGACACCGGAAGCTTGCCGCGCATCAATGCAATTCCTGCACCAGGCCAGGATTACGATTCACTGGATAGCCTGTTTAACGCCACCTACGAACACGAACAGTTAATTACCCGTAAAATTAATGAACTGGCACATGCGGCGATGACCTCTCAGGACTACCCAACCTTTAATTTCCTGCAGTGGTATGTTTCTGAACAGCATGAAGAAGAAAAACTGTTTAAATCTGTGCTGGATAAATTAAGTCTGGTCGGTAAAAGCGGTGAAGGCTTGTATTTCGTTGATAAAGAACTTTCTACACTAGATACTCAAGCTTAATAATAGCTAACCGGTAAGCATGCCTTATGTTTACCGGTTTTCATTAACCAAATCATCTCTTGATTTCCTCAATATTCTCTCGCTGATTTTCTCTCGTCAGGCATCTTATTAATCGCCTCAGTTATCTGATAACTATTTGTTCATCAAGATCTTTTCCCCAGCAAAGTTTGCCATGATCGCTTGTAACCTCAAATAGGCATTTTTAAGAAAGGCGAATATTGCATGAGCGTCTATACTGCAAAACAGCAGCATTTCGTTGTTTGCTATCGGCGACAGCTAAGCCCAACTCAGCGGGCGGCAGTTAGCCAGAAAGCGGCATTGCGTCTCTTTGGTAACTATTTCTTACCGTAATTATAACCTTAAGCATGACTTATAATTTAAAATAGTACCTGTCATTTTCTTCCTGCATCTGGTGATTACTAACATGGACAAGATGATAAATGTTTAACAAAAACAATAAATTAATTAAAAAGTTATTTTTCCATGAATCATGGGACATCATGATCATTAAAAATGATACACATTCGTTTCCTGATAATACTCTGGATATTCTCAGCAATTCCAAAGCACAACTGCTTAATAAAAAATACACTTTCCAGGCCGACCCTTTTATTATCGAAAAAGACGATAAGCTGTATGTCTTCTATGAAGCATTTAGTTTCCTGAACTCTAAGGGATTCCTGAAGTGCCGTATTCTGAATAACCAACTGGAAGAGCTAGAAGATATCAAACTGGAAGGTTTTGACGATTTGAAATGTCACCTGTCATTTCCTTTTATGTTTAGCTCTGGCGACAAACTGTATATGATTCCGGAGTCATCAGAGAGAAAGGAAGTCATTCTTTTCCAATCTATTGAATTCCCTGGTCGTTGGGAAAAAGTAAAAGTATTACTTTCCAACGTCGAATATACCGATAATGTTCTCTTCACTCATGAGGGAACCCACTATCTTATTTCTACGACTCTGGATAACGATATTGTCATTCATACAGCAAGGGGCTTATTCGGTGAGTGGGAAAAAATAAAACCCTCATTAACATTATGTAACCGCCACCATCGTGGTGCTGGAACCCCCTATTCCATCGATGACAAACTTTATATTCTAACCCAAGAATGTCATTTAGGTTTTTATGGTAAGTCCGTTTATATCAAAGAGATAGTTCATTTAAGCCCTTTGATTTTTGAAGAGAAACTTGTTGCTAATATTGTTCCAACAATCAATCAAAGCGCAGGTATTCATACTTTAAATTTCACAAATGATTATATTGCCTATGATACTAAAAATTTGACATTCAGCCTGTTATCGCCGTTAAAAAAGGTTTTCTTTAAGTGTTTTGTTAAATACAGGAAGCATTTTTTTGCCTGAAACACCAGATGAATGGCTGGTTGATTGCTGATACTATTGAACGACTTGACTGAGGGTCACATCAATACGCGCATTTTGTAATCTTAATCTGGAGATACTATGGCAATTCTTGTAACTGGTGGTGCTGGTTATATTGGCTCACATACCGTTCTGGCATTACTGGAAAGAGGTGATGATGTCGTCGTTATAGACAATCTCTCTAACTCGTCTAAAACATCTTTGGAGCGGGTGACAGAATTAACCGGGAAAGTACCAACATTATATGTTGCCGATATTTTAGACAAACAAGCGCTAAAAGAGATCTTCTCAAAACACAACATATCCGATGTTATTCATTTTGCTGGTTTAAAATCCGTAGGCGAATCAGTCAGAAAGCCGCTGGAATATTATGAGAACAATGTCGTTGGGACGCTGATTTTGCTCAATGAGATGTTACGCGCTGGTGTCAATAGCCTTATCTTCAGCTCTTCCGCAACGGTATACGGTAACCCCGAAAAAGTCCCACTAAACGAAGAGTGCCAAGTCGGTGGTACGACTAACCCATACGGGACGTCGAAATTAATGGTTGAGCAGATTTTGCGTGATTTTTCGCATGCACAACCTGAGTTCCGCATTACTTGCTTACGCTATTTCAACCCGGTTGGTGCGCATGCTTCAGGGCGTATTGGTGAAGATCCCAACGGTATTCCTAACAACCTGGTTCCATATATTTCTCAGGTGGCAATCGGAAAGCTCGAATGTCTGTCGGTATTCGGCAACGATTACCCAACGCCGGATGGAACCGGGGTTCGTGATTATATTCATGTTCTGGATCTGGCAAGCGGGCACCTGGCGGCGTTAGACCATAAAGCTGAGGGTTCACCATTCAAAGCCATCAACCTGGGGACCGGTGTCGGCTATTCCGTTCTTGACCTGATTAAGGCTTTTGAAAAGGCCGCACAAACGAAAATTAACTATCAAATCGTCGCCAGAAGACCGGGTGATGTGGCGGAATGTTGGTCAGATTCTTCCTTAGCCAAACAAGAACTGGGGTGGATCGCGACCCGTTCACTTGATGAAATGATGCGTGATACCTGGAACTGGCAGAAAAATAACCCGAACGGCTTTGGTTCTTAGCCGTCATAGCTTCAATACCCACAATAATTCAAGTTGCATCGCGGCGGCAAGAGAGCGAGTCCCGATGAGCTTACTAAAGTAAGTGATTCGGGCTCGTGAACGCAGCCAACAAAGATGCAGCTTGAAGAATGAAGGATATTATTGAGCGCGGACCTTCGACACCCGATACCAACCGTCACTCTGTTTGCCTTCGTTAGCCAGATTAATTCTCGCCTTGCCTTGAGAGTCCAGCATCGCCACCTCGATATAATACTGCCCATTAGCTAAAGCCACAGGCAGTGACAGACGATAACTCAGTGAACGCTCACCTGGCAGCCAGCTGCGAATGTCATCCGATGTTTTCCCCTGGGCGATAACTTTGTTCGTATTATTTACCAGGCGATACACCACATCATATTTCAGGTAACTCGGTGCAATGCCATCATTCGCCCACTGGCTATTCAGCGTCAGGGTACTGCCTCTGGTGACCACAGAATCATGGCTTAACGAGACTAAACGGAAACGATAACCCAGTTTTGTCAGCGCATTATCGACGATGGCTCGATACATCACCGGCACTTCACTCGACTTCAGATTAATCGTGCTGGCATGTTTCTCTATGGCCCAGTCAAATGTTCGTTGCACTTCTTCACGGGTATAGTGCTGTACTGTTTTCCATTCCGTCATATGACCGCAGATCTCAAAACTTATCGGCGAGCGTTTCCAGGCATCGTTAAAGCCGGAATATGCCGCCTGGGCTGCCTCTAAGCGCGGAGGATAATCATCTTCCATGAGATTCCAGGTTGTGGAAAAGTTCCGCCAGTCCCCCAGACAGTCAGCACGCCAGCCTGCACCTCGCCTCACTGCACTCGCGAGATTTTCGTTACCGGAAATCAGCATAATTTTTGGCGTTTTAGGAAATGCTGTGAAGTGCATTTTAACGTACTTTTCTAGTTGGGCTGGCGTGTAGCGTTCTTCAAGGGGCGGCAAGGAAGGGAAGTTGCTGTTATGCCATTCGCCCCAGGAGCCCACCATGCCGATATCGATGTAAGCAAGATTTTCATTACCGTCGTAGCGTTTACCGAAGGCATTCAGCAGGCGCTGGCTGTATTCAAGAAAAATAGGGTCATCTAAATTCGGCGCGAAGGTTTTTCTATCGGGTGTCCAGACTCCTTTCACCCCTTTTCTGATCAACCAGTCAGGGATTTTGCTCCCGCTCTCGGGGCCATCCAAAACCATAACCCGCAATCCGACATTCATCGCCGGTTGATGCGCAGCCGCAAACCTGAAAGCATCATCGACCAGTGCAAAATTATACTGCCCTTCTACCGGCTCAAGCTCAGACCAATAAAAACGCTCGTATTCAATCCCGGTATCAGGATATTGCGCGGGCGTCAGTTGTTGCCCAAAACCTTGATGAAAGCTGGCGATTCCCGTTCCGGGATTGGTGATGGGGCCTGACAGTGCCTTTGGCGTTACAACTGTCGTCGGTACGGCGATTACCGCCCCCGGAAAAACCATGCACATCAGTGAAACTAACGTTTTCATATTCATAGTCTTTCCTGCTTCTGTTGGGGCGTTAACTTCCCAGGATCAGTTACTTCGCAAGCTGAGCCACCAATCCCAAATCCCGACGTGGAAATTACGAAACAGGTCGATTCCCACAGCGGATTTGATCATGTAGAGAGTTAAGAATAGACACAAAATGGCGAAAACTGCGCCACAAAGAATCAGCAACGTCACAACGATACGCACCAGCGTCGATTCTTTACGTAACCGTTTGCGTAAATCACTTCCCAACAAAAAGACCATGTAGTAGCGCGTCCCAAAAAAGGGAAAGCTTTTACGAATATCGATCCGATGGTGCGACGAGAGCGTGATAGAAACGATCGCGTTCTCTATCTCCTGCTTTTGCTCAGCAGTCAGCTGCGCCTGAGTTTGTTCATCAAGCACTTCATAGAATCTGTCGATGACGATTGGGCGTCGAGTAGAGTTCGTCAAATTTAACCTATTGATTTATCTATTGAATGGTAGACACTTACCGTGTTCCTGGCAATCTCACGCCAGTCGTAGGTTTGCAGAAATTTGCTGTAATCCGCACTAGCCAACCCACGTTTTTCGTTAATTTTTTCAGCTAAATCAAGCACGTTACCGACTTTAAAATAGGCATCTGCGGGCAACCCGACTTCCAGATTTGCCGGAATATCACTCACCACAGCAGGCAATGAATAAGACATAGCTTCCAGCAGCGCTATAGGTAATCCTTCGTGATACGACGGCATGATAAATAACTTAGCCTGAGAAAATACCACCTTCAGTGCGTCACCTTTTAAAAAACCGGTCAGAATGACATTCGGGGTTTTTATCGCTAATTCCTTCAGGCGCATGCTGTAATCAGAAGGATGATCCGCATCGCCAACCAAAACTAATGGCTCGGACGCCCCTGATTGCTGGTAGGCAGTAATTAAATCATGAAACCCTTTCTCTTCCACAAAACGCCCCACCGCAACAAGATAATTCTTAGGTTTCAGGGCATAACGGTCGAGTGTTTTATGAATCATCTCCGGGGCCTGCGTTTGCGGAGTATTTACGCCGTTATAAATCAGATGAGCATCCATGCGACCATGTTTTTTCTGAATCAGTTGATTAATCACTTCAGAAATAACGATCACTTCATTGGCATAATTAACCGCAAACTTTTCACCTAATAAGAGAGCCTGTTTTGCAACTCGGCCCCACTTCTGGCGTTCATAATCAGGACCGTGATGGGTAAACACCACTTTCTTACCCAGTAAACGTAGCAGTGGCACTACCAGGCCCGGCCCGATGGCATGCACATGAACAATAGTGGATTTATCAAAACAGGTCTTAAACGCAGCCAAAACGGAATGAACAATGGCTTCCAGTGAGCGTTTTTTAGGTGCCCATAGCGCCACGGTTTCCACATTTTTGTACTGCGACTTACTGTAACCAACATACGGAGCGCGAGCGATAACACAAATATCCACATCAAACTGTTCTTTGATAGCCGGATAAAGATTTTGGCAATGTGTTTCCACTCCGCCTAACACATCGGGTATGCCACGTGTGCCAATGACAGTAATTTTCCTGGTCATATTAGGGTTTGCTCAACAGTTCTTGGTACAAGTTAAGCAACGCTTCCATATGATTACGCATGGCGTATTTATCACAGAGCCGCTGGTGGGCGTTTAACCCCATGTGGTGTGCTTTATCCGGGTTTTCAGCCAGAAAATCAAGGATATTCGCCAACTCCTGAGCATTGCCCGGTTCAAATAATGCACCATCCACACCATCACGTATTTGTTCGGGGATCCCACCAATACGCGAGCCCACAATCGGCCGCGCAAACGACATGGCTTCTAACACCGACATCGAGCAATTTTCATTACATTCAGAAGGCACGACGATCGCGCGCGCATGCTTAATCAATGAGTCTAATCCTTCGCCTTGTTGTACATAACCGAGGAATTCTGCCTGCGGGAATTGCTTCATCAGGTCATGATAGATCGGGCCATGGCCGACTATCTTCAGCGGGATTTTATTACGCATTAGCTCATGAGCCTGCGCTAATGTTTGAATCCCTTTCTCAGGGCTGATACGCCCGACAAACAACAAATAGCCGTGGTCTTCAATACCTTCGAAGGGTTGGCTGTCATCAATGCCATTAACAATCACCTCGATACGTGAATTTGGCAACGTGTGTCTTATGATGCCGCGCAGAAACTCACTGGGTGAAATAATGACGTCAAGAGCCTGATAATTCTTAGCAATATATTGCCAGGTGGCTTCTAAGGTCAGCAGCAAGCTCTTGGATGCTGAACCTTCATAACAGCGATATTTAAACGCATTAAATACTGAGCCCGTAATACAGGCATCGCAAACTTTGCCGTCGCGTAACATGGCGTAGGAAGGACAGGCAATTTTATAATCGTGGGCGGTTAATACCGTTTTACAGCCAAAATCCCGGGCAATTTTAATTATCGATGGGGTCAACTGATGGTAGATGTTGTGAAAATGAACAATATCCGGGCGCTCTTTCTCAAGCAGAGCCTTCATTTTTTTGCAGGCTTCGTTGTTGTGGATAAATTCAATTGCCGTCTTAATCCCGCCGAGCAGGTTACTTCCTTTATGGTAATCGACATTGCTGACAAAATAATCAGCATAGTCAGAGGGGAAATTTTTCTCGTGCTGCATGGAAAAATCAATCACCTCGACGCCTGCTTGTTTCAGCATTTCGCGTTCCTGGAAATAGACAGTTTCCGCGCCACCTTTAATGTAGAAGAACTTGTTTACCAGTAAAATTTTCATCGTGGCCACCTATTCATGAATGACTTTGCTGTCGGGTGGCGTCATAGGATCGCGCACAGGATGAGTCAATCCCTTGATTAATCCCGCAGAGAGTACGGCTAAATTAAGTACACTTTGCAAGCCATTAATTAATGAACGATTTTTTATCGTTTTCAGTATGATAAATGCAATCAGCGGCAATAAAGCCAGCGCGATAATATCAATATTAAAGGTTAATATCGCCACCAGTAATAGCAACATATAGGTCGCAAAAATCATCTCGTTTTTGACCATTTTTATGGCAATGGGCCACCAGGGTTTACCCCAGGCACTGCGTAATAATTCACCTGGCGCTTTGTTATACCCACTGCGCCAACGGTACATCAGCAATTTTAGTGTCGGCATATTGTGCGATGTGTGGCTGAAATAAGGCACATTCAGGCGGTGTAATTTATAACCCGCATCCACTAAACGCATGCCAAGTTCAGCCTCTTCATAGGCATGAAGATTGCGGTTGGTCAGATAGCCAATTTTTTCTATTGCGGTGCGGCGATATAAACCACCGCCCCCTAAATGGTCGCAATCCCCTAGCGGATAAATTTCATGTAGCCGCTGTTTGCGCGATTTAAATTCATAGTTAGAGGCATCATCCATTTCCACCGTTCCCGCAACACCAGCATATTCGGGATGGCTTTGCAGAAAGGTAATAGCGCTATCAATAAATCCTTTTTCCAGCTCCATATCGCCGTCCATCAACAACAAATATTCACCTTCGCTATACAGATAGCCAAGTTGATGGCCAACGCCACAACAGCGATCCGCAGGCTGGGTTAACGACACCACGGTGACCCCTTTATTGCTGGCCAATTGCTGAGTGCTATCGGTTGATAAGCTGTCGGCAACAATAATTTTATGAGGATATTCAGCAATCTGCTGCTGGATACTATCAATCGTTTTTTCAATACACTTGGCTTCGTTAAGTGTTTTAATGCTCACGGAGATAAACGGTTTATGACTCATATTATTGCTCTGCAAAACGATATACGGTTCGACGAATAACCAGACTTGAGCCCAGTGCCAGATAGAAAAGGAATTGGAGCATTGGTGTGATAGTGAGTATCTGACTGTAGGGCAAGCTCAGTAAGCAACTGATAGCAAAAACATTAAATGCAGGCGCAAAACTGAGTAATTGCAGATCCTGTGGGTCTAATTGCTCGCGATCTAACAGAGCTTTAGGTTGCACAATTTTCAGGATGTAGAGAATTAAACCGATAAACAAAAGGGTTCCCACCACGCCCACTTCCCAGAGCAACATACTCAAAGAAGTCGAATCGAGAATTAAATTATAGGTGAGATTCAGGAAGCCTGGCGACACCACACTTCCGCTGTTGGTCGCGTTTAATCCGTAACCAAATAGCGTCCCTGAAAGCCCCCAAAGATCGTTATTTTTTATCCAGAATAGCAGTGTTGTAAACCGCCCCACTTCGCCTGAAGGCAGAATATAGTTTGGGTCAAAAATGTAACTGAGTGAGTTAATAAAAACAGCAAGCGAGCTTTGTGTAGGGTCAGTACCGTAGGCCGTTGAATAACCCGCCGCTAAAATGACAATGGCGAAGGCAATGAGTAATGCCATAGCGGTGAATATCAACAGCAGGGCTTTGATATTCACTTTATTCATGCCTTTTACGAAGCTCGGCATCAACCAAACCCATGCCAGTAATATCGGTGACAACAGAATGACAAATTTCACTTCACCGACAATACACAAGCCAAAACCCAAAATGACATGCAAGGCCATCGATTTAAAACTGGTTAGCCCATGCTTAAATTCGGAGACTTTTAACAACATAATCAGCAGGCAAAACAACCCCATCGCAGCGGTATTCCCGCCTCCCAATGGGTCACCGCCAAAGGTCCCAACCACCGAATCCCATTTATCTTCTTCGCCACGCACCACAACACGCTGGGGTAGAACAAACAGCAATTGATAAAGCACCACCGGAAATTGAGCGTAAAACACCCAATATAAAGAACGTGTGACGCGATAGACCTGCGATTCACGACAAAAGCCTAACAGCAGGCAGAACATCACCAGTGAAAGTGCGATTTCATTTTTAAAACCGACAATCGCGTCAGTCACCCCGGCCTGCAAAATTGTCGATACTCCCGCCATGACCATGAAAATAAGGTACAACGTCAGCACCACGATTTCTTGTTTATCCAACTGCAATTTTTCATAGCGGGTTTGCATCACCAGCAAAATGAACATCAGCAATGTCAGGAAGAATGGGATCCACAGCACCGCTAACACACCCGTGAAGTACTGAACTAACCCGCAGACCATCAGGGTCATGAAAGAGTATGTCTGTAAATAATTCCCAGTGTTGAGATTCATAATACCACCGGCCTGTCTTTCAAAAGATTGGCGCGTTTATTTACCTTGAGATAAATAAACGCATAACGAACGAAAGTCAGTACTGAGAACAGAATAATCGAAGTGGCATAGTCATTATAAAAATAAGGCACTATGACAAACGCAATCAGTACAATCGCTAATTGTTCAAACTGGATACGCAGGAAATAACGGTGCGAACCAAAAATCAGTTCAATCACGGTCAACGGGCACACCGCTAAAGCCGGGAATAAATATGGCAACATGTAGCGTGAAGTGGGAATCGAGTTTATCCAGTCCTCACTAAAGCCCAGGTGCATAACGATGGGATAAAACAGAAACACCCCCAGTGTACACACAACACCCAATACCAGAAGCAGCAAACGGACCTTTTTGTACTCTTCAAAGTTAAAGGTGTTATGCCTGAAATCTATCGACCATTTCGAGAAAATAGCGTTGCGTACCGCATTCCCGACAATCACCACTGGCGCCAGGCAGAAGCGGCTGACAATAGAAAAATAACCCGCAGTCAATGCTGAGAACCAAAAGTTTATCAACATGATAGGCAAGTTACTGTTCGCCATCGCCAGCACTTCCGCACTACCGACTTTAGTGATGTGATGAACGTGCTTACTAAAGAATGCGAGGTTATTTTTGGGGCTCAAATGTGCCAGTTGCACACTACGAATATCGAAAGCACGAAGAATGCAGCCAATAGTCAACACCATCATCGAGCCTGCCCACGCCCAGTAAAATGCCTGGATATGCGTGGTGAGTAGCACGGAGAGCACCACTACCACGGAGACAGAGATACGCTGGAAGACCAAAAAGCCAAAATTAGCGGTACGTAACGATAAGTTTTCCGAAATCAAAATCCACGTATTTGAAAGCGTGAGCAGATAAAGGAAGAAAATATTCTGATTAAACAGCCATGCAGTAAGCAGCGCGTAAGGCAGAGCGATAATCAGACTTTGCAACAAGCAAAACACCACGTTTTGCGCCAGTTCATCATCTTGCTGCTTAGGAATGAGTAGCTGTGATGCAAAGGTACAAACCTGAGCCCCAATCAACGCAATACTGTAGTTAAGCGCGTACAGCCCCACTTCAGCCAGGTCATATTTGTGTGAAATTAACCAAATAGACAGCGCACCAATCAGTTGTGAAATGACTGATGAACCCGCAATTGTGGACGCGCTTCTCAGTAAACTCATATCCGGCCTGTGCTGCTCATCAATTCACTGGTTTGTAGGTTGAGTGAGCGTAAACCCTCTTTTGTCTCAAGATTTTTATCCACGACCTGATTAAGCACCACACCGACAACAACAGAATGATTAGCTTCGAGTTTATCTAGCGCCTGGATAATATGTTCCGCCGGTGCCGCACCCGCTTTCAGCATGAAAATTTGCCCATCAATGACACGACTAATCAGCTGGCTGTCCTGGCTCTGATTCACCGCAGCAACATCAATAATAATACGCTGGTAATGGCTGCGTAATTCACGCATCAGATGCTCAAGATTTTCCGACGACAACAGCAATAGTGAGGAGATCGTTGCATTGCCACGAGGTAGAAAATCCAGATTTTCATTCACTTTGACACTAAGATTCTCATGCGTGCCTTCGCCGCGCAGCAGCTCAGCAACGCCATGGGCAGACGGTTTCGCCAGCTCACTTGATAAGCCGTCTTTATTGAAGAAATCGAGATCAACCAGCAGCGTTTTCTGATCGAAACTAAATGAATTTGCTAACAGGTTAGCCAACAGCGTTCGGCCTTCCCCGTGGTCAGTCGACGTCACCGAAACCGCCTGCAACTGGCGATTATCGAGCATGATACGGGTACGAATACTGTGAATGATATCGGCATTGAGCGGGTTATTGGAGATTACGTCGCGGATTTGCGCACGGCTCCCCAGACCCGAATAGCGGCGAATCTCACCTAATGGCTCGAGGTTCAACCGTTTCTTCATTTGGCTCAGGTTATTAATGGTGCTGTCCATTGCTGATTTAACGATGAAGTACATGATGCTAAAAGCCAAAACGAATAACACCACCATGACCAGTAACAACGGTTTGTTAGGTTTAGATGGGCGTTCAGCAGGTACCGCCGGGTCGTACAAGACGGCATCCGAATCAGCATAATTACCGGACAGCGTCTGTTCCTGAGTGCGTTGATACAGCGTTTTATATGAATCTTCCGTTTTATCCAGCGCCAGTTTCAGCCCGTTATAACCTTCACGTTTCGAAGCAAGTTTCTGGAAGATCAATTTTTGCTCATTCAGCTGTTTCTGGTAGTTATTTTCATCAGCCAGTGCTGCCTGATATTGCTGACGCAGGCCAGTTTCCAGTTCACCCAGCACGCTGTAGGTTTGATCCTGAACGGCCTGAACTTGCGCCTGAGCTTCCTGAATCTTGATGTGTTTCGGGCCATACGATTTGCGCAGTTCATAGAGCGTCCGTTTCGCCTGAACGAGTGCAATGCGTAAATCCTGAATCTGAGCATGGTCTGAAATCACTGGCAGTGAGATCACATCTTCCAGCGATCTCCCGGCGCTTCTGCGCACTTCGTTATACTGCGATTCTGCCGCAACACGACGCTGAGTCGCATCCGCCAGGCGGTTAGTGACAATACTTAACTGCTCGGTTTCAAAACCATCCACACCGCGGAAGGTCAACAACCCCTCTTGCTTCAGATAATCATCAATGGCCCGCTTTTGCCCGGCAATTTGCTGCTGCAATTCGAGCATACGCTGCTGGTTGCTTTCACGCGCTTTCAGCGTATTGCCGCGCTTTTGCGCCGCACTGTAATCAATGAACGCCTGCGCCACACCATTGGCTACCTGTGCTGCAACCTCAGGCGAAGAGGATTCATAAGAGATTGATGCCAGATGCGTGGTGCGCACACCGTTAATGGTCAGGTTTTTCAGCAACGTCTTCAGTGCCTTATCAACACGTGCTTGCTGATTCTCAGGCGTATTCGCATTTTTGCTGTCCGAATTTTCGCCGATGAAATCAGGATTTTCATCCAGTTTCAAATTGCGCACCGCCTGCTCCAGCACAATACGCGACTGCATCAATGCATATTGAGTTTCGTAATAACCATTACGTGTCGAGTCATAACCGTCTACCTGCGGGAATGGGGAAATATTATCCGGCTGGGCTTTGATAAGCACCGTCGCCGTTGAGACATACTTAGATGTCATCATGCTGATTAATGGCCAGGCAACCGCCCCCGCAATCACGCCGGCGAGGAGGATTTTCCAACTGTTCTTTTTAATTTCTTTGGCAAACCTGGAGAAATCGATCGCGCTTTCTCGCTTCTTGCCATTTTCTACGATTGATAGTTTCATAGTTAGAAGAAGCCCATGCCAATTATAACGATATCACCGGGGTGAACGGAGTGTCTGACGTCCACGTTCTCAAGCAATTGGTTACTCCCCGACAGACGAATATTGATATTTTTACGATCCGCTCGGTCAGTGAAACCACCGGCCTGTGCAATAGATTTTTCAACCGTGAGTCCAGGTTCGTAGGCGAAACCATTCGGGTTCTTCACTTCACCTGAAACAAAGAATTTACGGAATTCCGCAATATTCACGGTCACCATTGGGTTTTGCAGATAATCTCCACTTAGGCGATTGGTTAACTCAGCACTCACTTGTTCCGGCGTTTTTCCTTTCAGCACTAATTTACCGATATAAGGGAAGGTAATCGTTCCACTTTTATCGATAATAAATTTCATCGTCATATCAGGTTCGCCGTAGACATTTATACTGACGGTATCACCTGCATCGAGAAGATATCCCATTGATTCAGCATCAGGATTATCCATGAGTGGTGGCTTAGATGCTGTACATCCGGCCAAAAGCACCGTGAATAATAAAAATGCCCAGAGTTTCATTATTTTCATTTTAAATCTGCACCTTAGCTGTAAACATAATCAGCGAATTGTCGTAGCCCAATGTTCTCAGGACTTCACGGTCGTCGTCAGCATCGATATAGAACGAATCGGTCTCTTTATTCGAACGCAAGGTATCTATTTGATATTTCAGTTCAAAATTAACCGAAGGTCTGAAGTCGTAACTCATAGAAAATGTGAATACGCCATCTCTGTCCGTTCTATCCTTATCTTGTTTCTTATAATCTTCCGTGGTGTAGGAGTAATCTAACAAGGTAGAGAAACGATCGTTGAGCCAAAAATGTTGATAAGAAATACCGTATTGCGAAACCAGAATGTAGCCCCCAATTTCTGAAGGGTCTTTAATGCGTTGCGAGGTATGCGCCGTAAAAATAGCCTGTTTGAGTGGTTTCCACTCGCCCTGAATATCCCAGTTTAGTCCATTAAAATCCTGCGAGTCAGGGTTGTTCTGAAACGTTTTATACAACCAGGCTACGTTCATATCGATGTTGGTTTTTCCCGTCACCTGGGACTTTATTCCGTACATCAAATAATATTCGTTACTGTCTTTTTCATTAGCATTATCATAATGCCGTTGGTTAGTAATAAAGCTATAACGGAAACGAGTTTCCCGTGAGTACTGGTCGAAAATTTCGGCTACCAGACTATTTTCATACCATTCCTGCTCTTGAATATAATTGTAAAAGTCGTCGTCGGTATTCTGCGCATCCTGGGTGTTACCAAAACGAAGCTTTTTATATAGCAGGGCGACTTCGGCTTTTCCACGCCCTTCAGGTGCTCCGTAGCTGTAACGTAGTTCGCTATTGAGCAAGTTGGTGGTCAGCGGCGATTCGATGCCAAACTCTTGAAATTGCTCAGGTACAAAACCTTCGGTGATACCACGCCCACGATCTTCATGGCCAATTGAGTCTTCAACATTGAACATTAACCCGTGCTTTAATCCATAACGCCACACGCCGTTAAAACGGAAGAAGTGGTCATTGTAGTTATCCGCAGAGTCATTATTATAATTGCGATAATCACCTGAATATATTACCAGGTATTTATCCTGGTATCTTTCGACCGCCATGCTTAATACCGGAGTAACGCTCAGGAAGTTTGAGCCAATAGCATCGCTATCATGTGGCTGATAAGTCACATTATCGTCATAACCGTAATTCACACCCGCTGTGCCTTGAAAATCAATACCTGCAAAGCCGATATGAGATTTCGGGGTTAAATCCGCCAGGGCCGGGTGCGTTAAAACTATTCCGGCAACGAGAATATATTTAATATGCATTTTTCCCGATAAATCCCTTGAAAATAGTTTTTATAATAATTTTAATATCTAGCCACAACGACCAGCTTTGGATGTATTCAATATCGTACTGTACGCGCTTTTCCATTTTATAAAGTGCATCAATTTCGCCACGATAGCCGTTAATTTGCGCCAATCCTGTGATCCCAGGTTTAACTTTGTGGCGAATCATGTAGTTTTCCACTTGCTTACGATATTGCTCGTTATGCGTGACGGCATGCGGCCTTGGGCCAACAATCGACATGCTGCCTTGTAGCACATTAAAAAATTGCGGTAGTTCATCAAGCGATGTGCGACGTAAAAAGGCGCCGAAGCGGGTAACCCGCGGATCGTCTTTGGTCGCTTGAACGACAGTGTCTGAGTTTTCCATAACGCGCATAGTCCGGAATTTCCAGACCTTTATTCTTTGCCCACTCAAGCCGTAACGGTCTTGTTTGAAAAATACCGGCCCACGTGAAGTCAGCTTTATCCCGATACCAATCACCAATAACAGAGAAGAAATCAATACCATGATAATACTCCCCAGTACCAAATCTTCGGCACGTTTGACAAAGGAACCAAAACCTTCAAACGGTGAACTCAGGATGCTGATGGTTTGTAAATTATGGACTGAGCGCAGCTCCGACATGTGAGAACTGTAAGAATTGAAGTCTGGCACGATGTAAGTGTCGACTGTCGTGTCGGACATCACCGCCAGGAAATGGCGAATCCTTTCCAACGCAACTAACGGTAAAGCGATATAGATTTCATCGATCCTACCCGCTTTTGCCTCTTCAACCAAACCACTGACTGAACCTTTAAAAGGGCTATTAATTCGGTCAATCAACTCACTAAATCGTGAAGCATCACGTTCATCGTAAAACGCCATATCTAACTTCACATTTGAATATTCTTTGAGCAATGCAGTTTCTGCGGCCAGCCCGTTAGATGTCACCCCAACAATAGCTACGCGAATGTTCTTTTTCGTTGATTTCTTGAGAATAAATAAATGGATTAAATAAAGTAAAAAAAGAGGAATCGCATACCAAAATAGAGTTACAGGAACAAACTTATTTTCCAGCGCGTTTAAATAACCCACTGATTGCAAACCACCCGATAAAAACCTAATAACTTCAACAAAAACAACAGCAAAGAAGGAACATAAGATCAAACGCAACTGGCCACGCACACTCCAGTTTTTAGGTCGATGTAGATAAAGCTCGGTATATTCACCAAATAGTAAAAATGCGGTAGAGAAGAGAATGCTGAACATTAATACAGTGCTAGTTGATTCCATCGATAATAGCAAGGCGCTCAATATTAAAATCGAGTTAATACAAATGAAATCAACTAACTTAATAAATACTGGATACCCTCCATGGGTAAATTTCAGCGAATTTCTCAGCATTGTTAGACTCGCGCTTAGTCGAATTATGATTATTGATATAGTCCTTTCCCGCTTTGATTATACCATAAGTGTAAAGAATACGATGTAAGATTGTTATGAATTGTAAAAGATAACTTCATTCAACTAAGGTGGCAACATTTAGCTGATGAAGGGCGTTACGGGTAGTCAGGTATTTGTTTTGTATAGATAAGTTAGATCAGTTTTTTAGGCTGCTATTTAACTTAGGTTCGTTGGGAGGAATGGTTTAGCGGAAATTAAAGCAAACAAAGTATTCGCTTAGTGAATACTTTGTTTGTGAAATAAATATTTTAAAAAGTGTGATTAATGAACGGTTTCTGTCGCAGACTGTGCTTGCCAATAACGATGTAATTCCAGTGCTGCTGGCCCAATAGCTGCCTGACTCGTTTCATATTCGTCTTCGGTCATCTGTTCCAGCTTAGCGATATTGGCTTCTTCACCATGTAAGGCTATCGCCTCCAGCGCGCCTTGCAGTGTTTCTGGCAAAGCTGTAATGCCACTTAGCGCGACACCGCGCATGTAGCCAAAACACCACTCTTCAACGATGGTGTAATCATTTCCGTCCACTTCTCGATAACCAAACAGTGGCTCGAACTGGTCAGGTGCATGGCACAGACGTTCTGCAATATCATTCATATGCTGAGAAGCAAGCTCGTTAAAGCGCTGCTGTTCTTGTGCGCTTTCCCAATGCGGAAGTTGCTTTTCACCACCCCACACTGCTGCTTGCCAGTCGGCAAGCGTAATCATCTTCGGTGCAGAAAGAATCGCGGTTAACATCCCATCCAGTTCAGAGACATCCAGTACGGAATCATCACTCCCGTATTTGGTGAGAGTGTCATCCAGCCATTCCAGTTCTTCTTCGTTTAGCGGCCCATGATTCATACTGTGTTCTCCAAAAAGTGATTGATTTTTAATTCGAATTTAGCAGGCAGACTTTTATGCTCTGTTCGGCCTGTGAATTGCAGCGACTTTAACCTAAAAATGAAGTTTTTATCAGGAAGGATATGATGAATATGTAAATTGCATAAAGAACAACCATTTAGCCACCATTACTGGCAACCTGATTAACCTTTATCGCTCCGTAATTCGCACAAAAAATTTCACGACTAATATCACACTAATAAATAAAGTAATTATCAGCATCAACAAGGTTATTTCCGCTTTGATGAGGCAATAATAGTGATCCATATCTCGAATTTATGTAAAATCCAGATAGTAACTTACCGTTAATGTGACAAAGATTCATTATTCAACTATTGAATCAAGCACTTGTCGCATGCCTCTTCTGACGAATAAGTTTCCTTAGCTGTTTATCCCCTGACATCAATGTTTTCGCATTCCTGAGCGCCGCTTTCTATGCAAAAAAGATTACGAATATCCCTGTTACTGGTATGTTTTTCATATCTGTTGTTCGCCCAATCTACGAGTTGGGCGAATGAAAGCGTCGAACCGTCCATCGAGCAAGCATCGGTTAAGGTTGATTCCAGCAGCATATTACCAAAGCTACAACAACGGCTGGACTCGCTTAAACAGCAGGTTTCTACCGCAAAAACCGATAAACAGTTCACCAGTCTGAATAATGATGCCCAGTTACTCGCCAATGATACCGAGCAACTGATGGCCACGCTGGAACCACAACTGGCGCAAGTCGTGGCGCAACTTGAGGTATTAGGCCCCGCTCCCACGAACGGCACGTTAACAGAAACCACCCAGGTGGTGAGCCAACGTAAAAGCTTAAACAGCAGCAAGGCATTGCTCACCACACAAATTGAGCAGGTCAAAGTCATCGCCATTGGTGCGCAAAATCTATCAGCGCAAATTGATGAAATGCGACGCGGTGCACTAAAAACCCAGATTGCACTGAACACAGGAACACTGTTAGGTGAAGCATTCTGGACGCCACTGCTCTACCCAAGCGATCAGGATGTCGCACGGTTCAACAAATTCTCGTCACAACTGCGTGATGCCTGGCAGCAAGCGTGGGACAAAGAGTGGCAGATAGGTTCTGCTGTCTATTTGCTACTGGCACTAACGATAGGTTTATTCGGCCGCAGAGTGCTGGATAAACCTATCAACTGGATCTTGTTGCATGTACTGCCACAGGGCCGTTTTCGCCGTAGTTTCCTGGCCTCAGTCACCGTCCTCGAGTGCCTGTTAACGCTGGGGATCTGCGTTCAACTGCTGTGCCATATTTTTACTCGTTTGCCCGTAACCTCGCTTTGGGTGCATGAGTTTGCCGGACAGTTGGTAGGGTTAACCTATTTTTCATCGTTGGTTGCCGCTTTAGGGATCTCGTTACTCTCTCACCGCCAACCTTCCTGGCGTTTACCTGGTATTGCTGATCCCGTCGTAAAAATCCTGGCTCCGTTTCCAGCCATACTGGCAACCTCTATCTTTATCTTCGGCACATTCGAGCAACTGAATGCCCTGGTGGGGGCAAGCATCGAGTTGACGCTGTTGGGTAATGGCCTGCTGGCCTTGCTGGTCGGGATAATCGGCCTGGTCGCCCCACTGCGGGTCAACCGCATACGCCGTATGATGCGTGATGAGGGTGAAGAATCTGAAGTACGATCAACCATTGCCGGGCTTATTCATCTGGCAATAAGCCTCACGTCAATGGTGATTCTACTTAGCTTGTTAATTGGCTATATCCCACTAGCACGTTTTATTAGCTTTGAATTGTTATGGATAGGACTGGTTCTGAGTTGCTGGTATCTGCTGGCCAACTTTGTGGTGGATCTTTGTGACATCGTATTTTCGCCGACCACCTATTGCGGGAAAATGCTCAAAAGCTCATTGAGCGTCAACGACCGACATCTGTCACTTGCCGACACACTGTTCACCGGTTTAGGTAAAACCCTGCTGTTGCTGCTGGCCACGGTTGCACTGATAAATGGCACTTTCGGTAGTACCACACCTCTTGAGTTACTCAACAACGTTGCAGAGATATGGGGTGGAAAAGGACTCGAAGGCTCAAATATTATCCCTTCCCGGGTGATGAATGCCTTGCTGTGCCTTGTCGTCGGCTTATATGTATTACGCTCTACGCGTCGCTGGCTGGATAAAGATTTCCTGCCAAAAACCAAGCTTGACCGCGGGATGCGAGCCTCGTTGGTGACACTGTTTGCCAACATTGGCTATGTGTTAATCATCATGCTGACCTTCTCTATGCTTGGCATCGAGTGGAACAAACTGGCATGGATAGTCAGTGCCTTATCGGTCGGTATCGGTTTCGGTCTGCAAGAGATTGTGAAGAACTTCATCTCCGGTCTGATTCTGTTGACTGAGCGCCCGGTGAAAGTGGGTGATTTGATCAGCATCAGTGGGGTTGAAGGGGATATTCGCCGTATTAACGTCCGCGCCACTGAGATCCAGCTCAGTGATAAATCCACGGTGATTGTGCCAAACTCGCAGCTTATCTCGCAAAATGTCCGTAATGCCACAATGGGTAATGCACAGGGTGTCGCGACTATCACCCTCACCTTCCCGCTGAATATCGATCCAGAACAGGTTCGTACCCTATTGCTGGATGCTTATCGTCAGCATGAATCGATTCTTGAAGCCCCTGCACCATCAGTGAGTTTTAAGGAGTTGGGGCCGAATGGCATTGTGCTGAGCGTGACCGGTTATGTCATCAGTCCGCGTATTGTCGGCTCAACGCGCAGTGACCTTCTATACGAAATACTTAAAATGCTGCGTAACGCGGGTGTCGACCTGAGCCAGTCACAGAAATGATCTTCGGTTAGTCACATAAAGAATCTAATCAAGCCGGTCAAGGACGACCAGCTAAAGGCAGGACGGGAAGCAAATCGCAGAAAGTAAAAAACCACCCGAAGATGGTTTCCACGACACTGCTTTATCATTGATTTTATAGCTTTTATTCCCATGGTGCCGGGGCGGGACTTGAACCCGCACAGCGCGAACGCCGAGGGATTTTAAATCGTGCGCTATTTATATAAAAATCATGTAGATAGCGTATATTTTCATAACTACCGCTCAAATTTCACGCCTTATCTTTCAAACTGTTAACTTTATTTCAATGGCAGTATTACGAGTATATTGATCTATTCCCAGAACAATATTACTGTATGTATAGGGGTCTTCCCCGATCATGGTGGGAAGACCCTTTTTAATAGCTCACGCCATGACTCATGGGTTCACGATAATAACTCATGAGAGACCTTCTGGCAGAGCACCAAAAAAGAGAATTATGATCCCGGACGCCGCCGCAATTCATGGAGTAACGACATTAACTCTGTATGAATTTCTTCCTAGCTATGCGAGCCACAACTTCTCATTGAAGTAGAAATCACCCGGCCACCGAGCCGGTTTTTTAATGTCCTGAACGAGAGTAACTCCTACCCTCTAGCCCTATCAGTATTTGATATCGCGAGCTACCTGGCGGCCTTGCTGTTTGTTATTACGGTGATCCTGGCGACAATCCGCATTACCGAAAACGCCTTCGCGACAATCTTGTTTGATTTCACGCGAAACCTGGCGAGTGTCCTGACGCACTTCACGGGCAGCTTGCCGCTGTTGTGACTGTATCGTTGCCTGTGCGGGCATTGTGGTTATCAGGGCAGTGGCAGTAAGCAGCATCAATACAGACTTCTTCATGGTAAACCCTCAAAATAAAGCGCATCAGTATGGCGCATATGAATTATACGTTTCACGGGTTCGGCTGCTTAGATCATCGTGCTGGTCGCAATACAATAATAAACTGGTTTTTTATTGCGCCTGCCGCTTCCCGTGCAACGCCTGCTTTATAAACTCCAGCTTTGCCGTCTGCCTGCGCATCTCCAAAATACGCAGCACTTCATAAGCTTTGTTCCCTGTCAGGGTGTGATCTGACAACTTATCCAAGTCAGCTTTCAACATCGAAACTTCTTCGTCAGTAATTGGCGGCCTCATTGCTCACTCCCTTCGTTTTATTAGCTCAAATTTGACATGAACAAACCTAGTGCGTCGCCTAACACCGATCGGTTAAGCAAAATGATCGGTTGAACGATCCGGCAGGGATATCACAACAAGCCTCATCACTTTCTGATGGGGCTTTTTTATGCTTTCGACATGGCTGGACGACACACAAACCTGGGCTGAACCCGACTCCCTTTCTCATTTTCAACGCGCTATCCCTCTTGAATGGATTTCTCACGTCCTTGAGTCCACTGACAAAGCCAGTATCAGAAAGCGTAAATTTCCCGCCGAGCTTGTGGTCTGGTTAATTATTGGCATGGGCCTTTATCGCGACCGCCCCATCACCGATGTGGTGACAAAACTCGATCTTGTTCTGGGAGACACCCTGGCGGCCAGCTCCATTGCTCAGGCCCGTGAGCGGCTCAGCGACAAACCGCTTGAGGCGTTATTCCATCTGACCGCACAACACTGGAGCCGTCAGGAAGATAAGGATGATCTGTGGTGTGGTTTACGTTTATTTGCCGTCGATGGCACGCTTTTTCGCACACCCGATACGCCGGAACTGGCTGGTGCCGCTGAAAGGCAATACAAAATACCGGATACTGGAAACGTTCAGCGAAGGCGACCATCTGGTGGAAATGCAGGTATCGCCACAGGCGCGCAGGCAGGACAGTTCACTATCGGAAACGTGGCAGGTGAGATTAATTGAATGTGAAGAAGACAGCGGGAATTACAGAGGTTTTATCACGTCACTGACCGACGGTGAACAATACCCGACGACATCACTGAAATATGTTTATCAGGAGCGCTGGGGCATAGAAAACGGTTATGGGGAGCTGAAACAGTTCCAGCTGAATACCGCGACGTTGCTGCGAAGTCAGAAGGTAACGGGGATTTACCAGGAAGTATGGGGTCTGCTGACAGCCTATAACCTGATAAGGCTGGAAATGAGCCAGATAGCGAAAGAAGCCAAAGTCTCGCCGCTGCGCATAAGCTTCGTAATGGCAATGAGGCTGATAAGAGATGAATTAATCTGGTGTTCACTGGGTAAGCCGGGAGCCATTCCGACAAAACTAAGAAAGATGCGGGAGGAGGTGAAGCAGTTCATCCTGCCGGAGAAAAGAAAACGGCCCAAAGAAAGGGCCGTAAGGATCTCAAAAACCCAGTACCCCGTTCACTCAAAACATCTTAAGTGAACGGGGTTAGCTCATATGGCGGGATTTTTTACTCACTAGCCTGAAATAAAGCCAACCTTCGTTCTATCAATGCTTGATATCGCGCTTTTCCTGACGGCAATCGGCATTACCTACAAGGCCGTCGCGACATTCTTGCTTGGCTTCACGTCCATCTTGACGCTCTTGCGCCTGCTCAGTTGCCAGCGTAGGTAGTGTGGTCATCAGGGTAGAAGCAGCAAGCAGCATTAATGCATATTTTTTCATGACAAATTCCTTAACGTCGTAAACCTAAAATGAGTTAGCACACCAGTATGGCAGGCACGAATCATACACTTCAGTTGCCTGACTCGTCGCGCCAGAAGGAATACAATTTTAAATTTTAGTACTTGATATCACGGGCTTTATCACGACATTCCTGCTTATTTTGACAGTAATCCTGTCGACAATCGACATTACCGACAAGCCCTTCACGGCACTCTTGCTTGATGTCATGTAGCGCGGCGAAGTTTTTTGGACTGTTTTGCGGATAATTCCGGACTATCTGGTATCGATTAAATTACTTGTTCTGGACAGTCCTGAATTGATTAGGTATTGCGAAGGTTAAAGTGTGGGTTCAAATGCAGCGATCGGACCGTATTCTCCGGCGAGAGCATTTGCATAGATAGTGGGGCCATGCTCTGTGCTGTCATTGGGTGAGACGGTGAACAGGTAGGATTTTTCGTTTGCTGTGATAACACAATCAATGGCGCTGTTATCGGGTTTGTTGGCAACGCTCCGCGCTCACCACCATGGTCAGACCCGAAGAACAGGTAGTTTTTACGACCCAGACTGACCATCCGCAGAGCATTCTCCGCGATGTTGTTATCCGCTTCAGCCCAGCCGTCGTCTGCGTAGTACGTCAACGCTTGCCACTGGTTCAGTGCATAGGTGAACGCCTTTGTCAGCTCTGAGTGTCGGAACAGGGTTTTCACCTTTTCACGCAGCCAGTTTTCCAGTGATTTAAGAAGCGCTTTCGTTTTCAACTGGCGTTCGGCAAGCCGCTGTTCTGCTGGCATTCCCCTGATATCCGCTTCGATGGCATACAACTCGCCGGTCCGTTTCAGTGCTTCATCTGTGAGCGCTGAGGGAGTGCGAACGTGAACATCATGGATTTTACGCCGGGCACGGTTCAGCGCTTCCTGTTCGGCAAGAAGACGTTTCAGTTCATCGATGTCATCGGGAAGCGGACTGGTCATCCGGGGTATTTTACCAGGCTCATTCGCCCACGACCAGGATAAAGAGGTTTACAGCATAGTCAGGGATGTCAGCAGTCTTTTAGGTTGCCGCCAGTCGATGCCCTCAAGGAGCATCGCCAGTTGTGCCGGGGTGAGAAAGACTTTGCCGTCGCGGGCCGATGGCCAGGAGAAGCGCCCGCGCTCCAGCCGTTTCGTCAGTAAGCATAACCCGTCGCCAGTTGACCAGAGGAGTTTCACCTGACGGCCACTTCGGCCGCGGAAGATAAAAACGTGACCCGACATCGGATCATCTTTCAGCGCGGTCTGCACCTTTGCGGCCAGCCCGTTGAAGCCGTTTCTCATGTCGGTGATGCTGGCGACCAGCCAGATTTTCGTGCCTGACGGTAGCGGGAGCACTGTTTAAGCTCCCGTATCAACATTGTCAGCAGGCTTTCGCTGATAGCTCCGTTTAGCCGGAGCGTCCCATGCCGGAAGGTTATTTCACAGGTGACGCTGAGTGTTTCAGGTTCATGAGCTTCCGATGAAGGCTGAACAACGGGGACAGTATCAGCATTGAGTGTTACGGGGATCAGCACTGGCATGTTGGTATCAGATTGTTGAGGCGCGCGAAGCTTTCCCTCACGCCAGTATTGCCGCCATTTGAACAACAGATTGTCGTTAATTCCCTGCTCACGAGCGAGTTGTGCGACTGATACACCGGGTTTGTATGAGAGTTCGACCATTTTGATTTTGAACTCAACGGGATAGTTGGGGTATTTCTTACGAACAGAAGTTAATGAATTCATGGATAGCGTCCACCATATTTGGTGTCCACTATGTTGTCAGAAATGTCAGGTTATGCCAGACGGTGCTGGAACGACACTTACTGATAACAAGGCCTCCACAGTAATATCAGCACTTATCAGACAAGCCCAAAGTTTACCTGCAGAACTGTATAAAACATTAACCTGGGACCGGGGTGCTGAAATGACCAACCACATCATGTTTACCGTAGCCACTGATATACAGGTCTATTTTTGTGATCCTCAATCCCCCTGGCAGCGTGGTTCAAATGAAAATACGAACAGATTGCTCAGAGAGTATTTTCCAAAAGGGACAGACCTTTCAGTTCACAGCCAGCAAAGATTAAATAGTGTTGCCAGGCAACTTAACGAGAGGCCGAGAAAAACACTAGACTTTGAGTCACCCGCAGAGCGATTTAACCAGTGTGTTGCATCCATTAGTTGAACTCACAGCGAGAAACGGATGTTCTGGTTGCCGCTCATATCGCACTGAGATGACAAGATTAGACGTAGTGATTGAATTAGCCTTAATATAGATTCAATTTCAGACAATTGAGGAAGCGGGCATGTTGCAGAATTTACAGGGAATTGAAGTATTGTTTATCGCTGGATTTGGGCCAATCTCGCAGAATACTGAATCTAGCTCCGAGTTTTATGTGCAGGCACTCGCTCTACCACTTAAGCCAATGGAAGGTAACTGCGATTACCTACAATCGGATGAGGGCATGCTGAAAGGCGTTAAGCATTTTGCCGTCTGGCCACTTTCACAGGCTGCAAATTCATGTTTTGGTGATGGAATGTGGCCAACTGAACATCCGATACCACAGGGATGGATTGAATATGAGGTACAGGATCTCAACTCTGCTACCCGTATCTTGAGCGAGAAGGGTTATCGCCTGTTGGTGGCTAACCGTCTAGAGCCGTGGGGGCAGAAAGTCACTCGCCTTCTCAGCCCTGAAGGGCTGCTCACAGGGCTTACGATAACCCCATGGCTTCGTGGGTAAACAATGTCCGCCTCTGGTACTGAACAGACTGCCTGTATATGGACGGGCCAAGAGAACAAAGTGCGCAAATTGAGCATGAAAAAAACAGTTAGGAATTTTTTGGAAGGGTTTTTTGATAACTTATTTTGATAAAATTTTGATAACTACTGGCAAGCTAACAAAAATCAACGGGAGCGTTAAGCTCCTGTTCATAGATTTAACAAACTACCGAATAAAATATGCTTGTTCTTCGCATCGCCAAACTCTCAACATTTCAGCGAGTTAGCACCATTCATCAGGCGTTCGAAATCGTAAGTGACGGTTTTAGCGTTAATCGCCCCTTCATACCTTTAACGTTCAGGTCTGTTGCTTCAAACCATTCCATATGACGCAACAGTAGATATAGAGCAATAAAATATCTTATTGATATACAAACTTATTCATCTTTTACCAAGTCAAATCAAGTATTTTGACACTATCTCTAAGTATCTGGTTTTTAGCCAATCATTTTAAGTTTTGATAACCACTTTTTTTGCTCACCACCCTTGATACTATGTGTGTTGAAATCAGTATTGAAAAAGTAAAAGCAATGCCGAAAGGATCTATGGAGGCCCTACGGGAGGAAATGATTCGCCGTATCAGTAAACAATATGAAGATGTTGACGTTATTGTTAAACCCGCTAGTAATGATGGCCTTTCTATAATTCGGGCTACCGATAAAGACGATGCGAAGAAATTCGTTGAAAAAACACTGCAAGACGCATGGGAAAGTGCGGATGATTGGTTCTTCTGATGTGGACAATATGATCATATCGGCGTGAGAATTTACTTCCCTCGCCCTAGTGAAAAACTTCCGATTCCTTCAACTGACATCCGGACCTTTGCCATAAAAGATACCACAGGTGATCGCTGCTGCTTGCTTGGCTTTTGTGATGGGGGATGGGTGGTTCTGTCGCTAGCGGTCGGACATCTTCATCATTAAGGGCCCGCAGAACCGTATCAAGAAGCGCCTGGTCGGCGGTACCCTCACCCGTTCTCGACAAAACATAAACATGCACTTCACCCAGTAAATTGTAGTGTTCCGGCCCATACGGTTTTGCATCGAGCACATCGGGTGAGGCTGATAACGCGAAATAAAGATATGCGCCATATGGCCCCGCGACACTCAGCGCCTGCATCGATAGCCATACGCGCTCACGGAATTCATCATCGCTTTCATAAACAGGGTCGCGTGGTGGTATCGCATCAGGATCGCCCGGGTCAATAAGTTGACGAATAACGCCGTAATCGGCAGCTTTTACGTCAAGCTCATGACCTTTCGCAGTAGCAAGAAATGTTGCCCCACCGCCTCGTTGACCCGCCCCCTGAGATGACTTTCACGTAAAGCAACGCCTTCCCCCTAGATGTATGCCGGATCAGATTCAACCAGACCGGTATAATTCGGGTCTTTGCTAATGAGTGACTGGGTCCACTCGACAATAATCACTTCCGGGTCAATGTTTTCAACAGCATCAGGCAAAGGAAGCTGTGATATATCGGTGGTATTTGTTGTCATCCTAACCTCACACGACCGCAGCGGAAAAATGTGCTGCTTTCAAGGTTCACACCCTCAATGCCCACTTCGATAAATCCATTACCCCCCTCAAGCACATACACACGCTCTATCTTCAGGCGGGGTTCCCATTTATTGATGGCGATAGCGGTTTCTTTTCTGATATTCGAAACAAGTATCCCATCCAGGGGGGAGTCGATCAGATTAAAAAGATGACTGCCGTAATCACGGCGCAGGACACGTGTTCCCACCGGGGTGGTTAGAATATTAATGATGGATTGATTTAAATGAGCATCACCGCTGAGCGGTCACCCGGTTTGTGCGTTCATGCCCTTCATATTTTCACCCATAAAAATCTATGGTCACCCCCGTTTTTGCAACACAGATTTTGATTTATGATAAGCTTGCGTAAATCTATTCGGCGTCTGGTGGACAGTTATGCCCGCGCCACGATGAGTTCCGCGCCTGCCGAACCTTAAAAATCCGTCGGCTTCCCGGAGCCATTTTTTATGTCAGATTCATCAGCAGGCCGATATGCCGTTCATGTCATCAATTATCTGTCGTCGCAAAACCAGAAAGTAACGTGTTAATTAACTGAGCTAACGAGGTTTCTCGTTGGCTCTTTTATTTACTGAACACCGCCTGATGGGCCGTAACTGCCCACACTATCCGGGCCAGCTTGTTCGCCAGCGCGCATGCCACAACGTTTGAATGATGGCTGGCAAGCTGCCTTTTAACCCACTCTGCCAGACGCCCTGGGTTGTGCTCCAGCCGCTGCATAAAAACCCTGGCACACTGCACCAGCAGCCGTCGCAGATTCTTGTCACCCCGCTTGCTGATGCCCATCAGTGTCGTTTTCCCACCCGTACTGTACTGCCGGGGAACCCGCACGGTTGATGCTGCAAAATCACGGCTGCTGGCATAGTTTTTACCGTCTCCCTGCCGTGTGGCTAACAGACTTGCCGTTACCGGCCCCACACCCGGGATAGTCAGCAGGCGCTGTGCGGTTTCATCCTCTGCCAGATGGTTTTTCAGCTCCTTATCGACTTCCCCTATTTCTCCGCTGAGATAAACATAATGGCTGTGCAACCTGTTCAACAGGCGTGCCAGGTATGCCGGAAAGTCGTTTTCTTCCAGCACGGCAGCCAGACGTCGTATCACGGTAATTCCGCGCGGCAGGCTGACGCCGAACTCCAGTAAAAAGGCATGTATCTGGTTGGTGGTTTTGACCCGTTCCCGTATTAGTGAGTCCCTGACCCGGTGCAGGGCAGCCATAGCCTGCTGGTCTTCTGTCCGGGGAGTCACGAAGCGCATGGAAGGACGTGACGCCGCCTCGCAGATGGCTTCAGCATCAATAAAATCGTTTTTATTGCTTTTAACAAAAGGACGAACAAACTGCGGTGAAATCAGCTTAACCTGATGCCCCAGCTTACCGATGGTCCGAGCCATGAAATGTGCACCCGCGCAGGATTCGAATGCCACGGTTGAAGGTGTGCATGTTGCGAGAAAATGGATAAGTTGAGTGCGGGAGAATTTCTTACGTAACAGAGGGTTGCCCTGTTTGTCCTGGCAGTGAATATGAAAAGAATGTTTACCGAGATCGATACCAATAAGTGCAACGTTTTGCATGATGGTTCCCTCTAAAATAAAACACCCTGTCAGCGTAACGCTCACAGGGTGGGGGTGACCATCTCATTAACCCGTACAAAGCGGGAAATATAAAGTAAATTAAGCATTAATATATTGCGTTTCCATCTATGACATGAATCACTTGCACACCATCACTTTGTTCTACCACAATGTCATACCCATTCAAGGATATCTCATAAAAACTGTTACGTTCAATCACTGTATTATTTTTTACTGATAACAATTTATCTGAATTGAAATCATCATCACCAACAATAGCTTTCAACATGGCATCTCTCGCAATTATTTTTTTTGAATCAATTGGGAACCTGTAGACAATATCCACATAACCCAGCTTGCCATCATTATTTTTATTTCCAACATATATCATTGACTCACCGACTTGTGCCTTCCTAAGCCCCCCATCAATTTCAAATTCATTTAATTTCAAAATAATCTTATCGTCATCTGATATTTCCGCACAATCTATATTATTGTTATATTTATATATAAACTCCTGCTCCCTTATGTTAACTCCAGAAGCATGTACATTTGATGCCATAAAATTATTTAATTTAAGCATTTTTTTCATAACATCTAAAAATGACAGCTTTTTCACAATTCAATCTCCACCCAAATAAAAATAACACTTAGTTTACCTACGTTATTAGTTCAAAAGCTTGCCAAAAAGTGTTAGCAGGATTATTGATATGCCACCGGAGGGGCATTACATCGGCTGATTCGGCGGCAAGGTTGTCGAATCTGTTTCATCATGATCATGATTATTGAAGATTTCCCTCACGCTGGCCATCGTTCCTTTGCTGTCTGATAACTCAGCCCTGGTGCCGCTATTGCCTTCCGCATCGATAGTCTGTTTTGCGAAAACAGCATCTTCAAATGTAACCTTCCCTTTAAAAACCCAGCCTTCTGGTGAGGCAGTCAGACTGATTTCACCACCAGACAGCTCGATGGCCAGCACGGTACCGTGACTGTCATAGGTGATAGCACTGCCATCGGTAAACTGTATTTTATAGACCCCGGGTTGTGGTGGATGCAGATACGCAACAGGTGCTGTGGGTTGGCGAAGGCCGTAGTCGTGTAGCCGTCCGCCCGTTCTTCACCTGGCTGGGGCAGGAAGGCTGTGCCGCTATCGAATCTGTCGCGATGGATATGAATACAGCCCTGGACCTGGAGGTGAGAGAGCAATGTCCGCAGGCGGAAGTCGTCTATGACCTGTTCCATGTGGTGGCGAAGTTCGGCCGGGAAGTCATCGACAGAGTGAGGGTCGACCAGGCAAATCAGCTGCGTGACGACAAAAAAGCACGGAAGGTCATTAAACGCAGCCTCTGGTTGCTGTTGCGTAATGCGGAGAATTTGCCGGACGGTCATGAGGTGAAACTGGCAGAGTTGCTGGCGGCGAACCAGCCGTTAAATACGGTGTACGTGATGAAAACGGCGCTGAAAGAGCTGTGGTATGCGCCGGATGAGGAGGTTGCGCAGCGTCGCTGGAATGAGTGGCACAGGCAGTCACAGGAAAGTGGCATTAAGGCGTTGCAGCAGTTCGCGGATAAGCTGAAGTGTTACGTGAGCGGCATAATCGCGAGTGCCACCCATCGTCTGAATACCAGCGTGCTGGAGAGAATGAACAACAGGATAAAAGTGATAAAACGTATGGCATATGGGTACCGGGATAACGACTACTTTTTTATGAAGATAAAAGCAGCGTTCCCCGGTAAGGCGCGATGAACCAAAAAAAAGCCCCGCATGGGGCTGAGTAAATCTGAAACTCAATAATCAACGGTCCGAACTTAGGATGCCGGGACGGCATCAGACTGAACACTGGATAGGAATCCCCACAAGGACGAATTGTGCAATTCGAATAACCCCTCCAGTGTTCAGACTAATACGCTCTCCAGCTAGCTGAAAAACATATGGTGCGGTCGGCGGGAATCAAACCCGCCCAAGTGCTAAAGAAGGTAGTACACCTAAATGCCAATTGACCGCATTGGTACCGGTTAGCGGAGTTGAACCGCTGTCATCCTGATTTCGCAATCAGGCATTCTGCCTGCTGAACTAAACCGGTAAAAAAGGCCCCGCAACGACGAGGCCTGAGCAAATCCGGGACTCAAATCAAACGGTTTCTCACCCTACATGTCACCTACAATGCGACAGAGCGAATCCTATATAGTTTATATGCGTTATTGTTAACATTTAATGCTGAATCGGTTCAGTTGAAACCTCTTTTCATAAAATTACAAATCATATTTCAGTGCGTTCCAAAAACGACAAAACCCGCCTTATGAGCGGGTCTTGCGTTATGTTTGTTCGCTTGTCGTCGCTGCCATCGTGGCGCAGCTTTGCTAAGCATGAGTGAATTATTGATTTTTATGACGAATTTTCAAGTTCTATGCACTTAATTAGCACAATTAAATAATTTAGGTCATTTTTCGAACCAGAAAAAAGACTTTCGCCTGGAATATATCAACGCACCAAAACACTCTCTCTCGCTTTTCGGGTGATGAGCCACGGCGCTACCTGTTGCAGTTCCCGTGCCAAATCAGAAATTTTCCTCCGCGTCGTGTAGTAGTTAAGCCCTATGCAGTACACCGGGTCATCTGGCTTAAAGGCATTCAATACAGCCTGCTCAATTAAATCTGCATCATCACGCCGACTGGCCTCATCAATCATCTCACTCAGCGTGACCGCCCATAAAACAGTATGCGCGCGCCGTACAACCTCGCGCCCCTTGTATCCTTCCAGCCGAGCCTGCTTTAGTGCTGCCGTGATGTGGGATAACTGACTATCAGACCACTCTTCTTCTTTTGCTTTTGATACGAAACGATTGCAGTTCTCAAGCCTGTATTGCGCATGGGTTTTACCTCCAACGCATTCACCCCAGACCGTCAGGAGGGATTGTATCCACGCCGACTGGATGCCAGTGAGTGGGGTAAATCGCCCTAACCAGCGTTTGTGTGGCGCAGCTGCTGCGCGCTCAATTGCTGCGTTATGTGCTCGGCGTTCCTTCGGTGTCATTTTGCAGCTCCTGCTTTTAATCGTTTGGCGTGGTTCTGGATTATTCGATAGTCCACCAGCAGTGTGCGGGCGGGTTGATACATTCGCAGGTATGACCATCTGCGCCTCAGCTCAAAGATGATGATTGGGTGTGTCATGAAATTGCCCTCGCGATGCGTTCACCTCCAGCGCATGACAGGTACTGCCATGCTGTTTCCAATGGCTCGATAACGTGGACCATCAGGACAATCGAAATCCTCTTTGTTACGCCACGGAATGAGAGTGTGATTATCTGGAAAGCCTTGCAGGCGTTCGCATTCTACTGGGGTGAGGTGACGAACCTGCATGCCCCAACCTATGGCACCCACACCAATTCCAGCGCGGCCGCCATTTGGGGCTAGCTGTGCCATCGCTGCGCACTTCGACTGTTGAACCATCAGCGCGCCCACGAATAGCCATTGTGTAAGGTTCGGTTGAGGTGGCCACAGCATGGCGACCGGCTTTTGTCAGTGTGTAGCCAACCTCGATAGAAAATCCCGTCTGGTTACCGCCATTTTCTGGCGCTCTCCCAATGATATTCCCAGCAATGGCAATGGCTGGAGGTTGCCCGCCGTTAGGATTGCTGTTATTTGAATTATCGGCACGTAATGTTGGTGAGAGATTTTCTGTAACATCGCCGCCGTAATCTTTACTGCTAAAGGCGATCGCTGTCGGATTGCGCAATATTAAAGCGGGAGCTAAATTTTCAGTGGATGCGGCCTGCGTACCGCTCATGCGCTCAGGAAATGCCAGGGTGACCGCTAAATCAGTGGCATCTTTATAATCACGAGCCTTACAGGTAGAAGCGGTTTCATCATCGGCATATTCGCCAAATGCCGCCATACGATAAGCACCAGCTATCAGATGGCCGGCTTGTGCTTGGTTATCGTCTGCGCCACACGTTCCAATGCCGTTTGCAGTAAGTGCGGCAACGTTCGCCCCCTCACCTCAGCGCGGCGGAGTATCCCGGCGCATGCTGTCGCACTCAAAAAGTATTTCTGCGGGGTCAAAGTCGTCTCGAGCACTTGCGATAACGAACACACGGCGGCGGCGTTGGGCCACTCTGCGCCGTCGTCCAATAACACAACCCGACTTTGATCACTTTGGAAAGTGCTTGCGGGTCTTTTCGCACCAGTTCCAGAATTTACTTCTTTTACCTGTTGCAGGTCGCTCACCTGGTTCGAAAGGCTCATATTCACCAGCCAATCCGGCAGGGAAGCATCCAAAGGCATTATCTTTGGTGCTGAGCACTCCTGGAACGTTTTCCCAGTCAAAAATTGCTGGCTTTTCTCCGCGTTGTTTTCGTTCGTCGTCGATTGCATTTGCCAATTCCACATAAGAGAGAGTTAATTGCCCACGAGCATCAGACAGGCCTGCACGCAAACCAGCCACGCTGAATGCCTGACATGGTGTGCCGCCCACTAAAATATCTGGGGGAATAATGCCGCGGCGAATACCAGCGGCGATTTTGGTCATGTCGCCAATGTTTGGCACCCATGGCCAGTGCTGTTCTAAAACAGCGCACGGAAATGGTCCTATTTCTGAAAACCATGCTGGCTGCCAGCTCAGAGAATCCCAGGCTATGCTCGCGGCCTCAATACCACTGCAAACGGATCCGTATGTAATTGTCATGCGTCCACCAGCTGCTTCAGTGCGCGCAGTTCAGCACGGGCCGTGGCGCGGATGGTTGATAGCTCTTCGCGGGAATAACGATGGGTGTCGTTGTTATTTTTCAGGCTTAATACGCGAGTCTCGCCAATTTTTTTGACGAGGTTAATGCGATAAAGCTCGATGTTTCCGGATTTGTGGACGTTGCAGGAATGGCATTGGAGATGAATATTGTCGTGATGGGAACGCAACTGGCTGGCGGCTGCCGTTGTGCGGTAATGGCCAGCGTGCCATGAGTCAGCATTATAGGTGCCGCAGGATAGCTGTTCTGGCCATCAGGTGTTCAGGCTGACTTGATGATTATATGTCAATTCTTCGTCACCGTGCAGCCCGCAGCTATCAACAATTCAATCATTGTTGGAAAATTCGCGACACGCTGCCCTGCCCTTCCCTAATTTTAATTGGAATGAGGGATTTACCATCCAGGAAATGAACTTCGTAACGACCCAAGCCATGCAACTCCATAAATCCTTTAAGCTCTTCAAATGTCATTAGTTTTAATCCAAAGGTCACATCCTCCCCTTTCGAGGTCCGCCATTTTTACTTCCATGCGCGCAGACAAACCCTAGTAGCACTTTATACTTAGCTCTAATAGGCAACACAGATCGAATGGTCATTATCGATCGGTTCTATCGATTAATTTATCTAATGGCGTGATTAGCCCTCACTGGTTGATGTGTTGATGCGATTCATGTCTGAATATTCTTAATGTCTGTGTGGGATATATTTCAAATCCGGAGTTGGGATTACAGATGTGGGAATTAAGCTATTAGTGCTACGTAAACAGATGGGGTTTTAAAGAATGGGGTGTCCCGCAGATTATAAAAAACCCGTCTGAGCGCTGAGGAATCCCCAGTAATGGGTGGGTAAAAAAGACAGGCATAGAGATTTATGATCTCCTAATTGTGCGACCGATCCAGCGAGACCAACTCTATGCCTGCCCGACAAGTATGCCAGAAATTTTTTCGTGACGCTTTAGCCCCGTTTCATCAGTACCGCCAAAATGCCCTTCTTGATGCCACCGTTGCCTTAGTCCGTGGCGCTTCTCTCACACTGACCAGCATCGGACGCCATCTCCCTGGCCACGCGCAGGTTAAACACAAAACCAAACGCGTTGACCGGTTACTCGGCAATACCGCACTGCACAATGACATCCCACTGATATTCAAGAATATTATTTTTCTTCTGACTCAGCGATTGTCATGGTGTGTGATTGCCGTTGACTGGAGTGGCTATCCGTCGCAGGAATATCATGTTCTGAGGGCCAGTCTGATTTGTGACGAGCGTGCCATTCCTCTCCTCAGTCAGGTCATCCCTTCTGCAAAACAACAAAATGCACAGGTACAAAAGGCGTTTCTCAACGCGCTCCGTCAGGCCATTTCACCCGATAAAAAAGTGATTATCGTCACCGATGCCGGCTTTCAGACTGCCTGGTTTCGGCACATCAGAAGCCTGAGCTGGGATTTTATGGGGCGGGTCCGAGGAAATATCCAGTTCAGACTAAATGAAAAAGGTGAGCAATGGTTGAGAAGACAGTCTCTTACGGCAAAGAGTAAACCTGAATATCTGGGGCCGGGTACGCAGGCACGCGCTCAATACGCTCAGTGTGACGGTCACTTTTATCTTCATAAAAAAGAGGCTAAAGAGCGAAAAAACAAGCGGGGCCGTTGCCGTATCTCCCGCTATTCACAGGAGCGTGACGGACGGTCAGCAGCAAAAGAGCCCTGGCTGATTTTTAGTAGCACAGATGAATTTAGTCCTGCAAAAGTCATGAAGCTGTACAGCCGGAGAATGCAGATTGAACAGAATTTCCGCGATGAGAAAAGTGAGAGGTTTGGTTTTGGTCTTCGGGCCAGTCACAGCGGTACTGAAGGGCAGATACAGGTGCTGAGTCTGCTTGCCACACTGGCGACAGTTGCGCTGTGGTTAATTGGCTATCATGCTGAAAACAAAGGATTACATCTGAGGTATCAGGCCAAAAGTATCAAATCAAAAAGGGTACTTTCATTTCTGACATTAGCGGAGAACATCTTGCGACATTCTCCGCTAATTTTAACAAGAACGGTACTGGGCTCCGTCCTTAACCACCTCGCCAGAGCCTACCGAAGTATGGTGCTGGTGTATTAGCGTTGAGTTTTGTGGGGATCTCTCAGCGCCGAAGCGAGGTTTCATGTGTGCATGGCGGTATTAACAACTTCCCACGCACTACACGACAACTTCGGATAAAATCAACTTTTTTAAGGTGAAAATGCAAAATATTGTGCACATCTCTCAATTTTTAATTATTGCCTCAAAGGCTTTTTCGGCCTGCCCTTCCGCAAGGTAGCACTCCTTCACCAGCAAATTATAAAAAGGCTTCCCACCTCCGAACGGCACTGACAGCGAATTTATGCCGAGCTGGGTATAAGCCATGTAATCGATCTCACCTTCACAAATCACAACGAACGGACTTTAGCGTCAAGTGCCTGCCAGCCGAAAAGGCATGGCTCGCAGTCAGCTTCTGCCATAATCAATTTTTTTCCGTTTGGCCGTGCAATGCCAATGCGCTTTACCTGGAGCAACTCACCGTTACGGATGTACGGCGGGTAACGTCTGCAATCAGCATGGCAAAAGAGCTACCGCTTAATTCAGGAATGAGCCGCCTCTAATCCACCAGCCTGCGGGCAATAAATACACCAGGGATGGATTTAATAGCCGGTGGCGGAAAGCGAAAGAAGATATTTCGGATCTGAAAGAGAATCTTTACGAGAAACAGGCAATCTCTGGTCATAAAAATGTGGAGCAGACAGCTCGCTATGACAAAAAATTGCGATCGTTCCGGTGGTGAGAGGACAATAGAATATTATGAAGTGATATTATGAAAAGTCGATTTTAGACAGTAAAAAACCACCCGAAGGTGGTTTCCACGACACTGCTTTATCATTGATTTTATAGCTTTTATTCCCATGGTGCCCGGGGCGGGACTTGAACCCGCACAGCGCGAACGCCGAGGGATTTTAAAAACTACCAATGAGTCTTATAAATCATAACGTTATGAATTATAAGGCTTTACCAGTTGCGTAATGCTGCGTATTTGAGCCTATGGCTTGATTTCATCGCCACCATTTAAAGGGTTAGTTGTAGCCGATCCTCTCCATAGTGGCTTCGGGGGAAATATCTTGCGGTACCAACATTGTGGGGGCGGACTAAGTCGGGGTAAGTAAGCCGCCTAATTCCATCATGCTGGCAATGCAATGGCAGATTCATCCGAACCTTCAGGCAAAAAAACCGACTGTTAAGGCGAGGAAGACGGCGATGTAGAGGAAATCCAGAAAATAACTAAATGGAATAAAACGACTTATTCTAATCTTCGTCTACATTTTGACTGCGCTTCAATAAAAAACCCCGAATATCTCGGGGCGACTACGTTAGTTAAATTTTCTGTTGAAATCATCATCCGACATACAAAGAAGCATAATGAATTCGATAAACGCAACTAATGATGGAATTAGTGTCCAGCAAAAAATAAGGTACAAAATCCCCATACCTACCTTGCCTAAGTAGAATTTATGGGCACCAAAAGCCCCTAAGAAAAATGCAAATAATGCGGCACTAATGCGGCTCCGACTTCCCTGGGAGGCTTGCTGCGCCCCACAATTGGGGCAAGCTTTTGCTGACTCATGCAATTCCTTGCCACAACCACTACAAAACATGGTGTTCCCCATACTTCCTTCACTCCCTTTTATAAAATCTTGCCGAAAAAGCAAACTACTTTAATCCGCAATGTCTGCAATTACCACTACTAACGCTATGGTTACATACACAATTAACCCGCCACATGGGCTAACACCGATCGGTTAAGCAAAATGATCGGTTGAACGATCCGGCAGGTATCGGGCTGTTCTCCGCACACAATGCAGGTATTAGAGACTTACCACCTAAAGAGTTTTTTTAGCCATGATTTTGCCGGTACTGAGACCTTCGATTTGGCATGATCGACATACTCCTGAATTTCATCAACCTGTAGGTCCTGGAAACGTGCGATCAAACTGCGATATTGCACCATCTCCAGTTCAGTTTGCCCCCGAGCGTCATAGGTGCATGCCAGACTGTACATGGCCTTTGCAACCCGAACCTGAACACCTTCAAACTCTGAATCCTGAAAACGAACTATCAGCGAGCGCAGTTGTTCTGTTTCCTGCTCCGTTAATCCCTGAGCGTCATAGGTGCATGCTAGGTTGTACATAGCAGCTACAACCTGAACCTGAACACCTTCGAACTCTGAATCCTGGAAGCGCTCAATCAGGGTGCGCAGTTGTTCCGTTTTCTGCTCCGGTAACTCCTGAGCGTCATAGTTGCATGCCAGGCTGTACATGGCCTTTGCAACTCTAATCTGAATGTCTCCGCTCTCTGAATCCTGAAAACGAACTATCAGCGAGCACAGTTGTTCTGTTTCCTGCTCCGTTAACCCCTGAGCGTCATAGGTGCATGCCAGACTGTACATGGCCTTTGCAACTCTAATCTGAATGTCTTCGCTCTCTGAATCCTGAAAACGAACTATCAGCGAGCGCAGTTGTTCTGTTTCCTGCTCCGTTAACCCCTGAGCGTCATAGGTGCATGCCAGACTGTACATGGCCTTTGCAACTCTAATCTGAATGTCTTCGCTCTCTGAATCCTGAAAACGAACTATCAGCGAGCGCAGTTGTTCTATTTCCTGCTCTGGCAGCTCCTGGGCATCATAGGTACATGCCAGGTTGTACATGGCCTTTGCAACTCTAATCTGAATGTCTTCACTCTCTGAATCCTGAAAACGAACTATCAGTGAGCGCAGTTGTTCTATTTCCTGCTCTGGCAGCTCCTGGGCATCATAGGTACATGCCAGGTTGTACATGGCCTTTGTAACTATAATCTGAATATCTTCGTTCGCTGAATCCTGAAAACGTTCAATCAATGTACGGAGTTGTTCTATTTTCTGCTCAGGTAACCCCTGAGCGTCATAGATGCCTGTCAGGTGGAGCATGGCCTGTGCAACATACACCTGAACGCCTCTGACCGCTGAATCCTGAAAATGCGCGATCAGTGTACGCAGTTGTTCTGTTTCCTGCTCAGTAAGCCCCAGAGAGCCATAGGCGAGTGCCCGCTGGTACATAGCTTGCGCTACATCATTCTGGACGTCCGCATCTGCTGAACCACTGAAACATTGAATCAATGTCTGGTACTGAGCTATTGCTGACTCATGCAACTTCTGAAAACGGTACCAAAAAGCTAAACCAAGCAGGGCAGAGGTCACACAACCCTGAATGATTGGGTCTGATGAATCCTGAAAGCGCTTGACAACAACCTGGTACTGAGCCATTTTTTTATCGGGGAATTGTTGAAATTCAATCCTCACGGCTGAATTGAATAGGGTCTTTGCAACCAGCCGCTGAAGGGTAACATCCGCCGAATCCAGGTGGTATTTGAGCAAAGACTGGTAATAAGCCATTTCCTGCTCTTCCTGACCCTGTATGTAGCTGCAAAAAGCCATGGTAAACATGGCGTGTGCAACCAGCGTCTGCTCCGCTTTATCTGTTGAGTGTTCGAAACGCCCAATAAAATCCCGAAGCTCGTTCAATTTTTGTTGGCCGTAACCACTTCCGACCATATTGCACAGGGCTTTAGTGACCATTGCCTGTGCATCAGGATCTGGTGACTTCTCAAAACGTTCAATCAATGTTTGATATTGAGCATACTCTTCCTTTCCTCGTCCCCGCTCAGAATATGCAATAGCCAGACGGAACATGGCCTGGGCAACAAAACCCTGCATAACATCATCCGGCGAGTGCTCAAAGCGCGCTATCAGTGCCAGATACTGAGCTATTTCCTGCTCAGGCTCACCTTTGCCATCGAACCATCTGGCAAGCTTGAGCAAGGCCTTCGCGACCAGTATCTGAACATCGGACTCTTCTTGCTGATCCAGGTCCGTAACCAGCTGGATATGTTGTGAGAGGGCTTCGTCATCCCGGATATTGATTTCAGACTCAATCAGTTCATGGGCTTGCTGTAATTCATTCGGGGTCATCTGGGGCGCCTGATAGTTAATTAAACGAAAAAGAAAAAACCATATCGACTGATCCTACAAAAGACATATAAAGAGCATGGTTTTATTTTGTCTTAAATTAAATATCACCTCCGGATGATGTAGATTTTTTGACCCGTTGTGATGGATAAAAAAATAAACCTTATCGGGTACCGCATCATAAATTTTCGCAACACATTGCAGTTCCATCCGGACCACACAACACCCCGCAAACCCGCGCCCGCCGTGGGTTTTCTCATTTTTGAGGCTGACATGCAATTTCGCCCTGCAACTCAAAAAATTCCACGGAAAGCAAACGATCCTTTTGTCAATCAATTGGTTAGCAAAACAGCGGAATCACCGCGTCGCCCCGCTTACTGTAATTCACTGAAATTCATTTCATTCTTTTCAGTGGGTGCCTGTCTCCCTATGGCCCAGTGGCGGCGCGGGCTGGCGTGATCCTTTGCGGGATCTTTTTACTGAAAAACTTTTTATACGCGAACCGGGCAGGCGGGTGCGGTGTAGCGCCGTTTCCGTGGCGTGGGTATTCCGTACCGTGGGGCGTGTGCAGCCTGTGCGGGTCGTGGTGAGGCGAGTGGGTTTTGCTGAGTGCGTGGCGGTGGCGGCGTGTCTTGCTGGCGCTATGGCGCGCCTGTGAGGTTAAACGAAAAGACTAGCAGCAGGCTGTATTGTGCCTGCTGTTTGATGGGTGACGTTTGGATTGTCAGCCGATGAGGTCGTCGTATTTGTCTTTGAGCGCCTGGGTCTGCTCACCCAGTGAGGTGAACGCGCCAGGGTCGGATGGCGCGCCGGTGTCGGGGTGTGTATGCGTGGCAGTGGCCTGCGTTAATGCGTTCATGACATCGAGCGTTTCAAGTAACAGGGTGAGAATGTTCAGCTCACCATTCCCAATTTTAAGTTTGGGCGCCTGTAAGTCGAGTTCTGCACAAATGCTTTTGCGGATGCCTGCAATCCGTTCTGTCAGCCCGGCACCGACCTCGACCGTCTTGTCTGCGGTAATCTTCTCGACTACTGTCTTTGCCGATATGTTGAGCTGCTTACCCGTGCCAATGGTGTAGTCACCCTGGGAGATGTGCTGCACTGCCCCCGCAGTTGTCTTTGTGGTACCGAGCACTGTCTTAGAATCGTCAGCACGTACCGTGATTTGTCTGTCAACGAGATCGCGGGTTTCCATGTCCGCTTGTACGTGTCGGGTCGCGGATACCTCAGCGATCGCCTGATCAGTTTCCCGCTGCCAGCTGCCATCCTGCCCCACGCGCTGGAATACCTCCGCACGTTGCTGCTGTAGCTGCTCGCCGGGTTTAATGGCGGGCAGGCTGTTGTGAGTGGGCAACACCTGGCGGATGAACGGGCGATCCTGCCTGCCGTCCTGGAACGCTATCTCAACCAGCGAGCCCGGTGGCGGATACTGCATAAAACCGGATTCGTCCCCGCCCATACCCACCGGCAATGGCACGGCGCAGTAAGCAGGCGTGCCGGGGCTGTCGGTAAGCTGAACGTCAACCGCATACTTTGGCCGGAAGGGATCGGCAATATCCCCCAGTGCCGTTGCCTCGGTGTAGTTTTCCACGCGGGCGAGCCTGGGCAGGTGCAGACCGGCGGCGATTTCCGGATTGAGCTGTTCGATTTGCCGCTGTAGCGGTGACTTTGGCGTCCGTCCGCCTGGCTCCCATGTGACCGTCATGTCGCCGTCTTTGACAGCAACACGGGTCAGGCGATGACCATTCATCACCACACCGGGCCGCACCGTAGGCACGAGCGGCACGGTCATGGAGTTGCCGCCACCGATTGAGCTGGCGTGTTCTGTCGGGAGGTCAACGGGAAGCCCCGCAAAGCGGGAGGCATCCCAGCTCCCCAGCCAGACAGAACCGTCGGGTAATTGCTGCCAGATATAATCCGGGATGGAGAACAGCGAGCCCAGCGAGCCGAGAAGTTGCCAGCCGGTACCACTGTGAGCGAGGTGCGGGACAGGTTTATCTGTATAAGGTGCGTTGTCGGGAATGACGATAGTTAAACCACTGTTGGCCGCAAGTTTTTCCGCAACCTGCCGCAATGTGGGGTGCTGCATCGACATCGGCCAGCGTGACTCAAAGACACCGGACATTTCCCTGATCATCATCCGACGGAATCCGTTAGCCGCAGGCTGGTCGCTCACCACAAAACCGGTAAACCAGCGCCATAGCGCGTCATTGTAGCCAACATCAATGCGAACAATGGCACCTTGCCGGGTGGCGCTGGCTTTTGCGGTAATGAATCCACGGCCCGTGGCGCACAAATCCAGGACTAACTCATAGCCACCGGTTTGCACCACCTCAGCACCCACGGTCACGGTTAACAGAGGCTTCATGGCTTAGGCTCCTCGCTACCACTGATGCCCGCCGCACCCAGTTTGTCGTCAATTCCTTTGAGGATTTTTTCAAAACTGGTGAGCTCTTGTGTCTCGTCTTCTTTCGGTTTGGTACCGTCTGGTGTTTGTGTATTGGTTGTGGTGGGTGGCTTCCCGGCTGGCGCGCGTCCCTGCGCTTTTTCTGCGGTGCTCACTTGCTCGGTCAGCGTGAACGAAACCGCCCAGGCGAGCTGCTGGTCTTGTTCTGCGGCGGTAATGCTGTCAGTGAAAACCCCTTCACGCATGTTGATGGCCTGCGCGACAGGGCTGGCAATGCGGTAACGTTTTGCCGCACCGTTACTCCCTTTTGCCTCAGCGAGCGCAAAAAGCCGGGAAAGGTCTTTCTTGTCACGAAAGCGGATTAAGCCTGTGACCTGCAACTTTTTGGCTTTCGTCCCCTCTTCCGACTGCGTGGTACTGGATGCCTGCCCCGATTTGTCAGCAGTTTTGATTTCCATGCTCGGGGACACCTTGATCCCGCTCAGGTTGATGGCTTCCCCATCCAGTGCCAGCATAATAATCATCGCTTTATCATCCTGAGAAGGTGCTCCAGATCGCCCATAAACACCAGGCCAAACGTCAACACGGCGGCGGGATCGGGCGGTTGCTTACTCATGTTCCCGGCGATGGTTGCCGGGTCGCCGGTTTCGTCGTAAATCCACGCGACGGCGCTCTGGCTTGCCAGATCATCGAGAGCGGCACTGGCCTGATTTTTTGCACTTTCCGACAACGCGGCAAACTCTGCCAGCTGCGCGTCGATATCATCAAGTGACGTATCACCGGCGGCGGATTCTCCGGCACTGATCACGCGCTGAGCGGCAGTGGACGTGCGCGTCGTTGCCGATGAAAGCACCGCTACCGGCGGCAGGTTCATTGCAGCACCGGGGATCTGCATGCGTGATAATGCCAGTGTTTGCGCGCTATCCGACCGGCGAATAGTTTTGTTAACGTCTGGTAGCGGCAAAACACCCGCCAGCGCCTTAAGTGATGCGCTAAATTGTTCGATATCACTGGCCGTGACAAGTATCGAAAAAACCTGTGACGGGCCAGGATATTTGTCCATTTGACCGGCCAGCCAGTTAAGGGCGTTCTCAGGGCTCAGGTAGTTACCAGACTCTTGTACTTGTGCGGCGCCATACGTCCAAGGCGACACGGCCAGCATCACGCAATTAACAGCGGGTAGATCTGGCGGAATGGTCAGTGTTTCGCGGCGCCACATGTCGGCACCTCCATCCATGACGTATCACTGGATGTCAGATCGACTTTACGGAGCTGTATGATGTCATCACGGATTGCTGCACAGGCTTCTTTATCGTCTTTACTGGCTTTGCCGGTGTCAATCACGAGTTGCAAAGACTGAAACTCCGCCACGGCATCGCGCAGCCTGGATTTATACGCCGCGGTGTTCGCCTCCAGCATTCTTGCCTGAATAATCTCAGCCGATTGCGTAATGGTGGCTCCGTCAAAAATCCATGAACCATCAAGGGTGAAATTTTCTGGATAATCAGCCACCGAAATTTCGGCAACGCTCCTGTTGGCAGGGTTAAACATCGATACCGCAAGGGTGTTACCGCGCGACGGTACGGGCTTATCGACTACGGAGACAATCACGCCGTTCTGGTCATACATAATCTTGACGGTATCGTCCGCAAAAAGTGCCTGGCATTCATGCCAGTCAAGACCGTCCTCAGACAGAAAAAACTGAATTGAATTAACACGCTCACCGAATTTTTTTGCATCGGCCACAGAGGGCAGTACTGCCTTGAAATTTTTAATATTTTGCATCATTCACCCAATCACATTGACCCAAATACCATTAATAAATTTTTGCTGCGGCTTGAACCAGTAACCATGTATTTCGTTATCGTCCTGCTGCTCTTGCAAACCACATAACACTTCACCACTACCCGCGATAACCTGACCGCCGCCCGCATAATCCTGCCAGCGCATGGCGCCGTATTGCACATCATTAACAAGGCTGTCCAGGTGAATAACTAAATTACTCCCCCTGAATACCGCGCCAAGTATGTTGCCGTTGGATGTGAATCTGGTTGAGTTGCTTCCTGCTGCAAGGTTGGGGTCAAATATCCATTGATGGACTTCACCCCTGTCATTAACTGAAGTGATGCATGGCGAAGGCCATGCCGGACCACCATGAACCAATACACCGAAATCACTGGATGACTGATAACCCTCTCCGGCTGTCTGCACTACCGCTTTTGTTAGCGGTAAATACATATTTCCAGCTGCTACATAGGTATGACTGGCGAGCGGTGCCACTCCATTAGCTAGCTGGTCTGACGTCATTCCACCACCAGGCCAGCCCGTGGTGTTAAATTCCATCCTCAGCGCACCTGTCATGGTGTCGCCAGTTTTGGCTACTGCGTTTACATCACCCGCCGTTGGCTTGTTTAACGGGCCGTACAGGTTTTGTGCATTTCGCAATACTATTGCACCCGTCGCCTTGTCGATTACCAGCCATTCAGCTGTTAAATGACCTGCACTAGAAACAAACATGTTCGCCGTATGCACAACGGTAGCGTCACTACCGTATAAAATGTGAGTTCCCGCACCAAACGCGCCAAAATGAGAATCGGAAGCGCCACCACCCTGTTTAAATAGCGCGGTTTGCATTCCGAATGGACTAAGAATTTCACCATCAGTCATATCAATAGCAACACTACCCAACCCCCAGCCGCCATTTATCAGCAATCTGCCAGGCGTGGCGTCAGTGGGTGTTTCTTGAGCATCCTTCGTTGCAGATGTTCCCAACTCAAGGTTGCTGCGTGACTCGGCTTTATCAGGGAGGTCACTCAAATTTTCGCTTTTGAGCACGTACTTGTTAGCCTGCTGACCGCCGTCGAGAGTCCCTTTCGGTCGCAAGTCGGTGACTTCTCCGGTTTCGCTGATTTCCGCAATGGCAAAGACATAATGCGGGTAGCCGTTGAGGGTGTGATCCTGTAAATCGGGTGAGGCGATTAGCTCAAACTGTGTATTCCAGATGCTGGCGACTGTTCCTGTCCAGTGAGCATCCACCCAGATTTTCACCGGTGTTGCCGCGACTGCGACCGGTGTTTCACTGGATAGCTCAACACGCAACCCGCCAACATAACCTGCACCAGGAGCAACGGTGTAAACACCGTCAGCACCCGAAGTCACCAGAAAACCCGTATCAAAAAATGCGCCCACGCCATACAGATCAATGTTTTCCATTCGCTGGCGCTCATCCATCCCGCTCAGTCGCGCAGAGAAATCAATCTGCCATGTTTCAGCGGGTGTTGAGATTTGCGTTGCCAGTTTCGCGCCCGCATACCCCATCAAAAAACTGCGCGTTAATATGTTGCCCTGGGTGCTCTCTGTTGTGGCGTACTTATCCTGCGTCGGGATGTGGGTCACGGCACCCAACATCCCCGAATCATGGTTAATCAACCCCACCCAGTTAAAGGCAAAATCGCCGACATTCGTCCCCAGCGTCACGGAATAAACAACGGCATCCTCATTCACCACCCCTGTTTTATCGACAGCCTGGCGCCAGACGATATCCTCTTCTGCGGGGACCACTTCATCCGGACTAATGGGGGGCGCAGGATCTAAACCGTCAATCCAGGCAAAGATAAATTCATCAAGCGTGACAACTTCTCCCGCGGCGATCTGCCCGGCAAGATAGGACTCGAAAGCTGCGGTGATAATGGTGTGTGACATTACTGGTTTACTCCGTTCATGGTTGCCACGTGAGTGACGTAGTCGCCCCCATAAGCGCCTGTGGACACCGACACCCTGATGGGGGACACGACTTCAAACTGGTACCGGCGGCATGTGCGCCCGTATTTGCTGATAATTTCGTTGAGCAAGTCGCGTCTGCCCGAAATCTGCCCATCCTGTAACCGGATAATGATGATGTCCCAGTCAAGCCCTTGTACGCGCTCATGTTGCTCGATATGCCCTACGCCCAGGCGCCTGAATATGCGTTCGAATCCAGCGATTGAGGCGGCATCCTTCGCGTTCTGAAAGGCGTATTTAACGCGCAGCCGGAAGAGATCGAGGGGTTCACCCGGAAAGCGGGTGATATCTCGCTGGTAACCCAGCAGAGTGAGCAGGCTTTCGTCACACGTGTCAGCGTTGATTTGTGCGAGCGGGAACCGCAGCCACTTCCAGACCTGATCCCACCAGATTTGTGAGGCATGGGCGAGCGTGAGCGGTTCGCCTTTGTTCATCCATACCGGGAGCTTGATGTCAGGGACGTTATCCACCGGTCACCACCTGCAATGTGCCAAGGCGGGCGATCTCAAGCTCGCTTAAAATATCCCCGCGAGAAAACTCGACAGATTCAATCTCGGGGAAGGTGTCGTGCAGCTCCTCGCCGAGCCGCGACAGAGAAAAGCGACTCCACGGCCATGTCTGTGCAACGTCATACAGGCTGTTCTCCCGAAACGCACAACGCACAAGATGGGTTGCGCCCTGCAATAAGGTATTGAGCTGTTCTTCGGTCAGGTTGCCTGCATCCCAGGGGTAAATTGTGACGGTCAGATCAACCGGGGTTTCGGGTAGCGCTAAGCACAACACATCATCACCGTGACCGTGGTTGCCCTGATCCATAACGTAATCATTGACGGCGTCGATATAGGGCTGGCTGGCGACACCCGCATCCAGCAATAAATACACATTAGCGGTACCCGGCCCGCGCGGGGCGCCGTGCTCGAAATAAATGCGATCGGTTGTCATGCCTGCCAGTGAGGCGATCATGCCGCGGTAAACGGCATCAATGTGATAATTCCCCACCAGATTAAACTGGTTTTTGGTGCGATCGCGCAGCTCGTCGTCGGTTTCCTGCTCAGTGCCTGGCGTGGTGAGCCAGTCCTCTGCGTTTTCAGCGCTGGCAATACCTGCAATGGCGACAGGCAGTATTTTGTAATAACCGGGGGCAAGGTTGTAAGCACTGCCCGCCGCCTCGGCCACAACGGGCACCTGAGCATTCAGAACGCCAGCGGCAATCACAAAATTCTCTGCTGTGATAAGGCTGTACACCACGTCGTTAATGCGTTCTGTCTGGACGACCGTTCCCACCGGTACGGTGACCGTGGTGCCGATGTCGCTTTTAGCGAACAGAAGGGTACCGGCGGCAGTGCCTGCGGGTTTACGCGCAAGATTGACCGCCCAGGCGAACATGTCCACAAAAACGCCGCTCGCGGTCGCCAGAAACAGGTTGGGCATCACGATGTAAGACAGTGCGTCAATCAGCCACATGACCGGCGCGGATACGATGGACGTGACCAGGCGCCAGAACGGTGACATTTTAGAGGTGTTGGTAATCAACCCCTCTTCTTTGGCAATCCCGGTAAACTGCGCGGCAACCTCTTCCTCAGTTGTCGGCATCCCCTGATCTGCCAGGATCTGCTTATAGTCCGGATCAGGCTTGTTCAAGGGTGACTCCTGTTTGAATAACGCCAAAATCGTAGGTTTCAGCGGTCAGCACGTAATGCCCGGAGCGTTCTTCGTTGATAAATACCGTACCGGGAATGAGTCGCACGTCACTTTCCGCAAGCGTAACCATTTGCATGGTGATGTCGGCGCGCAATGTTGGGCTGCGTTCGCCGATTAACTCGCTTGCCAGCCCGGACTCAATAATCGAGTGAGTCACGTCCTGGCTGATGCTCGCGCGGTTGTCACACAACAGCGGTTCGTTGCCCGAGTTGAGTGTGAAGCTTTTGCCCGTGATCAGCAGGTCGATATACAGCGATTTATCTGAGTTAACCCCCATAGCCGTATAGCTCCATATTTTCCGCAAGACTCTGCGGGCTCATTGGGTTGGCAACGTTGTACTGCACCGTGCCGATGGTCATTGAGCGTGAGCTGGTTGCCGTGCTGTTTTTCTGCGACATCTGCCCGCTAATACCACCGCGCCCGGTCGAAACGGGTGCCAGTGGGGCTAATGCGCCGCCGCTGGCTGAAGCAATCTGCGGCGTGGTGGTAACAGGGATCTCAATGCCTGGCAGATTGTTGAGTTTTTCCACAATCCAGTCCCATGCCGCCGAAAACGAGCTTTTTACCGTTTCCCATAGCCCGGTGAATAAATTCCCGATAGCGGCAATGGCGAGGCTAAAAATCTCAAGGGGTGAGTGAGTGGTGAAAAATGTCAGAACGGCTTGCCAACCGGCGGCAATGGATCCCCATGCGCTGGCAAAAAATGCGGTGACCTGGCTGACTACGCTCATCAGCCAGATAAATGCGTCGGTATTTGCGAGCCAGGCCAGCACCTCCCTCCAGTTCACGCAGAGCCAGATCACCGCAGCGATTAACACGCCAATGGCAAGGGCGATGAGGATGAGTGGAGAGGTGGCAATGTAGACCGCCGCGGCGACAAGAAAAAGCGCCAGGCGTAGTGCTAAAAGGACGACACGTAAGGCTTTAAGTACAATCATAAAGCCGGTGTAGATAACGTTTGCCACCCCCACAACCAGCGTTGCCAGTGCGGTCACGGCGGCGAAACTCAGCATAGCCAGAATGACCACCCCGATAACTTTGGCAATACGCGAAAACATCGTCAGCCATTTCCCCGCCTGCGCGGTGATGTCTGCCATTTTTTTAAATAGCGGGTTGAGCAGCGGGAGCAATGCCGCACCCAGCACAATTTTGAGGTTGTTGAACGTGGCAGACAGGCGCTCCCACAGGTCTATCTGGTCGCGGGCCATCTTTTCCGCGTTATCCATCCCCGTGATGTTGCTCAGAGATTCAATATTCCCCTCCAGCCCCTCCACGTTGGTCGCCAGCAGTTTCACCATGGCAACCGCTTCATCGCTGCCAAAGGCTTTTTTAATCAGGTCACTGTCTGCGACTTTGGATAAATCCCCGTATTTGTCACGAATAAGCCGCATGATTTCGGTGACGGATTTCATCGTGCCGTCTTTATGGGTAAACGACAGGCCGAGCTCTTTTTGAGCACTGCCCACGCCCGCCAGAAACGCCTTGTATTTTGTGCCCGCTTCGCTGCCACTCATGGTGGACTGGAGCTGACCCAGTACCGCCATTTGCTCCGCGGCATCGATCCCCGCAGACGTGGCCGCCGCACCCAGTGCGGTGAAGGCGCCGGACATTTCCGGGCCGGAGGTTTTAAAGATACGCACAGCCTCAGCGGTCTGACCGGCGATTTTTTCCACCCAGTTCGAGCGCCCCATGGCGTCCGCTTCTTTCTGGAAAACGCCGTACATGGTGCCCATATAGGCGGTGATGGTCGCCGTATCGGCTTTGGTGGCTTTGGCAAGGATCCCGGAAGCAACGGTAAAATCACTTAACTCGGTTCCCTGCAAACCGGCGATCGCAGACTGGATGTCATAAGCCGAGCGCACCACCTGGGCGGAATCACCGCCAAATTCGCTGGTAAATTCCATCGCGGCTTTAGACAGCCCTTGCAGTGCGGCTTCACCCGTTCCCAGTGAGCGCACCTCGCCCAGGGCTTTATTCATTTCATTAGCCGGACCCAGCAAAGCCTTAACGGACTCCGTCACCGCCCAAATCCCCGCGGCCCCCGCGCCAACCTGCTGGGCATTACCTGCGACGTCTTTTGTCATCCCTTTAAGCCCGCCAGTCGCTTGCCTGAGGGGTTGGGTAAACTTGTCAATCAGGGACAATGTGACTTCTAACTGCTTCATGCCTTGCCCCCGTTATAGGCTTTTGCGATGCCGTTATTGACGGCGATGGCGACGTTATTCCAGTACGTTTTATCGAGCCACAGCGCGCGGGCAAGTGACTCAGGTGTGTCTTCTTCGCCGGGCAAATAGTGCTGCCGCAGGACGGCAGCGCGCTCCAGCGGGTTGCCGTCAATGGCTGCGACCCGGCGTTCTAGTTTTTTACTTCGATTTCCAGATCAGGGGCGTAAATCTCGTTCACTTTCCCCATGAGTTTGATACCCGCACCCGGTGTTTTGAGGACGGTTTCGAGCGCGTCTTTGCAGTCCTGGTGAATGATACGGCGCAGATACTGCGCTGAAGGGGCGACTTTGCTGTCCAGTGCCAGCTCGTTGATAAGCTTGTTGTAGGCGGTGATATTCGGCTCAAACACCAGTGCCAGGCCGTTGACCTTCATCTCGATTTTGACTTTGTCGCTCATGGTTTTTCCTCTGATTTTAGTGATGGTACGTGAGTGTTACTTGTGGCTGGCTTCGCGCTCGCGGACTCGCCAGCGCAACCACTTTTCAATACATTGCGGGCCCGCGACGGCCAGCGCCGAGGCAATGCCCAGCATGGCCATTGGGTGAATATCCGGGATGCGGATCAGCACGATGCCCGCCACCAGGGCCATTGCCGATCCCAGTATGGTGCGGGCGAAAATCAGGCGCCCGCTCAGCGGGTCGCCCGACTCCATCAACCTTGCCAGCCCGATGATCCCGCCCACAAATGCCAGCGTCAGCAGGTTGCGAAAATGGTTTTGCGGCATAAGTCACCCAATCAGATCGCGCGTGTCTTCTTCCGACAGATACGGAATACCGTTAATGTGAACAAAGTCCGGAGACGTCACGATGTACTTGATTTTGTACTTCGTTTTGTCCGCACTGGTCGTGTCGATGTTGAGAATGTCAGCCAGTGACAACTTGCACCCAAACGCCTCGACCTTCATTTCTGAGTCGCCGGTGTTGGCATAGAACAAGAAGTCTTGCGGCTCGATACCGCGCCAGCTGCCCGCACTGCGCGCCTTGTCCTGGATTTTCAGGATGTTGACGGAATCAAGCTCTAATTCGCCCTCTCCCTCGACGTCCCCGTCGGTGTAGCCGTCAGGGATACCGCGCGTTTTTGAGACCTGCGTGTTGTCGGTGATGGACAGCGAGATGGTTTCGACATGAATGGTGGTGCCCTGCATGTCGACATCAAAACTCATGCCGGAAATATGTCTGGTCATTGCGTTGGCTCCAGCTGGGTATCAAGCAAAATCCCGACCGTGATTTCTTTCGGGCATTCATACGGACGCACGGTGAGATAGACCGATACGCTTTTGCTGTTTTTCCATTGAATGACGACATCCCCCTCGCGCGGCGGCTTCACTTCGCCGGGGAAGGTGACGTTATTGATTTGCGCGCTTTTTGACATGTCACGCAACGGGCGCCCGAAATAAGTCTGCGCGGCGGCAATGCTGCCAGGTGTTGAATTGAGTGAGCGATCGGCAATTTTTGGAATAGCCAGCAGGCGCGTTTTGCGGGCCGCTTTATCGACCGTACGCAGGTACTCAATCACGGAATAATCACCGCCCTCGACTTCCAGCGTTAAACCGTCTGACCAGTACATACCGTCGTAATCCTCGTACCACATCGGCACGGAATAGCGCGCGCCGTTCATGGCTTTCAGGTCAGCCAGCTGGACGGGTACACTGGCGCCGTCAACCGGCAGGGTGTCACGCCCCAAATCAATCAGCGCGCCCGTTTTGACACGCGCCGGGCTGTCCGCAATCGTCACCGCGCGGTTACACAGTCGCCCCGCCAGTACGCCCGGCTCATTGCCCCACAGACGGGGAACCAGTTGCACCGAGGGTCCGGCGATACCACCCTGTAGCGCCGTTAGCTCGAGGCAATAATCCGCCCAGGTCACCAAATCAAGCGGTGCCGCGACAGATAAAATTGACCATAACCAGCGGCCATGCTTTGCAATCAGGTCAGCGCGCAGCGTGATGGCGGCGTGAATACTCGCCACGTCGCTCACGTCTTCACACAACACAAAGCCCTCGACGGCAACCACTTTCTGAGCACTTTTAACCGCGGCGACCCAGTCGTCAGTGGTCCATAGCGCGGGCAGGACATGCACCCACGCATAAAAATTAGCACCCGCGTTACGACGAGCGGCGGCAACGTTGCTTTTCAGTACGCTGTCGTCGGCACCCAGCAGGGCGTCTAAATCCGTACTGTCGTTGACCGGGCTGAGCGCTCCGGCTCCCTGTGCTGCGGTACCTACGAACAACACCACGCGCTCGGTTTCCGTCGTGGTGCCCTGATACTGGTTAAGCTGATCAATACTTACGGACGGCCAGGTCATGAGTTTCTCCCCTTAATATCTTGCGCATTGACGTCCCAGCCAAAGCCAATGCCTTGCAGCTGACGCGCCATGATTTTGTTAAATTCGTCGTCACTGACACCCAGAAAAACACGCGATGGCAAGGTGATGGTCCATGCGTTTTTCTTCTCTGCTTTCGATAACTTTTTAATTAAGTAACCAGCCTGTGCACGGGACATTTCCGCCGTAATGTAGCTAACAGCGGGCTTGACCCTGCGCTCACCCCATTTCACCTTAAAGCCCAGCTCACGCAGCTTTTTGGCCTGGCGTTTGGTTGCCTTTTGCCCGACCTGTGACGGCTGATTTTTATAATTTGCCGCACTGGCTTTGATTGTCGCGCCCGCATCGTGAACAGCGCCGATATAACCGGCGGGCATTCTTTTGCCACCGCTTTGATGCTTGCCACCCTGCAAATAAATGCGCACGGCTTCCTGCTCGGGTAATTCTTTGACTTTCAGTAATTTTGGTAACCCCAGCAGCATTTTTTTCTTGCCGCGTTTGCGGGGCTCCCATGGCTGGCCGTCCGGTGATGTCTGATTCCTGGCGTGACGCTTTGACGCTGGAATAATCCCCAGTTTAGCGATGCGCCACAGCAGCCTCTGGCGTTTCGCCTTTGGCATATCCAGCCCTGCCAGCGTCTTGCGCAGCGCTTGCGCCTGGCTGGAATTAAGACTGAGCCTTCCCCTGATCATTTCGGTTGCCCACCTACTGCGGCACCGGTTGAGTCTGCGCCGTAAATCTCGGCACTTTCCGCAACGTCATAAAGCGGAGTGACAACGGACCACTTTTTCCCCATAAACGGGATCATGCCGTTTTCATCGGGGGCAATGACCAGCTCATCAACCAATGGCACGGTGATGGTGACCAGCGCACTTTCTTCGTCGTAAAGTTCGGCGTCAATATCGGCGCCGCTTATCCCCATATCACTACGTAACTCACTGGCGTGTTCAATAATCCAGACTTCGACCATGGCGTAAACAACACCGGGATCAATCTGCCGGTACGGGAATTTGTCGAGCTCAATCACACCGTCATAGGTCGTGATGGTCAGCCGGTACTGGTCGTTACCCAGCGCCTTGTATGAAGGTGTTAATTTCTGGTTATCAATCCAGCTATCGAACCCGCGCAAGCGCTCAGGCAGGGCTTCATTTAAAAAACTCACAAGCTGTGATAACTGACTCATACCACCTCCACCGTTGCGCGCCCCATACCGAGGATCCCGCGCACGGCCTGTGCTGACTCGACAAGCAATGCCCGACGAGTGGCACTTTCGTATTCGTCGCCCGTCGTGCCTTTGGGTGATGCCGAGGAGTCAACGCGCGCAATACTGACGATTTCGCCCAGCAGGTCGCCTTTTGCCAGTGCATATACCGCATTTTTGTACTGCGCCATGTGCTGGTTAACCTCACCGCAGCGCGCCCCCAGCAACTCGCTGGCATGGGCAAAACCCTGTGCTTTTTTATCGCTGACAAAATCCGCCAGGCGTTCGTTAATGTTCGACATGGCCGCGAGTACCGCCTGCACCACCGTGTCGCCCTCCAGCTGTGTGGGGAGTTTGCGTTGTTTCTGGAACTCGGCCAGATCGAGATCCGGCCAGAAAGGCTCGCCGGTGTTCTCAATTTTCGCGCCCTGATATTCCAGGTCTTTGCCCGAAAATCCGAGGCTCATGGCGCGGCGTCCTGAGCAGATTGTTGGAACGCGGACTGACCGGGATCCGTGGCATGTTGCGCCAGTAATCTGGCGGCATCCTCCCCCGCGTCCGCGCCGCCGTGCGGCAGTGGGTTTAATTTACGCAGGCGCATCGCGATTTTTTCGCGCAACGATTTCACCCCGACCAGCGGGTGGAATGCATGGGCCTGCGCAAGTAATTCATCAGCGGCTTGCAGGATATTTGCATCCTCGACAGCGGAGGGCATCGGCCTGCCTTTGCTGTCACGTAGCAGCAACAGGGCCGCAAATTTGAACCATTTAGCGTTGATTTCTTCGTGCAGTCGCCAGTCATGGCGGATATGGGTAAAGACGCGCGAGAAATACGGCTCAACGCTGTGCCCGTGCTCCGCTTCCCGTTGTGCCCAGGCCAGCACGGTGTCGGCGACAAACGCCGGAAACGTGCTTTTGATGTTCTCGGGCGTGGGCTGACTTTGCGCGATCGCCACCTCCGCCCAGTCCAGTGCGGTGTCAAAATCTCCGGCGTCGAACAACCAGATCACGCAATAGGCAAAAATCAGGTTGTTGAACACTTCGCCCGACTCAACATAACGGGCGGCGACGGGCTGCCACTTTGGCAACAGAACATCACGCTTACGTAGAATGCGATCGGCAATCGTGGGCAGCTGGCGCAACTGCTCCACGTCGTGCTTCATTTCACGTAAATAGGTGTGCAGACTCTCCGGGCTGGCAACAAGTGCCTGGCCTGCGCTGAGTGACTCGCGCGCGGCGAGCTGTGCGTTATGACGCAACCCCGGAGAAAGTCCCATTTACGCGGCCTCTGCCGGGGGCAACGTGCCGTCGACAATAGTCACCGCAGTTTCATCGATTGCGGCGTACAGCTGCGGATAGCCCAGCGCATAACCTTCATTACGCAGGTATTTGTTTTCGTACTGCGCGCGGTCTTCGACAAACTCGACTTTGCGCTGACGTGAATTGCGCTGCGTCAGAATTTGCAGGTTCTGCGGGATGGTGACCGCAAGGCGTTTACCCGGCTGGAATGGCGGGATCATCACGCGGCGACCGGCGGCGGAATCGGACAGCAGCTGCGCGGCGATTTTCTCCGTTGGTGTATCGGCTTTCTGATAGAGGCGGTACTGCTCGGAGGCAATCAGGTCCGCACCCGCCAGCACGGTCAGGCGCGGGTCGTTACGAAACTCTGCCGGAATTTTGGTGTTGATCAGGTCAGCGACAGCGGCGTCTAACGAAACATAGTCACCACCCGGGCCGATGGTGATCGGGTCGGTGATGACCTGCGCACCGCTATTGTAGGTCTTGCCAATCTGGTGCCAGCCGATGTTGACATCCTCACCCAGTGGGTAAGTCTCTGGCTCGGTTGTGACGGCGACACGGGTACCGTTAAAACCAATGCGCAGCATATCGAGCGCGAACGCCTGCATGCTGAAATCGTTAACGAGCTTCATAAACTCGTTCTCATCACCGCTGTTAACCCAGTTGGACAGCGTTTCCCAGTCGAGATCGACCGCTGAGTCGGTTTTTGCGAGTGCGTAGGTGTTACCGCTGACGTTAATATTGCGATGGAAACGCCCGCCCGCGGCGCGCCCTGTGTGCAGGCGCGACGAACCAATATCCACCACCTGGCCAGTCATCTGGTCAACGTCACGCAGGGTGATGAGCTTCAGAAAATCGAGGCCTTCCTGTAGCGCTTTGCGGATGGCGGTTTCCATCGGCGGGGTCACGGCATAATACTGGTTGCGATCGGCGGTTGCGGGCTGGCCGAGTGATTTAAACAGCGCGGTGAAGTATTTCTCCATACCGTCGCGGACGGCTGGCGGCAAATTAATAAGCTGAGACATAATAATATTTTCCTGTTATTGCGTTTGAATTGCCTGCGTTATGCCGTGATATAAATCAGACGATCACATAATCTTTTGCTTCGGTGGTTTTACCCGGAGCGCCATCCGGTAATTTAGTGATCACTTCATCCAGTCTGGAAAATTTATCCAGAACCGTAGGCAATTCTTCCGCCAGCTTTTTGAATTTGTCGCTATTGACAATTTCGCCAAACTCTTTCGCCTGAGCTTTAATTTCGTCAATGGTTTTATTCAGGTCGGTTAGCGAAGAATATTTTTTCTCCAGCGCGGAGAATTTATCTTCCAGTTCAGAAAGACCCTGAGCCATCGCGCTTAATTTTTCGCTGTCTTCGCCCATGGTTTGGGTGGCTTCCGGTTTTTCCGGCTCCTGAATATTAAAGAGAGTGCGCCAGGATGATTTTTTATCGGTGGACATGTTCGGATCTCCGGTCTTTTCGGTGACAAGGTTAAAAACTAACGGTACCGGCGCGCCATAAACGGGCGCGTTCTTATCGGCGCTAAATCGCATGCGGTCAGTGCCAACACTTGCAGGCTCATCAGTGACCCCCAGCCCCTGAAGATAACAACGCCCCGAGCCCCGGAAGTTACCGTCAGGTGTGGGCTCAACGGAGGAGAACAGGAGCTGGTTGCGACGATTGGAATAAATAAGGTCGTCTGTCGGACATAAGCGGGCGTAAAGCTTCGTGATCCCGTCCTGCGTTTCATGTTTTAACGCCTGCACTTCGCCGACGTTGCCGTAGTAACGACGATGCTCAGGCCATAACAGTGCGGTATAGAGTGACGGGTCGTAGGTTTCTGCCATATCGACGAGCCATTGCTCAGGGATCTGGCGCTGGTCGACCGTTTCGCCCGCAGTGGCAATGCAGATCCAGTCTGTTGTGAGTTGTGATTTACCCGACATATTCACCACTGAAAAAATAAATGATAATGAGTGGTGAAAGTATCAATAATAATTTTGAATGCGGCGATCACTTTAATTCGGATATAACCCCTTAGCCGAACATAGCCGAAATTAATTTTAATAATCCTCAGTGTGGTACCTGCATAATATGCCCCATGAGCATATACCCTCAAGAAATACGCAATGTGGCGCGGGCGTTCTATTTGAAAAAATGGACGCCCAAAGAGATCGCCGCAGAATTAAACCTCACATCGGCCCGTATTGTTTATTACTGGGCTGAGAAATACGGCTGGACGGATTTACTCAGCGAGGAGTCCGTCGAAGACTGCATAAACCGCCGTGTGAATTTGCTGGTGATGCGGGATAACAAATCCTCGCTGGAGCTCGATGAGCTGGACCGGCTTATCGGGCATCACGTGAAGCTCATTACGCAGCGGAATAAGCACGCGGAAAAACTGGCGCAGGCCAGTGCCAGCGGGTTGGCTATGACGGGCGGCGGCGGTGAGAACATCGGGTTTATGGCCTCGGGTGAGGACGCCCCGCGCCGCAAGGGGGGCCGTAAGCGAAAAAATGACACCAGCGCCTTAACACCGGAGGTCTTTGAGGCCTTCGCGGGCGAGAATTTATTCCAGTATCAAAAGACGCTACGCGATAACAAATCACGCTCTGTCCGTAACCTGCTCAAATCGCGACAGGTGGGTGCGACCTGGTATTTCGCGTGGGAAGCACTCGAAGATGCCTGCACGACCGGCGATAACCAAATCTTTGTTTCGGCATCCAAACGCCAGGCGGAAATATTCCGCCGTTATATCGTCAAGTTCGCGCGGGAGCTGGCCGGTGTTGAGCTCACCGGCAATCCGATCACGCTGAGCAATGGCGCAAACCTGATATTCCTGGCAACCAACGCCAGTACCGCTCAGGGTGAAAGCGGTCATTACTATTTCGATGAATATTTCTGGGTACCCAAATTCCAGAAGTTCAAAGATGTCTCAAGTGCTATCGCCACGCATGACAAGTGGCGCCAGACGTATTTCTCCACACCCAGCGCCAAAACGCATGATGCTTACCCGTTCTGGACGGGGGATGAGTGGAAGGGGCGCGATAAAAAACGCCAGGCTGAAACATTCCCGGGCTTTGACGAGCTGCGCGATGGCGGGCGAAAGTGCCCGGACGGTCAGTGGCGTTATGTGGTGACACTGGAAGATGCCTGCGCGGGGGGCTGGATAAGTTCGTCACGGTGTCACGCATACGTGACGCGATCAGCGGCGACACCTACGCACTCCTGTATGGGTGTCGTTTTGTTGACTCTGCCGATTGTGTGTTCCGTTTTGATCAGCTTTTGCGCTGTGAAGTTGACCCGGCCAGCTGGCAGGACTTTGACCCCGACGCGCGTCGCCCGTTTGGTGAGCGGGAGGTGTGGGGAGGATTTGACCCGGCGCGCTCCGGAGACACCTCCACGTTTGTGGTTATCGCCCCCCCTCTGTTTGAGGGTGAGCGCTTCCGCGTTCTTGAGACCTACCACTGGCAGGGGCTGAGCTTTAAATATCAGGCTGAGCAAATCCGCAAAATTACTGAGCGGTACCGCATGACCTACATCGGCATTGATGTGACCGGTATCGGGCGCGGGGTATTCGAACGCGTCCAGTCGTTTGCGCCGCGTGAGGTGCGCGACATTCACTACAGCGTCGAATCCAAAACACGTCTGGTTTCGAAAATGATTGATGTGGTCGACAGCGACCGTATCGAGTGGTCGGAAGAAAAACGCGACATTGCCGGCTCATTCCTCGCTATTCGCAAAACCGTGACGGCCAGCGGTAATGCCATCACGTTTGTGGCGCAGCGCACGGCGGAAACGGGTCACGCCGACGTCTTTTTCGCCATCTCTCACGCCGTCATCAATGAACCACTTAACTACGATACGCGCCGGAAATCGACCTACGCGTTTGCGTCATAACGAGGTAAGGATGAGCAGGAAGAAAAACAGAAATAAAAAACAGCAGTTTGCCGCGCTGCCGATGCCCGTCAGTACGCAGGGTCGTAGCGCCATGTTTATCGGCCCGCCTGAACTGGTGCTCACCAGTGGCACGGATTACCACGAGATCCAGTACGATGATACCTGGAACACCTGGACACTCCCGATTGACCGGCTGGCACTGGCGAACCTGGTGAACGCCAGCCCACAGCATGACGGTGTGATGTATGCCCGGCGCAATATGGTGACATCCGATTATCAGCGTGGGGGACTGACGCGCAGCCAGCTCGATGCCGGAATGTTTGATTATCTGGTCTTTGGCGACCTGGCTATCCTCAAAGTGCGCAACGCCTGGGGGGCGGTTGTGGCGCTCTGTCCTCTGCCGTCGCTCTATCTGCGGCGCCGTAAAACCGGGGAATTTGTTGTTCTGCAAAAAGGTGAGCCGCTGGTTTACCCGCCGGACGATATTATTTTTATCAGCCAGTACGATCCGCAGCAGCAAATCTACGGCCTGCCTGATTATATTGGTGGCGTCAACAGCGCCCTGTTAAACGCGGAGGCGACCGTGTTTCGTCGCCGGTATTACCACAATGGTGCGCACCTGGGCGGCATTCTGTACACCTCCGACCCCAATTTGTCCGAGGAAACCGAAAAGCTCATCCGTAAAAAAATTGAGAGTGCAAAGGGACTGGGTAACTTTCGCAACATGTATATCAACGTCCCGGGCGGGGATAAAGACGGGGTGAAATTCATCCCGGTGGGTGACATCAGCGCCAAGGATGAGTTTGCGAATATCAAGAATATTTCCGGGCAGGACGTGTTAACCGCTCACCGCTTCCCGGCGGGGCTGGCAGGAATTATCCCGCAGAACACTGCTGGACTGGGTGACCCGGAAAAGGCCCGCGCGACCTATCGCCAGGATGAAGTTTTACCCGTGCAGAGGAAATTCGCCGAGGCCATTGCCGCCGACCGAGAAGTACCGGAACGTTTCTACCTGATGTTTGCCGCACCGGCGCTTAGTACATGAATAAACAATGTTATTAACTGATGTGCGGGAGGTGTTAAAATTAGGGTGATAATGACTGCCGGGAGACCTGGCAAAATGCGCGTATTGAAAATACTCTGCCCGGAATGTGGGCATAACGCCATCGTAAGCAAAAGTCACCGCATCGATCCGAAGCTCTCAACCCTTTACTGCCAGTGTCGTAACGTTGAATGCGGGCATACCTATACCCTGGCGCTGGGTTTTGGTCACACGATTAGCCCCAGTGCGTTGACCAATAATCGCCTGGTGAAATACCTAGCGGACCATTTATCTCCGGCAGACCACCAGATGGTCCTCGATCTGCTGGAGGGTCGTGTGCGTTAACTATTTATTCAAAGCAAAATGCCCGCAATATGCGTAACATCGTTCACTTAAGATGTTTTGAGTGAACGGGATACTGTTTTTTTGAAACAAGGAAAAATTCAGCTGGTGATGATGTTCTCCGCCGCTATACAACTAGCCTAGCCAAGATGGTTTACTGACTGAAGCGAAAAAGGCTGCCGGTGGTAATTTGGATAACGTTACCAACTATAAAGAGAATTGGTATAGCAGCCCAGATGGTAATAGACGTATAGAATGGAATTCTACAGGTCATGCAAGTATCAATGAAGGACCACATGTTACGGTGAGATACTTTGATGGCAAGTGGCACTCAGTTACGGACAAACTATTCATAGAATGGGTGGGATAAAATGATGGAAAGTTTTAACATTAAAAATATTTCATTGCAGGAAGCCGATCGTATACTTACAACTATAGTTGGATGTCGTAGTTCTCAGATTTGCAAAATAATTGATTTGAATAAAATCAATCCAATTAATGCTAACAGGGTTCACGAATGGGAAGAACTTGCTGATAATGAAATATTGCATCTTTTGGATTTCAATGGTTTGAAAAGTGGAAATGTATATATTATAACTGATTTATCATATATACAAAATATAGGTGTTTTCATTATGGAATTTCATGATTTAGAAAAATTTGTGAAAGGGTATTACTCATCCTATAAAGAGTGTTTCTTTGATGGCGATGTCATTATTATCTCCATTGATATAAAAGAGGCTTTTATATTTGACCATAATGGTTTCTTCTTTAATTATCGATTGCCTCTGCTTAATTGATCTATTAATAATTGACCGTAGGAATGATTTTTCTTATTTTTCCTACGGTTAAGTCTAATCAGCAATTGCACGTTAAAATGATTTTTATTCCGACTTGCAAGTTAAACATCCCATAGCTTCGAGTGCCGCTTGTGCCAGAAAGCCCGAGCGGCTTTTAAACTCCGGGTGTGTCGCAACGCAGCGATCGATCCGGTCAATCAGTGATTTTGGCAGGGTGACGTTAATTTTCTCAGAGCCCCCCATTAAACGGGTGACATCTACGTCAACCAGCGCCCAGGTATAGCCTGCAAACTCTGGAGTTTTAGCCAGTGCACCAACCGTAGAAACGGCGGGGATGTCCTGCCCCAGCTCAACCAGTAACTCAATATGGCCGGTGATCGCTTCTTTGGCATTTGCGATAGCCTCGTCCAGGGTATCGCCTGCGGAAAAACACCCTGGTAAATCAGGTACTGTCACACCGTAGGTGTGTTTATCGTCACCGGATTCAATTGCAATAGGAAAAAACATGTTTAAGCCTCTTTGAGAAAGCGGGGTTAACGTCGCGGTGAACATTTTCACCTCTGGTTCTCAGTCGGTGCAATGTTTTACTGTTGCTTTCGTTGTAATATTTATTCATCACAGACCCCCTCCCGCACCTTTTTAAGGCGCGCGATTAAGTCGCTTACAGTGGAGTCAATCGCCTGGCGTGTTTTCCGCTCCACCAGGCGCCCGTCGGGATAGCCAAACAATCGCTCACCGCAGGCAATGGTTGCCCCGGCCAGCATGGAGGCGACCGCTGCGTCGCTGGCGTCCACGCCCCGCGCCAGCAAGGTGTCTTTTATGTGCTGCTTATTGTCGAGTGGTGCCGCCGGTGGCGTTTCCGGTTTTACTTGCCTGCGTCGTTTTGCCACGCTCGCCGCCAGCCTGCTGGCTATCTCGCGTTTTTCCTTTCGGGTTAACCTCTCAAAATCGATCGGCGCGGTGTTTTCGTCGTCCTCAGCATCGTGCCGATCACGGTTTTTTTCACCTTCCGCCGGGTCCGGCGTACAGTTATTGACAGTACTCCGAGGGGCGGCGATGCCGCCCTGAAAATCAAGGTCAACACCCACGGCGGCGCGTTTCGGGACAATTTTGTATTCTGTTGTGCGGGTGAGGGTTAACGACTCAGCTCCGGCAATCGGACAATAGATGCCGTTAATTTTGGCGACGGTGTCGCCGTAATCATTGCCGTTCTCTTTGGTTTCGTAGCTGAGCCGGACACGCAGGTGCCTGCGCTCTACCAGTGGGCCACCCTGGGCGATGGTGTATTCCGGCCACTTGCGGTCATCGGCGGCTTGCTGAGCCTGAATGAGTGCGGTGTGGATCGGGTCTTTGTATTCGCGGTCGATAACCGTGACTTTGCCGTCACCGTCGATTATCTCCACCTTGTTGGTTTTGATGCGGCGCAGTTCGCGATACACCGTAACCGGCGCCCCGCCAATCTGCTGGAACTGGCGGATTTTCCAGCGTGATGCCCACGCGTTAACCCGTTTAGACATATCTCTGAGGGGCTCGCCGGTTTCGTCGTCGGTTTCACCGTCAAGCGCGTAGCCATCGATGTTCTTGCTGATATATTTCGCGATATAACCCGTTGCACCACCGCGCTCTTCCTCGATCGGTTTCGCTTTAAAGCGGTTTTCCTGCGCGCCAGCTTCGTGGCCATCTTCTTCTAATGCGTATTTGCGAAAAATCTGGCGGGCTTCCCCGATATGTTCCGGGCGCATGAACAGCAGCAAATGCCAGTGCGGTGTCGCGTCGTGATGGGGTTCAGTTACGCGAAAACCAAAGACACGGATCCCCGCGCGTTTCCATGCGGCGCGGGTTCTTGACCAGACTTTGCAAAGGTATTTTTGTGTCAGGCGCGGGGAGGCACCGCCGTATTTATCGTTACGACGCCCGTCTTGCTGCATGGAGTGGTATTTAGACGGTGCGGTCAGGGTGTAAAAATCCCCGGCCAGGTTGTCGAGTTTTGCCAAATCCTCAAAGCCGCGCATGCGCGCCATGAGCTCGGCGCGACGGATCGAGGGGTTGGCAACGCTGCGCGCCACCTTATCGATCAGCGAATGGCGCTCTCCCGTTTTTTGGTCTTCCAGCTCCATGGCTTTGAGGTATTCGCGGTTGGCTTTTTTCTGTGCCAGCCACTCATGTGCACACGGGTTGCTGCAATACGGTGCAGATTTTTTATGCACGTAACCGGCAGCGATCATGAGGTGCTCGCGCCAGCGGGCATGGATTTGCCGTAATTTATTGAGCCACCACCGTGGCGTTTCCATGCGTGAAACGGCGCAAAGCGCCGTCTCTGCATCCAGCTCTTCGTTGCAGTAAGCTGTCCAGCATGGCACACCCATATTCAAATGTGATGCCAGATAACCGATCCGCCCGTAGCCTGAAATGACAGCCATTTCCAGATCACCGGTGTTATCCAGATAAAAAGCATACTCGCGTTCAAACTCACCGATCATGAGGTCGGCAAGGTTGTAGGCCAGGCGTTTTAACTCGCGCTTGCCTGCCCACAGCAGACGGTAAAACTGGCCGTGCAGCGGTTGCAGTGCCAGCGGAGTGGCCTGCGGAGCGTACTGCTCGTTAACGTCATCAATCCGACGCAGGACGTGGCGCTCAAAGGTCTTGAGCAGCCATGCGTCCCCGACAGATTGACTTTGCTGGTCGAGATCGTAAAGGCGCTGAGCGTAATAACGGCGGATATATTGCGGCAGTGATGCCAGACGGCGGCGCAATGCACGGCACTGATCTGGCGGTTCGGGGGTTTCGGAGAGTTCGGCAATCGTTAGTTTTTTGCGGTAACCGTAAGGGGTGAGGTACTCAATAAAACGCGGCTCCTCAGACGCTGCGGGGTTAACCGCAGCGCGAGGTTGGTTCCATGCGTAGGCGTACTGGGTGTTGTCGGTGCAACCTGGAAATGCTGGCGGAGGTGTCGGGGTTTTGCGCCCCCTGCTTTCGGCAATCATCGCGCGCAGCCCATATATGCGGCTATGAACGTTTCCGCGACCGGCGCAACGATTGCATTTCCGTAGGCGCGCAATTTGCCCACTCGTCCGGCAAACCCATTAACCAAAGGCTCAAGTCCGGGTTTAACCGGTCGCCATTTCCCATCCCGGCAGAAAAGCCAGTCAGCATCACGCCACAAGCCGTTAGTCGGATAGGTCCCGTAAGTTGCGCCGTCACATCCAGGGTGTCCGTCGATAGTTTGCCGTCCCGAACCCGTCCGCCCGAATACCCTCCCTTCCCATCCCTCGCAGCAGGAGTCGGCCAGCCTGCAAGACTTGCAGCCCCTCCCAGTGTTGTTCCTCTTTTCGGGTTGTTTTTCGCTGCTCCAACTCCTGCAATCTGCACATTGTCCTGCGTTGTCGGAGTTGGCCAACCCGCTAACATTGCTGCTGTTTGTAAATTCAATCCGCCCTCCCTCCCGGCGTTGGATGGGTGCTTCCATGAGTTCGCCGTTGGTGTCGGCCATGCGGCAAGCATCATTTGTACTTGTTCGCTCAGATTTCCCGGACTCAATGATGTGCGCCCTGTCAAAAGCCGCTGCTCCGCTCGCTTCACCTGTGCCCTCGCTGATCGCTTCGTGATATTTGTTGTCGTTGGAGTCAGCCACCCAGTAAAGGCGCTGGCGGATGTGCGGTGCACCGACGCCCGCAGCGCAGAGATCGAAACCTGCAAAGGCGTAATTCGCGTTTTCCACTTGATTGCGTACATCGTCGATCCAGTCGAGGCCGTCGCCGCTCGCAACCTGTTCGCCAAAGATAACGTTAGGCTGGCACTCCGAAATAAGACGAAACCATGTGGGGAAGAGGTGTCGTTTATCGCCTTTCCCTTTCCGTTTTCCGCAGGCGCTGAAAGGCTGGCAGGGGCATGAGCCTGTCCAGACAGGGCGATCGTCACTCCATCCGGCGCGGCGCAGGGCGTAGGACCAGACACCGATTCCGGCAAAGAAATGACATTGCGTAAAACCTTTGAGGTCTTGCGGTGTGACATCCTCGATACTCCTTTGGTCAACTTCACCCGGCGCGATGTGTCCGCCAGCGATTAAATTTCTTAGCCACTGCGCTGCGTATGGGTCGATTTCGTTGTAATAGGCGGCCATTAGAATGGCTCTCCATTAGCAAACTTGGCGTTCACTTCCACCACGCTGCGCCACACTGATAAATTGCGGACGGCAATGATCTCGTCGGCAGTGCTGGCAGCTTTTTTGCGGTTGCCGATACTGCGCGGGGCGCTCAGTGTCTGGATCTTGAATTTGCCCCTCAGTAACTCGCGAGTTACTGGCGTATCTGAATTTGAAAGCACGACAGGGATCCGGCTTTCCGACAAATCAACTAGCGCGGTAACGAGGCGGCGGTGTTGTTCAGCGCCGAATTTATCGGTGTGATACCCCGTAAAATCAGCAGTGGGTGATGCCGGGATATATGGTGGGTCGCAGTAAACAACATCGCCCCGGTGGGCGTACCCCAGAGTTGTGGAGAAGTCACCGCAAATGAGTGTGGCGCGGGCAAGGCGGCGTGATAATTCGCGGATCTCGTTTTCAGGAAAGTACGTTTTTTTATAGTGACCGTAGGGGGTGTTAAATTCACCCTTGAGGTTATAGCGACAAACGCCGCCATAGCAGTGGCGATTTAAAAATAAGAATATTGCAGCCTGTTTTAGTGGTGGGAGCAGGTTGGTATTCAGGAACTCCCGCAAGGAGTAGTAATACGACTCCAGATCCTGAAACGTAAACCATGGCGCCGTTAAGCCGATCAGCTCTTCCGGATTGTCTTTAACCTGCTGATAAAAATTGATGAGGTGCGGGTTAACATCACCAATCAGGTATTCCTCGTAATCAGTATGAAGCAGGACAGCACAGGAGCCCGCGAACGGTTCGACCAGGCGTCGACCGGCGGGCAAGTGTTGTTTGAGTATTTCCATAATGCGGGTTTTGCTGCCGACCCATTTCAGTGGCGTATTCATTACAGCGCCCCCGATTTTCGGGTGGTGAGTTCACTCTCATTACGCCAGTTTTCAACTCGCGGAGTAATGAGGAATTGCCATGCCTCGCTGATGAGTGCAGCGCAGGTTGTTGCATAGTTTGCTAAATCAGTGGCAGGAATTGGGGGAGGTATCCATCCCAGCCGCCAGAACGGGCGACGGTCTGCAATGTGAAATGGTCATAACAGCTTGTTAAATTCCACTTGGGGATAATTTGATGCGCGTAAAAATCTGCGCATAAAACTTCATGATCGATACTGCCCGCACCAAACCACATGCGCGCATTGTTCCGGCCTTGCGGGTGCTGGTTATCGAGTACGAATTGATTAAAATCGGCGAGCGCCTCTTTCGGGAAAATTCCACGGCTTAAACTTCTTGTTCCGGTAAAAGTAAACTTTTGACCAATGCGTCCGGTTGATGGCTCAAAAAATACCGCAGCAAGCTGGCAGTGCGTCGGGTCTTTGCGTACTTCAAAACAAATAAATAAATTATTCATGATCTCACCTTTCAGATGCGGGGAGTCCTCGCCGCTTAAAAGGCGAAACTCTCGTTTATCAAAAAATTACTGTTTCACTTATCCGGTGCGACACTCGCAAATACCGCCCCGGATAAGCCCCCCCCCGTAATTTGCTATCCGTGATATTCCAGTTGGGTAGCGTCTGGCCTGGTGGTTTCTTTTACATTCTCGCCCCGGAACTTTTGCCCATTAGTAAGCGTGAAGAAATAGCTTCCATCGCCAGCAATAGAAGGAAAGCAAAAAGCGAGAGCACTCTCTTCAATGGAGACTCGCTCACCGTTGTAGTCGAATACATAAAAAAGCACACCGCCCATATCCACCCCCGCTGAAATTTATTTTTGCCGGTTTTTAGCCATGTCCGGCGCATGGGGTCATGGTATTTTTGTTTTGCCCGTCAATTTCTTAGCGGAAACCGGGCAAAACAATCAACCACCAGAAATAAGCGAATACTGATATGTCTAAAAAAATAGTTAACATCTACATCCCGGCAGAGCTCGAATACATTGAGCACAACCATCACGCCTGTCTGCGTTTTCATTACCGCCTGCCTGCGACTCAAAAACTCCCCCAGGCCGGGGATTTATTTACCGCGCTGACTCTTGAACAGGCAAAGGAAACCGTTACTTTTCTCCAGCAATACATTGAGAAGACCGAGGTGTTGATTTCGGCTTCTTCCGCTGTAAAACACTAATCACCCCCAGAAGTATCCCTTGTTTTGAGTAAGTCCGTCGGAAGTACAAGGCGGGCTTATTTTTCGAATTGCTTGTCATAATCTCACTCGTTAATCCTGAATTAGCACCCGTTATCCCTAACCTGTGGTTCTCAAAATCATTTGCGAATGCACACAATATTGATGACATTCACCCTTCCAGTAAGTGGCTTAAATAATCCATTAGAGTGGGGAGATCTTTCTTTCTGTGCGAGGTGGTATATCTCGCACAGTTTGCTCATCAACAATCAGTTCGTAAATTTTGATGCTGTTATCACTTTCTGAAATGTCGTTAAATACCTGAGTAATGAAACTCATGAACTGCTCATATGTAACAGTGGGATCGATGTAGTTACCTGCAATCTCCAGTAATGGCCCAAGCGCTAAATTATTTGACACTGAAACACAATCCAGCTTATCCAGACGAAAAAAAAATATTGCCGCAAGGTGTTCTTTTATCCCTGATGCGGATAAATACATTTGATAACCCAGTGTGACTATCAGACAGTTTAAAAATTTGTGCTGTTTTCATTTTTCCCTTTCCTCTAAAGTTGCGCAGTCGTTTATTCAAGCGATTATTTTAAATACAGCCCGGATAAACACCGGTTGCCCGGTGTCTTTCCTACTCGTCGTCGAACTTCTCTTGGGTTGATTTGATTACCTGCCAGTAAAGGGCAACGAGCGCCCCGACAAAAAACAGATCGGACACCACTGACAGCAGATAACTGGTGAAGTCCACCGCCACCACCATAAAAGCCAGTAGCAGAACCAGTGCTGGCCGTAACATGCTCAGCATTTGATTCATCAGAGATAATCCTCTACGCGCAGGCCCAGACGGCGCCCCACATCTTCCAGTACCTTTTGTTCTTCCGGTTCGATCTCGCCGTCAGACTCGGCAATGGTCAGCATGTTAACGAAGACTTCTTCCGCTTCTTTCGGGTCGTTCTTGATGTCCTCAATCTCACGCAAGATGTTCATTCGCCCAACACGGAAACCGGCTTCGAGCTGTTCGGTATAGCGAGTGATCAGCGCAGTGATTTCATTGCCGTAGTGTGCAAGGCGAGTATTCGAGCGAAGCAGCTGATCCAGCTTTGCGGTTTCCTCTTTTTCGATTGCACCATCAGCAGCTGCAACCAGCAGACAGCCGCCAACGATGGCCTCCATTAAATTACGGTTCTCAACTTTCTTTAATTCAACTTTTACGGCAGCGGCTTTCTTTTTAAATCCAAACATAATTAATTAACCTCTTTTCAGGATGAGTAAAAATTGCACCTATCATGTGCAGCACTCGTAAGTGATGCCCCGAATAGGCACTGACTACCGTCCTGATTTTATTTCAGAAAAAATTCTATTAATGCGAACGTTATGATGAACACAGTCGAGGCGGCGATAATTGTAGTACTAACTTTCGCAGCAAAAATTACATTCTCTTTTATAGATTTTATTGTGCTAAATTCTCTGTCAAATCGCCTATCAATTAAAACACCCACTACGATCATCGTAATAAATGACGAGCAAAACATAGCAGCGTAAAAGACAATACTCATAGTTAAATGCTCCCGCCAAGGAGTGATGGGCGTGGTACTTCATGGTTCATAATGGAGGTGACAAACGGTCGCAATCCGTCGACCGAGTCAGTATCACGCAAGCAAAATGCCAGTCCATGTAAGTGCTGGATACCGTTAGTCAGAACAACAAAATGCGACTCCTGTCCTTTCGGGTTATTCTCAATATTGAAATAATAATCCTGTAGCAGATTATTAATTAATTCAGCATACAGAAGTTTCATTGTTAAACCCTCCACCGTAAATCTTGTTAATAGTGGCCACCGCTTCCGCGAGTGCAAAATCACGTCCGTAATAGTCACCATTATTTAAAACACGATAAGGTGTTTTAAGTGTCAGTGAATTGCGCGGACATTTATTAATGGTAAAACCACGGTATATAAAGGTGTGGCTATCCACCTCAACAATCTGACTCATCTAATCCTCTCAGCTATTTGCTATAGCGTCCTTGAGCATGGCAACCATATTTACTTCAACTTTGCCGCCAGCGAGTTCTTTAGGACGAATAATTATCCGCCCGTCTCTGACCATTCCTCGACAGGTGTCAAAGGGAATGCCCGTAACTCTGGCGTACTCCTGAAGGGATAAATACGGAGCTGCCACATTTAAATTGATGGTGATGCTTCCCATTAAAACACCTCAATCAGTCCGCGATAACTTCCATTCCGCGCAAGAAAACCATGCGCGCCATATTGGAGATTGAGCGACATTCTTTGGCTGCTAAATCTTCCAAAAATGCGCGCTCTTCGGGTGTCAACCGCATAGGGATTGGATTCCCAGACGACATCCCCTTAGGGAGCCGTGACCTTTGATTACTCTCGACTTGTGCCATAGTGGTATATTGTGATCTGCAAAGTGTTGGTGAAAATCATAATGGTATAATTATTTATACCAGTCAAGGAATTTTGGTATGCAAATTTATATCGGAAACCGCTTACGCGAAGAACGAGAGCGTTTAGGCTTGAGCCAACAAGCCATGGGGGAGATAGGCGGTGTTAAAAAACTTACTCAACTTAATTATGAGAAAGGTGAGCGCGCACCAGATACGATTTACCTCACTGCACTAGCTGAGGCTGGTGTTGATATCGTTTATGTTCTCACCGGCCACCGAATTCCAATGCCAAATGAAGTAGCGCCCAAAACGGAAGAAGAGAAAAAACTCTTGGAGAACTACCGCGCTATGGACGAGGCGGCGCGCTTAAACATACAGGCGGTTGGCGCTGCGTTCGCGCAATCAAAATCAAAAGTAAAAACCGGTGGCGATTAATTTAAAGGATTAGGGCTTTTCATATGACGGTTAGAAAGCTGCCAACAGGCAAATGGATTTGTGAGTGCTACCCCTACGGGGCAACCGGCAAACGCATCCGCAAGCAATTTGCAACTAAAGGCGAGGCGCTTTCTCATGAGCGCCGCCTGATGAATAATGCCAATGGACAGAGCGTTAATGATAATGCCGTAACGCTTTCCGCATTTGTCGGTCGCTGGTATGAAATGCACGGCAAAACCCTAACATCTGGAGAGGAACGGAAAGCCAAACTTGATGCAATTTGCCTGCGGTTGGGCGATCCACTTGCAGCTCACTTTGATAAAAATACTTTTGCTGTTTATCGGGAAAGACGACTAAGCGGTGAATGGAATCAGAAAGGAAAGAAGAAGCTGAAAGAAGCCACGGTAAACCGTGAGCAGTCTTACCTTCATGCTGTATTTGCGGAAATGAAACGGCTGGGGGAATGGGAGGGTGATAACCCTCTGTCTGGCATCAGGCAGTTTAAGGAAGGTGATCAAGAACTGGCATTCTTGTATCAGGAGGAAATTGAGCAATTGCTTGCAGCCTGCGACCAGTCAGCCAATAAAGATCTCGGCATCATCGTGCGTATATGCCTGGCGACCGGAGCTCGTTGGAGTGAGGCTCAGGATTTGAAACAATCCCAAATATTGCCAGGCCGTTTGACCTTCACCCAAACGAAAAGCAAAAAGAATCGGACGGTACCCATTTCCGAACGGTTGCAAAAACTGCTACCAAAAAAACGAGGCGCCCTATTCACTCCCGCGTATGAATCTTTCAAAGCAGCATTAAGCAGAGCTAACATTGAATTACCAAAGGGGCAACGTACTCACGTTTTGCGCCATACCTTTGCAAGCCATTTTATGATGGGTGGGGGTAATATTTTGGTACTGCAACAGATACTTGGTCACAGCACAATTTTAATGACAATGCGGTACGCACATTTCGCACCGGATCATCTTGATGCAGCTATCACATTAAACCCATTTGATAGCCTTACTACCAATCAGAAAGAAGACTGAAATTCTTCTGCCCGGCGTTCAATTTCTGCCATATACGATGTCCGCGCAAGTTCATGGGCATTAGGCGTCATAAGGCTAATGAGTTGGTACCTATCTGGATAGAGAAAGTGACGGGTATATACTAAATAGTTATCTGATTTGCGGGCGGGGGCTGGTAGCCTGGCGGGCCATGGTTTTTCATCCGGGAGGAGGATATGGATTTTAAAGACATAGGAATCTCTAAGGCGTCTGCTATCTTCCCACTGCCCTTCGTTACCAAAAACCGCAGGAAGCATACCTATACTTTTCCAGTCTTGCAGTAGCAATGCATATTCATGAGCTACAGCAGGCAGTTCAATATCCTTATGTACTGAGATTTTGATCACGTTAAAACCTCAATAAAATTTTGGTTCTTCAAGCCCAAGTTTCTTATGCTCACTACGGATTAGAGCGTGAACCTCTTTAGCTGTAACTTTCGGTAGTGCTTCAGTTGTTTTCTTTGGCGGGATCGTGGCTTCAATGAAGCTGAACATGTCTTCAATAGTGTAACGGACGGAGGCAACAGCACGACCGAAGGAAATGATTTCCTTCCTAAGCTCCACGTCACTTTCAGGAATATCTTTTAAAGCGATTCTGATCGCATCTATCAGCGCCGCACAAACATCAACGTAGCTACGAAAAATCGCAAACCCTTCTTGTGTCTCTTTTTTAAGTCTATCGATTCTGATTGGTGCGCGCTTTTCTTCCCATTCAGCCCGGATATTCAAGCGATGGATATTCATTCTGTCGGCAAAATTGCGCATAAAAACTGTAGCCTGATCTATCGGCAAAAACACAACAGAATCTTTGACGCTTTGAAGTGACAAGGTTGAGGAGCTATGACTGGTGACTGACACATCGAGATTGCCAATACTGCTGGCAGGAACAGGGGCAAGTGCCACAGCCATAGCAGCTGCCATTGAAGCAATTTTACTTTTTTTACTGACCATTAATATCGTACCTGGCAGAAGAAATCTTAAGGGCATGATAGCGCAAAAATCACCCACCGAAAATGACATCGCCAACTCATCGCCATTTCATCGCCACTTACCCAAATCGCAGAGAGTAAAAAACCACCCGAAGGTGGTTTCCACGACACTGCTTTATCATTGATTTTATTGCTTTTATTCCCATGGTGCCCGGGGCGGGACTTGAACCCGCACAGCGCGAACGCCGAGGGATTTTAAATCCCTTGTGTCTACCGATTTCACCACCCGGGCTCGGGAAGAAAGTGGAGGCGCGTTCCGGAGTCGAACCGGACTAGACGGATTTGCAATCCGCTACATAACCGCTTTGCTAACGCGCCAAAACTTTTCACCTTTGCAGGCTGTAACAGAATTTCTGCTACATAAATTTGGAGCGGGAAACGAGACTCGAACTCGCGACCCCGACCTTGGCAAGGTCGTGCTCTACCAACTGAGCTATTCCCGCAAAATCATTTTAATTAAGCTTAAAGCTAATCATTTGATTTTACTATCTTCTGGCAAGCTGCGCTGCCGTTCGATGCGTTGCATTCTACTTACCTGACGCGGTGAGTCAACGAAATTTTCAGTTACCGCGCTTCGTTTGCTGAATTTTGCACCGCACCGATCACGATTCACGCAATTACCGCCCCAAAGCGGCTAAAATTAGCTCATCAAAGTGAAAAAGGATCAAATTTGATAATCCAACGCGCTTTCTTCCGGCTCCAGAGCTAATCGCTTAATATCCGCAACGGAGAGTTCCGGATTACATAATTCGATAAAGCGCCAGACGTAATTACGCTGGAGCTGTCCACGTTTGAGCCCAAGCCAAACCGTGTTGGCTTCGAACAGATGACGCGTATCCAGCCTGACTAACTCCCCGCCTTCATCGCCGCTAGCCTGAAACGCGACCAGGCCAATCCCCAACCCTAATTCCACATAGGTTTTCACTACGTCAGAATCTTGCGCACTCAGGACGATATCCGGCGTTAGTCCACGTCGGGAAAACGCTTCATCAATACGCGCACGTCCTGTTATGCCTTGCCGATAGGTAATAATCGGCCAACGGCTGATATCGTCGAGCGTAAGCGGATTAGCGTGAATCAGGGGATGACCGTGCGGCACCAGCAACGTGTGGTACCAGCGGAACCACGGGTATGCGACGACTAAAGGATCGGTACTCAGACGTTCGCTGGCGATACCAATATCCGCCGTACCGTTGTGCAGCAGGGTTTCTATTTCTTGCGGTGTGCCCTGTATTAATTCAAGACGGACTTCAGGAAATAACGTGCGGAAAGATTTAATCACGCTCGGCAAGCTGTAGCGAGCCTGTGTATGGGTGGTCGCAATGGTCAGAACACCACTGGCATCATTAGTAAAAACATCTGCCAGGCGCCGAACATTGCTGGCTTCATTAAGAATGCGTTCAGCTATCACCAGTAAAGCTTTGCCTGGCTCCGTCATGCCTAACAGCCGTTTGCCACGGCGAATGAAAATCTCGATACCGAGTTCTTCTTCCAGTTCACGGATATGACGGCTGACACCAGATTGCGAGGTGAAAAGCATGTTGGCGACTTCGGTCAGGTTGTAGTCCCGCCGAGCCGCCTCGCGAATAATTTTCAGTTGCTGGAAATTCACATTGCCCCCGGGGCATCACCGTTCTTTACACTATTGTTAAAGTGGCAACCCCGAGATAACAAATAATAAAAACCAGCAACTTATTCGATTTAGCAATAAGCCAGATTAACCCACCAATAACAGCTCGCGATTTTCCTGAACCGGACGAACGACTAAAGACATCAAAATGTCTTTTACCGCCTGCGCTTGCGGCGACAAAGCAGTGCGCGCCGACAAGTTAACCGAGAGCGGTAAATTCAGCGATGGACTGGTAATTCGCGCCATCCAGCCATTAGCTGAACTCACCAGCGAGCGCGCCGCAGATTCTGGCAACACCGTCACGCCCATGCCGCTGGCAATCGCCGCCGTGAGTGTGGAGATAGAATCAATTTCTCCAGTAATTTTCGCCGTTAATCGGCGCAGTGAGAAAGCTTCATCTACGCGTTTACGCACAGCGCTGTAGTCACGCGGCAGGAATAGGTTCATTTCGGCCACCGCAGCGAGATCAACTGTCTGACCTGGACAGTCGCGGGTGCCGACCAGAAACAACTCCTCTTTAAGTAACGGTTGGCTAATGATGCCCGCCGTCGGAGAACGGTCATACAAGACCGCCATGTCAAGCTGGCCGCTTAACAGCTTGTCATTCAGGACAGAACCACTGTTCTCATGCAGATAGACCAGCACGTCGGGTAATTCCGCACGTACTGCCTGTAATAAAGGCATGGTGATTGAAGATGCTGCGGTACCTGGTGCCAGGCCAATCGAAACCTGGCCGCCCAAAGTTTGGCCCACATTGCAAACGGCTAATTGCGCCTGCTCGCACTGACGCAGGATCGTCCGCGCATGGGTATAAAGGATTTTTCCTGCTTCTGTTGGCGTTACGCCGCGTTTGGTGCGAATTAACAGCTGCTGATCCATTTCACCTTCAAGGGTAGCGACTTGTTGGCTCAGGGCTGGCTGCGCTATATGCAGCACCTCTGCGGCCTGAGTCAGGCTACCAATATCGACGATTTTTACGAAGTACTTCAGTCGTCTTAAATTCATTTTGCCTCCTACACGGAATGCCAACGCCAGTCTCGGCAGTGATGTCCCTTTAGGAATTGCAATATGCTTGCCACTTTTTAGAAACATCCGACCAGATGCGCTAACCAGCTGGATAATAAGAGAAAGTGATTAAAACGACGGGATTTGAAATTGAAACAGTGGTTCGCTTATGCCCCATAAGAGGTACAGGCGCACCATAAAGGTGCGCCTGTTCACAATTTTATAAAGCAGCCCATTCCAGCCGCGTTTTCATTCCCCAATAGCTGGTCCAGCCGGTGGTTGAAGAAACCACTTCACCTTTATAAAGCACAACCAGCGTAGGCGTGACGCCAACCTGCCAGTTGCGCGACAACTCACCCGAGGCGTCATTAACCACCGGAAGCTGGACTTTCTTTTGCTCCAGCCAACGCAACACGGCTTGTGGCTCGCCAGAACGCAGCGCAATCGTCATTACGTTTTCCCCCTCTTCCACCAGCCGTGATACCGATGGCGTGGTGTAACGGCAGACGCCACACCAACTCGCCCAAAAATAGAGTAACAACGGGCGTTCTTCACTCAGGGCATTTAGGGTCAACGTTTGCCCATCCAGCGTCTGTAGCGGCGTGCTGTCAAAAGTGGTCGGCATTTTGGGTGCGCGCCACCAGTCCATAAGCACTACGATGGTGATAAGAACCAATACCATCACCAACGCTTCCCGCCCCCACCGTCGCAGCTTACCGATCATTAGCCTGCTCCAGTTTCTGTTGGACCAGTTCATCAAGGGATTCCCACGGTACGGCACCCGCCAGTAACGTATCGCCAACCAGTGTCGCAGGCGTTCCTTGTACCCCAACAACCCGTGCCAGTTGTAGATTGAGGTTCAGTGTTTCCCTGCTCAATTCATCCGGCTCGACTCGTGTGGTGCCACTTTTGGTTGCCGCAGCGTCGATGGTGGCCGCCGTATGGTTACCCTTTTTCGACATCAAACTTTGATGCAGCGGCAGAAACTGCTGCGGATGCTCACGCCAGGTTGTCAGCGCCACGCGTGAGGCAAGCGAGGAAGATTCACCACGAAAAGGCAGCAACTTAAACACCACCGCTACATCAGGATATTTCTGCACCACTTTTTCCAGCATCGGGTCGAACTGTTTGCAGTAAGGGCAGTTGTAATCAGTAAAAGAGATAATCGTCAGTTTTGCGGTGGTAGCACCTATCCGCGGGCTGGATGGATCGTGGTACAACGCCTGGTAAATCATCTCCTGCAGCTGTTCTTCGTCGGTTGAAGTCGCGGCGAAGGCGCCAAAGATGGGGGCAAGTAACAGCACAAGTGTCATCAGCAGTTTCATGATTTATTTCCTTTCGCATCAGTTAGCGCATTCAGTACCGCATCGCGCGATAAAAGTGTCGGTAGCGGTTTCCCGGCGGGATAGTTCGGCCCATAGATTTGATTGAAAGGCACACCAGCCTGCCCGCGTTGCTTGAGAAACTCAGTGATTTCTTTTGAAGGGAGTGTCCAGTCACCACGCAGTGCAACCACGTCAGGCTCCTGCAATGCAGCCTGCACATCAGCACGGGAAATGACATTTAACTTATTAATTTTACAGGTGATACACCAGTCGGCGGTGACATCAATAAACACTCGCTTGTTTTGTGCGAGCGCATCCTGAATCGCCTGTTCGCTTAACGGCTGCCAGGTAATATTTTCTTCTGCCGGGATCGTTGTTGCAGCGCTAAAATGCACCGGCAACAGGCTCGCCAGCCATAGTGCCGAACCCAGCATCATCACCGCCAGGATGCGACGCAGCCATAGCATCCAACGCCCCGGTTTTGGCAGAAGTAACGCCAGCGATGGGCGCATGGCAATCAATAACCACGGCAAGCCCATCCCCACGCCTAAGGCGAAGAATATTCCCCACAGCGCGGGCAACGCGGCTCCCAACGCAACAGCGACAGCGGTTCCGAGGAACGGTGCGCTGCAAGGTGTCGCCAAAAGTGTTGCCAGTGCGCCCTGCCAGAAATGCCCACTTAAACCATTTCCACCCTGGGTTGCGAGTTTGGTTGTCACTTTCGATGACAGTCGAATTTCAAACAATCCAAACAGGTTGGCGCTGAACACCAGCATCACCAACACCATAAAGCTGATAAACCAGACATTCTGGAACTGGATGCCCCAACCCACCGCCTGATTGGTCAAGCGCAGGATGGTCATTAACAGCGCCAGTGCCATAAAGGAGAGCAGGATCCCGGCAAAAGAGGCGAGGAATTGCTGGCGTATTTTGCGCCGATCTTGTTTTTCCACCATCAACACCGAGCCGAGCTTCATACCCAGAACCGGCAAAACACACGGCATCAGGTTGAGGATAAAACCGCCCAACACGGCAAAGAGCAACACCTGCCAAAGCGTGAAGTCCTCCCCCACATCGGGCACAACCGGCGCATCTTTTATCGTGATACTACTTTGCTGCGCGACACCGTTATCAGCGATAACCACTGATAAATCGCGGCCACGCAAGTCCGGCCCCGCCCCCTCCCAACCATCACTAACCGGTATAGTCGCCCACAGCGTTTCACCTGCTATCTGATATTTTGGTTTCCCAAAACTGGCATCTTCCGGCATATCCAGATACAGCTCTGGTTTCTGCCAGCCCGCTGCGCGAGTGGCTTGTACCACTAACTCCGCATGGTGATATCCGGCAGTTAGTTTATCAGTCAGGCCGCCAGCAAGCGGCACTTTGCCCATGGCTTGCGCATAGTCATGGGCAAAATTCGCATCGCTTTGAGCAGGTGTGATTTCAAACGGGAAATCGGTCAGCAGACAAACATCTTTGCACGTTGATAGCGTCAGCACTCCGGCGATTTTAGACGGCGCTTCACCTGCCAGTTTTATCGGGATACTGACCTGATGCTGGTAGCCTTGAGTGGTGATCCCAGCCACATCAAAGCGCAGTGGTACGGGCCAGAACCAAAGGGCTGATTTTACCGGCTTACTCCAGTTGATGATCGGTGCAACGCCACCATCACCAGGCGAACGCCAGTAAGTTTTCCAGCCATCCTCAAGTTTTACATCCAGCAAAACCTGCGTCTCGCCTTGCGGTGAAGTGTCAGCGCGCAGCCCAACTGGCTGGCAACCATAGCAGCAATAGGCAGAGCAACGCCTGCCTGAAAATACTCAACATATTGTTTCTCCATAAATGAATTATCGGACTGTGTTAAACAGCCGTTTTCATTCACGGAATACGCAAAATCGCAGATGGACTCTGAGGGTGGGCGAGGAAAACTCACGAACGGGGACAATAGAAGAAGAGTTCGGCTGCAATGGCACAAGCAGTGTCAGCAGCAGGCTGAAGATAAACAATGCACCTTCGAACAGCACTGGCGGCGCGGCAAGCAGCGATTTAGCGCTCAATTCACAAGGCGTAATGGGAGACGCTTTATCCGTATCGGTAACACCGTTTTGCGCCATCATCACGCTTTCGGCAGCTTTCATTTGCAAAGCATGCAGTCCCGCCATGCGCTGCGCGGTGCACACTAACACCACCAGACACGCCAGGAACAAAAACCACTTTGCAATTTGCTGCTGTTTTAACATGAATTCTTCACTCCATTTGAACCGCATATCTTAGCCCGTCGCCTCGGTTTGGCAACTTATGCGCTGTAAAGATATGTCTATGGCGTTTAATGACACGGTTTGCTTGTTTTATCAGCAAACGAACCAACCGCGTGATGAGAGGCTTTGACAAGCCTGAAACACCTCGCTAATATGCGCCCCGTTAACCGATTCCTCTGTAGTTCAGTCGGTAGAACGGCGGACTGTTAATCCGTATGTCACTGGTTCGAGTCCAGTCAGAGGAGCCAAATTTAAGAAGCCCGCTTAGGAAACTAAGCGGGCTTCTTACTTTTAGACTTCATGCGAATTTTTATGACTATTTAGTTGTCTGAATTCTTGCGGTATAAACGAAAAGACGACCAGACTCAATATTGCACGGGTTAATACGTCGCTAACGAACGCCATACCGAACCAGACGTCTTAACGCTTCACCATCGAATGGTATAGGGTTCATTCCCTAATTCCCATTTATCGTCATTCAGCTCAATAAGAATTCCGCTACGCGACCATGAATCTTTATCACTGTAAATGGATAACTGTTCTTTTAGTACCGCATTATTCAGCCACGGTGTTTTATGTTGATCGAGTTTCCATTTAAAATTAACCCATGAAACAAGATGAGGATTATCATCATAGGGGTTCTTTAATGGTTTCATATATTTCTCCACGCCACCGTACTGAATATGTGCACAAAAGCGGTTTGCGCCGTAGAGTCCTTGAGGAAGATGACCTGATTTAGGATCATCATAGCGATAAAACTTGTTCCCTAGCGGGGTTAATTCTACATAACTTAACGCAACATTAGGGGATGTTGATGAGTCAGTACCAGCAGCTTTTGCCTTAAAAACGGCCAATGCAGACGCCCCCTCACCAGAATTAAACTTTACTGTGATTAAACCAGCATCAATCAGTGCAGCCACATCTTTTCTGATATCCCCTGACGGATACATCAATGAAGCGGTTTCAGTATTCCCTGGAAGTTTAACGCCTGGATTGGGCATACTTACACAAGCATTAACAGGTATATTTTGAGTCTCAGTGAGTGCTGTTGTGAGCAGGGTATCGATATCACTTTCTTTCAGTTGGGCGAAAACAGGACTACAACTCATTAAAATTAATGCACCAGCAACTATCCTGCCGACAATATTCCCCAAGCGTGGACACTGCGATTTAGAGCCTTCTAATATCCCCACCATTACTCTCCATTTGATTACTTTTAATTAATAAATTACTTGTCACGTTTTTCGGTTTATATAAGAAATTCAGGCGGCGTTTTCAGCAATCACCGTTCTCCATTATTTCAGCCTCAGAGTACTTTGACCAGCGGCAGCACTAACCGGCACATCCTGATGTACTGATGATGCGCGGAGCTAATCCAGCCTACGAAAAAGGGTCATCATTAGTTTCAAACCCGCTCAGGAAACCAGATAATTTTTTGCATTTCTGTCGTCCAGTATCTGCTGCAGTCGGTTCACCAGTTCCGCCAGGCTGCCTGCCTGCATTTTTTCCATCACCCTGGCGCGGTGCACTTCCACCGTGCGTACCGCAATATTCATGGTGCTGGCAATCTCACGGTTGATTAACCCATCTGCCACCAGCCCCGCCAGCTCCCGCTCTTTAGGTGTCAGTTGCTGATAACAGGCGACAATTTTTTGCCTTTCAAACGTCTGCTCAGAAACCAGTAATGCATGTTCCAGCGCCAACTGAAGGGGCTTTGCCGATACGGGCTTTTGCAGGAAATCGACCGCACCGCGTTTCATTTGTTCTACCGCCATCGGAACATCACCATGGCCGGTGAGGAACACCACTGCCAGCGTACTGCCGCGTCGCAACATTTCCTCATGCACGGCCTGGCCATCCATAACCGGCATACGCATATCCAACAACAGCACACCCGTCTGGTATAACTCTGCCTGCGAAAAAAACATTGCCCCTTCATGCCAGCAGTGAACTTCATATCCCAGGCTTTCAAGCAAAAAAGCACAGGCTTGAGTCACTGCCATATCGTCATCTAACAGGTGAATTATCGCCATTGCTGTTTCATTCCTCCTTGCGCATAAAATCTAACACCACCGCCACACCCAACTGACCATCCGCGGCTTTTTGATTCTGGATACTGATCTCTCCCTGGCCATAGCGGACTAAACGCTGGCATATCACCAGTCCGAGTCCCATTCCCTCGTCGCGGGTGGTCATAAAAGGCTGGAAAGCCTGGCGCAGTAACGCCTCATCAATGCCTCCGGCATTATCTTGTAGGGTAATTCGCGTGCCGCTGTCTTTATCGTCCACCATTAACCAGATCGTTGTGGCTCCCGCCTGAGCCGCATTCAGGGTCAGGTTGGTCAGCACTTGTTCAAGCAGCATTGGCGGCAGCTGCAAAGTCTGTGCGGAATTGGCTTCCATTTGCAGCGTTAATGCCGGGAAATGCTGCTCCATGCGCAATAATCGCCAGACATGTAACATCGCATCGCGAATGCTGACTTGCCCCCACTCCTCGCTCATCACTGGGTTACCCTGCGCCTGGCTGACCCAGTGGCGCAGGTTACGCAAAGTGTCGGCTCCACGTTGTGCCTGCCGGTCAATTTCTTGCAGCGCCGCCTGCAGTGGATGTTGCTCATTCTGCGCCTCAAGGCGAATCAGGCATCCCTCGGCATAATGCCGAATGGCCGAGAGCGGTTGATTCAGCTCGTGGGCGAAACCAGATGTCATCTCTCCCAGCACGCTCATTTGTCTTGCCGTTTCCAGCGCCTGCTCCTGCTGACGCAGCAGCACATTATTGCACTCTAGCTGCTGGCCACGCCGCCGTACCAGTAGCATCACCCAGATGTAATTTAGCGTGAGCAGTAGCAGGACCAACGCCACGGTGCCCATTGCCAGCTGATGTTGAATCAACCAGCTTTTGATATCCAGCCACAAACGTCGCTGTTGCGGATGCTGGCGTATGTCTTGCAACAGTGTTTCGACCTGGTTGGTCGAGGCCGGAGCCCCCCAACGAAAAGACGCGCTTTCTGGGGAATTAAGCAAAACCTTCGTGACCCGATCCGCCAGTTCATCACTGACCATCGGTAATGCAGCAAACGACCAGTTAGGGTAAAGCGGCGTGCTGGTTAAGCAGGGAATAGAGGCCGAATGGTTTAACAGCGCGACAAAATCTTGCTTATGGATAAGTCCCTCTTCCTCCATATTCTCCAGCAGGCAGACCGGCACAATCGCCGCCTGAATGGCTTTTTCGCGTAACAAATAGAGCAAAGCATCGGCCGGGAAACCGGTGAAGCGCAAATTCAGGTCACGTTCTGGGCGGATACCGCTATCAATGAGCGCTTTATATCCCAGTAAATAGCCGCCAAAAGCCTGCGCATCAATAGCGCCAACCGTTTTGCCAATTAGATCGTGTACCGAGGCGATACCGCTGTCACGACGGGCGAGGATCACACTGCCGATTACATTGCTCTCCGCTTTGCCACCACGAGCAGAACGTAAAGAAGCCAGCCAACGCAGTGGTGAATGGCTGTTCAGTTGCACAAACTGCGCCGGATTGGTCACCACAAACTGTACCGTTTTACGGTTAACAGCCTCCTGCATTTGAGGCAGATCGAGCGGTTGAATATGAAACGACTCGCCGGGAAGTTGTTGGTTAAGCGTGGTTTCCAGCGCTTGCCAGTGGCTGCGGGTCAACACCTCTCCACGCATCGCCAGAACACCAATGTTCCACGATTCCGCCCACGCAACACCGCTCATCATGATGGCTGACATGAATAACGCCAGACATCTCATCTGTGTCCCAATCACCGAATTATCCCTGTTGATTATGTTGTTTTAGATCAACAACAAGCTGGTTATGTGGTTAACCACAATAGAGCCGCCACTCCCTGATTTTTACACTGTAAATCATAGACATTTTTTATACATCACTAGCCGAACAATGACGTGACCAATGTTTTGTTGTTGCATCATGACGGGAGAAAATATGGACAGCAGTAAACGGCAGTTTCTCCAGCAACTGGGCATCCTGAGTGCAGGAGCCTCTTTAGTGCCACTGGCTCAGGCAAAATTCCCCTTCTCTCCTGAGCGACGTGAAGGTTCCGCACGCCACCGTTATGCCATGCTTATCGACTTGCGCCGCTGTATTGGTTGCCAGGCCTGCACAGTGAGTTGCGCTATCGAAAACCAGACCCCACAGGGTGAATTTCGCACCCATGTAAACCAATATCAGGTGCAAGTTGAAGGCGAGGAGAGCGTCACCAACGTGCTGCTTCCTCGCCTGTGTAACCATTGCGATAACCCTCCCTGCGTGCCGGTTTGCCCGGTTCAGGCTACATACCAGCGGGAAGACGGCATTGTCGTGGTCGACAACACACGGTGCGTCGGTTGCGCTTATTGCGTTCAGGCTTGCCCCTATGACGCACGCTTTATCAATCACGAAACCCAAACTGCCGATAAATGCACCTTCTGCGTCCACAGACTGGAGGTCGGATTGCTCCCCGCCTGTGTGGAGTCTTGCGTTGGTGGCGCACGTATTATCGGCGACCTGCAAGACCCAAATAGCCGCATCGCGCAGATGCTCCACGCCCACCACGCAGCCATCAAAGTATTGAAACCGGAGAACGGCACCCAACCCCATGTTTTCTATTTAGGTCTGGACGAGACGTTCACCACCCCGTTGATGGGGCGCGCTCAGCCCGCACTCTGGCAGGAGGTTTAAATGACCCATTCTCTGTTCGTCGAAGAAGTGCTTACCCGGCCGCAGGAAATTAGCTGGCTTCCCTGGGCGGTGCAGTACTTCTTTTTCATTGGCATTGCCGCCTGTGCCGCTCTGTTTGCCTGCGTGCTTCACTGGCGTAAAAGCGATTCGGCAAAACTGGAAAACCTGACGCTGCTGATTGCCTTAACCTGTGCCATCACCGCGCCTCTGGCACTTACGGCGGATCTGCATCAAACCGCCCGCTTCTGGCATTTCTACGCTTATCCAACGCCGTGGTCGTGGATGCCATGGGGCGCACTATTTTTGCCGCTGTTCACCGCTTTTTTAGGCTTATGGTTTCTGGCGTTGCAGCTCAAACGCTTTACCAAAAAAAGCTACCGGGCGACCAAATGGCTGGCACTGGCAAGTGCACTGACCGCAGCAGGATTGCTGCTGTATAGCGGACGTGAAGTCTCTATCGTACAGGCGCGCCCCATCTGGTTTAGCTATACATTTCCGGTGGCTATGTTTCTCAGTGCTTTTCATACATTTTTCGCGCTGCTTATCCTGTCGCTGCGCGGTGAACCGGCGTTACAGCGCAAACTGGCTCTGTGGCAGCTCTGGACTTTAGGTGGACTTGCCTTCGTCGTGGTGTTTTGGGTCAACGGCGACACGCTCTCCGGCGTAGCTATTCGCGACTGGCTTACGGTGTCTGCATCGGCCAGGCACTACGCAGCTGGTTGGGCTGTACTTTGGTTTATCTCGCTGGGTCTTGGTGGTGTGGCGTTATTCCAGCCGCTAACGATGCCGTTACGCATTTTGCAGGCGTTAAGCGCCATGGCGTTGTGCTGGCTAATGCGCTGGACCTTACTGATTCAGGTGCAAACTGTGCCGAAATTCAACGCTCAATTTAACCCTTACACCCTGCCCGCGGGGACTGATGGCTGGCTTGCCATCCTCGGTACCTTTGGTTTGTGGATAGCGCTGCTCATTATTATCCGTGAAACCGTGAACGGATTCGCAAGGAGAATACAACATGGCTAATTTAACCCGTCGTCAGTGGCTTAAAGTCGGCCTTGCCGTGGGCGGAATGGTAACCTTTGGGCTGAGTTACCGGGATGTCGCAAAGCGGGCGATTGACGGCTTGCAAAACGGAACCTCCGGCAAGATAACCCGCGACCGCATCTTCGCAAATGCGCTCATTCCCGAGGCTCACGCTCACGCGCAACCGCAATGGCAACAAAACCCGCAACAGGTGATCTCCATGACGCAGTGTTTTGGCTGCTGGACGCAGTGCGGCGTGCGGGTGAGGGTCGATTGCGAAAAGGAGAAAGTGCTGCGCATTGCCGGTAACCCTTATCACCCGTTATCCCATGAACATCACATCAATTCCGCCGTGCCGTTTGCAGAAGCGATGGCGCAACTTGCCGGAGAAAGCGGCCTCGATTCCCGCTCCACCGCTTGCGCACGTGGCGCGACCTTGATGGAAGGCCTGTACAGCCCGCTGCGGATTCTGGAACCGATGAAACGCGTCGGTAAACGTGGCGAGGGGAAATGGCAACGCGTCAGTTTTGAACAACTTATTGAAGAAGTCGTGGAAGGTGGCGACCTGTTTGGCGAGGGGAATGTAGAAGGTCTGCGCGCCCTTTATGCACCAACGACGCTTATCGACCCAGCGCATCCAGGGTTTGGCCCGAAGACCAACCAGTTACTGGTCACCAATACCAGTGATGACGGGCGCGATACCTTCCTGCGCCGTTTTGCGCTCAACAGTTTCGGCAGCAAAAACTTCGGTGCACACGGTGCCTATTGCGGCCTTGCCTACCGGGCAGGCTCCGGTGCACTGATGGGCGATCTTGAAAAGAACTCGCATGTTAAACCTGACTGGGATCACGTTGAATTCGCGCTGTTTATCGGCACATCTCCCGCACAATCCGGCAACCCATTTAAGCGCCAGGCCCGGCAACTCTCCAGCGCCCGTCTGCGCGATAATTTTCAGTATGTTGTGGTTGCTCCGGCGCTGCCGTTAACCACGGTTCTGGCTGACGATCGCGGCCACTGGCTGCCGGTTATTCCTGGCAGTGATTCGGCGTTGGCGATGGGCATGATTCGCTGGATTATCGAAAAACAACGTTATAACGCCGACTATCTGGCCATCCCCGACGCACAAGCGATGCAGCAAGCCGGCGAAAAAAGCTGGACCAACGCCTCGCATCTGGTGATCAGCGATGAACTGCCGCAACTTGCCGGTCAGCATTTGACGCTGGCGCATCTGAGTGAGGATGGCGCAAACGAACCGGTGGTGATGAACGAAAACCAGCAGATGGTTTCTGCCAGCCGTTGCCAGCGCGCACAATTGTTTGTCTCACAGTTGGTCACGCTGGCGGACGGCCAAGCCGTCACCGTGAAAAGTGGCTTCCAGTTGCTAAAAGAGTCGGCCAATAAACTGACGCTTACGCAATACAGCCAGCAGTGTGGCGTGCCGGAGGGGAAAATTGCTGCGCTGGCGGAGGCTTTCACCCAGCACGGGCGCAAAGCCGCCGTGATCGCCCACGGCGGGATGATGGCAGGCAACGGGTTTTACAACGCCTGGGCGGTCATGATGCTCAACGCGCTGATCGGCAATCTTAGTCTGGAAGGCGGTGTGTTTGTCGGCGGCGGGAAGTTCAACGGTGCGACCGATGGCCCGCGCTATAACATGGACAGCTTCCCAGGTAAGGTCAAACCGCAAGGGTTGAGTATCGCGCGCAGCAAAACGGCGTATGAGTCTTCAGAAGAGTATCGCAATAAAGTGGCCGCAGGGGTTTCCCCCTTCCCTGCCAAAGCACCGTGGTATCCGTTTGTGGCAGGGCAACTGACTGAACTACTTACCTCCGCACTGGAGGGTTACCCTTATCCACTGAAAGCGTGGATCTCCAATATGACCAATCCGTTCTACGGCATTCCTGGGTTGCGGGCCGTGGCGGAAGATAAGCTCAAAGACCCTAAACGCCTGCCGCTGTTTATCGCCATTGACGCCTTTATGAATGAAACTACTGCCCTGGCAGACTACATCGTTCCGGACACCCATAACTTCGAAAGCTGGGGATTTAGTGCGCCGTGGGCAGGGGTTGCCAGTAAAGCCACCACCGCCCGCTGGCCGATCGTTGCTTCAGCAACAAGCCAGACCGCAGACGGGCAACCGGTGTCAATGGAAGCCTTCTGCATCGCCGTAGCGAAGCGCCTGCAACTGCCTGGTTTTGGCGACCATGCGATTACCGATGTGCAAGGCAACAGCTACCCGCTCAATCGCGCGGAAGATTACTATCTGCGCATTGCCGCCAATATCGCATATATGGGCAAAGCGCCCGTCACGCCAGCGAATCATCAGGATGTGACGTTAAGCGGCGTGCGACGAATTCTGCCAGTGATTCAGCAGACGCTAAAACCGGACGAAGTGGAGCGTGTGGCGTTCATCTATTCCCGTGGCGGGCGTTTTGCGCCGGACAGCAGCGGGCGCGCCGACAACAGTGTGGGCAATGTCTGGCAAAAACCGCTGCAAATCTGGAATGCCGATGTTGCTGCACATCGCCATGCGATAACCGGTGAACGCTACAGCGGCTGTCCGGCCTGGTATCCTTCACGGTTGTCTGACGGGCGCTCAGTTGACGACATATTCCCAGTGCAGCAGTGGCCACTGAAGCTCATTTCTTTTAAATCTAATACCATGGCCAGCGCCTCTACGGTGATCCCGCGCTTACATCATCTCAAACCCACTAACCTGGTGGCGCTGAATCCTGAGGACGGTAAACGTTACGGTTTGACCCACGGTGATACTGCGCGCATCACCACACCTGGCGGGCACGTTGAGGCACAAATCAGTTTGCTCCACGGCGTGATGCCTGGCGTCATCGCCATTGAGCACGGTTACGGGCACCGGGAAATGGGTGCCGCGCAACATTATCTCGACGGAGAAGCTATGGCGGTGGATACGCAGATAAAAGCGGGAGTTAACCTGAATGATTTAGGGTTTGCTGACCCAACGCGTAAGGTCACCAATACCTGGCTGGACTGGGTTTCCGGAGCGTCAGTCAGACAGGGGCTTCCGGCAAAAATCGAACGGGTGTAGTTCAAGAGCCTGCTAATTTAAGCAGGCTTGAGACTGATGACAAACTTATTCATAGGTCAGATAAGCGCAGCGTCATCCGACACAACGGCGTAAATGGTGGATGACGCTAACGCTTATCCACCCTACAAAAACAAATCCTTATGAAACCTCGTAGGTCAGATAGGCGCAGCGTCATCCGACACAATGGCGTAAATGGTGGATGACGCTAGCGCTTATCCACCCTACAAAAACAAATCCTTATGAAACCTCGTAGGTCAGATAAGCGCAGCGTCATCCGACACAACGGGCGTAAATGGTGGATGACGCTAGCGCTTATCCACCCTACAAAAACAAATCCTTATGAAACCTCGTAGGTCGGATAAGCGCAGCGTCATCCGACACAACGGCGTAAATGGTGGATGACGCTAGCGCTTATCCACCCTACAAAAACAAATCCTTATGAAACCTCGTAGGTCAGATTGTAGTGGTCAACAAAAACTGGCCACGGCTTTAGAGTTTTTCCAGAACAATCGTTCTGATTCATTCGGCGTCAGACCTCCATTATATTGATGAGGTCTGAGCTGGCTGTAATATCCCATGATGTAATTCGTTATCGCTGTGCTGGCTTCGCTAAAATTAGCGTACCCATTATCCGGAACCCACTCTGTTTTCAGGCTTCTGAAGAACCGTTCCATTGGACTATTATCCCAGCAATTTCCCCGGCGACTCAGGCTTTGCTTTATCTGATATCTCCACAGTAACTGTCTGAAATTCCTGCTGGTATAGTGACTTCCTTGATCCGAGTGATACAGTAAATTAGCCGGTTTTCCCCGTGCTTCCCTGGCCATCGACAGGGCTTTACCTGTCAGTGCTGAATCAGGGAAAAATGACATCGCCCAGCCAACCGGTTTACGGGAAAACAAATCGAGTACAACAGCCAGATAAGCCCAGCGTTTTCCCGTCCAGATATAAGTCACATCACCGCACCAGGCCTGATTAGGCTCGGTAACAGCAAACTGGCGATCCAGATAATTAGGGATCTCAATGTGTTCCTTAGACGCCATCTTATAACGATGGCCAGGTTGCTGACAGCTGATAATATTGAGTGCTTTCATCAGCTTTGTTGCCCGCCAGCGGCTCAGCTTTATACCTTTGGTGGTGACCATCGCGGCAATGCTTCGCGCTCCTGCTGAGCCGTTACTTTCGCGATAAACTTCGCGCACAAGGCTCAGTAATGCCACTCTCGTGGCGTCAGGCTTCCTGGGCTGCCGCCAGTATTTATAACTGCTGCGATGAACCCCAAACACGTTGCACACAACGGTAACAGGAAACCGCGCCCTGAGTTTCTCAACTAATGAGAATTGTTCAGGGAGTCTGACATCAAGAGCGCGGTAGCCTTTTTTAATATATCCCTTTCCATTTCAACGCGTTGAAGTCTTTTCTTCAACTCACGTATCTCAATCTGCTCAGGTGTCATGGGTGAAGCTATGGGTGATTTTCCCGCTCGCTCTTCTTTCAGTTGTCGAACCCATTTGTCCATCGTGGATTTGCCGACATTCATCGCAGTGGCAGCGACGGCAACGGTGTAGTGCTGATCGAGTACAAGCTGGGCAGCTTCGAGGCGAAACTCGGGGCTAAAATTGCGTCTGTTACGTCCGGTCATAATGTCACCTGTTTTGACTATGAGGTGATGATATCACCTCTATTCAGGTGGCCAAATTCAGTGTGCCACTACAGATAAGCGCAGCGTCATCCGACACAACGGGCGTAAATGGTGGATGACGCTAGCGCTTATCCACCCTACAAAAACAAATCCTTATGAAACCTCGTAGGTCGGATAAGCGCAGCGTCATCCGACACCACTGGCGTAAAATGGTGGATGACGCTAGCGCTTATCCACCCTACAAAACACATTTATCACCCTTTGTCAGCAATCTGAAGCCTGCTAATTTAAGCAGGCTTTTTGCTTTACAGGCTCCGCCACCCCCTTCCGTTCTCTCCCTCCGATGACATACTATCGAAACAGCCCTGCGTAAATCTGCAGGATAAGGAGATAAGATGACGCATCAGACAGCCGACACTGCCCTTACCCCGAACCAGGCCCTCGATAAATTAGAGGAGCTGTACGATGCTTCGGTCAACGCATTGCGTGACGCCATTGCCCAGTACGTTGAAAACGGCACCTTACCCGAAATACAAAAGCGTGCCGCAGGATTATTTGTCTACCCGGAGTTACGCGTCAGTTGGGATGGCACCATCAAACACTCCAACAAAACACGCGCCTATGCTCGCTTCACTCATTCCGGCAGCTATACCACCACCGTTACCCGCCCTGCACTGTTTCGCCATTATCTCGCCGAACAATTAACACTACTTTATGAAGATTATGGTGCGCAGATTGAAGTCGGTTTATCGCTGCATGAAATCCCGTATCCGTATGTGATTGATGGTTCGAGTTTGTCGCTCGACCGTTCGATGAGTGCCGGTTTACCACGCCATTTCCCAACCACTGAATTGGCACAAATTGGCGATGAAACAGCGGATGGCCTGTTCCACCCGACTGAGTACTACCCGCTTTCGCATTTTGATGCGCGTCGTGTTGATTTCTCGCTCGCCCGCCTGCGCCATTACACCGGTACGCCGGTTGAGCACTTCCAGCCCTTCGTGTTGTTTACCAACTACACCCGTTATGTCGATGAGTTTGTACGCTGGGGCTGCCAGCAAATTCTTGACCCGGAAAGTCCTTATGTTGCGCTGTCTTGTGCCGGTGGCGTGTGGTTAACCGCCGATAGCCAGGCTCCTGAAGAAGCCATTTCCGATCTCGCCTGGAAAAAACACCAAATGCCAGCCTGGCATTTGATTGATGCCAACGGCACCGGCATCACGCTGATTAACATTGGCGTTGGGCCATCGAATGCCAAAAATATTTGTGACCATCTGGCGGTATTACGCCCGGCGGCCTGGCTGATGATTGGCCACTGCGGCGGCCTGCGTGAAAGCCAGTCGATTGGCGACTATGTGCTGGCTCACGCTTATCTGCGCGACGATCATGTGCTGGATGCCGTGCTGCCGCCGGACATTCCGATTCCAAGTATCGCCGAAGTTCAGCGCGCTTTGTACGACGCGACTAAACTGGTCAGTGGCATGCCGGGCGAGGAAGTTAAACAGCGCTTGCGTACCGGAACTGTCGTCACAACTGACGATCGTAACTGGGAACTGCGTTATTCGGCTTCAGCCCTGCGTTTCAACCTGAGCCGCGCGGTGGCAATTGATATGGAAAGTGCCACCATCGCCGCGCAAGGTTATCGCTTCCGCGTGCCATATGGCACTTTGCTGTGCGTATCCGATAAACCGCTGCACGGTGAAATAAAGCTGCCCGGTCAGGCAAACCGCTTCTATGAAGGGGCGATTTCGGAGCATTTGCAAATTGGCATCTGCGCCATTGACCTGCTGCGAGCTGAAGGTGAACGCCTGCACTCGCGCAAATTAAGAACATTTAATGAGCCACCTTTCCGATAAGAGAAAAATAATGCAACCCACATCACCTCTGGCTGCGTTACGCAGCCTGCTAAAAGAACGTGAACTTGATGGCATGCTTATCCCTCGAGCCGATGCGCATCAAAGTGAGTACTGTGCCCCCTATGACACCAAGCTTGAATTTATCAGTGGTTTTGATGGTTCAGCGGGCCTGGCTCTGATTTTAGCCGACCGCGCGCTACTGTTTGTTGACGGGCGCTACCAGGTTCAGGCGCGTCAGCAAGTTAACCTCAGCGAGTTTGAAATTCATCACCTGCATGACGAACCAATCCACCTCTGGATACACGAGAATCTGCCTGCTGGTAAACGCATCGCGTTTGAGCCGATGCTGTTCGTGAACAGCCAATATGAACAACTGCGTACCAGCGGTTGTGATCTGATTGCCGTCAATGATGATCCGATTAACGACATCTGGACAAATCGCCCGGCGGCACCTCGCGGGGTTATTCACCACATGCCGGATGAAATTAGCGGTGAATCCACCGCATCAAAACGCGCGCGCGTTGCAGAAGCCTTGAAGCGTGAGGGCGTGGACTATCTGGCCCTGACTTTGCCAGACAACATCGCCTGGCTGCTTAATGTTCGCGGTTCCGATATTTCCATGAGCCCAGTCCCCCTCTCTTTTGCTTTGGTCAAAAATGACGGTGACGTGGAATGGTTTGTTGATGAAGCCAAACTGCCAAAGCTTGATAACACCTTGCTCGGCTCGCTTAAGACCCACCCTGCTGATGCGTTTCTCGCGCGTTGTGCGCAGCTTGCGGCGGGAAAACGCTTCTTGCTCGATGGTGACAATGCCGGGGTTGCCGTGCGCTTTGCGGTTGAACAAGGTGGCGGGGAAATCAAGTGGCAGGCGGATCCTGTTACGCTGATGAAAGCGAACAAAAACAGCACTGAGCTGGAGGGCTTCCGTGCAAGCCACGTGCAAGATGGCGCAGCATGGGTGAATTTCCTCGCCTGGCTGAGCCATGAAGTCCCGTTGCGTGAAGCGGCAGGTAAGCCGATTACCGAACTTGAAGCCCAGGAAAAGCAACTCGCTTTCCGTCAGGAATGTAACAACTTCTGGGAGCAAAGTTTTGGCACTATTTCCGCGTCTGCGAGTAACGCGGCAATGTGCCACTACCACAGCGCGCCGGAAACCAACTTTGCGATCACCAGTAAAGAGTTTTATCTCAACGATTCCGGCGGCCAGTATTACAACGGCACCACGGATGCCACGCGGACCATGAACTTTGGGCAACTGGACGCTCAACGCCGCCTGCATTACACCGCGGTGTTAAAAGGGTTCCTGTCGCTGATTACACTGCAATTCCCGCAAGGCACCCAGGGGCACCAAATCGATGCGTTTGCACGTCGTCCATTGTGGGAACTGGGTCTGGATTATGACCACGGTACCGGTCACGGTGTCGGCCACTGCATGCTGATTCACGAAAACCCGCATCGTATGGCGAAGAAAGTGAACCCATGGCCAATGTTGCCGGGTAATGTTCTGACCATCGAACCGGGATATTACCTCGCAGGAAGTCACGGCATTCGCATTGAGAACCAGGTTGAAGTCATCGCTTCACGTCCGGGTTTCTGTCAGTTCGCCTCGCTAACGCTTATCCCAATAGATTTAAGCGCGGTTGACTTGTCACTGCTGAACGAGCAAGAGATTGCCTGGCTTGATGAGTACCATCAGCAAGTACGCGAAACATTATCGCCACTGGTTTCTGGCGAAGCGCGACCATGGTTGATTGAAGCCACTGCACCAGTCAGAACGCAACGCCTGTAAAAACGCCAAAGAGCCGTGTTTTTGCGGCTCTTTTCTTCTTTTTGCTGATTAAACCAGCAATCAATCATGTTTCATCTAAACAGCCTTTGACAACCCTGCGGCCGCTCGTTACTATGCGCCCCGTTAACCGATTCCTCTGTAGTTCAGTCGGTAGAACGGCGGACTGTTAATCCGTATGTCACTGGTTCGAGTCCAGTCAGAGGAGCCAAATTTAAGAAGCCCGCTTAGGAAACTAAGCGGGCTTTTGCTTTATAGATCCGCGCTAAATCCTTCCGTTCCCTCAGATCTGCATCTTCTTGTTAAATAAGTTTTTCCCTGATACATCCTCAGCTAAATACTCATATACAGAAATTACCGCTCAATTTAATATTTTGTTATCAAGTTTGTTATAACCGAGGGATTAAATTGATTACTATCATTTGTGTATTCCTGCTGGCTGGCATTGTAAAAGGTGTTATTGGTTTGGGTTTACCCACTATAGCAATGGGATTATTAACTGTCGTCATGACGCCCGCCAGCGCTGCGGGCTTGCTAATTTTACCCTCTCTGGTTACAAATATATGGCAGTTATTTACCGGGCCAACATTCATCGATTTAATTAAAAGATTATGGGGATTTATAGCAGGCATTTTCATTGGTACATTATTTAGCCTCTTACCTGGATTAACGTCTGCATCATCGTGGACAGAAACGGCATTGGGTATTGTGCTTATAATGTACGGTCTTTGGGGGCTTATCGCTAAAAGGTTGCCATCATCAGTTCAATCAGAAAAATGGCTATCACCTGTAGCAGGCTATATTACCGGTACCATTACCGCAGCAACCGGTGTTTTTGTGATTCCGGCAGTACCCTATTTACAATCGCTCCAGTTAAATAAAAATGATCTTATCCAGGCTCTCGGATTAGCCTTCACAGCATCAACGATTGCCTTAGCCATTCATCTGTCATTGGACAGTAAACTGGCTCACGTTGATTATTATCTGTCTGCCGTTGCGTTGATTCCTGCAATCGCAGGAATGTATGCAGGCCAGTACTTGCGTAAAGTGATCAGTGAACTCGCCTTCCGCCGCTGTTTTTTTATCGGGCTTATCGCACTTGGAATTTATATGACGATAAAATAACAGTTATGAATCATTCTGACGTTGTGTCAGGAAATCAACGAATTCTTTCGCGTATCCAGGCAGCTCAGTAAAATCCCGGGCACAAATGATGAGTTTACGGTCAGCCCAGCTATCGGTTAAACGGATAATTTTGCTGCCATTCATGGAATTAAATCGCTCGGCGGCACGCCTCGGGATAATAGCAATGCCGACGCCACTGTCGACAATTTGCATCACGGCATCGAATGTTGCCATACGAACGCGATAGCTAATACGATATCCCAGCTTTTTGGCATGCCCTTCAATGTGCTCCTGAAGCGCACTCCCCTCAGATAATCCCGTAAATTCAGCAGTGACAATATCCCGGAAAGCAATACTCTCGCTATCATGCCAATCGCTTTTGGCGGGCACAAACACCACTAATTCATCATCACGGAACGGTAATGATACCAGGCCGTTCAGCTCTGTTGAGTCAGCAACAATGCCTAAATTGGCCATTTGATTTTTAATAGCGGCGACAATGTCATAGCTGAGCATTTCTTTAACAGAAACAGAAATATTGGGTTTAAGGCTTAAATAAGAAGCCAGCAACTGGGGTAAAAATTCGTTCTGCGCCGATGAATTGCACAGCAGGTTGATATGCCCGCGTAACCCTTTGCCGTATTGATGTAATTCACTGCGCATGTGCTCAACTTGTTGCAACACAATATTGGCATGGTTGACCAACGAAAACCCAGCGTCAGATAGCTTGACCCCTTTTCTGGAGCGGCTAAACAGCTCGACACCCAACTCCCCCTCCATACCACGGATACGCTCGCTTGCCGACTGCAACGTCAGGTTTGACAGCACAGCACCACCGGTGATGCTTCCCGCTTTATAAACGTTCAGAAACAGCCGTAAGTCGATAATATCAAACCGCATAAGAACACCTGCTCCTTGTTTATTCTGACCTAAGCGAGATTATAGTCGGTAGTGTTGAGCGTGAATCATGCAGGACCGGGAGAAGGTACCAAAGGTTACCGTAGAGCGGAGTACGAGAGTTACCGTCAGGATAGATAACTCTCGTTAATTTGAAATGTGAGACTGGTTGCTGGAAAAGATTAAACGCCAGAGTTATCGAGCAAGTCTTTACTTGCCGCTTTCAGGTACTGGAACATTGACCAGAATGTTAACACTGCTGCGATAAAGAACAGACCAATCCCCGCGTATTCGATCCACATGTTTGGACGCCATAGCATACCAATCAGCGCCAGCATTTGCGCCATGGTCTTGGATTTACCAATCCAGGAAACGGCAACACTGCTGCGTTTGCCGATTTCAGCCATCCATTCGCGCAAAGCAGAAATAATGATTTCACGAGCAATCATGGTTGCCGCAGGCAGCGTCACCCACCAGGCATGGTAATGTTCAGCCACCAGCACCAGAGCGACGACCACCATGACTTTATCGGCTACCGGGTCAAGGAAGGCACCAAAACGTGTGCTTTGGTTCCAGCGACGCGCCAGAAAACCATCAAACCAGTCAGTGATTGCGGCAAACCAGAAGATAAACGCACACAGGAATGGCGCCCAGCTAAACGGCAGATAAAAAGCCAGCACAAAGAATGGGATAAGGATGATACGAAACAGAGTAAGCAATGTTGGGATATTAAATTGCATAGTGCTGGTTAACTGTCTGTCGTAAGTGGAAATTGTCTCTATGTTGCTACAGAGGCCTTAATGTTTCAACGAGTAGAAGATCTTTTCTGCCAACGCTTGCGAGATACCCGGCACTTTTGCGATTTCTTCTACGGATGCGTTCTTTAATGGTTGCAATCCACCCATATATTTCAACAACATCTGGCGACGTTTTGGGCCAACGCCTTCGATGGTCTCCAGCGCACTGGTATTTTTTACTTTTGCACGTTTTTTGCGATGCCCGGAAATAGCGTGATCGTGTGATTCATCACGAATGTGCTGGATGACATGCAGCGCGGGTGAATCTGGCGGCAGTGAAAACCCTTCCCCTTCCGGTTCAAAGAACAAGGTTTCAAGCCCCGCTTTGCGATCGGCGCCTTTTGCCACGCCCAGTAACAGCGGATGGTTTTTATCCCACGGAACATCGAGTTCTGCAAACACGGTTTTTGCCTGCCCCAACTGCCCTTTGCCACCATCAATCAGAATGACATCAGGCACTTTGCTCTCATCAATCGCCTTACCATAGCGACGGCGCAACACCTGGTTCATCGCCGCATAATCATCGCCTGGTGTAATGCCTTCAATGTTGTAGCGTCGATATTCAGCGCGCAATGGACCGTTGGCATCAAAAACCACACAGGAAGCCACGGTCTGCTCGCCCATAGTGTGGCTGATGTCGAAGCACTCCATGCGTTTGATTGCGGGCAACTCAAGTACGCTGGCTAAGGCTGTTAAGCGTTGATGAATGGTGGATTGCTGCGCCAGACGCGTCACAAGCGCCGTGGCCGCATTAGTACGGGCCAGTTTGAGATACCGCGCGCGGTCGCCGCGTGGTTTGGTCTGCACATTGATACGCCGCCCCGCCAGTTCCGTCAAAGAATCTGACAGCAAGGTTTTATCCGGCAAATTGAAATCAAGCAGGATTTCAGAAGGCAAGGTACGCATCTGGCTGCCTTGCAAATAGAACTGACCAACAAAAGTTTCGACGACTTCAGCGAGTTCTGTGCCGTTTGGCACTTTAGGGAAATAACTGCGGCTACCTAAAACTTTACCCTGGCGGATAAAGAGCACATGCACACATGCCATGCCGGCATCGAACGACACGCCAATCACATCCAGGTCATCGCCAGTATTGGAAACAAACTGTTTTTCAGTCACACGACGTACCGCCTGAATTTGGTCGCGTATTCTCGCGGCCTCTTCAAACGCCAGGTTTTTGCTTGCCTCTTCCATTTTAGCGATCAGCTGATTCAAAACTTGATCGTCTTTACCGGACAGGAACAAACGGACATATTCCACCTGCTGGGCATACTCTTCTTCACTGACTAAGCCCGCCACACAAGGCCCCAGGCAGCGCCCGATTTGGTATTGCAAGCATGGGCGCGAGCGATTGCGATAAACATTGTTTTCGCACTGGCGAATCGGGAAGATTTTCTGCAATAGCGCCAGTGTTTCGCGGACAGCATAGCCATTAGGGAATGGCCCGAAATATTCCCCTTTGGCGTGTTTCGCTCCACGATGCATCGCAAGCCGCGGGTGAGTATCGCCACTAAGGAAAATATAGGGATAGGATTTGTCATCACGCAACAGCACATTGTAACGCGGCTGATACAGCTTGATGTAATTGTGTTCCAGCAACAACGCTTCTGTTTCGGTGTGAGTCACCGTCACGTCAATATGCTGAATTAAGGCCACCAGCGCTTCTGTTTTACGGCTGGCAAGATTGCTCCTGAAGTAGCTCGACAGGCGTTTCTTCAGATCCTTGGCTTTTCCGACGTAAATGACCGTATCACTGGCGTCATACATACGATAGACACCAGGTTTACTGGTTACGGTTTTAAGAAACGCTCGCGGGTCAAAGATTTCACTCACTACTTATTAATGTCTCCGCACTAAATAAACCATGACGAATGGCCAGGTGTGTCAGTTCAACATCGCCACTGATATTCAGTTTACTAAACATGCGGTAACGGTAACTGTTAACCGTTTTAGGGCTAAGATTAAGCTGCTCTGAGATCTCATTGACCTTTTGGCCTTTGGTTATCATCAACATAATCTGTAATTCACGCTCAGACAAACTCGCAAATGGCGTGTCTGTTTTCTCCGGTTCAATCTGGCTTAATGCCATTTGTTGGGCGATATCTGACGCAATGTAGCGCTGCCCGGCATTGACCGAACGAATCGCATTAACCACATCTTGTGGCGCTGCACCTTTACTTAAATATCCAGCGGCACCCGCCTGCATCACTTTTGCAGGTAGTGGATTCTCGGTGTGTATTGTCAACATAATCACTTTGATATCGTTTGAATATCGCGCGATTTTACGCGTGGCTTCCAGGCCACCAATTCCCGGCATATTCATGTCCATCAGGACAACATCAACCGGATGACTACGGCACCATTTTACGGCATCCTCGCCGCAATTTGCCTCACCTGATATCTTGATCCCTTTGATATCTTCAAGAATGCGTCGTATCCCTGCGCGCACCAGTTCGTGGTCATCAACAAGAAGTACGTTGATCAAGGGGACCTCTCCAGAATAGGGATTACGCTGCTAAAATTACTGAGCCATATTAACGGGTTTTCAGGTAACTTTAAATTATAAAAACAGATTTTCGGAATCTCATGCCGTGCTGGAAATTTAAATGTACAGTGGATACTGGACAGAAAACAGTCTCATTTCATAGTTATAAATAGTAAAAATGCTTTTCATATTTAAAAAAACTATAATTCACGCCCATTAAAAGGATTAAATAAAGATCGTGGAAGTATTTTTTTAACCAAAAATAAACAAAATTAAAACAAATACACACTTTGCACCGTCAGCATGTTACGGCCTTCACGTAACCACTAATAAAATGGTTTACGACTGTGTTATACTCCGCCGCCTTAAGAAACCGTTACACGAAACAACGGTGTACCAACCAAGACCGAGGAACACAAATGAGCACTCCTGATTTTTCCACCGCAGACAACAGTAGTGAACTGGCTATTGAAGTCACCTGCTTGAAAGCTATGCTGACTCAGATGCTGAAAGCCATGGGTCAGGCCGATGCAGGCAAAGTTATCATTAAAATGGAAAAGCAAATCGCTCAAATGGAAGACCCGGCACAAGCAGACGTTTTTGGTAATACTGTTAAGCAAATTAAACAGGCTTACCGTCAGTAATCGAATCGCGACGGCTGGATGAATTCAGTTTCTCCAGCCGCTTCGTTGACTTCCCTCGTTAAAACTCGTCCTTCAAATTATCCCAATCGCTGCTGCATAACAGGCAATTTGCGTTTTATTTGGCGCATTAAATTTCTTCTGCATATTTTTCTGGTGAAAATTCACAGTATTTTCTGATATCGATAAAATAATGGCGATCTCTGATGACGTTTTCCCCTCGCCCGTCCATTGCAATATTTCTCGCTCACGTTTGCTAAGCTTTAATGGTATGGCGGCCATGGATGAATCATTAAGCCGCGTTAAAGTCATTAAACTCAGTTCGGCTAAATATTGCAGACGTAGTTGCAATTCATCGTCAGGCATAATTTTGCCTTTCCCCGCTGTACGCGAGACTGAATAAAACCCCAATGCACGATTAGGCGCCATCACGCACTGGCTTATACCACGCCGTAAGCCGTGATCCCGTGCCGCATCCCAGAAATCCTGAGTACCACTAAAAAGCTCGTCATTCCAGCGCAGATGCCCACGCATGAAATTTTCAGGACGCAAAACCGGGTCAATCGCAAAATAATTTGCAGCATGATAATGATCGAGCCACGGCTGAGGATATGTCGACCTTAATGACGTTTTGGGACGAGTAAATGGCACTGGGTGACGAATACACAGAGAGTAATAGTCAAATTCCAGCGACTCCGTTTGCTGATGTAGGATTTTAGTTATTTCGTCAGCCTGCGTAACAGACTGGAAGATATTCAGCGCATCCTGCCGCCAGCTAAAAAAGTTGCGATCATCCATTATGTCTGGCATTTCTCCTGACACTAATATCATTTCCAAATGTAATGCCAAACGCTATCACATTTATCAATATTATAAATATTTTAATAACGGCCCCAAAAGTGGGGCCATACGAATTACTGGGTGAGGAATTTTTCCAGGAATTGCTGAGTGCGTGGTTGTTGAGGATTAGCAAACAATTCACGCGCAGGCCCCTGCTCAACAATACGGCCTTGATCCATAAATATGGCACGGTCTGCAACATCACGCGCAAAGCTCATTTCATGCGTCACGATCACCATGGTGCGTTTTTCTTGCGCAAGCTGGCGAATAGTGCTCAACACTTCACCCACCAGCTCAGGGTCAAGCGCTGATGTCGGTTCATCAAACAGAATCACTTCCGGGCGCATCGCCAGTGCGCGCGCAATGGCTACACGCTGCTGCTGGCCGCCGGAAAGACGACGCGGATAGCTGGTTTCTTTACCGCTTAGGCCAACTTTCGCCAGCAACTCACGCGCCCGCACTATAGCTTCTTCTTTCGGTTCGCCTTTTACAATCACGGGCCCTTCGATGATATTTTCAATCACCGTCCGATGCGGGAAAAGATTGAAGCTTTGAAACACGAACCCAACATGTTGGCGCAATTCACGCACTCGATTTTTCTGCTTACTCAATGATTGCGCCGCATCAATGGAAATCTCTCCGACCTTGATGGTGCCGGACTCGGGTTGTTCCAGCAAATTTATGCAGCGCAGCAAGGTGGTTTTACCGGAGCCACTTGGCCCGATAATCGCCACCACTTCGCCCGCTTTCACTTCCAGATCGATACCATGCAGCACGGTCTGCCCGTGGAATTTTTTGACCAGTTGTTTTACGTCGATTGCGCTCATTTGGGATCCCTGTCCTGGCGATTTAACTGATTTTCAAAGTAGTTCTGCAACGAAGAAAGCACCGTTGCCATTACCCAGTAAATCAATGACGCCGCGAGATACATGGTAAATACCTCGAGGGTACGCGAGGTAATAAGCTGCGCCTGGCGAAACAATTCCGGAACCTGAATAGTGGCCGCAAGGGACGTGTCTTTCACCAGACTGATAAAACTGTTGCTCAGCGGCGGCAATGCGACACGAGCCGCCTGCGGTAAAATCGCCCGTCGTAAGGTTTGCCACGGCGTCATACCGATACTTGCTGCGGCTTCCCACTGCCCTTTTTCGATAGACGAAATCGCCGCACGCAAGGTTTCGGAAGCATAAGCCGCAGTATTCAGCGACAAACCGATCATCGCCGCAGGAATAGGATCCAGCTCAATACCAAACTGCGGCAGGCCGTAATAGATCATAAACAGCTGCGCGATTAACGGCGTCCCGCGAAAAATCGACACGTAAAAACGCGATAGCCAGGAGAACGGCCAAAACGGTGACAAACGCATCAACGCCAACATAAAACCGAGTATCAGCCCAAAGAACATGCCGCCAATACTGAGTTGCAGCGTAAAGACGGCACCTTTAAGCAGAAACGGTGCCGAATCCAGCACCAGTTGAATACTTTCATGCATACTTGAATTACACCCTGTCTGTCTTTTTATTCTTGTAATACACCCAAATGGGTGTCGCCCTTCAAAATCTCATTAAACATGTGGATGGTAAGCAAATAACGCAGGCGCACCACCGGTATGAATAAAGATTATCGGGCCTTCGTCTTTGAAACGCTTCTGGGCCACTCCATCAATTAACCCGGCCATCGCTTTGCCGGTATAAACCGGATCCAGCAAGATCCCTTCGAGGCGCGCCAAAATTTTAATGGCTTCAAGTCCTTCTTCATTAGGATGGCCATAGCCCGGAGTGAAATAATCATCCCATAAATGTATTGGGTTTGACGCGCTGACACTAAGCGATTGCGCGACCGCCTGCCGCAACGCTTCCACTTTTGGCAACTGCTGGGCAACAGAACGCGAAACGGTGACACCGATTAAATCAACATCAGGCATGACTTGCTCGAGGCCAACCGCCAGCCCGGCATGCGTCCCGGCACTTCCTGAAGCGACCACCACCGATGAAACATTGACTGCACCTTCGCACTGCTGCGCGATTTCCAGCGCACTTTCCACATAGCCCAAAGCGCCCAGCGCATTCGAGCCGCCAACAGGAATCACATACGGGCGAAAGCCTTGCGCTTCGAGACGTAGGGCAATTTCTTCCAGTTGGCTATCCGGCGAATGTAGCGCATCACACATTTCTATTTCGACATCAAACAAGTCGAGCATCAAACGGTTACCGTTAGTGAGATAGTTTTCCGCCTGGGTACCAATTGGGTTTTCCAGCAGTGCGACGCACTTCAGGCCGAGTTTTGCCGCAACTGCCGCGGTCTGGCGCACGTGGTTTGACTGAATCGCCCCAGCGGTAACCAGCACGTCGGCACCTTCACGCAACGCATCTGCCGCCAGGAATTCAAGTTTACGCAGCTTATTTCCACCCATCGCCATCGGCGTGGCGTCGTCACGTTTAATATAGATTTCGCGGCCAAGGTAATCGGAAAAACGTGGCAAATATTCGAGTGGCGTCGGAGCGCCGATAAATTCCAGACGCGCAAATCGCGTCAGATTGTGCAGAGACATGAGCAACTCCATTACACTTTGAATAAAATCCAGATTTATTCATTATGCACCAGCCTGACAAAATGCTGGCAAATACAAATAAAAAAGGCGGATGTCGCTTACGCTAATCCGCCCTGGGCATCCCAAATTAATTATTTGGTGACGTCAGCGCCAAACCATTTTTCGGAAAGCCTGGCCAGTGAGCCATCTTTCTGCATCTCAGCAATACCTTTATTAATCGCTTCGACCAGGTCTTCGTTGCCTTTACGCACTGCAACACCAGCTTCCTGACGTGAGAACGCATCGCCCGCTACCGCCAGGGTATCTTTGGTTTTCTTCACCAGGTCCAACGCGGCCAGGCGGTCGACCAGAATCGCATCAATACGGCCTACGCGCAGATCCTGATATTTCGTTGGGTCATCATCATAAGTACGGATGTCAACGCCCTGTACATTGGCGCGCAACCACTCTTCGTAGTTAGTCCCCAGACCCACACCCACTTTTTTGCCTTTCAGGGAATCCGGCCCAGTAATGCTGCCTTCGTTACCCTTTTTCACCAACGCCTGAATACCCGAAACGGTGTATGGCGTAGAGAAATCGTATTTCTTCTTACGTTCATCAGAAATGGTCACCTGGTTAATCACCACGTCGATGCGTTTAGAGTCCAGCGACGCCAGCATGCCATCCCATTTGGTCGGCTTCAGTGAGGCTTTTACGCCCAAATGCTGTGCCAACTGCTCAGCAAATTCCACTTCAAAACCGGTCAGTTTGCCGTCATCACCCTGAAAGCTGAATGGAGGATAAGTCCCTTCAAGCCCAACCAGCAGCGTGCCGCGCTCTTTGACTTTTGCCAGTAAATTTTCGGCGGCGAAGGTTTTAACACTCGCACCTGCAACCAATGCCACAGCCAGCACGCCCATCAGCGCCTGACGCCCCACCATTGCTAATTTCATAGTTACCCCGAATGTCGATATTATTGTTGTATTGTAGCGACTTAATATAATCAATCAAAACCACTGTGCTACAACTTATGCCATTTTAATATATATCAGAAGTTGATTTATTTTCCTGGTAATGGGCAGTGATATTTTGATTGAGGGTTTGAAATTGCCCGTACTTGCGCAGAGCAATACGGTAATTGTTGGTACTGGTTGGCGGCAACCACGCATCAAATGAGTCGTCGAGGTAAGCGGCAGGCGAAGAAGGCCGTGGAACGTTTTGTGAAGATAAATAGTTACCCAGACGGCGCAAGCGCACCACGTATTCACGGATGGTGCCATGGCTCATCTCGGTTTGTTCGAACAGGTATTCTTTAAAGCCGATAATATCGAAATAGTGATCCTGCTCTTTGCAGTATAAATCGCCGCAAAAACGGCACAACGCCGCCCAGGACGGGCGTTCAATCTGCCAGCTGTGTTCATCAATTAACGTATCAAGCTGCGCGATAGCCGTTTTACTGACGATCTCGCCACGATGGGTGAGCGTAATTCTGTCGAGCAATTTCGCACAATGAGCACAATGGGTCTGTGTGTGTTTAAAGTCTTTTAAATAGCGGCTTAAAGGACGCTTTTTTAAGTTCTGCACCGTCATGATGTTATCCCGGACGTATTATAATGTACGGCCTACAACTTACCGAGCTTGGTGCGTAAGCGTTTAATCGCCTGGCTGTGCAACTGACTGACGCGCGACTCCCCAACGTCCAGTACCGCGCCAATCTCTTTAAGATTCAGCTCTTCCTGGTAGTAAAGGGTCAGCACCATCTTTTCACGATCCGGAAGCGCCTCGATGGCGTCCATTACGCGTTGGCGTAGATTCCCTTCCAACAGTTGTTGTAGTGGATTCGCCTGCTGATGCTCTTCAGTAATCAGTTCGATACTATCGCCATGCTCTTCACGCCACTCGTCATAAGAGAAAAGTTGACTGTTGTTGGTGTCGAGCAACATCTGACGGTATTCGTTGAGCGGGATATCCAACCGGTCTGCCACTTCAGTTTCAGTGGCATTACGGCCCAGCTCTTGCTCCAGTTGACCCATTGCCTGCGCAACACCGCGAGCGTTACGCCTGACGCTGCGTGGCACCCAGTCACGGCTGCGCAACTCATCAAGCATCGCCCCACGGATGCGCTGCACCGCGTAGGTAGTAAATGCCGTTCCTTGCAGGGCATCATAACGGTCCACTGCATTCAACAACCCGATGCCGCCCGCCTGTAGCAGGTCGTCAAGCTCCACACTCGCGGGCAGGCGTACCTGCAGGCGCAATGCTTCGTGACGCACCAATGGTACATAACGCTGCCACAGCGAGTGTTTATCCATTACACCTTCAGAGGTATACAGTGAATTCACGATAAACAGCCCTGCGTTAGTTGAGTTATCGGCATGATTATCCGTTTCTGGAGGGTTTTTAATCGCAAGAATAGTGGGTGAAATGAGGGGTTATTTGCGGTTATGGATAACAATTAATACGAAAAAACCCTGCCGAGGCAGGGTTTGGTCAGGTATCAGGCGATTAGCCCTGCAGCAGAGACAGTACTTGCTGTGGAACCTGGTTAGATTTTGCCAACACGGAGTTACCCGCCTGCTGGATGATCTGCGCTTTAGACATATTTGACACTTCGGTCGCATAGTCGGCGTCCTGAATACGGGACTGCGCTTCAGACAGGTTAGTGGTGGTGTTGTTCAGGTTAGTTACCGCTGAATCCAGACGGTTCTGTACCGCACCCAGAGAAGAACGGAATTTGTCTACCGAAGCGATAGCAGCATCAAGTTTTGCCAGCGGATCAGTAGTAGAACCAGAAGTCAGGCTGCTCAAGCTCAAGGCTTTGGTATCGATTTTAAACGAGGCTTCTGTTGCTGTTGAAACATCGGCAGATTCAGGATCTACGGCAACATAAAAATCTTGTTGAGCACCGCTAGCAATATCGAAGCCATTAGCTTTCAAGTTGTTGCTTTCAGCCGCTGTGGTCGCCTTGACAGTGACTTTTGCAAACAGGTTGCCGTTATCATCTGCGTAAACATCATCAGCGAAAGTCGCGCCGCCAGCTGCCAGGCCCAGACGAGTAGAAAGGTCATTTGCTGCACCTTTTTCTGATACTTTAGCATCTACAACTTGAGTAGTGGCACCGTAATATTTGGTGAAATCAGTGACTGCAGTTGCAGTTGACGCTTTACCAAATTCACCCGCCGCACTTACCGGGCCAGTCACGTTAAAAGTATTCAGACCCAGTGTAGTAGAGTCGATTTTTTTCAGGTCGATATCGATAGTCTGGCCATCGTTCGCGCCAACCTGGATAGACATTTTGCCGTCTTTAGCCAGTACATTCACGCCGTTAAACTGAGTCTGACCAGATACGCGGTCAATTTCAGACAGACGGGATTTGATTTCATCCTGGATTGAAGACAGGTCAGAAGCAGAGTTAGTCCCGGTAGAAGCCTGAACAGTCAGTTCACGTACACGCTGTAAGTTGTTGTTGATTTCTGACAGTGCGCCTTCAGTAGTCTGTGCAACAGAGATACCGTCGTTGGCGTTACGAGCAGCCTGAGTCAGGCCTTTAATGTTGGACGTGAAACGGTTTGCAATTGCCTGGCCTGCAGCATCATCCTTCGCGCTGTTAATACGTAAGCCAGAAGACAGACGCTCAATAGAAGTCGACAGAGCAGACTGGTTCTTGTTGATATTGTTTTGAGTAATCAGCGAGAGGCTGTTGGTATTAATGACTTGTGCCATGATTTATTTTTCCTGTGTTTCAAGTCTACGGTTTATGGGTTGGGTTTCCACCCGTCGGCTTCGTTGCCGTTAAACCTGTTATCGTCTGGTCCCCCACAACCTTTAGAATTTTTTTACATTCACAGTAAAATTTTTAGCACCGGAAATACTCTCGCCCTCTGCCGCTATTCTTGCCATTAAAAAAAAGAAATTAATCGTAAACTTTGTTTTTTCCAGGCCGATACTCCCGGTATTCATTTTATGCATCGATACATTAAGGAAATAATATGGCTAGTATTTCTACGCTGGGAATCGGGTCCGGTCTGGATCTGAGCAGCATTCTGGATAGCCTGCAGGCAGCACAAAAAGCGACGCTAACACCAATCTCAAAACAACAAAGTTCCTTTACAGCAAAATTGAGCGGTTACGGTACCCTGAAGAGTGCACTGGTCAGCTTCCAGACCGCCAACACCGCGCTCAATAAGGCCGATCTGTTTACTGCGACATCAACCAGCAGCAGTAGCACCGCGTTCAGCGCGACCACTACCGGTAATGCAGTGGCCGGGAAATATACGATTAACGTCACTCAACTGGCACAATCGCAAACGCTGACCACCAAAAATACCCAGCCCGACAGCAAAACAGCGATTGCCACCGGCGACAGCGTGTTGACCATTCAACAAGGTGGCGATAAAAAACCGGTCACCATTGATATTAGTGCTGCCAACTCTTCACTGAGCGGCATTCGCGACACCATCAATAATGCCAAAGCGGGTGTTAGCGCCAGTATTATCAACGTCGGCAACGGCCAATATCGTCTGTCTATTACCTCTGACGATACCGGTGGCGACAATGCCATGAGCCTGAGTGTCAGCGGTGACAGCGCCCTGCAAAGCTTTATGGGCTATAACGGCACCAGCACAGATGCCGCGAACGGTATGGAAGAGAGCGTTACCGCGCAAGATGCCGAGCTGACGGTGAACAACATTAAAATCACCAACAGCAGCAATACCATCAGCGATGCGCTGGAAGACATCACCCTCAATCTGAATAATGTCACCACCGGCACCCAAACGCTGACCATCACCAAAGATACTTCTAAAGCAGAAACCGCAGTCAAAGCCTGGGTCGATGCCTATAACGCCTTGCAGGACACCTTCAGCAGCTTAACCAAATACACTGCGGTTGATACGGGAGCCGATGCTCAAAACTCCAGCAACGGCGCACTGCTTGGCGACAGCACCTTGCGTACTATCCAGACACAACTCAAAGGGTTACTCAACAATACCCAGAGCAGTTCGTCATTTAAGACACTGGCACAAATCGGTGTGACGTCAGACCCGAGCACCGGAAAGTTAGAACTCGATGGCGACAAACTGAAAACGGCGCTGAAAAAAGATGCGGCTGGGGTCCAGGAGATGATTGTTGGCGACGGTAAAACCAGCGGCATCACCACCACCATCGGCAACAACCTGACCAGTTGGCTCTCCAGCACCGGGATCATCAAGGCGGCAACCGACGGTGTGAGCAAGACGCTGAACAGTCTGACCGCACAGTACAACAAAGCCAGTGAACGTATTGACTCAGAGATGGCGCGTTACAAGGCGCAATTTACTCAACTGGACGTGATGATGAGTTCACTGAACTCCACCAGCAGCTATCTGACTCAACAGTTTGATACCAGTTCCAGCAAAAAATAATTAATCCAGGAGCAGATATGTACGGGGCAAAAGCGACTCAGGCCTATGCAAAAATTGAAGTGGAAAGCGCGGTGATGAGTGCCAGCCAGCAACAACTAGTGACTATGTTGTTTGATGGTGCGCTCAACGCGTTAGTCCGTGCGCGTCTTTTTTTGCAGGATGGCAACCTGGAAGGGAAAGGCCTTTCGCTGTCTAAAGCCATTAATATCATCGATAACGGGCTGAAAATCGGCATTGATGAAACCAGCAACGACGAACTGACACAGAATCTGCACGCTCTTTATACCTACATGGTGCGACGTATCTTCCAGGCCAATCTACACAATGATGTCAGCGCGATCGAAGAGGTCGAGAACTTGCTGCGAAATATTGCCGATGCCTGGAAAGAAGTTGCTCTGATGCCTAACCGGATTCAGGACGCAGTCTAATGAACCACGCACCGCAACTGTACATTCGCTATCAGCAATTATTAGAGCAGAGCCAGGTGATGCTAAACAACGCCCGCAAAGGAATGTGGGACGAATTAATCGCTAGTGAAATGGATTACGTTAACGCGGTGCATGAACTCACTCAATTCATGAGCGACATTAAGCTCTCCATGCTGATGCAGGAGCAACTCAGCCCTGTGCTCCAGAATATTCTGGACAACGAAAGCGAGATTAAACGCTTACTGCAAATACGCATGGATGAACTGGCGAAACTGGTAGGGCAATCTTCCATACAACAATCCGTGTTAACCGCTTATGGTAAACAGGGAGGCCAGATTTTGGCTCCGCAAGACAATCAGGACATCACTTCCTGATCTTCTATTCCTGGTGCGAGAACGACTGAGCTTGTCGCACCAGGCATTTCCAGGCATATCATCCATAATTGAGATCCCTCTTTATGGAGCCTGTACATGCGCAATCCAACCTTGTTGCAATTTTTCCATTGGTACTACCCCGGCGGGGCAAGTTGTGGGCTGAAGTGGCAGAACGTGCAGCCACGCTCAATGATATTGGCGTCAATATGGTTTGGTTACCGCCAGCTTATAAAGGCAGTTCCGGTGGCTACTCGGTAGGATATGACAGCTATGATCTTTTTGACCTCGGTGAGTTTGACCAAAAAGGTTCTGTGCCGACTAAATACGGCGACAAAGCACAATTACTGACCGCGATAAAAGCCCTGCAGGAGAATGACATCTCCGTTCTGCTCGATGTGGTGGTTAACCACAAAATGGGCGCGGACGAAAAAGAACGTATTCGCGTGAATCGCGTCAACGAACAAAACCGCAATGAGATAGACGACGGCGTGATCGAATGTGAGGCGTGGACACGCTACACGTTCCCTGTCCGCGCCGGTAAATATTCGCAATTTATCTGGGATTACAAATGTTTTAGCGGCGTCGACCATATCGAAAACCCGACGGAAGACGGCATTTTTAAAATCATCAACGACTACACCGGCGAAGGCTGGAACGATCAGGTTGATGATGAACTGGGTAATTTCGACTATTTAATGGGCGAGAATATCGATTTCCGTAACCATGCCGTGACGGAAGAACTAAAATATTGGGCGCGCTGGGTGATGGCAGAAACGGGCTGTAATGGCTTCCGCCTTGATGCGGTGAAACACATTCCAGCATGGTTCTACAAAGAATGGATTGAGCATGTTCAGGAAGTAGCGGAACAACCGTTGTTTATCGTCGCGGAATATTGGTCGCACGAAGTTGATAAACTTCAGGAATATATTGCTCAGGTGGATGGCAAAACGATGCTGTTTGATGCGCCATTGCAAATGAAATTCCACCAGGCCTCAAAGCAAGGCCGCGAATATGACATGAGCCAAATTTTCACCGGCACGCTGGTAGAAGCCGATCCGTTCCACGCCATTACCCTTGTCGCCAATCATGACACTCAGCCACTGCAATCCCTCGAAGCGCCCGTTGAACCGTGGTTCAAGCCGCTGGCGTATGCGCTTATTTTGTTGCGCGAAAATGGTGTGCCAAGCGTGTTCTACCCGGATTTATTCGGTGCCAGCTACGACGACGAAGGTGGCGATGGCGAGACTTATCACATCGACATGCCCGTAATTGAACAGCTGGATGATTTAATTCACGCCCGCGAACTCTTTGCTCACGGTGTGCAAACTCTTTACTTCGATAGTCCTAATTGCATCGCATTCAGCCGCAGCGGTACTGATGAACACCCCGGTTGCGTGGTGGTGTTATCTAACGGCGATGAAGGCGAGAAAACCATTACGCTTGGCGATAATTACGGTGGCAAAAACTGGCGAGATTATTTGGGCAATCGGCAGGAGACTGTGACGACTGATGCCAACGGTAGCGCAACCTTCGCCTGTAACGGCGGCAGTGTCAGCGTTTGGGTGATAGAAGAAGTGTTATAAATGGGTCTGGAACCTCCCTCTCCAGTGATAAGGAGAGGGATACCCTACCCTACGGTAATTTGGTTTGCAGCGGGTTTTTCTGCAAATAATCAGCACATTCCTGCGTTGGACGCTCAACACGTTTCAGCGTCATCCCCGCATACTCCAGCGTATCTCCGAAGCGCTCTACGCTATAAACTTCACGCTTGTTCGTGACGTTATACCAATCGTCTGAACGCACTATCAGTTTACCCGGCAGAGCCATTACGCGCTGCCACTGACGGCAATCCAGCGTATCGCCCGCAGAAGTCACCACCAGCGTCGCTATCGCTTCGGGGCTCACCATCTCACTTTGCGGACCTTGTGACTGCCAGTACCCTGCAAGCCCTGCAGGTGCTGGTGCTTTCACCACTTCGCGGTAATTTTCAACCTGCACACAGCCGCTCAACGCCAGCAACACTGTCAATAATGCAATCTTCTTCATCATCTATCCTGACCGCGGAGAAAAAATAATTTTCGCATTAAAGCACTTAGCTCGCCAGTGTTTCTCTGTTTTGGGAAAAGGCGGCGTCTGCCAATCTGCTGAAACGGCAGTTTGCACCGTCAAAAGCAAACTGAGTCTGGAGCGAAGACATCAGCCATGCTTATCGCTAAGCAAAAACCAATTTGAAAATGTGATCGACAGCACAAAAAGAGGAGAAAACAAACGATATGGGCGCTAAATTTCGCGCCTATTTTTTAGGGTAATCAGCGGAGTGACAGTAATGGAATGGATAATTGCAGCAATAGCAATCCTGTGCTGTGTATATGTCGAAAGCAGCGCTCGCAATCAGCAAAAGCGCAAAGAAATGAAAACACGCCCACTGAGAGGTGTTAAGACTCCTCGCTAAAGCTCACGCATATAAGAAAGATGATCACCAGGGTTACCAGAAATTTAACCAACCAGGAACGTGAGAAATGAAATGGATGATTGCTGTGGTTTTCTTGGTTGTTGTTGTGGTGGTGAGCGCCATTATGGTGGATAGCGAGGTTGAAGAATCAACGGAGTCTGTTCACCTTTATAGCCAGTATTTTCACACTGTACGACACATCGCTAAGTTTAATATTGCGAGTGACTGTGAAAAATACCGATCACAATCCTTTCAGACTGACGACTACGCAACGCGTTTTTGCTCCAACAAATCAGACTTGAGCACGAATCTAAAATAATCAAAAAGACAAAGACCCGCCCCGGCGGGTCTTTTAATGCTTATATGTATTAAATTATTCGTGAATGCATTTTTCAGCTGCATGGTTCGGGGAAAGGAATGGATCAGGCTGGTTATTTGATTGTTGTCATAAAAAGCAGGGGTATTTTGAAGAATAGTTTTGGAGAGGTTTTGGATAAAGGGAAAAGAGTATATATTTTAGCCCCTTATGCAACATATCACCTTCTGAGTTCAGAGGTAAGAAAATGTCCTGGCAACAATTCAAATTAAATTATCTGGTTAAGTTCTGGGCTCCGATGCCCGCCGTTATCGCAGCAGGTATTCTTTCAACTTACTATTTCGGCCTTACAGGAACATTCTGGGCTGTCACCGGCGAATTTACCCGCTGGGGTGGGCAGCTTCTGCAATTAATGGGGGTTCACGCTGAAGAGTGGGGATATTTCAAACTCATTCATCTTGATGGCAACCCTTTAACACGCATTGACGGCATGATGATTATCGGCATGTTCGGTGGATGTTTTGCGGCCGCATTGTGGGCCAATAACGTGAAACTGCGGATGCCCCAACACCGCATACGTATTATCCAGGCGGTGTTAGGCGGAATCATTGCCGGCTTTGGTGCACGTCTGGCGATGGGTTGTAATCTGGCGGCATTCTTTACCGGTATTCCCCAGTTTTCTCTGCATGCCTGGTTCTTCGCCTTAGCGACTGCGATGGGTTCGTGGTTCGGTGCAAAATTCACCCTTCTCCCGCTGTTCCGTATTCCCGTCAAACTACAAAAAGTCTCTGCCGCCTCGCCACTCACCCAACGGCCTGAGCAAGCAAAACGTCGTTTCCGCATCGGTATGTTGGTATTCGCAGGTATGGTTGGATGGGGCGCAATTACCGCGATGAATCAACCGAAACTCGGTATCGCCATGCTGTTTGGCGTTGGGTTTGGGTTGTTAATTGAGCGAGCGCAAATCTGCTTTACCTCGGCATTCCGGGATATGTGGATCACTGGTCGTACGCATATGGCGAAAGCAATCATTTTAGGTATGGCGGTCAGTGCTATTGGTATCTTCAGTTATGTTCAGCTTGGTGTTGCGCCAAAAATTATGTGGGCTGGCCCTAACGCTGTCATCGGTGGGTTGTTGTTTGGTTTTGGGATTGTACTGGCTGGCGGGTGTGAAACCGGCTGGATGTATCGCGCGGTTGAAGGACAAGTTCATTACTGGTGGGTAGGATTAGGCAACGTTATCGGTTCCACGATCCTTGCATACTACTGGGACGATATTTCACCTGCCCTCGCCACCCAGTGGGACAAAGTCAACTTACTCGATACCTTTGGCCCGCTCGGCGGTTTACTGGTCACCTATTTGCTTTTGCTGGCCGCATTTTTGTTCATTGTCGGTTGGGAAAAACAGTTCTTCCGTCGTAAAAACCTGCACAGTAGCCAGCCTATTAAGGAGAGCGTATGAGCCACAATTATGTACCAGATTTCCGCCTGGATATGGTCGGTGAACCTTGTCCTTACCCGGCAGTTGCCACACTGGAGGCCATGCCACAATTAGCGAAAGGCCAAATTCTTGAAGTGGTGAGCGACTGCCCGCAGTCAATAAATAACATCCCTTTAGATGCCAAAAACCACGGCTACACGGTGCTGGATATTCAACAAGACGGCCCAACCATTCGCTATTTGATTCAACGCTGAACACCAGAGCGAGGGATAAAACCCTCGCCATTCATCTAAAATGTGCAATGCTTATCAAGCTTAGAAAAGATTTCGCAAACTCAATGGCGAGTTAACAATTATGAATTAAGATTATTCTTATAAGCCTAAAATGGAACAACGCCATGCGTGATTTCTTATCGACATTAAAATATGACTTAAAAATCAATACTGCCAAATCTAAGCTCATTATTTTAATATTCAGAATGGCAACTATTCACGCCAAAACAAAGGCGCTGTACCCGCTTTCATTGATGTTTGTGATTCTCAATCGAGTGGTTAATGAAGGATTGTTTGGTGTCGAACTGAATTATCATTTAAAGATTGGTAAAGGCTTTAAAATATGGCACGGCAACTCAATGATTATTAACAGAAACTGTATTATTGGCGAGAATTTTACCATCCGGCAATTCTGTACCCTTGGTAGCAATAAAAATGGTGTAGATATCAAATTTAACGTGGGTAACAACGTCAATATGGGCGCCCATTCGTGCATCATTGGTGATGATATTGAGATAGGCGACAACGTGACCATTGGCGTTGGAACGCTGGTTTTAAAAAGCGTCCCAGCAAATAGCACGGTCATTTCCAGCAATAAAATGGTTATTCTCGAAAAACACGAAACTTTAACCATCTAAAGATCATTCAATCCCATACTTTAGTTGTATTGACTTAATTCACCCCTCCCCGGAAGAAAATTGATAGAGATGACAACTCTTTTTCGTAGGTCGGATTAGCGCAGCGACATCCGACGTAAATGGTGGATGACGCTGACGCTTATCCCCCCTACAAAACCCGTTTTTAACCGTTTCCAAAGAAGGTTGATGTTCTGCACATCAGATAAATATTAATCGGCCCAACCTGATTTAGTATTTATTGCTGACTCAGCCATCGTGTATTTCTCTACGGTGTCACCCTTAAAAAGAATGGTCAGCTCTTTTTTGGTACCGCTTGCGCCATTATGGAACAGCCCATAAAACGGAATGAATGATTTCCCGTCTACTTTCACTTTGGCATAAGAGTATTTCCAGATTTCTTTACCACCATCAGTGAAAGAAACATTTTCCGGTGAGCCAAGCATGCTTTTAACTTGTGTTTTGGTGGTAGAGCCTTCTTTAATTTTTGACTGCATGCTAACTTCAGTTTCTTTTTGAAGATGCTTATTCCCCGATGATGCACACCCAGCAAGCACTACTACAACCATTGAAGCGATAATTAATTTTTTCAAATCCCTATCCCATATGTAACATTTTGTCACATGCTCTCAGCAGCGATGGCGCAGAGCCATGCAAAAAAATACAGTTAAATAGATTTAATGTTTGTTGTTTGAGAAACAACCAGATGCAATCATTCAGGAAACCTCAACCAATAAAACACACCTGAAATGAGCAAACTTTACAACCTTTACACTAAATCCCGCGTGGGTTTATCTCCATACGAGAGAACACCAGAGACAGCCCTCATAGCAATGGCTCGCCAATGTGGGCGTGACGAAATTGCCACCATTCATATCAGGCTAAAAATGCTCAAGGCTGAACTGAAAATGAATCCTGAATGGGATGGAGATACTAACGACCAAATCTGGGATGCTATTAATGAGCACAGAAATCTGCTCAAACTCATCTCTGTCAATGAGCCTTACCTGAAGAGGCTACTCTCACGTTCTACGTGGTAATTTCCTGATAATTTCTTTATATATCAGATAGCTTAAACCACTAAACCTGCATGTTCATCACTTCCTGATACGCCGACACCATCTTATTGCGCACCTGGATACCCATCTGTAGCGAAACCGACGATTTTTGCAGATCGACCATCACATCATTGAGCGCAACACCCGGTGTTCCGAGGGCAAAATTTTCAGCCTGAGTACGGGCAGCGGTTTGCGTTTCACTGATACGGCCAAGCGCTGCCTGTAACTCACCGGCAAAACTCACTTTTGGCTCGTAATTCTGAACCGGATTCCCCGCTGACAGCGCGGTTGCCTGCAACTGCTGAAGTACGCCTTCGATACCTTGAATTGCCATTTCCCTGCCCCAGTGATTTTAAACGCGGCAAGATTACCACCTTGTCACCAGGACAAAGGCGCTAAATAGCGGCAATAAATAGAGCTAATTCAGCCATCAAAACCGCTAAGAAAGAAAATAATAACGTTGCCATCTTTGTGGAACTTTTGTTGTGGGAGCTCGTTTTGTTCACTCTGTCTATTAAATATGTTGTCTACGCCCAGCTGCGAGGTGCTCAATGACCGCAGCAAGCCTGCCACAAACGCCGCAAAACAAAACCCAGGAGTGGCTGGCCCGCATTCGTGCAAATCCTAAAATCCCGCTAGCGGTCGCAGGCGCTGCGGCTATTGCCATTCTTGTCGCGCTGGTGCTGTGGGCCAAAACGCCTGATTACAAAGTGCTGTACAGCAATCTGGCCGAGCAAGATGGCGGTGCCATCGTCACTCAACTGACCCAGATGAATGTACCTTATCGTTTCTCTGATAACGGCAGCGCGATTTTGGTCCCGGCAGATAAAGTCTACGATCTGCGTTTGCGCATGGCACAGCAAGGGTTACCTAAGGGTGGCGCAGTCGGCTTTGAATTACTGGATCAAGAAAAGTTTGGCATCAGCCAGTTTAGCGAGCAGGTGAACTACCAACGCGCACTGGAAGGCGAACTGGCGCGTACCATCGAAACGCTTGGCCCGGTCAAAACAGCGCGTGTGCATCTGGCGATGCCTAAACCTTCTTTGTTTGTTCGCGAACAAAAATCCCCTTCTGCTTCGGTCACACTTAGCCTGGAAGCTGGTCGTGCGTTAGACGAAGGACAAGTCAGTGCCGTGGTGCATATGGTGTCGAGTGCGGTTGCTGGTTTGCCGCCAGGCAATGTGACGCTGGTCGACCAGGGCGGGCATTTGCTGACGCAGTCCAATACCGCAGGCCGTGACCTTAACGATGCGCAGCTTAAATATGCAATGGATGTCGAAAGCCGTTACCAGCGCCGCATCGAAGCCATTCTTGGGCCGATTGTCGGCAACAATAATGTCCACGCGCAGGTCACCGCACAAATTGACTTCTCTAATAAAGAACAAACACAAGAGCAGTATCACCCGAACAGCGATCCCTCTCAGGCAGCGGTGCGTTCGCGCCAGCTTAACCAAAGCGAGCAAGTGAATGGCCGTAACCCAGGTGGTGTGCCGGGTGCGCTATCTAACCAACCTGCCCCACCGAATAACGCCCCCATTTCAACACCGCCACAAGCTACGCCAGCGAATGCTCAGCCGCAGCAAACACAGGCAACATCCACCTCTGCGCAGAGTGGCTCGAGTAACACCCAGCGTGACGAGACCACCAACTACGAGGTCGACCGCACCATTTTGCATACCAAGTTGAACGTCGGTGATGTTCAGCGACTGTCTGTCGCGGTGGTGGTGAACTACCGCCAGCTTACCGATGGCAAACCACTGCCATTGACTGCCGATCAGATGAAGCAAATTGAAAATCTGACGCGTGAAGCGATGGGTTATTCCGATAAACGCGGCGATACGCTCAATGTCGTTAACTCACCGTTTAGCGCCAGCGACGAAACCAGTGCGGAACTGCCGTTCTGGAAGCAACAAGCCTTCTTCGAGATGTTGATGTCGGCCGGTCGTTGGTTGTTGGTGTTGATTGTTGCCTGGCTGCTGTGGCGCAAAGTGGTGCGCCCACAACTGCAACGCAAAGAAATGGCACAACAAGCCCTGGTTGAAGCCCAACGCCAGCGTGTGGAAGAGGAAGATGCCGTTTCTGTACGCCTGACGAAAGACGAACAGCAGCAGCAACGCAAAGTTAACCAACGCCTCGGCGCTGAAGTCATGAGCCAGCGTATTCGCGAGATGTCTGATAACGATCCGCGCGTGGTCGCGCTGGTGATACGCCAATGGATGAGTAACGAACTATGAGTATTAGCGGAACAGAGAAAAGCGCCATTCTGTTGATGACCATTGGCGAAGACCGTGCGGCGGAGGTGTTCAAGCATCTCAGTCCACGTGAAGTCCAGCATCTCAGTGCCGCGATGGCCAGCATTCGCCAGATTTCTAATAAGCAACTGACCGAGGTGTTGGCCGAGTTCGAACAAGAAGCCGAGCAGTACGCCGCGTTGTCGGTCAACGCGAACGATTATCTGCGTTCGGTGTTGATCAAAGCCCTGGGCGAAGAGCGTGCCTCCAGCCTGCTGGAGGATATTCTGGAAACCCGCGAAACCACGTCGGGCATGGAAACACTCAACTTTATGGAGCCGCAAAGCGCTGCGGACCTGATTCGCGACGAGCACCCGCAAATTATCGCTACCATCCTGGTTCACCTCAAACGTGCTCAGGCGGCAGATATTCTGGCGTTGTTCGACGAGCGTTTACGCCACGACGTGATGCTGCGTATCGCGACCTTCGGCGGCGTGCAGCCTGCGGCATTGGCTGAGTTGACCGAAGTGCTCAACAACCTGCTCGACGGCCAAAACCTCAAGCGCAGCAAAATGGGCGGCGTGAGGACGGCAGCAGAAATTATCAACCTGATGAAAACTCAGCAGGAAGAAGCGGTTATCACTGCTGTTCGCGACTTCGATGGCGAGCTGGCACAAAAAATCATCGACGAAATGTTCCTGTTCGAAAACCTCGTCGAAGTCGACGACCGCAGCATCCAGCGCCTGTTGCAGGAAGTGGAGTCCGAATCGCTGCTTATCGCCCTCAAAGGTGCCGAACAGCCACTGCGCGAGAAATTCCTGCGCAACATGTCGCAACGTGCGGCAGATATTCTGCGCGACGACCTCTCCAACCGTGGCCCGGTACGCCTGTCGCAGGTAGAAAACGAACAGAAAGCCATTCTGCTTATCGTTCGTCGCCTGGCAGAAACCGGCGAGATGGTCATTGGCACCAGCGAGGATACTTATGTCTAACGGGCTTGCGTGGAAAATCTGGACGCCAGACGATTTAGCACCGCCGTCGCAGGCATTTGAGCCATTGTTCGCCTCTGATGCTGAAGATGAACCCACTGAATCGCCTGAAGAAAGCGAGCCCAACTTGCAGCAGCAACTGGCGCAAATGCAGATGCAGGCGCACGAACAAGGTCATCAACTGGGTTATGCCGCAGGGCATACAGCGGGTGCAGAAGAAGGCCGTAACGCTGGTTTTCAGCAAGGCCTGGAGCAGGGGCTGGCTGAAGCTAAGCAACAGCAAGCACCGGTTCATGCGCGGATGCAGCAACTGGTTAGCGAATTCCAGTACACCCTGGATGCGCTCGATAGCGTCATCGCTTCGCGTTTGATGCAAATGGCACTGGAAGCGGCACGTCAGGTTATTGGTGAGTCAAAAGGCATTGATAACAGTGCGCTGATTAAACAGATCCAGGCGCTTTTACAACAAGAGCCGCTGTTCAGTGGCAAACCACAGTTGCGCGTGCATCCCGATGATTTACAACGTGTTGAAGAAATGCTCGGCGCAACACTCAGCCTGCATGGCTGGCGTCTGCGTGGCGACCCAAGTCTGCATCAAGGCGGCTGCAAAGTGTCTGCCGATGAAGGCGACCTCGACGCCAGCGTGGCAACGCGCTGGCAGGAACTCTGCCGCCTTGCAGCTCCAGGAGTGTTGTGATGACTGCCCGTTTAACACGCTGGCTCAACACGCTCGATAATTTCGAAGCGCGGATGTCACAGTTACCCACCGTTCGCCGTTATGGCCGACTGACACGGGCCACCGGCCTGGTGCTGGAAGCCACCGGTTTGCAATTGCCCCTTGGGGCGACCTGCATTATCGAACAGCACTCCAGAGATATTGAGTGCGAAGTTGTCGGTTTTAACGGCAAGAAACTGTTCCTGATGCCCCTTGAGGAAGTCGAAGGGATCTTGCCAGGTGCTCGCGTTTACGCGCGCGCCACCGCTGAAGGTGGCCTGCATAGCGGGAAACAATTGCCACTTGGCCCGGCACTATTAGGACGGGTACTTGATGGAGGTGGCCGTCCACTAGATAGCCTTCCGGCCCCTGAAACCACCACTATGGGGGCGCTGGGTGCCGCGCCATTCAACCCGTTACAACGAACGCCTATCGAACACGTTCTGGATGTCGGCGTGCGCCCAATTAACGCACTGCTGACTGTCGGGCGTGGGCAGCGTATGGGGCTGTTCGCCGGCTCCGGCGTCGGCAAGAGCGTGCTGTTGGGCATGATGGCGCGTTATACCCAGGCTGATGTGATTGTGGTGGGTTTAATCGGTGAGCGTGGTCGTGAAGTTAAAGACTTTATCGAGAATATTCTTGGCCCCGAAGGCCGCGCCCGTTCGGTGGTGATTGCCGCTCCAGCAGATGTTTCACCGTTATTGCGTATGCAAGGTGCCGCGTATGCCACGCGCATCGCCGAAGATTTCCGTGACCGCGGTCAGCATGTGTTGCTGATTATGGACTCCCTCACCCGCTATGCGATGGCGCAGCGTGAAATCGCGCTGGCGATTGGTGAACCTCCGGCTACCAAAGGTTATCCGCCGTCGGTGTTTGCCAAGCTCCCGGCGCTGGTTGAACGTGCTGGTAACGGTATCTCTGGCGGCGGTTCGATTACCGCGTTTTACACCGTGTTGACCGAAGGCGATGACCAACAAGATCCGATTGCCGACTCCGCGCGCGCCATTCTTGATGGTCACATCGTGCTGTCGCGCCGCCTTGCGGAAGGCGGACATTATCCGGCTATCGACATTGAAGCCTCCATCAGTCGCGCCATGACCTCACTCATTACCGACCAACACTACGCCCGTGTTCGTCATTTCAAGCAGTTGTTGTCCAGCTTCCAGCGTAACCGCGATTTAGTCAGCGTTGGTGCGTATGCCAAAGGCAGCGATCCACAGCTCGACAAAGCCATTGTGTTGTGGCCGCAACTGGAAGCCTTTTTGCAGCAAGGGATTTTCGAGCGCAGCGGCTGGGAAGAAGCCTGCCAGTCACTGGAGATTATTTTCCCTGGGGTTTGATGTTCACAACAACGGTGGATGACGGGTTTCGTCGGTCGGTTAAGCGAAGCGCCATCCGACACTAGCTTGATGGGAGATCGGTATGAACCAAAGCACCGCACTGGATACCCTGTGTGACCTCGCAGTAAAAGAGGTCGACGATGCAGCAGTTCGCTTAGGTGAAATGCGCCGCGGCTGCCAGCAGGCGGAAGAACAACTCAACATGCTGATTAACTATCAGTTTGAATACAGCAGCAGCCTGAATGACAACATGAGCCAGGGGATCGCCAGTAACCGTTGGCAGAATTATCAGCAGTTTATACAGACACTTGAGAAAGCTATTGACCAGCACCGCCAGCAACTGTCGCAGTGGAACAATAAGGTCAACCTGGCGCTCAACTTCTGGCAAGAGAAGCAAAAAAGATTACAGGCCTGGCAAACTTTGCAAGACCGAAAAGCCGCGCAGGTGTTACTGGCCGAAAACAAGCTTGATCAAAAACTGATGGATGAATATGCCCAGCGGGCAACACTGAGGAAGGTCGAACAATGATGCAGCCCCTGATAATCACTTCTCCTGATGTCGCAAGCAACTCGACTACTGCGGGCGGTACCATCGTCGCAGATAAAGGTTTCAGCGAAGATTTTCTGAGCCTGCTCGGTAAAGCGTTACCCGGCGAGATTTCGCTGGCAGACGGCAAAACCGTGTCGCTTGAAGCCGCGCTGAATAAAACGCCGAGCAAAGGCACCAGCACTGCCGATGAAAAAGCAACTCTCGCCTCACTGCTGAGCAATCTCGACACGCCAGAAGCACTTTCCGCCCTGCTTGCTAATGTGAAGAAAACCAGCAGCGACGATAATACAGCGCAAATTGAAGCGCAGAGTGAGCAAAACCATACCCTGAGCAATGCGGATATGCAGGCGTTGAGCGCCCTGTTTGCCATGTTGCCGCAGCAAACGCCAACCGCCAGCGCCCTGAATATGCAGCCTGAAACGGATGGCGAAGGTTCAAACGCGCTAAATGTTTTGCTCGCAGGCAGCGGTATCAAAAACACCCTGACGACGGATAGCCGTGACAACGCCAGCGCGTTGGACAAAACACCTGGGCTTCTGGATAAATCCACGCCAGGGAATACTGCGCCGTCCACCAGCAACGAACCCGTGGTCGACACGAAAACCTTCGCCGCCTTAAACAATGTGGAAAATGGCAGCCGCGATAATGCAGCCAACAATACGGCCACTACATCAACGCTCACCGCGCCAGCCTTCAGCACCGCAACCGTTGCCACACCGGCCACAACTCAAATTGCCGTGCCTGTCGCACCACAGATTAGCGCACAACTGGGAAGCCAGGAGTGGCAGCAGTCGGTAAGCCAGCACATCGCTTTATTCACCCGCCAGGGTCAGCAAACGGCTGAGCTACGTTTGCATCCTGAAGATCTCGGCCAGATTCAAATCAGCATGAAACTCGACGATAACCAGGCGCAATTGCAGATGGTTTCAGCCCACAGCCATGTGCGTGCCGCACTCGAAGCCACGCTGCCCAACTTGCGTATTGCGCTGGCGGAAAGCGGCATTCAGCTGGGGCAAAGCAGTATCAGCAGTGAAAGTTTTGCACAACAGCAACAACAGCAATCCGGGCAACAGCAGCAACAGGCACAACGTTCAGCAGGCAGCTTCCCGTCGATGGGAGAGTCTGAATCGCTGGCCGTTCCTGCCAGTATTCAACGTTTAGCGTCGGGAAATAACGCGGTGGATATTTTTGCCTGAGCCGCTCTCCCTAAGCTAAACGTCAGATGTAGAGATAAAAATCCCCTGTTTTCGGGCCTTTGAACGCCCGCAGACACGGGATAATTGACCCATATGCAGTACCGATACAGGAAAGATGCGTTTTATGACTGACACCGCTTTGCCAAAAAGCCGCAAGGGCTCCATCTGGATGATGTTACTGGTCCTGATTACTCTTGCAGCGTGTGCTACCGCAGGTTACAGCTACTGGCGTATGAAGCAAGAACCGGCTTCTGCTCAGACGAAAGCACCGGAGCCACCACCCGCGCCCGTGTTTTACGCACTGGATACGTTCACCGTTAACCTCGGTGACGCTGACCGCGTGTTGTACATCGGTATCACGTTGCGTCTGAAAGATGATGCCACGCGTCAACGCCTGAGCGAATTCCTGCCAGAAGTGCGTAGCCGCTTGCTGCTGCTGTTCTCCCGTCAGGATGGTGCAGCCCTGGCGACCGATGAAGGCAAACAAAAACTGGTTGAAGCCATCAAGAATACGCTGGCTCCACCGCTTGTCGCCGGGCAACCCCAACAGGCAGTCAGCGACGTGCTGTATACCGCCTTTATTTTGCGGTAATCCCATGGGCGATAGCATTCTTTCTCAGGCCGAAATTGACGCACTGTTAAATGGCGACAGTGACAGTAGCGACGAACCGACAGCTGGCTCGTCGCCAGAAACGGACATTCGTCCGTATGACCCTAACACCCAGCGTCGTGTGGTGCGTGAACGCCTGCAAGCGCTGGAAATTATCAACGAGCGTTTTGCCCGTCAGTTCCGTATGGGGTTGTTTAACCTGTTACGCCGTAGCCCGGACATTACCGTCGGGGCGATCCGCATTCAGCCCTATCACGAATTTGCCCGCAATCTGCCGGTACCCACCAACCTCAACCTGATGCACCTCAAACCGCTGCGTGGTACCGGTTTGTTCGTGTTTTCACCGAGTCTGGTGTTTATCGCCGTGGATAACCTGTTTGGTGGCGACGGGCGTTTCCCGACAAAAGTGGAAGGCCGCGAATTCACCCATACCGAACAGCGGGTGATTAACCGCATGCTGAAACTGGCACTGGAATCGTACAGCGATGCGTGGAAAGCGATTTATCCGCTCGATGTGGAATATGTGCGATCCGAGATGCAGGTGAAATTTACCAACATCACCACGTCGCCAAACGACATCGTGGTGAACACTCCGTTCCATGTCGAGATAGGCAACCTGACCGGCGAGTTTAATATCTGCCTGCCATTTAGCATGATTGAACCGTTGCGCGAGCTGTTGGTGAATCCGCCGCTGGAAAACTCCCGCCAGGAAGACCAAAGCTGGCGCGATACGCTGGTGCGCCAGGTTCAGCACTCCGAACTGGAACTGATAGCCAACTTCGCTGACATACCGCTGCGTCTGTCGCAAATTTTAAAATTGAAACCTGGTGACGTGCTGCCGATGGATAAACCGGAGCGCATTCTGGCGCACGTTGACGGTGTTCCGGTGCTGACCAGTCAGTACGGCACACTTAACGGTCAGTACGCTTTGCGCGTCGAACATTTGATCAACCCAATCCTGAATTCGCTGAACGAGGAACAGCCCAAATGAGTGATATTAATCAACCGTCCGACGACAATGCAGGCTCCGTGGACGATCTGTGGGCTGACGCGCTAAACGAACAAAAAGTCTCCACCAAGAGTACCGCTGACAGCGTGTTCCGTGCGCTGGAAGGCAATGACATTGCCGGGGCGATGCAGGACATCGACCTGATTATGGACATTCCGGTCAAGCTGACAGTGGAACTGGGCCGTACCCGTATGACCATCAAAGAACTGCTGCGTTTATCGCAAGGTTCGGTGGTGGCGCTGGATGGCCTGGCAGGCGAACCGCTGGATATTCTGATCAACGGCTATCTGATTGCCCAGGGTGAAGTGGTCGTCGTGGCCGACAAATACGGCGTGCGCATCACCGACATCATTACGCCATCTGAACGTATGCGTCGTCTGAGCCGTTAATTCGATGAAAACCCAGGCAACAGTACAGCAACCGACTGCCGCCAGCACCGGCTCTTCTTTGGTGCAAGTGAGCGGAGCCTTAACGGCGATTATTATTTTTATCTTGCTTGCCGCCTGGGTAGCAAAACGTTTTGGCCTGGCACCCAAAAACGGCTCCAGCAAAGAGATGAAAGTCAGTGCCAGTTGTAGCGTTGGCGCTCGCGAACGGGTGGTGATTGTGGATGTCGCAGACGCGCGTCTGGTACTTGGCGTCACCGCCGGGCAAATTACTCATCTGCATACGCTGCCCGCCGCAGCGGTCAGTGAAACGGTTTCCCCGGTTGCCCCTGCTGATTTCCAGGATTTGATGAAAAAAAGCCTGATGAAAAACCTGCTTAAACGTAACGGGAAAGATTGATGAAACGTTGGATTCCCTTCTCGTTGCTCGGCTTGCTGCTTGTGATGCCAGCCGCCTTCGCACAATTACCGGGGCTTATCAGCCAGCCGATGTCCAACGGCGGGCAAAGCTGGTCGCTACCGGTTCAGACGCTGGTGTTTATCACCTCGCTGACCTTTTTACCGGCCATCTTGCTGATGATGACCAGCTTCACGCGCATCATTATTGTTTTTGGCCTGCTGCGTAGTGCATTGGGTACGCCGTCTGCACCGCCAAACCAGGTACTGCTAGGGCTGGCGCTGTTTTTGACCTTTTTCATTATGGCGCCGGTATTCGATAAAATTTATACCGATGCCTATCAGCCGTTTAGTGAAAACAAAATCCAGATGGATGAAGCGCTGGAAAAAGGTTCTCAACCGCTGCGCGAGTTCATGCTGCGCCAAACCCGTGAAGCGGATCTGGCGTTGTTTGCCCGTCTGGCGAATACGCCACCGCTCGAAGGCCCGGAAGTGGTACCGATGCGCATATTGCTTCCGGCCTATGTTACCAGCGAGCTGAAAACGGCTTTCCAGATTGGCTTTACGGTGTTCATTCCGTTTTTGATTATCGACCTGGTGATCGCCAGCGTGCTGATGGCGTTGGGGATGATGATGGTGCCACCGGCAACCATTGCCCTGCCCTTTAAATTAATGCTGTTTGTCCTGGTGGATGGCTGGCAATTGCTGGTCGGCTCGCTGGCGCAAAGTTTCTACAGTTAGAGGGGAAAAAGATGACTCCTGAGTCGGTCATGATGATGGGCACCGAAGCGATGAAAGTGGCTTTGGCGCTCGCCGCCCCGCTGTTGATGGTGGCTCTGGTCACCGGTCTTATCATCAGCATGTTGCAAGCCGCCACACAGATTAACGAAATGACTCTTTCGTTCATCCCAAAAATTCTGGCGGTGTTTGTCACGATTATCGTCGCCGGGCCATGGATGCTTAATCTGTTGCTGGACTACATGCGCACGCTGCTAACGAACATCCCGATGAACATTGGATGATTCACGTTGATAGCGGGCAGTGGCTCACCTTACTGAGTATGGGATTCTGGCCATTTATTCGTATTCTGGCCCTGATCTCAACCGCTCCCATTCTCAGTGAGCGTTCTATTTCCAAAAAGGTGAAAGTCGGCCTCGCGCTGATGATCACCTGGATAATCGCCCCCACCATTCCCGCATCTGATGTGACTATTTTCTCAGCGGCGGGCTTTTGGCTCGCAGCACAGCAAATTCTGATTGGCATTGCGCTGGGCTTCACCATGCAGTTTGCCTTTGCTGCTATCCGCACCGCCGGGGAAATCATCGGTTTACAGATGGGACTGTCTTTCGCCACCTTCTTTGACCCTGGCAGCCGTCTGAACATGCCGGTGCTGGCGCGGTTTATAGATATGCTGGCGATGCTGCTGTTTCTGATGTTTAACGGTCATCTATGGCTGATTTCGATGCTGGTTGACACTTTTCACACCCTGCCGATCGGCGGTGACCCGATCAACAGTAATGCGTTTATGGCACTGACGCGTGCGGGTGGTTTAATCTTCCTTAACGGTTTGATGCTGGCACTGCCACTGATTACGTTATTGCTGACCCTGAACATTGCTCTGGGTTTACTCAACCGTATGTCCCCACAACTTTCGGTGTTTGTGATTGGTTTTCCACTGACTCTTGCCGTCGGCATGTTAGTCATGACTGCCTTAATTCCTTTGATGGCTCCTTTCGCCGAACATTTATTTAGTGAAGTATTTAATTTGCTTGCTGATATTGTGAGTGAAATACCCGCAAATTAATCCCACATTATTTGTATAGCCTTCATGAGGATATTCCTAAAAGATTTCTTAAATAACATCCACCAGGATATATCCGGCGCGGCTTATATGCTTTTACTTATCTCACAGAATCTAACATTCACTTTACTTTGAGAAATTTCTTAGCAAATTATACATAACTTTACTGGATAGTTGTTATGCCTAAAAATACTTCGCGGGTAAAAGGGGGGGGAATGTTATGTCAACGATCATTATGGATTTATGCAGTTATACCCGGCTAGGATTAACAGGATATTTGACCAGCCGTGGCATCCGAAAACGGCAGATGACCAACTTGGAGACTACCGAGGAGCTGGCTCACGCCTGTGAGTCGCAGTCGCCTAATGTGGTGTTTATTAATGAAGACTGTTTCATCCATGATGCTCAGAGCAGCGAGAAAATTAAGCAGATCATTAATCAGCATCCCAATACATTATTTTTAGTCTTTATGGCAATTGCTAATATTCATTTTGATGAATATCTTTTGGTTCGCAGCAATCTGTTAATTAGCTCCAAATCAATAAAACCCGAATCACTAGATGAAATCCTTTCGGAATATTTAGCAAAAAATGCGCATTGCATCGGCCATATTAATTTACCCACGTTATCATTAAGCCGCACTGAGTCGAGCATGCTTAAAATGTGGATGTCCGGGCAAGGCACCATTCAAATATCAGATCAGATGAATATCAAAGCAAAAACGGTGTCATCGCATAAAGGAAATATAAAACGCAAGATAAAAACCCATAATAAGCAGGTGATTTATCATGTGGTGCGCCTGACGGATAATGTGACGAATGGTATTTTTGTTAATTTGCGTTAGAGATTAAACCGCAAGTGAATGTCGGATGTCGCTACGCTAATCCGACCAGGGAACGGCAGGTGTGGGGTGGATTAGCGCAAGCGACTCCACCAGAACCACCCAGCAACAGACTACTCCGAGCGTTCTACAAAAATACCATCCGGGTGGCCTGACTCGTTAAAAAACCAGATGCCCAACGGATACTCTTCCAGCGACACCAGATACATCGTCCCTTCGCTAAATTGCTCAACAGCTAATACCACGCCTGGCCGACGCGGGCCGCCATCGGTTTTCACGGTGACGCGATCGTTGATATTCATAACAAAATCCCTCCGGTTTCTTTGTGCCAGTTTAGATCAAAAACGACTCATTCGCATCGGGTGTCTATACTTAATCTCGGGTACCCCTGGAGGACTACGGCATGAAGAGCACGAAAGAACTCAATGATAGCGCGCGTATCGATGTTGATGCGTTACTGGCGGCCATCAATGAGATCAGCGAAAGTGAAGTGACGCGTGCGAGCGATAGCGACGATCCCCATCGGGTCAGTATCGATGGACGCACCTGGCATACCTACACCGAACTGGCGGAAGCCTTCGAGTTGGATATACACGATTTTAGTGTCAATGAAGTGAACCGCTAGATATACCCAAAATAATTCGAGTTGCAGGAAGGCGGCAAATGAGTGAATCCCGATGAGCTTACTTAAGTAAGTGATTCGGGTGAGGGAATGCAGTCAACGCACCTGCAGCTTGAAGTATGAAGGGTAAAAAAATCCCGGCAGAGTCGCCGGGATTAAACTTGCGTAAGCAAGAAGCACTTGAAAAATTCGTTACATCAGGAAATCTGATGTGCGTTCACATTACCTCAGATTTATTTCAACACAATGAAATATTCACCATATGCATATTTATATTTTGAATATGACGGGGTGAAACGGGTCCTGAACTCCTTATCAGCCGCGGCTTTCCGGTCGTTGTTTGCCTACCCATAAAGGATTAAGTGGTTAGTTTGATTGAGAAGATTCTTAAGCACCGGGATCTCACTATTTGAATTTTAGGAGAAGCGCCATGCCACTTTTGCACGATCCGTTATTAATCATTTCAGATCTTGATGGCACGCTGCTGGAGCATCATTCCTATCGCTGGGAAGCCGCCAGTCCATGGATCAGTGTGCTCCGTCAACACGGCATCCCGCTAATTTTATGTAGTGCGAAAAGCGCCGCTGAAATCCTGGACTGGCAACACGAACTTTCGTTAACGGGCCTGCCATTTATTGCTGAAAACGGCGCGGTGATTCAGCTTGACGCCCGATGGAGTGACAGTGATGCCTACCCTCGCCTGTTGACCGGAATTCACCATCAAGAACTGTTTGCTGTGCTCGATAAACTGCGCCAGAAATTTGGCTTCAAATTCACCTGTTTTGCCGATGTCGACGAGCACATCCTTTGCGAACTGACGGGACTGACACGCACACAGGCAAGCCTTGCGAAACTTAATGAAGCCTCGGAGACATTAATCTGGCGCGATAGCGAGGAGATGATGACCGCGTTTAGCGAACAGCTTGCCTCGCTGGGTTTGATGATGTTGCAAGGCGGGCGATTCTGGCATGTTCTCGATATGCAGGCGGGCAAAGACAAAGCCATTCACTGGCTGCAACAGCAATTTCAGCAACGCGAAGGGAAAACTTACATCACCATTGGGCTTGGTGACAGCCCAAGTGACGCTTTACTGCTCGATAGCGTCGACTACGCGGTTGTCGTCAAAGGTTACAGCAGGCAACCCATCACGCTGCAAAACGACACCCCACAGCGCGTGTATCGCAGCCAGAACTACGGCCCTGAAGGATGGAAAGAGGGTCTTGACCACTTCATCACCACCCCGTCTCGCTGATTTAGTCGTGACTACAGACCTGATTACGTCCGCCCTGCTTCGCTTTGTACAAGCGATGATCGGCGTAAGATTGCAGCCGTTCGAAGTCGTAATCGTTAAATTCCAGCGCGCTACTAACGCCGAACGACGCACTGATTCTGGTGGTGTTCCCCTGCTTTAACAGCAACTCTTTGCTGTTGATACGCACTCTGATGCGCTCCGCCACTTTTACCGCTTCTTCCAGTGTCGTGTCAGGCAAAACGATACAGAACTCTTCTCCGCCCACGCGCCCGGCGACATCGCCCTGGCGAAACGCATCACTGAGCATCGCGGCGGCATGTGTCAGGACTTTATCGCCACTGCTGTGACCAAACCTGTCGTTAATACTTTTGAAGAGATCAAGGTCCATCTGAATGACAGAGAACGGTTGCGCTTGCTGCTTACATTCCTGGGCGATTTTGTTCGCAATCTCGAAGAAAGCGCCGCGATTGTATAAACGGGTTAATGTGTCGTAATTCGCGCGCCAGCTCAGGGTTTGTTGCAGGCTGAACATGTTACTCACCAGGCGGCGGATCACCATCCACGAAACAAACAGCATTAGGGTGGATAACAACCACAACACGCTGAGCACGATACTAATACGCCCAAATTCACCACGCACCCCCTCTTCCAGGGTATGAACTTTTATCAGCAAGCCGTCGAAGTTGTTGAGTTTCGCCCAGGTAATAAAACGAGTATCCAAACGTAATTCACCCTGCTCTCCGGGCTTCGCTGCCGTCACGGCATTGGCAATTTGAGCCAGTTGAGGAGCGGTAAATAACGCATGTTTCGGCATCCGTTTAGCCGAAGTCGCGATTGGATTGAGTTCGTTGTCATAGAGCAGCACCGTACCCTCGTGATCGTCATATTTGGCTTGTTGTAAGAAGCTATGCAACGAGTCAATCGGGTAATCTAGCGCCAGCACGCCGTACCAACGCCCGTTGAAATCCAGTGGAATCGCCGCCGTGATTATCTGCCCGGAAGTGCTGTTCGGGTTAAAGGTGTGCGTCCATCGCAAAACCCGCGAGGGGTTATTTTGCGGCGACTGAGAAGAAAAATAGGGTTGCGCGATCAAACGGTAATACAGCGAGACTATCTTCGGGTCATTAACAGGAGCGGTGCTGGAGAGAAAAAAACCACTGCGCGATGCATAAAATATCCGTTGTGGTAACGTTCGCGAGCGGTCTGATAAGCGCATGATATAGCTCAATTCAAGGGCTGCGCTAAGCTCCGTGTGGAGAGTCTCGTCATCGCGTTCAAGCAACGGGCTACTGTTAACAAATTCGTCCGATACGCCATTCATCGGCAAGCTGCGATGTAGATCCAGCCGTAATTGCCAAAAAGGTTGGGTGCGGAAAAGGTCAAACTCAGCCAGGGATTTACGAGTTCGGTCCGTTGAGATGGGAGATTGCAGCGCATAGTGCATGGTATTGCGATAAAACAGCAGGCTATCAATGTTGTGCTGAAGTTGCCTGTCGAGCAGGGTCGCAACGCTGTCGAGGCTATTGCGCTGATTGGCAACGTAGGCACCTTCTAGCACCACAGCTTCACGCCATGTCAGCACAGTGGAAAAGATAAATACCACGATAAAACAAAGGTTAACCACCTTCCCTGGACTTTTGAAACGGCTTATCTCGCGCTGAATTGCATCGCCAAACACTCACACTCTCCCGGATACCGCAATCATCTAAAAGCCTGTCACAACTGCCGTAATTTTTTCTCGCAAAGCTGGGACGGTTCTGATTAATAGTGCTGCATATTATCACTCGCAGTGATTACTAATCATAAACATATTCATGAAAAGTATATCATTCCCGCAACTGACGGTATTCAAGAAATAAAAACGCCCGATCATTGACCGGGCGTTTCAGGTTTATCCTTGTGAGGCGCTCCTTGTTGCCAGTGGGGCTAAATCATCCTCGCGGAAGGCCTCACGCTTTACACCATAACCATCATACCAACGACACTCCACCATACCGCTGGAAAACCCGGTAACAATCATCCTTGGGCCACCATTCTTAGGTTGGACTTCATCGCTGACCACAAAGACCATAACTGCCTCCTGTATCAGGGGTGAAAACTTCTACAGTTATAGACAATGACCTGCTGTTTTGCCTGGTGATAAGCGTAAATAACTGCAAAAAATTAGTGAACTGTGTTGTTACGCAAGCGACTTATGCCATTTACGACTGCCAGCACAATGGCTCCGATGATAAATCCGATCACCAGATTCGCCAATGTTGGCCCAAGCAAATGAGCAATGCCGCCCAACTTCTGCGCCCAGTCTTCAATGGCGTGATGCAACACTGGCACGCCGTGCACCAAAATACCGCCGCCGACCAGGAACATCGCCAATGTGCCGACTACTGATAAGAATTTCATCAGCCACGGGGCAAGAATTAATAGCCCTTTCCCGATGCCACGAGCCACCACCGAGCTTTTTTCTACCAGCCAAAAACCGAGGTCATCCAGTTTAACGATAATGCCCACCAGGCCATAAACCCCGACGGTCACGACAATAGCAATACCGGACAGCACCAGCACCTGGTTAAGCAAAGGGGCGGTTGCCACAATCCCTAAGGTAATCGCGACAATTTCGGCAGACAGAATAAAGTCGGTGCGAATGGCACCTTTAACTTTATCCTTTTCGTACACCAGCGGGTCCTGCGCGGCAATTTCATCAAGCCGTTGTTGGCGAGCTTCGGGCGTTTCCTTGTGTTTGCGGGCATGAATGTTGTGCACCACTTTCTCAACACCTTCGTAACAAAGGAATGCGCCACCAATCATCAATAAAGGCGTAATAGCCCACGGCGCAAATGCACTGATGATCAGCGCCAGCGGAACGAGGATCACTTTGTTGATGGCAGAACCCTTCGCCACCTGCCAGACCACAGGTATTTCGCGGTTAGCTCTTACACCAGAAACCTGTTGCGCGTTGAGCGACAAATCATCGCCCAGCACCCCAGCCGTCTTCTTCGCCGCCATTTTTCCCATCATCGAAATATCGTCCAGCAGCGTGGCGATATCATCCAGCAAGGTTAATAAGCTACTTCCAGCCATTAAATGAACGTCCTTTTTTAGTTTGTCTGCCTAACAGTATATGGAAGAAAAGTGCATTAACGAAAATCAAAGCAGGCTGTCAATAAAAATTAACATAATCACAACAAGTAAAATGCTCGCCAGTCAGATAGTTTTGACGTTAACTATTAGCTCTCTTGCTAAAGGATGTGAAGACACATGCGCGTTCGTTCTGGTCAGTTGTTGCCTTTGGTTGCAGCTCTATTTGCGTTATATATCATCTGGGGATCAACGTATTTTGCCATCGCCGTTGGCGTGAAAAGCTGGCCGCCGTTTATGATGGCCGGGGTGCGATTCATGGCCGCTGGCATATTGCTGATGGCGGTTTTATTGCTGCGAGGCCATAAATTACCCGCCTTGCGCCCGATGCTTAACGCCGCACTGGTTGGCGTCTTATTGCTGGCAGTGGGCAACGGTTTTGTTACGGTCGCTGAGCATCAACATGTTCCTTCAGGTATTGCCGCGGTGATGGTGGCAACCGTTCCACTATTTACGCTGTGCTTTAGCCGCTTGTTCGGTATTCAAACTCGCAAGCTGGAATGGCTCGGTATCGCGATTGGTCTGGGTGGTATCGTGTTGCTCAATAGCGGCGGCAACCTGAGCGGTAATCCGTGGGGAGCAATGTTAATTCTGATTGGCTCGATTAGCTGGGCTTTCGGTTCAGTCTACGGTTCGCGCATCGAACTCCCCACGGGCTTAATGGCGGGAGCGGTAGAAATGCTGGCGGCCGGGATTGTGTTGCTGGCCGCTTCGGCGTTAACCGGTGAGCATCTCGCGTCTTTACCAACCCCCGCAGGTTTTGCGGCGGTGGCTTACCTCTCTATATTTGGTTCCATTATTGCCATCAGCGCTTACATGTACCTGATTCGTAACGTCGCGCCTGCAGTTGCCACCAGCTACGCCTACGTCAACCCTGTGGTTGCGGTGTTATTGGGAACGGGTTTTGCCGGGGAAAGTTTATCGCCCATTGAATGGCTGGCGCTTGGCGTGATTATTTTCGCCGTGGTGTTGGTGACTTTAGGGAAATATCTGCTGCCCCCAAAGCCGGTAGTGACAGTCTGTGAGGTAGAGAAGTAATCAGCCTGCGGGTGGCGCTTGCCACCCGTCGTCTTTAAGCTCGTGTATGCCAAGGGTGTCAATTTGTGCGTGATGCCCGCCACTGCAAATCCACTCCTCCAGACGTTCACAAAGTGCGATGTCACTGAGTTTTTCGCGGCCCCGCAGCGCACATTCCCAAACCAAAAGTACTCGCCAGCCTTCGCTTAATAAACGCGTTGTATCGCGACTATCTCTCGCCACATTTTTGCCTATTTTCTCCAGCCAGAATTCGGTGCGCGTTGCCGGAACTTTAAATAAATAGCAGTGGTGGTGATGCCAGAAACAACCGTGGGTGAAGATAACGCAGCGGTGTTCATCGATGACAAAATCTGGCCTGCCAGCAAGGGTGGCGTCCTGCGTGCGGAAGGAAAAACCGCACTCGCTTAATAAACCCGCCAACCGCTTTTCGATAGCAGTATCACGCGTTGCGATAGCCCGCATATTCTTACTGCGAATAGTCTTGCTGTGGACATCCACCATCACGGTTCCTTTTATGGGCTGACGGGAATCAGCTGATTAGCTACCAGATTAGCAGAACGCTGAAAAATAATAACTGGCGATCTGATTGTGTGCATTTTTGGCTATTAAGCCAAAACACGTTTTCCCGTAACATCATGTATCAAATATAGATTAACCACTAGCGGGTTAATTTATAACCAACAAGTGAAATATTTTCAGCTTTAACCCGGCAAATTAAAGTGGCAGCATAGATTCATCATATCTTTATTTATTATAAATTAACGCTTCAATTGTTAATATTATTAACATCTATAACGGGTTTTAAATAAAATACCATGAAATATATCATCCCGGCATTACTGCTCTGTGCCGTATTCAATGCCTGTGCCAGCGACGCTGAAAATAATATCACCGATGATTATGTCACTGACTGGAATGCCGTCACCGAGGGGCAAATTGCGCCGACCTTCCCGCTCGGCACAGATATAATCAAACTGTGTAAAACGGCAGCACCTGAACAATTTCGGCGCGAGATTATTCACCAGTGGGAACAAAAGACCGGCACTCATATGACGCAGAACGCTTTCCTGTCTGAGGACTTGCAGCTATTTGACCGTCTGGCAACCCTTTCCTGCCTTGAAGGTGCTGATTATCAGCATCAAGGAAATGGCGATCTTTTAATCAAATCACTGAATGCTCAGTTGCGGGTTTTAGATGCTAAAGACGGCAATGATGCTTTTGAACAAATCAAAACCATGGAATTCCAGACGGGTATTCTGACCGCCAGATACGGAACCAGTCTTGAGAAAAAAAGAACACATGGCGGTACATGATTTTTTAATCATTTAAAATGGGTGGATGTTGCTGAGACTAATCCACTCGACAATAATTTATTGAGAGAATGAATGATGTTAATGCCATACATTACCCTGATAAAACACTTGTTGAAAAAATACACCTAAGCGAAAAATAACATTCCTCAGCTAACTCTATGAAATCATTATTTCCTTTTACTGTATTACAAATATCTTAACAACGTAATAAGTTGTGAAAAGCACTCAATTTATTATAATAAATTGAATCTGTTTTCACGTAACAATGAAACTAAAACGTCCACTCAAAATTCTCCAATACTTCTTCTTTTATATTTAGAGTCTTTATGTTTGAAAATTTAAAGAAACTTTGTGATGTTGCTCTTCTAAAAGCCAAAAACTGTACCTTTACCGGTGAAATAAATGCCTGGGTTTTCATCTGGTATCCTGAGGATCATCATCTGGGGCATGCAGCCATGCTGATTGGCGACTTAGACGACAACAGCCCTTATATCAGTTGGTGGCCAGGGAAAACCAAATCCAAACTTTCCTCCTACGTAAAAAAAACACCAGCCTATAGGGAAGGTTCTTTCAATAACTCAACGCATAAGTTTGAATTTTTCACCAGTGATTATAAGAGTGATGTTCATGATGAAGCTGATTGCCCGCATGTTATTTATGGGCTGAGAGATTTAAATACTTATAACATGTTGAAAGAATGGCATAAAATAAAGAGCAGTGCCATTCCGTCTTTTTCTCCGCTGTCAAAAAACTGCGCCACTGTTGTCAGTCGGGTTCTCAAGGCTGGGTTAAAAGGGTCACCTTTATACCATAAGGCATTTGGGTTATTTGGTGGCGAACAGTATATCTGGACACCCAAAAGGATCGCTGTGGCGTGCAATACGTTACGTGATAAAAATTATGCATTAAAAATTAATATACCAGGCCGGAATAGTGATCATTCCTTTGTAAAGACGCTCATCCGGTTAAGATAATAAAAAGCAACTTCCGACATACGTATAAAGAAGTTGCCAGTGTTTTCAATAATCTACAAACAGTAAAATTAAAAGATAGAATCATTTCTCTTTCAGGAGAAGATAGCGGATATTTAATGCCTCGATCCGTTGCTCTATTTTCTTCATCACCGCCGGGTCACGTTTCTCGGGACCCGTTTGCTGTACTTCCCACAACAATGTTTCCGCCGCAGCGCCATTACTTTGTAAATCCTGCCTGATTTGATAAACCGCCGTTTTTAACTCCGACACCGTCATATATTTGCTCTGAGTCTTCTCGGCATTTAATAAGCGGGCATCCAGTTCATCCAGATGTTTGTTCGCTTTAATATAGCCATCCAGAACTGGAATACTGCCTGCTTTCTCTTTCAACGCTGTTAGCCATTGCGCACTCACCTCATTATTCGGGAAATGCTGCTGTAATAAGTCGGATAAACGTTCACCCCGCCCCACTAATGCATCTGCGGGTTGGGTGCTGAGCCAGTTAAGCGTTGCACCTGCCTGCTGCAAAATAGCCTGCTTTTGTTGCTGAATTTTCTCCGGCGGCACGTCATGCCATACAGACGCAGCCTGAATGCCGCCTTGCTCTAATTGCGCCACCGATGCGACGAGCTTTTCACTTAAACTCGGGGTTTGAAGAGTGTACCAACCTGCCGCAACCGCCAGACTCAATCCCAGACCCGCCGCCATTCCTCCCAGCGCCCACAGTAACGGGCGTTGAGCCGGTACCGCCAGCGCCATTTCCGGCATCAGTATTGGTTCTGGCAACGGTTCCGGTTTTTCTATCGGCGGTTTTACTATCAGCGGCTTCACTGCACTCACCGTAGAGGGCGTTTTCGCCACCACTTTCTGCACCAGATAAGGGACAGAGCGGCAACGAACCTGTAAAAAATAGTGCAGATTTTTTAGCGAATCATGGCTGCGTGATTGCAGATTTTTCGAGTATTCGTACAGCACACCAATGCTTCTTTCCACCGAGCGCATTTCACCGTTGTTTTCCGGGCCATACTTCAGGGTGTAAATGTGCGTCGCGACATTGGCACAAAACCAGTCAATCAAAGATTGCCGCGCCTGCACAGCAGCCACCGGTGGCCAGCAGCGCACATTGTTATGGGTAAAAGCTGTGGTGAGAAGATCCAGCCCCTCGGCTAATCCTGCCCAGCTTTTCAGCTGCATATTGATGAGGCAAAACCACACGCCGTTTTGCAAGTCGTAGCCGTAATCCCGAAAGAGCTGGAAGCACTTATCCTCCAGCATTTTCCAGTCTGTGGCGCCAGAAAGCGCACCATTGAGGTGGCTCAGTTCACTGCTGAGTAACAAAAATGCTTTGCTGAGCCGTGGATCATGGCTATTAATTTTTAATGCCCTGAGATTTACCATCGATTTCATACTGTTCCTTAGCGCTTTACGCCTGAGCTTTGGCCGCCGCGCGTTTTGACAGAGGCTGTTTTGCTAACGTGAGTTGCCCTCTGGCAACGCTAAGCTGTAAACGAACGTCGGCTTTTTCTTCGCTTGCCAGCAGTCGGTCAGTCAACAATGGCAGCAGCTCGCTATTAAGTACGGCGTCGATTTCCCGCGCTCCGCTTTGTGCTACCTGACAACGGCTGGCGACAAACTCCACCACTTTCTCGTTGTAAGTCAGTACGCAATCCCCTTCCCCGGCATGAGCAAAGCGTTCACACACTTTGTTAATCTTCAGACGGATGATTTTCGCCAGCGTTTCACCCACAACAGGCAGATAAGGGATCAAACGCAAGCGGCCCATTAGCGCCGGGCGGAAGAAACGGTCAAATTCAGGGCGGATCAGCCTGGTCAGGTTTTTGTTATCCGCATCACCGGCCAGGCAGGCCTCCATCACCAAATCGCTTGCCAGGTTGCTGGTCAGAATAATCAGCGTGTTGCGAAAGTTAATCTGCTGGCCTTCGGCATCGTCCATGAACCCTTTATCGAACACCTGATAGAAGATTTCCATGACGTCCGGATGCGCTTTTTCGACTTCATCCAGTAACACCACACTGTACGGACGACGGCGCACCGCCTCAGTCAACACCCCGCCCTGACCGTAGCCGACATAGCCCGGAGGCGAACCTTTCAGGCCGGAAACCGAATGGGCTTCCTGGTATTCCGACATATTGATGGTAATCAGGCTCTGCTCGCCGCCATAGAGTAGTTCCGCGAGCGCGAGCGCCGTTTCCGTTTTACCGACCCCCGATGGACCCGCCAGCATGAAAACACCGGTCGGTTTGGCCGGGTCACTCAGGTTGGCGCGCCCGATACGGATCTGTTGGGCGATTTCTGCCAGCGCATGTGGCTGGCCGATAACCCGCGCTTCGAGGCGCGCCACCAAATCACCAAGCTGTTGTTGCTCCTTTTCCATCATTCTGCCCAGCGGAATACCCGTCCACCCGGCAATAACGTCAGCCACACAGGTGGCATCCACGCAGTCATAGACCAGCGCCTGATCTTTATGAAGCTCGGCTAATTGCCCGCGTAATACGGCGATTTGCGCACTGTCTTCGGTGCCATTGATTTGCGCCACCAGCTCCTGTTGCTGTTGCCATACCGGCTGCAACTGGCTCAGGCTCAGGCTTATCTCTTTCTCGCGCTTATCCAGCCATTCCAGGCGTGGGGATTTGCCCCCCTCTTTTTGCAGGCTTTCGCGCTCGGCAATCAGGTTGTTCAGTAAGGCATTAAGATCTTCAATCTCTTTAGGGGCATGGCATTGAGAAACCGCGACGCGGGCGCAGGCGGTGTCCAGCAGGCTGATTGATTTATCCGGCAACTGGCGGCCTGAGATATAACGGCTGGAAAGCCGCACAGCCGCAACCAGCGCGCTTTCCAGAATTTGCACGTTATGGTGTTTACCGAGCGCAGGTTTAAGTGAACGCAGCATCGCGATGGCGGTTTCTTCATCCGGCTCGGCAACTTTGACCACCTGAAAACGGCGTGCCAGGGCGGCATCTTTCTCGAAGTATTTTTTATATTCCGCCCAGGTTGTTGCCGCAACCACGCGCATTTCGCCACGCGCCAGTGCCGGTTTGAGCAAGTTAGCCGCATCATTTTGCCCCGCCTGGCCGCCTGCACCAATCAGGGTATGTGCTTCATCGATAAATAAAATCACCGGAGATGGGTACTCTTTCACCTCGCGTAACAGGGTTTGCAGACGTTGCTCAAATTCCCCTTTTACGCTGGCACCGGCCTGGAGTAACCCCATATCCAGCGAGAGGATTTCCATATTTTTTAGCGCATCAGGCACGGTGCCTTCGATGATGCGTTGCGCCAGCCCTTCCACTAAAGCCGTTTTGCCTACACCTGGTTCACCGGTCAAAACAGGGTTGTTCTGGCGACGACGCAGGAGCACATCAATAATCTGGCGAATTTCCGACTCACGGCCCAAAGCCGGATCCAGCGTGCTGTTTCGCGCCTGTTCAGTCAGGTTGCGCGTAAATTTTTTCAGCGCGGAATCTATATTGTGGTCGGCGTGGGCTGCCGCCGCAGTACGAGACGAAGCACAAGCTTCGTGCAAAAACTGTTCTGCCTTTTCGCTATTGCATAACAGCGCTTGCTGTAGCACTGGCGCAAAGTGCGCCTGGCTGCGTTTGGCATCCACGAACAAGCATCCCATCAGCGCCTGCACCGACAGTTGTGTTTGTTGCCAGCAGACACTGGCATGCAGCCAGGACATTTCCAGATGCTCAACCAGCGATTCAGCCAACACCGGGCTACGCGTATTGCCGCTGCGTTGTTGGCTCAGGCTAACTTGTAGCGCCTCAAGTAACACATCCCCTTGCAAGCCTGCAATCAGGCATAACTGCTCAATCATGGCGGGCTTACGGGTTATCAACACCAGCAGTAAATGCTCAACCTCAACTTCATGGTGGGTACGGCTCACCGCCAGGCTTATCGCGGCATCGAGGCAACCGCGCGCTTCAGTACTCAGTCTTTCCACAACTTTTTTCAGGTAGCTACCCATTGTCTGATTCCATTCACTATTTTTTAAAATGACCCCAGGCGCTCACTGGCATTGAGCAATGCGGGCGGGCAATTGAGAGAAATGATTATTTGGCACCGCTGAGCGCTGCTGCGCTTTTTTGTCCTGCAACGCAAGTTGTGCATCGGCATTGTCGTTTAGTGACTGGTTGAGCGCCTGCCATTGCTGCCAGGTTTCCCGAACCTTGTCTTGCGGCCCCGTCTGGTAGCGCACCAGAACTTCTTTGATGCCCATGGCGTCGAGTTGCGCAGCATCTTCAGGGAAGTCGCTGGCAAGATAGCGATGCTGTCCGTCGGACATGTCTTCAAGGAAGTCAGTCCAGGCCGAATCGCCAAAGTACTCGTACGTCAGGTCAAAACCAGGGAAGTTCACCACCAGCGTGATGCGGCTACAGTGGCCAGGACGCCAGCGGAAAGGTGCCTGTTCGCTGAAGTTCATGCTGCTGAGAGTCCAGCGTTGTTCATCACAAAACAGCGTCACACGCGTGCCGGTTGGCATCAGACGTGCACCACCAGGAATGGTCGCAGGCTGGCTTTTTAGCGTGATCTCGATGGATTTTGCTTCCAGCGCCGCTATCTGAGTTTCAAGTTTGCTCTGCTGTTCTTTCAGGGATGCCAGCACATCATCATTGCGCGTGCTGTCACGTTCTGGCATGGCCAGCACATCATCCGGGCGCAGAACGTGGTTAACCATCCGCAAAAACTCTGGCGTCAGGCCGGTTGTCAGGCCATCAAACTGCCCCGCAGCTGGCCCGTTGTCCCCCACTACAAGAACACTTTTTGCTGGCCCGCGAATAAAATCAGCGAGGTATTGCCCGCTCAATTCTTGCTGTTCTTTGTAATCCAGACGTGCGGCATTTTTTTCCATCGGCCACAGCACCCGGCTTTGCCATTGATCCTGAAGCCAACAGCCCGATCGCTGCATGGCATGCGCCACCAGCCAGTGAGCATCGGTTTTATATAAAGCCCAGACGGCATTGAGCGCGAAGTCATCTTGTTCTGCGGAAACACTTTTGCGCAGCGTGGCAAAGCGGGTGTCCAGTTGCTGCAAAGGATTAGCCGCAGCATTTTCCCCACTCAGAAATAAACCACGGGTGAGTCGCTCACTTTTTACTGGCGTGACAAACGCATCAGAAACGGCAGCGCGCAGGCTCCCTTTCCAGGCCAGCCAATTTTTAATATTGAGGTCGCTCACCGCGCTATTCAGCGTTTTGTTGTCCAGCTTGATAACACTCGCCACTTTCTGTAAGAACGCTTTTTCCAGGCGGCCGGCGGTGTTCATCACTGAGCCGTTTAGCGGAGTCTGTTGCAGTTTTTCTAGCTGACGCAGTTCCCGCAGCCAGCGGCTGGCATGCTGGCCGGGAATATCGGCAAGTTGTTCCGTGGCATAGTGGGCAAATGCCATTGACGGGCTATTGCCCTGGTCGATTGACACCAGGGTAGATTGCCACTGAGCCCCATTTAGCACCGGTGCGGGCTGGTTGCTCATCGCCAGTATCAGGGTCATCCATTGGTTCTGGCGCAGTGTGTTCCAGTTTTGTTCAAAGGCTGCCAGTACCGGCATGCTGACATTTTTACCCGCCGCTTGCCGGACTGTATCCAGCCAGTGCTGGATTTGCACCGATCCTTGTACCGTCCACAGACCATCGAGCTGCACATTGTTTTGTGCCCAGGGCAGGAAATCTACCAGGTTAACCGGCGTCAGTGCCTGGGAAGGGGCTATCAGCCATCTCCAGGAAGTATCACTGTTGACCAGTTGCCCCAACAGTTTGCGTAATGAATTCAGTTGTTCCGCGCCGCCGGGTTGCTGTAATAACTCACGCTGTAGCGCGATGTCATAGGCCAGAGGTAACGAAGAGTCCGCACCGGTCAGGCTCAACAACGGAGACACGGGAGGGTGTTTTTCCAGTTCGGCAAGTGACTGCCCATCGAGCATTGCCTGTTTGGTCATAATGGCGCTGGCCAGGTTCAGGACTAACTCGCGTTTCCCCTGCGGCAGTGCTTCAGCAAACAATTGCTGATAGCGTTGTTCAGCCGCCTGCATGTTGACCGTGCTGCGCGGAGTGGCCGCCAGAATCGTTTCTTCCAGCTGGTGGTGCCGCTGATTAAGCAACGGCACGAATAGCAGATGCTGCAACGGTGATTCGTTCCAGCTCTCAATACCTTTCAGTTGCTGAACCTGCTGCTCAGGCGTCATATCCTGAAGATTCCCGGCCCCCAGGCCGTAGCTGCTCGCCCCACTCCAGGCCAGGTAGAGCGACGCCAGCACACTAAAGGTCATGACTCCCCAGCGTTGAAAATAACGGCGGCTAAACCCGATCGGCGCGATTTCCCGTTGGCGGCTAAGCGTTGGCAGCAAGTGGCTGATCAGATTATGGGTAAATAGCGCTTTGCGTGCGGCGCTATTTTTACTTACCGGTTCGGTGGCGCTGAACCAAATCCCACCTAATTGTGCAGGTTCGAAGTAAGCGTCGGGTTCACATAATGCCGCCAGATAACGCTGCAAAGCAGGCTGCAACTGCATCAGTTGTTCCGGGAAATCCAGCAATGCGAGAGTGTCATTATCGGGATCACCGCCAGACAACATGCTGACCCGGACTTTATCCAGCCCGTCTTTCACGCAGGTAAAGAGGGGGTCAAGCAAAGCGGGGTCTTTACCATCAACAACCGGCGAAGTCAGCCAGTAATAGCCCAACGCCTGCTGACGCTGAGCAGGTGAAAGTTTGCTTGCCCACTGGCTAAAACCAGCGATTTGATCGCAACAGGTGACAAAAAGGTAGACCGGCAAACGGCGCTTGAGTTTTTTAATCAATGGCTCGATTTGCGTTCGAACAAGACGGGCATTGAGATGTAAATCTGCCGCCTCTTTTCCCCGTAAATCCGCGATGGAAACGCACACCACAATGCCCGCCGGAGAAGGTACGCGTTGGCACCAGTTAACCAGATTGAGCCAGCCGCGTTCAAAAGCAGGCGTTTTACTGAGGAAATGGCTCGAAAGGTCAAGGAAACCGGAGGAGTGGAAAAACCACCAGCGCAGGGTGCGCGTAGGCACCACCAGTGCACTTTCAGGCTCGTTTGAAAAAAGGGGCAGACCAGCACTCGCCATCAGCGTGGTTTTACCGCTGCGTTTACCCGTTAAGATAAACCAGGGTAGGTGCTGTTTACGCCTTTTGATGCGTTTAATCACCGACTCACCCGCTTTCCAGTGTTCAAACAGAACATGTTCCATTCGGGTCAGCGTTAAGCGCTGTTTCAAATAAAGAACATATTTGCTCTGAGAGATCCCGCGCAGCGAAAACCAGATTAAACGAACCACTAAAACAGCAATAATTAATGCAAACCACAGAATAACCGCAGCGGTAAAAGAGCGTTCACTAATCACCGCAATGCACAAACAAAAAACAAATAGCAAGCACAGCAATATTGCCCATGCAAAAAATTCAATCAGTTTTTTAAACATTTTATTACCCGGTAAAAAAACCTGAACCAATAGCTAACATAAGGGCATAGATAAATAACGGTAATGACAACAGCAACCCTTTACGTTGCCGCAATTTTTTACGCGTTTGTTGGTTTCCGCTAAGGGTTCCTGAGCCAGGTTCAACCAGGTTTGCCTCGTTTGGCCACTGTCGCCAGGCTTCGGGTAAGCACTCTCTTTCACTATCAATACGTTGTTGTAATAACTGGGCATCTTGTTGGGTATATTTCCCGTGAAAGCCCATCAATAAACAAAACAGATACACCATTCTTAATGGCGTATTGGTTTTATCGAGGGTATCAAGGCGGGTGAAAAACTCTTCGCCACCAACAGAAATATTGAAGTAGTGCTTTTGCAGTAATGCTGCGCGCCACTCCTTAACCCAGGGAATGGTCGAACATAACACCCGTTCATCTAAATAAAGCACCACCGCAAAATAAGCATCTTCACATTCTTGTTGTTCATGGTGCAATTCAGATTCACATAATGCTTGCTCTAATAACTCTATGCACTGACTGCGAAAAACCGCGTAATCCTCATGTAATTGAGGTTGAGTCAATAACGTGGTCACCAGACGGAATAAAGGTAAATAACAATTCAATAAACTCATCATGATGGCACCACAAAAATAATTTGAACCTGCAAATCGTCCGGCATATCAGGCCAGTAACAGGAAATACCTTTTCCTTTGATAACCTTGCTCCACAGGTCGCTATCCTGTTCGATAACAAAATAGTGAGAGTCACTACGGTTCGGCACGCCTCGCGGAGGTTGGCGGCAGGCACTCACCGGAATCCCCGGCAAAGCATGCTGGATTAACATTTCGATCATTTGCGGCGGTGCCAGTTTGATACCGCCCTGGTTTTTTATCTGGCGGTTTTCAATCGGGATGCTGGCAGAACGCAGCAATAACAGCGCCGTTTCGCTTTGTTTAAACTCGAGGCTTTTGAACTCACCGCTGAAAACGCCCTGAGAATCTTTCTCAAGCGTGACATACGTATTGTCCTCAAGAATCAGGCTGTTCAGCAGGGAAATCAATGTCCTGCGTGCGCTTTCAAAGCAACCCAGCAACCTATTATGGTTATAATCCAGCAGCTTGCTTTCGCTGTCTCGCCACTGCCCGTCAAAAGAACAACTGTCGCTAAAGGACGAAAACTCGCCAATCAGCAGGCAGAGCAGGTTGTAAACCGTCCAGGGGTGAACCTGCCGTGCCTGGCAATAGTTTTTCAGCATAGGCAAGACACGATTAAGAGAGCGCATCGCCAGCAGCTGCGTCACCTGGTCGCCACGTTCAGCATCGTTCACCAGACGTTCGGAACGTTTATATTCCTCCAGTTTTCTGGCTCTGGCGCTCAGCTCAAAATAGATGGCTTCGATAAGTTTCTCTAGGCTTTGGGAGCCAAAGAGCGTCACCGATGGCGGGGAAAACGCCTCATCTAACGTGACCCGGTCATTGAGATAACGTAAGCGAGTTAATGGAATGCATTCGCAATCTACGGCATCGGCTTTTTCAGCATCTGATAGCAGGCGCACGTTGTAACACAAGCGCGCGACTGTGGCGTCTGGCGCATGATCGTAGACATCTTTCATCACCCGATCTTCCCCGGTATTCACCCAACGGGTGACCGCACGATCGTGCTCTTTTCCCAGCGTCGTGACGTTGCTGTGCTGCGGATCAAAACGACGCAATGCCAGCCATATGGGCAGCGTCTGGTCGCGTTGCTTCCAGATATCACGGAAGTTTCGTTTTTCAATTTGGCAGTTTCCTGGCATCGATAAGAATGTCCCGCCAGGCATGATAAAGCGGATGTGATCGACACTGACCACATAATCGTCCAGCGCCGCTTTATTGATTTCGACTTCAATCAACCCATGGTTATAAGGTTGCGCGAGCTGTAAGCGCTGGGCAAGCTGCCACTCATGGTGCAAATCAAGCGATTGAAAATGCTGCGGTTGAAGATATAACCCGGAGTGCCAGTAAATTTGTTGTTGTTCGCTGTACATTACCCTTTTTCCTCGACGGCAACGGGCGCGGTGTTCTGGGCGATGTTTTCCGTCTCATTGGGTTCGCCGGCACTGACAATACTTTCACTGCCCAGCGTGACGGAAAATGTGACGGGTGAAAGTGCCGATTGCCACACGGGCGACCACCAGCCGGTGCTGTGCGTGCTGACCGGGATTTCTGCCGTAAACATGTGTTGTTTAGTCGGGAACGGGTAATACCCGGCAACCAGCGCCAGGTTGCGCGTATTCTGTGCACGATCAATATGCAGAATATTGCTTTGTCCAGGCATCACGACATAGCGATCAAGCTGTAATACATCCCCTTCGTTGCCCGCTCCGGCAAACAGGCTTTTAAGCAACGTCGGATTATTCAATAGCTTATCCAGCGCCGGTTTATCTTTGGTCTGTAACAGCAAAACCGTACAACTGTTCGGCAGCTCATTGACGCTGTTTAGCCCCGGCTCTGCACGCAGGTTCAGGGTAATGGCACCGCTGGCAAACGGAGCGGATACCTTGTCAATAGACCGCTGACGCGCTTCCTGGTCGCCCGTGCTACACCCCGCAAGCATAAGCATGCTGAGTAACAGACCCACGAAGCTGATTTGACCTTTCATTCTGTTTCTTGCCCTTTTAGTACTTTGTTGATGTCGCGCATACAGCTCTTGTCTTCCAGCATTTCATCAAGCCATTCGGTGAGTGTCATTCCCGCCCAACGCGCCGCACGCTCCATCAAAAAAGGGACCGGGCTGGAGGGTTCTGTCTGACGGAAAAAATGCGCAATTGTCAGCATTTGGCTGATGGCTAAATCTCGCGACATCTCCTGCTTTTGCGTCCTGCCAGCAAACATGGCGGATTCAGCAGATAAATCAGCTTCTTGTGGCGCTAATACATTGAGCGACATGATGTCGTCATAAGCGGGTGCCGCACGGTCAAACAGCCGTTTCATAAAGTCCTGCATCTCGGCAATGACGCTACGCGTTTGCCCCAGCGCAGATGAATCTGCCTGCGGGTTGACCTCCTCGTAGGTCGCTTCCAGGTGATTGAGCATTTCGATGAGCAGCTCGAGTGTTTCGCTCTGCGTCACAATTTTTTGTGGTACAAGCGAAAGTGCCCAACGATTAAATGTCTCCATAGAGAAGTCACTGTCTGAATCAGTACGGCTGCGGGCCATCGTGGATTGATGTTCCTGAAGGAGCACTTTTTGCCAGTGGTCCAGCGAGCTTTCTGGCTGCCCGAGTAACGGATAACTGTTCAACATCAGCGCCAGTTGGCGATCCAGACGATTCAGAATGCTGTGGCGAATAACCGCACCGTCTTCATCCAGCTCAGGCCAGGCGGTTTGCCAATAGCGTTCGAGAAACGCTGCCAGAAACTGCGTTCCCTCCAGTAAACCCGCCAGGCCGTTTTGCTGAGTTAAACCCTCAACAAACCAGCAGGCGACCTGGAGATCTTTACTCTCCTTTTTCAAGACTTCGCGGCTCAGACGGATGACTTTGAGCCAGTCGGCCTTGCGTAATTCGGTTGCCCATTCACCCTGCGGCAAATAATCAGGATCGCTTTCGCGCGCCTGGCGAATATCGTCATAAATTTGTTGATATTCAACGTTGCGACCAGCGGGTTGCTCTTCACCGATCGGCACCAACAGTTCATCAAAATTTGTTTTCATTGCATCACACTCTAAGAAATCAAAACTGTTGGGCAGCCAACAACGATAGTGCCGCCGTGAGCCGTGCTGTCTCCCATCCGTGCGGCTGGCTTGCCACCAATCAGCACTTTGGTGCTGCCTTTAACCACTGAATCAGGAGGCCCGGCGCACACCGCCATTGAACCGACTGTTGCGGCAGGAACCCCGCCAATCAGCACCGTCGGAGAGCCCGGCGTGGTGATTGGCCCACCGACGTGGGGGATGGGCGGCAAACCGGGGGTGACCATCGGGCAAACGTGCATGTCACCGACTCGTGCAGCGGGCTGGCCCATTAATGACCCCCTTGCACGGTGTGCCATTGGGCAAGCAGGTTTTGTGCACCGATAAGCGGGGCGTTATCTGCCGCCAGCAGGACACTCAACTGTTTCAGCGCGCAGTGCAGCATCAACGGGGCTAAATGTGCTTCGGGATAAACAGCCTCAAATTCGTCGGGTGTCATGCTGCCCTGCATCCAGAACAGCGCCAGCCCTGCCGCACCGACTGGGGTATCAAAACCGAGGTTTTCCGCCTGCAGGAAAATATCCCGACGCAGCCCTTCATCGTGGGTTTTCAGCCACTGATTGATGTCGGCCACACACTGGAGAGCCGGTGGATTTAATGGCAACTGTGTGACTTGTTGCACCACCCAGCCGAGCACTTTTTCTGGCGTTTTATCAAGTACCAGGCTGGCAAGCGCATCTTCCCATTGGCCGGAAACCATCAGATTGAGTGCATTTTCATAGCCACTGTCAGCACTGCGATAACCGGCAAAAGCTTCTGGAGTCATTAATTTTTCTTTCATCATCATCGCCTTAACCAATCATGGTCACGCCACCCTTAATTTGCGTCATACCGCTGCCTTTAACTGTCACCATCGCGCCTTTCAGCTCTGCGGTTCCGCTGCCTTCAACCTTGATAGTGGTCGCGCTCAATGTGATGCCAGAAGGGGTGATAGATATCTTGCTGCTGCCCACTTTAAGTTCGATGCTTTGCGTCGATTCAATCACGCAGGCTTTATCGGCTTTCACCTTGCTGCCACCGCCGCTGATATCCATCTGATGTTCGCCACCACTGAGGCTGGCTTTTAAATTACCTTTGATATCAAGCGCGTAATCGCCACTTTTCAGCGTGGTATTGTGGTTGCCTTTTTCCAGCGTCAACGCACGATCGCCCTGTTTCAGGGTTAACGTTTCATTGCCTTTGGTAATTTCAGTTGCACGGCCTTCGCCGATGGTTTCGGTGACTTGTTTGGTGATTTCAGTGATGACGTTATTTTTCACCGTCAACAGCAGATCTTTTTGTGAGGTAATCACCAGGCGTTCTTCGCCTTTTTTATCGTCGAATCGCAGTTGATGGCTCTCTTCAACGCTGCCATCAAGCGAACTACGGGAAACGAATCCGCTGTGATTTTTTTCATCCGGCAGCGTCAGTGGCGGTTTGTTTTGCCCGTTAAATACCGTGCCGGTAACCAGCGGATAATCCGGGTTGCCATGAACAAAACTAACGATCACCTCGCTGTTAACCCGCGGCAGGAACATCGCGCCAAAACGGCCACCCGCCCAGGGTTGCGACACGCGAACCCAGCATGAACTACCGTCGTCTTTTTTGTTTTCGTTATCCCAGGGGAACTGGATTTTGATACGCCCGTATTCATCGGTATGAATTTCTTCCGATTTAGGGCCAACCACCGTGGCGGTCAAAATACCGGGAATATAAGGTTGAGGCGTGGTGTGCTCAGGCCTCCATGACACGCTGTCTTTCAGCAAATGAATCTGACAATGGAAATCCGGGGTGCTGTCATCAATACTGCTGCTTACCCGCAGATGAACCGATTTAATGCGGTAGTCGCCGTGGCATGACGGATGGTCAGTCAGAGTGAATTTTTCACCACAGTGCACCCAGAAAGCTGAAGTCTCTGCCAGATATTGCTGACTGTCGGCTTCCAGTTGCTCCATCTTAAGCCTGGCCTGCGCCTCAAGCAGAGAGCGGTTGTCGTGACCGTTGGCATCAACGTAACTGACCCCCTGAACCGCGTAATCCTGGTCGGCCACCTTCGACTCCCCTTCAATACTGGCTGCCTGCTCCATGTTGAAGCCTTTTAACAGCACGGAAGAAGCAGCGAGTGATGAGTGCGCCGACCAGCTTAAAATGCCGTTCCCCTCCCCCAAATCCGTCTGCGGCATAAAAGGCAGTTGCGCCGGTGCCGTGGAATGGTGGCAGGATGGATGGTCAGCCAGCACTAGTTGGTGCTGCCCCGCGGTATGGCTGAAGAAGTAGTAAATCCCCTCTTGTTCCAGCAAGCGGCTGATGAAGTCAAAATCTGACTCGCGGTATTGAATGCAATATTCACGAGGTTTATAGGTTGCACGCAGGCGTAACTCGATCTGGTTGATATTCTGCTGGCGCAACAGCTGGCACACTAAATCAGGCACCGTAATATTCTGGAACACTGCCAGATTACGACCCAGACGCAAGAAAGCCATACGTGGCTCGAGGCGGCCAACAAACGTGCTGATACCATCGGTATTATTCATTTCCACAATATGGGTGATGACGCCATGCACATAACGCTTGCGGCTATTGCGCCCAATCTCACAGGCGACTTCTTTACCGAGGAAACGCCCCATCTGCGCACTGCTTAATTCCGTACGAAACTGGATTTGGTAGCGGAAAGTGGATGAGAGTTGTTCCTCACCTTCAATGCTCATTAATGTCAGTGAATTAGCCGCATCCCCAACAAAGCGGATGAATCTATTGTTCTGCCCTAATACATTTGGCATGTCTTATTTTCCTTCCCGATAGACGGGTAATCGAATGGTGTGCTGGCCCGCTTCAGAGGCGCGCCCAAGACAAATATCCAGGCCAATTTGCCCCGTCCCCAGTTCAGTCATGCCGTTTGAGGTATTTTGGATGAGGATGTCGATATCAAAATCCAGCCCTGCGCCTACATAGTCGCGAATATGAGTCCACAGATTTTTGTAATGTCTGCCTTTTGACAGGAACAGACCGACATCCCGCAACGGCACAGGCCCAAGAGAGACGGTAAAATGCGATTGCCGATCCCAGTAGACACGCCCCAGCATCGGTGCTGAACCCAACGTTTGCGACGGTTGCCCAAGGCAGCAGCACAACGCCGGTTCCATCGATCGCCATTCCGCGGTAAACGGGGTAATTTTTGCCGGCACGGAGAAGCTATGTTTTAGCCACGTTTCTAAATTGAGCATCGAGCGAACCGAATGGGCGAACAAATCGGCATAGCGTAGTTGCTGAAAAGAAGATGGGCTTTGCATCACTCCCGCCAGCGCCTGAACCGCGTCGCTTAAAGGCAGCGTCGCCGAGAATTCGGCCATCGCGTAGTAGTGGTACTTTTGCCAGGCGAGGTAACGCAGGGTGTGCAGGCGGTGGTTAAAAATATCGAGAAACGCTTTAGCGGTTTTATCGCCATAGCGGTAATGTCGTTCAATCAACCATTCGGTGTAAACCGTCGGCAATGCGCCGAGCGCCCCGGTTAACCCAAAAGCCGCGACCTCCACCTGCCACTGATTTTTAGCTAATTGTTTAATCTCGCCGATTTCGCCTGACGGTGTATCAAGCGAAAGTGGGGAAATAAAACGCAGGTTATTTTCCAGTGCTTGCTTGCTTTCAAGCCCCTGTTTTTTCGTCAGATGGCGCAGCATGATGCGCACCTGCTGGAAAAAATTATGCGGGCTAAAACAGATATTCAGAGCCATGACAAGCGACCCGCACGAATCGGCCAGACACGCTGAGACTCCTCTTTGGATTCAATGGCCGTGACCACACGCGTAAAGCTGTTAACCGGTGCATACAACGCCAAAAAACAATCGATAAAGCGGCAAAACAGGAAGTATTCCGCTTCGGTGCTGGCTTCGCTGGCAAACGTAATGCGTATCTCAATACCGCGTGAAAGGGATTGCGGATCCTGCGGGACTAACCTTGCGACGACAGGGGCAGACTCAACGCGCAACAGCAGATTGATCAGACGGGCGATCCCTGGATTATCAACAAAGTTATATAACGCCAGCGTCTCTTTGAGCACGCGTACCCCTTCCGGCCCGCCGATCAGCATATGATTGAGCGAAAGTTGCGAGATTAAACGCCAGCGTGCAGCCTGTTTTAACGGCGGCCTGACCGGAATAGTCGGGCGCGTTAATGCGGTGATTTTCATCCCGGCAATCGGCAATTCCGACTCAAAATCGCCGTCTGGATCGCCGTTACGCATCGTCGAAGGAAGTTCACGATTCGTGCAGGTGAGATTCAGGCTGACGACGTCACTTCCTGGCGTCAAAGGCTGCTCACTGCGGTCGGAAAATGCGATAAACAACGCCGGGACACTTCCCTCGCAGCTGTCAGTTTCGCGGTGCATGCATTGCCAAAAAAGTCCGGGTTCACCATCTTGTGCAGAATGGTCTAAACCAAATAATGGATAAATGGGGCGGGAAAGCGTTTCATTACCTTGTTTACGCATCGCCGAAACGCTATCCACTGACCAGATTTCCATGGCGTTCTGATGGCGAATATCAGGGATCACCAGATACTCCGCAATTTCATGGTCTGGCGTGATGGGTTCAGCGCGATGCTCAAACAAATTAATCGCTGGCGTACAGTTCAACAAAAATAAATTCTCGTTGACCATGGCCGCCATTTTTTCCAGCTGATTGGCAATCGTGCAGCGGTTGAAGGCTATTTTCAGGGTAAATTCACTTTTGCTGCCCGCGACAAAACCGTCAGGTAACGGAATATCAATAAAATGAAATTTCTGAGGAAAGAAGAAATAATCCTGCAACAGGCTATGTGTCGGTGAAATTCTCGAGTCACCCGCGAGCAGATTTTGATTCTCACCAAAACCGATACCACAAATATGCTGGGCAGAAAGCTCATAGCGCTGTTCATCCTGCTGCAAATGAATCGACAGCACTTCACTGCATAACAGCGTGTAGAGAATGTTAACGATATTGTTAGCGCCACTCAGATGGACACGCAGAGAATTCGCGCTTAATGTCGCACCTGGCCAGGTTGTCAGTTTTATATTGAGGTTCCAGCATAACGTTACCTCATCGAGATTCAGATGAGCTTTTGTCAAACTAACCGGTTGAATCATCACTGGATAAACGGTGCGAAAACGACAACTTTGATTCTCACCATGACGAGAGAATAAATACGTTTTGGCCTCGATTAAGTTGCCAGAAGTCAGCGCACTGACTTTGACGTCAGGAGACATTTGTACGATACACACTGAGGGAAACGGCCTCAGCAATTGCGGAGCCAACACATTAAGCAACGCGTGGGTCACTTCAGGCATATCTTCATCAAGACGCTGCTGGATTTGCGCAGTCACCAGCGCGAAAGATTCGATTAATCTTTCGATGTGCGGATCTTCCGACATTCCTTCAGAAATACCTAAACGGCGAGCAACTTTAGGGAAATGACGAGCAAAAGCTTTTCCCTGGATTTTAAGGTAGCCAAGTTCTTTTTGATAATATGAAATGAGTTTATTAGCTAACATGATTAATGCTCTTTAATCCCGAAGGAAAAACTGATTCAACACGTCGTCCCACATGAGGTGATAACGGACATTACCTAAAAAACCTTCTGCTTCAATAACAAAGGAGTTGATATGTTTCTGCGTTTCACCAGGATAAACATTAATACTTTTAAGCCTTGGTTCAAATCGTTGTAATGCGAGTGTAATTCGCGCCTGCATAATAGATATTTTCTCAAGGCGTGAGGTATCGCTGGTGAACACATCACTGACCCCATAATTAATGATTGACTCATTAATTAATCGAATGTTCTCAACATGGTAATTCAGAGGGCGTGAAGACAAAAGAAGCAGTATTTCAGAAACTAATACATCGCTTTTGTCTTCACCCTCCGCATCGTCATATTGATCATTCGGATTATCATCCGCCAGGCGCTGTAGTAAAGAGTTCATATTTTCATCTCAGTAAAACAGTGTGCTTTGCACACTGTTTAATTTATTACAGCTTGGTATTTTCAGTGATATTCCAACCCACTGGACCATATTTCTTGGTTTTACCACCAGGATCGACCATCTGAGTTTCAAATTTAAAGCTGCTAAATACGAAGCTCAGAGTTTCTTGTGGAATATCCCCTGCACTCTGCGCACCGATACTATGACTGGTCAGAATGCAGTTTTCATAGGTCCAGCGAACCATTTCATTATCTTTGTCGTCAGTTTTAACGTTCATCGCAACAATGATTTTTTTAATATTGGTGCCCTGGGCAACCATATTAACCAAATCAGTTGAAGTTGCATCTAGCTCTTTAGAGAAAGAAACAGAATCAAAATTAACGCCATCGCTATTCAACTGACCTGAACCATTGCTAATTTTAGCTGTACTATAAACACCATTATTAACATGACCGATTGAAATCCAACCGTCATATTTTTTATCACTCACACAACCTTTAACACCGTCAATTTGCATGAATAGATTATCAGCACTTGCCATTGATATATTTCCTTTTAACTAATGATTATGCACCTGTAGATGCAGGGAGTTCTGCTACCAGACGCAGTGACATACTGAGTCCTTCCAGCTGAAAATGGGGTTTAAGATAAACCACCGCGCGGTAACTTCCTGGGCTACCAGGAACATCAACGACCTCTACTGTTGCCTCACGCAATGGATGGCTGGCTTTAATATGAGCACCAACATTATCGGAACCGACAACATATTGGTTAATCCATGTTTGCAGGAAATCCTGGCATTCGGATTTGGACATAAAGCTACCCACTTTATCGCGCACAATAGATTTCATATAATGTGCAAAACGCGATGTCGTCATAATATATTGCAGCTGACTTGAAAGTTTGGCATTGGCATTAGCCAATTCAGAATCATATTTACGGGGTTTATTGACTGATTGCACCGCAAAGAATGCGGCGTAATCGGTACCCTTACAATGAACTAATGGAATAAAGCCAAGGTCGGCGAGTTCTTTCTCACGGCGATCGGAAATAGCCACTTCTGTTGGGCACTGCATCACTTTTTCACCGGTTTGTGAAACAAAGCTATGTGTTGCCAGGGATTTCACCAGCCCACCGCCTTCTACACCACGAATTGCTGCGCACCAGCCATGTTCTTCAAAGGCTTCCACCATACGACCGGCTAACTCATAAGCGGCATTGATCCACAAATAGCTGGAGCCATCATTATTTTCGATAACTTTTTCTTCGAAATTAAACATCTCTACCGGAACTGTTTTCGCCCCATAAGGCAAACGACCGATAACACGCGGAAGTGTCAATCCAACATAGCGGGAATCATCGCTCTGGCGGAAGGACTTCCAGCGAGCATAATCTGAGGTATCAAACAATTTGCCGAGATCGCGTGGACGAGGCATCTCGGAGAAACTGCCCATTGAGAACATTCCCGGGTTAGCGGCCGTCAGGAAAGGTGCATGTGCAGCGGCTGCAACATGAGAAATCTGCTCCAGTAACAGAATATCTTCTGGCATTGCCTCAAATTCAAAATCACCGACAAATGCAGAATACGGTTCACCACCGAAGGTGCCATATTCGCTTTCGTAGATACTTTTAAATAATGACGACTGATCAAAATCTGAAGCTGATTTGAAATCACGTAACAGCTCTTTTTTAGTACAGTTGAAAACACGCACTTTGGTGTTTTCAGTCACGCTACTTTGTACCAGTTTGTGTAGACCACGCCAGGAAGACTCCATTTTCTGGAATTCTGGAGCCTGAATAATATTACTGACCTGCGCGGAAAGCAGTGCATCTATTGCGGCAATACGCATTTCAATGCTGCCGACTAAATCGCTGGAAATAACAACAGCACCAGAGGCAACTTCTGACAATAAGTTGTCCATCTGAACCTTAACTTTATTACGATCTGACTCACGGCGAATCGCCTGAGTATTATCAATAATTTGATCGAGGAAATCGCTTGTTTGTGCAACTTCTGCGGCATTGATGACTTGAATATCACTCATTCTGCCTCTCCTTCGTCAGAAGTTACTGCACCAGAAGCCGTATTTTGCTGCTGTATTAATTCAAGCAATTGCTCTTTCAGGCGATCATTACTGGCAGTACGGTTGCGCAAGTCACTTAATTGCTCACGCATTTCCAAAAGCTTACGTAACGGCTCTACCTGCATTGCGATATTTTCAGGAGAAAAATCATCAATAGAATTAAATTTAAGCGAAACCGCCAGTTGACCTTCTTTTTGAGGTAAAGCACTTTCAATTAACATGTCAACAGAGGGGTTCATCCCTTCCATAACATCATTAAAATTATCTTTATCGATATGAGTGAAGCGGCGTTCACGTAACGGTGCTTCGTCACTGGCAAAACTACCGACAACACCGATGACTAGAGGCAATTCTTTTTGGATTTGTGCACCACCTACTTCCACATCATAGGTTATTTGCACGCGTGGGGGGCGAGACTTACTTAATTTATGTTGAGTGTTACTCATGTGGTTAATTTACCGTTTGATATTAGTGCAGCAACTAGTAATCCACATACTAAGCGAGATAAACACAACACATCTACTTAATGAGTTATTAACTGTTTATAAAAATCACCTTCATTTCATACATCACCAAATGCCCCCTTACCATCAACACTCCTGCACTTATATTTACTAAGCAGGCAATCCTTGAACAGAAATTAAAAACAGCTTAACTATTTATTAAGCCAGCATTCATTCATGACAAATAATTAATGTCATTGATTAATATCTCCTGATTCAAGTTGTTGGTGCGCCTTAGTACTGGCGCACCAACAGAATACGGGTTTATAGATTTCTCAACATAGATGTGGGTATCGCTGACGCTAATCCACCCGACAACGGCTGATTATTTATCCTGACCAGTAACGGCAAGCTTTATGACTGGCTCAAGCAGTTTAGCGACCGCCGCAAAAGCAGGCACCACCACTGAATTACCAAACTGCCGATAGGCCTGAGTATCAGATACTGGAATACGGAACTTACTCCCCTGCACTGCCTCAAAACCCATTAAGCGCGCGCATTCACGCGGTGTTAAACGGCGTGGGCGACATTGCTGATTTTCCGCATTATCAAAATCTGCCTCTCCCAGCGATTTATCCCAACCACGATCCACGAGGATTTCTGCCCCGTCTTTGTAATAACGCGCGGATAACGTACGTGCCACGCTCACTGGGTTATTAGGATCAACCAGACCGTAGCCAAAACCATTACCCTTCGCCTGGTGTTTTTTCGCGTAATTATAGAGGTACTTCCAGAGTGTTGGCGTGAGAATATATTTCGCATCCACCGTCGGTTCCAGCAATTCACCAAACGTCGGGCGGCGTTGCGGATAACATTCGCTGAGTTTGCGCAGTGTAAAATCTTTATGCACATTGAGATCACGACGGAAACCGACCAGCACAATACGTTCGCGATGTTGAGGAAGAAAGTTTTTACCATCGATAATTTTAGGGTCACCCGCCCCCATGATTGCGGCATCAGAGACTTCATAACCCAGGCTATCCAGTGTTTCCATGATGACGCGGAAGGTGTTGCCTTTATCGTGACTTTTTAGATTTTTCACGTTTTCCAGCACAAAGATAGCTGGGCGTTTCGCGTCAATAATGCGTGCGACATCGAAAAACAGTGTGCCCTGAGTTTCACAGGCAAAGCCATGAGCACGGCCTAAAGCATTTTTCTTCGACACGCCTGCCAGGGAAAAGGGCTGGCATGGAAAACCGGCCAACAGTACGTCGTGATCCGGCATGATAGCCTGAATATGTGCAGTGGCCTGTTCATCGCTGACGTCAACACGGTGGCTGAGAGTAACATCGCGGATATCCTGATTGAACTGATGATTTTCAGGGCAACAGTACCAATTGGCTTTATAAGTGCGCACCGCGTATTTATTCCACTCGCTGGTAAAAACGCATTGCCCGCCAATGGCTTCAAACCCGCTACGAATGCCGCCAATACCGGCAAATAAATCGACGAATTTAAAGGCGTATTTCCCGTGGTGTGCAGGTAACTGCGGCAACATATTTTGCAGCATGGCGCTTTCTGCTGGTGTCAGCGTGCGAGGCGAAGATTTACGGTTATACCAGCGGTTTAGCGATTCACGTGTCCAGTCGCCGCTGACCTGGCGCAAATGATGGGCCACTGTTTTCTGGTCATAGATTTCCAGAATTCGGCTCACTAGCGCAAAGTCTTCTTCTAGTTGCTGTTGTTGCAGGCGTTGGGATTGTTGTGAGAGTTGCTCGGCAATGGCGTCGAAGTCGTTCATCATGAACCAGTTTAGGGAAAATAGAGTGCAACTCTATCACTGATTTGACCCAGAGAAAAACAGAACAGCCCGCAACCAATGCGGGCATCATTTTAGTTTTAGAACGAAATTTATGAGGACTGTTTGGGGGAGGCGAATTGCTCGACAACACCACGATCGATACCGCAATAATCGCCCTTCAGTTCTGCACACAGCTTGGCCATGTAGTTAACCAAAAAATCAGCATTGAGCCAGGCCAGTTTACGCCCTGCCTCAGTTTGCATGGATTCAGGGAGCTTCAGCAGTTTTTTCTGGAAATGGTCAAGTGCATATGTGGAGTCATCCAACTCACGCCCACACGCTAACGGATCTTCGCTATCAAACAATGGTCGCCCCAGCGAACCTGAAATATAAAACACTCTCGCCAGGCCAATTGCACCAAGTGATTCCAGGCGATCTGCATCCTGCACAATTTTCGCTTCAAGAGTTTGCGGCGCAATTTGAGCACTGAAACTGTGAGCACGCACCGCATGAGCAATCGCATCGTATAACGTGCGAGGGAAATCGGGAAAATGAGCGTCAAGAATACGTAATGTTTCTTGTGCCGCCTGTGTAGAAGCGAGATGCCGTTCGGGATGGTTCTTTGGCAAATTGACGATGTCATGGAAATAACAGGCGGTGAGTACCACCAGCCAGTCGGCTTCGGTTGTTTCCATGATCTGTTGCGCGGTTTTCCATACGCGTCTGAAGTGGGCCACATCGTGGGCTTTATCGTCCTGCAACCAGTTATGGTGCAAGTACTCTTCGAAACGCTCTTGCCAGTGGGCTATTGGCATACGTGCTCCTTACTTCACAGCGGGATCCGGTACTTAATATGAGTACAAGATCACAAAATTAGCAAGTATCACCGTGACAACAACCCACTTTGGCACGATTTATTCACCTGGCCCGCGTGTACCAGGCGAGCCCACCTAATAATGCGGCTACCGCTCCCAGAACCAGCAACCCCATTAATGCCCCGAGCAGTTTTCCAGCCATCGAACCCATGTCCCCGCTGGTGACATTGCTCACCACCCAGAAGTAACGCAGAACTGCCCAAACCATGTACAGGCAAAATCCATAAAACAACCATAATGCCAATTTCCCACCTGGTGTGCGGGCGGGTTTCGCGTCCATAACGTCTGACATAACTCTCTCAACTGTTTAGTTTGTGTAATGCGATGGATACCCATCCGCTGCATGTGATTTTTATCACATTTATGCCGTTTTATGACAGCCTAAAACCTCTCTATTTAATCCGGAAGATTCTCAAATTGGCAATATATCAGGCCACCCCTCATAATTTTAACAATAAAATTACATTTGTGTATTTATCAACCATTCCCACGTTATTTATTTTATACACCCTTAATATAAAATTTAGTGATAATTAAATACAAAAATAAAAAAACTTATTTTCTAAATGCCAATTCTATCACTCACAAAGACTCATCGATAAAAATGCATTGTGTTTTGATATAAAAAATAGCAAACACATACTCACAATGCATTGGAAATATCCTAAAAATTAATAATTTACTTATTTTTCAATAATATAACTTAAGAATACACTGAAATATTTAGTCAAATTTCAACCAATACAGTTACATGTTTATTTATAAATAAACTGAACTAAGTGTAATAAGATTGCTGTGGATGTTGAGGACGAAATATAAGTAATCATTCATAATAATTATGACTTAAAGGAATATATAAATGAAAAGAACAGCATTGGCATTAGTGATCCCTGCTTTATTGGCAATGGGTTCTGCGCACGCTGCGGAAGTTTATAATAAAGACGGTAATAAACTGGACCTGTACGGCAAAGTTGATGCTCGTCATGTGTTCTCTGATGATTCAGGTCAGGATGGCGATGACACTTATATTCGCCTGGGCTTTAAAGGTGAAACTCAGATTACTTCCGAACTGACAGGTTATGGTCAGTGGGAATATAACATTCAGGCAGACAGCACTGAAGGCGATAGCCAATCATGGACTCGTCTGGGCTTCGCTGGCCTGAAATTTGGTGACTACGGTTCATTCGATTATGGCCGTAACTACGGCGTAGTTTACGACATTGAAGCCTGGACCGATATGCTGCCAGTGTTCGGTGGCGACTCTTACACCTATAGCGATAACTTCATGACTGGCCGTGGCAATGGCATGGCGACTTACCGCAACACCGATTTCTTCGGTCAGGTTGAAGGCCTGAACTTTGCTCTGCAATATCAGGGCGCGAATGAAGGATCTAACGGAGCCTTTGATCAGGAAGGCACTAACAACGGTCACAATGACATCAATTCACAAAATGGTGATGGCTGGGGCTTGTCCACCACATATGATTTCGGCATGGGCTTCAGCGCAGGTGCAGCATACGCCTCATCTGACCGTACCAACGAACAGCAAACCGGCTCAACTGCTGGCGGTGAAGATGCAGATGTCTGGACTGTTGGCCTGAAATACGACGCCAACAATATCTATCTGGCCACCATGTATTCGGAAACCCGCAACATGACGCCGTTTGGTGATGTTGATGGGTTTATCGCCAACAAAACTCAAAACTTTGAAGTCACTGCACAATATCAGTTCGACTTCGGTCTGCGTCCAGAAATATCTTACCTGCAATCTAAAGGTAAAGACCTGGCACAAGACTACGCACCAAACAGCGACTGGAACGACAAAGACCTGGTTAAATACGTTTCTGTTGGCGCGAACTACTACTTCAACAAAAACTTCTCCACCTACGTTGATTACAAAATCAACCTGCTGGATGGCGATGACGATTTCTACGCTGCAACAGGCATCTCTACCGATGACGTTGTGGGTGTAGGCATGGTTTACCAGTTCTAATCTGATCTAACCCGTTATTGCTTTACCTCAAGGCTCGCGCAAGCGGGCCTTGCTCTTTTAATTCCCCCGCCTCGCACTCATTTCAATTAGCTACACTTCTACTGAAATTATTGATATATGAAATAATTTCTACCTCACCGCACAAGCTGTGACACTCGTCGTTGAATGGTGAACGGGTAAATGTTTGAATAATGTCACAGAGAATACACATACTCGTCTTCTCGCCAGCGCTGTTCAGATCGCTGGTCTGGTATTACAGTCACGGTATAGTAGTTTTCCGTTCAAGAGATGACTTTGCGAGCGAGTAACATGATTAAGTGGCCCTGGAAAGCAAGTGATTCATCTGCTGTCGCAGCACTGCCGTGGGAGCAGGCTTTATCTATTCCTGTTCTGGCGACACTCACGCCAGCTGAGCAAGAAAAGTTGACCCGTCTTGCGGATCGTTTTTTACAGCAAAAACGCCTGGTACCTTTGCAAGGTTTTGAACTTGATGAGCTAAAAAGTGCGCGTATTGCATTACTGTTCTGTTTGCCCATTCTGGAGCTGGGCATTGAATGGCTTGATGGTTTTCATGAGGTGCTTATCTACCCTGCCCCGTTTGTTGTAGACGACGAGTGGCAAGATGATATTGGCCTTGTGCATCATCAGCGCGTCGTACAGTCCGGGCAAAGTTGGCAGCAAGGCCCTATTGTCCTTAACTGGCTCGATGTGCAGGACTCTTTTGATGCCTCTGGTTTTAATCTGGTGGTCCATGAAGTGGCCCATAAACTGGATATGCGCAACGGCGACCGTGCCAGTGGAATTCCACTGATTGCCCTGCGCGATGTCGCAGGCTGGGAACATGACCTCCATGCGGCAATGAGCAACATTCAGGATGAAATCGACATGGTCGGTGAAAACGCCGCCAGCATTGATGCCTATGCCGCTTCGGAACCGGCAGAATGTTTTGCGGTGCTTTCAGAGTATTTCTTCAGTGCACCCGAGCTTTTCGCTCCTCGTTTCCCCTCACTTTATCAACGGTTTTGCCAGTTTTATTGCCAAAATCCATTGTTACGCTTGCGTGAGAGTGAAAACAGCCCGACATCTCACGGAAACACGGTGCATTAATTCAACAAGTTGAGCTTAATTTAATCATCTGAATCAAGGTGTTATTTTTGTTATTGACTCTTTTTGAACGTGACGTTACTATTTGCCTCGTTCAAACGATTCCTCTGTAGTTCAGTCGGTAGAACGGCGGACTGTTAATCCGTATGTCACTGGTTCGAGTCCAGTCAGAGGAGCCAAATTTAAGAAGCCTGCTTAGGAAACTAAGCAGGCTTTTTGCTTTTGTGACTTATTACTTTGAGAATCGCCCCCCTCTCCTGTAAGCCCTGCCACATCTGCCTGTGTGACACATCTAACCCTTCCAGTTAAAGTTGTGTAAATGTCGATATTCCACCCTCGCTCGCGATTGCAAACAATAGTGATTATCATTTATCTTGCGCCAGCCCGCAGGGATGCCTCTGCGCACTGAACCCCATTAGTTCAAATCACTCAGGGATACACAACGATGAATGAGTTTGTTCTGCCTCGCACTGGACTGCGCCGTATCACGCTTGCATCCGCACTGGTTTTCTCCGTCAGCCTGCCGGTTTTTGCACAAGACTCACTGACTCTCTACACCACCCGCGAACCGGGTCTGATTCAGCCATTGCTGGATAGCTGGACACAATCCAGCGGCGTGAAAGTCAACACGGTGTATATCAAAGACGGCATGCTTGAGCGCGTCAAAGCGGAAGGTAAAAATTCACCTGCCGACCTGCTGATGACCGTCGATGCAGGTAATCTCATTGATTTAGTTGAAGCAGGTGTGACACAGCCTGTGGATTCTGCGATGCTCAAAACCGCGATCCCAGCCAACCTGCGTGGTGAAGATAACCAGTGGTTCGCGCTATCAATGCGCGCACGCGTACTCTATGCAGACAAATCCCTGCCGATTGATAACTGGCATTACGAACAACTTTCCAGCCCGGAATACAAAGGCAAAGTGTGTATTCGTTCCGGACAACATCCGTATAACACCGCGCTGATCGCGGCGATGATTGCTCACCACGGTGAAGCGAAAACCGAAGAATGGTTGCGTGGCGTGAAAGCGAACCTGGCACGTAAAGCCACCGGTGGCGACCGCGATGTTGCCCGTGACATCCTCGGCGGCATTTGCGATATCGGCCTGGCGAACTCCTACTACATTGGCCATATGAAAAACGCCAAAGAAGGCAGCGATGCGCGTAAATGGGGCGATGCGATTAAAGTCGTGAAACCAACCTTCGAACAAGGCGGCACCCACGTCAACATCAGCGGTGCTGCGGTTGCCCGCTTTGCACCGAACAAAGCTGAAGCCGTGAAATTGATGGAATACCTGGTCTCCGCACCCGCCCAGCAGCTTTACGCCCAAGCCAACTTTGAATATCCGGTACTGAAAGGCGTCCAGCTTGATCCGGTAATTAGTGCGACTATCGGTGAAATTGACGTCGATAAAGTCCCGTTAACTGAAATTGTTAAATACCGTAAACAAGCGAGCCTGTTGGTAGATAAAGTTGGATTCGATCAATAAATCACTTCGTCTTCCGACGTTGCGCGGCCTGGTTTCCGGGCCGCAGTCATTATTAACACCGCTCCATCTTGCTGCGTTGTGTGTCGCATTAGGCGTGCTAATGCCTGTCGTTGCGCTTATCTGGCAGGCGACGCAGGCTGATTTTTCGCACTGGGATAATCTGGTCACATTTGTCCTGCCTTCGGTGCTAAAAAATACCGTTTTGCTGCTGGCAGGCGTGGCCGTGATAGTCGGCGTGATTGGTGTTGGCAGCGCCTGGGCGGTGACCGCCTGGGATTTCCCCGGGCGTAAAATTCTCAGTTGGGCGCTGTTACTTCCGTTGGCTATGCCGACCTACATCGTGGCCTTCGCCTGGCTCGATCTGCTGCACCCTATCGGCCCGCTGCAAACTTTCATCCGCTTCTTACTGGGCTTCGACAGCCCGCGCCAGTTCCGGCTTCCCGACTTACGCTCATTGCCTGGTGCGATTATTCTGCTGGGTCTGGTGCTCTATCCTTACGTTTACCTGACGACCCGCGCTATGTTTATCAGCCAGCCAGCACATTTGCTGGAAGCGGCACGTACACTGGGTTGCAGCGCTGCGGGGACCTTCTTTCGTGTCGCGTTGCCGATGGCTCGCCCGGCGCTGGCAGTGGGTATCAGCCTGGCGCTTCTGGAAACGCTCAATGATATTGGGGCGTCGGAATTTCTCGGCGTACAAACCTTAACCGTCACGGTTTACACCACCTGGATTTCACGGTCTGATTTGGCTGCCGCCGCGCAAATCGCCTGCATGATGTTGATGTTTATTTTCTGCATCCTGACGCTGGAATTTTATGGCCGTAAAAAGCAGGGGTTCAGCAGCCGTAGCCTGCGTGAGATTCAACCAACAGCAATACGCGGCTGGTGTGGTTGGCTGCTTGCCAGCGTTATCGCTCTGCCGGTCATTCTGGGCTTTGTCGCGCCCGTGATATTTCTGGCCTGGGAGAGCATGAAACGTTTTGGCGAAGAAAACCCACTCTCACCGGCGTTGCTTTCGGCATTGCAAAATACCTTGTTACTGGCGGCGGGAACCACACTAGTGGTGGTTTGTGTCAGTTTGCTGGTGGCGTGGAGTGCACGCCACAGTGCCGCAGACAACGCGCTGCCAGGTTTTCGCCGTGGCGTGATGCGCCTTGCGTCATTAGGCTATGCGGTGCCAGGTACGATTCTGGCAATTGGTTTTCTCACACCCGCCATGGCCGTAGACCGCTGGCTGGCAGATTTGCTGGAGGTGCGTGGCTTGCCGCTGATGTCTGCCGGGGTCTTGCTGGTTATCTGCTGCGCCATGCGTTTTCAGGCCATTGCCATTGGTGCGCTGGATTCCGGCCTGAGCCGCATTCCGCCCTCACTGGAACAAGCCTCCCGTTTGCTTGGCGAAAATGGTGCAGGGACGTTTGCGCGGATTCATCTCCCGTTGCTGCGCCCGGCACTAGTCAGCAGTGCGTTACTGGTCTTCGCCGATGCCATGAAAGAGCTGCCGACGACCCTACTTTTGCGCCCGGTGAATTTCGAAACGCTGGCGACACTGCTTTACGCTGAAGCCGCGCGCGGAACCTATGAAGAAGGCGCCATCGCTGCGTTGATGATTGTTCTCGCAGGCACGCTACCGGTTATTTTGCTGGTTCGTCACCAGATGACTCGCACAGGTTAAAGGAAATATTTATGTCAGAAATTGCGTTACGCCTTCAGGATGTGCGTGTGGCTTACGGCAACAGTCAGCAGCCGGTGCTGAAAGGGTTTTCGATGTCAGTACGCAAAGGCGAGCTGGCATGTTTGTTGGGGGCATCTGGCTGCGGGAAAACGACGGTATTGCGTGCAGTGGCAGGTTTTGAACGGCTGCAAAGTGGTGAGATTTATGTATCGCAACAGCGTGTTGCCGCAGCGGGTGTTCATCTGCCACCAGAAAAACGCAAGGTCGGGATGGTATTTCAGGAGTACGCGTTATTCCCGCATCTGACTGCCCAACAAAACGTGGCCTTTGGCCTGCGCCGCCTGCCGCGCGAGGAGCAACAAGCCCGCGTGACTCAACTGCTCAAAATGGTGGAACTGCATAGCCATGCCAGCCGTTATCCGCATGAACTCTCTGGCGGGCAACAACAGCGCATCGCTTTAGCGCGTGCGCTGGCGCCGAATCCTGAAATCCTGTTGCTGGATGAACCATTTTCCAGTCTGGATAAACAAACACGTGAACGGCTTGGGCGCGAGGTACGCGATATCTTACGCGAGGCCGGGCAAACAGCGTTGTTAGTGACGCACAGCGAGCACGAAGCGCAACTGATGGCTGACCATATCGGTTATGTGCAACAAGGTGAGTTTCGGGCGGGAGAAAAAACGGTGAGGGTCGAAAGCGTTTAACGCTAATCGCCCTCACGGGAGTTACGCTTCTACGGCATTCAAACGCACTAGCTGCAAAGGCTCAGCCAGCAACTCATCCATCTGCTGCACAAACGCCTGGAAATGCGGTAGCGCGATGTGTGCATCCAGCGCTTCCTGCCCTTTCCAGGATTCACGCATGTAAAACACATCTGGCGTATCTTCAAGCTGGAACAAGGCGTAATCCAGGCAGCCTTCTTCCTTGCGAGTCGGTGAAATCAGCGCCTGCAACGCAGATTTTAATTGCTCGCGTTGCCCGGCTTTCGCTTTCAGCACCGCAATAATCGACAGCGTATTATCAGCCACGTTTAGCACTCCGTTAAAATTTCGCTGAATTCGAGACGCGATTTTGGCAATGCGGCGTTGAAGTCTTCCACGCTGCGATAACCAATCGGCACGATAACCAGGCTGGTGAAACCTTTTTCACGCAGGCCAAATTCTTCGTCCAGAATGCGCGCGTCAAAACCTTCGATTGGCACCGCGTCGATATTCAGCGTGGAAACACCCAGCAAGAAGTTACCGACGTTGAGATAAACCTGCTTTTCCATCCAGTGCTGCGCATCTTTATAATCAAAGCGATGCATATTCACAAAATAGGAACGCCCTTTGTGCTGCCCCTCCATCGCCTGCTGGCTGGCAAAACGGCCATCGGCATTTTCCTGGTCCAACAGTTTAGAAAGATGCGTTTCATCAATCGCCGTTTTCGCGCAGAACACCACCACATGTGAAGCATCAAGTACTTTGCGCTCGTTGAACACATAGAAACCAGACGTTGCTTTGGCAATACGCGCTTTGGCTTCAGGTGTGCTGGCCAGAATAAAATGCCACGGCTGCGAGTTGGTGCTGGACGGGCTGAGGCGCAGCAAATCCTTCACTTTTTCGATGTTTTCAGCGGTGATTTTTTTGCTCGGATCAAACGCTTTAGTTGAGTAACGTGAAGCTGCTGATTGAATGATATCCATGATGTTTTCTCTATGATTTTTATGTAATTAGAAGCCTTCAAGCACGATTTTACCGACCGCTCGATTGCTTTCAATCAATTCATGGGCACGACGTAAGTTTGCCGCGTTAATCGTTCCGAAATGTTCGCCCAGCGTGGTTTGCAGCACGCGCTGGTCAATTAAATCGGCCACACGAGTTAACAGGCGGTGTTGCTCAATCATGTCGCGGGTTTCAAACATCGAACGGGTGAACATAAATTCCCAGTGCAGAGAAATGCTTTTCACCTTCAACGGACGCGCATCCAGCGTTTCCGGGTCGTCAATCAACGCCAGTTTTCCTTGCGGTGCCAGCACTTCAATCAGTTGGCTGTAGTGTTGTTCGGTTTGGTTAAGGCTGGCAACGTGAGTCACCTGCTTCACGCCAATCCGCGTCAGCTCTTCCGCCAGCGGCTTGCTGTGGTCGATAACATGATGCGCCCCTAAATCTGTCACCCATTTTTGGCTTTGCGGGCGTGAGGCGGTGCCGATAACCGTAATGTTGGTCAGCTTGCGCGCTAACTGAGTGAGGATAGAACCCACGCCACCCGCCGCGCCGACAATCAGCAGCACATCGTTTTCATTGCCCTTTTCTTTCACACCCAGGCGGTCAAACAACAGTTCCCAGGCAGTGATCGCGGTTAAAGGCAATGCAGCAGCAGAGGCGTTATCAATCGTTTTGGGTTTCAGAGCCACGATGCGCTCATCCACCAACTGGAATTCGCTATTGCTGCCAGGGCGCGTCAACGAACCGGCGTACCACACTTCATCGCCAGGCTTAAACAAGCTAACCGCTTCGCCCGTTGCCACCACTACCCCGACGGCATCCCAACCCAATACCCGTGGCTGGTCGGCTTTAAAACCGGCGCGAACTTTGGTATCTACCGGGTTCACCGAAATCGCTTTCACCTCGACCAGCAAATCATGGCCTGACGCGACCGGCGTCGGTACAGTTATCTCGTTCAGAAAGTCCAGATTGCTGCCATCCTGTGCGGCTTGGGTTATCGCGATTGCTTTCATGGGTGCTCCAGAGATTAAAGGGTTCATCGTGTGAATGAACTCATGGTACAAGGTGTGCTGCTGGCGAAAAACAGCCGTTAGAAAACAACACTTATACTCGGAGAGTTAAAATGCTCAGGTTGGAAGACCTCACTTTGTTTGTCAGGGCCGCCGCCTTAAACAGTTTTAGCGACACCGCGCGTGAAGCCGGCTTGCAGCCAGCACAGGTTAGCACCGCGATTAAACGCCTTGAACAAACGCTGAATATCCGCCTGTTTGCCCGTTCTACTCGCAGCCTGCGGTTAACGCCCGAAGGCGAAACCTGGCTGCCGTATGCCATTACCGCGCTGCAAACCCTGGAAACCGGATTTGAACAAATCCAGCCTGCGAGCGATGAAGTACGCGGCGTGTTGCAAATTGCGGTGCCGTCCGATCTCGGGCGTAATATGCTGCTGGGCGTATTTCAGGCATTTCGCCGTGAGCATCCGGCACTGCATCTGAAAATTCTGTTTTCCGACCAACTGACTGACGTATTTAAAGATCCAGTGGATGTCGCGTTTCGTTACGGCAATAACGACGATGCCTCATATGTGGCGCTGCCACTGGCACCGGATAACCATCGCGTGGTGGTGGCATCTCCGTCGTATCTTGAACGTTGTGGCGAGCCGAAAACCATCAGCGAACTGGTGCAGCATGAAGCCCTGACCTATGCGATTCGCGGGCGGGTTTATGACAAATGGACATTAAACCTGGATGGCGATGCGCATCATGTGGCGGTTAAAAGCGCGATGATCAGCGATGATGCCGAAGTGATACGCCGTTTAGCGGTTGCGGGGGAAGGGATTGCTTATAAATCATGGCTGGATGTCAGCGAAGATGTCAACGCAGGCCGTTTGAAGATTATTCTGCCGCAGTATCAGGGCGATAGTGTGCCGCTGAATTTGATTTGCCCGCATCGTAAACAGCTTTCAACCACAGTGCGGTTGTTACATCAGGCGGTGAAACAGCGTTGCGACGAGTTACAGATTTCGTCGCGAAAAGTGTAACTCGTCGGGTGGATAAGCGCTGTGTATGACCGGCCACATAGGTAACACATTCTGCCTAATCTATCCGGATGATACTTTGCTTACGTCTGTCGTAGTAAGCAAGGTCCATCTGGTTAAATATTATCGCTTCAAGCCCGTCGCTACGCTCTTCCAGCATCACATATTCCCCTCTCAGCGCCTGATTCAGGAACACTCGTTTCCCGATGTGTATCACCCCTTTGGGACCCACTCGGTACACTCTTGCCCCTTCCGGATAGCTCACCTCCGGTATTTTCCCGTCCCATCGCCTCGGCGACGGTACCCAGATACCGCCCGGCGTCAGGCCGCCCAGCGCTTCGTGCGGCCGCTCCTGATTAAACTCCCGGCGATAACTGTCGAACCAGGCCTGTTGTGCTTCGAGCGAAGCCCTCCGGTTACCGAAGCTCAGGCTGTGTTTCAGGGAGCGGTGCATGCGCTCATGGCGACCGTTCTCTTCAGGATGACCCTTACGGATGCGTTCCGGCCGGATACCGAGCTTAATCAGCCAGACTGCGAGGCGACTCAGCCCAGCGATACCGGTGCCGGCAAAAGGCTGACCGTTATCGGTTTTCAGTACCTCCGGCAGGCCGTATTCAAGGAACGCCCGCTCCAGGCAGCCCCGGACAAAGGACTCGCTTTCCCGGAACGTTCCCTCGCAGGACAGCAGATACCGGCTGTGGTTATCGGTCAGGGTGAAGGGGTGACAGTACTGCTGGCTTAGCAGGCGGAACTTGCCCTTGAAGTCGGCACTCCAGACCTGATTGACCTCGCTGATGGTCGTCAGTGGCTGCCGGTTTCCGGGTGTACGGCGACGATGAGTGCGGGGGATGACAAGCCCCTCACGCTTCAGGGTATCGCCGATAGTGCTGGCGGCTGGCACATCAAACGGCACCTGGTGATTAATCAGCCAGGCGCGGACTTTTTTAGGTCCCCAGTCGGGGTGTTTTACGCGAACATCGATAAGCTGCTGAATAATCTCAGGCGGCAGGCGTTCAGGATGTGTGAGCCGGGTACGGGGCTGGTCAAAAAGAGAGGCCGGGTCATCAGGGTTAAAGCGCTGCAGCCATTTATAGCCAGTTTTGCGGCTGATGCCGAAGCGGCGGCACAGAGTGGAGAAAGGCTCCGTGCCAGTCTGGCTGGCACGGATGAAATCAAGACGTTGCATGGGTCGGGTCTCAGTCCAGGGCATAGTGAGTCTCCTCTGCTATACCGTTTATAACTGTTACCCATGTGTCCGGTCTAAAGTGTTACCCATGTGCCCGGTTTGTACCCTAACGCTTACCCACCCTACAAAACACATTTATCACCCTTTGTCAGCAATCTGAGGCCCTGTTTTCCAACAGGGCCTTTTTTTTAGATTCGGAGTTAATGCTCAGAGGGCAGCGTCTTATTTATAAATAACCGCGGTACCGTGCAAAGTGTTTGGACCGGTGACTGAAGTAATACGGTATGAGCTTGCACCCATTTGATCTGCTTTTTCTGCCAGTTGATCTTCCAGAGAACCCAGGTTTGTCCCCCCAGTTGCCGTGATGGTACCGACTTTCTGTTGGCCATTTGGTGTTGCCTGAACTTCAACAGCGGCAAAGCTTGCGAAAGAGATTGAACTAAGAACCACAGCAGCGATGAGAGTTTTAACGTTTTTCATGATTTTTTACCTTGAGCAGATGATTTGTAAGGTCGTTAAGTTATTTACTTAACGATCGATAGGTAAATCATAAACGTGATCTTCATCACACGTCAAATTATTTTTATAACGCTCGTTAATTATTTTATAAACATACTATTTTTCATTACGATAGGATTAATTTATTTTTATCCTAAATGCCTATAGCTACTGAGTGTTATTATTTTTATAATGATCGTTCATTAAACAGACAAAGGTTAAACGGCACATATGTCATCTGATATAAGTTGCATCAAAAAAAGCCGTGGCCGTCCGAAGGTGTTTGACAGGGAAGCAGCACTCGACAAGGCCATGGCTTTGTTCTGGCAACACGGCTACGAAGCCACTTCTATGGCGCATTTAGTGGAAGCTACCGGCGCGAAAGCCCCGACGCTGTACGCCGAATTCACCAATAAAGAGGGGTTATTTCGCGCCGTGCTGGATCGTTATATCGCCCGTTTTGCGCAAAAACACGAAGCGTGTTTATTCTGCGAAGAACGCAGTCTCGAAGAGGCTCTGGAAGATTATCTGTCTCATGTTGCGAAGCTTTTCACCGACAAAGACACACCTGCGGGCTGCTTTATCATCTGTACTTCATCAGTGCTGGCGACCTCTTCGGATGATATTTCAGCCGTGATCAAAGCCCGCCATGCCATGCAGGAAGAAACGCTGATACGTTTTCTGAGCAAACGCCAGGCAAGAGGCGAGATTCCGTCTGAAAGCTGTGTCCGAAAACTGGCGAAGTATCTGTGTTGTATCGTTCAGGGGATGTCAGTCAGTGCGCGTGAAAATGCCAGTTATGAAGAGCTGTTGCAGATAGTGAATACCACGATGCGGCTGCTGCCAGAATTGAAGAAAGTTTAAACTGCGCTAAGGCGGATAACGCAAACTTATCCGCCTTAGCTAAAACACTGCTTTACCGTTGCCGCCCTTTACTCCAGTAAGCCATAAAGTTGATAGCATCATGGTTCACGCCACATTCTCCTATCAAATATCGCCGCAGCATTTTCACCACCGTCGACTCTGCCGCAACCCAGCCATAAAACGTATTGCTGGCGGTCGTGGCTTTATCCCACAGTAATTCACCTTCGGCTTCCTCATTGACCGTTTCAGCAACGCCCGCCGTTTTAGGCAGTTGTGCGTCGGTTCTGACTGCTTTTAGCAAGCACTCCCCGTGTCTCGCGTTAGAGGTTTTACGCGGCAACCAGTGAATGCTGGCAAAGCTATATGCGCTTAAATCCACACAATCGCCCTGCTCTGGCACCTCGAAAAATGCCTGTATTTGTGGTGGATTTGGCTGCGTCGCCAGCAGTTCAAGAATGCCTCGTGCCGCAGGCAATGCGGTTTCATCGGCAATAATCAGTGCCTGACGCAGGCCCTCAGGCGGCGTCCATTCATATCCACCACTGTCACCAGAATAAGCAGCATTCGGGGCGACAATTTGTATTTTGTCGCCAGCTTCAGCGGCAATCGCCCACGCAGAAGCCGGGCCTTCGGTACCATGGCTGACGAATTCAACCGTCACTTCCTGGCGCGCAGCATCGACGTGGCGCAAGGTATAAGTGCGCACAATAGGCCGCTTCTCTTTGGGCAATTCTTGCAGTAGCTGATACCACTGTGCTTGCTCTGGCAACGTTGGGATTGAACCGTCCTCTGACGGAAAAAGCATTTTGATGCGCTGATCGGGTGCATCACATTTCATGTTTGCAATGTCCGGACCGCCAAACACCAGGCTCAACAACGAAGGTGAAACTTGTGATTTATGCACTAGCTGCACATTAAACAATCGATAGCCTTGCCCCCCTGCCATTTCGACTCCTCTGCCGTCTCCGGCTACATCCACAAAAAGTAAACCACAGAAATCATGTGATTATTCATGAGATTAATTTGAGAAATACTATCAATTGAGATTGATAATGAGAACCGTTATCGGCAAAATCCAGCTCGTTCTTATTTCAAAACATTTATAAATGTTAATATTTTCCATCTAAGGAATGATGATGATGCATAAAAACGCGCGCTGGGTGCTTAACCCGTTGCTTCTGGCGATGATGGCTCCGGCTGTCGCGCAGCAAACTTCCGAAGAAAACATTCTGGTTTCTGCCAACCGTACACACCGTACTGTGGCTGAAATGGCACAGACCACCTGGGTCATAGAAGGCGCTGAGCTTGAACAGCAGATTCAGGGAGGAAAGGAGCTGAAAGACGCACTTGCACAGTTAATTCCCGGTCTGGATGTCAGCAGCCAAAGCCGCACCAACTACGGCATGAATATGCGTGGCCGCTCTATCGTGGTGTTAGTGGATGGCGTGCGCATGAACTCGTCCCGTACCGATAGCCGCCAGCTAGATTCCATTGACCCGTTTAACATCGAGCATATTGAAGTGATCTCCGGTGCGACATCACTGTATGGCGGCGGCAGTACCGGCGGCTTGATTAATATCGTGACGAAGAAAGGCCAGCCTGAAACCCAGCTGGAATTTGAAAGCGGGATTAAATCAGGTTTCAACAGTAGCAAAGATCACGACGAGCGCGTCGCAGGCGCGATTTCTGGCGGTAACGATCATGCATCAGGGCGTTTATCGGTGGCGTATCAAAAATTTGGTGGCTGGTATGACGGCAACGGCGACCAAACCCTGCTCGACAATACACAGACCGGTTTGCAGTATTCTGACCGTCTGGATGTCATGGGTACGGGCACATTAAATATTGATGAAACCCAACAGCTGCAACTGGTGACACAGTATTACAAAAGCCAGGGTGATGATGATTACGGCCTGGATTTAGGGAATAATTTCTCGGCGGTAACCGGCAATGGCAAGGCGTATGTCAGTGACCAGCTTAATTCAGACCGTATTCCTGGCACCGAGCGCCATCTCATTAGCCTGCAATATTCCAACAGCGATTTCCTCGGGCAGGAATTGGTGGGGCAGATTTATTATCGCGATGAGTCCCTGACGTTCTATCCGTTCCCGACGCTGACACGTAACACAGTCACCAGTTTCTCCGCCTCGCAACAAGATACCGATCAGTACGGTGCGAAACTGGCAATGACCAGCCAACCGCTCGACGGCTGGCAGATTACCTATGGTGTGGACGCCGATCACGAGAGCTTTACCTCGAACCAAATGTTCTTTGATTTAGCAAAAGCGAACGCCTCAGGTGGCCTGAATAACCAAAGCATTTACACCACCGGTCGCTACCCTGGCTACACCATTACTAACCTCGCGCCGTTCTTGCAAACCAGCTATGACATCAACGACCTGTTTACCGTAAGCGGCGGTGTGCGCTACCAGTGGACCGAGAATAAAGTTGATGACTTTGTTGGATTTACTCAGCAGCAAGGTATAGCGAACGGTATCGCAAAATCGGCCGATGCCATCCCTGGTGGCAGCACCGATTACGACAACGCGTTATTCAATGCTGGCTTACTGATGCACATTACCGAGCGCCAACAAGCGTGGTTCAACTTCTCGCAAGGCGTTGAATTGCCTGACCCTGGCAAATATTACGGCAACGGGACTTACCGCCTGGTTAATGGCCATTACCAGCTCGTGAACAGCGTTAACGTTGGGCAGTCTAAACTTCAGGGCATTAAGGTCGATTCTTATGAGTTAGGCTGGCGCTATACCGGTGATAGCCTGCGCAGCCAGATTGCGGCGTATTACTCGTTGTCCGATAAATCTATCGCCATCAACCGTGCAGATATGACCATCAATGTTCAGGATGATAAGCGTCGTATTTACGGTGTTGAAGGTGCGGTGGATTACTTCATTCCGGATTCAACCTGGAGCACCGGGATTAACTTCAACGTGCTGAAATCCGAAACCAAAGTTGACGGAAAATGGCAGAAATGGGACGTGATTTACGCCAGCCCATCGAAAGCCACCGCCTACGTTGGCTGGGCGCCAGATCCATGGAGCCTGCGTGTTCAAAGCCAGCAGACGTTTGATTTGACTGATGCCAGCGACAATAAAATCAACGGTTACAACACTATCGACTTTATTGGTAGCTATGCGTTACCCGTGGGTAAACTCAGCTTCAGCATCGAAAACTTACTGGATAAAGATTACACCACCGTATGGGGCCAGCGCGCACCACTGCTGTATAGCCCAACTTACGGCAGCCCATCGCTGTATGAATACAAGGGCCGTGGACGCACTTACGGTGTGAACTACTCTCTGCTGTTCTAAGGTGGTTTCTACAGGCCGGTCAAAAACCGGTCTGTTTTTACGCCCACAAACAAATTGGTACTCGACCCGAAATCGATAGTCATTTAAAACATAGGGACTCTAATTATAGGTACTATGAATATGTTGGCAGGTATCATTGGTTTAGGTTCGGTCATCGAAACCGCTTATCTTCCGGCTTTACGCCGTATGTCCCTTCCCGCTCTCGAACTTTATGGTTATGACGCTGACCCAGCGCGCCAGCTTGAGGGAATTAGCCGTTGTGATTCGCTTGATACGCTGCTGGCTAAACCGCTCGACGTGGTGCTAATCACCACTTCTTCGCTTCATCATTTACCCGTGCTCGAAAGGGTTTTGCAAAGCCGTGTTCCCGCAATCGTCGTTGAAAAGCCGGTTGCCGCCACGCTCACGCAACTTAAGAAACTCGAAACATTACTCGAGCAACCGCAAGCTGCCGCTCGTGTTCTGGCGCTGGATCACTGGATGATTCGCACTCAAGCTAGCGACTGCATTCACAACATCAGTGAAATAAGCCGCATCGAAGGTTTTTTGCAGGAACCCAGTGGGTTTAATGCCGCTGGTGAGCCTGCCGCGTTGAATTTTGCCACCGGTGAGGCGGATACCCGCCAGCTACGTCATCCTGACGGCGTGATTGTTGATATCGGCACGCATGTCCTCGCCATGATGCGCGAAACACTCTATCAGTTAGGTGGTAACCATCGGTTAGAGATTGAGTTGAGCTACGCACGTGACCGTCTGGGAAATGAGATTGCAGCAGGCGATTTTACCACCGCAGAAGGTGAAGCCCTGCTGACCGGCACCCTCAGCGATATTCCGTTCACTCTCCATCTTAATAAATATGCTGGCCCTGCGGGTGGGCAAAAAGGCATGCGTATCTATCTGCATGATGGGCGAGTCATCAATATCGACCGTGAAGGCCAGAATGAAGTGATTGAACGGACGACTGAGCACGAAACCAGGCGTCAAACCCTTGCAGGGCCGTTATATGACCGTTGTTTACATGACGTGGTGTTTGGTGAGAACAGGCTGTTTTTACGCTTACCCGAGGAGATCCCTGCTTACACTCAGCGACGGATAGCCGAAGTGACGGCGCTGCTGGAATTACAGCAGCAGTTACGTGGCCGCCATTAACAAAAAACCCATCTTTGCAGATGGGTTTACATTTTTTGGTGGATGACGCTATCGCTTATCCACCCTATGATACCGGCATGTTATCGGTTAGATTTTAGTCAAAACCAACTGGCCATTGTTATCCAGCGGGATCTGGTTGCCAGGGTCTTTATCCATGCGGATTTTCCCTTGCTGATCGCCGATGCGGTATGTGACGTCATAACCGAGCATTTTTTCTGACTTGTCGTACACGGTTTTACATTTTTGCTGTGTCGTGGTGTAGGTGTCGCGGTCCTGCATATTGCCTTGCACCTGGTTACCTGCGTAACCCCCACCTAATGCGCCCACCACTGTGGCAACATCTTTACCGCGTCCGCCGCCAAACTGATGACCAATCACGCCACCGGCAACCGCACCCAGTGCTGAACCGATGATGCGGTTTTCATCTTGTACCGGTCGGCGATGAGTCACCGCGACGTTCTGGCACTCTTTACGTGGCGTTTTTACCGTTTCCTTGATAGGTGTCGCTGACACCACCTGTGCGAACTGAGGACCACGGTCGAAAACGTTCATGCTGGCAACCGCCGCCACACCCAGTGCTGCGGCCACACCGATACCTATACCCGCTAACATTGATTTATTCACAGGACATCCTCCTGACTTTGCTATTGCTTACAATTTTGCAACCAGAGTAGGACCAGGCAAATCAGACAACGGATGAAAAACGCAGATTCTTACGGAGAAAACAGCTGTTTGAGAGAATTCCTAAGCAAGAAAAACCCGACAAGTGGTCGGGTTTGAATTTCATGCTGGCCAGACGATTAGTGCAGTTTCAGACGCGGACGGATCACGCGGTTGATGCTACCCACCAGCATCATCAGGCCGGTTTTGAAGTAACCATGAAGTGCAACCTGGTGCATACGGTACAGCGAGATATAGACGAAACGCGCCATGCGCCCTTCTACCATCATCGAGCCGCGCATCAGGTTACCCATCAGGCTGCCAACGGTGGAAAACTTAGACAGCGACACCAGCGAACCGTGGTCTTTATAGATGTAAGATTTCAGAGGCTTATCTTTCATCTGCGCAAGAATGTTGGTTAAAACCAGTGACGCCATCTGGTGCGCCGCTTGCGCACGTGGCGGCACAAAGCCACCTTCAGGGCGCGCACATGAAGCACAATCGCCAATCGCGTAAATATCAGGGTCACGCGTGGTTTGCAGCGTAGGCTCAGTCACTAACTGATTGATACGGTTAGTTTCAAGGCCACCGATATCTTTCATAAAGTCGGGTGCTTTAATCCCTGCCGCCCAGACCATCAAATCCGCTGCGATGTATTCGCCGTCTTTGGTATTCAGGCCGCCCGCGTCTGCGGAAGTCACCATGGTTTGCGTCAGAACACGCACGCCCAGTTTGGTCAGCTCGCTGTGTGCCGCCGCAGAAATACGTGGCGGCAATGCAGGCAGAATACGTTCACCGGCTTCGACCAGCGTTACGTTTAGCGCTTCGTTAGTCAGGCCTTTGTAACCGTAGCTGTGCAGTTGTTTCACCGCGTTATGCAGCTCAGCAGACAGCTCAACCCCCGTCGCCCCACCGCCAACAATAGCGATGTTAACTTTGCCGCTGGCACCGAGGTTTGCAGAATACTTGAGGAACAGATTCAGCATTTCGGAATGGAAACGGCGCGCCTGATGCGGGTTATCGAGGAAGATACAGTTGTCTTTAACGCCTGGGGTGTTGAAGTCGTTGGAGGTACTACCCAACGCCATCACCAGCGTGTCATAAGGAATTTTACGTTCAGGGACCAGCAGCTCGCCTTTGTCGTCACGCAGTTCTGCGAGCGTCAGAGTTTTGCTTTCGCGGTTAATGTCGACCACGGAACCAAGCTGGAACTGGAAATGATGGTTACGTGCATGTGCCAGATAGCTCAGCGCGTCTACACCTTCATCCAGTGAACCGGTTGCCACTTCGTGCAGCAGCGGTTTCCATAAATGGCTGTGGTTACGGTCGATAAGCGTAACCTTAGCTTTTTTACCACGACCCAGTTTTTTACCTAACTGAGTGGCCAGTTCAAGTCCGCCAGCACCACCACCGACAATGACAATCTTTCTTAATGGCGTAGTCAAAGTGACCCCCTTAAAATATTAACCAATTGTTAATTAAAGGTTATGTAAATAGCATTTAATTAACAACAAGTTAGCTAAACAAACTCACGAATATGACCAAAGAATAACATGGATGGTGTATTGGTCATACCAAAATTGATGTGCGTCAAATTTTTATGCCGAAAAGATAAACAAAAAGGGCCAGCACCTGGCTGACCCTTTCACTTTTTGCTTATTTAGCCCGCGGCTAGCCGAGAGTCTTGAACGCTTTAATCCGCTGCAAATGTGGTGAGATATTTTTGAATTTATGGGTCTGTTCCTGATCCCATACGATCTCATAGTAATGGTGCAGCAGTTCTGCGGCTCGTGCGTTATCCAGCGCTTCGTCATTACGCGACAAAATGGTCAGGCAACGGTCACGGTTTTTCTCGCGGAAATTCTGCACGCACTTGGTGGCAATATCGGTGTATTCCTCAGGACGGTCGATTTTCCCTTCCATATTCTCTTGCGGGAACAGATTTGGGTTAAAAATCACCTGGCGAATATCACACAAGAAACCAATACGCTCGGCCCAGAAACCGCCAAGCCCGACACCGCAAATCAGTGGCCGCTCATCGACACTGAGTTGCAACATTTTGTCTACTTCTTTGAGCAGATGCTGCATATCGTGTTTCGGATGCCGCGTGCTGTAACTGATAAGGCGGACGTCCGGATCGATAAACTGGAGTTGCAGCACCTTTTCATGGTTACCAGGACTATTAGAGTCGAAACCGTGTAAATAGATAATCATTGCATCCTCACCACACGAATTCAGGCCATTTGGCCTGATGAGTTAAAGACCCGCCTTGTGGGCTTCCCACTGCTCATGCAGCGCCTCAAGTTGCTGGTTTGCTTGCTTCCAGCGCGCTGACGACATCAGCTCCTGGCGGGTAAATGAACCTTTATGATACAAACCTGTAACACGCTCTGCTTTGACCGGAGACAGGTTATCTAACACGCTAACCGCACCATTACGATTATTGCAGACCAGGATCATATCGCAACCTGCATCCAAAGAAGCTTGCCCGCGTTCAGCGTAGCTCCCCATGATGGCAGCGCCTTCCATTGATAAATCATCCGAGAAAATAACGCCATTAAAGCCCAGCTCGCCACGCAAAACGGTTTTCAGCCAGTGCGGAGAACCACTCGCCGGAAGCGGATCGACGTCGGTATAGATAACGTGCGCCGGCATAATGGCGTCGAGTTTGTTATCAGTAATCAGACTGCGGAAAATCTGCATGTCGTGTTCACGGATCAGCGCTTCATCACGCGGGTCACGCGGGGTTTCTTTATGGGAATCAGCCGTTACCGCACCGTGGCCAGGGAAGTGTTTACCGGTGGTTTTCATACCTGCGGCGTGCATGCCGTCGATAAAGCGAGTCGCCATCGCCAGCGCTTTACGCGGTTCTTCATGGTAGGAACGCTCACCAATGGCGGCACTGATATGGCCGATATCCAATACTGGCGCGAAACTGATGTCGATATCCATGGCAATCATTTCGCTTGCCATCAACCAGCCTGCTTCTTGTGCCAGTTTCCCACCCAACTCCAGGCCATGTATTGCGGCAAAAGATTGTGCTGCTGGCAAACGGGTAAAGCCTTCACGGAAACGTTGAACTCGCCCACCTTCCTGGTCAACCGCAACCACCAGACGATTGTGAGAAGCTTCACGGATTTGACGAACCAGCTCACGGAGTTGCTCAGGATCGTGATAGTTGCGGGTAAAAATAATCAGCCCACCGACCAGTGGGTGCTTTAGAATTTCACGCTCTTCGGCATCCAGCTCAAAGCCTGCCACATCTAACATTACCGGACCCACATCAACCTCTCTTAATTAATCAAACGCTCGCAGACGGCACCATGCTTCGTCTGCAAGGGTTATAAATGTTCTGTCTTGCGTTTGTTGCCAGCGGCATTCATACCAGGATGCCATCAGCAAAATAACCCACGGTTGCCAGCGGCTGACCTGTCGGCGTAATTTATCCACCTGAATATGGTTCAATTGAGCATAAGCGCGAACCAAAGACTCGCCATCAATATTATTGGCCGCAATAATAGCCGCCAGCTCCAGCGCCACATCCCCATCACCGGCGTATTCCCAGTCGATGAGTTTGATACTTTGCACCTGATGCACCAGGTTACCGGCATGAATATCCATATGCAGCGCAGCAAGGCGCAGCGGTTTTGGCTCACCCTGCTTGTTCATCTTTTTAAGCCAACGCAACCAGGCCAGGCTTCTTCGCTCAGGCCCGGCCATTTGCCAATAGTGTTCCAGTAAAGGCAACAAATTGATTCGCCAGCCGAAACAAGGTTGATGATGTAAATCATACAGTAAGGAATTGAGCGAATGCAGTGAGGGTAGTTCCGATTTTACCTCCCCAGCCAGCCATTCAACGATTAACCAGCCATTCGCGAGGCAAACTGGACGTGACCCAATTTCGTGAGAAATTCGAGTTAACGCTCGATATTGCCGGGCGAGAGAAACACCCGGCATCGGGGTTTCAAGCTGTTGTCGCGCGACATACTCCCGCGTGCCAATGGTGAAATGCAGGCTCCCGCCGCTCAATCCTTCAAGAGGAGAAAAGCAACCGGCGGCCTGAGCCGCCGGAAGATACTTTTCAATCACACTTTGCAGTGTCGAATTATTGGGTTTGTTGAACAGCACTGCTGCCTGACCAAATAATTTCGCCGGTCTGTACCAGCATCAACTGCATTTTCAGCGTTGGTGCATTCACGTTGCCACTGGCATTGCTATACAGCACATATTGCGCACCAACGTTACGGGCAATACCAATCGCTTTAGTACGAGAACCCAGGCTGTCTTGTGGCGATAACCCGAGTTGTTGTTTTGCCAGCGAAAGCTGTTGTGGCGACACAAGGGTAAATTTGCCGTTGTTTGCCAACGCACCGTGCAGCGCTTCGGTCGCTTTACCAGTTTGCAGCGAACCATTGGTGTGATTGTTCACGCTATCCACCAGCAGAACGCCGCCGGCTGTCACGCCATCGGCTTGTAACATTTTGCCAACCATCGGCTGCATCGCGCTGCCCCAATCGTAGCTACGAACTTTAGGTGTGGCAGGAATAGTCGGCTGTGGCTGTTCAATTGGGCCTGGCTGAGTTGGCACAGTCGGCACCGTTGGAACAGTCGGTGGCGGTTCAACTGGCTGCTGCGGAACTGGCTTCACTTCTTCCACAGGAGCAGGAGCTTCACCACGGTTAATACACCCGGATAAAATCATCGCCGCGGCGATAATTACCAGGTAACGATGGATTCCCTTAATCAAAATTCACCCCTTATAAAGAGAGAGATAGACGAACTTGACGTGCGTCTGGATAACTGGCTATGGATGACACCGAAACGCTAGATTTTGCAGGTATCGTAATCGTGCGCGGCTGCTCGAGAGGATGAATTTCCAGCCCTTTGTCGTCATACCAATAAAAACGATAGCTGATGATGACTGGTTTAGACTGCTCATTATACAACTGGCTACGTGAAACAGTGGCACCGCTATCACTTGAAATATCAGGTTTTTCAGCACTAATCCCCGCCGCAAGCACCGAGGTTTCCATCACCAGCGTTTGATCATCGCTGACAGGAATCGCGGGTTTGGAACTGCATCCCACCATAAAAATGATGGCCAGTAGCGTTAACAGCGAGTTCGCTTTCATCAATTTATCCTTTATGCGCCAGCATCGGCCCAAGCACACGGCCACCCAGCAGGTGCATGTGAATGTGGTAAACCTCCTGTCCACCATGGCGATTGCAGTTCATGATCAGACGATAGCCGTCTTCTGCAATCCCTTCTTGTTCAGCAATTTTTGCTGCTGCGATCAACATGCGCCCTAGTGCCAGTTCATGCTCAGTAGTTACGTCGTTAACCGTTGGGATCAGCACATTAGGAATGATAAGGATGTGGGTTGGAGCCTGTGGCGATATGTCACGGAATGCAGTGACTAACTCATCTTGATAAACGATATCAGCCGGAATTTCCCGGCGGATAATTTTACTGAAAATGGTTTCTTCGGCCATGACGTTACCTTTTATTCATGTGTGGCGAACTTTATGTGACATAGCCCAAGAGTATGAGCGAGTTACACCTACTCTTTCAACCTTAACCTGTGAATTGTAGACGTAAAAAAGGGAGGCCAATGGCCTCCCTCAGTCTCCCCAACTTCTTATTAGCTGTTACGGATCCACTCATCCATTTCAGTTTTCAGGTTATCGGATTTAGTACCGAAGATTGCCTGAACACCTGAACCAGCTACAACTACACCTGCTGCACCCAATTTCTTCAGGCCAGCCTGGTCGACTTTAGAAATGTCGGCCACGCTAACACGCAGACGGGTAATACACGCATCCAGGTTAGTGATGTTTTCTTTACCGCCGAAAGCGCTAACCAGAGCTGGTGCCATTTCGCTTGTGGAAGTGGTAGTCGTCTCAGATGTTGCGTCTTCACGACCTGGAGTTTTCAGGTCAAGCGCTTTAATCAGCACACGGAACACGGTGTAGTAAATCGCCGCGTAGCACAGGCCAACAATTGGGAACAACCACAATTTGCTGCTGTTACCGCTCAGCACGATGAAGTCAATCAGACCGTGAGAGAAGGAAGTACCGTCACGCATACCCAGAAGGATACAGATTGGGAATGCCAGGCCTGCCAACACCGCGTGGATGATGTACAGGATTGGAGCAACGAACATGAAGGAGAACTCGATTGGCTCGGTAATACCGGTCAGGAACGAGGTCAACGCAGCGGAGATCATGATACCGCCGACTTTTGCACGGTTCTCAGGTTTAGCTGAGTGCCAGATTGCGATAGCCGCAGCAGGCAGACCGTACATTTTAAACAGGAAGCCACCAGACAGTTTGCCCGCAGTTGGGTCACCTGCCATGTAACGTGGGATATCGCCGTGGAAGACCTGACCTGCAGCGTTGGTGTATTCACCAATTTGCATCTGGAATGGAACGTTCCAGATGTGGTGCAGACCGAATGGTACCAGGCAGCGCTCTACGAAACCGTAGATGCCGAATGCCACAACCGGGTTCTGGTAAGCAGCCCACTGAGAGAAGGTCTGAATAGCCGTACCGATTGGAGGCCAGATGAAGGACAGCACAACACCCATGAAGATCGCAGCCAGACCGGAGATGATCGGTACGAAACGTTTACCCGCGAAGAAGCCCAGGTATTCTGGCAACTTGATGCGGTAGAAACGGTTAAACATGTAGGCTGCAATGGCACCAGAGATGATACCGCCCAGAACACCGGTATCAGCCAGGTGTTTTGCCGCGATCTCTTCAGCAGGAATATGCAGAACCAAAGGTGCAACAACCGCCATGGTCTTAACCATGATGCCGTATGCAACCACAGAGGCTAATGCAGAAACGCCATCGTTATTCGTGAAGCCTAATGCCACACCGATAGCAAAAATCAGCGGCATATTGGCGAATACTGAACCGCCAGCTTCCGCCATTACATGAGAAACGACTGCTGGCAGCCAGCTGAAGTTTGCAGAACCGACGCCCAGCAGGATACCTGCGATTGGCAGTACGGATACTGGCAGCATCAGCGATTTACCCACCTTTTGCAGGTTAGCAAATGCATTCTTAAACATATTGAGAGTGCTCCTGAGTATTTGTGCTTTTTTTTACGCGTTATGCGCATCGGACTGGGGGGAGATCCGGTCCATATACAGGCATCTTAAGTGCCCTTTGATTTATTACGCAGAGTAAAATAAATCGAAGATTTTTTGTTTGACGGCTATCACGTTTCTCTAAAAGCCATATGAAAAACTTTCATTAATTTACAAAACACGTTTCTAAACGTTACAAAAAGAGTCTGCACCACCCTTTTTGGGGTGGTGCACTGTACTCGCTTCGATCATTAATTACGAGCTTTAAAATAACTTAGACTTATCAAACGGATTGCAGGCGGGAGTCAGGAATATGGAACAAAGTGGCGAAGTTTTTTGTCGTCACAACGGCCAATTCCTCAAGTGAAACACCTTTCAGTACCGCCATATATTCCGCAACATCGCGCGTCATTGCCGGTTGATTTTCCTTACCACGATGCGGCACCGGAGCAAGATAAGGTGAGTCGGTTTCCACCAATATGCGATCCAGTGGCACATAGCGCGCCGCTTCCCTGAGTTGTTCGGCATTGCGGAAAGTCACAATACCGGAGAAAGAGATGTAAAAACCCATATCGAGCAATTTTGCAGCAGTTTCTCTGTCTTCTGTAAAACAGTGTAGTACCCCACCGCAGTCTGTCACTTTCTCTTCATGCAGAATGGCCAGGGTATCGGCGCGTGCATCTCGGGTATGAACAATCACCGGCTTGTTAAGTTCACGGCCAATCTGGATATGATGGCGGAAAGATTCCTGCTGGCGGGGTTTGGTTTCCGGGGTATAGAAGTAATCTAATCCCGTTTCCCCCAGCGCAACGACGCCAGGATCGGCGGCTAGGCGGCGAAGTTCCTCGACGTCATATTCTTCGTCCTGATTCAGCGGGTGTACACCGCATGAATAAGCGACATTGTGACGCTCACCAACTAATTGGCGCATATTGCGATAACCGTCGAGCGTAGTGGCAACCGCAAGGCAGAATTTCACATCACGTGCCGCCGCTTTTTCCAGGACGTCATCGACGCTTTTATGCAGGGATTGATAATCCAGGCCATCAAGATGGCAATGTGAGTCAACCAGGAACATACAGATACTCTTAAAGATGGAAGGAAGGAAGGACAGCACCTGGTTGCATTAAACGCTCCCAGGTGAGCAATTGTTCAGTCAGCAATAATTCGCGGTTCACACCTACGACACTCAGCAATGCTTCGCGGCAGGAAAACCAGCTATGCAAAATAGCTTGTAGCATCGCGGGGCTTGCGCTGTTGGCAATATTTGCCACCAATGTATGTTGATCATCATTGGTCAACCACGGCGTAGCACCCTGCTGCCATTTTAGTGCATCAACCAGCAGTGAGCATAACCAATGGACGCGAACGGTCGCATCATCACTGTTCAAAGCAGGCAATAACGCCAGCATGTTCTTTGTGGCGCAAGCTTCGTTGAGTTTCTCGCACAGTGTCTGGCGGTGCTTCCACTGTTCAGGTTGCAACAGAGCCAGCGCACCGGCGGGAGCGCCAGAACTCAGGCGCAATGCGGCGCGCAGCTGCGCGTTATCCAGCGTGATTTCCCGGGCCAGCCAGGCGAGAGCAAAGTTTTCGTCTGGGGGAGTCAGATACCAGTACAGGCAGCGACTACGCAGTGTGGCGGGTAAACGCGCAGGTTCACGGCACCCCAGAAAGAACCAGGTATTGGATGGCGGTTCTTCGAGTGTTTTCAACAACGCATTGGCCGCCGCCTCGGTAAGTAAACCGGCATCTTCCAGCCAGACCACTTTTGCTCCACCCTGCTGAGCGTGGCTGTAAAGCTTTTCAGTTATTTCACGAATAGCATCAATACCAAGACTGGATTTGCCCTTTTCTGGCGCGACCACGTAGCTGTCAGGATGTGTTCCCGCCTGCATCAACTGGCAACTGCGGCACTGGCCACAGCTTTTCGTTCCTTGCGGTTTCTGGCACATCAACCAGCGTGTGAGAGCGTAGATTAATGCGTCGTCCCCCATGCCAGACAATGAATGTAACAACAGTGCATGGTGCCCGCGCCCAGCCTGATACTGGCTGAGGATTTGCTCAAACGGCGCGCGTAACCATGGATACCATTTCATTACGCCAGCCCCTTAGCCCACTCAAGCACGGCGTTACGCACGTCTAGTGAAACTTTATCCAGGGTTTGTGTCGCATCAATGGTACGGATACGGCTGTCGCTTGCAGCAAGTTCCAGATAACGGGCGCGGGTGCGGTTAAAGAAGTCGATAGACTCCTGTTCGATGCGATCCAGTTCACCACGCGCACGGGCGCGAGTCAGGCCAACTTCCGGCGTGACATCAAGATAAATGGTCAGATCAGGATAGAAATCACCCAGCACGGTATTACGCAGTGCCATCAGTAATTGCTGGTCAATACAACGGCCACCGCCCTGATATGCTTGCGTCGAGAGGTCATGACGGTCACCAATAACCCATGCTCCGCGTGACAGCGCCGGTTTGATGACCGTTTCAACAAGCTGTACGCGTGCTGCGTAGAACATCAACACTTCAGCTTTATCCGTTACGATCTCATCGCCGATACCTTTGTTGTTCAGCGTCAACTCACGCAATCTTTCCGCAAGAGGCGTGCCGCCGGGTTCACGCGTGAAGACCAGATCGGTCACCCCCAGCTCTTTTAAAGTCGCAACCACCACATTATGTGCGTTAGTTTTCCCTGCCCCTTCGAGCCCTTCGATGACGATAAATTTACTGACCATTCTTGTCCTTCAGTGCTTTGAGATACACCTGCACAGCCTGATTATGACCTGCAAGGTTGGTATTAAATGTATGACCGCCCTTTCCATCAGCGACAAAATAGAGATACGGTGTTTTCGCGGGGTTTGCCGCGGCTTGCAACGAAGCGTTACCAGGAATCGCGATTGGGCCTGGCGGCATGCCACTAATCACATAGGTGTTATATGGCGTCGGCGTTTCCAGATCTTTGCGCGACAGCTTACCATTATAGCTCTCACCCATACCGTAAATTACCGTTGGGTCGGTTTGCAAACGCATGCCGATGCGTAAACGGTTGATGAACACCGAGGCGACTTGATCTCTTTCTGCTGCCACAGCGGTTTCTTTCTCGATTATCGAGGCCATGGTGACCAAATCGTTTTGCGTTTTGTACGGCAATCCGTCTTTTTTGCCATCCCATGCAGTCTGAACGGCTTTGACCATGCGCTCATGGGCGCGTTTTAACAGCGCAATATCGGTGGTGTTAGCAGTGTAAAGCCAGGTATCGGGGAAGAACCACCCTTCAACCCAATCTGGATGCTCAAGCTTTAAAACTTCGGCAACGGTGGCGTAGTTATCATCTTTAAGGGTGTGCTGAATGAACGGTGCTTCGCGCAATTGTTTTAGCCAGTCACTTAAACGAGTCCCTTCGACAAATCGAATAGGAAATTGAGCTTCTTTGCCACTGGCTAACAGTTTGAGCATATCTCGAACCGTCATTTGCGGGGTAAAGCGATAAGTGCCCGCTTTAAATTTAGCGAGGTCTGGCTCAACTTTTAACAGCCACTGGAATACTCGTGGGCGATTCAGTAATTTTTCTTCATATAACTGCTTACCCAACGCCAGGCGACCCGTGCCCGGCTTGAGCATAAATATGGTGTCTTGCTTGATGGTCAGATGGCTGTCGGCGAGTTGACGGACTTTATATAAGCCAACACCTGCCGCCACGCCAAGCACCACTAACAACAGCAGGAAGAAACGTAGCATCTTTTTCATTGATAATTGGTTACTCACAAAGTGGTGCTAAAAATTGATAAAGCTCATGCGATTTATATTGCCAGGATTCAGCCTGGTTCACAGGGATAATCGGCATCAATGCGTTGCAAATTAGCACTTCATCAGCCGTCGCCAGGCTGTCTAATCTTTCGCGCACTTCAGTCACCTGCCATGATGAATCAGCCAGACAGGCGATAATATGCTGACGCATGGTGCCGTTCACACCAGATTTATCTACATACGGCGTAAATACCTGTGTTCCTTTACGCCAGAATAAATTAGCGGCACAGCATTCCGTAAGCCACCCATCGCTGTCAAGAACCAGCGCCTCCTGGGCTGGCATCTGTTCAAGATGCGTACGAATCATTACTTGTTCGAGCCGATTCAGGTGTTTAATTCCGGCGAGATGTGGGTTGATACCCATCCGAATTGGGCTAAGCGCCAGGGAGATACCGTGTGCGCGCCACTGAGGATAAAAAGCAGGGTAAGCAGAAACCGACAATAAGCGAGTCGGCTGCACGCAATTTGCGGCGCTATAACCACGCCCACCGCTGCCTCTGGTTATGATCACCTTCAACACGGCTTGTTGTTCAACCGCCGCCATTTGCTGCATTTCATTTTCCAGCAGTGACCAATCGACAAATGGAATCAGGAGTTTTTCACAGGCTTGCTGCAATCGAGCGAGGTGTTGTTCTAAAAAACGAATGCTGCCGTTGCAAGCACGCGCCGTGGTGAAGCAGCCATCACCGAACTGCACAGCGCGATCGTTCGCCGCCAGATTTTCCGTTAACTCACCATTGATTAAATACATTACAACTCCTCAATGTTCTGTGAGTTAAGAGTGCCAGTGCGAAGGGTTTGCAGCAAGAGGGGACATTTCAGATGTATAAAGGGCCCGCAAGCGAGCCCTTTATAAGTAACGACTTAGATCTTTTTAAAGATCAATGAGCCGTTGGTACCACCAAACCCGAATGAATTACACAGAGTGTATTCCATTCCTTTCACCTGGCGAGCAACATGAGGAACAAAGTCCAAATCGCAACCTTCGTCAGGGTTATCAAGGTTAATTGTTGGTGGAATCGCCTGATCGCGCAGTGCGAGGACGGAGTAGATTGACTCTACAGCCCCTGCAGCACCTAACAGGTGACCGGTCATAGACTTAGTTGAGCTCACCAGAACACGCCTGGCATCTTCACCAAAAATAGTCTTAACCGCTTGTGTTTCAGCTTTATCGCCAGCTGGCGTTGAAGTGCCATGCGCATTCACATAGCCCACCATACCAGGGGTAATACCTGCATCACGCAGAGCATTTTCCATCGCCAGTGCAGCACCTGCACCTGACTCCGGCGGAGAAGTCATGTGATAAGCATCGCTGCTCATACCAAAACCAACGACTTCTGCATAGATTTTCGCGCCACGTTTCTTAGCATGTTCGTACTCTTCGAGTACCATCATGCCTGCGCCATCACCCAGTACAAAACCATCACGGTCTTTATCCCACGGACGGCTTGCCGCTTGTGGGTTTTCGTTACGGGTAGAAAGTGCACGTGCCGCACCAAAGCCACCCACGCCCAGCGGAGTACTCGCCTTCTCTGCGCCACCTGCCAGCATAGCGTCTGCATCGCCGTAGGCGATCATACGTGCTGCCTGACCGATGTTATGCACACCAGAAGTACAAGCTGTAGCAATGGAAATGCTTGGGCCGCGCAGGCCAAACATAATGGTCAAATGACCTGCTACCATATTCACAATAGTGGATGGTACAAAGAATGGGCTGATCTTACGTGGACCACCGTTGACCAACGAGGAGTGGTTCTCTTCGATAAGACCCAGACCACCAATACCAGAACCAATTGCGGCACCGATACGGATTGCATTCTCTTCTGTTACTTCCAGACCAGAATCCAGCATGGCCTGGTGGCCAGCAACAATTCCATATTGAATGAAGGCATCCATTTTGCGCTGTTCTTTGCGCGAAATGATGTCGTCACAGTTAAAATCCTTTACTAAGCCAGCAAATTTCGTTGCATAGGCGGTAGTATCGAAATGGTCGATTAGGCTGATGCCACTCTGACCGGCAAGGAGAGCTTTCCAGCTAGACTCTACGGTATTGCCGACAGGAGACAACATGCCCAGTCCGGTCACAACTACACGACGCTTAGACACGTTTGTCCTCCAGGGAGGGAAAAAATAATACTAGTGGGACAATTAGATAAAACTCAGGCGGTCGAATGACCGCCTGGAGATGTTCACTTACGCCTGGTGACCGTTGATGTAATCAATGGCAGCCTGAACAGTGGTGATTTTCTCAGCTTCTTCGTCCGGAATCTCAGTATCAAACTCTTCTTCCAGAGCCATTACCAGCTCAACGGTGTCAAGAGAATCAGCGCCCAGGTCCTCTACGAAGGAAGCGGAGTTGATAACTTCTTCCTGCTTAACGCCCAGTTGTTCGCCAATAATTTTCTTAACGCGTTCTTCGATAGTGCTCATACTCTTAAATTTCCTATCAAAACTCGCTTTCGCGATGGTTTTCGTAGTGTATAAAATGTTGAAAAAGATGCAACTAAATCCCGGCAGGTCATACCACGATTTTACGCTATTTTGCGGGCATTCGCCCAAATAACGCAAATATTTTGTATCGTGGTTAAACCATATACATTCCGCCATTGACGTGCAGGGTTTCACCAGAGATGTAACCCGCCTCGTCAGAGGCTAAAAATGCAACAGCACTGGCGATTTCTTTTGCGTCGCCTAAACGACCCGCTGGAACTTCCGCCAGTATACCCGCACGCTGTTCTTCAGAAAGCGCACGCGTCATGTCCGTTTCAATAAAGCCCGGAGCAACAACGTTTACAGTAATACCACGAGACGCAACTTCACGTGCCAGTGATTTACTGAAACCAATCAGACCCGCTTTCGCCGCAGCGTAGTTTGCCTGACCAGCATTTCCCATGGTACCAACCACGGAACCAATAGTGATAATACGACCATGACGCTTTTTCATCATAGCGCGCATTACCGCTTTTGACAGACGGAAAACTGATGACAGATTGGTTTCGATGATATCGTTCCATTCGTCATCTTTCATGCGCATTAACAGATTATCACGAGTGATACCGGCATTATTGACCAGAATGTCAACTTCACCAAATTCTGCGCGAATATTTCCTAAAACAGCTTCAATCGAAGCAGGATCGGTCACATTCAGCATATAGCCTTTGCCGTTATCGCCCAGATAATCACTGATCGCCTGCGCACCGCTTTCGCTGGTCGCAGTACCGATAACTTTCGCACCACGGGCCACTAGGGTTTCCGCGATTGCGCGGCCAATACCGCGGCTTGCACCGGTTACCAGCGCAATTTTTCCTTCAAAACTCATGGTCATCCTCGTCTTATTGCTCGAGCGCCGCTGACAGAGCTACCGGCTCGTTAATCGCCGATGCTGTCAGTGTGTCAACAATACGCTTTGTCAGGCCAGTCAATACTTTACCAGGCCCTACTTCCAGCAACTGGGTCACACCCTGTGCTGCCATAAATTCAACTGATTTAGTCCATTGTACTGGGCTGTACAATTGGCGCACCAGCGCGCTACGAATAGCTTCTGGTGATGTTTCGCACTTCACGTCCACATTGTTCACAACCGGAACAGTTGGCGCATTGAAAGTAATATTTTCCAGCGCGACTGCCAGTTTATCTGCCGCTGGTTTCATCAGCGCACAGTGAGAAGGCACACTGACAGGCAATGGCAGTGCACGTTTTGCACCGGCGGCTTTACAAGCTGCACCTGCACGCTCAACTGCGTCTTTATTACCCGCGATCACGACCTGGCCTGGTGAGTTATAGTTCACCGGAGAGACTACTTCGCCTTGAGCCGCTTCTTCACAAGCTTTGGCAATTGATGCATCATCAAGACCGATGATGGCATACATTGCACCTGTGCCAGCAGGAACCGCTTCCTGCATCAATTTGCCACGTAATTCAACCAGACGCACCGCGTCAGCAAAATCAATCACACCAGCACAAACCAGAGCAGAATATTCGCCCAGACTGTGGCCTGCCATCATAACAGGCGTTTTGCCACCTTGCTGCTGCCAGACACGCCATAAAGCAACAGATGCGGTAAGCAAAGCAGGCTGAGTCTGCCAGGTTTTGTTCAACTCTTCCGCAGGACCTTGTTGGGTCAATGCCCACAAATCATAGCCCAGAGCAGCAGAAGCTTCACGGAAGGTCGCTTCTACAACAGGGTTTGCTGCTGCGATTTCTGCCAGCATACCTGGTGCTTGCGAACCCTGGCCTGGGAAAACAAAAGCAAATTGAGTCATGGTTAAATCCCTAATAATCAAAAACGAACCAGTGCTGAACCCCAGGTAAAGCCGCCACCGAAGGCTTCGAGCAATACCAGTTGGCCACGTTGAATTCGACCATCACGAACAGCTTCGTCAAACGCTGCCGGTACAGAGGCCGCAGAGGTGTTGCCGTGGCGATCAAGAGTCACAACCACATTATCTAATGACATGCCAAGTTTCTTGGCCGTGGCACTGATAATGCGTAAGTTAGCCTGATGCGGCACCAACCAATCGAGATCCGAACGATCCAGATTATTCGCCTCAAGGGTCTCATCAACAATGTGTGCAAGCTCTGTAACCGCGACTTTAAAGACTTCATTACCGGCCATCGACAGGTGAATCGAATTTTCAGGATTCACGCGATCGACATTCGGTAGCATCAGCAGTTCACCATAGCGACCGTCAGCATGCAGGTGGGTTGAAATGATACCAGGCTCTTCAGAAGCACTCAGTACAACCGCCCCTGCACCATCACCAAAAATAATAATTGTGCCACGATCGGTAGGATCGCAAGTACGAGCCAGCACATCAGAACCAATAACCAGCGCATGTTTTACTGCACCAGACTTCACATATAGGTCTGCCACGCTCAGGGCGTAGGTAAAACCTGCGCAAGCGGCTGCAACATCAAATGCAGGGCAGCCTTTAATCCCTAACATTGCCTGCACCTGGCAGGCAGCACTTGGGAAAGCGTGCGTTGAAGAAGTTGTGGCAACGATAATCAGCCCAATTTCAGACTTATCGATTTCTGCCATTTCAAGCGCACGCGTAGCCGCAGCAAAAGCCATTGTTGCAACGGTTTCATCTGGCCCAGCAATTCGACGTTCACGAATACCTGTACGGGTGACAATCCACTCGTCAGAAGTATCCACCATTTTTTCCAGGTCGGCGTTGGTACGCACGTGTTCGGGCAAATAGCTGCCCGTACCAATAATCTTCGTATACATGTACGTCAGTCACTCTTGGGTAATACAGATTCCAGGCGGGCAGCAATCCGTGTAGGGACTTGCCGCGCCACCGCCTGCACTGCCTGTTCAATAGCGACAACAAACGCTCGCTGATTGGCCGCTCCGTGACTCTTAATCACTGTGCCGCGCAATCCTAACAGACAGGCGCCATTATACTGGTCGGGGTTGAGGTGACTGAATCGCCTGGTCAGGCTCTTTTGTAACCAATGCTTCAATATTATTAGCCACCACGACCTTTTTTTCCCTTCACCTTGAGATTTCAAAAGCGAAAGGAACATTCTGGCAACCCCTTCCATCGTCTTGAGGGTGACGTTACCGACAAAGCCATCACACACCAGCACATCGGTTTTTCCCGTCAACAGCTCGTTCGCTTCAAGATAGCCAATATAGTTGATAGAAGGCATTGTTTTTAATAAAGCTGAGGCATCACGAATACTATCGAGACCTTTAGTCTCCTCTTCGCCGATGTTCAGCAAAGCGACTCGCGGGGAGTTGATGCCGAGTACTTCTTCAGCCATCACAGAACCCATTATCGCGAATTGCACCAACATATTACTGTCACAATCAACGTTCGCACCGAGATCCAGCACGACAGTTTTACCCTTTTGTTGATGCGGTAAAACCGTCATCAACGCTGGGCGCTCAATCCCTTCAATCGGTTTGAGCAATAATTTAGCCAGGCCCATCAGCGCACCAGTATTTCCTGCACTGACACAAGCCTCCGCTCGCCCTTCTTTTACTAACTCAAGCGCCACTCGCATTGAGGTTCCGCGACTGTTACGAATCGCTTGCGAAACTCTTGCATCACTGGCAATAACCGATTCCGCAGGAACTATCTGCGCTCGTGAACGTTTTTCAAAATCAGCTTTGGCAAGTAATGGCGTGATGGCGTCGGGGTCGCCGACTAATAGAAGGTTTAGCTGAGAGTTAGAGTCCAGTGCCTGCAAAGCTGCAGGCACTGTCACGGAAGGACCGAAGTCCCCACCCATGGCATCTAACGCAAGGGTTAGACGTCTCAAGGTATCGCCAATTACTTAGCGATAACCTTGCGACCGCGGTAGAAACCGTCGGCGGTGATGTGGTGACGCAGATGAGTTTCGCCAGAAACTTTGTCCACGGACACTGCTGCTGTGGTCAGCGCGTCATGGGAACGACGCATGCCACGTTTAGAACGGGTTGGTTTATTCTGTTGTACGGCCATGGACCTTACTCCTCAATTACTTATGCTTTAAACTGGCTAATACGGCAAATGGGTTTGGTTTCTCCGCCTCGGAAGGCAGTTTGCCAAATACCATGTCCGCCTCGGACACTTCACAGTGTTCAGAATCATGCACCGGAACAACTGGCAAGGAGAGGATAATTTCATCTTCAACCAACGCCAGAAGATCGATTTCACCAAATTCGTTGACCTGAACTGGTTCATATCCTTCCGGGAGTGCTTCAGCCTGCTCGTCTTTGACGATCGGGCTAAAACAATACTGTGTGTAGACCTGATGGGCAAACGGCTTTCCGCAACGCTGACATGCCAATGTTACCGAAACCTTCGCATCACCGGTAAGAACCGCGAGGCGTTGGTTATCGATGGCAAATGACATATCGCATTCCACATCACTGTCTACACTGACTACAAATTCGGCGACACGCTCAACCTGAATAGGGGTGTAAACACCCGTGTAATCAAGGCGTTTTTGAGCCGTACGAACCGGATCGAGAGTCAGGGGTAATTTTACTTTTTGCATAGGGCGCGCATATTAACTTTGTAACGTCATAGAGTCAAAGAAAAAGCCTGTAAACAGCGCCTTTTCTACTTATTCGCACACATTGCGGTGGCATAGTTTAAAATGCCTTTTCTCGGATCGCTATCATTAATGAAAAAAATATGACGCAAATTGTTCTGGCTTCAACTTCGCCATACCGTCGAGAGCTACTAGAAAAGCTCGGTATCCCCTTTACTACCGCGTCTCCACAGGTCGATGAAACGCCGATTCCCGGTGAGAATGCCCGCCAGCTGGTCGTGCGACTGGCGCAAGCAAAAGCACAGGCGTTGAGCAAGGAATATCCAAATCATCTGATTATCGGTTCAGATCAGGTCTGCGTTTTAGAGGGAAAAATCGTCGGAAAGCCGCACACCGAAGAAAAAGCAGTGGAACAATTGCTTACTGCCCGCAACAGTATTGTCACTTTTTATACCGGGTTGGCGCTTTATAATTCAGCATCCGGAAATTTACAGGTGATTTGCGAACCTTTTGATGTTCATTTTCGTCATCTGAGTGAACAAGAAATCCGCAATTACGTGCGAAAAGAACAGCCGTTACAGTGCGCTGGAAGTTTTAAGAGTGAAGGTTTGGGGATCACATTATTCGACAGACTGTCCGGTAAGGATCCGAACACCCTGGTTGGGCTGCCGTTAATTAGCTTGTGCGAGATGCTCAACAACGAGGGATGTAACCCTTTACTCATATAGCTGACTTAGAGTGGAGACACCTTCGCGCCTCCACTCTAAACGGTTAGCCCGCGTTGCGTAACACCGTAAGACAGCGTTTCAATTGCTCATCCAGCGGCGCTTCAACACGCATAACTTCACCGGTATTGGGATGGGTGAAACGCAATGCTGCGGCATGCAAGAACAAACGATTCAGGCCAGTGCCTGCGAGTTGCTTATCAAATTCGCGATCGCCATAGCGATCATCGAACGCAATGGGGTGCCCGGCATGCAGCGTGTGCACGCGAATCTGATGGGTTCGCCCGGTGATTGGGCTGCAACGTACTAATGTGGCGAAAGCATAACGCTCTTCCACTTTAAAACGTGTTTCTGACGGTTTGCCTTCACTGTTGACGCGTACAATACGCTCACCGCTCTGCAAAATATTTTTTAGCAACGGAGCCTGCACCGCTTTGACATGCGACTGCCATTGGCCACGTACCAGCGCCAGGTAATCCTTCTGCATACCCTTTTCACGCAACTGCTCGTGCAGTGAACGCAGGGCGGAGCGTTTCTTCGCCACCAGCAAAATGCCCGATGTATCACGGTCAAGACGATGCACAAGTTCAAGGAAACGCGCTTCCGGGCGCAACGCACGCAAGCCTTCAATCACACCAAAGCTCAAGCCACTGCCACCGTGAACCGCAGTACCTGAAGGTTTATTCAATACCAGGATGTGATCATCTTCATAAATAATCGCATCCGTCAGCGCGGCGACTTTTTGTAGATGTGGCGATACGGCTTGTTCTTCACGTTCGGCGACGCGAACCGGCGGAATACGAATTTCGTCGCCATCCTGGATTTTATATTCAGGCTTAATGCGTTTTTTATTCACGCGCACTTCGCCTTTACGCAAAATGCGATAAATCATACTTTTCGGCACGCCCTTCAGGCGGGAGAGCAAAAAGTTATCGATACGCTGCCCAGCTTCATCAGAAGAAATGGCAACGATTTGTACTGAAGGTGTCGGAGTTTTCATGGTCGGCGATTCTAAATAGCGTGCGCGCATAGCGCCACTCATTTTTATGTGCTTAACTGAGAATCTGCCTGGTTTTAAGTCGCCTGACTGCCCTTTTTCAGATTTCTGCGACATGCAGCGAAAAAGTGAGTTAAAAAACTGTAAGAAACGAGGCATCAAAGGCAAAAGTCATCTTGCTATAATAAGGTTAGCAATGGAATAATGTTGCGGTTTTCCGTGTTGATACTTGTTAGAACAAGGAATTTTGCGGAATTACCAGTTTTGCCTGAACGTCCATCCACGCAGCAATGGCGTAAGACGTATTGTACCTTCAGGCAGTTAGCGGGCTGCGGGTTGCAGCCTGACCGGTAAATTGGAATCAACTCTTAAGAAATATTCTAAGGTTATTCCCACGATAATTGCGCTGTATTTCCGTATGAAATACAGGCTACCGACACTTTGCGCCTCTCAGCAAGCGACAACCGTGAGGTTGGCGACTTAGCGTTTAGTCACGAGGCCATCGGTTCACTCCCGGTCAGCGTCACCATGCCCGTAGCTTTGTCACCAATGTAAGAATAATGAGTAAGTTACGATGAAAAGAATGCTAATAAACGCGACTCAGCAAGAAGAGTTGCGTGTCGCCCTTGTAGATGGGCAACGTCTGTACGATCTGGATATTGAAAGTCCTGGACACGAACAGAAAAAAGCCAACATCTATAAAGGCAAAATCACCCGTATTGAACCAAGTCTGGAAGCGGCATTTGTAGATTACGGCGCGGAACGTCATGGTTTCCTTCCTCTTAAAGAAATTGCCCGCGAATACTTCCCGTCTAATTATTCATCACATGGTCGTCCGAACATTAAAGATGTTCTGCGTGAAGGCCAGGAAGTGATTGTCCAGATTGATAAAGAAGAACGTGGTAATAAAGGCGCAGCCTTAACCACCTTTATTAGTCTGGCAGGAAGTTATTTAGTACTGATGCCAAATAACCCACGTGCTGGTGGTATTTCCCGCCGCATCGAAGGTGACGATCGTACTGAATTGAAAGAAGCCCTTTCCTCTCTGGAACTACCAGATGGCATGGGTCTGATTGTACGTACTGCTGGCGTGGGTAAATCCGCTGAAGCACTGCAATGGGATTTAAGCTTCCGTCTGAAGCACTGGGAAGCGATTCAAAAAGCGGCAGAAAATCGCCCTGCTCCATTCCTTATCCATCAGGAAAGCAACGTTATTGTACGTGCTTTCCGCGATTACCTGCGTCAGGACATCGGTGAAATTCTTATCGATAACCCGAAAGTACTCGAACTGGCTCGCCAGCATATCGGTGCTCTGGGTCGCCCTGATTTCAGCAGCAAAATTAAGCTCTACACCGGTGAAATCCCGCTGTTTAGCCACTACCAAATTGAGTCGCAGATTGAATCCGCTTTCCAGCGCGAAGTTCGTCTGCCATCCGGTGGTTCGATTGTTATCGACTCCACTGAAGCGTTAACCGCCATCGACATCAACTCCGCGCGCGCAACTCGCGGTGGTGACATCGAAGAAACGGCGTTCAATACCAACCTTGAAGCGGCTGATGAAATCGCGCGCCAACTGCGTCTGCGTGACCTCGGTGGTTTGATTGTTATCGACTTCATCGACATGACCCCTGTGCGCCACCAGCGTGCGGTAGAAAACCGTCTGCGTGAAGCTGTCCGTCAGGACAGAGCTCGTATCCAGATTAGCCATATCTCTCGCTTTGGCCTGCTGGAAATGTCTCGTCAGCGTCTCTCCCCTTCTTTGGGCGAGTCCAGCCACCACGTCTGCCCGCGCTGTAGCGGTACAGGCACGGTGCGTGACAACGAATCCATGGCACTCTCCATTCTGCGTCTGATTGAAGAAGAAGCGCTGAAAGAGAATACCCAGGAAGTTCATGCGATTGTTCCGGTGCCGATTGCGTCTTACCTGCTGAACGAAAAACGTGATGCAGTTAGCGCGATTGAAACCCGTCAGGGCGGCGTGAAAGCCATCATCGTTCCTAACGATCAGATGGAAACACCACACTACTCCGTACTGCGCGTGCGCAAAGGCGAAGAAACTAAAACGCTGAGCTACATGCTGCCTAAGCTGCATGAAGAAGAGATGGCGATGCCTTCTGATGAAGAGTACGCCGAGCGTAAACGCCCAGAGCAACCTGCGCTCGCGACCTTCGTGATGCCAGACGTGCCGCCAGCACCGCCAGAATCTGCACCGGTAGCCACACCAGCTCCTGCTGCTAAACCTGCGGTCGCGAAAACGGCAACAGCTGAGCAACCTGGCTTGATTAGCCGCTTCTTCGGTGCGCTGAAAAACCTGTTCGCAGGCGAAGCGACTACTGAAAGCAAAGAAGTTCAGGAAGCGAAACCGGCTGAGACTGAAGGCCAGCGTCAGGGTCAGGGTCAGGATCGTCGTAATAACCGTCGCCAGAACAACCGTCGTGACCGTAACGATCGTGGCGATCGCAACAACCGCGATCGTGATAACCGTGGCGAAAGCCGTGGTGAAAATCGCAGCGAAAATCGTGATAATCGTGATAATCGTGAGCCGCGCGAAAACCGCGATCGCGACGATAACCGCCGTAATCGCCGCCAGGGTCAGCAGCAAAATGCTGAAGTCCGTGAAAACCGCCCGGCCGTTGCTGAAGAAGCTGAAAAGCCTAAAGCACGCGACGAGCAGCAGCCACGTCGTGAACGCAACCGTCGTCGTAGCGATGACAAACGCCAGGCACAGCAGGAAGTTAAAGTTCTGCAGCGCGATGAACCGGTAGAAGTTGAAGCTGATACCGAGCAGGAAGAACGCGTCCAGGTGATGCCTCGCCGTAAGCAACGTCAATTGAGCCAGAAAATTCGTTTCGAATCTGCAGCAGATTCCGTAACTGAAACTGTGACAACTCCAGACGTAGCCGAAGTGACCGCTGCACCTGCTGCACGTACCGAACTGGCGACGATTCCGTTACCAGCAGTTATCGAGAAACCCGTTGTTGAGCATGATGACAACAACGATTCACGTAACGATTCTAACGGTATGCCGCGTCGCTCTCGCCGTTCCCCACGTCACTTGCGTGTCAGTGGTCAACGTCGCCGTCGTTATCGTGATGAACGTTACCCAACGCAGTCACCGATGCCATTGATCGTTGCTTGTGCTTCTCCTGAACTTGCTTCTGGTAAAGCCTGGATCAGCTACCCGGTTGCCCGTTCCCAGGAAGATTCGCAGTACGAGAATCACGTTGATCATGCTCCAGTCTTTGTTTCTCACGAGCAAGAGCCTGTAGAAGTGATTATTGTTCCGCCAGTCGTTCAGGCAGCAGCGCAACCTGTAGCGGTTGAACCGGCACACGTTGAAACCACGCATCCAGAAGTGATTGCGGCTTCTGTCACTGAGCAGCCACATCTGATTGCCACTGAAGACGACGTTGTTGCTGAACAAGTGATTGACGAAGTTACGCCAGCTCAGGATGACGTTGCAGTTGAAACGCATCAACAGCAGGCAGCAGCAGTGGCTGAAGTTGCTCCAGTCGTAGTTGAAGAAACTACGCCAGAGGCTCCGGTAGAAGAAGTTAAGCCGGCAGTGACAGAGACTAAAGCTGAAGAGACTCCGGTTGCAGAAACCAAAGCTGAAGAGACGCCAGTTGAGAAAACTGTTGTAGCAGAAACTGTGGTTCCTGAAGTGAAAGCTGCACAGCCTGTTGTTGCTCATGTGACTAAACATGCAGCCGCGCCGATGACTAAAGCTCCGGCACCGGAATATACTCCGGAAGCACCACGCCAGAGCGATTGGGTACGCCCAACATATGAGTTCAGTGGCCGCGGTTCTGCTGGTGGAAACAGCGCAACTCACCAGGCAACAGCTCCAGCTACACGCCCGCAAAGCGCTGAATAATCGCTAAGCGTTGCGAAAAAGCCGGTCAGGAAACTGACTGGCTTTTTTATTTCTGAGAGTCTTGTGGGATAAGGCAAAAAAAAGCCCACTTCGGGGTAATGAAGTGGGCACATAAAGCGCACCCAGTTTCATGGCACGCCCCAAACGGTAAAGCTACTATTTATTCAGCTGGAACAAAGACATCCCCTGCATATCACTGAATGCTTTGTAAGACGCCTGAAGTGCTGCCTGCTGCATCACATAGGAAGATATCGCCGAGTTCCAGTCTACATCCACCAAATCACTCATTTGCTGCGACTGTCCCAACGCACGGTCATTACCTAAATCATCAAGCTTATCCAGCTCATTAAGCTGTGTGCCTAACTCTGCACGCACGGTCAGAACGTTATTAAGGGAGTTTTTCAGCCCACGGTTGGTTTTATCGATAGCCGCGGTTAAAAGATCTTTGTCGGCATCATCCAGGCCTTCAGCGGGTTTTCTCAGGGTGGCAATCGCAGAATCAAGCATGTTGAACAGATTGGTTTCCGAGTCACTGCCATCGGGTTCCGGCACCGCATTACTGGTCAGCGAGTTGAACACTTGCGTGCCTGTGTGGCCAATCGTCATGCTGCGTGCGGCATCAACAGACTGGGTCACAGCAGTACCACCGCCCGTATAAACGATGCTGTTTGCCCCACCGCTAAACGGTGCAGAATCCGTTTTATAGCCTGCAAAAATAAAACGCCCGTTGCCATCTGTGCTGTTGGCAAGGTTGAGGATCTGATTGCGGACACCTTCCAGATCGGTAGCCAGTGAAGCACGATCGTCATCGCTTAACGTACCGTTACCGGCGTTAACGATTTTCTCCTGCGCAGACTGAATCGCCGTGGTCACCTGCCCCAGTACGTTCTCTTCCAGCGACACTTTCTGTGTCGCAAAAGTACGAGCCAGCGCGTACTGGCTGTTTTGAGCCTGAGCCTGAGACAACACCACCGCTTGCGATGCGGCAATCGGGTCATCAGAAGGTTTAGTGACACGTTTACCCGTCGACATTTGCTCGCCGTAGCGCAGCCACTCACTTTGTGCGTTGGTCACGCCACGCATGTTTTGCTGGTACATCATTGCGGTACTGATACGCATACGCCAGATTCCTTAATTAACGGATGGACAGTAACGCATCAAACAGAGTTGATGCCGTCTGAAGAACCTGGGCATTCGCCAGGTAATACTGTTGGAAACGCTGCAAGTTACCGTACTCTTCGTCAAGGTTGACACCAGAGATGGACTGCTGTTGGTTACTCAACTGCGTGACCACATTATCTTGCGTGGTACTGGTGACTTTCAGCGTGCTGGTTTTGTTACCCACATCACTCACCAGGCTGGCATAGGCATCGTTAAACGATTTGTTGCCGTTGACGACTTTACTGCTCTGCAAATCCAACAGCGCCTGAGCATTACGGTTGTCGCTATCGCCACCCGAAGGATTGGCCGCTAATGCCAATTCACTTTCGTCGCTAATTAAGACGTTCATATTCACCACAACATCTGAAACCGGCTTAATAACGAAACTGTCATTCTTGGTCGCTGGCGTACCGCTAATGTCGATTTTTAAGCCGTCGAAACTCAGGCTCTTGTTGCCACTGCCATCAACGGCCTCGGTTGCGGTGAATTTCTTATTGTCCGACAAGCGAGTGATTTCCCAGTCAGGATCGTTAAACACAGCTTTATAGTCGCTGGCCTGAACCGCTTTGCTGTCAGTGACTTGTGCAGTCAGTACTGTCGATTGAGAGGCATTTTTACTGTTGCTTAAAACAGACGGGCCGCCGTAATCAAAGAAATCTTTCCCCACCGCGCCATTGGCATCAATGCCCGCGCTGTGCTGCTGATTAATCGCATCAGAGAACGCTAAAGCTAACTGCCCGAGGCGGTTACGCGCGCTGTCCAAATCCTGAGAACGGAAAGTCAACATGCCGCCAAGCGAGCCATTCTTCAGCTGGCTTTCAGGGATTTCAGTGGTGCCAGAAACCGGGTCAACATACGCCACAGTAATGCGTGACGGGTCAGAACTGGAGCCGACAGCCGCCAGTTGATTAGCTTTGTCGCCTTGCACCAGGGTTAAACCGTTGGCGATCGACACGTTATACGAGCCACCGTCCTGCACACTGACTTCAACACCGACAATCTGGTTAAGCTGGCTAACCAACTGGTCGCGCTGATCGAGCAAATCGTTTGGTGATGCGCCCGCGCCCACACCGGTAAGGCGTGAAATCTGATTATTCAGATTCGCAATCTGGCTGGCGTAATTATTGATTTGTTCCACGCTGCTCTGGATAGCGGTATTCACCTGCTTATCCTGGTCGCGCAGATACTGATCCGTCACCTTAAACTGGTTTACCAGGCCGCTGGCATTGCCAAGCAACGCCTGGCGAGCAGCCGGGTCTTCAGAATTACTGACCAGCGTTTGCAGGCCAGTAAAGAAACTTTGCATGGTGGTGGCGAGGGTGTTGGTGCTACCCGACAGCATATTGTCGATTTTCGACATTTGCTGATACTGAGTACTCAGACCACTGCTTTGCGTCTGTGCCGCGCGCAGTTGGTTAGTGATGAACGCATCATATTCACGTTGCACACCGCTGACTTGCACACCGTTGCCAATCCATCCTCCAGCACCCAGCGTACTTTTCGACTGAGATAACACGGTAGTCTGGCGGGTATAGCCTGTGACGTTGTAATTAGAAATGTTGTTACTGACAGTATTCAGTGCCGCCTGGGCAGCACCCAGGCCACTCATGGCACTGTTAATCAGGCTACTGGACATGAAATTTCCTTAGCGCATTAATCACGGTTCCTGTCAGTAAGTATCGGCAGTTCCCGGCAGGACTTGAGTATTTAATAGTGTGAACTTAGAAGAGATTAGACAGGTCGTTGCTATACGCTTTCGCCACTTTCTCACCCATCGCTTTCATCTGCTGAATCATGCCCGTCAGCTTACGGGCATAGTTCGGATCGGTGGCGTACCCCGCATTTTGCAACGCTTGTGCGCCCTGTTCTGCGGTATTGGCATTAGTCACGGCGGCGTAACGCGGGTTGCGTGTCAACAAGCCGACGTAATCAGAAAGCGCCTCCAGATAAGAGCTATACACGCGGAACTTGGCTTTTACCTTTTTCGCTTCACCGTTTTCATATTCGGTGGTGGTGATTTCAGTCACCTCCCCTTTCCAGCTACTGCTGGCTTTGACGCCAAACAGGTTAAAACTCGGCTCACCTTTTTCAGTCAGAATTTGCCGTTGCCCCCAGCCTGACTCCAGCGCAGCTTGCGCCAGAATCAAGTGATGAGGAATGCCGCTCTGTTCACTGGCAAGGCGTGCTGGTAACGAAAGCTGCGCCAGGAAGTCTTTGCTATCACCGGTTAGCGGTTCTTCGTTAGACGGTGCTTTCGGGATGGCCTGACGCACCATTTGCGTGATGGTCTGGTTCTGGAAGCTGGTCACCGTCTGCATATCAAACTTCATCGGTACTTTGCCAGCCTCTTCCGATGGGTCAGCATTGCCGCCCATTTGCTCCACCATCATGTCCGCCAGCCCAAGGCCTTTTGCGCTGAGCTGTTGGGCAATTTGCTGGTCATAGATGCTGGTGTACATGCGCGTTTGCTCACTGCTGAACAAGCCATCTTTCGGCAGCGCCTCGCGCATGCTTTTCAGCATCATCTGCACGAACATCCCTTCCACCTGGCGGGCAACCGACTTCATGTTGCCTTTCGGATCTTGCCCTGTTTTGGCTTTTAACTCGTTAAGAGAGTTAGCATCCCACGCCGCATTCGCCAGTGATTGGGACTCGTTAAGCATCAGATAATTTCCACTTTGGCCCGCAAACAACCCGCGGTTTGCATAGATTGCAGAATCGACATCAACTCCATTGGTGATGCGCCCAGCGTGTTCAAAGCACGAACCACGGTGTTCAGGTTGGCACTGGCGTTAACCCGTTGCAGCGCCCCGCCATTCTGGCGCAAGTCGATTTGCGTTTGCGGGGTGACAACAGTTTGACCGCCACCAAATGGTGTATCCGGCTGGCTCACCTGTGCCTGGCGGTTGACTGTCACCGACAAGTTGCCCTGCGCCACCGCACAAGTATTCAGTGTCACTTCCTGGTTCATCACCACCGAACCGGTACGTGAGTTGATAATCACTTTGGCGTCCTGTGCTGGCAGGTTCACTTCCAGGTTCTGAATATCGGCCAGCAAACGCACTTGCGAGCTGTTGCCGGTTGGGACACGAATCTGGATGGTGCGAGCATCAATCGCCGACGCGCTGCCAAAGCCACGCGAACGGTTAATGGTGTCGGTAATTTGCTGCGCCAGCGTGAAATCATCATTGTTCAGTTGCAGGCTGATGAGATTGCCTGAACCAAACGTTCCCGGTAATTCACGTTCGATGATCGCGCCATTGGTGATACGCCCGCCATTCAGTTGGTTCACCTGAACGCTGCTGCCACCCGCAGAAGCCCCCGCACCGCCGACCAGAATATTGCCTTGCGCCAGGGCATAAACCTGGTTGTCGACCCCTTTCATTGGCGTCATCAGCAATGTGCCGCCGCGCAAGCTTTTGGCGTTACCCATTGAAGAAACCACCACATCAATATTTTGCCCCGAGCGGGCAAACGCCGGGTACTTAGCCGTCACCATGACCGCAGCCACGTTTTTGAGCTGCATATTGGTGCCCGCAGGAACGGTAATCCCCAACTGCGAAAGCATGTTGTTCATGGTTTGCGTGGTGAACGGCGTTTGTGTGGTCTGGTCACCCGTTCCGTCAAGGCCAACCACCAGGCCATAACCAATCAGGGAGTTTTCACGCACGCCCTGAACCGTGGTCAGGTCGCGGATACGGTCAGCCTGCGCTAGCGTTGCCACCAGCATCAGCAATCCGAATAAATATCTGGTCATAAATCCCTCGCTTACATCGGCGATAAATTAAGGAAGAAGCGTTGCATCCAGCCCATGTTCTGCGCTTCGTTGATATAGCCGTTTCCGACATATTCGATGCGCGCATCCGCCACTTGTGTGGACGGCACGGTGTTGGAGCCACTGATGGTGCGAGGATTGACCACACCGGAGAAACGAATAAATTCGGTGCCCTGGTTAATGGCTATCTGTTTTTCACCCACGACGTGCAGGTTGCCGTTTGCCAGCACCTGATCGACCGTCACGGTTAAGGTTCCGCTAAAGGTGTTACTGGCATTCGCCCCACCTTTACCGTTGAAACTGTTGCCGCCTTCCACATCCACATCGGCGCGGTTATTACCGAACAGACCTTCGAGATAGCGCGGCGTGACGTTAAAGCCAAAATTAGTTTTGCCATCACGGCTGGCATTCGCCGACGAACTCTTACTGGCACTGACATTTTCCTGAAGCTGGATCGTCAACGTATCGCCAACGTTACGTGGGCGGCGGTCTTCAAACAGCGGTTGATAGCCATAGTTCAGCGGTTGTGCCGTCTGGAAAATAGAGCCATTAACCACAGGTGCAGGGCCAGGCACAGGTTGGGCCGATGTTGCCCCTTCCACCAGCGGTTTAGTTGGCACCAGTGCACAGCCACTTGTGGAGAGCACCAGAAACATCACGATAGGACGAAGAACCATTGGGTTTTGCATTGCTTTCATCTTCAGGTCATTCAGATAACGACAGCCGGTGCGAAACACTCACACCGGCAAACGTCTTACAACTGCGTCAGCTTTTGCAGCATCTGGTCAGTGGTTGAAACGGCTTTAGAGTTGATTTCGTAAGCGCGCTGAACCTGGATCATATTCACCAGTTCTTCAGCCACGTTCACGTTAGAGGTCTCAACATACCCCTGATACAAAAGCCCTGCGCCATTCAGCCCAGGTGTGCTTTCGTTTGGCGTACCGGAAGACTGGGTTTCGGCATACAAGTTTTCACCCAGGCTTTCCAGACCCGTGTCATTCATAAAGGTGGTCAAATTCAGCTGCCCCACCTGAACCGGCTGTGCCTGCCCCTGTTGCGTCACGCTCACAATACCGTCACGTCCAACGGTAATGGTGAGTGCATTAGCAGGGATAGTGATCGCTGGCTGAACCTGGAAACCGCCCGCGGTGACCAGTTGGCCGTTCTGGTCGACCTGGAAAGAACCATCGCGGGTATAGGCACTAGTGCCGTCCGGCAATTGCACCTGGAAAAAGCCCTGGCCTTTAATCGCCACATCTTTGCTGTTGTTGGTCTGCGACAGGTTGCCCTGGCTGTGCAGGCGCTCGGTAGCCACCGGACGCACACCCGTACCAATCTGCAAACCGGACGGTAATGTGGTCTGTTCAGAAGATTGCGCACCAGGCTGGCGAATCGTCTGGTAAAGCAAGTCTTCAAACACCGCGCGTTGACGCTTAAAACCATTGGTGGAGACGTTTGCCAGGTTGTTGGCAATCACATCCATGTTGGTTTGCTGGGCATCAAGACCGGTTTTAGCGATCCATAAAGAACTGATCATTTTTGATTCCTGTTAGATCTGTATTTCGTTTGTCGGATGAGGCTTCGCTTATCCGACCTACAAAAACCGTTCGGCTATCAACTCATCGCCAACAACTGATTGGCGCGCTGCTCGTTTTCATCAACGCTTGAAATAATCTTCATTTGCATCTCAAAACGACGGGCGTTCTCAATCATGTCGGTCATGGCTTCGACGGGCTTAACGTTGCTGCCTTCCAGCACGCCAGGCATCAACGAGATGCTGGCATCCGCCTGCAACGTGGCACCACGCGTAGCTTGCGCCAGCGCACTCGGGCGGAAGAAACCGTCATCACCGCGCACCACTTCCTGGCCGGTGGCTTTCACCAGTTTCAGGCGGCCAATCGGTGCCACGGTATTCGGCTGGTCACCCGCGTTCAGTGCAGAAATAGTACCATCTGCCGCGATAGTCAGTTGCGCGCCCTGAGGCACAGCAATCGGGCCACCTTCTCCCATCACCGGTTGCCCACCGATGGCCAGTTGCCCGGCAGGGCTAACCTGCATATTGCCGTTACGGGTATAAGCTTCAGTACCATCAGCACTTTGTACCGCCAGCCAGCCATCTTGTTGCAGGGCAACATCCAGCGGGCGTTGGGTGTAATCAAGCTGACCTTGCGACATATCCACGCCAGGCGTTGAAGCCGTCACCAGGGTGCGCGTCGGCAACGAAAGCCCTTCTATTGGCACCGAACGCAATGCGGTTAGCTGTGCGCGAAAGCCCGGTGTTGAAGCATTTGCCAGGTTGCTGGCAGTCACCGCTTGTTGATTCAGCGTCTGACTGGCCGCACCCATGGCGGTATAAATTGCGTGATCCATTAAGCTATCCCGTCAGTGCTTAACGCAGGTTAACCAGGGTGTTGAGGATCTGATCCTGGGTTTTGATGGTCTGCGCATTCGACTGGTAGTTACGCTGCGCGACAATCATGTTGACCAGTTCTTTACTCAGGTCGACGTTCGAAGACTCCAGCGCACCGTTGGTCAGGGTGCCGAAGTTACCGGAACCCGCCGTTCCCAGCAGCGCCACGCCAGAAGAATTGGACGCAGACCACACGTTGTTGCCCTCAGAGGACAAACCTTCCGGGTTGGCAAAATTCGACAGCACAATCTGGCCTAACAATTGGGTTTGCTCGTTGGAGTAATTGCCAACAAGGGTGCCGTCTTCGTTAATCTGGTAGCTCACCAGGTCGCCTGGCTTATAGCCATTTTGATTCGCGGCAACAATGTTGTTGGAGCCGGTGTTTTGCTGCATCGAGTTCAGGAAGCTCAGATCAAATGTCGCCGGAGTCGCACCATTGATAGTCCCGGTGGTCAGGGAGTTAGTGCCACCTGAAATCAGCGTGCCATTTGGGCTAAATACCATCGATGCGCCTTTGGTCGCTGGGCTACCCGCCACGCTGCTATCCTGGGTATATACATCCCAGGTGTTCGCCGTCGTCGATTTCACAAAAAAGACGTTCATATCATGGGCGTTACCCTGGCTGTCATAGACAGTGATAGAACCTTTCTTGTTGTAGGTATCGGAATCTGTCGCGCTGAACGGGGTTTTCGTTGGCGTTGGGTCGGTAGAGTTCAGGTTGATCTGCATCGACGCCGTGGTGGTGGTTTTCGCCGCCATCAAGGTATTTGGCACAGCCAGCCCAACTGGGTTTGCGCCTTCCTGAATCGTTGGCGGCGTACCGGTTGCCGGGTAACCGGTCAACTGCATCCCCTGCATGTTCACCAGATTGCGATTCTCGTCCAGTTTGAACTGGCCGTTACGGCTGTAATACACCGAGCCATTGGTATCGACCAGGCGGAAGAAACCATTCTGGCTAATCGCCACATCCAGGCCACGGCCGGTGTTAGTGGTGGTGCCGTCGTTAAAGTCCTGGGTAATGCCCGCAACTTTTACGCCGAGGCCCACTTTGGAGCCGGCAAACATATCGGCAAAAGAAACGGTGCCGGATTTAAAACCGTAAGTGGCGGAGTTGGCAATGTTGTTACCAATCACGTCGAGGTTGGTGGCCGCAGCATTCAATCCGCTGACCGCTTGAGAAAAGCCCATGTTTTACTCCTGCAAGGGTTGAAGGCTTAAATAATCTGCCTGATGTCGTCGAGGGTGGAGGTGCCGTAAGTTCCGAGGTCGAGCAAGGTCGTACCATTACTGAGTGTCACGCCATTGACCAACGCAAAATTCAGCGGTTGAGCCACCAGTTGTGTCCCGCCATTACTGGCGTTGATAGCGACGTTATAGGCCCCGTCCGGTGCGGTGGTGCCGTCCGTCATGCTGCCATCCCAGGTAAAGGTATGGACGCCTGCGCTAAGCGCCCCCACATCGAGAGTACGCACCACTTTGCCGCTACTGTCGGTAATGGTGGCGGTGACTTTATCTGCGGCCTGTTGCAGCTCAACACCAAATGGCGTGGTCGCTTCGCTGCCTGCCAGAATTTTACTGCCAGGGATCATCACGCCGTGGCCAATCAAGGCGCTGGCCTGCACAGACTGGTTATTGGTCAACTGACCGGAAACCGAACCGAGCGTAGTATTGAGTTTTTCAATGCCGCTCACGGTGCTGATTTGCGCCAGTTGCGTAGTCAATTCATTGTTTTGCAGAGGGTTGGTTGGGTCTTGGTTTTTCAGCTGCGCGACCAACAGCGTCAAAAAACTACTTTGCAGGTCAGCGGCGTTGCTGCCTGTCAGATTATTGTTACCCGAAGTCGCACTGACACCACTGGTGGTGGTGTCATTCATATTAACGGCGATGCCCATCAATCACTCCTTATTGACCCAGCGTCAGGGTTTTCAACATCATGCTTTTCACGGTGTTGAGGACTTCGACGTTGGCCTGATAGCTGCGTGACGCCGACATGCTGTTGACCATCTCACCCACCACATCCACATTCGGCATCCGCACATAACCTTTGGCATCAGCCAACGGGTTACCCGGCTGGAACACCAGTTTGTCCGGTGCCTGGCTCTCTTCAACGCCCGTCACTTTTACGCCACCCGTTTCAGCCCCCGGAGCGGCATCAACCTGGAAAATAACCTGCTTAGCGCGATAAGGCTGTCCGTCAGGGCCGGTGGCACTATCGGCGTTAGCCAGGTTACTCGCCGCCACGTTCATCCGCTTGGATTGGGCCGTCATCGCAGAGCCTGCGATATCAAAAATATTCAGTAATGCCATCTATTAGCCACCCTGTTGCAGCACCGACATCATGCCCTTGATTTGGCCACCGAGAACCGTAAGGTCGGACTGGTATTTCAGGCTGTTATCGGCAAATTGTGTACGCTCGCGGTCCATATCGACGGTGTTACCATCCATCGATGGCTGGTCCGGAACGCGGTAAAGAAGATCAAGCGAAGGTGCTGAGTGTGTTGCCGCAGGGATATGGCGCGCGGACGTGAGCGCAAGCGCAACACCGCTGCCTTCGGCACGACCCCGTTCCATCACTTTTTTCATTTCACTGGCAAAATCAATATCGCGAGCCTGATAGCCCGGGGTATCCGCATTGGCGATATTTGCTGCCAGAATTTCCTGACGCTGGGCGCGCAAATTTATCGCTTCTTGCTGAAATCGCAGCGCGGCATCCAGTTTGTCTAGCATGTTCCCTCCGCATAATTAGGATTTGTCCGACAGCTTAAAGCTCCTTACGCGTGCGTTATCGTTGGAATAGACGCAAAATGCGTCGCTATTTGTCGCCTTGATCATTTCGCTGTGCAGTTAAAATCACTGCCACCTGAACAAGGAGAAACGTCATGACCGGTCTGAAAATCTGGAGCACCATTGCCCTTTTGCTGGCTTGCCCGCAGGCATTAGCCAGCATTCTGGATGCGCCGTTGAGCCAGTTTTTCCAGCAGCGCCTGGCGGGCATGAGTGATGAAGTGTCGGTAATAGTCAAAACGCCTGATGCGCAATTACCTCCCTGCCCACTCCCTGATTTTTCTATGCCGGGGAATAGCCGCCTGTGGGGAAACGTGAGCGTGATGGCGCGCTGCGGTAACGACAAACGCTACATACAGGCCCAGGTGCAGGCCACCGGAAATTACGTTGTAGCCGCGCAGCCATTACCGCGCGGTAGCGTCATAGATGCAGGCCAGCTTCAGCTCAAACGTGGACGGCTCGATCAACTGCCACCACGCGCTATGCTCGATATCAACCAGGCCAGCAGTGCCGTGACGCTGCGCGACATCGCCGCAGATCAACCGATTCTGCTGTCAATGGTGCGCCAGACATGGCGAGTCAAAGCCGGGCAGCAGGTGCAAGTGGTCGCCGCGGGTGAAGGATTTAGCGTCAATAGCCAGGGCAAGGCACTGAATAATGCCGCCGTGGCACAGAATGCACGGGTACGAATGAGTTCGGGTCAGATAGTCAGCGGAGTCGTCGACACGGATGGGAATATTCTGATTAACTTATAAAATTCCGTTAGGGATTAAGAAGGTTTTAAAGGTTCCGTGATGTCTGCCGATAGTGTATTAACAGATGATAGATATTACCCCTCGATGAGGAATTAATAATGAGCATTGATCGCACGTCGCCTTTGAAACCGGTAAGCACTGTACAACCACGCGAAACGCCAGAAGCGCCGATTCAAAAGAGCCAACTGGAAAAAAGCACCACCCCGAAAAGCACCAATGTGACACTCAGTGACGCACAGGCTAAGTTAATTCAGCCGGGTAGCAGGGATATCAATATGGAACGCGTTGAAGCACTCAAAACAGCGATCCGTAACGGTGAGCTGAAAATGGATACCGGCAAGATCGCCGATGCGTTAATCCAGGAAGCTCAAAGCTCTATCTTGAGTAAATAATGGCATGAATCGTCTGTTAGAAGTGATGGATCAAATGACTGCGGTACTCAACTCTCTTAAAGAGGTGATGGACGCTGAGCAACAACAATTATCAGCAGGCCATGTGAATGGCAGTGCATTACAACGTATCACTGAAGATAAAAGCTCATTGTTAGCGACGCTTGATTATCTTGAGCAGCAGCGTCGTGCCGCACAGAAAGTCGAAAGTATCGGCAGCACTGATATTAGCCAACGTTGGCAGACGATTACGCAAAAAACACAGCACTTACGTGATATTAACCAGCATAACGGTTGGTTATTAGAGGACCAGTTAGCGCGCAATGAACAAGCGCTTGCGGTACTCAAACCACATCAGGAACCGAACCTCTACGGTGCCGATGGACAAGCAACGACAGTCAGTCGCGGTGGCAAAAAAATAACGATTTAAGTTCACCCTCATCCCGACCTTCTCCCAGAGGGAGAAGGGGAACCATATGCATCCCCTCTCCTTCAAGGAGAGGGTTAGGGTGAGGATTGTTTAGCCTTAACGAGGCAATGCCTTCAAAATCTTCATCGTTGTATCCACATCAATTTCATCTTCCGAAAAAATTAACGTTGATCCCTGGAAGGTGGTCACCGCCAGTTTCTTCAGCGTACGCATTTCGCCCGGCTTAGGTTCTGCTTTCGGGCGAATGCTGTTCATCAGCGCGCCAACAGACAGCACCGCGTTCTCTTTATCAATCTTGGTTTCGGCTGGCACTTCTTCGCTGTAAACCAGGAAGGATTTAATCGCCGTGATTTTGATGCGCTCGCCAGCAATAAAGATGTATTTGCTGTCTGGCTCAACTTTCACCGAAAAAGCTGATAAGCCTTTGTTGTTGGTGGTTGGCTCAAAAGTCACCGAGGCATCTTTCTTAATCAGCTCAGGGTTGGCGACCTTAATCACATGAAAATAACGATTGTCACCGTTTTCATCTTTGATAAAACCGAAACCTTTATCTTCAAACCAGGTTGTGATTACTCCGTGCATCGCTATTACCGCCTAATTAATCGTTCAATATGTCAAATTTTTGCAGCGCGCAGTTTAATGCAGAACGCGCCTGGTACCTAGTCTGTTTGCTAAATGGTGCGGCGGGCAAAGTCCTTCACCCTGAAGCCCAGCACCATCAGTGTTGCGAAATACGCCGCAATCCCGGCAACCACCACCGCCATCAGGCGCAGCAAGCGGTAAGGCATGGAGCCAAGATCCCAGGCTGGCATCACGTGCATCATGCCGAACAACACCGCAGCCATCACAACCACACCGGCAAACAAACGCCACAAGAACGCCCACCAGCCCGGCTGAGGCTGGAAAATATCCTGTTTCCGCAGTTGCCAGTATAGCAGGCTGGCATTCAGGCAAGCCCCCAGACCAATCGACAACGACAGCCCGGCGTGTTTGAGCGGGCCGATAAACGCGAGGTTCATCACCTGAGTCAGAATCAGTGTGACGATGGCAATTTTGACCGGCGTCTTGATGTCCTGGCGCGAATAGAAACCCGGAGCCAGCACTTTCACCACAATCAGCCCCATCAAACCGACGGAATAGGCCACCAGCGCACGTTGCGTCATCGCGGCATCAAAAGCGGTGAATTTACCGTACTGGAACAGTGAAACGGTGAGCGGTTTTGCCAGAATCCCCAGTGCCACTGCGCTTGGCAACGCCAGCAGAAAACATAAACGCAACCCCCAGTCCATCAGGCGCGAGTATTCGTCATGGTTGCCACTGGCAAAGCTCTTCGCCAGCGAAGGCAGCAAAATAGTGCCTAGCGCCACGCCTAACACGCCGGATGGAAATTCCATTAAACGGTCAGCGTAGTACATCCAGGAAACCGAGCCTGAGGCGAGGAACGAGGCGAAAATGGTGTTGATAATCAAAGAAATCTGGCTAACGGAAACACCGAGAATTGCCGGTCCCATCTGTTTGATAACGCGCATCGCACCGGCATCTTTCAGATTGACGCGCGGCAAAACCAGCATGCCAATCTTTTTCAGATGCGGTAACTGATACGCCAGTTGCAACACGCCGCCCACTGTCACCGCCCAGGCCAGCGCCAGAATCGGTGGGTTAAAGTACGGTGCCGCAAACAGCGCAAAGCCAATCATGCTGAGGTTCAGGAAAGTCGGCGCAAAAGCAGGAACGGAGAAACGGTTCCAGGTATTAAGAATCGCCCCGCATAACGAAGCCAGCGAGATCAGGAAAATATACGGGAAGGTTATCCGCAACAGGCTGGAAGTCAGGTTGAATTTATCTGCGGTATCGGCAAAGCCAGGCGCGGTGACCATAATCACCCACGGTGCCGCTATCATGCCGATAACGGTGACCACCGCCAGTGCCAGCGTGAGTAGCCCGGAAACATACGAGACAAACACGCGGGTGGCATCTTCGCCCTGCTTACTTTTGTACTCGGCAAGAATCGGCACAAACGCCTGCGAAAATGCCCCTTCGGCAAAAATACGACGCAACAAGTTGGGAAGTTTGAATGCCACGAAAAAGGCATCCGTCGCCATCCCTGCCCCAAAAACCCTTGCCACAATGGCGTCGCGCGCAAATCCGAGCACGCGAGAAAACATGGTCATCGAGCTGACGGCTGCCAGCGATTTTAATAGATTCATTATTATGTGGTTCCACAAACATCAACGCCTGCAAGGCAGGCGTTCAGCGCGTAAACAAAGAAGGAAAAAGCGTGGTTTTTCCTTCTTTGTGGTTATCAGCCGAAAATCAATAAATCGATTTTCCTTGTTTATTTATTTGGTGACATATGTTCGCTTTGCGAAAGAATGAGGTTTGTCATCAAACATCAACGCCTGCAAGGCAGGCGTTGGGATAACAGCAATGACGTCCAATTCATGTCGGATGTCGCTACGCTAATCCGACCTACGAAAGCCCCGCTAGTCTACCTATACACAGACGAAATACTACCGTGTTATTCACTCATGGCATCGCGCCACAGTTTCTCAACCACACGCTGGGCTATCAATGCTTGCTCGCCTGCGGTTTCAGGAACTGTCTGATTTGCCACACAATCGAGGAAATGACGGGCACAACCGACAAAACCGCGTTGTTCGAGCGTGGTTTGCCAGCCGGGAATGGGACGATTGACCACCCCATTGCCGCACTCTTCACGCCATTCGCGCATATCGGTCACGTCATATAAGCCGCCATCTGTCACCGCTTGTACTGACTCGCGTTGGCTACCGGCACGGCGGTGCATACTGGTGGTGATTTGCAGGTTGCCACTGGCAAAGTGGTGCTCAGCAAACAGCATGTGGCCGTGATCGTTGGTCAGCAATGTTCCGCTTTGTAACTGTGCTTCGCTCCCCCCCAACCACAACGCGGTATCAACAACATGCAGATAATCATCAAGCAAGGTAAAGCGCAGGTCATTTGGCCCGACGCTGTCAGTGCGATGTTTGTCCATCCGCAACGAGGCGCCGTTCGCCAGTTTCGTTTTCAGGTCACGATACAGCGGAGAAAAACGGCGGTTAAAACCGACCATCAAGGTGCGTTTTTTCTGCTGTGCCAGTTCCACTAAACGCTCCGCATCAGCAAGATTTTCTGCCAGTGGTTTATCCACACAGACATTGACGCCAGCCTGTAACAGTTCGCTGACTACCGCGTAGTGGCTGCTGGTGGCGCTGTGGACAAAGACCGCATCGCACTGTGCTGCGAGTTCGGCAATAGATGAAACATAAGGGATACGGTAGGCATCGCAAACCGGTTGGGCTTTGGCGCGGGTTGGGGAAAAAGCGCCTTGCACAGTCCAGTCATTAGAGGCTCCTAATACTGGCAACCACGCCTTTTGAGCGATGCCGCCCAAACCCACCACGCCGACGCGAAGTTTAGTCATCAATTAATCCCCAAGGTGTGCCAACAGCGAGTCAAGACGTTGCTTGAGTTCAGCGACTTCGCTTTCAAGTTGTTCCACGCGGGCAGTTAAATCATCCGTTGGTGCCATCGCACTTTCGGCGAGGTTGGCTGGTGATGAATCAACTTCGCCACAGAACAAGTGCATATAGCGGCTTTCACGTTTGCCCGGTTCACGTGGCAAACGCACCACAAATGGGCCATCTTCACGTTGGCAAGGTTTTCTAGCGTCGCTTCAACTTGCGCCATATCGCTGAATTCAAACATACGCGCGGCGCGAGAACGTAATTCACCCGGTGTCTGGGCGCCACGTAGTAACAAGTTGGTCACGACCGCCACTTCCGCCGCCGAGAGCTTCAGGTTGCCAAATTCGGAATTGCAGAAGCGCTGCTCGTACTTCGTCACGCGATTACCGAAACCGCTAATAGTGCGCAAAAAGTGGCGCTTGACCAGAGTATCCAGCGTTTCTTGCACACCATGTTCTTTCAGATCCATCACCGGTTCGCGGTTGGTTTTCTGATTACACGCCGCCACGACGCCGTTGACGGACATCGGATATTGTTCAGGCGTGGTCACCTGTTTTTCCAGCAGGGGAAAAAACAGCACTTAACCAGATGATAACACAATAAAATCCTTCACCTATCACCCTGCAAACATGCGTTTTTACTCGATAAATTTACTTAATAAAATCATGCTATTAAAAAACGTTTTGCTGAATGATTTTGGTATTCACTTGGTTAAAATGCAACCGTATAATATTGATACCCATTCACCAACACAGAGAATTAGTTAACCATCAGTGGCACATCATCTAAGACGTCATCATCCAGCGGTTTCCCCAGATACGGGGGTCGCTGCTGTAGTTATAGCGCCACCACTCTCTCCAGATTTTTTTAATCCATCGACAACCATGTGCAAAATATCGCGGCCATTTATAGAGTGGTGTTTTTTTGCCTCCTAGCCACCCAAGTATTTTTTATTGAGCCATTCTTGGCAAATTATCATGACTATTATCACAGGCTCGCATGCATCCCCCTGCAGATGCTGGATGCCATATTTAATTTAAGACAAAATAAAATCCATTCGCTTTATATGCTTTTTGTAGAATCAGGCGTTGTGGTTTCTTCTTTTTCCGTTTAATTAACTATCAGGCTCCCCAAATGAATTACAGCAAGCCCATGAATTGATTGAGTCTGAAATTAACATCCGGGATGACTCAGCCCTTTCACAACATATTCAGCTGGTTACACACCTGAATCAGCAAGAAGAACTTGCGGTTCAGCACCTGATAGCGAAGACTCTGCTTAAGCTTGCCAACTGGTTCGGTGCCAAAGGTCAGCCTGAGCAGGAAATGGAACAACTGCGCCCCCTAATCGCGCGCTTTCAGGATTCCACGGTCGAAGGTGTTCAGGTGCTGGTTGCAAAAGCCATGGACAACCTGTCATTCACCTATGGCACTCAGGGGCTGCCAGAACAGGAAACAGAACAACGGCACACACTGATTAAGCGCTTTGAAGATTCAGAGTTTGAAGGTGTTCAGGTGGTGGTTGCAGAGGCTATGTTCATTAACTTTCTCTATCTGGATCAGCCGGAGCAGGGAGCAGAACAACTGTGCACACTGATTAAGCGCTTTGAGGATTCAGAGTTCGAAGATGTCCAGGTTCATGTTGCGCAGGCTATGCTCAGTTTGGCGCGCACCTATGAGGCATTGGGGCTGCCAGAGCAGGAAACAAAGCAACTGCGTACGCTGATTGAGCGTTTTCAGGACTCCACTGTCGAAGACGTTCAGATTCGAGTTGCAAGTGCTATGTTTATCCTGGCATGCACTTATGGCGAGGTGCGGGAAACAGAACAACTGCATACCCTGATTGAGCGCTTTGAGGATTCAGAGTTTGAAGGTGTTCAGGTGGTGGTTGCAGAGGCTATGAACAACCTGGCGCTTACCTACCACGATCAGGGGCAAACTGAGCGGGAGATGGAGCAATATCGCTGTTTGATCGCACGTTTCGAGGACCTGCAGGTTCAGGTTGATGAAATTAAGGACTATGTCGATCACGCCAAATCGAAGGTCTCAGGACCGACAAAATCATGGTCAAAAAGACTCTTTGGGGAGTAAGTCTCCTATGTCTGCACGGTGTGATGAGAAAGAGCGTTGATTTTATGGGGTCATGCAAACAACTGGAGGCTTTTCGGAGCAGAGCCTGGCTCTAGGGCTGTATCCAGCATAAACTGTATGCTCACCTTTTCCAGATGGGGCAGGATCTATTGTACTGAGAACAGCCCGATAAAGTCCATTTTTCAGCCATCGTATCAGGTCAAAAAACCGACATTATTAGAGTGTCATATTTAATTTAAGACGAAATAAAATCCATTGTCTTTGTATGTGCTTAGTAAAATCAGCCGCTACTGGTACTACTTTGATATACAGGAAAGTTTGTCTAATGTTTTTTATAACTAATGGAATTGATAACTACAGGAAAATTTTTTGTTATAAAGGTGTGGCTAGCCGTAATAGTTATGTGTTTTTTTCGTTATTTCAAATACTACCTTTATTATTCCTGGATGCCATTGATATATTTTTTGACCTCGTTAGCCAAGTCACTGATTTGCTCCCAGAGAAAATCAGTGACTTGCTAGATATTGTTCTACGTGGTGGGGATATTGCTATTGGTATCATTGTTCTCCTTTCTTTACTTCTGGCCGACATATCTATCTCCGCTAGGCGGTTGCATGATATTGGTCTGAGTGGTTGGTTCACACTTGCCCCGGCGGTGATTATTCTTGCGGTGCAATTTATTGTTTTTTCATGGTTTGAGTTTGAACTTGAGGTTGGGATTTCGATTGGGATGGGGATTGTAATTGTGATTGACCTTGTTTTCCATCTGTTGCTTGCACTACCGAAGTCAAAAATAGAAAACAATAAATACCGACCAGCTGATTCTATTTTCACTCCGGCTACCGATGAGGCCGTGAGCTAATTTATGTGTAGCTAAACACTATTCACCGCCATCATGCTTATATGGTGCTCATGCAGGAATAATATATGACATTCGATTTAATTAAGTATTTAACAGAAAATTCAATTCCGTATTCCGTTTCACGGCATGGTTCTATTGATATACCTGGTAACCTTAATTTGGCAGATAAAAAAAACGTCGTCACACTGCCAGATAATCTGACTGTGGGTGGCTCGGTCTACCTAAGAGGAACCCAAATTACCACTCTGCCAGAGTACCTGACGGTCGGGCGAGATCTCAACCTCAGTGGAATCCAAATCACCACGCTGCCAGCGAGCCTAAGGGTTGGTAGTTGTATCGAACTAACCACACTACCAGAAAACCTAATAGTTGATGATAGATTCGTAATTAGTATATCCGGTAACCTTGATTTAGTGGATTATGAAAATGTCACCACACTACCGAGGAACCTCTGGGTTGGTGGCTGGTTTGACCTACGCGGTGCCCAAATAACCACACTGCCAGACAGCCTCATAGTAAATGGCTGGGTTGACCTGCGCGACACCCAAATCACCATGCTTCCAAAGGAAGAACTGAGAGTTGGTTCTTGGCTCAACCTGAGCGGTTCACAAATCACCACACTGCCGGAGTACCTGGACCTGGTGGTGGATGGATACCTCTGCCTGACTGATACCCAAATAACCAAATTGCCCAGCTATTTAACTTGCGGCTCCCTTTATCTTGATCCAGAACATTTCTCCAATGTGACTTTCCGTAAAAATTGCGGAGATAGCAACCGAACAATTTTTGCAGTCATGTCAGGTGAAAGATTCTATATTGCAGCAGGTTCTTTCTATGGACCTGTAGTGCAATTCGAAGATGCGGTTGATCGCAAATACTCCGGCGAAGCAGCAGAAGCGTACAAGCAAGCGGCTCGTGATTGTGTAGATGAACTGAAAGATAAATTAAGCAGCAATCAGTACTCACTGTGACACTTCCGACCACGACGGGTGGGATTATTGACTCGTATGCCGCGACCGGTCCATATTCCCCGGCGATGGCGTTTGCATAGATAGCGGGGCCGTGTGTTGTACTGTCTGCCGGTGATGCAGTGAACGGGAAGGATTTTCCGTTTACCGTGATAACACAGTCAATGGCGCGGTTGTCAGGCTTGCTGTAACGGCAATCAGTGATGGTCATTGCGCTGTGCGTCATCGACATGGCGGAAGGACTATTTCCTTGCATCCAATAGTGGAGTGCAATCAGCGTTTCAGCTCCATGCTGACTGACATCCCTTTACCCGGGGAGAGTGAAAAGGCAATGTTATCGACAATCCAGGAGCGGTCAGCCTGTGGATCAAACCCTTCGGTGGTAACGCTGCTTTCTGGCATCAATGCCAGCAGTTCAGGTGTAGCGGGCTGCGCAATTGACATGAACATGAGGTGTTCGGGCTTCGTCTTTGTCTGCCTGGCGTTTGCAGTGATACGGGCCTCAGTTTGTTGATGTGACCGAATGAGTTGCTCTGCTGCAGCCAGATTAGGTAGTGTGCGACCGGATGTCGTCGTGGGATCTCCGGAGCCGTATTTTAACTCTTTAGTCTCATTGGTTTCCGCATCGTTATATAGCACAACATACGTACCTTTATTACCGGCCACTGCCGCAGATGGACTCCTGGCTTTACTCCTGTGCGGAAACTGCCAGCTTGTCTTTCCATCAGGTGTAATGGTCACCGCAGGTAAGTCCTTACCACTTGCGCTCTTTCCTGAGCCCTGCACCATAAAGACCCAGTAACCGCCCGTTGCTTTACTGATGGCATCATATTGCCGCGCCAGTTTTGCCAGGAATTCGGCATCGTTTTCATAAAACTGATCAAGATGCCCGGGCATCTGGTTGTTAAGCTCTGGTGAGATGCTGGATAAAAGCCCATTTTCCGCCGCAATGGTTCTGACAATCTCTCCAACACTGATATTATCCCACGAGCGCGTTTTTTGACTCGGCATGTTATGGGTATGTATGGCGTTGCTACTCGGTACGGCCAGTTTTAATTTTGCGCCTTTTGCTGGCAGCATCATCGTGGGTGAAACCAGATTAATCGTCAGCTTATCCGATTGAGGGTCTTCTCCGGTTGCGCCGTAATCAATAAAGGTCAGGTCAGTGAGATATTTTGCGACCTCATGAGTAATATTTTTATCTTCGGCAATTAACGAAAATGTCGGTAAATAAGGATTAACGTTATTCATGGGTTCACCATAATGACGGAGTGTATATTGTGGGCCCTTCAGTAATAACCGGTAGTTTTATTTCAATACCTGCCTCATAATAATTACCCAATTCAGAAAGTCCGGGATTAACATTGAATACATCAATGAGATTTCTCGAATCACCATAAAATCGCCAACATATTTCATCAAGAATATCGCCATCACGGGTTATATATATTGTCACCATAATATTTTATTGCCCTTGTAAATTGCTGATGTTTAGGTATTTCGGCCATTAAAAATCTGTCTGCCGTATCGGAAAATTCAGAGACCACCCAATATCCCAGAATCTCACCTGTGCCGGATATCAGGAGTTTTGGTATAGCCACATCACCCAGCAGGCTCAGTTCATTGACCGGTTGAGTCCCCACAAACATCTTGCTCAGTTGCGGGGAGATGCGGCGATTATCCGTATACACCTCACCCGAGAAAGAGATGACTGGCGTGGATTTCCCTGTGTACTGGAGGCTGTCGCGCTGGCCAAAGCGTTGCTGCTCCACCCAACGCCAGGACAACGATCGCTGGATACTTTGATAGGTCGCATCATCGATGTTGAAATTAAAATCCCCAAGGGTCATCATCGTTTTGAAATTGTGCTTTACACCAATATCCAGAAGGGCGAAGGCGTCGCCAGTCGCGACGGTTGCCAGACCAAAAATATCCATCAAAAGCCCTCCCCGATAAAATCGGATAACGTCAGATTCTTAAAGTCGATGCCAGCAATGCCACCCGGCACTGAACTCAGGTAAACCATTAATGAAACGATATTAAGTGTATCGATACCATTTATCCGTCTGACGCCCTCACCCGGTATCAGCAGCATCTTCTCCTTTCCATTCACTGATCGCCTGTAATAGCTGAGCGCTAGGTCTATTGAAGTTGATTTATTCGCACGCCCAACGCTTCCGGTCGGGTCAGAGGAGGATCTCGATATGAACCCTTCAATCTCGTCTTCGATGCCTGCGACCCCGCCAGCCCCCTGGTAACCTTCGCGAATAACAGGCCGGTACTGACAAATGGCCTGAATCCGATGGCAGCGAGGTCATCAACATTCGCGCCACGGATCTTCAGGCTGGCAGTCAACGGCTGCATATCGCATCAGGATCGCCCGGGTCTATCAGCTGACGTGGGACGCCGTAATCGGCTGTTTTCACATCGAGGTCATTCCCTCCAGCAGTGGCCAGAAATGTTGCCCCACCGCCTCGTTGACCCGTACCCTGAGATTGCTTTCACGAAAAGCAACAGCCTCCCCCTGGATGTATGCCGGATCTGATTCAACCAGACCGGTATAGTTCGGGTCTTTGCTAATAAGTGACTGCGTCCACTCGACAATGATCACTTCCGGGTCAATCTCTTCAATAGCATCAGGCAAGGGGAGCTGTGATAAATCAATACTGTTTGTTGTCATCCTAACCTCACGCGACCGCTGCGGAAAAATGTACTGCTCTCAAGGTTCACGCCCTCAATGCCCACTTCGATAAATCCATTACCCGCCTCAAGCACATACACACGCTCTATCTTCAGGCGGGGTTCCCATTTATTGATGGCGATAGCGGTTTCTTTTCTAATATTCGAAACAAGTATCCCGTCCAGAGGGGAATCGATCAGATTAAAAAGATGACTGCCGTAATCACGGCGCAGGACACGTGTTCCCACCGGTGTGGTTAAAATATTAATGATGGATTGATTTAAATGAGCATCACCGCTGAGCGGTCGCCCGGTTTGTGCGTTCATGCCCTTCATATTTTCACCAATAAAAAACCCGCCGAAGCAGGTTTACGTATTTAACTGGAAATAATTTTCAGTTTAACTCGATGTATCTAGCACACATTCCTTTAGCTGTGGACCACCCATAACCTGACCATAACCAATACACCTCGCTGCAATTTTTTCCCCTTTTTTAATATTCATTAGCTTGTCTGTTTCTGTATCTACAAACTGGAGGTATGGCTTATTGAAACCTGCTACTTTCAAAACGACATAGGGTTTACCATTAACACCTGATTTAACTGCATTAACTACCCCTTCTATAGCTAGCGACTCCCCTTTGTATTTTTCATCAGCCGCAAGCTCATTGCTTGCATAGTCTGCAAAAATTTGCTCTGGTGTGACATAAATTTCACCTTCACTCAGAAACATTTCCGCCTCCACTGTGCAACTAATAAACAACAAGAACATAACAATTAAACCAAAAGACAAATCAAAATTACGCTTTTTCATTTTAAAATTTTCAATTTTTAGCTAAACAAATCATCACCACAATATATGGGTACAAATCATTTAAACACAGCTTTCATTAATCCAGTCAATAAGTTATCGACCTTCCATTATTTCGGTCATTGCTCTTTTTGGCAAAAATAGCAAGCTTTCACCCTGCTATCTACTCCTTCACCACAATGATTACATTTCACTATTTTAATAGCATCGCCATTATTAATGATTGTCATTTGATTATTTTCATTTTTCCCCATCATTGACCAGACTAGTGCCACTACCCATCCTAAAAAAGTCCATCCCAACAATATGTTGAGTGCCATCACTGCACCCATGTATTTGTGGTCCCTCACCGCAGCAACAACAGAAGGAATGAAATAAGATACAAATAAAATCGCCCCACCCATTGTGAGTAAATTTTCAACCATGACCAGTATCCATACAAACAAAAAGGATAGTTAGTTTACGTGCGTGACTAGTTCAAAAACTTGCCAAAAAGTGTTAGCAGGATGATTGATCCTCCACTGGCGGGGCATTACATCGGCTGATTCGGCGGCAATGTTACTGAATCCGTTTCATCATGATCATGGTTATTGAAGATTTCTCTCACGCCGGCCATCGTTCCTTTGCTGTCTGATAGCTCAGCCCTGGTGCCGATATTGCCTTCCGCATCGATAGTCTGTTTTGCGCAAACAGCATCTTCAAATGTAACCTTCCCTTTAAAAAACCAGCCTTCTGGTGAGGCGGTCAGACTGATTTCACCACCAGACAGCTCGATGGCCAGCACGGTAATACCATCAGCGGCGCGGATTCGGGCTTGCCCGGCCCCCACTTCAGGCCATACGGAGTCTCATCATCCCCCCATTTGAGAAACTGCTTCTCACCACAATGCGGGCAAGGAATGTGGAAGCGCAGCAGGTGATCAGACTCTCGTGCCGCTTTTTCAATCTGGCAGCTATCTTTTATTTTTGGTGTGGAACCACGGATGGATTTTGGCCAGATGGAACCTTCTATGCGCTTGTCGCCGAGTTGCGTCGGTGAGCCTTCTTTTTCAATATCCGCATCAAAGGCCGCCAGCTCGTCATACATCACCGCATCAACCGATTTCTCACGGTAGTTTTTTGCCGCCTTGCCACCAAGACACCACAGTCCCATGCCATGCGAAAAGCGCTTCATGGATAGAGTGTTGTCACGATGCTTCCTGCCGTACCAGGGAGCCAGGAGCTTCAGTGCCGGAACTTCCCTTATGGTAGGTTCAACATGTGACTTCATGAAGTTCTCAGCATCCGCATCCGTTGGCTGAAACATCAGACAATTACAGGTTTTATATTCCACAAAATAAGCCATCGCAGCTAACAACATCTTGGTATAACCGACGCGGGCGGATTTGATAAAGTTGACGGTGCGGATCCCATCATTACCCATGGCATTCATAATGGCCACCTGGAAAGGCAGCGTTATCCAGGCACCGGTGTTGTAGCTTGATTCTTTCGGCAAATAGTAACAGTCATCCGCCCATTCAACGGCCGTCATAGGTAAGGGGCGGCGCAAACTGGCAAGCCCTGCCGCAGCGGCTACGACCATATTTTCAACTTGCGCTGTCGATATATTCATCGAGCATCTCCGGGATTTTTCCGCTGGTTGTGGTGGCGTTATTCGTCGCTTTGGCGATCAATTTTTTCAGAAATTCAAGTTGCGCCTTACCAATGTCAACAAAGCGCCGCTGCATGGAGAGAGGGATGGAATCCAGAATGGAGGCAATATCATTTTCCAGCCTGGAGAGTGCAAAGGAGCAAAAAGCCGTATCAACAACCCCCCTTTCATCTCTCAGGTTTTTAAGTTCCTGAGCAAGGGCCTGCGCTTCAGTGAGGCGAATGCGAGCCTCCTGCAAACGGATCTCCCGCTCAATGTCATCACCTTGTTCGTCACCCTCATTTTCCGGTTCATTTGCCGGTTTGTTCAGGGGGTGTCCGGCGGGACTCTCTGCCTCAAAACATCAATGTAAAACAGACGCCATGCATCCATGTCGTATCCCGCACGCCCGCGTGGTTTGGGAGATCCAGCCAGTTTGGTGAGGCCCCGGAGCGTCCGTTCTGAAACATTAATATGGCGCGCTACCTCCTCTTGTGTAGACATAAAATCACCCCAAAAGAAACCGGCAAATACATTCCTTGAAAATTTTCATAAATAGCGCGCTTTTGCGCGTCTAAAACCCCTCGGTGTTTTTATTTCCCAGGAAGTACCTTTTCAGACTACTGAGAGTTGGATGTTTAAACCTGAGACCCCTCTACTATTGTTGCATCACGCCACAGTGTCGTATCCTGACCCGCATTATCCGGCCTGACACCATCAAAACTAAGACACCGCCGATCCTGAGTTCAGAATTGCGGAAGCAACTGGGCGGGTCGCGATCATGCAGAGTTTTACTTATTAGCGCGAAATACAGCTTTTGCGTTCGTTGCCGTGAGGCTAAACCTGTTTTCATTGGATATTTACCAGATTTTCCCTGACAAAGGATTTGTAATGAGCTCCGTTAAACACCCGTACTTCGGTACGTTGAACAGTCTAAACTCACACGGCCTCGATGTTGTGTGGGAAGGAAAGATCGCTATTAACAACACTGAGACCGATGCCATGGTTTGGATTGAAGGAAACACCTCTTTCCAGATGGCACAGTTGGATGCATTTGCTGCGCTACTAACAAACATATCCTCAGTCGACGCCCGTGCTCGCATTCAATTATGTAACCATCTGACCAGGGATGATCCATATTATCTTGAATATCATGTTAATGAGTTAGCGGAGAGCCCAGTCATTGCTGAGCTGATAAGGGCTAGTGCAGAAGGGATACCATCCGCCGATGCCTTTGTGCAAAAAATGCGACTACACAACATCGGACTATGGCATGGCCAAAAAACGCCACTTATTCTCGACTACATGATCGATTCAGATTACAGCGACGACATTCTTGCTGTAGGCATTAGCCTCGACGGGGAAGCTATCTATGTAAGCTGGGAGAGTTAAATGTAATCAGTTATTACAATACCCCCTCCCGGCACGATGAGCTAATGTCGGGAATTTTCTGTGATCTAAAAAACTATACATACCTACCCAGACGAGATAACAGTTTCTTTTCAAGCAAATTCACGACCGTTACGCCGGACCAGGATGATATTCCGCAAGCAACTGCCGTTCTGGTGTAGTGCCACTGAAAGCGCACGGCAAGCATCAGCACGAGTGCACTTGAAAATGTTGAGATGATGATTTGGCATACCGCGCCCCAGAACGACGTCGGAATGCCAGAAAGAATACTGTGGGCAATCTTCGATAACACACCGAGGCCCGTAAAAATGGCAACGAGGAAATACCCCGCAATTTCGTCTTCTGGCGGCTTGAATGGCATGGGATTTCGTCCATAAAAAAGCCCCGCGATAAGCGAGGCTTGAGGGTCATAGCATAACGACGTCAGTAGTTATGACTTGGTCATGTTTTAGCAATGAAAAAAGCCCCGCATGAGGGGCTGAGTAAAACGAGAACTCAATTCAGAAGGTTGCTAACGATACACAGATAAGTATCAGACTGAACACTGGGCGGTTGCGGTCGACCAAGAACGATAGTGCGTATTGGTTAATACCCAGCGTTCAGACTGATACGCTCTCCAGTCACTCAGGGTTACCCCATTTACGGAGACTGAAAAGCTATGTTCTGGAGCGGTCAGCGGGAATCGAACCCGCATCATCAGCTTGGAAGGCTGAGGTAATAGCCATTATACGATGACCGCTTTTTTTGGTGCCGACTACCGGAATCGAACTGGTGACCTACTGATTACAAGTCAGTTGCTCAACCCACTGAGCTAAGTCGGCTTTGGTGGCCCTTGCTGGACTTGAACCAGCGACCTGACGATTATGAGTCGCTCGCTCTAACCAACTGAGCTAAAGGGCCTGATATAAAAATCACTGCAAAGAGCAGCCAGTGGGAATCAAACCCACCCAGGCGCTCATTGAGGTGAAAACGCCTGAATATCAATTGACTGCACTGGTACCGGTTGATGGAGTTGAACCACCGCCCTTCTGATTTTGCAATCAGCCGTTCTGCCTGCTGAACTAAACCGGTAAAAAAAGCCCCGCAAGAGGGGCTGAGCAAATCCGGGACTCAAAAAAACAACTACGATTACCCTTCAATGTGTCACCTGCGAAGCAACGGGGTGGATCCTAAATTAATTACCGCGAACCACCAATGCTGAATCGATTTAATTTTGAATAATCATTTAAAGATAGATACTCAGCGTAAATGGGTCAGTACAGGGATGAGGCTTCGATATTTCCGTAAGCAGAAAAAAAGCCCCGCGATAAGCGAGGCTTGAGGGTCATAGCATAACAATGCCAGTGATTATGGTTCGGTTATGTTTTACTCCGCAAGTGCGGCTTGAGTGAAACCAACGCTCAATTCAACGAAGTTATAAGAAGTACAGTGGCGCACTGAGTTAAGCCATAAGTCGCTTCTGGTGAAGTGTTAGATCAACTCAACGTAAATCATTGACTTTGATTCCTCGATCGCGAAGTCTCTGTACAATATCCGCACCATTTGTTTTCCAGATAGTTCCTACTTCAAGCTCGATGGGAGGACTAAATATAGATTTTTGATGAGAATATGATGCAGTCCAGATTTCATGGATTTCTTTGCGACCTTTTCGCCCCCTCCGTTTCTCATTTGAAATTGTAACTGACGATAGGTCAGCCAATGGGAAACCCTTTCGTTCAATCAAGGTATTCTGCTCTAGCTTTTCATCGTCAAGGGTGACCTTGTCTGTGGCTACTGGGGGGATGGCAAGAAACCCAACACAGGCAACACCCCAGAGGATACGGTGGACACGAGGAGCGAACTTATTGCTCCGCTTGATGTAGAAGCCAATGGCTAATATTGAAACGGATGCAACACAGATAAGGAGAGGCCAATAGATTGGCAGTGAGTAGGTTATGGTCATTGCGTGTAGCCCTGAGTCTGATTTATAGATTAAAGATTGAATCGTTTTTCTCAACTTTTTTAAGACTGGCTTCAGGCTCAGAGCAGCATTGAAGTGCAATACGGTCTGAAAAGCAATTGGTGCGGCCGCGGGAATCAAACCCACCCAAGCGCTCATTGAGGTGAAAACGCCAGAATATCTATTGACCGCACTGGTACCGGTTGATGGAGTTGAACCACCGCCCTTCTGATTTTGTAATCAGCCGTTCTGCCTGCTGAACTAAACCGGTAAAAAAGCCTCGGACGAGGCCTAAGCAAATCAAAAAATCTAATTACGAGCCCTATGTGTTGCCTGCAAAAACAACGAGGCGAATCCTAAATCAATTCATGTGAGCTACCAATGCTGAATCGATTTAATTTTGAATAATCATTCAAAGATAGGTAACCACCAGTATAGGATCAGTACAGGATGAGGCTTCGATATTGCTTGTAAGCAAAAAAGAAAAAGCCCCGCGATAAGCGAGGCTGAGGGTCGTAGCATAACAATGCCAGTGGCTATGACTCAGTTGGGTTTTAGCAAAAAAAAGGTTCATCGCGGTTAAGCGTGAACCAATAGAAAACGGCGGTAAAAGTGGTTAGTTTTGTATTCGCCAAAACACTAACCTGCCACTCAACCGCCGTCTGCCATGAATGCTAATCTTTCTTCCCTCTTCTGGGAAGGTTTCACTATTGATTCTTTCACGCATCCTGCACCGGATGCTCTGCTTATTACTCTTCAGCCTGACTCCGATTTTGCGCCCTCCTGCCGCCGTCTGCGCTGCTCTCGCTGCGGGATTGCCACTGAGCACATCTCATGGTTGCCTGAACGCCAGCGTTACACGTCCTCGTTAGCCACCTGGGTGGAAACGCTCACCCGGTTATTGCCCATTAAACATGTGGCACAGTTGACGGGTCTGCACTGGCACACCATTAAAAATATCGACTGCCGACGCCTGCGGCGGGAACTCCGGGAGCCTGAACGGCATACTCTCCGCCGCCTGATAATGGATGAGTTCGCGCTGTTGCCACGGTTGTGGTGGATGCAGATACGCAACAGGTGCTGTGGGTTGGCGAAGTTCGGCCGGGAAGTCATCGACAGAGTGAGGGTCGACCAGGCAAATCAGCTGCGTGACGACAAAAAAGCACGGAAGGTCATTAAACGCAGCCGCTGGTTGCTGTTGCGTAATGCGGAGAATCTGCCGGACGGTCATGAGGTGAAACTGGCAGAGTTGCTGGCGGCGAACCAGCCGTTAAATACGGTGTACGTGATGAAAACGGCGCTGAAAGAGCTGTGGTATGCGCCGGATGAGGAGGTTGCGCAGCGTCGCTGGAATGAGTGGCACAGGCAGTCACAGGAAAGTGGCATTAAGGCGTTGCAGCAGTTCGCGGATAAGCTGAAGTGTTACGTGAGCGGCATAATCGCGAGTGCCACCCATCGTCTGAATACCAGCGTGCTGGAGGGGATGAACAACAGGATAAAAGTGATAAAAGTGATAAAAGTGATAAAAGTGATAAAAGTGATAAAAGTGATAAAAGTGATAAAAGTGATAAAAGTGATAAAAGTGATAAAACGTATGGCATATGGGTACCGGGATAACGACTACTTTTTTATGAAGATAAAAGCAGCGTTCCCCGGTAAGGCGCGATGAACAAAAAAAGCCCCACATGAGGGGCTGAGTAAAACGAAAACTCAATTCAGAAGGATGATAACGATACACAGATAAGTATCAGACTGAACGCTGAACGATTGCGGCCTACCAGGGAACGTGCGATACATAATTACCCAGCGCTCAGACTGATACGCTCTCAAGCCACTCAGGAATTATCCCGTTTTGTTGGCTGAAAAGCATTTGGTGCAGTCGGTGGGAATCAAACCCGCCCAAGAATCGAGGTGGCAAAACCTGAATATCAATTGACAGCATTGGTACCGGTTAGCGGAGTTGAACCGCTGTCATCCTGATTTTGCAAACAGGCGTTCTGCCTGCTGAACTAAACCGGTAAAAAAGGCCCCTCGACAGGGCCTGAGCAAATTCGAGACTCAAAACAACTACGATTACCCTTCAACGTGTCACCTGCAAAGCAACAACGCGGATCTTAAATTAATACATAAGAACAACCAATGCTGAATCGATTTAATTTTGAATAATCATTCAAAGATAGATAGTCAGCTTGAATGGGTCAGCCCAAGAATCCCTGCTGGTTATGACTTGATGTGGCGTGCCAAAAACGACAAAACCCGCCTTATGAGCGGGTCTTGCGTTATGTTTGTTCGCTTGTCGTCGCTGCCATCGTGGCGCAGCTTTGCTAAGCATGAGTGAGTCATTGACTTTTCTGGCTCGCTGTCAAGTTTTGTTCATTTCATTAGCACAATTAAACAATTTGAGTCATTTTTCGTACGGAAAGAAAAACTTTCGCCTGAAATATTTGGATGCACCAGCGCACTCTCTTTCTCGCTTAATTACTGGTGAGCCACGGCGCTACCTGTTGCAGTTCCCGCGCCAAATCAGAAATTTTCCTCCGCGTCGTATAGTAGTTAAGCCCTATGCAGTACACCGGGTCATCTGGCTTAAAGGCATTCAATACAGCCTGCTCAATTAAATCTGCATCATCACGCCGACTGGCCTCATCAATCATCTCACTCAGCGTGACCGCCCATAAAACAGTATGCGCGCGCCGTACAACCTCGCGCCCCTTGTATCCTTCCAGCCGAGCCTGCTTTAGTGCTGCCGTGATGTGGGATAACTGACTATCAGACCACTCTTCTTCTTTTGCTTTTGATACGAAACGATTGCAGTTCTCAAGCCTGTATTGCGCATGGGTTTTACCTCCAACGCATTCACCCCAGACCGTCAGGAGGGATTGTATCCACGCCGACTGGATGCCAGTGAGTGGGGTAAATCGCCCTAACCAGCGTTTGTGTGGCGCAGCTGCTGCGCGCTCAATTGCTGCGTTATGTGCTCGGCGTTCCTTCGGTGTCATTTTGCAGCTCCTGCTTTTAATCGTTTGGCGTGGTTCTGGATTATTCGGTAGTCCACCAGCAGTGTGCGGGCGGGTTGATACATTCGCAGGTGTGACCATCTGCGCTTCAGCTCAAAGATGATGATTGGGTGTGTCATACGGCCACCAGTTGCTTGAGTGCGCGCAGTTCTGCCCGGGCAGTGGCGCGGATGGTTGATAGTTCTTCGCGGGAATAACGATGGGTGTCGTTGTTGTTTTCCAGGCTTAATATGCGAGTCTCGCCAATTTTTTTGACGAGGTTGATGCGATAAAGCTCGATGTTGCCGGATTTGTGGACGTTGCAGGAATGGCACTGGAGATGAATATTGTCGTGATGGAAACGCAACTGGCTGGCGGCTGCTGTTGTGCGGTAATGACCAGCATGCCATGAGTCAGCATTATAAGTGCCGCAGGATATGCAACCCTCGCCGTTCGCCAGCCGGCGCGCAAACTCTGCAGCGTCAGTAACATCCAGGCTTTCAAGCAGATCACCATGGTGATGCGGGGCAATCATCGCCGTGACCTCCTTCCAGCCTTTCTGCATAGCCATCTGCTCAAGCTCAAGGGCGAGGGTTTTGATTTTCATGGCTCAGCCCTCATTGGTCTGGGTGTTAATCTGCTGATTAATTGGCAGACCAGATGTTGGATTTGGATGGATGTCTGGGCGCAGCTCATGAGGCGTTACCCCAGTGGCATAAAAAATGGCCAGCAAATGCTCCTTAGGAACTCTTCCACGCTTTTTCCAATGACTAATGGCCATGGAATGCTTCAAGTGTAAAATTTTTGCCAAAGCCACCGCAGAGCCTGCTGCTGAGATTGCCTTTTCGAGGGTGTCATAAACTTCTCCTTTAATTGGTGAAGGAGATTAAATATCAAGTTTAATATTTATGTCAGCTTTAAACTTATTTGATGAGTTAAACATTTTGTTTATAATTATGAAATGAAAGAGAAAAAATCATTATCAGCGTTTCAAACCAGAATGGATCTCTTCATGGAAATGAAGGGACTTAACAAATCCGATCTTGCACGAATTGCGGATGTTAGCCCTCAAGCTGTGAATGGCTGGTTCGTTCGCGGTGACATGGGAAAAATATCAGCCATGAAAATCGCTGATAAAACGGGGGTTTCTGTTGACTGGCTATTACATGGAGGAGCTGACCTTCACGAGCTTGCAAGCCATAGAGCAGAAAAACTTCAAAGCTGGATTCAAATTCATGGGTATCCAGAAAAAGAAAAAGAAGCTTTTGAGAAACTAATTTCTGGTGACTGACCCGTCCTAAATAGCGTTGACACATTTAACTCGCAGGCAGAGGAAAATGTGATGAACCAATATGTTAAACGCACACAACGCGATTACCCTCTATCCTTTAAACTGGCCGTTGCCGAACAGGTCGAAAAAGGGGAAATGACTTACCGTCAGGCGCAAGACCGCTACGGTATTCAGGGTAGCCACACCGTCATGACGTGGTTGCGCAGATACGGTCAACTCGACTGGCACTCCCCCTCTCTCGCAAGAAAGTGCGGAGCTACTATGCCCAAAATACCTCTTACTCCCGAACAACGGATCAAAGAACTCGAGCAGCAACTGGCTGAATCAGAAATAAAAGCCCAGTTTTTTGAAGCTGTCGTGAAGGTAATGAATACCGAGTTCGGAGCCACACTGACAAAAAAGCAGTTGGCCACCTTATCACGCAAGCACAAACGCCGGGACTCACAGTAATGCGTGCTTGCCGGTTCATGGGGATCAGCCGACAGGCGTGGTATCAATCCCTGCAACGTGAGCGCGGAAGAGAAAGACAGGCGCAGCATATCGTTGAACAGGTGACGACCATCCGGCTACACCAGCCCCGGCTGGGGACACGTAAACTGCATTATTTATTGCGACAGCAACCAGAGCCGGCACTCCATGTCGGTCGGGATCGTTTGTTCCAGATACTGCGTGGCGCACGATTACTGGTAATACCGAAACGGGCGTATCACAAAACGACTCAAAGCCATCATCGCTTTTATCGTCATCCTAACTTATTGAAGGCGGGAGAAAATCAGGTTGTTGCCAGCCGCCCGGAGCAGGTGTGGGTCGCGGATATCACGTACATTCCCCTGCGTAAGGGAACGGCGTACCTCAGTCTGATAACAGACGTCTGGTCGAGAAAAATCGTGGGATATCATGTGCATGAAAGTCTGCATACCCATCATGTGGCTAAGGCGTTCAGAATGGCGCTGGTCAGCAGGCGTACAGCACATCCACTGGTGCATCACTCAGATCGGGGTGTGCAGTACTGTTCAACAGAATATCAGGCACTACACCAACGCCATGGGGTCATCTGCTCGATGACAGACGGGTATGACTGTTATCAGAATGCGCTGGCGGAACGGGTAAACGGGATATTAAAAATGGAATATCTGCTCGGGAAGCCAGAAGATATCGGACAGGCAAGAAAGATGGTCAGGGAGTCGGTGGAAATCTACAACACGCGGCGGCCACATCTGTCGCTAAAATACAAAACGCCCGATGAAGTTCATCGGGCGTTGTAAGGCCGAAAAGTGTCAACCTATAGCAGGACTAGTCAACCTGGCATTTAGTTACCCTCATCAACAGCACAGCAGTGCTTCAGGTTCAACGTTCCGCTACCAACCACACGCGCTTCAACCGCAGTTAACTGATATTTCATTTCTCGTCCTTAACGACCAGGGGTCCATTCTTTGGTGGTGAGCGCAGTCAAAACATGATCGCGCCAGACACCATCAATCAATAAATATTCTTTGGCATAGCCTTCTTTTTCAAAACCGAGGCGGGCGAGGAGATCGCCGCTGCGCTGGTTATGCGGCATGTAGTTCGCCATGATGCGGTGGATATGCTGGCTGCGCTGCATGTAACGAATCGCGGTGGTCAGCGCTTCAAACATCAGACCTTGCCCCTGCCATTTTTCACCCAACGAGTACCCCAGATAACAGGCATGAAATGAGCCGCGCACCACGTTTGAAAAATTGGCGACGCCGCGAATCTCTTTCTCTTCAGGGTCGAGCAGCGCAAAGTAATAGGCACTGCCCTGTTTATGCATTTCGCTGATCATGCCCAGACGTGCTTGCCAGCCAGAAGGAAAGCAGTGGCTGTCATCTCGAATCGGTTCCCAGGGTTTCAGGAACTGACGGTTTTCGGCGTAATAATCTGCCAGACGCCAGGCATCTCGCTCATACACCAGACGCACCACCTGGCGGTCGGTTGATAAGCGTACTTTCGGCACGTTACTGCGGTAGCCAAACATGTTCACCCCTGCTCCTCACATCCCATATTTTCTTAGGCAACGTATTTACTATACCTGCGGCTGGCTGCGGAAGGAAAACAACAGCATGCAGATTTTTCACCTGCGCAAACTTTTTCGATTAAAGAGTTCAATCGAAGCCTCAGATTGATGAAAAAATATTGTCATATGCCTGGCTGTCAAAAACTCAAATAGCAGTAGAGAATAGAAGTTCATCACACTTTTAATATTCCCAGGAGGGGAGATGTCACGGGTAGCGCAGGCCAGGAGCCTGGGTAAATACTTCTTATTGCTCGATAACATGTTAGTGGTATTAGGCTTCTTCGTGGTTTTCCCTCTTATTTCCATTCGCTTCGTTGACCAAATGGGTTGGGCAGCGCTAATGGTCGGTATTGCGCTCGGCCTGCGTCAGCTCACCCAGCAAGGGCTGGGGATTTTCGGTGGCGCCATCGCTGACCGGCTGGGCGCTAAACCGATGATTGTCACCGGCATGCTGCTGCGAGCCGTCGGTTTTGCGCTGATGGGTATCGCCCATGAACCCTGGGTGTTGTGGCTATCGTGTTTTATTTCCGCTATCGGCGGCACGTTATTCGACCCGCCGCGCGCCGCGCTGGTAGTTAAACTCGTGCGCCCACATCAACGAGGGCGTTTCTTCTCAATTCTGATGATGCAAGACAGCGCGGGGGCGGTTATTGGTGCGCTACTCGGGAGTTGGCTGCTGCAATATGATTTCCGCCTGGTGTGTGCTGTTGGCGCGGTGATGTTTGTGATTTGCGCGTTCGTCAACGCCTGGTTGCTACCTGCCTATAAACTTTCCACCATCCGCACGCCGATGCTTGAAGGGATGGGACGCGTGCTGCGCGATAAACGCTTCATCACTTATGTGTTAACGCTGGCCGGATATTACATGCTGGCGGTGCAGGTGATGTTGATGCTGCCGATTATGGTCAACGAAATTGCCGGCACACCTGCCGCCGTGAAGTGGATGTATGCCATTGAAGCCGCACTCTCGTTAACGCTGCTGTACCCGATTGCGCGCTGGAGCGAAAAACGCTTCCGTCTGGAGCAGCGCCTGATGGCAGGTTTATTCTTAATGTCGCTGGCCATGCTGCCGATTGGCCTTGCCAATAATCTTCAGCAACTGTTCACGCTAATTTGTGTGTTTTATGTCGGTTCAATCATTGCTGAACCGGCCAGGGAAACGCTGAGTGCATCCCTTGCTGATTCCCGTGCTCGCGGCAGTTACATGGGCTTTAGCCGTCTGGGTCTGGCCATTGGTGGGGCATTTGGTTACGCCGGTGGCGGCTGGTTGTTTGATGCCGGGAAAAGTATCAACCAGCCATCGCTTCCGTGGGTAATGTTAGGGATTATTGGCTTCATCACGCTTATCGCGCTGTGGTGGCAATTCAGCACGAAACCTATTGAACCCTCGATGCTCGAACCCGGTAACTAGTTTGCGGCACTCACTTTTCTCCCCCATACTCAATAGTTGACCAACCTGGTTCGCTGATAAATATGGAGGAGAAACGTGAAGCTTTATATCTACGATCACTGCCCTTTCTGCCTTAAGGCACGCATGATTTTTGGTTTAAAGAACATCCCCATTGAGTTGAAAGTCCTGCTCAATGACGATGAAGCCACTCCGACCAAAATGATTGGTAAGAAAATGGCGCCGATCCTGCAAAAAGACGATAGCCGCTATATGCCAGAAAGCATGGATATCGTGCATTACGTCGATAAACTGGATGGCGAACCGCTTCTGACTGGCGCAACCAACGCCGCAATTAGCGACTGGTTACGCCACGTGAATAGCTATGTGCAGCAGTTGTTGATTCCGCGCATGGCGAAAGCGCCTTTTGATGAGTTTGCCACGCCACAAGCACGTGCTTATTTCGTCAACAAAAAGGAAGCGATGATCGGCTCGTTTGCCGACCTCCTTCACCATTCGCCAGGGCTAATCAAAAAAATCTCTGATGATTTACGCAAGCTCGATAAGCTGATTGTGCAGCCGAATGCGGTAAACGGTGAGCTGTCTGACGACGATATTCATCTGTTCCCACTGCTGCGTAACCTGACTCTGGTCGCGGGTATTGAGTGGCCAAGCCGTGTTGCGGCGTATCGCGATAATATGGCTAAACAGACACAAATTAATCTGCTGTCGTCCCACGCGGTTTAAATACACTTATTAATTCGAGTTACCAGCCCCAGGAGCTTACTCAAGTATGTGACTGGGGTGAGTAAACGCAGCCAACTCTGATGTCGCTCGAAGTATGACGGCTATTTCGGTTTTTTCCGGTGGCGTAGCCCGCCCTGGGACATCATAATGCTTTATGTCAGGATCTGTGTTCTATGCAGCATGTTAAGGAATTCCATGAAAAAGATTGTTTTCGCCGCAGCGCTAATGCTCAGCGGGTTAGTGGTGGGTTGCAATCAGTTAACGCAATACACGGTCAGCGAACAGGAAATAAACCAGGCGCTGCATAAACGTAATAACTTCTCTAAAGATATTGGCCTGCCAGGCGTTGCCGATGCCCATATTGTTTTAACCAATTTAAGCAGTGCGATTGGCCGTGAAGAGCCGAATAAAGTGACGTTGACTGGCGATGCCAATCTGGATATGTCGTCGCTGTTTGGTAATCAAAAAGCCACTATCAAGCTCAAACTCAAAGCATTGCCGGTGTTCAATAAAGAACAAGGCGCGATTTATTTGCAAGAAATGGAAGTGGTAAACGCGACGGTCGAACCTGAAAAAATGCAGACCATTGTCCAGACCCTGATTCCTTATCTGAATCAGTCATTGCGTAATTACTTCAATCAACAACCGGCTTATGTGCTGGGCGAAGACCGCAGTACTGGTGAGAACCTGGCGAAAAGATACGCCAAGGGACTTGAGGTTAAACCGGGCCAACTCATTATCCCATTTACTGATTAACCCGTTTTTCCTGGTCGGGGGCAACATTCCCCCGACAAAATCTCGATGAAAATGGTGCAAAGCGAAACGTTTGCGCTTATCCTTGCTCTCCGGCACAAATCATCGTTTTTTCCTTCCTACGCCGGAGCAATTTCATGACCGTATTACCCCAGGTATTAAAAATTCGCCGCCCTGATGACTGGCATGTTCACCTACGTGACGGTGAAATGTTAAAAACGGTGGTGCCTTATACCAGCGAAACTTATGGTCGCGCGATTGTGATGCCAAACCTGGTTCCCCCAGTGACAACGGTTGAAGCCGCCATTGCTTATCGCCAGCGTATTCTTGATGCTGTACCGCAAGGCCATAAATTTGAACCGCTGATGACCTGCTACCTGACCGATTCTCTTGACCCGAATGAAGTTGAGCGCGGGTTTAACGAAGGTGTGTTTACCGCAGCAAAACTCTACCCAGCCAATGCGACCACCAACTCAAGCCACGGTGTTACCAGCACTGCCGCGATTAAAACGGTGCTTGAGCGCATGCAGAAAATTGGCATGCCGCTGCTTATCCACGGCGAAGTGACTCACGCTGATATTGATATTTTTGACCGTGAAGCGCGCTTTATCGAAACCGTTATGGAACCTTTGCGCCAACAATTCCCGGAACTGAAAGTGGTGTTTGAACACATCACTACCAAAGATGCGGCGCAGTATGTGAAGGAAGGAAACTCCCTGCTGGCGGCAACCATTACCCCGCAACACCTGATGTTTAACCGTAACCATATGCTGGTTGGTGGCGTGCGCCCTCACTTGTATTGCCTGCCAATTCTGAAACGCAGCATTCATCAGGAAGCGTTGCGTGAGCTGGTTGCCAGCGGATGTGACCGCGTATTCCTCGGTACAGATTCCGCGCCTCATGCGCGTCATCGTAAAGAGGCCAGTTGTGGTTGCGCAGGTTGCTTTAACGCGCCTTCTGCTCTTGGCGCTTACGCGACGGTGTTTGAAGAGTTGAATGCGTTGCAGCACTTTGAAGCCTTCACTTCACTGAATGGCCCGCGTTTCTACGGCCTGCCTGTGAATGAAGAATCCATTGAACTGGTGCGTACTCCAGTGCACATGCCGGAACTCATCGAAACGTCCGATGACAGCATTGTGCCGTTCCTCGCCGGTGAGCAAGTGGCCTGGTCAGTAAAAGCATAATTTTTCATGCCCCCTGTTGCATAACCCAGAATATGACTGTATAAATATCCAGTATATTATACAGGGGGCTGTTATGCGTATTGAAGTCACTATTGCTAAAACTACATCTCTGCCGCCAGGCGCTATTGATGCGCTTGCTACTGAACTCTCACGCCGAATTACTCAACACTATCCTGAAGACTCAAATCACGTTCAGGTGCGTTACGCTGCTGCTAATAACCTTTCGGTGTTAGGGGCCAGCAAAGAAGATCGCGATCGTATTAGCGAAATATTGCAAGAGACCTGGGAAAGCGCTGACGACTGGTTTTCTGCGGATTAAAACTCATCATGGAAGGTGGCAGGCTGCTTGAGCCGCTGCTTATTTCAAATATAAGTTTCCCTCGTTATTTTTATGCCGGGTGTCGCCATCCGGTTTTTTTTATCGTTTAAAAATCACACTGCAAATAATTCCCTCCTGACACTGATTACTTAGAATCTTCTGATATTCACCAAGCACAACCTGCGGTTTTATTGAGCAACCAAGCACCTTTATGTAAAAAAAGTGTTGCGGGGTATTTATTTATCCGTCGAAATAGCTTAATCATTGATATACTTAACTGGCTTCACATTTAAAAAGAAACAAGAAACAAGCATTAAACCTCGCGAACCGTTGTCTTAAACACACGTATAAAAGGGGTTATGATGGAAAAAAATAGTGATGTTATCCAGACCCATCCCCTTGTTGGATGGGACATCAGCACCGTAGATAGTTACGACGCGCTGATGCTTCGCCTGCACTACCTGACCTCAAATACGCAAAAGCACGACGAAACTGAAATCGGTCAAACTTTATGGCTGACCACGGATGTTGCCCGGCAATTTATTTCTATTCTTGAAGCCGGCATTGCTAAGATTGAATCCAGTGATTACCAGGTAAGCGATTATCGTAAGCATTGATTATTGATGCTGCCCAAATAACGCACAAGGCACCGTAGAGGTGCCTTTTTTATTATTCCTCTTTCGCTCAATTGCCAGCCGACGGAGAATTAATTACCCTGCTATATAATTCATTTTTGCCAAAGAGAAGAGAAAAGCACCATGCATTATGACCTTATCATCGTCGGTAGCGGTTCTGTCGGCGCAGCAGCCGGGTGCTATGCCACTCACTCCGGCTTGAATGTGCTGATGATCGATAGTTGCCATCCCCCTCACCAACAAGGCAGCCATCATGGCGATACACGCCTGATGCGTCACGCCTACGGCGAAGGGGAAAAATATGTCCCGCTGGTATTGCGTGCGCAGGCACTCTGGGATGCGTTACAGGAAATAAGCGGCGAGAAAGTGTTTCACCGTACCGGCGTGATTAATCTCGGTCCGGCAGATTCAACGTTTATCTCAACCGTGCAACGCAGTGCGCAAAACTGGTCGCTGCCGCTTGAAACGCTGAGTGCTGAAGCAGTCATGGCACGCTGGCCACAGGTAACCGTTCCCGAAAACTATGTTGGTTTATTTGAGCCGAACTCTGGCGTGCTTCGCAGCGAGCTGGCGGTGGAGACCTATATTCGACTGGCCAATCAGGGCGGTTGCGCTCAACTGTTCAATTGCCCGGTGACTGATATTCGTCATACCGCTGAAGGGGTGGTTGTCGATACGCCAGAAGGTGAATTCACCGCGAGTAAATTGTTAGTCAGTGCAGGAACATGGGTCACTAAATTGCTACCGGAACTGCCCGTCACGCCAGTGCGCAAAATCTTTAGCTGGCATCAGGCCGATGGCCGCTACAGTGAAAAAAACCACTTCCCTGCTTTTACCGCCGAACTACCTGATGGTAGCCAGTATTACGGTTTCCCCGCGGGCGAGGATAACGAGCTGAAGCTGGGCAAACATGATGGTGGTCAGGTGATTAGTGAACCCGGTCAGCGCAAACCGTTTGGTGCAATCGCCACGGATGGAAGTGAAGTATTTAGCTTCTTGCGCCAGATAATGCCAGGTGTGGGCGTGTGTATGCACGGCGCGGCCTGCACCTACGATATGTCACCGGATGAAGATTTTATTATTGATACCCTGCCGGGTCATGACAACACGCTGGTGATTACCGGCCTGAGCGGACACGGATTTAAATTCGCTTCAGTGCTGGGGGAAATTGCCTGCCAGTTCGCACTGGGCAAAGAGTCAAGTTTCGACCTGACACCGTTCTCGCTTGCGCGTTTTAACTAGCGTTCGAGTGACAATAGGCGGAATAAAATGTTGCAGAGTGGATAAGCGGTACACGCCATCCACCATTTTCGCCTGTATTCACAGATGAAAACGTCGGATGGCGCTGCGCTTATCCGACCTGTGAAAGAGGTTTCCCCCTTTGCTTTTACTTAGGATCCGGGATCCCTAACGTAGTGTTGAGAACGCCACGGGATTTGTTGAAAATCTTATTGCCGTTTTCCCGCCCGGCACGACGACGGCGCTGTTCTTCCGGTGACAGAGCCAGTTCATCACGGCAAATGTCGCTACAGCAGCCAGCAAACTTCTCAGCGCAGCTCGGGCACTGAATAAACAGCAAATGGCAGCCGTCATTTTTGCAGTTAGTATGGCTGTCGCAAGATGTGCCGCACTGATGGCAATGGGCAATCACATCATCAGAAATACGTTCGCCCATACGCTCATCAAAGACAAAGTTCTTACCGACAAAACGCACCGGAATCCCTTGTTCACGCGCACGTCTTGCGTATTCGATAATCCCGCCTTCAATGTGGTAGACGTTCTTGAAACCGTTGTGCAACATCCAGGCACTGGCTTTCTCACAACGGATGCCGCCAGTACAGTACATTACGATTTTTTTGTCTTTGTCTTCCTGCAACATGTCGACCGCTTTCGGCAACTGCTCACGGAAAGTGTCCGCCGGGATCTCCAGTGCATCCTGGAAATGACCCACTTCATATTCGTAATGGTTGCGCATGTCGATAAACACCGCTTCCGGATCGTCGAGCATCGCATTCACGTCTGCGGCTTTGAGATAAGCACCGACCTGGCTGGCATCAAATGACGGGTCATCAATCCCATCGGCGACAATGCGGTCGCGGACCTTCATGCGTAATACCCAAAACGATTTGCCATCGTCTTCGAGGGCAACGTTGAGTCGCACACCGTTAAGTGCAGGATGGAAAGCGTAAAGTGTTTCGCGGAATCCATCCACACGGCTGTTTGGCACGCTGATTTGCGCGTTAATCCCTTCATGAGCGAGATAAACGCGACCAAATACATTTAGCGATGTAAACGCCTGGTAAAGCGCATCGCGCGTCGTTTGAGGGTCTTCAATGGTGAAATACTTATAGAATGAGATGGTAGTGCGAGGCTCAGTTTCAGCCAACATGCGCACACGCAGTTCATCATTCGATATGCGGTTGTGTAACACTGGCATGGTGTTCGCTCGGCTATCGTTGATAAAAAAGTGGGCTGCATCATATAGCAATTATCGTTAATTTACATCCCCGCATTTTGCGCTACATTTCCGTTATCTATCCGTACAAAACGCAACAATCGTTTGAATATCAAACACTCTGCTGCTGTTAATTTTGGCAGACCCTCAATTAATGTCACAATAGTCTGACTCAAGAAGATCCGGCATTTGCCGTCACAATAGGTTTTACATGACGAACTTACCGCAATTCTCGCGCGCATTACTTCATCCCCGCTATTGGGGAACCTGGTTTGGTATTGGCTTACTTTACTTAGTTACCCTGCTCCCCTATCCGGTGATTTATCGAGTCGGGCGTGGGCTTGGCCAACTTGCTATGCGGTTTATGAAGCACCGCGTCACGATTACCCGCCGCAATCTTGAACTCGCCTTTCCCCACAAAACCGCGGAAGAACGTGAGTATTATCTCGAGAAAAACTTCGAATCCGTTGGCCTCGGCCTGATGGAAACCGGCATGGCATGGTTTTGGCCCACCTGGCGTATTCGACGCTGGTGTGATGTTTCTGGTGTCGAGCATATTCACGCGGTGCAGGAAGCCAAACGGGGCGTGTTGCTTATTGGAATTCATTTCCTGACGCTGGAATTAGGCGCGCGCATGTTCGGTATGAACACGCCCGGTATCGGCGTTTACCGCCCGAATGACAACCCCCTGCTCGACTGGCTGCAAACCTGGGGCCGTATGCGCTCCAATAAAAGCATGATCGACCGTAAAGACCTTAAAGGCATGATTCGTGCGCTGAAACAGGGTGAAATCATCTGGTACGCACCGGACCACGACTACGGCCCGCGTGGCAGCGTTTTTGTGCCATTTTTTGGCGTTGACGAAGCCGCCACCACCGCAGGAACATACACTCTTGCACGTATGTCAGGTGCGGCAATCGTACCAATGGTGCCGCGCCGCAAGCCGGACGGTAAAGGTTACGAGTTGCTGATTCTACCCGCAGAGTTTTCACCACCGCTGGAAACCCCTGAAAGTACGGCGATCTGGATGAATAAAATCATCGAGCAGTGCATTTTGATGGCCCCGGAGCAATACATGTGGCTGCACCGCCGCTTTAAAACGCGTCCAGAAGGGGTTCCTGCGCGTTATTAACTTCTGTAAATCGGTGGCATTTTGCCACCTTTTTTCATTCTAAAATTGTGTTTCAGAAACATTGCCCCTCCCCGCCAACAAGCGCATAATTAGCAAGGTAATAATTCCATCACATGTCTTTTCTGCACTGAACTGGAGCGTTATGACTCTCCCCGAGAACCCGATCAACTGGAAACGAAATCTCACCGTTGCATGGCTTGGGTGTTTTCTTACCGGTGTCGCATTTAGCCTGGTCATGCCCTTCCTGCCGCTGTATGTCGAACATCTTGGCGTGACCGGACACAGCGCACTCAACATGTGGTCCGGCATCGTTTTCAGCATTACCTTTTTGTTCTCAGCCATTGCGTCACCTTTCTGGGGCGGGCTTGCCGACCGTAAAGGCCGCAAGATAATGCTACTGCGTTCAGCATTGGGGATGTCCATCGTGATGGTGCTGATGGGCTTTGCGAGCAATATCTGGCAATTTCTGGCGCTGCGCGCACTGCTCGGACTATTGGGTGGATTTGTCCCCAATGCAAACGCGCTCATCGCCACCCAAGTTCCGCGCCATAAAAGTGGGTGGGCATTGGGCACGTTGTCTACCGGCGGGGTAAGCGGTGCACTTCTTGGGCCGATGATTGGCGGTTTTCTGGCGGATACCTATGGCCTGCGTCCGGTGTTTTTCATCACCGCTGGCGTGCTATTTACCTGTTTTGTTTTTACCTTGTTCTGCATTCGCGAACAATTTACCCCGGTGCACAAGAAGGACATGTTGCACGCACGTCAGGTTTTAACTTCGCTCAAAAATCCACGCCTGGTGCTGAGTCTGTTTATCACCACCATGATTATTCAGGTTGCCACCGGTTCTATCGCCCCGATTCTTACGCTTTACGTGCGTGAACTGGCAGGCAATGTCAGCAATCTGGCATTTATCAGCGGGATGATTGCATCTGTGCCTGGCGTTGCGGCGTTAATCAGTGCGCCGCGACTGGGCAAACTGGGGGATAGAATCGGGCCGGAAAGGATTTTAATCTGCGCGCTGGTTATCTCTGTGTTGTTGCTGATCCCGATGTCGATGGTACAAAACCCATGGCAACTGGGGGTGTTACGTTTCCTGCTTGGTGCCGCCGATGGCGCACTGTTGCCAGCGGTACAAACACTGCTGGTCTACAACTCAAGCAATCAAATTGCCGGGCGGATCTTTAGTTACAACCAGTCATTCCGCGATATTGGTAATGTCACCGGTCCGTTGATGGGTGCCGCTGTTTCAGCAAACTATGGCTTCCGCACGGTATTTTTAGTCACCGGTTGTGTGGTTCTTTTCAATGCTCTTTACTCGTGGATAAGTCTCCGTCGCCCGACTGAACGTGTCAGTGTTTCTGGCGACTGACTCAGAAATCTCCGACATACTTGCAACTTTGCAAACAGCGTCAACAATTAACTTGAAATGGCGCCGTAACGCGCTCCCTGACCTGTACAAAGGAGATTACTATGAGTCTGTATGCGACGCTGGAAGAGGCCATCGATGCCGCACGCGAGCTTTTCCTTGTTGAGAACCCGGAGCTGGATGAAGAGAGTGCCAGTGTTCAGCAACTGAACATTCAGAAGTACATTCTTCAGGATGGCGACATTATGTGGCAAGCCGAGTTTTTCGCTGATGACAGCGGGGATGGCGAATGTCTACCGATGGTCAGCGGTGAAGCGGCGCAAAGTGTCTTTGACGGTGACTATGATGAAATCGAGTTACGTCAGGAGTGGATTGAAGAAAATACACTGCACGAATGGGACGAAGGTGAATTTCAACTTGAGCCGCCTCTGGATACCGAGGAAGGCCAGACTGCCGCTGATGAATGGGATGAACGATAAGTTTTACTCGTAAGGCCCATGGCTGGCATCAATCGGCAGCAAAAGTGTGTCGAACACCAGCGAAAAAGGTAAATCGAGCACAGTAATATAGCGCCATGCGCTGTCACGCACATCCCACTGCACACCGGGGTAATACTGATTACCATGTCCCTGCCCCGGTACAGCACGGCTAATAATACTCCCGCATCCGCTCAGTAAGCAGGCGAACAACGCGACCACAAGGATTCTTAACACAGTTTTACTCCAAAAAAATGCCGACCCGAAGGCCGGCATTGATGATGCGTTTCGCGCTCTATTTGGACGGTAACGCCTCAGGGTTCAGGCTAACCGTTTTGTAGCTATCTACCCACGAGGAGTAACGCTGCGGATTCGACCACACACGATAATGCAGACGAGACATAGTGACCGGATCGCTTAACAACACCAAACGACGATCGCGGTTCAGCTTGTCAGGCGTTTCGTTCAGTGCCTGCTCAACGTGACGATCGCGCGCAATTTCCAACACCTGGCTTGCACGGTGACGTGCTGTTGCCATCGCAGTTGCCAGGGCATTAAATGACGGGTTAAACACCGCGTGCATAAAGCCATCATCCAGCGTACGGCTGCGGTTCAGCTTCAGGTAATTGTCGGTATCGACCAGAACCTGCGGAGGAGAATACTCTTCCGGGATCAGGAACAACTTCCAACGCTTAGTACGCAAACCGATGGTCGCACGGCTCGAAATCACCGAGACAAATGGTGACAGAATCAGTGAGAAGACGATTGGCGCAAGCCAGAACAAGAAGCGCAAATCCAGCCATGCCATGCCGACAGCCCACACCAGACCCAACAGAAGTTGAGAACCGTGGCGCATAAACGCTTCACCCCATGGGGTTGAATCATCATCACGCTGCGGCGAGTTCCAGACCACTTCCCAACCGAGGAACGCGCTAACCACAAATACGGTGTGGAACAGCATACGCACCGGAGCCAGCAGCACAGAGAACAGTACTTCCAGCAGCAGGGAGGCCGTCACGCGGAAAAAACCGCCGAACTCTTTCGAGCCTTTGCACCAAATCAGAATGATACTCAGCAGCTTCGGCAGGAACAGTAACACCATGGTGGAAGCAAACAGCGCAATCGCCAGCTCCGGACGCCACTGCGGCCACACCGGGAACAGCTGGCGCGGTTGCAGGAAGTACTGCGGTTCTGTCAGCGCATGAACCACCTGCAATGCAGTTGATAATGCGAGGAACATAAACCACAAAGGTGCCGACAGATACGACATGACGCCCGTCAGGAACACCGCACGGTGAACCGGGTGCATGCCTTTTACCAGGAACAGACGGAAGTTCATCAAGTTACCGTGGCACCAACGGCGGTCACGCTTGAGTTCATCCAGTAAATTCGGCGGCAGCTCTTCATAAGAGCCCGGCAAGTCATAGGCAATCCATACCCCCCAACCCGCACGGCGCATCAAAGCGGCTTCGACGAAGTCGTGCGAAAGGATTGAACCGGCGAATGACCCTTCACCTGGCAGCGGTGCTAACGCACAGTGCTCGATGAACGGCTTAACGCGAATAATCGCATTGTGGCCCCAGTAGTGGGATTCGCCCAACTGCCAGAAGTGCAGACCTGCGGTAAACAACGGCCCGTAAACGCGAGTTGCAAACTGCTGGCAGCGCGCATACAGCGTGTCCATGCCAGACGCTTTTGGTGATGACTGAATGATGCCCGCATTCGGGTTAGCATTCATCAAACGCACCAGGTTGGTCAGACAGTCACCGCTCATGACGGAGTCAGCATCCAACACCACCATGTAGCTGTATTGGTTACCCCAGCGACGGCAGAAGTCATCGATGTTGCCACTTTTACGTTTCACACGGCGGCGGCGGCGGCGGTAGAAAATCTGCCCTTCGCCCTGCACTTCGTTGATCAGTTCCATCCACGCTTTTTGCTCGGCAACACAGATATCCGGGTTGTAGCTGTCGCTCAGGATGTAAACATCGAAGTGCTGCTGTTGGCCGGTCGCTTTTACCGATTCCCACGTCGCACGCAGACCCGCAAATACGCGGTCAACGTCTTCGTTACAAATAGGCATAATCAACGCAGTGCGGTTCGCCGGGTCGATTGGCTCATCACCCACTGTTGAGGCAGAGATACTGTATTTATCTTTGCCCATCAGTAGCTGGAGGAAGCCCATCAACGCGGTCCAGAAACCGGCTGATACCCAGCAGAACAGAATCGCAAACAGGATCAAGATGCCGGTCTGCAGCACATACGGCAGCAGCTGCATGAAGGAGACCCACAAATCCTGGTCGAGCATATCGGATGGATTGATCAGCGCCCAGCCCTGGTAAGGCAGAATGGTCTTCATGTACCAGGTCGCCACCACGGTCTGAGAAATGGTCAGCAGCAGCAGAATGTAACGTCGAATAGTCCCGACGGTACGCCATTTCTGCTCAGCTTCAGCCTCTTCTTTCGACATATAGCGAGGATTAACTTCCCGCCCGCGTAAACGATCCCAGAACCGACCAATTGGGTTGGTGCGCCACGGATCGGGGAACATCGAAGAACGCGTTGCTTTTGGCATTGCCTGCAACTGGGTGCGCCCTTCTTCATCCTTAATCAGTTGTTCCGCACCCAACGATCCAGGCCAGCTCGCTTCGAGCCGGGCCTTTACCGAGGCTAAAGGGGAATCATCGGCGCGGTCATAGTGGTGCTCTTGCGCATCCAGCGCCTCATGCACCGCTTGCAGATCCGATGCAGGTAGAGCCGCCTTCTGCTCAGCAGAAAGCGGGAGGGCATCAATATAATCAGACGCAGTATCAGTAAACTTATTCATTGGCAGGTAGCTGGTAGCTCCAGGTTTCACTCAACGTTTGCGAGCCATTGACCAGCGCTGCACGCATTTCAGTCGGTTTCTTCTCGTCTTTGACTTTCAGACGTACTGTCAAACGCCAGCCTTTAGTGACCGGGTTGTAACGTACCTGGCTGTCAACGATTTCGCCGTTGTCACCGATGCTGGTTTGCGCGGTAACCGGCGTATCTTGCGGCAGTTTTTTCATGTCCGCGCCGACGTAATCCACGACAAACGCAATCGTGCCGTCTGGCTGGCGAATCAGATTCGACTGCTTCACATCACCGGTTGAGCGGCGAGTCTGTGTCACGTACGCGTTATCTGGCGCGTGCATTTTGTCTTCGTCACGGCTGAAGGTAATGGTGTATTTGAAGTTCATCTCTTTGCCGGGTTCCGGGAGCTGATCCGGCGTCCAGTAAGCCACGATGTTGTCATTGGTTTCGTCGTTGGTTGGAATTTCCACCAGTTCGACGCGACCTTTACCCCAATCACCTTGCGGTGCAACCCAGGCGCTTGGACGCTGATCGTAACGATCATTCAGATCTTCAAAACGAGAGAACTGACGGCCACGTTGCAGCAAACCAAAACCAACCGGATTTTCTGTCGCGAAGGAACTCACGGCCAGATGTTTCGGGTTGTTCAGCGGACGCCAAATCCACTCACCGTTACCAGCATGGATAGACAGACCGTTAGAGTCATGTAATTCAGGACGGTAGTTGATGCTTGGTGACGGCTGATTTGGCCCAAACAGGAACATACTGGTCAGCGGTGCAACGCCCAGTTTGCCTACTTTGTCGCGCAAATAAACTTTTGACTGCACGTTGACCACGGTGTCACGCCCAGGGGTAATCACAAAGCGATAGGCACCTGTTGCACGTGGGGAGTCGAGCAACGCATAGAGGGTCAGCGTTTTGTCGCCAGTTTTCGGGCGCTCAATCCAGTACTCACGGAAACGGGGGAACTCTTCACCAGATGGCAAAGCAGTATCGATAGCCAAACCACGAGCAGACAGACCATAAACCTGACCTGAGCCAATCACACGGAAATAACTCGCCCCGAGCATGCTGACAATTTCGTCGTTTTTATCTTTGCTGTTGATCGGATAGAGCACTTTGAACCCGGCGAAGCCAAGATCTTTAACGGTGTCTTTATCGTGTTTTACATTACCGAAATTAAAGTAATCCGGGTTGTACTTGATCTTATGAACCGCAGTCGCTGTCACTTCGTTGATAGCAACCGGGGTGTCGAAGTACATACCCTGATGATAAAATTCAAGCTTAAATGGGGTCTTTAACTTGCTCCAGTAGGCTTTGTCGTGATTGAACTGGATCTGCTGATAATCCGCATATTTCATGTCGCGGAAGAGCGAAGGCAGATTGCTTTTCGGTGCTTCGTAGCTTTTGCCCGCTAATGTTTTCGCTTGTTTTGCGACATCATCGATGGTGAAGGCCCAAACCGAGGTGGTATAAAGTGACAACATTACTGCCGCACCGAGCCCACACATTTTCATCATTTTTAGTTTATGTTTCATATTAACCAGCACATCCCCCTTTGTGTGCTTAAATCAATCCAATCCATTTTAATGGAAACTTCTGCTTTCCGACAACCAAATACCCGCATTGTTCAGCACGCTGGCTCAGCCTTTAAGCAAAAAAAGACAACTGCTTACGCTTTCAGAGCCCATCCTGGAGACAGGATGTCATGGTTAGTGTAGGGTTGCCACGGAATTGATACCGTTCGGGACTTCAAGCCTATTGGGATATGTTCTTAAGGATAAGGCGATTCGTCCGATAATGTCTGGAGTATTATGAGTAAAGCACCACAACAACGCGAGTTTTTCCTGGATTCTATCCGGGCCTGGTTAATGCTTTTAGGCATTCCGTTTCATATCTCGCTCATCTATTCAAGCCACCACTGGCATGTCAACAGCGCTGAAGCCTCCTGGGGATTAACCCTTTTTAATGACATCATTCACTCCTTCCGGATGCAGGTGTTTTTTGTCATTTCCGGTTATTTCTCCTATATGCTTTTTCTGCGCTACCCGCTTAAACGCTGGTGGAAAGTGCGTGTTGAGCGTGTCGGCATCCCAATGTTGACAGCAATTCCCTTGCTGACGCTACCGCAATTTTTAATGTTGCAACACGTTAACGACAAAGCAAAAAACTGGCCTGGGCTCACCCCTTACGAGAAGTACAACACGCTGGTTTGGGAACTGGTTTCCCATTTATGGTTCTTGTTAGTGATGGTGGTGTTGACGACAGTTTGTTTATTTTTGTTTCAACAAATGAAAAACCGCCTTGAGAAGGCACCCGAAAATAGTGCGTCAACCATTACCCTGGGAAAACTCTCAATTTATTTCCTTGGGTTCGGTTTTTTATACGGTGCCATTCGCCGCACGATTTTCATTGTTTACTCTCCAATATTAAGTGACGGCTTGTTTAACTTCGTGGTGATGCAGACGCTGTTTTATCTGCCGTTCTTCATGCTCGGGGCTTTAACGTTTGTGCGCCCGCAACTGAAAGCCCTGTTTACCACGCCATCGCCATGGTGCGCTGCGGGTGCTGTGCTGGCATTCGCGGCTTATTTGCTCAACCAGCGTTACGGCAGCGGCGATGCCTGGATGTATGAGACTGAAAGCGTTATCACCATGGTTTTAGGCCTGTGGATGGTTAACGTGGTGTTCTCACTGGGCCACAAACTGCTGAACTTCCAGTCTAAGCGTGTCACCTATTTCGTGAATGCATCGCTATTCATTTACCTGGTTCACCATCCACTGACGCTATTCTACGGCGCGTTTATCACGCCACATATCACGTCCAATGCGCTGGGCTTTATTACGGGACTGGTCTTTGTGGTGGGGATTGCGGTGATTCTGTATGAAATCCATCTGCGAATTCCACTGCTGCGCTTCTTGTTCTCCGGCAAGCCGCAGAACGTGGCGGTTAAAGTTTCGTAGATCGGACTCCGGTAATTTATGGTGGATGACGCTGGCGCTTATCCCCCCTACAACTTCCCTTCGTAGGTCGGACAAGCGAAGCGCCGCCGACAGAGACTTTAGAGCAACCATTCAATAGGTAACCGATAAACCAGTCTCACCAGCACCCGTTGCCAAAAACGGGTGTGCGGTTCTTTCTTCCAGATAATCTCTTTGCCATCACGATTTTCTACCCAATTCACCCGCCCCCATTTGTCCAGACGTAATGCCCAGGCGGCCTCTTTCTGGCTCTGGGTAAAACGCTGGTGAATATCTTCCGCGAGTGCGGCGCTTTCAATCACGAAGCCCATTTCGGTATTCAACATCGCCGAGCGTGGGTCAAAATTGAATGAACCGATAAACACTTTCTGCTTATCGACGCTGAAGGTTTTGGCATGCAGGCTGGAACCAGAATTACCGGTTAACCCCCTGTCTCGCGGCCTGCGGGGGCTATTGTTTTCTGACTTTAGTTCATACAGCGCGACACCGTGGCGTAACAGTTTCTTACGCCAGCGGGCATATCCGGCATGTACTACCGCCACATCATTGGCCGCCAGCGAATTAGTGAGAATGGCGATTTTCACCCCTTTACGCACCAACCCGAGAATTTGCGCGATGCCGGCGCGAGTCGGGACAAAATAGGCAGAAATTATGTCTATTTCCTGCTTTGGCAGGCCAATCACGTTGATCAGACGTTGCGGTAACAAGGTGTGATGATGCGCCCTTCCCTGCCCCTTACGCGGGTCATCACTCAGCAAACGGGTCTGAGCCCAGTACATATTTAACCTGCGAGCCACAAGATCCGTCGCAAACTGGCTGGTGGTCAGGCGATCCAGATAGCGCCGAGCTTTTGGGTCGTTGCGCCAGTCGTCTGGCAGTTGTACCCGTTGCTGTAACACCCCGGCGTCAACATCCAGCACCGTTGCCAGCGTCGAAACACACTGGCTTTCCCAATAGCGCTGAAAATCCTGACTGACTTCTGCAACCACCGGGCCAATCGCCAGCACGTCTAAATCTGAAAACAACGGCTGTTTACCGACACCAAAATAAGCATCGCCAACATTACGCCCACCAACAATCGTCGTTTCACCATCAACGGTGAAGGACTTGTTGTGCATGCGGCGGTTCAGGCGGGCAAAATCAGTCAGATAACCGATGGCGCGAAACAAGCGAAATGAAAAGGGATTAAACAGGCGAACTTCAATCTGAGGATGGGAATTAAGCAGCTCTAAAATATCATCCAGCCCGTTGGTGTTATTATCATCCAGCAACAGCCTGACTCTCACCCCACGGTCGGCCGCAGCCAGTAACGCACTGAACAACAACCGCCCGGACATATCGTCCTGCCAGATGTAGTACTGCACATCGAGGGTATTTTCCGCCATGCCGCACAACAGATAACGCGCTGCGAACGCATCAAGGCTATCCGCAAGAGGATGGATACCGCTCACGCCAGGATGCTCAGCAAGCGCCGGGATAATCGCTTTCCCAAGGCGGGTAGCGTGAGGGTTCTTCACGTTAGAGTTGGGCAAGCAGTTGCTGGTAAATACGGGTGTTTTCGTCATCAAAACAGATGAAAACCACTTGTTCAGGCAGCGGGCGCAGACCGATATATCGATAAACCGTATCGACGGCTATTTTTGCGGCTAGCTCTTTTGGGAAAGCGTAGGCGCCGGTGCTGATGGCTGGAAACGCGATAGTGCGGTAACCATTGGCAGCAGCCAAATCGAGACAGTTGCGATAGGTTTGTTCAAGCAATTCAGCTTCGTGATTTTCACCACCCTGCCACACCGGGCCAACGGCGTGGATCACAGCTTTAACGGGGATGTTTCCGGCTTCGGTAATCACGGCATGCCCGGGGGCGCATTCACCTTGCTGTTGGCGAATCACTTTGCAGGCCGCCAATAGTGCAGGCCCTGCCGCGCGATGAATGGCACCATCAACACCACCGCCACCTAGCAAGGATGAATTCGCTGCATTGACGATTACATCAACCTCAGCATGGGTGATATCACCTTGTATCACCGACATTCTTTCGCTCATCAGGAAATCTCCAGTTAGTCTTTGAGAGTAGTCTAAATCAGGCGTACATCACTTCCTAATAAGAAGTTGAGGAGAGAAATCGTCAGGAAATGGCTGTTCACCGCAACAAGCGATCAGCGACTCGTCCACGGTGACATGCTGCAAAAAGCGGCCTGGCGGGCAAAGTGTGTGTAATGGCAGCTCCAGCTGGCTCATTTGCCAGACAGTCCCGCCTCGCTGTTTAAGCACCGCTTCGTGTGCCGTCCAGATACGCCAGAACTGCACGATTTGCTCAACTTCCGACAGAGATTCCAGCCAGTCACACAAATGCGCGGCAAAACTGTAACGGGCAATCGCCATAAAACGCGACCGTGGGCGGATTTGCTCAACATCACAACCAACTTCCCCACTACCCACCAGCACCGCAACGCGGGTCGCATGGTTACTGATGTTAAATTCGGGGAGCGATGGATGATAAGGTTTACCTTGTGCTGCGCGGGCTAGTTTGGGCAAAGGACCGTCATTGAGCAGCATCGCCAGCAGGATCCTCGCAGCAATCCAGTCTGCGCGACGGTGGCCCACTGGCGCATCCTGTAACAGTTCAGGCGACAGCCAACGCGAAGTGGACGCGTCATTCGATACACACGCCACCTCGCCGAACGCCAGCTGATAATCGTTTACCGCCAACGTCGCATCACCAGTGAAGTGTTAATGCCACCAAAGGCAAAATTATTGCTCTGCACAAATTCAGTCTCGATTTTGCGCGCTTCACCCATGATGTAATCCAGTTCACCACACGCCTCGTCCGGCTGAATCAAATTCAGCGTTTCGGCAAACCAGCCTTCACGCATCATTTCGATACTCATCCAGGCTTCCAGCGCACCACACGCGCCAAGCGTATGACCCAGATAGCTTTTCAGCGAAGAGATTGGCGTATTAGTGCCGAAAATTGCCGCCGTCGCCTGGCTTTCCGCAATGTCACCACGGTCAGTTGCCGTGCCATGCGCATTGACATAGCCAATGTCGCGGGCCTCAAGCCCCGCCGAATACAGACCGCGTTCAATACAAATCTGCATGGTTTCTTTCTGTGGCTGGGTGATATGTGCCGCATCGCAATTGGTATGGAACCCGACGATCTCGGCATAAATGGTGGCACCACGCGCCAGTGCATGATCCAGATCCTCGAGGATCAATGTCCCCGCACCTTCGCCAATCACCAGACCATCACGTTGCTTATCAAACGGTGATGGCGTGCTCTTTGGCTGGTCATTGCGTTGGCTGGTTGCAAACAACGTGTCAAACACCGCCGCTTCCGAAGGACATAACTCCTCAGCACCTCCCGCGACCATGACCGTCTGGTAGCCGTGACGAATAGCTTCCCAGGCATAACCAATTGCCTGGCTGCCTGATGTACACGCACTTGAGGTCGGGATCACTCGGCCACGTAAACCGAAGAACAATCCGGTATTCACCGCAGCGGTATGCGGCATCATCTGGACGTAAGTGGTGCCGGTAATATTACGCGTGTGCTTTTCGGTCAGCATGGTGGCGAATTCACTCACTGGCCCCGTACTGCCGGTGGATGAACCGTAAGCTATCCCCGTTTCACCGCAAGTTAAAATCGGATCGTCGAGTAAACCGGCCTGGGTTAATGCCAGTTCAGTGGCTCGAGTCGCGAGCAAAGAAACGCGTCCCATCGCCCGAATACGCTTACGCGTGTAGTGTTCGGGGAGCGTGAAATTATCTATCGGCGCGCCGAGCATGGTGTTTAGCCCATCGTAGATTTGCCATTCTGGCATGTTGCGCACTGCATTCTGGCCGGACTTCAGCCCCGCAGCCACATCCTGCCAGTTATCGCCAAATGCCGTCACACCGCCCATTCCGGTAACCACCACCCGGCGAATCACAACATGCCTCCGTTGATGGAGATAACCTGGCGTGTGACGTAAGCGGCCACTGGCGACATCAAATAACGTGCAAGCCCAGCCACTTCTTCTGGCTGGCCCATGCGCTGGAGTGGAATCAGGCGCATGGCTTCGTTGAGCGCGGCCGCTTCCATTTCAATCATGCCGGTATCAATCAGACCAGGTGCTATGCAATTCACGGTGATTTTGCGTTTCGCCAGTTCGATTGCCAGCGCTTTTGTAGCACCAATAATGCCCGCTTTTGCAGCACTGTAATTCACTTGCCCACGGTTGCCCATCAGGCCCGAAACCGAGGAAAGCGTGATGATACGCCCTCCCGCACGCAGGCCAATCATCGGCATCACACACGGCTGAATCACGTTGTAAAAACTATCGAGATTGGTGCGGATTACGCCGTCCCAATCATCATCAGTTAATGCGGGAAATGCGCCGTCACGCGTGATACCAGCATTGTTAACCACGCCCCAGTAAGCACCGTGGGCTTCGATGTCCGCTTCAATCACACTACGGCATTGCTCGCGGTCTGCGCTATCGAACTGCATGACGCGCCCCGTTCCACCCTGAGCCGTTATTTGCTCAAGCGTTTGTTGTGCGCCCGCTTCGTCGCGATGGTAGTGCACCACCACGGCAAATCCGTCGGCCGCCAGCCCACAGGCAATCGCCTTGCCGATCCCCTTGCTGGCACCGGTTACTAATACCGTCTGTGTCATCTTGCTGCTATCCCATTAAAATACCCGTCATACTTCAAGCTGCCTCTTTGTTGCCTGCGCTCACTCGCCCGAATCACTTACTTATGTAAGCTCATCGGGACTTGTTCTCTTGCCGCCGCGATGCAACTCGAATTATTTTGGGTATGACTCATTATTATAAGTTTCGTAGGGTGGATAAGCGTCAGCGTCATCCACCATTTTCATCCGCGTTGTCGGGTGCGCTGCGCTTGCCCGACCTACAAAAAAACTCCTTTAAAAAAACTTCTCTAATTCATTATTATCAGGCTGATAGGTATTGACCCGCCCGCTCGCCAGTACGTTACCGTCCGCGAGAATTTGTCCTTCAAAACTACCAATTTTTTCATCACGCATTAGTAACGTGACATGACATTCCAACTGCAAACCTTGTGCAAGATACCCGGCTGGGCAGCGCAACCCTCGCCCCCCCAGCAACATCCCAACACGGCTGGCTTCTTCGCCGTTATTCATGGCGTGCCAGCCAGACCACACCCCTACCGTCTGCGCGATAAGCTCGATGGCAAACCAGCCAGGTAAATTCCCCTGCGCATCGAGAAACGGTGCCAGTACCCCATGGTGGCTGACCGTGACCCGACAATGGGCACTTTCTTGTTCCACCGCCACTACCGACTCCAGCAGGCACATGGGTGCTTCGTGCGGCAAATAGTGGTGTGGGGCAAGAAAATCAGTCATGAGATACTCCAAAAATCAGGCTGGCATTGTTACCGCCAAAAGCAAATGAGTTCGACAACATTATTGGTTTGGTAAATGGCTGAGGTGCGCTGAGTAAACCACAAGGCGCAAGGGTGAGGTCTTGATGCGCATCAGTGAAGTTCTGTGCTGGCAGCCTCAGCCCTTGCGATAACAGTAAATAGCAGAGCACCGCTTCACAGGCTCCAGCCGCACCTAACGTGTGGCCGGTCAGATGTTTTGTCGAGCTGCAAGGAACGCTTTCGCCGAACAGTTGATTCACCACTTTGGCTTCGATTTCGTCATTAAGACGCGTGGCGGTGCCGTGCATATTAATATAGCCAATGTCTTGTGCCGTGAGTTCAGCCTCACGCAGCGCCATTTCTATGGCGCGAATCGCGCCCACGCCTTCCGGATGTGGAGCCGACATATGCCAGGCATCTGACGATTCGCCCACGCCCAGCAGTTGTACTTTCCCCGGTTCTTTGGTCAGCAAAATCAGCGCTCCGGCCTCACCGATAGTGATGCCGTTGCGTGCAGCACTAAAAGGTTTACAGCGCGTGCTGCTCAACGATTCCAGGCTGTTAAAGCCGTTAACCGGCATGCGGCTGAGGGTATCTGCCCCGCCGACAATCGCCGCATCAACCATGCCGGATTCAATCAGCCGTTGGCCGGTAATAATGGCACGCGCACTTGAAGAACAGGCGGTTGAAACCGTCAACGCTGGGCCAAACAGTTGCAGATAATCACTGAGAAAACGCGAAGGATCGCCAAGTTCTTGCTGACCATAACGATAAGACGCAGGCGGTTTGCCCGCATGAGTGCCGCTCACCATGCGGTCACCTTCATCCAGCCCGGACGTACTGGTCCCCAGCACTACCGCCACACGTTCGTTGCCGTAACGCACAATCGCTTCATCTACCTGTGGGCGAATTTGCGCCAGTGCCGCCAGCAACAAGCGGTTGTTACGGCTGTGGTATTGCACCATATCTGGCGGGATTTCCGGTAACTCGCCGGTAACACGCCCGACCCAACATTCGCCTTGCTGCAACCAACCGTCGGTATCCGGCACCATGCCAGGTGCAGTGTTAGCCTGCAAATTTTCGGCGATTTCGGCAAGGTTATTGCCTAACGCATTGACCATTCCGGCAGCCGTTAAAGTAATCATGATTAGTTTTCCAGGTGCTGAATGCTGATGACATAACCGAAACGGTGGTGACGCACGCTGACTGGCTGGCGGTTTCCGTCACGGGTCAGGTAATCGATCGTTTCGATGATTTCACCCTGGTCGTCACGTAATTCACGTCGTGAATCGATATCTTTTAGCGTCCACCCCGCAGGGAGTTGCGGCTGCCAGGCGCTTATCGGCCAGTAGCTCAACATAATATCGGCAAGCACCTGGCTGGCTGGCGGTAATTCCGGCAACGTAATCGACTGCTCGGTTTTAACCCCTGTTTGATCGTAGGTCAGGCGGAATAAACGGATCCCTAAAGGTGATAAACCTGCCAGCATCACTTTTTGCTGGTCGGCATTCAGCAGCACCATCAGCGACTGCGTTTTACCTTTGACCTGGGCGCTCAGCAGCTGTTGTTCGGTGATTGACGGCGAAATCCCCGGCGCGGGTAGCGTCACCAGGGTGCCCGGTTTTAACCAGGCTTGCGGACGGGAGTTATCAGGTTTTGGCGTGCTGCACGCGCTAAGTAAAAATGTGCCCAACAGTAAGGCCAATATCGGTAATTTTTTCATTATTCTCTCTTTCCCTTTCCCTGGGTGGATGGGGGCAAGGCTAGTGGTGCGGTTAAAAATGCGCAGAAGATCCCGCAGCTCAACACAATACCGAAACTGGCAATGGCTTGTGTCTGGCTAAACACCAGCATTCCTAAGGTGAAAAGTGTGGTCAGCAAGGCCACGCTGATGGCGAGCAACGACGTAAGCGCAGTCCCACGCGGATTACTAAAGAACAGGGTGTAATTGATGCCGATGCCCAGAACCAGCACCAACGCCAGCAACGAAAACAGATTCAGTGCGTGGCCGCTAAACGCCAGAGCAGCAAGGCCACCGCCGAGTGATAACAGCGAAGGCACCACACTCAGCAGGCCACGTTTTACGCCGAGACGCAGCACATAACTCAACGCAATCGCGGCCACTGCGGCAGCCAACAGCCCCGCTAATAAACTGCGGAAATGGCTGAACAATTCATTGAACATCACTTTTCTGTCAACCCAACTGACGCCCGGCAGTTTTGCCGCCAACCCCGCCAGTGCCGCGCTATCACGAACCCCACTGACCGGCACCAGCGCGCCACTTTTACCGTCCGGCAATGTGAGCCACAACAAGCGCCAGCCACTGCTAATAACACTTTTTTGCCAGAGTTCAGGCGTCACCGCCATTTGTTGCAGATTGGGCGCACTGACGGTAATCCCGCTTTCGGCGAGGCGTTTTTGTAAAACCGGCGCGGCTTCGCGCAGCAATCGCAAATCCGCCTGTTGCTGTTCAAGCGAGGCGAGCGGGATCAGTCGATAACTGTCGATAAGTTTATTCTTTTGCGCGCTTGCCAGGACTGGGGCCAGCTTTTCGAGGCGCTGCAAGGTTTGTTCGGCTGTATCGCCATAAACCACAAACCATTTTTGATCCATGCCCTGCCCGGTCAGCGCGGTAATCGCCTGTTCTTCACGCACCAGATCCTGCGGCAACGCCTGGAAGCTGGCAATGTCATCGTTAATTTTTAATGAAACTATTCCGGCCAGGCTAATGACCAGCAACGCCAGTGGTATGCCAAAACGCACCACTTTATTGTTTTGCCACGCATTCAACCAACCGTTAAGCAACCTGCTACAAGGCACCGGTCTGACGGGCAAACCGCGCACCGCAAACGGATACCAGCACACCACCGTCAGACAAGAGGCGATTAACCCACTGGCGGCGAACACTGCAAGCTGACGAATGCCAGGGAATGGCGCGAGGATCATAATGAGATAAGCGATCGCCGTCGTCGCCAGCGCCAGCAATAGCGCGGGAAGCACTTTGCGTAAACTGGCGCTCGGCGAATTTTGCGCGCCGTGCACCATACGTTCTGTCAGGTAATAGAGCGTGTAATCTGCCGAAACACCAACGATGCTCATGCTCATCACCAACGTCATCAGGTGCAATTCGCCAAAGCAGAGCAGCGTAATTGCCGTACCCGCCAGCGCACCAATGGCAACTGACGTGGCGCATAACAGTAATGGGCGCAGCGAACGAAACACCAGTAACACCAGCAGCAGTACGCCAATCACCGTTGCCAGACCCAGCGTTGAAACATCATGCTTAGCCTGCTGGCTGGCGTAATCACTGTAGAATAAGGTGCCGCGCGACATCACCTGTGCATCCGGGAATTGTGATTTCAGCTTTTGTTGTAAAGCCCGCAGTTGTTCAACTACCACACGCCCTTGCTGCATATCAAACGAGGAACCCTTGAGTTCGCCATGCAGCAAATACCAGTAGCGACCTTGTTTATCACGCGCCACCAGCCAGCCGTTTTGCAGGCGCATTTGGCTGGCAGTTTGTTGCAGCGCCAGTTGCGAACCGCGCACCAGCATCAGCGGATCGTTAGTCAGCTCTTTACCGCTGACGCCGGAAAACGCCGAGTAAAGTTGCGATAACACCCACTGCGCCTGCGCTTCACCGCCATTTTGCAAACGGCCGCGGGTCTGGTTATCCAGCAGGCCATTGCGGTTTTCGAAGTAGAATTTCCCCCACTCCTGCTGGCTTTTAGCCTCCATCGGCCCCTGCACATTTTGCAGGAACGGTTGCTGTTGCAGTTGTGTTTGCCACCACTGCGCAGCAGCGGCATCCGGTTGGTTACCGGGGCTGACCATCCACATCATCTGTTTGTCCAGACGTTGCAGAAAACCGTTCTCAATTTGCGGCGGGACTTTCCCAAGGCTGCTGGCAGGCAGCAGCGACAATACGCTGCTGTCGAGCCGCGCCCTGGGGAGCAAGAGTGCAAGCAACACCACCAGCAAGGTGACTACCGCCAGCCAGCCCCACGCCAGGCGACGATACACGTCAGAAAGCGAAGCGCTGCTGCTCTTCATTCGTGAGTTTTCGCGGTTCTGGTCGGTGGTTACTAAAGATGATTTCAGTGAAATCGCCCTGCAAATCGTTCAACGCAATGCGCTTCAGATACTTATCGCCCTGCAAAGTAATGGTGCTAAACAGCTTATCGAGCGGCGTTGTTGTCGGCGTTAATACCAGTTGCCATTGGCCTTTGCCCTGGTCGGTAAAGACGCTGGAAAAGTTCTCATCGAGCACTTTACGGTCAGCCTGGAATAGCGCACGCAACAAATGGTTGAACTGGAACATTTGCGGGTTGCTGTCAGCGGTGATGATTTGCGGTGGCTGAGTGCCCATTTTTTGTGCCATATGGCTGTCATCCAGCACCAGCGTCATCGGGAAAGGATGCTGTTGTTGCCACCACAAGCCTTTGCTTTTGGCGATCAACACTTCACCGCTGGAATGGAGCGGTTGCGCCATGCCGCTAATTTGCCGTTCTTGTTGGAATTTAGCCCGAACCACCGGCTGCGAGGCAAAACTGCGCTGCACATCATCAAGTGTGATGGCGCTCGCCGTAAAGCTGATAAGCAGCAAGGCCATTAAAAAATCTTATTCATGACTCAAACCCATACGTTCAAAAAGTACTGGAGGGGAAACAAAACACAGCTCTCCGCTGGTTGCCGAAACAGCAACCTGAATGGTGTAACCCGTGGTGGTGCGTTTGCCACTTTGCGCATCGACAATTTCATAGCCGATTTTCAGACGGTTTTCGTATTCCAGTACCGTAGCGCGGACCAGAATCTGTTGTTCAAATTTCACCACATCACGGTATTTGACGCGGGTGTCGACTACTGGCCAAACGTAACCGGACTCTTGCATCGCCCGATAGCCATAAGAAAATTGGCCAAGCAACGCCTCACGCGCCACTTCAAAGTAACGGAAATAGTTACCGTGCCACACCACACCCATTGCATCGACATCATGGAATGGGACTTTGATGCTGATCTCCACAGAGAAACGTGGGTCATTTAACATCCGGACTCCTTTTCTGGCGGTAACTGCCAGAAATCATAAAAATTAAACCAGTCTAGTGGCGAACGCAGTGCGTAAAATTCCAGGCGCTGCGCGTAGCGATCAATGATGTCTTGTAGAGACTGAGAGCGTGTGGTTCGCGGTAGCAACAGCGGATCGGCAAAGTTTTCGGCGTGAATACGCAACTTGCCCTGCTCACGCAATACCATCATAAGAATGACTGGGCATCGTAATGCGGCAGCCAGGATAAACGGGCCTTGTGGAAATGGCGCGGGGCTGCCCATAAACTGGCTCCAGCAGATGCGCCGTTCCCCGCCGCGCTGCGAGTTCACCGCAATTCGGTCACCCACAATCGCCACCCATTCACCAGCGTCAAGTTTGTCTTGTAATAACATTGCTGTCTGCGGCCCAATATGGCTGACAGGGAGTAAGTTCACCGCCGCCTGTGGGGCAATTTCTTCAATAATCTGACGAAAACGTTGGGCATGGTCAGTAAATACCAGCGCATTAATAATCAGCCCGGCCTCCACTTGCGCCAGCGCGCGGCTGGCCTCGATGTCACCGAGATGAGCGGCAAGGATTAGCTTCCCCTGCCCGGCCTGTGGTTGTAAAACTTCACGGCTGCCTGGTGCAAATTCAATGTCACGTCCCCAGACAATATCACCCCGCCAGGCCGCAATCTTATTGAGCATCGCATCCCCGAAACGTAAGAAATGGCGATAGCTATTTAAACCTTGTGGCAAGGTTATTTGCTGGCTTTCTGCCTGTTGCCTGACGCGTTCCAGCCACTGCTGTGAGGCTTTACGCTGCGCGCTTCCGCTCAGCCACATCCACGCCACCACCGGATAAAGCAAGACGTTGAATGCCCGACGCCCTAAACGCTGGTAAATGTTGAGCATTAAACGCATTCCCGCCAGCCCTTTACGCTCGGGGATTTGTGCCCAGTGAGCAGCGTTGCGACGGCGCGTGAGCAACGCCGGAATGCGCGGCAACATGCCAAAAAACAACCGAGTGTGCATCCAGGAGATACGCAAGTTATCGTGCAGCGCATCAAAGTGCGACACACCATCCGCTGGATAGATAACCCTGGTACGCAAAAATCGGCTGTCGGTTCCCGCCCAATACAAACGCACCATGATTTCGGTATCGAAATCCATCCGTTTACCCGGACGGTGTTTCTCAATAATCCCGAGCGTGGCCGCCAGCGGATAGACACGAAATCCACACATACTGTCTTTTAATGACAGCGACAATGTTTCAATCCACACCCAGACATGCGTGACATAACGCCCGTAAAGGCGCGATTTTGGTACTGATTCGTCGTATTCCGGCGTGCCGGAAATCAGGCTTTCGGGATGGGCTCGCGCTTCATCTAAAAAACGTGGCACATCTTCTATGCAGTGTTGCCCGTCGGCATCAAGCTGGACTGCGTGGGTAAAACCCGCCTGCGCCGCCGCTTCCAGGCCGGTAATCACCGCCTCTCCCTTCCCCTGATTAGTGGGAAGACTGATATGCGTAACGCCGGTTAATTGTGCCAGTTGCAGTTTGGTGGCTTGTTCACTGCCGTCATCGACAATAATGCAAGGCAGGCCAAACGGTTGCAGGCGTGCCAGCACCGCCGACATCGTCGCGCCGTGGTTAAAACACGGGATCACCACACAGGGGCGAAAAGCCGCAGGTGTTACGGGCATAATTTAATCTTCCCGCTGCTGGCCGGAATGCCGCCATCTTCAGTCAACAAGGTGTAGGAAAAACTCAGCACGTTACGCGTAGCATCCCATTGCAGATTCAGTTCCAGTTCGCTTTGCGGAACAATCGGGCGCTGGAATTTAACGTTATCAATCGCACTAAAGCGCATATCCGGCGCAAGTTCTACACCGTAGGCCATCACCCAATCGAGTTGCGCGACCCCAGGTAACAGCGGTTGTGTGGGGAAATGCCCGGCAAACCAGCCTAATGTTGGCGGAACCGCAAGCCGCAAACACAGTTTGCCCGCTTCGGGTTGCGCACGCTGTAACTCAACGGGTTTCATCAAATAACTCCTGTAATTGCGCCCACGCGCGCTTGCTCTGGCTATTGAGCGGGATGCGCTCGACGATGCGCCAGTAACGCGGAATGGCGATTGGCTCAAGCCAGGCACTGAGCGCTTCTCGCCACTGTTGCTTGCAGGCTCCTTGCGCCGTGGGTGCCACCACTACGGCACCAAGTGCGATGCGACTCCCTCGAGTGACCGGGACCAAAACCGCGTCTTCAACACCTGGCAAAGCCAATAATCGACGCTCAACTTCACTCAGCGAGATACGTTTTTCTTCAATTTTAACCACACGGTCACGTCTGCCAATTAAACGAAACCGCCCTTGCGAGGTAAATTCCAGAATATCGTCGAGTTGCCCGTGAAGGTGATGAATCAAGGGTGATTCCACGTGCCAGACATCGTCTTGTTGAGTAAACCGCACCGCCGGAAAGGCTTGCCATTCCGGAGCAGTCTGCACATGTTCACGCCATGCCAGCACACCGGTTTCAGTGGTGCCGTAAATTTCTGATACTGGCGTTTTCAGCCAGGCCAGTGCCTGTTGAGCCGTAACATCATCGAGTTTCCCGGCAGCGGAAATCACTCGTTTGAACTGCGGTGCGGCAAGGTTAATATCTAGCCGTTTTAAAAATGCCGGGCTACTGATAAACAGCAATGGATGTGAGGCACGCGCCGCTAATTGTTCCGGGAAGTGAATCATCGCAGCATCACCCGCCAGGCCAAGCGCCATCGGCAACATCACGCGGAAGGTGAAACCATAAAGGTGCTGATGCGACACCGACCCCACTACGCGACAATCACGCAGGCTATCGCCCCACAGCGCCGCCAGCCAGGCAATTTCCTCATCCAGTGCACGCAGCGTTTTGTAGATTTGTGCCGGTTCCCCAGTCGAACCTGAGGTAAAGAACACCACGCCAGCCTCTTCGGGGACCGGTTCAAACGGCTTGAACGCGGAGTAATTCAGTGTTTGCGGGTTCAGCACCGGGCAACTGAGATTTAGCGGAGTATCACTGAGCACGCCGCAAAAATGTTCTTGCTGCTCACGCAGTTGGGCTTCACGATTATGCCCTGGTAAAACCGGTGTTTTACCCGCGTGCAGCGTCGCTAATAGTGCAGCGATAAAGTCATAACTGTTATCAAAACAGAGTGCCCAGCGCTGGCCGGGCTGGCGCTGTAGCCAGTCATAAATACGCTGCACATCTGTAATTAAATCGCTCTGCGTGAAGCATTGCTGCCCGGCAAACGCCACCACATGCTGCGGATGACGGCTACCATTAAGCCAGAGCGCCAGCGCTAACGGGCTATTCATAGCGACGTTTCACTCGCACTCTGACCAGCCATTCGGCAGCAAATAACATGCCCATGAACAGGTAACTCACCATTCCATTCCATAGAGTCCACCAATGAATGTTGCCCGCAAGGCACGTCCATAGGGCGACACTGCCGTTAAAAATAAAGAACAGGCACCAGACTTGTGTCACACGACGGGTGTAACGCACGCCCGCAGGCGGCAGATCCCCTTCGCGCCAGCGCGCCAGGCGCTCGATAAGCGACATCGTCGTAAACAATGATGACCCAAACAAGGTCAGCATTACCGCATTGACGACCACCGGATACCACAGTAGCAGTTGCGCTTCTCGCATCCAGATACTGGCGAGTGATAACACCGCCCCAGCCCACGCAAGACCTTTAAAAGCCCGGCTTAAAGCACCAGTTTTTCCACGTAACACACATAAACGCAGCACAAAACACAGCGCAAGGATCGGCAGCAAAATGTGTAATTTTGGGTATGAGATCGCCAACCAGACGGCAAAGGGCCAACCAATTACGGCTAGCCCCCCCGCTATCGTCAGTGCTTGTTTTGCCCGCACGCTTTACGGCTCGCTATGCAAACGCTCAACCGCGTCTACAACATCCTGTACTGTGCGTACCGATTTAAAATCTTCCGGTTTAATTTTTTTACCGCTGCGCTTTTGTAGATGAACAACCATATCTACAGCATCGATACTATCGAGATCCAAATCTTCGTATAAACGAGATTGCGGAGTGATTTGTTCAGGAGAGAGTTCAAATAACTTAACCAGTAACCCGGTGACTTCCTGATAAATATCTTCTTTCTTCATAACGTACTCGTGGTTTCAATCAGGCGCTGTGCGCAGGGTTTTGACTTTTAATAAATGCGGCGAGATTCGCGACAGAATAAAAATGTTCGCGCATCGCTTCGTTTTCGGCGGATAACACCACACCATAACGTTTTTTAACCGCCAGTCCTAATTCCAGTGCGTCAATGGAATCAAGGCCAAGGCCGTCATTACCAAATAACGCGGCCTCACTTTCAATCTCATCAACGCTTATCTCTTCGAGATTCAAAGTATCGATAATGAGTTGTTTAATATCGGTCTCTAAGGATTCCATATAACCATCCGAGTCTTAACGAGAATCAGGAACCAGTTCCTGACATAAATATTGGCTAAGACGGCGCGCCGCTAAGCCTGGGGCATCGTCTAAATTGACCATAAAGCTCTGGCTGTCGATCCGCTGTTTGACACTCACAGTAATCATTGGCTTGTGCTGTGGGATCTGATACCAGCGGCTGTGTTTATCGAGATACCGCTGGTCGCAATGAATATGCACTAGCCGCAATTCACATCCACTGCGCACCGCAATATTGGCCGCACCGCGCTGGATAACCAGCGGTTCCCCTGGGCGTGTGCGTGTGCCTTCCGGGAAAATCAGTATCGCCTCCCCTGCTGCCATACGCTTCTGGCTTTCAGGAAGTAACGTTTCGCCCTGACTGTTAACCAGATAATCGGCTGCACGTATCACGCCTCGAAAACAGGGATTGTTTACCAAACTGGCTTTCACCAGGCAGCCAATATGCGGCGCCTGAGAAGCAATAAATACGTAATCCAGCAACGTCGGATGGTTGGCAACAATCAAACACCCATGATCGTTTGTTAACTGCTCGCAATTTTCGAAGCGATAGTCGAACACACCGAGGCCGCGACCGATGCGTAAAAACAATCGGAAACTGGCGGCAATGCTTCGACGTGCAATCTCACGGCGCTTGCCATTATCACGCACAAATAATAGTAGTAAATTAAACCAAACCAGCGACAGCACCAGGCCACCACTACCAAATAAAACAAATAACCAGCCGGTCATAAGCACCCGCCAGCCCCATTTCAAACGCGCCCACATTAGCAGCGGCTCCAGCACCAGGCGAGGCGTTCACCGGCAACAGTAAAAGTGGGCTGCGAGCTTAACCAGCTGTGCAAAAATGCCAGTCCCTGCGGTAAAAATTGCCCTTCGTTCATTGGACTCGGTGTGGTTTGGCATTGAATTTGCGAACCACTTTCCAATAACAGTGCAACGGAAAATGGCAAATTGACCACGTCACCGGCCAAATGCGGGTGATAAAACTCGGGGATCAAACCATCGAAATCGACCAGCAAAACGCGCTTATACCCGGCATGATGCAGCGATGTGACTTCTATTAATGCCTGGGAAAATGAGTCATAGCCCGCAGAAACAGACGATGACACCAGGGCTTTTTTGGCTGCAATGGTGGTATTACCTACTGACGAGTTGTGTACCGACATCGCAAAATCCGTTGGCGAGAGGCTTTCTTGTTCCGCCAGCGCAGTTAACATTCGAAAGTTTCTTTCAAGTTCACCGTGACGGCTGGCAAAAACCAGCGCATCAACTGACTGTCGGGACAATATTGCCAGTGCACAATCAACGGCAAGACGGCTTCCTGATGACAAACGACGCGCCGTCATCATCGGTAAGTAGCGGCTTTTTGCAAGCGGAGCTGAAATATCAACGGCGCCGGGGGTTTGGCTCCATGCCTGCCACTCCTCGGTTTCAGATAAACCAGGGGCTCGGGCCTGCCAGTCGACAACGTTAAACGCTAACTTCATGCTCGATACCCATATTCATCTAATCGCCCGACAGATTTTAATCCCGGGACAGTTGCCGACTATCAACTAAGTCTTAATTTTAAGAATTTTCGCTCAAGTTTTGATATTTCGTGCGCTATGGCTTCTCCAGCGGCTGAGAATTGTAACAAAAAAGGCGATTAAATAAATACTTGAGATAAATCCTCTGGCCCGCGGAACAGCAGGCCGTGGATTTTAACGGTAGGTCACTTCCAGAACGGCAAGTTTGCGCTGGGGATCAAGATAATGAATTTGCGTCGTTAGCGGGACGTTGTTATCAGGTTTGTAGTTATTGAGTTGGTTGAATGCGACTGTTCGCACCACTGGTTTTCCGTCTTGTGTGCAGGACAATTTAACGGATTGTTCTCTTTGTGAAAAAGTACAGGGAGCCTCTACTATAGAGCCCCGAAAATGAATCACACCATCGCTGGCATGTGCGTTAAGTAAAGGGACACAGACAGCAAGCATGGGCAAAAGCATGAAACATCTTAGGCTTGATATTTTCACGTCAGGAACTCCTCAACCAGGTTATATGAGGGTTATCGGCACCAGGTGACCAGAACTACAGTTAAACCCTGGTATATAGATGAAAGAATTTCTACCTGCCGCGAAATTAATTAAACGCTTCCTGGTGATGCCCACTGTTTTTCAAGATGAATATCTTTTCCATCCGTTATAGTGACAGTAATCGTCACGCTGTCTCCTGGAGAAATATTCAGGCTCAGGCGTGAAAGTTTGGCTGGTTCATTGGCCTTGATAAAAACATGGCTACTCTGGCTGCTATTAGTTTGCCCGCCAGAGCCTGAACGTAACGCCGTCATTTTGAAGGTACATTGGCAATCCTCGGTTAAGGTCGCCACTGGCACAATAGTGTAGATTTCCCCTTGTTGCTGGGTATCAAAGGTAAGTTGATTACTGAGTGCGGCAAGCAATAATAAGGTGTGCATATTTCTTCCCTCTCCCACTATAAAAAGAAAAACAGGGCCAGGGCCCTGTTTTTATATAATTCAGAAAACCTGTTAGTGCTGCTGAAGGTTAGCGTGGTTGTTGAAGCCAGCTTGAGTCAGCGTAATGGAAGAATCACTAGCAGTTTGATTAACATTTGCTCCATTCAGTCCACCATATTGTTTCACGTCAATAGTGGAATCTTCAGCACTCCATTGAGCGATGGTGGCATTGTTTCCAAAACCATCTTGCAGAAGTGTGATTGTTGAATCGTCAGCACCCTGACCAACATTCGCGCCGTTTGACACGCCATATTGTTTGATATCAACAGTCGAATCTTTGGCATCAGCTTGTAGCGCAGTAACGTTGTTACCCGCACCTTGCTGATACACTTTCATTGTAGAATCTGGACCATGGCTAGGGAATTGTGGGAATACTGCCATTGCGCTACCTGAAACAACCACTGCTGCTAATGCTGCGATTTTGAAAAAGTTCATGGTAAAGCCCCCATCGTATTGAGAATGTAAGTCTAAATGGTCGTGTATTATCGTTGAATAACGCGTACCGCCATTTGAGACTGTTTCTGAACTACAACTGCCGACTTCTGTGTGCCTTGTTGAATAATGCTTGCCTTATTACCCGAGCCTTGCTGAATAATAAGAGCGGCATTACCAAATGACGTTTGCTGTATATCTGCATCATTGCCGTAGCCTGATTGCGCAACATAAGCAAAGTTATAACTCCCTGATTGGTCGACGTTAGCTCTGTTCCCAGACCCAGTCTGAGAGACCAGTGCTACTTGCCGGGTTCCATTTTGGTCAACATTGGCATTATTATTGTTGCCATGTTGCCCAATTATTGCTGCCTGATTTAACGATGCTCTACTTAATTCGTTAATCGCAAAGTTATATTCTGATTTTGCAAGATCTGGATTACTCGCAATAACATAACCAGGCGCACCCAACAATGCTAACATCACTAATAACGATCTGTTTTTCATGTTGTCACCCTGGGCCTGAATACATCTACTAATTGCATCTTAAAACATCACACATTTACTTTTGTTAACGCTAACGATGAAAAGTTATTTCTGCGTTACGGAACTGAGTATGTCTGGCGAAACATTTAAAATATCTCACCCGCACGTTGTATTTTTATATTTCCACTCATTACAAAGTATGAGTCGTATAAAAAAAATCAAATACAACAAAGGGTTCAGGATTGATCATATTAATTAGCTTGCAAGCTTTTAAACCGCCTCGCCAACCACACTGTATTTTGCCGCCTGGTTGGGTTTCCCGCGGCGTTCCAGGCAATTTTTAAGGGGGCCCTGTCACGAAGATTATTCTCCTTAAGAATCATCCTAACGCGCAATGTAACATTCACTATTTACATATGTTAAGACCAGTCACGCTCAAAACAAAAATCAAAAACTTGATTTAATTCAATTATATACAATCATTTGTATGATTTTTAAAACTATGCAATTTATAATATGTGTACAACTTTAGTATTAAAACTAAATAACAAAAAAACTGGATTGCAACATTTTAATATCTACAGTTACATTTTGTAACAGCTTTAACACTTGCTTTAAGATTAGTAACCGCTAGATTGAAATCAGCAGTAACATTTTGTTTAACACATTAAGTCAGGACGCAACTTAGCGTTATTTGACCGTGTTACATTAATTTCAAACACAGCAGTGCAGCATCTATCAGTACCTCTGGTGAATTAACTTTCTGTTAATTCAGCTGGTTGATGCGCAAACTCGGATGGAGTTTCATCATGTTTAATGAAGTCCATACAATGAATAGCCAGGCGTTAAATGCTCAAACTTTATTGTTGATCACTAAACCCTCGCTACAAGCGACTGCGTTATTACAGCATCTAAAGTCTTCACTCTCTATCAATGGGAAACTCCATAATATTCAACGCTCTCTTGAAGATGTCGTGGGTAATTTAGTGGTGCTTTTCGATATGGTTGAAGCCGATAAAAAGCTGATTAACTATTGGCAAGATAACTTAAGTCGCAAACATAACAGTATTAAGCTGTTGTTACTTAACACTCCTGAAGAGTATCAATTCCGTGACATAGAAAACTGGCCGCATATAAACGGCGTATTTTACATGTCAGAGGAAGAGCCACGTGTGGTAGAAGGTATTCGAGGCGTAATGGCCGGAGAGTGCTATTTTTCTCAGAAATTAGCAAGTTACCTTATTAATCACTCAGGGAACTACCGTTTCAATAACGTCGAGTCATCTCTTTTGACTCACCGTGAAAAGGAAATACTTAATAAATTGCGTATTGGGGCATCTAATATTGAAATCGCCCAGTCGTTATTTATAAGTGAAAACACGGTAAAAACGCATCTCTACAATCTTTTCAAGAAGATATCTGTAAAAAATCGCACTCAGGCTGTTTCCTGGGCAAACGATAATCTCAGGCGATAAGGCGATGAAATTACAAACTGCTTTACTGCTAGCGTCAGTATTAGTCTGGACCTCCAACGGCGTTCGCGCCGTTGAAGTCGAGGTTCCTGGATTATTAACGGATCATACCGTTTCTTCGGTGGGGCATGAGTTTTATCGTGCCTTTAGTGACAAGTGGGAAAGCAGTTTTACCGGAACCTTAACCATCAATGAGCGCCCCAGTGCCCGTTGGGGGAGCTGGATAACCATTACCGTTGATCAGGACGTCATATTTCAGTCGTTCTTATTCCCCTCTAAACGTGATTTTGACCGTAATGTCACTATCGCACTGGTCCAAACCGCAGAAGCGATTAAGCGCCGACAAATTGACAAAACATTGTTAAGTACCGGTGATTTAACCAGCGACGAATTTTAGGAGGCTGTCATGCGTATCACTCATGCAGTTATTTCTTTACTGCTGATATCCCCTTTGTCCTGGGGAGGCAATATGACTTTTCAGTTCACTAACCCAAATTTTGGTGGCAACCCCAATAATGGGTCCTTCTTACTTAATGAGGCGCAAGCTCAAAACTCGTATAAAGACCCTAGTTATGACGATGATTTTGGTATCGAAACACCGTCAGCACTGGACAACTTTACTCAAGCTATTCAGTCACAACTTCTTGGCGGGTTGCTAAGCAATATTAATACTGGCAAACCGGGTCGCATGATCACTAATGATTTTATCGTCGATATTGCAAACACTGACGGACAGCTACAGTTAAATGTCACTGACCGTAAAACAGGAAAAGTATCGACTATCCAGGTTGCAGGCTTACAAAATAATTCCACTGATTTCTAGTGGAAATTAAATAATCAAAAAAGTATTTAAGGATAAACATCATGCAGCGTTTACTTCTCATCGTAGCAGTGTGTTTATTAAGTGGTTGTTTAACGGCACCACCTAAAGAAGCTGCGAAACCTACACTTTTGCCTCGTGCGCAAAGTTATCGTGACTTAACCCATTTGCCACCAGCAAAAGGGAAACTGTTTGTCTCGGTATATAATATTCAAGATGAAACTGGGCAATTTAAACCTTATCCAGCAAGTAACTTCTCGACCGCGGTACCACAGAGTGCAACATCCATGCTGGTCACAGCATTAAAAGATTCTCGCTGGTTTATTCCTCTGGAACGTCAGGGCCTGCAAAACTTGCTCAACGAACGTAAGATCATTCGTGCAGCGCAGGAAAATGGAACTGTAGCCGAGAATAACCGTATGCCTTTGCAATCACTGGTTGCGGCAAACGTAATGGTTGAAGGTTCAATCATCGGTTATGAAAGCAATGTGAAATCAGGCGGTGTTGGCGCGCGGTACTTCGGTATCGGTGGCGAAACTCAATATCAACTGGACCAAATTGCCGTGAACCTACGTGTGGTTAACGTGAGTACCGGTGAAGTGCTTTCATCGGTGAATACCAGTAAAACGATTTTGTCTTATGAAGTGCAGGCTGGGGTATTCCGCTTCGTGGATTACCAACGACTGCTGGAAGGTGAAATCGGCTATACCACCAATGAACCGGTGATGATGTGTCTGATGTCAGCGATTGAAACAGGAGTTATTTATCTGGTTAATGATGGTATTAACCGTGGATTGTGGGATCTGCAAAATCCGCAAGATGTTAACAACCCGGTACTGGCTAAATACAGAGAGATGTCAGTCCCTCCAGAATCCTGATAATTATCAGATAAGAAAAAACCAGCCGCGGCTGGTTTTTTTATTTATTCGGTTATCACCTGTGACTCAGGTTTTGCTTTTCGCGCCGCTAACCATAATCCGCTGTTTTTCATCGCAAACCCAAATACTAAACCCAGCAGTAACGACGGAACGACAAGACGCCATTCTCCCTGGTTGGCAAAGGTCGCGCAGGCACCGATAAAAGTACCTGGTACAAATGACAGCAGCATATGTTTTGCCTGAACGCACATCAGAAATGCCACGACGCCCGTTACCATATAGCCCAGAATCTCCAGATGCGGAGCCAGTGCACTGCCGTGGATAATCACTTCCGCCCACAATACGCCGCTACATAGCGTGCATGCAGAAATAACAAGGCCCTTGATTCCGCCCTGCGGACACGCAAAGTACGCGGTACAACCGAGGAAGCCAGCCCAACTGAGAAGGCCAAGACTCACCGCAACCCAACCCCAAAGGCCTGAGAGAATACCGGTAGTCAATGCCAGAGAAATAAGTATGTTCATAGCGGCGTATCATAGCAGAGCCTTATGGCTCGACTACGATCTACCGCACAATTTTTGTAAATCAAAAATCAACGTTACATTTTAAATGTGATTCAAATCACACTTATTCATCACTTTCTTCTTCCAGCTCATCACGCATCGCCTGAATAGCTTCACGGCTAATTAATGCCAACGTACGGTAGAAAGCCGTGGTCGAATGCGCTTCCACTTTGCCCAGGAACGTCCCCGCCCATGGCATTATGTACTCATCAAATAAACGCACCTGGGCTTCAAATTCGTCTTCTTGTGATTGATCTTCCAGCCACGAAGCGGCCAGCAACAAAGTGCCAAAATGATCAGCAGGAGTTTCTGCAAGCGGCATGCCGCGTTGTTTCAAGAACTCACGAACGTCACCTTCGTGGCTGCCCGCTTCCCACGCTGAACGATATGGCGGTACGCTGCACTCTTCGCCGACAAACAGGGCATTGTAATCAGCAGCTAACAGCTGAGGATCGCAGCTTTGTTGCAGGCGAGTCAGTAATTCATCCTGCTCCAGCGGCCAATGCTCTGCCAGCTTGCCTTCACGGATCATCGTCAACAATGGAACCAAAAGCGGATCCTGGGGTTGGCGGTAAAACAGCGATCCTAAGATGCGACAAATAATTGAAAACTCATTCATGCTAGTGGTCCATTAAGTAGAGATTTATTGAGTAAAAACTGTGGTGTGAAAGCTAAAGTGTGGCAAATTCTTCGATTGGCTTCATACCACGGGATTCAAGGAAACCAAGCATCCGGCGCACAGAAACATTGAGAATGCGCGCTTCCGGGAATTCAACTTCTGCCAGAATTTTGCGACATTCATCGAAATCACCAAGGGTGAATGCAGTATGGGAATCAGAACCCAGCGATAACCACCCACCCGCATCACGCACCGCTTCGGCGATAGCACGGCAGTTCGGGCCACTGCCCTTGCGCGAATGAGTAAATGAGGAGTTATTCAGCTCCAGTGCGACCTGATATTTTGCTGCTGCTTGTGCAATGGCAGGAATATCTACCGGGAATTTCGGGTTACCTGGATGGCTGATGATATGAACGTTACCGCTCGCCATGGCAGCGATCATTGCTTCTGTGTGTGTAGCGCTATCTTTTGGGGGAAATACAGGCTCATGAAAACCGGCAATAATAAGATCCAGTGAATCCAACATTGGGCCAGTGCAGTCAATTTCCCCGGCAGTATTTTTAATGTTGGCTTCAATACCACGCAAAATACCAACACCATCAACCATTCGTGGCCAAATACACATGTTCACAAAATGCCAGTAATGTGGGGCATCAGCCATATCCGGGCCATGATCGGTGATGGCGAACAGTTGGATGCCTTTGCTTTTCGCAATCGCAATATAGTCGTGAAGGGTGCTATAGGCGTGGGTGCTAGCGACGGTGTGCATATGCAGGTCAACGGGATACATGGCTCTCTCCTTTTATCTCTTTCCCGCAAGGATAGCAGTTATCGCCATTGTTTTTTAGCCCGACACTGGCCGGGCTTAGCATTAATAGCCGTTATGCAAAGAGACCTGTCCGCTCGGTGATTCACCTTTTTCAATTTCACGAATGGTTTTTGCAATGTACTCCATGGCTTCTTGCGGCCGAGTCACCGCCGCCAGATGCGGAGTGATGGCAATGCGAGGATGCTTCCACAACGGGCTGTTTTCAGGTAGAGGTTCTTTAGCAAATACGTCGAGCATTGCAGCTTTCACTTTGCCACTATCCAGTGCAGCCAGCAGATCGTTTTCGACCAGATGTACGCCCCGCGCAAGGTTCATAACATAAGCCTCATCGGCCAGTTGATTGAGCATTTGGCTGTTAATAATACCGACGGTTTGTGGCGTATTGGGCAACAAGTTAATAAGCACGCGGGTGCCATTCAGGAAATCGCTCAGTTCTTCGTTCCCGGCATAGCTTGTGATACCTGGATAATTTTTCTTGCTGCGACTCCAGCAACGAACCGGGAAATCCCAGGCAGCGAGGCTTTCTGCCACTTTCCCGCCTAGCACGCCCGCGCCGAGCACACCAATGGTAAAATCTTCACGGCGATAATCTTCCAGTGGCAACCATTTGGCCTGCAGCTTCAATGCCTGATAATCATCGAAACGGCGGAACCAGTGCAGCACCTGGCTGACGGCATATTCCTGCATTTGTAGCGCCATGCCGGTATCTTCGAGGCGAAATAGCGGCACGCCTTCGGGCAGCATATCCGGATGCGTCTGTAGTTTACTCAGAATGGAGTCCACACCTGCACCTAACGCAAACACACCTTTCAGCTCACTATGCCCGCTGAGCATCTCGACCGGAGGATGCCATACCAGAGCGTAATCAGCTGGCTGGTTATCGCCAGGACGCCACTGGCGAACCCTGGCATCGGGAAAGAGCTGCTGCATACCGTCGAGCCAAAATTGCGTATCAAATGTCGGGTGGTGAAAAATAATATCCATGCTTTCTCCATTTATTCTTGTACTTACGCGTAGCGTTTAACAATACAGTAGATGAATGTAATAAAAAATCACCTCAGCGTTGCTGTTTTAAGAAGCAAGTTGTTTGAAGTTTGGCTAAACGCACCGACTTTGCTTAAAAGTGAATTGACGCAGCCCCCAGTTTTCCCTACATTAGCGCCCGTTCCGGCAGGTAAGGAACAACAAAACGGTGAGGTGTCCGAGTGGCTGAAGGAGCACGCCTGGAAAGTGTGTATACGGCAACGTATCGAGGGTTCGAACCCCTCTCTCACCGCCACATTTGAAGAAGAGCTCGTATGCAAATACGGGCTTTTTTTTCGCCCGTAACCCGTGGAGAGATGGGTGAGAACCCTCGACCCGAGGTTTGAGAAACACATTAGGACGTCAAGCATCATGTCCGCACAGCGGGCACACAAATACCCTTGAGCACCTGAACTCAAAAATTCAGGTGCTTCAGATGTAATATGAAATGTGAGAAATGCAGACTTAGCTATACTCCAATCCTGTATAAGAGCCTGGAGTAATAGCTTGTTCAAAATCTTCCATTGGCAAAATACAATGAAGGTTCTCATATCGCGAATACGATTCACTGAATGTGATCGATTCTTTTTTCGCCGCCATGATGATGTCATAAACAGCTTCGTGTGCCTTTGCCTTCCCTAGTCCTCTTTTGCATAACTCCATCATGACATTTTCACCATTAATCATTCCTTTGGTGATATTTAAATTTCTTTCCATGGCTGCTTTATCAATAAAGAGGTCTTTTAAAAGAACTTCAGTTTTTAAAATTATTTCATGGGTAAGTAAATTAGCTTCTCTTAATAAGCTATCAATAACTAAATTACTACAACCATCAGCTTCAAATGGCCTTACTGCCATATTTAATATAGTTCCTGGCAAACTAAATAAAACCTTTGAGTTGCCTATAATTCCATAACATAAGGCAGGATTGATTTTCTGCGGCATTGTACTACTTCCAACCTGCCCCTCAGAAAAACCTTCGCTCATTTCAGAATATTCTTCAGATGAGCTGATATATACTTCTTCAGCTATTTTCGCGCAAACATGTGCAATCAAAGTCAAATTGTTCACATATTGGCACATATGTACCCTGATTGACCTGCTGGGAATTTTCATTTCTCCCATACCTAACATATCAGCAACCCGCGATTGCATTTCAGGTCCTACATCAGGCAAAGTATGAAATCCACCTACTGCTCCGCCCATCATAACTTGAAAGATACCGTTGGCAGAGGTGATGAGAATGTCTTTACATCTTAAAAGCTCATCTTCCCATACCGAAAATTTAGTATTCAATAATATTGGCAAGGCATGTTTTGAGTGTGTTCTGGCCGCAATTACAACGCCTTCATTACGCCTTTTAAGTTCGCCAATATTGATAACCATCTTATCTATTATAGAAATAAATTCCTGATGAAACTTCTTACATATATAAAGCTCGGCTGTTTGCTGAATATTTTGCGTAGTTATTCCATAATGAATATATTTAGCCGCATCATCACCAACAATCCGTCCTAGTTCATTGAGCACAGGGACCAATGGATGTTTTGTCTTTATATATCCCTGGATGATATTTTTTTTATCAAGAAGAGATATATCACAGTGTTTAACAATAATGTCCCCTTGTTGTTGAGGTATGATACCCAACTCAATCTGAACCTTTGCTAATACAGCTTCAATGTCTAACCAAACTTGGTAAATGCTGGTATCTTGATATATATTCTCAAAACCATTTCTGTTCAGGGTATAACTTGTTGGATCATAACATGTGGTCATTGCGAGACACCTTTAAGCAAAAATAAGTTGGGTATAAAACAGGGTGGAAAATATACCTACAACACAAGGGATAGCTGCTCTTTTCAGCACTTCAAACGGGCTAACCTTTGCCGCAACAGCTACTGCAATTACTACCGCCGCCACCGGGGATAATGAACGTCCAAAACCAGCAGCATGTTGCATCGGTACCAGCATTTGTACTGCTTTGACGCCCGCTGCGCTTGAAAGCTCATTACCCAAGCTCGCAAAGCTAACAAATGCGGCACTGCCTGACCCTGTTAACATCGCAGTAAATGCGATAATTGACATACCGAAAATTGTAATAAGGATGTAGTGAATATCTCCTGCTAAGATCATGGATTTTAAAGCAGTGATCGCACCAATGGCATCCAGACCTAAAGTAAACATAGTTGCTGCAACAATTAAAACAACAACCGTACTAAATGCACCAGCCATGCCTTTGAAAAATTCGAAAGAATGCTCCAGAGCTAATTGTAAATTTCGTTTTTTACACGCATCAATTGCAACGATCAATATTAACGAGGTAAACATCGCAATCGGCGCATTAATTTTAATACCGTCAATACCGATATCAGAAAATATCATTAATAATGCTAATGGCAGGAACGGAAGCACTGCATAAAATTTAGGGATGGAAATGCCTTTTTCTTCTCCAGTAATGTTATCTACTCTTTGTTGATTTTTATGACCATCTCTTTTATCAAACCATTTTTGGACAAAGAAATGTGATACGGCAACTGTCAGCGTCACAGGTATAGCAACTAAGATTTCTGTAGTTGCAAAATACTCTGTTATCGACATGTCTAACAATTCTGCAGCGACATTTGAGTTTCCAGAACCCGGCCCTAGATCCAGGGAGCCACATGTTCCAATGACTACAGCAGCAGAAAGTGGGCTTACCCCTGCTTGTATCAGAATAGGATAAAAAGAAATTAATAACAGCATGGCAAGCCCTGCGGGACTTGGAATAACTAAATTTAACGTTTGGCCAATGATAAACGCCATCGCCAAAATCAAATATGGCTTATTAATTATTTGTAGTGGTTTAGCGCAAGCTTTAACCAAGCTATCAGCCGCACCTATTTTACTCATATATGCAGCAAAACCAGCTGATGTCATAGCAATCATACCGATCGTTGCTGTGCGTTCAGACATAATTGCACTGAATGCTCCGAACAAATCAAAAAAGGTTGAGCCAGTCGTGGTGAATTTATATTGTGCCCCCATAAATTCAGCTATACCGCCTTGAGTGAATACCACTCCGATAGTCAGCATTAAAAGACCTGAAATGGTCAATGTTGTATGAGTCTGATAATTTTTTATAATCATATACATCGTAATAAACACAACCGGCACAGCCATATATGCAATCATTTTTTAGTATCCATATTTATTCATAGTAAAGTTTTCATATTTCTATGCGGAAATTTACGACCAAATGCTCACGTTAATAACAAATTGCAATTATGTATATTTCACTATTTACTCATTACCAACTCGATATTGCTTAGGTGATAAATGGAAATAACGTTTAAATTGTTTAGAAAATTCATACTGAGATGAATACCCTAGTTCATTTGAAATTTCTAACACCCTGAGATTTGTAGTCCTCAGTAAAGTACATGCTTTATCCAGACGACGCCGGACCATATAGTTCATAAGTGACAGGCCAGTCTGTTCTTTAAATTCTTTTCTGAAAACTTCATAATTCAATAAGTTACTCTCACAATATGATTTAAGGTCAATACGTTGATTAAGAAATTTATCTAAATCTAACTTCACCTGATTAATACTTTCATTTTCATATTGCGCATGGAAAGCTGGTGTTTTATTAAATATACTATTCAGTAACTCTATGAATTTTATATAAACACTTGGCATATCCACTTCACTTGCTTTTTTGATAAACTCCATAAAACTGGTAAAATTATCAATAATTTCTAATGGGCATGAAGTTTGATAAACAACTTTCTTGTTGTCAGGCAGTAAAAATGATGACAAGTGTTTATATAAATTTAGATCACAGTCTAAATAATATTCCTTCCAGGATGGCTGGCTTTCGCAATGACTGGAGTGTTTGTATTCTGGTTTTCTTAAAAAAACAGAACCTTTCTTCAAATGATGCAACTGCTCCTGAGAGTCAACATAAGTACCCTTACCTTCTATAACAAGGACTAATGAGAAGTAAGGGAACGTTACATTGATATGTTTTTTTGTTTTTCCTTCTCTGTCAATATAACCACACCCAATCCAACTACCACTATTGCCAAGCGCTTTTGAATAGTTCACGGATGCCGTTGTTTTTGAAGAACTCTCAAGTGGTTCAATAAATGGGACTTTAATCTGATATTTATGTCTGTTTTCCATTTCTCATCTTTTCAACATATTGAATATAGAAAATTAACTTGTCCAATTACATTTATTTACGGCTTTCAAGCATTAGAATACTTTATATACTACGGGCTTTTATTCAACAAAAAAATATCACTCCTGGGTTTAAAGATATGCTCATTGGGACATTTCAATATACAGATCACACATTTAAAACTTTATCTAAAATTAAACGAATTCACCGCGCTTACCACCCCCTCTTGAGAAACCAATCATCCACATACTGTTCGCGGTACGGAAAGGGCATCTTTCAGATGTTAGAGTTACCTTCAGCATCTATGCTGGCGTTTTATTCACCTCATTCTCAAGCATCGTTCACACCTTAACCGAACGGTACATAAACCAAAGATTAAACTTGACCGAATGAGGTTGAATCCCTATAGTAGCGCCCCGTTGCCCCCAGAAGTTGGCAACAAAAACAAAACGGTGAGGTGTCCGAGTGGCTGAAGGAGCACGCCTGGAAAGTGTGTATACGGCAACGTATCGAGGGTTCGAACCCCTCTCTCACCGCCATATTTAAAGAGAAAGTCTGAATTCACGTTCAGACTTTTTTTTCGTCTGTAGTTTGTGGTTTTGTCGGATAAAAAAACCCGAACCTAAGTTCGGGCTTTTACATGTTAGTCAGTGTTACCTTTGCTAAATCGCTCTCGTATCACCACAAAGAACACCGGTACGAAGAAGATAGCCAACAGGGTTGCGGATAGCATCCCTCCCATCACGCCGGTCCCAACCGCGTTCTGCGCACCACTGCCGGCACCACGGCTAAGAACCAAAGGCATCACCCCTAAAATAAACGCTAATGATGTCATCAGGATTGGGCGTAAACGCATTCGCACTGCATCCAGCGTGGCTTCCATTAACCCTTTACCCTCTTTTTCCATCAAGTCTTTGGCGAATTCAACGATCAGTATCGCGTTCTTCGCTGATAGCCCAATCGTCGTCAGCAACCCGACCTGGAAATAGACGTCATTATTCATGCCGCGCATTGCCGCCGCTAACAGTGCCCCAAAAACGCCAAGTGGCACCACCAGCATCACCGAGAACGGTATCGACCAGCTTTCATAAAGTGCTGCGAGGCACAAGAACACCACCACCAAAGAGATAGCGTAGAGTGCAGGTGCCTGGTTTCCAGAAAGCCTTTCCTGATACGACATTCCGGTCCAGTCATAGCCGATACCGGACGGTAATTGAGATGCCAGTTGTTCCATCAGTATCATCGCGTCACCGGTACTTTTACCCGGAGCAGCCTCGCCTAATATTTCCATTGATGGCAAACCGTTATAACGCTCCAGACGTGGTGAACCGTACATCCAGTGAGATGAAGAGAATGCTGAAAGCGGTACCATTTGCCCGCTGCTACCGCGAACATAGAGGTTGTTGATGTCCTTAGGCAGCATGCGGAAACGGGCATCAGCCTGCACATAAACCTTCTTCACACGGCCATGATCGATAAAATCGTTCACGTAAGTGCCGCCCAATGCACTAGCAATGGTCTGGTTGATATCCGTAATGCTTACACCGAGTGACTGTGCTTTTTCCTGGTCGATTTCCAGTTTGTACTGTGGAGTATCTTCCAGCCCATTCGCACGAACACGAGTGAGGATATCAGGATGTTTTGCCACCATGCCCATCAGTTGGTTACGCGATTCAGTCAGTTGCTGGTGCCCAAGGTTTGCCTGGTCAATCAGTTCAAAGTCAAAACCTGTGGCGGTACCCAGTTCCATGATGGCGGGTAAGTTAAACGGGAATATCATGCCATCACGAATTTTGCCGAACGCTTTGGTCGCACGTTCAACGATGGCGCCAACCGCATTCTCCTTGCCGGATCTTTCATCCCACGGTTTCAGGCTAATAAATGCAATCCCGGAGTTTTGCCCCTGCCCACTGAAGCTAAAACCGTTTACGGTAAATACCGATTCAACATTGGCTTTTTCGGTACCAAGATAATAGTCAGTAATCTGATCGAGCACTTTCTGCGTTCTTTCCTGGGTTGCCCCCGCAGGTAATTGCACCATCGTCATAAACACGCCCTGATCCTCCTCGGGCAAGAATGAGGTCGGCAAGCGCAGAAACAGAAACGCCATACCGGCAACAATAATCAGATACAGCAGCAGATAGCGCCCAGTATTACGCAAAATGTTGCTGACACTGTTGGTGTAGTGATTGGTGCTGTGATTAAACTTTTCGTTAAACCAGCCAAAAAAGCCCGTTTTGTGATGCGTTTCGGCAGTAACCGGTTTTAGCAATGTGGCACACAATGCCGGAGTAAGGATCAGTGCCACCAGTACCGACAGCGCCATGGCTGAAACGATGGTAATCGAGAACTGGCGATAAATAGCGCCGGTCGAACCGCCAAAGAAAGCCATCGGAATAAAGACCGCCGACAATACCATCGCGATCCCGACCAGCGCCCCTTGAATCTGGCTCATCGACTTCTTAGTGGCTTCTTTTGGCGAGAGATGCTCTTCAACCATCACGCGTTCGACGTTTTCCACCACTACAATCGCATCATCTACCAACAGGCCGATCGCCAGCACCATACCAAACATGGTGAGCGTGTTTATCGAGTAGCCAAACGCGGATAAAACTGCAAATGTCCCCAGTAACACCACCGGTACTGCAATCGTTGGGATTAAGGTCGCACGGAAGTTTTGCAGGAACAAATACATCACCAGGAATACCAGGATGATGGCTTCGAACAACGTTTTCACCACTTCATGAATGGAGATTTTCACAAACGGTGTAGTGTCGTACGGGTAAACCACTTTCATCCCTTGCGGGAAAAAAGGTTGTAGCGAGACCAATTTCGCTTTGATCCCTTCAGCGGTATCCAGCGCATTTGCACCTGTCGCCAGCTTAATACCCAAACCAGCAGCGGCCTGCCCATTAATTTTCGCCACTGTGTTGTAGTTTTCCCCCCCTAGCTCAATACGGGCGACATCACTTAAATGCACCACCGAGCCATCCGGATTCACTTTCAGCGTCACTTTGCCGAACTGTTCCGGGTCACGCAGACGCGTCTGGGCAATAATCGAGGCGTTAAGCTGCTGGTTTTTCACTGCAGGCGTGCCACCGAGTTGCCCCGCAGCAACCTGGTCGTTCTGCAGTTTTAACTGATTCACCACATCGCCCGGGTTGAGCTGGTATTTGTTCAACGCCCCCGTATCCAGCCAGATACGCATCGCATACTGCGCACCAAACAACTGCACATCGCCAACCCCGTTGGTCCGGCTGATAGCATCTTTGAGATTCGACGCCACATAATCGGAAATGTCATCCTGGGTCAGGCTTGGGTTGTCAGAGATAAAGCCCGCCACCAGCAAAAAGCTGCTGGAGGACTTTTCAACGCTAATGCCCTGCTGCTGCACTTCTTGCGGTAATAACGGCATCGCCAGTTGCAGTTTATTTTGCACCTGAACCTGGGCAATATCCGGGCTGGTGCCTGATTTAAAGGTCAAGGTGATCGTCACGCCACCAGCGGAGTCACTGGTAGAAGACATGTACATCAGGTTATCGATACCGTTCATATTCTGTTCGATAACCTGCGTCACAGTGTCCTGCACCGTTTGCGCATCCGCACCCGGATAGGTTGCCGTTACCGCAACCGCCGGAGGTGCAATCGTCGGATACTGCGCGACCGGGAGTTGTAATATCGCAAGCGCGCCAGCAATCATCAAAATGATCGCCAGCACCCAGGCAAATATTGGTCGTTCAATAAAAAAATTAGCCATTTTCCAGAACCTTAGCGTGTTTGGGTAGCAGCGCTATCCTGTACCACCTGTACAGCAACACCGGGACGAACGCGTTGAAGCCCACTAACGATGATTTTCTCACCAGGCTTAATGCCTTTTGTCACCAGCCATTGATCTCCAATCGCCTGAGGTGCGGTCACTTCGCGGACTTCTGCTTTGTTATTCTGATCAACCACCATCACGGTGGCGTCACCGCGAGGATTACGCGTCACACCTTGTTGCGGCACTAGAATCGCGTCCGGCTTAATGCCTTCGTCAATTTTTGCGCGCACATACATACCCGGCAGTAACTGGTGCTGCGGATTCGGGAATACGGCACGTAAAGTAATGGAACCGGTGGTTTGATCGACCGTCACATCAGAAAACTCCAGCTCGCCGTTTATCGGGTAAAGCTGGCCATCTTCCATCAGCAGTTGCACCGCAGTTTTTCCATTAGCTTTCTGCAGACTACCCTGCTCAACCGACTGCTTTAACTGCATAAAGTCATTGCTGGATTGCGTGACATCGACATAAATCGGGTCAAGCTGTTGAACCGTTGCCAATGAAGAAGCCTGACCATTAGTGACCAGCGCCCCTTCGGTGACATTCGACTTACCAATGCGCCCGTCGATAGGAGAAGAAACTTTGGTATAGGCGAGATTAATCCGCGCATTTTCTACATCCGCTTGCGCCGCTTTCACTTCTGCATCAGCTTGCTGAGCGGTTGCGACTGCCTGATCGTATTCCTGTTTGCTGATGTAATTGGTGCCAAGCAATGGCACATAACGTTTCACCGTCAGATGCGCAATATTCGCAGCGGCTTTTGCTTTAGCGAGCGCCCCTTGCGCACTGTTCCATGCAGCCTGGTAAGGAGCAGGATCAATCTGGTAGAGAGAGTTTCCCGCAACAATATCGCTGCCTTCGACAAAATTGCGCTTCAGGATGATGCCACTGACCTGCGGACGAACTTCCGCCACGCGGAACGCGTCAGTACGCCCAGGAAGTTCAGTCGTCACCGCCAACGGAGCCGCTTTAGCGATATAGACATTGACCTGCGGCGCAGGCAATGCAGCCTTTTCGTCGCCTTTATCATTACAACCCGCCAGAATTCCCGCTGCGACCAGAAGTACCGAAGGCAGGATGATGAACTTGCCATATTTCTTCATTACGATTCCTTAAAGCATGATTCTTGAAGTAAAAACTTGCAGTCCGGGGGCAAAGAAAAGCGCCCCTGACAATGAAATCCTGTTATTTCGCCTTACCAAAACGGCGACTTATCACGACGAAAAATACCGGGACAAAAAAGATCGCCAGCAGCGTGGCAGAAACCATGCCGCCCATCACGCCAGTGCCCACGGCATTTTGCGCACCACTTCCCGCGCCATCGCTGATAACCAGCGGCATCACGCCCAGCATAAAGGCCAGCGAAGTCATCAGAATGGGGCGCAGGCGCATGCGTACCGCATCGAGCGTGGCTTCAATTAACCCTTTGCCTTCTTTGTCCATCAGGTCTTTGGCAAACTCGACGATAAGAATCGCGTTCTTCGCCGACAGTCCGATAGTGGTCAGCAGCCCAACCTGGAAGTAGACGTCATTGTTCAAACCACGCAGCGCGGCGGCCAGCAGTGCACCGACCACACCAAGCGGTACAACCAGCATGACTGAGAAAGGGATCGACCAGCTTTCATAGAGTGCAGCGAGGCACAAGAAGACGACTAATAATGAGATGGCGTACAACGCCGGAGCCTGGTTGCCAGATAGACGTTCTTGATAAGACATTCCCGTCCAGTCAAAACCGATTCCAGTGGGGAGTTTCGCCGCCAGATCTTCCATTAGCAGCATCGCTTCACCAGTACTTTTACCCGGTGTGGCTTCACCCAGAATTTCCATAGAAGGCAGACCGTTGTAGCGTTCGAGGCGTGGAGAACCATAAATCCAGTGCGCGCTGGCAAATGAAGAGAATGGCACCATTTGCCCACTGCTCCCACGCACGAACCAACTGTTAATGTCCTGCGGTAACATGCGGTTCTCCGCACGCCCTTGCAGGTAAACTTTCTTCACTCGCCCGCTATCAATAAAGTCATTAACGTAGGTACTGCCGAGGCCGGTAGCGATCGTCTGGTTAATATCGGAAATGCTCACCCCCAGCGACTGGGCTTTCTCCTGATCGACTTCCAGCTTAAATTGCGGGGTATCTTCCAGCCCGTTCGGGCGAATACGAACCAGCATATCCGGACGTTTTGCGATAGATGCCAGCAACTGGTTTCGCGCCTCGGTCAGCGCTTTATGCCCAAGGCTCGCCTGGTCGATTAACTCAAAGTCAAAACCGGTGGCGGTTCCCAGCTCGGTAATCGCAGGTAGGTTGAAGGCGAAAACCATGCCATCGTGGATTTTGCTAAATTCACGAGTGGCACGCCCGACAATCGCCCCCACTTCATTCTCTTTGCCAGGGCGTTTATCCCAGTCTTTCAGGCGCACAAAAGCCAGACCATTGTTCTGACCTTTACCGCTGAAACTAAAGCCGTTAACGGTAAATACCGAATCAACGTTTGCGGATTCTTTGGTCAGATAGTATTGGGTTATCTGATCCATGATTTTTTCGGTTCTGGCTTGTGTTGCCCCGGCAGGCAACGTCACCATAGTCAGGAACACCCCCTGGTCTTCTTCGGGTAAAAATGACGTAGGTAAGCGCATGAACAATACCGCCATTCCGACTACAATCAGGACATAAAGCAGCATGTAGCGCCCGGTGCGGCGCAAGATCAGCTTTACGCTGTCGGTATAATGATTGGTGCTTTGTTCAAAGCGAGCGTTAAACCAGCCGAAGAACCCAGTGGTTTTACCATGACTGCCTTTAGCAACCGGTTTGAGCAAGGTGGCACACAGGGCCGGTGTCAGAATTAGCGCGACTAAAACCGAAAGCGCCATCGCCGAGACAATTGTTATCGAGAACTGGCGATAGATAACGCCTGTAGAGCCGCCGAAAAAGGCCATTGGGATAAATACTGCCGACAGCACCATGGCAATCCCCACCAGCGCGCCCTGTATTTGCCCCATTGATTTTTGTGTCGCTTCTTTCGGTGAAAGCCCCTCTTCCACCATCACGCGTTCGACGTTTTCCACCACCACAATGGCATCATCCACCAACAAGCCTATCGCCAGCACCATGCCGAACATCGTCAGTGTGTTTATCGAATAACCAAACGCGGCCAGAATGGAAAAGGTCCCCAGCAACACCACCGGCACGGCAATAGTCGGGATAAGCGTAGCGCGGAAGTTCTGTAAAAACAGATACATTACCAGGAACACCAGCAAGATAGCTTCGAGCAGAGTTTTGAACACTTCGCGAATGGAGATTTTGACGAATGGCGTGGTGTCGTAGGTATAGACAACGTTCAAACCGTGTGGGAAGTAACTTTGAAGTTTAGCCATTTGCGTCTGCACCGCTTTGGCGGTATCCAGCGCGTTAGCGCCAGTGGCTAATTTAATCCCCAGACCGGCGGCAGGTTTGCCATTGTAGCGGGCGATCACGTTATAGTTTTCGCCGCCTAGTTCAATCCGCCCGACATCGTGCAGTTCAACCCTGGCACCATTCGGCTGCACTTTAAGTAAAATGTGGCCAAACTGTTCCGGATCGCGCAGACGGGTTTGGGCAATAATAGAAGCATTGAGTTGTTGGTCTGCAATGGCGGGCGTTCCGCCAAGTTGCCCGGCAGCAACCTGTGCATTCTGAGTTCTAATCTGGTTAATCACATCTAGCGTGGTTAACTGGTATTTATTCAACTGATTAGGATCGAGCCAGATCCGCATCGCATACTGCGCACCAAAAAGCTGCACATCGCCAACCCCTGCGGTACGGCTGATCGGGTCTTTGATATTAGAAGAAATATAGTCGGCAATATCGTCCTGACTCATGCTGCCATCTTGTGAGATAAACCCAGCCACCATCAGGAAACTGCTGGAGGATTTTTTAACACTGATCCCCTGTTGCTGGACTTCCTGTGGCAACAAAGGCATGGCGAGCTGAAGTTTATTTTGTACCTGTACCTGAGCGATATCCGGATCGGTACCTGACTTAAAGGTCAGGCTCACCGTCACGCTACCCGAGGCATCGCTGGTTGAGGACATGTACATCAGGTTATCCAGGCCGTTCATGTTCTGTTCGATAACCTGGGTCACTGTATCCTGAACGGTACTGGCGTCCGCCCCCGGATAGGTTGCATTAATGGCAACAGCTGGAGGGGCGATTGTCGGGTACTGCGCCACTGGCAAATTAATGATGGACAGCACGCCAGCCAGCATCAAAATGATCGCCAACACCCAGGCAAATATGGGGCGCTCGATAAAAAACTTCGCCATGTGAAGAGTTCTCTGTTAAAGGTCTAATTCTGTGACGGATATAGTGACCGGAAGCTTAACAGAGGCTATTAAGATTAATGATTCATGCGTGTATGTATAAACTTATATTCCTGGACTGGACTTCGAAAAAATTAAAGCACACAATAATTTCGCTTTTTACCTGAATCTCTACTAATAGAAAAACAAATCGTTAAACATGTTAATTCTTGTAACTAATATCCACAAAGAGTTAATTTATCATGGCAAGAAAAACAAAATCAGAAGCGTTAAAAACACGTCAACATTTAATTGATGTCGCGATCACACTATTTGCTAAAAAAGGCGTTTCGACAACAACACTGGCAGACATTGCTGATGCGGCTGGCATGACGCGTGGCGCGATTTACTGGCACTTTGACAGCAAAGTGTCACTGTTTAATGAAATCTGGAATCTTCAATCCAGTTTTGCACTGGAAATAAGACGTAAACTCAAAACACAAACTCATGACAACGATTTACAATTATTCCGTGAAATCATCATTGAAACATTAAAATTCATTTCAACCGATCATCGCCAGCGTGAGTTACTACAAATTCTTTACCATTCGTGCGAATTTAATGGGGAGATGTATTCCGAGCGGGAAATAAGGGAGCGTATTTGGTTTAATCGGGAAAGAATGAAAAAGTTATTGCGCAATTGTATATCAAAAGGGTTAATTCCTGTTAATACCAATATAGAACTCATGATTACCATTATTCACGGTTATCTCAGTGGTATTGTCAAAAACTGGCTGATGCGACCGGAGAATCTTAATCTCAATGAACAAGCCCCAGAAATCGCCGACAACCTGTTGGTGATGCTGAGAAAATCTGCCTGAATGGGTGATAAAAAGGTGATAACTGTTGGATGACGCTACGCTTATCCAACCTACGTTTTGTAGGGTGGATAAGCGTAGCGTCATCCAACAACAGAAAGTCTTACAAATCCTTGAACGACCCTAACCGATAGCCGCGTTCCGCTATCGCATATTTAAGTGAAGCAGAAGTTAATACATCCAGTTCAGCCAGACGTGGGTAGCAATATTTGCTGGCCAGAATAGTGTTATCGATAAATGAAGGATGGCACATCACTTCAAGCGACAGCTCACCGCGCGCCATAGCCCGATCGAGGGTGTCGAGAAATAGCATTTCGGATATCGAGTCACCATAAAAACCACTGTCAAAGCCCTGAGTGGTTTTTACACCCAGCGGCTCCAGCCCATCGGCTTTAGCGGCATCATAGTCAAAGCGCAGCGGAATGCCTTTCGCCTTCGCGAATGCTTCAACAATTGGGTAGATTTGCGGAATCATATGCACATGATGATGGCTATCGATATGCGCAGGTTCGCGGCCAAATAACTCGACGAATTTCGCAAACTGGCAAGCCAGTTCATGTTCAATTTCCGCCAGCGGCAACGTGCCTTCCTCAGCGCGTTGCCAAATCCATTTGCCCAATTCACCCTTCTCATCCACCAGCCCCGGCATGGCAGACAGCGGACGGCCTAAAGTCAGCACAAAGTGCATACCAATCGCCAGACCAGGATGTTTTGCGCTTAGCGCAACGGCGTGTTCAATCCCCTGGCCGTTAACCATCGCGGTGGTCGACGTCACCACGCCATTGGTGAAAGCATCGATAATTCCGTAATTTTGCGCTTTACACAGCCCAAAATCGTCCGCGTTAACAATTAATAACTTATCCATTGTCGCCTCGGTAAGCTGCCTTCCCCATTCAGGGAAGGCCTCCGGTTATTTAAGTGCAGCAATTGCCTGCGCAAAGTTTGGCAGATTTGCTTCGTGCGCAAGCAACAGGTCGCGGGCAATTTTCTCTGCGTCTTTATCTGAGTGGATAAGCGGGCTTAAATTCAGTGCCAGCAGCACGTCGTTAAAGTTACCGCTAATTGCCGCTTCGCTTGCTGCGACTTCAAAGCCTTTGATGGTGTAAATCAGACCCAGCACTTTCTCATCAAAATGCGTGATGCGTGGAGTGGGTGTTGCGCCATCGCGACCGATAGTACAGGTCATTTCTACCGCCCAGTCAGCCGGAATATTATCAACATGGCCGTGATGCGGCACGTTAACGTAATGCTCACTTTGCTTGTCGTTGTAAATGTCGCTAATCACTTCGCAAGCGGCGTCAGAGTAGTAAGCCCCACCGCGCAATTCCAGCTCTTTTGGCTTCACATTCAGAGCCGGATCTTTGTACAGTTCGAACAGTTGTTTCTCAACTTTCTGGACAACAGTAGCGCGCGCGCCGCCTTTGTAAAACTCGCCCATTTCGATAGCCAGCATCTCTTTTTGCTTGAAGTAGTAGAGCAAATAAGAACACGGAAGCAGACGCAGAGAACGAATCAGACCTTCACTGAATGGCAGATCAAAGATATTTTTCACCGAACCTGCGGTAAGCGTACCTGACGCCACACCATCAAGTAGTTCATCAAAGCGAGAAGTGCCATTAACGATGACATCTTTGATGAACACCATGTGGTTCAGGCCGAACAAGTCGATATTCAATTCATCGGTTGGCGCGAGTTTTAACACATCTTTAATGAACATCTTCATGCCCACCGGAATGTTACACACGCCAATGAATTTCTTGAAATCTGTGTGGCGATAAACCGCTTCAGTCACCATACCGGCTGGGTTGGTGAAGTTAATCACCCAGGCATCCGGACAAATTTCTTTCACATCATTAATGATGTCGAAAATTACCGGAATAGTACGCAGGCCTTTAAACAGACCACCGGCACCGTTAGTTTCCTGGCCCAAATAGCCATAACTTAGCGGGATGCGCTCATCCAGTTCACGGGCTTTCAATTGGCCAACACGCAATTGGGTAGTGACAAAGTCGGCGTCTACTAGCGCTTCACGGCGGTCGAGCGTTTTATACAGCGCAATCGGCACAGCAGCGCGTTCAATCATACGCAAGCAAAGATCAAAGATAATATCTTGTTTCTCTTTACCAGCTTCAACATCGACCAGCCATAATTCAGTAATCGGCAATTCTTCGTAACGTTTAATAAAACCTTCGAGTAATTCAGGGGTATAGCTGCTACCACCACCGATTGTAACGACTTTCAATTTTTTACTCATGAGGACTCCGGTACAAGTTTATTGCACTGTAAATTAAGACAGCGATATAGATGTATTATTGAGGGTTATATCCGACGATTGTCATATTGGATATAGTTATCAACCCTCACTAATACATTCACAGGTTATTAATATAATCACTTAATGCTGTATAACTGCTTCCGATAATGCTGAGGTGTAAACGACGTTAACTTTTTAAAGTTTTTGATAAACATACTGGCACTACTATAACCTGACTCGAAAGCAATATCGGTGACGGAATAGTTGGTAATCTCCAGTTGCTTCTTGGCAAAATTAATTCTTATCTCATTGATGATCTGCATCGGCGTTTTGCCGTAATGGCGTTGCGTGGCACGGGTTAGATATTCTTGCGACTTACCGGCCAACTCCACCATATTAACTAGTGCTTTATCACCAAACATTGACTTACCGTGCATCTGCTCGACAGTGTTTTTCAGCCAGACAGGAATATCCCCCCCTGACTCTGATTCTTTGTGATGGCGCAGACGATTAACAATATAAAACGTCACCATTTCCAGAAACTCATTAAACTCACCTTGTCGGAAGTTTAATGATGCCGTAACAGATTCGATATAAGTCAGAAATTCATTCTTAATCTGATAAACCTGTGAGGCAATAAAATAAGCTGGAAATAACGGTAAATAGTGCTGTTCAAAAAAAGCTTTGCTGATACCGACATTCAGGATTCGCGTCGCACCAAAATCATAAAAGCTTTGATGGTAAGAACCGAGTGGAATAAAAACAAAACTTCCTCTTTCCAGCAGCACGCGTTTACCGTTGATTTCCTGGTAATAACGCCCTGTCAGCACTACCGTAAATTCGTAGTAATCATGCTGGTGCAGCCCGGAGACACTTTCAACTTTGTTGTGGATGAACATGTGGAAATGTTGACCATCAAAAAGTTGGCTCTCACGTGCCGTGTTGATTTCCATACTGATTACCGGTGGCTGCATAAGGGACTCCAACTTATTTTATTTTTTCGTGAAGCTCAATAAGTTCTGTCACCAACTCACGTGCCAGCATCGAGGTCATCAGGTGGTCCTGCGCATGAACCAGTACAAGACTCACTTTGGTTTTGCCTTCGCCCTGGTCACCTTCAATCAGTTTGGTTTGCACCAGGTGGGCTTCGTTCAGTGCTTCACGAGACTGCCCCATCAACTCCCAGGCTTTTTCGAAATCGCCCGTTTTAGCGATTTTCAGTGCTGCATACGCCAGGCTTCGCGCCTGACCGGAATTGATGATTAAGCCCATCACCACTTCTTCAAGATCGTTAGTATCGACTTCGTTATCTACTGCGTTATCTAAGTTAAACATCAAAATCTCTCCCGGTACTTTTAAAGTGGTTGGGGACGCAGGGGCCATCCCCAACCAAAACTATTCAGAATTTAAGATTAGAATTTCAGTGCGTTAGCAATATCTTCTTCGCTTTCTTCTTCTTCAATCACCGCCTGCGCTTTGTTCGACAGGATAACGAATGGCATGTAGACACATGTCGCGACACCCAGGTTAAACAGAGCCACTAACAGTGCTGCGATACTACCGTTACTGTTGAAGAAGGCACCCAAACCGGTAGGCATGGTCCACGGAGCCAGGTTAGTGACCGGTGGAATGATTCCCAGTGAGTAAGCCGCAAGTGTAATTGCTGCCAGAATCGGCTGAACCAGGACAAACGGGATAAACATAACCGGGTTCATGATGATTGGCAGACCGAACAGAATAGGTTCGTTAATCTGGAAGATGCCTGATGGCAGTGCCAGTTTCGCTACCTGACGGTGATCTGCACGGCGCGAAACCATGAAGATGGCGATAATCAGACCCAGTGTCGCACCAGAACCACCCAACAGGATGTAGGAGTCGAGCATTGGTTTGGCCCAGAAGTGGAACTGTTTGCCTGCATCAATCGCAGCCTGTACAGAACCGTACTGGTTGTAGAGAGCGATGTTTTCCAGCGCCCACGGAGTCATAATTCCGTTGTCCAGCGCGGTCAGCGCCAGTGAACCATGCACACCGAAGAACCACAGCAAGGAGTTGAAGATAACGTACGCCCAGCCCACTACCGCACCCATCGACGCCAGCGGCGTAGAGATGGAATCCATAATGATCTGGTGGAAGTTGCTACCGTGATTCGCCAGCAGCCAGGAAATAATCCCGAAAATAGACAGGATCAGGAAACCTGGAATTAATGCTGAGAATGACCTCGATACCGAAGTCGGTACGCTATCAGGCAAAGTAATAACCCAATTGCGGCGGATAACAAAAGTAAATAGCTCCGCGACGACAAGGCCAATAACAATACCGGAAATAATATTCTGACCACCTAACCAGTTAGCGCCGACAGCATAAGCTTCGCCTACGCTATATGGAGTCACAGTCATAAATGCCGCTACGGATAATAAACCGGCTGCAAGTGGATCAACTTTACGTTCTTCAGCAAGTGCCATACCAATGAAAAAAGGAGCCATTAGCGACATAATACCTAACGTACCGTTATATACGTTGCCGCCAATGGCTTTTAACCCATTAAGGGTTTCAATGGTCGAGGGGTCTAAACGAATACCTAAAGAATAGAAAAATGAACCGGCACCAAAACTCAGAAAGACGTTATTGATTAATACAAACATGGCCCCGGCAAGGGTCAATGGCATTAATTTGATGAAACCATTTTTAATTGCGTTGACGTGCGGTTGCTTCCCAATTTTCACTGCGAAAGGAAGCAATATCTTTTCAAGTGAATCAATGACTTTACTCATTTGGAATTTCCTTTATTGCCGCAAGTTTCTTGCGGCCAGGTTGTGTAAGGTCGTTCTTTGACGGAAAAATAAAACAAAAGGTAAAAAATTAACTATTAGCTGCTGCTTTCTTGATTGATGCGACGGCTGCTTTCAGCACGCCTAATCCATCAATTTTGCCGTACATTGCCGAATCAATAACTTCGACAGTTTTACCAGGTAATACTTTTTGAATTTCTGGAAGCATATAAGCGATTTGTGGTCCAAGTAATACCAAATCTGCATCCTTGCCTTTTTCCGCCGCCAGAGTTTCAGGCCAGGCTTCAATAACAACGGGTACTTCGTACTTCTCTGCCTGCGCCTTCATTTTTGATACCAGTAATGAAGTGGACATTCCAGCAGAACAAAATAGGTAGATACGTTTTTTAGTCATAATAGTTTCCTCACGTTGCAATGGCCTGCATGTCGGATATCAGCACACCCCACACCTGCAAAAGCAAATCATCATTGGTAAGTTCTGATTGTGTCTGGTTGTAAGGAGTATACGGCAACATTCTGGCGGGGAATAATTTTGAGGAGCCTATAATTGTCTCTCCTTGACCATCCGTTTTGATACCCTTCACATTTTGGGTAAATAATTCGCGCAAAGAAAAAAGCCCAAACAGGGTTTGGGCTTTAGAATTCAATTACACCAGAAATCAGTCGTAGGCATTCAACGTGCGCTGGCAAAGGGCTGAGCGCACACAATCTTGTTTGCCAAATCGGACGACACCGATCATTTCATCTTCTTCAAAACGTGCCAACGCATCACTCAGGCCGGACTGAACACCACGTGGTAAATCACATTGCGTGATATCGCCATTGACGATCACCGTCACGTTTTCCCCAAGGCGCGTTAAGAACATCTTCATTTGCGCTGCGGTGACGTTCTGCGCCTCATCCAGAATAACCACCGCATTTTCGAAGGTACGTCCGCGCATATAGGCGAACGGCGCGATTTCTACTTTACCGATTTCGGGACGCAGACAGTACTGCATGAAAGACGACCCTAAACGTCGCACCAGGATGTCATACACCGGGCGGAAATAAGGGGCGAATTTTTCCGAAATATCCCCGGGTAAGAAGCCGAGATCTTCGTCAGCTTGCAGGACCGGGCGGGTAACAATAATCCTGTCGACATCCTTATGTATCAGGGCCTCAGCGGCTTTTGCCGCACTGATATACGTCTTGCCGCATCCCGCTTCGCCGGTGGCGAATATCAGCTGTTTTTTCTCGATGGCATTAAGATAGTGCTGTTGAGCCTCATTTCGCGCCGCTATTGGTGAATTATCACGGCAATCCCTGGCCATGCCGATAGATTCAACGCCGCTCATCTGCACAAGCGATGTGACCGATTCCTCTTCGCGTTGTTTGTGGCTACGCGAATCCCGTCTCAGCACACGTTTTGCTTCACGACGAGCTTTGATCACTGCTTTCTGTCTTCCCATGGATGGCACCTTACAGTTGGTTTCATTTCCCGCGTCACTTTCAGTCACGCGATTATGCTTACTAACGGATGAGGTTTGGCTTCCTTTTAAGCCATGAACTGCCGGTTGAGAGGATGCACCAGTTAGACGAAATACGCCGCTTAGCGCATCGTTGACACTTTGAGTTGTTAAGGAATTTGGGTTTTTAGCGGTGAAGACAGCGAAGCCGGAGGAGAAGCCTCCGCGCTGGATGGTGCGGGTAAGATGTCTCGTTAATCGTCCAGTACAGGACCCTACCATGCGCTGTCTCCATTGTGATTAAAATTCACAGCCGGGAACTACCGCTCGTGCTTTAAGTACATCAAATTTTATCTTAAATGCAACACTTATTTTACTTTAATTCAACATTAGCGTTTCGTCATGCGCTGAGTCAATTTATGCCACAGAAATATTACACTTTTATATCAGCCGCATAGTCATAGGAAATGGGGATGAATAGCTGGTGTGTGAATTGTTAGCAAATGAAACATTAGCAGGAGAAGGAATTGCCCTCTTGCAAGATAGCTGTCTCTTAGACACAACTCTCCCTGGCAATCTTGTCAGGGTGAGATCTGTAAGCCTCGCTGATTTTCCGTTCACCCGTGTGTTCAGTTATCTCTTTAATTCCCGCAAACGGTGAACGTATCAAGGGGTTAACGCCAACCCCTTGATAATCCAGGCGCCCGGCAAATCAATCGCCGCTAAAGCGGTAAACACCGTTTTTCACCCAACATTCGGGGTCGTTCGCGATTCGTTCCAGACGATCGCTCTCTCACGTGGTTCCCGACCACGTGACCCCAACTGAAGGGTAAAAAACGGCGCGATTGAAGCCGGGGACAAGGTCAAAACCGCCCTGGCTTTTGACTTTGACTTTGACTTTCGGGTCCGGCTTAAATCGCCTCCATTTTGACTCGAGGTGGCAGGGTCCAGCCGTCGGGAACGGCTGGAGGGCGCGATCGTCGGGAACGAATCGCAACCGACCCTGACACGGAGGCAAAATGGAGGTTTACCGCTTGCGGCGATTTATTTGCCGGGAGTCCGGGTTCTTAGGGTGGCGACGGTGGCCACCCTAAGACGTTCACCGGTTCCGTGGCGACATAAATACACTCTCGCCTGGTGAACGGAACCTGCTCCGGATCGGCAGGGACCGCCCTTCAAAGATGTGTATCACAGACAGCAAGAGAGGGAGAGCACCAGACAGTCCCTTCTCCCTCAGGGAGAAGGTTAGGATGAAGGTGGTTTCAACATCACCAAACTATGCCTCCAACAACCCCTGCCCTAAATAATGCTGACTATCCTTAACGCCAGGCAAAACAAAGAAGTAACCGCCGCCAATCGGCTTCACATACTCCTCCAGCGCCTCGCCATTCAGACGTTGTTGCACCGCCAGAAAACCTTTCTCAAGGTCGTGCTGGAAGCAGACAAACAACAATCCCATATCCAGCTGGCCTGATTTGGAAACGCCCAACGAATAACTGTAACCGCGACGCATCATCAGGTTTGATTGGGTTTCTTTGGTGCGCGGATTTGCCAGACGAATATGTGCATCCAGCGCAATCACGTTACCGTCAGGGTCGGCGGCATAGTCAGGCTCGTCATGCTCGTTTTTCATACCGAGCGGTGCACCACTGTGTTTATCGCGACCAAAAATAGTTTGCTGCTCTTTAAGCGGCGTTCTGTCCCAGAACTCAACATGGAACTGAATGATGCGTACCGCCTGATAGCTGCCGCCCACCGCCCATGCTGGTTCCTGCTGGTTGCCCGTCACCCAAACAACTTCATCCATCAGCGGTTTATTGCCGCTGTCTGGATTGGCGGTTCCATCTTTAAATCCCAGCAAGTTGATCGGCGTTTCTTTACCGCGGCTACGCGCGGCGTGACTGGAGATAAACCCTTCACGCTTCCAGCGCACGCTGAGCAAATCTGGCGTGTGCTTGATGATGTCGCGCAATGCGTGGATAACCGTATCTGCGGTATTCGCGCAAATCTGGATAAGCAAATCACCATGACACAAGCTGGCGTCCAGCGAGTCGTTAGCAAAGCGTTCCATTTTTTGCAGTTTTGTTGGCTTCAGCCCTTTCAGGCCAAAGCGTTCATCAAACAGTGACGTCCCCGCCGACAACGTGAAAGTCAGGTTGTCAGGGTAAATTTCGGCACCGAGGATCCCGGAGTCCATGGGTGGCATCCGCGGATTCGGGGTGTCCGGTGCCGGGCCGCCAGTGGTCAGGAAATCGAAACGCGCAGACAGCAATTTGAACAAACGTTCAAGCTCAGCTTTATCACTTGCCAGCACATCAAAAGCCACCAGCATCATCGCCGCTTGCTGTGGCGTCAGCACGCCTGCCTGATGCACTCCGTAGAACGGTTGTTTTTCCATGCGCGCATCAGGCGGCAGCGTGCCGGGAGAAGTTTCCGGTTTTGCCGCATGTGCCACAGGGCAACCACCCGCAACGGCAAGGGCGCCACCAAGCGCGCCCAAACCTTTCAGTAACCGACGGCGCGCCGGAAGGTGGCCGCCGTGTTTGCTATTTTCATCCATAAAACTTAATCCAGACCCAGTACGCCACGCAGTTGTGACAAATCTTCAGCCAGCGCCGTGACCGGCCCTTTCAGTGCATTACGGTCAGCGTCGGTCAACTTGTCGTAAGTCTCAAAACCGTCTTTGGTGCGATATTTCGCCAGGATGGCGTCAACTTTCTTGAAGTTGGCATCCACTTTCGCCAGCAACGGTGCGTTATCTTTCACCAGTAAAGGACGCAGCAAGTTGACGATTTTCTGTGCACCATCGACGTTAGCCTGGAAATCCCACAGATCAGTGTGGCTGTAACGGTCTTCTTCTCCACTGATTTTGCTGGCAGCGACTTCTTCAATCAGGCCCGCTGCACCACCAACCACTTTACCTGGTGGGAAGGCCAGTTCAGAGATGCGGGTTTGCAGATCCAGCACGTCGCTATTGAGCTGATCGGCATATTTTTCCATGCCTTTGGTGGAGTTATCACCAAACAGTGCTTTTTCCAGACGATGGAAACCGGTGAATTTCGGGTCGTTAGCTTTCTGCTCATAATCGTCTTCACGGGCATCGATGCTGCCGTCCAGATCGGAGAACAGTTCGGCAATCGGTTCGATACGTTCGTAATACTGACGGGTTGGTGCATACAAGGATTTAGCTTTTTCTATGTCACCGGCTTTCACTGCGTCAGTAAAGGCTTTGGTACCTTTAACCAGCTCGGCCACTTGCGCAGTGACGTAGGTTTTATATTCGGTAATCGGGCCGGATAACGCCATCAGGTCGTTTTTCGGTGCGGCCTGGTCGCCAGCAGCTTTAACAATAAGTTTGCCTTTTGGGTTGCTGAGCAGGCCGCAAGTCATGTCGTACTCACCGGCTTGCAGGTTGGCCGTCATTTTCTGAGAGAAGCCCGGCGCGATGTTCTCACGCTCTTCGACTACCATCACCCCTTTGAGGATTTCCCACTCCAGCGCTTTCTGGCTGTTGTTCTGAATAATGAACTGGGTTTTACCGGCGTTAACCGTAATGTTCATCGGTTCGCACTGTTTATCAGTAACGGTGACTTTTACCTGAGGAACATCGGCGGCTTGCACCGCAAAGGCTGAAGAGGCAAGCGCAAACAACGCAGCATGCAGGGCTTTTCGACGAAAATGTGTAGTCATGGCCAATCCCTTTAAAACATCAGTATGTTGTAACTAAGAGGCGATTTCTCGCCACAATATTATTAACGAACGCTATTTGTCGCCTGGCTACCCAGACGTGGGGGAATGAAGAACAGCACCAGCGCGGGAATCAGGTAAATAAAGTACATCGCCACTTCGCTGACGCTAGGCGCTTCCTGATAACCAAAAATGCCCTCAAGCAGCGTGCCAGTCAGGGAATGCGTTGAAAGAACATTACTCAGGTCGAAAGCGATATCCTGGAAATGGTTCCAAAGCCCGGCTTCATGGAATGCACGAACCGCACCCGCAGCAAGACCGGCGGCGACCAGTAAAATAAACAAGCTGGTCCATTTGAAGAACACGGCAAGATTCAGGCGGATGCCGCCCCAATAAAGCAAGAAGCCCAGCACGATGGCGGTGCCAAGACCGAGCATCGCACCAAGTGGCGGCATAATGCCGACGTCCTGCTGGAATGCCGCCAGCAGAAAGAACACCGATTCCAGCCCTTCGCGGGCGACGGCGAAGAACACCATCATAATCAACGCCCAGCCGTGGCTGCCTTTGCTATGCAGCGCTTCATCGACCTTCTGCTCCAGCTGCCCTTTGACGTTGCGCGATACTTTGCGCATCCAGAACACCATCCAGGTCAGGATGAATACGGCGATGACGGCGACAATGCCTTCAAACATCTCTTGTTCTTTTTGCGGGAATTCGCCGGTCGTTTCGTTGATGAAGATGCCTAAGCCTAAGCAAAGCGCTGCGGCTGCAACCACCCCAATCCACATGACGCCAATCCACTGGCCGCGTTGTGTGCGCTTCAGATAGCTGGCTATTAAACTGACAATCAACGCGGCTTCCAGCCCTTCGCGTAACATAATGAGAAACGGAACGAACATTCCTGATACTCCAACTGTGAACTCAGGTCAAAAGACGTAAAGAAAAGTAAAACCAGAACGATTGTGATTATCATTACCATAAAAATAAACACAAGCAGAGAATTTGAATTTTTGTGTATAGCTGTAAAAAAGGCCGCTATTAGCGGCCTTCAGATTGCTGGCAAAGGGTGATAAACGTGTTTTGTAGGGTGGATAAGCGTTAGCGTCATCCACCATTTGCGCGCGTTGTGTCGGATGACGCTGCGCTTATCCAACCTACGAAGAGGTTTGTCAGCAGAATTACTCGACCTGTAACTTTGACGGTGGAGCGGTGTGATAAATCTCATCCGCTTGTGCAAAGCGTTTTTGCATCGATGTACTTGGCGCTTTGCCAAGCAGGCTAACAACCACAATACCGATGCTGCCGAAGATGAAACCAGGAATGATTTCGTACAGACCCAACCAGCCAAACTGTTTCCAGACGATGACGGTCAAGGCACCGATGATCATCCCCGCAAGCGCGCCATTACGCGTCATGCGTGACCACATGACCGAGAACAGCACAACCGGGCCAAACGCGGCACCGAAGCCTGCCCAGGCGTAACTCACCAGACCAAGAACGCGGTTTTCAGGGTTAGCCGCCAGTGCGATGGCAATCAGCGCAACCAGCAGCACCATGAAACGCCCTACCCACACCAGCTCTTTCTGCCCGGCATCTTTACGGAAGAAGGCTTTATACAAGTCTTCAGTAATGGCGCTGGAACATACCAACAACTGGCAGCTCAGCGTAGACATCACCGCCGCTAAAATCGCTGACAACAAGATGCCTGCAATCCATGGGTTAAACAGTAATTGCGCCAGCTCGATGAACACACGCTCGCCGTTCTGGTTAACAGAGCCTGCCAATGACGGGTTGTTGTTGAAATAAGCGATACCGAAGAAGCCCACCGCACACGCACCCGCCAGGCACAGCACCATCCACGTCATACTGATGCGACGCGCTTTGACGATGGTGTGATGTGAATCTGCCGCCATGAAACGCGCCAGAATATGTGGCTGGCCGAAGTAACCCAGGCCCCAGCCCATCAGCGAGATAATCGCCACAAAGTTCAGGCCTTTGAGCATATCGACGTTTTCAATACTTTTTTGCTTGATAACCGCCATTGAATCGTCAAAGCCGCCCACTGCGATAACCACCATCACCGGTGTCAGGATCAGCGCAAAAATCATCAGGCTAGCCTGCACGGTATCGGTCCAGCTCACTGCCAGGAACCCGCCCACGAAGGTATAAATGATGGTTGCCGCTGCACCCGCCCACAGTGCGGTTTCATAGCTCATGCCAAAGGTGCTTTCGAACAGACGAGCCCCCGCCACGATGCCAGATGCACAATAGATAGTGAAGAACAGCAGGATAACCAACGCTGAGATAATACGCAGGATGCGGCTTTTATCTTCAAAACGTCCGGTGAAATAATCAGGCAGCGTCAGTGCGTTGTTGTTCACCTCGGTGTGAACACGTAAACGTCCGGCGACCAGTTTCCAGTTGATATACGCGCCAACCGTCAGGCCGATGGCAATCCAGCTTTCTGAAATACCAGAAAGGAAGATGGCGCCAGGCAGCCCCATCAACAACCAACCGCTCATATCGGATGCGCCCGCTGACAACGCCGTGACCACGCTTCCCAGGCTACGACCGCCCAGAATGTAGTCGTCAAAATTCTTGGTAGAACGCCAGGCGATAAACCCTATCAATATCATGCCAAAGATATAGATAAAGAAAGTCACCAGCATTGGTGTGCTCATGGTCATGCAGATCTCCAAATTTTTATCCATGCCGGAACGCAGCACGGGGATATAGTCATTTTTATTCGCAAGCGTTTTAACACACTATTCACAATAAATTCACCGTACAAAAAATAGCTTTTTGCAGGAGGTTGCACTCGCTCACGCTTTTTACGGTTGCACCTATGGAAAGTGTTAACTATGTCGGTAATTTCGCCCTGTCAGCAAATGATTAGCCAGACAACTTCCTTATTTCTTATTTAACAATTCACTCTTTTTTCAGCTTGCTATCTGGCTCACATTTAACAAGGTTGCACAAAGTTGCAACATGATAGATATTGCCGGATAACTTTTATCAACCCTATATGTACTCACCCGATTAATAACGGGTAAACAGGAGCACTAATGGCCACCACCATGGGCGTCAAACTCGACGACGCAACCCGCGAGCGCATCAAAGAAGCCGCATCACGTATTGACCGCACACCGCACTGGCTAATTAAACAGGCGATTTTTAATTATCTGGAACGTCTCGAAAATAATGACGAATTACCAGAACTGCCGGCCCTGTTAGCGGGTGCAGCAAACGAAAGTGATGAAGCCGCTCCGCACGTTGACGAGGCGCACCAACCGTTCCTCGATTTCGCTGAACAAATTCTGCCGCAATCGGTTACCCGTGCCGCCATTACTGCCGCATGGCGTCGTCCAGAAACCGACGCGGTGCCGATGATTCTGGAACAGGCTCGCCTGCCGCAAGCTATCGCCGAACAAACTCATAAACTGGCTTATCAACTGGCCGAAAAACTGCGCAATCAGAAGAGCGCCTCTGGTCGGGCGGGCATGGTACAAGGTTTGCTGCAAGAATTCTCGCTTTCCTCGCAAGAAGGTGTGGCGCTAATGTGTCTGGCCGAAGCGTTGCTGCGTATCCCGGATAAAGCCACGCGTGATGCGTTAATTCGCGACAAAATCAGCAACGGCAACTGGCATTCGCATATTGGCCGTAGCCCGTCGCTATTTGTCAACGCCGCCACCTGGGGTTTGCTGTTTACCGGCAAACTGGTGTCCACCCACAATGAAGCCAGTCTGTCGACCTCCCTGAACCGCATCATCGGGAAAAGCGGTGAACCGCTGATCCGTAAAGGTGTGGACATGGCGATGCGTTTAATGGGCGAGCAGTTTGTCACCGGCGAAACCATTGCCGAGGCGCTTGCCAACGCCCGCAAACTGGAAGAAAAAGGTTTCCGCTACTCCTACGATATGTTGGGTGAAGCGGCATTAACCGCCGCCGATGCGCAGGCTTACATGGTTTCTTACCAGCAAGCGATTCACGCGATTGGCAAAGCTTCTAATGGCCGTGGCATTTATGAAGGCCCGGGCATCTCAATCAAACTTTCTGCGCTGCATCCGCGCTATAGCCGCGCGCAGTATGACCGCGTGATGGAAGAGTTATACCCACGTCTGAAATCTCTGACGCTGCTGGCTCGCCAGTATGACGTGGGGATTAACATCGATGCGGAAGAAGCCGACCGTCTGGAGATCTCCCTCGACCTGTTGGAAAAACTCTGTTTCGAACCGGAACTGGCAGGCTGGAACGGCATCGGCTTCGTCATTCAGGCCTACCAAAAGCGCTGCCCGTTTGTCATTGACTACCTGGTTGACCTCGCTTCCCGTAGCCGTCGCCGCCTGATGATCCGCCTGGTGAAAGGCGCATATTGGGACAGCGAAATCAAACGCGCACAAATGGACGGGCTGGAAGGCTATCCGGTATATACGCGTAAGGTTTACACCGATATTTCCTACCTCGCCTGCGCCAAAAAGCTGTTGGCAGTGCCGAATCTGATTTACCCGCAGTTCGCCACACACAACGCGCACACCCTGGCGGCAATCTACAACCTGGCCGGGCAAAACTATTACCCAGGCCAGTATGAATTCCAGTGCCTGCACGGCATGGGCGAACCGCTTTATGATCAAGTGGTCGGCAAAGTTGCCGATGGCAAACTGAACCGCCCTTGCCGCATTTATGCACCGGTCGGCACCCATGAAACGCTGCTGGCTTACCTGGTGCGCCGCCTGTTAGAAAACGGTGCCAACACCTCGTTTGTTAACCGTATTGCCGACAACACCTTGCCGCTCGACGAACTGGTTGCCGACCCGGTAACCGCTATCGAAGCTATCGCGGCAAAAGAAGGTCAGCTTGGCTTGCCACATCCAAAAATTGCCACGCCAAAAGAGTTGTATGGCGCGGGTCGCACCAACTCCAGCGGCCTGGACCTGGCGAACGAACATCGTCTGGCGTCACTCTCCTCTGCCCTGCTCAATAGCGCAGCCCAGAAGTGGCAAGCGCTGCCAATGTTAGAACATGCCGTTGCGGCGGGCGACATGGTGGCCGTGAAGAACCCAGCAGAACCGACTGACATCGTCGGTTTCACTCGCGAAGCCACGCCAGAAGAAGTTTCTCAGGCGCTGGAAAGTGCGGTGAACAACGCGCCAATCTGGTTCGCCACCCCGCCACAAGAACGCGCCGCGATTCTTGAACGTGCAGCCGTGATGATGGAAGGCCAGATGCAGCAATTGATTGGCATTCTGGTGCGCGAAGCTGGCAAAACCTTCAGCAACGCGATTGCTGAAGTGCGCGAAGCGGTGGATTTCCTGCACTATTACGCCGGTCAGGTGCGCGATGATTTCGATAACGAAACCCACCGTCCGCTCGGCCCGGTGGTCTGTATCAGCCCATGGAACTTCCCACTGGCCATCTTTAGCGGCCAGATTGCTGCCGCCCTTGCCGCGGGTAACAGCGTGCTGGCAAAACCGGCTGAACAAACTCCTCTGATTGCTGCGCAAGGCGTTGCCATTCTGTTGGAAGCTGGTGTGCCTGCGGGTGTGCTGCAATTGCTGCCAGGCCGTGGTGAAACGGTTGGCGCACAGTTGACAGGCGATCCTCGTGTCCGTGGCGTGATGTTTACCGGTTCCACCGAAGTCGCGACACTGCTGCAACGCAACATTGCTGACCGTCTGGACCCGCAAGGCCGCCCAACACCGCTGATTGCTGAAACTGGTGGTCTGAACGCGATGATCGTCGATTCTTCGGCGCTCACCGAGCAAGTCGTGGTTGATGTGCTGGCCTCGGCATTTGATAGCGCCGGACAGCGTTGTTCTGCATTGCGCGTGTTGTGTATTCAGGAGGATGTTGCCGAGCACACGCTGCAAATGCTGCGCGGTGCGATGGCGGAATGCCGCATGGGCAACCCAGGCCGCCTGACGACCGACATCGGCCCGGTTATCGACGCCGAAGCGAAAGAGAATATCGAGCAGCATATTCAGACGCTGCGCAGCAAAGGCCGCAAAGTATTCCAGGCGGTGCGTGATAACAACGTGGATGCGAAAGAGTGGCAAAGCGGTACGTTCGTTGCACCAACATTGATTGAGCTGGAAAGCTTCGACGAGATGCAAAAAGAAGTGTTTGGTCCGGTGTTGCACGTGGTGCGTTACAACCGCAGCAACCTCGAAGCATTGATTAAGCAAATCAATGCTGCCGGATATGGCCTGACGCTGGGTGTGCATACCCGTATCGATGAAACCATCGCTCAGGTGACCGGTTCAGCACATGTCGGCAATATGTATGTGAACCGCAATATGGTCGGTGCGGTGGTCGGCGTGCAGCCATTCGGCGGCGAAGGTTTATCGGGGACTGGACCGAAAGCCGGTGGCCCGCTGTATCTGTACCGCCTGCTGGCGAACCGCCCGGACAATGCGCTGCAAACGACGTTTAATCGCCAGGATGCTGAATTGCCGGTGGATACCACGCTGAAGGCCAGCTTGCAGGAATCCCATCAGGCACTAACGCAATGGGCGGCCAACAAAGGTGAATTGCCAGCCGTGTGCGAACGTTTCGCGCAACTTGCGCAAAGCGGCACGCTGCGCCAATTGCCGGGGCCAACCGGTGAGCGCAACACCTACGCCTTAATGCCACGTGAGCGCGTATTGTGTATCGCCGATAACGAGCAAGATGCGCTGGTGCAACTGGCGGCGGTGACTAGTGTTGGTAGCCGTGCACTATGGGCCGATGACAAGCTGCATCGTGAACTGGCAAAAGCCCTGCCTGCGCGGGTGCAAAAGCACATCGATTTTGCCAAAGAAGATGCCCTGCTCGGCCAGCCGTTTGATGCGGTGATTTACCACGGTGATTCCGACCAGTTGCGTGCGCTATGCGAAAAAGTCGCGGCCCGCAATGGGGCGATTGTTTCGGTGCAAGGCTTTGCGCGCGGAGAAACCAATCTGTTGCTGGAACGTTTGTACGTTGAGCGTTCGCTGAGCGTGAACACCGCAGCCGCCGGTGGTAATGCCAGTCTGATGACAATCGGCTAAGGTTTCACTAAGCTTTCGGGAATAATTTGTATGGCCTTATAGGGTGGAAAAGCGATAGCGCCATCCATCCTGTAAAGGCCTTTTTCTTCGAGGAATGATGATGAAACGCGTTTGTTTACTGATTACGGGATTGCTGCTGAGCGCTAACGTACTGGCTGACAGTTGCGATAACGAAACATCTCAGGCCGGGCTGAATGAGTGTTATGGCAAAGAATTTAAGAAGCAGGATGATTTGCTCAACCACGCTTATCAGCAGGCGATGAAACTCGCCACCGACACCCAGAAAACACAGTTAAAAGCAGCGCAAAATGCGTGGATTGCTTTTCGCGATGCCGATTGCGCGTTTTTAACTTCAGGGGCTGATGGCGCATCTGTCGCGCCAATGGTGCACGCCCAGTGTATGACGGACAAAACCCGCGAGCGCACTGAGCTGCTGAAAAGCACGCTGCAATGCGAAGAAGGTGATGTCAGCTGTGTTTTCCATTCAAGCCCGAATTAACGCACCCGAATCCCTTCAATAATCATCCGCTGCACGTTCTCGACCGTGCGGCGGAAAAATTCTTCGTCTTGTAAATTGCTCCCTGCCACCGCTTCAACCTGGCTGGCAAAGTCGGCGTAGTGTTGCGTCGTCGCCCACAGCATGAAAATCAGATGGTGTGGATCAACCGCCGCCAGTTTCCCGCTTTCTACCCAACCGGCAATGATCGCCGATTTCTCATCGACCAGCGACTTCAAATCGCCGCTCAACTCTGCTTTCAACAACGGCGCACCTTGCAACATTTCCAGGCAGAACAAGCGTGAGGCTTGCGGATAATCACGGGAAACTTCCAGCTTCAAACGGATATATTCGCCGATCGCCACCAGCGGCTGTAAATCTTCACGAAAGGCGCGCAACGGGGCGAGCCAGATATCCAGAATCTGTTTAAGCACCGCAACATAGAGCGCTTCTTTTGAGGGGTAATAATAGAGAAGGTTAGTTTTAGAAACTTCAGCTCGTTCCGCCACCTGTTCAATACTGGTGCCGTGAATGCCGTATTGTGAGAAAAACTCCAGCCCTGCCGCCAGAATAGCCTGCTTTTTCGCCGCTACTGCGCGAACACGCCGCCCGGTCTCTTTCGTTGCTGCCGCACCTTGTGCCATGCGCTCTCTCCATGCCGTTTTGCCCGACAGCATAACAAAACCTACCTGCGACAACGATCAGTTTGCACGTCATTTGCACCCTGAAAGCGCAATGGCGCCTGTTTTTTGTGCACTCATTTTGACCAAACAGTCTGATTTTAACGCATCAAAAATAGAAACCTATATTCAACATTATGATAACAAACCAATTTACCAACCTGGCATCCGGCTTGCAAAGACACAAATGACAAATCAATACCCATTAGCATTCGAGTTGCAGCAAGGCGCAAGGACGATTGTCCCCAGGAGCTTACTTGAGTTAGTGACTGGGGCTAGCGTCTGCAGCCAACGCCGCTGCGGCTTGAAGGATGATGGGTATACCACCTGTGATGAGAGGCCTGAGATGAAAATTGGTGTATTCGTCCCTATCGGTAACAACGGCTGGTTAATTTCCACTACCGCGCCGCAATACATGCCCACTTTTGAGCTGAACAAAGCGATTGTGCAACAGGCGGAGTACTACGATCTCGACTTTGCCCTCTCAATGATCAAGCTGCGCGGTTTTGGCGGCAAAACAGAATTCTGGGATCACAACCTGGAGTCGTTCAGCCTGATGGCAGGTCTTGCTGCCGTCACCTCACGCATTCAAATCTATGCTACCGCCGCCACGCTGACGTTGCCCCCCGCCATTGTGGCGCGAATGGCATCGACCATTGACTCCATTGCCCCAGGGCGTTTTGGCGTCAATCTGGTGACCGGCTGGCAAAAACCGGAATACGAGCAAATGGGGATCTGGCCGGGTGACGAATACTTCGCACGTCGCTACGACTACCTTGCCGAATACGCTACGGTGCTGCGTGATTTGTGGGGAACCGGACACAGCGATTTAAAAGGCGAGTTCTTCACTATGAATGACTGCCGTTTAAGCCCGCGCCCGGCCAAAGCGGTAAAAATGATCTGTGCCGGACAAAGTGACGCCGGAATGGCGTTCTCTGCCGAATACGCTGACTACAACTTCTGCTTTGGCAAAGGTGTCAATACGCCGACCGCTTTCGCCCCCACCGCCGCACGCATGGTTGAAGCCGCCGAAAAAACCGGTCGCGAAGTCGGTTCCTACGTGCTGTTTATGATTATTGCCGATGAAACCGACGAAGCCGCACGCGCCAGGTGGGAACACTACAAAGCCGGGGCTGACGAAGAAGCGCTGGCGTGGTTAACCGAACAAAGCCAGAAAGACACCCGTTCTGGTGCTGACACCAACGTGCGCCAGATGGCGGATCCCACCTCGGCGGTGAATATCAATATGGGCACCTTAGTGGGTTCTTACGCCACCGTTGCCCGACTGCTGGATGAAGTGGCCACCGTGCCAGGCGCAGAAGGAGTCTTACTGACTTTCGATGATTTTTTAGTGGGCATCGAAGCGTTTGGTGAAAAAATCCAGCCGCTAATGCAGTCGCGCGCTCACCTTTCACCTTCAACGCGTGAGGTGGCGTGATGAGGAAAATAACGCTCGAGGCGCGCCCCGAAGCGATGAGTTTCAGCGTTGAACAAACCGCGCTGATCGTCGTCGATATGCAAAACGCCTATGCCAGCAAAGGCGGTTATCTCGACTTAGCCGGATTTGATGTTTCGGCTACCCAACCGGTGATTGAAAATATCAAAACCGCCGTGGCCGCCGCGCGCCAGGCGGGCATGCTGATTGTCTGGTTCCAGAACGGCTGGGACAGCGAATACGTTGAAGCGGGCGGGCCTGGCTCGCCTAACTTCCATAAATCTAACGCACTGAAAACCATGCGTAAGCAACCAGAACTACAGGGAACACTGCTGGCAAAAGGCAGCTGGGATTACCAACTGGTGGATGAACTGGTGCCGCAGGCGGGCGACATTGTGTTACCCAAACCTCGTTACAGCGGTTTCTTTAACACGCCATTGGATAGCCTGCTGCGCTCACGCGGCATTCGCCACCTGGTCTTTACTGGTATCGCCACCAATGTCTGCGTGGAATCGACGCTACGCGACGGCTTTTTCCTTGAATATTTTGGTGTGGTACTCGCCGATGCCACCCACCAGGCGGGGCCAGCTTTTGCGCAGCAGGCCGCATTATTCAATATCGAAACGTTCTTTGGATGGGTCAGCGATGTCGGCACATTTTGCCAGGCATTGCAGCCACAATCCCTTGCCCGAATTGCCTGAACAGGAGAAAAACGATGCCGAAATCAGTGATTATCCCCCAGCAACCAGCACGCCTATCGCCCCGTTTGTACCCGGTACGCTGGCTGATGGTGTGGTGTATGTTTCCGGCACCCTGCCGTTCGATAAGCAGAATAATGTGGTGTATGTCGGTGATGCCAAAGCCCAAACCCGCCATGTGCTGGAAACCATTAAGTCAGTGATTGAAACCGCTGGCGGCACCATGGATGACGTGACGTTTAATTCGATTTTTATTACTGACTGGACGAATTACGTCGCCATCAACGAAGTGTATGCCGAGTTTTTCCCCGGCGACAAACCAGCACGATTTTGTATCCAGTGTGGTCTGGTCAAACCGGACGCACTGGTCGAAATCGCCACCGTCGCCCATGTAGGGAAATAGCCTATGCAGATTGAACTGGCTCGCGCGCCCTTCCCTGGCGCGCCTGTATTACTGCTGGTTGCCGGGCTGGGAGGCAGCGGCAGTTACTGGCTGCCACAACGTGCGGCACTGGCCGAGCACTACCAACTGGTGGTGTATGACCAGCGCGGTACGGGGGCCAATCAGCAACCGCTACCTGCTGATTACTCGCTTGCGGATATGGCGCAGGAGATCCACAGCGCCATGTTGCATCACGGCATCGAACATTACTGCGTACTCGGGCATGCATTGGGCGGGCTGGTTGCCATGCAGCTGGCACTGGATTACCCGACTGCCATTGATGCACTGGCGGTGATCAACGGCTGGTTGCAGCTCAACGCCCACACGCGGCGCTGTTTTGCAGTGCGTGAAACGCTGCTGCGCGATAGCGGCCCCGCCGCCTATTTGCAGGCTCAACCGCTGTTTCTCTATCCGGCAGACTGGATGGCCGCCCATCAACCACAGCTGGAAGCTGAAGAAGCCCTGCACAACGCACATTTTCAGGGGCAAGAGAACCTCACCCGCCGCCTGAATGCGTTAAAAACCGCCGATTTTTACACCACCGCCGCCAACATCCGTCAGCCAGTGCTGGTGATTTGTTCCCGCGACGACTTGCTGGTGCCGTGGAATTGCTCGCAGCAGTTGCATCATGCGCTGCCGCATAGCGTGCTGGAAATCCTGCCGTGGGGCGGGCATGCCTGCAACGTCACCGCCGCCAGTGAATTTAACCCGATGCTGATTGCGGCACTTGCCGCGCTGCTCACCACCGAATCCGCTTCGCATAAGGAAATTGTATGACTCAAGCCATCACCTCCGAAGCACTGGAAACCTTGTTCACTGGCGCACGAACCCACAGCGCGTGGCTCGATAAACCGGTGAGCGATACCCAACTTAGCGAAATTTACCATCTGCTGCGGCTTGGCCCGACGTCCGCCAACTGCTCGCCCGCGCGCTTTTTGTTTGTGCGCAGCAGTGATGCCAAAGCCCGCCTGAAACCGGCGTTGTCATCAGGCAATATCGACAAAACCATGAGTGCCCCCGTTACCGCCATCGTGGCGTGGGACCCGGCATTCTATGAGCAGTTGCCCACACTGTTCCCTTACGCCGATGCCCGCGCGTGGTTTACCTCAAGCCCGGAACTGGCTGAAGAAACCGCCTTTCGTAACAGCTCGATGCAGGCGGCGTACCTGATTGCCGCCTGTCGTGCGCTCGGTTTAGACACCGGGCCGATGTCTGGCTTTGAGCGTGAAAAGGTCGATGCGGAATTTTTTAGCGCGAACGGCTGGAAAAGCAATTTGCTGATTAACATCGGTTATGGCGACCCGGCAAAAGCCCATACCCGCTTGCCACGTTTAGCCTTTGACACGGCCTGTAGCCTGGCCTGAGGAATGAATATGGTCGAAAAATAAGTCTTTCGCGATGCGATGTCTTGCCTGGGGGCAGCGGTGAATATCGTCACCACCGATGGCCCGGCGGGACGCGCCGGATTTACCGCCTCGGCGGTGTGCAGCGTTACCGACGACCCGCCGACGCTGCTGGTTTGTCTTAACCGTAGCGCCTCCGTGTGGCCCATTTTCAGCCGCAACCAGGCGTTGTGCGTCAACACATTAGCCGCCGGACATGAAGCCCTCTCAAATTTATTTGGCGGCAAAACGGCCATGACCGAGCGTTTCTCCGCTGCTCGCTGGCACCACGGTGCCACTGGCTGCCCGCAGTTGGAAGGGGCCATTGTCTCGTTCGACTGCCGCATCAGCCAGGTGGTGGGGGTCGGCACTCATGACATTTTATTTTGCGAATTAGTAGCTCTTGAACGTAACGACGATACCCATGGCCTGGTGTGGTTTGACCGTGGCTACCACCAACTGATGCGGCCTGCCTGTTAGCCGAAACAACACTCTGCTGGAGAGACTTATGGCGAATACCTGGTTTCCAAAATGGCATAAAAAATCTGCGGTAACGGAAGGCGGTGTCATAGCACCCGATGAAACTCTGCCGCTCGGCCAGACGCTGGTGATGGGTGTGCAGCACGCGGTGGCGATGTTTGGTGCCACGGTGTTAATGCCACTGTTAATGGGGCTTGATCCTAATTTGTCGATTTTGATGTCGGGCGTCGGCACCCTACTGTTCTTCCTGGTGACCGGTGGACGGGTGCCGAGTTATTTAGGTTCAAGTGCCGCGTTTGTCGGCGTGGTAATTGCGGTCACCGGGTTTAATGGCCAGGGGCTGAACCCACATTTGAGCGTGGCACTCGGCGGTATTATCGCCTGTGGACTGGTGTACACCTTAATTGGTTTTGTGGTGATGAAAGCCGGAACACGCTGGATTGAACGGTTAATGCCGCCAGTGGTGACCGGTGCAGTAGTGATGGCAATCGGCCTGAATCTGGCGCCGATTGCCGTGCGCGGCGTGTCGGCCAGCAGTTTTGATAGCTGGATGGCGGTCATGACAGTGCTGTGCATCGGCCTGGTGGCGGTGTTTACGCGCGGCATGATTCAGCGCCTGCTGATACTGATTGGCTTGATCCTCGCTTGCGTCATTTACGCGGTGCTGGCAAATGGTTTTGGCTTTGGCAAACCGGTGGATTTTGCGTTGCTCAGTCGTGCTGCCTGGTTTGGCATACCGCAAATCACCACACCAACATTTAACGCGCAGGCGATGATGTTGATTGCGCCCGTGGCGGTGATTTTGGTCGCAGAAAACCTCGGCCATTTAAAAGCCGTCGCCGGAATGACGGGGAAAAATATGGACCCGTACATTGGCAAAGCGTTTGTTGGCGATGGCCTGGCGACTATGCTTTCAGGTTCGGTGGGTGGTAGCGGCGTGACCACCTACGCGGAGAATATCGGCGTCATGGCGGTGACCAAAGTCTACTCAACACTGGTGTTTGTCGCCGCCTCTGGCATCGCCATGTTACTGGGTTTCTCGCCAAAGTTTGGCGCGTTGATTCACACCATTCCCGCAGCAGTTATCGGTGGGACATCCATCGTGGTGTTTGGTTTGATTGCCGTGGCGGGTGCCAGAATTTGGGTACAGCATCACGTTGATTTAAGCCAGAACGGCAACTTGATTATGGTGGCAGTGACACTGGTTTTAGGCGCGGGCGATTTTGCCTTAACGCTGGGAGGCTTCACGTTAGGTGGCATCGGGACGGCGACGTTTGGCGCCATTATTCTTAATGCCATTTTGAGCCGCCGCCCACAGATTGTCAGCGACAGCGCCGCACTGCCTCAGGATTCCTGACGTTGTCATTCATTCTCAGGCACCGCCAGCGGTGCCGCTTTCTTACGCTGAAGCTTGCGTTTGAGTTTCAGCTCACTAACCAGAACGCCCAGCACAATCAACGCGCCGCCCAGTAACGCCAGCACCGGTAATCGCTCGCCGGCTAAGCGCCCAAAAATCCCCGCCCATACTGGCTCGCCGGTATAAATAACCGTGGCGCGAGTCGGTGAAACGCTGCGCTGTGCCCAGTTCATTGTCACCTGAATAATGGCGCTGAATATCCCCAGCCCTAACGCAATCACCAGCAGACCAGGCGTGAAGGCAGGCACGCTTTCGCCCGCCGGGATCATGGTGGCAAACGCAACAATGGAGGCAGTGGCAAGCTGCACAATAGTTACGCGTTTTATGTCGACTTTACCGGCCCAGGCGCTAATCAGGATAATTTCAGCGGCAATCGCCAGCGCGCTGATTAGCGTGATGATTTCACCGGCTCCCAGCGTGAGCGATGTGCCGTCTGGCCCGGCGAGGAAAATCAGGCCGATAAAGGCAAGCCCAACACCAATCCAGGACATCATTCCCGGCATTTTACCCAGACAAATCCATTGCAACACCGGCACTAGCGGAACATACATCGCAGTGATAAAGGCCGATTTGCTGCTGGGAATGCTCTGCAGACCCCAAGTCTGCATGCTGTAACCGATAGCAATCGAAATACCAATAAACACCCCAGCTTTCACTTCAAGCCAGGTCAGTCCGCGTAACGTTTTCAACGACAGTAGCGCCACTGCCAGCGCTGCGGTGGCAAAGCGTAGACCGACAAAGAAGAACGGCCCACTCAGCGTCATGGCGTATTGCACCGCAAGAAACGTCCCACCCCAGAACATGGTGATGAGGATCAAAATGGCTTCTTGAGGTTTGATAGCAAGCGAGTAACGGCGCAATAAAGCAGACATGGAAATACCAGGAAATTCGAGCGTGACAAAGAAGGCCACTAGTTTGCGTGCAGGCGTTATGTGCTGCAATGGGAGTGAGAAAATAAAAACCGCCGGTCATAACCGGCGGTGGGGATGGCAATCAGCTATCTAAGAGGGAAAACAGATAACTTAGCGAATTGCGAAAGCCTGGCAGATTTACTTGCTGCTGCCTTTGCCGTGACTATTTTTGCCCCCTTTTTGGCCTGCTTCTGAGGCGCGTTGCGGGTCATTCTTGAAGTTCCCGCCACTATGCTGGCCACCTTTACGACCTGCTTCTGATGCTCTTTCACGGTCTTCAGCGAAATTACCTGAACCACCACGATGGTTTGCCATTTCTAACCTCCAGATTGGTGAAATAGTTAAGTCATCATATTGCATTCAGTCAAAGAGTAATCTTTCACCGCGCGGCTTCAAATGGACAACGTATTACCTGCCGCGTGGGGATAAGCTTAGTGCAGACTGGGTAATTCACCAGTTAACCGTAATATTTTGCAACATGTCATCGCCGGAATGGGTGATTTTTTTGCCGCTCAATCCATAAGATATTCTTATTTTTAATGAAATAGTCACCATATGAAAATGTGACGTAATGCGACATTCCTCCCGTTTGCATCGCAGATTGTTAAAGATCAACTAATTGGCACTCCGGTTTGCAGTTCCTGCCACAGCACATATCTTTAATTCAGTGCAGCAAACGCTGCGTCAAGACAGGAGTGATGCGAAATGGCTAAAGTTCTGGTGCTTTATTATTCAATGTATGGACACATCGAAACCATGGCACAAGCAGTGGCAGAGGGGGCGCAGAAAGTTGATGGTGCGGAAGTGACGGTAAAACGCGTCCCGGAAACCATGTCAGGAGAGGCTTTCTTAAAGGCTGGGGGTAAAACGCAACATGCTCCGCAAGCCACCCCACAAGAGCTTGCCGATTACGATGCTATCATTTTTGGCACCCCTACCCGCTTTGGCAATATGTCCGGCCAGATGCGCACCTTCCTCGATCAGACCGGCGGCCTTTGGGCATCAGGGGGTCTGCACGGCAAGCTTGCCAGCGTATTTAGCTCGACTGGCACCGGCGGCGGCCAGGAACACACCATTTCATCCACATGGACAACTCTTGCGCATCACGGGATGGTGATTGTCCCAATCGGTTACGCTGCGCAAGAATTGTTTGATGTTTCGCAGGTTCGCGGCGGTACGCCATATGGTGCCACAACGATTGCCGGTGCTGACGGTTCGCGCCAGCCAAGCCAGGAAGAGCTGTCGATTGCGCGTTACCAGGGCGAATACGTGGCAGGTTTAGCAGTTAAATTAAATGGTTAATGGAGGAGAACATGCAGAATCAACAATCCAAAGTTCATCATGTAGGTGAATGGGCCAGTTTGAGAAACACATCTCCTGAAATAGCAGAGGCTATTTTCGAAGTGGCAAAATACGACGAAAAAATGGCTGAGAAAATTTGGGAAAATGGTAGCGACGAGGTGCTGTCGCTGGCATTTGAAAGAACAGATAAAGACTCGCTGTTTTGGGGCGAGCAAACCATCGAGCGCAAGAACGTGTAGCCAGATTCCCCCGCTGGTGCGGGGGAGTTTATCCCTGATCTATTTCACCTGATTGACACTCTGCGCCAACACCTCAGTAAATTTATCCCACGGGCAAAAACCATTCGCATCCGTCGGGCAACCATTGAGTTGCAGCGTCACACGCTGTGGCGGTTGTTGCAGGCTTAACACCTCGGCTTTGCGTAATTGCTCGCTACTTTGATACACGTATTCCACCTTCATCAAATCACGATTGGTGTTGGCATCGTGCCAACGCTGGAACATGATTTTCCCACCAATAGGCGTGCGTTCATATTGTCCAGGCAATTGATAAGGTTTGAAATCCAGTGCCGTTAGCATGGAGGCAATATTAGAGTCATGCCCCACCAGCAAGGTGATTTTTGGCCCTTTTGCCGCCGAACCGGTGAAGGCTTTCTCGATATATTTAATCAACGGTGCCGCCACGTTGCGCGCGACTTGTGGTGAGGTAAACAAAGTATCCTGATAGCCATTTTTCAGCTGTGATAATACTCGCCATTGTTCAGCCGTTTTAATTTGCCCCCAGGCAACGTTATCCAGCGGGAAGCCTTCGTAATATTGCAGGGTAAAGGCATCAACTAGTGAATTACCCACTTTTAGCGGGCCACTCACACCCGGCTCTTCCTTCACATTGGCGCTAAATTTATCTTTCTCGGCGGTCAAATCGCACTGCTGTTTTTCTTTACAAGCCGGAGAGTCTTTGAAGCCGACGATCTGCTCAAGAAGCTGATAGCTGTCGTTAAGTTTGTAGTGCTCGCGTTGGGTTTCCATCGCCTGCAAGGCGGCTTGTTTAAATTCCGGTGAATCATTGGTAATGACAGGATTAAAGGTCGGGTCCATGGTGCCCATTTTTTCCTGATGATGGACAGGAATATCACAACCAGGAAACGCCCCCGTGATAAAGAACTGCGCAGTAGCAACGGTACGCTGCAAGCTGTTAGCGTAAGCGTACACGCTTTGTGGCGTTGGGCATTCGCCGCTTTTCACAAGTTCCTGCTCCGCCAGCCACTCGCGCATGTAATGCCCCATATACACTTCCAGCACGCCGCCTTTGGTGGTCAGCTGGCCGCCAGGAACATCCCATTGCGGCCAGGATTGCGCGGTGGACTGCTCCAGTACGCTGCCATTATTCGCCAGCGGTGCCCGCAAGTTATGGCGGCTCATTAATAACACTTGCTGGAGTTGGTAACCCTGCGGGGGAGTTTCGGCTTGCGCCAACGCAGGAGCGAAATAAGCCATTGCCAGTAAAACCGCTATCGTTTTTTTATTCATCCCTTAATCCTCAAGATGTTATTACACAAAAGCGCAGCATTCATTTTGGCAGAAAAAACCCAAATCGCCTTATGAGCCGATCGCAAAATGGGCAATGAAGAAAGGAAAACTACTCAGCCCAGAAAATAGGTTTTATAATAAAACTATCTGGCTGTTTGCCAATGGAGGATTTATGAAACGCAAAAGTATGGAAGGCAGTATCTGTCCGGTTGCCCGCTCGCTGGATATTATTGGCGACTGGTGGTCGCTGCTTATCGTGCGCGATGCTTTAAATGGCCTGACACGTTTTGGTGAGTTCCAGAAAAACCTCGGTATCGCCAAAAATATGCTCACGCAACGGCTTAAACAACTCGTGGAGCAGGATATTTTGACCGTGCGCCCGGCCGCTGACGGCAGCGCGTGGCATGAATATGTGTTGACGGAAAAGGGCCGTGCGCTGCAAACCGTGCTGGTCGCTCTGGCGCAATGGGGTGGCGATTATCTGTTTGATAGCCACGAAAAATGCAGTGTGCTGGTTGATGATGAACTCCATCAACCGCTGCGCAAATTGATGCTGCAAGCGCAGGATGGCCGTGTGCTGACACCCGCCGAGGTGGTTGCCCAGCGCCCGGATGTTGCGGTAGAGCCAACATAATGTCGAAAGACGCGGCATTTATCCGACCTGCCTGGGATGGATTAGCGTAAGCGACACCCACCCCTTCCCTTTTATTATCAATCTCTTAATCCTCCTGTAAGCATTCAATCTAATGCAGAAATAAAAAAAGACACGTAATTTGGTTGCATTATGAAACCACTCAAACTATTTTTAATGTAGTTTCATTATGAAACCAACTTACTTTCACCGACGAGGATTTACCATGAGCACTTCACCTTCTGTTGCAGTTATTACCGGCGCATCTTCTGGCATTGGCGCGGTTTATGCAGAGCGCTTCGCCGCTCGCGGATACGATCTGTTGTTGGTTGCGCGCCGCGAAGATCGCTTGCGTGAACTGGCCAGCAAACTGGAAGCGTTGCATGGGATTTCCGTTCAAACACTCCCCGCAGATCTTGCAGATGAAAGCGGTATTCAGGCAGTGGAAGAAGCGTTACGCAGTAACGAACGCATAGAAATATTAGTTAATAATGCCGGAACCGCGCATATCGCGCCGTTTACCGCCGGCAGCGCCGAGTTACATCAGGCGGACATTATGTTGAATATCACCGCGTTGACCCGCCTGAGCCTCGCCGCACTCGCCCGTTTTCAGGCACAAGATAGCGGCACCATTATTAACGTCGCGTCGGTGGTTTCATTGCATGCTCGCGCGGGTAGCGCGGTGTATAGCGGCACCAAAGGTTATGTGTTGAATTTCACCCGTGCTTTGCAAGAAGAAGTCGCTGGAAGTAACGTGCGTGTTCAGGCCATGTTGCCAGCAATAACCGCAACGGAAATTTGGGATGTCTCTGGTGTATCAATGGAAGACCTGCCACCTGCTGCCATCATGAGCGGCGAAAACCTGGTCGATGCTGCGTTACTGGGGCTGGATAAAGGTGAAGCGGTGACAATCCCTGCGCTCCACGATTTAACTCTTTGGGAAACTTACGAAAAAGCTCGTCTGGCTATTTTCGAAAGCTGTCTGACCGGCGTTCCCGCTCCGCGTTATCAGGAAAAATAAGCCCAAACGGCGGGATTCGTCCCGCTGTTTTGCCTACCTGATGTTTTGAATAATTGTGTAAAAGTCAGCTCGTTTAATTGAGGTTCAACAGCGATTGATATAATTAGTAACAACATTCACTGTTGCCAAAAAATGTCATGAAAATGTTTAATTACTCTGCTATCGCTGCACTGATGCTGATCCTGATGTTTTGGGGCGCACTCCTGCTTGATACCAACAACATTCTCCATCACCTTTCGGAAACGGTGCATTTGATCGAGAACATACTGAAAGTAGACCTGGATTAATCCCCCTCGACGTAAACGTTTTACTTCAGCATCTTGCTAACTCCCTTCTGGCTTTTCTCAATTCAATGGCTATTACGTTTTTTATTAAATGAATTAGTTGCAGCAAGCGGCTCTCTTTTTGATGAAAATACCTCCCTGCCAAAACGGAAATATCAATTTTTGCATTTTGAATCCCCGTACTGGCGCGATTCACCGATATTGAGGATTTACCATGAAAAAATCTCTATGGATGCTGCTTGCGTGTACCACTCTGATGACCGCTATTCCTGCACAGGCAACCGAGCAGGCCGGCCAACGCCGTGACGCGCGTGATTTGCGCCAGGACGTTCGTCAGGAATCACGCGAAGTTAAACAAGATTGCCGTAATGGTGTGTTCGGTAATGCCGATTGCCGCCAGGACCACCGCGAGAATAAGCAAGATGGCCGTGATGCCGCTCGCGATGTGAAGTACTGATTTCCTACCCGCACCGATTGAGTATTTATCGCAATGGCTAAGGTTTAGCCATTGCGAGTTCACAACTCCATAACACTCCGATTACCCTCCCAATTTCACCATGCTAGTCTGCGCCGATGTGCCTCTTTTATCGGACTCCGCAGCAAATTGTATGAAACGCAGATTACCTTTTCAGGTGAAACTCTTTTTATCTCTGGTGGGGTTTTCATGCCTGCTGTTAGCCATGTTGGGCGCCATCTTATTTCATGTTATTGACCGCCAACAGCATCGCGACCTTGGGCAGCGCGCCCGCGTTCAGGCCAGTGAAATTGCGTTGATGCCAGGGCTTGCGGATAAAGTTGCCGTTCGTGATGTCGCAGGCATTGCGCGTTTGATTCAGCCGTTACGCAATCAAAGTGATGCCAGTTATATCGTGATTGGCGATGTCCGTGAGAACCATCTGTATCACTCAGAATCACCGGAGCGCCTGCATCTGCCGATGATTGGCGGTGATAACGCCGAGGTTTTACAGGGGAAAACCATTATTTCGATGCGCAAGGGCGGCATCGGTGTCTCTTTGCGCAGTAAAGCCCCGATTCTGGATGCCAATAATCAAGTAATTGGCATTGTTTCAGTCGGCTATCTCACCTCTTATATTGCCAATATTAATGCGCGACTGCTGTGGCAAGCGGGGTTATATGGCCTGTTGCTGTTAATCCTGTTGTTTATTTTTTCATGGATATTTAGCCGCAATGTGAAGCGGCAAATGTTCTGGCTTGAACCGAAAGATATTGCACAACTGGTGCTACAACAAAAAGCCCTGCTGGAAGCAATGTATGAAGGAATATTTGCGGTTAACGCCGAGAAACAGCTGATCTTAATTAACCGTGCCGCCAGGGAATTACTGGATATTCGCCAGCCGGAAAAAGATCTTATCGGCAAACCGCTTGAAGACATTTTGCAAACGCCGCCCACCTTTTTCGCACAAAGCGACAGGGCAGGAAACGGCAGTTTCCATGACCAAATCATCGTGTTAAATCAGCGCCAGGTGATAGTCAACCGGGTGCCTATTGAACTGGAACCCGGTACTGAAAGTGGTTGGGTGTTTAGTTTTCGCGACAAAAACGACATCAATACGTTAAGCAGCCAGTTGAGTCAGGTAAAGCGTTACGCCGACAACCTGCGCATCATGCGCCATGAACAACTGAACTGGACCGCAACACTGGCGGGTCTGTTGCAAATGCAGCGTTATGACGATGCGATGCGCTACATTCAGGCGCAATCGGAAGGCGCACAAGCAGTGCTGGATTTTGTCTCGGCACGCTTCACCTCCCCGGCTTTGTGTGGCCTGTTATTGGGCAAATTCGTCAGCGCGCGGGAAAAAGGGATTGAGCTGGCGTTTGACCCGGCTTGCCAGTTAAGCCGCATTCCTGCCAGCATTAACGAAACGGCATTGATGTCAGTGATTGGCAATTTGCTGGATAACGCCGTGGATGCCACGTTGAAAGCACAAAACAATTCCGCGCCGGTAGAGCTTTATATTTCGGACCGTAATCAGGAATTAGTGATTGAAGTGGCCGATCAGGGCGTCGGCGTGGATGACGCGCTCAAGCCGCATATCTTTGAGCAAGGTGTTTCCAGCAAACCGTCCAATCTGCATGAAATGGCAGGTTCCGATCATGGCATCGGTTTGTATCTGGTGGCGGGATACGTTCACCAGGCCTGCGGCAGTATCGAAGTCACAGACAATTCACCGCAAGGTACGATATTTTCAGTGTTTATCCCGTTCCCGGCTACTGTTTCCCCAGGACAGCACCATGAATAACCACAGCGCGTTTGATGTCGTGATTGTCGAAGACGAACCGTATCTCGCCGGTTTGCATCGTGATTTTATCGAGCAAAACTTTCGGCTGAGCGTAGTGGGAATCGCCGCGACGCTTGAGCAAGCACGCAGTCTGTTGGAGTTACATCAACCACGATTAGTGCTTCTCGATAACTATTTGCCCGATGGCCAGGGCGTGGAGTTAATGGATAGCCCGCTGCTGAAAAGTTTCGATTGTTCAGTAATTTTCATCACCGCCGCCAGCGATATGCAGACCTGTAGCCACGCGATGCGCAGCGGTGCGTTTGACTACATTATCAAGCCGGTTTCATTTCACCGTTTGCGCAGTTCGCTCGAGCGTTTTATGCAGCTGGTCGAGACATTGCGCCATGTGAAAGTCGTGGATCAAACCGCGCTGGACAGGCTTTTTAACCTGCCCACCATCAATACCCCGTCGGCTCCGTCAACCAAAGGGATTGAGCCAAGTACGCTGGATCGGGTGCAGCGTATTTTTACCGCAAAGCCGGATATGACATGGGCTGTAGAACAGGTGGTGGAAGAAGTGGGGATCAGCAAGACAACCTGCCGCCGTTATCTGGAGTATTGCGTGGAGATGGGGTTTATCGAGGTTGAGATGCAGTACGGGAATATCGGCCATCCACGGCGGTTGTACCGCAAGGCGTAAACCCTGTTTCGTGGTTTTAATGGTGTTAATTGCCTAAAAAAAGCCCCGAATCACAATTCGGTAAGATAAAAAAATCCCCCTATTGCCTGTGATTTGCTTTGCGATATGTTGGCCTCTAGTTTCTCAAATGTAACTAGAAGGTTAAAAATAATGTCGAATAAATTACGCATCTCTCTGATTACTGCCGCTGTACTCATGTCTTCCTCTGCCATGTCTGCGTTACCTCAAGGCTACCCGGCTGACTACCAAAAAGTGGTCGATGCGGCGACTAAAGAAGGGAAAGTGGTTATCTATTCCACCACTGATACGAAAGCCGCAGGTCCGCTGATTCAGGGGTTTGAAGCCGCTTATCCAGGGATTAAAGTTGAATATAACGATATGAACAGTACTGAACTGTACAACCGTTATATCAGTGAACAGGCTGCGGGTGGCACCAGTGGTGACGTGGTCTGGAGCTCTTCGATGGATACCGCGCTGAAACTGGCAGTCGACTACGCGCAGGAATATAAATCCCCTGAGCAGGGCCAGTTGCCGAAATGGGCCATGTGGAAAGACAAAGCCTACGGCACCACTTATGAGCCGGTGGTATTTATCTATAACAAACGCCAGATCCCGGCAAATGAAGTTCCAGATTCCCATACCGCACTGGCAAAACTGATTGCCAGCCAGCCCGACAAGTTCAGCAAAAAAGTCACCACCTACGATATCGAGAAGTCTGGCCTCGGCTTTATGCTTTCGGTTCAGGATTCCAAAGCCGATGCGAATTATTTCAAAACGCTGGCTGATGTCGCCAAAGGTGGCTTAGCGGTTCAGTCATCTACCGGCACCATGATGGAACGCGTGTCTTCCGGCGAAAACTTGATTGGTTTTAACATCCTCGGTTCTTATGCCGAAGCCCGCGCTAAAACCGACCCATCGCTGGGTATCTCTTATCCAAAGGATTACACCCTGGTACTGTCGCGCGTTTCGTTCATCAGCCAGCAGGCGCAAAACAGCAATGCCGCGAAACTGTGGCTGGACTATGTGCTGTCTGAGAAAGGACAGAGCATTCTGGCAAACCAGGCTGACATCCCGTCAATTCGCAATGATATCGAAGGCAAAAACGACATTGATGGTATGACCAAAATGTTAGGTAAAGCGCTCAAACCCATCCCGGTTGACGAAAGCCTGCTTGAGTATCTGCAACCTAAAAAACGCCTGGATTACATCAAAGAGTGGCGTACCGCAGCGGCCAAATAATAGACAAGTGGTGGATGGCGCTTAGCTTATCCACCCTACAACGGCCAGTCGTAGGTCGGATTAGCGTTAGCGACATCCGACATTCATGCTAAGGGAAGTCATATGAGTGCATTGCTCAGAAAATGGCAGAGCCTGCCGCGCGGTGTTGTCGTGTTGCTAACCGCGCTGGTTATCTACATTCCGCTGTCGTTTATCGTTATCCAGAGCTTTCTTTCCGCGCCGTTCTTTGCGCCATCTAAAGAGTGGAGCCTCGAATCCTTCGGCTTTATTTTTACCGATCCGGATTTCTATAAAGCGCTAAAAAGCGGTTTTATTCTGGCATTCGGGCTGGTGATTATTGCCATTCCGCTGGGCGGTATTCTGGCGTTCCTGATGGTGCGTACCGATTTACCCGGCAGACGCTTGATTGAGCCACTGATCCTGGTGCCGATTTTTGTCTCGCCGATGGTGCTGGGATTTGGCTATGTCGTTGCCGCCGGTCCGGTGGGTTTCTTTTCGCTGTGGGCGCAGTCGATTCTCGGTTTCGTGCCGTGGAATATCTACGATATGTCGAGCATCGTGGTTATCGCGGGCCTGACGCACGTTCCGCACGCCTATTTATATATCTCCTCGGCACTGCGCAGTGTGGGTTCAGATGTGGAAGAAGCCGCACGCATAGCAGGCGCATCGCCGTTGCAGGTGATGACGGCAGTCAGCTTGCCGATGGTGCGCCCTTCTATTCTCTATGCTTCGGTGTTGCTGTTCTTCCTCGGTCTGGAAGTATTCGGCCTGATGCTGGTGCTGGGCGACCCGGAAGGCAATATGGTGCTGGCGACCTATCTGTACCAGTTGACCAATAAACTTGGCACCCCGTCATATCACTTGATGGCCGCCGTTGCGGTGGTGCTGATTTGCATCACCATCCCGCTGGTGATGTTGCAACGCCGCCTGATGCGCACCGCCAACCGTTTCGTCACCGTGAAAGGTAAAGCGTCCCAGGCTCGGGCATTGCCGTTGGGTAAATGGCGCTGGGTGGCGGGTGCGGTGGTGGCATTCTGGCTGACCGTCACCATTGGCGTTCCGTTGCTTGGCGTAGTACTGCGCGCCTTTATATCTAACTGGGGCGTCGGTGTTTCCATTTGGGATGAGCTGTCACTCAACACGTTCCGCAGTATCTGGGAGCAACCGAATCTGCTGCGAGCCATCGTCAACTCGATGGCGATTGGTGTGATCGGCGGCGCGTTAGCGGTGGGATGTTATCTGTTTATCGGCATCGCCATGCACCGAAAACCAGACAACATCACACGTTTTCTGGATTACAGCGTGCTAGTGCCACGTGCGGTTCCGGGGTTGTTGGCGGGGCTGGCATTCCTGTGGGTGTTCCTGTTCTTGCCGATGTGGCTCGATAACGCGCTGAAATCTGGCTGGCTTTCCGGCATGCCGTGGTCGCAATGGCTGCGCGATAACCTGGTAGTTTGGTTACGTTCCTTGCGCAGCACCATTTTCAGCGTCTGGCTGGCGTACACCGTGGTGTGGATGGCTTACGGCTTGCGCTTGATTTCCTCAACACTGCTGCAAGTTGGGCCAGAGCTTGAAGAAGCGGCGCGTAGTACCGGGGCCACACGTGGGCAAATTACGCGCCACGTGACGATTCCGTTATCGCGCTATGGCCTGATTGGTTCATGGCTGCTGATGTTCCTGATTTTCGAGCGCGAATATTCAACCGGTGTGTACCTGCTTTCGCCAGGGACTGAAACCATCGGTTCGATGCTGGTTTCCCTGTGGGCAGCCGGTGCCATTGATATTGTCGCCGCACTTTCGTTTATTAACATCCTGCTGGTGGTAGTAGGTCTGGGGATTGCCCTTCGCTTTGGAGTCAAATTACATGATTGAATTATCGGTCGACAATCTGCATTTAACCTACGGCGACAACCCGGTGCTGAAAGGCGTTTCGATGAATTTGCAACGTGGCGAAGTGGTTTCTTTGCTCGGCCCTTCTGGCAGCGGAAAAACGACTTTGTTGCGTGCCGTCGCGGGGCTGGAAAAGCCCACCCAGGGCGCTATTGTCATTGGCAACAACAAAGTCTACGACGGCACACCGCGCAGTGAGATCCCTGCCGAAGAACGTAATCTCGGGCTGGTGTTTCAATCTTACGCGTTGTGGCCGCACAAAACCGTGTTTGAGAACGTGGCTTATCCGTTGAAACTGCGCAAAGTGGCGTCCGCTGAAATAACCCAGCGTGTGCAGGCGGTGCTGGATCAACTGGGCCTGGGTCATTTGGGTAAACGCCATCCGTATCAGCTTTCCGGTGGGCAGCAACAGCGTGTGGCGATTGGCCGGGCGCTGGTGTATAACCCGCCGGTTATTCTGCTGGATGAGCCGCTTTCCAACCTGGATGCCAAATTACGCGAGGAAGCCCGCGTATTCCTGCGCGAGCTGATTATCAAACTCGGCTTGTCGGCGCTGATGGTGACCCACGATCAGAACGAAGCGATGGCGATTTCCGACCGTATTTTGCTGCTTAACAACGGCAAAATCGAACAGCAAGGTACGCCACAGGAGATGTACGGCTCACCGAAAACGCTGTTTACCGCAGAATTCATGGGCAGCAATAACCGCATGCACGGCAAAGTCACTGAAGTCCGCGATGGGAAAGCACGTATTGAAGGCAGCGGTTGGGCGTTGTGGGGGCTGGCTGGGGCTGGTGTACAAGCCGGCCAGGAAGGCACTGCGGTTATCCGTGTGGAACGAGTAGAACTGGTGAGCGGGCCGGGTGAAAACCAACTCGAGTTACCGTTGTTAACCAGCATGTATCTCGGCGACCGTTGGGAATATCTGTTCCGTACTTCAGGCGACGATTTTGTTATCCGTGCCTATGGCAATGAGGTCCGCGATCCGCAGTATTGCCATCTGGCCTTGCCTGAAAAGCATGTCTGGATTTTCCCTAAATCCTAAAGTCGCGACAAGCGCCCTTCGCGGCGCTTTTTTTTGCTGTTAATCTGCGTCATCGAGAATAAAGGAGTTCACAACTCCTGACCTTAGGTGGCCTACATGAAAACAATTACCCTCAGCGATATGCAGCAGCAAAGTGAAGCGGCAGCAAAATCCCCCGCTTGCGTGCGCACCGTAATTTTCACCCTGAATTAACTGACCCGGTGCAGCGCCTTGCCGTGGCTATGGAGCCTGGCACTTACGTTCGTCCGCATCGTCACCCACACACTTTTGAGCTGTTGTTCGCTTTAAGTGGACGCTTCCTGGTGTTGAATTTTGATGACCACGGGACTGTGACTCATCGCGTTGTTTTGGGTGAGAAGTGTAAGGCGCTGGAGATGAGTGCCGGAACCTGGCATGCCGTGCTGTCTTTGGATAGTGGCGGAGTGATTTTTGAAGTTAAGCAGGGTGGCTATCAACCCGTTGCGGAACAAGATGCAGCCAGCTGGGCGCCTGCTGAAGGTGAAGAAGGAACAGCCGAGTTGATGCAGTGGTACGCACTGGCGCAGGTTGGCGATCGTCGTTTTAGCGTGTAAGAAACAATCAGCGCGGAGTGAGTGTTCTCCTCCGCGCCAGTCTTAATCCGCCAGCACGCAGGCATGGCCGGTCACTGCCAGTTTCACCTGCATACCCACTTGCCATCTTTGCTGGCTGACCGTTTTTATCTGTATCGGCGTGGACCATTCAAGAGAGACGAGCTTCAGTGTCGACAAGTAACCGGTAAAATCCACATCGCTAATGGTCACGCTATGGTCATTGCCAGTCTCGGCTTGATGCGCAGAAATAATGATTTGTTCCGGACGCAACATAATGCGTTTATTACCGGTAAATTGCGGGTTATCTGCCGGAATTGTGCCCAACTAACAGTGCGCAAAACCGTTGTTGACCCGTGCTGAGAAAATCAGTGCATCGCCGAGAAACAAGGCTGTGGCTTCATCTACGGGTTGCGAATAAACCTCGACGGGCGAGCCAACCTGGGTAAAGCGACCTTCGCGAATCACCGCAATCTGGCTGGCGAACGATAGCGCTTCGTGCTGATCGTGAGTCACCAGAATCGTAGCGACTCCTGCATGAGCCAATAATTCAGCTGTGGCTTTTCGGGTGGCGGCACGCAGGCCGGTATCCAGCGCCGAAAAAGGTTCATCAAGCAACATCAGCATGGGTTCCTGTGCCAGTGCACGGGCCAGCGCCACACGTTGCTGTTGCCCGCCAGAGATTTCATGTGGCCAATGGTTTTGCAGACGATAGTCGAGAGAAACCAGTTCCATAAGTTCAGCAACGCGGCGGTGGTTTTCATGATGCGACCCGGTAAGACCGTAGGCAATGTTGTCCCCCACTTTCATGTGTGGGAAAAGTGCGCCCTCCTGCGGTACAAAGCCTATTCCACGCTGATGTGCAGGGACAAATGTGTTTTCATCAAAAAGCGTTTTACCCGCAAGCGTGATTCGTCCGCTATCAGGTGTTTCAAACCCGGCCAGAATGCGCAGTAAGGTGGTTTTCCCCGAACCCGATGGCCCGACAATCACCGTCCTGCTGGCTGGCAATACCGATAAACTCAGGTTTTCCAGCACGGATGTCTGGCCGAATTTTTTAGAAATATTTTCTAATTCAATCATCTTACAGACCTGCCAGTTTTTGAGACTGCACATACAGAATACCGGTCAACGGCAGAGAAATAAGAACCATCAACAGCGCATAAGGTGCTGCGGCAACGTAATCAATTTCACTGGTCAGCGCCCAGAAGCTGGTCGAGAGCGTCCGCGTGCCTAACGGCGAAAGCAAAAGTGTTGCAGTTAGCTCATTCGTCACCCCGAGGAATACCAGTGCGGCCCCCGCAGCGGCACCCGGTGCGGCAAGGCGCAGGGTTATGCTCCAGATGGCGCGAGCCTGGGTTTTGCCTAAACTGCGGGCTACGTTTTCTAATTCGACCGGAGCCTGAGCTATCCCTGCTCGTAGGTTGATTAATGCTCTTGGCGTAAACATCAGCATATAAGCCAGAAACAGTGTGATTTCAGTTTGATAGATAGGACGCATGTAGTGAATCGTCACGGTGACCAGCGCCAGAGCAACGACAATACCGGGTAATGAACTGGTAAAGTAATTGCCCCCTTCCAGCACGCGAAACAGTGGGCGTGGATGGCGCACCGAGAGCCAGGCAATAGGGATCCCGGCAAGAATAATCACCATTGCGCCACCTGAGGCAAGCAACAATGTCTGGCGCAGAGAAGACCAGAGATCGGGCTGATTCCAGTTTTCTATCCCACCCAACCATATCCAGCGGAACAGCACCGCAAGTGGCACGACTAAAGCCAATAGAATAACGGTGAACGAGAATAGCTGGCCTAATGCGCTGAGCAACAAACTCAGCCGGCGGTGATTTTGCTCACGCGGCGAACCCGACCCTACTCGCGCGTAACGTGCTTTACCACGCGTTGCACCTTCAATGGTCAGGAACACCAGACAACACAATGCCAGCACACCCGCCAACATATTCGCGGCAGGGCCACTAAAAGTGGACTGGAACTGGTCGTAAATTGCCGTGGTGAAGGTATCGAAGCGGATCATGGCGTACAGCCCGTACTCCGCCAGTAAATGTAGGGTCACCAGCAGGGCTCCGCCCCAAATCGCGAGCTTGAGTTGTGGCAGGACGATACGGAAAAATACCGCCCGGGGCGGGGTACCGAGTGAGGCGGCGACATCTTCTAAAGTAGGGTCAAGGCGACGAAGTACAGCGGCGACAGGCAGATAAATAAACGGGTAATAAGCCAGTACCGACAAAAAAACGCCTGCGGGTAAGCCGTGTAGCGATGGAACTGCGCTGACCCACGCATAACTTTGCACAAAAGCCGGGATCGCCAGCGGGGCTACAGCCAGCATCGACCAGATACGTCTTCCGGCAAGTGTGGTTCTTTCGGTCAGCCAGGCGAGGAACGTGCCGGTGATGACACTAAGTGGCACGGCAATCACCACCAGCAACAGCGTGTTGCCGAGAAGCTCAGCAACACGAGGGCGGAAAATGAGTGCCTTTACTGTTTCCCAGCCCGTATCAAATCCAATCACGATAACGAACGCTGGCGGTATCAGCGATAACATCGAGAAGAAGATCGCCAGCAACACCATCACAAACGCCGGACGCCGTTGTAAATCACGGGTCTGGACGTTTGGGCTTTCTGCAATATTAACCACTGACATCAGGTACTCACCGCTGCATTAATTAAAGAAGGCCAGCTTCAGTCATTAAATCAATGACTTTCTTGCTATTAAGCGAGGACGGTTCAACTTTCGGTGCATCAAGGTCTTTCAGCGGAACCAGTTTCGGGTTAGATGCAGCGTTCACGCCAACGGCATATTCAAACGCATTGTTGGTACGCAAGCTGTCCTGGCCAGATTTACCGGTTACCCACTTAATAAAGGCCTGAGCCTGCTGTTGATGCTTACTGGAAGCCAGAACGCCACCACCAGAGATACTGACGAATGCACCTGAATCCTGATGTTTAAAATAGTGCAGTTGGGTGTTTTTACTGTTTTCACCGGTTTTAGCCTGGTCAACAAAACGGTAGTAGTGGTAAATCACCCCGCCATCAATCTGACCAGCATTCACCGCTTTCATCACGGTGCTGTTGCCTTTATAAGCTACGAAGTTAGTTTTCATCGCTTTTAGCCAGTCCAGAGTGGCTTTCTCACCTTTCAGTGCCAGAACCGCGCTGACGATAGCCTGGAAATCTGCACCTGACGGAGAAGCCGCCCAACGCCCTTTCCACTCAGGTTTAGCCAGGTCCATTAAAGATTTAGGCAGTTGAGCTTCGCTGAGTTTTGCCGGGTTATAGACAAACACGGTGCTTCGGGCGGCAATGCCAATCCAGCGACCATGATCAGGACGATAGGCAGGAGCCACTTGCGCCAGTGTTGCAGCATCAAGCGGTGCGAATAATTTAGCGTTATCAACCAGCACCATCGCTGGTGAGTTCTCAGTCAGGAAAACATCCGCAGGCGATGCACTGCCTTCCTGCACCAGTTGGTTCCCCAGTTCGCTGTCGCCACCGTTACGCAGAGTAACTTTGATGCCTGTCTCTTTGGTGAAACCATCAACCCACGACTGGACCAGATTTTCATGCTGCGCGTTGTAAACCACGATGCCTTCGTTGTTATCCGCCGCGCTGGCGAATGACGACAGCAAAATGGAGGAAGTCACTACTGCGATGCTGCACAGGGACGATACGCCAAATTTCATAAGTTAATCCTTGATAAAAATGAGTACATAACACCAGAGATACATAGCGACGCGGATTAAACCACAGCAAAACGAGAACGCTAATGAAAATGGTTATCATTTTTAAAGAATAGTGAAAAATATGGTGGTTCGGGGAGTGACTAAAATATAAATCCTGCTTGAGAACTATTGAGGTTAAGAAGCTTAATAAAACCTTAGGAACAATTGATGGAAGGGGTAAAGGGATGGATAGCAGTGGTTTTCAGTTAGTGACTAACATGACAGGCGGCTGACTTAAGCTGTGATGGTTTTTTGGGGAGAACTGGAAAAGAAAATTTCATGATATAAAAGCAAAAAGGGGTCACCTTTCGGCAACCCCTTCGAATGTTGGTGGAAGCGTAGAGATTCGAACTCTAGAACCCTTTCGGATCGCCGGTTTTCAAGACCGGTGCCTTCAACCACTCGGCCACGCTTCCAACGAGGCGAACTATAAACATCCCGATACTTTCTGTAAAGTGCGATTTTGTTCGTTCGCCTGAAAAATCATCAAATCTGGTTTATTTGCGTGAAACATCGACAACCAGAAGCAAACAAGCAGAAACGAAAAAGCCCCAGCTTATTTCTAAGCTAGGGCTTGAATGTTGGTGGAAGCGTAGAGATTCGAACTCTAGAACCCTTTCGGATCGCCGGTTTTCAAGACCGGTGCCTTCAACCACTCGGCCACGCTTCCAACGAGGCGAACTATAAACATCCCGATACTTCCTGTAAAGCACGATTTTGTTCGTTCGCCTGATAAATCACCAAACCTGTGTTGTTTGAGTGAAACTCCAACAATTTGATTAGTTTAACATCACAAATCATTGCGAGATCGGCGTCCCGCAATGAAATGGGCTTTAGTGTTTTTTGATGTACATATCTTTGGTGTAGTACACACCGCGGTTGTTTGGCGCGTATCCGCCGACAAACGGTTTCACTAGCTGGGCTAAGACATAGTGATAAACCGGAATTGCTGGCACATCTTCCGCCAGTTTGTCCTCAGCTTGCTGATAGAACTTACCCCGTTCCTCAACGGTGCTAGCTTTTGCCGCGTTTAGCAGTGCTTCATCGTACTGCGCGTTACTGTATTTCGAGTTGTTCTCACTATTACCTGTACGGAAGGTATTGAGGAAGGTAGAGGCATCATCGTAATCAGCTACCCACGCATAGCGCACAACATCGAAAGTCCCGTTGTGCATAGTATCAAGCATGGTTTTCCATTCCTGGTTTTGCAGCTTCGCTTCTACGCCCAGATTTTTGCTCCACATTGAACTGACGGCGATGGCAATCCGTTTGTGGTTTTCTGAAGTGTTGTAGAGCAAGTTAAAGCTCAGCGGATGTGAAGCATTGAATCCCGCCTCTTCCAGTAGTTTTTTGGCTTCAGCGACGCGCTTCTCGTGGCTCCAGCTCGCATATTCAGGAGATTTTATCTCCACCCCGCCGATGTTCTTCTGGCTGACAACCCACGCAGGCGTTTGCCCCTGCCCTAAAACTTTCTCGGCAATGATGTCTTTATCGAGCGCCATGTTCAGCGCACGACGTACACGTGGGTCATTGAACGGGGCTTTAGTGGTGTTGAACTCGTAATAGTAGGTCGCCAGTTTCGGCGTAACATGAACCTGGTCTGGAATGGATTTTTTGAGCGAGCCAAATTGCGTTTGCGATAAGGTATAAACAATATCAATCTCACCTGCTTTATAACGATTGATGTCTGCCGTTTCTGAAGCGATAGGCAAATAAGTCACTTTATTAATAACTGTGTGGCTGTCGTCCCAGTATTGTTTGTTACGCTCGCCGATCACTTTCTCGTTCACTACCCATTGCGCCAGTGTATAAGCACCGCTGCTGACGAAATTACCCGGCTGCGTCCATTTATCACCAATCTTCTCAACCACTGCTTTGTCGACAGGCACCATAGACGGGTGCGCCAGCATGGCAAGAAACGCAGCTGTGGGTTGAGTCAGCGTAACTTGTATCGTGGTGGCATCAAGAGCCTTAACCCCCAGCGTATCAGGTGACTGCTTTCCAAGTGCAATATCCGCAGCGTTGGCGATGTGCATCCCACCGGGATAACTGGCATAAGGTGATGCTGTTTTCGGGTCAACCAAACGCTGCCAACTCCAGACCACATCTTCAGCGGTTATCGGCTCACCGTTAGACCACTTAAGGCCGGGGCGAAGATGGAACGTCCAGATAGTGTTGTCCTTCTCCTCCCATCGTTCAGCTAGTCTCGGCTCAATCGAACCGTCGTTACGCACAGACACCAGCCCATCAAAAAAATCGCTAATGATGTTAAATTCAACGTCACTTTCGACTTTATGAGGATCAAGCGAGGCAGGTTCACTGCCATTGTTACGCACCAATTCTTGTTTTGCAGCCAGTTCCGTACCCGCGGGTACGTTCGCGGCCCACGCCCCAGAAACTGCGCTAGCCAATCCAATAGCGATAATCGATTTAATAAAAATGTTGTGGTTATTAGCTTTCATTACACACGCCTTATTTGAGTTATTAACGACGGTACGGTTAACACTCTTAGCAACAGTATTAATTTAAGCAATAATTTTCAGCCACATATAAGTGAATTTTATGACGTATGTCCGGTCTGTTATGCAAATAAGGCAAGGTAAAGATGGGTAAAAGGGCTTTCTTGCAATAAAGGAGACTATTATTCTCAGCCACTATAACCACCTGCCATAAGAGAGAGTTTCTGAATGGATCGCATAATTACTTCCTCGCGTGACCGTTCGTCACTGCTGAGTACCCACAAGGTACTGCGTAATACCTATTTCCTGCTCAGCCTGACGCTGGCATTTTCTGCGATTACCGCAACCGCCAGCACCGTGTTGATGCTGCCATCTCCGGGCCTGATTTTGACGCTGGTCGGCATGTATGGTCTGATGTTTTTAACCTACCGTCTGGCTGATAAACCAACGGGCATTCTGGCAGCATTCGCGTTCACAGGCTTCCTGGGTTATATCCTCGGGCCGATGCTTAACTCATATATTTCCGCCGGTATGGGCGATGTGATTGGCATGGCGTTGGGGGGTACCGCGTTGGTGTTCTTCAGCTGTTCGGCGTATGTGCTGACCACCCGTAAGGATATGTCCTTCCTCGGCGGCATGCTGATGGCGGGTGTCGTCGTTGTGTTGGTCGGTATGGTTGCGAATATCTTCCTGCAATTACCTGCCCTGCACCTGGCAATTAGCGCGGTGTTCATTCTGATCTCATCCGGCGCCATTTTATTTGAGACCAGCAACATCATTCGTGGTGGCGAAACTAACTATATTCGCGCAACAGTGAGCTTGTATGTTTCTCTGTACAACATCTTTATCAGCCTGTTGAGCATTCTGGGCTTCGCTAGCCGCGATTAATCATCGGTTGTGGTGCCAATAAAGCCTCGCTTAATCGCGGGGCTTTATTTTTTCTGACACCTTAAAATTTGCTACACTGCGGCCAGTTTGTCTGGAGCAAAGAATAATTATGTTGATGTTTGAAGGCCGAGAAATCGAAACCGATGCCGATGGTTATCTGAAAAATAGCCACGAGTGGAGCGAGCCGCTTGCCGAAGTGATTGCGGCAAACGAAGGCATTACGCTGGCAGTAGAGCACTGGGAAGTAGTGCGCTTCGTACGCGAATTTTACCTGGAATTTAATACTTCTCCGGCTATTCGTATGCTGGTCAAAGCGATGGCGAATAAATTCGGCGAAGAGAAAGGTAATAGCCGCTATCTATACCGTTTGTTCCCGAAAGGGCCGGCCAAGCAGGCGACAAAAATTGCCGGTCTGCCAAAGCCGGTGAAGTGTATTTAGTAGCGAATACTAAAGTCTGTCCCTTGGCGGTCGGGTTGGTGAGGCTCAGTCAGCACTTTATCAACCCGGGCACTGCGCGGCCCTCCTGCTTTTAGCCACGCGATAAGCTTTTCAACCTGTGGTGCATCACCGCAGGCTAATACCTCAACGCTACCATCATCCATGTTACGGGCATAACCGGTTAAACCCAGTTTTAGTGCCTCACGTTGTGTGCTGTAGCGAAAACCAACCCCCTGAACCAGGCCGTGGACCCAGGCAAGTGTGCATACTGTGGTCATAACTTCCTCCGTTTCGGGTTCTTACGTTGCATTTAGCCGGTGTTAACCGGAAAATGACGCCCAAATCTTAGCAAGAAAGCATAGCAAATTATGAGTGTACGTTTAGTGTTAACCAAAGGGCGCGAAAAATCGTTATTGCGCCGTCATCCGTGGGTGTTTTCTGGTGCCGTCGCACGTATGGAAGGCAAAGCTAATCTCGGCGAAACAATTGATGTTGTCGACAGCCAGGGAAAATGGTTGGCACGTGCCGCCTATTCTCCTTCTTCGCAAATCCGTGCGCGCGTCTGGACTTTTGATGCCAACGAAAACATTGATATTGCCTTCTTCACTCGCCGTTTGCAGCAAGCGCAGCAGTGGCGCGAATGGCTGGCGACTCGCGATGGGTTAGACAGCTATCGTTTGATTGCCGGCGAATCTGATGGCCTGCCAGGTGTGACGATTGACCGCTTCGGTAATTTCCTTGTACTGCAATTGCTGTCCGCTGGCGCAGAATACCAACGCCCTGCTCTGGTCGCTGCACTGCAAAATCTCTATCCAGAATGCGCTATCTATGACCGCTCAGATGTTGCGGTGCGTAAGAAAGAAGGCATGGAATTGACGCAAGGCCCAGTGAGCGGTGAATTGCCACCTGACTTGTTGCCAATCGAAGAACATGGCATGAAGCTGCTGGTTGATATTAAAGGTGGCCATAAAACTGGTTACTACCTTGATCAGCGCGACAGTCGCTTTGCGACTCGCCAGTATGTGAAAGATAAGCGTGTGTTGAACTGCTTCTCTTATACCGGTGGTTTTGCAGTTTCCGCACTGATGGGCGGATGTCAGCAGGTTGTCAGTGTTGATACCTCTCAGGATGCTCTGGATGTTGCAAAGCAAAACGTTGAGCTGAACAAACTCGACCTGAGCAAAGCCGAATTCGTGCGTGATGATGTGTTCAAACTGCTGCGCAAATACCGCGATCTGGGTGAGAAGTTCGACGTTATTATTATGGACCCACCTAAGTTTGTCGAAAACAAGAACCAGCTGATGGGCGCTTGCCGGGGTTATAAAGATATCAACATGCTGGCAATCCAGTTGTTGAATCCGGGTGGCATTCTGATGACGTTCTCCTGCTCAGGTTTAATGACGACAGATTTATTCCAGAAAATCATTGCCGATGCCGCCGTAGACGCCGGGCGTGATGTACAATTTATAGAGCAGTTCCGTCAGGCCGCCGATCACCCCGTGATCGCCACCTATCCGGAAGGGTTGTATCTGAAAGGGTTTGCCTGTCGCGTCATGTAACTTGAAAAGCAGGAAGTTGCCCGCACATTAATTGCAGGTAATGTTTCTCAGGAGGTGACTATGATTGCCAGCAAATTCGGCATTGGCCAGCAAGTAAGACATTCTTTGCTGGGATATCTGGGAGTGGTGGTCGATATCGACCCAGAATACTCTCTGGATGAACCCGCAGAAGATGATCTGGCCGACAATGATGCCCTCCGTCGTGCACCCTGGTATCATGTAGTAATGGAAGATGATGATGGCCAGGCAGTGCACACCTATCTTGCTGAAGCCCAGTTAAGTGGGGAGTCACAAGACGAGCATCCCGAACAACCGTCAATGGATGAATTGGCGGCTTCGATACGGCAACAGCTTCAGGCACCTCGCCTGCGTAATTAGCAAAAACCCCGCAATTGCGGGGTTTTTTAATTATTTAGCCAGGCCTAAGCGAGGAATTTCAATTGCCGGGCATTTGTCCATCACCACGTTTAAACCGGCATCCTGTGCCAGCACGGCAGCCTGCTCATTGATGACGCCTAACTGCATCCACAACGTTTTTGCACCGATAGCAATAGCTTCTCTCGCAACTTCCCACGCAGCCTCTGAATTTCTAAAGACATCGACCATATCCACTTTCTGTGGAATATCTGCAAGAGATCCATAGCCTTGCTGCCCCAACAGCGTTTTACCGGCCACTTTTGGTGACACGGGAATCACTTCGTATCCTTGATCCAGCAAATATGCCATCACCCGATAGCTTGGGCGATCTGGTTTATCACTGGCTCCCACCAGTGCAATTGTTCGGGTGCTTTTTAAAATAGTTTCGATATCTGCCTGTTTCATCACACTCTCCGCTGGGACTTCGTTATCAAAAGTGTATGCCATCCGCTACTGACTCACCATCTTTCCCATACACAGGTAGTAGAGCAATTTTGGAAAATATGTCTATATGTTAATGAACTGTCCTTATGAAAAATTTTGATACATTCAGTAAGGGATAGTCCCATTTACCCATGGCAGGAGAAATTGATGAGAACGGTGTTCTTTATCGCAATATGTTGGATCTCTCTTTTGCCGCTTGAATTGCGGGCAACAACATTACGTTTGTCCACAGATGTAGATTTGCTGGTGCTTGATGGGAAAAAGGTTTCAAGCTCTTTGTTAAGAGGGGCTGATAGTCTTGAGCTGGATAACGGGCCGCACCAGCTGGTATTCCGCGTTGAGAAGAATATTCGTACCAACACACGTGAACAACGTCTTTATATATCCCCACCTTTAGTTGTAAGTTTCGACACTAAGGAGGTCAGCCAGGTCAATTTTAATTTACCCCGTATTGAAAATGATAAAGAGAGTGATGAGTTTGACCGTACTCCGCATCTCCAGTTACTGGACGGTGGTGCCACAGTCATCCCTCTGAAAGTTGATATCCTGCCAGTAAAAGTGACGCCACAAGGGATTGATTACGAGCAAGATACCCAGTTTTACAACAAATCTGGGAAGGTCGCATCAATAAAAGGATTCGCCACGATGATGGCTGATGATAGTACATTGCTGTCGCGCACATCCGAACTTGATACACCGCCGCCGCAGTCAGAAACATTAACCGAACAGCGTCTCAAGTACTGGTTTTTACAAGCAGACAAACCCACTCGTGACCGTTTCTTACAATGGGTGAAAGATAAGCCTGAGCAATAATTACCTTTCTGTTCCCGCATTTTTACCACCCTTCTCTTGCAGCATCAGTGGCTTCCAGTAAGCTGTAGGCATTATTAATTACTCAGGATTAACCAATGGAATTAACGAGCCGCACCCTGGCGGAAAAGAAGCATGTCGCGCTGGTCGCGCACGATCACTGCAAAGATGCGTTGTTAAAATGGGTTGAACGCCACAAGGCAGTACTTGCCCAGCATGTACTGTACGCAACCGGTACCACCGGGAATCTGATCCAACGCGGCAGCGGTCTGGATGTCAATGCCATGCTAAGCGGCCCAATGGGCGGCGATCAACAGGTGGGCGCATTGATTTCCGAAGGGAAAATTGATGTGCTAATTTTCTTCTGGGACCCGTTGAATGCCGTTCCACACGACCCGGATGTTAAAGCATTACTGCGTCTGGCGACGGTGTGGAACATTCCTGTGGCTACCAACTTATCCACCGCCGATTTTATTATTCAATCGCCGGGGTTTAATCAGTCAGTAGAAATTTTGATCCCTGACTATGCACGTTATTTGGCTGAGCGACTGAAGTAACTACGGCCGATTGGCAGCGGGCACGCCAAGATGTTTCAGGATATCAACAAAACTGGATGGTTCTTTTTTGTTGAATAACAGCCAGACACGATGACGGGCCCGCGTCATCGCCACATACAGTAACCGCCGCTCTTCAGCATCCGGATAATCTTCTGGTTGTGGCAGTAACACCTCTTCCATGACCGATTCGCGCGCCACAGCCGGGAAGCCATCTTTCCCCTGCTGTAATCCCAGTATCACAACATAATCAGCTTGTTGCCCTTTACTGGCGTGAATAGTCATGAAATCAATGGCCAGTTTTGGCCAACGCGTCGCAGCCTTTTCCAGAATTACCGGACGTAAATGATGGTAACGCGCCAGCACCAGAATGCGCTGTTGGGGCTGTACATATCCGCTCATCTTATCGAGTAACGCTTCAAGCTGGTCATCGGCTAATAATGTGACAGCTTTTTTATCACCTTTAGATAAGCTGTTTAATGGTTTAGCAAGTTGATGCGGGTTCTGCTGCACGAATCGATTCGCGATTTCACCGATGCGGTCATTGAAGCGGTAAGTGGTATCCAGTGCACACTGGTCCGCCTCACCAAAATGTTGAGTAAAGGCGGTCGTCAGCGACATTTCTGCACCGCTGAAACGATAAATCGCTTGCCAGTCATCGCCCACGGCATACAAAGAAGTATGCGAGTTTTGTTTTCTCAGTGCCGCCAGCAATGCAGCTCGCTGAGGCGAGATGTCCTGAAATTCATCAACTAAAATATGCTTCCATGGGCTAATAAAACGCCCTTTTTCCAGCACATTCACAGCCTGATGAATCAGACCTGAAAAATCGACCGCTTCTTCGGACTTCAGCGCCGTTTTCCAGGCTTTTAATAGCGGAGCCATGAGCTTGATGCGTTTAGCGAACACATCACGAATATCCTCAGGCGCAGAGGCAATCATTTCAGCCTGAGAGCCCCCATGCATACGCATTAATCCCAGCCATCTGTCTAAGCGGCTGGCGAGGCGTTTTGCTAAACGTTCATCCTTCCAGTATTCACCTTCCGGCACATGCCATTGCAACTCGTCACTCAGCCACTCGCGCCAGCCTTTAGCCTGCGCTTTTTTCTCACGGCATTGTTGCTGCCAGCTTTCAATCAGCAATTGATGGCGTGCATCGGTATCAGATTCCAGTTCGCTAACACGTGGCACCTTTTTGCTGCCTTGCTGAATAATATGCAGCGCTAATGCGTGGAATGTACGGGCTGAAATCGCATCGGTTTGGAGGCGTTCAGCGATACGCTCGTCCATCTCCTGCGCGGCTTTGCGGCCAAATGCCAGCAATAAAATTTGATCTTCACTGGCCTCGCCACGTTGCAGCAACCAACCTGCACGAGCAACCAGAACAGAGGTTTTTCCACTTCCCGCTCCTGCCAGAACTAATAACGAATCTTCGCCATTAACCACGGCGCGAGCCTGAGAGGGATTCAGTGGCGAGCTTTCTATTTTCTGGAAGAAATCAGCATACTTTTCAAGCATGTGATTGGTGAAAGAGGTATTGCGTTGATGTCGGCGTTGCTCGCCTTGTTCAAGCCAGGCTTTGCACTGCAGCCAAATTTCACGACAATTTTCGAAATCTTCCAGCCGGGCTTGCGGCATAGGTAATGCAGAAAACGCAGCACGCACGTTTTGTTGTAATGCCTGCATGTCGCTGCGCCTGAACCATTTTTCCTGCTGAATCCTGCGCGTAATCTCAGCGTGCTGCTGGCGTAAAACCTGAGCCGCAACTTCGCTCATTTCGGCACTCCAGTTTTGCCAAAGCTCATCGAGATGATGATAAAAGCGCTGCGTTTCGCTCCATTCAGTCCCATGCAGACGCACCACTTTGTCATCAGGCAGGACAAACTCAAGTTCCCCCCACACCAAGCCGCGCTTGCAATTAATGGCTATTAACTGATTGAATGGAATAAGATATTCATGGCGTTCGCCCTTTACCTCGACACCAGCAGCCAGCAATCTCACACGATTATAGGGATGTTGTGCTAAATGTTTGCCCAGGGAGGTTGCTTTCAGTTCCATTACGCTTTGCCTGATCCAAAATAGAGGTTGTGGTTAAGTTTACTCGCCGAAGGAATGACGCTCCAGGGTAAAAACGCGTTACAATTGTTGTGGTTATTCATTTGTCTACATTCATACCAACGAAGAGTGATTATGCGTACAGTCCTTAACATCTTGAACTTTGTACTGGGCGGTTTTTTGACTACCCTATCCTGGTTGCTGGCCACTCTTGTCAGTATCATTTTTATTTTCACGCTTCCGCTGACTCGTTCCTGCTGGGAGATAACCAAACTCTCTTTCGTACCGTATGGTAACGAAGCCATTCATGTTGATGAGCTCGAGCCGCAGAGCAAAAGTGCCATCATGAATACCGGTGGTACCTTGCTGAACATTGTTTGGCTGGTATTTTTCGGATGGTGGCTCTGTGTGCTGCATATCTGCACCGGGATTGCACAATGCGTCACTATTATCGGCATTCCTGTGGGAATCGCTAATTTCAAAATTGCTGCTATCGCGCTTTGGCCGGTTGGCCGCCGTGTGGTTTCCGTTGAAACTGCGCAGGCTGCACGTGAAGCAAACGCCCGTCGTCGTTTCCAGTAAATCAGACAAGGATAGTGAGTATTAATGCTTAGTCCAATTCTGCGCCGCTATACCTGGAACAGCACCTGGCTCTATAACCTGCGTATTTTCATCGCACTGACGGGCACTGCTGCCCTCCCCTGGTGGCTGGGTGACGTTAAGCTGACTATCCCCTTAACGCTCGGCGTAGTTGCCGCCGCACTCGCAGACCTGGATGACCGGCTCACCGGGCGTTTGCGTAATCTGCTGATTACTTTGATTAGTTTCTTTATTGCTTCAGCATCAGTTGAGTTGTTGTACCCGTGGCCAATCTTTTTTGGCATCGGGCTAATGGTTTCCACTAGCGGGTTCATTCTGTTGGGCGGACTGGGCCAGCGTTACGCCACCATTGCCTTCGGGGCGCTACTTATCGCCATTTATACCATGCTCGGTATTTCTTTATACGAGCACTGGTATCAACAACCAACACTGCTGTTGGCTGGCGCTATCTGGTACAACGTGCTGACACTTGCCGGGCATCTAATCTTCCCTATTCGGCCTCTTCAAGATAACCTGGCGCGGTGCTATGAAAGTCTCGCACGTTATCTCGAGGTCAAAGCCATGCTGTTCGACCCCGACATTGAAGAAGAAAACCAGGCCCCCATGCTTGAGCTTGCGATGGCCAACAGTCAACTGGTCACGATGCTCAATCAGACCAAAGGCTCACTCTTGACTCGTTTACGCGGAGATCGCGGACAACGCGGCACACGTCGTACATTGCATTACTATTTTGTTGCGCAGGACATTCACGAGCGCGCGAGCTCTTCGCATATCCAGTACCAGGCGCTACGCGATAAATTCCGCTACAGCGATATTATGTTCCGCTTTCAACGACTGCTAACTATGCAGTCCCAGGCTTGCTTGCAACTTTCGCGCTCAATTTTATTACGCGAGAAATACCAGCACGACCCACGTTTTGAACGTGCGTTTACGCATCTTGATGCGGCGATTGAAAGACTGAATGCCGACCAATATCTGGCTGGTGAATTAAAAGCGCTTGGCTTCCTGGTGAGTAATTTGCGTGCCATCGATGCGCAATTAGCGACAATTGAATCCGAGCAAGCTCTTGCCGCACCTCACAGTGATATCGAAAACCGCCTTGCGGATGATCGCATTACCGGCTTTGGCGATGTCTGGCAGCGTCTGAAACGCAACTTAACACCGGAGTCAGCGTTATTTCGCCATGCGGTTCGTATGTCGGTAGTGCTTTGCGTCGGCTACGCATTCATACAGTTTACCGGGCTAAAACATGGATATTGGATCCTGCTGACCAGCCTGTTTGTCTGCCAGCCTAACTACAATGCCACTCGTCGACGTTTAGCATTGCGTATCATCGGTACTTTAGTGGGTGTGGCGATAGGGCTACCGGTGTTGTACTTTGTACCGTCAATTGAAGGCCAGCTTGTCTTAATCGTGATTACTGGCGTGCTCTTTTTTGCCTTTCGCAATGTGCAATATGCACATGCCACCATGTTTATCACGTTACTGGTGTTGTTGTGTTTCAACTTGCTGGGTGAAGGGTTTGAAGTCGCTATGCCTCGTATCTTCGATACGCTGCTGGGATGTGCTATCGCCTGGGCTGCGGTGAGTTTCATCTGGCCGGACTGGCGTTTCCGTCGACTACCATTGGTTGTTGAGCGCGCATTTAATGCGAACTGCCGCTATCTGGATGCGATTCTTGAGCAATACCATCAAGGCCGGGATAATCGTGTTGAATATCGAATCGCGCGCCGGGATGCACATAACAAAGATGCAGAACTGGCATCTGTGGTGTCCAACATGTCATCTGAGCCGCGCGTTTCGCGAGAGATGCAAGAGACTGCATTTCGTTTGCTATGCCTAAATCACACATTTAACAGCTATATTTCAGCGTTAGGTGCGCACCGCGAACAACTGACCAACGAAGATATTTTACTGCTGCTTGATGATGCGGTGTGTTATGTCGATGATGCCCTTCATCATTTGCCTGCCGATGAAGCACGGGTGCACAAGGCGCTGCATGGGCTTACTGAGCGTATAACCTCGCTTGAGCCACAGTCGGATAGCAAAGAGCCGTTAGTGCTTCAACAAATTGGCCTGCTGGTTGCGCTGTTACCAGAAATATCACGTCTCCAACAACTTGTGTCGCAGCAACATACTTAACGGGTGTGTCGTTGCGCGTAAAGATGCCCCCACTCGACCAACTCCCGGCGCGTTGCCGCCGGGAGTGCGGCTTCATGAACACCACAAATAGCCCCTGCTAAAGCCAACAAGACTTGTACCCCTAGCCCTTTCTTCAAATGTCTCAGTTTTATCCACGACCGTTTTGCACCATAAGCATGAAGGGTGCGCACGTCAGCAATCCCGACTTCCCACAACATCATCTCCAGGCTGTGAGTTAAATTAGGTAAATCTTTGAGACGTTGTTGCGCCTTCAGGCGAGATTTCTCACGGCGAGCGCTAAACAATGCATCGGTTGAAAGCTGCAACAGCTTTTGCCGATCACGCCACAGTCCTTCATCGACATGATAATAATTGAGCGCAATGGCTCGTCCACGTTTGTTATAAACCAGAGACTCTGACGCTCTTGCAACAAAGTAAACTTCCGATTGTTCGCAGGCACGTAGATACAATTCTCCCTCAGAAACCATGGCAAACACCACATTTTCGACGGTCAAACTATAGCCACCAAATAGCGAGCGATAATTTATATCACCTAATGGCGCTAGATATTCTTTTGATTGATGAATCCTTGCATAAGACCGGCTCTTCATGAATATATCCTTAAATATCAATCCATAACATATCATCACAATGTGTAACTGCATCCAGTAATATGAAAATAGGTAACATGATGAGCGACGGCAATCACATTCTTACTTTCCGCAGATTTACATGTCGAAATTGCGATATGCTTTCCGAAATTTAGATTGATCTTTGTCCGAACTGGCATTACTGTATATTCATACAGTAACCCATCAGGCGGGATTAACTATGCAATCACATAACGTTCTAACTCACGTTGCCACTGTTCCAGGTTCTGCGTCTTCATTGGCTCAGTCATCAGCAGGTAACAACATTAAAGGGTTGATCAGTGAAGTGATCTACAGCGAAGATCAGCCCTGGATTACACAGTTAGTGTTGCTGCCCTTGCTGCAACAGCTTGGTCAGCAATCTCGCTGGCAGTTGTGGTTAACGCCACAACAGAAATTGAGTCGTCAGTGGGTGCAGTCAGCTGGTCTTCCGCTGACAAAAGTGATGCAGGTAAGCCAGTTAGATCCACTTTTTACCGTAGATGCTATGGTAAAAGCATTGCAGACAGGAAATTACAGTGTTGTTATTGGTTGGTTACCGGAAGAATTGACCGACGAAGAGCATTTTCAGCTATCATCAGCAGCTGAAATAGGTAAGGCAATTGGCTTTATTATGCGTCCAACTCGTACCTCAAAAACAGGATGTCGACCACGAAGTGGTCTAAAAATTCATTCTAGTTTGTATCATTAAGTAAATTTAAGAGAAATCCTGGAACTTTTTCTTCTCTGCTGACAATTCATTGTGAATTATGAAGAATCCCCGCTGCAAGCCGCTCCAGGCGGCATTCCGCCAGTTTTAAGAAGCCTATTTTTCGCGCAAAGTTGTTAAAAAGTGTGTACTCAAATCGTTTTTTTTCATATGCCTGAGGGACTTCACACTTGTAAGTTTTCAACTACGTTGTAGACTTTAGCTCGCCAGGGTTGCTCTTCCATAACACCGATTGATCGGTAGAGTAACAAGTGAGCATAAACTCGGGCGAAGGATTTAACCCTGGGCTTTAGAGCGATTTTAAAGCTCATGGCCTTTTTGGATGATAATGAGGCGCAAAAAATGAAAAAGACAGCTATCGCGATTGCAGTGGCACTGGCTGGCTTCGCTACCGTAGCGCAGGCCGCACCGAAAGATAACACCTGGTATGCAGGTGGTAAGTTGGGTTGGTCCCAGTTCCACGACACCGGTTTCTACGGAAACGGTTTCCAGAACAACAATGGCCCAACTCACAGCAGCCAACTGGGTGCTGGTGCATTCGGTGGTTACCAGGTTAACCCGTACGTTGGTTTCGAAATGGGTTACGACTGGTTAGGTCGTATGCCTTACAAGGGCAGCGTTGATAACGGTGCTTTCAAAGCGCAAGGCGTTCAACTGGCTGCTAAACTGAGCTACCCAATCAACGACGATCTGGATATCTACACTCGTCTGGGTGGTATGGTATGGCGTGCAGACGCTAAAGGTAACTACGCTTCTACTGGCGTTACCCGCAGCGAACACGACACTGGCGTTTCCCCGCTGGCAGCAGTTGGTCTTGAGTACGCAATCACCCGTGATATCGCAACTCGCCTGGATTACCAGTGGGTTAGCAACATCGGTGATGCGCAAACCGTTGGTACTCGTCCAGACAACGGCATGCTGAGCCTGGGTGTTTCTTACCGTTTCGGCCAGTATGATGCAGCTCCAGTTGTAGCTCCGGCTCCAGCTCCAGCTCCAGAAGTACAGACTAAGCACTTCACTCTGAAGTCTGATGTTCTGTTCAACTTCAACAAAGCAACTCTGAAACCAGAAGGTCAGCAGGCACTGGATCAACTGTATACTCAGTTGAGCAACCTCGACCCGAAAGATGGTTCTGTTGTAGTTCTGGGCTTCACCGACCGTATCGGTTCAGACCAGTACAACCAGAAACTGTCTGACAAACGTGCACAGTCTGTTGTTGATTACCTGATCTCTAAAGGTATCCCAGCTAACAAGATCTCCCCACGCGGTATGGGCGAATCTAACCCAGTTACTGGCAGCACCTGTGATAACGTAGCTCCTAAAGCTAAACTGATTGATTGCCTGGCTCCAGATCGTCGCGTAGAGATCGAAGTTAAAGGTATCAAAGACGTTGTAACTCAGCCTGCGGCATAAGTTACCGTTATAAAAAAACCCCGCTTCGGCGGGGTTTTTTGTTTTTAATGTTCTGGAACAGAAAAGCAAAATGAATCACTGCATCAACTCAACTGCGCTCTATTATTTGCCGAGCATTGCCTGAAGATCTTGTTTCAAAGAAGACATCTGATTGGCGTATTGTTCTTTACGCTCAGCATCTTCAATCAATTGCACAATAGTTTCTGAGAGAGTGCACCCTCGCCGATGAGCAAGCCCTGCTAACCGCTGCCAGACCAGATACTCAAGGTCGATGGACTTTTTACGCGTATGTTGATGTTCGGCATTAAAGTGCCGTTTACGACGTGCGCGGATAGTTTGTTTCATGCGGTTGCGGAGTTCTGGATTCATATGCTGCTCTATCCAGCTCAACACGTGCACAGGCTCATTTTCTAAGCGTAGCAGTTCATCAACGGCTTCTTTCGCAGCACTCGCCTCGATATAACGCGTGATAAGCTCGCCTTCACGGTGTTTTTTAACCAGATACTTCCACTTCCAGCCGCTCTCGAGATTTTCCAACTGTTGATATTTCATTGTTGTCTCAGTGTGACCGTGTAACTCATTTCAGAATAACAGTTTTTTTTATTTTCGCTTACCTGAAAAATGAAAGCTGTGAGCTAAGTAAACTTGCCGCTCCGCATAAACCGTGTGCTGCTTCGCCTATTCTTGTATAATCGCGCCTTTGACATCTAATTAATAAATAGCGACTTTGACGACTAATCGACTTGAATGGCGTGCTCTTGTACCTGATACCGAAAGTTATCAGGAAATTTTCGCACAGCCTTATGATTCCGAAACTGCCCCTTTCTCCGCTGTGCAACCTCGTCTGACTTATGGACTGATGCAGCTCAGCCAACCGGTAGCCTCGGCCGATCTGATGCTGGTAAAAGCCGCTGAAGAAGCCGAATACCTTAATCTTATTGCTAACGCAGCGCGCGAATGCTGGTCTCCGGATATCACACTGACCGGCGGACATTATCTGATCGAAGGCTCGCGTATCACGTTACGCCCGGCTGAATCTGCTGAAGACAATTTTGCTGGTCAATCCGAGGTCGTCGTAGCTGACTGGATTGAAGCTGAGCAATTATTTGGCTGTGTTCGCCAGTTTGCCGGGGAAATCACACTGACTCCGGGTTTAGTTCACCAGGCAAACGGTGGCATTCTGGTGCTGTCGTTGCGTAGTGTGTTAGCACAACCGTTGCTATGGCTACGTCTGAAGCAGATGGTCATTCAGGGCCGCTTTGACTGGATCTCACCTGACGAAACACGGCCGTTGCCTGTTAGCATCCCGTCGTTACCCTTGAGCCTGAAATTGGTCCTGGTGGGTGAACGTGAATCTCTGGCTGACTTCCAGGATATGGAACCAGAGCTGGCGACCTGCGCAATCTACAGCGAATTTGAAGAAAACCTGCAAATTACTTCCGCCGATGATATGGCATTGTGGTGTCAGTGGATTTACGCCGTTGCGAAATCTAAATCGCTACCCGCACCTGCAACGGATGCCTGGACTACATTTATCCGTGAAGCTGTACGCTACACGGGTGACCAGGAAACACTGCCGCTATGTCCATCGTGGATAGGCCGCCAACTGCGCGAAGTCGCCTCATTTACGGAAGACGAAACCTTCAGCGCAGCTGAACTGACACAAATGCTGGCGCAGCGTGAATGGCGTGAAGGTTATCTGGCTGAGCGCATGCAGGATGAAATTCTGCTTGAGCAAATCCTGATTGAAACCGAAGGTGAGATGGTTGGCCAAATTAACGCATTGTCAGTGATAGAATTCCCGGGTCATCCACGCGCATTCGGTGAGCCTTCTCGAATTAGTTGCGTCGTTCATGTGGGTGATGGTGAATTCACTGACGTTGAGCGCAAAGCGGAATTGGGTGGCAATATTCATGCGAAAGGCATGATGATCATGCAGGCATTTTTGATGTCTGAATTGCAGCTCGATCAGCAAATCCCCTTCTCTGCATCTCTGACTTTTGAACAGTCATATAGTGAAGTTGATGGTGACAGCGCCTCAATGGCGGAACTGTGCGCATTAATCAGTGCGCTGGCGAATGTGCCAATTTATCAGCACATCGCAGTAACCGGTTCAGTCGACCAGTTCGGGCGCGTACAACCGGTTGGAGGCCTAAATGAGAAGATTGAAGGTTTCTTCCACATCTGCCAGGAACGTGAGTTCACCGGCAAGCAAGGCGTGATAATCCCACTGTCCAACATTCGTCACCTGTGCCTGCACCAGGATGTTCTGGATGCTGTGGAGCAAGGACAATTCACGATTTGGGCCATCGACGATGTCACTGATGCGCTACCATTATTAACAAATCTGCCCTGGGATGGTGAGGGGCAAAATACGCTCATGCGTGCGGTACAAGAGCGGATAGCTCAGGCATCGGCGCAAGATATTCGGCACCGTTATCCATGGCCACTGCGTTGGCTCAACTGGTTCACACCAAACTGATCGGACTTGTTGAGCGTACACGTGTTAGCTAACATGCGTGCTTCATTATAAAAAGGCTTACTGTAAACATGGTAGATAAACGCGAATCCTATACAAAAGAAGATCTTCTTGCCTCTGGTCGTGGAGAACTGTTTGGCGCTGAAGGCCCACGGTTACCTGCGCCATCCATGCTGATGATGGACCGCGTGGTCAAGATGACCGAAGACGGTGGTAACTTCGATAAAGGTTACGTTGAAGCAGAATTAGATATTAATCCTGATCTGTGGTTCTTTGGCTGCCACTTTATCGGCGATCCGGTAATGCCTGGTTGTCTGGGCCTTGATGCGATGTGGCAGCTGGTCGGTTTCTACCTGGGCTGGCTCGGTGGTGAAGGTAAAGGTCGTGCTCTGGGTGTGGGTGAAGTTAAACTCGCGGGTCAGATTCTGCCAACTGCGAAGAAAGTTACCTATCGTATTCATTTCAAACGCGTCATCAATCGCCGCCTGATCATGGGCCTGGCAGATGGTGAAGTACTGGTTGATGGCCGTGTCATTTACACCGCTACCGATCTGAAAGTGGGTCTGTTCAAAGATACCACTGCTTTCTAGCCCTCTATACCCGTTAGCATTCAAGTTGCAGCCAACACCCCTGCGGCTTGAAAGATGACGGGTATAAACGCGAAACCTCCGCTGTGCGGAGGTTTCTTTTTCTAAAGAGACAGTGATTACGCGGTAACCGCCCTGTCTTCCATGGCTTCTCGCCAGCCTCCCATCCAGTACGACCTCTGATTCAGTGTCTGATAAGGACACATCTCTTTGGAGCGTCCGACGATACCTGCTTGATAACCACGCTGATGAGCCCGTTCCAGGCGATCTCGTTTTTGTCTCTTCATGCCTCGTTTCCCTCATTTCTTTAATCTGGTGGAAAGAAAACAGTGGCCACAAAACGTGCAACCACATATAACGAATACCTCCAAAACACGCCACCGTCAATGCGCAAAATTCACGCCAATGTCATATTTGTGAGCTACATGTGATGCGATTTGAGAAAAAAGTGTGAACAATGACTGGTAACGAGCTCATGCCAAAAGAAAAGCTGCGCCCGCGTTGATAGCGAATGGCGCAGCTTTTTTGTGCTACTGAAGTGATTAATTAATGCGTGTTAACTGACCGGCAATACTTTGCGCTTCTTGTTGCCAGGCCTGAGCTAAAGTTTTCACCATCGCATCATAACCATCAGCTTGCTGTTTTAACTCAAGATGAAATGGCCGTTTAGTCAACTGCCCTTCGTGGTTAAGCAACCATTCACCGCTCACAATGACCTTGCCATCATAACGACCGTGGAAACCCGTCACGTTGACACTCAACGTATCCTGAACGCTACCGAGCGGTTGTGAAGCCACCACCCAACCTGGCAATGCGCTGCTCAGATTACTGACCAGAGTATTACGTAGTTGCTGGTCTAACGGGCTTGCCCACAAATTGTTGGTCGCAATCACGTATTGCACATCGCTGGTCTGATAAACCACGCCGTTTCCGGCGAGGTAGTCAGGAACCGCAACTTGCTCCACCCATAATAAACGGCTGCCAGACTGGCTCACAGCCTGCATAGCAGGCGTTGAGCTTTGAGGCAGCTGATAATACGTCTTTCCCGGATCGCTGCTACAGGCCGTCAAAACAAGAGCTGCAATTATCGGAAGCCATTTTTTCATTATTGTGCCCTCTTCGGCTGGGGATCTTTTTTATCCTTCGCTTCAAAGATCAGCGAATTGCTCTTATCGTTCAACGTGCGCAACACAGGTTGCAGTTCGCGCAGCACCTGATCAAGACGCTGCATATCGGCCACCATCTTGTTGTAAGCCGCAGAACCTGGCTGGAAGCCCTGCATGCTGCGATTGAGCTCACGTAGCGTTGTCTGCATATCTTCAGGCAACGATTGCATTGATTTATTCGACGTAATCTTATTCAGATTATCCAGCGTCTGCTGCAAGCGCTTCATGGTTCGTTGGCTTTCAGCAAGCGAGTTGGTTGTCTCTTCAATCATTGGATTCAATGGCAAGTTATTAATCTTATCCAGTGTCTCCAGCAAACGTTGTTGAATTTGCGCCAAACCACCGCTCATCGTTGGAATGATTGGATACCCATCAAAGGTCGGCAAATCGGTCACCGGCGGAGCTTTAGGGTTGAAATCAAGATCGATAAACAGAGCGCCAGTCACCAGGCTGCCGGTTTTCATCGTGGCCCGCAAACCGCGTTTAATCAGCGATGCCATATTGTCCTCAATTCGGACATCATCACCGACGAGATTTTGTAAACGTTCAGGCTCAAGGCGGATTAATACTGGAATACGGAAGTCATCATTAATTTTCTGACGCATACCTGCGGTAAAGAATGGCACCTTCGCCACGGTTCCCAGACGAATGCCACGGAACTCAACAGGCGCACCTGGCTGTAAGCCACGGACGGAATCTTTGAAGAACATCAGGTAATCAATGTGATCGGTATACAAGGAGTCCTGGGTGCTTTTCTGGTCGTCAAATAGCTTGTATTCACTACCAGGTGCGGCGGCCTTGCCAAGCTCCCAACCTTCTGGCACATCAAAACTCACACCGCCGCTAAACAGCGTGGTAAGCGAGCCCATTTCCACACGCATCCCCTGGGAAGACATATCAACGGCAATACCGCTGTCTTTCCAGAAACGCACATTGGTGGTGACCAGGCGATCGTTAGGCGCACTAATAAAGAGTTGATATTTAATGCTACGTTTTGCCGCATCAAAAGTACTGGTTTCCACTGACCCAACGCGATAACCGCGGAACAGTACCGGATCGCCCGGTGCAAGCTGCCCTGCCTTATTACTCTCAAGCGTAATGCGGATACCCTTCGCATCAGGTGGGGCCAGAGGCGGGGCATCCAGCAAGTCATACTTACTGCTTTTTCCCCCTTTAGTACCCGGTTGCAGCTCGATATAAGCGCCGGAAAGCAAAGTTCCAAGCCCTGAAATACCTTCACGCCCGACCTGCGGTTTCACCACCCAAAACGCCGAATCTTTATGCAGCAGTTTTTCCATCCCGGAATTCAGACGTGCAGTGATTTCGACGTGCAGTAAGTCATCAGACAACACCGCACTTTCCACCACGCCAACATTCACGCTTCGGCTTTTGATGGTAGTTTTCCCGCCTTCAATACCCTCGGCATTGGTGGTAATTAGCGTAACGACCGGTCCCTGATGGCTATAGTGATAGAACAAGATCCATGCGCCAATAAGTACGGTGACGATAGGGAAAATCCACACTGGGGACCAGTTTTTGACCTTGGTAACTTTTGCTTCCCCGCTTTTATTTTCCATGCTCAGAAGACTCCTCGTAAGTTGAATCCGGTGCGCGATCCCAGGACAAGCGAGGGTCAAAGGTCATCGCTGCAAACATTGTCAAAATAACTACTAATGCAAACATAACGGCACCAATTGCCGGGTAGATACTCATCAATCCTCCCATGCGCACCAGCGCCGATAAAACTGCAATGACGAATACGTCTATCATTGACCAGCGTCCAACAAACTCGACCACTTCGTAGATCAAGTGCATTCTTTCACTGTCACGCTGCCCGTGACCTTTTGCATCCCAACATAGCCATGCAATGGCTAACATTTTGAGTGTTGGAACCAAAATACTGGCGATGAAAATCACCGCGGCCACCGGATAAGAACCTTCACTCCACAACAAAATTACCCCGGCAATAATCGTTGAGGGAATTTTGCTGCCCAGTACTTCGGTAATCATGATGGGTAATATGTTCGCAGGTAGATAAAGCATAATTGAAGTCAGCAACAGAGCGACTGTCCATTGCAAACTATGGCGACGACGCACATAACCCTTGGTTTCACAACGCGGGCAAATTTCCTGATCTTCAGGGACGATTGCGGTACAGCACGGGCATGAGCGCAGCCCCTGGCGAATGCCTGATACACCGACTTTCAGCGGTGCCGCAATGACCGGTTCAGGGGCAATATCATCCCATAGCCAGCGCCGGTCCACGCACTGGAAAGCGCGTAACTGCAACACACAAAACAAACACCAGGGAATAAAGCTGCTTCCTACGCCAATGTCACCATAAGCCATCAGTTTGACGAAACTCACCAGGATGCCAGCAAGAAAGATTTCCGCCATTCCCCAGGATTTTAAATGAAAGAAGAATCGAGCCAGCCACTTTTTAAGCGCAAGGGGCATCGCCACCTGGTTAACCAGTAACAAAATGGTGATCAGACAGAGCACGGGCACCGCTTGCACAAAAGCCATGAAGAACATGCCAAGGCTTGCGTAATCTTCATTAAATAACACGCCAGGAATTTCAAGCAGCGACACTTCGCTGCTGATACCGGCAACTTTCATGCTAATAAAAGGAAATAGATTCGCCAGTAGCAACATAAACAGAGCTGCCAGCGAATAAGCTGTAGGGCGTTGTCGCGCTGAGGACCACTGAGTCTGCAACGTGGTTCCACAACGAGGACAGACGGCCTTATGGCCGTCGTCTAATTCAGGCAGAGCGACCAGTAAGTCGCATTGCGAACACAATATGTGTGAACGATGGTGATGCGTGGCACACATATCGTGTCTCCTTGAGTTACGCGCCGTTTTTCAGAGCTTCAAGATATTCCCAGCGTTCAAAAGCCTCTTCCAGTGCTTTTTCTGCTGTAGAAAGGTCGCTCAAGGTTTTTTGCGTGACGTCATGCGGCTGATTAAAAAACTCAGGGTCTCCGACCTTCGCTTGAATCGCTTCCAGTTCGGCCTCAAGTTGTTCAAGACGTTGTGGTAATTGCTCTAGTTCACGCTGCAGGTTATAGCTTAGCTTGCTACTTGCGCGTTTAACAACTTCCACTTTCGCAGCTACGGTGTTTTGCGCTTTATCTGCCACAGACTGGCGCAAAGAATGAGCAGAAGCCTGTTGGCCCTTCGCATCATGGTAGCCCCCAACATAGCGACCAATTTTTCCTTCGCCTTCGAAAATCCAGCATTCGGTCACGGTGTTATCGACGAATTGACGATCGTGGCTGACCAACATCACGGTGCCTTGATAGCCGTCAATCAACTCTTCGAGCAATTCGAGCGTTTCGACATCCAGATCGTTGGTCGGTTCATCGAGAATCAATAAGTTACTTGGTTTCAGGAATAAACGAGCCAGCAATAAGCGGTTACGCTCACCGCCAGATAACGCACGCACTGGCGTCATTGCACGTTTTGGATGGAACAAGAAGTCCTGCAAATAACCCAGCACATGGCGCGGTTTACCGTTCACCATCACTTCTTGCTTCCCTTCCGCGAGGTTATCCATCACGGTGCGGTCCGGATCAAGCTCAGCACGATGCTGGTCGAAGTAGGCCACTTCCAGCTTGGTACCGCAATGTACGCGACCGCTGTCCGCTTGCAACTGATCTAACATCAGTTTCAGCAGTGTGGTTTTACCGCAGCCGTTTGGCCCCACCAGCGCGATTTTATCGCTACGTTGAACCTGAGCAGAGAAGTCTTTAACCAGAGCACGTTCAGCAATCGCGTAGCAAACATCTTCCATCTCAAAGACGATTTTGCCGGAACGAGCGGCTTCTTCGACCTGCATTTTGGCGCTGCCCAGCACTTCACGACGTGCGCTGCGTTCGTTACGCATCGCTTTCAAGGCACGAACACGGCCTTCGTTACGGGTACGGCGCGCTTTAATGCCCTGACGAATCCAGACCTCTTCCTGCGCCAGTTTGCGATCGAATTCAGCGTTTTGCAGATCTTCAACGCGCAACGCTTCTTCTTTTGCCAGCAAATACTGATCGTAATCGCCAGGATAGGAAACCAGTTTGCCACGATCAAGATCGACAATACGGGTAGCCATATTGCGGATGAATGAACGGTCGTGGGAGATAAACACGATGCTGCCCTGGAACTCTTTCAGGAAGCCTTCCAGCCAGTCAATCGCTTCAATATCCAGGTGGTTAGTCGGTTCATCAAGCAACAGCACGCGCGGAGAACTCACCAATGCGCGGCCCAATGCGGCTTTACGCAACCAGCCGCCAGACAACGCAGACAGTTCGGTATCGGCATCCAGGCCTAATTGCAGCAGCACTTCATTGATACGGCTTTCAAGCTGCCAGAGATTCTGGTTATCGAGGATTTCCTGAATGCGCGCCATCTCATTGAGATTTTTGTCGCTTGGATCGGTCATCACTTTATGAGAAATATCGTGATAAGCCTTAAGATGCACGGCCTGCTCTTCGACGCCTTCAGCAACGAAATCGTAAACCGTTCCCGCGACATTACGCGGCGGATCTTGCTGCAAACGCGCCACGATCAGATCTTGTTCGTAAATCATGCGCCCGTCATCCAACGGAACTTCACGATTCAGGATCTTCATCAGCGTGGATTTGCCTGCGCCGTTACGGCCAACCAGACAGACGCGTTCGTTTTCTTCAATATGGAGTTCGGTGTTATCTAATAACGGTGCGTCGCTAAACGACAACCAGGCACCGTGCATACTAATTAATGACATGACAATTAATCCTTGGCTACGTGAGTCACGAGCCAGCAGTTATGAATTTGGCGATTACGGGCAAAGTCTTGCGACTGGGTTTTCTGCGTGATTTCCTGAGCGTTCAGACCCAGGTTCGCTAGCCCATCAAAGTCCATTTTGAAGCCACGTTTATTGTTGGAGAACATGATGGTGCCGCCCTGGCGCAACAGGCGCTTAAGGTCTTTCATCAGCACCAGATGATCACGCTGGACATCAAAAGATTCTTCCATACGTTTTGAGTTTGAGAACGTTGGTGGATCGATAAAAATCAGATCAAACTGTTCATCGGTTTCACGCAACCAGCCCAGGCAATCAGCCTGAATCAGGCGGTGAGCGCGACCGCTCAAACCATTGAGACGTAAGTTACGCTCAGCCCACTCCAGATAAGTACGCGACATATCTACGGTAGTCGTGGTTTTAGCGCCGCCTAAGCCTGCGTGAACCGTTGCACTGCCGGTATAAGCAAAGAGGTTAAGGAAGTCTTTCCCTTTGCTCATTTTACCCAACATATGGCGTGCAATACGGTGGTCGAGGAATAAACCAGTATCGAGATAGTCAGTCAGGTTAACCCACAGGCGAGCGTTATATTCACTCACTTCCATGAAGTCACCCTTCTCATCCATTTTCTGATATTGGCTTTTCCCTTTCTGACGTTCACGGGTTTTCAGAATCAGACGATTAGATGGTAATTCCAGCACCGCGAGCGTTGCTGCAATGACGTCAAACAGACGCTGGCGCGCTTTATTCGCATCAACGGTTTTCGGTGGTGCATATTCCTGCACCACCACCCACTCGCCATAACGGTCAACGGCGACATTATATTCCGGCAGGTCAGCATCGTAAATTCGGTAGCATTCAATGCCTTCCTGACGTGCCCATTTATCGAGTTTTTTGACGTTTTTGCGCAGACGGTTCGCGTAATCATCAGCAATCTGGCCTGATGCCGCACCGGTGCTGTTTTCCGATAACTGGTAGTTTTTCTGCACACAATCCAGCGGGCCGTTCTTCGCTTTAAACTGGCGTTCAGCACGCAATTGCAGGCAGCTGAGCAAATCTGGGGAAGCACTGAACAGTGATAAATTCCAGCCACCGAAATGGTTCTTCATGTTACGGCCCAGCAGGCTGTGCAAGGCAATCAGCGCAGGCTCGCTATCCAGACGTTCGCCGTAAGGCGGGTTGCTGATCACCGTCCCCACAGGCCCTTCCGGCAGCGGGTTAGTCAGTTTAGCGACGTCTTTCACTTCGTAGCTGATGATATCGGCCAGACCTGCACGACGGGAGTTAGCGCGAGCGCGTTCAATCACCCTTGAGTCGTTATCTGAACCGAAGAAACGTGATGTGTATTCGCCAAGGCCTTTACGCGCACGAACCTGTGCTTCGGTGGTAATTTCTTTCCACAGCTCCACATCGTGATTTGCCCAGCCGAGGAAGCCCCAATGTTTGCGATGCAAACCAGGTGCACGATCGGTGGCGATCATTGCCGCTTCAATCAGCAACGTACCGGAACCACACATTGGATCGAGCAGCGGCGTACCCGGCTGCCAGCCTGAGCGCATCACAATGGCGGATGCCAACGTTTCTTTAATAGGAGCAGCACCGGTGCTGTCGCGGTAACCGCGCTGATGTAGGCCTTCACCGCTCAAATCCAGCGCGATGCTGGCGGTGTCTTTATTCAGCCAGACGTTAATGCGCAAGTCAGGTTGCTCGCGTTCGACATTCGGACGCGGCAAGTTTTTGCGAGTAAAGGAGTCGACGATGGCATCCTTCACTTTTAACGCGCCGTACTGGCTATTACGGATAACCTCGTTCAGGCCGCTGAAATGCACCGCGAAGGTCGCATCCGGGCCAAACAGCGCAGGCCAGTCGATGGTCTGTACGCCAAGATACAAATCGAGATCGCTGTAAACACTGCATTCGTTTAAAGGCAGCAAAATGCGGGACGCAAGGCGGCTCCACATCAAGCTTTGATAGAGCAGACGTGAGTCCCCCTGGTAATGTACGCCGCCCTGAACCACCTGGCATGCTTGCGCACCAAGGCCCTCCAGTTCAGTTTTTAATAGCTCTTCAAGCCCACGCGCCGTACTGGCAAACAGAGAATTCATATCGTCACTTAATCAGGTATAAAAAGAAAATTGTGGCGCATTATAGCCAATCTGCCACGCATGTCATAAAGTTGGCCTCTTATATTGTTTATTTATTCGTTTATGCCGAGGGAGCGCAATGATCACCCTATCCCAACTCTATATTCACCCGGTGAAATCGATGCGCGGTCTTGCCCTCTCGCATGCTCAGGCAAGCAGCAGCGGTTTAGCCTTTGACCGCATTTTTATGGTCACCGAATCTGATGGCACTTTTATTACCGCGCGTCAGTTCCCGCAAATGGTGCTTTTCACCCCGGCGATTACCCACGATGGCTTATTTCTGAGCGCACCCGACGGCAGTTCTGCCAGCGTGCGTTTTGCTGATTTTCAACCTCAGGCCGAACCGACCGAAGTGTGGGGTAATCATTTCACAGCACGGATAGCGCCGGATGAAATTAACCAGTGGTTGAGCGGATTCTTTTCGCGCCCGGTGCAGTTGCGCTGGCTGGGCGAAACGTTGACCCGTCGCGTGAAACGTCATCAAGAGGTACCACTGTCATTTGCCGACGGTTATCCATTCCTGCTGGTTAACGAAGCTTCGTTACGTGATTTACAAAACCGCTGCCGGGCAAGCGTCAAAATGGCGCAATTCCGCCCAAATATCGTGGTCACTGGCGCACAAGCCTGGGCTGAAGATAGCTGGAAAGTGGTGCGTATTGGTGGTGTGACGTTTGATGTCGCGAAACCTTGTAGCCGTTGTATTTTTACCACCGTCAGTCCAGAGCGTGGCCGTAAACATCCTGGCGGCGAACCCCTGGTAACGCTGCAACAATTCCGCACCGCTCAAGATAATGGCGACGTCGATTTCGGCCAGAATTTAATTGCCCGCAATAGCGGCATTATTCGAGTGGGCGATGAGCTGGAAGTGCTGGCGACCAAACCAGCAAAAGCTTATGGCGCAGGGGCCACCGAAGAAGAGCCAGAACCTTTTGAGCAGCAAGAAAGCAATGTGGCAATTGACTGGCAGGGCCAACAATTCCGCGGCAACAATCAGCAAGTGTTACTTGAGCAGCTAGAACAACAAGGTATCCGTGTGCCCTATTCTTGCCGGGCCGGAATTTGCGGCAGTTGCCGAATTAAATTAGTCAGCGGGGAAGTCAAGGCGTTGAAGAAAAGCGCAATCAATGACGATGGCACAATCCTGTGTTGTAGTTGTATTCCTGCGGGCGATGTGGAATTAGCGGGAAATTAAACAGCTTGATCGAGACTGAGGTCGTTGCCCAAAGGTTGCGGCCTTAATCTGTCATTCATCACTTTAATCGCATCGCCAAGTTGCATAGTGCGGCCTGCCAGTTGTAAACCCGGTTGGGCGAGTAAACAGAGTGCAGCATTGTTGCCCGTTTCGACCACCAGCAGATTCACTTGCTGCATATCATCACTCAAACAGACACAAGCCGCGTCGCCAGGGACCGGCTGCCAGCATTCGCCATGAGAGATAAAGTGCCAGCTTTTTGGCATTTGTGGTTTCAAATAACGAATCGCTACCAGCGCATTTAATACCAGTTCAGCACGCTGATCTTTACTTAAAATAAGGTCGCGACATTTTTCTTCGAAGGTGAAGAAAAGAGCGGCATCATCTACACAAAAGCCTGTATTTTCAAAGGCATCTGGTGTGAGCATTTTACGAGGGAACCGTGAACGGAATAGCATACCATTGGCTAAATCGAGCATCATACGATCATGCTCTTCATCAAAATACCAACGCCAATTATCGTCCGGTTTTATCCGCATAACTATTTGCCCTTTCGTTTATTCCCACGATTTAAAACATCCTTATCGCCGCTTCGTTAATGAACACATTTAATAAAAGACCAATATGTATAATTTAGCAACAGTGGTGGAATATAAAACAACCAGGGCTGAAAATAAAGCCCCGGTTGTCTGAAAGGAAAAATGTTTACAGCCCAGTGATGATTTCTTTAATCAGCGGTGGGCCTTTAAATATGAATCCAGAATATATTTGCACCAGTGAGGCACCCGCCGCCATCTTCTCGCGAGCAGCAATCAGCGAATCAATACCGCCAACACCAATAATAGGTAAGCGACCATTTAATTCTTGCGACAAGCGGCGAATAATTTCTGTGCTTTTAAGTTGAACCGGACGGCCACTTAATCCACCCATTTCGTCACAATATTTCATACCCTGAACCAGGCTACGATCCAATGTGGTATTGGTCGCAATGACCCCATCGATATTATGGCGAACTAAACTATCAGCCACCTGGATCAATTCTTCCTCAGAAAGATCCGGCGCGATCTTCACGGCAACTGGCACATATTTATGATGCAATTCCTGAAGCGCTTGTTGCTTATTTTTAATCGCCACTAACAGATCATCTAACGCTTCACCATATTGCAGCGTGCGTAATCCAGGGGTATTTGGCGAGGAAATATTGATCGCGACATAACCCGCATACGGATAAATTTTATCCATACAGATCAAATAATCATCTTTGCCCTGCTCTACTGGCGTGTCTTTATTCTTGCCAATATTGATACCCAATACCCCATCAAAATGGGATTTTTTAACGTTCTCAACCAGGTTATCTACGCCGTGGTTATTGAAACCCATGCGGTTGATCAAGCCTTCTGCTTCTACCAGACGGAAGATACGCGGCTTGTCATTTCCTGGTTGTGGGCGAGGCGTGACGGTACCAATTTCGATGGAGCCAAAGCCCATGGCACCCAGTGCATCAATACACTCACCGTTTTTATCTAAACCGGCAGCAAGACCCAGTGGGTTCTTAAAGGTCAGACCCATACAGGTCACCGGTTTAGAGGGCACATTTTGCCGCACCAGCCATTCGAGAGGTGTACCTGTTACACGACGCAATTGCTGAAATGTCACTTCATGAGCGCGCTCGGGATCGAGCTTGAAAAGGGCTTTACGAACGAAGGGGTAGTACATGAACACTCCAGAATTCCCAGTATGCAAACTGGGGCAGTATTATTAACGATAACGGACGTGAATGGAATTGACCTGCAACAAAAAAGACCGAATCAGCGCAAACGTTTTCTTCCCTCCATTTTGTTATTCAGTTTTTGGCAAATGATTCCCGGATAAATCATTTAGTGGATTACCACTTCTGCGCGACTATCACACTCAATTGTTATCAATGTTACCTAAAAGCAAACAATTAGTTATAAGGAAACGATATGCGTGTGATCACCCTTGCCGGAAGCCCGCGCTTCCCTTCTCGTTCAAGTGCTCTACTGGAATATGCCCGCGAAAAATTAAGCGCTCTGGATATCGAGGTGTGTCACTGGCATCTACAGAATTTCGCGCCAGAAGATTTGCTGTACGCCCGTTTTGATAGCCCTGCGCTGCTCGCTTTAAATGAACAATTACAGCAGGCCGATGGCGTGATCATTGCGACTCCTGTTTATAAGGCTTCCTTTTCTGGCGCGCTGAAAACCCTGCTCGACCTGCTGCCTGAACGTGCGCTGGATAAAAAGGTCGTGCTGCCATTAGCTACCGGCGGAACAGTGGCACATATGCTGGCGGTCGATTACGCGCTGAAACCCGTCCTTAATGCGCTGAAAGCGCAGGAAATTCTACATGGCGTGTTTGCTGATGACAGCCAGATAGCGGATTACCAGCACAAACCGGTATTCAGCAACAACTTACAACAACGTCTCGATAACGCGCTGGAAACCTTCTGGCAGGCTCTGCACCGCCGGGATTTTATTGTCTCTTCCCCTTTTAAGACGCAAGGAGTTGCCCATGTTTAATTTTCTGAAACGAACCGCGCCGTGGCTTGCACTCGCAGGAACGTTAAGCCTGAGCGCCACGCTTCACGCGGCAGATACGGGGCCAGAGCAGTTGCGCATTGGTTATCAAAAAGGCTCGGTCAGCATGGTACTGGCGAAAAGCCACCAGCTTCTGGAAAAAGAGTATCCAAATACTAAGTTCCAGTGGATTGAATTTCCGGCTGGCCCACAAATGCTCGAAGCCCTGAACATCGGTAGTATCGATCTCGGTAGCACGGGAGATATTCCGCCAATCTTCGCGCAAGCTGCGGGCGCGGACCTGGTGTATGTCGGTTCTGAACCGGCAAAACCAAAAGCCGAAGTGATTCTGGTGCCGGAGAATAGCCCACTGAAAACCGTGGCGGATCTTAAAGGGCATAAAATCGCTTTCCAGAAAGGTTCCAGCTCCCACAACCTGGTACTACGAGCACTGCAAAAAGCAGGGCTGAAATTTACTGATGTCCAGCCTGCTTATTTAACGCCAGCTGATGCGCGCGCCGCATTCCAGCAGGGCAACGTTGATGCCTGGGCAATTTGGGACCCGTACTATTCAGCTGCACTGTTGAATGGCGGCGTGCGCGTCTTAACCGACGGCAGCGAGCTAAATCAAACCGGTTCGTTCTACCTCGCTTCACGCCCTTACGCGGAACAAAACGGTCCGTTCCTGCAACACGTATTGAAAACATTTAGCGATGCCGACGCGTTAACTCGCACCCAGCGTGACGCAAGCGTTGCGCTACTGGCAAAAACCATGGGGTTGCCGGAAAACGTGATTGCTACCTATTTCGACCATCGCCCACCAACGGTGATTACCCCGGTCAGCGCCGAGACTGCCGCCAAACAACAGCAAACCGCAGATCTGTTTTATGACAACCACTTAGTGCCTAAGAAAGTCGATATTCGCACCCGCATCTGGCAACCCGCTAAAGGAGATAAATCATGAGCTTAAACTTATTCTGGTTCCTGCCGACTCACGGTGACGGCCACTACTTAGGCAGTAACGATGCAGCACGTCCGGTTGACCATGCCTACTTGCAACAAATTGCTCAGGCGGCAGACAGAATCGGTTTTACTGGTGTACTGATCCCGACAGGCCGTTCTTGCGAAGACGCCTGGCTGGTTGCGGCATCGATGATTCCGGTAACGCAGCGTTTGAAATTTCTGGTCGCACTGCGCCCAAGCGTGACGTCGCCAACCGTGGCTGCACGCCAGGCCGCGACGCTGGACAGGCTTTCCAACGGGCGTGCTTTATTTAACCTGGTGACCGGTAGCGACCCGGAAGAGTTAGCCGCAGATGGCGTGTTCCTCAATCATCAGGAACGTTACGAAGCTTCAGCTGAATTTACCCACATCTGGCGTCGCCTGCTGGAAGGCGAAACGGTGGATCACGAAGGCAAACATATTCAGGTCAAAGGGGCAAAACTGTTATTCCCGCCTGTGCAGCAGCCTCGCCCACCGCTCTACTTTGGCGGTTCTTCGGATGTGGCACAGGATTTGGCTGCTGAACAGGTGGATCTCTACCTGACCTGGGGCGAACCGCCACATTTAGTGAAAGAAAAAATTGAGCAAGTCCGTGCGAAAGCCGCGGCTCATGGCCGCACGGTACGTTTCGGTATTCGCTTACATGTGATTGTGCGTGAAACCAATGAAGAAGCGTGGGATGCCGCCAATCGCCTGATTTCGCAATTGGATGATGAAACCATCGCCAAAGCACAGGCCGCTTTTGCCCGCACTGATTCTGTCGGCCAGCACCGCATGGCGGCGTTGCACGGCGGCAAGCGTGACAACCTGGAGATCAGCCCAAACTTGTGGGCAGGCGTCGGCCTGGTGCGTGGCGGTGCAGGCACTGCACTGGTAGGTGATGGCCCAACCGTGGCGGCTCGGATTAATGAATACGCCGCACTGGGTATCGACAGCTTTATTTTCTCCGGTTACCCGCACCTGGAAGAAGCTTATCGCGTCGGCGAACTGCTGTTCCCGCACCTTGACGTCACGATTCCACAAATCCCACAGCCGCGCCAGATTCATGAAAAAGGCGAAGTCGTGGCGAATGACTTTATCCCGCGCAAAGTCGCGCAAAGCTAAGGAGCCGCCAATGACCCCTTCAACGCACAAACTGTTGCTGAGAGTGGCACCGTGGGTCTTGCCGGTGGCGGTTATCGCCATCTGGCAACTATCCTCGAGCGCAGGCTGGCTCTCGTCGCGCATCCTCCCCTCTCCGGAAGGGGTGGTGGTTGCATTCTGGAACCTCTCAGCCAGCGGTGAATTGTGGCAACACCTGGCGATCAGTTCATGGCGTGCGGTGATTGGTTTCAGTATTGGTGGCTCATTAGGCCTGGTTCTCGGCCTGATTAGCGGGCTTTCGCGTTGGGGGGAGCGTTTGCTGGACAGCTCGATTCAGATGCTGCGTAACGTTCCGCACCTGGCGCTAATCCCGCTGGTCATTTTGTGGTTCGGCATTGATGAATCAGCGAAGATTTTCCTCGTGGCTCTCGGCACGCTGTTCCCGATTTACATCAACACCTGGCACGGCATCCGTAATATTGACCAGGGCTTGCTGGAGATGGCCCGCAGTTATGGGTTGTCAGGCTTTAGCCTGTTTGCCCAGGTGATTCTGCCAGGGGCTTTGCCTTCGATTATGGTCGGCATTCGTTTCGCACTTGGCCTGATGTGGCTAACGTTAATCGTTGCCGAGACGATTTCGGCAAACTCCGGAATTGGCTATCTGGCAATGAACGCCCGTGAATTCCTGCAAACCGATGTGGTTGTCGTCGCCATAATTTTGTATGCCCTGCTCGGCAAACTCGCTGACATCAGCGCGCAATTACTCGAACGAGTCTGGCTGCGCTGGCACCCTGCTTACCAGTTACAGGAGGAGAACGCATGAATACCGCACGTTTAAACCAGGGGACTCCCCTACTCCTTAACGGCGTGACCAAACGCTACGGCAATAAAACAATTCTTGATGAGCTGGAATTACATATTCCTGCCGGGCAATTTGTTGCGGTGGTCGGGCGCAGTGGCGGCGGTAAAAGTACGTTGTTACGACTACTGGCAGGGTTGGAAAATCCCAACGGCGGGTCACTGATTGCCGGAAATGCCCCACTGCGCGAAAGCCAGGATGAAACACGTTTAATGTTCCAGGATGCGCGTTTGTTGCCGTGGAAATCAGTGATAAATAATGTCGGTCTGGGGCTGAAAGGAAACTGGAAAGACGCGGCGACGAAAGCGCTGGAAGCGGTTGGGCTTGCCAATCGCGCTACCGAGTGGCCGGCCGCCCTGTCCGGCGGCCAGAAGCAGCGTGTGGCGCTGGCTCGGGCGCTGATTCATCGCCCACGGCTGTTATTGCTGGATGAACCTTTGGGCGCGCTGGATGCCCTGACGCGTATCGAAATGCAGGAGTTGATTGTCTCTTTGTGGCAGGAACATGGCTTTACGGTGTTGCTGGTGACGCACGATGTCAGCGAAGCCGTTGCGATGGCGGATCGCGTGTTATTGATTGAAGAAGGAAAGATCGGTTTGGATCTCACGGTTGATTTGCCTCGCCCACGTAAGCTCGGCTCTGTGCGGCTGGCTGAACTGGAAGCGCAGGTGTTAGAACGTGTAATGAAGCGGCAGGTTGTGGAGGAACCGGAGCGCGTGGTGCGCACCGGTTAAGTTTGTTCGCCCTCACCCCGACCCTCTCCCCCAGGAGAGGGAGAGCTCCAGGTGATCCCCTCGCCCTCAGAGGGAGAACTCCAGGTAATCCCCTCTCCCTCAGGGAAAGGGAGAACACCGGGTAATCCCCTCTCCCTCAGGGAGAGGGTTAGGGTAAGGGTGGTTTTTAAGCTAACGCCTTGCTGATCTTCTCGAACAAATCGCCCGACAAGTTTTCCAGCCCTTTCAGCTGTTCCAGCGCTGCACGCATCATCTCCTGTCGTTTTTCATCATAACGTTTCAGTCGAATTAACGGCTCAATCAGACGTGACGCCACCTGCGGGTTACGGTGGTTCAGCTCGCTGAGCATTTCCACCATAAACTGATAGCCGCTGCCGTCGAGTGCGTGGAACGCTGACGGGTTAGCCGCCGCGAATGCACCAATCAGCGAGCGAACACGGTTCGGGTTACCGAGGCTAAACGAACGGTGGTTCAGCAATTCACGCACTTTACTCAATGTGTCTGCCGCCGGACTAGTGGCTTGCAACACAAACCATTTGTCCATCACCAGACCGTCCTGATGCCATTTCTCATCAAACGCAGCCAGTAGTTCTGTGCGGCACGGCAATTGTGCAGCTACAGAAGCAGACAATGCGGCGATAGAGTCCGTCATGTTGTCTGCACTTTCATACTGCTTACGCACCAGTTGCTCGGCAAGCTGTTGATCACCAAACGCCAGATAACGCAGGCAAGTATTACGCAGCGCACGTTTGCCGATATCCGCATGTTCTACGCGATAAGCATCGAGCTTGTTGGCGTTATAAACTGCCAGGAATTCATCGGCCAGTTCGTTTGCCAGCGTGCGCGTTAACGCTTCATGCACGGCAGCAATCGCCTGCGGGTCAATTTTCTGGAACAGCTCGGCAATTTCGTTTTGCGATGGCAGCGTCAGAATTTCTGCCGCCAGTGCCGGGTCAATTTTCTCATCCAGCAAAATAGCGCGGAAAGCATCGGCAACATGCAGTGGCAGCGACAATGGCTGGCCCTGTTGGCTGCGGTTGACGTTCAACTTGATGTACGTCGCCAGCAGACTTTGCGCGGCATCCCAACGGGAAAAATCGTTGCGTGCATGGCGCATCAGGAACGTCAGCTGCTGGTCGCTCCATTTGTATTCCAGTTTCACCGGTGCTGAAAACTCACGCAGCAATGACGGAACCGGCTGGAAATAAACGTTATCAAAGACAAACGTCTGCTCTGCCTGAGTCACATTCAGCACGTGATGAATCGGGTGGCCATTTTTCTGTAACGGAATAACTTTGCCTTCGTTGTCATACAGTTCGATGTCGAACGGAATATGCAACGGCTGCTTTTCCTGCTGTTCAGCGGTTGGCGGCGTGGTTTGGCTGATGGTAAGCCGGTACAGCTCATTTTCCGGGTCGTAATCATCACGCACGGTGACCACTGGCGTCCCCGCCTGGCTGTACCAGCGGCGGAAATGCGACAGGTCAACGTTTGACGCATCTTCCATTGCCTGCACGAAATCATCACAGGTCGCCGCACTGCCGTCATGGCGCTCAAAGTATAGTTGCATGCCTTTCTGGAAATTCTCTTCACCCAGCAAGGTATGCAGCATACGGATAACTTCAGAACCCTTTTCGTACACGGTCAGGGTGTAGAAGTTATTCATTTCGATAACTTTGTCCGGGCGAATCGGGTGCGCCATCGGGCTTGCGTCTTCAGCAAACTGTGCGGCACGCATGGTGCGCACGTTCTGAATACGGTTTACTGCACGTGAGCCGAGATCCGAGCTAAATTCCTGATCGCGGAACACGGTCAGCCCTTCTTTCAGGCTTAACTGGAACCAGTCGCGACAAGTCACACGGTTGCCGGTCCAGTTATGGAAATATTCGTGACCGATAACACGTTCGATGTCGAGATAGTCTTTATCTGTCGCAGTTTCAGCACGGGCCAGCACATATTTGGAGTTAAAGACGTTCAGTCCTTTATTCTCCATCGCACCCATGTTGAAGAAGTCCACGGCGACAATCATATAGATGTCGAGGTCATACTCGAGACCGAAACGGGTTTCATCCCATTTCATGGATGCTTTCAAAGAAGTCATCGCCCAGCTTGCACGGTCAAGATTGCCACGGTCAACGAACAGCTCCAGCGCTACATCACGGCCAGATCGCGTTTTGAAGGTATCGCGTAATACATCGAAATCACCTGCCACCAGCGCAAACAGGTAACACGGTTTTGGGAACGGATCTTGCCATTGTACCCAGTGACGGCCGTTTTCCAGTTCACCTTCAGCGATACGGTTGCCATTAGATAAAAGGAAAGGATATTGCTTTTTATCCGCAATGATTTTGGTGGTGAAACGCGCCAGAACGTCTGGTCGGTCGAGATACCAGGTAATGTGGCGGAAACCTTCAGCCTCACACTGAGTGCAAAGTGCATCGCCAGAAAGATAAAGTCCTTCCAGCGCAGTATTCGTGGCAGGGCTAATTTCATTAACGATAGTCAGCGTGAAGGTTTCTGGCAGTGACTCGATGATCAATGCACCCTCGTCCTGGCGATAATCTTCCCAGGTAGTGCCGTTTACAGCAACAGACACCAGCGTCAGGTCTTCGCCATCAAGACGCAGAGGCGCGCCTGCTGCACCCTGGCGGGTGATCTGGCTAATAGCTGTGACCAGGGTTTTTGCGGCATCAAGGTCAAAGGTCAAATCGATATCGGTAATCGTGTAATCCGGCGCACGGTAGTCGTGGCGATATTTGGCTTGTGGCTGTTGTGTCATAAAAAACCTTATACATCATCCGTAAGTTTGCGGAGTTCAGTCTATTCCTGTTGCCCGAATGTTGCCACGCAGAATCTTCAACTTTTCTGGGCTTCTCACGCGAATTGCTACATTTATATAACAAGCGGCACAAATTGCTATCGACCAGAAAATGTCCGTGTGTTGTGATCCAGGTTTAATAAACAGATAATCAGGGTATACTCCTGCGTCTTTTATCTGCTTAGCCCTTGATGGAAACGCTCCTGTGAGAGGATGCTGCAACGCGCCATGACACGACACGCTTCCCCGATTTTGCAAACGCTACTGGATACTGACGCCTATAAGCTTCATATGCAGCAGGCCGTTTTCCACCGTTATCACGACGTGAACGTCGCGGCCGAGTTCCGTTGCCGCGGTGATGATCTGCTGGGCATTTACGCAGACGCCATTCGTGAGCAGGTTGATTTAATGCAACACCTCTCGTTAAGTGACGAGGAGTTCGCGTTTCTGGAAACTCTGCCATTCTTCCAGGCCGATTACCTCTGCTGGCTGCGTACTTTCCGCTACGACCCCACTCAGGTGCACATCAGCAATAACAACGGCCATTTAGATATTCGTCTAACCGGTTCGTGGCTGGAAGTGATTATGTGGGAAGTGCCATTGCTGGCGGTGATCAGCGAAGTGGTGCATCAACACCGCTCGCCAGGCGTGACCACGCAAATGGCGCTAGAGAGTCTGGAAAGCAAACTGGTTCAGTTCAAAGAATTGACGGCAGATATCGATCTTTCTGCTTTCCGCCTGATGGATTTTGGCACTCGTCGCCGCTTCTCGCGTGAAGTTCAGGAAGCTATTGTAAGCCGCCTGCAACAAGAATCATGGTTTGTTGGCACCAGCAATTACGACCTCGCGCGCCGTCTGAATTTAACCCCGATGGGCACTCAGGCTCACGAATGGTTCCAGGCACATCAGCAAATCAGCCCGACTCTCGCAAACAGCCAGCGCGCAGCGCTCCAGGCCTGGCTTGATGAGTACCCGGATAAACTTGGCATCGCGCTGACCGACTGCATCACAATGGATGCCTTCTTACGCGACTTTGATCTTTCATTCGCCAGCTGGTATCAGGGGCTGCGCCACGATTCAGGTGACCCGTTTGAATGGGGCGAAAAAGCTATCGCGCATTACGAAAAACTCGGCATTGATCCAAAAACCAAAGTATTGGTATTTTCGGACAATCTCGATTTGCCAAAAGCCATCGAGCTTTATCGCCATTTCTGCACTCGCGTGAATCTCAGTTTCGGTATTGGCACGCGCCTGACATGCGATATTCCGCAGGTGAAGCCACTTAATATTGTCATCAAGTTGGTTGAGTGTAACGGCAAGCCGGTCGCTAAACTGTCCGACAGCCCAGGCAAAACGATTTGCCACGATAAAGCTTTTGTCCGCGCACTGCGTAAAGCTTTCGATTTACCACTAGTCAAGAAAGCCAGTTGAGCCAATAAACCTGTGGGTGATATTCATCGCACCCATAGGTTTCTTTCTTTATATCTGTGACTCCCCTCTTTATGTATTTCTTCGTTTCCTTTGATTTTTCTGCTTGTCTGAAAGCTGGCTACAGGTAACATAGATAACCCCCGAATGTGGGTTATTTTTTATTGTCACTGACCATTTAATAGAGAGAAAAATATGAGCGTTGTGCCTGTAGCCGACGTACTCCAGGGCCGCGTAGCCGTTGACCAAGAAGTCACCGTGCGCGGATGGGTGCGTACTCGTAGAGATTCAAAAGCTGGTATCTCCTTCCTCGCCGTCTATGACGGTTCCTGCTTCTCTCCTGTACAGGCCGTCATTAATAATTCTCTGCCTAATTACAATGATGACGTACTGCGCCTGACAACCGGTTGCTCCGTTGTCGTGACTGGTAAAGTTGTAGAGTCTCTTGGTCAGGGCCAGAGCTTTGAAATCCAGGCAAGTGAAGTTGAAGTGACTGGCTGGGTTGATGATCCTGATACTTATCCGATGGCGGCAAAACGTCACAGCATTGAGTATCTGCGTGAAGTAGCTCACCTGCGCCCACGCACCAACATGATTGGCGCCGTTGCCCGTGTGCGTCATACCCTTGCTCAAGCCTTACACCGTTTCTTCCATGAAAATGGTTATTTCTGGGTATCCACACCGCTGATTACTGCATCTGATACCGAAGGCGCTGGCGAAATGTTCCGTGTATCTACGCTGGACATGGAAAACCTGCCGCGTACCGAAGCGGGCAAAGTTGATTTCGATAAAGACTTCTTTGGTAAAGAAGCGTTCCTGACCGTATCCGGTCAGCTGAACGGCGAGACCTACGCGTGTGCGTTATCAAAGGTTTATACCTTCGGCCCAACCTTCCGTGCAGAAAACTCCAACACCAGCCGTCACCTGGCTGAATTCTGGATGCTGGAGCCAGAAGTGGCTTTCGCCAATCTGGACGACGTCGCGGGCCTGGCTGAAGCCATGCTGAAGTATGTCTTCAAAGCGGTGCTTGACGAGCGTATGGATGACATGGAGTTCTTCGCTGAACGCGTTGACAAAGATGCAGTGGATCGTTTACAGCGTTTCATCGATGCCGATTTTGCGCAGGTTGATTACACCGATGCGGTTACAATTCTCGAGAATTGCGGTCAGAAATTCGAGAATCCAGTGTACTGGGGTGTAGACCTTTCTTCCGAGCATGAGCGTTATCTTGCTGAGCAACACTTCAAAGCGCCGGTAGTCGTGAAAAACTATCCAAAAGATATTAAGGCCTTCTATATGCGCCTTAACGAAGACGGTAAAACCGTTGCCGCAATGGACGTGTTAGCGCCAGGTATTGGTGAAATCATCGGTGGTTCTCAGCGTGAAGAACGTCTGGATGTACTGGATGCGCGCATGGCTGAGATGGGTCTGAATAAAGAAGACTACTGGTGGTATCGCGATCTGCGTCGTTACGGCACCGTTCCACACTCCGGTTTCGGTCTTGGCTTTGAGCGCCTGATTGCCTATGTAACAGGTGTGCAGAACGTTCGTGACGTGATTCCATTCCCACGTACACCACGTAACGCTAGCTTCTAAAACCGCTATTTTTCTAAGGCCAGCATTGCTGGCCTTTTTTACATCTACTGCCTGAACGTCTTTTTTCTTCAACGAAAGTTAAACAAACGTCAATTTCAACCCCATTCCACAACTACCCCGTTACTAAGTGTGTCTATGACACAGACAAACACAAAATAACCACACTTACCGCTAGCACTCTCTCTACCAGCATTGACTTAGCATATTCGGATAAAACTTGCTCAGAAGTCTGGATGTCCAGAAGTCACTCAAATAATGTACAAATGTAAGCAAAATATACACAATATTTTTCTCATTCTAAATTAAACATAAGTAATTCATATATATAGATATAAATAGGTGTTTTTTTAGGCGAAGCGGCAAGGAAGTTTGAGATAGTTCACAAAGTTCCACAAAATACACATTTAGTTACATATAGTTTCTTTTTGTAACCAAGTCTCGATGTTTGTAGCACTTTCTGGCTAGCGAAACGGTTTCATGGATGGAAAGATGCCTGACAGATACAGAAAGACACCAAACTCTCATCAATAGTTCCGTACAGAATTATTGACGGCAGTGGCAGGTGTTACAAAAAAACCTAATGAGGGTAATAAATAATGATGAAGCGCAATATTCTGGCAGTGGTAATCCCTGCTCTGCTGGTAGCCGGTGCAGCAAACGCTGCAGAAATCTATAACAAAAACGGCAACAAACTGGATTTCTACGGCAAAGCTGTAGGCGAGCACGTATGGACCACTACTGGTGACACTTCTAGCAATGACACCACATATGCTCGTATCGGTTTCAAAGGTGAAACTCAGATCAATGACCAACTGACCGGTTACGGCCAGTGGGAATACAACATGAATGCCTCCAACGCGGAAGGCACTCAGCCTACTAACACCCGTCTGGCATTTGCTGGTCTGAAATTTGGTGATGCAGGTTCCCTGGATTACGGCCGTAACTACGGCGCAATCTACGACGTAGCGGCTTATACCGATATGCTGGTTGAGTGGGGCGGCGATTCTTGGGCTGCTACCGACAACTTCATGAACGGCCGTACTACTGGCGTTCTGACTTACCGTAACAACAACTTCTTCGGTCTGGTTGATGGCCTGGCATTTGCTCTGCAATACCAGGGTAAAAACGAGCGTAGCAACGTAGTTGCTCCAAGCCTGGACGAAAACGGCGTGCCTACTTTAGGTCGTGCTGGTAACGGCGCTAAAGCTAACGGCGACGGCTACAGCACCGCTGTAACTTATGACATCGGCGAAGGCTTCAGCGTTGCAGCTGGTTATGAGTCTGCAAACCGTACTTTCGAACAACGTGAAGCAGCAACTAATGCCAACTGGGCAAGTGCTGGTGGCGACCGCGCTGAAGCATGGTCTACTGCTGCTAAGTACGATGCAAACAACGTCTACGCTGCAATCATGTATGCTGAAACTACTAACATGACTCGCGAACCAGACAATAACTTCGCAAACAAAACTCAGAACTTCGAAGCTGTAGCTCAATACCAGTTCGACTTCGGTCTGCGTCCATCCATCGCTTACGTGCAGTCTAAAGGTAAAGACCTGAAGGCTCGTGGCACCTTCTCCGGTGGCGATGCTGACCTGGTTAAATACATCGAAGTGGGTACCTGGTACTACTTCAACAAAAACATGAACGTGTATGCTGCATACCAGTTCAACATGCTGGACGACAACGAGTATAGCGAATCTGCTAAACAAGCAACTGGCGACCAGGCTGCTGTTGGTATCGTTTATCAGTTCTAATTATCCAGCAACATTGTTGTCAGGATGATTTAAAAACAGGGCTTCGGCCCTGTTTTTTTATGCCCGGAGAGGTGAAAAAAATAACTTGTGACGAGAGCAGTTTCTTTTTGTTGCAAACGGTTGGCATTTACTAAAACAGCAGTTAACCTGAGTGCGTTACTCCCCTCGATATCACAATGGAAACTCGTCATGTTTGAGAACATTACCGCTGCTCCTGCTGATCCAATTCTTGGTTTGGCCGATCTGTTTCGCGCCGATGACCGTCCGACTAAAATTAACCTTGGTATTGGTGTTTATAAGGATGAAACGGGTAAAACTCCGGTTTTAACCTGCGTTAAGAAAGCGGAGCTGTATCTGCTGGAAAATGAGAACACCAAGAACTACCTCGGTATTGACGGTATTCCAGAATTTGGTAGCTGTACCCAGGAATTGCTGTTCGGGAAAAATAATGCTCTGAGTGCAAACAAACGTGCTCGTACGGCTCAAACCCCTGGTGGTACTGGTGCACTGCGTGTTGCCGCTGATTTCCTCGCCAAAAATACCACCACCCAACGTGTGTGGGTGAGCAATCCAAGCTGGCCAAACCACAAAAGCGTCTTTAACTCTGCTGGGCTGGAAGTGTGCGAATATGATTACTATGACGCGCAGAACCACTCTCTGAATTTCGATGGCCTGATTAACAGCCTGCAAGCTGCACAAGCAGGTGACGTGGTGTTGTTCCACGGTTGCTGCCATAACCCAACCGGTATTGATCCAACGGCTGAGCAGTGGAAAACTCTGGCAGAAATGTCACTGGCTAAAGGCTGGTTGCCGCTGTTTGACTTCGCCTATCAGGGCTTTGCCCGTGGTCTGGAAGAAGATGCCGAAGGTCTGCGTATCTTTGCTGCAAGCCACAAAGAACTGATTGTTGCCAGCTCTTACTCTAAGAACTTTGGCCTCTACAACGAGCGCGTAGGTGCTTGTACTCTGGTTGCTGCTGATGCGGATACCGTGGATCGTGCGTTCAGCCAGATGAAGGCTGTGATTCGTGCTAACTACTCTAACCCGCCAGCACACGGCGCCTCCGTTGTTGCTACCATTCTGAGCAATGACGCGCTGCGTACAATTTGGGAACAAGAGCTGTCAGACATGCGTCAGCGTATTCACCGTATGCGCCAGTTGTTCGTCAATACCCTGCAAGAGAAAGGCGCTAACCGCGACTTTAGCTTCATCATCAACCAGAACGGTATGTTCTCGTTCAGCGGCCTGACTAAAGAACAGGTGCTGCGTTTACGTGAAGAGTTTGGTGTGTATGCGGTTGCTTCAGGGCGTGTGAACGTTGCAGGCATGACGCCAGACAATATGGCTCCGCTGTGCGAAGCGATTGTTGCTGTGCTGTAAGCCATCAGCAGTGACTAGTCCTGCTATAGGTTGACACTTTTCGGCCTTACAACGCCCGATGAACTTCATCGGGCGTTTTGTATTTTAGCGACAGATGTGGCCGCCGCGTGTTGTAGATTTCCACCGACTCCCTGACCATCTTTCTTGCCTATCCGATATCTTCTGGCTTCCCGAGCAGATATTCCATTTTTAATATCCCGTTTACCCGTTCCGCCAGCGCATTCTGATAACAGTCATACCCGTCTGTCATCGAGCAGATGACCCCATGGCGTTGGTGTAGTGCCTGATATTCTGTTGAACAGTACTGCACACCCCGATCTGAGTGATGCACCAGTGGATGTGCTGTACGCCTGCTGACCAGCGCCATTCTGAACGCCTTAGCCACATGATGGGTATGCAGACTTTCATGCACATGATATCCCACGATTTTTCTCGACCAGACGTCTGTTATCAGACTGAGGTACGCCGTTCCCTTACGCAGGGGAATGTACGTGATATCCGCGACCCACACCTGCTCCGGGCGGCTGGCAACAACCTGATTTTCTCCCGCCTTCAATAAGTTAGGATGACGATAAAAGCGATGATGGCTTTGAGTCGTTTTGTGATACGCCCGTTTCGGTATTACCAGTAATCGTGCGCCACGCAGTATCTGGAACAAACGATCCCGACCGACATGGAGTGCCGGCTCTGGTTGCTGTCGCAATAAATAATGCAGTTTACGTGTCCCCAGCCGGGGCTGGTGTAGCCGGATGGTCGTCACCTGTTCAACGATATGCTGCGCCTGTCTTTCTCTTCCGCGCTCACGTTGCAGGGATTGATACCACGCCTGTCGGCTGATCCCCATGAACCGGCAAGCACGCATTACTGTGAGTCCCGGCGTTTGTGCTTGCGTGATAAGGTGGCCAACTGCTTTTTTGTCAGTGTGGCTCCGAACTCGGTATTCATTACCTTCACGACAGCTTCAAAAAACTGGGCTTTTATTTCTGATTCAGCCAGTTGCTGCTCGAGTTCTTTGATCCGTTGTTCGGGAGTAAGAGGTATTTTGGGCATAGTAGCTCCGCACTTTCTTGCGAGAGAGGGGGAGTGCCAGTCGAGTTGACCGTATCTGCGCAACCACGTCATGACGGTGTGGCTACCCTGAATACCGTAGCGGTCTTGCGCCTGACGGTAAGTCATTTCCCCTTTTTCGACCTGTTCGACAACGGCCAGTTTAAAGGATAGAGGGTAATCGCGTTGTGTGCGTTTAACATATTGGTTCATCACATTTTCCTCTGCCTGCGAGTTAAATGTGTCAACGCTATTTAGGACGGGTCACAGATATGAAAAGAGCCGCTCAAAGCGGCTCTTTTTATTTAGCTTAACAAACTTACCAGACCGGTAATTCGTCTTGCAGGAAGGGATTGTGCAGGCGTTCATAACCCAAAGTGGACAACGGCCCGTGACCTGGAATAAACGTCACATCATCACCTAATGGCAACAGTTTACGTTTAATCGAGTCAATCAGCGCCGCATGGTCGCCACGCGGGAAGTCGCTACGCCCTACTCCGCCTTTGAAAATCACATCGCCGGAAATCAGTAACTGAGATTGCGCATCAAAGAAAACGACGTGACCAGGAGTATGGCCCGGGCAATGCAGCACCTGTAAGGCTACATTTCCCACTGACACACTATCACCCTCGTTCAGCCAACAGTCTGGCGTCAGCGGCAAACACTCCTCAAGCCCAAACATTTGGCTTTGCGCGGGTAAACCCTGCAACCAAAATTCGTCTTCTTTTTCCGGCCCAACAACAGGAACACCGTAATGTTCGGCCAGTTCAGCAGCAGCCCCAACATGATCAAGATGACCATGCGTTAACAGGATTTGCGTAATAGTCACGCCCTGCGCCGCCACTTGCTGCTTGATCTTTTCGGCTTCGCCACCGGGATCAACCAGTGCTGCCTGTTGAGTTACTTCACACCAAATCAGCGAACAGTTTTGTCCGAATGCGGTGACCGGAATTATGTGATAGTTCATGACACTCCAATACCGGCAACCATCGCCGGATTCCGTTGTTTTACCAGCGCCTTAATGGCCCGGTATCAATATGCACAAAGTTGCTGCTGGGGTAGTATCCTACACCACCTGCGCGCATAGATAATGCTGCTTTGCGAACATTGCTCAACGAAATCCCTTCAATATGGAAATCCATGGCCTGGCCTTTGGTGTGGTAGCTTTTTTTCGCAACCCCACGACTGTGAGCACGAAGCTCATTATTGGTGTCCAGAGAGCGATAGCCAGAGACCAGTTGCACCGGTTTGTTGGTCCCCAACAAGCCTTGCAGGCGATATAGCTGGTCGAATAATTTGGGGTCGATGGATTTAATTTTATTCGCGCGATAATCGCGGAAGAAATGATTAAGCCTTGCTAATTCATCCTGAATATAGCCTTTACCATCGAAAAATTCAGCCTTCAATGACTCCCCTGTATGCAGGTTATTCAGAGTCAGAACGCGTGGGCGCGGTGTTGATAGCATGGCAAACGCTTGTGTTGGTAACAGCGAGGCACCTAAAGCCACGCCACCCAACGCCAGCAGCTTGCGGCGGTTTGCGTCAAATTTGTCCATGATGTCCAGGTCTACAGGTAAAAAACGATCGAATAATATGCACTTCAGCGCACTGCCTGGCACCTTAACTGCCAAAACAAAGCGAGTCAAGGTGTGCAAAACCCAGCAAAATCGGGCCATGTAGAGGACCCGGCTGGGTATCGCAATTATTACGACCGCTAATTCATTAGAATTACTGCATTTAGCGAATCAATAGTTCAGCTTTTGGAAGAATTTGTGCGCCAGATCGCGCGGTAAGATCGTAATTGTAAATATCGGTTCGGTACTGTGTACGTCCATCTTCACCGACAAACGCCGTCAAATAGTAAAGATTGACCGGAATGGTCTGGCGAATATTGACATACTTGGTGCTGCCGTCTTTCAGTTGACTTGAAATCCGGGCATCGTTCCAGCCAGCATCCTGCAATAACATATTTGCCAGTTCAGACGCTTTATTCACGCGTACGCAGCCAGAACTCAGCGCTCGTGCATCTTTCTGGAACAGGGTGTGGTTTGGCGTGTCATGCAAATAGATAGCGTCAGAACTCGGCATATTAAACTTGTAACGCCCTAACGAGTTCTGCACCCCTGGTTTTTGCTGGAAACGGAATGGCAGATTGCTGGCTGTGATAGTTTCCCAATCCACACGCCACGGGTCGATAGCTTCAGCATTGTTGCTCCAGCCGCGTAAAACGCTGTAACCATGGCGATCAAGATAACCCGGATCCTGACGGACTTTTGGCAGGATATCGTTGCGTGCAAGCGTTGGCGGCACATTCCATGGCGGGTTCACCACCACGTTATTAAGCGCACTGCTCATCATTGGCGTTTTACGGTCAGGACGCCCGACAATCACCCGCGAAGCCAATACTTCACTGCCGTTGAGGTAATAGCTCAGCGAATAGTCAGGGATGTTCACCATAATACCGGTGTCGAGTTTCTTCGGCAGCAATCGCAAACGTTGGATATTTAATGCCACTAACGACGCACGCTGCTGTGGCGTGACATTCAGCCAGTTACGCGTTAATTGCCCAATGGAGCCATCCACACCCAAACCCTGCCATTTCTGGAAACGTTTCACCCCTTCCACCAGTTCGTTGCTGTAAACGCTTCGCACAGCAGGCGCTGATTTCTTTTTCTTCCCGGCAACCGCTTCAGGAGTCTGTTGCGCCACCTGCTCACTGTCTAGTTGAATGGCCGATGGACTGATTGCAACGACAGTATTAGATACACTATCCCGTTCTTTAAGCGGTATTGCAGGTTCAGCTTGCAGCATGCCGGTACGGGCCAGAATTTCTCTCAGTGCTGGCGTATCGTTGCTCCACTGGCCAGGACGGAGCGTTTCACTGCCGGTCAGTTGCGGCCACGGACGTGAGTCACTTAACAAATGCACCAGTGATTGATGCAATTTGGCGTATTGCGGATGCTGAGGCGCAAGTGTTTCGATAAAACTCACCAGCGTTCCCTGGTCAACCGCCACCTGCCATTGGTTAATCACGGAAATAGGCGGAGTTTGCAGCTTGTATGGCTTAGTGCTGTACAACCAGCGGTTACCTTCCGTTGGGATACCATACACAAATTGCAGATATCCCATCATCGCATCTGACAAAACGATGTCTCGCGCCAGACCCGTGACGGCAGGGTCGGTGAGCAGCTCAACCCAAGTGGTAAATTGCGGCTGAATACCGGCAATGGCCAGTTCCGCAAGCTGTTGTTGGAAAGCTTTCACCGCATCGCGATTTTCCCACATCGGTTTCATTTCACGGGCGGCATAGAACGCTGAAAGCGCATTGAGGTAAACCGGCGTATAACCCGCAGGCATTTGAGCCACCAGCTGCGTGCGACTTTGTGCGGCAGACATGCCGGTTGAGTTGAGCGGCAACACTCCCACCATATTAGCGGTCGCGGTAGATTGTGGTAATGGCTGGTCAGGTGAGCTTGCGGGTTCAATGCTCACCGCAGAGCTATCTGATGGAACAACCTCTGGCTCATCGGCCTGCGCCATAAACAGTGGAGCGAAACTGAGTGCCAGTCCCAACGTAAGCGCTGACACTCGAAAACTGTGCAATTTTTTAAGCAACATCCCTTGCCCCCTGTTTTTAAAACTTTCTAATTAACCCAAATTATCTCACTGGGCTTAAATATCAGTATATAAACAGCAAAAACTATTTGCCCGCATAAATGTAAATAAAATTAAAGAATAAGAACTTTCGAGCCAAAGAAAACGCGGGCCGTAGCCCGCGTTAATTATGACGCTTCAGTCATGTCAGCCGACGGTTCAGGAAGCGGAGGCGCAAAGCCCCGCAGCCCAACAACATGAACGTGTTCATGGTTCTGAACAACCTTACGCACCAGCTTATAGGTAGTGCCTTTTTCTGGGCTAATGTTCTCCGGCGCTGCAATGATCAGTTGCATTTCAAGACGTTCGCATAGCTCAAACAACGTGGCAATCGACTTCGCATCCAGACGCGCAGCCTCATCGAGGAACAGCAAACGGCATGGGGAAATGTCTTTCCCACGTAGTCGACGAGACTCTTCTTCCCAGCTCTGAACCACCATGACCAGAATCGACATCCCGGTACCGATCGCTTCACCGGTTGACAGCGCGCCACTTTCCGCACGAAGCCAGCCATCTGAACCACGGTTAACTTCCACTTCCATTTCGAGGTAATTACGATAATCGAGCAGCTCTTCACCGATGGTCTGTGGTGTGCGCTGGCCCATATCAATTTGTGGATTCAGGCGTTGGTACAGTTTCGCTAATGCTTCAGAGAAACTCAGACGGTTGCTGTTGAACAGATCCTGATGCTGCTCATGTTGTTCTGAAAGGACATTCAGCAACATGGCATGAGTTTCACGCACGTTCACGTTCAAACGCACGCTATTCACCTGACCGAAGGAGACACTTTGCAGACCCTGGTTCAGCATGCGGATACGGTTTTGTTCACGCTGAATAGTCTTACGAATGATATTCGCCACGCTGCGAGAACTGATCGCCAGTTTTTGCTCGCGTGAAGTGAGTTCCTCCGTCAGACGACTCAGTTCAATCTCCATCTGCTCGATGGCTTCAACAGGGTCATCAGTACGGATAATGTCCTGGCGAATACGTTCGCGAAGATGCTGATAAACCGCCACAAAGAACTGAATCTTACGTTCAGGGCGTTTTGGATCTTCAGACATACGCAGTACATCGCGCAGATGTTCGTTGTCCGCAACCGCCAAACGCAGCGCACCCAACGCTTTATCCGAGATAGAACGCAATTCATCACCGGTGACATAAGCCAATTCGCGGCGATTCAGGCGGCGCTCAACACCATTGTCTTTCACCATCCGCATCACCGCACACCAGCCCGCTTTCGCGGTGACAACCTGTTCACGCATTTCAAAATAGCTGCGTTCCAGCTGTTTCAGTTTGCGGGTTAAGTTGCTCATTTCCGCTTCGCAATAAGTCAGCGCTTTTTCAAGCTGATTACGACGGCTACGGTTGGTGCTCAGTGCGGTATGTAATTCATCACGACGTGAGCGCGCACGCTCTTCAGCGCCAATATCAGCGCGAACGCCGATGTCCTGTAGTTCTTTGTGCAGATCGGTTAACAGCTCTTTTTTAGTATCAAAGGAGCTTTTCAGCGATGCCATTAACTGGCTGAACTGACTTAATTGCTGTGCATGCTGACGCAAGGCTTCGCGCGAACGGGTACGTTCAGCCTCCGCCTGCTCCAGACGGCTACGCAATTTTTCATTTAAATCGCTATTGCCATCGAGCATCGCGGCAGAATCAGAGTAGCTAAAGTGCGCCCGACGCTGCACCACTTCAGTCAAGGCAAATGCCTGCTGACGGGCATCGCGTTGCACTTGTTGCGCGTACTGATAATCTTCTTTTAACTGCTCAAACTGCTCAGGGTCACTTTGCAGTGCCGATGCCACGGCTTCGAGTTTGGCAAGTTGGTTACCAAACTGATGCAGGAAGCGCGCGGCTTCTTGCGCTTCGTCGAGGCGTTCACGGATTTCATCGCAACGGTCAGCCAGCGTTTCATCATTGAGTAAGTTGATACGCGGCAATAAGCGGTTAAGTTGATCAACCCCTTCTTTCGCCTGATCGTATTGCTGACGCTGTTGCTGATTGTCGTTTTCATGGTTGCTGATAGCACGTTCAACTTCACCACGGCGGGTGTTGAGTTGACGAATTTCTGCTTCCGGGTCGTCATCAAATGCCACACCCAAATGCTGACCGATGAAACGACTAAATGCCTGGTGTAAACGCTGTGATTTCTGAACATCGAACGACAGTGTCGCGAAACGCTCTGCCAGGGTTTCGCGTTCAGCATGCAGGTTCTCAAGGCGATTCTCACGTGCGGCACGGCCAAATATTGGCAGCTCAGGCAAGCGAGAGTAACGCCACTGACGCTCTGCGGTTTTCACCAGAACGGCTGCGTTTAATTCTTCAACGGTAAAGACGTTGTCATCAAAGGAAGATGGGTCACCTTCAATTAAATAGAGGTCTTCAGGACAATCTTCCAGGTTGTCTAACTGCTCGCGCACCAGCGATAAATCGGGTACCACAATGGCGTGACGCGATGGGCCATACAATGCCGAGAAGTAAGGAGCATCGTCGATGCTGATATCGTCATAAATTTCAGATAACAGCACGCCGCCAAAACGTTCAGCCAGCGCATTTAAACGTGGATCTTCGGCACCGCCGGGTTGGCTCAGGCGTTCGATTTCTTCGTCAATGGCACGTTTACGCGCGCCGACTTCGTCACGTTCAACGGTGACGTCACGCTCACGCTCAAGCAGTTGCTGCATGTATTCGGTAACTTGCTGGCTGCTTTCAAACTGCTCGTTGCTCTGCTCACAAAGCTGATTGAGGCTGGTTTGTGCCGCCACCCAAATTGGGGCTCGCAGCAGCAAACGCTTGGTGCGAGCCTGAATCTGCTCTTGTTCCTGGCGCAGGTTTGCACGCTGATCGCTGGCGTCAGAAACACGCTGCTGCAAGGTTTCGATACGTTCAGAGAGTTCTTCGTGCAACACTTCCAAATCTTCAGGATCAAAGTGTTTGCCCTGACGTTTGCAGAACTCAGCGAGCATGCGCTCAGCTTCTTGCTGTTCGCGCAGACGTTGTTCCAGTTCGTTAAGGCGCGCTCTGAGCGGCTGAACTTGTTCCATCAAATGGCGCTGGTTATTGCTGTCACGTAATAATTCACGCGCCACGTTCCAGGCGTCGCTACGACTCACTGGGCCATTGATCGCGGTAACAAGCTGATAAGCGTGCTCAAACTGGCTATGCGCCGTTTGTGCCACACTCATTTTCTGTTCCAGCGTCAGCAGTTTTTCAGTGGTTTCCTGCTCTTTTGCCTGGAATGTTTCTAACCATTCTTCCGCGCTATCGGTAGTCAGGTCAGGCAAATGGCACAGCGAACGTGCACGCTCCAGTGCCTGTAATGCCTGTTGATACTGAATCGCACGCGTTTGCTGAACATCGAGCGCTTGCTGGTAATCGGCAAGCTGGCTTTTCAGCTCATCGACTTCCAGTTCAGCGGCTTCGGCGCGAGCTTCGTTTTCTTCTTGCTGCTCAGAGGCTTCGGCAACAATTTCATTTTGTTCTTCGAGGCGCATTTGCAGTTCGTCGAGGTCAGCTTCGTAACGCTCGATTTTTTCCTGCTGGCGAATTGCCGTCTGCACCAGGTTCAGGTGGTCACTCGCCGCCTGATAATCTGTTTCCAGATCCCCTTCCGCACCGCTGTGTTCAGCCAGTTCACGCGCCATTTCGACATGTTTGTATTGCTCTGCAGCCAGTTGCTTACGGCTGGTCAATAACTCACGACGGAACTCGAGCGCTTTATCCAGGTGGATGCGGCGTTCGTTGGCGTGACGCATGTAATCCGCTGCCACGTAGTTAGTGGCTTCAGAAATCAGATGCTTAAACAGGTCACGGTCCGACTGGGTGACGCGAATGGCTTCCAGCGTCATGCGGTTTTCGCGCAGTGCCGCTTCCATATCCTGGAAGGCTTTGCGCACACCGCCGTTTTCTGGCAACAAGTAGTCGCGCAGTGAACGGGTAATGGCGCTGGAAATCCCGCCGTACAGCGAGGCTTCGATAAGACGGTAGTACTTGCTACGATCCGATGCACTGCGCAGGCGACGCGCAACAATGCCCAAATCGAACATCAGCGAGTGGTAATCGGTAATTGAGTTGAACTGTTTAAACTGAACGCCTTCGATGGCTTCCACTTTATCTTTCAGTTCTTGCAGGCTCAGAACACGTGCCTGGCGCTCGTTAATGGTTTCTGTCAGTAACTGTGTTGGCTGAATAGACTCTGGTAAACCCTGAATCGCAAACGGTTTGATGTCGACTTTACGGTCACGACCGGCTACTTGTTGCAGACGCACACCAACAACAACGCGCTGGTGACGTGAGTTAACCACATCCAGCAGTGAGTAACAGACCCCTGCTTTCAACTTACCGTGCAGACCTTTGTCGCGTGAGCCAGATGTGGCCCCTGCTTCGGTGGTATTACGGAAGTGCAGCAGCGTTAAATCGGGGATTAACGCAGTGACAAATGCCGCCATCGTGGTGGATTTACCGGCACCGTTACCGCCTGAAAGCGTAGTAACCAGTTCATCTAAATCAAAAGTACGCGCGAAGAAACCGTTCCAGTTAATCAGCGTAAGTGAGCGAAACTTTCCGCGTTCAATCATTCCTGTTCATCCTCCGCGTTGTCCTGAACAATTTGCGACTCTTCTGTTTCATCATTGAGTTGCAAACGAGTTTCTACCGGCATTGCTTCTCCATCGCGGATCAGGCGTAATTGCGCTTCACGCGCATCGTCACCGGCTCGCACATCGGCGCCAAAGCGGAATACGGATTCGGTAATACGGAATTTGCTGCTGTCATGCCCCATAAACCAGATCATACCCAAACGGCGAAGACGGGTTAGCGAGGCACGCACTTTTTCTTGCAGCTTTTGCCTGTCCACATCGGAGCCAGTGGAACGGTTATTCACCAGCTTGAGCAGCTTACTTTCATCCGCCAGCGTCAATAACTCATCGTAGAGTTCAGCCTGAGTAAAGATACCTTCGTTGGCCAGGCGCTCCGGGCTGAGATAGAGGTAACAAAGAATTTTCCCGACCATCATATCCAGTTCGGACAATACAGAGCGCGGAATCAGCGTGGTGGATCGCGGACGCAAATAGAAGAAACCTTCCGGGGCGCGAATCAACTCCACGTTATAGCGGGTGTAAAACTCTTCCAGTTCATCCTGGAAATCCATCAAATAGGCATGATTATCCAGCTCATCGAGCCCAATGTGCCGTCCGGAACGTAATTGGCTGTCGAGTGCCGGAAATAACGGATTGGCCAACGCCTGTGCCAGTTTTACTGGCATCACTTTTTCAATATTTGTTGATGACATGCGCCTGTACCTTGGCTCCGTAATCGTTAATTGCCTGCCACTGTGGCGGCAAGCCAGTAAAATCTGCTTCAGCCACACCCAGACGTACTGCCTGGTCGACTACGATTCTCGCCACATCAAAATGGCGGGCGCGTGGGTATTGCGCCAGATAGTCCCGCATTACTACACCTAAATCTAGCGGCACTTGTCTGGTTTTGTAGACCTGCAGTGCGGCTTCGATGAGGGCTGCGAGTTGTTCGCGGATTTCATTGAATTCTTCGAATTCCAGATCGCTTGGCAGTTCACCGGTCACTTCTTCATCACGCAGCGCCATTTCTTCATCGCGCATATCCAGCAGACGGTCGGCGTTGGCATAGGTGAGCGCCCACGGTGCATCGAAATAGTTCTGTACCGAAACGCGCAGACGTTGGGCAAAGACACGGTTTTTATCCATGTCGATGGCGGTACGAATGAATTTATGAACGTGGCGGTCGTAGCCTATCCACAAGTCGATAGCCTGCTGGCCCCAACTGACGATTCGGTCAAGTTTGCTTTGCAGATCAAACACCAGACGATCAACAAAATGCAGATCGTCACGCCCCAGAATCGCATCCTGAATACGTAACAAGTTAGCCTGGAGTTTGTCGCCTGCGGCTTCGAGCGTATCTTGCAGCTCACGTAACGTACCGGAGGTTTCTGACAGCAACATTTCACAGCTGGAAATCGCCGCACGCCAGTCTTTGTTCAGCAGTTGCGCGATGTCATCTTTAACCTGTTGCTGGTGCTCATCCATGATCCGTTGGGTGAGATCAATGCTGTCAAAAATCTCGGCCACCGAGTATTTCAGCGGGGCGAAGACATTGCGATGCCAGTGGAACTCGTCGCCACCTTCATCTGCCGAATCAGCGGCACGCTTCAGTTCACCGGCTACAATCGACAACTGCATAGATAAACGCAGCGTTGAAAACTCACGCTGACGGATGTAGTAATCGGTAATACCAATGCCGAGTGGCGTCAGGCGATAAATTGCATTGCCTTCATTGATTTCACTGACAAAACGGTTGATCAAACGCTGGCGCACCATGTCATTGATGGCGTTATTGGCACGAACGTTAATGGTTTCACTGGTCTGCTCAAAACCGTCACTCACGTGGCGGAAAGCATCAATCAGTTCACCTTCACTCATTTCACCGTCAAGCCGCTCGCCATTCAACGTGGCGATCGCCAGCAGAAACGTCAAACGCTCTGTCGGTAGCGAAATCGAATAGTCATTTTTCCTGGCCCAGGCAACCAGTTCCGGCACTGTCTGGGAAACATCACTCATAATTTTTCCTTGGCTCAAGCGGCTTGATGGCTGTCACGTGGATATAGCGGCCGAGGCTCACAAAAGGCTCCTGACGGCAATAACGCGTTTCCAGTTCAAGCAAATTCTCAAAACCATCGCGTTGTTTATGCTTATCGCGCAAGTAATCGTGGAATACTCGCACACCGGTTTTACCGGTAATCTGCCAGCCAATTTGCTCCAGCCAGTGATAAACCTGTTCTGGCTGCAGCGGATTGTCAGGCGAAAGTGTTTTTCTCTTATTCTTTTTCATACCCTGGAGAACATATTCGAAGTTGCCGACAAACATGTTACGCATCAGCAAACCGTTAGCATTGTAGAACATCAGGGATAAAGCACCGCCTGGTGCAAGGCAATCCCATAAGGTTTTAAGCACGGCCTGCGGGTCGACGACCCATTCCAGCACAGCGTGAAACAATATCAGATCAACCGGCTTTTCCAAATGTTGACCAATATCCTGGGCCGAGGAATGTATGAAATTCATATTGTCGCTCACACCTTTTTCACTGGCCTGAGCCTGGGCGCGGGAGATCATCTCAGCAGAAACATCGCAAAGCAGGACATCATGACCACGTTCAGCAAGGCCGCACGCGGTTTGCCCTTCGCCACCACCCGCATCCAACACACGTAGTTTTTCAGGCAGCGTGGAAAGTAAGGCATCAAGATCTTGCCATAAAATGGCCTGGCGGAGCTGTCCTTTGGTTGTACCGTAAATGTTGCGTGAGAACTTCTCAGCAATGTCGTCAAAATTGCGATCACGCACGGGTACGGCTCCATAGGGGGGAAAGAGCGTATTTTGGCACAGCCGAGCCAAGAATGAACCCGTCTGGTGTAATATCACCCCTGTTTACCTGCTGTATGGCTAAAAAAGGACCCATAATTCATGCTTTTTATCCTGAAAAAATATATCGGCGGGCTGCTGCTCCCCTTACCTTTTTTGTTATTGATGATGGGTTTTGCGCTTTGCTTACTGTGGTTCAGCCGCTGGCAAAAAAGCGCAAAAGCCTTATTAAGCGTGAGTTGGTTAGTTTTACTACTGATTAGCCTGCAACCGGTGGCTGACAAAATGCTCAAACCCATCGAAGATACCTACCCAACCTGGCGCGGTAGTGAAAAAGTGGATTACATTGTGGTGCTCGGTGGCGGCTATACATGGAACCCGGAATGGGCACCAAGTTCCAATCTCATCAGCAATAGTTTGCCACGAGTGACTGAAGCGGTGCGTTTGTGGCAGGCAAACCCAGGTGCGAAGATGATCTTTACCGGTGCGCGAGCGCTGACAAATCCGGTTAGCACCGCAGAGGCTGGTGCTCGGGTGGCAGAAAGTCTGGGGATTCCGCGCTCACAAATCATCACGCTGGAAGAACCGAAAGATACTGAGGAAGAAGCGGCAGCCGTCGCGAAAACTCTTGGCCACCAGCCATTTTTACTGGTGAGTTCCGCGTCACATCTGCCACGTGCGATGATTTTTTTCCGTCATGCTGGATTGAATCCACGCCCGGCACCAGCCAATCAACTGGCCATTGCGTCGCCACTTAATCCATGGGAGCGAATTATCCCGGCTCCGGTTTGGTTAATGCACAGCGATCGTGCCATTTATGAAACGGTAGGACGCGTCTGGCAATGGCTCAAGGGGGCGTCAGGAGATCCAGGGCAGTAAATTTTTCGACGCGACATCAAAGGCGGGTCGGTTTAGTCGGCCTGACTGCAACAGTTGCGCTATGCAATCCCATAAGACGTATAACCAGCGCCGCCACACAAACGACTCAGCAACGGGTGCGCGTTGCAAGTAATGCCACAGCAGGCTTTCCGACTGCCCTTGTTCATACAGGCGGAATATTTCATATTCGCGCGGTGCCCAAAGCGTCATTCCAGGATTTACCATCGCCAGTAACTGGTCGCTACGCCCGTCTTTCAACATGCTACTGAGCGAAAAGTTGCCGTGCACCAGCACGCAGTTATCGTTGAAATCTTCGAATAAGCGCGGTAAACATTCGCGGGTACGGAACAGGATGCGACGGTCCTGCATGGTCAGGCCATTGTTGGGATATTGATTGAGGGTTGCCCACAGTGTTTCGACGTGTTGCCGATACCATGATGGCCAGATATTTTCTTGTGTGCTGTCGACGTTCCCGACGCAGCCGCGGCTATCAACGCGGTGCCAGGCTAGCAGCCCTTCCACAATTTGGTCTTTCAGATGTTCCCAACGGTCTGGAGTGCGGGTTGGCGCTTCCACTGGTACGCCACGCAAGCGTTCCATTAAAAGCACGTCTGGCCCTGGCGTATCATCATGCGTTACCACCCCGTAAACCACGGGTAAACGCACCGTGCCGGAGCGAGCGAGCATGGACATTTTCCAGGCTAGCTGAGCAGCCACGCCTCGGGAACTAAAGCTTTTTGCCAGCAAAGACATCGCATTACCCTCGCTGTCATACAGCGACCATAGCGCGGTGTTTGGCTGTTCGTTGATACATTCTATCCGGCTTAGTTTTTCACCCAGCAGATGACTCAATTCCTTGCGTAGCAACTCCATGACTCATTACCCCTTGCAACACTGGTGTTTTTATAATGAGCTTGCCAGCGCAGGATGTCATCACCTGAGATCAATATGCCTTTAGATAATAAAAAAACCGGCGTTCTATGCCGGTTTTTTTATACATGGGGTAAGTTCCACACTGCGACTCAAAACGTTAGCGCATCGCCTGGCGCACACGTTCCAAATCTTCAGGCGTATCAACCCCAATACTCGGAATCTCTTTCGCGACGGCGACATGGATCTTTTCGCCATTCCACAGCACACGCAATTGTTCGAGCATTTCGATTTGTTCGAGCTGGCTTGGTTCCCAGGTCACGTAACGACGAATAAAACCTGCACGATAACCATAGATACCAATATGGCGCAGCAGAGTATCGCCAATGGTTTCGCGAGACTGTGCAAAACGGTCTCTGTCCCATGGAATCGTCGCACGGGAGAAATAAAGCGCGTAGCCCTGCGCATCCATGACCACTTTTACTGCGTTCGGGTTGAATGCTTCTTCCGCTGAGTCGATTGGCACCGCAAGCGTGGCCATGCCCGCCTGGCTATTTGCCAGATTGCTGGCAACCTGGCTAATGATCGCCGGAGGGATCATTGGCTCATCTCCCTGCACATTCACAATCACGGTATCATCACTGAAACCATATTTTTCAATGACTTCGGCAAGGCGTTCGGTGCCAGATTGGTGATCGGCGCGGGTCATACAAACTTCACCACCCGCCGCTTCAACGGCACGAGCAACGTCTTCATGATCGGTTGCAACGATGATACGCTCGGCACCCGATTCGCGGGCGCGCTCCATCACATGAACGACCATCGGTTTGCCGTTGATGTCTTTAAGCGGTTTGCCCGGCAAGCGTGTAGAGGCGAAGCGAGCAGGAATTATGGCCACAAAACTCATGGGTTTTTCTCGTCAGAATTCAGAACTCGAGCTTCAGTCTCCAGCAGCACCGGAATACCATCGCGCAGAGGAAACGCCAGGTGGTCAGGTTTGCAGATAAGCTCCTGCTTTTCCTGATTAAAGTAGAGCTTGCCGTTACAAACCGGGCAAGCGATGATTTCAAGTAATCGATGATCCATGGTTACTCCAGAATGACCGCCATCAAAGGCGAAAGGATAACATAACTCACGCGTTCTCCGGGTTAATTTCCCAACCTTCGCCCCATGATGAAGCGAATAACGCAGGGATATTACCCAGGCGAATCTGTGTCGCGCCCTGCCAATGAGCAAAGTCTGTGAATGCCGTATGCAGACCTTTAATTAAGGACTGGTTCGGCTTAACGCCATCCTCAAGATATAAGCTGATAATTTCCAGCACTGCGGATTTGCGGTGCATTTTTGCATCGACTCGCCCCACAATCTCCCCCTGATGCAGCAGCGGCAGAACAAAATATCCATACCTGCGTTTTTCGGCTGGGGTATAGCATTCAAGGCGATAGGAGAAGTTAAACAGTACTTCGGCACGCTTGCGATCCCAGACCACAGGATCAAACGGTGATAACACCGCGGTGTGGGTGGCGCGCAAAGTGTTTTGTTCAGCTTTAGTCAGTAAAGGGAACAGGTCACTGTGCAACCACATTTCGCCAATACCCTCAACGCTAACCGGAATGGCGCTACCCTTGTCCTGCCATTGGGTTAACAACGGTTTGAGAGAGATCTTCTTCAATCGGTAATAATCTGCCAGCCATTCAGGGCGGAAAATACCAAGGCTGCGCGCGCTGTTTTCCAGCATCTGCAGTTCAGCATCCTGCTGTTGTATAAGATGCAAATCGTCATTCCAGTGCGGCATCACGCGAGAGGTCAAGTCATAAACACGCTGAAAATTGCGTCGCTCAATCACCATGACCTTCCCAGCGGTGAATAACCCCTCAAGATGTTTCTTGTGAGGTTTCCATTCCCACCACCCGCTCGAGCCTTTACGGGGATGTTCAAAGTCAGCAGATCGTACCGGGCCGTTGTTTTCAATGTGAACCAGGAGTTTTTCAATCTCTTCGGCGTGCTCGACCATCCATTCAGGGCGGTACTTCCAGCCCATTTTTTCGGGGTTCAGCATCCGATGACGTATTAGCGAAAAGTCTTTTCTCGGTAAAAAGCAGGCTTCATGCGCCCAATACTCCATTAAATCGCCGTTAAGAAGAGCATCATCAAGCCACGTTTGCGGGAAATGACCTAAGCGACTGAATAACACCAGATACGGGCTTCGAGCCACGATATTAATAGTATCAATCTGGAGCAACGACATACGGTCGATGGCTGCAATAACATCGGCAGGTTTTGGACGGCGGCGAGGCTTAACCAGTAAGCCTTGCGCGGCAAGATGAAGATTGCGGGCTGCACGTAAAGTCAGTTGCGGTACAGACATGAATGAACCTTGTCGTCAGCAAACTCGAATTCCGATGCGGTAACTTACAATTATCGCACCAGCGCCAATAGTGACTGCAATAACTCGTCGGACTGCGGTTGTGCTAAATGTGCGTCGACCGGCAAATACCACCAGTTAGTGTGGCCGGATACAAATAAGCGGCATTTGACAGCGTCTTTTTCAGTCATTATCAGGGTTTCCCCTGGCTGAACTAATTTTATGACGTCACTTTCGTTTAACGCCTGATGGTCGGAAAGACTGACAGTCCGAATCGGAGTGACACCACATTGCTGTAAGGTGGCAAAAAAGCGTGGCGGATGGCCAATTCCAGCCATAGCGACAACGCTTTCAAGCGTTTGTACCGGGCGACGTTCACCAGTCAGCAGATTAACGGCGTCACTGGGTTGCAACGTCATCGCTATTTCACCTGGTTTAGGTTCACCCCCGTTGGTAATGACGGCATCGACCGAAGCCAGGCGCCCGATTCGTTCGCGCATTGGCCCGGCTGGAAGCCACCATCCGTTACCGAAACGCCTAACACCATCAACCACCACGATCTCTTTATCGCGCCCCAACGCATAATGCTGCAAACCATCATCGGTAATGATTAACTGTGGTTGGATTTTTTCCACCAGCATTTTCACCGCTTCACTACGGCGCGGCGCGACTGCCACGGCAGCACCCGTGCGCTGATAGATAAGCACTGGCTCATCACCTGCTTGTGACGTTGTGGTGTGTTGATCAAGCAACAACGGGTAGTGTTCGGATTTACCACCATAACCGCGAGAGACAACTCCAACACGGATACCACGCTGCTGGAGTTGTTCAACCAGCCAAATCACAACGGGTGTTTTACCATTGCCACCGGCTGTCAGATTACCAACAACGACCACCGGTACCGAAGCACGCCAGGTTTTTTTGATCCCTAAGCGGTAGCAAAGACGTATAGCACCGCTCACCAGGCCATAAAGCCAGGAGAGCGGTAATAGCAAAAGGTAGAGGGGAGATTTTCCCGACCAGATGCGTTCTATCATGAACCGAATTGCATTCTATGCAGCTGGGCGTAAACCCCACGATGCTCAATCAACTCTGCATGAGGACCGCGCTCAACGATACGACCGTCTTCCACCACCACAATTTCATCAGCCTGTTCAATGGTTGATAAGCGGTGAGCAATGACTAATGAGGTACGGTTTTTCTGCAGTTCATCTAACGCTGCCTGAATGGCACGCTCAGACTCGGTATCCAGAGCAGAAGTCGCTTCATCGAGAATTAATATTGGGCTATCGCGCAATAGTGCACGCGCAATGGCGATACGCTGACGCTGACCACCTGAAAGCAAGACACCATTTTCACCAATGACGGTATCCAGGCCATTATCCATCTTGCTGATAAAGTCCATGGCATATGCCATACGCGCCGCTTTTTCAATGTCGTCGCGGCTGTACTGTTCAGTACGCGCATAGGCAATATTGTTAGCAACAGTGTCGTTGAATAAGTGAACATTTTGCGAGACTAGAGCGACCTGATTACGCAACGAAGATAAGGTGTATTCACGAATATCCACCCCATCAATCGTGATGCTGCCTTCCTGGATATCGTAAAAACGCGTCATTAAGCTTGCGATAGTAGACTTACCTGAGCCAGAACGCCCCACCAACGCCACGGTCTTACCCGCTGGGATCGACAGGTCAATCTTGCGCAGAGCTGGCACTTCACGCCCCGGATAGGTAAAGGTCACATCACGGAATTCAACATCACCTTTAGCGCGCTCAATAACACGTTTCCCTTCGTCTTTCTCTTGCTCAGAATCGAGAATAGAGAACAACGTTTGGCAAGCAGCCATACCGCGCTGGAACTGAGCGTTGACGTTTGTCAGGGATTTCAATGGGCGCATCAGAGCGATCATTGAAGAGAAGACCACGGTGATGGTACCGGCTGTCAGCGTTTCCATCACACTCGGGAAGCTTGCTGCGTAAATCACAAAAGCCAGAGCTAAAGAGGCAATCAACTGAATGATAGGGTCAGAAATAGATGAGGCCGAAACCAGTTTCATACCCTGCCGGCGCATACGGTTACTGACTTTATTAAAACGTTCTGTTTCCACTTCCTGGCCGCCGAAGATCAGCACTTCTTTATGGCCTTTCAGCATTTGCTCCGCACTGGTGGTGACCTGCCCCATCGTGTTCTGCATGTTTTTGCTGATATTACGGAAACGTTTGGAAACCATACGAATCGCGAAGGAAACGATAGGAGCCAGTACAATCAGAATCAAAGAAAGCTGCCAGCTATACCAAAACATCAGCACAAACAGGCCAATGATAGATGCGCCTTCACGCACGACCGTTATCAATGCGCTAGATGAAGAGGAAGCAACTTGTTCGGAATCGTAAGTAATGCGCGAGAGCAGCGTACCAGTGGACTGCTGGTCAAAAAACGAAACCGGCATGCCCATCATGTGGCTGAACAAGCGACGACGCATGTTCATAACTACCTGCCCAGAGACCCACGAGATGCAATAGCTGGAGACGTAACTCGTCGCACCACGCAGCACCATCAGCCCGATAACAACCAGCGGCATCCATAGCAGCACTGATTTATCAGTTTTTCCAAAACCATCATCCAGTAACGGTTTAAGCAAAGACAGCATATAGGTATCACTGGCAGCGTTTAGGATTAACGCAATACCAGCCACAATCAGACCCGGCTTGAAAGGAGCAATCATCGGCCAAAGGCGGCGGAAGGTCTGCCATGTGGAAAGATCTTTATCGTTATGCATTCAGTAAACCAGCATTAGATGAAATAGCCGCATATTCTACCCATTATCCCGGGATACACCAAACCACTGATGATACCAACGGGGTGAAATTTGTTCTCTGAAGCCATTGATTTGCCATTTATCACTATTTATATCGATAGTCAGCTGGCCTGATTGCGCCGTGTCATACCATTTATATCCTTGCGCCTGGTAGCGTTTAACCACTTTCCCGGAAGGTAAATGCCAGGCGTTATAACGCGATGTAGAGGCAAGTGCAGCACCTCCAGAAACTGCACGCAGCAGCGGTGCAACCGAAGATGTGCGACTACCATGATGAGGAACCTGAATAATATCAGCATGTAAGATATCCCATCGTCTCTTGAGCATAGCTAATTCAGCTTCAACTTCCACATCACCGGTTAACAAGATACGAAAGTTCCCGTCGCTGACCATCACCACACAAGAGCCATTATTACCCGTCTTTACTGGCTGATCTGGAGGCCACAACGCAGTAAACTTCAAACCCCGCCATTGCCATTCCTCCCCTTGAAAACAAGGGTGATGCCCTGCCCAACGCAGTGGACTGTGAATTTTTAACGCTGGCCATTCGCGCTGCAAACTGATTAAACCACCGCGATGATCAAGGTGCTCGTGGCTAATGACGACTTGCTCTGGGGTTAGATTATGCCAACGCAGCCATGGAATAATAACTTGCTGAGCCGCATCACCACCGGGCCAGGCGTTCCCGGTATCGTATAGAAAGACCTTTCCTTGCCGGATAATCGCAATCGCCAGACCGTGCCCGACATCTAACATGGTGATTTGCCACGAGCCGTCTTTTTTCTCAGGCCGCATTGTGGAAACAACCAGGGACAGGATCAGCGCTATCACCGAAAACGACGAGCTGCGCCATAACGCCAACCTATGGATAATAATCGCCAGCCAGCCACACAAACTCAAAAGCTGAAAACGGTCATCTACTTCCAGCCAGCCGTCAGGTAATAGCGACAACGATGTAAAAAGTAGCGCCAGCAGACGATCTACACCCCACCACAAATGTTCTCCTATCCACGGGATACTGGTAAGCACTAATCCCGCTAATAACAATGGCACGACGATAAAAGTAATCAGCGGTACTGCGAGTAAGTTCGCTATTAACGCGCTAAGGCTAATACCGTGGAAAATGAAAATTTGTAGTGGCATCAGCAAAACCATGATGCCAACCTGCAGGTGCATTAAAGCGAGTGGATAACGATAAAACCATTTCGTCGTTAGTACACTTTGTGGCAGTGGCATCCATTGATACCAGAAAATGAGTGAGGCAACAGCCAGTGCCGATAGCCAAAAACTGTCTGACAAAACAGTAAGAGGGTCATAAATCAGAATACCCGTGATGCAGCAAAGCCAGACCTCCCACCCGGACCAGCATCGCCCCTGTAGCCGTAGAAAAAGCCAGATAATGACCCCAATCAGCGCTCTGACAGCCGGAGGGTTTCCCCCTGCCAGCCAGGTATAAGCAGCGGCGGCTATGACACTGGCTAAGAGTGGCATTCTGAAATGAACTCGATGTGCAGGAAAACTCAGTTGTATTAAACGAGCGATTAACCAACCCACCATCGCAGCCAGTGAGATGTGCATCCCTGAGATGGCCATAAGGTGAGCCGTGCCGCTCTGGCGAAGCAGGTTTTTCTGCTCATCATTCACTGCCGAGCGGTCACCAAATGCTAATGCCAAAATCACGCCCTGATTGGGGAGTGATTGAGTCGAAAATTGAACAGCGGATAACCATTGAGCCCGTAAACTGCAGCGCTGCGTAATGGGATCAGCCGAAATAATACGTGCACTCAATGGTTGATGTTGTGCAAGAGCATATCTTTGGCTATCAAAACCGCCTTCGTTCAGTTGCCCATGTACTGGCCGCAGTTGCAGTTTCATGCGCCAGCGTTGCCCTGCGCAAACGCTAGCCGGTAAGTAGCCACCACGACTTCTGATACCAACAGGTGGAAAAATTACCTTTCCTTCTACCGATACCATTTCCCAATCGTGATTTTGCTTTCCATCAGTTCGGGCCATCACCGCTTCAACCGTAATAGGTTTGCCGGACCATTGTTCGACAGGCATAAGACTAGCTCTGGCGTTCAGTAACGCCCAGCAAAAGCACAACAAACCAAAAGCGATATAGCGCGCAGACAGATGCGGGATGAGTCCAGTGCATACTGCCGCAAAGAGGATGACTGCGATAATTGGCATATCAGGAATATTGGCCAGCCACGCCAGAGGCAGAATGCCAATAATTGCACTGCAACATAATCCGATTGAATTCCTCACGACTACCTCCTTGTTAAAGGCAGTGTGAAGTATTAAAAAATGACGTCAGCTATGGATAATCAGTTCTTCGAGAAGGGTTCCAGGCTTTCGGAGCTGCATGAAAATACAGCCGAATAATTTGCGAGCGGAATCGAAAACTGTGATTTTTGGCATAAAAAAACGGCACCCGAAGGTGCCGTTCTTGAGAATTAAATCCTAAGACTTAATTACCGTAAATGTTGGCGCGGTCACGTAATTCTTTACCTGGTTTAAAGTGCGGAACGTACTTACCTTCCAGATCCACTTTATCGCCAGTTTTTGGGTTACGTCCGGTGCGAGGTGCGCGATAGTGTAAGGAAAAACTGCCGAAACCCCGGATTTCAATACGCTCACCTTGGGCGAGTGTAGAGGCCATATGCTCCAGCATCTCTTTCACTGCATCTTCTACAGCTTTCGCCGGGATGTGAGATTGCTGAGTTGCAAGTCTTTCTATCAATTCTGACTTGGTCATGATTCCTCCGGTTTCCTTTCAGGAAAATTAACTTACACCTATCAATCGAACAAGGGCGGCCGTAGCCGCCCTGATTTAAGTGCTCAGACGATTACTCGCCTTTAGCTGCTTTGAATGCTTCAGCCATAGCGTTAGAGAAGTTTGGTGCATCTTCCTGTTTGTTGTTAACAGTAGCGATTGCATCTTTCTCGTCAGCTTCGTCCTTAGCACGAACAGACAGGCTTACAACACGGTTTTTACGGTCAACGCCAGTGAATTTAGCTTCAACGTCGTCGCCTACGCTCAGAACCAGAGTTGCATCTTCAACGCGGTCACGGGAAGCTTCAGAAGCACGCAGGTAGCCTTCTACGCCATCTGCTAATTCAACTGTAGCACCTTTCGCGTCAACTGCTGTTACTTTACCAGTAACGATAGTACCTTTCTTGTTCAGTGCAACGTAGTTGTTGAACGGATCTTCTGCGAGTTGTTTAACACCCAGGGAGATACGCTCACGTTCTGCGTCAACTTGCAGAACCACAGCCGCGATTTCGTCGCCTTTCTTGTATTCACGAACTGCTTCTTCGCCTGCAACGTTCCAGGAGATATCAGACAGGTGAACCAGGCCGTCGATGCCACCGTCCAGGCCGATGAAGATACCGAAGTCAGTGATAGACTTGATTTTACCTTCAACGCGGTCGCCCTTGTTGTGGGTTTCAGCGAACAGCTGCCATGGGTTAGATTTGCACTGCTTCAGACCCAGGGAGATACGACGACGTTCTTCGTCGATATCCAGAACCATAACTTCCACTACATCACCAACGTTAACAACTTTGGATGGGTGGATGTTTTTGTTGGTCCAATCCATTTCGGAAACGTGAACCAGACCTTCAACGCCTTCTTCGATTTCCACGAAGCAGCCGTAATCAGTCAGGTTAGTCACGCGACCAGTCAGTTTGGTACCTTCTGGATAACGCTTAGCGATTGCGACCCATGGATCTTCGCCCAGTTGCTTCAGACCCAGAGACACACGAGTACGCTCACGGTCGAACTTCAGTACTTTAACGGTAATTTCATCGCCAACATTCACGATTTCGCTTGGATGCTTAACGCGTTTCCATGCCATATCAGTGATGTGCAGCAGGCCGTCAACGCCGCCCAGATCAACGAATGCACCGTAGTCAGTAAGGTTCTTAACGATACCTTTAACTTCCATGCCTTCTTGCAGGTTTTCCAGCAGTTGATCACGTTCTGCGCTGTTTTCTGATTCGATAACTGCACGACGAGAAACAACAACGTTGTTACGCTTCTGGTCCAGCTTGATGACTTTGAACTCAAGCTCTTTGCCTTCCAGGTGCAGAGTGTCACGTACCGGACGAACATCTACCAGTGAACCTGGCAGGAACGCACGAATACCGTTCAGCTCTACAGTGAAGCCACCCTTAACTTTGCCGTTGATGATACCGACCACAGTTTCAGCTTCTTCGTAAGCTTTTTCCAGCGTGATCCAAGCTTCGTGACGCTTAGCTTTTTCACGGGACAGCAGAGTTTCGCCAAAGCCATCTTCAACAGCGTCCAGAGCAACATCAACTTCGTCACCAACCTGGATTTCCAGTTCGCCAGCAGCATTTTTGAACTGCTCTACAGGAATTGCAGACTCAGATTTCAGACCAGCGTCAACCAGTACGATATCTTTGTCGATAGCAACTACTACGCCACGAACGATGGAACCCGGACGGGTTTCGATTGTTTTCAGGGATTCTTCAAAGAGTTGAGCGAAAGATTCAGTCATGTTGTTAATCTTCAAGGTTCTTTAGTTTAACGTCCATTTAGCGTCCCGCCGAATGGGGTTGTTTCACATACCCCGCCATTGGCTCCATGCCGACAGGGTTTAGGTTACAGGGGTAAAAAACTACCCGATATGTCAGGATACCACTATGGCAATATCATGACAAATATGACAAAACTTACACCAGCGCAATATTCACTATTGAGCTGGTGTTAAAATTTTCTGCGCATAAGTAAGCGCTTGTTTGATGACGTCGTCAATGGACATGCTGGTTGAATCCAGCACCAGCGCATCTGCGGCGGGCACTAACGGTGCTATTGCACGATTACGGTCACGGTCATCACGTTCTTTTATTTCTGCCAAAAGGCGCTCAAAGTTAACACTAAAGCCCTTCTCCTGCAACTGTAGCATACGTCTACGCGCACGCTCTTCAGAAGAGGCGTCAAGGAAGATTTTTACTGGTGCGTCAGGGAAAACCACGGTGCCCATATCACGGCCATCAGCAATCAGTCCCGGCGCTTCTCTGAATGCGCGCTGACGGCGCAGCAATGCTTCACGAACACGTGGGAAAGCAGCTATCTGAGAGGCTGCATTCGCAACTTCCTGAGTACGAATTTCTGCGCTGACGTCTTCTCCTTCAAGGATGACTTCCAGGTTGCCTTCATTGGCAACAAAACGCACATCAAGGTGGGCAGCAAGTGGGACTAGCGTATCTTCGGAGGTTACATCAACCTGGTGATGTAAGGCCGCCAATGCCAGAACTCGATAAATTGCTCCAGAATCAAGCAGATGCCACTGTAACGCTTCCGCCATGGCTTTACACAGCGTGCCTTTACCTGCGCCGCTTGGACCATCAATTGTTATTACTGGGGCGGGTGCCGTCATCGTACTCTCCTCTTGCTGGAATTACGGACCTAAAATAGAAACGCCGCATATTATACGCTGCCAGAATCCTGACCGTTATCTTTCCTGCCAATTATCGTCTTTAATGAGGTTGAGTGTAGAAGAATTGCGCAACTTGAGGTGGGGCTGGAAAAAACCAGCCCCAAATTCAGAGAGGTAGTTTATTTTTTATCTGCTGCTATGCGGTCACGGACATGTTGTGCACGTTCAACTGATGGCGGATGTGAATCAAACATAGACTTCGATGCACCACCATCAAGCGTTGCAAGCTTATCAAAACTGCTTGCCAGTCCTTGAGTATTTATTTTGCGTTTTTTGAGGAGATCATATGAGAAATCATCCGCTTCTGACTCTTCACTGCGCGAGAACGTCGCATTAATCGCCGCTTCTGCTAAATCACCAAGTTGTGACTGAGATAACTGTGATGCCACTCCGCTGGTTGCAGAAACTGCATCCCTGGCCGCCATAGTGGCATAGGCTGTTTGCAGTTTTTCCTTTGAATGACCCAAGGCTACGTGACCCATTTCATGACCAAGAACACCTTCAACTTCGTTATCGGTCATCATGTCCATTAAGCCGCTGTAGACACGTACACAGCCGTTGGCCATCGCCCAGGCATTGATATCGCTGGTCAAATAAACTTTGTAATTCACTGGTGTTCCGTCGATCTGATTCCCAAGAGCCTTGGCAATTTTGTTCAAGCGTTTGGCATATTTGCTGGATTTACCCGCGAGTTGGTTTTCACTATCTGCCTGCTTACAGGACTGGTTTGCCACTGCCTTAACATCCGCATCGCTGAGTGTTGCGGCTTTGAAGGCCGACATTCCGGACGATGCCAGTTTATCGCCATTCATGTTCTTACACGCTACCAGAGACCCCGCCATTAACACTGCCAATACTACCTTTTTGAAAGTCTTCATAGTTATCTTCCGTTGATGAGCTATACATGAAATAAATCATCGATTTGTTGATCAAATCGGACGTGAGATTAACAGTGGTACAAGCGGGTGCAATGAAAGCGGAGGTACGAAAACGGAGTTGATCTTATGCAGGATATTGAGAATTTACTCCGGCACTCAACGTTACCGGAGCAAGTGGTGGTGCATTACTTGAGGGTGCTAATACGTGCTAACTGTTCGAAATAGTCCGGGAAAGTTTTTGCCGTACATTTCGGATCAAGGATGGTCACTGGAGTATCTGACAACGCCACCAGCGAGAAGCACATAGCCATACGGTGATCGTTATAAGTTCCAATTTCAGCAACTTGCAGCTGAGCTGGTGGAGTCACGGTAATGTAATCCTCCCCCTCTTCCACTATTGCGCCCACTTTACGCAGTTCAGTTGCCATAGCGCTCAAACGGTCAGTTTCTTTTACACGCCAGTTATAAATATTACGTAGAGTGGTCGTACCTTTGGCAAATAAAGCCGTAGTAGCGATAGTCATTGCTGCGTCTGGGATATGGTTCATATCCATATCAATGGCGTTTAATTCGCCGCGCTCGCAGGAGATGAAATCATCACCCCAGGTGACTTTCGCACCCATTTTTTCCAGCACATCGGCAAAACGGATATCGCCTTGAACGCTATTACGACCGATGCCCGTCACTTTTACCGTACCGCCTTTGATTGCACCAGCCGCAAGGAAGTAAGAAGCTGAAGAGGCATCGCCTTCCACCAAATAAGCCCCTGGAGAGGAGTACTGCTGGCTACTACGAATCACAAAACAGCGGTAGTCGCGGTTTTCTACATCCACACCAAAGGTTTTCATCAGATGTAAGGTGATGTCGATATACGGTTTCGATACCAGGTCACCTTTGATAGTGATTTCAGTGTCGTTTTCCGCCAACGGTGCCGTCATTAAAAGCGCGGTCAAAAACTGGCTGGAAACGCTGCCATCGACGGCAACCTGGCCACCGCTAAAACCACCACGCAAACGCAATGGCGGATAATTTTCTTGTTCCAGATAATCAATCTGAGCGCCGCCCTGACGTAAAGCATCAACCAAATGGCCAATCGGACGTTCTTTCATGCGTGGTTCACCGGTCAGCACGATGTTATTGCTACCCAGACACAGTGCCGCCGCCAGTGGGCGCATCGCCGTACCCGCATTCCCTAAGAACAGTTCCAGCTCGCCCGCGGCTTGCAATGGCCCACCCATGCCGGTCACTTCACAACGTGTACGATCGGCTGAAAGTGTATAACTTACTCCCAATGCTTTCAGTGCGTTGAGCATATGACGAACGTCATCGCTATCCAGCAAATTAGTCAGTTCAGTCGTGCCATGCGCCAGTGCTGCAAGCAGCAGAGCGCGATTAGAGACACTTTTTGAACCAGGAAGATTAATCGTGCCGTCGACCAATGCGATGGGTTGTAACGTCAGGGATTCCAGCATGGGGTAAATACTCTCAACTCAAACAGAATAAAAACCCCGCGAACCATGCCGCGGGGAGAATAACAACGAGCAGCAATTAACCGTGGCGACGCTCAAAGTCGATCATGAAGTTAGTTAACGCTTTAACACCTTCGAGTGGCATCGCATTGTAGATAGAAGCACGCATTCCGCCTACAACACGGTGGCCTTTCAATGCGTGTAGACCTGCAGTAAACGACTCTTCGAGGAAGAGCTTATCAAGCGCGCTATCAGCCAACTGGAATGGGACATTCATGCGCGAACGGTTGGCCGGAGCAACATCGTTACGGTAAAAATCGCTTTTATCAATCACACCGTATAACAGGCTCGCTTTCTCACGGTTAATTTTGTCCATGACTTCCACACCACCTTGTTCCTTCAGCCATTTAAAGACCAGACCAGAAAGATACCAGGCGAATGTTGGTGGGGTATTAAACATGGAGTCGTTTTCATTAAGCACGGTGTAGTCAAGAATTGACGGGCACGCTTTATGCGCCTTGCCGAGCAAATCTTCACGCACGATAACCAACGTCAAACCGGCTGGACCGATGTTTTTCTGAGCACCAGCGTAAATTACGCCGAAACGGCTAATGTCGAGCGAGTGCGACAAAATCGAGGATGAGAAATCGGCAACCACAACCTTATCGCCAAAGTCTGGCATTTCGTGAGTTGCGATGCCGTCGATGGTTTCATTCGGGCAATAGTGCAAGTAGGCACTATCTTCAGAAACCTGCCACTCGCTCATCGGTTTGAGCGCGCGCAGGCCATCAACTGTCACTTTCGCATCAATAACATTTGGCGTGCAGTATTTGTGCGCTTCTTTTACTGCACTACTCGCCCAATAGCCGCCATCAACATAGTCAGCGCTAGTTTTGTCACCCAGCAGGTTTAAAGGTACACCAGCGAATTGGCCGCGACCGCCACCGTGACAGAACAAAACTTTGTAGTTCGAGGGGATTTGCAGCAGAAAGCGAAAATCTTTTTCAGCTTCTTCAGCTACCTGAATAAACTCTTTACCACGGTGGCTAATCTCCATTACGGAGGTGCCTAAGCCTTGCCAGTCGCAGAGTTCACTTTGCGCACGACGAAGCACTTCAGCCGGTAGCATCGCCGGGCCGGAACTAAAATTGTATACCTGAGTCATTTCCCCTCACCACGCTAAGAGCAATAAGATTTTTTCACGGTATCGGTTTTATCATTCACTCGCGGAGGCTGCAATGGTTAATCAGGTGCGCTGCGGGAATGTGCGCAAAATCACACAACAGATTCATCTAATCGATGAATTAAACACCCGATAAATGCCCGTCAGGTCACTCGCGTGGCGGTACTGGCCTTAACCCAAACTTTATGAGCACAGCGCGGGCAAGCAATTTCATCATTTGCATTCAACGCCACGACTTCACTGCAATGGATACAGGCATAATCCGCATCTTCCGGCATTTTAATAAACCGTTCGCAGCAGTGCTCAGGCAAAATCGGTAAACCCGGCCTGACGAGTTTATCAGGAAAGAAATAGACGCTTATCTGGCCGTTGGTTTCAAGTATCGCCAGACGAACTTGCCCGAGATGCTCTACGCCCAGCAAGCGTAGCTCCATAAAAAACTCAAATTCAGTCATGTTTTGCGACTTCATTTTTTCCCAGGAAAACTCCCCCTCTTCGATAATGACGGAAGGTTTTCCTTCAAACAGGTTTTCAAGTTTTTCACTGTGGCTCATCAGCCACATCACCAGACGATAAAGCAGCCCCAATGTGACGAAAACAATCAACACAGGTAGCATCGGTACGTCATGATAAAACGCCACATCGCCTGCCGCCGAGCCAAGCGTTAAGATTATCAACACTTCAAACAACGACATCTGCCGAACGCCACGCCGCCCCGTTATCTTTAAAAACAGGAACACTAATATAAAGGTATAGAGGCTACGAAAAGCGACCTCCCAGAGAAAATCGAGTGGGACGTCGTTTAATGCCATACGTTGAAGATCAAAGCTCTTCATTTTTACCGCCATTACAGTGGGTTACTGACAGTAAGCATAGCCTGTTATGCTATCGCCGCCTGCTGGCTGCTGACAATGGTGTCAGTCGGCTAAAACCCGTATCATTGCGCGCTTTGCGTACGACAAAAGTGAAACCTCATGACTCAAACCTTTATTCCTGGCAAAGATGCCGCACTGGAAGATTCCATCGCTCGCTTCCAGACCAAGCTCGCCGATCTTGGCTTTAATATAGAAGAAGCTTCCTGGTTAAACCCTGTGCCAAACGTCTGGTCAGTGCATATCCGTGATAAAGACAGCGCGCTGTGCTTTACCAATGGTAAAGGCGCGACTAAAAAAGCCGCTTTGGCTTCAGCGCTGGGCGAATATTTCGAGCGTTTGTCGACTAACTATTTCTTTGCTGATTTCTGGTTAGGTAAAACCATCGCCAATGGCCCGTTTGTGCATTATCCAAACGAGAAGTGGTTCCCAATTCCTGAAGATGAGCAACTGCCGGAAGGCATTCTCGACGATCGTCTGCGCGCGTTTTACGATCCTGAGAACGAAGTCACCGCAGGTATGCTGATTGATCTGCAATCCGGCAATGAAGAGCGCGGCATCTGCGCACTGCCGTTTACCCGTCAATCCGATCAAGAAACCGTTTATATTCCGATGAACATCATCGGGAACTTGTATGTTTCTAATGGGATGTCTGCAGGGAACACCGCAAACGAAGCCCGTGTTCAGGGACTTTCAGAAGTTTTTGAGCGTTACATTAAAAATCGCATTATCGCGGAAAGCATTAGCCTGCCGGAAATCCCGCAGGAAGTGCTGGCTCGCTATCCTGGCGTGGTCGAATCAATCGCCACTCTGGAAGCTGAAGGATTCCCAATCTTCGCGTATGACGGTTCATTAGGTGGCAAATATCCGGTTATTTGCGTGGTGTTATTCAACCCAGCAAACGGCACGTGTTTTGCGTCGTTCGGTGCCCACCCTGATTTTGGTGTTGCGCTGGAACGTACCGTGACTGAACTGCTGCAGGGGCGTGGCCTTAAAGATCTGGATGTCTTCACTCCTCCGACCTTTGATGACGAAGAAGTTGCCGAGCATGCCAATCTCGAAACTCACTTTATCGACTCCAGCGGTCTGATCTCCTGGGATATGTTCAAGCAAGATGCCGACTATCCATTTGTTGACTGGAGCTTCTCTGGAACCACAGAAGAAGAATTTGCCACATTGATGGCAATCTTTAATGCAGAAGACCAGGAAGTTTATATCGCTGACTACCAGCATCTTGATGTTTACGCTTGCCGCATCATCGTTCCTGGTATGTCCGATATTTATCCTGCCGAAGATCTGCTGCTGGCTAACAACAGTATGGGCTATCACTTGCGTGACACCATTCTGTCATTACCAGGCAGTGAGTGGGAGAAGCAAGATTATCTCGATCTGATTTCTCAGTTAGATGAAGAAGGCCACGATGATTTCACCCGTGTCCGCGAGCTGCTTGGTCTGGCGACAGGTAAAGACAATGGCTGGTATACGCTGCGTATTGGTGAATTGAAAGCCATGCTGGCACTGGCTGGCGGTGACACCGAACAAGCGCTTATCTGGACGGAATGGACGATGGAATTCAACGCGTCTATTTTCAGCCCTGAGCGTGCGAACTACTATCGCTGCCTGCAAACCCTGCTGCTACTGGCGATGGAAGAAGACCGCCAACCGCTGCAATATCTGAATGCCTTCGTGCGTATGTACGGCGCAGAAACAGTAGAAGCGGCAAGTGCTGCTCTGAGTGGTGAAGCGCCATTCTATGGCCTGCAAGCTGTAGATAGCGATTTGAAAGCGTTCCCTGCCCATCAGGCGTTGTTAGCGGCGTATGAAAAACTGCAACGCGCAAAAGCGGCTTTCTGGAAATAAAGTAACAAAACTAAACTCAAAGGTGCGTAAACCATGATGTTTACGCTATATTACGGGGCGATTTTTATTGCCCCGTGTTTTTATTGGCAGCGTAATAATTTCATTTGTGACTCAATAGTTAAATATTGGTGAAATATTATTATATTAAACTACAAATAATGTTGCCAAATTATAGAAATACTCCATTCTAATTACCCCGACACAGGAGCGTTGAGGCTAAATATCAAATTACATTATAAATTTTAAACTTTATTTTTATCAAAAGTATCAATAACTTAAACTGAAAATCAGGTAAACACCTGCTTTTATCAGGCCTATAAGCTTGGCGAGATATGATCCATATCAAATTTTACTCTATAATGCTTTGTTAGTATCTCGTCGCCGAATTAAATAAGAGAGAGTTAGTGTGAAAGCTGACAACCCTTTTGATCTATTGCTCCCAGCCGCTATGGCGAAAGTCGCCGAAGACGCTGGCGTCTATAAAGCAACAAAGCACCCGCTGACCACGTTTTATTTAGCGATCACGGCGGGGATGTTCATCTCGATTGCCTTTGTCTTTTACATCACTGCGACCACCGGTACTTCGACCATTCCGTTTGGGATTGCGAAGCTGATTGGCGGTACTTGCTTCTCCTTAGGGCTTATCCTGTGCGTTGTCTGCGGTGCCGACCTCTTCACTTCTACCGTGTTGATTGTTGTTGCTAAAGCCAGTGGCCGTATCACCTGGGGTCAACTCGCGAAGAACTGGGTCAACGTTTACATCGGTAACCTGTTCGGTGCTTTGATGTTCGTGGTGTTGATTTGGTTGTCAGGTATGTACATGACAGCAAACGGTGCGTGGGGTCTGAATGTGCTTCAAACCGCAGACCATAAAATGCACCACACCTTTATTGAAGCTGTGTGCCTGGGTATTTTGGCTAACCTGATGGTCTGTCTGGCTGTCTGGATGAGCTACTCGGGTCGCAGTTTGATGGACAAGATGTTTGCTATGATTCTCCCGGTCGCCATGTTTGTTGCTAGTGGTTTTGAGCACAGTATCGCAAACATGTTCTTGATCCCTTTGGGTATCGTAGTACGCAACTTTGCAAGCCCGGAATTCTGGACCGCAGTTGGGTCGTCTCCGGACAATTTCACTCACTTGACCGTATTGAACTTCATCACAGATAACCTGATCCCAGTGACTATTGGGAACATTATCGGTGGCGGCGTACTGGTTGGGTTGACGTACTGGGTAATTTATCTACGCGGTGGTGATAAGCACTAAGTGCTAGCCGTCGTGTAGGGAATAAGAAATCCACATTAGAAGGTAGGTGTTAAATGTCCGAGCTTAATGAGAAGTTAGCCACAGCCTGGGAAGGTTTTGCCAAAGGTGACTGGCAGAATGAAGTCAACGTGCGTGACTTTATTCAGAAAAACTACACCCCTTACGAGGGTGACGAGTCCTTCCTGGCAGGTGCTACTGAAGCAACTACCACATTGTGGGACAACGTCATGGAAGGCGTTAAACAGGAAAACCGCACTCACGCGCCTGTTGACTTCGATACTGACCTCGCTTCCACCATCACCTCTCATGATGCTGGTTACATCAACAAGTCCCTCGAAACTATCGTTGGCCTGCAGACTGATGCTCCACTGAAACGTGCAATTATTCCGTTTGGTGGCATCAAAATGGTTGAAGGTTCTTGCAAAGTATACGGTCGTGAACTTGACCCAATGCTTAAGAAGATCTTCACCGAATACCGCAAAACCCACAACCAGGGTGTGTTTGACGTTTATACCAAAGACATCCTGAACTGCCGTAAATCAGGCGTAATCACCGGTCTGCCGGATGCTTATGGCCGTGGTCGTATCATCGGTGATTACCGTCGCGTAGCACTGTACGGCATCGACTTCCTGATGAAAGACAAATTCGCTCAGTTCAACTCTCTGCAGAGCAAACTGGAAAACGGCGAAGACCTGGAAGCAACAATTCGTCTGCGTGAAGAAATCTCCGAGCAACACCGTGCTCTGGGCCAGATCAAAGAAATGGCTGCTAAATATGGCTGCGATATCTCTGGTCCTGCTAAAAATGCTCAAGAAGCTATTCAGTGGACTTACTTCGGCTACCTGGCTGCAGTTAAATCTCAGAACGGCGCTGCAATGTCCTTCGGTCGTGTATCCACCTTCCTGGATGCATTCATCGAACGTGACCTGAAAGCTGGTAAAATCACCGAGCTTGAAGCACAGGAAATGATTGACCACCTGGTCATGAAACTGCGTATGGTTCGCTTCCTGCGTACCCCTGAGTATGATGAGCTGTTCTCTGGTGACCCAATCTGGGCGACCGAATCTATCGCCGGTATGGGTGTAGATGGTCGTACTCTGGTTACTAAATCTAGCTTCCGTTTCCTGAACACCCTGTACACCATGGGGCCGTCTCCGGAGCCGAACATCACTATTCTGTGGTCTGAAAAACTGCCACTGAACTTCAAGAAATTCGCCGCTAAAGTTTCCATCGATACTTCTTCTCTGCAATACGAGAACGATGATCTGATGCGCCCTGACTTTAACAACGATGACTACGCAATCGCATGCTGCGTGAGCCCAATGATCGTTGGTAAGCAAATGCAGTTCTTCGGTGCTCGTGCTAACCTCGCGAAAACCATGCTGTATGCAATCAACGGTGGCGTTGATGAAAAACTGAAAATTCAGATCGGTCCTAAAGAAGCGCCAATCATGGCTGACGTTCTGGACTACGATAACGTTCTGGATCGTCTTGACCACTTCATGGACTGGTTGGCTAAACAGTACGTCACTGCGCTGAACATCATTCACTACATGCATGATAAGTACAGCTACGAAGCGTCTCTGATGGCTCTGCATGACCGTGACGTTGTTCGCACTATGGCTTGTGGTATCGCGGGTCTGTCTGTTGCAGCTGACTCCCTGTCTGCAATCAAATATGCGAAAGTTAAACCTGTTCGTGACGAAGACGGCCTGGCTGTAGACTTCGAAATCGAAGGCGAATACCCAATGTTCGGTAACAACGATTCTCGCGTAGATGACATCGCTGTTGACCTGGTAGAACGTTTCATGAAGAAAATTCAGAAACTGACTACTTACCGTAACGCTATCCCGACTCAGTCTGTTCTGACCATCACCTCTAACGTGGTTTATGGTAAGAAAACCGGTAACACCCCAGACGGTCGTCGTGCAGGCGCTCCATTCGGTCCAGGTGCTAACCCAATGCACGGTCGTGATCAGAAAGGTGCTGTTGCCTCTCTGACTTCCGTTGCTAAACTGCCGTTTGCTTACGCTAAAGATGGTATTTCTTATACCTTCTCTATCGTTCCTAACGCACTGGGTAAAGACGACGAAGTTCGTAAAACTAACCTCGCGGGTCTGATGGATGGTTACTTCCACCACGAATCGTCCATCGAAGGTGGTCAACACCTGAACGTGAACGTAATGAACCGTGAAATGCTGCTGGATGCGATGGAACACCCTGAGAAATATCCTCAGCTGACCATTCGTGTATCTGGTTACGCTGTACGTTTTAACTCCCTGACTAAAGAACAACAGCAGGACGTTATTACCCGTACCTTCACTCAAAACATGTAATTCACGGTTTGTCTGAAAAGGCGTAGAATAAAGGCTCCACCTCGGTGGGGCCTTTTCTTATGTCAGAACCTATTTTGCAAGATAACTGCTACGTTTAGGATATCTTGCAAAATTGATTCGACGCGGCAATCTGTTTAAAGACCGCGCTCAACCTGGTTGATGCCATTGAGCATCAGCCAATACTGGAGAGAACACCGCAATGTCAGTAATTGGCCGAATTCATTCCTTTGAATCCTGCGGTACCGTGGATGGTCCCGGTATTCGTTTTATCACCTTTTTCCAGGGCTGCCTTATGCGCTGCCTGTATTGCCATAACCGTGACACATGGGATACACACGGCGGCAAAGAGGTTACCGTTGAAGAACTGATGAAAGAAGTGGTGACCTATCGACACTTCATGAATGCCTCTGGCGGCGGGGTCACAGCATCGGGTGGTGAAGCTATTTTGCAAGCCGAGTTTGTTCGTGACTGGTTCCGTGCCTGCCGTAAAGAAGGTATTCATACCTGTCTGGATACCAACGGTTTTGTACGCCGCTACGATCCAGTCATTGATGAATTGCTTGAAGTGACTGACCTGGTGATGCTCGATTTGAAACAAATGAACGACGAGATTCACCAGAATCTGGTTGGTGTTTCAAACCATCGTACTCTCGAGTTTGCGCGCTATTTGTCTGATAAAAATATTAACGTCTGGATTCGCTACGTTGTTGTTCCTGGCTGGTCAGACGATGACGATTCTGCGCATCGTCTTGGTGAGTTCACGCGAGATATGGGCAATGTAGAGAAAATTGAATTGTTGCCGTACCACGAGCTGGGCAAGCACAAATGGGTGGCAATGGGCGAAGAGTATAAACTCGACGGCGTGCATCCACCGAAGAAAGAGACCATGGAACGCGTTAAAGGCATTCTGGAACAGTACGGTCACAAAGTGATGTACTAGAAAATAGACCCTCGCATGAGGGTCTATTTTTATCAGGCATGAGCGACAGGCGTAGTGTGGTGCCCCGCTTTGCGCAGCAGCATCAATAAGTAAACAAATGCCACACCAGCAATCATCACAAACAATAAACTGTCCGAATAGCTTTGCATCAGCATCGATGTAAACGTTGGGCCAAGCAAGCTGCCTACGGTGTAACTCAACAGTAAGGCCTGATTCATTGCGACCAACTGATGGTGTTCAACTTTCTCGCAAGCCCAGGCCATTGCCACCGGGTAGAGTGTGAATCCAGCCGCCCCAAGAACAAATAACGTTGGCCCCATTGCGGCGTGACTCAGCATTGCCATGCAACCCAGAATCACAATAAACACCTGGACACGAAGCACTAATAAACGACCAAATCGATCGGCCAGACGACCAACCGGCCATTGTCCAACAATCCCCGCGCTGACCATTACCGCCATCCAGAAACCAATCCCGGCATCACTGACACCCTGATGGTTTAAATACAGCGGCATTAACCCATACAGAGAACCGAGAACAATCCCTGAAATAATACAGCCGTTCACCCCAAGGCGCGCATGACGCAAACGCAGCATTGGCCATACGGGAGTCGCCTCTTGATTTTCGCTGCGATCGTTTACAATGCGGGCGAAGAGCAGCGGAAGAATCGCGGCCAGTGTTAATGCAGTTATCCACGGCAAAACGCTGGCTATATCTGTCGGCATTTTGCTTATCATCAATTGGCCAAGTACCGTGCCGACGTAATAAACCATCATGTAAGCCGCCAGCAGGCGTCCACGGTTACGCGACGTCCCGCTGCACATCAGCGCACTCTCGACAACCACCCAAATCATCGCGCAGCCAATTCCTGCGATGAAACGCCACATCATCCAGCTCCAGAACCCGGTCATTAACCCAAGTCCTGCACAACCCGCCGCGAAAATCAGCGATGCAAGATAGTAGCTACGGTTGAATCCCTGGCGCTTTATCAGCCAGCCAGTCATCAGCGTACCCACCAGATTCCCGGTAAAATACGACGACCCGACCATCCCGACTTGCCATGTAGGAAGATTTTCGTGAGCTAACCAGAGTGGAACCAGCGTATTTAAAACCGCGATTGCCAGGGTCAAAAGCATCAGACCGCAGAGCAAAAGCATGACTGGCCGGGTATAGATGGACATGTAAAAACCGCGAGGAAGAGAATAAATTTGTGCGCATCATGCCACCAGCAAAATGATTGTCAATCCAGTGCTGACGGGGCCTGACCCGATTCACAGTCTGTCGATTTGAAAAACTTATTCAACTTGTGAACTAAGCGTTGAGTGAAAAAGCTATCTCTCTGTTTTTGATGAGATCAGGGATTGTGAATCGAAGCGGATTGGATGAAAAATTTCATGGTGAGTTGGATGATATTTTCTTATGCGAAAATAAAAAATGCGCCCGCAGGCGCATTTCATTGTGATAGCTGGTTAGCTGGCTATCGCCATGCCAACAGTCATATGCAGACCGTAGAAAACACCGCGGCCAATCAGTTCGCCCGCGATGACCAACACAAAAGCGAATGCCAACACTGCGGGGCTCGCCTGCCCACCTTTGAGCTGTGGAACAATCCAGCAAACCAAAGCCGCAGCTAACACCAGCAGTCTCCAGGACATCAACGCGCCGTATTCCGGTACCAATGCTGAAGCCTGCGCAATCGAGCTTTGAATCGTTGCCAGTTCCATGCCCTGCAGCATCACCACCGCGGTACTGATCACAACAGCCAGCAGGGAAACTGCGGGAAGAATGCGCATCCCCCAGCCGGTTACACCCGCGACACGCAGCAATAAGTAACCCAATAGTGGCCCGCCGATAAACATCGTCAGGAAGAAACTGAGCGGTGTATACGCGCTATACCACGTTGGAACGGTATCAATCAGGTAAACCTTGCACATCATCCAGACAAAAACCACGCCAAGAATCATGGCCAGGATCATCCACATTTTCCCGATCGCCTGTGGCATTTTGCCCAGTACGGTCACCAACCACCAAAACCCGCCGACCGCGAAGAAGACTGAACCGCTGGCAATTTCATTGCTCAACGCTGAATCACCTATGCGATTGAGTGAGTTGAAGGCGCGCAGCGGTGAACCGAGGTGAAGCACAGAGGCCATAAAGCCAATGCCCATGAGCACCCACAATACGATCATTGTCCATTGCACACGCTTTTGCTGTGCGCGATCGGAACCCCCTGTCAGCAACGCCAGCGCCATGACGATAAAACCACCCGCCACGCACTGCCCCAAAACTGTAAAGACCATTAACGGCCATTCATGCCATCCGTTACCCATCTCACACCTCCTTCGGGTTTGCCAGATAGCCGGTTTTATCCCCACAAGGACGGCTGTTGGCGTTGGGTTTAATGACAATATTTGGCTTCGTGAAATGTGCTGATGGCAGTGGAGCAATGGCAGCTTGCTCACCATATTTTTCACGCAGCTCTGCAATCGGCGCCATATCCAGCGCACGCAACGGGCAAGACTCCACACAAATTGGTTTCTTCCCTTCTGCAATGCGTGAATAACAGCCATCGCATTTGGTCATGTGCCCTTTTTCTGCGTTGTATTGCGGTGCACCGTACGGGCAAGCCATATGGCAGTAGCGGCAGCCAATACAAATGTCTTCGTTTACCACCACAAAACCGTCTTCTCGTTTATGCATCGCACCGCTTGGGCAAACTTTAGTGCAGGCGGGGTCTTCACAATGGTTGCAGGCAATCGACAGATAATAGGCAAACACGTTTTGCTGCCAGACACCGTTGTCTTCTTGCCAGTCACCGCCCGCATATTCATAAATTCGGCGGAAGCTGACGTCCGGGCCTAAGTTTTTGTAGTCTTTACAGGCCAGCTCGCAAGTCTTGCAACCAGTGCAACGGCTGGAATCGATATAAAATCCGTATTGGGTTGTCATCAGCTATTCCTTACGCCTTTTCGACCTGGACGAGGTTACTGTGGGATGGGTTACCTTTCGCCAGTGGCGATGGTCGCTGAGTGGTTAGCACGTTGATACAGCCAGCGTGGTCCACTTTATTAGCATCTGGGTTATACCAGGCTCCTTCCCCCATCGCGACGACACCTGGAATAATGCGCGGTGTCACTTTGGCGTTGATATTCACTTCGCCGCGACCGTTAAAAATGCGCACCATATCGCCGTTCTTAATCCCACGTTTCTGGGCATCAATCGGGTTAATCCACATTTCCTGGCGACAGGCAGCTTTCAATACTTCGACGTTGCCGTAAGTGGAGTGAGTGCGCGCTTTGTAGTGGAACCCGGTCATCTGCAATGGCCATTTTTCTGCCAGTGGATCGCCAAAGTTTTCGAAGCCTGCACTGTAAACCGGCAGCGGATCGATAACGTCCCCTTCGTTGAGTTGCCACGTCGCAGCAATCTCGGCCAATTGCTCAGAGTAGATTTCAATTTTCCCTGACGGCGTGGTCAGTGGATTTGCCGCTGGATCTTCACGGAAGGCTTTATAGGCGACGTGATGCCCTTCAGGATCACGTTGCTTGAAGATGCCTTGTTGGCGGAATTCATCAAAACTCGGCAGATCAGGGATAGCTTCCTGAGACTGTTTGTACAAATGACGCATCCAACCTTCTTGTGTGCGTCCTTCAGTGAACTGCGACTCCACGCCCATGCGTTTTGCCAGCTCGGTGGTCATCTCATAAATGGTTTTGCACTCAAAGCGAGGTTTAATGACCTGATCAGCAAAAATCACATACGACATGTTGCCGCATGACGCATCGAGACAAAAATCCATTTGCTCAGAAGCGGTACAGTCCGGCAACAGAATATCGGCATATTTGGCTGATGAAGTCATGTGGTTATCAATCACCACAATCATCTCGCATTTTTTGTCATCCTGGAGGATGTCATGGGTACGGTTGATTTCTGAATGCTGGTTAATCAGACAGTTACTGGCGTAGTTCCAGACCATTTTGATTGGAACATCCAGTTTTTCTTTCCCACGCACGCCATCTCGGGTCGCCGTCATTTCTGGACCACGCTCGATAGCATCAGTCCACAGGAACATCGAGATGCTGGTTTGTACTGGGTTTTCCAGCGTCGGCATACGAACAAACGGCAAGTCGTAAGATCCTTCGCGCGCCCCGCTGTTGCCACCGTTTATGCCAACGTTACCTGTCAGAATTGACAGCATGGCGATGGCACGAGAAACCAGTTCACCGTTTGAGTGGCGCTGTGGTCCCCAGCCCTGGCTAATAAATGCCGGTTTGGCCGTCGCAATTTCACGTGCCAGTTGTGTGATGCGCTCGGCAGGAATACCGGTGATTTTGGAAGCCCATTGTGGAGTTTTCGCCACGCCGTCTGCCCCCGCACCGAGAATATAGGCCTTGTAATGGCCGTTCGCTGGAGCAGTTTTGGGGAGCGTTTTTTCGTCGTAACCAACGCAGTATTTATCGAGGAAAGGCTGATCAACCAAATTTTCAGTAATCATGACCCATGCCAGTGCGGAGATCAGTGCAGTATCAGTACCTGGACGAATAGGGATCCATTCATCTTCACGCCCTGCACCGGTATCGGTATAACGCGGATCGATGATAATCATGCGCGCATTGGATTTCTCACGCGCTTGTTCGAGGTAATAAGTCACCCCGCCGCCACTCATCCGCGTTTCGCCGGGGTTATTACCAAACAGAACCACTAACTTACTGTTTTCAATGTCTGAAGGACTATTACCATCAGCCCAGCCACCGTAGGTGTAGTTCAGGCCAGCGGCAATTTGCGCGGTTGAATAGTCGCCATAATGGTTCAGATAACCGCCGCAGCAGTTCATCAAACGGGCGATTAAGGTTGATCCTGGTGGCCAGGAGCGAGTCAGTGTGCCGCCCAGCGTACCGGTACCGTAATTCAAATAAATAGCTTCATTGCCGTACTCTTTGATGATGCCTTTCATGCTGTTGGCGATGGTGTCAAAAGCTTCGTTCCAGCTAATTTGCTCGAATTTCCCTTCACCACGCGCACCGACACGTTTCATCGGGTACTTCAGTCGGTCAGCATTGTAAACGCGGCGACGCATTGAACGACCACGCAAACAAGCACGAACCTGATGTAGGCCGTCATAATTATCATCGCCGGTATTATCAGTCTCAACGTATTTGATTTCGCCATCCACCACATGCATACGTAGTGGGCAACGACTACCGCAGTTAACCGTACAAGCGCTCCAAATGATTTTTTCTGCCGCCGTTACGGTGTTATCGGGGGTTTGCGCGAAAGCCATTCGGGCAAAGGGTAAGGAAAAGGCACTACTTGCAGCAGCTAAGCCACCGATTGCGGTAGTTTTGACCAGCTTACGACGGCTGACCTCTGCCGCGAGGATCGCGTTAGGGGTTTTCTCAGTCATAATGACCTACTTATTTTGCTCACAGTTAAAAAAAACTGGCAGCGGTAAAGCAGACATTGAACGGCCTGCTGCTCCATTGCACAGCCAAAAAGAGAAAGGAGTGTCGAGAAAATTAGAGTTATGCAGATTGGTTTTGCCGCGTCACATCATGTAAACCATGGCAACCAAATGATAAATGACTTTAATGAATATTTATAAATATCATCACTCGCTTTCTTCGGGCAATAATACTTATTAATAGGTATTTGTTATTGTTTGGAGTCAATAAAGGCGGATTATCCGCATATTTTCGGATTTTTTAAGACATAAAAAAAGCGCCCTAAGGCGCTTATTAAGAATGTTTTGACATCAATACATTAGCCGATGTACTCAAGCCCTTTCATGTACGGACGCAACACTTCAGGCACTTCAATACGGCCATCTGCCTGTTGGTAGTTTTCCAGTACAGCAACCAGAGTACGACCCACAGCCAAACCAGAACCGTTCAGTGTATGCACCAGACGGGTTTTCTTATCTGCTTTGCTGCGGCAACGAGCCTGCATGCGACGCGCCTGGAAATCCCCACAGTTGGAGCAAGAAGAGATTTCACGATAGGTGTCCTGCGCGGGCAGCCACACTTCCAGGTCGTAGGTTTTCATCGCGCCAAAGCCTATATCACCAGAGCAAAGCAGCACTTTACGGTACGGCAGATTCAACAGTTGCAGCACTTTCTCTGCATGACCAGTCAACTCTTCCAACGCATCCATGGAATCTTCTGGGCGCACGATCTGAACCATTTCGACTTTGTCGAACTGGTGCATACGAATCAAACCACGCGTATCACGGCCATAAGAACCGGCTTCAGAACGGAAGCATGGGGTATGAGCAGTCATTTTCAGTGGCAAAGATTCGTCATCGAGAATTTCGTCACGCACCAGGTTAGTCAACGGCACTTCCGCCGTTGGAATCAACGCGTAGTTGCTGGCACCTGCTTCTTCTTCCAGTGGACGAGTATGGAACAGATCGCCTGCAAATTTAGGCAGTTGGCCAGTACCGTACAGCGTGTCATGGTTCACCAGATACGGAACATAGTTTTCAATGTAACCATGTTGTTCGGTGTGTAAATCGAGCATGAACTGGCTCAGCGCACGATGCATACGAGCAATCTGCCCTTGCATCACAACGAAGCGAGAACCGGTCAGTTTAACCGCAGAGGCAAAATCCAGGCCTTTAGCCATTTCACCCAGCGTAACGTGGTCACGCACTTCAAAATCAAATTTACGTGGCTCACCCCAGCGGCTGATTTCAACGTTTTCGCTGTCGTCTTTACCCATCGGCACACAATCGTCCGGGATGTTAGGCAGCGTCAACGCGATATCGCGGATTTCTGCCAGTAAGACATCAAGCTCATTTTTCGCTGCATCCAGCTCTTCACCCAACTGGTTGACTTGCAAACGCAACGGCTCAATATCTTCCCCGCGCGCTTTCGCCTGGCCAATGGATTTCGATCGCGAGTTACGTTCAGCCTGCAGATTTTCAGTGTTGACCTGCAATACTTTACGACGCTCTTCTAAAGAGCGCAGCGTTTCTACATCCAGCTTAAAGCCTCGGCGTGCCAGTTTTTCAGCGACTGCGTCTGGCTCTGTACGCAGCAGATTGGGATCGAGCATGCTTATCCTGTGCTTATCGAATTAATGGAGGGGTGCGGTTACAGCCTGCAACCGCATTGATATTCTTGCTAACCTTACCGCAACGCCTGCATTAGCGGTAGCGTTTTGTCGGGCTATTTTGATCCTGTTCAGCAAGCCAGGCGAGCTTTTCACCAATCTTGCCCTCAAGACCTCTGTTTGTCGGCTGATAATAGCGTGTTTGTGCCATTTCCTGCGGGAAGTAGACCTCACCAGATGCGTAGGCATTGGGTTCGTCATGAGCATATCGATACTCCTGACCATATCCCATTTCTTTCATCAGTTTAGTTGGCGCATTACGAAGATGAACCGGAACGTCGTAATCCGGGCGTTCACGTGCATCGGCCATTGCCGCTTTGAATGCCGTGTAGACCGCATTACTTTTGGGGGCACATGCGAGATAAACGATAGCCTGTGCAATCGCGCGCTCGCCTTCTGCTGGGCCTACGCGGGTAAAACAATCCCACGCAGAAATAGCGACCTGCATGCCACGCGGATCGGCATTACCGACATCTTCGGAGGCAATAGCCAGCAAACGGCGTGCAACATACAGCGGATCGCCGCCCGCGGTAATAATGCGTGCATACCAATACAGTGCAGCGTCAGGTGATGAACCGCGCACTGACTTATGCAATGCAGAAATTAAATCGTAGAAACGGTCACCTTTGTTATCAAAGCGCGCGCTGCGTTCCCCTGCAATTTCTGTCAAAAGCGCAATTTGTAGAACACGGTTGCCACTCGTATCGGTTTCAGCCATATCCGCCATCATTTCGAGCGTATTCAACGCGCGACGGGCATCACCGTTTACCAGTTCTGCAATTGCAAGACGAGTCTCATCCGGCAGAACAATATTTTGCCCGCCATACCCGCGTGCAGCATCGTTCATCGCCTGGTCGAGTACTTTTTCAATATCTTCCGTGGTGAGCGATTTGAGCAAATAAACGCGCGCACGTGACAATAGTGCTGAATTCAGCTCGAACGAGGGGTTTTCAGTGGTGGCACCAATAAACGTGATGGTGCCATCTTCAATGTGCGGCAAAAAAGCGTCTTGTTGGCTTTTGTTGAAGCGATGGACTTCATCGACAAACAGGATAGTGCGGCGCCCCGCGTTGCGGTTCTGTCGCGCGCGCTCTATGGCTTCGCGGATTTCTTTCACCCCGGAAGTCACAGCTGAAATACGTTCAACATCTGCGTCAGCATAGTGAGCAATCACTTCTGCAAGCGTGGTTTTACCCGTACCCGGCGGTCCCCATAAAATCATCGAATGGAGATGTCCCGCTTCGATAGCTTTTGGAAGCGGTTTGCCAGCGGCGAGCAGATGTTGTTGACCGATGTATTGTGCGAGGTTCTCCGGCCGCATACGCGCGGCCAGAGGCTGGAAGGTATTCTCAGAAAAATCGAGCGACAGGTTGCTCACTCATACCTCTACTTACGTTGATCGTCCACCGTCACGCCTTTAGGCGGGGTAAACGTAAACTTGCTCATATCCACTGCGCCATTTTGCTGAGTTTTCAGCGCATAGCTGCTGCGTTGATCATCTTGCTCAATGGCACTGAACTGGTGGATAGTCCCGTCGCGCCCAACATTTATGGTGAACTGCTTGAGATTGCCGGCGCTGGTTTTTGGCGTCAGCATGAAATCATCACCATTTTGCTTGATGTTGTACTGCTGCCAGTCGCTGCTTTGGTTACGTGCAATCAACATAAACGGCGTATTACCGGTCGCATCTTTCAACCAGGTCGCACTGACTTGCTCAACAAACGGGTTATAGAACCACAGTGTTTTACCATCTGAAACCAGAATGCTTTCATCGGGCTGAGTCATATGCCAGTTGAACAGATTAGGACGCTTAACCCACAAATCACCCTGACCTTCCTGGACTGCTGCACCACTGCCGTCGGTCACTTTTTGGGTGAAGCTGGCGTGGAAACTGCTGACTTTGTCCAAACGCATTTTCAGGTCACCTGCGGCATCAGCCCAGACAGATGTAGCTGTTAGAGCAGTCAACAAAGCACAAGTAATAGCGATTTTTTTCATTATGATCCCTTAAAATTCATGCACCACAAAGCGACTGCACTGTGGCATTTCTGCTGCCCACTCTAGTTGAGAGATATTCAGGTGCAACAGAAGAAAAAACTGATTTTCCGGTAATTTACCCTTCTTTGCACAAGCGCCGCAACAACGACACTTGTGCTCAGGGTTACTCAAATGGCGGTGGAGCAAGTACTTCGCGGTTACCGTTATGACCTTGCGGGCTCACGATTCCCTGAGCTTCCATCTGCTCAACGATTCGAGCGGCACGGTTATAACCGATACGGAACTGACGCTGAACACCAGAAATAGACGCTTTACGTTTTTCGACCACAAAAGCAACAGCCTGGTCAAACAACGGATCGAGCTCTTCATCACCGTCAAGACCGCCACCCGCACCACCTTCACTTTCGTTATCTGAAGTAATACCGGTGATATATTGTGGGCGACCACGTGCTTTCCAGTCCTGAACGACTGCATGCACTTCCTGATCTCGGACAAACGCGCCATGCACACGCACTGGCAATGTAGAGTTTGGCCCGGAATAAAGCATATCCCCCATTCCCAGCAGTGACTCAGCACCGGCCTGGTCAAGAATGGTACGGGAGTCAATTTTGCTCGACACCGTAAACGCCACACGCGTCGGGATGTTGGCTTTAATCAGGCCGGTAATCACATCAACCGACGGGCGCTGGGTCGCCAGCACAAGGTGAATACCCGCCGCACGAGCTTTCTGAGCCAGACGAGCAATCAACTCTTCGACTTTCTTGCCTACCGTCATCATCAGGTCAGCAAATTCATCCACCAGAACGACGATATACGGCAGTTTTTCAAGCATTGGATGGGCAACTTCCATGCTGTCGCCCGGCTTCCAGAATGGGTCTGGAATTGGACGGCCCATGCGCTCGGCTTCCAGCACGCGTTCGTTGTAACCTGCCAGATTTCGCACGCCCAACGCTGACATCAGTTTGTAGCGGCGTTCCATTTCATTAACGCTCCAACGCAATGCATTAGCGGCGTCTTTCATATCTGTAACGACTTCAGTCAACAGATGTGGAATACCTTCATAAACTGAGAGCTCAAGCATTTTCGGGTCGATCATGATAAAGCGGACTTCTTCAGGCGTCGCTTTATACAACATGCTGAGGATCATGGCGTTTACGCCAACAGATTTACCGGAACCCGTGGTACCGGCAACCAGCAAGTGTGGCATCTTCGCCAGATCGGCAATCACTGGCTCACCACCGATATCTTTACCCAGCACCACGGTTAACGGTGAAGCACTTTCACGGAACTTGGCGCAATCCAGCACTTCGCGCAGGTAAACGGTCTGGCGTTTCTTGTTCGGTAACTCCAGACCAACATAAGGTTTACCCGGAATAACCTCAACTACACGCACCGCGACGGTTGACAGTGAACGCGCCAGATCTCGAGACAAATTGGAAATACGGGCGGCTTTTACACCAGGTGCTAAATCAAGCTCAAAGCGTGTGATGACGGGACCTGGTGAGTAATCCACAACATCGGCTTTAATCCGGTAATCCGCAAGACGAGCTTCCACCAGACGCGCCATTTGCTCGAGTGCAAAGGTATCCACTGGTTCAACTTCTGCTGGCGGAGATGTCAACAAGTCCAGGGATGGTAAAGGTGTGGTAGGACGCTGCAACGGACGATCATCACCATTTCTCATTAAGAAAGGATGGATCAAGCTTTCATGTACCGATGGTGCGGCAACCGGTGCGGGTTGTTGCTGTTGTTGCTGTGGCGCACTTTGCGGTTGCACAACCTGCCAGCTTTGCTGAGGCTGAGCACGAACAGGTTCTTCAACCGGGCTCGGCGTAAACAATGGCTCGCTTGGCCCATCGTTGACTAACGTTTTCATTGGTGAGAAATCAAAATCATCCAGTGAGAACGGCACATTATTCGGCTCTTGCTGCTGGGATTGCTGCTGTGTAGCTGAATAGCGTTGCTGCTGTTGCGCCGCAAACTGACGTGCTAACTCAGCCTGCTCGGCTTCATCCTCATCTTGCTGCAAAGAGTCGTCTTCATGCTCTTCACCGTAACGCTGGTGTTGTTGAGCGGCGAACTGGCGAGCAAGTTCATGCTGCTGAAGTTCTTCGGCTTCGTCAGCATAGTCATCTTCGATGTCCATGCCATTCTGACGACGAGCTTCCTCTTCAGCCATTCGCTGTGAAGGCAACTTAATTCCGTATGAAGCAAGCTCACGGCGAGTAGGAACACGCACACGATTTGGCCGAGGTAATTGCGGGCCAATACCTTCTTTGGTTTGTGGACGAGGCGCGTCACTGGCGATGCTAAATACCGGGCTGAAGGCCGCAGCGACGCCGACCACTTTTGCCACATCCTTTACATCCTGTGGAACAGAGGCACCAGGGGTTGGCACCGCGGGTGACATATCGAAGCCACCTTGCGGAATTGTCGGAGTACTGCTTTGAGGCATTTGAACAGGCGTTGTCTGCGCAAACGCAGGGTTTTGATCATAACCATATGGGTCAGGCTTAGGTTCATTAACTGGCTGATACCAGGCAGCCAGTTGTTCACGCTCACGCGCGCGTCGCTCTTCGATTTCTTCAAAATGGTAAAGCGGCGGGCGGGCTGCCGGTTTTATTTCTTCAACAGGCTCTGGCTGGGCGACAGGCTCTACCGGAGATGGTTCAAAATAAGCAGGTTCCGCATGCGGAGGTTCAACAGCAGGTGGCTCACTAACAGGTTCTGCCCAATGACTGGCTTCCTGTTGCGGAACGTACTGGTCCGCAGCGTACGGCGAAGTGTAATTCTCTGGTGCAGGCGCAATCACCGGTTCTGGTGTCACTGTGGTTGGAGCAGGCTCCCAGGCTATTGCAGGCGAAAACTCAACTTCTGGAGCTGGGGCCGTAACCGGTGGCACGGTTGCCGTTGGCATAACTGGAGCCGCATATGCCGTATTAGCCATCGCCGCGGCGGCTGTAGCAGCCACAGGCGCAACAATTGACTGGCCGTGTAGAAGCGGATCGTACTCTTCGCTTTCCGGCAGTGTGGCTTTGTTACCAGAAAACAGGACGTCATCTTCCGGAAGCGTCGCTTTGTTATTTGAGAACAAAACGTCATCGTCAGCGTCGTCCATGCGCTTACCAGAAAACAGCGCAGAATCTGTTTTACGTGCGTTTGGATTGGCAAATTTTTCAGAGATACGCTGTTTACGGGCTAATGCGCCACGCAAAATACGCGCACGACGAGACTCACGCTTTTCAACATCTGGCGCATGCTCTTCGTCGTGTTTTTCATCTTCATAGTCGTAGTCATCATCCTGCCAGGTGTTATCCCGACGAGTACGATTACTGGCAAAAGTGAGCACGCTCAGGGTCGCGCTACCAATTTTTTCAGCAATGCTGACCCAGGACCAACCGGTAAACAGCGTTAACCCTGCCGCCCATACGCACAACAACGCAATAGTGCCGCCGCTGCTGTTGAGAAGGGGCATCATTGCAGTGCTGAGCAAACTACCGATAACCCCGCCCGAGGCGAAATACCAGATGTCATCGGCGTTAATTGCCGCAAGGCCGCAAGCGGTGAGCACCATCGCCAGTACACCAATCAGGCGCATAGAAACGGCGAAATAATCGATGAACTCTTCGCTATCTCTGTTGCGGAAAGTGAACCAACACGCACCGATAATGATGACCGGAATGGTGTAGGCCATTACGCCAAAGATGAACAGCAAAGTGTCAGCCATCCACGCCCCCGGCATTCCACCTAAATTATGAATAGGTTCGTGCCATGCGGTTTGTGACCAACTAGGATCGGAAGGATTGAAACTAAGCAACGCCGCCATCAAATAGACGGCAAAAATGGCAACAAGGAGCAGTAACGCCTCTAATGCCCGACGCCCGCTGCTGAGTTTCCTCAATGTAACTTCTTTTTCTTCGGTGTATTCCTGGCTCAAGTAAGACTCTCCAGGTCCTTAATAAATATGGAGAGCAACAGTGCCGGGCATTCCCGGCACTGTTGCTGTATGAATTACCAGGAGTGTAACCAAAATACGCAGATTTTGCACCTGGCCCGTGTTAACGGGTCTTAATAACCAGACGATTACTCTGTTTGACCTCTTCCATGACTACATAGGTACGGGTATCGTTCACACCTGGCAGTCGTAACAAGGTTTCGCCTAGTAATTTGCGGTACGCAGACATATCCGGTACACGGGTTTTCAACAGATAGTCAAAATCACCGGATACCAAATGACACTCTTGAATTTCTTCAAGTTTTTGAACTGCGGCATTAAATTGCTCAAACACATCCGGGGCGCCACGATTCAGAGTAATCTCAACAAAAACCAGAAGTGATGCATCCAGATAATGCGGGTTCAGCAGAGCGGTATAGCCCTGGATGAAACCCTGTCGTTCCAGACGACGCACGCGCTCAAGGCACGGAGTCGGTGAAAGCCCTACTCGTTTAGAAAGCTCGACGTTAGAAATACGCCCATCCTTCTGTAGTTCATTAAGGATGTTACGATCGATGCGGTCGAGATCTTTGCCAGGGCGCTTCTTGCTATCTACCATTATTATAGTCTCTCTGTGTTCCTTCCTTCACCTGCCATAACCCTGGTAACGTCACTGTTCCGGGAGTACGTGAGAAGACCGGTGCCCAACGGCTGCTAGCGACATCACTCATGGCGTCTGTCCACGCCATGAGTAGATTTCAATAACCCGGTAAATTTGCATCAGGTATGCGTGAATATTTCAAAACGCCACACCAAATGTTTTTCTTCCTCGAATGTTTTCGCAAATGCTTAGCGGATTGTCAAAGCAAAACATCTAAAATTAGTGGAACGTGCCATATATCTGGGCTACTTGACGATTATTCATCACTTTAGCAACCTGAGTATTTAGCCTGTTTAGGTGGATTTTTATGCGCTTTCGCGATATTCACCGCGGCTGATTGAACACAGCTATTGCACATATAGTTAACATAATCGCCAACACCAACCGTTCACCCTTTTTTTAACCCGCCAAATTCCCTACAATCCCTCGATTGTCTGCCAACGAACAATGAGGATCTCATGGGCACCGCTAAACACAGTAAATTGCTAATTCTTGGCTCCGGCCCTGCGGGCTACACCGCAGCAGTCTACGCGGCTCGCGCCAACCTCAAGCCCGTTTTGATTACCGGGATGGAAAAAGGTGGTCAGTTGACCACGACCACCGAAGTTGAGAACTGGCCGGGTGATCCTAACGACCTGACAGGCCCTGCGTTAATGGAGCGCATGCACGAACACGCAACCAAGTTCGAAACAGAGATCCTGTTCGACCACATCTCTAAAGTGGATCTGCAAAACCGTCCATTCCGTCTGACGGGTGACAGCGGCGAATATACTTGCGATGCGTTGATCATCGCGACCGGAGCTTCTGCCCGATACCTGGGTCTGCCTTCTGAGGAAGCGTTTAAAGGTCGTGGCGTTTCAGCCTGCGCAACGTGTGATGGCTTCTTCTATCGCAATCAAAAAGTTGCGGTAATTGGTGGCGGTAACACCGCTGTTGAAGAAGCGCTTTATCTGGCAAATATTGCCTCAGAAGTGCATCTGATTCACCGCCGTGACAGCTTCCGAGCCGAAAAAATCCTCATCAACCGTCTGATGGAAAAGGTGAAGAACGGCAACATCGTGCTGCACACCAACCGGACTTTAGATGAAGTTACTGGCGATCAAATGGGTGTCAGTGGTCTGCGTCTGCGTGACGTTCACAACACCGATACCACTGAAGAGTTAGAAGTTGCAGGTTTGTTCGTGGCGATCGGACATAGTCCGAATACGTCAATCTTTGCCGATCAGCTCGAACTGGAAAATGGCTACATCAAAGTGCAGTCTGGTATTCACGGTAATGCCACACAAACCAGCATTCCTGGTGTGTTCGCGGCAGGCGACGTAATGGACCATATCTACCGTCAGGCGATTACCTCTGCGGGCACCGGCTGTATGGCTGCACTGGATGCCGAACGCTACCTGGACGGACTTGCCGAACAGAATAAGTAACTCTCCCCGCCTTAACCGGCAGTTTGAAGATACGTAAAGGCGACTGAATAGGTCGCCTTTCTTTCGCCTGCGTTGTAACATTGCCCGCAAATTTTGCCTGATAATTAATTAGCTACCTGCACTGGCATCCATGAATAAAACCCGTCAACAAGAACTTAGCCGCTGGCTAAAAAAACAAAGCATTATCTCTCGCCGCTGGTTGGGGCTTTCCCGTTTTTTAGGGCTGGTCAGTGGGTTATTGATTGTTGCTCAAGCCTGGCTGCTTGCCCGGATGCTGCAACACATGATCATGGAAAACATTCCCCGGGAAGCTCTGCTGTTGCTTTTCGTTATCCTGATACTGATTTTTGTATTGCGCGCCTGGGTCGTGTGGCTACGTGAAAAAGTCGGTTTTTACGCTGGGTTGCACATTCGTCAGGAGATTCGCCGGCAAGTACTCGATCGCGTCCATCAAGCAGGGCCAGCCTGGATCCACGGGAAACCGGTCGGCAGTTGGGCAACCCTGGTGCTTGAACAAATCGAAGATATGCACGATTACTACGCACGTTATCTGCCGCAAATGTCGCTTGCGGTCATGGTACCCGTGTTGATTTTAATCGCCATTTTCCCATCTAACTGGGTTGCAGCCCTGATTCTGCTTTGTACCGCGCCGCTGATCCCGTTGTTCATGGCGATGGTAGGTATGGGTGCCGCAGATGCTAACCGCCGTAACTTCCAGGCGCTTGCGAGGCTGAGCGGGCATTTTCTTGACCGCCTGCGTGGTATGGAAACCTTGCGTTTGTTTAACCGTGGCAATGCCGAAACGGAAAATATCCGCGCGGCATCTCAGGACTTCCGTCAGCGCACGATGGAAGTATTACGCCTGGCATTTCTGTCTTCTGGCGTGCTGGAATTTTTCGCTTCTCTGTCCATTGCACTGGTCGCGGTTTACTTCGGCTTTTCGTATCTCGGCGAACTGAACTTTGGTCATTACAGTACTGGCGTAACGTTATTTGCCGGTTTCCTGGCGTTGATTTTAGCCCCGGAGTTTTTCCAACCGCTACGCGATCTGGGCACTTTTTATCATGCTAAAGCACAAGCGGTGGGAGCGGCCGACAGCCTGATGACCTTCCTTGATGCGCCATTGCAGCAACGCAAACAAGGCACAGCAAAATTCAATAATAACGAGCCAATCAGCATTGAAGCTCGTGATTTGGTCATTCTATCAACTGAAGATAAAACTCTCGCAGGTCCACTGAATTTCACACTTTCAGCCGGACAACGGGTGGTGCTGGTCGGGCAAAGCGGTGCAGGTAAAAGTTCACTGCTCAACGTGTTGTCTGGCTTTTTGCCCTATCAAGGCCAATTGCTGATTAATGGTGTAGATCTTTCGGCCCTTGACCAGAAATGGTGGCGTGAACAACTCAGTTGGGTTGGACAAAACCCGCAGCTTCCGGCTCCTACTATCCGCGAAAATGTGCTGTTAGCGGCACCCAGCGCCAGTGCTGAGCAGCTAGCTACTGCCCTGGACAAAGCCTCTGTCAGTGAGTTCCTCCCGTTGCTACCACAAGGGGTTGATACACCGCTGGGTGAAGCAGCTGCGCGTTTGTCTGTTGGGCAAGCCCAGCGGGTCGCCGTCGCGCGCGCATTGCTGATGCCATGTGGATTGCTGTTGCTGGATGAACCGGCTGCAAGTCTGGACGCCCACAGTGAGCAGCGTGTGATGGACGCGTTAAGTAGCGCTTCCCGTCAGCAAACCACATTGATGGTGACTCACCAGTTGGATTACATCAACGACTGGGACGAGGTTTGGGTGATGCGCGAAGGTCGTATCGTACAACAAGGGGAATTCGCCACGCTTGCCGCGCAGGAAGGCCCGTTTGCGACGTTACTGGCTCATCGCCAGGAGGAAATCTAATGCGAGCTTTACTCCCCTATTTAGCGCTGTACGGCCGTCATAAATGGCTACTGATGCTTGGCGTGGTGTTAGCGATCGTCACCCTACTGGCCAGCATTGGGCTGCTGACTTTGTCAGGCTGGTTCCTCTCGGCCTCGGCGGTTGTCGGTGTCGCGGGGATTTATAGTTTTAACTATATGCTACCTGCAGCAGGCGTTCGGGGCGGTGCAATTACCCGTACTGCGGGGCGTTATTTTGAGCGTCTTGTCAGCCATGATGCGACATTCCGCGTACTTCAACATTTGCGTGTTTCCACATTTAGCAAACTGCTCCCACTCTCCCCTGCTGGGCTGGCGCGTTTTCGCCAGGGTGAATTACTCAATCGCTTAGTTGCAGACGTCGATACCCTGGATCACCTTTACCTGCGTGTGATTTCACCAATGGTCGGTGCGTTTGTGGTGATCGTAGTGGTGACCTTTGGTTTGAGCTGGCTGGACGTACAATTAGCCCTCACCTTAGGCGCGATTTTACTGGCAACCTTAGTTTTACTTCCGCCAATATTTTATTACGCAGGGAAAGCCACCGGCGAGGCGATTACCGCGCAACGCGGGCAATATCGCCAGCAACTCACCGCCTGGTTACAAGGCCATGCTGAACTAACCATTTTTGGTGCCTCCCAACGTTATCGTGAGCAACTGGATAAAACGGAGGATCACTGGCAAGAGGGGCAACGCCGCCAGGCCGAGCTTACAGCACTGTCACAAGCCATCATGCTGCTAATCAGCGGTATCGCCGTCATCTTGATGCTGTGGATGGCAGCCGAGGGCGTGGGTGGAAATACCACACCAGGCGCACTTATCGCGCTGTTTGTGTTCTGCGCGCTGGCTGCATTCGAAGCGCTGGCACCGGTCACCGGAGCTTTTCAGCATCTTGGCCAGGTTATCGCCTCCGCACTGCGCGTGACTGAAATTACCAGTCAAAAACCCGAAGTGATTTTTACCGAACAACCTCATGCAATTCCTGAGCGCGTGGCTCTGGAGATTAACAATCTGAGTTTTGCCTGGCCCGAACAGTCTCAAATGGCACTTCGGGGTATCTCGCTCAAGGTTGAGGCAGGCCAACACATAGCTATTTTGGGGCGTACCGGTTGCGGTAAATCGACACTGCTGCAATTGCTGACGCGCGCCTGGGAATGTCAGCAAGGCGAGATCCGCCTGAATGGTGAAGCGCTGAGCCAGTTTGATGAAACGGCATTACGCGCGTCCACCAGTGTCGTATCGCAACGCGTTCATTTGTTTAGTGCCACACTGCGCGACAACTTGCTGCTTGCTGCACCACAGGCCAGCGATGAAGATTTAAGTCGAGTCCTGACTTGCGTTGGCCTTGAGAAGTTACTGGACGATGCAGGCCTCAATAGCTGGCTGGGTGAAGGCGGTCGCCAGCTTTCGGGTGGCGAATTGCGCCGCTTAGCCATTGCGCGTGCTTTACTGCACGATGCCCCGCTGTTCTTACTTGACGAACCAACCGAGGGTTTAGATGCGGAAACTGAGCGCCAGGTTCTTGATTTTCTGGCTGAAGTCACCAAAGATAAAACAGTATTGATGGTCACCCATCGCCTGCGTGGATTGGCAGATTTCGACAGTGTAATTGTGATGGACAACGGGCAAATTATTGAGCAAGGTACTCACGCCGAATTAATGGCGAGCGGTGGACGTTATTATCATTTCCACCAGCGTTTGTAGACCCGGTAGTTAGTCTATTATCAATAATTATTGCTCCCTGGAGTTTGGACGTCATGCGCCTTATTCAGCTTTCCCGTGACTCAATCGCCTTCCCTTCACCGGAAGGCGCGTTGCGTGAACCTAATGGGTTACTGGCGCTCGGGGGCGATTTAAGCCCGGCTCGTTTGTTGATGGCTTATCAGCGCGGCATCTTTCCGTGGTTCTCGCCTGGCGACCCTATTTTATGGTGGTCGCCCGATCCACGTGCGGTGCTTTTTCCTGAGCAATTTCATCTCAGCCGCAGCATGAAGCGATTCCACAGAAACTCCCCATACCGCGTCACGCTTAACCATGCTTTCGAACGCGTGATTAGCGAATGTGCCGACGACCGCGATGAAGGCACCTGGATAACTCCTGATATCATTGACGCCTATAAACGGCTGCATGAGTTGGGGCATGCGCATTCGGTTGAAGTTTGGGAGGATAATGAGCTAGTCGGTGGCATGTACGGCGTGGCACAAGGTGCGCTGTTCTGTGGCGAATCCATGTTTAGCCGTCGGGAAAATGCCTCAAAAACGGCTCTGCTGGTATTCTGCCAGCACTTTATGAGTTATGGCGGCAAACTTATTGATTGCCAGGTGCTTAATGCTCATACCGCATCGCTTGGGGCGATAGAAATTCCTCGCCGCGAATATCTGGAGCAGCTGTCCATATTTCGCCCACATCAGCTTGCATCTTATTGCTGGGTACCACAAATCCTGTCGTAACGATAATGTTTACGGCACATTACTGTTAAGAGTGTTATAATTAGCCCCGCAGAGTGAGCTCTGCTCATTACCCCGCCGCCGTATGGGATTAGCTTTAACAGGGACAGCCCATCGTTTATCTCTTCGCAGCCCTCATCGTAAGCGCCTATAGTGCAGCTTTTGAGTGGGTTTTGGGTAATGCGCAAATTGCACTTTCGCTGGTGATTTCACCAACAATTCTTTACATGATACGTGAACTTGGGCATTATCTTGCCGGTTCAAAACTATGGTAGTGATACCCTCGAGGATTAGATGGCCAAAGAAGACAATATTGAAATGCAGGGTACCGTTCTTGATACGTTACCTAACACCATGTTCCGCGTTGAGCTGGAAAACGGGCACGTGGTAACCGCTCATATCTCCGGTAAAATGCGTAAAAACTATATCCGCATCCTGACGGGTGACAAAGTCACTGTAGAGCTGACCCCGTACGACCTGAGCAAAGGCCGCATTGTCTTCCGTAGTCGCTGATAGTTTTATTTAGCGCTGCGGAAACAACGGGCGGCGTAAAAAATTAGTTTTAGAAATTCAATAATAGAAAGGCCAGGTGATTAACCTGGCCTTTTTTTATATCTGCGTACTTTGGATTAATGAGCCGTTTCCGGTTTATGTTTCTGCGCACCATGGAAATTATAAATCAGTTTCTGATTCTCTTTATCCAGAGCTACCGTCACTTGCCCACCATCCACCAGGGAACCAAACAACAGTTCGTTCGCCAGCGGTTTCTTCAGATTGTCCTGAATAACACGCGTCATTGGACGTGCGCCCATTGCGCGGTCATAGCCTTTTTCTGCCAGCCAATCACGGGCTTCCTGGCTCACTTCCAGCGACACACCTTTCTGATCCAACTGCACCTGAAGCTCAACAATAAACTTGTCGACTACCTGGTGAATCACATCTGTAGACAGATGGTTGAACCAAATAATGTTGTCCAGACGGTTACGGAATTCTGGGGTAAAGATCTTCTTGATCTCTTCCATCGCGTCAGTGCTGTTGTCCTGACGAATCAAGCCAATAGACTTACGCTCAGTTTCACGTACACCGGCGTTAGTGGTCATCACCAGAATCACGTTACGGAAATCCGCTTTACGCCCGTTGTTATCGGTCAGCGTACCGTTATCCATCACCTGCAATAACAGGTTAAAGACATCCGGGTGCGCTTTTTCGATTTCATCGAGCAGCAACACAGAGTGAGGATGTTTAATAACCGCATCCGTCAACAAGCCGCCCTGGTCGAAACCAACGTAACCAGGAGGTGCGCCAATCAAACGGCTCACCGTATGGCGTTCCATGTATTCCGACATATCAAAGCGCAGCAATTCGATGCCCAGTGATTTCGCCAGCTGCACGGTGACTTCCGTTTTACCGACACCTGTTGGCCCGGCAAACAGGAATGAACCGACAGGCTTGTGATCGTGCCCCAATCCGGCACGGCTCATTTTGATGGCTTCGGTTAACGCCTCAATAGCTTTATCCTGGCCAAACACCAGCATTTTCAGGCGGTCATCAAGGCTACGCAGCGTATCGCGGTCGCTCGCTGATACGCTTTTCTCAGGGATACGGGCAATACGTGCGACCACGGTTTCAATGTCTGAGACATTGACCGTTTTCTTACGTTTACTCACCGGCATCAGGCGGCTGCGAGCCCCGGCTTCGTCGATAACGTCAATCGCTTTATCGGGAAGATGGCGATCGTTAATATATTTCACCGCCAGTTCCACCGCCGCACGAATCGCTTTCGCGGTATAACGCACGTCGTGGTGCGCTTCGTATTTCGGTTTCAGGCCGTTAATAATCTGCACGGTTTCTTCAACGCTTGGCTCAGTAATATCAATTTTCTGGAAGCGACGCGCCAGAGCACGGTCTTTTTCGAAGATATTGCTGAATTCCTGGTAAGTGGTTGAACCGATAACCCGGATCTTGCCACTCGACAGCAGCGGCTTAATCAAGTTTGCGGCATCAACTTGCCCACCGGACGCGGCACCCGCACCGATAATGGTATGAATTTCATCGATAAACAGGATGCTATTTTGATCCTGTTCGAGCTGTTTTAGCAGCGCTTTGAAACGTTTTTCAAAGTCACCACGATATTTGGTACCCGCCAGCAGCGAACCGATATCCAGCGAATAAATGGTGCAATCGGCAATCACTTCCGGAACATCGCCCTGCACAATACGCCAGGCAAGACCTTCAGCAATCGCCGTTTTACCTACGCCTGATTCACCCACTAACAGCGGGTTGTTTTTACGGCGACGGCACAGAACCTGAATGGCGCGCTCTAACTCTTTCTCGCGGCCAATCAGCGGATCGATCCCTCCCACACGTGCAAGCTGGTTGAGATTGGTGGTGAAGTTTTCCATACGTTCCTCCCCGCCTGCTTGCTCTTCATTGACCGGATTATCTGCACCCGGTGCCTGATTAGGTTCGTCTTTACGTGTACCGTGAGAGATAAAGTTCACCACATCAAGGCGGCTGACTTCATGTTTACGCAGCAGATACGCTGCCTGGGATTCCTGTTCGCTGAAAATAGCCACCAGCACGTTTGCGCCAGTGACTTCACTGCGACCAGAAGACTGGACGTGGAACACCGCACGTTGCAGCACACGCTGGAAGCTAAGCGTAGGTTGAGTATCACGCTCTTCTTCACTGGCTGGCAGAACCGGTGTGGTTTGTTCGATGAAGGCCTCGAGTTCCTGTCGTAGCGCCACCAGATCTACGCTACACGCTTCCAGCGCTTCGCGAGCTGACGGGTTGCTGAGCAAAGCCAGCAACAGGTGCTCGACAGTCATAAACTCATGTCGGTGCTCGCGCGCTCTGGCGAAAGCCATATTTAAACTGAGTTCCAGTTCTTGATTGAGCATAGGCACCTCCCCCAAATTTTGCCTTCTTCAGGCTTTTTCTAGCGTACACAGCAGCGGATGCTCATGCTCCCTTGCGTACTGGTTCACTAACGCGACTTTGGTTTCCGCTACTTCTGCAGTAAAAATGCCACAGATAGCTTTACCCTGATAGTGCACAGTGAGCATCAATTGCGTTGCACGTTCTACATCATAAGAAAAGAACTTTTGCAGCACGTCAATAACAAATTCCATCGGCGTGTAGTCATCGTTCATTAACATCACTTTATACATCGACGGTGGCTTTAGCGCTTCGCGCAGTTTGTCACCCACCAGCTGGTCGAAATCCAACCAATCGTTCGTCTTACCCATTGCAAATCGTCATCATGTTAAATCGCCCATTGTCATTAAGGCGAAGCCCATAGGTTGAGTGTAATACGCTTTCAGTGAACGCGAGTCATCGTGTTAAAAAGGCACAGTCACTAACAATAGAGAGTTCTGTCACATTAATCACAATAGCGTTAACTGCTTCAAATTTTTGACTCATTTTCATTCTTACCCCCCGTGCAACGCTTGACGACATGGTTAAATTATCTACATTGTACAAGCGTGAGGTGGCGAGGTTTTGAACAGCCCGCCCTCACCCCACCGGTTCATTCCATCTCACTTATAAGATTTACGAAGGATGTAGAAGCATGGAGACGGGTACTGTTAAATGGTTCAATAACGCTAAAGGGTTCGGTTTTATCTGCCCAGAAGGCGGCGGCGAAGATATCTTCGCGCATTACTCCACCATTCAGATGGATGGTTACAGAACGCTTAAAGCCGGACAAACTGTCAGGTTTGATGTACATCAGGGGCCAAAAGGCAATCACGCTAGTTTGATTGTGCCTCTGGAACTCGAGGCAGCAGCGGTCGCCTGACCCTTTTGTTTCATTGTGTACATCCCCAGTTCAAAATGCCAGCCCACGAGCTGGCATTTTTATTTCGGGTCTATAACCAATCGTCATATCTCAGATGAAAATTATTCACGCGCCAGCGCATCAATTGGGTTCAATCTCGCCGCATTTCTCGCCGGTAACCAACCAAAAATAATTCCTGTTGCGGTCGAACAAGCAAATGCGGTGAACAACGCCATCGGTGAGAAACCAATTTCCCAGCCCGGCAAAACCAGTTGCAACGTGAAGGCAATCAGCAGAGATAACGAAATCCCCAACGCACCACCCACCAGACACACCAGCACAGCTTCAATCAAAAACTGCTGCAACACATCACTGGCGCGAGCGCCCACTGCCATGCGGATACCAATCTCTTTGGTACGCTCCGTTACCGACACCAGCATGATATTCATCACGCCAATCCCGCCCACCAGCAATGAGATGACCGCCACCAATGTCAGGAACATCTGTAGAGTACGTGTGGTCTTTTCCGCCGTTTTCAACAGGCCATCCATATTGTAGGTGAAGAAATCTTTCTTACCGTGACGTAGCTGCAACAAACGATTGAGCTGCAGCTCGGCTTCGTGGCTGTTATAGCCCTCATTCACCCGCACCGTGATCGAGTTCAGCCAACTTTGCCCCATCACACGACCCGCCATGGTGTTATACGGCAACCAGACACGCAGAATCTTGCTGCTGCCAAACATTGACTGCTTCTCTTGCGCCACGCCGATAACCGTCGCAGGCATATTCCCCACCAGCACGATTTCGCCAACCACTTTGGCTTTATCAGGGAACAACTGCCGTTTGGTATTGCTGTCGAGCACCACCACTTGCGCACGGCCTGTGAGTTGTTCATCGTTGAAGGTATTGCCTTCGCTAAACGTCATGCCGTAGACATTAAAATATTGGCTGCTGACACCATTGACGCTGGCGGCGGCATCAACGTTGCCATAGCGCACGCGTAAATTGCTCGACAACGAAGGCGTGGCTGAACTAACCCACGGTTGCTGGCTGATGGCCGCCAGGTCGTCGTATTTCAGCGCTTGCTGGTATTGCGGGTCGTCATCACCAAAATCTTTGCCGGGATAGACATCAATGGTGTTAGTGCCGATGGAGCGAATATCCTGCAACACCAGCTGTTTAGCCGCATCACCGACAATCACAATCGACACCACTGACGCGATACCAATAATAATCCCCAGCATCGTCAGCAGCGTGCGCATTTTATTCGCCGCCAGCGCCAGCCAGGCCATGGTCAGAGCTTCACGGAAGCTGCTGATGGTCTGCTGAAATGGCGAGTTAACCGGTTGGGTTTTCAGCTCTTTCTGGGCCGCGGGTGGTTGAGAGACCGACGGCGGGTTACTGATAATTTCCCCGTCACGTATTTCAATGACGCGCTGCGCCTGCGCGGCAATCGTCGGGTCGTGCGTCACAATAATAACCGTATGGCCCAGCTCGCGCAGTTGCTTGAGTGTGGCCATCACTTCTTCACCAGAATGGCTATCCAGCGCGCCTGTCGGTTCATCGGCAAGAATCACCTGCCCGCCATTCATCAGCGCGCGAGCGATACTGACACGTTGCTGCTGGCCACCAGAAAGCTGTGACGGCAGATAATCGACGCGATCCGCAAGCCCCAGACGCATCAGCAAAGCGCGCGCCCGTTGTTGACGATAAACTCGCGCCGTTCCGGCATACACAGCCGGGACTTCGACGTTTTGCGTAGCATTCAAATGCGAGAGCAAGTGATAGCGCTGGAAGATAAAACCGAAATGTTCACGCCGCAGCGTGGCGAGCGCATCACTATCAAGCAACGCGACATCTTGCCCGGCCACTTTGTAACTGCCGCTGCTGGGTTTATCGAGGCAGCCGAGGATATTCATCAGCGTTGATTTGCCAGAACCCGACGCCCCGACAATCGCCACCATTTCACCCGCTTCAATGGTGATATTAACGCCTTTTAGCACCTCAACTTGTTCGTCACCCGACGGATAGCTACGGCGAATATCACGCAGCTCAAGCAGTGCTGTCATGGGGCGCTCCCGGCGGTGCTTTTGCCAATCACCACTTCTTCGCCTTCAGTCAAACCCGTAGCAACCTGTACCTGGGTGTCATTGCGCATACCGATGGTAATTTCACGATCGCGAGTTTCACCATTACGTAGCACTGACACTTTGTAACGGTTATCCCCTACCGGCTCGCCCAGTGCTGCAAGCGGAATGGTTAGCACCTCTTTCACGCCACCGAGTTGAATATGCACTTGCGCGGTCATTTCCAGGCGCAATACCCCTTGCGGATTCGGGACTTCAAAACGTGCGTTATAGAAAATCGCATCGTTCACTTTCACCGGCGTTGGCAGAATATCGATTAACAAACCTTCATAGCGTGTTAGAGGGTCGCCCAGCACGGTGAACCAGGCTTTTTGGCCTGGTTTAAGATGAATCACGTCAGCTTCAGAAACCTGTGCTTTCACCAGCATGGTACCCAGATCGGCAAGCGTCAGAATGTTTGGCGCTTGCTGTGCGGCAATCACTGTCTGGCCTTGTTTGGTGGTGATTTCGGTCACTTCACCCGCCATAGGTGCAACAATCTGCGTGTAATCGAGGTTGGTTTTCGCGGTGTCTAAAGAGGCCTGATTGCGTTTGATTTGCGCGTCAATGGTGCCAATTTGTGCTTGCCTCACTTCAAGATCGGTCACTGCGGTATCGAGATCTTGTTGTGATATAGCCTGAGTTTTGGCCAGTGCTCTCTGGCGATTCAGCGTCACTTGTGCAAGTTTTGCCTGCGCCACAGCCTGCCGCCGCTGCGCGCGCAACTCCATTAACGTTGCCTCAACTTCCTTGATCTGATTTTGTGCCTGTTCGGGATCGATAACCCCCAACAGCTGATCCTTTTTCACTTTATCGCCGATGTTCACCGACAGCGTTTTCAACTGCCCACTGACCTGCGCACCGACATCAACTTTGCGCAATGCATCCAGCTTCCCCGTTGCCAGCACGCTTTGCTGCAACTCGCCTTTGCGCACAATCATCGTCTGATAAACCGGCGTCGGCGCGTTCAGAAACTTCCACAGCCAGACGCCCAACAACAGAACTAACAGGCCCAGAAGCCAATAGCGTTTTTTTATTTTTCCCTTGAATCTCATAGGTATCCTGCAAAAAGACTGACTAATTAAATGAAGTATCAACAAAAGTTGTAAACCCGTATCGGCCTTACGGTGATTGAACCTACGTTGAATTCACAAATGGTGAAATAACCCCAATGTTTCTCAACCAGGTTTCAATCATGTCGTCAATTGCCGAAAACGAATTCCGATCAACAGCTCAACTCAATGGCTGGCGGTTGTTTCTTTCTTTAGCAAAGGGACAATGGACGCCGGGGATTGCGTGGCAGAACCCAGCCTATCGTCGAAAATTCGTCCTGCGTTCACTGACCAGCCCACTTTCTACCGCTCGCTTGTTGAACGATTTATTGCATCAACCTTTGCTGGAAAAATTGCTGGCGGTGCAACCAGGGTTACCTTGTCGTCTTCATCGCCCTTATTTATCGGTGAATTTTAACCGTAAGGCGGCGGCAAGCGCATTGTCTTTCCACTACCGCGTACTGAACGCAGCACTGCCGAAACGCTTGTTACTACAACACTACTCAGTTGACGGAGCACGTTTGGCAACAATAACGGGTAAAGATGAGAACTTCTACCATCTTGATTTCCGCGCCGACCCCTTTGTCGATAAAGAAGGTGAAGCCACACTAACACTGACCCGCCACGATGGCGTTGTTTTAGCAGGCTTGACCTTCACCCTATGCTGTCACCAGCAGAAATCGACGCTGTTTATTGGTGGCTTGCAGGGTGCCAAAAGTGATATCCCACATGAATATATCCAGGTCGCGACCAAAGCATGTCACGGATTATTCCCGAAACGCCTGGTGCTGGAAGCGGCTTGCTTGTTAGCTCGTCATTTAGGGGTGAACCAGATTCTGGCCGTGAGTAACCGCGCACATATCTATCGCTCGTGGCGTTATGCAAAAAAGAAGCAGGGCAAAATCCATGCCGATTACGATAGTTTCTGGGAATCGATGAGCGGCGAATTAACCCCAGAAGGCTACTTTGAGTTGCCACTGGGAGTGGCCCGCAAACCTGTTGAAGATATTGCCAGCAAAAAGCGCGCGGAGTACCGCCGCCGCTACAGTTTACTAGATGAGATGATGGAGCAAATCGAGCAGCGGCTATGAATTAACCGCCGGGCTAATCAGCCCGGCCACGCGCCAGCCATAACACTCGCGAGAACATTTTTCGCAACAGTGACGGCACGGCATCGACTCCACGCCTCCCCGCTTCCATCGCCACTTCTATCGCTAAGTCGGGCTTGGAAGAGCGATGAATAGCTTTCACAATAACGCGGCGCATATTCATCGGTACGTTTTCGGGGATTTGCGCCACGCGATGGAACACATCGGAAAATCCCTGACGATACATGAAGTGTTCCATGTCCATCGCCGGGAGCGCGGTAAGATGCTCACGTTCCTGGTCACGATCATTTTCCAAAATACCACGCACCACTGACGCATATTTTTTCCCCGCTTCATCGCCATCCACCAGCACATGCCATTCAATGCCCATGCGCCGTGCAAACTTGATCAATGGGCGCAGACCCGACTGCGCAAATTCGATAACTTTCACCCCTTCGGCATCGAAATGGTGCCCGCACTGACGTGCCAGTTCGTTCATCACCCACACCTCCGTTTCCCCTTCAACCAACAGCCAGCAGCGGGCAAACAATGAAGAAGCGCGATTAAAGCGGATATGAAAGGCAATACGACGGCTGTCTTCTGCATTCATGCCGCCAGGGCCGAGCCTCCAGGCCGCAACCCTTGACGATTCACGCACCAGGCGGCAAACGTTCTCGACAGGCGTGAGCGATAGCAATTCGCCCGAATTGGTAGTGGTGATTTTTTGCAGCGGCAGCAGATTGAGCAAATGCCAGGCCACCGACAACATAATCGGGTGCAGTCGGGTTTCAGGATCTTCCACCAGCAGCAATGGCCGCGCGTCTTTATCCAGAACCACGTTGCCTTTAGCCTGCAGCAAGGTTGAAAACATCCCCAGTAAAATCATTCGATGAGTGCGGCTGTTGGGTTTGTCGATCATGCGGTTGATGATGTCCAGATAACGCCAGCTGCGTTGTTCATCGTGCGAGCGGCGACGTAACAAGCGTTGATGCGCGGTAGCACCTTGCTCAGCAAAATAGTGCTCAAGCAATTGCACCATCGCCGACAAACCTTGCCGCAGCTGCGCATCGGTAAGATTTTGTGGACTCGAAACCAGTTCACGCGCCAGAAAATCAAGCTGGCGGGCGGTCATTTCGGTGTCTGGCATGGCGGGAATGCTGTCATTGCGTAAACGCCGCATAAAACGCGCATCACGCAAACGTAATACTGGATTGAGGCGGATGATTTGCTGGGCAAAAATGTCAATGTCATCAAGTTCGATAGCATGGCCTTTCTCATCGAGGAAACTGCGCAGCGTCAGAATAGAACCATCTTCCGCGAGCTCCCCCACCAGCCGATACATAATGCGATGAAAACCTTCCTCACCAGCAACCCATACCGGCGCAAGCGAACGATAACGTCGGCCAAGATGATGGCCGGGCGCGGTTTCCCGAAAGGTCAGTACAATATGTAAATGATGTTCCCGGCCCTGTACGTCCCCGGGCGGGAAATAGAAATCATCGCGATTGAAGTGATAGAGCGTTTGATGCGGCGACAATAATAGCGTTAATGCGTCCAGCAGGCTGGATTTACCCCAGGCGTTTTCACCGATCAGCACGTTATTTTGTTCAAGCATTAACGAAAGGCGGTTAATCCCCCGGAATCCGACAATCTCTACACGCTCAAGAAACATAACCCCTCCAGATTGGTTGATGCGCTTTCCTTTACCTGACCGGCTGCATAGTTCGAGTATAGCGACAGATTATGCGTACATCTCGGCCAAACTTTATACAATAAAAAAACAGCCGATTTTTCCATTATTACCTACTATTTATCTGAGTGTCGTAAAACAATTTCAATCCAAGAGGATTCTTGTTTATTAATAAACACTTTACTCAATCACACGTATGTTATTGAAAATAATGGCATCGCATTGCCCCACGTCAATTTATGAGGATTTAATAGGCTAGCACTGACTTAGCGAACTCATTAATATCACTGCTCTTTTATTATTAACGTTACTTCTTTCATGGTTGTAACAAACAATAACCGGGTAGGTGCCATTATATACCTCGCCCGGAATTCAATTTTTTGAAATGCAGAGGTGGTTATGTTTAGGAAATTAGCGGCAGAATTTTTTGGTACATTTTGGTTAGTATTTGGTGGCTGTGGGAGTGCGGTACTGGCGGCGGCTTATCCGCAATTAGGAATAGGTTTTGCTGGGGTTGCATTAGCTTTTGGCTTAACCGTATTAACGATGGCTTATGCTGTCGGTCATATTTCCGGTGGTCACTTTAACCCTGCTGTTACTCTGGGTTTATGGGCCGGCGGTCGTTTCCCTGCCAAAGAAGTCATTGGCTATCTTGTTGCACAAGTTATTGGCGGCATCGTGGCTGCCGGTATTCTCTATTTAATTGCCAGCGGTAAAAGTGGTTTTGATGCAGCGGCTAGTGGCTTTGCTTCAAATGGCTATGGCGAATATTCACCAGACCATTATTCCATGCTGTCAGCAATCATTATTGAAATCGTATTAACCTGCGGCTTCTTGATTGTTATTCATGGCGCAACAGATAAATTTGCTCCCGCCGGTTTTGCACCGATTGCTATCGGCCTGGCACTGACGTTGATTCACTTGATCAGCATTCCAGTGACCAATACTTCTGTGAACCCAGCGCGTAGTACTGCGGTGGCTATCTTCCAGGGGGGTTGGGCCTTACAACAGCTGTGGTTATTCTGGGTGATGCCAATTATTGGCGGTATCCTGGGCGGCGTTATCTACCGCACATTGCTGGAAAAACGTCACTAATTGACTCGCGTAGGGCGGATTCTTCTGCCCTACGCCAAAAGCTTTATCCCGCCGCATGTAATCTGCATAAAAAACCTCTTTTTTCGTAGCTTTACTCATTCCCTTTCTTTGGGTAGTGTGACATACGCCGTTACTTTTTTTGCAAGGATTGTCCGCACCATGTTTTCGGGATTGTTAATTATCTTAGTACCGCTGATCGTCGGTTATCTCATTCCATTAAAACAAACCAGTCTGCTCAAGCTTATTAATCGCCTGCTGAGCTGGATTGTTTATGTCATTCTATTTTTCATGGGCATCAGCCTCGCATTTCTCGATAACCTGGCCAGTAACCTGCTGGCGATATTTCAATATGCTGCGGTTAGCGTTGTGGTGTTATTGCTTTGCAATGCGGCAGCGTTGCTGTGGCTTGAGCGCTCTATGCCATGGCGACACAATCATGAACAAGAAAAGCTTCCTTCGCGCATAGCGATGGCGCTGGAATCTCTCAAACTGTGCGGCGTGGTGATTGCAGGATTTGCACTCGGTCTAACGGCATGGCCGATTCTGCAACACGCTACAGACGCCAGTGAATACACGCTAATTTTCCTGTTATTACTGGTGGGGATTCAACTGCGTAATAGCGGCATGACATTAAAGCAGATCGTATTAAATCGCCGCGGCATGATTGTCGCCGTTGTTGTGGTGCTCAGCTCAATGGCGGGCGGCGTCATCAACGCCTTTATTCTCGACCTGCCAATCAAAACCGGCTTAGCCATGGCGTCAGGCTTCGGCTGGTATTCACTTTCCGGTATTTTGATAACGGAATCTTATGGCCCGGTGATCGGCAGCGCGGCGTTCTTCAACGACCTGGCGCGGGAACTGATTGCCATCATGTTGATTCCCGGTCTGGTGCGCCGCAGTCGTTCAACCGCTCTCGGGTTGTCCGGCGCAACATCAATGGATTTCACACTCCCGGTACTGCAACGCAGTGGCGGTCTGGAAATTGTCCCGGCGGCGATTGTTCACGGCTTTATCCTCAGCTTACTGACTCCGCTATTAATGGCTTTTTTCGCCTCCTGATACCTCATTGGCGGTAGGTTCCTGCCGCCAAAATTGCGCTAAATCAATCTCCTTTTAAGTTGCATTAAAAATACCTTTTCCCGGTGCAGTACTGAGCATAACCTTAAAGATGTATATTAAATATAACTTTAAAAGGTACGATTATGTTTTGTGTGCAATGTGAACAAACAATCCGCACCCCGGCTGGCAACGGCTGCTCTTACGCTCAGGGGATGTGTGGCAAAACGGCTGAAACTTCTGATCTCCAGGATCTGCTGATTGCTGCATTACAGGGGCTGTCTGCATGGGCGATTGCCGCACGTGAAGCCGGCATTATCGACCATGATATCGACAACTTTGCGCCACGCGCTTTCTTCTCTACCCTCACTAACGTTAACTTCGACTCGCCACGCATTGTCGGTTACGCGCAAGAAGCCATCGCGCTGCGCGAAAGCCTGAAAGCACGCACTCTGGCGATTAACCCAAACGCCACCGTCACTAACCCAATGGCTGAACTGCAACTGGTCAGCAGCGATTTGGGCGACCTGCAACGCCAGGCGGCAGAATTCTCGCCAAACCGTGATAAAGCAGAAATCGGTGAAGATATTCTTGGTCTGCGCCTGTTATGCCTGTACGGCCTGAAAGGCGCCGCAGCGTACATGGAACACGCCCATGTACTCGGACAGTACGACAACGACATCTACGCGCAGTACCATAAAATTATGGCGTGGCTCGGCACCTGGCCTGCAGATATGGGCGCGCTGCTGGAATGCTCGATGGAAATCGGCCAGATGAACTTCAAAGTGATGAGCATTCTGGATCACGGTGAAACCGAAAAATACGGCCATCCGACCCCATCGCAAGTGAATGTCCGTCCGGTTGCAGGCAAATGTATTTTGATCTCCGGCCACGACCTGAAAGATCTCTACAACCTGCTGGAACAGACTGAAGGCACAGGCGTAAACGTCTACACCCATGGCGAAATGCTGCCAGCACACGGTTATCCGGAACTGCGTAAATTCAAGCATATGGTCGGTAACTACGGCAGCGGCTGGCAGAATCAACAGAGCGAATTTGCCCGTTTCCCTGGCCCAATAGTGATGACATCCAACTGCATCATTAACCCAGAAGTCGGCTCTTATACCGACCGCATCTGGACTCGCAGCATCGTTGGCTGGCCGGGCGTTAGTCACCTTGAAGGCGATGATTTCACCTCAGTGATTACCCAGGCGCAACAAATGGCAGGCTTCCCGTACAGCGAAATCGAACATCTGATCACCGTCGGCTTTGGTCGCCAGACTCTGCTGGGTGCTGCCGATACACTGATTGATTTAGTCAGCCGCGAAAAACTGCGCCACATCTTCCTGGTCGGCGGTTGTGACGGCGAGCGCGGCGAACGTAGTTACTTCACCGACTTCGCCACCAGCGTGCCGAAAGATTGCCTGATTCTGACCCTTGCCTGCGGTAAATATCGTTTTAACAAACTGGACTTCGGTGACATCGAAGGCTTGCCGCGCCTGGTAGATGCCGGTCAATGTAACGATGCTTATTCGGCGATTATTCTTGCTGTCACCCTCGCAGAAAAACTCGGCTGTGGCGTCAACGATTTGCCGTTAAGCCTGGTTCTGTCCTGGTTTGAGCAAAAAGCGATTGTCATCCTTCTTACCCTGCTGTCGCTGGGCGTGACAAACATCGTCACCGGCCCGACCGCTCCAGGCTTCCTGACGCCAAATCTGTTAGCTGTTCTGAACGAGAAGTTTGGCCTGCGTGCCATTACCACCGTTGAGCAAGATATTGAACAGCTGATGAGCGCATAAGGAGCAACCATGACTATGCCAACGCCACTGTGCCCGCATCGTATGCAGGTGCACCATATTCACCAGGAAACGCCGGATGTCTGGACGCTGTCGCTGATTAATCACGACTTTTATCCCTACAAGGCCGGGCAATATGCGCTGGTGAGTATTCGTAATAGTGACGAAACACTACGCGCTTACACGATTTCTTCGACACCAGGACTCAGCCCGTTCATGACGTTGACTATCCGTGGTATCGAGAATGGCGTTGGCTCACAATGGCTGACACAAGAAGTGAAGGTCGGTGATTACCTGTGGTTGTCAGAAGGCCAGGGGGAATTTACCTGCGAAGAGCTGGCTGCCGAACGTTTCCTGTTATTAGCGGCAGGTTGTGGCGTAACGCCAATTATGGCGATGCGCCGCTGGTTAGCAAAACATCGCCCACAAGCCGATGTACAGGTTATTTATAACGTCCGCTCACCGGAAGACGTCATCTTTGCGCAGGAGTGGCGTAATTATCAGGTGACGCTGGTTGCTGAGAATAATGCGACGCATGGTTTTATCGCTGGACGCCTGACGCATAACATTCTGGCTAGCGTTCCGGACATTGCCTCGCGTACTGTCATGACCTGCGGCCCTGCGCCTTATATGGAAATGGTTGAGAAAGAAGTCAAAGCATTGGGCGTCAGTGAATTTTATTCGGAGAAATTCTTCACCCCCGTCGCAGCGCCCGTCGATAACGGTTTGAAGTTCACCACTTTAAAGCCGCTGCGTGAGTTCTACGCACCAGTCGGCAGCACCTTGCTAGCCGCGCTGGAAAGCAACAGTGTTCCGGTCAATGCCGCGTGCCGTGCAGGAGTTTGTGGAAGTTGCAAAACCCGAGTCGAATCCGGTGATTACACGGTCAGCAGCACGATGACTCTGACCGACACTGACATTGCTAATGGTTATGTGCTGGCCTGCTGTTGCCATCCGCAAGGTGATTTAGTTCTCGCTTGATCCCACTAGTGCCACTCTGATTTTGAGTGGCACTTTCTGCTCCGTATCTTCTGTTTCCTTGACTAAGCTTGTTTACGTTAACTGAATCGTGACAAGGAGCAGTAATGAAACAGACAGTAGCCGCTTATCTGGCAAAAACTCTCGAAAGCGCAGGTGTTAAACGTATCTGGGGTGTCACTGGCGATTCCCTCAATGGCCTGAGTGACAGCCTGAACCGCATGGGCACTATCCAGTGGATGCCCACCCGCCATGAAGAAGTCGCGGCGTTTGCCGCAGGCGCGGAAGCGCATCTTTCCGGCGAACTGGCGGTTTGTGCTGGTTCGTGCGGGCCTGGTAACTTGCATTTAATCAATGGCCTGTTTGACTGCCACCGCAACCGCGTTCCAGTGCTGGCGATTGCCGCACATATTCCGTCGAGTGAAATTGGCAGCGGTTATTTCCAGGAAACCCATCCCGAAGAGTTGTTCCGCGAATGCAGCCACTATTGCGAGCTGGTGTCATCCCCGGAACAAATTCCCCAGGTACTGGCGATTGCGATGCGCAAAGCGGTGCTTAATCGTGGCGTGTCAGTCATAGTTTTACCGGGCGACGTGGCGTTAAAACCCGCGCCAGAAACCGCCAGCACGCACTGGTATTCCGCGCCACAACCGGTCGTTATTCCGGCACACGAAGAGCTTAAAAAGCTTGCTCAATTACTGCGCTATAACGACAACATCGCTCTGATGTGCGGTAGCGGTTGTGCCGGTGCGCATGAAGAATTAGTGCAGTTTGCCGCCACCCTTAAAGCGCCGATTGTTCACGCGCTACGCGGCAAGGAGCATGTTGAGTATGACAACCCTTATGATGTCGGTATGACCGGCTTAATTGGCTTCTCGTCCGGGTTCCATACCATGATGAATGCCGACACGCTGATCTTGCTTGGCACCCAATTCCCGTATCGCGCGTTCTACCCGACGGACGCGAAAATTATTCAAATAGACATCAACCCTGGCAGTATCGGCGCTCACAGTAAAGTGGACATGGCGTTAATTGGCGATGTTAAAGCGACGCTTGCGGCACTGCTTCCACTTCTGGAAGAAAAAACCGACCGCAGCTTCCTCGACAAAGCGCTGGATAACTATCGCGAAGCCCGTGAAAGCCTGGATGAACTGGCACAAGCTGGCGATGGCAACGTTATCCATCCGCAATATGTCGCCCAGCAAATCAGCCACTTTGCCGACGAAGACGCCATTTTTACTTGTGATGTTGGCACGCCAACGGTCTGGGCTGCGCGCTATCTGAAAATGAACGGCCAACGCCGCCTGTTAGGTTCTTTCACTCACGGTTCAATGGCCAACGCCATGCCGCAAGCGCTTGGCGCAAAAGCCACTGCACCAAACCGACAAGTTGTCGCGATGTGTGGCGACGGCGGTTTCAGCATGTTGATGGGCGATTTTCTCTCGGTCGTGCAAATGAAGTTGCCGATCAAAATTGTGGTGTTTAACAACAGCGTGCTGGGTTTTGTGGCGATGGAAATGAAAGCAGGCGGCTATCTGACTGACGGAACCGAGCTGCATGCCACTAATTTTGCCAATATCGCCAACGCCTGCGGAATCACAGGTATTCGGGTTGAAAAAGCCGAGGAGCTGGATAACGCATTGCAGCGTGCTTTTAGTATTGACGGCCCCGTTCTGGTGGACGTGGTAGTGGCGAAAGAGGAACTGGCGATCCCGCCGCAAATCAAGCTCGAACAAGCCAAAGGGTTTAGCCTGTATATGCTGCGTGCGATTATCAGCGGACGCGGTGATGAAGTTATCGAACTGGCGAAAACCAACTGGTTCCGGTAAAACATTCCTTTAATTGAGGATAATAATAAGGATCGACCGTGATTGACTTGCGCAGCGACACCGTAACCCGCCCGAGCGAAGAAATGCTCAAACGTATGATGGCAGCCCCAACGGGCGATGACGTTTACGGTGATGACCCTACGGTCAACGAACTACAGGATTACGCCGCCAAACTTAGCGGCAAAGAAGCGGCGCTATTTCTGCCAACCGGCACCCAGGCAAACCTGGTGGCGCTGTTGAGCCATTGCGAACGTGGCGAAGAGTATATTGTTGGGCAACTGGCGCACAATTACCTCTACGAAGCGGGTGGCGCTGCGGTGTTAGGCAGTATTCAGCCACAGCCTATTGATGCTAATCCAGATGGTTCACTGCCGCTTGATAAAGTCGCCGCGAAGATTAAACCAGACGATATCCACTTTGCGCGCACCAAACTGCTCAGCCTCGAAAATACCCATAACGGCAAAGTTCTGCCGCGTGAGTATCTGAAGCAGGCCTGGGAATTTAGCCGCAACCATAATCTGGCTTTGCACGTTGACGGCGCGCGTATCTTTAACGCCGTGGTGGAATATGGCTGCACGCTGGAAGAAGTGGTGCGCTACTGCGACACCTTCACGATTTGCCTCTCAAAAGGCCTCGGCACGCCGGTTGGTTCTTTGTTAGTCGGCAGCCACGAATACATCAAACGTGCGACGCGCTGGCGCAAAATGGTCGGCGGCGGTATGCGCCAGGCCGGTATTCTGGCAGCCGCAGGTTTGTACGCTCTTGAGAATAACGTGCAGCGCCTGAAAGAAGACCACGACAACGCGCACTGGCTGGCGGGTGAATTACGTGAAATTGGCGTCAATGTGACCCGTCAGGACACCAATATGGTGTTTGCGCGTGTTCCGGTTGAGCAGGCTGAAAGCCTTGGCAAGTTCATGAAAGAACGCGGTGTGCTGATGAGCGCAGGGCCAATCACTCGTCTGGTCGTGCACCTTGATGTGAATCGCCAACAACTGGCTGAAGTGGTTGCCCACTGGCAGGCATTTTTACAACGCTAAGTGAGGGTTCAGGGACGATGACACAGCCACAAAATATTCTGGTGCTCGGCGCAAGCGGCTATATAGGGCAGCATTTGGTGCCGCAACTTGCCCTGGCAGGGCATCATGTTACCGCCGCCGCAAGGCGGGTTGAGTGGCTGGAAAAACAACCCTGGGATTCGGTCGTCTGCCGCCATGTCGATTTGCAATGGCCGGAGACCCTCCCCGCGCTGCTGGAAGATGTCGATACGCTCTATTATCTGGTGCATAGCATGGGCGACGGAGCGGATTTCGTGGCCCATGAACGCCAGACAGCGCTCAACTTGCGCGATGCACTGCGCGCGCATCCGGTAAAACAGCTGATATTTCTCAGCTCGCTGCAAGCCCCGGAAGGTGATGGTGATTCTGAGCACCTGCGTGCTCGCCAGCTTACCGCCGATATTTTACGTGATGCTGGCGTACCGGTAACTGAAGTCCGTGCGGGGATCATTGTCGGCGCGGGTTCCGCCGCTTTTGAAGTGATGCGCGATATGGTTTACAACCTACCGGTACTCACTCCGCCACGCTGGGTTCGCTCACGTACTACGCCTATCGCTCTTGAGAATTTACTGCATTATTTAGTCGAACTACTGAAGCATCCTTCACAGGAAAACCGTGTCTTTGAAGCCGCTGGCCCTGAAGTATTGAGCTACCAACAACAATTCGAGCGCTTTATGGCGATTAGCGGCAAACGCCGCCCGTTGATCCCGATTCCGCTGCCGACCAGTTGGATCTCAGTGTGGTTCCTGAACATGATCACCTCCGTGCCGCCGACCATTGCCAAGGCGCTGATCCAGGGGTTAAAACACGATCTTCTGGCGGACGATCGCGAATTACGCGCGTTGATCCCGCAACAACTCCTGAATTTTGATGATGCAGTGCGCATCACGCTTGAAGACGAAAATAAACTCGCGAATTCACAAAACTGGGGATACGACGCACAGGCCTTTGCCCACTGGCGTCCCGAGTATGGCTACTTCCCGAAGCAAGCAGGTTGTACGCTAAATACCACGGCTGAACTGGCAGATTTATGGCAAGTGGTGAATCAGATTGGCGGCAAAGAGGGTTATTTCTTCGGCAATATTCTGTGGAAAACCCGCGGCTACATGGATTTGTTAGTCGGGCATAAACTGGCAAAAGGCCGTCCGCCACGCGACATGCTCGAAGTCGGTGATCAAGTTGATAGCTGGAAAGTGATTATTGTTGAGCCGCAAAAAGAGCTGACGCTGTTATTTGGGATGAAAGCTCCAGGGCTTGGGAGGCTTTCATTCACCTTACGCGACCACGGTAAGCATCGTTCGCTTGATGTACGCGCATGGTGGCATCCTCACGGAACAGCCGGTTTGTTCTACTGGTTGGTGATGATCCCCGCGCATCTGTTTATTTTCCGTGGTATGGCCCGACGGATTTGTCAACTTTCCGAACAATTGTCATATAAAGTCCGTTAAGTTCTCCTAATCTTTGGTATTCCCATTGCAAGCGCTGCCATTTCACGGAAAAATGCGCAGCGTAAATCTCAATTATCATGAGTTGGTTGACATGAAGGTACTGGTAACGGGCGCCACCAGCGGCTTAGGCCGAAACGCGGTCGAGTTTCTTTGCGCTAAAGGCATCAGCGTTCGGGCTACCGGGCGCAATGAAGCCATGGGTAAACTGCTGGAAAAAATGGGTGCAGAGTTTATTCACGCTGACCTTACCGAATTGGTTTCCTCGCAGGCCAAGGTAATGCTGGCTGATGTCGATACGCTTTGGCATTGCTCGAGCTTCACCTCACCGTGGGGGACTCAGCAAGCGTTCGATCTGGCTAACGTCCGTGCCACTCGTCGCTTAGGTGAATGGGCCGTTGCCTGGGGTGTACGTAACTTCGTGCATATTTCCTCGCCGTCGCTCTACTTTGATTACCACCACCATCGCAATATCAGCGAAGAATTTCGCCCTGTCCGCTTTGCTAACGAATTTGCCCGCAGTAAGGCCGCCAGTGAAGAAGTGATTCAGCTGTTAGCGCAATCAAACCCGCACACACGCTTCACCATTTTGCGCCCGCAAAGTTTGTTTGGCCCGCATGACAAAGTCTTTTTCCCACGCCTGGTGCATATGATGCGCCACTACGGCAGCGTTTTGTTGCCACGCGGCGGCGATGCGATGGTGGATATGACTTATCTTGAGAATGCGGTGCATGCGATGTGGCTCGCCTCTCAGCGTTGCGAATCGTTACCCTCGGGGCGCGCGTATAACATCACCAATATGGAAGCTCGCCCGTTGCGCGTTATCGTGCAAAAGCTGATTGATGACTTAGAGATTAAGTGCCGCATTCGCTCTGTTCCGTATCCAATGCTGGATATTATCGCTCGCAGCATGGAGCGTTTTGGCGACAAATCCGCCAAGGAACCTGCACTAACGCATTATGGTGTATCGAAACTTAATTTTGATTTAACGCTGGATACCACACGTGCAGAAACAGAATTGGGTTATCAGCCGATTGTGACGTTAGATGAAGGCATTCGGCGTACCGCGCTGTGGTTACGCGATCACGGTACGTTGCACCGCTAACCAGACCCGCCATCCTTCAAGCCGCAGTAGTATTGATTGCAGCTTGAAGGATAACGAGTTTACCCCTGCCCGTATTTCTCAAGTAACGCTTCTGCAATTGCCTCCGTTTGCGCATCCGGCTGGCCAGAATATTCTTTTGGACGGAAGTGCATCTGGAAAGCCTGAATCACTCTCTTTTGCTGCTCCGACGTCATTTCAGGCGTCACCTGATAACCATAACGCGATAGCAAATCAAGCAAACCTCGTTTATCCACCGGTTGGTACGGACCACGGCCATTCAGATAAAAGGCAACTCTGTTAGCATCCGGCCAGGCACCCACGCCCTGCTGTGCCAGTTGCTGCCACGGGAATAACGGGCCAGGATCAACTTTACGCTGCGGGGCAATATCCGCATGTGCGACCACGTTTTGCGGCTGGATTTGATAGCGAGCGATAATCACTTTCGCCAGTTTCTCCAGCACCGAGATCTGCGGCGCATTGAACGGATAGAACTGCTTTGCGCGGCCCTGGCGCGTGAAACCTTTATTCTCCAGTTCAATACCAATCGAGGTGTCATTAATGCGGGTGGCACCACGCCAGAAACTTACCCCGGCATGCCACGCCAGTTCACTTTCAGGCACCAGTTGCCAGATAACCGGTTTGCCGCCGGATGTCGGTGGCGTATCGGGTATCAAGTAGTGAGAACTGACATTTTGGTCAGTCAACGTGGATAACGAACCGGCAAAATCATCGGCGGTGTAGTGAATAACCAACACTTTCACACGTGGATAAGCTGCCCGCGCAGTGTGGCTGGTGTCGACTTTAAAATCGCCTTTATCAACAACGGTTTTATCGGCAACTTGAGGTTTGCTGGCACACCCCGCCAGCAAAATCGCGATTAAAAATGTGGCTAGACGGCCTTTCATCGTTGCGTTTTCACCGCAGTACCGGTGACGCTCACCATCAGCATGCTCCCTTCTTTGCCCACGGTTTCGTAGTCAATATCGATACCGACTACGGCATTAGCGCCCAAACTTTCTGCTTGTTCCTGCAATTCTCTAAACGCGATTTCACGCGCTTTACGCAACTCTTTTTCGTATGCACCGGAACGGCCACCGACGATATCGCGGACTCCAGCGAAAAAGTCGCGAAAAATATTGGCGCCCAGAATCGCCTCCCCTGTCACCACGCCACAATACTCTGTGATGCTCTGCCCTTCGAGCGTAGGGGTCGTTGTAAACTGCATAAGCTTCTCCTCTCTTTGGATCAATATCTTAGCGTAGAACCTGCCACGCATTTTGACAGCGATACGCTATGCTAAGTTAGTCCTCCTGAGAAAATAAGGAAATAAAAATGCGCAGCTCAGTTTTGGTTCTTCTTCCGTGCGCGATGTTCCTCACGGCCTGTACTACCCCCGTAACACCCGCGTTTAAAGATATTGGTACCCGCAACGGCCCTTGTATTGAAGGTGGCCCGGATAGCGTGGCGCAGAAATTTTACGACTATCAGATAAGCCATAAAACTCAGGGCAGCAGCGCCATTACCGGCTTGCGTCCGTATCTGAGTGATGACCTTGCTGCACAAATGCAAAAAGCCAGCGCTTCGCCAAATGCACAAAATGAGTTTATGCGCAGCAACATGTTTACCAGCAACGCAGATGGTGCAGACAGTGCAACAGTGGCTTCTTCGTCAACTATTCCTAACACCGATGCGCGCAATATCCCGCTACGAGTGGACCTCACAAAAGGCAGTCAAAGCTGGCAAGATGAGGTGCTGATGATTCGTGCAGGCCAGTGCTGGGCGGTCGATGACGTGCGTTATCTCGGGATAAACAGCCATGCGCCTTCTGGCAGCCTGCGTCAGGCAATAGAAACCGAGTAATTTTCCCTGCGGGAGAGGTAAGGTAACCCATGTAAATAGTCTGGAATTTTCTGATAACTCCGACATTTATTCTTGCCCCCCTCCCGCCCCGCTATATTGTGCTACCTTTAAGGCGTGGGAGTAGTTATTTTTAGGTTTTAACGCACAAAGATTGCATAACTATTCTGTTAAAGGTACCCTTTGCGGCTTCAATTGCTATTCAAGTTATGCGCATGAGTATTCAACTAAACGGCATTAATTGTTTTTACGGCGCACATCAAGCGCTGTTCGATATCACCCTTAGTTGCCCACAGGGCGAAACGCTGGTGCTGCTTGGTCCAAGCGGCGCAGGCAAAAGCTCGCTTTTGCGCGTACTCAACCTGCTTGAGATGCCGCGCTCCGGGCAACTCACCATTGCAGACAACCATTTTGACTTTACAAAAGCGCCTGGCGATAAAGCCATTCGTGAGTTACGTCGCAATGTGGGCATGGTGTTCCAGCAATACAATCTTTGGCCTCACCTCACTGTGCTGCAAAACCTGATGGAAGCGCCTTGCCGTGTCCTTGGGATCAGCAAAGATGAAGCCCGCCTTCGTGCAGATAAACTGCTTGAGCGTTTACGCCTGAAACCTTACATGGACCGCTATCCGCTCCACCTTTCCGGTGGCCAGCAGCAGCGTGTCGCGATTGCCCGTGCATTGATGATGGAACCACAGATTCTGCTGTTTGATGAACCAACCGCAGCGCTGGACCCAGAAATCACCGCACAAATCGTCAGCATTATTCGTGAGTTGGCTGAAACCAACATCACTCAGGTCATCGTGACCCACGAAGTGGAAGTTGCGCGTAAAACCGCAAGCCGCGTGGTTTACATGGAAAATGGCCACATCGTTGAACAAAGTGATGCGAGTTGTTTCGCAAAACCACAGACCGAAGCGTTTAAATTCTATCTGTCACACTGATGTATCCGGGAAAATAACCATGAAAAAAGTTCTGCTTGCCACATTATTAGCCAGCCTGAGCCTTTCCGCGACGGCTGCACAAACGATTCGTTTTGCTACGGAAGCGTCTTACCCTCCGTTTGAATCTATGGATGCCAGCAATAAAATCGTTGGTTTTGATGTCGATTTAGCAAACGCACTGTGTAAAGAAATTGATGCAACCTGCACTTTCTCAAACCAGTCTTTTGACAGCCTGATCCCAAGCCTGAAATTCCGTCGTATCGACGCGGTTATGGCCGGTATGGACATCACTCCAGAGCGTGAAAAACAAGTTCTGTTCAGCACCCCTTACTACGATAACTCTGCATTGTTTATCGGCCAGAAAGGTAAAGTTGCTGATATTGCGGCGCTGAAAGGCAAGAAAGTTGGCGTACAGAACGGCACCACGCACCAGAAATTCATCATGGATAAACATCCGGAAATCACTACCGTTCCTTACGATAGCTACCAGAACGCGAAACTGGATCTGCAAAATGGCCGTATCGACGCGGTATTTGGTGACACAGCTGTCGTGACCGAATGGCTGAAAGCTGAACCAAAACTGGCCGCTATTGGCGATAAAGTGACAGACAAAGGTTACTTCGGTACCGGTCTGGGCATCGCGGTTCGTCAGGGCAACACTGATTTACAGGCTAAGTTCAACACGGCGCTGGAAAAAGTGAAGAAAGATGGGACTTATCAGACCATCTACGAAAAATGGTTCCAGAAGTAATCTGAATGAACGAAATGTTTCCTTTAGCGAGCGCCGCCGGGATGACCGTCGGCCTTGCCGTTTGTGCGCTGGCAATCGGTCTGGCTCTGGCGATGGTTTTCGCCGTATGGGAGTCTGCGAAATGGCGCCCAATTGCCTGGCTGGGTTCAGCTCTGGTAACGGTGCTGCGCGGCCTGCCTGAAATTCTGGTGGTGCTGTTTATTTATTTCGGCTCCTCACAGCTACTGCTGATCCTCTCGGATGGTTTTGTCCTCAACCTCGGTTTTGTACAAATCCCCATCCAATTACAAATTGAGAATTTCGATGTCAGCCCGTTCTTGTGCGGCGTGATTGCGCTTTCCCTGCTCTATTCGGCTTATGCTTCGCAGACTTTGCGTGGTGCACTCAAAGCCGTGCCAATTGGGCAATGGGAATCCGGCCAGGCTTTAGGCCTGTCGAAAGCTGCAATTTTCTTCCGTCTGGTGATGCCGCAAATGTGGCGTCATGCGTTGCCGGGTTTAGGTAATCAGTGGTTAGTTTTACTGAAAGATACCGCACTGGTTTCGCTGATTAGCGTTAATGATTTGATGCTACAAACTAAAAGCATCGCCACCCGTACTCAGGAGCCATTTACCTGGTATGTGGTTGCGGCAGCCATCTACCTCGTTGTCACCCTTATTAGCCAGTACGTTCTCAAGCGTATTGACCAGCGAGCGACACGTTTTGAACGGAGGCCTGGCTGATGCTTGAGTATTTACCAGAATTGTTTAAAGGCCTGCACACCAGCCTGACTCTCACCGTGGCATCGATTGTCGTCGCGCTGATTTTATCGCTGTTTTTCACCATCGTTCTGACGCTGAAAACACCAGTGCTGGTTCACTTTGTGCGTGTCTACATTACTCTGTTTACCGGTACGCCTTTGCTGGTGCAAATCTTCCTGATTTACTACGGCCCAGGTCAATTTCCGGCGATTCAGAATTACCCAGTTTTGTGGCACCTGCTTTCTGAACCGTGGTTGTGCGCATTGATTGCGCTGTCGTTGAACAGTGCAGCCTATACAACACAACTATTTTACGGTGCGATCCGCGCTATCCCTGATGGGCAGTGGCAGTCATGCGGTGCTTTGGGTATGAGCAAGAAAGACACCCTGGCGATTTTGCTGCCTTATGCATTTAAACGCGCACTTTCTTCTTACTCGAACGAAGTGGTTTTAGTGTTTAAAAGTACTTCTCTGGCGTACACCATTACGCTAATGGAAGTGATGGGGCACGGGCAACTGCTGTACGGACGCACTTACGATGTGATGGTATTCGGGGCTGCTGGTCTGGTTTATCTGGTCGTTAACGGATTACTGACGCTGCTAATGCGAGTGATAGAGCGCCGCGCATTGGCGTTCGAACGCCGTAACTAAGAGATCGTTAATGAATCATAAAGGCGGGGACTCCCCGCCTTTTTTGCACCCATATAAATATAATTATACGTTTTATTTGCATATAAATTCATTTACTGGCATGATTTTTTGACACTGGGAAACGGTGAAAACAATAAAACACGACAGACGGGAGCAACACACATGAAGAAGTTTATTTTGGCCGCTATGTTCGCTACAGCCGCATTTAGCGTGGCCGCAGCAGATAAAATCAACTTTGGCTCTTCGGCCACTTATCCGCCATTTGAATCGCTTGATGCCAACAATCAGATTGTCGGTTTTGATATCGATTTGGCGAAAGCTTTATGCAAACAAATGCAGACTGAATGCACATTCACAAACCACGCGTTTGACAGCCTGATCCCGTCGCTTAAATTCCGCAAATATGACGCGGTGATTTCAGGCATGGACATTACGCCTGAGCGTAGCAAACAAGTTTCCTTCACCACGCCGTACTACGCCAACTCGGCGGTTGTGATTGCCAAAAAAGGTGCGTTTAAATCTTTTGACGAACTGAAAGGCAAACGTATCGGGATGGAAAATGGCACCACACACCAGAAATATCTCCAGGAAAAACATCCTGAAATTAAAACGGTTTCTTACGATAGCTACCAGAATGCGATTATCGACCTGAAGAATGGCCGTATTGATGGGGTGTTTGGTGACACAGCAGTGGTAAATGAGTGGCTAAAAACTAACCCACAGCTAGGCACCGTCGGTGAGCATGTGACCGATGCAGAATACTTCGGAACTGGGCTGGGTATTGCGGTGCGTCCGGATAACCAGGCGCTGTTAACTAAACTGAATACGGCACTGGCGGCAATTAAAGCTGACGGGACGTATCAGAAGATTAGTGAGCAGTGGTTCCCGCAGTAATTATTGCCCTCACCCTGCCCTCTCCCACAGGAGCTGTCTCTTATACACAACTTTGAGGGACGGTTCCTGCCAAGCCGGAGAAGGTTCCGTTCACCAGGCGACAGCGTGTTTATGTCGCGACTGAACCGGTGAACGTCTTAGGGTGGCCACCGTCGCCACCCTAAGAACCCGGACTCCCGGCAAATAAATCGCCGCAAGCGGTAAACCTCCATTTTGCCTCCGTGTCAGGGTCGGTTGCGATTCGTTCCCGACGATCGCGCCCTCCAGCCGTTCCCGACGGCTGGACCCTGCCACCTGGAGTCAAAATGGAGGCGATTTAAGCCGGACCCGAAAGTCAAAGTCAAAAGACAGAGCGGTTTTGACCTTGTTCCCAGCTTCAGTCGCACCGTTTGCGGGAATTACAGAGATAACTGAACGCACGGGTGAACGGAAAACCTGAGAGGCTAACAGATCTTACCCTGACAAAATTGCCAGGGTGAGTTGTGTATAAGAGACATCCCACCGGAGAGGGAGAAACCAGACAGTCCCCTCTCCCTGGGGAGAGGGTTAGGGTGAGGGGAAAACTACCCGCGCACCAACAGCGCCAACACCTCGTAATGTGCGGTGTGCGGGAACATATCGAACAATTGCACGCGTTCTACCCGATATCCCGCCAGCGACGCTATATCCCGCGCCATCGTCTGCGCATTGCAGCTTGAATAGATAATGTATTGCGGGGCCATGTTATTAAGGAAATAACACAACGCCTGGCCAATGCCACGCCGTGGCGGATTCACTAATACCAGGTCAGGAACATCTTGCTGTTCAGTGGCAAATTTCGTTGAATCCAGCGCCTGGAAGTGAATATCGGTTAATCCTAGTTTTTCCGCCGACTGACGTGCACAGGCAATAGCCTCAGGGGAAATTTCAATTCCGGTCAGTTTCATCTCCGGCGTTGCGCAATGCAGGCCAAACCCACCTACCCCGCAGAACAAATCCCACATATGTTTGACTGGCAACCCGTGTACCCATTCGCGTGCCGTGGCATACAAAGATGCCGCGACCGTCGGGTTGGTCTGGAAGAAACTTTGCGGGCGGATATACAGTGGCACACCGTTAAACTGCTCTTCCAGTGCCTGCTGTTCGGTTAACGGGATTTCCTGCTCGCCTTCCATAATCGCCATATGCACTGGCTGAATATTGGCGGAGATAACCTTTAATTGTGGGAGCTGTTGTTGCAACCAGGGTAATGCGGCGCGTAACTGTTCTAGTTTGGCATCGCTTCGCAGCACAAAACGCAGCATCATGCCACCGTCTAGCTGGCTTTCAGTGATAAGCAGATATTTCAGTTCACCGCGTTTACGCGCCACGTTATACGGCGTCAGCCCCGCACGCGCGATAAACGGTTTAAGTGCGGTAAACACAGCCTGGAATGAAGCCGGATAAAGCGGGCATTCGGTCAAGTCTTCAGGTGTACCGTCGCGATGGAGCATTCCCAGCAACGGTTTTTCTACGCTACCGCTGACCACCATTTTGGCTTTATTGCGGAATGCGTGCTCAGGGCCGCTGACTGGTGCACACCACTTTTTCACCGCAATACCCTCCAGCAATTGCTGAAGCTCATTCATTTTGGCGGTGAGTTGCTCGGAAATCGGCTGTTCTATCCACGTACAAGAACGGCAACGATTAGCCTGATATAGCGCGCAGTACATAATTAAGCCCTAAAGAATTTGGACGCAGATTGTAACACTACGCAGTCATTGAAGTTTGAAAAAAAGCCGACTTCGCGAAGGGATAAATAACAAGAATAGCACCAAAATGTCGGGCAGTTTTTGCGTCATGAGTGAACGTAAAATCTCTCGTTTTGACTCACCTGGAATGCTAAACAACTCGGGATAGCCCCAACCGAGTGACGCCGCCCATAAATAGCTAACGGAAATAACCTGTGTGGCAAGAAATACCCAGCGTCCCCAATTACGCCCTTTCATAATGACAAATGCACAGCGTAATTCGACACACAGCATCACCAGGCTGGCGAGGAAAATCAGCGTCAGGCTCCAGGTTTGCACGCTGCGGTGAATAAAATCAAGCGCGCCACTGACCCCGAGCAAGTTGAAAACCAACATCAGATCGAGGATGCGTGTCGTTAGAATAGCAATGGCCGCCACCAGCACTAATGTGGGAGCGTTCAATTTTGCCTGTGTTTGAGTTCGTTTCCTGAAAATTTCCGCAAACCTCGTGTTCCATACGATACAGTGCCGCGTCTTCCGCGGCACTGTGGGTTTTATCAGATTTTAAGACTTTCAGCTACGCCTTGCACGTTGGATGTCGCGCAGACGCTGCTTTTCTGCTCGCGACATCAGCCACCAGGCGATTAACCCAATAAAACCAACAACGCCCAAAATGATGGATGCCAGCGCGTTGATTTCCGGGTTAACCCCCATTCTGACGCTTGAGAATACCAGCATCGGCAAGGTTGTCGCACCTGGGCCGGAAACAAAGCTCGCAATCACCAAATCATCAAGCGATAAGGTAAATGCCAACAGCCAGCCAGAAACAATCGCCGGAGCGATCATCGGAACGGTGATCACGAAGAAAACCTTCAGCGGTGTCGCGCCCAGGTCCATGGCAGCTTCTTCAATTGAGTGGTCCAGTTCCCGCAAACGGGAACTAATTACCACAGAAACATAGGCGGTACAGAACGTGACGTGTGCCAACCAAATAGTCAGCATGCCGCGGTCATTCGGCCAGCCAATGGCGTGCCCTAATGCCACAAACAGCAACAACAATGAAAGGCCGGTGATGACGTCCGGCATAACCAGCGGCGCGGTGAGCATAAAGGCAAAGCCCGTGGAGCCACGAAACTTGCCAAAGCGCACCATCACCACTGCGGCGATAGTCCCAAGGATCACCGCCGCCGTAGCGGCTGCGGCTGCAATGGTCAGGCTCAGCCCCACGGCACTCATCATTGCTGAGTCATGGAACAGCTCGACATACCAGCGCGTCGACCATCCCGCCCAGACCGTTACCAGCCTGGAGCTGTTAAAGGAGTACACCACCAGCATTAACATTGGCGCGTAGAGGAAGGTGAAGCCGATCACCAAAATCAAAATGCGCCACGGTGAACGCACTACCGGTAAGTTGTTCATGCGTGGTCCCCCGCAGTTTTGTTCTGGTATTTGTGGAACCACATAATCGGCACAATCAGCAAGATAAGCATGGTTATCGCCACCGCTGATGCCACCGGCCAGTCGCGGTTATTAAAGAATTCTTGCCACAATACGCGGCCAATCATAATGCTATCAGGCCCGCCAAGCAGTTCAGGGATAACAAACTCGCCCACTGCCGGGATAAACACCAGCATCGAACCGGCAATAATGCCGCCTTTAGTCAGCGGCACGATTACGCTAAAGAAGGTTTTCAGCGGACGCGCGCCCAAATCTAAGGAGGCTTCAACGAGCGAGTAATCTAGCCGCGTCAGTGCGGTGTAAATCGGCAGCACCATAAATGGCAAGTAGGCATAAACGATACCGATATACACCGCAAGATTGGTATGCAGAATCACCAACGGTTGGTCGATAACGCCCAGCCACATCAATACGTTATTGAGCACGCCGTTATTTTTCAGGATCCCCATCCACGCATACACGCGGATCAAGAACGATGTCCACGATGGCAAAATGACCAACAACAACAGAATATTACGCGTCGATGATTTGCTGTGCGCCACCGCCCATGCCAATGGGTAACCTAACAGCAGACAGAAAATGGTGGACACCCCAGCCACTTGCAACGACTGTAAATAGGCTTCCGCATATAGCGGATCATCGGTTAACTGGAGATAGTTCGCCAGATTCAGCGCGAAGGTAATCTGATCGTCAGCCCAGGTGATCAAATCGGTATACGGCGGAATCGAACGCGCTATTTCAGCAAAGCTTATCTTGAAGACAATCAAGAATGGTAGCATGAATAGCAGAATCAGCCACAAATACGGTAATGCAATCACCAGTTTGCGGCCATGGCGCATTTGCATTTTAGCCAGCCACAATTTGAAACCGCTTACCGGTGGCTCAGCCGGGCGTTCAGTCATCGTGCTCATTTCGCCCCCTTAAACTGTCAGAACCACACAACTTTCAGCATCCCAACACAGACGCACTTCGTCGCCCCATGTTGGCATTCCTTTACGACTACGATGTTCGTTCTGCAACTGTGCACTGATCATCTGGCCGCTTTTCAGGCGAACATGATAAATAGACAGGTCGCCAAGATAGGCGATATGCACTACTTCGCCGACTGCAAAGTTGTAGCCGTCAGCAGGAGGTTCTTCACACAACATCACTTTTTCCGGACGCAACGCGACATACACCGGCACGCCATCGACCACGGAAATATCAGCATCAACTTTGAGTGGATGGACAAGCCCTGGGCTGTCAATCACCAGCCCGTCTTCCTGGCGTTCTTTCAGCAAGCCTTCAAAGACATTCACCGAGCCGATAAATTCAGCGCTGTAGCGTGTCGTCGGATATTCGTACACTTCTTCCGGTTCACCGATTTGCTCGAATTTACCGCGATTCATGATGGCGATACGCCCCGCCATGGTCATCGCTTCTTCCTGGTCATGTGTCACCATCACGCAAGTTGCGCCGACACGCTCAAGAATATCGACCACTTCAAGCTGCATGCGGTCGCGTAATTTCTTATCCAGCGCGCCCATTGGCTCATCAAGCAGTAACAGTTTTGGCCGTTTCGCCAGGCTCCTGGCCAACGCGACACGCTGGCGTTGCCCACCAGAAAGCTGATGCGGTTTACGTTTGGCAAACTCTTGCATATGCACCAGCGTCAGCATTTCCTGCACCCGCTGCGTAATTTCATTTTTCGGCAACTTGTCTTGCTTGAGGCCAAACGCAATGTTCTGCTCCACCGTCATATGCGGGAAAAGCGCATACGACTGGAACATCATATTGATCGGGCGCTGGTACGGCGGCACATGCGACAGATCGACGCCATCAAGCACGATCTGCCCTGCACTCGGTTGCTCAAAGCCTGCCAACATGCGTAAAAGTGTTGATTTACCGCAGCCGGACGGCCCGAGCAGCGCAAAAATTTCGCCTTTATAAATAGTGAGATTCACATCATCAACGGCGTGTTGCCCGTCGAAGGATTTTGTGAGGTTGCGTACTTCAAGCAGCGGGGTGAGCGCTTTGCGAGTTTTCGCGTGTGGACGAGGAGTTGCGTCGTTCAATATGTTGCTCTCCGGCAATTCTTTCGAGATGTTGTAGGGTGGATAAGCGACAGCGCCATCCACCTTTTGTCGGTTGACGCTGCGCTTAACCGACCTACAACTAAAAAATAGGTCTATTTCCCAGTTTTAACTTTAGTCCACGCCCGGGTAATCACGCGGTCCACTTTTGGCGATTGCACCCCCTGGGTGAACAACTTGGCACGCACGTCAGTCGGTGGATAAATTCCTGGGTTATCACGGATCTCTGCATTCAACAGCGGAGTAGACTCTTTATTCGCGTTAGCGTAATAAACGTGATTACTGATATTCGCTACCACATCCGGGCGCATCAGGTAATTCAGGAACTGGTACGCTTCGTCTTTATTTTTCGCGTCATTAGTCATAGCGAACATATCGAAGTACACCATCGCGCCTTCTTTAGGAATGGTATAAGCAATATTCACGCCATTTTTTGCTTCTTTGGCACGGTTAGCTGCCTGCAGAATATCGCCAGACCAACCAATCGCGACGCAAATATCACCGTTGGCTAAATCGTTGATGTATTGGGAAGAGTGGAAGTAACGAATTGACGGACGTAATTTCAACAGCAAATCATTCGCCGCACCGGTGTAATCTTTTGGATCGGTGCTGTTAGGATCTTTGCCCAGATAGTGCAGCACGCTAGCATAAACCTCACTTGGCGCATCAAGGAACGAAACACCACAGCTTTTCAGCTTCTCAAGGTTTTCTGGTTTCAGAATAAGATCCCAGCTATCAACTGGCGCGTCTTTACCTAACACCGCTTTAACTTTTTCGACGTTATAACCAATACCGGTAGTGACCATCATGTACGGAATACCGTATTTATTGTCGTGGTCATTATGCGCCACCAACTTAAGCATTTCCGGATCGAGGTTTTTGTAGTTCGGCAGTTTGCTCTTATCAAGTGGCTGGAAAATACCGGCCTGAGCCTGTCGCTCAAGGAATTGCGAAGAAGGCACGACGAGATCGTAACCTGTGCTGCCCGCCATCAACTTCCCTTCCAGAACCTCATTGGAGTCGAAGACGTCGTACACCACTTTAATACCGGTTTCTTTGGTGAAGTTTGCCAACGTATCTGGAGCGATATAATCAGACCAGTTATAAACGTGCAGCGTCTTCTGTTCAGCGGCAAACGCGGTGGCAGACACGGTCATCAACAAACCCGCCACCATACCCGATAGCAATTTTTTACGTTGGGCGAACATAGTCTATTCCTTCTGAATAAAGGGCAATTCTCGCTTTCGCGAGCATAATTTACGCAATCAAGCTTTTACGCATTTTTTCTCGCCGTTGGGACATGCAAGAATCATGCATCTCTATTCAAACTGCCGTGAAAAAAGGCTGACGCCTTCCCAGCAGACATTGCACGCTTTAAGCGCTCCGCAAGAATAACTGTAGCCAGACTTAGTGACTATAGCCCAGTCAGAAAAGTGACTTTTATCAATTTTTTAACCATAAAACATCTATGGTATGGCCCCAAATTGGCCATAGTGGCGAGAGTCATGCTGGTTGTGGTTAATAAAGCAGAATAAAAATATGTGGAGAGCAGCGGACATGGCAGCCGCTGCGGTCAGGAAAGGAACGATTAGTGCAGGAAATGGGTTTGAATAACGGTGCTGTCTTGCTCTTCTTCGTCGGAAATAAAGAGCAACTGGTTCGCGCAAGCTTCCAGAATTACCATCGAGATTTGCTCTTCACTCTGTTTTACAAAGGCAGCAAACTGCTCGCGAGTAATTCCAACTTCGGCCTGTAACGACTGGCAAACCACGAGTTTAGGTAAATTGTCGTCCTGGATATCCAAAAAGGCTTTCACCGTCAGCGAACTGGCGTTAATAGACGAGAGATCGGATGCCAGGGGCAGCAACGCAGAGGGTTTTACCTCAGCCAGGGCTGAAAACAAGATGATATTATCGACCAGATCGATTTTCGCATCGTAGACACCATCAAAATTCTGCATGTGTGGCAGATGGAGCGCCTGGCAGGTATCGCACTCGAAAATGGTCACGCCGATTTCATCGAGCCAGCGGCGTAAGATGTCCAGAGTAGGGACAACGAGTGAATCCATAAATGCCGTAGCCTCTTTTAAAGGGGGGTAATTTAGAGCCTGACTAAACAGGCTCGAAGTCGCGCCATAGCTTACGCAAAAACAGCGCTTCATACTATGATTATGCGCCCATGGGTGCCGATGCTGGAATTTAGCCACCCGTTTTCAGGCAATAACCGGGTTGCGCTTGTTGCTCAATCCACTTGATCATTAAGGTCGCAATATCGATACCGCTGGTCTTTTCAATACCTTCAAGACCCGGTGACGCATTCACTTCCATCACCAGCGGGCCGCGTTTGGCACGTAAAATATCGACACCAGCCACATCCAACCCCAAAGTTGCAGCAGCATGCAGGGCAATTTCGCGTTCACGCTCTGTAATAGTAACCTGATGCGCAACACCCCCACGGTGCAAATTGGAGCGGAAATCCCCTGGTTTTGCCTGGCGTTCGATAGCTGCCACTACTTTGTTGCCGACCACCAGACAGCGAATATCCCTGCCCTTGGCTTCTTTTATGTACTCTTGCACCAGAATGTGAGCATTCAGACCGCGAAATGCGTCGATCACACTTTCGGCCGCTTGCCGCGTTTCCGCAAGCACCACGCCAATTCCTTGCGTCCCTTCCACCAGCTTCACCACCAGCGGCGCACCACCAACCATGTCGATTAAATCACTGGTGTCATCTGGCGAGTGGGCAAAACCTGTCACCGGTAAATCAATCCCCTGACGTGCCATCAACTGTAACGATCGCAGTTTGTCACGTGCACGAGTGATCGCCACCGATTCATTGAGCGGATAACTGCCCAACATTTCAAACTGGCGTAACACGGCGGTGCCGTAGAACGTAATAGCAGAACCGATACGCGGGATCACCGCATCATAATGAGGAAGCTGACGTCCCTTATAGTGCACTGAGGGGGCCGCCGGATTGATGTTCATGTAGCAAGAAAGGGGATCGATGATTTCGACGACGTGACCACGGCGAGAGGCCGCCTCACGTAGACGTTTGCAAGAATAAAGCGTTCCATCCCGGGATAAAATGGCGATTTTCACCCTGTACCTCAGCGTTTCCAGTCCAATAATGAAAGCGGGGTTATCATAGCACTGCCATGACATTTCAACGAATGGGCAATGTGCCTGGCGATTGTTTTAATACGTCAATTAAATGGCGCGTCGTGGAAGCCAGATGATGCGGATCGTACACCACGTAAAGATCGGCGGGGATCGCCTGAGCCAGTGGGCGGAAAGTGACACCCGGCCAGTTCATTTGCGCATAGCTGTCGGCCATGATGGTCAACCCCATTCCAATACTGACAAGCGCCAGTACGGTTTGCGGTTCCACCGCTTCCCTGACCACATGTGGGACAAACCCAGCCTCGCGGCAAACACCCTGCAAAAAAGTCCAGTCAGAATGCACTGCCGTCATGGTGACAAAGGCTTCACGGCGCAATTGTTCAATATTAATGGCGGATTGTTTTGCCAGAGGATGCTTTTCTGGCAACGCGACCAAAAACGTAGCGTCGTGAAGTTTTTCGCTGCGTAAACCCGGAGGCGGATTGGTTTCCATGCGCCAGATTCCGGCGTCAATGTCGTGACGGTCAATCAAAGCAAGCTGGTCACCTGGTGACTTTTCACGGAACAAAATATCGATAGCGGGATAATCGGCGATAAATTGCTGTAACCCCAGACGCAGACCACCCCAAATAGCCGTACCGACAATGCCCAGATGAATTCGCCCACCTTCCCCACGGCCGATTTGTTCCACGCGAGCCAGGGCCTGGTTTGCGCTATCGAGCAGCAGCCGGGTTTCTTCCAGCAACACTTCACCGGCATACGTCAAGGCGACGCTACGGGAATGGCGTATAAACAGAACGGTGCCGAGCTGGGATTCTAATTCTTTGATATGGAAGCTTAGCGGCGGTTGCGACATGTTGAGCCGCGCGGCAGCTTTTCCAAAATGCAGCTCTTCCGCTACCGCCTGAAAATAGCGCAGTAGTTTTAAATCGGTACGATATGTTCGCTGTGAAGTACTCATGAGGCTCCCTATGCTCTGGCAGCCCCATAAGTTATCACTCCTGCCACGCGCTGTAATCCAGCCGACGCTTAATGTGCGAGCGGTGCCGAAGCCTTAAGCGAAGGCGTGTGGCGATACTGGAAACTAAAGTGAAAAATAATCGCCAGCACCAACGCATATCCGGCGAAGACTAGCCAAATGGTCGTCCAGTCTTTCACACCGTCCACGCTGAAGTAATCCACCACGTAGCCGCTAAGAATCGCGCCCATGTATGCGCCAATCCCGTTAACCATCGTCATGAACAGCCCTTGAGCACTGGCGCGAATGCGCGAATCCACTTCTTGTTCCACAAAGACCGAACCGGAAATATTGAAGAAATCGAAGGCACAACCGTATACCACCATCGAGAGCAGCAGTAACACAAAGCCAAACGCTGATGGGTCGCCCCAGGCAAAAAGTGCAAAGCGCAACACCCATGCCACCATACTCATCAGCATCACTTGTTTGATACCAAAACGGCGCAGAAAGAAGGGGATGGTGAGGATAAACGCCACTTCGGACATTTGAGATACAGACAGCAGAATCGATGGATATTGCACTACGAAGCTATTGGCAAATTCAGGCTGGCGAGCAAAATCATGCAGGAACGGATTGCCAAAAGTATTGGTTATTTGCAAAACCGCACCTAACAACATGGCAAATAGGAAGAAAACGGCCATGCGCGGGTTTTTGAACAACACAAACGCATCTAACCCCAGGCGGCTCACCCACGTGCGAGATACGCCGCCCTTTACTACTGGAATAGTTGGCAAAGTCAGTGAATACAAAGCCAGCGCCAGAGAAGCGCCCGCAGCAATATATAACTGGAGATTACTGAGCTCGAAGCGCATCAGGCTGACAGTCCACATCGCGGCAATAAAGCCTATGGTGCCAAATACGCGGATCGGCGGGAAATGGCTGACGGTATCCAGCCCTGCCTTTTCGAGACTGGCATAAGAGATAGTATTCGACAGTGCAATCGTTGGCATAAATGCCATCGCATTACCCAGCATCACCCAAAACATCAGCCCCGGCTGGTTAATGCTGGCCGCCCAGGCCAACATTGCCGCACACACCAGGTGGCAGAGAGCATACACACGATTCGCAGGCAGCCATTTATCGGCAATAATGCCGACAATCCCCGGCATTAACAGTGCAGCAATACCTTTGGTACTGTAGACCATGCCCACATCAGCGCCCCGGAACCCGAGGGTGTTAATCATGTATGAACCCAGCGTGACCAGCCAGGCTCCCCAAATGAAATACTGCAAAAACAACATGATTTTCAAGCGAGGTTTTATCGCCATAGAGTTAATCGCCATGTGTTTTACCCGGTGTGTTGGAATGGCCTCAGGCGAGCTTGCCCAGGAAACCGCAGATCAGATTGATAAAGTTCTGACGCGAAAGTGCTGCCGCCGCCAAAGTCTGCGCGTGGGAAAGCTGTACGCTGCCGAGGCCTTCAGCCAGGTTAGTGATTGCCGAAACCGCCACCACTTTTAGGCCACAATGGCGAGCACTGATCACTTCAGGCACCACTGACATCCCCACCACATCGCCACCGATGATTTGCATCATGCGAATTTCGGCTGCTGTTTCAAAGTTTGGGCCAGGATAGGAAACAAACACCCCTTCAGTGAGTGGGAAGCCCTGCTCTTTAGCCACATGCTGCAAAATGCCACGGTAATCAGCGTCGTAAGCGTTCGCCAGGGAGAAGAAACGCTCACCGAAACGGTCATCGTTAGGGCCAACGGTCGGCGTACCCGGCATGGTATTAATGTGGTCGTTAAGCGCAACCAGTTGACCTGGGCCAACTTCAGGGCGCAGTGAACCCGCCGCGTTAGTCGAGAAGAGGATTTCACAACCGAGCAATTTGAAGGTACGGATCGCATTGGTCATCACAGACATGCCACGTCCTTCGTAAAAGTGACCCCGCCCTTTCATACAAGCGACGGGAACACCGGCGAGAGTACCAACCACTAATTCGCCAGCATGGCCGTGTACCGTACTAACCGGGAATCCAGGCAATTCGTCGTATGGGAATACCACTGGTTGTTCGATTTTCTCAGCCAATTCGCCAAGCCCGGATCCCAGAATGAAAGCCACGCGTGGCACCAGGCCATTAATACGTGAACGGATAATATCTGCGGCGTAAAACGGGGAGTTATCAAGAGTCGTCATCGGCATCGGGTGTTCCTTGTCATCGTGTCGAAATAATCACAGAAAGTGTGGCTAGCTCTGTTATACCGACTCGCGACTACGCACCACCAATACCGTTTAGGCGGGTGATTGATAGTAAAAATGTATTGATTGGCGGTGGCGGGAGCCACCGCTTGATAGTTTAGCGCGTTGCCCAACCCTGCTTATGCAGATAATCGAGAATGAAAGGACGGTTTTCTTTAATGATGGTGCGACGAATGTGGTCACTCCATGTGTCACGGCGAGCATTGCTACCGCGAGAAAGATAGTACTGCGCCATCTCTTCGTCATACTGCGCCAACACCTCGGCGTCGACGGGCTTATAACTATTCTCATGCACTACCATCGCAGCAGGCATACGAGGCTTGATGTCATGATCTTCATCAGGCCAACCCAGACACAAACCAAACAATGGCAGAACATGCTTTGGCAAAGCTAATAGCTCGGTCACCGTTTCGATACTGTTACGAATACCGCCGATATAGACACCGCCTAAACCCAGAGACTCCGCCGCAGTAAAAGCGTTTTGCGCAAGTAGCGCGGTATCCACCACTCCCAGCAGTAATTGCTCTGCCAGACCGAGCTGTGCCTCAGGGCAGATTTGCAAATGGCGGTTAAAGTCGGCGCAAAATATCCAGAATTCTGCGGCTTGAGCCACATGTTTTTGCCCCCCCGTCAGCGCAACAAGCTGTTCACGCAGTGATTTATCGGTAATGCGAATAATCGAACTGCATTGCAAAAAACTAGAACTTGAAGCAGCCTGGGCGCTGGCAATAATGGCTGCACGCTGTTCGTCTGTAATGGGAGCGTCGGTAAAACGACGAATGGAACGGTGTGAACGCAGCAGATCAATGGTCGGCGTCATTGCGTTTATCCTTTGGCTTTTCTGAAAGAGATTTATCGACGGGTGGCTGGCCTTTAGTCAGCAGCGGTGCCACATTTTGCGCCATCGCCCACACCATAAATGCTGCTGCTGGAATCATCAACGCAATGCCGACGAAAACCATGACTATGGCCGCAGTGGCACTGCCTATGGGAGCGGGCAACACGACGTAACCATTCAAGGAAAGATATGAAAGCAGTAAAAAAGCGATACCAATAACTTCAAGGACTAACACCGGTTTCGGCAAAGCACCAAGTGAGCGCATCCGCTTGTCTCCATAGGCAATAATCGATTGAGTATACCCTGGCCGGTAGCAGTTTTGTCCGCGCAATATAGGTGCTGAGTATCAGACTAACAGGCAAGACCTTCTTCCCATTCATCACAGTTAGCGGCATTATAGATGCCATACGCCGCTTCGTTCGGCCATAAAAAATGAAGGAGATACCATGTTTGCAGTAATTTTTGGCCGCCCAGGCTGCCCATATTGCGTTCGTGCTAAAGAGTTGGCTGAGAAACTGACCGCTGAGCGTGACGACTTCAACTTCCGTTATGTTGATATCCATGCAGAAGGCATCAGCAAAGCCGATCTGGAAAAAACTGTCGGTAAACCGGTTGAAACCGTTCCACAGATCTTCCTCGACCAGAAACACATTGGTGGTTGCACTGATTTCGAAGCTTACGCGAAAGAACACCTGAGTTTGTTCCAGAACGCAGAATAAGCCTCAAACTAAAAAAAACGGCTCGGTTTAAGCAACCGAGCCGTTTTTTTATCGCCGCTGACGGCGGAGAAGTCTACGTAAAAACAAGTAGCACAAAGCTCCAAGAGCACACCAAAACACAGCACTAAACATCCAGGCCATTTCTTGCCAGAACGTTCGCGTTGGCGACAACCAAAATTGAATGATTAGCAGACAAAGCGGTGAAGCCAGTACTGCGCCCATCAGCGGTTTGATCACTCTGCCATGGCGGGAAAACACGCTAGCGATAACACCAGGCAGGATAAAAAATAACATTCCCCACTCTGAGTGCTTATCACCCGGGTAGCTGTTGGCGGCCATTAATTTCTGAGAAAGAAACACGCCAACAAACAACACGAAGCAGCAAATGACCCCAAACCAACGTTGTCCACGCATGAACAAACATCCTCCTGACGCTCGCCTATATACCGTCATCCTTCAAGCTGCATGGGTGTTGGCTGCAACTTGAATGCTAACGGGTATAGAACTTAAAATTACAGTTCTGCACGCAGAATCTGCCCGAGTCAGATAAGTTTCAGCAATCCTTGCTAAAAAAATACATCGCGCAATTAGCATAATATTCTTACTAGCCGTTAATCTTTATAAAGATTAAACTACTGGCCATTATCAGGTCTGCGCACTGGATATTTTAATGCAAAGAAAATACATCAAATTGCGTCGTCATTAGTAGAAACCTTAAACCAAAAAACCATCTCTTTCAACAAGTTACTAGTAAACAAGAAGTTAGCCTTCGTGAATATAAACGTCGCAGATTTGTTAAGCGGGAATTACATCCTGTTATTATTTGTTGTTCTGACCCTGGGCTTATGCCTGGGGAAATTACGCCTTGGCTCTATCCAACTGGGTAATTCCATTGGTGTTTTAGTGGTCTCTTTAATACTCGGCCAGCAACATTTTTCGATTAACACTGACGCCCTAAATTTGGGTTTCATGCTGTTCATTTTCTGTGTCGGCGTGGAAGCTGGGCCAAACTTTTTTTCAATTTTCTTCCGCGATGGCAAAAATTATCTGATGTTGGCCCTCGTGATGGTTGGCAGCGCCATGCTGCTGGCATTAGGTTTGGGGAAACTCTTTGGCTGGGATATCGGCCTGACCGCCGGGATGCTTGCAGGTTCGATGACCTCCACGCCGGTGCTGGTTGGTGCAGGTGATACTTTGCGCCATTCGGGTGTTGCCGGAGCCCAGTTAGCCACGTCACTGGATAACCTGAGCCTCGGATACGCCCTGACTTATCTGATAGGCCTGGTTAGCCTGATTGTTGGCGCTCGTTATTTGCCAAAACTTCAGCACCAGGATTTGCAAACCAGCGCGCAGCAAATCGCTCGCGAACGCGGGTTAGATACAGATGCCGCCCGCAAAGTTTATCTGCCTGTTATTCGAGCCTACCGCGTGGGTTCTGAACTGGTTGCCTGGGCTGATGGTAAAAATCTGCGTGAACTTGGTATCTATCGCCAGACCGGTTGCTACATTGAACGTATTCGTCGTAATGGCATTCTGGCAAACCCGGATGGTGACGCAGTACTACAAAAAGGCGATGAAATTTCGCTTGTAGGCTATCCGGATGCGCATTCCCGCCTCGACCCAAGTTTCCGTAACGGTAAAGAAGTTTTCGACCGCGACCTGCTGGACATGCGCATCGTCACCGAAGAAATTGTGGTGAAAAACCACAATGCCGTTGGCCGCCGACTGGCCCAATTAAAGCTGACCGATCATGGCTGCTTCCTCAACCGCGTTATCCGTAGCCAAATTGAAATGCCGATTGACGACAATATCGTGCTCAACAAAGGCGACGTTTTACAGGTCAGCGGTGACGCCCGACGCGTGAAAACCGTGGCAGAACGCATTGGCTTTATCTCAATTCACAGCCAAATTACCGACCTGCTCGCTTTCTGTGCCTTCTTCATTATTGGTTTGATGATCGGCATGATCACCTTCCAGTTCAGCTCCTTTAGCTTCGGCATAGGTAATGCAGCAGGCTTACTGTTCGCAGGAATTATGCTGGGCTTCCTGCGAGCCAACCACCCTACCTTCGGCTACATCCCGCAAGGGGCGCTGAATATGGTGAAAGAATTCGGCTTGATGGTATTTATGGCGGGTGTAGGTTTAAGCGCAGGCAGCGGCATTGGCAACGGTTTAGGTGCGATTGGCGGGCAAATGCTGGTTGCCGGGCTGATCGTCAGCCTTGTTCCGGTAGTGATCTGCTTCTTGTTTGGAGCATACGTTTTACGAATGAACCGCGCATTGCTGTTTGGCGCAATGATGGGGGCACGGACCTGTGCACCGGCAATGGAAATCATTAGCGACACCGCGCGCAGCAACATCCCGGCACTGGGTTACGCCGGAACCTACGCTATCGCTAACGTGTTGTTAACCCTGGCCGGGACGCTTATCGTAATCATATGGCCTGGTTTGTGATCTGTGCCGCAGACAAAGAAAAAAGATTTTTTTAAGACATTGCGAACTTTTTACCTTGGGCAAAGTCTTAATTAGTGCCACTGCTTTTCTTTGATGTCCCCAATTTGTGGAGCCCATCAACCCCGCCTCTTTGGTTCAAGGTTGATGGGTTTTTTATTGCCTGAAATCCGTGACCGCAGACGCCCTCCGCTTGCAACCTATCACTTAGCACCCATACTTTTGAGTCATACTGGTGGGCTAAATGGAGTTGCGCGATGTTAGTTGAAGGCAAAGTAGCGGTGATCTTCGGTGGAAGTGGTGCTATCGGTAGCGCCGTTGCGCATGCTCTGGCACGCGAGGGCGCACAGGTGTATTTGGGTGCACGCAACCAGGATAAATTGAGCAGTGTTGCTGATGAGATTCGCGCAGAGGGTGGAAAGGCCGAAACATTCATCATCGACGTCCTCGACGAGCAGTCCACCAGCGAGCACGTTGCACAGCTTGCACTACAGACTGGTGGTTTTGACGTGGTGATCAACGCGACCGGTTTTGTCCATAATCAAGGCAAAGGAATTGCGGAGTTATCCCTCACAGAATTCAGGCAAGGAATAGACCCGTTCCTGGCAGCACAATTCAACCTATCCAAAGCAGTCATTCCCTATATGGGCGGTGACCGCGCAGGCGTCATCCTCTCGGTGGTCGCACCCGCAGGGCCAATGGCAATTCCAGGCCACCTGGGTCATGTTGTCGGCAGCGCAGGTATGGAAGCCTTCACAAGGGCTCTGGCCTGCGAACTAGCGCCAAAGAATATTCGAGTCATCTGTGTGCGTTCACATGCGCTAGACGGCGCTATTCAGGCGGGTTCCTATACCAGCGAAGTGTTTGCACCAAAGGCACAAGCAGCGGGTTTGACGGTGGAACAGTGGGTGGCGGGTGCTGCGCAAAGCACCATGCTAAAACGTCTGCCAACACTCTCGCAAATTGCCGAGCTCATGGCATTTTTGGCGTCGGATCATGCAGGCGCAATGACGGCAACGGTGGTCAATATGACTGCTGGTACAACTCTCGACTAAAAATAGGCGGTAAAGGTTGGTACTCCCCGCTCTTTACCGCCTGACTAAAACCTGTTGCGACTACCGGGAATTAGCCACTATTTTTAAGATTCAAAGCCGTTCCCTCTCTTCGCCCAGCTAAATGATTCGTGGCGAGTACACAAATCAGCACCACAAACCCACCGCCAGAGCTGAGGTACAGCACCCACGCAGGGTCGAAAATGTCAGCGGCAAAGCCTGCTATTACCGGAAGAATCAAGGTGATAATCAGTTGTACGCGCCAGGCCTTCGCCATCGCCCTGCCGGTGACAGAGGCAGGAAACGATTGCATGATGTTTAGCGTCGCCAGCACATAGACAATGTTGGTGAAGATGTGCGCCATAACTATCAGCAACATAGCCAGCCATTGCTTATCGGTGATCGAAACCAGTGCGTAGCAGCAGATAAACAACGCGAGCGAAATGATCAGTACATTGAGTTTCCCCGAGTGGCGTTGCAGCTGTGCTTCAGACAACAGCAATGGGCCGATAAGCTGCCCTGTACTGCGAGCCAGTAACAACATCAACCCCGAGTCAGTGGATGAGCCGCTAAAGTTTGTCGCCAGTGCCGGTAACAGTGCCATTGCTGGCGCACCGACAAGCGCAATCGCCGGGAGAAAAAGCAGACTTCGGCGTTGTAATTGTGTGAGTCTTCGCCAGCTGAGGTTGCCTATAACCTCACCATTTTCCGGCACACACACTGGCCGAAATGCCCGGTGTGCAGCGAACAGCAGCACGATACCCAGAACAAAACTCAGCGCATCCAGAGCGAGAATAGCCACTGCAGGCAGGTGCCCATAAAGCAAGGTACCAATGCCGATGCCAAGGATGACGTTTGCCGCAAAGATAAAGGTTTCCAGGCCCGATGCAGCGGGGAGTTCCGTGGGTTTAAGGCCGCTTTTTAACGTCTGGCTTAAAACCGGCACCATCATGCCCCCCGCAAAGGCCGCCACCGCCTGGCTTGAAAGCAGCAGGATCAGGTTATCGCTATATAACGACCACACCGGCAGAGACAATCCCAACAGCCCGATGATTTCAGACAAAATCATGACCGGAATAGGTGCCATTTTGGTGAGCAATTTTTCTGCCAGATAACTCCCCGGGAAGCCGGGTGCTAGCGCGAGAATATAGGCAAGCGTCAGTACTGAAGGTTTTGCTTCGAGTGCGAGGAGCTTCCCAAAAACAATGACATAAGTCAGGCCATTCCCGACAGAAGAAAGCAGTAATGCCGCCCCAAGCAGGGCAAACCAGCGGTGCTGGCGAAGCGTACGCAGAATGAGAAAAAACATGTGTTATCCCTTATCAACAAGCACAAAGAAGTCGCCGACGATCTAGTCGGTTTTAAAGCTGTGTTTATCGTTAAGGGGACAACTACATTGGTAAGGGACTCACATTAGGAAACTGCTTCAAACTCTAGCTAACAACAGGCAAAAAATCACCTGCCAAATTTATCCGACAATTTTTGCCAGCATTCTGCTGAGATCTGCCCGGCTCAACGGATGCCGATCCGTCACGTAATGCAGTGTCATCCCTTCGATAAAAGCATCCAGGGTTCGGGCGGTAATCGGGTCAAAGAAGGCTTCCAGCACTTGTTGGCTGCGGCACATCCAGTCCTGCATGATGATTTTTAGCTGTGGATTACGATTGGCGTAAGCATACAGTTGATACATCACCTGCAAGTTATAAGAGGTGGCAATTTTCTCGCCACAGATCATGTCGACAATCGCTTCGCAGGCCTCATTGCGATTACTGGCTTGCGCCAGACGGTTACGGTAATCGTCTGACATCTGGTGGGCAAACTGCGTGAATGCCTCACTGAGCAATGATTCGATACCGTCGAAATAATAGGTCATCGACCCTAACGAAACGCCTGCTGCTTCGGCAATTTTACGGTGTGTGATATGGCTAATACCGTGTTCCACCAGCATATCCAGCGTAGCTTGCACAATTCTTTCACGTCGGTCTGGATCGTTACGGCGCGGGGCTTTGCTCATGATTTATACTCGGTTAAGCCGGACTAAAAAGAGTTTACCAGGCAATGTGTACAAATGTACACATTCTTGCTAGTGTCATTCTCATTCACCGCCAACCGGTATTTCCATGTCTGCCGCTATTAGCCAACGTAAAGCAACCCAACGTCGCACCTGGGCATTGTTTGCCTTCTTCTTCCTGCCTGGTCTTGTTATGGCCTCCTGGGCTACACGTACTCCAGCCATTCGGGACACGCTCAGTGTGTCGACCGCCGGTATGGGTATTGTGCTGTTTGGTCTTTCGGTTGGTTCGATGAGCGGCATTCTCTTTTCCGGCTGGCTGGTTAAGCGTTTTGGTACGCGTAATATTATCCGTAGCGGTATGACGCTAATGGTCACCGGCATGTTGGTGATGGGCGTTGCACTGTTCTTTTCTTCCCCGTGGCTGTTTGCGCTGGGGCTGGCGATTTTAGGTGCAGGTCTTGGTTCATCTGAAGTGGCGATGAACGTAGAAGGCGCCATAGTTGAAGGGCTGCTGAAAAAGACAGTGTTACCGATGATGCACGGTTTTTACAGCCTTGGCACGCTGGTTGGCGCAGGTATTGGCATGAGCCTGACAGCCTTTAACGTCACGGCTTATGGGCATTTGTTGGTGATTGGCATAATCGTGATTACCCCCATTATTATCGCGATTACCGCCATCCCGCATGGTGTAGGCAAAGACAATGCCGACGCGAATTCCGCTGATACCCACGAGCCACACCCTCCTTTTTATAAAGATCTACAACTGATATTGATTGGTACTATTGTGCTGGCGATGGCATTTGCAGAAGGCTCCGCCAATGACTGGTTGCCATTGCTGATGGTCGACGGTCATGGTTTTAGCCCAACGTCTGGTTCAATGATTTATGTCGGCTTTACGCTGGGTATGACCGTGGGCCGTTTCACTGGCGGCTGGTTTATCGACCGCTACAGTCGGGTGACCGTGGTTCGCGCCTGTGCAGTGATGGGGATTTTGGGCATCGGCTTAATCATCTTTGTCGATAATGCCTTTGTCGCTGGCATTTCCGTCATTTTGTGGGGCCTGGGCACCTCGCTCGGCTTCCCGCTCACCATTTCTGCCGCGGGCGATACCGGTCCAGACCCGGCAACTCGCGTCAGTGTCGTTGCCGCTTCTGGCTATATTGCATTCCTTGTGGGGCCGCCGCTATTGGGCTTCCTCGGCGAACATTACGGCCTGCGTCTGGCTATGCTGGTAGTACTGAGTTTGATGGTTGTTGCAGCGCTAGTTGCGAAAGCCGTCGCAAAACCTACAGACCTTGTACCCGAATTAATTCAACGGAGAAATCGATGAGTGTGAAACTAATTGCCGTCGACATGGATGGGACTTTCCTCGACGATAATAAAGAGTACAACCGCGCGCGTTTTGCAGACCTTTATGCACAAATGAAAGAACAAGGGATTCGCTTCGTGGTCGCCAGCGGCAACCAGTATTATCAGCTAATTTCATTTTTCCCGGAAATTGCCCACGAGATTTCGTTCGTAGCCGATAACGGGGGTTGGGTGGTCAGTGAAGAAAAGGACACCTTTAACGGTGAACTGACAAAACAGCAGTTCAACACCGTTATCGACCATCTGCTGACGCTGCCTCACGTAGATATTATCGCTTGTGGTAAGCACCACGGTTATACATTGAATAGCTACGATGATGCGTTCATCCAACTGGCGCGCATGTACTACCATCGCCTTGAATTAGTAGATAATTTCTCAAATCTGGATGATGTATTCTTTAAGTTTGCGCTGAATCTGCCAGACAGTATGTTAGACGACACCATGAGCGCTCTGACAGACATTCTCGACGGTATTATGGTGCCAGTTACCAGCGGCCATGGCTCGATTGACCTGATCATTCCCGGTATTCATAAAGCTAACGGCTTGCGGATCCTGCAGGAAAAATGGGGCATTGCTGACAGCGAAGTCGTGACGTTTGGCGATGGTGGCAATGATATTGAAATGCTGCGTCAGGCCAGGTACGGATTTGCCATGGCCAATGCCCCTGAAAAAATTAAGCAAGTTGCGACTTATCAGGCAGGGCATTGCAATCAGCAAGCGGTGCTGGATGTGATTGAAAAGGTGCTGAAGAAAGAAGCGCCGTTTAACGTGTGATTTTAAGTAAAATGGTGGATGACGCGCTCCTATAACGACCCTTCGTAGGTCGGATAAGCGCAGCGTCATCCGACATTTATCTCAAATACAGCAGACCGTAACCCACCGCCGCCGCCCATAACAACATCGGCAATGAATAGTAGTGGAAACGCACCCAAATACGGCGATCGTTAGCCATACGTAAAGCAATCAAATTTGCCAGCGAACCGGGCAGCAGACCGAAACCGCCAATGTTCACTGCAAAGGCTAGCAGCATCGAAGCGGGGACGTAATTCAGCAGTAAAATGGTCGATGGAACATTACTAATCAACTGCGACAAACCGATTCCCAATGCAAATAATCCTGTGGCTGAAAGCTGATTAATGCCCGCTAACGCGTGCTGTAACACCGGAAGTTGTGTGATCAGCCAGACGTCGATAAACATCACCATAAACACCAGCAACAGACTCCAGTCGATACTGAGCAATACTCTTCGAGCCAACAGCAAGAAACCCATGGCCACAACCACCAGCCCCCAGATGTCTTGTTTTAGCTCCAGCGCGACAATAAATACCACGTACAGAGCCACACAACTCAGCACCAGCCGTGGCTGCCAGTCGTGCTTTTTATCATGGATTTGGTAGACGAGTTTTTTGTTGGGAAAACAGAACCAACAAAGCGCCAGCAGGCTGAGCATGATAGCGAACGCTATTGGTGCCATTTGCCAGCTAAATTCCCCGAACGATAAACCCGAGCGCCCCCACAATAAAATGTTCTGCGGATTACCAATCGGCGTGAGCATTGAGCCAGCATTGACCGCCAACGCTTCAAAGATGATGATCCGATTAATCGGGATGGCGCACAGTTTTTTCAGCGTGATGGTCAACGGCACGATAATAAACAGGGCCACGTCGTTGGTCAGGAATGTGGCGAGCAATGCCGCCGCGCTGACTAAAAACATCGCCAGCGTTCGCTCGTTATCAAAGCGTTTCACCATGCGACGGCCCAGCACATCGAAATAGCCGCTTAACTCGACGCCTTTGGTCAGCATCATTAAGCCCGCAAGCGTAATAATGGTGTGCCAATCAATGGCATGAACCCAAAGTGTTGGATGAAATGGCGCGATGAAACTTAATACCACACCGCACAGAAGCAATAGATGAAGGAATCGATCGCGAGCAAACGGGCGAACCAGGCTTAACAGCATCGCTACTTAAATCCTCGCTGCTCACTAAACAAACGAAATGCCGCCAGGGTTTCTTCACTGACGTGATGCTCCACCCCTTCGGCATCAATCCTTGCGGTTTCCGGGCTAATTCCCAACGCGAGGAAAAAGTTTTCCACAATCTGATGACGTTCGCGGCTGATTTGCGCCAGCTTTTCACCTTCAGCAGTTAAAAACACACCGCGCCACGGAATTTGCTCAATCAGCCCAACCGAGGCGAGTCTCTTTAACATTTTCGCAACGGTTGGTTGAGAAACACCGAGTCGCGCCGCCATATCAACCTGACGGACTTCCCCCACTTCGCGAATCAAATCTGAAATCAACTCAACGTAGTCATCAATCAATTCACGACGGTGCGCTTCCCGCACCTGCCGAAAGCCTTCGACATGCTCTTCAACGTTTACCAACTGCGTCACTTTCTGTTTATTTTTTTGGCCAGGCGTACGGCTCATGATGCTTCCTCTTGCAGTGGCGCGGCATCGTCCAATGACGACGTTCGGCCCCATTGTAAACCAGCATCACGGAAGCACAAAAATTTAACGAATTAGCAATAGCTATACAATATAGCCTGTGCTATATCTGTATGTAATGCAGACAGCCTTAAAGGGAAACAAGGGCAGCAGAAGTGAACAGGAGGGTTATATGAACGAATTTAAGAGGTGCATGAGCGTGTTTACACATTCCCCGTTTCAAGTGCGGCTAATGCTGCTCAACATGTTGTGTGATTTGGTTTCCGGGAAACCACAACAGGGCGAAAAACCTAAGTCATAGGCAGTCGCCCTGCCTTTTCGGGTTTAGTCATTCTGAACGGCTCATCTATTTGTAACTTTTCATTTCATGATGATTCAGTGAATACCTCACGCAACAGCGCTTTAACCTTACCATTTGTTGGATTTGCTACCTGCTTCGCAAAACACATTTCTCTTATCAGTTGATCTTCTTATCGTACCGCTCTATCTTCTTGCAGCCCTGCACATGAAGCGGCTCGCAGATGCGGTCCAGTATCCCTTCTTTTCCGTCTGTCAGGCAGGTTCTTACCCTCGTCGCCAGGGTTTTCGCATGGCGTTTAGTAGATCTCGATAAACATGAATTTAACGCTTAAAGATTCCCTGACGATCCGCGCAGTGGCGCTTAATCCGTGGACTGGCTTTTATTTCCTGCAGTCTTTACTGATTAACTTTGCGCTCGGTTATGAATTTAGCATTCTGTATGCAGTGGCATTTAGTTGCGTATTACTGCTGCTATGGCGCAGTGCGCCCAAATTCCAAAAAGGCTTGCTGGCGATTTGCAGCCTGATTGCAGCAATGTATTTCCCTTTTGGCCAGGCCTACGGCTCGCCGAACTTTAATACCCTGCTTGCCCTACACTCAACTAACTTCGAAGAATCCACGGAACTGATGACTATCTTCCCGTGGTACAGCTATTTGGTGTCGATCTTTATTCTGGTGCTTGGCGTTATTGCGCTGCGCCGCAAAGTTGCACCTAAAAAACGCCTGTGGTGCCATTTTGATAGCTTATGCCTGGTTGTCAGCGTGGTCTGTTTCTTTGTCGCTCCGGTACAAAACCTGGCGTATGGCGGCGTATTTAAAATCAAAGACTCTGGTTACCCGGTATTCCGCTTCGTAAAAGATGTTGTGGTCAATAACCAGGAAGTGATTGATGAGCAAACGCGCATGAAGGCCTTCGCGCAGATGAAGGACACCTGGAATGTGCTGGCGGTTAAACCTAAATATCAAACTTACGTGGTGGTGATTGGTGAAAGTGCGCGCCGTGACGCATTAGGCGCATTCGGTGGCCATTGGGATAACACCCCGTTTGCCAGCCAGGTGAATGGCAATATATTCATGGATTATGTGGCGGCCAGCGGCTCAACGCAGAAATCGCTGGGCATGACGCTTAACCGTGTCATTGACGGCAAACCGCAATATCAAGACAGCATTATTACGCTTGCCAACCGGGCAGGCTTCCAGACCTGGTGGTTCTCGAACCAAGGGCAAATTGGTGAATACGATACCGCCATTGCCAGCATCGCCAAACGTGCCGATAAAGTGCAGTTCCTGAAAAGCGGTGATTTTGAAGCCGACAAAAATACCCGTGACGAAGCTTTGTTGAAAATGACCGCTCAGGTATTCGCGACACAACGAACCACGCCACAATTAATTGTGCTGCATTTGATGGGTTCACACCCGCAAGCATGCGACCGCACGCAGGGTAAATACAAAGATTTCGTCCAGTCGAAAGAAACGTCCTGCTATCTCTATACCATGACGCAAACCGACGATTTGCTGAAGCAGCTCTACCAACAGCTACAAAATACCGGGCAGAGTTTCTCGATGGTCTACTTCTCCGATCACGGTCTGGCAATTAAAGAGCGCGGCACTGAGGTGCAATATCTGGCGCATGGTGACGAGTTCCAACAAAACTTCCAGGTCCCATTTATGGTGCTGTCCAGCGACGATAAAGTGCATCGCCAGATAAAAGCGCGCCGTTCAGCGAATGATTTCCTGAATTTCTTCTCAGCGTGGACAGGGATTAAAACCAAAGAGTTAACGCCGAAGTACAAGTTCATTTCTGAGCAAAAAGCGGGGCCAATCTACATCACCAACTTTAAGCTCAAGAAGGTGGACTATACTCATCTGCAGACGGATGTGTTTGATACCAAGACTCGTTAACTAATCCCCTAATCAGGGAATTCAGAAATAAAAAAATCCGCCTCAAGGGGCGGATTTTTATTTTCACTCGATAAAAGAGTGAAATTAGAAGCGGTAACCTACGCCTGCGATCCAGGTGCCAACGTCAACGTTACGGATGCGGCTCTGCTCGTAGGAAACGTCCAGTGCAACGTTTTCGATTGGGTTGAACTGCATACCCGCGCCGTAAGAGAAGCCGTAATCGCTGGTGTCAGCTTTGTTCGGGAAAGAGGTGCTCTGGAATTTACCGTAACCAACACCGACTACACCGTAGATGCTTGCCCAATCGTTGATGCGGTAAGCAGGACCAGCAGTAATACCGTAGTATTGGCCTTTGGTGTAAACGCCTGACTCAGAACGGTCTTTCTCGGTGTAAGTGAAAGAACCGATGTAGCCCAGTGGGGTGTCGTTTTCGTAACGGTATTTCAGGTTGAAACCGCCAGCTTTGTTAGCAACGCCCTGCATATCGCTTTGTGCATAGCCGCCAGTTACGGTGCTAGTTGCAGCAGATGCGGTACCAACGGAAACGGCCAGAACACAAGCCAGTGCTGAAAGACATGCAATTTTTTTCATAATCCACCTCAATATGCTTCAAGTAACTTCTAAGTTTTTAATATATCAAAATTGTATCGGAAACTCTTCGATATTTACGTTGTCTAATGAATCCTTTCCTGTAACAGATCATTTCCATTACACCCTACTCCCTTAAATTTATAGCCTTTTTATCAAAAAACGACCTAATTGTTGTCATGAATTGCAACATAGTCATCCAGATAATTCTTAAACACTTTTGAACAAATCTTACGCAATCACACAGTTATGTTACTGCATCCGGCCATGATTTTTTTCAATGAAATCTCAACCAGCCATAACTTAATCATTTACACTGGGTCACTTTTTATTTTCTTTACTTAAATATACCCATTAGCATTCGAGTTTCAGGTAGGAGGCAAGGACGAGAGTCCCCAGGAGCTTACTTGAGTAAGTGACTGGGGCGAGCGTCTACGGCCAACACCCCTGCAACTTGAAGGATGATGGTATAGACACTGACTGACAGGATGCTGGATGCCCTTATCGCCACGTAAAACCCCCTTATGGTTACCCATTGTTGTTCTTTTGATTGCCATGACCTCGATTCAAAGTGGCGCATCACTTGCAAAATCACTCTTCCCGTTAGTCGGAGCACCAGGAGTGACCGCTTTGCGCCTGTTCCTGGGGACATTCATCCTGGTGGTTGTCTTTAAGCCGTGGCGTTTGCGCTTCAAAGCGGAGCAGCGCATCCCTTTGCTGATGTACGGGCTGGCGCTCGGCGGCATGAACTACCTGTTCTATTTATCGATTCAGACGGTTCCCCTGGGGATTGCCGTCGCCCTTGAGTTCACCGGCCCACTGGCCGTGGCACTGTTTTCATCACGTCGAGCGGTGGATTTTATCTGGGTGATTCTGGCGGTATTGGGTCTCTGGTTCTTATTACCGCTGGGGCAGTCAATTTCGCATGTCGATTTAGCCGGTGCCGCCTATGCACTGGGAGCCGGGGCATGTTGGGCGATATACATCCTGTTTGGACAAAAAGCCGGTGTCGATCATGGGCCAGCAACCGTGGCATTCGGTTCGCTGATAGCAGCAATAATCTTTGTACCGATTGGCGCATGGCAAGCGGGTGATGTTTTTTGGCACTGGTCACTTTTACCGTTAGGTCTCGGTGTTGCGGTATTATCGACAGCACTGCCCTACTCGCTGGAAATGATCGCCCTGACGCGTTTACCGACCCGCACCTTTGGCACGCTGATGAGTATGGAGCCTGGGCTCGCTGCACTGTCGGGAATGCTGTTCCTTGGTGAGCATCTGACTCTGGTGCAATGGCTGGCATTGCTTTCCATTATTGCCGCATCCATCGGTTCAACGCTGACTCTCAAGCGTGAAACGCAGATTACTCAGGTCGATGTAAAGTAGCCCACTCTGATATTATTTACCGTGGTTACGATTCCCACGGTAAATAACCTCTGCGTTCAACCACTTATATCTCCCTCTCTTACCTTCACAAAATAATAATTATTCCCATTCAACAATCACTCTTTGTTTAATTCAATTACCACTCGAAATACAAAATTGAAATTTATTGACTAACAATGAGTTACTAAATTCTATCCTTTCATTGCTATTAATCTGATAGGTACAACCTGCTCCTTCGAATACGAAATCAGGTGCTATACTTATTTCCGGTAATTCATTGGACATAACATCAAGAGGACGAAAGATTATGACTACCGCTAAACTGGTAAAAACCAAATCTACCAACCTACTGCATACCCGTAATGATGTTTCAGACAGCGAAAAGAAAGCCACCGTTGAGCTGCTGAATCGCCAGGTCATCCAGTTCATTGATTTGTCGTTAATTACCAAGCAAGCGCACTGGAATATGCGTGGTGCAAACTTTATTGCCGTTCATGAAATGCTTGACGGTTTCCGCACCGCCCTGACTGACCATCTCGACACCATGGCAGAACGCGCCGTTCAACTTGGCGGTGTCGCACTGGGTACAACGCAAGTCATTAACAGTAAAACACCACTGAAAAGCTATCCGTTGGATATTCACAGTGTTCAGGATCACCTTAAAGAGTTGGCCGACCGTTACGCGATTGTGGCGAACGATGTGCGTAAGGCAATCAGTGAAACGAAAGACGAAGATACCGCCGATATTCTGACTGCGGCTTCGCGAGATTTGGACAAGTTCCTGTGGTTCATTGAGTCAAATATCGATTAATTGCTAGCAGATTGTTACTTCATCCTCCCATTTCCGGGAGGATGGATGCACTGTTTTAGCGCATAAAAATGGTTATCCCTGCCGCAAAAGTTACTCATTTGTAATAATCACTTCACACAATCGTTAACAGCCGATTGTTTTACCGCCTTAATCTGCGGTAAAACTAGACTTCATCGTTCCTCAATACTTAACGCACCAAAACTGGGCACCATTAGAGTGCGCTGTAACTCACTTGCAACCATTATTGTGCAATGTTACATATTCACATCCTTGCAAAAACAGTAAGTTGAAAACCTGGCATGATTTTTCCATGTTGCCGCTTACTGATGCAGGGGATTGCCCCATGGATAAACAAGGAAATGCTATGAAGTCGATTTTAAAAGTTTCACTGGCTGCACTCACTCTGGCTTTTGCGGTTTCTTCCCACGCCGCTGATAAGAAACTGGTCGTTGCGACCGACACCGCATTCGTTCCTTTTGAATTTAAACAAGGCGACAAATACGTCGGTTTTGATATCGATTTATGGGATGCCGTAGCAAAAGAATTAAAACTGGATTACACCCTCAAGCCAATGGATTTCAGCGGCATCATTCCTGCACTGCAAACCAAAAATATCGACCTGGCGCTGGCGGGTATCACCATCACCGAAGAACGTAAAAAAGCTATCGAATTCTCTGACGGCTACTACAAAAGCGGCCTGTTGGTGATGGTTAAAGCCGACAACGATTCCGTTAAAAGCGTGAAAGATCTCGACGGTAAAGTAGTTGCAGTGAAGAGCGGCACCGGTTCTGTTGATTACGCGAAAGCCAACATCAAAACTAAAGACCTGCGTCAGTTCCCGAACATCGATAACGCCTACATGGAACTGGGCACCAACCGTGCTGACGCGGTACTGCACGATACGCCGAACATTCTTTACTTCATCAAAACGGCTGGCCAGGGCAAGTTCAAAGCAGTTGGCGACTCTCTCGAAGCACAGCAATACGGTATCGCCTTCCCTAAAGGTAGCGATGACCTGCGTGTGAAAGTGAACGGCGCGCTGAAAACCCTGAAAGAGAACGGCAAGTACAACGAAATCTACAAAAAATGGTTCGGCACTGAGCCAAAATAATAAATCTAAAATGATGTAAGCAAGACCTAAGGGGCGGCTTTCGCCCCTGATACTTTTGAACCACGGTATACATAACAGGAAATAATCATGGAGTTCGACTGGAGTGCCATCTGGCCTGCAATCCCGCTTTTGATTGAAGGCGCCAAAATGACTTTGCTGATTTCGGTCATCGGGTTGTTTGGTGGTCTGATTATTGGTCTGGTTGCTGGTTTCGCCCGTACTTACGGCGGCTGGATTGCCAACCACATCGCATTAGTTTTCATTGAAGTGATTCGCGGCACGCCGATTGTCGTACAGGTGATGTTTATTTACTTCGCCTTGCCTATGGCTATCCCGGATCTGCGCATTGACCCGTTCAGCGCCGCGGTCGTGACCATTATGATCAACTCCGGTGCCTACATTGCGGAAATTACCCGTGGTGCGGTGCTGTCGATTCATAAAGGTTTTCAGGAAGCCGGTCTTGCACTGGGGCTTTCTAAACGCGAAACCATTCGCCACGTGATTATGCCGCTGGCGCTGCGTCGTATGTTGCCACCATTGGGCAACCAGTGGATTATCAGCATCAAAGACACTTCACTGTTCATCGTTATCGGTGTGGCTGAGCTGACCCGTCAGGGACAAGAAATTATTGCTGGAAACTTCCGTGCGCTGGAAATCTGGAGCGCCGTTGCGGTCTTCTATCTGATTATTACTTTGGTGCTGAGCTTCGTGCTGCGTCGCCTCGAAAGAAGGATGAAAATCCTGTGATTGAATTTAAAAACGTTTCTAAGCACTTTGGCAAAACCCAAGTGCTGCACAACATCGACCTCAACATTAAACAAGGTGAAGTGGTGGTGATTATCGGGCCGTCAGGCTCCGGTAAATCGACGCTGCTGCGCTGCATCAACAAACTGGAAGACATCACTAGTGGTGACCTGTTTGTCGACGGTCTGAAAGTTAACGACCCGAAAGTCGATGAGCGCCTGATTCGTCAGGAAGCCGGCATGGTGTTCCAACAGTTTTATCTGTTCCCGCACCTGACCGCGCTGGAAAACGTCGCCTTTGGCCCGATTCGTGTACGTGGTCTGAAAAAAGACGCCGCCGATAAACTGGCTAAAGAGCTGTTAGCGAAAGTGGGCCTTGCGGAACGTGCGCATCACTACCCATCAGAGCTTTCTGGCGGCCAGCAACAGCGTGTGGCAATCGCCCGGGCGTTAGCGGTTAAACCGAAAATGATGCTGTTTGATGAGCCAACCTCGGCACTTGACCCGGAACTGCGTCACGAAGTGTTGAAGGTTATGCAGGATCTGGCTGAAGAAGGCATGACGATGGTTATTGTGACGCACGAAGTCGGATTCGCCGCCAAAGTCGCCTCGCGCCTCATCTTCATTGATAAAGGGCGCATTGCTGAAGATGGTAACCCGCAAGAACTGATTGAGAACCCACCAAGCCCGCGTTTGCAGGAATTCTTGCAGCACGTTTCCTGAGTTCTCGACCTCACCCTCTCCTTTTGGAGAGGGTCGGGGTGAAGGGAATGCTATTTATAACGTGTGGCAGCCCAACGAACGCGCTGCGCATCGTTCATAAAGGTCCAGGCAATGAAGCGGCTCTGCTTCTGCCCCTGGGCCATCTCTTTCTTCACCACTTTTTCGACGCCAGCTTCTTGCAACGCGCGATAAATCAACGGCAGGTTCTCACCACGAGAAACCAGCGAGGTGAACCACTGCACCTGGCGGGCAAACGCCTTGCTTTCGTTGACCATCTGGTTAATAAACGCCACTTCGCCACCTTCACACCACAACTCTTGCTCACGTCCGCCAAAGTTCAGTGCGCCGTCTTTCGCCTGGCCGAGGTTTACACGTTTACGCTCGCTACCGCTGCGGGCCGCCTGTGCAGAATCGTGGAACGGTGGGTTGCACAACGTGGCATCGAACATTTCGTTTTTATGAATCACACCCGGCAAAATTGCGGTTGCCGTTTTCTGGCGACGCAAACGAATCAGACGTGACAGGCCTGGATTAGCATCAATAATCGCCGTTGCGTTACGCAAAGCCTCGCCATCCACATCGGTGCCGGTAAAACGCCAGCCGTATTCATGTTGGCCAATAAGCGGATAAATACAGTTGGCCCCCACACCCACATCCAGTACTGAAGCCTGCGAAGGCACCACGCCGCCGTTACCTTCTGCCAGTAAATCTGCCAGATGGTGAATATAATCGGCACGCCCAGGCACCGGAGGGCAAAGAAAGTCTTCAGGAATATCCCACTGCTTCACACCGTAGAAATGCGCCAATAGCGCCTGATTCAGCGCTTTCACTGCCAGCGGGTCAGCAAAATCAACCGTCGTTTCGCCATGCGGGCCAGGGCGTAAAAATGCGCCGAGTGCTGGGCTGCTTTGTGTCAGCGCCTGGAAATCATAACGGTTACGATGACGATTACGTGGGTGCAGACCCGGTTTGGTAGTGGCAGGGGTTTTCATTGCGGCTTCTCCTTGTGTGGTCGCGTAAGATACTCTGTGAAGCCAGCGGGGTAAACAACGCCGCGCCAATTTCATCACTGAAGCAGAGGTTTTATGTCCGCGAAACGTTATTACTACGAACCTGCCGACGGCCATGGTTTACCGCACGACCCGCTCAATGCCATTATCGGCCCGCGCCCAATAGGCTGGATTTCCTCATACGATCAACAAGGTAACCGTAATCTGGCGCCGTACAGTTTCTTTAACTGTTTTAATTATCGGCCACCTATTATTGGTTTCGCCAGCAGTGGCTGGAAAGACAGCGTACAAAATATCGTTGAAACAAAAGAGTTCGTCTGGAACCTCGCCACGCGTGAACTGGCTGAGCAAATGAATGAAACCTCAGCCTCCATACCACGCGGTGAAGATGAGTTCGTTCGCGCGGGGTTAACTGCCGTTGTCGGGCAAAAAGTCAAAGCCAGCCTCGTTGCCGAAAGCCCGGTTAATTTTGAATGCCGCCTGTCGCAGTGCATTCAACTCACGACTGCCGACGGTGCGGCGATTGATAGCTGGCTGGTGTTGGGCGAAGTGGTCGCCGTTCATATTGACGAGTCACTACTAAAAGACGGTGTTTACCAGACCGCGCTGGCAAAACCGGTGCTGCGTGCGGGTGGCCCATCGGCTTATTACACTATCGATGAAAGCCATCGTTTTGACTTAACTCGCCCCGACGCCCGATAAAATCAGCAAAATCATACACCTGTATCTATATGATTTGTAAGAATTTCGTCAAGTTATGTCGTTCAAAAAATGAGCACAAGTCCATCAGTTTTTTGCGTCTATGGTTTGGCGCATTGCACCTACACTGTAGGTGCTGATGATTTTTTAATCGGTTCCCAAAAGCGATGAGGATGTGATTATGAAAAAATTGCTGTATTTTTCTGCGGTTGTCACCCTTGCGGCATTACCGTTTGCCACCATGGCAGCTCAAGAAACGAATGACATCAATAACAGCCAACTCCGCCCTGCGGGGACGGTTTCGGTCTCAGGCGCGGCGAATCTTGACGATCTGGAAGCCAAACTTGGAGAAAAAGCGAAAGAAGAAGGTGCAAAAGGTTTTGTTGTTAACTCAGCCAGCGGTGAAAACAAGATGTTCGGCACCGCAACTATTTATAAATAGTCTTAATAGTTATCCCCGGGGTGACTTTCAATAACGGTTTCCATAACAGGATACCGTTATTTATTGTTAAGTTTGTTGGTTCATCCGTTCCAAATTAAATCAAAAACAATAAATACCCTTCGTAAATACTGCCTAATACCTCGGTAACTCCTTGCATTCATTTTCTCAACTTAGAATAAATTCACGAGAGAAACAAAAGACATTTCCAATCATATTAAATTGAGTGAGCAACAACACAAAAAATAGCAAAACCACTCCTGATTAATAAAAAATGTGAAGTCTATACAAGTTGGTTATCGGACAAATGCAATAAGCTGTCATACAGCAATAACGGCCTCCATTCGAAACTTCACCTTTTCTTTTATGCAGGAAGCATTTTATATGAAATTTTTGACACTACCACGCAAACTACTTTGTGCCTCGCTGATTACGTTGTGTGCCACAGGTGCAAATGCCGCTGACAAAATAACTTTAAAACTCGCGCATAACCTGGAACGCAGCCATGTTGTGCATCAAGCCTATGAACAATTAGCCAAAGAGGTACAACAACTTTCTGATGGCAGTATGCGTATTCGTATTTATCCAAGTAGCCAAATGGGTAGCGCCCGTGAAACATTAGAACTATTACAAAATGGCGCACTGGATATGACCAAAGGTTCTGCCAGTGATTTGGAATCTTTCGACAATACTTACGCTATTTATAATTTGCCATATTTATTCAAAGACCAACAACATTTTAATCGCGTGGTATTTGGTGAAATCGGCAAAGAAATTATGGAATCAACCAAAGATAAAGGTTTCTTTGCTATTTCAGCATATGTTGCAGGCACCCGCAGTTTTTATGCAAAAAAACCGATTACCAAACCAGAAGATTTAAAAGGACTTAAAATTCGCGTTCAGGCCAGCCCAACCACCTTGAAAATGGTTGAATTAATGGGCGGTTCACCAACCCCTATTTCTTTCGGCGAAGTGTATACCGCAATGCAGCAAGGCGTTGTTGATGGCGCGGAAAATAACGTTCCATCATGGGTGCAGACTCGCCATATCGAAATCGCCAAAGTGTTCTCGGAAGATGAACATACCTCTATTCCCGACTTCCTCGTTATCTCAACCAAAACCTGGGACAAACTATCCCCTGAACAGCAGCAAATCTTGATGACAGCGGCGAAAAACTCCGAAACATATCAACAAAAGCTTTGGGACAAAGTCGATTCTGATTCACGTGCTCAAGCTAAAGCGATGGGGGCCACTATCCTCAGCGTTGATAAAGCCCCGTTCCGCGCAGCCGTAAAACCGCTGTATGACGACTTCGCCAAAGATCCAAAACAAGCGGCTCTGCTGGCTAAATTCGAAGCCGCTACCGAGTGATTTAGGGTTGCAGGTTTCAGCGGGTGAGCCCCTCACCCGCTCGTCCAAAGTTAATTTTCAGGTATACAAACATGATACTAAAGCCCATAAAGCTTGCGGTAGACCGGACTATTGCCACTTTTTCCGTACTGGTAATGGTCGCGCTGGTCATCTGCGTGGTGTGGCAAGTGTTTAGCCGCTATGTACTCAACCAGCCCAGCACATTGACCGATGAACTGGCGCGTTTTCTGATGATCTGGGTGGGTCTATTGGGCGCGTCATACACCGTGGGTGCACAGCGCCATCTGTCCATCGATTTTCTTTCCATGATGATGCCAGACAATAAAAAACCCCTGCTCGGCATGCTAATCAACACACTGGTGCTGCTATTTTCTGGCGGGGTTATCGTCAATGGCGGCCTAAAACTCATTGAAAAGACACTTGCCACTTCGCAACTCTCGGCGGCGCTGCAAATCCCTATGGGCTACGTCTACATAGTGCTGCCGTTAAGCGGGGCGATCATGATGTTTTATTCGCTCTACTTTATCTTGACCGATGCTCAAACTTTAGTCCGTCACGAGGGTAAATAATGGAAACTTACATCGCCCTTACCTTATTCGGTGCGTTCTTCGTGCTGGTGTTTCTCGGGGTTCCTATCTCATTCGCCATTGGGATCGCCACCGTTTCATCGATGCTTATCATGTTCCCATGGGACGTTGCCATTATCACGGTTTCACAACGCCTGGCGAACGGGTTGGATAACTTTGCTCTGCTGGCGATTCCGTTCTTCATTTTTGCCGGAACGCTGATGAACAGCGGCGGGATAGCCATCAGGCTAATTAACCTGGCGCAAATTATGGTAGGACGGGTACCGGGTTCACTGGGCCACGTTAACGTACTGGCGAACATGATGTTTGGTTCGATTTCCGGTTCAGCAGTCGCGGCGGCTGCTGCCGTGGGTGGCACACTTTCGCCGATTCAAAACAAAGAGGGTTACGATCCGGCGTTCTCGACAGCGGTCAACGTTTCGTCTTGTATTACCGGTTTACTGATCCCACCTTCTAACGTGTTGATCGTCTTCTCGCTGACTGCTGGCGGGGTTTCGGTCGCTTCGCTGTTTATGGCCGGGTACTTACCTGGCATCCTGATGGGTCTGTCCATCATGCTGGTGTGCGGGATTATCTCCAAACGCCGCGGCTATCCAGTATCCGCTCGTCCAACGTGTGCACAGGCGGCCAAAGCGTTTCTCGATGCCTTGCCAAGTTTGTTGCTGGTGATCATCGTGATGGGTGGAATTCTGGGCGGCGTATTTACCGCAACGGAAGCCTCGGCTATCGCGGTAGTTTATACCTTCGTGCTCTCGGTGCTTATCTACCGCGAAGTGAAATGGCGCGATTTACCGAAACTAATCCTCGATTCCGTGGTAACCACCTCCATTGTTCTCCTACTGATTGGCTTCTCAGTTGGCATGTCGTGGGCGATGACCAATGCTGATATTCCATACATTATTAGCGACACGCTGATGGGGATTTCAGACAACCCACTGATTATTCTGCTGCTGATTAACATCGTGTTGCTGATTGTCGGCATCTTTATGGATATGACGCCTGCGGTGCTGATCTTCACGCCAATCTTCCTGCCGATTGCGCAAGAGTTGGGTATGGACCCGGTACATTTCGGCATCATGATGGTAGCGAACCTGTGCGTCGGGTTGCTGACACCTCCGGTGGGAAGTGCGCTGTTCGTGGGCTGCTCGATTACCGGCGTGAAAATCCAGCACCTGATCAAACCGCTGCTACCGTTCTATGCCGCATTATTTGTTTCACTGATGATGATTACCTACATTCCTGAGATTTCGCTGTTCATTCCTCGATTGCTGGGACTGATGTAATTCCTGCCTGCTTGAGACTGATGACAAATCACACACATGGTGGATGACGCTGGCGCTTATCCACCCTACAAAACCGTCTGGAACAGAGTAGGTTGGATAAGCGCCAGCGTCATCCACCCTACAAAACCTTCTGGAACGGAGTAGATTGGATAAGCGCCAGCGTCATCCACCCTACAAAACCTTCTGGAACGGAGTAGATTGGATAAGCGCTAGCGTCATCCACCCTACAAAACCTTCTGGAACGGAGTAGGTTGGATAAGCGCCAGCGTCATCCGACAGCTGACCTTACCATAAGTAATCATGTGATACTTTTGTGAATCCACTCACTTTATTCGCCGCTAACAATCCCTACTGTATACAACACAAGAATTGTCTCTTGTGATTACTTACGGAGCGGTAAGAATGAAAAACCTGATGGCCGCAATAGAAGCAAAGCTGATGCCGCTGGCCGCGAAAATGGCGCAACAACGCCACCTCGGAGCCATTCGCGATGCCTATATCTCGTTTATGCCGTTTATCATTGTCGGTTCAATCCTGCTGGTTATCTCCTCTTTCCCAAGTACCGCCTATCAGCAGTTTATGGCGTCGATTTTTGGTGAAGGCTGGTCTGCAACTGTCGAAATCCCGTTTACTGCCATCTTCTCCACCATGGCGGTATTTATTAGTTTTCTGGTCGCCTACCGTCTTGCCGAACGTTATGACATCGACAAAATGTCATCCGGAATTTTGTCTCTCTCCTGCTTCTTGATTCTCACCCCTTTCGCGAAAACTCAGGAAATCGGCAACCTGATCCCCATGGAATGGCTCGGCTCCAAAGGCTTGTTTGTGGCGATGCTCGGCGCAATTGCCAGTACCGAATTGTTTGCCTGGATGCTGCGCCAGAACTGGGTGATTCGCATGCCGGATGGCGTGCCACCCGCAGTGCAAAAATCCTTTGCCGCGCTGATCCCGTCATTGCTGGTTCTGGTGCTTGCGCTGGCGGTTCGCGTGTTGTTTGCCAAAACCGAGTACCACACCATTCACCAGTTTGTGTACGAAGTGCTGGCCACGCCAATCCGCCACTTTGGCACCTCGTATGTCGGCGCGTTGTTTACCTGCTTTAGCATCACCGGCTTGTGGTCTGTCGGGATTAACTCCGGCTCGATGGTGAACGGCATCCTGCGTCCTTTCTGGATGGAAAATCAAATGGAGAACCTGGCGGCTACGCAGGCCGGTTTACTTCCACCGCACGTTGTCACTGAGCAGTTCTACGACATGATTTGGATGGGTGGCGCGGGCGCAACTTTGTCTCTGGTGATTGCTATGCTGCTATTTGCCCGCAGCCAGCACATTAAGAACGTTTCGCGTCTGGCCATCGGTTCTTCCATCTTCAACATTAACGAACCGGTGCTGTTTGGCCTGCCGGTTATCATGAACCCGATAATGCTAATCCCATTCAACCTGGTGCCGCTGGTACTGGTCACCGTGCAATACATCACCATGTCGCTGGGTTGGGTCGCGACCACCACGGGCGTGTATATCCCCTGGACGCTGCCGCCGGTGTTGAGCGGGTTTATCGTGACCGGGCATCTTAGCGGTGCGGTGATTCAGTTAACCAACCTGTTGATTGGCGCCATTATTTATCTGCCATTCCTCAAAGTTGTGGATAAGCAATATCGGGCCAATGAAGCGCCGGAGCTTTCTGCATCCACCAAACCCGCCACGGAGTAACTAAAACATGACGTTATCGACAAACTGGGGCGTGATTGCGACCTGGCGTATGGCCTGGGAAGGCGTTGGCGAAGCCGCGCAAATGTTGCAAGAGAACAGCGACGCCAGTGGCGCAGCAGTTCGCGCCGTCACTTGCGTGGAAGATTATCCATTCTATAAATCTGTCGGCTACGGCGGTTTGCCCAACGAGCAAGGCGTGGTTGAGCTCGACGCGGCCTTTATGGATGGCTCAACGCTTGCCATTGGCGCGGTCGCTAGTCTTCGCGATATCGCCAATCCTGTCCTTGTGGCACAGGCGTTAAGCCGTGAGCGCTTCAACAGTTTTATGGTTGGTGAAGGAGCGCAAACCTGGGCTTTAGCACAGGGCTTTGAGCGCAAAAACATGCTGACGGATCGTGCGCATCAACATTACCTGAAGCGCAAACGTGAAACCCTGGATCGCGGCCTCAGCCCGTATACCGGGCACGATACCGTGGGTGTAATTACCCTCGACCATAACCAGCAAATGTGTGTCGCCACCTCCACCAGCGGCTTGTTTATGAAGCGCCCAGGACGCGTGGGCGACTCCCCCGTTTCCGGTTCAGGTTTTTATGCCGATAGCCAAATTGGTGCTGCCACCGCCACAGGCCTTGGCGAAGATCTGATGAAAGGCTGTATTAGCTATGAAATTGTCTGCCGGATGGGGCGTGGCATGTCACCCCAACAGGCTGCTGAATCGGCGGTTTACGATCTCGAAAGCCAGCTGATTGCCCGTTTTGGTCGCGCCGGTGATTTATCAGTGGTGTGTATGAATAACCGTGGTGAATATGGTGCGGCAACAACCATCGATAACTTCTCGTTTTCCGTCGCCACTCCCGCACAAAAACCCACGGTCTTTTTGACGACCCGCGAAGGTAAGCACACGCTGATTCGCCCGGCAGACCAGGCCTGGCTTGATGCTTATCTGCAACGCGTAACCGCAGAGGTGATTATATGAAATGCCAGTTAGCCGCTTTTACACCATGCCCACCAGACGCGCATTTGGTGTTGTGGAAAAATCACACCGATGCGTGGCCGAAGCCATTGCACTCTTTGCTTGATGAAATGGCGCAACATGATGAAGTGCAGTCCACCACTTTCGGCTTGCATGGTGTTTGCCAGCAGTTGTCTCTTTTGCCATCCAGCCAACTGGATAGCCCCGTGGTGTTGCGCCAGCTAACGGAAAGTTTGACCAACCTGCTGCCCAGCCCCGTTTCGCATCCGATTGCCATCGATATTTCTGGTTTTGACCTGGCAAACCCTGGCGTTTTTGCTCGCCTGCGCACGTTGCTGGTCGCGCTGATGAACCGCTTTTATCAGTTACCACAGTTGGGTTATCGCCAGCAGCAGAAAGAGAGTAACGGGCAACTTTGGTTGTTAATCCGCGAAGCAAACATACAGGCGCATGAACTCGCCTGGCAAACTCAGGCCATCGCGCAAGGCATGCTGCTTTCCCGCCGCCTTGCCGACACGCCAGCTAATGATTGCCGCCCCCAAGACGTTGCTCAACAAGCCGCAGCCTGGGCCGCTACCCATCCGCAAACACACTGTGAAATTCTTGATGAACACGCGATTCGTGAACTCGGCATGGGTTGTCTTGATGCCACAGGAAGAGGCAGCAAAAATCCGCCCCGGTTGGTGACATTGCGCTGGCAGGGTGCGGCGGAAAATGCCCCAACTTATGCGTTTGTCGGTAAAGGGATAACCTTTGATACTGGCGGCCTGTGGCTGAAAGAAGGCGAAGGGATGCGCACCATGAAATACGATATGTGTGGTGCCGCCGTGGTCTTCGGGCTGATGGAGATTGTTAGAACACTGCAATTGCCACTGAATGTCGTGGCAGTAATGGCGCTGGCCGAAAATATGCCGGGCGAAAACGCCATGCTGCCAGGCGATGTAGTGAAATCTCACGCGGGGCTAAGCGTGGAAATTATTAATACCGACGCCGAAGGCCGTCTGGTGCTGGCAGATGCGTTGAGTTATGCCGCCACGCGCTTTAATCCGGCAGCATTAATTGATGTCGCCACCCTGACCGGAGCGGTAGTGAAAGCACTGGGTTATGACATTTCTGGCCTGATGAGTAACCAAGTACAACTCAGCCAGCAACTACAGCAAGCTGCCGACTTAACGCAAGACCGAGTCTGGCCGTTACCACTGGACGAAAGCTTTGATCCGCAAGTCAAAAGCCATATTGCCGATCTCACCAATACACCGCCGAACAATGCAGCAATTGCAGTCTCTGCCGCCCATTTTTTAAGTCAGTTTTGCCACCAAAAACCCTGGGCGCATTTAGATGTCAGCGGTACCGCGCTGAGTCGTGGTAAATTTACCCAGGCCAGCGGCCGCCCTGCTTTACTATTGACGCAGTTCTTACTCGGTCTTTGCGAAGGGAAAACGAAGGATCTGTAGCCAGGTTATAAGCGGGATTTTAACCACGCAACCGGTGAGAGGTTTTTCAGCCGGTTGCGGATAATTCGTTTATTCAGCAAATCCTCGAACTCCAGCAATACCGCACCAAATCCCAGGCGTTTGTCATAACGTTCACCGTTAAGTAGTTGTTCCAGAGTCTGCGCCCACTCACCGTTTGCTGCGCGAATTTGCCACTCTTCCTGCTGCGCTTCATGCAGTGGAACCTGTAACTTGTGCGTCAGTTGACGAGCAAGTTCGCTCGGGCAGGCCATTATCGACTGCACCTGCAACGGTAAACCTTGCTGCAAAAAGCCCACCAGCGCCTCCAGCGTTTGCTCACTTCCCCGCTCACGCAGTGCCACCGCCAGGAAACCTGAAACCGGGCAGCTAAATGCCAGTAGCGCGCCGTGTTTGTGGCTAATGGTTTCCGGTAGTGGGAAAACATCCAGGCGCAGATGACCCACAGGTTGTTTTAAATCGGGTTTCGTCAAACGGGATTGCTGCCAGTTTTGCAGCGTTCTACTGACACTTGCGCGGGAAATGCCTTGCTGAACCAGTAATTGCGCGGCTTCTAACAGTTCATCAAGCGACAAAGCCAGACGCACACGCAGGAAAATCAGCAGCGCCTCTTGTTCAGGGCTAAGTGCACGATGAATGGTATTTGGCCGATGAGATTTGTCGTAACAGTCATCTCGCTTACGCCAGCGCCTGACGGTATCCACAGAAATATTCAGCTCTTCCGCCAGTTCACTGTCGGATTTGTCAGAGCTTTGAATATATTTGCGGGTACGCGGCGTCGTGGTGGCATTGGTGTGGAGCTTAATCTCCATCAGACCTCATCAGGCATACGGTTAAGTAAAGCCCTCATTATAAAAGCAACTTTACGAGCGAAAAGAGCAAATCGACAGATTATCGAAAAATAAGCGCGCAAGCGATTGCAGGCCACAGCAGCCCTGCTGCTGACAGAAAAATTAGCAAAAGGTGCGCTAAACCAAGTAGTTGTAAAGATATATAAATCACAATGATAATTCGCACGCTAATCATTTTTAATTTCAATGATTTAGCGATCGTTCAATTTTTTTGAATAAGGAGGTCAATTCTATTCGATTTATTATTCTGCTAAAAAGTGTGACCATAATCACATCGACGGAACATCGTCACCTTAAACAGAATAACCTGCGAGATATTAACTATGAAAACCATCAAATATGCTGTAGCCGCCATCGCCCTTTCTACTCTTTCTTTCGGCGCGTTCGCTGTACAATCAATCAATCCGGCTGAAGCTCAGAACTTAAACAAAGTCGGCGTGGTTTCAGCAGACGGCGCAACCACTCTGGACGGCCTGGAAGCAAAACTGGCAGATAAAGCACAAGCCGCCGGCGCAAAAGCGTATTCCATCACTTCGGCTAACACCAACGGCAAAATGAGCGGTACTGCGGTTATCTACAAATAATCTTCAGTATTGCCCTGATTTACCCTCATATTTTTGGAGCTTTGCTCCACACTGCATGACACTGTTATTACCCTTGTTGCCCGCGATTTTTTCGCGGGCTTTTTTTTGCTCTTTTTCTGCTCATCAGAATGTCTGATTAACGCGCATTAAACCGTCTTCAAGCGTGACCACTTCTCCTGTAGCCACCAGACAGCAAGCCATTTGTATTTTTAATGACTGCGGTACAGGTTCCAACCCTGCAACACAACGTTCAATCCAACGGGCGGTGACTTCCGGATCTTTTCCGGCAGGTAGCACCACTTCCTCGTCGCCGATTTCAGTCTGGCGTTCACTCACAATGCGTGAACCCTGGCTGTCGATAAGTGTTATTTGCGGGCAACGCTGTGGATTGGCATACACTTCCCCTTCCGTACCGTGCATCAGCAAGCCACGCCCGCCAATGTCAGCAAAGAATTTCGCCACTTTCGGGACATATTCAGGATGCGAAACGCTGGCCAGGCGCAGCGCAGCATCTTCTGCAAACGGTGTTGCCAGTTTGGCGAGCGTGTGGGCACTATTACGCACCCCCATCCGCCAGCGCATTGCCAGCTGATCTTCCATTGGCGTGCAAAGCGCACTGATGGGGATATATACCGGATGATGAGAATCCAGTTTGGCCTGAGCCTGGCCGGCATGCAGCGTCGGCTCAGTCCCCATCAGCTTAAAAATGGTTTCGGTTATGACACGCGTTGGATCGTGGCTTACGCCATGCACCACCACCGGAAAACCGAGACGGTTAAGTAACATCGCGAGCAAGGGAGTTAGGTTTGCTAGTTTGCGCGCGCCATTATAAGAAGGGATGACAATGGGCATCGGCTTGTTCACTGGTGGCGTCAGCGAGATGAGGTGGTGCTTCATCGCATCATAGAAGCCAAGCATTTCCGCCTCACCTTCGCCTTTGATACGCAGCGCAATCAGCACGCCACCTAACTCCAGCTCCGGCACTTCGCCTCTGAGCATATGGGCGTATAAGCCGCGAGCGGTGTCAAAATCCAGATCGCGTGCGTGGTTCTTACCACGCCCGACTTCTTTAATGATCTTACGGTAATCCACTCCGACTCTCCTTTTTATTTCTTGCTCACACGTTTGCGTCGCACCGTCTTTTTCGGTGGGGTATCAATCAGTTTAGCCGCTGGCGCTTCAGGCTGGCTTATTGGAAACACGGGCAGTGCACCCAGTAAACGCTGCCCATAATTTTTGGTCAACAAGCGGCGGTCGTAAATCACCACTTCACCATAACAGCCGTGGCTACGAATTAAACGCCCGACTTGTTGAATAAGATTAAATGACGCGCTCGGTAAACTCTGTACTTCAAAAGGATAGCGTTTCAGGGTTTTTAACCATTCGCCTTCGGTGACCACCACCGGGCTGTCAATTGGCGGGAAGGCAATTTTGTGGATGTGCACCTGGCTGAGTAAATCCCCTTTTAAATCCAGACCTTCGGCAAAAGATTGCAGACCGATCAGCACACTGGTTTCACCTTGTTCAACACGCTTACGGTGCAGCTCCACCAGCCGATAACGTGGCATGTCGCCTTGCACCAGTAGTGTTAGTCGTAAATCGGTCACATGCGTCAGGAACACCTGCATCGCACGGTTGCTGGCGAACAGCACCAGCATCCCTTTGTGCTCGCCTTTTGCCAGTTCAGCACGGAAGAACGCTGCCATTTCAGCCAGATGCTGGGCTTCGTTTTCCATCGTCGGCTCAACGGTTAACTGCGGGATCACCAGCTTGCCCTGCTCGACGTGGTTAAACGGTGAATCCAGCGCGATAAACCGGTCACCTGCGTCTTCGTCCAGCCCACTCATTTCTTGTAAGCGATCGAATTTATTCAGTGAACGCAACGTTGCTGAAGTCACGATAACGTGCGGCACATTACGCCAGACCAGTTTTTCTAGCTGATCGCACACGCGGATCCCTACGCAATGGAAGAACAGATGCGGCTGACCTTCACGAACGTCACGAGTTACCCATTTCGACACCGGCGCACCCGATGCCTGCTCCATCGCCGAAAGCCGCCACAGTTTGCTCTGCGTTTCGAAATACCCCAATGCGCGGTTCATATGCAGTAACGCGCGGTGCAGACGCACAATATCGTGCGTTCCGGTTTTTTCGCCCAAATCGTTAAGCAGCGCTTCAGCCAGGCTGCGCAACCCTTCCATTAGCTTCGCCAGGCGTTTGCAAATCACCATGATTTCTTCGGGCAGAACGCCCATTTCAAAACGGTGCACCGCTTCCTGTTCGCCCGGTAACCACAATGAAACGATGCTGTTAAACGAACTCAGCAGTTCATAAATTTCATCACAATGGTTGGTCAGACGTTCGGGTGATGTCAGCGGTGGCGGGCTTTTCGGGCGGAACTGCGCCATGCAGGTTTCGACCAGTTTAGTGAAGAGATCGAACTGCAAACGGCTGTAACCGGGCGTGACTTCGGCGCTCATTTCCAGCGCGTCTCGGGCCACATCCGGCAAATGATGTCCTTCGTCTAAAATCAGCAGCAGGTTTTTTGCCTCAGGCAACACCGCGTCGCTTTCCATAGCCGCCATCACCAGCGAATGGTTTGCTACTACCACTTCCGCATCGTCAATCTCACGCCGTGCCACAAAGAACGGGCATTCGCGATACCAGTGGCAATTGCGCCCCAGACAGCTGGCTTTGTCGGTGCTTAAACGCCGCCAGAGATCGTCTTCAATATTTTGCGAAGTATGGTCGCGCAGTCCGTCCCATTTATAGGCATCGAGATCGGTTTTCAGTTTGGCGCAACGTTGTTGTTCATCTTTGCTGGTCGGTGCCATTTCATCTTCCAGAAAAGCCAGCAAATCACCTTGTGAAGCGTTGTCCGTCGCCAGGGCTGCCAGGTTGCGCGGGCAAACGTAACGCCCACGACCAAAGGCGGCGGTAAATTTGAGATCGGGGATAATTTTGCGCAGTAGCGGCAAGTCTTTGCTGAAGATTTGATCCTGAAGGGCGACGTTGGCGGTGCTGACTACTAACGTTTTTTGCTCACCACGGGCGATGGCGATCCCGGGGATCAGGTAAGAAAGAGTTTTCCCCACACCTGTGGGTGCCTCAATCGCCAGATGACGACCCGCTTCGCCCGCTAGCGTTTTCGCCACTTCGGCAATCATTTGCCGTTGCGGTGGGCGCGGAATAAAGTCCGGGATCTGCTGCTGCAGCGCCTTATACCAGGCGGCGATTTGCTCTTTTTGAGCTGAGGACAAAGCCATGGAAACCACTTTTACTGTATAAACAACCACTATTGTCCCACTTTTTGCAGTCTTACAGCAAGGCTTGACGCATGACAAAGTGGCCAGGGGCGGTTCCTCTCTATAATCGAGCCTGTTTATCTTCCCACTGGTGTCAAAAAATGGATTATCAACTCAATTTAGACTGGCCTGAGTTTATGGCGAAATACTGGCAGAAAAAGCCGGTTATTTTGAAAAATGCGTTTCCGAATTTTGTCGATCCGATTACGCCGGATGAGTTAGCTGGTCTTGCTATGGAAGCAGAAGTGGATAGCCGCCTGGTAAGCCACACCAACGGTCAGTGGCAGGCTGCCAACGGGCCTTTCGAAGATTTTGATAATCTAGGGGAAACCGGTTGGTCGCTGTTGGCGCAGGCCGTTAACCACTGGCATGCACCCGCGGCTGAACTGGTACGTCCATTCCGTGTGTTACCGGACTGGCGTCTGGATGACCTGATGATCTCCTACTCGGTTCCTGGCGGCGGCGTTGGCCCACATATCGACCAATATGACGTGTTTATTATTCAGGGCATGGGCAGCCGTCGTTGGCGTGTCGGTGACAAACTGCCGATGCGCCAGTTCTGCCCGCATCCAGCGTTGCTGCACGTTGACCCGTTTGAACCGATCATTGATGAAGATCTGGAACCTGGTGACATTCTGTATATTCCACCAGGTTTCCCGCACGATGGTTTCACTCATGAAACCGCACTCAACTACTCCGTCGGTTTCCGTGGGCCAAATGGCCGCGATTTGATCAGCAGCTTTGCTGATTACGCGCTGGAAAACGATCTCGGTGGCGAGCATTACAGCGATCCTGATTTAACCTGCCGCGAGCATCCGGGCAAAGTTGAAGGCTATGAGCTGGCGCGTCTGCGCGACATGATGATGGAAGTGATTAGCCAGCCTGAAGATTTCAAGCAGTGGTTTGGCCGCTTTATTACCACTCCGCGTCACGAGCTGGACATTGCGCCAGCGGAGCCGCCATATCAACCTGGGGAAATCCTTGATGCGTTGCTCGGCGGCGAATGCCTGACGCGCCTGAGCGGTTTGCGCGTGCTGAATGTCGAGGGCGAGTTTTTCGTCAACAGCGAACCGATGGAAGCGCCGGTTCCGCATGCCGCCGATGCTTTGTGCCGTTACACCCTGTTGAGCCAGGCCGAACTGGGCGATGCTTTGCAGAACCCAGAATTTGTAAGCGTCTTAACTGAGTTAGTTAATCAAGGATATTTGTATTTCGACGATTAACAGATTTAGTTGCACCATGTAACTAAAAATTACCCAGAGTCTTTATAACTGACTACAGTTATACGGGGGGTTTCCCGGGTAGACTTTGGGGATAACATGGCGCTTTATACAATCGGTGAAGTGGCTCTGCTTTGTGATATCAACCCCGTAACGTTGCGTGCCTGGCAACGGCGTTACGGGCTTTTGAAACCGCAGCGTACCGATGGCGGCCATCGATTATTTGACGATGCCGACCTCGAACGTATCCGTGAAATCAAACGCTGGATTGAAAACGGTGTTCAAGTCAGCAAGGTGAAAGCCTTGCTGAGTGGGGAACTTCAGGATCGAGAAAGCGGCTGGCGTGAACGCCAGGAGCTATTGCTTCACCATTTACAAGCTGGCAGTCCGAACCGGTTACGAAACTGGATGGCTGACATTGGCCGCGACTATCCGGCAGAAACCCTCGTCAACCAGCTCTACATCCCTCTTCGTCGCCGTCTGCAATGCCAACAAGTCACACTCAACACGTTACTCAGTCTGCTGGATGGCGCCTTGATCAATTACATTGCACTGTGTCTCGCCTCCGCGCGCAAACGCAGCGGTAAAGATGCGCTATTAATTGGATGGGATACACCGGATACCACCCGTTTATGGATGGCGGCGTGGATGGCAATCCAACAAGGCTGGCGTGTGGATGTGTTAGCGCATCCGTTGCACCAGTTGCGCCCTGAGCTGTTCGCCCAACAAACATTGCTGGTGTGGTGTGGCGATACGCCGACCCACAGTCAACTTGACCAGCTGGAACTTTGGCGCTGCTCGGGGTTACAAATTTACCCGCTGATGAGCAACGGGCAATCGACCGAACACGCATAAGAAAAATTTAAAGGTTCATTAACAACCCTGCTTCATCTTATAATCGCAGACGTTATGTATGGAGCGAATATAAAGATGAAACTGAGTAAAATTGCCCTGGTGGGCGGTATGCTGGTGATGGCTATCGGTGGGATTGGCGGCGTAATGCTGGTTGGCTATATCGTCATCCTTCATGGCGCGTGATGTAACGTAATAAGCGTTCAAACAGGCGGTCGATAACCACGGCGGCCAATGCGACCAACAAAGCGCCTTGAATCACATAGGCGGTGTTAAAGCCGCTCAGCCCGATAATTATCGGCGAACCCAGGGTGCTGGCACCAACCGTTGAGGCAATCGCTGCGGTGCCGATATTAATGATCACCGAAGTGCGGATCCCCGCCAGAATCACAGGTGCTGCAAGGGGTAATTCGACTTTTCTCAGCATTTGCCAGCGGCTCATTCCGGCCCCCAGGGCAATCTCTTTTGTGGCTTCTGGTACCGCGCCAATCCCTGCTAACGTTCCCTGCAAAATCGGCAGCAAGCCGTATAACACCAGCGCGATAATTGCCGGTTGCTGACCAAACCCCATTACCGGAACGGCAATCGCCAGCACCGCGACGGGCGGGAAAGTTTGCCCAGCCGCGGTGATAGTTTCAACCAGAGAGCGAAACTCAAGTCCTGCCGGGCGTGTCACCGCGATACCCAGCCCCATGCCAATCACAATCGCCACCAAACTGGAAATCCCGACCAGCATAAAATGTTTGAGCGCCAGGGCGATAAAACTATCTTGTTGGTACAAAGGCCTTTCGAGTTCAGGGAAAAGCCAGCTGAACACGGGGCCGCTGTAAGGTAATACCGCTAACAATGCGATAAACAGCGCAATAAACCACAGCAGCGGGTCACGAAGCAGGCGCATTTTCACCCCGCATCTTTTCCCCCTGAACCAGGTCGCTAAAATGCAGCACCCCGCAAGGCTCACCACGCTGGTTCACCACCGGTAATTGCTGGCATTGGCGGTCAACAAACAGCGATAATGCCTCGCGCAAACTTAACGTTTCGCTGATTGGATCGCCTGCGATGCGCTCTTCCGTTCGCACCCGCTCAGCCACATGACAAAGTGACAACAGGCGTACACCAAGCTCACTGCGACCAAAGAAATCACGCACAAAATCTGTTGCCGGGCGCGTTAATAATTCCAGCGGTGTACCTTGCTGAACCACCTGCCCGCCATCCATCAGCACAATTCTGTCGGCCAGTGTTAGCGCTTCATCAATGTCGTGCGTCACCAGCACAATGGTGCGCCCAAGCAGTTGATGGATGCGGATAATTTCTTGTTGCAGCGCACCGCGTGTCACCGGATCAAGCGCGCCAAAAGGCTCATCCATCAACAACACTTCCGGGTCAGCCGCCAGCGCGCGCGCCACGCCAACACGCTGTTGCTGCCCACCCGAAAGCTGATGCGGATAACGGTCACGAAATTGCGCTGCTTCCAGGCCGAGTAAATCCAGTAATTCGTCAATCCGCGCACTGATTCGCGCTTTCGGCCATTTCAGCAATTGCGGCACGGTGGCTATATTCTGGGCCACATTCCAGTGGGGAAACAGGCCAATCGACTGAATCGCATACCCCATGCGGCGGCGCAGAACTTTGGCGTCAAAATTACGGATTTCTTCACCGGCAAAGCGGATACGCCCGCTATCGTGTTCGACCAGGCGGTTGATCATTTTCAGAGTGGTGGATTTTCCAGAACCTGAGGTGCCAATCAGCACCGTGAACTCCCCTTCCTTGATATGCAGCGACAAGTCGCTGACGGCTATCTCGCCCTGGAAGGATTTGCTGACATTTTCGAATTCGATCATGGCTGTTTTTCCTCAAGCAATGAGATAAACAGTTTAAAAAATGCGTCGAGGACAACCGCCAGCGCGATAACCGGAATTACACCGAGCAACACCAAATCCAGCGCGCTACTGAGTAACCCCTGGAAGATAATCGCCCCAAAACCACCGGCACCAATCAGCGCGGCAATCACCGTCATACCGATGGTCTGAACGCAGACAACACGCAGGCTGCGTAATAATACGGGTAGCGCCAGTGGTACTTCAGCCTGCCAGAAAATCTGCCAGCGCGACATGCCCATGCCTTCAGCACTTTCAATGATATTGCGTGGAACTTGCTGTAACCCTGCTACCACGCCGCGCACTAACGGCAATAGCGCGTACAGCACCAGCGCGATTAATGCTGGCGCGACGCCAATCCCGCTCACGCCCAGCGAACCCAGCCAGGGAAAAATCTTGACCAGCCCCGCCAGCGGCGCAATTAACAAACCGAACAACGCCACCGAAGGCACCGTTTGAATAACATTGAGCACCGAAAAGACCGAGGATTGCCAGCCTGGGCGGTTGTAACACAGCACGCCCAACGGCACGCCAATCAACAGCGCTGGCAGCAACGTCCCCAATAGCAGAGCTAGATGGCGCGACAGTGCATCATCAAAAACATCCTGACGGTTGGCATACTCTTTTAGCAGGGAAAGGTCGGAAAAAAATCCACTCAGCAGCAGTGCGAGAGGCACAACCCAGATCTGTATATTCAGCAGCAAACGCCAGAGTGCTTTGGGCGTCAGACGGTTGATGGCGTCAGTGCACAGCAGCAGGCATAAAGTTAGCGACAACCATAATCCGCTGCCCGGTGAGGAGCGCGCAAGCGTGCTTCCCTGCTGCGAAAACTGCGTTGCCGTGTTTCCCATCGCCCACAAAATAGCGATAAACGTCAGCTCGCCCACCAGGAGTGTCAATAGCAATGCAGGTGGCCGACAAGGTAACAGCGCCAGACAGGCCAGGATGAAAACCGCAACACAGAGAACCAGCCAGGCGTGCGCCGGGAGTTGGCTAAGCGCGATAGGCTCCCCGGAAACCAGGCGATTGGGTGCCAAATTGATAAACGGTAAAGCCGCGCCTGCCACCACCAGCAAAGTCACCAGTAGCAACAGGACACGATTATGAATTTTGAACAAACAGACATCCTGTTATTTCACGAAACCTTTCTGCTTCAGATAATCAGCAGCCACTTTTTTAGCGTCCAGTCCTTCCACCGCAATGCTGGCGTTCAGCTGTTGCAGCGTTTTCTCATCCAGCGAAGCAAATACCGGTTTTAACCAGTCGTCCAATTCCGGATACGCTTTCAGCACCGCTTCACGCACCACCGGCGTAGGGGCATAAATAGGCTGCACGCCTTTTGGGTCGCTCAACGTTTGCAGGCCAAGTGCCGCCACCGGGCCATCCGTTCCGTAGGCCATTGCGGCATTTACGCCCGACGTTTGCTGTGCGGCAGCTTTAATGGTGACCGCCGTGTCACCACCCGCCAGAGACAACAATTGCGGCTGCTCGAGTTTAAAACCATAGGCTTTTTCAAATGCCGGAAGCGCATCAGAGCGTTCAATAAATTCAGCAGAAGCCGCAAGTTTGAATTCACCACCCTTTTTCAGGTAAGCGCTGAGATCGTCAAGCGAAGTCAGTTTGTTTTTCTCGGCCAGATCTTTGCGAACCGCGATGGTCCAGGTGTTATTGGCGGGAGCGGGAGTCAGCCATACCAGATGATTTTTCTCGGCATCAAGTTTTTTAACTTTCTCATAACCTTGTTGCGCATTTTTCCATGCCGGATCTTTTTCATCTTTGAAGAAAAATGCCCCGTTGCCGGTGTATTCCGGGTAAATATCCAGCTCGCCTGCGGTAATGGCCCCGCGCACGACTGGTGTGGTTCCCAACTGGACTTTATTGACGGTTTTGACACCGTGGCTGTCCAGCACCTGCAAAATGATATTACCGAGCAGTGACCCTTCGGTATCAATTTTAGAACCCACTTTCACCGGTTCTGCGGCTTGAGCGCCTGCCGCCAGTAACACTAATCCTGTCATACCCCAACGCGCTGATAAGTTCATCGTACTTCCTCGTTGTTGTTCTTTGCTTAAAAATCATGGAGTCGCAAAAGTTTAGTCGAGAATTGAGGAATGGGAAAACGGGTGCTGGAAGTGAGAAATCTATCTGGCTCTTTTGCCCAATAAAAGAGGCCACCTTTTCACAGTGGCCTTTTATCAAAGTAACGACTTAAAGCTTATTTAAGTTCAAACTCGCTCTGTTTCACACGGGCAGAATCCAGCCCGATGAACACATTGAATTTGCCAGGTTCAGCAACGTGCTTCATCTGTGCGTTCCAGAACTTCAGCGCCTCAATGTCAATCGGGAAGCTCACGGTCTGGGTTTCGCCTGGTTTGAGCGTCACTTTCTTAAAGCCTTTCAGCTCTTTAACCGGGCGGCTCATTGATGCGGTGACATCCTGCAAATACAGCTGAACAACGGTTTCGCCTTCACGGTCGCCGGTGTTTTTCACTTCAACAGAAGCTTCGACTTTGCCATCGGCTTTCATTGATGGCGCTGACATTTTCACATCAGAAACCGTGAACGTGGTGTAGCTCAGGCCATAACCGAATGGGAACAGCGGGCCATTTGCTTCATCAAAGTAACGAGAAGTGTATTTGTTTGGTTTTTCCGGATTGTACGGACGGCCAGTATTCAGGTGGCTGTAGTAAACCGGGATCTGCCCGACAGAGCGCGGGAAGGACATCGGCAATTTGCCTGACGGGTTGTAATCGCCAAACAAAATATCGGCAACCGCATTCCCGCCTTCGGTGCCGCTATACCACGCTTCCAACAGCGCATCGGCTTGTTGGTTTTCTTTGACCAACGCCAGCGGGCGACCGTTCATCAACACCAGCACCAACGGTTTGCCAGTCGCTTTCAGCGCGGCAATTAAATCGCGCTGGCTTTGCGGCAGAACAAGGTCGGTACGGCTAGAGGCTTCGTGTGCCATGCCTTGCGCTTCGCCAACAACCGCCACCACCACATCGGCAGATTTCGCGGTGTTAACCGCTTCGTCGATCATCTCTTTAGCTGAACGAGGATCAACGCTCACCGCAGGTTCGTACTGGTTCAGGAAGGCAACGATGTCTTTTTCATCAGTGACGTTAGCACCTTTAGCGACCACGATTTTGGCGTTATCGCCCACCGCATTTTTGATACCCTGCAACACAGTGATGGTCTGATCGGCCACACCCGCCGCAGACCAGCTACCCATCACGTCGCGCTTGCTGTCAGCCAGTGGGCCAACCACGGCAATGGTGCCTGATTTTTTCAGCGGCAAGGTTTGTAGGCGGTTTTTCAACAACACCATGCTTTCGCGGGCGACTTCGCGTGCTTCTTTACGATGCAGGCGGCTTTCGGCGTTGGTATCTGCCGGGTCAGATTCTTTCGGCCCTAAGTGGCTGTATGGGTCGTTAAACAGCCCCATGTCATACTTCACGTTCAGCACGTGGCGCGCGGCATCATCCAGTTCTGCCATCGGTACCTCACCGCTTTTCACCAGCTCTGGCAAGTATTTGCTGTAGTACTCATCGCTCATACTCATGTTGATGCCGGAGTTCAGTGCGACACGCACCGCATCTTTCGGGTCACTCGCCACACCGTGCTTGATCAGTTCTTTAATCGCACCATGGTCAGAAATAGTGATGCCTTTGAATTTCCACTCATCGCGCAGCAAGTCTTTGAGCAGCCAGCTGTCAGACGATGCAGGCGTACCGTTTAATGAATTCAGCGCAACCATTACACCACCGCTGCCCGCATCAAGCGCGGCTTTGTACGGTGGCATATAGTCGTTGAACAAGCGCTGGGTGCTCATATCAACCGTGTTGTATTCCTTGCCACCTTCTACTGCGCCATAAGCGGCGAAGTGTTTGACGCTGGTCATTACCGAATAACGGTCTGCCGGGCTTTTGCCCTGCATCGCTTCAACCATGGTGCGGCCCATGATCGAGGTCAGGTAAGTATCTTCACCAAAGCCTTCAGAAACACGGCCCCAACGCGGATCGCGTGACACGTCGACCATCGGTGCCCATGTCATGTTCAGGCCATCATCAGCCGCTTCATAGGCAGAAACTCGGCCCACTGTTTTCACCGCTTCCAGATTAAAGGAAGAGGCTAAACCGAGGCTGATTGGGAACACGGTACGTTGGCCATGCACCACATCATAGGCAAAGAATAAGGGAATTTTCAGACGGCTGAGATCCATCACCTGGTCCTGCATGGTGCGGATATCGTGACGGGTTACGGTGTTGAAAATCGCCCCAACCTGCCCGTCTTTGATCATCTCACGAATGGCTTCTTTCGGGTTATCCGGCCCGACGCTGATTAACCGCAACTGGCCGATTTTTTCGTCAGTGGTCATTTTTTTCAGCAAATCGGTGACGAAAGCGTCACGGGCTTCAGGCGTTAATGGGTGCGGGCCAAACATTTCATTAGCCAGCGCGGGTTGCAGCGCAAGGCTAACTGCCAAACTTACAGAACAGAGCCATTTCATCGACATTACTCTCTTGCTCAAGCCGCCACGCGGGGCAGCACGAAGTGTTAAGAGGTGCAGTGTGCCACAACGACACAGTGGTAAGAAGAGCGGTTCCGATGTTATGTGCTGATTTTCCGAGCGTTTCGGAAGAATCATTAGTGAATTGCAAGCTATGCTTGAAGGCGTCACTATTTTCACAAAGAGTGGATAAATGTCTAACCCGTTTATTAATGAACTCAATCGCCTGGTTGGCAACCAACATGTATTAACCGATGCAGCCAAAACGGCACGTTACCGTAAAGGTTTCCGTTCCGGCCAGGGCGAGGCGCTGGCGGTGGTTTTCCCCGGCACGTTGCTGGAGTTATGGCGTGTGCTGAGTGCTTGTGTCAGCACGGACAAAATCATCCTGATGCAGGCCGCCAATACCGGTTTGACCGAAGGCTCAACCCCAAATGGCAACGATTACGATCGTGAAATTGTCATTATCAGTACGCTACGTCTGGATAAATTGCAGTTGTTGGACGGCGGAAAACAGGTGCTGGCATTCCCTGGCAGCACGCTATATCAACTAGAAAAAGCGCTTAAACCGTTGGGGCGTGAACCGCATTCGGTGATCGGTTCGTCGTGTATTGGCGCATCGGTGATTGGCGGAATTTGTAATAACTCCGGTGGTTCGCTGGTGAAACGCGGACCGGCCTATACCGAAATGGCGCTGTATGCGCGTATCGACGAGCAAGGCAAATTAACGCTGGTCAACCATCTGGGTATCGACCTCGGCGTGACGCCCGAACAAATCCTCGGCAAGCTCGATGACGAGCGTGTGAAGCCAGAGAATGTGCTTCACGACCAGCGCCAGGCCTCTGATAAAGATTACGCCGAGCGCGTGCGAGATGTGGATGCCGACACGCCATCTCGCTTTAACGCTGACCCAAGCCGTCTTTTTGAAGCTTCAGGCTGCGCCGGGAAACTTGCCGTTTTTGCGGTACGCCTCGATACCTTTGTTGCCGAAAAGCAAAACGAAGTGTTCTACATCGGCACCAACAAACCAGAAGTGCTGACGGAAATCCGCCGCCATATTCTGGCTAATTTTGAAAACCTGCCGGTGGCGGGCGAATACATGCACCGCGATATTTACGATATCGCCGAGGTATATGGCAAAGACACGTTCATGATGATCGACAAGCTCGGCACCGACAAAATGCCGCTGTTCTTTACCCTGAAAGGCCGCACCGACGCATGGATTGAAAAAGTCCCGTTCCTTAAGCCGCACTTCACTGATCGTGTGTTACAGCGTCTGAGCAACTGGAGCCCGAACCATTTACCGCCGCGCATGAAAGAGTGGCGTGGAAAATACGAACATCATTTGTTGTTGAAGATGTCGGGCGAAGGGATTGCCGAGGCGCGCACCTGGCTGGAGAGTTATTTCCAGCAGGCTGAGGGGGGCTTTTTCGTCTGTACGCCATCCGAAGGGGCGAAAGCGTTTTTACATCGTTTTGCCGCTGCCGGTGCTGCGGTGCGTTATCACGCGGTTCACGCCAGTGAAGTGGAAGATATTCTGGCGCTGGATATCGCTCTGCGCCGTAACGACCAGCAGTGGTTTGAGCAACTCCCACCAGAGATCAGCAGCCAAATCAGCCACAGCCTGTATTACGGCCACTTCATGTGCCATGTCTTCCACCAGGATTACATTGTCAAAAAAGGGGTTGATGTCCATGCGCTGAAAGAGCAAATGCTCGAGCTGTTACGCACGCGTGGCGCACAGTATCCGGCTGAGCATAACGTCGGGCATCTCTATGAAGCGCCTGACAGCTTAAAGCAGTTTTATCAGGCAAATGACCCGACTAACAGCATGAACCCAGGCATTGGTAAAACTACGAAGCATAAATGGTGGGAGGAAGCATCCTGTAGCCATACGCACCACCACAACCCTCATTAACTGTTGCCGTCAACCACCAGACCAGGGGCTATTTTTCGTTGGTTTTTCGTACTAAATTAAAATTCCAAAAAGTGGTGTGACCTTACGCCACTTAAATTTTTTTGCGTACAGGAGCGGGAGATGTCAGTGCTCGAAACAGTACCGAGTGTAGGATTACATGTTCGCGACGCCAGCGCCGATGATATTCCGGCCATCACCGCCATTTATGAATGGCATGTTCTGCATGGGCGCGGCTCTTTCGAAGAAGAGCCGCCAACACGTAGCCAAATGGCTGAACGTCTTAACGCAGTTCATGCCCTACAACTCCCGTGGTTGGTCGCGGTATATTGCGGAATTGTGGTGGGTTATAGCTACGCGACAGCTTATCGCCCACGCCCGGGGTATCGTTTTACCATTGAAGACTCGGTTTATATTGACGCCAGTATGACGGGCAAAGGTGTGGGTCGTGAGCTGTTAAGCCAGCTGATTACCCGTTGCGAGCAGGGGCCATGGCGGCAAATGGTGGCGATTATTGGCGATGGTGAAAACAATTCAGGTTCATGCCGTTTGCACAAAAAACTCGGTTTCGAAGTGGTTGGGCAACTACGCAATGTGGGATTCAAGCTTGGCGGCTGGCGCGATACGTTGATTATGCAGCGCCCGCTTAATGATGGGGACCGGACGCTGCCATTAAATTAGGGTATTGCTTTAATCGTCCTGAGCATTGCCCGCAACCGTATTGCTCGCCATTTGAGCAGACTTCTGCTTTTTATACGCCAGCGCTGATGAAGGCACAGGCGTCACTTTGCCCGTTTCCATCCAGTTGCGTAAACGGTTTGCATCGGCAAAGTGGGTATATTTGCCGAAGGCATCCAACACCACCAGCGCCACCGGGCGGTTATTAATCATAGTGCGCATCACCAGGCAATGTCCGGCATTGTTGGTAAAGCCAGTTTTAGTGAGCTGAATGTTCCATTTGTTGTTGTAAACCAAATGGTTGGTATTACGGAACGGCAGCGTATAAGCCGGATTGGCAAACGTCGCCATATCTTCTTTGGTGGTGCTCAACTGGCCAAGCAGTGGATATTGCTTTGATGCAATCAGCAGTTTGGACAAGTCACGCGCCGTGGAAACGTTTTGAATCGACAATCCAGTCGGTTCAACGTAACGGGTGTGCGTCATACCCAGGGATTTGGCTTTCGCATTCATCGCACGAATAAACGCGTTATAACCGCCAGGATAATGATGTGCCAGACTCGCCGCCGCGCGGTTTTCTGATGACATTAAAGCCAACAACATCATGTCTTTACGGTTAATTTCACTTTTCAGACGTACGCGAGAATAAATCCCTTTCATTTCAGGCGTTTGGCTGATGTCGACGCTGAGCATTTCATCCATCGGCAGCTTCGCATCCAGAACCACCATCGCCGTCATCAGTTTGGTGATAGAGGCAATCGGGCGCACCAGATCGGGATGGCTGGAATACAAAATTTTATTGGTTTGCAGATCGACGATCATAGCACTGCCAGAGGCTATTTCCTGTGTGGAACTCACCTGTTGTACGGTGGCTTTAGTCGCAGCCTGAGAAGCGAGTGGTGCGGCAATCATCAGCGCAAGGCTGAGCAACGATAGTCGAATTTTTGTCGGCATGGTGGCACTTCTGTAATTATTCAAGAATGTGATGTGTCCATCGAATCTGTTCACAGAACGTATGAATAGATGAGGCGTCAGCATAATACTCTGACGCCCCGGAAAACTGCCACAATTGATTCGTAATAAAATAGTTACCCACCGTTTAGAACAAACGGTATCCGTAACCCCACAAGATAACACTCAGCGCTAACAGGACTTCAAGCACCAGTACACCAATGGCGAGCGTTGAGCTAGAGAAGCTCATCCCCTCTTCTTTATTGATGCCAAGGAACTCGGGCACACCGACATACAGCAGGTAACCGGTGTAAACCAGCGCGGCAGCACCCACCAGAACACACAACCACACCAGCGGATACAGCGCCACAAGGCCACTTAAAAACAGTGGGGTCGCCACATATCCAGCAAACACCATGCAACGAGCCAGTGACGGGCGATGTGGATAGTTACGAGCCATCCACCACATGACACGCCCCATCACGGCGACACCAGCCAACATCAGTGCATAAAACAGTACGCCTAAATAGAATCCGGTAAACATCGACAATTGAACGAAGGTGCCGTCACCAAAATTCCAGCCAATTTGGGTTGTGCCGATAAACGCACAGATAACCGGAATGGCCGCCATGATTAACACATGGTGAGTGTAGTGATGTGATACCGTTTCGTTCTCGCGTTTTATATTCTGCATTTCACGATTAGGATGGGAAAAAAGCCCCCAGACATGACTCATAACGCCTCCTGACATGCCAAAAAAAATCGATTAAGCACAGTCAAAGTATAATGCACAGCGGCTTGATTGTTTTTTAATCAGATAAAAATAACTGGGGAAACGGAACAACATCTCCAACGGTCACAACCGCTATACTGAGGCTGTACAAAAACAAGGAATGACATTTAACACTGTGGATATTACTCAACTGATTGCGCATTACGGCTACGCCGCTTTGATTTTGGGCAGCATGGCTGAAGGGGAAACGGTAACTCTGCTGGGGGGGATTGCAGCACACCAGGGGTTGCTGAAATTTCCGCTAGTGGTTCTGTCCGTGGCGCTCGGCGGCATGATTGGCGACCAACTGCTGTATCTGGTTGGCAGGCGTTTTCGCGGTTCCATTCCTGCACGATTTCAAAAACACAAAAAGAAAATCATTAAAGCGCAGGATCTTATCAACCGTCACCCTTATTGGTTTGTCATCGGATCGCGCTTTATGTATGGCTTCCGGGTGATCGGGCCGATTTTGATAGGTGCCAGTCACCTACCTCCGCGGATCTTTTTGCCGCTCAATATCGTGGGCGCATTAATTTGGGCAACGCTTTTTACCACTCTGGGGTATATGGGCGGCGAAGTTGTTGGCCCGTGGCTGCAAAACCTGGACCAACATATAAAGCACTGGATTTGGTTGGTCGGCGTAGTTGCGGTGGTGTGGCTGGTGCGTTACTGGTTCAAACGCCGCGAGAACAATAAGTCAGGTTAACTTTTCGGTTTGAAATGAGGGTTGGCGAACATAAAACCGCCGTCGACGATAAACGATTGTCCGGTAGTGTAGCTGGCGCTGTCAGAGCACAACCATGCAACAAGACTGGCAATTTCTTCGGTTTCGCCAGCTCGCCCTAATGGGATCTCAGGAATTTTGCTTTTGACTCCGTCACCTTCTGCCATGTTGTTCATCGGCGTGGCAATAGCGCCGGGTGCAACAGCGTTGACCAGAATTTTATAATGCACCAGTTCCATCGCCATGGATTTGGTTAACCCGCCCAGCGCATGTTTTGCCGCCGTGTAAGCGCAGGCTTCAGGAAGCGGTGTGTGCTCGTGAACTGAGGTAATATTCACAATCCGCCCGCCATTACCCTGGGCTATCATGGCGCGCACCACTTTCTGCGAGCAGATAAATGCGCCGTCTACATCCACAGTGAACAGCCCGCGCCATTCCTCCAGGGTGACATCCAGGAAAGGGTTTTTACTCATCGCCCCGGCATTATTCACCAGCGCGTCCACACGCCCGAAACGCTCAATCAGCTCATCAATTCCGGCTGCGCCATCGGGAAGATGGGCTAAATCAAGCTGAACAGTTTCCGCTCGCCGCCCAAAACCGTTGACCTGACGCGCCGTGTCTTGTGCGCCCTGCTCGTCTGAATGCCAGGTGATGCCGATGTCATAGCCCTGCTGTGCCAGCATAAGCGCACATTTTTTGCCAATACCGGAATCCGCTGCTGTGACAATAGCCACTTTGTTAGCCGCACTCATCACCACCTCCAGACTATCTTTTAACCAGGATGTAAGTATAGGAGACGGTGGATGACGCTGACGCTTATCCGCCCTACAAAACCGAAACCGGTCGGGCAAGCGCAGCGCCCACGACATAACCCAGTGGCTATGCTTTCCCTGCCTGATACCCCCCGCCTAAAGCAGAGATCAACTGAACATCGGCGTTAAGCCACTGGCCGTGTAGCTGGATGGCTTTTGCCTGTTCAGACAAATCCGGCAAGGTCGCTGCGCTCATCCGCGCACCAGAAATGATCCCCGCTTTGTAACGAGCCTGCGCCAGAGCTTTGAGTTTTTGCGTGCCTTGCAAAATGGTGCGCTGATGCTCGTTTTCCGCCGCAACCGCATTCAGTTGGCTGGCGGCTTTTTCAACATCATTTACCGCACCAACCACCGCTTTGTTGTAGCTGGCAATGGATAAGTTACTTTCTGCGCGCACAATATCGAGGTTGGCGTTCAAGCGGCCACTGTCAAAAATAGGCAGAGTAAAGCCGCCAATCACGCCCATTTGCTGGGCTGAACCACGGAACAAATCACTCAAATGAAGCGCATCATTTTGCAGGAAGGCACTGAGGTTGACGTCAGGATAAAACGCAGCTTTGGCAGCATCGACACTGCTGAGCGAAGATTCGATGTACCAGTACGCTTCCTGAAGGTCAGGGCGGCGAGCCAGCAGCTCATAACCCATATGGTCCGGCACACGGCTACTGACTTTAGGCAACGGGACAGGTTTAATATTTGCAGCAGCATGCGCATCACCGGTTATCGCGGCGAGTTGTGATTTGGCGATATTAATGCGCCCGTCGATGTCATCAATCTGCTGCTGGGTTTTCACGAAATCGATATTGGATTCGACATCGTCAACTGACGAGTTAATCCCATGAGCGTACAGATTGGTTTCGACATTAACGATATTCTTCTGTGCCGCCAGGGTTTGTTGTTTGACATCTTTTAACGCCAGCAGGGTTTGCATATCCCAATATAAGCGCACAACATTGGCAGAAATCACCTGTTTGGCCTGGGCAAGTTCAGCCTGTTTCGCTCTCATGACGCCTACTTTTGCTTCCACTTCCGAGCGATTTTTGCCCCACAAATCCAGATCCCAACTAGCCGTCAGCCCAAAGTTACCGTTGGTGTAATAAGGCCCGGTGGTGCCGGCCGCCGGGTCAGTCAGAGCAAATGGCCCCATCACCCCTTCCTGGGACATTTTCTGACGCTCGATATTGGCGGAGAAATCCATTTGCGGGCCGTCACTCGCTTCCTGCATTTGCGTCTGGGCCTGCGCCAGCCTTATGCGCTGCTGCACAACGGCCAAATCCGGCGAGTCTTTCAGCGAACGTTCAACCAGCGTATTAATCTGGCTGTCATGATAACCACGCCACCAGTCACTGCCCGGCCAACCGTGCGCCAGCTCAGGAGGAAGTTTGGTATCCAACTGTTGTGGAGGTGTTTTTTGAGCAAGGGGTGCATCGTCATTGTGCATTGGCGCGCAGCCGGACAAAACGAGCATTAGCGCAACGCCAGTCGCCGCGAGAGGGAAACGTGAGGAAGTCATAATTAGCCACAGAGTAAAAGAAAGCGCTTAGGTTACGCATTCCAAAAGGCAAAAGTTTAGGTATCAGTGGCAATACATTGATGGTTAAAAAGGGATACAATTTGAAACTAGTTTATCTGCATTACTATTACTAGGATAAAAATATCACAAGCAAGTATCACTATAGTGATTAAATTTTGACAGGGCTTCACCCTTCCACCCGCTTGCGCTCAGCACTCGGCGTTACGCCAAAAACTTTCTTATACGAGGTGGTGAAATGGTTGCTGTTGGCAAAGCCACACAAAAAAGCTACTTCGGTGATCGTCATGTCGGTTTCTTTGAGCTTGACTCGCGCCGAGACCAGGCGCAGGCGTTTCAGATAGTTTTCCGGCGTCAGCCCCGTCACCTCTTTAATATGCCGTGACGTGGTACGTTGAGTCAGGTGAAACTGATTTGCCAGTTGCTGCCAGTCAATCTCGTTAAAGCAGTTTTCTTGCAAATAACTGAGTAACTTATGCAGTTTGTAGCGGGTATTGCTGTATTCAGCCTGCGACTGCGCATAAATGATTTGCGTCACTAAGGAAAAAAACAGCGACTCTTTTAAAGCCTGATTGTCAGCCCCCGAACTCTGCTGGTGGAAAATGTCGTTAATCAGCCGTTTGCACTGTGCTTTAGTCTCCGGCGTAAGCCAGCCGTAATTTGCCGCCGTGTTGCCCGCAATACGGTTCAATAATTGTTCTATTCCGGTTAAATAAACAAACTCCAGCTGCGGATTAATTAAAATATTGATGAGCTTTAAGGTGCCCAATTCATCGTAAAAATGAACATCGTTCTCGCAAATAAAAAACACATCGCCCTGCTGGATAAAAATCGGCTTGCCATTAATCACATGCAGGCCGTGCCCTTCCTCAACAATCACCAGCTCCTGAAAGCTATGGCTATGCTCGCAGTTGTTGTCTTCCGGGTCGCTGGCATAAAGAGAAAGCTTGGTCTGCTCATCGGGAAAATACTTACTGACTTCTAACTTATTAATCATTACGTTCTCGCAAAACCCACCACTCTGGACTGTGGGAAAAATAAAACACTCCGGCCTAAATAACGATCCCGATTTTTCAAATTGTGACAACCAACCACTGCACCCCACTGAAAATGCCATTCACTAACAATTACTGGCAGCCTGAGAATAGATGAAAAACAGCGTTGCCCTCTAAACTCGGCTCATTGCTTCATCATTAAGGGCTCGGTATGTCACAGGCATTGCAGAAAAATGGTCATCTAAAGATGGTTCGTCATCCACCTATGTTGGCCAAAGCACAGGAACTCATTCCTGAACTCTATCACCATGATGTTCTCCCCCAGGCGATGATTAGCGCGCAGCCGGATGCGCAGCAAATTCACGGTTGGCGAGCGGATGTCGTGAACAGCACAGAAGATTTCTTCCAATACGATTTCGCGCAGGGCGAGCACGTCATTATTGATTTCGGCAAGCATTGCGTCGGTTACCTGGAGTTTACCTGCGAAGCGGTCGGCAGCCCGCCAGATGCTCCAGCGCATCTGCAATTTATCTTTGGTGAAACGCTCGCAGAAGTGGTTGAGCCTTTTTCTGAATATAACGGTTGGTTGAGCAGCAGCTGGCTCCAGCAACAGGACTGTTATCTGGATGAATTGCCAGGCCATACGCGACTTTCACGTCGTTACTGCTGCCGCTATCTGCGCATTAACGTTCTGGCGCTGTCACGCAAATTCCAGCTGCGTTTTACCTCTCTGAAGCTCGATACCGTCACTTCCGCGTCGCTTACCACCCTACCCGCCTGCAAGACCGCGGATCTTCAGTTAAAACGCATTGATGAGGTGGCCGTTAACACCCTGAAAAACTGCATGCACGACGTGTTTGAAGACGGACCAAAACGCGACCGCCGCTTGTGGCTCGGTGATTTGCGCCTGCAAGCGCTGGTGAATGATGTCACGGTGCAAAATTACTCCCTGGTCAAACGCTGTCTTTATCTTTTCGCTGCCATGACGCGGGAAGATGGCATGGTGTCGGCGAATATTTTTGTTAAGCCGCAGGTCATTGCTGACGATACTTTCCTGTTCGATTACGCACTGTTTTTTGTCGATGTGCTGCAAGAGTACGTCGCGGTGACTGATGACAGCGAAACACTGGCGCAGCTTTGGCCGCTCGCCTGGCGGCAAATCGAACTGGCCATGGAGCGAGTCGCCGAAAACGGTATCGTACGTGACAGCAGCGACTGGTGGTCATTTATTGACTGGCACGAAGACCTCAACAAGCAAGCGGCGTCTCAGGGGGTGCTGATCTACTGCCTCAACAAAGCCTTAATGCTGGCGCGAACTTATGACAGCAGCAAAGTCACCTGGCTTGAAGCACAGATTACGACGCTGAAAAGTGCGGCACTGCGCGAACTTTGGGATCCACAAAGCGGCTTTTTTGTCAGTGGTGAATCGCGACAAATTTCCTGCGCTTCGCAGGTCTGGCTGGTGTTGGCAGATGTCGGTACGGCGGAAAGCCAACGCCAGTTGTTAGCCAATCTGTTAACTCATCCACCGGAAATTCAGATGAACACGCCCTACATGATGCATCATTATGTCGCGGCGTTGTTGCAGGTGAATGAGCGAGAGCAAGCCACCCACGAGATCAAACGCTACTGGGGGGCGATGGTGGAGCACGGAGCCGATACATTCTGGGAGCTTTTTGATCCACTACAGCCTGATTTTTCCCCTTATGGAAGCAAGCTCATCAACAGCTATTGCCACGCCTGGAGCTGCACTCCTTCGTGGTTCATTAGAAAGTACCTACTGTAAAACAACAACGTCGAGAACCTACTTATGTCTACCTCTACTGTATGGCGGCAACGCTTCGGCTACGGCATTGCGGACTTGTCCTGCAACCTCGTGTGGCAAATGATCTCGTTGTACCTGATGTACTTTTATACCGATGTGATGGGGCTACCCGCCTATTATGTTGGCCTGATGTTCCTTGTGGCACGTCTGGTGGATGGTGTCGCAGATGTGCTGATGGGGCTGGTGATCGATAACACCAGCACCCGTTGGGGCCGCTGCCGCCCTTACCTGCTGATTGGTGCGGTACCTTTCGGCTTGCTGTGTGTGCTGGCGTTTTACGTACCCGATTTTGGCACCACAGGCCGGCTGATTTACGCCTTCATCACCTACTTGTGCCTGTCGTTTCTCTATACCATCGTCAACATCCCGTTCTGCGCGATGCTGCCATTCCTGACCAGTGAATCCAAAGAGCGCACCACACTTTCAACGGTACGCATCTTGCTGGGCTCGCTAGGTTCGACGATTGTCGCCGTCGCCACATTGCCGCTGGTAAAAGCGCTGGGCCAGGGCAATCAGGAGCACGGTTTCTTATATACCGCGATGGTATTTGGCGTGATTGCGACCTTCTTTTTGCTGATTAGCTTTCGCAATGTCGAAGAGAAAATCAATATCACCTCAGAAAAGATGACCTTAAAACGTGCCTGGGTCAGCCTGCGCAATAACCCGCCGTGGTTTGTTTTTGCAGTGAATATCTTCCTGATTTGGGGAGCCTTTTTCTTCCAGACGGGTGCACTGGTGTACTTCTTTAATTACTACGTCGGCAATAGCGAATTAACCGCGCTGGTGGCTGGGATCTCAACTTTCGTACCATTATTGGGCACGCTGACGGTTCCGTTACTGGCAAAACGCATGAAAAAACGCCACGTCTATCTTATCGCCTCTGCGATCAATCTGGCGGGTATGGCAGTGATGATTTTCGCCGGTGTAAACGTGATGGCACTGGTCGCAGGGGCAGTTATTTTGTCACTCGGCGCCGGGCAACGTACCGCGATTTATTTCTCAATGCAGGCGGACCCTGTTGATTATGGCGTCTGGAAAACCGGAATTAATACCGCCGGAATTTTAACCTCCATTAATGGTTTCCTGGGCAAAGTGGCGATGGCCGGCGCGGGCGCTATTACCGGAATTATGCTCTCCGCCAGCGGTTATGTGGCTAATCACGCACAAAGTGTTGATGCTTTATTCGCGATCAAAGCCTGTTATCTCTATATTCCTGCGGCGTTAATTGTCGTCTCAATGTTCTGGATAGGTAAATTTTATCGCCTCGATGACCATTACGAACAAATCCGTGCCGATTTAGATTCTGGTATTAACGCAGCCAATTCAGACCCTGCTTTTAATTTAAATAAGAGTCGTGCGATGTAATCAAGAAGTTTAATTAAAAAATACCTCTGATTTTTACAAGGAATTAATTGATGCGTATCACAAAGATTCGCGCAGGGATCCTCTGCGCCTTTTTTGGGCTGGGTTATTACTCCTCAGTTCAGGCTTCAACACCCTTATCAATAGAACAAAGACTGGCATTGTTGGAGTCGAGATTAAATCAGGCCGAACGAGAAGCGAGTGAAGCCAGGCTCCGGGCTGATAAAGCAGAAAAGCGCACCATCGCCGCCGAACAACAGCTTGCGCAGGTAACGAAGAAACAAGAAAAACAAACACAACAGATCGAAACGGTGGAAAAAAATAAACGTGATGATGGCTTTGAGTTTTCCGCTTACGCCCGTTCAGGGCTGCTGATTAATGAGCATGGGAAAGGCGGTCGCGGTGGACCAGGTGTTTCACCCGCAAGTTCATTAAATGGCGACGCGCATGTCGGGCGCCTCGGCAATGAAAAAGATAATTACGTCGAATTAAGTTTCAATAAGAAAATGAGTTTTGATGACGGTTCATGGGCACATTTCAAAACCATGTTGGCCGATGGGGCTAATAACCCTGACCCATGGGTTCAGGATAATGACAGCCATCATATCAATATTCGCCAACTTTATGTCGAAATGGGTGATCTGGCAAGCTTCGGTGGCGTCGCGGAACACGCCATATTATGGGCAGGCAAGCGCTTTGACCGTGATAATTTCGACATTCACTTTACGGATAGCGATATTATGTTCCTCGGTGGAACCGGGGGAGGAATAAATGATGTGCAGTGGACGGATAAATTAAAATCTGACTTTAACGTTTACGGGCGTAATTTTGGCGACCTCGGTAGCGATAATTACAACGACAATGACATTCAGAACCTGATGTTTACGGCCAATAACTTCTACAACAACTGGCAATTAATGTTAACCGGCATGACAGCGCAAGGAAATGACGACTTAAAAGACAACACCTCAACCACCGGAAGCTACGCTTTGCGCAGCGATAATACCGCCAAAAATGGCTATTACGCGATGTTGGCCTACCATGATAAATCCAGGTTCTATGGCCTGGCCCCGGGTGTTTCTGAGACAGCGCTACAATATGGCGGTGGCTTGGGTGCAGAAGCACGCCAACCTGGTAGCGACGGGGATTTAACCGAGAATGCGAAATCCTTACGCTTTGCCTCTTACGGCATCGTACCGGTGAGTAAAAACTGGGAACTGGCTCCATCGGTTATTGCCCAGCACAGTGAGGACCGTTATCGCGATGGCGATCGTTACGATTGGGCAACCTTTAACCTGCGCGCTTCACAGGCCATTACGCAAAACTTCGCCCTGCTTTATGAGGCCTCCTGGCAATATATGGATTTAGATCCGAATGGCCGAAGCTACACCTCGGACGGATCAACCTATAACTATCAGGCGGTAAAAGGGGATTTCTACAAGCTGACCTTCGCACCCACCTTTAAAGTCGGCAATGTCTTCGATATTAAAGCACGCCCAGAAATTCGCTTCTTTGCCACGTATATGAACTGGTCAAAAGAGCTGGATCATTATGCCATCAATGATGATTTCGGCAGCACAGGCTTCACCGCAGGCGGGAACTGGAACTTCGGCGTACAGTCGGAAATTTGGTTCTGACAGGTAAAGCGCCACCCTCAGCCTGGGGAACTCTTTCCCCAGGCTAATAACTTCATTAGACTTCTTCTGCCAATCACGGCTTTGCGAACAGGAGTTGCAATGACACAAAATATCTATGATAACCCGGCATTTTTTGAAGGATACGCCACTCTCGACCGCTCCATTAAAGGGTTAGATGGCGCACCGGAATGGGCGACCATGCAAACATTTTTACCGCCGTTGCAAGGTAAAACGGTGGTGGACTTAGGCTGCGGATACGGTTGGTTTTGTCGCTACGCACGTGACCAGGGTGCAGCAAATGTGTTGGGCCTGGATGTCTCGCTGAAAATGCTGGAAAAAGCCCAACAGATGACGTCAGACACAGGGATTGTTTATCGCCGTGAAGATCTCGAGAAGTTGCAGTTAGCAGCGCAAAACATCGACCTGGTTTACAGTTCGCTGGCGCTGCATTATCTGGAAAACATTCCGGCACTTTTCGCCACGCTTTATCAGGCGCTGGTTCCCGGTGGTATGCTGGTGTTTTCGGCAGAGCATCCGATTTATACCGCACCGTTGCAACAAGGCTGGATGACCGATCAGACCGGGCAAAAATCCTGGCCGGTGAATCATTATCAGCAAGAAGGTGAGCGTGTTAGTAACTGGTTTGCCGACGGTGTGAAGAAACAGCATCGCAAACTTTCAAGCTGGATTAATACCCTGGTTGCCAGCGGTTTTGTTATCGAAAAGCTTGATGAATGGGGACCAGACGCTGAACAAATCGCGCAGAACCCGGCGCTTGACGAAGAAAAAGAACGCCCGATGATTTTCCTGCTTGCGGCACGGAAAACGCTTATCTAAAGATCTTCGATTTGTCTCAATTTCCGCTTACCGGGAGGCGACTTCCCTCAGTGGCCAGCATCCTTGCCTATACTGTTTAGACACTAGCCATAAGATGGGGTGTTGAGATGAAAATTATTCTATGGGCCATTTTGATTATTTTTATTATTGGTTTACTGGTCGTAACGGGCGTGTTTAAAATGATTTTTTGATGACAATGGGTGCCATTTATTGGTGCCCTTTTCTTTTTTTCAGCTTGCGGGCAGCACTGTCGAAGTTTTATTATCACTCCAATTGATTGGAGAAAGAATGACTATCAAAGAAAGTGATTTCCGCAAAATAGACCTAAACTTGTTGATTGCCTTTGCGGTTTTATTCCGTGAGCAGAGCGTGTCGCTGGCAGCAGATAAGCTCCATCTTGGCCAACCTGCGGTAAGTGGTTCACTTGCTCGTCTGCGTGAAATGTTTGACGACCCGTTGTTTATTCGCAGCGGTCACCGTATGCAGCCCACGGCCCGTGCCACTGAACTGCACAGCGAGCTGATGCCACTGCTTGAACAGTTGCAAAGTGCGTTGTTCCAGCAGGCAGAATTCAACCCGGCTCACGCCAAAGCGACGGTCACCATCGGTATGTCTGACTGGATGGAGATGTGGCTGATGCCGCAACTGGTGCCAGTATTGCGTGAACAGGCTCCTGGTGTGCGTCTGAATGTGGTGGCCAGCGACCCGTTTACCGATGCACAACGCCTTGAAGGTGGCGAACTGGATATGGTTATCAGCGTGGCGAATCAATCTGCCCGTTGGATGGAGCGTGAACTGCTGACCAAAATGGAGTTTGTCGCGCTCTGGCATCCTGCTCAGTTACAACCCGAAGCTCCGATGTCTGTGCAAACCTATGCCGCACAACCGCACGTCCAGGTGAGTTACCGTGAAGCCATCAGCAGCCATATTGATATGCTGTTAGCCAGACAAGGACTGAAGCGAGAAATTAGTTACACCACACCGCATTTTTCCGCGTTGCCGGGTTTGTTAAGCATGATGCCAATGCTTGCGACGGTGCCGCAGGGTTTGTGTGAAAACTGGCAGCAAGTTTGGGGATTACACAGCAGCCCCGTCCCGCTGGAAATGGCGCCGTTTGAAGTGGCATTGTTGTGGCATCAGCGCCATAACAGTGATGCGGCGCTGATGTGGGTACGTGGGTTTATTAAGCGGATGGTCGGGTAGAATGGCCCTCACCCCGGCCCTCTCCCTCTGGGAGAGGGGGGAAATACTCGATCTGTTCCCTCTCCTGAGGGAGAGGGTTAGGGTGAGGGTGCCGTCAAATCACGCATTCAGGCTGGCCCCATTTGTCGCAATCACTTCTTTATACCAGCTAAAACTTTTCTTGCGTGAACGGGCAAGCGTGCCATTCCCTTGATCGTCACGATCCACGTAGATAAAGCCGTAACGCTTAGAAAGTTCGGCTTTCGAGGCGCTCACCAGATCAATCGGCCCCCAGCAGGTGTAACCCAACACTTCAACGCCGTCTTCAATTGCTTCGCGCACTTGCACTAAGTGGTCGTTGAGATAGCTGATGCGGTAGTCGTCATGTACCGTGCCGTCTGCTTCAAGTTTGTCTTTAGCACCTAAACCGTTTTCAACAATAAACAACGGCTTTTGATAACGATCCCACAGCTTATTGAGCAGAATACGCAGGCCGATTGGGTCAATTTGCCAGCCCCATTCGGAACTCGCCAGATGTGGGTTTGGCACCATATTCAGAATGTTGCCGCGTGCCCTGGCATTCAGTTCTTCATCCGCAGTGACGCAACCGGTCATGTAATAGCTGAACGAGATGAAGTCGACGGTCGCTTTCAGCGCTTCGCGGTCGCTGTCAGAGATTTCCAGCTTGATGCCGTTGTCACGGAAATAGCGCAGCATATACCCTGGATATTCACCGCGACATTGCACGTCGCCAAAGAACAACCAGTTGCGGTTTTCCTGCATGGTTTCCAGCACGTCTTCTGGCTTGCAGCTCAACGGATACACCAGGCCGCCCAGCAGCATGTTGCCGATACGCGCATCAGGAATGATTTCGTGGCAGGCTTTTACCGCCAGCGCACTAGCGACTAACTGGTGATGAATGGCCTGGTAAATATCTGCTTTAGTGCTCTCTTCAGGTAACCCGACACCGGTCATTGGCGCGTGAAGTGCCATGTTAATTTCGTTGAACGTCAGCCACAATTTCACTTTGTTTTTAAAACGAGTGAAAACACTGCGGGCGTAGCGGTCAAAGAAGGTGATCACATCACGGTTGCCCCATCCACCATAGTTTTTCACCAGACCCCACGGCATTTCGTAGTGAGACAGCGTCACCATTGGCGTGATGTTGTGTTTCGCCAGCTCATCAAACAGACGGTCATAGTATGCAAGACCCGCTTCATTAGGCTGAGTTTCGTCCCCGTTCGGGAAGATTCTTGTCCAGGCAATGGACACACGCAGGCAGCTAAACCCCATCTCCGCAAACAACGCAATGTCTTCCGGGTAGCGGTGGTAAAAATCGATGGCGACGTCTTTAATGCCAAAATCTCCAGGCTGGCGATCAACCGTTGGGCTTAACACCCCATTCGGCTGAACGTCGGAAGTGGAAACCCCCTTCCCGTCTTCACGCCATGCACCTTCAACCTGGTTTGCGGCAATCGCTCCACCCCACAAAAATGTCTCAGGAAATGCTTTCATCTGGTTCTCCTTTTTTACAAAAATTAATGGGTTAGCGGCTTACCGTCAGGAATGGCATACCTGATTCAATGGAAAGTTCATTGGTGAAACGCGTAACCGCAGTGTATTCGTCGCTATTGCTGATAATCACTGGCGTGGACAGATCGTAGCCCGCATCCAGAATGGCCTGGCGGTCGAACTCAATTAGCAGGTCGCCGGGCTTAATTTTGTCCCCCACTTTCACATGAGCAGTGAAGTACTGCCCATCGAGTTTTACCGTATCAATGCCGATATGAATCAACATTTCGATGCCGCTATCGCTGAGTAAACCAATGGCGTGGCGCGTCTGGAACAGCGAGGCGACTTCGCCGTGGAACGGGGCGATGACCCTACCGGTCAGCGGAATTATCGCCGCCCCCTCACCGAGTAAACCGCTGGCGAAAGTGGAATCGGGCACCTGATCCATCGCCAGTACCGTGCCACTCATCGGTGCAAGAATGTCGTTTTCTGTTGGCTGGACAATAACGGTTTCTGTCGCCACTTCACTGCGCGGCAGCCCTGCGATAAAGGTCGTAATACACGCCAGGGTAAATGCCAGCCCGGTCCCCAGAATCGCCCCCCACACCGACATATCGACTCCAGTTGACGGAATAATCTGCGAAAACGTGAACACGCTAACCAGGCCGAATGAAAATACGCTGGTCTGGCAGTAACCGACAATCACACCACCCACCGCGCCCGCAACGCAGCCAAAGATGAATGGACGACGGTTTGGCAGCGTCACGCCGTAGACCGCAGGTTCGGTGATGCCGAAGATCCCCGCGGTGACCGCCGATCCCGCCAGCACTTTCAGCTTCTTATCACGAGTACGCAGTAACACACCCAGCGTCGCGCCCACCTGCCCCATCACCGCAGGCAGTAACAAAGGCACCATCGTGTCGTATCCCAGTACGCTCAAATTGTTGATCATCAGTGGGACTAAACCCCAGTGCAGGCCGAAGATGACGCAAATCTGCCAGACAGCCCCCATGAATCCGCCCGCCAGCCACGGTGCAAAGGTATAAATTGCCTGATAACCATGGGCCAGACTCTGGCTCAGCCAGGTCGCCGCCGGGCCAATCAGCAAAAATGTCAGTGGAACGGTGATGGCAAGGCAAAACAACGGCGTAAAGAAATTACGCACCGCAGATGGCAGCCGTTTGTTGAACTGCTTCTCCAGCCAGCAACTCACCCACGCAGCAAAAATAATCGGGATGACTGATGAACTGTAATTAATAAAGGTTATCGGTATGCCAAGGAAATTCTCGTGAACCGCACCAACCTGGCTGGTTGCCTCAAACGCTTGCAGCACCACCGGATGCGTCAGAGCGCCACCAATCGCCATGGTAAGAAACGGATTGCCGCCGAATTTCTTACCGGCGGTGTAACCCAGCACCAGCGGGAAGAAGTAGAACAGCGCATCACTCGCCGCAAACCAAAGCTTATAAGTGCCGCTATCCGTCGAAAGCCAGCCGCAAACTACCGCCAGCGCCAGCACACCTTTCAAAATACCGGAGGCTGCCATCACACCGAGGAACGGGGTAAATATCGCCGAGACAATATCAATCAATTTCCCGAAGATACTGGCTTTCTCCCCCGTGACTTGCAGCGAGGGTTCGCTCTCATCCGTGAGCCCTGCGGCGGCGCGAACCGCGTTGTACACATCGTGTACATGGTTGCCAATCACCACCTGGAACTGACCACCGCTTTCCACCACCATGATCACGCCAGGATTTTTTTTCAGCGCTTCGGCATCAGCATTTTTATGGTTTTTGAGCTTAAAACGCAGCCGCGTGGCGCAATGCACCAGGCTCGCAATATTCTCGCGCCCACCGACATGGGCCAGAATATCCTTCGCAACTTCTTGATACGCCATGATTCTTCCTTCCACTTTTCGCCCTCAGGCGACGTGCGACATGAGTAAATTTCAAAAAAAAACCTGAGACTCGCTTCCCGTTAAGGAAACCAGTGCTCAGGTTTTGCCTGCCGCAATCGCGGCAGTAACAATCCATTTTTTAATTGCACGCCTTGCGACGCGCGATACTTAAACTTTAAGACTCTCTTTACGGACTCGCTCAATGTGAATGGCGAGAAACATAATTTCCTCGGTCGTCAGCTCACGCTGATATTCCGTCACCAAATGGTGGTTAATCTTTTCAGCACATTTCCAGGCGCGAGGATAATTATCTTTCACCGCAGCATGCAGCGTTGCATCATCATCGGCCACCACGTTGCGGCTCAGCATACGTTGGGCGAAAAATTTCAAGTGTGTGACAAAGCGCTGATAACTCAAGCTATCTTCATCGTACTCAAAGCGTAGCTGGTACTTCACGATCTGCAATATTTCCTGCATCACGCGGGTGACATGCATCACCTCAGGCATTTCACTGTTCAGTTGCGCCGTAACCAAATGCAGCGCAATAAACCCGGCTTCATCTTCCGCCAGTTGAACATTAAGGCGTTTATCGATGATTGCCAGTGCTTCCTGACCGAGCAAAAACTCTTTGGGATAGAGACGTTTTATCTCCCACAACAGCACATTGCGAATCGCCATCCCTTTCTTTTGCCGCTCAATAGCAAAGTGGCAGTGATCGGTCAGCGTGATATACAAACTGTCTTGCAACTTGCCTAAACGCTGGCGCGAAAGCTCGATAATACGGTCGCAGGTGGTCATCACTTCCAGCGGGATTTGGCTTAACAGTTCGCCTAAACGCGCCACCAGCTCATCGCTTTGCAGGGCAAAAACCTTCTCGATTTTCTCCTTTTCAAGCGGTTCACCCACCTGTTTCTGGAAGCCAAGACCGCGGCCCATCACCACTTGTTCACGTCCGTGTTCGTCCAGAATCACCACTACGTTGTTATTGAGTATTTTGGCGATCTTCATAGAAACCCCAGAAACAAAAAAACCTGACCTCCGGCACAGGCCAGAAAATCAGGTTTTGCCTGCAAAAGCAGTAACAATCCAGTCCGGCCACTGTACCAGTTTCGTTTCGCCTCTCAATGCCACAAACAGCAAAGCGTGACGGCTGTCGCGAGTTTACCGCTGCGGGGTAACAAATAGCTGCTGCACAAATTCCGCATACGCAGGCCGCCAGACGTCCATCTCGTGCCCCAGCCCAGGATATTGTTTATAAGTAAACTTTACCCCTTGCTGTTCAAGCTGGCTTTTCAAACCGGCGATATCTTTGCCCGTTACCCCGTCTTTTTCACCGACCACTAAGGTGAAGTTATGTAACTGCTTGTTGATAGCCTGCGGTTGGGCAAGTTGACGTGAAACAGCCTCGTTTGGCACGGTTGTGGTGCTAACACCGCTAAACGTTGCCAGCCAGCCAAAGCTATCCAGATGGCTCATTCCTGAAACCAGTGCCTGGTAACCGCCTTGCGATAAACCCGCTAACGCCCTGCCCGCCGCGTCTTTGCGCGTAGTAAAGCGGCTGTCGATAAGCGGAATAATGTCCTGCATCAACTCTTTGTCCGCAGCAGCGGCATTGAGCGGGTAGAAACTTTTGCGGCGTTCAACTGGCGGGAAGTTTTCCGCCACCGCCAGCTGGATGTCGGTTTCGGTATCCGGCACCACGACCAGCATGGGCTTGATTTTGCCTTCAGCCAGCAGGTTATCCATGATTTGTGGAATGCGCCCCTGCGTAATAGCCGACAGGCCGGTATCGCCAAAACCATGGTAGAAATAGAGCACTGGCAGCGGCTCACCACCTGGCTTGTAGCCCGGTGGCGTCCAGACATAGACCTGGCGTTCGGCCTGCAATACCTTCGAGTGGTAAGCCAGCGTTCTCAGTTCCCCGTGCGGAACCGCGCGCTCATCTAAAATACTGCCTGGAACAAGAATCAAGCTAGTGTTTACCTGGCGTTGAGGCTTGGTGAAGCGACTGCCGGTATCGATGCTACGAAAGCCATCCACATCAAAATAGTATTCGTAGAGGTTTGGCTTAAGCTGCGCGCTACTCCACGACCAAATACCACTTTCGTCGCGCGTCATCTCGTGGGATTGCTGGCTTTCTGGTGTGCTCCCGGTAACGACCGAAACGCGTTTTGCGCCAGGTGCAAACAGGCGAAACGTTACCGAGTTATCATTATTCAGGCCAGTGATGTATTGACTAACGGGCACGGTTGCCGCAGGCGAAGAAGGTAACGTGGCCGCCTGAGTTGCGGGTATGCCCAGCAGACTCACGATAACTAACGATAAATAATGCAGTTTAATTTTCATCATATTCCCTTATTACCACCACACTTCAGCCTGAGCGCCAATCGCCAGCTGATCATTTTTCTCATCTGCAAAACTAAAATTATCCAGTTCATTATTCAGTGAATGAATATAAGTAGCATAGAATCGTATTTCTGGACGAGAAGTTAACATGCTGGTGTTCACTTTTAATGCGTGATAGAGCGTAGTTTTATAACCTGACTCAGTAAATTCATTGCCCATCTGGTCAGTATTCTTCTGGTTGAAATAGCCTAATTCGATACCCGTCTGATTATATTTACTCCAGATATACGCTGGGCGAATCACGGCACGGACACTTTCAAAATCTGTATGTGCTCCAGTTTCATAGCTATAAACATCCTCACCCCGAGAATAAACCAGTGCATTAGCCAGAATAATATCGTCACGTAAATAAGTTTCACCCTGTGAGACAAGTCTTAATGCGGTGCCACCGGTATGCTCACCATAATAACGCCCATTAAATGAGGTGTAAGGGCTGGAACCTGAGTAACGGGCAAAACTGCTGGCTAAAGAGTTATTTGCCACAAGGAAGCTAAATTCGTTAAAGCCACCGTTGTCGAAATTTTGTTTCAGCGCAGTGCCGACCATCCAGGTATCTTTCCAGCGATAATAGCCATTTTTGTCTTCGTTATTATTCTGCATGTCACTCTGGTTCGCCATCGCATAGCGGCCATTGACCATCAGCTCAGCTTTATCCCACAGCGGGATCGACTTATAACGAGCATCAATAGTATTAACATTCAGTTTCTGTGATTTGCTGAGATCCTGGTTATAACCGTCAATATCTTCACGTATTAAGGCAATATCCAGTTTGCCGCTACCCAGTTTCATGTCCTGAATCCCCAGCCCGCCACCGCCATCGGTGCGCTGAGTTTTCCAGTCCAGCATCTGGATTTCATACATCGGTAACTGGTGCTTACCGACCCAGAAATCAGCTTCAGGCGCAAAGGGTAAAAAGCCTTTAGTGTTAACATAAAGATCTGAAAACTGGAGGTAGTTTTCGTTATTAGCGTTATCGCCAAACCAGCCGGCGGAATATTGCTGGCCGACGTTACCATCCAGCTGCACTACCGCATGAACCGTTTTACCCCCTTCGTTGTAGACCCGTTGTGACACTTTTAAATCAAACCAGCTGCTGTATTCGTTCCCTAAGCGGCCTAATGAACCAATGGCCCAGGATTTTGGTGCGCCTTCCGTAGTGGTTCCCCAGCCAGAGCGGAAATAGCCGTTATAGCTAAAGCCAATATCCTCCTTAACAAATTTGCTCAGGTCACTCATGGTCATTGCCGAAATTTGTGGCGTGGTTTTCTCAGATTCCAGCGAGGTTGATGGTGAAGTTGTTGCTACTAATACCTGGTCCGGTCGCGTCGTTTGCTTAGCAAATACATTCATATCAGAAATGTTTTTACGATTAATTTGTTCTTGTGACTTATAATATTGCAGTTCTTTTTTAGTTTCCTGTAAATCCTTTTCCAGCATTTCCAGACGCTGTTCAACGGATAGCTTTGCGCTACTTTGCGCATAAAAAGGAAATACTAACGGCGCCAGCAACACCGTGGTGAGTACATAGTGCGATTTAATATCCATATAAGAGTCCCAGAGGTAATGCAATCAGTAACTTAATTGCGAATTGCCTTCTGACAAAAACAAAAAAACCCGACTCTCCTTAAATAAGGAGAATCAGGTTTTGCCTGCTTGAGCAGTAACAATCCAATAATCTATTACGCTGACGATAATAAACGCCAGCGAATGTATGGCAATGTTTATTTAAATAGTCTGTGACCGCACTCTAATTTTTTAACCAATTAGCGGCACCTCTAATTATAAACTGTTAATTGCCTGGCTAATTGTCGCAGAAGTTTTATAGCTGCGAATTTCAGTAAATAATTCGGTGGCTTCAATATATTCTTTACGTAAATACCCCAACCACTGTTTTATACGTGCAACGTGATACATCCCGGTATCGCCCTGCTTTTCTAGTTGGCTATATTTTTGCAGTAATTTTACCACGTCCGGCCACGGCATACGCGGCTCGTTATATTTAATCACGCGGCTTAGATTGGGTACATTAAGCGCCCCACGGCCAATCATTACCGAATCGCAGCCGGTTGCTGCCATGCAGTCTTGCGCACTTTGCCAGTCCCAGATTTCACCGTTAGCAATCACCGGAATCGACAAGCGCTTGCGTATTTCACCAATCGCCGCCCAGTTGATGCGTTCGGCTTTGTATCCGTCTTCTTTAGTGCGCCCGTGAACGGTAAGTTCCGTGGCTCCAGCCTGTTGCACCGCATCAGCAATTTCAAACTGACGCGCATCGCTGTCCCAACCGAGGCGGATTTTGACCGTCACCGGCAAGTGTGCAGGCACCGCTTCACGCATTGCTTTTGCACCACGGTAAATCAGATCGGGGTCTTTGAGCAGTGTGGCTCCACCGCCGCTGCCGTTGACCAGTTTAGACGGGCAACCGCAGTTGAGATCGACGCCCCAGGAACCCAGTTCCACAGCGCGCGCGGCGTTTTCAGCTAACCATTGCGGATGCTGCCCCAGCAACTGGACTCGTACTAGCGTACCCGAAGTGGTGCGGCTGGCATGATGAAGTTCAGGGCAAAGTTTATGGAACGATTTTACCGGCAAAAGCTGGTCGACCACGCGCAAGAACTCGGTGATACACAAGTCGTAGTCATTCACCTCGGTAAGCAGTTCCCGAACCAGCGAGTCGAGAACCCCTTCCATTGGCGCAAGCAGTACACGCATAGCGTTTTTCCGGTAAAAAAAAGAGGCGCTATGTTAGCACCTCTTGAATGGGTCTTAAAACCACCCTCACCCCGACCCTCTCCCTGAGGGAGAGGGAGGAATCCAGTCCCCTCAGGGAGAGGGCGTTATAAATTAATTACGCGGAAGCAGGCTTACGCGCTGGACGACGACGACCATTCGCACCAGCAGGTTTCCCGGCACCATCACCCTGTGGGCGTGATGGACGACGTGGAGCACTGCTGCGATCGGAGGATGCACCGCCACTATTACCGCCACGACGTTGACCCTGGCCTTGAGCGCCGCCGTTTCCACGACCGCCACCGCCACGCTGCTGTTGACGACCGTTCACAATCGGCTCAGCAGGAATAGATGGGTCAACTTCATAACCAGGGATCGCCATACGCGGAACTTCACGCTTCAGCACACGTTCGATGTCACGCAACAGTTTGTGTTCATCGACACACACCAAAGACAGCGCTTCACCCGTTGCCGCCGCACGGCCAGTACGGCCAATACGGTGAACGTAATCTTCCGGTACGTTCGGCAGCTCGTAGTTCACAACATGTGGCAGCTCTTCGATATCAAGACCACGTGCCGCGATGTCGGTCGCAACCAACACACGAATGCCGCCGTTTTTGAAATCAGCCAATGCACGAGTACGCGCGCCCTGGCTCTTGTTACCGTGGATTGCCGCTGCGGTAATGCCATCTTTGCCGAGCTGTTCAGCCAGGTGGTTGGCACCATGTTTGGTACGGGTAAACACCAGCACTTGCTGCCAGTTACCTTCGCCAATCATCTGTGACAGCAGTTCTCTTTTACGTTTCTTATCAACGAAGTGAACGTGCTGAGTCACTTGCTCTGACGCGGTGTTACGACGCGCAACAGAGACTTCTTCCGGGTTATGCAACAGCTTTTCAGCCAGCCCTTTAATGTCATCAGAGAAGGTCGCAGAGAACAGCAAGTTCTGGCGACGCGCAGGCAGTTTAGCCAGCACGCGACGAATATCGTGAATGAAGCCCATGTCCAGCATGCGGTCGGCTTCGTCCAGCACCAGGATTTCTACCTGGTCGAGTTTCACGGCGTTCTGGTGTTCCAGATCTAACAGACGGCCAGGTGTTGCCACCAGCACATCAACGCCGCTACGCAGTTTCATCATCTGCGGGTTAATGCTCACGCCGCCGAAAACCACCAGCGAACGGATATCTAAATATTTGCTGTAGTCACGCACGTTTTCGCCAATCTGAGCGGCAAGCTCACGGGTTGGCGTCAGGATCAGCGCGCGCACCGGGCGACGGCCTTTCGCATGCGGCTGTTTGTCTACCAGGCGCTGCAACAGCGGCAGGGTAAAGCCTGCGGTTTTGCCGGTACCGGTTTGGGCACTGGCCATCAGGTCGCGACCAGCTAAAACAACCGGAATCGCCTGACGTTGAATAGGGGTAGGCTCACGATAGCCTTGCTCTTCCACTGCACGCAGAATATCGGCGTTCAGGCCGAGAGAATCAAAAGACATAGGTACTCCAGAATCGCCCTGACCGCGAGGTGCGGTGTAGTTTCCAGGGGTTCATATGACGCCAGTCATTCTGGCGCGAGAGAGGGGCACAAACCACGGTGCCGTAAGCCGCGCAGTGTAACAGGTTTTGTGATTTTGCGCACAAATTCTATTTTCTTACGCATTCACAAGATAAATATATCGGACTAGACAGGTAATCACATCGAGCCTACTCTTAATCAATCGATTGATTAACTTTTTAAGAGGTCGGTATGAACGCAACACCGACGCCTGTCACAACCCGCGGTGAGCAGGCAAAAAAGACCCTGATTGCTGCGGCTCTCGCGCAATTTGGTGAATACGGCTTACACGCTACTACGCGCGATATCGCCGCACTAGCCGGGCAAAACATTGCCGCCATCACCTACTATTTTGGCTCAAAGGAAGAGCTGTATATGGCCTGTGCGCAATCAATAGCTGACTTCATCACGCTTAATTTCAAGCCGCACGTCGAACGCGCCGAGGCCCTTTTACGCCTGCCGCAAACGGATAAATCACAGATTCGCCAGCTGATACATACTGCCTGCAATCACATGATTATCCTGCTGACTGCCGATGAAACGCTGAATCTCAGCAAGTTTATCTCCCGCGAGCAGCTCTCACCCACACCGGCTTATCAGCTCATTCACCAGCAGGTGATTGCTCCGATGCACACCCATCTGACCAGCCTCGTCGGGCGTTATACCGATAGAAGCCCCAATGACACCGAAACGATTCTCCATACTCATGCGCTGCTTGGGCAGATTCTGGCTTTCCGGCTGGGGCGAGAAACCATTCTGCTGCGTGCCGGATGGTCGACATTTGATAGCGAAAACGTGAAGAAAATCAGCGATGTGGTCGGCAGCCATATCGATTTCATTTTGCAAGGGTTAGCGAATCAACGAGGGAAAACCGGCAATGAAAAGTAAAAAGCCGATCATTATCGTGTCAATTGTGGTGCTTATCGCCGCAGGGATTGCAGGCTGGATGTGGTACAAAAGCCAACAGGATCAAGGGTTAACGTTGTACGGCAACGTGGATATCCGCACCGTCAATATGAGCTTCCGCGTCGGCGGGCGTTTGGCCGCGTTACAGGTGGATGAAGGCGATGCGATTAAAGCAGGTGAAACGCTGGGTGAACTGGACCAGGGGCCATATCAAAACGCCCTGCTTCAGGCGCAAGCCAATGTCGCTGCAGCGCAGGCCAAGTTTGACCTGATTATCGCCGGTTATCGTGACGAAGAAATCGCTCAGGTTGCCGCTCAGGTGAATCAGGCGCAGGCGGCATTCGATTACGCGCAGAACTTTTATCAACGCCAGCAAGGTTTGTGGGCGCGCCGGGTAATTTCAGCCAACGATCTGGAAAATGCCCGTTCATCCAGCGAGCAGGCCAAAGCAACGCTGAAAGCAGCACGCGATAAATTAAGCCAGTACCGCACCGGTAACCGCCCGCAGGAAATTGCCCAGGCGCAAGCCAGCTTACAACAAGCTAAAGCCCAGCTCGCCCAGGCACAACTGGATTTGCAAGACACCACGCTGGTTTCCCCATCAGATGGCACTTTGCTGACCCGCGCCGTTGAACCCGGTAGCATGCTAAATGCCGGAAGTACCGTATTAACCCTCTCCCTCACCCGCCCGGTTTGGGTGCGTGCTTACGTTAATGAAGTGAGTCTGAACCAGGCGAAACCCGGCACCGAGTTATTGGTGTATACCGATGGCCGCCCGGATAAGCCGTATCACGGCAAAATTGGTTTTGTCTCTCCCACCGCTGAATTCACGCCGAAAACCGTCGAAACGCCGGACTTGCGTACCGACCTGGTGTATCGCCTGCGGATTATTGTCACCGATGCTGACGACTCGCTGCGCCAGGGCATGCCGGTTACCGTGAAATTCAACGACGAGAAAGCGCATGAGTAGCCAGGAGGGCATCATCCGCCTGCAAGGGTTGATGAAACAGTTTTCCGGCCAGCAAAAGCCTGCGGTGGCGAGCCTTGAATGCGAGATTCATACCGGCTCGGTCACTGGTCTGGTCGGCCCGGATGGCGCGGGGAAAACCACTTTAATGCGTATGCTGGCAGGTTTGCTGAAACCGACCGAAGGAACTGCAAGCGTCATTGGCCTGGATCCTATCGAAGACGACCGCGCCCTGCATGCGGTTCTGGGATACATGCCGCAAAAATTTGGCTTGTATGAAGATTTAACGGTGATGGAAAACCTGACGCTGTACGCCGATTTACGCAGCGTCACCGGGCAAGAACGTGAAGAGACGTTTAAGCGGCTGCTGGAGTTTACCGCCCTTGGCCCGTTTACCACCCGCCTCGCCGGGAAGCTATCCGGCGGCATGAAGCAGAAACTCGGCCTCGCCTGTACGTTAGTCGGCCAGCCTAAAGTGCTGTTGCTTGATGAACCCGGTGTCGGCGTTGACCCGATTTCACGCCGCGAGTTGTGGCAAATGGTGCACGAACTGGCCGGTGACGGCATGTTGATTCTGTGGAGCACCTCGTACCTCGACGAAGCCGAACAGTGCCGCGACGTGTTGCTGATGAACGAAGGCGAGCTGTTGTATCACGGTGCGCCGAAGGAATTAACCCAACAAATGGCGGGGCGCTCGCTGCTGGTTAGCCACAGCGAGGAGAATAACCGCAAGTTGCTACAACGCGCGCTCAAATTGCCGCAGGTCAGCGACGGCGTGATTCAGGGGCGTTCGGTGCGCCTGATCCTCGCAAAAGGGTCGACCGTTGACGAACTCAGCCAGGCGCTCGATCTCCGGCCTGAAAGCATTGCACAAACCGAGCCGCGTTTTGAAGATGCGTTTATCGACCTGCTCGGTGGTGCGGCGACACAAGAATCTCCGCTGGGGAAAATCCTCCATACTGTGGAAGGCACCCGGGGTGAAACAGTGATCAAAGCCGAAGCGCTGACCAAAAAGTTCGGTGATTTCGCTGCCACCGATAACGTGGATTTCACCGTCCAGCGTGGTGAAATTTTCGGCCTGCTGGGGCCAAACGGAGCCGGGAAATCCACCACATTTAAAATGATGTGCGGCTTGCTGGTGCCCACTTCCGGCAAAGCGCTGGTGCTGGATATGGATTTAAAAACCAGTTCCGGCAAAGCTCGCCAGCACCTGGGTTATATGGCACAGAAATTTTCGCTATACGGCAACCTCACCGTGGCGCAAAACCTGCGTTTTTTCTCCGGTGTATATGGCCTGCGCGGCAAAGCCCAGGAGGAGAAAATTAACCGCATGAGTGACGCGTTCAACCTGCAACCGATTATGAACAGCGCCACGGATGCCCTGCCCCTCGGCTTTAAACAGCGCCTGGCACTGGCCTGCTCGCTGATGCACGAACCGGATATTTTGTTTCTTGATGAACCGACCTCGGGCGTTGACCCGATTACGCGCCGCGAATTTTGGTTGCACATCAACAGCATGGTGGAAAAAGGCGTCACGGTGATGGTGACCACCCACTTTATGGATGAAGCCGAATACTGTGACCGCATTGGGCTGGTGTATCGCGGCAAGCTGATTGCCAGCGGCACGCCAGACGCTCTGAAAGAACAAGCCGCCAACAACGAGCAAACTGACCCGACCATGGAACAAGCGTTTATTACGCTTATCCATCAATGGGATAAGGAGCACGAAAATGAGCGAGCATAACCAGGCCGTTTCCTGGCGAAGGGTGCGAGCCCTGTGCGTGAAAGAAACGCGCCAGATAGTGCGTGACCCGAGTAGTTGGTTGATTGCGGTGGTGATCCCACTGTTGTTGCTGTTTATTTTTGGCTATGGCATCAACCTCGATTCCAGCCGTCTGCGGGTCGGGGTGTTACTGGAGCAGCAAAGCGAAGAAGCGCTGGATTTCGCCCACACCATTACCGCATCCCCCTATATCGACCCGACGGTGAGCGATAATCGCCAGCACCTGATTCAGTTAATGCAGGCGGGAAAAATTCGCGGGCTGGTGGTGATCCCAACCGATTTTGCGCAAAACATGGCGCGAGCTGGTGCCAGCGCGCCGATACAGGTGATTACCGATGGCAGCGAGCCGAACACCGCCAATTTCGTGCAGGGTTATATGGAGGGGATTTGGCAAATCTGGCAGCAACAGCGGGCGGAAGATCGCGGGGAAAAGTTTGAACCGCTGATCGATGTGCAGTTGCGTTACTGGTTCAACCCGGCGGCCATCAGCCAACATTTTATCATCCCAGGTGCTGTGACCATCATCATGACGGTGATTGGCGCAATTCTGACTTCGCTGGTAGTGGCACGGGAATGGGAGCGCGGCACTATGGAAGCCCTGCTCTCAACGCAAGTCACGCGCACCGAACTACTGCTGTGCAAACTGCTGCCCTATTACGTGTTAGGGATGCTGGCAATGCTGCTGTGTATGCTGGTGTCGGTGTTTATTCTCGACGTGCCGTATCGCGGTTCATTGCTGATTTTATTCTTCATCACCAGTCTGTTTTTGCTCAGCACACTCGGTATGGGGCTGCTGATTTCGACGATTACCCGTAACCAGTTTAATGCCGCCCAGGTGGCGTTAAATGCTGCCTTCTTGCCGTCGATTATGTTGTCTGGGTTTATCTTCCAGATTGACAGCATGCCAGCGATTATCCGCGCGGTGACCTATGTCATTCCGGCGCGTTATTTCGTCAGCACCCTGCAAAGCCTGTTCCTGGCGGGGAATATTACGACCGTGTTGGTTATCAACGTGCTGTTTTTAATTGCCTCGGCGGTGATGTTTATCGGCCTGACGGCCATCAAAACCAAGCGCCGTCTTGATTAGGGAAAAGCGATGTTATATCGACTCTGGACATTAATACGCAAAGAGCTGCAATCCCTGTTGCGCGAGCCACAAACGCGGGCAATTTTGATTCTGCCGGTGGTGTTGCAAGTGGTGCTGTTTCCGTTCGCCGCCACGCTTGAAGTGACTAACGCCACTATCGCGATTTACAACGAAGATAACGGCAGCCATTCGGTTGAGCTGACACAGCGTTTTGCCCGCGCCAAAGCATTCAGCCATGTGCTGTTGCTGAAAAGCCCGCAAGAGATCCAGCCAACTATCGATAACCAAAAAGCGCTGCTGCTGATTCGCTTCCCGGCAGAGTTCTCGCGTGATATTGCCAGCCAACAGCAGGCAAAACTGCAAATCATTCTTGATGGGCGTAACTCGAACAGTGCGCAGATTGCCGCCAATTACCTCCAGCAAATTGTGAAGAATTACCAACAGGAACTGGTGTCCGGGCAGCCAAAACCGAACAACAGCGAGCTGGTGGTGCGCAACTGGTATAACCCGAATCTGGATTATAAATGGTTTGTGGTGCCATCGTTGATTGCGATGATTACCACGATTGGCGTGATGATTGTCACCTCACTTTCCGTGGCGCGCGAACGTGAGCAAGGCACGCTCGATCAGCTGTTGGTTTCGCCACTCGCCACCTGGCAGATTTTTGTTGGTAAAGCGGTACCCGCGCAAATCGTGGCGATTGGCCAGGCAACCATTGTGCTGGGCGTCGGGATTTGGGGTTATCACATTCCGTTTTCAGGCTCGCTGTTGCTGTTTTACTTCACGATGCTGATTTACGGTTTGTCACTGGTGGGCTTTGGTTTGCTGATTTCGTCATTGTGTTCGACGCAACAGCAGGCATTTATTGGCGTGTTTGTCTTTATGATGCCGGCGATTTTGCTGTCGGGTTATGTTTCACCGGTCGAGAACATGCCGGTGTGGCTGCAAAACCTGACGTGGGTAAACCCGATTCGGCATTTCACTGACATCACTAAGCAGATTTATTTGAAGAACGCGAGTTTTGACATTGTCTGGGGAAGTGTGTGGCCGCTATTGGTGATAGCAGCCACAACGGGTTCAGCGGCGTACTGGATGTTTCGGCGCAAAATCGCCTGAGGTTTTATCTTTGGCGAACAGCGAATAAATAATCGGCCCGGCAATCATCGCCAGCCCGGCTCCTGCCAGCAGGAATTTATTCTCGACCACGCGTGACAACAGCCACAGCACAATCATCGCGTTGCCGAAATACCAGGTGGTAGTCAGCTCTTCAAGAAAATCACCAATATCACGTAAGCGCCCTGTACGAACACGTTGCAGGGCGAACATCAGGATAACTGTCACGACATACAGCAAACATAACCCAATGCCGACCGGTATGAGGGAGGCAGTTTTCCAGCCAACGAGCAGCACACAAAGCACTGAAAGATGCAGCATTATTTGCCAGCAGCTTAGGCCTGTAGTCACTTGTACACGTTGTTGCCATTTCATTAATTTCTCTCCTGGCCACTAATTCCTGTCATTCAGAGTACCGCAGTATGCGGAAAATTCTGTAACCCGACACCTATTTGTGACAGAGACTACACTTTATTTTCAACGCGATGATAACAATGCCGGGAGAAGCATGGGTAACAAGACTCAGCACTTTTCCTTTAAAGTGCTCACAATTAATACACATAAAGGTTTTACCGCACTCAACAGGCGCTTCATTTTGCCGGAGTTGCGCGACGCGGTACGCGCCGTTTCTGCCGATATTGTCTGCTTGCAGGAGGTGATGGGCGCTCACGAAGCCCACTCCCTGCGGGTCGAAAATTGGCCGGAAACCAGCCATTACGAATTCCTCGCCGATAGCACGTGGAGCGAATTTGCTTATGGGCGCAATGCGGTTTATCCCGAAGGCCATCACGGCAATGCCGTGTTATCACGTTTCCCCATCAGCCATTTTGATAACCGCGACATCTCGGTCGAAGGACACGAAAAACGCGGCATGCTGCACTGCCAGATAAACCTTCCCGGCGCGAATATTCGAGCCCATGTCATTTGCGTGCATCTCGGTTTACGTGACGCGCACCGCCAGGCCCAGCTCAACATGCTTTGCCAACTGGTGAATGAACTCCCTGAAGGCGAGCCAGTGGTGGTGGCCGGTGATTTCAATGACTGGCAACAACGCGCCAATCAGCAACTCAGGCAAACCGGCCTGGATGAAGTCTTCACCCGCGCATCGGGCCGCCCGGCACGCACTTTCCCTGCCCGCTTTCCCGTTCTGCGCCTGGACAGGATTTATGTAAAAAATGCCTCTGCCAGCGCCCCTACTGCACTGCCGTTGCAACAGTGGCGGCATCTTTCTGACCATGCGCCATTAGCGGTGGAGATTCATCTATGAAAAATAGCTGGCGTGACGGCAACTGTATTTCGTTACTCGAAAATGGCGACCAGTTTTTCCCGGCGGTGTTTACCGCCATCAGCCAGGCGCGTAGCAAAGTGCTGCTCGAAACATTTATCTGGTTTGAAGATGATGTCGGTAAGCAGTTACATGCCGTACTACTGAATGCTGCTCAGCGTGGCGTTAGGGTGGAAGTTCTGCTGGATGGCTACGGTTCACCGGATTTAAGCGATGAGTTTGTGAGTGAACTGACAAGCGCTGGCGTGATGTTCCGCTATTATGACCCGCGCCCGCCGCTGTTCGGTATACGCACTAATTTGTTCCGCCGTATGCACCGCAAAATCGTGGTGGTCGACAGCGCGGTGGCGTTTGTCGGCGGCATTAATTACTCCGCCGAACAGATGAGTGATTATGGCCCTGAAGCCAAACAGGATTATTCGGTCAAAGTTGAAGGGCCAGTGGTACAAGATATTTATCAGTACGTGGTTTCCAACTTGCCGGGTCACGATACCAAACGCCACTGGTGGCATCGCCGCCGCAATCCCGCACAAGAAAACCTCAAACCCGGAGAGGCGCAAGCGCTGTTTGTCTGGCGCGACAATAACCGGCATCGCGATGATATCGAACGTTATTACCTGAAAATGCTCGGCAAAGCGAAGCGTGAAGTGATCATTGCTAACGCCTATTTTTTCCCCGGTTACCGGCTGCTTCATGCGATGCGCAATGCCTCACGACGCGGTGTCTCAGTGAAGTTAATCGTGCAAGGCGAGCCGGATATGCCGATTGTCAAAGTGGGTGCTCGCCTGCTGTACAATTATTTAGTGCGCTCGGGCGTGAAGATTTACGAGTACCAACGCCGCCCGCTGCACGGCAAAGTCGCGCTGATGGACGACCACTGGGCAACCGTCGGCTCCAGCAATCTTGATCCGCTGAGTTTGTCGCTCAACCTTGAAGCCAACCTGATTATTTACGATCGTACCTTTAACGAAACTCTGCGCCAAAACCTGAGCTGCCTGATAGCCCAGGATTGTCAGCCCGTCGACGAGTCCATGCTACCAAAACGAACCTGGTGGAATCTGGGGAAAAGCGTGCTGGCGTTCCACTTTTTGCGCCACTTCCCGGCGATGGTTGGCTGGTTACCCGCACACACCCCAAAACTTGCCCAGGTGATGCCGCCAGCACAGCCGCAACTGGAAACCCAGGACCGAATAGATGCAGAAGTTGAGGCTGAAAACCCGGGGGTAAAATATTGATGTCGCACTCGCACCCAAAATGGCGCAAAGCGAAGAAAATCCTCACCTGGCTATTTTTTATTGCCGTTATCGTGCTGTTGGTGGTGTATGCCACAAAAGTGGACTGGCCGGAAGTTTGGGAAGTGATCCGCAATTACAACCGTCTGGCACTGTTTAGCGCGGTCGGTCTGGTGATTCTGAGTTATCTGATTTATGGCTGCTACGACCTGCTTGCGCGGGCGTATTGCGGGCATAAACTGGCAAAGCGGCAGGTCATGCTGGTGTCGTTTATCTGTTACGCCTTTAACCTGACATTGAGCACCTGGGTTGGCGGCATTGGTATGCGTTACCGGCTTTATTCGCGCCTTGGCCTGCCGAGCGCCACGATTACGCGCATTTTCTCGTTAAGTATCTCCACTAACTGGCTGGGTTATATCCTGTTGGCAGGGGTGATTTTTACCGTTGGCGTGGTGCAATTACCGGCTCACTGGTACATCGACGAAACCACGCTGCGCATTTTAGGCGGCGTGCTACTAGCGATCATTGCGGTTTATCTGTGGTTTTGTGCCTTTGCAAAGCATCGCCATATGACGATCAAAGGCCAGCGTCTGGTGTTGCCATCGTTTAAATTCGCACTGATGCAGATGGCGATTTCAAGCTGTAACTGGATGGTGATGGGGGCGATTATCTGGCTGTTGCTGGGCCAGCAGAACAACTATTTCTTTGTTTTAGGCGTGCTTTTAGTAAGCAGTATTGCGGGCGTCATTGTGCATATTCCTGCGGGGATTGGCGTGCTGGAGGCGGTGTTCATTGCGTTGCTGGCGGGTGAACATGTCAGCAATGGGACGATTATTGCCGCGTTGCTGGCGTATCGCATGCTTTACTTTATTGCCCCACTGCTGCTGGCGATTGTTTGCTATTTAGTGCTGGAGAGTCGGGCGAAGACGATGCGGGTGAAAAATGAGAAGAGCCTGGAAGAAAACAACCCTCACCCCAGCCCTCTCCCTGCGGGAGAGGGGGAAAAGAAAGGGTTAGGATGAGGGTGACAGGACTTAGCGGCGGTTACCGAAAATACGCAACAACATCAGGAACAGGTTGATGAAGTCGAGATACAGCGTCAGTGCGCCAAGAATCGAATACTTACGCATGGTTTGCGTATCGCGAGTATCAATTTGCTCGCCAATGTTTTTCAGCTTCTGCGTGTCATAAGCCGTCAGGCCGACAAACACAATGACGCCGATATAGGTTATCGCCCACATCATCGCCGTGCTTTCCAGCCAAATGTTCACCAGCGATGCCAGCACAATGCCGATCAGTGCCATAAACAGCATGTTGCCAAAACCGCTTAAATCACGCTTGGTGGTGTAACCGTACAGGCTCATCGCACCGAACATGCCGCCGGAGACCACAAAAGTACTGGCGATGGATGAATAGGTGTAGACGATAAAAATGCTTGAAAGCGTCAAGCCAGTCAGTGCCGAGTACAACATGAACAAGCTGGTTGCCATACCCGCGCTGAGCTTATGCACCATGCCGGAGAGCACAAATACCAGCCCCAACTGCACGATGATCAACCCGAAGAAAGTGATTTTGCTGGAAAAGACGAATTCCATCACCGCTGGCGTATTTGCAGCATACCAGGCGACAAATGCCGTCAGTAACAGGCCGCAGGTCATCCAGCCATATACTTGTGCCATATATGCCTGCAAGCCAGTACGGGCCTGCTGGACAATAGTGTCATTGGAACGTGGGAATCGATCCATGATGCTTCCTTAAGTTAATTACGTTGACCGAATTTCAGGCTCGAAGGCCTGTACTTTAAGATTAACACAACTGTATGAAGGTGCTTGTTACCAGCGTTTGGCCGCTTGCTTATCAGTTTCGCGAGCTTCTACCCAGCGCTCCCCTTCAGACGTGGCTTCGCGCTTCCAGAACGGCGCGCGCGTTTTCAGATAATCCATAATGAATTGTGCGGATTCGAACGCTGAACTGCGATGTGCGCCCGTCACGCCAACAAACACGATCTCGTCACCAGGCCACAATTCACCAATGCGGTGAATCACACTAACGCGCTGTAACGGCCAACGAAGACGTGCTTCTTCAATAATTTCCGCCAGCGCCTTTTCGGTCATGCCCGGATAATGCTCCAGCGTCAATGCGCTCACGCTATCGCCAAGATTGTGATTGCGTACTTTGCCGGTAAACGTCACCACCGCGCCGTCTTCATCGCACTGCGCGAGCCACTGGTATTCGTCGCCGACGTTGAAATTCTCGTGGCTGACACGGATTCGAGTGTTTTCCATTTTAACCGCCTGTGACCGGAGGGAAAAAGGCGACTTCATCACCGTCGCTTAGCGGGTGATCGAAACTTACCAGTGTCTGGTTGACGGCAGCCAGCAGTTTGCCTGACTCGAGCGCCAGCGCCCAGCGCTCGCTTTTCGCAGCCAGATTCTGGCGCAGTTGTTCGACATTGCTAAAACTCGCATCCAGTTTCAGGTTGTCGCAATCAACCAGTTCACGTACCTGGGCAAAAAACAGCACGTTAATCATGTTCTGTCACCTTGCTATCCGCCTTAAAGTCGCCAGATTTACCGCCGCTTTTCGCCAGCAGGCGAACCGGGCCGATCACCATATCTTTCTGCACCGCTTTGCACATGTCGTAGATGGTCAACGCGGCAACCGACGCAGCAGTTAACGCTTCCATTTCCACGCCGGTTTTACCGGTCAAACGGCAGACAGATTCGATGCGCACACGGTTATGTTCAGGTTCAGCCGCTAAATTGACTTCGACTTTACTGAGCATTAGCGGGTGGCAAAGAGGAATCAAATCCCAGGTGCGTTTTGCGGCCTGGATCCCGGCGATTCGCGCCGTGGCAAAGACATCACCTTTATGATGGCTGCCTTCAATAATCATCGCTAATGTTGCGGCTTCCATGGTGATAAACGCTTCGGCACGCGCTTCACGCACGGTTTCTGCTTTGGCGGAAACATCAACCATGTGCGCTTCGCCAGCGGCATTAATATGAGTCAGTTGCGACATAATTTATTTCTTGAGATGTGGATGGAAATTACAAGGGCGCACGCGAGCATCCAGTTGAGGCTGGATGATATTTTCCCACGCGGTATGGCACGCTTTCGTGGAACCTGGCATGGCAAAAATAAGCGTGCGATTCGCAATACCGGCCAGGGCACGAGATTGCAGCGTCGAGGTGCCGATTTCTTCAAAAGAGAGCATGCGGAAAACTTCACCAAAACCTTCGATTTCACGGTCAAACAACGGCAGTAACGCTTCGGGCGCCTGGTCGCCATCGGTAAAACCTGTCCCACCGTTGATTAGCACCACCTGGACTTCATCCTCAGCAATCCATTGAGAAACCTGCGCGCGAATGGCGTAGCGGTTTTCTTTAACAATCGCTTTGGCAACCACTTTGTGACCCGCGTCAGTGGCAGCCTCACGCAGATAATGCCCTGAAGTGTCGTCGTCTTCACCGCGGCGGCTTGAAACAGTCAGAATGGCAATATGTAGCGGGATAAATTCACTACTCGTCTGGCTCATTGAGATTTCCCTATGTATATGATTTTAACCGCCGATGTAGGACAGGTTTTGGGTAATGCCGGTTTCACCGTCATGCAGGAAATGGGTCTGTTTTTTGTGGGTCAGGGCTTCAGCGATACGCGCTTCAAGCTCCGTGATTTGCTCGTCGCTCGCCAGCAAATCACGCAATGAAATGCCCTGCTCGCCAAATAAGCATAGATGCAGGTTGCCAACGGATGAGACGCGCAGGCGGTTACAACTGGCACAGAAGTCTTTTTCGTAAGGCATGATCAGGCCAATTTCGCCCTGATAATCTGGATGGCAAAAGACCTGCGCCGGGCCGTCACTACGGCTGCGGAGTTGATGTACCCAGCCGCGAGCCAACAACTGGTCGCGAATGATTTTGCCCGAGATGTGGTGTTTGCGGAACAATTCGCCGCCATCGCCGGTTTCCATCAATTCGATGAAACGCAACTGGATAGGACGCGGTTTGATCCAGGCAAGGAAGGTATCGAGTTCGTGGTGGTTCACATCGCGCATTAGCACGGTATTCACTTTTACACGCTCAAAACCGGCAGAGAACGCGGCGTCAATGCCGTCCATTACCTGACGGAATTTATCCTGTCCGGTAATCGCGTGAAACTGACGAGCATCAAGACTATCTACGCTAACGTTCACTGCCGTCAGCCCGGCATCACGCCATTGCTGGATGTCGCGCGCAAGGCGATAACCGTTGGTTGTTACGGCAATCTGGCGAATGCTGGCGTTTTCATGTACCGCAGCGATGATGTCAGTGAAGTCTTTACGTAAAGAGGGTTCACCACCCGTCAGGCGTACTTTTTCAGTACCCAGGGCGGCGAAAGCGCGCGTAACGCGGCGAATTTCATCGACGTTGAGGAAACTTTTATTTGCCACACCGTGAGGCTTGTAGCCATCCGGCAGGCAATAGTTGCAACGAAAATTGCAAACGTCGGTAATAGACAGACGCAGGTAAAAAAACTTACGAGCGAATGCGTCGGTAAGTTGAGTAGCCATGTACACCTTCCAAATACGGGAGATGCAGGCATTTCTTTCTGCACCCTGGTGACTCAAGGTCACGGCCAAAGCACCGTATCTTTCGACTTAGGTCCAGAGGCTTAGTGTGTGTTAGAGCGATAGTAGCGCGTGATGGAGTTCAACGCCATAACAGCTTTCGCTATATAAATATATACATAGCGAGACAATCGCTCAATTTCGCTACAGACTACGCCAAAAGCGATCTTTTGCTTTGATATACATCATTATCGCCCTAGCCAGGATCGTATTTTGAGATCTTTTACGCTACCTTATTTCGATAGTTCGTCATAAGGAAAAGTTATGCGCAATCGTACGCTTGCGGATTTGGATAGAGTGGTTGCACTGGGCGGTGGACACGGCCTGGGCAGGGTTATGTCCTCTCTCTCCTCTTTAGGTTCCCGTTTAACCGGCATTGTTACCACCACTGATAACGGCGGTTCTACCGGGAGAATCCGGCGCTCTGAAGGTGGCATTGCCTGGGGCGATATGCGTAACTGTTTAAATCAGTTAATTACTGAACAGAGCGTTGCTTCGGCCATGTTTGAGTACCGTTTTGGCGGTAATGGCGAACTTTCAGGGCATAACCTTGGAAACTTGATGTTAAAGGCACTTGACCACCTGAGCGTGCGGCCTCTGGAAGCCATCAATCTGATTCGTAACCTTCTCAAAGTGGATGCGTTTCTGATTCCGATGTCTGAACAGCCAGTGGATTTGATGGCGACGGATGCAGATGGCCATTTTATTTACGGTGAAGTGAATATTGACCAGCTTTCCTCACCGCCGCAGGAGTTGTCGTTATACCCGCAAGCCCGCGCCACACGCGAAGCGTTGCAGGCCATTGGTAAAGCCGATTTGATTCTGATTGGCCCGGGTAGTTTTTATACCAGCCTGATGCCGTTACTGCTGCTGGAAGATATGGATCAGGCGCTGCGTCGCACACCTGCGCCGGTGGTGTTTATCGGTAATTTAGGCAAGGAATTAAGCACCGCTGCGGCAAGCCTGTCGCTTGGGCAAACTCTGGACATCATGGAACAGCGTGTTGGTAAGCGCATTATTGATGCCGTGGTGGTTGGCCCGCAGGTAGATGTTGCTGAAATCACCGACCGTGTGGTGATTCAGGAGCCTCTGGAAGCCTGTGATATTCGCTATCGTCACGACCGTCAATTGCTACGCCAGGCGCTGGAAAAAGCTGTTCAGCAACTGGGATAGGATGAGCGATTGCTGTCGGATGACGCTGCGCTTATCCGACCTACAAGTGCATGATTTCGTGAGTCGTTGTAGGGTGGATAAGCGATTGCGTCATCCACCGTTTGCGTCAGTTTTGTCGGATGACGCTGCGCTTATCCGACCTTGTATCTTGAACCGGTAGCTGGTTAGCTACCGGTTACATGAAACGGAGGAAGCTTGTATCCGACCTGAAGACCTCGATCTTCCGACGTAGCTTAAGCCCTCCGTTTCACCTTTCACGCCACTCAAAATCCGAACGGTAACCAGAAGCTCTGACTTCGCATGTACAAGGCTGGAATGGCGTGTTGGTTCACGTGGAAGGAGATGAAATATGGCTTTTCTCGGTGCTGATATCAGCAAAAATAAAATAGATGTCTGTCTGCTTGTTGCCGGTATTAAGGGTAAGAAAAAGCAGAAAGTCTTCACCAATGAACCCTGTGTGGCCCGCAAAATCATCGACTGGCTGGAGGCCCAAAAATGCGCCTCTGATAATATGACAGTCGTGATGGAAGCCACGGGTATCTACCATGAGAATCTGGCGTATGGGCTTCATGATGCGGGGATTTCTGTCTGCATGGCCAATCCATACCGTGTCCGTGAGTTTGCCTGCGGAATGGATATCCTCACGAAAAATGACACAGTGGACGCATTTGTGCTGGCCTGTTATGGCGAGCTGAAGCATCCCGATGCCTGGGTCCCACCGTCAGTTGAAGTCCGTAAACTCAGGGCGTTGTTGCGTCAGCGCGACGCGCTGAAAGAGGATGTGCAGAGGACGGCCAACCGGCTTGAAAAAGCGCATTCAACCTCGACACCACGGGAGGTCATAGGCTCACTGGAGCGGACACACGGCTGGCTGAGTGATGAACTGGAACGGATAGAAAAGCTCATTACTGACCACACAGATAACGACCCGGGACTGAAGGCCGATCTGGAGCTGCTGAAATCGATAAAATGTGTGAAGGAGCAGGTGGGACGGGAGATGCTGGCACTACTGAAAGACGGGACGTTCAAAAGTGCCTCGCAGGTGGCAGCGTATCTGGGAATAACACCGGTGGAGAGAGTGTCCGGCAGTTCGGTACGCGGGCGGGCACATATGTCAAAAACAGGCCCCTCAATAGTCAGAGCCAAACTGTATGTAGCAGCCCTGAGTGCAATCCGGTGGAATAAACCCGCGAAGGCGATATATGAAAGGCTGGTAGCGAAAGGTAAGGCGAAAAAAGCGGCGCTGGGTGCAGTGATGCGTAAGCTGGTACATATGTGCTTCGGCGTACTGAAAACCCGATTACCATGGGATGAAAATTATGCAGCTACCGCTTGACGTCCAAGACGGTAGCTACAAGTGCATGATTTCGTGAGTCGTTGTAGGGTGGATAAGCGATAGCGTCATCCACCGTTTGCATCAGTTTTGTCGGATGACGCTGCGCATATCCGACCTACAAGTGCATGATTTCGTGAGGTGGATTAGCGTTAGCTACAGCCACCCGTTACGACGCAGCGATAAACAATTGCCGTAACTCGTGCAACTGGTCACGGAGTTGTGCAGCTTCTTCAAATTCCAGATTCTGCGCATGCTCCAGCATCTTCGCTTCCAGTTGATGAATTTTCTGTTGCAGGGCTTTCGGCGTCAGGATGATTTCATCATCTTCAATCACGCTGCGCGCTTTGCTCTTCATCCGGCCTTTGGTTTTCGCCATACCTTCGCCAAGCTGCAGCACATCCACCACTTTCTTGTTCAGCCCCTGCGGCGTAATGCCATTTTCTTCGTTGTATCGTTGCTGTTTCTCACGGCGACGCTCCGTTTCACTAATCGCTTTTGCCATGGACGGGGTGATTTTGTCACCATATAGAATGGCTTTACCGTTGATGTTACGTGCCGCACGACCAATGGTCTGAATGAGCGAACGCTCAGAACGCAGGAAACCTTCTTTATCGGCATCCAGAATGGCCACCAGCGACACTTCAGGCATATCCAACCCCTCACGTAGCAAGTTGATGCCTACCAGCACGTCGAACTCGCCAAGGCGCAAATCACGAATGATCTCCATACGCTCGACGGTATCGATATCTGAGTGCAGATAACGCACCCGCTCGCCATGCTCTTCCAGATACTCTGTCAAATCTTCGGCCATACGTTTGGTCAGCGTGGTGACCAAAACACGTTCGTTGATTTCAACACGTTTACGAATCTCGGAAAGCAAGTCGTCAACCTGGGTGCCAACTGGACGCACTTCGATAATCGGGTCCAGCAAACCCGTTGGCCTGACAACCTGATCGACAACATCACCACCTGATTTTTCCAGCTCGTAATTGCTGGGTGTTGCCGAAACATAGATGGTTTGCGGAGCCAGGGCTTCAAACTCTTCAAATCTCAGCGGGCGGTTATCGAGTGCTGATGGCAGACGGAAGCCGTATTCAACCAGGGTTTCTTTACGCGCCCGGTCACCTTTGTACATGCCGCCGATTTGCGGAATAGTCACGTGGGATTCGTCGACCACCAGCAGGCCATCTGCTGGCAGATAATCGAAAAGCGTTGGTGGTGGCTCGCCAGGGCCACGCCCCGACAGGAAGCGCGAATAGTTTTCTACCCCAGAGCAGTAGCCCAGTTCGTTCATCATCTCTAAATCGAATTGAGTACGTTGCGACAGGCGCTGCTCTTCAAGCAGTTTGTTGTTCGCCAGCAAGACCTTTTTACGGTCAGCCAGTTCCACCTTAATTTCTTCCATGGCTTGCACAATACGTTCACGCGGGGTGACGTAATGTGATTTAGGGTAAATGGTGAAGCGCTGAATCACCTGGTCTATTTGCCCGGTCAGGGGGTCGAATAGTGAAAGCCGTTCCACTTCTTCATCAAACAATTCGACCCGTAACGCTAAATCGTCTGACTCTGCCGGGAAGATGTCGATGACTTCCCCACGCACACGGAAAGTCGCGCGCTGGAAAGCCTGGTCATTACGGGTGTATTGCAGTTCGGTCAAACGGCGCAAAATAGAGCGCTGATCGATGATCATCCCTTTGGTGAGATGCAGCATCATTTTCAGGTAGAGATCCGGATCGCCCAGGCCGTATATCGCCGACACCGAAGCCACCACAATCACATCACGCCTTTCGAGTAACGCTTTGGTGGCTGACAGGCGCATCTGCTCGATATGTTCATTCACCGAGGAATCTTTTTCGATAAAAGTATCGGAGCTCGGGACGTAGGCTTCAGGCTGGTAGTAATCGTAGTAGGAAACAAAGAACTCAACCGCGTTATCCGGAAAGAACTCTTTCATCTCGCCATACAACTGCGCCGCAAGGGTTTTGTTCGGTGCCAGCACCATGGTGGGGCGTTGCAAATCTGCAATCACGTTCGCCACGGTAAAGGTCTTACCGGAGCCTGTCACACCCAACAGTGTCTGATGGGCAAGCCCGTCTTGTAGCCCCTCTTCAAGGCGGCGAATGGCCTCTGGCTGATCGCCAGAAGGTTTGAATGCTGAATTTAATTTGAATGCTTTACTCATGAAGAGGCTACCTGATGAAGAAACGAGCGGGCCGGAGGATAATTTTACTCAGCACAGGAAATTTTGCCAGAAAAAGATACTGGATGAAAAACCAGTTCCTTGCACAAAAGTTTATGATACGGCCTCTTTTTGCCGTTTGGTTTACCGGTAAAACATTCCTCCCTCAGATATTTCAGCTGACTAAAATGGTTATCCCCAGATTTTTTTACCTTTTAACATTTGTCAAGCAGTGTCATAAAAGCGCAAGGAACATCTGTGGCACTTTTATTGCAGCGATTGATTTTATTCAACTCATTAATTTTAAACAGCTATTTGATAAAGTCTGGTTTAGCGCCAATTCATGTGCAAGCCGCGCCAGTCCTCGCTTACCGCAAGTTCTCTAACTCTAATGCACATGGTTATCCACAGGAATAGTGGATAACTGCTCTCAGCCCTTTTGCAGCGCAGACCGCAAAAAACCCTAAAATCTCTGTGAGTGGCATCAAAAATATTTTTCATCATTATTTTTGTCTTATTTTTGCTTAAAGATGAGCCACCTTTTCTTATGATCCTGCTCACGAATTGCGCATTATCATGGAGCAACTCTGCTCTCTTGCACCATCCCTGGCAGTGACCAGCACTGACAGAGTGCATTCGTCTTTTCGAGTCGTAGGCGACGAAGGTTTCTTCAACCTTTTTCATGAGTCTTTTCTCAAAGTTGCCATGTTCTGCCGCGCAAAAAGGTTCATGGCAAGGGAATTGCACAGTTTTACTTGTCCTGGTTTGAGTGGTGGACGCCACGCTGCGCTGTTAACCCAATCCGAAGGAGAATATCGATGTTGAGTCTGCGAGCTGTTAATCAGTTTTATGGTGAGAGCCATATTCTGTGGAACTTGGATCTTGAGCTGACTCCAGGCGAATGTACCTGTGTGTTAGGTGCGCCAGGAATGGGCAAAACAACGCTGGTTAACTGCATCACTGGTTACCTGCCCGTACAAAGTGGCAGTATGACCTGGCTTGAGGCAGGGCATCCTCCACAAGATTTGCTGACCCAACCTATTGAAGGCCGGGCGGCTCTTGGGATGAGTTATGTCGCCCAGGACAGACGCATCTTTTCCCAACTGAGCGTTGAGGAGAACCTGCAAATTGCGCTGTTAGCTGCCCGTGTGCGGACGCGGGCGATCCCATCGATGATCTATGAACTGTTCCCTGAACTTTATAGCTTGCGCCATGTGCGCGGTGGCGAGCTGTCAGGCGATCTTCAGCAGCAACTGGCATTAGCAAGGGCGCTGGTGACCGAGCCGAAACTGTTGATTCTGGATGAACCGACTTTTGGCAGCGGCCAGCGGTTTATTCATGATCTCAGCAATATCATCCGACGTTTAAGCCGTGACTTTGGATTAACTATCCTGTTAGTAGAACAGCGGTTGCCGTTTATTCGTCGTGTAGCAGACCGTTTCTGTTTGCTCCACCGTGGACGAAACGTCGCTCAGGGTCATGTCGCAATGCTGGACGACAAACTGGTTTCTAGTTGGATTGACCCATGATGGTGTATCAATCGACGGCATGATGGGTTAATCCGGTTCTGCCGTCACAACTGCCCGAGTTGCTTCTGTAAATCATCATCGAGATCGGCGAGTTCCCGTTGTAAATTGCATTGCCGTGTCACGGCTGAAAGCTCTACCAACGGCAAAGGGACTTTTGACACCCCAGCTTCACGCATCCAGCGCAACACCGGTTCCAGATGCCAAATAGCGGTTTTACCGTCGTGCACTGGTTGAGGAAACGCGTTCCGGCTGACCATCACTTTACGCATGTACTGGCGCGAAAACCCCAGCAGTTCGGCAATATCGGTTAGTCCAACCAGGTCAGGCATCACTTCGACCAACACCGCACCTGGAATAATACGTTTCACGTCTTTAATGGCGGAAACAACGGCCTGCTTTGCCTCTTGCGCTTCACGCATGAAATTCAATGCAATGCGCCCGGTCACCCCCACGCCAACCAGTGCGTCATCGCAGCCTTGTGCGCCTAACGCCTCTACCCACTCAGCAGGATTCTGGCTTTTTTCTGGCAAGGTAAAAATCAATGTGAAACTAAATTCTGACATGTTCTGCTCCTTGAAACTTAATGTCTGATAATGGCCGGCGTACTTTGCTGACTACAGTTATCAACGACAAGACGTATTTGCCTGGCATGGTTGTACGCACTGCGCGGCGCACTCCAGATACAACTAATACAAAACTCACCGCACCGGCAGGCTTTGTCATTCCACGGACAATACATCTTCCCCCAGCAATGCGAACCACCAGGCTGGACCCGCCAGCCATGACACTCCGGATAACTCAATGCTGCTTCAATATCCTTATTCGGGTGCAAACGCCGCTTCATAAAAACCTCCTGGCTATACTCTCAAAAAAGTTGTCATGTGACAACATGGAATTGAAAAGTAATTTACTCGCACTCAGCGTTTCTTCAAGGAGATGTTTTGGGCAACAACGGATTCAGGAATAGCGCCCGAAAAATTTATCGGGCGTTGCAGAAAGGATCACAAGATTTGCGAGTTATGCAGAAAGAAGTGAAATATCCAGATGGCTGCCGAGAGGGCTTTGCTCATTAAGTTGCGGGTAAAACGGAATTTCACCCAACATCGGGGCGTTTAAAACGTCACGTAACGTCGCGATGTATTCTGCGTGACGTTTGCCTGTTGGCTGAACGTCGTTGGCAATCCACCCCGCCAGATGCAGCCCTGCACTCCGCACCGCATGTGCCGTTAGCATGGCGTGGTTAATACATCCCAGTTTCACCCCAACAACCAGGATCACCGGCAGTTGCTGCTGGATAACCCAATCAGCAAAAGTGGCGGTCTGCGAAAGTGGCGTAAACCAGCCTCCCGCTCCTTCAACCTGTAACCAATCAGCTTGCGAAGCCAGTGCTTCCAGCCCCAGAGATAGCTGTGAAAATTCAATAGGCCGCTCTTCCAACGCACTGACAATGTGTGGTGACGTCGGTTCCAAAAAAGCAAAAGGGTTCACCTGGTCATAGTCTACTTTGACGCTGCTATTGCGCTGCAATGCCAGTGCATCGCTATTGCGGATACCCGCAGCCGTCATTTCGCTTCCCGACGCTACCGGCTTATAACCTGCCGTACGGTAACCCGCCTGTGTGGCGGCTTGCAGCAAGGCGCAACTGGCGACTGTTTTACCGACTTCAGTATCGGTTCCGGTCACAAACCATCGTTTAATCACGTTCTATTACTCCACAAACGAGCTGCCATGTCAGGGGGAATTGCCCCTCTTTTTGCGGCCAGGCGAGACTTAATTTTTGCAATTGCTGACGGGTCATCAATGACGCTTTTCGTCCGTCATGAAGGTGTGTTGCGCCAATGCCTTTTAGCGAGTGCATGGCACTCATTACGCTTGGGTAAAATTGGCTAATCTCATGAATTTGTAGAGAACAACGCCAGCCTTCACAAGCCTGCTGAATCTGCTCAATCGAGAGGAATTGATTGGCATGTGAGCGTTCGTCTACCGCGTGCCATGCGGTATGTAGCTCACTTAATGAGTTCGCCGCAAGCGTAGTAAATGCCACACATCCTCCCGAGCGGGTGATGCGATAAAGCTCACTCAATCCACTGTGTAAATCGCTGCACCATTGCACCGCAAGGTTGCTCCAGGCTAAATCGACTTGCCCGTCAGGAAGTGCGATGGCTTCGATGTCACCTTCGAGATAACAATCTGCCGACTCACGTTGTGCCGCATAATTCAGCATTGCAGCAGAGAGATCTAACGCCGTCACATGGCAGCCTTTGTCACGCCATACGCGGCTGTACCAGCCGGTACCACACCCGGCGTCCAGCATCGTGGAGATACGTCGGCCTTCAAGCATATCGGTAAGAAATCCGCCGCTGATGCGCTGTAGCTCGGCGTGGCTGTCATAGGTGGGTGCCGCGCGTCCAAAAGCGGCTGCGACAGCGGCTTTGTTAACGAGTTGCGTCATACAGCGCCTCCAGAAGCTTGTCGATATCATCAGCGGTGTGGCTGGCGGTCAGCGTCACACGCAGCCTGGCGGTGCCCGGTGGAACCGTTGGCGGGCGAATCGCCGTCATCCAAAATCCGCGCTCACGCATGGTGGAAGCGAGGTTCAGCGCAGCCTGATTTTCACCCACAATTAATGGCTGGATCGCGGTTTGCGAAGCCATTAATTTCAACGGCAGCTGTGCTGCCCCAGATCGGAAATGGACAATATTGGCGCGTAATTGCGCACGTCTGGACTCATCGTGACGAATAACATTCAATGCCGCCGATAACGCGCACGCCTGTGCGGGGGGCATGGCGGTGCTGTAAATCAGATGACGGGCAAATTGCAGCAAATAATCAGCCAGTGATTCACTGCACAGTACCGCGGCCCCGCCGGCACCAAAAGCTTTGCCAAAAGTGACGACTAATAAATCCGGTTTGATCTGTTGCTGGTCACAACTTCCGCGCCCTTCTTCGCCTATAACCCCGATGCCATGCGCATCATCGACCATCAGCAAAGCCCCTGCATTACGGCTTAACTGCGTGATTTCAGCCAACGGTGCGGCATCGCCATCCATGCTGAAGACCCCTTCGGTTACCACCAGTTGTTGGCCTTCATGGGGTTGCGCCAGCAAGGTTTGCAACGATGGCACATCATTATGCGTAAAGCGCCGCAACTGTGCAGGGCTGTTCATTGCCGCTTCCAGCAGCGAGGCGTGGCTGAGTTTATCGGCAATAATTCGATCCGATTTTTCCGTTAGCGCGGCAATCAGCGCCTGGTTCGCCGCAAAACCGGAAATAAACAGCAGCGCACGGGGAAACCCAAGCCAGTCGGCAAGCTGTTGTTCAAATTGCTGGTGCGCCTCGTGGTAGCCCGTGACATGCCCGGAACCGCCGCTGCCGACACCGTAAGTCTCGGCTCCCTGCTGCCAGGCCTGAATCACCTGCGCATGGTGGCTCATTCCCAGATAGTCATTGCTGGAAAAATTCAGATAGCGGGTTTGGTTTTGCACAAGGTAGCGCCCGCTACCTTGTTGATTAACCTGGCGGATTCGGAAACTGTCATTTGCCCGCCGTTGCTCAAGCGCACTGTCGATACGTTGCTGCCAGGTCATACAGCCGCCGCATTGTAGTAATTCTCCGTATCCGCGGTGAGCAACTGTTCGGCCAGTTGTTGTTGCTGTTCGTTATCGCCCGCGTGGGTGGTGGTTTGCTGCGGGTTTAGGCCCAGCTTGCGGAACAATTGCAGGTCTTTGTCTTCTTCCGGATTTGGCGTGGTCAGCAGTTTGCAGCCGTAGAAAATGGAATTGGCACCCGCCATGAAACACATGGCCTGAGTTTGTTCACTCATCTGCTCGCGCCCGGCAGAAAGGCGCACGAAAGACCCTGGCATCATGATGCGCGCCACCGCGATGGTGCGAATAAAATCAAATGCATCGACGTCTTCGTTATCGGCCATCGGTGTGCCCTTCACCTTCACCAGCATGTTGATTGGCACGCTCTCAGGCGGCGTCGGCAGATTGGCAAGTTGCAGCAACAACCCTGCGCGGTCGGTTACGGTTTCACCCAGCCCAACAATGCCGCCGGAGCAGACTTTAATCCCGGCATCGCGCACTTTGTCGAGCGTGTCGAGGCGCTCCTGGTAGGTACGCGTGGTAATAATATTGCCGTAAAATTCTGGCGAGGTATCGAGGTTGTGATTGTAGTAATCCAGCCCTGCAGCGGCCAGGCGATCTGCTTGCGCACCGGTTAACGTGCCCAGCGTCATACAGGTTTCCAGCCCCATTTCGCGCACGCCTTGCACCATTTGCTCAAGGTACGGCATGTCGCGATCGTTAGGGTTTTTCCAGGCAGCACCCATGCAGAAACGGGTAGAACCGGCGTTCAACGCTTTACGCGCCGAGTCGAGAACTTGCTCAACCTCCATCAAGCGTTCGGATGCCAGCCCAGTTTTGTATCGCGCACTTTGAGGGCAATATTTGCAATCTTCCGGGCATGCGCCGGTTTTAATCGACAGCAAGGTACTGACCTGAACATGGCGGGGATCGAAGTGCTGACGGTGAACTTGTTGTGCTTCAAACATCAGTTCGAGGAAAGGTTTTTCAAATAAAGCAGTGACCTGCGACATTGACCAGCGTGCGTGGTGAGCCATTGGGCGTCTCCAAAAAGGGTGTTGTTAGCCGTTGATTGACGTTATACTTGTAAACCTAAATCTTTTTTAAATGGTTTACAAGTCACCCTATGACCCCTGCTGATTTAGCGTTCGACCAACAACATATCTGGCACCCGTACACGTCTATGACCCAACCGTTACCGGTTTATCCGGTGGTAGCGGCTACGGGCTGCGAACTGCAACTTGCTGATGGTAAAGCCCTTGTTGACGGGATGTCGTCCTGGTGGGCGGCGATTCATGGCTACAATCACCCGCGTTTAAACCAGGCGATGAAAGACCAGATTGACCAGATGTCACACGTGATGTTCGGCGGTATCACCCACCCACCCGCGGTGGCACTGTGTCGTAAACTGGTCGCCATGACGCCGGAAAATCTTGAATGCGTTTTCCTTGCCGACTCCGGCTCTGTCGCCGTTGAAGTGGCGATGAAAATGGCGTTGCAGTACTGGCACGCAAAAGGCGAACCACGCCAGCGTTTCCTGACTTTCCGTCATGGTTATCATGGCGATACCTTTGGTGCGATGTCAGTGTGTGACCCGGATAACTCGATGCACAGCCTGTGGCAAGGTTATCTCCCTGAACATTTATTTGCCCCTGCACCAGATTGCCGTTTTGACGACGAATGGAATGAAATGGACATCGTGCCGTTCGCCCGTTTGATGGCCGCTCATCGCCATGAAATTGCCGCCGTTATCCTCGAACCCATCGTCCAGGGCGCGGGCGGCATGCGCTTTTATCACCCTGAATGGCTGCGTCGAATCCGCCGCATGTGCGACCGCGAAGGCATATTGCTGATTGCCGATGAGATAGCGACCGGCTTTGGTCGTACAGGCAAATTGTTTGCCTGCGAACATGCAGGGATTTCAGCAGATATTCTGTGCCTTGGTAAAGCGCTGACCGGCGGCACGATGACGCTTTCCGCCACGCTCACCACGCGCCAGGTTGCCGAAACCATTAGCGACGGCGAAGCCGGATGCTTTATGCACGGCCCGACGTTTATGGGCAATCCGCTGGCCTGTGCGGTCGCGACCGAAAGCCTCACCTTGCTGGAAGAAGGCCACTGGCAGCAGCAAGTTAATGCTCTGGAACAGCAGTTACTGGAAGGGCTTAAACCCTTGCAGAATTGTCAGCAAGTAGCCGATGTGCGCGTGCTTGGGGCCATTGGCGTGGTGGAAACGCATCATCCGGTGGATATGGCTGCACTTCAGGCGTTCTTTGTTGAGCAAGGCGTGTGGATCCGTCCATTTGGCCGCCTGATTTATCTGATGCCACCTTACGTCATCACGCATGAACAGCTAGCAAAATTGATCACCGCCGTAACGAATGCGGTAGAAAACCCGGCCTTCTTCAAAAGCTGAGCACCAGCAAGCCGCTCACAGATGCACTACACTTCGAGGATCTTTTCATGCGCCCAACCGGGAGAGTCAAATGAAAATCCTCATGGTTTTAACCTCGCACAATCAACTGGGCAATACCGGCAAACCCACAGGCTTTTGGCTTGAGGAGTTTGCCGCGCCGTATTATGTCTTTCGTGACGCAGGTTTGAATATTACTCTCGCTTCACCACAAGGTGGCCAACCGCCGCTTGATCCCAAAAGTGATGAGCCGGATGCACAAACCGACGACACTCGCCGTTTCCGTCATGATACTGACGCACAAAAGCGGTTAGCTAATACAGAAAAGCTTGCCACCATCCGCGCTGAAGATTTTGATGCGGTGTTTTACCCTGGCGGCCACGGGCCATTGTGGGATTTGGCAGAAGATGAACACTCGATCACATTGATTGAACAGTTTTGGGCGGCGGGTAAGCCTGTTGCCGCGGTTTGTCATGCGCCAGGCGTGTTACGCAAGGTGAAAAAACCGGATGGGTCACCGCTGGTGAAAGGCAAACGGGTGACCGGTTTTACCAATAGCGAAGAGGATGGCGTTGGCTTAACCGCCATCGTGCCATTCCTGGTGGAAGATGAGCTGAAAAAAGCCGGTGGGCTATTCGAGCGCACTGATGACTGGGGCGAGTACGCGGTGGTCGACGGGCATCTGGTGACCGGGCAAAACCCGGCGTCGTCAGCTGTAGCGGCCGAAGAACTGCTTAAACTATTGAAACTCTAGTAAGGAAGGTTCGGCTATGAAACTCTTTAGTCAGGATATTAAGGAAGGCGACAAACTTCCCGCACGCCACGTTTTTAACGGCATGGGTTACCAGGGCGACAATATTTCCCCGCATCTTGCCTGGGATGAAGTCCCGAGCGGAACCAAAAGTTTTGTCGTCACCTGTTATGACCCGGACGCGCCGACGGGCTCCGGCTGGTGGCACTGGGTAGTGGTGAATCTTCCTGCTGATACCCGCGTATTGCCGCAAGGTTCTGGCTCAAATTTAGTGGAGTTACCCGAACCTGCGATTCAGACACGCACCGATTTCGGCAAAGCGGGATACGGTGGAGCAGCACCGCCGAAAGGCGAAACTCATCGCTATATCTTTACCGTGTATGCCCTCGACGTGGAACAGCTTGAGGTTGATGAAAATGCATCCGGCGCCATGGTCGGCTTTAACGTCCATTTCCACTCTTTAGCCAGTGCCTCTATCACCGCAATGTTCAGATAGTCCGCTTTTTATGAAGCCGATTTGCACAATCGGCTTCCTGTTTCACTCAACTTAGTATAAAAAAGCAGGCTTTAAGACCCCATTTTAAAATTGCATTGCAAGGAGCAAGCCTTGAACACATTTTCGGTTTCTCGTCGGGCAGCTGTGCTCGCTTTTGCTGTGGCTTTGTCGGCCTGTAGCTCAACACCGTCGGCAGAACGCCCTTCTACACAAGCAGCACCAGGCACTCAATCTCGCCCGATTTTATCGTCCGATGAAGCGCAGAACTTTGTTCAGGCGCGCTACTTCTCATCTAAGAATAAAGATGAAGCTCCATGGACTCCTTCCTCGATTCGCCTTCCTCAGCAGCCTGACTTTGTTGTCGGTGCCGCGGGTGGCGCAGGTGTAACGCATACGTCTATTCAGGCCGCCGTTGATGCCGCCATGATGAAACACAGCAACAATCGCCTGTACATTGCGATTCAGCCGGGCGAGTACGCCGGTACCGTTTATATTCCTGCGGGTTCTGGCAGCGTGACGCTGTACGGCACCACTGATAACGCTGCTGATGTAAAAATCACCATGCCACTGGATTCTGAAATCGACGTGAATACCTGGCGCCGTGCCGTTAACCCAGCAGGCAAATATATGCCGGGTAAACCAGCCTGGTACATGTTTGATAGCTGCCAGAGCAAGCGCACTGCAACCGTCGGTATCATGTGTTCTGCCGCGGTCTGGTCACAGAACAATGGTTTGCAGATGCAGAACCTGACTATCGCCAACACCCTGGGTGACAGCGTTGATGCGTCTAATCATCAGGCCGTCGCGCTGCGTACTGATGGCGACAAAGTGCAGTTGAACAATGTTCACCTGCTGGGCCGTCAGAACACCTTCTTCGTCACCAACAGCGACGTGCAAAACCGCCTGTTGACTGACCGTCAACCTCGCACCCTGGTAACTAACAGCTACATTGAAGGCGATGTAGATGTGGTTGCCGGCCGAGGTGCAGTGGTGTTTGATAACACCGATTTCCGCCTGGTAAACAGCCGTACGCAAGAAGGCTCGGTATTTGCTCCGGCAACTCAGCCAAACATTTATTACGGCTTCCTGGCAATTAACAGCCGCTTCTCAGCTGCTGGCGAGAACGTTGCACAACTGGGCCGCGCCTGGGATGTTGAAGCCACTGAAAACGGTTATGCCGCAGGCCAGACTTCAAACGGCCAGGTGGTTATCCGTGACAGCGTGATCAACGAAGGTTTCAACAACGCGAAACCGTGGGGCGATGCCGTAGGTTCTAAACGTCCGTTCACCGGCAACATCGGTACTAAAGGCGAGAAAGGCGAAATTCAGCGCGACCTGAACGACGCTAACGCAAACCGCCTGTGGGAATTCAACAACCGCGGCGTAGGTAGCCAAGTCGTTACCCACTAATATTAAGCCCATGGCTTAAAACAAAAAACCTCGCAATTGCGAGGTTTTTTGTCATCATAATCAAATGGTTATACTGCGTTAACCACCACCCACATCGGCCCCTGCCCTACAGCATAGCGGCCTTTCTCTTCAAGCAAACCTTGCTCACCCGTGATTTGATAAACCGCGATATGGTGCGATTTCTGGCCTGCGGCAATCAGATATTTACCTGAGTGATCAACGTTGAAGCCACGCGGTTGGCTCTCAGTCGGCTGGTAGCCTTCCACTGCCAGAACGCTGCCATCTTCAGAAACACTAAATACCGTGATAATGCTGGCAGTGCGGTCGCAAGTGTAGAGATGCCGACCATCAGGCGTGATATGGATATCAGCCGCCCAACGGGTATCAGAGAAACCTGGAGGCATGATATCCAGCGTCTGCACGCACTCAATTTTTCCCAGGGTATTTTTCAGTTCCCACACATCCACAGAACCGTTCAATTCGTTAACGCAATAACCGTATTGCTGATTCGGGTGGAACGCCATATGACGTGGCCCAGCACCTTCAACGGTGGTCACTTCTGCCGGGGTTTGCGCGACCAGATGGCCGTCTTCAGACAGAGTAAACTGGCAGATGCGATCTTGCTTCAATGCCGGAACCCACAAGGTGCGGTTGTCCGGGGAAATATTGGCGGAGTGGCAACCTTCTAAACCTTCCACCACATCGACAACCTCGCCAGGCAGACCGTCGTTAGCCAGGCTCACCACACTGACGCTGCCCGCATTGTAAGATGCGCTGAACAGGAAACGGCCTTGATGGTCGGTCGAAATGTGCGTTGGGCTGCCCGGAATTGACGTGACACCGGCTTCGGTAAGCATGCCGTCATCTGGCGCAATGCGGAAGGCAATCACACGAAACTCGGGGCGCACTCCCACATACAGATAACGTTTGTCAGGGCTTATCACCATCGGCTGAACCTGTCCTGGCACGTCCACTACCTGAACCAGCGTAAGCTCGCCACCAGAATTAAGTTGCCAAACGTGGATTTGCTGGCTTTCCGGGCTGGCGGTATAAACAGTTTGTTTCATGAATTATCTCTCCTCCCAACGTCTTGAGTAATAGTCACAAGGGTAGTGCGTTTTGCCGCTTCGTGTTGTCATTTTGAACAACGCCGCAAGCGGTGTAACATCGGCACAGGCCTTATGATTCTGAATTTGACTGGAACCCTAAATGACTTATCGCGTAATCGCCCTTGATCTTGACGGCACGTTACTCACGCCGCAAAAAACCATTCTTCCTGAATCACTGACAGCTTTACAACGCGCGCGTGACGCTGGCGTGAAAGTTGTCATTGTGACGGGCCGCCATCACGTTGCCATCCATCCTTTTTATCAGGCACTGGCTCTGGAAACACCTGCAATTTGCTGTAACGGTACTTACTTGTATGATTATCATGCAAAAAAGGTGCTTTCATCCGATCCTTTGCAGCCTCAACAAGCTAACCAGTTGATTGACCTACTGGATACCCATAACGTTCATGGGTTGATGTATGTCGATGATGCGATGCTGTATCAGGAACCGACAGGTCATGTTTTGCGTACCGAGAACTGGGCTAAATCCTTGCCAGAATCTCAGCGCCCGGTGTTCCGCCATGTGAATTCTCTGCGCGAAGCCGCACATGAAGTGGATGCTATCTGGAAGTTTGCGCTGACTGATGAAGACACTGTGAAATTGCAAAACTTCACACAGGTTGTGGAGCAAGAACTAGGTCTGTCGTGTGAGTGGTCATGGCATGATCAGGTTGATGTGGCACAACGCGGCAACAGCAAAGGCAATCGCTTAGCGCAATGGGTTGCATCTCAAGGTTTATCAATGAGCCAGGTCATTGCCTTTGGCGATAATTTTAACGATTTGAGTATGCTGGAAACTGCCGGACTCGGTGTGGCAATGGGCAATGCCGATGAGGCAATTAAAGCCCGTGCCGATTTGGTGATTGGCACCAATCTGGAAACCGGTATCGCCGAGACGATTTATAAGCATTTGTTGTAATGAATTTTATTGGCGGGCAGCGAAACACGCCCGCCAGTAATTCACGCGGTTATCGAAACACTCTTAATTTGCGCATACAACCATTGGCCCGGTTTTATCATTAGCTCGTCCCGCGCCCACGGGCTAATCCGCGCCCACAACGTTCTCGACCCGACTTCCAGTTGCACTTCCACCTGCCCTTCATCGTCATAACATTGCGCGACTTTCGCCCGCAACACGTTACGGATGCTGCTGTTGACTGGCGGCTGAAGAATCAATGAAACGTCTGAGGCCTGGATGCGAATGCGTAACGACGCCTGCAACGGTTTATCCAGTTTATTGACCCACAAATGCTGATCGCCCAGCGCCAGTGCAGTCATCGCGTAATGCGGATGATGTTCCAGTACGGTCACTTTGAGCACGCTACTTTGCTGCTCTTTCGGTAACCACGGGTGCATCACGCTACTGCCCCACACTTCTTCCAGATTGCCAAAGGCTTTCACTTTACCCGCATCCAGCACCAGCACTTTATCTGCCAGGTGGAGAATTTCCTCCAGCGAGTGGCTGACGTAAAGCATCGGGATGTTAATTTCTCGCGCCAGCCGCTGCAAATATGGCAGCAATTCACGCTTACGCGGAATATCCAGCGAGGCGAGCGGCTCATCAAGCAACAACAGTTCTGGAGATGTCAGCAAGGCACGGCCAATCGCCACACGCTGTTTTTCACCGCCCGAAAGGCTCCACGGGAAGCGCTCAAGCAACGGTTCAATACCGAGTAACGCGACCATTTTGTCGAACTGCCCTGCGGCGGATCTGTGCATACCGTATTTCAGGTTGCCACGCACGCGGTAATGCGGGAACAGGCGTGCGTCCTGGAATACATAACCAATACGACGTTTTTCCGGGGCCAGAAAATGCTTCTTTTCTGCGTCGCTCAACACCCGATCATTAAGCACGATCCGGCCTTGTTGCGGATGTGTCAGACCACTAATCGCATTAATCAGCGAGGTTTTCCCGGCACCTGAAACGCCAAATACTGCCGTAATGCCCATGCCGGGTAAGGTTTCGTTTATCTCAAGACGATGTTCGCCCAGCGTCTGAACAAAATTGAGTTCCAGCATCAGACTGCCCCTATCCGCTTACGGCTCTGTCGTGCCAGCCATTCCGCCACCAGCAAAGACACCAGCGCTAATACAATCGAAATCACGCACAAACGTGCTGCCGCATTTTCGCCGCCAGGGGTTTGAATCAGGGTGTACATCGCCGAAGGAATAGTGCGGGTTTCGCCGGGAATATTTGAAACGAAGGTAATAGTTGCGCCGAATTCGCCAAGTGAACGGGCAAACGCCAGCACCGTTCCGGCAATAATGCCCGGTAGGGTCAACGGTAGCGTGATGGTGCAAAATACCCGCCAGCGCCCGGCTCCCAACGTGCGAGCAGCCTGTTCGAGTTTCATATCTACGCCTTCCAGCGCCAGGCGAATCGCTCGTACCATCAGCGGGAAGGACATCACCGCGGCAGCCAGTACCGCTCCGCGCCAACTGAAAGCAAAAGTGATACCAAAAACATCGTAAATCCAGGCGCCAATCACGCCACGTCGCCCCATTGCAATCAGCAATAAGTAACCGACCACCACGGGCGGGAGCACTAAGGGAAGATGGATAATGCTGTCGAGCAGGGCTTTGCCAGGGAACCGGCAACGCACCAGCACCCAGGCAAAGAAGATCCCAAAAGGAAGACTAAACAACACCGCAAGGGTTGAGACTTTCAGGCTCAGCAGTACCGCCTGCCATTCGGGATCGGTCAATATCATTATTTGGTCGTAAATCCGTAACGTTGGAAGATAGCAGCCGCTTCCGGTCCTTTCAGATAAGTGTAAAACGCACTTACCGTTGGGTTGTCGTGGCCTTTCACAATGGCAATCGGGTATTCCACTTTTTTGTGGGAATCTTCAGGGAATGTACCCACCACTTTCACACCTTTACTGGCTACGGCATCGGAACCATACACGATACCTATCGGTGCTTCGTCACGTTCAACCAATGCCAGGGCGCCGCGGACATCTTCTGCCGGAGCTAATTGTGGTGATAGCGTATCCCAGACACCTAATTTTTGCAGCGCTTCTTTGGCATAAATGCCTGCCGGAACGTGGTCTGGATCACCCACAGCAAGACGGCCACCTTTCAGCAACGCAGCCCAGTCAGTTTTAGCATTAATCGCAACATCGCCAATATTGCTGGCTTTAGGTGCCACCACTACCAGACTGTTGCCGAGCAGTGTTTCACGGGAATCGGCTTTAATCGCATCTTTGCTGACCACGTAATCCATCCATTTCTGGTCGGCAGAAATGAATAAATCAGCAGGTGCGCCAGCTTCAATTTGGCGCGCCAGCGTTGAAGATGAAGCGAAAGAAGAGGCAATTTCGACCGTCTTCCCTTTCTGATATTGGGTCGCAATATCCTGCATCGCGTTAATTAACGATGCGGCAGCAAAAACGGTAATTTTGTTGTTATCGGCGAATGCTTGCGCGGCCATTGTGACGCTCAGTGCCGCGCCGAATGCCAGACGTACCCACTGCTTAGCCATGTTTTACTCCATTGAGTTTCGTTATGTAGCGTATAATATAACGATGCTAAGAAGGAATTTACAGAACTTATCGGCAAGAAAGCCGGAAACTTGATCCAAATCCTGGTTGCCTGTTACATGAGCATGAAGCCAGACAAGTTTCATTCAATACCAATATGGCACCTGAATTATATTCAGATAATATATAAATCAATGCTAAATATATTTTTAAATTACCATTAAATTTATTTTTAGATATTAGAGCTAAAAATAAAAAAAACAAAAAAAATGCCACATAACATTATGTTTATATTGATATATCATAAATATCTTTAATTATTACATGACCAACAATAATGTCTTCACATAAAATTCCTCTCCAGCAAAATGTGTTACAGGCATCCCTTGAACGTATTCACTGGACATTCACTAACTTCGACCGCATTTGCATCTCATTTTCCGGCGGAAAAGATTCCACGTTAATGTTTCATTTAACCGCTATGGTCGCACGCCAACTCAAGCGGAAAATCAGCATTCTGTTTGTCGACTGGGAAGCACAATTTAGCCACACCATTTCGGTTATCGAAAAGATGCGTGAACAGTACAAAGATGTAGTCGATGACTTTTACTGGGTTGCCCTTCCCCTTACTACACCGAATTCAGTTTCACAATTTCAACCAGAATGGACGTGCTGGCAGGAGGGCGTTTCCTGGGTTCGCCAACCCCCATCAGATGCCATTACTGATGGTAACTTTTTCCCCTTTTATAAGTATGCAATGAGCTTTGAAGCCTTTGTCGGTGCATTTTCTGAATGGTTTTCCGCATCAAACCCAGCGGCTGTGATGATTGGTATTCGTGCGGATGAGTCCTATCACCGTTTCCTGAGCATCGCCTCAAACAAAAAATTACGTTATGCCGACGACAAGCCCTGGACGACCGCCACCGCAAAGGGACACGCTTATAATGTTTATCCCATCTATGATTGGAAAACTGCCGATATCTGGACGTGGTTTTCCCAGACAAATGAAACCTGCAACACACTGTATTCTCTGATGTATCAGGCTGGGGTTCCCATGCGCCATATGCGAATTTGCGAACCATTTGGCATGGATCAGCGGCAAGGTTTATGGCTTTACCACGTACTCGAGCCGGAAAAATGGGCGTTGATGTGCACACGCGTCAGCGGGGCAAATAGCGGCTGTTTATACGCCTCAGAAAAAGGGGATTTCTACGCCCGTCGGCAGATTAATAAACCAGAACACCTCACCTGGCGTGAGTACGCCATGGCGCTGCTCGACAGTATTCCCGACACCACCGCCGAGCATTATCGCAATAAAATAGCAGTTTACTTGCGCTGGTATCAGACACGAGGCTTCCCCGACGATATTCCTGATACCCAAGAAAAAGATACCGGAAGCAAGGATATGCCCTCATGGCGGCGTATCTGCAAAGTGTTATTAAACAACGATTACTGGTGCCGAACACTTTCATTCAGCCCTAATAAATCAAGTAGTTACAAACGTTACATCCAACGTATTCAGGAGAAACGTCAGATATGGAAAATAATATGACAGTTGAAGAAATTACCGCTTCATTACGCACTCTTCTAACTGCAATGCCGGAAGCTCAGCGCATCGCGTCGATCAATCAAGTGAAAGTCGCATTGCATGAATGTAGCCCTTTCAAAAATGAGCCAGTTGATTGCGTTATCTGGATGAAAACACAAGAAATAAAAGCGAATAATTACAACCCGAATAACGTGGCACCTGCGGAGAAAGCGCTGTTAAATACCTCGCTGATACAGGACGGGTTTACTCACCCGATTGTCGCGACATGCGATGAGAGTACCGATCAATTCATTATCATTGATGGTTTTCATCGTTTTGAAATCAGCAGCAAAGCCGGTGAATTGAACAAACGACTCAAGGGGTATGTTCCAGTTGTTCTGATGCCTCAGGTAAATAATGACAAGAACCGCCGCATGGCAGCCACTATTCGTCATAACCGTGCTCGCGGGCGTCATCAAATTAATGCGATGGCTGAAATCGTGCGCGAGTTGTCACAACTGGGTTGGGATGACTCGAAAATCGGTATTGAGTTGGGAATGGATACGGACGAAGTGTTGCGACTCAAGCAGGTTTGCGGCCTGTTCGAACTGTTTAGCCATCGCCAGTTCTCACAAGCCTGGACGGTAAAATAACCGCGTTTAAAGTAGAAAGATTGTCGCAAGCCCAAGGAAAATAAAGAAGCCTCCGGTGTCGGTGATAGCGGTAATCAACACACTCGAACCGACTGCCGGATCTTTTCCCAACCGCATCATAATCATCGGGATCAGCACGCCCATCAGCGATGCCACCAATAAATTGAGCACCATCGCCAGCGTCATCACGCCGCCTAACGCGAGGTCGTCGTAGAGTAGCCAGGTGACACAACCCATCACGCCACCCCAGATGATGCCGTTGAACAGCGCGACGCCCAGTTCACGCAGCACCAGGAACGAAAAGTTACCCGGCTGAATATGTTGTAGCGCTAATGCGCGCACAATCATGGTGATAGTCTGGTTTCCGGTATTCCCGCCGATACCCGCGACAATCGGCATTAGTGATGCCAGTGCCACCAGTTGCGAGATAGTATGTTCAAACAGGCCGATAACGCGTGAAGCAACAAACGCGGTGCACAAGTTAATCGCAAGCCACGCCCAACGTGCTTTGACTGCTTTGCTGACTGGAGCAAAAACATCTTCTTCAGCACTCAAGCCACCCATGCGGCGCAAATCGTTATCGGTTTCTTCATAAACCACATCAACGATTTCATCGATGGTCAAACGGCCAATCAGTTTACCGCTGCTGTCGATAACTGCCGCACTGATTAAGTCATCACGTTCGAAGGTTCGCGCCGCAGCCTCATCATCATCCTCGGGGGCAAAACAGGTGGGATTATCGTCCATCACGTTAAGCACCAACGTTTGCGGCGCGTGCAGCAAAATGGTGGTTAGCCCCAATTCCCCGAGCAGCGTTTTATCACGCGTGGTAACAAAAACTTTATCGGTGTTTTGCGGCACTTTTCCGCGTAGGCGTAGAAAGCGTTGCACCACCGCCAGCGTGACATCAGCACGCACGGTGATCACTTCGAAATCCATGATCGCGCCAACACTGTGTTTTTCGTAGTGCAGGACTTGCCTGACGCGAGCCCGTTCCTCTTGCGGCAGAGTGGCCAGCAAGCGCCCCATCAGATCACGAGGCAAATATTGTGCAAGATAGATTTGGTCGTCGATATCCAGTGGGCGAATAATATTCAATAAAGCTTTATCGCTCATGCCTTCGATCAAGTCGTCCCAGACGGTTTCGGAGGCTTCGATCAGTACTTTGCCGCGTTCATCATCTTTGACCAGGCTCCACAACGCATGGCGCTCTTCGCTGGGAAGTGCTTCCAGTACGTCGGCCAGATCGGCGGCGGGCAGTCTTGCTACCAGCTTGACGACTTCGGCAATATCTTGCTCTGGGGTATGGACATCTGGTTGCGGAAACTTGCCGAGAATACCGGTGGCAACCGCTTTGTTGGTTAACAGAATCTGGAGGATTCGCGCTCGATCTTGCGCACGCTGTTTAGTGCTGTACTTGTTAGTGCTGAGCTTACGAGTGACAGACATCTGGCGGTTTTCCCTAATTGCGACGTGCTAAGTTATAGTCCTTTCAGGCGCATAAAACAAAAAACCAGCCGATTAAGGCTGGTTTTATTGATCAAATCTCGGTTCGGGCGACCGCATCTCGCGAAGCATGCTCGCGTTCATGTCCGGTTAATTCACTGAGTTGCCCCTGGCGCATTTCCAGCAACCGATCGGCATGAACAAAGTAGTGATCGTCATGGCTGATGGCAAAAATGGTTTTCCCCATTTGCTGCATTAGCGGCAACAGCACCTGATAAAACTCACGGCGGAAATGCGGATCCTGGTCGGCGGCCCATTCATCCAGCAAAATGATATCGCGTTCTTCTGCCAGCGCCAGCAGCAACGCGACACGTTTGCGCTGCCCTTTCGAGAGTTTCAGATTCAGGATGGTGCCGTTTTCCAGCTCGAGCTTTTCACTCATTTTCAGGCGTTCAAGCCAGCTTGAAACTAATGCTGAGTTGGCTTGCTTACCCTGCGGGCCAAGCAGACGGTCAAACAGCCAGACATCGGTAAACACCGCAGAAAACAGTTTGCGGTAGTCGTCCTGATTACTGGCATCAATCTTTTTGCCATCCAGATAGATTGCGCCGGACACCGGCTGATAAAGCCCGGTCAGCAGCATTGCCAGCGTCGATTTCCCGCTACCGTTTCCGCCAATCAGGAACAGCAGTTCGCCACGTTTAATGGTGAGATTGAGCGGCCCAACGCAGAAGGTGTTATCGGCATACTGGAACACAACATCACGCATCTCAAGGGTTTGCCAGTCTGCCGGTTCTTTGCTGCGCGGAAATTTAGCATCGTATGGCGCAAGCTTGAATTGGTTCAGTTTGTTGAACGCTACCTGCGCGGTCAGTAACGTAGGTAAAGCACCAATCGCCGACAACATTGGCGTGCGCAGAAACAGCAGAGTAAGAGAAAAAGTGGCCGCAATATTGGTGTCAGACCAGCCAAGGCTATTTGCCATCCAGAACACCAGGCCAATGACACCGAGCATCATAATGTTCGACCAGTTTACCGCGCTTAAATGGAAGGTATCCGCGCGAATAATATGGCGACGGTAGTCGCTGGCATGAGGAATATAGGTATCCTCAAAGACACGCTCTGCACGTTCACGGTTTAACGCCAACTCCTTGCGGCCTTCGATAACGGTCTGGTAATCGTTGTACAGCTGGTCTTCAATTTCACGCAGTTGCGCCAAATGTTTGTAAACCCGCGCCACCAGCACATAGCCGCCATAGACGGTTATCGCGACCCAAATAGCGGTCACACCAAGCATTTTTGGCGACAACCACGCCAGATAAGCCGCTGAACCCAGAGTCAAAATAATGCCCTGCACCAGCTCAGGTAAGCGCACAAAAGCAATGGTAATATTACGCACATCGCTGGTTAATCCGGCTAGTAGCGCGGCGCTGCCGAGTTTTTCGATACGTTCAACATGGGTGTCCATCAGGCGCTTAATAAACTCGCTACGCAGACGGAAGACAAAGTGGTGGCCAAGTGTGGTGAGTGCCCATTGTGAGCCGAGCGTCACCGCCATTAACAGCAGTAACAGGCCAAGAAATTCGGGTAATACCGAAAGAGAAATATCCGGCGTTTCAATCAGCCGCAGATTGATAAAAGCGATCAAACCAATACCTAACGCCGCGCTGAGCAGGCTTAATGCCATCACCATCAAAAAAGGCCAGCGATACTGCCGGTAAACCACACGCAAAAGTTCCATCACTCACTACCCAAAATCGAAAACAGCGAGCAGTTTAAACGGCAATTTCGCCACAGCAAGAATAATTCTTATTTATATTCGTGTTAACGAGTGTGGCGGAAGGTCAGATTGAAGCGGTACTCGCCGGTCGCTGGATGATGCGCAGGTTTGAGCGGTAAAATTCCGTGATAAAACAGCCGTGAAGGCCCGCCCCACACCACCACATCACCGTGTTCGAGCATCACTCTGGTCAGTGGGTCATTACGTTTAAGGCCGCCAAACTGAAACACCGCGGGCAACCCAAGCGATACCGAGACTATCGGTTGTTGCAGGTTAAGTTCGTCTTTGTCCTGATGCAGCGACAGTTTTGCACCCGGCGCATAACGGTTAATCAAACAGGCATCGGGTGCAAAGTCGTGATATCCGGCAGCCTTAGACGCCGCATCAGATAACTGACGAAATAGATTCGGCATTGCCGGCCACGGTTGTGAGGTCAGCGGGTCAACCGGCGAGTAAAGATAACCGTGAGCGTCGGTTGTCCAGCCGACTTCCCCGCAGTTGGTCATCGCTACCGACATCGTGTAACCGCCGGGTGTGACCATCTGACGAAAAGGTGAAACCGCGGCGAGCGCCGATATTTGCGCGATAAGTAGCTGCGCGTCTGCACAGGCAAAGCGGCGCAAAATCACCGCGCCTTCCGCCAGCGGCTCCTGCCAGGGCGCTTCATCGGCAAATAAATCGAGCATCACTCCTCCTGCTGTTCGGCTTCAATTTCAAGCAACTGGCGTTTACGCTCCACACCCCAGCGGTAGCCCGAAAGCGCACCGTCGTTTCGCACCACACGGTGACAGGGAATAACCACCGCCAATTTGTTTGCGGCGCAAGCGCCTGCCACGGCACGAATGGCCTGCGGTTTGCCAATACGCAGGGCAATATCGCGATAGCTCGCCGTCTGCCCAGCGGGAATGTCGCGCAGCGCCTGCCATACCAGCTGCTGAAAGGCGGTTCCCTGAATATCGAGCGGCAGGGAAATGGGTTGGCCGGGATGCTCCAGCAAGTTGACGACCTGTGCCACCCGCGCCGCAAAGTACGCGTCACCCACCATTAAAGAAGAATGCGGGAACAACGTTTCCAGTTCCTGAATCAAACGTTGCGCATCGCTACCTAACAGTATGGCGCAAATCCCCCGCTCACTTTGTGCCACGAGGAATTCCCCTAACCGGCAAGTCCCGACCACAAACTGGATTTCTGCGCGTTCCCCGCCCTGACGAAACTGCTTCGCGGTCATCCCCAACACCTCGTCAGCTTGCTGATAATAGTTACTGCCCGATTGATAACCGGCATCGAAAACAGCCCGCGTAACAGGCTCACCTTGCGTGAGTTGTTCGCGCAGGCGTTTGGCACGTAGCGCTTTTTGCCAGCCATGGGGCGTTAACCCAGTGACTTGTTTGAATAGCCGATGAAAATGAAATGGGCTCATGGCAACACGGCTAGCCAGTTCAGCCAGCGCTATAGGTTGATTGCTGGTTTCCAGAATGCGGCAAGCCTGGGTGATGCGGTCAATTCGTTGTTGCTCAGGGGCAAGTTTGTCTGGCTGGCAGCGTTTGCACGGGCGAAAACCGGCGTTTACCGCTTGCCCGACATTTTCAAAAAATACGACATTTTTGCGTAACGCATGGCGGGCGCTGCATGAAGGACGGCAACAAACCCCGGTAGTTTTTACCGCAAAAACAAACTGCCCGTCAGCACGGTGATCACGGGTTTCCACAGCCTGCCAGCGGCTTTCATCATTGGCATTGTCAAAAAATGGTTTCATGACTGGATCCTGTCTTTTGCTGTCATGGGATGATTTTGGCAGCTTTACCGGGGTGAAAAACCCGCAATCTTGCTTTCTATTTTACTCGCTCAGTAAGAACGTCTTAAATTGCGGCGACATCCACGTCGTAAAACTATCGCCTTCTTTAGTAATCAAATAGACCGCCAATCCCTCTTTCTGAGCGACCTGTTTGGCTTTTTCAGTGCCGAGAACCATCAGGCCAGTATCCCAACCATCAGCTTCCATAGCCGTGGGTGCTATCACGGTTGCGGAGACTAATTTGTGTTGAATCGGTTGCCCTGTTTGCGGATCTATAACATGCGAAAGGCGTTTGCCATCCAGTTCGTAGTAATTACGATAACTACCTGAGGTGCTTATGCCATGACCATTGAGATCAACCACAGCCTGCACGGCATTTTCACGATCGGTGGGTTTCTGAATCGCCACGCGCCAGGCTTTACCGTCAGCATTAGTCCCCCGCGTCACAACTGCCCCACCAACGGAAACCAGATAGCGGCTGATGCCGTTTTGTTCCATTAAGCGGGCCAGATGATCGGCCGCGTAACCTTCGCCCATTGTTGAAAGATCAACATACAAACCGGGAAGATCTTTTTGTAACCACTGTTTCCCCACCTGGTTGATCACCGTCAGATGGTGTAAACCGGTCAATGCTTTGGCAGCATCAATTTGCGCCTGGTTGGGGGTTTTGACCGGCTGTTTATCCGGGCCAAATCCCCACAGGTTGACCAGCGGCCCAACGGTAATGTCCATCGCACCGTTAGTTTTCGCACCAATGCGTAGAGCCAGCGTCACGATATCGCTCATTGCTTCATCAACAGCATAAGGCTCAGTCGAACGGGATTGGTTGAAGCGCGATAATGCAGAATCTGACTTATAGGTCGACATCAAACGATCGTCGCCGTCTAGTTGTGCCTGAATTATTTCACGCAGCTCTACCTGCCGTGCATCGTCCACACCAGCAAGGCTTGCACGCCAATACGTGCCCATGGTTTTACCTTCCAGCACCATGCCGCTGTTGCCTTTTGCCGTTGGGTTATCACAACCCGCTAACGCGCCCAAAACTATGGCAAACAGGCCATAGCGTAATAAACGTAAATCCATTGTTTCTCTCTCCTGTTTGAGCGCAAAAGGGTACACCAACTGGCAAACAATGTGGTGAAAAGTGCAGAGTTGTTGAGAGTCCAGACGTAAAAAAGGCGCCCTAAGGCGCCTTTTAGCACTAACACTGCAAAAGCAGGAATTAGAACTGGTAAACCAGACCAACACCTACGATGTCATCAGTGGCGGTACCAGATGCACGAGTGAACTCGTTTTCGTCCAGCAGGTTGATTTTGTAATCAACATAGGTGGACATGTTTTTGTTGAAGTAGTAAGTCGCACCGATATCAACATATTTCAACAGGTCCTGGTCACCGTAGTTGGTGGTACCGTTGTTGATGTTCTTACCTTTAGATTGCAGGTAAGCGATGGATGGACGCAGACCGAAGTCGAACTGGTACTGTGCAACCACTTCGAAGTTTTTAGCTTCATCAGCATAACCGTAAGCTGCGGACTCAGAGTCACCGCCGAAACGAGTTGCGTTGTAAGTCTGGGTGTACTGAGCGGCCAGGTAGATGTTGTTCGCATCATATTTCAGAGCGCCGCTGTAAGTCTCAGCGCGCTCGCCGTGACCATAAATGTCGGCAGTACCAGCGCTTTCACCGTTCTGGTCAGCTGTACGCTTGGAAGAGGACATCGCTGCACCAACACCGAAACCTTCACCCAGATCGTAAGTTACGGACATACCGTAAGCATCACCGTTCTGTTTCAGAACGCTACGGCCACCGAAGTCTTCGCCAGAAACGCTGCCGTTTTTACCCTGGTACTGCAGAGCAAAGTTCAGGCCATCAACCAGACCGAAGAAGTCGCTGTTACGGTAAGTTGCAACACCGTTAGCACGGGATTGCAGGAAGTTATCAGAACCGTAGGTGTCGCCGCCAAATTCTGGCAGAACGTCGGTCCAGGATGTTACGTCGTAAACGACGCCGTAGTTACGACCATAGTCGAAAGAACCGTAGTCACTAACACGCACACCAGCGAACGCCAGACGAGTCCATGCGTTGTTTTCACTTTCAGTGGTGTTGCCATTAATCTGGTATTCCCACTGGCCGTAACCGGTCAGTTGGTCATTAACCTGAGTTTCACCTTTGAAACCGATACGCATATAGGTCTTGTCGCCGTCATCGCCAGCGTTGTCGGAAAAGTAATGTAAGCCATCTACTTTGCCGTACAGATCTAATTTGTTGCCGTCTTTGTTGTAAATTTCAGCCGCCTGAGCGGTGCCTGCTACCAGCAATGCTGGAATCAGGAGGGACAGTGCTTTAACTTTCATGTTATTAACCCTCTGTTATAGGTGTTATATGCCTTTTTATATGCCACTGCTTACTGATTAATTTACTAATCAGTCGGCTAACCCATTGTGTAAAACAAATACAGATTAATCCAATCCGAATATGATACTAAAACACTATAGATGTTTCATTTATCCACATAGATGTTGCAAAATGTAAGTATGAGGGAACTTTTTTTCGCACAAAAAGACAATGATATAAGCACTAATTATCAAAAAAAATAAAATATACATAAAAAATCAACAACATAAACAACAAACACGTTCTTAGCACTGAATGTTAAAACATAGCCATGATTTATATATAAAATACATCCCGCTATCATCATTAACTTTATTTATTACCGTCATTCAGCTTTGAATGTCTGTTTAATACCTATTTTGGACCGGGTGCTTGCATCCGGTTTTTTTTACGCTTCTTTACGTAACTTTAATCATTTTGTGCTACCCCCTTCAAAAAGTAACAACTATTAATAAATCCTTCATTTTTTGGCCTAAAATCATACAAGCGAAGCGGGAATATTCTTCTAAAAATAATCCCGACAAACAATCGTTTCAGAAAAAATAGTTGTACTACCTAAATTACTTTGTACAAAAATAGCCCACCTTGTTGCTTAAAATATCCACCTTTTAATGTCGTTATTTTGGCGAATTATCAACAACCTGGAAATGCGGCGATTTCGAATTATACTCGTTGAGTTTTGACAGACAGACGATGACGCCAACGCTGGTTGCAGGTATTCTTACCCAGGGCGCGTTGGTTATCTTACTAACAGCTTTTAACGCCTGCCTGCTAGCCTTGCAGAGCAGAGGATATTTTTAAGTGGCGAATGCTCGCCGGGTTGCGCGCTAACAATGAGTCAGTCAGACAGTATGATCCCTAATAAATTTTCGCTTATCCCCGGCAATATCACGCGCTTCTTTCTGCTATTGATTGTCGTGCTGCTGGTCACCATGGGTGTCATGGTGCAAAGCGCCGTCAACACCTGGCTGAAAGATAAGAGCTATCAGATTGTCGATATCACTCATGCGCTACATAAAAGGGTTGATGTTTACCGTTACGCGACCTGGCAAATTTACGACAACATTGCGGTCTCCACTTCCCCTGCCAGTGACGGTCTGCAAGAAACCCGCCTGCGCCAGGATGTTTACTATTTAGATAAGCCGCGCAGTAAAACTGAAGCCCTGATTTTTGGCTCTCACGACAGTACAACACTGGATACGACACAACGTATCTCGACTTACCTCGATACGTTATGGGGTGCCGAAACCAGCCCCTGGTCGATGTACTATTTAAACGGCCAGGATAACAGCATGATTCTGGTCTCAACCTTGCCACTAAAAGACCTCTCCACAGGCCTTAAAGACAGTGGCGTCAGTTCCATTGTTGATTCCCGCCGCGCTGAAATGCTCCAGCAGGCAAACGCCCTGGACGAACGCGAAAGCTTTTCTCTGCTGCGTACTTTGGCCTGGCAAAACGGACACTACTTTACGCTGCGTACTACCTTTAATCAGCCGGGCCATTTGGCCACTGTCGTGGCATTTGATTTACCGATTAATGATTTGATTCCGCCGACCTTGCCGTTGGATAACTTCCGTCTGGAAAATAACGATGCGCAGAAGCCGATTAACAGCGCGCAAAAAGATGGCCCAGATAGCGTCACCATTAATTTTAATGGTGCCAAAATTGACATAGCCTCCCCTCTCGCCACCACTAATCTGCGCCTGGTTTGGCAAGTATCGCTCGGCACTTTGCTGATGGACACTTTGCAAAATATTTTATTCCCGCTGCTGCTCAATATTGGTCTGCTGGCGCTGTTCGGTTTCACTACCTTCCGCCAACATACGGCGCGCCCTGCCGAAGTTCAAAGTGGCAATGCCGAATTACAAACTTTGCGTGCATTAAATGAAGAGATTGTTGCGCAGTTGCCGCTTGGCCTGTTAGTGCATGACCTGGACTCAAACCGCACCGTTATCAGCAATAAAATTGCCGACCACCTGCTGCCGCATCTGAATCTGCAAAATATTATTGCGATGGCCGATCAGCATCAGGGCGTGATTCAGGCAACCATCAATAATGAACTGTATGAAATACGCCAGTTCCGCAGCCAGATTGCCCCACGCACGCAAATCTTTGTGATTCGCGATCAGGATCGTGAAATCCTCGTCAATAAAAAGCTTAAACAAGCTCAACGTCTGTATGAGAAAAATCAGCAGGGACGGATAACGTTCATGCAGCATATTGGCGAAGCGCTACAGCAACCGGTGAAGCATATCGCCGAGCAAGTGAGTGTACTAAATGCGCCAGAAGCGGGTGGTATCGCCAATGAAGCGCAAAGTATTGTGCGTCTGGTCGATGAGATTCAGCTGCTTAATACGCTGGAGTCTGACGCCTGGAAAACCCATGCGACACAATTCGCCATTCAGCCATTGATTGATGAAGTCGCGTTGGAAATGCTGCCGATTATCAAACGCAAAGGCCTGCAGTTGCTTATCAACAACCAGTTAGCTGCAGATGAAGAGCGCCACGGTGACCGGGAAGCACTGCGCAAAGTGCTACTCCTGTTGCTGCACTATTCTGTCACCACGACGCAGATTGGCAAAATTACTCTGGATATCACGCAAGAAGAGTCCGGCACTGACCGTTTGTTATTCCGTATTCTGGATACCGGCGAAGGGATTAGCAGCGGTGAAGTCGACAATCTCCACTTCCCTTTCCTGAACGAAACCAGTGAAGATCGTTACGGGCGCGCGAATGGGTTAACCTTCTATTTGTGCGATCAACTGTCACGCAAATTGGGCGGGCATTTGAATATCAAAACCCGCGAAGAGATTGGTACCCGCTACAATCTGCATATAAAGATGACCGCAGAACCGCAGCATGAAGAGCAAGAAGAGAAATTGCTTGATGATGTGGTGGCGATGATTGATATCACCTCAAATGAAGTACGGAATATCGTCACGCGTCTGCTGGAAAACTGGGGTGCACAATGCGTCACCCCAGATGAAAGACTAGCAAGTCAAGAGTTTGATATATTCCTGACAGATAATCCGTCTAATCTTACATCTTCGGGTTTGCTTTTAAGCGATGATGAGAACGGAATGCGTAAACTCGGCCCAGGTCAGTTCCGGGTTAATTTTAATATCAGCAATGCGATGCAGGATGCAGTGCTACAACTGATAGAAGAACAACTGGCGCAGGAAGGCATTTCTGAGTCACCGTTAGGCGGCGATGAAAATGCGCAGCTTCATGCCAGCGGTTATTACGCGCTGTTTGTTGACACAGTACCGGAAGATGTTAGGAGATTGTATACTGAATCTGCAGCGCACGATTTTGTGGCGTTAGCGCAGACAGCTCACCGCTTGAAAGGGGTGTTTGCAATGCTCAACCTGGTACACGGCAAACAGTTATGTGAAACGTTAGAGCATCACATTCGTGAAAGTGATGCTGCCAACATACAAAAATACACCAGCGATATTGACGCTTACGTCAAGAGTTTGCTGTAGCAAGGTAGCCTATTACATGAACAGTATGAACGTGTAATTTTAAAAATCGGTAAATATCGTCCAGGAGAGCATGAAATAAGGGTTTGTTCATGTTGGACATAAACTGAATTAACGAACTTTAATGAACTTTGATAGGGGTCTATGCCCCACTGGTGCCCCAAAGTAATTTACCTCCAGGCCTTGCGTGGCAAGCCTTAGAGCGTCATACCAATTTATTTTTTCTCCAAGCCCCCAATAAAATCACAAATGCGCATTTCTGCGTATCTCACACCAGTCTGAATACATACCCCCATACATCATATGAAAATGCTGCGATCGCCATCCTTGGCACACAATCCTGATCATCACTGTGGCAGGCTCACGTGTACCATTTTTCGCATGCATCCCCCTGCGGATACCTGATGCCATATTTAATTTAAGACGAAATAAAGCCCATTCTCTTTTTATGCTTTTTGTAGAATCGGCAGCTGTGGTTTCTACTTTTTCGTTTCATTAACTATCAGGTTCCAACATGACCACGAATGAATTACAGCAAACCCATGAGTTGATTGAATCTGAAATTAATATCCGGGATGACTCAGCTCTTTCACAACATATCCAGCTGGTTTCGCACCTGGAGCAGCAAGAAGATCCTGCTGTTCAACCCCTGATAGCGAAGACCCTGCTTAAGCTTGCCAGATGGTTCGATGGCAAAGGTCAGCCTGAGCAGGAAATAGCCCAGTATCAAGCCCTGATAGCGCACTTTGAGCATTCACCGGATGTCTCCATGCACGGATTTGTTGCCCGGGCGATGTTCAACCTGGCTCTTACTTATGATGAGCTGGGATGGGAGAAGAAGACGTATGCTCAATATCAAATATTGATTGAACGTTTTGAGAGGTCACCAGATCCTGATGCACAAGCAATGGTCACTAAAGCCCTGTGCAATATGGTTGGTGGCTTTGGAGAATATGATTACGTTCAGCAAAAAATGACCGGGTGTCGGAATTTCATCCAGCGTTTCGAACACTCAGCAGACAAAGCGGAGCAGACGCTGGTTGCACACGCCATGTTTACCATGGCCTTTTGCAGCTATATACAGGATCAGGAAGAGCAGGAAATGGCTTATTACCACTCTTTGCTCAGATATCACCAGGATTCAGTGGATGTGACCCTCCAGCGGCTGGTTGCAAAGAGCATGTTCAATTTAGCGACAAGGCTTGAATTTCAACAATTCCCCGATAAAAAAATGGCCCAGTACCAGGCTGTAGTCGAACGCTTTAAGGACTCAACGGACCCGGTCATTCAAGGTCGTGTTACCGCCGCCCTTCTTGGTTTAAGCTTTTGGTACGATTTTCAGGGCATGCCTGAGCCAGAAATAGTTCAGTACCAGACATTGATTCAACGTTTCAGTGGTTCAGCAGATGCGGACGTCCAGGTGGATGTTGCGGAGGCTATGCGCAGCCTGGCACTCACCTATGACACTCAGGGGCAGCCGGAGCTAGAAACAGAACAGCTGCGCGCACTAATCGCGCGTTTTCAGGATTCAGCGATCCGAGGCGTTCAGGCACAGGTTGCGAAGGCCATGCTCCACCTGACACGTATCTATGACGCTCAGGGGCTGCCAGAGCAGGAAACAGAGCTGCTATGCACATTGATTGAACGTTTTCAGAATTCAGCGAACAAAGACATTGAGATTAGTGTTGCACAGGCCATGCTCAACCTTGCATGTACTTATGATGCCCAAGGGCTAACGGAGCAGGAAACAGAACAACTGCGCTCGCTGATTGCACGTTTTCAAGATTCAGAGTTCGGAGGTGTACAGGTTCAGGTTGCAAAGGCTATGTACAACCTGGCATGCACCTATCGTACTCAGAAGTTGCCGGAACAGCAAAAAGAGCAACTGCACACGCTGGTTGAACGCTTTGTGGATTCAGAACTCGAAGGTGTTCAGGTTCAGGTTGCACAGGCCATGCTCAGCCTGGCTAACTCCTATGATGCTCAGGGACTGCCGGAGCAGGAAATAGAACAATTGCGCTCATTGATTGCATATTTTCAGGATTCAGAGTTCGAAGGTATACAGGTTCAGGTTGCAACAGCCATGCACAATCTTGCACTGACCTACCACGATCAGGGTAAAACTGAATTGGGGACGGTGCAATATCGCTGTTTGATCGCACGTTTCCAGGACCTACAGGTTGATGAAATTCAAAAGTATGTCGATCACGCCAAATCGAACGTTTCAGGACCGATAAAATCATGGCTAAAAAAACTCTTTGGGTGGTAAGTCTCTCATGTCTGTACGGTGTGATGAGAAATAGCGTTGATTTTATGGGGTAATACAAACGGCTTAAGGCTTTTCGGAGCAAAGCCTGGTTCCTGGGCTTCATCCAGCATTAACTGGATGCTCACCTTTTCCGGATGGAGGCAGGATCCATTGCTGAGAGCCGCCCGATAAAGTCCATTTTTTCAGCCATCGTATCGGGTCAAAAAATCGATATCATTCGGATGCCATATTTAATTTAAGAATAAATAAAATCCATTAGCTTTGTATGCGCTTAGTAGAATTAACTTCTACTAAATAGCTGCACGGAATAGTGTTCCACTTTCGGTCAGCCCTTTCAGAGTAAAGCTTTTGGCTGTTTTCTCGGGCTGCCAGCACTGCATTGGGCCTAAGATGCATTACCACATGTTATGTGTCCGTAAACGGCAGATGTAGCGGCATTAGACGCAGCTATTTAGTCGTGAGCTGCTCCTCTTATATTTGATAATTAGGCAAAACTAAGGTATCTCAAAAATGAAGATTTTCCTGTTGTTTCTTCTCGCAGTTGTGGGAACCACTGCTGTTGCACAGCAACGCGATGATAACGAGATTGTGCTGGTCGAATCCGACGACCCAGAAATGGTTGCCGCAATTCGTACCGCTCGTGAAGGCCTGGATACATTCCTCAAACTCGCCTCAGCTCCGGCAGCCAATACGTCTGAGTACAGACTAAAGGTAATGGTACGAGACGGCGAGGATACCGAGCATTTCTGGGTAATGCCGTTTCAGCAAACTGCGACCGGATTCTCTGGTACTTTGGCGAATGACCCGGAGGTTATTACAAACGTTGAAGGGGGACAGGAGATTCAGTTTTCGCGTGACGATATCTCTGACTGGGGCTATGAGCGCGGCGGGCGGCAGGTAGGAAGCTATACCGTCTGTGCTTTATTCAAGAATATGTCGGCCGAGCAGGTCGACTACTACCGAAAGTATGGTTTTGACTGCTAAATCTATAGCCGCACCTAATACCGCTACACTTTTGCCAGCCCGTGTTTGCTTCCGGGAAACGGGCTAACAGTGATGTAGCATTAGCATAGCAGTCAGCCTGCAGGCATGATTTTTATCGTTCTGCATCAGGCATTGCTCTGTCCGGTTGGCGATTGCTCAGATCGCACAATCCGGGCTGAGTTCCCTTCAAGTGAGCTACTACTCCGTGCAGCTATTAAGTACAACTTTTATATGCAGGAAAATTTGTCTAATGTTTTTATAACAAATATGTCACCACACAATCAAAGGATTTGGCTGTGATTGAGTGATTCCACTTGAATAATGTTCAAATCACCACATTGCCAAAGAACATACGTATTGCCAGTGAAAGCCAGCCCTATTTAAGGCATTTCAGCTCAAAATGAGATTTATTCAACATAGATATCAATGATATAAAGTGAATCAACCTAAAAGCAGATAAGGAACCATCAATGATGTACGATAAAGCTAAATACCATTTTGAATCAGTTGAAGAAGAAGGTTTGGAGATAAGCCAAGCCTACGTTCACAGCGGTTTTTATTTCGGTTGGTTAATTGATAACAATTTAATGAGTGAGGAATTCGCTGAGGATTGTGCGCAAGAGATAGCCTTGTTTTTAAAAAGAGAAATCACGGCACCGAGGCTATTTGAAGAATTTGACGGTGTGTTAAGCGATCAGGAGTTATCAGAGCAGGGAAATTCATTTAGCCAAGATTATTTTGAAACTGGTAATTATTTCAATGACTACGGAGAATTCTTGTCTGATAGTTTAGCCAGTGAATTTCACGTCCAGGATAGTTGGGAAAACTACCAAATCTCCGCCGAATTTATATCTAAACGTTATCAGAAATGGCTAGCAGGACAGGGCTAAAAACTATTCGGAATAATAAGTTACTTTGAGGGAGCTCGGCATGGATTGTGTTATCTGAACAATAGCCAAGCAGGCTGGGCAATGCTGGACATAAACTGAATTGATAACTTTAGCAAAAAACAACTCCCACAGACCTAAAATAATTCGTCACCAAGCCTTGTGTACGAAGGCTACCTAGTTCGGATGTCATATTTAATTTAAAACGAAATTACATCCATTGTTTTTGTACGTGTTTAGTAAAATCAACCTCTACTGGTACAACGTTCATATGCAGGAAAATTTGTCTGATGTTTTTTATAACTAATGCGATCGACGGATACAGGAAAGTCTTTTGTTACAAGGGTGTGACCGTTCGTAAACCCTACTTCTTTTTTACTCTCTTTCAGTTTGTTTTTTTGGTGCTGCTTGATCTAATTTCAGATTTACTGGAAAGCTTTACCCTAGACCTTGATTACGACACTCTGTTCGGTTGTGTAGCCCTTCTCCTTATTTATCCTATTCTCCTTACCACTATTTCTGTCATTGTTTATTCATTTCTGGCTGGTTTATCCTTCACTGTCAGGCGATTCCATGATTTTGGTCTGAGTGGTTGGTGGGTAATCCCGTATATTGGTGTAACATTTGTGGCACTTGCAGTATTTACAATTCTTGCGGCCCTCGCACTCGGTATACTTAGTGATGATGAGCCTACTAGAGATATTGCTAATAAAGTCGCGTTTATAGTCTGCATATATGTAGCCAGTTTTGGCCTCAGTTTGCTAGCTGCACTACCGAAGTCAAAAATAGAAAACAATAAATACCGAACAGCTAATTCTATTTCCATTCCAGCTACCGATGAAGCCGTGAGCTAATTTATGGGCAGCAAAATACTGTTCACCGCCTTCATGCTTAAATGGCACTGATGTAGGAATAATATATGGCTTTCGATTTAATTAAGTATTTAACTGATAATGCCATTACGCATTCCATTTCAGAGCATGGCGCTATTAATATACCTGATGATCTTGATTTGGCAGATAACAAATATGTCACCGCGCTGCCAGAGAACTTGACCGTGGGTGGCAAACTCTGCCTGAGTGGAACTCACATCACAGAGCTACCAGAAAACTTGAAAGTGGGTGGCGATATCGGTCTGTACAGGACAAAAATAACCTCGCTGTCAGGGGGGCTGAGGGTGGGTCGAGATCTCGACCTGAGTGAGACTCAAATCACTACACTGCCAAGGAATTTGGTTGTGAACGGGAGGCTCAACCTGCGTGGCTCCCAAGTCACCATTCTGCCAGATGGACTGATGGTGGGTGACTGGCTAGACCTGTGTGATACCCAAATAACCATACTGCCTAACTACTTCACTTGCAGTTCCCTTTACCTTGATCCGGAACATTTCTCTAACGTAGTTTTCCGTAAAAATTGCGGAAATAACAACCGTACAATTTTCGCAGTCAGGGCAAATGAAACATTCTATATCGCGGCGGGTTATTTCTATGGACTGATAGAGCAATTCGAGGATGCCGTTGATCGCAAATACTCCGGTGAAACAGCCGAAGCCTACAAGCAAGCTGGTCGTGATTGCCTAGATGGACTGAAAGAGAAGCTAAGCACGAAGCCGCAATGATTGTGGCACTTCCCGCCCACTCCGGACGGGCTTTTAAATACCGGATGTAGAACGTTTGCAATTTAACTTGCAGTACTGTGAGCCAATCTCAACTGGTACTACTTTGATATACAGGAAATTTGTCTGATGTTTTTTATAAAAAATGCGATTGACGCCTATAAAAAGACCTTTTGTTACAAGGGTGTGGCAGGTCGTAAATCCTACATCCTTTTTGCGCTCTTTCAGTTTCTTTTTTTGGTGCTACTTAGGCTGATTACCTTCCTTGATTATGTAGCTATTATTGTTGGTTTACTTCCTCTCTTTGTATTTCTGGCTGGCTTAGCCATCACTGTCAGGCGATTTCATGATTTCGGTCTGAGTGGCTGGTGGGCAATATTGTATTTTGGTGTAACATTTGTAGTGCCTATAGTTCTTATAATATTTGTGATACTTGCATTTTTTAGCTTCACCGCAGATCTCGTTGATGGTAGCTATACGGCTGCTTATGTGGTCACTAGTAGTATAGTCAGGAGTACAATCGAAATATATGTGGTCTGTATTACCCTCAGTATGCTACTTGCACTACCGAAGTCAAAAATAGAAAACAATAAATACCGACCCGCTGATTCTATTTCCACTCCGGCTACCGATGAGGCCGTGAGCTAATTTATGGGCGGCGAAATACTATTCGCCGCCTTCATGCTTATATGGCGCTTACACAGGAACAATATATGACATTCAATTTAATTAAGTATTTAACAGAAAATTCAATTCCGCATTCCGTTTCAGAGAGTGGCGCTATTGATATACCTGGCGACCTTGATTTGTCAGATAATAAAGATGCCACCACGCTGCCGGATGATCTGACGGTAGGTGGCTCGGTCTACCTAAGAAGAACCCAAATTACCACTCTGCCGGAGTACCTGACTGTGGGTGGCGATCTCGACCTTCGCGAAACCCAAATCACCATTCTGCCAGATAACCTGATGGTAGGTGGATATCTTAACCTTGGTGGTGCCCAAATCGTTACTCTGCCAGAAAACCTAACAGTGGACGGCCATCTCAACCTTGGCGGTACCCAAATCGTTACTCTGCCAGAAAACCTAACAGTGGACGGCCATCTCAACCTTGGCGGTACCCAAATCACCACCCTGCCAAAAAGCCTGAAAGTGGGTGGAGGTCTCGACCTGGGCAGAAGCCAAACCACCAACCTGCCAGAAAATCTGAGAGTGGGTGGAAGTCTCGACCTTAGGTGTACCCAAATCACCACCCTACCAGAAAACCTGAGAGTGGGTGGAAGTCTCAACCTACGCGCTACCCAAATCATCACCCTGCCCGACTATTTCACTTGCAGATCCCTTTACCTTGATCCGGAAGGTTTCTCTAATGTCGCTTTTCGTAAAAATTGCGGGAATAACAACCGGACAATTTTCGCCGTCTGGACAGGTGAAATGTTCCATATCGCAGCAGGTCCTTTCTATGGACCAATAGAACAATTCGAAGATGCAGTTGACCAAAAATACTCAGGCGAAGCCGCAGAAGCATACAAGCAAGCTGGCCGTGATTGTATAAATGAGCTGAAAGAGAAGCTAAGCACCAGGCCGCAATGATTGCGACACTTCCCACCCACGACGGGTGGGATTATTGACTCGTATGCCGCGACCGGTCCATATTCCCCGGCGATGGCGTTTGCATAGATAGCGGGGCCGTGTGTTGTACTGTCTGCCGGTGATGCAGTGAACGGGAAGGATTTTCCGTTTACCGTGATAACACAGTCAATGGCGCGGTTGTCAGGCTTACTGTAACGGCAATCAGTGATGGTCATTGCGCTGCGCGTCATCGACATGGCGGAAGGACTATTTCCTTGCATCCAATAGTGGAGTGCAATCAGCGTTTCAGCTCCATGCTGACTGACATCCCTTTACCCGGGGAGAGTGAAAAGGCAATGTTATCGACAATCCAGGAGCGGTCAGCCTGTGGATCAAACCCTTCGGTGGTAACGCTGCTTTCTGGCGTCAATGCCAGCAGTTCAGGTGTAGCGGGCTGCGCAATTGACATGGACATGAGGTGTTCGGGCTTCGTCTTTGTCTGCCTGCCGTTTGCAGTGATACGGGCCTCAGTTTGTTGATGTGACCGAATGAGTTGCTCTGCTGCAGCCAGATTAGGTAGTGTGCGACCGGATGTCGTCGTGGGATCTCCGGAGCCGTATTTTAACTCTTTAGTCTCATTGGTTTCCGCATCGTTATATAGCACAACATACGTACCTTTATTACCGGCCGCTGCCGCAGATGGATCCTGGCTTTACTCCTGTGCGGAAACTGCCAGCTTGTCTTTCCATCCGGTGTAATGGTCACCGCAGGTAAGTCCTTACCACTTGCGCTCTTTCCTGAGCCCTGCACCATAAAGACCCAGTAACGCCCGTTGCTTTACTGATGGCATCATATTGCCGCGCCAGTTTTGCCAGGAATTCGGCATCGTTTTCATAGAACTGATCAAGATGCCCGGGCATCTGGTTGTTAAGCTCTGGGGAAATGCTGGATAAAAGTCCATTTTCCGCCGCAATAGTTCTGACAATCTCTCCAACACTGACATTATCCGTAAGCGTCGTTCCAGCTGCAAAATCGCGTCTGAATCGATCACCGATTCGCATCGCAGTCGATCATAATTTCGCATCGGGTCCGATCACGTTTTCGCATATATCGATCACCGATTCGCGTCAGTCCGATCACCCTGGGAATTAACTCTTTCTTACACGGTCTCCATTGCTGATTTTTTATGCCAATGGAGACATCGATGTCCAAAAAGAGAAAATCCAGGAGTTCTATGGAGACATGTTTTAAAATCCTTCAGCTCAAGTTCGGGCAGAATCTGACTCACCGTTGTATCGCGCTGACGCTGAATATCAGTCCATCTGTAGTGGTCAACAAAAACTGGCCACGGCTTTAGAGTTTTTCCAGAACAATCGTTCTGATTCATTCGGCGTCAGACCTCCATTATATTGATGAGGTCTGAGCTGGCTGTAATATCCCATGATGTAATTCGTTATCGCTGTGCTGGCTTCGCTAAAATTAGCGTACCCATTATCCGGAACCCACTCTGTTTTCAGGCTTCTGAAGAACCGTTCCATTGGACTATTATCCCAGCAATTTCCCCGGCGACTCAGGCTTTGCTTTATCTGATATCTCCACAGTAACTGTCTGAAATTCCTGCTGGTATAGTGACTTCCTTGATCCGAGTGATACAGTAAATTAGCCGGTTTTCCCCGTGCTTCCCTGGCCATCGACAGGGCTTTACCTGTCAGTGCTGAATCAGGGAAAAATGACATCGCCCAGCCAACCGGTTTACGGGAAAACAAATCGAGTACAACAGCCAGATAAGCCCAGCGTTTTCCCGTCCAGATATAAGTCACATCACCGCACCAGGCCTGATTAGGCTCGGTAACAGCAAACTGGCGATCCAGATAATTAGGGATCTCAATGTGTTCCTTAGACGCCATCTTATAACGATGGCCAGGTTGCTGACAGCTGATAATATTGAGTGCTTTCATCAGCTTTGTTGCCCGCCAGCGGCTCAGCTTTATACCTTTGGTGGTGACCATCGCGGCAATGCTTCGCGCTCCTGCTGAGCCGTTACTTTCGCGATAAACTTCGCGCACAAGGCTCAGTAATGCCACTCTCGTGGCGTCAGGCTTCCTGGGCTGCCGCCAGTATTTATAACTGCTGCGATGAACCCCAAACACGTTGCACACAACGGTAACAGGAAACCGCGCCCTGAGTTTCTCAACTAATGAGAATTGTTCAGGGAGTCTGACATCAAGAGCGCGGTAGCCTTTTTTAATATATCCCTTTCCATTTCAACGCGTTGAAGTCTTTTCTTCAACTCACGTATCTCAATCTGCTCAGGTGTCATGGGTGAAGCTATGGGTGATTTTCCCGCTCGCTCTTCTTTCAGTTGTCGAACCCATTTGTCCATCGTGGATTTGCCGACATTCATCGCAGTGGCAGCGACGGCAACGGTGTAGTGCTGATCGAGTACAAGCTGGGCAGCTTCGAGGCGAAACTCGGGGCTAAAATTGCGTCTGTTACGTCCGGTAATAATGTCACCTGTTTTGACTATGAGGTGATGATATCACCTCTATTCAGGTGGCCAAATTCAGTGTGCCACTACAATCGACTGTCTTTGAAGTCATATCCCGCTTTAAAGCTTCATCCCTTGCATGGCCGTTACCTGAATCCGTGACGCCTGATGCTCTCGAAAAACTTATCTTCCCACCAAAAGAGGCTTCTCATGCCGGTAGTGAGATCCCTGACTGGCTTTAGCCCGCATGTCACACGACAACTGCTGTGGATGGAGTACAAATCTCAGTTCGGTAAAAAAGCGCTGGGTTATTCGCAGTTCTGTCGCAGTTATCGGGATTGGAAGAAAACACGACGTCTCTCAATGCGCCAGGAGCATCGGGCCGGTGAAAAGCTCTTCATCGACTTCTGTGGCCCGACAGTTCCCGTCGTCAATCCGGATACCGGGGAAGTTAGTCGGGTTGCCATCTTCGTGGCTGTGATGGGCGCATCCAACTACACCTATGCAGAAGCTTGCGAAGGCCAGGACATGATGTCCTGGCTGAACGCCAACAGCCGCTGCCTGACTTTCCTGGGGGCGTCCCAAAACGGCTTATACCTGACAATCTCAAGCACGACCGCATTGATGCTGATATGTAATGCCCGTGCAGTATAACGAAGACCCGAATTGTTCATCGCCAAATCAACGATTTGAGCTTTCATTCCGGGCTGGCAGGCCCGATAGGTATAGTCGGGGTTTGAGGTGGAAGGTGCGTCTACATGCCTGACACCGGTAGCGCTGATTATGACCTTTGCCTAACCGTGTTTTTCACGGGGTCTGTCTGTTCGCAAAACGGACACCTTACGTCAACTTTAGCCATCATATCTCCACAGGGAAAAGCGAAGATTTTACACCATGATCAACGCATTGAATACTTGCCCCCCTAGCGAGGTCAAAGGATTACAGAAAGAATAGTAACGAGCGATAAGGTCAAGAGCCTGAGCAATATGCATAAAAAAACCGGAGATGAACAACATATCCGGTTTTTCACGCAGCCACTGGATCGGCATTACCCATCTTAGAGATGTTACTTCGCTTTCTTAGGTTCTTTTTTCACATCAACCGTATCAGATTTTAGTGTCATCTGTGGCAGCTCATTGAACACTACTTTTTTATTTTTTAGCTGAGCCGCGATATCTGTGGTGATATCTCCTTCAGCAGCCACAGCCAGAGCAGATTGCATCGGGAGGATAGCTGCCACGTCTCCACTTTTCATCCAGTTTTCTGCACTCTCTTTTACTGCCTTCAGCACCAGTTGGTTTGCAGTCTGCTGTTCAGCCCTCCACTGCATATTCAGCATTTGCGCATCGGCAGCCATAGCTTGCTGGCGTTTGTCTTTTGAAAGTGTGTTGTAGTTGGCTTTGGCTTTTTCGGCACCCAACAGCAGGCTTTCATGTACAGCTTTCAGATGACTGGTTTTCTGCTCTGCAAGGCCTGATTCCTTCAGCACGCGATCAATATCCACAAAACGTATTTTGGGCTTATTAGCAGGTGAGTCATTACAGCCGCTGATCAGCATGCTACCGAGCAGGACAGCCATTAATGGTAGTACAGTACGTTTATTCATTGTAGGCTCACTTAAATTTGATGGGCGGACCACTCACAAGAATGACTGTGATCCACTAATAACCTGTGATGATTATAGTCTTCACTACTGGGTGCGGTAATCACAGGTTTTACAACGGATGTGATGTTGCCATGGTGATAATCCAGCTTACCCCGAACTTTCCCCACCTGGCGCATCAACATAGAAATGCGCAGTTTCTTCACAGCGACCATTAAAAATGCGTAAGGAATTAGGTTCATTTATGAGATGCCATTTGATAATACAGGTGCTGAATAGTACAGAGCGGAAATAATGTGTCTTAGTCTTATTGTGCTGCGATAGTCCCAGTACATTCGCAACGGCGGACTATTGCAGGTGAGGTGCATTGGTACTAACGCCCTAATGGCAAAAAGCTGATTGCGAGCCCTGTGTAGTGATGTGATGGACGCCCCTTCCTAAGGTAGTCAGTGCCATACTTTTACTGACTGCATTGATCCGGGAGTAACATCATATGAACACGATCAGAGTTGTTGGTATCGATATTGCCAAATCTGTTTTTCAGGTATGTGTCTGGATGATTGATGGTTCCGTTGCCTGGAACAGAAAAATATCGCGTCAGAAATTGTTGAATACGCTTCGCCAGTTTGAACCGGGTACGTTAATCGCGATGGAAGCCTGTTCAACCTCTCATTACTGAGGCCGAACCCTCAGCGCTATGGGATTCAGCGTAAGGCTTATCCCTGCCCAGCACGTGAAAGCATTTGCCAAAAGTCAGAAGAACGATGCAAACGATGCGCTGGCAATTTGTGAAACAGCATGCCGCCCGGGCATCCACTTTGTTCCGGTCAAAACCACGGAGCAGCAGGATATCAAAGCGCTGCGCAATACCCGTCAACTTATGGTTGAGCAGAGAACCGCGCTGGCTAACCAGATTCGTTCTCTGCTCGCTGAATATGGGCTTATTATTCCTGTCGGGATCCAGTGTCTTCAGCAACACCTGCCTGAACTTATTGAAGACGCATCCAATGACTTAACTTTCACGCTTCTCCGTTTACTTTCTTCATTGCGGGACGATATGCAGGCCCTGAATGAACGAGTCACCTGTCTGGATAAAGAAATTGCGGCATTGTCTTCACAACAGACAGCCTATCGTCATTTATTAACGATCCCGGGTGTCGGCCAGCTTATCGCTGCAGCTTTTATCAGTGAAGTGGATGCAGTGCAGTTCTCCAGCGGCAGAGAATTATCCGCCTGGTGCGGTCTGGTCCCCCGGCAGCACAGTTCGGGAGGAAAACAGAGACTGTCCTCTTTGACAAAAAATGGCAATCGCAGCCTGAGAACACTGGTCATCCATGACGCACGATCAGTGATGCGATGCGTGAAAAAAACGTGACGACAGCCTGGGCCATCGGCTGAAAAGGCTGGAGGCCCGGCGAGTTTTTTTGAAAACCACCGTAGCTTTAGCGAATAAACTGACCCGAATCATCTGGCGCATACTGACTGATAACGTTGATTTTAATATGAACAAGGCTTTTGCAGTGAATTAACTTAATGCAGCGTTAAAGAAAACATGTCTCTCTGAGTTTGCAGGCACTGATGAGAAAACGGCTACCGTCCCTGTAACAGCCTGAAGTTGACCCGGGTAATCAAATACCAGTGTAGTGATTAGGAAACAGGGCTCGGATAACATCATGGCGCGGGTTATTAAACCTACGAACGACGCCGGATATATGGTCACAAACCGTATCGAACCAGTACTTGCATCACCCGGGGCGTCCATATATGGTCAAGTAATATTGGCCACGGTTTTACCGTAAAAATGGTATATGTTCTCTGACGCTATTGTAGTAGTTCAATATGTAACCATTAATTTGCTGCCGGGCCTCGTCCTTGCCTGCGTAGCCATCTGTCGGCACCCATTCTGTTTTCAGACTGCGGAAGAAACGTTCCATAGGGCTATTATCCCAGCAATTTCCCCGCCGACTGACGCTTTGATTTATTCTATAACGCCAGAGAAGTTGTTGATATTTAAGGCCGGTATACTGGCTTCCTTGATCGATATGGAACATGACCTCCCGAGATTGGCCACGCATCTCATAGGCCATCCGCAGGGCACTAGTTACCAACGCTGTATCGGCATTCGCTGACAGACTCCAACCGATAATTCTGCGGGCAAAAAGATCCATGACGACCGCCAGATAGCACCAGCGATTTCCTGCCCAGATATACGTAATATCTCCACACCATACCCGGTCTGGCTCCGGTACCGCGAACTGACGCTCGAGCAAATTCGGCAGGCATGTATACGCCTGACGGGCATTTTTGTATTGATGTTTTCCGGGCTGACAACTGCTCAGGTTCAGATATTTCATCAGACGCCCGGCACGGTAACGGCTCATCGGGATGCCGTTTTGGGTCAGCATTTCAGCCAGAGTGCGTGCACCTGCAGAGCCCCGGCTCTGGTTCCATGCCTGGCGTATTTCGCTGTACAACCTGACTCGCGCCGGATTGACAGTATCGCGTCGTTTTCGCCAGTACCGGTAACTGCTACGGTGTATTCCCAGAGCAGAGCAAAGGCTGACAACCGTGTGGCTGTCACTCAATCTGGCAACTATCGTGAACCGTTCAGTGAGTCGGACATCAAGAGCGCGGTAGCCTTTTTTAATATCGTATTCTGTTCCTCCAGGCGGCGAACCTGCTTTTCCAGCTCGCGGATACGTTGCTGCTCTGCAGTAATGGGGGTTGCTGAGGGCGTAATACCCTGACGCTCTCGCCTGAGCTGACATACCCAGCTCTCAAGCGTGGTAGAACCGACATTCATCGCTTCACTGGCTTGTCGATATGAGTAGCCCTTATCAACAATCAGTTGTGCACATTCCAGCCTGAACTCAGGGGTGAAAGTACGCTTAGTTTGCTTGTTCATTAAGTCACCTGTTTTATGTTGAGGTGAGAATATCACCTCTATTCAGGTGGCCAAATTCACTATGCCATATATGGACGCCCCGCATTTAAAGAACATTTTTATTCAAAAATAAACAACATTAAATGAGAGGGGTTATGTGTATATATAATATATTACATTTTTTATTTTATATGTAGACAGGTAAATGAATATTTTCATTGGAACAGTTAAAAAATATTGCTTATTTTCAGGGCGAGCATCCCGGAAAGAATTTTGGATTTTCTTCTTGGTGTATTTTCTGGGTGGGGTGATATTATCTACGATTGACTTTTTTTTGGCATGGAATGGTTTACTTCGAACAATATGGGAAGTTTCTTTGTTCTTACCATTTCTTGGTGTTGCAATCCGACGTTTGCACGATATAAATCGTAAGGGATGGTGGGTTCTTGTTCCATTTTACAATCTGTATCTTTTTTCCCTCGATGGAGAACAAGAAGAAAATAGTTTTGGCTCAATTCCGGTATTGTAATTGTTCGTATATCAATTCTTATTAGTGTTTGAGTTCGTTTTTTTATTGTCTGCTTTAAACCACCTCCTCGGGAGGTGGTGATTGTCCCTGTGTAGTGGTCAACAAAAACTGGCCACGGCTTTAGAGTTTTTCCAGAACAATCGTTCTGATTCATTCGGCGTCAGACCTCCATTATATTGATGAGGTCTGAGCTGGCTGTAATATCCCATGATGTAATTCGTTATCGCTGTGCTGGCTTCGCTAAAATTAGCGTACCCATTATCCGGAACCCACTCTGTTTTCAGGCTTCTGAAGAACCGTTCCATTGGACTATTATCCCAGCAATTTCCCCGGCGACTCAGGCTTTGCTTTATCTGATATCTCCACAGTAACTGTCTGAAATTCCTGCTGGTATAGTGACTTCCTTGATCCGAGTGATACAGTAAATTAGCCGGTTTTCCCCGTGCTTCCCTGGCCATCGACAGGGCTTTACCTGTCAGTGCTGAATCAGGGAAAAATGACATCGCCCAGCCAACCGGTTTACGGGAAAACAAATCGAGTACAACAGCCAGATAAGCCCAGCGTTTTCCCGTCCAGATATAAGTCACATCACCGCACCAGGCCTGATTAGGCTCGGTAACAGCAAACTGGCGATCCAGATAATTAGGGATCTCAATGTGTTCCTTAGACGCCATCTTATAACGATGGCCAGGTTGCTGACAGCTGATAATATTGAGTGCTTTCATCAGCTTTGTTGCCCGCCAGCGGCTCAGCTTTATACCTTTGGTGGTGACCATCGCGGCAATGCTTCGCGCTCCTGCTGAGCCGTTACTTTCGCGATAAACTTCGCGCACAAGGCTCAGTAATGCCACTCTCGTGGCGTCAGGCTTCCTGGGCTGCCGCCAGTATTTATAACTGCTGCGATGAACCCCAAACACGTTGCACACAACGGCAACAGGAAACCGCGCCCTGAGTTTCTCAACTAATGAGAATTGTTCAGGGAGTCTGACATCAAGAGCGCGGTAGCCTTTTTTAATATATTCCTTTCCATTTCAACGCGTTGAAGTCTTTTCTTCAACTCACGTATCTCAATCTGCTCAGGTGTCATGGGTGAAGCTATGGGTGATTTTCCCGCTCGCTCTTCTTTCAGTTGTCGAACCCATTTGTCCATCGTGGATTTGCCGACATTCATCGCAGTGGCAGCGACGGCAACGGTGTAGTGCTGATCGAGTACAAGCTGGGCAGCTTCGAGGCGAAACTCGGGGCTAAAATTGCGTCTGTTACGTCCGGTCATAATGTCACCTGTTTTGACTATGAGGTGATGATATCACCTCTATTCAGGTGGCCAAATTCAGTGTGCCACTACACTGTGAGGCTATAGCCCATGCCAGAAAATTCCAGCTCTTACTCACCACAAGTAAGAAGGAAATCACTGACATGAGTGAGCAGCTATAGAAGTTCAGCACATGTATTCTGGCGTTGCAAATATCACTTGGTGTGGACGCCCAAGTATCGCTGCAAGATTTTAACAGGGACGTAGGTAAAGAGCTTTATCGCCCAGTTTATATACTCTACAATATGAAAGACTGCGAGGTACTGGTGTAAGTATCCCTCTAATCCGTGCCATTCACTTTTAGAGATCTCCCGACATATGACCCTGGCCCAAAATCAGTTCAGCACAAAACTAGAGATCTTCGTCTTTCCTGAGACTCGGGATAAATTCAGCCGGAGTCAGGTTATTTAATGATAAATGTGTTCTTTCATGATTATATTCCATTCGCCAGCATTCCAGTTTTTCCCGCGCATCGTCCAGAGACAGGAACCAGTGGATGTTCAGACATTCGTCGCGCAGGCTGCCGTTAAATGATTCAATAAACGGGTTATCTGTCGGTTTTCTGGGGCGAGAGAAGTCTATTGTCACCCCATGTTCATACGCCCATTTATGCAGACTTTTCGAGATAAATTCGCGGCCATTATCCGTCTGAATACGCACTAGCAGACGTTTACCCAGTACCCTGAGCTGACCACATCCTCACCTTTCAGAGACTTTCCGGCATGGATCGCAAGGCATTCCCGACTAAAATTATCCGCTACAGTCAGTGCCCGGAATCGCCTACAGTTAAACAGACTATCCGACACAAAATCCATACTCCAGCACTGATCGATATAGGTCAGTACCGAACGCTGCTGACGATGTGCTGCGGGGACGTTTCCTGCGCAGGTTCAGACCTTCCAGGCAGTAAATCCGGTGTGTTTTCTTGTGGTTAACCCGCTAGCCTTCCCGTCGCAGGTGGATATGAATGCGTGGACAGCCGTAACGTATCCGGGTTTCCGCAATTTCCCTGATGCGCAGGGTTATCGCCCGATCATCACGCCGACTCTGCCAGTGGTAAACGGTTCTGCTCTGCATCAACAATCCACATCCCCGCCGGACGCTGATACGGTAAGCCTCCCGCAAAAAACACACCTCCTGGCGCTTCTGAGTCGGCCTCAGAACTTTTGCTTCAGAACCTCCTGCAGCATCTCCTTATCCAGGCTCAGATCAGCGACCAGTTTCTTGAGCCGCGGATTTTCATCTTCCAGTTGCCGCAGACGCCGTAATTCAGTCACGCCCAGACCGGTAAATTTCTTCTTCCAGTTGTAAAAAGTGGCCTCAGAAATCCCCATTTTTCTGCAGACTTCCCCGACGCGGGTGCTGGTTTCTGCCTGTTTCAGCGCAAAAGCGATCTGTTCCTCGGTATAGCGAGCCTTTTTCATGGCGATGTGCCTCTCTGTGAGATGAAAGAAAGACCGGATACTTCAGTTTAGACTGGCACTGTTTTCAGGGAGGAGATCACATACTGAATATGTCCTTTGAGGAGATCACCATGCGCAAAGCCCGATTTACTGAGCACCAGATCATCACCGTACTGAAGTCCGTCGAAGCAGGCCGGACCGTCAAAGATGTCTGCCGCGAAGCGGGAATATCTGCGGCTTCGTACTATAACTGGAAAGCAAAGTACGGCGGGGTGGAAGCCTCTGATATCAAAAAGATGAAAGATCTTGAGGACGAAAATCGTCGTCTCAAACAGATGTTTGCCGATCTCAGCCTAGAATGTCGGGCCTTAAAAGATGTTATCGAAAAAAAGCTTTAAAACCAGCGATAAAGCGGGAGCTCGTCAGCTATCTGACGACACAATTTTCCATGAGCATCCGGCAGGCGTGCAGGACTGTGTATTTTTACCAGCCTGATCTCCGGCGCGATGAACCGGTGATCCAGGCGCTGACTGAACTGGCAGAACGCTATCCGCGATACGGTTTTAAGAAGCTGTTTCAGGTTATTCGCTGGCAGGGCAATGCCTGGAATCATAAGCGTGTACACCGGATTTACTGCCTGTTGAAACTGAATTTTCGTCGTAAGGGGAAACAACGTCTCAAATTAATTCTGAAGGGCACGGAAAAATTCTTTCTCAGTTAACACCCTCCCATCAATTGAAGTCTCACCTTCTCTGCATATAATCCATCCGTCATTCTCTCGATGTGGTACTTCCATAAAAATTGTAAACGATTTCAGAGAGGGGGGGTTGTAGGTGAAATGGATGACTCCTTTAGCGCCTCCTGCGATAAAAATATATTTAGGAACTATTTTTGCTATCCTTCCTGCATATTCAAAGGTAATGGAGGGGAGGGGGTAACTATTTATAAATGGCAGGTTAATAGTTAGGTATGTATCAGAAGTTGTAATACATATGTCAGTATCACTGGTCCAATTTTCTATCAATCGAGTTAATTCATGCATTTTATGTTGAAAAATTGAAAGAGTGGATTCCATCATCGTTTCAAACTCCATACGCCTCACTTTATTTTTGTCAATATTACTCTTCGATCGAGATATTTCTGCCATAGCCAGATTCTCCAAAAATTATAGTCTAGGATATTCATGGGAAATTGCCATCAAACAATTTTGTTCATGGTGGGTGTTACATTAATGTAATAAATGGGTGTTGGGTTATTTTATTTATTAGACTGCGACTTATAATCACAACATGCATTTGAAATTATATAACAAGTGATATTTTCGTAAAATATAAAAATATGTCAATAATTTTTCGAATGTTTTTTTGAGCCAGGACTCTTTTCGTCTGATCTATAGAGTTTTTTGGTTGGCTAACCTTGACGTTTTTCGACCTCAAAAGCCCTCTAGTGGCAAACTATAAAACTTCGATCTTTACTTGGGAATTAGTTTCTTACTCTTCCTGGATACTGAATAACATCGTTCACCCATTCTTTTTATTACCAAGTGAAGGGGCATTTGAGTTTATCGACTGGGACAGCCACATCTCTTGCCGAGTTAGCCACCAGTGTGCAGAGAAACATTATCGTTTAACCTCCGAGCTAGATCTCGTTTCCTCCATTCAGCTTTTAGAGTAAGAGATTCATTCATGGCTGCCCGTAACTAAGGGCTGCAGAATGTCTCCACACCAAGTGCGTATTGCAGGCCGGTCAAGCAGGCTTGCTCGCTTTTATCCAACAAAATTTGGGGCATTAGCTCTGTCACCATTCGCCACTTCATAAACATATTCGGAGACAGGAACACAGCCCATCGGATATCAGGGCGAATTTTTATACACATAGCCTGGCTAACATCATGTCCTGCAGAGCTTCTTCTGTATCTCCAATCCACATCATCATTGCCCGTTTGTATCAGAGAACACAGGGTGGCACTATCGCAGTGCCTTATCGGCAACCAGTACTGGAAGTGTCGATTCGACAACCATCATTTGTAGGCCACGCAGTGATACCGGATCTGCACTCATAAGTATTACACGTTGCTTTAAAGCTCTCACTATTGACTCCATGTGAAATAAATAAAAGATAAAATCAGAATGATATACATAGACATGAAGGACAGTAATATTAGTTGCAGAAAGAGTCTAACCATTATGTATTCCTGATGCTTATTTATTTTAAATAACATGGTTGTATGTATATGTTACGTAACATTTAGATTGCAACCAATAAATACAATTAACACATCGTTAGGTTATCGGAAAACAATTTGTGACGTATGTCTTTTACAAAGCTTAAATAACTGACCTGACTAATAGTCAGGTCAAGTGGTTACGATAGTGCTGAAATAGGACTCCGGACCAAAAACCTGAGCAGTTCACGTAAAAAGCCCGGAAATGCAGGTCATTTCCGGGCTTTTACACCGCGGCCGGGTCAGTCAGTCGCTCCTGACTGACCGTCATGGCTAGCGCATCAGAACTTCCACGAGACGCCGAGGTTAACCGTTAACGGCTCATCCACATGGTCACCGTGTGAATAACTGGTGTGAGCATTCACCGAAAGCGTGTCCGTCACCTGCGCATTCACCCCGACCTGGTAGACCCCACGTGCACCACTTAAATCGTTGGTAAACGTGTCATCGTTAACCCGGACTTCATTATCATCAACAAACTCCTGGGCCACCGCCGCTCTGAAGTAAGGCTGAATTTGAGCGCCATTATATTCAAAGTGATGCCCCATCTGAACACCGGCTTCACCAATCATGGATTTCTGGTTGTCAACGCGTGCTTTCATACCATTCGACAGGGTGTAATCATTGCTGTCACTGGTAAACGTACTTAATGCCACATACGGGGCAATATACGACTCACCAAAGTAGAAATATTTCCCGCCCTGCAGGTGCATACCAATACCGTTGGTATTGTAATCACCGTACGCCGCACTCCCGCTGGTCATCTGTGCATGCACGTCATTACCAAAACGGTTGGCTTTCAGAATGCTGTCAGCATAGAAACCATTGTTATGCAGGTAGCTGGCATAAGCCCCGACGGAATAGGAGTCCACATCCCCGTTGCCCCCGCGGTCAAAATCCAGGTCCGAGCGGCTGTATGAGGTGAATCCACCGAATGTAGCAATGGCATTGTCTAACGCAACAGACCTGTCCATCCCCAGCGTGAAGCCACTGACGGTCATGTCATAAGCGGCGCCTGCCGTGCTGCTGACACCGAAGTTGTTGAAGTTGTAGTGTGCCCACAGATTCGTATCGTGCGATATCTCCGTGTAGCGTGAAGCTGAGCGCACCAGGTCCATACGGTCACGGACAACATCCATCTCCGCTTTAAATATCAGCGGGTCTGCGGTGGCCATGGCGAGCACGGCTGCGGTGCTTGGCGTTATGGTCATCTCAGACGGGGGAACCACAGGCTCTACCGGTGGGACTGTTGGTTCAACAGGCTCAACTGGCTCTGTCGGTTCAACTGGCTCTGTTGGCTCAACCGGCGGCTCTACAGGCTCAATCGGTGGCTCCACTGGCACAACCGGTGGTTCAACTGGCTCTACAGGCTCTGTTGGTACATACGGAGTGAGCGACCAGGTGTCATTGCCGTTATCCACCAGTTGATACTGGTAGGTACCCAAATCGACCACTCCACCGGTGTTGGCCAGGGTAAATTCTGCGTCGCCGCCCCCGGTACTGATCATTTCCAGGCTGGCATCGGAAGTCGGGCTGACGCCGGTATCGGCAACAACGACGCCATAATCCCCGTTTGCTTCACCGGTAACCGTCAGATGGTCACCCTGCAGGGTGGCGATTTCGGTGTTCATGTAAAATGTGCCGGAGCCGTCCAGGCTATCCACCGTCAGGTCAGCATAGCCGTCCTCAGTATCAAACTGAACACCTCCGCCGTTCATGGTCATGGCACCCATGCTGTACTGGGTGGCATTCACCGTCGTGGATGCGGTGACAGTGGGGGCATTGTCCAGATACAGCATACCGGTACCGGTTAATGTGAGGTCTGCATTTTCGGTATGCGCACCTTCGGAGACCTGTAATCGGCCACTGTCACTAACGACTACATTACCTGCCAGGGTGACATCCGAAGTTAAGCCAACGTCATGCGACCCTACAAGCATATCACCACCAACGGTGGCATTTGTCACAGTACCGGCCCAGATATAGGCACTACCGCCAGTGTTGACGGAGAGGTCCGAAGCTGCCGCTGTGGTAAACGAGCTGGAGCCCGTCATCCCCTGAGTATAAATACCCCCACTGACGGTAGTGCTATTTGCCGTACCGGCAATATTATGTGCCGAGCCGGCGTTTACTATTGTCCCGTTGGTCTCGCCTCCGGCGACGATATACTGAATTCCGCCATCAAGCGTGGTGTCATTTGCAACACCAAGGTAGACATCAGTGATTACACCGCTGGTGTCGTAGAGGGTCTGACTGGCTACATACTGTTCACCACCAGTGTAAACGGTGGTCAAACTGGCAAAGCCGCCGGAGACGTTTTGTCTTCCGTAAAGCTCGGTTGAGACTGCGCTGCCACCGCCACGGATATTTTGAGTCCCGCCACTCTCAATGCTGGCCAGGAGGGCTGTACCACCGGTATTGACTTCCTGAGTCCCCTTGCTGTGAACGGTCGTCTGCTCGGCAACACCATAGTAGGTACTGATCACGTTACCGGTTTCGGGGTCTGTGATGACCTGCTGGGTGACTGTCTGAACCCCCCCATCCTGAACGGTGGTCAAACTGGCTGAGCCGCCATTCACGTCCTGACGACCACCAAGGGAAACCACGGTTATGTTGGCTTTCCCTCCGCCATTGACGTTCTGGTCTCCCCTACTGTCGACGTAGGTTTCATGTGCGGTGCCATTTAAGCCGACATTCTGGACCCCTCCAGACAGAACCCAGGTTGAGGTTACCTCGCCGAAATTAGAGACGTGCTGTCCACCACCACTTGAAATGGTGGTGGAGGTTGCTCTGCCTCCCTTTTCGCGGACAGCCTGATCCCCACCATTCATAATGGTGGTATTGTTTGCTGAAGCAGCGTTGCTGGCGTCGGCAGCGTTGACGAACTGATACCCACCGTCAATGATGGTTCCCTCCGCTAATCCGCCGTCCAGCACCCCCATGGTTCCGCCAAGGTGAACGGTGGTATCAATTGAGCTGCCGCCAAAGCTGACATATTGCTTTCCACCAGTTAGAATCTGGGACGAAATGGCTATGCCGCCGGAGATATTTTGAAATCCACCAGAGATAGCGGAAGTCCCGGATGCAACCCCGTCTGTGTAGACAGTCTGGATCCCTCCAGGATGAAGAGCCATTACGGGATTGCCATTATCATCCACTTCTGGCAGTCCCGTAGCAGGGTCCATCGGTTGATAATAACCCTGAGAGCCACCTGTAAGTATCGTATCCTGCGCATACCCTCCAGCGTGGATGGTCTGGAACCCTCCCGGGTTAACAGTGGTACCCATCGCACTGCCACCCGCAGAGACGTTTTGATTCCCTGAGTAAGTGTCATAATCCCAGTCGTTTCTATGAACATACCCACCTTCAACCACGGTACCTGTCGTCGTACCGCCGTTGAGGTTTTGTGTCCCGCCAGTATTGACAATCGTGCTGGTCGCCAGGCCACCGATGTAGACGTCCTGAGTTCCCCCGTCATGAAGAATGGTATCATACGTGGTGCCGCCAGCGTTGACATCTTGACGTCCACCAGAACTGACTTCGGCCGCATTTGTTATGCCACCGTCATGCACGTTCTGCACGTCACCAAACATCAGCACATCGCCAGTTGTGACCACGCCGGTACCCACGTCTCCGGTAAACACATGGAGGGCAGGGCCGGTATACGCCTGTAGGACAGGAGGAACCACCGCAATAGCCAGAATAGCCAGCTTGCCGGTCAGGGCCGCACGACGGACACCGGTTCTGCCGGCACTTTTACAGTGTTCGGCAACAGGCACCCAGGCCTCTTTGACATTATCCCAGACAAGACGATAGATATGGTTTAAACCGCTGTACATTTGATTTCCTTTACGTGTCGGGTGGCGTGCACGGGAGCGGTGTCCGCTGATGCCCTGTCGCCGGTGTTATTGAAACGGAGATGAGTCTGTTGCAGGCGACGGAGATGCCCAATCACCTGCTGACCCGTTATCGCGCGGCTGCATTCGTACTGCCGCTCGGTCCCCTTGTGACGGGGACACCACAGAAAATCCTTGTGGTCAAAATCAATACGCACGTCATCCCAGCAGCCGTTGCAGACATGCGGGCTGAAGACGCGGTAAGGGGTGCTGAATTCACAGTTCGGCAGCGTAAAACCACTGATTAAGACCACCGGGATACGGCAGGCCCAGGCCAGCCAGCTCAGACCGCTGGATAAGCCGATGAAAAAGTCGGCGTGCTGCAGCAGGGCCACCCGCTCTGACAGCGGAATATCCCCGGTAAAATCTTCTGCACCATGGGGGATATGGTTCCAGACAAAGCCCTGGCCCACGGTCGCTTTCTGGTCGATACACAGCACGCGATACCCCTGTGCTTTGAGGTAGTCCACCACCTCATTCCATCCGGTGCCGTTATTCCAGAATTTCGCCTGGCAGGAGGCTTTGGTGGCGATACAGACATAGGGCTCCGGGATGGTGCGCGGGGCATTCAGTGCCAGCACCGGCTGTATTTCTGTAGGGTCAGTGCCCAGAATATGGCCGGCGGTGCGGTGCAGGCCCACCATGCGGAAATCAATCGGCTGGTTGTTCAGGTTTCCCTGGAAGTACAACCCCACCCGGTAACTGGCGTAAGGCTGGCGTCCGGTATAGTTCGCCGGTTCGGTAAACCGGATGTCCGGATAACTGGCCGCAAAGAGGTCGATAATTAACGGCCCCATCGTGCATTCCAGCTGGCACTGATGCTGTTCGCGGAAACGCTCGGCATAGGGAACCCAGCCGATAAGGTCGCCTAAAGTCCCCACAGGGAACGAGACCAGCACGTCCTGCCCGGTCAAATCCAGGGTGTGGTCAAGAACCGGCTCCTTTTCCCCGCGGCGGAACACCCTGATACTGAAGCGGACAAAGAATTTCTTGGCGCTGGTCACCCAGCCTTCATCGGAATCGCAGGCGAAGAGGATATTGTCTGAGTCGGCATCGCGTATCTGGACATGCCATTGCCCCTGAGGAAGCCAGACGCGGGCACCGTCATTGAAATCATAACGAATACCCAGCGGACCCGTCTGTGTGGGGAACTCTGGTGGCAGGAGGAACGGAACGCTCTCCTGCGGCGCAGCCGCTGCAGAGGCAACAGAATGTAAAGAGGTGGAGTTATTTGACATAAATTATCTGAGTAATATGCGAAATGAATATATCTCACCCGACCGCCGAAATGACAGAAAAGTTAAGATACCTGAACGACGCGCATTATCACTTACTCAAAATAATTAGCAGTAAAAAAAATGTTTATTTTTAAATGATGTTCATGCGTTTTTATTTAATAACAGTGCCGCATCAGTAATCTCTCTGCGACAGCAGCACATTCAATGCATCCTGCCTGTTAATTAATGTTGATTTTATGTTTTTTACACTCCGGCCCTGATGCTAATAATGCATGCTGTCCAGTTTGGCTAATGCATTGATAGTATTATTTAACTCTGTCTGGCCATATAGGGTTATCTGAGCGCAGGTTTATTAATGACAACACGTTATATGTTACCGTAATGCTACGGCATATCTGTTTTTTATAATATCAATTTTACTCCCTGCGTGGCATTAATTATCCCCTTTAGTTTCTATGAGCGTATTCAATCACATTGTTCCTGTACTTAATCTGTCGGTGTCCGACGCTTATGGTGGGTTTATCTGCTGGGGGCTTGCCTGCGCTTTGTATTATTAAGGAACTTTCCCACAAAATGATATGCGGCTTTGCTATTGCGACGGGGTGAGAGATAAAACGCAATGGTGTAATCTATATCGTCGACAGAGTAGTTGACCTTTACATGTATCCCATCAAAAATCCATGAGCAAAAGCCAGGAGACTGGCGCAGTACCAGCGAGCAATTCAGAGGATACAGAGGATACAGAGGATAATCCTACCATAGCGCTCAGCCTGGCATCATCAGCTATTTGTAACAGTGGCATAAAAATTATGTGGTTATCAAAATTTCAGGATGTTCCCAGCATAAGCGCAACTCAAAAATAAACATTTTTCTGGTTGATTATCAATCATAAACCATAATGTTTAATATTCATATCGCATATTACTCAGATAATTTATGTCAAATAACTCCACCTCTTTACATTCTGTTGCCTCTGCCTCTGCAGCTTCTGCGCCGCAGGAGAGCGTTCCGTTCATTCTGCCGCCAGAGTTCCCCACACAGACGGGTCCGCTGGGTATTCGTTATGATTTCAATGACGGCGCCCGCGTGTGGCTTCCTCAGGGGCAATGGCATGTCCAGATCTGGGATGCCGATTCAGACAATATTCTCTTCTCCTGCGATTCCGATGAAGGCTGGGTGACCAGCGCCAAGAAATTCTTTGTCCGCTTCAGTATCAGGGTGTTCCGCCGCGGGGAAAAGGAGCCGGTTCTTGACCACACCCTGGATTTGACCGGGCAGGACGTGCTGGTCTCGTTCCCTGTGGGGACTTTAGGCGACCTTATCGGCTGGGTTCCCTATGCCGAGCGTTTCCGCGAACAGCATCAGTGCCAGCTGGAATGCACGATGGGGCCGTTAATTATCGACCTCTTTGCGGCCAGTTATCCGGACATCCGGTTTACCGAACCGGCGAACTATACCGGACGCCAGCCTTACGCCAGTTACCGGGTGGGGTTGTACTTCCAGGGAAACCTGAACAACCAGCCGATTGATTTCCGCATGGTGGGCCTGCACCGCACCGCCGGCCATATTCTGGGCACTGACCCTACAGAAATACAGCCGGTGCTGGCACTGAATGCCCCGCGCACCATCCCGGAGCCCTATGTCTGTATCGCCACCAAAGCCTCCTGCCAGGCGAAATTCTGGAATAACGGCACCGGATGGAATGAGGTGGTGGACTACCTCAAAGCACAGGGGTATCGCGTGCTGTGTATCGACCAGAAAGCGACCGTGGGCCAGGGCTTTGTCTGGAACCATATCCCCCATGGTGCAGAAGATTTTACCGGGGATATTCCGCTGTCAGAGCGGGTGGCCCTGCTGCAGCACGCCGACTTTTTCATCGGCTTATCCAGCGGTCTGAGCTGGCTGGCCTGGGCCTGCCGTATCCCGGTGGTCTTAATCAGTGGTTTTACGCTGCCGAACTGTGAATTCAGCACCCCTTACCGCGTCTTCAGCCCGCATGTCTGCAACGGCTGCTGGGATGACGTGCGTATTGATTTTGACCACAAGGATTTTCTGTGGTGTCCCCGTCACAAGGGGACCGAGCGGCAGTACGAATGCAGCCGCGCGATAACAGGTCAGCAGGTGATTGGGCATATCCGTCGCCTGCAACAGACTCATCTCCGTTTCAATAACACCGGCGACAGGGCATCAGCGGATACCGCTCCCGTGCACATAACCCGACACGTAAAGGAAAGAAAATGAGTGGATTAAACCATATTTATCGTCTTGTCTGGGACCAGGTCAGGGAGGCCTGGGTGCCTGTTGCCGAACACTGTAAAAGTGCCGGCAGAACCGGTGTCCGTCGTGCGGCCCTGACCGGCAAGCTGGCTATTCTGGCTATTGCGGTGGTTCCTCCTGTCCTACAGGCGTATACCGGTGAAGTGGATAACGGCGTGGTCGTGACTGGTGAGGTGCTGACGTCAGGTAATGTGCAGAACGTGAATGACGGTGGCACCGCAAATGCGACCGCGGTCAGTTCTGCTGGACTTCAAAATGTCAGCGCTGGCGGCACCACGAATGATACCATTCTTCATGACGGGGGAACTCAGGACGTCTACACCGGTGGCCTGGCGAACAACACGGTTGTCAGTACTGGCGGGACACAAAACCTCAGCGGCGGTATGACGACTGGTGCCGTGGTTGAAGGTGGGTACACTCATACAACCCCAAGTGATTGGGTGGGTTATGGAGGGAATCAAAACGTCTATGCGGATGGCAGTGCGATGGGTACCACTGTTAACCCGGGAGGGTCCCAGACCATCCACGCTGGAGGGTACGCGCAGGATACGATACTTACAGGTGGCTCTCAGGGTTATTATCAACCGATTGACCCTGCAACGGGACTGCCAGAAGTGGATGATGATGGCAATCCAGTAATGGCTCTTCATCTGGGAGGGTACCAGACTGTCCTCGCAGGGGGGATTGCATCCGGGACTTCCGCTATCTCTGGTGGATTTCAATATGTCTCCGGCGGTGTAGCCATTTCGTCCCAGCTTCTGACGGGTGGTCGTCAATATGTCCTGGCTGGCGGCAGCTCAATTGATAACACCGTTCACACTGGCGGAACCATGGGGGTGCTGGACGGCGGGTTAGCGGAGGGAACCATCATTGACGGTGGGTATCAGTTCGTCAACGCTGCCGACGCCAGCAACGCTGCTTCAGCAAACAATACCACCATTATGAATGGTGGGGATCAGGCTGTCCGCGACAAGGGAGGCAGAGCAACCTCCACCACCATTTCAAGTGGTGGTGCACAGGTCGTCTCTAATTTCGGCGAGGTAACCTCAACCTGGGTTCTGTCTGGAGGGGTCCAGAATGTCGCCTCAAATGGCACCGCCACTTCGAGCACAGTTTCCTCTGGCGGAACCATGGGAGTACAAGCCGGCGGTACTGCGCAAGACACTGTAATTGACGGTGGATATCAGTACGTCGGTGGGTCTGGAGCCCATGCAGTCAATACTACCATTATGAGTGGTGGGCTGCAGAACGTCCGCTCATCTGGTACCGCATCTGATACCACCATTATGAGTACTGGGCGTCAGAACGTCTATAGTTCCGGCATAGTAACCTCAACCAGGATAGAGGGGGGGGGACGCAGAACGTCGATGGTGGAGGAATTGCAAACTCAACCAGGGTGCACTCTGGCGGTACTCAAAACGTCAGTGGCGGTTCGGCCTATTTGACCGACGTCACCAGTGGTGGGCGTCAGCACGTCGGCCTGCAAATCATCAAAGACGAAGACGGTGATGAAAGTGTGAGTACCTACTATGGTATTGCCGAGCTGACCACCGTTCACAGCGGTGGGAGCCAGCGTGTCAATACCGGTGGTACAGCCCTCCAGGCCAGCATTGAGAATGGCGGGACTCAGACCATTCTCGGCGGTGGCAGCGCAGTCTCGACCGAGCTTTACGGAAGACAAAACATCTCCGGCGGCTCTGCCAGTTTGACCACCGTTTACACTGGGGGGGGTCAGACAGTCACCCTGGAGGTCATCACAGACCCCGAAACCGGTAACGTGATCAGTACCTACTATGGTGTTGCCGAGCAGACGACCGTTCACAGCAGTGGGATTCAGGAAGTCAATACCGGTGGTACAGCCCTCCTGGCCAGCATTGAGAGTGGCGGGACTCAAAATATCCGTGGCGGTGGCAGCGCAGTCTCAACCGAGCTTTACGGAAGACAAAACGTCTCCGGCGGCTTTGCCAGTTTGACCACCGTTTACACTGGTGGTGAACAGTATGTAGCCAGTCAGACCCTCTACGACACCAGCGGTGTAATCACTGATGTCTACCTTGGTGTTGCAAATGACACCACGCTTGATGGCGGAATTCAGTATATCGTCGCCGGAGGCGAGACCAACGGGACAATAGTAAACGCCGGCTCGGCACATAATATTGCCGGTACGGCAAATAGCACTACCGTCAATGGGGGTATTTATACTCAGGGGATGACGGGCTCCAGCTCGTTTACCACAGCGGCAGCTTCGGACCTCTCCGTCAACACTGGCGGTAGTGCCTATATCTGGGCCGGTACTGTGACAAATGCCACCGTTGGTGGTGATATGCTTGTAGGGTCGCATGACGTTGGCTTAACTTCGGATGTCACCCTGGCAGGTAATGTAGTCGTTAGTGACAGTGGCCGATTACAGGTCTCCGAAGGTGCGCATACCGAAAATGCAGACCTCACATTAACCGGTACCGGTATGCTGTATCTGGACAATGCCCCCACTGTCACCGCATCCACGACGGTGAATGCCACCCAGTACAGCATGGGTGCCATGACCATGAACGGCGGAGGTGTTCAGTTTGATACTGAGGACGGCTATGCTGACCTGACGGTGGATAGCCTGGACGGCTCCGGCACATTTTACATGAACACCGAAATCGCCACCCTGCAGGGTGACCATCTGACGGTTACCGGTGAAGCAAACGGGGATTATGGCGTCGTTGTTGCCGATACCGGCGTCAGCCCGACTTCCGATGCCAGCCTGAGAATGATCAGTACCGGGGGCGGCGACGCAGCGTTTACCCTGGCCAACACCGGCGGTGTGGTTGATGTGGGTACCTACCAGTATCACCTGGTCGATAATGGTAATGGTACCTGGTCGCTCACTCCGTATGTACCAACAGAGCCTGTAGAGCCAGTGGAACCACCGATTGAACCAACAGAGCCAGTAGAGCCTGTTGAACCAACAGTCCCGCCGGTAGAGCCTGTGGTTCCCCCGTCTGAGATGAGCATCTCGCCAAGCACCGCAGCCGTGCTCGCCATGGCCACCGCAGACCCGCTGATATTTAAAGCGGAGATGGATGTTGTCCGTGACCGTATGGACCTGGTGCGCTCAGCCTCACGCTACACGGAGATATCACACGATACGAATCTGTGGGCGCACTATAACTTTAACAACTTCAGTGTCAGCAGCACGGCAGGCGCCGCTTATGACATGACCGTCAGTGGCTTCACGCTGGGGATGGACAGGTCTGTTGCGTTAGACAATGCCATTGCAACATTCGGTGGATTCACCTCATACAGTCGCTCGGACCTGGATTTTGACCGGGGGGGCAACGGGGATGTGGACTCCTATTCCGTCGGGGCTTATGCCAGCTATCTGCATAACAATGGTTTCTATGCTGACAGCATTCTGAAAGCCAACCGTTTTGGTAATGACGTGCATGCACAGATGACCAGCGGGAGTGCGGCGTACGGTGATTACAATACCAACGGTATTGGTATGCACCTGCAGGGGGGGAAATATTTCTACTTTGGTGAGTCGTATATTGCGCCGTATGTGGCATTAAGTACCTTTACCAGTGACAGCAATGATTACACCCTGTCGAATGGTATGAAAGCCCGCGTTGACAACCAGAAATCCGTGATTGGTGAAGCAGGTGTTCAGATGGGGCATCACTTTGAATATAATGGCGCTCAAATTCAGCCTTACTTCAGAGCGGCGGTAGCCCAGGAGTTTATTGATGATAATGAAGTCCGGGTTAACGATGACACGTTTACCAACGATTTAAGTGGTGCACGTGGGGTCTACCAGGTCGGGGTGAATGCGCAGGTGACGGACACGCTTGCGGTGAATGCTCATACCAGTTATTCACACGGTGACCATGTGGATGAGCCGTTAACGGTTGACCTCGGCGTCTCATGGAAGTTCTGATAGTTCTTGAAGTGGTGCCCTGAGGGGGCGGAGTTGAGTAGGCCTGCCGGTTACCCGGGCAGGCCCCTCCTCAGAACCGGACGTGCGGAACTACCACATCCGGCTCCCGGCAGACCCGTGTCCCCACACATATTTAGCGTGAAGCGAACATTGATCGGGTTTTCCAGTTAGCTTGATAACCCAGCATTTTCAGGATCAGATCCAGTTTTACCCATGTCAGCGGATGTCGGCCTCCTTTACGGTTGAACCACCTGTAAATTATCCGTCTGCTCTGGTGACTACACACCGATGATTATCAGAGATGCCGTGGTAATTTATCCAGCCTCTGACTACTCTGATGATGGTATTCAGGGTTTGCCGCCTGCTAGTGTTCAGGTTCTTCCAGAGAAAATCCCTTAGTCCTTTCAGTTTGGCCGCGAAGCGGTCTTTACGACTGGTAAATTTCAGCCTCCAGTATCCTTTCCGCGTTTTCCCCCAGTAACCGGTAAACCCCAGAAAATTGAACGTCGGTAGACGTTTTCCTGACAGGCTGGCTTTCATTGCTGCAACATGACCCGCGGGTATTAATTGCGATTTGTCATTGTGCAACTCCAGACCATACTTATTCAGTCGCTTAGGCAGCACCTTGTAAAAGCATTTTACCTCACTCGGATATTGGAAGGTAAAGATCATGTCATCGGCATACCTCACCATTTCCGCCCGTCCATCGATCACTGACTGGCTGATTTCATCAAACCATTCATCAATCGCATAGTGAAGGTATATATTGGCAAGTATCGGCGACAGGATTGAACCTTGTGGGCATCCTCGTTCGTTGCTGGATAGTTGTTTACCTGATATGACGGGTACCGTTATCAAGACCTCAATCAATCTTAGAAAGCGGCGATCTGTTATCTTCTTCCGAAGTAATTCCATCATCTCCCAGTGTGGGATCATATTGAAATACTTGCGGATATCGATTTCTACAACAGCACCGTTCCAGTTACTGAACGTCTGCTGCTGCAAAGCCTTCAACGCGATATGACAGTTTAATCCCGGACGAAAACCGTATGAGCAAGGTATAAATAGCGGTTCGTAGATCCTGCTGAGAATATCGCTGGCAGCAAGCTGAACCAACTTATCCTCTATGCAAGAGATAGCTAATGGCCGTTTATACCGTCCTCTTTGGGTATCTCCGTGATTCTGGCGGCTTTAGGGTGATATGCCCCCGGCGTATCCGCTTGATGAGATTATTAATATTCTCATCAAGGTGTTCACCGTAAGCGGCCTTTGTCACAACCGCTTTATTCCCGTCCAGCCGCTGGAATTGCCCTTTGAGCATGTCACTACTGAGCAAATATCCTAAATTATTGAATTTCTGCTGTTTGTTGCATGCCGATTTCTCGCCTATGCGCTCAAGTCTCGTTAACCATGATATTCCGTCGTTGCTGAGTACGGTCATTGTTCCCCTCTTACGCTCGATCTGTCTGCCCTTCTCTCCACGGTCATTACTCGTTTCATCGCTACTATGGCTGACTCCGACTTCCAGAAGGTCTTCTTTCAGGCCTTGTGTTCGGCACTTGTACCCGAAATACTCAGATTCCGTTGAGAACCGTCTGGATCTCCTGGGTTCCGCCACTTATCTCTGCAAACTCGCAGACGCCTGTGTCCCTGGTGGATACTCTCTTTTGGCAGTTCGCCAGTTTGGCCTCCAGAATTTCCAAAAGGGATAGACCTTTCAGTTCACAGCCAGCAACGATTAAATAGTGTTGCCAGGCAACTTAACAAGAGGCCGAGAAAAACACTAGACTTTGAGCCCCCCGTAGAGCGCTTTAACCAGTGTGTTGCTGGACTCACAGCCAGAAGCGGACATTGTTTACCACATGAAGCCTAGGGGTTATTGAGCAACCCTTCAGGGCTGAGCAGGCGAGTGCCTGTTTGTCCCCACGGCTCTATATGGTTATCCACCAACAAGCGATAACCCTTCTCGCTCAAAATTCGGGTAAAGCCAGCAACACAGGAATGGCCGAAACCGCATAACTAATCATGCAGCCAACGACTTACATCGAACAAACACAAAACTCCATGCTACGGTCATTTTCACACTCAGCACTCGTCAGAAAATGGCAGCTCCATGCTAATTCAGCTTATGAGTCGCAAGGTAGGTGAAGCAAATCATAATACAGCCACTTAGCAACAGCATCGCGCGTGGGGCTTGATACCTGACTCAAAATTGGGCTGGTTGATTTTACTGATAAATAGCTCTATCTAGCTGGCTGCACTCTTTCCTCATCGATATATAGCCTCAATGGCGGAAGTCACCATGCTGCGATCCGTGGATCATCAGAGCATGCTGAATATGTGGAAGTCGAGGACTTTTAAGCGCCGTAACAATCAGTTTGTTCCCGTCGCGTTACAGGGGATGTCATCTGCTAGGGGAGTTATCATTTCACCGGACACAAAGGTTATTACATTAATTTCCGAATCTGGCTTTGTGAAAGTTTCGGCTTTACCAACAAATACACCACCATTTTTTACCGACAGCGTAGTGTATGCCAGCGATCCATCAATTTTACCGTGCTCGTGTATATCAATAGATTCAGATTTACATTCACCAATGAGCGTGCCGTCAATGACTAACGTACCGCAGGCAATGTTGCCCTTGACCAGTCCATTACGCATAATTTTTACCTGCCCGCCATTTGAAACGACGTTCCCATACACCTCTCCATAAATGTAAATCTGCCCGCTGGCGGTAATATTTCCTTCGAAATGCACTCCACTGGCTATCACAGTGCTCTTTTGCTGCTCCTGAACAGATGGCTCCTTTTCAGTTTGATTAGTGACAGTGGCTGGAGGTACCGGCTTTTCTTTCCTGAACATTATAAAATCCCGTTTGTGTAATACATGAATAATGAATGAGACAAAGGTCAGTGATGCAAATACCAGAGTCCATAATATGGAGCTATAGAAATATGCCGCTAAAGACAAAGACCATAAACACAGCCCTGAATTTAAGAAGATTTGATTTTTTTTCATCCGAAGTAACCGATACGCTTTTACCCTTTTTATTGGCTTCCTGCTCAACCCCTTGCGTGAGAGTGAATTTGTCGTGTTATTTAATCAATGCCTTACGGATATCTTTTTGTATCTAGTTTTTTTTTAACAAAACAGGATGGATAGGATCGCGCGTTCAAAATTTTTTGAAAAAATCAATTCAAGGCAGAGCATCAAGAAAAATGTTATTTAAATATAAACAACAAGCTATTTTTTAACGCGTATTTCTGTTCCATTCCACTTCACATATCGCGTAGCATCTAACTGGAGATGAATATTTTAGCCATGTACGGCATTGGAAATTAAAGCAATATACCCAGATCATGAACCCGCACTACAAACTACTGAAAGAATGAATATTTAGATGATTATACCGAACGCTCGTTTCTTGAGGCACTCGTATGAAAAAAACAAACGCAACCTTACCCAACGTTCCGAAAATGAAAAAAGAATGATGGCAGGTATACTGGTAAAGGAGCTAAGAAACCCACAGACACATAAGTTGGGCTATGTATCCTGTTTCTTTTCCAAAGAAAAATACCCGATCACAGTGAATGGTGGTGCCCAACGCTACCTCAACGAACTCGTTCATTCATTCATTTCAGCTGGTTATGACGTAACCATTGATAAAGCAGAGGATGGATTTTCGATTAATCTTAACTGGACAACGGCCTGCTCCCCGATAGATCTGCCATAAGAGCGCACTCTCGGACGGTTGGTGCTGGCTCTGAGAGCGCCCTCAGCTCTCATCTGGTAATCACTTCGCGCTGTCAGTCGACTGGTTCAACTGCATACCACCACTCTGGTGTAGCGCCAGCGCTTTCAATTCTACGGCAGGTGGGGTCGCATTATGAAGCCGCTGTTTCGGTGCGAACTTCACACCAGCAAGCGCTCTTTTTCTTCACTGCACAGTATCTGTCGTCGTGGTATAAGTGCTCTCCCTGCATAGGGGTCTGAGGAGGGGCCTGTCCGGGTAACCGGCAGGTCTACTCAACTCAGACCCCTATTCATATTGAAATCGACTGAATCGGTGAGAACTCGCCAGATGATCCGGGTCAGCTTATTCGCCAGCACGACTGTGGCTTTCAGGAAGCCTCTCCGGGACTCAATACTTTTGAGCCACCGCCCCAGACTGTCATCACGTTTTTGTACGCAACGCATCACTGCCCGTGCACCATGGATGATGTGTTATCTCTGTTATCCACAAAAATCCGCAAACGAATAACTGGAGAAACCTGCAAGCAGATAAAATGAAAGCTGCAAAATAGTCTTACCCCCCTTTCTTTTTCCTTTGCCCTTGAATCATCAGGCAAACAACCTGTTGTCTCTGAAAATTCAGTGAACAGTGGGGATCATGCCTTCGCTTACAGTGGCCTTATGGCCACGTCGCTCAGAAAGAGGCATAAATAGCTCCCGTCGTAAACGCCGGGCCCCGAACGTGGCAACCTCACTGACAGATTTCGAACCCACCACTGAAAAGCCGCGCCGCCCGGGCCAAAGGCCCTGAACAGTGCCGCTTTAAAAAGAGATGTTGTAACTATAAAATCAGCGTCGCTGTGAGTTTCAGGTCGATGCTGTTTGTCCTCGTGCCCGCTACCCTCCTTCCAATTTATCTGTATTCCCGTGGCATGCGGTACAAGGTCAAAAACAGTCTGGCAGGGGGTTGGGATATCATTAGTAATAGCTGGTTCAACGCTACACTTAGTTTACCTTGGAACAACATTGCTGGGGATAGTGCCCAGTTTGGGGGAAGTGCGGGGACTATAACAATAGTTAGCCCAATCACAGTTCAGGATCTATTGTTCACGGTTGATAATTATTCCCTCGTTGGCAGTACACTCACTACTTTTTCGAGCACAATGGAAATAAACGCCCCCACTGGCAATACAGCAACGATTAACTCTGAGATTTCGGGTAGTGGCCGCGTAGACATCAGTGGCGGAGGTGTCATTATTCTTGGTGGAATCAACACCTATACCGGTGGAACCACAGTATTCAATAACAGCACACTGAGTGTAATGACTGACGATAATCCAGGGGCGGCTAGCGGTTTCGGCTTAACATTGGGCAATAGCACAACCCAAAGTATCCTGGCAATTACAGGAAATAGCTTCACTAGCGCCCGTGAAATAAAGCTTGGCGGAGGAGGTATATTCAACCTGGCAACAGGTAGTACAGCAACACTGGAAGGTGTTATGTTTAGTAGTGGCTCACTTCACCTTACTGGTGCAGGTTTATTGGTACTGATGGCTGACAATACGTACAGCGGAGGCACTACGATTTCTGGTGGTGTGCTGAAATTGACTCAGGTGGGTGGGGGGGCTGGGGGCAGTCAACATCGATACTACAGGTGGTAGCGCATCTACAGGCCTGGAGCTGGGCTTTGCCTCAGCCAGCCAGTACCTTCAATAATGTGCTGGCTGGCACAGGCACTACTACAGTAAGCGGGGCACAAGCCACAATCACGGGTGGGAATACCTCATATATAGGTGACTGGCATGGCACTGGCACACTGGCCGTAGCGGACACGTCTACCAGCAGTAATACCAACTTGGGCACGGGCGGGGTTGATATTGCCGCAGGCGGTATTGCCAATGTTCACACCACAGGTCCATTCAGCTTTGATAACGCGTTGACGGGTTCCGGAACGCTTAATGCGTCCACTGGCGGTCAGGCGTTCTCTTTCGGAAGTGGTGCAGGTGCTGACTTCGCCGGTACAGTGGTGCTGACAAGCAATAGCTTCATGCTGTCGGGCAGCAACACAATAGCTCTGACGCACGGTACACTGGAAATAAGCAATGGCAACGTGACCATTGTCGGCGACGGAGATCAGAACATTGGTGGGCTGATGATTAATGGTGGCTCAATGCAGTTTAATGCAATGGCTCCGGATCAGACAATGGCAACCAGCCGGGTCTCAGCTGGGAATCTAGATGTCAGCCATAGCGGTACGGTGCGTATCAATCAGCCAATCCCATTTATACCCAGCCCACCGGATACTCCTATCTTCTGATGCAAGATGAAGCCAACGTGGGTGTACAACTGGTCATGGCGAGGGCCGTAAATGGTAGCGGGGGGCATCACCCTGACCGACCAGAACGGTAATATCATTACCGCTGCACACCTTATTGATATCAGCCAAAACGGTAACACAGTGGCCGTGGGCTCCTATGACTACCGTATTACAACTGGTCCAAGGGGGATGGCCTCTATGTGAACTACGGGCTGAAAGCGCTGGATCTGCATACGGGTCAGACTCTGACGCTAGCTGAAGATACCGATGCAAATGCTGCTGCAGCTGATATGTCAGCTATGATCATCGGTACCGGTAATTTGGCTATTGATGCCGGTACGGGTGCAGTGTCACTGTCTAACTCTGCCAACGACTATAGTGGCGAAACGAATGTGAATGTGGGTACTCTGCGCTCAGAATCAGATAACGCCTTGGGCCGGACAAGTCAGTTGAATCTAGCTGATACGACCACATTTGACCTGAACGGTAAAACGCAGACTATAGTCGCGCTTAACAGTGCGGCGAGTTCTACGTTGAATATTAACGGCGGTACTCTGAATGTGTTGAGCTGGGTTACACCCACAAACTGGGTGAATACACGGGTAGCCATGGTTCGCTGAATGAGTGGTATATCCAGCCTCAGGCACAGGCTATCTGGATGGGTGTTAAAGCAGACGACCACCGTGAAAGTAACGGCACGCGCGTCAACGGTGAAGGCGACGACAATATCCAGACTCGTCTGGGTGTGCGCACGTACCTGAAAGGTCACAGCAAAGTGGATGACGGTAAAAACCGCACCTTCCAGCCGTTTGTGGAAGTTAACTGGATCCATAACACTCAGGACTTCGGCACCTGCATGGATGGCGAGAGCGTTTATCAGAGTGGCGCACGCGATATCGGGGAAATTAAAACCGGTGTTGAGGGCCAGCTGAATAACAATCTGAATCTGTGGGGTAATGTCGGCGTTCAGGTCGGCGATAAGGGGTACAACGACACAGTTGCGATTGCAGGGATCAAGTACAGTTTCTGATCGTTATAGAATATAGGTAAGCGTACGCCGATAACCGTATTGAGGGGTTTGAGGTGAGTAGACCCGCCGGTTACCCGGATGGGCCCCTCCTCAGAACCGGACTTGCGGAACTACCGCATCCGGCTCCCGACAGATCAGTGTCCCCACACATATTCAGCGAGACTTGAACATTGACTGAGTTCTCCATCGCGATGGGTATCCCAGCATTTTGAGGATCAGATCCAGCTTTTCCCATGTCATTGGGTGTCGGCCACCTTTACGGTTGAACCACCTGTAGATGATCCGCCCGCTCTGGTAGATGAACTGCCCCACACGTCTTTTGTTATCTGAGATACCATGGTAATTAATCCATCCACGCACTACCCGGATAACCGTGTTCAGGGTCTGCCATGATAAAAGCCTGGTTCTGGGTCGCCCGCCGTTTCTACCGCGTGCTCTTGCTGATGCCAGGCCTGCGGACGTTTGCTCGGTAAACCGGATCGGTGAACTGTTGCCATGGCTGGCGCTGAATAACTTATCCTCGTACATACGGTTCTCGCTGTACGCTTACTCATAAATTTGAAATGATTCTAACAATAAGGCCATTGGCCGCGCACCTGATTTTCCAGTAGCCGCTCTCCGGACAGGCGTCCCCGCGGCTGCAACTAGGCTCCAGAAATTGGTTTTCGCTAAACGAGGGGGAGTCCGGCATGGGTTTGCCGGTCACAGCGTCAAGCTCCATGGCTTTGGCCAAGCGGTCTTTCAGACATTGCAGCTTGCCGTCCCTGGCGGGCAGCTTGGCCGGTGGCAACGGGAGGATGTCGTTGATTTCGGGGACTGTAGGGTGGGCGCAGGACTACAAGCAGGTCTATGCCTGGCTCTCGGTGTCTGCCGCCAACGCTCAGACTAAGGCTGCCAGTTGGCGTGATGCGACTGCGGAAAAACTCACGCCAGAACGGTTAAGTGATGCGCAGAAGGTAGCTACACGCTATATTGAACAATAATAGCGTTCCGGGCTGTGATGACGTTTGCGTGGGCTCGAATCGAAACACCGGGCTGGCATGATTACGCAACACAGTTGTTTTGGGTTCTGTCCGTTGCATCTGGCTGTAACAGAAAAGCGGTATATTCCTGATTGGTGGTATACGGATCAACAATTAACCGGCACTGTTCAAGTAACGGAAATATTCCGTCAGGCTCCCCCGTCAGGCGTATCTCAAGCGGCTGGATTAGCGCTCCGGCCTCAGTGAATGAGCCATGCAGCCCGGATTTTTGTGTATACACTGCGGGTATTTCCGAGTCAAATTTCCAGCCATTTTGCCAGTCTGCATCCGATAGCAGATAATCCTGCCAGCCCATTGTTCGCAGTGTGTCAATCATGCAGGTAAACCGGAATAATGTGCTCTGGGTGGCTAACTCACCAGAACTGGCCAGCCAGATATACTCTATCTTGCTGTAAAGTCGTGCAGCGGGGCCGTTACGATTCCCCTGCTCCTGCAACCAGATAATGTCCTGTGCCAGCGATTTAGGAAACAACTTACGTTTCTGAGCAGTAGATAACCATTGCATAATAAACGCATGCGTTTGTAGCGGGGATAGTGCCTTACCTTCCCTGCGTGCAAGGGTAACGGCAACCATAATGCACCAGGCAAGGTGCGCCAGTTCGGTATCGGGTCGTTTGGTGGGTTGTCCGGTCAATAAATTCTCCGTGATAGTCCGGGAAAGGGTGAAGCGCCTGAGAATAGCATAAGAAAGCTGACACACGCAGAGGGGTTTCAACACTGGACACCAGGGGGTTACCGCCCCTGTTTGCAGTAACACTGGCATCGTAGGTTAAACCGGCATTGAGTCCGCGTTTTATACCTTCCCGGTTCTTCTGCATCGCCTATGGTGGTCATCTTTTGCTTCTGTTTTTTTACACCCGGCGTTGTAATCAGGGAGTCGGATAGTGAGTGATGGCACCAGTGCCTAATCCGGCGGGTTCTGTTTCAGCAATGCATAGCGGCTGATGAGCTGCTTCAGATGTGCTTCAGTCTGATTTTCCAGCACAAGCGAAGGGGTCTTACTCAGTTGCCGCAGTCGTTCTTCTGCAGGGGGCGTCCGGTTAAATGACTGCTGAATGGCAAAGACCACCGATTTCAGTTCACTCACAGTCATGTATTTTCCGCGTTTCTCATCCAACCCGTTCAGACGGTCAGCCAGTTGCTGAAGCCCCACCATGCCCTGATGCCAGTCGCTCAAGCTCGCAGCAGGTATCGCCGTATCGTTGAGATGCTGCTGCCAGCGTATCGCCATGTGGAGTGCCTGAGGAGAGGTCGGCCACAGAGCCTGAGTCTGCCTGACAAGCTGGTTGCCCTCATTCAGTGCCTGGTCCGGGGGGAAACGGGTAAGTTGTACCAGCCGTTGCTGGACCGCTTCCAGCCAGGCCCCGTCGTTCAGCCATGCCGGTTTCTGTTGCTGTAACTGCTGTATTTGCGCGGCCGACAGGACGGCAGGCGGTGGCGCGACCAGGGCCTGCAGTTGTACCTGCTCCGGGCTTTGCTGATGCCAGACATTCCAGCCGTACAACAACACGCTTCCCGTTGCCATCATCGTGGCCATTCCTGCGATAAAGGGCTTCCACGGAGTTGTCCGGACTGGGATGCTGAGGGTTTCGACTCTCACCGCAGGCTCGGCCTGTGCCACATAGACTAGGGCGGTGCGTGGAATGATATGCTCTGTTTGTCCGCCGACCGTGGCAGGCAGCACGATACCTGATGTCGCGTGATGGTCTGGTGATACCTCACTGTTTTCCAGCCGTACGGCGGCGGCATGTAACTGGTTGCGCAGCGCATCCATCTGGCTGACATGTTTAAGCTCAAGGCGTTGCAGCACACCGCCCAACTCTGAGAGATGTTTTTCTGCCTGATAGAGCGCGCCGAGGTCAGCGTAGACCAGTGTGACGGTACGCAACATCTGTTGCAGACGCAGGCTCAGTCCACTGATGATTTCCATCCGCGCATGGGTCGCCTGCGGCCACAAAGTCCCCCACTGGTGGGTCATCAGCGCAGTGATAATTGCCAGCCCTTCGTTCAGACCGCACAACCCGGCGAGGCGGGTTCGGGCCTGGGTGTACCAGGCGGCGGTCTGCAGCTCCACGCCGTTACGCTCAAACAGATTCAGGCACAGGGTTTCAACGTACTGCCAGCTCACATCCGGGCGGGCCGGATGCGTGAGTTTGCTGAGCTCTTCACGCAGGGCGGCAAAATCAGCCAGCGTGCGCGGATCCCCCCCGGTTTTCAGGCGGTGTTCATTCCGGTTATTCATGCAACAATTCTTTCTGTGAGAGAGTGATTTACCACTGCGTCGTGGCATCCATGTGCTGCTGTTGTTTCAGGTGGCGAATAAGCACCCTGCCCTCCGGCCGGAAGTCCGTGCCATAGCGCACCAGACCAATCCCTCTGAGTTCGGCATCAATGGCATAACGCAGCTCGCCCGGGATGCTCTGCTCCAGCAGGACGACCTCAATTTTTTTCAGCCGGGGTTCGTATTTAAGCAAAACATCCGACAGGGTTCTCATCAGCTCATGAGCCGTGCCCGGCATGCCCTGCAGGATGGTGGTCATATCCGGCAGACCGTAGTCCGGCAAATGCGCCAGTGCCCCGGCGCGGCAGTTAAGAATGCGCTGCATGTTGTCCAGTACCGACAAGATGACCTGGTCGGGTTCACTGACCAGGTGCAGGTCGAGACCACCGGTGAAGTTGCCCGCCAGCATTTCATACAACGAAGGGGTGTTGTGTCCCTGTGGCATTAATCGTCCTTAACTGACTGTAGTGTCAGGTGGTTGTTTCCGGCTTCCAGGATACGCGGTTTGTCGGGGTCGAGGTCTTCACGCTGGATGACCTGCTTCCAGGTGTTGTTCACGATATCCGGATGACGGAACAGCCCGACCACGGCGACAAACTGCGTATCCGCTTCCATGGGCATGTCGAGGCTGGCATCACCGCCCGGTTTCACCACCACATCGCGACTGGCCAGCAAATCGGTTTGCAGGAGAGTCTCGCCGTCTTTCAACAGCTGCTGATACACCGTCTTGTCGAAGGTTTTGCGGTCTTTCAGCTGATACACCCGAACCACCACTGACTCGGACAGCGAATGGCTCTCACGGGCATCGGTATTCAGTGCCTCGCGGGCAGTAAAATCCAGATGCAGCACCTTAATATCCTTATAAAAAACGGCGGTGAAGGCCGATGTTGTACCGTCTGTGGCGCTCTGCATCACGCCACAGCCTGTCAGGCTGAACGCCAGCAGCGGTAGCAGCCAGCGTGTGTTTTTAATCAAACTTGTACGTAACACGTCGGTTTCCTTGTTGTGGTGTGGCGGGCTTCATGCCGCGGTAATAACCCAGTTCCGTCGTAAAGGTCTGCGGAATATCGCCCAGGCATGCTCCATCTTCAGCACCCAGTACGCCATTCATGCCCAGCCAGAAAGGACCGTCCCCCAGAGGAGGGACGGCCAGCAGGCGGAACCCGGTGGTCAGGGTGATTTTTGCCTTAAAGCGCCAGCCCAGATACACCCGCAGCATCACCAGAAAGTCCTGATACAGCAGACCATCTGGTTTCCAGCCCTGCGACTCCTGCGCGTTGTCGGTGGAGAGCGCAATCAGCAGCTGGCTGTTGGCATCCATCGCTTCCTCGCCGAGCGGCGTATTGCCATCGAGCAGAAAATCTTCCTCGCCATAAAACCCCATGGGCTGGCTGACTTCCACCGGCCGCAGACAATACGGACTGACCTGCACCGTGGTGTCCGGTGCCAGCAGGCTCACCAGTGCCTGCATTCCTTCCTGGGTTTTGCCCGGCTGGCGTAACACACCGAGCAGTGCCAGAAAACGCGACACCGGGGTGGCGATGTGGTTTGCCGTGCCGGGAATACCCAGCCCCACCAGACCCAGCAGTGACTGAGAAAGTGCATCCGTGCCGCCAGGTTCGAACGAGGCCGGATATGAATATTTACGCCAGATACGGTAAAACTGCGTCAGGATGCGATGACTGAAAATATCGAGAAATCCCTGCTGTGCCTCGTGCCCTTCCCGGCGCTGGGCAATGTCATCGAGATACGCGGTCGGCAGCGGGGAATCCACACCGTACAGACCCATGAACGTGGTGCGAATGACCGGCGGTTTGCGGCCACCCTCTTCATCGTATTCGACCGCTCTGAGTTCACTGGCCGGAAATCCCATCCCCGGATGCGGGCAGAACCGTACCGGGTCGTCTGAGGGGTGGCTGGTCGACCCGATTAACGGCTGATCCGGCTGGCGCTTTTCCAGCAACTGGCAGAAGCGATAAAAGTTTATCCGGTGAAGGTCGGCTTCCAGTCGCGGGGTCAGCCGGGAATGCGGCGGTTGTGCTTCTCTTCCCATTCCAGGCGCTCTCCGGTTGGTTGCAGAATGATAATCAGACGGTTAAACAGGTAAATATCGGTATAGAGCGCGAAGAAGCGACTCAGCATCTCACCAAACAGGCAGATATCGCCCCGCCCGGCAAAACCGTGGCTGTCGAGGGTCACCTCTATCTGCACACCGCGTACCAGATATCCCTGTTCAAAGCGCTCTGTTTCGCTGTGCTTCACCCCGATGATGGCTTCCAGGCGGCGTCGGTTCATCTCACTGTGGGTCCACTCATACAGCGCCAGCGTGCCACGCAGTACGTCGGCGTTATCCATCATCGAGAGGAAACCGCTGCCCAGATGACTCAGCACACGCCAGTGAAAGCGATCCTGTGCAGGCGGGTAGCAGGGTAGCGTGGGCGCGCAGAGGTTACGTACGGCGATGCTGGCCGACGTGGTTTTCATCACCGTATCGAGTACCGTGCTCTGCAGCGCGCGGCGGGGTAACTGACCATTCGTCCCCGTGAGAGTCAGTGACAGGCTTTCATCTTCCGGCACTGTGTGGTTGTCAAAGGCTTCGCCCCCGAGGATCAGCCAGGTGTTATGCAGCCCGGACGGCCCCCGGCGCACGCGGGTGTGGTAGTAATATTCCGGGGCGTCATGGCGCATCATCCCGCCTTTGTGGCGGAAGCTTGCGAACGGGACATAAGCATGCTGACTGGAGGACGTCACCGAATCCACGGCGTAAATCTCGGTATGGCCATCCTGCACACGCATCGGGCGCAGCATGTACTCCGTCTGCAGGGAGTTCAGCGTCAGCGGGTCGGATTCCAGCGGGAACAGGTTAATCACCGGCACGCAGTTCAGACGCAGGTGCTTCTCCGTAAAGCTGAAGTCATGCTCCCAGCGCTCAGTCAGCACCACGTCGATTTCAAACCAGGGGAGCTCAGCCGGGAAGGCCACGTTCTCCAGCCCACGCAGGCCGGTGAACATGAATTTTTCCCGGAAGGTAAAGTATTCCAGTAACAGCTGATAGCCACTGAAACTGCTGCTACCCGTTGGCCACAGGGTGTCGCCATCGCCAAAGCCCTGAGCGGTGAAATGTCCGTCAAGCGCCCTTCTGTCCACATCGCCGGGCATCCGTAACCACATCCGGGACACATTCATGTTAAAGGCTTCGTGCATGGCGCAGGCCAGCGGTGCATCGGCGTTGAAGTAAAGCGAAACAGAGCTGAGATCGATACGGCTCCAGTCCGCAAGCTGGCTGCAGTGAAAGCGCAGCGTGACAACCGAACGGCCATCGGGATCGGTCGCCAGGCTGGCCTGCTCCAGCGACAGGGGCTGAAGGTCTGTCTCTTTGGTGGTGGTGTAACGGCAGCGTGTGCCTTTCTCACCCACCGGGCGAGAACGGACCTCGAAACCTTTGACGATACGAATCGGCTCTTTCATTTCGCGCCAGTCCGGTGTGAATTCCACCACGGACATCGACGGAATGGTACGCAGGTAATGCGGCCACAACAGACTGACCAGCCCTTCGGTCAGTTCCGGCAAGTCATCGTCAAGTTTTTCACGAAGGCGGCCCATCAGGAAGGCAAAGCCTTCAAACAGACGCTCCACGTACGGGTCGCGCGCGCCTGCCTTGTCGAGATTGAGCATTGCCGCCTGTTCAGGATGAGCGCGGGCAAACTCTTCGCCGGCCTCAAGCAGGTAGCGCATTTCAGCGTCATAATAACGCAGGGTTAAGTCGTCCATATATTTTCTTAATTAAGTTTGTTTATTAAATGGCGCAATCATAAGCTCTAAGTAGGCACGTAGGATATAATATATCCTGCATTTATTAATTCGCGTTAAATTATTACCAGCATTGCATTGATATTAATTAATATTGATACTGAAATGGTTTTATTTTTTTCAAGCATAAATCGTATGGAGCATTTTCAAGAGTGTTATTATTAAATCCACTCTGTATTTCAATCGACACGGAACATGCCCCCTCTGTTGATGAAAGAAGGAAGTTTTGTCCACCACCACCCGTCGAATTGTATTCATACTGCCCACCAATTCTCCAGCCAATGTCGATTGTTGCGTCATTTCTAATCAGAGATATAAATGAAGCGGTCAGTTCAAATTTTTTTCCCGGTGCTATGACCTCTGGTTGTGATCTTACAATTCTCTCAACTTCGTCAGGCTCAGGTTCAACACCATAGACACTCTCACCTGCATATACGAATAAAGATTCGTTAGTATTATTTGTAATGGTAACAACAGGTCGTATCGGAATAACATGAGCGACCATGACTGATAGTCCCAAAAAAAATGCAATATACAATAGTGTCATTTTTTTCACAATGACGCCTCAATCTTTTCTGGATTATCGGTGTTCCAACACCAATGTTTTTCTCTTGAGTGAGGGAGTAGCTGACCAGGTATATTATCTAAAGCGTCAAGTATATTATTACAAGTCAGGTTCTCTGCATATTTTCCATACTGACGGAACAGTTCAAACCCTATTTTCATACTCGTAACATCATCCAGCGTATCATCCCCAATTGCGCCAGGTGTCATGTTTTGTTCCCAGGTAGAACCTTTTAAGAGTAATGATTCAGAGAAACCAACACTACGACCAACATAACCATAATGTATATTTGACCAGACATCATAAAAGTAATCATGTTGTTTGAACTTGTGGTAATAAGACCTTGATGGTTTTCCTTTTCTGGGAAGCGGTCGTGCAACTGCAACCGTCGAAAATCTATCGCGTATTTTCGGTTTATGATCCCAGGTAGAACCCGTTTTCACTGCCTGATACCAGATTGCTATTGCTGCGGGTAAATCAGGTTGAGGCAGTGGGGCCATTTTTGCGTAAAAAGGCAGTTTCTCCCATTCAGCTTGCCTTTGCTTTAAAACCTCTTCGTCAATGAAATAACGTATTGTTTCTGCCGTTCGGCTTCTGACATTCGTCTTTATTTCACTGAGGATATATTCTGCTACCTTAATGGCTCCATCAGTGTGAGTACAATGACGCTCACTCTTCTCTTCCGGATTCAGGTTCTTATAGGGATCCTGTAAAGAGGCCATAAGCCCATCGAGTGAAAAAGAAGAGTTTATACACTCTCCTCCTTTCTCATAAGTATCCTGCATCATCGATGGCACAAAACGCGCCCTGCATGGGCAGGAGCTGGTACTGTCCAGAGTACCCGCCATTTTACGCCCATGGACAGTATCATTCGCGATACCGCCCGCAATCATATACATCCCGGGATGCTGACCACAGATCACTCGGTCACGTTCGCAGGCAATCCCTTTTCCAGACAACCGATGATCGCTTGCACCATCCACAATTTTGCCGCCACAGGTGGTCATGTCCCCCTGCACCAGATAGTAACCTTTTGCCATAACAGACTATTCCTTCAGTTAAGGGGGTCAGCTGCAGAGCACCGCAGCCCGTGCTGGATCCAGTGAGATAAGCCCGGAAAGCAGTGACTCCATGTCGGGTTGCAGGCGGATTTTGTCCACCTCACTTCGCCCGGCCTTACCTCGCAACAGTTTTAACCTGCGGGCTTTGACTTCAAACATCAGCTCCGGTACCCATTGTTCAAGCGTCAGCGTGCGGGTGCTGCCGTCAAGCTCACCCAGCAGGTGAAGCGCCATTTCGTTTTTACCGTACTGCTCACACACCCGGGCCATCAGCAGGCGCATCAGCCACCGCTCGCGGGGTGACGTGTAACCCGGCTGAATCTGCAGCCAGTTAAGGGCGGCTTCAACCCCTTCGCTGTCAGCTTTCGCCAGCACTTCGGGCTCCAGCGTCAGCACATCATCGCTGCCAGCGACCAGGGCTGACACCGGTTCATCTTTCCATACGGGTATGTCGTCCAGCACGCTTTCGTTGATCCAGTTCATCGTAACTTCATCCGCAAAAGGCGTGCCGTCACTGAACGCCAGCGCGTCGAGCCCCGGAAGGCGGGCCAGTAGCCCTTCCAGATCACGACAGAGGATGTCAGCCCGAACGCTGTCCGCATCCATTTTTACCAGTGCCTGCCAGGCGTACCACTGCACGTCCAGCCACAGATGATTCACCCCCTGCGCCAGCAATGTGTCTGTGTGTTCCAGCAGCTCAGACCAGCTTTTTTGCAGGTACAGACGTTTGAGGTGTGCTTTATTGTCTGGCTTGGGTGGCACCAGGCGGGTGCGTCCTGACGCATCCAGTGGCGGGAGTTCGGTCAGCGTGTCCCAGCGGACACTTTTCAGCAGATGATGTCCGGCCAGCCAGCCACCGGGTTGATCACGAAGGTATTTCGCCAGCACTTTGGCCTGATCAAGCAAATCTCGTCCCGACGTGACAGCATTCATCACCGGTGCTGAAGATGCTGCTGATGCCGACGAGGCGTGCTCTTCCCTGCTGGTCTGGGGCACCAGGCTGCTGGCACCGCCACTCTGAACCAGTCGGTTATCCAGGGCCCGATACAATCCAGCCAGTTCTGGCCGGGCGTCCTCATCAAATGTCCGGAACGTCTCTTCCGCCAGTAACAGCGCCGCGGCGATGCGCTGCATGACCGATATATCCACTTCAGGGTACAGAGACAGGCTGTCCATCACGCGGCGGCTGCCAAGCCATTCCAGGGCCGTTTTACGGCTGCGATCGCGCTGAGGATGTAACTGGGTTCCGAACCGCGCCAGCATCGCGGCCAGCAGTTCAAGACCCTGAGCCAACCCGAGCTCACCGTCCTGATGCAGACGGGCCCAGACATAGAAAGTGATGACACGTAAATCCTTACAGGTGCCGGTCAGCAGTTTTTCTGCCAGCAGACAAATCAGGCCCGTATCAATCCCCGAGAGTTTATTGACTTCTTCGCGAATACGCTGGAAATCATCGTCATAGCCCGGGTCCTCTCCGGTCGGTTCGCTGCCGTCTGATGGCATAAGCCAGTTTGCCCAGTCAGCACTGCGCGCCCGGGCCTGAGCCAGTGAGGCCTTTTCATCTGTGCCACAGGCCTGGAGTACGTTCTGTAATGTGGCCATTATTCCACGCCATCCATGTCCGGGTTATCGATACTGCCGAACGCCTGCGTTGCCGCAGAAGCCTCCACACTGAATATGTGTTCCGGCAGAGTAAAACCACGCAAATCCAGCAATGCCAGCGGCCCTTTGCCCAGCTGGGAGCGCAGAGCCCACTGCAGCGTGCGTCCATCCGGAGCGGCGAAGCTCATCATCCACTGACTGCGATCAATTTGCTGACGCTTGCTCTGGTCCAGCCAGCGAATGAAGCCCCAGGTCCCGCTGTAATCCCCGAACAGACGCGCGCCGGCGCTGGTTGAGGTCCAGGTCAGCATGGCTCCGGGCCTGAAGGTCTCCCCCGGCCAGCGGAAAGACTGCCAGTCGGCCATCTGGTTAAAGTAATGCAACTTCTGCCCGTCAATCGTCAGTTGCGTTTCCACCACCTGCGGAGCCGGACGGGCCTGCAGTTCAAAACTGATCCCCTGGCTGCCGTCAGTAAACAGAATGTCTGACAACTGGCTCAGCTGGTTAACGGCTTTGAGGAAGGCCGGATTAAATGTCAGCCCCTGGCTGTGCGCGTTATCCGGTACCCACTGGCTACCTTCTTTGTGAAGCACACCGTTGAGCTCGGTCGCCAGAAACCTGTCGATGCGCCCACTGTCTTTGCGGATAAACTCAGCCAGCATGGGCAGGGAAGCGTCGCTTTTGCTCACGGCAAACGGGAAGCGGCCATCAAAGGCGGTATGCCAGTTTGCCACCACGGAACGGCTCCAGCGGTCGTTGAGACTGGCGGCTGACGGCTGCAGTACCGTTTCCCAGGCCTGCGTCAGCGGTTGCACAAACATCGTGTTGCCAAAACCGCTCCACTCTTCCCCCAGGCTTGCAGCCACGAGGCTACCGTACTGCTGGGTATCGGTCAGATCCACGCTTTTTCCCTGGAATACCGTCTGCGCCAGAGTCTGCATCATCTCCTGCGGATCGTTAGCACTCGCGACCTGTTGCAGGCGCAGTCGCACGCGGGTGATACGGGTGAGATAAGTTTGCAGGCTCAGGGAATTGTCGGCCGACATCATGTTGCTGGCTTTGTTTTTCCCCATCAGTGTCAGTAACGGCCCGAAGGTGTCATCCAGCGGCCCCTGCGGTCCGGCCGCACGCTGATCGATAACGGGCTTATCCTGACTGCCAACCAGTTCTTTTGCTGACTTAATGATGGAATCAGACAGCCCCTCGTTCTGCTGTCCGCTCTGTCCCTGCCAGGCCAGCGTATTCATCAGGGCAATCAGCGGTGACTGGCGCACATCGCTCATCAGCGTCAGCTGGTCAGTCACATCGGCAATGCTGCTCGCTGGATTAAGTTGCAGGCTGTTAAGAAAGCTCAGCCAGCTGCCGGCAAAATCAGTGAAGTAACGTTGAGTCAGACGGGCTTTCAGCGCTTCCGGCGACAGGTCTGCGGAGACTGCCTTGCGGCTGTCGCTGAGCACCCAGTCAATTTCATCGCGCCTGGAGCTGACCGCCTTCTCGATAGCCTGCTGAATGCCCCCTTCCCACGCCTGACGGGTAAACATCCCCGGCACCACTTCGTCAGTGTTGAACAGACGCCGGGCATCGGTGCCACTGGTCATGTCTTCCAGAGAAACATCGGCAAAGTTACGGCGCACCGATTTGAGCATATTGTCATACAGCGTCCCTTCCGCATTGCGTCGACCAATCTGCTGCAACAGCACCTGACGACTCTGGCTGACCAGGGATGCATCCGGGGTAATTTTCCACTGCGGCTGCTGTGGCAGCTCAGTCATATAGAATGCCCACAGGTCCGGGGAGAGGCTCTGCCACAGGCCGGTGGAGATGCCTGTGCGAGTCGGCTGCACCTCCTTCATGGTCCGGGCGTAGAACGCCCCATCCACTTTGTCCGGGCGTGACATCATCAGCCAGGCTTTCAGCTGGTCATAGCCGGGTTTTGCCAGTTGCATTCGCTGGTCGCTGTTTGGCGCTGAATTAGTCAGGGCGGCGAGCTTTTGTGTCAGGACGATACTTGCCGGGTCGCAGATCAGACGGTTGTTTGCCACCCCATACCACGGGAGCACAGCGCTCAGCAGTTGCGGGTTATGATCAAGGCCAAAGCGCTGATACCAGGGCGCTCCGTCCTGAACACGATGTTGCAGACGACCGGCATCGTTTCGCAGTTCATGCAGTGCCATCAGCTGATAATCAGAAACGGAATGATGTTCCACCAGATTGCGGGCTTTTTCCGCCACAGAAGAAATCTGGTGGTAATTGAGGCCAAAGGAGAGCAACAGACCTGCTCCCCAGACGCCAATCACAACCATGATGGCCCATACCAGCGTCTGCTCCCAGGCCATACCGACACGGCGGCCACGGACCCGCGTGCAGTCAGCGGTAATACCCTGCCAGGTTGCAGGAAACGTCAGAGCATGTTGATGTAAAGGCACGGCACCTTTTACAGACTGTTCGGCAGAAGGCTCAGGCATATTCACCTGACTGAACATCAACCCCCGCAACGGGACGCGCTGCTGTGAACTGTACAGCCACGGTGTCAGACGGGATGACCAGAGTTTGCTGCCCCCCTGCTCAAGCTGCTGAGCAAGGCGCAGCAGAAAATCATACTGGCGGTTTTCAGCCACCTGGGACAGCCCCTGCTCCCGAAGTTGCGGCAGCAGTGTATCAAGCTGCCGGGCCACATCATCCGGTATGGCCTGCAACGGCAGCGTGATACCGACAGACTGCGATTTGCGCCCGGTCTGCGACCATTCACTGCCGCACAGCTGCCACAACCAGACGGGTGCTGAATAGCGCAGCGCTTCGCCGATTTTCTCCAGCCCACGCAGGTCGTTGTCACTCATCTGCGGTGTGAGGCTCTGACCTTCCCCTGTCACCCGAACAATGCCATCCAGCGGACGGAAACGGCGCAGCTTACGCAGCGCGGTGTATTTTTCACTATCAACTTCTGCGGCCAGACTGCCACCGTAAATCAGAACGGTACGCTCCCCTTCCAGCCACTGACTGGTTTGCAGACCGGGAACCAGTTGCTCAATTGCGGCTTCATCGCCGGTGACTAACAGCAGCCGAACTTTGCGGCGCCAGAAGAGCCCATAACGTTTGTGAAGATGGCGTTTAATGCCGTCACACATCATCGCTTCAGGAGGCTGAGTGACTTTCTCACTTCTGCGTTTTTTCTTCTCATCATCACCGTGGGTTGACGCAACGACAGATTCGAATGCCTTGCCTCCCGCATGGCGGACGGCAATAAAGAGCAGTACAGCTCCAGCCATAAGGCTCCCGGTCAAACAACAACCTGCAATGAGCCAGTGAGTTTGCTGCCCAGTACCTGCTGAAAGACCGGCTATGTCAGGATATTTCCAGACAATAAATGTCATGGCTCCCAGTAAAATCAGGAAAAAGACGACGACAGCAAGATAGCGGCCTTCCGTTGTCCTTGGTAATAAAGCAGATAACTTCACGAATCCATCTCCTGTCGGGAAGCCGTCGGGGTGACGAGCGTGCACCACAGCACATCCTGTGAGGTGTCTCCACAGATAATCATCTGCGGGGACAACGTTTGTTGGGCATGTTCAGCAGCAGCGGCAATCGCCAGCCAGGGGGCTGCCGCTCCGGCATGTCCCATAGAACTGTCGAGGTTAATGACCGCCTCTCCTTCAACCGCCTGAGCTGGCGGCTTCTTTTGATGAATCACCACCGCTGCATGCTGCTGATCGTTGAGCCCGGACAGCCAGAGGTGTTTAACGATGCCATCTTTGATCGGAACGTTGTATGCAGCCATCAGCATACCGGATTCAAGCTCTTCAACTGGAGAGGGATCCGGACGGTGTAGTAATGCCTGAGGTGAAATTGATTCCTGCGTCAGTCTGTTACCAAGGAGTAACGCAACTGCAGCTTCTGCACTGTTATCAGCATTAATTGGCGCTACTTGTAGCGCCACAACCAGAAGCAGTGAATTTTCTTTGATTCTGGTATTAAGCCAATGGTCTAAAATGCCAAGCCCCTTACTCTCAATTAAATTAAATGAGTGTAAACTGCCAAATTCCCCCCATGATTGGAGCCACAATTCATTGATGTTCTGCTGAGATATGATTGACGATGTATCAAGAGCAATAACTAAGTGTGTGTTATCAGGAATATAATCTAAAGGTAATTTTTCTATTAGCTTTTGAAAAATGTTTAAAATCACCTCTGTAAGGCTGTCGTTACTGTCTGGGATACGACTTAGCCTTACACCTTCATTGCCAACTCTGTCCTGTTGTGAAGAAATGATACCTTTGTTTTTGATTAAAGAATTTAAGATATCATTTTTATCTTTTAAATTATGACCGGAAATTAATGATGTCGATAAAACCTGGAGCGCCCTCCGGCTTTTTCGCGTTTCACTCAGAATCCATTTCTCACGTTGTCTATTGTAACCACTGGCTTTTATATCCTTCAACATCCATATTACAACGTATGCCGTACCCACAATGAACCAACATGAAACAGGAATCCCCAAAGCGATAAGCCAAAAGTCATGGCTTTTAATATAACCGCCAAACATGCGCATAATAATGACACTAAGGGATATGATAATAATCAAAGAGTAAAACCAACGACCTAATTTAAGAGGTGCTGGCCTACTATACAATGGAGGCGTTTTTTTTAACGAATGCATGATTTTAGTTGGCCCTCAGTGACCCCTCTACAAATTAATATCCATCATTCAATTCATCAGGGATTTTGCAAGCATCGATTTTTGTGTCGTAAAATAAATCATAATTTTGTTTGATTTTCTTTTCACTATATTTAGAGACCGAAATTATAGATATTGGATAAAAACCATTAACTAAAGGTTTTTTGTTTCAATAGATAAGGTGTTTTCCATTGAGATGTTATTGTTTGAATCTTCCATGATAGCTGTCCATTGGGCAATCATATTAAAATCATCGTTAACGATAAATCCTAACATGTGATGTTCCTGCAAGTAGCCCTGGTTGTTTGATCCTGAAGACACTTCAATAGCCCACCGGTCAGGCGATACAGGAATAATACCTACATAACCTTCACCGAGATTTTTAACTGAGTTAATGACATTAATGCCACTATTAGCTTTTCGTATCCAATAAATATCTGTGGGGATATCTTCATTGAGCGAGGTTGCCAGTTCAGGGTCAGGGCACATCACTATTAAGATATCAGATGTGGAGAATGGCACCTTAGCTTTTTCACACAAACTATAATTATTCATTTCACTTTCTGCATTATCTTTATGCCATGGATATTCAGTATCATCAGAGTGAGAGTAGTTTGCTTCAAGCATAGCCTGAACCGAAGGATAGCTTACAGCAAAGCAACTACCGCTCTGAATCAAAAGAGTGATTAAAATTGAATGAAATATTTTTTTCATATTAATAATTTCTTCGAGCTGATATTTATAACATTTTTACTTAAGTTTTTTTGATAACATCGGTTAAACTTACATCTTCAACCATGTCTTTTTGTGACGTTCCGGGGCAATAAAAATCCCTCAGAACGATTTGCTTATTAATAAATCTATTGAGCCAATATCGATGGCCTTTGGTGTATCTTGACGCAATGGCATTGTAACTTACGTAAATGTGCTAAAATATAAAAGCACAAACAGCTATGTTATTTTCATAAAATCGCACCCTATCTCTTTTCACTTTCGATAAATTGTCGTAAAACCCTCCCTCAGGATATATGTATCATTTAATATTGAATGAGAGATATACCTCTTTGTAATCATTAAATAATGACGAATCACCTCTTCCAGTGAAAATGAAATTTATCTTTTGTGGTAAATTTATTTCTGCTTGGAAACACTGTTCAGTATGATACCCAGCATCATCTTTATACTTACATGAAACTATTGCACTCATTCCGGTAAATTTCGACGTAACATTCACATCCGCCAAAACTGGAGTACCATCAGTTATAGCCTCCCATTTGTCGTCATCATCCATTTTAAAATAATCACTTTCTTCGATCGATGAACCTCTGCATAGTTTAAGGTAATCAAATGCATTGACATGCTTCCCCCTAATAAATAGACAATCGTTTTTTCTATTGACATACCATTTGGCAGGAATGTTAATAACAGCTTCTTCAAGAGAGATTGATTTATAATTCCCCTCGCTATAACTCGAGCTTGCAAACAAACATAAAAAAAACATTAGAATAATTCTCACTTACCCTCCCCTATAATTGAATGTACATTTTGCGTTGATTGAAATCTGCGATCAAAAGATGGCTCATCCCATCTATTTATTATCATGCTAACAGATCTTGAACTATTGCGAGTAACCCCAGCATCTGCTTTTCGCAAAACTCCATTTTTTGCTACGAATTGCCCTCCAGAATCAATGCAATTATACGGTATTGTTGATATATTCTGAGGGTTATTGATTACAGGAACTCTTAACCGGGTTGGGTTTTGCCACCAACTATTATCATAATCAGTACGACGCAACCATCCTCTATAAGTCCAATATCCCGTGTAATTCGCCAAGCCAGTTAACTGTTTAAACCCTCGCCCACGAAATTTCATCCCATCTCCAATGCGGGATAAATTTGAATCAATAGCTCCCCTTTGAGGCGAAGTTAACACAGGCCTATTTCTGGAGTCCCTTCCAATCACTACAGTCAAACGATTATTTCTTGAATCTCTCAAATCGCTTTTAGTTACATTACCCAAATCATTACCTTCACGTTCATAATTGTAAAAATAACCATATGTATCTGTCGAGTCTGCATAATAACCATTAGTTTCTTCGGTAAATGATAAATGCTCAGGATGGAGACTAAACGAAATAGACCCCTCAACCATAAGATTTAAGTTTTGTGATTCAATCGCACCCTGCCCCAAGAAATGAGTTGCTCGCACTGGATTATTCATACCATATTTAATTAATATAGCATTTATAGAAGTACGATATTTCTCCCTAATATCCTCAGCTGTAGTAGAGTAAATTCTACTTAAATCTATCTTATCTAACCACCCACATTTCCTGAAATGCTCAATAAACCCACGCGGATCAAAATGCCATATTTTCCATTTACCTAATTCTCCCGAATCAAAACACAGGGCTTCTGCGTGCTGTTTGAACCTGTCGTAGTCCTCTTCGCTCATCAGAATTCGGTCCTTCGATTCATTCGTCCCCGGTATCTGCCATATGGCCGTTTTTTCCGATGTGCACTGCTCCCAGGGCAGACCCGTCATCAGCCATTTGTACCTGACGTCAATGGTGCTTTTTTCCCACTCAAACGGAAAACAGCAAATAAGCCTGCTGCTTTGTGCTGTATACCTGTCTTCTGCCTGCAACTTTCTTATTGCTGCTGAATTGCACTGGCTATGCGTGTCTTTGTCATCATCAATCAGTTGCCATCCTGTCCAGTGCGGAAAATCTGCATCGCTGAACTTTTTAACAGCCTCTGCTGCAAGGTTCACCACACCTTTTCCACCTGGGTAATTCACAGTCATCCATAAGGGTGCATCAGCAGGAGCCAGGGTTTCATGCTCAGTGTTAATAATCCGGCCAAAGCGCAGAAGTTCATACCCGGCACTCGGACTTTGCGGATAGCGTTTGGTGGCTGTTTTATAAAGGTTGTATTCATAGTCCTCGCCGTCGGCATTGACCAGGGGTGAGCCAACTGGCTCAAAGGCACCTTCAGCACCCGCGCATGCTTGTCGCGTAATCATCGTGCATGTCCCTTTATCAAGGCTCATGCTTGCGTACAACGGAACTGCGCTGGTATGCACTTCGTTTAAGTTCGTTGTATCGGGTGTATTATTTACCTGTCCCGCCTCATAAAATTTCGTTCCTGCCGGTAGATAAAAATGAATATCGCCGTAGACAACATCTGTCCGGCCGTTTTCATTAATATTCAACTCACCAGTAGCCCTGCCGACCAGCTTCCTGATGTTGGCTTCATCACAGAAAATCTGGAAATGAAATTCATTCTGCCCGTCACTCATTCCGGAAGAGCCAAGCGGGGCTTTACGATAAATTTTAGCGTCAGCTTTAATCTCTGCTTCCAGATGTTTCAGATGCATATACAAAGAGTAAAAAACAACCTTTCCATCTTCCCCGGAACCAATTTCAGTCTCATGTTTCAGTAAAACATAGCCATCATCCGTTCCTCTGGTGGCCGAATACTTCAGCGGCAACTGATCTCTTTTCCAGGGTTTTGACGGTATTCGGAACGACACGACCGTTCCGTCAGCTATCGCCCTGACCTTCTCAGGCGATCCACCTGAGTCCGTATGCGATAAATGCATTCCACCATGCCATGAATCCGACGCATTGAGAGGGAATCCTCTGTGGGAACTGACTGGCATCATCGCGTCAACCCAGTCAGCATCAGACTGGGTTACATCTTTATCTCTCAGAAACGGAGGACTGATAATCATGTTGTGACTCCTTGTCAGGAAAACTTGAAGGTAGTGGTGGGTTCATTGACTTCAGACGCAAGACTTGAGAAGTCTTCAGGATTGTTCGCTTTTTCCTGTCGATCATAGTGTCCTGCCCGGGTGCGATAGTCCCCGAGCGTAGCCGACTCGATGGCATTGCCATCCAGCGTGATATAACTCCCTCCCCCGTTCAGGGTGATTTTCTTTTTCGCGATGATTTTGATTTCATCTTCCGTGCTGACAATGCTGATTTCCTTGCGGGCCAGCAATGCCATCAGGTCGTTCTGCGCCTGCACCTGCACCGGCCCCTGATTGGCTATCAACTTAATGCCGAGCTTTCTCACAAATACGCTCAGGGCATGACCGACCCCGATAAACAGGTTCTTCGCCACGCTGATATCGGCATGCTTGCCCGCCGTGGCGATCAGGTTGTTATCAGCTGATAACTGCAGATGTTCTCCGCTGGTCAGCGCCATGCCGTCCGGCGCACTCAGCAGCAGCACCGACTTCTTCAGGTCCGTCAGCTGTTGTTCCAGAAGACTGATTTGCGCCTGCAGGTCGGCCGGGTTCGCCGTAGCCGCCTGCGCATCATTTGAAATGGCGCTCATCTGCTCCCGGGCATGGTTCAGGTTACTGACCGCCGGTTGCATCTCCAGCACCTGCCCCTGCGCTTTCGCCTGACCGTCGGCGCTGATGAATATCCCTTTCTGCGCCCGTATCGTGCCCCAGCTGTCGGTGCGCAGCTCAAACCCTTCCCCACGCTTCTGCTTTTTACTGTCAACGAGGTGGCCGAGGTTCAGCTGACTCTTGCCACCGTACTCCGTGGAGACCTTGATATGCTCCTGGCTGCGCGTGTCATCGAGACGGATTTTGTTGTTCGCCGGGGTGCGCAGCACGTTGCGTTTGTAGTTACGGATGGTGACGTGGTCGCCGTGCGCTGAGTCATGCAGTACGCCTGCGATGTATGGCCGGTCCGGGTTGCCGTCCTCAAAGCCAATCGCCACTTCGGTGCCCGCCAGTAACGGCAGATGCAGACCGTAGGTGTCTCCCGCATACGGGCGGGACTGACGTACCCACAGACTCTCAAACCCGGTTTCCCAGTTATCGCGGTCAAACAGCATGTTGACGCGGTAGCGACCGTCTTTATCGATATGGCCATAGGGGTCATTTTCGGTGGTGCTGGTCACGCGCGCCGGTAACGTACCGGCCATCACCGGGCGTGAGCCGGGTTCGGCACGGAAACTCACATCAGTGCTGTCCGGAATGCCGTCAACATGCACTTCAAAATCCCGGTCACGACGGGCAAAACTGGTCATCGCCGTGATGAGCACGCCCTTGCTGAAAACCTCCGCCACTTCATAGCCCCCGGTGACGTTCACCACCTGACCGGGTGTGAGTGTCGGGCAGGTGGTGATACCACTGAGCCGCGTCTGCCCGTTCAGGTAGCGTTCATGGCGCAGACGGGCATAGAATGCGCCCGACTCCGGGGGCGGGTTGTGGTCATACGTGCTGCCCGGCGTCAGGTAGTTGTCGGCGTAGTGATAGGCATCCCCGTAAGTGGTGGTATCGCCCCGGGTCGCATCGACCTGGGTATTCATGTCTTCAGTGGCCTGGCGGTAGTTGTAATCGCGGGTGCTGACCTGTTTCTGCACCACGTTATGATGGCTCTCCATCCCCCACACCGCGTCCACGCCCTGCGAATGCTGCCCCGACGGCGGGACCGACGGCAGACTCAGGTCTTTCCCGTAACCCTGCTGGCTGTCGTAAAACTCCACCACATCGATGTTAAGGCGCGCGTCGGCGGTGAAGCGGAACCATATCCCCACCTCACCCAGCAGACGGGTGATAAAGTGCAGGTCATCCTCACCGTACTGCATCACCTGTTCGCGGCGCGGGTACTCTCTGTTCAGTGAGAACAGGAAATCCTGGCCGCGCATGCTGTGGCGCTCGCGCAGGATTTGTTCCACAATTTGCGGGACAGACATGTCCTGATAGATGGCGTTCTGGTGCGAGCGGTCAAGCAGCGCCAGACGCGGCATGAGCGTCAGGGCGTAATGCGTTTCATCTTTCGAGGTGCTGAGGCGCTCAAAGCCGCTCACCACACCCTGGATGACCCGGACCGGCTGCTGAACCTTAATACCATAGCCCTGGTCAATCGGGGCCTGCAGCGTCAGTGCCCCTGCTTTCATCAGCATCATTTCTTTGCTGATGGCATGGTCTGCACTGGTAAATTCCACCCGATAGCGGAAGGGCTGACTCAGGGTTTCCCGGCCTTCAAAGGCCAGCACGTCAAGCGCCGGCTCACATCCTTTTACCGCCAGCAGGTGGTGGTGATGACTGAATCTAATCGGGAGACTGCTGCTCATGCGTTCACTCCTGGTGTACGGTCAAACGCCAGCCCGATACCCTCTTCCTCACTCCAGCTAAGGCGTAACAACTGCGGTTTCTGTTTTGCAGCCATGTGCGTCAGCAGTTGCTGGCTCAGCACCGGCAGAATTTGTTGATTCAGCAGGCTGTCGACGTTACGTGCGCCAGTGTCCGGCAGCAGGCAGGCGGCGGTCAGCGCGTCATACAGACTCTCGTCGATTTCAGTTTTCAGGCCATAGTGCCGGTGCAGGCGTTTGCTCACCTGTGCCAGTTTCATCTGCACGATGGTACGCATCGCGGTCTCATTCAGCGGGCGGTAAATCACAGTCTGGAAGCGGGCCAGCAGGGCCGGCTGAAAGTGGTCGCGCAGGATGGGGCGCAGCAGCTCGTGCAGATCCCCTTCTGTCGCGTCCGGCTGTTCATCCAGCCGTTGCATAATGGGGTCGCTGCCGAGGTTGGCAGTCATCAGAATAACGGTGTTACGGAAGTCGATTTCCCGTCCTTCGCCGTCGCGCATGAAGCCGCGGTCGAACACCTGGTAGAACAGGTTCATGACGTCACGGTGCGCTTTTTCCACTTCATCAAGCAGCACCACGCTGTACGGGCGCTTTCGCACCGCTTCGGTCAGAATACCGCCCTGGCCGTAGCCGACGTAGCCCGGAGGCGAGCCCTTCAGCTGGGAAACAGTATGCGGCTCCTGGTACTCCGACAGGTTGATGGTGATAAGCGACTTTTCGCCGCCGTACAGCACATCCGCAAGCGTCAGTGCGGTCTCGGTTTTACCGGTGCCGCTCGGGCCGACCAGCAGAAACACACCCTGTGGACCATTTTCGGACGTCAGCCCGGTTTTAGCCGCGCGCAGCCGTTGCGCGATAGCGTTGAGCGCCACGTCCTGGCCTACCACGCGTTGGCTGATTTCCCCTTCCAGGTTCAGCAGTCCGGTCTGTTCGTCCTTCATCAGCGAGGAGAGCGGCACCCCGGTCCAGTCGGCAATCACGCTGGCAACGGTGCGGGTGTCGACATCGACAGGCAGCAACGGGCTGTTTTGCTGCATGTCGTTCAGTTGCTGTTGCAGGTCGCGGGTTTCACTCTGGCGGGAGATATCCTGGCGGGTTTCCAGCAATTGCTCCGTCAGCGCCAGCTCCTGGCCATACTGCGTCTCGCGCTCGTCCAGCTCGGCAAGCAGGCTGATTTCTTCCTGTTCAATCACCGCCAGACGCTCGCCCTGTCTGCTGCTCCCCACAGCAATATCTTCCAGCAGCGCCTGTTTTTCGATGTCCAGCGCCGTGATTTGCGCGCGAATGCGTGTTAACGGCTCCGGTACGGTGTCAAGGCTCATACGCACACGCGCCGCCGCGGTGTCGAGCAGATCGACAGCCTTATCCGGCAACTGGCGACCGGTCAGATAGCGGCGCGACAGGGTGACCGCAGCACGCACGGCATCATCGGTGATATGGACGTTGTGGTGCCCGGCATAGCGGGATTTCAGGCCTCTGAGCATCAGGCAGGCGGTCTCGTCGTCCGGCTCGTCGACTTTCACCATCTGGAAGCGGCGCTCGAGTGCCGCATCGCGTTCAAAATACTGTTTGTACTCACTCCAGGTCGTGGCGGCGATAGTGCGCAGTTCGCCCCGTGCCAGTGCCGGTTTCAGCAGGTTAGCGGCATCCGCGCCGCCCGCCTGATTGCCGGCACCGATAATGGTGTGGGCTTCGTCGATAAACAGCAGAATGGGTGTGGGCGACTGCTGCACCGCGTCGATGACGTTTTTCAGGCGCTGCTCAAACTCGCCTTTCACGCCCGCGCCCGCCTGCAGCAAACCAAGATCGAGGGTGCGCAGGCTGACGTTTTTCAGGCTTTCCGGCACGTTACCTTCGGCAATGCGCAGCGCCAGCCCTTCCACCAGGGCGGTTTTACCGACACCCGGTTCACCGACCAGGATCGGGTTGTTTTTTCGGCGACGGGACAGGATATCGACCATCTGGCGAATTTCGGTATCACGGCCAAACACCGGATCGATGTTGCCCGCTTTCGCTTTAGCGGTAACGTCGAGGGTGAATTTATCCAGCGCGTTTTGCAGCGCCGGGTTGAGTTCACCGTCTTTTATCTCTGCCCCGACCGGGCGACCAACAAACTCCACGTCACCACTATGACGCAGCACCTGTTCCGCGTCCTGCTGGACTTCCGGGCGCTCATCCGAGTGCGCATCCAGTAACGGACGCAGGCGTGCCAGCTGGCTCTGCCCCAGCGTCAGCAGGGGCCACAGACCGTCACAGCGTGCCAGTGTCGGCTTATCCACCAGGGCCATCAGCAGATGGACACTGCGGATGTGCTCTTCTCCGTTGAGTGAAGCCATCAGCCAGGCTTGCTGCATCAGCGTCTGAATGTTGTCAGACAACTGCGGACGGCCACAAACAGATCGCGGTTGTTTATCCAGCCAGCCGAGCAAATCCTGCCACAGGGCGTCCATATCCCATTCATAGCGACGCGCCAGTACCGTGAGGTCACCTTCGCCCTGCTCCAGCAGTTTCAGCAGCCAGTGCTCCGGCAGGATTTCCGCATGCGCACGGGTCTGGCACAGGGAGGCGGCACCGCCCATGGCGCGGGCACAGTAAGGGTTTAAACGGCGAAGTAATACGGCTGACTGCTGTTCCATGATCTGTTCCTTGTTTGGGTACGCTACCGCCCGTAGCCGTTAACCAATGCTCATAAGGTCAAAAATTAGCGGAAAATATGTGGTTATTCATAACCACATATTTATGTTGTTAACTATTATTTGCGTTTAAGTCGTTCCTTCGCGGGTACAACTTGCTCATGTCTGGTTGCCCCCCATCCATTACGGAATCCCGGGAAACCCACTTTTTTCCAGTTGAGCTTGATTTTTTTCTTCTCAATACATGAAGCAACAAACCGATGCTGCCCATCCAGGATGTAAACAATGCCCATGGAATCCTTCCAGACATTGATTGACAATTCTGCTCCGCCTTGAATTTGCGCTCTTTTTTCTTCAACCACAGAAGGAATAACAGCCTGCTGAGCGGGCTGAGGGATGCCTGTGTGTGTGGCTAATGTCTTGCCTGTAGGGTCATAACCAATCGTTGCACAATCGAAAGAATCCACAGTTCTTCTCCTTTAAAAAAGGCAGAGATGCTCTGCCTTTGAAGTCAATCAGCCGGTAGTGCGTTCGTTCCAGGAATCGGCATGAATGATGTTGCCGTCTTTATAGGTCCAGGTGATTTTTTCATAGCGAAGCTCGACCGTTTCCAGGTGGTTGTGCTTTTCTTTGGATGCATCTTTGATGTCGTACATCAGCGAGGACACTCTCACCAGCTTGACGTTTTCCAGTTTCGTGTTGAAGTACTCCACTTCCTGACCTGCGTCGTTGATGCGGTACCATTTAAACTCAGCAGATTTCAGGGTCTGGCCTGTGGTTACCGCTTTGTACAGATACGGGGTGGAGCAATCGAGCTCTTTGGTGAACAGGAACGGCGTGTGAATACGGGTGCCCGTCAGTTTGCCAGTATTGTTGTCTGTCGGGATGTACAGGTTATGCTCCTGTGCCACCACTTCGATGCTGCCTTCACGGGATTTAACGTCAACGGAACCTTTGATGTCCGCTCCACCGTCGTCTTTCAGCCACAGGTAGACTGGAATTGCCATGATTTACTTCTCCATTTCTTGAGTTGAAACGTCACGTACATCCGGTGACGCTGGTTTTTCGCCCGATATGCGACAGGCATCTGCCTGTGGCACCAGACTAATTTCGACACGACGATTGACCGCACGGCCAGCCTCCGTATCGTTGGATTTCAGTGGGCGGTTTTCGCCATAGCCCTGAACCGCAAAGCAACTTTCAGAGACATCCCCGGTATCCCGCATCCAGTCCCGAACGGCTTCGGCACGTTTCTGAGAGAGCACCTGATTGCGTTCCGGATTGCCGGTGTTATCGGTATGGCCCGTCACCACAATCAACCAGCCCGGTCTGGCTTTGATACCCACCAGTGAATTGACCAGCATTCTGGTGGAGCCGGTTTTCAGTACAGACTTACCGGAATCGAACAGCGACATGCTGTCGAGGCGCACAATTTTCGGTGCCGGCTTTGGCTTCGGTTGAGGTTTGGGCGATGGCGGGACATACGAGCGTATGGCGTCCAGCACTGGCATACGCAGACGCTCGCCCTGATACAGACCGAGGCCCAGACGAACGGGCTCACCATGACGAGCCCAGTCATTAAGTTGTGCGGCATCCTGACGTAAGACATTCACGGCATCCGCTTTCGGGCCGTCATCATCCCTGGAGAGCCGGTCATAATGCGCAATATCGACGCTCAGGCGGTGCAACAGCTGGCGGTTGTTCCAGCCACTGCTGAACAGGGCCACCACAGCAGCCAGGGTGAAAAGTCCGAGCGCCCGGCGCCCGGTGCGGTTCCGGGGCGTGAGACCCAGGCCTTCCGGCAGCAGGGGCAGCACGAAATCAGGCAGCAGTGACATGACCGTGCTGTCGGTCCCCACCGGTTGCCAGCCCGCCACGTGTTGCAGGGCGGAATGACGTGTCAGCCAGGCGGTCCAGACAGACGTGGCGAGACTCCCGGAAAGGATTGGTCCCATCCCCCATAACATCACGGTGGGCGTCATCGCCGGGATATCCGGTTTTTCATCCATCAATACCGCGTTGACGTGGTGCTGGCACCAGGTCATCAGGCTGTTCATCAGCACCTGTTGCTGCATGACTATCGCGCCACCGCTCGTGACCCAGGCTGACACGGGACTGGGCGCCGAAGACGCCCGCCAGACGCAGATCCCTTCCCCCGGAAGGGCGGCCTGCCAGAGCAGGTCATTCACTATCGCGCTGCCGACCTGGACGTTGAGGAGAAGTGGCACGGTATGCCCGGTTTCACGACGCAGCTGGCTGATTTGCCAGCGCAGGGCCAGCAGACGACCGGTCAGGGCTTCGCTGTCTGCATGCTGCTGCGGGCAGACACTGACCATTACCGAGAGCTGACGCCCCCAGTCCGGACGCTGCCACAATACCTGCCGGGCCACCTGATCCAGGCTCTGATTCTCGTCGACCCGGATCCAGCATCCCCGGGTGACGGTCAGCACCGGCGACGGCCCCGGCCAGGCCTGCGGCAGATCGCCGCAGACCAGCACCACTGGCTGGCGATATGTCGCGTCCGGAAGATTATCGAGTCCCGGGGTCTCGTCGTGCTCTGCCCGACGGCTCATGGCATACCCGACCGCGGTAATCAGCCCCAGCACGACCAGCAGGATGAGGACAGAAACCAGCCGGGACACCGGCAGAAAGCCCAGGCAGACGACGGCGCTCAGCGCAGCGGCCCACACGGCAAGCCCGCGCTGTTGTGCTGGACTCATTTCACCGCCCCGGGCAACAGGGTTATCAGCATCTGATCAAGCCAGTGGTTCAGTCCCCACCACAGGGCCGCGACCACCAGAATACTCAGGCCAATGCGTACCGGCCACGAGGACAGCCAGCCCCCATCCCCCGACCCGGCGGGCTTTCTGCCAGTACCGAATGGATCTGTGGATAGCTGAAGGGAGAGACATGCTCACTGAGATCCTGAACCAGTTTCTGCCGGTCAGGATCGTTCACCGAGCGGAAATGACCGAGAAACCCCAGCATCATGACGCGCTGAAAACAGGTGAGAACGACAGGATCGGGTGCAGGCTCACGCAGCACATCACGCATCCGGTCACACAGGGTGTCACCGGCATCCATGGTGCCGAGAAAGTGGCCCTGCAGCGGAATGTCATACCACTGTACGCAGGCGTCGTCCTCGACGCCGCGACCTTTGACCGCCTCGTCAAGCAGTGCACACAGTGCCGTGAGAATATGCTGAACGCTGGCGTCATCCAGCCCGCTCTCTTTCAGTGTGTGTTGTACGTGCGCCAGGTCAGTGATACAGCGTTCCCACAGAATCCGGCCTTCCCCTTCCTGAAACTGCGGGCCATGGCGCAGGCTGACAACCTGCAGCCAAGTGTTCTGCAGCAGCGCATCAATATCAAGGGACGCGGGAGTGCCACGTTTACGCTCACTCATGTTCTCAGCACCGCAAAGAGTTCAAGTTCAGGCTCACCGAGCATCCCCGGGACATAAAACATGCAACTGCCGCTGTCGAGCATCTCGGTGGCCAGGGGATGGGACACATCGAGGCTGAAATACTGATTCTCCAGACGCAGCGGAATCGCCGCCGGGACATGGCGCAGCGGGGTCAGTGGTACCCCCTCCCGGGAGGAGTTGACGATCCCCCTGACGTGATCCGGGCTCCCCACTTTGCACTGGCGCGGGAACTGTTCCTGCAACTGCGCCGCCGGGATGGGCGAGCGCACCGACAGGTAGAAGTCGGCCCCTTCACGCAGACGCGGATCGTGCAGACGGGCCTGCCAGAAGTGCAGGCGCTTGTCGTGCTCAAGTTCAACGGGTACCACCCGTGACGGCAGACTCGCTTCCAGCAAATCGCTCAGTAAATCAAACAATGGCGGGAAAACAGCATTCAGCTGGTCGTGCTGCCAGGCCGGAATGGCACTGACCTGATGCTCAAGGGAGAAGGTGAGCAGACTGCCGGCAAGCCGTGCCAGCTCCGGATACAGTCGTTCAGCCGGACTCTGCGGATAACGCAGAAACTGACCGAGTACCGGCTCTGCACTGTTCAGGGCATTCAGCAACCAGAAGAGTGACACATCAGCCACCGCAAAATCCGCCATCCGCTCATTGCTTTCACGGCGCATGGCCATCAGACGGGCAAGACGGGCGCGCAGCTGGATCATCAGATGTCCGAGCTGGGTCACCAGCCAGCGGCTGCTCTGTACGGTCAACAGCGGCGGGAGGAAGGTCTCATCAGGCGTCCAGACACCCTGCTGATCCTGTTGCAGACGGGCCACCGGGCAGATCAGATAATCACTGTTGTTCTGATGGGCAAAGCGTAGCGTCAGTTCTGGCTGCATCACCGCAATCTGCCGGGTGTCTTCACCAAACTGGTTGCGCACATCCTGCCAGCGCTGGCGGTAACGTACCGGACGATCGGCCACGTCATCGGGGGCCAGGCAGTTACCGCCATTCGCCCGTAACAGGGGCAGTGCCAGCACCACCACGATGTCATGCGCTTCACAGTCCTGAAGTGACAGGGCCGGTGGCAGGGCATCGGCATTATCTGTATCGATAAGCGTCCCGTCCTGAAAACGGACATGCAGCCTACGGGCCTGCAGACGACCGAGTTTCAGTGCGTCCGGTTCAAAGGTCGACTCGAGCACCCCCCAGGGATGACTGAGGCCCAGTCGGGCAATGCATTCCGCAGACCAGGCCGCGTACGCGGCCTGTTGCTGGAAGTGCTGGGGAGAGACCATAATGCCCCTGCCCCATAACGGTTGTTCCGTTTTCATCGGCTTCCTGCCTTACGTTACGATTTCGCCTTGGGCATCCGGGAAACCAGTGACAGGTTGACGTCCATACCCTCCACCTGGAAGTGTGGTACGGCATACAGTTTCACGCGGAAGAAGCCCGGGTTATCCTCGATATCTTCCACCTCGACCTTCGCATCGCGCAGCGGGTGGGATGCCTGCAGTTCATCGCCCGGATCGGTCATTTCAGTCACCAGACCACGTACCCAGGTGTTGAGCTCAAGCTCCAGCAGACGTCTGTCCTTGGTGGTGCCGATATTTTCGCGCTGAATGAGTTTCAGGTAGTGGGCGATACGCGACAGCAGGAAGATGTATGGCAGACGGGCATTGATACGACTGTTGGCCGTCGCATCCGCCGTGTCGTACAGGGCCGGTTTCTGGGTGGAGTTCGCCGAGAAAAAGCAGGCGTAATCACGGTTTTTGTAATACGAGAGCGGGATAAAACCGAGGTTAGCGAATTCAAATTCGCGGGTTTCCGGGATCATCACTTCTGACGGGATCTTCACCTGGTTACCTGTGCCGAGGTCATACAGGTGGATGGGCAGGTCTTTCACTGCACCACCCGCCTGCGGGCCACGAATTTGCACGCACCAGCCGTTGTTGATAAAGCTGCTCACCATGTTAGCGGCAAAGGCGAACGAGGCATTAGTCCACAGGTATTTATCATGTTGCGGCCCCTTCACTTCTTCAACATAGTTGAAGCTGCGCACCGGCACAGTATCCGGGCCATACGGCAGGCGGCCCAGTACGCGTGGCATCACCAGGCCGATGTAGCGGGAATCGTCCGTCTCACGGAAACTTTTCCATTTGATGTATTCGGCACGGTCAAAGTAGTTGCCGATATCTTTGATGGCCGCGACCTGCTCCATGTCGTCTTTTAAAAAGAATGCCGGGCCTGCGGCACCAATAAAGGGCATGTGTGCGGCAGCGGCGACTTTTGAGATATTGCGCATCAGCGCCACATCCTGGGCTGAGGCATCAAATTCGTATGCCGAGATGACGGCAGCAATCGGCTCACCGCCCGGGGTGTCGTATTCCGCGATATACGTCTGCTGGTACAGTCCACACTGGATGATTTCCGGCGCATCCTCGAAGTCCTGACGCAACGCGTCTTTGGACAAATCGAGTAATTCCAGCTTCACGTTCTGGCGAAAATCGGTTTTATCGACCAGCGATTTCAGGCCCCGCCAGACCCCTTCGACACGCTGAAACGCGTCATGATGCATGACTTCATCAAGCTGACGGCTGATCTGGAAATCCAGCTCCGCGATATGGTGATCCAGCAGCGTCTTGTCCAGTTTTTCAACCTGCTGACCTGATTTTTGCAGGCACTGCATGAAGACTTTTACCGCGGCGGTCACGCGCGCGTCGGCGGAAGTTTCCGCCATGACGGTATTATCGTCAAAACCATTCAGGTCACCGATTTCAGCGACCGGCGTTAAATTAATTTTGTCAAACAGCGAGGCATAGACCCCACTTTGTGGCAGCGTTTTTTCAACAGTGGCACCGCCCGCCAGATCCTGTGATTCATTATTGACTGACATCAGCATTTTCTCGGTAATATTCCGTTAATGTTTCCAGAAATTAATCCTGGGCCGGGGCAAGGGCATTCAGTTCATTACGCAGTTCATCGGAAAGCGAAGCGTCTTTTAATATAATTTCCAGTTCTTTCCTGAAAGTGACATTGTCAAGCAGGTTCGATTTCAAATCGCGCAATAAATTACGCATCGCCAGCATGGCTTTCAGTTGAGGAATTTGGCGGGCAACCTGTTCAGGTTCGAAATCTTTCATTGACCGGAATTGCAACCGGATACTTTCTTCGCCCCCTTCATCAGTGAGGGTATTTTTAACCGTCAGGCTGACTTCGGGATTAAGATCGGCGAGCACGTTATCGAAGTTGTTTTTATTGATATTGATTTTTTCGCGCTCAGACAGTGTGCCTTCCGCCTTGCCGTTACTGAAATCACCGATACTCAACAACTTCAGTGGTAATTCCATTTTCTTCTGCGCACCACCCGTGTGCAGATCGAGCTTGATATTAACGCGCGCCTTAGGTATTTCCGCCTGAAATGAATCAGCCATAGCGTATTACTCTCCTGAAGGTTTGAATTCGTTTAATGCAGAAAGGACCCATAATAAAAAATGGGGCTTCATTATTATCAATAATATAAATAAACGTAAAGGCCATTAAATCCACATGTTATTGATATTGTGCTGTCTTCCCCCTTCGCACCCATGAAGAATGCCGCAGCGCAAGGCTTCAGATAATTTGTTTGAAATATTATCTAACACACTAAAATTATTTCAGGATATTTTGTGAATAATATAAATTGCGAACCATATTTATATCACTCACACAAGAAGAAATGTTGTTTAATTTTGTATTATAAAAAATGAATTACACCCTTGATTACACATCACCATTATTATAATGCGTGTCACCGCATTATTTCGCTGAACACATGCAGATAATACCGGACGGTATTCTGGAGAATAATCCTGTGAGCTTAACCATCATCACCCTTCTCACCCACCGCGGTGGCATAACCCGGCGAGAGAGCCTTCGTGAGTAACCGTAATCATCGTACCCGGTGGACACTCCGGGAATTGCGCTTCCTTGAGAAACATTACGACAAAATGGACACCACCAGGATAGCTGAACAGCTTGGACGCTCCGTCGTCGCGGTCAGGCTGGCGGCCCGGTGGTCGGGCACAGCGTACTTTCGTACGCTTGATGCCATACGTGATGCAGGTATTCCGGTACTAAATATCGATTTGATCTATGGACTGGCCTTTCAAACCCCTCAAAGCTGGCTTTTCACTTTGAAAACTGCGCTGAAATTTAACCCTGAAGAGATCTTTCTTTACCCACTTTATGTCAGGCCACTTACTGGTATCGGCCTGTCGGGTAAGTCATGGGATGATGAACGCTTAGAACTTTACGAACTTGGGCGTGATTTTTTGCAGGAACAAGGGAGTATGCGGATGTTCCGGCGCAACAATAGCCACGCGGGACAAGGGAAATACTGCTGCCAGAATGACGGAATGATAGGTCTCGGTTGCGGTGCTCATTCTTATACACATAGTCTACATTATTCAATGTGAATACGCCGTGGGGCAGGAAAGTGTCAGAGCAATTTTGCAAGACTATGTACAGCGTGACGCTAAAGGTTTTTCTGAAGTCAGCTATGGCTTTCAGTTAAATCAGGACAATCAGCAGCGGCGATTTATCATTCAGAATTTATTGCACAGCAGCGGGCTGTCACTGCCACCTTATAAGCAACGTTTCCAAAGCCCCCCCTGCAAAATTATCCTCAGTTGCTGGAACTTGTCGCGCTGGAGATGGCACTGCAAACAGATAACTCTTGCCAGGAAGGGTTTAGTTTAGCCTGGTCTGATGCCATTGGCCCCTGGCTGTATTCGAATGAAATAAACAGTCTGATGCACAGCTATGAGTTAAGTTAGCCATGCGTACACTAAGCATACTATTTCGTGGAGCGCTGGTCAGTTGCAATTACGGCTGCGTTTATTGCCTGTTTGCGAAACATACAGAGAGTGCAACAGAACGCCTGCAAGATAGCAGTTCTTTGCAATGTTTTACACAATGGGTACTGGCACAGCATGACCTGAAACTGAGCCTTTTTTTACACCATGGGGAGAGGCTCTGGTGCGAAAACCCTATCAACGCGCACTTGTGCAACTTAGCCACACAGCACATATCGACAAAGTGGTTTTTTCAGACTATCTGAGTGGCCGCCTGGATTTTCTTGGGGAAGCACAAACGGATAAAGTGGCCCTTTGGGTGACCTACCATCCAGATGAAGTATCTTTAACGGACTTTATCAATCAGTGTATGTATTTGATTGACAACAAACTGAGATTTAGCGTTAGTGTCGTAGGTAAACCGTCCAATTTTGAGGCGATAACCGCTTTGCGTGCTAAATTACCAGCAGAAATCTATGTGTGGGTGAATGCCTATCGTCATGGCTCAAAACGCTCCCCCTACACAGCCGGGCAACGCACGTTCCTCAGCCAGATCGATCCTTTATTCAGCATCAATGCGCGAAATCATCCCAGCATTGGTAAAGACTGTCGCACAGGAGAGCACGTTATTAGCGTGGATCAGGATGGTATTATCCGGCGTTGCCATTTCGTCAGTCAGGTGATTGGCAATATTTATGACGATGATTTCCGAAAAGCATTGATAAGCCGTGTTTGTTCCCAGACGCGTTGTTACTGTCATATAGGCTATGTTCATATGCCTGAGCAGGGATTGTATGAAGTTTTTCAGGACGGCGTTCTGGAAAGGATCCCCTGTAAATGCGAAACAAGTGCTCCTAATATCGCTGTACTTCATTCGTAATCGTACAGCGAATATTTATTGAGAGTTTTGAGGTGTCTGTGAGTGAGGTTTTTATTTCCAGTCAATGTGGGTTGGGAATTCGGGGTAAATGTAGGTCGGGGTGGTTTCAAATGCAGGTCACAACATGTAGCAGCAATCAGTAATACTGACTGCGCGTCATCGACATCGCTGATGTGCCATCAATACGTATTCATGATGTTACGGATAAACCACCTACACAATACCCGGCACTCGCCCTTCTCTATATACTGTGGCTTTTTCCGCTTACGGAAAGGGATCGTGGTAATCAGGTGCGAGGCTTGAAGCCGTAGCATAACGATGTCAATGGTTCTGACTCGGTTTCATTTTTAGCAATGAAAAAAGCCCCACAACGAGGGGCTGAGTAAAAAACTCAATTCAGAAGGTTGCTAACGATACACAGATAAGTATCAGACTGAACGCTGAGCGGCATGAACCTACAAGCGTGTAAAAGCAATATGGGAACACCCAGCGTTCAGACTGATACGCTCTCAAGCCAGTCAGGAATTATCCCGTTTTTGGCGGCTGAAAAGCTATTTGGTGCGGTCGGTGGGAATCAAACCCACCCAAGCTCTCATTGATGGGATAGGTGCCTGAATATCAATTGACCGCGTTGCCGTAGGTTTGCTTCCCCACTGTCACTGTTGTCGTTCTTTAAAGTCCTGCACATCTGGACTATGCGTTGGTAGGCCTGTATGTCCAGAAAACAGGTATACACTTGCCTGTGTACCGATTAGCGGAATTGAACCGTTGCTATCCTGATTTTGCAATCAGATATTCTGCCTGCCAAATTAAACCAAAAAAATGGCCTGCAACAAGGCCTAAATAAATCAGGGCATTAAAGTAACGTTTTTTCTATAAATCACCTGCGAAACGTATATTAAAGCAATTCAAGTGAGCCACCAAAGATGAATCGATTTAATTTTGAACAATCATTTAAAGATAAATAATCCAATAAGGGGTCAGTACAAAATGAGTCTTCAATATTGCTTGTAAGCTGATCTGCGCCCCAGATCTTGGACAACTTATGCAGCCTGACTTAATCTATATTGTAACGGGCTAAGACCACCAAGTTTTTCCTTTATTCTCAACCTCAGATGAACAAGGTCATTGCGTAACCCCCCGGACTCACTGATGATCTGCATACCCACCCGCAAATGCGGTAGGCATACCTTCAGCTTTCCACCGTTCAATAGTCCTGATGTTGACTTTGAAAATATCTGCAAACTCCTTTTTTTCAACGTTCATTAAATCACCTGTTTGATTGCATAAAAACTAACAATTATTCAACAAAGAGACTGACCGACATGGATACTCTCAAAATAGGTGAAAGGAACAATCCAGATGTCGTATTTAAAAACACAACAGCCCATTAAAAACAATAAGTTAAACACGAACCACACCGACGTGGATATTCGTGGAAAATTTTCATAAATAGTTGGGTTTTGCGCGTCTTACGCCCCTCCGTGTTTTTATTCCCCAGAAAGTACCTTTTAAATGAGGGGGATCAGCCTTGGGTACAAACCGGGCACATGGGTAACACTTTAGACCGGACACATGGGTAACAGTTATAAACGGTATAGCAGAGGAGACTCACTATGCCCTGGACTGAGACCCGACCCATGCAACGTCTTGATTTCATCCGTGCCAGCCAGACTGGCACGGAGCCTTTCTCCACTCTGTGCCGCCGCTTCGGCATCAGCCGCAAAACTGGCTATAAATGGCTGCAGCGCTTTAACCCTGATGACCCGGCCTCTCTTTTTGACCAGCCCCGTACCCGGCTCACACATCCTGAACGCCTGCCGCCTGAGATTATTCAGCAGCTTATCGATGTTCGCGTAAAACACCCCGACTGGGGACCTAAAAAAGTCCGCGCCTGGCTGATTAATCACCAGGTGCCGTTTGATGTGCCAGCCGCCAGCACTATCGGCGATACCCTGAAGCGTGAGGGGCTTGTCATCCCCCGCACTCATCGTCGCCGTACGCCCGGAAACCGGCAGCCACTGACGACCATCAGCGAGGTCAATCAGGTCTGGAGTGCCGACTTCAAGGGCAAGTTCCGCCTGCTCAGCCAGCAGTACTGTCACCCTTTCACCCTGACCGATAACCACAGCCGGTACCTGCTGTCCTGCGAGGGAACGTTCCGGGAAAGCGAGTCCTTTGTCCGGGGCTGCCTGGAGCGGGCGTTCCTTGAATACGGCCTGCCGGAGGTGCTGAAAACCGATAACGGTCAGCCTTTTGTCGGCACCGGTATCGCCGGGCTGAGTCGCCTCGCGGTCTGGCTGATTAAGCTCGGTATCCGGCCGGAACGCATCCGTAAGGGTCATCCTGAAGAGAACGGTCGCCATGAGCGCATGCACCGCTCCCTGAAGCTTCGGTAATGGTTAAAATTGCAACAACGAGGACATACCCCGCAATTTCGTCTTCTGGCGGCTTAAATGGCATGGGATTTAGTCCATAAAAAACCTGCGATAAGCGAGGCCTGAGGGTCATAGCATAGCAATGCGAGTAGCTATGACTCGGTGGTGTTCTCAGAAATAAAAAAAGACCCCGCCAGGCGGAGTCTGAATGATATGGCCAGAATACAACCCACCGAAGTGGTAATGGAGATGCCGGGATAGGCATCAGTCTGAACACTGGATAGGCACACCCTACCAGGACTAATAGTGAAATTTGAATGAGCCTTCCAATATTCAGACTGATACGCTCTCTAGCCGCTCCGGGTTAACCCATCTTCGCAGACTGAAAAGCATATGGTACGGTCGGTGGGAATCAAACCCACCCAGACGCCCCATTGAGCGGACTACGCCTGAATACCAATTGACCGCATAATTTCGTGTTAAAAATGGCCTCGGATGAGGCAGAAGTGAAACAATTGATCTGATATTTATATGAACAGCATCGTTCTTGTTTATCACCGATATGGTGACAGGGCGGATACTATATAGTTTACCAAGATGATTGTTCACTTTTCATGCTAACAACGTTTCGTGCTAGCCGCGCTGGGGCTTCAGAAACGCAATATCCGAGTATGGAAATCGTGAATAAGCTTCTTTGTCACTCGGAATTACCCATGCTTTAATTTTTGATGTGGTCGGCAGGAATCAAACCCACCCAAACACCCATTGATGTTGAAGCGCCTGGATATCAATTAACCGCAATAGCGCGGGTCTACTTCCCCGCTGTCACCGTTGTCGTTGTTTAAGTCCTGCACGTCTGGACTATGCGTCGGTAGGCCTGTCTGTCCATCACGAAAACAGGTCTACAATTGCCTGGTACCGGTTAGCGGAGTTGAACCACTGTCACCCTAATATTGCAACCTGTTGAATTAAACTGGTGTTATAAACACCCTCAGATATGGCCTGATGACCAGGAGACGCTTAGGTGTAATCAGGCTGTGACCTGGTCTGTTGGTCACTGTACCGTTCAGTGATGTATTACTGCCATCCGGTTTTGTTTGAAAAGGTTTCGTAGCTAAATTTTGTCGGAGCAGGATCGAATTCTTTACCCGTTTTCCGTTCGTATGCAATTGAAGCAACCATGAGAAGAGCCTCAAAATCGAGATCTTTGGGGAATGCTTTCGGGTCGACAAACACCTTTTCGTACATTGCGCGTCCATTTGCAACAAGCCCACATCGCACGTATAGAAACATGTCAGGTGAAAAATATTCAGGACCTCCGAGATGTGAAGCCCCTTCGACATAAGACCCTTTGCCGATTTCTTTAGCATGTGCAACTGTATCTAGTGCGTAAAGTTTCTGAGTAAGGATTTCATCGAATGCCAAAATTTCCTGCTCAGATTTTTCCGATAATTCGACGACTGCCGGCTCAATGACTGCATAGTCACCTCCCTCCGCACTCCAGTTGAATAAGCTGATGATTAGCCAAAATGTTGCTTCAGTCATAACGACTCCTAGAACGCAAATCCAAAATTAAGCCACATGTTACTTCTGGTATGGAGCTGAACCCGTTCAAAAAAGGCCAGATAATTCTGAAGGTCATGTTATTGAAATAATCATCTTTGCGAAGTGCCTACCACGACCAAAAGACGGTGCAAATGTTATATAGTTTACATGGGTCATAATTCACATTTCATGCTGAATCGTTTCATTTTAAAATAGCTTTTCATAAAATGACAAATCAGAATCCAGTGGTTTCCAAAAGCGACAAAACCCGCCTTGTGAGCGGGCTTAGGTTTGTGCAGATTAAACACCTAATGGCTCAGATTTTTTCACGCCATTTTTTATCGTCTTCGTAATCTTTCCGCAGTCGCTCACAAAGTAGTATTCGCGGGTAGGATCATCTGGAAAAACTCTAAAGCCGTGGCCAGTTTTTGTTGACCATATATGGATGTCCCGGGTGATGCGAGTACTGGTTTGATGCGGTTTGCGACCATATATCCGGCGTCATTATTGGGTTCATAACCCGCGCCATGATGTCATCCGAGCCCTGTTTCCTTATCACTACACCGGCTTATGATTACCCAGGTCAACTTCAGGCTGTTACATGGACGGTAGCCGTTTTCTCATCAGTGCCTGCAAACTCAGTAAAGCGTGTTTCTTCAATTTAAGCTTTGGGTTAATTCATTGCAAAAGCCTTATTCATATTGAAATTGACTGAATCGGTGAGAACTCGCCAGATGATCCCGGTCAGCTTATTCGCCAGCGCGACCGTGGCTTTCAGGAACCCTCTTTGGGACTCAATACCTTTGAGCCACTGCCCTAGACTGTCATCACGTTTTTGTACGCAACGCGTCACTGCCCGTGCACCATGGATGATTAATGTTCTCAGGCTACGATTGCCATTCTTTGTCAGGGAAGACAACTTTTGTTTCCCCCCGGAACGGTGCTGTCGCGGAACCAGACCACACCAGGCAGACAAGTCCCTGCCACTGGAGAACTCGGCGGCATTTACTTCACTGATAAAAGCAGCGGCAATCAGCGGCCCGACACCAGGGATAGTTAATAAATGGCAATAACTTGCCTGCTGAGCCGACAATGCAGTAATTTCGCTATCCAGGCCCGTGATCCTTTCGTTCAGGGCCTGCATATCTTCCCGCAAAGCGGAGAGTAAACGATGCAACGTGAATGTAATGATATTGGATGCATCTTCAATATGATCAGGTAACTGCTGTTGAAGACGCTGGATCCCGACCGGAATAATGATGCCATTCTCTGCTCAACCATCAGCTGACGGGCACTTCGCAGGGTTTTGATATCCTGTTGTTCCGTAGATTTAACAGAGACGAAATGGAGCTCTGGGCGACATGCGTTTCGCAGATAGCCAGAGCATCGTTGGCATCATTCTTCTGATGGCGAACAAACGCTTTCACATGTTGTGCCGGGATCAGTCGCACTTCATACCCCATAGATTGCAGGGTTCGCCCCCAGAAATGGGAAGTGGAGCAGGCTTCCATCGCAATTAAAGTAGAAGGAGGAAACTGGCGTACAGTATCGAGCAGCTTCTGTCGCGATACTTTTTTGTTCCCGGTAACTGAACCATCGGCCATCCATACGCAGACCTGAAAAACGGATTTAGCGATAGCGATATCGATACCAACAACTCTGATCGTGTTCATGTGATGCTCCCGGAGTAAGTACCATTCTAAAAGTATGGCACTGGTACTTTAGGAAGAGACGTCCATCACATCACTACAGTCTGGGGAAAGTGCAGGCTGTGTGTGAGGATTATTGGCATAAAATGATTTATAGAACATCGAGCCGTCATAACCTACAAGAGCAATGGAGTAGGCGCCATTCACCTAGGGTGTAGCAGTGATCACCAGATTAGTAATAACCCCAGCATTAATGGTCCTAAATATATAGTTACATTTTCAGCTACTTTATCGAAAAAATGATTGATAAATTACGAGTTGGGATTGGTAACAAGTCTGGACCTATGGTCTTTTATTTAAAATTAAACGATTTAATGGATGGGTTAATGAAAAAAACATTACCGCTATTACTGCGCGACCTAGATCTAACATCTCGGTCATTTATAACTTCTGGTTTTGGTGGAAACTATCTTTATAAAGGCTATAAGCCCCTTGAGATGGGAAATGGTGAATTCGCTGCTGGCGTCTTTAGCTGGTGCGTAAGGGATGTTACTAGAACGTTGATTGCAACAAAGAGAATATGTTTCAGCAAAAAATTCACTTCCTGTCAATAATTTGATCTATTTTTAATTTCATTAAAAATACATAAGAATATCTGGTTCTCCAAGATTGATGGTTGCTGACTCATTAGTTTTAGAATTTCCATGTAAAAAAATATAGAAATAATTAAAAATAAAATTATTTCTCACTTAAATTTCGGCTGTTCTTCATTATTGATTTCAAGTGTCACTTTACTTAACCTTAGTACATTCAGGCAAAACAAACATCCGAGGGATGTCATACTGGAAATGCACCAGTGAAGACCACTACCACAATAAGAATTAACACATGAAAAAAATTACCATGATCTTCGTATTCAGTTTTATTATTGGTTGTGACACCAAAGAAAAAGATAGCTGGCCAATAAATGAATTCAGAACAAACTCTACTGAACAAGGCCAACATCTCTACATGGATCATGGGCATGGGATGGTCACTCACCGAGCAAAATTTAACTATGCTCGGGACTGCAGTACCCTCAGGGACTTGATCCAACAGAAAGAACCATTTGTGTTTTGGTCTTGCGCAGGAAAAGCAGAATAGAACTAGCAGTTTTGCTAACCTTCAGCATGGGCGCTTTTAAAAGGAGGCCAGTCAAATGCGGTGTCACCCTCCTTATGAGAGCCGCTTTTACGTCCTCCAGCGTACGGATTCATATATGCCGGTATGCACCAGCACTCCGGCTCATCAGTTTTTTTTCTGAGGTGCTCAGGTTTGATTCAAGTTCTTCATTGATATTTCGATAGCGTGAGGACCCTTCAGAATTGCCAGCAAGGTAGCGCTATCGGTTTTTCATCGTTCAACCTGTCGTGCAAATAGTCGAGATAAAACTTTGGAATTAATTATTGATCATCTTCAGAGCCCTCTTCAGGCTCTAGCTTTTTTGGTGCCAATTCAGCAATACGTTCAATCAAATTACGCATCACATATAGAGCCTGTTCTCCATCAGCACCCGAGATGATGCAATCCAGTGTGTGGTCAATATAATTACGAGTCTCTGCATGCACTGAACTTGGATCGATTTTAAGTGCGTCAATAAGGTTGCCAGTCAAAAACTCAAGTGTCTTTTTGTTTAGTGTTTTCATTGTTAGTTCCCGCTTCTTTGGGTGTAAAAAAACCAACGGATGCTGAGGCTTGATGGTCATAGCATCATAAGTGGCTATGGCTCGGTTACGTTGTTAGCCATAAAAAAGGCCCCACAGAGAGGGGCCTGTACTCGATAACCAAAACTCAATTCACACAATTGCTAAAAGATACAGGGATAAGTATCAGACTGAACACTGGACGATTGCGGCCGACCAAGAACGATAGTGCGTCGTTATTGGTAAACGCCCAACGTTCAGACTGATACCCTTTCCAGTCACTCAGGGTTATCCCATAATCGCAGACTGAAAAGCGTTTGGTGCGGTCGGTGGGAATCAAACCCACCCAAGCGCTAAGGATGTAGAAACCTAAATATCAATTGACCGCTTTGGTACCGGTAAAAGAAGTCCCTCGACGGGGCCTGAGTTAATCCGGGACTCAAAGTAAAACAACGACGATTCTGCTATGTGTTACCTGCGAAGCAACGGGGCAAATCCTAAATCAATTCTTGCGAGCCACCAATGCTGAATCGATTTAATTTTGAATAATCATCCCAAGATAACCACCCACAGTACAGAATGAAACTTCGGCATCAATTGTGAACAGAAAAGCAAAAAGCCTTCATTTTGGCGGGCTTCAAAAACGACAAAAGCATCGGTTAAGATGCCTTTTACCGGGTGCTACGTCGTGCCGGGGAGGTTCACCTCGGGGGTCGAACCACGTTTACCACCTCCGGCCCCTGACTTGGGACATCACGTGGTTGCCCTCGGTGGTGTGTGGCCGCGGGTATTATCTGTATCTGGTGGAGGATGTGTTCAGCCGTAAAATCACCAGTGCCGAAGTCCATGAAACCGAGAGCAAAGAGTTGGCGGCAGAGCTGATGCAACGGACAGTGCTGCGGGAGCGTTGTTACTGTTAACCATTTGTGTTGCATGCTGATAATGGTGCAGCGATGTAATAGCAGACGTTACAGTCAAAACTGGCTGAACTGAATATCTCGTCCTCACACAGCCTCCACGCGTGAAGAAGCCGTTTCAGTCGTGCGGGAATACATTGAGATCTTCTACAACCGGCAGCGTCGTCATTCCCAACTGGGTAATCTCTCACCGGCAGCCTTCGAAAAAATCACTATCGAACAACAGCTTAAAAAAAGAACAAAAATGGGCGTATCCGCTATTTCCCGCACACCTCAGCCCTATTCTACACTGAATTATCAGACACCATCTGAATTTGCCGCAGGTTGGAAAAATGGAAAATTTGAAGGTAAACAAACCGACATTATTAACTGACAGTTGTATCTAATACTGAGGGTAGGTCACACCGAAACGTACAGTAGCGTGATAGTCAGATTGTAATTATTTATTTTTAAGCAGATAAACCGCCAAGCGGTCGTCAAATGAAGCCAGGTGAGAAAAAAACACAAAAAAAGGGTCGTGTATTCAATCCGGAGATCATCAGATAAACTCATCGTTTTTATCAAAGGGATTCTGATGGCTAAGGTTGATGTAAAATGTCCGTTTTGTAAGCAAGCAGCCTCGGTAAAAAAACACGGACAGGGGAGTTCCGGACATCAACGTTATCGCTGCCAGGCGTGCTGCCGGAGCTTTCAACTTGAATATGAGTACCCTGCCTGCCAACAGGGTATGAAGACTCAAATTATTGATCTTGCCATGAATAATGCCGGTATCCGCGACACCGCTCGGGCACTGAATATCAGCATTAATGCCGTTGTGCGTACACTAAAACACTCTCGCCGCAAAACGTAACCTTTCTTCCTCTGGGTAATCTGCAAATTCAGCTTATTTGCGAAGTGGATGAAATGTGGTCATTTGTCGGCAATAAAAAGAAGCAACGCTGGCTGTGGTACGCATGGGAACCTCGTCTCAAACGTATTATTGCCCATGCTTTTGGTCACCGGAGCAAGAAAACGCTTCGTCAGTTACTGGGGTTGCTGTCAGGTTTTAATGTGGCCTTATGGTGCACAGATAATTTCAGTGCTTATGACGTGTTACCGAATGAAAAACATATTACGGGTAAGCTTTACACGCAACGTATTGAGCGTGAAAACCTGAACCTTCGCAACAGATTGAAACGACTAAACCGCAAGACACTGGGGTACTCAAAATCGACAGAAATGCATGACAAGATCATTGGTACATTTATCGAGCGAGAACATTATGTATTGTAATGCTATTCACCATATTGAATACACGACCAGTAAAACTATGTGCTTTGCATCAAGCAATCGTGGTTGACTTAGCCAGTGGCGAACATTGAAGACGAAAGCAACAGAATAGCGCGTACTGAGTTTCTGAACTAACGAGAATTGTTCAGGGAGTCTGGTATCAAGATTGAGGTGATTTTTAACATATAGATTTTATTTCAATATGTTGCAATTTTTCCAATTCACGAATTCGAAGCTACTCAGGGTCATCGTTGAGGCCTTTGGAAATTTCCCTGCGCGTTCTTCTTTAAGCTGGCGACCCCATTTAACCATCATGACTTACCGACGTTCATTGCCATAGCTTCTGCGGCAACAGTGCAATGCTGGTCAATATCTAACTGGGCAGCTTCACAGATAAATTGCACCTGTTATTTTTGGTTATTATATCACCTGTTTTGATTATGAGGCGATGATAAAGGCTCTATTCAGGTGGTTACAACAGTGCTGAAATAGGACTCAGGACCAAAAACCTGAGCAGTTCACGTAAAAAGCCCGGAAATGCAGGTCATTTCCGGGCTTTTACACCGCGACCGGGTCAGTCAGTCGCTCCTGACTGACCGTCATGGCAGAGACATGGTTTAGCGCATCAGAACTTCCACGAGGCGCCGAGGTTAACCGTTAACGGCTCATCCACATGGTCACCGTGTGAATAACTGGTATGAGCATTCACCGCAAGCGTGTCCGTCACCTGGGCATTCACCCCGACCTGGTAGACCCCACGTGCACCACTCAAATCGTTGGTAAACGTGTCATCGTTAACCCGGACTTCATTATCATCAATAAACTCCTGGGCCACCGCCGCTCTGAAGTAAGGCTGAATTTGAGCGCCGTTATATTCAAAGTGATGCCCCATCTGAACACCTGCTTCACCAATCACGGATTTCTGGTTGTCAACGCGGGCTTTCATACCATTCGACAGGGTGTAATCATTGCTGTTACTGGTAAAGGTACTTAATGCCGCATACGGGGCAATATACGACTCACCAAAGTAGAAATATTTCCCCCCCTGCAGGTGCATACCAATACCGTTGGTATAGTAATCACCGTACGCCGCACTCCCGCTGGTCATCTGTGCATGCACGTCATTACCAAAACGGTTGGCTTTCAGAATGCTGTCCGCATAGAAACCATTGTTATGCAGGTAGCTGGCATAAGCCCCGACGGAATAGGAGTCCACATCCCCGTTGCCCCCCCGGTCAAAATCCAGGTCCGAGCGGCTGTATGAGGTGAATCCACCGAATGTAGCAATGGCATTGTCTAACGCAACAGACCTGTCCATCCCCAGCGTGAAGCCACTGACGGTCATGTCATAAGCGGCGCCTGCCGTGCTGCTGACACTGAAGTTGTTGAAGTTGTAGTGCGCCCACAGATTCGTATCGTGCGATATCTCCGTGTAGCGCGAGGCCGAACGCACCAGGTCCATACGGTCACGGACAACATCCATCTCCGCTTTAAATATCAGCGGGTCTGCGGTGGCCATGGCGAGCACGGCTGCGGTGCTTGGCGAGATGGTCATTTCAGACGGGGGAACCACAGGCTCTACCGGCGGGACTGTTGGCTCTGTTGGCTCTGTTGGCTCTGTTGGCTCTGTTGGCTCTGTTGGCTCTGTTGGCTCTGTCGGTTCAACCGGTGGCTCTACAGGCTCAATCGGTGGCTCCACTGGCACAACCGGTGGTTCAACTGGCTCTACAGGCTCTGTTGGTACATACGGAGTGAGCGACCAGGTGTCATTGCCGTTATCCACCAGTTGATACTGGTAGGTACCCAAATCGACCACTCCACCGGTGTTGGCCAGGGTAAATTCTGCGTCGCCGCCCCCGGTACTGATCATTTCCAGGCTGGCATCGGAAGTCGGGCTGACGCCGGTATCGGCAACAACGACGCCATAATCCCCGTTTGCTTCACCGGTAACCGTCAGATGGTCACCCTGCAGGGTGGCGATTTCGGTGTTCATGTAAAATGTGCCGGAGCCGTCCAGGCTATCCACCGTCAGGTCAGCATAGCCGTCCTCAGTATCAAACTGAACACCTCCGCCGTTCATGGTCATGGCACCCATGCTGTACTGGGTGGCATTCACCGTCGTGGATGCGGTGACAGTGGGGGCATTGTCCAGATACAGCATACCGGTACCGGTTAATGTGAGGTCTGCATTTTCGGTATGCGCACCTTCGGAGACCTGTAATCGGCCACTGTCACTAACGACTACATTACCTGCCAGGGTGACATCCGAAGTTAAGCCAACGTCATGCGACCCTACAAGCATATCACCACCAACGGTGGCATTTGTCACAGTACCGGCCCAGATATAGGCACTACCGCCAGTGTTGACGGAGAGGTCCGAAGCTGCCGCTGTGGTAAACGAGCTGGAGCCCGTCATCCCCTGAGTATAAATACCCCCATTGACGGTAGTGCTATTTGCCGTACCGGCAATATTATGTGCCGAGCCGGCGTTTACTATTGTCCCGTTGGTCTCGCCTCCGGCGACGATATACTGAATTCCGCCATCAAGCGTGGTGTCATTTGCAACACCAAGGTAGACATCAGTGATTACACCGCTGGTGTCGTAGAGGGTCTGACTGGCTACATACTGTTCACCACCAGTGTAAACGGTGGTCAAACTGGCAAAGCCGCCGGAGACGTTTTGTCTTCCGTAAAGCTCGGTTGAGACTGCGCTGCCACCGCCACGGATATTTTGAGTCCCGCCACTCTCAATGCTGGCCAGGAGGGCTGTACCACCGGTATTGACTTCCTGAATCCCACTGCTGTGAACGGTCGTCTGCTCGGCAACACCATAGTAGGTACTGATCACGTTACCGGTTTCGGGGTCTGTGATGACCTCCAGGGTGACTGTCTGAACCCCCCCAGTGTAAACGGTGGTCAAACTGGCAGAGCCGCCGGAGATGTTTTGTCTTCCGTAAAGCTCGGTCGAGACTGCGCTGCCACCGCCGAGAATGGTCTGAGTCCCGCCATTCTCAATGCTGGCCTGGAGGGCTGTACCACCGGTATTGACACGCTGGCTCCCACCGCTGTGAACGGTGGTCAGCTCGGCAATACCATAGTAGGTACTCACACTTTCATCACCGTCTTCGTCTTTGATGATTTGCAGGCCGACGTGCTGACGCCCACCACTGGTGACGTCGGTCAAATAGGCCGAACCGCCACTGACGTTTTGAGTACCGCCAGAGTGCACCCTGGTTGAGTTTGCAATTCCTCCACCATCGACGTTCTGCGTCCCCCCCCCTCTATCCTGGTTGAGGTTACTATGCCGGAACTATAGACGTTCTGACGCCCAGTACTCATAATGGTGGTATCAGATGCGGTACCAGATGAGCGGACGTTCTGCAGCCCACCACTCATAATGGTAGTATTGACTGCATGGGCTCCAGACCCACCGACGTACTGATATCCACCGTCAATTACAGTGTCTTGCGCAGTACCACCGGCTTGTACTCCCATGGTTCCGCCAGAGGAAACTGTGCTCGAAATGGCGACCCCACCAGATTCAACATTTTGGCGCCCACCAGAGCTAATTGTGGTCGAAACGGCGGTGCCACCTCTGACTATCTGACGTCCGCCATTGTACATTACAGACAAAGTCGCAACTCCCCCGGAGTATACAGTTTGTGTTCCACCAGAGATAGCCATAGTCCCGAGCGTGTTCCCACCTGACGAGACAATTTGTGTACCAGCACCAAGGTAGATGATTACTGGATTGCCATCTTCATCCACTTCTGGCAGCCCCGTATCAGGGTCAATCGGTTGATATGACACCGGCGGTTCACCAGTAAGTAGCGTATTATCCGTGTATCCCCCGGAATGGACTACCTGGTATCCTCCGGAATTAACAATGGTCCCCACCGCATAACCACTGTCGTAGACGTTCTGAGTCCCGGCATAGGTGTCATATTTACTGGTGTTTGGATTCCAGATATATTCACCGCCAATTTGGGCCCCTTTCGCAGTACCGCCGGAACTGATGTTTTGTATCCCGTAATCGTTAACAATGGTGCCTGACGCATAACCACTATCGTAGACGTTCTGAGTTCCCCCGCTATGAATAATGGTATCATTCGTGGTGCCATCTATGTAGACGTTCTGAGTTCCCCCGCCATAAATAATGGTACCATTCGTGGTGCCTCCAGCGCTGACATTTTGAAGTCCAGCAGAACTGACCGCGGTCGCATTTGCTATGCCACCGTTATTCACGTTCTGCACAGCACCATACATCAGCACCTCGCCAGTCACTACCTCACCGGCGTCCACATTAGGGTCATACACCTGGAAGGCAGGGCCGGTATACGCCTGTAGGACAGGAGGAACCACCGCAATAGCCAGAATAGCCAGCTTGCCGGTCAGGGCCGCACGACGGACACCGGTTCTGCCGGCACTTTTACAGTGTTCGGCAACAGGCACCCAGGCCTCCCTGACCTGGTCCCAGACAAGACGATAAATATGGTTTAATCCACTCATTTTCTTTCCTTTACGTGTCGGGTTATGTGCACGGGAGCGGTATCCGCTGATGCCCTGTCGCCGGTGTTATTGAAACGGAGATGAGTCTGTTGCAGGCGACGGATATGCCCAATCACCTGCTGACCCGTTATCGCGCGGCTGCATTCGTACTGCCGCTCGGTCCCCTTGTGACGGGGACACCACAGAAAATCCTTGTGGTCAAAATCAATACGCACGTCATCCCAGCAGCCGTTGCAGACATGCGGACTAAAGACGCGGTAAGGGGTGCTGAATTCACAGTTCGGCAGCGTAAAACCACTGATTAAGACCACCGGGATACGGCAGGCCCAGGCCAGCCAGCTCAGACCGCTGGATAAGCCGATGAAAAAGTCGGCGTGCTGCAGCAGGGCCACCCGCTCTGACAGCGGAATATCCCCGGTAAAATCTTCTGCACCATGGGGGATATGGTTCCAGACAAAGCCCTGGCCCACGGTCGCTTTCTGGTCGATACACAGCACGCGATACCCCTGAGTTTTGAGATAGTCCACCACCTCATTCCATCCGGTGCCGTTATTCCAGAATTTCGCCTGGCAGGAGGCTTTGGTGGCGATGCAGACATAGGGCTCCGGGATGGTGCGCGGGGCATTCAGTGACAGCTTCGGCAGTATTTCTGTGGGGTCGGTGCCCAGAATATGGCCGGCGGTGCGGTGCAGGCCCACCATGCGGAAATCAATCGGCTGGTTGTTCAGGTTTCCCTGGAAGTACAACCCCACCCGGTAACTGGCGTAAGGCTGGCGTCCGGTATAGTTCGCCGGTTCGGTAAACCGGATGTCCGGATAACTGGCCGCAAAGAGGTCGATAATGAGCGGCCCCATCGTGCATTCCAGCTGGCACTGATGCTGTTCGCGGAAACGCTCAGCATAGGGAACCCAGCCGATAAGGTCGCCTAATGTCCCCACAGGGAACGAGACCAGCACGTCCTGCCCGGTCAAATCCAGGGTGTGGTCAAGAACCGGCTCCTTTTCCCCGCGGCGGAACACCCTGATACTGAAGCGGACAAAGAATTTCTTGGCGCTGGTCACCCAGCCTTCATCGGAATCGCAGGAGAAGAGAATATTGTCTGAATCGGCATCCCAGATCTGGACATGCCATTGCCCCTGAGGAAGCCACACGCGGGCGCCGTCATTGAAATCATAACGAATACCCAGCGGCCCCGTCTGTGTGGGGAACTCTGGCGGCAGAATGAACGGAACGCTCTCCTGCGGCGCAGAAGCTGCAGAGGCAGAGGCAGAGGCAACAGAATGTAAAGAGGTGGAGTTATTTGACATAAATTATCTGAGTAATATGCGATATGAATATATCTCACTCATCCGCTGAAACAGCAGAGAAGTTAAGGCACCTGAACGGGCGCATTATCACTTTTTCAGAATAATTAGCAGTAAAAAAGATGTTTATTTTTAAATGGTGTTCGTGCGTTTTTATTTAATAACAGTGCCGCATCAGTAATGTCTCTGCGACAGCAGCACATTCAATGCATCCTGCCTGTTAATCAATGTTGGTTTTATGTTTTTTTACACTCCGGCCATGATGCTAATAATGCATGCTGTCCAATTTGGCTAATGCATTGATAGTATTATCAATGCTCTGTCTGGCCATACAGGGTTACTTGAGTGCAGGTTTATTAATGACAACACGTTATATGTTACCTTAATGCTACGAACTACCTGTTATTGTTTTATAAAATATATTAACTACATAAATACTAATCCGTGGAATTGAACCACTGGCATCCTGATTCAACCTGCTTAACTAAGGCAACTTTAACTCTTCGAGATCTAAATCACTAAAATAAACGACTATGCTACGTGTCATCTGTAACAAAAAACTCAAACATCAGAGATTTTAATTTTTCACTATTATCCAATGCGATATCTTTTTAAGCTAGGCATATCACATGCATACCACCCCATTATCATCCAATAAATAGATATCTAGTTTATAATTGTATCAGGCTTGGCGAGACGAGTTGAAAAGGCAGAAAGTATAATATCTAAACATACCATACAAGGTGTGCTCACCCTCGGTAGGGATATTACTATGTTAAGAGATATACGATGAAAAAATATGCATTAATGCTGCTTGCCGCTTCTACCCTGATGACCGCAGTACCTGTGACAGCAACTGAGCAGGCACAAGAGCGTCAGGACGGCCGTGACGCCAAACAAGAATGTCGCGAAGGGGTTGTCGGCAATGCTGATTGTCGCCAAGAAAAGCGTGATATTAAGCACTAATATACTGAAAAAATTGGTTACTCTCCACTAACATATTAAAAATATGAATCAGTGGTCTAGTCTAGAATCTGTTAGTTAGATTTTAAAGATAGCCGGAATAGAAAATACTCTGGCTTCTTTTACTACTCACAGATGATATTTTATTGTTAATCGCAACAAGAAAAAACTACCCATCACCATCATTCATTACACAACTGATTTTAAGGCATAAATTTCCTATTATCTGACCCATAGCTGTTTCGGTGGTAACCGGCTTCCGAAGAAGCACTTCACCGCATCCAGTAAAGTAACCACAGTTTTTCTCCATTGTCACAACGAAAATCGAACCCCACCGCTGATTACTGTTAATGTCAGTCTGGCCTGTGCTCAAGTAATAATGAAGTGGCAATAGCGCGGCCGGATGCGCTGAAAGGTGCACGTCCGGTTCGGAGAGTAGAGGAAGAGAAATAGTCCGCTACGCCCTGTCTCTTACTCTACTCTGGACTGGTAAACGCAGGGCTTATCTGGCCGTTGTGCTTGATCTATTTTCCCGTAAACCGGTTGGCTGGGCTATGTCATTTTTCCCGGATTCTACATTGATAGCTAAAGTGCTGTCCATTACCAGGGAAGCTCGAGAGCCTGTTCGTAATTATGTGTAACTACCATTGTATTAAATGGTGGTCGCTCAGGCGGTCACCAAACTCGATAATAAAGCATTAAGTGTGAATTATATGCTGCAAAGATAAGGCATCAGCTGATGGGGGGTACAGAAAAATTTTTATGCAAGCACTGGATAACTTACTTTGAAAATATTATTTTTTAATTCATAAATATATAGCCTCTGATTGTTCCCCCTGTCCTCCTTAATACCAATAGTCGAGAGCATTGAAGTAGAAGAAATGGGGTCATATGATTAAGTAATGTATTTCTCAAGTAAACGGAGACAACCATTACTGTTGAAAATGATGCTCCCGTTTTACCAGTTCTTATACACGCAAAAATTATTACGAGTTAAAAACAGCATGAAAACGGTAAAATTGCCATTACCATCAGATCCGATAAAAACGGCAACAAGCTGTCATCCCCACTTCAGGCAAGAGGCTTGGGGTTCTTCTCTGAGCTCTTTCCGTTTTCTGTAATTTGCGGCAACCCGTACTATTCGGGGGATTTTCACGCATATTCCCAGGATGTTGTACCCTTCCCTGCTTTCCACCCCATCATCCAGGTTAAAAGGATCACATAAGGATCCTTTTCCTATCCTGCCGGACATTTTTCTTTTTCCGCTTTCTGGTATATTGACTGAAAGCGGAAAAGCACTGTACCCATCTCTGCGGTTTTTTTCAGTGGCGAAGCTGCAAAATCGCGTCTGAATCGATCACCGATTAGCATCGCAGTCGATCATAATTTCGTATATATCGATCACCGATTCGCGTCAGTCCGATCACCCTGGGAATTAACTCTTTCTTACACGGTCTCCATTGCTGATTTTTTATGCCAATGGAGACATCGATGTCCAAAAAGAGAAAATCCAGGAGTTCTATGGAGACATGTTTTAAAATCCTTCAGCTCAAGTTCGGGCAGAATCTGACTCACCGTTGTATCGCGCTGACGCTGAATATCAGTCCATCGACTGTCTTTGAAGTCATATCCCGCTTTAAAGCTTCATCACTTGCATGGCCGTTACCTGAATCCGTGACGCCTGATGCTCTCGAAAAACTTATCTTCCCACCAAAAGAGGCTTCTCATGCCGGTAGTGAGATCCCTGACTGGCTTTAGCCCGCATGTCACACGACAACTGCTGTGGATGGAGTACAAATCTCAGTTCGGTAAAAAAGCGCTGGGTTATTCGCAGTTCTGTCGCAGTTATCGGGATTGGAAGAAAACACGACGTCTCTCAATGCGCCAGGAGCATCGGGCCGGTGAAAAGCTCTTCATCGACTTCTGTGGCCCGACAGTTCCCGTCGTCAATCCGGATACCGGGGAAGTTAGTCGGGTTGCCATCTTCGTGGCTGTGATGGGCGCATCCAACTACACCTATGCAGAAGCTTGCGAAGGCCAGGACATGATGTCCTGGCTGAACGCCAACAGCCGCTGCCTGACTTTCCTGAGGGGCGTCCCAAAACTGCTTATACCTGACAATCTCAAAAGTGCGGTCAAAAAAGCGGACCGCTATGAACCGGTTATCAATGCGAGTTACCAGGCGCTGGCGGAGCATTACGGTACGGTAGTGCTTCCTGCCCGGCCCTATAAGCCCAAAGATAAACCGAAAGCGGAAAACGGGGTGCTTATCGTCGAGAGATGGCTGCTTGCCCGTATCCGCAATGAAGCCTTCCACACGTTGAGAGCGCTGAATATCCGGCTCAGGGAGTTGCTGACTGATCTGAATAACCGCCCGATGAAAAGCTATGGCAACCAGAGCCGAGCAGAACGCTTCCGTATCCTGGATGCTCCGGCACTCTCATCACTCCCGCTGACGCTTTATGAATATACGAGTTCAGAGCCGTGAAGGTCGGTCCGGACTACCACGTTGAGCACGCACATCACTGGTACTCGGTACCGCATGAACTCGCGGGTCAACGGCTCTCGCTGAAAGCAGGTCAGACCGTAGTCCAGATCTGGCACAAGGGTCAGTGCGTGACACAGCATCCGCGCAGCACACATGAATATAAACACACCACCAACCCGTTGCACATGCCGGTTCAGCACCGGGGACATGCCAGCTGGGCACCGGAACGCCTGGTGGAGATGGGACGCAGTATCGGCCCGTTCACAGGACTTGTGGTTGATGCCATGCTGAAGAGCAAAACGCATCCGGAACAGGCATACAGAGCCGTTCTCGGGCTGACCGCGCTTCAGAAGAAATACGGCAGAGAAAGGCTGGAAAGAGCCAGCCATGTTGCCTGGCATTACAAAACGCCAGACAGACGGTTCATCGACAACCTGCTGCGCCATCAGCGTGAAAACCAGGAGATACCTGCATCCCGTCATGGTGAAAACAACTCACCAGTGTCACTGGAGCATGAAAACCTGCGGGGTCCGGGCTACTACCACTAACCAACGATCAGGTGATAAGCAACATGAACGATAATCTGCTCAATAAACTGACCCAACTGAAACTCCCGGCAATGGCCGGAAGCCTGATACGTCAGCGTGAAACACCTCAGACTTACCACGAGCTGTCGTTCGAGGAACGCCTGACTCTGCTGGCTGATGATGAGCTGCTGAACAGGGAAAATGGTCGGGTGGCGCGCCTGAGAAAAAGTGCGAATCTGAAATACCAGACTGCCCGGAGGGACTCCACTATCCCGCATCAAGAGGGCTGAGGGCCGAACAGATGCGGGAACTCCTGAACGGTCACTACATCACTCACCGGAAAAGTATCCTGATAACTGGCCCCACTGGTTGTGGAAAGAGCTGGATAGCCAATGCGCTGTGTAAGCAGGCATGCCGCCAGAAACACAGCGTGCAGTACTGGCGTTCAGGGCGGTTACTGGAGGTACTAGCGCAGGGGCGGGTTGACGGTAGCTGGCTGAAACACCTTAAGCAACTCCAGAAAACGCAGGTGTTAATCCTGGATGATCGGGGTCTGGAGCCGCTGACAAACCAGCAATGTAATGACCTTCTGGAGATAGTGGAAGACCGATACGAGCAAAGCAGCACAATAGTGGTCAGTCAGTTCCCGGTGGATAAGTGGTACGGTCTGATGGAAAACCCGACAACTGCAGATGCGATCCTGGACAGGCTGGTTCATAACACTCACAGACTGGTGCTCCAGGGTGAGTCAATGAGGAAAAATAAACAGGCAGTGGTAACGGAGGAAAAAACAGGTTAAAAAGCAGATGAAAAGTTAAAAACCAGGGATGATCGAATGGATGCGAATCCCTGATCGATGTTCAATGCGAACACGTGATCGAATAGAGCAGAATACGCAGGCTAAACGGAGCTATCAGCGAAAGCCTGCTGACAATGTTGATACGGGAGCTTAAACAGTGATCCCGCTATTCCAGGTGGTTGAACACACTCCGGAAGCGCTTGATATCTGGCTCAACGAATTGCACCAAAAGGTGAAAGGCAGGATCGCTATCGCCCTTGAGCTGAAGAAAGGCCCGGTGGTGTATGTTCTCCAGAAGTACCCATTTGTCACTGTTTTTCCTGTGCACGCGTTGTCACTGGCCCGCTATCGGCAGACCTTCTGGCCAAGCGGTGCTAAGGATGATCCACAGGATGCTGAGTTAGCATTAGAGCTAATGCTACGCTATCCCCAAAAGATAAAAGCCATAGAACCCGACAATGGTGATATCCGGTTACTTCAACAGTTAGTTGAGCAGCGTCGACTGCTGGTCGAGGACAAACGCCGCTTTGTGAATCGACTCATCAACACGCTTAAGCAGTATTTTCCTCAGCCCCTGGAATGGTTCTCACATCGGGGTAGCTTACTATTGTGTGAACTGATTATACGGTGGCCCAGCCTGCAACAACTGAAACGTGCCAGGCGTGACACGATCCGCAACTTTCTGAATGCCAAAGGTGGCCGCGCAATGGCCCTTACCGAGCAACGTGTTGCGAGTATTGATAACGCGATCCCATTGACTACAGACCCGAGTGTAATAGAGGCTAATGCTTTGATGGCAGCAGCACTGGCGACACAAATTAAAGTCGTGAGTGAAATTATCAAAACCTATGACGAACGAATTGAAACGCTGTTTGACACATTACCAGATGCGGGGCTGTTCAAATCCCTTCCGGGCATGGGGCCGTGTATGGGCCCACGGATGCTTGCTGCACTTGGTGATAACCGTGACCGGTTTAACAGCGCTGAAGAAATTCAAAACTACGCAGGTATTGCACCGGTGACAGAACGAAGCGGCCAGAAATCCTGGGTTCACTGGCGTTGGCAATGTGCAAAGTTCGTCCGACAGACATTCGTGGAATGGACTGCGAAGACGATTAACTCATCATACTGGGCCAAGTTGTATTATCAGGGCCAGCGAGAAAAAGGGAAATCGCATCAATCAGCCATCCGGGCCCTGGCGTTTAAATATACCATCATCATGCCTTTAGCCACCACAACAAGGGAAGACCCTTAAATTTACAGTATTTTTCATAGATCAGTAAACGAGTCTCTGATAGGCTCACTTTGCTTTAGTGCTAAAGCGGTGGGCCTCGGTTCGCTTGTGACCTTAAGGCATGAGCGAATGGCTGACTGGATGCTACAACACCCACCAGCCGCACATTTTCAAAGCTAAAATCTGCCAGTTACTGGCAGCATTTAAACATCTCTCCGCTTGTATCTTCAACCGCCAGCCCCGCCATCATAAGCTGCGTCAGTATGAGCTGGCAGCGCCCTTCGCTTATACGCATAAGGTTTGCCATCTCACCGACTGATTTCCATTTTTTTGTATTGAGGCAGCGATAAATAATACTCGCAATTTCTGTCATATCCTGCTGTTTTATCATAGCTTTTATCCATTTCGTTTCTGATGACATACAGATAACTCTGGTCGGGAAGCCCAGCAAGATGAAAGTCGCTATTCGCGTCTGACAGCGCAGTTAGTACGCTGATATGGTTAGAGTCGCCAACCTTTTTGGTTAGCGAAGTGTTCACCAAATTTTAACCCATCTGGAAGTACTGCCCAGGCAACATAGAACATGTTGGGATCAAGTTGGTTAAAGCGGTTATCACGCATGTAAATGTAAGGTGGTTCAATTCTATCCACATCTTCCATGGCGCATACCTCGCCTGGTGCTACTAACCGTTACACTTCCACACCATTCGTATCTGCGGTTGGCTTAACGGATGCGGGCTGGTAAATTAGCTGTTCATTCACCGGTTCAGATACCGGATCCAAAAAAGGCAAAACCCCGCATAACCAAGGTTTGATATTTCACATGTTTTAATTTTGAACGGCTTTCCCGCCAGTGCACTGATACTCAATAAATACCTTTGTGATAGCGCATCCATATGCATTGAAATGAGCACATTTGTTTTGCTGTCCTCCAAATGCTTCTGCGCCAGTGTAGCCCCACGCATGGCACTTTTTGCCTGCGAGTGTTGCGCCTTGCTGCACATCAACCACCGGTTTTTCGGATCCTCCAACCATGTACCCTATACGGACAGTCCCATCAGCCTTGCTATCACCGATTGTTGTCATCTCTTTTTTTACCGAGCATCCAGATACTAAAAGCCCTCCAATAATAACAATTATCAATTTCTTCATTCTGATTTCCATGTAGTTACAATCAGATGCATCTTACTTTGACTGATAGGGTATACCAAGCATTTAGCACGCGGTTAAAGGAGATGAGAGCTGGTTCAAAAAATACTCATAGGAAAGTCGTTGGTTTTGATGATTAAGTGGTATGACCTAGTAACCATTCTTAACACGTTACAACAATTTTTGCGGACCGCACTAATGATATTAACAAAGATTAAGCGCTTGTTGTCGCCTGAATGTTCCCTTTAATTGCTATGTTTTTATCAGATGACCTCATAATCTTTGGCATCCCCATCGACTATCTATTCATCTTGCTTGGTCTATCTTCCTTACTGATATCACTTTTCACGTTTGGAAGATGCTGGTACACGTTGCGCAACATATTTCCTCACCTTTAAAATCAGGCCCTCACAAAGAGGGCCGATTGTTAGGCTGAAACCTCTTCGTCCATATCAAGCCGGACATCCAGCATAGCCAGACAACCATCAATAAAGCCTTCAGCCATCTGAATTTCGATCCTTATCAACTTCTCATCTTTTTTCTTCGCCTTAGCTATTTTCCGTTTGGACACGTCATAGAAGTAATGAGCTACAAGTAATGAATGTTCATAAGGTTTTTTATTCTTCAGACGAGCCATGCAACCTTCAATAACCAAAGCATCATCATCAGTGCAGGACAACCGATTTTTGCCCGTCTGAGGAAGCAGACCTTTAAACCCAGCAGCTATAGGAGAGTAATCGATACCTGAGTTATCGCTCGCGGCCCAACCTCCCCAGCGTTCTAATACCAATTGAATATCACGCATTATTGTTAACTCCCCTTCTGTCTGTGATAACCAGCTTCTGCGGGCTGAAGTGCTTCAGGGATGCTTCAAGTTTCATGCGGTCCTCTCATTCTTACTGTATCGACGGGGTTTGGTTTCAGGTTGCTGGCGACTAAGCTGCTGCGCCTGTGCCTGGTCAATCGGGTACCTGCAGGGTGTGTATTGCTACTGATGGACGGGCAGCGGTTCGCATGGAACACGGGGCCGATACGGATATTGATGCTGTATTCCCGATCAGAGGGGAAATACCGGAGAACGCAGAAGGAACGTTGATCCATCTCTATGATGATGGCTGGCTGGCGATCCATATGAACGAATACGAACAGGCTGTAGGCAGCTGCGAACTGACAAAAGTGAATTGCCGCTACCCTGACTTTAATAAATTGCTGCCTGCAACTTCAGAGCCAATGGAAGAACTTCCGATGTTTACGGCTCGACTCCTGGCTTTGCCACAAATGATGTTTACCCGTGGTTTTGGCCCAGTAAAGTTCAAACCATACGGCAAAGACGTACCATGCCAGTTGATCCTTGATCCGGTGACCAATCATCTTTATGGCAATCCGTTTCTGGTCATTATGCAACTGCATGCCAATGCTTTTGAACTCTGCGCAGAGGTGCTGAATGAAAATAGAATTCAGCGATAAAGGCTCTGTGGCCACCGTCACAATAACCAGTACCGTACTCGAGTATCGCAGACACAATAAGGCTGTTGATGCCGCCCTTTTCCTGTCTCCCGGCACTCTCGCTAAGAGGTAGTGGCGTGTTCTTCATGAATTCGGTGATATCTGGTAAGTCACGCAATGTACTGCGGGCCTATAAAGTGGTTATGCGGGAGCTGAAATGATCCGGGCGATTATTCAGGTAGTTCCCAATGATTGGGTTACAGAAGATATTCTGATTGCAGTGACAGGCCTTAAGCCAGGCACAATTATGCGCGCCCGTAAAAACTCATGGCTGCTCGGTCGCGAGTATCTGCATGTTTCACCAGACGGAGCGCCAAAACCATCCAGCGAATGTATGTATAACCGTAAGGCGGTTGATCAGTGGATTGAGTCCCAGAAAAAAAATCAACCTGGTGCGCAAAAAGTATGAAAAAACAGTACACTTTCGGCGCTCCTGGACGGCAGGAGGGATAGATGAGTAAAGAATCATACCCAACAGGCGTTGAAAACCACGGCGGTTCACTCCGCATTTGGTTTAATTTTAAAGATAAGCGTGTCAGGGAAAACCTTGGTGTACCTGACACGATGAAAAACCGCAAAATCGCCGGAGAACTGCGGTCTTCAGTATACTTTGCGATACGGATGGAGAGTTTTAATTCTGCAGAAAAATTCCCCGACACCCCGTACTTAAGACGGTTTGGTATCCAGAATAGAGAAATTACTGTGCGGGAACTCGCCGTGAAGTGGCTGGGGTTGAAAGAAACGGAGATTAGTGCTAATGCGATGGGGCGTTATCAGTCGATCATCAAGAACTGCGTACCTTTAATTGGAGGGAGTCGGTTGGCATCCTCGATTACACAGGAGGATGTTTTGCTCCTGCGTAAAGAATTACTGACCGGATTTCACGTTTTGAGAAAAAATCAGAAGACGCCTATTAAAGGATGTAGTGTTCCTACTGTAAATACTTACGTGACAGTCATTGCAGGGATGTTTCGGTTTGCGGCCAGTAATGGCTATACACTGAAGAATCCACTTGATGGTATTTCTTCGTTGAAGAAGTCGAGGGCTGAACCGGCCCCCTTATCAGGCGATGAGTTTGTTCGACTGATTAACGCATGCCACCACCGGCAAACGAAGAACTTCTGGTCACTGGCCGTTTACACCGGCATGCGCCATGGTGAGTTATGTGGTCTTGCTTGGGAGGATATTGATCTCAAAACAGGCACGTTAGTGGTGAAACGGAACTACATGCTAACAAAGGAGTTCACTCTGCCAAAAACCGATGCAGGAACTGACAAAGTGATCCACCTTATTCAACCCGCTATAAATATTTTGAAGCATCAAGCGGAACTCACCAGGCTCAGTAAGCAGCACATGATCGAAGTGAAGTTACGTGAATATGGCAGAACAGGCATTCATCCGTGTACATTCGTTTTCAATCCAGAAATCACCGCTAAACCGGGAAAGCTGACTCCCATTATCCCGTAAGTTCTACCAACAGAACATGGGAAACAGCAATAAAACGTGCAGGATTAAGGCATCGAAAAGCGTACCAATCCAGACATACCTATGCGTGCTGGTCTCTGGCTGCTGGAGCTAATCCTAGTTTCATTGCTAATCAGATGGGCCATGCGAACGCCCAGATGGTTTACAATGTATACGGTGCGTGGATGACTGATAACAATCAGTCACAGGTTGCTATCCTGAATCAGAAGCTTTGCGAGTTTGCCCCAATAGTGCCCCAAAAGATTGGTGTGGGGTGAATGAAAACATTAAAATCAAATAGTTAGGGTACGGGTACAAATACATGAACAGTATGAACGTAATTATTGCCGACGACCATCCGATTGTCCTGTTCGGCATTCGTAAATCTCTCGAGCAGATCGAGTGGGTGAATGTTGTCGGTGAGTTTGAAGATTCCACAGCGCTTATCAATAACCTGCCAAAACTTGATGCCCATGTTTTGATAACCGATCTCTCAATGCCTGGCGACAAATACGGCGACGGCATTACGCTTATCAAATACATCAAGCGTCACTTCCCTCATCTGTCGATCATCGTGTTGACGATGAATAACAACCCTGCCATTTTGAGTGCAGTGTTAGAACTTGATATCGAAGGGATTGTACTCAAGCAAGGCGCGCCAACTGACTTACCAAAAGCGCTGGCCGCATTGCAGAAAGGCAAAAAGTTCACCCCAGAGAGCGTTTCTCGCCTGCTGGAAAAAATCAGCGCTGGCGGTTACGGCGACAAACGTTTGTCTCCGAAAGAGAGCGAAGTGCTGCGCCTGTTCGCTGAAGGTTTCCTGGTCACCGAAATTGCCCGCAAACTGAACCGCAGCATTAAAACCATCAGTAGCCAGAAAAAATCAGCCATGATGAAACTGGGCGTAGAAAACGATATCGCCCTGCTGAATTATCTTTCTTCCGTTAGCCTGTCTCCGGCCGACAAAGAGTAAATCAATGTCGGATGACGCTGCGCTTATCCGACCTACAAGAAAGCATTTGTAAGGTGGATTAGCGTAAGCGACATCCACCATTTTTTTATCTGCCGCTACGCACACGTGCCGCATAAAGATCGACTGTCTGTTTAAGAATATCCAGCGTCACCGGTTTTGACAGGCAACTATCCATTCCCGACTCCAGACAACGCTGTCTTTCTTCAGCCAACGCATTGGCTGTCACGCCCACGACTGGCAGTGTCAAACCTAGCTGACGAATGCGTTGCGTCAGACGATAACCATCCATATTCGGCATGTTGACGTCGCTGAGCACAATATCAATGTGATTTTTACTCAACACATTCAATGCATCGACGCCGTCATTCGCTGTTTTACACTGATAGCCCAATGATCCCAACTGATCTGCCAGCAAGCGCCGGTTGATTGGATGATCGTCGACGACGAGTATCATCATGTCATCGTTGTGTTCATTGCTACCCGATGGCGCAGGTGATTCAGAATCAACGCCTGGCTGGTTAACCGTCACGCTGTAAATGCGCCCCAGTAACAACAGTAAATCATGAGGAGCCGCCAGGCTGTGCAGCCAACAACCAGGGGAGATTTCAATCGGGATACCGATATGACGACGACAGAAAATAATCGCTGCGCGCCCTTCCCAGGCTTTTTCCAGTTCATCATCGGTGATTAAAATATCATCGTTATCAGGTATCTGGCCCTGATACTGCAAAACTTCAAAGTGGTTTCTTGCCAGTATCGACTCGAGGAATTTACTCAGCGAAGCATTCCGAACCGCCAGCCAACAACGCTTATTCAGTAAACCTTCAACCTGTGCAGGCTCGGCGTAATTTGCACTGTATAAAGGAATGCGAATCGTAAACTGGCTACCCATTCCCACTTCGGTATCAACCGAAATATCGCCATCCATCATACTGATAAGCTTTTCACAGATAGCCAGACCGAGACCGGTGCCCTGGAAATTGTGCTGCACGCCGGTACCAGCCTGGAAGAACGGATCAAATAACCGCGTGACTTCTTTTGCGGGAATCCCCACGCCGGTATCGCGCACACGCAAAGAAAGATAATCCCCCGCTACGCTGACATGCAGGACAATACAGCCAACATCCGTGAATTTGATCGCGTTACTGAGCAAGTTGGAAATCACTTGCTGCAAGCGCATCGGGTCGCCTTGCAGCGTCAGTGGCACGTCGGGTTCGATAAAACAGTACAAGCCGAGTTGTTTACGCACCACCAGCGGTAAATAGTTGGCGGTGATGTGACTCATCACTTCACGTGGTGAGAACTCTCGCGGCTCAATTTTCAACTGCTCGGATTCAATTTTTGAGAAGTCGAGAATATCGCTGATGATTTTCAGCAACAGACTGGAAGAGTTGTTCATCGCCGTCACCAGGCGATCCACCCCTTTCGGCAACTCTTTGGTTTGCAACAAATCCAGGTTGCCGATAATGCCGTAAAGCGGTGTGCGCAGTTCATGACTGACAGTGGCAAGGAACATGGATTTTGACTGGCTCGCCTGCTCGGAGGCTTGCGCCATTTCCTGGAGCGACTCTTCCATTTTGACGCGCGCGCTGACATCCACCAGCACGCAAATCGCCACGTTTTCGTTGCGGTAACGAGAATGTACGAAGCTAATCTGCAAGTTGGTATGGCTGCTGGTCAGCACATCGACAAAGTTAACCTGCTGGCCACAGATGATTTGCGTCAGCCGTTGCCGGTCTTCATGCGTCAACATGTTGAGATAGTTGTGCGCCAGCTCGTTACTCAGAATATTTGTTCCGTCCTGAGTACGCAGAATACAGATGCCGACCGGTGCTGAAGCGACAATTTTACGGTTGAACTGCTCGTGTTCTTCCAGGCGCTGGGCGTCATTTTCTGCCGGGATAAATATCCGCTTTTCGTACATCCTCGCCAGGGTAAACAGCACTGCGCCCACCAGAATATTGAGCAGTACAGCGTTGAGGATCAGCATGCGGATGCGTTCCAGAACCATATCCACCGGTACTGAATACACCACGCTCATGGATGAAGGCGGTAAATTTTTCTTGAGAATGAATTGCTTAAAGCCCGAGGTATAACCAAACCACGAGCGCTCCTGAAGCCATTTTTCTTCAGGCTGAATACGCGTTTCGGGGCCAGTAAGGGAGATCAGCGGACGGCTATTTTCATCCAGAATCGTCACTCCAATCGGCATAGAACCCGGCGACAGGAAGTTTTCCATGCGGATGGTTTGCTCAACACCCAGCAGAGCTTGCAGGCGGTTAGCCAAATAAACAGGTGTCAGTGTATAGAAGTAACCGACTCCAGGGCGCGCGCCAGGGCCAATCCAGTAAATGCTATTGCTGTGCTCATCCTGCGGGGCGCTGCGATATTTCATGATGCGTTCATGCAGATTTTTCAGCGCTTTTTCGCGCTCGAGCGGCATTTCACGCAGGCCGAAATCCGCCATACACAGGTTATCGCCACCAATCAAAAAGACGCGATTGAGATCGTAGGCGGCAGAGAAATTGTCACGCCAGTAACGTAAAAACCACGCCAGAGATTGCAGCGAAGTACGCCAGGAAGCACTGACGGCTGAACAGTCAGAATCCGGGAATAACGGCATGAAATTGGGCGGATCGATTTTGTTGTCATCATTTTCCATGGCAGGCAACACACCATTGGTCGCAGAAAGCCGATTTTCCGCAATGTACTTAAGCTCTTTCACCACATCAGACGTACGTTGTATGTAACGCTGCGCCTGGTCAAAGCTGATATTAAATTCCTGACGAATTTCCGACTCTTTTTCATGCAGTGCATTTACGATGTAGAACACGGAAAAGAGTGCAATCAACAGCCAAAGCAATAAAGCCAGTGCCCGAAACAGGTAGCGGGAGACTTTTAGTGTGGTGCGAAAAGAGACAAGATATTTCAAATTGAGCCTGGTCGTGGAAATTGCAAAACTTTGGATGCCGTTAAGGTAGCCGCAAAAATGGCAGCCCGCAACGGCAAACCGGTAAGGTTTATCGCGATAAAACTAGAACTTTTCGATAACCTTAAAGTGCATCAGCACCAGCGTCATATCTGGTGAGAACAGATCGTACTCTTCAAAAAAGCGTTTATGCTCGTTGCGCCAGTATGCCAGCGTCCGGTCACCTTCACCTTCTGCCAGAGCATGGGCTTCGTTTACCTGTTCAAAAGTGGTCATCTCTGTGGTGGTCAGTTCAATCGCACAAACCGGCTTATTTTTGCCATCCACCACCACAAAAACATCGCCAACCTGAGCAATACCTTCACCATCGAGGTTAGCGCAGGTCGCCGTTTTCACGCCATCGAGCACTAATTTAACCAGTTCATCAGCCTGTTTTTCTGTATCACCAAACGCCCAGCGTTCTACATCTTCATACTTCTCAGGAATTGCCATTGTTTTACCTTTATGAGTTAAACCAAGCCTAACTTGATATTAAAATAAAAAACGCCCGATGCAATAAATGCACCGGGCGTTATGAGCTATTTCAAACAACAAAATTCAGATTATTCGTCTGCTTCATCGTCCGCTTCATCGGAAGCGTTGTCATCTACGTCTGCTTCTGGTGCGATTTCATCATCACCTTCAGCAACGGTGCCATCAATAGCATCCAGTTCTTCTTCATCAACCGGTTCTGCAACACGTTGCAGGCCCACCACGTTTTCATCATCCGCAGTACGGATAAGGATAACGCCCTGGGTGTTACGGCCAACGACACTCACTTCGGAAACGCGAGTACGGACCAGAGTACCGGCATCGGTAATCATCATGATCTGGTCGGTATCTTCAACTTGAACCGCGCCAACGACGCTGCCGTTGCGCTCGGTTACTTTGATGGAGATAACGCCCTGAGTTGCACGAGACTTAGTCGGATACTCATCAGCCGCAGTACGTTTACCATAACCATTCTGCGTCACGGTCAGGATAGAACCTTCACCGCGTGGAATGATCAGGGAAACGACTTTGTCTTCACCCGCCAGTTTGATACCGCGAACACCTGTTGCAGTACGGCCCATGGTACGAACGGCGTCTTCTTTGAAGCGCACCACTTTACCCGCAGCCGAGAACAACATGGCTTCGTTGCTACCGTCGGTCAAATCAACGCCAATCAGTTCGTCACCTTCGTTCAGGTTAACGGCGATGATGCCCGCTGAACGTGGGCGGCTGAAGTCGGTCAACGCCGTTTTCTTCACGGTACCGCTGGCGGTAGCCATGAATACGTTAACACCTTCGGCATATTCACGAACCGGCAGGATCGCGGTAATACGTTCGTTCGCTTCCAGTGGCAGCAAGTTAACAATTGGACGGCCACGCGCACCACGGCTCGCTTCCGGCAATTGATAAACCTTCATCCAGTACAGACGGCCACGGCTGGAGAACAGCAGAATGGTGTCATGAGTATTGGCAACCAACAGACGGTCGATGAAATCTTCTTCTTTAATACGTGCTGCGGATTTACCTTTACCACCACGACGTTGTGCTTCGTAGTCGGTCAGCGGCTGATATTTCACATAGCCCTGATGCGAGAGCGTCACAACCACATCTTCGCGGTTGATCAGATCTTCAATGTTGATATCAGAGGTATTTGCGGTGATCTCAGTGCGGCGTTTGTCGCCGAACTGATCGCGCATCGCAACCAGCTCTTCGGTGATCACTTCCATCAGACGTTCAGCGCTGCCCAAAATGTGCAGCAATTCAGCGATCTGCTCCAGCAGCTCTTTGTATTCGTCGAGCAGTTTTTCGTGCTCAAGGCCAGTCAGTTTCTGCAAACGCAGATCCAGAATTGCCTGTGCTTGTTGCTCGGTCAGGAAATATTGACCGTCGCGAATACCGAACTCTGGCTCCAGCCACTCAGGACGCGCAGCGTCATCGCCCGCACGTTCCAGCATGGCGGAAACGTTGCCCAGATCCCATGAACGGGCGATCAGGCCTGCTTTCGCTTCTGCCGCATTTGGTGAGTGACGAATCAGTTCGATGATTGGGTCGATGTTCGCCAGGGCGATCGCCAGACCTTCAAGGATGTGTGCACGGTCACGGGCTTTACGCAGTTCGAAAATAGTACGACGCGTAACCACTTCACGACGGTGACGCACGAACGCAGAAAGAATGTCTTTCAGGTTCATGATCTTCGGTTGGCCCTGATGCAGCGCAACCATGTTGATACCGAAGGAAGTCTGAAGCTGAGTCTGAGAATAAAGATTATTCAGGACAACTTCGCCCACTGCATCGCGTTTAATTTCGATAACAATGCGCATACCGTCTTTATCAGACTCGTCACGCAGAGCGCTAATGCCCTCAACGCGTTTGTCTTTCACCAGCTCAGCGATTTTCTCAATCAGGCGTGCTTTGTTTACCTGGTATGGAATTTCATGAACGATGATAGTTTCGCGGCCTGTTTTGGCATCAGCTTCTACTTCTGCGCGCGCGCGGATGTAAATTTTGCCACGGCCAGTACGGTACGCTTCTTCAATGCCACGACGGCCATTGATGATTGCCGCTGTCGGGAAGTCAGGACCTGGGATGTGTTCCATTAGCCCTTCAACGGTGATGTCCTCGTCTTCAATAAATGCGAGGCAGCCGTTGATCACTTCTGTGATGTTATGAGGCGGGATGTTAGTTGCCATACCGACTGCGATACCGGACGAACCGTTCACCAGCAGGTTAGGTATTTTGGTTGGCATTACATCGGGAATACGCTCGGTTCCGTCGTAGTTATCGACGAAATCTACTGTGTCTTTTTCGAGATCGGCCATCAGTTCGTGAGCGATTTTCGACATACGGATTTCCGTATAACGCATCGCCGCGGCGGAGTCACCGTCCACAGAACCAAAGTTACCCTGGCCATCTACCAACATGTAACGCAATGAGAATGGCTGCGCCATACGCACGATAGTGTCATAGACAGCGGTATCACCGTGAGGGTGATATTTACCGATTACGTCACCAACAACACGGGCGGATTTTTTGTACGCTTTATTCCAGTCATTGCCCAATACGTTCATGGCGTAAAGTACGCGACGGTGTACCGGCTTGAGTCCATCGCGGACATCTGGCAGTGCGCGGCCGACAATAACCGACATCGCGTAATCCAGATATGAGCTCTTAAGCTCTTCCTCAATGTTGACCGGTGTAATTTCTCTGGCAAGGTCGCTCATGTATCCGCTATCCCTCTACTGTGTCCCGGATTCAAAGGTCGCAAATTATAACACAATCGCCCGACAGTGGGGAAACCAGAACACATTCGCCAGCAGAGAATTGACTGATATACTCCCGCCACGAAATGAGTAAGGAGTAACTAGCCCCATGAATGCCGAAAACCAACCGGTAATCCACAACGTTGACCATGATGAAATCGCCAAATTCGAAGCCGTTGCCTCACGCTGGTGGGACTTAGAAGGCGAATTTAAGCCGCTGCACCGTATTAACCCGCTGCGTTTGGGTTATATCAACCAACGTGCGGATGGGTTATTTGGTAAAACGGTGCTTGATGTCGGCTGCGGCGGCGGGATTCTGGCTGAAAGCATGGCGCGCGAAGGCGCTAATGTAACCGGGCTGGATATGGGTTTTGAGCCGTTACAAGTCGCGAAACTTCACGCGCTGGAAAGTGGCATTCAGGTCGATTACGTGCAAGAAACCGTGGAACAGCACGCGGATAAATTTGCCGGAAAGTATGACGTCGTCACTTGTATGGAAATGCTCGAGCACGTGCCGGACCCGCAATCAGTGGTTCACGCCTGTGCAAAACTGGTGAAACCTGGCGGTCACGTCTTTTTCTCCACGCTTAACCGTAACGGTAAATCCTGGCTGATGGCCGTGGTTGGCGCGGAATACATCCTGCGCATGGTGCCAAAAGGCACACATGACATTAAGAAGTTCATCAAACCGGCAGAATTACTCTCCTGGGTTGATGAGACGCCACTGCGCGAGCGCCACATGACAGGCCTGCATTTCAACCCGCTGACCAACGTGTTCAAACTGGCACCGGGCGTTGACGTTAACTATATGCTGCATACCGTTTGTGCTGACTAATACTCAATGTCAGACTTTTCCCTGGTCGGATAAGCGCAGCGTCAGCCGACACTTTTATCGGTAACAACAGGCGAAAATGGTGGATGACGCTAACGCTTATCCACCCTACGGCACTGTTTTCGCAGAATAATCGCATGTTTACCACGTCAGGCTAAAGCCGACACTTCCCGCCGTCTGTTGATAACCCTCTGAGCCTTTTTGGCCGGTAAATTTCCCCCACAGGCTGGCGTTTTTACTTAACTTGCTGGTCACGCCCACGCTGACTTCACCCACGTTTTTTGCCGTGTTATCGCTAAAATTGACGCCATCAATACTCATAGTGGTGTTTTCGCTATTGTGCAGATAGTTCAGGTCAACGAACGGTGAGATCTCATAAGTTTTGTCAAACGTTAGCTGGTTATGCAAACCCAGTCGGCTCTGAATATTGTGTGGCGATTGCTGTTCGACCCGCGAGTGATTGGCGGCAGTAAAGGCGTCTTGTTGAACGCCCTGATAAACCAGTTGCGCCTGCGGTTCAATCTCCCAACGCAGCGTGTCGGTGTTGATTGCCTGCCAGCTGTAACCCGCTTCAACGGAAGCCAGTAAACCTGACGAGCGGTAGTTATCTTCGCCGCTGTCCTTTTCGCTCACGTGGTTATCGAACCACACATATTGCGCCCAACTGTCGATCCAGGCTCCGCCGTTGCCCGCACCGTGTTGATACCAGGTTGAAGTCAGCCCCACGCTGTAGCCCTGGCTGTCGTTATCGGCTTTGCGTCCGGTCACGCTTGAATGGCTATCGCCGCTGTTATTGCTGTAACCCGCCACCGCCCCCAGTAACCACTCACTATCATTTCCATATGCCAAATCCGCCAGCGTACCGCTGAGTTGCACCACGTTCTGGTCTTCGCTTTGATCAAGCTGATCGGCAAACGTTGAGGTGGTACGGTTGCTCAGTAAACGTAGGTGTAACCTCTGTTGATCTTGCCCGCCCGCATGGTCGCTCAGCCGCATAACAAAAGCATCGTTGGCGCTATGAATATTATTAAAGTAGCCGCCTGTTTTCGGATTAAGTACCGGCTGTGACGCAGGCTGCGGGGCTGGCGCAGGCTCTGGTGTCGGAGCAGGGTCTGGTGTTGGGTCCGGCGCAGGTTCTGGCGCTGGTGTTGGTTCCGGTGCTGGTGTTGGTTCCGGTGCTGGAGTGGGATCTGGGGTCGGTTCAGGATCTGGAGTCGGCTCTGGCTCCGGTGTCGGTTCTGGCTTGAGCAGCTCAGAGCGCAAATACCAATCCTGGTCGTCCTTCACCAGCGTGTAGTCATACGCCCCCATATTTAAATAGCCATCGCCTGCCATAGTAAATTGGGCATCATTGGAAAACTGTGCCGAATCTGCGGTGAAATCCACTACTTTAATCCCGGCCTGGGTTGGCTGGCCGATACCGGTTATCGGGTTAAACTGCACTGTCGTCGTGCCAGAAGTATTGCCATTTAGCAGCAGCTCATCAGTTGCCGAGTCATCACCGTCAAACTCGGTGTCCATCACTAGCGTGCCACCGCCGGTGTAATCACCGTTCACCGTGAAAGTGTCACCCGCATAACCATTCGCCATGCTGATGCTTCCGCTACTGTTGGTGACGTTGCCGTTCACCGTTACGCCAGCCAGATTCGTTTCGCTGTCGGTAGTCAGATTGGTGTTCAACGTGCCGGTCAGCGTTAATCCTGCCGTCTCATTCACCAGCGTACCGTCGCCGCTGAACAGCGAAGCATCCAGCGCTTGCTGAGTATCCTGGTTAGTGAGCGTTAACGACGTCTGGTCGCTAATCACAATATCGCCCTGCAACGAGGCATCTATTGACTGAATGTGTTGGTCCGCACCGGTTTCGAAAGTGCTTTCACTACCAATCCATAAAGAAGAAGCATACGGGAAGATATCCACCGCGCCGCCTTTCAGCGTACCTTGCTCGACGCGCACCGCAGAATGGGTAGTGCCGCTGGCAGTGAGTTCCAGCGTTCCGCCGCCAGTTTTGCTGAAGGTACTGTTGAGGTCCCCCGCGTTGCCCGTGGAGTCTTCCATCAACGCGCCCCACTGAGTGGTCACGCCGTCATCAACGCTCACGTCCCCATCGGCACGCATTTCTAAATCGCGCGCATGGCCGCTTTCATCGGTCCAGGTATTCACATCATCGGTCACATTCAGCACGCTGGCCTGTGACGGATCGGTGAAAATAACCGCACGGTTGTAGGTGGTGTCGCCGAGTTGAGAATTGTTACTAAGCTGCAAGGTTCCGGAGGCAATCTGCGTATCCCCCAGATAGTGGTTATCGTCAGCAAGCGAGACGCTTCCGCTACCCGCATCCACCACCACATACACACCGTTCTGGTCGGCTGCCGTAGGGGAATTGCCACCAATTTGCATATCAGTGCCGCCCGTCAAATGCGCCACATCGTCGTTACCAATTACCGTGCCGCCCGCGCCGGAGATATTCAGCGCAGGGTCGCTCGTTGCGCCCGGAGCCATCGCCATATCTGACAAATCCAGCACGCCGTCGTTAAGCACGATGGACTGCGGGTCAGCTTCCAGCGCCTGCAAATCATCCACATCACCGGATAAACTCAACAACGCGTTATCTTCAACAATAATGTCACCGCTTAACGCCATTGAGTCGGCACCGCTCAGGCTGTAGCTTCCATTGGCAGCCACGGTAAAATCGCCCGCGCCTTGAATGGTGCCGTCAAAACTTCCGCTATTCACCGTAACATTACCGCCCGCATCAATATTCAGCGTGCCGTTGGCATAACCGGTCAGCGAGTTAACGAATGTCTGCTGTGTACTGCCCACATTCAGCAGCGCCGCGTTACCCGGCATATCTTCTTTGCCCACAAACAGGCCATAGCAGTTTTGCGGATCGTTCTGACATTGGGTTTCGCCGACGTTCATCAGCGAGTTATCGCGCCCGATAGTCAGCGTGCCATCCGCCACGTTCATCTCACCGGTAAAGCTATTGTTATCAGCATTAAGCACCACTTCCCCGTCGCCATTTTTGATAATTTCGCCGGTACCGGCCATGGAGTCCATTGCGCCAGGATTGTCCAGATCGCCAATCACCAGCTTTTTATCTGCGGCGACGTCAAACGTTACCAGACTGTGGCCGATATACATGAAGCCCCCTGCGGAGGAAGACGCTGAATCTCCGTAACCCATAGCCTGATTGCCTTCATAGAGCATCACGCCATTGTTTGCTGTGTAGTTCGCATCAATATCAATGTTCAAAAGATACGGAGCACTTTCGCTGGAGGTATAGATTGCTCCGCCATATCCGTCTGCGGTGTTATCAGTAAACTCAACATCATGGAGTGTTGTCGCCCCCGCAAAGGTATCGCTTTGCACACTACTGGTAATATCCAGCGCACCGCCGTCACCATCACTGCTTGAGGAAGTCAGAGCTTGATTGCCCTCAAAGAGGCTATCAGAAATTAACACATTGGAATTTAGAGCATAAATAGCGCCACCGCGTCCATTACTGGCAATGTTATTGAAGAATAGAGTGTCATCTAAAACCAAATCGAACTGCAGAGGATCATTTTTACCATTAATATAAATAGCACCACCGTAATTTCCCGCAGTGTTATTAGTGAACTGTGAATTACTTATATTAATAGTAGAGTTTTCTTTTGCGAATATTGCCCCACCATTGTTATTCCCGGTGACGTAATTACCATCAAAAATAGTCATGCCGGTGCTGGTTTCAGCTTGAATGGTTAACGATGTACCACCTGAAAGAAAAATTGCACCACCACTAGCAGGATCCGTTAAGTTTTTAAAAGAGAGTATCGCGTCATCGGCCACAGTGAATGCGTCACTGTTTCCATCAACAACTTGTCGCCCTGCATCACAAGACTCCGTGATAACCTCGGTTCCACACGATACCTCGCCAGCAAATGCGCCAGAGCTAAATATAAGAGAAAGTACGACAAAGAATTTATTAAGTCTGAATTTCATGAAACCACCAGAAAGTAAAATGATGCCCTCACTTCCTGTTGAGAGTATAAGCAATATGACTATTGAGAAATCATACTGCATCATTGCAAGAAACAATCTGGCCAAATGTAATTAGAATTATTTCGTACTTATCCCTTCTAAATAAAAACCCCCTCAGTTATTTATAATAATTTAAATTATCATTTAGACATGCTTAATGCCCGGTCCCTTCAAAACTATTGACAACATGAATATATCTACATCTGAGGCTCAGATTTTTCACATCATCAAAACACTGTTCATCATTTAAGCGATAGCTGACACCATAACGTTACGATCGAAACCATTAACATTCGCACACATTTAGTGATGTGATTATTGATAAAAAAACTATCAATGCGCACCACTGATACGCAAAACGTTCGGTTTTTAATAAGTAAAATCTATGAAAATTGTGCGATATCAAACCAGGTGATTATGGATGACGTTTAAGAAATCAGCGTCCGATCAAAAATATCATTTTTTTTGCATCCCATTGACAATTGTCACAAGCCTTACGTGACGTGGACTTAGCGAAATCTGCCCTGTCACAACCTCAATTCCTCCTCGAAATCAATACTTGTTCTCAAGCGATTAGTTACTAGAATACTCACCATATAGTGATCAAGTAATCCACCACCCCCTACATGTAGTATTTATCCACAAGGTTAGCCACAAGAGGCCAACTGTGGATAAATGGGGCATTTTTCATTTCACGGACAGGTACAAACGCACATGAATCAGAGTCTGCTGGTTACAAAACGTGACGGTCGCACTGAGCGCATCGATCTGGATAAAATCCACCGAGTTCTGGATTGGGCCGCCGAAGGCTTAAATAACGTATCCGTATCACAGGTTGAACTGCGCTCGCACATTCAGTTTTATGACGGCATCAAAACTTCTGACATTCATGAAACCATCATCAAAGCTGCGGCAGATTTAATCTCCCGTGAAGCACCGGATTATCAGTATCTGGCTGCACGCCTGGCCGTTTTCCATCTGCGCAAAAAAGCCTACGGTGAGTTCGAGCCACCTAAGCTGTACAACCATGTCGTCAAAATGGTTGAGATGGGCAAATACGATAGACATCTGCTGGAAGACTACACGGAAGAAGAGTTCAAGCAGATGGACGATTATCTCGACCATGACCGTGATATGAGCTTCTCCTACGCCGCTGTTAAACAGCTCGAAGGCAAGTACCTGGTGCAAAACCGTGTTACCGGTGAAATCTACGAAAGCGCCCAGTTCCTCTATATTCTGGTTGCCGCGTGCCTGTTCTCAGGCTATCCGCGTGAAACTCGTCTGAGCTACGTGAAGCGTTTTTACGATGCGGTTTCTACTTTCAAAATTTCTCTGCCTACGCCGATTATGTCTGGCGTGCGTACCCCAACTCGCCAGTTCAGCTCTTGCGTACTGATCGAGTGTGGCGACAGCCTGGACTCCATCAACGCCACCTCCAGCGCGATTGTGAAATACGTTTCCCAACGTGCCGGTATCGGTATCAACGCCGGTCGCATTCGTGCGCTGGGTAGCCCGATTCGCGGCGGTGAAGCATTCCATACTGGTTGTATTCCGTTCTACAAACACTTCCAGACCGCAGTGAAATCCTGCTCTCAAGGCGGAGTACGTGGCGGTGCGGCCACGTTGTTCTACCCAATGTGGCACCTGGAAGTTGAAAGCCTGCTGGTACTGAAAAACAACCGTGGTGTTGAAGGCAACCGCGTGCGCCATATGGATTACGGCGTGCAAATCAACAAACTGATGTACACCCGTTTGTTGAAAGGTGAAGACATCACCCTGTTCAGCCCGTCTGACGTTCCAGGCCTGTACGATGCCTTCTTTGCCGATCAGGAAAAGTTTGAGCAGCTGTACACCAAATACGAAAAAGACGACAGCATTCGCAAGCAACGTGTGAAAGCCGTTGAGCTGTTCTCGCTGATGATGCAGGAACGTGCTTCTACTGGCCGTATCTATATTCAGAACGTTGACCACTGCAACACCCATAGCCCATTTGATCCGGCTATCGCGCCGGTTCGCCAGTCTAACCTGTGCCTGGAAATCGCGCTGCCGACCAAACCGATGAATGACATCAACGACGAAGACGGTGAAATCGCACTGTGTACGTTGTCTGCATTCAACCTTGGCGCTATCGAAAGTCTGGATGAGCTGGAAGAGCTGGCGATTCTGGCGGTACGTGCTCTGGATGCGCTGCTGGATTACCAGGATTACCCAATCGTTGCCGCGAAACGTGGCGCAATGGGTCGTCGTACTCTGGGTGTCGGCGTGATTAACTTCGCTTACTACCTGGCGAAAAATGGTGTGCGTTACTCTGATGGCAGTGCCAACAACCTGACGCATAAAACCTTCGAAGCGATTCAGTACTATCTGCTGAAAGCTTCGAACGAGCTGGCGAAAGAGCAAGGCCCTTGCCTGTGGTTCAACGAAACTACATACGCAAAAGGCATTCTGCCGATCGACACCTACAAGAAAGATCTGGATGTGATCAGCAACGAGCCGCTGCATCTGGACTGGGAAACCCTGCGTGAGTCGATTAAAACGCACGGCCTGCGTAACTCCACGCTTTCTGCGTTGATGCCGTCTGAAACCTCGTCGCAGATTTCTAACGCCACCAACGGTATCGAGCCACCGCGCGGCCATATCAGCATTAAAGCGTCAAAAGACGGTATCCTGCGCCAGGTTGTGCCGGATTATGAATTGCTGAAAGACAACTATGAGTTGCTGTGGGAACTGCCGAATAACGACGGTTATCTGCAATTGGTTGGTTTAATGCAGAAATTTATCGACCAGTCGATCTCTGCCAACACCAACTACGACCCAACGCGCTTCCCATCAGGTAAAGTGCCGATGCAGCAGTTGCTCAAAGATTTGCTCACCGCCTATAAATTCGGTGTCAAAACGCTTTACTATCAGAACACCCGCGACGGCGCGGAAGATGCGCAAGACGACCTGGCGCCTTCAATCCAGGACGATGGCTGCGAAAGCGGCGCATGTAAAATCTAATTCGGATTTCCCTTTATCACCTTTCTGTCCCCTCTCCCTCAGGGAGAGGGTTAGGGTGAGGGGAAATTCAGTCCACAGGACTCACATTTAATGGCTTACACCACTTTTTCACAGACGAAAAACGATCAACTCGCTGAGCCAATGTTCTTTGGTCAGCCAGTGAACGTGGCACGCTACGATCAGCAAAAATATGACATCTTTGAAAAGCTGATCGAAAAGCAACTTTCCTTCTTCTGGCGTCCGGAAGAAGTTGACGTTTCACGCGATCGTATCGACTACCAGGCGCTACCGGATCACGAAAAACACATTTTCATCAGCAACCTGAAATATCAGACTCTGTTGGACTCCATTCAGGGTCGTAGCCCGAACGTGGCGCTGCTGCCGCTGATTTCCATCCCTGAGCTGGAAACCTGGGTTGAAACGTGGGCGTTCTCCGAAACCATTCACTCGCGTTCTTACACTCATATCATCCGTAACATCGTGAACGATCCGGCGATTGTGTTTGACGATATCGTCACCAACCAGGAAATCTTAAAGCGTGCGAAAGATATCTCCGGTTACTACGACCGTCTGATTGAGATGACCAGCTACTGGCATCTGCTGGGTGAAGGCACGCACAATGTCAACGGTAAAACCGTGACCGTGAATCTGCGCGCCCTGAAACGCCAGCTCTATTTGTGCCTGATGAGCGTCAACGCGCTGGAAGCGATTCGCTTCTACGTCAGCTTCGCCTGCTCATTTGCCTTCGCCGAGCGCGAATTGATGGAAGGTAACGCGAAAATCATCAAACTGATTGCCCGCGACGAAGCCCTGCACCTGACCGGGACTCAGCACATGCTGAACCTGATGCGTTCCGGCGAAGACGATCCTGAAATGGCAGAAATCGCTCTGGAATGCCGCCAGGAATGTTACGACCTGTTCGTGCTGGCCGCCGAGCAAGAAAAAGAGTGGGCAAGCTACCTGTTCCGCGATGGCTCGATGATCGGTCTGAACAAAGACATTCTGTGCCAGTATGTTGATTACATTACCAACATCCGTATGCAGGCTGTGGGTCTGGATCTGCCATTTAAAACACGTTCTAACCCAATCCCATGGATCAACGCATGGCTGGTGTCTGACAACGTGCAGGTTGCGCCGCAAGAAGTCGAAGTCAGCTCTTATCTGGTCGGCCAGATTGATTCTAATGTCGATGCTGACGATCTGAGCAATTTCCAGCTGTAAGTTATGGCACGTATTACGCTACTGAACACCGGAACGCAGCTCAATTCTGAAGAGGAATACCCTTCCCTGCTGGCGACACTGGAATCTCACCAGGTCGCCGTGGAATATCAGTGCCGGGAAGGTTATTGCGGTTCCTGCAGGATTAAACTTGTGACCGGTGAAGTGAAATGGCTGAGCGAGCCGCTGGCGTTTATCCAGCCCGGTGAAATTCTCCCCTGCTGCTGCAAAGCGCACGGCGATATCGAAATCGAGATGTAAAAAAGGGCCGTTTAACGGCCCTTTTCTTTTGTTTACTGCTTCTGCTGCTGCAAGAATTTCACACCCTTGTCCGGGAAGTCGGTAAACACCCCATCCACACCCGCCTTGTTATACAGCACGTCAAACAACTGATCGACGTTACTGACGTAGTCAGGCAACGCGTCCGCTCGTACCGTATAAGGGTGCACTGTCAGGTGGTTCACATGCGCCTGGGTGACCATATCGGTTAGCTTAACATTACCTTTGCTGGAGCCTTCCGCCACCAGCATGTGATAGTCAGGCCCGATACCGTCCGCATACTCGGCTATCTGCTTCATGGCTCCTGGTTTGAACATCCAGTCATAGCTGTAGTTGACCCACTTGCCGTCAGCCTGCTTCTCTTGCGTTTCGTTCCAGTCCGTATAAGCAATCAACTGAACCAGCTTAAGATTCATACCCAGTTTCGGCTCAAGCGAGTTTTTAATACGCTTGAGTTCAGCGGCATCAAAGCATTGCAGGTAGACCTTATCCTGCTTGCTGGTGTAGCCGTAACGCTTCAACACCTCAAGCGTTTTCGCCGCGATATCTTTTCCTTCCTGATGATGGAACCAGGGGGCTTTTATCTCTGGGTAAATACCAATATTTTTCCCTGTGGAGTGATTCAAGCCCTGGATAAACTCGATCTCCTCTTCAAAGGTATGCACGCGGAAATCAGATTTCCCCATCGGGAAACGACCAGGGAAGGTTTGCACCTGCTTGCCGTCTACCACATTAAAACCTTCGGTAAATTTCAGCGACTTGATTTCGTCGAGGGTAAAATCGATGGCGTAGTAGCGACCGTCTTTACGCGCCCGATTTGGGAAGCGCTGCGCAACGTCGGTGACCCGATCAAGATAGTGGTCGTGCAGCACCACTAATCTGTCGTCTTTGGTCATCACCAGATCCTGCTCAAGGTAGTCAGCCCCTTGAGCATAGGCCAGGGCTTTGGCAGGTAAAGTGTGCTCCGGCAGATAGCCGCTCGCACCGCGATGGGCTATCACCACTTTGTCCGTTGTCTGGGCAAAGGAGCTGGCGGAAGCAAACATTACCGCCCCCACCAGGATAGATTTGGTCAGGATTTTCATTATGCTTTCCCTGTCAGTTTTTTATGGTGTTGTTTGTTCTCACCCACCATCACCACCAACAACAGAATCACGGCCATAATGCTGCCGCCGATCATCACCATAAAGCCGCCGTCCCAGCCGAAGAAATCTACGGTATAGCCAACGATGGCACTCGCGGCCACCGAACCACCGAGATAGCCAAACAAGCCCGTAAAGCCTGCTGCCGTTCCCGCGGCCTTTTTCGGTGCCAGTTCCAGCGCGTGCAGGCCAATCAACATCACCGGTCCGTAGATCAGGAAGCCAATCACAATCATACAGGCCATATCCACACCCGGATTTCCCGGCGGGTTCAGCCAGTAAACAATGGTCGCAATCGTCACCAGAATCATAAAGAACACGCCGGTAGCACCGCGGTTGCCTCTGAACACTTTGTCCGACATCCAGCCACACAGCAGCGTGCCAGGTATTCCGGCGTATTCATAAAGGAAATAGGCCCAGGAGGATTTATCCAGCGCGAAGTGTTTCACTTCTTTCAGATAGGTTGGCGACCAGTCGAGAATGCCGTAACGCAGCAAATAAACGAAAACGTTAGCAATGGCGATGTACCACAGCAGACGGTTGGGGAAAACGTACTGCATGAAGATCTGTTTTGCCGTTAGCTCCTCTTCCGTTTTTTCGTTGTAGTCGTCCGGGTAATCATTTTTGTATTCTTCGATTGGCGGCAAACCGCATGATTGCGGCGTATCGCGCATTAACGCAAAAGCAATTAACGCCACAAAAATCGCCGCAAAGGCTGGCATATAAAGTGCCGCATGCCAGTCGTTAAACCACGCCATCCCGAGTAAGAACAGCAGCGGCGGCAAGCCACCGCCGACGTTATGCGCGCAGTTCCAGATGGAAACAATTCCCCCACGCTCTTTTTTAGACCACCAGTGCACCATGGTACGCCCGCACGGCGGCCAACCCATTCCCTGGAACCAACCGCATAAAAACAGCAGGACAAACATCACCGCAATACTGGATGTCGCCCACGGCACAAAGCCCATAAATAACATTACGGCGGCGGCCAGAATCAAACCGGCAGGTAAGAAAACACGCGGATTCGAGCGGTCAGAAACCGCCCCCATAATAAATTTCGAGAAGCCGTAAGCAATAGAAATACCGGAAAGCGCAAATCCGAGGTCACCGCGCGAGAAGCCCTGCTCCACCAGATACGGCATCGCCAGAGTAAAGTTTTTACGTACCAGGTAGTAAGCGGCGTAACCGAAGAAAATGCCCATGAATATCTGCCAGCGCAGACGACGATAAGTCGGATCGACATGCTCACTTTTCAGCCGTGGCTGGTGTGGGCTAGGTTTGAAAATGCTCAGCATAAATGCCTCCGTGGCAGGTTTTTTATCAAGCAATGTTCTTTTGCGAGCGCATGTTAAGGATTATCCCACCTGGTTAGTGTGAAACACCCCACAACATATTACATTTTTATTACAAACTATCGAAAAGGTGCATCGCATCACACTTTGTTTTCGTTTTATTTTCGAATTTGCTCGATATCAAACATTCGCATATCGATCTGTGGCTGAATAGTCCCCAGATAATTTTTCAGGAGCGGAACATGGCGATGGGATGCAAAGAACAGGATGTGATTATTATTGGCGGAGGCGCTACGGGCGCGGGTATTGCCCGCGACTGCGCACGGCGTGGGTTACAAACCCTGCTGCTGGAAAGGCACGACATTGCAACCGGCGCGACAGGTCGTAATCATGGCTTGCTGCACAGCGGCGCACGGTACGCCATGACGGACAGCGAATCGGCCAGGGAATGTATTGAAGAAAACCGCATCCTGAAACGCATTGCTCGCCACTGTATCGAACGCACGGACGGCCTGTTTATCACCCTTCCTGAAGATGATTTAACCTTGCAGAGCGTGTTTATTGCCGCCTGCCAGGATGCCGGAATCAATGCACAGCAACTCAGTCCTCAAGAAGCATTACGCATAGAACCCGCGGTAAACCCTGAACTAATTGGCGCAGTAAGGGTGCCAGATGGCACAGTTGACCCATTCCGTCTGACCGCCGCCAATATGCTGGATGCCAGAGAACACGGTGCCGAAATTCTCACCGGCCAGGAAGTCACCGGCCTTATCCGCAACGGCGATCGGGTTTGTGGAGTGCGGGCTTACAACCATCAAACCCGCGAACATCACGATTTTTACGCCAGCGTAGTGGTAAACGCCGCCGGGATCTGGGGGCAACACATTGCTGAATATGCCGATTTACGTGTGCGAATGCTGCCCGCCAAAGGTTCGTTGCTGATCCTCGGCCATCGCATCAATAACATGGTGATCAACCGCTGCCGCAAACCTGCCGACGCCGATATTTTGGTCCCAGGCGATACCATTTCGCTGATTGGCACCACCTCAACGCCTGTCGAATATGACCAAATCGACAATATGCAGGTCACCCCGCAAGAGGTCGACATCCTGATTCGTGAAGGTTCAAAGCTGTCACCCAAACTTGCCGCAACCCGTATTTTGCGTGCCTACGCTGGCGTTCGCCCGCTGGTTGCCAGCGACGACGACCCAACCGGACGAAATGCCAGCCGCGGAATTGTGCTGCTTGATCACGCAAAGCGTGACGGCATGGAAGGGTTCATCACCATTACTGGCGGCAAGCTGATGACCTATCGCCTGATGGCGGAATGGGCCACCAACGCGGTGTGTGAAAAAATCGGCAATCTTCAGCCTTGCACCACAGCAACAACACCACTTCCAGGTTCCGAAAGCTCAGCAGAAGAGACGCTCAGAAAAGTCATTTCATTACCGCCGACTATTCGGCGTTCTGCCGTTTGGCGTCACGGTGACCGCGCCGGGAAACTTTTGGCAGGTGACCGCCTGAGCAACAGCCTGGTTTGCGAATGTGAAGCGGTGACCGCAGGTGAAGTTCACTATGCGGTTAACCATCTGTCCGTCAACAATCTTGGCGATTTACGCCGTCGCACCCGCGTGGGAATGGGCACTTGCCAGGGCGAATTGTGCGCCTGCCGTGCCGCCGGATTACTACAACGCTTTGGCAGTTCAACGCCTGCGCAATCGCTTGATCAACTTTCTCTTTTTCTTAACGAACGCTGGAAAGGTATCCGCCCAATAGCCTGGGATGATGCGCTGCGGGAAAGTGAATTCACCGCCTGGGTTTACCAGGGGTTGTGCGGCTTGAAAAATGGATCGAAAAAAGGAATACCACAATGAGATTCGATAGCCTGATTATTGGCGGTGGCTTAGCCGGGCTGGTCTGCGGTATTCGCCTCGCAGAAGCGGGGCTGCGTTGTGCCATCATCAGCCGTGGGCAAAGTGCATTGCATTTTTCATCTGGCTCGCTGGATTTGCTGGCCGAACTGCCCGATGGCAGCCCGGTGAATTCGCCGTTAAACGCGTTGGATGCTCTGAAACAACAAGCGCCAGAACACCCGTACAGCTTAATGGGCGCGGAAAACGTTCGCCGTTTCGCAGCAGAAAGTGAGGCGCTACTCGCGCGCTGCCATATCCCGCTGCAAGGCAGTTATCAGCACAACCATCAGCGTGTTACGCCGCTGGGAATGCAACGCGCTACGTGGCTCAGCCCCGAAGAAATCCCCACCGCGCCACTGGAGTGGAAACGAATCACCGTGGTGGGCATTGCCGGTTTTCTCGATTTTCAACCCGAACTGGTCGCGGCTTCTCTCGCCCAGAATAATATCGAGGTACGAACCGCCGAGCTGACCCTTTCTGCGCTGGACACATTGCGTAATAACCCCAGTGAATTTCGCGCCGCCAACATTGCCCGCGTGCTGGATATGCCAGAGCAACAACGTTTACTGATTACCGAGCTTAAAACGCTGGCCATCAACACCGATGCGCTGTTTTTACCCGCCTGCCTTGGCAGCGAAGACTCGCAGGCCTGGCAGACCATCAGCCGCCAGTTGCCCTGCGCACTTCGCCTGTTACCCACGCTGCCGCCTTCGGTGCTCGGTATGAGGATGCACCAACAACTACGCCGCCGCTTCCAGCAACTTGGCGGGATAATGATGCCGGGCGATGCGGTGCTGAACGCTGAATTTGAGCAGCAGAACGTCAGCGCGGTTTTCACGCGTAATCATGCGGAAGTCCCGCTGCGGGCCAACAATGTGATTCTTGCCAGCGGCAGTTTTTTCAGCAACGGTCTTGAAGCTAAATTTAGCGGGATTCGCGAGCCGATCTTCGGGCTGGATATTCGCGCTCCGGATAGGCGCGAACAGTGGTGTCACGAAGACTTTTTCAGCCCTCAACCCTGGTTACAGGCCGGTGTTGCCGTTGATGAAAATTTCCAGCCAACACTTCGCGGCCAGCGTGTCGAAAACCTGTATGCCATCGGTTCAATACTCGCCGGATACGACCCAATACAACAAGGTTGCGGGGCTGGCGTGTCGATGACGGGCGCATTATATGTTGCCCAGAAAATCCTTGATGCTCAGGGAGGCAACGTATGAGCCTGCTCGATGAAACCAGTTTTGAAAACTGCATTAAATGCACCGTTTGCACCACCGTTTGTCCGGTTAGCCGGGTAAATCCTGATTATCCTGGCCCAAAACAATCTGGCCCGGATGGCGAACGCCTGCGCCTCAAAGATGCCGCGCTTTATGATGACGCACTGAAATATTGTACCAACTGCAAACGCTGCGAAGTGGCCTGCCCGTCTGATGTAAAAATTGGCGATATTATTCAGCGTGCCAAAGCCCGCTACGGTAAATCCACCTTCAATTTACGAGATGCCATTCTCAGCCATACCGACTTGCTGGGCACGCTGTCCACCCCCTTTGCGCCGCTGGTTAACACCGCCACGTCACTCAAGCCGGTGCGTACTCTGCTCGATAAAACGCTGGGCATCGACGGCCATCGCGAATTACCGAAATATTCTTCCGGTACGTTTCGGCGCTGGTATCACAAACAAGCGGCAGCGCAAAAAGCCTTTGCTGAGCAAGTGGTTTTTTTCCATGGTTGTTACGTGAATTACAACCACTCCCAGCTTGGAAAAGATCTGCTGCGCGTGATGAACGCGATGGGATTTGGCGTGCAATTACTGGATCGCGAAAAATGCTGTGGCGTGCCACTAATTGCCAATGGTTTTATCGATAAGGCCAAAAAGCAGGCAGCCATTAACGCCGCGTCTTTAAGTAAAGCGGTGCTTGAACAAGGGCTTCCGGTTATCGCCACCTCTTCCACTTGCACGTTTACCTTGCGTGACGAATACCCGCAGGTGCTGGATGTCGACACGCGCCCGATGCGTGACCATATCGAACTGGCGACAAGGTTTATCTGGAAACAACTGGAAAAAGGACGTGAGTTAAACCTGAAAGCGTTACCGCTACGCATTGCTTACCACACACCGTGCCATATGGAGAAAATGGGCTGGTCGTTGTACACCCTCGATTTGCTGCGTAGTTTGCCTGGCGTAGAGCTGGTGATGCTCGAATCCCAGTGCTGTGGTATTGCCGGAACTTATGGATTTAAAAAGGAAAACTATCAAACGTCGCAAAGTATCGGTGCGCCATTATTTCAGCAAATTGAAGAAAGTGGCGTCGATTTGGTGGTGACCGATTGTGAAACGTGCAAATGGCAGATTGAGATGTCCACCAGTAAGAAATGCGAGCACCCGATTACACTGTTAGCCCGGGCGCTCGCTTAGCTTTAAAGCTCTATGACATCAACGACATTCACCCAACCATGCTCCGCTGCGACATCCCAGCCATTGAGCCAGCGGCGCAGCATGTTTAATGCCATCATCGCGCACACTTCCTGGCGGGTGCGCAGGTCGTGGCGAGTCACGCTGAATTTCACCTGCAAGCCGTAAGTGCCGCCAGGGGTATGTAGCGCAAAGTTAAGCTGCTCGTCTTCAAGGCTGCCGACCACCAGCGCCACGGTACTTCCGGCGGTGTGAGCGAATATTTTTGCGCGCTCGGCCACTTGCACCAGCGTTTCAGGGCGCGATGAAAGGACTTCATTGTTTCCCAGCGGCGCTTGTGCACTGGAAAGTTGCAAACACAGCAAACCCGCGGTGAATTGTTCGCTCAGCGCAATATTGAGGGACTGCTCGCGCAGGCGTTTTGCCAGTTGCGCAGGCAGCCCTTCTGTCCCTTCAAAAATCGTGCTTTCACCGGCAACATGCTGCACTTGCGGCCAGACGGCTTCCATCTCCGGGCGCAGGCTGGCAGGGCCGGTCAATTTCAGCTCAATAATCGGCATGGATGAGCGATAGCCCATTACCGCGCCTTCCGGCAGGGGAATCGGTTCAAGGCTTTGGGCTAATTCGCTTTCAGAGCGCCCAAAGGTGGTAAGGCGCAGGCAAACTGGCGGTTCCGGCAACTCAAAGCGTGCGCGCAAGCGCGGCAGGATTTGCTCAGCAACCATCACTTTAAATTCAGAAGGGACGCCAGGGGTGAAAAACATCAGGCAGCGGTTAAGCTTTAGGGCAAATCCACAAGCGGTACCTACGGGGTTATCGACCATTTCACTGGTGGCGGGGATTAAAGCTTGCTTGCGATTGCTGGGAGCCATTTCGCGCCCGCGCTCAGCAAAGAAACGCTCCATTTGTTCGAGCCATGGCTGATGCATCACCAGTTCCACGCCTGCGGCGGTGGCGGCGGCCAGCGCACTCAGATCGTCGCTGGTTGGCCCAAGCCCACCATTGACGATCAACACATCAGCCTGTTCGCTGCGCTCTTTGAGCACCGCAATCAAATCGTCAAGACTGTCGCCCACCGTATTGCGGCGCGACATTGGCAAACCCTGGTTAAAAAGATAATCGGCAAGCCAGGCTGCGTTGGTATCAATAATTTGACCATGCAGCACTTCGTCGCCGGTAGACAGCATTTCCACTTTTATCATTGTTGTGCTCCGCGGGAAAAAAACGATTCACTATAACTCAAGCAGACAGAAAATTAATTGGCAGAAATAAAACAGGCAGGTCAAATGAATGTCGGATGTCGCTGCGCTAATCCGACCTACGAAAGCAAAAGCAGTTGTAGGGTGGATAAGCTCAAGCGTCATCCACCATTTAATCCGATCTACAAAATGACAGGGATTTTAGAAAGCAGCGCTCACGCCAACATATGGCCCATCAGCGATCGAGTTATCACGCTCGCCATTTTTGTTTTCCATACCGATGTAGCGATAGCCTGCTTCAATGGTAATTGGGCGCATGATTGTCCAACGTGCGCCTGCACTGGCTTCCTGGTAGTTTTCAACACCGCTGGAAAGGGAGTCTGGGGAATAATAGTAATCACCGAATACCGCGAAGCTATCGAAAATCTTCCAGCTCAAACCACCGCCAACGGCCAGCGCGTAACCTTCATCGCCATCGTTAGGATTGAGGTAAACCGCACGGCCACCCACGGTACCCATAAATGGACCTAATGGCACATTCAGGCCTAAGCCCAGACCCGCAGTATCACCGTCATCATCGTTATGTGCGTAGTTACCGGTGAACGCCAGACCTGGGGAATCAGTACCGAAACCCACGACCACGTTAGTGTATTTTTCGCCTGCTTCACCGCCGATGCTGATAGCACTTGCGGATGCAGAAATGAGCGCCAGGCTGGCAGCGCCAGCCAGTAATAATTTGTTCATGTTTCGATCCTTAATAACAAAAAAAGGAGGTCCCTGAAAAAGGATGTCCTTAAAAAAAAACCGATTCTACAGCCACGATTGATGTAATCAACGTGTTAGAAATTCTTTTCGCTATTCGTTTGTAAGAAATTAAAACAGCGGGGATTGCCTGACAGGATTAATGAATAGCAACGATAGAAAATGCCAAATTGCCAGCGGTGCATAATTCCCATAATACTATAGGGGTTATTCTTACTATGATGATTCACCCTTACATTGATAAATGGAGACAACAATGAGCAAAAAAGGATTAACGACTGCATCCGGGGCTCCCGTAGCCCACAATAACAACGTTGCAACCGCTGGCCCCCGTGGCCCAATGCTTTTACAGGATGTTTGGTTTCTGGAGAAACTAGCCCATTTCGATCGCGAAGTTATCCCCGAGCGTCGCATGCACGCCAAAGGGTCTGGCGCATTTGGTACCTTTACCGTAACCCACGATATTACGCAGTTCACCCGCGCGAAAATTTTCTCAGACATTGGCAAAAAAACCGATCTGTTCCTGCGTTTCTCGACTGTAGCAGGCGAGCGCGGCGCCGCTGATGCCGAGCGTGATATTCGCGGCTTCTCAATCAAGTTTTACACCGAAGAAGGTAACTGGGATTTAGTCGGTAATAACACCCCAATCTTCTATTTACGCGACCCGCTGAAATTCCCTGATTTAAACCACGTAGTGAAACGCGACCCGCGTACTAACCTGCGCAACCCCACTTATAAGTGGGATTTTTTCTCGCAAATGCCTGAAACGCTGCACCAGTTAACCATCGATTTTAGCGATCGCGGCCTGCCACGTTCTTATCGTCATATTCACGGATTTGGTAGCCATGCGTTCAGTTTCATCAACAGCGACAATCAGCGTTTCTGGGTGAAATTCCACCTGAAAACCCAGCAACAAATTGCCAATCTGATGGACGATGAAGCCGCAGCCATCATTGCTAATGACCGCGAAAGCGCACAGCGTGATTTATTTGAGGCGATTGAAGGCGGTGATTTCCCACGCTGGAAATTCTATGTGCAAATTATGCCGGAAGCAGACGCGTCACAAACGCCATATAACCCGTTTGATCTGACCAAAATCTGGCCGCACGGCGATTATCCGCTGATGGAAGTGGGTGAGCTGGAATTGAACCGTAACCCGGATAACTACTTTGCTGATGTCGAGCAAGTGGCAATGTCTCCGGCAAACGTGGTGCCTGGCATTGGTTTCTCTCCAGACCGCATGCTGCAAGGCCGCCTGTTCTCTTACGGCGATGCCCACCGCTACCGTTTAGGAGTTAACCATCACCAAATCCCGGTTAACGCACCGAAATGCCCGTTCCACAATTATCATCGCGATGGCGCGATGCGTATTGATGGCAACAGCAGCAATGGCGCAACTTATGAGCCAAATAGCTTCAATGTGTTCCAGGAGCAGCCTGATTTCAGCGAACCACCGTTAAGTATTGAAGGGGCAGCAGACCACTGGAATCATCGTGAAGATAACGACTATTTCAGCCAGCCACGCGCCTTGTATAACCTGCTGAGCGCAGAAGAACATCAGCGCATGTTTAAACGTATCGCCGGTGATATGAAAGATGTTCCCGAGTTTATTCAGGAGCGCCAGATTGCCCTGTTTAGCGAGGTGCATCCGGAATATGGCGCGGGCATTGCCGCCGCGTTAAAAGCTTTGAAATAGTGCTGTAATAGGAAACCGAGTTCGTAGGTCGGGCAAGCGTAGCGCCCCCGACATGAAAGCGAGTGGCTGAAATTAAATTTTAGCCACTCGCTTCACCCATAATTTTAATTGCACCCGCGAAATCTTAATCCCGCCCTGCTTAAGTTCATCAGGCAAACGCAACCAACGCACTGGCTGCTGAAAACGCGCCACTTTTCCCTGTAACCATTCCGTCAGCAGCGACAAATCAAAATCGTCTGCGGCGTCCACCACGGCAACCGGGCGCTGACCAAATTCCACGTCATCAATAGGCACCACAAATGCCTGCTTCACCGCCGGGTGCTGCGCAATAATGCTTTCCACTTCTTCAGGCTGTATCCCTTCGCCGCCGCTGAAAAACAGATTGTCGAGGCGGCCAATAAGAGTCAGGCGATGCTCATTTAACCTGCCGCGATCGCGAGTAGCAAACCAGCCATCGGCATTCACCAGCGGCAGCACTGCGCCCCCTTTCCAGTAACCTGAAGCCAGGCTGTTGGCGCGGATCCACACTTCTTCATCGACGATTTTCACTTCGCGCCCAGGTAGCGCTTCGCCCACGTCGGGCAACCCATCAGCGCGTTTCGCACATACCGTCGAGGCCAGCTCCGTCAAACCATAACCACACCAGCAGTTGATACCTTTGGCTAAAGCAGCTTGCGTCAGTTCCACGGGAATGGCGGCACCACCCAGCAACACCTCACGCAGCGCCTGCGGTGGCGATTGTTCCAGCAAACGCCAGAGTTGTGTTGGCACTAGCGAGGCATGAGTACAACCCTGCAATGCCTCGTTCAACGGATGTAAGTCACGCACTACCAGGCAGCCACCGGCCAGTAACCAGCGCCAGAAAATCCCCTGCCCTGAAACATGGAACAACGGTAGCGACAGCAACCAGCTATCCCGCGCTGTATAGTCCATCACCGCCAGCACACCGGCAGCACTGGCAAGATGCGCGTCTGCGGTATGAACGGCGGCTTTGGGCAAACCGGTTGAACCCGAGGTCAGCGTCATTGATGCGAAGCGCGACGGCTGCCAGTCAGCCTGGTAGCATTCGCCTTCGTTCATCGTTAACGGGTTTATGTCGACCACGAATTGCGCAGCTTCAAAAGTCACCGCATGGCTGATCGTCAGGTCAGGCAGTAACTGTTCGAGCAACGCGTTGGGCAACTGCGGATTGAGCGGCAGAACGCGCGCGCCACATTGCAGTAACGCCAGAAACGCTAACAGCATTTCCGGGCTGTTTTTGGAACGCAATGCAACGCCCTGTCCCTCTTGCACACCTTGCTGATGAAAGCCGCCAGCCAGCGCATCAACACGCTGGCCTAGCTCGCACCAGTTGAGAGTTTCATTGCCCAGAGTTAACGCGGCTTCGCTGCCGCGTTTTTGTGCCCAATGTTGCCAGGGAAAATCTTCGAAAATCATTCTTTAAAACTCATAGCACTCGCTCAAGAGATTCCAGAGACCAGCACGGTAACGGGCTGTTTGGCCATTCACGCACCAATTGTGCCTGCATTAATGACAAGGTATCTAAACCCGGTAGCGTTTGTGGTGTTAACCACGCGGCAATGCGCGCCAGTTGAGTCAGCCCGAGGCTTGATTCAATCGACGAACTGATCACCGCAGTCAATCCCAGGGCATGAGCCTGTTCGACCTGCTGGCGAACTTTTGCCAGGCTGCCGGTGAGCGTGGGCTTGATAACCAGCGCCGTTAAGCCAGGTTCGGCGGCAAACGCAAAGTCAGGTTCGCGCAGACTTTCATCCCACGCGATGGCGATCCCCGTTTCACGGGCAAACTCACGGGATTGCTCGCGGGTTTTGCACGGTTCTTCAATAAACGCAATACGCGGGCGGAAGTCCGGGTTGACGTATTTGGCGAACTGCTGCGCTTTAAGCGGCGTCCATCCACGGTTGGCATCAAGGCGCAGACGCAAGTCAGGCATCGCTTCCAGTAGCAGATTAACCACCATGCCGTCGCGCACGGCTTCGTACAAGCCCACTTTCACCTTGGCGATTTTTTCGCCAGGGATGGCGGCTAACATCTCAAACAGTTCATCCGGGTCGCCGGTACACAGCGGTGCTGCGCGGTAATCTGCCGCTTGTGGCAATTCACCGCTGATTTCTGCCAGCGCGCAGCTCAGGCCAAAGGCCACAGAGGGCATTTCGGGCAATTCAGTCTCACCGCTCGCTTGCCACGCTTGCAGCCAGGCCAGCGCCACGCTTTGCGCTTCGTCGACGGTTTCAGCGCTAAAACCCGGCAATGGCGAAATTTCGCCAAAGCCTTGTTTGTCGCCTTCCGTCAGGCGCACCAGCAGCCCGTCGCGTGTTTTCAGGCGCCGCTCGCGCAGCACCACTCCCGCATCCATCGGCACCTGAAAGCGCCACAGTTCGACGCGACGCATTACGGGTTCCGTTTAAATTTGCTGAAGTCCGGCTGGCGTTTTTGGTTAAACGCGTTGCGGCCTTCCTGACCTTCTTCAGTCATGTAGAACAGCATGGTGGCGTTACCCGCCAGTTCTTGCAGGCCTGCCTGGCCATCGCAGTCAGCGTTCAGCGCGGCTTTCAGACAACGCAGTGCCATTGGGCTGTTTTGCAGCATTTCACGGCACCAGCGCACGGTCTCTTTTTCCAGTTCGGCATTCGGTACCACGGTGTTAACCAGCCCCATATCCAGTGCTTCTTTGGCATCGTACTGGCGGCACAGGAACCAGATTTCACGGGCTTTTTTCTGGCCGACAATACGCGCCATATAAGAAGCACCCCAACCGCCGTCGAACGAGCCAACTTTCGGGCCTGTCTGGCCGAATACCGCGTTTTCAGCAGCAATAGTCAGGTCACACATCATGTGCAGCACGTGGCCGCCACCGATGGAATAACCCGCGACCATCGCGACAACTGGTTTTGGACAAGTACGGATCTGGCGCTGGAAATCCAGCACGTTCAGATGATGAGTACCACTGGCATCCTGATAGCCGCCGTAATCACCACGGACTTTTTGGTCGCCACCTGCGCAGAAGGCTTTTTCACCTTCGCCAGTCAGGATGATGGTACCGATGTTGTCGTCATAACGTGCATCGGCCAGCGCATTAATCATCTCTTTGACGGTCAACGGGCGGAATGCGTTGCGCACTTCAGGGCGGTTGATGGTGATTTTGGCGATGCCGTCAGCCGATTTGTGGTAACGAATATCGCTGTAACCTTCCGAGCAATCCTGCCATTCAATCGGGGCATAGAGCATTTGTTCATCTGGATAAATCATGGTGTTTCCTCGCCAGGTTTTCGTAATAAGTTGAGCAGACAGGCGCTAAAAGCGGCGGGATTTTCCCGATGCGCGTTGTGGCCTGCGGCAGTAATAAGATGCGGTGCCTGGCCTAAGCTGTTTGCCACGGTGCGGAATTTTTCATCCCGCTCACCACACAGGTAGTAAAAAGGCAGCGGCAGTTGTTTGAGCGCCGCGCGTAAATCGGGTTGCTTGCCGAGCGATGTTGCCTCAAGCATTGCCGCAAGACTTGCACCGTTATTCTGGCTACGCAGCATGACAAGTGCTGCGCGCTGTGGGTCGTTAAGCGACTGAAAAACCGCTTGTTGATACCAGTCGTTAAGTACCTCTTTGAGCGGTTCGTTGCACAAACGTTGCCCCCAAAGATGGTCGTTGGTTTGCCTTTCCAGGCGGGCATTTTCATCCTCAAGGCCCGGATGGCCCCCTTCGACAACCAGCCCACATAAGCCGGGATTATCCCCCTGGCAAGCATGGACCATCGCCACACGTCCGCCAAGGGAATAGCCAATAAGCCAGTATTTTAGGATGTTGTAACTAAGAAGCGTTTTTCGCAGCAGTTGGTCAACCTGATGAAAGTCGTTCACCGTGATATCGGCCGATTTCCCGTGACCGGGCAAATCAATTCGCAGTTGCGGCCAGTCGATAAAGTTCTCGCTCACCGCTTCCCACTCACGCTGGCAACCTAAGAAACCGTGCAGCCAGACAAGACACGGCAAGGTCGCATCACGCCCTTCGCGATAAACCGCATGCAGGGTCATGCCTGGCTAACCTGCGCCAGTAGATTCTGCAAGGTTTGCGCGCCATCCGTTTCGGGCACGGTCGCTTCAATGATGGTAGTTTGCGGGCTGTGCCAGGCGCGGTTAACCGCATCCTGCAATTCGTCCCAGCTTGTCGGGTTGTGATAGCTAAGGTTAAACATCGCCGCCGCGTGGGCAAAATTAACGTTCTGCGGCATGCAGTAGAAGCGTTCACGTTCGGCCGCAGGTGTTGGCAATAACGAGAATATTTGCCCGCCATTATTATTCACGATCAGCAAAACAAACGGCGCAGAAACCTGGCGTAGTAGCGCCAGCGAATTGAGATCATAGAGCGCAGAGAGATCGCCGACGATCGCCAGCGTTGAGCGGGCTGTGGCACGTTGCACACCGGCGGCAGTCGAGAGCAGGCCATCGATACCACTTGCGCCACGGTTGCTGTAGACCGGATAACCGGCAGGAAGTTGGGCAAAGGCGTCCACCAGCCGCACCACCAGGCTGTTGCCAACAAATAGCTGCCCGGCTTCCGGCAATAGTTCAGGCAAACGCGCGGCGATTTGCGCCTCGCCAAATTCAGCTGTGCCCTTTTTCACCGTCTGCTGCGCGAGTTTTGCCAGGGTGGTTAATTTCTCGTCCCATGCGAGGCGCTTTTCAGCCGGATGAAGCTCCAGCCATTGCGCGATATCGCAAGATATTCGGCGACCGCGATGATTCGCCGGATCAAGCCGGTTGGGTAAGTTATCTACCAGCCAATACTCTTCCGGCTCGCAGGTAGCCTGCCATTGCAGGACACGTTTACCGGTCAAGCTGCTGCCAAACTGGATAATAATTTGCGCTTCGGCAAGCTCGGTGACGGCCTGACTGTTGCTCAGCCATAAATCCGCACAAGGCAACGGCTGTCCGGTTTGTGAAAGAACATCGCTAATCAGCGGCCAGCCTAATGTTTTCGCCCATAAGGCCACCTGTTTGCCTTCATCGGCATTCAAACGCCCGGCCACAACCACGCCACGTTTTTGCCGCCAGAAGAACCAGTCGCGCTGTTTCATCACTTCCTGAGCCGCGGCCATGCGCAGCCAGGGTTTATCACTTTGCCACCAGTCGCCAAGCGCCTGTTGCCAGTTGATACCGGTTTCATCAAGCTCACCGTATAGTGGCTCGGCAAACGGACAATTGATATGAACTGCTCCGCCCACCAATTGCCCCATCGCGTTATCAATGGTCGAAACCAGCCAGCGCGCGGGAATATCCTGCGTGGGCCGTGGCAAATTAATCGCTTGAGTCGGATGGGAGCTAAAAATTCCGGGCTGGCGAATCGCCTGATTAGCACCGCAATCAATAAGTTCAGGTGGACGATCGGCGGTCAAAACCACCAGTTTTTCACCCGTCAAACCGGCTTCAATAATCGCCGGATAGAGGTTGGCGACAGCCGTTCCGGAGGTGACGATGATAGCGACAGGAGCCTGGCTGGCTTTTGCCAGGCCAAGTGCCAGATGGCCTAAACCACGTTCGTCAAAGTGCGTATGACAAATAAAAGCCCTATTTTCAGCCGCGCCAAGGGTCAGCGGAGTAGAACGCGAACCCGGTGCCACGCACACATGGCGGACTCCGTGACGAGTTAGCGCTTCAAGAATTACCGTAGCCCAACGGCGGTTAAACGAGCTTATCGACATGATTAAGTCCTGAGTCAATTTTGCTGACTCATTATAATTATAGATGGAATAGTTATTTTGATATGGGTCGGTAATAGTATTTAGAACATCGTTTTCGTCAGCAATGTTCGCAACCCTGCGGCTTTATTTTCTATTTCTTGCCATTCTTCTGCCGCGTCAGAACCCGCAACAATGCCAGCTCCGGCATACAGACGGACAATATGATTAGTGACTTTTGCCGAGCGCAAGGCAACGCAGAACTCAGACTGACGTTGTGACAAATACCCCGCTGACCCCGCGTACCATTCGCGCTCGAATGGTTCATTTTTGTCGATGAAATCTCGCGCCACATCTCGCGGTAAGCCTGCAACAGCGGCAGTCGGTTGCAGCATCGTCAGGCAGGCGGCGTCGTCCGGTTGCGCCAGAACAGTCCAAATGCAGCGACGTAAATGCTGCACTTTTCGCAGGCGCACAATTTGCGGCGGCAGTACGTCGATCGTTCCCACCGTTTTATGCAAACGCTGGCAGATGTCTTCAACAACCAACATATTTTCACGTTGGTTTTTATCATCTTTTAGCAACCACTGCCCCAACGACCAGGCCCGGTGATCATCAGGGTGGTTCGCCACCGTTCCGGCTAATGCTTCAGTGCGTAATGCCGTGTCGATGCGCCGCCATAAGCGCTCCGGGCTTGAGCCGAGGAACGCATTGCTGGCGTCAAACACCATAAGAAAATGATAGCAATTCAGGTTGACCCGACGGCTGGCCGCCATAAAACCCGCCGCAGAAACCGCCGTAGTAAATTGCAGATCGGTGGCTCTAGCCAGCACCACTTTGTCGAGTTCATGCTGTTCAATAGCGCTTGTCGCGAGATCGATAAGTTTCAGCCATTCACTCTGTGGCGGAATATGTTGCTCGCCCACACAATTCAGGTGCTGTAGCGGTAATTGTTTGGCTGGCAGGAGTTGTTCAAGGAAAGCCTGCGCGGCGCGCGCGTCTTCCTTTAAGGATGTTTCGCTATACAGATGGAGATGAAGCTGCGCATCGCCACCCGTGCGTCGCCATTCGAGTCTTGGGAGAAATAAAAAACTGGTCGCGGGGTCGAACGCATTGACGCCAGCGATACGAATAGCGGGCTGACCGGCATAATCATCAAGAAACTCTCTCGCCGCTTCTAATGTGTTGAACTGGTGTACCAGGCCAAGTGCGGCAATTTCGTCATCGCCATTACGCTGTTGCCAGTAGAATTGAGGATAAAGCCGTTGAGTAGTCAACCATGCGAGAGCATCTGAGGCATCACTCAAGGTTACGGCAAACGATATTTGCTGTAGTCCTGGCGCATCCGCAAATTCTGCGTTCAATGCAAGTTGTAACTGTTGCAGCGCGACGACAACTGAATTCACGTTTACCTCACCTTCCCTGAAAACCCTTGATTATACGTGGTCATGGCGGCAAAAAAAAATCCCACCCAATAGGTAAGATTTTCTTTAACCGGCACACAACGTATCTATGTGCCGGAATAGCCCTAGCGTCTGGCTAGCAATAGCCCCAACACTAAACCAGCTGCCGCGCCGACACCAATGCCTTGCCACGGTTTGTCATGAACATAATCATCGGCACGATAAACAGCTTTTTTGGCACGATAATAATAATTATCTGACGCATTACTGACGCGCGCTTTGACATCACTTAGCGCCTTTTCAGCGCGTTCTTTCAGTTCAATGTACTTTTGGTCAGCGGGGTCACCTGAGGAACGCAGCACTTCCTCTAACGTTTCGCTCAGCAGAGATAAATCATCATCAAGACGAGATTCATACGGTTGCATCACTGTTCTCCGTTTATAAAAAAAACTCGTCCGCTAACTATAGACAAGATGAATGCTTTTAGCGATTCGCCATCCCAAGGTGTGGGATACCATCTTCGTCATACACATCCGTAACCGGGGAAAAACCAAAGTGAGCATAGAACGCTTGCAGATGCGCCTGCGCGCCTAAATACACAGTAGTTTCCGGCCAGAATTGCTGGCAAGAGGCCATCGCTTGCTCCATCAATTGATAGCCCAGTTTTTCGCCACGCACGCTTTTGTCGATAATCACACGACCAATCACCACCGGTTCAAATTCGCTGTCGCTTTTCAGAATGCGCGCATAAGCCACCAGCTTACCGTCCTGCCAGCCGAGAATATGGCGGTTTTCGCCCAGCAAATCGTCGCCATCAATGTCCTGATAAGGGCAATTTTGCTCGACAACAAATACCTCGTTGCGTAATGCCAAAAGAGTGTAGAGATCGGTGACGCTCAATTCTGAATGATGCAAATCTTGCCAAATCAACATGCTGCTGCCCTCACGTAGTTTATTGAGCCTATCTTCACGCATAAAAAAACCGCCATCAAGTGGCGATTCAGGATGGAGCATCTGCAAGGCTTCAGACTGATGACAAACCTCTTCCCAGGTCGGATAAGCGCAGCGTCATCCGACACTTTTATCTGCAACAACAGGCGAAAATGGTGGATGGCGCTATCGCTTATCCCCCCTACAACACTGAGGCTGTGTTAAAGGACGTGTTACCACTGCGTTTCACCGGCAAATTGATCAGTTGGCTAGTCTCTCCTTGCGGCTGTTTATAACGCAGCTTAACCCAGAGTAATTCGTTGGTTTTACTCCCCTCAGTCGTGGCTGTTTTTTTAGCATAACGCAGGCTATCAACAGATTGTTTCTGGCCTGCCAGCGTGAGTTCAAATAATACCGTGACATGTTTACCGGCACCTATATCACCAGCATCTACCGCATCGTTATTAAAATCTTCATCACGCAGTTGACGTTTTTCATAGCCTATTTGGCGATACTCAATAACATTATTCGGATTAAATTCGATCTGCGCTTTAACATCTTTTGCTACGGTAACGAATGTCTGACGCATTTCATTATTCAATACTTTCTGCGCTTCGGATAATGAATCGAGGTAACTGTAATTTCCATTACCCACATCCGCAATTTTCACCATCATCGCATCATTAAAATTATCGTCGCCTACACCAAGAGTGGAAAGCGTCACGCCAGATTCACGCTCTTTTTTTACTATGGCTTCAATGTCTTTAGGATCGTCAATTCCGACGTTAAAATCCCCATCGGTGGCTAATAAAATACGGTTAACACCTCCTTTGATAAACCCTTTTTCGGCCTGTTGATAAGCCATTTTCAAGCCCGCGCCACCGTTGGTTGAACCACCCGCATCAAGGCTATCAAGCGCATTAAGAATGGTTTTTTTATCAGCTCCGGAAGTGGACGCTAAAAGCACTTCTGAAGAGCCAGAATAGGTCACAATGGCAATGCGATCTTGTTCGCGCAGGTCATTCACAAGGAGCGTGTGCTGCTCATTCCTCGGCGCGGGGGATAATTCGTAGCTGATGGTAAATGGCGTGGCATGATCGGAACGGGTTTCACTGCTGGAGGCTCGCGCATTCAGTGGAAAATAGTTCACCATTTCTTCCGCACGCACCGCATCTGCATTGGGCAATGTCCCCTATCCCTTTTTAAGCATATTTTTTTGAGACATCAAAATATACTTATCGAAATAATTATCCTAACGAAAAAGGGCATATGCAATAATAAACAGATAAAACTTATCCGGCATAAATTTTAGATGTGATTTTATATATTTCATTTATTATATAAATAATACAAAAACCTCACAACTCTATAAAAAAAATGACAAACACTGTTCAATAAATATAAAAACCATCCAGCCCAAAAAAAAGCACCGCCGATTTAATCGTGCGGTGCTTTTTTTAACTATAAGCAGTTTTATCTCAGTAAAAATCAGCGGCAGCCGCTTCAGCCTGCGCCATCCAAACCGGTTTTTCACTGGTTTTAGACCAGACGCGATGCAGGTAGCTGTAGAAACGGGAACGATCTTTCCAGAACAACATGACCGGCAGAGCCAGGACGCCTGCTACAACAACAAATGTGCGACGCAGGATGACCTGATGCATTGGATAGTCTTTATATAGAGTCATAGGCTTCTCCCTTTTTTGTGACCGGCATCTAACGCCGGGAAATTGGAACTTGTTATCTGGCGAAAATAGTATCGCATTGTTTGAAAGTTTACTACTCATCCGACCACTCAATGACACTTTTTGCCATTAATTTACATTCATCGGCGTAATTAAGTTACAAAATAGTTAAATAAATACTAACCATTAGTTAATTAATGGCTTTTGTCATTTTTATACTTTTTTTACACTCCACCCCCAGACTTTTACGACATCTTTGCATCCAAACTTTCAAAATCACTCCAATTCCTTATAGGACTGGAGGTGGATTGTGAGTGCAGGCGTAATCGCAGGTGTGGTGCTGGTGTTTTTGCTGTTGGGATATCTGATTTATGCGCTGATTAATGCGGAGGCATTCTGATGGCCGCGTCCGGATTTTTATTAATTGCCAGTTTCCTGCTGGTGCTTTTCGCGTTAGCCAAACCGTTAGGTAGTGTTTTGGCTCGCTTAATTGAAGGCGAACCGTTGCCCGTTGTCGGGAAAGTGGATTCGCTGTTCTGGAAACTTCTCGGCAGTGATGCCACCCGCGAAATGAGCTGGAAGCATTACCTGGGCGCAATTCTGGCGTTTAACGCGTTAGGTTTGCTGGCGCTGTTCGTCATCCTGATGACACAAGGCAACCTGCCGCTCAACCCGCAGCAGTTACCGGGCCTTTCCTGGCATCTGGCGCTGAATACGGCAGTGAGTTTTGTTTCCAATACCAACTGGCAGTCTTACAGCGGTGAAACCACGCTGAGCTATTTCAGCCAGATGGTCGGCCTGACGGTGCAAAACTTTTTGTCAGCCGCAACGGGGATTGCCGTGGTGTTTGCGCTGATCCGCGCTTTTTCACGCCAGAGCGCCAGCACATTAGGCAACGCGTGGGCCGATTTAACCCGCATCACGCTGTATATCTTGCTGCCGATTTCACTGTTGATTGCGCTGTTCTTTGTTGGCCAGGGAACCTTGCAGAACATTGCCGCGTATCAGCCATTTACCTCACTTGAAGGTGTGCAGCATATCTTGCCTATGGGCCCGGTGGCCTCGCAAGAAGCGATCAAGATGCTTGGCACCAATGGCGGTGGTTTCTTTAATGCTAATTCCTCACACCCGTTCGAGAACCCCACGGCGCTGACCAACTTTGTACAGATGCTGGCGATCTTCTTGATCCCGGCGGCACTCTGTTTTGCGTTTGGTGAAGCGGTAGGTGACCGTCGTCAGGGACGCGCCATTTTATGGGCAATGGCGGTAATTTTTGTTATCTGCGTTGTGGTGGTTATGTGGGCCGAAACCAACGGTAACCCGCATTTCATGCAGCTCGGCGCTGACAGTAATTTCAATATGGAAGGCAAAGAGAGCCGCTTTGGCATTCTGGCCAGTAGCCTGTTTTCGGTGATTACCACTGCCGCATCTTGCGGGGCGGTCAACGCCATGCACGACTCCTTCACGGCGTTAGGCGGCATGATCCCAATGTGGCTGATGCAGATTGGTGAAGTGGTGTTCGGCGGCGTCGGCTCTGGGCTGTACGGCATGTTGTTGTTCGTGTTGCTGACGGTGTTTATCGCCGGTTTGATGATTGGCCGCACGCCGGAATATCTCGGTAAAAAGATCGACGTCGCAGAGATGAAAATGACCGCGATGGCGATTCTGGTAACGCCGACTCTGGTGCTGCTCGGTACCGCGCTGGCGATGATGACCGACGCAGGCCGCGCCGGCATGTTCAACCCAGGCATTCACGGTTTTAGCGAAGTGCTGTACGCGGTTTCGTCTGCTGCCAATAACAACGGCAGCGCGTTTGCCGGTTTAAGTGCTAACACCCCATTCTGGAACGTTCTTCTGGCGGTGTGCATGTGGTTCGGTCGCTTCGCGGTGATTGTGCCGGTGATGGCGATTGCCGGTTCGCTGGTCACCAAAAAATCGCAATCCGCAGGTATCGGCACCCTACCGACTCACGGCCCGCTGTTTATCGGGTTGCTGATTGGCACTGTGTTGTTAGTCGGCGCATTAACCTTTATTCCCGCCCTCGCATTAGGCCCGGTTGCGGAACACCTTTCCTTTGTGAATTTGTGATTAAGAGGCATCCATGAGTCGCAAGCAACAGGCGCTATTTGAACCATCGCTGATTCGTCAGGCGTTAATTGATTCCTTTAAAAAACTCACGCCACAGGTGCAGTGGCGTAACCCGGTGATGTTTATCGTTTGGGTCGGCAGCGTGATGACCACCGTTCTGGCGATTGCCATGTTCGCCGGGAAAGTTCAGGGCGAAGCGTCGTTTACTGCCGCCATCAGTGTCTGGTTGTGGTTTACCGTGCTGTTTGCCAACTTTGCCGAAGCGCTGGCAGAAGGCCGCAGTAAAGCGCAAGCCAACAGCCTGAAAGGGGTGAAGAAAACCAGTTGGGCGCGTAAATTGCGTGCGCCGCAACATGACGCACCGATGGACAACGTCCCTGCCGCCGACTTACGCAAAGGCGACATCGTGCTGGTTGAAGCGGGCGATATTATTCCTTGCGATGGCGAGGTGTTAGAAGGTGGTGCATCGGTGGATGAAAGCGCGATTACCGGTGAATCCGCGCCGGTTATTCGTGAGTCTGGCGGCGACTTCGCTTCGGTCACCGGTGGCACGCGCATTCTTTCCGACTGGCTGGTGATTCAGTGCAGCGTGAACCCAGGCGAAACCTTCCTCGACCGCATGATTGCGATGGTCGAAAGCGCGCAACGCCGTAAAACGCCAAACGAAATTGCACTGACGATTTTACTGGTGGCGCTGACAATCGTCTTTTTACTGGCAACTGCCACGTTGTGGCCGTTCTCGCAATATGGTGGTGTTGCGGTTAGCGTTACCGTGCTGATTGCCCTGCTGGTGTGTTTGATACCAACCACCATCGGCGGGCTGCTGTCGGCGATTGGTGTTGCCGGAATGAGCCGCATGTTAGGTGCGAATGTGATTGCCACCAGCGGGCGTGCTGTTGAAGCAGCGGGCGATGTTGACGTGCTGCTGCTGGATAAAACCGGCACCATCACGCTGGGTAACCGCCAGGCTTCTGATTTCCTGCCTGCACCAGGCATAGATGAAAAAACGCTGGCGGATGCCGCGCAGCTTTCGTCACTGGCTGACGAAACACCTGAAGGCCGCAGTATTGTGGTGCTGGCAAAACAGCGCTTTAACCTGCGCGAACGCGATGTGCAAAACCTGCATGCCACCTTTGTGCCGTTTACCGCACAAACCCGCATGAGTGGGATCAACATCCAGGATCGCATGATTCGCAAAGGTTCGGTGGACGCCATTCGTCGCCACGTTGAAGCCAACGGCGGCCACTTCCCGCCGCAGGTGGATACGCTGGTGGAAGGCGTTGCCCGCACCGGCGGCACACCGCTGGTGGTGGCGGAAGGTGCGAACGTGCTCGGTGTGATTGCGCTGAAAGACATCGTCAAAGGCGGCATTAAAGAGCGTTTTGCGCAGTTACGCCAGATGGGCATCAAAACCGTGATGATTACCGGTGATAACCGTCTGACCGCCGCCGCGATTGCCGCCGAAGCAGGGGTTGATGATTTTCTTTCCGAAGCGACACCGGAAGCCAAACTGGCGTTGATTCGCCAGTATCAGGCTGAAGGCCGTTTAGTAGCAATGACAGGTGATGGCACCAACGATGCGCCAGCGCTGGCGCAAGCGGATGTCGCGGTTGCCATGAACTCGGGTACCCAGGCAGCAAAAGAAGCGGGCAACATGGTGGATTTAGACTCCAACCCCACCAAGTTAATTGAAGTGGTACACATCGGTAAACAGATGCTGATGACCCGTGGTTCGCTGACCACCTTCAGTATTGCCAACGACGTGGCGAAATACTTCGCGATTATTCCTGCGGCGTTTGCCGCCACTTATCCGCAGCTCAACGCACTGAACGTGATGCACCTGCACTCCCCGGCTTCGGCGATTTTGAGCGCGGTGATTTTTAACGCATTGATCATCATCTTCCTGATTCCACTGGCCTTGCGCGGGGTGAGCTACAAACCGCTGAGTGCCGCAGCCATGTTGCGTCGCAATCTGTGGATTTACGGTCTGGGCGGTTTAATTGTGCCGTTTATTGGCATCAAGATTATCGATGTGCTGCTGACCGTTTGTGGCCTGGTTTAAGAGGAAAAACAAATGACTACCTTACGTCCCGCTATACTATTACTGATTTTATTGACCCTGGTTACCGGTGGACTTTACCCGTTACTGACCACGCTGCTCGCTCAATGGTGGTTCCCGACGCAAGCCAACGGGTCGTTGATTATTGATACTCAAGTGGTGCGAGGCTCAAGCCTGATTGGGCAAAACTTTACCCAGGCGAAGTATTTACAAGGCCGCCCTTCTGCTACGGCAGAAACGCCATATAATCCAATGGCCTCTGGCGGCAGTAATCTGGCAGGCAGTAATCCTGAGCTAGATAAGCAAGTTACCGAGCGTGTGGCAGCGTTACGTGCGGCAAATCCGCAGGCAAACCCAGCGGTTCCGGTTGAATTGGTGACGGCTTCAGCGAGTGGTCTGGACGGGCAGATTTCGCCGCAGGCGGCGGTCTGGCAGATCCCGCGTATCGCCAAAGCGCGCAATTTGCCGGTTGAACAAGTTGAGCGTTTGATTGCCGAGAACACCACGCAGCCATTGGTCGGTTTTATCGGTAAACCGGTGGTGAATGTGTTGTTGGTTAACGTGGCACTGGATGCCCTTCAGACTCCATAAGATAAAACTGTCGGATGACGCTGGCGCTTATCCGACCTACGAATTACGGCCGTTGTAGGGTGGATAAGCGCAGCGTCATCCACCAAAAAATAAGGAGCTGTTATGACGCAGGAACCGCTGCGCCCTAATCCAGATAAGTTACTGGAGCAGGTCAATCGCAAACCTCGCGGTAAGCTGAAAATATTCTTCGGTGCTTGTGCGGGCGTGGGGAAAACCTACGCCATGCTTCAGGAAGCGCAGCGGCTGCGGGGGCAAGGACTGGATATTCTGATTGGCGTGGTGGAAACCCACGGTCGTAAAGAGACCGCCGCCTTGCTCGACAGGCTCGATATCCTGCCAGCAAAACGGATACACCACCGTGGGCGCTGGGTTCAGGAGTTTGACCTTGACGCCGCACTCGCCCGTAATCCTGCGCTGATCCTGATGGATGAACTGGCGCACAGCAACGCGCCCGGCTCACGCCACCCTAAACGCTGGCAAGACGTAGAAGAGTTACTGGACGCCGGGATCGACGTTTTTACTACCGTCAACGTGCAGCATTTAGAAAGCCTGAACGACATCGTCGGCGGCGTAACCGGCATTCAGGTCCGCGAAACGGTACCCGACCCTATCTTTGATGCCGCCGATGAAATTGTGCTGGTCGATTTGCCGCCTGACGATTTACGCCAGCGTTTGCATGAAGGCAAAGTGTATATCTCCGGCCAGGCTGAACGCGCCATCGAACACTTTTTCCGTAAGGGGAATTTGATTGCCCTGCGCGAACTGGCGTTACGCCGTACCGCCGATCGCGTTGACGACCAAATGCGCGCCTGGCGGGATAATCAAGGCGAAGAAAAAGTCTGGCACACGCGCGATGCGATTTTGCTGTGTATCGGGCACAGTTCCGGTAATGAAAAACTGGTGCGCACCGCGGCAAGACTGGCGGCGAAATTAGGCAGCATTTGGCATGCGGTTTATGTCGAGACGCCACAGCTTCACCGTTTACCTGAACATCAACGACGCGCTATTTTGGCTTCATTACGCTTAGCGCAAGAACTGGGTGCGGAAACCACCACCACGCTTGCCGATCCCGCCGAAGACAAAGCTATTTTGCGCTACGCCCGGGAGCATAATCTCGGGAAAATAATTATTGGCCGACGCAAGACCCGCCGTTGGTGGAGCCGTGAATCTTTCGCCGATAAACTCGCTCGACGCGCACCCGACCTCGATTTAGTGATTGTCGCGCTGGATAACAAACCTTTTGTCGCCTCTCCTACCACGCAAGATATGCGCAACTTTAGCGAAAAATGGCGTATGCAGTTGCGAGGCTGCGGCGTGGCAGTTGGGCTTTGCGCCATCACTACCTTTATCGCCAATCAATGGTTGATGGGCTTTGATGCCGCCAACCTGGTGATGCTGTATCTGCTAGGCGTGGTCGTTGTGGCGCTGTTTTACGGGCGCTGGCCTTCAGTGCTGGCGACAGTGATAAGTGTACTGAGTTTCGATTTATTCTTTATTGCGCCGCACGGCACGCTGGCAGTTTCCGATATTCAATACTTGTTAACCTTCGCGGTGATGCTCACCGTTGGTCTGGTTATCGGCAATCTCACCGCTGGGGTGCGCTATCAGGCGCGGATTGCCCGTTATCGCGAACAACGCACACGCTACCTGTATGAGATGTCGAAGGCCCTCGCCGCCGAGCGCACGCCACAGAATATTGCCGCCACCAGCGAACTGTTTATCAATAACAGTTTTCATGCCCGCGCCCAGTTATTACTCCCCAATGAAAATGGTGTGCTGGAACGAGCCAATGCAAAAGGTGAACCGCACAACTGGGATGAAGCCATCGCCCGCTGGAGTTTTGATAAAGGCCAGCCTGCCGGCGCTGGCACCGATACGTTACCTGGTGTGCCGTATCAAATTTTGCCGCTGAAAACGTCGGAAAGAACCCTCGGGTTATTGATTGTCGAGCCGAGTAATTTGCGTCAGTTGATGATCCCGGAACAACAACGCCTGCTGGAAACGTTCACGTTACTGGCGGCCACGGCACTGGATCGCTTATTGCTGACCGCCAGTGAAGAGCAAGCCAGGATTTCCAGCGAACGCGAGCAAGTGCGTAATTCGTTGCTGGCTGCGTTGTCTCACGATTTGCGTACTCCGTTGACGGTGCTGTTCGGCCAGGCAGAAATACTGACGCTGGATTTGGCCTCTGAAGGCTCGAAACACGCCCCGCAAGCCAACGACATTCGCCAGCATGTGCTGAATACCACGCGTCTGGTGAACAATTTATTGGATATGGCGCGCATTCAGTCTGGCGGATTTAATCTGCGCAAAGAGTGGTTAACGCTTGAGGAAGTGGTCGGTAGCGCGTTGAAGATGCTGGAACTGAGTTTAGGCGGTCGGCATATTGTGCTTTCGTTACCTGACCCGTTAATGCTTATCCATGTTGATGGCCCGCTGTTTGAACGCGTGCTGATAAATCTGCTGGAGAACGCGGTGAAGTACGCCGGGTACCACGCCAATATAGGTATTCGCGCTCAGGCCGAGGCTTCCCAACTGGATCTTGAGGTCTGGGACAGCGGTCCAGGTATCCCTGCTGGCAAAGAACAGCTAATCTTTGATAAGTTTTCCCGTGGTAACAAAGAGTCCGCCATCCCCGGTGTCGGTTTAGGGCTAGCGATTTGCCAGGCGATTGTTGAAGTGCACGATGGAAAAATTTATGCCGAAAATCGCCCGGAGGGAGGGGCGAGTTTTCATGTTATTTTACCGCTTCCCCCACCGCCTGAACTGGCTGAGATGAACGAGGCTTTGTGATATCAGTTCTGATTATTGAAGACGAAAAAGAGATCCGCCGTTTTCTGCGCACCGCGCTGGAAGCAGAATCGCTACGCGTTCATGAAGCCGAAACATTGCAGCGTGGTTTGCTGGAAGCTGCCACGCGCAAGCCTGATTTAGTGATTCTTGATCTCGGTTTACCCGATGGCGATGGTCTGGATTTTATCCGCGATTTCCGCCAGTGGAGCCAGACGCCGATTGTGGTGCTGTCTGCTCGCAGCGATGAACAAGTGAAAATAGATGCGCTAGACGCGGGCGCGGATGATTATCTCAGCAAACCGTTTGGTATTGGCGAGCTGCAAGCACGTTTGCGAGTAGTATTGCGCCGCCATGCCAGTGTGGCACAGCCCGATCCGGTTTATCAGTTTTCAGGCATTAGTGTGGACCTTGCTACCCGCCGTATTACGCGGGATGGCGCTGAAATCCATCTCACACCGATTGAGTTTCGTTTGCTCGCCACGCTGCTCAATAACCACGGTAAGGTGCTGACTCAGCGCCAGTTGCTCAATCAGGTTTGGGGGCCGAATGCCGTGGAGCATAGCCATTATTTGCGGATTTATATGGGACATTTGCGCCAGAAGCTGGAAAGCGATCCCGCGCGTCCGGCGCATTTGCTGACCGAAACTGGGATTGGTTATCGGTTTATGCTGTAGTTCCGGCAGACAAAAAAGGCGCCTTGCGGCGCCTTTTCCAATTCAACATCTTACTTCGCGTTTTTCAGCACTTCGCTGACAATCTCTACCGCTTCTTTCTCAATTTGCAGACGGTGTTCTGCACCTAAGAAACTTTCACAGTAAATTTTGTACGCATCTTCAGTACCCGAAGGGCGTGCCGCAAACCAGCCGTTGTCGGTCATCACTTTCAGGCCGCCGATAGAAGCGCCGTTGCCAGGGGCCGCCGTTAAACGTGCGGTGATCGGGTCACCTGCCAGGGTGCTGGCGCTGACCATTTCCGGAGAAAGTTTGGATAATGCCGCTTTCTGCGCAGTTGTCGCGGAGGCTTGCAGACGGTTGTAGCTTGGCGCGCCGAAACGGGCAGCCAGTTCGTCATAATGCTGTTGCGGGTTCTTACCGGTGACGGCGGTTATTTCTGCCGCCAGCAGACACATGATGATGCCGTCTTTGTCGGTAGACCACGGTGTGCCATCAAAGCGCAGGAACGATGCCCCGGCACTTTCTTCGCCACCAAAACCAAAGCTGCCATCGAACAGGCCATCAACAAACCATTTGAAACCCACTGGCACTTCAACCAGTTTACGGCCCAGGTCGTTAACCACGCGGTCAATCATCGCTGATGACACCAGAGTTTTACCGACGGCCACATCTTTACCCCACTGCGGGCGATGCTGGAACAGGTAGTTAATCGCAACCGCCAGATAATGGTTTGGGTTCATCAGCCCTGCTGGCGTGACGATACCGTGGCGGTCGTAATCCGGGTCATTGGCGAAGGCCAGATCGAATTTGTCACGCAACGCCAGCAAACCTTCCATCGCACACTCGGACGAGCAATCCATACGGATAGCGCCGTCTTTATCGAGGTGCATAAAGCGGAAGGTTTGATCGACGTGATCGTTAACAATCGTCAGATCCAGGTTGTAGTGTTTGGCGATGCGCTGCCAGTATTCGATACCGGAACCACCGAGCGGATCAACGCCCAGTTTCAGACCCGATTTCTGGATGGCGGCCATATCAACGATATCCACCAGCCCTTCGATAAACGGCTGCACCAGATCTTGTTCTTGTACGTGACCACTTTTCCACGCCTGATCAAGAGAGATGCGTTTTACATCTTTCAGATCCGCCGCCAAAAGCGCGTTGGCACGATCTTCAACCACCTTGGTGACGTTGGTATCAGCCGGGCCACCATTAGGCGGATTGTATTTGATACCACCGTCTTCCGGTGGGTTGTGCGAAGGCGTAATGACGATGCCGTCAGCCTGCGCACCAGCGTTTTTGTTATGCGTCAGAATGGCATGTGAAATGGCAGGCGTTGGCGTGTAGCCGTTTGCCTGCTGCACAATGACATCCACACCGTTTGCAGCCAGCACTTCCAGCACGGAAATAAACGCAGGTTCAGATAGCGCGTGGGTATCTTTACCCACGTAGCACGGCCCGGTAATGCCATTTTTTGCACGATCTTCAGCAATCGCCTGAGCAATCGCCAGAATGTGAGGTTCGTTGAAACTATGACGTGCCGCACTACCACGATGGCCGGAGGTACCGAATTTCACCGCGTGTTCGCTATTCCCCACTTCAGGCTTCAGCACGTAATACTGGGCCGTCAGTTGGGCTACGTTAATCAAATCGCTCTGTTGTGCCGGTTGTCCTGCACGAGGGTGGTTAGCCATTGGCCTTTCCTTCTGACGCGAGGTGTTAGATTGTGCCGCAAACCTTTTCAATCAATTCCGCAGGGAACTGCATTGATTGCATGATGTGTTCAATCATGCTGCATTTACGACCCGTATTGGTGTTAGTGATAACCCAGTATGGCGTGCCCGGAACATGCTTTGGTTTGGTCTGGTTGCCATTTTGCAGCAGCGTTTGCTCATTACCTGCAAAATAGACGCGCGTCCGGCCATGCAGCGACTCGGTCGCTTCACCAAAAGCATGTGCGTCGAGGGTATACAGAGTAGAAAGCACCATCATGAAACGATTGACGGCTTTCTTTTGCTCGGCATATTCATCTGACAACAGTAATTCACGAACCGCACGTACGCGATCGCGAGCTTTGTTTACGGGTTTGGCTTCCGGAGCAGCAGCTGCTGCCGTCTGGCCGGTAGTTACTGGTGTAGCAGGAGATTGACCGGCGGTAAATTTCAACATGCGCCGTAAAATATCGGACGCGCTTTCACCAATGTGCTGCGTGTGGCTGGCAATATAGCGATAGAGCTCGTCATCAACTTCAATTGTTTTCATCTTAATCCGGTGCGGTATCTTTTCTGAATTCAAGTTGTTGGGATTATATGTACATATTCGCACAAATCCCAACCTCGGGTAGCGCCAAACTTATGTCACACCACAAAGTCAGACTAAACTGGAAATTTGCGGCACTGCGGCAGGATGCCGTTATGATACCCTAACCTCACGAAGTAAAAAAAAAGAACTTTGCCATGAAATTGAATGCTCGCCTGCAAACTGCGCAACAATCGACTAGTAATTCCCCCATCGTCCTAATCCACGGCCTTTTTGGTAGCCTTGATAACCTGGGCGTGTTGGCCCGCGACCTCGGGCAAAATCATACGTTGCTGCAAATCGATCTGCGCAACCATGGTTTATCGCCCCGTAGCTCTGAAATGAACTATGCCGCGATGGCGCAGGATGTGGTTGAAACGCTCGAAGAATATGGCTTTGAAAAAGCAATCATTATCGGCCATTCCATGGGCGGTAAAGTTGCGATGGCTCTGACAGCTATTGCACCTGAGCGCATTGATAAACTGGTGCTGATTGACATTGCACCGGTGGATTATCAGGTACGCCGTCACGATGAAATTTTCGCGGCTATTAATGCAGTCAGTAGTAGTGGAGCGAAAACACGTCAACAAGCCGCTATGGTGATGCGTGAGCATCTGAACGAAGAAGGTGTGATTCAATTCTTGCTGAAGTCATTTGCTGACGGCGAGTGGAAGTTTAATGTTCCGGTATTGTGGGAACAGTACGAGAATATTGTCGGCTGGCAAGCTATCCCAACCTGGAATGAACCGGCACTGTTTATCCGTGGTGGTGCATCGCCTTATGTTGACGAATCACACCGCGAAACGCTGCTTGCGCAATTCCCTCAGGCGCGCGCTCATGTGGTTGCCGGTGCCGGACACTGGGTTCACGCCGAAAAACCTGATGCTGTTTTGCGCGCAATCCACCGTTTTATCGACGCAAGTACAGCAAACTGATTAAAAACAAACCGACTGGCTGTTAGATGCAGCTAACGCGTTGGCGCGCAAGCCATGCTGATGTATGATTGCGCGCTAAAATGCGCCAGAGCACCCCGCTCCGTGCCACCTGAATTCCCTGTCAGTAGTCTAATCATGGCAAAAGAACAAACGGACCGTACTACATTAGATCTGTTCGCGGACGAGCGTCGCCCCGGGCGGCCAAAAACTAATCCGCTGACGCGTGATGAGCAACTGCGTATCAACAAACGCAACCAGCTCAAGCGCGATAAAGTACGCGGCCTGAAGCGAGTGGAACTGAAGCTCAATAACGATGCAGTAGATGCACTAAATCATCTGGCTGAAGCGCGCAATATCAGTCGTAGTGAGTTGATTGAAGAGATTCTACTCGCGCAACTGAAGCAGCATCTCAGTTAGTTGAAAGGCTATATGCCCGGAATACGATGTTGCAGTCTGTGCACAACAGGCTGATAGCAGTTTCCGCACCGCAATGTGTTCTGCTATGATTGCCCTATCTGTGGCCAATTAGCAGCCACCATACCATTAAGTATCAAGAGGTTATTTTACTCATGGCAATCGTAGGCATTTTTTTCGGCAGCGACACTGGTAACACCGAAAATATCGCGAAGATGATTCAAAAACAGCTCGGTAAAGACGTTGCTGAGGTGCATGACATTGCTAAGAGCAGCAAAGAAGACCTGGAAGGCTTCGATATTCTGCTTCTCGGCATTCCAACGTGGTATTACGGTGAAGCGCAATGCGACTGGGATGACTTCTTCCCGACTCTGGAAGAAGTTGATTTCAACGGCAAACTGGTCGCCCTGTTCGGCTGTGGTGACCAGGAAGACTATGCAGAATACTTCTGTGACGCATTGGGCACTATCCGTGACATCATTGAGCCACGCGGTGCTGCTATCGTCGGTCACTGGCCAACGGCGGGCTACCATTTTGAAGCCTCTAAAGGTCTGGCTGACGACGATCACTTTGTCGGTCTGGCTATCGATGAAGATCGTCAACCAGAACTGACTGCTGAACGCGTTCAGAAATGGGTCAAACAAGTTTCTGACGAGCTGAACCTGGCAGATATCATCAACGCCTGATTCTGGATGTGACGCAGCTTTTAAACGGGTTGCGTCACATTGATAGATTATTCCGATTAAAATAATCGCTACAAATTTTTAACTTTTCGGTTTGTCCCTGTACAATGACCCCCTGGCTAAATAGCTAACAAGGCAATTAAATCGCGACTCAGCCGCCATTTTTTAGCTTGATTATGAATAATACTTGCGGTTTCCATTTAGAATCTGCAGTTCTATAATGAGACGCATTCATCTTAACGCTCACCCTGAGTCCGAGCGATCCGTTAAGCAACAGGACAATTTCCGCATGACTGACAATAATACCGCATTGAAGAAGGCCGGCCTGAAAGTCACGCTTCCGCGATTAAAAATCCTTGAAGTGCTACAGGGTCCGGTGAACCATCATGTCAGTGCGGAAGACTTATACAAACGTCTGATTGATATGGGCGAAGAAATTGGTCTCGCCACAGTTTATCGTGTACTAAACCAGTTTGATGATGCAGGCATTGTCACTCGTCACAACTTCGAAGGCGGCAAATCCGTATTCGAGTTAACTCAACAACATCACCACGACCACCTGATTTGCCTGGACTGCGGCAAAGTTATTGAGTTCAGTGATGATTCAATTGAATCTCGTCAGCGTGAAATCGCATCACGCCATGGCATCCGTCTGACCAACCACAGCCTGTACCTTTACGGTCACTGCGCTGAAGGTGATTGCCGTACCGACGAGAATGCACACGAAATCAGCGAAAAGTAATCCGCATATCTGACATTCTGAACCAGATGTCAGGTATAAAAAAACCGGTGAGGAAGCTCACCGGTTTTTTTATTGCCTGAATTCACAGATTACTTGTTGTTCGCACGAATCTCTTGCCAGATTTTATCGCACTTGGCTTTTACCGCCTGGTCGTTACCAGTACGAGTGGCCTGAATACAGTTTTGATAATCCAGGGTGCGCACCGTTTCTTTCTTCGCAAATTCCTGGTGTTCCTTTTCCTGACCCAGCACGTTTAACACGCTCTGACAGGCCTGAATTTTATCAGGATTCCCTTCTGCGGTATTGATACAGGCGCTATAGGCTTGTTTCAGTTTTGTATCTTCCGGTGCCGTTTTAGAGGGTTGTGCGCAGGCGCTCAAACCTAAAGCCATGACCGTAACCAAAATGATTTTTTTCATGCTCGATATCCTTTATAAAACCGGGCGCTTTCACGCCCGGAATCGAATCAGAAGATGGTGAACGGTGCGATGACGATGAATTTCACGTCACGCTCATCCTGGAAGATGTTGCCGTAACCACCGCCCCAGCTTGGGATGTCGGAGTGGTTGTCGTATTGAGTGAAGTGCAGTTTGAACAGAGTGCCTTTCGCGCGCCCATCCTGAATGGTGTACAACGCATCAAGGCTGTACGCCGATTCTTTCAGGCGATTGTCAGCATCGTAGTAACCGTCAGTGGTTGGTTTAGAGCTTGGTTTTGCATCCCATGCGTAAACATACGAAGCACCTACAGCCCAACCAGCCAGATCCCAATTGCTCAGGTCATACATGGCACCCGCGAAGATGGCTTTTTCACCATTGGCGTTGAAGTCAGAACGGTTATCCCACCAGATATCCAGACGACCGTTTGACGATGCGTAAGTTGGGGTCATACGTTGCAGGAAGTAGCCCTGCTGGCCATCAGCCTTGACCATGGTACCTTCGAGCCGCAGGTCAACCTGGCCCACTTTGTAGCCGAATGTCAGAGCCTGCAACCATGCGGTGCCGTCATACAGATCGTTAACGCTGCCATCAGAGACTTTGTCACGCGAACCGTAGAACTGGTAGCTGGTAGACAATGGGCTGCCAGCTACATCAAATTTGTAGCTTGCTTTAGTGAAGTATTGGTCGATATACCCTTCTGCCTGACCGAATGCCGCTTCAAGAATCAGATCATTTTTGAAGTCATACTTCGCGCCCAGCGAGTGCAGATACTCAACTTTGGTGTTCTTATCGTTCTGATAGAACTTGTCCATCTCCAGGTGCCACGGAGCTTTATACTCATTGGTCCACATGTAGGAGAAGCTCAGAGCACCAGCATCGGCATAATCAAAGTTTGCCCCGGCTTCAGCGCCCTGGTAAGTACCAGGCATGAAGCTCCAGTGTGGCGCTAATAAAGATTGCCCTGTTGGCTGGATGTAACCCGCACGGGCCCAAACCGGGCCGTATTTGAATTTAGCTGCGGCTTTATAAAGGCTTATACCGCTCTTATCGCCGGAATAATCTTCATCGTAAGCTTTGTTTGAAGAGGAAAATGCGATTTCATTCGGGTGGCCGCTGTCGCCATTTTCTGCCATTTCGATAGCAGTAAAGGCGGCGATATCCAGACCAAACATGTCAGCAGCATAACCGGACTGGAAGTCCAGATTGGCGTTCCAGGTAGCGTGAGAAAGGTTAGTTTCATATTTATCTGTCGTAACATCTTTACGGTCACGTTCACGCTGCCAGTAATAAACACCACCGGTCAGTGTTGAATCATCAAAAAAACCTGCTGCACTTGCCTGAGGGATAACAACCAGTCCAGAAAGAGCCGTGACGCCTGCAATAGCAAGGGCCAGCGCACTACGTTTGCCACTAAACGTACGCATATAAAATTCCTCTTTGACGTATAAATAATCGCCGGACGTTAAAAGACGTCAGATAGCGAAAAAAGTAAAAATGCCTAACGGCTAAAGCGGTTATAAATATTTTCCCGCATTTACTGCTCCCCATAAGACTATTTTTCGCGACGCGAATTATCAACGACTTTGTAAGAGTTCATTCCGATATTATGACAGAGAGCACATAATTCATGAGTATTTGTAACAAAAATCAACTGTGGAATTTTATGTTTATAAATCAACAAATATTGATATAAACCACCATATGAGAGCGCTCACATGATAAAAGAAAGGATTTATTATGTTCCGAGATTGACCAGCCAGAGAATTCCCAGGGAAATATAAATAACATTAATTCGCATCGCGAATGTAAGTAAATATTTAATCCTGTGATTATTAAGCAAAAAAAAACGCCGCGATTTGCGGCGTCTTTGTTACATATTGACTGCGTGTATAACTAATTACTCGCCTATTTTGGCCCAGGTATCACGCAAACCAACGGTGCGGTTAAACACCAGTTTTTCCGCAGTTGCCAGACGGCTATCAAGGCAGAAATAACCTTCACGCTCGAACTGATACGCTTTGCCTTTCTCAGCATTTTGCAGGCTTGGTTCGACGAAACCTTGCTTAATCACCAGAGACTCTGGGTTGATCGTTGCCAGGAAATCTTCCGCCGCACCTGGGTTAGCCACGCTGAACAGACGGTCGTAAAGGCGAATTTCAACTGGCAAGGCGTGTTCAGCACTTACCCAATGAATAACGCCTTTTACTTTACGGCCATCAGCCGGGTCTTTACTTAATGTGTCCGGATCGTAGGAACAATGCAGCACGGTGATATTCCCGGCTTCATCTTTCTCAACACGATCGGCTTTAATCACATAAGCATTACGCAGGCGGACTTCTTTGCCCAACACCAGACGCTTGTACTGCTTATTCGCTTCTTCGCGGAAGTCAGCACGATCAATGTAAATCTCACGGCTGAACGGCACCTGGCGGCTACCCATTTCTGGCTTGTTCGGATGGTTTGGCATGGTGACCATTTCCACTTCGCCCTGCGGGAAGTTTTCAATAATCACTTTCACCGGATCGAGCACTGCCATCGCGCGCGGGGCGTTTTCGTTCAGGTCATCACGAATACATGATTCCAAAGCAGCCATTTCAACGGTGTTGTCTTGTTTGGTCACGCCAATACGCTTACAGAACTCACGAATAGAACCGGCAGTGTAACCACGACGACGCAGGCCAGAAATGGTTGGCATACGTGGGTCATCCCACCCTTCCACTACTTTCTCAGTCACCAGCAGGTTCAGCTTACGCTTAGACATGATGGAGTATTCGAGATTCAGGCGAGAGAACTCGTACTGACGCGGGTGCACAGGAATAGTGATGTTATCCAGCACCCAATCGTACAGACGACGGTTGTCCTGGAACTCCAGCGTACATAAAGAGTGAGTAATACCTTCCAGCGCATCGGAAATGCAGTGCGTGAAGTCGTACATCGGATAGATGCACCACTTGGTACCAGTCTGATGGTGTTCAGCAAATTTGATGCGGTAAATAACCGGATCGCGCATCACGATAAATGGTGATGCCATGTCGATTTTCGCACGCAGGCACGCAGTGCCTTCAGCAAATTCACCGTTACGCATTTTCTCGAACAGCGCGAGGTTTTCCTCGACGCTACGATCGCGGTATGGGCTATTTTTCCCAGGTGCGGTCAATGAGCCGCGATATTCACGGATCTGCTCTGGAGTCAGTTCGTCAACATACGCCAGACCTTTATTGACAAGCTCTACAGCATAGTTGAACAACTGATCGAAATAATCGGAGGAGTAGCGCACATTGCCAGACCAGTGAAAACCAAGCCATTCAACATCGTGCTTAATTGAATCTACGAATTCGATGTCTTCTTTTGCTGGGTTAGTGTCATCGAAACGCAGGTTGCACTGCCCTTGATAATCTTGTGCGATACCAAAGTTCAGGCAGATGGATTTTGCATGGCCGATATGCAGATAGCCATTTGGCTCTGGCGGAAAACGGGTGCAAATGCTGGTGTGCTTACCATTAGCCAAATCTTCATCAATAATCTGGCGAATAAAGTTAGTTGGGCGGGCTTCTGCCTCACTCATCGCGGGTTCCTCTGTGCAAAAACTTCAGTTATCGGCACATGATCTTATAAGCAAGCGTCGGAAACAACCTTTTGTTGAATAAATAAGGGGATCGGGAAGGGTCAAGCTGGGGCAATAAAAAAGCGGCTGGAGAAAATACTCTCCAGCCGCTAAAGGCACAATCTATGACTCAGGAGCGATTATTTGCCTTTAATTTCGTACAGAGGCGTTTGCCCCGCAACCACTGAACCTTGCGCCTGAATAACCAGACCGCTGTAGTCATCAATGTTGCTGCAAACAACCGGGCTAATCATGGAGCGAGCATTTGCGTTCAGGAAATCAAGGTCCATTTCCAGAATCGGCTGGCCTGCAACCACTTCAGCCCCCTCTTCTACCAGACGAGTAAAGCCCTGGCCGTTCAGTGCGACAGTATCAATGCCCATATGGACAACGATTTCTGCACCTTTTTCGGTTTCCAGACAGAACGCGTGGTTGGTGTTAAAGATCTTAACGATAGTACCGGCAGCTGGCGCGACAACCATTTTCTCGGTTGGCTTAACAGCAACACCATCACCTACTGCTTTGCTGGCGAAGGCTTCATCTGGAACTTGTTCCAGAGCAACCACATCACCCGTTACTGGAGAAACCAGAGCGGCGATGGTGACAGCGTTTGGTACAGCCTGTGGTTTTGCAGTAGCTGCGGCAACCGGTGCAGCTGTAGCGCTAACTGGAGCCGCTGCAACATCACCTACCGTTTTCATTGCGTTAGCAATTTTCTCAGCAACGAAGCCGACGATGATTTGCACGCTGGTTTTGTTCAGACGGATAACACCGGTTGCACCCAGGCGTTTAGCCAGAGATTCGTTAACCAATGAAGAGTCTTTTACGTTCAGGCGCAGACGAGTGATACACGCGTCGATACCTGTCAGGTTAGCTGAGCCACCCACAGCAGCGATGTACTGACGAGCCAGCTCAGAAACATCTTGATTGCTATTGGCGCTAACATTCACGTCCTGACCATCAGTTTCATCACCTGCAACAGCCAGTTCACGCCCTGGGGTCAACAGATTGAATTTGGTGATAGTGAAACGGAACACAACGTAGTAGATAGCGAAGAACACCAGGCCTTGCGGGATCAGCATGTACCAGTGTGTCGCCAGTGGGTTACGGGAAGAAAGCACCATATCCACCAGACCCGCACTGAAGCCGAAACCAGCAATCCAATGCATGCTTGCTGCGATAAATACGGAGATACCCGTCAGCACTGCGTGAATCAGATACAGAACTGGGGCCACGAACATGAAGGAGAATTCCAACGGTTCGGTGATACCAGTAAAGAAGGCAGCAAACGCACCCGCCATCATGATACCCATGACTTTGGCTTTGTTTTCAGGACGCGCACACTGGTAAATTGCCAGCGCAGCACCAGGAAGACCGAACATCATGATTGGGAAGAAACCAGCCTGGTAACGACCTGTGATACCCACAATACCGGTACCTTCAGCGATAGATTTAGCACCGCCAAGGAACTTAGGAATATCGTTGATACCCGCAACGTCGAACCAGAATACGGAGTTCAGCGCGTGGTGCAGACCCACTGGAATCAGCAGACGGTTGAAGAACGCATAAACACCTGCGCCAACAGAACCCAACTTCTGAATGTGCTCACCAAAGTTTACCAGGCCGCTAAACACGATTGGCCAGATGAACATCATGATAAAGGCAACAGCAATCATCACGAAGGAGGTGAGGATTGGAACCAGGCGGCGGCCGCTGAAGAAGGACAACGCTCTTGGCAGTTCGACACTGCTGAAGCGGTTGTACAACTCTGCGGAGATAATCCCCACCATGATACCAACAAATTGGTTCTGAATTTTAGAGAACGCAAACGGAACCTGATCCAGCGGAATATGCTTGATCATGGAAACAGCCGCTGGCGAACAAAGTGTGGTCAGAACCAGGAAACCGACAAAGCCGGTTAGTGCAGCAGCACCATCTTTATCTTTGGACATACCGTAAGCCACACCAATGGCAAACAGCACACCCATGTTATCAATAATTGCAGCACCAGATTTGATGAACAACGCGGCTAATGCGTTATCACCGCCCCAGCTCGTTGGGTCAATCCAGTAGCCAACACCCATTAATATGGCTGCGGCTGGTAATGTGGCAACCGGCACCATAAGTGCGCGGCCAACCTTTTGCATGTAACCAAGAATACTCACGTTAATTCCCCCTATGAGACCCCGTTAAGGCTCGTTCAAAGCAGTTTTATTATTGTTTAACAAACCTTGAAAGCATGGCGAAGATTCACCAACCTTCTGAGTGTGTGAAAAATTAATTCGTATCGCAAATTAAACACCCTTTTTTTGTGATTAAAATCACCAAATATTGTTATTGCACTCCCCTTTGGCTAGCTATCGACTAAAACTTATTTTATCATCCGAAAAATCAAGACGGATTGATGCCGTTATGACCAGGAAGAAACTGGTTTACCCTTAGAGGGTTCGGATAATCAATCTGGCGACATCCGTATTTCTATTAACTTATGAGGTGAATGATGAGACTGATTCCCCTGGCTACCCCGGCTCAAGTAGGCAAATGGGCAGCACGCCATATCGTTAAGCGTATCAATGCGTTTAATCCGACAGCAGATCGTCCTTTCTTGCTGGGTCTGCCAACTGGCGGCACGCCTCTTGAAGCGTACAAAGCGCTGGTAGAGATGCACAAAGCGGGCCAGGTTAGCTTTAAAAACGTCGTCACCTTTAACATGGATGAATACGTTGGTCTGCCAAAAGAGCACCCGGAAAGCTATCATACGTTCATGCACCGCAATTTCTTTGATCACGTTGATATCCCAGCGGAAAACATCAACCTGCTGAATGGTAACGCCGAAGATGTTGACGCCGAGTGCCGTCGCTATGAAGAAAAAATTCGTTCTTACGGCAAAATTCACCTGTTTATGGGTGGCGTAGGCAACGATGGTCATATCGCGTTCAACGAACCGGCATCTTCTTTGGCATCCCGTACTCGTATCAAAACGCTGACTCATGACACCCGTGTTGCAAACTCCCGTTTCTTTGGTGGCGATGTCTCTCAAGTGCCAAAATATGCGCTGACTGTTGGCGTGGGCACACTGCTTGATGCAGAAGAAGTGATGATTTTGGTTCTTGGTCATTTGAAAGCGCAAGCGCTGCAAGCGGCTGTGGAAGGCAACGTGAATCACATGTGGACCATTAGCTGTCTGCAACTGCATCCTAAAGCAGTGGTAGTTTGTGATGAGCCGTCCACTATGGAACTGAAAGTGAAGACGCTGAAGTACTTCAATGAACTTGAAGCAGAAAATATCAAAGATCTTTAAGTAATAGTCATTACCGGGGGTACCTATGTTTGCATTAACTCACGGTCGGATTTATACCGGCCATGAAATTCTTGATGATCACGCGGTAATTATCGCGAACGGCCTGATTGAACGCGTTTGCCCGCGCTCAGATCTCCCAGCGGGTATTGAGACTCGCGATGTGGGCGGTGCAATCATCGCCCCCGGTTTTATTGATGTGCAGTTGAATGGTTGTGGTGGTGTGCAGTTCAACGATTCAGCCGATGCGGTGACCGTTGAAACGCTGGAAATCATGCAGAAAGCCAATGAGCGTTCTGGCTGCACCAGCTATTTACCAACACTGATTACCAGCAGCGATGAGCTGATGAAGCAAGGCGTGAAAGTGATGCGCGAATACCTGGCGAAATATCAGCACCAGGCGCTCGGTCTGCATCTTGAAGGCCCATGGCTGAATATGGTGAAAAAGGGTACGCACAACCCAAGTTTCGTGCGTAAACCTGACTCCGAACTGGTCGATTTCCTGTGCCAAAACGCAGATGTGATCACCAAAGTCACTTTAGCGCCAGAAATGGTGGCACCAGAAGTCATTAGCAAATTGGTCGCTTCTGGCATTGTCGTTTCTGCCGGGCACTCCAATGCAACCGTAAAAGAAGCCAAAATTGGTTTCCGTGCGGGAATTACCTTCGCAACCCACCTTTTCAATGCGATGCCATATATCACTGGCCGTGAACCGGGTCTTGCAGGCGCAATTTTTGATGAACCCGATGTTTACTGCGGTATCATTGCCGATGGCTTGCATGTGGACTATGCCAATATTCGTACGGCGAAAAAGGTTAAGGGCGATAAGCTTTGCCTGGTCACCGATGCAACTGCTCCGGCGGGTGCGAATATCGACGAGTTCATTTTCGCAGGAAAAACAATATACTACCGTGATGGTTTATGTGTAGATGAGAACGGTACGCTGAGCGGTTCTGCCCTGACGATGATTGAAGGGGTACGTAACCTGGTTGAGCATGCAGGTATCGCTTTGGACGAAGTCTTGCGTATGGCCACTCTCTACCCTGCCCGAGCGATCGGTGTTGAGCAGCAAATAGGGACTATCGAAGCTGGGAAAGTCGCCAACCTGACGGCATTTACCCGCGATTTTAAAATCACCAAGACATTCGTTAATGGTAACGAGGTCGTAACTGAGTAATTAAGGCATGACGACTGGCGGACAGGCTCAAATTGGTAATGTCGATCTGGTAAAACAGCTGAATAGCGCGGCGGTATACCGCCTGATCGACCAACACGGGCCAATCTCCCGCATTCAGATTGCCGAGCAAAGCCAGCTTGCACCGGCCAGCGTCACGAAAATTACTCGTCAGCTCATTGAGCGCGGCTTGATCAAAGAAGTTGATCAACAGGCTTCCACCGGAGGCCGCCGCGCTATCTCAATTATTACTGAAACCCGCAATTTCCACGCCATTGGCGTGCGTCTTGGCCGCCATGACGCCACCATCACGCTGTTTGATCTCAGCGCTAAACCGCTTGCCGAAGAACATTACTCCCTTCCTGAACGTACTCAGGAAACGCTTGAGCACGCATTACTCAATGCTATATCGCAGTTCATCGAGCAAAATTTACGCAAGATGCGTGAGCTGATCGCTATCTCAGTGATCTTGCCTGGTCTGGTTGACCCTGAAAGCGGCGTGATTCGTTACATGCCACATATCCAGGTGAACAACTGGTCGCTGGTCGATAGCCTTGAAAAACAGTTCAAAGTGACCTGCTATGTGGGGCATGACATCCGTAGCCTGGCACTTGCTGAGCACTACTTTGGTGCAACTCACGACTGTGATGACTCCATTTTGGTGCGCGTTCACCGCGGCACGGGGGCGGGGATTTTATCCAACGGGCGAATTTTTATTGGCCGTAACGGTAATGTCGGAGAGATTGGTCACATTCAGGTGGATCCTTTAGGCGAGCGTTGCCACTGCGGGAACTTCGGCTGTCTGGAAACGATTGCGGCTAATGCCGCTATTGAACATCGTGTGCGTCACTTACTTGAACAAGGTTACAACAGCCGCCTGACACTCGAAGATTGCGATATTACTACCATCTGCAAAGCCGCCAATAAAGGCGATGCGCTAGCCTGCGAAGTCATTGAACATGTTGGCCGCCATCTTGGTAAAGCCATCGCCATTGCCATTAACTTGTTTAACCCGCAAAAAGTCGTGATTGCCGGGGAAATCATTGAAGCCGAAAAAGTGCTTCTGCCCGCGATTGAAAGTTGTATCAACACTCAGGTACTGAAAGCGTTCCGCAAAAACCTGCCTGTCGTGCGTTCAAAACTCGATGACCGTTCCGCTATTGGCGCGTTTGCTTTGGTGAAACGCTCGATGTTGAATGGCGTTCTGCTGCAACGTTTGCTGGAAAGTTAACTCAGCCGTAAGCCTTTTTACGATATAGTTACGCCTTCCTGAAATGTGAGCCAAGGTAATCAATGACCATTCAGAATGTAATTTGTGATATTGACGGCGTGCTGATGCACGACAACATCGCCGTACCAGGTGCTAATGAATTCTTAGCGCGCATCATGGAAAAGGGCATGCCGTTAGTTCTGCTGACTAACTACCCTTCGCAGACAGGCCAGGATCTGGCGAACCGTTTTGCATCCGCCGGTATTGATGTGCCGGACAGCGTCTTCTATACCTCCGCAATGGCTACTGCCGATTTCCTGCGCCGTCAGGAAGGGAAGAAAGCCTATGTTGTCGGTGAAGGTGCATTGATTCACGAGCTGTATAAAGCCGGTTTCACAATCACTGACATCAACCCAGACTTTGTTATCGTCGGGGAAACACGTTCCTATAACTGGGAAATGATGCACAAGGCCGCCTATTTTGTGGCTAACGGCGCTCGCTTTATTGCGACTAACCCTGATACACATGGCCGTGGTTACTATCCAGCCTGTGGTGCGCTTTGCGCAGGGATCGAGAAAATTTCGGGTCGTAAACCGTTCTGTGTCGGCAAGCCTAGCCCGTGGATTATCCGTGCCGCACTCAACAAGATGCAGGCGCATTCCGAGCATACGGTGATTGTTGGCGATAACTTGCGTACCGATATTCTTGCAGGCTTCCAGGCGGGTTTAGAAACCATTCTGGTGCTGTCGGGTGTTTCGACGTTAAACGATATTGATGCCATGCCGTTCCGCCCTTCGTGGATTTACCCGTCGGTCGCTGAAGTCGATATTATCTAAACGTTTAAGTGGTGGATAATGCATTCGCTAATCCACCCTATCAATCTGCAACCATCATTTAACGATCCTTTCATTAAATTGCCGACCCGCTAATTATTCCGTCTATTCCCTCATCATTTTTCAATAATCAACAATCGCAATTGAACTATTTACCCCTGAAAGACTAAAGGGCTTGCATTCCCGTCAATGATTGCGCATTTTCATAGTCATGCAACGCAACTATACCCAAAATAATTCGAGTTTCAGGTAGGCGGCAAGGGAGCAAATCCCCAGGAGCTTACTTGAGTAAGTGACAGGGGTTTGTGACAAATCTGCCCGGAGCAGATTTGAACGCCGCTTGCGGCAGCCCCAAAGGGGTGAGGCTCATGGATGAGCCGAATAGTGCAGCCAACACCCCTGCAACTTGAAGTATGACGGGTATAAACAATTTAATGGCTCACAGAAGCATTACGGAGAGAGTTCTATGTGTTCAATTTTTGGTGTTCTGGATATCAAGACCGATGCGGTCGAATTGCGTAAAAAAGCGCTTGAGTTGTCTCGTCTGATGCGCCACCGCGGCCCGGACTGGTCTGGTGTTTACGCAAATGATAAAGCCATTCTTTCCCATGAACGCCTCTCTATTGTTGACGTCAACGCTGGCGCACAGCCGCTGTATAACAAAGAAAAAACTCACGCACTGGCAGTTAACGGTGAAATCTACAACCACCAGGCGCTGCGCGCAGAATACGGTGACCGTTACGAATTCCAGACAGGTTCTGACTGCGAAGTCATCCTGGCGCTGTATCAGGAAAAAGGCCCAGAGTTCCTCGATGACCTGCAGGGAATGTTTGCCTTCATTCTGTATGACGAAACACAAGACGCTTACCTGATTGGCCGCGACCATATCGGCATCATCCCTTTGTATATGGGTTATGACGAACACGGCAACATGTATGTCGCTTCCGAAATGAAAGCGCTGGTTCCAGTTTGCCGCACCATTAAAGAATTCCCGGCGGGTAGTTACCTGTGGAGTAAAGACGGTGAAATCCGTAGTTACTACCAGCGTGACTGGTTCGAATACGATGCAGTAAAAGATAACGTCACCGACAAAAACGAATTGCGCCAGGCGCTGGAAGATTCCGTAAAAAGCCACCTGATGTCTGACGTGCCGTACGGCGTGCTGCTGTCTGGTGGTCTGGATTCATCCGTTATCTCTGCAATTACCAAGAAATTTGCTGCGCGTCGTGTAGAAGATGAAGAGCGTTCAGAAGCCTGGTGGCCTCAGTTGCACTCCTTTGCGGTCGGCCTGGTCGGTTCTCCTGACCTGATTGCGGCGCAAGAAGTGGCGAACCACTTAGGCACCGTGCACCACGAAATTCATTTCACCGTGCAAGAAGGCCTGGATGCGATTCGCGATGTTATCTATCACATTGAAACTTACGATGTGACCACTATTCGCGCCTCTACCCCAATGTATTTGATGTCACGTAAAATCAAAGCCATGGGCATCAAGATGGTACTTTCTGGTGAAGGTTCTGATGAAGTGTTTGGCGGCTACTTGTACTTCCATAAAGCGCCAAACGATAAAGAGCTGCACGAAGAAACCGTTCGCAAGCTGCAAGCACTGCATATGTTCGACTGTGCGCGTGCTAACAAAGCGATGTCGGCCTGGGGTGTTGAAGCTCGCGTACCGTTCCTGGACAAAAAATTCCTCGATGTCGCGATGCGTATCAACCCGAAAGACAAAATGTGCGGCAACGGCAAGATGGAAAAACATATCCTTCGTGAATGTTTTGAATCCTATCTGCCAGCAAGTGTGGCATGGCGTCAGAAAGAGCAGTTCTCCGATGGTGTAGGTTACAGCTGGATTGACACGCTGAAAGAAGTTGCTGCGGGTCAGGTCACCGACCAACAACTGGAAACCGCAAGCTATCGCTTCCCGTACAACACACCAGGCTCTAAAGAAGCTTATTTGTACCGTGAAATCTTCGAAGAATTGTTCCCACTGCCAAGTGCTGCGCAATGTGTTCCAGGCGGCCCATCCGTTGCCTGTTCGTCCGCTAAGGCCATTGAATGGGATGAAGCCTTCAAAACAATGAATGATCCATCAGGCCGTGCAGTAGGCGTTCACCAGTCCGCTTACAAATAAGCGAGCAAAATTAGACACACGGGCCTACGGGCCCGTTTTTGTTTCTGCAATATCCCCAGCCCTTATTCGGGGCTTTTCATCAAATAAAACCACGAAATAACCGATAATTGACGAATATTGCATCAAGCTGTTCGTAAGCTAGTCAAACAGACAATTTCCGCGACTTTTCGGGAAAAAATTTGTTGACGCTAGAAGTCCAACTACGCATAATGCGCCCCGCAACGCCGATAAGGTTACGCAGAAAAAAAGAAGGCTACTTAGCTCAGCTGGTTAGAGCACATCACTCATAATGATGGGGTCACAGGTTCGATTCCCGTAGTAGCCACCATTATTCTTTTTTTAGCGCGGGAGTGGCGAAATTGGTAGACGCACCAGATTTAGGTTCTGGCGCCGCAAGGTGTGCGAGTTCAAGTCTCGCCTCCCGCACCATTTTAACGCGTTGCACGGATGGGGTATCGCCAAGCGGTAAGGCACCGGTTTTTGATACCGGCATTCCCTGGTTCGAATCCAGGTACCCCAGCCAATTTTTTTGATATAGCAGTTTTCGACATAGCACGTTAGTTTTGTGCGCCCTAAGTTGGGGTATCGCCAAGCGGTAAGGCACCGGTTTTTGATACCGGCATTCCCTGGTTCGAATCCAGGTACCCCAGCCAGTCGAAGAAATAGTTTTAAAATTAGGCTACTTAGCTCAGCTGGTTAGAGCACATCACTCATAATGATGGGGTCACAGGTTCGATTCCCGTAGTAGCCACCATATTTTTGGGGTATCGCCAAGCGGTAAGGCTCTGGTTTCTGATACCAGCATTCCGAGGTTCGAATCCTCGTACCCCAGCCAAAAATGAAAAGCTCGCTTCGGCGAGCTTTTTGCTTTTCTGCGTTTGAATAATCTCGTCTGAATTGAAGTCGGATGTCGCTAACGCTAATCCGACCTACGAAAAACTATCGACTCATAACCCTAACGCATACTTCAACGCCTGGCGTTTCAGTACACCACCGCGTTCTGCTGCCATCAGCCCCAGATTTCTAATGACTCGCAGCGGCCCTACGTTGTTACTGAAACCGGCGTAGAACAGATCCATGCCGCTTTGCATCAGGAAGTTATCCGCTTGCCTGCGCGTCTGGTAGCGTTTTAACACTCGCGCATCCGCCCAATTCTCCCCATAACTACGCGCATTGATCATCACATCAAGCAGCGCTTCCACATCACGATAACCGAGATTTACCCCCTGCCCGGCTAACGGGTGAATGGTATGCGCAGCATCGCCAATTAATGCCAGACCTTGCTGCGTATATTGCAATGCATGGCGACGCGTCAGCGGGAATACGCCACTGGCGACGGGAGTGACTTTGCCTAAGCGTTCAGGAAAATTCGCTTGAATGGCTTTTTGCAGCTGCGGCATCGACATATTTTGCAACTGGCGAATTCGAGCCGGTGAGTCGTACCACACCAGAGATGCCCAATTATCGAACAACGGTAAAAACGCATGCGGCCCTGCTGGTGTGAAATGCTGCCAGGTACTGTCGCCAGGCTGAGACTCGCACTTCACGGTAATTAACATGCAAGACTGGCGATATTGCCAGGCATGAATACCAATGCCCGCCCAGCGGCGCACCTGTGAATTCGCACCATCAGCACCAATCACCATCGGCACCGTTAAGGTCTGCTCATCCGCAAAATGCAGCGTCCACTTCCCTGCTTGCCCGTGCATACGGTCAATTTGAGCCGGGCAGAGCAACGTAACGTTCGGATGAGCTTCCAGCGCCTGCCATAAAGCCAGCTGCAAAACCTGGTTTTCAACCATATAACCCAGTTCTGGCAGTCCAAGCTCCTGGGCATTAAAGCTCACGTGTGCGCTTTCCCACTCCCAGGTTTCAAGCTGGCGATACGCATGTGTACGCATTGCCCGAATCGCCTGCCAGACACCTAGCGATTTCAGTAAATCCACTGACGCGCTGCTGATAGCCGAAATACGCACATCGGGTTGGCTTGTGGCGTCAAAGGCAGCAGGCGCCTGATGCTCAATCACTGCCACTTGAAAACCATTTTGCGCGAGACCAAGAGCGGCAGCCGCGCCGACCATCCCCCGCCGACTACCGCAACATCTATTGGCTGGTTCAACATGATGATTTTGTCCTTAAATTGTCTATCCTGATTCTACCGGATTTTTACGCCGGTTTCGTAGGCTGGTCACATCAAGGCCAAAGCATTACAATACGCGGCCTGAATTCCTGGCTTTAACTGAGCAATGGCAAGTCGATGACAAAAAAACTCCATATCAAAACCTGGGGCTGTCAGATGAACGAATACGATTCATCGAAGATGGCCGATCTGCTGAACAGCACGCATGGCTATATCCTCACGGATAACCCAAAAGAAGCGGACGTATTGCTGCTCAATACCTGCTCTATCCGTGAAAAGGCCCAGGAAAAAGTATTCCATCTGCTTGGCCGTTGGAAACTCTTAAAGCGCAAAAATCCCGATATCATTATCGGCGTTGGCGGCTGCGTTGCTTCCCAGGAAGGCAAGCTGATCCGCAGTCGCGCGCACTATGTTGATATCGTTTTCGGACCGCAAACCCTGCATCGCTTACCGGAAATGATCAACAAAGTTAGTGGCAACCGTAGCCCAATCGTTGACGTCAGTTTCCCGGAAATCGAAAAGTTTGACCGTCTGCCAGAGCCAAAAGCCGATGGCCCGACCGCTTTCGTTTCTATTATGGAAGGCTGTAACAAGTATTGTACTTACTGCGTGGTGCCTTATACCCGCGGTGAGGAAGTGAACCGCCCGTGTGATGATGTGCTGTTTGAAATCGCACAGCTCGCAGCGCAAGGCGTGCGTGAAGTGAATCTGCTTGGCCAAAACGTGAATGCTTACCGCGGGCCGACTTTCGATGGCGGTATCTGTTCATTCGCTGAACTGCTGCGCCTGGTGGCGGCAATTGACGGTATTGACCGTATTCGTTTCACCACCAGCCACCCGATTGAATTCACCGACGATATCATCGAAGTTTATCGTGATACGCCTGAGCTGGTGAGTTTCCTGCATCTGCCGATTCAAAGTGGTTCAGACCGTGTGTTGAACCTGATGGGTCGTACCCATACCGCTCTTGAATACAAATCGACGATTCGCAAGCTGCGCGCAGCCCGTCCAGATATCCAGATTAGCTCTGACTTTATCGTTGGCTTCCCTGGTGAAACCCAGCAGGACTTCGAGCAAACCATGAAAGTGATTGCCGATGTGAATTTTGACGTCAGCTACAGCTTCATCTTCTCCTCACGCCCTGGCACCCCCGCCGCCGATATGGTTGACGACGTGCCAGAAGAAGAGAAAAAACAGCGTCTGTATATTCTGCAAGACCGCATCAACCAGCAAGCAATGGAGTTGAGCCGGAAAATGGTTGGCACCACACAACGCATTCTGGTTGAAGGCACGTCACGCAGAAACATTATGGAGCTGACCGGTCGTTCCGAACACAACCGTGGCGTCAACTTTGCAGGCACCCCGGACATGGTCGGTAAATTTGTCGATGTCGAAATTACTGAAGTGGCTACTAACAACTCACTGCGCGGAAAAGTCGTGCGCACCGAAGACCAGATGGGCCTGCGTATTGCCGAGTCTCCGGAGTCAGTTATTGCCCGCACTCGTAAAGAAAATGAAATCGGCGTTGGAATTTATCAGCCTTAATTCCTCCCTGCTTTGCCCGTCGGTTCACTAACGCCGTGAACCGACGGGCATTTTCAGTATTTGCACTTGCATTCTGAATCAGCCACCCAAATATCAAAAACCAGGCTTGCACCATCTTCACTCGCCGTAAATAATCTTTTTATGGCCTGCGTTAATGCAGCAACTCCTTCAACTGGCCCAGAGTGACCCCGAGGATAAGTTTGAATATCGAAACACGTGAAATTACGCTAGAACCCGCAGACAATGCGCGTCTGCTAAGCCTGTGTGGCCCATTTGATGACAACATCAAGCAGCTTGAACGTCGGCTGGGGATCGAAATCAACCGTCGCGACTATCACTTCAAGCTCACGGGTCGCCCGATTTTAGTAAACGCCGCGGCAGATATTCTGCGCAATCTGTACGTTGATACCGCGCCGATGCGCGGCGAGACTCAGGATATAACCCCTGAACAAATCCATCTCGCCATCAAAGAAATTCGCGTCCTGGAACAGTCTGCCGAAAGTGTTCCTGAGTACGGCAAAGCGGTCAATATCAAGACCAAACGTGGCGTTATCAAGCCACGCACGCCAAATCAGGCGCAATACATCGCCAATATTCTCGACCATGACATCACCTTTGGCGTCGGCCCTGCTGGTACCGGTAAAACGTACCTCGCAGTTGCTGCGGCAGTGGATGCGCTGGAACGTCAAGATATCCGTCGTATTCTGCTGACGCGCCCAGCCGTCGAAGCCGGTGAAAAACTGGGCTTCCTGCCTGGCGATTTAAGCCAAAAAGTCGACCCTTACTTGCGTCCGCTTTACGACGCCCTGTTTGAGATGCTCGGTTTTGAGCGCGTTGAAAAGCTAATGGAGCGCAATGTTATTGAAGTCGCACCATTGGCCTACATGCGGGGGCGTACATTAAACGATGCTTTCATCATTCTTGATGAAAGCCAGAACACCACCATCGAACAGATGAAGATGTTCCTGACGCGCATTGGCTTCAACTCCAAAGCAGTAATTACTGGTGATGTCACCCAAATCGATTTGCCAAAAAATCTGAAATCCGGCCTGCGCCACGCCATTGAGGTGCTGGCCGAAGTCGATGAAATCAGTTTTAACTTCCTTAACAGCGAAGACGTAGTACGCCACCCGGTGGTGGCACGCATTGTGAATGCCTATGAAGCGTGGGAAAACGCCGAACAGGTTCGTAAAGATGAACTCGCAGCAGAGCGCAAGCGAGAAGCGATGGCAATCAATGCTGCCGCTCAGGAGAGTAAATGAGTCAGGTAATACTGGATTTACAGGTCGCGTGTGAAGACGCAAGCGGCCTGCCAACGGAAGAACAATTTCAGACCTGGCTTGATGCGGTCATTCCACAGTTTCAGGAAGAATCAGAAGTTACGATTCGCCTGGTGGATGATGCAGAGAGCCACGATCTGAACCTCACTTACCGTGGGAAAGATAAATCCACCAACGTGCTTTCGTTCCCGTTTGAAGCCCCGCCAGGCATTGAACTTCCGTTACTGGGCGACCTGATTATTTGCCGTCAGGTGGTGGAACAAGAAGCAAAAGAGCAGCAAAAACCGCTGGATGCACATTGGGCACATATGGTCATCCACGGTAGTTTGCATCTGCTTGGCTATGATCATATTGAAGATGAGGAAGCCGAAGAGATGGAATCCCTGGAAACAGAGATAATGCTTGCTCTTGGGTATGCTGATCCGTACATTGCCGAGAAAGAATAGTCTCTGTAGGGTTAACCCTTCTGAGCGCAGAACCGCAGGCAGTGCACGATTAAACTGCCTGTTATCAATTCATTATCGAGAGGCCTCAAACCAAACGCCATGAGCGACGACAACTCACAAAACAGTGACACGCCTGCCAGTAAGAAGGGATTCTTTTCCCTGATTCTCAACCAGCTATTCCACGGTGAACCTAAAAACCGTGACGATCTGCTGACACTCATCCGTGATTCTGAGCAAAATGATCTGATCGATCAGGATACCCGCGACATGCTCGAAGGCGTGATGGACATCGCCGACCAACGCGTCCGCGACATCATGATCCCTCGCTCGCAAATGGTAACGCTCAAACACAACCAGACGCTGGACGAATGCCTCGATGTGATCATCGAATCAGCACACTCCCGCTTCCCGGTGATCAGTGAAGACAAAGATCATATCGAAGGGATTCTGATGGCCAAAGATCTGCTGCCGTTTATGCGCAGCGATACTGAGCCATTTAGCATGGAAAAAGTGTTACGTCAGGCCGTTGTTGTGCCAGAAAGTAAGCGTGTTGACCGCATGCTGAAAGAGTTTCGTCAGCAGCGCTACCACATGGCGATTGTGATTGATGAGTTTGGCGGGGTTTCCGGCCTTGTGACTATCGAAGATATTCTCGAACTGATTGTCGGGGAAATTGAAGATGAGTACGACGACGAAGAAGATAGCGATTTCCGCCAGCTAAGCCGCCATACATGGACGGTCCGTGCTTTGGCCTCAATCGAAGATTTCAACGACACCTTCGCTACCCATTTCAATGATGACGAAGTGGATACCATTGGTGGATTAGTGATGCAGGCCTTTGGCCACTTACCTGCCCGTGGCGAAACCATTGAAATTGATGGTTATCAGTTTAAAGTCGCGATGGCAGATAGCCGCCGTGTGATTCAGGTTCATGTCAGAATTCCGGACGACTCGCCACAACCGAAACTGGAAGATTAATTTAAAGATGGCTATAGCCCTACTCCTTCGACGCCAGCGCGTTCGTCTATTGCTGGCGCTGCTTTTTGGTGCCTGCGGAACGCTGGCTTTCTCCCCTTACGATTTCTGGCCTGCCGCCATTCTTTCTTTGGCTGGGCTTCAGGGGCTGACTCTCAATCGCCGTCCTATTCAAAGCGCCTGGATTGGTTTCTTCTGGGGGCTGGGGCTATTTGGCTCAGGCATAAACTGGGTGTATGTCAGTATCGCGCAATTTGGTGGTATGCCTGGCCCGGTGAATATCTTTTTGGTGGTTTTGCTTGCCGCTTACTTGTCGTTATATACCGGCTTATTTGGCGGTTTCCTCAGTAAACTCTGCCCGAAAACGACGTGGTGGCGTGTGGCTATTGCAGCACCCATGCTATGGCAACTCACTGAATTCCTGCGCGGCTGGGTATTAACCGGTTTCCCGTGGCTGCAATTTGGTTATAGCCAGATTGATGGTCCGCTAAAAGGCATTGCGCCAATTCTTGGCGTCGAAAGCATCACCTTCCTGCTGATGGTTATCAGCGGCTTGTTGGTTTATGCACTGCATGAACGCAACTGGCGTCCTGCGGTCATTGCCGCTGCGTTGTTGCTGCTACCGTGGCCGTTACGTTCGATTCAGTGGTATCAACCGCAGCCTGAACGCACCGTCGATGTCGCGATGGTTCAGGGCGATATTCCACAATCCCTGAAATGGGATGAAAACCAGTTGCTGAATACGCTGAAGATTTACCTCGATAAAACACAGCCGCAGATGGGTAAATCCCAGCTGATTATCTGGCCTGAATCGGCAATCCCGGATCTGGAGATAAACCAGCAGCAATTCCTGACGATGATGGACGACCTGCTGCGCTCTAAACACAGCTCGCTGATTACCGGTATTGTTGACGCGCGTTTGAATAAACAAAACCGCTACGACACCTACAACACCATTATCACGCTGGGTGAAGGTAACCAGTACAGCTACAACAGCGCCGATCGGTACAACAAAAACCACCTGGTACCATTTGGTGAGTTTGTGCCGCTGGAATCCATTCTGCGCCCGCTGGCCCCGTTCTTTGATTTGCCGATGTCATCATTTAGCCGTGGCCCGTATTTACAGCCACAGCTTGCAGCCAACGGTATCAAGCTCACGCCTGCTATTTGTTATGAAATCATCCTTGGCGAACAAGTGCGTGATAACTTCCGTCCGGACACAGACTTCCTGCTGACCATTTCCAACGATGCGTGGTTCGGTAAGTCGATTGGCCCGTGGCAGCATTTCCAGATGGCACGCATGCGCTCGCTGGAATTGGGTCGTCCACTGCTGCGCAGCACTAACAACGGCATCACTGCCGTGGTGAATGCTGATGGCGATGTCGATGCAGTCATCCCGCAGTTTACGCGCGAAGTGCTGGAAGCGAAGGTCACGCCAACGCGCGGTATTACGCCGTATGCGCGCTTCGGTGACTGGCCGCTGTGGGGGCTGACATTGATATTTGGCTTTGCCTCAGTTCTGCTGGCTCTTCGTTCTCGCCGCAAGTTTTAACCCCGCATCATCCTAAAAATGGCCAGCTACTGCTGGCCTTTTTTATTTCTGGCACAACCTTTGCAAATATTTACTCATTAGAAACAAACAAAATGCTGAAACCAAACCCTATGGGTAGCAGGAAGCATTGAGCTGCACCAAACAATGACATTACGAGCACTAAAGTAGTGCAAGGAGATATTTTTGCCTTTAAACGGTGCGGCGCACTTCGCAAAAATAAACATCTGGATAGCAAATTCTTTACATCAAGCTATGTTAAATGTTAACAAAAGAACAAGTTTCACCCTGTTTTAGTAACACACAACAACAAAATAACATTCACATCAGGTATCAATGCCCTGTGGCATTAGGACAAAGGAGTTGGTCATGCAATTACGTAAACTAGCCTCAGCTTTGCTGGTTATGGGTTTAGGCGCGGGTATCGCGCACGCTGAAGATGCGAAACCTGCTGCTCAACAAAGCACTCTGGATAAGATTGCCGCTAATGGCGTTATTGTGGTCGGTCACCGTGAATCTTCCGTTCCTTTCTCTTACTACGATAATCAACAGAAAGTGGTCGGCTATTCACAGGCTTATTCCAATGCCATCGTTGAAGCGGTAAAGAAAAAACTCAACAAACCTGACCTGCAAGTTAAGTTGATCCCGATTACCTCTCAGAACCGTATTCCATTGCTGCAAAACGGGACTTTCGATTTTGAGTGCGGTTCAACCACCAATAACCTGGAACGCCAGAAACAAGCCTCGTTCTCCAACACTATCTTCGTGGTAGGTACTCGTTTGCTGGTTAAGAAAGGCGGCGAGATTAAAGACTTTGCCGATCTGAAAGGCAAAGCGGTGGTTGTGACCTCCGGTACCACTTCTGAAGTTCTGCTTAACAAGCTGAATGAAGAGAAGAAAATGGACATGCGCATTATCAGCGCCAAAGACCACGGTGACTCGTTCCGCACCCTGGAAAGTGGCCGTGCTGTCGCCTTTATGATGGATGATGCCCTGTTAGCCGGTGAGCGTGCAAAAGCGAAGAAACAGGATAACTGGGAAATCGTTGGCACTCCGCAATCACACGAAGCGTACGGCTGTATGCTGCGCAAAGACGATGCTGATTTTAAAAAGCTGATGGATGACACCATTGCTCAGACACAAACGTCCGGTGAAGCAGCTAAATGGTTCGATAAGTGGTTCATGAACCCAATCCCACCGAAAAACATCAACATGAACTTCGCGCTGTCTGACGACATGAAAGCCTTGTTCAAAACACCAAACGATAAAGCAGTTAATTAATCATACCCGTTAGCATTCGAGTTGCAGCCAACACCCCTGCAGCTTGAAGGATGACGGGTATAGAACCAGGGGCCGGGATGACCTTGCCCTCTCGATTGACGAACTGAAGCTCGGACAGACTATGCGTTGGATGGCCGTTCCCCATCCGACGTGAAAGTACCCAAAAATCTCAGGCTATGACCTGAAATACGGGTGCAAGCTTCTCATCAATCTTCGAGGGTAGCGCTAGTGCTACCCTCAATTTTTTCTCGGAGTACGTTATGTCTATAGACTGGAACTGGGGAATATTTTTACAGCCCGCCCCGTTCGGCAACACCACTTATCTGGGCTGGATCTGGAATGGCTTCCAGGTCACCGTTGCCTTGTCCATCTGCGCATGGATAATCGCTTTCTTTGTCGGCTCACTGTTCGGTATTTTGCGTACCGTCCCGAATAAATGGCTTTCGGGTATGGGCACACTGTATGTCGAGTTATTCCGTAATGTGCCGCTTATCGTGCAGTTTTTTACCTGGTACTTAGTGGTGCCGGAATTACTGCCCGAAAACCTCGGCATGTGGTTTAAGTCTGAGCTTGACCCGAATATACAATTCTTCCTCTCGTCGATGATTTGCCTCGGTCTGTTTACCGCCGCTCGTGTCTGCGAACAAGTTCGTGCTGCTATTCAATCGCTACCTCGCGGGCAGAAAAACGCGGCACTCGCGATGGGGCTGACCCTGCCGCAAGCCTATCGTTATGTTTTGCTGCCGAATGCCTACCGCGTGATTGTGCCGCCAATGACCTCTGAGATGATGAACCTGGTGAAGAACTCGGCCATCGCATCAACCATTGGCCTGGTCGATATGGCCGCGCAAGCCGGTAAATTGCTGGACTACTCTGCTCACGCCTACGAATCATTTACCGCCATCACACTCGCTTATGTGCTGATTAACGCCGTGATTATGCTGGTGATGTATGTGGTTGAACGTAAAATTCGCCTGCCTGGCAACATGGGAGGCAAATAATGTACGATTTTGACTGGACTTCAATTTTACCCGCTATGCCGTACCTGATTCAGGGGTTAATTATCACCCTGAAAATCACGGTCACTGCGGTGGTCATCGGTATCGTGTGGGGAACCTTGCTGGCAGTGATGCGCCTGTCGCCAATCAAGCCAATCGCCTGGTTTGCCAGCGCCTACGTCAACGTTTTCCGTTCTATCCCGCTGGTGATGGTGCTGCTGTGGTTCTATCTGGTGGTGCCGGGTTTCTTACAGAAAGTACTGGGGCTTTCGCCACAGACGGACATCCGCCTGATTTCGGCGATGGTCGCCTTCTCGATGTTTGAAGCCGCCTACTATTCCGAAATTATTCGTGCCGGTATTCAGAGCATTTCACGCGGGCAGTCTCATGCCGCGCTGGCGCTCGGGATGACACACTGGCAGTCAATGAAACTGATTATCCTGCCACAAGCCTTCCGCGCGATGGTGCCGTTACTGTTAACCCAGGGCATCGTCTTATTCCAGGATACGTCGTTGGTATATGTATTAAGCCTGGCTGATTTCTTCCGTACCGCGACCACCATTGGCGAGCGCGACGGAACCCAGGTTGAGATGATTCTGTTTGCCGGTTTGGTGTATTTCGTCATCAGTTTGAGTGCCTCGCTGTTGGTTACCTACTTGAAGAAAAGGACAGTGTAATGATTTCCCTGAAAAATGTTTCTAAATGGTACGGTCACTTTCAGGTGCTAACCGACTGCTCAACGAGCGTTAAAAAAGGCGAAGTGGTGGTAGTTTGTGGACCGTCTGGTTCCGGTAAATCAACACTGATCAAAACCGTCAACGGTCTGGAACCGGTGCAAAAAGGCGAGATCGTGGTAAACGGCACTCAGGTAAACCACAAGAAAACCAATCTGGCTGAATTGCGTTCGCACGTTGGCATGGTGTTCCAACACTTTGAGCTTTTCCCGCATCTGTCGATTATTGAAAACCTGACGCTGGCACAAGTGAAAGTGCTGAAACGCAACAAAGAAGAGTCGCGTAAAAAAGGGCTTAAGTTGCTCGAGCGCGTTGGGCTGACGGCGCATGCCGATAAGTTCCCGGCGCAGCTTTCCGGCGGCCAGCAGCAACGTGTGGCGATTGCGCGCGCGTTGTGTATGGACCCGGTTGCCATGCTGTTTGACGAACCAACTTCCGCGCTTGATCCCGAGATGATCAACGAAGTGCTGGACGTGATGGTCGAACTGGCAAACGAAGGCATGACCATGATGGTGGTGACACACGAAATGGGCTTTGCCCGTAAAGTGGCGAACCGCGTGATCTTTATGGATGAAGGGAAGATTGTCGAAGATTCCAATAAAGAAGACTTCTTCAACAATCCGCAGTCTGAGCGAGCGAAAGACTTCCTGGCGAAAATCTTGCACTAAAAGCCTAAAAAAAAGGGTGGATGCTATATGGCATCCACCCTTTTCAGTTAAAACCCGCGTCTACCCCTGATATTCCTCGCTATTTACCCAGGCATGATCCTGCTCCCAGGTAAACATCCACTTGCGAACCGGCCCAGCCATCACGTTCAAATAATAGCTGTCATAACCCGCCATAGTGGCCACCGGATGATATCCCTTCGGCACCTTCACCACGTCTTTGTCATAGACTGCCATGCATTCGTCCAGTGAACGGTCATCGGTATACACACGCTGCATACAGAAACCCTGCGACGGGTTGAGGCGATGGTAATACGTCTCCTCAAGATAGGTTTCGTTGGGCGGGTTATCCGTGTCGTGCTTATGGCTGGGATAAGAGCTGGTGCAGCCTTCATTGGTATACACCTCGACAACCAACAAGCTGTCGGCGGCTTTATCTTCCGGCAGAATATTATGCACATAGCGCTGGTTATGGCCTTTACCCCGCGCCTCGGCAGCAATATCTTGCGGCGCGATAAGCCGTGTTGTGTGCGTGCCTTTACCTGGTGCCGAACACACCGCCAGTTCAAGCTGGGTCAGCGCTTCGACTTGCACCGTTTCGCCGCTTGTGACATATACCGCCCACGGTTTACGCCGCTCAAACGGGCTCATACGGTCACCAATTTCCGGGAAACGTGCATAAGGCGTGTCGATGGTGGCGCGTCCTGCCACCAACACCAGGCAACGCTCGTCATCCACTGCGGGCAATTCCAGGCGCTGCCCTTCACGCAGTTGATAAACGTCAAAACCGACATATCCCCAGCCTGCCGTATGCGGCGTAATGTGTTGCGTACGCCCCTGCTCGTCTGGCTGTTGCCAGCGCGAAAGTAATCTGGACATCGGTACTCCTTAAATCAGCACAGTTAAATCAGCCCGGCATCCCGCGCCAGTTTGCTGAGGTTGTTGTAGCCCAGGCGTGCGTAAGTCAGCGGATGGGCGATCGCCGGATCTTGCTCCGCTTCCACCACCAGCCAGCCGCTGTAACCTTGTTTTTTCAGCAGCGCCATAATCGGCGGGTAATCCACACAACCGTCGCCCGGTACGGTGAAAACGCCACTCAGCACGGCATCGAGGAAACTGGTCTTGCGGTTTTTAACATCCGCCAGCACGTCAGCGCGCACGTCTTTGCAGTGCACATGATTGATGCGCTCAATCCAGCGCTCGGCGACTTTCAGCGGCGAAGCCCCGGCAAAAGTAAGGTGACCGGTATCGAGCAACAAACCGACTTCTGGCCCGGTGTGAGTCATCAGGTTATCCACATCCTGAGCGCTCTCAATCACTGTTCCCATATGGTGATGGTAGGCAATTTGTACGCCCTGTTGTTGGGTGTAGCGCGCAAAAGCCGTCAGCTTTTCGCCATATTCTGCCCAACGTTCAGCAGGGAAACGCGGGCGCAGGTGAACCGGCGTTTGCTGCTCACCGTGAATACAACCAGAGACTTCAGCAAACACCAGCACCTTCGCTCCCAGTTCGCGCAGCAGCGTTAAATGGGGCTGCACCGCCTCAATTTCTTCTTCAACGGAGCGTTCCAGCAGGCGGCCCGAGTACCAGCCGGAAACCAGTTTCAGCTGATGCTTATCCAGAATTGGCCCCAGAATACGCGCCTCACGCGGGAATTTATTCCCCAGTTCAAAGCCTGCAAAACCGGCTTCTTTCCCTTCGCTCAGGCAAGTCTCCAGCGAAGTGTCAGCACCCAGTGAAGGCAGGTCGTCATTGGTCCAGGTCAGTGGGTTAATGCCTAAATGTACAGTCATGATCTTCTCCTTAGAATTGTGTCTGCCCGCGTGCACGCCATAAGGCTATCAACCGCAGGTAGTTGTCCCGGATGCGGGCAATCAGTTGCGCATCATCAATCTCGCGTTTTAACCAGGCCTGCGACGCTTCACCAAACAAGGTGCGCCCTACCGCAAAGCCTTTCACAATCGGATAATCTGCCGCCGCATTAAATCCGGTGCGCAGCACTTCCACTGCCGCATCCAGTCCAAGAATGACCACACCACGGCAATGCGGATCGCGTTTTTCTACCAGCTCGCTCAAGGCTTCCCATCCCTGGCTGCTAAGCGGCGGCAATTTCCACCAGTCCGGATAAATACCGAGGTTGTAGAAGCGCGAGATCGCTCGCAAATAAAGGTCATCGCTGCGCGGCATGTCGGCGGGCAAAATCACTTCCAGCAGTAATTCATGGCCGGACTGGCAACAGGCGCGATACACCTCCGTCACCTTTTGCTCTTGCTCAAGGCGCAAAGCGTGAGCATCTTCCGGATGGAAGAACACCAGACATTTCACAATGTGTTCCTGCGGCCAGCTAATCAGCTGCGAGCCAATATTGCCGTGTTCCATCTCCAGCGGGCGCGAACCGGGTAGCTCGATTGGGCGGCCAATCCACCAGCCTTCGCCAGTAATGGCATTCAGTGCATCCTGGCCGAAAGTCCCGTCGCACAACAGACCAGCTTTCCCTTCCAGTTCGGCATGCTTTGCCGCCTCACGGCTGGCCTGCAAAATCAGCTGCTTCAGCGCCGGAATGCGCTTTAAATCTGCCCCGCAGCTCAATGCCATATCTTCAAGCTGACTGCGATGATCAAAGGCCATTACGCACAGTTCCGGCCACTGCCGGCGGCGAGTGGTTACGCGATGCAGATGATTCAGACGCGCGTCAAGATCGGGGCGTGGCACTTGCTGTTCGCGGGCTAAATAGTCATCAAGCTCCACTTTGCTCGGCATGGCTGGCGCACAACCGTGGCGTGAAACCACCAGTGCGCCACAGGCGTTCGCGTAACGACACGCCTGCTCCCAGCCTTCATCATTGAGATAACCACGCATCAGGCCGGACATAAACGCATCGCCCGCCCCCAGCACATTCAGCACTTCAACCCGCACGCCCGTGACATTAATGCCGCCGCCCAGCGAGTCCGGGATCTGGCCGGTAAACACCGAACAGCCTTGTGCACCACGCTTACACACCAGCGTTGCGCCGCTCACTTCACGCACCTGTTTCAGGGCAGTAAGTGTGTCAGTCGAGCCGCCAGCAATGTGGAACTCTTCCTCCGTGCCGACAATCACATCAAACAGATGCAGCACCGATTGCAGTTGCTGTGTGACTTGCTGGGCGGCGATAAAACGCGTTTCCCCATCGCCCAGCGCCGTCAGCCCCCAGAGCACCGGACGGTAGTCAATATCCAGTGCGGTGCGCACTTCGTTGCGCCGCGCATAGTTCAGCGCGGTCAGCACCGCCTCGCGGGTCGCGGGATGGGAAAGATGGGTTCCGGTGATGGCAAGACAACGCGCTGAGGCAATGTACTCCTCGCTAAAATCACTGGCGGTAATCGCCATATCTGCGCAGTTATCGCGGTAAAAAATCAGCGGAAAGGTGTCCCGGTCTTTGATGCCGAGCAGCACCAGCGCGGTGAGCCGTTCGGTATCGGTAATCAGATGGCTGGTATCACAACCGACTTGCGTCAGTTCCTCACGCAGAAAACGCCCCATATGCTCGTCGCCAACGCGAGCCAGCATCGACGACTTCAGCCCCTGTCGTGCCGTTCCGTAAGCGACATTCCCCGATGAACCGCCCAAATAGCGGGCGAAACTGCTGGCATCCTCGAGGCGTGCGCCAATCTGCTGGCTGTAGAGATCAACCGCGACTCGCCCCATGCAAATCAGATCTAACTGCTTTTGTTTCATGCTCCGTCCTCAAACAATTTCAGATACGTTTACCCAGCGGCCACTCTGGTGAGACAGGGCGATAGCATCGAGGATGCGCGACACCTTCCAGCCCTCTTCAAAGTCCGGCCACATTGGCGCGTCAGCGGCGATCCCGTCGATCAAATCACGCACTTCGACGGTTTTCTGATCGTTAAAACCAATGCCATGACCCGCGCCCATACAGAACGCGCCGTAGTCAGGATGCGCCGGGCCGACGAGCAGCGTGCGGAACCCCTGGCGGCCTTCAGGATCGCTTTGCAGATACAGCTTCAGCTCTGCCATGCGCTCCTGGGTAAAAGTGATCGCGCCTTTGGTTCCCGTCACCGTCCAGGTCAGTCCCATTTTGCGCCCACAAGCCACGCGGGAGGTTTCAATCACACCCTGCGCCCCGCCCTCAAAACGCACCATGGCGTGTGCCTGATCTTCGTTTTCCACGGCGACCATCTCGCTGCTGCCTGCCTGTGCCGGGCGCTGTGGCACCACGGTTTTCAGGTCGCCACAAACTTGCTGGATATCCCCCACCAAGTACTGCGCCATATTGACGATATGCGCCGCGAGATCGCCAAGCGCCCCAAGGCCAGCCGTCTCTTTGAAGCAGTGCCAGTGAATCGGCGCGAGCGGGTCAGACATATAGTCTTCGTTATGGGTGCCGTAAAAGTGGATAACCTCGCCAATTTCCCCGCGCTCGATAATCTGTTTTGCCAGCTGCGCGGTGGGGTTTTTCATGTAGTTGAAGCCGACCAGAGTTTTCACTCCGGCACAATGCGCCGCATCGACCATCAATCGGGCATCACGGGCGTTAAGCGCCAGCGGCTTTTCCGAGTAAACGTGTTTGCCGTGGCGAATCGCCTCCAGCGCCATCTCTTTATGCAGATGGTTCGGTGAGCAAATATCCACCACGTCAATATTTGGATCCGCCACCAGCTCGCGCCAGTTGCCGGTTGAGCGGTTAAATCCAAAAGCGGCGGCACGTGTGGCGGCCAGTTCAGGCGTCACTTCTGCCACCATTTCGCGCACCAACTCGCCGCGCAAATCAAATACGGTCGGTGCCTGGGCGTAAGCAATCGCATGGGCTTTGCCGATATAACCGGTGCCGATTAAACCAATCCTGACTTTTTTCATAGTGTGTTCCTGGATTAAATCGCGCCACGACGGCTCTTGGCGTAGGTATCAAACGCTACCGCCAGTACGATGATCAGACCGGTAATAATTTGCTGGTAGTAAGCCGAGACGTTCATCAGCACCAGCCCGTTAATCAGAATGCCCATGATGATGGCACCGATAATCGTGCCGCTGATGCGCCCGTAGCCGCCCATCAACGAGGTGCCGCCAATCACCACCGAGGCAATCACGCGCAGCTCAAACGAGATACCCGCCACCGCTTCGGCACTGCCCAGACGCGCACTGAGCACAAACCCGGCAAGCCCCGCCAGACAACCAATCACCACATAAACGCTGACCAGTACCCGTTTGACGTTGACTCCAGCCAGGCGCGCCGCTTCGGGGTTGCCGCCAATCGCATAGACAAAGCGGCCCCAGCGGGTTTTATGCAGCGCCAGATAGCCAAGAATAGAAACGATGGCGAAAATCCAGATCGGCACAGATATGCCGAGAATATCCCCGCGCCCCCACCAGCGATAACCAGCGTCAAAGCCCGCGATAGGCGCACCATCGTTAATCACCAGCGTCAGGCCGCGCCAAATCGTCATGCCACCGAGCGTGACGATAAACGGCGGCAGACGCAGACGCGTGACGCCAAGGCCATGCAGAAAACCGATAAACGTGCCGATCGCGAGGCAAATCCCCAGCCCCAGCAACCAGCTAAAACCCCCCCATGCGTCGGCATCCACGGTGGTAAAGTTGTCGCCTTTAATCACATAAGCGGCAGTCATGGCGCACACCGCCAGAATCGACCCCACCGAGAGATCGATACCCGCCGTGAGGATCACAAAGGTCATGCCGACGGCAATGATCCCGTAGATCGACACTTCGGTCAGGATGTTGAAAATATTACGTTCGCTAAGGAAGTTGCTGTTTTGCAACTGGAAGAACACCAGCAGCAGAATCATAAATATCAGCACACCAAAGCGTTCAAAGAAGGCAATCGGATCAAAGCGCGATGCGCCCTTCGCCGGAGCCTGAGTTTTGGAAATCATCTGTGTCATGGGCTCCCCCGTTATGCGGCGTTTAAAGCGTGGTGGTTGATAGCCATCAGGGTCATCAGCCGTTCTTCGTTAGCGTCGTCACCGTGTAATTCGCCGGTCACCCGCCCTTCGCTGAGGGTGATGATCCGGTCGGAAACCGCAAGGATTTCAGGTAAGTCTGAGGAGATAACAATCACCGCGACGCCTTGTTTAGCCATATCAAACAGCACCTGGTGGACTTCAGATTTAGTGCCGACGTCGATACCGCGCGTCGGTTCATCGACAATCAGCACTTTTGGGTTGAGCGCCATGCAGCGCGCCAGAATCACTTTTTGCTGATTGCCGCCGGACAACTTGCGCACTTCCTGTTCGGCGTTGACCATCTTGATTTGCAGCGCCTTTTGGTAGGCTTCAATCAGCGCATCTTCTTTGCGCGGGCTGACGAAATAGCGCCAGGTCAGCAGCGAGGACAGGCTTGATAGCGTGAGGTTTTCGCGAATCGATAACCCCAGCACCGCGCCCTATTTTTTGCGGTCTTCCGGTACCAGGGCAATGCCACACTCCAGCGCGTACATTGGGTTTTGCGGCTGGTAAGGTTTGCCGTCTAACTCGAAAGTTCCCTGGGTGAATTTGTCCGCGCCGAACAGGCAACGCGCCACCTCGGTACGGCCTGCACCCACCAGCCCGGCAATCCCCAGAACTTCGCCACTGTGCACGTGAAAACTGATGTCTTTAAGCGCGATGCCGTGCGGATCAAGCGGCGGTTTCTCACGGCTTAACCCCTTCACGGACAGGCGAATGGGTTTATCTTCATGATGGGTCAGGCTCGAGTCACGGCGGTCAAACACCACATCGCGCCCCACCATCAGACGAATAATTTGTTCAACACTGGTGCCTGCGACTTCGCCGGAGCCGGTGTAGCGCCCGTCCTGGAACACGGTAAAACGGTCGCAAAGCTGGAAAACTTCATGCAGGCGGTGGGTGACGTAAATAATGCTGACGCCGCGGCCTTTTAGTTCGCGCACCACGCGGTGCAGGCTTTCGACTTCACTGTCACTCAGCGCCGCCGAAGGTTCGTCCATAATGATCAGTTTGGCGTTAAGGGTTAACGCACGGGCAATTTCCACCATCTGTTGCTGGGCGACGCTCAGGCGCGCCACCGCTGTGGTCGGTGCCACGTTGAGTTGCAGATAATCAAGAATCACCTGCGCTTCCTGGTTTACCGCTTTGGCATCGACGATTAAATTGCGACGGCGTGGTTCGCGCCCAAGAAACATATTTTCCGCCACCGTCATATTCGGCAGCAGGTTAAACTCCTGATAAATCGTGATAATGCCTTTTTGCTGACGGGCCACCGGCGACTCGTCCACCGCCAGCGTTTCACCGTTAAACCAGATTTCACCTCGAGTTTGCGGCTGTGCGCCCGCCAGTGCCTTCAACAGCGTGGATTTACCCGCGCCATTTTCGCCGAGCAGCGCATGGATTTCCCCCTGCCCGACGGTGAGCTGTGCATTGCTCAGCGCCCAAACGCCGGAAAAGCTTTTCGCCAGTTCGCTGACTTTCAATAAGGATTGCGACATCAGGCTGCTCCTCTTTCCGCAGGTATCCTTTAGATTTCAAGCTGCAGCACGGCGGCAACTGAGCGCATCCCCAGGAACATAGCGAACTATGTGACTGGGGTGCGGGAAGGCAGCCAACACAGCTGCAGCTTGAAAGATGACGGATACTATTTGCCGGCTTCGCCGATACGTTCAGCTTTATCCAGATTCTCTTTGGTGATCATGGTTGGTGCGTAATCGGCACCGGTGATCTCTTTTTTCTCGCGGATGTTGGCAACCAGTTGGCTCATTGCGGTGGTCACCGCGTAGCCCGGACGCTGATCGGCGGTGACTTGCAGCCAACCATCGCGCACACGCGCCAGCGCTTCTGGCACCGCATCAAAACCGGTGACCATGATTTCACCCGGTTTCACGCCTTGTTCCTGAAGGGCTTCGATGGCACCCAGCGCCATATCGTCGTTAGCAGAAAGAATGACTTGTGGTTTTTTCGGCAGTGAAGGCAGCACGCTTTCTACAATGCGCATCCCTTCGGAACGCATCCAGTTACCGGTCTGATCGGCGACGATTTTGTATTTATCGCCACCGGCTTTCAGGCTGTCGCGAATGCCTTTGGTACGTTCAATGTTGGAAGAAGAACCTGGCTGGCCGGTCAGCAGAATAATCTCCGCGCCATTGGGGAATTTCGACTTCACGTAGTCAGCCACCGCCTGGCCGCCTTTATAGTTATTGGCACCAAAGTGCGGCACTTTTTTCTCGGTGGTGACCGTACGGTCGAGCGTGACGACAGGAAGTTTGGCATCCTGAATTTCACTGACTGCGCTGGAGACCGCGTTAACGTCGTTGGGTGAAACGATAAACCCCTGAGCGCCGCGCGTAATGGCGTTTTCAAGATCGGCCACTTGTTTAGGTGAGCTGCCCTGGCTGTCCAGCACCTGTAACTGCACGCCCATTTCTTTAGCGGCTTTTACCGCAGTGCGCTGCATATGCACTTCAAACGGCATCGCCAGGTTTGGCGTACTAAAGACAATTTGCTCGTTTTCGGCGAAAGCCGGAGCGGTAGCGAGTGCGATGAGGGCAGCAAGAATAATTTTTTTCATTGTTATCTCTCTTTATGTGTAGGGTTCGGGAGTTACAACGCTATTTCACGCTGGCAACGCAGGGATTCCAGTGCCTTGTCGGCCAGATACAGCGCGCGTTCACCGTCGTCACCGCTGCACTCTGGCTTCGCTTCACCACGTAAAATGGCGACAAAATGCAGCCACTCTGCGGCATAAGCCTCTTTGTATCGTTGCAGGAAGAAGTGCTCAGGCAGTGCGCTGTTGCAGCCGTTGGCACCGAAATGCTGCACCTGGTTTTCCAGAATGTTGCCCGCGCATAACAAGCCGTTTGAACCGTGCAATTCCAGGCGCTGATCGTAGCCATAAGCCGAACGGCGGCTATTGACGATGGTGGCAAGCGCGCCGGATGCGTACTTCAGCACGATGAAAGCGGTGTCAATGTCACCCGCCTCGCCAATCGCCGGGTCAACCAGATTGCTGCCCTGGGCATAAATCGCCACTGGCTCTTCACCCATGATGAAACGCGCCATGTCGAAATCGTGGATGGTCATATCGCGGAACATACCACCGGAAACGCGCACGTATTCCGCAGGCGGTGGCGACGGGTCGCGGGAAATAATCATCAGCGATTCAGGTTTGCCAATCAGCCCTTGCTGAGCCTGGGTTTTGACGCGGCGAAACTGAGGATCAAAGCGGCGATTAAAACCGATGAATAGCGGCACATCGCGTTCTTTGACCACTTTCAGGCAGTCACGCACGCGGGCCAAATCGAGGTGGACAGGTTTTTCACAGAAGATGGCTTTGCCGTGGAAAGCGGCAAGTTCAATTAAATCGGCGTGCGTGTCGGTGGCGGAGGCAATCAGCACCGCGTGGACGTTTGGGTCGGCCATCGCTTCGCTTACGCTCTGCTGGCGAGCCTGATACAGCGTGGCAATGCGGCTGGCGTTTTCCTGGTTCGGATCAACAACTGACCAAAGGGTGGTCTCTTTGTGGGCTGCAATATTGGCGGCGTGGATCTGGCCGATGCGACCTGCGCCCAGTAAGGCAATGTTAAACATAGCGGCTCCCGATATTGGCATAGCTTTAGAGTCAAGTACCGGGGTGACCCCGGCAATGCGTACAGTTGATTTAACGACCCTTTAAATAAAACATTTATTTCATTTTAATGAATAGTGAAAATTCTATTTTTGAGTCAAGGTTAACATTTTGTCTATTTTATGGGTCTGATTTGTTATCAAAGTCACAACATCGCACAATATTGCATCACTTAAGGGAGGGGGTTTCAGCTTGATTGCAGGGAGTGGAGCAGAAAAGGAGCAAAACGTGGCAAAAAATGAAATGAACATTCCACTTACAATACCAGCGGAATGTTCAAGGGCGAGGATTGAGATTAATACTGACGGGCGCGTTTAAGCATCGCTAACGTTTTGGCGGCAGCATCCGTCACTGAGCCAGAAGATGCCGTTTGCGCATCGCCTGTACGCCACCAGGCTTCGTAATCATGAGTCATGGTTTTTGGCAGCACTTTGATGTCCAGTAGTGTCGGACCTGGATGCAAAGCTGAAGCTTCCAGCGCGGCCAGCAAACTTTGTTCGTCGTTGACTCGCCAGGCGCGGCAGCCGTAACTTTCGGCATTCTTCGCAAAATCGACTTTAACCAGCGGCCCGTCAAGTTGCCCGGTTTCGGGGTTACGCCTGCGGTTCTCTGTGCCGAAACTACCCATTCCATGACCCATTTGCAGGTTGTTGATACAGCCGAATCCTGCGTTATCAAACAGCAAGATGGTGATTTTGATGCCTTCCTGTACCGCGGTTTGCAGTTCCGAATGCAGCATCAAATACGAGCCGTCCCCAACCATGGCGTACACCGGCTGCTTCGGTTTCGCAAGCTTCGCCCCGACTGCGGCGGCAATCTCGTAACCCATGCAGGAGTAGCCGTATTCCAGGTGGTAGCTATCCGCTGTTTTGACCTGCCACAGACGCTGTAAATCGCCAGGCAATGAACCTGCTGCACCAACGACTATCGCGTTTTCCTCGATGTGCTGGTTAACCAGACCGAGTACGCGCGTTTGTGTCAGACATGTTCCGAGAACCTCGCTGTATTCGGCAAGCTGCGCATCCAGATGCCCGGAGACTTCTGGCTTGTCATGCGGCTGCCAGCGCCGTGTCCATAACCGCTGGCACTCTTCATGCCACGCGGCTTTGGCTTTAACAGGCTCATCGCGCCATGCCGACTGATAATCCAGCGTACGTAGCCCGACGGTTAAACGCTCCAGCCCGACTTGTGCATCCGCCACCAGCGGCGTGGCATCCAGTTTCAGAGCATCAAACTCAGCCACATTTAGCAGCAAGAATTCGACGTCAGGATGGCAAAATAGCGATTTTGATCCGGTGGTGAAATCAGTCAAACGTGTACCGACGCCAATCACTAAATCTGCCTGCGCTGCCAGTTGGTTAGCCGCCAGACCACCGGTGACGCCCACCCCACCGAGGTTAAGTGGGTGTTCACTGACAATCGCTCCTTTGCCTGCCTGCGTTTCGACAAATGGCAACTGAACGCTGTCGATAAACTGGTTAAATGCCGCGTGAGCCCCCGAATAGCGCACACCACCACCGCAGATAACCAACGGGCGGCGTTTGCGGGTAATCAGTTCGAGCGCGGCTTGCAGGCGAGTTTCATCCGGTGGACGACGTTCAATAAGATGAACCCGTCGCGCGAAGAAACTTTCCGGATAATCCCAGACTTCGCCCTGCACATCTTGCGGCAGGCAGATGGTGACCGCACCGGTTTCCGCCGGATGAGTGAGCACTCGCATCGCGCTTAACATCGCACTCATCAATTGCTCAGGGCGATTGATCCGATCCCAGTAGCGAGACACCGGACGGAAGCAGTCATTGGTACTCAGACTCAGGTCATGGAACTGTTCTATTTGTTGCAATACCGGATCGGGCTGGCGGCTGGCGTAAATATCCCCCGGCAGCAACAGCAACGGAATACGGTTGGCGGTAGCGGTGGCCGCTGCGGTCACCATATTCGCAGCCCCTGGCCCGACCGATGAAGTCACCGCATAGATTCGCCTGCGACAATGTTGTTTCGCAAAGCCGGTGGCAATATGCGCCATGCCTTGTTCGTTACAACCCTGATGGACTTTCAGATGGCCTGGGTTTTCTTCCAGTGCCTGACCTATCCCCAGCACGTTGCCGTGCCCGAAGATGGTCATCACCCCAGCAACAAACGGCGTTTCTTCACCATCAATGTTGACGTATTGCTGGTTCAAAAACCTGACCAGGGCCTGCGCCATGGTCATGCGTTGTGTCGTCATGCTTCCCCCTGTTAGCCCAGCGTCGGCATAGAAAACGCAGCGCCTTGCTGATGGCTGGTTTCAGGCCAGCGAGCCGTGATGGTTTTCATGCGGGTGTAGAAACGAACGCCATCACTGCCGTGAACATTCAGCGGCCCGAAAATCGAACGCTTCCATCCACCAAAGCTGTGGAATGCCATCGGTACCGGAATCGGCACGTTAACGCCGACCATACCCACCTGCACCTCTTCACAGAAGCGGCGCGCCGTGCCGCCATCGCCGGTGAAAATCGCCGTGCCGTTGCCGTACTCATGATGATTAATCAGGTCGATGGCGCTGCGGTAATCCGCGGCACGCACCACACACAGCACCGGGCCAAAGATTTCTTCTTTATAGATAGTCATTTCTGGGGTGACATTATCGAACAACGTCGGCCCAACGAAATATCCACCTTCGTTGCCTGCAAGCTTCAGACCGCGCCCATCGACACGTAACGTCGCCCCTTGTGATTCGCCACTATCAATGTAGCCAAGCACTTTGGCGCGGTGCGGCGCTGAAATCAGCGGACCCATTTCGTTTTCTGGCCCTGATGTCAGCCCTGGCCCAACCCGCAGCTTAGCGATTTGTTGCTCAAGCCTTACGCAGAGATCGTCTGCGGTTTGGTCGCCCACCGCGACGACCACGGAGAGTGCCATACAGCGTTCACCCGCCGCACCGTAAGCCGCGCCCATAATCGCGTTTGTTGCCATTTCCATGTCCGCATCAGGCATCAGGATGCAGTGGTTTTTCGCCCCACCCAATGCCTGGCAACGCTTGCCGTGAGCGGAAGCCGTCTGGTAGATATATTCAGCAATCGGCGTCGAACCAACAAAACTCACCGCCTGCACGCGCGGGTCGGTCAGCAGGACATCTACCGCTTCTTTATCACCTTGCACCACATTGAAGACGCCGTCCGGCAGACCAGCCTCTTTGAGCAATTGCGCCAGGCGTAACGCTAACGACGGGTCTTTTTCAGAAGGTTTGAGCACGAAGGTATTGCCGGTCGCCAGGGCAATAGGGAGCATCCACATCGGCACCATCGCCGGGAAGTTGAAAGGGGTGATGCCCGCACAGACGCCGAGCGGTTGCATCAGCGAGTGGCTATCGACACCGGTGCCGACGTTTGCCGAGTGCTCACCTTTTTGCAGATGTGGAATACCACAGGCGAACTCCACCACCTCAAGGCCACGGGTCAATTCGCCCACTGCATCGGAATAAACTTTGCCGTGTTCTTCGCTGATAAGCTTCGCCAGGCTGTCCATATGCTGTTCAAGCAGGCTTTTAAAACGGAACATGACACGCGCACGTTTCAGCGGAGCCTGTCGCGCCCAACCGGCAAATGCCTGTTGGGCGGCAGCGATCGCCTGTTCGGTCTGTTGCGCGGTGCTCATTGCCACCTGGCGGATTTGTGCGCCAGTGGCCGGGTTGAAGATCGCCTGAACGCGTGAGCTGTTGCCCATGACGCATTCACCGTGAATGAAATTCGCTACCGTCTCCATCTGTACCCTCTCACATTTATGGTCGATTCCTGAACACTGTATATGAAATAAAAATTCCATTTAATGGTTAAATAAAACAAATGTTGATTATTGTGATCAGAAATCAGTTTTTGTGTTAAGCGCAGCGGCGGGGGAACGGGATAGAGACTACTATGATTTCATATCGGATCTGTTTTGGTATATTTGTTTCATTTTCACCGTTGCTGGGGTTAAATATGTTTCAGCAACCATTTCTTTGAGGAAGGTAATTTGACCACCGCGACCAACCTGAGCGAGTTACAGCAGCAGATTCGCGACCGCTACGACAGCCTGAGTAAACGGTTGCAGCAAGTTTCCCGTTACGTGCTGGATAACACCAACAGCGTGGCGTTTGATACCGTAGCCGCCATTGCCGAACGCGCAGAAGTGCCGCCCTCAACGCTGATCCGCTTTGCCAATGCTTTTGATTTCAGCGGCTTCAACGAAATGAAACAGCTGTTTCGCATGAATCTGGTGGAGGAAACCGCCAGCTATACCGACCGCGCACGGTTGTTCCGCGAAATGGAAAGCGAGGCGGTGCCTGAAACGCCACTCGATATTTTGCAGGAGTTTGCCCGTTCCAATGCACAAGCTTTGCAGCAACTGGCCGCACGCACTGAGCCGGAAATGTTACAGCGAGCGGTGACTTTGCTGGCAGAAGCAGAAACAATTTATATCGTCGGCCTGCGCCGTTCGTTTAGCGTGGCAGCGTATCTAAGTTATGCGCTGAGCCACCTGGAGTGCCGCCCGATTCTGCTCGACGGTCTCGGCGGGATGCTGCGTGAGCAAGTGAATCGAGTGAAAGCGAAGGATGTGGTGGTGCTAATTAGCTTCTCGCCGTATGCCCAGGAAACGTTGATGGTCAGTGAAAAAGCGGCAAGCACTGGCGCACGGCAAATCGTGATTACGGACAGCCAGATTAGCCCGCTGGCCACGTTCAGCGATTTGTGTTTTGTGGTTAAAGAAGCGCAGGTTGATGCTTTCCGCTCCCAGTCTGCCACGCTGTGTCTGGTGCAATCGTTGATGGTGGCGTTGGCCTATTATCAGGGAACGCCGCACAGTAGTTTATCGCCCGAAGCTTAGCCCCATGAAACCATGGGGCTGGTGACAATTTAAGGTTCGAAAGGTCTGCGGCCAAACTGGTTGTGTCCGCATTTCGGGCAGACGGGCAGCACGTCCGGGGTGTAAACGGCAAGGTGGAAGTGACAATTCTCGCAAACCAAATTGCCAAGCCCAACCACTTCACCGCTGTGATAGACACCGTGATGGTTGAGATCCTGAAAGACTTCGCGCCACTCGAGCTGCGTTTTGTCAGTGATGTCAGCCAGTTCCTGCCAGAGACTTTCTTTAATGACGCGCATGAAAACGCTGTCGGTAAATTCGTCCTGGCTTTCGTTGTAGCTGCGGGCAAACTCTTCCAGATCACGCCGCACTGCACGCGTCACTTCATCAACTTCGGTACGCGTTAGCTCCCCAGTTTCGTTCATGCGTTTACGCGCGCTGGCGACCAGTTCGTCTATATCGCGCTCGCCATTACGTAACCGTTCGGTGAGCGAGGCTACCAGTTCACGGTAAAATTGAGCAACCTTGTTCATCGTCTGCTTACCTCCTTGAAGAGATTCCTGCATTCAGTGTCGGCTAACCTGCTCTAATAGTAGACGTTAATCGGCTATCACTTTGTTAGTTTGCCCACAAGCAAGGTAAAAAAGTGCAAATGAGAAATGCAGACTCCAGCTTTCTAAAGGCTGTTTTGCGGCACTCTTATCGGCTATGCTATGCCGATCTGAAATTAATAGTTAAAGCTACAACCTGTAGCTGTCTTTCATCACAGGACCACTGGCTGCCATGCAAGAGCAATATCGCCCGGAAGAGATAGAATCCAACGTACAGCTTCACTGGCAAGAGAAGCGTACTTTTGAAGTAACCGAAGACGAAGGCAAAGAGAAGTATTACTGCCTCTCGATGCTACCCTATCCTTCTGGCCGACTACACATGGGCCACGTTCGTAACTACACCATCGGTGACGTTATCGCGCGCTACCAGCGCATGCTGGGCAAAAACGTGCTGCAGCCAATCGGCTGGGATGCGTTCGGTTTGCCAGCTGAAGGGGCGGCGGTAAAGAATAACACCGCGCCTGCACCATGGACTTACGACAACATCAATTACATGAAGAACCAGCTCAAAACGCTGGGCTTTGGCTATGACTGGAGCCGCGAGCTGGCGACCTGTACCCCGGAATATTACCGTTGGGAACAGCAGTTCTTCACTCAGCTGTATAACAAAGGCCTGGTTTACAAAAAAACCTCCGCGGTTAACTGGTGCCCGAATGACCAGACTGTGCTGGCAAACGAACAGGTTATCGACGGTTGCTGCTGGCGCTGTGACTCCAAAGTTGAGCGCAAAGAAATCCCACAGTGGTTTATCAAAATCACCGCTTACGCAGATGAGTTGTTAAACGATCTGGATACGCTGGACCATTGGCCTGATCAGGTCAAAACCATGCAGCGTAACTGGATTGGCCGTTCTGAAGGCGTTGAGATTACTTTCGACGTTGAAAACAGCGCTGAGAAACTGACGGTTTACACCACCCGCCCGGACACCTTTATGGGTGTGACTTACCTGGCAGTTGCTGCTGGCCACCCTATCGCACAACAAGCGGCAGTGAACAACCCTGAACTGGCTGCATTCGTCGATGAATGCCGTAACACCAAAGTTGCCGAAGCTGAAATGGCAACCATGGAAAAGAAAGGCGTTGCCACTGGCGTGAACGCCATTCACCCACTGACTGGCGAAGCTGTTCCAGTTTGGGTAGCAAACTTTGTCCTGATGGAATACGGCACCGGTGCGGTGATGGCGGTTCCTGGCCACGACCAGCGCGACTGGGAATTTGCGACGAAATACGGTTTGCAAATCAAACCTGTGATTCTCAATGCCGATGGTAGCGAACCTGATTTATCAGCCGCCGCGATGACCGAAAAAGGCGCACTGTTCAATTCAGGCGAGTTCGACGGCCTGAACTTCCAGAATGCGTTCAACGCCATTGCCGACAAACTGGCAGCGAAAGGCGTGGGCGAACGTAAAATTAATTATCGTCTGCGCGACTGGGGTGTTTCCCGTCAGCGTTACTGGGGTGCGCCAATTCCAATGGTGACTCTGGAAGACGGCACGGTCATGCCAACGCCAGAAGATCAACTGCCGGTTATTCTGCCAGAAGATGTCGTCATGGACGGTATCACCAGTCCAATTAAAGCCGATCCTGAGTGGGCTAAAACTACTGTTGATGGCAAACCTGCGCTGCGTGAAACCGACACCTTCGATACCTTTATGGAATCGTCCTGGTACTACGCGCGTTACACCAGCCCGCAGTACGACAAAGGGATGCTGGACTCCAAAGCCGCCAACTACTGGCTGCCGGTAGATATCTATATTGGTGGCATCGAACACGCCATCATGCACCTGCTGTACTTCCGCTTCTTCCACAAACTGATGCGTGACGCAGGCATGGTGACCTCTAACGAGCCAGCCAAACAGCTGCTGTGTCAGGGCATGGTTCTGGCAGACGCGTTCTATTACACCGGCGTTAACGGTGAGCGTAACTGGGTTTCCCCAGCGGATGCGATTGTCGAGCGTGACGAGAAAGGCCGTATTATCAATGCCTGCGACGCACAGGGCAATGAACTGGTCTATGCTGGCATGAGCAAAATGTCGAAGTCGAAAAACAACGGCATCGACCCGCAAGTGATGGTTGAACGCTACGGCGCAGATACCGTTCGTTTGTTTATGATGTTTGCGTCCCCGGCTGATATGACGCTGGAATGGCAAGAGTCTGGCGTTGAAGGGGCAAACCGCTTCCTGAAACGTGTCTGGAGACTGGCCTACGAGCACACCAGCCGTGGTGCGGCACCTGCACTTGATATTGCCGCGCTGAACGAAGATCAAAAAGCATTACGCCGTGATGTTCACAAAACCATCGCGAAAGTGACCGATGATATTGGTCGTCGTCAGACCTTTAACACCGCGATTGCTGCCATCATGGAATTGATGAACAAACTGGCAAAAGCACCGCAGGATAGCGAGCAAGACCGCGCTCTGCTGAACGAAGCGCTGTTGGCAGTGGTTCGTATGCTGTATCCGTTCACCCCGCACGTTTGCTTCGATATGTGGCAGTCATTGGGCGGTGAAGGTGATATCGACAACGCGCCATGGCCACAGGCTGATGAGTCAGCAATGGTTGAGGATTCGCTGTTGGTCGTGGTGCAAGTGAACGGTAAAGTTCGCGGCAAAATCACTGTTCCAGCTGATGCGACGCAAGAACAAGTGCAAGAACGCGCAGGTCAGGAACATCTGGTTGCGAAATATCTTGAGGGTGTGACCGTGCGTAAAGTGATTTACGTGCCGGGCAAACTGCTCAATCTGGTTGTGGGCTAAGCGCAGGAGGAACCGTGCGACATCCCTTTGTCAGCTTGTTAGTTATGTTGGCGGTGCTTGTCACCGCCGGGTGTGGTTTTCACCTGCGTGGCAGCACGCAGGTTCCGGATCAGATGAAAACGATGATCCTGAACTCAAGCGATCCCAACGGCCCACTGACACGTGAGATCCGCTCTCAGTTGCGTCTTAACGGCGTCACGCTTGTGGATGATACCGGAACGGGTGTTCGCAAGGATATTCCTTCCCTGCGTATACTGGGAAGCACGCTTGGCCAGGATACCGCATCCATCTTCCAGGATGGGCGTACCGCGGAATATCAAATGGTGATGACGGTTTCGGCACAAGTGCTGATTCCAGGTCACGATATCTATCCGATTAGCGCCAGAGTGTATAAATCATTCTTTGATAACCCACTGAGTGCTTTGGCAAAAGATGCCGAGCAAGAATTGCTTACCAAAGAAATGTACACCACTGCGGCACAACAGCTGATTCGTAAGCTGATGACGGTACAAGTCGAGGACGTTGCTGAGACTAAAGCTGCCGAGAAACCGGTGACGAGCACGACACCAACGGCATCAACAAGCCGTACGTCGACCACGCTTTCGGCCGCTCCTGGTAGCAAATGATTCGGTTGTACCCTGAACAACTCCGCGCGCAGCTCAATGAAGGGCTGCGCGCGGCGTATCTGTTACTCGGAAACGATCCGCTGTTACTTCAGGAAAGCCAGGATGCGATTCGCCAGACGGCGAGTACCCAGGGCTTTGAAGAACATCATACCGTGCAGATTGATGCCAGCACTGACTGGCAAGATCTGTTCTCAATTTGCCAGGCACTAAGCCTGTTCGCCAGCCGTCAGACTCTGCTGTTGTTGTTACCAGAAAATGGGCCGAACGCGGCGATTAACGCGCAGTTCGAAACGCTGGTGTCCTTGCTGCATGACGATATTCTGCTGCTGGTGCGTGGCAACAAGTTAACCAAGGCTCAGGAAAATGCTTCATGGCTGGCGAAACTGGCCGACCGCAGCGTGACTGTGACCTGCCAGACGCCTGAACAGGCTCAACTTCCACGCTGGGTTTCTCAACGTGCGAAACAGATGAACCTCCAGCTTGATGACGCGGCCAATCAATTGCTGTGTTATTGCTACGAAGGCAACCTGTTGGCGCTTTCGCAGGCGCTGGAGCGTTTGTCGCTGATATGGCCAGATGGAAAGCTTACGCTGCCACGGGTCGAGCAAGCGGTGAATGATGCCGCACACTTCACCCCTTTCCATTGGGTTGATGCGATTTTGGCAGGCAAAAGTAAACGCGCGCTGCATATCCTTCAGCAGTTAAGGCTGGAGGCCAGCGAGCCGGTGATTTTACTGCGTACGCTGCAACGCGAATTACTGCAACTGGTTAACCTGAAACGCCAGTCGGTAAGCACTCCGCTACGCACTTTATTTGACCAGCAACGCGTGTGGCAAAACCGTCGCGCACTGGTCACTGAAGCGCTTAATCGCTTATCGGCGGACCAGCTTTATCAGGCGGTGCGTCTGCTTTGCCAGGTAGAACTGACGCTAAAGCAAGATTATGGACAATCGGTGTGGGCTGAGCTGGAAGGGCTTTCTCTGCTGTTATGTCATAAAGCTCTGGTGGAAATTTTCACTCATGGCTAACAGCGTTTCGCGTTTAACTGCCCTGTATGGTGGGACATTCGACCCTATCCATTACGGGCATTTAAAACCGGTCGAAGCGTTGGCAAAACAGGTGTCACTGCAACAAGTCACTATCATGCCCAACAACGTGCCTCCCCATCGCCCCCAACCGTTGGCGAACAGCCAACAACGTAAAGCTATGGTCGAGCTCGCCATTGCGGGAAAACCACTATTTCGTCTGGATGACCGCGAACTGCAACGTGAAACCCCGTCGTACACGGTTGAAACGCTGGAACAGTTGCGTGCAGAGATTGGCGCGAATCAACCTCTGGCATTTATCGTGGGCCAGGATTCGTTGCTGAACCTGCAACGCTGGCACCGTTGGGAAACATTGCTGACGTTATGCCATCTGCTGGTTTGCCAGCGCCCCGGGTATGCTCTGTCGATGGATACGCCAGAAGAACAGCAGTGGCTTGATAAGCATCAAACCACTTCGGTTGAAGAACTTCACAGCCTGCCTGCGGGGAGAATTTACCTCGCACCAACGCCACTGTACGACATCTCCGCCACCGCCATTCGCCAGCGTTTAGAGCAACACTTGGCTTGCGATGATCTGCTCCCCCCTGCCGTGGCTGAATTTATTCACCAGCACCAGCTTTATTGCTAAGCACGCGCCGCAACGCATCCAGTAATCTGTCGTTATCCGCCGGGCTTTTGATCGCCACGCGATAATAACGCGCATCAAGCCCCGGGTAGTTTGCACAATGGCGAATCAAGATGTTCTCTTTCAACAACGCCTTTTGTAACTCCAGATCCGCAATGTCACAGCGCAGGAAAATATAGTTCGCGCGCGGCGGCCAAACCGTTATTCCTGGCAATGCGTTCAGAGTATTAAAAAGTCGGGGTTGTTCGGTGTTCAGCCAACGATAACTCGCTTCGATATAAGCGCTATCGTTCAGAATAATCTCACCCGCCAGCGCAGCAAACGCGTTTATCGTCCAGGGTTCCCGGTGTTCGCGAATGCACCCAACGGTGGCTGTATCTGCGCTGACCAAATAACCCAGGCGCAGTCCGGCAATAGCAAAAAATTTGGTCAGGGAGCGCAAAACATAAATATTGGGGAAACTCGAAAGCTCAGGGATCAAGCCCGGCTCAGTGGGGATAAAATCGAGAAAAGCTTCATCGACGATGAAAGCAATATTGTTTTCGCGGCAACGCTGCGCAACCGCTAATAACAAAGATCTCTCGAGCAAAAGCCCTGTCGGGTTATTTGGAGTACACAAAAACAGGCAATCCAGCTCAGGGGTTAAAGCTTGCAATAATGATTCATCAGGTTGCCAGCCTTGTGCTTCGGACAAGTGGAAATCCGTTATTTCGCAGCCAATACGGGTTAATGCACGACGATATTCAGCAAAGCCAGGCGTCAGTAATAAAGCCTTTTGTGGGGCAAGTTGCTGAACCAGATTAAAGATCAGTTCTGTTTCGCCATTCCCCGCCAACACCCACTCCTGCGGGACTTGATGATGTTTTGCCAGCGCCTGGTGTAACACACGGTATTCAACATCAGGGTAGCGTTCTGCCAACGCCAGGTTTGCAACGATTGCGCGCTTTAATGAATCCGGCATGCCGAGCGGATTAATATTGGCACTAAAATCGATCAGCGACTCTGCATCCACGCCCATCACCGCTGCCGCTTCAATAATATTGCCACCATGCTGGCTACTGAACGCCATAATTCCCCCAATAAAACTGACTTCGTCACATGAGGCACAATGATACACTTATGCCAGTGTAGCCACAGCCAACGTTTAGGTGAGGAACAAATGAAATTATGGTTAGTTCGCCATGGGCAATCCCAGGCCAATGTAGACGGGTTGTACAGCGGTATTTCTGAAACGCCCCTCACCGAACACGGGGTAAAGCAGGCGCAAGCCATTGGGGATTTACTCAATCAAGTCGCGTTTGAGAAAGTGCTTTGCAGTGAACTGGGGCGTGCCCAACACACGATGCAGCTCATTGTTCAGCAACGCAACATTCCGGTGGTGACTGAGCCGCGTCTTAATGAGATGAATTTTGGTGACTGGGAAATGCAGCATCACCGTGATTTGCAACGCATGGATTCGGAAAACTATGCGGCCTGGTGTAATGACTGGCAGAACGTGGTGCCGAAGAATGGCGAAGGTTTCCAGCTTTTTTCTCAGCGCGTCAGTGAGTTTGCAGCGACGCTCTCCTCACAGCCTAAAGAAAAGAATATTCTGATTGTTAGCCATCAAGGTGTGTTGAGTTTACTTATTTCCACCCTCCTCAATATGCCTCCCGCCTCGATGTGGCATTTCGTTATTGAACAAGGTGCATGGAGCTGCGTTGAAATTCGCGATGGCTTCACCACGCTGAGAACCCTTAATAATCGCGCGATTTACAGTCCGGCATCGTAAGTTGTCTGCGTTACAGTTATCGTCAACCATTGACACTACAGTCCAGGCTGTTATGCTCCGCTGCCATAATTTCCTGCCCGCAAGCATGACTTTCCAAAATAGTTTTACAAAAATGGCGATGCAAACCAGGCCACTCGGTGGGATGATACCCCGCTTTGAGCGCCGCATTGCTGATTTGCCAGTAAGACAGTCCCAGCCAATGGGTTAAATGCGGGCGACATCGAACACACTCTACTTTTCCCAGGGGGAACACTTGCAGGGTAAAGAATTTCAAGATTTCATCGTCGATAAAATTGACGACCTCAAAGGCCAGGACATCGTTGCTTTGGATGTTCAGGGTAAATCAAGCATCACTGACTGCATGATTATCTGTACCGGCACCTCTAACCGTCACGTTATGTCTATCGCTGAACACGTCGTAGAATCATCCCGCAAAGCCGGTTTTGATGCGCTGGGTGTGAAAGGCATTAACGCGACTGACTGGGTAGTTGTTGATCTTGGCGAAGTTATCGTCCATGTGATGCAAGAAGAAAGCCGTCAACTGTACGAACTGGAAAAGCTCTGGGGTTAATGCGTGAAGCTGCAACTAGTCGCAGTCGGCACTAAAATGCCTGACTGGGTACAAACCGGCTTTACCGAGTACCTGCGTCGTTTCCCAAAGGATATGCCTTTTGAACTGGTAGAAATCCCTGCGGGAAAACGCAGCAAAAATGCCGATATCAAACGCATTCTCGAAAAAGAAGGCGAAATGATGTTAGCTGCGGCCGGCAAGGGCAACCGAATTGTCACGCTGGATATCCCGGGGCAACCATGGGATACGCCGCACCTTGCCGTGCAGCTTGAACGCTGGAAACAGGATGGTCGAGATGTCAGCCTGCTGATTGGCGGACCGGAAGGCCTCGCCCCTGCGTGCAAAGCTGCCGCAGAACAAAGCTGGTCGCTGTCGAATCTGACTATGCCCCACCCTTTAGTGCGAGTTCTGGTGGCAGAAAGCCTGTACCGCGCGTGGAGCATCACGACAAACCATCCTTATCACCGTGAGTAAATATCGTCAGGTAGAACAAAGCTGCGGATGAAATTACAGAATTCTTTTCGTGACTATACAGCTGAGTCTGCGCTTTTTGTGCGCCGGGCGCTGGTCGCGTTTCTTGGTATTTTGGTGTTAAGCGGTGTGCTTGTCGCCAACCTTTATAATTTGCAAATCGTCCGTTTCACCGACTACCAAACTCGTTCTAATGAAAACCGCATAAAACTGGTTCCAATCCCTCCTAGCCGCGGCATCATCTATGACCGCAACGGCACCCCACTGGCACTTAACCGCACCATTTATCAGGTTGAAATGATGCCAGAGAAAGTGGATGACGTGCAGGCAACACTGGAGGCTTTACGCTCAGTGGTGGATTTAACCGATGATGATATTGCCAACTTTAAGAAAGAGCGATCGCGCTCGCATCGCTTTACATCAATTCCGGTCAAAACCAACCTCACCGAAGTACAGGTTGCGCGTTTTGCCGTGAATCAGTACCGCTTCCAGGGCGTGGAAGTGAAAGGCTATAAACGCCGCTACTACCCGTACGGCTCAGCGTTGACGCACGTCATTGGCTATGTTTCTAAAATCAACGATAAAGACGTTGAGCGCCTCGATAAAGACGGCAAACTGGCAAACTACGCCTCAACGCATGACATCGGTAAGCTGGGCATCGAACGCTATTACGAAGATGTTCTGCATGGCCAAACTGGTTATGAAGAAGTTGAAGTGAACAACCGTGGCCGTGTGATTCGCCAGCTCAAAGAAGTACCACCGCAGGCCGGGCACGATATTTATCTGACTATCGACCTTAAACTACAGAATTACATTGAAACCTTGCTGGCGGGAAGCCGTGCCGCAGTGGTGGTCACCGACCCGCGCACTGGCGGTATTCTGGCGCTGGTTTCCATGCCAAGTTATAACCCGAACCTGTTTGTCGATGGCATTTCAAGCAAAGACTATTCCGGTTTATTAAATGACCCGAATACACCGCTGATCAATCGCGCCACACAAGGGGTTTACCCTCCTGCTTCTACGGTAAAACCGTATATGGCGGTGTCCGCATTAAGCGCAGGGGTGATCACCCGCAATACTACGTTATTTGACCCAGGCTGGTGGCAGTTGCCAGGTTCTGAAAAACGCTATCGTGACTGGAAAAAATGGGGCCACGGCCGCCTGAATATCACCAAAGCACTGGAAGAATCTGCTGATACCTATTTCTACCAGGTTGCCTATGACATGGGCATCGACCGCATGGGTGAGTGGATGCGCAAGTTTGGTTATGGGCATTACACAGGTATCGATCTGTCTGAAGAACGAGCCGGTAACATGCCAACCCGTGAATGGAAACAGAAGCGGTTTAAGAAACCGTGGTATCAGGGTGACACCATTCCTGTCGGTATCGGCCAGGGTTACTGGACGGCAACGCCAATCCAGATGAGTAAAGCGATGATGATTCTGATTAACGATGGCATCGTCCGCGTACCTCATTTCTTGATGAGCACCGTTGAAAACGGCAAGCAAGTGCCGTGGCAGCAGCCGGTACAACCGCCGGTCGGCGACATCCACTCTGGTTTCTGGGAAATCGCCAAAGACGGGATGTATGGCGTTGCGAACCGTCCTAACGGTACCGCTCATAAATATTTCGCCAATGCCCCGTATAAAGTGGCGGCGAAGTCAGGGACCGCGCAGGTGTTTGGCCTGAAAGCTAACGAAACCTACAATGCGCACAAAATTGCTGAACGCTTACGCGACCATAAATTAATGACGGCGTTTGCGCCTTACGACAATCCAAAAGTTTCCGTCACCATGATTCTGGAAAACGGCGGTGCAGGCCCCGCTGTAGGCACCATCATGCGCCAGATTCTCGACCATATCATGCTCGGGGATGACAACACGGTACTGCCTGATGAAGCACCCGCGCCAGCAGGTGCAGAGGATCAATAACCATGACTGATAATCCAAACAAAAAGTCGTTCTGGGATAAAATCCATATCGATCCGCTCTTCCTGGTGACCATTCTGGCGCTGCTTATTTTTAGTGCGCTGGTTATCTGGAGTGCCAGTGGCCAGGATATGGACATGATGGAGCGTAAAATCGGCCAGATCCTGATGGGACTGGTGGTGATGATCGTGATGGCTCAAATCCCGCCCCGCGTTTACGAGGGCTGGGCTCCGTACTTGTACATCGTCTGTATCATCTTGCTGGTCGCGGTGGATGCGTTTGGGGCAATATCCAAAGGTGCTCAACGCTGGCTAGACCTCGGTGTCGTGCGCTTCCAGCCATCCGAAATAGCCAAAATTGCTGTCCCCTTGATGGTCGCTCGCTTTATCAACCGTGACGTTTGTCCACCTACGCTTAAAAACACCGGTATCGCGCTGATATTAATTTTCATGCCGACGCTGTTGGTTGCTGCTCAGCCCGATCTCGGGACCTCGATTCTGATCGCCGCATCCGGCCTGTTCGTTCTGTTCTTATCGGGTATGAGCTGGAAACTTATCGGTATTGCCGTGCTGTTGGTTGCCGCATTTATTCCAATTTTGTGGTTCTTCCTGATGCACGATTATCAACGCGCTCGCGTAATGATGCTGCTTGATCCGGAAACTGACCCTCTCGGCGCGGGCTATCACATTATTCAGTCTAAAATTGCTATTGGCTCTGGTGGGCTGCGCGGCAAAGGCTGGTTGCACGGAACACAGTCACAGCTTGAATTTTTACCCGAACGCCACACTGACTTTATCTTCGCGGTTCTTGCCGAAGAGTTAGGTCTGGTCGGTGTTTTAGTCTTGCTGGCGCTCTACCTGCTACTCATCATGCGTGGCCTTGTGATCGCCGCTCGCGCGCAAACAACATTTGGCAGAGTTATGGCTGGTGGCCTAATGTTGATTTTATTCGTATATGTGTTTGTTAACATTGGTATGGTTAGTGGTATCTTACCGGTGGTCGGAGTACCTTTGCCGCTGGTGAGTTACGGGGGCTCGGCACTCATTGTTCTGATGGCCGGGTTTGGTATCGTGATGTCGATACATACCCACAGAAAAATGTTATCAAAAAGCGTGTAAGTTGATGAGGTGGGTAATGGTAAAGCGTTGGCTTGGGATCTGTGTAGTGGCTGCATTACTGGCTGGCTGCTCGTCTGATGACGGCGACCAACAGCAAGTGAACCAGCAACCGCAACCCGCGGTGTGTAATGGCCCGGTGGTTGAAATCAGCGGCGCAGACCCGCGTTTCGAACCGTTGAATCCTTCGGTAAACCAGGATTACGAAAATAACGGTAAGAAATACAAAATCGTGCAAAACCCGGCCAACTTCAGCCAGGCCGGTCTTGCTGCCATTTATGACGCAGAACCAGGCAGCAATTTGACTGCATCTGGCGAAACCTTTGATCCCTCAGCGTTGACGGCAGCACACCCGACACTGCCTGTTCCGAGTTATGCGCGAATCACTAACCTCGCAAATGGCCGAATGGTTATTGTGCGTATTAATGACCGTGGCCCATACGGCAATGACCGTGTGATTTCATTGTCTCGCGCCGCAGCTGACCGCCTGAACACCTCGAACAATACTAAAGTCCGTATCGACCCGATTCTGGTGGCGCAAGATGGCACCATGTCAGGCCCGGGTACGGTCTGTACGACCGTTGCCAAACAAACCTATGCCCTACCCGCTCGACCGGATTTAAACACCGGTATGGGGGGAGCAACTTCTGCGCCTGTTGATGCACCTCAGGGTGACGTTCGCGCCATTAGTAATTCTACATTACAGAGTGAAGATACAACTGGTGCTCCTGTGAGCAACAGTGGTTTTCTCGGCGCGGCAACCCCACTCGCGGCTGGCGTAATTGAAAGCGATCAGCCTGCGCCCGCTGTATCAGTCACACCAGTTCAGCCCGTTACTGTTCAACAAAGCGCACCGGTTACCGCCCCAGGTTCCGTTCAGGGTAGCACACAGGCTGCTGTTCCTGCTGCCAGCGGCCACTACGTAGTTCAGGTGGGAGCGGTCAGTGACCAGACTCGTGCTAACCAATGGCAGCAAAAACTTAGCCAGCAGTTTGGCGTACCGGGTAAGGTTTCCAGTAATGGGGCGATGTTCCGTGTACAACTTGGGCCATTTAACAGCAAAGGCGAAGCTGCCGCACTGCAACAACGCCTGATGAGCGAAGCCCAACAACAATCTTTCATCACTAACGCACCCGCTATGTAAGTGATTATGTCTGGCATCCGCTGTGCGTCAGTTAGTGTAAATTCCATTAACAAATGATGCGCAAAGACGGATGCCAGCAAAAATCGCTTTTGCTATAGTAAGGCACTTTTTTTTATTCCTATCATGGATGTCGTTGTTCTAATCATGAATACAGCCCCTTCTTTTCGTTTTGTTAAACGCCTGGCGCTAACAACTGCCCTCACTCTTTCGGGGATGGCTGTTGCACACGCTGACGACCTGAACATTAAAACCATGATCCCGGGCGTGCCGCAGATTGATGCTGAAGCGTACATCCTGATCGATTACAACTCAGGCAAAGTCCTCGCAGAATCCAATGCTGACGCGCGCCGTGATCCTGCTAGTTTGACCAAAATGATGACCAGCTACGTCATCGGTCAGGCGATGAAAGCCGGTAAATTTAACGAAAGCTCCATTGTGACCGTTGGACAAGATGCATGGGCAACCGGTAACCCGGTATTTAAAGGCTCATCATTGATGTTCCTGAAACCAGGCATGCAAGTTCCCGTTTCCAAACTGATTCGCGGTATCAACCTGCAATCCGGTAACGATGCTTCCGTGGCAATGGCCGATTTCGTGGCGGGTAGCCAGGAATCGTTCGTCGGTCTGATGAACAGCTATGTTTCTGCTCTTGGCCTGAAAAACACCCATTTCGGGACAGTACACGGCCTCGATGCTGAAGGTCAGTACAGCTCTGCGCGTGATATGGCGTTGATCGGCCAGGCACTGATTCGTGACGTGCCAAACGAATACGCTATCTATAAAGAAAAAGAGTTCACCTTCAATAATATCCGCCAGACTAACCGTAACGGTTTACTGTGGGATACCAGCCTGCAAGTTGACGGCATCAAAACCGGTCATACTGATGCCGCGGGTTATAATCTGGTCGCTTCTGCCACCGAAGGCCAGATGCGCCTGATTTCGGCAGTGCTCGGTGGGCGCACCTACAAAGGCCGCGAAACAGAAAGCAAGAAACTGCTGACCTGGGGTTTCCGCTTCTTTGAGACAGTTTCTCCATTGAAAGCCGGCAAAGAGTTTGCCTCAGAACCTGCCTGGTTCGGCGATAACGACCGTGCATCGTTAGGGGTTGATAAAGACGTCTACCTGACAATCCCACGTGGCCGTATGAAAGACCTGAAAGCCAGTTATGTGCTGAACACCACCGAACTGCACGCGCCGCTGCAAAAGAACCAGGTTGTCGGAACCATCAATTTCCAACTGGATGGCAAGACTATCGAACAGCGTCCGCTGGTCGTACTTCAGGAAATGCCGGAAGGTAACTTCTTCAGTCGAATCATTGATTACATCAAACTGATGTTCCACCATTGGTTTGGTTAATAATTGAACACTTGAAAGTGTAGAAGTCATCCCCATATACTATGAATCAAAGCAACTCCCGCCCCTGCTGGCGGGAGTTATCATTTTTAATGCCGTAACGCTGGAGCTACCATGAAAACCAATCTGAAAGAATTGCTCGAATTCCCGACTTCATTTACTTACAAAGTAATGGGTCTGGCGAAACCTGAGCTGGTTGATTTGGTCGTTGAGGTGGTGCAGCGCCACGCACCTGGTGACTACACCCCGCAGGTTAAACCGAGCAGCAAAGGTAATTACCATTCTGTCTCGATTACCATTAATGCGACCCACATTGAGCAAGTTGAAACGCTGTACGCAGAACTGGGTAATATTGAAATCGTTCGTATGGTATTGTGATTCGCCACCCGGCCTGCTGGCCGGGTACTGCTTTTCCCGCTGTGATATACTCCCACAACTTTCTAACCTGCCGGAGACGATGTTTTGTCTCAAGATACTATTCAAATCCGCCAACTAGGCCTACAGCCCTACGAGCCTATCTCACAGGCGATGCATGACTTTACCGATACCCGTGATGAAACCACCGCCGATGAAATTTGGCTGGTAGAACACGAGCGCGTATTTACACAAGGCCAGGCAGGGAAAGCGGAACATGTACTGGTTCCCGGAGATATCCCTGTCATCCAAAGTGATCGCGGTGGCCAGGTGACGTATCACGGGCCGGGTCAGCAAGTGATGTATGTGCTGCTTAATTTGAAACGCCGCAAACTGGGCGTGCGGGAACTGGTCACTATCCTTGAGCAAACGGTAGTTAACACACTCGCAGAATTGGGAATAGAAGCCTATCCTCGCGCCGATGCGCCTGGCGTCTATGTTGATGGGCGTAAAATTTGCTCGCTGGGTCTACGCATCCGCAAAGGATGCTCTTTCCACGGGTTAGCATTGAATATTGATATGGATCTGAGTCCTTTTTTACGAATCAATCCATGTGGTTACGCTGGTCTTGAAATGACCCAAGTGAGTTCATTACGTCCAGGAGCATCACTGGAAGATGTTCAACCATTGCTGATCAATAACTTTATTGCCCTGCTCGATAATCCACCAGTTAAATATCTAACTGTATGATATTAATTATTATGGCGACTGCATCTTAAACCGGTGCAGTTTTCACTGTGACATTATTCAGCATCGCTTTACTTTATGATTAGTTTTGTATAACTTCCCCTGACTAAATAACCACCTTACCTTTTATATTCATATGTAAATATATCGACCATTAATATATAACAGCAATCACTTAAGACATTGATTTGGTAAATGTATAATTCCATTTATAATTAATTTTTAATATGGTTCACACCTAATACATCACTGTCATTAATGCATAATTAAATAATATAATCTGAATGGAATTAAGAGTTAGTTCACCAAAGAGAAACATTTCATGGACAGATATGAAAAAAATCATCACCCAACTTTCAAAGCATTACGAAATATTGATCTTAATTTATTAACAATTTTCGAAGCAGTCTACATTCATAAAGGGATCGTCAATGCAGCTAAAGTGTTAAATTTAACACCTTCGGCTATCAGTCAATCCATCCAAAAATTGAGGTCAACATTCCCTGACCCACTGTTTATCCGTAAGGGGCAAGGTGTCACACCTACAGCCTATGCTGCACATTTGCATGAATATATTAGCCAGGGATTTGAATCGATCCTGTGCGCCTTAGATATCAACAATAATTACGAAAAAGAGCGCATTATCACCGTCGCGTGCTCACCCACATCAGGCGCACTATTGATGCCACGAATCTATTCGGCCATTCAGAAAGTGAATCCGAAATTATCTGTTCGCAATGTGCCAGTGGCAGAACGCCAGTTATCACAATTTCAGGCTGATATTGCTATCGATAATCGTCACCATCATGGCCCCGGAATCAATAGCCACAAATTGTTTGATGACCGCCTGGTTGCGGTATGTCGCCACGATCACCCTAATGCAGAATCAATTTTCTCCGCCAATGATATTCACGGAATCAATTATACATTTTTGATTATGCAGGAAGAGTTGTTGGCCGATACTCGCCAACTGATTAATGAGCTCTTACCAAACCGCCAAATCACATTTAGCAGCTATAACCTCTTAGCCATCGTTTCAATGCTCAGCACCAGCGATCTCATTGGCTTTATGCCATACAAAATATTTGAAATGTTTTCTCACCATTTCGGACTTAAAACGGTTGAATGTGAGAGATTATCGGCCATTCCTCTGGGCACTACCATGCACTTCAACAAACTCAGCTCGCGCGATGCAATACTGCAAGAAGTCATCGACGCGATCATTCACGAATTTGAGAAAGTGTAGACATCCCGGCCTCGCGGCTTTCGCTGCGGGGTCAGCTTGCCAATTGTTAACGTAAAAAAGCGCACAATCCAACAAACCATTTACAATTCTTTCCCCATTTACTGCTCTGCCAGGCTGATTTATTCCCCCCAGTGATGGTATACTGCGCGCGCTATTAAAAAATAGTTGATAAATAAAACACTCGATTAGCCTGATTTTTTTTCAGCAACTGGAACACGTACGATATGAGTAAACCCATTGTAATGGAACGCGGCGTCAAGTACCGCGACGCCGATAAAATGGCTCTGATCCCGGTTAAAAACGTGGTGACCGAGCGCCAGGAGCTGTTAAGAAAACCAGAATGGATGAAGATCAAACTTCCATCTGATTCGACCCGAATTCAGGGTATCAAAGCGGCAATGCGTAAAAATGGTCTGCACTCGGTGTGTGAAGAAGCTTCCTGTCCTAACCTGGCAGAATGTTTCAACCACGGAACGGCAACCTTTATGATCCTGGGCGCAATTTGTACACGCCGCTGCCCGTTCTGCGATGTTGCTCATGGCCGCCCTGTCGCGCCAGACGCCAACGAACCCGCTAAACTTGCCCAAACCATTGCTGACATGGCGTTGCGCTATGTAGTTATCACGTCTGTAGACCGTGATGACCTGCGCGATGGAGGTGCCCAGCATTTCGCCGATTGCATCAGTGCAATTCGCGAGAAAAACCCAACGATCAAAATTGAAACGTTGGTACCGGATTTCCGCGGACGCATGGACAAAGCGTTAGAGATCCTCACCGCCACACCACCAGATGTGTTCAACCACAACCTGGAAAACGTACCGCGTATTTATCGTAAAGTACGCCCGGGTGCTGACTACAACTGGTCTCTGAAACTGCTTGAGCGTTTTAAAGAAGCGCACCCGGATATCCCAACTAAATCTGGATTAATGGTAGGTTTAGGCGAAACGAATGAAGAGATTGTGGAAGTGATGCGCGATCTCCGTCGTCACGGCGTCACGATGTTGACGCTTGGTCAATATTTGCAGCCAAGCCGCCATCACTTACCTGTGCAGCGTTATGTTAGCCCGGATGAGTTCGAAGAGATGAAAGCGGAAGCGCTGGCGATGGGCTTTACCCATGCAGCTTGCGGCCCATTTGTACGTTCTTCTTACCATGCAGACCTGCAGGCTAAAGGCATGGAAGTCAAATAACGATGTAACAAATCGTTACTTATGATTTGCAGATGACAAAAAAACCGGCTCATAAAAGGCCGGTTTTTTTATATCTGTCCGTGAAAGCTGAGTCTTGCTCAGTCTTTGTGCGTAATACGGTCCGCTGCTGCATCTGTATTGTTGGCAGACTTCGCGCCGGTCTCGTCTTCATTCATGGCTTTCTTGAAGCCTTTGATTGCCGCGCCGAGGTCGCCACCGAGTGTACGCAACTTCTTGGTGCCAAATAACAAAACAATCAGCGCACCAACCACCAACAACTTAGTAATACTAATCTCACCCATAGCAACCTTCTTTAATCATGCATGCCGTGAATACGGCGAATCATACACTGAGACAATTAACGGTCATTTTCTCGTGCTATACAATAGCAACCTGTAACAAGTTGAATCAAGACCTGGTCAAAAAATAATCACAGCAGTTGTGGATAAGCAAAACGTCGGTTTTTCAACACCGGTAACATGGCTCGCACATTGGCAAGATGCTGCCTTTCCAGTTCAGCATATATCAACGTCGGCTGCAGATTTGCAGCTGCAATCACAACGCCAAGCGGATCAACAACCTGGCTGTGGCCAATGTTTTTATTACCACACTCACCAGCAGCAACAACATAGCAAGTAGTATCAAGCGCTCGAGCGGCAAGAAGAGTGGACCAGTGCATTTCTTTGTTTGGGCCACGCAACCAGGCAGCTGGCAGAACTAACACTTCCGCCCCCGCTAATGCCAGACTTAAAGCCATCTCTGGAAAGCGTACATCGTAACAGGTCATTAAGCCTACTTTAAAGCCAGCGATCTCAATCACTGGCGGCAAACTTTCTCCCGCATCAACCAGCCGGGATTCTTGCACGTTAAACGCATCGTAAAGATGAAGCTTCTTATAACGGGCTATCACCTCACCACCGCGAATCGCCAGCAAAGTATTGGCCGCTCGCCCAGGCGTGGTTTTGATGTGCAGTGTCAGGATTGTGGTCAGTTGGTCATCACGGCTTTGTGAACAAAGCTGCTCAATAAAGGCTTCGTTCATCGTTTGTGCCGATTTGACCGACAAATCGGGGTCATTGTCATCTCGTGCCAGCACAGCCTCGGGCAACACCAGTAATTGTGCTCCCGCGCCGTTGGCCTGAGCCATAAACCCAAGACAGGTTTGTACGTTCTCCTGCCAGTCTTTACTCACTGCAAACTGCCCTACGGCAACTTTCATTGTGGTTTCCCAAAAGGTCGCGAATATTTTCAGTATACCCGGTGTGAAACGTCCCGTACTGACGTTACACTCATTCTCTTGCGCATTAGATCGAACAGGAAAACATCGTGTTACAGATGCTATTAGCCGTGTTTATTGGCGGCGGGACGGGCAGCGTTGCGCGCTGGTTGCTCAGTATGAGATTCAACCCGGTGCATGCCGCTATTCCAGTTGGAACATTGGTCGCCAACCTGGTAGGCGCATTTATTATCGGCCTCGGCCTGGCCTTGTTCACCAGAATGACTCATCTCGACCCAGTGTGGAAATTGTTGATCACCACCGGTTTTTGCGGTGGCCTGACGACATTTTCAACCTTTTCGGCTGAAGTGGTATTCCTGCTACAGGACGGGCGTCTGACATGGGCAGGATTAAACATGCTACTGAACCTCGCCGGTTCATTGACGATGACCGCCATCGCATTTTGGTTAGTTTCATTGGCATACGGCCACTAATTAGTAGCACGTTAAGGTTAGCTTAATTTTCGTCTGCCACTCTGTTTGAAAAATAGCGTGGGGCAAATAATGACGAAACAACGTGTTGCTGAGTGGACTGCGGTGCTGATAAGCACGCTAATTGTGGTGAGCTTTGTGAAAGTTTATCTATTTTACTGAATTTAAAGCAAAAAAAACCCGCCTTAGCGGGTTTTTATATTCTACTGGTAATGCCTTAGATAGGCATTACGTTTGCAGCAGATGGGCCTTTGGCACCGTTAGTGATTTCAAACTCAACGCGCTGACCTTCAGCCAGGGTTTTGAAACCATTGCTCTGGATTGCAGAGAAGTGTACGAACACGTCTTTGCTACCATCTTCCGGAGTAATGAAGCCAAAGCCTTTTGACTCGTTAAACCACTTAACGTTACCTTTAATCTTAGACATCTAAATTACCTTTACATGAAAAACGACACAAATGCTGTGTCGAACACCAGTACACCAATTGTGATGGATTTTGTCCAGCCCAGATTAGCTAAAAAGTGAGAAAAATTGCTACCTCTTTTAAAAAGTGTGCAGCAGCCCGTATTTTCAAACAATAGATAGAAAACATATGGGTTTGGATTGATTCTGGCCTATACCGCCGCTCAGAATTGGAAGCGTAGCCAGGCGAAGTAAACGTTACCGTTGTTGTAAGTTCCAGGGATATAGGTCATCTGGAAGGTCGCCGGGCCATATCCTACAGATGCCAAAGGCAGGATCACCGGCAGTGGAATGTAGTTCCAGTTATCACGAGCGGTAACACCGAGTGTATAGCCTAGCCCTATGTGGAAATTATCATCCGTCAGCGGGCGCCAGGTTTTCTCCCATCCGTAACCACCAATTGGCTCCCATTTGTTAAAGGAATCTTTAAACATCATCAAATACAAGCCATGCCAGTTCCCGCTGTCATCCCATCGCGTTTGTCCGAACCCAAGGCCCCATGGTCGTTCGTTATATTTCTCTATTTTTTCCTCGTCGTATGCGAAGCGCGCATGCCAGGTTATCGCCGGAATAAACAAATCATAGTGTTGTGGTTCATTCCACGTCTGTGAAACGTTATCAGTCAATGTATTCCAGGCATTGCCCAGCAGACTAGTTTGATTTGCCATTGCAGCTGGTACTTCCCTTATTGGAACCAGCAAAATAATAAAAAGAATCACTCGTTTATTTGTTAAAGCCACGTTAATTTCCGCATCAAAACTCAATAGCTAATTTAACAAATTTTATGTTAACTACAGCTAAATAAGCTGCGGGTAAAATCCGAAAACACGGGCCTGGTTATCGGTTATTAATAGAACAATTGCTTCGACAAATAGATAACGCATATCAATAAGTAAATGTCATAATTGCAGCTCGGCCAACAAAAGCACCATGGCAGTGGAATCAAGCTCGCTAAATTTTGATGCTTATCAGAACTCGTCGCCTGTGATTCAGGCAGATTGACACCGCTTTCGCAGACGGCTTTAAAGCCGTTATTTTTTATTTTTCTGGCATGGCGTTACGTTCAGGTACGGCCAACAGATGCCGACGACCAAACGCAACAGGGGGCTTTAATGCTAACTACGATTGAATTACTTATTGGGGTGATAGTGATTGTTGGTGTAGCTCGCTACATCATCAAAGGCTACTCCGCGACCGGCGTATTATTTGTCGGTGGTTTAATATTACTGATTATTAGTGCCTTAATGGGCCACAAAGTTTTACCTGCCAGTGCTGAAAGTACCGGTTACACCGCAACCGATATTGTCGAATATGTCAAAATCTTGCTGATGAGCCGTGGTGGCGATCTCGGCATGATGATCATGATGCTGTGTGGTTTTGCCGCATATATGACCCATATTGGTGCTAACGACATGGTCGTTAAGCTCGCATCAAAACCATTGAAATTAATTAACTCACCTTACATTCTGATGATCGCTGCGTATTTCGTGGCTTGTCTGATGTCACTGGCGGTCTCTTCTGCGACTGGCCTGGGTGTATTGCTGATGGCAACATTGTTCCCGGTAATGGTGAACGTCGGGATTAGCCGTGGCGCTGCGGCGGCAATTTGTGCCTCCCCTGCTGCAATCATTCTCTCTCCAACCTCTGGCGATGTGGTGCTGGCGGCGAAAGCTGCGGAAATGACATTGGTTGATTTTGCCTTTAAAACTACCGTGCCAATTTCTATTGCCGCAATTATTGCCATGGCGATTGCCCACTTCTTCTGGCAACGCTACCTGGATAAAAAAGAGAACATCAGCCATGAAATGCTCGATGTCAGCGAAATCCAGACTACTGCTCCTTCTTTCTATGCCATTCTGCCATTTACGCCAATTATTGGTGTGTTGATTTTCGACGGTAAATGGGGCCCACAACTACACATCATTACCATTTTGGTTATCTGTATTCTGATTGCGGCAATCATTGAATTCTTCCGTGGTTTCAACACACAGAACGTCTTCTCCGGGCTGGAGGTTTGCTATCGCGGTATGGCTGATGCCTTCGCCAACGTGGTGATGTTGTTGGTGGCGGCAGGTGTCTTCGCCCAGGGTCTCAGCACCATCGGCTTTATCCAGAGCCTGATATCCATTGCCACCTCGTTTGGCTCGGCAAGTATCATTCTGATGCTGGTGTTAGTCGTTCTCACCATGTTAGCTGCCATGACCACCGGTTCAGGTAACGCCCCGTTCTATGCCTTTGTTGAGATGATCCCTAAACTGGCTCACTCCTCTGGCATCAACCCTGCGTATCTGGCGATCCCAATGTTGCAAGCATCCAACCTGGGCCGTACCATTTCTCCGGTTTCCGGCGTGGTTGTGGCCGTTGCAGGTATGGCAAAAATTTCCCCATTTGAAGTCGTTAAACGTACCTCAGTACCGATTGCGGTAGGTCTGGTGGTGGTCATTATTGCCACTGAAATCCTCGTGCCTTCTGCTGCCGTTGTTGTTGGCGGCTAAAAGCACTTCGCTCACAGTGCCCGATAGGTGCGCTGTGGGCGTCCTACCTTGCCATAAACTATTTCGGCCATAATTTGCTGGCGGCTGGCACAAAACTCCAGATAACGTCGCGCCGTGGTACGGCTCAGTTTTAACGCTTCAGCCACGGTTTCCGCAGTGTGGCGAGCTTCCGGGTCAGTAAACAGCAGCTGCACTTTCTCCAGCGTCAGCTCATCAATCCCCACCGGCAACACCTCTTTTTGCTCCCCGCGCGCATAGGCATTGAACATATCGTCAATCTGCCGCTGGCTGGCACTGGCACTGTTCGCCAGCATCTGCATTCGCTGCTGATAGCGCTCCAGTGTTTGCTCAAGGCGTTCGTAGGCAATAGGCTTAACCAGATAATCAAACACCCCGCCGCGCACCGCATCGGATACGGTATCCATATCACTTGCAGCCGTCGTAAAGACCACTCCGCCAGGGAAGCGCGCCTGAGCCAGTTCTTGCAGAAGCGTAATTCCGCGGCCATCGGGCAAATAGTTATCCAGCAAAATCAAATCAGGCTTAAATCGCTCAATCATCATTCTGGTTTGCGCCAGATTCCCCGCCAGCCACACTTGCCCGCAATGGGGCATTTGACGAATAAACTCCGCATGCATTTCCGCCAGCGCTGTTTCGTCTTCAACAATCAGAATCGTAATAGGTTGCGTCATTGCTCTTTTTCACTTTCGGTATAAAAACAGAAAATAAAGAACCGCTGGGTTGGTTGTCTTCCAGCGTAATTACCCCGCCACAGCGACTGACATAACTGACTATCAGATATAACCCAATGCCGTGTGCGTCCTTGTTATCAGTTTTGGTGCTGACACCTTGCTCAAAAATAGCTTCACGTAACGTCTCGGGCACGCCACAGCCCTGGTCGGCCACTTCAATTATCACCTCCGATCCTTCATCGCTCAGATAGAGTTCGACAATGTTATTGCTGCGTGAATTTTTCAGGCTGGCATCAAAAGCGTTATCCAGTAAATTGCCGACAATAGCCGAAAACTCAGTGCTATCCAGCCCTTCCGGAAGCGCCGATAACTGGCTGCCAGGCACAATATTTAATACCAGCCCCAGTTCACGCGCCCGCTGAGACTTACCAAACAACAGGCCAGCCACCTGGCGGTCATTTATCTCACTGCGCAGATAATCGATAAGCTCTTGCTGCGCCTGAGACTCCCCTTTCACCATCTCAAGCACCCGGTCATATTCCTTCATTTGCAGCAGGCCGCTGAGCGTCGACATCCAGTTTAAATGTTCATGACGCAGCGTTCGCAGGCTCTCCACATACTGTTTAATTTGGGTGAGCTGCGCATTCAGCGTGCTGATTTCGTCTTTGCTGCGGAAGCTGACAATCGCGCCTGCGGGTGCCGCATGGCCGGAATGAATCACCCCGCGATTGGCAATCACACTCAGCCCGTTAAAAGTACAAATCACGTCCTGGCGTGCTTCGGCAATCTTTTCAGTGAAAAAACTCGCCGGATGCACCACATCAGATATTGGTTTCCCCAGCCACTGGCGGCCTGGTGAACGCAACCCGAGCATTTTACGGGCATTGCGATTAATCGCCGTGATAAGCCCATCGCTATCGACGGCGATCAAGCCTTCAAATACCGAGCCAAACAGCGCCTCTTGTTGGCGCACCACGCGCGCAATCTGGCGTGGCTCCATCCCCAGCATCTGCCTGCGGATATGGGAAGAAAACAACCAGGAGAGCAGCATCAGAACAATCAGGATAACCACAAAAACACCGGCGAGCGGCAGCAGGAAATCCAGACGCCAGCTATCAATTTTACTGACCAGATAACCGAGCGACACCACGCCAATCACTTTGCCGTGCTCGTCAAAGATTGGCGTCTTGGCGCGCATCGCCATGCCAATCGAACCTTCGCCAGTAATAAAGTAGCTCTCACCTTTTTCCAGCGCACCAGGCTTGGTCCACTGCATCGGGTAGCCAATTTTTTCTGGGTTCGGGTGAAAAAGACGAATGGAATGGCTGTCGCCAATCACGACATAATCAAAATCAGAACCGGTGGATAATTTGCCAACAATCACGGCGAGGTGTGCGCTGTCTCTGTTTTTGACCGCCGTAATAAGACTGTCGTTCGAGGCGATAATCCGCGCCTGATTCATCGCCATATCGCGCACATGTTCGAGGAGATAATCTTCAAAACTTGCTGTTAAATACTTGCCCAGTGCAGCAATCAATAAAGTCGATACCAGTAACAGCAGTAAAAAGATTCTTAATGGGAAAGCAATTTTTTGAAAAAATCGCAATACGCCAATCTTTTCTGTTCCCGGCATTGATTTTCCTTTTTCTGGCGTTCGACAAATGTAATGAAATTGTTTCTAAAACCGCGAAATTAATAAAATCGATCGTCACAGATTCAGAACATTAAATCAATTAAACAAATAAAAACCACGTCACAACTTGCGAAGAAATTAATTAAATAAATAAAAACCATTAAGTCTATTTAAATCAGGTAACCCTTTGTGAAACAGTTCAAAACCTGGCGAACAAATACCCCTTACGATCTTCCCCACAGCAGAAAAAATGCTGAAAAGCTCAATTGAAAATAAAACGTTATAAGTTGCAACAAATATACTCAAACAAGGAAGTCACCACTCATGTTTGGCAATACCGTGTTCGCCCAGGTTAAACGCGCCGAAAATATAAAAATGTCCGCTATCACGCACTTCCTGCGTGAAAATGACCTGAGCATTGATACGACGGTAGAAGTCTTTATTACGGTCACTCGCGACGATAAACTTATCGCCTGCGGAGGCATTGCTGGAAATATAATTAAATGCGTGGCAATCGACGAATCTGTACGCGGTGAAGGGCTGGCGCTCACCCTGGCAACAGAATTAATTAATCTCGCCTACGAACGGCAATGCCCACACCTGTTTATCTACACCAAAACACAGAACGAAGCGTTATTTAAGCAATGTGGTTTTTACACCATCACCAGCGTGCCAGGCATGATGGTACTGATGGAAAATAGCGCCACACGCCTGCAACGTTACGCCAGTTATTTAACCACACTGCGCCAGGCTGGCAGCAAAATTGGCTGCATCGTGATGAATGCCAATCCCTTTACTCACGGCCATCGTTATTTAATTCAGAAAGCCGCAGAACAGTGCGACTGGCTGCATGTTTTCCTGGTGAAAGAGGATACCTCGCGCTTCCCGTACGAAGACCGCCTGGCACTGGTGCGTTCCGGCACCGCCGAAATTAAAAAACTCACCGTCCATCGAGGCTCAGAGTACATCATTTCCCGCGCGACATTCCCTTGTTACTTCATCAAAGAACAGGGCGTGCTCAACCATTGCCACACCGAAATCGACCTGAAAATTTTCCGTCAGTATCTGGCCCCAGCACTCGGTATTACCCACCGTTTCGTCGGTACCGAACCGTATTGCGAAGTCACCGCCACCTACAACAAAGACATGCGCCACTGGCTGGAAACTCCATCGCTCCCCGCTCCGCCGATTGAACTGGTGGAAATTGAACGTCTGCAATATCACGGCATGGCGATTTCCGCCTCGTGGGTACGCAAGCTACTGGTGAAGAAAGACTTTGCCGCCATCGACATTCTGGTTCCCGAAGTCACTCGCGACTACTTAGAACGCATGCTCGCTGCCCGCCCGCAAAACAGCGTGGGCGGGCAACTGGAATCCACATTAACAGGTGAAAAATGAACATTACTCATGCAGCCGTTGCCGGCACCCTGGAGTCTGGCGATGTGATGATCCGCATCGCACCACTCGATACACAAGAGATCGACCTGCAAATCAGCAGCAACGTTGAAAAACAGTTTGGCGAAGCCATACGCGCCACGGTGCTGGAGATCCTCGCTCGCCATCAGGTTAAAGGCGTGCAACTGATTCTTGACGACAAAGGCGCGCTGGACTGCATTCTGCGCGCCCGTCTGGAAACCCTGCTGGTTCGCGCAAGCGATATCACCGCCCTGCCATGGGAGAAAAACCTATGACGCCGGAACAAAAGAACCGCACCCGCCGCAGCATGTTATTTGTGCCGGGTGCCAATGCGGCGATGGTCAGCAACGCCTTTATTTATCAGGCCGATGCGCTGATGTTCGATCTGGAAGACTCAGTTATCCTGCGCGAAAAAGACGCCGCCCGCCGTCTGGTTTTCCACGCGTTGCAACACCCGCTGTATCAGGATGTGGAAACCATCGTGCGCGTGAATCCACTTGATTCCGAATATGGCGTGGCCGACCTGGAAGCCGTGGTGCGCGGCGGTGCCGACATTGTGCGCCTGCCAAAAACCGACACCGCACAAGACGTCATTGATACCGAAAGTGAAATCGCGCGCATTGAAGCCGCATGTGGCCGCGAACCCGGTAGCACCGGAATTCTGGCCGCCATTGAATCCCCGCAAGGTATCACTCAGGCAGTGGCAATTGCCCATTCATCCACACGCTTGATTGGTATCGCGCTGGGTGCGGAAGATTATGTGCGCAACCTGCGCACCGAACGTTCCCCCGAAGGTATCGAACTGTTATTTGCCCGTTGTTCCATTCTGCAAGCCGCCCGCGCGGCGGGGATTCAGGCCTTCGACACCGTCTATTCCGATGCCAATAACGAAGCCGGATTTTTGCACGAAGCGGCGCATATCAAACAACTGGGTTTCGACGGCAAATCGCTGATCAACCCGCGCCAGATTGAGCTGTTACACAACCTCTACGCCCCGACGCAAAAAGAAGTCGATCACGCCAACGCAGTGGTGGAAGCCGCCGAAGCCTCCGCCCGTGAAGGCCGTGGCGTGGTGTCGCTGAACGGAAAAATGGTCGACAGCCCGGTTATCGAACGTGCTCGTCTGGTGTTATCTCGCGCCGCACTTTCCGGCATTCGTGAAGAATAAGGCAAAAAAATGACGCAGAAACAAGAACGTATTGCCGCCTGGAGTCGCCGCAGTGAAAGCGATTTACCGGCTTATAAGAATGTCTCGAAACTGAATTTGCAGGCGCAAAAACCGCGCACCAAAAAGCTGTGTAATTCGCTGGAAGAGGCGATTCGCCGCTCAGGCCTGCACGACGGTATGACGATTTCCTTCCACCACGCGTTTCGTGGCGGTGACCTGACGCTGAACAGCGTAATGGCGACCATCGCCAGCATGGGCTTTAAAAACCTGACGCTGGCCTCAAGTTCACTGAGCGATTGCCATGCGCCATTAATCGAGCATATCCGCAATAACGTGGTGACGCGTATTTACACCTCTGGTTTGCGCGGCCCGCTGGCAGAAGAAATCTCACGTGGCCTGCTGGCAGAACCGGTGCAAATCCACTCCCATGGCGGACGTGTACAACTGGTGAAAAGCGGCGAGCTAAAAATCGATGTCGCTTTCCTTGGCGTTCCATCGTGCGATGAATTCGGCAATGCTAATGGCTACACCGGCAAAGCCTGCTGCGGTTCGCTGGGCTACGCCAAAGTCGATGCCGAAAACGCCCGTCAGGTGGTGTTGCTAAGCGAAGCGCTGCTGCCCTACCCGCACAACCCCGCCAGTATCATGCAGGATCAGGTCGATTTGATCGTACAGGTTGAGCAAGTGGGCGATGCCGACAAAATCGGTGCCGATGCCACACGCATGACCTCCAACCCGCGTGAATTGCTCATCGCGCGTACTGCGGCAGATGTTGTCGTCAATTCCGGCTACTTCAAAGAAGGTTTTTCCCTGCAAACCGGGACCGGGGGCGCTTCACTGGCGGTGACCCGTTTTCTGGAAGACAAAATGCGCAGCCGCAACATTCATGCAGGCTTTGCCCTTGGTGGCATCACCGCAACGATTGTCGATCTGCATGAAAAGGGGCTGATTAAAAAACTGCTCGATGTGCAGAGTTTTGACCGCACCGCCGCCGAATCGCTGGCTCGTAACCCTAATCACATTGAAATCAGCGCCAATCAGTACGCCAACTGGGGCTCGAAAGGCGCATCAGTCGACCGCCTGGATGTGGTGGTGTTGAGCGCGCTGGAAGTCGATACCCAATTTAACGTCAATGTGCTGACCGGTTCCGACGGCGTGTTGCGCGGCGCTTCCGGCGGGCATTGCGATACCGCCGTTGCCGCCGCCCTTTCCATTATTGTCGCCCCGCTGGTGCGTGGCCGAATCCCTACGCTGGTCGATAACGTCCTGACCTGCATCACACCGGGTTCCAGCGTCGATATTCTGGTTACCGATCACGGTATTGCCGTCAACCCTGCGCGCCCTGAACTGACAGAACGCCTGAAAGAAGCCGGCATGAAAATCGTCACCATCGAGTGGTTGCGCGAGCGGGCGCAAATCCTCACCGGCTTCCCCAAAGCGATTGAATTTACCGACCGCGTAATCGCCGTGGTGCGTTACCGCGATGGCTCGGTGATTGATGTTGTGCATCAGGTGAAGGGGTAAATCATGCCGATGTATCTCTCATCTGCGACGCACGCCAAAGTCACTGTGCCAGAGCTACTTGCCAGCCGGGATGCGCGCCAAAAAAGGCAACAGGAGTGGCTTGCACGCCACGCCGTCACCCTGGTTTCTTTCACCGTTGTCGCCCCTGGTTCAGTCAAAGACAGCGAACTGACGCGGCGTATTTTTAACCACGGCCTCCGGGCGTTTCGCCAGTTAGCAGAACGCTCAGGCTGGGAAATCAAAAAACAGAGCTGCCTGGCGCTGGCGACTGGCCCGGAAGCTCTGCTGGCAATCGCCGCCCAGCCTGCCGCGGTGAAACAAGCCGCCATTGAGCTTGAGCAAAACCATCCTCTTGGCCGCCTGTGGGACTTCGACGTGCTGACACCGCAAGGGCAAATTCTCTCGCGCCGTGACTTTTCGCTCCCCGCCCGCCGCTGCCTGTTGTGCGAACAAACCGCCGCTGTTTGCGCCCGTGAACAGGCGCATCCGCTTGCTGAACTGCTCGCTCGTATGGAGACGCTGCTCAATGATGCAGATGACGCAGCCCCGCGCTGAAGTGTCGGAAACGATTGTTGCGCATTACAGCGAACTGGCTTTCCGCGCGTTACTCGCGGAGGTGAACTTAACGCCCAAACCAGGCCTGGTCGACCGCAATAACTGTGGCGCACATAAAGATATGGCGCTGGAGGATTTTCAGCAAAGTGCGGCGGCGATACGCCCATATTTCCCGCGCTTCATTCAACTGGGTGCCAGCACCGCAGCATTGCCTGAATGCGAGGTTCTGCAAAATTTACGCCCTATCGGCATCGCCTGTGAAGCCGCAATGTTTCGCGCAACAGAAGGCGTTAACACCCATAAAGGCAGCATTTTTTCACTCGGCTTACTGTGTGCCGCGATTGGTCGCCTGCATCAGCAACAACGCGCCATTACGCCGATGGCAATTTGCCAGACCGTAGCCGCTTTTTGCCATGGGATAACCGAGCGGGAATTGCACCACAACAACCACCAGCAAACCGCCGGGCAACGGCTTTTCCGGCTACTCTGCTTAACCGGTGCGCGCGGTGAAGCCGAAGCGGGTTATCCGTTGGTGATAAATATGGCGCTGCCGCATTACCACGCGCTTCTTACGCAGGGAACCGATCCGGAACTGGCGCTGCTCGACACTTTACTGCTGCTGATGGCACACAACGGCGATACCAATGTGGCCTCTCGCGGCGGCATGGCTGGACTGAGCTGGTTGCAGGAATACGCCCGCACCTTGCTCGCTAACGGCGGTATCCGTAAGCCCGCAGATCTTCGCCATCTGCAAGAGTTCGACCACGTCTGTATTGCACGCAACCTCAGCCCCGGCGGTAGCGCCGACCTGCTGATTATCACCTGGTTGTTAGCCCAAATTTCGCAATATCACCCTTAGCATCAATCGGAATAATCCTTACTGGAGAATCAGTTATGTCTGTTTCAAAAGATAAAATATGGAAGTTGCTGGCACCGCTGGTCGTCATGGCCATAATGCTGCTCATTCCCGTGCCCGATGGCATGCCGCCGCAGGCATGGCATTACTTCGCGGTATTTGTCGCGATGATCGTCGGCATGATCCTCGAACCGATCCCGGCCACCGCGATCAGCTTTATCGCCGTGACGATTTGCGTGATCGGCAGCGATTACCTGCTGTTTGACGCCAAAGAGTTAGCCGACCCAGCTTTTGACGCGGGCAAGCAGGCGTTGAAATGGGGGCTGGCAGGGTTCTCCAGTACCACCGTCTGGCTGGTATTCGGCGCGTTTATCTTCGCGCTGGGCTATGAAGTCACCGGCCTGGGTCGCCGTATCGCGCTGATTATGGTGAAATTCATGGGCAAGCGCACGCTGACTCTCGGCTACGCCATCGTGATTATTGATATTCTGCTGGCACCATTTACCCCGTCAAACACCGCCCGCACCGGCGGCACCGTGTTCCCGGTAATCAAAAACCTGCCGCCATTATTCCAGTCATTCCCTAACGACCCTTCTTCGCGCCGCATCGGCAGTTATTTGATGTGGATGATGGTGATCAGTACCAGCCTCAGTTCGTCGATGTTCATCACCGGTGCGGCTCCCAACGTGCTCGGCCTTGAGTTCGTCAGCAAAATTGCCGGTATTCAAATTAGCTGGATGCAGTGGTTTTTGAGCTTCCTGCCGGTGGGGATTATTCTGCTGATCGTCGCGCCATGGCTGTCTTACGTCCTCTATAAACCTGAAATCACCCACAGCGAGGAAGTCTCCGGCTGGGCGAAAGACGCGCTGCAAGAGATGGGCAAACTCAGCCGCAAAGAGATCACCCTGATTGGCCTGGTGCTATTAAGCCTGGGGTTGTGGGTGTTTGGCGGCGAGGTGATTGATGCAACAGCGGTAGGTTTGCTGGCGGTATCGCTGATGCTGGCGCTGCACGTGGTGCCGTGGAAAGACATCACCAAATATAACAGTGCGTGGAACACCTTAGTTAACCTGGCAACTCTGGTAGTGATGGCCAGCGGCCTGACCCGTTCCGGTTTTATCGACTGGTTCGCCAATACCATGAGTAGCCATCTGGAGGGTTTCTCCGCCAATACTACGGTTATCGTGCTGGTATTGGTGTTCTACTTCGCGCATTACCTGTTTGCCAGCCTGTCGGCGCACACCGCGACTATGCTGCCGGTGATTCTGGCGGTGGGTAAAGGAATTCCCGGCGTGCCAATGGAACACTTGTGTATTTTGCTGGTGCTGTCGATTGGTATCATGGGCTGCCTGACACCTTACGCCACCGGCCCTGGCGTGATTATTTACGGCTGCGGCTATGTGAAGTCGAAAGACTACTGGCGCCTGGGTGCGATTTTCGGCGTGATTTATATCACCATGTTGCTATGTGTCGGCTGGCCGATTCTGGCGCTGTGGAGTTAACGGCTTTCATATTGCGGACAAAGCGTCTCTCTGAGGCGCTTTTTTTATGATTAAATAAGGAATTATCATCTAACTGAATGAGAAAGGCATGAAATTCCTTTGCCAGACCGCCCTGTTAACCCTCGCTTGCGCCACTCACTCCGCCGCCCTGGCAGAAGATCTGCAACCCAAACAATATGGCGATTTCGAGCGCTACGTGCTGGCCCTTTCCTGGCAAACCGGTTTTTGTCAGAGCATGCACGAGCGCAATCGCAACGAACCTGCTGAATGTAAAACCCAGCAGGAACTGGACGACAAACGTGCATTTTTGACGGTCCATGGGTTGTGGCCTGGATTGCCGAAATCTGTAGCCTCACGCGGTGTGGATGAAAAACGCTGGATGCGTTACGGCTGCTCTACCCGCCCGGTGCCAAACATGGCGGAAGCTCGCGGCTCGCAAAAATGCCAGGCACCTGCGCCTGAGTTATCCGCAGACATCGCCAGCAAACTCGCAGGCGTGATGCCCGGTGCTGGCGGCCAGTCTTGCCTTGAGCGCTATGAATTCGCTAAACACGGCGCGTGCTTTGGTTTTAATCCCAACGCCTACTTCGGCACCATGGTTCGTCTGAATAACGAGTTTAAACAGAGTGCATTTGGCACCTTCCTTGCGGAAAATTACGGTAAAGACGTCACCCGTAAAGCGTTCAATAAGGCGCTGGAAAAAAGCTGGGGAAGTGAAGCGGTGAAAGCGGTCAAACTGACCTGTAACGGTAATCCGGCTTATCTGACAGAAATGCAAATCTCGCTGGATGCCGGGAAAATTAACAGCCCGTTAAATGAAGGGTCATTCGCCACACAAAGAAATTCAGGCAACTGTGCAAAACAGTTCCGTCTGGATGCCGTTGGGTATTAGAGGATTAAACGGCCATAAACACTGAAGACAAAAAATAATCAGTTCACTATTAGTTCCGTATTTTCCGCCATATGATTTGCGTATCAAATACGGAGGTCATTATGAACACCACGAAACGCTTTTTAATGCAGTTGAAAGACCAGTTTGAGCGCGAAGGCCGGGCGCAAAAATTGTTAGGTTTGATTTGGCTTTCCCCGCAACAGCGCTACGAAATCTTAAAAGAGATTATGTTGCCGGTTGCCAGGAAATAAGGTTGTTAAATTGGCGGGTGACGCAGGGTTCACCCGCCTGAAGATTACCCTTTCAAGAACTCCAGTAAATCTGCATTTACCCGGTCTTTCTCGGTGGTACAAATGCCGTGCGATCCACCCTGGTATACTTTGAATGTCGAATCCGGCAACGTTGCCGCCGTGACTTTACCGCAGGTTTCAAACGGGACAATCTGGTCATCATCGCCATGAATAACTAGCGTTGGAATAGTCATTTTCTTCAGGTCTTCTCGCAGGTCGGTTTCAGAAAACGCTTTAATACAATCGTAGAGCGCCTTAATTCCCCCCTGCATCCCCTGTTCAACAAAACTCTCCCTGACGCCTTCCGAGATTTTCGCCCCAGGACGGTTATAGCCATAAAACGCCATGGTCAGCTCTTTGAAAAAATCTGCCCGGTTGACGCGCACACCTTCACGAATTCCATCAAACACATCAATGGGTACGCCATCAGGGTTGTAATCCGTTTTCACCATGATCGGCGGCACTGCGCTAATCAGTACGGCTTTTGCCACGCGGCTAGTACCGTGGCGGCCAATGTAACGCGCCACTTCACCTCCGCCAGTGGAATGACCGACATGAATCGCATCTTTGAGATTTAAATGCGCAGTCAATTCCTCCAGATCGTCAGCATATTGATCCATATGATTGCCTTCCCAGGATTGTGATGAGCGACCATGCCCACGACGGTCGTGAGCGATCACCCGGAATCCTTTTTGCCCGAGGAAAAACATCTGATCTTCAAACGCATCTGCGGTTAACGGCCAGCCATGGCTGAAAACTACCGGTTGTCCTTCCCCCCAATCCTTAAAATAAAGAGAACTACCGTCCTTTAACTTGAGTTTGTCGTAATGGCTCATGATATCTCCTGGTCAGGTGATGGTCGTGCGAGTTGCCCAATTGAAAGGTGCATATACAGCGTAATTCAATTTTCTCACCAGGCAGGTTTATTTACGGTCAGCAATTGTTCCATCAGACTTAGTAAGGGTTTATTTGGAATGTTTGAGCTTGCTCCCAAAATGCCAATAAACATCAGGCAGCCCATTCCCGAACAGCTAATGTTACCAGTATCATGTTACCGGTATCAGAAATCTGGTGAATTATGTTTGTCGCATTTTTCACCTATAAATTCGGCGCAGAGGAACAAACAAATGACCGAAATAACAACACATCTCGGTGCAGGAAGCCTGCTAGGGATCGCAGCCTGTGCAGTTGTACTCCTACTTATTCTTATCATGCGTTTCAAAGTGCATGCTTTCTTAGCTTTAACCCTTGTGAGTGTCGTTGTCGCACTGGTTACCGGTGTGCCGTTCGATAAAATTGTCCCAACTATTTTGGGCGGTTTTGGTAGCACACTGGCAGGTGTTGCACTGCTGGTTGGTCTCGGCGCAATGATTGGCCGCTTGCTTGAAATCTCCGGCGGGGCAAAAGTGCTTGCCGACACGCTGGTCGGTAAGTTTGGCTCTCATCGTGCTCCACTGGCGCTCGGTGTGGCATCGTTACTGTTCGGCTTCCCAATCTTCTTTGATGCGGGCCTGGTCGTCATGCTGCCGATTATCTTCAGCGTGGCAAAACAATTCGGTGGTTCTACGCTGAAATATGCGTTACCTGCTGCCGGTGCGTTTGCAGTCATGCACGCCCTGCTGCCGCCTCATCCAGGCCCGGTTGCTGCCAGTGAATTACTGGGTGCAAACATCGGCCTGCTGGTGATTGTAGGCCTGGTTATCGCCATTCCGACCTGGTATCTCGGCGCATATCTGTTTGGTCAGTACGCTGGTAAAAAATTCGAAGTTCCACTGCCTTCTTCTTTCCTCGGCAGCGTTGAAGCGGATCCAAACCACCAGCCACCGGCATTTAGCACTGTATTATCGATTCTGTTGTTGCCGCTGGTACTGATTTTCCTCGATACCGGCCTGAACACCGCAACCGTACTCGGTTGGGTTAGTGGCGATAACACCGTGGTTCAACTGCTGCGAATGTTGGGTAAAACCCCTATCGCACTGTTGATTACCGTCTTCTTCTCACTTGCCGTGTTTAGTGGCCGCCATAGCCGCCAGCATCTGGAAAAAGTGTGTGACGGTGCCCTCGGCCCAATCTGTGGCATCATTTTGGTGACCGGTGCGGGTGGTATGTTCGGTGGTGTTCTGCGTGCCAGCGGCATTGGTGATGCGTTGGCGGGTGTTTTGTCCGATACAGGCATGCCAGTAATTGTTGCCGCGTTCGTTATCTCTACCGCTCTGCGTGTGGCGCAAGGTTCTGCAACGGTTGCTCTGACCACGACCGCCGCACTGATTTCCCCAATGGTTGCCGTTACACCAGGCCTGAGCCAGTTCGACCTGTGCTTCATCGTGGTGGCTATTGCGGGTGGTGCGACCGTACTGTCTCACGTGAACGACTCAGGCTTCTGGTTGGTTGGTCGTTTCCTGGAAATGGACGAGAAAACTACCCTGAAAACCTGGACCGTGATGGAAACGTTGATCGGAACTATCGCCTTCCTGTTCGCTCTGGTAGGCAGCATTATTCTGTAAACTGTGCTGTTATTAAAATGTGACTGAAGTCGCTTTAAACTAAGTGTTAAGCTCAGTATCATCATCACAGACCAAACCCTCACTCATTGAGTGAGGGTTTTCTTTTGTAAGGTCCGCCATCAGACACAAGAGTGCCTGTTTTTTTACATGGAGAGAAATATGTCCAGACCAGCCATTATCATTAATGAACTTGATGCCGAGCGTATCGACCGATTGCTGGAGCAACCACAGTTTGCCAACCAGCCTGTCGCTCAGGCGTTGAACACCGAACTGGACAGAGCAGAAATGCGTAAACCTGAAGATATCCCGGCAGACGTCGTGACCATGAACAGCCGCGTGAAATTCCGCGATCTGGCCTCAAAAGAGGAGCATGTGCGCACGCTGGTGTATCCGGTCAACCTGACAGATAGCGATAACCAACTTTCGGTGATGGCACCGGTTGGCGCAGCACTGCTGGGTTTACGTGTCGGTGCAACGATTAACTGGACGTTACCAAACGGTAACCAAACGCATCTGGAAGTGCTGGAGTTGCAGTACCAGCCTGAAGCTGCGGGCGAGTTTCACCGTTAAAAACAATAAGGGCTTAATATTCATTAAGCCCTTACGTACAGCAATGCTGTGAATTACTCAGCTGCAATAATTAATTTATTCTCAACTACCAATGTCTCCTCTCTCGAAAGGAGTTCGTCTTCGATAAGACTTTCAAGAACTTCTAATATTGTTTTTCGCAAAACGCTGCTAGTCGATTTGAAACCAAGCATTCTCGAAATGGATATAACAATTTCATCATCAGTTGCCCCAAAATTATTCTTAATCACCTGAATGATCCCAGCAGCGATTTCTTTTGGTGGAAGCATTTCAATTTTTCGTAGCCCCTGAGACTGAACGCTCTGGCGATTTCTTAGCGAAATGATGGAGCGTTGGTGAGTTAAAAATTGCCCTTCTCTGGTAATGTCACCTTTCTTACATACAAGATTGACAGCCCTGTCCACGACCGACTCAATTCTGGCACCAGACCTTTGCAACCCCCACGCAGTTCTCATTCGGGTGACAACTTCACTAAAGTGCACAGGTGATTCAATTTCAACTATCTGCTCAACTAATTCGGTAAGAATGCCTAAAGGAGTTTCGTGCAGTTCACAGTTAGGATATGCAATGGGTGTGGCCTCTATGTAATTTTCCGTGGTTTCTGCCATAACTTCGGCATCGACCAGTCCAATTTCAACAACAGGGCCTCTATCAACTGTGATGATATCGACAGGTACTGCGCGGGAACGCTGTTGAATGAGGGCCGAGCGTTCAGATAATTCACGCTTTGCTGATTCAATAGCCTGTAGAGTTCGTTGCAGTTGTTCCGTTGGGCGCTGGAACCAGTCAGTGCTCCAAATCCGATGAATAATCCATCCGTGATCTTCAAGAACAGCCTGGCGCAAACGGTCCCGTTCTCGCGCTGATCGCGAGGAATAGTAAGCACGGCCGTCACACTCAATACCCAGCAAATAGCGCCCCGGCATTTCAGTATCAGCAATTCCTAAATCAATAAAAAATCCTGCAATACCCACTTGAGGATGAACCTGATAACCTGCTTTTTGGATAGCATCAGCAACCTGTTCTTCAAAGACACTGTCCATTTCCCTCTCAGTGCGCTGAGCCAGAGAAATTTTGCCTGTGCGGGCATATTGTAAAAAGAGCTTGAAGGCGAACACGCCCTTGCCTTTCGCTCTTTCTAAATCGATATCTTCATCAGTAATGGAAGCGAATACTTCACAGCGACGTTTTGCACGGCTAATCAAAACATTAAGCCGACGCTCCCCCCCTTCAGAGCCCAAAGGTCCGAAACGCATCGCCATATAACCCTGAGCATTTCGAGCATAACCGACTGATATCATGATGACGTCACGTTCGTCACCCTGAACATTTTCAAGGTTTTTAACAAAAAATGGTTCACTCGGGTGTGCGTTAAAGAACTCTTCTAAATCTGGATTCAGGCGGCGTAACAGCTCTAGTTCATCTTGAATTACCTTACGCTGCGAAACTGAAAATGTAGCCACACCCAAAGACTGATCGGGATATTTACGCGCATGCTCCATAATTGCTAAAGCAACTTGTTGAGCCTCAACAGTATTTATACTTTTCCCAGTTTCAAAAACACCGCCAGCTACCGGACGAAATTGCAGCCCCATCCCGGCTTCTTGTGTGTAGGGACTAGGCACAATAAAGAGCTTATTGTCATAGAATTGGGTATTTGAGACTGCAATCAGGGATTCATGTCTACTCCGGTAATGCCACCTTAACATTCTCTGTGGTAAACCACGGGCAACAAACAGCCCGAGAATACTTTCAATATCCGCTACCTGGGCAACATCTTCTTCATCATCATTTACAGATTCGGTTATTTTGGCGAAGAAACGAGTAGGTGGTAATTGGCGTTCATCACCCACCACGACAACTTGTTTACAACGTGCAATAGCGCCAATGGCATCAACCGGCTGTATCTGGCTAGCCTCATCCATAACCAAAAGATCAAATTTCTGTTTACCCGGAACCAAAAATTGAGCGACAGACAACGGACTCATCATCATAACGGGTTTAAGAGCCTGAATAGCCGAGCCTGCTTTCAACATCAATTGGCGGATAGGCATATGCCCTCTTTTTTTCACCATTTCTGAACGCAGAATCCCTACAGGGCCAAAACCCGCATTTTTTGATGGAATCTGCCTGTGATGTGTCCGTACAACTTCAAGGCTCGCCGCTTTAATTCGTTTAAGGTCTAACTCAGCAAAACCGGCAACCTGCCGGGCGTGTAAATCACCATCGAAACGAGCTAACTCAGGTTCCTTCGCTACCATCGTTTTTAACAATGATTCGAAATACGTTCTTTCTACTGACGGGAGACACGAATCTAACTCAAGTTGCCCAGTAGCAAGCCTGGCAACAACTTCACCCAACCCAAATTTATGCGCTAATGAAACACGGTGTCGATAAGCTACCCATTTAGAAAGCTGCTCTGAATGGGATATCCAGACCTGCAGTTTTTCATCAAGACAGGTGAAAGAGAGTTGAGTAATGTTTGTCATTCCGAAGAGTGATTCAGGTTTAGAGCGTAAGTTATCTGCAATCTGAAGGAGGTGATTTAATATATGGTTGCTACTATCAACAGTATCTTTTGCCGATTGAAGCACCGAGTTGCAATCAGTAATTTTCGCAGCAACAAAGCGTAAATCTGCATGCTGTTCAATCCAGTCAAACGCATGGCAAAGTATATGAAGATCAGAAAATTGATCTTTCCAGTAATCACCAAAGGCATTTTCACCCATTCTATTTTCAGAATGGATCTGAGCAGTGACCTCCTGCAACTTGATAATTTTCATTATTAGCTGGCTTCGTTCATCAATACGCACGGGCGGATTGAGCAGAACTTTTCGAGATGATTCATCAATCCAGTTTAAATTCTGCACACGTTGTTCAAGGAACACTAACGAAACGCGGGAAATAGACAACTGATTTGAAAAATACTCTTCTGGTGAATGGCCAAACGCGCGCCAGAGAGTATCTAATTCTAATCGGACTAGCTGTAGTAAAGCATTTAATTGCTGGGCCCGGAGCTTAATACCTTCGCGGTCGGCAAGGCGAGCAGCCAATTGCCTTGCCTCAGCACCAACGCCACGCAACGTCCTCATCCATTCAACAAGAGCCATCAGGGAAGGGCTATAGCTCTTTTCTCCTCGCCAATCACTTCCGAAGGCTGAATGACCAAAGTCGCTATTTTCTGTGATGACTTTTTTCATAGCCTGTGCGCGAATTAATTCGTCGAGCAGAGTGACTTGTTGCGCTATGGGTAATGTCGGACTCTTCAAAAGTGAACCCACTAACGCTTTGGACTTTCTCCAGTCAGAGTTAAAAAAGCGAAAGAGCCCAGTATGGATTGCGAGATGGTTTCTGGCAGCCAGTAAATCCATTTCCCAGGACGACTCATTAACCTGATTTTCAATTGCGTCATATATAGAATTGAACGTTGCGATCGAATCCACTAACTCAGCCGCTTTTTCTACACCATGATCCCAGACCGAAGCAATAAAGGCATCAGGGCAAGCATTCGGGGCAGCAGCAATTCTTTCACCTAAAGCGATAAGCCGTTCGATCTCTTGAATGGTGCTAAATCCCTCCAGAGTCCCCAACTCATCATGAAGCCGGAGAGCATCTTGAGAAAGTTTTTGTAATGGTTTCATTAAATTACGTGACGCTATGAATCCATTTGAATCAAAATCTTGAGGGAGTGTAGCGAGGGCATTATCCAATTCCACTAAAGGCGTTTCTAGTTCAGCGACAATAATGTCTTGTTCTAGATCCTGATAGAGTTGTTGATGTTCTCTGATTCTTTCAATCAGTTTTTTAACAGGAATTAAGCTTCCTTGCCAAACATTAGAGATCAGAGCTTCCGTGGAAATCTTAGGAGCTTCGACTACAAACTCAGCCACCTGGACTAAACGCGTTATCTCAGAAAAAGTTGATGGCGTCGGGGTAATAGCTAATTCACCAGCAAGGAAAATTGTATCCGACTGTAGTTGTGCGACTCTTTCTTGCAAATCGCTTAATTGAGGAATTAGCCTTTCAACTTCAATTGGCAATATCTCCTCAAGGCAGACACCATTCCATGGATGATTGTCAGGTAATCCAATATCGGTAATTCTCTCAACGATCTCTTTCATCAAATCAATCCGCTTGGCGAAATCGTTTTGATTCCATTGATCAAAATGATGAAGTTCAAAATCTGTAGGTATCTGGCCAGACTGGCGCAACCGTACAAGATGCCCCATAACCTGGTAGGGAGATAACTCTGAAGGATGATAAATTTTATGAAGACGCACGGGATGCTGGTTCAGAATATCCCTTGCAGCAGTTAAATTCTCAACCAGTACATCAGGAAACTCTCCTCTGGGCGAACCCAATTCCCAAACCCTTTTTAATTCGTCAAGAAAACTACGCTTATTGGCCTTATTGCTATGCAATTCCAGGCAAGCATCACCTACACCAGCCTGATCCAAACGTCGTTTTACAACTTCAAGCGCAGCTAACTTCTCTGCTACAAAAAGAACGGTTTTCCCGTCAGCGACTGCCGAAGCAATGACATTTGCGATTGTTTGAGATTTTCCTGTGCCAGGAGGCCCCTGAATCACAAGGCTTTTCCCTTTACGAACATCATGAATTGCCAGCGTTTGGGAGGTATCACTGTCCATGATATGCAGCATATCGCGGGGCAGAATAAGCGGGTCTATTGGAGCGTCATCGGGAAACAATTCATCGCCACAATCAAAACCATCAACCATAAGAGATCGGATGATTGGTTGATCTGTAATGCGATCATTCTCAGGCCAGTTTGCAGGGTCAAGATCTCGATACATAAGAAATTTTGAAAAAGAGAAAAAACCCAGCGTGATGTCATCGACCAATACTTGCCAGTCGTTTTTTACTGTAATAGATTCAGCAATATTAGAAATATAATCGGTAATATTGAAATCATCATCCATATTCATTTCAGGCAAAATAATTTCATGCACCCGTTCCAAATAAGTTTCTAAAGATAGATTTGGGATGATTTCATCTTGTCTAATTTTTAATTTGAATCTATCTCTGGCGGTTCCACGTTCAAGGGATACAGGTAAAAGAACTATAGGCGCATAACGGATGTTTTCTTTATTATTGGGGTCTATCCATTTTAACGAACCAAGAGTAAGGAAGAGAATATTCACCCCCTGATCTTCTTCAAGGGTTTTGGAGTCGTGATACAAATCGAGTAATCGTTTCTGCAGCCCTTTTGACGTTAAGCGAGTCTGAAGTTTTGTATCCTGGTGTTCAGCTTTTAGAATTGAGCTATCGTAATCTTCATCAACGTTATATGCCTGCTCATTTACTTCTTCATCGCCATCTTCCGCATCATTATCTTCAATTTCTTCACCTTTCTTTCCTGCCCGACCAGGAAGAAAAGTGAAGGTTTTCCCTTCTTTCACAAGCAACCGATAGATTTCTTCAGAACGTTCGTCAATGATCTCAAGTTGCTTCGCTGTTTTAGTCCGTGGAATATTGAGGAGTTTATTACGTGCGGTTAGATCGAGAAGTTCAGTACGTGCCCGGTCGAGTTTGTGTTCCAACGATAAATTGCCATTTTGAAAAGATGAAGTTTCATTCTCAGACATATATATAGGTTCCTGTACGTTGCTTTAGATGGATGATCAAAATCACCCCTAACACTGCACAATGAGTGACCATTTGAAATATTAATAATTAGTCCGATATCTTACTCCTTCCCTATAGACAATGGGAATACATAAAAAAACCACTACTTCATTTTAATCAAATTTATATTAAATTTAATAAATAAAAATCATTTATTACAAGAATGCGACTGCCCGACGGTTACCCGCAGGGCTTTGTCTCTCCCGAAAGAGAGAGCTTCTGTGAAGGCAATGTCGATGTTTTTATTTTATTTACAATCAGCACAGCCGATAAAAAGTTGACCTGGTATTTATGCAAAATCAGCGAAAATTTTTACGCATCACAAATAACAAAAACGCCATCAACAAACCGGGTAACCAAACCCATTGCAGCTCTGACCAAATCACCGCCTGCCCGCGTGGTTCGAGATAACGAGAAAGTGCAAACGGGGCGACGCGAATCACCTGCCAGGGTGCGAAAAAGCGTTCGTCTGACCACGGCCATAACCAACCAACGCCTTTGCCTCCGGTCGTCACGGAGTCCAGAAGACTATGTGAAAGCAATGACACCGTCAGAAATAGCCAGACGCGGATGATACCTGCCCGGAACCAGCGATAGCCGAACAAACACAGCAGCGGCACCACAAAAGCAAACAGCAAAGAGTGCGTGAAACCGCGATGCCCGAACGCATTGCCATACGCCACACCAAATTTGAAAGCCAGCACATCAGCATCCGGTAGCATTGCCAGAACAATACCGCCCAATAAAAGACGTGGAGGAATGATTTTTTTGCCCAGCCCCAATCCTAAACAAATGGGTACCGCTGCATGAGTGATGATAGTTGGCATAGGATGTGAAAATTTGTGAGTGAACAAAAAGAAACGGCCCGTTATGGGCCGTGTTCGGTATGCAATTAAGCTTGAACCGTGATGCTCAGACTTTCAAAAACAACAGTCTGGCCTGCAACGATTTTGCAGCGTTTGCGGGTTTCCACTTCGCCGTCTACTTGCACCAGCCCTTCTGCAATCACCGCTTTCGCCTGTGCGCCGCTTTCACACCAGCCTTCCAGCTTCAGCAGATCGCATAATTCAACGTGTGGGTGTTTACCTAATGAGAAGGTCGCCATTTTACTCTCCATCGACATCATGATATTCCTCGCAAGCCTGCAAGGTATTCTGGATAAGAGTGGCGACGGTCATTGGGCCAACGCCACCCGGAACCGGCGTAATATACGAGGCTTTGACTGCGGCTTCATCATAATTTACGTCACCGACGACTTTACCGCTCTCCAGACGGTTAATCCCCACGTCCACCACAATCGCCCCTTCCTTGATCCACTCGCCTGGGATAAAGCCAGGTTTGCCGACCGCAACAATCACCAGATCGGCGTTCTCGACATGTTGGCGTAAGTTTTTAGTGAAGCGATGCGTCACGGTGGTGGTACACCCTGCCAGCAGCAGTTCCATGCTCATTGGACGGCCAACAATGTTGGATGCGCCAATCACCACGGCGTTCAGGCCGTAGGTATCAATACCGTAACGCTCAAGCAGCGTCACGATACCACGCGGTGTACAAGGACGCAGACGCGGCGCACGCTGGCACAGGCGGCCCACATTATAGGGATGGAAACCATCAACGTCTTTATCCGGGTCAATACGTTCCAGAACTTTCACGTTATCGATGCCAGCAGGCAGCGGTAACTGAACCAGAATTCCATCGATTTCTTTATCTGCGTTGAGCGTATCAATCAGCTCCAGCAGTTCTGCTTCGGAGGTGGTGTCAGGCAAATCGTAGGAGCGAGAAATAAAGCCAACTTCTTCACATGCTTTACGTTTACTACCGACATAAATCTGCGATGCAGGGTTCTCGCCAACCAGCACAACTGCAAGTCCAGGGGCGCGTTTTCCTGCGGCAATTCGGGCTTTCACTTTTTCAGCAACTTCAAGCCGTACCTGCTGCGCAATCGTTTTACCGTCAATAATCTTTGCTGCCATCAGTCAGATGATTCCGTCTGTAATCGAAAAGGGAGGGGATTGTTTCTATTTTGTCAGAAGCGCGGCTCGCTGTCAGGCATTGTTAAGTGTTTATGCTCAATTGTCGCGCAGGCAGTTGAAAAGCCATTGACTCGTAAGGTACTGACCGTATAATCCGAGTCCGCAATGCTTCCGAAAGGAATACAGTGCGCCCTTAGCTCAGTTGGATAGAGCAACGGCCTTCTAAGCCGTAGGTCACAGGTTCGAGCCCTGTAGGGCGTACCACTTCTACTTATTTTAACGTCCACTCAAGTTTATAAAATCCCATCAAGCCCAGTCACAGCAAGGAATTTCGTTATTTCTACGTCTACCCGTGTCTATTGCAATCGACACTTATGTGGGGGTATATATGGGGGAATGTGCTGTTCGGTCTTGTGGAAATACCCCCAATGAAGCTAAACGCTAGGCAAGTAGACACAGCCAAGCCAAAGGATAAGCCCTACAAACTATCTGATGGCGACGGTTTGTATTTACTCGTTAACCCTACAGGCGCTCGCTATTGTAGTGGTCAACAAAAACTGGCCACGGCTTTAGAGTTTTTCCAGAACAATCGTTCTGATTCATTTGGCGTCAGACCTCCATTATATTGATGAGGTCTGAGCTGGCTGTAATATCCCGTGATGTAATTTGTTATCGCCATGCTGGCTTCGCTAAAATTTACGTACCCATTATCCGGAACCCACTCTGTTTTCAGGCTTCTGAAAAACCGTTCCATTGGGCTGTTATCCCAGCAATTTCTCCGGCGACTCAGGCTTTGCTTTATCTGATATCTCCACAGTAACTGTCTGAAATTCCTGCTGGTATAGTGACTGCCTTGATCCGAGTGATACAGTAAATTAGCCGATTTTCCCCATGCTTTCCAGGCCATCGACAGGGCTTTACCTGTCAGTGCTGAATCAGGGAAAAATGACATCGCCCAGCCAACCGGTTTACGGGAAAACAAATCGAGTACAACAGCCAGATAAGCCCAGCGTTTTCCCGTCCAGATATAAGTCACATCACCGCACCAGGCCTGATTAGGCTCAGTAACAGCAAACTGGCGATCCAGATAATTAGGGCTCTCAATGTGTTCCTTAGACGCCTTCTTATAACGATGGCCAGGTTGCTGACAGCTGATAATATTGAGCGCTTTCATCAGCTTTGTTGCCCGCCAGCAGCTCAGTTTTATACCTTTGGTGGTGACCATCGCGGCAATGCTTACAGCAATGAATGCACGTTCCTGAATCGTCTGGTGTTTGGTATGCCCCCACCAGTGTGGGCCAGACAGAAGGGTATCCAAGCTAAACAAGTACGTGACTATATGAGCACAGACCAACTGGCGCTGCAGGCCTATCTGGAAAGCCGTGATTGTACTTTGCTGGATTTGGATACGCCGACACCAACACGCAAGGCGAAACTCACCGAACTGGCTCAGCGCTGGCTGGTTAAACGTATTGAGGTGAATCATGCGTAATCATTGCGAGATCAGCACAAAAGAAAAAGGCCTGGTTCCCCCAGCCCTGAGTCTGAGTATGTGGCGCTATTACGCTGCGGCGTCGTCTGAATTAAATTCGATGTGTATACGGTCATACGGCAACACGATTTTATCACCTTCTTTGTCCAGAACGCCGCCACTAAGTAGCGCCTGCACATCGTTGTATACGCCTCGAAAATCGCGTTTAACCGTGCGTGATAGCTCCCGGATAGACACGGCTGGCTCACCTTCCATCGCCTTGATGATTTGCCAGCGGTTCGGGGCCAGCATGGTTTTGGCGAGTTGCTCAACAGTGGGGAATACCAGCTCCGCGCCGATGAAATCTCCGTTCATTGCACGGGAGGCATCAGCCATAGCCACCCGGAAGGCATCATCAACGGTCATCACTCTGATGGTTAACACTCTCATGGTGCTACCTCCTCAACTGGTTAATATCGACCTGAAAGCTGGCTATCAGGCTCTCAATACTGGTGAAGGTGACAGGGTATTCATGTTCACTAATATGCTTGTGATCACCCTTGCCCGCTCGTTGTCGTAGAGCAGCACGCAAACCCCATCGACGATATAAGCAAGGCTGTATTTGTACAGGTGGTGACTACCCAGAATGGCGGGGTCTACCTGAAGAATGCGGATAAGCGCAAAGGCATTATCTGCAATCAGGATCCTACGGTTCATCAACTCAACAGCGGGCATGTGTCACCTCTCCTTAGTGATGTAAATCATAACATCAATAATGAGGTGATGAAAATAATTACATCACTGGCTGGTGGTGCAAAATGTGCCTGGCTGAAGACAAAGAAAAAGGGTGCGGATTGCGGCCACGCCCTTTGGTTGGTTGCCAGTGTGGATCACTCTTCTGGCGTTTCTGCTTTTGTCTTGCGGCGCTGGCGGCGTTTTATTTCGCCTTGTAGTGCGGCGGAGATAAATTGCCCGGTGCTTTCGCCTAGTTCCTTTGTTTGCTCCATCCCATCTATCAGATCATGCGCTATTCGCGCTGTCACTGATTGCGATTTAGCATTCTTTGGCCCCGTTGCCATTCCTACACCTCCTAGTAAATGGTGTAAGACAATATACACGAAAAGCAATTATTTAAAAGTGTTGATATGTAAGACACCAAATATCTATAATGTGTCTTACACTTCATTCTATTTAGGTGTGAAAACAGCGAAGCTCGGTAGTGCGCAAACACTAACCGGGCCTCTACCGGTGATAATTCGTCACCTTCTTACCCGCTTTGCAGACCAGAACGCCGCCAAAGCATTGCTGGCCGAACAGAGAAAATCTGAGGAGGCCTTAGCGATTAAGCGCGAGGGTGATTCCATGGTTGATTTTTGCGGTTATCTGATGGCACTCGTGGAATGTGAGGGCATGGTAATAGGCAACGCTGAAATGGTGCCATTCAGCCCGCGCCGCTATCTCTACCACTCTTACCTCTCCTACATGTCAGCACATGGCCTGGGTAAACCGGTATCACTCACTCGCTTTGGTTCCGATATGCCGGGCTCAATGGCTGAGTATGGCAAGGAGTTCAAGCGCAAGCAGTGCACCAAAGGGCTTGATAAGGGCAGGACTATTTCCAATGTGCTTTTGGCTGATGATGCAGAAACATGGCTACCAGCAGCAACGGGAAATAATACTGATAATTCAGTATAAAAAATTATCTTTATAGAAAAAGTGTCTACCGTGTCTACTGATGAAATAAAAGGTAAATATATTATTTTATATCAATAAGTTAAATCGGTAGGCACTTGGTAGGCAGTAGGGTTGTGAGTATCTACCATTTGTTTGTTTTATGTTCAAACAGTAGAGAGTCCGGTAGACACTAGTAGACACTTGAGGGGGTAACTTCCTACCGATTAACATCATGAAATATATGATAAAATATCAGAAAGTAGACAGATAAAGGTACAAACTTTATATTTGGGGGTGGTAAATGAAGTCTGACCAGTTGATTTTGTACGTATCATTTTCATTACTGAGACGCTTTGCGCGGTTATCGTGACGCCTGGTGAGTCGCCCCACACTGTAATGAACCGCTCCGGTTTTCCTGGAGAGAATTTCACTGAAAAATAAAGGCTCATTCTGTTGGCGGACAACACCAAATCTCGACAGTCAACAAATAGCCCCGTCATGTATATCACGGGGCTTAGTTTGTTAGATTTTTACATCATTCGGATTGTTGTTCTTTAGCCAATCTTTAAGGGCGGTATCCATTCGCACTTGCCAGCCTTCGCCGGTGGATTTGAATGCTTGCAATACCTCATGGGAATAGCGGATAGTTATCGCAATTTTGGCTGGACGCCTTTTATTTTGGCGAGAGGCTAAGAACTGACTGAGCGGAATCAGTTTCACATTCTCGCCTTCCAGTAAGAATGTCACGGGGTCGGAAGGTATCGCAGCGGTAATGGCCGCATCTTCGTCCGGGATTGTCAGTATTGTTCCCGACTTTAATTTAAGCTTCGACATAGCGTTTAATTTTCCGTAGGGGTTACTTTACTGTGTTCTGTCAGAGGTATCGCTTGATGCCGGAATGCGGTCGCCTGTTTCTGGGTGGGTGTTCAGAAGGCCAACATTTTTGTATTCGGCTGTAATCCATTCCCTACAGGATTTGCTAACTGCTGAAGCAGGGTTTCCTTTCATGATTTTTTTCAATACAAACCAGGCAACAACAATAGCGGCAATAAACAAAAACAACTCCATAAAAACCTCTCCTTATAAAATATATGGGAAAGATACGGAATGTCATAGTGTGCAGACTAATGAATATATGTTATTCACGGTAAGTAACTGTAATGAAAAATCCCGCAATGAATGCCTCCTCCCCGTAATATGCTCTCTTCCCACTCACTCATTTCCCGTGAGCAGCAACCATAACGATTTTCGTTACAGCTCCCGGACGTAATCCAACTCACACCAGTGTGTGGATTCACCGCCATACGCACCACCAGCAGCAACCATGGTGATTTCCACAACACTTTAATGTCATCTTTATTACTGAGAGTAAAAACCGAATGTAATTCACTGACATTATTAGATTCATCCATTCTGGATGAACGCAGGAATGAACACGAGCAGTATTCAGGTTGAGGTCATATCGTAACCACGTATCTGATATTTACACGGTTAATAAATACATATCATCACCCAGGGCAGGTATAACGATTTCGTTACTCTTCACTGGCGCTATCCAATCCAACCCAATGGGGAAAGTTGAAAATAATCAATCGAATAGCCCTAATCGCTCCGCCGTGTAAGCCCGGTTGAGATATAGCCCACAGCAAGAGCTATCACTACCCATCAGTGGTGGTCATCACCATGGTTAGGGCTGGTGGAATATTCAAGTGATGTGATATCGCCATGCCTTCCCGTTATTTTAGCCCCCCACCTTCACGCCGAGACCCGCACCAACAGCGCCCCGAAAAAAAACCGTTACGTTAATTTCATAAAATGCAATAAACACCCTTATTATTGCGCTTTGTAAAACAATAATGTGCTGTATAAACATGGGTCTTCCCTTGTTGTGGTGGCTAAAGGCATGATGATGGTATATTTAATCGCTACTGTCGTTGTCGGAATCGCTGACAACACACTGTTAACCTGTCCAACCTGCGGTAAACCCAGTCCTGTTCACGATCACCGACACCGTAAATGGCAGCACCTTGATACCTGCCAGTTCGCGACATTAGTCGAGGCCGATGTTCCCCGCATTATGTGTCCGGAGCATGGTTGCCTGACCTTAACTGACCTCTCCCGTATTTGCCGGACCGAACCGGACATAATGAATTAACCGGCTACGCAGCGACATCAGGGCGCACAACCTGACCATCGGATATTCGGTGTGTCTGTCAGGACGATGCTTTATATATTCAAAATGCTCTGCCAGTTCCGGCGTATCGGGTGTGCGAAAAAGCGTGCCATCGACGGCAAATAAACGTAAACCACACCACAGATCATCCTTATCTTCCTGACGGCTCCAGTGTTGTGCGGTCAGATGGAATCACGCCTCAAGCGGTTTGTCGCTGAGCCGCTCACGGGCCTGAGCAATGGAGCTGGCCACCAGGGTGTCTCCCAGAACAAGATCGAGTTTTGTCACCACATCGGTGATGGGGCGGTCGCGATAAAGGCCCATGCCAATAATTAACCAGACCACAAGCTCGGCGGGAAATTTACGCTTTCTGATACTGGCTTTGTCAGTGGACTCAAGGACGTGAGAAATCCATTCAAGAGGGATAGCGCGTTGAAAATGAGAAAGGGAGTCGGGTTCAGCCCAGGTTTGTGTGTCGTCCAGCCAGGTCGAAAGCATAAAAAAGCCCCATCAGAAAGTGATGAGGCTTATTGTGATATACCTGCCGGATCGTTCAACCGATCATTTTGCTTAACCGATCGGTGTTAGGCATTAACAGGGAGTCTTGAGGGGGAGTAGGGAGAACATAGTGAAGTTCCTACTCCCCTGATGCCATGCGGGCTGGCGGGGAGAAAATCGCGGTTGGATAAAAAACGCTCAAGTTCGAGTTTTTTTCAGGTCTTATTTTTCCAGTACTGGCACGGTCTGGAGTGGGTGTTTAACCCCAAACACGCGCGGAAGAAAAACCGTGTTTTCTGTGGATAAAAATAATCGCTCAAATAACGAGCAATACATATTTTCATGGGTGAGGTTAGCGGCGCGGTTCCGGCAGAACAACGCCCGGTACTGATGGAGGCCATCCGCACTGCCCGCCGGGGGATATTTTCGTGGTGGTGGCGATTGACCGTTTAGGTCGTAACGCTATCGACGTGTTAAGCACCGAGGAAACCATCAAAGCCAAAGGCGTGAAGTTAATCAGTCTGCGTGAGGGGTTCGACCTGAGCACACCCGCAGGGCAAATGATGCTGCACATGATGGCCGGTTTTGCGGAGATGGAAAAAGCCTGATTGCCGAACGCCGCGAAGCGGGTATTGCCCGTGCGAAGTCTGAGGGTGTGCATTGTGGCCGCCCACCGTTTGAGCATGGCGATTTGATTGCTGGTCTGTGGGCGCAGGGAATGAGTTACCCACAAATATCGGCAGAGCTGGCGGGGTGTGGTATTAAGGCGGGTAAAACGACGGTGTACAGTTTTAAGCAGTAACTGCTATCGCTGCCCCGGAAAACAACTGGCAGCAGGAAAGAATGGTTCTCCGGGGGCACTGGCATGTTTACAGAGTGTTCGATATTTTAAAAATCACGTTAAAACAGACCCGTTTAAACTTTTATCTGAGTTCTCAAGGGTCAGAAGCTATAACCCATCTTCAGATAGATCCCCTGATTGTCATCTTTGCCCATTGCATATTCCAGATTAAGGACGATACCGGCTTCTGGTTTAAGTAAGTACTGGACACCCGCGCCCCATGCCGGGTAAATATTTTCACTGTCGCCACAATTGAGACTTTCGCCATTGGTGGAGTCCCCATACAAGCAGGCAGCGCCTGCAAACACCGTTGCCGTCCAGCGTTCTGCCAGTTTATAGCGTTCTTCCACTTCTATCGAAGACATGTTCTGAGCAAGGTATTCACCCGGGGTGTAGCCCCGCAGATAAACAGGAGAGTAGGCTCCGACAGGCGCATCACTTGAAAACTGGTGGCGACTGCGTACCGCAAAAACGTTGCCATCACCGTGCTGCCAGTAGCCACGATAATCGACGCGGTAAATATCGAAATCCTGCTCACCTCCCAGACCTTCCCGGTAGGCCAGATTGTTGACATTGAGGTACCAGCCTTTGGTTGCTTTGAAGTCACTGTCACGGGAATCGTGCATGACGACTGCGCCCACTCCACCGGATTTATAACCTACCAGCCCCATTTCATCGAGGATCTCGTCGGAAGTCTGATCTTTCCCACTCATCTCATAGTTGGAGTAGACCCCCTGACCACCAATGAACCAGTCTCCTTCCACACGATAGAGATAACGTAAAAAGGCAAAGCTGTAATTGTCGTTGGTCTCAAGTGGTTTACCCGAACCGAGGTAATTTGCGTAATCATTGTTAATATCCCCCACCATGACGCCTGCAAGGATACGGTGATGATCTTCACCAAAAGAGGTTCTGGCAAATGCGTTGGCAATCAGCGATTCGGAGGTGGTGTATTTAGCTGAAACACCAAACATTGAAGGGCGTGATTTCTCATCAAATTTGTGCATGTAAGCCCCCATCAGACCCGCCGCAGTATCAAGTTTGGGGCTGGAACTGAACAAAGGAACAAACAGCCACGGAGACTGGGAAGCACTGTCAGCTTTTTTCGGACTGCTCTCTTCCTTGCTCTCTTGAGTGACGTCATTTTTCACTTCGGCTGGGGACGTTCCGGCGGCGGTGGCTGGTAATGCGAGTACCGATAAGGCCAGGGTTAAGCCAGTGAAGAGAGTAGCGTTAGACATGAAAACATAAACTCCGGGTAAGATAAAAATCCGTTGGTGATAATCCTGAGGAAAATCAGTATCGCTGGACAATCGAGAAAATGGAGTTTAAATTCAATTTAAAGTATGACCAGTTCAAATAGGTTTAAATTTAAATTTGATCTGTGCCGCATTCTGATTTTAAAGAATTAATGCTAAGAAGGCCGAAAAATGAGCAGAGCATCCCGCAGTGATGGCGCGTTAACCCGGGCCAGAATCCTTGAAGCGGCTGGCACGTTGATAGCAAAACAGGGCTTTGCCCAGACGACGAACAAGCAAGTCGCCAGTGCAGCAGATGTGGATTTAGCGGCCATTAACTATCACTTTCATGGACGAGATGGCCTCTATCTTGCCGTGCTGTCTGAGGCGCATCAGTACTATCTTTATGGTTCAGAGATTGAGGCGCTGGTCGAATGCACACTACCGCCTGATGAAAAGCTGGGAGCATTCCTCGAAATTTGCCTTCCGCGTCTGGCAGAACAGAACAGCTGGCATGGGTGTGTGTATACCCGGGAGTTACTTTCTCCCTCGCCATTATTCAATGATTTTATGCAAACAGAAGGCAGGGGTAAGCGTCAGGCGATGCTCAAACTCATTAGCCAGATTGCCGGGTTAGAGGAAGATGATCCGCTCGTTTTACTCTGCTTCCTGAGTATCGTCGGCCCTTGCATGATGCTGATGGTGGCTGGAAAGTTCACTTTCAGTCCGATAAACACCCTGGCAGACACGATGAGTCATGCTGAGCTGGTGGCTCATTTTAAGCAATTTACGCTGGCGGGGCTTCGCTCATTTAGGTAGCAACAGGAGTACAGCGGAAAATATTTGCACTAGTTCGTTCATATTGATATGTAGTCTATTTATTAAAAAAAGGCGCTTCCATGCTCAGTGGCACTTTGTTAAATCAAAAGTTAACTGATCATGCTGTATGAGTCACTCGCTGCTAGCAGCCGCAATCTCAAGGTTGGTAAATTACGGTTTATAACTTTAAGCGGTAGCAAATGTTGTTAACTCCTAGTGCCAATAAATTGATAGAAACAAGAAAGAATTATTATTGGGGGTACATTTGGGGGGTATGTATATAGTTAGATTTTATAAAAATCAAACATACAATTGCATTTTTATATCTAACTTCGTAGTAAAATCAATAAATTATGTAAGTCACAGCAGGTCTGTTTGATTTTACGGGTCTAGTTATGAAATAAAAAAGACCGCGTTTCCTCGCCCTCCTCTCTTAATCTATTCACCGCGTCTTCTCCGCTTTTTGTGCTATCAATCACACTTGGCTGGTTGCGTAGCGACTTCTTTTTTAGTTATTCACTCGGCTTTAATCCGCGTATCGTTGCATCAGCCACTAAGCGAGCGATAACCATCTACTTATCGTGCACAACATTCATCCGATCCCATCCTACGCACATCACAAATATTAAAAAAAAATGCTTATCCTGAGCAGAGGTGACTTTTATCTCATATGGTTAGCTGATAGATATCAATGTATACAAAGGCTTGTTTTTTACATGGTTAATTTTAAGGATAAGAATATGCCAGCAGTCGTTGATAAAGCATTGGACTACATTGGCGGTATGAACACATCAGTGTCAGTGCCACATTCCATGGACGAAAGCACAGCTAAGGGGATGTTTAAATATCTGAAGGAGTTGGGGGTACCGGCAAGCGCTGCTGATGTTACCGCACGAGGCGATCAGGAGGGATGGAATAGTGACTTCACGAAAAAAATGGCTGGTTGGGCTGAGAAGATAGAGTCTGGCAACCGTGTGATTATTAAAAACCCTGAATACTTTACTTCATATATGCGGGAGCAACTCCGAGAGCTAGTGTGAGTATCCCCTTCGCAAACAGATTAATTTTTCCGGACGCTCACCTTCAAAATATGTGAGCGTCCGTTCTTCCTGAGTGTTAAGCACTATCTCCCGCCAGAACCTCTCTAAGCCGACTAGCTTTCAATCACACTGAGCGCCATAAGGCGGTTTTTGCCGCGTTAGCATAACTTCAAAACTCCCCCTGGATGCCAATCTATATCTCATATCTTCCGCTATAAAATCTGTAAAAGTGGACATTTCTCGACTTTTCATCTAAAAGTTCTGCGGTTGGCATTAGACAAATCCAGCTATCTAATAATAATTGCTGAGTGTTAAAGAGCGGCAAGTCAGCTAGCCGCCGGGCATTTCGCCACTCATAAAAACAACGACGCACCTTCTTTGGAGAATTTATGCAATCCTCGGTTAACCACAACGAGAGCCGAACCTTCTTCGGTCATCCTTACCCACTAGGCTCACTGTTTTTCACTGAAATGTGGGAGCGATTCTCGTTTTACGGGATCCGTCCCTTACTCATTCTGTTTATGGCGGCGACGGTTTACGACGGCGGTATGGGGCTTGCGCGTGAAAACGCGTCAGCCATCGTCGGTATCTTTGCTGGCTGTATGTATCTGGCAGCACTGCCTGGTGGGTGGCTTGCCGATAACTGGCTCGGGCAGCAGAAAGCGGTCTGGTATGGCTCGATTCTCATTGCCCTCGGCCACCTGTCGATAGCCTTGTCTGCTGTGTTCGGCGACAACCTGTTCTTCATCGGCCTGATGTTTATCGTTCTTGGCTCTGGCCTGTTCAAAACATGCATCTCGGTCATGGTTGGGACGCTGTATAAAAAAGGTGATGCGCGTCGGGACGGCGGTTTCTCGTTGTTCTATATGGGCATCAACATGGGTTCGTTTATCGCACCACTGATTTCCGGCTGGCTGATAAAAACCCACGGCTGGCACTGGGGTTTCGGCATCGGTGGTATCGGAATGCTGGTTGCGCTGGTTATTTTCCGCGTGTTCGCCGTTCCGGCAATGAAACGTTACGACAGTGAAGTGGGTCTGGATTCAACCTGGAACAGCCCTGTTGCTAAGAAAAAAGGTGTCGGTGGCTGGTTGCTGGTACTGGCTGCCGGCACGGCGGTTATCGTTACACTGATTGCACAAGGTGTGATCGTCATTAACCCCGTGGCGGTTGCCAGTGTGCTGGTATACGTGATTGCGGCGTCGGTAGCGCTCTATTTTATCTATCTGTTCATGTTCGCGGGACTTAACCGCAAAGAGCGCGCCAGGCTGCTGGTTTGCTTTATTCTGCTGGTTTCTGCGGCCTTCTTCTGGTCTGCGTTTGAGCAAAAACCCACTTCGTTCAACCTGTTTGCGAACGACTATACCGACCGCATGATCGGCGATTTTGAGATCCCTGCCGTGTGGTTCCAGTCAATCAATGCGCTGTTTATCATTTTACTGGCACCGGTGTTTAGCTGGGCGTGGCCGCGCCTTGCACGTAATAACATCCGCCCAAGCAGTATCACCAAGTTTATCATCGGTATTTTATGCGCCGCTGCGGGCTTTGGTTTGATGATGCTGGCGGCACAAAATGTCTTGAACAGCGGCGGAGCGGGTGTATCGCCACTATGGCTGGTCGGAAGCATCCTGATGCTGACACTAGGCGAGCTGTGCCTGAGCCCAATTGGGCTTGCGACCATGACATTGCTGGCACCAGAAAGAATGCGTGGCCAGATGATGGGACTTTGGTTCTGCGCCAGTGCGCTGGGTAACCTGGCGGCAGGCCTGATTGGCGGCCATGTGAAAGCCGACCAGCTGGATATGCTGCCTGATCTCTTCGCACGTTGTTCTATTGCGTTACTGATTTGTGCGGCGGTGCTGTTCGTCCTGATTATTCCAGTACGCAGAATGCTGGAAAATGCCCAACAAAAACCGGCGACCCATGCCTGATTTGTAATATCTTCACCCGCAATGAATGAAAGAGGCCGGTCAGACGACTGGCCTTTTTCATTGCCAGACATAGCGTACTAACGCCACCAGCACCACGATATTCACCATCACACTAATGATGAACCAGGTTTTAAACGGCTGCTTTTGCGTTTTATGGCGGAAAACCTGCTGACCGACAATCGCGCCAGGCCATCCGCCAACCAAACCAAACATCAGCAAAGTGGACTCAGGCACTCTGCGCCAGGCTTTGCGAGCCGCCATTTTATCCGCACCGTAAATCACCACCGTCAGCAGGTTAGCAAACAGGAACCACATCACCACAGGGTGAGGCAGGAATGCGCTGCCCATAGACGCTAAGGCCAAAAGCAAAAAACAGAAACGATTGAGATTCATACCATTAATCACAGAGCTTTTAGCAAAAAAAGTGCACAATTATATCCGATTCAGAAACATTAAATAATTCAATGGATGCACTATGACTAAATGGAAATACACGCCCAACGTTTTTAGTAAGCACAGCGCCCGTATTTGTATCGCGGGTCTGGTATTAGCCATATCTCAGAGCGCTGGCGCAGCTTCTTCATCGGATGCGTTAAGTTTCACACATAAAGACTGGGATTTGGTGTGTGATAACACGCTGACCTGCCGTGCAGCTGGCTATTCAGCAAACGATGTCGATCCTGCATCAACCGTCTTGATAACCCGCAAAGCGGGGCCATCGACCACTGTTATCAACCAGGTTATGCTTGCCGACTATGACAGTGAAGCCGCCAGCAAAACACCAGGGCAACCCCTGCTGCTAATAGATAACCAATCGCTGGGCAAACTTTCCACAGCGGATGGCGATGTCTGGACAATGAGTGAAACGCAGTTCACAGCTTTTAAGCAGGCTTTGCGTCGCGACAGCAAAATCAGCTTTAAAAACAATCTTCATGAATACGTTTTCTCCGGTGCAGGTTCCAGTGCAGTACTGCTGAAAATGGATGATGTTCAGGGCCGCGTGGGTACCACCGGTGCGCTGATAAAGAAAGGGAACAACAACGAATCGGCGGTCAAAATGCCCGTCCCGGAACCGGTGATAGTGAAAGCCCCGGTGCGCGATAAACAAAGCCGTGACATGACACCGCAGGAAACTGCGCTGATTAAACCGTCTATCATCAAGTTTACCGGTGCAGATAGTGACTGCGATGAAGAGCGAATCAATGGCACCTGGCAAATTGCCAGCCTCAATGAAAACCAGTCACTGGTGATTGCGCCATGCTGGATGGCTGCCTACAACTCCGGGGATATGTATTTTGTGATTAGCAACGATATGTCCAGCCCACCAGAAATAGTGACCGACAGCGCAACCTCCTGGGACGATGGTATCGTTGAATTTTTCATGAAAGGCCGTGGTCTGGGTGACTGCCTGAGTGTGGAACAATGGGTATGGGATGGTAAACATTTTGTGCACAGTGCAGCCCGGAGCACCGGGCGTTGTCAGATGATCCGGCCAGGCGGTGCCTGGGAGATGCCGACACTGACAACCAAAGTCGTCACGCACTAATGCACCACAAAATAGCCCCCTCACCTGTCTGAGCGAGGGGGCCTTATCTTTATAGCAAGTTACTTCTGCGGACGCATCGCAGGGAACAAGATAACGTCGCGAATGGTGTGGCTGTTAGTAAACAGCATCACCATCCGGTCGATACCGATGCCCAGGCCAGCGGTTGGCGGCAGGCCATATTCCAGCGCGGTCACGTAGTCTTCGTCATAGAACATTGCTTCGTCGTCACCGGTTGCTTTCGCGTTCACCTGCTCGAGGAAGCGCTCAGCCTGGTCTTCAGCGTCGTTGAGCTCGCTAAAGCCATTACCGATTTCACGTCCGCCGATGAAGAACTCAAAGCGGTCAGTCACTTCCGGGTTCACGTCGTTACGGCGCGCCAGCGGAGAAACTTCGGCCGGATACTCAGTGATGAAAGTCGGCTGAATCAGGTGTGCTTCTGCCACTTCGTCAAAGATTTCAGTAACAATGCGGCCCAGGCCCCAGCTCTTCTCAACCTTGATACCAATAGACTCGGCGATAGCTTTTGCCGAGTCGAAGTTATCCAAATCCGCCATATCCGTTTCCGGGCGATGCTTTTTGATAGCTTCACGCATCGTCAGTTTTTCAAACGGTTTGCCGAAGTCGAAAGTCTGTTCGCCATATGGCACTTCCGTTTTACCCAACACAGTCAGCGCCAGAGTACGGAACAACGATTCGGTCAGTTCGATCAGATCTTTGTAATCCGCATACGCCATATAGAGTTCCATCATGGTGAACTCTGGGTTGTGGCGCACGGAGATCCCTTCGTTACGGAAGTTACGGTTGATCTCAAATACCCGTTCGAAGCCGCCAACCACCAGACGTTTCAGGTACAGTTCCGGCGCGATACGCAGGTACATGTCCATGTCTAAAGCGTTGTGATGGGTGATGAACGGCCGTGCAGATGCGCCGCCAGGGATCACCTGCATCATTGGGGTTTCGACTTCCATAAAGCCGCGAGCCACCATGAACTCGCGCATAGTGGCGAGGATCTGCGAACGGACTTTAAAATTGTGACGCGATTTGTCGTTGGCGATCAGATCCAGGTAGCGCTGGCGATAGCGGGCTTCCTGATCCTGCAAACCGTGGAATTTGTCCGGCAGCGGGCGCAGCGATTTGGTCAGCAAACGCAGCTCGGTACAATGGATAGACAGCTCGCCAGTTTGGGTTTTGAACAGCGTACCGCGAGCGGCAATAATGTCGCCAAGGTCCCATTTTTTAAACTGTTCGTTATAGACACCTTCAGGCAAAGCATCACGTGCAACGTATAACTGAATACGACCGCCCATATCCTGCAAAGTCACGAAGGAAGCTTTCCCCATGATGCGGCGAGTCATCATTCGCCCAGCAACAGAAACTTCAACGTTCAAGGAGGTCAGTTCTTCGTTATCCTTGCCATCGAATTGCGCATGCAATTGGTCAGAAGTATGGTCACGACGAAAATCATTCGGGAAAGGAATACCCTGCTCACGCAGCGCAGCCAGCTTTTCACGACGAGTTTTCAGTTCATTATTAAGGTCAATTGCCTCATCGGCACATTGTGCTTGTTGTTCAGACATGTTGGTTCCTCATTTCAGGCATCATTGCCAAAAAATCGCACGATATAATAATGGCGCTCTTAGATTCATTTCAGGCTGATTTCACTCAGCAATAGCCAAACTTAAGTTATTTAATCGCTGGCTTACACCACCACCAGAACATCCTCCTCCTAACAGCCAAACGGTGCAAGGAGCAGGTTTACACCTTCTCCTTGTATGGATAAAAATCAATCACTGTGAGGTTCATGCAGGCAAGGCACCGGTGGGGAAAACAGCAATCGGGCACCAACAGCCAGCAGCACAATCACCGCCACACAGCCAATCGTCCACTCACCCATTTGTGAGAAGAAGTGCTGGTAAGCGGCAATTGCCGTTTCACTGATACTGGATTCAGTGGTTTGTTGCGCCACCAACCCCGCCAGCCAGTTCGCCACCGCACCCGTTGCCAGCATGTAGATGCCGGTCAACATTCCGGTTACGCCTGGCATATTCAGACGTGTGATCTGCGCCATGGCGACCGGGTCGATAAACAGTTCGGCAAAACCCATCAGCGCCAGTCCACCCACCATCAGCCCCATCGAGGCCTGGCCATCAACCGTGCCGTGACGAGCGTTGAGGGCCAGCATCATAAATCCGCAGCCCATCATCAGCAGGCCGAAGGCGAATTTCAGCCACACACGGAACACGGAACGCGTTTTTCCATCTGGGCGAATCAGCCAGGCCAGGACTACGCCTCCGGTCATCACCGCAACAGCATTGACCGACTGGAACAGCGCCGTTGGCACTTCAATATTGAACAAGCGGCGGTTAACAAAGTTATCGATAAACAGACTGATAGAGCTGCCGCCCTGCTGTGCCAGAACCCAGAACAGTGTGCCAGTCAGCATCAGCAGGACGATTTGCCACAACGCGCGCCGGTGATGCGGGGATGAAATCATGATCCGCGCGACCATCTGAGCGGCAAAGACACAAACGATCGCCAGCAGATAACCTGACCAGTTATTTTCCAGCAGCAACGTGAAAAAAACCGGAGCCACGCATAACATCACCACCAGCCAGCCCCAGGTTGGCAGCACAAACTTCACCGCGCACAGCGCCTGCTTGTCGACGCCACGGGTATTGCTGAAATGGCGATGGCCGCTTAAAAAAATCAGCAGACCGATAAACATGCCGATCCCCGCCAGCGCAAAACCGATGTGCCAACCGTACCACTGTGCCGTCAACCCGCAGGCGATGGGTGCGGCGATTGAGCCCACATTTCCCGCCGCATAAAGCAGCGAAAAACCGCCGTCGCGACGATGATCGTCCGCGGCGTACAGTTCGCCCAGCAGGCAGCTGATATTGGATTTGAACAGACCATAGCCACAAATAATGATCGCCAGCGCGAGATAGAGGCTCCAGGTTGAGTCTGATTCGAAGCCCAGCACTACGTGGCCGAACGTCATCAACAGTGCACCGGCAATTACGGCCGTGCGATTGCCGAGCAGGCGGTCGGCAAGCCAGCCGCCGAGAATGGGTGTGACATAAACCAGAGAAGCGTACGCGCTGAATAGACTGATGGCGTGGCTGTCATCAAAGCCAAGCTGATGGGTGAGATAGAGGATAAGTAAGGCACGCATGCCGTAAAAGCTGAAGTATTCCCAGATTTGAATCGCGACGATGTAATAGATCGCGCGCGGCTGTGAGGGTGTTTTCATGAAGTCTCCCTGGTGCAGGTAAAGAGGGAAATGGTTGATAGCAAACCTTTATGCGTAGGTCGGATAAGCGCAGCGTCATCCGACACTTTTATCTGTAACAACAGGCGAAAATGGTGGATGGCGCTATCGCTTATCCACCCTACAACACCTGTTTAGTGACCTTTGTCCGCAATCTAAAGGGAAGTGGCAAGCCACTTCCCCTGGAACTTCAATTACTTGTTGTTTTCTTCTTTCAGCACTTTAACGGTGTAACGACCATCCGCCTGGCGATATGCGCCATGGATGTCGGTTTCGAAGCCCGGATAGTGAGCGCCGATTTCACACAGCATCTGCAAGAATTCCAGTACCGGACGGCTTTCCTCGGTGATCATCTCACCAGGCATAACCAGCGGAACACCAGGAGGATACGGAAGGATCATGTTGGCGTTGACGCGGCCCACCATCTCTTCGAGATACACTTCTTCGGTTTGACCATGCAGCTCTTTCTGGAATGCCACGTACGGAGTCATCATCATGGCTGGCAGCACTTCGAATGCACGGAACATCAGGTCCGGCAAGTTGTGATGCGCGACCAGTTTGTGAATATTTTGCGCCAGATCCTGAACACGCATGTTTTCATAGAATTCAGGATCTTCACGGTACAGAGACGGCAGCATGTTTTTCACGCGCAGGTTCAGGTCGAACTCACGTTTGAAGTCGGTCAGCGCACGCAGCAGGCTCAGAGCTTTGGTCTTGTCGATACCGATGCTGAACAGGAACAGCAGATTGTACGGGCCGGTTTTCTCAACAATGATGCCGTGCTCATCGAGATATTTCGCTACGATGCTGGCCGGAATACCGAACTCATCCATGGTGCCATCTTTCTTCATCCCCGGCGTCAACATGGTGACTTTGATCGGGTCAAGATACATGTGTTCGTTATCGATGTTTTTGAAACCGTGCCATGCGCTGTCAGAGCGCAGCGGCCAGCATTCCGCACCATCAATATGTTCAGGCTGCCAGACGTCGAAGAACCAGCCTTCAGACTCACCTTTCAGGCGCTTGATCTCTTTACGGAACTTGATAGAACGCTCAATTGAGCCATCAATCAGACGCTTACCAGAGTTGCCTTTCATCATCGCCGCAGCGGTTTCTGTCGACGCAACCACACCATAATGCGGAGAAGTGGTGGTGTGCATCATGTAGGTTTCGTTGAAGGTCTCTTCGTTGACATCACCTTTCACGTGAATCATTGAAGCCTGAGAGAACGCCGCCAGCAGTTTGTGCGTGGACTGAGTTTCATAAATCACTTTCCCTTCCACACGGCCACCGCTCATACCGCATTTGCCAGCATAAATTGGTGAGAAGTTGGTGTATGGCACCCATGCTGAGTCAAAGTGGATTGACTTAACATCGAGGGTTTTCTTGATGAAATCAGTGTTGTACAGCAGGCCATCATAGGTGGAGTTTGTGATAACCGCGTGCACCGGCCAGCTCGCGTTCGGGGTCTCTTTCACACGTTTGGCGATAGTGGCGCGCTGGAATTCACTCTGCGGAATACCACCCAAAATACCGTAAGCATTACGAGTCGGACGGAAATAAATCGGCGTAATATCGCTCATCATCATCAGATGGGTCAGCGATTTGTGGCAGTTACGGTCAATCAGCACGGTGCTACCGGCAGGTGCCGAATACATGCCAACAATTTTGTTAGCCGTTGAAGTCCCGTTAGTCACCATGTAGCTGCGTTCAGCGTTAAACACACGAGCGATATACTCTTCTGCTTCTTTGTGCGGGCCGCTGTGATCCAGCAAAGAACCCAGTTCAGAAACTGAAATTGAGATATCTGATTTCATGGTATTGGAACCAAAGAAATCATAGAAGATGCTGCCTACCGGGCTTTTCTGGAAAGCGGTGCCGCCCATATGGCCTGGAGTACAGAAAGTGTATTTACCTTCACGAACATATTTGAACAGTGCTTTGGTCAGTGGCGGCAGAATGGTGTCGATGTATTCATCGGTGTTCTGTTTGATTTTATTCGCGATATCTTCAGCAGCACCCAGCGCGTATTCGAAGAAGCGAACCTGCAAACGCAGATCGTTCAGGCTAACGTCCAGCGTAGAGTAGGTGTTCGCAAATGCGTATAACGGCATGTATTCATTGCATTTGCTGATTTCTTCGCACAGCTCGAGATTGTATTTATCCCAGTCGAAAATCACACCGCACAGGCGGGCGTTGTTTTCGATAAGCTTCAATAAGTCTTCGCGGTCATTCGGATAGACAATACGGAAGTCCAGGCGTTCAAGGGCGCGATGCAGTTCACGGATAGGCTCTTCTTTAAAGTAGACGCCCATGTGATTCATGATTGCGATAACGTTCATAGTAGAATCTCCAGGTATGGGGAGCCCCTCCCATCACGAAGTGACAGGTCAGGAAGGTGCTCCAGGAAAAGGGGTTAGCGATTAAAGCGCGTCAGCGGTAGAGCTGTCGGTTGCGTCGTTAGCATGTTGACGCTGGTGCATTTTGCGGCCGTAGAACATCAGGATGATCAGGCTGACGATAAAGGTGCCGGCCAGTTCGAAGGAGCTTGCACCCATCAGCGCGATGAAGCAGAACGCACAACCCAGTACCGAGCAAATCAGGCTCACGAAGTTGCGAATGTTGAAGCCTTCGAAACGAATCAGGTCAACGCAGGAGTAGAAGTAAGGCAGCATGGTCAGCAGTACCGCGATACCAGTCAGCTCGCCAAACAGGTCAGAAGCTTTACCACCGCTGGAGTTCATCAAGGTGATCAGCACCATCAGCGCAGTCATTTTCACGGCAGCCAGCAACAGACCTTTCTTAGGAATACCGTTGTTATCCACTTCACCGTAAATTTTCGGGAAGTTACCGTCACTTGCTGCACGAACACCGGCTTGACCCACCAGCATCATCCAGGAACCGAGAGAAGTCAGACACGCAAAGGCGGTGAATGCGGAAACCATTGGAGCCGCCCAGCTGCCCATAATCGTTGAAGCACTGATAGCGAACGGAGCACCGGATGCCGCCATCTGAGCCGCAGGATACATACCGGCGATAACCTGAGTGGCTGCGATATAAACCACACCCGCCATCGCTGTTCCCAGCATGGTTGCCAGTGGAACAGTACGCTTAGGATTTTTCACCATACCGGTACTGACCGCAGCGGATTCAACACCCACGAAGGCCCACAGGCAGAGCAGGATACTTTTGATGACCGCGTGGCTATCAGTGGTGTTGGAAGTGTTCCAGTTCGCCTGATAGGTTGCCGCGTCAAACCAATGCCAACCGACAATCGCAGTAATCAGCACCGGAATTAATACCAGCACCAGACCAATAGTGGTCAAACGGCTCACCCAGGTACCACCGAGCATATTCACGAAGGTAAATATCCAGACGATAGCAATACAGGCGATGCCAGCCGGAATGGGGTCATTCAGAATTGGGAAGAATGTAGAGAGATAAGAAACAGCGGTAATACCGATTGCCAGATTACCAATCCAGTTTGCATGATAATAAAGTACACCAGTCTGGAAACCGAATGCTGGAGATATTTCCCCGGCATAAGCAATTGGGCCACCTTGCTGTGGATTCTTGGTTGCCAGTCGGGCATAAACATAAGCCAGAGACATTGCACCAATAATAGAAATAACCCAACCCCAAATAGCAATACCACCGATGCCAGCGAGGTTGGCAGGTAATAATGCAATACCGCTCCCCATCATATTACCAGCGACAACGCCGGTACATGCAAATAGCCCTATTTTCTTGGCAGAACCCATGTTGCTTATCTCCTAAGTTTATTTGGGCGGTACAGGTCATGATATTGAAACTGGTATTGACCCGACCTACTGCCAACAAGATTAAAGATTCATAAAAGATAAGTCCTAAAGATAAAGTGAAATAACAGCAAACATCAGACAAATGACATCTTGACCTTTTTTAATTAACATATAAGGATGACATGTTGATATCAAAAAAAGATAAACATAGTTTATTTACAGCAACTTACACACACCTTACAGTGTTATAATTGTGTTGTATGCAGGTGTTAAAATGCCAAATATAGGTAACATTCAGAGTGCTGGTGAGAAACATAAGTTTAACCTCATCATACTCAAAACCATGAGCATGATGAGGGTTTACTTATTCTGAAGCGAGGAAGTTGTCTAAATAAGGAACAACACTGGTCACTGAGGTCTGGAATACCGCATTTTGAATCCAGTAAAATGTATTATCACCTGGGCGTAAATTGAAAGCGGTCAGATAAGCATCCGCAGCTTCACGGTTCTTTCCTTTCATTTCGTAGACTTTGCCAAGCAGCACATAATTCATCCACGACATTTCCAGGTCGATACCGCTATTAATAGCCGCATAGGCTTCATCTATTTTTCCCTGACCTAGCAGATAGACGGTTTTAATTTGATAGTAAACCGCCAGTTCTTTAGCGCCGGGCATCTCGCCTAATTTGGCGACCTCTGTATAAAGCGTTTTGAGTTGTTCTTTATCCAGCGTTTGTTGCGAATGACGTAATACATCCACCAGCATTTTTTCTGCAAAGGCGTAAGAAAAGTCAGGAGAATCTGCCAGCACATCGTCCAGTAGCGCACTGGCTTTATCTAATGAATCGACATCGCCATTCATTAATAACTGATGCGCCTGGTAGAAGTGTATTAACGCCGAGCCATGCGACGGTTGGTAAAGTTTGAGCATCGTCAACATGCGGTCCGGCCACGGCTGCTTCAATGCTTCCGATAAGCTGCTCAACAAGTCGCTCTGAATCGATAACTGATTGTCGCTGGTGATGAAATAACGCTTATCCATCATCGTTGAACCGTCAGCATTATCCACCAATTGCACAGACATAAAGCACTGCTGCGCACGATAGTGCCGCTGATTAACGAACTCAATGGTCAGCGTTTTACCTGAACTACTTGGCTCATTGGCGTTGTAGTTGGTTTTATCATGCACCATAAAAGTGGAGAAGGTGTTCAGCGAAGTGGTCATCAGGCTGCCCAGTCCTACCGCATAGGCATCTTGTGAGGCCCGGTTAACACATGAATTACCTTTGAGCAGATGGATATCAATATCGCGCGGATTCAAAAGCAAACGCGCTTTGGTACGCGGCGGTTGCGAGTCCATCGTCGATAGTGCAACCAGCGCCACACAAGTGCCTAACGCCAGTAAAAACAGCAGCCAGACCCAGATGGTGGCGATACGTTTCGGCTTCACCGGTTTCACGCGAGGCGGTTGATCTTGCGTTATTGCTGCTACGGACTTTGGGGCAGGAAGATCCACTGCTGACGCAGACGCCGCGGGTGTAATCACAGGCGCTGGCGCTTCACCCTCTTCGGTACACCAGACTACCGGTACCGTTAGCTTATAGCCGCGTTTTGGCACCGTCGCAATGTATTCCAGGCTGCCGTCCTCGCCATCTTTCAGCGATTTACGAAGCTCAGAAATACTCTGCGTGACGACGTGGCTGGTGACCACGTTACGCGTCCAGACGTTATCGATAAGCTCATCCCTGCTGAGCACTTCATCAGGGTGGCGGGCAAAGAAAACCAGGAGATCAATAAGACGCGGTTCTAGCGTAAGCTGGCGTCCCTTCCGGCTGATTTGGTTATCAGAAGGTGTAACCAGCCACTGCCCCACGCGAACAACAGGTTGCTGCATAAAAAAGAGCCCAAAAGGAAAAGGCGCGATGATAGCACAATTCCACCCCCTAACTTTGATAGGGGTCATCACCATTTACACGTTATGTCCTTCTGGATTTATTTCAATAAGGCAGTTTTTGATCCTTAAAACAAACTGAAACACAATATTAACAACTATGACAATTTGGTGGATGACACAACATCACCAGCCCCGTAGGTCGAATAAGCGCCAGCATCATCCGACACAACATCACCAAGCCCGTAGGTCGGATAAGCGCCAGCGTCATCCGACACAACATCACCAAGCCCGTAGGTCGAATAAGCGCCAGCGTCATCCGACACAACATCACCAAGCCCGTAGCTACCGTCTTGGACGTCAAGCGGTAGCTGCATAATTTTCATCCCATGGTAATCGGGTTTTCAGTACGCCGAAGCACATATGTACCAGCTTACGCATCACTGCACCCAGCGCCGCTTTTTTCGCCTTACCTTTCGCTACCAGCCTTTCATATATCGCCTTCGCGGGTTTATTCCACCGGATTGCACTCAGGGCTGCTACATACAGTTTGGCTCTGACTATTGAGGGGCCTGTTTTTGACATATGTGCCCGCCCGCGTACCGAACTGCCGGACACTCTCTCCACCGGTGTTATTCCCAGATACGCTGCCACCTGCGAGGCACTTTTGAACGTCCCGTCTTTCAGTAGTGCCAGCATCTCCCGTCCCACCTGCTCCTTCACACATTTTATCGATTTCAGCAGCTCCAGATCGGCCTTCAGTCCCGGGTCGTTATCTGTGTGGTCAGTAATGAGCTTTTCTATCCGTTCCAGTTCATCACTCAGCCAGCCGTGTGTCCGCTCCAGTGAGCCTATGACCTCCCGTGGTGTCGAGGTTGAATGCGCTTTTTCAAGCCGGTTGGCCGTCCTCTGCACATCCTCTTTCAGCGCGTCGCGCTGACGCAACAACGCCCTGAGTTTACGGACTTCAACTGACGGTGGGACCCAGGCATCGGGATGCTTCAGCTCGCCATAACAGGCCAGCACAAATGCGTCCACTGTGTCATTTTTCGTGAGGATATCCATTCCGCAGGCAAACTCACGGACACGGTATGGATTGGCCATGCAGACAGAAATCCCCGCATCATGAAGCCCATACGCCAGATTCTCATGGTAGATACCCGTGGCTTCCATCACGACTGTCATATTATCAGAGGCGCATTTTTGGGCCTCCAGCCAGTCGATGATTTTGCGGGCCACACAGGGTTCATTGGTGAAGACTTTCTGCTTTTTCTTACCCTTAATACCGGCAACAAGCAGACAGACATCTATTTTATTTTTGCTGATATCAGCACCGAGAAAAGCCATATTTCATCTCCTTCCACGTGAACCAACACGCCATTCCAGCCTTGTACATGCGAAGTCAGAGCTTCTGGTTACCGTTCGGATTTTGAGTGGCGTGAAAGGTGAAACGGAGGGCTTAAGCTACGTCGGAAGATCGAGGTCTTCAGGTCGGATACAAGCTTCCTCCGTTTCATGTAACCGGTAGCTAACCAGCTACCGGTTCAAGATACAAGGTCGGATAAGCGCCAGCGTCATCCGACACAACATCACCAGCCCCGTAGGTCGGATAAGCGCCAGCGTCATCCGACACAACATCACCAAGCTCGTAGGTCGAATAAGCGCCAGCGTCATCCGACAAAATCAGTTTCTTCTGCGAGCCGCTCACCGGTCTGTGCATCGAACAAATGAATCGCTTCGCTGTTGGCTTCCAGATACAAAGGTTGTTCGGTACTGGCGCGCGCGCGTCCGGCGAACTGCACATGTAGCGGGAAACCACTCCAGTCAATGTGCAGCAAACTGCTCTCTCCGGTCACTTCCAGCAAGCGCAGCGTGGCGGCGGGTTGCTCACTGTGCGCGACGGGTTTCAGATCATGCGGGCGCAAGCCAAGCGTCACCGGTTTGCCCGCACAATCCATAGCCTGGCGCGCCCATTTTTCCGGCAGCCCAAACCACAGCTGATTGCAGCTCACGCCCGCTTTACCGCCGATATTCTGGAACACGCCGCTCAACAGGTTCATCGGTGGCGAGCCAATAAACCGCGCCACAAAGGTGTTCACCGGCTTGTCGTAAATCGACAACGGGTCGCCCTGCTGAACGATCAAACCGTCTTTCATCACCACGATGTTATCCGCCAGCGTCATTGCCTCAATCTGATCGTGTGTCACATACACCGTGGTGGTACGAAACTGCTGATGCAGCGATTTAATTTCAGCACGCAATTCCATGCGCAACTGCGCATCAAGGTTGGACAGCGGCTCGTCGAACAGAAACACTTTCGGGTTACGCACCAGCGCCCTGCCCATCGCCACACGCTGGCGTTGGCCGCCGGACAAATCTTTCGGCAACCGTTTGAGCAGATGATCAATGCCCAGCACTTTCGCTGCCTGCTGCACCTTCGCCTGTTGCTCGGCCTTGGGCACTTTCTTCACCTGCATATGGAAGGCCATATTTTCAGCCACGGTCAGGTGTGGATAGAGCGCATAACTTTGGAACACCATCGCAATATCGCGGTCGGCCGGGTCAAAATTATTGATTTGCTGCTTATCGAGCAGAATGTCACCGTCAGATAACGACTCCAGCCCTGCCAGCAGGCGCAGTAAAGTGGATTTTCCACACCCCGACGGGCCGACCAGCACGGTAAAACTGCCATCCGGGATAGTCAGGTTCAGCGGTTTTAGCACCTGCACTTTGCCGTAATTCTTCGCGACTTTTACCAGTTCAACCTGAGCCATTCAGTTTTTCTCCACAAGGCCAAAAAGCGATTGCCAGTCGGGATAACGGCGCGGGGAACTGCTAATCGCACAACCCGCGACGCGAACACCCCAGTGCAGCGCCGTGGCAGGCGGCAGGCCATAAATCAGCGCGGATAAAAAGCCAGCATTAAAACTGTCTCCGGCACCGATGGTGTCCACCACCGCAACCGGCTCGGCTGACTGAGTCAGCACCAGGTTCGCCGCCCATAAACGCGCGCCATCAGGGCCACATTTTGCAATGCAAAAGGCATTTTCTGACATGTTAGCCAACAGGCTACGCGCGGCTTCATCAAGCGTTGGCTTATCCGCCAGCCCTAACGTTTCAACTTCATTAAGCAGCAACACATCGCAGAACGGCAGCCATGTGGCGGTTTGCTCACGCAACGTATTATTCCAGCCCTGCGGCGGCCAACCGCTATCAACGGCGACCCGATAACCACGCTGTTTGAGCGTGGCCAGCAGTTGCGGATACTCGGCATACAGCGCGGTACAAAGCCAGGTGCCGCACAGCAAAACCCAATCGCCAGGCTGCGCGGCTTCCGGGATTTGCGCCAGAACATCCTGCATCGAAAGACGGACAATATGCCCCTGGTTACTGAAAAAGGTACGTTCGTGGTCGGGATGAGTGACGCCAAAGGTCAGTGACGTTTCGCACTCACAGGTTGGCCAGTGCGGTGCACTCTCCGGAAACAGGCTCGCCAGCCAACCGGTGAACTGATCGTTGCCCTGATTGGCGACTAAACGATAGGGCGATTCCAGTGCCGCCAACGCCAGCGCACAGTTTCCGGCAGAACCACCGGGGCGCAGCGAGCTGCTTTCGAGCATCGCTTCGGTGCCCTTTTTCGGCCACTCGTGCAGCGTGCTCATGATCAAATCCACATTGATATTGCCCACCACATACAGCGTGGCGCGGGTGTCAGGTTTTGCTTTCATGGGTGAGGATTCTCCGTGTCCATCATCAGCCTTTGCTGCCACCGGCAGTTAATCCGCTGACCAGTGTTTTTTGCAGCCAAAGCGCAATAAAGAGCGGCGGTATAGCCGCAAGAATACCAACGGCGGCAATTAACCCGTCGTCGGTAGCACGCCCGGCGGTGAAACCGGCAATGGTGACCGGCAGCGTCTGGGCGTTGATATTGTTGGTAAACAGCAGCGCGTAAAAGAATTCATCCCACGCCAGCAGCCAGCCAAACATTGCCGAGGCGCCGAGTGCCGGTTTTGCCAGCGGTAACGTAATCCGCAGCAACACTTGCCAGTAACGCAAACCGTCCAGACGCGCGGCTTGCTCAATATCAATCGGCAGCGCATCAAACTGGTTTTTCAGCATCCAGGTGAGGAACGGAATAATCATCGAGCAATACACCAGAATCAGCCCAAGGTGTGTATTAAGCAGCGTCAGCTTTTCGAGGATGAAATAGAGCGGCAGCACGAACGCCACGGGTGGCACCATGTAAATCGCCAGCCCGCCAAACAGCCAGATGTCGCGCCCCGGATAGCGTGAAAAGCTGTACGCCGCCGGGATTGCCAGCAGCAGCGAAATCACTGTCGAACCGCAAGCCACCAGCAAACTGTTGCCCAGCGCATGCAGGAACAGCGCGCCAGGTTTGCCCTCCTCTAACGTCAGCAGGCTGGCATAGCGGCTGAAATCCCACTGGCGTGGCAGCCATTCCAGCGGAACCCGGGTCAAGTCGGCAGCCGAACTGACGCTCATCAGGAACATCCATAACAACGGCGCAAGAATCGACACAGCTAACACCAGCGCGGCCAGATAACGCAGAATAAGGCGGATTTTCTGTTTCATTCAGCACTCCCTGAACGGCGCTGGCGCAATAACATCAGCATATAAATCAGAATCAGCACCGCACAAATCAGCGTCATCAGAATCGCGTAAGCTGCGCCGCTACCGGCACGCAAATAGCTGAACGATTCCTGGTAGACAAAGAAGCTGACGGTTTTGGTGCTGTCGAGCGGCCCGCCACGGGTCATCACGTAGATAATGTCGAACACTTTAAAGGCGTCGATGGTGCGTAAAATCAGCGCCACTGCCAACGGTGCGGCAATCGCCGGCAAGGTAATTTTGCGAAAACGCCGGAAGGCCGATGCGCCGTCGAGTCGTGCTGCTTCAAAGAGGTCGTCCGGGATAGTCTGCAATGCTGCCAGTACCAGTAACGTGACCAGCGGATAGTTCTTCCAGATGTCGGCAAACATCACCGCGTTAATGGCGGATGACGGGTCGCCAAGCCAGCTACGGTAGTTATCAATCAGCCCGAGCTGGGTTAGCAAGGCGTTGATGCTGCCGTAATCCGGATTGAAGTTCAGCCGCCACATCGTGGCATTGACGATAGTCGGCAGCGCCCACGGTAAAATAACCAGCACGCGCAGAATGCTACGCCCCCAAAACTGCTGGTTGAGCAACAGCGCCGTCAGCACGCCAAGAATCCCTTCGAAAATCACGGAGACAGCGGTGAAATAGAGCGTTCGCCACAGTGCTTCGCGAAAGTCGGGGTCAGTCAGCGCATAGAGAAAGTTATCACTGCCCACCCAGCCCGGTGCGCTGCCATCGCCAATTAATCCGGCATCGGTAAAGCTGAGCCACAACGTGCGAGCCAGTGGCCAGGCGGTGAGCAAGAACATCATCAGAAGCATGGGGGCCAGAAGTAACCAGGCCTGGCGTTTCTCGCGTTGCGGTAATGTGAGCATTCAGTGTTCCCGGCCCGCCATAGCCAGACTATGGCGGGCGTGTTGGTGAATAATTAACGCAAACGATCGGCGGCGGCGGTTGCCGCTTCCATCCCCTCTTTCGCCGGGGTTTTACCCTGCAATACTGCCTGGATGTTTTGCTGCAAAATGTTCGACAAACGCGAGTAATCCGCGGTGACCGGACGAGACAACATCACGTTGAGCGAGGTTTTCGCGGCAGCAATCAGTGTCTCCTGGCCTTTCTGTACCGCCGGATCATCGTAAGACGATTTCCAGATAGGCAGGCTCAATTTGGCGTATTTGTCCTGTACCGGCTGCGAAGTCATGTAACTGATGTATTCCCACGCCTGATCCGGATGCGCACTGGCTTTGGCGATACCCAGCCCCATCGAACCATTCACACCAGCCGCACCGCCTGCGGTTTCACCCGGTGCCGGAACCACGCCAACATCACCCGCGACTTTGCTCTGTTTCGGGTCGTTCGCCATGTTGTACATATACGTCCAGTTCAGGGCGAAAGCGGCATCACCGTTGGAGAAGGACTTACGCACATCTTCTTCCAGATATTCACGGGAATTCGGGTTGGTCAGCCCTTTATCCAGCGTTTGTTTCATGTAATCGATAGCTTTCATGGCTCCGGCATTGGTGAAGTTCAGCTTGCCGTCTTTATAAAACTCACCTTTAAACGCCGACACCAGCGTGGTGTAGTCGCACAGCAGCGCTTCTGACTGCGACCAGCTCCAGACCAGCGGGTATTTCACAATGCCTTTTTCTTTCAGGATCGCCGACTGCTTCTCAACATCAGCCCAGGTGGCGGGCGGCGTGGTGATCCCCGCTTTTGCCAGCATCGCTTTGTTGTAATACAGATATTTGGTATCGAGGATCCACGGCATGCCCCAGCGTTTGTCTTTGTAGGTCACGGTGGAAATCGCGCCATCAAAAATTTTGCTGCTGACGTCTGCCGGAATACGGGTGGTCACGTCCTGCAATAACCCAAATTTGTTGAATTCAGCAGGCCAGATGGCATCGAAAAGCACCACGTCATAACCTTTATCACCGGCACCGCGAGCGGCAACAATCTTGTCGTGCAGCGCTTCGTAAGGGACAAATTCGAGGTTCACTTTGATGTCAGGATGCTGCTTAGTGAAATCTGCGGTCATCGCGCGGATATCGGCTTCACTGTACGCCGCCTGGGTCATAAACAGCGCACTGAGCGTGGTTTCAGCCAGCGCACTGGCACTGTATCCCAGAGTGAATAAAGAGAGGGCGCACAGGGTGGCCGCAGGGGTAAATCGTAGGCTCATCGTCATTCTCCGAAACAGGGTTAAGTTGATTAAATCAATTTGATTGCTTTAATTGACTAAAAAAAATGGCATGGCGTTAGCCAGCCCTGCGTCCCTGCCGGATGATGCTTTGCTACTGGGCATTAAAAATCGAAGCATGTTAAAAACAAATAATTACTGACGAATATCATTAACACGTCAATAACATTCAAAGCTGTGATGCGACCGTCAAATTCATATCGCCGTATTAATAAAATCAAATTGATTGCTGTATTCACACTCCGCATACTGCCGGTAAGGTTTTCCGTGGGGAGAATGATGTGATAACAACTTCTGGCACCAATCTCGAACACGCTCGCGCCCACAATCGGCGGGTGGTTATTGAAGTGATTCGCCTTAATGGCGAACTTACCCGCGCTGAAATTGCCCGTCTGACCTCGTTAACACCGCAAACCGTTTCTAACATCGCCACGGAACTTGAACAGGTGGGGATTATCTCCGCTCATCTGCCGCGCCGTGCCGGCGGGCGGGGTCAACCAGCAACGCCACTGACACTCAATCCCGATAGCGCCTATTCCATCGGCATCCATCTTGATCATCAATCGCTGCTGGTTGTACTGGTGGATCTTGCGGGCCAGGTTCGCTTTCGCAAACTGGTCCATGTGCAAAAACCCCAGCCGGAACCCACTCTGGCTCTAATTGATCAGATACAGCAAGAAATGCGCCAACAAGTGAAAATCGACTGGCGAAAAATGTTAGGCATCGGCGTGGTGATGCCAGGCCCTTTTGGTGTTGAAGGTATTTCCTCACAGGGGCCAACCACCCTGCACGGTTGGGATAATGTGGATATTGAGGCGCGTTTGAGTGCGCTAACCGGCTGGCCTGTCACCCTCGAAAATGACGCCACGGTCGCCGCTATTGGTGAGCGTTTTCACGGGGTCGCCAGGCAATTATCCTCATTCGTTTACCTGTATATTGGCACGGGGCTGGGGGCGGGGATCTTTACCGATGGGCGAATTTACACCGGGCATGCACACAATGCGGGCGAAATCGGCCACATGGTGGTGCAACCGGGCGGCCGCGACTGCTATTGCGGAAACAAGGGCTGCCTCGAACGCTATGTGTCGTTACAGTCGGCATACGAAGCCTGTGGGCTGGACCCCATGTCGGCGATGCCTGAAGACCTATTAGGCGTCGATGAAGCGTTGTTCGATAGCTGGCTGGATACTGCCGTAGAGCCTGCCTGCCAGGCCATCAATATTATGGAATGTGTGTTCGACGCGCAGTGCGTGATTATTGGTGGGATGATGCCGCAACCGCTGGTTGAAAAACTGATTAACCGCCTGACACCGCTGTACAATTCCGTGCGTAGCCGTTATCCGAAAAGTGCCAGAATTCGTATTGGAATGTCCGGCAGCGACACGCCTGCTTTAGGTGCCGCCGCATTACCGATCTTCGATGAATTTAACCCGCAGTATGAAGTTTTGTTGAAATAGCCGCCCCACAAGAGGGGCGGTACAAATTATCGAACCAAATGCAGGAAATGCAGGTGTTTCTCGTACTGGTCGAGAATATCGTGAATGATCTGTTCTTGCGTCCAGCCCATTACGTCGTAATCCTGCCCGCCCTCTTTCAAATGCACTTCGCCGCGATAATATTTCAGCTCTTCTACGCGCTCATCATCGCTTAATCCGGACATCGCAAAAGCGGGCTGGATATAAGCTCGCAGGCGCACTTCATAAACAAAATTCAAATCCTCACCAAAGTCGACTTCGAAACGAATACGGTCATCGTCCGACTCATCGATGGTGGCAACCGAGCCTTGTTTTGCCAGCTCAGCTTCTACCAGCGACATAGCCGGTTGCACGACTTCACCGACAAAGCGCTTTACCTGAGAACGTTTCGGGAAGTAGGCGATATTACGCAAACGGCGCTGCCACGAGATAGGGTTGCGTGCCGCCGTTGGCGCAATGGTGGTCATCATCTGGCTGTCTTGTTTATAAGCGTCGATGCGCAACGCTTTCAATAAACCGTAAATCGACACCAGCAGGATGACCGAGAACGGCAACGCACTGGCGATGGTCACGGTTTGCAACGCCCCCAGGCCACCGGCAATCAACAAAGCAATAGCCACCGCGCCCATCATGGCCGCCCAGAAAATCCGCTGCCAGATAGGGGTTTGGTCCGAACCGCCGGAAGCCAGAGAATCGACAACCAACGCGCCAGAATCCGCAGAGGTGACAAAGAACACCACCACCATAGCCATCGCAATGCACGACAAAATATTCGAGAACGGGAAGTGTTCGAGGAAGTTAAACAACGCCAGCGAAACGTCGCTTTGCACCGTGGTTGCCAGATCCGTTGCGCCCTCATTCATGATCAGGTGAATGGCGCTATTGCCGAACACGGTCATCCACAGCAGCGTGAAGCCCGCCGGGACGAACAGCACGCCCGTCACGAATTCACGGATGGTCCGCCCGCGCGAAACACGGGCGATAAACATCCCCACAAACGGTGACCAGGACAGCCACCAGCCCCAATACAGCAGCGTCCAGCCACCCAGCCAGTTGCTGGATTTCGGCTCGTAGGCATATAAATTAAAGGTTTTGCTAACTATCTCAGAAAGATAGCCGCCGGTGTTTTCGACAAACGATTTCAGCAGCAACACTGTCGGGCCAAGAATCATCACCAGCGCCAGCAACAGCACCGCCAGGCCAAGGTTTAATTCGGACAAAATACGGATGCCTTTATCCAGTCCCGAAACCACCGACAGCGTAGCCAGCCCGGTTATCGTCACAATCAACACCACCTGCACGGTTTCGTTAATTGGCAGACCGAACAGATGATTCAGACCCGCGTTAACCTGCAACACGCCATAACCCAACGAGGTTGCCACGCCGAACACGGTGCCAATCACGGCAAAAATATCGACCGCATGGCCAATCGGCCCATAAATACGATTGCCGATAAGCGGATACAGTGCTGAGCGTAACGTCAGCGGCAAATTGTGGCGATAGCTAAAGAACGCCAGAATCAATGCCACGATGGCGTAAATCGCCCAGGCGTGCAGGCCCCAGTGGAAGAAGGTCAAGCGCATAGCTTGTTTGGCCGCTTCCACTGTTTCCGGCGTACCGACCGGCGGAGAAAGGTAGTGCATCACAGGTTCCGCGACGCCAAAGAACATCAGGCCGATGCCCATTCCCGCAGAGAACAACATCGCAAACCACGAAACGTAGCTGAAGTCAGGTTGCGAGTGATCCAGCCCCAGTTTGATATTGCCGTAACGCGATAGTCCCAAAAACGTCACAGCCATCAGGATCAGCGCCACCGCCAGAATGTAGAACCAACTGGCGTTAGCGAAAATGCCCTGTTGCAGCGCTTTGAATTTGCGATCGGCAAGTTCCGGATACAGTGAGGAAAATGCCACAAGGGCGACGATAAGAGCAGAAGAGATAAAAAATACCGGGGGATTGATATGACTACGACGGGCCACGTTTTCCGTGTCGTTTTGACTCATAAAATACCTTTTGATTATTTCGTTTAGAGCATTCGATAACTGGTAAAAAATTAAACAACAATATGGACAATCAGTCGCCAGATGAATTTAGCGAGCGCAGTATACCTGAAAAGTGAATTAATTTACATTCTGGCCACAGGGCTAGTGTGGTTATTTAAAGAAAACTCAATGTCTGCTTTAAAATATCAAAAATAAAAAACAGAAAAATAAACAATCAATATCAATGAGTTACACAATAAAAAAGGTATGAAACTCGACATTCAATTAATCGTTATAATTTCAATAAATAAGGGGTGAGGAAGCGGGGGTTTTATTGCAGATATCGATGAAGATGTTCTCTTCATCGATATTGTTTTTCAAAGCGAAACGTCGATAATTAAATTATGCAGAGTGCCCAAATTGCTTGCGAATATGATGCTGTAAAACCGCCAACATACTGGCACCAGACAAACCAATCATCAGCGCACCATTTACCGCTTCCAGTGGGCCTAACAACTTCCATTCCGCGCTCATCACGATGTCACCATATCCCAGCGTGGCGAAGTTAACGCCCGAATGGTAAACGGCTTCTTGCAGGGTGGAAAACTCCCCCAGCCACAGGAACAACATTCCCCAGAGCATGATTTGCAGCAGGTTGCCGATCAGGACAATCATAATGATGCCGAACAGCGCCAGCACCCCAGCCACCATCCCCTCGCGCTGGTGAAAGTGTTTGATATAAAAGCGAATACAACCGATAGACACCCACGACTGCAACAACATATTCAGCAGGATGACAGGCATCCCGGTCAGTAAAACCAGTAACATATTAATCTCCAGGGGTGGCTTCCACCGCAGGCCGGCCACTCGGGTGCCAGCGCTCAAGAATCACAACACATGCCCAACCGTAGAGGGCAACCGCAACATACAAAGAACAACGCATGGCCGATGCCAGCCAGACATCTTTGCCGGAAGCGCTATCCTGAATGGCCGGGCCAAACAGGATGAGACAGGTTATCCAGGCGTTACTCCAGAAAGATGGCGTGAACCGGTTAGCCACCAGCCGCACCATGCGGCGTGCAACCCACAGGCTGACCAACGCCAGCCAAAGCACCAACATCAACAGCGATGGCCAAATACTCAGCCCGAACCACAACACCACCGCCAACACCGCCCCCATCAGAGTCGAAAACACCAACTCTCTCCCCACCTGTTTGGCGGACAGCGTGTTGGTTTGCTGTGCCAGCATCACGGTTTTCATGACTGCCGGGATATAGAAAGCAGGATTGCTCAGGGCCAGAAGCCAGACGGGCATGACAATCAGCACCGCGCGTAAGGCCAACTGGTGTGGCGACTCAGGAGGCAGCACCACTTTCGCAGCCGCAGCCGGAGTGGGATGCGGCGGAAAGAGTGCCAGCGCAAAGCGGTTTACCACGGTGCCAATGATGATGCCCAGCCCCATCATCTGGGCTATGCCAATGGCTAGCGACTGTTCAATCAGACCGGCGATCGGAATGACGGTAAGTGCGGTAGTCAGTAACATTGCCTGCGTGCTTTTGCCCGCCAGCCCCATCAGCATCAGCAGATAAAGCAGCAAGGCGGTGAACAGCAGTGCAGGCATCGGATAGTGCGTCAGCAAAGGCACCATCAATACCCCACCAATCATGGTCGCCATTAGCACTACGCCAACGACAATCCCCTTTTTGATCGGTAACGGTTTGCCCTGGCACAGCACAATCCACGCCATGATGACCCCAAGATGGGGCATCGGTAGCGCCAGCCCATAACAGACCAGCGCCGCAACGGCGGTTCCGCTGCTAATTCTCAGTACCGCGCGATCTCCGTTATGCATGGTGCAGCACCTTAGTAGATATACGAGAAGAGGCTCATAAACCGTATGTAGATGCTACCTAAGAAGCTCATCAGGCCACTGCCATTGGCGTACACCAGCACATCGACTTGCCCACCCACCCGCAAACCTTCAACCGGTGGCAGGTCATCTTTAGAGAAGGCAATCTTCACCGGGAAACGCTGCGCCTGACGCAACCAATCGCGGTTATTGTCGACAGTTGGCAGCACGCCCGCAGGCTGGCTTTGCGCCGCACTAACGCCATAACCGATACTGCGTACCTGCCCTTTGAAGATATGCCCTGGCATACTGTCGAGCAGGATCGCCACTTCAGCACCCGGCTTCACATTGCCAATGTTGTTCTCCGTCATGTCGGCGCTAATCCAGACATCGTTAATCGCCACCAGCGTCATCACTGGTGCACCTGCACCAAGGAACTGGCCGATGTCAGTGCGCAGATCTGTCACCAGGCCTGGGTTGGTGGCAATGACTACGGTATTTTTGCGATCCAACTCGGCTTTGCGCACCGCAGAGCGAGCACTCAGAAGTTGTGAGTTGTTTTCACCAGCAATACCTGCGGCTTCAGTGGCACGGCGTAAATCGGCAGCCGCAGCCGCCATCTGGCTACGCGCGGTTTCACGAGTGGCTTGTGCGACTTCAAGACGGCGCACTGAAATCGTGCCGGGGTCTTCGCGGTACAGTCGTTCCTGGCGCTCAGCATCTTTGGCAGCATTCTGATAAGCCGCTGTCGCCGCTTGCAAACCCGCTTTGGCGGCGGCAATCGTTTCATTGTTAGCCTTGACCGAACTGAGCACGGTTTCATAGTCCGAGCGCGCTTTTGCCAGCGCGATGTCGTAAGGCTCAGGATCAAGTTCAAACAGCGGATCGCCTGGTGCCACCCGCTGGTTGTCCTTCACATACACTTTCTGGATCTGGCCGGAAACCTCGGCAGAGATTGGGATCACAAACGCCTGAATTCTCGCCTGCGAGGTATAGGGCGTGAGCCTGTCCGCCGCTAAATACCAGCAAAGCAGTAAAACGATCACGCCGAGCAGAGTGAAGACTCCGCGACGACTGGCTTTTCCCGCCGGGGATGAGGGTTCGGTCATTGCTGTTTACCTTCTTTAGAATCAGTTGCTGCAGGCAGAGGGGCATCAAGCAGAGGAACCCAGTCATCACGCTCACGTAAGTGGGCGTCTGTGGCTGAGTCAACCAATGGACGCTGACGCCCTTTTTCCCAACCGCCACCCAGTGCTTTGTAGAGAGTGATCAGATCACGCATCAGAGCACCCCGGCTGTTCACCAGACGTTCCTGTTGATTGAACAAGGCTCTTTGCGAATCCAGCACGCGCTGGAAGTCGGCCATCCCCTCACGATATTGCGTATTGGCGATATCCAGAGAACGGTTCGCCGCCTCCCCCGTTTGGGTCAGCAACTCGATTTCATCTTTGTCATTGGCATAGGCGACGGCGGCATCGTCAACTTCACGCGCGGCCTGGAATACGGTATCGCGATAGCGTTCGTGCAGTTGCAGGAAGCGGGCATCTTGCACCAGTACCTGGTTGCCCAGCCGCCCCTGGTCCAGCAGGTTCCAGCTGAACGTTGGCCCCGCAGCCCAGGACAGCGTGCTGCTGTCGCCATTACGCCCGTTAATACCGACACTACCGATAAGCGAAATGGAAGGATAAAGTTCGCTTTCTGCCACACCGATTAGCGCCGACTGCGCGGCCAGTTGATTTTCGGCAACTCGCACATCAGGACGACGGCGTAACAAGTCGGCAGGTAGTTCGGAAACCAGCGCCAGATTGCCTTGCGGCAGCTCGCCAGTGTTGGTCGCCATTTCTGGTAGCGGGCCTGGTTTGCGCGCCAGCAATACGCTCAAGGCGTTCTGGCTTTGACGCAGGCTAGTTTCAAGTTGCGGAATGCTGGAAAGAGTCGACAAGTATTGAGTTTTCGCTTGTTGCACATCCAGCTCGGCACTGTTACCGCTGAGGAATAGCTTTTCGGTAATCTCGAGGCTACGCCGCTGAATTTTGGCGTTGCTCTGCGTGATATCTAACCGCGCTTCAAGCGTACGGATGTTCACATAAATCTGTGCCACCTGTGCGGCCATCAGCACTTGAATGTCATCGTACTGCGCAAGGGTTGCGAAGTAGCTCGCATCGGCAGATTCAACGCCGCGCTGGAACTTACCCCAAAAATCGATTTCCCAGCCCAGGTTGAAACCTGCGCCATAGGTGGTGCTGGAAATGTAGCGGTTATCACGACGCTGGCCGCCAGTAATCACCTCGCCAGTACCAATGGTCGCCTGCGGGCCAAGTAAGCTCTCGGCAATCCCTAGTTGGGCGCGGGATTCTAACAGCCGCAGCCCGGCGATTTTCACGTCAGGGTTCTTGCGCAAAGCTTCGTTAATCAGCGCCGTCAGCGTCGGATCGTTGAGTTGGATCCACCACTGGTCGTAGTTCTGCGAGGATGTCCTGGAAGACATGCCTTTAGTTGTAGATTGCCATTGGTTCATTTCCGGAACCTGTGGGGTTTTATAATCAGGCCCCAAAACAGTACACGCGGACAAGACCAGGCAGGCGCCCCCTGCTAACAGGGAGCGCCCAAAGCGACAATCATCGAGCATCTGTTCCGCTCACCGCCGCGCCATCTGGACCCTGGTTGACCCAGGCCATAAAGATACGATAACCAATGGACAGCAAGGTCGCACCAACGAACATGCCGAGGATCCCACTGGCTGCCATGCCTCCCAACGCACCCAACAGCACCACTGGCATCGGCGCATCTACACCGCGTCCCAGCAATAATGGTTTGAGCACGTTATCTGCCATACCCGCAATCACCAGCAGCACGGAGAAGATGATATTCATCACCGTACCGTTATCGCCGGTCATCCACATAATGGCGATAGCCGGAGCCGTCACCAGGATGACAGGAACCTGAGCGATACCCAGAATCAGCGCCAGGACAAAGAAGATCCCCACTGCAGGAATACCGGCAATCGCCATCACGACACCTGCCAGCAATGCCTGAATGAAGGCCACACCAATAACCCCCATCGCAACGGCACGAATGGTACTGGTACACAGTTTGGTCAATGCCATGCCGCGGCGTTCATCGGTGATACGCATAGCAATGCGTTCAGCACTCCTTGCACCCGGCGCACCCCAGGCCATCATGATACCGGCCACGATGAAGGAGAAGACAAAACCGATTAACCCACCACCCATGCTAGCCAGCACACCAACAACCTGCTTGGTGATATCCCCTAACTGCGGGCGATAGTTGTTGATAAGGCCAGGTAAATCCGTCGAGGCTTTGCTCCACAATGCGTGAACTTTGCCACCGACCACAGGAATAGAAGCGACATCGGCAGAAGGTGCCGGGATAACCAGGCTATCGCTGGTGGCTTTATCCACAACGCTACTTACGCTATCACCCAAAGAGCTGACCATGGCAACGGTTGGTGCCACGATCAACAACACGCCCAGTAATACCAGTACCGTTGCAGCCCTGCCTTGTTTTTCCCCCATTCGAGCTGCAAAACGCTGATGCAGCGGATACAGCGTGACCGCCAAAATTAGCGCCCACAGCAACATATTCATGAAAGGTGAAATGATAGTAAAACAGAAGGAACCTAGTGCCAGGATAAGACCGAGCTTGATGAACATATCCAGAAATCTGGCAACCAGTCTTTTCTCGACGACGGTGGATAGTTCGTTATTTTCCATGATGAGGTTATTCCAATTAATAGTGACCACGTAGTTATCCTGGCCGGACACAATAAAGGCAGGCCAGCCGACAACTGGTATTGCAATAAAATAGGTGAGTGTTATTACAGTAATAAGAATCAACTCAATAATGATTGAATTCATTCCACTATTTCCATGATAGAACAATCAGGCATTCTTGCAAAGAATGGAGCAGCAAGGATGAATGAACAGTTTAATATCTAATAACAAAGATAAAAAACCATTCAATATAATCGTATTTTCATTTCCCAGCAGCATTAACAACGAGACTTAAAACAATAATGCAGCGTTAAATCCTGTATGTAACCACTTGTTTAATGGTATGTGTTATGTAAGCAGTTGTAATACTCTCAAATCCGATAAAAATACTACTAAAGAATTAACCCAATAGCATTTACCGCCCAACATACATAAGCGTTATATGGCATGTAATAGCTAATAAATTTGCCTTAAGGATAGATAAAACGTGGCATCAACCAGGCAAACTCAAACAATAGAATTACTTACCTCATTCCATTAGCAGGGTAATTAAAATTACCACCAGTAGCACATAACAATGCAATTTGTTTTTTATTTTTAATTAAACATTAATTATCTGGATTAAAATAAATTTATTATTTAGGAATTTTCATGGTACCAACAATAAACATTGGCTCGCCAACTCTACAGTAAATCTAATGCACTGCCGCAGGTTGCTGATGAACATATTCTTCTGGAAACTTTAAAAAGTGCATTCTAATGCTGCTGACGCTCATCCTCCCTATAACTGCTCTTCGCAGGTCGCGTTAGCGCTAGCAACACCCGACAAGACCAGCATAAATGATTGTAGGTTTCTATTTTTACACCAAAATATCCGCTTTTCGGGGTGGCGAAATACGAAATCCTCGACCATAGTCTTAGGGTAGGGATTGCATTTTTTACTCTAAATAGACAACGCTGCAGGCAAACCTGCAACGGGAGCTATCAAGAGTCTATCTACCATTATCAAAGATGAGGTTTTTCATGAAGATAGCTAAGGGTATTTTGGTAGCATTAACTTTGGGTGCAGTATCATTCGGTGCAGTTTCAGCAGAGTTGCTGACGAAAGAAGCTTATAACGACCACAAAGATCAGTATGTGAAAGTCGGGACAATCACCACCAGTGGTGAAATGTCACCGAGCGACGCTAAAGACGAGTTGTCTAAGAAAGCGGATGCTCTGGGCGGCAAGTTCTATGTTGTCACCTCTGCGGACACCGAGAATAAAATTCACGGTACTGCGGACGTGTATAACAAGAAGTAATCACCGCTTCAGCTAATTAAGAATGGGCAACCACCGTGTTGCTCATTCTGTCCCACCCCAGTCCTTCTGCACAATAAACAACCATACGAATGCTCTCGTTAGCCATTCATTTCAAACTTCCGAATCTGCTTTGTCGCCAGATTCCCCCAAAATACCCTATACTTTGCCATCCGTACCTGATTGATATACCTGAATAACACAGGTATTTGGGTTTATCTGATGTATATATCAACCCGTTTTAGAATTGTGATCCACCTCTGCGCTTTTTTGGTGGTGCTCTACAGTTTGACCATGATTCCCCCCATGTTGCTGGCATTGATTGAGAAAGATCGCAGCCTGTTTGGTTTTCTTTATACGTTTATCATCACTTTTACGCTGGGAAGCATTGGCTGGGGATTAACCGGGCGCACAAATATACAGCTCGAAACACGTGATGGATTTATCATCATCGTGTTGTTTTGGCTGCTTTTTTCTCTTATCAGTGCAATGCCGCTATGGCTTGATGACAGCTACAATGTGTCGCTTGCCGATGCCATCTTTGAAGGTGTTTCGGGGATTACCACCACCGGAGCCTCTGTTTTTCACGATGTCTCAAGTTTGCCGAAATCGATTCTCTATTATCGCGCACAGCTCAATTTCGTTGGCGGTTTAGGGGTTATCGTGCTGGCCGTTGCGGTGCTGCCGCTGCTCGGTATTGGGGGGATGAAACTTTATCAGTCCGAAATGCCTGGGCCATTTAAAGAAGAACGCCTCACCCCTCGCCTTGCTGATACCGCGAAAAGCCTGTGGCTGACTTACTTGCTATTGGGCGGTACTTGTACCCTTGCCTTCTGGCTGGCGGGAATGCCTTTATTTGATTCGCTTTGTCACGGCCTTTCTACCGTGTCACTTGGCGGGTTCTCGACCCAAACAGACAGTATTGGTTTCTACAACAGCTACGCCATTGAACTGGTTGCTGGCGGGTTTTCGTTACTTTCGGCGATAAACTTTACGCTCTATTTTGTGGCGCTATCCCGCCGCAGCATTACCCCATTTATCAAGAGTGCTGAGCTGCGATTCTTCCTGATGATCGCCAGTATTGTCATTCTGATTATTACCCTGGAAGTGTGGCGAGCAGGTATGTACTCCTTGCCTGCGTCCTTCGTACACGCCTTTTTCCTCACCAGTTCGATGATTACCGACAACGGCCTGGCGACGGCGGATTATGCGTCCTGGCCGGTACACACCATCGTTTTGCTGTTGTCAGCCAGTTTTTTTGGCGGCTGTGTGGGGTCTACCTGCGGTGGGATTAAAGCGCTGCGTTTCCTGGTGCTATTTAAGCAAAGCCGCCATGAAGTCCATCAACTGGCACACCCGCGCGCCATTATGAGTATTCGTGTCGGGAACTCACCGGTGAACGACCGGGTATTGCGCTCGGTCTGGAGCTTTTTCTTCCTTTATGTGGTGTGCACCTGCTTCTTTATTTGGATGCTCAACTTACAGGGATATGACCTGTTAACCTCTTTCGCCACTGTTGCGGCCTGTATTAACAACATGGGATTAGGTTTTGGCGAGACCGCGGCAGGTTTTGGGACGCTAAGCGATAGCGCTAAATATTTGATGTGCGCCGCGATGTTATTGGGCCGACTTGAGATTTACCCGGTGCTGATTTTGTTCTCGAGGACGTTCTGGAGGAGTTAATTATCAGACAGAACGGGCGCTTATCCACCCTACAAACCCCATTCTGGGGTAGGTTGGATAAGCGCCAGCGTCATCCGACAAAATTACACGCTAAGCTCACCCCACACCAAATTGCCTTTATGGAATGTGGCTGTGCGTGGCGAGATACGTGCGACGGCTTCAGCGGAACACGAGGCGTCCACGAGCACGAAGCTGGCTTCATCTTGCGCTTTCGGCCACACGCGTTCGCCCCTGTCGTTTAGCGGCAGCACGTTGCCGGTGGCAATCGCCAGTGAACGGGAAAGATTCACTTCACTCACGCGCATATAGAGCTGTGCATACAGGTTGGCTTTTTCCAGCATGTCGCCCAGGCCATACGGCGACCAGTGGTCGATAACACTGTCAGTGCCGGTCATCACAAACACGCCCTTTTCTTGTAACTTTTTGAGCGGCATGTGCATAGTGCCAATCGGCACCGTTGAAGCGATGGTGATTTGCTGTGCGGCCATGCGCGTGGCAATTGCATCCACTTCTTGTTCGTTCATCACCGCCAGTGCAAACGCATGGCTGATGGTCAGCTTGCCTTTCAGCTCTGGGGTTTTCTCCACCGTTTCCACCATGTATTTCACCGCCGCAATGCCCGCAGGGCTGGTTTCATGCAGGTGAATATCAACGCCTTTTTTGTAGTCGATGGCTATCTGGAACATGGTATCTAACGATTTTTCCATCGCGCCGTCGACGTTGGTCGGGTCAAGCCCACCAACGTAGTGCGCGCCCGCTTGCATTGCGTCACGCATCAGTTGAACGGAGTTGGAATGCAGCAAACCGTGTTGCGGGAATGCGACAATTTCACAACTAAAGCCCGCTTTGCGACGCTCCAGAACCGCTTGCAGATTCTCCAGGTTCTTTAACCCGGAAACCGGCTCGACGTTGCAATGGCTACGCGCAATGGTCGAGCCTTTCGACTGAATCAAATCAATCAGCTTTTCTGCCCGTTCCTGAGTGACCGGTTGCAGTTCCGGTAGCAGTTTTTGCTCAAGGGCAATCATATCGAGGATGGTGGTGCCCGCCGGGCGGTTATGCACACGCCACGGGCCGCCGTAAAAGGTCTTATCAAGGTGGATGTGCATGTCGCGCATCGCAGGCAGCAGCAATTTTCCCGAAGCATCATAGTGCGCAAGCGTGGCGTCCGGATGTTGTTTATTTGCGAGCAATGCCGCAATAACGCCGTCTTTGATTTCGAGTGTTTTTAGCTCAGTTTCGGTGCCCACCACATTCTGCCCGTCGCGGCGGAACCCGGCTTCCAGCAGAACGTTGTCGAGGTAATAGTGCGATTCTTTAATGGCGCTCATGCGATTGCCCGTCTCACAGGTTGTGGATGCTGGTTTTGCAGCATACGCCATGGAGCCCGTCGCGCCAAAGAGTGCGCAGGCGGCGGCAACTTTGCCGCTGCTGCTTAAAAATTCACGACGACTTTTTTCTGCATTATTCATCGAATTCTCCCGCTATTAAGCATTAACAATATGAGTCCCGGTTTCGCCACGCAGAGCTGCGGGTAATTTTTCAGGAGTGGTGATAATCACCCGTTTGCCGCCATTGCGCAGGAACGCCAGGCTTGCGGTAATTTTCGGTAGCATACTTCCCGGAGGGAAATGCCCTTCTTCGCTAAAACGCGCCATCTGCTCAACCGTCACTTCGTCTAATGCACGCTGTTCCGGTTTGCCGAAGTGAATGCACACTTTCGCAACACCGGTGGTGATGACTAAGATGTCAGCCTTCACTTCGCGTGCCAGTAGAGCCGTAGAGAGATCTTTGTCGATGACTGCATCCACGCTCTGGTAATCGCCCTGTGCGGTGCGAATCACCGGAATACCGCCGCCGCCCGCACCAATCACCACAAACCCTTGTTTAATCAGCGCACTGATGGCATCCGCTTCGACAATGCGCAGCGGTTCAGGTGACGCCACCACGCGACGGTATCCGCGCCCGGAATCCTCCACAAATTGCCAGTCAGGATGCGCAACTTTCAGCGCTTCGCACTGCGGTTCGCTAAAGAACGCGCCAATTGGTTTGGTTGGATGAGTGAAATTAGGATCATTGGGATCGACTTCCACCTGAGTGATCACGGTGACCGCTTTCTTGTCGCCGTGTTTCCCCAGCTGGTTATTCAACGCTTGCTGAATCAGATAGCCGATGCCGCCTTGGGTATCCGCCACGCAGTTAGCCAGCGGCGTGAGCGGCAAGCCTTCTTTCTCATGGGCAATCTCTGCGCGGCGCAGATCCAGCCCCACCTGCGGGCCATTGCCGTGGGTCAGCACAATATCGTAGTCCGATGAGAGCATTTCCAGCACGGTTTGCGCGACTTCTTTGACGGCAATTTGCTGATGTTCAACCGACTGGCTGGCATTGTCTTTGATGATGCTGTTGCCGCCAATCGCCACTACCACGAGTTGTTTCATTATTTTTATCCTTTAGGGTACGGACGCCCTCACCCCGGCCCTCTCCCCCTGGAGAGGGAGAAAACCGGACAATTCCCTCTCCAGGGGAGAGGCTAGGGTGAGGGGGAGTATTAAACGGAAGTCGCAACCTCAGACGCCGCTTCACGCCTGTCCAGCACATGCTTCACCACAAACATTGCGCCCATCATCAAATATGCGGTGACAAACATCAGCGAACTGCCCTGTGCAAAGCCGACAATCGGCGCGTGAATCACACCAAACAACGCCAGCAATGCGCCGACGGCTGCCGCAATTGCGCCGCGTAACGGCTTGTTGATAATGGCGAAGATAGCCACGCAACCCCACAACATACTGGCGAGCGGTGCGCCGTTGCCCAAATGTACCAGGCCTTGATAAAACACGCCTTTATGCGCCAGGGTCTCAAAGCCGATTTTCGCCGCCGACGTCCCTGCCGCCGCCATCACGCTATTCACCATGGTCAGCGCCCAGTTGGCTATCCACGGGAACAGGCAGATGAAGATAACCGGCACCTCTATTTTCGGCGTTTCGCGCACCACCTGGTTGGCGGTCACTACGCCGATAAACACCAGAATCGGTACAATCGCGGTCATCGGAATAATGGCGAGCATGAACGCGCCGAGGCCAAACAACGGCACGATAAACATCGTCACACCGGACGCCAGCGTATAGCCAATGCTCGCACCCATCGCTTTCCAGCCAGCATGGCCGACGTATACCGTGACCGGGAACGGATTCCCCATCAGGCAGCCAAGCGTGGAGGCCAGGCCGTTGGTCAGCATCACTTTGCGGGTGTTATATTCATCACCTGCCGCGTGGGCGCTCTCGATGTTTTCCAGGTCAAAAATGTAGTTCGCCAGCCCCAACGGAACCGCCGACGCCAGATAAGGCAACGCGTGCGGCAATCCTTGCAGGAAGCTATCAACATGAATCGACGGTGGGTTAAAGCCGAATGATGACATCGATGCTTTGATGGCTTCCGGACTTTGCAGGCCAGAAACCCACGCCAGCGCAGTACCAGCAATCAGCAGTAATAAACCCGTTGGAATGCGAGCAAAAATCGGTTTTTTGCCAAACCAGTTGATGAAGATAAGCAGCAGTACGATGAAGGAAACCGTTGGCGCTTCAAATGCCTGCAGCATTGGGTTCATGGCCAGCAGCAACAAACCTAAGCCCGACAAACACGACAGCAGCACGGTACGCGGGATCATCTTGCGGATGGTTTCGCCGAGGAACGAACCGCCCACCAGAATCATCGCTTCAACAAAGCACCACACCAGGCCAATCTGAATGGCAAATTCGGCATCGCCGGTTTGCTGATAGACCGGCATCAGCACCAAAAATGTCACGGTAAAAATTGACGGCGCACTTGGCCCGGAAGGCAGCGCGGTCACGTCTTTACGCCCTGTCTCCTTCGCCAGTTGCAAACCAAACCACGCATAACACACGCTGGCGACCAGTACCGCCATCCCGAAGGCTGGCGCAATACGCCCATAAACAATTTCAGTAGGAATACCGACGACAAAAATCAGTAACCCCATCATGGTCAGCAAGTTGGTCAGGTTGTTGGTCATTAACCCGAAGTAAGCTGCCCAGTCACCACGTTTCCACTCCAGCTTTATGCTTTTCATCGCTGTTTCCCTCAGAAAGAGTAACGCTCGCTAAAGGCGAGCAGAGCCTTCTCAAAACATTCAAACGGCGGATGCACAATCCCGGCGCCAATCATGCCAATACCCGCGTCTTTGTGGGCAATGGCGGTGTTGATCACCGGCAGAATGCCGCTGTCGCCCACCCGCGTAATATCAATGGCAGTCGGGATACCCATAAACGACAACAACGGGATCGTGACATTAGGGTTTTCACCGAGCGTTATCTCGCGCATCTGGCGCGAGAAATCGATGGCTTCGTCCACCGTGCCACCCACCAGTGCAACAATGGCCGGAGCCGTTGCCATAGCAAATCCACCAATGCCGTAGGTTTCAGTAATTGCGCTGTCGCCAATATCGAGGCCAGAATCGGCAGGCTTATAACCGGCAAACATCGGGCCGATCACTTGCTGTGCCGGGCCGGTAAACCAGTGCCCAGGCAGGCCGCTGACGCGCAGGCCAAACTCAAAACCATTACGCGCCATGGTGGTGACCACGGTGCTGTATTCGATGCCGTGTGCCGCGTCCATTGCCGCCTTGCACATCGCCATCCACGTAGGGCCGGAGAAGTAGTCACTGCTGGCGACAAAATCGAACACCTCTTTTTGCTGCGTCACAGTGAAGTTGGTTTGAATAATCCACGGCGTCAGCGCCTGAATCAGCAACGTGGTGCCCGCGTTGTTGCGGTTGTGGCACTCGTCGCCCATATGCAGCGCTTGCGCCAGCATCAAACGCAGGTCGATTTCACCGGCGAGCTTCATCGCATCACGCAGCATTGGGCCAAGTACATCGCGCATCCAGTTCAGACGGTCGATTACGCTCTGGTCGTTGGCCCCCATGCGCAAGATCTTCGCCATCTGCTCGCTGAGGTTGGTATACGCGCGATTGCCGTAAGTTTTGTTCTCAACGACGTGCATAAACATTGAGGCAGACGTCACGCCCGCCATCGAGCCCACGCAGTCGTGTTCGTGGCAAGGCGAGAAGATGATTTCACCGGAAGCGGCGAGTGTCGCGGCTTCATCGAGGTTTGCCGCCAGCCCTTCAAATACCAGTGCGCCAGTAACCGCGCCTTTCATCGCGCCACACATATCTTCCCAGGCGACAGGCGGCCCGGCGTGCAAAATGGTGTTGCGCGTCATGCCGGGAACAACGTTAATCGCCTGGTCATAACCGACCAAAACAGGCTGCGACTGAATAATGCGTTCAACGGCCAGCTTGTTGGCCGCCGCTACTTTTTCCGCAAGCCCTGGCGCGGCAATAGCATCCAGCGCCTTCACCACGGCGAGATTGCCCTGCCCCGGCGGTGTCCAGTCCAGTTGCGTGACGGGGACGTTCTGCTTTTTCAAATCGTCGCTAAACATCGCAATGCCGACGTTAATCACGTTCAGCGGTTGGTTGAACAGACTCATTGTGCTTTCTCCTTGCAGACAAACTCACGCGCCAGCAGACCGGTGTTGGTGCTGCTGCTTGCCCAGATAACACCTGCATCGGTCAGCATCTGGCACTGCTGTGCAAGCGAAGGGGTATCTAAATCGGTGCCCAGCACGTAGCCGAGAATTTCCAGATGCCGCCCGTCGCGTGCGGCAATGGCTTTCGCTTCTTTGATTGCATCGAGCATCACGCCGACCGGGTTTTCATGCGAGCCGTAACCGAGCACGAAATCCATCGCAATCACGCCCACCTGCGGGTCACGCGCTTCCTGCAACAGGCGGCTGATGCGGTTGGTTGGGTCAATCATCGGGTGCGGTTTGCCGTTGGTGAAATCGTCATCGCCGAAATCGAGGAAGGTGTGAGCAACGCTGACATTCACGTCTTTAAGGCGATATTCCGGGTTGGGCTGAATATTGCTGTAAACGTCCGGGTATTTTTCCAGTGCCGCGAACATCGCTTCGTCGCACAAGGTGCCGCCGCAGAACAGCGCACGAATGTATTTCTGCTCGGGCTTCAGGCGTGCGCGCACTTCTTCAATCAGCGGCCAGTTGAGCGGATGTAAATCGAGTGACTCTTTTTTGATACCGGTCAGCAGAACGGCTTTCAGCGCCGCCTCTTTGGTGGCGCGAGCAAACTGTAAACCGGGTTCATCTTCACGGGCGTCTTTGGTGCCAAGGAAGCAGACCACTACTGGCTTGCGGCACGCTTTCGCCCGCTCCAGCACTTTACGCGCCACGGATTCAGCAGGCGGCTTAGAAACCAGCACAATCACTTCCGTTTGCGTGTCATCTTCCAGCATCCCTATCGCATCGAGCATCATGATGCCGCCGATTTTCTCGCTTAAGTCACGCCCGCCGGTGCCAATAAGCTGGGAAACACCGCCGCCAAACTCATGAATACGCACGCTTAATTCCTGGCTGCCGGTACCAGATGCGCCAACAATACCAATCGAGCCACGGCGCACCGCGTTGCCAAAGCACAACGCCGCGCCATTGATAATCGCCGTACCGCAATCCGGCCCCATCATCAGCAGACCTTTGCTATGAGCGAGTTGTTTCAGTGCCAGTTCGTCATCTAAAGAAACGTTATCGGAAAACAGCATCACGTTGAGATTGTTTTCCAGTGCCTGGCGCGCTTCACGGGCGGCAAATGCACCGTTGACGGAAATTACCGCGAGGTTACTTTCAGGGACGTTGTTATGTGCGCTGGCAATCGTGGCATAGCGTGCTTCGTGACGAGAACCGCCGCTGTCTTTGCGGGTGAACAACTCTTCGATGGCTTCAAGCGTGGCAACGTTCGCCGCATCGCTCGCCCCTTTGATAACGATCATCAGGTCGCCATTTTTGGCCTGTTCCAGTTCATCATTTAACAAGCCGAGGTTTTTCAGCACCCCTTTGTTCATCTCGGTGGCCATCGCTACAAACGCCTGTTCAACCCCGTCAAGCTGGTTAGCTTTGGTTGAAATAGACATCAGTGAGACAGAATCAAAATAGGTATTCTTTTTAATCACAATCCTGGTTGACATGATTTCCTCCGTCAGGTCGGGTCATCGCGAAGGCGTCCGCCATGCCGCAAAGCATGTCGCATCCTGAACTTGACCCTATTTTTTTAATTTCATTAATAAACTGCTGAATAGGTTTTTGCTCACCATTAATTACGTGATAAAGAAACTCGTGAATACTTTCACGGAAACGTTGTTCAATGGCTTCGCGCAGCGTAATAACACTGAGCAATGTTGTTTTATTTTTTCTTCGTGCTAATACAGAAATAAATAGCGCGCGATAATGTTGCGCCGGATGCCCGTCAATAAATAACACCGCACTTAACCCCGCGAGATAATCATCTCCGGACGGCGTCAACCCAATTCCCAACCCCAGCAACGCGGTCATTTCATTTTCAATCGCGGAACAGTTTCCTTCCTGTAGCGCTAAAATAAGTTTCGCCCGATGCAATTGCAGTAAACGGCTCATTTCCTGATAAAAAATATTATCGCTGCGAAAATAAAATAACGACGAACTGTGTTTCACACTGGCCAGGGTGATTTGTGCAACAGTTTGCCAGTCTATTTCCTGTATTCGTTGTGGGTTTAAATAAAGTGCATCGGGTTTCCAGCGTGTGCAGCGTGATAAATCGATGCGTTTATCGTCGCCAATATCAATGCCACTACGGTGAAAATTGACCCGTTCACCGGGCTGGAAGAAAGGCTGGCAATGCTTAAGTGCTAAACGGCAGCTGTTTGGCGCGTTATCACAATCGATGCTCAACAAGGTGAACATCTGTTGCTGTTCTGGGAAGTGAATATTCACCGCCCTGGAGAACACCTGCTCAACATATCCATTTGTCAGAACAGAGTTTAGAAACGCGCTATCTGCCGTTTGAGCAAAGAAACACTGCCGCTGAATATAGCCTGCGATAGTGCATCTCCTGTGTTTTATGCTCCGGCTTTCACCAGCAGTTCGGCAATCTCGTGGTAACCTTTTTCACGCGCCAGCGTCAGTGGGGATTTGCCGTATTTATCGGTCATGTGCGGGTTAGCGCCATGCTCAAGAAGTAGCTTGACGATCTCTTGCTGTTTAGCACCGCCGTCATTCAGCACAATGGCTTCGAGCAACGGCGTCCAGCCAACAAAGTTAGTGTGGTTGACATTAATTTCAGTGCGCGTCACTAATTCACGGACAATTTCAACATGACCTTTTTCACTGGCCGGGGTAATACCCACACCACCAAAGCGAGATAAACAGTTCAGGTCTGGATTAGCCGGTAAAATTAAACGCAGCAACGTTAAGTCATTATTCAGGCAACTTAACAGGAAGGGGTTAAAACAGGTTTGGTCTTGCTTATTAACATCCGCACCCGCTGAGATTAAATACTCAACGCAATCATATTTCTTATGCAAGCTGGCGAGTGTAATTGCGGTGCGCCCCTGACGGTTTGTGGCATTAATATCCACCCCATCATTAAGACATTGTTTTATATTTTCCAGCTGGCCATGTTCGGCGGCATTTAGAAATTCGGCAATCAGTTCTTTCTGAGACATATCCATACTCCGATACTTTGCTATTGCTGATGAACTGAGAATAGCAACACTCAAGTCGCTTTAACATCCGTTTAAAAATCATTCATCGTTAATGACAACATTATTGAATTAAACTCAACAATGTGAGAAAAATGTGGGTTAGCGCAATCTTTTACCTATGATAAAACCTGTTTCTGATGGCTTTAGTCCCCACTGGCGAGCGTGCCACGAGGCCTTGCCAAACGCGGGGAAAATGGGATTGAAGAAGTGTGATACTCTTCAAATCAGTTGTAACGGCAGTGTTAAATATGGTTCAAGACTGGGGTGCGGATCATAAGGATTACAAATACATTCAACAATAGAGTTGGGTGGGTGTCGGATAACGCTTCGCTTATCCGATCTACGAAATGGGTTGTTGTAGGGTGGATAAGCACAGCGTCATCCACCAAAAGGACACAGTGGAGCGGCACATGAATTCCATTTTTACCGAAGAGAACCTGCTTGCCTTTACCACCGCAGCGCGGCTTTCAAGCTTTAGCAAGGCGGCCGTAGAGTTAGATGTCACCACGTCGGCCATCAGTTACACCATTAAAAGAATCGAGACTTACCTGGACGTGGTGCTGTTTGTGCGTAACACGCGCAGCATCGAATTAACCGAATCCGGGTACTATTTCTATCGCAAAGCCACTGAGTTGCTGAATGACTTTCATGCCATCAAGCGCGGCGTCGATACCATTTCTCAAGGGATTGAGGTCAAGGTTCGTATCTGTATTAATCAGTTACTCTACACCCCACGCCACACCGCAAAGCTGCTGCAAATCCTCAAAAAACAGTTCCCGACCTGCCTGATTACTATTACCACCGAGGTGTACAACGGCGTCTGGGACGCGATTATTAATAACCAGGCTAATATCGCGATTGGCGCACCAGATACGCTGTTGGATGGCGGCGGTATCGACTACACCGAAATTGGCGCGATCCGCTGGGAGTTCGCCATCGCCCCGACTCACCCGCTGGCGTTTATGCCGGAGCCGATTGCTGAAAGTCAGTTGCGCCTGTATCCGAATATCATGGTGGAAGACACCGCGCTGACGCTGAATAAAAAAGTGGGCTGGCTCCTGCACGGCCAGGAAGCGATTCTGGTGCCGGACTTTAATACCAAATGCCAGTGCCAAATCCTGGGTGAAGGTGTGGGTTTTTTGCCTGATTATATGGTGCGTGAAGCACAGGAAAGTGGCCTGTTAGTCACCAAGCAGATAAGCAACCCGCGCCAGGATTCGCGAATGCTGCTCGCCACTCAGCACGCGGCAACCGGCCAGGTGACACGGTGGATTAAAAAACAGTTTGCGCCAGGTGGGTTGCTGACGGAGATTTATCGCGACTTGTTGTATCGGGAATGAACAAAGGGCGATTTGAAACAGCGGTAATTTTCCCGGACAATGTGTTTTTGCCTGTGTTTTTAACCCCCCGGCGTAACCATGACATGAAACACCCTCTTGAAGCCCTGATGAGTGCTGGCGGCATCTTACTGCTGGCCTTTTTGTCTTGCCTGCTGCTACCTGCTCCAGCGCTGACTATCGAGTTGGCACAAAAACTTATCAAGATGTTCCATTTGCTGGATATGAACCAGCTCTACACCATCATCTTTTGCCTGTGGTTTCTGGCGTTAGGTGCGGTTGAGTATTTCGTGATTCGCTTTATCTGGCGACGTTGGTTTTCGATTGACCGGGAAGCGTAGCGCCATCTGGCATTTTTTTGGTGGATGACGCTATCGCTTATCCACCCTACGAAATAGATTAGTTTTTCATCACCGTGACAATCGAGCGAATATCGTTACCGGTCGGTGCCTGATGTATCCGCAAACCGAACTGATCAACCACAGCAAATATATGCTCAAAAATATCAGCCTGAATGGATTCATATTCCAGCCATGCGACAGTGTTAGTAAAAGCATAAATCTCTATTGGCAGACCTTCTGCACCCGGCGCTAACTGGCGCACCATTAATGTCATGTCTTTGCGAATGCGCGGGTGGTTTTGCAGATATTCGGTCAGATAAACCCGGAATGTCCCGACGTTAGTCATGCTGCGCGCATTCAGTACTGAAACCCCATAACTATTATGCGTACGGTTATAGTCTGCAATTTCCTTACTCCGCGAATCGATATAAGGCTTTAATAGTCTCGCCTTCATTAAATTTTCTATTTCATCGGTAGAAAGAAAGTGAATACTGGTGGTATCGATATTAATACTGCGCTTAATACGACGGCCACCTGATTGCGACATACCGCTCCAGTTTTTAAAGGCATCAGAAACCAAAGCATAGGTGGGAATAGTGGTAATTGTATTATCCCAGTTACGGACTTTCACGGTGGTCAGGCCGATATCAGTTACCGCGCCATCGGCACCATACTTGGGCATTTCCAGCCAGTCGCCGAGCTTTAACATGCGGTTGGCTGAAAGCTGAATACCGGCAACCAGGCCCAGAATCGGGTCTTTAAACACCAACATCAGTACCGCCGCCATGGCACCCAGGCCGCTGATTAAGATGGCGGGTGACTGCCCAATAATACGCGAGACAATCATGATACCAATGATAATCGAGGCGATCAGTTTCACCCCCTGGAATATTCCCTTCAGCGGAATATCTGAGGTAATAGTAAATTTCTGTGAGAAATTATAAATCACATCCAGCAAGGAGAATAATGACAGCAACGAGTAGAGCATAATCCACAGTTGCGCACAGATAATCAGTATCTGGCTAACATCACTGCCTTTCTGCAACCACAATACCGCCTGAATATTGACAATAATCCCTTGCAAGGTGAGTGCAAGCCGATGAAATAATTTGTTTTCGGTGATAAGTTGCAGCCATAAATGCTGGCTGGAGTTTGCACGTCGTTCAAACGTCCGCAGAACAATTCTATGGAGAATAAAATGCACCGCTAATGCAAATATAAAGATAATTCCCAGAACCACTAATATCGAAGTGGTCGAATCAAGGGCAATACCAAAAGTACTTAAAAATGAAACCAAATCTTTCATAATAACTCCTTCATAAACGACACATATAATGCGGGGTCATAAATTCATCTGCAACCATTATTGCAGTTTTAACGCACTGAATATTCTTTACAATATTTTCATTGCATTGATATGAAAGATAATTCTTAAGCTAAAATAATAGCGACATATACCCACATAAATTTAGAGGGTGAATACCAAACGGCTGACTATACTAAACGCACGAATGCACTCAGTGCGGGTGCCAAAAACGAGATGACCGTATGCCGCTAAGTGATTTTGTCCATTCTGAGCCATACACCCTTGGTATTGAGCTGGAATTGCAAATAATCAATCCGCCAACCAACGACCTCAGCCAGGATTCTTCGCTGCTGATTGACTCGCTAAAAGGCGTGGTGACCGAAGGCGAAGTCAAACATGACATCACCGAAAGCATGCTGGAAATTGCCACCGGAGTCTGCGCTGATATCGGCGAGGCATTTTCCCAGTTATCTGGTTTGCGCCAACACGTCCTGCACTCTGCCAGCCAACATCATCTGACTATTTGCGGCGGCGGCACACATCCGTTTCAAAAATGGCAGCGCCAGGAAGTATGTCAAAGCGAACGCTATAACCAGACGCTGGAGCTATTCGGTTATTTAATGAAACAGGCCACAGTTTTTGGCCAACACGTGCATGTCGGCTGCGAAAATGAAGAAGACGCTATCTATTTATTGCATGGTTTATCGCGCTTTGTTCCTCATGTTATCGCCCTTTCCGCCTCGTCACCCTATATTCAGGGCGGGGATACGACTTATGCTTCATCACGGCTGAATATTTTCTCGGCGTTTCCGGACAACGGCCCGGCCCCGTTTGTTAGCGACTGGCAAGAGTTTAAATGGATGTACCAACGACTCGAGTCCAGCGGCATCGTTCAGTCTATGAAAGACCTGCACTGGGATATTCGCCCCAGCCCAAATTTTGGCACCATAGAAGTACGCGTGATGGATACACCTTTGACTATCACTCGTGCGGTCAACATTGCCGGTTTTATTCAGGCGCTGGCGCATTGGCTGCTGAGCGAACGTCCTTTCGTTCCGCGTTCCGAAGATTATCTGCTGTACCGCTTCAACCGTTTTCAGGCCAGCCGCTTTGGCTTTGAAGGGAAACTGACTGATGTACGCTGCGGTGAGCAACGCACGCTGGCAGAAGATATTTTGCCTCTGCTTGATACTCTCGCCCCCTATGCAGCACAACTTCAGGCGACCTCTGCTTTAGAAGCGATAGAAGGTTATGTACGCAGAAATGACAGTGACACCCGTCGTATCCGCCAATTTATTAGCGAAGGTGGACTGTTAACTGAGTTGATACGCAAGCATTGTGAAATTTGGGCAACTGATTAATTTTTTTCTGATTTAATACTTTGCAGCATTATTATTATGCGCAAAGTTATTGAGATATAAATAAATTCAGCGCCCATTAATTATTACTTAATTAATGCTTACTATTTCCGGCAATTTACTTCATGAATAGACATGCTAAAGTCGTTCTCAATAACGCCCCTACCATTTAGAACGGAAAGTAATAACTTACCGTGATAGTGCCAAGTATTTGTTAAAAGGATTTACAGCATGAACAACTCAGCAAATTGCGTAATGAAAAACATTTATATTCTGAGTGATAATTGTTTTTTACTACCTGGTGTGAAGCATCTATTGTCAACCCTTGACCAACAAGACGTTACGTTCAGCGTTAATCACATTGCGAACAATAATCTCCACTGCTTTTTTGAAGCGTTAAAAGAGCAGGAGGATGATGCTAATACGGTTAACTATTTTATCGCTGAAAAGCAGGTATTTTATATTTTGAAGTCTAATAATAAATCTCCGGCGGGCATCATCATCCCACCGACAGTTAATTTGGATGAACTGTGTAAGATCCTGCTGAAATGTAATGAAAAAGAGACACTCCTGAATTCTGATTTTTACTATCGCAATACGCATTCACACCGTGAAGTTGAAGTGGTATCGATGTTGCTGGAAGGTATTCAACCTAAAAATATCGCAAACAAGTTAGGGATCTCGATTAAAACGGTGAGCCATCACAAGCAAATCGCGATTAAGAAAAGTGGTTTCTCAAACTTTAATGAGTACTACCTGCGTAATTTGACTATTAATCCTTTCATTCCACATCACTGATCGTTTCCTCTTCCCTACCCTCCTCCACCTTTGGGGGAGGAACGGCCTCACTCTCCATTCATGAATCCAGCTCATAGTGCCATTCTTATTTAGCAGGCTAATCTACAAATTCCCGCAGTGTTAGAGTTTCATTTTCGGATAACACGGCAAGCCTGAACGAGTTTCCTATACTTCAGAGTCATGTTGTCCATTTAACCTCGGCAGCACATGCCGAAGTGGAGGAGAAAATGGAAGAAAAATTGAAAATCACCCCAGCGGGATCTCAGCCATCACAATCTGGTCCGGAAAGTTACTTCACAGGAAGAGTCCGTATTGATGCCCCTTTCCAGACCACGCCGCCCGCGCGTACCGGCGGAGCAACCGTCACTTTTGAACCCGGCGCTCGTACTGCCTGGCACACCCATCCATTGGGCCAAACCCTGATCATCACGCACGGTCATGGCTGGCTACAGGAATGGGGTGCTGGAATTCGTGAAATAAACCAGGGTGATGTTGTCTGGATCCCGGAAGGCATCAAACACTGGCACGGCGCAACGCCTGATAACGCCATGACCCACATCGCGATTGCTGAGTCGCTCAATGGCAGCCCCGTTGAGTGGATGGAACACGTTAGCGACGATCAGTACAAAAAGTAAAACGGCGAATTTCGTCAACTCCCTCACCGCCCGCCGCATGGCGGGTCGCGACATTTCACCCGGAGAAATACCATGACGATGAAAGTGCTCGGTTATGCGGCGCAGTCCGCAGAGGTTCCCCTTGCTCCATTCGAATTTATCCGACGCTCACCGCGTCCTGATGATGTAGTCATTGAAGTGATGTATTGCGGCGTGTGCCACTCAGACCTCCACCAGGCGCGCAACGACTGGGGTTTCAGCCAGTATCCGTTAGTGCCAGGCCATGAAGTCGTCGGTCGCGTGGCTTCGGTGGGCAGCAACGTGACGAAATTCAAGCCGGGCGATTACGCCGGAATCGGCTGCATGGTGGATTCTTGTCGCACCTGCCATCCGTGTCAGGAAGGGCTGGAGCAGTATTGCGAAGAAGGTAACATACAGACTTACAATGGTGTAGACCGCCATGACCACCAGCCCACGTATGGCGGATATTCACAAGCCATTGTCGCCTCTGAAGATTTTGTGCTGAAAATGCCGCAAGGGATGGACCTGAAAGGCGCGGCACCGTTGCTGTGTGCCGGTATCACCACCTGGTCGCCGCTGCGCCACTGGAATGTGGGTAAAGGGAGTAAGGTCGCGGTGGTTGGGCTGGGCGGCCTGGGTCACATGGCGTTGAAACTGGCTAACGCGATGGGTGCGGAAGTCACCCTGTTCACCCGTTCGGCCAGCAAAGAGGCGGATGCTCGCCGCTTAGGGGCGCACCACATTGTACTTTCTACCGATGACGCGCAGATGGCGTCAGTCCACAACCAGTTCGATTTGATTATCGACACGGTGCCTTACGCCCACGACATCAACCCCTATATGCCAACGCTGACGCTGGACGGAACCCTGGTGTATGTCGGGTTGTTGGGCAGTATTGAGCCACCCGTGAGCACCTTGCCGCTGATTCTGGGGCGTCGTTCCGTTGCCGGTTCCTGCATTGGCGGCATCAAAGAAACCCAGGAGATGCTGGATTTCTGCGGCGAACACGGAATCGTGTCGGATATCGAAATGGTCAACATTGCGGATATTAACGAAGCCTATGAGCGAATGCTGAAAAGCGATGTGAAGTACCGTTTTGTGATTGATATGGCGTCGCTGAAAGCCTGATATTCGCGCCCTCTCTGGCTACTGAGAGGGCGTCTTAATCTTTATTTTTCCCATCATCTATATTTTTAACAATTCATCCATTCCATGTACAATCGCGCAACAATAGTCAGCTTTGGTAGATTGCCCGCTTGCCGTCACTTTTCACTCTTTCACGCCATAAATGGCTATCAGCGCTCGCATTACTGGCGATGCTGATGCTTTTTATCGCCCCGGTGATTTCAAAATCACTGGAGCAACAGCGTGCAGTGCAAGGCGGCGAGCATAAAATGATGAGTCACACGGCTGGCATGATGATGGACATGGGGGCGATGAAAATGCCCGCCTCATCACATCTGATGCCGGGTGCGGGCGCTTCATTGATGGACGATATTGCCTGTGGATACTGCCAGTTGCTGCTGCATATCCCGCTCATCGTCTGGCTGTTTATTCCTTTTATCTGGCTGGCATGGCGAATTTCGCGTACGCCTCCCTCGCCAGTTATCGCCCCGCTTCTGGCTCAGCATGACGATGCCGAAGCCCTGCCCCGCGCCCCTCCTGTCGCACTGTTTCGTTAATACAAACATCATTTAACGTCACAATTCGACAAAGGATTATCATGCCTGCAAATCAATCGCAGCTCGCCTGTCGTGGCGCGCTGCTGACGCTGTTGCGTCGCCTGCATTTCTATATTGGCCTGTTCGTCGGCCCGTTTATTTTCGTCGCAGCCCTGACGGGCACACTCTATGTGCTGACACCACAAATTGAGAACGCGCTTTATCACCAGGCATTGCGCACTCAAGACACAGGTGAAAACCAGCCGCTTTCGCAGCAAATTGCCGCAGCACGCAAGTTTATCGGCGAAGATGCCACGATTTACGCAGTGCGCCCGGCTCCTGAAACTGGCGATTCTACGCGCGTGCAGTTTGTTGATTCTGCATTAGGGGAATCGGAGTCGAGAGCGATTTTTGTCTCACCGGCAACCCTGGCCATTCAGGGGGATTTGACGGTGTATGGCACCAGCGGCGTGCTCCCGCTACGCACCTGGATTGACCAGCTTCATCGCAGTTTATTACTCGGGGATATAGGGCGAATTTACAGCGAGCTGGCGGCTTCGTGGCTGTGGATTGCGGCATTAGGTGGCGTTGTTTTGTGGCTGACTTCACGGCCAAAAAGAAAGCTGAAAGTGCGGAAAACCCCGCAAAGAAGCGCACGACACTGGCATATTACGCTGGGTGCCACGTTACTGCTCGGGCTACTCTTTTTCTCTGCTACGGGGCTAACCTGGTCACAGTGGGCAGGCGGGAATATCGACAAAATGCGCAGTTCGCTGGGGTGGATGACACCGCAAGTGAATACCGCGCTGACCCCGCAAACGGGTCACCCGCACATCGATTCGCATGCAGAACATCACGCCATGATGAAAGGGATGGTGATGCCTGAAACCGATGATAGCAACTGGGACGAGGTGCTTCGTGCCGCACGTGCGGCGGGAATTGAATCCAACAAGGTCGAGATCCGCGCGCCGCGTTCGGCAGATAAAGCCTGGACGGTGACTGAAATTGACCGTGCATGGCCGACTCATGTCGATAGCGCGGCGATCGACCCAAATGGCTTCAAGGTCATCGACCGGACGTATTTCGCTGATTTCCCAATTGTCGCCAAACTCACGCGCTGGGGGATTGATGCTCATATGGGAGTGCTTTTCGGGTTGCCGAACCAACTCTTGCTGGCGGCGTTTGGTTTTGGCCTTTGCGGCTTGATCGTTCTGGGTTACCGCATGTGGTGGCTCAGACGCCCGGTAATATCTGCAAGTAATCCCGCACAAACACTGAGCGAGTCATGGCTGGCTTTGCCAATCATCTGGCGTAGCGCCGTGTTGTTGATTGCCCTGCTATTCAGCTTTGCCTTGCCGGTTATGGGGGTGAGTTTGCTGCTGTTTGTCGCCACTGATATTGCCCGCTGGTGGAGGCATTCGTTGAAATTGCAGGTTTCGTAAACCACCCTCACCCTGATGGCCGTCTCTTAGTCACAGGGCGCTTCCTGCCAAGCCGGAGAAGGTTCCGTTCACCAGGCGACAGCGTGTTTATGTCGCGACTGAACCGGTGAACGTCTTAGGGTGGCCACCGTCGCCACCCTAAGAACCCGGACTCCCGGCAAATAAATCGCCGCAAGCGGTAAACCTCCATTTTGCCTCCGTGTCAGGGTCATGTGGTCGGGAGCCACGTGTGAGAGCGATAATCCGCTTTGCTCCCTCCCCTACCCCACAATATTGGTCCTACCAATCCTGCCAAAAACGTGACTGATTTACCCATAATGACAAAATCAGTTACACACTCATTGCCATTAGTTAACAAAAGATTAACCTTTATCCATAACGCGCCCTACATCGCCAAATTGGTCCTACCAATAACGCGAAAAATAATAAGCACATCACGTTCTGGAGAGTCCTGCATGCAAGCATGGCAACAAGTCTACGACCCGGCAGGGAACATATGGCTATCAAGCCTCATCGCCGCTATTCCGATTATTTTCTTCTTCTTCGCACTCATTAAATTGCGCATGAAAGGCTACACCGCCGCCAGCATCACTGTGGGCCTGGCGTTGCTCGTTGCGCTATTTTTCTACCGCATGCCCGTTGACCGCGCATTATCGTCGGTGATCTACGGCTTCTTCTACGGATTGTGGCCGATTGCGTGGATTATTATCGCCGCAGTATTCGTCTATAAAATCTCGGTGAAAACCGGGCAGTTTGACATTATCCGCTCGTCGATACTTTCCATCACGCCTGACCAACGCCTGCAAATGCTGATCGTTGGCTTCTCCTTTGGCGCATTTCTTGAAGGGGCTGCCGGATTCGGTGCACCAGTGGCGATTACCGCAGCACTACTGGTTGGCCTCGGCTTTAACCCGCTGTACGCCGCCGGTCTGTGCCTGATTGTGAACACCGCGCCGGTCGCGTTCGGTGCGATGGGCATTCCCATTATCGTTGCGGGTCAGGTCACCGGCCTCGACAGCTTTGAAATCGGCCAAATGGTTGGCCGCCAGTTACCGTTCCTGACGATTATCGTGCTGTTCTGGATCATGGCGATTATGGACGGCTGGCGCGGTATTAAAGAAACATGGCCTGCGGTGATGGTGGCTGGTGGCTCGTTTGCTATCGCGCAGTATCTCAGCTCGAACTTCCTCGGCCCGGAACTGCCTGACATTATTTCTTCCCTGGTTTCTCTGGTGTGTTTGACCGCGTTCTTGCGCGTCTGGAAGCCCGTTCGCATTTTCCGCTTTGGCGATATTGGTGCCTCCGTTACCGACCAGACACTGGCGCGCCAAAACTACACATTAGGCCAGGTGGTACGCGCCTGGATGCCATTTATCTTCCTGACGGCTACCGTGACACTTTGGAGTATCCCGCCGTTTAAAGCGTTATTCGCACCTGGCGGTGCTATGGCTGACTGGGTATTTAACATCTCCGTACCGTTCCTCGACAAAATGGTTGAGAAGATGCCGCCTGTCGTAGCACAGAGCATGGCCTATGCCGCGGTCTATAAGTTTGACTGGTTCTCGGCAACCGGCACCGCGATTCTGGTCGCCGCGCTTATCTCGATTGTTTACCTGCGCATGAAGCCGAAAGCCGCTATCGAAACCTTTGGTGAAACTCTCAAAGAACTGGCTTTGCCGATTTACTCCATCGGCATGGTGTTGGCATTCGCGTTTATCTCAAACTATTCCGGCCTTTCGGCAACGCTTGCTCTGGCACTGGCTCATACCGGCCACGCATTTACTTTCTTCTCTCCGTTCATTGGCTGGCTGGGAGTATTCCTGACCGGTTCTGATACCTCGTCCAACGCCCTGTTTGCGGCATTGCAGGCGACGACCGCACAACAAATTGGCGTGTCCGATCTGTTGCTGGTAGCGGCTAACACTACCGGTGGCGTCACTGGAAAGATGATTTCGCCACAGTCCATCGCCATCGCCTGTGCCGCTGTAGGGCTGGTGGGTCGGGAATCTGACCTGTTCCGCTTTACTGTTAAACACAGCCTAATATTTACCTGCATGGTCGGCGTTATCACCACGCTTCAGGCCTATGTTCTGACCTGGATGATCCCTTGATGAGCACACAACCGCGCCTGGCTGACCATCTGGTTGAGCGCGTAAAAGCATTAATTAGCGAACGTAAACTGGAGGCGGGCATGCGGTTGCCCGCCGAACGCCAGTTAGCGGCAGAAATGGGCGTATCGCGCTCATCGATTCGTGAAGCTATTCAAAAACTGATTAGCGAGGGTGTATTAATTAGCCGCCGCGGTGGCGGCACGTTTATTCGTTACGAAGTTCAGGCCTGGTCCGAGCAACGTATTGTACAGCCACTCAAAACGTTAGTTGAGAACGACCCAAACTATCGCTACGACATTCTGGAAGCACGGCATGCCATCGAAGCCAGCACCGCCTGGTACGCCGCGATGCGCGCCACTCCGGCCGACAAAGAGAAGTTAATTGCCTGTTTTGACGCCACGCTAAAATTCAAAGAGAGCGATGACCCGGACCTGGCGGCCCAGGCCGATGTGCGCTTTCATCTGGCAATTGCCGAAGCCTCCCACAACATTGTGTTACTTCAGACGATGCGCGGTTTTTTCGACCTGCTGCAATCCTCCGTAATGCATAGCCGCCAGCGCATGTACACCGTACCCGCTATTTTTGCGGGACTCACCGAACAACATAACGAACTGTTGCAGGCTATTTTGGCAGGCGACCCGGAACGCGCGCGTTTAGCGGCAAAAACTCACCTCGGGTTTGTCCATACCACCATCAAAACCCTGCATGAAGACGAAGCCCGGCAGGCGCGAATCAGCCGCCTGCCCGATGAAGATACCGACGTAATAAGGGACGAAAATCCATGATTATTTCTGCTGCTACTGATTATCGTGCCGCTGCGAAGCGCATTCTGCCGCCATTCCTGTTCCATTACATTGACGGTGGGGCGTATGCCGAACATACGCTGCGTCGTAATGTTGACGACCTGGCGCAAGTGGCGTTAAAGCAGCGCGTACTGAAAAATATGTCCGCTCTGAACCTGGAAACCAAACTGTTTAATGAAACGCTGTCGATGCCCGTCGCGCTGGCTCCGGTGGGATTGTGCGGAATGTACGCACGCCGTGGCGAAGTTCAGGCAGCAAAAGCCGCCGCCGCCAAAGGTATTCCGTTTACGCTTTCCACAGTTTCCGTCTGCCCAATTGAAGAAGTCGCACCGGCGATTGACCGCCCAATGTGGTTCCAGCTTTATGTGCTCAAAGACCGTGGCTTTATGCGTAATGCTCTGGAACGTGCCAAAGCTGCGGGTTGTTCAACGCTGGTGTTTACCGTTGATATGCCGACACCTGGCGCGCGTTACCGCGATGCGCACTCCGGCATGAGTGGGCAACACGCAGCACTTCGCCGCTACTGGCAAGCGGTGACGCATCCGCAATGGGCATGGGATGTGGGTCTGAAGGGGCGCCCGCACGATCTCGGTAATATCTCCACCTATCTTGGTAAACCAACAGGTCTTGAAGATTACATTGGCTGGCTGGCGAATAATTTCGATCCATCCATTTCGTGGAGCGATCTGGAGTGGATCCGCGAGTTCTGGGATGGCCCGATGATCATCAAAGGGATTCTCGACCCGCAAGATGCCAAAGATGCCGTGCGTTTCGGGGCTGACGGGATTGTGGTTTCCAACCACGGCGGCCGCCAACTCGATGGTGTGTTGTCGTCTTGCCGCGCCCTGCCAGCCATTGCCGATGCGGTAAAAGGCGATATCGCCATTCTTGCCGATAGCGGTATTCGCAGCGGCCTGGATGTGGTGCGAATGATTGCGCTCGGCGCTGACACCGTATTGCTAGGCCGCGCTTATTTGTACGCGTTAGCCACCCACGGCCAGGCAGGCGTTGCCAATCTGCTCAACCTGATTGAAAAAGAGATGCGGGTTGCAATGACGCTGACCGGAGCAAAATCTATCGCCGAAATCAGCCCTGATTTGCTGGTGCGCGAAGGCGTGAAAGACATTCTGTCGCCACAAGATATGGCGGTGGGGTTTTAGGTAAACTGATGCTCGCCAGGTGATATATGGCGAGCATTTTCACTCAACTCGTCAGCTCCGCAAAACTGATACCCGCCGCATTGATAATCTTTTTAGTTGTGCTGATGGTTGGGTTCCCACGTTCTGAAAGGGTTCTGTAGAGCGTTTCGCGATTCAGTTTTGCCTGTGCTGCTATTTTGCTAAACCCGCCTCGAGCTTCAACGAGGCGACGTAATGCCAGCAGAAACAGCACTTCTCCATTTTCTTCATCCAGACCCGCAAATGCCTCTTTCATATATTCCACGGCAAATGCGTGATCTTCCTGAAGCATTTCGATGACTGTTTGGTCGAACTCATTAAATTGCATTTTTTAACTCCTGATGTTCTTGCCACCATGTCACAGCCTGCTCGATATCCGCTTATTGTTTGCGTTTATCGCCACCGAGCAAGAGCAAATAGGTATCCTTACCTTCATACGCATAATAAATCCTGTAACCAGGCCCTTCATCTATGCGCATTTCCCAAACGCCATGTCGGCATGGCTTATGGTCGCCAGGGTTGTTAAGCGCTAACTGGTCAATACGCCGAACAATTTTCGTTTTAGCCCGTGGATCCCGTAATACTTTTAACCACTCATTAAAAGGCACCCTGCCGTTTTGCAGTTTGAAGTACTTAATCATATTCATCCTTGAAACTCCTTGATTGTAGCTTTTAAACCACACCGGTCAATGTATTTATTTTGAGCACAATTATTTCGTGCCACAGCAGGCTAGCCTAGGGGAAAGGAAGAGAGCGAGAGGTATTCGGGGTGAAAGTTTAGCTTTGCGGCATGCCTTCCAGCATGAAGATAAAAGGCGCAGCGCTGCCGCCGGGCTTCACCGGAAGCAGCGCTTGCTGGGCATTAATTGAGTTTGTAGTCGAGGGTGATTTCAGCTTTCATCAGTTGCGATACCGGGCAACCAGCTTTGGCTTTCTGGATAATTTTATCGAACACCGCGCTATCCGCATTCGGCACTTTGACGTTACTGGTTAGCGCAATTTTGGTAATGGCAAAGCCACCGTCGGTTTTATCCAGCGAGACATCCGCTGTGGTGTCGATGCTTTCTGCCGTGTAGCCCTCTTCGCCAAGCATTAGCGAAAGCGCCATCGAAAAACAGGCTGCGTGTGCCGCACCGATTAACTCTTCCGGATTGGTCCCGGCAACCCCTTCAAAACGTGTATTAAAACCATAGGGCTGTTCTTTTAACGCGCCGCTCTCGGTGGAAACAGTCCCTTTGCCGCGTTTAATGTCACCTTCCCAGTGAGCCTGCCCTTTCTTATGAATGGTCATGTAATCGCTCCTATTTTATTAACACGAACATCAAGTATAGAAGTTGAATACGGGCTTGCCCGGCATCTCAGAACAATCCTTGCGGCGCAGAAAGATAAAACGAATAAATTCGTGATCCCAGGTGTTTACTCCATACCGAACACCACGAGGCTATTATCATGAAGCGTTTTTACCGCCAGTTTGTTCCCGCAGTTGTCACCAGTTTGATGTTGTTTTCCGGCTACGTTCAGGCCATGGGCGGCAGCAACGACGAACCCGTTCCGCCAACCTGCCCTAAGGGGCAAATTTATGACTCAAAAACCAAAACTTGTATGGTCGATAAAGGGGGGATGATTGGCGACGAATCCCGCACCGACTACGCTTACGCGCTGGCAAAAGCGGGTCGCTACCAGGAAGCGCTGGATATGCTCAATACGTTGAAAGACCAAAACACCGCCGAAGCGCTCAATTATCGAGGTTATGCCACTCGCAAACTGGGCCGTACCGATGAAGGGATCGGCTATTATTTAAAATCTGTCGCCCTCGATCCGAAATATCCAAAAGTTCGCGAGTATCTCGGGGAAGCGTACATGATCAAAAACCGTCCGGATCTTGCTCGTGAACAGCTCGCTGCCATCAAAACTCTGTGCGGTACCAGCTGCGAGGAGTATCGCGATTTGTCCGCAGCCATCGACGGCCATCCCGAATCCTAATCGGAGGTGAAAATTAGTAGCGAAGCGATACGCCGCGATCTCGCGCAATATCTTTCACGTCTGTGGCGCTACGGGCTGGTGCTTTCTCATCAGCGGGATATTGCCGATGATTTGGTGCAGGCAACCTGTGTGCGCGCCATTGAACGCGCCGCACAATTTGAGGCGGGCAGCAGGATGGATAGCTGGCTCTTTTCCATCCTGCACTCCATTTGGCTCAATGAGGTTCGGGCACAGCAAATTCGTCGCGGACAGGGATTTGTGGATATCGATATGCTCACGGAAAGCGGGAACTGCGATGATCCCATCTGGACAAACGATGTGATGAAACGCGTGGCTCGTTTACCCGAAGCCCAGCGGGACACCGTTTTTCTGGTTTATGTCGAAGAGTTGTCGTATCGCGAGGCGGCGAAAATTCTCAATGTCCCGGTGGGAACGGTGATGAGCAGGCTTGCCACCGCGCGGCTGACGCTGGCTCAGGACCGCGCGCTTCAGCCTGATTCGCCATCATTAAAAGGAGAAAGTTCATGACACTTACTGCCAATACGGATGAGCTGCTGGTGGCGTATCTGGACAATGAACTCAGCGCCACGCAGCGCCAGCAACTGGAAGAACGCCTCAGTCATGATGCGTATCTGGCTGAACGGCTGTTGCTGTTAGAGCGTAGCAGTTTACCTTTTAAGTCTGCTTTCGAACCTTTGCTGGAAGCGGCACCACAATCTCGCTTACAGGCTTATCTCACTCCCACAACAGCTGCCGTATCCCGACGTCATCTCATCGCCGCTGCGGTAAGTTTTCTGGCATTGGGTGTGATTGGCGACCGCGCTTTGTTACTTTTATCTCAACCTGAAGAAAACTGGCGTGAATTAGTGGCGCAATATATGGCGCTTTATACGCCACAGACGCTGGCTGAAACACCAACACGCCAGGCGCTGGAAGCGCAATTGAAAACCACGGGGACACAACTCGGTTTAGCGCTGAATCCAGAAAGCCTTGCCCTGCAAGATGCCACGCTGAAAAACGCACGCGTACTGTCTTACGATGAACAGTCCATCGCGCAAATTACCTGGCTTGATACCGCCCACGGCCCCTTGGCGTTGTGTATCACCGGCTATTCAGGGAAACCGATAACGGCGAAAAACGAGCAACGGCTGGGCATGAATATTGTTTATTGGGCGAGTACAAACCACCAGTTTATGGTGATTGGACACGGCCCAATGGCACAAATGAACCAGATTGCACAACAGTTGCAAAGCAGTCTTACTGGAGCGAGCTAGCGCGTCCAGTCCTCAACGCGTAAACGCCCGACCATGGTAAAAGCACGATCGCTGGTGACCACCGTCGCGTTTCGGCTCAGGGCGTGAGCAGCAATTAACTGGTCAAGATGACCCAATACTTTGCCTTTCTTTTCCATCGCCGCTCGTAACTGACCGTAGCTTTTTGCCGCTTCGCTGTCCCACGCGTAGACCGATACTGTTTCCAGAAAACCCTGCACCGCCGCAGCCAGATTTTTACTCTGGCGCTTAGCCACGCCATATAACAGCTCAGCTTCCGTTACACTAGAAATGCACACTTCTACAGGGCGCGTTTGAGCCAGCTTTTCTATTACTTTAGGATGCTGACGGAAAAGATAGCTCACCGTGTTGGTATCCAGCATGTACATGGTCAGTCCATCCCTGCAAAGGGATCTCTGTCGGCAATACTCTGGTTACGCTCCTGCTCATCAAGGAAGTTATCAGGCACTTTTGCTTTCTTCACTAAAGCAAAAACGTTACCCCATCCTTCTGGTTTGGCTGGATTTTTTGAAAGAATCACGTTTCCCTCCTTGTCTTTGCGGATATACACCCTGTCGGTATCAAACTCAAATTCCACCGGTAACCTCACCGCCTGGTTTCTGCCGTTTTTAAAAAGCTTCGCGACGCGTTCCATGGTAACTCCTGGCACTTAATGACCTATGCCATAGCATATGCCACAGAAACGCATTCGCCAAGCTCACTTTTTATACGATTAACGTTTACGTGGGCAATCTACCCTGGATTTATGCAATCAGGTTGGCTTTATTGCGACGGGATTATTGGTTTGCGAGAAGCTTCCAGAATGGTGAAAATAACGAAGCGAAGTTGCAGTGCAGAATGATGAATCGTGCAAAATTGGGTGGATAAACTTACCGTTTACCCACCCTGAAATGCTATTGAACCAGTGCGGTTAGCTTACCAAAAATGCCCGCACCGTCTGCATCGCGCCTGATTTGTACCACATCTTCAAGTTTATCGATTTGGCTAATCATCTGCTCAAGACGCTGGTCATCCGCCACTTGTAGCCAGATACGGCTCTGGTCGCCCCGTGGTAGCGGCAGACAGAGAATACCTTCGACGTTAAAGGCGCGGCGAGCGAACAGGCCGCAAATGTGAGACATCACACCCGGATGGTTGCTCACCGTAAGTTCCAGAATAACGGTTAGTTGTTGCATGGCTTACTCTCCAATCATCTCAATGTTGGCAGCGCCTGGCGGCACCATCGGGAATACTTTTTCACTGGCATCAATGCGCACGTGAATCAGGCAAGGGCCAGGGCGTGAAATCGCCTCCTGCAATGCCGCTTGCGGGTCTGCTGCTGCATTCAAATCACAGGTTGCCAGGCCAAAACCTTCGGCAATTTTCAGGAAGTTAGTTTGTCCGGAATAGGTCGCCGCAAAGACATTTTGTTGATAGAACAACGTTTGTTGTTGGTGTACCAGTCCCAGCGCCTGGTTGTTCAACAGGATGATCTTCACGTCCAGATTATGATCGGCAGCGGTCGCCATTTCCTGAATATTCATCATGATGCTGCCATCGCCGGTAAAGCACAGCACTTTGCGGTTTGGCTCAGCTAATGCCGCACCTACCGCAGCGGGCAGGCCAAATCCCATCGTTCCTAAACCACCGGAAGTCAGCCACTGGCGTGGACGGTTCAGCGGATACGCCTGCGCTACCCACATTTGGTGCTGGCCGACATCGGTGGTAATCACTGCGTTGTCATCCACGCAAGCCGCAGCGGCGTTAATCAGGCCGTATGGCGTCAACGGGTTATCAGCACCAGGCATATTGAACGGGAATTCTTGCTGCAAACCTGCGACTTGTTGCAGCCACTGCTGGCGCGGCTTGGCGTCAATTTTTGGCAGTAATTGTTCCAGCACTTCACCGACATCCGCGCGAATCGCCACGTGTGCCTGCTTAATTTTACCCAGCTCGGCGCGGTCGATATCAACATGAATGATTTTTGCGTTCGGGCAGAACTCTTCCGTTTTACCAATCGCGCGGTCATCAAAGCGTGCGCCTAAAACAATCAGCAAATCTGCTTCCTGCAAAATGTAGTTGGTGCTGCGAGCGCCGTGCATCCCCAGCATGCCAAGCGATAACGGATGCTTCGCCGGAATAGTACCGAGCGCCATCAGCGTCATGGTGGTTGGCAGGTTAGCTTTTTCAGCCAGTGCACGAGCGTTGGCATGCGCATTGATAACGCCACCGCCGAGATAAAGAACCGGGCGCTGCGCCTGGTTAATCATTGCCGCGGCATCGGCAAGTTGATGTGCTTCAAATTGTGGTGCAGGAGTATGGGCAGAAACGGGCGGCAGCTCGCTGATGTCAATTTCTGCGGTTTGCACGTCTTTTGGAATATCAATCCAGACCGGGCCTGGGCGGCCAGATTCAGCAATGCGGAACGCGTCGCAAATCACCTGTGGCAGTTCGCTAATATCGCGAACCAGATAGTTGTGTTTGGTGATGGGAATGGAGATGCCGTAAGTGTCGACTTCCTGGAAGGCGTCGGTGCCAATCATTGATTTTGGCACCTGGCCGGTAATACAAACCAACGGGATGGAGTCGAGTCGCGCATCGGCAATCGCGGTGACCAGGTTTGTCGCACCAGGGCCGCTACAGGCGATACACACCGCCGCTTTACCCTGTGTACGGGCCATGCCTTGCGCCATAAAGCCCGCACCCTGTTCGTGGCGTGCCAGAATGTGGCGAATTTTTTTGCTTTGGCTGAGCGCGTTATAGAGCGGCAGGACGGTGCCACCGGGAATACCGCTGATGGTGGTAATGCCATGGTGCTCAAGCATTTGCACAATTAATTGTGCGCCCGTAATACGGTGTGCTTGCGGTGGGTTTTCCGAAATTGCCATGCTCCAGTCCTTCTTCTCGTGCCGTTGCGCTTCTGGCCGGGGGACTAAAACAAGAAACCCCGCCCGGTTTGCGCCGGCGGGGTTTTGGAATCGATGCGTTGATTCAGACCCTACGGCGCATTGCCGACGACCACCACCACACGCACGACGACCACCGCGGCTGGTAGCGCGGTTAGTAGTAGGCCAGTGTTGCGAGTGAATGTAGTCATTTGGGTCCTGAATAGTGTTTACGCGATTTAACGTCGAAATTTATACAACCACACTGCTTCGTTTCACACAACAGCTTTATTCGGCAGAGCTGAAAATCGTGTTTGAGATCACATCTCTGGTTTCATACCTAAATCGAAGTTGCAGCAAATTCCCGACGCATCTCCTCAATCGGTAAATAACGCCCGATGATGACTAAGCGTGAGACGCGCGATTCGCTCGGGTGCCATGTTGAGCCGTAGTCAAAGCCCACCACTTTATGTACCCCTTGCACGATAAGGCGTTGCGGATGGCCATCAATCGCCAGTACGCCTTTGTAACGCAGCATGTCGTTACCAAAACGCGCGATGCAACTTTCCATAAACGCGCCAATTTTCTTCACATCCAACAACCCGGCATCAAAAACGTGGGCCTGGATGGCATCATCCCAGGACTTTTTTGCCGCCGTTTTACGAAACGGTTTGAAGCTCACGGGGTGGTCATCGTCAGCGCGAATCACGCGAAATCCCGAGGCTAATTCAATGGTATCCGTGAGTTCGAACGCGTTGAGATCGAGCCACATTTCCGCCGGGCATTCGCCGTTTACGATTTCAAAAATATCAGCTTTATTGTTGATCCGATGGATCCGCTCCAGCGCCTGTTCTTTGGTTTCGTCATCAACACGATCGGCTTTAGTCAGCAAAATTCGGTCGGCAAAACCGAGCTGGGCGGCAGCAACCGCATGCTCATCCAACTGGCGTGAGATATGCTCTGCATCCGCCAGCGCAATGACCGCATCAAGACGCAATGCGTCACGCAGATATTCATCCACAAAGAAGGTTTGCACGATGGGAGCAGGGTCAGCAAGACCCGTGGTTTCAACAATCAACCGCTCAAATTTCAACTGACCCGACGCGCGTTTTGCCAGCATTTCTCTGAGTGCGGCGGTGAATTCTCCGCGCACGCTGCAACACACGCAGCCGTTACTGAGCTCCACGACGTTGACGTTTTCACCGCCTCTGAGCAAAGCTCCATCGATATTTACCGCACCAAATTCGTTTTCCAGAATGGCGACGGGTTCGTTGCCGTTATGGGCGAGAAAATAGTTGAGAAGTGTGGTTTTCCCGGAACCAAGAAAGCCCGTTAACAGAGTGACAGATACCGCTTGATTCATGTCCAATTCCTTAGATTAACAGCAGCGAGCGCCGCCTTTGCCGCCGTATCGCGCATCCTGACGCTCGCGGAAAAACTCTTCGTAAGTCATCGGCGTCTGTTCCGGATGAGTCAGACGGATGTGTTGCACATAGTTGTCGTAATCAGGTACGCCAACCATCAGTTTAGCGGCCTGGCCGAGGTATTTTCCGGCTTTAGCGAGAGTGTCAAACATAGTGGCTCCCAGGAAATGGTGGATGACGCTAACGCTTATCCACCCTACAACGGCATTCTTAGGTCGGATAAGCGCAGCGTCATCCGGCAGATTTATTTAAACATTAATGCGCACTCTTCGCCTGAGCCACAATCTGCTCAGCATCTTCTGGCATCTTCTCGTAAGGCGTTTCCCTTGCGGTAGGAAGGTCAGATTTCAGCGCCTGGCGCGCAGTTTTAATCGCGAACAGACCAATCACCACCACAACCACCATAAAGAAGATAGTCAGCCCGGCATCCAGACGGTTGTTAAACACCAGTTGGGAAAGCTGTGACTCGGTGTATTGCGCAGGGATTTTGCCGCTGTCGAGAGTTGCCTGGAACTTGTTAGCGATAGCCAGGAAGCCCACTTTCGGGTTGTCGCTAAAGGCTTTTTGCCAGCCTGCCGTCAACGTACAAATCAACAGCCATGCGGTTGGGACCAAAGCCACCCAGGCATATTTCTGCTTCTTCATCTTAAACAGTACGACTGCACACAGCATCAACGCCATACCTGCCAACATCTGGTTGGCAATACCAAACAGCGGCCACAAGGTGTTGATACCGCCGAGTGGATCGACCACGCCCTGGTGCAGGAAGTAACCCCATGCCAGCACGCAAAGTGCCGTAGCCAGTAAGTTTGCTGGCAGCGAGTCGGTACGCTTAAGACCCGGAGAGATTACGCCCAGTAAATCTTGCAGCATAAAGCGCGCCGCACGGGTACCGGCATCTACCGCGGTCAGAATAAACAGAGCTTCAAACAGAATAGCGAAGTGATACCAGAACGAGACATCCATCAGGCCGCCCAGCGCGCCATGCAGAATGTACGCCATTCCCACCGCAAGCGTTGGTGCGCCACCCGCGCGGGAAATAATGCTCTGCTCGCCAACTTCATTAGCAATGTTGGTCAGGGTGTCCGGAGTGATATGGAAGCCCCAACTGCTCACCACGCTGGCAGCAGAAGCGACTACATCTACAGTTCCTGCCGGAGCCAGTACCGCCATCGGGCTGTTCATCGCGAAGTACACGCCCGGGTCGATAACACAGGCGGCAACCAGCGCCATGATTGCCACAAACGATTCCATCAACATGCCACCGTAACCGATGAAGCAAGCCTGGTTTTCGTTAGCCAGCATTTTCGGCGTGGTGCCAGAAGCGATCAGGGCGTGGAAGCCAGAAACTGCTCCACAAGCAATGGTGATGAACAGGAACGGGAACAGGTCACCTGTCCAAACCGGGCCGGTGCCATCAATAAACTTGGTCAAAGAAGGCATTTGCAGCGTTGGGCGCATAATCAAAATGCCAATTGCCAGGCCAATAATGGTGCCGATTTTCAGGAAGGTTGAGAGGTAATCACGCGGTGCCAGCAGCAGCCAAACCGGTAGTACCGCGGCGACAAAGCCATAACCCACCAGCATCCACGTCAACTGCACGCCGGTAAAGTCAAAGTATGGCGCCCATGTTGGGCTTTCAGCCACCCAACCGCCGGAAATAATAGCGAAGATCAGCATCACCAGGCCAATCACCGAGACTTCACCAATACGGCCTGGACGCAGATAGCGAATATAGACGCCCATAAACAATGCCAGTGGAATGGTGAACGCTACGGTGTAGGTTCCCCACGGGCTGTGAGTCAGCGCTTTCACCACGATCATCGCCAGCACCGCAAGGATGATGACCATAATCATGAAACAGGCGACCAAAGCAATGACGCCTGCGGTGTTGCCCATCTCTTCTTTCACCAGTTCACCCAGCGAACGCCCGTCACGACGGGTTGAGACAAACAGCACCATAAAATCTTGTACCGCACCAGCCAACACCACACCGGCCAGCAGCCAGAGCATGCCCGGCAAGTAGCCCATTTGTGCGGCAAGCACCGGCCCGACAAGCGGCCCCGCACCGGCAATGGCGGCAAAATGGTGACCGAACAGGACTTTTTTGTCCGTCGGGACATAGTCCAGCCCATCGTTATGGCGCACGGCTGGCGTCATACGAGTGGCATCAACGGTTAAGACGCGTTTAGCGATAAACAGGCCGTAGTAACGATAAGCGATGAGGTAAACGCAGATTGCAGCAACCACAATCCACAATGCGTTTATCTGTTCGCCGCGATTGAGTGCGATATAGCCGAGCGCGAAGGCACCGATTAGTGCAAGCACGCCCCAGATAAGGTGTTTCCCTGGATTATTCATCTTTGTTTTCCATGTGTAGGGCCAGAGGCGAAGGTATTACCGTTTTGTTCTAGATTAAGCACATGAATTTAACAATATGAAAACAACAGAATACAGATGTTTGACCAGGTCTTTACATCAGCTTGTTAAGGAGATCACTTTGCGGGGAATTTGTTGGAGCGCCCTCACCCCGGTCCTCTCCCCAGGAGAGGGCGAAAACGGAGCTGTCTCCTCTCCACCAGGATTCGGTTTGTGTTAACCCAGCGTCGCCGTCGTCAAACGGCTAGTACAACAACGCTTACCGCGCGCATCAAAAATGGCAATCTCCCACACCTGAGAAGACCTCCCCAAATGCAGCGGTTTGCACACGCCGCGCACCGTACCTGATGCCACCGCGCGATGATGGCTGGCGTTGATTTCCGTTCCCACCACGCACTGCCCTTCACTCGTTGTCAGAAATCCGGCCATTGAACCCAGGGTTTCTGCCAGCACTACAGACGCGCCGCCATGCAGCAAACCAAACGGCTGCTGGGTGCGGTTATCGACCGGCATTTGCGCTTCCAGGCTTTCCTCGTCCATGTACGTATAAACGATACCGAGATGCTCAACCATTGTGCCGACGCTGGTTTTGTTTAACGCCTCAAGCGTGAGATCTCGTTTCCAGATACTCATTCAGGCTCCAAGCGTTGCGCCGCCATCAATCACAATATCCTGCAAAGTGATGTGGCTGGCGTGAGTGGAAGCGAGGAACAAAATCGTGCTGGCGATCTCCTGCGGGCGGGCGATTTTGCCCAGCGGAATGCCCAGTTTGAACTGTTCCGGGAAGCCCTGTATACGCTGCTGTTCGGCATCTGGCGTTTTCCACAACGTGCGTTGCATATCGGTGTCCGTCGACCCCGGCGACACCACATTGCAGCGCACGCCAAACGGTGCCAGTTCCAGGCCAACGGTTAACGCCAGGCTTTTGAGCGCCGCTTTCGACGCGCCATAGGCCGACATTCCGGTGCGCGGCGTGTGCGCGGCATCGGATGCAACGGTGACAATCGCCCCGCTACGCTGCTCACGCATATGTGGCATCACGGCGCGGAACATATTGAACGCGCCGCCGACGTTGACCGCAAACGTGTCCTGCCAGTCTTGCAGCGCTAACGCATCCGTAGCACCCATGCGCAAAATTCCCGCCGCATTCACCAGCACATCCAGTTGCTGCTTGTCGCTCAATAAACGCTGCGTAACGGCAGCGACCTGCTCGGCATCCGCCACGTTTAACACTTGGGTGGCAAACGGATAAATCTCCAATGGGAACGCCAGATCAAAGCCGATAACCGTCGCACCAGCTTCGCTAAACGCCCGCGCGGTGTGGTAACCGATACCCTTGCCTGCACCCGTTACCCAGACGGTTTTGCCGCTAAAATCGATGTTCATGCCGCCACTTCCCGAGACAGTAGTACCCACCAGGCGTCGATGCTCGGGTTTTTCGCCAGCATCACGAAATCGATGTCAGCGTGAATTTTGCGCCAGCGTGCCGCCAGCGCCATCATGCGCACCGAGTCGAGGCCGTAATCAATCAGGTTTTCGTCATCTTCCGGGATGTCGGATTCATCCAGCAACGGCAGGACGATTTCACGTAGTTGCTGTTTGTTTTGCGGCGCACATTCGGGCAGCAAATCGCGGGTCATCACCACGCGCCCGGAACGGCCTGCGGTGTATTTCAGCGCCATGATGTGTTCTTCGCGGCTGAAATCAGCCAGCGCATCAGCGACCATAAACGGTTTGATGTCACGCATAAACGCATCAGTTGCCGTGGTCATGCAGCCAATGTGCGCGTAAACACCGCAAATAATCAGCTGGTTACGGCCGGTTTCTTTTAACGCCTGTTCCAGCGGCGAGCGGATAAACGCGCTGTAACGCCATTTGGTCAGCACCGTGTCGTGTTCGTCTGGCGCGAGTTCTGCCACCACTTTCTGGCGCTCAGGGTGTTTATTTAAGCCCGGCCCCCACATGTCGTTAAGCAGTGCACGGTCTTCATCACTTTGCGCGTTAGGCTGCGCGGTGTAATAGACCGGAATATTGTGGCGTTTGCAGTAAGCGCGCAGCGCGGCAATATTGGCAATAACCTGCTGGATCATTGGGCAATCATCGCCCCAGAAATCGATGAAATATTCCTGCATATCGTGAATCAGCAGTGCCGCACGCTCGGGTTCAAACGCCCAGTTCACTTTGTTTTCCGGGATGTCGGCAGCTGTCGGTAAGCTGTACGCGTTCAATTTTGGAATAGCCATAAATTCTCCGTCAGTCAGGAAACCAGTTGCCTGTCAGCAATCAACTGGCGCAAACGTTTTTTGTCCACTTTACCCACCGCGGTCAGCGGCAGGTTTTCAACAATTTCAATGCGATCCGGCAGCTTGAAGTCGGCAATGCCCAACTCACGCAAATAACGGCGAATTTCTACCGCGCGGAACTGGCGGCTGCCGACGATAAACGCGCAGCTTTTCTCGCCCAATAAACTGTCTTCCATCGAAACCAGTGCGGCATGGACGATCTCTTCATGGCGCAGCAGCAGGTTTTCGATCTCCTCGGCGGCGATCTTCTCGCCACCGCGATTGATCTGATCTTTCTCGCGCCCCTGCACGGTGATGTAGCCGTCTTCAGCAATCGAAATCAGGTCGCCGGAGCAGTAAAAACCGTTGGCATCAAAGGCGCTGGCATTGTGTTCCGGGCTGCGGTAATAGCCCCGGAAGGTGTACGGCCCGCGCGTCATCAGGCGGCCCACTTCGCCATGCGGTAATGGGTTGCCATTTTCATCGGACACCCACACTTCGTCGTCCGGGCACATCGGCTTACCCTGGGTTTTGAAGATATGTTCATCTGAATCATCGAGGCGCGTGTAGTTCACCAGCCCTTCGGCCATGCCGAAAACCTGCTGTAACTGGCAGCCAATTTCAGCGGGAATGCGGGCGGCAAGCGCTTCGCTTAAACGCGCACCGCCGACCTGCAACAGCTTTAGCGACTCAAGCGATTTATTGCTGCCCCATTCGCCAATGGCTTGTAACCACAGACTGACCGCAGGCGGCACCAGTGCGGTGACGTTGATTTGATGGCGTTCAATCAGCGGAAAACAGAGCGTGGCGCTCGGGTCGTTTGCCAGCACCACACGCCCGCCGCCGTAAAACACGCCCAGCGAACCTGGTGAACTCAGCGCGTAGTTATGCGCCGCCGGAATGGCGCACAGGAAGCGCGTGCGGGTATCAAAACGGCAGATTTCGACGCTGCGGCGAATGCTGTAGTAGTAATCGTTATGGGTGCGCGGGATCAGTTTCGGCGTGCCGGTGCTGCCGCCGGAAAGCTGGAAAAATGCCACTTCGTCCGCCGCCGATGGCGAAGCGACAAAGTTGTCTTCCGCTTCGTTGATGAAGGCACTTAGCGAACGTTCGCGGTCGCTTTCATTGAGCAAAACAGCCATGCGTAGCGACGGGTTTTGCTGGCACAGCGCATCAAGGAAATCATCATGAGCGAACAAATTGTGTTTGCGGTCGGCAATCAGCACCACCGGTTCGATTTGTTTTGCGTAGGCTTCCATTTCAGTGCGTTGGTGGCTAAACAGCGCGTTAACCGGTGCTACACCAATTTTCAGCAGCGCGAATAGCGTGATGTACAGTTCCGACACATTACCGAGCTGCACCAGCGCAGTTTCGCCGTTGTTCAGGCCACGGCGTTTAAGGGCTGAAGCCAGGCGCGTCGCCGCTTGTTCTAATTCGCGATAGCTGAAATGGCGTTCGCCATCGACCAGTGCAATCGCGTCGTTGTGCGCGTGGCGGTTGAGAATGTCGGTCAACGGCAAATCCGCCCAGTAACCTTTTTCGCGGTAGCGGGCCGCTAAATCGTCCGGCCAGCGCGTGAATTGAATCGCCATTTAGTTGAGTCCAAATACGTGGAGCATGGTGGAAAGTTTGACGCCAGTTTCGCGCCACTCCGATTCCGGCGACGAAGCAGGCACGATGCCCGCCCCAGCGAACAGGCGCACCTGGTTTGCAGCGACACGGGCGCAGCGGATTGTCACCACCCATTCACCGTTGCCTTCAGCGTCACACCAGCCGACGATGCCGCCGAACAGCTCGCGGTCAAATGGCTCAAGTTCTGCAATCAATTTGCGCGCCACATCGTGTGGGAAGCCACTCAACGCCGGCGTCGGGTGCAGCAGGCAGGCGAGGGATAACGCATTGTCCTGCGGGTCTTTTACCTGGCCGTAAATCGGCGTGGCGAGGTGCCATAAGGTCGGCGTGGTAATCAGTTCTGGCGTGTCAGAGAGCGTCAAAGTCTGGCTGTGCGGCTGCAAAACATCGCGCATCGCTTGCGTCACCAGACCGTGTTCGTGGCGGTCTTTCTTTGAGTGCAGTAACTGCGTGCCAATTTCGCTATCACGCGGGATATTTTCCCGGTCGCGCCGTGCCGATCCCGCCAGCGGCAGCGAGCTGAAATTCTTGCCGGATTTACGTAACAGCAATTCCGGGCTGGCACCCACTAGCGAGCTGCCATCCGGCAACGGGACGTGGAAGTTGTAGCTGGTGGGGTTTTGGCTAATCAGGCGATTGAGCAGCCCATCGAGATCAATTGGCATTTGGGTTTCGATATCAATCAGGCGCGAGAGCACCACTTTGTCGATATCCGGCTGCGCCGTTGCGGCGGCGGCATGAGCCACCATTTCCATAAATTTGTCTTGTTCCGGAATCGCTTTACGCGCGGCAATGTTGAGCGGTTTCGCCACAGCCGTTTGGCGGGCGTCATCCTGGCGTTGGGCGCGTGAAAACGGCTGCCAGCTTTCAGGGATAAACAGCGCTGAAGGTTGGCGGGGATCAAACGGAATGGCACCGACGACAACCGGCTTCTCGATGCCATGTTTTTTGGCATTTTCGAACGCTTCACGCAACGAAGTTTGCAGGTGACCATGGGAATTTGCGCCATCAATCGCCGGGCAATCCAGGCGAGCAAAGCAGCCGCTTGTTGAAAAACTGCGATATGGCGACATAAAGAAAAAACTATCTGCACAAGGTGTTAGCCGTTTTTCTTGTCGTTCCTCAGCCAGTAACGTTTCCATGAACTCTCCGTAAAAACATGACAAAAGATAGTAATAATGATTATCATTTGCTTTTCGGGGTCGTAACCTAAAGAGAAAAGACAGCACTGTCAATAGTTGCTCAGTCTTGTCGGATGGCGCTAATGCTTATCCGATCTACGCGAAACGGTTTTGTAGGGTGGGTAAGCGCCAGCGCCATCCACCGCCATCAGGCAAATTTCAACAGGATGTCATTGAGTGAAAATCAGATTCTCCGCATTCATCTTTCTATGCTTAAGCAGCCTCGCCCACGCCGCCGACTGGCCGCGAACGATCACCGACAGCCATGGCACGCATACGCTGACGCAAGCTCCGCTGCGCATTGTTTCCACCAGCGTCACGTTAACCGGCTCGCTGCTGGCAATTGATGCCCCCGTGGTGGCAAGCGGTGCCACCGCACCTGGCAACCGCATGGGCGATGCGCAAGGTTTCCTGCGCCAGTGGGGTGATATCGCAAAAGCGCGCAACGTGCAGCGTTTATATATCGGTGAGGCCAGCGCCGAAGCAGTGGCTGCGCAAATGCCAGATTTGATTTTGATTAGTGCCACCGGAGGCGATTCCGCCCTCGCCCTTTATGACCAGCTTTCCACTATCGCCCCGACGTTGGTTATCAATTACGACGACAAAAGCTGGCAACAATTGCTGACGCAACTCGGCGAGATTACCGGGCATGAAACCCAGGCGGCGGCACGCATTGCCAGTTTTGATAAGCAGCTCAACGAGGCAAAACAGCGTATGACGCTGCCGCCACAGCCGGTCACCGCGCTGGTTTACACCCCGGCATCACGTTCGGCAAACCTGTGGACGGCAGAATCCGCGCAGGGGAAATTGTTCCAGCAGTTAGGTTTTACTTTGTCGTCTTTGCCTGCGGCGGTGAATGCCAGCAAGAGCATGGGAAAACGCCACGACATCGTGCAATTGGGTGGCGAGAATCTTGCTGCGGGTTTGAATGGTGAGAGTTTGTTCCTGTTCGCCAGCGATGAGAAAGATGCCACGGCGCTGGAAACCAACCCATTGCTTTCGCACCTGGGCGCCGTGCAGAAAAAACAGGTTTATGCGCTGGGCACCGAAACATTCCGTCTGGATTATTACAGTGCCACGCAGGTTCTGGAGCGGATGAGTCAGTTGTTTGGTAGCAAGTGATTTTTTGTAATGTGGTGGATGACGCTTGCGCTTATCCACCCTACGAAAACCTACGCCGGAACGCTCTGCTGATAACCACGCAGCTGCACCAACACCATCGCCAATACTATGCCGCACAGTGTTAATGCCAGGCCGCTCGCACTCGCCGCAGCGACCGGCGTCATCGCTACCGTCAGTCCGCCTAAAATGGCGGCACCAATCGCATCGCCAGTGACGTTTTGCGCCGTCCACAAACCGTTAATACGACCTAACATACCGTCCGGTGTTAGCGTCTGAATTAAGGTGTATTGCAGCAAAGAGCTGATCGCACTGAGATAACCAAATAGCGCCAGACACGCCAGCCCAAGCCCCCAAACCGGCATCAGGCTGAAAACGCCAATTGAGATAAACGAAACAATTCCCGTCGCCAGCATAATACGGCCTGGGCGTGCGTGATGGGCAATACGCCCGCTGGTCAACGCGCCAATGGCAGCACCCAACGGAACGGCAGCGTACATCAGGCCGATTTGCGCCGCGCTCATTTGCCAGTGTCCGGCGAGTGCGGGATAAAGAACGCGCACCGCGCTCGCCATCGTCAGCAACGCGCCAACTAACGCAATGCCGCCAATAATCGGGTTACCGACCAAAAAACGGAACCCATTGAGCAGCGAAAGCAGCGGGTTTTCACGCACCTGCGGCGGTGGCGGCAGCTTCGGTAAACTCAACAGCGGCAGTAAAGTGACGAAAGTGCCGACAGACGCCAGCGCGTAGTTCCACACCACGCCGCCGGAGGCCAACAACAGCCCGCCGAGCATCGGTGAAATCACTGAGCCGAGGCGCACCGTCAGCATGGTAATCGCACTCGCCTGCATTAAGTTTTCACGCCCGACTAACGCGGGTGTGGCGGCTAACAACGCGGTCACGCCAAGTGCGCCAAAGAAACCATCCCATACGCCAAGCAGATAAATCGCCGCCAGCGACGGTTCCGGCAAGGCGGCGTTAATCGTCAGGCCAATAAAGCCAACGCCACAGGTAGATCGCGCCAGCAAAATCAAACGGCGGCGTTCGTGCCGGTCGGCCAGCACACCGCCCATCATCAGGCCGATAAACATCGCGCTGCCGGTTAACGTCACTGCCAGCCCAACTTGCAAGGAAGAACCGGTCAGCGTCTGGATTTGTACCGGCACGGCAACGCCCAGTAACCCAAGCGAGACAATCGAGATAAAACGGGCAAGGAAGACGGCGCGAAAAGCAGGATGAGTTTTGAGCAAACTGAGGTTGAGCAACAAAGAATTACGGTTCATTACATGGCCTTAAAACGAATTTTTCTTTCCAGATGCGAGGCGGCTCATGCTAGCATAAACAAATAAGAGTGATAATGATAATAACTATCATTTAATTTTACATTGTTTTTGTAAGGCTACGAAGTGAAGGATATACAACGTATGTCACGCTGGTTCATCCTGCTGAGTTTGTTGTTTTTACTGCTTTTAATGGCAGCGCTCAGTCTGCTGTTAGGTGCCAAATCACTCCCCGCAGAAGTTGTTATGGATGCGCTCAGCGGCCAGTGCCAAAGTGCGGATTGCACCATCGTGCTTGATGCACGCCTCCCGCGCACGCTAGCGGGTATTCTTGCCGGAGGCGCACTTGGCCTTGCCGGTGCGTTGATGCAAACCCTGACACGCAATCCGCTTGCTGACCCCGGACTGCTTGGTGTTAATGCCGGAGCGAGTTTTGCCATTGTGCTGGGTGCCGCCGTGTGGAGCCTTTCGTCGCCGATAGCGCTGCTCGGGCTGGCGTTTGCTGGTGCATTATCTGCCGCTTTAGTGGTGGCGTTTACCGGAAGCCAGGGCGGTGGGCAGCTCAGCCCGGTGCGTTTGACGCTGGCAGGCGTGGCGCTCGGCGCGGTGCTTGAAGGCTTGAGCAACGGTATCGCGCTGTTAAATCCAGTGGTCTATGACCAGTTACGTTTCTGGCAGGCCGGAACGCTGGATATTCGCACCCTCACGACTTTGAAAATTATCGTGCTGCCGGTACTGACGGGCTGTGCGATTGCGCTGCTGATCAGCCGTTCGCTTAACAGCCTGAGCATGGGCACCGACACCGCAACCGCACTCGGCAGTAAAGTGGCGCGCACCCAATTGCTGGGTTTAGTGGCAATAACGTTATTGTGTGGCAGCGCCACCGCCGCCGTGGGGCCGATTGCCTTTATCGGCCTGATGATGCCGCATCTGGCGCGTTGGCTGGTGGGGGCCGACCACCGCTGGTCGCTTCCCGTCACCTTGATTGCCACCCCGGCCCTGTTGCTGTTCGCCGATATTATTGGCCGCATGCTGGTGCCTGGCGAGCTGCGCGTTTCAGTGGTGAGCGCGTTTATTGGCGCGCCGATGCTCATTTACCTGGTGCGCCGTAGCCGTAAAGGAGCCAGGCAATGAACCGCTCCTCCCCACGCCTGTTTATCAGTTGCTGGTGCTTGCTGTTGCTCGGTATCTCGCTCGGATTATGGAGCCTGGGCAGCGGCGTGTTGCCGCTCTCGGTCAGCCAGGTGATTGACGCTCTGCTTGGTACCGCACCACGAAATATCTCACTGGTGGTCGTCGAATGGCGTTTGCCACGCGTTGTCATGGCGCTGCTGATTGGCGCGGCGCTAGGCGTGAGCGGGGCCATTTTCCAGTCGCTAATGCGCAACCCGCTCGGCAGCCCGGATGTGATGGGTTTTAACACCGGAGCCTGGAGCGGAGTATTAGTGGCGATGGTGCTGTTTGGTCAACATCAAACGGCGATTGCCGGTGCAGCCATGGCAGGCGGCATCATCACCGCGCTGGTGGTGTGGTTGCTGGCCTGGCGTAACGGTATCGAAACTTTCCGCTTAATCATTATTGGAATCGGCGTGCGCGCCATGCTGGTGGCGTTTAACACCTGGCTGTTACTGCACGCCTCGCTGGAAACCGCTCTCTCCGCCGGGTTGTGGAATGCAGGCTCGCTCAACGGTTTGACGTGGGCGAAAATTTCCCCTGCCGCCCCGTTGATGTTGCTAGCGCTAATTGCGGGCGCATTACTGGTTCGCCGTATGCGGCTGCTGGAAATGGGCGATGACAGCGCCTGCGCATTGGGTGTTTCCGTTGAGCGCTCGCGCCTGATGTTGATGTTAACCGGCGTGATTCTGACTGCCGCCGCAACCGCACTTGCCGGGCCGATTTCGTTTATCGCCCTCGTCGCCCCGCACATTGCCCGCCGCCTGAGCGGCAGCTCGCGCTGGGGTTTGCTGCAATCTGCCTTATGCGGTGCAACGTTGCTGCTGGCCGCCGACCTTTGCGCCCAGCAACTGTTCATGCCGTATCAGTTACCTGTCGGCGTGGTGACGGTCAGCCTTGGCGGTATCTATTTAATTGCGTTGTTGATTCAGGAGTCCCGTAAGAAATGAGTCAGATTTCCTCCCCCTCACGCCTGCATGGCGAAAAACTGACGCTGGGATATGGCAATCATGTGGTGGCAGATGGCCTGACCGTCGCCATTCCTGACGGGAAATTTACCGCGATTATCGGCCCCAACGGCTGCGGGAAATCCACGCTGCTGCGCACGCTAAGCCGCCTGATGAAACCGATGCACGGCGAGGTGTGGTTAGACGGTAATGAAATCCATCGCTTCGCCACTAAAGAAGTGGCGCGGCGCATCGGGTTGCTGGCGCAAAACTCCAGCGCGCCGGGCGATATTAGCGTGGCTGAACTGGTAGCGCGTGGGCGTTATCCGCATCAGCCGATGTTTACCCGCTGGCGCGAAGAAGACCGCCAGGCGGTGGCGCGGGCAATGCAGGCGACCAACATTGAAGATTTAGCCGAGCAGCCAGTGGATACGCTATCGGGCGGCCAGCGCCAGCGCGCATGGATTGCGATGGTTCTGGCGCAGGAAACCTCCATTCTGCTGCTGGATGAACCGACCACCTGGCTGGATATCAGCCATCAAATTGATTTACTGGAACTGCTGCGCGATCTGAACCAAAAGCAGGGCTACACGCTGGCTGCCGTGCTGCACGATTTGAACCAGGCTTGCCGTTATGCAACTCATTTAATTGCACTGCGAGACGGGAAAATTGTTGCCGAAGGCGCACCGGCAGACATTGTCACACCGGAGCTTATCGAGGCCATTTATGGCCTACGCTGCATGATTATTGAAGATCCGGTGGCGCATACACCGCTGGTGGTGCCGCTCGGGCGTGGCTAAAAACTCGCTGATTAAAAAGTTTGCGTAACGTCTCGCAAAGATGCACACTCACACAGTGCAAGGATGCAAGGTATGCTCTACTGCCCATCCGGTCACTCAGATGGAACCAGCATCATGGAGAAGTACTCCTCTATAAGAGTGAACAACCAGTTCCGGCTAATCTTCATCTGGCGTAACGGCAAAGCGCACAATATTTACCTTGATGATCATGGCTATCGAAAACATAACTGATTCGCCCAGTAACCACGCAATGAGGATGAATTATGGTCCAGGCACAGCGTAAACCGACCACCGTTGGTGACGTGCTGCTTTATGAATACCTCGAACCGACTGGCTTGCGTATTAACGATCTGGCCGAAATGCTTCAGGTACATCGAAATACGGTGAGTAAATTGCTCAATAACAACAGTAAACTCACCACTGATATGGCCTTCAGACTGGCAAAAGCATTTGATACTTCTGTAGATTTTTGGCTGAATCTACAAACCAATCTCGATGTCTGGGAAATCCAAAACGACCCACGTACCCAGGTAGAAATTAGCCGTATCATCACGCTCAAAGAGATGCTTGAGCGTAAAACTCGCGCGGCATAAGCGACACGGCGGATAGCACAAACCATCCGCCGCTTTTATTTAGCTCAGCGCTAACACCTGCTGTAACAGCGGCCCTATTTCCTCAAAGGCTTTTGGCGAAATAATATCGACGTGCGCGCAGTCCAGGCGGAAGACTTCAAGCTCGCTAATCCACGGTGCCCAGGCTTTTTGCGGCTCCATTCCTTCGGGCAGCGTTCGCTCGGCCACAAACAACGTGGCTTTCCCACCAAACGGCACGCTTTGCGCGCTGGTTAACAACCGCACCGCATCACCATAGTTACCTTCTATGGCCTGGAATAAGGCGTCGGAAGCTTGACCGGCTTGTGCGGCAACAAAGGCTTCGCGTTCACGGTTAATCTCTTCAAGTACCAGAGGATCGAGTTCGTTTGCCCCCTTCTCCGCCCAGTTTTGTGTTTCTGGCGGCCAGGTATCCAGCAGGCCTAAAAACGCCACTGCTTCGCCTGCCGCTTCAAGCCGTGCCGCAATACCTTGCGCGAGTGTGCCACCCAACGAATATCCCATCAGGTAATACGGGCCATGCGGCTGGAGTTCGCGCAGGGTTTGCAGATGCGATTCGCAAACCTGTGCCAGATTTTCCGCTTGCTGCATCGGGCCATCCGGGCGCGGCGACTGAATACCGGTAATCGACCAGCGCGGGTCGAGATAACGCTGCAACACACTAAATTGCCAGGCAAAACCCGACGCCGGATGGAAGCAGTACAGCGTCGGCCCGTGGCTTTTACGCAACGGCAGAACCGCAGCAAAACCTGCGCGGCTGGCCTCTTCTTCGCCCTGCCCTTGTGCCAGTGTTTCCGCAAGTTGGCCGACGGTGGACGCCACCATCACCTGGCCGACGGTCACCGGCCTTGCGAGGGTACGGCGTAATTCAGCCGCGAGGCGCATCGCCAGTAATGAATGGCCGCCGAGGGCAAAGAAGTCGTCATCCACGGACTGAATTTCACAACCCAGCAGGCTGGCAAAAGATCCAGCGATGGTGATTTCCAGAGCCGATTCGGGCGCACGACCGCTGCTGCGTAACGCCAGTTCAGGCAACGGCAGGGCTTTTCTGTCCAGTTTGCCGTTGGCACTCAGCGGGAATTCATCCAGCTGGATCAGTGCCACCGGCACCATATGCGCAGGCAGGACCGCGCTAAGCTGTTCACGCATTGGCTCAAGGGGTAAAGCCTGACCAGAAGCCGAAACCAGATAACCGACTAACTGGCGAGCATCACCGCCGCCAACGGCTTCTTTATTGAGCACGCAAGCGAGTGTCACGGCCTGTGCCACATAGGGCAAAGCCTGCAACGCACGGTCAATATCCCCTAGCTCAATGCGCTGGCCGCGGATTTTTAGCTGATCGTCGCTGCGCCCGAGATATTCCACCGCACCGTCATCCAGCCAGCGTGCGACGTCACCGGTGCGGTACATCCGCTCACCTGCGGCAAAAGGGTCGGCAACAAAACGGCTGGCGGTGAGATCCGGGCGGGATAAGTAACCTTGCGCAAGTTGAATGCCGGTGAGGTAAAGATCGCCTGCAATACCCGGCGGTACCGGGCGCATTGCCGAGTCCAGAATGCGCAAGCCCGTGTTCCAAACCGGCCAGCCAATCGGCACGCTGCTACCCGACACCTGCGCCAGTTCGTCACCAAATGCCGGATACCAACTCACGTCCACAGCGGCTTCCGTTGGCCCATAAAGGTTATGTAGCGGCGCGTGAGTTAGCTGTTCCCACTGGCGGCACAGTTCGGTTGGCAGCGCTTCACCACTACAGAACACGCGGCGTAATGTGGTGCAGCTGGCAATCGCAGCTTCATCGCCAAGTGCTGCAACAAACGCGCTCAACATAGAGGGAACAAAGTGCGTGGTAGTAACGCGATAACGGGCAAAGAGCTGCTGTAGCGCTTGTGGATCGCGGTGCGCCTCCGGCGGTGCCATCACCAGTTGTGCGCCAACCAGATACGGCCAGAAAAACTCCCAAACCGAAACATCAAAACTGCATGGGGTTTTCTGCAAAACCACATCTTCAGCGTTTAATGGATAGTGATTTTGCATCCATAACAGGCGGTTAACGATGGCCTGTTGCCCGACCATCACCCCTTTCGGGCGGCCTGTTGAACCAGAGGTGAAAATCACATACGCGGTGTGTTCGGGGCGCGAAAGTGCTTGCCGCTCCGGTAAATTATCGGTTTCCAGCAGCGCCTGATAACTAAAGGTTTGCAAACCATTGATGCCGCTAAAACGTGGGAGCTGATCTTGCGCGGTCAGCAGCAAACGCGGAGCCGCATCTTCCAGCATCATATGCAGGCGTTCGTCGGGATAACCAGTATCCAGCGGCAACCACGCTGCGCCCACTTCAACAATCGCCTGCAACGCCAGTGATAAAAAGACCGAACGCGGTAGCGCCACCGCCACCACATCGCCAGGTTTCACGCCACGGGCAATCAGTTCACTGGCCAAAGCACGCACCTGTTGGTGCATTTCACGATAAGTAAACTGATGGTTTTCATCAGCCAGCGCCGGAGCATTTGGCGTGCGCAGAACCTGTTCGCCAATCAACTGGCTTAAGGTTGTCGCGGGAACTACCGTTTGCGTGGCGTTGACACCATCCAACAGTTCTATTTCGGATTCATGTAGCAGTTGGGCATCCACACAGCGTAAGTCGGGATTAGCCGCAAACTGGCGCAAAAGTCGCGGTAAACGAGCGAGATGTTGCTGCAATGTGCCGGCATCATAACGCTCGGCGTTCGCCAGAATTTCCAGCGAGAAGTCGCCCTGTTCGCTAATATACAGCGCAATTTCAAGATCCCGTACCGGCCCTGATGCCAGTTGATGCGTAACCCCGTCAATGCCGTTGAAATCCAGGCGGTAATCAAACATTTTCAGGTTCAATACCGGGCCATATAACGGCTCACCGCTGGAAACCTGCCCTAAATCACGCTGGATTTGCTCGGCATCGTAGCGCTGGTAGCGGCGCAGGCCTTTTAACTCTTTCGCCAGATTTGCGGCGAGTGCCGCAAGGGTAAAGTCCGGCTCGATACGCACGCCAAACGGCAGCACGTTTAACACCGGGCCGGTTGCGCAAAGCGCTGCGGAACCCATGCGGCGCATGAAGATAAAGCCTGCCGAATAATCAGCGCGCCCGCTTAAGCGCCCGAGCCACAAGGCCACCAGCCCTAATGCCATATCGGCGGCGGTCAGGTTATGGGAGCGAGCGCAGTTCACCAGCTCCATGAATTCAGTGCTGTCAAAATGCAGCGACTGGCGAATCAATTGCGTAGTGGACCCCTGGCCTGTCAGCGGTTTAGCCGAAAGCGTGGTGGGAGGCGGCAGCTGTTTGGTTTTACTTGCCCAAAATGCCGCATCGCGTTGCCAGGCGTCGCTTTCTCGGTAATGTTCGTATTCAGCCACCACTTCGCTAAACGGGGTAAAGGGGCTGGGTTCAGGTTGCACATTCTGACAGTAGGCACTGTAAATATTGGCAATACGGCGGGTAATGGCGGTGAAGCTGAAGCCATCTACCACTAAATGATGGAAACGTTGATACCAGAACCAGCGCGTTTCGCTGACTCGTAAAATCTGATGATGGTAAAGCGGTTTGCCGCTACTGATGCGTAAATCCTGTTCGAGATCGTCACGCATCATGGTCAACGCCACCGCTTCTGGGTCGGCGCTTTTACGGAGATCGCGGCACAGCGGCAGAGTGAACGACGCGTCAGGATCAACCCACTGGCGCGCTTCGCCATCCACTTCGCTAAAGCGCATGCCAAGAGTATCGGCCTCTTTCATTCCGGCGACGATAGCCTTGCACAGCAGCGCTTCATTGAGTTCGCCTTTTAATTCAACGTAATGGGCCACGCTCCACGCATTGGCCTGTGGCGAAAGCTGATCCGCCATCCAGATGCCGGGCTGCGCCGCCACTAACGGCAAGGTCATTATATTTTTACTCACCGATCACCCCAGTTTTTGCAAAAGATGAAGGTTGCAGTTGCGTCCAGTTGGCAAGCAACCAACGGTTGCACTCATCGTTTGATGCCGGTTCACAAACCACCTGCCAGCCACCGGGCAATGCACAGTGTTCAGGCCATAAACTGAACTGTTGCTGGCGGTTTTCAAGGATGAAAAAACGGCTCTGCACTGAGTCGAAGGGATTACTAAATTCCATGCCTTACTCCTGTTTAAAAGACGCTTTCCACAGCCAGGTCAGACCGTCGAGCAACCCGCCTCGCCAGCAAAGCGCATCATGCCCACCGTCAACCTGACGGTAGAAAATCGGCTGCTGTGTCTGTTGTAGTAAGGGATAAATTCGTTGATTAACTTGATGAATGAGCGGTTCTCTGACCCCTGCTTCAAGATAGATGCGTAACGGTTTTTCGCAGCGCAAGCCGCTTTCCAGTTGCTGGATTAACTGCCCGCCGTGCGCCGCGGTTTCGCGCTTTGGCCACCAGTACGAACCGGACTGGCTAAGCACGCAGCCAAATTGTTCCGGCCAGTGGAGTGCGGCATAAAGCGATGAAAGCCCACCATAGCTTTGCCCCGCCACCACGGTGGTTTCAGGGTTTTCATTCCAGCGGATTTGCGCACGAAGCTGCGGCAAAAGTTCTTCTTGTACCGCACACCAGAACTGCGCATTACACGGCAGCTCATCGCTACGCGTCGCATCGTCGATGACATCAATCAGCACGTAAACAGCGGGCGGCAGCTCACCGCTGTCCGTTTGTGCCTGCAACGCGGACCATACCGGCATCCCTTCCGCCCAGAATTGCCCGTCGAGCAAAATCGCCAACGGGCGCTGCTCCGGTGATTCATCGCCGGTGGTGAATATCCACACCCTGCGCTGGTTGTGCAGACGCGGGCTATTCCAGGTGATGCACTGCGGCTCGCGGTAGGGTATTTCCAGTGCTTGCCAACCGGGCTGCGGTGGCGCATCAGGCAGATGAAGTGCTGACATGGGATGCCCGCGTCCGCCGTGCCAGCTTTCAGGATTCAGAGGGTCGGCAATCGCACACGGCAATAATTTTCGCCACCCTTCGCGCAGCGCCATAGGTTCCGGCACGATGCCTTCGAAGGCTGCCGCCGGGAAATCCTCTTCGCAAGATGACGGAATAAAACAGTAACTGCCACGCCAGGTGCTGCTGAGCTGCGTTTCCCACAGCCAGACATCCGTCCCCGCCACGCGTTCAAGGGTTTGTGGACGAGCGCGTTGGTGATGGTCAGTAACGCCAGTGATGTAAATCCAGACTCGTTTGATCGCTGAGGTTTGCTCACTGCCTTGTGGATCACGCCACAGGAATGTCACCGTACATTGGCCGTCTTTCTCACCGCTAACGGTAGGTATCCCATGCGCCAGCCTTTGCTGCCACCAGCCTTCACTTCCTGTCAGAATATTTCTCACTAGAACATAACCATTTGAAATTATTGATAACGATCAATAATGCTGAAATATATTGATAATACTATTGATAATTATTTGCATTTGCAATAGCGTATTTCCGCGCTTTGAGCTACCAGCTTCCTGGTGCAAAAACAATAAATTGCCGGACTTGACCGCACAATTTCCTCATTTCATGGGGGTTGGCGGGGAGATCTTGGTATCACTATGTGAAATCCATGCTGCACCCGATCCCTCTGGGAATGGAATGACAACGGGTTCAGCGGAAAAGCAGGCCGCCATAATGACTATAAAAATTAACTATTCCCTCGCGATGCTGATTAATCTGGGAATCTACGGTGCCACACTCCCCACTTACGCGGCAGAGCAAGCGGCATCAGCAACGGCTCAAACCGCTGCGACAAGCAACGACAACACGCCGATCCCCGCCGACGAAGACACCATGGTGGTTACCGCTGCCGAGCAGAACTTGCAGGCTCCAGGGGTTTCGACCATCACCGCTGAAGAACTCAAGAAGCGCCCACCCGCGCGTGATATCTCCGAGATCGTCCGTACCATGCCTGGCGTGAACCTCACCGGTAACTCCACCAGCGGCCAGCGCGGTAACGGCCGCCAGATTGATATTCGCGGTATGGGCCCGGAAAACACCCTGATTCTGATCGACGGCAAACCTGTCACCAGCCGTAACTCTGTGCGTTTGGGCTGGCGTGGCGAGCGTGATACCCGCGGCGATGCAAGCTGGGTGCCACCAGAAATGGTTGAACGCATTGAAGTGATTCGTGGCCCTGCGGCCGCGCGTTACGGTAACGGTGCAGCAGGCGGCGTGGTGAATATCATCACCAAAAAAGGCAGCGGCGAGTGGCACGGTTCATGGAACACTTATCTCAATGCGCCTGAGCACAATGATGAAGGCTCAACCAAGCGCACCAACTTCAGCCTGAACGGCCCGCTGGGCGGGGATTTCAGCTTCCGTCTGTACGGTAATCTGGATAAAACTCAAGCCGATGCCTGGGACATTAACCAGGGCCACCAGTCTGAGCGTACCGGGATTTATGCGGATACGCTGCCCGCAGGCCGCGAAGGTGTCACCAACAAAGACGTCAACGGTGTAGTGCGTTGGGACTTTGCGCCGATGCAATCACTGGAACTGGAAGCGGGCTACAGCCGCCAGGGCAACCTGTATTCCGGCGATACGCAGAACACCAATACCAACCAAATCGTTAAAGATAACTATGGTAACGAGACTAACCGTCTGTATCGCCAGAGTTACTCACTGACCTGGAACGGCGGTTGGGATAGCGGCCTGACCACAAGTAACTGGGTGCAGTATGAGCACACGCGCAACTCGCGTATGCAGGAAGGCCTGGCCGGTGGTACCGAAGGGATTTTCTCCAGCGATAAATTCAGTGATATCGACCTGAGCGACGTGCTGTTGCACAGCGAAGTGAATATCCCGATTGATTTCGTGGTGAATCAGAACCTGACGTTGGGTACCGAATGGAACCAACAGAAGATGAAAGATTTATCGTCAAACAGCCAGACGTTTATGGGCGGGCCGATCCCTGGCTCAAGCAGCACCGACCGTAGCCCGTACTCGGAGGCAAAGATCTTCTCGTTGTTTGCTGAAGACAACATGGAAGTGACCGACAGCACCATGCTGACGCCAGGTCTGCGTTTTGATCACCACAGTATTGTGGGCAACAACTGGAGTCCGTCACTGAATCTGTCTCAAGGTTTAGGTGATGACTTCACGTTGAAAATGGGCATCGCCCGCGCCTATAAAGCGCCAAGCCTGTATCAAACCAACCCGAACTACATTCTGTACAGCAAAGGCCAGGGTTGCTACGCCAGCGGCACCGGCGTGGGTTGCTACATGATGGGCAATGACGATCTCAAAGCGGAAACCAGCATTAACAAAGAGATCGGTCTTGAGTTCAAACGTGATGGCTGGCTTGCCGGTGTGACCTGGTTCCGCAACGACTACCGCAACAAAATTGAAGCGGGTTATGCCCCTATCGGCCAGACGGCATCAGGCAAAACCAAAACAGATATTTACCAGTGGGATAATATTGCTGAGGCACTGGTAGAAGGCCTGGAAGGTGCGTTAAACGTGCCGGTCTCCAATTCTGTGAACTGGACGAATAACATCACTTATATGCTGGAAAGCAAGAATAAAGAGACTGGCGAGCGCCTGTCTGTTATTCCGGAATATACCTTGAATTCCACGCTAAGCTGGCAGGTTCGCCAGGACATTTCACTGCAATCGACCTTTACCTGGTACGGCAAGCAACAGCCGAAGAAGTACAACTATAAAGGTCAGCCAGCAACAGGAACGGAAACCAACGAAGTGAGCCCTTATAGCATTTTGGGCCTGAGCGGAACCTGGGATGCGACGAAAAACGTTAGTCTGACGGCGGGCATCGATAACCTGTTTGACGAACGTCACTGGCGTGCGGGTAATGCCCAGACGACTGGCGGCACGACCGGTTATATGTATGGCGCGGGTGCCGCAACCTATAACGAGCCCGGTCGTACTTATTATCTAAGTCTGAATACGCACTTCTAAGTTTTTGGCTATTCGGCGGATGACGCCTGCGCTTATCCGCCCTATGAGAAACCCGTTGTAAGGTGGATTAGCGTGAGCGACTTCCACCGTTTTTAAGCGATCGCGATGCAATATCAACTATCCCATTTCGACTTCTTCCCTGGTCAGCGGGTTTTCCGCGTCGATTTTGACGCCACAACCTTTCAGCCCGACGATCTGTTATGGCTGCCGCATCATCAACGTTTATCCAGTGCGGTAAAAAAACGCCAGGCCGAACATCTCGCGGGAAGAATTGCCGCCGCTGAAGCGCTGCGTTTTCATGGCGTAGCCGATTATGTTCCCGGAATCGGTTTGCATCGCGAACCTTGCTGGCCACCAGGGTTTAGCGGCAGCATTTCGCACAGCGGTAATATCGCGCTGGCAACAGTCATGGCTGACGACCCACTTTTACGAGTGGGAGTAGGCATCGACTATGAAGAAATTATTGCGCCAAATGTCGCGCTGGATATATACAACGGCATTATTGAAAACGCAGAGAAAGAACCGATCGCTGCATCGCCATTTCCCTTTAATTACGCTTTAACTTTGGTGTTTTCAGCGAAAGAAAGTTTATTTAAAGCCTTGTTTCGTCACGTCGGGCGCTACTTTGATTTTTCGGCTGCATCCATAAGTAAAATTGATGATCAACAGCTAATTCTGGTTTTGAATCATTCACTTGGCCCATACAAAAAAGGTTGTGAATTCAAAGCAATATGGAAAGGTAACGCAACGCAATTAATAACGCTAATACGGCTTGGCTGAGAATAAAGAGAAATCGCTTGCGGTTCGGTAATAAGTGAATGTTATATTCGAAAGACACAACACAAATACAACATGACTTATAAAAAGGACTTCCAGAACTATGGAAAACACGCTTTCTCTCGAATCATTCCTCACCTCTGTTCAACAACGTGATCCGCACCAGCCTGAATTTGCGCAGGCAGTACGTGAAGTGATGACCACCCTGTGGCCATTCCTCGAACAAAACCCGCAATATCGCCGTTCCGCGTTACTGGAGCGTTTAGTCGAGCCTGAGCGCGTCATTCAATTCCGCGTGACCTGGGTGGATGACAAAAATCAGGTGCAGGTTAACCGCGCCTGGCGCGTGCAATTTAGCTCCGCAATCGGGCCATTCAAAGGCGGGATGCGTTTCCACCCCTCTGTGAATTTGTCGATTCTGAAATTCTTAGGTTTTGAGCAGACCTTCAAAAACGCGCTGACGACATTGCCAATGGGCGGGGGTAAAGGCGGCAGCGACTTTAACCCAAAAGGCAAAAGTGAAGGCGAGATTATGCGTTTTTGCCAGGCACTGATGATGGAGTTGTATCGCCATTTAGGGCCAGACACTGACGTTCCGGCAGGCGATATTGGCGTGGGTGGCCGTGAAGTGGGCTTTATGGCCGGGATGATGAAAAAGCTCTCCAACAATACGTCTTGCGTATTCACCGGCAAGGGTTTGTCGTTTGGCGGTAGTCTGATTCGCCCGGAAGCTACCGGTTACGGCCTGATTTACTTCACCGATGCCATGCTACAACGCCACGGCCAGGGTTTTGAAGGCAAGCGCGTCGCCGTTTCGGGTTCCGGTAACGTGGCGCAATACGCTATCGAAAAAGCGTTATCGCTGGGGGCTCGCGTGGTGACGGCTTCCGATTCCAACGGCACCGTGGTGGATGAAGCGGGCTTCACAACCGAGAAGCTGGCGCGTTTAACTGAGATCAAATCCAGCCGCGACGGGCGCGTAGCTGATTACGCGAAAGAGTTTGGTCTGGTTTACCTTGAAGGCCAGCAACCGTGGAGCGTACCAGTCGACATCGCGCTGCCTTGCGCTACGCAGAACGAACTGGATACCGAAGCGGCACGCACGCTGATCGCCAATGGCGTAATAGCCGTCGCCGAAGGCGCGAACATGCCGACCACCATTGAAGCCACCAATCTGTTCCTGGAAGCTGGCGTGTTGTTCGCACCGGGCAAAGCGGCAAACGCGGGCGGCGTGGCAACTTCAGGCCTGGAGATGGCGCAGAATGCGGCGCGCCTGAGCTGGAAGTCTGAAAAAGTGGATATTCGTTTGCATCACATCATGCTGGATATTCACGAAGCCTGCGTCAATTACGGCGGCGAAGATAAGCAAACGCATTATGTGCGCGGTGCCAATATTGCAGGTTTCGTCAAAGTGGCCGATGCAATGTTGGGCCAGGGAATTCTGTAAATATTTGATGTAAACGGTGGATGGCGCTAAGCGCTTATCCACCCTACAAAACCGTAAGTCGGATTAGCGCTAGCGACATCCGACAACTTCATTAGCCAACTAAATCGCCGGAACCACCTTAATATCCCCCATCCCAATCCCCAGCTTGCGCGGTTCATGGCCAAGAATATTCCCTTCATTAGATAACTGCGGCTGTGGCGGAATAATTTCCAGCAAGTTACTGCGCTCAGGGTTATCAAAATGCAGCGTAGTGGTAGTCAATTCTTCACCGAGCGTTAATGTCTGCTGCTGGCTACCGATTTTTACCGGCATCGGCTGACCAACATTTGGACCAAACGCTTTGGCTGTGATCACCAGATCAAATTTCTCCGGTAACGGTTCGGCATATTCAATTTTCACTTCGGGAGCCAGATTGGCATTGGACCAGCGCCCCCACTCTTCCGGACGTGAAATTCCGGAATACGCTTTCACCTCAAGCGGAGCACCTGGCACGTTGAAAATAAAACTATCGGCCGGGTAACGAATGGCATTTTCATCCAGTTTTAATAGCGCAACAGTGTTTTTATAACGCGCCTTGTCGATCTCTTGTTTTGCGAACTCCACCGCATGCTGTTCCTGCGGCTGTTCAATTAAACGCACTGACGGTTGTCCGCCCATTTGCCCCTGAGCAACACACAGGCCGGTGGAAAGTGCCAGTTTCGGCTCCCACAAACGCGCCATTTTGAAACAGCGATCGGCCCAAATGAACTTATCTTTTTCACTGAAATCAGCCAGTTGATAGCGCAACGGGGCAGAATATTCGCTTTCCGGTAATGGCTCGATTTTCTTATCCAGAATACGCAGCAGCAGTGGCATTTTGAAATGCGCCCCAGAATAACTAAAAGTATTTTTCTGCTGGTCTATCTCATATTGAGTAATAGTTTTCGGGAAATTCCACAGATCGATGACGTCCGGTTTCCACTCCATCACCTTTTCTTTCACGTTAAGAAACACCGCGGCAATTGACTGCCCCGACAAACTACTGCGCCCCAGGCCAAGGTAATTATCGCCACCCAGAACATCCAGCACCGTCGCCCCGTTATCCAGAGTGCTGCGTTTTACCGGCACCACATCTGCCTGTGGTTGATCACCACGAATAATAAAGAACAGGTTATTTCTATCGTGCTGATTGAGATATTTGTAGGCGGTATTATTCATCGCCAGATGGTCAGAGGAAACGACGATCACGGTATTTTTAAAATACGCTGAGGCTTTTATTTTCTCTATAAGCGCAGCAATATGTTCCTGGCTACAGGCCACGGCACTGAAAGATTGGTTTTCTTTACCTTCAAAGCTATAACTGCGGCGTTTGCAGGTTTTCGAAATAAAGCCGTCCGGGTGATGCGTATCGACCGTTAAAGTGAACAGTGAAAAACGTTTGTTCGCTTTCGAAAGCTCGAGATATTTTTCGAACACTTCATCCAGCACGGTATCGTCGTAGAAGCCCCAGTTATTGCGGTAAGCCGGGTCAGCAACCATCGACTTCAGTTCTTGCGCCCCGTACATATGGTCGAAGCCATGGGATTGTAAAAAAATATCTTTCCCTGCAAAACGTAAGTCTGCGCCCTGCATAAAGTAGTTTTCGTAACCCGATGCTTTCAGGATATCGCCCAAACAGATATTTTTCGGGAAGAAACTCGACATCGAGGCTGATGAATTCCCCTCAAACGGGGCGAATAACGGTATACCACATTGTGAAGCAACCATTCCGGCGATGGTATAATCGGTGCCAGGTAATTGAACGGTATGACTAAAATCTATGCCTCCATTCTTCAGCCCGGTTAATTCCGGTGCTAAATCAGGGAAATACTCCGGTTCTAAATAAGTGCGTTCCAGACTTTCGCCATAAATATAAACGAGATTAAGTTTTGGGTTATTAATTGTGCCTTGCGGGACTTTGTAATAAACATCGAAATCAGAATCACCTGAGCGGGTTTGTGATTTAACCAGTTCTGTCACCTGGCGAAACGCGGGTGATGCATCGACCGAGGCCATCGCCAACACGATTGCTAACAGGCTATAACCCAAATGATGGGGATACCCTTTGCGGCGACGCAGAATCCAGGTCAAACCGCCGAATACCGCGACCAGTGCGACAAACACCCCAACACCGGGAAGAATATATTTGCCAATCCCGGCTCCCGTCATGCTGCTCGTCAGGGTATACAGCACAGCATCATTAATACCTTCGCCGGTGAAGTAGTTACTGGCGACAAACGTCACGTTCAGGACAATATACAAACCCAAAATAAGCAGGATGACGCTAAACCACCAGAGATTACGTCCGGCTTTAAAGGCGTACACGGCAATGGCTGTGACAAACAATACAAGTGAAAGCAATTCCGACAACGCCTAACCCTCGAGATGAATGTGCGCACTGGCGCAAAAGGTACTCATAGCTGGTGCTGGCTAAATCTAGCCGTGTTGTCACACTCCTGCAATTTTTCTGACATGAAAGTGTGCTGCTTTCGGAATTGTACGCATTATGGACAACCATGATGGGCATGATTCATAGATGGTGGCTATCAGAACCATCGTTAATATAACGATTGAGTGGATTGACCCATCTGGCGCAACAGTGATTTAATCCCGCCGCTGTTATGATTTTTTAAAGTGGAATTGTAACGCGCAACAAGCAACAAACTGAGACCACCCGGCAACGGGTGGTTTTTTTTGCCTGTGACTTAAGTTGTTAGGTAAAACTTATCAATTCGATACAGCCTACCCATTAGAGCCTGGCACGAATATTCGGTACCTTTCTCCCATCGCAAAACGGAGAAAATACAGATGTCTTTAATTAATACAAAAATCAAACCATTCAAAAACAGCGCTTTTAAAAACGGTGAATTTATTGAAGTTACCGAGCAAGACGTAGAAGGCCGCTGGAGCGTTTTCTTCTTCTATCCTGCTGACTTCACTTTTGTATGCCCGACTGAACTGGGCGATGTGGCTGACCATTACGACGAGTTCCAGAAACTGGGCGTAGATATTTATTCTGTTTCTACCGATACCCATTTCACCCACAAAGCGTGGCACAGCAGTTCTGAAACCATCGCAAAAATCAAATACGCGATGATTGGTGACCCAACTGGCGCACTGACCCGTAACTTCGAAAACATGCGCGAAGATCAGGGCCTTGCTGACCGCGGTACCTTTATTGTTGACCCACAGGGCATCATTCAGGCTATCGAAGTAACTGCTGAAGGCATTGGCCGTGACGCGTCTGACCTGCTGCGTAAAGTGAAAGCTGCTCAATATGTCGCTTCTCACCCAGGTGAAGTTTGCCCGGCTAAATGGAGAGAAGGCGAAGCTACGCTGGCTCCATCATTAGACCTGGTCGGCAAAATCTAATCACTTTTCTTTTCGCAGGGCGGGTGAGCCGTAGCGCGACACCCGCCACTTTGCCACTTTAGGCTTTGCCACCAGGGAGATTTACCCATGCTCGACAACAACATGAAAACCCAACTCAAAGCTTACCTTGAGAGATTAACCAAACCTGTTGAGTTGATTGCCACGCTGGACGACGGCGCAAAATCAACCGAGATAAAGGAACTGCTGGCAGAGATTGCTGAGTTATCTGACAAAGTTACTTTCACGATTAATAACGATTTACCGGTACGCAAACCGTCGTTTCTGATTACCAATCCAGGTTCCGATAAAGGCCCGCGCTTTGCAGGTTCTCCACTCGGCCACGAATTTACTTCTCTGGTTTTAGCTTTGCTACAAACCGGGGGACATCCGTCGAAAGAGTCACAAGATTTGCTTGAGCAAATCCGCGAAATTGACGGCGATTTCCATTTTGAAACTTTTTATTCGCTCTCCTGCCACAACTGCCCGGACGTGGTGCAGGCGCTGAACCTGATGAGCGTGTTAAACCCGCGCATCAGCCATATCGCCATTGACGGCGGCGTATTCCAGAATGAAATTCAGGAGCGCAACGTGATGGGTGTGCCTGCGGTGTTCCTGAACGGCAAAGAGTTCGGTCAAGGCCGGATGACGCTCGCGGAAATTGTCAGCAAAATTGATACTGGTGCCGAAAAGCGCGCAGCCGAAGCCCTGAACAAACGGGAAGCTTACGATGTATTAATTGTCGGTAGCGGCCCAGCGGGTGCTGCTGCTGCGGTTTACTCGGCACGTAAAGGCATTCGCACCGGCCTGATGGGCGAACGTTTTGGCGGCCAGGTATTAGATACCGTTGATATCGAAAACTACATTTCGGTACCGAAAACCGAAGGGCAGAAACTGGCTGGCGCACTGAAAGCCCACGTTGATGATTACGATGTGGATGTTATCGACACGCAAAGTGCCAGCAAATTAATACCGGCTAAAACCGCAGGCGGTTTGCACCAGATTCAAACGGCTTCCGGCGCAACACTTAGCGCTCGCAGCATTATCATTGCGACGGGAGCGAAGTGGCGCAATATGAACGTGCCAGGCGAAGAACAGTATCGCACCAAAGGCGTGACTTACTGCCCACACTGCGACGGCCCACTGTTTAAAGGCAAACGCGTGGCGGTGATCGGCGGCGGTAACTCTGGGGTTGAAGCAGCAATTGATCTGGCGGGTATCGTCGAACACGTTACGCTGCTTGAGTTCGCCCCAGAAATGAAAGCCGACCAGGTGTTGCAGAATAAAGTCCGCAGCCTGAAAAACGTCGACATTATTTTGAATGCGCAAACGCTGGAAGTGAAAGGCGATGGCAGCAAAGTCACTGGTTTACAGTACAAAGATCGCCTGACCGAAAATGTACATGAGATTGAACTGGCGGGGATTTTCGTGCAAATCGGTCTGTTGCCAAACACCAACTGGCTGGAAGGCAGCGTAGAGCGCAACCGCATGGGTGAAATCATCATTGATGCGAAATGTGAAACCACTGTGAAGGGTGTTTTTGCTGCTGGCGACTGCACTACCGTGCCCTATAAACAAATTATTATCGCCACTGGCGAAGGTGCGAAAGCTTCACTGAGCGCATTTGATTACCTGATTCGTACCCCAAATAACTCATAAGACAATAAGTCACCTGCAAAAACCAAAAAGCTCTGGCCTTACAGCCAGAGCTTTTTTTAATATTCTTTCGGCAAATGGTTCACTGCCACCAGCCTGCCGCGTTTAATCTCAATGTAATCTCCGCGCCGTAGCTCTCCGAGTATTGCCATAATCGTGCTGCGCGCGAGCTGCGTACGTTGCTGAATATAATCCGCTACATTCATATCACGGCGAAAGTCTTCGGGTTGTGCCTGTAATTCAAGCAATTTAGTGCGGATCATCACGTAAGCCGGGACGCCAACCAGGTGCTCTTCACGTGAGGTAAATATCTGCAAATACCACGCAAAAATATTAGCGACAGATTCCCAAAGTTGCTTTTGGGTAATTATTTCAAAGGCTTTTTCCGCTGGAACAACCCAACAGTCGCAGGGTTCTTCTATTCTTAAAGACCAGCCACCGCGAGGACGAATACACTCGGCGATACCGTAGATTAATTCGCCTCTTGCCGACGAAATCACTAAACCATCACTGGAACGCAAAAACGTATATTCCCCTCCCTCGAAGAGATAAAGATGTTTTCCTTCTTCCCCAATGGCATTAATGATGTCCTCAGCAAGGAAAGACTGCTTTATCCCAGAGCCAGAAAGCGCTTTTCTCAAAGCAACGATATCAGTGACCGGTCTGATCAAGTAAAGAGGTGGATTCAGTGATTCACCGTCTTTTTTATTTGTGTTACCCATGAATTGGCCTATTTTCATTCTTGTCACCAATATCATAGCTGATAAAAAAGCGGCCTAAGCCGCTTTATGTTTTATCTAACTGAATAAATGTTACTTTCGGCGCCAGGTCGTCCCTTGCGGGCCATCTTCCAGCACGATCCCCATCTCATTAAGACGGTCACGAGCCTGATCCGCCAGCGCCCAGTCTTTCGATTGACGGGCATCGTTACGTTGTTTGATCAAAGCTTCGATTTCAGCCACTTCACCATCGTCAGCCTGCACACTACTTTGCAGGAAAGCTTCAGGTTCTTGCTCAAGCAAACCCAGCACACCAGAAAGCTTGCGTAACGCCGCAGCCAGGCCATTTGCTGCCGCCAAATCTTCGGTTTTCAGGCGGTTCACTTCACGAGCCATATCAAACAGTACAGAGTACGCTTCCGGGGTATTGAAATCGTCATCCATCGCTTCACGGAAGCGCGCTTCAAATGCTTCGCCGCCCGCAGGTTGAACGCTCGAATCCGTGCCACGCAGAGCGGTATATAAACGCTCAAGCGAAGTCCGTGCCTGTTTCAGGTTTTCTTCGCTGTAGTTCAACTGGCTACGATAGTGACCGGACATCAGGAAGTAACGAATGGTTTCGGCATCGTAATATTTCAGCACGTCACGCACAGTGAAGAAGTTGCCCAGCGATTTGGACATTTTTTCACGGTCAACCATCACCATCCCGGAGTGCATCCAGGTGTTAACGTACTCGCCGCCGTGTGCACAAGTTGACTGCGCGATTTCGTTTTCGTGGTGCGGGAACATTAAGTCTGAACCGCCGCCATGAATATCAAAATGGTTGCCGAGCTGTTTGCAGTTCATCGCCGAACATTCGATGTGCCAGCCAGGACGGCCTTCGCCCCACGGAGATGACCAGCTCGGCTCGCCCGGCTTGGACATTTTCCACAGCACGAAATCCATCGGATTACGTTTAACGTTCGCTTCTACTTCAACACGAGCGCCAGCTTGCAGTTGATCCAGATCCTGACGCGAAAGCTTGCCGTAATCCGCGTCGGTTTCCACGGAGAACATCACATCGCCATTGCTGGCAACATAGGCGTGATTACGCGCAATAAGCTGTTCAACAATTTCGATGATATCTGGGATGTGTTTGGTGGCGCGCGGCTCGCTGTCCGGGCGCAAAATATTCAGCGCGTCGAAATCGGTGTGCATTTCAGCCACCATACGGTCAACCAGCGCGACAAAATCTTCGCCATTTTCATTGGCGCGTTTAATAATTTTATCGTCGATATCGGTAATGTTGCGCACATACTTAAGCTTATAGCCGAGAAAACGCAGGTAACGTGCAACCACGTCGAAAGCGACAAAAGTGCGGCCATGTCCGATATGACACAAATCGTAAACGGTGATACCACACACGTACATGCCAACTTCTGGGGCATGAATAGGTTTGAATTCCTCTTTTTGGCGACTCATTGTATTAAAGATTTTTAACATCAGGGGATTCCATATCAGCGTGTGTAATCGAAATTAGGTTATATGTTACCTCAAAATTCCACACGGAAGCAGCACGCTTTGCAAGGTGATGATCATCAGCAGTTATGCTATAACAACCACCTTGTGTCGCGGCACCGTCTGCCCGAACACTGTCTGACTAATATAGGATACACAGCATGGTTACTTTTCAAACTAATCACGGCGATATCGTCATCAAAACTTTTGATGATAAAGCGCCGGAAACTGTTAAAAACTTCCTCGATTACTGCCGCGAAGGTTTCTACAACAACACCATTTTCCACCGTGTGATCAATGGCTTTATGATCCAGGGCGGCGGTTTTGAACCGGGTATGAAGCAGAAAGAAACCAAAGACACCATCCAGAACGAAGCGAATAACGGCCTGAAAAACACCAAAGGTACGCTGGCAATGGCGCGTACTCAGGCACCACATTCTGCAAGCTCTCAGTTCTTCATTAACGTGGCTGACAACGATTTCCTGAACTTCAGCAGCGAAAGCATGCAAGGTTGGGGATACTGCGTATTTGCCGAAGTTGTAGAAGGCATGGACGTTGTTGAAAAAATCAAAGGCGTGTCCACTGGCCGCAGCGGTATGCACCAGGACGTTCCTAAAGAAGACGTGGTTATCACTAGCGTAACCGTAAGCGAATAACTCGCCCGATGGCGATGACGCTTTTTATCGCAGATTTACATCTGTGTTCAGAAGAACCGGCGATCACCGCCGGTTTTCTGCGTTTTCTGGCGGGTCAAGCACGGGAAGCAGACGCGCTTTATATCCTTGGCGATCTGTTTGAAGCCTGGATTGGTGACGACGACCCCGAACCGCTGCACCGCCAAATTGCAGTAGCGATCAAAGAGCTGGTTGATTCCGGCGTACCCTGCTTCTTTATTCATGGCAACCGCGATTTCTTAGTCGGTAAACGTTTTGCCCGTTTGAGCGGCATGACATTACTGCCAGAAGAACAAGTCCTCAACTTATACGACCGCAAAATGCTGGCGCTGCACGGCGACACGTTATGCACTGACGACCACGGTTATCAGGCGTTCCGCAAAAAAGTCCACCAGCCCTGGCTGCAATGGTTATTCCTCGCCCTACCGCTGTTTATTCGCAAGCGCGTCGCCGCCAAAATGCGTGCTGGCAGCAAAGCCTCAAATAGCAGCAAATCCATGGCGATTATGGATGTGAATCCGCACGCGGTGATCGACGCCCTCAGCCGCCATCAGGTGCAGTGGATGATTCATGGTCATACCCATCGCCCGGAAATTCACGCTCTTTCTGCAAACGGAAAACCCGCGTTTCGCTGCGTGCTTGGCGCATGGCATACACAAGGGTCAATGATTAAAGTCACAGCCCAAGACGTCGAGTTAATTCCCTTCGAGTTTTAATTCATAACCCAGAAAAATATAAACTGCGAATATATAGGCAGCATAATTAACATTGCATTTATATATCAGGGGTAGACAATCTTTTTTTCATCTAAAAGGATTACCCGTGAAAAACTTAGCGCGATGCTTCTGGATTGGATTTGTTATCAACTTATTCGCCGTAATGATATTTAGCGCCATTTTTAATTACCTGGCATATGAAATGTTGATGGTAATGACCGATCGCGATCTGATGATTATTTTATATCTCATGCAAAACCTATTTTGGGGTGCGCTGGCCGTTGTATTCATCTCTGCCTTTCTTTTTTCACGTTGGCGGCTGCTATCTGTATGGCTGATATCCATAGCCACCCTTGCTCTTCTGCCTATCGGGGCTTTTCTGCTCCACGGTATTTTACGCAGTAACAGCCTGGCTACTTTTAGTAAACTCGCTTCTTTATCGAAAAAAGAAAATATGGAATGGGAACAGGTTTATTTATTCAATTCCGATAAGGTTTTGATCACCGGTGCCATTCTTATGGGGCCGGGTTTAGGGCTAGTCTTTAGCTCTGGCTCACTACTCGGCATCATGCTTGCATCAATAGCAGCAGTCTTCCTGTATAACGGGTTCCGTTTGCATAAGCGCCCGGCAATAGCCTGGACGACAGAAACAGTAGTCATTACCCCTGGTTTATTTTCCGATCCCTTACTTATTCCACCGGCCCTCATCAAAGAAATAGGCATTAATGAAATCGAAATCGTGATTGATATAGAATATGGCAATCGCACAGAGGAAATTCGCCTGAAAAAATCAAATATAAAAAATGTAGACCTCAACGTGCTGGAACAGCAATTTTCACAGTACTTACAAAGGGTCAATCAAGTCGAAAATGAATTTGCTCGAAGCGAATAATTTTCATTAATGACCTGGTATACAAAGCGATAACCGGATGACCTGAGCTTTATTTTGTGGCAGTCAGGCATCCCCCGTCATACTTCAATTCGCAGGTATAGAAAGTTGTCTCATCTGGCCTGCCGTGATTATGTGATAAAAAACAGGGAAAATACGTCAGGCCGCGTCACCTCCTTTGAATACACTGTAGCAGAACCATAGTGATATGGTCAGACAGGCGCTATCAGTGAGTATCCCGTGGTTCACATTTGTGAATGTCAGTTTTGCGCTGATCATTTTGTTCCGCAATGTTCTCATCAGTAACTTTGACCGCTCGATCGGCGCACACATGGAAATATTGCCGTTTATAGACGAAATTACGGGCGGTATTATTGCTTTGTCGCTTCTGTTGGTACTTTTCATCTATCGTCTCCCTGCCAGCTTCACACCTCTTTGTATGGCAATGCTGATGACTATCAGCTTGATGTGGAAACACGGCTGATCGGCATCTTATTTTTCTTTTTCTCCTGCTGGAGGGGCAAACCAGTTCGACTTGGTCACGAGTACCGGCTGATCGGGCTGGCTGATGAAATTAGGTGACATGATCTGCACGCCGAATTCATTAAACACATCCTGTATATGGCCATGTAGAGTACTTCTGACACCAGCCAGTGACTCACCCGCCTTCAGCCGAACCTGAAGCTCATACGCCACATACCAGTCCTGCAGCGCCAACTGCCGCACCAACGGAGGAATGTCGCGGTTAATTCCAGGTGTACGGCTTGCGGCAAGTTCCAGCATAGCTTCAACCTGCCGCCACGGCGTGTCATAACCAATGGTGACACTGGTCGTCATGTTGACACCTTCGCCTTTGAGCGTTGCACTTAAGTTAACTATTCTGCCGCTAACGACCACTGCGTTGGGAACCGTCACCTCGTAGTTCTCTCGTGTCAGAATTTTAGTTGCCAGCATGCCCACCTCACTGACAACCCCCTCATGATCTGCAATTCTGATGACTTCACCTTTACGCAGTGCACGGGAATAGGTCAGAACCAGCCCGCTCATGGCATGGTTCATCAATCCGGCAGATCCCAGCGTCAGCATCAGGCCGAAGAAAACGCTTATCCCTTTGAAGGCGAGTGAATTAGCGCCCGGCAGAAATGGATATGCCGCTGACAAAGCGAATAACCAGATGACTACGCTGATAAGCTTGCGGGTCACGCCAACCGTATCCGGATGTAACCCCGGCAGATGTAATTGTCCGGTTTCGACTCGCCTTAACACTAGTCTCAACAAACGCGTTACCAGCGCTGTGATGATAAAAATTACGACAACAATGACCAGACCCGGTAGAGCGGAAAGTGCCGCCAGCCCCATCAGTTGCAATAGCCCTATCGCATAACTTCCCAGCTCCATGCCCCAAATCCGCGTCCAGGGAAACAGCCGCAATACCCAACTTACCCAGATGTAAAATGCTACGAGGATGGTGGTGGTAAGAAAAACAGCATACAGCCGCACCTCAATCGGACCGAGAAACGCGCGAAGCTCGCCAGGAATGATACTTTTCCGCTGAGCGCGCCGCACGGTATATACCCGTTTCAGCCAGGCATAGGATCGCAGGGAAAACCAAATCAATGCGACTATCACCAGTGCCCCAGCCAGACTTTTTACCGAGGAGGATAAGAGGTAACGCGAAGAGTACTGTTCAGACAATGAGAGACGAAGCGTATCGAGACGCAACCTGACACGTTCCGCCGACTCCGCAAGCGTCAGGTCATCCCCTTCATCAAGGTCTCCCTGAGCCAGTAACATAAAGGGTTTGCCGTTGACAGAAAAAAGCACGGCAGGCTGCCGGTATCGCGTTACATTATGAGTTTCAACCGGTTGGGCCAGATCCTTATCATCGAGTGAGCGCAAGATCGTAACGATACGCTTAACCCGTTCTTCTGGCGTGGTAAGCCCAAATTTTGCCTGTAGCATCACAACGGGTTGATTAAGCAGAGACAAGGTACGCGCCTGTTCCTGCGGGGAAGGTGCCTGACGTGGCTCAGCACTGATTGCGTCTTGTAAAGTGAATAGCAACAGACAAATGCATAGACCCATTAAAGCTTTGCTCATCCTTCCTCCCGAAAATCCGTTACTGCCTGGTGGTACATCAGTCCGTAAGGCAACCGTCAAACCATCCTTTTAAAATTGCCAAGTATACGTAATCAGAAAGCGTGTATCGGGATCGTCCAGTGAGAGCTAGCACACATGAACGAGTTAACGCCATCCGAAGGGTTGCTGCAATTTCGCGTCATTTATATGACAGTAGCCGTATCCTGCAATTTAACAACTCTGTTTATGCAAAAAAAAATTAAGAAATTAATAACTTATTATTGTCCTGTTTAACTACCTTGACGTACTTAATACTTCTTCAGGAAACGGTAATCATCTTAACGGAATAATACGATATCTTTCTCATCGCCGCTGAGGACTGTTTTGTGTTGTGAGTTCAATGGATCACAACCCCTTTCTATTTACTTTATAGCTTTCAATAATAGTTATTATTTCTAATAATTAACCACTAAAACTATTTGGATTAAAATATTCAAGATTTTTATGAAATTGCTATCTGAAGATTAATTACTCGGTATTTCCGTGCCTTACTCATGACTTTCTTTTTAATATTAATAGCTTCCCTTCAAAATAATTCAAAATGTAATAGCGAATTTCTCGTCTTGACTATACTCATTTAGTCCCTAAATGAACGGAGTCCCAAAGATGCTTAATAACGTCCCTTTTAAAAGGACAATGATAGCCAGCATGCTTACATTAATGTCTGGTGCCGTGTCCGCTGTTCAAGCCACTCCCGCCACAGCATCACCCGAAAACGCACCGAAACAAGACGCTTCAAAACCCAACATCGTGGTTATTTTCGGTGATGATATTGGTTACTGGAATATCAGTTCTTATAACCAAGGCATGATGGGTTACAAAACACCGAACATCGACAGTATTGCCAATGAAGGCGCCAAGTTCACCTCCTACTATGCAGAACAAAGCTCAACAGCTGGGCGTTCTTCGTTCATTACTGGGCAAATGCCATTCCGTACCGGGATGAGTAAAGTCGGTATGCCAGGCGCTCCGCAGGGTCTGAGCAAAGAAGACCCCACCATCGCCAACATCCTTAAACAGCTCGGATATGCTACCGGTCAGTTTGGTAAAAACCATCTCGGTGACCGCGACGAGTTCCTGCCAACCGCGCACGGTTTCGATGAATTTCTCGGCAACCTCTACCACCTGAATGCCGAAGAAGAACCAGAGAATCCGGATTACCCGAAAGATCCTGAATTCCGTAAAGAATTTGGCCCACGTGGCGTCATTAAAAGCTCGGCCGACGGCAAAATTGAAGATACCGGCCCACTTACGGTTAAACGTATGGGCACCGTTGACGAAGAAACACTCGCCGCAAACAACGACTTCATGGAACGCCAGACCAAAGCCGGTAAGCCGTTCTTCACGTGGTTTAATACCACCCGTATGCATAACAAAACTCACCTCAAAGATGCCAGCATCGGCGCGACAGGACTTGGGACTTACGCTGACGGCATGGTCGAGCATGACAAAATGGTCGGTGAGGTGCTGCAAAAGATTAAAGATCTTGGCATCGAAGATAACACAATCGTTCTCTACACCACCGATAACGGCCCGATGACGGCAACCTGGCCTGATGCGGGTATCACTCCGTTCCGTGGTGAGAAAAACACCGGCTGGGAAGGCGGTTTCCGGGTCCCTGCAATGATCAAATGGCCAGGACATATCAAACCGGGCAGTTTGATAAACGACATCTTTGGCAGTAACGACTGGTTCCCAACTCTTGTTGCCGCAGCGGGTGTTCCGGATATCAAAGAGCAATTGCTGAAGGGCTACAAAACCCCATCAATCACCTACAAAGTACATCTTGATGGCTATAACCAGCTCGACTTCCTGCAAGGCAAAGGCGAAGACCCGCGTAAAGAGTTCTTCTACTGGAGTGATGACGGCGACCTACTGGCAATCCGCTATGGTCGCTGGAAAGCGCACTTCATGATTCAGGAACACACGGGGCTCGATCTGTGGCGTTATCCGTTCACCAAACTACGTGCGCCAATGATCTTCGATCTGGAAGTTGATCCGCTTGAGAAAGCTTCCGACGGTATGGGTTACCAGAGCTGGTTCTACGACCGCATGTTCCTGATGGGCGGCGCGCAGAAATACGTGAAAGAAATGCTGGCGACCTTTAAAGATTACCCACCACGCCAGAAACCAGGTTCATTCACCGTTTCTGACGCAGCGGCAATGATCGAACAGGGTTCAAACGCGAATAACTAACTCGCGGTGAATCAGGTGGATTAATAAATCCGTAGGGTGGATAAGCGCGAGCGTCATCCACCATTTGCACCCGAAATGGCGGGTGGCGCAGGCTTACCCGCCCTACGTAAATCCTCCGTTGTCCAAAAAGAGTTTTCAAAGGGGCAGTTATGAAGTACAGCACCACATTGCCGGTTAAAGCATTACCCTCAGCAGAGAAATACGATGGCAAGGGCCCTGAATACAAACGCCGTTTCCACGTCATGGCGAAGCCGAGCGGCTCCACCTGCAACCTCGACTGCACCTACTGTTTTTACCTGAGTAAAGAAGATCTGCTGCATCAAGACCGCCACACCGGCATGAGCGACGAAGTGCTGGAAAACTTCATTCGCCAGTACATCGACGGGCAAGATGGCGAACAAGTGGTTTTCTCGTGGCAAGGTGGCGAGCCCACATTGATGGGACTGGAATTCTTTGAAAAGGTCGTCAAATTCCAGAAGCAGTACCAAAAACCCGGTCAGCGCGTCGAAAACGATCTCCAAACCAATGGCGTGCTGATTAATGACAAATGGGCCGAATTCCTCAAAGAACACCGTTTTCTGGTGGGGCTGTCAATTGACGGCCCACGGGAACTGCATGACCGCTATCGCGTCACACGCAGCGGCAAACCAACTTTCGACTTAGTGATGAAAGGCGTCGAAGCACTCAAAAAATACAAAGTCCCGTTTAACGCCCTCGTCACCGTCAACCGCACCAATGCCCGCTTCCCGCTGGAAGTGTACCGCTTTGTCACCCGTGAGCTGGGTGCAACCTACGTGCAGTTCAACCCATGCGTAGAGCCAGTTGATTTCAAAGTCACCGCCCCGCAATTCTGGCGTGATGACACCATTCCTATTACCGGCACCCGCCGCGCAAAACCTGGCGACCTCGACTCCATCGTCACCGACTGGTCAGTGGATCCTGATGACTGGGGCACTTTCCTGAAAACGGTATTTGAAGAGTGGGTCAATAACGATTTGGGCCGCGTGCAAGTCAACCTGTTCGAAACCGCCGTCGCGCAAACCATGGGCATGCCAGCGCAGATTTGTACCGCGTCGGAGTTTTGCGGCAAAGGTCTGGCAATCGAAAAAAATGGCGATATCTACTCCTGCGATCACTATGTTTATCCGGAATACCAGATAGGCAATATCGAAAACACCAAACTCGCCCATCTGGCATTTTCCGAACGCCAGAAAGCCTTTGGCATGGGTAAGAAAGATACGTTGCCGGAATACTGCAAGCAGTGTCCCTATCTGAAATTATGCTGGGGTGAATGCCCGAAAAACCGTCTTGTCCGCACACCCGATGGCGAGCCTGGCCTCAATTATCTGTGCCCTGGCATCAAAACTTTCTTCAATTACGCCGAGCCGATTTTGGTCGGGCTCGCTACGCTTTTGAAACGTGACTTTGCAGGATTGCGCAAATGACAAACAGAGAGAAACTGCTTGAACTAGAGCAGCGGATGAACCAACAAGTATTGGGGCAGGAATCACTGGTGCGCATGCTGATTGTCGCCCTGCTGTGCGACGGACATGTGCTGCTTGAAGGTTTGCCTGGTCTTGCTAAAACCCGTGCCGTGCGTGAGCTAGCTCGCCATGTGGAAGGTGATTTCCGTAGAATTCAGTTCACGCCGGACCTTCTGCCTTCAGATATTACCGGCAGCGAAATTTACCAGCAAAACGCCACACGTGAAGAAGATCAGTTTCGTTTTCGCCCAGGCCCGGTATTCGGCAATATCATTCTTGCCGATGAGATAAACCGCGCCTCGGCGCGTGTGCAATCGGCCCTGCTCGAAGCCATGGAAGAACGCCACGTAACCGTTGCCGGGAAAACCTGGCCATTGCCTGGCGTCTTCATGGTGCTGGCTACGCAAAACCCGGTTGATCAGGAAGGCACCTGGCCACTGCCAGAAGCCCAGCTTGACCGCTTCCTGATGAAAGTTCTGGTGGACTACCCCTCCAAAGAGAACGAGCAAAAAGTGATGCAACTGGTGCGCTCTGAGCAGCAGGAAAAATACCTGGCAGGCCGCGAAGATTCTCAGGATATACCGCCAGAAACCCTGATGCTTTCTTAAGCCGATATCGCTACCTGCTGGCAGGAAATTTCAGCCATTTACGTCGCACCAACCATTGAAAATTACATTGTCAATCTGGTGGATATGACGCGTCATCCACAAGGTATCAGCGACACCATCGCCAGCTACATCACCTTTGGCGTAAGTCCGCGCGGTACTCTGGCTCTTGACCGTTGTGGACGTGCCCTGGCATGGCTTGAAGGCCGTGATGCGGTGCTGCCGGAAGATATTCAGCGCGTCGCACCGGCAGTGCTGCGCCACCGCCTGATGTTGAGCTACCAGGCCAATGCCGATAACTGTTCGCCTGATGAAGTGATTCGGATGCTGCTCGATGCAGTGGTGGCCTGATGGATAGCGCATTGCAGGTGGACCGAAAAATCCTGATGGCGCTGGCAAACGAAGCCCGATTGCTGTCGAACCCACCGGGGCAAATCCCACCGGGTGCGCTGGCGGGGGAACGCGTTTCTCGCCAGCAAGGTCGCGGACTTAATTTTGATAGTCTCAGGCGCTATCAACCTGGTGATGACGTGCGTTTGATCGACTGGCAGGCTACCGCTCGTCTGCGAGCGCCGTGGATTCGTTTGTATAACGAAGAGCGTGAACGACCGGTTTTCCTGATAGTCGACCAACGGCTGGATATGTTTTTTGCGACTCGCGGGCAAACCAAATCAGTGGCGGCAGCAAAAATTGCCGGTCTGCTGGCATGGCGCAGTTGGCACGATGGCGACCGTCTTGGCAGCGCGCTATTCAGCGACACAAAATACAACCTGCAAAAATGCCGTTCTCCCAGGACAAGCCTGCCCGCCGTGCTCGACGACGTGCTGCAATATAACCAGCAATTACCTGAACGTTACCCTGACGAAACGCCCGCAACAGTCACCCTTAGCCATGTCCTGCAACACGCAAGCCACCTGATCCCCAGTGGGTCGTGGGTGGCAGTGATCAGCGATTTTCACGATTTGGATGCATCAGGCGAAGCATTACTGGCCGCATTGCGGCGGCGGTGCGAAATCAGCGCCTTCATTACCCTCGACGATCTTCATCTGTCACTGCCAGAACAGGGCAATCTTGCTGCCAGCTATCAGGGGCACGAAGCCGCATTTTCGCTGTCGCCGGGACTTAAAAATGACATCCAGCAAAGCATTACGGCGCGGCTTGCGCGCCTGCAAAACCGACTGACACGGCTTGGCATCCGCGTGAATCAGATAGTCGTCACAGACGATCTTCTCAAGCAGCTACAAAAGGGCGTCTGAATGCTCGAGAAAGGATTTAGCGTACCGGAGCTGTTAAACCCGGCACTTCCACCAAGTATCTCCTGGTTTCCCTTGCCGCCCGGCTGGTTTGTGCTCGGCGGCGTTTTTCTTATCGTGCTGATTATATTCGGGTTATTCCGCCTGGCGAGATGGCGGCGCAACGTGTGGCGTCGTGAAGCGCTGGCGGCATTGCAGCAACTGCATAGCGCCGATAGCTGGCTGGAACTGATAAAACGCATTCTGCTGATGCACCATCCGCGCAGCCAAATTAGCCACACGCTTTCGCCAGAACAACTCTTGCAGCATGTAGAAATCGACGCCGATTTGCGCCAGCAATTGAGCACCAAATATTGCCAGCCGGATAACCAGCTCGAGACGAATCAAAACGCACGCCTGCAAACTCAACTGAAACACTGGCTGGAGAAACTACCTTATGTCTGAGTTTCTGAGCCGCCTCGATTTCGCCTGGCCGTGGGTGTGGTTACTGATTTTCCTGCCGTTGCTTGGCCGCTATTTTTTACCGCAAGACCGTGAAGTCAAAGAACACGTTCGCGTGCCGTTCTTGCCGGAATTAATTGATGAGCTGAAACTCAATAGCCAGCCGGTGCGCACCAGCAAACTCTCAGGCCTGCTCTTCTGGCTGGTGTGGATTCTGTTAGTCGCCGCCCTTTCTCGCCCGGAATACCTGACGCCGCCGCAGCACATTCAAAAGCCGATGCGCGATGTGGTGCTGATTCTTGATGTCTCCGGTTCGATGAGCAAAAACGACGTGCAGGGCGGGATCACCCGTTTGCAGGCGGTTCAGGAATCGGTGCGCAAATTCGTCACGGCGCGTAAAACTGACCGCATCGGGCTGGTGATTTTTGCCAGCTCCGCCTGGCCGTTTGCGCCGGTCAGCGAAGACAAACAGGCGCTGCAAACGCGCATCAACCAGCTCGCACCGGGCATGATTGGCGAACAAACCGCGATTGGCGACGCGCTGGGCGTGGGCGTAAAACTGCTCGACAGCACCACCAACAAAGACGCCAGCAAACTGGCGATTTTACTCACCGACGGCAACGACACCGCATCGCAGTTAGCGCCAGCACTCGCGGCGCAACTGGCGGCATCGCATCACGTTCAGGTGCACACCATCGCATTTGGCGACCTGAACAGCACTGGCGATGAGAAAGTGGATCTGCCGCTGATGCAGGACATCGCACGCATTACCGGCGGAAAATCCTGGACCGCCGCAGGTTCCGGCGCGGCTCTCGATAGCGTGTGGCAAGAAATCGACGCCATTACGCCGGTGCAGGTGAAATCCATCGGCTGGTCGTGGCACATTCCGCTGTTCCAGTGGCCGCTGCTGCTGGCGCTGGCTTTGTTGATTTTGCTCGCGGTCACACGCTTTGTGCGGGAGAAAACAGCATGAGCGACTTCCATTTTGTTTATCCCTGGCGGCTGCTCGGCCTGCTGATTTGCGCCCTGCTGTGGTTTGTTGCCACCAGCCAGCGCAGCGCCTGGCACCAGATAATGGACAAGCCTTTTGCCAAAGCGCTGATTATCGGGCGGCAAAAAAAGCTGACTCAGGTTTTACCATGGCTTTGCGCGCTGGGCGTCATCGCGCTAGCGGGCCCCACCTGGCAGCGCGAACTGCCCGCCGCACTCACGCAGCAAAGCAATATGATGGTGGTTTTGCAGCAGGATCCGGCGATGTACGCCCAGGATCTCGCGCCGAGCCGCCACCAGCGTATGCAGAGCAAAATCATGGACCTGATGAACCGCTCGACCGGCACGCATTTCGGCCTGGTGGTGTACAACTCTCATGCGTATCTGACCACGCCGCTCACTTCCGACCCGACGTTTTACTCGCTGTTTTTACATGCGCAAAGCCCGAATTTACTGCCGGAAGGCGAAGGTTCCGGGCTGAAACAGGCCATCGACCTTGCGATGAAAAACATGCCGGAAACGCCAAATATGCCGCGCAATATTATATTGATTGCCGACACCCTTTCCGCGCAAGACGCGGCCTGGCTGGCGCAGCTTAAAGCGCCAATCCAAATCTGGGTTCCGGGTACGGCTCGCGGCGGCGAACTGCCGGAAAGCTACGCCCAGCGTGGCATTGATACGCGCCTGAACGTCGAACGTTTTAGCCAGATTCGCGATGGCGGTATTCCGGTCACGCTGGTGACCAGCGACGACAGCGATTTATCAGTGCTCGCCAGCCACATTCAACAATCGGTTTCCGCGCAAAACAACGCGCGCGGCGATTTACACTGGAAAAACAGCGGTTATCTGCTGGTGATCCCCATGCTTTTATTATTGCTGCTCGGGCGGCGTCAGCTGATTTGCTGGCTGGTTGTGCTGGTGCCGCTGCTCCACATGCCGCAAAGCCAGGCCGCCTGGCAGGATGCGTGGGTCAGCCCGAATATGCAGGGGCAAATCGCGTTCAATAAAGGCGACTACAAAAAGGCGGCAGAACGATTCCAGAACCCGCTGTGGCAGGGCATCGCGTATTACCGCGCCGAGGATTTTGTCGCCGCCGCCTCGGCTTTTCGCCAGGCTCCGCAAACCGCTGAAACGCTGTTATGGACGGGCAACAGCTACGCCCAACAAAAGCAGTGGCAGCAGGCGATTAACAGTTACGACCGCGCCTTAAGCCTGCGCCCGGATTGGGTAATGGCGCAGAAAAACCGCGCCGCCATCGCCAAAATTATTATGGAATTACGCCAGAAAGAGCGCGATCGCCAGGCGGCCCAGGGTAAAGAACAGGACTATAAACCGGACGAAATTAAGCACGATCTCAAGAAAGATCAGGGCGTAAATCAGAAAGACATTCAACCGGTTGCCAGTAGTAGCCCGCAGGTTAATCAGTGGTTTGAAAACCTGGAAGTTTCCCCCTCTGGCCTGCTGGAAAATCTCTACCGCGCCAATACGGAGGAAGCGCCATGAGAGCCTTGCTGATGCTGCTTTTACTGGCGGTGCTGCCTGCCCGAGCGGCGATGGATATTACCCGTGAGCTTGAAGCGCCCGAGCATGTCGCACCCGGTCAGCCGGTGCGCGTGGCCATCACCTTCTGGACGGATAGCTGGTTTAATCCGCCGCCACAATGGCCTGATTTTAAAATTGAAAATGGCTCGTTACTCGCCACGCCGCTGCCAAACCAACTGTTGAGCCGCCAGAAAAACGGCATTAGCTGGAGCGGTGTGCGCCTGGAAAGACAGCTTATGGCATGGGATCAGGGCGAGCTAAACATACCTGCGGTGGAAATTACACTGACATCGCCCAACCAGCCGCCCGTTACCGTGCAATTGCCGGAGCTGAAAAAAGACGTTGTCTGGCCGAAAGGCGTGGAACAGCCGGATCGTTTCCTGCCCGCCAACAACCTAACGCTCAGCCAGAAAATCACCCAGTATCACGCCGCCAAAGACGACAAACTTCACGCCGGTGACGTGGTTGAACGCACCGTGACGGTACAAGCCAACGGCATTGTGGCGACGCAAATTCCACAATTGCTGTATGCGATTCCAGGCACCGAGACGCAGCGCCTGACACCTGTGAATTCCTCGCTCAAAACAGGCCGTGGCGAAATTGAAGGAGCACAACGCGTTGAAACATTGCGTTATCTGCCGTCGCAAGCAGGAACCATCACGATTCCTCCCGTTAAATTACGCTGGTGGGATACGGCAAATCAGCAGTGGCAACTGGCTGAACTGCCCGGCTCAACGATGCAGGTTCTGGACGCTCGCGCCGCAGGCGGTGAATCCGCACTGCGCGGCACCACCGATGATGACAACTGGCGCACCGTTTTGATTATTGGAACCTTCGCCGTCCTGGCATTACTCATCTGGTTTACGCGACGCTTGCTGTGGCGCAGTGTGCGATATCTGCACCGTGTCTGGCAGCGCTTCTGGAACCCTGTCCCATTGCCCGAACTGACTCCCACCAAAAGGGGTGAACGATGAAACACACATTACTACTGAGCGTCATGTTATTCGGCACGATGGTCGCAGCGCACGCCGCCGACCCGCTTTCGACGTGGAACGACACCGCCGCGAAACAATCCATTGAGCAGTGGGTGCAAAACTCCACCGACAAAGACCGCTCGACCTATATTCCACCCGAAAAACGCTACGTAGTATTTGATAACGACGGAACGTTGTGGCCCGAAGCTCCGCTGACATTCCAGCTCCAGTTTGCGGTGGATGAAGTGAAGCGCCTGGCACCTGAGCACCCTGAATGGAAAAACGACCCTGTTGTGAGCGCGGTACTAAATGACGATTTAAAAACCGTTGTGGCTTCCGGTGAGAAGGGGCTGATTCAGCTTTTAGAGCTGACTCACAGCAACATCACTACCGAGGAGTTTAACCAGCGTGTCAGCAACTGGGTCGACAGCCATCGTGATAACCGTTTTGGCTGCAGATATGATCAAATGAGCTACCAGCCGATGCGTCAGTTACTCGATTACCTGCGTGAAAATGGCTTTAAAACGTGGATTGTGTCCGGAGGCGGCATTGATTTTATGCGCGTAGTGGCAGAAAAAATGTATGGCATCCCGCCTGAGCAGGTTATCGGATCATTCTCGCTCAGCGAGTTTTCCCTGACAGACAACGGCACGCAGTTGCGTAAAACCATGAAAGGCGCTTTTAACGACGATGCGGCAGCCAAACCGGTCGCCATTCACCTGTTTATGGGCCAGCGCCCGGTTGCGGCGTTTGGTAACAGCGACGGTGATTTAGCGATGATGCAGTACACCGCGTCAAATCCGGACTATAAGACCTTCGGTTTACTGGTTCACCACACAGATGCGGAGCGTGAATACGCTTATGACAGCCATCCACCGGCGAGTGGAAAACTGGTTGAAGGGCTAAGCCTGGCGAAAGAAAAAGGCTGGGCTATCGTCGATATGAAGCACGACTGGAAAACAGTTTTCGACCCAGCATTATGTAAATAATGTCATTGTATCCAACACAAAAGCCCTTAACTCATAGCTCTGAGTTAAGGGCTTTTAACAATCAGAACTGATAACTGTAATTGACGCTGGTAAACCACAGATAAGGATTATCGTAATTGCCAGCCAAAACCGCCGGAGACTGGATTTTTGAAGACTGCATATGCAGATATTCCACTGCTATACCAATATTGCTTGCCTGGCTCAGTTGGTACTGCGCACCGGTGGCAAAACGCCATTCGTCGCCAGTTGGCAGGGTTAATGCCGCATCACTCTGATCTTTGTATACAGTACTATCAAATGCCACGCCGGCATTGAGACGCCACTCTTCAGCTGGACGGTATTGCACACCCAATGCGGTATGCCAGGTATCTTTAAGGCGGCTGGTTTTGTCGATCGCCTCGCCTGCCACGGTAATCTGTGGCGCACCAAACTGGCTCCAGTCCTGCCAGCCAAGATCGCCCATCACAGACCACTGTTTATCGATATCGTGTACCAGGCTTAGCATGATTTGCTGTGGCGCCCGGACTTGCGCACCGATGGGTAAGGTGAAATCGACATTTGGCAGGTTGGGGAACCGCGCCTGAGCATCAATATTAAAGTCGTAATCGGTTTTACTGTTCCAGGTTATCCCCGCGCGGGTTTGGTCAGTCAGATCCATCAACAAACCGAGACGATAGCTCATCGCCCAGTCGTGGTCTTTTTGCGTTTTATCATCCCCCTCAACGTTGCGCGTCAGCGACAAGAAGCCATAGTTGGCATTGACTGACCCCCCGATGGAAACACGATCGCTCAGTTTCCAGGCCAGAGAGGGGCTCAGGGTCATGGCAACCATGGTGCTCTTTTTGATTAACCGGTCTCCAGCCCAGTCGCCAAAATCTATCCCCAGACCATAGTTTCCATACAGACCAATGCCCGCGTACACATCTTCACTGACTTTTTGGCTATAGAAGCTACTGGCATTAGGGAAAAGATTCATGACATTCCCCGGGCTCTGTCTGGCGTTATCTAACTGATAATTGATATCTCCCCCCATGACCTGTAGACCACCGGTGAACATATGATCCGGTAGACGGGTCATACCCGCCGGATTGGTAACAATGGTAGAAGCATCCTGAGCGCGTGCAGCCTGCCCGGCACCGGCCAGTGCCGTATCTTCTGTACCCATCTCATAAAAATAAAGGCCACTCGCATGAGAAAATGAGGCTAACAGCAGTCCTGAACACGCCACGATGCTCTTTTTCATGTGCCACCTGTTTCTTAAAACAACCGCTAAAAGGCCTGGGATAGCCTGCGGCTCGAAGCGAGCCGCAGTATCATCAGAAGCGAATTTTCATCCCAACAGACGCTGAAATATCAGAGGATACGGACGTGTCGCCACCGTTATCCCAGCTTTTGCCCACCTCGGTATAGGCCTGCACATCGGTGGTTACCGCCCATGTCGTACCGAGAGCCACTTCAGTTGCCTGGAAGCGCTGGTTGGCGTTGATTTCCGTCGCACCGGCCTGGTTGGCCGTATTGCGATACGTCACGCTGTCCTGGCCGTCAGACAGTTCCTGCCAGTAGTTTGCGCGAACATAAGGCTTAACTTTGCCATAGTCGGTGTCGTAATCGGCAGTCAGACGGACCCCAAGGCGGCCAATCACAGAGCCGTCAGCGTCCACCGAAACTTTGGTTTTCGACCGATCGGCAAGTGTGACATCATCAAAATTACTGTACTGATAAATAAGTTGCGCCTGCGGTTCGAGCTGCCAGTTGCTATCGCCTAATTGCCACGGTTTTCCGACTTCAACCGACGCCACCACCGAGCTACCGTCCAGGCTGTACGATTCATGACTGCTCAAGTTCTTCAAATCGACAGAGTGATAACCGTACTGCAGGACGTTATCGACGTACAAACCGTCGGTGTCAGTCCAGGTGGCGTAACCCCCCAGGTATGAGGAGAAGGTTGAGTTGTACGCGGCCCCGCCGCTCATCCCGGTATCACCATTGATCGAGCTGTCGATATCCATAAAGGTGGTGTACAAACCTGCACGCCATTTATCGTTTTGCCACAGGTCCAACCCCATCTGCATCCCGTTGAAGTTGGAACTGCTTTGCGAGCCGGTTGGATCGTCGTGTTTTTGGTCGACCGATTTGACGATGTAACGTGCCCAAAAACGGCTTTCCTGATCGGCCGCAACATCTGCACGCCAGGGTTGCTCATCGCCCACACGCTGGTGAAGTGTCCCAAGAACCGCTAAATCGGCCTGGCGGATAATCGCGGCCAGCGTATCGAAGCCCGGTACATCAGGACGATAACCGGCGCGTAAGAACCAGTCTTCACCCGCCCCCTGCGCGTTACCGGCAAACAGCTGGTATTGCCATGCGCCCGCGGTAAGCACGCCATCGCCAATGGTAAAGGCATCTTTGGTGGTCTGAGCGGTGGTGGTCGCCCCATTAATGGCTTCAACCACCATAATGCCGTCACCGGTGGTCGGTTCGCCGAGTTGGCTAACATCAATATTCAGGTTCGTCAGGCCAGTAGCACTGCCGCCATTTATCACCAGACGGTCGGCGACACCTGGGCTATGTTGCTGGGCAGCAATGTTCAACGTACCGTTCAGGCCGACGTAATCACCGTTGACCGTCAGGGTTGATCCGACATCACCGCCACGCAAATTAATAGTGCCCTGGTTCACCAGGTTGGCGACCGACTGGCTGTAGCCACCGGTATCCAGTAACGCACCGCGGCTCACAATATGGCTGGATGGCTGGCTAAAGCGATTCTCACCTGAAGCCAGCAAGGTGCCTTTTTCCACCAGCGTAATTCCGCTCCAGCTATTGTTGCCATTGAGAATGGTGGTGCCGCTGCCCTGCTGCCAGACCTGTCCGTTGCCGGAAATATTCCCGTTAAGCGTCAACGTATCGCTGCGGTTAATCGCAAGGGTCGCGTTATCGACAATATTCCCGCCGATGTTGCCCGCCGTACCCCCGTTCCCCAACTGCAATGTGCCTTTGCTGATGGTGGTTTGCCCGTTGAATGTGCTGTCTTTTGTGAGCGTCAACGCGCCTTCGCCCAGTTTGGTGAAATCGCCATTGCCGGTAACCGCCGTTAACAGCGAAACCGCATGACCGTTGGTGTCAATTGCCCCACCGACGCCCGAAAGCGTCACCTGGCGGGCAGTATCAAACGCCGCGCCATAGCGCAACGTGCCGCCACTCAGGCCAATTCCGGTTCCCGCTGCACCGAGATTATTATCCGCAGAAACTTGCAGTATCCCGCCGCTAACCTGCGTGCCGCCCTAGTATTGGTTATTGCCGTTCAGAATCAAGGTGCCGAGATCGGCTTTATTAATTCCGCCTTCACCGTCAATAACCGAGTTGATGGTGGCGGTATAACCCGCACTCGGTGCCGTACCATCACCGACGCGAATAATTGTATTAGCGGTATGGGTGGTGAGATTATTCCCGCCGATGACATAACCGTCAGTGGCAAACTGCGCGCCACTGATCGCCACTTCACCGAGGCTGGTGTCGATAGTGACATTACCGGCGGTACCGCCAAATACAGCAAAGGAACCATTGCTGAACGGTGTATTAAAGCGCCCTTCAGGATCGGTGACATCCGTGGTCCAGTTGTCATTGCCGCTGCTGTTTTGCCAGATACCGTTGCCGCCATCGATCTGGTCGTTATTTTTCAACGCCCCGCCCGTACCGCCGAAACCGTCCCAGAAGCGCATGACATAACCACTGCGGTTGACGAGGTTCACCTGGCCTGCGATAGAGGTCTGAACGTAGAGATCGTCTGCCGCCGCAGGCGCGGTGCCAATATCGAGAATGTTGTTGGTTAACGCACCGGAATAATTAAAGACGCGATAGATCCCGACATCAAAACTGCCGCCCGGTGTCTGGGTGATATTCAGTTTGCCGTTAAGATTGAGGTCGCCATTAATGTTGACAAGATCGTTAAGCGTGCCGCCGACGGTGTAAGGCTGGCCAAACTGGAAATCGACTTGCGAATCCTGATTAAGGGTTAGCGCGCCCATCGTCAGCACACCGACACTTGACAGATCCTGCCCAGCCGCCAGGTGCCCGCCGTTGTCTATCACCACGCTGCCACCGAGCAGGCCCGCACCGCCAAGTGTTGCACCGCTATTTACCGTGGTTTGCCCGGTTGCCGCCACTTGATTACCGTTAATCAGTAATACGCCTTGCTGTGCATCGGTGGTTCCGGTCCAGGTGTTGGCGGCGGTGAGGTTTAGCGTTCCGCTTCCGGTTTTCACCAGATTTCCGTCACCGCTGATAATGCCGCTGATGGAGTCGTTGCGCCCTAAGGCGCCTTCAACCAGAGTTGCCGCACCCAGCATCACGTTACCTGCACCTGATAATGAACCTATCGAGGTGCCCGACAGCGCAGAACTGATATCCACCAGGCCACCCACGAGGTTAGAAATCACCGCGCCTGCGCCCTGAGCGTTGTCAGCAAAGGTCACACGTCCGCTGTTATTGACCGTCGATGAACCCGCATCGGCACTGCCGTTGAGCGCAAGCAGGGAACTGGCATCAACCGACACAATTGCATTATCCCCCTGGCTCGTATCGCTGAAAGTCGCGTTACCGCCGTTAGTCAGATTGATAGTGCTTTGCCCGGCTCCGGCGTTGTCGTGGAACGCCAGTGATGCGTTGTCGACGGCAAAGACGTGCGTTTCACCCGAAGCGGCGTTATTGAGGTTTAACAGCGCCAGAGAGCTTAATGAAACCAGGCTATCTGACGCACCTAATGCCCCACTGGTATTCGCATTAACGGTCAGTTGCCCGGTACCATTTTTGCCAATAATCGTGGTGTCGCCCTGATAGGTATTCGCGGTGCCCAACTCAAGCACGCCATTATTGGTGCCCGTGGAGCTATCTTTAATAGTCAGCGGACCATCACCGCCAATCACGCCTGTTGGGGTAAAGGTATGGCCGAATACATCCAGCGCAGCGCCCGCAACGCCATCGACAAAGAATAAGCGTGATGTCGTGAGATCGGCCCCCGCCTGGAAGGTGGCGCCATTTTTCAACAACACTGAGTTACTGGTCGCACCAAGCGCGTTGTCGTTGGTGATATTCAGCGTGCCGTTCCAGACTTCCACGCCACCGGTAAACACATTATTGCCGGTTAAAATCAGGCGACCTGGATCGGTTTTCAGCAAACGGATATTGCCAGCGGACAGATCGTTCTGCACCAGGTTGACGTTGATAAGCGTCGTGATGTCGGCTCCCGCCGCACCATTCCCCACACGAATCGCAAAATAGCTGTCGGCATGGGTCGCGCCTTGCGCTTCGTAGCTGTTATCCGGCGGGAAATTACCCGGCGGGTTAGTCGCATCAAAGAACAGTTGCGAATCCGGGCGTGCAGGGTCGGCATTCAGGATGTAGCCATTACTGGCGAACTGCATCCCGGAAGTGAGCACGTCACCAAAGGCATTGCTGACCCGTACCACGTCACCTTGCCCCTGGAAGACAGCGAAAGCATCCTGCGCCCACGGCGCATTACCGACCCCATCAACTTGCGTCCAGTTGTTGCTGACGCCTGAAATCAGGCTGGTCCAGTAACCGAAGCCACCGTCAACTCTGCCATTGCCTGTCGTACCATCCCCGTGGTTGCCAGGGATCACATCAAGGTCACCATCCCAGAACTGCAACTGATTTGTCGGGTCAATAAAGTTAAGCGCGAGGTTAACTTCCTTGTCGATGTTGGTCTGGATGGCGTAATTACTGGCGTCGTTGGGTGGCAGCGACGCGATATCCATGGTGTTGTCGGTGAGCGAACCGCCATAGTTAAACAGGCGATACACACCCGGCAGGAAGGCTCCGCCTGCGGTCAGCGCCACATTGAGTGAACCATCAAGTATTAAGTCACCTTTCACATCCACCAGGTCATTGAGTGAGCCACCCGGTGTATAAACTTCCCCCAACTGGAACTGGCTGTTGGTGTCACTGGCAAGTGTCAGATCGCCCTGAACGGTCAGCGTCCCGGTGCGATTGCCACGGCTGTCATCACCGGGGCGCAATGTGGTCCCGCTCTCGAACAGCACATCACCGCCGATGGTGCCGTAACCGCCAAGCGTAGTGCCGCTCTTGACGGTGGTCAGCCCTGTTCCGCTCTGCACACCGTTAATCAGCAAGGTACCCTGCTCAACGGTAGTGCTTCCCGCATAGCTGTTATTGCCACCGAGGCGAGTGACGCCGCTACCAATCTGGCGGAACGCACCACTTCCTGAAATAACACCATTGAGCGCCACTGCATCAGAGTGGTTAACCGTCAGGATACCGTTATCAGTAATGTTGGTTTGCTCTGATAGTTTGCCGGTTGTATTACCATCGCCGAGAGTCAGCTCCGATCCTGCGCCTATCAAAGTATTCCCGGTGTAGGTGTTATCGCCCAGCAGAATAGTATTACCGCTATTGATGCGCTCCATGCCGCCGGTGCCGCTGATCACGCCACTGTAGACTTGGTCGCCCGCCCCATCGAATGACAGCAAGCTTGTCGCCCCCGAGGTGGCGACGTTGTAGTTATGGATGGTGGCCTCGCCCGCAGTCGGGGCGCTGTCGCCGCTACGCAGCGTGGCACCATTGTTGATATTGATCGCTTGCACACCAGAGAGCGTTAAATTATCCACCACGCGTGCATCAGTCGGAACGCCATTTAAGCTATCTAAGGTCAGCGTGCTCCAGCCCGACCCAATATTGGTGCCTTTCGCCAGGTCGTCCGCGCTAAAGGATCCCAGTAATGCAGGCGTTGCCCCCTCATTCGTACCATTAAGAGTCAACGTATTATTGGTGCCGCCTTCACTGAGAATATGCGTCACGTCCGCCATCGACACATCACCCAGCGTGGCGCGGTCATTGCCATCTGCACCTGTGAATGTCACTCCACCCGTGTAATCACCCGCCGTCCAGCTGAACTGGTCGTTGCCACTACCCAGCACAATTTCACCGAGAGTGTTGGCCGTCGTCCCGCTTAACGCCACATTATCATTGCCTGTTCCGGTCAAAATAGCCTGCGCCGTGGCATTCGCAGCCAACAAGGTGCCACTGTTATTCACCGTGGTATTGCCGCTGCCCGAAGCATTAATCACTGGTGCACCCGCCCCGAGGCTGGTGATAACTCCCGAGTTGGTGATGGTACGACTGCTACCGCTCAAACCATCAGTTGCCACAATCGCGGAACCCGCATTGGCGGCCATGTTGATAACCGCGCCAGAACTGACATTATTGGAGGTTCTCGCCAGAATGCCGACGCTCCCCGCCCCGTTGCCATTAATGGTGTAGCCGCTGCCGATAGTGAGATCGCCCGTGGTAACCGAACCATCGGCCTTCATGAAAGCAAAACCTTCGCCATTTCCGGAAACATTTAATGTGTTACTGGTGCCTGCAGCGCTAAAGGTGACAGCAGTGCGAATCGCCGGGCCATCGGAGGCGTTAATCGTGACGTTACTAAGATTGATGTTGGAGGTATCGGCGTTGTTATTAATCCCCGCGCCGCTGTCGGAAATGTCGATAACTGTATCCGAGGCGTTAAAGGAGGTGGCACCGGCATCCATTCTTACACCATCGGCTCCACCAGAGGCCGTAATCTGGTTGCCTGTACCGTTAACCGTTAAATTCGCGCCTGCTCCAATGAGCTGGACTGCCGCTAAACCGCCTGAGGCATTGACTGTGCCGAGGCGGTTAACCACCGCATTCGCTCCACCCACACGAACCCCGACGTTGCCGCTATTCGCGGCACCGCTGACGCTAATAATGCCGTTATTCGTCAGCACGCCATTATTTTGAATATCGACACCAATATTATTGGTGCCAGAAACATTCACCGGCGCACCGACCGTTGCGGTACCGTTGTCATGCAGAATGATCCCGGTACTGTTGGTGCCATTTAATGAAATGCCAGGGCCGCTGAGATTGAGCACACCCGCATGAGCCACGTTGTAGCCAACAATGCCACTTTGTCCTGGGCTGCTGGTAATCGAGGCATTGGATGTCACGTCAGTCTGCACTTCATCGGAATCAATGGTGCCGTCGATATTGTAATTACGTCCATCAATCAGGACAGCGGTGGTGTTGTCATGCTGCAGGACAATACCGCCGTCACTAATATTGCCGACTGCCCCGCCAGTCACTTTTACCCCAACCGCTTTTTCGCCATTGACGAATATCTGTGCGGTTCCGGTGGTGAGTGAGGTTTTAGTTCCGGTCGTTTCATCGACGCCATTGGCAATAATCCCGGTTCCATTGTTACCTGATACCGTCAGTTGATATCCCGCTGCAGCACCGCTATTACCAGCAAAAGTCGCCCCGTGATCCACAGCAAACAAAATAGAATCGGCCTGGCCGTTATCATTGATATTCGCATTGCCGAGATTAATCTGCGCCTTATTACCCCAGGCGTAGTAACCCATCTGTTTGACGTTTTCGAAAGAAAGCGTCGAAGCTGAATCAATATCGATGCGCGCATCGCCACGCGCATGTACACCAATCGCCCCTGCAGATAACAAGCGAATGGTAGAATTCAGGTTAACCTGGGCGTGTTGGGTGTTTAGCCCTTCCGCATAAACCGCATAGTTACGGTAGGTGTAGGGTTGGCCGTCGCTACCGCCGGTATCCCCCGCTTTCCCGACAGTAATCGCGCTGCCTGTTGTGGTGGTAACTTCCGCCCCCGCGTCTTGCGCCAGCACGTTGATGGCAATGTTGTTATCACCGTCCACCTTGATAAGGCCGCTGTGCGTCACGGTGCCGACATTGTCAACCACGTTTAAACCATAGTTTGCTGCAGCCGAACCGTTAGTCAGTTTACCTAATACATTGATCGTGCCGGAGTTAGTTACCGCCCCTGACGCCCCTTCGATGGAGATCCCGGCGGCATTACGGGTATTTTCAGCAATGGTTATCGTACCGGTGTTGTTCACCGCGCCGGTGCTTTGCGTGCGAATCCCCGCCGACAGATCGCCACCGGTCATCGGAACAGGTATTGGCGCGGTGGAATTTAAGACAGGATTGACGCCAAGGTAGATATTACCGGCATTATTGAATGTGGCGCTTTGATCAAGCCAGACGCCGTAACCGCCGGCTTTGCCGAACTGATTATTACTGTTGCCAACCAGTGCGATGGTACCTGCTAAAGTATTCGAAACCGTGGTGGTGCCTGACGCGCGAATGCCCACGGCACCGTTGGTGGTGGAGTCAGTAATCGCCGCATTGATATGACCGTTGTTGGTCAGCGTACTGTTACCGCTGCCCTGCATGCCTGTGCTGCCCGCATTAGAAACGTTCTGGTTGCTGCCATCCTTTTCAATAAACAGACCCGCGTTGAGCGTGCCATTGTTGATGGCCTTGGCGTCCGTCGTCAGCATACCAACAGAGTCTGGGCTACTGCCGCTGCTGCGCCAGGCGTTGATCGCCCCGTCGTTTGTGATGATGGCACCATTGTCCGCACGCATCACCGCCGATGCCCCGTCAACCGCCAGGCTCCCCTCGCTGGTGACCAAACCAGACGCATTCGCACCTGTGGCATATATAACGTTTAAATCCCCGGTTGAAACCGTGGCGTTGTTGTTGTGTACTCCTTTGTCATCCCAGACATGGTAGGTCAGGTTGATACTGGTATTTTCCTCTTGTGCCAACATGCCGCTAATAATCGCGTCGTAGGTGTTTTGCGCTTCAACAGACGAGTCAATCACCTCACCATTTACTGTTGCACCCGCCGTCAGCCAGTACTGGATCTGCGGTTTTCCAGCATAAGCCCCCTGGCCTGTCAGGAAATCATTAACATCTGCAATGTCAGTGGATGAATGAATAACGAAGTCTTTATTCCCCAATAGCAGGGCCTTATTCCCGATCTGCTCGTAGTGGGGCAGCGTGATGGTGAAATCGTATTTCGCACTTTGCGCTTCAAGATTTTGGGTATCAGATGAGAGCACGATCGCCGGGCGGAAATGGATAAAGTTATCAGAACGCCATTCGGTACGGCTGGTCGCACTCCCGCTGCCGTCCGCTTTTGCCAGTACAGAATTTTTAGTCAACAGGTCGATGGTATTTGCAGCTGCTGCAATCGGCGTGTTCGCATCGCTTGAACCTACATTGATATTGGCCTGCCCGCCGGTTGCCGCCACCGACGCGATCCCGAAATTATTAAAGATACGAATCGAGTTTGGGTCGTAAACCGGCAACAACATGTCGCTGACGGCCGTGTCATCGGCAGCAATAAACGTCGAGGAATCATAAATGCTGATGACCTGATAACTGCCGTCAAGGCCTGGCACTTCGACGTTCAGTTCCTGGCTTTCCTGAGGTCTGGCCGGAGAAGGCGAATACGTGTACTGATCAATGTTTGCCGCTGTTATTGGCGTAGCAGCCCCGGTTGAATCCGTGGCTTCGATAGTGATGATGCGGTTTGGATCGGTCCCCGTCCCGGTTCCACCGGGGTCAGGAAGCGCATTCAGTACCGTGACCCCCGTACTGCTGCCGTTCGTCCCCGTGGCAATGTTGGGTATCGCGCCAGTAATATTCAGTTCGGTGCCTGGGGCGTAATGATTTGCCAGTGGCTGACCATCAATGGTAAACGCGTAACCCGTCTCTTTAACCGCATCGTAAACCGGTAGAAACAGGTAGTTGGGATAAGCCGCGCTCCACGTCACATCTACAGCGCTGGCTGTCGGGCCATAAACACCGGCAACAATCAGCGCAGTAGTTAATAATTTTCGGCCTCCACGCCCGGTCTTCGATCCTTTTTTCCCTGTTCGGGATGTTTCTGCAACGGCAATAAAACTGTTCGCCACATGGCTCCATACCAAACGATAAATATTATTCATAAGTCATCTCTGCAAGGCCGCATAAGGAAATAGCGCGTTGACACAAATAAACAACAAGAAACACTTGTCGAAACACTTTGAGTAACATTAGTACAAGGTTGAGTTTTGAGATGGCGAAAGAGTAAATAAGTCTTATTTAATGGATGCTTTTATATAATGTGCAGGTTCAGTGAAGAAACTCATGATGAGCTCTGCTTATTATTGCAACGGAATGATAGTTACGTCTGCTCATCGCTCACAGCGGACCTGACAGGCAGCTGGCTGGTCCGCTGCGTGCCAAAAACAGGCATTGCCAGCTCTAGCATTTTTAGGTTTGTATAGTCGGGCTAACGACCCTACGTGCTGGGGGCAGGTCACATACGCTATGCAGCAGCTCAGCAAAGAGAAGAGCGAACTTGGTTACGGGAAACCGTTATGATGAATAAGGCTCCCATTGAAGGAGCCTTACTTTTTGATAGGGATGATGAATATTATCCGAGGCTTACTGGCTTTACACCTTTCTTCGGCCCGACCATATCCATGTCTTTTTCCTTCTGACCAACTTTGGCAAGTTTGTTGCCGTCGATGGAAGCCCAGAAGTCAAGAGAGCGTCTTGCACCAGCCATAGCTTTATCAGAAGTGATTTTTCTATGTTGTTTGATCATGTTTAACCTCTTTGGCTATAGATCTTATGGATAATTTTATAACAAATGCGTTCATTAAACAAACAGCCCATCGACTGCTGATTGAGATTGTCATTCTTCATCTGGGTCAATGCCATTCACTTTCAATCGTATGGTATTGAGGATGTCGCGCACATCTGCAGACATCTTACTGTGGTCATCCCATACCTGGGCAAATCCGTAGCTCCTATAACGCGGTTGTGCATCTTCAGTAGGATCTTGAATATAGACGTCGTCAAGCTCCGCGATCTGGCAGAAGGTAGTCGCGTAAATAAGTGCGATGATCAATACGTTGCCTGTTAGGTCGGTATCTTCATCTGAAATGAAGTTTTCTAACATGCAAATTGAGAATTGCTCACGGCGCCAGTCGTATTTACAAATGATAACCGCATGAAGCTGTTCCGGCTCATCACGGTCGATCAGCTTTAAAGTTATATCCAGTATTCCGTCTTCAGTGTTACCGCTATAGGTCTGCATCGCCCATCGCCAGTCCAAGGGGCTTTGTAAATTTGCGTCTTCAAGCTGGCGTCTCTCTTCGTCGCTCAAAACGCCTACTGAGATATTAGTCCATCCAAGTATTTCAATAGCTTCTTGTGTTGTTGCCAGGCAATGATCATGTATTTGCTGAGTAGATAGGAAGCTCACTTCATGTCGTCCTTTTCTTCTATCCCATGGCTATTATATCGTTCAGGTGTGAAAGTAGGCGAGTTATTCTGACCTGCCCCCCGCTATACGTGGTTTTAGAGGGCTGACGTGACCTGTTCCCAGTTGATTGACACACGGCATGTTAGCAAGATTCATGGTGACTCAATTACGAACGTCTGCTGATCGCTAAAAGCAGCCCGAACACCTGGTTTAATATCTCCTGCAATTCCAAAATTCAATTTTCACTATATCGTGATTTGTGCCGAAGACTTTCGGTTTCCAATAATTAAGCAAGGTTTTACTGTTGACTTGTCCAGTACTTTTAGCAGAAGGTGGAGGGGTAAAAAGATTCGCCCCCGAATGGTGCACGAACACCAAAAGAGGGCTAACCACAAACGTTAACTTATAAGGAGTAACGCTATGGCTGTTGCCAATAGTAACACATTCGCTCGCCCTGAAATCATTGCTGCTCAATCCGTTATTGCGGGGAACATCGCAGCTTTATTAAAAATACCGTTGAGTGCCACGCATGATTTATTCCAGGTTGTGGATATTTGCCAACGTTATGCTGATGAATTAATCGAAGTTAATAATCACGCTGAATATATGGCGTTATGCGGGCGTTTACTGGCGGGGTTGAATGTACTGAAAGTGGTTTTAAAATCGCCGTTGCCAAAACATCTTATTGAGCAATTAACGGTGAATGACAATAATTACGATGAATATCGAAGTCCACTTTCAACAGATTCAGAGACAACCTGTGAATATTGTTGCGCATTAACCATGGTGTTACTGAACCAACAGGTCACGCTGGATCAGCAGGAACAGATCAGCGAATTATTATTTGAATTACTGAGCATGCTGGCAGAGGATTTGAAAGCGCCGCGTTTTATCCGCACCACGACAGGGCTGGCAATGATAGAGGGTGACGCCGTGCCGGGCATTCATTAAACAACGCTAAGGGGCGGTACCTGGTGACAGGTATCGCTGGTGTATCTGCCTTATTCCCCCCTGAAATAACTGACCAAAACAGCGGAATATATTACCGATCAGCATCGTCAATATTAGTTCAAAAAAAAAAACCATGGTGCACCTGGCTTCCTGGCAGTTATGTGATATTGAGCTCGTCGATATTTTATATTTCGCCACATTTCTCCCTATTTGGTTAATGATGGCACTCAACAGAAGGACTGTTCTTTAATTTAACGTTATAAACGGGATGGTTATATTCATGCATTACCAACCCATAATCAACAACCAGAAACCATAACTAAGGAGGCATTAATTGAACCATAAATTAGGATCTTTATAAAACAATCTATTACATGGAGTAATAATTTATGTCCATCATTAAACAGACTAATCCCTGGTATATTGGCACTGTATCAGGGATGGCATCCTATATCGACTCGGCCGCGATTGTATCAAGCGGAACCGCTCTGGTTATCTATTCAAAAACGATTGGCGTCACAGCAGGGCAAATCGGTATTTTCTCCGGTGTATTAACACTCTGTATTGCCCTGGGGGCTTTTTTCGGCGGCCGTTTAGGCGACATGTTCGGCAGAAAAAAAATATTCATCACCACAATGGCAATGATTGTCGTTGGCGCATTGCTAATGGCATTAGGTCGAACATTTCCCCTCTTACTTCTCGGCACTCTTTTATTGGGTCTGGCGACAGGTGCAGATTTACCGGTTTCTCTGGCGACCATCTCGGAGGCGGCAACGGATAAAAATCGCGGGAAAATTATTGGACTGTCTAATCTTTTGTGGGCTGGCGGCGTAAGCGTATCAATGGCCATCGCTTCAGTAGTCGGCAGTTGGGGCATTTTAGGCGCGCAAATTCTTTACTTCCATATTGGAATTACTGGTATCGCATTATTAATCCTGCGCTCGCTTATCCCTGAATCTCCCCTGTGGTTGGCCGCACACCATGAACGCCTCTGTGGAGTAAAAACGATTCGCGCCCAAACAGCCTCATTCAAAGATTTATTTAACAGAAAATATCTCACTCCGTTTATCGCACTTTGTCTTTTCTATATGTTGACTAATCTGGCGGCTAACACCAGTGGGCAATTTGGTGCATATATTGCCGTTAATATCGTCGGTATACCGATTGAAACCCACTCATTTTGGAGCTTATTAATGCTTCCGGTATGTATTGTCTCCGGGGTTGCCTTTATGAAACTGGTTGATACTCCCAAAAGAATGACCGGATTTATTGTTGGCGCATTTTTCTATACCGCAGGGTTTGTTATGCCGGTTTTATTTAACTTTGCACCGTTCTCCTGGTTCTGCGCCATGTTATTTACCAGCACAGGGGCCGGACTGGCATTTGAAGGCATTATGAAAGTATGGTCGCAGGAATCATTTCCCACGATGTTACGCTCAACGGCGCAGGGCATCATCGTTGCGGTATCCAGGCTGACCTGCGGGCTACTGGCATTTGTGACCCCCTTATTACTCGAAATGGGAACAACTTTTTTATATACCGTCCTCTCATGTATGGCCGGTGTCGGTATGGTTATCGGTTGGCTCTGCTTTCATGGCAACCAGCGCAATGAGTTTAATTCCGAGGCAGATATTATTCAAAACCATCATTAATACGTAAAAGGACTGACGATAATGCAAAGAAAATATGAAGTGGCTGCATATTATTTCCCCAATTTCCACTGTGATCCCAAAGTAGAGCAATGGCACGGCAAAGGTTGGACCGAATGGGAACTGGTGAAAAATGCTACCCCACGGTTTGTCGGCCATATGCAACCCAAAGTGCCGCTATGGGGTTATGAAGATGAAGCTGACCCAGTGGTTATGGAAAAGAAAATTAGAGCAGCCGCCGGGCACGGGATCTCTGCCTTTATCTTTGACTGGTACTGGCACCAGGAGGGGCCATTTCTTGAACGCTGTCTTGACGAAGGCTATTTAAACGCCGCCAACAATAGTGATGTTAAATTTGCCATTATGTGGGCCAACCATGACTGGCTGGAGATTCATCCGGCTACCCGTTATCAGCCTTACCCTACCCGCCTCACGGGGGCTGTCTCCGAGCAGATATTTATAGATGCAACCGAGCATATTATTGAACGCTATTTCACTCATCCTTCTTACTGGAAGATAGACGGGAAATTTTATTTTTCGATTTACGAGATGATGAGCCTGGTTAAAGGCCTGGGTGGGCTGAGCAATACCAAAAGAGTGCTGGAGGATTTTCGAGCAAAAATTCGCGCGCGCGGGCTGGGCGAGTTGCATCTCAATGCCGTGGTATGGGGTATAGAAACCTTACCAACCGAAAATACGCTTACCGATGCTGACAAGGTGATTGAGTATCTGGGAATTGACAGCGTGACCAGCTACGTGTGGGTTCATCATATTACACCGGGTCATTTTCCTGATTGCCCCTACAACGAGATCCGCGAATGCGCCAAAGCAGAACATGCACGCTTGAGCAGCCAACACGCGCTCCCTTATATCCCCAACGTAACAGTGGGCTGGGATTCTTCCCCCAGAACGGTGCAAACCGACTGCTTCGATGACATTGGCTATCCCTGGTTCCCGGTGTATACGGATAATTCCCCTGCGGAATTCGAAAAGGCGCTGCAGGACGTTAAGAACTTTATGGATACAGAAAAATCGGTATTTCCCGTTTGTACGATCAACGCGTGGAACGAATGGACGGAAGGGAGCTATCTCGAGCCAGACACCGTTAATGGTTTTAGCTACTTAGCAGCCGTCAAAAAAGTATTTAGCTAAAGTAATGTATCCAGAGGCGCTACCCGGTGCGGAATTTTATTTCCGCATCGTTCTCACTTTTATCATGTCAGGAAACAGGACAATCTGGCGTTAACAATCGCCACGCAACCGTTTTCCTTGCTGCATGTTCATGCTATTCTCTGAGCCCTTCTGACCGACCGAGCCACGTTCGGTGATGTTTGCATACCCACAGGAGTTTTGAGACGCATGTCCTCCAACCAGACCCCGGCGCGTATCGCCATTGTCATGGGTTCCAAAAGTGACTGGGCCACCATGCAGTTTGCCGCAGAAATCCTCACCGCCCTTGATGTCCCACACCACGTTGAAGTGGTTTCCGCACACCGCACTCCCGATAAACTCTTCAGCTTTGCCGAACAGGCGAGCAGCAACGGTTATCAGGTGATTATTGCAGGTGCAGGCGGTGCGGCGCATTTACCGGGTATGATCGCGGCGAAAACCCTGGTTCCGGTGCTGGGTGTGCCAGTCCAGAGCGCGGCTTTAAGCGGCGTCGACAGTCTCTACTCTATTGTTCAAATGCCACGCGGTATTCCGGTTGGTACGCTGGCAATCGGCAAAGCCGGTGCGGCCAACGCTGCTTTACTGGCGGCGCAAATTCTCGCTCTGCACGATAAAGATCTCAGTCAGCGCCTGGCAGACTGGCGTCAAAGCCAGACCGACGAAGTGCTGGAAAACCCGGACCCACGGGGTGAAGCATGAAACGCGTTTGCGTGTTGGGTAACGGTCAGTTAGGCAGAATGCTGCGCCAGGCGGGCGAACCGCTGGGCATCGCGGTTTATCCGGTGGGTCTTGACGCTGAACCTGAAGCCGTACCATTTGCGCAAAGTGTTATCACCGCAGAAATTGAGCGCTGGCCTGAAACCGCCCTCACCCGCGAACTGGCGCGCCACAATGCATTTGTGAACCGCGATGTTTTCCCGATTATCGCCGACCGTCTGACGCAAAAACAGCTGTTCGATAGACTCGAACTGGCGACCGCACCGTGGCAGTTGCTTTCCAGCCGCGACCAATGGGCTGACGTGTTCCACAACCTTGGCGAACTGGCGATTGTGAAGCGTCGCGTTGGCGGTTACGACGGACGCGGACAGTGGCGTTTGCGCAGCGATGAAACCAGCCAATTGCCCGATGAGTGCTACGGCGAGTGTATCGTTGAGCAAGGCATTAACTTTTCCGGCGAAGTTTCGCTGGTTGGCGCACGCGGGCATGACGGCAGCACGGTGTTTTATCCGCTAACTCACAACCTGCATCAGGACGGTATTCTGCGCACCAGCGTGGTTTTCCCGCAGGCAAACATTGAGCAACAGCAGCAAGCGGAAGCGATGCTTTCGGCAATTCTGCATGAGCTGAACTATGTCGGCGTGATGGCGATGGAGTGCTTCGTCACGCCTGCCGGGTTGCTGATTAACGAACTGGCACCGCGCGTGCACAACAGCGGCCACTGGACACAAAACGGCGCATCTATCAGCCAGTTTGAGCTGCATCTGCGCGCCATTGTTGATCTGCCGTTGCCGCAACCTGTCGTTAATTCACCGTCAGTAATGATCAACCTTATCGGTACCGATTTAAATTACGACTGGCTGAAACTGCCGTTGGTGCATTTACACTGGTACGACAAAGACGTGCGTGAAGGTCGTAAAGTCGGCCATCTCAATCTTAATGACAGCGATAACGACAGACTGGGCGCAACGCTTGAAGCGCTGGTGCCGTTGTTACCCGTGGAATACGCCAGTGGGATTGCCTGGGCGCAAAGCAAACTCTAATCACAGCGGCGGGTAGCGTTAAGCGCTTACCCGCCCTGCCATTCCAGCCCCTTCCTTTCTTTTTTGCATGCAAAAGCGCACAATCCCCAGCGTTTCTGGCCTCACTCGCTTTAAGGTTATCCATGCAAAACGCTCGTCCCAATACTCAACATTATGAACATCTGCTGCGCGCCGATATTCCGCTTATCGACGTGCGTGCGCCGGTTGAATTCGCTCAGGGAACAATGCCTGCCGCAGTAAATTTACCGTTGATGTCAGACGACGAACGTGTCGCGGTAGGCACTTGTTACAAGCAACACGGTCAACAAGCCGCGATTGAATTGGGCCACAGTCTGGTACATGGCGATATCCGCGAAGCCCGTTTAGAGAAGTGGCTGGAACAATGCCGCCAAAACCCACAAGGATACCTGTGTTGTGCCAGAGGCGGCCTGCGTTCCCACCTGGTTCAACAGTGGTTGTATGAAGCGGGTGTCGACTATCCGCTGGTTGAAGGTGGTTATAAAGCGCTGCGCCATTATGCGATGGGCGTGATTGAATCCCGCTCGCGCTGGCCGATGGTGCTGGTCAGTGGCAACACTGGCGGCGGCAAAACGATCCTTATCCGTTCACTGCCAACCGGCGTCGATCTTGAAGGGCTGGCACACCATCGTGGTTCGTCATTTGGCCGCACCATTGTCGAACAACCTTCGCAAACCAATTTCGAAAATAGCCTCGCAGTGACGTTACTCAAAAAAAGTGATGGCGCGGAAGTGACGTGGGTTGTCGAAGATGAAGGCCGAATGATTGGCTCGCGCCACATCCCGGAGTGTTTCAGAGAGCAGATGCAACGCTCACCGATTGTGGTGATTGAAGATCCCTTCGAGCAGCGTTTAGAGCGTCTAAAAACCGAATATTTCCTGCAAATGAGCGAAGCATTTTTGTCGGTAAGCGATGAAGAAACCGCATGGCTTAACTACGGCGAATATCTGCATCACGGCCTGTTTGCCATTCGCCGCCGTTTAGGGATGGAACGTTTTGCGCAGTTCAGCGCACTGCTGGATGACGCGCTAGAATTGCAACGAAAAACCGGTTCGGTGGAGGGGCATCTGGCCTGGCTTTCGCCGCTGCTCGAAGAGTATTACGACCCGATGTACCGCTACCAGCTCAGCAAAAAAGCCGACAATATTGTGTTTCGTGGTGACTATCAGCAGGTTGAAGCCTGGCTTAACAACAATATTTAAATCAAACAGGCTAATGCCAAACACAACATTAGCCCGTGAATAACCCGCTACGAAGCAACAAACTGCCGGAATAACGCCTTACCTTTCAGTAAGCGCACACCTAACCAGCCGCCGCACAGTGACAGCAGCACCGCGCCGCTCACTGGCAGAATGACCCATAGCCGCCAGTCAGGCTCCCATGGGAAATCAAACACCCGCGTCTGCAACAGCCCCAGCGCAGTTTCAGCCCCCATGGCGGCAACCAGCCCGGAGACAAACCCCAGCACCGCAAACTCACACCACAACGTGGTGCGCAGTAGGCGTTTTCCGGCTCCCAGCGTGCGATACACCACCAGTTCTTGATGGCGCTGGCGCATTCCAACCTGAACCTGTGCCAGCAACAGCAACACGCCGCAAGCGGTAACCAGCACGACCATCACTTCCAGAGCCCGGCTAACCTGCTCCAGCACCTGCCCAACCTGGCGTAATATCGCGCCAATATCCAGCAAGCTAACCGTTGGGAATTCACGGTTCAGCTGCGTCAACATGCCGTTCTTTCCTTCCAGACGGAAACTGGTTAACCAACTTTGTGGCTGATTATCCAAAGCGCCTGGCGGGAAGATAAAGTAGAAATTAGGCCGCAGGCTCTCCCAGTCAACTTTGCGCAAACTGGTCACTTTGGCGGAAAAATCCTGAGTATCGCCCATAAACGTGACGGTATCGCCAAGCCCGATACTCAACCGTTTTGCCACACCTTCATCCATGGAAACTTCGCCCGCTTTTGGCGGCCAGTTGCCAGCAAGGATCGGGTTATGCGCCGGTTTCTGACTCTGCCATGTGAGGTTTAGTTCTCGATTGAGTGCTTCATCAGGATTGCCTTCGGTCGATTTGCCATTGATCGCCGTCATGCGTACTCGCACAATCGGGTAGAACGATTCCGGGATTATCTGGTGTTCGGCCAAAAACTCTTTCACCGGCTGAACCTGTTCAGTAGCAATGTTAAGCAGGAAATAGTTCGGGCTTTCTGGCGGCAATTGTTGCTGCCAACGGTCGAGTAAATCGCCACGCAGCACCAGCAATAATGCCAGTAACATAAACGACAGCGAGAACGCAGCCAGTTGGCTCAACGTTGCCCAGGGCTGGCGCAACAAGCGGTTCACTGCCAGACGCAACGCGAGGTTTTTTAGCGTCAGTTTTTTCAATAACCGTAATACGCCCCAACCAACAATGCCGCACAACGCGGCCAGAACCACGGTTCCCGCCAGCACCGCCCACAGCAACGTGCTTCCGCCCATCAGTAACGCCAACAGCGCCACCACCACGATAGTGATAATCGGCAAGTAGATTTTCAGCGGCCAGACGTTTGCCACCGCATCACGGCGTAACACCCGCAACGGTTGTGTTGCCAGCAATAAACGATACGGGCGCAGACCCACCAACAGCGAAATCACCACCATCGAACCAATAGCCCAGACCCAGGGCCATAGACTTGCAGGCGGAAGTGCCGCTGGCAAAACCGGTTTTAACAGGCGCATTAACACGGCTTCAAACACCAGTCCTGCCGCACCACCGGTAATTGCAGCGAGTGCTAAAACCATCAGCCACTGGCCGATAATCAGCTTACGTAGTGCCGCGCGCCCTGCCCCAAGGGTTTTCAGAATAGCCACTAAATCGTAACGGCTGCGGCAGTAATGGTTCATCGCTACAGCAACGGCGGCCACTGCCAACAGCAGCGTCAGCAGTGCGGAAAGCAGCAAAAATTGCTGTGACCGTTCGAGGGATTTGCCGAGCGCGCCGTCATCTTGCTCCATGCCGTACCAGCGTTGTTCAGGCTTCAGTTTCGGTAGCAGGTAGTTTTCAAATTTATCGAGCTGTTGCGGTGTGCCACCAAATTTGTAGCGCCAGGTGATGCGGCTTCCCGGCTGTACCGCGCCGGTTTTTTCCACATCGGCCAGGTTCATCATTAAACGTGGTGCCATCTGGAAGGGATTAAAACCAGAATCAGGCTCCTGAATCACCTCACCCGCAATACGCAAAGTGGTGTCGCCAACATCCAGCGAATCCCCGACTTTGAGATTGAGCAGTGCCATTAAACGCGGTGCCAGCAACACACTGCCTGGCTCAGGTTTCAGCCCAGGCGGGTTGGTATCGAGTTGACCATACATCGGGTAGACACCATCGACCGCCTTTACCGATGCCAGTTGTGGCGTATCGCCAGCAAATGTCATGGTCGCGAAGGTCAGTTGCTTGCCGACTTTCAGACCCGTTTTTTGTGCCTGGTCCAGCCATTCTTGCGGCACCTCCCGGGCGCTTCTCAGGGCGCGGTCGCCTGCCATAAAGTCGCGGCTTTGCTGATTTAACCCTTGTTCCATGCGATCGCTGATATTGCCCAGCGCCAGCACACACGCCACCGCCAGGCTCAATGCCAGCCAGACAATCAATAACGAGGGCGAGCGCCATTCACGCCAGAACCAGCGGGCAATCATGCTTCCTCCCACAATTGACCTTCGCGCAGGCGCAAGCGGCGGTCGCAGCGGGCAGCTAGTTGTTCATCGTGTGTCACGAGGATTAGCGTAGTGGCGAAATCACGGTTTAACGAAAAGAGTAAATCGGCAATGCGGTCGCCCGTGTGGCGGTCGAGATTGCCGGTCGGTTCATCGGCAAACAGCACGGCAGGGCGCCCATTAAATGCACGAGCCAGCGCCACGCGCTGCTGTTCACCACCTGAAAGCTGAGCCGGAAGGTGATCGAGGCGTTTGCCCAGGCCAAGTTGTTCGAGCAACGCTTTTGCCTGGGCACGGCTTGAAGCATCGTTTTCACCGCGTAGTAGAGCAGGAAGCTCGACGTTTTCCAGCGCGTTTAGCGTTGGCACTAACATGAATGACTGGAACACAAAGCCGACGTTTTTCGCCCGCAGTGCCGCTCGGGCTTCTTCATCCATTGAGTGTAACGGCTGGCCGCACAGGTGAACTTCCCCGTCACTACCATCATCCAGCCCCGCCAGAATCGCCAGTAGTGTAGACTTCCCGGAGCCTGATTCACCGATTAACGCGATGGTCTGCGCCGGTTTGACAACCAGCTCAACTCCGGTAAGGATGGAGAGCTGATGTTCCCCAGTTCCTACGGACTTACTAAGATGATGAACTTCAACAATGTTTTCCGCTGGCATTTGCCCTTCCTGTTTCTGGCTTTCTTGACCATTCGCGCCGCACACGCGGACACGTTGTTGATTCTGGGTGATAGCCTGAGCGCCGGTTACAGAATGTCGGCAACCGCGGCCTGGCCTGCGCTGCTGGATGCAAAATGGCAGCAGCAAAATACCAAAGTCGTGAACGCCAGTATTAGTGGCGACACCGCGCCACAAGGGCTGGCACGGCTACCGGCGCTGCTGAAACAGCATCAGCCTCGCTGGGTATTAATTGAACTTGGCGGCAACGATGGTCTGCGTGGTTTCCAGCCGCAAGCTATCGAAAAAAGTCTGCGCCAGATAATCACCGATGTGAAAACGGCAAAGGCACAACCCTTGCTGATGCAAATACGTCTGCCCGCAAACTATGGCCGTCGTTATAATGAGGCGTTTAGCGCTATTTATCCGCAACTTGCCAAAGAGTTTTCGATTCCTCTGCTGCCATTTTTTATGGAAGAGATTTATTTGAAACCGCAATGGATGCAGGATGACGGTATCCATCCTAATAGTGATGCTCAACCGTTTATCGCCGACTGGATGTCTTCCCGTCTGGCTCCTTTAGTAAAACACGACTCATGAACAAGCGGAGCTTCGCGCGGGTAAAGTTATGCAAAAATCAGTTTTAATTACAGGTTGTTCCAGCGGTATTGGCCTGGCCTGCGCACAAGATTTAAAACAACAGGGTTACCGCGTTCTGGCGGCCTGCCGCAAGAGCGAAGATGTTGAACGCATGAATCAAGCCGGATTTACCGGTATCCTGCTCGATCTCGATTCGCCTGAAAGCGTGCAAGCGGCGGCGGCAGAAGTCATCAAACTGACGGGGAATCGCCTGTTTGGGCTGTTTAATAATGGTGGGTTTGGTGTCTATGGGCCGCTACAAACGCTTTCCCGCGAACAGCTTGAGCAACAGTTTTCCACCAATTTATTCGGCACTCACCAACTGACAATGTTGTTGCTTCCCGCCATGTTGCCGCACCGCGAAGGGCGCATTGTGATGACCAGCTCGGTAATGGGGCTGGTTTCAACACCAGGCCGTGGCGCGTATGCCGCCAGTAAATACGCGCTGGAGGCATGGTCGGATGCGCTGCGCATGGAGCTGCATCACAGCGGCATCAAAGTCAGTTTGATAGAGCCGGGTCCTATCCGCACGCAGTTCACGCAAAACGTCAACCAGACTCAGGCCGACCATCCGGTAGAAAATCCGGGGATCGCCGCACGCTTTACGCTTGGCCCAGAAGCGGTAGTGGAAAAAGTGCGCCATGCTTTTGCAAGCCCGAACCCAAAATTACGCTATCCGGTGACGCTGGTCGCCCATGCTTTAACGTGGTTACGCCGCCTGTTACCAGGCCGTATGTTGGATAAAATTTTACGTGGTTAGTTGAAGCGCCTGCAGCCAACCCCCATGTAAATATTAAATATTTAAAAGAGAGTTAAGCCATGTCTGCACCGTACAATATTGATATCACCGAAGCTAACCTACACCAGACGCTGGAACAATCCGTGACCACACCGATTCTGTTCTACTTCTGGTCGGCGCGCAGCCAGCATTGCGAACAGTTAACACCGGTTCTGGATAAGCTTGCCGCGCAGTATCAGGGCCAGTTTATTCTCGCCAAAGTGGATTGTGATGCCGAGCAAATGGTCGCGTCACAATTTGGCTTACGCAGCATTCCTACCGTTTACCTGTTCCAGAATGGCCAACCGGTAGACGGTTTCCAGGGGCCACAGCCCGAAGAAGCGATTCGCGCTCTGTTGGAAAAAGTGCTGCCACGCGAAGAAGAGTTGAAAGCGCAAGAAGCGATGCTGCTGATGCAGGAAGGCAAACATGCTGAAGCGCTGCCGTTGCTTAAAGATGCGTGGCAACTGTCAAACCAAAACAGCGAAATCGGCCTGATGCTGGCGGAAGTGCAGATTGCGCTGAACCGCAGCGAAGAGGCTGAAGCGGTGCTGAAAACCGTTCCTTTGCAGGACCAGGACAGCCGCTATCAAGGCCTCGTTGCCCAGATTGATTTGCTCAAACAAGCTGCTGACACCCCAGAGATTCAATTGCTACAACAACAAGTTGAGCAAGATCCTGAAAATGCGCTGTTAGCCAGCCAACTGGCGCTGCAACTGCATCAGGTTGGGCGGAATGAAGAAGCACTGGAATTGCTGTATACCCACCTGAAGAAAGATCTCGGGGCTGCAGACGGCCAGGTGCGCAAAATGATGATGGAAATCCTCGCAGCCCTGGGGACAGGTGATGCGTTGGCATCGAAGTATCGCCGCCAGATTTATTCACTGCTGTATTAAGTGCTTATTGAGTAAATTCCCTCTTCGCTATACCCGTTAGCATTCGAGTTGCAGCCAACACCCCTGCAGCTTGAAGGATGACGGGTATAGCAGGAAGTCACAGAATGTTTCCGCGTTAAGGGTTAGACTTACATCAAATAAACAATGGAGGTTTTTTTGATGCTAATCGTCATTCCTGTACTAATCCTCGTCGCGCTGATCATCGTCGGCGCCGGGGTAAAAATCGTGCCACAAGGCTACCAATGGACCGTGGAGCGCTTCGGCCGTTACACCAAAACTCTGATGCCGGGCTTAAGCCTTGTGGTGCCATTTATGGACCGCGTTGGCCGCAAAATCAATATGATGGAGCAAGTGCTCGACATCCCGTCCCAGGAAATCATTTCTAAAGATAACGCCAACGTCGCTATCGACGCCGTGTGTTTTATCCAGGTCGTTGACGCCCCACGTGCAGCGTATGAAGTCAGCAATCTTGAGCTGGCGATCATGAACCTCACCATGACAAATATTCGTACTGTGTTGGGTTCGATGGAGCTGGACGAAATGCTGTCGCAGCGTGACAACATCAATACTCGCCTGCTGCATATCGTCGATGAAGCGACCAATCCTTGGGGCATCAAAATCACCCGTATCGAGATTCGGGACGTGCGCCCACCGGCTGAACTGATTGATGCGATGAATGCGCAGATGAAAGCCGAGCGAACCAAACGCGCCTACATTCTGGAAGCCGAAGGGATCCGTCAGGCTGAAATTGTGAAAGCTGAGGGTGACAAGCAATCGAAAATCCTGAAAGCCGAAGGTGAACGCCAGTCAGCATTCCTGCAAGCTGAAGCCCGTGAGCGTAGTGCTGAAGCGGAAGCCCGTGCCACGCAAATGGTCTCTGAAGCGATCGCCAAAGGCGATATTCAGGCAATTAACTACTTTGTTGCCCAGAAATATACCGATGCGCTGCAACAGATTGGTTCTGCCAATAACAGCAAAGTGGTGCTAATGCCGCTGGATGCCACCAGCCTGATGGGCTCGATTGCCGGGATCAGCGAACTTATCGCGCAAAGCGGTACTGAGCGTAAAAAATGATAGCCCTGCTGTTTTCCCACGCGCACATCTTCTGGCTGACGCTAGGCGGTTTACTGTTGGCGGCTGAAATGCTCGGTGCCAGCGGTTATCTACTGTGGTGTGGCGTGGCGGCGGTATTAACCGGTTTGCTAGTTTGGGTTGTGCCGTTGGGCTGGGAATGGCAAGGCGTTTGCTTTGCTGTTTTAACGATGGTCGCCGCATTTTTGTGGTGGCGCTGGCTGTCGACGCGTAAACAGCAGGAACCCGGCGAAGTGCTCAATCAGCGTGGTCACCAACTTATTGGTCGGCATCTGCGTCTGGAAACTGATTTGGTCAACGGACGCGGTCATGTGCGCGTCGCGGATAGCTCATGGCCGGTAATGGCCGACAGCGATTTAGTGGCCGGTACAGAGATCGTCGTGATAGCAGTTGAAGGGATTACCTTGAAGGTTCAGGCGCTTTAAGTTGGATTCGTCGGTTGTACAGTCAGCGTCATCCACCACGAATACTAAAACGATTACTGGCGATGGCAACACCCCGCTAGATTATCAATTATCGGGCAATCCGCGCTATCGTCACCAGGGCAGGATTCGGCAAGCGCCAGCAATTGTTGGCGCATTGCCTGAAGTTCGCTGATGTGTTTTTCAATATCAGCCACTTTTTGCAGTGTTCTGGTTTTCACATCCGCACTGTGCCGTGCCGGGTCGTTGAATAAATTGACCAGTTCACGGCACTCTTCAAGATTAAAGCCCACCTGGCGAGCCTGTCGCAATAAGGTCAGTTCATCAAGATGCTTTTGCGTGTAGCTCCGGTAGCCATTTTCGGCACGAAACGGCGCGGTCACCAGCCCTTTTTCTTCGTAAAAACGAATCGCTTTGCTGGTTAAACCGGTCTTTTTCGCTACATCACTAATATTCATTTTTCCTCCTTGACCTTCCCCTTGATGGAAGGTTTAACCTTTATCATAAGTCAACGAAGTCAGTCTGACGGTCAATATTTAACCTCACGATCATACAGGAATCTTATGATGTCTCATATTATCGATCTTAACCTGGATGGCCTGACCTGCGGCCATTGTGTCAAACGCGTTAAAGAGAGCCTGGAAAACCGCCCGGATGTTGAGCAGGCAGAAGTGACGCAAACTCACGCCAGCGTAACGGGTACGGCTTCCGTTGAAGCGTTAATCGACACGGTGAAACAAGCCGGATACGAGGCGAGCGCAGCCAGCCACCCAAAGTCTGATCCGCTGGCAGAGTCATCAAATCCGTCGGAAGCACTGACAGCGGCATCCCCTTCGCTTCCGACAGCCACCGTTGATGATGACGAGAGCCAACAGTTGTTGATTAACGGCATGAGCTGCGCCAGTTGTGTGACCCGGGTACAAAGTGCGTTGCAAAACGTGCCCGGCGTCAGCATGGCGCGGGTAAATCTTGCCGAGCGCAGCGCCCTGATAATGGGCACTGCCTCCGCCGAATCTTTAGTCAAAGCCGTTGAAGGCGTCGGATATGGCGCTGAAGCTATCGAAGACGATGCGAAACGCCGCGAACGCCAGCAAGAAACCGCCAACGCCGCCGTGAAGCGCTTCCGCTGGCAGGCTATTCTGGCGCTGGCCGTGGGTATTCCGGTGATGGTGTGGGGAATGATCGGCGACAACATGATGGTCTCCGATGACAACCGCTCATTGTGGCTGGTTATCGGGATAGTCACCCTCGGTGTGATGGTGTTTGCCGGTGGGCATTTCTATCGCAGCGCCTGGCGCAGTTTGCTCAACAAAACTGCCACCATGGATACGCTGGTGGCACTTGGTACTGGTGCGGCATGGATTTATTCCATCACCGTCAACCTCTGGCCGCAGCACTTCCCAATGGAAGCGCGCCACCTTTACTACGAAGCCAGTGCGATGATTATCGGCCTGATAAACCTCGGGCATATGCTGGAGCAACGCGCCCGCCAGCGTTCTTCTAAAGCACTTGAACGCCTGCTGGATTTAACTCCACCAACGGCGCGTGTGGTAACCGAAGAAGGTGAGAAAAGTGTCCCACTGGCCGAAGTTACCGCGGGCATGATTTTGCGCCTGACTACTGGCGACCGTGTACCGGTCGATGGGGAAATTACCCAGGGTGAGGCCTGGTTTGATGAAGCAATGCTGACAGGTGAGCCGGTGCCGCAGCAAAAATCGACCGACGAGCCGATTCATGCCGGGACTGTCGTGCAGGATGGCAGCGTACTGTTTCGCGCGACAGCAACGGGTAACCACACCACGCTGTCACGCATTATTCGCATGGTGCGCCAGGCACAAAGCAGTAAGCCGGAAATCGGCCAACTGGCAGATAAAATCTCGGCGGTATTTGTTCCGGTGGTCGTGCTGATTGCGCTGTTTAGCGCCGCGATTTGGTACTTCTTCGGCCCGGCACCGCAAATCGTTTATACGCTGGTGATCGCTACCACCGTGCTGATTATTGCCTGCCCTTGTGCTCTGGGCCTGGCAACGCCGATGTCGATTATTTCCGGTGTCGGTCGTGCTGCTGAATTTGGTGTGTTAGTCCGTGATGCCGACGCGCTGCAACGCGCCAGTACGCTCGATACCATCGTGTTTGATAAAACCGGCACGCTGACCGAGGGCAAACCGCAGGTCGTTGCCGTCGTCACGTATAACGGCAGCACTGAAGCCGACGCGTCGCGATTTGCCGCCGCACTGGAACAAGGTTCAAGCCACCCGCTGGCACGTGCCATTCTCGATAAAGTGAGCGGTGCCGAACTGCCACAGGTCAATGGCTTTCGCACCTTGCGTGGGTTAGGCGTCAGTGGCGAAACCGAGGGCAGACAATTGTTGCTCGGCAACAAAGCGCTGATGGATGAGCAGAAAGTAGATACCGCCCCAATGGCGGCAGAAATTGAAGCGCAGGCCAGCCGTGGTGCAACGCCGGTGCTGCTGGCCGTCGACGGCAAACTGGTCGCATTATTTGCCATCCGCGATCCCCTGCGAGCTGACAGCATCAGCGCCCTGCAACGTTTGCATCGTAACGGCTACCGCCTGGTGATGTTGACCGGCGATAACCCAACGACCGCCAACGCCATTGCCAAAGAAGCCGGAATTGATGAAGTGATCGCCGGGGTGCTGCCGGATGGTAAAGCCGAAGCGATTAAAAATCTGCAACAGCAGGGCCGCCAGGTCGCTATGGTGGGTGATGGCATTAACGATGCACCAGCCTTAGCGCAGGCTGAAGTCGGGATTGCGATGGGCGGTGGCAGTGATGTCGCCATCGAAACTGCCGCCATCACGCTGATGCGCCACAGCCTGGTGGGAGTGGCGGACGCGCTGGCGATTTCCAAAGCCACACTGAGTAACATGAAGCAGAACCTGGTAGGGGCGTTTATTTACAACACGTTGGGCATCCCAATTGCCGCAGGGATTTTGTATCCGCTAACCGGAACGTTGCTTAACCCGGTGGTTGCCGGTGCGGCAATGGCGCTGTCATCGATTACCGTAGTCAGCAACGCCAACCGTTTGTTGCGCTTTAAACCGAAGGACTAGCTGTCGGATGACGCTACGCTTTTCCGACCTACGGCTCGAGTGTTTACTGTTGTGAAATTTGCACCGGGCCAATCGCAGCGGTAGCATGACTTTTTTGCCAGGGAATCTGCCAATGGGTCTGCTATCGCGAATTAGCGCATTGTTTTCAAACCTTTCTAACACCCGCTATCCCTGGCCTGCTCTGGATATTGTGCTGCCCGGCCAGCGCCATCTGCACCTGGTCGGCAGTATTCATATGGGGACATGCGACATGTCCCCGCTGTCCGACAAGCTGCTTAATAAACTCAGGGACGCTGACGCACTGATTGTTGAGGCGGACATTTCCGAGAATAGCTCTCCCTTCCCCGATATTGCCGATGAACTGCCACTGGAGCAGCGCTTGTCTGCCGAAAACTGGGCACAAGTGGTGTCATTAACCCAGGAAATGGGTATCCCGATGAGCCAAATAGATAACCAACCGGCGTGGCAAATTGCGCTAGTGTTGCAGGCTCACCAGGCACAGCGCCTGGGTTTACGCGCCAATTACGGGATTGATTTTCAGTTACTGGAAGCGGCAAAAACCATGGCGGTTCCGGTTATTGAACTGGAAGGTGCACAGCATCAAATTGATATTCTTACCCGTTTACCCGATGGCGGTATGCCGCTGTTAACCGACACGCTCACGCACTGGCATACCAATGCTCGCCTGCTGCAAATGATGATCAGCTGGTGGCTGGAAGCACCGCCACAAGGTGGCAATGTGCAATTGCCAAACACTTTTGGCGATGAGTTATACGATGTACTTATGGGTCAACGTAATCTGGCCTGGCAGCATTTCCTGCAACAATTGCCCGCCGGGCGCTATGTGGTTGCCGTCGGTGCACTGCATTTGTACGGGAAGGGAAATTTACCTGAGCTATTGAAAAATATCCCCAAATAATTCGAGTTGCATTGCGGCGGCAAGAGAATGAGTTCCTATGAGCTTACTCTAGTAAGTGATTAGGGCGACTGAACGCAGCCAACAAAGAGGCAACTTGAAGTATGACGGGGAGATAAAAAAACGGCCAATATCGCTATTGGCCCGTCAAAGAGGAATTTGTATATTGTTGTAGTTATTCTGGTCGAATTAACGACCAGATAGAGAATTGTCGCTCAATGTGACGATTAACGCCATCACTATTCAGTGACATTATAATATTTGGAAAACATATCACGCTGCTTACTAATACGTGCGCTTTTAAGGCAAAAGCGCTAAGAAGGACAGATGACTCCCGCCGTAAAATTGCTCGAAAAAAACCGCGTTTCATTTCAATTACATGCTTACGACCACGATCCAGGTGAAACCAATTTTGGTGACGAAGTGGTGCGCAAACTGGGCCTGAATGCCGAACAAGTCTACAAAACGCTGTTGGTCGCCATCAACGGCGACATGAAACAATTAGCGGTTGCCGTGACGCCCGTTTCCGGACAACTGGATTTAAAGAAGGTGGCGAAAGCGTTAGGCGCTAAAAAAGTTGATATGGCCGATCCGCTGGTCGCACAGCGCATTACCGGTTATTTGGTGGGCGGCATTAGCCCTCTGGGGCAGAAAAAACGCCTGCCGACGGTGATTGATGCTCCGGCACAAACTTTCCCATCTATTTACGTTTCGGGCGGTAAACGCGGGCTGGATATTGAACTGGCAGCCAGTGATTTGGCGAAGCTGCTGAATGCGACTTTCGCTGAGATTGCCCGTCGCGATTGACGAATATGCCCACGCAATCCTCCCAAAAGAGCAATTTCAGTCAGGACGCAGCGACGTGCTGCAGGCAAAGTAAGCGTCTTGAGGGAGGAACAATGAATAGCGATAGACTCAATCTGTATACCCGGCGTTTTGAACAGGTTTTTGCCTATGTCGAACAGCATCTGGACAGCCCGTTAACGGTTGAGCAACTCAGTGAAGTTGCCTGTTTTTCTCGTTTTCACTTTCATCGCCAGTTCAGCCTATTTTGTGGCATCAGTATCAGTCGCTACATCACGCTAATGCGCTTGAAAAGAGCGTCTTTGCGGCTGGTGAACCATCCGCAGGAAAAGGTGATAAACATTGCCCTGGATGCCGGATTCGAGAATCCTGAATCATTTTCCCGTGCCTTCAAAAACACCTTCGACCTGACGCCCAGCGAATTTCGCAAAGATCCCATTTGGGTCGACTGGCAGGTACATTTTCAATTTCCCGGACGGGAAAATCAGCAGAGGCTAGAGAATATGGATGTGAAAATCATCACCGTTGAGCCAATGAAAGTCGCGGTACTGGAACATCTTGGCGACCCGTTACGGGTGAATAATACCGTTGCGACGTTTATTGAATGGCGTAAAGCATCAGGGCTTTCAGACTACATCACTCATGGGACTTACGGCGTGCCGTATAGTGACCCGGCCACGACACCCGGCGATGAGTTCCGCTTTGATGTGTGCGGGGAGCTGAGTAAAGAAGCAAATGGCCAGGTTCCAGAAAACCCGCAAGGCGTTATCTGCAAAACCTTGCCTGGTGGACGTTGTGCGGTAGTTCGGCATGTCGGTGCGTACGAGCGTATCAGCGAAAGCGTTTACTATCTTTACCGCCAGTGGTTGCCACAAAGTGGTGAGGAGTTGCGCGATTTCCCGGTCTATTTCCGCTATCTGGAGCTGGATAAAAACCACCCTGAGCATGCGCAGCAGACTGATATTTTATTGCCGCTGAAATAGCGCCCTCACCCCGGCCCTCTCCCCCAGGAGAGGGAGAAAACCATCCCGAACAGTCCTCTCTCCCTCAGGAGAGGGAGAAAACTATACCGGACAATTTCCTCTCCCACATGGGTATACCGAACAGTCCCCTCTCCTTTGGGAGAGGGTTAGGGTGAGGGGGAAAAGTTACTGCCAGCTCACCTCGCCCTTCGGCTCGTAAGCATTCACATCAAGCGGAGAATTTTGCTCGATGTACTGTTTCAACACTTCCGCATCCACAAACCCGGTATTCACAAATCCCGGTTTTTTGTCGATTTCCGGATAACTATCACCACCGGAAGCGTTAAAGTTCAGCGTCGCCATGCGGTATGTTTTCGCAGGGTCTACTGGCTCACCTTTGATTTTCAAATCTTGCAGACCGGCGGCCGTTGCCACAAAGCTGACATTCGAGAACTGCGGATAGGCTCCGGAATCGGGTTTCTTCTGCGCAACCGCGCTCAGATACTCAACCACATCTTTGCCCGTCATATCGATATAGGTCACGGTGTTGCCAAACGGCTGCACTTTCAGCACATCTTTATAAGTGATGTCACCTGCTTCAATCGAATCACGGATACCACCACCGCTCATGACGGCGAAGTCGGCACTGGTACGCGCCATTTGTGCCGCCAGTAACAGACGTGCGAGGTTGGTTTGCACAAAACGAACCTTGCTGCGATCGCCTTCCAGATGCCCGTTCACACTACCTACTTTGACATTAAGCTGCGCCTGGCCTTTATTCTGGAATGGCGTCAACAGTGAGAGCATCTGTTGGTTTTCAGGGATTTGCGGCGTATAGAGCACGCGCTCGCTTTCACCGTTATCGTAGGTGATCTTTTTCTTCAGGTTGATGGGGATTAACTGGTAATTCACCAGTTTCATCTCGCCGTTGCGGAACTCGAAATCGGCACGGCCAACGTATTTGCCCCACTCGTGAGCCTGAACAATCCAGATACCGTTTTGTTTGTCTGGCGCACACGGGGTGCCCGGTACGTAATCAACCTGCTTTTTGTTTTCCGCAGCCATACACACTGGGTTTTGTGAGTGGCCGCCAACAATCATGGTCAGCGCCCCGGCAGGCAAGCTGCGAGCCATTTCCACATCGCCTGGCGCGTTGGAACCGTGCTGGCCGTTATCGTAATGGCCCATATGGGTTGCAGCGATCAGCACATCTGGTTTTTCAGTGGTTTGCAGCTCCTGAATCACCAGTTTTGCTTCATCAGCAGGTTTGCGGAATTCGATATCGGTGAAGTATTCAGGGTTACCAATTTTCGCCGTATCGTCGGTGGTTAAACCGATCACCGCAATTTTAATACCCTGAGGCTTAAAGATGGCCCACGGTTTAAACAGTCGCTCGCCGGTACTTTTCTGGTAAATATTGGCCGAAAGTAGCGGGAATTTCGCCCACTTTTCTTGTTGGCGTAACACCGTGAGCGGGTTGTCGAATTCATGGTTGCCGATAGCCATCGCATCGTAGCCAATCAGGTTCATGCCACGGAAATCGGGTTCCGCATCCTGCAAGTCGGATTCGGGAACACCAGTGTTGATGTCACCACCAGACAGCAGCAGCACACTACCTCCCTGCTCTGCCACCTCTTTACGAATACTATCCACCAGAGTTTTTTGCGCAGCCAGGCCGTACTCGGCGTGTTCGTTACGCCAAAAATGACCGTGGTGATCGTTGGTGTGCAGAATGGTGATGTTGTAGGTTTTATCTTTTTCCCATGCCAGTGCCGATGCACTGGTCAGACTGACTGCCATCAGCAGTGCCGTGGTCACCCCTTTCACTACGAACTTCATCGCAAATCTCCATATTTAATTAGTAAGCCTGGGTTTAGCATAGATTAATCATTTTTATGATTGTGACTTTATTCAGCTCACGCCTGCAGGTATGTTAGCTGAGTAATGATTTCCTACGGTTCCATCAGTGAACCGGATAATAATAAATCACTCAATATATGACAGGTACTTATGGCAATCTCGGAACAAACTCTCGCACCGCCTGAGCCTAAGAAGGCTCGCACCGCGTTCGGAATTTTAGGAGCAATCAGCCTTTCTCATTTGCTCAACGATATGATTCAGTCGCTCATTCTGGCGCTCTACCCGCTGCTACAGAGTGAGTTCTCGCTGAGTTTTGTGCAGATAGGGATGATCACGCTGACCTTCCAGGTCACCTCATCGCTTCTTCAGCCGGTGGTAGGATACTACACAGATAAATACCCGATGCCATGGTCATTGCCGATTGGCATGTGCTTCACACTTTGCGGATTGGTCATTCTGGCCCTGGCGGGTAGCTTCCCGATGGTACTACTGGCAGCAGGCCTGGTGGGCACCGGTTCTTCAGTATTCCACCCGGAATCCTCCCGTGTGGCGCGTATGGCATCCGGCGGTCGCCATGGTCTTGCGCAGTCGCTGTTCCAGGTTGGTGGCAACTTCGGTAGTTCATTAGGTCCGTTGTTGGCCGCGCTGATTATTGCTCCGTATGGTAAAGGTAACGTCGGCTGGTTTGTACTGGCTGCGCTGTTGGCGATTATTGTCTTGCTGCAAATTAGCCGCTGGTATGCCGCGCAACATCGTATGGCGAAAGGTAAGACTGCGGCTCCCGTAGTAAACCCACTGCCACGCAAAAAAGTGATTCAGGCGGTGAGTGTGTTGCTGGTGCTGATTTTCTCTAAGTACTTTTATATGGCGAGTATCAGCAGCTATTACACCTTCTATCTGATGCACAAATTTGGTTTGTCAGTACAAAACGCCCAGTTCCATCTGTTCGCCTTCTTGTTTGCGGTAGCCGCTGGAACTGTGATTGGCGGGCCTGTTGGCGATAAAATTGGCCGTAAGTATGTCATCTGGGGTTCGATTCTGGGTGTCGCGCCATTCACGCTATTCCTGCCGTACGTTTCGCTGTACTGGACAGGCATACTGACAGTAATTATCGGCTTTATTCTGGCCTCGGCATTTTCCGCTATTCTGGTTTACGCGCAAGAACTGATGCCTGGACGTATCGGTATGGTTTCCGGGCTGTTCTTCGGTTTTGCCTTTGGCATGGGCGGGCTGGGCGCTGCGATATTGGGCTTAGTGGCTGACCACACAAGTATCGAGTTAGTCTATAAAATATGTGCTTTCCTGCCACTTCTTGGCATATTGACCATATTCCTGCCTGACAATCGCCATAAGTCTTAGTTATAAGGGCCAGATAGTTTCTCTGGCCCTGCACTTCCCGCATGTTCCTCAATGTCTTTTAGAGATTAACCTTGTAAAACCCCCTTCCTGCACCCATTTTTGTCTAAATGCGCCTTTTCTTAAAAAATCACTTATTTAACACCCACACCGATTAAAAAATTGTCATAAACTAAAAGTAGAGTATTGGATCTTATTTGTTACGAAAGGAGACTGAATGCATCATGCCACCCCGCTTATCACCACCATTGTCGGAGGCCTTGTCCTGGCCTTTTTACTCGGTATGCTCGCCAACAAACTGCGAATATCGCCACTGGTGGGCTATTTGTTAGCTGGGGTATTAGCTGGCCCTTTTACGCCAGGTTTTGTCGCAGACACTAAACTGGCCCCGGAACTGGCCGAACTGGGCGTTATCTTGCTGATGTTTGGCGTTGGTTTGCATTTCTCTTTAAAGGATTTGATGGCGGTAAAGGCCATCGCCATCCCCGGAGCTATCGCCCAGATTGGTGTGGCGACGCTGCTGGGTATGGCGCTTTCATCGCTGATGGGCTGGTCATTGATGACCGGTATCGTGTTCGGCCTGTGTCTTTCCACCGCCAGTACCGTGGTGCTGTTACGGGCGCTGGAAGAGCGGCAATTAATTGACAGCCAGCGCGGGCAAATCGCGATTGGCTGGTTGATTGTTGAAGATCTGGTGATGGTGTTAACGCTGGTTCTGCTGCCCGCAGTTGCCGGAATGATGGAAAAAGGCGACGTAGGCCTGGCTTCGTTGTCACTGGATATGGGTTTGACGATAGGCAAAGTGGTCGCGTTTATCGCCATTATGCTGATTGTTGGCCGCCGTCTGGTGCCGTGGATTCTGGCACGTAGTGCTGCGACCGGTTCACGCGAGCTGTTTACGCTGGCGGTTCTCGCGCTGGCGCTGGGTATCGCTTTTGGCGCGGTTGAGCTGTTTGATGTGTCGTTTGCACTCGGTGCGTTCTTTGCCGGGATGGTGCTCAACGAATCTGAGCTGAGCCATCGCGCGGCACACGACACCCTGCCGCTACGCGACGCGTTCGCGGTGCTGTTTTTTGTTTCGGTCGGCATGTTATTCGACCCAATGATTCTGATTCAGGAACCGCTTGCGGTGCTGGGTACTGTCGCCATCATCGTGTTTGGTAAATCCCTGGCGGCCTTCTTCCTGGTGCGCCTGTTCGGCCACTCGCAACGCACCGCATTAACCATTGCAACAAGCCTTGCGCAGATTGGTGAGTTTGCCTTTATCCTGGCTGGGCTAGGAATGGCGCTGAATCTGTTGCCGCAGACCGGGCAAAATCTGGTGCTGGCCGGGGCGATTTTGTCGATTATGCTCAATCCAATTTTGTTTGCCATCCTTGAGCGTTATCTCGCCAAAACCGAAACGCTGGAAGAGCAGACGCTGGAAGAAGTGATTGAGGACGAGAAGCAAGTCCCGGTCGATATTTGCAATCACGCCTTGTTGGTTGGGTTTGGGCGCGTAGGGAGTTTGCTGGGCGAGAAATTAATAGCGCAAGGCATTCCACTGGTGGTGATTGAAACTTCACGTAGCCGGGTTGATGAACTGCGCGAGCGTGGGATCAGTGCGGTGTTGGGGAATGCTGCCAATGAAGAGATCATGAATCTCGCCCATCTTGATTGCGCGCGTTGGTTGTTGTTGACCATCCCGAACGGTTACGAAGCCGGTGAAATTGTCGCGACAGCGCGAGCGAAATGCCCGGACATCGAGATTATTGCCCGCGCTCATTATGACGATGAGGTGAATTACATCACCGAACGTGGTGCCAATCAGGTCGTTATGGGTGAGCGTGAAATTGCTAATACTATGATGGGAATGCTGGATAAAGCGGTGGTGTGATTAGCGCCCTCATCCCGGCCTTCTCCCCCAGGAGAAGGAGTAAACCGGATAGTCCCCTCTCCTGGGGGAGAGGGTGAGGGCGTTTGATTAGCGATCCCAGTAAGACTCTTCGAGGCTGTCTTCACGCTCGGGCAACCCACGAGTCAGACGCGGAGAATGCTGGTTCAGCACCTGATAACTCACGCGATTGGCGTATTTACACACCTGTGCCAAAGACGAATAGGTCAGCCAGGTGAACTGGTGTTTGCTGGAATTTGGCACGTTAGAACGGTGGTAATTATTCGCTGTAATATCGTGCAGCAGTGCCGCCAGCGCACCATCACCCGCGCCATTGGTATTCATGATTTTCTCAGGCCCACCCATATATGGCGCAATGTGCGAGAAAATACGCTTCGGGTTCTGGCAATCTTTATGGCGCATCGCACGGCTAAATTCGTACTGGTTAAATTCAGCAATCGCCCCTGGCAATAGCGGATGCTGCGTAGTGCGTTTAGCAGATTCTTCAGTAAAGGCCGCCATGTACAACCCAACTGGCCCCGCGGTACATAAGACTAAATCGACCCAATCCAGCGCCTTATCGGCCGCCAACAGCGGATCGTTTTCACCAGTCAGCGCCAGCCCTTCTTCTTCGTTCATCGCCAGAATCGAGACATGCTCTTTCAGGAACGCCTGCCACCATTCTGGGTTTTCAGCGATAACGTATTTGGTGCCGAGTGTGAGTACCACCGGTACGTTGTACTTTTTCGCGTAAGCGATAGCCTGCATGGTCGCTTCCGGCATCGGCTCGCCGTCTTTGCAACGCACCAGATAGGAAGTCAGCACCAGCGCGGAGGCACCGGCAATCACCTCTTCGGGAATGCTGTCGGCGCGAAGCTGGTTCATGTGGCCAGGGCTGATGGCAAAGGTGCGTTCGCCCTGCTCGCCAATCAGCGTAAAGCAGCGGCCAATCGCGCCATTCACGCCTTGCAGGTAGTTGAGGTCGGTACGGCTGGAGGTGTTGCACAGATAGCGGTAGGCGTAGCTACCAATTTCGATATTGCTGCACATCACGCCCAGTAACACCGAGCGGTCATCGGCTAATACCGAATAGTTATGCATGGTGTTACCAATGGTGCCACCGGCAAACTGATGAGTAATCAGATCTTTTTTCACCAGATCCTGATATAAGGCTTCGGCCACATCATCTTCAATCACCAGCGAATGGCCAAAACTCAAACCGTAACGACGAACAAACTCGTCATCCACTTTTGCTTCAATATCCACCAGCGTTTGGTCAATCCCGACAATCCAGGAGGTGCCAGTTTCATGTTCAGGCTGAACCTGTTGCAGAAGAGGGTCGCGCGCGCTAACAGGGAAGTAGTGTTTGGATTTTCGTTTGCCGGGAAATTTCATGATGTTGTTCGAAAGGTTGCTAATCAGGCCGGAAATGGTAGCACATTAACGGCCATAAGCGGGATTAGCGATATTTATCTACCAGATTGATCATCATGGCGATGTGTGCCGGATCGTCGTTAAGCGCAGGAATATATTCATATTTGGTGCCACCCGCTTCAATGAAAACTTCACGGTTTTGTACCGCCATTTCTTCAAGCGTTTCCAGGCAATCGGCTGAAAAACCTGGGCACATCACCTGGATGTGTTTCACCCCTTTTTCCGCCAGCATCTTTAGCGTTTCGTCGGTGTACGGCATTAGCCACGGCTCGCGCCCAAAGCGTGACTGGTAAGTCATCATCACTTTTTCAGGTGGCAGTTCGAGTGCTGAAAGCAGCTCACGCGTGGTGTCGCGGCAGCGCTGTGGATAATCATCGCCTTCATTGGCATAACGCTGCGGAATGCCATGGTAGGAAAGCAGCAAAACATCCGGCTCACCGTGTTGGGCGAAAGAGTGCCTGACCGAAGCCACCAGCGCATTTATGTAGGAGGTATCTTCAGCGTAGTCGCGGATCAGCGAGATCGACGGCAGCGAGCGGTAGTCGGCAAAAATGCGCCCTAATTCATCCCAGACGGCGGCGACCGTCGAGCAAGAAAACTGCGGATACAGCGGCAACACAACGATGTGATCGACGTGGTGGGACAAAAGTTCATCCACGGCACTTTTCAGCGATGGCGAGCCATAGCTCATGCCGAGTGCGACGGGGGTATCAGGCAGTTGTGCTGCCAGGGCAGCTTGCTGGCGACGGCTATACACCAGCAGCGGTGAGCCTTCGTCCATCCAGACAGACTGATAAAGTTTGGCTACGCGGGCAGAACGCAGCGGCAGAATCACGCCACGTAATAGCGGCCACCAGATTAAACGCGGGGTATCCACGACACGTTTGTCGCTGAGAAACTGGCGCAAGTAGCGTTTCACCGCCGCCGGAGTGGGGGCATCAGGTGTGCCGAGGTTTGCCAGTAAGATGCCCACTTTTTCCTGATTCATTTCCACTCCTTATCAACAAATTACTGATAATTGTAACGTAAAAGTGCTTCAGGAAAACCGATTACAGCGAAAGGGCAAAATTTGGGCAAAAAAATACCAGGAACACGTCCCGGTATTTTTTGTATCAGCAATGAATTAGCCGAGGATTTTAGCCAGCTCTGCGCTAACTTCGGTCACTTTACGAGTGCCGTCGATTTTCGCATATTTGGTGTTACCGGCAGCCGCTTCTTTGCTGTAGTAAGAGATCAGCGGAGCAGTCATCTGATGGTATTCCACCAGACGCTTACGCACGGTTTCTTCTTGATCGTCTTTACGGGTGGTCAGCTCTTCGCCAGTCGCATCGTCTTTGCCTTCCACTTTTGGTGGATTGAAAGTGACGTGGTAAACGCGGCCAGATGGCGCGTGTACGCGACGGCCAACAATACGCTCAACAATCAGTTCGTCCGGTACGGCGAATTCCAGAACCACGTCCACCTTGATGCCAGCTTCTTTCATCGCATCAGCTTGTGGAATAGTGCGTGGGAAACCATCAAGCAGGAAACCGTTACGGCAATCTTCCTGGGTAATACGTTCTTTAACCAGAGCAATAACCAGTTCATCTGTAACCAGTTTCCCGGCGTCCATGATGTCTTTTGCTTGTTTACCCAGCTCTGAGCCAGATTTTACTGCGGCACGCAGCATGTCACCGGTGGAGATTTGCGGAATGCCGTATTTCTCCATGATGAACTGAGCCTGAGTTCCTTTACCTGCGCCCGGAGCGCCAAGCAGAATAATACGCATTGCGTAATTCCCCATTCGTTTGGATTTTTGATTTTTTAAAGCAGAAGTTGAGACCTTACCATTAAAGGCGTATTCAGCTCAAGAATGGCGGGTATTTCGGAGTGGTTAGTTGATTAGGACGCCCTCACCCCGACCCTCTCCCCCAGGAGAGGGGGAATAATGGCGATTCCCTCTCCCAGGGGAGAGGGTTAGGGTGAGGGGAAGAACTTAGGAAGCCAGCAGCTGGTTCATACGACGGATAAACTGGTTTGGATCTTCCAGCGTACCGCGTTCAGCTAACAGCGCCTGATCAAGCAGCAACTCAACCCATTCAGCAAACTGGGTTTCGTCCTGGGTATCCGCGACGCGTTTCACCAGCCCGTGATCCGGGTTCAGCTCGAAGATGTACTTCACTTCCGGCACTTCCTGGCCCGCCGCAGCAAACAGTTTTGCCATTTGCGTGCTCATGTCGTTGCTGTCGGTGGTCACAATAGCTGGCGTGTCGGTCAAACGGTGCGTCAGACGCACTTCTTTCACACGCTCGCCCAACAGGTTTTTCACACGATCAACAAACGGCTCAAGGGCTTTTTCAGCTTCTTTCGCTTCCGGAGTTTCTTCGTCGGCCATTTTTTCCAGCGACTCGTCAGTTTTGCTGACTGACTGGAACATTTTGCCGTCGAATTCGGTCAGGTAGCTCATCATCCACTCGTCGATGCGGTCAGAAAGCAGCAATACTTCGATGCCTTTCTTACGCAGCAATTCCAGATGCGGGCTGCTTTTCGCGGCTGCATAGCTGTCGGCGGTGATGTAGTAAATCTTCTCCTGCCCTTCTTTCATGCGTGACACGTACTCTTCCAGCGACACGGTTTGTGCAGCGGAATCGGTATGCGTGGTCGCAAAGCGCAGCAGTTTAGCGATAGCTTCCTGGTTGGCGTTGTCTTCAGCAGGGCCTTCTTTCAGCACCAGGCCGAAGTGTTTCCAGAAGGTCTGGTATTTTTCGCTGTCGTCTTTCGCCAGTTTTTCCAGCATCTGCAATACGCGTTTGGTCAGCGCGCTACGCAGGTTTTGCGTTACGCGGCTGTCTTGCAGAATTTCACGCGATACGTTCAGCGGCAGGTCGTTGGAATCTATCAGTCCACGCACAAAACGCAGGTAGTTCGGCATGAACTGTTCAGCATCGTCCATGATGAATACGCGCTGCACGTACAGTTTCAGGCCGTGTTTATGGTCACGGTTCCACATGTCCCACGGAGCCTGGGATGGGATGTACAGCAGGCTGGTGTACTCTTGTTTCCCTTCCACACGGTTGTGGCTGTATGCCAGCGGGTCGGTGAAGTCATGCGCTACATGCTTGTAGAACTCGTTGTACTCTTCGTCTTTAATTTCAGACTTGCTACGAGTCCACAAAGCCTGAGCTTTGTTGATTTTTTCCCAGCCGAGAATGGTTTCGCCGTCTTTTTCTTCACGGGTTTCAATCTCAACCGGCAAGGCGATGTGGTCGGAATATTTGCCGATAACATTGCGCACACGCCAGTCGTCGAGGAACTCGTCTTCACCTTCGCGCAGGTGCAGGGTAATTTCAGTCCCGCGATCGGCTTTAGTGATATGCGCGACGGTATATTCACCCGCACCTTCAGATTCCCAGAACACCGCTTGATCGGCTGGAACACCAGCCGCACGGGTGCGCACGGTGACTTTATCAGCCACGATAAACGCAGAGTAGAAGCCGACACCAAACTGGCCAATCAGTTGGCTATCTTTCGCCTGGTCAGAACCCATAGATTCCAGGAACGCTTTGGTCCCGGATTTTGCGATGGTCCCGAGGTGATCAATGGCTTCGTCACGTGTCATACCGATGCCGTTATCGGCAATCGTCAGGGTGCGTTTTTCTTTATCGAAAGAGACACGCACGCGCAGTTCGCCGTCACCTTCATACAAGTCAGCATGTGACAGCGCGCGGAAACGCAATTTGTCTGCCGCATCAGAGGCGTTGGAGATCAGCTCACGCAGGAAAATTTCTTTATTTGAATAGAGGGAGTGGATCATCAGGTGCAGAAGTTGTTTCACTTCGGACTGGAAGCCACGAGTCTCTTGTCCTTTCATGGTCATTGATACCTCAACAAAATACATAGGGGTGATGAAAACGTTGAGGGTGATATGAGGATAGAAACGGAGGTTTTCAAGCGGGGAGCCTAATAAACTCCCCACAAGTGATTAAAAAACAATCTTGTGGCGGCCCGCTAAAGAATGCGAAAGCGTGGTGCCATCGACCATTTCCAGCTCGCCACCAACCGGCACCCCATGCGCGATTCGGCTGGCATCAACACCATATTGCCCACACAATTCAGCAATGTAGTTTGCAGTGGCTTCACCTTCAACCGTTGGGTTGGTCGCGAGGATCAGCTCTTTGATAGTCTCGCGCTCAAGGCGCTGTTCCAGCCTGTCGAGGCCGATGTCTTGCGGGCCGATACCGTCGAGCGGGGACAGATGCCCCATCAGCACAAAATAGCGCCCGGAAAACTGGCCGGTCGCTTCAATAGCGTGAATATCCGCCGGGGTTTCCACCACGCAAATCTGGCCATTTTCCTGGCGGCGTGGGTTGGCGCAAATGGCGCAGATTTCTTGTTCGGTAAAGGTACGGCAATCCGCACAGTGCCCAATTTCGGACATTGCGCGCGTTAATGCTTGAGCCAGACGCATCCCACCACTGCGGTCACGTTGCAGTAGCGCAAACGCCATACGTTGGGCAGACTTCGGGCCAACACCTGGCAGGCAGCGCAGGGATTCCATAAGGGCAGTAAGTAAAGGACTGGTTTGCATCGCTCAGACTTCTGAAAAAAGAGTGGGACATAGCCTAACATTAGCCCGGAGCAAGGGGATAGAAAAAGATATTCCCCCTGCGCGATGTCTCGCAAAGGGGGAAATATATTAAGCGCGCTGGGAGTCGAGTTGCTCTTGATTACTCACCACATCTTGCGCTTTCTGGTAGCTTTCCATCAGCAAGCCGTACTCAATGAATACGCCGCCCCACAGATTTGCCCAGTCCATCGCATCGTCGCGATTCCAGGTATGCTGGATTTCAGCAACAACCGCTGCGGTATCCATCGGCACCACTCCAGCCTGAACCACACGCGCCAAAGTCACTTCCTGCGCCATTTTGGAATAAGTGCCTGAAGCATCAATCACCGCAAAGACTTTGAAACCTTCCGCCACAGCACTGATGGCCGGGAACGCCATGCACACGCTGGTCACGGTACCGGCAATAATCAGAGTTTTGCGACCTGTCGCTTTAACAGCGGCGACGAAATCCGGATTGTCCCAGGCGTTGATTTCGCCTTTACGCGGCACATATTGCGCATGGGGAGCGTACTGGTGAATCTCAGGAATCAGCGGGCCGTTCGGGCCTTGTGGTACGGAAGCGGTGGTGATGACCGGAATATTCGCCAGTGTCGCAACTTTGGCCAGCACCGTGGCGTGAGTGCGTAAAGTCGGCATTGGCATATCGTGGACCAACTGGAACAAACCGCTCTGGTGGTCGATGAGCAGCATGACCGCGTCGTTGGCATCGATGGTCGGGATTTGTCCGTTAAAATTTGCAGGTGCCATGTTTATATCCTCTTTGCTATCTGAATAAACTGCTGAAAATTAACGGCTACCGGAACGATAGCCGTTTGAGTTTGTTAAACTTTCTGACCAAATTTGCCCTGATTAAAATCGTCAATGGCCTCTTTGATTTCCTCGCGGGTGTTCATCACAAACGGCCCGTAACCGACCACTGGCTCGTTTAGTGGCTCACCGCTCAACACCAACACGACGGCGTCGTTATTGGCTTCCAGGGTGACGGTTTCGCCTTTCGCGTCCAGCACTACCAGTTGCGCTTCACGTGCCACTTCCTGACCATTGACCTGCACGGTGCCTTTAAGCACCACCAGTGCGGTGTTCCAGCCATCAGGCAGCGTCAGTTGGGTGGTGCTGTGCGCATTGAGCCGCATATCCAGCACACGCAATGGTGAAAAGGTGTGTGCCGGGCCTTTTGCACCATCCATTTCACCCGCGATAACCCGCACCTGGCCGGCGTTATCCGGCAATGTCACCACCGGAATGTCCGCATCGGTAATCGACTGGTAGTTCGGTGGCGTTGATTTGTCTTTGGCTGGCAAATTGACCCACAGCTGAACCATTTCCAGCGTACCGCCCTGCTCGCTGAATGCCGGCGAGTGAAACTCTTCATGCAGAATGCCGCTACCGGCGGTCATCCACTGCACGTCGCCTGGGCCAATTACCCCGCCGCTGCCGGTGGAGTCGCGGTGTGCCACTTCGCCTTTGTAAACGATGGTGACGGTTTCAAAACCGCGATGCGGGTGGACGTCTACACCGCGTTGCCCTTTATTGCTCGGTTTAAAGTCTGCCGGACCTGCGTAATCCAACAGCAGGAATGGGCTGAGCTGTTTTTCGAATTTTGAGTAAGAAAACAGTGAGCGAACCGGGAAGCCATCGCCCACCCAGTGGGACGCCGGTGCTGAATAAACGCCAAGAATTGATTTCATCGTTATCTCCATTGAGTGTCGATTTCTGTTGAGATAAAGCTTACTCATAAGACGAAATCCGCGGTAGACTCTGAAAATGAACTCAGTGTTCCATATACAGGACAATAGCCATGCAGGACCTCAACGATCTGTGGTACTTCGTGCAAGTGGTGGATAACGGCGGTTTTTCTCCGGCGAGCCGCGTTATCGGTATTCCCAAGTCGCGCCTGAGTCGGCGTATTGCTTTGCTGGAAGAAAGCCTGGAAACCCGCCTGATTCAGCGTTCAACGCGCAGTTTCACGGTGACCGAAGCCGGGCAGATTTTTTATCGCCATTGCAAAGCGATGATTATTGAAGCCGAAGCGGCACAGGAAGCCATCAACACACTGCGTGCCGAGCCGCGCGGGCTGATTCGCCTGACCTGCCCGGTTGCTTTGCTGCATGTGCATATCGGCGACATGCTGGCGCGATTTATGACGCTGTATCCGCAGGTAACGGTGCAGCTTGAAGAGACTAATCGCCAGGTTGATGTGCTGAATGAGAATGTCGATTTAGCGGTGCGGGTGCGCCCGTTGCCGCTGGATGACAGCGATCTGGTGATGCGTAAATTGGCCGATCGCGGCATGTGCCTGGTCGCCAGCCCCGAGTTAGTCGCGCGTTTTTCCCAGCCGAAGTCGCCGGCCGATCTTCAACACTGGCCGAGCCTGGCGTTATCCAAACCACAGCAGGTTTACCGCTGGTGTCTGTTTGGCCCGGATAATCAGGAAGTGACGCTGCACCATACTCCGCGTTTTGTGACCACCGATATGATTGCGTTACGCGCCGCCGCGCTGGCGGGTGTGGGAATTGTTCAGTTGCCGATGTTGATGATTCACAAGCAAATCGCAGAGGGAACTTTGGTGCATTTGTTACCGGACTGGCGGGCAAGACGGGAGGTGATACATTTGGTGTTTCCTTCACGGCGCGGTCAGTTACCGGCGGTCAGGGCATTGATTGATTTTCTGGTGGAGAGTTATGCGGCGTTTGAGGAGGAGTGAGAATGTCATGTCGGGTGACGCTGCGCTTACCCGACCTACAAAAGACAAACAGTGTCAATCGTAGGGCGGATAAGCGCATGCGTCATCCGCCAAACTGATCAGAATGGCATTTTGAAGCCTGGTGGCAACTGCATCCCGCTGGAAACACCCGCCATTTTCTCTTTCTGCGCTTCGCCAATACGACGTGCGGCATCGTTGAAGGCTGCAGCAACCAGGTCTTCAACCATTTCTTTGTCATCTTCCATCAGGCTTGGATCGATTTCCACGCGACGGCAGTTGTGAGCACCGTTGATGGTTACTTTCACCAGACCCGCGCCAGATTCGCCAGTGACTTCCATTTGGGCGATTTCTTCCTGAACCTGGGCCATTTTTTCCTGCATCTGCTGGGCTTGCTTCATGATGTTGCCCAGACCGCCTTTTCCAAACATAGTCTTCTCTCTTTTGCTCGGGCCGTTAATCGTACTTAACGATTAACGGCTATCAGGGTTTACAACAAACCGGCATGACCAGTCTGTCAAATAGGTCGAATACTGTCTTCATCCAGTTCTGCATCAAAAAAACGACGCAGCGTTTGGATATTGTTGTCAGTAGTCATAGATTCCCGCGCTTGTGCCAGCTTCTCTTCGTAGATAGCCTGGCGCCACTCCAGCGGGGTGCGTTGTGCAAGATTATCATCTTCAATAATAGTCAGCTCAACAGTTTCGCCGCTAAAAGTACTCATTGCGTCAGACAGTGTTTGCTGTGCCGACGGTGAGTTCAAATGGCGTAATGCCGGGCGCAAGTGCAAACAAACGCGGCTGCCATCCTGCTCTTTCCAGGCGTTTAGCGCCAATTGTTGCACCAGTTTTGGTAGCACCAGTTGGCTAATTTCCGCCGCCCAACTGTCACGTTCAATGGCTTCCTGCGCCAGCTTCAATGCGAGCTCTGGTGTTTTCTCATGCTCCATCGCGCGCTTTAATGCTTTTGGCGTGGCAACCGGCTCTTCGACAACCTCAGAAACGTTCTGCGACTTCCAGCGATACGCCTCCGGCTTCTCGACTTTCTCTTCGGTTACCGCAGCGGGCCGGGACTGGATACGATCGGTGACTGATGCCAGACGTTCCAGGGCAGTACTCTTTGCCGGCCGCGCTTGATTTGGCGCTGCCGGCTCACTCTTTTTTGCTTTGTTGGCTCCCTGCTGGCGCATTAACTGTGTTCGCGCTTGCAGCACCTGGCTTGTGGTGTCCGGCAACGGGGTTTCATTTTGCCGTGGCGGAGGTGACGCTTGTTGCCGAACCGGAACCGGGTTGATGACCGGAATACTCGGAGCCTGACGCGGTTGTTCTGGTTCCGGTAAAGGTTTTCTCGGATGGAATGCCAGCGCGCGCAGCAGTGTCATCTCAATGCCCATGCGGCGGTCGGGAGCCCAGGAAAGCTCTTTGCGACCAATCAGCAAGGTTTGGTAATAAAGTTGTACTTCAGCAGGCGGCACCACGCGCGCCAGCTCACGCATACGCTGTTCGATGGCCGCCATGTCGCTGCCCAATGCGGCAGGAGACAATTGCACCATCGCCACACGGTGCAGCAAGCCGAGCATTTCCACCAGCAACGCTTCCCACTCAATTCCGCGACTTGCGGCATCGTTAAGCAAGCTCATCACGCGCTCGCCATCTGCCTGCACCATCGCTTCTATCAGCGCCAGAGCCTGGTCGTCGTCCAGCGTGCCGAGCATGGTGCTAACAGCCGCAGTGGTCACTTGCCCATCGCCGCTGGCAATTGCCTGGTCGGTAAGACTTAGCGCATCACGCAGGCTGCCATCTGCGGCACGGGCCAACAGTTGCAAAGCGCGAGTTTCGCTGGGGACTTTTTCTTCGCCAAGAATGTATTCCAGCTGATGGCGGATTTGTTCGACATCCAGCGCTTTCAGGTGGAATTGCAGGCAGCGAGAAAGAATAGTGACCGGCAGTTTTTGTGGATCGGTGGTCGCCAGCAAGAATTTGACATGCGAAGGTGGCTCTTCCAGCGTCTTCAACAGGGCGTTGAAGCTGTGGCGAGAGAGCATGTGGACTTCATCGATTAAATAGACTTTGAAGCGGCCACGCGCCGGTGCGTACTGAACGTTGTCCAGCAAGTCACGGGTGTCTTCGACTTTGGTACGCGAGGCGGCGTCAATCTCAATGAGATCAACAAAGCGCCCCTGCTCAATTTCGCGGCAGTTATCGCAAACACCACAAGGCGTGGCGGTAATGCCTGTTTCACAATTTAACCCTTTCGCCAGCAAGCGAGCGATGGACGTTTTCCCCACGCCGCGCGTCCCTGAAAAGAGATAGGCGTGGTGGATTCGGCCCATGGATAAGCCATTAGCCAGCGCAGTCAACACGTGTTGCTGGCCGACAACATCAGCAAAAGTTTGTGGCCGCCATTTGCGGGCTAAGACCTGGTAGCTCATTCGAGATAGGCTCTACATCGCGGGTGTGAATTCAGGGGGTAATGCTAACATAAGCCTCACCCATCGGGCGAGGCTTCTATACCCATCCTCCTTCAAGCTGCAGGGGTGTTGGCTGCATACGCTCATCCCAGTCACTTACTCAAGTAAGCTCCATGGGATTAATGAGAGACTCCTGTCTCTCACCGGAGGCCAGCCTTCGGCTGGTCAAATTCGTTCCCGACGAATTTGTCTCGTCCTTACCGCCTACCTGCAACTCGAATGCTAACGGGTATAATTTGGGGAATACGGAGGCAGGACTCAGTGGCCAGGGAACAGTACGAGGCTGTAGCTTTTCACGCCCATTTTTTCCAGACGTTGCTCACCACCAATATCAAACAGATTGATGATAAACGCAGCGTCGGTCACTTCACCACCCAGACGACGGATCAGCTTAACGGTCGCTTCAATGGTGCCACCGGTTGCCAGCAGATCGTCAACCACCAGAACTTTGTCACCAGGCTGGATCGCATCAACGTGGATTTCAAGTTGATCGGTGCCGTATTCCAGTTCGTAGTTTTCAGCGATGGTTTCACGCGGCAGTTTACCTGGCTTGCGTACTGGCACAAAACCCACGCCTAATTCCAGCGCAACCGGTGCGCCGAACAGAAAACCACGCGCTTCAGTGCCCACCACTTTGGTGATACCGGCATCTTTAAAGCGTGAAACTAAGAGTTCAATGCTGGTGGCGTAGGCTTTCGGATCTTCAAGCAAGCTGGTAACGTCACGGAATAAGATCCCAGGCTTTGGGTAGTCTGGAATGCTTTTGATGCTGTTTTTCAGATATTCAAGCTGCTGCGCAGTCGCGGTCATAATTAATGCCTGCTAAAAACATGGTTCTAACAAAGCACGAGACTACTTATTAAACAGTCATACCGTGCTCGAAAACGGTCGAATTTACTGGCTGGCATCAACAATTGCAACCACTGCAAATGCGGATTATGGCTTTTGTTGCTTTTCGTCAATGACCGGCATGCGCCACATAAAGAACAGCAGTGCGCACATCATCATCAGTAAGAGTAGTCTGACCCAAAGAATGTTGACCAGATAAAGGGAGACAGCAAAGGTGATAACAATAAAAATCAATGCTCTGGGTTTCGCTCCCGGTGGTAGCGCACGATGTTCTTGCCAGTGACGAATGTAACTACCAAACCACGAACGATACAGCAGCCAGTGATGAAAGCGCGGCGAAGAACGGGCGAAGCACCAGGCCGCCAGCAGTAAAAATGGGGTGGTAGGCAGCAAAGGCAACACCACACCCAGCGTCGCAAGGACTACCGCCAGCCAACCGATGATGATTAAAATGGTCCGTTTCATTCATTCCTTAAATTTAAACACCTGCAACCCTGGAGAGCCATTTTGTGAAAACCGCTTCGCTGTTACAAGCCCTGGATGTTCGCGTCGCGGATCTCGCCCAAGCCATTGCGCCCATTTCGTTGCAACGCGCCTCTCAGGCCCGCTTCGATCGTAATTTATTTTCCACTCACAGCACACAACTTAAAGATTATCTGAGCGAAGTTCAGGCTAATCTCGCACAATTACAGCTTAGCGTGAAAGTCGGAAAAGCAGATCAAGTGGCGTATCTTGCCGAAAAACTGGTGGCGCAAATTGCCGCTTTGCAGCGTGAACTGGCGACGTTGCAGATGCGCAAAAACGATCCCCAACCGCCGGTGGTTGAAAACCTGTATGAGAAACTCTCCACTCATCAGGATTATGAACGCCGTCTGCAAACGATGATTAGCGATCGTGACAGCCAACTTGCGATTCAAACGACGCTCGTTGGGCAACAAAAGATCCAGAAAGAAATCGCGGCTCTTGAAGGTCGTTTGCAACGCTGCCGCCAGGCGATTACGCGAATTGAACGTGCGATTGAACGGCGGGAACGTGGGCTAAGCTAATCACAGCCACTAAATTGGTGTTGTAGGGTGGATAAGCGATAGCGTCATCCACCACCTGCGCTGGTTGTGTCGGATGGCGCTGCGCTTAGCCGACCTACGAAAAAGGTTTCGTCAGCCGTCTCTTTTTATTTCGCAAATTACGGGTTAATACAATGTCGCTGGAAAATGCACCAGATGAAGTGAAACTGGCTGTCGATTTGATAATGCTGCTGGAAGAACATGAAGTCCCGACGGAAACCGCGCTTGCTGCGTTAGAGATTGTCCGTCAGGATTTTTTGCGTAAGCGGGAAGAAAGCACCTCCCGCTAATTTTTACTGCACCGGGACGATGCCGCCGTTCGATTTACCGTTGTTATCGCGTTTCACTTCTGTCAGTTCATCGCCTTTGTCATTACGCAGATGCACTTCGAGTTGGTTGAAGGCGATGTTAATGCCATTTTCACGGCACAGACGATCGATGGTCCGATTCAGTTCATCAACCGTATAACTACGATCGCGCAGTTCGCGCACATACAGGCGCAATTCATGATCCAGCGTGCTGGCCCCGAAGGTAGTGAAGAACACGGTCGGTTCAGGATCGTGCATCACTTTCGGATGTTCATGAGCGGCTTTCAGTAAGATTTCACGCACTTTATCCAGATCCGATCCGTAAGCAACGCCAAGGCGGATAACCACGCGCGTGATGGTGTCGGACAGCGACCAGTTGATCAAACGTTCGGTCACAAAGGCTTTGTTCGGGATGATCACTTCTTTCCTGTCGAAGTCAGTGATGGTGGTGGCACGAATACGAATCTTGCTGACGCTGCCCGAGAAGGTGCCGATGGTTACGGTATCGCCGATACGCACCGGGCGCTCAAACAGGATAATCAAGCCGGAAACAAAGTTACCGAATATCTCCTGCAAACCGAAGCCCAGGCCGACTGATAACGCCGCTGCCAGCCATTGCAATTTATCCCACGACACACCGAGCGAACCAAAGATGGTCATCGCACCAGCGCCAATAATCACATAATTAAGAATAGTAGTGATGGCGTAAGAAGCGCCCTGGCGCATCTTCAGACGCGAGAGCACCAACACTTCCAGCAAACCCGGTAAGTTGCGTATCAGTACCCAGGCAATCGCGAAGGCAATCACCGCAAATAACAAGCTGCCCATGGTGACGTTTTTCACCACCGCGGCCCCCGCTTCAGTGCCGTTGTAGCTCCAGAGCTGGATGCTGTCGAGATAACCGAATACCCCAAACAAGTCTGACCAAATGGTGTAGAAGAAGATGGCAAATAGCGCAAACAGCGCAATGATCGCCAGGCGCATGGTTTGCTGGTTGATTTGATCCAGAGCCAACGGCGGTTCTTCTACCGGCTCGCCCCCTTCAGCCCCCTCTCTCACCAGGTTTTCACGGCGCAACACGGCGCGACGATAAGCCATACGGCGCGCCGTCACACTTAGCCCACGCAGTACGGTCTGGTAAACCAGATTCCAGATAAGCACCAGGTAGATGGTTTCAATCCAGCGGCCGGCAAGGCGCAAAGTGGTATAGAAGTACCCCATCGCCGTCAGCACAATTAACACCGCAGGCACCACCCCCATCACCGTAACGGTAAAGAGCTGCATAGTATGGTTATTTTTGTTGCGCCAGTTTTCACGGCACATTGGGAAGACAAATGCGGTGATCAGCAACAGGTTGAAGAAGATTAGCAACTGACCAAACGCATCTTCCACGAGGTGCAGCGGCGAACGCTCGCCCAACACCGACCAAAACAGCAACGGCATGAGTGCAAAGCCAATGCGCACTAATTGGCGGCGATAATGGCTACACAGTTGTGGGGGCATATTAAAGTGGCGAACCGCAACACCATCGCTCGACAACACTTTGTAGGTCAGGCCAAAAACAATCCAGAACAGGGAAAGCTTTTTACAAAACGCCAGTATCGATTCGCTGATATTCAGGTCAATGCCAGCAAATACTAAGCCGATGGCATAGATGATAAGCGCCCCCGGTAAGACTTTCACCAGGGTCAACGCAATGGCTTTCGGGGTCAGCATTTGGCTGTCGTTACGCAGTTGCCCCACTCGACTTGCCTGCTTCTCCAGATAGCGGTCGATTGCTTTAAAGCGCCAGCGAATCCCCCCTGCCAACAGCAATGCGGGAATCATCAACAAGAGAATCGCGAGAATTTTAAACGAGTTTTCCGCTCCATTAAAATTGATATGGCTGTTTTTAAACTGATCGCGTAACGAAGAAGGCAACGATTTCAGCCAGTCCCAGTCCATCGGCTTATTACTGGTGACCCAAAAAATCTGCTCGGTCAGAATTTGGTCGAGGGATTTGGTCACGTTTTGCAGTTGCTGTTTATTATTCTGCAGGTTGATTGCCAGCATTAGCTGCATGCCGAGCTGTTTATTCAACTGGTCGAGTAATTCGCGGCGCGTATCCAGAACCTGTAACAGTGCATCGTGAACGTCAGGCGTGACTTCAGCGCTGTGCCCTTCTTCAATTTTCGCCACCATTTCGTCAGGCTGGAATAGCGCGTCACGCTGCTGATTGATATCAAACTGCTCGAGGCGAATATCCGCAATACGGTTGGTCAGGTCTTCTGTGTCTTCCGCTGAAGGCATGTTCTGTTGTTGCTGCTGATACAAAATGCGCGATAACAGCAAGCTGCCTTTCAGGACGGCGATTTGCTCTTTCAGATTGCGTTCCGATTGCACCGCACGATCCAGCGTGTTTTTGATGCGGATACTCGGCGGCACCATCTCATTGGCTCGCTCGGTGGCATCGATCAACCGCTGACTTAATTGGTGGTTAATATCCAGCTCTTGTTTCACCAACGGGTTTTGCTGAATTTTAACCGTGTCTTCGGAGTCGATGGCTTCTTGCGCGGTCTGCTGGGTTAGCGTCAGACGCTTGCTGCTGACTGCCTTTTGTAACAGTTGCAGCGTGTGTTCCATCTGGTTGATATGGGCGTTGGTGTAATCACGTTGTTTTTGCAGGGTATCTTGCAACAGCGTGTTGCCTTTCAGGCTGTCACGTTGCTGGTCGAGTTGCGCATTCAGTAACGCCTGCTGCGCCAGTAATAAGGTTTGCTGGCTGGGGCGTAATTCTGCTGCACCGGGTGCGACACCATTCAGCCGGTTACGGATGGTTTCGAGTTGCGCCGACGCGGCCATCATCGCATTCTGCACACGTTCTGGCTGCGTTTGCAGCGAAATCAGTTGGCTATTCCAGGTGGCTAAATCGCTCTGTGAATTCTGTAAATCCGTCATCAAATCATTCAGGCGAGATTCGAGCTGGCGTAAGTTCAGCGCTTCAATTTCGGCCTCTTCATTGGCCTGGTTATCTCGCTGATTCTTTATCTCATTTAAAGCATCGGTGGCTTTGCGCAGCGTTTTTGGTGCTTCAGTGATCTGCTGATGCAGTTTTGCCGCTTCATCCTTGACCCGGTCAATTTTGTCCAACACTTCAAGTGTTTCATTGAGATCTTGCTGGGTGAGTTTGTCATTAGGTGACAGCGTCTTTTGCTTATTAAGCGCAGTTAGCTGGTTTTGAATTTCATCGCGGCTCGGGAGATCGCTGCTGTTATTTTTCGCCCAAACTGGCTGCGCCAGCAGGCAAAACAGGCTCATAAAAGCGATAAGTAAAAACCGTGCAGATAAGCGACGCGAATACAGTGAACACAAGAGTTGCGGCATAGTTTGACAGTGTTTGAGAACAGGCCGAAAGGATGGCGAGTTAAAGACGAAATACGAGCGCTCAGATTAGCACGTCTTGTCAAAAAATCCTTGGTCAACTCGCTTCGGAATTGCCCTAATAAGCATATTTTTAGTGTGGAGTATTTCTCAGGGTTGGGCAGGTCTGAAACATTTCTATCAAAATAGCGATGTAGTCTTCGGCCTGGCCGTGGAGATCAAAGCTATCTGGCGCAACCAGCCAATTTTCGATGAGGCCAGTGATATAACTGCGCATCAGAATAACCGCGACAGGGATACGTAAACCCTTTGGCAACATTTCTGCATCAATACAACGCTGCAAACTGCTCTCGATTCTTTCGTTTCCTTCGAGATGAAGTTTGCGTCTGGCCTGTTGTAATACCGCAAGTTCTCCAACAAATTCACATTTATGGAAGATGATTTCCGTCATTAAGCGGCGACGTTCATCAGTGACAGTTGCTTGTAATATGTAAATTAATAACTCTCTTACAACAGAAAGTGGATCGTCAGGAAATTTTGCCTGATACTCAGTCTCTAAATCACCAATACTGGATTCAGTTAGCTCCCAGATTTCATTAAACAAATCCGACTTATTTTTGAAATGCCAATAAATTGCACCACGGGTGACGCCTGCCGCTTTAGCAATATCTGCCAGCGAAGTTGATGAAACACCGTGTTGAGAAAACAAGCGGATTGCCACATCAAGAAGATGCTGACGAGTCTCAAGAGCTTGTTGTTTGGTTTTTCGTGCCATAAGTGGGTGAAAGTAAGGTGGTTAGATTTACATACATTTGTGAATGTATGTACCATAGCACGACGATAATATAAACGCAGCAATGGGTTTGTGGACATTTGATCCATTGAACAACTTTGAAATCGGACACTCGAGGTTTACATATGAACAAAAACAGAGGGTTTACGCCTCTGGCGGCCGTTCTGATGCTTTCAGGCAGCTTAGTGCTTACAGGATGTAATGACAAAGATACACAAAAGAGTGCGCCGCATACCCCTGAAGTGGGTGTCGTCACGCTAAAAAGTGCTCCTTTGCAGATAACCACAGAGCTTCCAGGCCGTACAAGTGCTTATCGTATTGCAGAAGTTCGCCCGCAAGTCAGTGGCATCATTCTGAAACGTAACTTCGTAGAGGGAAGTGAAATTCAGGCTGGTGTGTCGCTGTACCAAATTGACCCGGCCACCTATCAGGCCGCATATGACAGCGCCAAAGGCGACCTCGCGAAAGCACAGGCGAGTGCAAATATTGCTCAGCTGACGCTGAAACGTTATGCGAAGCTTTTGGGTACTAAGTACATCAGTCAACAAGACTACGACACCGCTCTTGCCGATTCTCAACAGGCAAATGCGGCAGTTGTTGCTGCTAAAGCCGCTGTTGAATCGGCACGCATTAACCTGGCTTATACCAAAGTGACTTCACCAATTAGTGGTCGCATCGGTAAGTCTTCTGTTACTGAAGGCGCGCTGGTAACGGGAGCCCAGGCCACCGCTATGGCGACCGTACAACAGCTTGATCCTATCTACGTGGATGTCACCCAGTCCAGCAACGATTTCTTGCGCCTTAAGCAAGAGTTGGCTGACGGCAAACTGAAGCAAGAAAACGGCAAAGCGAAAGTCAAATTAGTCACTAACGACGGTATTACATTCCCGCAAGAAGGCTCTTTAGAGTTTTCTGATGTGACAGTTGACCAGAGCACCGGCTCTATCACTCTGCGTGCCATCTTCCCTAACCCAGATAAAACGCTGCTTCCGGGCATGTTTGTCCGCGCACAACTGGAAGAAGGTACTAATCCAAACGCACTGCTCGTTCCGCAACAAGGTGTCACTCGTACACCGCGTGGTGATGCTTCCGCCCTGGTCATTGGCAAAGATGACAAAGTAGAAGTTCGCGATATCACAGCAGCTCAGGCTATCGGCGATAAATGGCTGGTTACCAGTGGGTTGAAGGATGGCGATCGCGTAATTGTGACCGGTTTGCAAAAAGTGAAACCCGGTGTTCAGGTGAAAGCGCAGGAAGTAGCGGCAGATGATAAAGGTCAGAATCAAGCAGCCGCTGGCACTCAGTCTGAACAAACGAAGTCTTAACTTAAACAGGAGACGTTAAGACATGGCTAAGTTTTTTATCGATCGCCCGATTTTTGCCTGGGTAATCGCCATCATTATTATGTTGGCGGGCGGGCTTGCGATCATGAAATTGCCTATCGCGCAATATCCAACCATTGCGCCACCGGCGATTTCGATCTCAGCAAACTATCCAGGTGCAGATGCGAAGACGGTACAGGATACCGTGACACAGGTTATCGAACAGAACATGAACGGTATCGACAACCTGCTGTACATGTCCTCTTCCAGTGATTCCTCTGGTTCTGTCACCATCACCATTACCTTTGATTCTGGTACTGACGCGGATATCGCCCAGGTACAGGTTCAGAACAAACTGCAACTTGCGATGCCGCTACTTCCTCAAGAAGTACAGCAACAAGGTGTTAGCGTTGAGAAGTCTTCCAGTAGCTTCCTGATGGTTCTCGGTATGATCAACACCGATGGCTCCATGACCCAGGAAGATATTTCGGACTACGTTGGCGCAACCATTAAAGACCCTATCAGCCGTACTCGTGGTGTCGGTGATGTTCAGCTGTTTGGTGCTCAGTACGCGATGCGTATCTGGATGGATCCGAACAAACTGAACAACTACCAACTCACGCCGGTCGATATTATCAATGCTATTAAAGCGCAGAATGCCCAGGTAGCAGCAGGTCAGTTAGGTGGTACGCCACCGGTTAAAGGTCAGCAACTTAACGCCTCTATCATTGCTCAGACCCGTTTGAAATCTGCCGATGAGTTCAGCAAAATTCTGCTGAAAGTGAATCAAGATGGCTCACGAGTTCTGCTCAAAGATGTGGCAAAAGTTGAGTTGGGTGGCGAAAACTATAACGTTGTTGCACGTTACAACGGCCAACCGGCTTCTGGTTTAGGTATCAAACTGGCAACCGGTGCTAACGCCCTGGATACCGCCAACGCGGTACGCGCCACAGTTGAAAAACTGCAACCGTACTTCCCGGCTGGCCTTAAAGTGGTTTATCCGTATGACACCACGCCATTCGTTAAAATCTCTATCAAAGAGGTAGTCAAAACTCTCGTTGAAGCCATCGTGCTGGTGTTCCTGGTAATGTATCTGTTCTTGCAGAACTTCCGCGCCACATTGATTCCAACGATTGCCGTGCCGGTGGTACTACTGGGGACGTTCGCTATCCTTGCCGTCTTTGGCTATTCGATAAACACCCTAACGATGTTCGGGATGGTGCTGGCGATAGGCCTGTTGGTTGATGACGCCATTGTGGTAGTAGAAAACGTTGAGCGTGTGATGGTGGAAGAAGGATTGCCACCGAAAGAAGCCACACGCAAATCGATGGAGCAGATTCAGGGCGCTCTGGTCGGGATCGCGATGGTTCTGTCCGCGGTATTTATACCGATGGCATTCTTCGGCGGTTCTACAGGGGCAATCTATCGTCAGTTCTCCATTACCATCGTATCGGCAATGGTGCTTTCTGTACTGGTAGCAATGATTCTGACACCAGCACTTTGCGCCACCCTGCTCAAACCGGTTGCTAAAGGCGAACACCACGAGAAGAAAGGCTTCTTCGGTTGGTTCAACAACATGTTCGATAAGAGCACGCATCATTATACCGACAGCGTCGGTAACATCTTGCGTAGCACTGGTCGTTACCTGGTGTTGTATCTGCTGATTGTGGTTGGCATGGCCTTCCTGTTTATTCGCCTGCCAAGTTCCTTCTTGCCAGATGAAGACCAGGGCGTATTCCTGACTATGGCTCAGTTGCCTGCGGGTGCGACACAAGAACGTACCCAAGCCGTTCTTGATGAGGTGAGCAAGTATTACCTCGAAAAAGAGAAAGACAACGTTAACTCGGTATTTACCGTTAACGGCTTTGGCTTCTCAGGCCAGGGGCAGAACACCGGTCTGGCATTCGTTTCCTTGAAAGATTGGGATGAGCGTCCTGGTGAAGAGAACAAGGTTCCGGCAATTGCTGCTCGCGCCAGTGCCCAATTCTCGAAAATCAAAGATGCCATCGTGTTCGCATTTAACCTGCCAGCGATCGTAGAACTGGGTACCGCAACGGGCTTCGACTTCCAGTTGATTGACCAGGCGAACCTTGGACACGAAAAACTGACTCAGGCGCGTAACCAGTTGTTTGGTGAAGTCGCTAAACACTCAGACCTGTTAGTGGGCGTGCGTCCAAACGGTCTGGAAGATACGCCGCAGTTTAAAGTCGATATCGACCAGGAAAAAGCGCAAGCATTGGGCGTTTCTATCAGCGACATCAACACCACTCTGGGTGCTGCATGGGGCGGTAGTTACGTAAACGACTTCATCGACCGTGGTCGTGTGAAGAAAGTTTACCTGATGGCTGATGCTCCATTCCGTATGCTACCAAGCGATATCAACGACTGGTATGTGCGCGGTTCTACCGGCCAGATGGTACCATTCTCAGCGTTCTCTACCGCGCACTGGGAATACGGTTCACCACGTCTGGAACGTTACAATGGTTTGCCATCCATGGAAATCCTTGGTCAGGCGGCGCCAGGTAAGAGTACCGGTGAAGCGATGGATCTGATGCAGGAACTGGCGAGCAAATTGCCAACCGGTATCGGCTACGACTGGACGGGTATGTCTTATCAGGAGCGTTTGTCTGGTAACCAGGCCCCTGCCCTGTATGCGATTTCCTTGATAGTGGTATTCCTGTGTCTGGCAGCACTGTATGAGAGCTGGTCAATTCCGTTCTCGGTCATGCTGGTTGTTCCATTGGGTGTTGTCGGTGCACTGCTGGCCGCCACATTACGTGGGCTGACTAACGACGTATACTTCCAGGTAGGCCTGCTGACAACCATTGGTTTGTCGGCGAAGAACGCGATACTTATCGTAGAATTCGCCAAAGACTTGATGGAGAAAGAAGGTAAAGGCTTGATTGAAGCTACGCTTGAAGCGGTGCGTATGCGTCTGCGTCCAATTCTGATGACATCACTGGCGTTTATCCTCGGGGTAATGCCGCTGGTCATCAGCTCCGGTGCAGGTTCCGGTGCGCAGAACGCCGTAGGTACTGGTGTAATGGGCGGGATGGTGACTGCAACTGTTCTGGCTATCTTCTTCGTACCTGTGTTCTTCGTGGTAGTACGCCGTCGCTTCAGCCGTAAGACTGAAGACCTCGAGCACGCTCACCCGGTTGAGCACCACAAGTAAGTCTTAGACTGCAAGTACAAGGCCGCGCAAGCGGCCTTTTTTATATCTGTGCCCCATCCTCATTTGCTATATTATTAAATATCGAAAATGCTGACTCTGGCCCTGAGTAGGTTTCAAAGTGTTGCCGTTCAGGAGATGTTTCATTCGAATATCATGACAAAATATTTCCCAAACTGACTGGTGAATTTGTAAATACGGATTCATACTTATTTATTAGGAACATTCCTAGTCGATTTTTTATTTACACCTGCCCGCGAGATATTACAGCAACAGGAGATTAACCTGTTGAAAGCAAACTGTTTTCTTAAGTACCCTTTTAGGATAATTTATAAGACATTGCTTTTAAAAAACGTGAAAGTCTTTATAAACATTACGTTAGGGTAAACACATTTGCTACAAATGTAATTTTTCGTAATAGTGAAAGGAAATCTACTGCAGATTGATTTATAGTGAAAGTATATGGAATAATCGTTGTTATTGATCCCCACCTCATCCAGGTGTGTCCACCCCAACGCGTAGTGTTTATCAATTTTCTTCGATAAAAGGGGCTGCATTATGGACGAATACTCACCAAAACGGCATGATATTGCGCAGCTTAAATTTCTCTGCGAAAACCTGTATCATGACTGCCTTACCAACCTTGGCGAGAGTAATCATGGTTGGGTTAATGATCCTACTTCGGCCATTAACTTGCAGTTGAATGAATTGATTGAGCACATAGCTGCCTTCGCACTTAATTACAAAATTAAGTATGATGATGAGAGTAAATTGATTGAACAAATTGACGAATATTTGGACGATACCTTTATGCTGTTCAGCAACTACGGCATCAATGCACACGATTTGCAGAAATGGCGTAAGTCCGGGAATCGATTATTCCGATGTTTCGTCACAGAGAGCCGCGCTAACCCTGTAAGCCTCTCCTTTTAAAAATATTACAAGATGTATAAGGTGATTTCATGACTACTAAACCATTAACTAAGACTGATTATTTGATGCGTCTGCGACGCTGCCAAACAATTGAGACCTTAGAACGTGTAATTGAAAAAAATAAATACGAATTATCAGATAATGAATTGGCGGTATTTTATTCAGCTGCCGACCACCGACTTGCTGAACTCACCATGAATAAGCTTTACGATAAAATACCACCCTCTGTATGGACATTTATCCGCTAATACCTCGTAATTGTTATTAGGTTCATGGTTTAAACAGTTAACTGCTGAATGCGTCAGTCGCGGTTCATTGTTAGTGATTGTTGATTACCAGCTTTGCAATGTGATTAAAGTCACAAAAAGAAACAACATTTTCATCAATAACAACCTCATCGCTTACGGTAACCACTGTTCTGTCTATTTAATTGAGGCATCGCGATGAGTGAAGAGAAACAGAAAATGATTGCCGGCGAACTTTATCGCCCTGGTGACCCACAACTTCGTGACGATAGTATTAAAGCGCGTCATTTGATTTACCGTTTTAATCACACCGAACCCGATGAACAAGCTGTGCGTGCACAATTGCTTGAACAACTGTTGGGCCAAAGTCTGAATGCTTATATTGAGCCAACGTTTCGCTGTGACTATGGTTACAATATTTTTCTCGGCAAAAACTTCTACGCCAATTTTGACTGCGTCATTCTCGATGTTTGCCCGGTTCACATTGGTGAAAACTGCATGTTGGCGCCAGGCGTTCATATCTATACTGCAACACACCCGCTGGATGCTGAAACACGCAACAGTGGCGTTGAGTTTGGCAAACCCGTTACGATTGGTGATAACGTCTGGATTGGCGGACGTGCGGTCATCAATCCCGGTGTCACCATCGGTGATAACGTGGTGATTGGCTCGGGTTCTGTCGTCACGAAAGACATTCCAGCCAACTCAGTGGTTGCAGGAAACCCGGCACGAGTGATTAAAACGGTTCCCGTCATCGGCCACTAACTGTTATGGTTTTTTTTGGCATAACTGTTACTTTTTTACCCGTACAGGGCTTCTTAAAATAACAGTTCTCTGCCCGTAACGTTTCCGTTCAGAAGGCTCATCATGACCGAAATTCAGCGCCTGCTCACCGATACTATCGAGCAACTTAATGCCGAAGAAAAACGCGATAACCGTCCGCGTTTTAGCATCAGCTTCATTCGCAAACACCCGGGGTTGTTTATCGGCATGTGGATAGGCTGGTTTGCCACACTGTGGGTGATGCTGGAATCAGATACTCTGGCAGGCTCGGTCTGGTTACTGGTGGTGCTATTTGCGCTACTTAATGGTTTCTTCTTTTTTGATGTGAACCCCCGTTATCGCTACGACGATATCGATGTACTGGATTTACGCGTTTGTTACAACGGCGAGTGGTACAACACGCGCAATGTCCCGTCGACATTGATTGATAAAATCCTGCATTCCCCTGGTGTTGACGAACAACAAAAATCTTTACTGCATAAAATGGTTGCCACAAAAGGCGAACTCTCTTTTTACGATATCTTCTCTCTTGGGCGTTCGTAACCCTCTCATTAAGAAAGAAAGGGGCCAAAGCCCCTTGTTTTAACGCCGTTTTTTCCCGCCCTGCACCGCTTTAAAACGCGGATTACTTTTGCAAATCACATACAGCCGTCCTTTGCGTTTCACAATCTGGCAATCCGGATGACGCTGCTTTGCGCTGCGTAATGAATTCAAAACCTGCATAAATCTACGCCCAATAAATTATGTTATAACATAACAATAAATAACGAATAAAAAGAATGCAACTCTGTTTTGTTGGCATTGCTGAATTTCGCAAAAGCTTAGAACCCAACACAACCATAACTTAGAAGATAACAATATTGGGCGGCACGACGCGCTTACGGCAATGTAATTTCCATGTACTCCACCTCAGTCAGAAGGGTTAAACCATGAATCAGCGCTGTCGTTGTGAAAATTATTGTTGGGACAAAAAATCAGAGTTTGTCGGGAAAACATTTGTCTTACGCGGAGTTCATTATGAGCAACACAACGACCCAGGCCTTGCCAATACTCGATCTACTGGCCCTTAACGGCACCGCGACAGATCGAGCCGCATTTCTTGAACAACTGCGCCATGCCGCGCGTGACATCGGTTTCTTCTACCTGATCAATCACGGCATCAGCCCAGAATTGCAACAGGCCGTCCAGGATGAAGCGCAGCAGTTTTTCGCTTTACCCGCAGCTGAAAAACAAAAAGTGGCGATGATCCACTCCCCTCATTTTCGTGGTTACAACCGTGCTGCCAGCGAATTAACTCGTGGCAAACCGGACTGGCGCGAACAGTTTGATATCGGCGCAGAACGTCCGGCGCTGGCAATTCATGAAGATCAGCCAGGCTGGCTGCGCTTACAAGGCCCAAATTTGTGGCCAGAATCGTTGCCTTCTCTAAAACCTACCCTGTTGCAATTTCAGCGTGAAATGACGGCGGTGGCACTCAAGCTGCTGCGTACTTTTGCGCAGGCGTTACAACTGCCGGCCAACAGTTTCGATAACCTGTACGGCCATCAACCCAACGAACACATCAAACTGATTCGTTATCCAGGCCAACAAGCAACGGAAGGCAATCAGGGTGTCGGTGCGCATAAAGATTCAGGCTTCCTGAGCTTCCTGTTGCAGGACCAGCAGCAAGGTTTGCAGGTCGAAGTCTCACCAGATAACTGGATAGATGCCGCCCCATTGCCAGGCAGTTTTGTGGTGAACATCGGCGAGTTGCTGGAACTGGCAACCAACGGCTATTTACGCGCCACGGTTCATCGGGTGGTTTCCCCATTACCTGGGCTGGAACGTCAGTCGATTGCCTTTTTCCTCGGCGCGCAGTTAGACGCTGTCGTGCCCGTTTATGCTCTGCCACCCGAACTCGCTCAACAAGCTCATGGGCCAGAAAGTGACCCAGACAACCCGTTGCTGCGCGATGTCGGCTGGAATTATCTCAAAGGTCGCCTGCGGTCGCATCCCGACGTGGCGGAACGTTATTACCCGGATGTCTTGCGTAACAGCAGTGAACTCATCGCTTAAACCTTAAAGGAAAACACCATGAAAAATGCCTCTTTTAAACTGGCAGGGATCGCGCTGTCTTTGACTCTGGCCTTCAGCGCTCACGCAGCAGAAACTTTGCGCATCGCCGCTGACGCAGTACCGCATGCCGAGATCCTCGCTTTTGTGCAGAAGCTCGATCCGAATTTAAAACTCAAAGTGGTTGAGTTGAGTAACGGTGTGAATGCCAACGAATTGCTGGCAAACGGGGATGTGGATGCCAACTATTTCCAGCACGTTCCTTATTTGCGCGATCAGGAAAAAGCGCTGGGTAAAAAATTCACCGTCGCCGCAACCGTGCATATCGAGCCGCTCGGAATCTATTCACACAAATATAAAGACCTGAAGTCGGTGCCGGAAAACGCCACCATTGCCCTGCCGAACAACGTCACCAACTTGAGTCGCGCACTCTATTTGTTACAGGACAAAGGGCTGATTACGCTGAAGCCGGAATTTAAAGATGCCGCGCAAAACCAGGCCACACCGCGTGATATCGCCAGTAATCCGAAGAAGCTGAAGATCGTCGAGATCGAAGCCCCGCAACTGCCGCGTTCGCTCGATGATGTTGATCTGGCGGTGATTAATGGCAACTACGCGCTGGAAGCCGGGTTAACGCCGTCGAAAGACGCACTGGGTCTGGAAAGTGCCACGCATAATCCTTACGCCAATATTCTGGTTACCAACCCAAATCTGGCTAACGATCCGCGCATCAAAGAGCTGGCGAAAGATCTGCAATCCCCACAAGTTGCTGACTTTATTCGCAAACAGTTCAATGGCTCAGTCATCCCTGTCGCTACTCCGCAATCATGATTACCGTTGAGCGGCTGAGCAAAGTGTATGCCGGAGGAGGCCAACCGGCACTGGATGATGTCTCGCTGACTGTGCCAGACGGTGCAATCTACGGCATTCTCGGGCGCAGTGGCGCGGGGAAAAGCACCTTGATCCGCTGTCTCAATTTACTGGAGCGGCCCACTTCGGGCCGTATTCTGATGCAGGGCGTGGACATTACCACGCTCAATAACCGCGAATTGCGCACCCATCGCCAGCGTACCGGAATGGTGTTCCAGCACTTCAACCTGATTCATGCGCGTAATGTCACGGACAACATTGCCGTACCGCTGGAAATCGCCGGGCAACCGCGTGAGGTGCGCCAGAAACGCATTATCGAGTTGCTTGAATTAGTTGGGCTGAGCGATAAAGCCCAGGCTTTTCCGTCGCAGCTTTCCGGCGGGCAGAAGCAGCGCGTAGGCATCGCTCGTGCCCTGGCCGCGCATCCTGATGTGCTGCTTTGTGATGAAGCCACCAGCGCATTAGATAGCGAAACCACCACTTCCGTACTGGCGCTGCTGATGGATATCAACCGTAAACTGGGCGTCACGATTGTGCTGATTACCCATCAACTGGAAGTGGTGAAAGCAATATGCGATCACGCGGCACTACTGGAAAACGGCAAATTAGTGGAAAGCGGTTCGTTATCTGAATTGCTGGCAACCCCCTATTCCCGACTGCGCCAGGCGCTATTACCTGGCGACGCTGCGGAACAAGCATTTTTACGCCGAATCGGTGTGTCAGGGAGAGTGTTATGCGAAGTCGCCTAGCCTGGGAAGATTTGTGGCCTTTATTGCTCGATGGCACGCTCGATACGTTATATATGGTCGGCCTTGCCGCGCTTTTCACCGTGATTATCGGTTTGCCGCTGGGCGTGTTGCTGTTTCTCACCCGTCGTGACGGCGTCCTACCGGCACCGGTTTTGAATCAGGTTATTGGCAGCGTGGTGAATGTTGGGCGTTCACTACCGTTCATTGTGCTGTTGATTGCCTTAATCCCATTCACCCGCATTATCATCGGCACTACGTTGGGCAGCACGGCGGCAGTGGTCCCCATCACCATTGGTGCGTTTCCATTTTTTGCCCGAGTAGTGGAAAACGCCCTGGATGAAGTCGATAAAGGCCGTATTGAAGCCATTTTGTCGATGGGTGGAAATGTCTGGCATATCGTCGGCAAAGTGCTGCTACCCGAAGCGCTACCGGCCATTCTGGCAGGGATTACGCTCACCGTGGTGATGCTGATTGGCTTTTCCTCGATGGCAGGTGTGATTGGCGGTGGCGGTCTGGGAGATCTGGCGATTCGTTACGGTTACCAGCGTTTTAACGACCAGGTGATGGTCGGCACGGTGGTGATTTTAGTGGTGATGGTGCAGCTTGTACAAAGTATTGGTGACCGCCTGGTACGCCGTCTCGCGCACCGGCGGTAAAGCGTCGGATGACGCTAACGCTTATCCGACCGACAAGACACATTGGTCGGATAAGCGCCTGTTTTCAGTTCTTCTCGCGCACCAGTAAAGTTGTCAGCGTAAACGACAGTCCCAATGCCAGCGCCACGCCCATCAACGCAAAGATAAAGTACGGGCCGATGTACGCCGGCAAACTGAAAATGCTCGACAAAATATAGCCATACAAACGCACACCGAAGAAAGCAATGAATGCCGAAGCGAGGGAGCTGGCAACCGTGGCGGCAATAAACGCTTTCTTGTAGCGAGTCAGTACACCAAACAGTGCCGGTTCAGTGATACCCAGCAGCGCGGAAATTGCCGCTGGCAGAACCACAGCACGTTCTTCACGGGATTTGCTCTGCTTCCAGATGGCAAACGTGGAACCGGCAATCGCCATATTGGCCATGAACATCATTGGCATCAGCATGTCGTAGCCGCGATCGGTAAAGTTTTGCAGTGCGATTGGCGTCATGGCGTGGTGCATACCGGTCAGAATAGCCACCGGACGAATCGCCCCTACGACTAATCCGGCAAAGCTCGCCGACACCCCAAATAGCCCTTCAATAAACCACGCCAACCCTTTGCCAAGATAAATCCCCAGCGGCCCAATCACCACCAGCGCCACTAACGCCGCAAGGAACAGGGTGAGCGTCGGGGTAAACACCGTTTTCAGCACATCCGGCATGATTTTATCCACCCAGCGATGGATGTAACTTAATGCCAGAACCGAAAAAATCACCGGAATCACGCTTGAGGCGTAGTTGAACACCGAAACGGGGATCACATTCAGGAAGTAAAACGCACCGACCGCATCAGGTGCGTGGCCCGCCAGTGCTTTGGCGGCTTCAATCAGCGATGGATACATAAAGCATGCCGCGACAGCCGCAGCCAGGTATTCATTGGTCTTGAAGATTCGCGCCGCGGAGATGGCCAAAAAGAACGGTAAAAAATAGAACACGCCACTGGCGATTAAATCGATAACGATCACCGTGTCGCTTTTCGCCGAAACCACTTTCAAGGCAATCAAACCCGCCAGCAGGCCTTTAATCATCCCGGCACCGGCAATGGCGGGAACAATCGGGCCAAACACGCCCGACACGGTATCCATAAACATTGACACCAGGCTTTTGCGCGCTTTCTTCGCGTGGGTTGGCGCAGTTTGTTCAGGAGTGGAGCCAAGCTCGTGGGTCAGTTGTTCATACCAACTGTTGACCTGCGGGCCAATAATTATCTGGAATTGATCGCTCTGAATCTGCGCCCCTAAAACACCAGGGATTTTTTTAATCCCGGACTGATCAATTTTATTCTCGTCAATCAGAGAGAAGCGCAAGCGCGTCATACAGTGCCAGGCTTTACTAATATTATCCGCCCCACCAATCAGGTGAATAATATTATTAATGGCATCACGGGTCCCCATCTGTCACTCCCCAAAAAATTGCTTATTGTTATGTGTTGAATGCCCATGATGGTAGGGAATCGCAACCACTAAAACAAACCAATAAACTTTGAACAACATCACAATTAGCCTATACAAAAGCCATGAAACCACCTAAAGAGACAAATTGGTACGGTTTTTATGTTCACCGCACACCTTTTCCTGACCAATAAAAATAAGCAAAAAAAATGATTTACCCGCAGTCAAAAATAGGGTGATAGTAAAAAGCAGAAGCCTTAAACCTGAAAAGCCAATGAACGTTTTTAAAACGCATTGCGGAGTCATCTTGTGCAGCCAACCATTATTGAAAATATCGAATGTTTTATTACCCGCCCCGACCGTCACAACCTGGTCACAGTGCGAGTTACCACCAATAAGGGTGTGACCGGCCACGGCTGTGCCACCTTCCAGCAACGCCCGCTGGCCGTGAAAACCATGGTCGATGAATACCTCAAACCACTGCTTATCGGACGCGATGCCAATAATATCGAAGACTTATGGCAGATGATGACCGTCAACGCTTACTGGCGTAACGGCCCGGTCATCAACAACGCCATTGCCGGTGTGGATATGGCACTTTGGGATATCAAAGGCCAGCTTGCCGGAATGCCGCTATACCAATTGCTGGGCGGAAAATCGAAAGACGCTATCGCCGCTTACAGCCACGCCGCCAGTGAAACCCTGGAAGGGTTGTATCTGGAAGTGGACAAACTGCTGGCGCAAGGTTACCGCTACATTCGCTGCCAGTTAGGTTTCTACGGTGGCACGCCGCAAGGTTTGCATGCCACTCGTGAGCCAACGCCTGGCGCCTATTACGATCAGGACGAATATATGGCGAATACCGTGGCGATGTTCAAAGCGCTGCGCGAGAAGTACGGCAACCAGTTCCATATTCTTCACGATGTGCATGAACGTTTATTCCCGCAGCAAGCGGTGCAGCTGGCAAAAGCGCTTGAGCCTTATCAACCGTGGTTTATCGAAGATATTCTGCCGCCGCAACAAAGTGCCTGGTTAGAGCAAGTCCGCGCGCATTCATCAGTGCCGCTGGCAATGGGCGAATTGTTTAATAACCCGGCTGAATGGCATGATTTGATTGTGAATCGGCGCATCGATTTTATTCGCTGCCACGTTTCACAAATTGGCGGGATAACTCCAGCGTTGAAACTCGCCATTCTTTGCCAGGCATTTGGTGTGCGTCTGGCCTGGCATGGCCCATCTGACATGACGCCAATCGGCGTGGCGGTGAATACCCATTTAAATATTCACCTGCACAATGCGGCGATTCAGGAGTTTATTCCGAATAAACCGAATACCGAAGCGGTGTTCCCCGGCGCGCCAATTGCAGAGCGCGGTTATATTTATCCGCTTGAAAAGCCGGGCATTGGCGTCGGTTTCGATCAACAAAAAGCGGAAGCCTTCCCGGTGGAATATCGCCCACACGAGTGGACGCAAAGTCGCTTGCCTAATGGGGCGATTCACACGCCTTGAGTGCCCTGCCGATACGCTAAATTGTCATGGTTATAGGGGATGACGTAGGTGCAGGAATAGTTGATGTCGATGATGTCGCTGATTTCAAAAACGCGCCCCCCTTCCAGAATGCCCCGGTTGATGATGTGCATCGCCGGGATACCTTTTTTACATTCCAGTAAGGCCGCCTGTTCTTTGCTAACCGCCACCGCCTGATAACTGGTTAGCAGGTGAGAAATTCGCAACCCCTTGCTCAGCACATATTGTTGAATCGAGCGTTCAATCACTTGCTGGTTTAAATCAGGGAAATCCTGTACCGGCATACGCGAAATCTCGATTTGTACCTTTTGATTATCGACATATCGCAAGCGGCAAAACTGCCAGATGTAGTCATTTTCACCCACACCAAAAACTTGCTGCTCTTCGCGATTAGGTAATTTCTTATGCAGATTCACCATGCGAAACGCCATCTGATCAAAACGCTTTTCGGTGATGGAGTTATAGACCAGCGGGTTATTACGGGCCTGTGGGTTAATCCAAATTCCAGATCCCTGGACAATTTCCACGACCCCAATACTCACCAGTTTTTCCAGCGCTTTGCGAATAGTAAAACGCGAAACATCATATTCCATGGCAAGCTGGCGTTCAGGGGGTAATTTGCGTCGCTGTGAATCATTATGTTGATAAATCTTGCTCAACAAATCCTGAATAACAAACTCTTTTTTCTTCATTTTATGCTCACCAGATGCTCGCATCTCAAGACTCCATGCCCACTCAGCATGAAAACATAACATCCCTCATTCATGTGAGATAGACTAACCTCTTCTATGAAAAACCATTATAAAAACGAAATTTCTCACGGGGTCTAAAAGAATGACATCCCGAAAGCTTATTAGCCTGGTCAGTGGCATACTTATTTTGGCGGTTTTGCTGCCTATTTTGTTAAGCATTTATCTTGCTCATCGTAATGCCGAGCAAGTTTTTCATAACGAACTGGGAGAGTTTGCCGATCACGCCTTGTACCGCACCGGCAATGTTATCGAGCAGGCTGTTGCTGCTGTTGATGATATTAACCTCAATAAAGACAATACCTGCTCTCCGGCTCATGCGGAGGCCATGCATCGCATCGCCCTTGAATATCGCTATGTGCAAGAAGTGATATTTCAAAAGGATGACCATCTTCTGTGTAGTTCGCTGGAGTTATTCAGCCACGGTGAAACCCTGGGTAAACCCGAACATTCTGGTAGTTATGGCTTTAATGCATGGTATACCACGCCACCGCTGCCAGGCTTTAAACGCAAGATGATCTATATTGGCAAGTTCTCTCATGTTGCCTTAGTTGACCCGATGTCCTTTATTGACGTACTACCATTTGGTAAATACACGCTAAATATTGCCATGGTCGGTCTGGCTAAACAGAGAATAATTGCCAGCAATAGTCACTATATTCCAGACGCGTGGCGTGAACCGCTGAAACAAGGTGTAGAGGAATTTCAAAGCGAGAACGATTTTTATGTTATCCGTCGCAATCCAGAAACTGGCCTGGCCATGGTGGCCTGGGCTTCACTGGAGCCGCTGAATACGGTTTGGTATGAGCAACTATTGATTTGGCTACCCGTCGGTTTAGTGATTAGTCTTCTTGCGGGTACATTCTTAATTCGTGTTCTACGCCGGTTATTATCACCACGTAACCGCTTGATGGACGCCATTAAAAACCGTGAAATTAGCGTGGTATATCAACCTATTGTCCATCTTCAAAGCGGTGAAAGCGTTGGAGCTGAAGCATTAATTCGCTGGAAGCAGCAAGATGGTTCAATGCTGAATCCTGATGCGTTTATTCCGCTGGCGGAACAAACCGGGCTGGTCACGCAATTAACTGAACAAGTCATTGAGCTTATTTTCCTCGAGCTTGGCGAGTGGCTTAGCCAAAACCCAGACCACCATATTTCGGTTAATCTGGGCGTGCGCGACGCAAGAAGTCTACATATTCTTGAAGTCATTACCCCTTATCTAAGTCGTTATTCCGTTAAACCAGAGCAAATTGCACTTGAAATTACCGAGCGGGGTTTTGCCGATCCGAAAGTGACAGCACCGATTCTTGCGCAATATCGCAAAGCGGGCCATGCCATTTATATTGATGATTTCGGTACTGGTTACTCGAGTCTCAGTTATTTGCAGGATCTCGATGTCGATATCATTAAAATAGATAAGTCGTTTGTCGATGCGCTGGAATATAAAAACGTCACGCCACATATCATTGAAATGGCCAATACTCTGGGGGTTTTAATGGTGGCCGAAGGTATTGAAACCCCCGCTCAGGCCTCGTGGTTACGCCAGCAGGGTGTGCAGTACGGGCAAGGTTGGTTGTACAGTAGAGCGCTGCCGAAAGAGGAGTTTATTGCCTGGGTGGCGAACTATCACGCCAGGGCAACGAAGCGCTCTTGACGCCAGATCAGGCTACCTGGCCTGGCGTCACCCACCCTTTTTTACTCGTCAAGCAGTGGTGCAAAGCCACCATATATCATGCGCTTGCCATCAAATGGCATTGACTCACCAAACTCTTTCATCCGTGGGTCAGACATCATTTTGGCATTTGCTTGATCGCGAACTTCTTTGGAAGGATATTCAATCCAGCTGAAAACCACTTCTTCTTTCTCTTCAGCTTTCACCGCCATACGAAAATCAGTGAGTTTGCCATCGGGCACATCGTCAGCCCAACATTCTACTACGCGTAACGCACCAAACTCTTTGAATAGCGGCGCCGCTTTCGCGGCCATTTGCTTATACGCATCTTTATTTGCTGCCGGTACAGCAACAACGAAACCATCAACATAATGCATGGTGAACCTCCACGGTGTGGTGAAGACGGGCAGATGTTTTCCACCCGTGATGATTGCGATTGATAAGTTTAGTCGTTGAGAATGAAAACTGCTTACTCAGAGTTTGAGTAGCATTTCATATTGCGTAATGGGGTCTTGACGGTAGCCGCAGCTCAGGAAAAGAGGAGACATTTGTTCAGGGATAGCCGCTGCAGTTGCAATACCTGGGAAGCGCTCACGCAATAACATCAGCAGCTTTTTCGCCAGCCCTTTGCCTCGCGCAGCCGGATCTACATACAGCATTCGTAACCTGAGGTATGGCGCCGTCACTACCATGGCGTAAGCGGCATCTTGCAGCGAAAATGCCTGGCCGGGTAATTTAAACAGCGTCTCCCCCCCGCTTAACCACGGCAAACGCAGGTGCGTATCGGCCATCATTTTTTTGGCAACCATCAGAGGATCGACTTCAGTTAATTCGTTGGTGGCAATAAAGCGCGCCGGGCTTGTAGCGTAAAATCCGACGAACGTATTCTGACGCACAAATCCCATACGCTCATACAGTGCCAGCCCACTGTCGTTACCGACGATGACTTCCAGCCACATGTTGCGGTCGCCACGCGCTTTCGCTTCATCAATTAATTGCTGCATGAATTGCCTGCCAAACCCCTGCCCACGCAGTTCAGGGCGAATAGCAAATGCGGCGAGGCGACAGGATTGGCCACGGCGACTGATGATCGCCAACGCTTTCGGTTCATCGTTTTGCATCCACACACGGCTATCATTGAGGCTCATATCTTCAGCGGCAAAACGCGAGGCAAAGGCCTTGCCGTCAATGGTGAAAGGGACTAAATACCCTTCAAAACAGTGAGATAAAATTTCTGCTAACTGATAGCTACTAAAATGTGCCGCCGCTTTGCTAATGACCGTGTTGTGCATCGTGACCTCAAACTGTCGGTTTTAGGTTTCAACATTAGGGTACTATTGTCGGTTCAACCAGTTTTTTCTCCCGTTGAATATGAATACGAAACCACGGTAAACAGAGTTGAATTAATGGGCCAATCGCCAGCGCGTATAACACCGTCCCGACGCCAAATGTGCCGCCCATCAACCATCCCGCCAGTAAAACCGTCAATTCGATGGCGGTGCGTACACTGCGCACCGACCAACCCGTTCGCGCGTTAATCCCGGTCATTAAGCCATCTCGTGGCCCTGAACCAAACCCAGCGCCGATGTACATCCCCGTGGCAATCGCATTCACCAGTATCGCTGCCAACAGCAAAATACTGCGCGCTGCCAGCGATTCAAGCGGCGGCATTAAGGCTAACGCGGCATCAGCGGCCAACCCCAACACAATCACGTTGCTGATGGTCCCAAGCCCAGGTTTTTGGCGCAACGGGATCCACAGCAGCAGCACCAACGCGCCGACCACAATCATCACCATGCCAATATTAAGAGAGAAGATTCGCGCCACACCAAGGTGGAACACATTCCATGGATCGGCCCCTAAATTGGCTCGCACAAACATGGCGGTAGAGACACCGTATAGCACCAGACCGGTATACAGTTGCAGCAAGCGACGAGCGATCATAATCTTCACCTCAGAAATCTTTTGTGGCTTTACTTTCACGCAAAATGGATCTGATATTAAGGTCCAGTTAATACAAAGTGGATTGCTATGACACAGCGCAGAACCGGTTCATCATCGCTGACAAAATTGCTGGGAAACTGGCAACAGGATTTACCGCGCTCCCCGGTTTATCGCCAACTGGCGGATGGGCTACGGTTGCTGATTCTGGATGGACGCTTGCCGCTCGATTGCCGCCTGCCTGGCGAGCGAGAACTGGCAGCCGCACTCGGTATTAGCCGCACCACGGTTGCCACCGCGCTGGCTCAGTTGCGGGATGAAGGATATCTGGCAAGCCGACAAGGTTCAGGTTCTGTCACCATGCTGCCGGAAGGGCGGCAAACCGTCTCTCCTCTTCCTGGCCGGGCGACCACATTAGATCTTTCCACTGCGGCACTCACTGCCGGGCCAGAAATTCATCAGGCCTATGCTCAGGCACTGATTGCCTTGCCAGAACATTTAGCGACGACCGGTTATAACCAGCAGGGTTTGCCTGAACTGCGTGAGATTATCGCGCAACGCTATGCCGCCCGCGGGCTGCCAACTGACGCCGATCAGATTATGATCGTCAACGGTGCGCTGAGTGGTTTTGGCTTGATCTTACGTTTGTTAACCGGCCCTGGCGACCGCGTGGTCATCGACCAGCCTACTTACCCGATGGCACTCGCCGCCATTAAAGGAGCGTCATGCCGTGCTGTTCCCGTTAGCCTGACACAACAAGGTTGGGACACTGAAGGAATGGCAGCCACCATTGCACAAACTTCGCCACGGCTGGCCTACTTGCTGGCCGATTTTCATAATCCTGTCGGCTGCTGTATGGATGCCACAACTCGTGCAACCATCGCTGATATTGCCGCCCGAACACGCACCACGATAGTGGTCGATGAAACCATGGCCGACCTGTGGTACGACGCCCCACCACCGCCACCACTGGCCGCTTTTGATGATGCCGACCGGGTGATTACGCTAGGTTCCGCCGGAAAAAGCTTCTGGGGTGGTTTGCGCCTCGGCTGGATACGCGCCAGTACACGCACCATTGCTTCGCTGATACAAATCCGCGATTCGCTGGATTTAGGCTCGCCAATCCTTGAGCAACTTGCCGCGATTAACCTGTTTAACGACGCTGAAAACTTTTTACCCCAACGCCGTGAAATTTTACGCCAGCGCAGAGATGCCTGCGGTGCAGCCATTAAAGAACTGTTTCCCGACTGGAAACTGACCGTGGTGCCACAAGGGGGATTATCGTGGTGGATTGAGTTGCCAAAACCATTGGCGACGGTGTTTGCCGCAAGTGCAGAATCGCAAGGCATCCGCATTGGCGCAGGGCCACGTTTTGGCATTGATGGCGCATTTGAACGCTATTTAAGAATGCCGTTTACGTTAGAAACCACGGAAATGCGCATCGCGCTGGAACGATTAAAACCGATTTGGGAGAGTGTTGCGCAAGCAGGTAGTGAATATCTAAGAAGAACGGTGGTTTAGCAGACCGCAGAATTGGGTGGGGGCCCTGCCAGCTACATCCCGGCACACACGTCATCTGCTGCGGCTGCTTCCTTCCGGACCTGACCGAATTCACAAATTAGTGTTGCGGGAGAACCAACAGGGCCCCCATTGAGAGCGCTAGTTACCTAACGCGCTGGCGCATTATCCATGTTGCCCCCGGCAATTGCAAGCAAGGAGCGGTCAGGTGTTGCTTTCTTGCGCACCCTCAGTTTTTCTTTCTAGTTTAGTACACGACGATTATCCTTACCGGCATCCTGATTTGGAGTTTGCTATGGATAACAACGATTCATTCCCGCAGCGTGTTTATCAGATTATTGCCGCTATTCCTGAAGGTTGCGTCACCACATATGGCGATGTGGCGCGCCTGGCGGGTTCACCGCGTGCCGCACGACAAGTCGGAGGTGTTCTCAAGCGCTTACCTGAAGGCAGTAAATTACCGTGGCATCGCGTCGTGAATCGTCATGGCACGATTTCGCTGACCGGTCCGGATCTACAGCGCCAGCGGCAAGCTTTGCTATCAGAAGGCATTATGGTGTCTGGGGACGGGAAAATTGAGATGGAACGTTATCGCTGGAATTACTAGCAGCGCCTCCGTGAGGGGATTAGCCAGTTGTGTCGGATGACGCTGCGCTTATCCGACCTACGATATCAGCGTCAAGCGCCTCCGCAGAGGCGCTTATGTGCTTAGTATCAGTACTGCGTTGGCGCAGGAACGGTCGATACCGCACCACCGTTATCCTGGACTGGAACCGCCGTTTGCTGAACGGGCACCAGGGTCAGGTCTGCTTTGGTCCCACCGTTGTTAATGACCGGCTGAATGGTATCGGTGATAAACATCAGCTGATTGTTTACAGTGATCGCCGCACTCAAGATGATGCGAGCGTTAGGCTGAATATCCGCTGGGTTAAACGGCAACACAAAGCTGAAAGGTGATTGCTTCCCTTCAGTACGGACCGCTCTTTGCGACAGCACTCTTGACGGAGCATCTGCCAAAGATGCGTCAGACAATGTCACCGTTAGCACCGCATCCGGCGGAAGCGCAATACGCTGACGAATCCAGACTGTCCCCGATACATTCGGCTGTTGAATATCAGATTGTGCTAATGCCGCCGCTGACGACGTCGTCGCAGCTGGGGCTGGCGTTGGGATGTCAGCACTTTTGTTATGCGCGCATCCCGTCAACGCAACTGCCATGGCTAAACCACTTAACGTGTGCACAAGTTTCATTGATTTGTTCTCCTTTTATCAACGCACCAGCAGGCTTCAGGCCCACGAGTAATGAGTGGTTAAATATACTTATCATGCTAAGTGTGGCACAAACTTCTGACTTTTTCTGAAAACTAAGACATTTCGTCAGGTCGGGCCACTGAGTGGCGATTACAGGAAACCTGTTATAATCAGGCCAATTGCGCGATTTTTGTTAATTCCATTGAGGACCTTTTATGAGTCAGGCGCTCAGCAATTTGTTGGCATTACTCAATCTGGAAAAGATTGAAGAAGGTATTTTTCGTGGCCAGAGCGAGGACTTAGGTTTACGTCAGGTATTCGGTGGGCAAGTTGTTGGCCAGGCGTTGTATGCCGCCAAAGAAACCGTGCCAGCTGAACGTCTGGTGCATTCATTCCACAGTTATTTTCTGCGTCCCGGCGATAGCCAAAAACCGATTGTTTATGACGTCGAAACCCTGCGTGATGGCAATAGTTTCAGCGCTCGTCGCGTGGCGGCGATTCAAAATGGCAAACCCATTTTCTATATGACCGCCTCTTTCCAGGCGCCAGAACCCGGTTTTGAACATCAAAAAGCTATGCCTGGAGCCCCTGCGCCGGAAAACCTGAAGTCAGAAACAGAAATCGCCATGGCGTTTGAAAAGCTGCTGCCTCAGAGCCTGAAAGAGAAGTTTCTCTGTGAAAAACCGCTGGAGATCCGCCCGGTAGTGTTCCACAACCCGATGCAAGGGCATGTCGATGAGCCGGTACGCCAGGTGTGGATGCGTGCCAACGGAAAAATGCCAACCGAGTTACACGTCCATCAGTACTTGCTGGGTTACGCCTCTGATTTTAACTTCCTGCCCGTCGCCCTTCAGCCTCACGGCGTAGGTTTCCTGGAGCCGGGCATGCAGGTGGCGACAATCGATCATTCGATGTGGTTCCACCGCCCGTTCGATATGAATGACTGGCTGCTTTACAGCGTGGAGAGTACTTCGGCTTCTAGTGCGCGCGGTTTTGTTCGAGGTGAATTCTATTCACGCGATGGCGTGCTGGTGGCGTCTACGGTGCAAGAGGGGGTTATGCGTAAGCGAGGTTAAGATTGGCTCGCCCTCACCCCGACCCTCTCCCCCAGGAGAGGGAGAAGGTCAGAGAAAACACCGGTTATCCCCTCTCTCTGAGGAGAGGGAGAAGGTCAGAGTAAACACCGGTTATCCCCTCTCCCTGGGGAGAGGGAGAAAGTCAGAGAAAACACCGGTTATCCCCTCTCCCTGGGGAGAGGGCCAGGGTGAGGGGGAAATCATTTATGCGTTGTAAGCATTCTCACCGTGGCTGTTCACATCCAGGCCTTCACGCTCATGTTCTTCTGGTACACGCAGACCAACTGTCAGGTCAGCCACTTTGAAGCCAATGAACGCGACTACCGCAGACCAGACAATCGTCACACCGATACTTTCCAGTTGCACCAGGATTTGATGGCCCATAGTCACGCCTTGTGCATAGCCCACACCACCCAGTGAAGTTGCGGCAAAGATACCGGTCATGATGCAACCTACGATACCGCACACGCCGTGGACACCGAACACATCACAAGGGTCATCGACACGCAGCCATTTTTTCAGCAGCGTCACACCCCACAAACCGGCCAGACCCGCTACGATACCGATAATCAGTGCACCGCCGACGCCAACATAACCACACGCTGGAGTGATACCGACCAGACCTGCAATGGCACCGGAACACGCGCCCAGCAGAGAAGGTTTGCCACGCAATGCCCACTCACCAAATACCCAGCCGAGGACGGCAGCGGCAGTTGCAACAACCGTGTTCACAAAGGCCAGAGCGGCGATTTCGTTTGCAGCACTTGCCGAACCGGCGTTGAAGCCAAACCAGCCGAAGTAGAGGATCGCAGTACCGGTAAACACCATCGGTAAGTTGTGCGGTTTGAACGCTTCTTTACCGTAGCCAACACGTTTGCCAATCAGGTAAGCACCTACCAGGCCCGCAACCGCGGCATTGATATGGACGACAGTACCACCCGCGAAGTCCATTGCACCGTGTGTTGCCAGTAAGCCACCACCCCACACCATATGGGCAATCGGCACATAAGAGAGCGTCAGCCAAATCACGACGAAAATCAGCACCGCTGAGAAGCGAATACGTTCAGCCAGCGCGCCAACAATTAGGCCCACGGTGATACAGGCGAAGGAACCCTGGAACGCCACATGAATATATTGGTAGAAAGAGCCCATCAACGCGGTGAGCTGAATATTCTTCAGCAATACCCAGTCGAAGTTACCAAAGAAGCTGCCACCGGAGCCAAAGGCCAGGGTATAGCCATAAACCACCCACAGCACACAAACCAGCGCAAACGTGACCGTTATCTGAGTCAGCATCGACAGCACGTTTTTGGAGCGAATCAGGCCACCGTAAAACAGCGCCAGCCCAGGTATTGTCATAAACAGCACCAATGCGGTGCTAATCATCATAAAGGCGTTGTCTGCTTTATCGGCCACAGCGGGTGCCGCAAGCGCGATTGATGGCGCAAGTGCCAGGGCTACAACGCCTAAGATAGAGGCTAATTTCTTCATTTTTTCCATCCCTTTCACGAGTGGCAAGACGATTACAGTGCAGCTTCGTCGGCTTCGCCGGTACGAATGCGGATGACGCGTTGCAGTTCAGCAACAAAAATTTTGCCATCGCCAATCTTGCCGGTGTAGGCAGCTTTGCTAATGACATCAATCACTTCATCAAGTTGATCATCGGCAATTGCCACATCAATTTTCACTTTAGGCAGGAAATTGACGCTGTACTCAGCACCGCGGTACAACTCTGCGTGACCTTTCTGGCGGCCAAAGCCTTTAACCTCGGTAACAGTCAGCCCTTGAATACCGATTGAAGACAGCGCTTCGCGTACATCTTCGAGTTTGAACGGTTTGATCACCACGGTAACCAGCTTCATAGATCCCCTCCAGTCAGAATTGGGTAATTGCCCTTGCAACACTGATTACATAAAGCAAAGGCCATGCCAAAAATGAAAAACAGGTTTTTTCAGCGCGTTAAGCCGCGCCGAATAAGGGTTGATGGGGAAGGAATAACGATGACTGGGATTAAGAAAGTTCTTAGGTAATAAAAACGCACCATTCCAGTGCATGGTGCGTTTCGCTTCTGCACCAATGGAGATACCCATTGGATTTATGCGTGCTTTTGGTGCATCAAGCCGTGGCAGGCTCTTCGCGAGTTGCCGCGGCTAATTCTTCACCTGCCAGTTGCAGCTGGTACATCTGCCAGTAACGGCCCTGTGCTGCCAGCAATTCACTGTGCGTACCACGTTCAACAGCCTGCCCACGGTGCAACACCAGAATGGTATCGGCATCGGTAATGGTCGATAAACGGTGAGCAATCACCACCAGCGTGGTGTGCTCACGCACCGCGGCCAGCGCATGTTGAATGGCCTGCTCGGTGCCGGAGTCGATATTTGCTGTTGCTTCATCGAGGATCAAAATCTGCGGTGCATCCACCAGCACGCGTGCCAGAGCCAGTAATTGCTTCTGACCAACAGACAAGTTATTGCCCTGCTCGCCCAACCGCGTGTAGATGCCATCACTCATGGTGCGAGCCAGTTCTGCCAGTTGCACCGTTTCCAGCGCTTGCCAGACCGCCGCTTCGCTGATGTCGCGCCCTAGCGTGACGTTAGCAAAGAAAGAGTCCGCCAGTACCACTGGATCTTGTTGCACCATCGCTACACCCTGGCGCAACACACTATGGCTCAGCGTATCCAGAGGGCGGCCATCAAGACGAATTTCACCGTTGGTCAGCGGGTAATAGCCCATCAACAAGTTTGCGAGGGTACTTTTCCCACTTCCGGTATGTCCCACCAGCGCCACAAAACTACGCGCCGGGACATCAAGGTGAATATCCTGCAATACCAGACGGTCACCGCGATAGGCGAAAGAGACGTTATCCACCTCGATATGGCCGCTTTCCAGCGGGCGAGTATCGTTGCCGTAATCCTGGCGCTTACCGTCCATTAATTCGAACACGCGTTCACCTGCCACCACTGCCTGTTGCAGCATCGATTGTTGCGTGGTGAGTTCAATCAGCGGCTCGTTAAGACGCCCCAAATAGTTGATAAACGCGTATAACACGCCAACTTCAATGGTGCCAACTGAGGTGAAACCGAACAGCATCAGCAAGCCGCACAGCACCATTGCGGAAAACAGGCTCAACAACGGTCGTAATAAAAAACCATCGAGGCGCAAGGTTTGCATCCGCGCTAAATAGTGCGAACGGCTCGCCGCCCCCATCCGCTCGCCAAATCTTGCCTGTTGGCGGAACTGCTGGATGACGCTCATCCCGTTAATCACTTCGTTAAAGCCATCGTTGATATCCGCCAGATAGCTACGCACCCGGCGCACAATCGGTGTGCTGTAACGCTGGTAGATAAACATCACGATGATCACCGCCGGGAAGATGCAGACCGCCACCGACGCCATGCGCCAGTCGAGGCTGAACATCGCCACCAGCATCGCGCCAATCAGTGCGGCACTGCGCAATACTGTCGCAACGACCGTCACGTAGAGATCGCGAATGACTTCGGTGTCGTTGGTAACACGGGAAATTAATTGCCCAACCGGCTGGGTATCAAAGGTACTCAGTGGCTGGCGCAATGCGGCATCCATCACGTCAGTACGCAGCTTTTGTACTACGCCAACAGCGGCCTGGTTAAATAATAAAGCCTGCCAGTAATGCAGCGTCGCCGCCGAAATTGACAGCAACAGGTAGGCTGTTCCTAGCCCCGCTGCCGCCGCAATCGGCATGCGATGCTCAGACACCATGTTATCAATAAAATAACTCACTAAAATCGGGCCGCTGACTTCGGCTGCCGCCGCAATCCACAACATCACTACCGCCCCTGCGAGCGGTTTACGCCACGGTGAGCCATATGCCAGCAGGCGTTTGATGGTTGGCCATTGCTGTATGGATTTACGCATTGGCAGGTTCCTCGTCTACCGTCGTTTCTGGCGCATCATCCAGCGCCGCTTCCAGTTGTTGATAACGATACATGTCGCGATACCAACCAGACTTCCCTACCAGCACATCGTGATTGCCGCGTTGGGCAACATGCCCGTGCTGCATCACGAGGATTTCACTGGCTTCGGTCAAAGCCGACAGACGGTGCGCGCTAATAATAACGGTGCGGTTTTCGCCCCACTGGCGCAGGTTATGCAGGATTTGGTGCTCGGTACGCCCGTCAACGGCAGAAAGCGCGTCGTCGAGGATCAAGATTTCTGCATCAAGCAATAATGCACGAGCGATAGAAATACGCTGTTTCTGGCCGCCGGATAGCATCACGCCACGCTCACCGACTTCAGTTTCGTAACCTTGTGGTAAACGCAGAATATCGTCATGAACGCTGGCAAGCCTGGCAACATGTTCAATTTCCTGCTGCGTGGCGCCCGGTTTACCCAAAGCAATATTGCTGGCCACCGTGTCAGAGAACAAGAATGGTGTCTGGTTGACCACCGCCAGACGGCTACGCCAGGAATCGAGCTGCATCTGCACCAGCGGAATACCATGGAAACAAATCTCACCCTGGTCGATGTCAAAATGACGCTGGAGCAAGGACAGAATGGTACTTTTCCCGGCGCCCGTTGGGCCACATAACCCCAACATTTCGCCTGGTTTTAAGGTGAAGGAGACATTTTCAAGTGTCGGGCGTGCGGTTTGCGGATAATGGAACGCCTGAATATTCGCTTCAACTGTACCGCGACCGGCTGGCGCTTCTTTAGTGCCATCGGTGACTGACGGCGCTTCGGAGAGCATGCTGCGAATTCGGCTGTACGCCGCACTGCCGCGCTCAACAATATTGAACATCCACGCCAGCGCCAGCATCGGCCAAATCATCAGGCCGAGGTACATCACAAAGCTGGTGAGTTGCCCAAGGGTGAGCGAACCCTGAATCACCATCCAACTGCCGCCGCCGATCGCCAGCAGGTTTGCGGTGCCGATGGTGATATAAATCGTCGGATCAAAGCGTGCATCCACCCGCGCCACTTTCATGTTTTTCTCGCCAGCATCTTTGGCTTCAGCGGCAAACAGCGCGGATTGGCGGTCTTCAAGACCAAAGGCTTTAATCATGCGGATGCTGGATAAACTTTCCTGCGTGCGGTCATTTAGCGTTGAGAATGCGGCCTGGGCGAGTTTGAAGCGTTGATGTAATTGGTCGCCATAACGTTTGATGACCAGCGCCATAACTGGCATAGGTAACAGCGCGAGCAGCGTCAACTCCCAGCTGATTTGCGTCGACATCACGATTAATACCGCGCAGCCCATCACCAGCGAATCCACCAGCGTTAACACGCCTTCACCTGCAGCAAAAACCACGCGATCAACATCGTTTGTCGCGCGTGCCATTAAGTCACCGGTGCGGTGACGTAGATAAAACTCGGGATGATGGCGGCTCAACTGGCGGTAATAATCTTCGCGCAATTCAACGGCAAGCTGGTAGCTTGCCCCGAACAACAGCACGCGCCAGACGTAACGTAGTATGTAGACGATCACCGCGATAACCAGTATCACGCCAATCCACATCAGTACGTCGCTGCCAGAAAGGCGCTGTTGAGTCACACCATCGACAATTACGCCCACCAGTTTTGGCGGCACAAGTTGCAAGATAGCAATGATAATAAGCAAGGCGACAGCCCCGAGATAGCGTCGCCATTCGCGGGTGAAGTACCAGCTTAATTGAGCAAATAATCGCACGCAGTCAAATTCCTGAGAAATACTAGTGAAATGCTATTGAGGCCGGAGAACCTAACTTAGCGTTCCAGTGGCAAGGCCGTGGTGTATTTTATCTGTTCCATGGCAAAACTCGAAGTCACGTCGGTTAAACCTGGAATACCATTCACCAGCCGTTTGTAAAAATCATCGTACCGTTTCATGTCTTCTACCTGTACACGCATCAGGTAGTCGTACTCCCCCGCCATGCGCCAGAAACCGAGCACTTCAGGCATCTGCTCCACGACAGAAACAAATTTGCAGTACCACTCACTGCTGTGGTGTTGGGTTTTTATCAACACAAATGCTGTCAGACCGAGGCCGAGTTTTTCCGGGTCTAATAACGCAACTTTGGCGCGGATGATGCCGTCGTCTTCCAGCCGTTTCAGGCGTTTCCAGCAGGGTGTGGTGGTCAGATTAACGGCATCAGCGAGTGCCTGCAAAGAGAGGGTGCAATCGTTTTGCAGCAAGGATAGCAGTTTGCGGTCAATTTTATCTAACATGGCGACCTCCGGGAGAAATTTTTTCTCCATTGAACGTTCCTGACAGGCTAAAAGGCAACTTTTTTATCTCATTTTTGCATTACTCTAGGCACAAATAGACAAACGAAAATTCATACGGACAACAACATGACCAGCATCTGGGTAAACCACGCAATAAGCGAAATTAACGCCGATTACCAACGTTCCGCCGATACACATTTAATTCGCCTGGCGCTGCCTGGTTTTCCCGGTATTCAGCTGTATCTGAAAGATGAAAGTACACATCCGACAGGTAGCCTGAAACATCGTCTTGCCCGTTCGCTGTTTTTATATGGTTTGTGTAACGGCTGGATTAAAGAAGGCACCACCATCATTGAGGCGTCTTCCGGTTCTACCGCTGTTTCAGAGGCCTATTTTGCCCGTTTGTTAGGGCTGCCTTTTATCGCCGTGATGCCCGCCTACACGGCGAAACGTAAGGTTGAACAAATTGAGTTTTATGGTGGCCGCTGCCATTTCGTGGAAAACGCCTGCGAAATTTACGCGGCTTCTGAAACGCTGGCTCGCGAACTGAACGGCCATTATATGGATCAGTTTACTTACGCCGAACGCGCCACCGACTGGCGTGGCAATAACAACATTGCCGACAGTATTTTCCGCCAAATGGAACATGAGCCTAATCCAGTGCCTGAGTATATTGTGATGAGCGCCGGTACCGGCGGCACTTCCGCAACGATTGGCCGTTATTTGCGCTACCTGGGGTATCCGACGCAGCTGGCGGTTGTCGACCCGCAAAATTCAGTGTTCATGGATTATTGGCAGAACCGCGATTGCAGCCTGCGCAGTGCTATCGGCAGTAAAATTGAAGGGATTGGCCGCCCACGCTGCGAGCCGTCGTTCATCCCGGATGTTATCGACGAAATGATGCGTGTCCCTGATGCGGCCAGTATTGCCACGATGCAATGGCTGGAAACGATACTGGGCCGTAAAGTCGGCGCATCGACCGGCACCAATATGTGGGGTGTGTTGCAGCTTGCCGCACGGATGCGTGATGAAGGGCGCACCGGTTCTATTGTGACGTTGCTTTGTGACAGCGGTGAACGTTATCTGGAAACCTATTACAACACGGATTGGGTGAAGGCGAACATCGGCGATGTTGCGCCGTGGATGGCTGAAATTCACAAACAGGTGGCTGCACAATAGAATCCACAGGCGAGAAGTGAGGTATTATTGTTCTCCCCAAAAAGGACACTGAAAGGAACTCACTGTGCATATTCACGCTTCTCTTCGCTTTCCACGCCGGTTAGTTGACCGGCGTTTGTTACTGAGTCTCAGCCTGGCAGGCTTCTTCGTAGTTCATTCAACACATGCGGCCTCGTTCGATTGCAGCAAAGCGACAACGGCCATCGAACACGCTATTTGTGATAACGAAACACTGAGCCAGCTCGACAGTACTCTCAATGAAAAATACCAAACGGCAATGGCGAACCTGTCTGATGAAGGGGCAAGTGAGTTACGCAAAAACCAGCGTAGCTGGCTAAAAGAACGCGATGCGTGTAACGCCGATGCGGCTTGCTTGGAAAACCTGTTTAACCAGCGTAAATCCAGTCTACAAGCAACAACGCAACAGGCGGAAACTCAACTCGACGCGATTATTGCCAGTATTCCTGCCGATCCGGCAAATGCCGCTTATCAGTTGAAGCAGTATCGTGGCCCGCTTGCCTCCGCATGGCTGGTCTACCTCAATCGTTTTGAACCCACCAGTGGCGTCACGGCGGAAGAAGCGAAACAACGCCACCAGGTTGCGGTCACCGCGTTAAATAAACAGAACGACTTTGCAGCCTCATTGCTGAAAGATATTGAGAACGATCCTAAAACCAGCAAGAACGTTGCCGTACTGACCTTTCTGCGCATGACCATTGAGCAGGGCAGGTATGATGAAGTCCCTCCCCGCCCTGATGTTCATTGCTTTGTTTTTAGCCGCCAGGGCGATGCGGCTTATCGCGCTTTTGGGGCATTATGGGGTTCCTCTCGCGATAGCCAGGCCCCTATCTGCCCACCGCAAGGCAATCTTTTTGAACTACCTGCGTGGAAGCAGCTTAATAAAATCCTCGATCCAGTCATGAGTGCTGCGTACCCAAATTCGGGTACCATTCGTTATGCCAGCTATGCGGATTGGGCGATACTCCGGCTGCGTGCAACGCTCTCACCCACCGATTTCCTTAAGCCAATTGAAGGTCAATCGCAGGAATCCCCTGAGAAGAGAATTAGCGAATGGGATGACAAAAGCTGGCCAAAGGTGCAACGTGAACAGCTACTTATCGCGATAGATCCGGCACGTAAAGCGACGATGGAGTGGCTACAAACAGAGCGAAAATTCACCGCCAGCGATGCCAGTAAAGCCTCAACAGCTATCGTTAATGCGTGGTTAAATGAGCAACTGGATTATCTCAGCGAGAATTTGTCGACAGGGGATCAGTGACGAGTTTTTCAGGCAATAACGAAAAAAAGCCGGGCTAATGCCCGGCTGGCTTAATGCCTTATCATTCGGGGGAATAAGTGAGGTTTGGTGTATCAAGCCAATGAGTCAAATAATGAGAAACGGCCTGTTTTTGGCAATGACCAATAACAGGTAAATGCGGTAAATCTGCTTTCAGTTGTGCCATCGCGTTGCCCATGATTAATCCATGACCCACGCTTGAGAGCATTTCGCGGTCGTTCATCGCGTCGCCAAATGCCATACAATCTTTCATCGTCAGGCCAAGATGCTGACTTAATACCTTCAGCGCCGAGCCTTTGTTGCAGCCCACCGGTAACACTTCTAAGCAATCTACCGCCGAGAAACAGAGAAACGCGCGGTCACCCAGCGCCTCTTCCAGTTGAACTTTCAGCCGTAGCAGGTCATCGTGCGGGCCACAGAAACAGGTCTTCGTCACTTCATCAGAAGGGATGCGTTTTACATCAACAATTTTCGGGCTAAAGCCGCTGTAAACGTGGGCGTTGAGCATTTCCCCAACTGCATATTCCGTTAACCAGCCGGTGTCATTAAACACGTGCAGGCTAGCCTGGGTTTCCCACTGCCCGTGAATCACGGTTTCCGCTGCCTCTGCTGCAAGATCCTGGCGGTGCAGAAGTTCGCCTTCCGTTGAGTGAATGCGTGTCCCGTTGCCGGTTATCAAAAACGCTTCCAGTGAGAGTTTGTTCAGGACATGGCGCATTTCCAGCACATGGCGACCCGTGGCAAATGCGAGTGTCATCTGGCGTTCATCGCGCAACCGGTTTAGGGTACGCACCGTTTCTTCGCCCAAAAGATGATTGGGCATTAACAGCGTACCATCCATATCAAATGCAGCCAGACGAGCCATGTTTACTCCGATTTGTGACGACTAAAACACAGCTGGCAGTATCACCTGGTATATACGGAACTAATAGTGAATACTTTTTTAAAATTGTTCCGGGTTTAACTATGCGACTACTCAATCGACTCAACCAATTTCAACGTTTGTGGCAACCCTCGGCGGGGGAAATTCAACACGTCACCGTAGCGGATTTGGCCGCTCGCTGTTTTTGCAGTGAACGCCATGTGCGAACGTTGCTCAATCAGCTACAGGATGCGGGGTGGTTAACCTGGGAGGCGAAGTCCGGGCGCGGGAAACGCGGCACCCTGACATTTTTGGTGACGCCGGAAAGCGTTCGTTCAGGAATGATGGAACAGGTGTTGCACAAAGGACAGCATCAGAATGCGCTCGAACTGGCGCAGATCGCACCGGAACAACTGCGCCATTTGCTGCAACCATTTTTAGGTGGGCAGTGGCAAAATGATACGCCGACGCTACGTATTCCCTATTATCGTCCGCTAGAACCTTTGCAGCCGGGTTTTCTGCCAGGTCGTGCCGAGCAGCATTTAGCTGGGCAAATCTTTGCTGGCCTCACCCGATTCACCTCCTCTGGCACGCTCCCACAACCTGACCTTGCTCATCATTGGGAAGTCTCCGAAGACGGCCTGAACTGGAACTTTTTTATTCGCTCCACACTTCACTGGCACAACGGCGAGCCAGTGGAAAGCACGCAATTACAGCAACGTTTAATGATGCTGCTGGCACTTCCGGCAATGCGGCATCTGTTTGTCAGCGTGAAAAGCATTGAGCTCGCCCATACGCAATGCATCCGTTTTGTGCTGCATAGCCCCGACTACTGGCTGGCTCATCGGCTGGCGAGTTATTGCAGCCGCCTGGCCCACCCAGAAGATGACCAAATCGGCTGCGGGCCATTTCGCATCAGCAGCTATAAAGAGAGTCTGGTACGCATCGAGAGCTTTGAGTCTTACCATCTCGGCCATCCGTTACTCAAAGCAGTGGAATACTGGATTACCCCACAATTGTTCGACACCGAACTAGGCACCAGTTGCCGCCATCCGGTGCAAATTGCCATTGGGCAACAAGATGAACTGGTCCATCTTCGCCCTGTCAGCAATAGCATCAGCCTCGGCTTTTGTTATCTGGCAGTGAAGCAAAACAGCAACTTGTCACCAGAGCAGGCGCGCTTTCTGATGCAGGTAATCCACCAGCAACAGTTGATCGCCAGCCTGCCCGTCGATGAATCGCTGATCATGCCAAGCGTTGAGATGATCCCCGGCTGGAAAATTCCCGAGTGGACTCAGTGCGACGCGATTGCGCTGCCGCCACAATTGACGCTGCTTTATCATTTGCCGGTTGAATTGCACGTGATGGCCCAGCAGCTTAAAACATCTCTTGCTGCCTTAGGTTGTGAATTAACGCTAGTCTTCCACGACGCGAAAAACTGGACCGGGTGTGATGCGTTAGCTGAAGCTGATTTAATGATGGGCGACCGGTTAATTGGCGAGGCACCGGTCTACACGCTGGAGCAGTGGTTACGCAGCGATGTGCTGTGGCCTGCGGTTCTGACTGAAAACCAGTACACCCATTTGCAGGCAACACTCGATACCGTGCAAATCCACCCCGACGAAAATGCCCGCAATACTGGTTTGCAAGAAGTGTTCAGCGCATTAATGCGCGATGCCATCGTGTCGCCACTGTTTAATTACCGTTACCAGATTAGTGCGCCGCCAGGTGTAAATGGCATTGAATTGAACGCCTGGGGTTGGTTCGATTTTACTCTGGCGTGGTTACCGCCACCGACCATGGTTTGAAAACAATGGCGTCAAGGAGCTGGGCAGCCATACGCCCACGCGTTACCATATATTTTTAGTTGTTTAACAGGATTACACATGAAACGTGCAGTTGTCGTCTTTAGTGGTGGCCAGGATTCCACAACCTGCCTGATTCAGGCATTACAACAGTATGATGAAGTCCACTGTGTGACGTTTGATTATGGCCAGCGCCACCGTGCTGAGATTGACGTTGCCCGTGAGCTTGCTCTGAAACTGGGCGCGCGTGCGCATAAAGTTCTCGATGTCACTTTGCTGAACGAACTGGCTGTCAGCAGCCTGACGCGTGACAGCATCCCGGTGCCCAATTACGATCCGACAGAAAATGGCATTCCAAGCACTTTCGTACCCGGTCGTAATATTCTGTTCCTGACGCTAACCGCGATTTATGCCTATCAGGTTGAAGCGGAAGCGGTGATTACCGGCGTTTGCGAAACTGATTTCTCAGGTTACCCGGATTGCCGCGATGAATTCGTGAAAGCGCTCAATCATGCAGTCAGCCTCGGTATGGCGCGGGATATTCGTTTTGAAACGCCGCTGATGTGGCTGGATAAAGCAGAAACCTGGGCGCTGGCAGATTACTGGCAGCAACTGGATTTGGTACGCCAGCAAACCCTGACCTGTTACAACGGCATTCAGGGGGATGGCTGCGGTGAGTGTGCGGCCTGCAACCTGCGGGCTAACGGGTTAAACCATTACCTGGCAGATAAACCCGCGATCATGGCGGCCATGAAGCAGAAAACGGGTCTGAAGTAATTCAGCGGGCGTGGTTTTGCCACGCCCCATCAGTTATTCCATCATCTGCACTAACTTCTCGCGCAGTTCTCCTTCCAGCGGCACCGACTTCTGAGTTTTCAAATCGATACACACGAATGTCAGCAGCGCGTCCGCCACAACCTCGCCTTCAGGCTCAAGTTTAACCACCTGGCTTAAAACACCGCTTTTGCCATTGAGTTGTTGCAGGGAGCTTTCAATGCGTAATACATCACCAAGCACTGCCGGACGGCGGTAGTTAATATTGATGTTTACCACGATGAACGCAATGTTGTGGGCCGTCATCCATTGGAAACCCGCTGCGTTCTCCAGCCCTTCCCAGCGGGCTTCTTCAAGGAACTCAAGGTAGCGGGCATTGTTAACATGCTGATAGAAATCAAGATGGTAACCCCGAACTTTGATTTGTGTTTGCATAGCGCTAAAACCCTATTTTTAGTTTTGGTCATCAGGTGAAGTAAACAGGCCACACCAAACTGGTATGACCTGTCATTTAGCATAGCAAACTTTTTAACGTATGCGAGTAACGGGGCTAATCCGTCAGAGCTTAATGCGAGACAGATTGCGTTCGACTAACGCGCTGCCAATCCCTGGCACCTCCTGTAATTGCTCAATCGCCTTAAATGGGCCGTACTCTTCACGATAGCTCACAATCGACTGAGCTTTCTTCAGCCCCACACCATTCATCGCCTGCGCCATAGCTTCTGCACTGGCAGTGTTAATACTTACTACGCCATCGTCGGCATCACCTTGCTTCGCGGTGGTGACAGGTGCGGCTGGGGTTTTATCGCTTTGTTGCTGAGCCGCTTCATTTTTGACGGCAGCCGGTGCTGCTGTAGCCAGAGAGCACGCGCTGGCACCGATAAGAGCTACCGCAATGCAGACTGCTTTCATTCCGCTTTTGATTCCTGTTTTCATGCTGTTCCTCCTTGTGTGTTGACAGCGAATTAACCTTAACGGGAGGGAAAAACAGGGGCAAATGGCAATCTTCAAATGTGGAAAAGGCCGCGAAAGCGGCCTTTGAATGTTGCAGAGCGTTGCACTGGAGTGCGAGCAACGCCGAAGAACGTTACTGCTGTTCGATGCTGTCGCCCATCTTGATTTTGGCTTCTTTGCGCAGATTGGTCATCAACGCTTCGAAAGCAATTTGGGCATTGTTCTGGGTGATACCTTGTACCATTGCTTTTTTCTGCTCAGCTGGCATATCACCGGGTTTAACTTCATCGACCGCTAACAGAACAACGTTACCCTGCATGTCGTTAGCCACGCCGAAGGAAGGCTTGTCTTTAGCTGGTAATGGCAGAGTTAAAGCAGCCTGGCTGATTGGGTCCTGGCCAGTACGCGCCAGCGTTTTTGCGGAACCGAAGCTCAAACCTGCAACTTTCATCGCTTCGTCGCCTTTACCCAGTTTCAGTTCGTTCAGGATTTTATCTGCATTCAACTTCGCTTGTTGCTCAGCTTTTTGGTGTTTAACCTGCGCGATAACCTGCTCACGAACTTCAGCTAACGGTTTAATTGCTTCTGCTTTATGTTCTGCTACACGCACCACGAAAGCACGGTCACCCTCAACGGTAATGATGTCAGAGTTGCTTCCTGGCGTACCGTTAGCACCGACCAGAGCACCATTGAAAATAGCATCTGAAACCGGTTTGAAGTTCAGCTCAGCAGGTAGGTTATCGTGACCGAACCAGCCAGTCTCAACCGCTTTAACGCCAGCGACTTTTTCAGCACTTGCCAGAGATTCGTTATCGTTGCTTGCCGCGTCGCTTACTTTCTGTTGCAGCGCATAGTAAGCATCAACCGCTTTATCTTGCTTCACTTTCGCCGTAATCGCGTCTTTTACTTCAGACAGCGGCTTGGTTTGCGCAGGTTGAACATCATCCAGACGAACCACCAGGAAACCAACTGAAGATTTGATTACCCCAGAAAGTTGGCCTTTATCTTTCAGACCTGCATTTTTCAGCTCGTCCGGTGTAGTGCCTGGCTCCAGCCAACCCATGTCACCCCCCTTACGTGCAGAGATGATGTCCGCAGATTTTTCTTTAGCCAGTGCAGCAAAGTCAGCACCTTTGCTCAGCTCATCAAGAACCGCTTTAGCTTCGGCTTCAGTTTTGGTCTGAATCACGCTGTAGCGATTACGCTGAGGCTGGGTGAACTCGTCCTGATGCTGGTCGTAGTACGACTGGATATCAGCATCTGCGACTTCCACTTTCTGAGACGCCGCATCAAGCATGATGTAGCTGACCCGGAATTGCTCAGGAGCGATGTAGTTGTTTTTGTTTTGCTCGTAGCTGGAGTTAATTTCCTGCTCGGTAACTTCTTGCTTCGCAGCCAGTGCGTTCACATCAATTGTCGCTTCACGAACAACACGCTGCTGTGATACCAGGGCTGCCAGCTCATCAGTTTCACCGGTCAGCATGAAATCGGTGCCAACGACGGCGTTAATCAGTTGCTGAGTGGTCAGTTGATTGCGAAGTGCCTGCGCGTATTGATCGGGTGTCATGCCCATGTTGTTGAGGATGGAGGTATAACGCGCGTTATCAAACTTGCCGTTGTTCTGGAATGCCGGCTCTTTAAAGATGGCTTGTTTGATTTGTTCATCGCTGATACCAAGGCCAAGGTGTTTGGCGTATTGATCCATTAACGCTTCATCAACCATGCGTGACAGCACCTGCTGACGCATCTGCTTAATGTAGCCTTCGTTGCCAGCCAGCACAGAGTACTGTTCGCCCAGTTGCTGCTGTTGACGATTACGTTCGCTAGCAACGGCGTTTTCAAACTGACCACGGCTGATTTCTTGACCATTCACTTTTGCGGCATAGTTGGCACTACCGCCAATCAGGTAGCCACTCACGCCAGTCAAAATGAATGACACGATAATGATGCCGAAAATTATCTTGATTACGAGGCTGTTTGCCGCCGTACGTAAATTGTCCATCATGGTGTAACAACACTCCACTGTAGTGTGAATGGTAAACCCAGCGCAGCCGCTAAATGGGCATCCCTGAATATGCGTACTGCTGTGCCGCTGTGTGCAAGCGGGTATTGTGACAAGAAAATGGGTTCAAATCATCAAACATGCGCAAAATTAGGCATCAGCCATAAAAAAAGGCACATCTAACGATGCGCCCTGACCTAACTTTACTCGACTTGCCCTATATCCCCGTCATCATTCAACCCGAATCACGCAGGTTAGGGCTCGCGATATATCAGTTAACAGCTTCTTTCAGCGCTTTACCAGCACGGAAGCCTGGTACTTTTGCAGCCGCGATGGTGATTTCTTTACCTGTTTGTGGGTTACGGCCAGTACGGGCAGCACGTTCACGAACAGCAAAAGTTCCAAAGCCAACCAGTGCCACGTCTTCCCCGGACTGCAGAGATTCGGTAACAGAAGCAATCACAGCGTCTAATGCACGTCCAGCCGCGGCTTTAGAAATATCAGCACCTGCGGCAATTTTGTCTATCAGTTGAGATTTATTCACTCTTCTCTTCCTCTCTTTATAATTTATATCGCACCAGATATCCTTCAAAGTGCGACCGCGCAGCAGTTATATCAGGCCTGTCATGCCCTTACAACACCCGTTGTTCAGGACATGCCTCACCAGCAGTCTAAAGTAGCGATACAAAAAAAAGCTGGCAAGTGACAATTCACCAGCCAGCTCTGATTTTATTGACCGAATATGCGTCAGGTCACTATTTTGCAGTTACAACCTGCATTCCGTAGGGTTCGTTTTGCAATGCAAGAGCCAAAACTTCCTCGATGCGCTTCACCGGATGGATATCCAGATCGGCGATAACATTGTCAGGAATCTCTTCCAGATCACGTTTATTTTCATCCGGAATCAGAACAGTTTTAATTCCACCACGGTGTGCCGCGAGCAGTTTTTCTTTCAAACCACCGATTGGCAGAACCTGACCACGCAGCGTAATTTCACCGGTCATCGCCACATCTGCACGAACAGGGTTACCAGTCAGGCAAGATACCAGCGCAGTACACATCGCAATACCCGCACTTGGGCCATCTTTCGGTGTTGCACCTTCCGGTACGTGAACGTGGATGTCGCGTTTTTCGTAGAAATCAGCATTAATGCCCAATTTCTCTGCACGCGCACGCACCACGGTCAACGCAGCCTGGATAGATTCCTGCATAACTTCACCCAAAGAACCGGTGTAAGTTAATTTGCCTTTGCCCGGCACACATGCGGTTTCAATGGTCAGTAAATCACCACCTACTTCGGTCCACGCAAGGCCTGTTACCTGCCCTACACGGTTTTCGCTCTCTGCACGGCCATAGTCAAAGCGCTGCACGCCAAGGAAATCTTTCAGGTTATCGCCGTTGATGGTGATGTGCTTGAGCGTTTTATCCAGCAGTAGCTGTTTAACCGCTTTACGGCATAGTTTGGAGATTTCACGTTCCAGACTACGCACACCCGCTTCACGGGTGTAATAACGGATAATGCCGCTAATGGCGCTGTCTTCAACCGTCAGCTCACCTTTCTTCAATGCGTTACGTTCGATTTGCTTGGTCAACAGATGCTGTTTAGCAATGTTCAGTTTTTCGTCTTCGGTGTAACCGGACAGACGAATCACTTCCATACGATCCAGCAGCGGTGCCGGAATGTTCATGGAGTTTGACGTTGCTACAAACATCACGTCGCTCAGATCGTAATCTACTTCCAGATAGTGGTCGTTGAACGCCACGTTCTGTTCTGGATCAAGAACTTCCAGAAGTGCAGATGCCGGATCGCCACGCATGTCTGAGGACATTTTATCGATTTCATCCAACAGGAATAATGGGTTTTTAACGCCCACTTTCGCCATTTTCTGAATCAATTTACCCGGCATGGAACCGATGTAAGTACGACGATGCCCACGAATTTCAGCTTCGTCACGTACGCCACCCAAAGCCATGCGCACATATTTACGCCCGGTCGCGCGAGCGATGGACTGACCCAGTGAGGTTTTACCCACACCTGGAGGCCCAACCAGACACAGAATTGGCCCTTTGAGCTTGTTAACGCGGCTCTGGACTGCGAGGTATTCCAGGATACGATCTTTCACACGCTCAAGGCCGTAATGATCGGTATCGAGGACTTCCTGCGCCTGACGCAGATCTTTTTTCACTTTGCTGCGCGCATTCCACGGTACCTGCACCATCCAATCGATATAACCACGAACTACGGTTGCTTCCGCAGACATTGGCGACATCATTTTCAGTTTTTGCAGTTCCGCTTCGGTTTTTTCACGCGCCTCTTTCGGCATTTTAGCCGCGTCGATTTTGCGTTTTAGCGCTTCATTTTCGTCTGGAGCGTCGTCCATTTCGCCGAGTTCTTTCTGAATCGCTTTCATTTGCTCATTCAGATAGTACTCACGCTGGCTCTTTTCCATCTGCTTTTTAACACGGTTGCGAATACGTTTCTCAACCTGCAGCAGATCGATTTCTGACTCCATCATGGCCATCAGATATTCAAGACGTTCGTTAATATCGGACATCTCAAGAACGGACTGTTTGTCAGTCAGTTTCAATGGCATGTGGGCCGCGATGGTGTCTGCCAGACGCGCAGGATCGTCAATGCTGTTCAACGATGTCAGCACTTCTGGCGGGATTTTTTTGTTCAGTTTGATATAGCCTTCAAACTGCCCAATTGCGGTGCGTACCAACACTTCCTGTTCGCGCTCTTCGATAGCTGGCGAATTCAGGTACTCAGCCTGGGCTGAGAAATGGTCACCGTTGTCAGAAAGCGTGGTAATACGCGCACGCTGTAACCCTTCAACCAGCACTTTAACGGTGCCGTCTGGCAGTTTCAGCATTTGCAGGATGGATGCCACGGTCCCCACTGAGAACAGGTCATTGATACCTGGCTCATCTGTCGAGGCTTCTTTCTGCGCCACCAGCATGATTTTTTTATCATGATCCATGGCCGCTTCCAGGCAACGAATGGATTTTTCTCGCCCGACAAACAGTGGAATTACCATGTGCGGATAAACCACCACATCGCGCAACGGCAATACGGGGATTTCAATGCGTTCAGAACGCTCAGGATTCATAGAGCTCTCTCTTAGTTAAGGTCCGCCTGGTGATGGGGCGATGCCTCAGTCTATATTCTAAATCATTCAAATTGCAGCAAGGCGACCAGACCACGAATCTCCAGGAGCATAGTTGACTATGTGACTGGAGCGAGTGGGTGCAGTCAACGCACCTGCGGTTTGAAGGATGACGAATATCATGACATCACCAACAAGTAAGTCAGTATATGGGGATGTTTCCAGAGCATTCAATGCCAGGAATGAAGGAAAAGCAAAAGGGGGATATAAATCCCCCTTTTTATACTAACTGACTGGTTATTTTGGCGAATTATTCACCGGATGCTTGCTGTGCTTCCGGCTTACCATAAATTAATAATGGTTTGCTTTGACCGTCGATGACGGACTCGTCAATCACCACTTTCTCGACATCTTCCATAGAAGGAAGGTCGTACATGGTATCCAGCAATGCGCCTTCTACGATGGAACGCAGACCACGAGCACCCGTTTTACGTGCCATTGCTTTCTTAGCAATCGCATCCAGTGCTTCGTCGCGGAATTCCAGATCCACGCCTTCCAGATTGAACAACGCCTGGTACTGCTTGGTCAGGGCGTTTTTCGGCTCTTTCAGGATTTGAATCAGCGCTTCTTCGCTCAGTTCGGTCAGCGTAGCAACCACTGGCAGACGGCCGATAAACTCAGGGATCAGACCAAACTTGATCAAATCTTCTGGCTCAACCTGGCCTAACAACTGGCCTTCGGTCGCCTTCTGAGATTTACCTTTTACGGTCGCACCAAAGCCAATGCCTGAACCGGTTTCAACGCGGTTAGCAATAACTTTATCCAGCCCTGCAAATGCACCGCCACAGATAAACAGAATCTTAGAGGTATCAACCTGCAAGAATTCTTGTTGTGGATGCTTACGGCCACCCTGTGGTGGAACCGCCGCAACAGTACCTTCGATAAGTTTCAGCAACGCCTGCTGCACACCTTCACCAGACACATCACGGGTGATGGACGGGTTATCAGATTTGCGGGAGATTTTGTCGATCTCATCGATATACACGATACCGCGCTGTGCTTTCTGCACATCGTAATCGCACTTCTGTAGCAGTTTCTGGATGATGTTTTCGACATCTTCACCCACGTAACCCGCTTCGGTTAACGTTGTGGCATCAGCCATGGTGAATGGAACATCCAGCAAACGCGCCAGGGTTTCAGCCAGCAGGGTTTTCCCGCTACCGGTCGGCCCGATGAGCAAAATGTTACTTTTGCCCAGTTCGATACCGTTGGTGCTGTCGCCGTTACGCAGACGTTTGTAATGGTTATAAACCGCAACCGCCAGGACTTTCTTAGCCTGTTCCTGACCGATGACGTAATCATCGAGATGGTGACGGATTTCATGCGGAGTCGGCAGCGCACTACGTTCGCGATGCGGCGCGACTTCTTTAATCTCTTCGCGAATAATGTCGTTACATAAGTCGACACACTCATCGCAGATATACACTGACGGCCCGGCAATCAGTTTACGCACTTCATGCTGGCTTTTGCCGCAAAAAGAGCAGTACAGTAATTTGCCTGAACCGTCTTTGCGCTTATCTGTCATCGGTAAAACCTCTTTTCTGTTTCTTTGCACCGTACTGGACGGCACAAGTGCCATTCTACGGCGCAGCCAATCGTAAGCGCGCTATGAGCCGCTACTTCAACTATAGTATACGGCTCACTGTTTTCGGGCGTTAGCTACGGTGAGTCAGGATTGAGTCAACTAATCCGTACTCTACCGCCTCGCTTGCCGCGAGGAAACGGTCACGCTCGGTGTCTCTTTCGATTTCTTCCAGAGACTTACCAGTATGTTGCGCCATGAGTTCGTTCATACGAGCTTTCACTTTCAGAATTTCGCGCGCATGGATTTCGATATCCGTTGCCTGGCCCTGATAGCCACCCAGCGGCTGGTGAATCATCACTCGTGAGTTCGGCAAGCAGAAACGCTTACCTTTAGCCCCAGCGGTCAGCAGGAAGGCGCCCATTGAACAGGCTTGTCCCATACAGATAGTGCTGACATCTGGTTTAATAAATTGCATCGTATCGTAGATAGACATACCAGCGGTAATGACGCCACCTGGTGAGTTGATGTAGAGATAGATGTCTTTTTCTGGGTTTTCAGCTTCCAAAAACAGCATCTGCGCCACAATCAGATTAGCCATGTGGTCTTCGACCTGGCCTGTCATAAAGATGACACGTTCCTTGAGCAGACGGGAATAGATATCGTATGAACGTTCGCCACGCGATGTCTGTTCAACAACCATCGGCACCAGGGCCATATGGGGTGCAAATTGATCTCTTTCGCCACTGTATGACATTTCCGTCTCCTGGAATAATTTTGCCTTCGATACCTGCTGCACTGATTCTACTTGAGGCGCCAAAAGAAGACTACGCTCCTTGCCGCCTATCACCTTATCTGGACGGATTATCAGTCAGGGATCCATGTTTGAGCCATACCCGTATTTATGGGGATGAGCTTACCCTGTTTCAAGCATAACAACCTTTTCTTGTTACGCTAACCCTGAAACTGCGTTTTATTGATGGGTTTTCAGAGAGTCACTGATAAAAAAAGCCCGCCACCAGTAGGTGACGGGCTTGATGCAGCAATATTTTGGCGATGATGCCAAAAATTATGCTTACGCTTGCTGGTTCATCAGTTCGCTAAAGGTAGTCGCTTTTTCAGACACTTTCGCTTTAGACAGTACGGCTTCAACAGCTTGTTCTTCCAGAGCAACATTACGCATGTTGTCCATCAGTTCTTTGTTTTTGCCGTAGAACTCGATAACTTCAGTCGGATCTTCGTAGGCAGAAGCCATTTCTTCGATCAGACCTTTAACGCGTTCTTCGTCAGCTTTCAGCTCATGGGTACGAATCACTTCGCCCAGCAGCAGGCCAACAACTACGCGACGTTTAGCTTGTTCTTCGAACAATTCACGTGGCAGTTCCAGCGCTTGTTTCTCGTTGCCACCAAAACGCTGTGCAGCCTGGCGACGCAGAACGTCGATTTCGCTGTCGATCAGTGCTGCTGGAACGTCGATATTGTTCGCGTCAACCAGACCGTCGATTGCTTGCGACTTGATGCGGTTACGCACAGCACCTTTCAGCTCACGATCCATGTTTTTACGCACTTCGGTACGCAGGCCTGCAACAGAACCATCTTCAACGCCAAAGCGCTTGATGAATTCTTCAGTAAATTCTGGCAGTTCACGCTCTTCAACTTTCTTCAGAACGATGTCGAACTTAGCCGCTTTACCTTTCAGGTTTTCAGCGTGGTAATCTTCCGGGAAGGTCACTTCGATAGTGAATTCTTCGCCAGCTTTGTGACCAACCAGACCGTCTTCGAAGCCTGGGATCATACGACCCTGGCCCATTGCCAGTACGAAGTCAGATGCTTTGCCGCCTTCGAATACTTCGCCGTCAACAGAGCCGGTGAAGTCGATAGTTACGCGGTCTTCTGCAGTTGCAGCAGCTTCTGAATCTTTCCAGGTCGCTTGCTGTTTACGCAGGGTGTCCAGCATTGCATCAACGTCTTCGTCAGTCACTTCAACAACCGGTTTTTCAACTTCGATTGCTTCCAGACCTTGCAGCTCAACTTCTGGGTACACTTCAAACTCAACCGCGTAGGTGAAGTCTTCGCCCAGTTTGTATTCGCCTGGAACGTAGTTCGGTGCACCAGCTGGATTGATTTTTTCTTTGATGATCGCGTCAACGAAGTTGCGGCTCATCAGTTCGCCCAACACGTCCTGGCGAACAGAAGCGCCATAGCGTTGTGCGATAACAGTCATCGGCACTTTTCCTTTACGGAAACCGTCGATACGGGCTTTCTTTGCCACGTTGACCAGCTCGCTTTTTACAGCGGTTTCGATGCTGTCTGCAGCGATAGTAATCGTGAGACGGCGGCCAAGGCCCTGAGTGGTTTCAACTGAAACTTGCATCTTGTTACCTCAAAAAATCACAGTGCTCGGTCAACTCTGGAAACGCTCAATTGCGCTTCACAGAACCGGGATGCCTTCTGAATCAGAATCACATTCCCTGTCGTCAGAATCGTCCCGAAGACATTCCGAAAAATAAGACGCAGCATTATAGCGGCATCACCAAGGTGAGTCGAGAACGGCAACACAGTGTTGCTGCGGCCCTTTTCACAGTTCTTTTGGATTTATTGCCCAAGCCTTGCGTTAACAACGGCTATTTCAGACAAAACAAAACGGCCCGCAGGCCGTTTATAAAACACGATTCATATACCGCAACATAAAGGAAAAGTTCCCTCAGTTGCAAGCCTGAAGGTTAACTTCAGGCGATTGTTCCTGCTCCACGGCAAGGTGGAGAGGCGAAAATCGTATCCTGCAACCCTTCCCATTCCTTAATGGTGTAGGTGTGCAGAGCCAACGCATGAACAGTGGTAGAGAGTTCAGCACTTAAGGTGCCGTAAATCATTCGATGGCGATTTAAAAAACGCTCGCCGGCGAAACGGTCACTCACAAGAACCACTTTGAAATGGCTCTCCGAACCCGCCGGGACATTGTGACGATAGCTTTCATCCACGACTTCCAGGAACACGGGTTCAAACGCTGCCCTTAATTTTGATTCTATTTGCTCGCGTATCATCATGAACTTTCTCCTCGACTGCGTAGAGATGCCACTCATCCCTTTAAATGTTAGCCGCTTTTTGCCGTTTTAATAACAGAATAACAACAATTATTTAGCTTTCGTCTGATTTTCTTACCCAAGCCCCTGTAGCTTAATGTGATTACGGCACTAATCGAGACCAAAATGGTCAGATTGCTTTGCAACCGCTCAGAAAAAGCGCAACGCGATGAAATTACGTGCGTTAACTGCTTCCACTGGGCATCCGCAGTGTTATGATGGCGTGATTTTTTATCTGCCTGCCCCTTGAGTACATTGAGATAGCGAACATGTTAAAAAAATTATTCTTCCCGTTGGTTGCCATTTTTATGCTGGCCAGCTGCGCAACACCACCAACCACCATTGATGTTTCTCCAACTATCAGCCTGCCACAGCAAGATCCAAGCCTGATGGGCGTAACTGTAAGTATCAATGGTGCAGATCAGCGCAAAGATCAGGCTCTGGCAAAAGTCAGCCGCGATAACCAATTAGTGACGTTGACTCCATCACGTGACCTGCGTTTCCTGCTGCAAGAAGTGCTGGAAAAACAGATGACTGCTCGTGGTTATATGGTTGGGCCAAGCAGCCCGGTTGACCTGCAAATCATCGTAAACCAATTGTATGCTGACGTGTCTCAGGGCAGCGTGCGTTACAACATCGCCACCAAAGCTGACATCATGATTATTGCGACGGCGAAAAATGGCAACAAGCTGAACAAAAACTACCGTTCTAATTACAACGTAGAAGGTGCTTTCCAGGCGACCAACAAGAATATCGCCAATGCAGTAAACTCTGTATTGACTGATACCATTGCTGATATGGCCCAGGACACCAGCGTTCATGACTTTATTAAGCAGAACGCTCGTTAATTAATACCCCACCAGCCCGTGTCATGCGGGCTGGCTGCAGAGCAAAGTATGCCCAACCATTATCTTCGTCTTTTTCAGCAGCCTAAATCAGCCATCCTGTTGATTTTAGGCTTTGCTTCTGGCCTCCCTCTCGCTCTCACCTCCGGCACACTTCAGGCATGGATGACGGTTGAGAACATCGATCTTAAAACCATTGGTTTCTTCTCGCTCGTCGGGCAAGCCTATGTGTTTAAGTTCCTGTGGTCGCCAGTGATGGACAGATATACGCCACCGCTGCTCGGTCGGCGGCGTGGTTGGTTGCTGATTACACAGATACTGCTGTTGGTTGCGATTGCCGGTATGGGTTTTCTGGAACCCGGTTCGCAATTGCGGTGGATGGCGGCACTGGCCGTTATTATTGCTTTTTGCTCTGCCTCGCAAGATATCGTCTTTGATGCCTGGAAAACCGATGTTCTCCCGGCCGAAGAACGGGGTACAGGCGCGGCAATCAGCGTGTTGGGCTACCGCCTGGCGATGTTAGTTTCTGGTGGTTTAGCGCTCTGGCTTGCCGACAGATACCTCGGCTGGCAAGGCATGTACTGGCTGATGGCGGCACTGATGTTGCCATGTATCATCGCAACTTTACTGGCCCCAGAACCGACTGACGTGATACCGGTTCCCAGAAGCCTGGAACAAGCAGTCGTCGCCCCGCTGCGTGATTTTTTTGGTCGCAACAATGCGTGGCTCATTCTGCTGCTGATTGTGATGTACAAACTTGGCGATGCATTCGCCATGAGTTTAACCACCACATTTTTGATCCGTGGTGTGGGTTTTGACGCGGGTGAAGTCGGCATGGTGAATAAATCACTGGGTCTGATTGCCACCATTATCGGTGCCTTGTACGGCGGCATTTTGATGCAGCGCCTGTCGCTGTTCCGCGCCCTGCTAATATTTGGCATTTTACAGGGGGTTTCCAACGCGGGTTATTGGCTCCTGTCGATAACCGATAAGCATATGATCAGCATGGCTTCAGCGGTCTTCTTTGAAAATCTCTGTGGCGGTATGGGCACAGCAGCATTTGTCGCGCTGCTGATGACGTTATGTAATAAATCGTTTTCTGCGACCCAATTTGCGCTGCTATCTGCACTCTCCGCCGTAGGGCGAGTTTACGTGGGGCCGATAGCCGGTTGGTTCGTTGAAGCTCAGGGCTGGCCGACGTTTTATTTATTCTCCGTTGTTGCAGCAGTGCCGGGCATCCTGCTCCTGCTGGTTTGCAGAACCACGCTGGAATACACCCAGAATAACAATAGTTTCTTACCGCGAAGCGAGTTTTCTTCAGCCTATCGCATTGCGCTAAGAGCGTTAATGCTAGGTTGTGCACTTCTGGCGGTCTGGCTTGTGGTGTTGATTACCAACGCTACGGGTCTGACTAATTGGGCGTTCAACATTCAGTTCCTGGAGTGGGGAGCGTTGTTTGCTATCGGTGGGATTGTGTTTGGCGGGTTACTTGATTACCTGGCCTTACGGAAAACAGCTTTAATGTAGAAGTCGTAGGTAAATAAAAATAATAAGTTTCGGTGTGTAACTATATTGTTCGATTAACACACAACGTTGTCTGGGGTGAATTATTTCTCGTCAGCAAAACTCTTTTTTTACATTATTAGCAGGAAAATTATTTCCCCCCTGCCTTTAACCGATTCAGCTTTTGGTTAAATAAATTTGTAGATCATTTCGTTTAGCAATTGATGCTAATTTGTTAAAATTATGTTTATTAAAATGATTGGTTATACCAATTAACCTGTACTATTTGTGACAAAGCAGGTTTTCGTTATAACTCAGCCAGCCTGCGGGCTATCTCGATATTTTACAGTTTGTTGCATTCTATGTGACATTGTTGGCAGAACCCGGTAACACCCTACTGACACTACGCCATTCATGTTTACAGTAATGTAACCTTCCCGTAAAATGCCTTCACACTTTAAACGACAATTAGAGCTCCCCGGAATTGAGGTCGTTAAATGAGACTCAGGAAATACAATAAAAGTTTGGGATGGTTGGCATTAATTACAGGCACTTTTTTACTGAGTGGCTGTGATTCTGCGCTTCTGGACCCCAAAGGACAAATTGGACTGGAACAACGTTCATTGATACTGACAGCTATTGGGCTGATGTTGATAGTCGTTATACCCGCTATCGCAATGGCTATCGGTTTTGCCTGGAAGTATCGTGCTTCAAACAAAAACGCCAAATACAGCCCCAACTGGTCGCACTCGAACAAAGTTGAAGCTGTGGTCTGGACGATTCCTATCCTTATCGTCATCTTCCTCGCGGTACTAACCTGGAAAACCACGCACGCTCTTGAGCCAAGCAAACCGCTTGTTCACGATGCGAAGCCGGTGACCATCGAAGTTATCGCTATGGACTGGAAATGGTTCTTCATCTATCCAGAGCAAGGTATTGCAACGGTTAATGAAATTGCCTTCCCGGCCAACACCCCGGTGGAATTCAAAATCACTTCTAACTCGGTGATGAACTCCTTCTTTATTCCGCAACTGGGTAGCCAGATCTACGCAATGGCAGGTATGCAGACTAAATTGCACCTGATTGCAGACGAAGCAGGCACCTACGACGGTATTTCGTCTAACTACAGCGGTAAAGGTTTCTCCGGTATGAAGTTTAAGGCTATCGCCACACCGGATATGGATACCTTTAACCAATGGGTTGCTAAAGCGAAACAATCTCCAGAAGTCATGAATGACATGGCGACTTACGAGAAGCTTGCAGCACCAAGCGAATACAACAAAGTCGAATACTTCTCCGCTGTTAAACCTGATTTGTTTAAAGACGTTATTAACAAATTCATGGGACACGGGAAGAGCATGGACATGACCCAGCCAGAAGGTGAGCACGCAGCACATGAAGGTATGGAAGGCATGGACATGAGTCACGCGGAAACCTCTCACTAAGGGGCCGAGGAATAATACGATGTTCGGAAAACTTACACTGGATTCAGTCCCATACCATGAACCCATTATCATGGTTACGGTGGCAGCAATTATCGTCGGGGGACTGGCGCTAGTTGCAGCTATCACTTACTTCGGTAAGTGGGAATATTTATGGAAAGAGTGGTTCACCTCGGTTGACCACAAACGCCTCGGCATCATGTATGTGATCGTCGCTATCGTCATGCTGCTGCGTGGCTTTGCCGATGCCATCATGATGCGTAGTCAGCAAGTGCTGGCCTCCGCCGGAGAAGCAGGCTTCCTGCCACCTCATCACTACGACCAGATCTTTACCGCCCACGGCGTAATCATGATCTTCTTCGTAGCGATGCCATTTGTTATCGGCCTGATGAACGTTGTCGTGCCGTTGCAGATTGGTGCGCGTGACGTAGCCTTCCCATTCCTGAACAACCTGAGCTTCTGGTTCACCGTTGTGGGTGTGGTGCTGGTTAACCTGTCTCTTGGGGTAGGTGAATTCGCGCAAACCGGTTGGGTGGCTTATCCACCGCTATCAGGCATTGAATACAGTCCGGGGGTCGGCGTCGACTACTGGATATGGGCACTGCAACTCTCGGGTATTGGTACGACATTAACGGGTATTAACTTCTTCGTTACTATCCTTAATATGCGTACGCCTGGCATGACAATGTTCAAAATGCCGGTGTTTACCTGGGCTTCGCTGTGTACCAACGTACTGATTATCGCGGCATTCCCAATCTTCACCGTGACCGTCGCACTGTTAACCCTTGACCGCTACCTTGGCACCCATTTCTTTACCAATGATATGGGTGGCAACATGATGATGTATATCAACCTCATCTGGGCATGGGGCCATCCGGAAGTTTATATTCTGGTGCTGCCGGTGTTTGGTGTGTTCTCTGAAGTGGTTGCGACATTCTCGAAAAAACGCCTGTTCGGTTACACCTCTCTGGTGTGGGCGACCATCGCGATTACGGTACTGTCGTTCATCGTTTGGCTGCACCACTTCTTCACCATGGGCAGCGGCGCGAACGTTAACGCCTTCTTTGGTATCGCCACCATGATTATCGCCATCCCGACCGGGGTGAAGATCTTCAACTGGCTGTTCACCATGTATCAAGGCCGTATTGAGTTCAACTCCGCAATGCTGTGGACCATTGGTTTCGTCGTCACCTTCTCTATCGGTGGCATGACCGGTGTTCTGTTAGCGGTTCCGGGTGCTGACTTCGTACTGCATAACAGTCTGTTCCTGATTGCTCACTTCCATAACGTGATTATCGGTGGTGTGGTATTCGGTTGCTTCGCAGGCCTGACTTACTGGTGGCCAAAAGCCTTTGGCTTCACGCTGAATGAAACCTGGGGCAAGCGCGCCTTCTGGTTCTGGATCATCGGCTTCTTCGTAGCATTTATGCCGTTGTACGTGCTGGGCTTCATGGGTATGACCCGTCGTCTGAGCCAGCAGATTGATCCGCAGTTCCACACTCTGCTGGTTGTTGCAGCTTGTGGTGCCGCGCTGATTGCTCTGGGCATCCTGTGCCAGCTGATTCAGTTCTACGTCTCAATTCGTGACCGTGAGCAGAACCGCGACCTGACCGGTGACCCGTGGGGTGGCCGTACGCTGGAGTGGGCAACCTCCTCCCCTCCTCCGTTCTACAACTTTGCCCACTTGCCACACGTTCATGAGCGTGATGCATTCTGGGAAATGAAAGAGAAAGGCGAAGCGTACAAACAGCCAGCGCATTATGAAGAAATTCATATGCCACGTAACAGCGCTGCGGGCATCATTATTGCCGCGTTCGCTACCGTGTTTGGTTTCGCGATGATCTGGCACATCTGGTGGCTGGCGATTGTTGGCTTTGCCGGCATCATCATCACCTGGATTGCGAAAAGCTTCGACGAAGATGTGGATTACTACGTTCCGGTTGCGGAAGTCGAAAAACTGGAAAACCAGCATTTCGATGAAATTACCAAAGCAGGGCTGAAAAATGTCAACTGAAACTCTCACTCACGCTAACGCCCACGCCGCTGAGCATGGGCATCACGATGCAGGAACCAATAAGGTCTTTGGTTTCTGGATCTACCTGATGAGCGACTGCATTCTGTTCTGTTGCTTGTTTGCTACTTATGCTGTTCTGGTGAACGGCACTGCCGGCGGCCCGGCAGGGAAAGACATTTTCGAACTGCCGTTTGTGCTGGTCGAAACTGCCCTGCTGTTGTTCAGCTCCATCACTTACGGCATGGCGATCATCGCCATGAACAAAGACAACAAGAGCCAGGTTATCTCCTGGCTGGCGCTGACTTTCCTGTTTGGTGCGGGCTTCGTCGGGATGGAAATCTATGAATTCCATCACCTGATTAAAGAAGGTTTCGGGCCGGATCGTAGCGGCTTCCTGTCAGGCTTCTTTGCCCTGGTCGGAACGCACGGTCTGCACGTGACTTCTGGTCTGGTCTGGATGGCGTTGATGATGTTCCACGTCTACCGTCGCGGCCTGACCAGCGCTAACCGTACTCGCCTGATGTGCCTGAGCTTGTTCTGGCACTTCCTGGACGTAGTATGGATCTGCGTATTCTCTGTTGTTTATCTGATGGGGGCGATGTAATGAGTCATTCAACTGAACACGCAGGCGCCCACCACGGTAGCGTTAAAACGTATCTGACCGGCTTTATCCTGTCGATAATCCTAACGGCAATCCCGTTCTGGATGGTGATGTCAGGAACAGCCTCCCATGCCGTGATTCTCGGCACGGTACTGGTTAGTGCCGTGGTACAGATTTTGGTTCACCTGGTGTGCTTCCTGCACATGAATACCTCTTCTGAAGAGCGTTGGAACCTGGTGGCCTTTGTCTTTACCGCACTGATAATAGCCATTCTGGTGGTCGGCTCTATCTGGATTATGTGGAACCTCAACCAGAACATGATGGTTCACTAAGAGCAGCCTATATGATGAAGCGGTACCTACAAGTCACTAAACCAGGAATTATTTTCGGCAATTTAATTTCTGTCATTGGGGGATTTTTACTGGCCTCAAAGGGCAGCATTGATTATTCCCTGTTCATCTCCACTCTTGTTGGGGTGTCGTTGGTCGTGGCGTCGGGTTGTGTATATAACAACTTCATCGACCGCGACATCGACCGCAAGATGGAGCGAACCAAGAACAGGGTTCTGGTCAAAGGCCTGATTGCGCCGAAAACCTCGCTGGTATACGCCACCTTGTTGGGTATTGCTGGCTTCATGCTGCTGTGGTTTGGTGCTAATCCGCTAGCCATGTGGTTAGGCGTGATGGGCTTTGTGGTTTATGTCGGCGTTTATAGCCTGTACATGAAGCGCAAATCTGTCTACGGCACACTGATTGGCAGCCTTTCCGGTGCAGCACCGCCAGTGATTGGTTACTGTGCGGTGACCGGCGAGTTTGACACCGGTGCTTTGATCCTGCTGGCTATCTTTAGCCTGTGGCAGATGCCGCATTCCTATGCGATTGCCATCTTCCGCTTTAAAGATTACCAGGCTGCTAACATTCCGGTGTTGCCAGTGGTTAAAGGGATTTCGGTCGCCAAGAACCACATCACGCTGTATATCATTGCGTTCGCTGTTGCCACGCTGATGCTGACTCTGGGTGGTTACGCTGGGTATAAATATCTGGTGGTAGCTGCTGCGGTGAGCGTCTGGTGGTTGGGCATGGCATTACGCGGATATAAAGTGGAAGACGATAAAGTCTGGGCGCGCAAACTGTTCGTCTTTTCCATCGTCGCTATCACTTCACTGAGCGTGATGATGTCGGTCGATTTCATGGTGCCAGATTCACATAATCTGCTGACTTACGTCTGGTAAGTTCTGAACCTGATAAAAGGGCACTTCGGTGCCCTTTTTTATTAGTACTATCAATGTATCCATTTACCCCCCTTTACCCACGCACTACACTAAGGCCTGCATTTTATCTGAGGTGGTAATGAACGATTATAAAATGACGCCCGTCGAGTTACGTGCGACGTGGGGTTTAGGCACGGTCTTTTCACTGCGCATGCTCGGCATGTTTATGGTGCTGCCCGTTCTTACTACTTATGGGATGGCCTTACAGGGCGCAAGCGAAGCACTGATTGGCATCGCCATCGGTATTTATGGCCTGGCGCAAGCTATCTTCCAGATCCCTTTTGGCCTGCTTTCTGACCGCATTGGCCGCAAACCGCTGATTATTGGCGGCTTGCTGATTTTCGTTCTCGGCAGCGTGATTGCGGCACTTTCTGAATCTATCTGGGGCGTGATCCTTGGCCGTGCGTTGCAAGGCTCGGGTGCCATTGCCGCAGCCGTCATGGCACTGCTTTCTGATTTAACCCGTGAGCAAAACCGAACCAAAGCGATGGCGTTTATCGGTGTGAGTTTTGGGGTTACGTTCGCCATTGCGATGGTCCTCGGCCCAATCATTACTCATAGCCTTGGCTTAAATGCTTTGTTCTGGATGATTGCGATTCTGGCAGCCTGCGGCATTCTGATAACTCTGTTGGTGGTGCCAAATTCCAAAAATCATGTGCTGAACCGCGAGTCAGGCATGGTCAAAGGCTGCTTTAGCAAAGTGCTGGCGGAGCCGAAATTACTCAAGCTCAACTTTGGCATCATGTGCCTGCACATTATGTTGATGTCGACGTTTGTCGCCCTTCCGGGCCAGCTCGAACAAGCCGGTTTCCCGGCAGCTGAGCACTGGAAAATTTACCTCTGCACCATGCTTATTGCTTTTGCATCGGTGGTGCCTTTTATCATTTATGCAGAAGTAAAACGCCGCATGAAGCGCGTGTTTGTTGGCTGCGTGGCACTGCTGCTGATTGCTGAAATCGTGCTTTGGGGCTCAGGCCCGCACTTCTGGGAACTGGTGTTGGGTGTGCAGTTGTTCTTCCTCGCCTTTAACCTGATGGAAGCGATTTTACCTTCGCTGATCAGTAAAGAATCGCCAGCGGGTTACAAAGGTACGGCGATGGGGATTTACTCCACCAGCCAGTTCCTGGGCGTGGCGATTGGCGGTTCGTTGGGTGGCTGGATTGATGGCTTGTTTGATTCGCAAACCGTCTTCCTGGCGGGAGCATTACTGGCAATGATATGGCTGCTGGTCAGTAGCACCATGACAGAACCACCTTATGTCGCCAGCCTACGAGTTGAGCTGCCTGAAGATGTCGCCGCCGATGAATCTTTGAAGCAGCGTTTGCTGGCTCAAGCGGGCGTAAGTGAAGTGAATATTATTGCGCAGGAGCGCAGTGCTTACGTGAAGATCGACAGTAAGCTGACGAACAGGTTTGAGATTGAGCAGTTGGTAAAACAACCCTCACCCTAACCCTCTCCCTGAGGGAGAGGGAATATTCTTTTCCCCCTCTCCTGCAGGAGAGGGCCGGGGTGAGGGCGAGCTTTAATCGCGGAAGTTCTTAAACTGGAACGGCTGACCCAAATCACCACCACGAACCAGCGCCATTGCGGCCTGTAAATCGTCGCGAGACTTGCCCGTTACGCGCAGTTCTTCACCCTGAATCTGCACCTGAACTTTGGCCTTGCTGTCTTTAATCAGCTTGACGATTTTCTTGGCGATAGCAGATTCAATGCCCTGCTTGAGCTTAGCTTCCACGCTCCAGGTTTTACCGCTGTGCACAAACTCTTCCGGCACATCAATTGAAGCCCCTTCGATACCGCGCTTGAGTAGCTTGGCACGAAGAATATCCAACAGTTGGTTAACCTGGAAATCAGACTCGCTGGCAACTTTAATGGACTGATTTTTCTCATTCAGTTCAAACGTTGCTGGCACATTACGGAAGTCAAAACGAGTTGCAACCTCGCGCTCCGCGTTTTCAATCGCGTTACGTACTTCCTGGATATCAATTTCAGACACGATGTCAAAAGATGGCATGCTTTCTTCTCCCTCTCTTCTTGTTGCGTTGCATAATACCTGCTGAGCCGAGCAAAACAACCCGTTAAAGCAGCCCAGAGCCCTGTATAATAGAGAATATGTACAACATCAGTGGCTAAACGCTGATGGGGAGGCAAAATGAAAATTACCGTGCTGGGTTGCGGTGCGCTCGGCCAACTTTGGCTGGCATCACTTTTTAAACAAGGACATGAAGTTCAGGGATGGTTGCGTGTGCCCCAGCCATTTTGTCATGTCAACGTGATTGAAACCGATGGCAGCGTCTTCAATCAAACGTTTATCGCCAACGATCCTGATTTTCTCGCCAATAGTGATTTACTGCTGGTAACGCTGAAAGCCTGGCAGGTTTCAGGTGCTGTGAAAACCCTGGCCAGTACTCTACCGGTACACTGCCCTATTCTGCTGCTACACAACGGCATGGGTACACTTGAAGAATTGCGCACAATCCCGCAGCCGCTGTTGTCTGGCGTCACCACTCATGCGGCGCGTCGTGACGGAAACCTGATTATTCATGTCGCGAACGGCATCACGCATATTGGACCAGGAAACGAAGCGGGCAACGATTTTAGTTTCCTTGCCGATATGCTGCACCACGCATTACCTGAAATGGCCTGGCATAACGATATTCAGTTCGCCAACTGGAAAAAGCTAGCGGTAAACTGTGTGATAAACCCACTGACCGCACTCTACAATTGCCCGAACGGTGAGCTGCGCCATCATCAATTTGAAATCACCGAGATTTGCCAGGAAGTCGCCGTGGTGATGGAGCGCGAAGGCCACCATACCTCTGCCGAAGACCTGCTTTATTATGTCAGCAACGTTATCGAAAGTACGGCGGCGAACATCTCATCAATGCTTCAGGACGTGCGAGTCGAACGCCACACCGAGATTGATTACATCACGGGTTATTTACTGCAACGCGCGCGCGCCCATGGCCTGTCTGTGCCAGTGAACAGCCGCTTGTATGAACAGATTAAGCGTAAGGAGAATGAATATGAGCGCTCGAGCACTGGTTTGCCTGGCTCCTGGAACTGAAGAAACAGAAGCGGTCACCACAATTGATCTTCTGGTTCGCGGTGGTATTAGCGTCACCACAGCAAGCGTTGCCAGCGACGGAAACCTGACGATAACCTGTTCACGTGGGGTAAAACTACTGGCGGATGCCCCGCTGATTGAAGTGGCAGACGGAGAGTTCGACATCATCGTGCTACCCGGCGGATTGAAAGGCGCGGAGTGTTTTCGCGATAGCCCGTTGTTAGTTGAAACCGTGCGCCAGTTCCATCTTTCAGGGCGTATTGTCGCCGCCATTTGTGCCGCAGCCGGTACGGTACTCGTTCCACATGAGCTATTTCCAGTGGCGAATATGACTGGTTTTCCTGGCCTGAAAGAAACCATTCCGGAAGCCCAGTGGCAGGATAAACGAATAGTCTGGGACCCGCGAGTCAACTTGTTAACCAGCCAGGGGCCGGGAACGGCAATTGATTTTGCACTGAAGATTATTGATTTACTGGTGAGCCGTGAGAAAGCTCATGAGGTTTCACAACAGTTGGTGTTGGCGGCAGGGATTTACAGTTACCGGGATTATTAATACTGACGTTTCGGTGGATGACGCTGCGCTTATCCACCCTACAACTTCTTGCTGTAGGTCGGATAAGCGCAGCGTCATCCGACAAATTACGCGCGATAAACCTTCACGTTCTCAAAACCTTGCTCGCGCAGATACAGCGCCTGCAAACGGCTCATCACACCGCGGTCGCACCACAGCAAATAATTTTTGCTCTGATCCAAATCACCGAATGCGGTGCTCAGTTTATAGAATGGCAGTGAAGCCACTTCCACGCCTTCTGGCTTAAATGGCTTATCGTCTTGTTCGTCGATAGAACGAATATCCAACAGCACATCATTCGGGCCAAATGCGTCAACGGTTTCAACTTCCGTTACCACTTCTTTGGATTGATTGGCTATCTCACGGATGTCGATATTGGTTGCTTCTTCAACCACGCGGTCAAGAATGGAGAAATCGAAATTGGCTTCTTCTGCTTCAATCTTCGCTTTCACCGCTTTGACGGTTGGGCTTTTCGAAATCACACCGCAGTATTCCGGCATGGTACGCGCAAAGTCAGCGGTACCGATTTCACGTGCCAGATCGATGATGTGCTCTTTATCGTGAGAGATCAGCGGACGCAAAATCAGCGTATCGGAAACGTTGTCGATTAAACGCAGGTTGGTCAGCGTCTGGCTGGAAACCTGGCCCAATGCTTCGCCGGTCACCAGTGCCTGCACGCCATAACGCTCGGCCACTTTGGAAGCCGCGCGCACAAACATACGCTTCAGCACCACGCCCATCTGGCCGTCTTCCACTTTCTCGAGGATTTCGCCAACCACAGGTTCGAAGTTAATCGCCACGAAACGCACGCGGTGCGAACTACCAAAACGGTTCCACAAATAGTGCGCCACTTGTTTAACGCCGATTTCGTGCGCTGCACCACCGAGGTTAAAGAAGCAATAGTGCACACGGCAACCACGGCGCATCAGCATGTAGCTGGAAACACCGGAGTCGAAACCACCGGAAATCAGCGACAGCACATCTTCTTGCGTGCCAATCGGGAAACCGCCAATGCCTTCATAACGGCCTTTCACCAGCAGCAGGCGATCGTTTTCAATTTCCAGATTAACGGTCACATCAGGTTTAGTCAGTTTTACACGCGCTGATTCAATGTGTTGATTCAGGCCGCCACCAACATAACGTTCAACTTCAATTGAGCTGAACTCATGCTTACCACGACGTTTCACACGCACACAGAAGGTTTTGCCTTCCAGTTGCTCGCGATAAAGCTCCAGCGCCTGTTCAAAGATATTGTGCAAATCGGTAAACGGCACATCTTCGACTTCCAGAATATGGTGAATCCCAGGAATGCGGGTCAACGCTTCACGAATGGCGATACGCTGATTTTCATCTTTAGCGCGAACTTCAATGTTGTCCCAGTGGCGAACAACCGCCAGATCTTCATCGTAGTGTTTTAAAACGTTGCGAATGTTCCCGGTGAGCATTTTAATAAAGCGTATGCGCACAGATTGACTCTTGATGGTGATTTCCGGGAACAATTTAATGATAAACTTCATGGCGGCTTAGATTCGTTGATGAGCCAGGCATGACTAATCATGCGGGCTGGAAGACTTAAAGAACTGCAACGGCGAGTTGCCGCTGCATCCGAGGCGCGCAAGTATATCACTAACCTCTGCTAACCAACATGCTCATGGTTACTTGCTTGCCAGTTTCCGCTACCATTGCAGAGTCGCAAAAATTATTAGAGTCAGACATTCACTATGCCGAAAAAAACCGAAGTCCCGGCCAGTTTTGAAACTGCGCTTGTGGAGCTTGAGCAGATAGTTACTCGTCTTGAGAGCGGCGATTTAGCACTCGAAGAGGCGTTAAATGAATTTGAACGTGGTGTGCAGCTCGCACGTCAAGGTCAGGTGAAACTGCAGCAAGCAGAACAACGCGTGCAAATCCTGCTAAACGATAGCGAAGACGCTCCACTCAAGCCTTTTACCCCGGATAACGAGTAAATGGATTTTAACCATCAGTTGCAGGCCCACGCCGAGCGGGCCAACGATGCGCTGCTGCGTTTTTTAGCGCCGCTACCGTTTCAGAACACTCCTCTGGTTGAGGCCATGCACTATGGTGCACTATTTGGTGGCAAGAGACTGCGCCCTTTCCTGGTCTACGCGACCGGGGAAATGTTCGGCATAGCGCAAGAAACTCTGGATGCCCCAGCTGCGGCAATCGAATGCATCCACGCTTATTCATTGATCCATGACGATTTACCTGCCATGGATGACGACGATTTGCGTCGTGGCCAACCGACCTGCCACATCAAATTCGGTGAAGCGAGCGCCATTTTAGCCGGAGATGCCCTACAAACCCTGGCGTTTTCTATACTAAGTGATGCGCCAATGGCTGGCGTGGCGATTGCAGACAGACTGGCGATGGTAAAAGAACTGGCAACCGCCAGTGGCGTTGCCGGTATGTGTGGCGGCCAGGCGTTAGATTTGGAAGCCGAAGGCCAGCATGTTGACCTACAAAGTCTTGAGCGTATTCATCGTCATAAAACCGGCGCGTTAATTCGTGCAGCAGTTCGCCTGGGCGCATTAAGCGCAGGTGATGCGGGCCGTAACGCCCTGCCGTTACTCGACCATTATGCCGACAGCATCGGCCTGGCATTCCAGGTGCAGGACGATATTCTCGATGTCATCGGTGATACCGCGACACTGGGTAAACGTCAGGGCGCGGATCAGCAACTGGGTAAGAGCACTTATCCGGCACTGCTAGGGCTAGAAAATGCCAAAACCAAAGCGTGGGATCTCTATCAGGAATCTCTCCGGGCGCTGGAAGGCCTGGCTCGCCAGTCGTTAGACACTACCGCACTTGAAGCGTTAGCGAGCTATATCATCCAACGTGATAAATAAGATGAGTTTCTAATTTAATGAGTTTTGATATTGCCAAATACCCGACCCTCGCACTGGTGGAATCAGCCCCTGAGCTACGCCTGTTGCCAAAAGAGAGTTTACCGAAACTGTGCGACGAGCTGCGTCGTTACCTGCTCGATAGCGTAAGCCGTTCCAGCGGGCACTTTGCCTCAGGTCTTGGCACGGTAGAACTGACCGTGGCGCTTCACTATGTGTATAACACGCCGTTCGACCAGTTAATCTGGGACGTCGGACATCAGGCTTATCCGCATAAAATCATTACTGGCCGCCGTGACAAAATTGGCACCATTCGTCAGAAAGGTGGCCTGCATCCTTTCCCATGGCGCGCCGAAAGCGAATATGACGTATTGAGCGTCGGCCATTCGTCGACCTCAATCAGTGCCGGAATTGGCATTGCAGTGGCCGCCGGAAAAGAAGGTAAAGACCGCCGTACCGTCTGTGTGATTGGCGATGGCGCAATCACCGCGGGTATGGCGTTTGAAGCGATGAACCACGCGGGTGACATTCGCCCGAACATGCTCGTTATACTCAACGACAATGAAATGTCGATCTCCGAAAACGTCGGCGCGCTGAATAACCACCTCGCGCAACTGCTTTCCGGGAAACTCTATTCTTCGCTGCGTGAAGGCGGGAAAAAAGTGTTCTCCGGCGTACCGCCGATTAAAGAACTGCTCAAACGCACCGAAGAACACCTGAAAGGCATGGTCGTTCCTGGCACTTTGTTTGAAGAGTTAGGTTTTAACTATATTGGCCCGGTTGATGGGCATGACGTTGTCGGCCTGGTCAATACGCTGAAAAACATGCGCGACCTGAACGGCCCGCAATTCCTGCACATCATGACCAAAAAAGGCCGTGGCTACGCGCCAGCTGAAAAAGACCCAATTAGCTTCCACGCGGTGCCTAAGTTTGACCCGCAAAGCGGCACGCTGCCGAAAGCCGCTGGCGGCCTGCCAAGCTATTCGAAAATCTTTGGCAACTGGTTATGCGAAACCGCAGCCAAAGACGACAAACTGATGGCCGTAACGCCTGCGATGCGCGAAGGCTCAGGCATGGTCGAGTTTTCACGCCAGTATCCGTCACAATATTTTGATGTCGCTATCGCAGAACAGCACGCTGTGACGTTCGCCGCTGGTCTGGCGATTGGCGGTTATAAACCCGTTGTCGCCATTTACTCCACCTTCCTGCAACGCGCGTACGATCAGGTGATTCACGACGTCGCTATCCAGAAGTTGCCGGTGTTATTTGCCATCGACCGCGCTGGTATTGTCGGCGCTGACGGGCAAACCCACCAGGGCGCGTTCGACATCTCCTTCCTGCGCTGCATTCCAGAAATGGTCATCATGACACCCAGTGATGAGAACGAATGCCGCCAGATGCTGCACACCGGTTATCACTACAACGACGGCCCATCAGCGGTGCGTTATCCACGTGGCAACGGTACTGGCGCTGAATTACAACCGCTGGAATCGCTGCCAATCGGTAAAGGTGTTAAGAAACGCGCAGGTGAAAAAATTGCGCTGCTGAACTTCGGCACATTGTTGCCAGAAGCCGAAGCCGTTGCTCAATCCCTTAACGCAACGCTGGTCGATATGCGTTTTGTGAAGCCGCTTGATGAAGCGTTGATTCTTGAGTTGGCTGCCAGCCATGAATCGCTGGTCACCATCGAAGAAAATGCGGTAATTGGCGGTGCTGGTAGTGGCGTCAACGAAGTGTTGATGGCTAACCGTAAGGTGGTTCCGGTGCTGAATATCGGTTTGCCTGATTACTTCATCCCGCAAGGTACACAGGAAGAGGCACGCGCCGCCATCGGCCTTGATGCAATCGGTATGGAAACGAACATTCGCGACTGGCTTAAATAATTCCCTGCTCCACTCCTGCTATGCTTAAAGAACCTGAATAGCCGGAGTGGAACCATGCAATACAACACGTTAGGAAAAACAGACCTCAAGGTTTCCCGTCTTTGCCTGGGTTGTATGACCTATGGTGAGCCAGACCGTGGCAATCACGCCTGGACGCTTCCTGAAGAGAGCAGCCGTCTCATCATCAAACACGCCATCGATAACGGCATTAATTTCTTTGATACCGCCAATAGCTATTCCGACGGTAGCAGCGAAGAGATTGTCGGGCGCGCCTTGAAAGATTTCATGCGCCGTGAAGATGCCGTCCTCGCCACCAAAGTTTACTTCCCGGTTGGTGATTTGCCAGAAGGACTTTCGCGCGCGCAGATTATGCGTTCGATAGATGACAGCCTGAAACGCCTGGGAACCGATTACGTCGATCTGTTACAAATCCACCGCTGGGATTACAACACGCCAATTGAAGAGACCCTTGAAGCACTCAATGACGTGGTGAAAGCGGGCAAGGCGCGATATATCGGAGCTTCATCGATGCACAGTTCACAACTGGCTCAGGCGTTGGCTTTGCAAGATCAACATGGCTGGGCGCGGTTTGTCACTATGCAGGATCACTACAATCTGATCTATCGTGAAGAAGAACTCGATATGCTACCGCTGTGCTACGAACAAGGGATCGCGGTGATCCCATGGAGCCCGTTGGCCAGAGGCAAATTGACTCGTCCGTGGGGTGACACTACGGCGCGCTCAGTCTCTGATGAAGTCGGTAAAGATCTATACGATGCCAGCCATGAAAACGATGCGCTAATTGCGGAGCGGCTGGCGAATGTTGCAGATGATAAAGGCGTTACGCGCGCGCAAGTAGCACTGGCGTGGTTGCTGAGTAAACCGGGGATTGCTGCACCGATTATTGGCGTTTCTCGTGAACATCAGTTGGATGATTTATTGGCAGCGGTGGATTTAACACTGAAGCCTGAGGAGATTGCGGAGCTGGAAACGGTATATCAACCGCATAAAAGGGTCGGATTTAAGTAACGCCCTCACCCTAGCCCTCTCCCCCAGGAGAGGGAACAGAACCAGGTAAGCGGGGCCGGGTCGCCCACAAAAGCCCCGCTAATTTTGTCACAAGGATGTACGCTACTTTATAAACTTAATCTCAACTCATTCGCTCTTGCGAGGGTATTAAATTGTTATATTACGAAATTAAAGATATACCATACTGATAGTGAGTTCACCATCCAGAATGGCTTCATCGGTAATCCCTAAAGTATCCGTTGGAGCAATAGCCATTGCAACTTCCAGCGGAATAGTCGCGGTTGTAAATGCCACTGGAACTCCATCAATCCCAACAGTCATAGTACGAATGTTCGCTTCCTGGAAATACACCCCGGCACCCGCATCAGTGATCACTGTCCAGGAGCCAGATAAACTTTGTTCGTAAATCATTTGAGCAGAAACACCATCAGCCAGGGCCTGGTCATATTTAACCTTCACCCCATAAGCACCGATTTTAGCCCCTTCGGCAGTGGTACCTAAACCATTAATATAACCCGTATACGACTCACCTGCCTTTTTACCGTTAGCAAACACTACATCCATCGGCACTTTAGTATTTGGGCGATTATCAATTGATGTAAAACCGACTTTCACTGGAGATTCACAATTAATTTCAAGCGTGACATCTTTTGAGCCCATTTGATTATCTTCTGTAGCTGACAAGTCACCTAAAGTTATATTTCCGTAATCAATCACGCCACCATTGCTGAGAACGGGTGTACAGGCCCCCATAGTTAACGTGCCATTAACGTTCAGAGTGGCGGTATTAGCCGCATAAGATGAACAAGTAGCGGTAGCAATAAGACTAGCCAGAATGATTTTCTTCATTGTAAAACCTTTATGTAATTAAGTGATTTATTTATTTTATAAATACATGTAACACATACATATAATTTATCTATAATTGCCATGTGTGATTGACAATTACATTCTACTCAGAAAAAAGATTATACATATTTGCTTGCCGCTTGATATATGCACTTACAATAAAAATATAATAAGGTTTGGATTTTTAATGTATTACAACCTGCTCAATCAACCATTCGAATTAATGCCAATACCCTGGTGTTTTAAATATAGTTAAAAACTTAATTATTACCTGCATCACTACTCTAAAAAAATGTTTTCGTAGATAATGCCTGGTTCGAAAAAAAACAAGACGCAAATATATTTATATTAATCACCTATCACCAGGAATTACTATGAAAAAAATTATTCTGGCAAGCTTGATTGCTGCCACTTCTTCATCCTCTTATGCTACAGATACAACAGCATTGAAAGTTCAGGGCAAGCTGATTATGGCTGCCTGCACACCAAACATGAGTAACGGCGGGGTAGTTGATTTTGGTTCTCTTTATGTAGGCTCAATGAACTCAACAGAAATTAATGAAGTGGCTGTTCAGCATATGAATTTTACTATTGAGTGTGGTTCTACTGTCAAAGTGGGTTTTACTACAACAGACAATCGTCAGGATAGCGATGCTGGCCTACCAGTAAAATTTAGCGATGGGGTTGTTGTAAGCGATATTCAAAGCCTCTTTGGTTTTGGTAAAACAGCGAGTGGTGTTGATATTGGTTCTTATAGTATTCGAATCGATGAAAATAATGTCACTATTGACGGCGTTATTACACCGATTCTTTCTCGGGATCATCATGCTGCTACTGGATGGGTTCTCAGCGATGGTATTCTGGCAGAGGGTGATCTTCGTACCATAGCCGTTGGTTCTGGTCTGATGCCACAATCCTTTACCACATGTGCTTTCCCTCTAACGTTGGCTGCGACTGTTCAGCCAACAAATACACTGGGCATTACTGATAAAACGGAACTGGATGGAGAAATAACGTTTAGCCTGACTTACCTCTAATAACCAGGTTACATGTTGAGTGCTTTACTGGGGTGATGCTTCCCCCAGTAAAGACCGGCCAAAATGAAGATTGCTTTTAACCAGCACCAGGATATTCCATTCTTAATAGTGCATAAATCTGATTAACCTATTTTCTACTCTCCTGAAACTTGAACTTTTCTTTAAACTTGAAAAAACTGATTAAAAAAATTCATAACAAGTTGTTTTTAAAGATATTTAAAGGGTCTGTTTATGTTCCCTCTCCCTTAGGGCTGTCTCTTAGTCACATCTGCGTGAGTCGGGAGACAGTTCCGTTCACCCGATGTTCAGTGTTTTACATAGCCACTGAACCGGTGAACGTCTTAGGGTGGCCACCGTCGCCACCCTAAGAACCCGGACTCCCGGCAAATCAAGGGGTTGGCGTTAACCCCTTGATTCGCTCACCGTTTTCTGGAATTAAAGAGATAACTGAACTCACGGGTGAACGGAAAATCAGCGAGGCTTAAAGATCTCACCCTGATAAAATTGCCAGGGCGAGTTGTGTATAAGAGACAGCCCTTAGGGAGAGGGCTGGCGTGAGGATTGTCCTAAATCAGAACAAGCCAATCGGCCAATGGTGCCCAATCAGATAAATCACGCCCGCAGAAATAACACCCGCGACAATGTCATCTACCATGATCCCCATACCGCCGTGAATATTGCGGTCAAACCAGCGGATTGGCCACGGCTTCCAGATATCAAAGATGCGGAAAATCACAAAGCCTGCAGCCACCCAGCGCCAGTCGTTAATTGGCAGCGCCATCAGGGTTATCCACATGCCGATGAACTCATCCCACACGATGCTGCCGTGGTCATGAACGCCCATATCACGTGCAGTCTGGTGGCAAAGATAAACCCCGATACAAATGCCGAGCATGATAACCATCGAGTAGAGCTGCCACGGCAGCAGGGTCATCAGATACCAGAACGGGATCGCCGCGAGCGACCCCGCTGTACCGGGCATAATCGGGCTTAATCCGCTACCAAACCCGGTGGCGAGCAAGTGCCACGGGTTGCTAAGCTTTAGACGGCTTTTAGCCACATCTTTAGAGCGAGGCAAAGTGGTCGTATCCTTTTAAATCCAGGGTTACCGGTTTGCCATTTTGCAGGAACTGTAGCCCTTCAGAAGCGGGTCCAACCTGGCCGATACAGGTAAACGGAACGCCAAGATTGCCGATGGCGACGTCCAGCGCACCGCGATTAACTTCTGGCACGGTGAAACACAGTTCGTAATCTTCGCCGCCAGAAAGCGCCCATTGCAAAGCTTGATCAGCACTGACATTCGCTTTCAGGGCATCAGAATATGGCAGAGCATCGAGATCAACGCGTGCACCACATTCACTAGCTTTAAGGATATGACCCAAATCGGAAATTAGCCCGTCAGAAAGATCAATTGCGCTGCTCGCCAGATCGCGCAAGGCCTGGCCCTGTAAAATCCGAGCTGTTGGGCGTAAATGCCGTTGTTTCAGATAGGCCGCTTGAGCGGGATCTTTGACGGTTAAACGGTCCTGCAAGATAGCCAGGCCCGCGGCGCTATCACCAGGCGTGCCGGTGACATAAATCCAGTCGCCAATGCGCGCACCGCTGCGTTTTAGCGCACGGCCAGCAGGCACCAGGCCATGAATGCCAAGCGTCATGGAAAGTGGCCCACGGGTCGTGTCGCCGCCAATCAGCTGCATATCGTAGTATTCGAGTTGCTCAAACAGGCTGTCGCTGAAGGCTTCAAGCCAGCTTTCATCGACTTCAGGAAGGGTAATAGCCAGCGTTAGCCAGGCAGGATCAGCGCCCATAGCGGCCAGATCGCTTAAATTTACCGCCAGCGCTTTGTAACCCAAATCGCGGGGGTTAATATCAGCCAGGAAATGAATGCCCGAGACAAGTGTATCGGTACTGATCGCGAGGACCTGCTTTTCGGCTACCGTTAGCAACGCACAATCATCGCCAATTCCGGTTTCCACATCGCGGCGGGAACTGCTTACGCGATCAAAATAACGGGCAATTAAGGAAAACTCACCGCATGCCATGCGTTATGCCTATAAATGAAATAGATAAAGAAAGGCCGGAATTAACCGGCCAGAAGATTACTTTTTGCGGGGACGAATTTGCGGAGCAGCTTTATCAAGAACACCATTCACGAACTTGTGGCTATCTTCGGCACCGAAGGTTTTCGCAAGATCGATGGCTTCGTTAATCGCCACTTTGTATGGCACGTCATCACGTTTAGCCAGTTCAAACAGTGCGATACGCAGAACCGCTTTTTCTACCTGACCCAACTCTTCGAGCTGGCGAGACAGGTAAGGCTTCATCAGCCCATCCAGATACGCGCTGTTAGTAGCCACCCCGACCAACAGTTCGCGGAAGTAGTTAACGTCAACGTCTTTGACGTCCTGTTCCGCCAGGAACTGGTATTCGACATCAGCGATGTCATTTCGAGATAACTGCCAGGAGTATAGCGCCTGAACGGCACACTCACGGGCACGGCGACGAGCAGCAGGTTTCACAGATTTCCCCTTACAAAAAATCAGGCCTTGATGGCTTTCAATACATTAATCATTTCAAGCGCGGTCAGTGCAGCTTCTGCACCTTTGTTACCGGCTTTTGTGCCAGCGCGTTCGATGGCTTGTTCAATACTTTCGGTGGTCAGCACGCCAAAGGCGACTGGAATACCACTTTCCTGCGCAACATGTGCCAGGCCATTGCTGGCACCACCAGCAACATATTCAAAGTGAGCTGTGCCGCCACGGATAACCGTACCCAGCGCAATAATCGCGTCGTAACGACCGGTTTTCGCCAGTGCGTCAGCCGCAAGTGGCAGCTCATAAGCACCCGGAACCCAGACCACGGTGATGTTTTCATCTTTAACCTGGCCGATACGTTTCAGGGCGTCAATCGCACCATCCAACAGGCTGTTATTGATGAAGTTGTTAAAACGCGCGATGGTGATGGCGACGCGAGCGTCTGGAGTTGCAACGGCTGCTTCAATAATGTTCATAATCTTCCTTTACGGGTTCTGTTTAGCCCCGCAGGGGGGCGGATTTTATCATAATCTTTTCGCGGCTGCTTACGTTTTACAAGCCGGCGTATCGCGGCGTCAAATGCAGACACAAATCAGGGCCAACCTGACGGACTTCACTAAAGCTAAATTCAGGCGCATCGGCTAATTTTTCAAGCCCAGGCAGGTTACATAAACCCCGCGCGTCATTACCCAATAATTTCGGCGCAACGTAGACAATCAGCTCATCAACAAGGCCTGCCTGTAGCAGCGCACCGCCAAGCGTTGGGCCAGCTTCCACCCAAACAGAGTTTATCTGACGCTTGCCAAGCAACATCATCATTACCACCAGATCAAGGTGGCCTTTATGTTCTGGCACGATAAATTGTTCAACACCCGTAGGCCAGGTTTGCTGATCGGCCTGGCAACGGGCAAGCCAGGTCTCACCTGACTGAGCAATAATTCTGTGCTGTGGCGTCACCCGGTTTTCACGATCGAGAATAATACGCGTTGGCTGACGCAAATTTTCTTCGGCGTAAACCGCCTGAGTCGCGCTATCTAATTCATTCCAGCGCACTGTTAAAGAAGGGTTGTCCGCCAGAACGGTAGCGCTGCTGCTAAGAATCGCTGAACTTTGTGCGCGCAGACGCTGCACGTCACGGCGTGATTCAGGCGAGGTAATCCATTGGCTTTCACCGCTAGCCATCGCAGTGCGCCCATCCAGAGAAGCCCCAAGTTTGAGCTGAATAAACGGGAAACCTGTGCGCATGCGCTTGAGGAAACCGCGGTTAATCGCCTCAGCTTCGTTCATCATCAAACCGTGGCTGACTTCAATACCCACCTGTTGCAGCGCATACAACCCGCGACCAGCCACTTGCGGATTCGGATCCTGCATCGCGGCAACAACACGCGAAACACCAGCAGCAATTAACGCTTCACAACAAGGTGGCGTGCGCCCGTGATGGCTGCAAGGCTCGAGCGTGACATACGCCGTGGCACCGCGAGCTTTTTCTCCAGCCATCCTTAAAGCATGCACTTCCGCGTGGGGTTCACCGGCACGAAAATGAAAGCCCTCACCGACAATTTCACCACCTTTGGCAATCACACAGCCGACATTCGGGTTAGGTGACGTGGTAAAACGGCCATGCTTTGCCAGTTGCATTGCACGAGCCATAAATTTTTCATCAAGCGACATCAGCATTAATCCTGTAAGCGGGCAATTTCTTCGCCAAATTCGCGGATATCTTCAAAGCTGCGATAAACCGAGGCAAAGCGGATATACGCCACTTTATCGAGTTTTTTAAGCTGCTCCATCACCAGATTACCAATCATTTTGCTTGGTACTTCTCGCTCGCCGGTTCCGCGCAACTGGGATTTAATATGGTTGACTGCCATTTCCACGTCGTCGGAACTGACCGGACGTTTCTCCAGCGCTTTTAGAATACCGCTTCGCAGCTTGTCTTCGTTAAATGGCTCGCGAACATCATTACTTTTTACTACCCGCGGCATCACCAACTCCGCCACTTCAAAAGTCGTGAAACGTTCATTGCAAACCAGGCACTGACGGCGACGACGCACGGAAGACCCTTCGCCAACAAGACGGGAATCAATCACTTTGGTGTCTACTGCGAAACAGAATGGGCAATGCATGGCGCGTCCTGAAGGATTATTCAAATGAACAATAGTTTACCGCGAAGTGGCAGGAGTACAAAGGCAACGCCGCCTCATCCCGCGAAATATGACTTTTCAATGGCGAACAGCTACGCTTAAATCAGGACAAAACCTTAAGGAAAAACTATTCATGACAAAGAGTTACCTAAGAATTATCCTGGTTACCAGCCTGGTGAGTCTCAGTGCTTGTGCCCAACAAACTGAAGTGCGCCAGATGAAGAGCGAAGTGGGTTCATTGAATAAAGAGATGACACAACTCACTGACCAAACCGTCAAACTTACGCAGCAAAATGCGCTGAATGCCAAATCAACAACCGGCGTCTATTTATTACCCGGTTCAAAAACGCCAGCGCGCCTGAATAGCCAAATAGGCAATTTGCAAATGTCACTGAGCAGCATCACCCAGGAAGCGAACGGTAGCCGCGTCATGCTGATTATCAAAGGTGAATCCAACGATCCGCTGCCTGCTTTCACCGGCAAAGTCGAATGGGGGCAGATTCAAGGCACCACGGATAACTACCAGGAAGTTAACGTGCAATCGCAGCAATTCGATGCACCTGCGAGTGTATTAGCGCCGAGTGATATCAGTATTCCGTTACAGCTTTCCGGGCTTTCACCTAATCAACCAGGTTTTGTTCGTATTCATGACATTCAGCCTGTAGACCCTTCACAGGCATTGCCCGCGCAATAATAGCCACAACCCTCACGCTTGTGCCGTCTCTTAGTGACATCTCTGTGAGTTGGGAGACTGTTCCGTTCACTCGGTGTTCAGTGTTTTATATAGCCACTGAACCGGTGAACGTCTTAGGGTGACCACCGTCGTCACCCTAAGAACCCTGACTCCCGGCAAATCAATCGCCGCAAGCGGTAAACACCGTTTTTCACCCAACATTCGCGGTCGTTCGCGATTCGTTCCCGACGATCGCTCACTCACGTGGTTCCCGACCACGTGACCCCGATTGAAGGGTGAAAAATGGCGCGATTGAAGCCGGAACCCAGGGTCAACGTCAAAGGCTAAAGACAGCACCGAGCCGGTTTTGACCTTGTTCCCGGTATAAATTGCCCCGGTGTTCCCCATAAATCAGGGTTGAGCTGCCGGAGCAGCGAAAGAGAGCGATCGTCAGACAAAAATGTCAGGAACATTTTTGAACAACGCTTGCGTTGGCCACGAAGTGGTTCGGCACAGGGATGTGCCGAATATAAGAGACAGGTCTTTGCGGGGGGTAAGCCACAGTCACATCTACGATTTTTGTTACATCTCCCTGGACGCTATGCGTTAAAAACCCTCTCATCACAGCATTAAATCTAGTGATCTTAATCACATAAACTTGTAACCAATTAGCTTCTGTTTGCTTAAATTGGCGATACAGGTAAAATCTCGCCCGTTTTTAATGTGCGCAAACGTGAACGCAATCGATTACGCATGCAGCGATAATGTGAAATGAAGCATATTTTTGTGAGCAGGGATTTCTATAATAGGCGCGTCAATAAGAAACCAGCTGAATGGTTGATGACTTTAGGTGATCACTCGCTCCCTGCCCTCACGGGAATCATGTAAAAAACAGTGGCATATAAAATGAAAAAAATTATTTTGGCGGCTAGCACCGTCCTGGCGCTTTCAAGTTCTTTCACGGCTCACGCCGAAGATACAAAAAATTCCGAATATGTTTCCGACTGGTGGCATCAAAGTGTCAACGTTGTGGGCAGCTACCACACCCGCTTTGGACCACAGATCACTAACGACGTATATCTGGAATATGAAGCATTTGCCAAAAAAGATTGGTTAGATTTTTATGGCTACATCGATATTCCAAAAACTTTCGGTTGGGGTAACGGCAACGACAAAGGTATCTGGGACGACGGTTCACGTATGTTCATGGAGATCGAACCGCGCTTCTCTATTGATAAGCTGACCGGCACCAGCCTGGCATTTGGCCCATTCAAAGAGTGGTACATCGCCAACAACTATATCTATGATATGGGCGCGCACGGTAACGATGCCAGCAAACAAAACACCTGGTACATGGGTCTGGGCACCGATATCGACACCGGTCTGCCAATGAGCCTGTCTCTTAACGTGTATGCGAAATACCAGTGGCAGAACTATGGCGCATCCAACGAAAACCAGTGGGATGGCTACCGTTTTAAAGTGAAATACTTTGTACCGATTACCAGTCTGTGGGGTGGTAACCTGAGCTACATCGGCTTCACCAACTTTGACTGGGGTTCAGATCTGGGCGATGACAACTTCATCGACAATAACGGCAAACATGCGCGTACCAGCAACTCTATCGCTTCCAGCCATGTCCTGGCTCTAAACTACGATCACTGGCACTACTCAGTTGTTGCCCGTTACTGGCACAACGGTGGTCAGTGGGCAGATAACGCCAGCCTGAACTTCGGTGAAGGTGATTTCAACGTGCGCTCTACCGGTTGGGGTGGTTACTTAGTGGTTGGGTACAACTTCTGATAACCGTCTGAAGCTTTAGAAAAAGCCGATCTGCTCTTAGCCGATCGGCTTTTTTGTTTCCGGCAAACATCCTTCACTTTGCTGCAATTGGATAAAATGGGCCAATGAACGATCTGGCCGCTCTGAAAAGTATCGTCCTGTTGGATCTACCGATACACAGCGATCGAGTCGAAAACTGCGGTAATCCTCACGCACTTCGCACCAGGCGACTAGCAGCCATACCTCGCCCCAAAATGTCAGCCCAAGTGGATGGACATTCCTGTTCGACGCTCGCCCCTTCTCATCTTCATAACAAACATGAAGCACCTGTAACTCCCCGATTGCACGATGAAAAATATCAAACCAGGTCTTAACCTGCGGGTATTTGTTAAAGTCTGGCGAAATGATGCGGCAACGCTCCGCAACAACTCGCCGCTGCGGCGTCAGTACCCCAAGCAACTTTTCCTCTGCTGTGCCCGCCGCTTGCGCAAGTGTTTCACCACTCCACGTTTGCACTAAACGTATCGCCGCAACTAACGCTTCCACTTCACCAGGGGTGAACATCAACGGCGGCAAATCGTAGCCGGGTAATAAGCGATAACCGCAGCCCGCTTCACCCTCAATGGGAACGCCAGACAGGGACAAATCACGAATATCACGGTAGATAGTACGCTCGGATACTTCGAGGCGTTCGGCAAGCAGAGCCGCCGTCGACAACCGACGTCCACGCAGAATTTGTACTATTTGAAAAAGGCGATCCGCTCTTCGGCTCATAGGTTTCTTTTGTGAACGATGTGATGCCTGCCAGCATAACCGGCAGGCGTTTTCTGTTCAGTATATCCGTACTCAAGACGGTTGATGTAAGCCAACCCGATTCCCTTCGCTGTCGGTGATGAGTGCAAAAGTACCAATGTCATCCGGTAATTCCTGCGGGCCGAACACACATTCGCCTCCAGCCTTGGCCACCCGTTCAAGCATGGCGCTTAAATCAGGCGCATGCAGGTAAACCACCGTGCCTTGCGCAGAAGGTTTAAACGCATCAGATTTTAGTAGTGCTCCACCGGGATTCGGCTTGGTATGTGGGAAGATTGCCATTTCCATTCCAGACATCGTTTCACGATGAAAATCAGTCGCGAAAACAGCCTCATAAAATGCTGTTGCACGTTCCAGATCCTGTACCGGGATTTCAAACCAATTGATGATAGTGCTCATGTTTAACTCCTCATTGATGATGTTCAACATTGAGTCTAACTAGCCCCTCCTGACAGCATACTGTCAGGAGACTTTTACTCAGACGAAAAAAAACCGCAGCACAATGGCTGCGGTTTTAGCTTCCAGCAAAACCCTAAAGGTTAAGGCAGAATCGATGGCTGATCCGCACCTTCTTTTTCCACTTTCTGCTGCAACATGTGCTCGCGCTTCATGCCCAGCTTCAACGCCAGCGCGGACGCGACGTAAATGGAAGAAACAGTACCGATAGAAACACCGATAAGCATCGTCAGGGAGAAGCCTTTCAGCATTGCCCCACCGAAGAGATACAACATCAGAATCACCACCAATGTGGTACCAGAGGTGATCAACGTACGATGCAGAGTCTGCGTCAAAGAAACGTTGAAGATCTCATATGGAGTCCCGCGACGGATCTTACGGAAGTTCTCACGGATACGGTCTGATACCACGATACTGTCGTTCAGTGAGTAGCCGATAACCGACATCAATGACGCGACGATGGTTAAGTCTATCTCAATGTGGAACAACGACAGCACACCCAGAGTGATAACGACGTCGTGCATCAACGCAATAACCACACCGGCAGCCAGACGCCACTCAAAACGGAAACCGACGTATACCAGAATGGAGATAAGCGCAGCTAACAACGCCAAAGCACCATTCTGAGCCAGATCCGCACCCACGCTTGGGCCAACGAACTCAATACGTTTTACACCGGCATTCTGGCTGGTTGCTTCGTTAATGACCTTAACGACCTGGCTACCCAGCACCTGACCACCGGTTTCCCCTTGGGCAGGTGGCATGCGCACCATGATGTCACGGCTGCTACCAAAATTCTGAACCAACGGATCCTGGAATCCAGCTTTCTCCAGTGCACTACGCATCATGTCCAAATCGGCTGGTTTTTCCAGCGAGATTTCGATGACGGTACCGCCGGTGAAATCCAGACCCCAGTTAAAACCTTTCACCCCGATAATCACGACGGAAAGGATTAACAGGAATCCGGAAATACCGAAAGCCCAGAAATCCCAGCGCATAAAGTCATGGACTCTACGGCCGTAGTTTAATTGTTCAACAGTATATTCCTGTGCCACAACGCACTCCTCAGATAGACAGCTTGTTGATGCGTTTGCCGCCGTACAACAGGTTTACGATGGCACGGGTACCGACAATTGCGGTAAACATGGACGTCGCCACACCAATACCGGTCGTGATCGCAAAGCCTTTAATTGCCCCGGTGCCTACGGCATACAGGATGATGACCTTGATAAGCGTCGTGATGTTAGCATCGAAAATAGAGCTGAACGCGCCCTGATAACCTTCGTGGATAGCCTGTTGCACCGAACGCCCGTTACTAAGTTCTTCCTTAATACGTTCGTTTATCAGTACGTTAGCATCGACGGCTACCGCAAGGGTTAACACGATCCCCGCAATCCCCGGCATGGTCAACGTTGCCCCTGGAAGCAGGGACATAATCCCGACAATCATCACCAGGTTTACCAACAATGCGGAAGTCGCAATCAGACCAAACTTCTTATAGAAGAACAGCATAAAGATGATTGAAACTGCCAGACCTGCCAGACACGCTTCCAGACCTTGCTTGATGTTTTCCATACCAAGGGTTGGACCGATGGTACGTTCTTCAACAATTTGGATTGGTGCGATCAATGCACCCGCACGCAGCAGCAAAGAGAGCTGACGCGCTTCGTTCGGGTTGCTGATACCGGTGATACGGAAGCTGTTACCTAAGCGCGACTGAATGTTTGCCACGTTGATAACTTCTTCTTGTTTCGCCAGAATTGAACGACCAGTTGCATCTTTCTTACCGCTGTCTTTGTACTCCACAAACAGGGTTGCCATCGGTTTACCGATGTTGTCCTTGGTGAAGTTAGACATGATGTTACCGCCAGCACTATCCAGTGAAATATTCACCTGTGCCTGGTTGTATTCATCGGTGCTCGAAGTGGAGTCAGTGATATGGTCACCGGTCAGAATCACACGCTTGTACAGGACAACCGGTTGACCTTCACGGGTATTTTTCACTTCGGAGTCACCCGGCACGCGGCCAGAGGCAGCAGCGGTGGCATCCACGTTGGTGTTAACCAAACGGAACTCAAGTGTTGCTGTCGCGCCGAGAATTTCTTTCGCACGCGCAGTATCCTGAATACCAGGTAATTCAACCACGATACGATCTGCACCCTGGCGTTGTACCAGAGGTTCAGCCACACCCAGTTGGTTTACACGGTTACGCAGGATATTAATGTTCTGCTGAACAGCATACTCACGCGCTTCGCTCAGACGAGCGTCCGTCATTACAGCACGCAATGCGCTGCTGCCCTGAGCGGAAATCACCAGGTCACGATGGCGTGGAGATAAATAAGAGATAGCGTCATCACGCGTTTTGCTGTCACGGAAGACAACATCAGCACCATAGTTATCGGCTTTACGCACGTTGGTGTAAGCGATGCTCTTTTCGCGCAAGTCAGTACGCAGGTTATCAATGGTTTGTTCCTGCAACTTGCTCAGTGCGGTATCCATGTCGACTTCCATCAGGAAGTGCACGCCACCACGCAGATCAAGACCCAGTTTCATTGGTTCTGCGGAAATAGCGGATAACCAGCGAGGAGTAGCCGGAGCAAGGTTAAGTGCGACGACATATTTGTCGCCTAATACGCCCATCAGCGCTTCACGAGCGCGCAGCTGCGTATCAGTGGTGTCAAAGCGTGCAAGAATTGCACCCTCGGATAGCGCCACAGACTTAGCGGTGATTTTATCTGCTTTTAAGGTGTTCTGGACCTGGATCAGCGTTTGTTCACTGGCGGCGACGCCGCGCGCGCCAGTGATCTGAACTGCCGGATCCTCACCATATAGGTTGGGAAGTGCGTATAGCAGACCGACGATAAAGACGACGATCAGCATGATGTACTTCCACAAAGGATAGCGGTTTAGCACGGTAGTTCCCTTAGGGAAAAACGAAAATTACAGCGCCTTCATAGTGCCTTTCGGCAGAACGGCAGCTACGAAATCACGCTTGATAACCACTTCAGTGGTGTCGTTTAGCGCGATTGAGATATAGCCAGTTTCAGCTACTTTCACTACGCGACCAACCAGACCACCAGTAGTCAGCACTTCATCCCCTTTAGAGATAGAGTCCATCAACTTTTTATGCTCTTTGGTACGTTTTTGCTGTGGGCGCAGGATCATGAAATAGAAGATCAGACCAAATACCACCAGCATAAGAATCAAAGAGTACGGGCTACCTTGCGCCGGAGCACCTGTTGCAGCAACCGCATCAGAAATGATAAAGCTCATTCAAAATCCCTCATTATTAAATTAATCAACATTCAAAGGTGGAACTGGTTTACCGGTTCGCTCGTAAAAATCACTCACGAAGTGCTCTAATTTACCCTCTTCAATGGCCTTGCGTAAACCAGCCATTAAACGCTGGTAATAGCGCAGGTTATGAATCGTGTTGAGTCGTGCGCCGAGTATTTCGTTGCAACGGTCAAGATGATGCAAGTAGGCACGTGAATAATTGCGACATGTATAGCAATCACATTCAGAATCCAACGGCGAAGTGTCATCTTTATGCTTCGCATTGCGGATTTTAACCACACCATCGGTGACAAAAAGGTGACCATTACGTGCATTGCGGGTTGGCATCACGCAGTCGAACATATCAATACCGCGACGAACACCTTCAACAAGGTCTTCCGGTTTCCCTACGCCCATCAAGTAACGAGGCTTATCTGCAGGGATTTGCGGGCATACATGTTCCAGAATCCGGTGCATGTCTTCCTTCGGCTCACCTACAGCCAGGCCGCCGACAGCGTAGCCATCAAAGCCTATCTCTACCAGACCTTTTACCGAGATATCTCGTAAATCTTCGTAAACGCTACCCTGAATAATGCCGAACAGCGCATTTTTATTCTCAAGAGAATCAAAGCGATCGCGGCTACGCTGTGCCCAGCGCAGAGACATTTCCATGGAACGCTTCGCGTAATCCCAGTCAGCAGGATATGGCGTACATTCGTCGAAGATCATCACGATATCGGAACCGAGATCGTATTGAATTTCCATGGATTTTTCTGGATCGAGGAAAATCGCGTCGCCGTTAATTGGGTTGCGGAAATGCACACCGGCTTCGGTGATTTTACGGATATCGCCCAGGCTAAATACCTGGAAACCACCGGAGTCAGTCAGGATTGGACCTTTCCACTGCATGAAATCATGTAAGTCACCGTGCAACTTCATGATTTCCTGACCAGGACGCAGCCACAAGTGGAAGGTGTTGCCCAGAATAATCTGTGCGCCAGTGGCTTCAACTTCTTCTGGCGTCATCCCTTTTACGGTGCCATAAGTGCCAACAGGCATGAAAGCAGGCGTTTCTACAACGCCACGGTCAAAGACCAGGCGGCCACGACGAGCGCGTCCGTCGGTTGTATCTAATTCAAATTTCACATTTCCTCCAGCATCAGAGAAACAGTCTGATGGTTAAGACAAAACGTCGTCGGATTGACCGGCGACGTAGAATTGACTGATTAGGCGCCAGGGCGCTCATTTATCGCCTGCGGATTGTACGTGATGTACATGGCATCCCCGTAACTAAAAAATCGATATTCGGAGTTAACAGCGGCTTTATAGGCGTTCATGGTGTTTTTATAACCAGCAAACGCGGAAACCAGCATGATCAGAGTCGATTCCGGCAGGTGGAAGTTGGTCACCAGTGCATCAATCACTTTGTATTGATAGCCTGGATAGATGAAGATTTGGGTATCACCGAAGAACGGTTCGATCAGGTCGTTTTTTGCGGCCTGCGCCGCACTTTCCAATGAGCGAACTGAAGTGGTTCCTACTGCGATAACGCGATTACCACGCGCTTTGCAGGCTAGCACCGCGTCAACCACGTCCTGTGGCACTTCCGCATATTCGGAGTGCATGATGTGGTCTTCGATGCTATCCACGCGCACAGGCTGGAATGTTCCGGCTCCTACGTGCAACGTCACAAACGCCTGCTCAATGCCTTTATTGCGCAACGCTTCAAGCAATGGCTCGTCAAAGTGCAAGCCGGCAGTAGGCGCGGCAACCGCACCAGGTTTCTGGCTATAAACGGTTTGATACAGCTCGCGGTCAGAGTCTTCATCCGGGCGGTCGATGTACGGCGGCAGCGGCATATGGCCGATGCTGTTGAGAATATCAAGGACACTGCGCTCGTCTTCAAACTGCACTTCAAACAACGCATCGTGGCGCGCAACCATCGTGGCATGTACGCTTTCATCATCGCCCAGCAACAATTCAGCACCCGGTTTAGGGGCTTTAGAAGCACGGATATGCGCGAGGATACGTTTGTCGTCAAGCATACGTTCGACCAGCACTTCAATCTTGCCGCCGCTGGCTTTACGGCCAAAAAGGCGCGCCGGGATCACGCGGGTATTGTTAAAGACCAGCAGATCTCCAGGGTTGAGCTTATCGAGCAAATCGGTGAAAGTGCCATGCGTTAAATTACCCGAGGGCCCTTCCAGAGACAGCAAACGGCACCCACTGCGCTGTGCTTGTGGATAGTGGGCAATCAAGGATTCAGGTAATTCAAAGGAAAAATCGGCAACACGCATGGTTTAGAGCTCAAGACTTAAAAAGTGGCGCTACAGTCTAGTGCCAGGGGACACTCCCTGCAAGGAAAAGGACGCCCGTTAATGCTGAATCGACAATTAAGGTTACTATGAATTTTCTCGCCCATTTACATCTTGCAAGCCTTGCTGACAGCTCACTTCTGGGGAATTTGCTTGCCGATTTTGTCCGTGGCAACCCGAATGAAAGCTATCCGGGTGACGTCGTGGCGGGTATCCATATGCATCGTCGCGTCGATGTGCTGACCGATAGCTTGCCGGAGGTGGCGATTGCGCGACAATGGTTCCGCCCTGAAACTCGCCGTGTCGCCCCGATAACATTAGATGTGATGTGGGACCATTTCGTTTCACGCCACTGGCAGACACTCTGCCCAAACACGCCGCTGCCAGAATTTGTCGCTTACGCGCGTGCCAATATCGAACCCTTTTTAATCGATACCCCAGAACGCTTTATCAATCTTAATCACTATCTGTGGGACGAGCGCTGGCTCGAGCGTTATAGCGACATGGCATTTATTGCTAATGTTCTCAATGGGATGGCTACGCGTAGACCAAAACTCGATGCTTTGCGAGCTTCCTGGCAAGATCTTGATACCCATTACGCTGCGCTTGAAGAATTGTTCTGGCAGTTCTACCCACGCATGATGGCGATGGCAGAACAAAAAAGTTTGTAACCGATCTCAGCGTGGTTATTTACTTCTTGCCCTTTTATAAAAAAGGGCTACTTTGGATCGCTGCTGTGCGAATATTCATTTTTTGATAGGTAATTCCTATCTGATTAATCGGCACAGTATGCTTGAGTTAGAGGGATTGCCGCCCCTATACTCCCCCCGTTGCGTTAACACTCACTTTAACAAAATTAACAGGAGTACATATGGTCCTGGTTACTCGTCCAGCCCCTGACTTTACAGCTGCAGCCGTACTCGGCAGTGGCGAAATCGTTGAAAACTTCAACTTCAAAGCACACACCAATGGTAAAACCACCGTTGTGTTCTTCTGGCCAATGGACTTCACTTTCGTATGCCCGTCTGAACTGATTGCGTTCGACAAGCGTTACGAAGAATTCCAGAAACGTGGCGTAGAAGTCGTTGGTGTATCTTTTGACTCCGAGTTCGTTCACAACGCATGGCGTAAAACCCCTGTTGATAAAGGCGGCATCGGTGAAGTGAAATATGCGATGGTTGCTGACATTAAGCGTGAAATTCAGAAAGCTTATGGCATCGAACATCCAGACGCAGGCGTTGCTCTGCGCGGTTCTTTCCTGATCGACAAAGCCGGTATCGTGCGTCACCAGGTTGTTAACGACCTGCCGCTGGGCCGTAACGTTGATGAAATGCTGCGTATGGTTGATGCGCTGCAATTCCACGAAGAGCACGGCGAAGTGTGCCCAGCTCAGTGGGAAAAAGGTAAAGAAGGCATGAACGCATCTCCAGACGGCGTTGCTAAATACCTGAGCGAAAACGTTTCTAGCCTGTAATTGCTAAACGTTTTTGACGAGAAAGGCCGCGCAAGCGGCCTTTTTTAGTTTCTAGAAAGCAAAACAAGAACAGCCCATCACGCCCCAGAATGCGCCTTCATCAGCAACAGGTATCGCTGATTTACGCGCCGTATCATGTTGATGACCATGCACATTACAGCTTCCGCAGCATTGGTGAACTTGCGCCATCATCCCCACTTTCCCAGCCTCTGGCGGTGCCGAACGGTAATGCCCAGGAACGTTCACCACAGGCGACCATTCGGGTAGCACTGGAATCGGTGGTGGAGCAAGCGCGGTAAAGGCACCTGCTGCATAAACCACTTTGCCATCCACCAGCGTTAACAGCGATTCAATGCCTTTGATTTCCTCTTCTGGCACCTTAAAGAAATCTTTTGAAAGCACGACTAAATCGGCAAGTTGCCCGGCTTTAATACGCCCTTTTTTACCCTGTTCACTGGAAAACCACGCGCTGCCAGCCGTCCATAGCTCAAGCGCCACATCACGCGAAAGCCGGTTATTGTCGTCATACATTTGCATCCCGCCTACCGTGCGCCCCGACACCAGCCAGTAAAGCGCCGTCCACGGATTATAACTGGCGACACGCGTCGCATCCGTCCCCAGCCCAACTGGTAATTCAGCGGCGAGCATTTTCGCGATAGGCGGCGTCTGTTTAACAGCTTCGGCACCATAACGTGCCGCGTAATATTCGCCCTGAAAAGCCATGCGATGCTGGACCGCGATACCGCCTCCCAACGCCTTAACGCGCTCAATATTCTTTTCACTGATGGTTTCGGCGTGGTCAAAAAGCCAGTGCAGGCCGTTAAACGGAATCTCACGATTCACCTTCTCAAACACCTCCAGCATACGGCTGATGGATTCGTTATAAGTCGCATGAAGACGGAATGGCCAACGATGTTCCACTAAATGGCGCACCACACGTTCCAGCTCTTGCTCCATACCGTCTGGTAAATCCGGACGCGGCTGCAAGAAATCCTCAAAGTCGGCGGCTGAAAAGACCAACATTTCCCCGGCACCATTTGCACGATAGAAATCAGTGCCCTGCCCCGGTTTCAGCATATCGGTCCATTTTTCAAAATCTTCCAGCTCATGCTGCGGACGCTGGGTAAACAGGTTGTAGGCGATACGCACCGTCATCTGCTTTTCGGCATGAAGCTGGTCGATTATCTGATAATCCTCCGGGTAATTCTGGAACCCACCACCGGCATCAATCGCGCTGGTAATCCCTAATCGGTTAAGCTCACGCATAAACTGGCGCGTCGAATTGACCTGTAAATCGAGCGGTAATTTCGGCCCTTTCGCCAGCGTCGAGTACAGAATCATGGCATTCGGTTTGGCGATAAGCATGCCGGTTGGATTACCGTTGCGGTCACGCATAATCTCGCCACCCGCTGGATTGGGCGTGTCTTTGGTGTAACCCACCGCTTTTAGTGCCGCCTGGTTTAACAATGCGCGATCGTAGAGATGCAACACAAAAACCGGCGTATCCGGTGCCGCCTCGTTGAGTTCTTCAAGCGTTGGCATACGGCGCTCGGCAAACTGAAATTCCGTCCAACCCCCGACCACGCGCACCCATTGTGGCGACGGCGTGCGTAATGCCTGCTCTTTGAGCATACGCAATGCATCGGCCAGAGAAGGCACACCTTCCCAACGCAGCTCCAGGTTGTAGTTCAAGCCGCCACGAATCAAATGCAGATGTGAGTCGTTCAGGCCTGGAATCACCGTATAACCTTTGAGATCAACACGCTGCGTTTCTTCATTGGCAAAATTCAGCACCCAGGATTCGCTGCCCACGGCAACAATTTTACCGTCTTTGATCGCCACGGCTTCGGCGAGCGGCGTTTCGCTGTCGAGAGTGTGAAACTGACCGTTAGTGAGAATGAGTGAGGCAATTTGCGACATAACCTGTACTCCTCAGTAAAACGTTATTTTTTCAGCCAACCGGCAAACAGCCGCGTCATGACTGGCATCCACAGCCACACCACCAGCGCGACAACCAGCGCATCATTGATGAGGTGCAACAAAAGCGAGCCATGCAGCGAAGGAAAAAGCATCGCGGTAACACGCGGAACGACGTTGGTACTCGGGAAAATGACTGCCAGGGTGATCAGGAATTGCTTCCATTGCGCGGGGCGTTTCAGCGCTGGGGTTTCCGGGGTAAACCAGAAGGCATTTTCGGTGCGAACTTCCAGATGATCGTCAAGGCGCAGCGCGGGTTTTATCTCCTCAACCAGCGTTTCTCGCTCAGCCGATTTAGTCCAGGCGGTGAGATTCTCCAGGGTGTCGAAACGAATCACGATGTTGTAAACATCGTTTCCGGTGGTGGGGCGAATAACGTGCACGCCAAGGTGTCCGGGATAACGCGCAGCGGCTGGCATGATTTTCGCCAGCCATTGCTCATAATGCGCCGCCTGGCCTGATTTAAGAGCGTGGGTTATCACCAGCGTGACAGTATTGTTGTCAGCCATAGGCTATTCCTGATGCAAAACAAGCAAAAGGCAGGAGGCTTCCTGCGGCGATAAATCAGGCTTTCCGTTCTGGCGCGCCATGGACCATGGTGTAAGCATAATCGACGCCTATGCCATAGGCACCGCTGTGCTCGCGCACCAGATCCATCACCGCATCGTAAGTGTCGCGGCGCGCCCAGTCGCGTTGGTATTCGAGCAACACCTGCTGCCAGGTCACCGGAACGGCCCCGGCCTGTACCATGCGGTCAATTGAGCGTTCGTGAGCATCGACCGACGTGCCGCCCGAAGTATCAGTCACAACGTAAACTTCAAAACCTTCGTCGAGCGCCATCAAGGCAGGAAACGTCAGGCACACTTCGGTCCACAAAGCAGAAATAATCAGTTTCTTGCGCCCGGTCGCTTTCACCGCCGCAACAAAAGCCGCATCTTCCCAGGAGTTCATTGAAGAGCGTTCGATAGGCGTAATTTCTGGGTGTATCGCCAGCAATTCAGGCCAGATATATCCACTGAAACTCTTCGTTTCTACCGAGGTAAAAATAGTCGGAACGTTAAAGATCTTTCCGGCCTTAGCTAGCGCAACGGTGTTATTTTTCAGCGTCTGGCGGTCGATATTCGCCACGCCAAAAGACATTTGAGGCTGGTGATCGATAAAGATCAGGGTGGAGTTGGTGGGGTCGATCAGTTCACGTATAGACATAAATTTTCCTTAAATTTCATCTGAATGATTAAGGAAGCGGCACAAGGTACAGCCTCCCAAATGGTATGAGATCTGGAAATGTCTAACTTAAGCAGAGGTTATTGATGAGAGGGAAAAGTAAGGATAGCACCGGTATTCCCCTTTGCCTGGCAAAAGGGAAACCGGTTGCAGAGCTAGAGACTATGCCACAATGAAACGGAGACCGCAGGTAGCGACAGTGCGCAATTTTCTAACGTCGCCTCGCCTTCAAGCTGTGTCCACGCTTTGCCGTGCAACAGCGGGTTCCACGGCAGCGTTCTCAGTGCTTCATCACCACGGTTAATCGCCACCAGCACACGTTCGTTTTGCCAGACACGAACGAATACCACCACGTCGCCCTCGGCGTAAATTACCTGGCAACCGCCGTGGCGCAAGGCGCGGCTTTTGTGGCGTAATTTTCCGAGCCGTTGATAAAGTGCCAGCAGCCCCAGATCTTGTTGATCCGGATTCCATGGGAAAGGTTTACGGCAAAACGGATCGTTATTGCCATCTAAACCCACTTCATCACCATAGTAGACGCAAGGCACGCCGGGCCAGCAATACAGCCACACGACGGCCAGAGGTAAGCGTGCCGCATCCTTGCCAAGGATCGACTTGAAGCGTGCGGTGTCGTGGCTGTCGAGCTGGTTAAACATGCGCAGTTGCTGCTGATGAGAAAGCCCCGCACGATATTCATCCATCCACGCCATACAGGTTTGTGCGTCGATATGTTGCGGATCATAGGAAATATCGGTGTTGGCAAGAAATCCCCACAGCGGGAAGGTGAAACCGCGATAGTTCATCGCCGCATCTTCGGCATCTGTCTGCAACCACTGGCGGGCGTCGCCAAAATGTTCACCCAAAATATAGGCATCAGATTTGGTTTCTTTCGCCGCTTTGGTGATACCGGAAACGTGCAGCAGGTTGTTTTTCGCGCCACCCTCTTCGCCTAGCATATGCACCACATCCAACCGCCAGCCGTCTATGCCCCACGGTTCACGCAACCAATGGCGCACCACGCTTTCGTCGCCCTGGTAAATCTCGTCAACCAGGTTGGAGGAGTGGTAATCCAGCTTTGGCAAACTGGAATAGCCGAGCCAGTCGAGCGCTTGCCCCTCCTGGTTATAGCTGTAAAAATCGCGCCAGGGTGATTGCGGGTTGTGGCTCGCACCGCTGCCGTGTGTTTGTTGGCGGTCAAACCATTGGTGAGTATCGCCGCTGTGGTTAAACACACCGTCGAGCATCAGGCGCATACCGTAACGCTGAGTGTTTTTACGCAACCGCAAATAGGCGTGATCGCCACCAAACTGCACGTCGACGTGGCGATAATCCTGAGTATCGTATTTATGGACGCTCGGCGCGGTAAAAATCGGGTTGAGATACAGCGCAGTGACACCCAGCTTCTTCAGATACGAAAGATTTTCACTGATACCGTCAAGATCGCCGCCATAGAAGGTCGATCCACCTGCGTCCGCGATCAGCGGCTCATCCCAGTCACGCAAGATAATGTCGCGCTTTGCGGCGTGGTGATAATAGATCCGATCCTGTTCCGGAGTACGTTGTTCACTGCGGGCAAAACGATCGGGGAAAATCTGGTAGAAGATCTGATCCTGTACCCATTGTGGGCCATCGTCAGGCAGATCGACCGCAAACTGCTCAAGACGTGCCGGCGGGATCGACCCGATACCTTGTGGCGTTAACCAGCGCTGTTTATCCAGCCACAACATTTTAAAACTGTAGCGGCGTCGCGGTTGCCCTTCCGATAAATCAATCACTCCGCGCCAGGCGACAATACCTTCAGCGGGTGCGGCTTTCTGGCGAGTCATCTGTACCGAGGTTTCTTCGTTATCCTTTTCATAACGGAGTACCACGCGGTGCGGCAAATCATCACCAGAAACCCACAAACTGATGTACAGCTTGTCTTTACGTGTCTGCATAAAAGGGGGCACCGGAAGGTGCCAGGCATTAAACATAATCGCTTTCCCAGAGAATAAATTGACGCCACCTTGCCACAGCGTAAGCGCTTATCACTCATCATTACTATTTTTATTGGGGGAGGAAAGCGGGGGCGGAGAAATAGCGTCGGTTGCTTAATAAGTTAGCGATACCTATAGTGAGAATATTCTTACTCCATCTGCCCTGCATCAAGGAGCTCGCCATGACTATTGCCCGTAGCCTTTCCTTGCTTCTGTTCGTATTTTACTCCGCCAACACGCTGGCTGCCTCGCCTTATGAATCGCTGCAATTTGGGAAGTATAAACAACAGATTACTGCGGATTTAAAAAAGACCTGCCATCCACAAAAGAAAATGACGGATGAAGCCTGGGGGAACAAAATTCTCGCCAACGAAGATAACAAAATGTATATCCGCGACGCGAGAATTGCGCTTGAACGCAACAACGAGAAAAACTACTGGGAAGCAATAAGTAAAGTAGAGTGCCCGGAAATGTAAGTTATAGGGTGGATTTTGCTAACGCTAGTCCACCCTGTAAGACGCTTACGAGTTTGTGGCGAGTATTTGACGACGTTTAAACATCCAGCCAACCAGCAGCAACACAATCCACACGCAGCCGACATACAGCGAGATGCGCGTGTCAGGATGCCAGCCAATCAGCGCGATAATAAACACCAGGAACACCAGGCCCACAATGGTGGTTACCACGCCGCCCGGTACCGGGAATTTGAGCGCCTTAGTTTCTTCAGGGGATAGCTTGCGACGGAACGCGATCTGCGACAGCAGGATCATTATCCAAACCCAAACCGTGGCAAAAGTCGCCAGCGAAGCAATCACCAGGAAAACGTTTTCTGGAATCAGGTAGTTGAGCACCACCGCCAGTAACAGTGCGCAGCACATGACCAACACAGTGACCCACGGAATACCGTTGCGTGATGTTTTGGCGAACACTTTCGGGGCGCTGCCCTGCTCTGCCATACCGTGCAACATGCGGCCGACACCGAAGACATCACTGTTAATGGCTGAAAGCGATGCGGTGATCACCACGAAGTTAAGAATCCCTGCCGCAGCCGTAATCCCCATATGCTGGAACGTCAGTACAAACGGGCTGCCTTCCGTACCCACCTGGTTCCACGGATAGATAGACATGATGACAAACAGCGTGCCCACATAGAACACCAGGATACGTAGCGGAACAGAGTTGATGGCGCGAGGAATCGACTTCTGCGGGTCTTTCGCTTCACCCGCAGTGATACCGATAATTTCAATCCCGCCGTAAGCAAACATCACCATCTGCAACGACATAATCATGCCAATCCAGCCATTGCTGAAGAAGCCGCCATTGCTCCACAAATTATGGATACCCGTTGGCTGACCACCGTTACCAATACCCCAAACGATGATGCCAATACCGGCAGCAATCATGATGATAATGGTCGCGACTTTGAAGAAAGAGAACCAAAATTCCAGCTCGCCAAACACTTTGACGCTCATCAGGTTAATGGCGCAGATAATTAGCACTACGCTCAATACCCAGACCCAATGTGGTACCGCCGGGAACCACAGCCCCATATAGATACCAAATGCGGTGACGTCGGCAATTGCGACAATCAGGATCTCAAAACAGTAAGTCCAGCCGGTGATGTAACCTGCCAGCGGGCCGAGGTTATCTTGCGCATAGCGTGAAAATGAACTGGCGGAAGGGTTATGAACCGACATCTCGCCAAGGGCGCGCATAATGATGTAAGCCGCCACCCCACCGATGATGTAGGCCAACAACACACTTGGCCCTGCCATTTTGATAGCGTCTGCCGAACCATAAAACAGCCCGGTGCCAATTGCCGAACCCAACGCCATAAAGCGTATGTGCCGGGTACTCAAGCCGCGCTTGAGCTTATTAGCGTTTTCCATTAATTCCAACCCTGCTTAACAATAAAAAAAACCACGGAGCAAAGCCCCGTGGTTGTACAAAATTATAATTTTTAGTGGGCGGCGGAGGCCACCTGTCGCCCTGCGGCGCGGTCCCATACGATGGCAATCACCACCATGATAATGGTCGGAAGCAACCATGCCAGGCCTTGTTCGGACAGCGGCAAGTGGGAAGTCCACGCGGGTAAAATATCGCTGATTGCCGAAGCTTTAATCCCGTCCATGATGCCAAACAAGGTGCTGATGACCATCGCTGGCGCAATCACGCGGGTTGAGTTATGCCACCACGGTCGGGTGAAACTCAGCACCACCAGCGCAATACACGGCGGGTAAATCGCCGTCAGCACCGGAATTGAAACCTGAATCAGATGACTCAACCCGAGGTTAGAAACCACCATCGAGAACAAGCCAAGGATAAACACCAGCGAACGGTAAGACAGTGGCAGATACTGGCTGAAGAACTCAGCACACGCACAAGTCAGGCCAACTGCCGTGACCATGCAGGCAAGGAAAATCAGCGCGGCGAGGAAGAAGCTACCAGCACTACCGAAGGTATGAGCCACATAGGCATGCAGGATCGCAGCACCGTTGGCATTTTGGTCAGCGACCAGCGTAGCGCTATCAGAACCCAGGCGGAACAGCGCAAGGTAAATCAGCGTTAAGCCAACACCAGCAATCAGGCCAGCCAAAATGGTATAGCGTGTCAGCAAGCGGGATTCAGTCACGCCACGGGAACGTGCCGCGTTAACAATCACAATCCCGAACACCAGCGAAGCCAGGGTATCCATCGTCAGATAGCCATTCACAAAACCGTTAGCAAACGCCGCATTCTGATACGCCTCAGTCGCAGTGCTGATACCGCCTGCTGGCCACAGCATTGCACCCGCCGCCAGCGCCAGGAGCGCAACGATTTTCACCGGAGCCAGCACGTGGCCAACGGTGTCCAGCAATTTACCTGGATACAGTGAAATACCGATAACAATCGCGAAGTAAACCAGGCTGTAGATAAACAGTGGCAGTTCACCCGAACCCACCAGTGGTGCAATCCCGACTTCGAAGGAAACAGTAGCCGTACGCGGGGTGGCAAACAATGGGCCAACCGCCAGGTAACAAATAGTCGCTAACAGCACACCGGCACGACGGCCAATCGGTGAGCTCAGGCTATCAATACCCCCACCGACACGAGCAATCGCGACGATAGTTAAAACGGGCAGACCAACCGCGGTCACCAGGAAGCCAAGTGAGGCAATCCAGACGTGTTCGCCAGCTTGTAACCCCACCATTGGTGGAAAAATGATATTGCCTGCGCCGACAAACAGCGCAAAGGTCATAAAGCCTAGCGCGAGGATGTCTCGAGATTTCAGATGATGGGTCATAAAATTTTGGCAGCCTGTGGATGTGTGGTGTTGTAAGTATTCAAATTTTTATGCGTGTATTTGCCAATCCTTAGACAGTCATACATCGGCATAAAAGCGGTGATTGGCAGTAACGACAGCGGAAAATCCTTTCCGGGATCGGTGGCGAAGAATAGTTGTTTGAATTACCACTCAAATCCAGTCGGTCTGCTATTCACAGGGGCGCAATTAAAACGCTTATAGCGTTTGAAGGCAAGAAGGGATCCAAAAACCAGATTGATCTCCTTAAATTAGACTTAAAATCAGTGGATTTGTTTATACATTAGAAAATTGTATGGTTTTTTGTGTGGTTAAAATATCACCAATTAAGCTTTTTTGATTTACATGTGGGCAAAAAAAACACAGGCCAGCAAGCTGACCTGTGGAAAGTTATTTTGACACTATTCAGCGATAAACGGGTTTTGCAGGGTAGATAAGCGATATCGTCATCCACCATTTGCGCCAGTTGTTACAGAGAGAAGTGTCGGATGACGCTTCGCTTATCCGATCTACGAAAAACTTGTCATCAGTGTCATAACTTACGCGGCTTACAGCACTTTATCGTTAACGATTAAACGCTCAGGCAACACAAAGGAAAACGTGGAACCTTTCCCTGGCTGGCTTTCGATATTCAGACGCGCATCGTGATGGCTTAACGCATGTTTCACTATTGCCAGACCTAACCCACTACCACCTGTTTGCCTTGAACGCGCTTTATCCACTCGATAGAACCGCTCGGTCAGGCGTGGGATATGTTCCGCAGAAATACCAGGACCAGTATCCGCCACGCTAAAGCCCACACCACCCGCGACCCGTTTCCAGCTCACGGTAATTTGCGTCCCTTCCGGCGTATGGTTTACCGCGTTGTACACCAGGTTTGAAATCGCGCTGCGTAGCTGTTCTTCATTACCGAAGACTTTGAGTGAGGGATCAATATCGAACTTTAACGTCTGCCTTTGCTGACTGAGGGTTTGCGCTTCTCGCTCCACCACACGCAGCATCAGTGGCACATCAATCTTTTCATTGAGCACCATTGCCGGTGCCGCTTCAATTTTAGATAGCGTCAAAAGCTGTTTCACCAGACCTTCCATCCGCGAAGTTTGCTCGCGCATGGTGCCCAGAGCCTTATCGCGCAGCGGCCCTTCAAGCGCCTGATCCTGCATCATCTCCAGATAACCTTGCAGTACCGTCAACGGAGTACGCAGTTCATGGCTAACGTTGGAAAAAAAGTTACGTCGCGCCCCTTCCAGTTGGTGCATCTGCGTGACATCACGTGCCACCATCAGCCACTGCTCGTCGCTGTATGGCATCACACGGAATTCCAGATGACGGCCATTGTTAAGCACCAGCGTCAACGGCCGGGCGAAATCTTTTTGCGTCAAATAGCGGGTAAATTCAGGGTAACGCAGCAAGTTAAGGATGTTCTGCCCGTTATCGTCCGGCCAGCGTAACCCCAACAACTGTTGGGCCAGCCCGTTACACCAAAAAATGGTCCCTTCTTCGGTAGTCAGCACTACCGCATCGGGCAGTGATTCCGCGCCGCTGCGAAAGCGTTTGATTAAATTGCCTAATTCTTTACGGCGTTTTTTATTACGCAGCTGCATTTGATGAAGACCGTATAACAACGGATCCCAGCTCCCGCGACCAGGGGGCGGTGTCATACTGCGATCAACCCACAACCACCACGACAAACGAAGCAAATTCCAGAAATGCCAAACCAGCAGTCCTGTGACCGCCAGTAATAAAAACCAGGGTAAATAGCCAAAAATAAGGCCCAAGATGACAGCAGGTAAGCAACAGAGCAGCAGCTCCATCACCAACCTTTTCCATGACAGCCGTTCCAGCACGCGTCACTCTCCTGATAAGGAACTAAAAGCGGGTTGAGAACCGATAACCCGTACCGCGTACTGTTTGTACCATTCGATCATGCCCGCTATGCTCGAGCGCTTTACGCAACCGCCTGATATGTACGTCCACTGTTCTGTCTTCGACATACACATTGGTGCCCCATACATGGTTAAGCAACTGTTCACGGCTATATACCCGTTCCGGATGCGTCATAAAGAAGTGTAATAACTTAAATTCAGTTGGGCCCATGTCCAGCGGGTTTTCACCGGTCATCACGCGATGCGATGAAGGGTCAAGGCTCAGCCCGTGCATCTCAATAACCTCTTCCACCGCCATCGGAGAGATTCGGCGCATCACAGCTTTAATGCGCGCCACCAGCTCCTTCGGTGAAAACGGCTTGGTAATATAGTCATCGGCACCAACTTCCAGGCCACGCACGCGATCTTCTTCTTCACCTCGTGCTGTCAGCATCATTACCGGGATTTCCCGCGTCAATGCTTCACGCTTCAGGTGCTTGATAAACTGAATACCCGAGCCGCCTGGCAACATCCAGTCCAGTAAAATCAGGTCCGGGAAGGGTTCGATAAGCAGATTCACTGCACTGTCATAATCTTCCGCTTCTACAGGCTGAAAACCGTTTTGCTCAAGCACAAAGCTCACCATTTCACGGATTGGAGCTTCATCTTCTACGACTAAAATACGCTTCGCCATGATTCGCCCTGCTCAAGGAATAATTATAGTTGTTTCAATGCGGCGCCATTATGCGTCAGATTTATGACAGATTTATGAAAAACATGACTGTTTAGTGACTCATCAATTTGATTTATGACACAGAGACCTATGCCGTTTTCCGCCTCGCCCCCTTATAATCGAGGCCTCGCTTTTAAGCCACCGGACAGGTTATGCGCATAATTCACACATCAGACTGGCACCTTGGTCAAAATTTTTATACCAAAAGCCGCGGGCCGGAGCATCAGGCTTTTCTTGAATGGCTGCTGAAAGCTGCCGTTGAACATGATGTGGATGCAATAATCGTCGCGGGCGATATTTTTGATACTGGCTCGCCACCAAGCTATGCGCGAGAACTGTATAACCGCTTTGTGGTGCAACTCCAGTCTACCGGCTGCTCACTGGTGGTGCTCGCCGGTAACCATGACTCAGTTGCCACATTGAACGAGTCCCGTGAACTGATGGCGTGTCTTAACACTTATGTCGTCGCCAGCGCACGCCACGATACCAGCCAGCAGGCAATTGTGCTGAATACGAAAGATGGCGCGCCTGGCGCTATTCTCTGCCCCATTCCCTTTCTGCGGCCACGCGATATTCAAAACAGTCTGGCGGGTTTATCCGGCCATGAAAAGCAGCGTTCATTAATGGAAGCGATCGGTGAACATTATCAGCAGTGTTTTAGCGCCGCTTGCGTTCTGCGCGCTGACGCGCAGTTGCCAATTATCGCCACCGGGCATTTAACCACCGTCGGCGTGACGAAAAGTGACGCCGTGCGTGACATCTATATTGGCACACTCGACGCTTTCCCGGCGCAGCATTTCCCGGATGCCGATTACATTGCCCTGGGCCATATTCACCGTGCGCAATTAATTGGTGGCACCGAACATATCCGCTACAGCGGCTCACCAATACCGTTAAGTTTTGACGAAACCGGTAAGACCAAAAGTGTTTATCTGGTTGAATTTTCAGAAGGTAAACTTCATGAAGTCACCCCACTTACGGTACCAGTTAGCCAGCCGCTGGCGGTGATCAAAGGTTCGCTGAACGAAATTGAACAGCAGCTTGAACAATGGCGCGATGCACCGACAGAACCCAAAGTGTGGCTGGATATTGAAATCGCCACCGATGAATATCTGCATGATATGCAGCGCCATATTCAACAGCTAACCGAAACGCTGCCTGTTGAAGTGGTTTTGCTGCGCCGTAGCCGTGAGCAGCGCGAGCGTGTTATTGCTCAACAACATAAAGAAACCCTAAGTGAATTGACGGTTGAAGAGGTTTTTGAACGCCGCCTGGTTCAGGAAGAAACCACTGAAGAACGCGCAAAACGCCTGCGCACTCTGTTTGCCCAAACGGTCGCCAGCCTGCATGACGCGGAGGAACAAGCATGAAAATCCTCAGTCTGCGATTGAAAAACCTCAACTCCCTGAAAGGGGAATGGAAAATTGATTTCACCCGCGAGCCTTTCGCCAGCAATGGTTTGTTTGCCATCACCGGGCCAACAGGAGCGGGTAAAACTACGCTACTTGATGCTGTCTGCCTCGCGCTTTATCACAAAACGCCACGTCTCAACACGGTCTCGCAATCACAGAATGACCTGATGACCCGCGACACTGCCGAGTGTCTGGCGGAAGTGGAATTTGAAGTAAAAGGTGTTGCCTACCGCGCATTCTGGAGCCAGAACCGGGCGCGTAATGCGGCCAACGGCAATCTGCAAGCCCCGCGCGTTGAGCTGGCTGAAGTAGAAAGCGGCAAGATCATCGCCGATAAAGTGAAAGATAAGCTCGATATCACCGCCAAATTGACCGGACTCGATTACGACCGCTTCACCCGCTCCATGATGCTTTCTCAGGGGCAGTTTGCGGCGTTTTTAAATGCCGACGCCAATGACCGTGCCTCATTGCTTGAAGAACTCACCGGTACTGAAATTTACGGTACAGTTTCTGCGGCGGTGTTCGAAAATCATAAAAATGTACGCAGCCAATTAGAGAACCTGCAAGCGCAGGCAGCAGGTGTAGCACTTCTGGATGAATCCCAGCGCCAGCAGCTTTCAGAGAGTTTGCAGGCACTTACTACAGAAGAAAAAAACCGCCTGGCTGAACAGCAGACACTCCAGCAACACCAGCAATGGCTCAGCCAACTCGACCTGTTGACTCAAAAACACTCGCATGCGGGAACGGCACTGAATGCGGCAACTCGCGCAATCGAAGAAGCAGCGCCGCTTCTCGAAAAACTAACACGAGCCCAGCCCGCAGAAAAACTGCGCCCTGACTGGCAACGCTTGCAGGAATTACAGGCCACGCTGCAAAACACCCGCGTACAAAGCGAAGAAGTGAATACTCGCTTACATCAGGCGACAGTGCGTCGCCAGCAGACCCGGCAGGCCGCCGCAAGCCAGGCAGCAAAACTGGCGCATGAAAACAGCGAGCTGCAAGCCTGGCTGAAAACGCATGACAGGTACCGCCTGTGGGGCGCTGAACTTGCAGGCTGGCGCATGGCATTCAATCAACAACAACGCGATGCCAGCCAGCTACAGACCTTGCAGCGTGATATTGAAACTAGCCAGAAAAAGCTGGAACTGCTGCCAGCCGTTGAGCTTACGCTCACTGCTGATGAAGTGAGTACTCATTTACAAGCAACGATTACCGCGCGCCCTTTGCGCCAGCAGCTTGCTGCTTTACAGCCGCAACTTGCCTCACTTCACAAGCGAAAAATCCAGCAGCAACAAGATATTACTGCGCTTGAAAAACAGATCACTCAAGGCGATGTCGAGCTGGCACTCAAACGCCAGCAATACAAAGAGCGCCGCCAGCATGAAAGTGACCTGGAAAAAGTATGCGAACTGGAAATGCGCATTGTCAGTCTCGAAGCTGAACGCGCCCATTTGCAACCCGATCAACCTTGCCCGCTGTGTGGTTCCACGCAGCATCCGGCAGTGGCGGATTATCAGGCCATACAGCCAGGAGAAAATCAGCAGCGTCTGACGGCACTAAAACGTGAAGTTGCCAGCCTTGCGGAAGCTGGTTTTGCGATGAAAGGCCAACTCGACACGTTGCGTTCACAGCGCGAAAACCTGGTTGTCGCCATCAAAACGCTTGATGAAGAAGAGAAGGCATTACGTCTACGCTGGCAGCAACTGTGCGCCAGCCTGCAACTGGCGCTGAAGCCCGAGGACGACCTCCAGCAGTGGCTGGAAAGCGAAGAAAAACGCGAGCAGCAGCTGCATCAACTCAGCCAACGGATCGTGCTGGAGGAGCAACTCGCTCGGACGCGTCTGCAACACAGCAAACTAGCGGCAGAGGCCGCGGCACAACGAGAAACACTCAATAGCGTGCTCGAAAATGCTGGCCTACAACATCCCGCTCACGGTGAAGAACATAGCTGGCTGGAACAGCGCCAACAGGAATCCCAAAGCTGGCAACAGCGCAATGAACAACTTCCACGTTTACAACAGCAACTAAACGCCCTGGAAAACCTGCTCAATGCGCTGATTGATGATGGCACCACGCCTGCTCCGCTATCCGAAAGCGAACAAATTTCAGCGTTGCAAAACTGGCATAACTTGCACAGCGACTGTATTGCGCTGGAGAGCCAGTGGAAGACGCTGCAACAGCAGTTGCAACAGGAAGAAGCCCGCGTGAGTCAGGCAAATGAGCAGTTCCTGTCCACCCTTGCCGCTAGCCAGTTCGCCGATGCACCGTCATTCCAGGCAGCATTACTCGATGAAAGTGAACGCCAGCAACTTGAGCAGAAAAAACAGCATCTTGAGCAACAGCATCAGCAGCAAACCATTCTTTGCCAGCAAGCTGAGAAAGCGCTCACTGACCATAAAGCGGCTCGCCCAACTACGCTTGCTGACGATGCAGAACTGAGTTTGCTGGACGCACAATTAACGCTGTGTAATCAGCAACTGCGCGAGAACACCACGCAACAAGGACAGATTCAGCAACAGCTTCGCCATGACGCAGAAAATCGCCTACGCCAGCAAGGGCTGATGCAGTCCATCGTCGAGTGCCAGCAGCAAGTTGAAGACTGGGGCTATCTCAATGCGTTAATTGGTTCGAAGGAAGGCGATAAATTCCGTAAGTTTGCCCAGGGGCTAACGCTCGATAATCTGGTGTGGTTGGCGAACAACCAGCTAAACCGTTTGCATGGGCGTTATTTGTTACAACGCAAAGATAGCGAAGCTCTGGAATTGCAGGTGGTCGATACATGGCAGGCCGATGCGGTGCGCGACACTCGCACGCTTTCAGGTGGTGAGAGTTTCCTGGTCAGCCTGGCGCTGGCGCTGGCGTTATCCGACCTGGTGAGCCACAAAACCCGCATCGACTCGCTGTTCCTTGATGAAGGCTTTGGCACGCTGGATGCAGAGACACTGGACACCGCGCTGGATGCGTTAGATACGCTCAATGCCAGCGGCAAAACCATCGGCGTGATAAGCCACGTTGAGGCAATGAAAGAACGTATTCCGGTACAGATTAAGGTGAAGAAGATCAACGGATTGGGTGTTAGCCGCCTCGCTAAGGAGTTTGCTGTCGAGTAATTTTATCGGATGACCCTGCGCTTATCCAACCTACATGTGAGATCTCGTAGGGCAGATAAGCGTAGCGTCATCCGCCAGCTTTTACTTCTCCAGCGGCCACAACCATGCGGCACCGCGCACGCCGCTGGAATCGCCGTGCACTGCTTTGCGGATTGGAGTTTCGCATTCGCCACCAAACACCCACGGTTTCACCAGCTGTGGCACCGTTTTGTACAAGCGTTCGTTGTTGCTCATGCCACCGCCTAACACGATCACATCAGGATCGAGAATATTGACGATGTGTGCCAAAGATTTTGCGAGGCGCATTTCATAGCGTGAGATCGCCAGTTCAGCGATCGGATCTTGTTGATCCACCAGATGCATAATCTCATTGCCTTTCAATGATTTCCCGCTCAGGCGATGGTAGTCGGTGCCGAAACCAGTACCGGAAATAAAGGTTTCGATGCAACCTTGTTTTCCGCAGTAGCAAGGCACTTCTTCACGAAAACGGAGTTCGTCTTCGTCCATCCACGGTAATGGGTTATGGCCCCATTCGCCCGCCGTGCCGTTGCCGCCGATCAGGCTGCGGCCATTAATGGCCACGCCTGCACCACATCCTGTACCAATAATCACGGCAAAAACCATCGCCGCACCAGCCGCCGCTCCGTCGATAGCTTCCGAAACCGCCAGGCAGTTGGCATCGTTTGCCAAACGCACTTCGCGCTGGAGCGCATCGCACAAATCTTTATCAAAAGGCTGCCCGTTAAGCCAGGTGGAGTTCGCATTTTTGACCACGCGTGTATAGGGTGAAATCGAACCTGGAATACCCATTCCGACCGTTCCCTTCTCCCCGGTTGCCTCTTCAGCCAGACGCACGAGTTCAACGATAGTTGCGATGGTTTGCTGATAATCATTTTTTGGTGTTGGCAGGCGATGACGAAAAAGTTGCTTTCCGTCGTTCGCCAGAGCGATCACTTCTGTTTTTGTCCCACCCAGGTCGATACCAATGCGCACAGCAACCCCCTAATTTGATTAGTATTATCAATAGAATAGAAGTGTTACGCCGTAAAGACAATGAAACACAGCGCCTGATTCGTTATCATGCCCGCTGCGTTTAACTGACAGTCCGGGAAAAAATCATGCTGTGGTTCAAAAATTTAATGGTTTACCGTTTAAGCCGTGACATCACGCTTTCAGCGGATGACATGGAAAAGCAGTTGGCCGCATTTACTTTTACCCCATGCGGTAGCCAGGACATGGCCAAGACCGGTTGGGTATCGCCAATGGGCTCACACAGCGATTCATTAACCCATGTCGCCAATGGGCAAATTGTGATTTGCGCCCGTAAAGAAGAAAAAATTCTCCCGGCTCCAGTGATTAAACAAGAGCTGGAAGCAAAAATCAGCAGGCTCGAAGCCGAACAAGCTCGCAAGCTGAAAAAGACCGAGAAAGATTCTCTAAAAGATGAAGTGCTGCACTCTTTGCTGCCACGCGCATTCAGCCGTTTTAACCAAACGATGATGTGGATCGATACCGTAAACGGTTTGATCATGGTTGATTGTGCCAGCGCCAAGAAAGCTGAAGATACGTTGGCGCTGCTGCGTAAAAGCCTCGGTTCGCTACCGGTTGTCCCGTTGGCACTGGAAAACCCAATTGAACTGACGCTGACTGAGTGGGTGCGCTCCGGCGATGTTCCTCCAGGCTTTGCGCTGATGGATGAAGCCGAGCTGAAAGCCATTCTCGAAGGTGGTGGTGTGATCCGCTGTAAGCAGCAGGATCTGGTGTGCGATGAAATTGCTGCGCATATCGAAGCCGATAAAGTGGTGACGAAATTAGCTCTGGACTGGCAAGAACGTATTCAGTTCCTGGTTGCCGATGATGGTTCAATTAAGCGTCTGAAGTTTGCCGATACGCTGCGCGACCAAAACGAGGATATTGACCGTGAAGATTTCGGTGCTCGTTTTGATGCAGATTTTATTCTGATGACGGGTGAACTGGCGGCGTTGATTAAGAACCTGGTGGAAGCGTTAGGCGGCGAAGCTCAGCGCTAAAATCTGTTCCCTCTTCCCGACGGGAAGAGGGAAATAAAGACATTATTTATCAGCCAGATAACGGCAAAGATAAGAGGTAGGTTCAGCAACTTGTAAATGGAATTCGCTGTGTCCTGGAACATGGAACACGGTGCCCGCCGCATAGGTTTTCCACTCGGTTTCACCCGGCAGTAACACGTGCAATGCCCCACTAATCACTGTCATTTCTTCTGGTTGGGCGGTCCCGAAAGTGTATTCACCTTCAACCATCACCCCAACACTTGCGCGGCCAGTGCTGCTGCTGGTAAACCCAATAGATTTCACTTTACCGGAAAAGTACTCATTACTTTGAAGCATAACCAGGCCCTTTTTAAAATAGTTGAAAAAACAATATAGAGGGGAACGGAAGAGCCTGTCACGCAAATTATTGACCGTTGTTATGCGAGCAACTCTGACGCTAAGCGCGCAATTAACACGTTCGATAACAATACCGGAACATCGAGTGATTTTTGCAACAAATCACGATGTTTTTGGTGGAAACCCAGACAGTCCAGAACCAGCACATCCGCACCATCTTTAACCAGTTTCTTTCCGGCTTCGATTAAATCCTGCTCGCTTCCATGAATGGGATTCGCCAATTCATACAGCGGCTCGTTTTCCAACAACTGCCATTTTTTATTCTGAAATTTCAGCAATTCAGGAACGGGGATGATGATACCGACTTGATGCCCATCGACAATTGAGGCCACCAGCGGTGGGATAATACGTTCTGGCTCGAGCAAAATACCGTTACGCACGGAGAGATTCGATAAGCGGTGGGTGCTCATCAGCAAAATGACATCGAAGCCCTGATTATCCAGCACTTCAATCACACTCTGCAGCGCCTTCTCAACTTTTTGTTTATCGACATAAACCAGCACGTTGCCGGATAAAAGCGTCAGAAGTGGTTCATTTCCCGGTGTAGGGGAGTATTCAGCCATCACTTCATCGTGAGAGAGGTGGCCCAGTAAACTGAGGTGTCTGATTCTCTCTTCAGAGATGTGATCTGTCAGTAGCGGCAGTATTTCACTGACCGGGACGACGCCGATGGTAATAATTGCCAATGTTTGTTTCATGTTCGTTCCGCCCTTGTCCCATATCAGCCCCTCAATGCTGCGCTGGTACCAATCCTTACAAATGATACTCTGCTGAAGGTCGCTCAATAATTAACCACAAAGCGTAGCAGCATATTTGCAGAGCACCTGCTGGAATATTCAACGAAACGTCAACGACATTGATACAACATCATGGTAATGAATATTTAACAAATGAATTGAGCAAAAGATGTGATTAATCACCAGGTCAATGAATTCACTTAAAAGATGAGGGGATTCTGGCGTCCTTGCCGGGATTTTACGTCTTTCGCGGATCTTCATAACGCTGTTTAGCATCCAGCGCTTCTTGTTCGCTTTCGTGCTCACTAATCAGCGTATCAGGATGGGGATGATCGGCTCGAAGTTGATACCAGGTCACAGTTTTATCTGTCGCACCTTTTTCAACGGCAACTATACGCGCTTCCCGGGGGTATGGAGGATTGCTCGCCATCGCTCTTCCTTTGGAGATGAATGAGCGTTAAGTATAGACAAAAATCAGCTGGCTCGAGCCGTATGCAGTACCGCCAGCACCGCTTCAACAATTTCCGCAGGCGGACGAGTGGCATCAACGACATGGTGTGCAGCCTGGTTGTAAAGCGCTTCACGCGCGGCGAGAACCTCAACGATTTCATCCGTAATAGGTCTGCCAGTGAGCGTTGGACGCTGGCCTTCTTCCGGGAAAGCTTCTAAACGTGATGCCAGGATTTGCGCAGGAGCTCGCAAATAAATGACGACACCATGCTCACGCATAAACTGACGGTTACTTTCGGCCAGAACCATGCCGCCGCCGGTGGCAATAACCGTACCGGGAGCAGTAACACTTTGCAGCGCACCTGATTCACGACGACGAAAACCTTCCCAGCCCTCTTTTTCCACAATATCGGCAACGCTCATTTTGGTGCTGTCTAAAAGGTAATGGTCGGTATCGACAAAGTTACAGCCCAATGCCTGCGCTAATGCAACACCGACGGTTGTTTTGCCACAACCTCGTGCGCCGACTAAATAAATGGGTTGAGTCATCAGTGGCTAATCCTCAGCAGTACGCCAGAGTTGGTAAAAATCTGAGTAGGTAAAAATCCAGAGACTGATGACAAACGTCTTCGTAGGTCGGATAAGCGCAGCGTCATCCGACACAACTGGCGTAAATGGTGGATGACGCTAACGCTTAGCCACCCTACAAAACACATTTATCACCCTTTGTCAGCAATCTGAATCTATAACGTTTTTCGTTACGCGAATCATCATATCAGCAAGCTAGTACGCGGAATAGAATTACATCGGTTTTAGGCGCCTTTTGAACGGCTGGCAACCAGCAGCCACTTTTCCAGTTCGTTGGCAAATAGCTGGCGGTCACGCTGGTTGAGGCTGTCTGGCCCGCCAGTTTGTACACCACTGGCTCGTAAAGTATCCATAAAATCGCGCATCGTCAGGCGTTCCCGGATAGTCGCTGGCGTGTACAGCTCTCCACGAGGGTTCAGTGCAATCGCACCTTTTTCCAGCACGTCAGCGGCCAGAGGAATATCTGCGGTGACGACTAAGTCGCCCTTTTCGCAGCGGCGCACAATTTCGTTATCAGCAACATCAAACCCGCTTGCCACTTGCAGGCTGCGGATATAGCGCGATGGTGGAACTTTTAGCCCCTGGTTGGCAACCAGAGTTACCATCATTTGTGCGCGTTCCGCTGCACGAAACAGTACTTCTTTAATCACTTTTGGACACGCATCAGCATCCACCCAGATTTGCATGACGATTCCTGTGGGTCGGGGTTTATGGTGGCGATCTTGCCGTGCTTTTGCAGAATCGCAAACTTTATCTTTGCTTACGGTTAGCCGAAGCGGCGGAAATCACGTTAAGCTATGCTCATCGTACAACTCAGAAGATGGAGTGAGACTATGGATAAGAAGATTGGTTTTATTGGTTGCGGCAACATGGGGAAAGCCATCCTTGGTGGTCTGATAGCCAGTGGACAGGTGCTTCCTGGTAATATCTGGGTCTACACACCTTCGCCCGATAAAGTGCAAGAGTTGCACGATCAATATGGTATTAATGCGGCAGAAAGTGCGCAAGAAGTGGCACAAATTGCAGATATTGTTTTCGGTGCCGTGAAACCAAATGTCATGCTAAAAGTGCTGAGTGAAGTCAATTCCAGCCTGAATAAAGACTCGGTGGTGATTTCCATTGCTGCGGGCGTAACGCTGGATTCTCTGGCTAAAGCACTGGGCCACGATCGCAAAATTATTCGCGCCATGCCCAATACCCCAGCGTTAGTGAATGCGGGTATGACGTCCATCACGCCAAACGCGCTGGCTACTCCCGAAGATATTGCCGATGCGGTTAACATTTTCCGCAGCTTCGGGCTTGCCGAAGTGGTGTCTGAAACCATGATCCATCCGGTTGTGGGGGTTAGCGGCTCTGCACCAGCGTATGTGTTTATGTTTATCGAAGCCATGGCTGATGCCGCTGTGTTAGGGGGGATGCCGCGCAAACAGGCCTATCAATTTGCTGCGCAGGCCGTCATGGGCTCAGCCAAAATGGTACTGGAAACGGGTAAACATCCTGGTGAGTTAAAGGATATGGTGTGCTCGCCAGGCGGCACCACTATTGAAGCCGTGAAGGTTCTGGAAGAAAAAGGGTTCAGAGCTGCAGTGATGGAAGCCATGGTGAAATGTATGGCGAAATCAGAACACTTGGGCAAATCATAATTTTGTTACCCTCTCCTGTTTCCGGGAGGGGGTTTTAAGCTGCAATATCGGCCACTTCAGTACGGCTGCGCCCCAGGTTTTTAGCTTTATACAACGCAACATCTGCCGCTTTTAACCATTCGCGATAGCTCACCATGCTGTGATCAAACTCCGCCACACCGACACTGATACGCAGTGAGATATGCGGTGCATGCGGTAAACGAAACTCATCAAGATAGTCACGTACACGAGCCATGGCCTGTATCGCGCTATCTTGCGCCGTGCCTGACATAATCACGCCAAATTCGTCACCACCGAAACGTCCGACAACATCTGTAATGCGCAAAGTGAGCTGCAAATGCTCTGTAATGGCCAGAATCGCCTCATCACCCACATCATGGCCGCATGAATCATTAATTGATTTAAAGTGGTCAATATCAATCAAAATCAAGGTGGCACTGCGATGATAGCGCTGGCAGTTGTCATATTCACCGTGCAGCAGATGTTCCCAGTGACGACGGTTATATACGCCGGTCATGCCATCACGAGTGCTCATGTGCATTAAGCGCCGTTTATGCTCGGAAAGTTTTAGCGCGGTTCGGTAACTGACCAGTCCAAAGTAAGTAGGGTAAATCAACAAAAACGGCAAGCAAATCCAGACCTGAGATGGCATGGTTTCTAGATTAAGGGGTATTAGGAACATACCTAGCGTCAACAGGCAACTCAGCACTATAAAGCCCAAGCCGTTGAAGAACAGTTTCAATCCACCGCAACCGACATTGTTCATGCATATCATCGCGAGGATTAATGCTGATGGGAGTGCATTCATTCCCATCACCCCAATCCATACGCCGCCCATTAACGAATCAATCATTAAATTACGGGTTTCTGCCCGGGCTGGGTCAGGTGCGCGATCGGCCATTTGCCATGCTAAGTGCGGCCAGATATAGCCATAGGCGATAAGTAACAACCACCACCACCCCGATACTGGCTGCATCACCAATACCGAGGCGACACAGAAAAAACCGGTCCCTAACCCAATAGTTCTCGGTATGTAAAGGCGGCGGGCAAACCGCCTTCCCGAACGATGTCGATCCTCATCGAGGTATGTTGAACCGTCCATAAGCCCCCCAGGAATCCATCTACCAGAATTGTGATCATTAATCATGATATTTAGGAATATTCTGAAACATTTGCCGTAATTATAGAAAGCATGCTTTGGGGGAAAGTATGATTTTTAGGGTGAGGCAGCGGAGCGTCTCACCCATTTAGCTTATTTAGGCTGTTTTTTCAGGCAATTATCCATGAAGGTTTTTCGCACATCACCGGATAAGGTTTGTCGCCCCGCTTGCGCATTACACTCTTTCATCTTCTGTTGTTGCGGGGTCAGGCTTTTATCTGCGGGGGGCGACTCGCTATTTTTTAAGCAGTTGCTCATGTAGGTTTTGCGTTCATCCCCTTTTAAGATTTGTGCAGTGGCTTTTTGATTACACGTCGTCATACGCTGTTGCTGCGGCGTCAGCGCTTTGTCTGCCGCCCCCGCAGAGCCAACAATACCTGCCAATAAAGCGAACATTAATACCGTTTTCATAGCACCACCCTTTTTAATGTGATGCTTTAATTTTGGTCTGTAGAGTGCGAAAAGGCGAACTGCCGGACGCAGGTATTCTGCCGCTTCGTCCGTTATCGAAACTCTGCTGTGAGGAATAATGGAGAAATAAAAACGATGAGTACAACTTAATTACCCTTATTAACTATTAAGGGTATTAATAATAAAAAACCAGACAGAAAAAAGAGTAATACCGAAATTCAAACTGATGGGCGATTCAGAAGTCGGATTAAATATTTCTTCAATAGATCAGTGTCATAAGATGTGACTGTATCACTGGGTTTGACATTGGCTAAAGAGTCTTCAATGCTAGATGTTATTGCCTGCTGATCCTGGTGCCCCATGCGGTGGAGAATGGCAGTAACGACTATTTCAAGGGCTTCTATCTGTGCAACAAACTCTTTTGACTCTTCTTCTTTTTCGGCGAGTCTGGTCAGTAACTCAGAAATGAGGTTTCTCATCATAATTATCCCAAAGGATTTGAAACCTGACGTTATCATTCTGTTTTCATGTTGCCTAGAGGGAGTAGCGACTATTTTTATATGGATTAACAAATTTGTGTTGGAGCGCAAAAACATTTTATAGATGACAACTTAAAAATATCACCATGCAGTTATTTCAGATCTAAAATTAACAACATAGTTTGTGGTTGATGTAATTTTGCTTGGTTTTTGTCCCTTTTAAAAGGGGTAATACCTTGCAGAAACTTTAAAGATTAAGGCAGCATCTGATTTCGCATGGCATCTTGCTGCCTTTTACGCCTTAACATCACGGCCAACTGCCATACATTAAGTAACACCACCAACGCCGTAGCAATAAATACCCAGCGATAGCCAGCCATGGCAGATACACCCGCACCAATTAAGGGGCCAATCACATTCCCCAGATACATAAACGACTGGTTATATCCAAAAATCCGCCCGGTCACCTGGTCACTGCAATACTTCACTAACAACGTTTGAACCGCTGGTAGCATCGCGCCATCGGCAAAGCCCAGTAAAAAACGTAATACGGCTAATTGCATAGGCGAGGTCACCCATGACATAGCAAAAAATAATAGGACTGAAATAATCAACGTTGCCATTAATACACGGGCAGTGCCAATTCTGTCACCCAACTTACCTAATCGTGGGGCCGAAATAAGAGCCGAGATACCGGGAACCGCCGCAATAAAACCACTGATAAAAGCGATATTGTTACTTTCAGGAGAAAGCTGTTTGATAAACAGAGTGAGTATTGGTCCCACCGAACCATTACAAAGCTGAATGACCATGGTGGTGACAAACAAACTCATCATTAATTTAGGATAAGGAAGTGAAGCAAACACGGCTTTGCCTGACAAACGGTCGGATTTACTTATTACAGGTCGTGCACCTTCTTTAATCAGGAATAATGTCACTAAAAAACTGACCATTAACAACGCCGCGGTGACATAAAAGACCATTCTTAAACCAAGGGTATCGGCCATATATCCACCCAATAATGGGCCAACAATAACCCCACTAATTTGCGCGGTTGAAAGAGTACTTAATGCCCAGCCGCTACGTTCCCGAGGGACTTGAGAGGCCACTAACGCCATCGCATTGGGGATATAGCCAGAGGTGAGCCCCATGATGGCGCGTAGAATAAAAAGTTGCCAGACGTTGGTGGCAAACGCCTGTAATAAAATGGCGACAGCCATCCCCAGTGATGCCCGCAGCAGCATTAATTTCCGCCCCTTGCGATCGGCAAGACTACCCCACATTGGCGATACAATAGCGGAAACCAGAAACGTCACGCTGAAGGTCAGCCCTGACCACATAGACAATGCTTGATGGGACGTTACGCCGAGTTGTTCAACATACAGCGGCAAAAACGGCAGAATTTGGCTAATGGCTAATCCGGTAAAAAAACACCCGAACCATACCGAGATAATATTGACCTTCCAGGATTCCATACCGTGCACATTTTATAAGTGAGATAAAAAAGAATAGCGAAGAATGTGAACTTTATCATACAAATTGATTTTATCGAGCCGAGTTGTTGCCCGGTATTTTCACTGCCAAGCCCTAATAACATGCAATATTGATTACGGAATAATCATTATAGAAATTGCGTTGTTTTAAGCTGCAGGAAGCACATGAATCCTCGCAATGAGCGTGGTATGTTGTCCGCCTTTGCACAGTTTAAGGATGGGTTTAGGCATGGCAAAACTGCGGGTGGGTATCGTGTTTGGTGGCAAGTCAGCAGAACACGAAGTGTCGCTGCAGTCAGCGAAAAATATTGTCGACGCCATTGATAAATCAAAGTTTGAAGTGGTGTTGCTGGGAATTGATAAACAAGGCCAGTGGCATGTCAATGATGCGTCGAACTATCTGTTAAACGCAGAAAATCCGGCATTGATCGCCCTGAATCGCTCCGGAACAAATGTCGCCGTGGTGCCTGGTCAAACCCAGAACCAACTGATTGAATCCTCCTCTGCGCAGTTTTTAGCCCCGGTGGATGTGATTTTCCCAATCGTTCATGGAACGCTGGGCGAAGATGGCTCCCTGCAAGGGATGCTGCGCATGGCTAACTTACCGTTTGTCGGTTCTGGTGTGTTGGGTTCCGCCGTAAGCATGGATAAAGACGTGACGAAACGTCTGCTGCGAGATGCCGGGCTGAACATCGCTCCGTTTATCACACTGACCCGAGCAAACCGTAACAAAACTAGCTTTGCCGAAATCCAGGCCAAACTCGGCCTGCCGCTGTTTATTAAACCTGCTAATCAGGGTTCATCCGTCGGTGTCAGTAAAGTCAGCTCCGCTGAGCAGTACGAAACGGCAGTGGCATTAGCTTTCGAATTTGATAGTAAAGTCGTGGTGGAAACGGGTATTAAAGGCCGCGAGATTGAATGTGCGGTGTTGGGTAACGATGAACCACGAGCCAGCACTTGCGGTGAAGTGGTTGTTAACAGCGATTTCTACTCTTACGACACCAAATATATCGATGATAAAGGCGCGCAAGTTGTGGTACCTGCGGCGATCGAGGCTGATATCAACGATAAAATCCGTGAAATTGCGGTACGTGCTTATCAGACGCTGGAATGCAGTGGGATGGCGCGGGTGGATGTGTTCCTGACCGCTGATAATGAAGTTATTATCAATGAGATCAACACGCTGCCTGGCTTTACCAACATCAGCATGTATCCAAAACTCTGGCAAGCAAGCGGCTTAGATTACCAAACGTTGATTACGCGTTTGATTGAGCTGGCTCTTGAGCGCCACCAGCAAGATAGCGCTCTGAAAAGTTCGATTACAGCTTAAGTTCTACTCTTTCGCTGCCGCCGGTTCTTCTGGTTCTGGACGGCGGCGAATGATCAACCCAGCCAACCAGAAGCAAATTACCCACGTCACCAACCCGACTGCATAGTTCTGCCAGCCTTCGGTTTTAAATCCCAGCAAGCCAATCACACCATTCAAAATAAAGATCATGCCAATCGCTACGGCGTAATAGTGCCAGTCACGGCGCATTTTTAAAGACAATGTTTTCGCAGACATGGTGCAACCCGTCAGGACAAAAAAGAGGACTTATTGTGGCATAGCCTGCGGCGATAAACCGCACGTTGATGCGGGCTAAACAGCATAATGTTACGAAAATTTCACCTAAGTTACGAATATGTGATCTCAGACATATAATCGCAAACCAGGACTATTCCGCCCCCTAAATTACCAACAATCTGATATTGACAAACAATATGACCTGCCAAACTCAGCGCAATTGATTTATCAGGCCGATGCCTGAATCGTTTTACTGTTGCATGGGAGGTCGTGATGACTGATATAAGTTTGTCGAAACAGGTTGTTCCGGTAGGCCTTGTTTCAACAACGAAAACAGAGAGATCTACCCGGAGTAATCTGGCTTATGCCGCATTCATTTTGTTCTGCTTCTGGGTGGGGGCGCAAATCCTGAGTTTGATGGTTCACGCCCCTGGCGTACTTGAACACCTCGCTCAGGGTAATGATGCCTCGCGCCCGCGCATTGAAATGGGTTTTGCAGTCAGCACTGTTTTTGGTCTGGTCCCCTTTCTTGCAGGCTGTGCATTAGTCGGAGTCATTTGCCTGGCGCTGAAATTCCATCAACGCCATTATTTTTAAACCTGTTTTGGCGGATAACATTTCGTTTATCCGCCTGCGAATTCCGACTTACAATTTCATACACGCAGCACGCCGCTCGTCCACTCGCTTAGCAAACCAGGCTGTCGTCAAATTACGGGTGATTTTTGGACTTTCGAGCGTAATGCCTGGCAACATTTCTCGTGGCAACTTCTTACCGGTTTTCTTCTCCGCTATCGCATAAACCTGCTGATATAAATCAGTTTTCTCAAAGTCGATGCTGTCGCCTTTTTGCAATGCACGGTGAATATGGCTTTCACTCATATCAAGTGTTTTCGCCAGCTTCCTGACAGCCAGTTCGGTGTTGCCTGCTTTATCGGTGTTATACAAAATTAAGTCGCCATCCAGCGCCAGTTTGACACCGCTGGCCTTGCTGACGGCGCTCTGGAATGCGGCGTTGCGGCTGGCGTACCATCCGGCGTTGAAATCCGCAAAACGGTAAAGTGGTTGGGTGTAATTCGCTGGGTAATTCAGTAAATGATACGTGCCAAACCACAAGCCACCGCGTCGCGTGAACACTTCCTGCCGCACGGTGCCTTCCATTTTCCATGGATAGCCGTTGGTGTGCTGTTCAGCAAAAGCGATACTCACCTGCATTGGGCCGCCGGTATGAACCGGGTTCAGATTGCCGAATAATTTCTGCCCCATCGGCACCATATCGATGAAATCATCAAAAATGGCGCTCAACTGCCCTTCCGTTTTCACGTTATCCAGACGTTCACTGTAACTCTTGCCATTCGGCGATTTGATTAACAGCGCGGTGTGAACCAGGAACACTGGAATATGCATTTTCTCGGCGCGACGGTCGATTTCCTTCCAGGCAATTTTATTCAGATTTGGCACGGTCGGGTCGGCAACCAGATTGGATTCTTGCTGCGCGACCGCCAAAACCGAGCAGATATTTTCCTCGCTTGGCGCAATATCCTGGCTCTTAAAAGTGCTCGCTAAATCTTTCGCCCAGTTGTTACGGTCTTTTACGCTAGCGGGGATTTTCTGCTTTACCACCGTTTCGACATCAACCGGCTTTGCGGTTTCTGAAACAGAAGGCGTGGTTTTAGTGGTACAACCCGCCAGCACCAAAATGGCACCGAGGCTGAGTGCGAAAAGTCCTTGTTGCCTGCTTAAAGTCACTATAGTCATAACGTTCCGTTGTAATTGTTTTGTAAGGCTGGATAAACAATAACAGTTCTGCAATCTGGCGTTTATCAGAGATTGGCTGATAAATGCCAGGGAGCATTCGGCGCGCTGACAAAAAGTGCGCTTATCTTGACACAAACTTGACAGTTAATTGCCTGGTCAGTAATTTCAACTGTAATTACTGACCAGGCAACTATCATGACGAACAATCCGGGTATTATCGATAACAAGCTTCATCTCGGTTTGCTTATCCACCTCGCGAACCAGTTTAAAGATCAGTTGATCAGCCAATATTTCTCTGGTGCGGATATCACCGCAGCGCAATTTAAGGTACTGATTAATATTTATAAAGGCGTGACCAGCCCTGTTGTCATCAGCAAAAACCTGGTGATGGATGCTGGCGCGATGAGCCGTATGGTTGGCCGCATGGTCAAGCGCGAACTGATTGTTCGCCATCCCAATCCACAAGATAAGCGCCAGGTGATTCTGGCTCTGACAGACAAGGGCCAGTTGATTTGCGATCGTTTTCAGAATGAAGCGCTCGCTTCAATTATTGCCTCTCTCACCGCACGCCTGACGCAGGATGAATCTCAACAACTGGTGGCATTAATTACCAAAATGCTGCCGGATGACATCACCGCGCCACATCGCTAACACCGTTTAAAGGCCAAAAGATGGAAACCACTCCAGAAGAACACGTTCAGCGATCCAGTAAGCGCAAACGTAATTTTATTATTTTTATCCTGATTCTTGTGCTGGCCGCCGCCGGCTGTCTCACATGGTATTTCTTGTATGCTCGTTTTTATGAGTCAACAGATGATGCCTACGTGAATGGCAATCAGGTCGCGCTAACCCCGCAAATTAACGGCACAGTGACTCAGGTCACCGCAGACGAAGGGGATTTCGTCGAGAAAGGCCAACCGCTGGTATTACTTGACCCAAGCGATACTCAGATTGCGCTACAACAAGCAGAAGCCAACCTGGCAAACACCGTTCGCCAGGTGCGCGGTTTATACAGCACAGCGGATAATTACCGTGCGCAAGTCGCCGCTAAACAGGTCGCCCTGCAAACGGCTCAAAATGACTATGCGCGCCGCGAGAAAATATTCTCGACTGGTGCGATTGCCGCAGAAGACCTCGCGCATTATCGCGATGCCGTCACCAGCGCACAAAGCGATTTGGCTGCTGCACAACAAGCATTGCGTACCAACCTGGCGATGGTGGATGACACCGTTATTGAAAGCCATCCGGAAATCAAAACTGCTGTTGCAACACTTCGTCAGCGTTATCTGGATAACTCGCGTACCACTATTGTGGCTCCGGTAAGTGGCTATGTCGCCAAACGCGCCGTGCAATTGGGGATGCAGGTCACTTCTGGCACCACTTTGCTGGCCATCGTGCCGCTCAATGAAGTGTGGGTGGATGCTAACTTCAAAGAAAGCCAGATGAAAACCATGCGTCTGGGCCAGAAAGTGACGCTTAACGCCGATCTGTACGGTGATGATGTTGAATACCACGGAACGATTGAAAGCCTTGGGATTGGCACTGGCAGCGCGTTTTCGTTGTTGCCAGCGCAGAATGCCAGCGGTAACTGGATCAAAATCGTTCAGCGCCTGCCAGTACGTATCACGCTCGATCCACATGATATGCGCAAGCACCCGCTGCGCGTTGGGTTGTCGATGAATGCACGTGTGGATATTCGCAATGAAGAGGGTCACCTGCTGCCACAAAAAACTGTCAGCGCCCCTCGCTTTACCACTGATGTCTATCAAGACTCACTGGAAGCGGCAGACAAACTGGTGACGAAAATCCTTCATGACAACAGCAATGCGGTAGCGTCAAGCGCCCATTAAGAGAGAAGTTATGCAAGATAAGGCGGCGTATACGCCACCCAGTCTGCTGCTCGCGACGCTCGCACTGTCGCTGGCAACTTTCATGCAGGTGCTGGACTCAACCATTGCAAACGTCGCATTGCCGACGATTGCCGGCAATCTGGGTGTTAGTGCAGATCAAGGCACGTGGGTTATCACTTCGTTTGCAGTGTGTAACGCTATTGCTTTGCCGCTCACCGGTTGGTTTACCCGACGCTTTGGTCAACTGAAACTTTTTATCGGATCGGTGGTGATGTTTACCCTCACCTCATTCCTGTGCGGTTTTGCCCACAGTATGACCGAGCTGATAATCTTCCGCGCCATGCAGGGTTTTTTCGCCGGCCCCATGTTCCCGATGTGCCAGACACTGTTGTTGGTTATCTTCCCGCCGATGAAACGTGGGATGGCGTTGGCGCTGTTGTCGATGGTGACGGTCGTCGCTCCCATCGTTGGGCCAATTACCGGTGGCTGGATTACTGATAACTACTCCTGGCCATGGATTTTTTACATCAACGTGCCAATCGGCATTTTTGCCTCGATTGTCGTTTGGACACAGATGCGTGGGCGCGAAGAAACTACCACTACATCACCGATTGACTATATCGGCATCGGATTGCTGGTAATCGGTGTAGGGCTGTTACAAGTAGTGCTGGATAAGGGCAACGATCTTGATTGGTTTGCCTCACCAGAAATTATCATCATGTCGGTGATTTCGGCGATTGGTCTGGTGGCTTTTGTCATTTGGGAGTTGGGCGAGCGCCACCCCATTGTGAATTTGCGTCTGTTTAAAGAACGCAACTTTGCGATTGGTACCACGGCATTAATGCTTGGATATGCGGCTTTCTTCGCTATCAACATTATCCTGCCGCAGTGGCTGCAAACACAGATGGGCTACACCGCAATCTGGGCCGGACTTGCCGCGGCACCGATGGGTTTCTTGCCACTGTTACTGACGCCGATTGTTGGCCGTTATGCCAGCAAAGTGGATTTACGAATTCTGGCGTCAATGTCGTTCCTGATTATGGGCGCGTCCTGCTTGTTCCGTGCGCAGTTCAATACCAACGTAGATTTCCGCACTATTGCTGAGGTGCAGATGTTTATGGGTATCGGCGTGGCATTCTTCTTTATGCCGTTAACAACGATTGTGTTGTCGAATCTTCATGGTGCTGAAGTGGCGGAAGGTTCTGGCTTAGCCACGTTCTTCCGCGTATTGGGTGGTTCATTCGCTTCGTCACTGACAACCTGGATTTGGTCACGTCGTGAAGTTTTCCATCATGCCAATCTGACCGAAAGCGTGTCGATTTATAACCCGTCTGCGGTGGATTATCTGGATAAAATGGGTGGCGCGACGCAACAGCATCTGGCGTGGGTTGATAAAACTATCGAACAACAGGCCTACATGATGTCGACCATCGACTACTTCTGGATTTTGGGTTGGGGATTTATGGGGCTGATTGTGATTATCTGGTTCGCGCGACCGCCGTTTATCCGCTCTGGCGCACCTGGCGCTCCGGCTGCGGGGCATTAATAGAATCTGGCGGGTTTCCCCGCCAGACTTTTATTCTTAGACTGACTCACCTGCCGCTTCCACTGGAATATCCTGCAACGTGCGCTCAAAACTGCGCAGACGTTTGTAGATAGACATCAGTTCAACGAGTGTGGTCCACGAGCTAATCAAATACTGGAACGAGCCGCGAACCTGACCGAACACGTTGGTGATTTGCGTCATGAGTCCAAGAGTAATGGTCCCCGCAACAATCGATGGGAACAACAAGAACAGGCCAAACACGTTATCGACTTGCAGATACAGAATACGTGCAATGTTGAAGTACATGTAATGGAAGTACAGCCGGAAATAGTTTCTGCGCACGCCGTCAAATAGCTCTTTTATGGTTGGTGGAGACGCACGAGAAGCATCGTCCTCGCCATAAACGAGCTCTTTACGATAAGCCGCTTCGACACGCTGATTTTTGAACTCAAGACCGGGTAATTTAATCCCGACGACAGCCAATAATCCTGTACCAAGCAAGGACCAAATAATCGCAGCAATGACCAGCCCGTATGGGATGTGCCCGACTATCGGCAAATTTGGAACGTGAGCAGAAAGAGTGACCAGCACCGGCAGGAATGCAATTAACGTCATGATAGCGTTAATAAAACTGACGCCCATATCCTCCAGTGTGGAAGCAAAACGCATGGTGTCTTCCTGCACACGCTGCGCGGCACCTTCGATATTACGCAGTAACTGCCAATTATCCATGTAGTATTCGTTCATCGCTGTGCGCCAACGGAATACATAGTGGCTGACAAAGAAATTGTTCATCACCCCGACAATGACTGCAATTAATGCAATTCCCAGGAACACGCCAACTTCATGATAGAACTGCTCAATCGTGACTTTATGAGGCGAACTGAGTGCCGTCTGGATTAGATCGTAGAATGGGGCATACCACGCATTCACTGCGACCCCGACTTCGACCAGGAACCAGGTCACGAAAATAATCAGTGAGGAGCCGAGAATCGACCAATATTGCCAACGGTGCGGGCTATAAATAAACCAGAAAACCGCAAACGCCCCCACACAAAGCGCGTAATAAGCGTAAAACACCAGATAGCCCATCGACCAAAAACGGGCGGCGCTGATAGGTACTTCCCCCGTCGCACCGGTAATACGCACTACCCAGTTGCCTCCGCCTGCCTGCCAGAAGACAACGGCGATCATCGCCCAAATAAAAGCCGACAGAAAAAACGCTGTCGGGCGTGGGAAAAACGATTTAAACATCTACAACACTCCTGAAAACAAACTCTTATTGTTATGACCATCACGACTCAATAAGGCTCACTGAATGTTGTATCAAGAGATGTCAGGTTTACTGCTTTACCACTGTTCGAGAATCTCCGCGGTAGATTTTACCCGCAGCGTGTTTCCCGGAATCGTAAAGTTACGCCAGACATCGTTGTAATGCTCGATCAACACTTCGGCAAGCGCAGCCGGACGATTTGCTGTTGTATGCGCGTCTGCAGCGACAGTCATGGCATAACCGCGACTGGCTCCGTTTTTAATAGTAGCGTCCACGCAATAATCCGTTGCACAACCGCATACCACAAATTCTTTTATTTGGTGGCGATTGAGGACTTCATCAAGCTCAGTACGGTAAAACGCATCGCACGCTGTTTTGGTAACATAAAGCGCATCAATGGGTTGTATTAACTCTGCTAAAAGATCAAACGCCGCAGTCCCCTGCTCCAACCCCTGTTCAGTATGTTGGATGAAAATGACTTTATCAGCGGCGTTAATCAGTTGGTTAATACGTGTCGTGCAGATGTCCCGGTTAATACGAGGGGCTTCAAAGACCCCATTCTGCATATCAATAACCATCAGTACACGTTGGGCAGGCATGATTGAGCTCTCATCAAACGAGGAATTGCGGAGCGTACCACATACCTGTTTTGGCTTTAAACTGTATAAAGTTTAGGCTCACCCTCTGGACGTGTTTTGAATCGACGATGCAGCCATAAGTATTGCTCTGGCGCACGCATGATTTCGCGTTCGATCTTCCGGTTCACGTACTCCGCTGCGGCCTGTTCGTCATCTAATGGATAATCTTCAAACTCGGGCTCAATAACCAGTTGATATCCTGTTCCATCTTGCTTACGGATTAGCACGATGGTCAGAATCGCAGGTTTTGCCAGACGAGCAATGGTGTAAGTTCCGTTGGTTGTCGCAGCCTTTTGCACAGCAAAAAATGGCGCAAATGAACTGCCTTTCGGACCATAATCCTGATCGGGTGCGAACCATACAGCTTCGCCTGCTTTAAGAGCCTTCACCATGCCTTTCAGATTACGACGATCCAGCATCGCTTTATTGGAGCGAGAACGGCCGCGCGTTTGAATAAATTCCATCGCTTTATTGTTGTGTGGGCGGTACATCGCCATCATCGGACGGCAGAGACCCATCACGCGGCCACCCAATTCCAGCGACATAAAATGCACACCGATAGCCATGACACCTTGCCCTTTATCACAAGCAGCAGTGATATGCTCAAGCCCACGCACTTCGAACCATTTGCGTACCCGTGCATCCGGCCAGAACCAGGCCATACCGGTTTCAATTAAACCCATTCCTAGCGACGAGAAATTCTGTACCACGATGGCGTCAACCTGCTCATCGGTGTAATGCGGGAAACATAATTTAAGGTTCTGGCGAGCAATGGAAACCCGTCGTTTGAGAAAACGCATGGATGCGCGACCAATGAAGTCGCCCATTTTCAGTAGCACAGGGTAAGGCAATTGCACCCACAACCACAAAATAGCCATACCAAACCAGGTCAGCCAGTAGCGAGGGTGGAGGAGTTCAGTTCGAAAGCGCGGTTTACTAGACATTATCAGCTTCTGTATGCGTAATGGGTGTGTATCGCATAAAGAAGTCACTCATTAGCGGTACAGCATAGTGCTCGTACTATGACGCCACTCGGCGGTAATAGTTGCAGCAGTGAAATCAAAGTGACTCCGATAATACGCATTTTCTGATCAAGCCATATATAGATGTTGTCAGTTTTTTTACGTATTTCGCTTCATTGCGTCAGGATTAGGAGTTACGCACCCATTTTAGTTTAAAAAATAGACGATTCAAAACATGTTTCGACGATTTACCAGGAGAGAATGTTGCATTTGCCAGTACCTCAATAGACGGTGAAAACACGAAGCTAAAATTGTGATTTCTAACGGATAAATTTTAGTCTTTTCCGCTGTCGAAAATCAATTTCTGGACTAATACTTATTGGGATTTCCCTACAATCTTCAGGAACCTGGCACAATGAAAAAACTAACTTTAGCGTTACTTTCCAGCACTCTTCTATTCGCAAGCGCCGGCGCCTTTGCCGAGAACCCAGCCACCAGCACATCGGGAATGCAGGCAGAAAAGGAACAACTCAGTAACCCTGGTCATATTATTGATGACTGCCGTGCCGCTGGAAATGAAAACAAGAAAGGCTGCGAATCAGGACACGAGATGCGTTCTGAGCATAAAAGTGACGATAAAATGCTTAAGAAAGGCGGGACAACTGACGAAGTAACGCAGAAAGATGTACAAAAGACAAATTAATGCAAATTGCACCGCAGCCTCAAACTGTGGTGCTTTACTAACCGATAATCCCCCTGAAATGCCGCGTTACGCTTTTTCTCATCACAATCCTCATTTTCCGCGTTTGCGTAGCGCCATAGAGTAGTATAAATACGATCAATATCGCTTCACTTCGTTTATGGGTTATCCGCGTTGAAAATTCGTCTCCCACGTCTCGCAGTACTCGTCATTGCTGCACTGCCAATTATGAGTTTTGCTCAAACTTCTCCCGATCCTGTTTTTGCTTCTGAAATAGCAGATCGTTATGCCAATCATATTTTTTATGGCAGCGGTGCTACAGGAATGGCAATGGTCGTGATTGATGGTAACCAGCGCGCTTTCAAAAGTTTTGGTGAGACACGACCAGGTAATAACGTTCGCCCGCAACTTGACTCGGTTATCCGTATTGCTTCGCTAACCAAACTCATGACCAGTGAAATGCTGGTAAAAATGTTGGATCAGGGCAAGGTTCAGCTCAATGATCCATTAAGCAAGTATGCCCCTGGCGGAGTCAGAGTCCCTACTTATAATGGCAAACCCATTACACTGGTGAATCTGGCGACTCACACCAGCGCATTACCTCGTGAGCAACCTGGTGGTGCCGCGCATCGAACTGTGTTTACCTGGCCGACGCGTGATCAACGCTGGAATTGGCTCGCCAATGCAAGTTTAAAAAGCGCACCAGGTACAATTGCCTCTTATTCAAATCTCGCATTTGATCTTCTCGCCGATGCGCTAGCCCGAGCTGCAAACAAACCTTACCCTCAATTGTTCGAAGAACAAATCACCCGCCCATTGGGTATGAAGGACACAACATTTACTCCTTCACCTGACCAGTGCAAGCGCCTGATGGTGGCAGAGAAAGGTGCCAGTCCTTGCGATAATACACTCGCAGCGATTGGCAGTGGCGGCGTTTATTCGACACCTGACGACATGATGCGCTGGATGCAGCAGTTTTTGAGTTCTGATTTTCATCGTCGTAATACTCAAGCTGACAGAATGCAGACGCTTATCTATCAACGCACACAACTCACCAAAGTTATTGGTATGGATGTTCCAGGAAAAGCCGATGCTTTGGGACTGGGTTGGGTGTATATGGCACCAAAGAATGGTCGTCCTGGCATTGTGCAAAAAACAGGTGGCGGTGGCGGATTTATCACGTATATGGCAATGGTTCCGCAAAGCAATGTGGGAGTGTTTGTTGTCATCACACGCTCACCATTAACTCGTTTTGTGAATATGAGTGATGGTGTAAATGATTTAGTTTCTGAACTAAGTGGTTCCACGTCTCAAGCCGGCCCTGCGTCCTGATAGAAAAGCAGGTCGATGTTTCGACCTGCTTTCTCAATAACTGGTCGGCAGACGACCAACAGAAACCAGCTTACCTTTATCCATCTCAATGTAATTACCTTTGCGTAGCGCAGACAATATTTCAGCAATTACAGAGCGTGATATTTTAGTTCTTTTTTGTATAAAACTAATGACCCCAATACGCGCACGTAAATCAAAACTCCATGAGTCCATAATGAGCAACGTCACCCGAATCTGAGAATAGGTTGTTGTACCAATAAAACGAGAATCACGCCTTTCAAGCCCACGAACAACATAGCTTGTCCAGTGACATGCCTGTTGCCACAATCTATTTTTTTCAATAATTTCAGATGCAAGATGTGCGGGAACGGTGAACCCTTGGCAATCAGTTTGCGTAACCAAGCGATATTTAATTGGAGTCGTTTGGAATATATTTGCCAAACCTAGCAGAGTGGGAGCAGATACGAGCTCCATCAAAAGTTCGTCTGTTTCCCTGTGTAAAATAATACTCCCTTCGCTAAAAAACCAGATTAATGGTTCATTATGTTCATTAAACATACTTAATTCACTGTCTGCTGGCAAGGTGAATTTATTGCCAACCTCCACCAACCTGCTACGAATAGCTTCGAGCGGGGTTAATGGTTTTGTAATCATAATAGATACTCTTTTATCTAATGATAGCTCAATAAAATGCCTGTCTCTATTCGAGACAGGCATCTTTATAATCACTTGATTCACTTTGAAGAGAATACTAAGGGGAGGCAAAAACCTTATATTCTGTGAGTCGTATAATTATTTATCTTATTACCAAGTGTATTTAACACCCACGTTTGCCGACCAATCTTGGTCAACATCACCACCACCAAGGTAGTTAGTGTCAGCATAGGCTGCAAAGTTTTTAGTGAAGCTGAACTGAGTACCAAGTCCTACGCGTACCGCAGAACCTTCCACCCCATTGTCAATATTGTCGCCATTCACATCAGCACTATTGCCGTTAGAATCGTCATAGACGTACGCCAGCTTGAAGTAAGGAGTCAGAGCTTGATCACCGTAGTCGAAGGTATACCCAGCGTCCATACCTAACTCATAACGCATGCTGTCATACGACTGGCTACCCACTTTCATATCATTGCTAAGTTGGTAGTTGTCGCCATCCTGGAACAGACCAGAAATAGAAGCATAAGGGGTCAGATAACCTTCCTTGCTGAGCTGCCAGTCGTAACCCAGTTTCAAGCCAAAGCCCCAGGCATCGGATGAAGCATCGCCGCTTACTGCTGCGCCATTGCTCATGGTTGCAGTCAGGTCATTGCTGTAATGGCTATAGCTCAGACTTGAATCAAAGAAGATATTATTCTGGAAGCGAGCCGAAGAGTAGATACGAGCAGACTGGCTGTCTTGATCTACGCTACCGCTGTTATCATTGATATCGCCTTTTGCAAAGCCTGCTGCTGCACCGACAGTCCACTTAGCACTATTGCCTTCGATCTGTTTATCCAGACCAACCATGATACCACTTACATCCTGGTCATAGTTCAACACGCCATTGTCACCGGAGAAACCGCCACCGATGTAAGTGACCCATGCACCGCCAGTATCACCTTCAGAATGACGGCCATTTGCCAGGCGGGTTGCCAGCGCGTCTTGCTCCAGGTTCCAGATATTGGTATTTGCAGAAGGAATGCTCAACGCCATGTTAGCGTAGTCAGTCAGCTCACCCTGCTTGAGCACAACAGTATTACCATACTGCTCAGCGTGATAGGTGTAAGCACCCAAATCAGCTTTGTTAGCAGCAGAGAAAGTTGCAGTGCTGTTCACATCGTTAACATAGATAATTTCTTTATCTTTATAGTTAGCAACAGAACCTGCACCCGTTGAATTATTGATACGCACTTTGTAGTTACCAGCAGCCGCTACTGTTCCATCGTTGGTATCATCTACACTGAATTCTTGATCAGCATTGTTACTATTACCGTTACCATTAATGGTCAGATGTCCGTCAGAGTTCATAGCAATTACGCCATAACCATAAGTCGCATCTTGAGTATTCGAGGTATTAGTATGACCATTCACTAAGTCAGCATCTAATACATAGTCGCTGCTATTGATGTTGAATACACCACCATTAGTCAGTTCCATTCTATCAGTGCTAAACAGGTTGGCATCGAAATCACCAGCACCAATGCTAAATTCGCCACCGTTAGAAACGGTAACAGTGTTAGCACGCAGGTAGGTGGTTTCATCAGTCAGATCGACTTTACTGTAACTATCAACAGTCAGATGGTCAGTGCCCACTTCACCGCCAGAACTCAGGTTCATCGTAGAACCGTTGGTCAGAGTAATTGAGTCTGACAGCAGAGAAGAATCTTGGGCTACGTTAACCTGAGAACCATTATTCACGGCCAGTGTATCAATATTGGAATTATTGACTGTATCCCATTCTGAACCGTTGTTCAGTGCAACGTTGAACACACCGCTCTGGAAAGTCTGATCATCGACAACATTACCCCAATGATCATAAGTAGAGTTTGGCTCAAGGCTGTTGACTGCAACATCGTACATGCTTGCAGGGCCAATAGCGTCATAGCTGAATACAGCTGCACCAACCCACTTACTACCGTTATCCAGGGTGATATTCAGTTCGTCAACGTTCAGACTATCGTCAGCCCAACCGCCATTGGTATCAAGAACACCATTATCGATAGAATCATGACCACTTGGATAGAAATTAGCATTCCAGGTGCTGGCAAACGCAACATCGCCCATCAGGGTAGAATGGTCGAATCTTACATTGTTTTTCATCGCATAATTTGATGCTGAACTATCAGCAAAAGACATTGCGATGTCGTTTACACTACCATCACCGTTATAGTCACTTGGTTCCTCAGAGTTACCATAGAAACCGTCGCCTTCCAGTGGGGTGTAAGCACCTGAAGTCACTGTAGAGTTAACAACAGAGATGTTGTTGTCCCAGGTGCGATATTCTGTGGCGTAATCTGTATTGCTGGTGTCCCCTTGAGACAGTGCAATACCGGCAACACGAGAGTTATCACTAATGTTGATATTGCTTTCAACATCTAGCGTTACTGCTGCGCCCAAATAGGCATAATCAGCTGTGCGATACTGTTCTGATGCTGCTATAGCATCAGCATTCAAATAACTGTCAGTAAAATAGAAATATTCGTAATCGTCGTCAATTGTAGAATTAGCGATATTAAGAGTGAATACATCACCATCAACCCACTTATAATCAACAGCAGTACCGTTCGTCCAGCCATAACCATCGTGGTCGTAAACTTTTTGAGAGGTAACCATACCGTGAATGACTGAGTTGGAAATGTTCAGCGTATTAGCATCACCATCTGCGTAATCATTATTCAGATAGTAAGTAGAGATAACGCCGTTTACTACATCGTTATTGAAGGTTTGATCATAAGCGCCATCTGCCGCATTGTTATAGATATAACCATCATAAGTAATATAGTTAAGCTTATCGGCATTTTCCCAATCGCTCCAGCTAAAAGCGGTGGTCGCGTCATCGTGATAACCGAAAGTGTTATAAGTAGTAGCATTTGCCTGAGAAGCAATTGCCAAAGTGCAGGCTAATGCTAGTTGTGATACAACGAGTTTCTTTTTCCAAGAGTGCATTTATCATCCCTCCTCAGGGACTAGATCTTATGTTGGTCCATCAATAGTCAATGCAGTAAGCGGTAACCACTAATACATGTAACGTTATTAGTGAGAGGATTATTATGTTCCAATAGCAAATCGTTCAATTAATTTCTGCTGTAAATACGAAAACAGATTTATACCTAAAAAGTGTTATTTCATACAAAATGGAGAAACATTTTAAACATCAATGACATTCATTAAAAAAAGCACAACACATATAAATAACGCATAAATTTCACAGCTCACTTAAATACAAAGTATCATTCAACAAACAAATAAAAACAGAGGTAACATATAAGACAATGCCATATTAACGATTAACATTAAATTTATTGGAATTAATTAAAACTTATTAAGGCGGATTGTTTTAATAGATCACTTGAGGCTTCAGGGTAATAGTAAATAAAGAAGGGTAGGTAACACGTATAACCTTATAGTTTCCAGAAAGACGTATTACCTTTGGTTCAATTACGCTCGGATTGTATCGTCGCCGAATCCAATCCATTTATAAGTCGTGAGCGCTTCCAGCCCCATAGGGCCACGAGCATGAAGTTTCTGCGTACTTACCGCAACTTCGGCACCAAGGCCAAACTGGCCGCCATCGGTGAAACGTGTTGAAGCATTCACATAGACGGCAGAGGAATCAACTTCATTCACAAAGCGGTTCGCATTACGCAGTGTACGAGTCAAAATCGCGTCAGAGTGTTGTGTGCCATGTTCCCGGATATGGTCAATAGCGTCATCAATATTAGCGACAACTTTCACATTCAAATGCAGTGACAACCACTCGTCATCATAGTCTTCTGCTTTTACAGGCAGTACTTCCGCAGGCCCATTCTGTAACAGTGGCAGAGCCTTTTCGTCAGCATGCAATGTTACGCCAGATTCAGCCATTTGTTGGCTTAGCGCAGGCAAGAAGTTTGCTGCTATTCCTTGATGGACCAGTAAGGTTTCTACTGTATTGCAGGTACTTGGACGCTGAGTTTTGGCATTAACAATAATTCTCAGTGCCGGCTCAAATTCAGCACTGTCATCCACAAAGATATGGCAAACACCAATCCCACCGGTAATAACTGGAATCGTTGATTGCTCGCGACAGAGTTTATGTAGGCCTGCGCCACCACGAGGAATCAGCATGTCTACATAACGATCCATGCGTAGCAGCTCATTCACCAGTGCGCGATCGGGACTTTCTATCGCCTGAACCGCTGCCGCAGGTAGGCCACACTCCGTCAGCGCTTGTTGAATAACCTTGACCGTTGCGGCATTAGTGCGCCAGGTTTCTTTCCCGCCACGCAAAATCGCTGCATTTCCTGTTTTCAGGCACAGTGAAGCAACATCAACCGTAACATTAGGACGAGCTTCATAAATCACACCAACTACACCTAATGGAACACGCCGACGCTCAAGACGTAAACCACTGTCCAGCACACCGCCATCAATGATTTGACCCACTGGATCTGCCAAATTGCATACCTGACGAACATCATTCGCAATGCTACTCAGACGTGAAGGAGTGAGTTGTAATCGGTCTAACATCGCTTCGCTTAGGCCATTGGCCTTTGCTTCGGCCAGGTCTTTTTCGTTGGCTTCCAAAATAGCTGCAGCCTGAGCTTCCAGATTATCTGCGATACATTCCAGCGCGCGGTTTTTTTCGCGGCTGGAGAGCAGAGCCATCTGATAAGAGGCAGCTTTAGCTGCTTTACCCATTTTTTCCAGCATTGCCTGCTCCTTAGTTAACTATCATATCGTCACGATGAACGGCTACTGGGCCATATTCGTAGCCAAGAATTTCACCGATCTGTTGAGAGTGATGACCTGCGATACGACGCAAAGCGTCACTATTGTAGCGACAAACACCATGGGCAATATCGCGGCCTTCAAGGCTGCGAATGCGAATAACTTCACCGCGGGAAAAGTTTCCAGTGACGTTTTTGATACCCTTTGGCAATAAAGAGCTTCCGCGTTCAAGAATCGCCGCAAGCGCGCCATCATCGACCGTGATTTCACCTGCAGGAGGCGCACCAAATATCCAACGTTTGCGGTTTTCTAATGGTGATTGTTGAGCATGGAAACGAGTCCCCACTGGCGTACCCGCCATAACATCACCAATCACCCCGGGTTTGCTGCCAGCCGCAATGACTACGTCGATACCTGCGCGGCAAGCGACATCAGCAGCCTGCAATTTCGTCCCCATGCCGCCAGTTCCCAGGCCAGACACGCTATCACCAGCTATTGCTCGCAGTGCGTCGTCAATGCCGTGAACTTCTTTAATGAGTTCAGCTTCAGGGTTATTACGCGGATCAGCAGTAAATAACCCTTGTTGGTCAGTCAGCAGTAATAGTTTATCTGCACCAGCCAAAATGGCTGCCAGCGCAGACAGGTTGTCATTATCACCAACTTTGATTTCTGCGGTTGCAACGGCATCGTTTTCATTGATTACCGGCACGATGTTGTTATCAAGCAGTGCACGTAAAGTGTCACGAGCATTAAGGAAACGTTCGCGATCCTCCATATCGGCACGCGTCAGCAGCATCTGCCCAACATGAATGCCATAAATAGAAAACAGTTGTTCCCAGAGCTGGATCAATCGACTTTGACCAACGGCTGCCAGTAATTGCTTGGATGCAATGGTTGCGGGCAGTTCGGGATAACCTAAATGCTCGCGACCCGCAGCAATTGCCCCAGAGGTCACAATAACAATGCGATGCCCGGAGGCGTGAAGTTGTGCGCACTGACGCACCAGCTCAACAATATGAGCTCTATTCAGGCGGCGCGAGCCACCGGTTAATACGCTAGTGCCTAGTTTTACCACCAGCGTCTGGCTTTCACTCATGATTCTCTGCCGTTTCAACGAAATTGGAAAATTAAAATACCAGATGACGTTGTAGCAGGAGTGACGCGGCTTGCCAACAGGCTCAGAAGGAAAACAGCGATTTGGATGTAAAGTGATCCATAAACGTAGCGGCCAATTTTGTCATTTTTATGACAAATACAAATAATTACCATTATTTAAACTTTCTCTTACTTTGTCATAAATCTTTCATCTCCAAACGATAAAACTCTCTGCGTTTTTTAACGGAATACTTTCCGATTAAATTTTAGCGCGAATACACTATTGGGATGAAAAATGAAGAAAAGCACATTGGCAGTAATGGTATTGGGTTTTCTGGCATCATCAACATATTCGCATGCAGCGGAAATTTATAATAAAGATGGCAACAAACTCGACCTTTACGGAAAAGTAAAAGCTGAACACTATCTAAGTGATAACAAGTCTGTAGATGGCGATCAGTCTTATGTACGTATCGGTTTTAAAGGTCAGACACAAATTAATGACCAATTAACGGGTTTTGGTCAGTGGGAATATCAAGTTGCTGCTAACAAAATTGAAGGTGATGCGAATACAACCAAAACTCGCCTGGCGTTTGCAGGGTTAAAAGCAGGTGATATTGGTTCCTTCGATTATGGCCGTAACTACGGCGTTCTTTATAACATCGCCTCTTACACCGATATGATGCCTGAGTTTGGTGATGACTCTTACACTAAAACCGATAACTTCATGACGGGCCGTGCAAACGGTGTGGCAACCTATCGTAATAACACCTTCTTTGGTCTGGTTGATGGCCTGAAACTTTCCTTGCAGTACCAGGGGAAAAACGAGAATGACGGGCGTGCTACCAGTAAGCAAAACGGTGACGGTTTTGGTACTTCCTTATCTTATGACATTGCTGATACTGGCCTGACTATTGGTGCGGGTTACTCTAACTCCAACCGTACTTTGGCACAGAAAAACCTGGCCGTGGGCACTGGTGATAATGCCGAAGCCTGGACCACTGGTTTGAAATACGATGATCACAATGTTTATCTGGCAGCAATGTATGCAGAAACACGTAATATGACACCCATTTCCGGCACTGCATCTATTAATGGTGTAAACAGAAGCATTAGTGGTTTCGCAAATAAAAACCAGGCGTTCGAAGTTATTGCACAATATCAATTTGACTTTGGTCTACGCCCTTCTTTGGGTTATGTCCAGTCTAAAGGTAAGGATATTGAAGGTGTGGGTGATGCGGATTTGGTTAAATATATTGATATTGGTGCCACGTATTACTTCAATAAAAACATGTCAGCTTTTGTTGATTACAAAATTAACCAACTGAGCGACGACAATGCCCTAAATCTGAACAGCGATGATGTTGTCGCATTAGGTTTAGTTTATCAGTTCTAAGATTCGGGTAAAAAAAAAGTCCCCACCTGGCCGGTGGGGACTTTTTTTATGCTGATAACTTTACCGGTTTTTCCGTAAAATCTTGTGCCGGAACTAATCCAAGACCCAATGTACTTAATAACTCACGCAAGCGCTCATGGAAACCACGCAGTGTTTGCTCAAGTCTTTCATCCACTTCTTTATCTTTTGCTGCCGTCGCAGTCCATTTACCGTCTTTGTCGAACAGACCAAACTGCCAGGTATAGGTAAATTGTTTTTCCTGAGCTTCCAACTCCATCCACCAGCCCCAGAATTCACGTTTCTCTGGTGCAGGCTTCACATTGACGCACACAGCCAGGCAATCGAAGAAGAAACGGTTATCTTCACATTGCTCTTCCCGGATATATGGGCCAAGCGAGGCAAATTTTTTAATCAATCTACTTTTCGGGTGTCCACTTGGTAACGTCATTCCGATCTCCTGTTGTGAAGCATCTGTTTTACCAAACCAATGAAATTTAGCAAATCATTAACGTAATCTCTGCTTGATCCATCCGGTAATTTCTTTCAGAGCTTTGTCAAAGTTTTGATACACCGGGTTAAACGGTATAGCTAACAACTTACCATCCGCAGATGACGAAGTAATTAATCGGGAATCGTCTTCCGGGCTGAACGGATCATTCGCCCAGTAACCAGATAACATCGGTGTTGGACAATGACGCCCCAATAGACCCTGTGTTTTTAACGAGTAGCGGTTTAACTCCACACGTAACGCGTTGTCAGATGCATCGTGCATTCCCAGGCGGCTCGCCAGCACATCAATATACATCTCTGGAACCTGAGCCTGGCGTGATGCATCACTCAATAAACTGTGAACAACCGGCCCAAGACATGCGACGGCTTTCAAACGAGGTGCTTCGATATACCCCAAACGCACTGCAACATTTGCACCGAATCGGAAACCGAACGCCGCCACACGGGTGTGGTCAATCCAGGGGATGTTGGGTAGAGCTTTTAAAACATGCTGGTGTAAAAGACTAGAATCCTGAGTCAGTTTCCATTTTGAAGAAAATCCGACCGACGGCATATCGATGGTTAACATCGCGATACCTTCAGGTGCAAAATATTTCTCAAACAACGTGTAATAATCGCTTTGCAGCGCATCCAAACCACCACAAATTAGCACCGTCGGGAATGGACCGTCACCTTCTTTAGGAACATGGAGGAACCCAGTGATTGCACCACCACCAGGAATAGCAAACTCCAATTCACGCAAGCCGCCGGAAAGACGTGGCGCAGCTTCTTCATAGGCACGGTTTGCCAGAACTTGCGCCTGTTCTGCCAGTTGGTCGCCTTTCAGGTGCGGATAGGCGGCAATGCTGTAAAGATTGGCAGCCTGTAGCCAATATTTTCCACTAAGAACTATATCTGTTTCCTGATTGGCCCGCTGCTGCCAAAGCATTGCTTGCTTCGACCATTCAAAAATCCAGTTGCCGCTGCGATAACCGACCACGGTATCAAACAGACTGTCATTGGTACGTTCTGCTGTATTAACCGTAATGCGAGCTTGCACCTCAAGGATTTCGCGTGGATCGACACCACGCCATACCCACAGCAGGCGGTTAATCATTCGATACCAGTGAGGGACAGATTTACCATCCAGCGCAGACTGGATAACGGGGGCAGTTTGATGTTGAGCACGACGAACTAAAGTCGACGTCTCGGGATGTTTAAATCGGGGTTTAAATAGCGTTTCGCTAAGATTGGCCTGTACCATCGCTTCTGCCTCCATACAAACGTCAGGAATGCAGCTATTGTACTCTGTCGGCAACTAAATAACACAAACGCCCGGCGATGCCGGGCGTAAATCAGTGCATATTCTCAGGCTATTAACGACCAGCCAACGGTGGTACAAACACCACGCCCATATCCCACGGCTGCTCAATCCAGGTGTCCTGAGGGATATCAACGACGTAATCGTCAACCAACGGCTGGCCAGCAGGCTTAGCGAAGATCGTAACGAAATGCGCTTTTGGATACATTTCACGGATAGCCACTGCGGTGCCACCGGTATCAACCAGGTCATCAATAACGATGAAGCCTTCACCGTCACCTTCAGCACGTTTCAGCACGGTCAGTTCACGCTGGTTGTCGTGGTCATAGCTGGAGATGCAAACAGTATCAACATGACGAATCCCCAGTTCACGTGCCAGCAGTGCGCCAGGAACCAGGCCACCACGGCTAACGGCAATAATGCCTTTCCACTGTTCAGCAGGAAGCAGACGGCTTGCCAGCTTACGCGCGTGAATCTGCAACATGTCCCAGGTGACGATGTATTTTTCGCTCATGTGAAATTATCCCAGCCAGTTATTAACGGCTTAAAAATGTTCAAAGGGGTTTTGGTTGCGCGAGATTATAGAGATCTGGCGCACTAAAAACCAGTGCTGTAGGCTCGCCGCTTTCGTTTTTAGGTGCTTTTGATCGTCATAACGTTAGTTAAAGTGGTATTCTCAGGCCAGCACACAATGCTTACTTGTGGTGTATTTCATTTAGATCAATCCTGGTCTCTGTTAACCAATATGGTCTGCAGAGTCGATGTCAAGGAGACTTATCGTGTCTGAATTGTCTCAATTATCTCCGCAACCGCTGTGGGATATTTTTGCCAAAATCTGTTCCATTCCGCACCCTTCTTATCATGAAGAACAACTTGCGGAACATATTCTGTCCTGGGCAAAAGAAAAAGGCCTACATGTAGAGCGTGACCAGGTCGGTAATATCCTGATCCGTAAACCTGCGACAGCGGGCATGGAAAACCGTAAAGCGGTGGTCCTGCAGGCTCACCTGGATATGGTGCCGCAGAAAAATAACGACACTGTCCATGATTTCACCAAAGATCCGATTCAACCGTATATTGACGGTGAGTGGATCAAAGCACGCGGTACGACGCTGGGCGCTGATAATGGTATTGGTATGGCGTCCGCACTGGCAGTGCTGGCCGATGATTCGGTATCTCATGGCCCATTAGAAGTTCTGCTGACCATGACCGAAGAAGCGGGAATGGATGGGGCTTTTGGTCTGCAAGCGGGCTGGTTACAAGCTGATATTCTGATCAACACCGATTCTGAAGAAGAAGGTGAGATCTATATGGGCTGTGCAGGTGGGATTGATTTTATCTCCACGCTGCCACTGCAACGCGAAGAGATTCCTGCCGGTTACGAAACATTTAAGTTGACCATCAAAGGCCTGAAAGGCGGTCACTCCGGTGGTGAAATCCATCTGGGTCTGGGCAATGCAAACAAATTGCTGGCTCGCTTCCTGTTTGCTCACACAGCAGAACTGGATGCTCGTCTGATTAATCTGAACGGCGGTACACTGCGTAACGCGATTCCACGTGAAGGCTTTGCTACTCTGGCTGTTCCGGCAAACAAAGCTGCACAGCTGAAGTCGTTGTCAGATGAATTCCTGTCGATTCTGAAAAATGAACTGGCGGCAGTCGAGAAAAACGTCACTGTACTGCTGGATTCAGTCACCACAGACAAGAAAGCACTGACAGCGAAAAGCCGTGACACTTTCCTGAGCCTGCTGAACGCCACGCCAAACGGTGTCATCCGTAATTCCGACGCAGTTAAAGGTGTTGTGGAAACCTCACTGAACGTGGGTGTGGTCACAATGAATGATGAAAGTGCAGAAATCATCTGCCTGATTCGTTCATTGATTGATAGCGGCAAAGACTATGTCGTTGGCATGCTTCACGCTCTGGGTCAGCTTGCTGGCGCACAAACCGTGGCCAAAGGCAGCTATCCTGGCTGGCAGCCGGATGCAAACTCACCGGTAATGCACCTGGTGCGTGAGACTTACCAAAAACTGTTCAACAAGACCCCTAACATCATGGTCATCCATGCGGGTCTGGAATGTGGTCTGTTTAAAAAACCTTACCCGGATATGGATATGGTTTCTATTGGGCCGACCATCACAGGTCCACACTCTCCGGATGAACAAGTTCATATCGAAAGCGTAGGCCAATACTGGATTCTGCTGACAGAATTGCTGAAAGCTATTCCAGTTAAGTAAGTTCTAAACGCCCTCATCCTCTCTCCCAGGAGAGGGAACTTGTTTGGTTTTCTCCTTCTCCTGAGGGAGAACGCCGGGATGAGGGCTTTTTTTATAGCCCCAACACCAGTTGGCGCTCCATCTGCGGGTCCAGTAAAGTCACATGTAACCCCACCAGCCTGACTCCCCGCCCTCCTCGCCGTTCTTCCCACGTTTGCTTCGCAATAGCGATTAAATCGGCTTTATTCAGCTGAGGCCAGACATGTTCCTGAGTCGTTTGCTGGAAATCATTAAACTTAAGTTTGATACCCTGGCGGGCAATCAATAAATCAGGTTTTACCTTTTTCAAACGGCGTTCAAGTTCAGGATAGAGTTGCTCAATAATAGCCTCACACTCCTGCCACTGATGAATATCTTCCGCGAGTGTTTTTTCAACTCCGACAGATTTACGTTGCCGCTCATTGTTAATCTCGCGTTCATCTATACCCTGACTACGCTCCCACAGTACACGGCCAAATTTGCCAAACCGCTTGAGTAACGAAGCTAAATCCGTTTTCTGCACATCGGCACAGGTGCGCAACCCAAGGCTTTCCAGTTTGCCCGCTGTAACTTTCCCTACGCCGGGGATTTTTCCAAGCGGTAAGGTTTGCAAAAATGCTGGAATCTCCTCGGGAGTGATCAAGAACTGCCCGTTAGGTTTATTGAGGTCAGAGGCAATTTTGGCGAGGAATTTAACCGGTGCAATACCAGCCGATGCGGTGAGATTAAGTTCATCTGAAATAGTCTGGCGAATTTCCCTGGCCATGAGTGTTGCAGAACCATGGCAGTTCGGGCTATCAGTGACATCCAGATAAGCCTCATCAAGTGACAGCGGTTCGATAAGCGTTGTGTAGCGGCTAAAAATTTCCCGGATATGATTTGAAGCTTCTTTGTAAGCATCAAAACGTCCAGGAAGCAGTGTCAGATGTGGGCATAACTTGAGAGCCATTGCAGTCGACATCGCGCTGTGCACACCAAATTTTCTAGCGGGATAATTTGCCGTACTAATGACACCGCGCCTTTTCGCACTACCTCCAATAGCTATCGGAATATCCCGCAGAGTTGGGTTATCACGCATTTCTACGGCGGCAAAAAAGCAGTCCATATCGACATGAATGATTTTACGCATACTTGTTCGCACCAGTTATATTACTGGATAAGTATACAGTTAAAATAATTAAGGAGGAAAGTCTTCAATGGAAAGAAAACCTCCCGACGATGCGGGAGGTTTTACTGGTTTACAGGATGCGGTTCTGCTGAAGTTTTGCTTGCCGCTCAGCCCTTGCGATACGCTTCTTACGAGCATCACAGGGTTCAGGGCAGTTACAAACTTTCTCCATGCCTAACGCGGCAATACCACCACAGCTACCCTGAAGCGATTTGCGCTTCACAATAACGCCCAGTGACATTCCAAAGATCACCAGTAGAAAAATAACGAAGGTGGCTAAAAATACTGTCAGCATAAACGCTCCTGTCAGCCGCCAAAGTCATCTAGCATGATGTTGTCATCCTCAACACCCAAATCTTTGAGCATTTTGATAACCGCGGCATTCATCATAGGCGGCCCACACATATAGAACTCACAATCTTCTGGTGCCGGATGGCTACGAAGATAGTTTTCAAGCAATACGTTGTGGATGAAGCCGGTGTAACCAGTCCAGTTGTCTTCTGGTTGCGGATCTGAGAGCGCCACATTGAACGTGAAGTTCGGGTTTTCCTGAGCCAGTTTTTCAAACTCTTCTTCGTAGAACATCTCACGCGAAGAGCGAGCACCGTACCAGAAACTCATTTTTCGCGTGCTATGAAGACGTTTAAGCTGGTCAAAAATGTGTGATCGCATTGGTGCCATACCTGCACCACCGCCGATGAATACCATTTCAGCGTCCGTCTCTTTAGCAAAGAACTCACCAAATGGACCGGATATTGTCACTTTGTCGCCCGCTTTTAACGACCATATATATGAGGACATAATCCCCGGAGGCGCATCAGGCACATTCGGCGGCGGCGTAGCGATACGCACGTTCAGCATGATAATGCCTTTCTCATCTGGATAGTTAGCCATTGAGTAAGCGCGAACGCATGGCTCTTTAACCACCGACTTGAAGCGGAACAGATTAAACTTATCCCAGTCGCCACGGTATTCCTGAGGAACATCGAAGTCCTGGTAGTTAACCTCATGCGGTGGACTTTCAATCTGGATATAGCCACCAGCACGGAACGGCACAACATCACCATCAGGGATACGCAGTTTGAGCTCTTTAATGAAGGTGGCTTTGTTATCATTAGAGATAACTTCACACTCCCATTTCTTAACGCCAAAGATCTCCTCTGGCAGCTCAATTTTCATGTCCTGCTTAACAGCAACCTGGCAGGCAAGACGGCAACCTTCTTTCGCTTCACGCTTGGTGATATGCGAAAGCTCAGTCGGCAGAATATCACCACCGCCCTCTTTTACGGTCACGCGGCATTGCCCGCAAGAACCACCGCCACCACAAGCCGAGGAGATGAAAATCCCCTGACTTGAGAGTGTGTTGAGCAGCTTATCACCCGCGGGTGCATGAAACTGTTTGTCTGCTTCGTTGTTAATCTCAATCAGCACATCGCCGGAGTTAACGAGCTTTGACTTGGCAAACAAAATCAACAGCGCCAGAGCCAAAACAATTAGCGTGAACATCACCACGCCAAGAATAATTTCCATACGTTTTCGCCCTTATAGCTGCACACCGGAGAATGACATAAAGCCCAGTGCCATCAATCCAGTGGTGATAAAGGTAATTCCTAAGCCACGCAATCCTGCGGGCACATTGGCATATTTCATCTTCTCGCGGATCCCTGCCATCGCGACAATTGCCAGCATCCAACCCACACCTGAGCCGATACCATAAACAATTGATTCACCGAAGCTATAGTCACGCTGCACCATAAACGACACGCCACCAAAGATCGCGCAGTTAACGGTGATGAGCGGCAGGAAGATACCTAACGCGTTGTAGAGAGCCGGGAAGAAACGATCGAGGATCATTTCGAGGATTTGTACCAGAGCGGCGATCACACCAATGAAGGTAATGAAGTTAAGGAAGCTAAGGTCAACACCTTCGACCAGCGCGCCGTCACGAAGAATCAGGTTATAAACAAGATTGTTCGCCGGAACGGCAATCCCTAAAACAACGGTCACCGCTACACCCAAACCGAATGCAGTGGAGACTTTCTTAGACACCGCCAGGAAGGTGCACATACCAAGGAAGAACGCGAGCGCCATGTTCTCAATAAACACTGCGCGAACAAACAGACTAATCATATGTTCCATAATCAGTTAGTCCTTTTCCTGTTGCGCAGGCTTAAGCGTACGCAAGGCCCAGATAAGCAGGCCGATAATAAAGAACGCACTTGGCGCGAGCAGGAACATACCGTTTGGCTGATACCAACCACCGTTCTGAACCGTTTCCAGTACCGTGATACCAAACAATTTTCCACTACCAATGAGTTCACGCAGGAAGCCAACCAGCAGCAATATCACACCATATCCCAAGCCATTACCGATGCCATCCATGAAGCTTGCCAACGGTGGCGACTTCATGGCGTAAGCTTCAGCACGCCCCATAACGATACAGTTAGTGATGATCAGGCCGACGAAGACCGAAAGCTGCTTGGAAATCTCGTAGGCGTAAGCACGCAGAATCTGATCCACAACGATAACCAACGAAGCAATGATCGCCATCTGCACGATGATTCGCACACTGTTTGGGATCAGATTGCGGATCATCGAAATGAACATGCTGGAAAATGCCGTTACCACGGTTACTGCGATGGTCATAACGAATGCAGTTTCCAGTTTCGTGGTCACTGCCAGCGCCGAACAGACCCCGAGTATTTGCAAGGCAATCGGGTTGTTATCCACCAAAGGACTCACCAGTACCCGTTTGACCTCTTTCATGTCTGAAATATCAGCCATTGTTGAGCGCTCCTTCACGAACGTGTTTCAGGAACGGGCCAAAACCAAGTTCACCCATCCAGAAATCAAAAGTGTGTTGTACCCCGTTTGCCGTCAGTGTGGCACCGGATAAACCATCTACCCCATACTCATCCCCCTGACGTGCACCACCTTTCACTAAGCGGATCGCTGGTTGCCCATTGTCATCAAGCAGTTTTTTGCCAATCCACTGCGCACGCCAGTTCGGGTTTTCAACCTCACCACCCAGACCTGGGGTCTCACCCTGATCATAGTAAGTAATGCCTTTTACCGTACGGCCATCGGTTTGCAGAGAAACAAAGGCATACATCATCGACCACAGGCCTTTGCCATAAACTGGCAACACGACTTCCTGCACTTTATTTTGCTCATCACGCACCAGATAAATTTCGACGATATTGCTGCGCTGCTTTATCCCGGCACGGTCGTCACTTGAATCAAGCGTGATGCTCTGTGTTGGATCACGGAGTGCTGCAGCCTGGTCAAATTTTGAGGAATTTTTATCCAGTAGTTCACCACTTTTTAGGTCTAACAAGCGCGGTGTAATGCGTGACTCATAGATTGATTTGACATCTTCGCCGGTCATTTTTGGTGTTGCTAAGCCTGCAACATCCAGGATGTTACGTTGCTTATCGAGCGCTTTCTGCTCTTGCTGGCGAGCTTTAAGCCCTACAGCCGAGCCTGCCACCACGACGGAACACACCAGGCAAAGCACCAGCACCACCAGCAGTGTTCTGCCGATGCTATCGTTACTTTTCACTTCAGCCACGCGACTTCCTCCGCTTAATATTGGCCTGCACCACCAGGTAATCGAACAGTGGCGCAAAGAGGTTGGCGAACAAGATCGCCAGCATCATCCCTTCTGGATAGGCTGGGTTGACGACACGAATCAAGACACACATCACCCCGATGAGTGCCCCGTACCACCATTTACCTTTGTTGGTAAACGAGGCAGAAACAGGGTCGGTCGCCATGAACATCATGCCGAAGGCAAAACCACCCAGCACCATATGCCAGTACCACGGCATAGCAAACAGCGGGTTAGTTGCAGAACCGATGAAGTTAAACAGGGTGGCTGTCGCAATCATGCCGAGCATCACCCCCGCGACAATGCGCCAGGAAGCCACGCGGCCAAACAGAATAATCGCACCACCGATCAGAATCATCAGTGTTGAAACTTCACCAATCGAACCAGGAATGTTGCCAAGGAAAGCATCCATCCATGTGACAGGTTGACCGGTTCCTACATTCACCAGGCCCTCGCTACCGCCGTTCGCCCACTGGGAAAGAGGAGTTGCACCTGAGAAACCATCTGCCGCAGTCCACACCAAATCACCTGAAATCTGCGCAGGGTATGCGAAGAACAGGAAGGCGCGGCCAGCTAATGCCGGGTTTAGGAAGTTACGGCCTGTTCCACCGAAGATCTCTTTAGCGATAACCACACCGAAAGTGATACCGAGTGCGGCTTGCCAAAGTGGTAGCGTTGGAGGAACCACCAGCGCAAACAGAATAGAAGTGACAAAAAAGCCTTCGTTAACTTCATGTTTGCGGATGATCGCAAACATGACTTCCCAAAAACCACCCACCAAAAATACAGTGATGTAGATTGGCAGGAAGAAGACCGCCCCGAGGGTCATCATGCTGAGCCAGCCAGCATCCGGCGTAAAGTTCACTCCGAGCCATTGGGCAACAACATAATGCCAGTCAGATGAAATCACCTGTTGGAGCTGTTCTGCACCGTACATTTTGTTCAGTGCGGGAATGGTTTGTAGCCCGACGTTGTACATGCCCCAGAACATGGCTGGGAATACCGCAAACCACACCAGGATCATCATGCGTTTCAAATCGATAGCATCACGAACATGGGAAGCTCCAGGCGTAACGATGCCTGGTGTATAGAACAATGTCGCCGTAGCTTCAAAGAGTGGGTAGTATTTTTCTAGCTTTCCGCCTTGAGTGAAATGCGGCTCTAGTTTTTCAAATAAATGCTTCAAGCCCATGACTTATCCTTCCTGCTCGATGCGGGTTAACACCTCGCGTAGCACTGGACCGTATTCATACTTCCCAGGGCAAACATAGGTACAAAGCGCTAAATCTTCTTCATCCAGCTCCAGACACCCCAACGCCTGAGCGCTGTCGGTATCCCCCGCCAGTAAATCGCGCAATAACATCGTTGGCAGAATATCCAGCGGCATCACACGTTCATAGTTGCCGATTGGCACCATTGAGCGCTCACCACCATTGGTATCTGTTGAGAAGTTAAAGAGTTTCCGCTTCAGGAAGTGGCCGACGGTGGTACGGGTAATTGAATATTTATCAGCACCCGGCATAACCCAACCAAATAGCTCTTTTTCACGCCCTTCTTTCAGCACAGTAACCTGCAGGTGGAAACGACCAAGCCAGGCTCGCGGACCCGCAGCCATTGTTCCACTTAACACCGAACCCGAAACAACGCGGTTTTCGCCTTCTTCCAGCTCACCCGCCGTAAGCACATCGAGCGAAGCACCCAGGCATGTGCGAATCAGGCGCGGCTTTTTAACCTGCGGGCCAGCTAACGCAATAACGCGTTCGGTCCACAGCTCGCCTTCCACGAACAATTTGCCAATGGCAATCACATCCTGGTAATTCAGGTGCCAGACCATTTTTTGCAAACTAACCGGTTCGAGGAAGTGGATGTGTGTGCCCACTAACCCAGCGGGATGAGGGCCAGCAAACTCATTGAAAGTCACTTGCCCAACAGGATGACCACCGAGCTTACCGCCCCCCGCCTGACAGACGTGGACTTTGCCATCCGTCAATCGGGATAGCAGGGTTAAACCGGCGTCAAACATTTCGCGGTGGGCGCGAATAATGGGTTGTGGGTCAGCCGCCAGCGGATTGGTGTCGATTGCGGTGACAAAAATGGCGGCAGGAACGCTTGCGGGTTGTGGGGCTTTGCTGAATGGACGAGTCCGCAGCGCAGTCCACAAACCGGAAGCTAATAATTGCGACTGAACGGTCTCACGCGGCAGTTTGGCAAGGTTGTCTGGTGCAAAACGTTCGAAAACGACCTGCTCATCACCTTGAACCTCAATAACCAGAGATTGCAGCACTCGACGCTCGCCACGGTTAATCGCTTTTACCGTTCCACTTGCAGGTGCAGTAAAGAGTACGCCTGGGTTCTTTTTATCTTCGAAGAGTGGCTGGCCTTTCAATACCTTGTCGCCCTCTTGCACCAGCATAGAAGGACGCATGCCCACATACTCTTCACCGAGCAGGGCCACTAAGGGTATCGCTGGGCCGTCATGAATTTGCTGTTCCGGCAAACCGGCAATAGGCAAATCCAGACCTTTTTTGATTTTTATCATAAGGTTATCACGTTTAAAATTGGCTTAAACATACCGACAAAAACTGTAGCCGACAACGGATGGGTCGAAACAGGGTTCAACCGATGCGACACATAAGGCAGATTAAAAATGGAAACGCATCCGTTCACTATTGCGAGAGGGAGTGCTAAGTCGCCCTTATGATCGGGACAACTGACTTATGGATAGTTTCCGTTCTAATCCGCAGGTCAACATTCGCGGGGGATTTTAGCATCAATAGGGTCTGGAATGGCGAGAAATCGACACTCCGATATGCAGCAATGCGAGCTGTTACGCAAAAAGTTAACTTACAGGGTTTATCTATTATCAGATAAACGTTAGATATGTTGCTAAATGCTTCGTATCAAGCTTGCGAAAATTCATAACGGTGCTAATGTTGAGCGCTCCTAATCCAGAGCATTCTGATTTCGGGTCTCTTATTTTGCCGTCCTGGCATTTGGTATAAGTCTTATCAAGGAATAAAGCAGTATGCGTAAGATCGCACTCATTATTGCGATGCTTCTGATACCGTGCATGTCGTTTGCCAGCTTATTGAGCGGCAATACGTCAACCACGCCTGTCAGCAAAGAATTCAAGCAACAACTTATGGGCTCTCCTGTTTATATTCAGATATTTAAGGAAGAGCGCACACTAGAGCTATACGTAAAGATGGGCGAACAGTTCCAACTGCTCGACAGCTATAGCATCTGTAACTATTCCGGTGGGTTAGGTCCAAAACAGCGTCAGGGTGATTTTAAGAGTCCTGAAGGTTTTTATAACGTGACCCGCAACCAGCTCAAACCTGATAGCCGCTTTTATAAAGCCATTAACATCGGCTTCCCAAATGAGTTTGATCGCTCACATGGTTATCAAGGCCAATATCTGATGATTCACGGTGCTTGCGTGTCTGTTGGCTGCTATGCCATGACTGACAGCAACATTGATGAGATTTTCCAGTTTGTTACCGGGGCACTGGTGTTCGGCCAGCCAAGCGTGCAAGTTAGCATTTATCCGTTCCGCATGACTGACGCCAATATGGAACGCCACAAGTATTCGTACTACATCAACTTCTGGAAACAACTGAAGCCGGGCTATGACTACTTTACGGCAAATCACCAGCCACCAGGCGTTTCTGTTATCAGCGGTAATTACGTGATTAGTAAGCCGGTTGTGCCAACGACACAACCACAGCTGGCATCAAACTACGCGCTCCCCGAGACAAAATAATTCCGACTCACCTGGTGCAATCTTGTGCCAGGTTTCGTTTCCTGTCAGAGGTTGAGTCGCGATGACCGTGACCACATCATTGAGTGTGGTCTCTTCCTGAAAATCGATTTCCACATCCTGGTCCAACAGTTTTGCCACGCCAAAGGGTGCCCGTCGGGTTATCCAGTACAGGTTCGTGGAACAGAACGCCATCACGTAGCGCCCATCCGACAACAACATATTAAACACACCTTTCTCGCGCAATTGCCCCGCAAGTTCGGTGATGTAACGGAACACTGCCTGCATATTGCCAGGCGTTCGTGGATAACGTTGTGTCAGCTTATGCAGCAGCCAGCAAAATGCTTGTTCACTGTCAGTTTCACCGATTGGACGGAACGGCCCGGTATCAAGAGAGCGATGTCCTTTAAGCTGGCCATTGTGGGCATAAGTCCAGTTACGGCCCCATAGTTCACGCGTAAACGGATGGGTATTCTCGAGCGCCACTTTACCGCGGTTTGCCTGACGAATATGTGCGACTACTGAACAGGATTTGATCGGATAATCCTGCACAAGTTTAGCAATGGGTGAATTAAAGCTGGGTTGCGGATCTTTGAACGTGCGGCAACCTTTACCTTCATAAAAGGTAATTCCCCAGCCATCTTTATGTGGCCCTGTTCCACCGCCACGCTGTACCAACCCAGTAAAACTAAAGCAAATATCCGTTGGTACGTTGGCGCTCATCCCGAGCAGTTCGCACATATTAACCTCCCACTACTCATTCTTTTGTTTTCACCTTCTCCCTGGGAAGAAGGCAGGGATGAGGGCGACCCGAACCTGAGGACAAACTCAATATTCAGGTGCCATCTTTTCCCCCTCACCCTAACCCTCTCCCTGATGGAGAGGGAACAAGATCAGGCAGAACTTAAGCTTTAACCATCTCTTTTTCGATAAGCTGGATCAGGATGTGAATCACTTTAATGTGAATTTCCTGAATGCGGTCAGCGTAACCAAAGTGCGGAACGCGAATTTCAACATCCGCAGTGCCATCCATTTTGCCACCGTCTTTCCCGGTCAGGGTAATGACTTTCATGCCTTTCGCACGCGCAGCTTCAATGGCTTTAATCACGTTGCCGGAATTACCTGAAGTGGAGATCCCCAGCAGCACGTCACCTTCACGCCCAACCGCTTCAATGTAACGAGAGAATATATACTCGTAGCCAAAATCGTTGCTCACACAAGAGATGTGGCTGACATCAGAAATAGCGATTGCCGGGTAGCCTGGGCGGTTTTCACGGTAGCGACCTGTCAGTTCTTCAGCAAAGTGCATTGCATCGCAATGTGAGCCGCCGTTACCGCATGACAGCACTTTGCCGCCTGCTTTGAAGCTATCAGCCAGCAGTACTGCTGCACGCTGAATCGCGTGAATGTTAGCGTCATCTTTCAGGAAGTTAGCCAGTGTTTCTGCTGCTTCATTCAATTCGTTACGAATAAGATCCTGGTACATGAGGATGTCCTTCAGCATTTTTCGATTGATTAACCCAAGCAGTTTACCGGATAGCGCGAGAAGCGCCATAACCTCCTTCTTTTGCGGTTCTGTGCGGTAACAATGTGAGCAAGGTTGTAATTATTTTGTGAATATATTGCTAAAAAAAACCACATGAACTAAAACCAATACATCCAAGTGGTCAGACCTCCTACAAGCAAGGGAGTTTCCTATATGTTGATTTTGAGTATTGTTGCAACGGTTGTTCTCCTCGGTGTGCTTTTCTATCACCAGGTCAATTTACTGCTCAGTAGCGCAATTTTGCTGGTGTGGACGGCAGCGCTTGGTTTCGCCGGTATCTGGTCAATCTGGGTGCTCGTTCCGCTGGCGATAATTCTGGTGCCGTTCGTCTTTACACCAATGCGTAAATCTTTAATTTCCGCTCCGGTATTCCGTAGCTTCCGTAAAGTCATGCCGCCAATGTCACGTACCGAAAAAGAGGCTATCGACGCCGGTACAACCTGGTGGGAAGGTGACTTGTTCCGCGGTAAACCAGACTGGGAAAAACTGCATAACTACCCGCAGCCAAAACTGACTGAAGAAGAACAAGCCTTTATCGATGGCCCAGTTGAAGAAGCCTGCCGTCTGGCGAATGACTTCCAAATCACACACGAAATGGCAGATTTACCGCCAGAGTTGTGGGCTTATTTAAAAGAACATCGCTTCTTCGCGATGATCATCAAGAAAGAGTACGGCGGCCTGGAGTTTTCTGCTTACGCGCAATCTCGCGTACTGCAAAAACTGTCTGGTGTTTCCGGCATTCTGGCGATTACCGTAGGTGTGCCTAACTCATTAGGTCCAGGCGAACTGCTGCAACATTACGGTACTGAAGAACAGAAAGATCATTACCTGCCACGCCTGGCTCGTGGGCAAGAAATCCCTTGCTTTGCATTAACCAGCCCAGAAGCCGGTTCTGATGCAGGCGCGATTCCTGATACCGGCGTGGTTTGCATGGGCGAATGGCAAGGTCAGCAAGTTCTCGGCATGCGTCTGACCTGGAACAAGCGCTACATCACGCTGGCACCTATTGCCACTGTTCTGGGGCTGGCATTTAAATTGTCGGATCCGGACCATTTGCTGGGCGATGAAGAAGAACCAGGCATTACCTGTGCGTTAATTCCAACTCACACTCCGGGAGTGGAAATTGGTAAACGCCACTTCCCGCTCAATGTGCCATTCCAGAACGGTCCAACTCGCGGTAAAGACATTTTCGTACCGATTGATTACATCATCGGTGGTCCGAAAATGGCCGGTCAGGGCTGGCGTATGCTGGTGGAATGTCTGTCCGTTGGCCGCGGTATTACACTGCCTTCCAACTCTACCGGTGGTTTGAAATCTGTGGCGATGGCAACGGGTGCTTATGCTCATATCCGCCGTCAGTTCAGAATCTCTATCGGCAAAATGGAAGGGATTGAAGAGCCACTGGCACGTATCGCGGGTAACGCGTATGTGATGGATGCAGCCGCTTCACTGGTGACCTACGGCATCATGCTTGGCGAAAAACCAGCGGTTCTGTCTGCCATCGTGAAGTATCACTGTACCCATCGTGGCCAACGCGCCATTTTGGATGCGATGGATATTGTCGGCGGTAAAGGCATTATGCTGGGCAATTCTAACTTTGTGGCACGAGCTTATCAGGGCGCACCTATCGCCATTACCGTGGAAGGTGCAAACATCCTGACTCGCAGCATGATTATCTTCGGCCAGGGTGCTATTCGTTGCCATCCGTATGTTCTGGATGAAATGACGGCGGCGCAAAACAATGACGTTAACGCGTTCGATAAGTTGTTGTTCAAACATATCGGCCACGTCGGCAGTAACAAAATGCGCAGCCTGTGGCTGGGTCTGACCAACGGCCTGACCAGCGCCACACCGACTAACGATTCAACCAAACGCTACTATCAGTATATGAACCGGCTGAGTGCCAACCTGGCGTTGCTGTCGGATGTATCGATGGCCGTATTAGGCGGTAGCCTGAAGCGCCGTGAACGTATCTCGGCTCGTCTGGGTGATATTCTGAGCCAGCTGTACCTCGCTTCTTCAGTACTGAAACGTTATGACGACGAAGGCCGTAACGAAGCGGATCTGCCGCTGGTTCACTGGGGCGTTCAGGATGCGTTGTATCAGGCAGAACAGGCGATTGACGATCTGCTGCGTAACTTCCCGAATGCGTTCGTGGCTGGCATGTTGCGTGTGGTTATCTTCCCACTTGGCCGCCGTTACGATGCACCATCGGACAAGCTGGATCATAAACTGGCGAAGATCATGCAGATCCCATCAGCGACACGTTCACGCATTGGTCGCGGTCAGTATCTGACGCCAAGCGAGTTCAACCCGGCAGGTCTGCTGGAAGAAGCACTGATGGACGTAATGGCTGCCGAGCCAATCCATCTGCGCATCTGCAAAGAAACCGGGCATAACCTGCCATTCACTCGCCTGGATGAACAAGCGAAACAGTGGCTGGCGGAAGGCAAAATCAACGCAGACGAAGCGGCGATCCTTACCAAAGCCGAAGCAAGCCGTCTGCGCAGTATTAATGTCGATGAGTTCGAACCGGAGGAGCTGGCAACCATGCCAGTAAAGGTGCCGGAAAAGCATCGTAAGATTGAAGCCGCATAACACTCGATAGTTTAAAAAACCCCGTTCGCGGGGTTTTTTATTGCCCAACAAAAGGCAGTTAACTCATGCTAAAGTGAATGAAAGACTGTTTATCATGAGGCTTCCGATTGTGTCTGGTTTGAAAATTACCGTTCTGCAACAACCGCTAGTCTGGATGGATGGCGCAGCCAACTTACGTCAGTTCGATGTGCTGTTAGATGGCATTCATGGCCGTGACCTGATTGTCTTGCCGGAAATGTTCACCACCGGTTTTGCCATGGAAGCCGCCACTCAGTCGCTCGCCGAAGAGGAAGTGATTGACTGGATGCAGTTTAAAGCCCAGCAAACGCAGGCGATGATTGCCGGAAGCGCAGCGCTGCAAACTGAACGCGGACCGGTGAACCGTTTTCTTCTTGTTCAGCCGGACGGCAAAGTCCATTTCTACGATAAACGTCATTTATTCCGCATGGCGGATGAGCATCATCATTATCAGGCGGGTGAAGAGCGCGTTGTGGTCGAATGGCGTGGCTGGCGTATTTTGCCGCAGGTCTGTTATGACTTGCGTTTCCCGGTATGGTCACGCAATCGCAACGATTATGACTTAGCCCTGTATGTCGCAAACTGGCCAGCACCGCGTTCGCTGCACTGGCAAAGTTTGCTGATCGCTCGTGCGATTGAAAACCAGGCGTATGTTGCTGGCTGTAACCGTGTCGGCACTGATGGAAACGGGCATCATTACCGTGGCGACAGCAAAATTATTAACCCGCAAGGCGACATTCTGGCAAATGGTGAAGCCCATAAAGCGATGCGCCTGGATGCCGATTTGTCGCTGATTGCCTTGCAGGAATACCGTGAGAAATTCCCTGCCTGGCAGGATGCCGATCCGTTTATCCTCTAGTATTAGCTTCCCCGATACGTCGACCACGACCACGGGGAAATCAAAAATGGCAGGTGATAATGCCCGCCATTTTGCGTAATCACGAAATCGATTTGCGCGGAGGGATACAACGTTTCTCTGTTCGTCGCCGCAAAATACTGGCCGATTTCTGCAGTCAGACGATAGCGCCCTGCCGCTAATGGCGATTGAGTGAAACCCTTCAAACGCCCATCAACATCCGTAACACCCTGAGCGATAATTACCCAGGTTTCTGCGTCCTGTTGTTCCAGGCGAATCACCACATTGACCGCCGGTTTTCCCAACGCAGTATCCAGAATATGCGTACTCAATTGGCTCATTGTGCAAACACTCCTTCCAGACGCAACAAGGTGATTTGGCGTAGTTGTTCCAGAGCTTCCACTTCTTCTTCCACGGCGGAGTTTTTCAGGCGGCGGTAGAGTTCACCCAGAATTTCTTCACCGCAGCGCCCCTTGGCGCGAATCAAAAACACGCGCCCAAACCGCGCTTCGTATTCGGCATTTCCCTGCGCCAGAGCCACAATTAACGCACTCTTTTGCCCATCAACAGCGGATTGTTCATTTTTTGAAAGCGCCGCTTCTTTGCTGTTGCCTTGCGCCTTTTCGCCAATCCGTGGATGGGCGCTCAGCGCCTGATTCAGCTCAGTTGTTCCCCAGTCATCGGTCAATTGCGCAGCATAATGCTGTAACACGTCGATGGCTGAAAATGGCCGCGCAGCCACTAAATGCTCAGCCCACGCGGCTATCGCAACGCATGGCGTGATAAGGCTAAGCGCTTCATGCTCTGGCGCTTCGTTAAATTCTGCCAAAGCATTTTTCGCAGCCAGCGCGATCACCGTTTGCGTATAAGCCTGCACTGCCTGCATCACATCCGCTTCCATCACCGACTCAGCCGGATGGTGGCTGATCCCGCGGTCACAACGCACAAACAACATGCCTGAAGGCCAGCATTCAGCAACCGCAATGGCATCATGCCCTGCCCCACTTGGTAGCGACAAACTGCGGCCTTGCACCGTAGTAATTGCGGAACTTAGCTGCTGCTGTAAATGAACATCACATGGCGTCGCCGGAATCGAATAATAGGTTTCAGCACTGAACGCAACTTCACGCGAGGCGGCGATTTTATCGGCCTCGTTTAAGAGATTTTCCAGCAACGCTTCGAGGTCAGAATCTCGCGGGCTGCGGATATCCAGAGTGAGTTGAACTTCACCGGGGATGACATTCGCCGCACCGGGTAAACATTGTAGCGACCCGATAGTGGCGACAATGTCTGGGGCATAAGCGCGCGCTGCACTTTCAACGAAGGTCATCCAGGCCACCGCCGCCGCAAGCGCATCTTTACGAATCACCATTGGCACCGTGCCTGCATGCCCTGCTTCACCCGTGAAGCGGCACTTTAAACGACGAGCGCCGTTGATGGCTGTTACCACGCCAAGTGCCAGGTTTTCACGCTCCAGCACCGGCCCCTGCTCAATGTGTAACTCAAGATAAGCGCTGAATTCTTCCGGGCGACGTGCCGCACTGTGAATCCGCGACGGATCAATACCTGCATTCACTAACGCCTGAGCAACACTGATTCCCGCGGCATCTTCACAGGCTAGCCAATTATCCGGCCATGTTCCGGTAATCCCACGGCTCCCCAACAACGTGATACCAAAACGCGTCCCTTCTTCATCAGCAAAGCCGACGATTTCAATCGCCTGCTCAAGCTGGAGATCGTGCTGATACAAGAAGGCGACAACTTCAAGTGCGTTTAACACCCCTAACATGCCATCGTAACGCCCAGCATTGCGCACGGTATCCAGATGTGACCCTAGCAAAATCGCCTGAGCACCTTCTCTTGCACCTTCGTAGCGCCCGCAAATATTCCCTACCGCATCCTGCCAGGTGGTCATTCCGACCTGTTCCATCCAACTGGCGACCAAATGGTTGGCACGTAAATGTTCGGTTGAAAGGTAGACACGTGTTAACTGGCCCGGGGTTTCGCTAATTTGCGCCAGCTCATCTGCTCGCTGCATGACGCGTTTCGCGGCCAGACTTGCCTGTGCGGCATTCATCGCAAGTTTTACCATCAGCGATTTTCCTGAGAATAGACATCCCACGCCGCCTGCATTGCAGCCCCTTGCGTCGTTTTAAAACCGAGGCGATTCAAGACGGCTTCAAGCGCGGTCAACGTTTGCAGCACGCAATCTTTACGCGCGTTATAACCCATGGTGCCAATGCGCCAGATTTTGCCTTGTAGCGGGCCAAATGAGGTGCCGATTTCGATATGGAAATCATCCAGCAGCATTTTGCGCACTTCTTCGCCGTGGACGACAGATGGGATCACCACGCCCAGTACGTTATTCATTTTATGTTGCAGATCGCCGAAGGTTTCCAGACCCATGCCCTGAATCCCGGCCACCAGCGCACGTCCGTGCAACTCGTGGCGAGCGATGCCCACATCCAGACCTTCTTCAAGAATAATGCGCGCGCATTCACGTGCGGCGAACAGCATGCTGGTGGCTTCAGTATGGTGGTTGAGACGTTCCGGTCCCCAGTAATCCATCACCATGCCGAGATCGAAATAATTCGAGTAGATCATTTCGTCATCGCCATCCTGATGCGCAGAGGTGCGGATCCCTTCTTCGATACATTTACGGCGGCGAATCACTTGTTCCATTTGCGGGCTGAGAGTGATGGGAGAACTACCAGATGGGCCGCCAAGGCATTTTTGCAACCCCGCCGAAACGGCATCTAATCCCCATGCGTCGGTTTCCAGCGCGTTGCCGCCAAACGAAGCGGTCGCATCGGTATAGAACAACACGCCGTGGCGGCGGCAGATTTCGCCCAGTTCAGCCAATGGCTGCAACATAGTCGTAGAAGTGTCGCCCTGAACGGTCAGCAGTAAACGGGGTTTAACACTTTTGATAGCATCTTCGATTTGGTCAGGCGTAAACACTTCGCCCCACGGCACTTCGATGGTGTGAACTTCAGCGCGGCAGCGGCGGGCAATTTCACATAGCAGATGACCAAAACGCCCAAACACCGGCACCAGCACTTTGTCACCAGGCCGAATAGCCGAAAGTAGAATTGCTTCAATGCCGGAACGGGAAGTGCCGTCTACCAGCATCGTCCAGCGGTTTTGGGTACGGAAAAGCTCGCGATACAGCACCATCACTTCATTCATATAGCCGGTCATGACCGGGTCATATTGCCCAATTAACTGGCTCGCCATGGCGCGTAATACACGCGGATCGGCATTAATGGGTCCCGGCCCCATCAATAAACGATGAGGTGGATTAATTTGTGTGAAGTGCTGAATATCGAACATGGCATTTCCTTTTATTCTGCGCGAAACAAAAGATTCTTAATGAAAATATTCTGCAACTAATGTGCCACCAATTTTTGTGAAAGACAAAAGAAGAAAAGAGACAGATGACATACCTCTTCGTAGCTACCGTCTTGGACGTCAAGCGGTAGCTGCATAATTTTCATCCCATGGTAATCGGGTTTTCAGTACGCCGAAGCACATATGTACCAGCTTACGCATCACTGCACCCAGCGCCGCTTTTTTCGCCTTACCTTTCGCTACCAGCCTTTCATATATCGCCTTCGCGGGTTTATTCCACCGGATTGCACTCAGGGCTGCTACATACAGTTTGGCTCTGACTATTGAGGGGCCTGTTTTTGACATATGTGCCCGCCCGCGTACCGAACTGCCGGACACTCTCTCCACCGGTGTTATTCCCAGATACGCTGCCACCTGCGAGGCACTTTTGAACGTCCCGTCTTTCAGTAGTGCCAGCATCTCCCGTCCCACCTGCTCCTTCACACATTTTATCGATTTCAGCAGCTCCAGATCGGCCTTCAGTCCCGGGTCGTTATCTGTGTGGTCAGTAATGAGCTTTTCTATCCGTTCCAGTTCATCACTCAGCCAGCCGTGTGTCCGCTCCAGTGAGCCTATGACCTCCCGTGGTGTCGAGGTTGAATGCGCTTTTTCAAGCCGGTTGGCCGTCCTCTGCACATCCTCTTTCAGCGCGTCGCGCTGACGCAACAACGCCCTGAGTTTACGGACTTCAACTGACGGTGGGACCCAGGCATCGGGATGCTTCAGCTCGCCATAACAGGCCAGCACAAATGCGTCCACTGTGTCATTTTTCGTGAGGATATCCATTCCGCAGGCAAACTCACGGACACGGTATGGATTGGCCATGCAGACAGAAATCCCCGCATCATGAAGCCCATACGCCAGATTCTCATGGTAGATACCCGTGGCTTCCATCACGACTGTCATATTATCAGAGGCGCATTTTTGGGCCTCCAGCCAGTCGATGATTTTGCGGGCCACACAGGGTTCATTGGTGAAGACTTTCTGCTTTTTCTTACCCTTAATACCGGCAACAAGCAGACAGACATCTATTTTATTTTTGCTGATATCAGCACCGAGAAAAGCCATATTTCATCTCCTTCCACGTGAACCAACACGCCATTCCAGCCTTGTACATGCGAAGTCAGAGCTTCTGGTTACCGTTCGGATTTTGAGTGGCGTGAAAGGTGAAACGGAGGGCTTAAGCTACGTCGGAAGATCGAGGTCTTCAGGTCGGATACAAGCTTCCTCCGTTTCATGTAACCGGTAGCTAACCAGCTACCGGTTCAAGATACAAGGTCGGATAAGCAGCAGCGTCATCCGACAAAAGCGGCGAAAATGGTGGATGACGCTGCCGCTTATTCACCCTACAAAAACCCGTTCACTGACTCTTCATCTCTGAACCAGAATGGTTCCCATGATGCGTGCAAACGCACCACTAAAGTGCATTACCGTTGTTCCAGTTCATCAAACTCAGAATACAACTCAGCAATATGATGAATACGCTGGCGACCGGTGGTTAGCGCCTCGTGGAGTACCGCATTAGACAACAAGTTCACCAGGCTCATCGCGCTGCTATAGCTATCAAAAGCTGAAACGCTATCAAGCGGTGCTGCAAAGTGCCAGCGGCAGAATGGCGTAAGACCTGAGCCTTGCGCTTCGCTCATTACCAGCAACGGTATCTGGCGCTTATGCAGGTTTGCCAGCAATGGCTTGATAATTCTCGGCCTTCTGCGAAACGCGATAGCAATAACGCAATCCTGCTCACTGATATCCACCACTTCTTCTGCCAGCGTCTGGCCCGGTTGTGGCAGTAACCAGACATCGTTGCGAGTCTGCAATAACTGTTGGCGCAAATGCGTCGCCACTGGCCATGAATTCCTTAAGCCAATGATGAAAATACGTTTTGAGGTATTAATCGCACTCACGACATCGGTAAATTGCTGCGTATCCAGCAGGCTAACCCACTGCGTCAGGTTGGCCATTTCTTGCTTATAATGTCGTGCTAATAAGGTGTTTCCCTGCACTGCATCGCGGTTTTCTGTCAGCGGCATTCCGCTCTGGCGCAAGGTACGTAACTCTTCACGCATATCTTTGTAACGGTCATAGCCCAAACGCTTAAATAAACGGCTAACCGTGGCTTTTGATACGCCAGAAAGGCGAGCAAGTTCCGCGCTGTTGTAGCTAATCAGGTCGTCAAAATGATCGAAAATAAATGTGGCAACACGTTGTTCTTGCGGAGAAAGCTGCTCATATGTCGCTCTTAAACGCTCATCTAATTGTTTCATTATGACCTCTGTAACTTTTGTTTCACTCGAGCCTGGCACAGTGAAATCAACCGCGTCAACCTGGAACATCTTTTGCTTAAAGATAACCCCGTCTTCCATTCTGAGAGATAACACGATGATGCAAAGCAATATGGCACCTTCCGGCATGGCGGTGACTCCGCACCATTTGGCCAGTGAATCCGCATTATCCGTGCTACGTCACGGGGGGGACGCCATCGAAGCGATGGTCGCGGCGGCGGCAACTATCGCCGTAGTTTATCCGCATATGAATGGTATTGGCGGGGATGGCTTTTGGTTGATCGTGCCGCCAGAAGGCGAACCGATTGCCATTGATGCCAGCGGTGCAGCAGGTTCGCTTGCCTCACTGGAGTTTTACGCCGGTGAAAACGCAATCCCACATCGTGGCCCAAAAGCGGCATTAACCGTACCTGGCACGCTAAGTGGTTGGGACGAAGCGCTAAAAATTGCCGGGCAACTCGGTGGCGGGCAATTACCTCTCTCGCGTTTATTGGCTGACGCCATCCGCTATGCGGCAGATGGTATTCCGGTGACCCAATCTCAGGCGCTCGCCACACACAGTAAATATGACGAACTGGTTAACATCACCGGTTTTGCCGAAACCTTTCTGGAACGAGGCGAAATCCCACGCGCGGGCAGCCGGTTTACTCAACCACGGCTGGCCGAAACGCTGACACGCCTGACCGTTGAAGGGCTTGATAGCTTTTATCGCGGGCCATTAGCCACACTGCTTGCCGAAGAACTCGCTGATTTAGGGATGCCGATTAACTTACAGGACCTCGCCGCCCAGCGTGCAAAACGCCGTATTCCGCTGCATCTGCACCACCAGCAGGGTGAGGTTTATAATATGACACCGCCAACGCAGGGCCTGGTTTCACTGGCGATTCTGGGGATCACCGACCATTTAGAGATGGCGCAAGCCAACGAAACCCAAACGGTTCACCGTATCGTCGAGGCCACTAAAAAAGCCTTCGCCCTGCGCGACAAATACATCACCGATCCTCGTCATATCACGACATCAATCCAAAGCCTGTTAGATCCCGCGCCACTTGCGGCGCTGGCCGCAGAAATTGATGACGGTAAAGCCGCAAACTGGGGAACCGGAAAAGGCCCTGGCGACACTGTCTGGATGGGCGTGATTGATAGCAGCGGCCTGGCCGTTTCGTTTATTCAAAGCATTTATCACGAGTTCGGAAGCGGCGTGGTTCTGCCAAAAAGCGGTGTGCTGTGGCAAAACCGTGGCGCAGCCTTCAGCCTCAACCCCGATAGCCTGTTAAGTCTTGCGCCCGGTAAACAGCCGTTTCACACCCTGAATCCGGCAGCGGCCCGCCTGGCTGATGGACGGACGATGGTGTATGGCTCGATGGGCGGCGACGGGCAACCGCAAACCCAGGCAGCCATTTTTACCCGCCATGTGATTCAGGGTATGCCGTTACAGGAAGCCGTTAGCGCCCCGCGCTGGTTACTGGGCAGAACCTGGGGGCAAGCCTCAGACAGCCTGAAATTAGAAGCCAGATTTAGCCAAGAGACTTTCGACACCCTGCGCCAGTTAGGGCATGAAGTTGAGTCTCTGCCAGATTTTAGTGAAGCCGTCGGCCATGCGGGTGCAATTGTGCGCTATACCAATGGCATGCTTGAAGGGGCTTACGACCCGCGCAGCAACGGCAGCGCGGCAGGATTTTAAGGAGGTAAAAATGACATTAAATTCTATCGACTGGCCCGCATACATCAAAGTCATGGAACAACTTCTCAACGTTCCACTCGATGAAGCACGCCGTAAAGAACTTGAAATACAACTGGCTCGCATGGAGACCCTGGCAGAACCGTTAATGGATTTTCCGCTACCGCAACGCCAGGAAGTCGCCGGAGTCTATAAATTATGAGCGAACTTTCCATTCGCGATATTCAGCAAGGATTAGCCAGCGGCGAGTTTTCAGCTCAGGAATTGGCCCGGCTTACACTGGAAAAAATCACACAGGCTAATCCCGAGATTAATGCTTTTACCGAAGTGACCGCGCAGCGTCTGCTACAAGAAGCCGAAGCCATTGATCAACAGTGCGCACGTGGTGAAACACTGCCGCCATTAGCGGGTGTGCCTTATGCGGTAAAAAATCTGTTTGATATTAAAGGGGTGACGACGCTGGCTGGCGCAGAACTGTTTAGCTCGCAACCCCCGGCAAATAGCGATGCATTTGCCATCAAACAACTGACTACTGCCGGAGCCATGCTTTCAGGCGCACTGAATATGGATGCCTACGCTTACGGTTTCACCACCGAAAATAGCTATTACGGCGCGACCCGCAACCCACATGATCTGGCACGAATTGCCGGAGGATCATCCGGCGGTTCTGCGGCTGCCGTCGCGGCTGGCATGGTGAACTTTACGTTGGGTACCGATACTAACGGATCGATTCGCGTGCCAGCTTCGCTGTGTGGTGTGCTCGGGCTAAAACCGACATTTGGGCGGCTTTCACGCAGCGGCAGCCAGCCGTTTGTTGCCAGCCTCGATCATATTGGCCCGCTGGCGCGCAACGTCGACGATCTGGCTCGCGTGTACGATGCCCTTCAGGGCGCGGATCCAAGCGATCACTTTCAGTCCATACGCAGCATCGATCTGACCAGTGAAAAACTGCAACCGGCTGGAAGTTTGCGTTGCGCGGTTCTGGGCGGTTTTTTTGATGACTGGTGTGACGCCGACGCCAAAGCGGCGGTGGCTCAGGTCGCTCACTCTCTTGCGGCGCTCGAGTCTATTTCAATGCCGGAAGCTGAATTAGCACGCTCGGCGGCATTTTTGCTCTCGGCAGCCGAAGGGGGAAATCATTACTTGCCCGCATTGCGCGAGCACGCTGAACAGTTTGAGCTGAATTCCCGCGAGCGCCTTTTGGCTGGCGCCATGACGCCATCAGCCTGGTACACACAGGCACAAAGGTTTCGGGCATGGTTCCGTGATAAAACACTGCCGCTTTTCAAGCAATACGATCTGCTCATCGCACCCGCGACACCTTGCAGCGCCACGCTAATAGGCCAGCAAACAATGCGTATCAACGGGGCAGACCTTCCCGTCAAAGCCAGTATGGGAATGCTGACACAACCCATTTCCTTCCTCGGCCTGCCGGTTGTGACGGTGCCATTAGCCACTGCCCATGGCAGCCCAATTGGTGTGCAACTCATTGCCGCGCCCTGGCGAGAAGATATCTGCCTGAGAGCCGCCCATCAGCTTGAAATAAAGGGTATGCTGATGGGAAAACCCACCAGGTAAGGTAAATACTATGATGCGTGACAATATTGATCGTCCTGCCATCGTCAATGAGGTAAGCGCTGCGTTTTACCGCTACGAACAGGCGTTAATTAGCAACGATGTCGCCGTATTAGATGAATTATTTTGGTCCGATCCCCGCACCGTTCGCTACGGTGCCAGTGAAAATCTGTATGGAATCGACGAGATCAGAGCGTTCAGGAATACCCGCTCTACTCAGGGGTTAGAGCGGCTGTTGCAAAATACCACCATCACAACTTACGGTGATGACATGGCGGTGGCCAGCACTGAATTTACTCGCGAAGGCAGTGACAAAATTGGCCGCCAGATGCAGACCTGGGTCAAGTTCCCCTATGGCTGGCGGATAGTCGCCGCACACGTCAGTATCATGAGCTAAGCTGTGGGCGGGTAAACTCGTGTTACCCGCAGCCACTCAAATCAGCCTTTAAACGGATGCGTCTTCACCCAATGCTCGGCAATATCCTGACGGCGGCAAATCCACACATCATCATGCTGCTGCAGATAATCCAGAAAACGTTGTAACGCCCTGAATCGCCCCGGACGCCCCAGTAAACGGCAGTGCATGCCGATAGACATCATTTTCGGCGCGGTTTCCCCTTCCTCGTACAACACATCAAAGCTGTCTTTCAGATAGGTATAAAACTGCTCGGCGGTATTAAAACCTTGCGCGGTGGCAAAGCGCATATCGTTGGCATCCAGGGTATATGGCACCACCAGATGCGGCTTGATGGAACCGTCGCTACAGGTCACTTCACTCCAGAATGGCAAGTCGTCGCCGTAATAATCGCTGTCGTAAAGGAAGCTGCCGTTTTCCGCCACCAGCCTGCGCGTGTTCGGGCTATCGCGGCCGGTATACCAACCCTGCGGCTTGCTGCCGAACAAATCCTCCAGGATTTCGATCGCCTGGTGCATATGCTGGCGTTCAGTCGCTTCATCGAGATTTTGATAGTGGATCCAGCGCCAGCCGTGGCTCACCACGTCGTAATCCGCCGCTTTAATCGCGGCGACGATTTCAGGATTTCGCGTCAGCGCCATTGCGACGCCGAAAATACTCATCGTCAGGCCGCGTTTTTGAAACTCATTGTGGATACGCCAGAAACCCGCGCGGGAACCATATTCGTACAGTGAATCCATCGACATATGGCGGTCGGGGAAGCTGGCGGCACCGATAATATCGGAGAGGAATTGTTCAGATCCGGCATCGCCATGCAGAACATGGTTCTCACCGCCTTCTTCAAAATTCAGCACAAACTGCACGGCGACTCGGGCGTTATTCGGCCATTGCGCATGAGGTGGTTTACCCGCATAACCTTTCATGTCACGCGGATAGTTCTCGGTAAAGTGATAGCGCTTATTTTTCGCTACTTCATTCATGGTTCGGTTCCTTATGAGCCGAGCCAGAACATCAACTCAGCATGTCAAAACAGCCTGATAACGGCTTTTTATTCGGATACGCGAGATCACCGTGTTTGCTGGTTCCAAGTCCAAGTGCGATGAGGGATTCCACCATTTTCACCGCAGCGGTGACGCCATCAATAACAGGAACACCCAATTCGGCCGTTAGCTCACGGGCAAGATTTGCCATCCCCCCGCAGCCAAGCACAATCGCCCCGCTGTTATCTTCTTTTATGGCCTGGATACAACGCTCGCGTACCTTCATCTGAGCAAGACCCGTGCCATCTTCTAATGCCAGAACCGGCAAATCGATGGCGTGCAGCGCGGCACAATGATGCTCAAACCCATACTGCCGAAGTAAATGACGGGCAATAATCACCGTTCGCGGCAAAGTGGTGACAATAGAAAAGCGCGTGGCAACCATTGTGGCGGTATGCATCGCAGCTTCGGCAATACCTATTACCGGCCCAGTTGCCAGTTCACGCGCGGCCAGCAAACCGGGGTCACCAAAACAGGCAATCACATGGCCGCTGACTCCCTGCTCTTTACCGCGTTTGATTTGCTCAAGAACTCCGATAGCAGCAATCGTTTCATCAAAATGTCCTTCTATCGATTCCACACCCTGTGAGGAGCAGACAGCAATAATCTCGCTGGTGTTTGCGGCTACGCTGCGAGCCGCTTCGGCGATAGTGTGGGTCATCGCCACATTGGTGTTGGGATTGACTACCTGAATCAAATGTTTCTTCACGTTCACTCCTTTTGGTTCCGTTAGCCCAGTGATTAGCACCACTTCTGGGCAAAAAATTAAACATCTGCACCATGAAAAGGCGCGTCATTCCTGGATGCTCTTCATTTTCTGCTTTCGTAGTCCGCGGTTTGCGTCTTGCTGCTAAAAAATCAAACCTGGCCTGGTTCCTGCAACAAAGGTTTCAGACAATCCGTCAGCATCTGTTTTTATTAGGGAGCAGATATCATGCCAGGTATTAAACACAACACGACAGCCATGAACGATAACGCCGGTTATAGCCCACGTTTATGCAATGAAGATTTGGCGCCGACGCGCAACCAGACATGGTCCTGGTACAATATTTTTTCTTTCTGGATGTCCGATGTCCACAGTATGGGCGGCTACGTGGTCGCCGCCAGCTTCTTCACCTTGGGGCTGGCGAGCTGGCAAGTTTTGCTTTGCCTGTTAGTCGGGATTTGCATCGTTCAGCTTTGTGCGAACCTGGTGGCCAAACCAAGCCAAATGGCTGGTGTACCTTACGCAGTGATTTGCCGTCAGGCATTTGGCGTGTTCGGAGCCAATATTCCGGCGGTAATTCGTGGGTTAATCGCCTTCGCCTGGTACGGCATACAAACCTGGCTGGCAGCCAACGCCCTGATGCTGGTTATGCTGAAATTCTGGCCATCACTGGCACCCATGACCACCGGGCACTTCCTCGGGCTTTCACATCTCGGCTGGATTTGTTTCGGCATTATGTGGGTGCTGCAGGCGATGGTGTTCTGGCACGGTATGAACGCGATTAAGCGCTTTATTGATATCGCCGGGCCTGCGGTTTACATCGTGATGATGGCTTTGGCTGGCTGGATTTTGTATCAGACAGGCTTTGATGGCATTTCATTTACGCTTGCCAGCAAACAACTGACTTCTGGTGAGCAAGCGTGGCAGATGTTGACTGCAATCGCTCTGGTGGTTTCGTACTTCTCCGGTCCACTGCTGAACTTCGGTGACTTCTCGCGTTACGGCAAGAGTATGAAAGAGATCCGCCGTGGTAACCGTTGGGGGCTACCATTTAACTTCTTACTGTTCTCTATTGTTACCGTGATCATTGTCTCCGGGACACAATCGCTGTTCGGCAAAATGATTACCGACCCTATCGAAACCGTCAGCCACGTTGGTAACAGCCTAGCAATGGCAATTGGTTTGCTGACCATGATCACCGCCACCATTGGTATTAATATCGTGGCGAATTTCGTGTCACCGGCTTTCGATTTCTCTAACTGCTCACCACAGAAAATCAGCTTCCGTACCGGTGGCATGATTGCGGCAGTAGGCTCAGTACTGCTGACCCCGTGGAATTTGTTCCAGTCGCCAGAACTTATTCACTACACGCTCGATGTGCTGGGATCGTTCATTGGACCGCTGTTCGGCATTTTGTTAACTGATTTCTATATCATTAAACGCAGCAAAATTTATGTCGAGGATCTGTTTGATGACACATCAAAAGGGCGTTACTGGTACAAAAGTGGCTTCAATCCCAAAGCGATTCTGGCACTACTGCCCTCAGTCGCCGTTTGCCTGACCATCAGCTTTATTCCATCGCTGCATGAAGTAGCTAACTTTAGCTGGTTTATCGGTGCATTCCTGAGTGCAGGTTGTTACCGCTGGCTGGCACGTGCGGAAATAGAGAGTGAAGTGGCGGGATATAACGGACAGGTTGTTGCTTCAAAAGATTAGGCTTCAGAAACGACGAAAGCCTGAATCATTTCTGATTCAGGCTTTCTGATTGTGGCGGAACGGACGGGACTCGAACCCGCGACCCCCTGCGTGACAGGCAGGTATTCTAACCGACTGAACTACCGCTCCGCGTTTGTTCCCCGTCGGGAACGAGGCAGATATTACGTATTGCACTCATGAGCGTCAATGTTTTTTCTTATAAATCTAATCGCTTGCCGCTATTTTCACCCAAACGGTTATTTTTAATCCATCAGTGCTGTTTTTACATGCGCCACAGACAACTTCCACCCTTCTTTTCTACCAAATCAAGTCTCGACTCATGTGCTTCCAATTCTGCATCGCTGGCCCGAATGATGCGTACGCCCGAACTATGGCGGACAACACGCTGAATACCGTTGTCTCCACTACGCTGTTGAACATCCCCTTCCATAGCAAACTTCAGAGAGGTTTGCCCACCGGTCATCATTAAATAGACATCAGACAGGATTTGGGCATCGAGCAATGCGCCGTGCAGCGTTCGTTTACTGTTGTCTATTTCGTAGCGTGAGCAAAGAGCATCGAGGCTGTTACGCTTGCCAGGGAACATCTTACGTGCGAGTGCAAGGCTGTCCGTGATTTTGCAGAAAGTATTGGTTTTTGGGATATCGCGCTTGAGCTTACTGAACTCGTAGTCCATAAACCCGATATCAAACGATGCGTTATGGATAACCAGTTCTGCACCGCGGATGTAATCCATAAACGAATCAGCAACCTGGTCAAAGGTTGGTTTATCTGCCAGAAACTCATCGGCAATTCCATGGACACCAAATGCTTCCGGGTCCACCAGCCGGTCTGGCTTTAAGTAGACATGGAAGTTATTGCCTGTCAGGCGGCGGTTGATCACTTCAACCGCACCGATTTCAATAATGCGGTGCCCTTCGTAGTGAGCACCGATTTGGTTCATACCGGTGGTTTCAGTATCGAGAACGATCTGTCGTGTAATTGCTGTGCTCATGGCGCTCGTTTATGTCAGACTTGGTTTTTTAATCACAGGAAGTCTACCAGAGATGCGTAAACAGGTAGAAATTTTCACCGATGGCTCTTGCCTCGGTAACCCAGGGCCAGGTGGATACGGCGCCATTCTACGGTACAAACAACACGAAAAAATTTTTAGTGTCGGTTATCGTTTGACGACGAATAATCGCATGGAAATGATGGCCGCTATTGTTGCTCTTGAGGCGTTAATCGAGCCTTGTGACATTGTGCTCAGCACCGACAGTCAGTATGTTCGCCAGGGAATTACCCAATGGATCCATAACTGGAAAAAGCGCGGCTGGAAAACTGCCGATAAAAAACCAGTGAAAAATGTCGACCTATGGCAGCGTCTTGATGCGGCTTTGAGCGAGCACAAAATCAGTTGGGAATGGGTGAAAGGGCATGCCGGCCACCCTGAAAACGAACGCTGCGATGAACTGGCACGCGTTGCCGCTTCTAATCCAACTCTTGAGGATGTTGGTTATCAACCAGAGGTGACGAAACTTTAGTCGTTTTCCGAAACTGCCTGGTAGCGCCAACTGCCGAGCGGATTTGCGTTTTCGCTTTTCGGCTTTTCATTGGGTTAAGCGTAAGTGGCAAGGTCCTCTTACGCGCCACTATGACATGCATGCAGCCCAGCGCTGGCAAGTGAGTACTCAGCATTTTTCCGCCTTGTTTACTCCAGGGTAAAACCTGGAAACTTCGCTGGTGCATGACTTCAAAATTCAGCAATGCCAACCAATCGAAAATCCTCATCGGCGTAAACATTCGGCAATGATACGGCGTGCGCTTGCGCATAAATGGCACTGTTTTGCCCAAACCTAACAAACTCATCGGGTTGAAGCTGCTCAGAATTAACCATCCGTCATCAATTAATATCCGATCGGCTTCACGCAGTAATCCGTGAGGATCCTGGCACCAGGGCAATGTATGGGCCAACATACAAGCATCTACAGATTTCGCCGCAAAGGGTAAATGAAGTGGATCGGCATTAACCTGAAGCCTGTCGCCCTGAAGGGCGACATTAACCTGATGTGAAATAGCGCAAGCTTCAGTGTTAATTTCAGCGCTTAGGTTGCCTATCTTCAATAGATGGAAACCAAACATTTTAGCAAGCCAGGGCTGGAGTTGAGTTTCCAGTGCCTCACGGTAGTACTCGCCCCACGGGAGTTCTCCCCAATGATGCGGTGAAATGAAATTTTCAGGTATCCTTGCCGGTTTCATCACTACCTTCTTAGCGCAATTCAAAGAGGTCGAATTATGAATCTTAACAGTATTTCCGCATTCCAGGATAACTACATCTGGGTTCTGAATGATGAGCAGGGTAAATGTATCATTGTGGACCCTGGTGAGGCTCAACCGGTGCTAAAAGCGATTGAAGAGAATCACTGGCAGCCAGAAGCCATTTTACTGACACACCATCACAACGATCATGTAGGTGGTGTAAAAGAACTTCTCAAAAAGTACCCAGGCCTTGTGGTATATGGGCCCGAAGAGACACAAGATAAGGGAACGAACCGGGTAGTCAGAGAGGGCGATAAGGTCAATATTTTGAAGTGTGAATTTAGCGTTATTGCTACACCCGGTCACACTTTAGGACATATCTGTTTCTATAGTAAACCTTATCTTTTTTGCGGCGACACGATGTTTTCCGGGGGGTGCGGCAGACTTTTTGAAGGTACCGCCGAGAATATGTATGATTCTTTTCAAAAGCTTAACAAACTCCCTGCTGATACGTTAATTTGTTGTGCACATGAGTACACGCTTTCAAATATGAAATTTTCCTTATCTATCTTGCCTGACGATGATGAGTTAAACCGTTATTGTCGAAAAGTTAAGGAGTTACGCGCAAAAAACCACTCAACCTTACCCAGTTCCCTGGCAATTGAGCGTAATATAAATTTATTTTTAAAAACAAATGACCTTGATTTAAAAGAAAAAATTTTCAAAGAAACAAACTTGCAACAACCACAGCAAATATTTGCCTGGTTACGGACAAAGAAAGACTCTTTCTGAATTTTCTGGTTGTGTTGTTGGAAAGCTGAAGGTATTCTTGCTCGTCTTTTAAGCAACTATTGACACACACATGAAGGCAAAAGCGATATTACTCGCCTCTGTCCTGCTTGTGGGGTGCCAGGCGTCAAAGTATGACGGCAACATCCAACAGCACGCACAGAGTCTGTCTGCAGCTGGTCAAGGTGAAGCAGGTAAGTACACAAGTACGCGATGGATGGACGATGGGACATATCTCGCAGATAACCAAAACTTGTGGAACTTCATTGGCGACGAGCTAAAGATGGGGATACCGGAAAATACCCGGATCCGCGAACAGAAACAGAAGTACCTTAAGAATAAGAGCTATCTCCACGATGTAACATTACGGGCAGAGCCGTATATGTACTGGATTGCCGGGCAAGTTAAGAAACGCAACATGCCAATGGAACTAGTACTGCTACCCATAGTGGAGAGCGCTTTTGACCCCCACGCTACATCATCTGCGAATGCCGCTGGCATCTGGCAGATTGTACCGAGCACGGGTCGAAATTATGGTTTAAAACAGACCAAAGCATACGATGCACGTCGTGATGTAGTGGCTTCAACCACTGCTGCACTCGATATGATGCAACGTCTGAACAAGATGTTTGACGGCGACTGGTTGTTAACCGTGGCGGCGTACAACAGCGGCGAAGGTCGTGTACTGAAGGCAATGAAAGCGAATAAAGCGCGTGGCTTGCCCACAGATTTTTGGTCGCTTTCACTGCCACGGGAAACCAAGATTTACGTACCTAAAATGCTGGCTTTGAGTGATATTCTCAAGAACAGCCAAAAGTACGGTGTACGCCTGCCGACCACTGACGAAAGCCGTGCATTAGCACGTGTAGAAGTGAGTGATCCGGTTGAGCTTACGCAGGTTGCCGAAATGGCCGGGATATCATTAAGTACGCTGAAAACGTTCAACGCTGGGGTTAAAACTTCGACGATAGGCAAAAATCAGCGTTATGTAATGGTACCTAAAAAGCATGCTGATAAGCTTAAAGCCTCTTTGGCTGCAGGTGAAATTGCAGCAGTGCAACCTACGTTAGTCGCTGATAACAGAGCTAATGCAGGCAGCAACAAATCTTATCGTGTTCGTTCAGGGGATACCTTATCGAGCATTGCTACACGCTTAGGCGTGAGCTCTAAAGATTTGCAAAGCTGGAACGGCATCAGCGGCGCACATATCAAAGTTGGTCAAACACTTAGCGTCAAAAAAGGCGATGAGCGTTTAGCGAAAAACGATAGCATCACTTACAAGGTTCGTAAGGGTGATTCATTGTCGAGTATTGCAAAACGTCACGGCGTGAACATTAAAGATGTATTGCGCTGGAACGATGATACTGACGATCTGAAACCTGGCGATCAGCTAACACTGTACGTTGGCAACAACTCTACACCTGATACGTGATTGTTAATCAAAGAAAAAGGCACCTTTTAGGTGCCTTTTTTATTTATCACTTACACTCGTTTAGCTTCAAGCATGATAATGTCGCTTGTGAACGAACCGTCCGTTTGCAATTCAAAGTAGCGCCGCACTTCATCAGATGCACTTTGCTGATACATCCGAATAGCGTCAGCCAGCGTTGCAGGTGTTCTCATCCGCGCAATCCAGCTTGAGAACTCCAGATTCAAGCGGTCGCACAACAGATTTTGTGAGCTCAGCCCTGCGTCATTAAACAGACTCAACCATTCGCCACTAGAATAATTACGCACGTGAGAGGTATCGCGTAATGCTTCTACCGTTTGCAACCAGATGTCTAACACAGGGTGTCCCGGAGACATCACATCCATGAAAATGACAACACCGCCAGGTTTCAATACGCGCCTTACTTCACGCAACGCTTTACCGACATCATGCCAGTGGTGGGCTGAATAACGGCTTATCACAACATCAAATGAGCAATCATCGAAAGGTAAGACTTCAGCGTAACCCTGCTGAGTTTCAACATTATTGATCCCACGAGTTTTAGTCGCTTCATTCACCACAGCCAGCATTTGCTCTGAGAGATCATAAGCAACAACTTCCCTCACGTGCGCTGCCGCAATAAAGCTCGCGTGCCCGGCCCCACATCCCATATCGAGTAATCGAGCCTGTGGAAATGCCACCAGGCGTTCACTGAGGCGTTCGAGATCACGACCAGAAGCATGAACCGCACTGGTCAGATAGGCACTAGCCTGTGAGCCAAATTGCTGATCGACTTTGTCATGGTGAGATTGTGTTGTCATTGTCTTGTCCTTGCAGTTGATGATAAGAAAGGGCAGCACATAGGTCTGCCCGATGGCAGACCTGACTAACCTTACTTCAGCTCAGGTTTGCCGGGACGGAATTCGACTAGTAGAGGGTTATGGTCAGATGCGCGAGTCACCAGAACAGAGGCTTCTGTGACGTTCAAACCACGGTAAAACACGAAATCGAGTGGGCGCCCAAATGCACGACGGCGATGATCATCAGTGAAGCGCACTTCGCGTAATGTCATTTCACGAGCGAAGCGGTAAAGCGCATTCATACGTGGGCGGCTCCAGGCATTGAAATCCCCTGCCATGATAACTGGGCCGTTATGGTGACCAATTTGGTCGCCAATTGGACCAAGTTGTTTGCTGTACACATCCACGCCGAGACTAAAGTTCACAGCATGAATATTAACGACCATCAACAGCCGCCCATCAGGTAATGGATAAACTGTCACTAATGCGGATTTAGATAGACGTAAAATCGGTTCTCTTTCGCGTAATGGACAGCAATAAACAGGATGTGCCGCAGATAACGTCATGACGCCTGAAGGATGTTGAGGCAATACAAAAGCCGGTACCTGGTCTGCCGCCAGATAATTACTGGTGGCAAATCTAACCAGTTCAGGCGTAGTTTGCGCTTCTTGCAATAAAACCAGGTGGGCATCTTTCCCGAAATTTTGCAGCACTGAAAGCCATTCTGCGCGCTGTTGCTTGAAGATGTTCCATACCAATACTTTTAATGATGCCTCACTCGGCAGGGGTTCTCCGGGCGGCAATGCCTGACCTATAGTCGCAAATGAGCCTGGAGGCAGAATGCGTTCTGCTGGCTGACCGGCAACATATCTCATGGCATAAGTATTTTTGCGCACGTTTTTACTAATGACTCCTGTAACCAAAGAAGCCTCCACATCGAAGGCTGTCTTTCAGTTATAGGGACTTTAGAGTCGAGTTTCAACGACCAATTCAAACCATTGCTGAACAAGACCGTAAGTAATTGCTAACAATCTGGCTCGCGTAGGTTAACCGATAGCAATTTCACGGCGTGTATCAAGCCGACCACTGAAGTTAATTAACAGTAATGCACCAGCGACAATAACCGCCCCGATCCATGGGGTTTGCTCCAAACCAAAGCTTTGCACTGTTTGTCCGCCAATAATCGATCCTAATGCTATCCCAATATTAAATGCGGCAATATTCAGTCCAGAGGCAACATCTACCGCATTTGGGGTATATTCCTCTGCTTTCTGCACTACGTAGACCTGCAAACCAGGCACATTTCCGAAGGCAAAAACCCCCATAATCAGCACTGTGACTAACGATCCAACATGTGAACTCGCGGTAAATTGAAACACTAAAAGTAATACGGCAAGTGAAGCAAAAATAAACTTTAATGCCGGTACTGCACCATGGCGATCTGCAAGTTTACCTCCCCAGATATTGCCAATCGCAACAGAAACGCCGTAGCCCAATAAAATCCAACTTACTGCCGCCGGTGAATAACCTGCAAGGTCTTGCATCATCGGAGCCAGGAAGGTGAATGCGGTAAACACACCGCCATAGCCCAGCGCAGTGATCGCATAAATGATCAGCAAGCGAGGATGGGTCATCACTTTTAATTGATCTTTAAGGCTAGCGACTGCTCGCATCGGGATATCTTTAGGAACCAGAATAGTGCTGCTAATTAAGGCAATAACTCCGATAACAGATACCGCAAGGAAGGTTTCACGCCAGCCGAAATGCTGGCCGATATACGTCCCAAGTGGAACACCTGTCACCAGGGCAACTGTTAAACCACCAAACATAATCGCTATCGCTGAGGCAGCTTTCTCCTTTGGTACGAGGCTTGTTGCAATCGTGGAGCCAATTGAAAAGAACACTCCATGTGTCAAACCCGTCAGCAGACGAGCAACAACCAATGTTTCATAGTTTGGTGACAGCCAGGCTAACAAATTGCCTGCAGTGAAAAGTGCCATTAAACCTACCAACAGCTGTTTGCGTGGGAGTTTTCCTGTCAGAGCAGTTAATACCGGTGCTCCGACGGCAACACCCAATGCGTAAATTGAAACCAGTAACCCAGCAGAAGGTAGTGAAATTGAAAGTTGATCGGCAATTGTTGGCACCAACCCAACAATAACGAATTCGGTAGTACCGATAGCAAATGCACTGATAGTCAGTGCCCATAGTGCCAGTGGCATGATTTACTCCATAGCAGGTGTCTTTTGATGGCACGCAGTATGGCAAGGTGGTTAAATAACAAAAATATGCAAAATCTCAATACAATTTTGTCTCAGGAGCAATAATGAAAGCCACCTCTGAAGAACTGGCAATTTTTGTCGCCGTTGTGGAAAACGGAAGTTTCAGTCGTGCGGCAGTGCAACTCGAACAAGCAAATTCAGCTGTGAGTCGTTCGGTAAAGAAACTAGAGATGAAGTTGGGTGTGACACTTCTTAATCGTACAACGCGCCAGTTGAGCTTGACTGAGGAAGGTGAGCGCTATTTCCGTCGCGTACAGCAGATCTTGCAAGATATGACCACCGCAGAAAATGAGTTAATGGAAACCAGACAAAGCCCGCGTGGTTTACTGCGTATCGATGCTGCCACACCAGTAATGCTACATCTTTTAATGCCGTTGATTAAACCGTTCCGTGAACGTTACCCGGATGTGACACTTTCTCTCATTTCATCAGAAACATTCATAAATCTGATTGAGCGCAAAGTAGATGTTGCTATACGCGCAGGTACTTTGACTGACTCAACTCTACGAGCCAGACCGCTTTTTACCAGCCGCCGTAAAATTATCGCATCACCAGAATATTTAGCGCAGCATGGCTTACCACAATGTGCAGAAGATCTTCAGGATCATATTTGCCTGGGTTTTTCTGAGACGGAGAGTTTGAATAAATGGCCTGTCGCACAGTCTGATGGGTTACGGTATGACATAACACCAGGAATAACCTCAAACAGTGGTGAGACTCTCAAGCAACTTTGCCTGAATGGGAATGGGATAGCCTGCCTTTCTGACTATATGATTAACAGGGAAATTGCTGAGGGGAAGTTTGTCGAATTACTGGCGGATAAGTTACTGCCGGTAGAGATGCCATTTAGCGCGGTGTATTACAGTGATCGGGCCGTGAGTAGTCGGATACGAGCGTTCATTGATTTTCTGAGTGAACATGTTCAACAGCCCCCGCAGGGGCTGTAATGGGTAATCAATCCCACTCAGGAGCCAAACCTTCTGGGCTAACCAGCCGGTCATTGCAATCCAGAGCAGCAATAGTAGTCATATCTTCAGTATCGAGAAGCACAGCCTGTGCTTGTAAATTACTTTGCAAATTCTCGCGCTTAGTCGAAGAAGGAATGACTGCGTAACCCAACTGCATTGCCCACGCTAAAATAACCTGGGCCGGAGTCGCATTATGTTTCAGTGCAATCTGGCTAATCACTTCGTCTTTCAGAGCCTTGCCATAGGCAAGCGTCATATATGACGTTATATGAATCCCCTGCACTTGTGCCCATCCAACTACCTTGCGATTCTGTAAGTAAGGTGAAAGCTCAATCTGGTTAGTTGCAATATTTTCAGCCCCAACGGTATCAATAGCCTTCTGCATCAGATCAATATTGAAGTTAGAAACACCAATATGGCGAGTCAAGCCTTCACTTTTTGCTTCCAACAATGCCTGCATGAATTCTTCTACCGAAACAGCATTATTCGGTGAAGGCCAGTGAATAAGTGTCATATCAACGTATGGCGTACGCAGTTTACGCAAACTTTCCTTCAGACTTGGAATTAATTGGTCTTTTCCAAGATTCTCAATCCAAATTTTGGTGGTGAGAAACAGTTCATCACGCCCCACTCCACTTTCTTCAATCGCCTGGCCGACTGCAGCTTCATTGTCATAGATTTGAGCTGTATCTACGGCACGGTATCCCAGTTCAAGAGCAGTTTTTACCGATGCGATAACAACGTCGTCTTTTAAGCGAAAAGTACCTAAACCAAATGCAGGAATTGTCATTTTTTACCTCGTTGGGGGATATATATTTGTTATACGAGGATTATGGAGGTGATTACTTTGCTAAAAAAGAGATCCAAATGCAGAAGATATTTGCGAAATTAACAATAATAAGAAAATTTCCAGTGAATTTTAGACGGCAAAAAGCCCTGAGTCTAAAAGACTCAGGGCTTAATAAGTGGCGGAACGGACGGGACTCGAACCCGCGACCCCCTGCGTGACAGGCAGGTATTCTAACCGACTGAACTACCGCTCCACCGAATTTCTTTACTACCACCAGATGTCACAGTCTGGCTTTTACTGCTTTGAATTTGGAGCCTGGCAGTTCCCTACTCTCGCATGGGGAGACCCCACACTACCATCGGCGCTACGGCGTTTCACTTCTGAGTTCGGCATGGGGTCAGGTGGGACCACCGCGCTAGTGCCGCCAGGCAAATTCTGTTTTGTTAACCGTTGCGTTATCCACACAACCATCAACTTAATCTCGGTTCAAGCTGAAAATCAAATGCTTAGTCTCTCAACCAAAACACCTTCGGTGTTGTAAGGTTAAGCCTCACGGATCATTAGTACTGGTTAGCTCAACGTATCGCTACGCTTACACACCCAGCCTATCAACGTCGTAGTCTTCAACGTTCCTTCAGGACCCTTAAAGGGTCAGGGAGAACTCATCTCGGGGCAAGTTTCGCGCTTAGATGCTTTCAGCGCTTATCTTTTCCGCATTTAGCTACCGGGCAATGCCATTGGCATGACAACCCGAACACCAGTGATGCGTCCACTCCGGTCCTCTCGTACTAGGAGCAGCCCCCCTCAATTCTCCAGCGCCCACGGCAGATAGGGACCGAACTGTCTCACGACGTTCTAAACCCAGCTCGCGTACCACTTTAAATGGCGAACAGCCATACCCTTGGGACCTACTTCAGCCCCAGGATGTGATGAGCCGACATCGAGGTGCCAAACACCGCCGTCGATATGAACTCTTGGGCGGTATCAGCCTGTTATCCCCGGAGTACCTTTTATCCGTTGAGCGATGGCCCTTCCATTCAGAACCACCGGATCACTAAGACCTGCTTTCGCACCTGCTCGAGCCGTCACTCTCGCAGTCAAGCTAGCTTATGCCTTTGCACTAACCTCACGATGTCCGACCGTGATTAGCTAACCTTCGTGCTCCTCCGTTACGCTTTAGGAGGAGACCGCCCCAGTCAAACTACCCACCAGACACTGTCCGCAACCCGGATTACGGGTCTACGTTAGAACACCAGCCATTAAAGGGTGGTATTTCAAGGTTGGCTCCACAAGAACTGGCGTCCTCGCTTCAAAGCCTCCCACCTATCCTACACATCAAGGACCAGTGTTCAGTGTCAAGCTATAGTAAAGGTTCACGGGGTCTTTCCGTCTTGCCGCGGGTACACTGCATCTTCACAGCGATTTCAATTTCACTGAGTCTCGGGTGGAGACAGCCTGGCCATCATTACGCCATTCGTGCAGGTCGGAACTTACCCGACAAGGAATTTCGCTACCTTAGGACCGTTATAGTTACGGCCGCCGTTTACCGGGGCTTCGATCAAGAGCTTCAGCTTGCGCTTAACCCCATCAATTAACCTTCCGGCACCGGGCAGGCGTCACACCGTATACGTCCACTTTCGTGTTTGCACAGTGCTGTGTTTTTAATAAACAGTTGCAGCCAGCTGGTATCTTCGACTGCCTTCAGCTCCATCCGCAAGGGACTTCACCTACCGACAGCGTGCCTTCTCCCGAAGTTACGGCACCATTTTGCCTAGTTCCTTCACCCGAGTTCTCTCAAGCGCCTTGGTATTCTCTACCTGACCACCTGTGTCGGTTTGGGGTACGATTTGATGTTACCTGATGCTTAGAGGCTTTTCCTGGAAGTGCGGCATTTGTTACTTCAGCACCGTAGTACCTCGTCATCACACCTCAGCGTTAGATAAGAGTCCGGATTTACCTAAACTCTCCGCCTACATGCTTAAACCGGGACAACCGTCGCCCGGCTAACATAGCCCTCTCCGTCCCCCCTTCGCAGTAACACCGAGTACAGGAATATTAACCTGTTTCCCATCGACTACGCCTTTCGGCCTCGCCTTAGGGGTCGACTCACCCTGCCCCGATTAACGTTGGACAGGAACCCTTGGTCTTCCGGCGAGCGGGTTTTTCACCCGCTTTATCGTTACTTATGTCAGCATTCGCACTTCTGATACCTCCACCAGACCTCACAGTCCAGCTTCAACGGCTTACAGAACGCTCCCCTACCCAACAACGCATAAGCGTCGCTGCCGCAGCTTCGGTGCATGGTTTAGCCCCGTTACATCTTCCGCGCAGGCCGACTCGACCAGTGAGCTATTACGCTTTCTTTAAATGATGGCTGCTTCTAAGCCAACATCCTGGCTGTCTGTGCCTTCCCACATCGTTTCCCACTTAACCATGACTTTGGGACCTTAGCTGGCGGTCTGGGTTGTTTCCCTCTTCACGACGGACGTTAGCACCCGCCGTGTGTCTCCCGTGATAACATTCTTCGGTATTCGGAGTTTGCATCGGGTTGGTAAGCCGGGATGGCCCCCTAGCCGAAACAGTGCTCTACCCCCGAAGATGAGTTCACGAGGCGCTACCTAAATAGCTTTCGGGGAGAACCAGCTATCTCCCGGTTTGATTGGCCTTTCACCCCCAGCCACAAGTCATCCGCTAATTTTTCAACATTAGTCGGTTCGGTCCTCCAGTTAGTGTTACCCAACCTTCAACCTGCCCATGGCTAGATCACCGGGTTTCGGGTCTATACCCTGCAACTTAACGCCCAGTTAAGACTCGGTTTCCCTGCGGCTCCCCTATACGGTTAACCTTGCTACAGAATATAAGTCGCTGACCCATTATACAAAAGGTACGCAGTCACCCCATAAAAGAGGCTCCCACTGCTTGTACGTACACGGTTTCAGGTTCTGTTTCACTCCCCTCGCCGGGGTTCTTTTCGCCTTTCCCTCACGGTACTGGTTCACTATCGGTCAGTCAGGAGTATTTAGCCTTGGAGGATGGTCCCCCCATATTCAGACAGGATACCACGTGTCCCGCCCTACTCTTCGAGTTCACAGTATGTGCATTTTTGTGTACGGGAGTATCACCCTGTACCCTGCGACTTTCCAGACGCTTCCACTAATACACAAACTGATTCAGACTCTGGGCTGCTCCCCGTTCGCTCGCCGCTACTGGGGGAATCTCGGTTGATTTCTTTTCCTCGGGGTACTTAGATGTTTCAGTTCCCCCGGTTCGCTTCGTTAAGCTATGTATTCACTTAACGATAGTGCAACGAATTGCACTGGGTTTCCCCATTCGGAAATCGTCGGTTATAACGGTTCATATCACCTTACCGACGCTTATCGCAGATTAGCACGTCCTTCATCGCCTCTGACTGCCAGGGCATCCACCGTGTACGCTTAGTCGCTTAACCTCACAACCCGAAGATGTCTCGTAAGACACAATCGTATGTTGCGAAAATTTGAGAAACTCGAACACACCGCATTTTCCTTTCTTATTACGGAGAAAGGAAACAGTGTGTCGTTTCAATTTTCAGCTTGTTCCGGATTTTTAAAGAGCAAATACTTCTCAGCACACTGTTAAACAGTACACTTAGAAGTATTGGGTGAGCATGAAATGATGGTGGAGCTAAGCGGGATCGAACCGCTGACCTCCTGCGTGCAAGGCAGGCGCTCTCCCAGCTGAGCTATAGCCCCATCGATTTCGTAAAACCTTTTGATTTACCTTTAACTTCTCATCAGGCAAGGCGCGTCACCGCGAAGCATACTAAAGTATGTGAGCGGGGTCGCAACACAGCATGGAGAGAAGTTTGGTAGGCCTGAGTGGACTTGAACCACCGACCTCACCCTTATCAGGGGTGCGCTCTAACCACCTGAGCTACAAGCCTATAAGGTTTTACTGCTCGTTTTCTATCAGACAATCTGTGTGAGCACTACGCAAGTTCGTATCTATTAGGTAAGGAGGTGATCCAACCGCAGGTTCCCCTACGGTTACCTTGTTACGACTTCACCCCAGTCATGAATCACAAAGTGGTAAGCGCCCTCCCGAAGGTTAAGCTACCTACTTCTTTTGCAACCCACTCCCATGGTGTGACGGGCGGTGTGTACAAGGCCCGGGAACGTATTCACCGTAGCATTCTGATCTACGATTACTAGCGATTCCGACTTCACGGAGTCGAGTTGCAGACTCCGATCCGGACTACGACGCACTTTATGAGGTCCGCTTGCTCTCGCGAGGTCGCTTCTCTTTGTATGCGCCATTGTAGCACGTGTGTAGCCCTACTCGTAAGGGCCATGATGACTTGACGTCATCCCCACCTTCCTCCAGTTTATCACTGGCAGTCTCCTTTGAGTTCCCGGCCGAACCGCTGGCAACAAAGGATAAGGGTTGCGCTCGTTGCGGGACTTAACCCAACATTTCACAACACGAGCTGACGACAGCCATGCAGCACCTGTCTCAGAGTTCCCGAAGGCACTAAGCTATCTCTAGCGAATTCTCTGGATGTCAAGAGTAGGTAAGGTTCTTCGCGTTGCATCGAATTAAACCACATGCTCCACCGCTTGTGCGGGCCCCCGTCAATTCATTTGAGTTTTAACCTTGCGGCCGTACTCCCCAGGCGGTCGACTTAACGCGTTAGCTCCGGAAGCCACTCCTCAAGGGAACAACCTCCAAGTCGACATCGTTTACGGCGTGGACTACCAGGGTATCTAATCCTGTTTGCTCCCCACGCTTTCGCACCTGAGCGTCAGTCTTTGTCCAGGGGGCCGCCTTCGCCACCGGTATTCCTCCAGATCTCTACGCATTTCACCGCTACACCTGGAATTCTACCCCCCTCTACAAGACTCTAGCCTGCCAGTTTCGAATGCAGTTCCCAGGTTGAGCCCGGGGATTTCACATCCGACTTGACAGACCGCCTGCGTGCGCTTTACGCCCAGTAATTCCGATTAACGCTTGCACCCTCCGTATTACCGCGGCTGCTGGCACGGAGTTAGCCGGTGCTTCTTCTGCGAGTAACGTCAATCGCCAAGGTTATTAACCTTAACGCCTTCCTCCTCGCTGAAAGTACTTTACAACCCGAAGGCCTTCTTCATACACGCGGCATGGCTGCATCAGGCTTGCGCCCATTGTGCAATATTCCCCACTGCTGCCTCCCGTAGGAGTCTGGACCGTGTCTCAGTTCCAGTGTGGCTGGTCATCCTCTCAGACCAGCTAGGGATCGTCGCCTAGGTGAGCCATTACCTCACCTACTAGCTAATCCCATCTGGGCACATCTGATGGCAAGAGGCCCGAAGGTCCCCCTCTTTGGTCCGAAGACGTTATGCGGTATTAGCTACCGTTTCCAGTAGTTATCCCCCTCCATCAGGCAGTTTCCCAGACATTACTCACCCGTCCGCCGCTCGTCACCCAGGAGCAAGCTCCCTGTGCTACCGCTCGACTTGCATGTGTTAGGCCTGCCGCCAGCGTTCAATCTGAGCCATGATCAAACTCTTCAATTAAAAGCTTGATTTGCTTCAACTCGTGAAGCGGTGCTCAAAAATTAACTTTCGTAGTACTTCTTTAGTTAAACAAGTCAACTAAATGAATTACTGCTTGGTCACTCTTCAAGACTTGATATTTTTTTGATACCCGAAGGTATCTGAGATATCAATCCTGCGAGTGCCCACACAGATTGTCTGATAAATTGTTAAAGAGCAGTGAGTTACGCGCTTCCGCTTGCTAACTCGAGGTGGCGTATATTACGCTTTCCTCTTTCAGAGTCAAGCGTTTATTTTCGCTTTTCATCTGGCTGACGGGCCGGTTTGTAAGCCGTTGTGCCGTGTCAGTGGAGGCGCAGTATAGGGATTTTCTGGAGGCTGACAACCCCTATTTTCAAAATAATTGCCAACCGTTTAACTTTTGAGCGTAACGTCTATTTTTGACGCGCTTTTATCGCTTTTGGTAGGTCTGCGAGGCTATTAATAACAATATCAGCCGCGGCTTCGCTTTGCTCAGTGACCGGTTTACCTGTACGAACCAATACTTTTGTCCCGACTTGTGCCGCTGCAGCTGCTTGCATGTCTTCTAACTTGTCTCCAACCATATAAGAAGAAGCCATATCTATATGAAGGAACTCTTGAGCTGAGAGCAGCATCCCCGGTTGTGGTTTACGACAATCACAGGTTTGGCGAAACTCTTCTACTATTGCCTCAGGGTGATGTGGGCAATAATAGATACCATCAAGGTCAACACCACGGTCAGCTAAGGACCAGTCCATCCACTCAGTCAGATTTTCAAAATCAGCTTCAGTAAACATGCCACGGGCAATGCCAGACTGGTTAGTGACAAGAACTAACGCATAACCCATTGCTTTTAACTCACGCATTGCGTCAATCACACCATCAATGAACTCAAACTGATCAACTTCATGGACATAACCATGATCAACATTAATGGTGCCATCACGATCGAGAAAAATAGCGGGAACAGACTGTGCCACTTGGAAACTCCTGATACTGGGGATTTGGTGTAGTATCGCATGAATTACTATTTGGGCGAGAACAGACAATCATTCGCTGATTGATTTAGACGTCTGGATGCCTTAACATCCATATCGATAACGGTCATCGCCCGTTATCGGCAGCAGAAAATGCCACGGCTTACACTCATACGATAATAAATAACCTAATGATAAAACTTTCTAATATCACCAAAGTGTTCCAGCAAGGTAACCGCAGCATACAGGCGTTGAATAACGTCAGTCTGCATGTTCCTGCTGGGCAAATTTATGGCGTGATTGGCGCATCTGGTGCAGGGAAAAGCACATTGATCCGTTGTGTGAACCTGCTTGAGCGTCCAACACAAGGTTCTATTCTGGTCGATGGCCAGGAATTGACGACTCTTTCTGAAAGCCAGCTAACCAAAGCACGTCGTCAGATTGGCATGATTTTCCAGCACTTTAACTTACTCTCTTCCCGCACTGTGTATGGCAACGTCGCTTTGCCTTTAGAGTTGGACAATACACCGCGCGAAGAAATCAAACACCGCGTATCTGAATTACTCGATTTGGTCGGTCTGAGCGAAAAGCACGATGCGTACCCAGCCAACCTCTCTGGTGGACAAAAGCAGCGTGTTGCGATTGCTCGAGCGCTGGCAAGCAACCCGAAAGTTCTTCTATGCGATGAAGCCACCAGCGCGCTTGATCCAGCAACAACACGTTCCATTCTCGAACTGTTGAAAGATATTAACCGCCGTCTTGGTCTGACTATTCTATTGATTACCCATGAAATGGATGTTGTAAAACGCATCTGTGATTGTGTCGCGGTGATTAGCGACGGTGAATTAATAGAACAAGATACGGTAAGTGAAGTGTTCTCTCATCCGAAGACACCACTTGCACAACAGTTTATTCAGTCCACTCTGCATCTGGATATTCCTGAGGATTACGCGCAACGCTTAAGTACAGAAAAGAGTGGAGATACCGTTCCATTGCTGCGCCTGGAATTTACCGGCCAATCGGTTGATGCGCCGTTACTTTCCGAAACAGCCCGTCGCTTTAATGTGAATAGCAATATCATCAGCGCGCAGATGGATTACGCCGGTGGTGTGAAGTTCGGCATTATGCTGTGCGAGTTGCATGGAGAACATCAGGATATGGACGCTGCGATCGCATACTTGCAGCAGCAACATGTAAAAGTAGAGGTGCTGGGTTATGTCTGAGCCAATGATGTGGTTACTCCTTAAAGGAGTGTATGAGACGCTGGCAATGACTTTTGTGTCTGGCTTCTTTGGCTTCGTGCTTGGGCTACCTGTTGGTGTGCTCCTCTATATTACACGTCCGGGTCAAATCAGCGAGAACGCCAAGCTTTATAACAGCCTTTCGGCGTTAGTGAATATCTTCCGTTCTATACCGTTCATTATATTGCTGGTATGGATGATTCCGTTTACCCGCACCATTGTCGGCACTTCAATTGGCCTGCAAGCGGCAATCGTTCCATTAACCGTAGGTGCAGCACCGTTCATCGCACGTATGGTGGAAAACGCCCTGTTAGAAATCCCATCGGGTCTGATTGAAGCTTCACGCGCAATGGGTGCAACTCCAATGCAAATCATCCGCAAAGTTCTGCTGCCAGAAGCACTGCCAGGTCTGGTAAATGCAGCCACCATTACACTGATTACTCTCGTAGGTTATTCCGCGATGGGCGGTGCCGTTGGTGCCGGTGGCTTAGGTCAGATTGGTTATCAGTATGGTTATATCGGTTATAACGCTACCGTGATGAATACGGTATTAGTGTTATTGGTAGTATTAGTGTATTTAATTCAATTCTCTGGCGATCGTATCGTCCGGGCTGTAACTCACAAATAATACGTTCAACACAACATCGTTTTTTACACATAGTAAGGAAAGGATATGTCTTTTAAATTTAAAACCTTTGCGGCAGTTGGTGCTCTGATTGGTTCTCTGGCACTAGTGGGTTGTGGTCAGGACGAGAAAGATCCAAACCATATTAAAGTAGGCGTCATTGTTGGTGCTGAGCAGCAGGTTGCCGAAGTTGCGCAGAAAGTCGCAAAAGAGAAATACGGCCTGGATGTTGAGCTGGTTACTTTTAACGACTACGTTCTGCCTAACGAAGCACTGAGCAAGGGCGATATCGATGCTAACGCTTTCCAACACAAACCATACCTGGATCAGCAGATCAAAGACCGTGGCTACAAACTGGTTGGTGTAGGCAATACTTTCGTTTACCCGATTGCTGGCTACTCCAAAAAAATCAAATCTGTAGATGAACTGCAAGCTGGCGCGCAAATCGCTCTGCCAAACGACCCAACTAACCTTGGCCGTTCTTTGCTGCTGCTGCAAAAACAAGGTCTGATTAAACTGAAAGATGGCGTGGGTCTGCTGCCAACCGTTCTGGACGTAACTGAAAACCCTAAAAATCTGAAGCTGGTTGAACTGGAAGCTCCACAGCTGCCACGCTCCCTGGACGATGCTCAGATTGCGCTGGCTATCATCAACACCACTTACGCAAGCCAGATTGGCCTGACTCCAGCGAAAGATGGTATCTTCGTTGAAGACAAAGACTCTCCATACGTGAACCTGATCGTTTCCCGCGAAGACAATAAAGATGCAGAAAACGTGAAGAAATTCGTTCAGGCTTACCAGTCTGACGAAGTTTACGAAGCAGCAAACAAAGTCTTCAACGGCGGCGCAGTAAAAGGCTGGTAAGTTTCCATTCTTTTATTTTTGCGTAAATATTCTAAGGCGGGCGAAAGCCCGTCTTGTTATTTGTGCAATAGCTTGATTCAATAATCGCGTTTTATCATTCATTGAGGAAAAATTATGCGTGCTTTACCGATCTGTTTATTAGCAGTCATGCTGAGCGGCTGTACGATGCTAAGCAGATCCCCTGTTGAGCCCATCAAAAGCACCGCAACACCACCGAAACAGGAGCCTGCAAAACCAAAAGTCGTGCGCCCTGCCCCCGTAAAAATCTATACCAATGCTGAAGAGTTAGTGGGTAAACCTTTCCGTGATCTCGGTGAAGTCAGCGGCGATTCATGCCAGGTGAGCAATCAAGATTCTCCACCGAATATCCCAACTGCCCGCAAACGCTTGCAAGTCAACGCCTCAAAAATGAAAGCCAACGCGGTGTTATTGCATAGCTGTGATGTTACCAGCGGCACACCAGGTTGCTACCGGCAGGCCGTTTGTGTAGGTTCGGCATTGAACGTATCGGCAAAATGACAGCGTTTAGCTTTGAGCAGATTGGCGTTATTCGCTCCCCTTATAAAGAGAAGTTTGCCGTTCCCCGTCAGCCCGGTTTAGTGGCTGATGGCGGTGGCGAGTTGCATTTTCTGCCACCGTATAACGTGGCAGATGCGGTTCGTGGCCTCGAAGGCTTTAGTCATTTATGGCTGCTATTTGTTTTTCATCAAACGATGGAAGGCGGCTGGCGGCCCACGGTGCGCCCACCTCGTCTGGGTGGCAATGCCCGAATGGGTGTTTTCGCTACGCGTTCGACATTCCGACCAAATCCCATTGGAATGTCATTAGTTGAACTGAAAGGCATTCGCTGCCAAAAAGATCAGGTCATTTTGCAATTGGGGAGTCTCGATTTGGTCGATGGCACACCGGTGGTTGATATCAAACCTTATTTGCCATTTGCTGAAGCTGTACCAGAAGCCATTGCGGGATACGCGCAAAACGCCCCCGCAGCCGATATGCCGGTTTATTTCACACCTGAAGTACAGCAGCAGTTATTGCTGCTTGAGAAACGTTTTCCCCACATTGAGCGTTTCATCCGTCAGGTACTGGCTCAGGACCCTCGCCCGGCTTATCGCAAAGCTGAAGAGCCAGGTAAAAGCTACGCCGTTTTATTGCTGGATTTTAACGTCCGCTGGCGTGTTACCGAGCTAGGTTCAGAAGTGTTTGCCGTTGAGAACCGTTAATTTATCGCCCTTCTCTTTTGACATTCCTGCCACACTGGTAAACTAAAACACTTATTTTGCATCAGGCTACTCAGGTAGCCAGTTATCTGCCGTTCAAATGGAACCGTAACAACATGCGTACTAGCCAATATCTGCTCTCCACATTGAAGGAGACACCAGCCGACGCCGAGGTCATCAGCCATCAACTGATGCTGCGCGCCGGGATGATCCGTAAACTCGCTTCAGGTTTGTATACCTGGTTGCCGACCGGTCTGCGTGTCCTGAAAAAAGTCGAAAACATCGTGCGTGAAGAGATGAACAACGCCGGTGCCATCGAGATGTGCATGCCCGTGGTTCAGCCCGCAGATTTGTGGCAGGAGAGCGGTCGTTGGGAACAGTATGGCCCGGAGCTGCTGCGTTTTGTTGACCGTGGCGATCGTCCATTTGTCCTCGGCCCAACTCACGAAGAAGTCATCACTGACTTGATTCGTAATGAACTCAGCTCTTACAAACAGCTGCCACTGAACTTCTTCCAGATTCAGACTAAGTTCCGTGACGAAGTTCGCCCACGTTTCGGCGTGATGCGTTCCCGTGAATTCCTGATGAAAGACGCTTACTCTTTCCATACTTCTCAGGAATCCTTGCAGGAAACTTACGATGCGATGTATCAGGCTTACAGCAAAATCTTCAGCCGTATGGGTCTGGATTTCCGCGCAGTAGAAGCTGATACCGGTTCTATCGGCGGCAGTGCATCTCACGAATTCCAGGTGCTGGCACAAAGCGGCGAAGATGATGTCATCTTCTCAACCGAGTCTGATTACGCAGCTAACATCGAATTTGCTGAAGCGGTTGCTCCAGTTGGCGGCCGTGCGGCACCGACTGTTGAAATGACGCAGATCGACACCCCGAACGCAAAAACCATCGCTGAGCTGGTTGAGCAGTTCAATCTGCCAGTTGAAAAAACAGTGAAGACTTTGATGGTCAAAGCCACCGAAGGGAGTGCTTATCCTCTGGTTGCTCTGCTGGTTCGTGGCGATCACGAACTGAACGAAGTCAAAGCAGAGAAACTGCCACAGGTTGCCAGCCCACTGACTTTCGCGACCGAAGAAGAAATTCGTGCAGTTGTTAAAGCAGGCCCTGGTTCACTTGGCCCAGTCAATCTGCCTATTCCGGTGGTTGTTGACCGTACTGTTGCGGCGATGAGCGACTTCGCTGCGGGTGCAAACATCGACGGTAAACACTTGGTTGGTATTAACTGGGAACGTGATGTTGCGCTGCCAGAAGTTGCCGACATTCGTAACGTGGTTGAAGGCGACCCAAGCCCTGATGGCAAAGGAACTTTGCTGATTAAACGCGGCATCGAAGTGGGCCATATCTTCCAGCTCGGCACCAAGTATTCAGAAGCGATGAAAGCATCTGTTCAGGGTGAAGATGGTCGCAATCAGACGCTGACAATGGGTTGCTACGGTATCGGTGTGACTCGCGTAGTAGCAGCTGCCATTGAGCAGAACTATGACGACCGTGGCATTCTGTGGCCAGATGCGATTGCTCCGTTCCAGGTTGCTATTCTGCCAATGAATATGCACAAATCTTTCCGTGTGAAAGAGTTGGCAGAAGAGCTGTATTCGACTCTGCGTGCCAAAGGCATTGAAGTACTGATGGATGACCGCAAAGAACGCCCAGGCGTAATGTTTGCGGACATGGAACTGATTGGTATTCCGCACACTGTCGTTATCGGCGATCGTAACCTTGATAGCGAAGAAGTCGAATACAAAAACCGTCGTGAAGGCGAGAAGCAGATGATCAAAACCAGCGAAATCATTGATTTCCTGCTGGCGCAGATTAAACGCTAACAACAATTGTGTTCAGTAAAAAGCCCCGCTAATTTCTTAGCGGGGCTTTTTTTATTCATTTGATTAGTCGTGGCAGGTTTTCTTCGGCTCGAACTTAGCGGCCCGGTCTGCAACCACTGTTTTTCTCAATTCGCCGCTATCAGGTGAAGCCTGTAAGGCAAAGTGCGCTTCAACCACCAGCAACACGGGCTGGAAATCCTCGCCACGTGCGGCCGCATAGCCACGCTCAAGTTCAGCATTGCTGGCAACGTCAAAGGTTTTCCCTGTCGCACAATCCTGGAAAATTGCCGCATCAGCCATGTACTTATACATGCCTTTCATGGTCATTGGTGTCGCAGGCAGAGCGTCTTTCATCGGCTGTAGCGTGTAATTGAGCTGTGACTCAATGGGATTGCCACTCCTATCCAACATTTCCAGGCTATCACCTTTAGGACGGAAGTAGAGCTTTTCACCGTCGCTTGCGGTCAACACTAATTTATCAGCCGTACGCGCCCAACTGCCATATGAGGCAAATACCGCTGGCTCTTTCGCGCCCTCGTAGCGCTGATTCATGACCCACGAGCCATCTTTTTCCAAAAACAGCGAGGTTTCAATTCCTGAGCAATCCGCACAAGGTAAAACACCACGGTAGCTTTGCTGCATCGGTTGCAGCTCTGCAACTTGCGTCTGCTGCAACGTTTGAACTTCGGCCCGGTTATTACAGCCAAAAAGAGCGAACAAACTGCACACAGCCACAGCTGACAATAGTATTTTTTTCACCATCTCTTCCTTCTGCTGGTCAATTTCTTTGCCGTTCGTCATTCAGGGCGACGGACTTTTCCTCGTAGCGACTTAGTCGTAGATTTTTGTGATTTCGATGCCAGACGGCGCTCTTTTGACGCGCGTGTAGGCCGGGTCGCCCGACGGTTTTTCTGCTCAACGGTTAATTCCTGAATCAAGGAAACGAGCCTTGCCACCGCCGCTTCACGATTCATTTCCTGGCTACGATATTCCTGCGCTTTAATCACAACCACACCATCAGGCGTAATCAGATGATGGCTGGCCGCCAATAAGCGTTCTTTATAATACTCTGGCAGGCTGGAGCCTCGAATGTCAAAACGCAAATGGATTGCCGTTGAGGTTTTATTCACATGCTGGCCACCCGCTCCTTGTGCGCGGATAGCCGTAATGGTGACTTCGTTGTCCGGTATGGCTACCGCACGAGAGACGACAATCATCAATGATGCTGCCAGGCCGTGAAGTGAATTTCGAGATTATTCTCAGCATCAGACAGCCAAATCGCACCATCCTGAATCGTGGCCTGCAAGTTCATTGAGCGCGTGCCGAACTCACACAGCTTCGCCAGTTGCTCATCATCCAGGTACCAGATAGACAAGTTTTGGTATTGCTTGAGTTTATTTTGATGCTGCTGCCACCAGATTTCTGCGGCACGGCTGTTATAAGTAAACAGCGCCACTTCTGCAGATTGGCTACAGGCTTTTTTCAGGCGTTTTTCTTCCGGCAGACCGAGTTCAATCCACAAGTCGATGCCCATATGATCGTTGCGCTGCCAGATTTCAGGCTCGTCTTCAGCACTTAATCCGCGAGAAAACTGCAGGCGCTCATTGGCATATTTAATCCACGCCAGCAAACGCAGCATCATGCGTTCTTGAGTTTCCGAAGGATGGCGCGCAAGCGTCAGGTTGCTATCCAGAAACTGATTTCGATCGAGATCGGCAACATTCACCATCGCTTTATAGATTGTCGCTTTTAACGCCATCACACTTCTCCACACTAATTAGGCAGTCATTGTAACGAAAACCTCGCTAAAACGCTGTTATGTATTCACTGATGTAGAGAGTTACGCTGCTGATATCGCTTTCATCACTGTGGTATAGTCACCTTGCTAAACAGAGTTTATCTTCGTAGGCTTAACTTGCATCCCACGATTAAGTCTGAGGTCGGGACTCTGAAAGGAGGGCGTGTGGAAAAGTATTGTGAATTAGTACGAAAGCGCTATGCGGAAATAGCCAGCGGAGATTTGGGTTACATTCCGGATGCACTAGGTTGCGTCTTGAAGGTGCTGAACGAAGTGGCTTCCAACGAAGCACAACCAGAATCTATCAGGGAACAGGCGGCGTATGCTGCCGCGAACTTACTGGTGAGCGATTATGTCAATGAATGATGCCTATCAACCCATCAATTGTGATGATTATGACAATCTCGAGCTCGCCTGCCAGCATCACTTATTATTGACGCTGGAATTAAAGAGCGGAGAAGTTTTCAAGGCGAAAGCCAGTGACCTGGTATCTCGTAAGAACATCGAATATTTGATTGTCGATGATGCCGGCGCCACTCGCGAAGTTCGTCTCGATAAAATAACCAGTTTCAGCCATCCTGAAATTGGGACTGTCGTAGTTAGCGAGTCCTGATACGCAAAGTATCCGCATGCGCGGGCAGCCTTACTTGGCTGCCCGTTTTTTTTACTACGGTTTCATGGACGCGTAGTAAGCCGCCAGATTGCTAATATCTTCATCAGACAAACCACTGACGTAAGCCTTCATGATTTCCGCTTGTCCGCCACTGCGTTCGCCTTTTTTATACGCTTGCAATGAGTGCTCAAGATACGCCTGGTTTTGCCCCGCCAGATTCGGGTACATCGGTACAGAAACTTTCCCGGTCGCGCCATGACAGGCCACACACATCATGGCTTTCTGTTCACCGGCTGCGGCATCACCTTTTGCCCATACAGGCTGAGCGCACACCAGCACACCGGCCAAAATAAATATTCTCTTCACTGCTGATTCTCCTTTTGCCAGTCGACATGCCAGCATGATTGTTCTGTTGCCCTTCCCTCCTGGGTGACAAAAACGCCCAGAGCGGCAATTAATTTTTCGCCGTAATATAACAGCGGTGTTCGCTCGCGTAGCCATGGCGGAATGCCAAATTCCTGCCATATTTTTTTCAGGCTACGGCCACGATCCCGCCCGACAATGTGGAGCTGCCCGGTAGCCTTAAATCGAATACTCACCGGTTCGTTATCCAGCGGTGCACGAATCTCTTGCCCGGTTGCCACAAGTTGAACCACTCCCAAACCGTCGGGCAAGATTAATGGCTCGAAAGGCGCAGCCCAGCGAACCACTTCATCACCTAACCCATGGATTATTGGCAACCAGTACAGCGCGCCCTGAAAACGACGGACTTCATAGCAGCCAAACTTCAGCCGCGGATTGGCATCCTCACGGCTGGTTGCCACTTCATCCCATAAACGCACAAGTGCTGCTCTGGAAGGCATCACCGCTTTCTGTCTGGCAATCCAACGGCGTAACAGCGCAGCACGACGAACCTCGCTCAACGGCTGCATAGGCTCAATTAACAACGATCCATCAGACTGAATGAGTTCATCGAGTTGTTCGGCCAGCAACTCATCAAGTAGTTGTTCTTGTTCACCGCACAACTCCGCACTGCGCGCCACGCTTTGCGGGAAATGAGGCCAGCGCTGTTGGATTTCAGGAAGCACTCGCAGCCGTAAGAAATTACGGTCGTAGCTGTCGTCCTGATTACTTTCGTCTTCTATCCAGGTTAGCTGGTGTTCATCCGCCCATGCTTGCAACTGCTGACGCGCTTGCCCGAGCAACGGCCTGATTAATTCCGTCTCGCCCAAAGGCAAGCGCACTGGCATTGCGGATAATCCCGCAGGGCCACTTCCACGCTTTAGGGCCAACAAAAACGTTTCGCATTGGTCGTCGAGATGTTGTGCTGTGAGTAGCACCTCTTCAGGAAGTAATGCTTCCGTCAGCGCCTGATAACGTGCTGCCCGGGCGTGAGCTTCAATGCCTAATCCGTCGTCGGCTAACTGCACTCGTCTGACTTCGCATGGCACGTTCCATTGCAAACACACTTTCTGACAATGCTCAGCCCAATCATCAGCGAAAGGGCTTAAGCCGTGATGAATGTGCATTGCACGAATTTTATAATTTGCAGCCTGGCTGTCACGCAGTGTGACCAACTGATGCAGTAAAACCGTGGAATCCAGCCCGCCACTAAACGCCACCAGCAATTGTTGGTGCGGATGCAGTAATGTGAATAGAGGACGAAGTTGCATAATCAGTAGTTTGAATAAGGATTTGCCCAGCACGTTACTGGGCAACGAGATATGAGGCAAGTGTTACTGCTGATAAAGCTCCAGCGGTAAGCCATCTGGGTCACTAAAGAAAGTAAAACGTTTATCCGTGAAAGGATCGATACGCACGGGTTCGCACTTCACGCCATGCTTCTCAAGATGAACAATCGCGCTATCAATGTCATCAACGCTAAACGCCAAATGGCGCAGCCCACAAGCTTCCGGGCGGCTTGGCCTTGCAGGCGGAAAAGGAAACGAGAACAGCTCAATGACATATTGCCCGTTCAGCGCCAAATCCCCTTTCCATGAATCTCGCTCTTCACGATAAGCCTCTGCCTGCAGCGTGAAGCCGAGAATGTCACAGTAAAAATGCTTACTGATTGGGTAGTCCGAAGCAATAATCGCGATGTGATGAACTTGTTTTAAACCCAGCATAAGTGCTCCTTTATCTTTTCCGCACGGTAACTATCGCGCCTTGCTAAATCAAGACCCTAAACCGTTTTTAAGACTCGTACACGGTAGATGCCATCGTCACCCAATTTAGCGCCGTGAATATCGGTTTCAAAGCCGGGATAGTGTTCTCCAACCGAGCACAGCATCAGCAAGAAATCGAGCACGGCGCGGCTTTCATCGGTAATCATCTCACCAGGCATCACCACCGGGACACCCGGCGGATACGGCAGGATCATGTTAGCCGAGACACGGTTTAGTAGTTGTTCAATTTCGACCGTTTCAACGTTGCCTTTCACTTGTTGTTGATAGGCTTTGTGCGGTGTCATTTTCATTTCCGGTAACACATCAAAAGCCCGCAGCATCAGATCGGAAAGGTTGTGCTGCTTAATCAGTTTATGAATGCCTTGCGCCAGATCCTGGATACGCATATTGCGGTAAAAATCTGGGTCTTCGGCATACAAATCTGGCAGCATGTTTTTCACCCGCAGATTGAGGTCATAAGAGCGTTTAAACTCCGTCAAACCACGCAGCAAACTTAAAGCTTTGGTTTTGTCGATGCCAATACTGAACAGGAAGAGCAAGTTATACGGCCCGGTTTTTTCAACCACCACACCACGCTCATCAAGGAACTTCGCCACCAATGCCGCAGGGATCCCCTGCTCGGCCATCGTACCTAACTCATCCATGCCCGGCGTCAGAATGGTGACTTTAATCGGGTCGAGGTACATATGGTCGGCATCCGCATCTTTGAAGCCGTGCCAGTCTTCTTCGCCTGGTGAAATAGGCCAACAAGCCGCTTCGTCTATGTGTTCCGGCTGCCAGATATCGAAGAACCAATCCTCAGTCTCTTCACGTAAACGCTGAACTTCACGACGAAAATGCAACGCACGTTCTACTGAACGGTTGATCAACCGCTTACCTGGGTTACCACGCAGCATCGCTGCAGCCGTTTCAATCGACGCCACCAACGGATAACTTGGCGAGGTCGTGGTGTGCATCATGTAGGCTTCGTTGAAAGTCTCCTCGTCGTAATTCCCTTTAATATGAATCAGAGATGCTTGTGAGAACGCTGCCAGTAACTTGTGTGTGGATTGAGTTTCGTAAATGACTTTTCCCACGACCCGATCGCCGCTCATGCCACTTTTCCCCTGATAAATCGGATGGAAATTGGTGTATGGCACCCAGGCGGAGTCAAAGTGGATAGACGGAACATCCAGGGTTTGTTTGATAAATTCGGTGTTATACAGCAAGCCGTCGTATGTCGAGTTGGTAATGACCGCATGAACTGGCCACTGCGCATTTTCAGTGTTCGCCACCTTTTCTTCGATGCTCGCGCGCATAAACTCACGCTTCGGAATACCGCCTAAAATCCCCAACGCGTTACGAGTCGGCTTGAGCCAGATGGGAACCAAATCCGTCATCATCAACAAATGCGTCAGCGATTTGTGACAATTACGGTCAATCAACACCGTGCTGCCAGAAGGAGCTGCGTACATACCAACGATTTTATTCGACGTCGATGTACCGTTAGTCACCATGTAGCTCTGTTCAGCACCGAAAGTACGGGCGATGTATTCCTCGGCTTCCAGATGCGGCCCTGTGTGATCCAGTAACGATCCCAGTTCTGTCACCGAAATAGAGACATCTGCCTTGAGAGTGTTCGCACCAAAAAAATCGTAGAACAGGCAGCCGACCGGGCTTTTCTGGTAGGCCGTGCCCGCCATGTGGCCAGGTGTGCAGAAGGTATATTTTCCTTCGTTAACATAGTTAAACAGCGCTTTAGTTAACGGCGGAGTGATGTTATCCAGATACTCGTTGGTGTACTGACGGATGCGCAGGGCGATGTCGTCAGCGGCACTGAGAGCATATTCAAAAAACCACAGCGCCATGCGCATTTCGTTGACGCTGACATCCAGCGAAGAGTGCGTATTGATAAACGCATACAGCGGCAAATATTCATTCAGCGCATTAATTTCGCTGCATAAATCCATGCTGTACTCGTCCCAGTCAAAAATGACACCACAAATACGCGGATTATGTTCGATGAGTTTAAGCAGGTCGGTGCTGTTGGTGGGGTAAATGAGCCGGAAACCTTGCACTTCCAGTGCTTTATGTAACTCTTTAATTGGCTCATCTTTGTAGAAAACACCATGCGGGCCCATGATTGCAATAATATTCAACGCTTACCTCCTGGCAAAAAACCTTTAAGTAAGCATAGTTTATTGAAATCAGGCTGAGGACAAGCTCAGTGGTGTAAAGCTTTTTAAAGTCTGGGATTCAGGCAATAAAAAAGGCCAGAATTTCTTCTGACCTTTCCTGGCAATGCTTCATGCTATCACGCGTAGCCGTAGCTCATCAGACGGTGATAACGACGAGCCAACAGCTCTTCGGTATTCAGCACGTCCAGATCGGCTAAATCAGCCAGTAACTGCGCTTTCAGTGATGCTGCCATTACTTCCACGTTACGGTGCGCACCGCCCAGCGGTTCAGGAATGACGGAATCAATCAGCTTCAGCTCTTTCAGGCGCGGAGCAATGATGCCCATCGCTTCTGCGGCGATAGGGGCTTTATCAGCACTTTTCCACAGAATTGACGCACAACCTTCTGGGGAGATTACGGAATAGGTGCTGTACTGCAGCATATTCACTTTATCGCCCACACCAATTGCCAACGCACCACCAGAACCACCCTCACCAATTACGGTACAGATGACGGGCACTTTCAGGCCAGACATCTCACGCAAGTTGCGAGCGATAGCTTCGGATTGACCGCGCTCTTCCGCACCCACACCAGGGTATGCGCCTGGAGTGTCGATGAAGGTAATGATTGGCATCTTGAAGCGCTCAGCCATTTCCATCAAACGCAGTGCTTTACGATACCCCTCAGGTGCTGGCATACCGAAGTTACGGCGAATCTTCTCTTTGGTTTCACGGCCTTTTTGATGGCCAATAACCATCACCGGACGACCATCTAAGCGCGCAATCCCGCCAACAATAGCTTTATCGTCAGCATACGCACGGTCACCCGCAAGCTCATCAAACTCATCAAAAGCGAGACGCAGGTAATCAAGCGTATACGGGCGCTGCGGATGACGCGCCAGTTGAGCAATCTGCCATGCCCCTAAATCGGCGAAGATTTTACGTGTGAGTTCTACGCTTTTTTCACGCAGACGCTGCACTTCTTCGTCGAGATTAATATCTAACTTTTCGTCCTGACGGCTAACTGCAGTCAGGGAATCAATTTTCGCTTCCAGCTCTGCAATCGGCTGTTCAAAATCGAGGAAATTCAGACTCATAATATTCCTGTATTAGTCAAACTCCAGTTCCACCTGCTCCGAGCCTATCAGCGTGCGAAGCTCATTGAGCAAACGATCGCTTGGGGATACACGCCATGCTGCGCCAAAACGCAAACGCGCTCGTGCATCCGCTCTCTGATAGTAGAGATGTACTGGAATGGTCCCCGAACGATGGGGTTCCAGAGACTGACGGAGACGGTTCAAAAGCTGGTCATCAATTTGCCTGTCCGTCAGCGAGATAGCAAGCCCACGCGCATACTTTTCGCGGGCCTCGTCAATGTCCATTACTTCGCGAGCAGTCATTTTAAGGCCACCGCTGAAGTCATCAAAGCTGACCTGTCCGCTGACGATCAGGATACGGTCTTTTTCCAACAGATGCTGGTACTTTTCTAACGCATCTGTGAATAGCATCACTTCCAGGCGACCAGAACGGTCATCCAGAGTACAGATGCCAATGCGATTGCCGCGCTTGGTAACCATCACCCGCGAAGCAATCACCAGACCCGCAGCCGTGGTCATTTTACCACGTTCTGTCGGGTGCATCTCTTTCAGGCGCATGCCACCGACATAGCGCTCAATTTCTTTAAGGTACTGTGTGATGGGGTGGCCAGTAAGATACAAGCCCAGCGTTTCACGCTCGCCGTCCAGTACCACTTGCTCAGGCCACGGCATCACGCTGGCATAAGACTGTTCAACCTGCTCTGGTTCATCAGCCAGTACACCGAACATATCAACCTGGCCGATAGCTTCCGCTTTAGCGTGCTGATCAGCCGCTTTTAGCGCATCGGGCAGCGCATTCATAAGTGCAGCCCGATGCGGTCCAAGACGGTCAAAGGCCCCGGACATCACTAATTTTTCAAGGATACGTTTATTGAGTTTTTTAACGTCAGCACGCGCACAGAGGTCGAACAACTCACGGAAATAACCGCCTTCGTTACGCGCCTCAATTATCGCTTCAATTGGGCCTTCACCAACACCTTTAATCGCGCCAATGCCGTAAACAATTTCCCCGTCGTCATTAACGTGGAAATGGTACAGACCCGAGTTAATATCTGGTGGCAGAATTTTCAGACCCATACGCCAGCATTCGTCGACCAGGCCAACGATTTTCTCGGTGTTATCCATATCCGCAGTCATTACTGCGGCCATAAATTCTGCCGGATAGTGCGCTTTTAACCATAGCGTCTGGTAGGAAACCAGCGCGTAAGCTGCGGAGTGAGATTTGTTAAACCCGTAACCGGCGAATTTCTCTACCAGGTCAAAGATTTTGATCGCCAGTTCGCCGTCAATACCGCGAGATTTCGCGCCATCTTCAAAGCCACCACGCTGCTTCGCCATCTCGGCTGGGTTCTTTTTACCCATCGCACGACGCAACATATCTGCGCCGCCGAGCGAGTAACCCGCCAGAACCTGCGCAATTTGCATAACCTGTTCTTGATACAGGATGATGCCGTAGGTCGGTTCCAGCACCGGTTTCAGGCTTTCATGCTGCCACTGAATATCCGGATAAGAGATAGCTTCACGCCCGTGCTTACGGTCGATAAAGTTATCAACCATGCCTGATTGCAGCGGGCCAGGGCGGAAAAGCGCCACCAGTGCGATCATATCTTCGAAGCAGTCAGGCTGTAGACGCTTAATCAAATCTTTCATGCCGCGGGATTCAAGCTGGAACACCGCAGTGGTTTCCGAGCGTTGCAGCATGTCGAAGCTTTTCTTGTCTTCGAGCGGAATAGCGGCGATATCAATCGGCTCTAAACCTTGCTTTGCCCGACGCGGGTTAATCATCTTCAACGCCCAGTCGATGATGGTCAGCGTACGCAAGCCAAGGAAGTCGAACTTCACCAGACCCGCATATTCCACATCATTTTTATCGAACTGGGTGACCGGGTTCTGCCCCTGGTCATCGCAATACAGCGGAGCAAAGTCGGTAATTTTGGTTGGCGCGATGACAACACCACCGGCGTGTTTGCCAGCGTTTCGCGTCACACCTTCAAGTTTTCGCGCCATATCGATTAGCGCTTTAACTTCTTCGTCAGCCTCGTAGATTTCAGGAAGCTGTGGCTCGACCTCAAACGCTTTGGCAAGCGTCATTCCCGGATCTGGCGGGATCAGTTTAGAAATACGATCGACAAAGCCGTACGGGTGACCCAGTACGCGGCCCACATCGCGGATAACCGCTTTTGCCGCCATGGTACCAAAAGTAATGATCTGCGATACCGCCTCACGCCCATACATTTCGGCCACGTGATCAATAACCCGATCGCGTTTCTCCATGCAGAAGTCGATATCAAAGTCAGGCATCGAAACACGTTCCGGGTTCAGGAAGCGTTCGAACAGCAGATCCAATTCAAGCGGATCGAGGTCAGTGATTTTCAGAGCGTAAGCAACCAGCGAGCCCGCACCAGAACCACGACCTGGGCCGACTGGCACACCGTTATCTTTGGACCACTGGATAAATTCCATTACGATCAGAAAGTACCCAGGAAACCCCATCTGGTTGATAACTTTGAGTTCAATTTCCAGACGCTCATCATACGGTGGCCGTTTTGCTGCCCGCTCTTCAGGATCTTTGAATAAGAATTCCAGACGATCTTCTAGCCCTTCCCGGGATTTCATCACCAGGAAATCTTCGGTCGACATTTCACCGGTTGGGAATTGGGGCAAGAAGTACTCACCCAGGCGCACGGTGACATTACAGCGTTTGGCAATTTCTACGCTATTTTCTAGCGCTTCCGGAATATCTGAAAACAGCTCACACATCTCTTCTTCAGTGCGCAAGTATTGCTGCGAAGAGTAATTGCGTGGGCGTTTCGGGTCATCAAGCGTAAAGCCGTCGTGAATCGCGACACGAATTTCGTGAGCATCAAAATCTGTGGCTTCAATAAACCTGACGTCGTTGGTCGCCACCACCGGCAAACCACGCTCATCGGCCAAAGCCACAGCGGCGTGTAAATAGCTTTCTTCATCGGGACGGCCGGTTCGAATCAGCTCCAGATAGAAGCGATCGGCAAAATACTGCTGGTAGAATTCCAGGCACTGATCAAGCTGTGCCGTATTGCCACGCAACAAGTTTTTGCCAATATCCCCCATCCGCCCGCCAGACAGCAGGATCAGCCCTTCGTTGAGCTCGGCAAGCCAGGTTCGGTCAATAATCGGGCCTGCTGCTCCATAACCACGTTGGTAGGCTTTAGAAATCAACAGGGTAAGGTTCTGGTAACCGTCATTATTGGTGGCGAGAACCGTCAGATGGCTAAGCTCATCACCCAACAACTCATTGGCAACGTTAAAATCAGCACCGATGATCGGCTTAAGCCCTACGCCATGAGCTGCACCATAGAATTTCACCAACCCGCAAAGGTTAGTAAAATCGGTGATAGCGATCGCCGGCATCCCCATCGCCGCGGCTTTCTTCACCAGCGGAGCAGTTTTTGCCAGGCCATCAACCATAGAGTAGTCGCTGTGCACCCGCAGGTGTACGAAACGTGGTTCAGCCATTTCTCATTCCGTTTAGATGTGTAACGTACGTCCGCAAATCAGGACGCCAGTCCGAGAGCGCGTTTGACCGGAGCAAAACTACGACGATGATGTTCAGTCGCACCATGCTCTGCCAACTTTTCCAGATGAAAAGCGGTAGGGTAACCCTTGTGTTGGGCAAAACCGTATTGCGGAAAACAGAGGTCTAGCTCTGTCATTTCACGATCGCGCGTCACTTTGGCAATTATCGATGCCGCGCTAATTTCTGCAACCCGGCTGTCGCCTTTTACTACCGCCAGTGAAGGCATTGGTAGCGCTGGGCAGCGGTTACCATCGATCAGCACATATTCAGGCACCACACTGAGGCCAGCAACTGCACGCTGCATCGCCAGCATAGTGGCATGCAAAATGTTTAACTGGTCGATCTCTTCCGGTTCAGCTCGGCCAAGACTCCAGGACAGCGCTTTTTCGATGATTTCATCGTAAAGCGCGTTGCGGCGTTTTTCAGAGAGTTTCTTCGAATCAGCAAGGCCAATAATAGGTTTTGCAGGATCAAGAATCACCGCCGCAGTGACAACTGCGCCAACCAGTGGGCCACGACCCACTTCATCAACACCTGCTACCAGGTGCGTATGAGGGTAAATAAATTCAATCATTGTGCGAGCTCCAGCACGGCGTCTGCGGCCTGTTCATCTGCGTTACAACGAATTTGCTGATGCAGATCGCGGAAGGTGTCATGCATTTGGTGACTCTGCGCACCGTCTTCAAGCAACGGGCCCAGCGCCTTCGCAAGCGCATTGGGCTCACACTCATCCTGCAATAACTCTTTAACCAGTTCACGGCCAGCCAGCAGATTTGGCAATGAAACGTAATCAGTTTTAACCAGGCGCTTCGCAAGCCAGAAAGTGAACGGCTTCATGCGATAACCAACCACCATCGGGCATTTCGCCAACATGCACTCCAGTGCAGCGGTACCCGATGCCAGCAATGCGGCATCGCTCGCCACCATCGCTTCGCGCCCTTGCCCATTGAGCAAGTGCATCGTCAAGTCTGGAGCGACTTCAGCTTTGATTCGTTCGAATTGTTCACGACGTTTGGCATTAACCAGCGGAACAACGATTTCCAGACTCGGAAAACGTTCACGCAGCAAAAGTGCTGTTTTGAGAAAATCTGCGCTGAGCATTTCAACTTCTGCACCGCGGCTACCAGGCAACAGTGCCAGGCATTTAGCCTCAGGGGAAATACCTAAAGTCGCGCGTGCGGCATTTTTATCAGGATCAAGCGGCATAGCATCCGCCATGGTATGACCGATAAACCGACACGGCACATTAAATCTATCGTAAAACGCTTTTTCGAAAGGCAGAAATGCGAGCACTAAATCCGTTGCTCTGCCAATTTTGAAAACACGTTTTTGACGCCATGCCCAAACAGAAGGACTGACGTAATGAATGGTACGAATACCCTGCTTTTTGAGATTACCTTCCAGCGTGATGTTAAAATCAGGCGCATCGATACCGACAAAAACATCTGGCTGTAATTCTGTGAAACGGCGAGTCAAATCAGCACGAATATGAAGTAATCGACGCAGGCGACCCAGCACTTCAACAATGCCCATCACGGCCAACTCTTCCATTTCATACCAGGCTTCACAACCTTCAGCCTGCATCAATGGCCCAGCGACACCCACGAAGCGAGCATCAGGAACACGAGCTTTTAATGCACGAATCAGACCTGCACCAAGAATATCGCCGGAAGTTTCTCCGGCGACCAGGGCAATCGTAAGCGGACGACCAGGCTTCATTTAGCGAATCAGACCACGAGTTGAACGAGCGAAGAATTCAACGAATGCGTTCACTTCTGGATGTTGCTCGGCAATTTGAGCAATCTCAGGCTTAGCTTCTTCGAAGGTTTTCCCGCTGCGGTAGAGAATTTTATACGCATTACGAACTGCGTGGATTGCTTCTCTACTGAAACCGCGGCGTTTAAGCCCTTCGATATTGACGCCAAATGGTGTCGCGTGGTTGCCCTGCGCAATAACATACGGTGGAACATCTTGTGCTACACCAGAGCAGCCACCCACCATCACGTGCGCACCGATAATACAGAACTGGTGCACCGCGGTCATGCCGCCGATGATGGCAAAATCATCAACGCAAACGTGACCAGCAAGTGTTGCGTTATTCGCGAGGATACAACGATTACCAACCGTACAATCATGCGCCACGTGGGCGTTAATCATCAGTAAGTTATCGCTACCCACCTTCGTCAAGCCACCGCCCTGTTCTGTTCCACGATGGATGGTTACGCTTTCGCGAATGCGGTTGCGGTCGCCAATTTCCACTCGGGTTGGTTCACCAGCATATTTAAGATCCTGGTTCACTTCACCAATGGACGCGAACTGATATATCTCGTTATCGCGACCAATAGTCGTATGACCATTTACCACAACATGAGACTTCAGAACGGTACCGTCACCGATCTCAACATGCGGACCAACAATACAAAACGGACCAATATGAACGTTAGCACCGATGACGGCACCTTCTTCCACAATGGCTGATGGATGAATAAAGGCGGATTTATCAATCACGTATTAACTCTCCCGGCTGCGGGCACACATCATAGTTGCTTCGCAGACAATTTTACCGTCAACAGTTGCCACGCCTTTGAAGCGCGTCAGACCACGGCGGGTTTTCTCGAAAGTAACTTCCATGACCATCTGGTCACCAGGCACGACTGGGCGCTTGAAACGTGCTTCATCAATACCAGCAAAGTAATAAAGCTCACCAGGTTCCAGTTTGCCTACGCTTTTAAACGCAAGAATACCGGTGGCTTGCGCCATCGCTTCAAGAATCAAAACACCTGGGAAAATCGGTTTACCAGGGAAGTGGCCCTGGAAAAACGGCTCGTTTACTGAGACATTTTTTACTGCACGTAAAAAACGGCCTTCTTCAAAATCCAGCACGCGATCTACCAGCAAGAACGGGTAACGGTGCGGCAGAAGTTCTAAAATCTCTTCGATGTGCAGAGTATGAGTGTCGATAGTCAAGATACTCTTCCTGTCTAAATGTACCAAATGACAATAATAACACGGCCTGCGGCTATCTCGGGATAGCTAGCAGGCCGCAAATCAGTAAGCACTAACGCGTCTTGGGCGGGTGACTTTTAGTCTTGTTGATTGATTTTTTTCTCAACTGATTTCAAGCGCTTGCTGATTTCGTCGATATTCATCACCAACGCGGCTGTTTTACGCCACACTTTGTTTGGCTGTAGTGGAATACCTGAGGAGTAAACTCCCGGTTCTGTGATTGGGCGCATTACCATGCCCATTCCAGTCACGGTGACTTTATCGCAGATTTCCATATGACCATTGATAACACTGGCACCGCCAATCATACAGTAGCGCCCAATTTTCAGGCTACCAGCCATGATGACACCACCAGCAACGGCAGTATTGTCGCCAATCACAACGTTATGTGCAATCTGGCATTGATTATCGATGATAACACCATTGCCAATAATCGTGTCGTCCAGTGCACCACGGTCGATTGTTGTACATGCACCAATTTCAACACGATCGCCAATGATCACTCGGCCAAGCTGGGGGATCTTCACCCAGTTTCCACGATCGTTAGCATAACCAAAACCATCAGAACCAATGACAGTACCGGACTGAACCAGGCACTGCTCACCAATCTGGATTTCGTGATAGATCGACACATTCGCCCACAGGCGAGTGCCAGCACCAATATTGGTGTTTTTGCCCACGAAACAGCCAGGGCCAATCACGACATTATCGCCCAGCACTACGCCAGATTCGATAACCGCATTAGCGCCAATGGCGACATTTTTACCCAACGTCGCAGTCGCATCAACCACCGCGCCTGACGCGATATTTTGAGCAGGTTGCGGCGTGGAATCAAGAATTTGCGCCATACGAGCATAAGTCAGGTAGGGGTTATTCACTACCAAAGCTGCGCTATGTGCGAAAGGAAGATCGGCTTCAGTCATCACGACGGCAGAAGCCTGGCAAACAGCCAATTGCTCACGATAACGAGGGTTTACCATGAATGTAATTTGGCCTGCTTTTGCCGTTTGCATAGATGCAACGCCGGTGATGACGAGTTCGCCATCACCGTGCAATTCTGCATCCAACTGCTGGGCTAAATCAGCCAGTCGAATTGAAGACATTACTTATTTAACCTGTTTCAGAACATCTGAAGTGATGTCTTTTACACTGCTGCCTGCATAAGCAACGGTGTTAGTATCCAGAACTACGTCGTAGCCTTTGTCGTCAGCAACTTTCTTCACTGCGCTCTGAATACGAGTAACCAGTTTACCACGTTCTTCGTTAGAACGACGGTTACGGTCTTGTTCAAAAGCTTGAGCTTTGGTCTGGAACTGCTGGCGCTGAGCCATCAGATCTTTTTCCATTTTGCTACGGTCAGCAGCTTTCATGGTAGAACCATCACGTTGCAGCTTTTGCATTTTGGATTGCAGATCGCCTTCCATTTTCTGCAACTCGCTCGCGCGGCCTTTGAACTCGTTTTCCAAAGTTTTGGACACACCGGTGCTCTGTGCAACCTGTTGGAACAGATTACCCATGTTGACTACAGCAATGCTGTCTGCTGCTTGAACACTGGCTGATGCAGCCATAGCGAGGCCAAGACCTGCGGCAAATAACCACTTTTTCACAATAAACTCCTTACCATCCCGTATGTGTCCTGAGACACTCTTTTTGCGCGTGCCAGTTCTGCATTTAGCGAACTGGCATCAACGCGACACTGCTTACTCGCATTCCTTTGCACAAAACAATTACCAGGTTTTACCAATGTTAAACTGGAATTGTTCCGCTTTGTCACCTTCATATTTCTTGAACGGTTGGGCATAAGAGAACACCAACGGCCCTAACGGTGACATCCATTGCAATGCAATACCTGCGGACATACGAATGTTGCTTGGGTCACTGTAGTCAGGAATCCCATCCGCAGCATACTTCTCATTATCCCAGTTTGTATCCCAAACGGTACCCATATCCATGAACAGCGAGGTACGAACCGAGTTCGCATACTTCTCGCTCAGGAATGGCGTTGGCGTGATAAGTTCTAAACTTGCCACAGCCATTGCGTTACCACCGACTGCATCGTCGGATGAGCAATACCCGTTATCCTGGTCGCAATTATCATTTCCAGGACCACCAATATAGACCGCTTTCGGACCAATGTTGTTGGACTGGAAGCCACGGACTGTACTGGAACCTCCGGCATAGAAGTTTTCATAGAACGGCATTTCTTTGCCGCCCAGGCCATCACCGTAACCAATACGAGCACGGCCTAACATTACCCAAGTATGATCATCATCAATTGGGAAGTAGCTTGCTGTATCAAACGTGACTTTGTAGAACTCGTTGTCAGAACCTGGTACGGTCACTTTACCGTTCAGGTTCACACGTGAACCTTCCGTTGGGAAGTAACCACGGTCAAGTTTGTTATACGTCCAGCCATAGTTCAGCGTGAAGTCATCTGCCGCAAAACCATTATCAGTCGACGTAGTACCCGCTGATTGACCCATTGAATCCAGGTAACGCCACATCGCAACCTGCGGCTGCATGTTGGACAGGTCGTTGTGTACATAACCTACACCAAGACGCAACGTGTTGTTTTCATTAACCGGGAAACCAAGGGTTCCATCCACACCATAACTTTTGTTGGTGTAGTCAGAAAGGTCCGCGTCATCTGCTTTAAAGTCGTTGTAGAAGACACGACCGCCAAGGCTCACACCATCAACTGTAAAGTACGGGTCGGTTAAGGACAATTCCGCATATGTCTGATAATCGTTTTTGGTCCCGTTGATACCGACAGAGTAACCCGTTCCAAGCCAGTTATCCTGCTGGACACCCACCTGGAAGCTGATACCACTTTCAGTACCGTAACCGATACCAAAGTTGAAGCTACCGGTATTACGCTCCTTAACTTTGTAAACCACATCAACCTGGTCAGGGCTACCTGCCACACGCTGCGTGTCGACATCTACAGTTTCGAAGTATCCCAGACGGTTCAGACGTTCTTTGCCTGAGTCGACAAGGTCACTACCCAGCCACGTTCCTTCCATTTGGCGCATTTCGCGACGCAGGACAGAATCTTTACTGGTGTCGTTACCTTCAAAGCGAATTTTACGCACGTAGTAACGGTTACCTGAATCAACGTTAACATGCAGTTTAACGGTCTTGTCTGCATCATTGATTTCAGATTGTGTTTGCACGCGCGGATAGGCGTAACCATAACGACCCAGCAATTTCTTGATGTCGTCTTCCATTTTGGTCACTTTAGTGCCGTTATAAAGCTCGCCCGGCTTGAGTTTAGTCAGCGTTTCAATTTCTGCTGAGTGCCCTGCCAGATTACCGCTCACCGTCACGCCAGCAATCTTATACTGATCACCTTCTGTCACGTTGATGGTAACGTAAATGCTTTTCTTATCAGGCGTCAAACTGACCTGGGTAGAATCGATGTTAAAGCGTGCATAACCACGATCCAGGTAGTAACTGCGCAGTGTTTCGAGATCACCAGCAAGCTTCTGCTTCTGATATTTACGATCGCCCACCACGTTCCACCACGGCACCTCATCACGCAACTGGAAGTGCGAAATGAGCTCGTCAGTAGCAAACGCATGGTTGCCCACGATGTTGATTTGCTGAATTTTGGCGGAAACGCCTTCCTGGAATACCAGTTTCAGGTCAACACGGTTACGCGGCAGTGGCGTAACAACGGCTTTCACGCTGGCACTGTATTTACCAACGCTGTAATAGAAATCTTCCAGCCCTTTTTCAATATCGGCCAGGGTTGTTCTGTCCAGTGACTCACCGACACGCACGCTAGAAGCCTCGAGGTTCTGTTTAAGCATGTCGTCCTTCACGGACTTGTTACCAGAGAAAGTAATACTCGCGATTGTCGGGCGTTCTTTCACCTGTACAACCAACGTTTCACCATCACGCAGTACCCGGACATCTTCGAAGTTCCCGGTAGCAAAAAGTGAACGGATAGTATTACTGATATCCTCGTCAGAGACAGTATCGCCTACGCGAACCGGCATGCTGAGGAGGGCCGCACCGACGGCGACTCGCTGCAGGCCTTCGAAATGAATATCCTTCACCACGAACCCGTCTGCACCGTATACGGTGGCGCTGCTAAACAGCAGCGACGCTATGAGCAACTTTTTCATCGCCATCGTTGTTATGCGTTCTTCCTAACCTAATTCTCTCTAAAACCGAGAGAAATCATTGAAAAGTGCAAGCCCCATCAACAGCACCAGCAATATAGAGCCAATGCGGTAACTAAAGTCTTGAACTCGCTCGGAAACCGGTCCACCTTTCAGTTTTTCAATCGCCAAAAAGAGCAGATGCCCCCCGTCCAGGACGGGTAACGGAAACAGGTTGATAATCCCCAGATTGACGCTAATCAGCGCCAGGAACATCAGATAGTAAATCAACCCAGATTCCGCTGACATACCAGCCCCTTGAGCTATGGAGATTGGCCCACTGAGGTTATTCAGCTTGATGTCACCGGTTATTAATTTTCCCAGCATATTGACCGTAAGCTTCATCAGTTGCCAGGTTTTATCCGTGGCTTCCGCAACAGCCGCAAACGGCCCATACTGGCGTACTGTTTTATACTCATCCGGTAGCGGGATAACCTTTGGAACCACACCCGCAAACCCTTCAGCCTTCGCTTTACCCAGTTTTGTATCCGGTATCAACGTTAAAGACAAGAGCGCCCCTTGTCTTTCTATTTCTAGCTCCAGTGGTTGACCTGGATTGTCACGCACCTGACTAACAAATTCTGTCCACTGAATCAGTGCCGCACCGTTGACTTTAGCGATCCTGTCGCCAGCTTGCAAACCCGCTTTTTCCGCTGCGGAATTTGGCTGTACTTCCTGTAGTAATGTCTCAATCTGCGGACGACGTGGTTCGATACCTAAAGAAGTGATCGGATTCTGCTTTTCTGGGTCAAATTGCCAGTGGCGCAAATCAAGCGTTTTTTCACTTTTCAGATTCGAGCCCAACGGTGCCGTCGTCATCTTGACGCTGTCATCGCCAATTTTGCCCATTAACGCAAGTTGAACTGATTCCCAATCAGGCGTTTCGATACCATCTATCGCTTTAAGTTCCGTGCCTTGTGCAATTTGTGCCTCGGCCGCTATCGAGTTGGGCATAACTTCGCCAACAATCGGACGAATACCAGGAACACCGATAATAAATACCAGCCACCAGGCAAACACAGCGAAGATAAAGTTGGCAATCGGGCCGGCAGCAATAATTGCTGCTCGTTGAGAAACAGTTTTGTTATTGAAAGCCTGATGGCGCAGTTCCGGGCTAACCGGCTCAACACGTTCATCAAGCATTTTGACGTAGCCGCCAAGAGGGATTAGGGCAATGACAAATTCGGTACCATGACGGTCAGTGCGACACCAGAGCGCTTTACCAAAACCAATGGAAAAACGTTCTACTTTTACACCGCAGCGACGAGCAACCCAAAAATGGCCGAACTCATGCACGGTAATTAACACACCCAGTGCAACGATAAATGCAGCCAAATTCCAGAGTAAGCTCAGCATATAACCTTCCGTTAAATCGTCCTGAATACCAGCAATAACAGACAGGCAAATACCGGTACTGCTGCTGTAAGGCTATCAATGCGGTCAAGGATACCACCATGACCGGGGATCAGGTGACCGCTATCTTTAATCCCAGCTTCGCGCTTAAACATGCTTTCGGTTAAGTCACCAAGAACTGAAGCCAGAGCCGCAACGACCGAACAGGTCAACAGGATAGCCGGTGATACATCCAGGTTCGCCCACATGCCGAACAGCACTGAGATAATCGCAGAAGTGAACAAGCCACCAAAGAAACCCTGCCATGTTTTGCCAGGCGATACTTTCGGAGCTAGTTTATGTTTGCCGAACATTTTGCCAAACATATACGCTCCGGAGTCCGCACCCCAGACCAGAACCATTACATACAACAGCCAGATTGAACCGGTGTAGTGGTTGATATCGTAATGCCAGTTACGCAGTACAATCATGCCCCAGAAAAACGGCACGATCGTCAGCACACCAAATACCAAACGCAGTGTTTTTGAATTACGCCAAATGGATGCAGAGCCCGGATAGAACAACACCAGTAACAGTGCAGCAAACCACCAGGCGAGCGATGCCCAAAGTGACGCCTCAATGAACGGAATATGGACCGTACGCTGGTACTCGGGCAATGCAAACAACATCAGCGCCAATAACAGGCCGCACAGCACAGCAAGCCATACTCGCTGAGAGCGTGCTTTAAAGCCTGCCAGCTGCCCCCATTCCCAGGCGGCGAGCATGCAGACCACCAGAGTGGTAATAGCAAATCCTACGGGTGGGAGCCAAAATAGCGCGGCTATAACCACCGGGATTAAAATAAACGCAGAAAGCAGGCGATACTTCAGCAAAGGTGACCCCCAACAGGCTTACTCACTACCAGGTGCCGTGCCGCCAAAACGACGCTCTCGATTTGCAAAAGCATGTAGTGCACCTTCAAAGTCTTGTTCATCGAAATCAGGCCAAAGAACATCAGTGAAATAAAGTTCTGCATAGGCAATCTGCCAAATCAGAAAGTTACTGATACGATGCTCTCCCCCTGTCCTAATTACTAAATCTACGGGAGCCAGTTCATTCATGCAGATTTGCTGACTCAGCATCTCTTCATCAATCTGGTCTGGGCGCAATAAGCCTTCCTGTACCTGTTCGGCAAGATGCCGCACTCCCTGAATAATATCCCAACGTCCGCCATAATTCGCGGCAATGTTGAGAGTTAAACCGGTATTGGCACTGGTGAGGGCTTCGGCTTTGTTAATACGTTCTTGCAGGCGAGCATTGAATCGACTGGTATCACCAATAATCCGCAGACGAACATTGTGTCGATGTAAACTTTTGGCTTCACTATCTAAAGCCCACACGAACAATTCCATCAACGCGCTGACTTCTTGAGCAGGGCGATTCCAGTTTTCACTACTGAAGGCATAAAGTGTTAGCGCATCAATACCGTTGTTTGCTGCAAAACTCACAGCCCGCCGTACTGATTTCGCACCCGCTTTATGGCCGGAAATCCTCATCTTCCCCTGTCGTTTAGCCCAACGTCCATTACCGTCCATAATGATGGCAACATGACGTGCGCCATGGTCAGATTGTGATTCGCTTAATTGTTGGTTTGCAGACAACATAAGACGTAATTATTCCCAGATAAGGATTAAGCGGTACTCAGAATGATTTCAGCTTTTACATAAAAAAGCCGTGCTATAACACGGCTTACCTATCTTTCAGTCAATAATTATCGACTGAAAGATGGCGCAGACTATATCACTGAAGCACAGAGCTAACAAATGGAGGCACATCAGCCGGATGAATAATCATCGGGAAGCGATACGTGTCACCAAATTTCGAGCAACTTCACGCGCTTTTGCGTCCACAGTAATCACATCTTCAACGCTCTTCGGTTCCGTCAAATCAACACTTTCCAACACGGCCCGATTCAGGGCTGCAATCTCGGTGAATCGCAGTTGTTCGCGTAAGAAGGCTTCAACAACCACTTCATTAGCCGCATTTAGTACTGTCGTTGCGGCCTGCCCCTGCTCAAACGCGTCCATCGACAATTTCAGACAAGGATAGCGGTGATAGTCTGGTTCCATGAAGGTGAAAGTGCCAATTTTACAAAAATCGAGCGGCTCAACACCGGATATAACACGCTCCGGGAACGCCATTGCATGTGCGATTGGTGTGCGCATATCTGGCGCGCCCAATTGTGCCAATACACTGCCATCGCGATAGCGAACCATCGAATGGATAACCGACTGCGGATGTATCAGGACTTCCATTTGCTTCGCTGTTGCATTGAATAGCCAGCGAGCTTCAATATATTCGAGACCTTTATTCATCATGGTGGCTGAATCGACAGAGATTTTACGTCCCATCGACCAGTTCGGATGGCTACAAGCCTGGTCTGGCGTCATTGCAGCCAAGTCGCCTAAAGGCGTCTCACGGAACGGGCCACCTGAGCCAGTAAGAATAATGGACGAAACGCCATTACTCTCAAGTTCAGCGTACCCGAGGTTTTGCTGGATTGGTTCCGGCAAACTCTGAAAAATTGCGTTGTGTTCACTGTCGATAGGTAGCAACTGGGCTTTACTGCGTTGAACGGCGTCCATAAATAGACGACCACAAGTCACTAACGACTCTTTGTTTGCCAGTAAAACTTGCTTGCCTGCAGCGATAGCTGCAAGTGTTGGTAACAACCCCGCAGCGCCAACAATCGCGGCCATAACCTGATTAACTTCATCCAGCGCGGCCATTTCGCAAGCCGCTTGCTGCCCTGCCAGGACTTCGGTGCGACTCCCATGCTCTTTTAACAGGCGACGTAACTCACCGGCAGACTTCTCATCATCCATCACTGCCCATTTTGGCTGGAACTCCAGGCACTGCTCGGCCATACGCGCGACATTTTTCCCGGCAACTAATGCCGTGACGGAAAACTTCTCAGGATTATGACGAACAACGCTAAGGGTACTGGTACCGATAGACCCGGTAGAGCCAAGAATGGTCAGTTGCTTCATAAGACGCTCTGGAATTTTAGAATTAATAATAGTTTGCCGCGACACAGAGAGATTGCCGACACTTTCGCGTGAAAAACAAAACGCCGTAAACAATGACTGCAACGTTAGCCACAGCCTGTATACGGCGTTTGATCCGTCATCTCAACGGATTAGAACTGCATCAACTCAGCTTCTTTCTCAGCAAGCGCAGCATCTACTTTTTTGATAGCAGCATCAGTCATTTTCTGAACGTCATCCTGTGAACGACGATCGTCATCTTCACTGATTTCTTTATCTTTCAGCAGTGCTTTAACTTTGTCGTTAGCATCACGGCGAACGTTACGAACCGCAACACGCGCGCCTTCAGCTTCGCCACGTACAATTTTGATCAGATCTTTACGACGTTCTTCAGTCAGTGCTGGTAGTGGAACACGAATGTCGGTACCGGCAGAGCTTGGGTTCAGACCGAGGTCGGAAGTCATGATCGCTTTCTCAACGGCCTGGCTCAGAGAGCGGTCAAACACGTTGATCTTCAGTGTACGAGAATCTTCAACCGTTACACTTGCCAGTTGGCGCAGTGGAGTTGGTGTTCCGTAATACTCCACAATGATACCGTCCAGCAGAGATGGAGAGGCGCGGCCGGTGCGGATTTTACTGATTTGAGTTTTGAATGCTTCTACGCATTTTTCCATACGCACTTCGGCATCTTTTCTGATATCACTTATCACGTTACGAATCCTTGAAAACTGGTTTAGGGCAGACCACACTTCACGCTGCGATGCAGACGCTGCGAGCTAAGTATAGCCCTGTTTATTCATGGCGCCCGTTGGGGTTGCCTGCTACTCAATTAATCAGAGTAAGTGAAATCGAATCTTACCCTGATTTATCATCGACTGAAATTATTCAGTGATTAAAGTGCCTTCTTTTTCGCCCATCACAACACGGCGAAGCGCACCAGGTTTGTTCATGTTGAAAACACGAATCGGGATTTTGTGATCGCGTGCGAGGGTAAACGCCGCCAGGTCCATCACTTTCAGTTCTTTTTCCAGTACTTCGGTATAGGTCAATTGCTCACAAAGCGTAGCGGTAGGATCTTGAACCGGATCTGCGGTAAACACGCCATCAACTTTTGTCGCTTTCAATACGACGTCAGCTTCAATTTCAATACCGCGTAAACACGCTGCAGAGTCAGTGGTAAAGAACGGGTTGCCAGTACCGGCAGCCAGGATAACTACGCGGTTATTACGCAGCAGGCTGATGGCTTCTGCCCAGCTGTAGTTATCACACACGCCATTCAATGGAATAGCGGACATTAAGCGGGCGTTCACATAGGCGCGATGAAGCGCATCACGCATTGCCAGGCCGTTCATGACGGTGGCCAACATGCCCATGTGGTCGCCCACAACACGGTTCATACCGGCTTTTGCCAGGCCCGCACCGCGGAATAAGTTGCCACCACCAATCACCACCCCGACCTGAATGCCCAATTCAACCAGCTCTTTAATTTCCTGAGCCATACGATCAAGGATGCTTGCATCAATACCGAAGCCTTCGGTACCTTGCAGCGCTTCGCCGCTTAGCTTGAGCAGAATGCGTTTGTAGACAGGTTTTGCATTGGTAGCCATGATTCTTTCCTGGGAACAGTCAACGAATGGGGATGGTAAATTCAGGCGACATAGTGTCGCATATCAGTAAGATCTGTATCAGAGCAGACTGATTTTTAAAGGCAGATATAAAGGAGCCGCCAATTGGCGGCTCCTTTAAAAATTAAGACTGCTTAGACATTGCAGCAACTTCTGCTGCGAAGTCAGTCTCAACTTTCTGGATGCCTTCGCCCACTTCAAAGCGGATGAAGCCAGTCACGTCAGCATTGTGCTCTTTCAGCAACTGAGCAACAGTTTTGCTTGGGTCGATTACGAAAGGCTGACCAGTCAGAGAAACTTCGCCGGTGAATTTCTTCATGCGGCCTTCAACCATTTTCTCTGCGATTTCTTTCGGCTTACCAGACTGCATAGCGATGTCCAGCTGAACCTGGTACTCTTTCTCAACCACGTCAGCAGACACATCTTCTGGCTTAACGAATTCTGGCTTGCTTGCAGCAACGTGCATAGCAATTTGCTTAACCAGTTCTTCGTCAGCGCCTTTAGCGGCAACAACAACACCGATGCGAGCACCGTGCAGGTAGCTACCCAGAACGTCGCCTTCCAGAACAGCAACACGACGAACGTTGATGTTCTCACCGATTTTAGCAACCAGTGCAACACGCTCTTCTTCGAATTGTGCTTTCAGCACTTCGATGTCAGTTACTTTGCCTGCAGCAGCAGCGTCCAGCACTTTGTCAGCAAATGCCTGGAAACCACCATCTTTAGCAACGAAGTCAGTCTGGCAGTTAACTTCCAGAATCACAGCATAGCCGTCAGCAATCTTAGTTTTGATCACGCCGTCAGCAGCAACGTTGCCTGCTTTCTTAGCCGCTTTGATCGCACCAGACTTACGCATGTTTTCGATTGCCAGCTCAATGTCGCCATTAGCTTCAGTCAGTGACTTTTTGCAATCCATCATGCCTGCGCCAGTACGCTCACGCAGTTCTTTTACCAGAGCAGCAGTAATATCAGCCATTCTAAAATCCTCGGTTATCTCGTAGAGAGAGATAAGCCCTGGTCCACGGAACAGACGAACCCTGGCTCAAAATAAAAAGGGGGCCTGTGCAGGCCCCCTAACCAAACTATTCAATATACCCATAATCTTTCAAGCCACAGGGGCGTTGGCTGCACTCACTCACCCAGTCACTTACCTAAGTAAGCTCCTGGGGATTCTTGAGTTTGCCGTCTACCTGCAACTCGAAATCTAAAGGGTATACCTGGTTAATAAGAGCTCAAATAAGAGCGAACCTTATTATTCAGCTTCTACGAAGCTTTCTTCTGCCTGAGAAGCCAGATCCTGAGAACGGCCTTCACGAACGGTAGCAGCTACAGCACCCAGGTACAGGGTTACAGCACGGATTGCATCGTCGTTACCAGGGATAACGAAATCAACGCCATCTGGATCAGAGTTAGTATCAACGATAGAGAATACTGGGATACCCAGGTTATTCGCTTCTTTGATTGCAATGTGTTCGTGATCGGCGTCGATTACAAACAGTGCATCCGGCAAGCCGCCCATGTCTTTGATACCGCCGAGGCTGTTTTCTAACTTAATCAGCTCACGGGTACGCATCAGCGCTTCTTTCTTGGTCAGTTTGTCGAAGGTACCGTCCTGAGACTGGATTTCCAGGTCTTTCAGACGTTTGATGGACTGACGAACGGTTTTCCAGTTAGTCAGCATACCGCCCAACCAGCGATGGTTCACGAAGAACTGATCGCAGCTCAGAGCAGCTTCTTTTACTGGTTCGCTTGCTGCGCGCTTAGTACCAACGAAAAGGATTTTGCCTTTACGAGAAGAAATCTTGCTCAGTTCAGCCAAAGCTTCGTTGAACATAGGTACAGTTTTTTCAAGGTTGATGATGTGAACTTTGTTACGAGCGCCGAAGATGAAAGGCTTCATTTTCGGGTTCCAGTAACGGGTTTGGTGACCGAAGTGAACACCAGCCTTGAGCATGTCGCGCATGGAAACAGTTGCCATGATTAAAACCTCTATATAGTGATTGGGGTTAAGCCTCCACGTATCCCATATTACCGACCCCAAAGGGCACCCCGGAATATGTGTCGATACGTGTGTGTTATTTACACAAAGTGAGAGTGTTGGCTGTATCCGAAAAATCGAAATACAAGTCCGGCGCGCTTTATACCATAAAACGCACCAGGACTCCAATAGTTGTTGGCAGATAGTGCGCGCAAGGATTCTCAATTTGGCACCGATCGCCTGCCCTGATAACATTGCTATACACTTGCTCAATTATTGTCGATATTGACGACACCTGCGGATCGAATTAATGGCTATCTCAATTAAAACCCCTGAAGAAATTGCAAAAATGCGCGTTGCGGGCAGGCTTGCCGCTGAAGTGCTGGAAATGATTGAACCTCACGTGCGGCCTGGTGTTAGCACTGGTGAGTTGGATCGTATTTGCAACGATTACATCGTTAACAACCAACAGGCTATTTCAGCGTGTTTGGGTTACCACGGCTTCCCAAAATCCGTGTGCATCTCCATCAACGAAGTGGTATGCCACGGTATCCCTGATGACACTAAAATTTTGAAAGATGGCGACATCGTCAACATCGACGTCACTGTCATCAAAGATGAATACCACGGCGATACCTCAAAAATGTTCCTCGTGGGCAAACCAACCATCCTTGGTGAGCGTCTGTGTCGTATCACGCAAGAAAGCCTGTATTTGTCTCTGCGCATGGTAAAACCAGGCATTCGCCTGCGTACCCTCGGTGCGGCAATTCAGAAGTTCGTTGAAGCAGAAGGTTTTTCTGTAGTACGTGAATACTGTGGACACGGTATTGGTCGCGTATTCCACGAAGAACCACAAGTGCTGCATTATGATGCTGACGACGGCGGCGTAGTGCTGCAACCGGGTATGACGTTCACCATCGAGCCGATGGTGAACTCCGGTGATTACCGCATTCGCACCATGAAAGACGGTTGGACGGTGAAAACCAAAGATCGCAGCTTGTCTGCACAATACGAGCATACTATTGTGGTGACAGATAACGGCTGCGAAATTCTCACTTTGCGTAAAGATGACACCATCCCAAGTGTGATTTCGCATAACGAGTGATTCGCCTGACGAAAGTCAGCGATCGAAGCCGGCTTATGCCGGCTTTTTTTATGGATGGCGACATGACCCAGAGTTTACCCGAGCAGTACGCGACCACAGTGCTTCCTGAGATTTCCGGGCAACCTGAATACCCCGTCAGTTGGCCAGATGCAGAGCTTGAATGCAGCCAGATAAAAGCCCGAATCGACCTCTTCCAGCAATGGCTGGGGCGCGCTTTTGATGACGGGATTTCAGCCGAAAAGTTAATGGATGCCCGCACCGAATTTATCGATCAACTGCTACAGCGGTTGTGGCTGAAATATGACTTTGGCGATGTTGCCGAAACGGCTCTGGTCGCGGTTGGGGGATACGGACGCGGGGAGCTACATCCTCTTTCCGACATTGACTTACTGATTCTCAGCCGTAAGCGTCTGACCGAATCTCAAGCCCAGAAAATCGGCGAGCTGCTAACGCTATTGTGGGATGTGAAACTGGAAGTCGGCCACAGCGTGCGTACGCTTGAAGAGTGTTTACTCGAAGGTTTGTCAGATTTAACCGTCGCCACTAACTTGATTGAATCGCGCTTGCTGATTGGCGATGTCGCTCTGTTTCTCGAACTTCAAAAACACATTTTTAGCGATGGTTTTTGGCCATCGGCGAAATTCTTTGCCGCCAAAATTGACGAGCAAAACGAACGTCATCAACGTTATCACGGTACCAGTTATAACCTCGAGCCAGATATCAAAAGTAGCCCCGGTGGCCTGCGCGACATCCATACTCTGCAATGGGTTGCCCGTCGCCACTTTGGCGCAACGTCATTAAGTGAAATGGTCGGCTTTGGCTTTTTAACCGAAGCGGAACGAAATGAACTCGACGAATGTCAGCACCTGTTATGGCGCATCCGTTTTGCACTGCATCTTGAAGTGAATCGCTACGACAACCGCTTATTGTTCGACCGCCAGCTCAGCGTCGCCCAACGCCTGAATTACACCGGTGAAGGTAATGAGCCAGTCGAGCGCATGATGAAAGATTTTTATCGCGTGACCCGACGTGTGGGTGAGCTTAACCAGATGCTATTGCAGCTTTTTGACGAAGCGATTCTTGCCCTGGATGCCAGCGAAAAACCTCGCCCGCTTGATGATGACTTCCAGCTGCGCGGAACACTGATTGATCTGCGTGACGAAACACTGTTTATGCGCGAGCCACAGGCCATTCTGCGCATGTTTTACACGATGGTACGCAATCGAGACATCACCGGAATTTATTCGACTACCCTGCGCCATTTACGTCATGCACGTCGCCATCTCAAACAGCCTCTTTGCTACATTCCTGAGGCGCGTGAACTGTTTCTGGTTATCCTGCGCCACCCTGGTGCCGTTAGCCGTGCATTATTACCGATGCACCGCCACAGCGTGTTATGGGCTTATATGCCACAGTGGTCGCATATCGTCGGCCAGATGCAGTTTGACCTATTCCACGCTTATACCGTTGATGAACATACTATTCGTGTGCTGCTAAAACTGGAGAGTTTCGCCAAAGAAGAGACTCGCTCGAAACATCCTTTATGTGTGGATCTGTGGCCACGCCTGGCGCATCCGGAACTTATTCTGATCGCAGCCCTGTTCCACGATATCGCCAAAGGCCGTGGCGGAGATCACTCGGTCCTCGGCGCACAGGACATTGTAAAATTTGCGGAACTTCACGGGCTGAACTCGCGTGAAACACAGTTAGTCGCATGGCTGGTACGCCAGCATTTGCTGATGTCGGTAACGGCACAACGCCGCGATATTCAGGATCCAGAAGTGATTAAGCAGTTCGCTGAAGAGGTACAGACTGAAAACCGCCTGCGCTATTTGGTTTGCCTGACCGTTGCCGATATTTGCGCGACTAACGAAACTTTGTGGAACAGCTGGAAACAAAGCTTGCTACGTGAACTGTACTTCGCAACCGAAAAACAGCTACGCCGCGGGATGCAGAACAGCCCGGATATGCGCGAACGTGTGCGCCATCATCAATTACAGGCGCTGGCATTGTTGCGTATGGACAACATCAACGAAGAAGCGCTGCATAATATCTGGCGCCGTTGCCGGGCAAACTATTTCGTCCGCCATACACCAAACCAAATTGCCTGGCATGCCCGCCATTTACTGAAACACGATCTCAGCAAGCCGATGATTTTACTCAGCCCGCAGGCAACTCGCGGTGGCACCGAAATTTTCATCTGGAGCCCTGACCGCCCTCACCTGTTTGCTGCGGTTTGCGCGGAGTTAGACCGGCGTAACCTTAGTGTTCACGACGCGCAAATCTTTACCACCCGCGACGGAATGGCGATGGATACCTTTATCGTTCTGGAGCCAGACGGCAGCCCGCTTTCCGCCGACAGGCACGAGCTTATTTGCCACAGCCTGGAACAAGCCATCACGCAAGCCAGCTGGCAGCCACCACAACCCCGGCGCCAGTCGGCAAAACTGCGCCATTTTACTGTCGATACTGAGGTGAATTTCCTGCCGACACACACCGACAGACGCACATTCCTCGAGCTGATTGCTTTAGATCAGCCGGGTTTGTTGGCAAGGGTTGGGGAAGTATTTGCCGATCTCGGGATCTCGCTTTATGGTGCAAGAATCACGACAATTGGTGAGCGAGTAGAAGATTTATTTATAATAGCCACTGCCGACCGGCGTGCTCTTAATGATGAGTTACAACAGGAAGTACAGCAACGGTTGACAGCGGCCCTTAATCCCAACGATAAATAACAGTCTTTTTTAATTCAGCTACGATCAGGAAAATTTTAATGCAGCAGCTACAAAATATCATTGAAACCGCTTTCGAGCGCCGCGCCGAAATCACTCCGGCAAATGCAGATACCGTGACTCGTGAAGCGGTAAACCAGGTCATCTCCCTGCTCGACAGCGGTGCGCTGCGCGTTGCCGAAAAAATTGATGGCCAGTGGGTTACCCACCAGTGGCTCAAAAAAGCCGTTCTGCTCTCTTTCCGTATCAATGACAACCAGGTTATTGATGGCGCAGAAAGCCGCTACTTCGACAAAGTGCCGATGAAATTCGCCAACTATGACGAAGCACGCTTCCAGAAAGAAGGTTTCCGCGTTGTGCCACCAGCGGCAGTACGCCAGGGCGCATTCATCGCGCGCAATACCGTTCTGATGCCTTCTTACGTCAACATCGGCGCATACGTTGATGAAGGCTCGATGGTTGATACCTGGGCGACCGTAGGTTCTTGCGCGCAGATTGGTAAAAACGTACACCTGTCTGGTGGCGTGGGAATTGGTGGTGTTCTGGAACCACTGCAGGCTAACCCAACCATTATCGAAGATAACTGCTTTATCGGTGCGCGTTCAGAAGTTGTGGAAGGCGTTATCGTTGAAGAAGGGTCTGTCATTTCCATGGGCGTTTACATCGGTCAAAGCACGCGTATTTATGACCGTGAAACGGGTGAAGTGCATTATGGCCGCGTACCAGCAGGCTCCGTAGTTGTTTCCGGTAACCTGCCATCCAAAGATGGTAAGTACAGCTTGTACTGCGCGGTTATCGTGAAAAAAGTAGACGCCAAAACCCGCGGTAAAGTGGGCATCAACGAACTGCTTCGCACTATCGACTAAATATAAATGTTCAAAAGGCGGGGCGACTCGCCTTTTTTGCATCCGGGACTGGCGGAAAGGGAATTTTCCGTTGATTATCTATAGGTTAATGATATCGAAAAGGTAACACTATGTACGATAACTTGAAAAGTCTGGGTATTACCAATCCTGATGAAATCGATCGTTATAGCCTCCGGCAGGAAGCCAACAACGATATCCTGAAAATCTATTTCCAGAAGGATAAAGGCGAGTTTTTTGCTAAAAGCGTGAAGTTTAAATACCCACGCCAGCGTAAAACTGTCGTTGCCGATGGCGTTGGCCAGGGCTACAAAGAAGTACAGGAAATCAGCCCGAACTTGCGTTATGTGATTGATGAACTGGATCAACTGTGTCAGCGCGATCGCACAGAAGTCGATCTGAAACGCAAAATTCTCGACGATCTCCGCCATCTGGAGTCTGTGGTTGCTCATAAGATCAGTGAAATTGAATCCGATCTCGATAAGCTAACCCGCGGTAAATAAAGTCCTGCGTATGCCACGAGTGGATGACACAACGTCATCCACTCTATTTCATCTCTGTTCATCCAGTTGCAACGCCACATACAGCAACAACCGGTCGTCAAAATTCCCTAAGTCCAAACCCGTTAATTCGGAGATGCGATTTAACCGATATTCAAGCGTATTACGATGAATAAACAACGCTTTAGATGTCGCCAGCGGCTGCACATTATGACGAAACCATGCGCTAAGCGTGCGGCGTAATAATCCATTGTTATCCATTGATTTCAGACGAGCCAACGGACGAGCCAGTTCGTTCGCCTGCCAACCGCCACGCAAACTATCCAACAGCACCGGCAACATCAAATCCTGATAAAAATAGCCACGGCTTTCCGGCATACGCTGTTTACCAACTATCATGGTGGTGCGAGCGGTACGATACGAACGTGCGATACTGCCAGGGCCGGTAAAATAGTTGCCCAATGCAACGCGAAAACGCAGCTGACCGTTTTCTTTCATGCGGCTAATCAACTGTTCAACGCGTTTGCGATGATCTTCTGCATCCCAACGGCCAAACTGGTTGAGTGCCGGTTTCAGCACGACCATTTCGGTTAACGACACAATAGCAATCAGGTTATTTCTCTCAGGTGTCGTCAGCGCAGTTTGCAGTTGTTGCAACTCTTCCATGGCACTGTCCACGCCAAGCTGACCGCTGTCGACTTCCACCACGGCAACCACTCGAGGCTGATTCAGGTCAATCCCCAAACGCTGCGCCCATTCACTCAACGCGGGCGTATGCTCTTCCGCCTGAATCAAATTCATCACCAACTCTTCGCGTAAACGGCTGTCTTGCGCCAGCAGGTGCATCAAACGAGATTGTTCAAGCATCATCTCGGCTGTCATACACACCAACTCACCGTACTTACGCAACGAGCCCGGTTCCCCCGTCAAACCAATTACACCAACGATTTCACCATCGATACGCAAAGGCAGGTTGATGCCCTGACGCACGCCGTGAAGATGCCGGGCTACTGCGTCATCAATATCGACAACACGTCCCTGAGAGAGCACAAGCAACGCACCTTCATGCAGTTCACCAATACGTTCTTTATCACCGCTACCAATAATCCGCCCACGCGCATCCATCACGTTGATGTTGGTATCAATGATGGTCATGGTGCGCGCCACAATGTCCTGCGCCATTTTGGTATCAAGATGCCAGCCAGCCATGCTTCCTCCTGAATCGTGCTAATGGCCTAGCATAGGCGAGATGAATCGCCCCAGCATTGTGCAAATGCACAAAGCACAAAGGAAGAGTATGGAGTTGTGGAAAGGCTCACAAAAAAGGGCCGCATAGCGCGGCCCTGATAGTTTTGAGTGTATCTCAGTGACGATTACTGCATCAGCAGGTAGATAGTGGTATCACCTCGCTGAATGTTCAGCGCCATTACTGACGGTTTAGCGTCAAGAATTTTACGCAATTCAGCAATGTTGTTCACTGCCTGCTGGTTCACACCAATGATGATGTCACCTTTTTTCAGGCCAATACGTGCCGCCGGGGTATTCCCTTTAACGTTGTTAACGATAACCCCTTTTTCGCCTTTACCGCTGCGGTTGCTCATTTCAGCACCTTCAATACCGGTAAAGATGGTTGCTGAGTCAACCTGAGTCTGGCTACTTTGTTGCAACTCCAGATCTACCGATACTGGTTTGCCATCACGCAGCAGGCCAAGAGTCAGTTTGCTACCCACCGGCATAGAACCGACTTCAGCACGCAATGCGGCAAAGCTGGTAATTGCTTTACCGTTCATTGACACCACCACATCACCGGCTTTAATACCCGCTTTTGCAGCAGAAGAGTTTGGCATCACCTGGCTGACAAATGCGCCACGCTGCGCGTCGACTTTCATCGCTTTCGCCAACTCAGAGTTCAGCTCGGTACCCATAATCCCCAGCTCGCCGCGTTTAACCTGGCCGAACTCCACCATCTGAGCAGTCAAGTTTTTCACCATGTTGCTTGGAATGGCAAAGCCGATACCGATGTTGCCGCCGTCCGGTGCCAGAATCGCAGTGTTAATCCCGATCAGTTCGCCATTCAGGTTAACCAGTGCGCCACCCGAGTTACCCCGGTTGATTGCCGCATCTGTCTGGATAAAGTTTTCATAGTTTTCAATGTTAAGACCACTACGACCCAGTGCAGATACAATACCGGAAGTCACGGTTTCACCCAGGCCGTATGGGTTACCAATTGCCACGGTGTAATCACCAACGCGCAATGCGTCTGAATCAGCCATTTTAATGGCAGTCAGATTTTTCGGATCTTGTAATTGCAATAGTGCGATATCAGATCGTGGATCTTTACCCACCACTTTCGCCTCAAACTTGCGACCATCACTCAGTGAGACCTGAATTTTTGTTGCATTATCAACAACGTGGTTGTTGGTCACGACATAGCCTTTCGCTGCATCAATAATGACACCAGAACCAAGGGCTGCAAATTTCTGTTGCTGTCCACCACCCTGGCCGCCGTTCCCAGGCGCACCTTCCTGGCAGAATGGAGAGCTCTGGAACGGTGAACCTTCCTGGCAGAATGGTGAGTTATCACCAAAGAATTGCTGGAAGTTACGTCCCATGCGTGGCGTGTTAACGGTAGTGCTGCCTTCAACATTGATGCTCACCACTGAAGGCATCACTTTTTCCAGCATCGGCGCAAGGCTTGGAAGCGGTTGTGCTGCGGATGCGGAAGATGCGGTTTCTGCTGCAATTGCAGATACAGGGCTCAGCGCTAAACCCAAACTCAGAGCCAGCGCGCTCATTGCTAAAGTTGTTTTTTTCATTGATTTCGATCCAAAGTTAATAAGTCACGCAAAATTGCTGTGTAGGCCAATATAGAGTGACTAATGCGACGCTAAGTTCCGTCTATAAGTCACTGGAAAACGTAAAAGTTTATTGTCCGTCTTTACAAAACTCAGCGACTCCATTACTCCACAGCCATCAGACGACGATATTCATCCCAGGCGAATAAGTCCGTCATTCCACTGATATAATCCTGAATCAGGCGGCAGCGGTAGTAATATTCCCATACCGGAAAATCACTGGCCGACGGCGTCAAATCATTGACTGCCTCTATGTAAGCAAGCCGATGTTTTGTCGATAATTTATGGAATAACCGACTCTCAATCGGCAAACGGCGTAAACTTTCCTTTTCCACCAACTCAGCAAAATCCTCAAGGGATATATTGAGTAAGGGACTGTAAATATCAAGTAAGCCGCTTATTACCCGATAACCCTGTAACTCTAACTGCTCAACCTCCGGGTGGCTAAACACGTGTTTGAACGCCACTTGTTTATATAACTCCAACAGGCGCGCAAATGGGCTGTCATCTTCAAGAAGCGCGTGATTAAACTCCCCACGAAAGATCTCAGCCAGGTTATCGATAAAACGCTGGGCGGCATACGGCACCAGTTGATTTAGCGTGTTGACACGCAGATACATAAAGAACTGATCTTCGGTGCTGCGGCGCATCTGGTTTGAGCGGGATTTCTCCCAGGCTTCATTCACCACGCGTTCGAAAAGATCCCCCTCGCGATGCTCGCCCCAGGCGTCACATAAGTGCTGGTAAAGTTGATCAACACTGAAAATGCGCTTCTCAACGGCATCTTCGAGATCCGCCACGCAATAAGAGATGTCGTCAGCCGCTTCCATTATCCACGTCAGTGAAAAACGGCTGTACTCACCGAGTTCAAGTTCGCTACGCAAACGCACAATGTACGATTCTTCGGAAAGATAAAAACCCGGCTTCTTCATCAGATAGGCGTGGCTTTCTGGAGGCTCACCAACAAACCAGGCGGGACGGGTATATTTGAGGATGCAGCCAACCTGCGCCCAGGTCAGATTCATACGCAGCAGACTGTGTACCAGACGAATGCCCTGAGCATTGCCCTCAAACTGGCAGAGATCCTGGCGGACTTTACGGCGCAAACCGTTCAGTTGATCTTCGCCTTCGTGCAGACGCAACGTCGCCACACGGCAACGATCATCGCTGCGTGGCTGGCTCCCGGCATCAGCAGGAAACAAACGCTGGCGGAACCAGTCATTTATTGCCGATTCCCCAAAATGACCAAACGGCGGGTTACCGATGTCGTGCATCAGGCAGGCCATTTCGACAATACTTTCAAACGGGCCGGTCAGTTCATGCAGCCCGTAGCGCTCAAGCGCTTGCTGCTCTTTCAAGCGGCTCAACACTTCTTTGGCGATATAGCGCCCGACCTGCTGCACTTCCATTGAATGCGTTAAACGCGTGCGCACCGAAGCATTACGCTCCAGGGGGAAGACTTGTGTTTTCTGCTGCAAGCGGCGAATCGCCGGGGAATTCACGATACGCCCGCGATCGCTTTCAAAAATTCGCAGGATCTCATGCTCGCTTTTCTGCCCTTCTGGCGAGCGGAAACGGCGGTGCCAGTTAATTTTCTTGCGGAAATCTATCTCACTCATGCCCTCTCCTGCGCCGTTTTCTCTGCGGTTTGTCATGGTAGACTATGCGACTGATTTATTACTTTAGCGAGTATCACTATGAAAGCAGGCATTATTGGTGCAATGGAAGAAGAAGTTACGTTGCTGCGTGACAAAATTGAAAACCGTCAAACTCTGACGCTGGCTGGGTGTGAAATCTACACCGGCACACTGGACGGCGTTGAAGTCGCATTGTTGAAATCAGGCATCGGTAAAGTGGCCGCAGCCATGGGTGCAACGCTTCTGCTTGAGCATTGCAAACCAGATGTTGTGATTAACACCGGCTCTGCAGGTGGCCTCGCATCCACGCTCAAAGTAGGCGATATCGTGGTTTCCGATGAAGTGCGTTACCACGATGCAGACGTTACCGCTTTTGGCTATGAATATGGTCAATTACCTGGCTGCCCGGCAGGTTTCGCCGCCGACGCTAAACTGATTGCCGCGGCTGAAGAGTGCATTGCCGAGCTGAACCTGAATGCAGTACGTGGCCTGGTGGTCAGCGGTGATGCCTTTATTAATGGTTCTGTGGCATTGGCAAAGATCCAACATAACTTCCCGCAGGCTGTAGCCGTTGAAATGGAAGCGACCGCCGTTGCGCACGTTTGCCATAATTTCGGTACACCATTTGTGGTAGTTCGCGCGATTTCCGACGTCGCCGACCAACAATCTCACCTGAGCTTTGACGAGTTCCTCGCCGTAGCGGCGAAGCAGTCCACGCTGATGGTTGAAAAACTGGTACAGAAACTGGCTCGTGCATAATAAAAAAATCTGGCGCGGGCTCACCGCGCTGCTGTGTTGCCTCCCGGCGTTGCTGATTGCAGCGCCGCGGGTTATCTCATTGTCGCCCAGTAATACTGAACTGGCGTACGCTGCGGGAATTACCCCTGTGGCGGTCAGCGCGTGGTCGAATTATCCGGATGCCGCCAAAAAACTTGAGCAAGTCTCTAACTGGCAGGGGATGAACCTCGAACGTATCGTGGCACTTAAACCCGATGTAGTGCTGGCGTGGCGTGGTGGTAATGCCGAACGGCAAGTCAATCAAATGCAGGCACTGGGGATTAAAGTCATTTGGCTTGATCCAACAACCGTTGAAGGTGTGGTTGCCGCACTGCGTCAACTTGGCCAATTCAGCCCAACACCACAAACTGCCCAGGACGCCGCAGATCGGCTGGCAAAAGAATTTGCTGAGTTAAAAGCCCAGTACTCTCAACACCCGAAGAAAAAAGTATTCCTGCAATTTGGTCAGCAACCGTTATTTACTTCAGGAAAAGGTTCGATTCAGAACGAAATTCTGGAAGTCTGTGGCGGGCAAAATATCTTTGCGGACAGCCGGGTTCCCTGGCCACAGGTGAGCCGCGAACAAGTGATTAGTCGGCGTCCCCAGGCTATTATTATTACCGGCGATGAGACCCAGATTCCTCCGGTTGAACAATTTTGGAATACCCAGTTAAAAATTCCGGTTATCGCAGTGAATGATGACTGGTTTAGTCGCTCGAGCCCACGTATTATCCTCGCCGCAAAACAGCTCTGTAAGGAGCTGAATAACAATGAACAATGAGGGTAATCTCACATGCTTGTCTATTGGCTGGACATCATAGGCACAGCCGTCTTTGCCATATCCGGCGTATTGTTAGCTGGAAAACTCCGTATGGACCCGTTCGGTGTACTGGTGCTGGGCGTAGTGACAGCTGTGGGCGGTGGGACAATACGCGATATGGCTCTGGATAACGGCCCGGTATTTTGGGTTAAAGACCCGACCGACTTAGTAGTCGCGATGGTGACCTGTTTACTCACTATCCTGTTAATACGCCAGCCGCGTCGCCTGCCAAAATGGATTTTACCGGTACTGGATGCGGTCGGTCTTGCGGTGTTTGTCGGAATTGGGGTAAATAAAGCATTTCTGGCTGGCGCCAGCCCGCTGATTGCTATCTGCATGGGCGTGCTCACTGGCGTTGGTGGCGGGATCATTCGTGACGTTTTAGCGCGTGAAATCCCGATGATTCTGCGCACCGAAATCTACGCGACAGCCTGTATTGCAGGCGGTATCGTTCATGCCACCGCCTATCACACCTTCCACGTCCCGCTAGACCAGGCCAGTATGATTGGCATGGTGGTCACGCTAGGGATTCGTCTGGCTGCCATTCGCTGGCACTTAAAACTGCCGACGTTTGCGCTGGATGACCGGTAATTTAGACATAAAAAAGCCGTGTTAAAAAACACGGCTTCGGATAGCTAAACAGGTTTTGTAGGGTGGATAAGCGTTAGCGTCATCCACCATTTTTGTCGGATGGCGCTTCGCTTATCCGACCTACAAAAGAACGATGTCTTTAAACGCTGAAAGATGAACCACACCCGCAGGTGCTCTTGGCGTTCGGGTTGGTCACCACAAAGCGGGAACCTTCCAGACCTTCGGTGTAATCCACCGCACCACCTACCAGATATTGCAGGCTCATCGGGTCAACAACCAGTGCAACGCCTTGCTTCTCGATAGTCATATCGCCGTCGTTGATCTGGTCATCAAAAGTAAAACCATACTGGAAGCCGCTGCAACCACCACCGGTGATGTAAACGCGCAGTTTCAGATTCGGGTTTTCTTCATCCGCGATCAGGGTTTTTACTTTATTGGCTGCGGCTTCGGTAAACTGCAACGGCAGCACTGCTACGTCATCACTCATTTTTTGCTCCCAACGAAATAAGAAGTCGGGCAAAGAATAACCCGATCTTTAGCGCCATTATCTAATACCCGAGTAAATCGTTCAAGTATTCTCCCCGACCGGGCTTTGCTGCTCTTTGCTGTGCTTTTCGGCGTCTTGTTTGGCAAGCGTACGCGCAAGGATCGAGGAGTATAGCGGTTTTCCACCCAGGAATTGTGCCAATAGTGTCGCGCCCAGGCAGGTAATAATCATTGGCAGAATGAGCTGATAATTGTCAGTCATTTCCAGCACCAGCACAATTCCCGTCAGTGGTGCACGCACGGAAGCCGCAAATAATGCGCCCATACCAGCAATGGCAAATGTTCCCACTTCAAGATGATAGGCCGGGAACCAGGCGACACTAGCGGCACCGAAAGCCGTACCCAGCAATGTGCCCAGTGCCAACATTGGCGCAAAGATCCCACCCGGCGCACCGGATGCGAAGCACAACAATGTGGTAATCACGCGGGCAATAAAAATAAATAGCAGCATGCCGATGGTGTAGTTACCCGCCGCAGCAATAGGGATCAAGTTAAAACCGCCACCGGCTGCTGCGGGCTGAATGAGACCTAACACACCGCAAACACCGCCCAACAGGCCACCGATGATCACCCATTTTTTGAGGTTGCCGCCATGAATACGCTGGAACATATCCTGAGTGCGAAACACCATCGCATTAAACATGACGCCGACAATGCCAAATACCATGCCGAGTACCAGATACAGCCACAATGTGTTAACCGGCGCGTTAGAAAGTTTCTCGACTTCAATAACCGCATTTTCACCGTTAAAAATACGGAACACGACGCTCGACATAATCACGCCGATAAACACGGCTTTGATCGAAATGAGGTTGTAGCGGAACTGCGGGCGCATCTCTTCGATGATGAACAAAATGCCCGCCAGCGGAGCGTTAAACGCCGCGGATAAACCAGCAGCCGCACCGGTGGCTAACAGTGAATGGCGAGCTTCGGCACCGCGCAGACGGAAAATATCCAGCACCATACGGCCGATATTCCCGCCAAGTTGTACTGTTGGTCCTTCGCGGCCCAGCACCATGCCCGCGCCGAGCGTCCCCATACCGCCGATGAATTTCACCGGGATGACACGCCACCAGCGAACCGGGCGCAACTCTTCAAGCGCACCTTCAATTTCAGGGATGCCTGAACCGCCTGCTTCCGGCGCAAAACGACGCACCAGATAGTAGCCGATCATCGCCAAAAGCATTGAACTGATGAATGCCAGCGGCCAGACGATCACGCTGTAATCTGCCACATGCGCCAGCATCGCCAGGCGATTTTGTTGAATCCAGGTCACTGATTTTTCAAACGCGACCCCCACTAAACCGGTTAACGTCCCTACTATCGCGGCCATAAAAAGAATAGCGACAGGGGTTTTATCCTGTCGAATCAGGCGACGCACCATGTCGCCCCGGCGTAAGCGCACAACCTGTTGTGCTTCAAAAGAGGGCTGGGAGTGATTCATTAGGCTAATCATTTATTGGTAATACAAATCGAGCGGGCATTCTACTCCCTCGACGCGTTTGGGCAATACTTTCATAACGTCGGCGGTTTCCCTTAGAATAGTGCGTTGCCATTCTTTATACGAATCCAGGAGCCGCTCCATGAGTAAGTCTGAAAACCTCTACGCTGCCGCACGTAAAGTCATCCCGGGTGGGGTGAACTCGCCAGTTCGTGCTTTCACCGGCGTCGGCGGTGTGCCGCTGTTTATCGAACGTGCTGACGGGGCTTACCTGTTTGATGCAGACGGCAAAGCCTATATCGATTACGTAGGTTCATGGGGGCCAATGGTTCTCGGCCATAACCATCCGGCGATTCGCAACGCGGTTATTGAAGCTGTTGAGCGTGGTTTAAGCTTTGGTGCGCCGACGGAGATGGAAGTAAAAATGGCGGAACTGGTCACCGAACTGGTTCCAACAATGGACATGGTTCGCATGGTGAACTCCGGTACAGAAGCCACCATGAGCGCGATTCGTCTGGCGCGTGGTTTCACCGGGCGCGATAAAATCATCAAATTCGAAGGCTGCTATCACGGCCACGCCGATTGCCTACTGGTGAAAGCCGGTTCTGGCGCCCTGACCCTTGGCCAGCCAAATTCACCGGGCGTTCCGGCTGATTTCGCCAAACATACCCTCACCTGTACCTATAACGATCTCGCCTCGGTGCGCGCCGCGTTCGAGCAATATCCGCAAGACATCGCTTGTATTATCGTTGAGCCGGTTGCCGGCAACATGAACTGCATTCCGCCAAACGATGATTTCCTGCCAGGCCTGCGCGCGTTGTGCGATGAGTTTGGCACACTGTTTATTATCGACGAAGTGATGACTGGCTTCCGTGTCGCGCTGGCTGGCGCACAGTCTTACTACGGCGTGGAGCCTGACTTAACCTGTCTGGGCAAAATCATCGGTGGTGGCATGCCTGTCGGAGCATTCGGTGGCCGTCGTGAAATTATGGATGCGCTGGCACCAACCGGACCGGTTTATCAAGCGGGAACACTTTCCGGTAACCCAATTGCCATGGCTGCAGGCTACGCTTGCCTGACAGAAGTCGCACAACCGGGCATTCACCAGACGTTGACCGAACTGACCGAAATGCTGGCTGATGGCTTGTTGAATGCAGCGATTGCCGAAAATATCCCACTGGTGGTGAATAATGTTGGGGGGATGTTTGGTTTGTTCTTCACCGATGCCGAGAGCGTAACGTGCTATCAGGATGTGATGGCGTGTGACGTTGAACGCTTTAAAAAGTTCTTCCACTTAATGCTGGAAGAAGGTGTTTACCTGGCACCGTCTGCGTTTGAAGCAGGCTTTATGTCAGTTGCCCATTCGAAAGAAGATATTCAGAAGACTATCGACGCTGCGCGTCGGGCATTCGCAAAACTGTAACGCTGATTGCAAAATAGGTTCGTAGGGCGAGCTATCGCCCTACGAAAGTGGTTATCACGTAGTTTCAATGCAGCAATAAATGCAGCAATATCAGAACCCAGTTACCATAAACTCACCAAATTCTTCCTTAAGTTTTGTCGATTGACTGACTGAAGGTTTACCTCCTCCCGCCAGCGCTGAAAAGTGCCTCCTTACTTCGCTAAGTAACGGCAATCGATCCGCATCTTCTGCCTCCTTCAGTCCAATCATTTGCGCCAGACGCATAGAGCTGAGTAGCGTGTTGTTCAGTTCTTTCACATTGCTAAAAGTATGTGACATGCCTTGCTGTAACATAACCTGGATACTGCTGTTGGCTTCTTTCTCGGTCGCATTAAGCGCCTGGAAGACGAGTTTCAAATATTTACGTGTGGCTTTCAGCAATGGGCTTCGATTCATAATCTGCTCAACTTGCTCAATATTTTTGAAATTGATGGCGATATCATTGTTAAACAACCGATCATAAGCCTGCCGCACATAGCTATTTTGATCGCTAATTGCGGTAATGAATTCGTTCATGGTGCACGGTGCTTCACGCGTTTTAGGCTGATCGCTAACAAAACGCAGAAGCGAATCAGAAAGTTGTTCGGTTGCAAGTGTACGTACCACAAAAGCTTTGATTTCGTTGTCTTCAGAAATCACATCGGCATTCTTCTCTTGCTCGTTGTGACCTTCAATAGGTAAGACCAACAAGCGTGAACCACATCCCGCCTGTTTCCGTAAATAGGCAAATTCGCCAATCGTACCCGCCCCAGCGGTAGTAATACCATCAGCATCGGCAATATAAGCCAGATGCATGGCATTAAAATCACCCGCAGCTCCCGGCCCGCAAAATAAGAATATTATGCTCTGAAAAAGGGGATCATTGGCACACATTCGTTCATTGACACAACGTGCTACTATATTTGTTTTCTTATGTGCATAAACATAAACAATATTTTGGGCATCGCCACCATGCTGCACTAAAGAACCCGCCATCACACCAGAAAAGGGACGATTAGCATCCGCTAATTTTTCTTTAATTTTTTCTGCAGGAAGCGCATGTGACAATAATAAATCAGCAATTTTTAGCCTGGCAATATATTTGGGTGTTCCACTTAATATACCAAGACGTTCAGTAATATTACTGATACTCACCAACGTATTACGCCCACCTAAATCAATATGCGAGATTTGCTCACCGTATCCACCTAATACTTTTGATAACAGAGCATATTTAGGCAATATGTTGAGCTGGCTATCATTAAGATTCAGTAAAATTGCATGATTTTGTTGATCCAGGCATCGTTTCCCTGGAACCCCCGCAGCCTGTGCCGCTTTCTGCAAATAGGGGTCCATATCAGTCAAAACATAACAACGCTCCGCCATAATTTCACGCCCAAATGTAGCCGCCATGCTATTCATCAGATTCTTTGCTGAAATAATGGGCAAATTCTTACAATCTTCATCAGTTTGGAAAGAAACACATTGCGTAAGTTCTGTGATCGTTTTCTGGCTATCATCCTTTCTGGCGGATTGGGGCGTGACATTGCGTTGAGGAAAGCGCGTGATATGCTGGAGAATGCTGGCATCATCTGATCCCCCCGTCTCTTTATTCAGATATCCATAGATAGATTTATCTGACTCAGCTATCCAGACATTAATTTGGCGATTGATGAGTGTCTTTGCAAGATTTGCGACTAAAGGGGAGCGTGGCGTACCTTCCCAGGGACAGGGGACATGAAACATAACGATGCTATCTTCGGGGATTGATTTTTTTTCTAGCGCCATCGAAATAATATTGAGTAAACGTGCAGTATGCCCACCCCCGGTTGGTGAGTAGCTAACAATAATTAATTTAGCGGAAGGATTGCTTATATATTTTTTTACAGTTGCAGTAATCATGAGTTCCCTTCTAATACATCACTTAATATAAATCCCAACCAATATCATTGACCTAAATGATAGGTTTAACTTAATTCATTGATGGAATAAATTTAACTTTGATATCTATTCTAGGCGGCTGCAGCATTCATCTGTTAGCTACAAATGCTAAAGAGTAGTGATATCAGCCACATTTTTAATCATGATATTTTGCAACGTAAATAAACTCTTCATTATAAGAACCAGGTCGTCATAAAAATTCACCTCTTGGAAGGAAATTAAAATGTATAAAAGATATCTGGATTGTAATGCCTCAGATTTGATGGATCTTTCCCGTACCGATTTACTGTTTTCTCTCAGGGCCTGCGAAGGCCGTATTCTGGTGAGTGAAACCATTGTCACCGTCGCACCGTTACTGACCTCGGTCACCAATGCTGAACTCGCTGCCAGCCAAGGGGCAGATCTTTTATTGCTCAACCTGTTCGATATTGAAAATCCAAAAATTGCAGGAATGCCTGCCGATACCCCGCCCGAGGATGTCATCCGCAAATTGCAGCATCTAACCGGGCGGATAATTGGCGTTAATCTGGAAGCAGTAGATAAGGGTTTTTCTGCAACACACGAAGAGCTTTGGATGATGCGTCAGGGGCGTTTTGCTACCGCTGCTAATGCACGCCGGCTCCATGAAATGGGCGTCGGATTTATTGTGCTGACGGGAAACCCGGGCAACGGCATCAGCAATGAAGCGATCGCTGAAAGTTTGCAGGAAATACGTGCTGAATTAGGTGAGGATATGGTGCTGATAGCAGGGAAAATGCACTCTGCGGGGATCTTACCCTCTGGCTCTCAAAAGCTGATAACGCCAGACGATGTAGAGAAATTCATCCAAAAAGGTGCCGATATTATTTTGTTGCCCGCCCCCGGAACTGTACCAGGAATAACGCTCGAGTATGCGCAAAAGCTTATCGATCTGGCACATCAAATGGGCGCGATGACCATGACCGCAATTGGTACCTCGCAAGAAGGTGCGGACGCTGAAACGGTACGTCAAATTGCACTGATGAGTAAAATGGCCGGAACGGACTTACACCACATTGGAGATACCGGTTACACCGGGATAGCCATACCCGAAAATATTCGCACCTACAGCATCGCTATCCGCGGTGTTCGTCATACCTACACGCGTATCGCAAGGTCCGTCAATCGCTGATACAGATAGGGCCGTTATAGACCCTATCAACGGCTCTGCTTACGCAGTAAATAAACGAAATAAGGCGCGCCGATAAAGGTCGCCAACAACCCCGCCGGAACCTGATCGGGGAACAGAATCATCCTTCCACACCAATCCGCTGCCACCATCAACATACCACCTAACAACGCCGACATGATCAGTTGCGGCATCGCACGGCGGAATCCCAGCATGCGCGCGATATGCGGTGCCATTAAGCCAACAAAACTCAGCGGGCCGACGGTCATGGTTGCTGCTGCCGTCAACGTGGCGGCTAGTAATAACAGCGCAAAGCGTGATGGTGTCAACGCCATACCAATGGCACGCGCGGTTGCCCCACCTAGCGGCAGAATCATCAACCAACGGCGGCACAGCGGCGTCAGGGCAAACAAAATCACCATCAGGATTAACGTTCTGACCGCCTGATCGCCGGTCACGTTATAGGTTGAACCAGAAATCCAGGTGAGAATGCCAGCCATGCGCGGGTCACCACTCGCCATCAGTAACATCAGCAACATGGTAAATGCGGTGCTCAGCGCCATCCCGGCCAGCAACATACGTTGCGGGGAAAAACCGCCACGGCTGGCAGTGACCATAATCACCAGTAATGTGACCGCCGCTCCCAGGCTACCCGCAGGGAATAACCAACCGAACGCATTCCCCGGTACGATAAACAGCATTACGACCACGCCGAATGCCGCACCGGAACTGATACCTAACACTTCCGGGCTGGCCATCGCATTACCCGTCAGGCGCTGGATAACGCTACCGGCAACCGCCAACATCATACCCGCCGTCAACGCGGCTAATACTCGCGGCCAACGCCACTGCAACAAATCATGGAATAACGAACCGCTCACCCAGTTCCAGCCATGTACGTCACGCCCCAGCGTCAGCGCAGTGACAATCACCAGCGCTAACACGCCGCTGCCGATTAACGCCCACCAGCCCAAATGCTGGCGTTCAGCCGGAACGTTGTCGCCCTGATTCATCGCAGGCGTGCCGACGGTACGCAGGCGCGGCAGCAACCACAGCAGCAACGGTGCACCAATCAGCGCGGTCACGGTACCGGTCGAAATTTCACGCCACACGCTCGTCAGCCAGATAACCGACTGATCCGACAACCACAAGATCAACGCGCCGATAAGCGGAGCGAGGAACAAACGCGCCACCAGGCGACGCGCGCCGAGCATCTTCGCCAGCAACGGCGCGAACAGGCCGATAAAGCCAATAATCCCAACCGCATTCACCAGCAGCGCACTGATGGCAATCGCCAGCACTAGTGTGGCGAGGCGCACCATCGAAAGTGCCAGACCAAGATTTCGCGCCACACCATCGTCAAGCCCCATCAGGGTAAGCGGGCGCAACAACAGCAATGTCAGCAATAAACCACCCACCAGGCGCGGCCACAGGCCGTTGACGATGTCCCAGTCTTGCTGGTTCAGCGAACCGGTGCTCCACAGGAACATGTTCTGCAATTGGTCGTGATGGAAAATCGCTAATAGCTGATTTACCGCGCCGCAGTACAGGCTCAGCACCAGACCGGCGAGGATCAGCGTGACCGGCGATAACCGCTTGCCCCAGGCGACACCAAACACCAGCAAACCAACAACGCCTGCCCCGACTAATGCCGCGAACTGTTGGGTAACAAACCCACCCGGCAACGCCCACAACGTAGCAACGGTGACACCTAACTGTGCACCACTGGCCACGCCCAGGGTGGTCGGTTCGGCAAGTGGATTTCGCAGCACTTGCTGGAAAAGCACGCCCACTAACCCCAGCCCCGCGCCCACTAACAGCGAGATAGCAAGGCGTGGAAGCAAGCTGTAGTGGAATAACATCTGGTTGATGTTATCAATGTTGGGCTGCCACCAGGCCGCACTCCACTGGGCAGCAGGCAGTTGTGCGTTGAGGTTGTGTAGTGTTAGCGCGCAGGCAACCACAAACAGCAGCGATAACAGTATCGCCGGGAACAAGGCATAACGATGTTTCACGCTTCGCTCCCTATAGCTTTAGCCAGCGTGTTGGTGAAACTCATCGCAGAGAGTGTCGCCCCGTAAAGCCAGACTGGCGGGACTCGCTGGAAACGCTGCTGGCGCACAAAAGGCATCGCCTTCCATAATGGTGTCGCCATCACACGCTCCATTTCAGCGTCGTTATTGTGATCAAAGCAGATAACGTCGGCGTCTTTGACTTCAGCGAGACGTTCAAGCCCCACCACCGCGCTGCCCCAGAAATTGGTTTCCCCAGACCAGGCATTTTTCACACCGAGTAAGTCCATCACTTGCTGGAACAGGCTGTTTTTGCCGATCACCAGCGCATGGCGGGAATCTAATAACGTCATCAGCAACACAGGTTTTTCACCACGTGCGGCAAAGCGCGGTTTCATCTGCTCAATAAATTGGTCGAATTTCTGCAAGTGGTCACGAGCCGCTTGCTGCATGCCCAGTTTCTCGCCCAGTTCAATCAGCGACTGGCGCGCTACGGTCAGCGGTTTTCCGGAACCGTCGTTAAAGCTAAAACCTAATCCCGGAGCGATACGCGCCATTTTTTCAGGCTGTGGGCCATAGCCTGCAGAATAGAGAATCAGTGAAGGTTTCAGCTGTGTCAGGAGTTCAAGATTGGGTTCAGTGCGCAGGCCGACTTCAATAATGCCATCCGGCAATTTCGGTTCGCCGACCCACGCCTGGTAATTTTTAATGTCCGCCATGGCGTAAGGCTTGATTCCCAGCGCCAGCATCAGTTCTACGGGCAACCACTCCAGCGCCACAATACGCTGAGGGTCAATGGTTGCCGCCTGTGCATTACCCATTTTGAGCAATAGCGGTGAGAGTGCCAGAGCAGTGAGCAACTGACGACGACTCAACAAAGGATTGATTAGTTCAGGCATCAGTAAACAAAGCTCACCGGAGCGGCACCCGCAGGATGAGGCAGAATGCCCATTGGAATTCCGTAAATCTTCTCCAGCGTTGCGCTTTGCATCAGGTCAGCCGGGCTACCCTGGGCAATCATTTCACCACCGCGCAGTGCCACCAGGTGGTCGCAATAGCGAGCGGCCATATTGATATCATGCAGCACAGCAATCACCGTCAGACCGCGTTCCTGGCTCAGACGATGGATAAGCGCCAGCACGTCAACCTGATGGGCAATGTCCAGTGCCGACGTGGGTTCATCAAGCAGCAAACAGCGGCTGTCCTGCGCCACTAACATAGCAATCCACGCCCGTTGGCGCTCGCCACCAGAAAGACTATCCACCAGACGATGCGCAAAAGGTTTCAACCCCACCAGCGTAATTGCCTCTTCAACCAATTCACGGTCTGCCGCGCCGAAACGCCCCAGCGCGCCATGCCACGGATAACGACCAATCGCCACCAACTCACGCACCGTCATCCCTTCTGCCGCCGGAAGTTGCTGCGGTAAATACGCGACTTTGCGCGCAAATTCCTTGCTGCTCCAGCTATCTAACGGTTGATTGTTGAGCTGAACTTCCCCATCAGAAGGCTTTTGATGACGGCCAAGCATTTTCAGCAATGTCGATTTCCCCGAGCCATTGTGCCCAATCAGGCCGGTGACTTTGCCAACGGGAAAGGTTATCGAGAGAGGGTGAAGAAGCGTGCGACCGGGTACGCGAAAGGTAACGTCTGAGAGGCTAAACGTGGTATCGGGATGAAGGTGTTTGTCCTGCATGGTAGCCAACTTTGTTGATGGGCACGGCGAACCGTGCCCGAATACACTTAGAAGCGGAATGTAGCAGTCGCAACAACCTGGCGCTCAGCGCCCCAGAAGCAGCCATAAGTGGCGAAGCAGCTGGCAACGTATTCACGATCAAGCAGGTTGTTCACATTCACCGCCACGCTTGAACCATTCATACCGAAACGGCCGAGGTCATATTTAACCACTGCATCCAGAACCGCAGCACTACCCACTTTGAAGCTGTTAGCCGGGTCGCCGTAGCTGGAGCCGATGAAGCGACCACCGGTACCGATAGTCAGACCGGTCAGCGAGCCTTCATTGAAGGTATAATCCCCCCACAGTGAAGCCATGTGCTCTGGCACCTGCTCAGGCGTGTTGCCTTTGTAGTTGGTGTCAGTGGTGTATTCCGCATCGGTGTAGGTGTAAGAAGCCGTCACGTTGATGTTGGCATTCACCGCCGCTTTCGCTTCGAGTTCTACGCCGCGAGAACGAATTTCACCACCCTGAATGGAGGAGAAACCGTGGGAAGTGTCTGGGTCGGACATCAGGTTATCAGACTTAGTCAGTTGATAAATCGCACCAGTAATCACCACCGCCATATCCTTCGGCACATACTTCACGCCCGCTTCGTACTGACGGCCTTTAGACGGTTTGAAGGTGTTGCCGTAGAAATCTGCACCTGAGTTTGGCTCGAAAGATTCGCTGTAGCTGATGTACGGCGACACACCGTTATCGAACAGGTAGTTCAGACCCGCACGGCCAGTGAATTCGCTATCGTCACGCTCGGTGTAGTTATTCGCCTGGTAAGCGAGTGTTGACTGTTTCAGCCAGTCGTAACGGCCACCGACGGTCAGAACAAACTTGTTCCACTCAGCTTGATCCTGAATGTAGATGCCGGTCTGTTTCTGTTTGTTTTGCTGATACGGGTCTGCATCGCCAAAATCGTAGTTTTCGTACACTGGGTTATACAAATCCAGTGGCGGAGCGCTGCCGAAGGTGGCGTTCACATCGTTACGCATCTGCTGGAAATCAACACCAGTCAGCAAGGTATGTGCCACGTCACCGGTCGCAAAATTACTTTGCACTTGAGTATCAACAGCAAAGTTGTGCAGCTTTTCGTTATCCACAACAGTGCCGCGAGTCAGCATATAACCTGAAGAGTCTACGCCAGTGCCGTAAACGCTTTTCTGATTGGTTTTAGACTCAACATAACGCAGGTTCTGACGCACGGTGAAAGTGTCGTTGAACTCATGGTCAAAGGTATAACCGACCATTTTATGGGACAACGAGTAGGTGTTATTTGGAACACCTTCGTTGAAATCAGTCGGCAGATAAGAACCATCTGGCAACGGCTCAACGGTACCTTCTTTCGGCAACCAACCGTAATAACCCGTCTCTGGAGTGTCTTGCAGGTTCGCTAAGAAAGTGAAATTAGTTTTATCGTCAGGACGCCAGGTGAATGACGGAGCAATCGCATAACGTTTCTGTTTGGAGAATTGTTGCTGGTCGTCGTTAGAACGCGCCACACCAGTCAGACGATAAGAATAAACGCCTGCATCATCCAGTGAATCACTGAAGTCGAAACCGGTTTGCCACAGATTGTCAGTGCCCATCTTGAACTGAACTTCTTTCAGCGGTTCAGTGGTTGGACGCTTGCTTACCATAGTGATAATACCGCCTGGACTGCTTTTTCCGTACAGCACGGAAGTTGGGCCACGCATTAATTCCACGCGCTCAAGCATGTACGGGTCGATGATCACTTCGTTATAGAAGTCGCCCTGAAGTTTCAGGCCATCTAAATAGTTGTTCTGGTTAACCGAACCGAAACCACGAATTTTCACCGCGTCATAGGTGTCGGATGCACCACGGGTAGAAACGGTGATACCTGGCGTGTAGCCCAACGCTTCTTTCACGGAAGCTGGCTGGTGAGTATCCATCTCTTCACGAGTCACAATCGAAATAGACTGTGGAGTCTTTTCAATTGGCGTATCAGTTTTGGTCGCGGTTGCCGTGCGTTTAGCGGCAATCGTTGGAGACGGGCCCCACGCGCTTTCGTCAGCAACACTGGCGGAAACGGTGATGGTATCTTCTTTAGCTGTTGTGTTGTCTGCTGCAAAACTTGATGCACTGACACCGCTTACAGCGGCAGCAACAAAGAATGCAAGTTTGCGAATTGAGGTATTGACTGGTTGTCCAGTTCTTAAGCGCGCCATTGTATTATCTCTGATGAAGTAACGAATGATAACGAAAACGAGAATTATTATTATGCCGCAGAATAATAGACGAAACGGAAAGTGCATGGCAAGCGGATCACACCCCCTGGGGGACCAGGGGGATAAAAAATAACCATACAAAGTGCAAGGAGTGAAAAAGGACTCACAAACAGAGAAAACCAGGCAGGAATGACACATCCCGATCACGCTGTCAGCAACGTGACCGAATGGCTAATGCGAGTGGTTCAGGAAATCGCGCTTCTGTCTATCAATGAATAATGCTGTTTATTTTTTGAAGCGAGTGTTTTCCCAGCAGCGGTTTGCTCAAAAATAATAAATTTACCCACGCGAATACTCTCGCGAGAACATTCATCGTAAAAAGGGTCAAACGTACCTTCGACACATTTCCCCATAAGCCCACGATTGGACCATTTATTCATTTTCATTTTCCATTCGAGGGAGTAATGCGCTATTGGGCAAACGATTTTCGCCCATGGATCACATATTAATGTGTTCTCAATTAATTTCCGACTGCCGCGACGAGGTAGTGTGCCGACTAATACCAGACAGTGATCCACGGGATGTTGAAGGAAAATTTGTAATATAAGGATTGGGCACCCGACCTTCCGTTCAAGCTTGCTAATACGATCGGTGAGATAGCAAAAAGCGATTCGGGCATTTTCCCCACAATTGCCTGCGTTCTGCACTCCATTGCGGTAATCATTTTCAACTTTTTGGTACAGTTGCCTGGAAGATAGCTTGAGTTTGCGCTGTGCAGAAACCGCCGCGCTGCGCATCTTGTCCCCGCCAAGGGTATGCAGCCGATATTTTTGCGGATTCGTCAACATCCACTTTTCAATCATATTTTTATCTGGATAAAACTTATTAGATGATTTTAGAGATAACCTGGAACGGGTAAAAAGCATGGCTTCGGTGAGATGTGGTAATACTATTTTTTGAAATGTTTTGCTGTCCATCTGACTTTCCTGTCTTGTACTGTGAAATTTTAAGCATTCAACAAAACATTAGAGCATTCTTCACAAGAGGCAGACAGGAAATAAATAATTAAGAAAAATATATGCCACCCGTTAGATTATTATTCTAAAAGGTGGCACACAAGGACGTTCAGCAATTAATTCCCGCCGAACATATCCTTAATCCAACCGGCAACACCATCACTGGATTCAGGCTGCTGCTGAGGTTGTTGCTGCTGTTGCTGCGGCTGCTGTTGAGGCTGTTGCTGCTGCGACTGATTAAATGGATTATTGGTCTGCTCGGCCTGCTGGCTTTGCTGGCACAATCCATCCGGATTGGTCGTCCAGACAGGAAGGACGCGATCCCCACCGCCACCACACTGGAAGTAACCCGCGCTATCAACACCCATATCAACAATGTCTTCCGGTGGATTCAGCACCAGCGGAATTGGCGTCTGGTTAGCCAGATAACGTTGATACAGCGACATCGCCCCGCTCGCACCATATAGTTTGGTCGGCTGGTTGTTGTCACGTCCTACCCAGGTAATCGCCACTTCTTTGCCATCAATACCGGCAAACCAGGTATCCACATTATCGTTGGTGGTACCCGTTTTCCCTGCCAGATGCAGGTTCGGATACTTGCCACCCAACGCACGCCCGGTACCACGAGCCATAACCTGCTGCATGGTAAACAGCGTCATGTAGGCTGCCTGCGGAGGAACTGCCTGTTCCGCCTGCGGGAAGCTTTGATATAGCACGGTGCCGTCTTCCGCAATCACCGAACGCAATGCAGAAAGCGTTGCACGGTTACCGCCGCTGGCGATGGTCTGGAATGCCTGCGCCACTTCGATTGGCGTCAGGTTCAGCGCGCCCAGCAACATAGCCGGAACCGGATGCAATTGGTTCTGCGGCACGCCGAGTTTGACCCAGGTGTCGGTTACGGCTGGCAAGCCCAACGCCATCCCCAGATTTACGGTTGGCACGTTCATCGAACGCGTCAGCGCATCCACTAACATGACCTTACCGCTCTCACTGTAGCGACGGTCATCGTTTTGCGGCGACCACACTTGTCCGTTTGGCTGTTTCAGCGCGATTGGCGCATCGGTAATCCAGGTATTCAGGCGGTACGAATCCGGCTGGCTTAACGCCGTCAGATAAGTCGCTGGTTTTGCCAGAGAACCGATGGAACGACGAGCCTGCATCGCACGGTTAAAGCCGGCAAATTGCGTTTCTGCCCCGCCGACCATGGCACGAACTTCGCCGGTCGAACGGTCAACAATCACCATAGCCGCTTCGAGATCTTTGAGCTTACGAGAGGCACGCAGTACCGGAACCCCTTCGCTTACCGCTTTCTCTGCCGCATCCTGGGAAACGGAATCAAACGTGGTGAAGATCTTCACCCCAGACAGGTCTTTAACTTTGTCACCAAGCTTAGTCTGAAGCTCGTTACGCACCATCTGCATAAAAGCAGGCTGTGGCGAAATCACGCCACCGCGCGGTTGCACACCCAGAGGACGGGCGCTCAGCATGTCGTAAAGTTCCTGGTCGATCACCTTCTGCTCTTGCAGCAAGCGCAATACCAGGTTGCGACGTTCCAGCGCCAGTTTCGGGTTACGCCACGGGTTGTAAATCGACGCCCCTTTCACCATGCCCACCAGCAACGCTTGCTGGTCAAGGCTCAGCTCTTCAACCGGACGACCAAAGTAGTACAGGCTCGCCAGCGGGAAACCGCGAATTTCGTTATCGCCGCTCTGGCCGAGATACACCTCGTTCAGATACAGCTCAAGGATGCGATCTTTGCCATAACGGGCGTCCATGATCAGCGCCATGTACGCTTCGTTCGCTTTACGCCAGTAAGAGCGCTCGCTCGACAGGAACAGGTTTTTCACCAACTGTTGCGTCAGCGTACTTGCGCCCTGCACGGTGCGACCCGCGGTTAAGTTCGCCAGCATCGCACGACCGATGGAGTACAAACTGATGCCATCGTGTTCATAGAAATGGCGGTCTTCGGTAGCAATCAGCGTATCAACCAACAAATCCGGGAAGCCGGTGCGTGGGACGAAAAGACGCTGCTCACCGTTCGGTGAAGACAACATGGTGATCAAACGTGGATCCAGACGGAAGAAACCGAAGCTGCGGTTACTATCCATGTTCTGGATCGATTCCAGATGATCATTATCAAACACCAGACGTGCGCGGATCTGCCCTTCTTTACTGTCAGGGAAATCAAACGGACGGCGGATCATTTCGATGCTGTTGCCCTGTACTGTAAACTCACCAGGACGCGTCATCTTCGTCACCTGACGGTACTGCGTGGCTTCCAGCAGGTTGACCATCTCTTTTTTGCTGTACGGCATGTCTGGCTCAAGGTTCACCATACGGCCATACACTGCTGCCGGCAGTTGCCAGACCTTGCCATCAATACGGGCACGGATCTTCTGGTCAAGATAGACGCCGTAGATCACGAACAGCACGACAAAGACAACAAACAGTTTGACTAAGAACCACAACCAGCGGCGCTTTTTACGTGGCGGACGGCCATTGCCGCTGCCTTTTCCTTTGCGTGGCGGCATCGGTTCCTCGTCATCATAATCATCATCGTAATCCGCGTCGTATTCCTCTTCACGGACTCGACGGCGGCTTACTTTCTCTTTTACAGGACGTGAAGGTTTACCTTTACGTCCAATCGGTTCGCGGTCATTCCCCGCCATTGCTTTCTCCACCAAAAATAAGGCGCATCGCCTGATTCTCCTTTCTTCCGCTCTGGTCGGAAGAGGAAATCTCTCAAAGTTATTGGTACTTTTTAGTGCGCCGCGTGGGCTGCGCGTCTGCTGGCGAATCCGGCCAGACGTGTTTTGGATAACGTCCTTTCATCTCTTTTTGCACTTCCCGGTAGGCTCCGTTCCAGAAAGCGGTTAAATCACGCGTTATCTGTAGTGGCCGCTGTGCCGGGGAGAGCAGTTCCAGAACCAGTGGCACACGGCCTTCAGCAATTACTGGCGTCCGCGCTTCGCCAAACATCTCCTGCATACGAACAGCAAGAACTGGCGGGTTTTCATCATCATAGCGAATGGCTATCTGGCTGCCAGTCGGCACAGTGTAATGAGTTGGCAACGCACTATCCAGACGTGCACGCGCGTTCCAGTCGAGCAAATTGTGTAACGCACGTGTGACATCAATGTTTTTTAATGCCCGCAGCGAGTGTACACCATGCAGTTCAGGTAATAACCAGCTGTCTAAATCACGCAGCAAAGCATCGTCCGAAACATCAGGCCAGGCAAGTTCCGGCAACCATTTTGCCGCACATGCCAGGCGCAAACGAAACTGTTGCGCATGCGCTGACCAGTTCAATACCGACAGCCCTTTTTCGCGAATGCCATTGAGCATCGCTTGATGCAATTCGTCTTCGGAAGGTTTCGCCAGCGGCTGAACTTTCAGAATTAGCTTGCCAATCTGGCTGCGGCGAAACGCTTTTAAAGTACCTTGCGTTTCGTCCCATTCCACGGAGTCGCTTTGCGTCAGCAACATCGGGCATTGCGCAGTCAGTGCGTCAATATCCAGCGGAATAGCCTGCAAGATTCGCGCATCAGGCGTGTTACTTCCCTGCAATAACAACGGTGCTAACAGCCATTCATAACGCGTTAAAGGATCGTCCTGATTAAGCATCGCCCCCATACCGTTGGCTAACTGGTAGCGACCATCCTGACCACGACGGCGAGCAATACGGTCGGGAAAAGCTTGCGCCAGTAACGGGGCGGCAAGAGCGAAATCCACTTCTCCACCACGGCTATTAAGCCGTTTGAGCAACTGAGCGCTGCGTTGTTGCCAGTTATCCTGGCGGCGGCTAAACGCGTTTCGTAAATCACTGTCCTGGCCACGTGGCGGCTCTTCCAGAATCGCGACAATACGTGCCGCCGTAGCTTGTTCATCAGGCGTTTTGGCGTTGACCAACACCGCAGCGAGGCGTGGATCGTTACCGAGATTCGCCATTTTTTGGCCAATGGGCGTGAGCCGGTGTTGTTCATCCAGCGCATTAAGCTGGCGTAGCAATGTTCGCGCAGCAGCAAGATTGACAGCAGGCGGCGTATCAAGCCAGGTCAGTTGCTGTGGGTCCTGACATCCCCATTGCAGCAAATCGAGTAACAAACCGGAGAGGTCGCTTTGCAGGATTTCCGGCTCGCTTTGTGCAGCTGCGCGTTCTGCCTGTTCAGCGCTGGTCAGATGCAGGCAGATCCCCGCCTCCAGACGCCCCGCTCGCCCGGCGCGTTGGATCATCGACGCCTGGCTAATGCGCTGTGTGATAAGCCGCGTTAAGCCAGTGCGCACATCAAAGCGCGCCACCCGTTCTTGCGCGGTATCCACCACCAGGCGAATGCCTTCGATGGTGAGACTGGTTTCGGCAATGTTGGTCGCCAGCACCACTTTGCGCATGCCGTTTGCCGCCGGTAAAATAGCTTTACGCTGTTCGCTCAACGGTAATGCGCCGTATAACGGGCAAAGCTGAACGTCGCTCGCCACGCGCTCTTGCAGTTGCTGCCCAACTCGCTGGATTTCCCCCACGCCCGGTAAAAACAGCAGCAGCGATCCAGATTCTTCACGCAGCAAATTCGCCACGGCAATCGCCACCGCTTCATCAACACGAAGGTTTGTGGAAAGCGGGCTGTAACGGCGTTCCACAGGAAATGCGCGCCCTTGAGAACTGATAACCGGCGCGTCAGGCAAACACTGCTGGAGGCGCGAATTATCCAGCGTTGCCGACATAATCAGCAGTTTGAGATCGTCGCGTAGCCCTTGCTGCACATCCAGTAATAATGCCAGCGCCAGGTCGGCTTGCAGGCTGCGTTCGTGAAATTCATCGAGGATCACCAGCGTCACGCCTTCCAGCTCAGGATCGTGCTGGATCATGCGTGTCAGAATGCCCTCGGTGACCACTTCGAGTTGGGTATTTGGCCCGACGCAGGTTTCGGCACGCATTCGGTAACCGACGGTTTCACCCGGTTTTTCGCCTAATAATTCTGCAAGGCGCTGTGCGACGTTCCGTGCCGCCAGGCGGCGTGGCTCCAGCAACAGAATTCGACCGCCTAAATTGGCCTGCTGTAAAATCTGCAACGGCAGCCACGTCGATTTACCGGCACCTGTCGGCGCACTCAGTAAAACCTGCGGCGCGTTTTTCAATGCGCTAAGAATATCGGGCAGCACGGCAGCAACCGGTAATGACGACACAAACGGCTCCAAAAGGGTATGATGCAAAGTTCGCTAGTGTAGCATCACATGAATCTATACCCGAGAATCCACCATTACCGAGAGACCCACAATGGCTGAAACTCGCCGTCTGTTCTTTGCCCTCGAATTACCTGCAGAGGTACAAAAACAGATTATCCAGTGGCGCGCCACGCAGTTTCCTGAAGATGCTGGTCGCCCGGTTGCTGCGGCAAACCTGCACCTGACGCTGGCCTTTTTGGGTGATATCAGCGCTGAAAAGCAAAAAGCACTCAGCCAGTTAGCCGGACGTATTCGCCAGCGCGGTTTTACCCTGACCATTGATGATGCCGGGCAGTGGCTGCGCTCGAATGTGGTGTGGATTGGCCCGCGCCATGCGCCTTTGGGGCTGATTCAACTGGCAAATATGTTACGCTCCCAGGCAGCGCGCAGCGGCTGTTACCAAAGCCCGCAGCCGTTTCATCCACATATCACGATTTATCGTAACACTTCGCGTGCAGTCTCTATTCCGCCCCCTAATTTCCGCTGGCAATATCCGGTTGAAGAATTTGTGTTGTATGAGTCTGTTTTTAAACAAGGGCGAACGCGTTACCTGGAATTACAACGCTGGACATTAAGTAATAAGGAAGAGTGAATGGAATTTTCTCCGCCGTTGCAGCAGGCCACGTTAATCAAACGCTACAAACGTTTTCTGGCTGATGTCATCACACCTTCCGGTGAAGAGCTAACGCTTCATTGCCCAAATACCGGCGCAATGACCGGTTGTGCCACACCTGGCGACACCGTGTGGTATTCCACTTCGGATAACCCGACGCGCAAATACCCTCACACATGGGAAATGACGCAGACGCAGAACGGGGAGTTTATTTGCGTAAATACCCTGCGGGCGAATGCCGTGGCTAAAGAAGCGTTAGAAAAAGAAATTATTTCGGAATTAACCGGTTACAGCACAATTAAAAGCGAAGTAAAGTACGGCGCCGAACGCAGCCGTATTGATTTTATGTTGCAGGCAGGTTGCAAAGTTAACTGCTATATTGAAGTGAAATCAGTCACGTTATCACAACAAGGTTGTGGCTATTTCCCGGATGCAGTAAGCCTGCGTGGCCAGAAGCATTTACGGGAATTGATGAACGTGGTTTTGCAGGGCGAACGCGCGGTGCTGCTGTTTACAGTGTTGCATTCGGCTATTACTCAAGTCTCCCCGGCACGCCACATCGATGCAAAATACGCGCAATTGTTATCCGAGGCGCAACAGTGTGGAGTAGAAATTATTGCCTGGAAGGCCGAACTTTCGGACAAAGGCCTGACTCTAACCTCGCCGTTGCCTGTCCTTCTATAATTTTTACTTAATAAAAGAGCAGTTAACGTTTGTCTGTTTTGTATGCTGGTGGCTCGCGTAAATACGCTTTTCTTCACAGGCTTGTCAAGAGAGGAATTTATATAATTGCCATCCTGAAAAGCATCTGCTATTTATAGCGGCCTGATTTTCCCCCTACCAGGGGACCGATAGTGCGTGTTAAGGAGAAACAACATGCAAGAAGGGCAAAAGCGTAAAACATCGTCCCTGAGTATCCTCGCCATCGCTGGGGTGGAGCCATATCAGGAGAAAGCGGGCGAAGAATATATGAACGAAGCCCAGCTGTCGCACTTCAAGCTAATTCTTGAAGCCTGGCGTAGCCAACTTATGGATGAAGTTGATCGCACGGTGACGCATATGCAGGATGAAGCAGCAAACTTCCCGGACCCGGTAGACCGTGCAGCCCAGGAAGAAGAATTCAGCCTCGAACTGCGTAACCGTGACAGGGAACGTAAACTGATCAAGAAAATCGAGAAGACCCTTAAGAAAGTAGAAGACGAAGATTTCGGCTACTGCGAATCTTGTGGCGTTGAAATCGGCATCCGCCGTCTCGAAGCTCGCCCGACAGCTGATTTGTGCATTGACTGTAAAACGTTGGCAGAAATTCGCGAAAAACAAATGGCTGGCTAACAGCCCGCAATTTCAGCACGTACCCAAAATAATTCGCGTTGCAGGAAGGCGACCAGACCGTAAGTCCCCAGGAGCATAGATAGCTATGTGACCGGGGCGAACGGGTGCAGCCAACGCACCTGCAACTTGAAGTATGACGGGTATACTTTCAAAGGCGGGAGACTCTCCCGCCTTATTCATTTCTGACCTGTCACAAAACTGATGACCACATCTCGCTACATTGGCCGCTTTGCCCCTTCGCCTTCAGGTGAACTCCACTTTGGTTCGCTGATTGCCGCACTAGGCAGCTACCTACAAGCACGCGCGCAACGCGGCCTTTGGCTGGTGCGTATTGAAGATATCGACCCGCCTCGTGAAGTTCCTGGCGCTGCCACAACGATATTGCAACAATTAGAACATTACGGTTTGCACTGGGATGGTGAGGTTTTGTGGCAATCCCAACGGCACGAAGCCTATCGTGAAGCACTCTCTTTCTTGCAACAACAAGGTTTGAGTTATTACTGCACTTGCACCCGCAGCCGTATTCAGCAAATTGGCGGTTACTACGATGGCCATTGCCGCACCCTGAATCATGGGCCAGAAAATGCGGCGCTACGATTTGTACAGCATCATCCGGTATTAAGCTTTGAAGATAAGCTACGCGGGAAGCTAATTGCCGATGAAAATCTGGCGCGCGAAGATTTTATCATTCACCGCCGCGATGGGTTATTTGCCTATAATCTTGCTGTAGTAGTGGACGATAATTATCAGGGCGTAAGCGAAATTGTCCGCGGTGCAGATTTAATTGAGCCTACGGTGCGACAAATTTCTCTGTATCAACAGTTTGGCTGGACAGTACCTGATTACGTTCATTTACCGCTGGTGCTCAACGAAAATGGCGCCAAGTTATCGAAGCAAAATCACGCGCCAGCCCTGGCTCAGGGCGATCCGCGTCCGGTTATTCATGCCGCGCTGACGTTTTTGAACCAACCAATAATTGCTGGCTGGCAAGATTTGAAGCTGAGCGAATTACTCCGTCTGGCGGTGCAAAATTGGTCGCTGCCGGCTGTTGTGCCAGGCTCTTCGTGAATACATCATTCTCAAATGCCGCACACTGAGCTATGATTAGCCGCTGTTTTTTTGTCCCTATGATTGACACTGCCGAGGTGTACTATTTTTACCCGAGTCGCTAATTTTTGCCGCAAGGTGCTTAACCGCGATGACGTCGTGGTCGAGGAGAATGAAGATCTCCCGCAAATCACGGTGATTCCGCGTGACCAGCACGCTCTGTCCCGCAAAGATATCAGTGAAAATGCCCTCAAGGTACTCTATCGTCTGAACAAAGCAGGCTACGAGGCTTACCTCGTGGGTGGTGGTGTCCGTGACCTGTTGCTCGGCAAACAGCCGAAAGACTTTGATGTCACTACCAGCGCCACACCGGATCAAGTGCGTAAACTGTTCCGCAATTGCCGCCTGGTTGGCCGTCGCTTCCGCCTGGCTCATGTGATGTTTGGGCCGGAAATCATCGAAGTTGCCACTTTCCGTGGTCACCACGAAGAGCAAAAGTCTGATAAACAGACTTCCCAGACTGGCCAGAACGGCATGCTGTTGCGCGATAACATCTTTGGTTCAATCGAAGAAGATGCTCAGCGCCGTGATTTCACCATCAACAGCCTCTATTACAGCGTGGCTGATTTCTCAGTTCGCGATTATGTCGGTGGCCTGCGTGATTTACGCAATGGCGTTATCCGTTTAATCGGCGATCCTGAAACGCGCTATCGCGAAGACCCGGTGCGCATGCTGCGTGCGGTGCGCTTTGCTGCCAAACTGAATATGACGATTAGCCCGGAAACTGGCGAGCCTATTCCGCGTTTAGCCACCTTGATTAATGATGTCCCTCCAGCCCGTTTGTTTGAAGAATCGCTGAAACTTCTGCAAGCCGGCCATGGATATGACACTTACGAATTGCTGCGTGAATATCAGCTGTTCCAGCCGTTATTCCCGACCATCACTCGCTACTTCACCGAACAAGGTGACAGCCCGATGGAGCGCATGATCACTCAGGTGCTGAAGAATACCGATAACCGCATTCATAACGATATGCGCGTTAATCCGGCCTTCTTGTTCTCCGCCATTTTCTGGTATCCGCAACTGGAGATGGCTCAAAAGCTGACTCAGGAAAGCGGCCTTGCCTATATGGACGCCTTCGCATTAGCAATGAACGAAGTGCTTGATGAAGCCTGCCGTGCGCTGGCGATTCCAAAACGCATTACCACGCTGGTTCGTGATATCTGGGGCTTGCAGCTTCGTCTGTCACGCCGCCAGGGCAAACGCGCCTGGAAGCTGATGGAGCATCCTAAGTTCCGCGCGGCGTATGATTTGTTGGCACTGCGTGCTGAAGTGGAAAACAACCAGGAATTACAACGCCTGACCAAATGGTGGGGTGAATTCCAGGTGGCTGCTCCACCGGCGCAAAAAGATATGCTTGATGTGTTAGGTGATGAACCTGCGGTACGCCGCCGTCATCGTCGCCCGCGCAAGCGTGCACCACGCAGCGGTGGAAGTGCATGACGCTTGCGTATATCGCGCTAGGCAGCAACCAGGCGTCGCCGCTTGAGCAAGTGACTCATGCGCTCGACGCCATTGCAGCCATCCCGCAAAGCCGGGTGGTTGCCATCTCCTCTTTCTATCGCACCCCGCCGCTCGGCCCGCAAGACCAACCCGATTACCTGAATGCTGCTGTCGCACTGGAAACTGAACTGTCTCCCGAAACATTACTGGCCCATACTCAACGTATAGAGCTGGAACACGGACGAGTGCGCAAAGCTGAACGCTGGGGGCCACGCACGCTTGATCTCGACATGATGCTGTTCGGTAATCTGACTATTGCCACATCAACGCTGACAGTGCCGCATTACGATATGAAAAACCGCGCTTTTATGTTGGTTCCATTGCTGGAAATTGCGCCTGACTGCGCGTTCCCCGAAGGCCTGCCAGTCGCGAAAGTTTTAGAAAACCTCTCCCAGGATGGGATTACTTTTTGGTAACCACGGACGCGTTCATTTAATCAATATCATTTCTCACCGGGACTGCCATGAAACCAATCACTATGTCTCAGTTGCGCCAATGGAAACAGGCTCAACGCAAGTTCGCCACCATCACCGCTTACGATTTCAGCTTTGCCAAACTGTTTGCCGAAGAAGGCATTGGCGTGATGCTGGTTGGCGATTCATTAGGGATGACCGTTCAAGGCCACGACTCCACGCTGCCAGTCACCGTAGAAGATATTGCCTACCACACTCGCGCAGTACGCCGTGGCGCGCCGAATTGCCTGTTGCTGGCAGACCTGCCGTTTATGGCTTATGCCACCCCGGAACAAGCTTTTGCTAACTCCGCTGAAGTGATGCGCGCTGGTGCCAACATGGTCAAAATCGAAGGCGGTCGCTGGCTGGTCGAAACCGTCAAAATGCTGACCGAACGTGCCGTGCCGGTCTGCGGGCATTTGGGCCTGACGCCGCAATCCGTGAACATCTTTGGTGGTTATAAAATCCAGGGCCGTGATGAAGCTGCCGCACAAACGTTGTTTGACGATGCCGTGGCGCTCGAAGCCGCAGGCGCTCAATTGTTAGTACTGGAATGCGTACCGGTTGTGCTGGCAAAACGCATTACCGACGCGCTGACGATCCCGGTTATTGGTATTGGCGCGGGCAATGTCACTGACGGGCAAATTCTGGTGATGCACGATGCCTTCGGTATTACCGGCGGTCACATTCCAAAATTCGCTAAAAACTTCCTCACCGGAACCGGCGACATGCGTGCTGCGGTGCGTCTGTACATCAACGAAGTTGAGTCCGGCACCTATCCAGGTGAAGAACATAGTTTCCACTGACAGGAGAAGGGTTGTGTTGATTATCGAAACGATACCGCTGTTACGTCAGCAGATTCGCCGTTGGCGCCAGGAAGGTAAACGCATCGCATTGGTTCCGACCATGGGCAACCTGCATGACGGGCATATGAAGCTGGTCGACGATGCGAAAAGCCGCGCCGATGTCGTTATCACCACCATTTTTGTGAATCCGATGCAGTTTGACCGCCCGGATGACTTAACGCGCTATCCACGTACGTTGCAGGAAGATTGCGAGAAGCTAAACCGCCGCAAAGTGGATTTGGTATTTGCGCCGGCACCTGGCGATATTTTCCCGAAAGGCCTGGATTCCCAGACCTTCGTCGAAGTGCCTGGCCTTTCGACCATGCTTGAAGGCGCCAGCCGCCCAGGGCATTTCCGTGGCGTTTCGACCATCGTCAGCAAGCTGTTTAATCTGGTGCAGCCTGACATCGCTTGCTTCGGTGAGAAAGACTTCCAGCAAGTGGCCGTGATCCGCAAAATGGTGGCGGATATGGGCTACGACATTGAAATTATTGGCGTGCCAACTGTGCGTGCAAAAGATGGCCTGGCGCTGAGTTCACGCAATGGCTATCTGACCGCCGAGCAGCGCAAAATCGCGCCCGGTCTGCATAAAGTGATGCAATCCCTGGCGGATAAACTGCGTGCGGGCGAGCGTGATACCGAAGAGATGCTGGCGATTGCCGCCACCGAGCTTAACGAAAAAGGCTTCCGTTCCGACGACCTGCAAATCCGCGATGCCGATACCCTGCTGGAGCTGAATGTTGAGAGCAAACGTGCGGTGGTACTTATGGCCGCGTGGCTAGGCCAGGCGCGTTTGATTGATAATATTCAGGTCGAGCTGGCGCAGTAGACAGCGTCATAAAATCGGGCAATACTGCCCGACTAAATTCCGGTGGCAAGCATTCTGGCTTGCTGCTTACGTAACTCTAGTGATGAAGGTTTAAGCTATGATACGCACCATGCTGCAAGGCAAACTTCACCGTGTCAAAGTGACGCAGGCGGATTTGCACTATGAAGGCTCCTGCGCCATCGATCAGGACTTCCTTGAGGCGGCAGGCATTCTGGAATATGAAGCCATTGATATTTATAACGTCACCAACGGTAAGCGTTTTTCAACTTACGCTATCGCTGGCGAACGGGGTTCTAAAATCATTTCGGTGAATGGTGCTGCGGCACATTGTGCTGATGTGGGTGACATTCTGATTATCGCGACCTACGTCACCATGCCGGATGAGCAAGCCCGTAGCTGGCAGCCAAAAGTGGCCTATTTCGATGGCGACAACGAAATGAAACGCCTGGCGAAAGCCGTACCGGTTCAGGTGGCGTAATCTTTACGGATTTGTAGGTCGGGTAAGCGAAGCGTCACCCGACATAATTGACGCATTTGGTGGATGACGCTTTCGCTTATCCACCCTACAAAACCATTATACCTTTCAAGACTGCGGCTGGTTACTAATCAACCGCGACATCGTTTCCAGCGAATCCGTCCGCAAAATATATAGCCGTTTTAGCAAAAACGGATTATCCCCCGGCTTCACCTTTCCACGCACCGTTGTCACCGCCATATGGAATCCCGCATCGTTCGCCGCTTTCACAGCCTTATCGTTATATCCACCAAACGGATACGAGAGGTACAAAACATGCGGATTAAACTGCGCCAGGGCGCGTCTTGAGTGTTCAAAATCAAGCAGGATATTACGATAGCTACGACGTAACAGTGTCGGCTGGCGGTTAGCGTCAACGCGATGCAGGAAATGGGTATGCGACTGAACATCAAACACATCCTGGCTGGCCTGCAATTCCGAAATACTCATAAATTGCAGTGCCTTCGGGTTCCAGAGTTGCGGGTGCGCTTTAATACGTGACGAAATGATAAATGAGGTTGCCTTAAAACCGTACTGTTTGAGAATTGGGTATGCATAGCGATAAACCGATTTCAGTCCGTCATCAAAGGTAATCACCACCGCACGTGCTGGCATATTCATCCGGTTACGCACATAACCTTCAAGTTGATACATCGTCAGCGTGGTATAGCCCATATCGCGCAGCCAGGTCATCTGGTTGTTGAAGGCCACCACCGAAGTCGTGGTTGAGGTATGACGGAAGCGAGTATTCTCTTCATCACGCAAAATATGGTGATAAGTCAGCACCGGAATGCCGTTATCGGGCTGCGCATCAAGGCTGCTGACATACCCGAGGCGGTTACCAATGCGGATTTGATACCAAGTTTGATTGAGGTGGTCTTTTAGGCTGGCAATAATCGGGTAACGCAAATTGTCTGCCAGCGTACCGAACTGAGCACTACCGCTGCTAGGTGCGTTATATACCGTGATATCGCGGAAGGTGACCAGATTCTGGTTGCTCAACGGTTTGTGCAAATCACCCAGACGGTCTTCAACACGTTGTTTTCCTGCTACCGGTTCAAGGTGTGTTTTATCAATAAAGCCGGTGCCAAAACCAAAATTGAACTCGTAATAATCTGCCGCAGTAGGCACTACGGCCAGGATTTGCCCTTCCTGAATGTTACCGACAGAAATGACTTTATCCCCCACCTGTGCCCAAATATCAGCATCTTCTGTGGTTTGCATATATTGTGCGGGAGTGTGATGGCTACTGAGCAGGCTGGCATTGGCGCTACTGCCACCAATCAGCATCAGCACGGTAAAGAAAAGGCGAGTTAGCATAACAAGTTTGATAACACTGGGTGTCTCAATGGCGAGAAGAAGCGGTTATTCTAACAAAAGTCCACCCAATACCAACCTTTCCGCTCAATATTGGTGGAGTAACACAAACGGTGGGTTTTTCTGCTGCTGATGCCAAAGGCTGGTGACGTCACCCCCTCCATGCTCAACAATAAGTTCACGGAATGCTTCGCCAGTTTGTGTTTCACGGTGCGCACGCATCGCAAACAGCAGCGGCAGTGTGACGCCTGAAATCACTTCACAATGGGGATGCTGGTGGCTAATCAGTGCCGCAGTACGGTAAGGAGCCGCGCCAGTAATATCCGTCAGAAAGATCACGCCATCACCAGAATCACAATTGTACAACGCATCACACATCATACGGCTGAGCATATTGGTGCTAAGCCCTTGCCAGTAATTTACCGCACAGCATTGCGGCTGTGGGCCAAAACGTCGCTCAATCGTATCGAGCATATCCTGAGCATAATAGTCATGACCGGCAATAACCCAACCCAACATGGCCTTCTCCTTTTTGCGGAGCGACAGTGTGCCAGAGCGAAAAATAAGCACCCTGATGCTAATCAAAACTGGGTAAGAAAGAAGGATGTTTACCTCCCCTTGCGGGGAGGTCAGATTGCTGACAAAGGTCACTGAACAGGTTTTGTAGGGTGGATAAGCGATAGCGCCATCCACCATTTACGCCAGTGATGTCGGATGACGCTATCGCTTATCCGACCTACGAAAGAGCTTTGTCATCAGTCTCTTAGCTACGTAGACCACGGCCACGCTGAATCAGATACCAGCACAGAATGTAGAAGGCCAGAATAAAGCCCACCAGCACGGCAACGGTAAACAGCAACGGGACATCGTTAATGCCGAGGAAACCATAACGGAAGCCGCTGATCATATACACCACAGGGTTGAGGTGAGACAGCGCTTTCCAGAATGGAGGCAGCAATGAAAGAGAGTAAAACACACCACCTAAATAGGTCAGCGGGGTCAGCACGAAGGTTGGGATCAGGCTGATATCGTCAAATGTTTTAGCAAACACCGCGTTCAACAAACCGGCCAGCGAGAACAGAATCGCCGTCAACAGCAGAGTTAACGCAACAAACAGCCATGAATGCACCTGGAACGGCACAAAGAACAGCGACACAGCGGTAACCAGAATACCAACACACAAGCCACGCGCCACACCACCACCAACATAACCGGCGATAATAATATGCGTCGGCACCGGCGCCACCAGTAGTTCTTCAATGTTGCGCTGGAATTTAGCGCTAAAGAAAGAGGAAGCAACGTTGGCATAAGAGTTGGTGATCACCGCCATCATGATCAAACCCGGCACGATGAACTGCATGTAGGTAAAACCATGCATTGAACCGATTTGCGAGCCAATCAAATTACCAAAAATGATGAAATACAAGGTCATGGTAATGACCGGTGGGACGAGAGTTTGTATCCAGATACGCGTGAAACGGTGGACTTCTTTGGTCCAGATACTTTTTAACGCCACCCAATAGAGATGCATCATGCCTGGTCTCCTTTATGACCGTTAACCAGCGTGACAAACAGCTCTTCAAGACGGTTAGCTTTGTTACGCATACTTAGTACCTGAACCCCTTGAGAACTTAACTGGCTAAACACGCTGTTGATTCCCTGTTCGCGCAGCACTTCTACTTCCAGGGTGGAAGTATCAACCAGGCGATATTGGTAACCATCCAGCTGCGGAAGTGGGCTTTTCGGCGCAAGATCGAGGATAAATGTTTCTGACTTCAGCTTTGAAAGCAGTGATTTCATGGAGGTATTTTCGACCAGCTCGCCATTTTGAATAATACCGATGTTGCGGCAGAGCATTTCTGCTTCTTCAAGATAGTGAGTGGTCAAAATGATAGTAGTGCCTTTGTCGTTTAAATCCTTCAGGAAACCCCACATAGAGCGGCGCAGCTCGATGTCGACGCCCGCGGTGGGTTCATCAAGGATCAGCAATTTTGGTTCGTGCATTAAGGCACGGGCAATCATTAAACGGCGCTTCATGCCACCAGATAACATACGCGCACGTTCGTTGCGTTTTTCCCACAGATCGAGCTGTTTCAGGTACTTTTCGCTACGTGCGATGGCATCAGCTCGTTCAACACCATAATAGCCCGCCTGATGAACGACAATTTGCTGCACGGTTTCAAACGGGTTGAAGTTAAATTCCTGCGGCACCAACCCGAGCTGACGTTTAGCGTTAACCACGTCTTTTTCCAGGTCGTATCCAAACACACGCACCCGGCCAGAGGTTTTATTAACCAGCGAGCTAATAATCCCGATGGTGGTGGATTTTCCTGCGCCGTTCGGCCCCAGCAGAGCATAAAAATCCCCTGCTTCAACACGAAGATCTATGCCGCGCAGCGCCTGAACACCGCCGGGATAGGTTTTCGTTAACTGTTCCAGCTCTAATGCAATAGTCATGGATATACGGTTACCTTGTCCGGTACAAAAAAAATTATGCCGTTTAAAAATTATTTCAGTTGCCCTATATTACCTCAACGCACTTCTTCCGTTACAGGTTGTTAACCTCCATGAAAGACATTGATACCCTCATCAGCAATAACCAGGTCTGGTCAAAACTGATGGAGGACGAAGACCCGGGCTTTTTTGAACGTTTGTCTCAGGCCCAAAAACCGCGCTTCTTGTGGATCGGCTGTTCTGATAGTCGCGTACCCGCTGAGCGTCTGACCGGCCTTGAGCCTGGCGAATTATTTGTTCACCGTAACGTGGCAAACCTGGTCATTCATACGGATCTAAATTGCCTTTCTGTAGTGCAGTACGCCGTTGATGTTCTTGAAGTTGAACACATTATTATTTGCGGCCACTACGGATGCGGCGGCGTACAAGCAGCGGTTGAGAACCCAGATTTAGGGCTTATCAACAACTGGCTGCTGCACATCCGCGATATCTGGTTCAAGCATAGTTCGCTGTTGGGAGAACTCCCACCAGAGCAACGTCTGGATACGCTTTGCGAGCTGAATGTCATGGAACAGGTTTATAACCTCGGCCATTCCACCATTATGCAATCAGCATGGAAACGCGGGCAGAAAGTCACAGTACATGGCTGGGCTTACGGGATTCATGATGGTCGCCTGCGCGATTTAGAAGTCACCGCCACTAGCCGTGAATCGCTGGAAAAAGGTTACCGCAGCGGAATTTCGAATCTGCAAAACTCCCATCGCAGCCACAAGAATAGAACACCTTCGCAGTAACTCAGATAGCAAAAAGGGCCTTAAAGGCCCTTTTTATTTATCGGTGATTGGGCGTTTGCTCAACTTATTCGTCTAACAAAACCACTTTACCGACGTATGGCAGATGGCGATAACGCTGAGCGTAGTCAATGCCATAACCCACCACGAACTCGTCAGGAATGGCGAAACCAACCCACTCCACGTTCACGTCCACTTCGCGGCGCTCTGGTTTATCCAGCAGCGTACAAATGGCCAGTGATTTTGGCTCACGCAGGCTCAGAATTTCGCGCACTTTGCTCAGCGTATTACCAGAATCGATAATATCTTCGACGATCAGCACGTCTTTGCCGCGAATATCTTCATCAAGGTCTTTGAGGATTTTCACATCGCGGGTGGTAGACATGCCACTGCCATAACTGGATGCGGTCATAAAATCGACTTCGTGGGGCACTTGAACTTCACGGCACAAGTCAGCCATAAACATAAATGAGCCACGCAGCAAGCCAACCAGCACCATATCACTACCGCTATCACGATAATGTTCAGTGATCTCACGACCCAATTCAGCGATACGGGCTTTGATCTCCGCTTCGGGGATCATCACTTCAACAGTATGTTTCATAGTTATAACCATATGATTTAAAAATAAATCATTCGATGTCGATTAAATTTCAACCAACACAAAATATTCAGGCCAGCAGTATACCAGCAAAACACATTCGCATGCGCTATCAGTAAAAAAGCCATTTATGTGATGAATATCACGTTTGTTAATAACTATAATGAATTGCTATCAAATTTTTAAGAGCGTGATAATTGTGAAAACAAATAACTCCGGTTCGCGAGTCATCGCAACCTTAACAGTCCTGTTTGCGGTATTAACTGGGCTGTATTTACTCATTGGCGGGATATGGTTAGTGGCAATTGGTGGGTCATGGTATTACCCGATTGCCGGGGTGGTGATGTTAATCACCGCAGTGTTACTTTGGCAACGTAAAGCGCTGGCGCTGGGGATTTACGCCGCATTACTGCTTTGCACCGTGGCGTGGGGTGTCTGGGAAGTAGGTTTCGACTTCTGGGCATTAACACCACGTTTAGACGTACTGTTCTTCTTCGGCGTATGGCTGCTGCTGCCGTTCGTTTATCGTCATCTGACTCTGCCTTCTTCGGGTGCCGCAGCAGCACTTGGCTCGGTGCTGGCGATTACCGTGGTGGTATTGGCCTGGGCCGTGTTTAACGATCCTCAAGAAATCAACGGTACGCTCAGTGCGGATGCGCAGGCTCCTGTGGCAGCAAGTTCCGCAATTCCTGATGCCGACTGGCCTGCATATGGCCGCAATCAGGAAGGACAGCGCTACTCTCCTCTAAAACAGATCAACGATAAAAATGTCGGTCAACTTAAAGAAGCGTGGACTTTCCAGACTGGCGATGTGAAGCGCCCAACCGATCCGGGTGAAATCACTAACGAAGTCACCCCGATTAAAGTCCGCGATACGCTGTACCTGTGTACCGCTCACCAGCAACTGTTCGCGCTGGATGCGGCAACCGGTAAGCAGAAGTGGAAATTCGATCCGCGTCTGGATACCAATCCTTCGTTCCAGCATGTGACCTGCCGTGGTGTTTCTTACCACGAAGCAACGGCTGATAACGCGAGTGCGGATGTGGTTTCTGACTGCCCTCGTCGAATCATTCTTCCAGTGAATGATGGCCGTCTGTTTGCGATTAATGCCGATAACGGCCAGCTTTGCGAAAGCTTTGCTAACAAAGGCATTCTGAACCTGCAAACCAACATGCCGGTGACCACTCCAGGGATGTATGAACCGACATCACCACCGATTATCACCGATAAAGTGATCGTGATTGCCGGTGCAGTGACCGATAACTACTCCACTCGCGAGCCGTCTGGCGTGATCCGTGGTTTTGATGTCAACAGCGGCAAACTGCTGTGGGCATTCGATCCGGGAGCCAAAGACCCGAATACAATTCCAGGCGACGAGCACCATTTCAGCCTTAACTCGCCGAACTCCTGGGCACCTGCGGCCTATGACGCGAAGCTGGATTTAGTGTATCTGCCGATGGGTGTCACCACGCCAGATATTTGGGGTGGCAACCGCACACCGGAACAAGAGCGTTTTGCCAGCAGCATCGTGGCGCTGAACGCGACCACCGGCAAACTGGTGTGGTCTTATCAAACGGTGCACCACGACCTGTGGGATATGGACATGCCGTCGCAGCCAACGCTTGCCGATATTACCGTTAAAGGCGAAACCGTTCCGGTTATCTACGCGCCTGCGAAAACCGGCAACATCTTTGTGCTCGACCGTCGTGACGGTAAACTGGTTGTTCCGGCTCCGGAAAAACCAGTTCCACAAGGTGCGGCGAAAGGTGACTACGTGACGCCAACTCAGCCATTCTCGGATTTGAGTTTCCGTCCGAAGAAAGACCTGAGCGGTGCCGATATGTGGGGTGCGACCCTTTACGATCAAATGGTCTGCCGCATTATCTTCCACAACCTACGTTATGAAGGCATCTTCACGCCGCCTTCTGAGCAAGGCACGCTGGTGTTCCCGGGGAACCTGGGGATGTTCGAATGGGGTGGGATTTCAGTCGACCCTAACCGTCAGGTGGCGATTGCCAACCCAATGGCACTGCCGTTTGTTTCTAAACTGATGCCACGCGGGCCAGGTAACCCGATGGAGCCGCCAAAAGATGCTAAAGGCAGTGGTTCTGAATCCGGCATTCAGCCGCAGTACGGCGTACCATTTGGCGTGACGCTGAACCCGTTCCTTTCTCCGTTCGGCTTGCCGTGTAAGCAACCGGCCTGGGGTTACATCTCTGCGGTAGATTTGAAAACCAACGAAGTGGTGTGGAAAAAACGTATCGGGACAGTGCGCGACAGTTCGCCGCTTCCGCTGCCGTTTAAAATGGGGATGCCAATGCTGGGCGGCCCAATTTCTACCGCCGGGAATGTGTTGTTCATTGGCGCAACCGCAGATAACTACCTGCGTGCTTATAACATGAGCAACGGTGAAAAACTGTGGGAAGCGCGTCTGCCAGCCGGTGGCCAGGCAACGCCGATGACCTATGAAGTGAATGGCAAGCAGTACGTGGTGATTTCTGCAGGTGGCCACGGATCCTTCGGGACGAAGATGGGCGATTACATCGTCGCTTACGCTTTGCCGGACGTTAAATAAACCATTATCTCCCGGCAGGCAACCTGCCGGGAGATAATTTTATTCATAGGAGATAGTAAAAACAGCCTGCGAGGTAAAAGAACCCGGTCGGGTAGATTTACCATTTTTCTCTAATTGTGCGGTCAGATTTATAGTCGTTGAGCCAGTCATTGATACACTAAAGGTAGAAGAGCCATCCGGGACGACCGTTGAACTGCCGTTCTTAATTCGTAATGCTACGCCGGTGCTACCACTGGAAGTCGTCGTGGTATTTTTTAATAACTGGCTGCTATCTTCCCTGGAATTAGTATTAAGTTTGACCTTAACTTTTGTACCCACGCACTGAGTCATTTTAAGTGAAAAAGGTACGGGGTCCTTTCTATTCAAGTCATCCATATCATATTCACCAAGCGCTAGTGTATTTCCGCTAACGTTGGTACCCGCGACAACCGCAGTGCTACAGGTAGGAAAACTGTTTAGAAGATTAATACTAATTGCACTATTAGTAAGCACGTCCGTATTAAAATCACTCATTTGTAACGTCGTTAATCTTCCTGCTATTGGATGCGCAACCGTCTGGCCTGGAGCCCATTTGTAGTCAGGAGTTTGATAAATCCTCATGTAAATTCCATAGGTTTGACTATCTCTATCCCATGGGTACGATTCGCTGCCGAGATGCCCCCAGTTATTAGTTGCTCCAAGTGGCAAAGTCTGGTTGTTTCTTATACCGCCATCGCATCCATTACTTTTGTGGGCGCGACATATTATGGCCACCTCATAGACGATACCTGGAATAGTGGTTCTAAAGAAAGTTGAATAATTATTACTACCACCTGAGTCACCGGTATTGGTATCTTTAATGACAACATTCTGCGCATTGCCTGATATTTGATTAAAATACAGATACCCCCTGCCATTATAACAGTCAGTTTTAATAGCACTAGTCTCAGTAAGTGATATCCAACTTGGCGTCAGTCTCACATAGGGCGCATTATTGACACCTGCAAACTGATATACAGAAATAGCCGCCGAAGGTATTGTCACTGAATAAGGCGATTCAAATTGACAAAATGTTGCGGCGATACCAGGTGTACTGAATAAAGTATAAAATGAAGACATTATCAGCAGTAATATTCTAACAACAGGTAGAATTTTCAGACATTGCAGGTTAATCATAAATTACACTCACCATAATATTCGAAGCCACTCTTCCAGCTGAAACGACTCCCGTATTCTGGTAACGGGCATAAAAGAGATAATCTGTTAAATACTCTGAAGATGTTTGATCCTGCACGTCATAAATAACATCGGAACTACCATCGCTCTTCAAGACATTGGTATTTGTCAGCGCAGAGAAAATGACAACACCAACGTTCTCCGCACCGCCTGACGAAGGGGAAGCTTCATTAATAAAGACTTGTTTTGACTGCGCAGGAAATTGTTCCGAAACGGGTTTAAACTGAAAATGAAGGCGGTTTGCCTCACCCTGAACCCAGTCAACGCAGTCATCAACTGTAATTTTAAAAGGTTGCCCACCTGCAGCATCTGTAGGAGACAACGGCGCTGGAGGATTGCCGCGTGGTGAAAAATAATCCCGACTCACCGTCGGCAAATGCACACTGCCATTATTTTCTACCGTCACATTACAGGTATTATTAATTATGTTGGCGTTGATATTCATATCCACACCAGCCTCGCACGCTAAAGAGGTGCCACTTGCTAAAATGAATAGTGCCAGGTACCTAAAAATAGCTCCACGAGACCGGTGGGATATCATAACCAAACCTTATTTGTAAGTGATAACAAAAGTAATCGGGACTTGGAAGGTACCGGCAGTAACCTCGTCAATTGAGCGCTCATTCCCAATCACCATTCTGGCATTCATAGCAACATCAAGCGTACTTCCAGAAATAGCAAGTTCCTGAGGGATGGAACGATCTTTACAGCTAAATTCTGTACCGCTGTCCGGCAGACCGCGCCATATCTCAACGGCAGTTGCTACCGCAGTGCCCGTATAATTTGGATATGAGGTTCCATCGCCATTTAGGCCAGAGCACCCCCCGCCGCTAATTTGTGTGCTCACCATGGCACTCTTGACCCCAGAACAGCCGCTAAACGCTAACTTAAAATTCTCGACACGAGCCTTCGTCTGTAAATCAGATTTAAATACATCGCCGAAAGAAATAGTTGACGTAGCCGCTCCTGCACTATCCTTTATTTGAGCATTGCAAGTCCCCGCTTCTACAGTCGAGGTAAATGTTGCAGTCACACTATCCGTACCCGTAATAGCGTAAGCGGATGATATGGAAAATAGACTTGCAAACAGAGATAAGAAATAGATTTTTAGATTTATATTCTTCATGATCGCACTCCTTGATCTGAGCGAGAAAAATTATTCATAAGTGAAGTTAAATATTGCAGTGGCATTAAAAGCACCCGTTGTGACCTTCGTGGCATCCGTAGGCACAAGCTTTGCTAACAAATTAACTTTCTTAGCAGCTATTTCACTGGTAGTCCAAACCAAACGCTTAGCATCTACCGTTGAGTTAATAGTGAATGCCTCGCCACCTGAAGCTCTCGCTACTGAAACCCCAAGATAATCTGCCTTGTCAGTACTTGTAATACCATTGATGATTAATGTAGGGACAATTCCAGATTGAGTGCCAGTTATAGTGGTTTTTATTACTGCCAGGCTCGATGGGCATGTCACGATATCCAGTGAAAAGGGAACCGAAACGCTGGCGTCACCGGATAATATCTTATCTAAAGATGTTTTCCCTGAATTACCAATGGCAATAGTATTATTTTGATTATTTCCCGTGCCACCGGTAATGCGCATATCACACGTAGTTTCCCGAATATTCGCAGTAAAATTGACAGTCAGATCTGTAGCATAAATGTTACTGGATAATATTCCACATGAAACACATAGTAATTTTGCTATCGATGAATTTAACCTCATTGAACTCCTCCTTGATTATAATAAATAACTACCTATTATTAATTCACATGACAACTTTGGTTAGTTAATACCGTGGTTAAACCGATTGTTTGCGCATTCGCAGGGATCTGATAATTTACTGTGCATTGTTCTTCAGACTTGTTTCCCCAGCGAATCGTTAATCGTCCTGCGTCATTAATACCCCTGACAAACGCACGTCCCGCCTGGCCCACGCTACCTACAACATTATTATTTTCATCATAGACATCAGCCCCCAACGGAATAAAACCTTTATCATTACGAATGAGTTCAAGAAGTACCGAGCGCCCCTCTTCAGTGGCAAAATCAACACGCACGACAGCACCATCACGCGGAATAGCAGTGGTACTGGTGTTCATAATTGCCACATCATTTTCCAGAGTATCAATATTCAGCCCAATGGTATTTTCACGATATGGCGAAAGATAAGGCACCACCGCGTAACCCTGCCCATCGATTTCTCCATCACCGTTGGTCATTTTTGCGCCTTTCGCCCCTTTGGCTTTTACCAAAGCGATCGTACTTGTTGTGCCTATGTTTCCGGGTGAAAAGGTTATTCCACCTGAATGAATAACGACACCACCGCTATTGCCAAATGAAGCTTGTTGTCCACTGTGATCATTGATAGAAGCAGACACGCTTATAGGCCCATAGGCACTATTGTAACTGCCATAACCACCAATCTGAGTTAAATCCTGAGACTCCGACAATGTTGAAGATGCATTCACACTATAGTTATAGCGGTTGTCTGCAGAATTACCCGATGCAGAAACATCAGCCTGAGAATTCCCTTTAAAATCACTGCTGATGGAAGCATTCATGTTATTGAACCCTCCTTTGCGAATATCATGTCCGGGTAGATTACCAAACGGAATACTTAAACCTATATACGCACGGTCATCTTCTTCACCATTGACGTTATAAGCACGCTGCAACGAGAGATTATAGCTCACCCAGCTAAATGAATTGCTATAACCAAATGAATACTGTGACGTTGTTTTACTATTATTCCAGTAATCTTCCCAACTCCCGGTTAAATAAACGGAACCGTAGTTATTATCTCCGGCTTGCAGCAGTTGGTTGATACTCACCTGGACTTGGTTTTTCTGTCGATCAAAATTGTTCCAGCTGTTTTCATTTCCATCAGCATTATTAGTACTATCGATATCATTATTTAAACTACTTGCATCACTTAAACTAAGGTAGTCCGTCGTTGAGAACCGATATGCGGTAACGTTGAATGAGGTATCGGTCATTTCCAGCAGTTTACTAAATGTAAGACGATAGCTCTGCCCCTGCAGTGTTCCAACAGTTTCGATATCCGCCTGCGACTGTGTTACATCTAATGCTATTGCGCCGAAAGAAGTATTTACCGCCACACCGAGTAAAGCAGCGAAATAATCAGTATCCGTGAATTCAATACCGGTGTAGCCGGTTAAAAGATTATTGATCCCATAATATCCGGAAGCCACAACGACTTTAGGTTTGTTACCGGGAGTCTCATCATTGAGTTCACCCAGGCCAAAATCCCAACGCGCAGTACCCGGACGCAACATTTGAGTAACCGAAGAGAAGGGGATAGAAAAGCTACGTTTGCTACCATCGGCCTCTTCAACTGTTACATCAAGATCGCTACCAGAACCCGATGGATTCAGGTCATCGATAGCGAAGGGGCCTGGCGGTACAGTGGTTTCGTAAATGGTATTGCCACTCTGGCGCACGGTAACCTTGGCATTGCTGTTAGCCACCCCGCGTACTACTGGTACATAGCTTTCTTCCCCACCAGGTTGCATACGGGTATCGCTGTATAAACGGATCCCTCGCAAACTCACTGAATCGAAAGTATCCCCGCTGGTAAAGGTATCACCGATAACAAACTGAGATTTCAGTGACGGAATATCACGCTGGACATAAATATCCTGGCTTTCATATCCGCTGCCATTATCTTTCGACCAATTAGCCGAACCACGAGATCGAAAACGCCATGCCCCCAGGTTCACACCATAATTAAGCCCCATATAAGCGCTTTGAGCCATGTCGCCATCATTGTTAGAGGTATATGCATTCAGATCGTAAGAGAGCATGGCCGCGTTGACACCGCTATCCCACAAAGAAGGATCGATATACCCTTTTGGGCGCTTAAGAACATATATTTGTGGCAACGAAATATCCAGTCGTTGCTCTTCGCTGGCAAAGCTGACATGAGAACCAGAATAAATTGCACTTAAGTCGTAACAGGTCGCCTGCTCGGAGGAAGCATCCTCTTCTTCCGCAACAAACTTAATAGTAGAGGTGTCTATTCCTAACTGAGACAATAGCAACTGAGTAATACAGGGTGAAGCAATATCAGTACCATTGGCTTTGAATGTGATTTTCCCATTATATTTTGCAGCGTTATTAACATATACGACAACACTGTAAACGCCAGGTAATACCGGGTTCCCGTGAGAGAAACGGCTGACATCCACCTTGCCACTGCTGTCTGTGTTAAAGAGAAATTGATCGTTGAACTCAACACCGTCTTCTGAAGAAGATATTTGTTCGTGATTCTCTTCCGCATAAATAGGTACCGATAATAAAGTACCTATTAAAAATAACGGACTATAGTATCTCGTTAAGCCACGCACGATAGCACACATCCATATTATGATAAACCAGGTCCACCTGAAAAGTTAGATATTCACTTCACGCTCAATGCTTCCGCCATAGTCATTTATTGCGCTATATTTTATTTTCCCACCAGAGGCGGTATTACTAAGATCCTTTATCTTAAAGGAAGCACTGCTACCTGGTGCTATAGCACTGGTATCAATGCTATATTTTTTATTGTTATTTAAATATGTAGCATCACTGAATGACACATAATATTGAGAGCTATTTTTTACTTCTGCATATACTCCCTGCGCATCTTTTCTTAATGACCATTGTAATTTCGTGGCCGCTTCTTCAGGAGTACCTTGTAAACCATCAGGACGATAGAACATTTTTATCCGTGTACGGAAAGCAAGTTGGACAATATTCTCACCATCTGTATTTTTAGCTTTAGGCGGTACTTCCAGTACGTTAAACCAAAAGAGACTTTCTTTATCCTTCGGTAACTCAGCCCCAAGAGAAGTAATCCTGATTGTCTGCCCTTTATTTGGATCAATACGTGAAACTGGTGGGGTGACTAAAAAAGGAAGCTTTAACTCCTGCGGATTCACAGAATCACGCCCATCATCCAGCCATGACTGGACAAGCAAAGGCTTTTGCCCACGATTATCGAGTTTAACCGAAACATCTTTCGCAGATTGCTGATAGATAATCCGGGTACCCGAAATAACAATATCGGCATAACAGTTAGAAGCCACAAACCAAGCGCTCAAGAAGACGACTAAAGAATATACTCTCTTGTAATTAATGAAGCTCATAATGATATACCGGTAAAATAAAGAATAATAAACCTGCCTTAATGGCAGGTTTAATAAATAACACTTTAGAATAAAATTTTATTCATAAGCCATCGTGAAGGTAACGTTGGTATTGACTTTACCTGGCACAACGGGATTGCTGGCTACGTTCCAGTCAGCACTGGGTACATAAGCGGCACGATAAGCAAATACACCTCTACCAGCATCGAGGGTGACCACCTGAGAAACATCAGTTGGGTCACCAATCTTAACCTGAGTGACATTACCTGAAGCGTTATTAAACAGCGCCACACTCACGTTTTGAGCAGCGCCAGAAACAGTGGAATCAGGCTTCAGAGTACCATTTGATAGCTCAGCAAATTGCTGTGAAGAGAATGAAATTGTTGCTTTAGTCAAAGACTCTTCACATTCGTTTAGCATCAGTTCAAATTCCTTCGAACCCACACCACCCGCAACAAGAGTTGAGCCTTCTACAGCCGCTTTAGTGACTACCGGCATTGAAATAGTTACGTTACTAGCATCAATTCCGTTGTTGGTCGTAATTTTACAAGTGGTACCTGTAACTGCACCATCGAGAGTAATCAGACCAAGATCTGTTGCATGGGCAGAAAATACCCCCATTGCCAATAGCAACGCAGAAACTTTAAATTTCATATAAACATCCCTTTAATTTAAAATTAATTATCTATTAATAATTCCAGTGACATAGGCATGAACTAATAAGCGCAATATGCGTTAAATACATTTAACACAAGCGATCATTAGATATTTTATTGAAAATTTGCAAATGCCAGTAGAAAGATGGAGTATGTAGTCAAGGGAGGGTATACACAACACCTCATTATTGAAATAATATATTAAGTAATCGTTAATACACCATCCAGAGCACAACAAGATGAATAGCAGGTGTCGGGTAATGATGTTTTATCTTTAATGAAAAATAAAAAGCCTGCATTTTTTCATGCAAGCTTTTATGAGGCAGAGTTTATTTAGAGAATATGAGAATTTACTTAACAGTAAATCCTAACATCATGCCAGTATCTTCATGTTCCAGCAGATGGCAGTGCGCCATATAGGCATGTTCCTGAGAGGCGGCATGTTCAAAACGTACTAATACTTCACTACGCCCGCCTTCGACACGAACCGTATCTTTCCAGCCCTGACGATGTGGAGCAACGGGCTGACCGTTTTCACTCAGGATGCGGAACTGCGTGCCATGAATGTGGAACGGATGCAGCATCATGTCGCCTTCACCAGAAATCGTCCATTTCTCGAATTTGCCTTTCTCGGCGGCAAACGCTGGGGTGTTCATATCAAATGCTTTGCCGTTAATCTTGTTGGCATTATGGAAGTCGAATCCTGAACCCTGTTTTCCGTGCTTCATGCCACCATGGTTCATCATTCCATCCTTCATATGGCTCATGTTGCCCATATTACCCATATCGCCGTGTCCGGACATGCTCATGCCCGCCATTGCCTGCGGACCATATTTTTCCATCAACGCCTGCATACCCATCATGTCCAGCATCGGGTCCATCATCAGCTGTAGCCAACGCTCGGTAATACCTTCAATTTTCGGCAACGGCGGAACATCTGCTAGCTTGTCTGGCATTTCGCCAGAAGCCGCAATAATTAAAGGCTGGATGTGCACTATCGGCTGCGGTTTATCGAACGGGGCAACCGTCATGCCCATTTGTTTAACAGGCAGCGTGACAATATCAAACGCTTTGCCGTCGCGGGTATCGATCAGTACTTCGAAACGCTCGCCCATCAGCATAGAAAGTTCAGTGACTTTCACAGGCTCCGCTAATAAGCCGCCGTCGCTAGCTATAACGTAAAGCGGACGGTTATCACTAGCGGCAATATTGAGCGAACGCGCGTTACAGCCGTTCAACAGGCGTAAACGCAACCAGCCACGCGGGTTAGCATGTTGTGGGTACATCGCGCCATTACACAATAATGTATCGCCAAACCAGCCAACTGCGGCACTCATCACGTCCAATTGATAGTCGATTTGCCCGTCAGCAGCGAAACGCTTGTCCTGAATGATCAGCGGCACGTCGTCGATGCCCCACTGTTTCGGTAAACGCAACGCACGGCTTTCGGCATCGTCGATTAACACCAGCCCCGCCAACCCCATCGCCACTTGATGGCCGGTTTTGCCATGCTGATGAGGATGGAACCAACATGTTGCAGCGCGTTGTTGCGGAGTAAATTTCACAGTGCGCTTGCCACCTGCGGCAATCACTCCTTGCGGCCCACCGTCGACATCGCCAGGCACTTCTAATCCATGCCAGTGCAGCGTGGTTTCTTCTGCGAGGTTATTATTAATCTCAACAGTGACTTCTTCGCCCTCACTTAACTGCAATGCTGGCCCCAACAAGTTACCGTTATAACCCCAGGTGGTAGCGGTTTTTCCGTTGAAAGTACTTTTACCCGCTTGCACTGTTAAACGGATGCTATTCTTTGCATCAGGGGCGAGAATTTGCGGGATCGGTAATACGGGTCTGTCAGCCGCCAGCGCAGCTTTACTCCAGAGCGGCAGTGCACTGAATGCACTGATGGCTGCAGAATATTTCAGAAAATCACGGCGATGCATATTCAATTCCTTTCTATTAGCAGGCTTGGGATTGAGCATAAACCTTACCCCAAGGGTAAGGTCAAATTTAAAGCGATGAATAATTCTCGTCGTGCCTCAATTAACTGTGTTAACGTTTCGTATCTAATAAAAAGTGGTAGAAGTGATGAAGATGGGTGTTAGGGCATTAATGCTGGGGTTATTGCTGGCTTTTTCCACCAGCAGTCAGGCACTTAGCGAGTCTGAAGCAGAAGATATGGCCGATCTTACTGCGGTATTTGTGTTCCTGAAAAATGATTGTGGCTACCAAAACCTGCCTAATGGACAAATTCGTCGCGCATTGGTCTTTTTTGCCCAGCAAAACCAGTGGGATTTGAGTAATTACGATACCTTCAATATGAAAGCATTGGGGGAAGATAGTTATCGCGATCTCAGCGGTATCGCCATTCCGACAGCAAACAAATGCAAATCCCTTGCCCGGGATTCATTGAGCTTGCTCGCCTACGTGAAGTAACCCGCCCTTCTCATTCTGGCTACTTTGAATCGAGTGCTCCCAAAAGTCGTTCAGCAAACTTTTGGGACACCGTATTGAAAAACAGGTTTAGCGCTTGTGAGAGATAAATTCCCGATAAGCGTTAACCACCTGCATAAAGTCCTCAATACCGCAAAAAGACAAACTTTCTTCGTCGTAGTAGTTCATCCCGTCTTCCATTTCATCACCAGTAATTTCCAGCTGATTGGCCCGGATAATCACCTCTTCACCGTCGAGCCACAACGTGTATTCGTGCCCGGTGCGTTGCCACTGACGCTCACTGCCTTTAACTGAGTTTGCTGCCTCTTCGACTTCATCGAGCAGGGCGAGATTATCTTTTACTTCTTCATTAAACCAATGACCCACCACTTCGTGACCCATCGACATACGCACTTTCACCAACCCGGTGACATCACGCAAAAATTCATATTCCATGGTGTTTTCCTCTACCCAGCCTGGGGAAATGCAGTACCCCTTAGCGTATAAGGTAATTATCGCAGCAAAACCGGCGAAAAACAGCGTGGTGGGCGCGCGTGAAGGAAATAAAAAGGGAGGCCTAAGCCTCCCCTGTCGCAGAATGGGTAAATGTTATACCGCAGTCTGGAAAATCACGCCGTCTGCTTTCTCGGTGTACTGAGAAAGTTTGTCGAAGTTCAGGTAACGGTAGGTATCCACAGCAGTCTTATCGACTTGTGCCATGAAGGTCTGGTACTCGTCAGGCGTTGGCAGTTTGCCCAGCAGTGAAGCCACTGCGGCCAGTTCTGCTGAAGCCAGGAATACATTCGCACCGGTGCCCAAACGGTTCGGGAAGTTACGGGTCGATGTTGAAACCACGGTTGAACCGTCCGCCACACGCGCCTGGTTACCCATGCACAGTGAACAGCCAGGGATCTCAATACGCGCACCGCTCTTACCAAACACGCTGTAGTAGCCTTCCTCAGTTAACTGAGCGGCATCCATACGCGTTGGTGGCGCAACCCACAGGCGAGTTGGCAACTGGCCTTTGTGGCTATCCAGCAGTTTACCTGCCGCACGGAAGTGGCCAATGTTGGTCATGCAAGAACCGATGAATACTTCATCGATTTTCTCGCCAGCCACATCAGACAGCAGACGTGCATCGTCAGGATCGTTTGGCGCACACAGAATTGGCTCTTTGATATCGTTCAGATCGATTTCGATGATCTCTGCGTATTCCGCATCAGCATCGGCTTCCATCAACTGAGGATCTGCCAGCCATTTTTCCATGCCCTGGATACGGCGCTCAAGCGTACGACGATCGCCGTAACCTTCGGCGATCATCCACTTCAGCAGCACGATGTTTGAGCTCAGATACTCTTCGATCGGCTCGCGATCAAGCTTGATGGTACAGCCCGCAGCAGAACGCTCTGCGGAAGCATCGGTCAGCTCAAACGCTTGTTCAACTTTAAGCGTAGGCAGGCCTTCGATTTCCAGGATGCGACCAGAGAAGATGTTTTTCTTACCTTTCTTCTCAACGGTCAGCAGACCTTGTTTAATCGCATACAGCGGGATCGCGTGAACCAGGTCGCGCAGAGTGATACCCGGCTGCATTTTGCCTTTGAAGCGCACCAGTACCGACTCAGGCATATCGAGTGGCATCACGCCGGTTGCCGCAGCAAACGCCACCAGACCAGAACCTGCCGGGAAGGAAATCCCGATTGGGAAACGAGTATGGGAGTCACCGCCAGTCCCGACGGTATCAGGCAGCAGCATACGGTTCAGCCAGGAGTGGATAACACCATCGCCCGGACGCAGCGACACGCCGCCACGGTTCATGATGAAGTCCGGCAGCGTGTGGTGAGTGTTCACATCCACCGGCTTAGGATAAGCAGCAGTGTGGCAGAAAGACTGCATCACCAAATCAGCAGAGAAGCCCAGGCATGCGAGGTCTTTGAGTTCATCACGGGTCATTGGACCGGTGGTGTCCTGAGAACCTACAGAAGTCATTTTTGGTTCGCAGTACTGATTCGGGCGAATACCTTCCACGCCACAAGCACGGCCAACCATTTTCTGCGCCAGCGAGAAGCCGCGCGTGCTTGCTACGACGTCTTTTGCCTGCACGAACACTTCGCTGCGTGGCAGATCCAGCGCTTCACGTGCTTTAGTTGTCAGACCGCGACCGATGATCAACGGAATACGGCCACCGGCACGAACTTCATCCAGCAGCACGTCAGTTTTCAGCTCGAAATTAGCGATAACATCGTTGGTTTCGTGGTTACGCACTTCGCCTTTGTATGGATAGATGTCGATAACATCGCCCATGTTCAGGTCGTTGACGTCAACTTCGATTGGCAGCGCACCAGCATCTTCCATAGTGTTGAAGAAAATTGGCGCGATTTTGCCACCCAGCACCACACCGCCGCCGCGCTTGTTCGGCACGTTCGGGATATCGTCGCCCATAAACCACAGCACGGAGTTGGTTGCAGATTTACGCGAAGAACCCGTGCCCACAACGTCGCCCACATAGGCCAGCGGGAAACCTTTTTTGTTTAACGCTTCGATCTGTTTGATCGGGCCAACGCTACCAGGTTGATCCGGCTCGATACCTTCACGGGCGTTTTTCAGCATCGCTAACGCGTGCAGAGGGATATCCGGGCGTGACCAGGCATCAGGTGCCGGTGACAGGTCATCGGTGTTGGTTTCACCAGTGACTTTAAATACGGTAACGGTGATTTTCTCAGCCAGTTTAGGACGAGACAAGAACCACTCGGCATCAGCCCAGGATTTCAGTACTTGTTGTGCATGGGTGTTACCGGCTTTTGCTTTCTCTTCTACGTCGTAGAAGTTATCAAACATCAGCAGCGTATGGGACAGCGCTTTGGCTGCAATCGCGGCCAGCTTTTCGTTATCCAGCGCGTCAATCAGCGGATGAATGTTGTAGCCACCTTGCATAGTGCCAAGCAGTTCTACAGCTTTTTCAGGAGAGATTAGCGGGGAAGTGGCTTCGCCTTTAGTCAGGGCAGCCAGAAAACCAGCTTTAACATAGGCGGCTTCATCAACGCCTGGCGGAACACGATTAGTAATAAGATCTAAAAGGAATTCTTCTTCACCCGCTGGCGGGGTTTTCAGCAGCTCGACCAGTGCGGCCATTTGGGATGCTTCTAAAGGTTTTGGAACAATCCCATCTGCAGCACGTTCGGCTACGTGCTTACGGTATTCTTCTAGCACGACGGTTCTCCTCGCTCTCATTGTCATTTCGGTTCCGGCTATTCTCTTCACGCTCCTGTGAGACAGCAGTTTGTAGGGTAAATGCCCGGTACCGCGACGGGCAGCATAGCAGGATTTTCAGGGGGTGTTAATCCGTTTACAAAAAAGCAACATTAAATACTTGCTGAATCGTTAAGGGCAAAATATTACTTTTCGATATGACCTTCGGGCACAAAAAAACCGCCTTTGGATACCTGTTTTGTACAGAATTTGTATAGCCAGAAATAATATTTCACGGTTTCGTACTACATTTACGGCAAGAATCACCGTTTAAGACAAAAATTAAACTATCAGCTCCATATACTCACCCAGACACAGCCGCCTCCCGGCATAGCTCTCTAATTCACGGGTATCCTTCTGAATACCAGGAGAAGTTAAATGAAGTTGCCATTCAAGCCTCATATTTTTGCCCTTGTAGGGAGTGCTGTCATTTTAGCGGCATCCGGCATGCTATTTGTGAAAAGCCAATCCACGGAGGCGGCATCATCTCCGCCAGCTCCGGTTGCACAACCTGCAACGCCTGCTCCTGTGGCGGCACCCGCAGCACCCGTAGCAGGGGCGACAGCACCGCTAACCAATGCACCTACATTTACTACTGCCCAAATCGACCAATGGGTTGCGCCTGTTGCGCTATTCCCTGACCCGCTTCTATCGCAAGTGCTAATGGCGTCAACCTATCCGGCGAACGTCGTTCAGGCGGTGCAATGGTCCCATGACAACCCGAAGCTACAAGGTGATGCCGCCGTTCAGGCTGTCTCAAATCAACCCTGGGATCCGAGTGTAAAATCTCTGGTCGCTTTCCCGCAATTAACAGCGCTGATGGGTGAAAATCCGCAATGGGTGCAAAATCTGGGTGATGCGTTCCTCGCACAACCTAAAGATGTCATGGATTCCGTGCAGAAATTGCGTTTGATGGCGGAACAGACGGGTACTCTGAAAACCACTCCGCAACAAACGGTGACCACTACCCCTGTTACGGTAAACCAAAATACGACGGTTCAAGAGCCATCCACTACCAGCGCAGCTCCGGCTCAGGTTATAAAAATCGAACCCACTAATCCGGAGGTCGTTTATGTTCCTACTTACAACCCAACGACCGCGTACGGTACCTGGCCAAATACCGCTTATCCGCCTGTCTATCTTCCACCTCCCGAAGATCAGTTCGGTGACAACTTTGTTGATGGGCTCGGATTTGGCCTTGGTATCGTGACCACTGCGGCTTTATTTGGCAGCATCGACTGGGATGATGACGATTACGATGGTTATCATGGTGGTGGTGGTGGCTATAACCGTAATGGGGACAACAACATTAATATTGACGTTGACCGTTACAACCGCGTTTCCGGGCAGCAACTGGCCAAGGGCAGCAATGTGCGCTTCCAGCATAACCCAGCCTACAGGGATGGGGTTGGCTATCAATCCAACGCAGTATCTCAACGATATAACCGGACTAATACTGCAGGTGGGCTGAGCGCAACGCCTAATGCCGCAACAGTCAACCGTGATGCCCAGCGGCAAGCGGCCAGGACGCAAATGCAGCAGACTCAACGGAAAGACGCAGGCACAGCAGCACAGCGCACTACCCGCGACACTCAGCGTCAGGCATCTTCCCAACAAGTGAACAAAATTGCTCAGCGCAATAATTATCGGGGTTACGACAGCCCTAACACTGACGCACGCCGTAACGCCGCGAAGACTCAGGCCAACCGTTCAACGAATCAACAAACACAGCGTCGTCAGGAAGCAGCCAGAACCCAGACGCGAGAAACCCAGAATCGGGCCACGACCAATACCAGGCCACGTCAGCAACAAACGAGGTCTGCATTAAGCGGTAACGACAGCCGTTCCCCTTCCTGGCAGGCGCAGAACCAGCGTGGCCAGCAAAGTCTTAACCGCTCATCAGCTAACCGTGAGCAACGGAGCCCTTCCAGAGAACGTAGTTCTGGGCATCGTGAAGTTAATCGCCGTTAAAAGGAGGCATCATGAAAAATCGTATGAAGTTATGTGCATTAGTAATGCTTATGCTGCCTGCCTTTGTTCAGGCACAGCAGTTGTTCACTACACCTGAACTGGCAGCCACCTCATTTGCCGACGCTGTCATTAGTCAGGATGAAGCCGCACTGACCAAGGTGCTGGGTGATAACTGGCGGCAGTATCTTCCCGATGACAAAGCCGATCCTGAAGCAGTGGCTCGTTTTGTTCGTGACTGGAAAGTGAGCCATAACATTGAGCAGAAAGGTGAAACTGCGCATCTGAATGTTGGGCACGAAAACTGGCAATTGCCTATCCCGATAGTAAAAACCGATGCGGGCTGGCACTTCGATATGCAGCAGGCGGCGGATGAAATTCTCACGCGCACTATTGGCCTTAACGAGCTTTCCGCGATTCAGGCGATAGACGCTTATGTCGCGGCACAGGAAGATTATTATCAGCTCAATCAGCAATATGCCCAGAAATTTGTCAGCAGCGAAGGTAAGAAGGATGGATTGTACTGGCCACTCACACCGGGTGAATCTCCCAGCCCTCTCGGCCCAAGTTTCAGTCCTGAGCATCCTGGCATGGGCTATCACGGATATCACTTCCGAATTCTTACAGCTCAAGGGGCAGACGCTGCGGGTGGTGAGAAAAACTATATTTCAGACGGGAAAATGGCAGCTGGCTTTGCGTTAATTGCCTGGCCTGTGGAGTATGGGGAAACAGGTATCACCACCTTTATGGTCGATAACCAGGGGGTGATTTATCAGAAGGATCTCGGTGAGCAAACGGCTGAAAAAGTGAAAGAGATAAAACAGTTCAACCCGGATAAAAGCTGGGAAGAAGACCAATAGTAACCCAATAAAAAAGCGGCCAAGGCCGCTTTTTTATTACCATCAAGCGCTTACTTCTTTTTCTTCGCTTTCGGGTTTGGCAGGTCGGTAATGCTACCTTCGAAGATCTCGGCAGCCAGACCTACAGACTCGTGTAGAGTCGGGTGCGCGTGGATAGTGAGCGCGATGTCTTCTGCGTCACAACCCATTTCGATAGCCAAACCAATTTCGCCCAACAGCTCGCCGCCGTTAGTCCCGACAATCGCACCACCGATAACACGGTGAGTTTCTTTGTCGAAAATCAGTTTGGTCATACCGTCTGCGCAATCGGAAGCGATAGCACGGCCAGAAGCAGCCCACGGGAAGGTGGCGGTTTCGTAGCTGATGCCTTTTTCTTTCGCTTCTTTCTCGGTCAGACCAACCCATGCAACTTCTGGTTCGGTATAAGCGATTGAAGGAATCACTTTCGGGTCGAAGTAATGCTTCATACCGGCGATAACTTCAGCGGCAACGTGACCTTCGTGAACACCTTTGTGCGCAAGCATTGGCTGGCCGACGATGTCGCCGATAGCGTAGATGTGCGGCACGTTAGTGCGCATTTGCTTGTCAGTGCGGATGAAGCCACGCTCATCAACTTCAACGCCAGCAGCGCCTGCATCCAGCAGCTTACCGTTAGGTACGCGGCCGATTGCCACCAGAACCGCATCGTAACGCTGTGGTTCAGCTGGGGCTTTTTTGCCTTCCATGGTGACGTAGATGCCATCTTCTTTGGCTTCAACCGCAGTCACTTTGGTTTCCAGCATCAGGTTGAATTGCTTGCTGATACGCTTGGTGAAGACTTTAACCACGTCTTTGTCGGCAGCAGGGATAACCTGGTCGAACATTTCAACCACGTCAATCTCTGAGCCCAGCGCATGGTACACAGTACCCATTTCCAGACCGATGATACCGCCGCCCATAACCAGCATGCGTTTTGGTACGGATTTCAGTTCCAGTGCGTCGGTAGAATCCCATACGCGTGGATCTTCATGCGGAATGAATGGCAATTGAATCGGACGAGAACCCGCCGCGATAATTGCGTTATCAAAAGTGATAGTTGTTGGACCATTCTCACCTTCAACAACCAGGGTGTTAGCGCCGGTAAATTTACCCAGGCCATTCACCACTTTAACTTTACGACCTTTTGCCATACCGGACAGGCCACCAGTCAACTGGTTGATAACCTTTTCTTTCCAGGTACGAATTTTGTCGATGTCAGTTTTCGGCTCACCGAAAACAATGCCGTGCTCAGCCAAAGCTTTTGCTTCTTCGATAACTTTAGCAACGTGCAGCAGGGCTTTAGAAGGGATACAGCCAACGTTCAGACAAACACCACCGAGGGTGCTGTAACGCTCTACAATGACGGTCTTCAGACCTAAATCAGCGCAACGGAATGCAGCAGAATAACCTGCCGGGCCTGCCCCAAGTACGACGACCTGAGTTTTGATTTCAGTACTCATCATGACCTCTTAATTTATTTCCGGCGGTCCCTGGTCTTTAACGCCCATCGCCACCGGGACGTTCTATCCGCACGCAGTTTACAAAATTGTTAACAATTTTGAAACAACAAACGGCAAACGAATTGTCCTTTGCATCAGATAATCTCGAACTGCATCACGAGATTACCAGAAAAAAGCCGACCGCAAGGCCGGCTTTTTGGCTTACATCACCAGACGGCGAATGTCGGCCAGCATATTGTTGATGATGGTGATAAAGCGCGCACCATCAGCACCGTCAATCACGCGGTGGTCGAAGGAAAGAGACATCGGCATCATCAGACGCGGCGTGAACTCTTTACCATTCCAGACCGGCTCGATAGCGGACTTGGAGACACCGAGGATTGCCACTTCTGGCGCATTAACGATTGGCGCGAAGTGAGTCGTCCCGATACCACCCAGGCTTGAGATAGTGAAGCAACCGCCCTGCATTTCGCCAGCAGTCAGCTTGCCATCGCGAGCTTTCTTAGAGATAGCCATCAGTTCGCGAGACAGCTCGCTGATGCTCTTCTTGTTCACGTCTTTGAAGACTGGAACAACCAGGCCGTTTGGCGTATCAACCGCAACACCGACGTTGATGTATTTTTTCAGCGTCAGCTTCTGACCGTCTTCGGACAGGGAGCTGTTGAAGCGAGGCATTTGCTCAAGAGCGGCAGCCACGGCTTTCATGATGAACACAACAGGAGTGAACTTCACGTCCAGCTTGCGCTTGGCCGCTTCATCGTTCTGCTGTTTGCGGAACGCTTCAAGGTCAGTGATGTCGGTTTTGTCGAAGTGCGTAACATGCGGGATCATTACCCAGTTACGGCTCAGGTTCGCACCAGAGATTTTCTGGATACGGCCCAGTTCAACTTCTTCGATTTCGCCGAACTTGCTGAAATCAATTTTCGGCCATGGCAGCATGCCTGGCAGACCGCCGCCAGTTGCAGCTGCTGGTGCTGTTTCAGCACGCTTAACCGCGTCTTTCACGTAAGCCTGAACGTCTTCGCGCAGGATACGACCTTTACGGCCAGTCCCTTTCACTTTCGCCAGGTTCACACCAAACTCACGCGCCAGACGGCGAATCAGTGGGGTGGCGTGAATGTATGCGTCGTTTTCAGCGAATTCAGTTTTGCCGGAAGCCTGAGCTGGTGCAGCAGCCGGTTTCTGAGCCGCAGGAGCCGGAGCAGCTGCTTCTTGCTTAGCGGCAGGAGCTGGTGCAGCGCCTTCCACTTCAAAGACCATAATCAGAGAACCAGTAGACACTTTGTCGCCAGTTTTGATTTTGATTTCTTTGACTACGCCTGCGAACGGAGCCGGGACTTCCATAGAGGCTTTGTCGCCTTCTACGGTGATCAGTGATTGTTCAGCGGCAACTTTATCGCCCACTTTAACCATCACTTCAGTCACTTCAACTTCGTCACCGCCGATGTCTGGCACGTTCACTTCTTTCGAGCCAGATGCCGCTGGTGCTGCTGCCGGAGCCGCTTCAGCTTTGGTTTCTGTGGCAGCAGGTGCAGCACCCGCTACTTCGAAGACCATAATCAGAGAACCGGTAGACACTTTGTCGCCAGTGTTGATTTTGATTTCTTTGACAACGCCTGCGAACGGTGCCGGGACTTCCATAGAAGCTTTGTCACCTTCAACGGTGATAAGAGATTGCTCTGCTTCTACTTTGTCGCCCACTTTAACCATGATCTCGGTAACTTCTACTTCGTCACCGCCGATGTCTGGCACGTTCACTTCTTTAGCTGCAGCTGCTGCCGGAGCGGCTGCTGGCGCTGCTTCTTTCTTCTCTTCAGCCGGAGCTGGTGCAGCTGGCGCTGCACCTTCGGCGGATTCGAAAATCATAACCAGTTTGCCGGTTTCAACTTTGTCACCCACCGCAACTTTGATCTCTTTGACCACGCCTGCTTGCGGAGAAGGGACTTCCATTGAAGCCTTGTCACCTTCCACGGAGATGATGGACTGGTCAACTTCAACCTTGTCGCCCACTTTCACCATGATTTCGGTAACTTCAACTTCGTCTGCACCGATGTCCGGTACCTTGATTTCGATAGCCATTTTATTCTTTACCTCTTATGCCAGACGCGGGTTGACTTTATCTGCATCGATGTTGAATTTGGTGATAGCGTCAGCCACCACTTTCTTATCGATTTCGCCACGTTTAGCCAGTTCGCCAAGTGCTGCAACAACCACATAAGATGCGTCCACTTCGAAGTGGTGACGCAGGTTTTCGCGGCTGTCTGAGCGACCGAAGCCATCAGTACCCAGTACGCGGTAATCGCTTGCCGGGATGAAGTTACGGATCTGCTCAGCGAACAGTTTCATATAGTCAGTAGATGCCACTGCTGGTGCATCGCTCATTACCTGAGCAACGTACGGTACACGTGGTTCAGCAGTTGGGTGCAGCATGTTCCAGCGCTCACAATCCTGGCCATCACGAGCCAGTTCAGTGAAGGAAGTTACGCTGAATACATCAGAGCCAACGCCGTAATCTTTAGCCAGGATCTGTGCCGCTTCACGTACGTGACGCAGGATGGAACCCGAGCCCATCAGCTGAACTTTACCTTTGCTACCTTCAACTGTTTCCAGTTTGTAGATACCTTTACGGATGCCTTCTTCCGCGCCTTCTGGCATGGCTGGCATGTGGTAGTTTTCGTTCAGCGTAGTGATGTAGTAGTAAATGTTCTCTTGCGCTTCACCGTACATACGCACCAGGCCGTCATGCATGATGACTGCAACTTCGTAAGCGTAAGATGGATCATAAGAGATACAGTTAGGGATAGTCAGAGACTGAATATGGCTGTGGCCATCTTCGTGCTGCAGACCTTCACCGTTCAGCGTCGTACGACCAGAAGTACCACCGACCAGGAAGCCACGCGCCTGTTGGTCACCCGCTGCCCAGCACAGGTCGCCAATACGTTGGAAACCGAACATGGAGTAGTAGATGTAGAACGGGATCATTGGCAGATCGTTGGTGCTGTAAGAAGTCGCAGCAGCCAGCCAGGAAGAACCTGCGCCCAGCTCGTTGATACCTTCTTGCAGGATCTGGCCTTTCTCGTCTTCTTTGTAGTATGCAACCTGCTCACGGTCCTGCGGGGTGTACTGCTGGCCGTTCGGGCTGTAAATACCAATCTGACGGAACAGACCTTCCATACCGAAAGTACGCGCTTCATCAGCAATGATTGGAACCAGACGGTCTTTGATAGACGGGTTCTTCAGCATTACGTTCAGGGCACGAACGAAAGCGATAGTGGTGGAGATTTCTTTGTTCTGCTCTTCTAACAGAGAGCTGAAGTCAGCCAGTGTTGGCAATTCCAGTTTCTCGGTGAATTTTGGCAGGCGAGTCGGCAGGTAGCCGTTCAGTTTTTCACGCTGGCCATGCAGATATTTGTACTCTTCGCTGCCTTCTTCGAACTTGATGTATGGCAGTTTTTCAATTTCGGCATCGGTCACTGGCACATTGAAACGGTCGCGAACATAACGCACGCCGTCCATGTTCATTTTCTTAACCTGGTGAGCGATGTTTTTACCTTCGGCAGTTTCACCCATGCCATAACCTTTAACGGTATGAGCCAGGATGACAGTTGCTTTGCCTTTGGTTTCTTGTGCATTTTTCAGTGCAGCGTAGATTTTCTTAGGATCGTGGCCGCCACGGTTCAGTGCCCAAATCTCATCGTCGGACATATCTTTAACCAGTGCAGCAGTTTCAGGATAACGACCGAAGAAGTGCTCACGTACGTAAGCGCCGTTTTTGGATTTGAAGGTCTGGTAGTCACCGTCAACGGTTTCGCCCATCAGCTGCAGCAGTTTACCGCTGGTATCTTTACGCAGCAGAGCATCCCAACGAGAGCCCCAAATCACTTTAATCACGTTCCAGCCAGCACCCGCGAAGATACCTTCCAGTTCGTTAATGATTTTGCCGTTACCGGTTACTGGGCCATCCAGACGCTGGAGGTTACAGTTGATGATGAAGCACAGGTTGTCCAGCTTCTCACGGGTTGCGATAGTGATCGCACCTTTGGATTCTGGCTCATCCATTTCACCATCGCCCAGGAACGCGTAAACGCGCTGTGCGGAAGTGTCTTTCAGACCACGGTGTTCCAGGTATTTCTGGAATTTAGCCTGATAGATAGCACCGATTGGACCCAGACCCATAGATACGGTCGGGAACTGCCAGAATTCAGGCATCAATTTCGGGTGCGGATAAGAGGACAGACCATTACCGTGAACTTCCTGACGGAAATTGTTCATCTGGTCTTCAGTCAGACGGCCTTCAAGGAAAGCACGTGCATAGACGCCTGGGGAGATGTGGCCCTGGAAGTACACCAGATCGCCGCCATCTTTCGCATTGCGTGCGCGGAAGAAGTGGTTGAAACACACGTCATACACGGTTGCAGAGGACTGGAAAGAAGACATATGGCCGCCCAGATCGAGGTCTTTTTTAGACGCACGCAGGACGGTCATGATGGCGTTCCAACGGATAGCAGAACGAATACGGCGTTCCAGCTCCAGATTCCCCGGGTATTCCGGTTCATCTTCAACGGCGATGGAGTTTACGTACTGACGGGCAGCAGAACCTTCTGCAACTTTTACTCCGCCTTTACGGGCTTCGCTCAGTAACTGATCGATCAGGTACTGTGCGCGCTCAACACCTTCTTCACGGATGACCGATTCGATCGCCTGTTGCCAGTCGCGAGTTTCGATCGGATCCACGTCATTTGGGAAACGTTCTGACATGGGTGGTATTCCTTATCTGTGTCTAATACGTTGATTATCTGGAACCTGTCCCATTGTGCTTTTTGCCCTTCATATTTCGGGTTGTCTCTTTGTTGGCAGCACTTCCTCACCCCAGTCACATAGTTAGGCTATGCTCCTGGGGATTCGCGCGCTTGCCGCCGCGATACACCCCGAACTATTTGGACAACACAAAGCACAATAAGACAGGTTCTGCGTTTAGTTGCCGCGCTCTAAAAATTGGCGCTTATATTTTACCCTTTAACATTCAGGTTGCTGGTAGGCGGCAAAGGAGTGAATCCCGATGAGCTTACTCAAGTAAGTGATTCGGGTGAACTCCTGTAGCCAACACCCCAGCAGCGTGAAGGATGAAGGGTAGAAGACTCTTATTCCTTACGTTGCTGCAAGCGCCGCAGAGAACGTTCTCGACGGCTCTGTTCGCGGTTGCGATCCAGCAATATTTCTTCGATAAATGCCAGGTGACGGTGCGACGCTTCACGCGCCTGCTCCGGCTGGCGAGCCATAATCGCCGCAAAAATACTGGCGCGATGGCTGCTCACTTGCGCCAGCATTTCACGGCGCGCATAGAGCAATTCAAAATTCTGACGAACGTTTTGTTCGAGCATCGGTGACATACAGCGCAACAAGTGTAGTAGCACCACATTGTGGGCGGCTTCGGTTACAGCGATTTGATACTGCATAACCGCATCGGATTCTGCATCCAGATCGCCGGACTCTTGCGCTTTTTGAATGGCTAAATGGCAATCGCCAATACGTTTGAGATCTTCGTCCGTACCACGTAAGGCAGCGTAATACGCAGCAATACCTTCAAGTGCGTGGCGGGTTTCGAGCAGATCAAACTGGGATTCGGGATGGTCAGACAGCAGTTCGACCAGTGGGTCGCTTAAACTTTGCCAAAGACTGTTTTGGACAAAAGTACCACCGCCCTGACGACGTAGCAGGAGCCCTTTCGCTTCAAGGCGTTGAATAGCCTCGCGCAGTGAAGGACGAGAAACGTCGAACTGTTTTGCCAATTCGCGCTCTGGTGGGAGTTTTTCGCCGGGACGCAAGGTTCCCTCGAGGATGAGAAACTCCAACTGCTGCTCAATCACATCGGATAATTTTGGTTGGCGGATTTTGCTGTAGGCCATGTATTCCCTGTCTCTGCCATTAGCGCTTATGCCCTTCAAACTTTAAATCATTCGGGGCAAAGTCAATTGGTATGACCAATTTCACATTCTTGACGCTAAAGTAACAAAGTATTCACCTTCTGTCCATATTGGTTTTGATTGAAATCATTAAACCCGGCACATTTTAACAACATTACAGAAATGACGTTTCATAACTGTAACTTTGCACAAATGTCACATTTACTCACACCCAGACGTATTTAACGTTTACGAAACAGTAAAAAGTGCTTTTTCTTGCAAATTGAAGCGATTCATCAGTTTAAAATATGAATATTAATTCACTGACATCGCTTAACCTGGATGAATAATTGACGAAGTGGAAAATGTGAGCGATATGACAACTGGTTTCTTTTTATTCAACTCGTCACGGCAATAATAGAAAGCAGGTGCAAATGCTGGCACTTACCACTATTCTTTGCGCTGCGGTAGTCTAATGCGCAAAATACTGGAATTAAAAACCGTAAAACAAACACTACACATTACGGAATTACAAACTTACATGTGCCGCTACGAGTACATAAATAAGAAAAGACACGAGGGTTAACAATGGAACAAGGCGACACGCTTAAACGCGGCCTTAAAAACCGCCATATCCAGCTCATCGCGCTGGGCGGAGCTATTGGGACAGGCCTGTTTCTGGGCAGTGCATCCGTCATTCAATCCGCCGGGCCGGGGATTATTCTTGGTTACGCGATCGCAGGCTTTATTGCCTTTCTGATCATGCGCCAGTTGGGTGAGATGGTGGTTGAAGAGCCTGTAGCAGGTTCATTTAGCCACTTTGCTTACAAATACTGGGGTGGTTTTGCCGGTTTTGCGTCTGGCTGGAACTACTGGGTGCTGTACGTGCTGGTCGCCATGGCAGAACTGACTGCCGTCGGTAAATACATTCAGTTCTGGTACCCGGAGATCCCAACCTGGGCATCTGCTGCGGTGTTCTTTGTGGTTATCAATGCCATTAACCTCACCAACGTGAAAGTGTTCGGTGAAATGGAATTTTGGTTCGCTATCATTAAAGTCATCGCTGTCGTCGCGATGATTCTGTTTGGTGGCTGGTTGCTGTTCAGCGACAATGCAGGCCCACAAGCAACAGTGCGCAACCTTTGGGAACAAGGCGGATTCTTGCCACACGGCTTCACTGGTCTGGTGATGATGATGGCAATTATCATGTTCTCCTTCGGTGGGCTCGAGCTGGTCGGTATTACGGCTGCAGAAGCGGATAACCCACACGTTAGTATTCCGAAAGCGACCAACCAGGTTATCTACCGTATTCTGATTTTCTATGTGGGCTCACTGGCAGTTTTGTTGTCTCTGATGCCGTGGACTCGCGTTACTGCTGATACCAGCCCGTTCGTGCTTATCTTCCACGAATTGGGTGACACCTTTGTTGCCAACGCGCTTAACATCGTGGTTCTGACCGCCGCACTGTCTGTTTATAACAGCTGTGTTTACTGCAACAGCCGTATGCTGTTCGGCCTGGCGCAGCAAGGCAACGCGCCAAAAGCATTCCAGAAAGTGGATAAACGTGGCGTGCCGGTGAATACCATTCTGGTCTCCGCACTGTTCACCGCACTGTGTGTCCTGATTAACTATTTGGCTCCAGCAGAAGCATTCGGCCTGCTGATGGCTCTGGTGGTTTCTGCACTGGTAATCAACTGGGCGATGATCAGCCTTGCACACATCAAGTTCCGTCGTGCGAAGGATAAAGAAGGGATGAAAACCCGTTTCCCTGCCCTGTTCTATCCATTAGGTAACTACATCTGTCTGCTGTTTATGGCGGCGGTGCTGGTTATCATGGCGATGACGCCAGGCATGGCGATCTCCGTATGGTTGATTCCTGTGTGGGTGGTGATTCTTGGTATCGGTTACTTCATCAAACAGAAGAACCTGAAGAGCGTTAAAGCTTAAGACTTTCTTCTTTGAATAAAGCGCCCCGGTGAGCCAACGCTTGCCGGGGCGCTTTGTTATCTACTTCACACTTCCTTTACAATGACAGTATTGTCCATCACTGCGCTGAATTACTGACACGCAATTATTCACCAATAGTTCAATACTCTTGTCCATATACTGGTCAGGAGCATTTCCAATGGAAAGCAGCAAATTATCGATTAAAGAAAAGATTGGCTACGGAATGGGCGACGCCGGGTGCAACATTATCTTTGGCGCCATAATGTTGTTTGTTAACTATTTTTACACTGACATCTTTGGCCTGGCTCCGGCACTCGTCGGCGTGATGCTGCTTTCTATCCGCGTTATTGATGCCGTCACCGACCCCATTATGGGCGCAATTGCTGACAGAACGCAGAGCCGCTGGGGGCGTTTTCGTCCATGGATTTTATGGATGGCTGCGCCATTCGCCTTCTTCAGCTACCTGATGTTTACCACACCAGACTGGGCTTATAGCAGCAAAGTTATCTATGCCTTCGTCACTTACTTCCTGCTGTCTTTAACCTATACCGCCATCAACATTCCTTATTGCTCACTCGGAAGCGTTATCACCAACGACCCGAAAGAACGCGTGGCCTGCCAGGCATATCGCTTTGTGATGGTCGGGATTGCCACGCTTATCCTGTCACTTTCACTGCTACCGATGGTTGACTGGTTTGGTGGCGGCGACAAAGCCAAAGGTTACCAAATGGCGATGGGTGTGTTGGCGGTACTGGGAATGTGTATGTTCCTGTTCTGCTTCACCACCGTTAGAGAACGTGTGCGCCCGGCTGTACCAAGCAACGACGATCTGAAGGCTGACCTGAAAGATGTGTGGAAAAACGACCAGTGGGTGTGCATTCTTCTGCTGACCCTGTGCAACGTCTGTCCTGGATTTATCCGCATGGCAGCCACCATGTACTACGTCACCTGGGTAATGGGGCAAAGTACCAGCTTCGCAACGTTGTTCATCAGCCTGGGCGTGGTAGGCATGATGGGCGGCAGTATGCTGGCGAAAGTGCTGACCGACCGCATTTGCAAACTGAAAGTGTTCTTCTGGACCAACATCGTACTGGCGATTTTCTCCTGTGGTTTTTACTTCCTCGACCCGCACGCCACCACGCTTATTGTAGTGATGTACTTCCTGCTCAACATTCTGCACCAGATTCCGTCACCGCTGCACTGGTCATTAATGGCTGACGTTGATGACTACGGCGAGTGGAAAACCGGTAAACGCATCACCGGTATCAGCTTCTCTGGTAACTTATTCTTCCTGAAACTGGGGTTAGCAATTGCTGGTGCGATGGTTGGTTTCCTGCTTTCCTGGTACGGTTACGATGCGGGTGCAAAACAACAAAGCGCCGACTCAATTAACGGAATCGTGATGCTGTTTACCATTATCCCTGGCGTCGGCTACCTGATTACCGCAGGCGTAGTGCGTCTGCTGAAAGTTGACCGTGAACTGATGCAGCGCATTCAGGCTGACCTTGAAAAACGCCGTATCAACTACCGCGAACTGAATGAATATCACGACAGCAAACCTGTTGAAGCCAAACTTTAAGGAAGCGTTATGAACCAGGAGCAATGGCCAAATCCCTTTATAGAGCAACGCGCTGACCCGTTTATTTTGCAACATGGCGATGGCTACTATTTTATTGCGTCAGCGCCGGAGTACGACAGACTGGAGATCCGCCACGCAGCAACTTTAAGCGAGTTGCCTAATGCACAGCCTTCCGTTGTGTGGCGCAAACCGAACCACGGCCCGATGAGCGAGCTTATCTGGGCTCCAGAACTGCATCATATCGACGGCAAGTGGTATATCTACTTTGCCGCCACCCATACACAAGAGCTGGATCAGCTAAATATGTTCCAGCATCGGATGTTTGCGCTGGAATGCGCAGACGCCGATCCGTTAAGCGGAAAATGGAGTGAAAAAGGCCAGGTAAAAACCCAATTCGACAGCTTCTGTCTGGATGCCACAACCTTTAAACATCAGGGCAAGCAATGGTATTTATGGGCGCAAAAAGATCCGAATATTGCCGGTAACTCGAATATCTATCTTGCCGAACTGGAAACGCCGTGGGCCATCAAAGGCACGCCTGTGATGTTAAGCAAGCCTGAACTGGACTGGGAATGCAGAGGTTTTCTGGTTAACGAAGGCCCGGCGGTGGTGGTTCATGGCGACAAGCTGTTTGTCAGCTATTCAGCCAGCGCCACCGACGAAAATTACTGTATTGGGCTGTTGTGGATCGACCTGAAAGCGGACCCAACCAACGTGGCTAACTGGCACAAATCTCCGCAGCCGGTGTTTACCACCAGCTACGAGAACAAACAGTTTGGGCCAGGGCATAACAGCTTTACCAAAACCAAAGACGGTAAGGATGTGCTGGTGTACCACGCGCGAAATTATACGGAAATTGAAGGTGACCCGCTGTATGACCCGAACCGCCACACACGTCTGAAAACACTCGAATGGGATGAAAACGGTATGCCAGTGTTTGGCATACCGCCTGCGGATAACCGTTAACCTGAGCGGCGCTCTGGCCTAAACCAGAGTGCCGTAAATAGTCAGCAACGCCACTACCACCAAAATCACCAAAGATGTTTTCTTCGCCAGAGAAACGGCGGCTTTCGGCGTTTTGATTTTATCGAGATGCGGCTCTCGTGCCAGTGAAAACTGGGCGAGTTGAGTCAGCACCTGATACTGCGAAGTATGACGGTCGGCCAGGGATGCAAACCACGCCGGAAGTGCCCTTTCACCGTGCCCCAGTAGCGCGTAAGCCACGCCAACCAGACGCACCGGCACCCAATCCAGCACATGCAGAATGGCATCAATTCCTGAATGCAGACGCTGCTGCGGCGTGTGATGACGAGCAAGCCAGGTCTGCCAGGCGCGCAGAAAAGCATAGCCCGCAAGCGTAACCGGCCCCCAAACTCCACCGACGATAAACCAAAAAAGCGGTGCGATATAAAAACGAAAGTTAATCCACAACAGCGCGTTTTGTAGCTCTTTGAGGTACTCACGTTCATCGCAGTCTGGCGGGATGCCATGAATCAGCGTCAGTTCACTCGCCATCGCATCACGCGCGTGGCTGTCGTCGTGGCTCGCTGCCTGCAAATAAGCGTGATAATGCAATCGAACCTGGCCTGCGCCAATACACAGCACGCCGAGCGCAATCCAGAAAACCAGCAACGGGACATTGAAGAACAAACCATGCAACGCACGAATACAGAGGAAAACCACCAGCATGCACAGGGCGGTCATCAAGATAGTGCGCATCAGCGAGAAGCTTTTTACTCGCCGAAAAAGCACTTCAAGGCGGTGATCTAACTGCCAGTGCTCACCCAGCTTAAACAGCCGCTCTGAAATCATCACCAGCAGCAATGTAAATAGCGTCATTTGTTCTCCTTGTTTGACGTGACCTCAACCGCCTGACGAAAACGCGACCAATCAAACGCGGGGCCTGGGTCTGTCTTACGATCCGGTGCAATATCGCAATGCCCCGTCATATTGTCAGCAATTGACGGATACGCCTGAATCAATGTTTCAGTGATAGCCGTAAGCTGTTGATATTGCGCATCAGTATAAGGCAGCGTATCGGTACCCTCCAGCTCTATACCAATGGAAAAATCGTTACAGCGCTCACGCCCCTGATACAAAGAAATACCCGCATGCCAGGCACGTTTATCAAAAGGAACATACTGAACGATTTTGCCATCACGGCGAATCAAACAATGCGCCGAAACGCGCAAATGGGCGATTCCGGCAAAATATGGGTGAGCCGTGGCGTCAAGCGTGCCACTAAACAAAGCATCAATCCATGGACCACCAAATTCTCCTGGTGGCAAACTGATGTTATGCACCACCAGCAGCGAAGGGGTTTCATCCTCCGGTCGGCAATCGAAATGTGGGGAAGGAACCTGCTTTACGCCCACTAGCCAGCCGTCTTTTAGCTGCATCCATAGTCTCCTCAGTAGTGGTACTTGACGTCGCATCAATGTAGCATGTTTCGACATTAACTAAGCCATTTCGGAGTTTTATCATGCCGCCTCGCCGTTATAACCCAGACCGCCGACGTGACGAGCTTCTCGAACGTATTAACCTTGATATTCCCCAGGCTGTTTCCCAGGCTTTACGTGAAGATCTGGGTGGTGACGTCAACCCTCAAAATGATATTACCGCGCAATTACTACCTGAAGAACATTGTTCCCATGCGGTGGTCATCACCCGTGAAAACGGCGTATTTTGCGGTAAACGCTGGGTTGAAGAAGTGTTCATCCAACTTGGCGGAGATGTCAAAGTCACATGGCATGTCGAAGATGGCGATCTCGTTGTGGCTGACCAGCCGTTGTTCGAACTGGCCGGCCTTTCGCGCGTATTGTTAACCGGCGAACGGACTGCGCTTAACTTTGTGCAAACGCTGTCTGGCGTCGCCAGTGAAGTTCGCACTTACGTCGACCTGCTGGCAGGGACCAATACGCAACTACTTGATACGCGTAAAACACTGCCAGGCCTGCGCACCGCGCTGAAATACGCAGTATTGTGCGGTGGCGGCAGCAACCACCGCTTAGGCTTGTCTGACGCTTTCCTGATTAAAGAAAACCACATCATCTCCTCGGGTTCGATTCGCCAGGCGATAGAAAAAGCCTTCTGGTACCATCCGGATGTGCCGGTAGAAGTTGAAGTTGAGTCGCTTGAAGAACTGGAACAGGCGCTGCATGCTGGGGCTGATATCGTCATGCTTGATAATTTCAACGTTGAAGATATGCGCCAGGCTGTCGCTATCACCGATGGCAAAGCCCGCCTGGAAGTTTCCGGCAACGTGACGAAAGAAACCATCCGTGAATTTGCCGAAACAGGTGTCGACTTTATCTCTGTGGGTGCGCTAACTAAACATATTCGCGCACTCGATCTCTCTATGCGCTTCCGCTAATGCCTGCCAGGCAGATGAGGTAATATTCATCTGCCTTTTTCTTCTCGTTTCGTCACCGCTCGCATTTTCAATGCTTCCCTATGCAAACCATAAATAAATCCTGGAAGACGCCTTCCTGATACTTCGACTCGCCCTCGTCTGAGCCATTTTTACGGCGCAAAGTGCCCGCAATCATATTCAGGAGCGGCACATGAACAAACAACATGGATTCACACTCATTGAGCTAATGGTGGTCATTGGCATCATTGCGATTCTTAGCGCCATCGGCATACCGGCTTACCAAAACTACCTGCGAAAAGCGGCACTGACAGACATGCTACAAACCTTTGTCCCCTACCGTACCGCTATAGAGCTTTGCGCGCTTGAACGAGGTGGAATTAGCGAGTGTGATGCCGGAACTAACGGTATTCCGCCCCCTAAAACGACCCGTTATGTCAGTGGTATGAGCGTTGAAAATGGCACGGTTACTCTGACAGGACAAGAAAGCCTGAATGGGCTTTCCGTTTCGTTAACCCCAAGCTGGAGTGACTCCGAGGGTGTGGAAGGTTGGACACGAACCTGCGCCACGACCGATGGCGGTTCGCTTAAACAGACTTGTGAAGAGGTTTTCCGTTTTGATAATAACCAGGCGGGAAACTAAGCCATGGAAAATCGGCAGATCCTCGCCCTGTGCAACCAATATCAAGCAGTATTACTTTCTGAAACTCCAACACTGCATATCGCCATTGCACCGAATCCGCCCGCGCAGTTTTTTGAAGCATTGCGTTTTATCTGTGATAAACCAGCAAACATTGAATACTGGCCAGTCGAGCAGTTGGAGAAAGCACGCCATTCAGGTGTTTCTGCCAACACAGCTGAAACAGCTGAAAATTTCGCGCCAGTGGTTAAGTTGCTACAAGAAACACTTCATAAAGCAATACAACTCCGTGCTTCAGACATTCACTTTGAGCCGATAGAGCAAGGCTACCAGATTCGTTTTCGCGTCGACGGTGTACTACAACTGCAACCCCTTCTACCCGCTCATCTGGCTGCACCATTAACGGCAAGGTTAAAAGTACTGGGAAGTCTGGATATCGCAGAGCGTCGCTTACCCCAGGATGGGCAAATGGAGATTGAAGTCGAACAGCACAAATGTTCATTTCGCATTGCTACGCTACCGGTGTATCACGGTGAAAAGGTCGTTCTACGTTTAATGACCCAAACCAAACAAACTTTTGAGCTTTCAGATTTGGGAATGTCACCGGATGACTGCACCCGTTTTCAGAGTTGTTTAGCCAACCCACAAGGCATGATTCTGGTCACCGGCCCCACCGGCAGCGGTAAAACCATCACACTTTACAGCGCACTAAAGATACTCAACCAGATTTCCAGCAACCTCTGTAGCGTAGAAGACCCGATAGAAATTCCGATGCGGGGGCTCAATCAAACGCAGGTAAACAGTAAAGCAGGGTTGAGTTTCCAGAGTGTATTACGCGCCTTACTGCGCCAGGATCCCGACATCATCATGGTGGGTGAGATTCGGGACGGTGATACCGCTGATATTGCCATTAAAGCAGCGCAAACTGGGCATCTTGTACTTTCAACACTCCATACCAACTCAACGGCTGAAACTGTGGTTCGCCTGCAACAAATGGGGGTGGAACGCTGGATGTTAGCCTCGGCGTTGAACATGGTGGTCGCACAGCGACTGGTTCGCAAACTCTGCCCTCACTGCAAGCAACAGCTTGCGGAAGACATCACGCTTCCGACAACACTCTGGAATCGAGCTTTACCCTACTGGCAGGCAGTCGGTTGTGAACGCTGCTACGGCGGCTTTTATGGGCGAAGCGCCTTGTTTGAAATTTTGCTTATCGACCCGCATCTACAAGCTGCGATTATCAAAGGCATGCCCGCTAATGAAATCGAAGCTTTGGCTCGTCAACAAGGTATGGAGACGCTATTCGAAAATGGTTGTCGAGCAGTGGAACAAGGGCTAACCACTCTCGAAGAGTGTTATCGGGTACTGGGTATACCTCATGGCTAAGTTTTTGCTTTGGCGCTGGAAAGCGATCGATCAATTCGGACAAGTACAGAAAGGAGCGGTATTGGCGGAGGATGCCACATCCGTTACCGATCAATTATTCAATGCCGATCTTCAGCTGTTGCATCTACGTAAAACCTCACACACCCGTCGTGGATGCTGGAATATTCAGCAAAAAATTCAAGTATTCCGCCAGCTTGCTACGCTACTTCAGGCAGGAATTTCCTTATCTGATGGATTAGTGCTTATTGCTCAGCAACATCCCTTTGAGGAATGGCGGGCTTTGCTAAAAGACATTGAGCAACGTGTTTCAAACGGTACACCATTTTCTGCCGCATTAAGGCAATGGCCGAAGATTTTCCCTGCGCTATTCATTGCCCTTATTCACATTGGGGAGTTAACGGGAAAGCTGGACGAGTGCTGTAAAAGATTAGCTGACCAACAAGAAAAACTGTATCAGCTGCGTAAAAAGGTCATGAAAGCCTTGCGCTACCCACTGTTTATTATAGTTGTCGCCTTACTTGTCACTATCGGAATGATGAGTTTTGTGCTGCCGGAGTTTGCCAATATCTATCGATCTTTTAACGCTCCACTGCCTGCCATTACGGCGATGGTAATGGCAGTGTCAAATTGGGTCACGACGCAAGGTTTGGGATGGTTATTGGCGTTTGTCATTCTGTTTGCCTGTGGATATTTTCTTCGGCGACGAAAACCTCACTGGCAAGAGTATGAGCAAAATCTTTTGCTGCACATTCCGCTGATTGCCCCACTTTGGCGAGGGCAAATTCTCAGCCAAATCTATACCACACTGTCACTCTCCCAGCAGGCAGGCATTCCTTTATTACAAGGACTTGAGGCGGTGGAAACGACACTCACTCCACTGCTGTGGAAAAAAGTGATCTCGCAAATTAGCGCCAAAGTGATCCAGGGTGTTCCGTTTTGGCATGCGCTCAATGAGAGTGAGCGATTCACAGCGTTGTGTTGTCAGCTGGTACGGGTTGGTGAAGAGTCAGGCTCTTTGGATTTGATGCTGGAGAAACTGGCGAGTTGGCATCACAACAATACTGAGGAACTGGCGGATAACCTGGCCGCAGCGCTGGAGCCAATCATGATGATCGTCGTGGGTATTATAATTGGGACACTAGTGATTGCGATGTATCTGCCTATTTTCCAGCTAGGAGATGCGATGAGTGCGGGATGACGGCGCGGCCAAAGCCACGCCGTTTATATCGCTTAGAGGCTATTGAAAACGCGGTTTTCCTGCTCATTCACACGAATGAACGTAGTACGTTTGGTCAACTCTTTCAGGCGAGAAGCACCAACGTAAGTACAGGCAGAACGCAGGCCGCCCATAATGTCACGAGCAGTGTTTTCAACCGGGCCGCGCAATGGCAGCTTAACGGTTTTGCCTTCTGCTGCGCGGTATTGCGCAACACCACCAACGTGGCGAGTCATTGCAGACTCGGAACTCATACCGTAGAACAGCATGAATTTCTCACCGTTTTCTTCAACGATTGTGCCACCGCTTTCGTCATGACCAGCCAGCATACCGCCCAGCATCACGAAATCTGCACCGCCGCCGAATGCTTTAGCAACATCGCCCGGCATAGTACAACCACCGTCGCTAACAATCTGGCCGCCAAGGCCATGAGCCGCGTCGGCACATTCGATAACAGCTGAAAGCTGTGGGTAACCCACGCCGGTTTTCACACGGGTAGTACAAACTGAACCAGGACCGATACCGACTTTAACGATATCCGCACCAGAGAGAATCAGCTCTTCGCACATTTCGCCAGTCACAACGTTACCCGCACAGATCACTTTATCCGGCCATGCTTCACGCGCTTTAGACACGAACTGAGTGAAGTGTTCAGAGTAACCATTCGCCACATCGATGCAGATAAATTGCAGCGCAGGGTTCAGGTTGAGAATTTGTTTGGTTTTCTGGAAGTCAGCATCAGATGTGCCGGTGGAAACCATCACGAACTTCAGGATGTTTTCTGGAACAGATTTAACGAAGTTGCTCCACTCTTCAACAGAGTAGTGCTTATGGACAGCAGTAAGGATATCAAACGAAGCCAACGCCTCGGCCATACCGAATGTACCCACGGTGTCCATGTTAGCAGCAATGATCGGCACACCTGACCATGCAATACCGGAGTGTTTGAAAGTGAATTGGCGCTCGAGCTCTACATCAGAGCGGCTTTTAAGAGTGGAACGTTTTGGGCGAATAAGAACGTCTTTAAAACCTAACTTCAAATCTTCTTCAATACGCATGTTGCAGATTCCTGGGTCGAATGGCGAAGGACGCGTGAACGCAATTGGCGATTTAGGCACCAATTCCAGTGACGCTATCATACGCACTATTAATGCCGCCGCAAGACTGCGAAAACAGTCTTTTTTGCGCTACAATCGTTAAAATTTACCTTAGAAATATGAAATCGCTTTAGGGTCTGGGTCTTATGGTTTATACGGTGGCATTAACGGGTGGGATTGGCAGTGGTAAAAGTACTGTCGCCGATAACTTTTCCCAATTAGGTATTACCGTAGTAGACGCAGATGTAATTGCTCGTCGGGTGGTTGAGCCAGGGCAACCTGCTCTTAGCATTATTTCTGACCATTTTGGCAAAGAGATTCTTCTTCAGGATGGCACTCTTAACCGCCGGGTTCTTCGCGAAAAGATCTTCTCTTCACCTGAAGAAAAACAATGGCTCAATGCGCTGCTACATCCACTGATCCATCAACGAACCCGAACTGAAATCAATGAGGCTCTTTCCCCCTACGTTTTGTGGGTTGTTCCGTTGTTAGTTGAGAATAATCTACAGCAAATGGCCGATCGCGTGCTGGTTGTTGATGTCTCGCCAGAGGTGCAAATCGCACGTACTATTGCGCGCGATAAAGTCAGTCGTGAACATGTGCAACAAATCCTTACTGCACAGGCGACACGCGAGGCGCGCTTGAGCGCTGCCGATGATGTAATTAATAATGATGGTGCCGCCGAACAGGTGGCCGCACATGTTGACCGTCTGCACCGCCAGTATCTGGAACTGGCGTCCCAGGCCGCACAGCAGGAAAATGAATAATGAGCACCCAGATTCTTTTTGAGCACCCACTGAATGAAAAAATGCGTACCTGGTTGCGTATCGAGTTCTTAATCCAACAACTCGACAGTTCATTACCGGTAGATGGGACTTCCAAAGCCCTTCATTTTTTCCGTAATGTCGGTGACCTGCTAGACGTCTTTGAACGAGGTGAAATTCGCACAGATATCCTCAAAGAGCTTGAGCGCCAGCAGCGTAAATTATTGAACTGGGCTGAGGTTCCTGGTGTAGATATGCAGCTTATCGATTCGCTGCGTAGCCAGCTCAAAGAACGCGGTAGTGTTTTAATGGCAGCGCCACGCCTTGGGCAGTCTTTACGAGAAGACCGTCTGATTGCCCTTGTTCGTCAGCGTCTAAGTATTCCTGGCGGATGCTGCAGTTTCGATTTGCCAACGTTACACATCTGGTTGTATTCGCCACAAGAGCAGCGCAATGCCCAAATTAATACCTGGCTTACGAGTTTGCAGCCGTTGAAGCAGGCATTGGATTTGTTGCTGGATATTATTCGTAATTCGGCTCCATTCCGTAAACAAACCAGCCTGAATGGTTTTTATCAGGATAACGGTGATGATGCTGATTTGCTGCGTTTACAGCTGGATCTCTCGTCCCAGCTCTACCCCCAGGTTTCTGGTCATAAAAGCCGTTTTGCAATCCGTTTCTTACCGCTAGATAGCGAAAATGGAATTATCCCTGAGCGTCTCGATTTTGAGCTGGCATGCTGTTAAGGAGCGAATATGTCTGAACTTACTAAAGTAAACTGCCCTGGTTGTGGCAAAGTCGTTGTCTGGAATGAAGCCAGCCCGTATCGCCCATTTTGCAGTAAACGTTGCCAGCTGATTGACTTAGGTGAATGGGCCGCTGAGGAAAAACGTATTCCAAGCAGCGGCGATTTGTCAGAGAGTGATGACTGGAGTGAAGAAGATTTACGTTAGCTCTGCTGTAATTTTCTGATAATCGGTTCATTTGCTGGTGGGAAATCTGCTGCCACCAGCGCATTCTGTGTAACCCACTGCCCCGGTTGCCCTTCTTTGCCCCACGGCTCGCCTTCCCAGCTCTCCACCATGAAAAACCACAGCGTGATATGTCGGTCCGGGAACTGGTAAGCCAGTTTATCAAACAGCGTAAACCCAGTGACCGTGATGCCTGTTTCTTCATGTAGCTCGCGAACTAATGCTTGCTCTGGCGTTTCATCAACTTCGATTTTCCCACCGGGAAACTCCAGCTTATTTGCCATATGAGCGTCAGCAGCTCGCTGAGTGATAAAAATCTGCCCTTGGGAATTGCGAATGATCCCGACGGCTATTTCTAGTTGTTTCATTTTTGTGCAGGTGCTCCATAGAAAAAAGGCGCAGCAAGCTGCGCCTTCGTCAACAATACAGTTCTTAGCTTAAACGGCCATGACACTGCTTGAATTTTTTACCGGAACCGCATGGGCACGGATCGTTACGACCCACTTTGCGCTCACCCGTCTCTGCTGCCAGTGATTCCGCAGCCAGCGTGTCGTCATCCTGATGGCTCAACTGCTGCATCTGCGCCAAACGCTCAGCTTCATCACGACGCTGTTGTTCCATCGCTTCTACTTCTTCAGGCATACGAACCTGAACTTTGCTCAATGTACTGATAACTTCATATTTCAGAGCTTCGAGCATAGAAGCAAACATGGCAAAAGATTCACGCTTGTATTCTTGCTTAGGATCTTTCTGCGCATAACCACGCAAGTGGATACCCTGACGCAGATAGTCCATAGCCGCCAGGTGCTCTTTCCACAATGAATCCAGGGTCTGTAGCATCACGCCTTTTTCGAAATGACGCATCATTTCAACGCCAACCACTTCTTCTTTACGCTGATACACTTCCATTGCGTTTTGCAGAATACGCTCACGCAGAGTTTCTTCATGCAGCTCAGGCTCTTTATCCAGCCACTCTTTAATTGGCAGCTCGAGGTCAAAGTCGTTTTTCAGGCGTTCTTGCAGACCTTCAACATCCCACATTTCTTCGAGTGATTGCGGTGGGATGTGCGTGTCGATTGTCACTTTAAAGACATCTTCACGGATGCTGTTGATGGTTTCGCTAACGTCGCTCACGTCCAGCAATTCGTTACGCTGGCTGTAGATCGCACGACGTTGGTCGTTCGCCACATCATCATATTCGAGAAGCTGTTTACGGATATCGAAGTTACGGCTTTCAACTTTACGTTGTGCGTTAGCAATTGCCTTAGTGACCCATGGGTGTTCAATCGCTTCGCCCGGCTTCATGCCCAGTTTACGCATCATGCCTGAAACACGATCGGATGCGAAAATACGCATCAGTGAATCTTCCATAGACAGGTAGAAACGCGATGAACCCGCATCACCCTGACGACCGGAACGGCCGCGCAACTGGTTATCAATACGGCGAGATTCGTGACGCTCAGTACCGATGATATGCAGACCACCAGATGCCAGAACTGCGTCATGGCGAATCTGCCAGTCAGCTTTAATCTGCGCGATTTGCTCAGGCGTTGGGTCTTCAAGCTCAGCGACCTCAGCCTGCCAGCTACCACCCAGTACGATATCCGTACCACGACCAGCCATGTTGGTTGCAATGGTCACTGCGGCAGGATAACCCGCCTGCGCCACGATACCGGCTTCGTTAGCGTGGAACTTAGCGTTCAGAACATTGTGTTTGATACCCGCTTTGGTCAACTCAGCAGAAACCACTTCGGATTTTTCGATAGAAATGGTACCAACAAGAACGGGCTGACCGTTAGTAGTACGCTCTTTAATATCTTCAATGATTGCCATAATCTTGTCTGCTTCAGTCATATAGACCAGATCAGGCATGTCTTTACGGATCATTGGACGGTTAGTCGGCACAACGATAGTATCGAGTTTATAGATAGAGCTAAATTCGAATGCTTCGGTATCCGCAGTACCCGTCATACCGGCCAGTTTTTCATACAGGCGGAAGTAGTTCTGGAAGGTAATAGATGCCAGCGTCTGGTTTTCGTTCTGAATGTCGACGCCTTCTTTAGCTTCAACAGCCTGGTGCAGGCCATCAGACCAACGGCGGCCTTGCATGGTACGACCGGTGTGTTCATCAACGATGATAACTTCGCCATCTTTAACGATGTAATCAACGTCACGGGCGAACAGCACATGCGCACGCAGTGCTGCAGTCACGTGGTGCATCAGCATAATGTTCGTCGGGGAGTACAGAGACTCACCTTCTTCCATAATGCCTTCCTGTACCAGTAACTCTTCAACCAGTACCAGACCGCGTTCAGTAATGTTTACCTGACGAGATTTTTCGTCTACGGAGAAGTGGCCTTCACCCTGGAAAGTATCAGAATCTTCTTTTTCCTGACGGATCAGGCTCGGGATGATTTTGTTTACTTTACGGTACATCTCGGAGCTGTCTTCAGCAGGACCGGAGATGATTAGCGGCGTACGCGCTTCATCAATAAGAATTGAGTCAACCTCATCCACCAATGCGTAGTGCAGTTTACGCTGTACACGTTCTTCAGGGCTGAACGCCATGTTGTCACGCAGGTAGTCAAAACCGTATTCGTTGTTGGTGCCGTAAGTGATGTCAGCGGCATAAGCTTCACGCTTTGCCGGAGCTGGCATGTTTGGCAAGTTAATGCCAACGCTCAGACCGAGGTATTCGAAAAGCGGACGGTTGTTTTCGGCATCACGCTGGGCCAGGTAATCGTTCACTGTAACCACGTGAACACCACGGCCACTCAGCGCATTCAGGTATGCTGGTAGAGTTGCGGTCAGTGTTTTACCTTCACCTGTACGCATCTCTGCGATACAGCGATCGTTTAGTACCATACCGCCAAGCAGCTGCACGTCGAAGTGACGCATCCCGAATACACGCTTACTAGCTTCACGAACAACCGCAAAAGCTTCTGGGATCAGATTTTCAAGTACTTCACCTTTCGCAAGACGAGCACGGAACTCATTCGTTTTGGCTTTTAATTCATCATCGGAAAGTTTTTCAATTTCCGGTTCCATACTATTGATCAGGGTGACAACTTTACGCATACGACGCAGAGTGCGGTCGTTACGACTACCGAAAACTTTAGTTAATAATTTGATTAGCATGATTAATTCTCAAACGCCTGCCATCAGGGCAGAGCTAAAAATAACGTTATAATTAAAGGAAAGGAATTTAGCTGAGGCGTTGTGGACCGGCGCGGATACCGTGAACCTGGCTAATCCAAATGGCAGGACTGAATGTCTCAACCGCTGGAGATTGCCAAAGCGCGATATGACGCACAATAACAGGGGGTTTGCTTTCCTGGGTAAGAAGCGCTGTGAGCGTGTCCAGCAAAGCGAGTTTGTGTGCCTGAAGTGGCAAACTTTCTTGTGCTACAGGCAATGCTTGAGGTGCCATTGCAAATGAAAGATGACGAATTACTGTACGAATAGCATGTTGATGCCAGTAATCGACACTAAAAGATGGTCGGCGGGTACTTTCCTGCAATAATGCCAGACTATTGAAGCTAACCTTATTCAGGTAGTCGTGGCTACTGGTAGATGTTTCGGCAGGGGCGGTTGGTTCGGTATTTTGGCTGAGCGCAGGCATGCCAAAACTCGCCGCAACCATCCCTAATAAGAGATGCGGCCAGAAATAACGTCTGCCAAACTGTCGCCAACGATTTAGAATACCAATCACTTTATCCGCCGGAGCATTATGTATGCGTGATAGCCGCCCACAATCTTTAGATCATTTGTTCGATGATGCTGGTGCCGAAAGCGTGTTGCAAAACGTGCAACAGCGCGCAACTGCGCTACTTAAGCTCAACAGGGCAGTGAAAGGGATATTACCCGCTCAACTGCATCCCTGGTGCCGGGTAGCAAATTTCCGACAAGGCATTCTCGTACTTGAAACTGCAAATGCTAGCTGGCTGATGCGGTTACGCTATGAACAAGCCACGCTACTGAGTGCATTACGTGCACAAATATTACCATCATTGACATCAATCGACATCAGGATTAATCCATCACTGGCTGCAATTGGACAAGAATCAGTACAAGAAAACAGCACTCAGACAGTGAAAGGGAAAACTGAAGGGGTCAACAGAGTGTTAAGCCAGCAAAGCGCGGAGGCATTAAGAATGGTGGCTGAACGTAGCCCTGAGAAATTGAAGGCAATAATAGAACGACTGGCGTCATTGGCCGGAGAGAGTACCAATGAAACCAGTCGTAATAAATAATTCTGGTGTTATGCCAGAACCATTTTCGGTGCTTTGAACGCTAACGGAAGTTCGGCATCGTCCTGGAAGGTTGCCCATTCCCAGGCTTCTTGCTTCGCCAGAACCGCTTGAAGCAGTTTGTTATTCAGTGCATGACCTGACTTATAGGCGGTAAACGCGCCGATAATGTTATGGCCGCACATGAACAAGTCGCCGATTGCGTCGAGCATTTTGTGACGAACGAATTCATCTTCAAAACGCAGACCGTCTTCGTTCAGTACGCGATAATCGTCAACAACGATGGCACAATCGAAGCTACCGCCCAGGCACAAACCACGGGACTGCAGATATTCGATATCACGCATAAAACCGAAGGTACGAGCACGACTAATCTGGCGCATAAACGCGTCCGCAGAGAAGTTCATACTGTAGCGTTGGGTACTGGCATCAATCGCCGGATGGTTAAAGTCGATGGTGAAATCCAACGAGAAACCATTGTACGGCTTGAATTCAGCCCATTTATCGCCGTCTTCAACGCGAACTGTTTCTTTCACGCGCACAAATTTCTTCGCACAGTTTAATTCGTCAATCCCGGCATCAAGCAGCAGGTAGACGAATGGCGCTGCACTACCGTCCATGATTGGGATTTCTGGGGCATTGACTTCAATAATAATGTTATCAATACCTAATCCCGCAAGGGCGGCATTCAAATGCTCAACGGTAGAAATCCGCACATCGTGCTCGTTCACCAGGCAAGTACAGAGCATGGTATCACGCACAGATTTGGCATCTGCCGGAAAATCTACCGGAGGATTCAAGTCGGTGCGACGATAGATGACCCCGGTATTTGCCGGCGCAGGGCGCAACGTCAGTGTGACTTTCTTGCCGGTATGTAAACCGACGCCAGTCGCCTGAACGATACGTTTAAGTGTCCTTTGTTTGATCATCGTATAATCTCGCCAATTACCTATCCAACCGAAGTGTATATCACAATCGGTGGGCCAGTTTAGCACAAAGAGCGCAGATCCCCAACTTCCGGTTTATTCTTAATCAGCTTGCTTACGCAGAAACGCTGGAATATCCAGATAATCAGGCTCTTTCGTTGTTTGTGGCGTATTGTCATTCACTACTTTTGCAACTGGCTTTTGCTCTTGTTGAAGAGGAGCCATACCGTGTTGCTGGTAGCGATCCATCACTGGCTGCTGAGTCTGCTTGTTGGTCACTAGAGTAATTTCTGGACGTTTGTCCATGCCAATACCAGTTGCAACAACAGTCACACGCAGTTCGTCATTCATCTCTGGATCCAGAGAAGTACCGATAACCACAGTAGCGTTATCAGATGCGAACGCACGAATGGTGTTACCCACAGTTTCGAACTCATCCAGACGCAGGTCAAAGCCAGCGGTAATGTTGACCAGAACGCCACGAGCACCAGACAGATCGATGTCTTCCAACAGTGGGCTGGAAATCGCCATTTCTGCCGCTTCTTCTGCACGATCTTCGCCACTTGCTACACCAGAGCCCATCATGGCATAACCCATTTCGGACATTACGGTGCGCACGTCAGCAAAGTCGACGTTCATCAGACCCGGACGGGTAATCAGTTCAGCGATACCCTGAACTGCACCTTTCAGTACATCGTTTGCTGCGCCAAAAGCGTCCAGCAGAGAAATACCACGGCCCAGAACTTTCAATAATTTGTCGTTCGGAATGGTGATCAGTGAATCAACATGCTTAGACAACTCGGCAATACCCTGCTCCGCGAACGCCATGCGCTTCTTGCCTTCGAAGTTGAAAGGCTTAGTCACAACGGCTACGGTCAGGATGCCCAGATCTTTAGCGACTTCCGCAACTACCGGCGCTGCACCTGTACCAGTACCGCCACCCATGCCAGCGGCGATAAAGACCATGTCTGCGCCTTCAAGGGCTGCACGTAACGCATCGCGGTCTTCTTCCGCAGCGGTACGACCCACTTCAGGGTTAGCTCCAGCACCCAGACCTTTGGTAATACCATTACCAATCTGGATAGTCTGGCCTACCGCAGTTTTACGTAACGCTTGCGCGTCAGTATTCACTGCAAAGAATTCAACACCTTCGATGCGTTCACGCACCATGTGTTCAACGGCATTACCGCCGCCACCACCGACGCCGATGACTTTAATCACCGCGTCGTTGGTCAGTTCCATAGGTTCAAACATAGTTTCTCTCCGTTTTGTGCCTGTCGCCTGAGACCACTAATTTTGTCTGGTCTCTTATAAAAATTAAAACTCTTTTCTCAGCCAGCTGTTGATTCGCTTAATCCATGAGCCGACAGAGGTCCGTTTTTCCACTTCCGCTTCACCACTGAGATGAGTTTCTTTCCCGTAGTGCAGCAAGCCGACCGCTGTGGAGTAATAAGACTCCTGGGCGTAATCAGTCAGGCCGGTAATATTTAACGGTTGTCCGATACGAACTTGCGTATGGAACACGCGTTGCGCACAGGCTGCCAGACCTTCAATTTGTGCAGCGCCACCCGTTAGTACAATCCCCGCCGCCAGGTGGTGCTTCACACCTTGTTGGCGAAGTTGCTCTTGTAATTGCAAAATCTCTTCGTTGACCAGATTCAACAGTTCGGTATAACGAGGCTCGATGACTTCAGCGAGCGTCTGGCGTTGCAGGCTACGCGGTGGACGTCCACCGACACTTGGCACTTCAACGTTTTCATCTTTACCGACAATTGAACCCAACGCGCAACCATGACGGACTTTAATGGCTTCTGCATCACTCGGTGGTGTACCAAAGGCGTAAGCGATATCGCTGGTCACCACGTTCCCCGCATAAGGGATAACTTTGGTATGGCGCAACGCGCCGCCAGTGTAGACCGCGATGTCCATAGTACCACCACCGACATCCACAACGCAGACCCCTAATTCACGCTCATCTTCGGTCAATACTGCGTAGCTCGCCGCAAGACCTGCAAAGATCAGTTGGTCCACTTTCAAGCCACATCGTTCAACAGCTTTGACGATGTTTTTAGCCATATCGTTATGGCAGGTAATGAGGTGCACTTTAGCCTGCATGCGCACCCCCGATAAACCTACAGGATTTTTGATGCCTTCCTGGTAGTCAATTGCATATTCTTGCGGGATAACGTGCAAAACACGATGTTCGTCACGTACGCGTACTGACTTCGCGGTGTGAACAACGTTCTCAACGTCTTCCTGCGTCACTTCTTCTTCGGAAATTGGCACCATGCCAATCTCGTTTTGACAGCTAATGTGTTTACCTGACAGCGCAAGGTAGACCGAAGAAATCTGGCAATCAGCCATAAGCTCGGCCTGGTCAATCGCGCGCTGAACGCATTTTACGACTGATTCGAGATCGTTTACGCCACCTTTGTCCATACCACGCGATGGGCAACTGCCCACGCCAATAATATTGACCATACCGTCAGGCAGAACTTCCCCTACTAAAGCGGCAACCTTTGCGGTACCGATCTCCAGTCCTACTACCAGTTTTCTGTCCGTCGCCTTGATCATTGTTATTCTGCCTGTGCCTGATTCTGTTGCTGATTAGGATTAGGTTCCTCTACGGGAGCTGGCTGCCAACCCACTGCCGCGCCTGAGTCATAACGCAAGTCGACGTAGCTAATCCTTTTATTGTCGGCTTGCTCTTGCTGCTGCAGAACAGGGTAAAGTTCTACAAAGCGACTCAAGCGTTTCATCGTATCGCCACGGCCCAAGTTGAGCTTGATGCCATTATTCAACGTCAATTGCCAGGAACGACGAGCGGTCATCGCCGCTTCTTTCAAAGTAAATTTATCCTTTGCCAGCACATCGCCCATTGCGCGATAGCCTTGCAAGACTTCACCTTCACTGCCTTCGGGTCCAGATAACATAGGTAAAGTCTGCTTTACCGCGCGTTCTGCTGGAACGCTAAACGCAATTCCTTGCGCATCAATCATATGCTGATCATTCCAGCGCGCTATGGGTACATATTCAACCAGATGAATCTTCAATTCGTCCGGCCACTGCTTTCTGACACTCGCCTGCTTAATCCACGGCAAGCGTTCAATTTGCTGCTGGATGATATTCACATCCTGAGTCATAAAGGTGCCTGGTGGCCCAAGTGCCAGAATTGACTGACGAATATCATCGTTACGGGTGTAATGCCGTTCACCAGTCACTACCAACTTAGACAGTGGCAGACGTTGTGCATCTTCCATCCAGCCGACGACAATCCAGCCGCCGATAAATACCGTAAACAGCACTGCACTGAGGAAAATGATCCCGGCCAGTCGCCCGCCATTACTCCGGCGAGAGCTGGTTTCCTCTTCTTCCTGGCGATTACGTGTATTCAGAGCTGCTTGCGACATATCAGTCTGCCAACTCCAGAATACGCACCACCAGTTGAGAGAACGTCATGCCTGCCTGACGTGCCGCCATCGGCACCAGACTATGGCTGGTCATGCCAGGGGACGTGTTAACTTCCAGCAGATAGAACTGCCCGTCACTATCCAGCATGACATCTACGCGCCCCCAACCACTGCAACCCAAAGCTTGCCAGGCTTGCAGCACTAACGCCTGCAATTCTTGCTCGCGTTGTTCGATTAAACCGCCTGGGCAAAAATACTGTGTTTCATCAGAGAGATACTTCGCCTCATAATCATAGAAAATTCCGGCGGGTTGAATGCGAATTGACGGCAAAATTTCTTCACCCAGGATAGCAACCGTGTACTCAGGGCCACTTAACCATTTCTCAATCAACACTTCTTCATCGTGTTCGAAGGCCAGTTCAAGTGCTGCTGGCAGTGCAGCAACGCTATCAACCTTCGACATCCCCACGCTTGAACCTTCACGGCTTGGTTTCACGATAACTGGCAGCCCCAGGCTGGCAATACGTTCTACCGTGGTTGCGCTGATACCGGCTTCCACATCACGGCGAGTCAATGCAACCCACGGAGCAACGGGTAAACCGGCACCTTTCCATAACAATTTGGTACGCAGCTTATCCATAGAGATAGCTGAAGCCATCACGCCACTGCCGGTATATGGCAGTTTCAGGAAATCCAGTAACCCTTGCAGGGTTCCGTCTTCGCCACCACGGCCATGTAAAGCAATAAATACTTTTTCAAAACCCTGCGCTTTCAGTTCAGTCACGGGTGTATTTTTCGGATCGACCTCGTGAGCGTCAATTCCGGCTTCTCTCAGGCCCGCGAGTACCGCTGCACCTGATTGCAATGACACCTCACGTTCAGCAGAAGTTCCGCCGAACAGGACAGCGATTTTCTCAGCCATGTTGGTCGCCCTCCTTAGTGTGGGACTGCAAGCGGAATTCAGCCAGGTTTCTGGCAACTTTCCCAACATTTCCTGCACCTTGCACCAGGATCAGGTCATTTCCTGACAAAACTGGCGCTAAAATGTCCGCAATCTGACTTGCGTCAGGTACAAGAATTGGGTCGACTTTTCCACGGCCACGAATAGTGCGGCATAGCGAACGGCTATCAGCGCCTGGAATTGCAGCTTCACCGGCAGAATAAACATCCAGCATCAGCAAAGAGTCGACTTGCGACAATACGTTAGCAAAATCATCGTACAAATCACGAGTACGCGTGAAGCGATGCGGCTGGAAAATCATCACCAGATTTTTATCCGGCCATCCCGCACGTGCAGCTTTAATGGTGGCATCCACTTCTGTCGGATGGTGACCGTAGTCATCAACCAACATCGCGGTACCTTCTTTGCCATTCACTTCGGCAAGCGGATACTCACCCAGGAAATCAAAGCGACGCCCTGTACCCTGGAAGCTTTCCAGCGCACTCAGAATGTCAGCATCATCAATGCCTTCTTCAGTGGCAACGGACACCGCAGCAGCCGCATTTAATGCGTTGTGGCGGCCAGGAGCATTCAAGGTCACATGCAGAGCAGGCTTACCCTGACGTGCGATGGTGAAATGCCCCTGCGGCCCTTTCTGCTGATAATTTTCAACACGAACGTCAGCGTCTTCACTAAAACCGTAAGTGGTGATCTTGCGGCCCACTCGTGGCAACAGCTCGCGAATAACCGGATCGTCTACACACATCACAGCCAGGCCATAAAACGGCAGGTTGTGCAGGAAGTTAATAAACGTCTGCTTTAAATTCTCGAAGTCGCCCTGGTAGGTATCCATATGGTCAGCTTCTATATTTGTCACCACAGAAACCATCGGTTGCAGATGGAGGAATGACGCATCACTCTCATCGGCTTCAGCAATCAGGTAACGGCTATGACCCAGACGCGCGTGGGTTCCTGCAGCTTTCACCAGACCACCATTGACAAAAGTCGGGTCGAGGCCTGCTTCTGCATAAATGCTGGAAACCATCGCTGTGGTGGTGGTTTTCCCGTGTGTGCCTGCAATGGCGATGCCATGACGGAAGCGCATCAGTTCTGCCAACATTTCAGCGCGACGGATAACGGGAATACGCGCTTCATGCGCCGCAACAATTTCTGGGTTATCCATCGAGATGGCGGTAGAAACCACCACAACACTCGCATCCAGTACGTTCTCTGGACGATGGTTGAAATAAATCGTGGCGCCCAGCGCCGACAACTGCTGAGTGACCGGGTTCGGAGCCAAATCAGACCCGCTGATCTGGTAACCTTCGTTAGCTAAAACTTCGGCAATACCGCCCATACCGGCGCCGCCGATGCCAACAAAGTGAATGTGCCGGACGCGACGCATCTCGGGCACGATAGAACGCAGTTTCGCCAGTTGTTGTGTATTCATTCTCTAACCTGCAGCGTCAAACGCCATTACTTCAAATATTCATGGGCAAAAGAGCCACCCACAATGATTACGCCAGTGCTGCGGCGCTCACTTCATTTGCTACCCGTTCTGTGGCATCAGGAATGGATGCAGCACGCGCACGTTCGGCCATTGCCAGTAACGTCGTTCTGTCCCACCCGGCGAGAGTTTGGGTAACGGCATCCACGGTAAACTGCGGTTGCTCCAGTATTTTTGCCGCTCCAGCTTTTTCCAGCGGCAACGCATTCCAGTATTGCTGCCGATCTTTATGCTGGAAGGGAACAAACAGTGCAGGTAACCCTGCTGCCGCGATTTCACTGACGGTTAACGCACCGGAGCGACACACCACGACATCGGCCCATGCATAAGCAGCAGCCATATCATCAATAAATTCGGTCACTTTATGCTGAGGCTGTGCGGCTTCAGCATAGGCCTGCTGAACAACGTCCAGCCCACCTTTACCACATTGGTGCCAGATAGTGACAGAATCACCCAGACGGCCTGCAACTTGCGGCATCGTCTGGTTCAGCACACGAGCCCCTTGAGAGCCACCGACGACTAAAACGCGGACAGGGCCTTCACGTCCGGAAAAACGTTCTTGCGGTAATGGTAGCGCCAGCACATCAGTGCGCACCGGATTGCCCACCACATCAGCATTCGGGAAAGCCCCCGGAAATGCCTGCATCACTTTTTTTGCGATTTTTGACAACCATTTGTTGGTTAAACCAGCAATACCATTTTGCTCATGTAACACCACGGGAATACCGAGCGACCAGGCTGCCAGACCACCAGGGCCAGATACATAACCGCCCATCCCCAGAACCACATCCGGGCGATACGCTTTCATGATGGCTCGCGCCTGACGCCAGGCGTTGAAAATACGCACGGGCGCCAACAACATGGCTTTCAGGCCTTTACCGCGCAAACCTGAAATACGAATAAAATCGATCTCAATCCCATGTTTAGGAACTAAGTCAGCTTCCATACGATCGGCGGTTCCCAGCCAGCGGACTTGCCAGCCCTGGTCCATTAAGTGATGCGCCACAGCAAGCCCCGGGAACACATGCCCGCCTGTCCCGCCTGCCATCACCATTAACCGCCGGGTTTGATTACTCATCGCACACCCTTCGTGAACGCCTGTGCTTTTGCCAGACGGGTTTCATAATCAATACGCAGCAACATCATGATTGCTGTAGACATAATTATCAGGCTTGAACCACCGTAACTGATCAGGGGTAATGTCAGGCCTTTGGTTGGCAACATGCCCGCTGCAGCCCCAACGTTTACCAGAGCCTGGAAACTAAACCAGATCCCGATTGAGCAGCCTAAAAACCCTGCAAAACGTTGGTCCATTTCTAACGCACGTTTACCGATGGACATCGCACGAAAAGCCACGAAGAATACCATCATTAATGCCAGCACCACACCGATATATCCGAGCTCTTCTCCGATAATGGAGAAGATGAAGTCGGTATGAGCTTCCGGTAAATACTCGAGTTTTTGTACCGAATTCCCTAAGCCCTGCCCCCACAATTCACCTCGGCCAAACGCCATCAGAGATTGTGTTAGCTGGTAGCCACTACCAAACGGGTCTTCCCACGGATTCCAGAAGGACGTTACGCGGCGAATACGATAAGGTTCTGCGAGGATCAATAGCACCACGGCAGAAATACCCATGCCGATAATCGCGAGGAACTGCCAGAGTTTGGCACCGGCGAGGAACAACATCGCAAGCGTTGTCACAAACAGCACAACCACAGTACCGAGGTCAGGCTGCGCCAGCAACAACACTGCCATCACCAGAATAACGCCCATCGGTTTGAGGAAGCCGCGCAAGTTGTTACGTACTTCATCAACCTTACGAACCAGGTAGTTGGCCAGATAGCAGAACAACGACAGCTTGGTAAACTCAGCAGGCTGAATACGCAGTGGACCGAACGCAATCCAGCGTGATGCCCCGTTAACCGAGCTACCGACGACCAGTACGATCAACAGCATTGCGATGGATAATAGCAGCAGCGCGGTACTGTGACGCTGCCAGAATTCCATCGGTAAACGCAGTGTTACCAACGACAGTGCAAAAGCCAGTGCGATGTACAAACCATCACGTTTGGCAAACAGGAACGGATCATTTGCCAGACGCTGCCCCACCGGCATCGATGCCGATGTGACCATAACAAAGCCTACTGCGGCCAACCCGAAAGTCAGCCAGAGCAAAGTACGGTCGTACAGCACCATGCTATTTGAATCAGCTTCGCGGGAGCCCATCACCCAGCCTTTTACCGCCGACGCCAGCCAACTCAGGATGGCAAATCCTGGCAGTCGTGGCATTCGCAGGCGAGGGAGAGATAAGCGCATCAGCCAAGCTCCTTCGCAAGCAGAGTGAATTGGTCGCCACGTTGCTCGAAGTTTTTGAACTGATCGAGACTGGCGCAAGCCGGTGAAAGCAGAACCATGTCACCCGGTTGTACGCGGGTTGCGATCAATTTCATCGCCTGTTCCATGGTTTCAGTTTGCTCGGCAACATCCGGGCGCAGTGCCGCAAGTTCAGCACCATCACGGCCAAAACAATAAAGGCGAATTGCTGAACCTTGCAGATATTGGCTAAGCGAGGAGAAATCCGCAGATTTACCGTCACCGCCTAACAGCAGATGCAAAGTCCCGTCGACTTTCAAACCGTTCAACGCCGCTTCAGTACTGCCGACATTGGTCGCTTTAGAATCGTTAATCCAGCGCACACCGTTACGTTCCCAGGAAAGCTGGAAGCGGTGAGCCAGACCCGTAAACGTGGTGAGGGCTTTCAGGCTACTGGAGCGTGGGAGTTTCACCGCATCAGCCAGTGCCAGTGCAGCAAGCGCGTTGGTGTAGTTATGACGCCCCACCACTTTCATCTCTTTGGTGTTCAGGACTTTCTCGCCCTTCACTCGTAGCCAGGTGTCGCCCTGCTGGTAATTAAGATGATAGTCACCGACATCCACACCAAAGCTCACACAGCGCTCGTCTGCACCACGCACTGGCATCGTCAGCGCGTCATCAGCATTGACGACACAAAGCGCCGCGTTTTCATAAACTCGTAACTTAGCCGCACGGTACTGCTGCAAACCCAACGGATAGCGATCCATATGATCTTCAGTGACGTTGAGAATGGTCGCCGCTGCGGCTTTCAGGCTAAACGTGGTTTCCAGCTGGAAGCTGGATAACTCAAGTACATAAAGCTCACAGTTCTGATCGAGTAACATCAATGCTGGCAACCCGATGTTTCCACCCACGCCAACATTGACGCCAGCGGCTTTCGCCATTTCACCGACTAACGTGGTGACCGTGCTTTTACCGTTAGAACCGGTAATCGCCACAATAGGCGCTTGTGCTTCACGGCAAAACAGTTCGATATCACCAATGATTTCAACACCGGCGTCTGCGGCACGGCTCAACGCAGGATGAGCGACAGCGATACCAGGGCTGGCAATAATCAAGTCAGCCGCTAACAACCAGTCTTCGTTGAGTGAGCCAGTATGTCGTTCCACCGAGTCTGGCAATCTTTCCAGCCCCGGTGGTGAGATGCGGGTATCCATTACGCGAGGCGTGACGCCGCGCGCAAGGAAGAAATCCACACAGGACAGGCCAGTGAGGCCCAATCCGATAATAACGACTTTTTTACCCTGGTAATCAGTCATGGTTAGCGCACCTTCAGGGTAGCGAGGCCGATCAGAACCAGCATCAGCGAAATAATCCAGAAGCGCACAATGACTCGCGGCTCAGGCCAGCCTTTCAATTCATAATGGTGATGAATCGGGGCCATGCGGAAAATACGCTGCCCGCGCAATTTGAAGGAACCAACCTGCAAAATAACCGACAGCGTTTCAACCACGAACACGCCACCCATAATCACTAACAGGAATTCCTGGCGCAGTAGTACCGCGATAGTGCCGAGTGCACCGCCCAGAGCCAAAGAGCCGACATCGCCCATAAAGACTTGCGCTGGATAGGTGTTGAACCACAGGAAACCTAACCCGGCACCGACAATCGCCGTACAGACGATAACCAGTTCACCGGAATGGCGCAGATAAGGGATATGCAGATACTCAGCAAACTTAATGTTACCTGTCGCCCACGCCACCAGCGCAAATCCTGCCGCCACCAGCACGGTTGGCATAATCGCCAGGCCATCGAGACCATCGGTCAGGTTTACGGCATTGCCAGTACCGACGATCACAAAGTACGCCAGCAGTACGTAAAACAGGCCAAGTTGCGGCATCACGTCTTTAAAGAACGGCACAACCAGCTCGGTGGCTGGCGTTCCCTTCCCTGCGATGTACATCGTGAAGGCAACAGCCAACGCGATAACCGACATCCAGAAATATTTCCAACGAGCAATCAAACCTTTGGTGTCTTTGCGTACCACTTTGCGGTAGTCATCGACAAAGCCAATCGCTCCGTAACCGACTAAGACAAACAACACGCACCAGACGTATGGATTGGAAGGATACGCCCACATCAACACAGAGATAACGATTGAGGTCAGGATCATAATCCCGCCCATCGTTGGTGTACCGCGCTTGCTAAAATGGGACTCCGGGCCGTCATTACGCACGACCTGGCCGAAAGAGAGTTGCTGCAAACGAGCAATCATACGCGGCCCCATCCATAACGAGATGAACAGAGCAGTCAGCAGGCTGACAATGGCGCGAAACGTCAGATAGGAAAAGACGTTAAAGCCTGAATAATATTTGACCAAGTGTTCGGCCAGCCAAACTAACATGTTCCATTCTCCTGTAATGCGAGTACTACCTGTTCCATGGCAGCACTACGTGAACCCTTCACTAAAATGGTCATCATTGAATGCTCTTCGATAAGCGCCTTCAGACGCACGATTAAAGAAGGCTTATCGGTAAAATGTTCGCCAACTTCAGAGGCTTGGCTGATAATTTCGCTCAGTTTGCCAACACTCAATACACAATCAATACCCACGGCTTTCGCCGCTTCCCCCACCTGACGATGGCATTCAACAGACTCGTCGCCCAGTTCAGCCATATCGCCAACAACCATCACACGGAAACCCGGCATTTCAGACAGCACCTGCGCGGCGGCGGTCATTGAGCCCACATTCGCGTTGTAACTGTCGTCGAGCAGAAGTTGGTTTTCGGAAAGTTGAATCGGGAACAAACGCCCAGGAACAGCTTTTAAGTCAGCAAGACCTGCTTTCACAGCTTCCAGTGACGCCCCCACCGCCAACGCCAGCGACGTTGCAGCCAATGCATTAGCAATGTTGTGACGGCCAGGAAGCGGCAAGGTCACATCAACATCGCCGATTGGCGTTTTGATGGTGAACTCAGTGCCATGTACGGTGATGTGGACATTGGTCGCGGTAAAATCACTTCCGGTTGCATTCGGAGAGAAACGCCAGGTTTTGCGCGCACCAATAATTTCTTGCCAGTTCAGCCAGTCATTATTGTCGGCATTGAGAATCGCAATACCATTCTCCGGCAGGCCGGCGAAGATCTCACCTTTCGCTTTCGCAACACCGGCAAGTGAGCCAAAGCCTTCAAGGTGTGCCGCGGCAAGGTTGTTCACCAGTGCGGCTTCCGGGCGCGTCAGATTAACCGTCCAGGCGATTTCACCTTGATGGTTTGCACCCAGCTCAATGACAGCATATTCATATTCTGGCGTCAGGCGTAACAACGTCATTGGCACACCAATGTCGTTATTCAGATTGCCAGCGGTATACAAGGTGTTACCGCATTCGCGCAAAATCGCTGCGGTCATCTCTTTTACAGAGGTTTTTCCGGAAGAACCAGTCAACGCCACAATCCGCGTTGGAACCTGTTGACGGACCCAGGCCGCCAGTTCGCCGAATGCTTGATGTGTATCTGCAACCACAAGTTGCGGAACCTTAACATCCAGCTTGCGAGAAACCAGTAATGCACCTGCCCCGCCGTTTACCGCATCTTGCGCAAAATCGTGTGCATCGAAGCGTTCGCCTTTTAATGCGACAAACAGGCACCCAGGCGTTAATTTGCGCGTGTCGGTGGTGACATCAATGATGTCCGCATCAGCGCCGTGCAATTCGCCATGCAGGATAGTGGCGAGCAGGCCTAATGAAACGCGGATCATGCCACAACTCCCAACAGGCGGGCGGCAGTGACGCGGTCGGAATAGTCCAGACGGCGCACACCAACAATCTGATAGTCCTCATGGCCTTTGCCTGCTACCAGAACGACATCATTTTCTTGCGCCTGCATAATCGCGTTGGTTACCGCTTCGGCACGACCTGAAACCACATGTGCACGCCCGGCGTCCAGCATGCCAACCAGAATATCAGCCACAATTGCGTTCGGCTCTTCAGTACGTGGGTTGTCATCGGTGACAACCACAACATCCGCATATTGCTCGGCGATACCGCCCATAATCGGACGCTTGCCTTTATCACGATCGCCACCGCAACCGAAGACGCACCATAGCTTGCCACTGCAATGCAAACGGGCAGCCTGCAATGCTTTTTCCAGAGCATCCGGCGTGTGGGCATAATCCACCACTACCGTCGGTTTACCCGGCGCGCTGAAAACTTCCATTCGCCCGCAAACCGGTTGCAGACTCGGAGCTGTTTTCAGTAATTCTTCAATTGGGTAATCCAGCACTAACAGAGTCGCCAGCGCTAACAACAAGTTGCTGACGTTAAAGGCTCCCATCAGGCGGCTTTCAATTTCGCCATCGCCCCAGGAGGAGCTGAACTGGATAGTCGCGCCACCATCGTGATAATGCACGTTGGTGGCTTTCAACCAACGGCCACGACAGCCAGGCTGTAAATTATTTTCCATCGTCACGGCAACGGCGTCAGGTAAACGCGCCAGCCATTTGCGCCCAACCTCATCGTCAGCATTGATGATGGCATGGCCATAATCGTGTTCGGAGAACAGCAGCCATTTAGCCGCTTCGTAACCTGCCATATCACCGTGGTAATCGAGGTGATCACGGCTTAGGTTGGTGAACACGCTGGCGGCAAATTTCAGAGCGGAAACACGATGCTGAACCAGACCGTGGGAGGAAACTTCCATTGCGGCAAAGCTCGCACCTTGCTCTGCAAGGTTAGCAAGCACTTGCTGTACATCAACGGCAGAACCGGTGGTGTTTTCGGTTGGTTTTACGTTACCAAGCAGGCCGTTACCGACAGTCCCCATAACGGCACTGGTTTCGCCTAATAACTGGCTCCACTGCGCAAGCAACTGAGCTGTAGTAGTTTTACCGTTAGTACCCGTCACGCCAACCAGGCGTAATGCACTCGAGGGTTGGTGGTAAAAACGCCCTGCCAGGGCAGAAAGGCGTTGATGCAGCTGGCTCAGATAAATAACCGGCACACCGTGCATTTCACGGACTTCGCCATCCGTTGCTTCGCCTTCAGCTTCAGCCACGACAGCGGCTACGCCTTGCGCTATTGCCTGCGGGATATATCGACGCCCGTCCGCCTGATGGCCGACTACAGCCACAAAAAGGTCGCCCGACGCCGCCACGCGACTATCGAGTGTCATTTCTCGCAGAGCTCTCGCAGGTAGCGCTGGCACCCACGGAGCGAGAAGGTCGCGCAAATTACGATCTGCCACCTGTTCCCTCTTTTTGATTGATTACAAATTCACTTTTTTCACCTGTCGCCAAAGCATCCGGTTCGATATTCATGGTGCGCAGAACGCCGCCCATGATGGCACCGAACACAGGTGCAGAGACGGCACCACCGTAATATTTACCTGCTTGTGGATCGTTAATGACCACAACCAAAGCGAATCGTGGATTACTGGCTGGCGCAACACCTGCGGTGTAAGCGATGTATTTGTTGACGTATTTTCCATCCGGCCCGACTTTTTTCGCAGTACCGGTCTTAATTGCAATGCGGTAACCCTTGATGGCCGCTTTCACGCCACCACCACCGGGTAATGCCACACTTTCCATCATATGAACGACGGTACGAACCAACGGTTCAGGGAAGATACGTTCACCTGGAACCGGTGGATCAACCTTCGTTATCGACAACGGACGATATACGCCGTAGCTGCCGATCGTTGCGTAGACACGCGCTAACTGTAACGGGGTTACCATTAGCCCGTAGCCGAAAGAGAAGGTGGCCCTCTCTATGTCAGACCACCGTTGTTTTTGCGGATATAAGCCACTGCGTTCTCCGACCAGCCCCAAGTTGGTCGCTTTTCCCAATCCAAAACGTGAGTAAGTATCTACCAACGCTGAGGAGGGCATCGCTAACGCCAGTTTTGAAACCCCGACGTTACTCGACTTCTGTAGTACCCCGGTAAGGGTCAATTCGCTGTAGCGCGCCACATCTTTGATCTCATGACCATTAATGCGGTACGGCACGGTATTCAGAACGGTGTTTTCACGTACCACACCACGTTGCAGAGCGGTCATGACAACCATCGGTTTAACTGTCGAACCCGGCTCGAAAACGTCCGTAATAGTACGGTTACGCATAATGTCTTTCGGCGTGCCGGTCAGGTTATTGGGGTTGTAGGAAGGGCTGTTAGCCATCGCCAACACTTCACCTGTATTCACATCCACCAGCACTGCACTACCTGATTCAGCTTTGTTGAAGGCCACAGCGTTGTTGAGCTCGCGATAAACCAGCGCCTGCAGGCGTTCATCAATGCTCAAAGCCAGGTTATGGGCAGCCTGGCTATCGGTTGAGGAGATATCTTCGATGACGCGACCGTAGCGGTCTTTACGCACAACGCGCTCGCCAGGTTGGCCGGTAAGCCATTTATCGAAGCTCTTTTCTACGCCTTCAATCCCCTGACTATCGACGTTGGTGAAGCCAATAAGGTGAGCGGTTACTTCGCCAGATGGGTAGTAGCGACGAGACTCTTCACGTAGATGAATCCCTGGAAGTTTGAGTTTTTTGATGTAGTCGCCGATATCGGGGTTTACCTGGCGTGCCAGATAAATAAAGCGACCTTTTGGATTGCTGTTGACGCGAGATGCAAGCTGATCAAGAGGGATTTTTAGAGCATCTGCCAGTGCTTTCCAGCGGTTATCAAGCGTAATGCCACCCGCATCATGCAACTCTTTAGGGTCTGCCCAAATCGCATTCACCGGCACACTCACTGCCAGTGGACGACCTGCACGGTCGCTAATCATGCCACGAGAAGTCGAGACTTCTTGCACGCGCAGGGAACGCATATCCCCCTGGCGCACTAACATGTCTGGCGCGATGATTTGCAGCCAGGCAACGCGCCCCAACAGGAAAACCAGCGCCAGCAAGATGCAACCGCAAAGCAACGCAAAACGCCAACTTACAAAGTTGGCCTGTTCTTCCTGGCGTTTCGGTTTAAGCGTTTTTGCCGCTGCTCTCATCTGTCACGCGATTCCTTATTGCTGAACTACGATGTTTTCCTGCGATGGGTCGACATGCTGCAATTGCAGCTTTTCCGTCGCGACCCGCTCCACTCGGCTATGATCGCCTAGTGCATTTTCTTCCAAAATCAGATTGCGCCACTCGATATCTAACGCATCACGCTCCACCACCATTTGCTCACGCTGTGCGGTAAGCAGACGGGTATGGTGCGCGGTGGTGACCACGAAAATGGCGGTAACGATAATGGCGGTAAACAAAATCAGTGGCATTTTCCCATGACGCAGCAAGTCACCACCAATCACCGCTGGTAGTGCATGACGCTCGCCACTGCTCAACTGGCCAGTAACTTTATTTAGGGCTTCTGCCACTTTATTGATCATGCGTTCGTCCTTTCAGCGATACGCAGTACCGAACTACGCGCGCGTGGGTTTTCCGCCACTTCTTCGTCACCCGGCATCATTTTGCCGATGGATTTTAAATATCTGCCGCCGAGTTTATTCAACTGAGCTTCAGTCATTGGAATACCAGCCGGAACCTGTGGCCCACGGGTGTTTTCACGCATAAAGCGCTTAACAATCCGGTCTTCCAAAGAGTGGAAACTGATAATCGACAAGCGGCCACCAGGGGACAGTGTTTCAATTGAACCTTTAAGTGCCTGTTCAATCTCTTCAAGTTCACTGTTGATCCAGATACGGATCGCCTGGAACGTACGCGTTGCCGGATGTTTAAACTTATCTTTTACCGGCATTGCCGCAGCCACGACTGTTGCCAGTTCTTTGGTACGGGTCATTGGCTGTTCACGGTTGCGCTCAATAATGGCGCGAGCAATACGCTTACCGAACTTTTCTTCACCAAAGGTTTTAATAACCCAGGCGATGTCAGCTTCTTCAGCGCTCAGCAACCATTGCGCGGCAGATTGACCACGAGTCGGGTCCATACGCATATCCAGCGGGCCGTCGCGCATAAACGAGAAACCGCGTTCAGCATCATCGAGTTGCGGTGAAGAGACGCCAAGATCCAACAGGATGCCGTCAATTTTTCCCAGCAAATCGCGTTCGCGTGCGTATTCAGCTAATTCAGAGAAAGGCCCATGAATAATGGAGAAGCGTGGATCATCAATTGCCTGAGCAGCTTCAATTGCTTGCGGATCACGGTCGATAGCCAGCAAGCGTCCTTCTGGTCCCAGTTGGGAAAGAATCAAACGAGAATGGCCGCCACGACCAAAGGTGCCATCAATGTAGATGCCATCCTGACGAATGTTGAGACCATTCACGGCCTCATCAAGCAGCACCGAAGTATGTTTAAAATTTTCCATCATTATTTATAGTGACAAGTCCTGCAGCCTATCCGACAACGTAGTCGTCGTGGCCTGCTCAGCGTCGATGTCTTCCTTGACCTGTTGATGCCAGGTCGTTTCATCCCACAGTTCAAACTTATTGAACTGCCCAACCAGCATCACTTCTTTGGTTAGCCCGGCGTGTTGGCGCAAAACTGGGGCCAACAACAAACGCCCGGCGCTATCCATCTGACATTCACTGGCATGGCCCAGTAACAATCGCTGCACGCGACGCTCAACCGGGTTCATGCTCGACAGACGAGCTAGCTTTTGTTCAATAATTTCCCATTCGGGAAGGGTATAAAGCAGCAGGCATGGGTGATGGATGTCGATGGTACAAACCATCTGACCTTCAGAGGTTTCGACAAGCGCATCCCGGTAACGGGTAGGAACGGCGAGCCGCCCTTTGCTGTCGAGATTGACTAATGTTGCCCCACGGAACATGCCAGCCTCACCCTTAAATTCCCCTTTCCACCACTTTGACCCACAAAATCCCACCTAAAGGAGTTTACGGAGCGGAGGAAAACCTTGTCAAGCAAGCTACAACGCAGACGGAAATAATTTTCATCTCCTAAGCGATTGATAAATGACTGGCGTGAAAAGGCGCTACATTCACGATGCAAAATTAACGTTATGAATATTTGAAAGAAAAAGGATCAATAAGCATAAATATCGTTAAATCGACTGAAAACCTGACAGGTAAAATATGAAGTGTCCAGTTTGCGACGCGGTCGGTATTTTAAGGTATTTTTCGGCAGGATAACAGCGTCAGATGTAGGCGAAGCACGGGCTGGAGGGTAGTTTGATTCTTTTCAGATAGCTATTGTTTAATTATCCGGCATTTTTACACATTGCTATGTAACAAAATAATTCCAAAGCCGTGTTATATCGATTCTGGAATAAAAGGTTTAACCATTACCGGTAAAAAATAATTATCTGAATAACTAAGGGAAATAACACGGGAATATTCTTAATTAGAAATGGCAGCCGGAACTGCCATTTCTTGTTAGTGGCGACTTAAGCTGCCACGGCGATATAGATTACGGCGGATACGAGTGAGGCCCGCCTTAGGCTTACGTGGCTCATCAAGGCTGGCAAGCACCAATTCCAGCACACGCTCCGCAACGTCACGGTGGCGCTGCGCTACAGCGAGAACTGGGCATTGCAGGAAATCGAGCAGTTCATGATCCCCAAAGGTAGCAATCGCCAACTCTGTCGGTAATTGCCCCTCACGCCGCAATGTTACATCCATAACACCTTGTAATAAAGCAAATGAAGTGGTGTACAGGGCCTGTGGCATTGGATGGGTTTCCAGCCATTTATCAAATAACTGTGCTGCAGCTTCGCGCTCGTAGCTGTTGGCATAGAGGAAATTCACCTCACGCGGATCATCCTTCCATGCAGTGCGAAAACCTTGTTCACGCAGATAGCTGACGGAAAGCTCCGGCAATGCGCCAAGGTAAAGTACAGTTTCAGCAGGAAAAGTACGCAGCTCGCTGGCCAGCATTTCTGCATCTTCCTGGTCAGCACCCACTACGCTGATGAAATTTTCACGGTCTAATGCACGATCGAGTGCAATTATTGGGAAGGGATCGTTCGCCCAACGCTGATAGAACGGATGCTCAGGGGGTAAAGAGGTGGAAACAATGATGGCATCCACCTGACGTTGCAACAGATGTTCGATACAGCGCATTTCGTTATCCGGCTGATCTTCAGAGCAGGCAATTAATAGCTGGTACCCACGCTGACGAGCCTGCCGCTCGAGATAGTTAGCGATACGGGTATAACTCGTGTTCTCAAGATCTGGAATAACCAATCCGATAGAACGCGTACGCCCGGCACGTAATCCCGCCGCCACCGCATTCGGGTGGTAGTTATGTTCGCGAACAACCGCCATAACTTTATCAACAGTCTTATCGCTGACGCGATACTGCTTTGCCTTACCGTTGATGACGTAGCTCGCCGTGGTGCGCGAAACTCCAGCCAGGCGCGCGATTTCATCCAATTTCACAGTAGCCCCTTATTTAGGATTGCCATAACCATGCCCTGGTCATGGTTTCATTTTTATCATCTAAGCGCAGAATAATAACTCGGGCAACCGCTTTTACTGGCAGTTGTTGGGTCATTTGCAAAAAAAAACCCGGCATGAGTAGACCGGGTTACTTTTTATTCGCCATTCACAGGCTAGCGCATGATCTTATCACCACGCGATACGCCCACAATACCGGAGCGTGCCACTTCGACAATTTTTGCCACTTCACGAATCGTATTCAGGAAAGCGTCTAGCTTATCGCTGGTTCCTGCTAACTGAACCGTATACAGCGTTGGGGTTACATCAATGATTTGCCCACGAAAGATCTCAGCGTTGCGCTTCACTTCTTCACGCCCGTAACCACTGGCTTGTACTTTAACCAGCATGATTTCGCGCTCAACGTGAGCCCCTTGTCCCAGTTCACTCACCCGCAGAACATCAACCAGCTTGTGCAATTGCTTTTCAATCTGCTCAAGCACTTTTGCATCACCTACCGTTTGGATAGTCATACGAGACAGTGTCGGATCGTCAGTCGGTGCCACCGTCAGGCTTTCAATGTTGTAACCACGCTGAGCGAACAAGCCAATAACTCGGGACAGCGCCCCGGACTCATTTTCGAGTAATACAGATAATATCCGGCGCATAATCAGGTTCTCTCCGTTTTACTTAACCACATCTCATCCATACCACCGCCACGGATCTGCATTGGGTACACATGCTCAGTGCCATCGACAGTCACATCGACAAATACCAGACGCTGGTTACGCACCGCTTCCAGCGCTTCAATAAGTTTGCTTTCCAGTTCTTCAGGTTTACTGATACCAATCCCAACGTGGCCGTAAGCTTCTGCAACGCGTACGAAATCAGGTAAAGACTCCATATAGGATTGGGAGTGGCGACCCGAATAAATCATGTCCTGCCACTGTTTGACCATGCCGAGATAGCGGTTATTAAGATTGAGCACTAACACTGGCAAACCGTATTGCAGCGCAGTAGAAAGCTCCTGGATATTCATCTGAATACTGCCATCGCCGGTGACACAAACTACGGTTTCCTCCGGCAATACCAGCTTCACACCTAGTGCCGCAGGCAGGCCAAAGCCCATGGTGCCGAGGCCACCAGAGTTAATCCAACGGCGTGGTTTATCAAAGGTGTAATAGAGTGCGGCGAACATCTGGTGCTGGCCGACATCCGAAGTGACGTAAGCTTCGCCTTTGGTCAGACGGTAGATAGTTTCAATAACTGCCTGTGGCTTAATTTTATCGCTGGTTCTGTCAAATTCGAGGCACTGACGCGCACGCCATTGCTCAATCTGTTGCCACCAGTCACGAATTTCATCGCAGGATTGTGACGTATCCTCCTGCGCCAGCAATTCCAGCATCTGCTGTAAAACCTGACGCGCATCGCCAACAATTGGAATATCTGCACCGACTGTTTTAGATATCGAAGTTGGGTCGATATCAATATGCAGCACAGTCGCGTTCGGGCAGTACTTCGCCAGATTGTTAGTGGTGCGGTCATCAAAGCGCACTCCGACACCGAAAATCACATCGGAATTGTGCATCACCATGTTGGCTTCGTAGGTTCCGTGCATCCCCAGCATTCCTAATGCCTGACGATGCGTTCCCGGGAATGCACCCAACCCCATTAAGGAGGAAACAACGGGAATATTGAGTTTTTCCGCCAGCTCGTGCAATTCGTCATGGCAAGCAGCAGTGATTGCCCCGCCGCCGACATACATCACCGGTTTTTTCGCCGCCAGCAACGTTTGCAGTGCACGCTTAATCTGCCCTTTGTGACCTTGAGTGGTCGGGTTATAAGAACGCATGCTGACGGATTCAGGGTAGCTATAAGGAAACTTGTTTGCCGGACTCATAATGTCTTTCGGCAAATCCACCACCACCGGCCCTGGGCGACCGCTTGCTGCGAGCCAGAAGGCTTTTTTAATAATGGCCGGAATATCTTCCGCTTGTTTGACTAAGAAACTATGTTTTACGACCGGGCGAGAAATTCCCACCATGTCGCATTCCTGGAAAGCATCATAGCCAATAAGGGATGTCGCCACCTGGCCCGATAGTACGACCATCGGGATTGAATCCATATAAGCCGTAGCTATACCGGTTATCGCGTTTGTCGCACCCGGACCTGATGTCACAAGTACGACACCCACTTCACCGGTTGCACGTGCAAGGCCATCGGCCATATGCACTGCTGCTTGTTCGTGGCGTACCAGCACATGATCAATGCCGCCAATAGTATGAAGCGCATCGTAAATATCGAGTACTGCGCCTCCGGGGTAACCGAATACATGTTTAACGCCCTGATCGATAAGCGATCGAACGACCATCTCGGCTCCTGACAACATCTCCATGGTTTGCCTCCAGGCTTACGTGTTTGACCGACCGCTGAAATCATTTCGGCTAAGTCGTTAAGACAGGTTGTTGCGCCCTGCATTTATTTTCTTTTTTGATAGTCCGCCTAACATAACCGCTGAAAATCAGGCAATCAATTGCCAATCTTCAGCCGTCGATACAGCGTTTTCTCATCAACACTGCAAAACACTACTCAGACGGAGTTAAGCTCTGAGCATAAGCAAAGATTATGATTGAAAATGTTATGAATGATGGCTTTGTAGGTTAAATCTAATTACAGCAGGAATTATTGGGATCGAAGGAAGGAAAGAACAAAAACAACTACAGAGAAAAAAACCAGAAAAATGAATAAATGCGGAATAACCGAATAGCTTTTACTATCCGGCTGGATCAAGTGAACAATCGGAACCTATTTACTACATACAGTGGTCAGAAGTTTTTCCATCCACTGATGCCCTTTATCGCGTCCGGCAGCTTCGTGCCAGGATAAATAGCAGGTGGCCTTATTATTTTGCAGCGGCAGTGGGAATGTTTGCAAATGAAGTGATTCAGCAAACTCTTCAGCTAACCAGCGTGGTGCGATAGCGACCAATTGAGTCTGCGAAACAACATTTAAAACACTAGTTAATGCCATTCCTTGATAAGCAATACAGGATTGCTGTTCCAACGTGTGATACCACGGAGCACTAAATGATGCAAAACGCTCAAGGGAGACCACTGCATGTTTTTCGTTATAAACATCTTCTTCAGTAAGCGGTTTAATTAAACGCGGATGCTTCTGATTGGCTACCAGTACCATTTCATCTTCAAACAATGGGATACAAGTAAACTCAGGACGACGAAATTCACTATAGCTAATAACAAACTCGGTCTCTTGATAACGCAATTGATGTTCAATATCTTTATTTAATGAAGACTTAAACAATAATTGAATACCTGGAGCAAAACGCTTCATATTATTGAAAATCGCAGAGGTTAACATATTGTCCAAAGGACTACTGACGCAGATGTTAAACACTCTTTCACTGCTGCTCGGTTCGAAACCTGCTCCCGGCAACTCATTCTGTATCAATTGCAGAGCCTGACGAATTGAACCAAATAGCTGAAATGCGCGTGCTGTAGGCTGGATACCACGGCCGTAGCGAACAAACAGCTCATCATTGAACATCACTTTAAGCCGGGCTACTGCATTACTCACTGCGGGTTGGGACATTCCCAGAGATTGAGCAGCACGAGTAATATTCTGCACCTGCATAACAGCATCAAATACAGTTAATAAATTTAAATCAACGGAACGCAACTGAGGCTTAAACCCATCATGAGCTGCTGGCTGCTCTACGTAGTTATCAGACATGTTAGTCTCCACTAAGATTTCAATTCCTTATTCACAGATTAGCCCTGTGAACTACTCCTATTATCATTTACTAAGCAGAGCATGCTGATTTATGCATTTAAAAACGTTAATGAAACAATTCAGATATAAATCAATAAATTTACGCTTTCTAATATACCAACACAACTTCAGCTACTGACACCCTGATAAATCTATAAAACTCATATGATTTTACTCTTCGTCAGTTGATTTCTGGATCGTGCTAATCAAATCACAAAATGACTTAACACACAATGATTCGCACAGTGAATAATATATTAAGCATGGATAACATCATCATCACGGAAACAATCTCCCTACTCATATTCAGTTAATAAAGAAAGAGGCCAAATTCCTAAAATAGCATCAAAACATGGATTATTGACCTCAAATCATAACCATGATAAATGAAATAGATAACAAACATTATATTTTTAATTGTTTCTGAGAATTTCAATTTTACAGGGGAACGTAAGTAATCTTTTTCCATACTTTTTAGATATATTATGAAAGTTACATATGTCAGCACAAATGGCTTAGATCGGTGGTTGTCTTTCAATCCTTAATCGGGAGTTGAGGCAATCGAGTGTTGACACAGCAAAGCAGATCAAGTACCAATAAATGCATAACGAATTCACTTGAGGCTTGAAACATGATTCGCAGCATTCGCCTACTAGACCTACTACTAAACGCAACTTCTTTGCGCGGTAGGCTGGTGGGCGAAATCAAGCGTTGATTCAAGCCATCAGACAGAAAAAACCCGCGCCACTGCGCGGGTTTTTTTATGCTCGTAGCAACGGCCCCTAAGACGAGAAAGGACCACAACATGAGCCAACAAGTCATTATTTTCGATACCACTTTACGTGATGGTGAGCAGGCGTTACAGGCTAGTCTGAGTGTTAAAGAGAAACTGCAAATCGCAATGGCACTGGAGCGTATGGGTGTTGACGTGATGGAGGTTGGTTTCCCTGTTTCCTCCCCTGGTGACTTCGAATCTGTGCAGACCATCGCTCGCAACATCAAAAAAAGCCGTGTGTGTGGCCTCGCTCGTTGTGTAGATAAAGATATTGATGTTGCAGCCGAAGCATTAAGAATTGCCGAGGCCTTCCGTATTCACGTGTTCCTGGCGACATCCACGATGCACATCGAAACGAAACTGCGTAGTACCTTCGATGATGTGTTAGCCCGTGCAGTCAATTCTGTAAAACGCGCCCGTAACTACACCGACGACGTAGAGTTCTCTTGTGAAGATGCAGGCCGGACCCCAATCGATAACCTGTGCCGCATTGTAGAAGCTGCAATTGGCGCTGGCGCTACCACAATTAACATCCCGGACACCGTGGGTTACACCACCCCAGTACAGTTCGGCGGCATTATCCAGACCCTGTATAACCGCGTCCCTAACATTGATAAAGCGATTATCTCCGTTCACTGCCACGATGATTTGGGCATGGCGACAGGCAACTCTATCGCGGCAATTCAGGCAGGCGCTCGCCAGGTTGAAGGCACCCTGAACGGCATCGGTGAACGTGCTGGTAACACCGCGCTGGAAGAAGTGATCATGGCGATTAAAGTACGTGGCCAAATGTTGGGCGTGCATACCAATATCAATCACCATGAAATTTACCGCACCAGCCAGATTGTCAGCCAGTTGTGCAACATGCCAATTCCAGCTAACAAAGCGGTGGTTGGTTCCAATGCTTTCGCGCACTCCTCCGGGATTCATCAGGATGGCGTACTGAAAAACCGCGAAAACTACGAAATCATGACCCCGGAAACTATTGGTTTGAATCAGGTGCAATTGAACCTGACCTCCCGCTCTGGCCGCGCTGCTGTGAAACACCGCATGGAAGAGATGGGTTATAAAGAAGACGATTACAATCTGGATTCGTTGTACGACGCCTTCCTGAAACTGGCTGATAAGAAAGGCCAGGTATTTGATTACGATCTGGAAGCTCTGGCCTTTATCGGTAAGCAACAAGAAGAGCCAGAACATTTCCGCATGGAATACTTCAACGTGCAGTCCGGTTCAAGCGTGATTTCTACCGCTTCCGTCCAGTTGCAATGTGGCGAAGAAACACAATCTGAAGCAGCAACAGGCAACGGCCCGGTCGATGCGGTCTACCAGGCGATTAACCGCATCACCAATTACGATGTGGAACTGGTGAAATACCAGCTGTCTGCGAAAGGCCAGGGTAAAGATGCGCTGGGTCAGGTGGACATAGTCGTCACCCACAAAGGCCGTCGCTTCCATGGCGTAGGTCTGGCGACCGATATCGTCGAATCCTCAGCAAAAGCGATGGTCAACGTGCTGAACAACATCTGGCGCGCGGGAATCGTCGAGAAAGAATTGCAACGCAAAGCTCATAATAAAGAAAATAATCAGGAAACCGTGTGACATGTCAAAAACTCATCATATAGCAGTATTGCCGGGTGACGGCATTGGCCCAGAAGTCATGGCTCAGGCGCTGAAAGTGCTGGATGCAGTTCGTACGCGCTTCGATATCCGCATAACCACCAGTCAATATGACGTGGGCGGTATTGCCATTGACCGCCACGGCAATCCACTGCCGCCGGTGACCATTGAAGGCTGTGAACAAGCAGATGCCATTCTGTTTGGCTCCGTCGGTGGCCCGAAATGGGAACACTTGCCACCCGCTCAGCAACCTGAGCGTGGCGCGTTACTCCCATTGCGTAAGCACTTCAAATTGTTCAGCAACTTGCGCCCTGCTCGTCTGTATCAAGGCCTGGAAGAGTTTTGCCCGCTGCGTGCTGACATTGCCGCTAACGGTTTCGACATTCTGTGTGTGCGTGAATTAACCGGCGGGATCTACTTCGGCCAACCGAAAGGCCGCGAAGGTTCTGGCATGCACGAAAAAGCGTTTGATACCGAAGTGTATTACCGCTTTGAGATTGAGCGTATTGCCCGCATCGCTTTCGAATCAGCACGCAAACGTCGCAACAAAGTGACGTCGATTGATAAAGCTAACGTGCTGCAATCGTCGGTAATGTGGCGTGAAATCGTCGGCGAAATCGCTAAAGAATATCCGGACGTAGAACTGGCGCACATGTACATCGACAACGCCACCATGCAGTTGATCAAAGACCCATCTCAGTTTGACGTGCTGCTGTGCTCCAACCTGTTCGGCGACATTCTGTCTGACGAATGCGCGATGATCACCGGCTCTATGGGCATGTTGCCTTCCGCAAGCCTGAACGAACAAGGTTTTGGTTTGTACGAACCTGCTGGCGGTTCAGCGCCTGATATCGCAGGTAAAAACATTGCTAACCCAATTGCGCAGATCCTGTCTCTGGCTCTGTTACTGCGCTACAGCCTGGATGCTGAAGAGGCCGCACAGGCCATCGAAAACGCTATCAACCTTGCGCTGGAAGAAGGTTTCCGTACCGGCGATTTGGCTCGCGATGGCAATGCAATCAGCACCGACGAAATGGGCGATACCATTGCTCGTTTCGTGGCAGAGGGGAAATAATCATGGCGAAGACGTTATATCAAAAATTGTACGATGCCCACGTCGTTTACGAAGCCGTGGACGAAACGCCGCTGCTGTATATCGACCGTCATCTGGTTCACGAAGTGACCTCCCCGCAGGCGTTTGATGGCCTGCGTGCGCATAAGCGCCCGGTGCGTCAGCCAGGCAAAACGTTTGCCACCATGGATCACAACGTTTCTACGCAAACTAAAGACATCAACGCTTCCGGCGAAATGGCCCGCATTCAAATGCAGGAGTTGATGAAAAACTGCCAAGAATTCGGCGTTGAGTTGTATGACCTGAACCACCCATTCCAGGGAATCGTCCATGTCATGGGCCCAGAACAAGGTATCACCTTGCCTGGCATGACCATTGTTTGTGGCGACTCCCACACCGCGACCCACGGCGCATTCGGTGCACTGGCGTTCGGTATTGGCACTTCTGAAGTTGAACACGTTCTGGCGACGCAAACCCTGAAACAGGGTCGTGCTAAAACCATGAAGATTGAAGTCACCGGCACCGCCGCACCAGGCATCACGGCAAAAGACATCGTGCTGGCAATTATCGGTAAAACCGGCAGCGCTGGCGGTACCGGGCATGTGGTGGAATTCTGCGGTAGCGCAATTCAGGCGTTGTCGATGGAAGGCCGCATGACGCTGTGCAACATGGCAATCGAAATGGGTGCCAAAGCTGGCATCGTTGCTCCAGACGAAACTACGTTTAACTACGTGAAAGGCCGCCTGCATGCACCAAAAGATGCCGACTGGGACGATGCAGTAGCGTACTGGAAAACCTTCAGCACCGACGAAGGCGCTAAGTTCGACACCATTGTAACGCTGGACGCCGCTGACATTGCACCGCAAGTCACCTGGGGTACCAACCCAGGCCAGGTGATTTCCGTCACCGAAAACATCCCGAATCCAGAATCCTTCGCGGACCCTGTTGAACGCGCCTCTGCTGAAAAAGCACTGGCTTACATGGGCCTGAAACCAGGCATTCCATTAACCGAAGTGGCTATCGATAAAGTGTTTATCGGTTCCTGCACCAACTCACGCATTGAAGATTTGCGTGCTGCGGCTGAAATTGCCAAAGGCCGCAAAGTGGCTCCAGGCGTGCAGGCGTTAGTGGTTCCTGGTTCCGGCCCTGTCAAAGCGCAGGCCGAAGCTGAAGGTCTGGATAAGATCTTTATTGAAGCGGGCTTTGAATGGCGTTTACCAGGCTGCTCGATGTGCCTGGCAATGAACAACGACCGCCTGGAACCCGGTGAGCGTTGTGCTTCCACCAGCAACCGTAACTTCGAAGGCCGTCAGGGCCGTGGTGGCCGCACGCATCTGGTTAGCCCAGCAATGGCAGCCGCCGCTGCGGTATCTGGTCATTTTGCTGACATCCGCACGTTGAAATAAGGGAAAACACCATGGCAGAAAAATTTATCCAACATACCGGCCTGGTCGTTCCGCTGGATGCCGCAAATGTTGATACTGACGCAATCATTCCTAAGCAATTTTTGCAGAAGGTGACACGCACCGGTTTTGGCGCTCATCTGTTTAACGACTGGCGTTTTCTGGATGATGCAGGCCAACAACCGAACCCGGAATTCGTGCTGAACTTCCCGGAGTTTAAAGGCGCTTCAATTTTACTGGCGCGTGAAAACTTCGGCTGTGGTTCTTCGCGTGAACACGCACCGTGGGCCTTAACCGATTACGGTTTTAAAGTGGTTATCGCGCCAAGTTTTGCGGATATCTTCTACGGCAACTCATTCAACAACCAGCTGCTGCCGGTGACGTTGAGCGAAGAAGAAGTGGACGAGCTGTTCAAACTGGTTGCGGCAAATCCGGGGATTAAGTTTGTCGTCGATCTGCAAGCGCAAACCGTAATTGCGGGCGAGAAAAGTTACTCGTTTAATATCGATACTTTCCGCCGCCACTGCATGTTAGAAGGGCTGGATAGTATTGGCCTGACGCTGCAACACGAAGGTTCAATTTCTGCTTACGAGCAAAAACAACCGGCGTTTATGCGTTAACAATAATGGCGGGTGTTTCACCCGCCATTAGACTGATGACACTGCTTTGTTGTAGGTCGGGTAAGCGCAGCGTCACCCGACAAACGGTGGATGACGCTTCGCTTATCCACCCTACAACGGCTAAAACATTACTTTAATGTTTCGACCAGCCCTTTGCGCTGCCCTTCCAGCGTCACCACTTTGCTGCACACATCGCGGCCAAATTGCTCGAAATCTTTTTCCTGATTTTTCCACTCATTCTGAATGGAAGTCTGTAAGCCACCGAGGCTACCCAGCACGCCTTGCAGCGGGTTACCGCCACCTTTCAGAACCGCTTTCGCACCCATTTCGTTAATGCTGTCTTGCAAGATGCCGCCCATCGCCTGGTTTACCAGCTGTTGCCCATCGGCTCGAACCTGGTCAATCGCTTTGTAATGGAAGGTTAAACCGTCCTGACGAGTCTCGATAATACGGTTCATCTGCTCTTTGAGTTGCGCGTCGAGTTTAGTCAGGCGGCCACGCATATTGCTGCTCTCACCCACTTCTTTAGCGATGATTTTATCCAGCGCGACACGGCCTTTTTCTACACGAGCCAAAGCACCGTTATTGATCCATGGCAGGTCTGTACGCAACGCTTGCTGATAATTCACCGCCAATTGGCGCTGCGTTGCATTTAAAGTCTGTGGCTTGCCGTTGAATTGCAGGCTACCGTCTGGGGCAATAACCAGATTTCCATTCTCACCAACAACCTGGACTGATTGCGGGTTGATGACCACGTCATCGCGAGGAGTGACGCTACATTTATAGTCGGCCTGCGCCTGCATCGCGGTGAGCAGCAAAACGCCCATCAGTGCCTTACGAATCATAGTGACTCCTGAACTTCTAAAAATTTAAGAAAAAAAAGGCCGGTTTTCACCGACCTAATTATTCTGCAAATATCAATCCCACCAAACATCAAACAGCTCGCTGGTGCGAACGTCTTCTGCTTTGTGATCTTCAAGCCATTTGCGCACCAGAGCCTGATGCTCTTCGGTGCATTTGCCGATTTCCTGCAGGCAGATTAAGCCTTCCCAGGAAAGGTGGCCGCCGCCATCAAAAGCCAAACCATTTTTATCGATAACTTCGTCAATAAACGCATCAACGATTTTATCAATTTGTTCTTCGGAGGTGCCTTCCGGGAAACGCCATGCAACAGAGAACCCTAGTTCCTGGAATTCGTCGATGTGCATTTTCTTACGCAAACGACGGCTACGATTAATTGCCATTACTTTACCCTCTCGAACATTAAGTCCCATACGCCATGACCAAGACGATGGCCACGTTGTTCAAATTTGGTCACCGGACGTGAATCCGGGCGCGGTACGTAGTCGTTACTCTCTGACTGGTTTTGATAACCATCGATAGAGGACATCACTTCGAGCATGTGTTCTGCATAAGGTTCCCAGTCGGTTGCCATATGGAACACACCACCCAATTTCAGTTTGCTTTTTACCAGCTCGGCAAACGGCACTTGAACGATACGGCGCTTATTATGACGTGCTTTGTGCCACGGATCAGGGAAAAAGAGCTGAACCATGGATAAAGAATTGTCAGGAACCATTTTTTGCAGCACTTCAACCGCGTCGTGACACATCACGCGCAGGTTCTCAACGCCCTCTTCATGAGCTGTCGCGAGGCATGCACCGACGCCTGGCGAGTGCACTTCAATGCCTAAAAAGTTCTGCTGTGGATTAGCCTTTGCCATTGCCACCAGCGACGTACCCATGCCAAAACCAATTTCCAGCGTCACTGGTGCTTCGCGGCCAAACAGCTCGGCAAAATCGACAGGCGCGTCTTGATATTCAACGCCCATCACCGGCCAATAGTTTTCCAGTGCGTACTCCTGCCCTTTAGTCAGGCGACCCTGGCGGCGCACAAAACTACGAATCCGGCGCATTGCGCGGCCTTCTTCATTAAATTCCGGTGAGATGACGTCATTTTTCATGGTGTTCAGGCTTTGAGTTAGTGTTCGGGAAACGGGCATTATCCAAAGTTAATGATGAGAAGCAAGCACCAGAAAGTTCCGGTTTACAGCACGGAGCCGTCTGTGCTGGAATCAGCCCCCTAAATCACACATTTATCGGATGCCAGGCAACAATGATACAAGCGCCGCAATTCGCCAACCAGGTTCTCGACTGGTACCAAAAGTACGGGCGCAAAACCCTGCCATGGCAACTCGAAAAAACGCCATATAAAGTATGGCTGTCGGAGGTAATGTTGCAACAAACGCAAGTTACCACCGTCATTCCTTACTTTGAGCGCTTTATGGAACGCTTCCCGACCGTCACCGATCTCGCTAATGCGCCACTTGATGAAGTGCTACATCTTTGGACTGGCCTCGGTTATTACGCTCGCGCCAGAAATCTGCATAAAGCAGCACAAATGGTGGCTAATCTTCACAATGGCCTGTTCCCGGAAACCTTTGAAGAGGTTTCAGCGCTACCCGGTGTGGGTCGTTCCACCGCAGGTGCAATCCTCTCTCTATCGCTGGGCAAACATTTCCCGATTCTTGATGGCAACGTAAAACGCGTGCTGGCACGTTGTTATGCGGTTTCTGGCTGGCCGGGTAAAAAAGATGTTGAGAAGAAACTTTGGGACATCAGCGAACAAGTCACACCCGCGCAAGGCGTTAGCCAATTTAACCAGGCGATGATGGATATTGGCGCGATGGTTTGCACGCGTTCGAAACCCAAGTGCGAACTTTGTCCGGTGAATAATATTTGTGTCGCTTATGCCAATAACAGTTGGGCGAACTATCCAGGCAAAAAACCGAAGGTGACGATACCTGAGCGCACTGGCTATTTCCTGATGATGCAGCATCAACAAAGCATCCTGCTTTCCCAGCGCCCTGCTGTTGGATTATGGGGCGGTTTGTACTGCTTCCCACAATTTGCGAGCGAAGAAGAGCTGTACGACTGGCTAGCACAACGCAATATTCCCGCAGATAATCTCACGCAATTAAACGCCTTCCGCCATACATTCAGCCACTTCCATTTGGACATTGTCCCGATGTGGCTGCCGGTGCTTTCGTTTAAAGGGTGCATGGATGAAGGAACCGCTCTCTGGTATAACTTAGCGCAGCCACCGTCCGTAGGACTGGCCGCCCCTGTAGAGCGTTTATTACAGCAATTACACGCCGAGCCGGTGGTACTTAAACCCGCACGAGCTGTTGAAGAGGAATAATGATGAGCAGAACTATTTTTTGTACTTACCTACAACGTGACGCGGAAGGCCAGGATTTCCAGTTGTATCCAGGTGAACTCGGCAAACGTATCTATAACGAGATCTCTAAAGAAGCATGGGCTTTGTGGCAGACCAAACAAACCATGCTTATCAATGAACGCAAAATGAGCATGATGAATCCAGAACACCGCAAAGAGCTGGAAGCTGAAATGGTCAACTTCCTGTTCGAAGGCAAAGAAGTCCACATCGAAGGCTACACGCCGCCAGAAAAATAAAAATACAGGGGCCATCGCCCCTCATGCAAACTCCAACAAGCACACGCATACACGGAACGATGAAAAAATTTCTCGCGCTAGCTCTGGTTGTCCCCTTGCTCATCTCATGTTCGAGCAAAAAAGAAGACTCCTATAACGAGGCTTTTGTTAAAGACACCAATGGTTTCGATATTTTGATGGGGCAATTCGCTCATAACATTGAAAATATCTGGGGCATCAAGGAAGTGTTGATTGCGGGTCCTAAAGACTACGTGAAATATACCGACCAATACCTGACCCGTAGCCACATCAACTTTGACGAAGGTACGATTACCATCGAAACCATTGCCGGCACTGAACCTGCTGCGCACTTACGTCAGGCGATCATCAACACGTTACTGATGGGCGACGATCCGGGTTCAATCGACCTTTATTCCGATGCCAACGATGTGGTTATCTCCAAAGAACCGTTCCTGTATGGCCAGGTAGTTGATAACACCGGCCAGCCGATTCGCTGGGAAGGCCGCGCCTCTAAGTTTGCTGATTACCTGCTGCAAACACGCATGAAAAGCCGCAGTACCGGGCTGAAAATTGTTTATAGCGTGACCATCAACCTGGTACCAAACCACCTTGATAAACGTGCGCATAAATACATTGGCATGGTACGCAAAGCGTCGAAGAAATATGGCGTCGATGAATCCCTGATCCTGGCAATCATGCAAACCGAATCGAGCTTTAACCCGTATGCCGTGAGCCACGCTGATGCACTGGGCCTGATGCAGGTTGTGCAGCACAGCGCCGGGGTTGATGTCTTCAAATCGCAAGGGAAATGGGGCAAACCAAGCCGCAGCTTCTTGTTTGACCCGGAAAGCAATATCGATACCGGCACGGCTTATTTGGCGATTCTGCAAGACAGCTATTTGAGCGGAATTGATAACCCAACCTCGCGCCGTTATGCCGTCATCACCGCATATAACGGCGGTGCGGGCAGCGTGCTGCGCGTGTTCAACAACGATAAGAACCGCGCGTTCAATATTATCAATAGTATGGCTCCAGGTGATATCTATCAAACCCTGACAACACGCCACCCGTCTGCGGAATCTCGTAATTATCTGAAAAAAGTGAACACCGCACAGAAGAGCTATCGTCGGCGTTAATCCTCTGTTTGTTGTCTCTCCTGTCATTCATTTTGATGCCAGGAGAGACAACATTGCCCGCGCTTTACCTGCCTCATTCAGCAAAAAATGTAGCCCCGGTCACTATTTTCGAATGTAACTTGAAGATGTTTTCATTTATTTGCTGAATTTACCAAAAATTACTCCGCAGCCCTGCTAATGTTACGATTACAACATATCGAAACAGATATGTGAGAAATGCAACATTCGATAGTTAAATCCTGTGAGGAAATTTCCATGAACCTTAAGCTGCAGCTTAAAGTACTTTCGTTTCTGCAGTTCTGCTTGTGGGGTAGCTGGCTGACTACACTCGGCTCATACATGTTCGTCACCCTCAAGTTTGATGGCGCGGCCATCGGCGCGGTATACAGTTCATTAGGGATTGCTGCGGTATTTATGCCAACGCTACTGGGTATTATTGCGGACAAATGGATTAGTGCGCGCTGGCTCTACGCTGCCTGTCATCTGGTTGGCGCCGTCACACTGTATTTCGCAGCCCAGGTCACCTCACCGAGTGCGATGTTCGTGGTGATTCTGCTGAACTCACTGGCCTATATGCCAACGCTTGGCCTGGTGAACACCATCTCTTACTATCGCCTGCAATCAGCGGGAATGAATATTGTCACTGACTTCCCGCCAATTCGTATCTGGGGAACCATTGGCTTTATCTTCGCCATGTGGGGCGTGAGCTTCTCAGGCTTCGAATTGAGCCACATGCAGCTTTATATCGGTGCCACACTGTCAGTGGTTTTAGCCTTGTTCACCCTGACACTGCCACATATTCCGGTCGCCAACGCGCAAAAAAACCAAAGCTGGACTTCCATGTTAGGGCTGGATGCCTTCGCTTTATTCAAAAACAAGCGCATGGCGATTTTCTTTATCTTCTCTATGCTGTTAGGTGCCGAGTTACAAATTACCAATATGTTTGGCAACACCTTCCTGCACAGCTTCGATCAAAACCCGCTGTTCGCCAGCAGCTTTATTGTTGAACACGCGTCAGTGCTGATGTCTATTTCGCAGATTTCTGAAACCGTATTTATCCTGACGATTCCGTTCTTCCTGCTGCGTTACGGCATCAAGAACGTGATGCTTATCAGTATTGTGGCGTGGATGCTGCGCTTTGGTCTGTTTGCCTTTGGCGACCCAACGCCGATGGGCACCATGCTGCTGGTAATGTCGATGATCGTCTACGGTTGCGCCTTTGACTTCTTCAACATTTCCGGTTCGGTATTCGTTGAGCAAGAAGTGAAACCAGAAATTCGTGCCAGCGCACAGGGCATGTTCCTGATGATGACCAACGGCTTTGGTTGCATTTTGGGCGGGATTGTCAGCGGCAAAGTGGTGGAAAACTACACGACGGCGGGCATTACTGACTGGCAAAGCGTATGGCTAATTTTCGCCGGATATTCACTGGTACTGGCCTTCGCCTTCGTCGCACTGTTCAAATATAAACACGTCAGAACGCCTGCGGCTATCCAGCCAGTTGCCTGATTGATAACGCCTAAAACTACTGGCAAATCTTTTTTCGTAGGTCGGATAAGCGCAGCGTCATCCGACACCACTAATGTAAATTGGTGGATGACGCTAGCGCTTATCCCCCTACAAAAGCTGAAAAGAGGAGCGTTTTTAGGCTTTTATCATGTAGCCGTACAAACGCTTGATCCCATCCGCATCTGTTTCGCTATACACACCCTGCAATTCTGGCGAGAAGCCCGGCAACATATTCACACCTTCCTCCAGCGCGAGGAAATAACGCAGCGCGGCACTGCCCCAGACTTCGCCCGGTACGACACACAACACGCCCGGCGGATACGGCAACGCACCTTCCGCCGCAATGCGCCCTTCTGATTCGCTTAAACGCACCAGTTCCACATTACCGCGAATAAACTCGCTGTTGGCATCCTGTGGATTCATAGCAACCGCAGGCAAGCTGGCTTTGCGGAACATCGCTTTTTGCAGATCCTTCACCGCAAAACTGACGTAAAGATCGTGCATTTCCTGGCACAACTGGCGCAGCGTATAGCCTCTGTAGCGTTGGGAATATTTCTGATAGATCGTCGGCAAAACATCCACCAGCGGTGTATCGTCTTCGATATGCTGCTCAAACCGCGCCAGCATCGCCACCAGATGCGCCAGCTTCTCAGTGCTTTCCGCAGGCGTCAGTAAGAACAGAATCGAATTAAGATCCGATTTCTCAGGGACAATCCCGTTTTCACGCAGATAGTTTGCGAGGATCGCCGCAGGTACACCAAATTCAGTGTATTGCCCGGTTTGTGGATCGATACCCGGCGTCGTCAGCAACAACTTGCAAGGATCAACGAAGTATTCATCCTGCGCATAACCTTCAAAACCATGCCACTTCTCACCCGGCTCAAAACTGAAGAAACGGCGCTCCTGCGCGATTGCCGTAGTGGGATGATCCTGCCACGGCTTACCCGCCACCACCGGTGGGATAAACGGTTTGATCATCTTACAATGGGCGATGATCGCTTTGCGCGCTTCAATGCCCTGCACCACGCACTCGGCCCACAGACGGCGTCCGCTCTCCCCTTCGTGAATTTTCGCGTTCACATCAAGAGCGGCAAACAGCGGATAAAACGGGCTGGTTGAAGCATGCAACATAAACGCGTTATTCAGCCGCTTATGCGGGCAGAATCGTGCTTGCCCACGCAAATGGTTATCTTTTTTGTGGATCTGCGAAGTCTGCGAGAAACCGGCCTGCTGCTTATGCACCGATTGCGTCACAAAGATCCCCGGATCGTTTTCGTTAAGATCCAACAGCAGCGGCGAGCAGTCCGCCATCATCGGGATGAATTGCTCATAACCGACCCATGCTGAATCAAACAAAATGTAATCACAAAGGTGGCCGATGTTATCCACCACCTGGCGCGCGTTATAGACGGTGCCATCGTAAGTGCCGAGTTGGATCACCGCCAGGCGGAACGGACGCTTTTCTTGTGCGCGATCTGGCGCAACTTCGGCGATCAACTCACGCAGATACTTTTCATCAAAACAGTGCGCATCGATACCGCCGATAAACCCAAATGGATTACGAGCAGCCTCGAGATAAACCGGAGTCGCTCCGGCCTGAATCAACGCACCATGATGGTTTGATTTATGGTTGTTGCGGTCAAACAGAACCAGATCGCCACGGGTCAGCAGCGCATTAGTGACGACTTTATTGGCCGCCGAGGTGCCGTTTAGCACGAAGTAAGTTTTATCCGCGTTAAACACTTTGGCGGCAAACTTCTGCGCATGCTTGGCCGATCCTTCATGGATCAGCAAATCACCGAGTTTAACGTCAGCGTTGCACATATCGGCGCGGAATAGATTCTCGCCGAAGAAATCATAGAACTGGCGGCCGGCCGGGTGCTTTTTGAAAAATTCACCGTGTTGGTGGCCAGGGCAGGCAAAAGTGCTGTTTTCCATCGCGACATATTTCGTCAACGTATCGAAAAACGGCGGCAACAGATTGGCTTCGTAGTCACTGGCCGCTTTTTCCAGCTCCAGATAATCCTGCGCTTCGCCGGTTATCAGCCCCGATATCCCTTCTTGCTCGCCAGGCCTTGCATCAGCGGCTAAAAAAACGGGAATCGAAAAACCTGTACGTTTGAGTAGCGCCAGAATACCGCTGCGGCTATCAGCGACAGAAAGGACAACGGCGGCGATATCGGTGAAGTCAGTGCTATCGAGCGTGACCACTTCGCGATGCGTTTCAAGTGTGGCAACCACATTGTGGCTGGCGGCAATTTTCAAAGATTTCATATGCACAAATCCCAGAGGTCAAGGATGAGTGAGTGCCAGATGGCACGGCAAAGGGAGCATTCCCCGGCGAATGTGTCTTGATGGTCTGAAGGATGATTCCCACTCCGACCGCCAGACATCAGTAAAACCAGGCATCACCTGATTTTACTGTTGTCCTGCAGTGAGCGTGCGATGCCCTCACCGCATGGTGAGCAAGGGTCTTCGGGATACAACAGAAAGGTGAACGAGCGCCATCGAGAGATGCCGGTGAACATTGACTCTAAACATCAATAAGCGCCCCGTTGCGATGTGTGAAATTTCGCGCAATCATGGCACCTTCTGCACGAGGGTTCAAGACGACGCTGCTAGCCGGAGCACAATATTCGCGCAAACGCACGGCTTATTAACACAAAACCATTGACGACAAACGGCCTTTACGGTTTAATGCGCCCCGTTGCCCGGATAGCTCAGTCGGTAGAGCAGGGGATTGAAAATCCCCGTGTCCTTGGTTCGATTCCGAGTCCGGGCACCACTATTTAAAGAAACCAGCCTACGGGCTGGTTTTTTGCTTTTGGAGAAACGCTCACTCCATCAAACCCTATTCGATGACTCATCGCCTCCCCCCACATTCCAGCGCCTGCTACACTTTCAGCAATCCTGATGCGCAGGCATTCTGAAGGGCGAATTCACTTCCTTTCTCCCCATATTCCCCACTGACCTGCCCATTGCGAGACTGCAAAACTGACCCCATGTTTTTGTCATCCAATCTCGACAGGAGCAGAAAATGCAAATCGATCTCACAGGCAAGAGAGCGCTGGTTACAGGTTCAACGGAAGGCATCGGCTACGCAATTGCTCGCCAACTTTCAAGGGCTGGAGCGGATGTCGTGCTCAATGGCCGCTCAGAGGAAAAGACCACAAAGGCCGCCAAACGGCTAGAAGCCGAAGGCGCAAGAGGTAGCGTTAAACCTGCCACGGCCGACCTGTCAACTGCCGAGGGGTGTGCGGCTCTTGTCGCCCAAATTCCTCAGGTAGACATCCTGATTAACAACGCAGGCATCTTCCAGCCAATTGACTTTTTCGACGCTGACGACGAAGTTTGGGATCGCCACTGGCAGGTCAATGTCATGTCCGCCGTCAGGCTTTCCCGCGCCTATCTTCCAGGCATGCAGAAACTGAACTGGGGCCGCGTGATATTCCTGGCCTCAGAATCTGGTTTTAATATTCCGGTCGAAATGATTCACTACGGCGTCAGCAAGACCGCCGACATCGCTGTCGCCCGCGGTCTCGCTAAGCGCATGGCTGGTACAAATATCACCGTTAACTCCGTACTCCCGGGTCCTACTCTTTCCGAAGGTGTAGAAGCGATGCTTGCCGATGAGCAAGCGAAAACGGGGTTGCCGCTGGAGGAAATTGCCGCCGCCTTCGTCAAGCAGCATCGTGGCAGTTCGATCATTCAACGTGCCAGCAGCGTCGAGGAAGTCGCAAACTTAGTAACCTATCTTGTGTCGCCGTTTGCTTCCGCGACCACAGGAGCGTCCGTTCGCGTTGACGGTGGGGTCATCGATACTCTCTGACAGCAAACTATTTCACTGACATAACCGAGTTGAACGGCATTTTTATAGATCTCTAACCTGGTTATTAAGCACTATCAATAAACTGGAATCATCACCATTCTACAGTTCGGTTACTTGACCAATAATTTATCAATAAATCGCCTGCTTAATTTGCAATATAAATAAACGCATTTATTCCCACTAATAGTATTAAATAATATTTAATGCTGTCGAAAGTTTTACTTACCACAACGACCCAACCGAAATTATAAGAAAAAACTAGTGCTGAAGTAAGATATTTACTGGCGGAAATAGTAACGTCATGGTAATTAATTTATGTGTGACTAATAATTTCACCTGCGCCCCTCGGAGATAAAAATGAAAAAACATATTCTCGCCTCACTGATTCTCGCGTTTTCAGGATTAAGTCATACTGCTTTTGCACAGCAGACCCTACGTATTGGTGTCGACCCAACGTTTGCGCCGTTTGAATCTAAAGCTACTGACGGCTCGCTTCAGGGGTTTGATATTGATCTGGGCAATGCCATCTGCGCCCAGGCTAAAGTGACCTGCCAGTGGGTAGAAATTGGCTTTGACGCGACCATTCCTGCGCTTAATGCGCGGAAGTTTGATGCGATTCTGTCTGCTATGGCAATGACCGAGAAGCGCCGTGAGCAGGTCGCATTTAGCGACATGCTTTATAACACTCCAAATGCGCTGATCGCACTGAACAGCAGCACACTGAGCCATGATACGGCTTCACTGCAGGGCAAAAAAATCGGCGTAGCACAGGGGACTATTCAGGAAACCTACGCCAAGAAAAAATGGGAACCACAAGGCGTGGAGGTCATCTCCTACGCCAATCAGATGGAGATTTATCCTGATCTGGTTTCCGGGCGTCTTGATGGCAGCCTGACCAATATTATCTCTGCCGAGCAAGGTTTTCTTGATAAACCGGAGGGTAAAAACTTTGCGATTAAGGCCACTATTACAGACAAAGAAGTATTTGGTGATGGTGTTGGCATCGCATTAAGAAAAGACGATAAAACAAATCTGCAATTAATAAACCTGGCATTGGCCGAAATACATAAAAATGGCACTTACGATCGTCTGGCAAAGAAATACTTTAATTACTCAGTTTATCCATAAGGAAATAAATAATGATGACAGCGGATATTCCATTAGCGGATTATACCACTCAAAGGTCGCGTTTTATTTCTATGGCAGAGACGAAAGGTGGGTTGATTCATTCTTACCCACATCCACTCAGCGGCCCGAAAGGTGAATTACTTTATACCGATGTAGCGCTTTTTGGCAGTGAGACGGCATCTCGCATGATGCTTGTGATTTCTGGCACTCACGGGGTTGAAGGCTATTATGGCTCAGAGAGCCAGATTGCCTGGCTTGCGGAATTTGAGATGAATCAGTTACCTGCTGATACAGCACTGCTGTTTATCCATCTGCTTAACCCCTGGGGAACCGCCCACCTGCGGCGAGTCAACGAAGACAATATTGATCTTAACCGCGGTTTCATCGATTTTTCACAGACCATCCCGAGTAATCAAGACTATCTGCGTTGGCACGATATTTACTCTGGTGAGCGGGAATTTGCCGACAGGCAACTGGCGTCAGCGCTGTCCAGGGAGGGATGGCCTGCGCTAAAACGCGTAGTCGAGGCCGGGCAGTATCAGTATCCGACAGGCTTGTTCTATGGTGGCAACCAACCCAGTTGGTCCATGCAAACCATGCAAGCCATCATTGAGCGTCATCTCAGTCGCGCACGGACCATCATCAGTTTTGATCTGCATACGGGTGCTGGAGCCTGGGCCCATCCAATGCTGCTTTCTATTGCTGAGCAGCCATTCCCGGCACACGCATGGGGCAAACGGATCTACAAAGAATCACTGACGCTTTTGTTTACCGGTGCGGGTCGAGATAGCGATACCGGCGTCACAGCGACAGCAACGGGTTATTTGTCGCAGTTCCTGCTCAACGCTCTGCCTGATACCCAGATTCTGCCGCTGGTCGTGGAATGTGGCACCTACCCCGCAGAAGAGATGCACCGGCGACTACGGAACGATCACTGGTTACATCTCAAAGCTAATCCTGCCACTGCCGAGGGCCAGGAAATTAAACGTGATTTGGTGGAAGCGTTCTGGCCCGCCGATGAAGACTGGCGGGCACTGGTGGCGTTGCGTACTCAGCAATACTTTGCCCGTGGTTGGCGTGCGCTGCTTAACGAGACTGAAGATTAAAGACGCCCATAAAAGGTCATACGGGCGTTTTCTGATAGTGCGATATCCGGTTTAGTGTTGTAAGCCAGTACGACCAACATTCGCGTCACCTCACCTTCGGTGGGCGTGACGCGATGAAGCGAATTACGGCCCCGAAACAAAACCAGATCGCCCGGGTCAATTGCCAATTGATCGACAGTGCGGCGTTCATCAAGGACTTCTGCCACTCCGTCGTAATTCATCTCACCCGCATCTGCATCGCGCAAATCCTTCACATACTGAAAAATACCGCCCGCTAGCGGTTTTTGTAATAACAGAGTGATGGCAAACGATGAGTTATCAAAATGCCAGCCCAATTCCTTACCGTGTGGAGCATAGTGAATATTAATCGATGAGAGGGAGTCGGCATAAGGATAGAGAGCTTCTTCGCCCAGTACATCGCAAAGAAAAAACTGAAACTCAGCACTATTATAAAGTGTGCGTAGCGGCGAATTAGAGGCAATTAAATCATCAGTGATGCAACCTTTGGTACTGATTACGTCGCGATTGCGGGGATGTTCCGCACTGAATTCCGGATCGGTTTTCATCAGGTATGCATTATGGCTGCTGACCGTGTGATACGCCTGATGGCGCTGTGCTTCGGCCTCACCGATAATGGTATTCAGTGCTGCTGGTTGCAAAAACTGGCGTAGTACCAGCGCACCGCTGGCGTTTAACTGCTCCCGGCAAGAGCGACGCCAGGCGATATCGTTAATCGGGTGCGCGTCGAGACTAATAATGGATTCAGGCATATATGCAATTCTCATCGTTAGCAGGTGTGATTTTACTGTAATCCCCCTGCACGCTGAGTAGATAACGATAAATACTTAATACCTTGAAAAGGAAAAATTAATGCCTGCACCGCAACTGCGATTACCCAAAATCAGCGTGATTAACTCGTTCAAAGCGGCGGCTGAATTGGGCAGCCTTGCAAAAGCGGCAGCTCAGTTAGCGCTCACTCCTGCGGCTGTTAGCCAGCAAATTCGTCAGTTGGAGGAACAGCTAGGCAGTGCACTTTTTGTCCGCACACCAAACGGAGTGATGTTGACCGAAACAGGGAAAGAGTATTTACGTTATGTCACTGAAGCTTTTGATATTTTGCTGCTTGGCCAGCAAAACATTCGCTATGCCGCTGCGGCTCCCCGATTAACGCTCTATTCTTTGCCTTCACTGGCAACCAAATGGCTACTTCCCGAGTTACATAACTGGCGTGCCCATTGCCCGGATGTTGACCTGGCGTTGCATGGCACTCATACCCAGGTGGACTTCAACACCATGCATGCCGATTTTGTTATCTGTTTTGGTGAAGAGCGCTATAGCCAACTGGAAAAACAATTTTTATTTCACGATGAGGTGCTGCCAGTCGCCAGCCCGGAACTGGTTGCGCGTTTCCAGGGCCGGGATCTGCTAAACGAAGCACCACTGATTCATCTCGACTGGGGAAACGAAGGGCGTTTTCTACCTGACTGGCGAAGCTGGTTTCAGGCTAAAGAGAGGGAAGAACCTCAACCGCAGCCCTCTTTCATCTTCAATCTCACTTCACTCGCATTAGATGCCGCTGTCGCGGGTACGGGGGTTGTACTTGGGCAACGGCATTTAATTGCCAAAGAACTAGCATTAGGCAGCCTTGTTGTCGTAGATGAGCTCAGCCTGCCGCTGAGTAAACCCTATTTTCTCGCCTGGCCACAACGAACACTGAGCCAACCTGGAAGTAGCCAGTTAATTGCCTGGCTAGGAGGGATTGCCGGAACGGATGATTAATAAAAGTGCCGTGCCAGACCAAACATTGTGATATTTCTACTTACCTATTTAATATTACAGAAATATCACCACCACGACTAAAGACTTAATTCACCATCATGAAAATCATTCAGGTAATCATTTCAGCACAACCCATATATTTCATGAATGCATAATAAAATAAATCCTATTTTGCTGACTACTAGTACAGGTATATAATCACTTCAGATTTCCAGATGAACAATCACAATAATTTTGGCGAAAACAAGGAAGAAAGTAGCATGGATTCCAGGTCAACAGTCTTTTTGTGCGCGGCTGCATTTTTTCTTGCTGGCTGTGCACCACATTCCCCTATTGATGCAAAAAAAACCGGAGCATTTCGTCCAGAAAGTAGTGCCAGTAAAAATGCCCTCGCACAGCAACTGACTGACAAAGACATTTTTGGGAATGAAACGACACTGGCTGTATCTGAAGAAGATATTCAGGCAGCACTGGATGGCGAGAAGTTAAGTGTACCGCTGAATTCTGCCGTTATCCTGGTTCAGTCAGGTAACAAGGCGCCTGAAATGTCCATGCAACAGGAAATGGAAAAATACTATCGGGTATCGACATTCACCGGAATTCCAGACAGACAAAAAGTAGCTGTATGTAATAAAAATGAGAGTGGGGATATTATTGCCAGTGAAAATATGAATTATATGCAGGCGTTACGTTATATTGCAGCGAAGGGGCATCAAAGAGTCATTATCGTTTACCAGGATACATTGCAGTCAGGCAGATATGATTCTGTGACAAAAAACATGGCATGGTCCGATTATAAAAATGAAAAACTCACGGATTCAGCCTCACTGCGTTACCTGGTACGTTTTTCTCTGGTGAATGTAGCAACGGGTGAATGGGCTACCTGGTCACCTGTCAATTATGAATACAGTGTGCTCCCGGTTCAGTCAGGAAACATAAATACAACAGAGCAACAGATTATTCAGCTTAAGCAGAAAACGTTTGTAGCTGTGGTTAAAGATCTAGTGAACCGATATCAGTAATATCACCACATCTGCCGCCTGTAATTTATGGCGGCAGGCATTGATAAATATATTACTTTCGTACTTCATGTGAAATACGGTGATATATCAAAAACTATCACTTTCTGTTTAATGTCAGTTAAAAAATCTGCCATGTTAATCCCCCTGATAGTCAGTACTATTTATCAACTTTAGTGTCGGTTACCGTCCCCAGAACAGTGGTGTCTTTCAGCAACAACCAGCGGCTTAATACGCCATCCAGCCGCTCATTAATTTGTTTTTCCAGAGCATCAGTATTCAGCTTCTGCTCGTGTGCATCCTGGTATTGCGTCAGCAGGTATTCCAGAGGTGTTTCCTGGTTCAGCGTCCGTTCTGCCTGATAGACCATGGTTTTGATAGAAGAAAGTGTAAAACCTTCTTTCGCTTTTTCACGTTGTACTAACAATTCAGCGAATGCGCGTAAATCCGTGCGCGTCTGCTGCCAGCCCTTAAGTTCGGGGCTGTTTGCTGAGCGGCCTTTTAGCATGTCATTCCACTGCGCCGTCGCTTGCTGTTGTTGCAAACTTTCAGGCCACTGGCTGTCTGCCGTGCGAACCATCCGTTGACCCGTTTCCAGTGGTTTCAACGGTGAAACAGTAAGAAGTTGCTGTAACCGCTGCTGATAATTCGCCTGATCCGGTGATACTAACCACACAGTTGCTGCCCCTGCGCCGTATCGCGCACTGCACCGATTTGTTGCTGCATAGGGTAAACCTGCCACCACCAGAATGCGGCAACCACAACGGCGCTACAGAACACACCACCTGCAAATCCCTTAACGAGATTTCCCTTCTGGGCTATAGGCTGGCTGGCTGCCATACCATGAACAGCCACTCTCATCTCCGGCAATTCAGGAAGGGGCGGTAACAAATCGTGTGAGGTTTCTGCACCCTCTGGTGAGTACACCAGCGTCCGGACAGTCGGTTGTACTGGCACGCTGGTTATTAGCTGTGGTTCAAGCCGTTTTCGCGTGTTCTGCACAAAGTACAAAAGATTTTCCACACGCGGATGACGCTTCAACTCCACCTGCTGGAGTTTGTCGCAGATAAGTTGTAATGCCCGCTCAGTGCGATAGAGCAGCGGTAGGTCAGCGTCAGAAAATGACAGCTGTTGGCGCAAGATATTGCCAGTACGAGTGTTAAACCAGTCGAGCATTTCGGTGCGCGCGGGACCACTCTGCGGCCAGAATTTTTCCCATTCATGGCTTATCATCGCTGCCAGCAATTCAGTCCCTTCACAGAACCCGGGCAACCCTTGGGTACGGGTGCGAGCCAGCGTATAGTAAGCCGCAGTATGCAAATCTACTCCATTGGCTTTGAAAATCGCCAGCGCCAGCGATTCCACCAGTTTCCAGTTCAGTTCCGGTTGCGATGGATTATTGGCTTTATTAATTTCCTCGCGGATGGCACTAAATTCCGGCAATTCGCGCGGGTCGCTACCAGTAACGATGGTCTGCGTCTCTTTCATTTTACTTATTCCTTGGATGTAATTGAGAACAAAATAACCACGTACAGAATAATCTTTTGCTCATTATATATTTCGCATAACTCTTACAAATTCAATGTCGACAGATTAAACATTATTTAATAGAATCTACTTTGCTTTCCTGCTCAGGTGAATATGCTCTTTGTTTGCATATCTCTTTACTCTTAGCATAATAACTACCTGAGGATACGATACTTGTGGAATCACATTTATAGTAATCGGTGCCAAGAGGGTATACAGAAATAATCATGGAAATAATAATACCAACAACAAATGAGGAAATACTATAAACCGTTACTGGAATCATTAATTTCTGTATTACCGAAGCCATTCTTTTTTTCCATGGAAAAATCAAAAGGCAAATAATAAATAAATCAAAAAAAATCATAACCGGAGTGAAAAGGAATAAGGGTATTTGTTTCCAGTCATAATAAATATAATCATCTCCATTAATCAACCCAATCACTGTCTCACTGCCAATAGTGTAAAAAAACAACACACCACTCGTCAGGAGTATAATAAGAAAAACAGCCCCAGCTATACCTTTCAGCCTTACAATATCCATAATATAAACATCTCTTAATCATTAATGGGAATTGATAATCATCTGTGCTTTAAATATCTTCTGGATTTACCTCTGAGTTTCGTCTTCACTGTCTATTGAATATTCTCTCGCCTTGCACATTTCTTTACTCTTAGCGTAATGACTACCTGAAGAGACTATACTTGTGGAATCACATTTATAGTAATCGGTACCAAGCGGATATACAGAAATGACCATAGAGATAATCACACCAATAACAAATGAAGAAATGCCGTAAACTGTTACTGGGATCATTAATTTTTGCATTACCAAAGATATTCTTTTTCTCCAGGGAAGTAGTAACATACAAATAATAAATAGATCAAAAAAAACCATAACTGGCAGAAAAAGAAATAATGGAATTTGTTTCCAATCATAGGAAATATAGTCGTAGCCTTTGATTAGTTCTATTGTATCCGACCCTGCTTCATTGTAAATAAAAACTATCCCGCTCGTTAGAAACACAATAAGAAAAACAGCCCCAGCTATACCTTTCAGCTTTACAATATCCATAATATAAACATCTCTTAATCATTAATGTGAATTGATAATCATCTGTGCTTTAAATATCTTCTGGATTTACCTCTGAGTTTCGCCTTCACTGTCTATTGAATATTCTCTCGCCTTGCACATTTCTTTACTCTTAGCATAATGACTACCTGACACAATACTTGGGGCTTTACATTGATAGTAATTAGCACCCAGTGGGTAAATGGATATTATTAAAGAAAGCATAAAACCAAGAACCAATGCAGCAGCGGCATAAATTGTTGCTGGGATTATTAGCTTTAGCAAAGCAGGAGTCGTTTTCAAACTATATGGAAGAAGTACACTCAAACAGAGCACATCGCCATAAATTATTACAGGCAGTGCAAAAAATGATGGAATACTTCCCCACGTATAAAAAATATAATCCTCACTATTAATCAAACCCATTATAGTTTTGCTGCAAGCATTATAAAGAAAGATTATCATACTTGTCAGAAAGACAACCATAATAAACGCTACAACTTTTTTCTTGGATGTCTCAATATCCATAATGTCAATACTGCCCATTCAACATTGTATACAAATAAGGATTGGCATTTTTGACATTCCATTCAGTCACTTTCTGATGTTCTTCCATCCCTTTATCGATACTCGAGATTAGTTTATTGGATAAATGAAATTCTTCATCCAAATACATCAATCCGGTCGTAACAGCAACCCCTAATAAAATAATAAGCACTATGCCAGCAGAAATTGGGAGAGTGACACTAAACATAATTCCTGCTCCTGCTACTACCATTTTTGTCACAAATATAGTCACCACTACTTTAGCCACATCCATGGTGATATTTCCAATAAATGCGGCAACAGCCTCCCCGCTGTGATCGGAAAAAATAAACTCCACAACACGTTGAGCAGCAGAAAAATAAATGCAGAACCGTGCACCACTCATGATTCCGGCATTAATTCCTGCTTTTCCTATACCCAGTTCAAGGATCTGTGGGTGATTAACCGCATAACGGGTTCCATTCAAAATTCGGCGCAGAGAAGCATAGCCGGTAATTTTAATATAGGTGACACCTTTCTGAATATAAGTTTCTGCCTTAACACCCAACCCTTTAAATCTAAAAACCAGCTTCTCAGCCTCTCTGTAGCTCATCAGTTTAGTAATATTTTTTGCACCAGATATTGTATCTTTTATATTGCCTGCAAAGGTGGTGCCGTAACTATAAAGATCCTTCACAGCATCAAGTGCTTCATCCGTAGTTAACAGCATTATATGCTGCGTGTTTTTTGATAATTGTGCTTCTAAATCGCGGCGACTTTGTCTCCATGCCTCCAGAATGGTATCGTCCCCCCCCTTATGAAAGCATCCTGAGCATTATTCTCTAACCACTGGGAATAACTTGTCATTTAAACACACCTCCCTAATTCAGAAAATACGATCGCTCCATAAACTATATGCACTGGTTCCCGCAGTACAGTGCTCCCAATTAATTGACTCATATGTCAGTTCAATAGTTTCTTGCGGTTGGCCATCACTATCATCAATAGTATGGGGAACCTGAAGATGAATTCCCGCTATTCTGGCATTAATTAATTTCAGCTTATAATAACATTCATTCATGCCCATACGATTGGTACGATAGAAACTGAAATCACAAGTTAGACATTCATTTTCAGTGATGGCTTTCCCCAATAAAGGGGATGATTTATCTATCGGCTTAACCATCGTTAGCGCCTGGTGATTAACATTCTGCTGCCGAGTTAAGCTGTGAGACAATTCCATCACCATTATTTGATCATAATGAATAACCTGCGCTTTATTACCGATAGAATTCAGAGAAGAACATCCAGCTGAAATTAAGCCCTGTAATTCCCCGTTAAGAGACATATATATGAGATTTGCCATAATTATTCCGCACGATAAGTTTAAATATTATGTGATGCCTTCATCAGATAAATAACCTGAGAAGGCATCGATCCTTAGTACAGCGTATCCGTCAGTTTGAACTGGCTGAATAGCCCGCCAACAAATGGGTTATCTTCTGTATCGGTATGTACCCGATATACCATTGCACCGCCATCCACATTAAAGCGCACACTGAAACTACCATCCTGAATGTTGGTTAATTGGCCTGCACCAAATAACCGGAATTGCGCCCACGGCCCACTGAAGCTAATACTTCGTGGTGCATTCCCTCCAGTACCGATCATCGTCAGCTTGCTCTCGTTACCTTCGCGCATATTGTTCGGCCACACCAAATGCGCGGTATAGTTACGCCCCTGGCTATAATCGACAAGCTGGCCATCCAGGTTCAATACGCTGCGCCGTTTGTTACCCGAAAGCTGCACCGGCTCCACCGCAAACTGAGTCCCTAAACCGTTTTGCCGACTGAAAAAGATGTCGCGGATTTTTTGCGCGGTATCTAGTTGCTGGCGGATATCTTCGCGAATAATCACGTTGTTATCGCCATCCACCAGACTCAGATCGTTTTCCATAAACAGCTTCAGGTTCTGCTGATAAAAGCTGTCCAGAATACCGTCTGGTTTAAAGAAACGTTCAAACGCGTCCAGCGATGCATCCTGCGATGAACGCGGGTTAAACGGATAGTTATTCGCAAGCTGTTCATTGAACGGTTTTACTACGTTTTCGCGCCAGTCCACTTCCATATAGTGAACAGCTTCCACCATCACCACATGCCAGGCCTGGTCAGCTAGCTTGCCTACCCAACGGTTGAGCGGTGCGGGCAATGTTTTCGCCATCTGCCGAGTGGCGAAAATAGGGTCGCTGCTGTTTTGATCCAGCCGTAACTGCACGGCTTTCAGCGCTGATTTACCCGGCACCGGTGCGTTCTGAATAGCCTGTAGATAACGATGCAGCTCTGTCAGTTGTTGGTAAACTGCCTGTAGAGTGCTTTCTTTGTCTTTCTGTACCGTCAGTGTGCTGTTTTCGGTAGCAAACTCATGCCCCAGACGCGTCAGCAACAGGTAATCCGGCTCTGCCAACGCTTCTTCGCGGGCCTTGTCATCCAGTTTTTCGGAAAACACCGCCGGTTGCGTGTTATCCCGCAATGCGGTCAGCGCCCGCTGAAGAGGTTGGTCGCCGCTGATGATTTGCTCCAGCGACCCTGCCAGTTCCGTGATCGACTCATAGTTATGCACGTTCAGGTTGTCCATCCCTGCACGCCAGGTCGCTGTGTAATCGCTGAAATACTGCTCGGTGAGTTGACGTTGGATTTCAGCCCGGTCAGCCTCGCTGTATTTCACACTGCGAGTCAGGTTCAGTACCCAAGAGTCCATCGCCGTCAACTCCACCAGCGCGTCACGCTGTTGCACAAAGTAACTTTGCAGGCCGTAACGGGTAAGAAACTGCGGGACAATTAGTTTGCTGTCATCTGAAGAGGTAAACACCAGATCAAAGGTCGGGCCGACCTGGTCACGCAAATTCAGATCAGCAGGCAACACACCCAACGCCCTTGTTTTCAGGCTCTGGTAGACGCGCTGGTAAACCGGCAGTTTGCTGAGTTCTTTCTGTGCGGCAGCGACTGAATTTTCATACGGTGTCCAGCGATTGATGGCGTCGACATCGCCTGCCACACGCTCTGCCTGCCAGTCTGTATGCTTCAGGCTGTAATCGAGGTGCGCCATCAGTTGCGCTTGCACATCGCGCTGGCCATGAAACTTATCGCTCCAGCGTTTCGCCATATACTGCTTCACCGCAGTCACGTTGCGCCCGCTTTTGTCTTCCAGCATCCTGATCACACGTAGTACAGCAAGTTTCTCTTCACTGCCATCCGGAGCTGCTGCCAGATCCTTCATCAGGCCATTAAGCAGGGCTGGGAGATAACGCTGATCCAGCAGTTGCAGATAAGTCTGTTCCACATAGGGACCAATACGCCGCCCTTGATATAACCCCAGTTCAGCCAGGCGGCTACGCTCGCCCCAGTCACCATACGCCAGCGTGGCATCACGTACCGGGTTAAGCAGAGGCAATTGCAGATTGCCGTAGTCATCTGTTCCCTGTGGTGGCGGTACGGCCATAAATGCCCTCGCCTGTTCCAGTACCCTAATCCCTGCGCGCCAGTTGGTGTTGTAGTAATGCTGCCAGCCGCTGATGAGCAGGATGGCCAGAACTGCACCGCATGCCGAAAAAGCCATCATCTGGCGACGGGCATTACCCAGCCAGACGCTATTTTCCCCAGACAAATTAGGCTCTGCCAGCAACGCTTGTGGAAACAGATTGCGGGTGAAATACGGTACGGTGTCTACCAGTGGCCAGGCCACTAGCGGGCTGCTACCCAGCCGATATTGACGGGCAGCGGACTGCATAAAGATGTCATCTACCTGACCACGTTGCAGCGAAGAGGTGAGGTACACCCCGCGCAGCATGACATCCATGTTTTCGCCGTCCAGCAAGGCGTCAATCAGCGCAGTCAGGGATTCGCGGCTGCCCTGTATTTGGCGGGCAAAGCTGAACAGGGAACTGCGATTGTGGTTCTGCGCCAGCATCAGATCCGGCAAGCTATGGTTGAGCTGTTCTACCCATTTTTGCCAGAATGTATTCAATTCCGTACGCCAGTCTTCATTCTTATGGGCATGGCGGGTAAAGGTGACGCCGAGAATAGTGTCACGATCTTTTTTGTCCAGCGACTGAAACAGGGCGGCAAAACCATGGAGTAAATCCAGTCGGGTTAGCACCACATAGACCGGTAACTGGCAGTGAAGATGTTGACGTACATCCTGCAGACGGCTGCGCAGCATCTGCAACAGATTCTCACGGCGGCGTTTGTCAGCAGTAAGCAGATCAGTAAAGTCCAGTGTCAGGATCAGGCCATTCAGCGGCTGACGGGCGCGTTTTTCGACTAACCAGCCCAGAATGTGTTCCCAGCGCCGACGGTGTAAGACATCTCCATCTGGCTGGTCGCAGAGCGCACCATCAATATCAAAAATCACCGCCTGCTTCCCGACATGCGGTGTTATGCGTAGATGTTGTTCTGCTCCCCGAACGGCTTCAGGAGTATAAATAATGTCAGATGGAAAACCTTCGCGCAGCAGCGCTGTTTTACCACTCCCTGTTGGGCCTATGACCATATACCATGGCAATTGCCACAGGTAACGACGGCTGTCGAGATGACGTTGCAGACGCAACAACCAGCGATCAAGATAACGCTGCTGTGCATTCAGTTCCGCGCTGAGCGGATCCTGCGTCTCCTCACGCTGCTGACGCTGCTGTTTTTCAAGTTGCTGCAGTCGCTTCATGACCCTGATAGTCAGCCACGCCAGCGCGATCAATCCCCAGGCTGCAGTGGCCAGCCAGCGGTTTGCCAAAGGTTGTAGCCAATACTCGTCATACAGCTTCCACGCGGGGCCTTTCCACCAGATCCATACCAGCAGAAAGATCCACGCCAGCATCAACAACCAGGCAGCGGAAACCTTTAACCGCGGCATCGCCGGCCTGAGCATGGTCTTAAGCCCGCTAAACAGTCGGGGGGTTGGTAATCTGAACACAAAAACTCCTGTAATTTCTTATTGTTCTGCCGTGAATTTGTTTTTCAGTGCTTCCAGCAATGACGGCTCCCAGTCGGCCAGCATCATCCGCCCCCCTGCCTGGAACATCATCCGGTACTGCTGTTGAGCAAGCTGTTCCATCCCTGCTTCTTCCATCAGTTGTGCACCAAGATACTGCCGGTGAAACTGGTCACGGGGCTCCCCTGCGGGAAGTTGCTCCAGATACCGCAGCGCCGCTTCCAATCCGTGATCGCTAAAGCACTGACGGATGGCCTGCGTAGCTTCATCTGTCTGCACGGCATGAGTTGGCTGGCTACCCTGCCCTGCAAGCAGCCACTGTTTCGTTGGTTCAGCCATAAACGGTGTGAGATCGTTAAACTTTAAGTTAGCCAACTGAGGTAACAGGGTGAGAAAGCAGGTAACTTCATCGCGGATAGACTCCGCCACGCGGGAATAGCCAAGATGCTGCGCGATTTGTGCGGAAAGGTAATGGCCGTCAATCCAGTACGGGGCAAGCAATAGACTTTTCTCTGTCTGTTGCCATAACGCCATATCCGCAGTGTTCAGACGGGACTGGTACTCTGCTGCCATATCGGCAGAGACTGCCGCCAGTTGTGTGCGTCCATCGCTTTCAGCCTGAGGAGTGCTGGTGATAGATTGCCATAATGCATGGCGGCGCAAACGGTAGCCCTGCGGCGAGTCCGGTTGGCGTTCACATAAGATGGCTGCAACTTTCAGTAACGTGTCGCGCCAGGTTTTATCGTCATGGCTATCGATATTTACCATTGCCGCAGGCGTTGTTGATACCGGCAAAGCAGCGGTCTGCACCGGGGTAGCGGTGGACTGTGTAGATGCAGGAGAAGAGACTGGCGAGCAGTCCCGAAATGCCCGCTGGTAAAGAGCAAAGAGATCATCTGCGGACTGTGCCAGTTCCGGCGCGTTATGTTCCTTCCAGCGCAGTGCAAGTTTCGCCAATTCCCCCAGTAGCAGGTCGCGTTGTGTGGCATCAGCCTGCCGGGCAAAACCATCAACGCCAGGCTCAAAACGCTTTATCACCTGCCCGGCAAAGCGCTTTTTATGCGCCATATTTTGTGGCGCAGCGACCAACCAGTAGTGTTCCACGTAACGGTCCAACAGGCGCAATGCCAGCAACGGGTTGCCAGCGTGTTGCAAGGTACGCAAAAGATGCGCCAACAGACGGAAGTCTTTGCTCTCTGAGGCCAGGAGTACAAGCCCACGACGCTGTATTTCTGGAATATTCAGTTGACCATGCGCCAGCGAACCGAGCTTGACGATGTCGCCGTCAATATACTCCCAGTCAGGATTGTCATCTTTCAGTGCTGCGGCTGATTTATCTTCTGGCAGATTTTCCAGTAGGTGTGCAAACCACACATCGGGATTATGTAAGTCCATCTATTTATTCCCTCGCCCAGTGACAGGCTTCCTGTAACGGCTTAATCACCTGCGCTAGTCCGTCGATATTAAAAGTCAATTTCCCGGCGGCGCTGTCCGTGCCAGTGTTAATAGTCAGTGTTTTTGCCCCCAGGATCTGTCTGATTTCATCAATACCGGATAGCCCCCGGCTGGCCTCCAGCAGCGTACCGTTCTCACGTACAAACCAGTGGCTACTGAAAGTTCTGTTATCTGCATTCAGTTGGACGGTGAGATCGTGTCTGTTCAGCGGTTGCATTAGCGCTACCTGCATCCGGGTGATGTTGTCCACGCAACTGAACATCAGCACCGGGCGAGGCGGCAAGTTGCCAATCGCAGGGGTAGTGATAGTTACCGTCGGGCGCTCGCCAGAAGCCTGTGTGATCAGCAATTCAGTAGTATTGCCGGTACGCTGTTTTTCCTGCTCAATAGCTCGCGTCCACGCCTCCCCAACGTAACTTGCTTTTGCCAGCGCACCGCTGAACCCCTGTGATTGCATCGGAGCGAGTATTTGGTCATAGCAATCGAGACGCTCTAGTGCCGCAGACTCCCGACGGCAGGATTGCATTGCCTGCAACGAGGACAATGCATCCTGCGCCTGCGGTGCAACGTCGGGAAATTCCCCGGCATACACCGGAGAGAACGTCAGAGACGCCATCAGCGACCAGCAGGGAGCTATTCGCATAAAACGTCTTCTTCCTCAGCAATCGTTGCTTCATTCAATTCATCTTCTACTTCTGCCGTAAACACGCCGTTCACTGCGCTCAGGCAAATCCGCGCAATCGCCGTACTGGCGGCCATTTTCTGCAACAGCAGTAGAGAAAGTGGCGGCAGCATCTCTCCGTCAATCACCGACTCAAGCATACGAGCCCCGTTTTCCGCGCGGGTGACTCTCTGCATGATTTCATCCGTCACTTCCGGTTCAATCACCACTTCTGCACTAAAGCGGGTGTGCAAAATGTTCTCAAGGCGGGCTAGCTTCCCGGCGATAATCACGGATAAGGTCTCGCGTGAAAGCGGTAAATAGGGTACGACTTCCATACGCGCCAGTAGCGCAGGTTTGAAAAATTCCGCTAGCAGCGGATACAACGCTTCCTGCATGACTTCAGGATTTTCGGCATGTTCAACAATCACCTGGTAACCAAGGTTGGACGTCAGGAAAAATACAATGTTTTTGCAGTCAATAAGACGACCTTCACCGTCGGCCATCTCACCTTTATCAAATGCCTGGTAGAAGAGGTTGAGCACATCCGGATGAGCTTTTTCCACTTCATCCAACAGGACTACTGAGTAAGGTTTCTGGCGAATGGCTTCGGTCAACACCCCACCTTCGCCGTAGCCAACGTAACCAGGAGGTGAACCAATCAGGCGCGAGACGGTGTGTTTTTCCTGGAACTCCGACATATTAATGGTGGTGAGATACTGGCGACCGCCGTAGAGCAGTTCTGCCAGTTGCAGCACGGTTTCGGTTTTACCCACACCGCTAGGGCCAGCCAGCAGGAAGGCGCCGAGCGGACGCCCTGGCCGGCGCAAATCGGCCCGCGCAGTCAGCAGATGTTTGTGTAGATGTTTGATTGCCAGCTCTTGACCTTTGATGGTATCGCCGAGCCACCGTGGTAACTCAGTAATGACCGACATTTCGTTTTGCGACAGACGGTTAAGTGGGACGCCAGTCCATTCGGCAATCACAGCGGCAATTTGTTTTTTATCAACGTGCGGCGAGACCAGTAACTGAGTATGATGCAGGGCATCCAGTTCGGCGGTCAGTTCCGCCAGACGTGTTACAGGACAAATCCCGGCTTCGTTTTCAGGCTGTTCCATTACAGGTTCATCTGCTGCTTCGGCGGCATCATCGCTGACAACCACCGCTTCCAGCAGCCCTTGTCGCAGCGTGATAATCTCCTGCACCAATGCCTGCTGCTGGTGCCATGCGGCTTCCAGTGTCAATAATTCACTATGCGCTGTTTCATATTGTGCTTGAACCTCGTCCCGTCGCGACGTATCAGAACGCAGGCCAATTCGGATTTCGCGTTCCAGCTGACGGATTTCCGCTTTACATTGGTGGATCAGAGTGGTCAAGGCTGAGATTTGTTTTGGCGGCGACGAGAGGTTAATCGCTACGCGTGCACAAGCGGTATCCAGCACATCAATAGCTTTGTCTGGCAACTGACGGCCAGAAATATAGCGCTCGCTAAGTGACGCCGCCGCCTGTAGAGCCTCATCGTCAATCAGCACACCATGCGACTGTTCATATACCGCCGATAGGCCACGCAGGATAATAGTGGACTCGGCAGCATCCGGTTCGCTGACCTTCACTAGCTGGAAACGACGTGACAACGCAGCATCTTTCTCGAAGTATTTTTTGTATTCGCTCCAGGTCGTAGCAGCGATTGTTTTCAGCTCACCACGAGCCAGGGCGGGTTTGAGCAGGTTGGAGATATCCAGCCCCCCCTGCTGATTGCCTGCGCCAATTAGCGTGTGCGCCTCATCAATAAACAAGATGATTGGTTTCGGTGACTGAATCACTTCCGCCATCAGTCCTTTAAAACGTTTTTCAAACTCCCCCTTGACTGACGCCCCTGCCTGAAGTGCACCTAAATCCAGGGTCATGATATCGGTATCGCGTAGCTTATCCGGTACTTGGCTTGCGACAACGCGTAACGCCAGTCCTTCAATTAGTGCACTTTTACCCACGCCCGCCTCCCCGACTACCACTGGGTTGTTCTTACGGCGACGGCAGAGAATATCGATCATCAGGTCTATTTCGTTATCGCGGCACAATACCGGATCAAGTCGCCCCTGACGGGCATCTTCGGTCATGTTCTTCGCATAGCGGGCAAGTAAGCTGTCACCTGTATCTGCTGCTGTATTGACGGCCAGTCCCTCTGCATTCAATAGCACTGTTTCCGCTGATTCCTGCGTCCACTGTGCAAAATCCTGTTGCAAACGGTCACGGTTAATACCGCTCAACAGACGAGCTGCAGCGGGAGGTAAATAACGCAACGGTGAATGTAACAGGGCTAGCAGCAGCACACCGCCACGCAATTCGCTCTGTTGCATTTGTGCAGACGCCAGTAGCCAGGCCTCTTTCAGCCATTCAACCAGCATCGGTGAAAAAGAGGGGTAACTGTCTGTTGAACGGGAGCTGGCATAATTTTCCACTGTCAGTGCCTGGCGTAGATCATCCAACCGGATCTCGGCATGTTCGGTGATCACCCGCAGGTCGCTACGAGGAATGGCAAGCATCTGTATTAATATGTGGCTAACAGTAATCTCCACTGCTTGCTGGCTCATGCATTCCGATGCAGCCGTCTCTAACGCCTGCCTGGAAAAGAGGTTAAGGCGTTTTACCAACGTTGATAAATCAATCTGGATCATAGGTGTCCTTACCTGGCGAGCAGCCGGTTTAACTGGTGGAGAATGTCCTGCGTCTGGTTATCCAGGCGCAGCAGGTAAAATAGGAAAAACAGAACCAACACAGTAAAACCACCGAGCAGCACATGTTTAATGGTCAGCCGCTTGATTAACTGATAACGCCCGCCCTGTGTTTTATTATCCTGATGCAGCAGCGGGAACGGCGCATCGCCACGCAGCCCATGCAAAGCATGGTGCAGACGGCGGTAAATCAGCTCAAATTCCCCGGAATCCTGTACCGCAACTTTGTAGCGCCCACGAAAACCCAGAGAAAAACACAGATATAAGAACTCCAGTAAGTCCTGGTAGCGTTTTGGTTCGCGCATCAGTCGCTCGAGCAAAATAAAGACTTTCTCACCGCCCCACGCTTCATTATGGAAATGCACCAGTAAAGATTGTTTGATCCACTCATTCTTGTTCGACCAACCATTACCTAGCGCCACCTCGTCTATAAAGGTGCAGAGGATGTAGCGAAATGAAACGATAGCGCCAGGTTCATAACCCTGCTCCTGGAGCAACTGCTCTATTGCCTGCACATCCGTCACCACCTGAGGAAATAGATGTTCCGGCATGGCATGGCTGTTCATCCCAGTGACGCGCATGACCATCCCCAACATCGGAGTGGCAGCGTCAATCATTGGGTTCAGGCTGCTACCACGCAGGACGAGACGGTAATGGCGCAGAGATATTTCTTCTCCACCTTCAGGTGAAACCATTCTGCTCTGCCCGGGGGAGCCCACGGTGAGCAGAGGGTCATTTTTGTCGGATAGAAGAACGGACTGTTCGCTCATAGACTTAGCCTCTTATCGCCCACAGCTGCATGTCTAGTTCCGGGAAATTACCGGAAATATGCAATGCCAGCGCACCGGCTTTCACCACGTCCTGCCAGGCCGAAGAACCTTTTTCCAGTTCGAAGTAAACATACCCGTCGTGATACGGAAGCTGGCGCGGGGCAGCGGTCAGTGTACGCAGCGGCACACCCGGTACCTGCACACTGACCACATTGCGAATCTTGTCAGTAGCGGCGATTTTGGACTGCTGAGTAAACTGGAGGATAATCTGGTTGCTCGGCATACGTGCGCGGACCGCCAGTACAAAGGAGCCGGATTGCAGCAGTGCCGGATCGTTTACAGTAGCGAGATAGACACCATCCGAGAAGCTCAATGGCAGGTTCTGCGCACGTGGCATCAGCACAGTGTTAAGCGCACGGCGCAGTTCCGGTATCACCGTTTTAAACGACATAGTGAGGTCGCGATGAATGTAAACCTCCACACTACAGGGTTGACGGCTGTTTTCAGTAAACGTCATCAACTCACCCAGTAGCCGGACCAGATCCAGATAAAAACTTTCGGGGTGCAAAGTATGTAAGTGCGAGCGGTGATTGAAGTGCATCTGACTGCGATTGAGCATCTGCAACATCATAAATTCCGCAACATCAGCAATACCGCTTTGCTCAGGGGAGCCGATACGTTTCGCCAGTTCGCTGGCACGATTGCTGATAAGGCCCTGCACATCACCAGCAAATGCACTCAGCACCGAGCTGACCCGAATGGCCTGACAGGTAGGAATAAAACTGTCATCCAGCACCAGTGCACCATTGGGTTGCAGGCTCCGGATACGGCATAGCGGCAATGTCACCATGGCACTGAGATCGTCCGCGCCGCTGACAATTTTCGGTACTAGCATTCCCAGTTCGATCTGCTGTACGTCGCCACCATCGGAGTGTAAATCACGGACATCGGCACGGGTTAAGCTGTAACGCTCCGTTCCGTTCCCGGTACTCTGATGCCCCTTAATTTCGCAGATAATATCGCTGATCACCGGTATCGCCAGGTAAATATCATGGCTTCCTGGAGCGGACATATCGATGGGTTGAAAAGGCACGGGAAGATGATCCTGCTCAGGAATACTGAACACCGTGCCATCAGGCATACAGCCAGTCGCACTGGAAAGCATAATTTTCCCCTGCGCGAGGAGCTCTGTATTGAGTGACAGCTCAGTAAACCCCCAGGCGAAATCATCCCGGGCATTGATACGCTGGTTCAGCAGGTATTCATGGTTACGCTGCTGTTGCTGAAAATGCTGAGGCACGGCGAACAAACCTTCCTGCCAGATCACTTTATTTTTCATGGTCGCCATTATCAGTTTTCCTCTTTTTTCATTTCGATGCTGTTCTGCCGTACATGTACCAGCAGGCGATACTCATGGTGACCCGCGCCTTCCACTGGTTCGATTTGTTTCCATTCAGTGGTCTGATCGTCAGAAAAATAGGCAATGACACCAATAAACTGTGTTTTTTCATCCAGTTTCACTGGTGGCAGGGTTTTCATAGAGTCAGGCAATAAGCTGAAATCCTGGTGATCGATATAATTTTTCCCAATCACGTCCGGTAACGCGGTTCTGGCAATCTGGTCATAATCCGCAGCCTGTAATTTTGAGTCATCGCTCATGTAAACCAGTTGCACATCCACTGGAGCGGCTTCACCATCTACGTTGGTATTGGTGTCCGGTTCAGTTAGCAGGGTAATCGTGATTTCCGACGGCTGCTCTGCCCGCTTTCCAACCTGAACACTCGGGTCGCTGATCACCTGACCAATTTTTTTCGCTGTCTCGCAACCACTCAGGGTTGCGGCAAGCAACGTTATCCAGATGCAGAAAACGCGTCCTTTCACTCTTCAGGCTCCCGCTGTTTCTCACGCAGCACCCGGTCATAGACCTGGGCGTATACTTCGTTGAACAACATGGAAAAACCCTGCTGGCGATCTGAAGCCAGTTCGTCGTAATAATGGCTGTACATCTGCCAGGAACCTGCATCATCAAGTTGTTGACGCAGTTCATGGCTGCAACGGTATTGAATAAAGCGACGCATCAAACTCTGCGGAGAGAAAGCCTCCAGCATCACGTGTAATGCTTCATTGATAGCTGCCTTGTTTGCTTCGTCATGATGGCGAATGTTACGCAAACTCTCAGCAATGGCCGCAGGGGCCGCAAGATGTACCGGGCTTTTGCCTTCGGCAAACATCACATCCACAGCAGTGGAATAATCCAGATTCAGGCGTAGGGGGTTATCTTCCAGGGGACGCAGATGTTTGTCTGACAGGCTACTTTGCCGTTGTTGTAGGTCGAGCAAGCCCTTTATTGCTGCCTGTAATGAACGCCCTGCTTCTTCGAGAAAATCGTCCGCATCCTGAGAGTTACGTACGGCAAGTGAGCTACCCAACCCGCGGAGAAGCGGGGTAACGGCAAGGTGGCGCTGCGCCATCTGAGCAGGCGAATCGGTATTCTCATTAGTGTCACGATTGTCACGTGCATCGGCATACATAGGAGGAAGATCCATAAAAGGAATATCGATCCCACTATTATTGGCAGGATCGGACAACTGGGCGGAAGACCTACCGCGCGCCATACCAGAAAGCAGATCGCCTGCAGTGGTCAGGTTTTCGGCCTGAAGCACCTGCAATGGGTCGGTGGAAAAACCATTTACAACCGTGTCCGCAAGTTGATGGCGGTGAGGCATTCCTGGATATGCAGGCTGGCCGTCAGTGGTCAGCAGGGCATCAGCTAGTCGATCACGGTTTGTCACTATCGTTTCGGGCGCGGCCATCTGTTCGCCATAACTCACCAGCTTCCCTTCGTGAATAAACACTTTCAATACCAGTGCGCCCAAGCCAATCTCATCGCCCTGACACAAACGCACCAGCCCAGTGTCTACCGATACTGAAGCTTGATTAATCATCAATCCGGGTGTCAGATTGCGTAAACAGAATGTGCCATCATGCAGGACGACCTGGCAGGCACGGCCTGCAACCGAACCAGCCCGGTCCTGTATCGGCCAGTGGCATGCCTGCGTATGACCAATATCCCCACCTCCGGCGGAAAAAAGGCATTTTGCGGCACGTCCACTTTCCAATTCGTTGCCGTTCATCACCTGTAACGTCAGTGATAATGCGGAAGACTGTGGTATTTCCTCAGCCATATACTGCTCCATAAAATTATTCCCTGATGTGGAGGGTGACAGAAGGCGGTGTTTTCGGCAGACCAATAAACGCAGTACGGCCAATACAGGAGCGGGCACAGTCACCCAGTCGCATTCCCTGGGCCTGTTCTGGTGCCAGATCTAGCCGTAAATCCCAGGAAAACTGATCTCGCAGAAGAAAGGAAATAAATACCGTTAGCGCCTGATGGTTATCACCGCCTGGTAAAAAAGACAGATAACGAGTCATCGATAAACCGCCAATCTTTAGCAAGAATTTTCCACTGCGATCTGGCACTCGCGAACCGAGGGTAAAATTAACGCCAATCACAGAGCGTCCGGGGATATACCCGGCAGTTTTCTTCTTCGAATTGCGGACACCCAGACGGTTCTGCTGTGATGGTTCAATCGGTACTTTACGCAACTGCCAGCTTTCAATGGTGACATCCGGCAGATCAAAACAATGGGATACCAAATTGCATACCACATCCGGCGAACGGCCTGGTGTCGCCAGCACTCCGGCATAAGCCAACATCTTGCTATGGTTGATAGCGAGCTTGCCACGCACGCTCTGATTACCTAACCCCACCAGGGCATACATACGCTGCGAGAAAATGTCCGTACCACCATTGCGAAAACAGATGTAATAGCGGTACTTGCGCCAGGCGTGGTAAGCAAACTGTGTCCAGCGGTGACTGAACAGATCGAGAAATGCTTTCAGCCCTTCTTCATGCTGCGCATCTTCCCGGGCCATCTTATCCAGGTAATAACCCGGTAAAGGGGACTGGCTACCTGAGAAACCAAGAAACGTTGTGGTCAGAGAGAACTGGCCAGTATCGTTGCGCCCAAGCGTAGTCAAGTCACTTACCGGAAAGGCGATGCCGGCGTCTGATTTGAACAGTGCCACTTCCCGGCGGGGTTCCGTGCGCAAAGAAGGCTCCTCGCCTGAATCTCCATACAGACGGTACAGCGCATCCATCAGGACATAAAAATTCATCCCGCGCACATCGGTCGGGAATGAGCCCCGTTTCCCTACATCAGGGCGTGCTGACCGGTATGTTGCCATTCCCAGGCCTCCTGACTTTCCGTATTGATGATTTTCAGACAGTGAAATGAATTGATGCTGGCATACAGGGCGAAGAAGTGCGACAGCACGGTTCCCAGCAGATAGATCTCACCCTCGCAGACAAAGGGAGTGGGGTCGATCCACAGCGTGGTGGATAATCCACGTACTGGTACCCCTTTAAACAAGCGGTCAACTGGGTGGGTATCAAGTTTTTCAATGGCATCCAGTTTTTGGCGTGAGAGCATTGCTTGCTGCGGGTGGTGGATCCCCGGCAGGTCGAATGTACGCATCACCTGAATTAGCGCGTCTCTGTCAAGCAAAGACAGGTAATTCAGGTTCATACAAGAAATCAGCGACCAGTGCATGTCGCCATCTGTGACGGGGTACAATGGACGGGTCGGACGGGTAACATTGCTGAAGGATGCTACCGACGAATTTTTGTCAACCGCAACACTGATATCACCAGTATGCAGCGACGCAGGTAGCATCCGGTTGGTACAGACCAGTGAGGCGGTGATAACTTCATCGTTCAGTCCGGAGTGGTCTGGCTGGCTGCCATCTGCATGTACAAAGGCTATGGAATGTTCCAGACCACGATGGAACAACGAGGTTTTTGTCCGGTGGTGCCAGTAAACGACTTCGCGCTGACGGCTGTATTCTATTTGATGCTGAAAGCCTTCAAATTCAGGCCAGAGGCGGAAGGGTTTACCGTCAGATGAACTGCTCACCTTGCTGGATACAGATTTCACTCGAAAGATATCATAGGCTTCCGGATGCTGATGGCTCGCGCGCAGAGGGTACTGCGGTGTGCTGCTGTCTGGACTGACAGGTTCGGCATGGTAAGCAAACAGGTTTACCGCTGGCGTACAGTACGGACGCAAAGAATCCTTTCGCAGTTTTATGTCCACAGGCAACGGCTGGTTAAAATGCAGGCGCAGCGTGAAGGTTTGAACCGGAAAATCTTCCGGTAACGGTGCTGCGTCACGCATGCGAAAGAAGAAAAAACTCTCCGGATAGCAGAAGTATTCCTGGAGTACACGGTAACCGGTATGAACATTTTTTGGCCAGGGTAGTAACGCATCGTCCCGTTCAAATCCGGCAGCATCCAGCCACAGTTCCGGTAATGCGAAACGATGTGACCCGGAAACCAGTTCAGCATCCATCAACCGCTCACTGAACCACAGATAAAGTTGGTGACGAGTGTAATCATCCTCGTTACCCAGCCAGAAGGTCAGTTTATTCATATCCAGAGAGCGAGATGGAACATTCCCTTCAGTGAAGAAATCAACCTCAATGACCCCCTCTTTCAAGCTACTGACATTGCGTACATCCCGGATATACAGGGGTTGCAACCAAGTATTGCGTGCAAGAGTAAAATAGCAGGCTGGAGGCGCCGCTTTCTCGTCATCGGTCAGCCCTCCAGGGGCGAGAGACTGTGAGCCGCTACCTGTATCGGTTCTTACCAATTCGTTCCGGCTTACTTCAACCGCGGTTAGTAACTCTTTTTTGGGCTGATATTCAATGACTGTCATGGACGGAACTGGGCGCAGGTAATTAGGCCACAGCATATTAATCAGCCCATGTGTGAATTCAGGAAATTCATCTTCCAGCTTCTGACGCAGACCGCCAGAAAGGAAAGCAAACGCCTCCATCAGGCGCTCGACATCTGGATCTCCTTCCTTTTCAGCCAGAAAACGGGCCAGGTAAGGTTTTTCTTGCGCGAGTAGTTTGCCGAGCTGACGCAAGTAATCCAGCTCCTCCCGGTAGTAGCGTTCTTCGAAAGCCATTTCTACTCCACACACCAGTGCTGGCGGTTATCCAGCAGGATATCAAACTCCAGAACATCCCTGCTTTCGCTGAAATTCATGTACGCCACAATATGGAAACACAGTTCCAATGGCGAATACCCATCCTCTGCAATTGCCGTTACCACCACATCAGACATTCGAGGTTCGTAGCGCAACATACAGTTCCTGATGGCTTTTATTATTTCGCTTCTGAAATCACTGGAGACCAGGGCATCATCATCTAAATCGGTGATACCTAGCTCCGGTGACCCATAACAGCTACCGGAACGGGTGTTGAGTACATTCTGCAGATTGCTCCGAACAGAGCGCAGCAACGCTTCTTTCGGTTTCCTGCGTACAGGCAGATCCACCGCCTCCTGGATGCGTTCAAACAGACTGCCCCCGAACTCCCGCTCCTTCATCATAGTTATTCCCTATCCAGACGACCCACCAGGGATAAGTCAAAGCTGGCGCCCATGAACTTGAAATGCGGACGAACAGAGAGGGCAACCTGGTACCAGCCTGGTTCGCCTTCTACATCCAATACCTCAACCTTCGCCTGGCGCAGAGGTTTGCGACTGCGAACCTCAGAAGGTGGGTTCTCCTGATCCGCCACATACTGACGAATCCAGGTATTCAGCTCACGCTCAAGATCGCCACGCTCTTTCCATGAACCAATCTGCTCGCGTTGCAGCACTTTGATGTAATGAGCAAGACGCGTGATGATGAACAGGTAGGGAAGTTGTGAACCCAGTTTGTAATTCGTTTCAGCCGCCTTACCTTCCGGTGTATTTGGGAAGGTTTTAGGTTTTTGTACCGAGTTAGCTGAGAAGAATGCCGCGTTATCACTGCCCTTACGCATGGTCAGAGAGATGAATCCCTCTTCTGCCAGCTCATATTCACGGCGGTCAGTAATAAGTATTTCGGTCGGAATTTTAGCCTGAAGTTGTCCCATCGACTCATACAGGTGCACCGGCAAATCTTTCACCGCTCCGCCACTCTGTGGACCGACGATATTTGGGCACCATCTGCTCAACATGAAACTTTCAGCCATATTAGCCGCCAGTAAGAACGCTGTGTTACCCCACAGGTAATCCTCATGGTTACGGCTGACGTTCTCCCGATAGTTAAAGCTTTTCACCGGGTTTTCATCTGGTGCATACGGATGGCGCAACAGACAGCGAGGCGCTGTCAGCCCCAGATAACGGGAGTCTTCCGATTCGCGCAGGGCACGCCATTTTGTATATGCCGGGCCTTCAAAAATAGCGGACACATCCTTCATACCCGGCAATTCCGTGTACGAATCTAGCCCGAAGAATTCAGGAGATACTGCTGACAAGAATGGGGCATGAGCCATCGCACTTACTGCACTGATATATTTCAGCAGCTTCATATCTGCCGCGGTGTTATCAAATGCGTAGTTACCGATAACGGCGGCTACTGGTTCACCGCCAAACTGGCCAAAACCACTTGAGTAAACATGCTTGTAGTAGCCAGATTGGGTGATCTCAGGGGCAAATTCAAAATCATCCAGCAATTCTTCTTTGGTGGCATGCAGCACGTGAATCTTGATGTTTTCCCGTGTATCTGCACGATCAACCAGTAACTTAAGTGACCGCAGGAACGACTCCAGCTCCTGAAGCTCAGGAGCGTGAAGAATAAGATCCATCTGACGCCCCATACGAGCATCAATATCAGCAATCATGGCATTCACGGCCAGAATATCGACAGGCTCCGCATCTGTATTGCTCTCTAACAAGGCAGCGATAAACGCGGTCACGCCCTGACGGGCAACATCATAGCTCTCCGATGCTGGCTGAAAGCGGGTCTGCGCCATAATTTCATCCAACAGAGATGGTGCAGCCGTTGGCGTGGTCGAAGCGAGTTCTTCTTGTAATGAGGTATCTGACATACTGAAATCCTTGTACAAAGTTATTTCCGACCAACGAGGCCCAGTTCCGCAATCAGCTGTTCGCGGGTTTCTTCGTTATCCAGCAGAGCCTGAATCTGGGCGCGGAAAGCTGGGATATTGCCCATTGGCCCCTTCAGCGCAACAAGCGCCTCACGTAGCTCCAGTAGTTTTTTCATTTCTGGAACCTGCGCGGCAACGTTGTCTGGTGAAAGATCGCTTATCGACTTCACTTTCAGGCTGACATTCATTTGTGCATCAGGGATTTCGCTGAGCGCAGAAGTAACGATGAAACTCCGTTCGATTCCGGACTTTTCTAGCACAGCGTTGAAATTATTCCTGTTAATAGAAACGGGCTGACGCTCATCCAGCGGAGTATCATCTGCAGTACCTTTCAGATTGCCAGTGATCAGCAGATTAAGCGGCAACTCAACTTCGGCCGCCTGACCATCAGTTTTAGGGATATAACGAATATTGATGCGCTCTTTAGGTGCGATACTACCGTCGTTTTTATTGCTGCTCATGAGAATAGTCCATCGGGTTATCGTTCAAGCCATGAATACGGCAAAATCCGTATAACAGAAATACCGATGCAGTGGCCGCTTTATAATATCAGTCCATGTGTTTAAAACGTATTCTACTCTCGCATTAAATAATTTCAAAAGAACTTTTTTTCATTTCAATGCGAGAATTTATTTTGCACAAAAAAATAATTCAAAAAACAAATTAAATTAAAAATAAAACAAATAAAAACAATGTATTACAAACATAACCTCAAAAATTAATCGCTAATTAACAATAACTTAAGGCGTACTAAATCACTATTCACAAAGCAGGGCATCCTGCGCATTCATTTTACTGAAATACAGGAACGCCAGAATCTTAAAAGCTCCAAATAATATAAAAACAATTGTTGTGAAAAACACCAATCCCGATATAGCATATTCCATTAGCACGACTACATATTAATAATTTATATATGTCTCATCCATTTCATATAAATAAGTGGTACTTAAATTTTTATACATTCATCTGGTTTTGTTTTTTAACAACATACCAGCTACACGAATGATGCGGTTCCCGGTTAAAGCCGTGCCGCCTCTGCCTATCGAGGAATAACGGTAGGCAATCATTAGCAGCAACCAAAAAAGGAGTTAAAACTATGCCTACCCCTTGTTATATATCAATCAATGGTCTGACCCAGGGAAACATCACTGCCGGTGCATTTACCGCCGATTCTGTCGGTAATATTTACGTTCAGGGCCACGAAGATGAAATGCTAGTGCAGGAATTTCTGCATAACGTGACCGTCCCAACTGACCCGCAATCTGGTCAGCCAAGCGGTCAACGGGCGCACAAGCCGTTCATTTTCACCGTAGCACTAAACAAAGCTGTGCCGCTGTTGTACAACGCACTGGCAAGCGGTGAAATGCTACCAACGACTGAACTGCACTGGTGGCGTACGTCGGTTGAAGGCAAGCAAGAGCATTATTTCACTACGCGCCTGACAGATTCGACCATCGTCGATATCAATCTGCATATGCCGCACTGCCAGGATCCGAGCCAGCGAGAATTTACCCAACTGCTCGCAGTGTCACTGGCATACCGCAAGATCGAGTGGGAACACGTCAAGTCAGGCACTTCCGGTGCTGATGACTGGCGCGCACCGCTGGAAGCGTAAGTGTCAAAGTGAACTAACAACATTCTGCCTTATAGGCAGAATGTTGTTTTTGTATCTATCCGTAAGCTGAAAGATCTGTCCTAAAAAAGAAGTTACGTTTTTCACGGGAGCTGGCATAAGCCGTCCCCCTGCCGGTAGCATGTCTGAATAGAAACGTATCGCTTTACATTCACAGTCACTTTCCTGCGGTTAGTCTGTTTTTCCTGTGAACTCAGGGAGGTTGTTATGTCATTAAAAGGGCTGCGTTTCACACTGGAGGTAGACGGCCAGGCGCCGGATACGTTCGCGGTTGTCAACTTTTTGCTAATGCAAAAATATTCTTTACCATTTGTTCTGGACGTAGATGTTGTCAGTAAGTCATTTGATCGGGAAGCGAAAGTTTTACTGGAAAAGAACGTCACACTGACCATCTGGCAGGGAATGAAGGCACTGCGTTCTGTCAAAGGTGTTATAGCCAGCTTTGGGATGCAAAATAATGACCAATGGCAGATGCAATACCGCTTCAGAATTCACCCAACCCTGTGGCGCTGTGGTTTGCGACAGAACTTTCGTATATTCCAGCAACAAGATATCAAGGCAATCTCAAGCACTCTGCTTAATGAAAACGGTGTGACTGATTGGTCTCCATCCTTTTATCAAAAGCATTCTCCGCGAGAATTCTGCGTGCAATACGGCGAATCAGATTTAGATTTTCTGAATCGACTGTGGTCCGAAGAGGGGATTTTCTTTTATGACAAAATGTCCGCAGATGGGCCGAACCAAAAACTGACACTGTGTGATGATGTGGCAGGCCTATCCAAGTTACCGAATCCCATTTCGTTCAACCCGAATACGACAACCGAAGTCACTGATGAATGTATCAGCGTGTTCTGTTACGAAGCGAATGTCCGGCCTTCATCAGTTATGAGCCAGGATTACACCTTTAAAGTTCCAGGGTGGCAAGGGCAATACCAACAGAAAGGTATAAACCTAAATAACCAGTTCTCACAATATGAAATCTTTGACTATCCAGGCAGGTTCAAGGATGAGCAACACGGCCAGGATTTTACTCGCTACCAGATGGACGGGCTGCGTAACGATGCAGAAAAAGGCACCGGAACCACTAACTCACCGAAACTATGGCCTGGAACAAACTTCACGCTGGTGAACCATCCGCAGGAACCTCTGAACCGTAGTTGGCAGATCGTCAGCAGTATTATCACGGGTGCCCAACCGCAGGCACAACATGGTAATCAGGGACAAGGAACCACACTAAGCAACCAGTTCACCGCAATACCAGCAGACAGAACCTGGCGCATTTCACCTCGATCTAAACCTAAAGTAGATGGCCCACAAAGCGCAATTGTCACAGGCCCAGCCGGTGAAGAAATTTTTTGTGACGAACATGGCCGGGTACGAGTGAAATTCCACTGGGACAGATACAACCCAAAAACTGAAGACAGTTCCTGCTGGGTACGAGTGTCACAGGCCTGGGCAGGCGCGGGGTTTGGCAACCTGGCTATCCCGCGTATAGGTCAAGAAGTGATCGTGGACTTCCTCAATGGCGACCCGGATCAGCCCATCATTATGGGACGGACTTATCATCAGGATAACCGTTCTCCAGGCGGCCTGCCTGGCACCAAAACTCAGATGACTATTCGTTCGAAAACCTACAAAGGCGATGGTTTTAATGAACTGCGCTTTGAAGATGCAACCGGTAAGGAACAGGTTTACATCCACGCCCAGAAAGACATGCAAACGGAAGTGCTGCATGACAGGACAACGACAGTAAACCACGACCATACCGAAACCGTGAAGAATAACCAGACGGTCACCGTTGTGGTCGGTCAGACCATCAATGTGGGGAGTAAGAAGGAAGGTGGTCATGACCAGAAAGTCACTGTCTCCCATGATCAAAAGATAGCTGTGCAGAATGATCAGACGCTGGATATCACGGAAAATCGCGAGAAAAACGTCGGAGGAGATCAGAAAGCAGTCATCGCCGGTGAAGATAATGAAACGGTAAAAAAGTCTCAAAAAATCAAGGTAGAACAGAACTATGCGCTTGATGTGGACCACGAAACCCAAATTAAATCAGTGGATAAAATCGAACTAATATGCGGTTCCAGCTCCATCACGCTGGAAAACAGCGGGAAGGTCACCATCAAAGGTACCGAGTTTGAATTCACTGCCAGCGGTCCCGTGGAGATCAAGGGTAAAGATGTTCATCTTAATTAAAAGCAGCTCAGCATATTAAAAAATTAGTGAACGTCATGACAGATAAGGAGAACTCATGTCTGTTTTACCTGAACCCAAATTACGTATTCTGGATAATCAGACGGGTTTGACTACTTTTCAGTACGACAAAATGGCTCCGGGAAAGGTGTTTCATGATGTTGTAGTAGTGAAAGCTAGTTTTAATCTGCTACCTGGTGGCCTTTGCCCTATTCCCCAGCCAGCAGTACTGTTTCTTGCTGATAAATACCGCCAGCCTGATGACCCAATGAGTTCTTCTCTGCTTCAGGCAGGGGATCTTGTTTTGGGTAAACCCGGTACCGATATATTGGTTACTGGGTCAGTTTATGCCGATTGCCCCACACAACATTTTCAGACAAGTTTACGCATCAGCAACCGTCACAACACGCTGGTTGATTACACCTGCATAGCCACTGGAAAGCGTTGCTGGCAACACACTGAACGGCTGGGATGGCATATGAGTGAACCCGCCCTGACAGAACACGTTCCGATTGCCTACGAACTAGCCTATGGCGGACGCAACGTATTTCCTGATACCCCACCTGAAGAGTGGGAAATTTATGCCCCTAATCCTTCAGGCAATGGTTTTAGTTTTGCAGGCTACTCAACTGATGACCAGTTCCCCGCCCCGCAGTGGGAACCAAGAGAACATCAAATCGGTACAAAACCGCCACTGACCGGTTTTGGCCCCGTGGCCCGCCATTGGTTAAGTCGTCAAAAATATGCCGGAACGTATGATGAAAAATGGCGGGATCAACTCAAAGATAACCCACCCTATCTGGATTATCCCGATGACTTTGACCTGCGCTTTTTTCAGTGCGCGCATCCTTCACTGCAAAGCTCAACCCCACTAAATGGAAATGAGAAACTTGAATTTTTCCATCTAATTAAAGGCATTCCACATCTTGGAACCTGGCTACCCGCCCTTGGTATTGCAGCGTACTGGCAGGAAGGCATAACCGCTCGACAGTCTATGTTGCCTCTGGATACCGTACATATCGCTACCGACGAAAACACCGGGCAAGGGCGTATCGACCTCGTGTGGCGCTGGAGCAAACCGCATCATCTGAATATCCATGAACTGCTTCTACGGACTGTTCAACTGCCAGAACCAGAACAGCATTCCGCTTAAGGAGAACTGATATGGCTATAAAACATATTGCTGATGCCGAAAATGAGTTCATCGTCGTCAACGTGACACCGGATTTTTGCATAGTCGGATTAACCGTCATTCCCTTCGATATCGTCCAAAAATTATCTTCCGAAAAAATATCTTATTCCAAAACAGTTTTTGCCCGGGGAAAGAAGGTACTGATGATAGATAGCATCATCCAGGGCGTGGAAGGTAACGCAGGGGTTGGTGTCCAGTCAGGTGTATCGCTCAGTAATGGCCACTGCAAAGTGCTAACTGGTGCCACCACGGTCTTCACTGAAGGTCGCCAGACTGCACGACATCTGGATGAAGTTCTGATGAATGGAAAAGTCTGAAACGAAACCCGTCATTCAACAACCTGACGACGGACTATGCCAGTAAGGAGGGCAACCCATGGCCGACTTTAACCCCAACGGAACACTGGGGCGTATCTACACGCTGACCGGTATCTGTAAACCACAGAAGATGCTGACCAAACAACCCGGCATCTGTGAAGCTTATCTGAAGAATATCTTCAAAGAATACGACGAAAAAGACATCCTGAAAAAAATGGCAGATAAAGGCTATCAGGGCAATGTGAACGCTGGTAATTCATTCAGAAACCAGTGCGAAGCTTTACCCAGCCAGATGCCCGAGCAGGACCTTAATGACCTGCAAAAGTTGCTCAACGATTACGTTGACCACAACATGCCACCCGAAGATATCTATCGCATCCGCCACCTTCATAACCTCTATGAAAGAGTTTATCGTCCCGGCCCCAGGCTAGAAGCTCCGATTACGGAAGCTGAGCAGCAATGGCTTCTGCAAAACAGCAATGACATCGTCATGGCTCTCCTTGCCCCTCCGTTCAACCTGCCTGCATTCGTAACAAAGATGGCGGGGGGAACACCGCAACAGGTTTCTGGCGCCCTTGAAACTGGTGCCGTGCTATCTGATATGGCGGGTATGGCTGCTGGCATGAAGCAAAAACCGCCACCGGCACCTCTCTTAGCTAATGAGGGAGTATTTATTCAAGGTAAAGGACTGGGAAATGGTCGGGGGGTGGGGCGGCTCAATACCTCCAGCATCTGCCGGGGTGATCCTGTCGATGTCGGGACGGGTAGCCTTCTCCAGCAACTCAGCGTACTCACGCTGCCCGGCTCACTACCATTAACGCTCTCCCGCGTCTATCGCTCCCGCTCCAGCCATGGTGGAGTATTTGGCCCAAAATGGACCGATGAATGGTCCCGCTCACTGCATATACAGGGAAATGATCTGCATTTTACCGACCAGGAAGGCGTGGTGCTTTATTACCCCCTGCCTCGTGACGGTATTTTCCAGCAAGCCGCCAACTCCCGGCAACCCCGTTACCGGCTGACCGGGGACATTAGCGCAGAACTCACCGTTTTTGACCGCCACACACAGCAAACTCTACGCTTTGTTCCTTCTGCTCCGGGGACTTTTCTGCTGTCTGCGCTTCACGACCAGTATGGCAACCGCATTGACTTTATCCGCACCAATGATCTGCTGACTGAAATCCGCCACAGCGACGATTACACGCTCGCCCTTGACTGGCAGAACCGGCAACTGATGAGCATTGACCTGGTCACCCCTCAACGCCAGCGCCTTGTCACCTGCCACTATGACAGCAACGGTTTTCTCGCTGAATGCGACACCTTCCAGTTCTCCCATCTGTGGCACGAATACTCTCCTGAAGGGTTTATGACCCGCTGGCGGGATACGGATAAAACCTGTGTCGATATCAGCTATGACGTGCAGGGCCGGGTGGTCAGTACCCTGTCAACCGAAGGCTATTACAGTGACCACTTTATCTATAACGATGAAGAAAAATGTACCACCTACCAGGATGCTGAAGGGGGAGAAAGTCATTACTGGTATGACGATGAAGGCCTCGTCACCCGCACACTTGACGAGCTGGGCCGTGAAAGTTCGGCTCACTGGGATAATACCCTCCTGCTCTCGCGCACCGACGCCCTTGGGCGCACCACTGAATATCACTATAACGATGAGGGCGATATCCGCCATGTCGCCCTCCCCGGCGGCCACAGTCTCTGGTACGAGTACAATGACGCCGGGCAGCTCACCCGCCTGACCACACCGGGCGACCAGGCATGGCTGTGGGCTTACGACGAGCTCGGCAGCGTGGTCAGCCTCACTGACCCGCAGGGCCGGAGCCAGCAGTTCAGCTACAGCGAACAGGGCGATTTACTGGCTCATATTCTTCCCGGCGGCGCGACCTGGCGCTGGAGCCATGATGCCCTGCACCAGGTACGCGAAACCACTGCCCCGAATGGCGGTATCACGCACACCGAACAGGATATGCTGGGCCGTCTGCTGAGTGTCAAAGACCCGCAGGGCTTCACCACGCAGTTCCGCCACGGCAAAAAACATGCCGGGCCACAGGGTAGCATCGAGGAAATTAACCGCCCCGACGGTGTGCGCGAACTGATGCGTCAGAACAGTGAAAAACTGCCCGAAAGCTTCACTGACGGGGAAGGAAAAACCACCCGTTATGAATACGGTGCATTCGACCTGCTGACGGCGGTGATACGCCCGGATGGCGAACGGCTGGAATGCCGTTACGATAAACTCACCCGCCTGACTGAAATCACCAACGCCGCCGGTGAGCACTACCGTCTGACCTACGACAAAGCCGGGCAGCTGATTGCTGAAACCGATTTCACCGGCAGAACTCTGAATTACCGCTACGACGCCGCAGGCCGCTGTATCTGCACTTCTTTCCCGGATGGCGCCCACCTTAACCGGGTATATAACGTCACCGACCAGGTCGTACGCGAGGACGTCACTCAGGGCGACAGCACCCGCGTACTCAGTGCCACCCTATTCCGCTATGACACCCTCTGCCGTCTGGTCGAAGCGAAGAATGACGATGCTACCGTCAATTATGAATATGACGAGGCCGGTCGCATTACTGCCGAAATTCTCAACGGCCGACGCACGGAATATACATGGGAAAAAGAACGCGACTATATCTCACAACGCACCACTGAAGGACTCACCGAACACTTCACCCGTGGATTAATGGGAGAGCTGGAGCAGTGGCAGATAGCAGACCATGCGCCACTGACCTTCACCCACGACCTGCGCGGCCACGAAATCACCCGACAGAATGACACCGGCTTCCGCCAGCAACTGGGTTACACACCAACCGGGATGCTGACGCAGCAGCACGCCGGCAGTAACACTGAACCAGACGCCCGCAATAAAGACCTGCAACGTCAGTGGCTGTACGACAAGGCTTACAACCTGACAATGATTGCAGACTCACTGCGCGGTACCGCCGTCCACACTCTGACCGCGAACGACCAGATAAGCCACGCCACCTGGACCGGCAACAGCAGTGTGCCGATGCGCGAAGAACGCTTCACCTATGACCAGAACCTCAATATCACCCGCCGCCAGACCTGGGTGAATGACGTACTGGAAAGCGAAGCCTACCAGCAACAGCAGCATAGCCGGGTCGCATCGCGCGAGCACAAAGCCTGGCGGCACACCACCTCACGCATCAACCCCGATAGCGGGAAACCTGAAGACGGAAAATTTGTCCGGGTGGTGAACGAACACAACATCACCTGGAAATATGATGTGAATGGTCGTCTGGTCGAAAAACTGGTGGATAAAGGCGGCTACCGCCCTCTCCAGTGGCGCTACCGCTGGGATGCCCGAAGCCAGCTCACCGCGCTGGAAACCCCGGACGGCGAACGCTGGGAATACCGCTACGACCCGTCTGGCAGGCGCATCAGCAAACGTTGCACTAACCGCCAGAAAACCGGTTACGACTTCCACTGGAATGGCGACCAGCTGACCGAAGAAATCCCGGTGTATGCCGGTGGCACTCCGGCGTATGACGACAGTATCCGCTGGATATACGAGCCAGGCAGCTTCACACCGCTGGCACGTTATGAAAAAGGCCAGTTGCACTATGCGGTAACCGATACGGTCGGTCGTATTCAGGAATTACTGACCGAAGACGGCACCATCGTCTGGCGCGGCAAGCAACAGCTCTGGGGTCGGGAAGAAAGTGCTAACGATGACAACCTGAGTTGCAGACTGCGCTTTCCGGGGCAATACGAAGACACAGAATCCGGGTTGCACTACAACCGCTTCCGTTACTATGATAGTGAAACGGGACAGTATATTTCGGCAGACCCGATAGGGCTGGCGGGGGGATTAAACAGTTATTCATATGTACCGAATCCGCTGAAGTGGGTTGACCCGCTGGGATTATGTAAGACATCAGGAACTAATAATAAAGGTTTAGAGTCCCGAGGATATAAACCTCAACCCGGTGAACGAACTCGTGAAGGTTATATGAACAACAATATTTCACCAGATCGTGAGGTTACACTTCATACTAAATCGCCTGGTTTTAATAACAACAAAGGCAATACCGGAGGCCAATTTAAACGTTATGGTGTTGAATCTCATGGCGGTCTCAGCCCTCATGTTCATCAACCAACAAGAAATGTGTCACCAAAAGGCGATATATATGGTTCTCAAGGGACGAAGATAAGTAATGGTGATGTAACCTCGCCTACAAATAAAGACATTAAGCAACTATATCTTCATTTTAAGGAGGGAAGGTATAATCCATGACTATTATCCGAAATGAAAATTTTGACTGCACACAAATTATTTCATTTGCTTTTTCTGATGAAGATGATGTCGATCGCACGCTCTATGGTCTTGATGATTTTATAAAATTAGGCTTTACTATTGTTTTTGATAAAAATATTCGTCGAGTTAAGAAGGATTATTTTCACAAAAAAGATAATGAAATATTCATTGAATTTGAAAATAAAGAATTTATTGGAGAGTTTGATGACTGGCTTATTCAGAGAGAAGCTCCCAAGTTAATTGATGATTATTGTTCTGCGGTAATTAATTTTATTGAAAGAAACAATTTGACTGATGTAAGGATTTTTATTTCTTCATTTTCCGAGAACGGGAAAAGCAGTGACATTGAAGTTTCATCAACAATATCAGATCTCAAAGAAAAATTATTTTTAATGTCTAAAAACAATTTTGATGAATGGGGGGATAATATAATAATAAACATCATGAAGTAGTATTATTTTTATTGTCACAGCGCCGTGTCAAAGCCACCTGCTATGCAGGTGGCTTATTTACTAGTCTGTCATCCCACGCAACGCCGATTTTATATTCTTATTAGTCATCTTTATATCCTGCAGTTGCTGGCGCAGCGCTTCCTGCTCATGTTTCAGCACATCCACTTCTTCGCTGTCTTTAATAATCACAATGCAGCCGTCCGATATTTTAACGGTGAGATGTGCACCCGTCTCAAATCCCGCCTCTTTCAGCCATTTACCCTTTAAATTAATATTTGGCTTCCCGGATGGCACACACCTGAACTGACCATATAACGTCACCGACCAGGTCGTACGCGAAGACGTCACTCAGGGCGACAGCACCCGCGTACTCAGTGCCACCCTATTCCGCTATGACACCCTCTGCCGTCTGGTCGAAGCAAAGAATGACGATGCTACCGTCAATTATGAATATGATGAGGCCGGTCGCATTACTGCCGAAATTCTCAACGGCCGACGCACTGAATATACATGGGAAAAAGAACGCGACTATATCTCACAACGCACCACTGAAGGACTCACCGAACACTTCACCCGTGGATTAATGGGAGAGCTGACACAGTGGCAGATAGCAGACCATGCGCCACTGACCTTCACCCACGACCTGCGCGGCCACGAAATCACCCGACAGAGTGACACCGGCTTCCGCCAGCAACTGGGTTACACACCAACCGGGATGCTGACGCAGCAACAGGTCGGCAATCCGGCAGAGCTGAATCCGCACGACCGGCGCAACAAAACCCTGCAACGCCAGTGGCTGTACGACAAGGCTTACAACCTGACAATGATTGCAGACTCACTGCGCGGTACCGCAGTTCACACCCTGACCGCGAACGACCAGATAAGCCACGCCACCTGGACCGGCAGCAGCAGTGTGCCGATGCGCGAAGAACGTTTCACTTATGACCAGAACCTCAATATCACCCGCCGCCAGACCTGGGTGAATGACGTAATGGAAAGTGAGGCCTACCAGCAACAGCAGCATGGCCGGGTCGCATCGCGGGAGCACAAAGCCTGGCGGCACACCACCTCACGCATCAACCCCGACAGCGGGAAACCGGAAGACGGAAATTTTGTCCGGGTGGTGAACGAACACAACATCACCTGGAAATATGATGTTAACGGGCGTCTGGTCGAAAAACTGGTGGATAAAGGCGGCTACAGCCCTCTCCAGTGGCGCTACCGCTGGGATGCCCGAAGCCAGCTCACCGCACTGGAAACCCCGGCCGGCGAACGCTGGGAATACCGCTACGACCCGTCTGGCAGGCGCATCAGCAAACGCTGCACCAACCGCCAGAAAACCGGTTATGACTTCCACTGGAATGGCGACCAGCTGACCAAAGAAATCCCGGTGTATGCCGGTGGCACCCCGGCATATGACGACAGTATCCGCTGGATTTACGAGCCAGGCAGTTTCACACCACTGGCGCGTTATGAGAAAGGACAGTTGCACTATGCCGTCACAGACACTGTCGGTCGTATTCAGGAATTACTGACCGAAGACGGCACCATCGTCTGGCGCGGCAAGCAACAGCTCTGGGGTCGGGAAGAAAGTGCGAATGATGACAAGCTGAGTTGCAGACTGCGCTTTCCGGGGCAATACGAAGATACAGAATCCGGGTTGCACTACAACCGCTTCCGTTACTATGATAGTGAAACGGGGCAGTATATTTCGGCAGATCCGATAGGGCTGGCGGGTGGGCTGAATCCTTACGGGTATGTGGCGAATCCACTGAAGTGGGTTGATCCGCTTGGGTTGTGTAAAGTCAGCAACGGTGCTGATGTAACGCCAGATATAATTCGAAACGCATTAAAAGACGACACAATGCAGACTCTGCAAGGTGACGTTTCTCTTCCAGCTATTCAACGTTATGTAGATCGATTACTTAAAGGTGATGTTGCTCCTCCAATTAAAGTTGATGGTAATGTTGTCGTTGAGGGAAATCACCGATACGTTGCAGGTAAGGTAGCAGGGAAAATGCCAGAAATATCACCAGGGACTTTATCACCAAGCCAAGTACCAAATATTAAACCGATGTCATCTACTACAGTAGATGATTTTGACTGGGGAAATCATTAATGATAACCATTAAATTTAAAACAAACGAAACACAAGAATTTAACCTTGAGAGCTTGGATAGAGCCAATTTTGATGAAAATCAATTGCATGCAGCCATTTTTGATGGGCTTTCTTTATATAAAGCTAGCTTTATAAAAGCTAATCTACGAAGTGCAGAACTTTCCCGATGCTATTTAGACGAAGCTATTTTTATTGAGGCGTTGTTAATGAATGCCTATTTTAAATATTCAGTATTAACGAATTCAGATTTTTCCTCCTCGAGGTTATCAGGTGCTTGCTTTTTTAAAGCGGATATGAGGAATGCTAATTTTTCCCAGGCAGATGTATTTGGTGTTGAATTTAATGGTGCTGATTTAAGAGGGGCTAATTTTCTTGGTGTAGAACGATTTGATAATGCTAGTTTTAACGAAGCGCTTTATAACGAAAAAACTCTTTGGCCTGAGAGTTTTTCCCCAGAACATCGGGGTCTGATATTAATTTGAAGAACCGGAAAAAATCTCATATCTTCCCGGTTCTTTTATTCTCTAAACCGCCATCCCCTGGAGCGCCGCCTTAGCGGTGCTCTTTATGTCCCGATTAGCCTGCTTAACATCCCGCAGTTGCTGGCGCAGCACTTCCTGCTCATGTTTCAGCTCGTCCACTTCTTCGCTGTCTTTAATAATCACAATGCAGCCGTCCGATATTTTAACGGTGAGATGTACACCCGTCTCAAACCCCGCCTCTTTCAGCCATTTACCCTTCAAATGAATATTGAGCTTCCCGGACGGTATGCGCGCACCATAGTCGACGGTATAGAGCGTTCAGGTGGTACGCGAGGACATCCCATAGGGCGACAGCAACCGCGTCCTCAGTGCCACCCTCGGTCGCCCGGTGGAAGCGAAGAATGACGTTCTGGAAAGCAAAGAGTACCAGCATGGCCGGGTCGCATCGCGGGAGCACAAAGCCTGGCGGCACACCACCACACGCATCAACCCCGACAGCGGGAAACCGGAAGACGAGAAATTTGTCCAGGTAGCGAACGAACACAACATCACCTAGAAATACGCTGTTAACGGTAGTCTGGTGGAAAAACGGCTGGAGCAACTCATAACTGCTGCTGCCCAGTACCGAAATGAAGCGATGAGCGAGTCGAATAACTGACTCCCCGCTGAGTTATGGAAAACGTGGCGTCCAGGCGCCACGTGCCGTGAAAAATCCTATCTCTAAACCATGAATCACTGACTCAAGCGGCGCAGGTAAGCCACACTTTCTAACAGCGGGTCGCCGGTCAGCTCTTCAACAATGATCGGAATATGAGCCAGTTGGCGCTGTTCCAGCACAGCCAACACCTCAACATAATCAATCAGGCCATGTTCCAGGCTCGTCGGAATCTTGTCTCGCCCTTGCAAGATGAAATTCTTGAAATGGAACAATCGGATGCGCTCGCCATGCTGGCTAAGAAAATCGACTAAGATCTCACGCCAGTTCCCGGCATTGTCCGCATCCAGCAAGTTGGCCAGATCAAGAGTCACCTTGAAATTATCGCCCAATCGCGTGTTCAGGCTCGCCAGACAATTGGCGTCATAAATAATATGATCTTTGACCGCCTCGACCAGAAAATCACAACCTGCCTGCTCCAGTTCGGGTTTTAACTGCTCAAAGGTCCGCTCCACTTTCTTGAAGGAGGCCGCGCTGTGATTATCCGGATGCCAGGTCCAGTCATTGTCGTTCAGAGAGCCAGTCTCACTGCCCACGACGCCGACATTGCAGCGGCGAGCAAGTTCGATATTAAAACGCACGCGCTCCATCTCACTCTTCAAGAAGTCTGTATCTGAATGAGCAGGGTTGAAGTAACTGGCCAGCAGAAAGATGGAAATACCGGCCTGCTGAAGCTGTTGAATATTGGCGACCATCGTGTCGATATCACGAGCCTGCCAGGCCTCGACCCAGCTCCTGTGTACCGCCAGTTGCAGTCCGTCAATCCCCGCCTGGCGCGCATAAGCAATAATCCCTTCTGGAGTCTGATCGATAAGATCATGTCCGCGTGCGCCTATTTTTAACGTTGTCATATCTTCATCCTGTGAAGTCATAAAATAGCTTGAACTGCCTGTTTGCCACAGTAATCCTGTTCAAGGTAAAGGAGCACAACTTTTAGCGGTGGCATTAATAGCAAGACCTGAACCCATTCAACCAAGTCAAAATAAATTTTGAAACAACGGTTTGAATATACTTCTACATCTTTTCAGTTTCAATGTTGGAGTATGTAACCTTTAAAAAATGAGAACTATCTTCAATTTAAATGAGTACGGAAAAACCCACAGCTTGATTTCAGCAAAATCAAAACACTAGAAATTGGCACGGGCTTCGCCCTCTTTTTTAGCCGTAGCGATGGCAATAATGCAAGAGTGCAAGGATGTGAGGACAAATGACAAAACATGACAGGTTAAACCACAGCCAAAATAGCCATCACACGCTATTTTGGCTGTACTAATAATTAACTACTGCACGACTTGAATTACCTCTTCAGACTCTTTATGGGCGTTCACGTCTGCGCTGTTTAGCCATAATGCTTTTCGGCCAAACGTCTGATACATTTCCAGTTGATCGCGATAGTGCTTCGCAGGCGTTCCGTCTGGAGCGATAAAGCCACTTTGGCCAGGTGCAACCACATCCCACGCTTGCACTTCATCTCCCTTCGCACCAAAAACAATCATGTCGTTTTCTGTACCACGGTTCTGGTATTCCGCCTGATGCACCGCTTCATCGGCGTTGGCCTGCGGCACGCCAAAGAAGTTATTCGCTCTAAAGGTCAGCGGCATCGCCGGAGTTTTCCAGCTATCAACTTGAGTGCCATAACGTTGTGAGAGCTGCTGCCAGCTATCCTGCAACGCATTTCTGATCAGTTCATCCGATGGTTTTCCACCAAAAAGATCAACCGTTTGCGGGATTGGTGAACGCGTTCCTTGCAATGCCTCATACAGAATTTTGGCTCCGACACTGATATTCAGTGAGCCGGTTGGGCCATCCTGTGTGGTTTCATAGCCGCTGGCGCTGTACCACTTATTAAATGGTGCAGGCACAGCGGCAACAAGCGTTTGTTTCAGCATGCTGGTCAGCCACGCGTTCAAAATTGCTGACCCCGGATGCTGATAAGTTTTGCCGTCGGCATTCATTTGATTGTTGCCATCCCAATTTGCGAGGATCTCCGCAAGCTGGCGACGCGGATCGTCAGCTGGTAACGCTTTAACCGCCTGTTCGATAGAAGGCAGGAAGAGGCGCAGATTCAGATCCTGGCGGCTGGTTTTGGCAATAATATCCCATGCCTGCTCATGCGTGAGTTTCGGCTGTGCGTCGATCAATTTTTTTATCTCATCGACACGATCGGCGCTCCCCCACAGGAAAGCAAAAAGATCCGAGGCCGGATAACCTGCTTCTGGCGCATTATTCCAGTTTGCGATGTAACCCGATTTCGGGTTGTAGATTTGCGGATTGCTGGAGAACGGCAAAATCCCATCCCAGTCCCATTCACCGGTTCCAGGAACAGGCAGGCGTGGGTCGTGCCCAGGTTTACGCTGCGGGTACGCGCCAGTGTGAACATAGCCGATATTCCCCTGTTTATCCGCGTAATACCAGTTGATGGTTAAGGCCTGATTTGCCGCCTGTTTCGTCCATTGCGTCCAGTTTGTCGCCTGCATTTGATGCGTCCACGCCAGCAATGAAGCGACTTCTTTTCCCTCCCAGGCTCGAGATTTTGCGTAAGCCGTTGAGGTTTGCGGGTCGTTTTTGATGACGTTGCCGTGTACCGTGCGATAGATCGTGAACGAAACCGGTGTCCCGCCTTTAACGTTGATCGTTTCACTGCGGCTAAGCATTTTCACCCACTGCCCGTGACGCTGATAATAATCAGGGCGTTGAGGATCAAGTTTTTCCGCAAAGATATCGACGTCATCGCCAAAACCGGCAGTCGATCCCCACGAAATGCTTCCGTTATGCCCAAACACCAGGCCCGGATAGGCAAATGGCGTGTTCCCGACCACATCGTATCCAGCGCCATGCAGGCCGATTCCATAGGTGTAAGCCGGTGCGTACCAGCCAAACTGCGGCCCGTTAACCATAATGGATTTAGCGTCTGCCGCTTTTTTCTGGCCGATCACCCACATGTTACTGGTGGTTGGGTAGCCCGCCAGCCCATTTGCGCCGCTGTGAGCAAACTGTTCGCCAATTACTTGCTGATTTTTCTGATGAGTTAGTGTGAGTAAAGCGCCATCATTGCCTTTTGCCAGGCGCTCGAACATCGGAGGAGTATGGTCGAAACGCGGTAAGTTATAAGCCAGTTGCATGGCCTGGTTTGCCAGTTTGAACGGATAACGATGTTCTTCTGGTTCGATAGTGGTTGAGGCTGAAGGGTTCACTAACCATTTGATTTGGTTAAATACCCCCATCCCCTGCTTGTCACCGTATTTATCTTTCAGCGCGTTAAACAACGCCAGGTTATCAATTTCGCTGGTGCTGTCTGAAAAACGGTTAGCCATCGTGCCGACAAAAATCATCGCGACATCGAAAGGCTGCCAGTGTTGCGGTTTAAAACCCAGTGTCGAAAACTCTTTTGGCAACAACTTTCCAGGCTCGGCGTTAACCTTATCAATCCACGCATTCATACCATCGGCATAACCCTGCAAAACAGCTTTTTCTTCAGCAGGTAAAGCATCAATTTGGGCATGAATGCTGGCAGGCCAATAGTTCAGCCGAATGTCTTTATCAAAATTGAGAAACTTGTCACCCAGCACTTCCGCCACCGTACCCTGAGTACTGCGACGTGCCATTTCCATCTGAAAAAGCCGGTCCTGAGCCACAACATAGCCGTAGCCATAAAACAGGTTGTGGGTGTCGTTGGCATAAATGTGCGCAACACCATACTCGTCGCGAATGATTTTTACGTCTTTGCTTTGTTCCGCAGCCAACACTTTCGCGCTGTACAACACAGCCACTCCTGTCAGAAAGCAACTCACAATAATGGTATTTTTATTTTTCATTGTATCCTCTTACGGGTGAAAGACTCGCACAAGGATACTAGCAACAGAGCTGGCAATATCCATTTCAACAGAACAGTTTCTGATGAAATCGTGAGCGTGATAACTAAATTAATCATTCATATTTTTATCTTTAATCAAAAAATATGAATCATTAAATTTGTCATAAAGCACAAAGTTATGTCGATTCGCTTCGTATCGCACTTGAGTCTGGTGGGCTATATATTTGGTGGAGCAATTGACGGAAACTTCCCCATGATGCGGCTTACGATGATCCTGCTCGGCATTGATTTTTTGCGTTCCCACTGGCGTGGGTTGCGTCGTTTCGGTTGGATTACGCTTATTGCCGGAATAGTCGTTTTTCTTGATGCCCTGGATGGCTCGCTCTATTTCCCTATCGAGCCATTCGCCTGCCTGCTGCTGTTTGAAGGTGCTGCGACATTGATGGTCGCGCATAGCGGTATGGGTGGGCAACGCATTCTGCGCTACGTTAAAGGCGCGGCATTTTCCCTTGCGGCGCTGTTGATTCTGGCCGGTCATCACCACGGTAACTTCGTGTTATCGGTGATCTTTGGCTTGTTGTTTTTCTTCGATGGCACTCTGCAAATCGCTTCAGCTGTGGTGGTGCGTTATCGCCGATGGCGGCCCGCTTTGTGGGGGGGCATTGCCGAAATTGCGCTGGCGATATTTTTCTTCCAGCCCTGGCCGTCAAACTATGAAGGAACGGTTCCTTATTGCCTCGGGTTAGGCCTGGCATTTGCGGGCTGGAACCTGTTTATTCTCGCCATGCGCGTTAAAAATGCCGCTGAGAATCCGGGTCTTAAAGGTTCAGTATTTATGGCAGAAGCCGACCATCTTCCGCCTGACGTTGTGGAGTGGGACGGCCCACCGGACGATGACGAAAGAGCGCTGACGGTTCACGTCTGGACACCCGTCGGATCCGCCGCAGGAGAAGCGATCCCCCGTCCGGTGATCAGCCGTTATATCGCAGCGGTCGATCGCAACGGCGTGATCTCGACTGGTCACGCCGCACTGGAATCTCCCGGCGGGGTTTATATCAGCCTCTATCCTGCTGAGCTTATCGACCAGTCGCCAGATGAGTTTGCCCGCCTGCTGCGGGCCACACCTGAAAACAACGTACCGGGGATTTTCCAGCCGGATTACGCAACGGAATCCGCAAAGTGGTGCCCATCCACAAGAAAAGTACGAATCCGTAATTACAGCGAAGCACGGCTAAAAGCGTTTTGGGAAAGCTATCGCCAGAATGAGTCCTACAATTTGACCTATCGAAACTGTTCGAGCAGCGTGGCACGGGCTTTGGAAGCGGCACTTGAGGGGGCGGTCGGCAGGCTTTGGCAAAAACGTGGTTTCTGGATGGCGATGGGAAAACTGATGTCGACGCCGGAACTTTGGGTCGCACTGCAACTGCGTAAACGGGCTGAAACCATGGCGTGGACGCCAGGCCTGGTGCTGGATTACGCTCGCGCACTGAGTATGCTGGCCGATCCACGTCCAACCGGTTGGTTGAATACCAGCGGACGGGCGCTGAAAAAAATGCTTCAGCGCCGCGTCGCCTGGGGAAAAGGCAAAAGCGGCGAGGAAGTTACCGAGGATTAATGTTAAACATCAGCGACTAATTTCGCCGCCGCCTTGCGGTGCCGGGATATCAGATCCGGCACATCCAACCCGACGATATTGCCGTCGGTCACTCGCCATTTACCGCCAACCATCACGTGTTCTGCCCTTTCTGCACCGCATAACAACAGGGCTGAAATCGCATCGTGGCTGCCACTAAAGCGGAGTTCGTCCTGAGCAAACAGCGCCAAATCGGCCTGTTTCCCGACGGCAATTTCGCCAATATCGCTACGCCCAATCAGTTTTGCCGAGCCACGCGTCGCCCAGCCTAACACTCTGTGCGGAGTAATCGCTTCAGCGCCATAACGCAGGCGCTGTAAATACAATGCTTGCCGCGCCTCGTACATGATGTTTGACGCATCGTTTGAAGCGGAACCATCAACACCGAGGCCAACTGGCGCACCGGCATTTTCCAAATCAACCGTCGGGCACACGCCTGATGCGAGACGCATATTTGAGACCGGACAATGACAGACACCGACTCCCGCTCGCCCCAGGCGCTGAATTTCACTCTCATTAAAATGGATGCCGTGGGCAAGCCAGGTTCGGTCATTTAGCCAGCCAACACTTTCCAGATAATCCACGGTACGCAAGCCAAAACGTTGCAGACAGAAGTTTTCTTCATCTATGGTTTCAGCCAGATGCGTATGCAGCCGCACGTCCTCTTGCTGCGCAAGTTGGGCGCTATCCCGCATAATTTCAGTGGTCACAGAAAACGGCGAACATGGAGCGAGCGCGATTTGTAGCCACGCCCCTTCCCCGCGCTGATGGTAACGTTTAATCAATCTTTCGCTATCACGCAGAATTGTCCCGGCCTGTTGTACTGTGTGGCGAGGAGGCAACCCACCGTCATCTTCACCCAGGCTCATCGAGCCGCGCGTTAATACGGCACGCATGCCAATTTCGTTCACCACATCAACCTGCACATCGATGGCCTCCTCCATGCCCTGCGGGAAAAGGTAGTGATGGTCCGTTGTGGTTGTGCAACCGGAAAGCAGCAGCTCAGCCATCGCCACTTTACTGGCCAGCGCTAAAGCTTCGGCATCAAGCCGCGCCCAAACCGGATAGAGTTGTTTTAACCAGGGAAACAGCGGCACGTTAACCACCGGTGCCCACGCTCGGGTCAGAGTCTGATAGAAATGGTGGTGTGTGTTGATAAGTCCGGGTAACAAGACAAGTTCGCGAGCATCAAACACAGAGTCACATGGAACTGCGGGTTTGCCACCCAGGGGAATTAATTCACGAATGATTGCCCCTTCGATCACTACGCCACCTGCGGCGTCTTGCAAATTGGCGGTAAAAACTGCGCGGGGATTTTTGATCCACAAACGTTGGTCAGACATATCTGGCTCCTGAATATTAAAAAGTGAAGGAAGCCAGCTCAGTTATGGCCTGTCTGCTGATCCAGGCATTGCGGGGGCAATTTTGCCATTCTAACAGGAAACTGACGGGGCATCATCGCATCGTCTTATGGCTGTTATCAGGCAGGTGAAAGTGTTAAGGATTAACGAAAATGGGCTTCGCGGAACACGCAGGCGAAGCCCAATATTTGCGGATAATTATTTGCTAATTACTTTGCTGCTACTGCCGGTTTTGCAGTATCAGCCGCTTTAACCGTGATTTCAGGCACTTTGCCAAAATCCAGTTTGGTTGCATTCAATTTAGTGGTCAGGTCAGCGGTGACATCGAGTTCCGGCGCAACCGAAACTGCAGTCTGCATAGGCATAATGGCAGCAATTTTCTTTTCAGTGCGATAGGCATCAGTTGCCTGTTTTACCGCTGCCAACACAACCTGGCGTGCGGCGCGTTGCTGACCTTGCCATTGCTGAGCAATAATTTTTTTATCTGCCTGGCGCGCGGCCGCGACTTTATCTGCAGGCAGCGTGGCATAATTCTTTTCTGCCAGTTGCAGGCCTTTATGCAGATTTTCATTTACTGCTTTGAGATACGCTTGTTCTTGCTTAACCAGACCTGAATCCAGTGCGACCTTTTCCACATTAATAAATTTCATTTCAACTTCTCCAGCTTGTTTCGCATCGCAACCAACCAGCAAGGTACCAGCAACCATTACAGCGATTACGGCACCCGTCATCTGACGCATTAAATTTCGTTTCATTTGATACTAATCCCTGTAGGAAATTAAAATATAAGCACCGGCTAATTCATAAGTCATGAATATACATCGCCATCATTATATTTGCGCACCACATAGTAAAATAACCAATATCTTAAACCAGCCGCTATAGTAGTGATTATCAATATAAAATTAAACCCGCAATCCAGAATTGTATTTAACCAACCATGTTTAAACGGCGAGCGGTTTCATAATGTTCAACCCAATAACGGTTCGCCAGAGAAGACATGGTGACACCGACACTGCTTGAGGCGTGGACAAACTGGTTATCGCCAACATAAACACCAACATGGCGCATCCCCGGCGACGTTCTAAAAAAGACTAAATCACCCGGCTCGAGTTTTTCTTTGCTGACAGGCTGCCCATTTTTTATTTGCTGCGTTGTGGTTCTCGGTAATGATTTATGGAATGAATCGCTAAATATATGCTGCATCAGTGCAGAACAATCGACACCTTGATGTGTCGTACCGCCAAGGTGATAACGCGTTCCTTTCCAGTTTGAAAATTGTGCCAATATGGCAGACTTAATACTATTGGTATTACCGTGATCATCATTCTTTATATAGTTCCCTTTTTCAGAGAACACATCTTTCTTAGCAAGCGACTGGCTTGCGATTGATGCAAATTCCTTTGGCATATTAAAAGCAAAGGAATTTGCACTAAAAATAACAGGAATAATAAACAAAGTTGCGGCAATTAATTTTTTTAAACGAGGCATAAGAAATATCTTTCATCTACTGGCAAATACAGCGAAACAAGCCATTGCTGATTTTTAGCAATGGGACGAACAACTCCTTTTGGGTGAGCAAATAATAACCGCTGTATGAAATTTAGCCACGAGAGAATCGGTCTATTTTTAGACTTCTATTTTTTTTATTTTAAAAACAGCCTGATACTGAGTCAGGCTGTTTGGCATGGGGCTTACACGTTATGGAGACTGACTTCCGGCCGCTGGTAATGCGGCCAAACCAGTGCCACCAGCGCTGGGTAAGCATCCTGGCTGAACTCATCAAAACACTGCCGTAAGTTCAGCACTTCGATGTCAGCAAAAGAGACTTTTTCACCCTCAGTGCAACGTTTTCTGAGATTGTCGTAATAGCGATAGATAGCGGAATTTAAATCGCTGCATCGCCGTTGGGCACTAAAGAGTTTGGGATCGGCGCTAAGCATATCGATACTCATACGCTTAATAGTGGCGTGGTTAAAATCTGCATATTCATGGCTTACTCGCCAATAATAATCAGGGGTGATTTTTGAAATTAATTTCGCAAAGTAATCTTCATGTTCATCACTCTGCGAGAAATTTAATTTAGGGGAAGCCTGAGGGATGGGGTTGACGCTGGAATGGGATTTTTCACGCATTAGCATCAATACGCCGCACAGCAACAATAGTATTAATACAATTGAATAAAAGACACTTTGCATGGGGACTCCTGTTTTTTTTATAGTAATTTTGAGGCAAAATGTTGTCAACGCTATTCTTGGTGACTACGCATCTCATTCTATTGATATAACAGGATATTTATATATGTTACCTAAAAACATGGTACCAGGAATGCTTCCTGCTATGCAGGTTGCATTTATACCATTAGCAGAAGATAGCGCTCTAACACTAAATCCCCAGGATAATATTTTATCGCTCGAGAAAACGGTTCTTAGCGCAAATCATTACGCTGGGCAGGCGAAAAATACTCTGCTTGAAGAAAGCGACCGACATTTAAAAGACCGATTATTTTGCGCGCTTAAAATTGAAGCGCTGGTCACCGTATTAAATGAATTAATTGAGCAAGAAAAGATCAGTCCTGCCGACCTGCAAATGCTAATAGAAGATAAAGAATTGCAGATAAGTCACCATTCACAGCAAATCTGGGTCAATCAACTCACCCAGGAAAAAAGCTGGCCGATGTTTTATTCACTGGACGAGTAATCTCAATGTCTGACGAACTTCCTGAGGTTCTGCACAGTTCCGATTCACCTGTGGGTGCAGAATCCGATAACACCTTATTACGCGAAAACATTGCAGCACTAGTGCAGATTAAAAATGGAAATATTGCGCGCTTTACCCAAAGCCAGCTCAATATCACCTCGGCACTGGTTGAACAGAAATGGCATAACCGCCACCAGATCTTTCCCTGGCGGGTAAAAGAAGAAGTTTACGGAGCGGTGCTCTGTGAAATCATCGCCCACCAGCCGCGGTGGAAAAACGAGATCCTTGCCCGGCTTGAAGTGGTTTATCAGAAACTAAGAGATGAAGAGGCGCAAAGTTTGTCGTGCACGCGTGCGTTGCTGGAAAACAACTACAAAACTCCGCATTTGTAAGGCGTTAAAGTATGCTCGCCTTCACTAATAATTTCGGTCACATCAGCCTGCTCCCCGATCCGAACTTCACTCACCCGGTCAAATTTACTCTTGTCGATCAACAGCAAGGACTGCGCTGATCGCTTGAGCAACATCGTTTTATATTCGGCATTCCAGCTGCGCGTGTCCCATAACGTTCCGTCGCTATCCACTCCCTCGCAGGAAAACAGGAACAAGTCGATATCCATCGATTTAAGATGCGCTGCCAGCGGGGCATTGATATAGCACGCATATTTGCGCTGGAGAAGACCGCCAGTGCTAATCAGCTTGATATGTTCGCGCCTGGATAACGCCTGGCAAATACGTTCACTATTGGTGAAAACAGTGAGAGGAATATCTGGCAGTAATCGCGCCAGATACCAACACGTTGAGCTGGCATCCAGTGCAATCACCATGCCCGGCACAATCCAGGCCAGAGCGCGATGAGCAATATCCGCTTTGCTATTGAGATGGCTTTTCAGGCGGGCGGTGAAAGGATCACCGCTTTCGTCTGCGCCTCGATTAATACGCTTTGCCCGCCCATGTTGGCGAACAATTTTCCCCTGCTTTTGTAGTACACGCAGATCGCGCCGCACAGTTTCCTGGCTCACGCCTAATAACTGCGCCAGCTGTTGTGTGGTCAGATTGTTGTACTGCTCGACAAGTTGAACCAGTTGCTGGTGGCGTTCGGTTTTCATTAGCGCGTGTCTCCTGGCAATGCCCGAGATTAGCCCAGCAAAACCATTCGTGCCAGGCGAAACACGGAAATCGCCAGCTGTCGCTCATTCGCTTTATGAAAAAGCGGCCTGCTAGTTTAACCAGCAGGCCGCTCTATATATGTGATGCGATGGAGAGAAAGGAAAATTGATGCTTATTGGGTTTTCGTGACTTCTTGCCCAACCAGGCCAATCTTCAAATACCCTGCCTGATGCAGCGTATCCATCACATTCATCATCGTTTCGTAATCAACTGATTTGTCGGCGCGGAAGAAAATCGTGGTGTCTTTCTTGCCTTCTGTCGCAGCAATCAGAGCATTGACCATGCTCTCTTTGGTCACTTCATCGTTGCCGATAAACATCGTGTGATCGGCTTTGACAGACAGGTAGACCGGTTTTTCCGGACGCGGCTGCGGCTGGCTTGAAGACGCGGGAAGGTTAACCTTCACATCGACGGTCGCCAGCGGCGCTGCCACCATGAAGATAATCAGCAATACCAACATGACATCGATAAAAGGTGTCACGTTGATTTCGTGCATTTCACCGTTATCGTCGAGATTTTCGTTAAGACGCAAAGCCATGGGATCAACCTACACGCAGTTTCTGAGCGGTACGAACCGGGCGAGCAAGAGAACTGGCTGCTAAATCGAGGTCACGGCTTTGCAGCAGTAAAACCTGAGCAGCAACGTCGCCCAGAGAAGCTTTGTAACCACCAATCACCCGAGCAAATACGTTGTAGATAACAACCGCCGGAATCGCTGCCACCAGGCCGATAGCCGTGGCCAGCAAGGCTTCGGCAATACCTGGTGCAACAACAGCAAGGTTAGTAGTTTGTGACTGTGCGATACCAATAAAGCTGTTCATGATGCCCCAGACGGTACCAAACAGACCGACAAACGGGGAAATGGCACCAATAGTCGCCAGAAAGCCATTACCGCGCCCCATGTGGCGACCCACCGCCGCAACTCGGCGCTCAAGGCGAAAACCGGTACGCTCTTTAATGCCTTCGTTATCTTCGCTACCTGTGGAAAGCTCAAGCTCATTTTGCGCTTCATTAATAAGCATCGTGCTCAGGCTTTTTGCATCAAACGTTTCGGCCATTTCGCTGGCTTCATCCAGAGAGCGGGCATTAGCTAAATGTTGTTGTTCACGCTTCAGACGGCGCTTTTGCGACATCAGCTCAACACTTTTGCTAAAGAAGATTGCCCAGGTGACGACAGAGGCCAGAATCAGGCCGATCATCACAATCTTTACCACGATGTCAGCATGCTGATACATGCCCCAGACAGAGAGATCTGTCTGCATCAAATTATTCGTCACTCTTACTCTCCACCGCGAAATAATACTAAAACTGTGCGCAATAATATCAAAACGACATCGAATTGATAGTAGTTCTCATTAGTATTTAAAGAGTGCCTTAAATTGTCCATGGATTCCTTGCGTTTACGCAGCAAAAGCATGATAAGTTAGTTTTGGACATCCAGATGGTTAAATAGGGCAAAGTGAACATGACTGACAAGCACATTGAAACGGCGCTGGTTAATGCCGGGCGCGATAAAAAATTCACCCAGGGTTCGGTTAACAGCGTCATTCAACGCGCGTCATCATTGGTTTTTGAAACCGTCGAAGCCAAAAAACAGGCCACGGCAAACCGCGCGAAAGGCGAGCTGTTTTATGGTCGCCGTGGCACCCTGACCCACTTCTCGTTGCAAGAAGCCATGTGCGAACTGGAAGGCGGCGCGGGTTGCGCACTTTACCCTTGCGGTGCCGCAGCCGTTGCCAATGCGATTCTGGCCTTTGTCGAACATGGCGATAATGTGCTGATGACCGGCTCCGCCTACGAACCCAGCCAGGATTTCTGCACCAAAATCCTCGCTAAACTCGGCGTCACGACCACCTGGTTTGACCCGATGATTGGCGCAGGCATTGCCCAACTCGTGCAACCCAATACTAAAGTTGTATTTCTGGAATCGCCTGGTTCGATAACAATGGAAGTACATGACGTTCCAGCCATTGTTCAGGCGATACGCAGCGTGGCCCCTGACGCCATCATCATGATCGATAACACCTGGGCGGCGGGCATTTTGTTTAAAGCGCTGGATTTCGGCATTGATATTTCAATTCAGGCGGGAACCAAATACCTGATTGGCCATTCTGATGCGATGGTCGGAACGGCGGTATCAAACGCCCGCTGCTGGGATCAGTTGCGTGAGAACTCGTATCTGATGGGGCAAATGCTGGATGCAGATACTGCTTATATGACCAGCCGTGGTTTGCGCACATTAGGCGTGCGTCTGCGTCAACATCATGAAAGCAGCCTGAAAATTGCCGAATGGCTGGCGCAACATCCGCAGGTTGAGCGCGTCAATCATCCTGCATTGCCCGGCAGCAAAGGCCACGAGTTTTGGAAACGAGACTTTACAGGGAGCAGCGGCTTGTTCTCATTTGTGCTTAAAAAGCGTTTGAATAATGACCAGTATCAAAGCTACCTGGACAATTTCAACTACTTTAGTATGGCCTATTCATGGGGCGGATATGAATCGCTGATTCTGGCCAACCAGCCAGAAGAACTGGCGGAGATTCGCCCTGCCGGGGGAATAGACTTCACCGGAACGCTGGTGCGTGTTCATATTGGGCTGGAGAATGTGGACGACCTGATTGCCGATCTGGACGCAGGTTTCCAGCGTATCGCCTAAAATTGCCAAATGTGGACACTGCAAAGAACAGTTTTTTTGCTTTCATGGTGATTTGTTGAGCCTGTGATCAAGGTGTCGCAGGCCATTTAGCGTTACACTATGTCCCTAAAATTAAGGTGTGCCTAAGCTAATGACTTTAGATTTAGGTGCGCCCAATAAAGCGGTTCCACAGGATTTGCCATGGCTGTTATACACAATATTGTTCAGGCGCTTTGGCAACATGATTTTGCTGCACTCGCGGACCCTCATGTTGTTGGAGTGGTTTATTGCGTCATGTTTGCGACGCTGTTTCTCGAAAATGGATTACTACCCGCCTCATTTTTGCCGGGCGACAGTCTGCTGTTACTCGCGGGAGCCTTAGTGGCGAAAGGGGTGATGGGTTTTGTCCCCACCTTATTGATCCTCACCGCGGCGGCGAGCCTTGGCTGCTGGTTGAGCTACGCACAAGGGCGCTGGCTCGGTAATACCAAAATAGTGAAAAGCTGGCTGAAGCAACTACCACCGCAATACCACCAGCGGGCGACGGTGATGTTTGACCGGCACGGGTTAGCCGCTTTGTTAGCGGGCCGCTTTTTAGCGTTTGTCCGCACGTTATTGCCTACCATGGCGGGGATTTCTGGGCTCAGCAATCGTCGCTTCCAGGTGTTTAACTGGTTAAGTGGACTGTTATGGGTCGGCAGTGTGACAAGTCTGGGCTTCGCCCTGAGCATGATTCCATTTGTGAAACGCCATGAAGATCAGGTGATGACTTGCCTGATGGTGCTACCGATGGCGCTGCTGGTAGCAGGACTTGTGGGTACTCTGTTTGTGGTCATCAAGAAAAAATTTAACCCGGCATAAGACATTACAGGGTGGATAACGTGACATTATCCACCCCGCTAACGCTGTTCACTTTCCTTTAAATCACTCGCATCCGCGCAGCATCTTCCCCCGGCGTCACACCAAAGTAACGCTTAAACTCGCGGCTAAACTGCGATGCACTTTCGTACCCGACACGAATCGCCGCGGTACTGGCTTTAATCCCATCATGCAAAATCAGCATTCGCGCTTTGTGCAAACGGTAACTCTTGAGATATTGCAGCGGCGAGGTGCTGGTGACCGACTTAAAGTTGTGATGAAACGCCGAAACACTCATGTTCGCTTCTGCGGCGAGTTGGTCCACCGACAGGTTTTCTGTGTACTGCGTTTCAATGCGCCTGAGCACCCGGCTTATCAGGCTGAAATGCGTCTGCCGGCTAACCAGCGCCAGCAGTGCCGCACCGCATGACCCCACCAGAATGTGATAGAGAATCTCGCGGATAATTTGTTTGCCCATGATACGCGCATCGAGCGGGTGTTCCAGTACGTCCAGCAAGCGCTCGGCAGCACAAAGAATTTCTTCAGATAGCTGGGCGGAGTTAATCCCGGTCGAGCAGGTTTGCGGGTGCGATAAATCATCTTCGCCGATATCCATCAGCAAGTCCTGAAGCTGAAAAATATCAATATTAATGCGCAGTCCGGCCAACGGCACTTCAGGGGTAGCGAAGGTTTCGCATTCAAAAGGGAGTGGGACGGTCAATAGCAGGTATTCGTTGGCATCATAGCGAAACACGCGATCATTCAGATAACCCGTTTTATGGCCGGAAAAGAGAATAATGATCCCCGGCTCATACATAACTGGCGTGCGCGCATAGGGTTTCGTACCATACAGTAAGCTAACGTTTGGCAGAGAACTCAGGCCACTATTTTCTTTTTGTATCAATAAATTAATTTTGTTAGTTAACTGCTGACAAATCGCCTTCCGCTTCATTTTCCTGCGCTCCGCATGGCTTTTCTACCGATGTCAGTGTGCAACTAATTCTTTCATTTCTCCAGCACCCAGGAGAAATAGGCAAGATAAAGGCAGGAATAAGCATTGAGAGATAGCCACCCGAGGCCGACAATGGCTACCATCAAATGCGATAAGCAATCTCTGTTTACCCAAGCAAAGGGAACCAATAATGAACAACTTCAACCTACACACCCCGACTCGCATCCTGTTTGGTAAAGGCGCTGTTTCCGAACTGCGTGCACAAATTCCAGCAGGTGCCCGCGTTCTGATTACCTACGGCGGCGGCAGCGTGAAGAAAAATGGCGTACTGGACCAGGTTTACTCCCAACTTGAAGGACTGGACGTGCTGGAGTTTAGCGGTATCGAACCGAACCCGACTTACGAAACGCTGATGAAAGCAGTCGAAATCGTTCGCCAGCAGAAAGTCACTTTCCTGTTAGCCGTCGGCGGTGGTTCTGTGCTGGATGGTACTAAGTTCATCGCCGCGGCAGCCAACTACCCGGCTGATATCGACCCATGGAATATTCTGCTGACTCACGGCAATGATGTGAAAAGCGCCATCCCAATGGGCTCTGTTCTGACACTGCCAGCAACCGGTTCTGAATCTAACAAAGGTGCTGTCGTATCTCGCCGTACTACAGGCGACAAACAGGCATTTATGTCTGAACACGTGCAGCCTGTCTTTGCGGTGCTTGATCCGGTTTATACCTACACGCTGCCACCACGTCAGGTCGCAAATGGTGTGGTGGATGCGTTTGTGCATACCGTTGAGCAATACATTACTTATCCGGTAAACGCCAAAGTGCAGGACCGTTTTGCCGAAGGCATTCTGTTAACTCTGGTTGAAGATGGCCCGAAAGCGCTGAAAGAACCTGAAAACTATGACGTTCGTGCCAACGTAATGTGGGCGGCGACCATGGCGTTAAACGGCCTGATTGGTGCTGGCGTACCGCAAGACTGGGCAACTCATATGCTGGGTCACGAACTGACCGCGATGCACGGACTGGATCACGCGCAAACTCTGGCGGTGGTTCTGCCATCGTTGCTGAACGAAAAACGTAACGAGAAACGCGGCAAACTGCTGCAATATGCTGAGCGCGTGTGGAATATCACTGCAGGTTCTGAAGAAGAACGTATTGATGCGGCGATTGCTGCAACGCGCAATTTCTTCGAGCAAATGGGCGCGCCGACTCGCTTGTCTGCCTACGGTCTGGATGGCAGCACTATCCCGGCTCTGCTGGTGAAACTGGAAGAAAAAGGCATGACTAAATTGGGTGAGCGCCAGGACATTACTCTGGACGTGAGCCGTCGTATTTACGAAGCTGCACGCTAAGTAATTTAGTCAATTGGTTCTCGTTTTTGAGTATTTGGTCCAGACTTAAACCCTAAATAATTCAGGTTGCAGGATTAGCCAACGCCCCTGCAACTTGAATTATGTGAGTTTAATCATTAAGGAGGAATACATGGCGACTCCAACTGTAATCAAGCTCCAGGATGGAAATGTAATGCCGCAATTGGGCCTCGGTGTCTGGCAAGCCAGCAACGAGCAAGTTCTGATTGCCATCAATAAAGCGCTGGAAGTCGGCTATCGATCGATTGATACCGCCGCCGCGTATAAGAATGAAGACGGCGTGGGCAGTGCGCTAAAACAAGCGGGCATTCCGCGTGAAGAGCTGTTTATCACCACCAAACTGTGGAACGACGATCAACAACGTCCACGCCAGGCGCTGGAAGATAGCCTCGAAAAACTGCAACTGGATTATGTCGACCTCTATTTGATGCACTGGCCGGTGCCGAGCAAAGATCATTATGTTGAAGCCTGGAAAGGGATGATTGAGCTGCAAAAACTAGGCCTGGTTAAAAGCATTGGCGTGTGTAACTTCCAGCTCAACCACCTTCAGCGTTTGATTGATGAAACGGGTGTCTCACCGGTAATCAACCAGATAGAACTCCATCCGTTGCTACAACAGCGTCAACTTCATGCCTGGAATGCCACACACAAGATTCAGACCGAGTCCTGGAGCCCGCTGGCTCAGGGTGGTGACGGTGTGTTCGATAAGAAAATCATCCGCGACCTGGCCGATAAATACGGCAAAACACCGGCACAAATTGTGATTCGCTGGCACCTGGATAGCGGTCTGGTGGTTATCCCGAAATCGGTGACGCCAGCGCGTATTGCTGAGAACTTTAACGTGTTTGATTTCCGTCTTGATAAAGACGAGTTAAGCGAGATTGCGAAGTTGGATAGCAGTAAGCGTCTGGGACCAGACCCTGATGTGTTTGGGAGTTAAGGTTTAGAACAACCCTCACCCCGGCCCTCTCCCTGATGGAGAGGGAGAAAACCGTGGTAATCCTCTTCTGGGGCAGAGGGAGAAAACCGAGCAGTCCCCTCTCCTGTGGGAGAGGGTTAGGGTGAGGGCAGTAACTATGCCGGACGCTTTCTGTTCGCAGGCTTCGACGCAGCTTTAGCCGCTGGTTTTGCACCCACGTTAGGTTTCGCGCCCGCAGCAGGCTTAGCACCAACAGCAGGCTTCGCGCCCGCTTGCGGAGCACGACGCTGATGTGTCATTGGCGTATGTTTTGTCAGTGCCGGACGAGCACCACGATTGTAGCGACGCGCTTCACGCATCTCCTCAAGCGTTGGCGAAGGCACCAGACATTCACGACGGCCACCGATCAAGTGCTTTTTACCCATTTCTTCCAGCGCTTCACGAATCATCGGCCAGTTAGCAGGATCGTGATAACGCAGCAGCGCTTTGTGCAGACGACGCTGGCGGTCACCTTTCGGCACCACAACTTCTTCACTCTTGTAACTGATCTTACCCAGCGGGTTCTTGCCGGTGTAATACATGGTGGTGGAGTTCGCCAACGGTGACGGATAGAAGTTCTGTACCTGATCCAAACGGAAACGGTTTTTCTTCAGCCACAGCGCCAGATTCACCATATCTTCATCGCGCGTACCAGGGTGCGCCGAGATGAAATACGGAATCAGGTACTGCTCTTTTCCAGCTTGTTTAGAGTAGGTGTCAAACAGCTCTTTGAAGCGCTGATAGCTGCCCATACCCGGTTTCATCATCTTAGAAAGCGGCCCTTCTTCGGTATGTTCCGGGGCAATCTTCAGATATCCACCAACGTGGTGCGTCGCCAGTTCTTTGATATAGCGAGGATCTTCTACCGCGATATCGTAACGAACACCGGAAGCGATCAGGATCTTCTTAACACCTTTAATCTCACGGGCGCGGCGATACAAGTTGATCGTCGGCTCATGGTTTGTGTCCATGTGCGGACAAATGTCCGGATAGACGCACGACAGACGGCGGCAGGTTTGTTCCGCACGTGGCGATTTGCAGCGCAGCATATACATGTTAGCTGTTGGGCCACCCAGATCGGAAACCACGCCGGTGAAGCCAGGCACCGTATCGCGCATCGCTTCAATTTCGCTGATGATCGAATCTTCAGAACGGCTCTGAATAATGCGGCCTTCGTGTTCGGTGATGGAACAGAACGAACAGCCACCAAAGCAACCACGCATGATATTCACCGAGAAGCGAATCATCTCATACGCAGGAATACGCGCCTTGCCATACGCAGGATGCGGAACGCGCTTATAAGGTAGAGCAAACACACTGTCCATCTCTTCGGTGGAAAGCGGGATGGCTGGCGGGTTAATCCAGATGTAACGGTCACCGTGTTTTTGCATCAACGCACGAGCACAACCAGGGTTGGTTTCATGGTGCAAAATACGTGAAGCGTGCGCGTAGAGAACTTTGTCGTTTTTAACTTTTTCGTACGACGGCAGCAACACGTAGGTTTTTTCCCACGGTTTCATCGGTGCAGGCTTCACAACAATCGCTTTCGCTTCGTTGATTGGCTTTTCCGGTTTACCGGTTTCTGCACAAGGCAAATCTTCACCGTAAGGGTGTGGAATGGGGTCGATACGACCAGGCATATCCAGACGCGTAGAATCCACGCCAGACCAACCTGGCATCGCTTCTTTACGCATCATCGCGGTGTTACGCACATCGCCGATTTCGTCGATTTTCTCGCCCATTGCCAGGCGATGAGCCACTTCCACCAGCGGACGTTCACCGTTGCCGAAAATCAACATGTCGGCTTTGGCATCCACCAGAATGGAACGACGAACGGTATCAGACCAGTAATCGTAGTGCGCTGTACGGCGCAGGCTCGCTTCAATACCGCCAAGGATAACCGGCACATCACGCCAGGCTTCTTTGCAGCGTTGGGTATAAGCAAGTGAGGCGCGATCCGGGCGTTTACCTGCCACGTTATCAGGCGTATACGCATCGTCATGACGCAGTTTGCGGTCAGCGGTATAGCGGTTGATCATCGAATCCATGTTACCCGCAGTCACCCCGAAGAACAGGTTCGGTTTACCCAGGCGCATGAAGTCTTCTTTACTGTTCCAGTCAGGCTGGGCGATGATCCCCACGCGGAAACCCTGGGCTTCCAGCATACGGCCACAAATCGCCATACCAAAACTTGGATGGTCAACGTAAGCATCTCCGGTAACCAGAATGATGTCACAGCTATCCCAGCCTAAATCGTCCATTTCCTTACGTGACATGGGTAAAAACGGTGCCGGGCCAAAACAGGCTGCCCAGTATTGAGGCCACGAAAAGAGTTCGCGATCGGGCTGGATCAAGCTTATAGAGCTCATAATGCTTCCGAAAAATGAATAAAAAATGATTTAAAAATAACCAAAGCCGGCGATTATACGCTTTTATTGGGTAATAAATGAAGGATTATTGCGGGCGATCAATGTTTTCTTGCCCTCACCCCAACCCTCTCCCTCAGGAGAGGGGGAACACCGAATCTTCCCTCTCCCTCAGTGATCGAGGGCGGACACCGAATCTTCCCTCTCCCTCAGTGATCGAGAGCGGACACCGAATCTTCCCTCTCCCTCAGTGATCGAGGGCGGACACCGAATCGTCCCTCTCCCTCAGTGATCGAGGGTGGATACCGAATCTTCCCTCTCCCTCAGGGAGAGGGCCAGGGTGAGGGCCAGGGTGAGGGTGGTTTACGGCGCAGGCTGCACTAACAACTGCCCAATAGAGCCACGGTCCGCCATTTCCAGCGTTTGGCTGGAATAAAGGAACGGGAAATGTTCCCAGGAAGGTTGGCCAAAGTACACGAGTAGCTCGACTTGCCCATCAACCCAAACCGTATCTTTCCAGCCTCGGTCTTCACCAAACGGTGCCGCACCATTGACGTTTTTAATCAGGAAGCTCACACCTTCGATATGGAAAGATTGCGGCATATCAGCACGCACCGTCCAGCGCTCCCAGGTGCCTTGCTGAGTCTGAATATCAATGCGCTTCATATCCCACAGTTGGCCGTTAATACCAGGGTCATCACCCAGCGCAATATCACGGCTACGTGATGGGTTACCGTTGATAATCTCTTCCGGTAGCAGACGCATTGGTAACGTATCGGTTACCAAAGGCAGCAAACCGGTTGCACGAAGGGTGAGAACCAGCGTGGAGATAAGAATACTTGAGGGTTCAAAGAAGCCACGGATCCTGTCCATGATACCGGCGGCTTCACCGCAGGTTATCGACACCTCTTTGCCGTCGGTCATATCAACCAGAATCTCGCGACGCTCGCCCGGTGCCAGTGAAAGTTGCTTAACAGCAACAGGTGCCGGGAGAAAACCCTGGTCGCTTGAAATCACGTGCATCGCACGGCCATCGCTCATTTGTAGCAAATAGCGGCGCGAGTTCGAGGCGTTAAGCAAACGCAAACGCACCCAACCGCGAGAGACCTCGACATACGGCCCTTGCACACCATTCACCAGCAGCGTATCCCCCACAAAACCACCACTACCCGGCTCTTCATATTCAGGCGCCCCGAAGTTATCAAGACGCTTATCCTGAATGATTACCGGGAAGTCATCGACGCCATAATGGTTGGGAATAGGTAACGATTTGCTGACTTCATCTTCGATAAGCCACATCCCCGCCAGGCCATTGTAGACCTGTTTCGCGGTGCGGTTTGGGGTGTTAGCGTGATACCACAATGTAGCAGCCTGCTGGCGAATTGGCAGAACAGGAGCCCAGTCTACATTTGGCGACATCATTCGTGCCGCCCCCCCATTAACGGGCCTGGCACTTGCAAACCGGCAATCGTCATGGCGATGTTTTCTTGCAGACGATTGCTGTAAATCATCTTCACGTCATCGCCGCTCCATACGCGAATGGTCGGCCCAAGATAACGCCCATTCAAGCCCCAAACGGGTGCTTTAGCGCCGCCAGTAAATGACCAATGTGCCCGTTGTAACGTCAGGAATAAAGGCTGACCACGGCGAGACTCCAGTAAAGGAGGAACGGGTAAAGGTTGCTGCATACCTGCCGCATTTGCCCTCAGTGGCACCGAGCCTGCACATAGTGCGACTCCTGATGCCTGTAAAAACTGACGCCGACTGAGTGACATAATAACTCCATGTGAAACTGACTAACGTGGGGCGGCACAACACGTACCGCCAAAATAAAAGCGCTCGGTGAAACGGATGACAAACCTCTTCGTAGGTCGGATAAGCACAGCGCCATCCGACAAAACTGGCGAAAATGGTGGATGGCGCGACCGCTTATCCACCCTACAGCACCGGTTTAGTGACCTTTGTCAACAATCCGGTTCAGTTCGCTTGTTTGCTTTCAACTCGACCGGAGGCTTCTCGCTCCGCGACTTCTTTATTAAGTTCATCGATTTTTGCCATCATAATTTCACGGCAATCGGTGGCAAGTTTACGCACCTGGTCTTTACCGTAATGGCTGATATCAATCGGCTGCAGCATTTCGACAATAACTAAACCATTATTCAAACGGTTCAGTTTAATTTTATTGCTGGTGTTGGAAACACACACCGGAATAATTGGGACGCCAGCAGCAATTGCGGCATGGAATGCACCGGTTTTAAATGGCAGCAGGCCACGGCCACGGCTGCGAGTCCCTTCCGGGAACATCCACACCGACACATTACGTTTCTGAATTTGCGCCACAACCTGGGAAATGGTGCTGAGCGCTTTGGTACGATTATCACGGTCGATAAGCATATTCCCGGTAAGCCAATAAATTTGGCCAAAGAACGGGATCCACAACAGGCTTTTTTTCCCAACGGTCACCGTCGGTGGCTGCACAATACTAGCCGCCGTCACCATGTCGAAATTATTCTGATGGTTACAGATATAAATCGCCGTCGGATGATTTTCTACGCCCTCAGGCAAACGGGTTTCAACTTTCAAACCAAAGACAGGCGCAAGACGCCCAAAAAGATGACCAAACGTAGCAACATGGCGTGGGTTACGTGGGCTGAACAAGCAATAAATGCAGCCAAAAATGCACACCAGCAGGCAATAAATTATTACGATTATAAAACGTACGATGGATAGCATAACAACCTCAAAAGCCAAAACCGCTGACAAGTATACCCTAAATTCCAGGAGGAGCAGTCGCCCCACCTGCACCTGAAATATCGCGGATATATGACCTGCTTTAGCACAAAACACATCGTTCCGGCGGCCTGACGACCGCCAGAATTCGATTACTCTTCGCTGTCGCCCGCACTAGCACGCTGAGGTGAATCAACTTCAACACGATCAATGCGTTGTAGACCACGCATCAGCGTACCGCGACGACCGCGCTCACCGGTGATTTTCTGCAGTTCTTCTGGACGGAGTTTAATTTTGCGTTTGCCAACATGCAGCGTGACCGTGCTTTGTGGCGGCAAGACAAACAAATGTGCCAGTTTGTCATCACCTTTTGCCGCTTCCGCAGAAGGAATCGAGATAATTTTATTCCCTTTGCCTTTGGAAAGTTGCGGCAAATCAGCGACCGGGAACATCAGCATGCGGCCTGCAGCGGTAATCGCCAGCAGCATATCGTCAGTGCTTGAGATTTCCATCGGCGGCATCACTTTCGCATTTTCCGGCAATGAAATCAGCGTTTTACCCGCACGGTTACGCGACACTAAATCGTTGAAGGTACAAACGAAACCGTAGCCCGCATCAGATGCCATCAGCAGTTTTTGGTCGTCTGGCGCCATTAAGACATGCTCGACAACCGCACCCGGTGGTGGCGTGAGTTTACCGGTCAGCGGCTCACCCTGGCCACGTGCCGATGGTAACGTTATTGGGTCAAGTGCGTAGCTGCGTCCGGTGGAGTCAATAAACGCCACTGGCTGGTTGCTCTTCCCTTTAGCCGAACCAAGGAAGCTATCGCCTGCTTTATAGTTAAGTCCTTGCGCGTCAATGTCATGGCCTTTAGCGCTACGCACCCAGCCCATTTGTGAGAGCACAATGGTGACCGGTTCGGACGGAGTCATATCATGTTCGCTCATGGCTTTCGCTTCACCACGTTCACGCAGCGGTGAACGACGATCGTCGCCATAAGCGTCGGAATCAGCCTGCAACTCTTTCTTCAGCAAGGTATTCATTTTGCGTTCGGACGCCAGAATGCCCTGCAATTGGTCACGCTCTTTTTCCAGCTCGCTCTGCTCGCCGCGAATTTTCATCTCTTCGAGTTTTGCGAGGTGGCGCAATTTCAGCTCGAGGATAGATTCAGCCTGCGTTTCGCTTAATTCGAAACGCGACATCAACACGGGCTTGGGTTCGTCCTCGGTACGAATAATGTGAATCACTTCGTCAATATTGAGGAACGCGACCAGCAAACCTTCAAGGATGTGCAGGCGTTTGAGCACTTTCTCCAGACGATAACTCAGGCGACGGCGCACCGTTTCGCGACGATAAACCAGCCACTCAGTCAGGATTTCCAGCAGGTTTTTCACCGATGGACGATTATCCAATCCGATCATATTGAGGTTGATGCGATAGCTTTTCTCAAGATCGGTAGTAGCAAACAGGTGGTTCATCACCTGTTCGACGTCGATACGGTTGGAACGTGGAACAATCACCAGGCGCGTCGGGTTTTCGTGGTTCGATTCATCGCGCAAGTCTTCAACCATCGGCAGCTTTTTAGCACGCATCTGATTGGCAATTTGCTCCAGCACGCGCGCGCCGGAAACTTGGTGAGGTAACGCGGTAATCACCACATCGCCATCTTCTTTTTTCCAGACTGCACGCATACGCACAGAACCGCGGCCATTCTGGTAGATTTTACGAATTTCATCACGCGGGGTGATGATTTCGGCTTCGGTTGGGTAGTCCGGCCCCTGCACGATATCCAACAGCTCATCGAGCGTGGTTTTCGGCTGGTCAATCAGGGTGATTGCGGCTTTCGCCACTTCTCGCAAGTTATGTGGCGGGATGTCTGTTGCCATGCCGACTGCAATGCCAGTGGTGCCATTGAGCAGGATATTAGGCAGGCGCGCAGGTAGCATTTTCGGCTCCTGCATGGTGCCGTCAAAGTTCGGCACGTAGTCGACCGTCCCCTGCCCTAACTCACCCAGCAAGACTTCCGCATATTTTGACAGTCGCGACTCGGTATAACGCATCGCAGCGAAGGATTTCGGATCATCCGGAGCCCCCCAGTTCCCCTGCCCGTCAACTAACGGGTAGCGGTAGGAGAACGGCTGCGCCATCAGAACCATCGCTTCGTAACAGGCACTATCGCCGTGCGGATGGTATTTACCCAGAACGTCACCGACGGTACGGGCTGATTTTTTGAATTTAGCGCTGTTGCTTAACCCCAACTCTGACATCGCATAGACGATGCGACGCTGTACCGGCTTTAAGCCATCACCAATGAACGGCAGAGCGCGGTCCATAATGACGTACATGGAATAGTTGAGATACGCATTTTCCGTGAATTCGTGCAGCGCAAGGCGTTCTGCACCATCATGAGTTAAATCACTCATTAATTATTCATCCTCAAACTGACGAGCCGCATGTGGCCACAAACGGCGTAATTGCCGCCGATAGTACCTTATCTGGCAGTCGTAGTCACAGAGGAGTGAGTATCTTTGGGTGAAGCACAGCGATAAGAAATGAGCCGCAAATTGCGGCTCATTACAGAGAATTATTTCACTTTAGTAATTTGTTTCACGTCGATTTCAACGGAGTTCCAGTCTTTGTCCACTTCCCCTTGAATTTCAACATTATCTTGTGGGGTGATGGTCTGGCCGTTCCAGCGTTTCTGGTCGATATCGACGTTAATTGTGCCGGAGGTATCGCGGAAGATGTAGTGGTCACCGCCGATGCGGGACTCAATCTTACCGCGCAAAGTGACCCAAGTATCATCAGACAATGACTTCGCCTGTGCCGCCGTGGTATTGCTGCCACTTGGACCGACAAAGCCGCCCGCGGCTTGAGTTTGTGTGGCGGCCGGAGCGGCATTCGGATCAGAGAACCCGCCTTGATTTGCAGCTAGTGCAGGTGCTGCGGTGATTGCGAGAATAGTCAAAATAGCGGCTACTTTTTTCATCGTTTATTTTCCTTATATGAATGAATTTCTGAATGCTATTTAACCGGAGAGATCTTAACGAGATCTTAATTTCTCCCTGAGAAATCGTATTTTTTAGAAAATTGCGCAGCTTGCCGAAGCATCGTATTTTTCCCCTGTACACACCTGCGCAAAAGTTATTAACTTCCGCTAAATAGACAGTAAGGGACAACGCATGCGCGTATTACTCATTGAAGACGATAAGCTCATTGGTGATGGATTAAAAGCCGGACTCACCAAAATGGGCTTTACTGTCGACTGGTTCACCGATGGCCAGCAAGGCCGGTCGGCACTTGGTCTGGCTCCTTACGATGCAGCAGTACTCGATTTAAGCCTGCCAGGTATCGACGGGCTGGATATTCTAAAAACATGGCGTCGTAGTGGCCAAACTGAACCGGTACTCATTCTAACTGCCAGAGACACGCTGGAACAACGGGTTGAGGGGTTGCAGCTCGGTGCCGATGATTACTTGTGTAAACCCTTTGCGTTAATAGAAGTTGCCACCCGGCTGCAGGTTTTAATTCGTCGCAATCATGGGCAAGCACAATCGACGTTATTCCATGCAGGGGTTGAGCTCGACCCGATTAAATTAACTGTCACTCGCGATGGAGGGCCGTTGCAGTTAAAACCCAAAGAGTTTGCCTTGCTGGAATTATTCATGCGTAACGCCGGGCGCGTATTACCACGCACACTTATTGAAGAAAAACTTTATAACTGGGATGACGACGTTTCCCGAAACGCTCTGGAAGTACACATCCATCATTTACGCCGCAAACTCGGTAGCGGCTTTATTCGCACAGTGCACGGAATTGGTTATACGTTGGGCGAAGAATGATAAAAACACTGACTCAAAGTTTACGCGCCAGATTAATTGCCGGGTACATTTTGCTGACCCTTGTAGCATGGGTTGGCGCAAGCATTGCCGCCTGGCATCAAACCAGTAAAACGCTAAACAAACTGTTTGACACTCAGCAGGTGCTGTTTGCTAAACGCCTGAGTGCATTAGAACTGGATGGCGTGCAAGGTGATGCACAATTACCGCGCACTAAAACCATGATTTCCAACCATCGTGGTAAGCAAGACGACGACACGCTGGCCTTCGCCATATATACCGCCGATGGAAAGCTGTTACTCAACGATGGAGACAATGGCCGCAACCTCATCTGGCGCTACCAGCGCGACGGATTTACAGACGGAAAACTAGCTGGCGACGACGATATGTGGCGCATGGTGTGGGTCACCACACCAGATGGGAAATATCGGATTGTGGTGGGACAGGAATGGGAGTATCGGGAAGATCTGGCGCTGGATATTGTATTGTCGCAGATCACCCCATGGCTTATCGCGCTACCGCTGATTTTACTACTACTCGTATGGTTGGTTAGCCGCGCCCTTGCCCCACTTCACAAACTAGCGAATCAGTTACGTACCCGCAAACCTGACGATGACCGCGAGCTCCCGACCCAAACCTTGCCACAAGAAGTACGGCCACTGGTTATGGCACTCAATCAGCTCTTTTCGCGCACCGGGGAATTGATGCAGCGCGAACGGCGTTTTACCTCCGATGCAGCACACGAACTGCGCAGCCCTCTTGCCGCATTAAAAGTGCAGGCCGAAGTCGCGCAGCTTGCGCAGCATGACGAGCCAGTACGCGATCATGCCCTCAATAATCTCAGTGCGGGAATCGATCGCGCCACTCGCCTGGTTGATCAGTTGCTGACGCTATCACGCCTGGACTCTTTAGCGAGTTTGGATGATGTGCAGGAAGTCGCCTTTCAACTCTTGCTGCAAAATGCCGTGATGGACGCCTGGCACGAGGCACTACGTGCAGGCATCGATATTCGTCTTGATGTGCAAGACCCGAGCGTGAAACGTCAGGGGCAACCGTTGTTGCTAAGTTTAATGGTCAGAAACTTGCTGGATAACGCTATACGTTACAGCCCGCGCGGTTGCGTGGTAGACGTCGTTCTGCAAAGTCACGAAATAACGATTACTGACAACGGGCCAGGCGTCAGTCCGGAGTTTTTAACTTCATTGGGTGAACGGTTCTTCCGCCCACCAGGACAGGAAAAAACCGGCAGCGGACTGGGGTTATCTATAGTGCGGCGTATTGCTTCTTTGCATGGAATGCAAGCTCTCTTTATGAACACCAGTAGCGGCGGTTTCGAGGTTCGGATACGTTGGTAAAAAGGGTTTCACATTCGAATTATTGCGTTTTTAGCAAAAGTCTTTGCCTGTATGCGGCATTTTACAGTGACATTGATCACGGTACACTCCGCGCCATACGCAATAATTCGAGGACTAACTATGAGCAACATTCTGATTATCAATGGCGCGAAAAAATTCGCCCACTCAAACGGCCAACTTAATGACACCCTGACCGACGTCGCGGAAAGTTTTTTGCGCGACCTCGGGCATGATGTTTTGGTGACGCGTACCGACAGCGAGTACGACGTCAAAGAAGAAGTCGAAAAATATCTGTGGGCCGATACCGTGATTTACCAAATGCCGGGCTGGTGGATGGGCGCGCCGTGGACCATGAAAAAATACATCGATGATGTATTTACTGAGGGTCATGGTTCTCTGTATGCCAGCGATGGCCGTACCCGTTCAGACGCTGAGAAAAAATACGGTTCCGGTGGTCTGATTCAGGGCAAAACTTATATGCTTTCCCTGACCTGGAACGCCCCGTTACAAGCCTTTGAAGACAAAGAGCAGTTCTTCCATGGCGTGGGTGTTGATGGCGTTTATCTGCCATTCCATAAAGCTAACCAGTTCCTCGGTATGGAAGGCCTGCCGACCTTTATCGCTAACGATGTGATGAAAGTCCCTGATGTTCCGCGTTTTATCGCAGAATACCGCGAGCATCTCGGCCAAATTTTTGCTTAACTGTTGCCGTGTTTAAATGAAGGAGTCAGTCATGCTAACAGTAATAGCTGAAATTCGTACCCGTCCAGGCGCTCATCATCGCCAGGCGGTGATAGATGCTTTTGCAAAAATTATTCCTACTGTGCTCGAAGAAGAAGGTTGCTTCGGTTATGCGCCGCTGGTGGATCATAATGCGCAAGTCGCCTTCCAGACAGCCGCACCAGATTCCGTGTTTATGCTGGAAAAATGGGAAACTGTGGCTCACCTTGAAGCCCATCTGCAAACCCCGCATATGAAAGCTCACAGTGCCGCTGTCAAAGACGATGTTCTGGATGTTCATATCCATATTCTGGAAGACGCGATTAAGTAATCAACTGACGACGAAATAACGGGAGCGGTGTTTACACCTGCTCCTTTTTTTTGGCTGCAAGATTCGCATTTCTTAATACCTGCTAAGCTACTTTTTACCCCAAGTTTGTAGCGAGGCAAGAAATGAAAACGAATATGGTTTCCGATAAAGTTCTAAAACTAGCCAATTTTAATCTTAATCTGTTAACCACTTTTTGTTTGATTTACTCGACACGAAGCATTACTGAAGTCTCTGAAATTCTTGAGGTCACCCCACCGTCTGTTAGCCATGCCTTACGAAAGTTACGTCTTCATTTCGAAGACCCTTTATTTATTCGCCACGGAAACACCATCGCCCCCACTGTATTTGCCGATGACCTTTACACTCAGCTAAAACAAACTTTAGAAATAATGAGTGATTCCATAGCCAGAAGTAAGCAAACCAATAAACGAGAAACATGGGTTATCTATTCTCCATTCTCTGTCGCTGTGCATGACTTGTCATCTGCATTAATTAAAATAAAGCTGGCAAAACTTAACTTTAAAATAAAATACATCGAAACTATTCTCGGCATTCCCGATGCTGTGGGTTTGCTTAATTTGCGTAAAGCTGATTTAGTTTTCTCAGGTGCACCGGTCGTCAGCACCACATTAACCTGCGTCTTATTCTGTGAATTAACACCAGTGCTAGTGTGCCGCCAGGATAATCCTTTTCAAAAAACATCGATTAGCATTGACGATTTAAAAAATATGGATATGGTCACCCATCTCACCGGTGATGAAATGATTTATCAGCGTAAACAATCTTTGCTGGCAACCTTGAAAAATGCCCAGGTTGCCTTTGAAACTAATTCGATATTGATGCTTCTCACCCTACTGTCGGAAACCGATTGTATTGGCTTCATCACCCAGGATGCCTTTACTCGTTATCGGGATATTTTCAAATTAAGGCAATTAACACCCTTATTCCCGGTACAGAAAATTAGCGTCTATCTGGTCTATCGAAAAGAACTGGAGAAGAAAGCCAGCTTCATGCAGTTTTTGGAAGCAATGAAGAATAATTAGGTTATTGAAAGCAATGCCATTAATAAACAACACAACAGCGCAATAATAAAACTAAATCCGCAATTAAACCCGAGTAATCCCATATCTAATTACTGGCCGTATAATGCCTGCGTCCCAGACAGATAAATATCAATCACTTCCATTCCCTGATACGGTTTTATTTCTATTTAATACCGTGCAACTGTCATGCAATGAATTACTGCCGATTTACCGCGGAGAACAATGACATTCCCTTAGCGAGGCCCGGCATATTCAAACCAGACTATCGTAGAGGCACTCGTATGAAAATTATTAAGATATCGCCCGCTAACATCTCCCATAACCGCCACAAAATTGTGCTTAAAACCTCCGCCGGATTAATCGTTGGTGTGCTGAGTTTTGGTTGTGTTGACGTCAGTGCGACCGAAAGGTTGGTGAATACTATTGGTACTGCCGGGATTTGTACCCGGGGTTTATACAATGATGAAACGATAAAAATGAGCGTTGCCAATACCGCAGGCATCAAAATGGGCGACGGCGGGATTGTTTCATTGGCCAGAGGTAGCATCAAGAATAATGCCGTTTCGGCTGCAGGTTCCAAAGACCAAATCGGTGTGCACGTATTTTCTGCAAGCGGTGTCGATTTACTGGAAACCGAGGTATTGCTCGACCCCAAAACGCTGGCAGGTGCAACCATCACCGCCAATGATATGACCGCAATGCTGGTGGAATCAGGGGGGCATCTCAACCTCAAAGACTCGGCAGTCACCGTAGGCGGCGGGGCGAAGGGAAATAATAACCGCGCCGTTGTGGTGTCAGGAGCTGGTTCGCAGGCCGTTCTGGATCATTCCAAAGTACAAACTGCCTCCTGGGGAACGGTGGGCATCACGGTGACACAAGGCGGTGCAGTCAAGCTGACTAATAGCAGTGAAGTCCTGACCACGGGAGCCAGAAGTACAACAACTGGAGGAAGCCACGGTGTGTATGTCAGCGGCACGGATAGCAGGCTAAATGCTGAAAATGCCACCATCAGCACACTTGGAGCCTCAGCCTACGGAATCAAAGCACAAGACAGCAGCCAAATTACTCTCCAAGAAACTGCCATTGATACAGCAGGAGTTTACGGCCACGGCGTACTTTTAGATGGGGCAACAACGCACGGCGACATTGATGGCGGTTCGATTCAAACAGCAGGCAAAGGTGCAGTCGGTGTCTGGGCAAGAACTGGCGCAACGGCTACGCTGCATGATGGCACGGCCATCACCACTGCCGGTGCCGCAGCATCAGCAACCACGCCAGTGGACAATGAAAAGTCCCTCAGTATAAGTCATGTGTTGTTGGCAAGTGACAGCGCGACATCTATCCGCGGAAAGGGTCTACAACTCACCACCACCGCAGCGAGTGCCAGCGCCGCAAGAGCTGAAGACAATGCCCGTATTAGCTTGCAGGATAGTACGATAGAAAGTACCGGCAATGCCTCGAGCACAACCACAACCGCTGCGCTGCATGCGCTTTCTGGCGCAAACATCTCTGGTTCAAATCTGACAATAAACGTTTCTGGCGTAAACCAGGGTGGGAGCCGCGCTGAAGGGGAAAACAGTGCCATCTCCCTTGCTAATAGCACTATCAACGTCAGCGGCCAGGGAAATGCGTTGCACTCAACGGCAGCAGCGCGGGCCCTGGCTGGCGCCTCTGTTTCTGTCATAAACTCGCAAATCAGTACTTCCGGGATGCAAAGCCACGGTATCTCAGTAGAAGGTTCCGGTTCGCATACGCAGGTCAGTGGTACAACGATAGAAACACGCGGCGCACGCAGCTCTGGAATGAATATTGTTGATGGCGCTACAGCCGAGATTAGCGAAAGCAAAATAACCGCCACCGCCGCTCCTAACGCTATCGGGCCGTGGTCTCCAGGGATCTTGCTGCAAGGTGCGGGGTCCTCACTGATTTTAACAGACAGCGAAGTCTTCACCACGCAGAATCCCAGTAGTGGTATTAGCGCCAGTAACGGTAGCCAGCTTGAGGTGAACAGATCACGAATTACCACCTCGGGTAATTACGGCACCGGAATTGGGGTCGCAAATAGCACCGCGTCAATCACCCACACCCATATCAATACTTCGGGTAACGATAATGCGATGGGAATTGTGGCTGATGCTGGCGCAACGGTGAATGTGACGGGAGGAAGTGTGATGACAACAGGCAATGGCTCACCTGTGCAATCCAACCTCACCTTCCCGCATGCCGTGGCTTCCCGTAACGCCGGTTCTTTGCTGACGGTGGATGGCACCACCCTGCAGACAAAAGGTACGCAGGCTTATGGCGCAACGGCAGATGACGGTGGGAATATTATTCTGAAGAATACAACCGTCAAAACTGAGGGTGATAACTCCATCGGTTTGTATGCCGGAATTGGTGCGGCAAAACCCGGTAACGTTAGCCTGACAGCCAGTAATGTCACAATCGAGACACTCGGCAATAATGCGAGCGGCGCATTTGTCGGCCGCAAATATAAAGCAGAAACCGCTGAGATGGCACTGGATAACGTCACGCTAAATACCCACGGCGATAACTCGCGCGGTCTCTGGGCGGAAGCAGGAGCCAATCTACACGCTAAAAATACCGTGGTTCAAACCGAAGGTGCTAGTGCTGCCGGTATTCTCGCCAGCAATGGCGGGTATGTTCAGGGCGATAATATTTCTGTCGCCACCCATGGTGATAGTTCTGCTGCCCTGGCAGCCCAGGGTACAGCCACTAATCCAGGGTTAGCCACCCTCAATAACAGCATTCTGACCAGCGAGCACGGCCATGGTATTGAAACCACGGGTTATGCAGATATTGAAATGCAAAATAGCCGTGTGACGGGAGAAAGCCAGTGGCTGCAGGTAAAAAATGGGGTGATGTTGCCAGGAAATGCCAGCATCAACGCGTCAGGAAGTCTCTTCACGGGGGCTGCACTAACCGAGGAAAATGCGTTTTCTGATGTTTCATTAAACAATACCAGCCTGTGGTTTTTGACAGGCAATTCGGTGCTCAGCCAGTTGACGAATAATCAAAGCCTGATCAACTTCAGTACACCAGAAAATAACCGCTACAAGACGTTGACGGTGAATAACTATCACGGCGACAACGGAACGATTGCGTTAAACACCCATTTGCACAGCGATAATTCACCGTCGGATCAATTAGTTGTCGATGGTGGCCATGCCGACGGCTCCACCAGCCTAAAAATCACCAATACCGATGGCAGTGGCGCTCTCACTCATGGTAACGGTATCAAAGTTGTAGATACCATTAGCGGTGCGACAACGGCAACAGAAGCTTTTAGCCTGCTCAGCAAAGTGAAAGCGGGACCGTATGAATACTCGCTTTACCGTTCAAGTGTTGATGGCAGCAATGAAGAAGCCTGGTATCTGCGCTCGCATAAGCAGTTGCCTGGCATCATTGACGATAGCGAGCTTCCTCTTCCTCTGCCGCCATCACCACCGCCAGCTGATTTCACGCCAGTAGCAGAACCGCCAGTTGATAATCTTAAACCCGAAGCGCCTGCGGCTCCTCAACAGCCGATTGCGGTGCCAGATTATCGGGCAGAAACATCGCTGTATCAGGTCATTCCTCAACAGGCATTACTGTATAGCCGGATGCTGGTCGATAGCCTGCATGAGCGAACTGGCGAACAGTTTGCCAGCGTGGAGAAAATCACTGAGGCAACCGAATCGCCACATATGAGTTGGGGACGGGTGATTTTTAAAAATGGGAAATCCGACTTTGATGGCCCGCAGTCTCGATTCTCATTGAGCGCCATTCAGTTAGGCATTGATTTGTATCGTGAAAGTAAAGATGACGGGAGTTCAAATTTTGCTGGAGTGCTTGGTAATATCGGCAAAATGAGCAGCAAAGTCACTGATACTGACAACGAGTTTGCCGGGCGTAATACCCTGAAATCATGGGGGTTAGGCGGTTACTGGACGCACTTCACACCAAAGGGAAGCTATCTGGATGCCGTCGCCCAATACAACCGACTGTATGTTGAATCCAACCCCACCGATCTCAGCCCAATGAAAACCAAAGGATATGGTTTAAGTGCCTCGCTGGAAGCGGGTTATCCGTGGCAGCCGGACGCTGACGTACAGCGCTTTATTGAGCCTCAGGCCCAGTTGATTTACTCAAAAGTGAAACTGGATAACACCCATGACGAGGCATCTGCGGTTAAATTCGGTAACGCAGATTCCCTGACCGGGCGTCTGAGCCTGCGCGTCCATCAGACCTGGCATCATGATGATAAACAAAAAGTGGAGGAGGAGCGCACCAGAACGACGGCCTGGGTACGTCCGGGGATCCTGCATGAATTCAGAGGAGAAACAAAGACCGTATTTTCTTCTCAACAAGGCGACATTCCATTCGTCACCAACAGCGCCGGAACATGGGGTCAATTAAATGCGGGCGTTGATCATCAGATCAATGAGTCAGTTTCACTCACCGGTTCTTTAAGCGTAGAGAAGTCGTTTGAAGGGGACAGCATCAATTACGGCGGGATTGCGGGTGTAAAAATTAAGTTCTGATAAGGGAAAGAACTGGCGTTTTTATCAGGCGGGGATGTATTGCATCACCCGCCTGATACGATAATTAGACTTCAATATCAGCCATGTCGCCTTTATCTTGCAGCCAATTGCGTCGATCTTCAGAACGCTTTTTAGCTAGCAACATATCCATAATTGCCATGGTTTTATCGTTATCTTCATCGTCAATCGTAAGCTGTACCAGGCGGCGAGTGTTGGGATCGAGCGTCGTTTCACGTAATTGCAGTGGGTTCATCTCACCCAGCCCTTTAAAGCGCTGCACGTTCGGTTTCCCTTTCTTACGTTTAAGTTGCTCGAGCACGCCGGCTTTCTCTTCTTCGTCCAGCGCGTAGTAAACCTCTTTGCCCAAATCGATGCGGTACAACGGTGGCATCGCCACATAGACGTGACCCCCGCGAACCAGAGAGCGGAAGTGGCGCACGAACAGCGCGCATAACAACGTTGCAATGTGCAGACCATCGGAGTCCGCATCCGCCAGGATACAAACTTTGCCGTAACGCAACTGGCTCAGATCTTCACTGTCCGGATCGATGCCGATCGCTACCGAAATATCGTGCACTTCTTGCGATGCAAGCACTTCATCGGAAGATACTTCCCAGGTATTAAGGATCTTACCTTTCAGCGGCATGATCGCCTGGTATTCGCGGTCACGGGCCTGCTTGGCAGAACCGCCTGCAGAATCCCCTTCCACCAGGAACAATTCAGTACGACTCAAATCTTGCGCGGAGCAGTCGGCCAGTTTTCCAGGTAATGCCGGGCCGCTGGTTAGCTTTTTACGCACCACTTTTTTAGCGGCACGCATACGGCGTTGAGCACTGGAAATCGCCAGTTCTGCGAGTTGTTCCGCCACTTGAATATTCTGGTTCAGCCACAAGCTGAAGGCATCTTTAACGACACCGGAAACAAAGGCGGCACACTGGCGTGATGAGAGGCGCTCTTTGGTTTGCCCGGCAAACTGCGGATCCTGCATTTTCACTGACAGCACGTAGGCGCAACGTTCCCAGATATCTTCCGCTGAGAGTTTCACGCCGCGCGGCAGAATGTTGCGGTATTCGCAAAATTCACGCATCGCATCCAACAACCCCTGACGCAGACCGTTGACGTGAGTACCGCCCTGCATGGTTGGGATCAGGTTAACGTAGCTTTCTGTCAGCAGTTCGCCGCCTTCTGGCAGCCATAACAGCGCCCAATCAACCTGTTCAACATCACCGGCATAATTGCCGACAAATGGTGATTCAGGAAGCGTCGGTAAGCCGTTAATCGCTTCGCACAGGTAATCTTTCAGGCCATCCTGATAACACCAACGCTGCTCGGTATTGTTCACTTTGTCAGTAAAAGTGATTTCAACACCAGGGCACAATACTGCTTTGGCTTTCAGCAAATGGCTTAAACGGGAAACGGAAAAACGTGGGCTGTCGAAGAATGAGGCATCTGGCCAGAAGTGAACGCTGGTGCCGGTATTACGTTTGCCGCAGGTCCCGACCACCGCCAGTTCCTCGACTTTATCGCCATTTTCAAAAGCGATGCTGTAAACCTGCGCATCACGACGCACCGTGACTTCGACACGTTTTGACAAGGCGTTAACCACCGAAATGCCAACACCGTGCAAACCACCAGAGAACTGGTAGTTTTTATTGGAGAATTTACCGCCCGCGTGCAGACGACAAAGAATGAGTTCTACAGCCGGAACACCCTCTTCCGGGTGGATATCTACCGGCATGCCTCGCCCGTCATCAATGACTTCTAATGACTGATCGGCATGGAGAATAACATCAACACGCTTCGCATGACCTGCCAGCGCTTCATCCACGCTGTTATCAATGACTTCCTGACCCAAATGGTTTGGACGGGTGGTGTCGGTGTACATCCCGGGGCGGCGGCGAACAGGCTCAAGCCCGGTGAGTACCTCAATGGCATCGGCGTTATAACTGGATTGCGTCATGGTTTATTCGTTCAGATTGCGAAACAGGAATTCGACATCAGGCATTAATGCAGGCCCAGGAAGTCGATGATCTGTGAGAAATAATCTTCGAAGCCTACAAAGGCGTGATTGCCACCGGACTCTACCGTCTGTCGACAGGGGGTGTAGTACGCCACCGCCTGGCGGTAATCAAGCACTTCGTCACCCGTTTGCTGTAACAACCAGATGAGATCTGGCGCTTCTAACGGGTCAACTTGCATGACTTTAAGATCGTAAATATGGCGTGACTCTAGCACATATTGCTGCCCGGTGTAGGGGTTCTCGTTGGTGCCCAGATAATCGACAAGCAATTCAAAAGGCCGTACCGCAGGGTTTACTACTACCGCTGGCAGCATAAAACATTGCGCTAACCAGGTGGCGTAATAACCACCTAAAGAGGAGCCAACAACCCCCAGAGGTTCACCGCCATGCTTGAGTACCAGCGACTCCAGCAGCTCTGCCGCATCGGCAGGATACGGAGGGAGCTCTGGGATAATCATATTGATGTGCGGATGGTTCTGCGCCAGCCAGGCCTGCAAGCTGGTAGCCTTAGCGGAACGCGGCGAACTGTTGAAACCGTGTAAGTAAAGTAGCGTTGACATCAATACCCTTCTGAAGCGGTATCTGGGTTGAACACCGCACCTTTCAGGCGGCAAACCTCAGTGGTCACTTCACCGTTTGGATGAAGTTCCAGCCAACGCCAACCTGGTTCAATAGTGTCGAGCGTGAAGTTTGAGCAGTGCGGCTTAAATTGCACGCAAGTGGATGGCGTCGCCAGCATTCGTCTGCCGTTCCAGTCCAAATCTAGCTCCTGGTGAATATGACCGCACACCAGAGTTTTCACTTTCGGGAATTTTTGCAGAACGTTATCCAACTCTGCGGCGTTGCGCAGGCTATGTTGGTCAAGCCAGCTACAACCCGCAGGAACAGGATGATGATGCAGCAATAGCAGCGTATGGCGTTCAGGTTCAGCGGCGAGTTTACGCTCCAGCCAGTCGAGCTGATAATCGCTCAGTTCACCATGTGGGACGCCAAATACCTGGCTGTCGAGCAGCAGGATTTGCCAGTTATCACCGAGGAAAACTTGCTTCGCAGGTGAAATCCCTGCTTCCAGCAACGAGCTAAACATGGCTGGCTGGAAATCGTGATTGCCTGGCAGCCAAACGCAGGGCGCAGGAATCTCCGCAATGCCTTCAACAAAATGCTGGTAGGCCTGCGCACTGTGATCCTGGGCTAAATCCCCAGTAGCTACAATTAGGTCATACTGACGCTGCTCAGCGAGAATGGCGGCAATAACAGCCTGATAGCTCATCCAGGTATTGATACCAAGCAGCGTTTCGTTCTTTCCAGAGAACAGGTGGGTATCGGTAATTTGCAAGATCCTGATCTGGCCCCCACCGGCCACAGGAAGATTTAACAGGCTTTCCAAATGGTGTCCTTAGGTTTCACCCTCACTAACAAACCGGAACCGCCATCGCTCCATGCGCTAAACAATACCGCAGCCAATCGGCTAGAAACTGATTAATTTGATGCTTTTCGTCGCGTTGATGCAACTTTTTATTAGGATAATCATACCGTGCTTTGAAACGAAAGATCTGCTGACTTGAACACACTTCCGCGACCATGGCGTCATGATAAAGCCTGACCGACATCGACGGTAAGCTCCAGTAGCTTATCGCCGGAACAGTTTGTTCGATTTGTACTAGTGTCGTGTAACGTGTCGACTCAAGGATAGAGAGTCGATATTGAGCGCTACTTACCTGATAAGTGACTTTTTCACCCACTTCGTCATGACGAGGAAGCAAGCGTCGGAGTTGCGCGAAATTGGTTTCGCACAGGCGCATCATTTCAGGGAAGTCAGGTGTATAGCGCTTCATATTTATCGATTCCACTCTTCTCTTAATTTCTCATGATGCAATTGCAGCCAAAGCAGTGCAATGACTGAAGCCGCGTTGTCGATTTTCCCTTCTTCTACTAACTGATAAGCCTGTTCCCGGCTCACGACATGAACACGAATGTCTTCGTTTTCATCTGCCAGACCATGTATGCCATTCGCGGTGGTAGCGTCGACTTCCCCAACCAGGATCGATAAACGCTCGCTGGTCCCCCCAGGACTTGCCAGGTAGTTGATAACCGGTTTGGTGCGACCGACAATCACTCCAGCTTCTTCAGTTGCTTCACGACGCGCAACGTCCTCGACGCTTTCACCTTCTTCAATCATTCCCGCAACAAGTTCGAGCAGCCACGGGCTTTCACTGGTGTCGTACGCGGCAATCCGAATCTGTTCAATTAAGACAACTTCGTCTCGCACAGGGTCATAGGGTAGCAGTACTGCAGCGTGCCCGCGTTCTAAAATTTCACGGCAAATTTCGCCACTCATTTCGCCATTAAACAAGCGATGGCGGAAGCGATAAAGATCCAGAGAAAAAAAACCGCTATAAAGCGTTTCCCGTGCAATAATTTCAACATCGTTTTTGGCTAATGTGACGAGTTGACTGTTTTGCTTAGTCATGATGGGTTCCTGATTTTGATGGTTATGAAATGAGTAATTTCAAGCCAGTTTGACTGCCGTTTCATTTCCTATGTGATAGATTGATGAAAATTAAGAGTCAATGGCACATTACGCCAAGCACCTGAGCTGGCGGACTCTGCTAAAATCGACGATCATTTCCGGCTCTTGTCAGCGCTTACAAATAATTTTTTGCTTCACAACAAGGAATGCAAATGAAGAAACTGCTCCCAATTCTTATCGGTCTGAGCCTAACGGGTTTCAGTGCCATGAGCCAGGCAGAAAACCTGATGCAGGTTTATCAGCAGGCACGTTTAAGCAACCCGGACTTGCGCAAATCCGCTGCTGACCGTGATGCCGCATTCGAAAAAATTAACGAAGCACGTAGCCCGTTACTGCCACAACTTGGCCTTGGTGCTGATTATGAATACACCAATGGTTTTAGCGATGCGAATGGCATCGACTCCAGGGCAGCGAGTGCCTCTTTGCAATTGACGCAAACCATTTTTGATATGTCGAAATGGCGTGCGCTTACCCTGCAAGAGAAATCAGCCGGTATTCAAGATGTCACTTATCAGACAGACCAACAAACACTGATTCTGAATACTGCAACAGCCTACTTTAATGTATTGAGTGCGATTGATGCACTGTCCTTCACTGAAGCACAGAAACAGGCTATTTATCGTCAGTTGGATCAAACCACTCAGCGCTTTAACGTTGGCCTGGTCGCCATTACCGATGTACAGAACGCCCGTGCGCAATACGATAACGTATTAGCAAACGAAGTCACTGCACGAAACAATCTGGATAACGCGGTAGAAACGCTGCGCCAGGTGACCGGTAATTACTATCCATCTTTGGCATCACTGAATGTAGACGGCTTCAAAACCAACAAACCGGATGGCGTGAATAATCTGCTGAAAGAAGCGGAAAAACGTAACCTGGCATTGTTGCAAGCACGTCTGTCTCAGGACCTGGCTCGCGAGCAAATTCGCTACGCAGAAACCGGCCACATGCCAACCGTGGGTTTGACCGCTTCTACTGGTGTTTCCGATACCAGCTACAGTGGTTCTAAAACCAATAGTTCTCAGTACAACGACAGCGATATGGGCCAGAATAAAATCGGCCTGAACTTCTCCTTGCCACTGTACACTGGCGGTTCTGTTAACTCTCAAGTGAAACAAGCGCAATACAACTTTGTTGGCGCAAGTGAGCAGCTTGAAAGCGCGCATCGTAGCGTAGTGCAAACAGTTCGCTCTTCGTTCAACAACGTTAATGCGTCCATCAGTACCATCAACGCTTATAAACAAGCGGTTGTGTCTGCACAAAGCTCCCTGGATGCCATGGAAGCAGGCTATTCCGTCGGTACTCGTACCATCGTTGATGTGTTAGATGCGACCACGACGCTGTATAACGCCAAGCAACAGCTCTCCAGCGCTCGTTATAACTACCTAATCAACCAGCTGAATATTAAATCAGCACTGGGTACGCTTAACGAACAGGATCTTGTGGCGTTGAATGCAACACTGGGTAAACCAGTACCAACCACGGCTGACAGCGTGGCTCCAGAAACGCCAGACCAAAATGCTCGCGCGGATGGTTATACAGCAGATAGCGAAGCAACGACTGCTACAACACCAGCACAAGCGACTCCAGCTTCTGCGACTAGCAGCAAATCAGCTAACCCATTCGGCAACTGATCAGATATTTTGGGGGTGTGGCAACATGCCCCCATCACAACTTACGCATGCGAACGTAAGGCAAAGTAAAGATCTCCCTTCCAACATCCGTCATCGCTTTAATTTCAACCATTCATCCCCTATCCTAAGCACCATAACTACTGGGCTCAGGACAGATAAATGAAACGGACAAAAATCATAAACCACGCATCGTTCCGCAAAAGCTGGAACGCCCGCCATTTGACGCCAGTCGCATTGGCTGTTACCGCTGTGTTTATGCTAGCCGGTTGCGAACAAAATGACGAAACAGTCTCCATGTATCAAAATGCGGATGACTGTTCGCAAGCCAACCCTGGCAAAAGTGCAGAATGTACGACTTCCTTTAACAACGCACTAAAAGAAGCAGAACGTACAGCGCCAAAATACGCCTCGCGTGAAGAATGTATCGCTGAGTTTGGTGAAGGCCAATGCCAGCAAGCACCAGCTCAAGCCAGCGTGGCAGGTGAGCAAGCTCAGGCACAACCACAGCAAAGCGGCAGTTTCTGGATGCCATTGATGGCCGGTTACATGATGGGCCGATTGATGGGCGGCGGGGCGGGCTTTGCTCAGCAACCTCTGTTTACTTCGAAGAACCCTGCAAGCCCTGCTTACGGTAAATATGCCGATGCCAGCGGTAAGAGCTATGGTGCCGCGACACCAGGCCGTACGACAACCGTACCGAAAACGGCAATGGCACCTAAACCTGCCACCACCAGCACTGTGACACGCGGCGGTTTCGGTGACTCAGTGGCTAAACAATCGACTATGCAGCGCAGTAGCAGCGCAACAGGTTCTTCTCGTTCCATGGGTGGCTAAGAAATTATGGAAAGAATCGCGATTACTGAGCGCCCGGACTGGCGCGAGAAAGCCACAGAATACGGTTTCAATTTTCACACCATGTACGGCGAGCCGTACTGGTGTGAAGACGCATATTACAAGCTGACGCTTCCGCAGGTAGAACGCCTGGAAGAGGTCACCGCTGAATTACATCAAATGTGCCTGAAGGTAGTGGAAAAAGTCGTGAGCAGCGATGAACTGCTGGCCAAATTCCGCATTCCTAAACACACCTGGGAATTTGTGCGTCAGTCATGGCGTACCCAGCAACCGTCGCTTTACTCACGCCTGGATATCGCGTGGGATGGCGTTGGCGAGCCTAAGCTTTTGGAAAACAACGCCGACACGCCGACTTCTTTATACGAAGCGGCGTTCTTCCAGTGGATCTGGCTGGAAGATCAGATCCAGGCCGGTAACCTGCCAGCAGAAAGCGATCAGTTCAACAGCCTGCAAGAGAAGATCATTGAGCGTTTTGCCGAGCTGAAACAGCAACACGGTTTCAATCTGGTTCATTTTGCTTGCTGCCAGGACACAGAAGAAGATCGCGGTACCGTTCAGTATCTACAAGACTGTGCAGCCGAAGCCGAAGTGGCGAGCGAATTCGTCTACATGGAAGATATCGGTCTGGGCGAAAAAGGCCAGTTTACCGATCTGCAGGATCAGGTGATTAGCAACCTGTTCAAACTGTACCCGTGGGAGTTCATGCTGCGTGAGATGTTCTCCACCAAGCTGGAAGATGCGGGTGTACGCTGGCTGGAACCGGCCTGGAAAAGCATTATCTCCAACAAAGCATTGCTCCCAATGCTGTGGGAAATGTTCCCGGATCATCCAAATCTGCTACCTTCATATTTTGCCGAAGATAACTATCCGCCGATGGATAAATACGTGGTGAAGCCAATCTTCTCTCGCGAAGGTGCAAATGTGAAGATCATCGAAAACGGCGAAGAAATTGCCCGTGTCGATGGCCCTTACGGTGAAGAAGGGATGATCGTCCAGCAGTTCTATCAGTTACCAAAATTTGGCGACAGTTATGTGCTGATCGGCAGTTGGCTTATCAACGATCAACCTGCAGGTATTGGTATTCGTGAAGATCGCGAGTTAATCACCCAGGATCTTTCACGCTTCTATCCGCATGTGTTCGTAGAATAATTGTTTCTCCCTCTTCCTAAAGGAGAGGGAGAAACATATCAGCCGATTTGTACCGAAAGCATACTCAACGATCCCATCTCTATGCCGTCTACAGGTAACGTAATCGGCTCTTTACCATCCCACGCTCCCAGAACATACAACAACGGCAGGTAGTGATCCGGCGTTGGGTTAGATAACGATCCGCCTTCATGATCTAAGAAGTTCACCAGCGGGTGCTCGTCGACCTGCCCAAGCCATGTGAGGTTGTCTTTAACGTATTGGTTAAACGACTCGGCCCATGGATATGGTGTGTTTTCGCCGTGCCAGCGTGCGGTTCTCAGGTTATGAACCACGTTGCCACTGGCAATCAGCATGATGCCTTGATCGCGCAGTGTTGCCAGTTTTCGACCCATCTCGAAATGCCAGGCTGCTGGTTTCGTGCTGTCGATACTCAGTTGCACCATCGGGATATCAGCATTGGGGTACATCTTGATCAATACACCCCAGGAGCCATGGTCAAATCCCCAGGCTTCTTTATCCTGCATCACCGGAACAGGTGCCAGAAGATCAACTAACTGCTGCGCCAGTTCAGGTGAACCCGGTGCCGGGTAATGCGTGTCATATAACGCTTGTGGGAAACCACCGAAGTCATGAATAGTTTTTGGTGTTTCCATCGCGGTGACACCCGTGCCTTTAGTGAACCAATGTGCTGAGACCACCACAATAGCTTTTGGCCGCGGCAAGGTTTCTCCCAAATGACGCCAGGCTTGGGTATAGTGATTATCTTCCAGCACGTTCATTGGGCTACCGTGTCCGAGGAATAGCGCAGGCATTCGTTGAGTTGTCATGGTGTGTCCTTTAATCAGGTCATTCAGTTTATGAAAACTACAGTACGCGCTTTTGCACAATGAAGAACTCAGATAAGCATGATGAAGATCTTCAGGAAATTTGAATGTAAGCGATGTGTAAAGCTTCCCATCTGGCTCTCGATTTTTATCACACCGCCCATTAATATAAATGAGAATCATTATCAAAAGGAGCAATGAATGTCAGTACCCTTGATTCTGACCCTGTTAGCAGGGGGAGCCACTTTTATAGGTGCCTTTCTTGGCGTTATCGGCCAGAAACCTTCAAACCGTGTGCTGGCATTTTCTCTCGGTTTTGCAGCGGGAATTATGCTGCTTATCTCGTTAATGGAGATGTTACCCGCCGCACTTCACACACAAGGAATGTCACCCGTTTTAGGTTACGGCATGTTTATGTTGGGTTTGTTAGGCTATTTCGCTCTTGACCGCGCCCTACCCCATGCACATCCGCAAGATTTAATGGACAGTAAACCGCAGCCTCGCAATTTACGGCGTACCGCGTTGCTACTGACCCTCGGCATTAGTCTGCATAACTTCCCGGAAGGTGTTGCGACATTTGTGACGGCAAGCAGTAACCTGGAGTTAGGGATGGGAATTGCGCTCGCCGTTGCGTTGCACAACATTCCAGAAGGATTAGCGGTTGCAGGCCCGGTGTACGCGGCAACGGGATCGAAACGCAAAGCTATTTTCTGGGCAGGGATTTCGGGTCTTGCCGAAATTCTTGGTGGTGTGCTGGCCTGGCTGATTCTGGGCACAATGGTGTCGCCAGTCATCATGGCGGCTATCATGGCTGCCGTCGCAGGGATTATGGTGGCGTTATCGGTTGATGAACTGATGCCGCTTGCCAAAGAAATTGATCCCCATAACAACCCAAGTTATGGCGTGCTTTGCGGTATGGCGGTGATGGGGTTTAGTCTGACGCTGCTGCAAACCAGCGGCATTGGTTGAGGAGAAGCCCGGTTTAATAACCGGGCTTTTTGCATTTTAGCTGGCTTTGCGTTCGTGAGTCTGACGGTATTCCACCAGATCTTCAATTGTCACCACAGCCATATTGTGTTCACGTGCAAAGGTGATGCATTCAGGCGCGCGCGCCATGGTGCCATCATCGTTGGTCAATTCACACAACACACCTGCAGGTTTGAAGCCTGCCAGTGTCACCAAATCGATAGTGGCTTCTGTGTGGCCACCACGGGTTAACACGCCACCCGGTTGAGCGCGCAACGGGAACACGTGGCCCGGGCGGTTCAGGTCACTTGGTGTTGCGCCATCAGCAATCGCGGCACGCACCGTGGTAATACGGTCTGCGGCAGAAACACCGGTGGTCACGCCTTTTGCGGCTTCGATAGTCACAGTAAACCCTGTGCCATAAGCACTGGTGTTGTTCTCAACCATCATTGGCAATTCGAGTTGTTTACGGCGTTCTTCAGTCAGGCACAGGCAAACAATACCGCTACCGTGGCGAATGGTCAGAGCCATTTGCTCAACGGTCATGGTTTCGGCTGGGAAAATCATGTCGCCTTCGTTCTCGCGATCTTCATCGTCAAGAACCATTACCCCACGACCTTCACGTAATGCTTCAAGAGCATGTTCCACGCGCTGGGAAGGAGTGCCAAATGCAGAAAGGAGCGTCTGATTCATGGTAAAAAAACCTCATTAAAATTATGGTTACCAGAATCAGGGCAGTCTTAGGAGCTAAAAAAATAACGTGTGCAAGCTTACTAAAGCTTGAGCTTAGTCGTTACTCTCTCCCATCCGGACTATAACCGTCGGCTCCGGAATTACACCGGATCTGCTGACCTCCAGATTGCTCTGGAGCGCTCGCGGGCTTTCAGCGTTCACTGATTTACCGCCGGTGGGGAGTTACACCCCGCCCTGAGAATAAGCAGACTTACTATAACGCCGATGATTTTCTCTGGCAACGCCAAACCTTAGAACATTTCGGGTTTCTAACCGGCCTCACAGGCATTACAATTAGTGTTAATCGCGCAAGACAATCCCGTAAGATTATGGAAGCCACTATGATTGACCCGAAAAAAATTGAACAGATCGCACGCCAGGTCCACGAGTCAATGCCGAAAGGGATTCGTGAGTTCGGGGATGATGTTGAGAAAAAAGTACGCCAGGTACTGCAATCTCAATTAACCCGTCTGGATCTCGTTAGCCGTGAAGAGTTTGATGTACAGACTCAAGTACTGTTACGCACCAGAGAAAAACTGGCTTTGCTGGAACAACGTTTAACCGAACTGGAAAATCGTAGCGTTCAGGCGCCTGTTGTGACTCCGCCGACAGAATCGCAAGAATAATGAATAACACTACTCTCCTGTTCGCAGGAGAGTCTTAATATATCGCCCTGCCTACATATATCAAATAAATATCTTTAGATTTTATTGTCAGATATTTCACCTTCGAATAATCCGAAATAATACTTATTAAAACATACAAAAAAAGCAAAGTATTGTTTTAAAAAACAATAACCTCCACATCTGAAATAGCTATTTTCATCACTCATTGATTTAAGGTTTTATTTTTCATACATTTCCATACCTGCATCAACACTTAAATTAGCACACAAAAAAGCATTCCATCATGCCATATTCAGCCCATCGACAGTGGAAGTTAAAATGATAAACCAACTTATTCCTGATTTAAAAAATGGAACTGGCTCGAAAATAAAAATAGTAGGTGGTGCAGTGGCGGCCTTCGTTATTTTAGGCTCACTATTAGGGTCGTGGTACACCATTGATGAAACGGAACGTGGTGTTTTATTACGTAACGGCGCGGTAGTCGAAGCTATTGACCCAGGCTTGTCGTTCAAAATTCCCTTTATTGAAAGCGTAAAAATCATTTCCGTTCAAAGCCAGGTCACCGTTTATGATTCATTACAGGCTTACAGTAAAGACCAGCAATCTGCGACACTTAAAGTTTCCGTTTCCTAGCATGTTCCACCATCGGATGTCACGAAAGTCTATAGCCAGTATCAAAATGTATCTTCTCTCAATGATCGTCTAATCAGCCGCCAGGTCCCTACTCAGGTTGAGAATGTCTTTGGCGGTTATACTGCGGTTGATGCTGTACAGCACCGCTTGCAATTGGTTAACGATATTTCCAACGCTATTAAGAAAAATGTTATTGGTCCGATTATTATTGATAGCGTTCAGGTGGAAAATATCGATTTCAGTGATGCGTATGAAAAAGCGGTAGAGGCCAGAATGACGGCTGAAGTTCAGGTTAAAACACGGGAACAAGAATTGGCGACCGAACAGGTTCAGGCCCAAATCCGTGTCACTCAGGCTCAGGCAGAAGCTGATGCCCAGTTAGCCAACGCCAAAGCAGAAGCCGAAGCGACTCGTTTGCGCGGCCAGGCAGAAGCCGAAGCAATTAAAGCTCGCGCCGACGCGTTAGCCAGTAATCAAAACCTAATTGAACTGACTAAAGCCGAACGCTGGAACGGTGTATTACCAACAACCGTATTACCTTCTGGCACGTTACCGTTTATTGATACCACGCCAGGTAAATCAGGCCATTAATATTGCAGTTAAACTTGCCAGCCCATGCTCTATGCAAGGCTGGCAATTTATTTAACTATTTTCCTGAATCTTCTTAATAATGTTGGTGGTTGAACACCCATCTTCAAAGTTCAGCACCATCACTTCACCGCCATTGGCCCAGACTTCTTTACTCCCGGCAATATCATCCGGTTTGTAATCACCGCCTTTAACCAACAAATCTGGCAAAATCTGCCCAATTAAGCGTTGTGGTGTGTCTTCTTCAAACAACACTACCCAATCCACGGCTTCCAGTGCACCCAACACGATCATACGTTGATCCTGCGGATTCACCGGACGGGTCTCCCCTTTCAGGCGTTTAGTTGAAGCATCACTATTTACTGCAACAATCAGGCGATCACCCAACTTACGGGCGTTGGCCAGATACGAAACATGGCCGGCGTGAAGAATGTCGAACACACCATTGGTCATGACGACTTTCTCACCACGTTTGCGCGCCGTCGCCACCGCTACTTTCAGTTCAGCTTCGGTCATTACACCAAAACCTGAATCGGCACGGCCACGCACAGCATTTTCCAGTTCAATTGGGGAAACGGTAGAAGTACCCAGTTTACCGACCACCACGCCTGCGGCTGCATTCGCAAAGTAGCACGCTTCTTCCAGGGTGTTGCCTGCGGCAAGGGTTGCCGCCAACACGCCAATTACCGTATCACCAGCACCGGTCACATCGTAAACTTCTTGCGCCTGAGTCGGCAGATGGAATGGCTCGATACCCGGCTGTAACAACGTCATACCATGTTCAGAACGGGTGATCAGCAACGCGGAAAAATCGTATTCCGCGATAAGTTTCATGCCGCGCTCCACCAGCTCTTCGTCATTCTTGCACTTACCAACAACCGCTTCAAATTCAGAGAGATTTGGCGTCAGCAGTGTTGCACCACGATAGCGATTAAAGTCAGTACCTTTTGGATCGATAAGCACTGGCACTTTGGCTGCTCGCGCAAGGCTAATCATATGCTGAACACTTGCCAGTGCACCTTTTGCATAGTCAGACAGCACCAGCGCGCCAATATGTGGCAAAGCCTGGCTAATGCGTTCATGAATCGGTTCTGGGTCAACACCTTCGAAGCCTTCTTCAAAGTCGAGGCGAATCAGTTGCTGGTTACGGGAAAGTACACGCAGTTTGGTGATTGTCGGGTGTGTCGGCACGGAAACAAAATCGCATTTAACGTTCACGCCAGCCAGCGTTTGGCTGAGCGCACGCGCGGCATCATCGATCCCTGTCAGGCCAACCAGGCGAGAATTTGCGCCTAACGAGGCAATGTTCATTGCCACGTTTGCCGCACCACCAGGCCGTTCTTCAATGTTGTCGACTTTCACCACTGGCACCGGAGCTTCCGGGGAAATGCGGCTTGTAGGGCCATACCAGTAGCGATCCAGCATCACATCACCAACTACCATGACGCCTGCACGGCTGTATTCGGGCAGCGTTACTTTCATTCCTGACTCTCCAGAGAGGGATAAAATTTTGTCGCGGATAATATCACAATTAGTGTTAAGCGCATGTTTGCGGCTCACTCAGCCACGTTAGCCAGCTTTTTAGTACCTGCTCGCGTTCTTGAGTGAAAGTATCCATTGCCACATTCCCGGGCAGTTCCTGCAATGCCAGGTGATGGAGTTCATCGCGCAACGTCACATAAGCATGCGTCAGCGCTTTCGCTTCGTCATCACTCATGATGTCGTTTTGCGCCATTAATTCCAGAATGCGCACATTGTCTGACCAACGTGTCAGTTTTGGGGCCTGCGCCGCATAACGTAAAACCAGGTATTGAGTGATAAATTCGATATCAGTGATACCACCTTCATCAGCTTTAATATCAAAGCGTTCGATATTTTTCCCACCCAAATGCGCACGCATTTTTTCACGCATTTCTCGTACTTCAGTTTGTAGTTTTTCGCTTTCACGCCCAAGGCACAAAATATTGCGGCGGATGGCATCAAACTCCCGCTGCAACTGCGGGTCACCATACACAATACGCGCGCGAACCAGAGCCTGATGCTCCCAGGTCCAGGCTTCATTTTGCTGATAATCAGCAAAGGCTTCGGCAGTCGTTACCAGCATGCCAGCCGCACCAGACGGGCGTAAACGCGCATCCACTTCATACAAAATGCCTGATGACGTCCGGGTGCTGAACAAGTGCATCACACGCTGTGCGAGGCGCAAATAGAACTGGCGGCCATCGATTTCACGCTCACCATCCGTCATCACATCCGACGGGCAGTCATGCAGGAATACCAGGTCCAAATCAGAGCTATAACCCAGTTCCCAGCCACCGAGTTTGCCGTAGCCGACGACCGCGAAACCACGCCCTTCACGGTTCTGTAAGTGTTTTGGCTGGCCGTATCGCAAGACCATTTGCGCCCAGGCCTGCTGAACAACCGCGTCAATCATCGCTTCAGCAAGCCAGGTCAGATGGTCACTGACTTTCATCACCGGCAATGTACCGGTAATGTCAGCCGCCGCCACACGTAACAGCTGAGCCTGCTTAAACTGACGCAATGCTTCCAGTTGCTGCTCTTCATCGTCTTCAGGCACGCGCAGTAAATACTGGCGTAGCTCGTCACGATAAGCGTCCGTCGCGGTCGGTTGATAAAGCGTGTTCGGGTCGAGTAGTTCATCGAGCAGCAACGGATAACGCGCTAATTGGCTGGCAATCATCGGTGATGCCGCACACAACGTGATCAAATGCTTCAGTGCTCCAGGATATTCCGTCAGCAGCTCAAGATAGGTGGTACGCGTGACAATGCCGAGCAGCAGCGGCGTCAGGCGTGATAATGGCAGTGGCGCGTCGTGGCGCGAACAAGCTTCACACAGCAAACGCGGCATGAGCTGATCCAGCACCTGGCGGCCACGCGGGCCAATGGTGCGCTTATCAGTGTCCTGGCGGAAATCACTCACCAGACGTAACACTTCGCTACGCGCTTCCGGCGTTAAATGCTCCAGTACTGGCGTATTGGCATCCGCATCCAGCGCATCCTGCCACAGTTCGCGCCACGCTTCGGCGAGCTTATCTTCACCGGGTTCCGGTTCATCGTCGCCAATCAATTCGTTAAATACCTGCCGCACGGCATTCATATGCTGTTGCAGGGTTTCTTGCAGAGAATCCCAATTCTGCGCGTTCATGCCCCACGCCAGGCGAGCCTGGTTTAAATCATCACCAGGCAAGGTTTGAGTCTGCTCGTCATTGATGCTCTGCAACAGATTTTCGAGGCGACGCAGATATAAATAGGCCGCATTCAATTTAACCGCATCAGATTCGGGCAGCAGATGTAATTGCTGGATAGCTTCAAGGGTCGGCAATAATGAACGGGACTGTAAAGCAGGCTCACGGCCACCGCGAATCAGCTGGAAGACCTGGACGATAAACTCGGTTTCACGAATGCCGCCAGCACCGAGTTTAATGTTATCGGTCAGCCCACGGCGTCGCACTTCGCGGGCGATCATTCCTTTCATATTTCGCAGAGACTGAATAACGCTGAAGTCGATATAGCGACGGAAGATAAACGGCCGCAGCATATTGCGCAGTTCCTGGCTCCATGCGTCGTCGGTATCGCCCATGATTCGGGCTTTGACCATCGCGTAGCGTTCCCAATCGCGGCCCTGTTCCTGGTAATAGTCCTCTAACGCGGCATAGCTCAACACTAATGGGCCACTGTCGCCAAACGGACGAAGGCGCATGTCAACACGGTAAACAAAGCCGTCTTGTGTTGGCTGGTCGAGGACTTTAATCAGCCGCTGACCCAGGCGAGTAAAGAACTGTGCGTTATCGAGTTCCCGCCGTCCGCCCTGTGTCGAGCCGTTTTCTGGCCAGGCAAAAATCAGGTCGATATCGGAGGAAAAATTAAGTTCCCCCCCGCCCAGTTTACCCATGCCGAGAATCATCAGCGGCTGTGCGACTCCCGCCTGATTACAGGGTGTGCCCCACTCGCGGCAGCACGCGGCATACAACCAGTCACGAGCGGCAATAATTAACGTTTCGGCCAATACACTCAATTGCTGGAGAGAGCTTTCGGTAGGGACTTGTTGCAGTGTTTGCGCCCAGGCAATTCTCACCATGATACGGCGGCGGAACTGGCGCAGGGCGGTCATTAACGCGGGTTCGCTATCGACACCGTGTAACTCTTGCTGCAACCAGGCGGCATAGTGCTGCCATTCGTCGGCAAGCGGAGGGGACTGTTCCAGCTCCGCCATCCATGCGGGATAAGCCGCCATGCTGTCACAAACAAAATCACTAAACGCCAACACAGCTTGAGCCTCCTGGCTTAGCGTCTGGCGGTCAATATCCTGTGGCAGACGCGCCAGCGCCGCCTGCATATGCTGCTGTAAAAGTGGCGCTTGCGACATCATGGGTGTGTCCCTTACAAACGATATGCTCTAAATAATGGGTAAAGTTACTTCCCGCTATGCAACCAGAAAGGAGCCTGCGAGATCGCTTCATTACGGTAATGTTCAATTTCGACTTGTTGGCGAGTCACAATGGCATGACGCAACCCTTGCCAGTTATCCAGCCACGGTTGCGTTTTCGCATCGTCATAAACGCCTGCCAGCAGGCGAATGGAGCCAGTTTCACGTGCCAGACGCGGCAACTGATCAGCATAGCTATCGCCCAATGGACGCTGGAAAGTTTCTTTCAGTTCTGCGGCATGACGCGAAAGATGGGTATCCGCAAAGCGCTTAAACGAACCGGCCAGTTTGACATTGGCTTTATCGTCGCTAAATTTCTGCCACTGACGCCCAACCAGCCATTCAGTTAGCGCCAGTTTGGCCTGGCTGCTTTGTTCGCTGAATGCCAGTTCAGTTGCTTTCAGTTCTTGTGGAAGCATCGCTTCGTAGGTTGCCAGTAATTCACGCAGTTCTGTACTTGCTTTGCGTGGAACGATGCCGCCGAACAGCGCCAGTGCGTGTCGCACAAGGCCAACCGCCTCCAGCACCTGAGCTTTCGCTTTGCCGTTGCCACGCAACCACAGTTCTTCGTGGTATTGCCAGTGGGAAAGCGCCAGCTCCAGAGATCCTTCCAGACCTTGCTCTACTGTTGCTTTCGGTGGCACTCGCAATACGGTTAACGGCTTAATTTCGCAGTCCACATTTCCCTGTGCCAGATGGTATCCACGTGCGGCTTTGCTCAAGCTACCCTGCCGTATACCCGGTTGTGCAACCAGTTGTTTAGCAAAAGCCAGCACATCCGCCGTTTCGCCTTCCAGCAGCTCAAGCTCCAGCTCACATAAAGGTTCAACCTGTTCGCCGGCTTTCACTTCACCTAAATCCAGCGCCAGTTCGATACGGCTGTTACCGTGCGTAACGACCCATTTTTCACGGGCAAAATCAGTGCTGAATAAAGGATTAAGCTGTGACTGAATTTCGTCAGGGGAAATACCTTCCGGCCAGACTTCTGCCGGGAACAGCGCAAGTGCCAGTTCCGGTGATGTCAGCTCAACGTTGTATTCCGGGCGTTGATGCAGCCCGCCAATGACACGTCCCGCGATTTTCATCGTCATTTCATAGTGGCCGTTATCGCCACGGATACGCAGCCCCATATCATGACGGCGCAGTTGGTTATCGGCAGTTTCATAGTAGATATTGAGCAACTGGCGAGGTTCGCTGTGCTGGCTTTCCAGCGAATTTAAAGTGTTACGAATGGAATCCAGTTCAGCTGGATTAACAATAAATTTGAGCTCGATTTCTTGGGTCATCGTCTTTTTACTTTTATTTGGGTCACATCGGGTTTACACCCGGCGAACTTAATCTTTAACTGGTGGTCAGTAGATAATATTTTTCACCAAATTACCATGAGTGGCGCGTATTTCGACGGGCCACTAATCGCGAGTAAGTGGTCAAATTAACACCAGGATGATTCTCATTCAGGTTTACGGATTGCACCGTCAGACTGATGCCACTACTATCGTTCCACTATTTATGACAATAACGACGAAATCATGCACAAATTCCGCCTAATTTGCCTTACTTTGCTTTCTCTTAGCGTTTCCGTTGTGGCTCATGCCGAAGAAAAACGTTACGTATCGGACGAACTAAATACCTGGGTACGTAGTGGCCCTGGGGACAATTATCGCTTACTTGGCACCGTCAATGCCGGGGAAGAAGTGACTCTGTTGCAGAGCAATGAAGAAAGCAAATACGGTCAGGTACGCGATAGCAATGGCCGTACGTCCTGGATTCCTCTGGCGCAACTGAGCACCACGCCAAGCCTGCGTATTCGAGTGCCAGACCTGGAAAACCAAGTTAAAACGCTGACGGACAAGTTGACTAATATCGACACTACCTGGAATCAGCGTACTGCTGATATGCAGCAGAAAGTCGCGCAGAGCGACAGCGTTATCAGCGGTCTAAAAGATGAAAATCAAGAACTTAAAAACCAATTGATCGTCGCGAAGAAAAAAGTTGAAGCCGCGAATGTTCAATTGGATGACAAGCAACGCGCCATCATCATGCAATGGTTTATGTACGGCGGCGGTGTTGCAGGTTTCGGCTTACTGCTTGGCCTGTTACTGCCACACATGATTCCAAGCCGGAAGAAGAAAGATCGCTGGATGAACTGATCGCCATCCCTGTATCCTACACTTAGGTATTATCGTAATTGGTTAACAGATGCAGGGGCATTGAAGCGTGAAGATTTATCTGGTCGGTGGTGCAGTACGCGATGGGTTGTTGAGATTACCGGTCAAAGATAAAGATTGGGTGGTTGTGGGGGCAACTCCACAAGAAATGCTCGATGCGGGTTATCAGCAGGTGGGCAAAGATTTCCCGGTGTTTCTGCACCCCCAATCGCGTGAAGAGTACGCATTAGCGCGCACCGAGCGAAAATCAGGCCAGGGTTACACAGGTTTTACCTGCTACGCCGCGCCTGATGTCACGCTTGAGCAAGATTTACTGCGCCGTGATCTCACCATCAACGCCATTGCACAGGACGAACACGGCGAGTTTATCGACCCATATAACGGGCGTGCCGATATCGAAAAACGCCTGCTGCGCCATGTCTCTCCCGCTTTTAATGAAGACCCGCTACGTGTTTTACGCGTCGCGCGTTTTGCTGCACGTTACGCTCACCTAAATTTCCAGATTGCTCCTGAAACCATGGCATTGATGTCGTCGATGGCCGCCAATGGCGAGCTTGAGCATCTGACACCGGAACGCGTCTGGAAAGAAACAGAAAATGCGCTCACCACCCGCAATCCACAAGTGTATTTCGATGTACTGCGCAAATGCGGCGCACTGAAAATTCTGTTTCCAGAAATTGATGCGCTGTTTGGTGTCCCTGCGCCAGAAAAATGGCACCCGGAAATCGACACCGGCATTCACGTTTTGATGACGCTGGCGATTGCCGCGCAACTCAGCCCTGAAGTCGATGTACGCTTTGCCACCTTATGCCACGATCTGGGGAAAGGGCTGACGCCAAAAGAGTTCTGGCCGCGTCATCACGGGCATGGCCCAGCGGGGGTAAAACTCGTCGAACGAATGTGCCAGCGAATGCGTGTGCCTAATGAAATTCGCGACCTTGCCAAACTGGTCGCTGAATACCACGACCTGATTCACACCTTCGCTATTTTACAGCCAAAAACCATCATCAAGTTATTCGATGCCATTGATGCCTGGCGCAAACCGCAGCGCATTGAGCAAGTCGCTTTAACCAGCGAAGCGGATGCCCGCGGGCGCACAGGTTTTGAAGCCAATGACTATCCTCAGGGCAGATTGCTGCGTGCGGCCTGGGTTGCAGCACAAAGCGTCACCAACAAAGAGGTCATTGATGCTGGTTTTAGCGGCCCGGCGATCCGCGATGAGTTAACGCGTCGCCGTATTGCCGCTATTCAGGCATGGAAAATGACACTCTAGCGCTAGCAGCTTTGAGCCTCGGTGTTCACCAGGCGTAGCGTCAGATGATCAAAAGCCGTGAGCCTGTGCTTTTTAATCGGTTCTCCCAGTGCGTTACACAACAATGACTTCCAGCTTTGCGGAATGTCTATCGGTTGCGCAGCGGGATTACAGAACCGTAGCAGGGTTTTACCATACAACACGTCTGTTCCGCTCCACACCAGCCCTTGAGGAATCTCATCAATCAGGCTCCAGACGGTGACCGGCTTTTGGGTTATTTCCATATCGAAATTATCCAGCCGGTGAAGGTGCTTCTCTTCCTCCTGCCACTGCCAGAGCAAAGCATTGAAACTGTACTTTTGCTGGCTGATAACCACCGCTGCGGCACTTCTTTTCCCAAGGCTAAGCGCAAATTCGAAATGTAGCCAACCGGTCAAATTCGCCTCCGGTGCCGCAAGCACATGCCCGGAAGCGCGCCCAGGCCGATATAGCAGATCGTCTTTCCCCACAAAACCCGTCCCTCTGAACAACGTCAATCGCAGATCTGACCCGCTATATTCGTACTCTTTCAGACCACGGGCATACACGTGGTAATCCTCGTGGGCGCTGAGCCAGTGCATAAAAGGCTCCGTATCCACTGGCATTTCTGTATAGCCTGAAGCTGAGGTGATGTTCTGGTTATGCCGCTCAATCCAGCCGAACGGCATGTCGGCTTTCACGGAAGTGATCGCCTTACCGGTGTTAATCAGTACCTGCATACGATGCTCGCGCACCTGATTATCAACCGCCAGCGCAAAGCGTATTACGTCGTCTTCCAGTGTCACAACCAGCTCAATGGCGACTGGCCGCTGCTGCGAAACTCTCTCTGTTCGCTGCGAATTGATCGCTTCGGGCAGTTGCAATGTGGCAGATAACCGCAGCTCCTGCTTGCGTTCGCACTGACTGGCACCGAGCCATTCAAACTGGTCAAACAGCCTTTCTTCATCTCCAGCAAGCGGAGAGAAATCATATAAATCGCCATCGTTCGCGATATCCGCCAGCCGTATTAACCGCTCAATGGTGTCGCCGCTGAATTTATCAAGCAGGTCAAGATTTCCGTCCCGCCAGGTGAGTTTGTAGCGACTGTTTTCAATAGCGCTCTGAGTTAGCGGCCGCATAGTGATCATTGAATCTGCCGTGGCGCTCTCCAGCCTGAACTGAGCCATACCCATTGGCGGGACGGTAACATCAGGAATATCAATGTGATTAAGATAATAAAACTCGTCGCTCAAGGTTTCGACTTCACCATTTGGCGTTAACAGCACATGACGTGGGCGATTGATCTTCTGCTGATCCAGCAAGACAAACGGTACGCTGGCACCTTCGTTGTCGAGAATGGAAAATGCGGCGCTGGCCGAGATTAACACCTGGTCGCGGCTGTAAATGCGCGGGCTACTGGTACCATTGGTGAGTAAAAAACGGTAGGTATTCTGGCGATCATGATTTTGCAACAGCAAGCGCGCGCACAAATTATAAAGTGCTTCACCAATCTGCTGCGCCTGGCGGCAACGATGCACAACATCACGATTGGTTTCGTCACTATTACACCCACCCGCACTATCATGGGCGTGAGATTCCAGAAGCAACCGCCACGCTTTTTCGAGCATCTCTTCCGGCACGCGAAAACCATTCGCCCGCGCCAGGGCAATCATCGGTTCGACAAGGGTGATTAAACAGGCCTCAGCCTCATAATTCGCCTTTTTAATGTCATAACGCGAAGAACCGATACTTTTGTGTACCCGAGCCATACGCGGGCTGCGAAACTCGCCCTGGTATATCGACAGTGAATCAGGCTCAATGGCGGCCATAAAAGCCTCGTAGTTACTGACCCGCCAGTCATCCTCCGAGTGGCAACCCACCTGCGCCACCAGCTTTTCAAAATCCTTGTCGCAGCTCACCTGATCGCCACCGATCGGGCAAAGCAGATGTTCGCTATCGCTTAGCTGTTTCATGCGTTCCAGCAGCGGGAAGGTTTCAACATGAAAATGGTTAATATCAAAATTGCGGTATCGCGCCCCACGTTCAGGATGCCCCAGCATGTAACCGTAAGGCATCACGACCGTTTTAACTTGCTCGCCATTGGCGGCCTGCCACATCAACTCTGGCGGCCCCATCAAATCGCGGTCATAACCTCTGCGGATCAAAATATTATTCAGACCAAATGCGCTAGCGAGCTGAGGAATTTGAGCATGTGCGCCAAAAGTGTCAGGCAAATAAAGGACATCCATGCAGTAGCCAGCTTGCTTTGCATGGTAGATACCAATCCGCAAGTTTCGGAACATTGACTCGGTGCTAATAGCAAACAAATCCGGCTGGGTGTACCACGGCCCGACCAGCAAACGCTTGTCTGCCACCAGTTTCCTGACCCGTGCGGTCATCTCCGGTTTGATCTGCAAATAATCAACCAGCAAGGAGCTTTGTGCATCAAGATGGTAGTCAAAGTGCTCGTTCCCCTCTAACGCCTCCACCAGTTCGGTAAATGCTTTTACTGCCAGCACCTGGGTATCGATGGTAGTGAAATACCATTCGCGATCCCAGTGGGTATGCGACACAGCATGAATAACGCGACGATCCTTCTTTTTCATTGGATATTCCTTTTATCTAAGCCAGACAGGGTTGGTAATTAAACGAGCATGACCATCGCGATTAATACGCAGGAAAACAAAGCCTTCCGCTGCACAATCCCCGGACCAGCAGAGATATCCATTGTCGCTTTCCAGCGTTGTGATACCCCTGCCGCTATAGAGCAGAATTTCGTTCGCAGGCTCGGTCTTAAGTTTCACCACCAGTTGCCGCCCGGAAGTGGACTCGCCAATCCCTGCCCTGCTGACACTAAACTCTTCGAGCACCGTGTCATCGCACTGAAACCATGCTCGGCCAGCCTGTAATGCACTGAGAATGGCTTCACGTTCGCAACATTCGGCCCACACCCAGGTATGTGCAAGCGCCAGACCTTTTTCACGGTGGAAATCACTTCCGGCTACCGCAACACAAAATTTCCCGTCACAAAGCTGTTGATACCAGAACTGAAAGGCCTGTTCATTTTGCGTACAGCTATCCCATTCACCGTTCCAAATTTCCAGCCAGTCAAACTCTTTGATTTCACTCAGCCACGGGCAATGCTGGCAAAAAGGATGATTGATACCAATGCGCGCACCGTTTTGACGCGCTTCGCGGATGCGCGCAAAGACAGCGGATTCACTGTCGCAGGGGATGAAATTCTGAACCGGGCGATCGCAACCTACCAGGTTGACATGCCCGCGAGTGGTCGTCAGTTCCATTCCCGGTATCAGGCAAAGCTCACTGTTGATGGCGCTAATTTCTCGGTTTTGAGAGCACGTATTGTGATCGGTAAAAAACAGGTAGTGATAGCCATGCGCCTGCGCCCGCTCAACCAGTTCCCCGACACTCAATTTCCCGTCGCTGTGCAGGGAATGAATGTGTGTATCGCCTTTAAACCAGCGCCAGTGTTTCTTGTGAAAAGTGATATCAACATGAATATCGCAGGTATTGGTTACGTGATGCAGGCCAAGCAGGATGTGCCAGTTTCCTGGCGCAATGGCACTTCGCTGATAACCCGGTGTTGCATAGCATTCGCTAAGTCGCACTGCATCTCTTGCCCCCCCACTCCAGCCATGCACCGTTCCATTCGCCATCATTCCCAGATCAACTGTGTTCCCGAGGCTATAGTGATAGCGAACTTCCAGTCGTTCGATTCCTTCCGGCACACAAAAGGAAATTTGCTGGATCTGCTGCTGATCTTTTGGATATACGGTCAGATGTAACGGCAAGAGTTCGATATATTCTGTGTCGGTGGGTTTCTGAATCGTCATGATATTTTTCCCTTAACAATCCAATAATTCTTTACAATCGCCAGCAATCATTACCACCTCAGCGCCATAAATAATCTGGTAGCCCTTATCACCCACGCGGACGACACCTTTTGCCTGTAATTTTTTCTTCCAGTAATTATCAGCGGCCACTTTTTCGGGATCTTTGACTTCGACCCGTAAGCGAGAAATACAGTTATCAAAAGCAACAATATTTTCCGCACCGCCAAAGGCTTCAATGATTTGATGGGCTAGCATGTCGCCCGGCGTACTTTGTTGCTTATTTTTATAGTCGGCCTTGGTATACAATTTTATTTCTTCTGCTGTATTTTCTTCATCGTCAGGCTCACGACCTGGTGTCATGACATTAAATTTCAAAATGAGAAACCTGAATAGCACGTAATAAATACAAAAGAACAGGGGTATCAGCCAGAGATAGCCCCAACAATTAAGTTTTGAAGGCTGTAGCAGCACCGGTAAAATATCTTTAATACTTCCACCATAAATGGAAACACCTGCCATCTCAGTCAGCACAAAGGCAAGTCCAGTTAATGGCACATGCACCAGGTAAAACAACCACGGCGCGACAAATAAAAAGGTGTATTCAATCGGTTCCGTCACGCCAAAAAGAACCATGGCTGTTAATACCGGAATCAGTAAACCCGCCACCGCTTTTTTATGTTTATATTTAGCACACTGATAGATAGCTAAACCTGCGCCGGGTAAAGCACCAAAATGAATCACGGAACGACCAGACTGAAAACCTCTCACTAATAGTTCAGTTGTTTCCTCGCAAGCGAGTTGAGCCATATAAATATTCGTGGTCCCGCTAACCAACTTGTCGCAGATCTCCATTGACCCGCCCAATTCAGTTAAGCGAATCGGCGTGGTGACCAGATGATGTAAACCAATTGGCAGTAACGATTTATCGACCACCGCCCAAAGGAATGTCCCGAACAACCCGGAATTCCAGATCAATTTGCTGAACTGGGCAAGCACACCGCCTATCGGAGGCCAGATAAAGTAAAAAACAATGCCCAACATTGAACCGGTTAACAGCGCCACAATAGGCACGGTGCGTGTTCCGGCAAAAAAAGACAGCACGATGGGCAGCTTCACGTTATAAAGACGGTTATGCAAATAAGAGGTGACTAACCCGATAAGCAGGCCACCAAAAATACTCATTCGATAGGTAAACATGCCAAGCTCGTTGGTATATATCGAAGCCTTTTGGACTGCACTCACCTGCTCAAAACCTACTTGTTGAAAATAACTCGCACTGGTCGTCTGTGGGGATAAACCGTTTAAACCGAGGATGGTGCTTATGACATAGTGCATCGCCATAAACCCAACCACACCGGAAAACGCGGCCCAGCCTTTCTCTTTTTTGGCCAAACCAAAAGAGACACCACAGGCAAAAAAAAGTGGTAAATTAGTGAAAACCACATCGCCCATCGCTTTCATAATTGTGAAACCAATAAATGGCAAAGACCCCTCATAAATAAAGGAGGACAGATGTAGCGCTGCTATCACCTCTTTATTTGTAAAAGCGCTACCAAAACCCATTAACATAGAACCAATCGTGATAATAGAAATAGGGACTAACATAGCCTGCCCGACCATTTGCATCTGCTGCTTCATTGAAGATCCCTCTTATTCATATATATCAGACAGATTCGCTGCGGCACCTGTACTGACTGCACCCAATCAGTTGAATCATGACGGATATAAATAATGCATTGTGTTAAAAAGAAAAAAGACAGGAGTCACAGATTAATTAACCCTGTCATAGTGAAGTTATCTTTGCTCTCATTTAGATTTAGAAACAAACAATATCCATTACTTCCTGTTACATCCAGAAAATAAAACCACTCAATTAATAAAGCCAGGATAATTACAGTAACCACCCTAGCAAGATTTATTATTTCCTTATGTTATCTACTCTACAAAAAACAGAGATAAATAATCTTATTACACTTCAAAATACATTCATAAAACAAATAGTCTAATGGGACAGGCTCATTTCGCTATAGTCCGTTAAAGTGCCAGTTCAATAGCTAAAAGTTCGGTGATCGCGGCAGCATTCGACAACGTGTGAAGCGGTTCGCGGAATTCGCTGTGCATCAATTTGCGAGCCAGGCGCGAGAAAATCTTCATGTGATTATCTTGTTCCTGTTCGCTCACTGTCAGCATAATGACCAGATTCACATCAACATCTTCGCCCCAATTCAATGGCGCATTTAACCGCAAAAGCGAAATACTGCTGTGCAATACATGCGCTGATTTGCAATGTGGAATCGCCACTGAAAATCCGAGTGCGGTAGAAAACACGGCTTCGCGATCCCAGATAGCCCTTTCCACTAGTGCTCCGGAAACGACACGCTGCTGCACTTCAAGGTTATCAGTCAGTAATTTGATGGCTTCTTCTTTGCTGGACACACTTTTATCCAGCAACACCAACTCCGCCGCCAGCACCGTTTTTTGCGACTGTGCTCGCATGAATTGCTCAACAAGTTCCAGCACTTGTTCGCCGCTCTCACTGGCAATCGCTGTTTCAAGGAGTTGTTGGCATTGCGCAATATCCAGCGAAGTTAGCGCTTCCTTACACGGCGTGATAGCTCCCACCGCCATGCTTAACTGCGTTAATCCCATTCCAATCAGCAGCGGCAACATTTGCTTATCTGCGGCCATTTCGCCACACAAGCTAATCGCCAGCCCGGCGGCCTGCGCACGTTGCGTAATATCACGCATAAGTGCCAAAAACGTCGGGTTGCGATAATCGTAAAGGTGACGCACCTGTGGATTACCGCGATCGCACGCCAGGAAGTACTGTGTAAGGTCATTGCTACCAATAGAGACAAAATCGAGGTATTTCGCGGCTTTTTCCAGTAAATAAAGCGTAGATGGCACCTCAACCATAATACCGAGATGCCATTCACCGACGGAGATATCTTCTTGCTGCAAGGTGTGCGTGACGTGCTGGAACTGGGTGTGTAACCACTGAATTTCCTGGAGCGTGGCCACCATCGGTACCATAATATTTAGCGGGCCAACCGCGCTCGATCTGAGTAAAGCTCGCGCTTGTGTGGTGAATATTTCATGAAATTGTGGATACATGCGCACTGCGCGATAGCCGAGGAATGGGTTCTCTTCTTTGGGTAAATCGAGAAAATCACAAGGTTTATCGCCGCCGATATCCAGTGTACGAATGGTGATTTTTTTGCCTTTCGCCGCACGCAACACTTCGCTATACGCCTGATATTGTTCTTCTTCATGAGGTGGCAGACTGCGTTCACAGAAGAGCATTTCGGTGCGGAACAGGCCGACGCCATCCGCGCCTTTGCTAAACACCTCCTGCGCTTCAACAGCCAGGGCAATATTCGCCAGCACGCTCACCGATGTGCCATCCACCGTCGTAACTTGTTGCCCGCACAGCGATGCACTGCGTGCCGTAATCGCCTGCTGCTTTTCGGTTTCCAGCCGATACCAGCTTTCCATTGCGGCATTGGGATTGGCCACCAGCACACCATGGCGGCTGTCGAGAATCATCATGCTGGCGCTACGCACGAGTGCCTCAGATTGCGTCACTCCGCACAACAACGGCACACCAAATGACCGCGCCAGAATCACGGTGTGGGACGTTTCACCGCCATCGCCCATCACTATGCCTTGCAGATGTGGGTTGCGCAGCCGCAGGAACTGCCCTGGCGTCAGTACGCCGCTACATATCACGATGCTGTCTTCGGTGAGCGTCAGTTGAATTTCAAGTGGCCGCCCCAGCACATTTGCGGCAATGCTCTGGCAAAGATCGCGAATGTCGATCACCCTTTCACGCAAATATTGGCTGCTGCTTTTCAGCAAAGACTCGCTCAGTGTTTGCACCGTCAATGCGATGGCCTGCAACGCATTGCGCGCCGAGGTATGTGACAGCAAGCAGGATTTAAATGCTGGATCGCTCAGCAATTTAAGCTGTGCGGCTAACACCTGCGCAGCACCGCTATCCGACTCGGCTAACATATTCTTCGTTAAAACCCAGGCATCACACAGTTGCTGATGCTGATGTACGAGGTCAGCGGCAGGTTCATGGCGCGACAATTCATGGAGATCGACGCAATCAATATGCACTGGCACACCGCGCCCGATTCCCTTACTCACTCCATTACCACGCACATAGTCCGCGCCCGCATGTTCTATAAATACCGGCAACGGCTGTGAGTGGGTTTCCAGTGAGAAAGCCAGCGGCTCATCGCAATCGGCAAACTCATCACGCATAAAAGCCTGCAACACCTCAAAGGCTGCCTGTTGATCGCCACCTTCAATCAGAAACTGGCACGAGTCGCCGTTAGTAATATCGGCACCAATCATGCCCAGTACGCTTTTCGCATCGGCCTGGGTCTTTTTGCTGAGGTTGATAAGCGTAATCGACGCCGAAAAAGGTTGTGTGCGCTGTTCTATTTCGCTTGCCGGGCGAGCATGGATGCCGTTAGGCAAAGTACAAATAAAGTTGAGGGTTAACATGTGTTTCCCGCCCTAAAATGTGATGACAAAAGTCGCCGGCGCGCACGTTGGCACCGTTTCTGGCTGAGCTTCCAGTGCGGTTTCCGCAAGCGTTGCTGGCATGATTTCACCGTGGGTTTCAGGCACGCCACGCTGCAGCGGTTGAGCTGAGGGGTTCCAGCCACGCACCACCAGCGCATCGCGATGCTGAGCTTTTTTCAGCACGCTGAAATGCAGTTCGGTATCCCAACTTAAGACGCTGAAATGAGGCGGGAAAGTGCGGCCATGAGGATTAGTGCGAAAACGCGACCAGCCAGTAGCCAGCCACGCATGAAGGTTGCCGCGCGCGCGTTCAACGTTGCGCCAGAATGCGTTATCCGCACCGTGATTCATCGCCAGTACACTGAGTTTGAAGTGGTGCATGCCCTGTATTTGCGAATCAGGCGAAGGCAAAACCATACCGGACGCCCGCCCTGGACGGTAAGGCATATTGGCCTGCCCGAGCCAACCGACGCTGCGCAGCAAAGTCACCGCGATAACATCTTGTCTGTTTTGCGGAATTTGATATTCACGCAACCCTTCGGTCACAGCGCACAATCCCCGCTGCGCGTCATACATCATCACCTGGCTTTGCATCGGGTAGAGCGCCACCGGCGCTTCGGTCCATTGCTCGTCCTGCCAGACCGCCATTTCCGACGGCAAGTTTTGGCGTTCAATCAAGCCAAACGGCTGATCGGCAAAATGAATATGACTTTGAGCCGCAGTCGGCAGTAGCACTTGCAATCGGTGGTCGCGCACCGTGTTATTGACGCTAATTGCCACATCCAGCCAGGCGTTGCTGTCGGCAAGCGTGATAGTCATGGTGATATCGAGTGCGGCATCCGCACGCTGTTCACGGCGAGCCGCCAGATCCTGCGGCACCGCTATTTTCCAGCTTAGCGTCAGCGCACTTTGCAGCGCCCCTTGTGTGCCGCTGATTGACGTCAGGAAGCCATTACTGTTGATTAGCCAGTCATCAAACGGCGGCGAATAGTTGTAGTTATCGCCTGCATCGCCGCCATCAACCAGTTGCAGAATATTGTGATAGCTCTGCTGACTGTGCTTGTCGGTTAACGTCAAAATGCCTAGCTCGTCCACTTCCAGCCGCAGCCAGGCGTTTTCCAGTTTGTTTATCGATTTAGCCTGCTGCTCAAAGCCTGCGTTAATACCCTCTTGCAGATACAACGTTTGATAGCCACAGGCAGGAATATTGGCGACCTCCAGCAACAAACAACATTTGCGATACCAGGTGGTTTCGGTGCTGTTTGATAACTCCTGAACGATAATCGACATATCCTGGCGGCCTTCTTCGACAATCTGCCAGCGACACTCTTTGCCTTCGCTGTCGACCACGCGGAAATCTTGTTCCGGTGTGAATATTGTCAGCTCGAGCAGCCCGGCACTCATTTGCGGGTGCGCATTGAAGATGATGATTTTCTTGCCATCTTGCTGCGCTGTAATCCCTTCAGCCAGCATCTTCATATTCAGGTCAATCAACTGGTTCGCCATTTCCAGACCCGATTCAAGGCGATTTTTGACCATCGCGTTAACCCGATCTGAATTGCAGCCACCGATGCTGTCGTGGGCGTGGGATTTCATCGCTTCACGCCAGATATTATCGACGGCATGTTGCGGATACGGCAGGCCCAGCCGCCAGTTGACTGCCAGCAACGGCTCCAGATGCTGGCTCAGTGTCCGTTCCAGGCGGGCGTTAAGTTGCTTGATGTCGATGCGGGTCGAGAAAATACCGCGATGAATACGCATATATTTCGGGCTGAGAAGCTCGCCCTGATAAACCGGCAGAGTCACGTTGGTGCTTTCCAGCGCCTGGAAAAACTGGCTGAAACTACTGCGCACAAAGTGGTAGTCATCCTGCAGTGGGTTAAGCTGCTCGAGCATTGCCGGAACACGATATTCAAACGGCGACTGGTCGTTACCGTTGGGCAGCAAAACGTGGTCGGTGAGGGAGAAACGCGTCTGTTTTTCCAGTATCGGTTCCAGCGTTTTTTGGGCCGTTTGGGGATTGTCAGGCAGCCATTTGGCGCAACCATAGCCCCACGGCAACACGGCGGTGGTGACTTTGCTGCCATCGGCGGCCTGCCAGATAAATTCGCTATGCGCGACATTGTGTTCGCTCCAGCCGCGCCAGATAACGGCGTAGTCGATCGCAAATTGCTGCAAAAACATCGGCAGTTGTGCACTTTGCCCAAAAGAATCAGGCACATAACCGATTGGCATTGTGCCACCGAAACACTGGCAGTCGGCGTGGCCGAGCAATAAGTTTCGGGTTATTGATTCCGCACCAACCACCAGAAAATCGCTCTGTGTATACCACGGGCCAATCACAATACGCCCCTGCTCTATTAACTGTCGTAACCGGGTTTCCTGATGAGGCGCAACACTCAAGTAATCTTCTATAACCACCGTTTGCCCATCGAGAACAAATGGCCCTAAGGTTTTATCTTCTTCCAGACGCTGAAAAAGATCGTCCATAAAATAATAAAGTACCGCTTTTGAATCGTTCTCAGTGAAATACCACTCGCGATCCCAATGGGTATGTTGTACCAGATGAACAATTTTCATACTTCAACCTCATCATGACAATGACTGCATATTTAACCCAGCTGCCATGACTTTATTTTAAATACAGGAAACCCTGAGACTGATGAGTCTCATTGATATTTATTACTGCGCTATCAGCAAACCATTAAATAAAAGTCTAACGGCTCACTTTAAATTTAGGTGCAGCTGCTTTTTCTACTTTATTGCCCGAAGGTGTCGACTGACTGAACACCAGCAGCGAACCCATTGCGACAATTGCTGAACCTACGGCAATAGACAGGATGTAAACCGGCCAGCCATCAACGGCTAACCAACCGTAAAATCCGGAAATTGGCGCATGGTTTACCGCCCCTAAACCAACCGCCATCGCCGCCCCTGTCGCTGTACCGACCACGTTGATAATGATGATCTTTGGATTGGCTAAGGCGAAGGGGATCGCCCCTTCTGAAACACCAATCAAGCCCATTAACGTTGAGGCTTTGCCCGCTTCTTGCAGAGATTCTGGGAAGCGATGCTTCCAGATAAGAGTTGCGACGCCAAGGCCAATCGGCGGGATAATTATCGCCACTTGTGCCGCGGTGTTGGGGTCGTAAATCCCCGAGGCCAGCAGTGCCATTGCGGTGGTAACTGCGGCTTTATTGACCGGGCCGCCAAGGTCAAAGCCCACCATGCCACCGACCACTGCGGCCAGAATAATTTTGTTAGTGCCGGACATCGCCAGCAGCCACGCTTCCATACCGCGATTGAGTGCCGCCAGTGGCGTGCCAATCACAAACGCCATAATGATGCAGGTCAGCAGCGTGCCGCCAACGGGGAGAATGAAAATCGGCCCAGCAGAGGCCAGCGAGCGTGGCAGTTTTATTTTTGCGGTCAGCAAGCGGACCACGTAACCGGCGACAAAACCCGCCGCCAGCGCACCAAGAAAGCCGGTGCCGAGGTTGCTGGCTAACAGGCCGCCGACCATACCTGGTGCAATCCCCGGTTTATTGGCAATCGCAAAGCTGATGTAACCTGCCACAATCGGCAGCATTAATGACAACGCCAGGCCGCCAAAACCATCGAACTTATGCAGCATCTGCACCACCAGGCTTGCGGCCTGTTCGTGGCTGGCATCCCAAATGTTATCAATGCCATACATCGATGCACCGATACGGGCAATACCCATAATGACGGCACCGGCAATGACAAACGGCAGCATGTATGACACACCGGTCATAATGGCGTTTTTCACCTCCGTCCCGGTAGAGGATTTCACCCCGCCACCCTGAAATTTAGCCATTATTGATCTCCTGCTCAATGGCATCAAAGACGGCGTCACCAAACTTAATCGGGTCTGCCACGCTGCATTCCAGCTTTAGCATGCCATCGAAGCGCTCTTTGTTGTTAATGGCCACATCAGCGGCGATGATTACACCATCGGCACGCGCCAGATCCTCCGCGGTAATTTCATTTTCCGACCCCATACTGCCCTGGGTTTCGACTTTAATTTCGTGCCCACGGCTTTTGCCAGTGATTTCCAGAGCTTCGGCGGCCATGAAGGTATGAGCAACGCCAGTCGGACATGCAGCTACACAAACGATGTACATAGTGATTCCTCTCTCAGATGGGCGGGTACAGACAATAAAAAAAGCACAATGGCGATAAGGCGCATTGTGCTTTTTAAGCAGTAAAACAGTCTGTTATGTGAATCTGAATTCGCATCGGACTCGCCACTCAAACGGTGGCACACCAGCAACTGGTGCGCACTGCGAGTGGTGTAGCTAAATGCCAGTTCATGGCGGAGTTGCGCCACTAGTTGGGCCTGAATAGTGGTATTTACAGTGTTGGAAACGAGTGGGGTTTGTGGGCGTTTGGATAAGGTAAACAGGCTCTCGCCAGCACAATCCCACAAGCGTGACCAGCCGCCAGAAAACTCATCTTCGTTATTTTCCTGCGGGTATTCTTCGGCAACACTAAGTGATTGAACGGAGTTGAAACAGCAAAGTCCACTCAGCAATGACCTCACGCTGCTGAATTTCCCCAGCAGGCAGTAAAAGCAGTAACTGATTAATCGGTGGACTATGACGTACATATTTCCTCCAGTCTTGAGCGCATGATAATAGTCATTAACCTGTGGAGTAAATGTGATTGCTCGCACAATTCCCGTTATTCTAATCAACCAAATATTTGGAATAAAAAAGCCACTTAATTAAAGTGGCTTTTGTTATTAGTGGTTAATATTAGAAGAATACGAAATAAACCACTGCTGCGACCGCAAATCGATAAATTGCGAACGGAATGAACGAAATACGTTTAATCAGTTGCAGGAACGTTTTAATGGCAATCAACGCAACTATAAATGCTGTCATAAAACCAACGGCAAACATTGGCAAATCAGCCATGGTTAAGAAACCGATGCTCTTATAAACATCCAGCACGGTCGCACCCATCATCATTGGCACCGCCAGCAGGAACGAGAACTCAGAGGCTGCATAACGGCTGATGCCCATTAACATGCCACCTGAAATCGTGGCGCCTGAGCGCGAGAAGCCCGGCCACAGCGCTAAGCATTGGAAACAACCAATCGCAAAAGCCTGACGATAAGTAATGTCATCCACACCTTCGGCACGCGGAACCTTCGGTTTGAACATCTCAGCGGCAATCAGTAGCACACCACCAACCACCAGCGCATACATGACGTTTACCGGGTTAAATAGCGACTTGATCATGTCATGGAAAACCAGCCCCAACGCTACTGCAGGCACCATGCCCAGCAGAATGTGAATCAGCGTTAAACGCCCGGTTCCGGTACCTTCGTGAGGTTGGCGGCCAAAGTGGATACCGATAAGCCCAAACAGACGGCGCCAGAACATCACCACAACCGCCAGAATCGAACCTAACTGGATAACGACTTCAAACGTTTTCGCCGTGTCACCTTCAAATCCCAGAAGGTGACCAACAATAATCATATGACCGGTGGATGAGACGGGTAAAAACTCCGTTAACCCTTCGACAACCCCAAGAATTGCAGCAATAACTAACGAGTGCAGATCGCTCATTAAAAATCCTCTAACCCCAAAACACACAGAAAAAAAGCGGCGTCTGCCGCGAAAAGATGACAGTTTTGACTAAGCTACGCCTGTTTGGTTTAGCCAATATGAACCTAATGACTTAATTTAAGATTAATGCCACGCTCGATAACTACACCAACATTGGTGGCCTGCGCAACCGCACCTGGTTTACTGACTTTTAAACGTACCCACGGCGAGTTAAAGCGAGTGAGTAGCAGTTGTGCAACCTCTTCAGCCACGCGTTCAACCAATGCAAAACGGCCACCCGAAACATGGCTGATGACTGCATCGCTGACATCGGCATAGCTTAAACAATCTTTTACGTCGTCACTGCTGGCAGCCTGGCGGTTATCCCATGCCATTTCGATATCGAAGACCAGTTTCTGTGAGATCGTTTGTTCCCAGTCGTAAACACCAATTGTGGTGATTACAGTGAGTTGCTCTATAAATACAATATCCATCACGCCCTGCCCGGTTTTTAGTCACGCCAGATACCACTTCCGGCGAAATATGCGTATTATCCACAGATGCAGAGAATACAACGACACTTTCAAAATGGAACAGCGTTATGAGTGCAATCGCGCCAGTCATGATCCTGCTTGCGTATCTTTGCGGCTCAATTTCTAGCGCCATCCTGGTTTGCCGAGTTGCCGGTCTTCCTGATCCACGACAAAACGGTTCTGGCAATCCTGGAGCAACCAATGTCTTACGCATTGGCGGCAAAGGCGCTGCCGTAGCGGTACTGATTTTTGATGTTCTTAAAGGAATGCTACCCGTCTGGGCGGCTTACGCACTAGGCGTGACACCGTTCTGGCTGGGGCTTATCGCTATCGCAGCCTGTATCGGGCATATCTGGCCTGTATTCTTCAATTTCCACGGCGGTAAAGGCGTTGCGACGGCTTTTGGTGCTATCGCTCCCATCGGCTGGGATTTAACCGGCGTAATGGCGGGAACCTGGCTGTTGAGCGTATTACTGAGCGGTTATTCGTCTTTAGGGGCGATTATCAGCGCTCTGATTGCGCCGTTCTATGTCTGGTGGTTCAAACCGCAATTTACCTTCCCGGTTGCCATGCTGTCGTGCCTGATTTTGATGCGCCACCACGACAACATTCAACGTTTATGGCGTGGGCAGGAAGCCAAAATCTGGAAGAAACTGCGCAGAAATAAAGACAAAAAAAAGGAGTGAATTCTCACTCCCTTCTAATGATTCTGGTGAACCTTTACGCAGCAGGTAACTCAGCCAGCGGCCAACGAGGGCGCACAGTCACGCTCAATTCACCCGCTGTTCCGGCTTTCAAACGAATCATGCCAGCATAAGCAATCATCGCGCCGTTATCAGTACAAAATTCTGGGCGCGCGTAGAACACTTCCCCACGGCGTTTTGCCATCATTTCTTCCATACGCGTACGCAGAGTACGATTTGCACTGACGCCACCTGCCATTACCAGGCGTTTAAAGCCAGTATGATCCAACGCACGTTTACACTTAATCGCCAGCGTATCGACAACCGCATCTTCAAATGCGCGAGCGATATCTGCACGGGTTTGTGGATCGGCTTCATTGCCGCGAATAGTGTTCGCCGCGAACGTTTTCAGGCCGGAGAAGCTGAAATCAAGACCTGGGCGGTCAGTCATCGGGCGTGGGAAAGTAAAGCGCCCCGCAGTGCCTTGTGATGCCATTTTTGACAGCATTGGGCCGCCAGGATAATCCAGCCCCAATAGTTTGGCAGTCTTATCAAAGGCTTCACCGGCAGCATCATCAATAGACTCACCTAAAAGCTCATATTGCCCAATTCCCGTCACGCTAATCAATTGTGTATGACCGCCGGAAACCAGCAGGGCGACAAACGGGAACTCAGGTGGATTTTCTTCCAGCATCGGCGCTAATAAATGCCCTTCCATATGATGAACCGGCACAGCAGGAACATCCCAGGCAAACGCCAGCGAGCGACCAATTGTTGCGCCGACTAACAACGCACCGACCAAACCAGGCCCTGCGGTATAGGCGACACCGTCAATATCTTTTGCGGTTAATCCTGCTTCTTTTAATGCTGCCTGAATCAATGGCACTGTTTTGCGAACATGGTCGCGGGAAGCAAGCTCCGGCACCACGCCGCCATAGTCAGCGTGCAGTTTCACCTGACTATACAATTGATTAGCTAATAACCCTTTTTCATCGTCATAAATGGCGATGCCGGTTTCATCACAGGAAGTCTCTATACCCAGTACTCGCATGGCGGTCTCTACCTCAAAGTCTTGGCGCGAAGTTTAAGCTCATGGGGGCTTATTGTAAAACAATGCTCACCTATTGGCCGACGGTGGTGTATAATCCGCACCCCTGGAAGATTCCGGCCTTAAAAGCCAGGTTTCTGGTTGTCCGGTGCTTTACAAAGCAGCAGTAGTTGCAGTAAAATTCCGCACCATTTTGAAATAGCTGACGCCTAAGTCAGCGGCAAACCGAATTTATCAAAGGTGAGAGTTAATGCCGGTAATTAAAGTACGTGAAAACGAGCCATTCGACGTAGCACTGCGTCGCTTCAAGCGTTCTTGTGAGAAAGCAGGTGTTCTGGCGGAAGTTCGTCGTCGTGAGTTCTATGAAAAACCGACTACCGAACGTAAACGCGCTAAAGCTTCTGCTGTGAAACGTCACGCGAAGAAACTGGCTCGCGAAAACGCACGCCGCACTCGTCTGTACTAATTTTCTGGAGGCTCAATCCTCCAAAACAGACTAGTAGTAGTTGTAAAGGCCGTGCTTCCGAAAGGAATGCGCGGCTTATTTTCGTTCATGAACTGACATACTTCCTGCTCTTTCATGTCGCGGTTTTATCGCAATATTGAAAGAAAGCGAGTACCAAACGGGGCCTATGGCTGGACGAATTCCACGTGTATTCATCAATGACTTGCTGGCTCGCACCGACATCATCGATCTGATTGATGCCCGTGTTAAGCTCAAAAAGCAGGGCAAGAACTATCATGCGTGCTGTCCGTTCCATAACGAAAAAACCCCCTCTTTCACCGTAAACGGTGAAAAACAGTTTTACCATTGCTTCGGCTGTGGGGCACATGGCAACGCCATCGATTTTTTAATGAACTATGACAAGCTTGAGTTTGTCGAAAGCGTTGAAGAACTGTCGGCAATGCACAATCTTGAAGTGCCTTACGAAGCAGGTAGCGGACCGAGCCAGATTGAGCGTCATCAACGGCAAAGTCTTTATCAATTAATGGATGGCTTAAACGCCTTTTATCAACAATCCCTGGCTCAACAATCGGCTGAACCTGCTCGTCAGTATCTGGCACAGCGCGGTTTAAGCTCCGAAGTTATTCAACATTTCGCCATCGGCTACGCCCCTCCCGGTTGGGATAACGTTTTAAAACGTTTTGGTGGTAATACCGAAAACCGTCAAGCACTGACGGATGCGGGTATGTTGGTCACTAACGATCAGGGACGTAGTTACGACCGTTTCCGCGAAAGGGTGATGTTCCCCATCCGCGACAAGCGAGGCCGGGTAATTGGTTTTGGTGGCCGAGTGCTGGGCGATGCCCTGCCGAAGTACCTGAACTCCCCGGAAACCGATATTTTCCATAAAGGCCGCCAGTTGTATGGCCTGTATGAAGCTCAACAGAGCCAGCCCGAACCCGCACGTTTGTTAGTTGTGGAAGGCTACATGGATGTGGTGGCGTTGGCGCAATACGGTATTTCTTACGCCGTTGCCTCACTGGGCACCTCAACCACTGCCGACCATATCCAGTTGCTGTTCCGAGTGACTGATACCGTTGTCTGTTGTTATGACGGGGATCGCGCAGGACGAGATGCCGCATGGCGTGCTCTGGAAACTGCACTACCTTATATGACGGACGGCCGTCAGTTGCGCTTTATGTTCCTGCCTGACGGTGAAGACCCCGACACGCTGGTGCGCAAAGAAGGCAAAGAAACATTTGAAGCGCGCATGGAACATGCTCAGCCGCTTTCTACGTTTCTTTTTAACAGCCTGATGCCGCAGGTCGATTTGAGCTCACCGGATGGCCGAGCGCGACTGAGTACTCTTGCATTACCCCTGATTAGTCAGGTACCTGGTGAAACTTTGCGCATTTATCTGCGCCAGGAGCTGGGTAACAAACTGGGCATTCTGGACGATAGCCAGCTTGAAAAATTGATGCCAAAGCTTGCGGAAAACAGCACGCCGCGCCCAGCCCCACAGCTAAAACGCACAACCATGCGTATACTGATAGGACTGCTGGTGCAGAATCCAGAGCTGGCACCGAATGTGCCACCGCTAAACGGTCTGGAGCAGGCTAAGTTGCCAGGGCTGACACTGTTTATCAATTTGGTGAACACCTGTCTGGCACAACCAGGTTTAACCACCGGGCAGCTTTTAGAGCTATATCGCGGTACAGAAGAAGCCGCCACCCTTGAAAAACTCTCTTCATGGGACGATATAGCAGATAAGGACATTGCAGAAAAAACATTCAACGACGCACTCGAACACATGTTTGATTCAGTGCTGGAATTGAGGTTTGAAGAATTGATGGCACGTTCCAGAACTACAGGGCTAACGCCTGCGGAGCGTGAGGAAGTCCGTGTGATAACAGAATCACGCGCGAAAAAGTAATTATTATCGGCTTAACTGCCGAACATTGATCGGGTCAAACCCGAACGCCGCAAGGATGGGCAGCGGCAATAAAATAAGTCAGCCCTCGTTACGTTATTGTTGGCGGTTTCGCCGACCGACACCAACCCTAATACTGAAGTGTGGATACCGTCTTATGGAGCAAAACCCGCAGTCACAGCTTAAACTTCTTGTTACCAAGGGCAAGGAGCAAGGCTATCTGACCTATGCCGAGGTCAATGACCATCTGCCGGAAGATATCGTCGACTCTGATCAGATCGAAGACATCATCCAAATGATCAATGACATGGGCATTCAGGTGATGGAAGAAGCACCTGACGCCGATGACCTGTTGCTTGCTGAAAACTCAAACAACACAGACGAAGATGCGGAAGAAGCTGCTGCACAGGTTCTGTCCAGCGTTGAATCCGAAATCGGGCGTACTACTGACCCGGTTCGCATGTACATGCGTGAAATGGGTACCGTTGAGCTGTTAACCCGTGAGGGTGAAATCGATATCGCTAAGCGTATCGAAGACGGTATCAACCAGGTGCAGTGCTCCGTTGCCGAATACCCGGAAGCGATCACTTATCTGCTTGAGCAGTATGACCGCGTCGAAGCAGAAGAAGCACGTCTGTCTGATTTGATCACCGGATTTGTTGACCCGAATGCAGAAGAAGACCTTGCCCCTACCGCCACTCACATTGGTTCTGAACTGACCACCGAAGAAAACAGTGACAGTGACGATGAGGAAGACGACGACGACGCGGACGATGACAACAGCATCGACCCTGAACTCGCTCGTGAGAAATTTGGCGAACTGCGTACGCAGTACGAAAGAACTCGCGACACGATTAAAGCGAAAGGCCGTGCTCACGCAGACTCTGCCGCTGAAATCTTGCAATTGTCTGAAGTCTTCAAACAGTTCCGCCTGGTACCGAAGCAATTCGATTACCTGGTAAACAGCATGCGCGTCATGATGGACCGCGTTCGTACGCAAGAACGTCTGATCATGAGATTGTGTGTTGAACAGTGCAAAATGCCGAAGAAAAACTTCATCACACTGTTCACCGGCAACGAAACCAGCGAAACCTGGTTCAAAGCCGCTATCGCAATGAACAAGCCGTGGTCTGAAAAACTGCATGACGTTGCTGACGACGTTCATCGTAGCTTGCAGAAACTGCAACAGATTGAAGAAGAAACCGGCCTGACTATCGAGCAGGTTAAAGACATTAACCGTCGTATGTCCATCGGTGAAGCGAAAGCTCGTCGTGCGAAGAAAGAGATGGTGGAAGCAAACTTACGTCTGGTTATTTCGATCGCCAAGAAATACACCAACCGTGGTCTGCAATTCCTCGACCTGATTCAGGAAGGTAACATCGGCCTGATGAAAGCGGTTGATAAGTTTGAATACCGCCGTGGTTATAAGTTCTCGACTTACGCCACATGGTGGATTCGCCAGGCTATCACTCGCTCTATCGCTGACCAGGCGCGTACCATCCGTATTCCGGTGCATATGATTGAGACTATCAACAAACTCAACCGTATTTCGCGCCAGATGCTGCAAGAGATGGGTCGTGAGCCAACGCCGGAAGAACTGGCTGAACGCATGTTAATGCCGGAAGACAAAATCCGTAAAGTGCTGAAGATCGCCAAAGAACCTATCTCCATGGAAACGCCGATCGGCGACGATGAAGATTCGCATCTGGGTGATTTCATCGAGGATACCACCCTCGAGCTGCCACTGGACTCTGCAACGTCTGAAAGCCTGCGTAACGCAACTCACGACGTTCTGGCGGGCCTGACAGCGCGTGAAGCGAAAGTTCTGCGTATGCGTTTCGGTATCGACATGAATACCGACCACACGCTGGAAGAAGTGGGCAAACAGTTCGACGTTACCCGCGAACGTATCCGTCAGATCGAAGCGAAGGCACTGCGCAAACTGCGTCACCCAAGCCGCTCTGAAGTACTGCGTAGCTTCCTGGACGACTAATCACATCGCCCCTCTCAAGAGCCCTCCATCGCGAGGGCTTTTTTATTTCTGCCCGCTAACAATAGCTGAGCAAAATATCAGAAGCGGGAAATATAAGAGTTTGATTAGGCTTTGATTATAAAAGCGGCAGATGTCACGCAATCACTGGATTGCAGCCCAGAGTTACATTATAATCCTGCGCCACGGCCCCTTAGCTCAGTTGGTTAGAGCAGGCGACTCATAATCGCTTGGTCACTGGTTCAAGTCCAGTAGGGGCCACCAAATTTTAGCTTTAAAATCATATAATTAAGCCACTTCAAACGAAGTGGCTTTTTTTTTCTGATTTTCGATGGCGATAGAATGGCGGTAGATTTTTATCGCCATCATAAAAAAACCCGCTCCAGGCGGGTTCTATTACATCCACAGCTGACGCTGACCGGTTGGTAATGGATGTGGTGGCGCAGGATTTACCTTGCCCGGAGTGACGATAAATCGCTCTACGGACTCCATTGTTACAAAAGTGCAACTGCAATTTATGTTAGTGCATTGGTGATAACGCTCTTTAGTATTCTCACTAAGATAGCGGCTTGTACGCGCATGTGCTGCGTGCTGACACTGTGGACAATGAAACATAATCACCCCAAAACTCCCAATAAGTGAATAAATAGTACACCTTAATTCATTAATTGTGAATTTTGATATTTTCTCAAGATAAGGACGTTTTATGTCACCGATTAAACTTACCCTTCTGGGTTCAATGTTAGTCATCTCCTCCTCTGCCCTAGCCCAGAACGTAAACACTAAAGTCCTGAACAAATACCTCGCCCCATGGCAACCTGTCGAAATTACAGCTGAGAAAGAAGGTGTTTTAGTCGCCCTCCCGAGTCGCAGCATTACCCCTGAGATTTACGATTTAGTTATAAAAACTGGCGTCTGTAATTCAATATGGACTAAAGATGCTCCGTCTTCATATCTGGTCGGAGTAAAAAACCTGCATATCACTAATCAATTTAAAGCGACTGGCTACTCTCTTGAGACCCCACTTAATACATGTAAGGAAATGGGGGATCTATCACCAACTGATGCAAAAACACTGATGCTTTCAAAAACCCATTTGTTTACAGGCAGCCTCAAGTAACTACCACAAAACTGACAACCTGCTGCAAAAGCGGGTTGTTTTAGTTAATCTTCATTATCTGCTTCGTAATCAACATCTTTTAACCTCACCTCAAGCTCTAAGGTTGTCGTGAAGCCGCTATTACTGAGTGAGTGCATCACCTTAGTGATCGTCCATGCCTGCTCGTCGATGACGCGCTTGAAGCCTGACACCGTGACAGGTGTTTCCGGGTAAAGATCTGCGCGCCCCATCGCGAGGCTAATCGAAAACTCCGCCACCCCGCGTTGCAGTTTGTCCCATTTGGCCTGAGCCGCGCGCATCGCCTGCGTCTTGCTGGCGTAGATAGTGGTCAGGGCAAACACGTTATCCTCCTCACCGGCCATATACTCGCCCTCGCGCGCCTCCTTTTCTTTGGGTGTCTTCTTCTCTTTCACCGGCTTCGCTTTCGGATGCTGGAGGGCGCGCAGGTTCTGCGGTTTGGCCTTACGCCTGAGTTTGACCTGCTGCTTTTGTTCTTTCGGCTCTTTGGTGTGCAGCCATTTAGCAGTCACGCCGGTGTAAGCCCCACGGTCGGCAATGGCAAACTGGTGACGGTCACCGTCGCGGCGCTCGATGCTCATCTGCGCAATGGGTTTGCCGCTGGCGGTGACACCGGCACCCGCTTTGATGAACAGCAGTTTACCGGCCTTGACTGATACCTCCGCGCCGTTGCGCTCCGCCAGGCGGGTGAGAAATTTCGCGTCGGATTCCTGCGTCTGGTCGATATGCGGGATGGCAATCGCGGCAAACTGTGGCGCAACACTGGCCGTCAGTTTGTTGCGGCTGGCGATAGTGTTGAGCACTTCTCCGAGGGTGGTGTCGTGATAGGACGCCTCGCGGCGTGAGTTGAGTGTGCCACGAAAATCTGCACTGCGCGCCCGGATAGTCAGCGTGTCCGGTGCGCCCCGGTGTTCAATTTCATCGACCGTGAACTGACCTTTCCCCAGCAGCGCCGAACCCTGCCAGCCGAGGAACAGTGACAGCACCGCCCCGCGCACCGGTAACTCAATCAGGCCGTCAGTGTCATCGAGTTCAATGTCGAGCTGGTCAGCCTCAAAACCCCGGTTATCGGTCATGCTGAGGCTAATCAACCGGTCACTGATATTGCGAGTGATGTCCTGCTGATTGAGGGTGAGCATAAACGCCGGTGCCATGCTTGCCCCGGCATCGAGTGTCATTCCGGTCAGCATTAAAATAACCCTCCGATTTTACTCTGCACGTTCCCGACCAGACTTTCAGCCTGCCTTTCAATATCACCAAACATCGCCGTCAGCGACTCATCCACGCGCGTCAGGCTGACGGTAAAATCAATCTTCATGGCTGAGCCGTCGGCAAAAAATTCGCTGTGGGTTTCGCTGACTGAATTAATCACAAACATGCCGTAAATGGTGCCGCTGCCATCGAGCAGCGACCAGGCGCGCCCCTCATCCGCCATCAGGTTGAGTGCCAGCAGTGACAGCCTGCCGCCGGTGATTTCCGGCAACAGGCTTCCACTCAGGACAATTTTTTCCTCATTCACGCCGAGGAACTGCATCGCCGGTCGCAGGCCAACGCGGCTGTTCGACGGCCAGCGATAATCCACATCCCTTTGCAGGCTCTGGTAAGGCAGTGTCTGTAGCTGAAATACAAACATGCCGAGGGCAAGCATCATGGTGATACCTCCTTAGTCGTGCATCATGCTGGCACGCTGTTTCGCTCGTTTCTCGCGCTCGTATTTTTCCAGGCTGTCGCGCAGCTGGCGGTCAAGTTCACCGCCGTTCTGCACGCCACCGCCAATGGCGATGTGATATTCGTTGCGACTCTGGTCGGTGTAAGTTTTGCCACTGCTGGCCGTGACCGGCTGATAACCACCGGTACCGCTGGCATAAGCGTTGACCTTTTCGGCCTGCACACTGAGCTGACCGGACTCCTGGTTGATGAGGCCGAGCTTGTCGAGTACCCACTCGATACCGTCACGCAGGGCGGTAAACGGTGTCATCGCGAGCCGGAAAGCACCGGCCAGTGCCTGACCAAACGCCACGCCGGATTCCTTGCAACTGTCGAGCGTGTCCTTGCTGGCTTTCACCGGGGCAATCAGCTCTTTGAACCACTGCCAGACCCCCTGAACTTTCTGCCCGATAGCGTCAAACACCGGAGCCAGTGGCGCGAACATCTCAGCCACCGGCGCAAAGGCAGCCTTCAGTCCTTCCACCACACCACTGAAGAAGGCGCTCAGCGGCTCCCAGTATTTATAGATGAGCAGCGCACCCCCGGCGATGGCGGCACCGATGGCGACAATCGGCCAGCTGAGTGTGCCGAGCACCGTCATCATCGCACCACCGGCCACCGTAAACGCGGTGCCGAGCAGACTGGCCGCCGCAATCAGGGCATTGACTCCGGCAATCACCGGCCATGCCACCAGACCAATCGCCCCGACCAGACCCACAACCGCCAGCGCCACGCCCCCGACCTTGAGCAGGGTCTGCGCCAAACCTTTGTTCTGCACAATCCAGTGGTCAAGTTTCAGCACATATTTGGTGGTGGTCTGTGTCAACTGGCGCAGGGAAGATTCCTGCTGGTCAAACAGGTCAGTCCCCACCGCCTCATACGCCGACTGAAACTCTTTAAAGTCGCCGCCGAGGTTGTCCTGCATCACCTTCACCAGTTCGGCGGTTTTCCCGTCCGAGGCTTTAAAGGTGGCGGTGAGTTTATCGAGCTTACCGGTCATGGCGTCGGTCATCAGCACCGCCGCCGCCGAGCTGGCTTCCTCGCCAAAGATGACTTTCATGTACTCGGCACGCTGCGCCGTACCAAGCTTGCTTTTCTCAAAACTGCCCTGCATTTCTTTCAGGATGGTAAACAGCGGGCGCATGTTGCCCTTGCTGTCGGCGGTGCTGACTTTCAGCTCAGTGAGTGCCGTTTTCGCCTGGCCGACCGGTGCCTGCAAACGGCTGATGACCGCGCGGCTTCCGGTGCCTGCCATCGAGCCGGTGATTTTCGCATCGTGCAGCGCACCGGCCATCGCGGCGGTTTCTTCGATACTGATACCGGCATTTTTCGCCACCGGCGCGATATAGGTCAGGGCATCACTCAGCCCGTTAAAGTCGGCGGCGGTTTTGTTCATCGTGGTCGAAAGCACATCGCCAATGTGCGCGACCTTGTCGTCGGAAAGCTGGAACGCCGAGCGCATCCCCATCAGCAGCGCGGCGTTTTCTTCCATCGTGCGCTGGTTGGCGAGCGCCATATTCAGCGTGACCGGTGTCGCCGCCTGAATGGCCGCCGCATCCCCGCCGGATTTGGCGATAATAATCTGCGCACCGGCGGCATCATCTGCTGACGCTGCGGTGTTATCGCCGAGCTGGCGCGCCTGTTTACGCAGGGCTTCCATTTCCGGTGAGGTTTTTTCCACCCCGAGTACCGCCTGCAACTCGGAGTTTTTCTGCGCAAAGTCATAGCCTGGCTTGAGGATACCGACACTGGCGGCCACACCGGCGGTTGCCATGCCGACACCTGCCGCCCCGACCGCGCCCGCTGTTCCGGCCAACTCCTTACCAGCCTGATAACGGTTGTTGACGGCGTTGAGCCTGTCCTGCTGTCGACTGACCCGCGCCAGGGCTTCCCGCTGGCGATTAAGCTGCGAGGTGGTTTCGCTGAGCGAGTTTCTCAAACGGCGCTCGTCGGCTGACAGGGTGCGGGTGTTAATCCCCGCCTGTGCCAGCTCCTGCCGCTGGCGCTGGACCGACTGACGCAGCCCGTTATATTTGGTCTGCAATTCCGAAGCCGAACGCTTTGCGGCGTCCAGTGCCTGCGCCTGTGCACGCGTCGGGCTGGCGGTATTCCGGAACTGCACCGCCAGCGCGGCGGCTTCCTGTTTGGCTTTTGCCAGTGACTGACCGGTGACCGCGAGCTGCGAGCTGGTTTTACGAAAACCGTCAATACGCGATGCCTGGCCGTTTAAATCCTTGAGGGTTTTCTGCGTGTTGCGGATATCCCCCGCCAGCGCCTTGCTCGCCGTCTGGATGTGTTTAAACGGGCGCGTCGCCTGGTCAACGGCTTTAAGCAGCACTTCGATTCTGACGTTATTACTCATGAGAATTTCCGCTACGTTTTAGCGCCATCTCGCGCCAGCTGATGAGGTCGCTCAGGCTCAGGGCGTAGAGTTCTGATGGCGGCCAGTGGAAGATCACCGCAATATCCGCCATCAGGTCGTCGACCGATAAACCCGACGGGAAGCTTAAGCCGCCGAAGCCGGAGCCAAAAAACCGATCACCTTCGCGGCCAGCGTCATCATATCCGGCAACTCCAGTGCGGCAACATCCGACTCGGTCAGGCTCGGATAGGTCATGCGCGGCAGCACTTTAATCAGTGCGTTCACATCTGAGCTGGCGACATCAGCCAGACTCACCCCGCGCAGGGTGCCTGCGGTCGGCTTAATCAGGGTGACCGTTTCAATCACAATCTCACCGCGTTTAACCGGCTTCACCAGGGTCACAATGTTCGGGTTATCAGAGGTGTTCTTGTATTTTTTAGCGTTGCTCATGGGGTATATCTCCGGGAATTAAAAAAGGGTTAACCGGGCAGCAAACCTGACCGGCAATGGTATTAAGACAGGCCGATATTGCGGCGGCGCTGCTCAAGACGGTCGACGCCGTTCACTTTCTCAATCATGTTGAGGGTGTCGATTTCAATCAGCTCTTTACCGTTCATCGTCAGCTTGTAATAGGTGCACACCGTGGTGATTTTGGTTTCGGTGTCCTCACCCTGTTTGCTGTCGCCGCCGTCAAATTCTTTGTGACGGCCACGCACCACCACCTCGACGGCGGTTTCTTCTTCGGTGTCGTCGCGCTGGTAGGAGCCTGCAAAACGCAGCGGCACACTGGACGCCCCCGGCAGCGCGTACTGCGCCCAGAGTTCTTCATCCGGAAAACCGCCGAGCGTCCACTCAATCGTGAGTGCATCATCGTCGAGACCAAAATCCACCTGCGCGGCACCGTTCATGCCGCCGCCGCGATAATTTTCCAGCTTGCGGGTGAGCTTCGGCAGCGTCACCGAGGACACCACGCCCATATAGCTGAGGCCGTCGTTAAACAGGTTGAGTGATTTAAGCTTGCGGGGCATTGCCATGATTCAGCACTCCTTATCCGTTGACCGAGGCGATCAGGTTCACCAGATATTTATCGGTGATGCGCTGACGCAAAGTGAGGTTTTCCAGTGGTGGCACCGGCGTGTAGTCGTAATCGAGATAGAGTTTCCCGGCTTTGAGCGATTCCTTGTCGTTGGCGGTTTCGTCAAACCAGCAATCTGCATCGACGATGTAACCAGCGGTTTTCAGCTCGCGGAATTTGGCCTTGATGCCGTCAACAATGTCGCGGATGAGCACCGGTGTGATCGGCTTATCCACCGCCCACATATGCCCCTCGGCCATCGTGTCGGCGATCACCTGCGCGGTGCGGGTGTAGTTCTCAAACAGGAATAACGGGTCGTCAGAACAGGTGCGGTTACCCCAGAAGCGGAAACCATCTTTGCGGATAAGCGTTGTGACTCCTGCCTCATTGAGCAGGTCAGCATCGGTGCCGGAGGCCTGCAAATCCCAGAACACCGAAGCACTGATGCCGGTGACACCCTGCACCCCGACGTTAGACAGGGTTTTATGCCAGCCGATGGTCTGGTCGATAAAGGCACGCAAACCGAGTGCGCGCGCCGTGGCATACGCCGGAGCACTGGCGTTCTTCTCCGTATCCCAGGCGATAAAGTCCGGCCAGATAACCATCAGCTCACGCTGACTGAAATTGTCGCGGTACTTGATGGCGTCAGAAATCGTTTTGCAGTTCCACGCACTGACATAACCAAAGGCGCGCAGGCTGACGCACACCGATGCCAGCGCAACCGCCACTTCCTGCGAATCCAGCCCCGGCACGCCGAGAATGCGCGGTTTTACACCGGTGACGGCTGAAGCGGTCAGCAGTGCTTTAATGCCAGTGTATTTACCGTTCACATCGGTGCCACCAATGATATTGCTGATGGTCTGCGCGCGGGCGGCGTCCTCATCTTCGTCGTCACCTTCTTCGACGCGCACCACGATGGTTACCGGCTTGCACTGGTCGGCAATCGCCTGGAGGGAAGCAGCCAGCGTGCCTTTGGTTCCGGCCTTGCCGATAGCCGCCTGCACATTAGTAATTAACACCGGCTCATTAAGGGGAAAGGTCTGCGCGTCGGCATCGCTGGCGGTACACACCATACCGATGACCGCCGTCGAGACCGTGGAAATAACACGCGTGCCGTCATTGATTTCAATAACCTGCACGCCGTGGTGATAGTCAACCATCCGGGTCACTCCGTAGTTTTCAGAAGTGTCTATTTTCAGGTGTTGTGCCGTCAGCGTGCGAGCAATCAGCGCTCGCTCATATAAGGCACAACAAACCAGAAAACAGAGCAAAATCAACGGGAAAAATGTGACGGTAATTGATCGGCGAGAGCGATCAATTGGCGAGAATTGATCGTTTATATCCATTATCTATAACGGAATATTGCCGCTATCGTTTCCGGCATTAAGGGAGGCGACGCAATGCAATACGTTTTATGGGGAGTGGCGGCACTGGTCGTCTGGTTACTGGCAGGGTATTTCTGGTGTCTGTGGTTTGTCGATGATGAAGAAGATGAGTATCAGGAATGTCCGTATGACTAGCCCGCTTTGCGCGGGCTTTTTTGTGCCTGTTACTTTGTATCTGGCGCGACCGGCCAATCAATATCAGGCGCAAGCGTGGTGTCCACACGACTGACCATCACCCGGAAGCGTTTCCACTCGGTCAGCAGTGCGCTTTCTTCCCCGGTTGCCATACCCACATCAACCGCGTCCTGAAGTGGCGCGATCGCTTTAGTGGCCTGAATCAGCAGTTCGTTTTGGGTGATGCCCGCCAGTTCCTGCGGGGGTAACGTAAACGCTGTAATTTTCCCGTCTTTGAAAACATAGGGCTTGCTCCCGATATCAGCCTGGTAATCCGCAGCATTAATTTCGTAAACGCTCAGGCCTTCATGAAGCGTCAGGAAATTGGGATTCAGCGCACCGGTAGTGATAAAACCGTCTGGTGAAACCGCGATAAATGCCGTTTTACCTGTCCAGGTTTTATCACGCAGTGTGTACCAGTCTCGCCCCTTGTCATCTTCAAAATAGAGAAAGGGTAAGGCCATGCCTTTCTCAATCACCCGCTTTGAAATACGGATATTTTTAAACTGGATCATTACGCAATACTCCCGACCTGGCGCCAGCCACCATTAAATACCCGGACAACCAGCGCACGATAATATTTCCCCATCTGCCGACAATCTCCGAGATCGTGCCGGATATTCAGTCCTGTCATATAACACCCATCCGGGGTTTCCCAGACCTGCTCCATCGCATGACCAGGATTGGATAATGCCTGCCCGCCGCGTGCGACATCCATGATGTAACGACCATCGGACTGATTGACCACATCATTGACACGTCCATTGACCCAGTTTTGCACTTCACCTACACGCCCGTTGACCCATTCCTGAAAAGCGACACTTCGGCTACCTGCCTGGTTGAAATAAGAAATTCCACCCGATGCGAAATCAAACATCCATCGTGCCCACTGACCATTGTCCCCTGTGGCCGAAATAACCGGGCAGCCGAACCCATTGCCAGCCGGAATGTATTGACCAAACGAGGTAAAGGTAGGGAAACCGGTATTTTTTTGCACTCCTCCCGTCATCATGGGGCACCATGTATCGCCATTGCCGACATTTAAATACGAGGCATTAAAGGGTGAGTGGGTCTGGTTACCATATTCCGTATTCCATGCACCCGCCGCAGCCAGTCCGATATACTTCCCCTGGTTATTCAGGATTGCTCTGCCGCTTCTGCTTTGCAGCAGTAACTGATTATCGGCATCGTTGTAGAGTCTGATGTTAAAATCATCGGAGTCGTTTCTCAGATGGAAGTCGACAATCGCATTACCCCCCGTCAGCTCAATTGCCGGCGTCTGCAATCCGGAATTAGCCTGAAAATATCTGTCGAGTACAAACTTGCTGCTGTTCCACCAACCAATATTGGTATTGTCAGCACGAATAAACGTGCTCCCGTCACCATTTGCCAGGAATCCAGAGTCACTGTCGCCGATGTTAATCGCGCGCGCAGCGGTGAAGTCGCCATTAGCACTGAACCGGAAGCTGGCATCCCCCACAAACATTTGAACCTGATTAGCGCCAATGGAGAATGTGCCTCCGTTGACGAGCGCACGCCCGGGAGTGACATCCGCGCTTGAGGTCTGAGCGTCACACAAGGCGGCGGATTTCAGCCCGAGGTTTTCCCGCGCCTGTTCCTTGTTTTCCACATCAGAAAGGTTTTTGTCTTTCTGCAGGGCGTTAACAATACGCGCGTCGTCACCCGCCGCCACCGTTCCCGCCGTGGTGCCGGTATCCATCACCGCCGCATCTTTCAGCCCGAGATGCTGGCGAGCCTGACCAGCATCAGGTAAATCCGACAGGTTGTTTTCTTTGAGCAAGCGGCTGTCGGCATTTTTGTTCGCCTTATCGCCCATATCAAATGCGGCTTTCACCGCTTTCGGCGTGGCGGCCAGCACCTCGCTGTCGCTGTCGGTCGCACTGCTCAGTTGGGTAAAACCCTTAGCCTCCAGCGTGGCATCAGGATGTCGGCGTGAGCGCTCATGCTCCGCGAGTTGATTATCAACGTAGTCCTGGGTCGCCATCACCGTGGTGGTGTCGATGGTCAGGTCAACCGACTCAATGGCACTGACCATAATCACCATGCGCACGGTTTGCGCACGACCGGAACCCTCAGCCAGCTCCGGCTTGTAGCTTTCGGCCATATTGGCAATGGCGATGAGTGTGCCATCAGCATCAAACAAGCCCATTTCCCGCATCCAGAATCCGCCCCGTTCCGGCGGAATAACCAGCTCGGCCACCACGTAATTATCGTGATTGACATCGATGCTGATTTTATTCAGTGCTGCACGCCATTTTTCACGGATGAGGGCTGTCTGGCTGACATCCGGCTCAGGTAGCGTGCCGCCTCCATCCCCGACAGCCATGTGCGTGAGGCTAATCAGTGTGCCACCTGCGGTGGCAGCAGCAAGCTTTGCCGCCCCGGCGGTAGTAACGAGTGTTTTATATTTCACAGTCATAATGGTCTCTTTATCCGGGGTACACGGTAATAATGTCGCCGTCATAGCTCAGGCCACCGACGTAAAATTCGCCCCTGACATCCTGGGTAATATTCAGGCCAGTCAGATGACGGCTGGCGGCTTTTGCATCAGCAATCAGGCGCTCCATTTCAAGATACATTTCCTCGGTAATGCCGCTTTCCAGCACACCAATATCCAGCCGAAACGTGCCAGGTATATCGTTGCTTTGCCACCACTCGGTGACATTAATCAGATAGCCGAGCGGCTCCACCACACGGCGGATAGCGCCGATGGTGCCTTTGTGTTTGTGAATGTATTTGGCGGTCTGGATAACGTTGCGTTTGGCTTCTTCCGTCCAGTTCTCATCCCAGCGATCAACCGAAAACGCCCACGCCAGATACGGCAGCAGCGGCGCGGGGCATTCCAGCGGGTTCCAGAGCTGGCGCAGCGGCACCGGTACGCGCGTCAGTTCGGCACAGGCTTTTTCGGCGGCCAGCTCCAGCTCAGAGGAGCCAACCGGCAGCAGCCGGACGTTATTCATCAGCACCCCCGATAACGATTTGATAATCAGCACAGTACGAGGCCTGAGTGTCATCGAGCACGATGTCGACCAGCGGTTTAGCCAGCTCGACGCGCTGCACACCCTCCACATGTAAAGCGGCATAAATGGCCGACTTGCGAATATCGCGCCCGAGGCGGTGCTGCGCGCTGATATAGGTTTTCAGTTTGGCCTCGGCAGCCTGCCTCACCGGCTCCAGTTCGGGTCCAGGGTAAAGGTAAAGTGTCGCGTCAATTTCATAGTCGACAATGACCGCCGACTGCACCGTCACACGGTCAGCCACCGGGCGCACGTTCTCATCATTCAGGGCAAGGCTGACAATGTTCACCAGCTCATCACTGGCGGTGCCGTTCCCTTCACGCGAGAGCACGGAAATCGTTACGCAGGCCGGTGACGGGCTGATCACCGACACATCCGCGACCCGCCCGTCGGCACTGCGGCCATGAAACTGATACGCCCCGACCGGCCCCGCCACGCTTAACCCTTCAAAGGACTGCTGAATACGCAGACGGAAATCACTGTCCGACTCCATCACCGCCGCCACCGGTGGGATGGCCGTGTCATCGGCGGGTGTAATGACAAGGCGCGTGACGTTATTGTTTGCGCCGAGCACATCGAGGTCGTTTGCCCTGGAAAATGCCAGCATCACCGCCAGCGCCGACTCGTTAACCCGCTGGCGTAACAACAGCTCACGATACGCGTTCTCCTCCAGCAGCTTGACGATGGGGTCGGATTCCAGCGCCAGCACCCGCGCAACGGCTTCCTGCTCCTCTTCCGGATACAGGGAAATCAGCGTCGCTTTACGCTCAGCCAGCAGGGTTTCATAGTCCAGTACCTCGACCACATCCGGCGGCGGTAACTGGCTCAGGTCAATGGTTGCCATAATCTCAGCTCAGGGGAATGGTTAAAGAAAAAGGCGCGCCGCCGCTTCCGGTACGCGTGCCGGTAATATCGACAAACAGCTCGCCAGCTTTGGTGCTCTCAAAGGTGATAGCGGTCAGCCTGACGCGGGGTTCCCATTTCAGGATGGCGATGTAGCAGGCCGACATAATTTGCAGGCGCAGTGCGGGGTTATCAGGCTGGTCAATCAGTGCTGATAACAGCGAGCCGTAATCGCGGCGCATCACGCGTGAGCCAATGGGGGTGATAAGAATGTCGCGCACGCTTTGACTGATATGTCCGGAATCGGACAAACTCAGGCCGGTGGCACGATCCATGCCGAGATAACGAGCCGTCACAGGATACCCTCCGTCAGACTTCCGCCACGCTGCACTCCACCGTGGTCGTGGTCATCAACCTGCACGCCGTTGGATTTAAACGTGCCGCCGCTGTGCTCGATATTGCCGCTCATGCTGCCGCCCTGTTTCACTTCCAGCGTGCCGGTGGTGAGCTTGTTCGTGCAGACCACTTCCGGTGTATCGAGGGTGATTTTCTGGCTGGCTTTGACGGTCACAAGCGGCACTGTGACGACCACAGATTCAGACGCCGTAACCATGGCGGTTTTAATACCCGAAACAGTCAGTGCACCGGTCTCCGGTTCGTATTCGAGAATTGCACCATCAGGGAAAGAAACGTGTAGCGCGTCGGCGGAGACTGACGGCGCGGGGTTATCATCGGAGTAGATGCCAGGCAGAACGAAAGCGGTGTCCAGCTCGCCGCCCATCGCCAGCACTAACACCTGCTCGCCGACAGACGGTGCCCACCATGTACGTGAGCGACCAGCGCGGGGTGTCAGCCAGTGCAACCAGTCGGTGATGATACCGCCGGTTTCAACCCGGCATAATGCCCGCACGGTGTCGACATCGGTCACGACGCCGGTGCGGATAAGGTTGCGCAGCAGGCGCGCGAGATCCTGGAGTGATGAGAGAGTATTCATGAGGGAAAGGATGCCGCCTGTACGGGCGAGCAGCAACGCAAGAGCGTTATCTGATTGATAGCACAACCAGACCAGGATGTAATCTTACTGAAGCTGTAAAACCGTCCAGCTTATATGTTAGTCGCAACTTATTGCGAAATATCCATTTAGTCTATTTCAAGCTTGATTTAATTATGTCTGCAGCAACGCTAACCCCAATTTTGGTGGCTACATCCAAACACCAACTCGCAGCCCCCTTGAGGCGGCCAAGAATTTTACTTATATCACCAGTTCCCTCCCTAGCGGCTTCCTCTGCTTCAGCTAAAACACCAAGTGCAATGTCATGCTCGGGAAGTGAATCATCCCTTAATGCTAACTCTCGTCTCAGCTCCCTACGAAGTTCAGATAACTGGCTTGCCAGCACAACCAGATCTATAGATTCGCGTGTAGTAATTTCGGTATCTCGTCGATTTGAAATGTCTTGAGCGGTTGAGTGAATAAGCACAACATTCCCTTCTCCTACGTTATACTTATCGCCCATATGCACCTCATCAGAATAGATGGTAAGCAAAGACTGAAAATAGTTTTTTGATATTTCCAACCCACGCTTATATGCTTTTAACCAGCCAAAATCATCGTTACGAATTGTGTTGGAAAGTGCAAATGATGAGGGTGCTATCCACTCGCTTTCTTCAGGTATCTCACCTTTAATATCGAAAACAATATTCTTCAGTAATGTCTCAAAATTTTCTAATTCGCGTTGATGATACTGAGCCTCTTCAGGTAAAGGGCGACCCGCAGCATCCGCTGCAAGCATACGTTTGGCACGTTCGATCAGTTGCACATGCTGTGCTATTGCTATGAGTACTCGTTGTTTGCTCATTGTTAACCTCGACAACTAATGCCAAACAAATGCAGTTCATTAAAAAAACACAGAATTAATACGAAAATTAGTAAATTGATTTGGGAGAAATAAATTACTTGGTTGGTGTTATTGATAGCTTAGGACTATTTGTAAGTATAAATACATCAACGTAATGCAAAGTATTAATTTAGTATTAGTAAAAGACTGTAGCTAAACCTTTGCAAGATGACTGATAATTATATCCTCGACTAATTGTCGCTCGTCTTGATTAACTCCCAACAATGGCCGTGCCTCATACTGCACACCCTCACTATACCGGTTTGGCTTATCCCTTAACCCCTCCTGATGCACACGCGCCATGCGCTGCACGCGTCCGGTAAATTCCACCACCGCAGCCTCGTTAGAGCCTTTCGCCTTCATATACCGGTTGGTGCGTAGTTTGGTAAACATCTCACGTTTCACCCGGCCTTTTTTACCTTTCACCGGCTGGCGTTTACGGGCGGCATACGGCGTGCCGTCCGGGGCTTGTTGACGTTTGATGCGCTGTTGTTGCGAGGTTCTGAGCTGTTTCGCAATCTCAGCCGACATCCTGCGGCGCGCAGCCGGTGACAGGCTGGCAATCAGACCGGCGAGCTTATCTTCAAAGGGTTTGAATTCATTCATGCCACTGACTCACCAGTTCGCCGTGCACATAGAGTTCCATCGGGCGGGTGACATTGTCCGGCAAGGGTGGCTCGGCGGCGTGCTTCACGTGCAGCGTTTCCCCTTCCTGCCTGACCAGCGTGCGCTCAGTCAGCAACAGGCTGATACTCACGTCAACACTTTCGTCGTCGTTAATATCGGCGATATACGTGAAGCCTTTTTTGCGCCCTTCATCGGTGGTCATGATGTCGGGCTGATGTTCCCGCAGCCAGGCATTGACCGGCACGATAAGGTAATCCAGATCGCCGTGATAATCGGTGACCACGATGTTGAGCGTGTACTGATTTTCAAACGACAGCGAGGTCGCAAGGGTCGCGGCAATTTTCCCGCTGTCGATAAAAATGCGCAGCATATCCGGGTTATTTCTCAGCACCGGTGCGGCGTCACAGAGCGCTTTGCGCAGGCTGGCGGGCTTGAGCATCGAGTTCGTCCTGGCAGTGTTTGATGGTTTCGACCTGGAGCGCGCAGTTAGCGAGCGCGCCCTCAAGCTGGCGAATATCCGCGCTTAAATCGCCGTTAGTGCGCGGGCTGCTTGCCGGTATCGGGCACAGCGCCACTTTCGGACAGCCACTGTAAATAACCGGCGGTGGTGGTGAAGGCGGGACGGGTGTGCAGCCGGATAATGTCATCAGGCAAATCAGACTCATACCACTCACGCAGCGCTTTATTTTCATTGAGTAACCTCGTCACGGTGATGCCACGGTTCTCCGCCAGCGTGTTTGCGGTGGCGAGCTGGTTGCGTAAATCGACCTGCGCCTGTTCATTCCGCTGCCTGAGTTTTGCAGCAACATCGAGCTGATTGCGTAGCATTATGTTCTGGGTTTTCTGCTCACCGGCGACACGGTTTGCCTTTTCAAATGAGCGGGTCAGCGTGTTGTTTTCGCGCTTCATCCACATCAGACCGGCGACGGCCAGCAACAGCAAAATCATCAGTGTTTTCATTCCATCCCCCTGAGACAGTAAGCGCGCTCCCGAGCGCGGCGGTTTTCCAGCCCGCTGCTTTTCTTCCCGTTGACATACACCCAGCGTGGAAGCTGGTTGCACGCCTGCGCCCATTGCTGGCGTTTGATAAACGAAACCAGCGTCGAGCGGCAGGCCGCACCGGTGCCAACGTTAAACGCAAAACTCACCACTGCGTCATACACCTGCTGCGGCATATCGACCGGCACACAGACGGCGAGGCGGCGCTCAACATTGAGCACGTCGCTGACCAAGTTCTGTGCGGCCTGTCGCTCGGTAATATCGCCTTTTGGCGTAACGCCTGCGGTGTGACCGATGCCTGACGTCCAGACACCGGCGCTGCACTGGTACGGCTTCAGGCGACACCCTTCGAGGTCGGCAATCAGTGCCAGCCCGTCGGGTGAGGTTTTCAGTAATGAGAAATCCGGCACCAGCACGGCGAGTGCCAGCACCACGGCCACGCTGCAACGTTTAACGATTGATGCCACGGATCACCCCCTCATCCAGCCCCATCGCGCGCAGATAGCGGAAGGTCTGGCGGCGATACCAGAAATTCACCAGCGCGGTGAAAATCGCGCAGCCCCCGCCGACATACAGCGCCAGCTTTTCCGGCGTTTGCGTACCGAAATACGCCAGCGCCACCGACAGCCAGTAGGTGACAAACGTGGTGATTTTTTCCATTGTCAGTCCCATAAATTCAGGGTCTCCGTAACGGGTGAGGAATCGACATCCGGCAGTTCAACGGCGGTGCCGTGTGGCAGCTCCTCACCGAGTTCTGCAAGACCTGGGTTGGCGAGTAACACCGCTTCGACCACACCCTCGGTGCGCCGGTAATGGCGCGCACACAGTGCGTCGAGGGTGTCGCCCTGGAGCGCAAAAACCTTCATCAGATTTGCCCGATGATGCAGCGGGATTTATCCTGGAGGCGCGACACCGCCCAGCGCATATCCCGCCACATCTCATCAATGGTGCTCTCGATGCTGTCGGCTTTTTTATCCCCTTTAGCGCTCGCATCCACGCCGCGATAGTTCTCATAAAGCTTCGCGGTGGTCATCGCGGTCACGGCTTGCAAGTAGTAAAAACACCGCACACTTTCACCATCAATTGCGTCAGCCGGTACGGCGTCCAGGCTCTCATACCCGAGTGCCATCTGCTCACGGCGGTAGTCACGCAGCTCGGCGTTGGTTTCGGCCATCCCGTCAATAATCGCCACACGCAGCCGAACCGGTGTGATGGTGTGCTCAAGGCGCAGCAGCTCGCGAATGCGCAGCGGCTCAACGTCCGGGAAAAAATCCGTATTTCTAATGGCCGCTTCCGCGACCGGGCGCGGGGGAATAACCACCCCAGCCTGCGGGGTTTCAGGTTTGCTGATAATCACTGTCGTCATGACAACCTCAAAATAGGTGGACGGTGGACGCCGGTATCGATGAGGAATAAATCCAGTCTCAACCGGCGTGCCGTCCGGCGCGGGGCGCATTCTTAACCGGTGGTGTTATCCACTTTGCGGGGGCGACCGCGTTTGCCTGGTGTGGTCGCAGGTTTACCCGCTCGCGGTTTTTTTTGGGGTTTTTTAACCGGTGCGGGTTTGGGTTTCAGCGCGCTTTCGAGGCGCTCAATGTCCTTTTTCACCCCCGCCTGTGCATCGAGCTGCATCGCGCGCCTGAGTTGTGCCAGTGCATCCGCCAGCAGCCCCGCCTCACGCAGGACCAGCCCGGTGATTTTGTGCAGGCGCCCACGCACTTTGTCGGGCATATCGGCGGTACTGGTCAGGGTCTGGGTCGCCAGCAACAGCCCAACGTCGACCGGCTCACCGGCAGCATGAGCGCGCATGACCGCCAGTGCCACATCTTCGGCCAGCACATACGGCGTGGTGCGTTTGTGCTGGGCTGGCATGGTCAACCCGTACTGCATGGCATAGCGGCCAATCTCCAGCGCACCGGCAATATCACCGGCATCGAGCTTCCACAGCATGACGGTCATCACGATGTCATCCTGCGCGCCTTTGCCTTCGGCCAGCACACCGGCGACCCACGGCGCATAGGATGGCAACAGCGCGCGCTTTTTGTCGGCCTTGCGCTCGATGGAATGAATGGTTTTTAAAATGCGCTGGTCGGCGGCCAGTTTGACCAGCATCTGCTCGTAAGCATTTGCATGGCGCAGCGGGTTATCGTCCCGCTGCGCGGTCACAATGGCCGAGACCCGCATCATGTGTCGTGCAGCGGGACTCGTCATGGTTTATGCCTCCTGCGCCGGTTCATCTTTCGGCGGCGCAGGGAACTCACCGAGCTGGATGTTTTCAACTAGGCAACCAGCGGCGTAATCCTCGATCACGTAATCAATGTTCATGGATTCGTAGTTTTCGATACGGTCGAGCTTGCCATTCTCATCAATGATGCGGCGATGGCTGTCATCCATGTAGTAAATCGACAGGTTTTCCAGCGTGGTCACCATCAGTCCATTCGCCGGGAAGAACGGCACGCGTACCGCTGGCAGGTTACCGATGCGTTTCTGGCTGACAATCACGTCCGCCGCCATCGCTTCGGTGTTGGCCTGCTCCTGGTTCACAATCGGGAAATATTTGTCGGCCAGTAACTGACGGCCACAGATGACCACCAAATCCGGGTCTTCCTGATACCACGGCGCAATCATGGTATTGGTGGCATCCATCACCAGCGCATCAAGGTTGGCGTAATCGCCGTGTTTACCCACGCGGATCACATCCGAAACAGTGCCATCTTCAGCGGTATGTTTGTTCATCACGCGCGCAGGCGCTTCGTTGCGGTATTTCTGCAACCAGCCGACCGCCACGTCCTGCAACAGCGGATTTTTGCTGCGGTCAGACGTCGGCGCACGCTTAATGCCGTTGAAACCGGCCATCATTAAATCAAGCGACTGACGTTTGATAATGGCGTTACGAATACGCAGCTGGAAGTCCTGGAAACGCGCCCATAAATCGAGGGTACGAAAACGAATATGGAAATCGAAATTGACCTGATCACATTCGTATTTATTGGACTCCAGCGCGGTGAAATCTTCGGTCTGACGCTCATGACCACTGGCGGTATCGGCGGTGCTGGCAATTGAGCCGGAGACACCGACACCGATTTTTTCACCCTTCATTTCAGCGACCGGCACCATGTTGATGCGGGTCAGAAAGTCAGATGACTCCTGCATGGTATTCATCAGTGTTTGCGTGACGGACGGGTCAACGCTGAATTTTTTGGTCATGTCACCAGCGTCGACGTTGTTGAGCTTCGCCACCTGGGTGAGGTAGGCGTTAAATTTAAAGCGGGTTTGTGGGCGCATTGTTTTTCCTGATTAATGAGTTTGTTCGGGCTTAACAGTTGGTCAGCACTGAGTCGCCATTGCCGCCGCTTGCCGGTTCACGACGGCGCTGCGTAAAGCTCTCGGTGTTGTCGAGTGAGGTTTCCAGCGTGGAGAGTTCGCCTTTCAGGGTGTTGAATGACAGCTCCATCGCATTCAGGCGCTGCTCAGTGGCGTCGTGGTTGGCCTGCACCTGCTCAGTAACTACCGTCACCGCTTCGTGCACATCGTTAAAACGCGCATCGTCATCAGCCTGTTTACGGCTGAAAATGCCTTTCACGGTATCGGTCAGTTTGTTCAGCAGAGTGTCGGGCTGGTCTTCAAATTCCAGCTCGGCCAGTGTGGCAACCGAGAACAAATCCTCCGGACGTTCCTTGCGACCAGAAAGCGGATTGGTTTTGGCACGCGAGCAGAATTCCAGATATTCAGTGCCGAGACTTGCCGGGTCATCAGTGACGGCGAGACCAATCAGATAGCACTTGCCGGAGTTGGAGAAATTCGGGCGAATTTCCATCGAGGTGTAAACCTTCTGGCCTTTGCCGACCATTTCCACCAGGTTCGCCAGCGGGGTGATGCGGGCAAACAGCGCGAGCTTGCCATTCAGTACCGAATCATCATCAATGGTTTCGGCTTTCAGCTCGGTGACATCGCCGTAGCGGCAAAACGGGCTGTCAGGTAACACACTGGTGATATGTTCGAGATTGATGCGTGCGCCGTAAACGCGCGGGTCGAATGAATCGGCCATTTCCTGAATGTCGCTGCCGCTGATCACGCGACCGTCGCAGGTGTCACCTTCGACACCGATGCGGAACCATTTAGAAACTTTCTTTGCCATGTTCAGGAGTCCTGAGTGTGGGGGTGATTGGGTCAGGCTTAGTTTCCTGACTCTGCACCCGACCTGCCATTCATCCCGGATGGCTTACCCCTGACACAACAGCACCTTAGCGCGCATCGCACCCCGCTTCAGTAGCCTTGCCTCTGTCGAATAACGCGAGGCCACCATGACCATCACCACCGATACCTCCATTCTTAAAGATCCACGACGGCAGGCGTCATTGCTCTACTGGCAGGGGTTTTCCGTGCCACAGATTGCCGAAATGCTCGGACAGAAACGCCCGACGGTGCAGAGCTGGAAGCAGCGCGACGGCTGGGACAGCATTGCGCCCATTAGCCGTGTTGAAAACAGTCTCGAAGCGCGGCTTATTCAGCTGATTACCAAGCCGAAAAAAGACGGCGGCGACTTCAAAGAAATTGACCTGTTAGGCCGACAGATTGAGCGGCTGGCACGGGTGAATCGCTATAACCAGACCGGCAGTGAAGCAGATTTAAATCCGAACGTGGCGAACCGCAATAAGGGCGAGCGTAAGAAGCCGAAAAAGAACTATTTCAGCGATGAGGCTATCGAAAAGCTCGAGGAGATTTTCTTTGCCGAATCCTTTGAATATCAGCTCGGCTGGCATCAGGCAGGACTGCAACACCGTATCCGCAATATCCTTAAATCCCGCCAGATTGGGGCAACGTTTTATTTCTCGCGTGAGTCACTGCTGCGCGCCTTGAAAACCGGCCATAACCAGATTTTCCTCTCAGCCAGTAAAACGCAGGCGTATGTGTTCCGCGAGTACATCATCCAGTTTGCGCGCCTGGTTGATGTCGACCTGACCGGCGACCCGATTGTCATCGGCAACAACGGCGCAAAACTGATTTTTCTCGGCACCAATTCCAACACCGCACAGAGCCATAACGGTGACCTGCTGGTCGATGAGATTTTCTGGATCCCCAACTTTCAGAAGCTGCGCAAAGTCGCATCGGGCATGGCTTCGCAACAGCACCTGCGCTCCACCTATTTTTCGACCCCGTCGACGCTGGCGCATGGTGCGTACCCGTTCTGGTCAGGCGAGCTGTTTAACAAAGGCCGGTCGGATAAAAGCGAGTGTGTTGACCTTGATATCAGCCACACGGCGTTAAAAAACGGCATGGCCTGCGCCGATGGTCAGTGGCGGCAGATTGTCACCATCGAGGATGCGCTCGCCGGGGGCTGCGACCTGTTTAACCTCGACACGTTGAAGCGCGAAAACAGCGCCGAGGATTTCCGCAATTTGTTCATGTGTGAATTTGTCGACGACAAAGCGTCGGTGTTTCCGTTCGAGGAGCTGCAACGCTGCATGGTCGACAGCATGGAAGCCTGGGCGGATGACTGGCAGCCGTTCGCCACGCGTCCGTTTGGTTATCGCCCGGTGTGGATTGGTTACGATCCTTCACACACCGGTGACAGTGCCGGATGTGTGGTGCTGGCACCGCCAGTGGTTGCCGGTGGCAAGTTCCGCATTCTGGAGCGCCACCAGTGGAAGGGGATGGACTTCGCGACGCAGGCCGAATCCATCAAAAAGCTGACAGAAAAATACCACGTCGAATATATCGGTATCGATGCGACCGGTATCGGCCAGGGTGTGTACCAGCTCGTGCGCGCGTTCTATCCGGCAGCGCGTGAAATTCGCTACAGCCCCGAGGTGAAAACCGCGATGGTGCTCAAAGCCAAAGACACCATTGCGCGCGGATGCCTGGAGTACGACGTGAGTTACACCGATATCACCGCCTCGTTTATGGCTATCCGTAAAACCATGACCAGCAGCGGGCGCAGTGCCACCTATGACGCCAGCCGCAGTGAAGAAGCCAGCCACGCCGATGTCGCATGGGCAACCATGCACGCGCTGTTAAATGAGCCACTCACCGCCGGTAGTGGCCACGCATCCACCTCAATTCTGGAGTTCAACTGATGGCGAAGAAACGCAAACATCACGCAGCAAAAAATACCATCACACCACCGGCTGCTGCACCGCAAAAAATGGAAGCCTTTACCTTTGGTGAGCCGTCGCCGGTGCTCGATCGCCGTGACATTCTGGATTACACCGAGTGCGTCGGTAACGGGAAATGGTTTGAGCCACCGGTGAGTTTTACCGGTCTTGCCAAAACGCTGCGCGCTGCCGTTCACCACAGCTCGCCGATTTACGTAAAGCGCAATATTCTGGCCTCAACCTTTATCCCGCACCCGCTGTTATCACAGCAGGATTTCAGCCGCTTTGCGCTGGATTTTCTGGTGTTCGGCAATGCGTTTTTAGAAAAGCGCATGAGTGTCACCGGCAAGCTATTACGGCTGGAAACCTCCCCGGCCAAATACACCCGCAAAGGCACCGGCGAGGATGCGTACTGGTTTGTGCAGTCGTTTGTCACCCCGCATGAGTTCGCGCCGGGTTCTGTGTTTCATTTGCTGGAGCCGGACATTAATCAGGAGCTGTACGGCCTGCCGGAATATCTCAGCGCGCTTAACTCCGCCTGGCTGAACGAATCGGCAACCTTGTTCCGCCGTAAGTATTACCAGAACGGTGCGCACGCGGGTTACATCATGTATGTGACGGACGCCGCACAGAGCAGCGCCGACGTGGAAGCCCTGCGCGAAGCGATGCGCAGTTCAAAGGGACTGGGGAACTTCAAGAACCTGTTTTTCTATGCACCTAACGGCAAACCGGACGGGATTAAAATCGTGCCGCTCAGCGAAGTGGCGACCAAAGACGATTTCTTTAACATCAAGAAAGCCAGTGCCGAGGACTTAATGAGCGCACACCGCGTACCGCCACAGATGATGGGTGTCATCCCCAACAATACCGGTGGTTTCGGTGACGTGGTGAAGGCCGCACAGGTGTTTGTGCGTAATGAGCTGACACCATTGCAGGAGCGCATCAAGGAGGTGAATGAATGGATTGGTGCTGAGGTGATCCGCTTTAAACCTTACGAGCTGACCCCCGCCGAATAACTTCCGATTGCAGCCGCTGATATAGCGGCTTTTTTACACCCTCGCCTCACGCCCTCAGACGCGCTACACGGTGCGTACACCGCCAACCACACCCAAGCGAAACGGCACACCCAAAAACGCCATCACGATGTGCTCAGGCGCAAATTAAATAAAATAAATACCACGCCAGCGCGCAATGCTATCCCCGCCACGCCTGCCCGCTTCATGAGTCGGTTTTAATGCAGTTGCATGACCACTCGAGATCCACGCCAGCTCTGGCGGCGCGCGGCCAGAACAGGCAAACATGACGCATGCAAAACCATGCATCTGATGCATGCACAGCTAAAAAACGGGGAAATCGAAGAAAGTTGGTATAAAAAACGGGGTCTATTCGCAAACAAATTTAAAAGTCAGCTCTGAGCGAACAGCGGCCGTACCGAGCCAATAAAAAAATTACGCCCAAAATAAAGTGTACTTAAATTAGCGTACGCCTATCGTTAGAAGGTAAAAAAATTCGATATCACCAGTCAGGAGGTAAATTTGCGACGAACTGCTGACCGATATATGGGCGCAAATGCTCACTGTTGGTGGTTAATTGGCGTGAACCGATACTGACCCAGGGGGGATCCACCTCGGAGATGTTCTCCTCTCCTGCATCAGTGCTGAACTACGAAGCGCCGGAAAAATCTGTGCCGATGAAGGGCTAAAATCAAAACGGGCCATAATACCCCGCTTTGATGGTTTTTGAATAAATCAGGTCAGGAGTGAATAATTTTCACTAACCTAAAAAATCCTCACGTTGCGGGGTAAAGGTATCCAGTAGCGTACCCGCTTCTAAACACACACATCCGTGCATAACGTCAGGTTTCTTATACAGCGTATCGCCTGCTACGACTTCGCGGGTTTCACCTTCAATAGTAAAACTGAATCGACCAGATAAAATATAGGTTAATTGCTCATGCGGATGGCTATGCATTGGACCAATTGCATCTTTTTCAAAATTGACTTCAACCGCCATCATTGTGCCGCCATGGGCAAGAATTCGACGTGTAATACCATTACCTAAATTTTGTAAAACAGTGTCTTTAATAAATTTGAACATGGAAATCCTCGTCAAGCCCTGGTCATTAGTCAAATAAATTCTGCGGCAATTTTGCCAGATACAGAGCAGGTTCTCCCTCGTAGTCTGAGGTGAAAAGCACATGTTGATTATCTGGTGTAAATGAAGGATGCGGATGAGTAACCTGGCGGTCACCATTCAATACACGCCATGTGCTATTATGCGCAGCTAATCGTGCCTGGCGTTTCTGCTTCACATCAAAAATATACAACCACGGATCATTTTCGATGGTGTAGCCTTTCGCATCCTGGACATCAACCGGCGTGCCCGACCCGTCACCAACTAATAAATCACCATCATAGTTACTCATTAAATGTGAACACGATGGCATGGCCATTATCACTTCGTTAATGCCACTCTCTGGGTCGAAACGGAAGATATTGCGTTCCTGCTGCCCTTTCATATAAGACACATACATCAAGGCCGAGCCGTCTGGCACCCAAAACTCATGGGTACAGCTCTCACCTTCGGCATGCGTTTTCACTTTACGTACATCCGTGCCATCTTCATTCACTAACCACATGCGGGCATCAACGAGATCATGCGGTCCTTCATGGCAGAACGCCACACAATGGTCGTTGAATGGGCGATAAATCGGATGCCCAAGCCAGACATTGTTCTGGTGTATTGTGCGTGATTTACCTGTAAGCAAATCAATTCGTAACAAGCGGCAGCGTGGTTTTTTGGTAAAGAATGTATGGAAAATGTTCCAGTCCGTCAGCGGCGTCCAGTCTGCACGGTCAATTTCAATGCCTACCAGGCTGGTACACTCACTGTTTGCCACCCAGGTACCGTAACCAACCCAATTTTCAGGAACCTGATATACCGTCGTTTCAATGAAGTCGGTCAAACTCACGCGGCGAAGTTCGCGTTCATTTTTAACATAGTAAAAGAAGCCGTCATCTGGAGATAAGAACCCTCCAAAAGTGTTGTCGCCTGCACCTTCGGTGAGTTGAACGGCTTGCTGTGTCTTCAAGTCCAGCAAGTAATAGTTGCGATGATCGCCAAACTCACCAGCGAAGAGAAGCTTGCAGCCATCGCGAGTGAAGCACTTCTGGTAAAAATAGTTGCGGTGACACAACACATCTACAGGCGTGAGGCGTACCAGCTCGGCACCAGTATCAGCGTCTTGGAATGTGTGAAAATCAAGCTGGATGATTGAACCTTTAGCCATACGGCCCTCCTTAATGTGAATTTAATCTTTTCGTTTAAATAATCAGCTTAGTGATAATAAAATATTATTTCAATTTTTTAAAAATACAGCAATACACAAATACTGACCAGACTTATAAGTAAATTAATGAGGCGCAAAATGCACAGGTAAAACAAATATAAGTTGCATTATTATTGCTATATTGCATTTAAAATGTAATTGGAATATATCAAACACAATGAAATCCAAAAATAAACAAAATATCAATTTACATTAATTAATATCGTTAAATTAAGAACATCAAATATAAAGTAACAATTTATTGTTTTTTTGAGTCGCATCACATATCACACCTTTAATATAAAGTATAAAAAGCAAATTCAAAATTTATGAAATATTGGTTCAATATATTTAGAGGATTTAAATGCTAACAACAAATTCGCAACCGCCTGGCACAGGACGGAAGGTCACGCTTGGCCACCAACTCGCCTATGGCGGGGGAAATTTACTGGGCAGTGGTGCACTTGCAATTGCAGGCGCATGGTTACTGTATTTTTACACCACATTTTGTGGTCTGACACTGATTGAAGCCTCGCTGATTTTCTCAGTAGCGAGTGTGATTGACGCCATCAGCAACCCCATAATGGGATATCTGACCGACAATTTCGGCAATACATGGTTAGGTAAGCGTTTTGGCCGCCGACGTTTCTTTGTGCTGATTGGGGCACCGCTGATGGTGTTCTACCCGCTATTATGGGTCGAAGGATTCGGTTTCTGGTATTACCTCACTACATACGTTATTTTTGAGCTGATCTACACCTCGGTGATGGTGCCATATGAAACACTGGCCACTGAAATGACCGATGACTTTGCGATGCGCTCTAAGCTCACCGGTTACAAAGCCATCTTTGGTAAAATGGCGAATTTTTTGGCGGCATTTATCCCTGGTCAGTTCATTCTCATTTATGGTAAAGAGTCAGCGCAGCCTTTCCTTTATACCGGTATCACCTATGGTGTGATCCTGTTCATCGCGATCGCCATGTTGTATCTGTTCTCATGGGAGAACAAAGACAGCGGGCATGTTGTCGCTCAGCAAAAACGCTCGTTGTGGCAAACTCTTACCTCGCTTGCACGTGATATGCAGTCCACGTTCTATTTACGCGTTTTCCGTAAGCACCTAGGTATGTACCTGTTTGGTTTTGGTGCGGAATGGTTGTTCGCTTCCGTATTCACCTATTATGTGATTTTTGTTCTGCAATACGATCCAGCGATTCTTGCAGGCTTAAACAGCTTAAACGCCATTCTACAGTTAATCTCCACCGCCATCTTTATCGCAATTTGTGTGAAGCGCGGCTTTAGCAAGCCTTATACCTGGGCACTCAGCATCGTTATTTTCGCCGTGTGTTGCTATTCCTTGTTGCACTTCTTTAACTTGCCAGCACACATTGCCACCATTGCAATCATCGGTATTACCGTGATCTTTGGATTAGGTACTGGTGGTGTGTATTACATCCCATGGACTGTTTACACCTTCCTGGCCGATGTGGACGAAGTCTTCACCGGGCGCCGCCGCGAAGGGATTTATGCCGGGGCAATGACGTTCTCGGGCAAAATTACACGCTCGATTATCGTCTTTTCGATGGGGGCTATTCTGAGTTATTACGGTTTCCAGTCCAAGTCACATACTCAGCCTGAAAGTGCTATCAATGCCATATCCTGGGTATTCTTTGGCGGTGTTGTTGTACTGGCTCTGGTCGCTATTATCTTCAGCCGCCAGATGACGCTTAACCGCAAAACACATAAGGTTGTGTTAGAAGAAGTCGCGCGCATCAAAGCCGGCGGCGCCATCAAAGATATCAAACCGGACGTGCGTGAAATTATTGAAACGCTGGTTGGATATCCTTACGAGCAATGCTGGGGGAACAGCGATATTTGCAAAAAAATGCTCCCTTCCGCTGAACTGGCCTCTGCTATTAATCCCGCTTAATCTGAATAAACGCCCGTATTTACCTGCCACTAAGTCACCGTCCCGCTCTATGAGTGGGACTTTTTTTGCTCCCAGCCTAATGGGAACAAATGCGACAGTAACATCTCCTTTAGCTTCGGTCCCTTATGTATTAAGCCTGGTTCGCCCTTTCTATATAGGAGGTTCGGGAGCAGTGGAGGGGTTGAGGGACAACCGTACGAAAACGTACGGTAAGCGAAAAATGAACGTCTGAAAAATCGATTAGTAGACAACGCTGTCCGTTAAATACCATTTTCGATTAAAAAGACACCATTTTAAGGGCATTTTTCTATGTCCATTATGTTTTGATATATCAGGCAGTTACTTCACAAACGTACGTTTTCGTTCCATTGGACCTCAAACCCCTTTAACAGCTTTACTTAAACTAAGTTGGTTAACTTATTAACCGAATTAATAGTGATATTGCAGTTGTTTTCTAGCGTTGCATCGACCAATTGAACTCACAGCAAAAAGCTGCCTGTCAGATTAGGTTAAGCTCGTAGGCTGTAACAGAGTCAGACAAAATCTGAGCTAATACATATTACGGTACCCATGATTTTCCTATGTATGTAATCCCCATACAAACAATCCCATGCTATCAAACATGGGATCAAGGTTTGTACCATTTTCAGTAACTAACGCCAGCTCTCATCTTCCCAAACTTCCTGAAGTATATTATCCAGCGCCTCACGGTCAGAATCCTTATCAAACCCCACCAACTCTATGCCTGTCGTCGAACCTTTTTTGACTACGACATGCGTTGATGGGAAAACAGACTGTATTCGCCTGGTCAACTCGCCTTGGAAAGCATCTACAATCTGCTGGCCAATTTGTTGGTCTTTATCCAACGTGATGTTTACTCTTACCTCCCCCACTCGTTTTAATTTTTCTTCAAAGGGCGTCGGAGCAAAAACCACTGAAAAAGAGTCACTTTTTAATAAGTTCCCCCTCGCAATTTCAGCAATTAAATTCAAGGCAATTTCACGGTCTCTTTCCTGACAAGCGCCTTCAGCCGTTAGACGCGCAATCATTTCGACCCGCTCAATCATAACGTGCTCATTCAACTCTCTATCCACACATCCTCCATTACGAGACACTGTATATAAACACAGTAGCATAAATTAACTGAATGTGCGAAATGAAATCATCAAGAAAGACATTGTATGTGCATGATAAAGATGAATATTAATGGCATTTTTTCATAACTGACTCTGCTAAATCCGTTACACGACTTACGATTTCCTGAGCTTTTGCATAATATTTCCTGGCCTTTGCATGTTGGGATGGAGCAGCGGAAAAGATTTCTCCAGTGGCCGAACCTTTCAGCCATTTACCATCAAAGCTACTGCGACCACCGGCAATCAGGTGCAACGCTTCGCCCCGGCTAATGGTAACGCCAGTGGTCAAATGTATCTCGCTGACCGTTTTTTCTATCACACCGTTCTGCTCATCCAGTCCGTGAATAAATTTTCTTCCGGTAGGCAATTTGGGCTTTCTTATTCGGTTCGTCAACTCTCGTTTTTCACGCCGACTAAGTGGATTTAATAAATCCAACTCCGGTAGGTCGCTTTCGCTTCCCGTACAGTTATTGACAGAACTCCGAGAGGGCGAAGGATCGCCCTTAAGGTCAACGTCAAAATCAAGGGCGAGTTTCGGGACAATCTTCCACTGGATGAGGCGGGTTAAAATCGGGGTGTCACTGCCGACGGTGGTATCAAACACACCTTTAATACGCGTGCATTCCTCACCGTATTCATTGAGGGTTTCGGCTGGTTCATACCAGGTGCGCACCTGTAACTCATCACGCCGAACAAACGGGCCACCCTGTGCATTGACGTATTCCGCCCACTGACCCGCATCAGCCGCATCATGTACCGCAGCAAACTCAATACTGAGCGCGTGAGCGGTCTCGCTGTCAGCCATTTTTCGCAGCTCACGATAAACCGTCACCGGCGCACCGCCCACAAACTGAAACTGACGGATACGCCAGCGAGCCGCCCAGGCAGCAACAGCCGGAGCCGTTTCTTTTAACAGTTCACCGCTTTCGTCATCACGTTCACCATCCAGCGCAAAACCATCAATGTTTTTACTGATGTATTTCGCCACGTAGCCAGTGGCGCTGCCTTTTTCGGGGTCGATAGCTTCGGCATGAAAGCGAGCTTTACGGGCTTTATCACTCACCAGCTCTGCGGCATCTTCCTGATGCGCATATTTCAGCATCACGGCGCGCACGCGAGAAACATCCTCGGGGCGCATGAATATCAGCATGTGCCAGTGAGGTGTGCCATCATGATGCGGCTCTGCAACCCGGATACCAAAAATACGCAATTCATCACGGTGAAGTTTGGCGCGAATACGCGACCAGACGGAGGTTAAGTAGTTTTGCGTATCTGAGGGGCTGGCACCGTTCCACTTGCTGTTGCGGTAGCCTGCTTTCGTTGTGGCATGGTATTTCGACGGTGCGGTGAGGGTGTAGAACTCACCCACATAACCCAGCTCGTTTGAGATCTTTTCAAAGCCGCTGATGCGCGTCATTAATTCACCGCGACGGATGGCTGGATTTGCCACGCTGCCATCGTATTTATCAATCAGGCTGATGCGGTTTCCTTCCTCGTCTTCCAGATCCATTCCCTTGAGAAATTCACGGGTGCGCCGTCTTTGTTCACGCCATTCAGCAACGCATGATTTGCTGGCGTATGGAGTGCGCTTTTTGCTGACATTGCCCAGGGCGATTTGCAGATGTTCACGCCATTCAGAAGCGACACGGCGTAAACGCCCACGCCACCATTTTTCATTGACCATGCGGAGTACGGCAGGGCCAATATCATCAAGCGAAACTAATTTAGTGGTGACGCGCTCCCACAAAGGAGGCTGAAATCTGAAATGACGGGCTATCTGTGCCGCACGCATATAAATCGCATGCAGCACTTTAAGACTGCTGACATCCCCCCGATAGTCCCTATCTCACCGTTAATATAATTGGCAATATCAGCGGCCAGCAGCTCAATGTCGGCTTTGGACATATCCTGCAGGCGGTTATATCGGGCGGTCAGGTTCACCAGTTTTGAGGCAAGAAAACGGATGTCCGGCGCATCAAAACAACCGCCAAACAACTGATGTGAAAGATGGCTGTCGATACCGGTGATTTGATAAATACCGGCGACCAGCTCAAGCCGTGGCAATGCTCGCCTGACAAATGTCACGAGGTGAGCATTGGCTCGTTGAGCACCGAAGTTACGCTCTAAATAATCAACCCGGCGATTAATATCGTAGCGCACACATTCTGGCTGTTTAGCCAGTGCATCACGCACACGCAGCAACGCCGCAATCTCTCGATCACGGCGATGCTGTTCTTTGTAGGTCAGATAGGGGCTGGCAATCGCCTGCCGTGCCGCGTTCCACTGCCAGGCGAAGTTAATGCGGTTCATATCGCATTCTTGTAGTGCTGGTTTTTCAGCTCTGCGATTTCCTGACAGGTAATGCAGTGCGTGACACCGGGCACCACAACGCGACGTGCTTCGGGAATAGCAGCGTCACATTCTTCGCAAAAGAACGCGCTGGCGGCACGCTGAGGCAGTGAACGAGCCTGTTTAATATTGCGCGCCAGTTCCTCATCCACGCGCTGTTGTACTAAATCCATTGCATCGGCCATCAGTGCAGCTCCTGAGATTCGTTTTCATAGCGAAGTGCTTCGCGGCGCAGCAGATCTGCGGCTTCTTTCCCGTCCATACCCTCGCGGGTGATATGAATAGCCAATGCCTCAAGGCGCAATGAGACAGCCAGTGCACGGTCTTTCCGTTCTTCGTTTTTTGCTTTGTTCAGCAGAGAAACCAAAGCAGTGTTCTCAGTTTCAAAATTGCGGTTTTCGATGTTTCGCATATCTCTGTTTCCTGATTTTGGGCAAAAGAATGCCCGGCGGGTTTACGCCTAATTTTAGGGATGGGTTAATTAGCTAAATAACAGTCGTGCTTTGAAAATCTCGCTGGGAGTAAAGTCCCCCAACGGGTAATTTCATTCATTGAACGGATAATCAGTAAGCGGCGTGCCTGCTCGAAATATTCAAAGGGCTTGCCGACTTCATCAGGCTTGAATGATGACGGCTCCAGACGATTAGCCAGGGTCAGAACGACGAATTTAAAATTGTTGTCGAGCTTATTAAAATTGCGCAGCGCCGTGTTGTTGGTCGCTTTTAATTGCTGACGGAAACGCGCGAGACATTCGTCACCGGTCATTTTTAACGGGGCATCAATCCGCGCATGTATCAGGTACACATTGTTAAACGCCGTTTGTGGTGCCTTTACGGGTTCAGCCAGAGCAGCACTTTTCATTGAGTCCTCCAGCGCTTAATCAGCCTGGTAACGAGTGAAGGTTTGCGAGTACGCAGCCCATTTAACAATGCAGACTGGTCGCGGCTCGGGTGCCAGCGATGGTTGTTATCACCCATGATCCAACCGTGGCCGTAGCTCATCGACGGGCTTTGGCGTTTCAGTAATGAAGCAAATGACGGTTCCATATGCTTCACCTCAAATTAATCCAAATGACGCACCGATACCGCTCATGGTATCGACCACGCTCGACATTGCGGGGTTGGCCTGGAGTCGTGCCTGTAATGCCAACGCAGAGAGTGACAACATGCGAATACCAGTATTAACACTCTCAATCATGTTGTGCTTACGTGCAGAGGTCAGGCGCTCATCTGATACCACACCGCTTGCCAGCTCACCAAGTTCACTCATTGCACGCATGACATAAGTCTGTAATTTGTCTTTAGCCAACTCATTAACCGGCACACATGGCAGACAATGAATCTGAGCCAAGAAGCCATCGACCAAGGTCGAATCTTCGGTAAGGTCTGTCAGCGTCCAAATCTCGCGCGGTGTTAATTGGTGCGGTTGTTCAGGGTTTAATTTGTTGTAAAGCGTATGAGGCTTGATGCCTGCCTTGTCAGCCAGTTCTTTAACGTTGTGCGCGGCTGCAAATTTTCTGCATGCATCGTCGAAGTGTGCATGTGAGGAAATGCGGAAATCTAACATGTTCAATCCTTATTATTCACATAAAGTGAATTAAGCACCGATAACGAGTTGAAAACGTGAATGTCCTAATGCCTTACGTAACTGTTCTTCTTTCCATCGCGCATAATAAATGCGTACCGGGCCGCCCGCTTTCTTGCAGCCTTTACGGATTTTACGTGGTTCGATCGGTACGCAAGGATTATCACCTGTCGTCCAACGATAAGCAGTACGTTCAGAGACGCCCTCCAGCTCTGCAAACTGTTGCAGAGATACCAAAGGGGCTGGAATTTTGAAGATTGCGATTTCGGAAGCCATGTTGCATCATTCCCTATTTGCCAATATTTGCCATATGGTTGCCAACGTTTGCCACTGATTGCCACCATTAACAGCGATACTAATGCTAATTTTAGTATTGCGCAACATAAGGATGCTAATTTTAATGTTCAATGCCAATTTTAATAACGAGGCATTACTAAATAGGATATGCGAGGTTTATGGGTTTACTCAGAAAATCCAATTAGCTAATCACTTCAAAATCGCTGCCAGCTCCTTACAGAACCGCTACACGCGCGGCAATATGTCTTATGACTTTGCGGTTCATTGCGCTCTTGAAACAGGGGCAGACCTAAGATGGCTAATGACTGGAGAGGGTGATAAAAACCTTTCATCTGTAGAGCCTAATCCATCAAAGGAATTACCTTTTTTCACTTTAAGTGAAGGTAACCTTAACAACTTAGGCGTTTTGAGTATCGACAATCAGCTTTTTAGTAAGCAACTCAAGAATGCAATCTGCATTAAAAGCGAGAGCAGCAGCTACATCACCGAGAAAGATGCCCCTTTAGCTGATGGTTTATGGGTTGTTGACGTCGAAGGGGCAATTAGTCTCCGTGAGCTGACGGTGCTACCTGGTAAAAGGTTGCATGTTGCTGGCGGTAAAGTGCCTTTTGAGTGCGGCATTGAAGAGATAAAAATGGTTGGCCGTGTTGTGGGTGTATACAGCGAGGTTAATTGATGACTGTCCGTAAAAATCCGGCTGGCGGTTGGATATGTGAACTCTACCCGAACGGGGCAAAAGGCAAGCGAATCAGAAAGAAATTCGCCACTAAAGGCGAGGCACTGGCCTTTGAACAGCACACCGTCCAAAATCCGTGGCAGGAAGAAAAAGAAGACAGGCGCACGTTAAAAGACTTGATTGATGCGTGGTATAGCGCACATGGCATCACCCTCAAGGACGGCCTAAAACGTCAGTTAGCAATGCACCATGCATTTGATTGCATGGGTGAGCCGCTCGCACGTGATTTCGATGCCCAAATATTCTCCCGCTATAGAGAGAAGCGCCTGAAAGGTGATTACGCCCGCTCGAACAGGGTAAAGGAGGTATCACCTCGCACGCTTAATCTTGAGCTGGCCTACTTTCGTGCCGTGTTCAATGAACTGAATCGTCTCGGGGAATGGAAAGGGGAAAACCCACTTAAAAATATGCGCCCATTCCGCACGGAAGAGATGGAAATGGCCTGGCTAACTCAAGAGCAGATTTTGTCACTGCTCGGAGAATGTAAACGACATGACCACCCAGATTTAGAAATTGTGGTCAAAATTTGCCTCGCCACTGGCGCGCGGTGGTCTGAAGCAGAGGGCTTGAAAAAAAGCCAACTCGCAAAATACAAAATCACTTACACCAATACAAAGGGTAGAAAAAATCGCACCGTTCCTATCAGCAATGAGCTTTATGACACGCTCCCTAATGATAAAAAAGGCAGGTTATTTAGTGATTGTTACGGCGCGTTTCGATCGGCACTGGAAAGAACAAGTATCGAATTACCTGCAGGGCAACTTACTCACGTTTTGCGGCACACCTTCGCCAGCCATTTTATGATGAATGGTGGTAACATTTTGGTCTTACAAAGAGTACTCGGCCATACCGACATTAAAATGACTATGCGTTATTCACACTTTGCCCCAGATCATTTAGAAGATGCTGTTAAACTAAATCCTTTATCGCAGATTAATGTTAATTAAATAGAAAAGGAGGGTTTATGTCAGTTCGATTAGCACCCGATGGTACTTTTGTATACGGACAACCAAGACTTGCTCCCGATGGTACCTATGTAGGGGGAGGCGTTCCTCGCTTAGCACCCGACGGGACTTATGTTGGTGGAATTCCTCGTTTAGCCCCTAATGGAAAATACGTTGCTGGTAAACCTACGCTTGCCCCTGATGGTACTTATGTTGGTGGTAAATTTTACTTAACGCCAAAAGGAACCTATGTTGGCGATGGGTCTGTTTAATAACTTAATGAAGTGGCGATAAAGTGGCGGTAAAGATGGCAAATGCTGTCATCTTTTTGGCAAACAATGGCAAACTATGTCAATGATAAATAACGCAAACTATTGATTTTCGGTTGTTATGTTAGGAACTCATAATCGCTTGGTCACTGGTTCAAGTCCAGTAGGGGCCACCAAATAAAAAAAGGACCTGGATAAGAAATTATCCGGGTCCTTTTTGTTTGCTACATTAAATAGATATTCGAATCTTTGCTATTAAGGTACGACAACCGATGACCGCTGATAGTCTCTGTACATAACTCTCAACAAAACCAACCCAATCAACAAAGCATTGTCAGGCTAAAGTGGGATTACAATTACTCATCAACGATTCCATAAATACACGAAGAATCGTCGGTTGTGTTGCTGCGCGTTTTGTGACAGAAGAAAACGGCCATTTAGAGCCAAATTGCTGCGGCACAATCTGGCGCATATGGCCGGAATCAACCCATTGGCGGGCGTAATGTATAGGAAGGAATCCGATGTAAGCCCCGGTCAAAATGAGAATGGCCTGCGCCTCAACATTGTCTACAGTCGCCGCTGCACTACCTGATTTGAGCAATTGCAGATCGCGTTGTTGCAGGAAGCCACGCGCCACAATTTGACTATCACGGACCGCTGCAATCAGGCCATCACCCTCTGCCTGGTTATTGAAAAGCGGATGGTAGCAACTGCAGTACAAGCCATCCTCCTCATCGTATACCTGCGTATAGGCCAACCCCGCCACCTCGAATGGAAAATGTCCTATGGCGACGTGCAGTCGTCCATCCAATACGCGTTCCTCCAACTCGGCTGGTGTACCAATGTAGATATCCAGTTGCACATCATGCCCAAGCGAGACGAACTGTCGCAAAGTGCGTGACAGAACGCTGCCACTATCGGTAACGGTATTGTCGATGATGCCCAGATAGAGTCTGCCCGATATATGCCGCTTGAGCGCTGAGGTATCCATACAAAAGGTGTCTACTGCCAATAACAAGCGTTGTGCTGCCTCGTAAGTCGCCGCGCCATGTTCAGTAAGCCGAAAGCCACTTCGTCCCCGTTCACACAATTTGACACCAAGCCGTGTCTCAAGGCTGGTCATCTGTTCACTAATAGTGGACTGACTGACATTCAGGGCTGCCTGAGCGGCCGAAAAGCCATTGCATTTCACAATTGTCATGAAAATTCTCAGTAGCTTTAGGTCAATATTGTGCAGTTGATTCACTTCTCTTTCCTCTTACGCATTGCTTCGGAAATGCCGATATGAACATCTGATGTTTTCTATTTTTATACTGCAAATTGTTGACCATAGTCATTGTTAAGGCAAATAAACAAGTGCCTGCCGTTCATCAGAAAATCCACAGATGGGGAGAGAAAATGGGGAACAATAACTATGAGACTGGACGATTAAACTTACCGTTTGTCGGGCATTGTACTTTTGCCAAATCGCCGGTATGCCTCAACTGGGAAGAGATTGATGCCGACGTGGCGATTCTTGGAGCCCCAAATGATATGGGGACCCAATGGCGCGCAGGATCCCGTTTTGGGCCACGCGGTATTCGCGAGGCATCTACTTTGTTTTCATTTGGTCATGCCGGTGCTTATGACCATGAAGATGATGCGCTCTACCTGACACAAGATCAGGTACGCATGGTCGATGTGGGTGATGCTGACATCGTGCATACCGACATGGTCAGTAGTAACGCAAACATCGAGCTTGCAGTACGAAAAATTCTTGCCTCCGGCGCCATGCCGGTGGTGCTGGGGGGTGACCATTCGATTCACGCACCTGTCATCAAGGCATATGCAGGACGAGGACCGATTCACATCGTTCACTTTGACGCCCACCTCGACTTTGTCGATGAACGTCACGGCGTGCGCTATGGCCATGGCAGCCCACTACGCCGTGCATCAGAAATGGACCATATCGTCGGCATGACACAGCTTGGCATCAGGAATGTCTCCTCATCCAACCGCAGCGACTACGACGCAGCCCGCGCAGCAGGTTCGAACATCCTGTCAGTGCGTGACGTGCGCCGTTTAGGCACTGAGGCTGTACTAGCGCAAATACCTGAGGGTTGTAACTACTATCTCACTATCGATATCGACGGTTTCGACCCCTCTATTGCACCAGGTACCGGTACGCCGAGCCACGGCGGATTCCAGTACTACGAGGTCCTGGAAATCATTCAGGCATTGGCCAAACGCAGCAGTGGAAACATTATCGGGATGGATTTGGTCGAAGTAGCCCCTGCCTACGATCCCACTGGTGTGACCTCAATTCTGGCCGCCCAACTGCTGATGAACAGTATTGGTTTCATTTTCTACGAGCGTAAGCAGGCGTTGTCTCGCTGAGAACTATAAAGAGAGGATGATCAAATGGATGCAACAGTAAAACACTATCTCGACCAATACGGTATTTCCGAGGCAACGCGACGCTTTTTGGCCAAACCGCAGAAAATGTTTATCGGTGGCCAGTGGGTTGACGGTAGCGAAGGAGAAGTCAGTGCCGTCACTGAGCCGTCCACCCAGGGCCTTTTGACGTCGATTCCGCTCGCAACGACCACTGACCTGGACCGAGCAGTAGCTGCGGCCCGCTACCAGTTCGACCACGGTGAATGGCGTCGCCTGAAGCCACTGGAACGCGAGCGCCTGATGCACCGCCTGGCCGACCTGATAGAAGCCAACGCCGATGAACTGGCTGAGATCGAATCAATTGATATGGGGAAATCGGTATCGCAAGCGCGTGACGTCGATATCCAGGGCACCATCGACACCTTCCGCTATTTCGCTGGCTGGGCCTCTAAGCTGCATGGTCGCACTGTCGAGCCATCCCTGCCGGGCAATTATCTGGCATATACCCGCAAAGAACCGATTGGTGTCGTTGCCGCTATTGTGCCGTGGAACTTCCCACTGCAAACCATGGCATGGAAACTGGCGGCCGCACTAGCGGTAGGCTGTACGGCCGTGATTAAACCCGCTGAACTAACATCATTGTCGACGCTGCGCTTTGCTGAATTAGTACAGGAAGCTGGTATTCCTGACGGCGTTATCAATATCATCACCGGGCATGGCCATGTGATTGGCGCAGCCATGGCCAGCCACCCGGGGATCGACAAGGTAACCTTTACCGGCTCCACCCCTGTTGGTCGTGAAGTCGGGCATACCGCCGTCGAGAACATCAAGCGTGTCACCCTTGAATTGGGAGGCAAATCTCCCGTTCTGGTACTAGAAGATGCCGATATCCCCGCCGCAGCTCAGGCGGTCGCCAACGGTGTGTTCTTTAACTCTGGCCAAGTGTGCGATGCCGGTACCCGAGCCTATATTCACCGCAGTATCTACGATCGCTTTTTGACGGCACTTGCCGACTACACCTCGACGCTGAAGATTGCGCCAGGTCTGGATCGGGAGTGTTTCATCAGCCCACTAGTATCGGCCAGGCAGAAGGACTCGGTACTGTCTTACATTGATGCTGGCGTGCGCGAAGGTGCGACACTTTACTACGGTGGTCGTCCTCAGCAAGAAGAGGGTTTCTTCGTTGAGCCAACCATCTTTGCTCACTGCCGCAACGATATGCGTATCGTACAGGAAGAGATCTTCGGCCCGGTGCTAGTGACCGCCCCGTTCGATACAGTCGAAGAGGCAATTGAGCTCGCCAACGATTCACCGTTTGGCCTGGCTGCCGCTATTTATTCAAACGACCTGGCCCGCGTACACACGCTAATTCCCCAGCTACATGCCGGCTCGGTGTATGTCAATGCGCACAGCACCATCGACCCGGCACTGCCATTCGGTGGTTTCAAAGATTCTGGTTTTGGTAAAGATCTGGGCCCTGAGCAGCTTGACCACCTGATGGAAACCAAAACGGTGTGGATCACCTTGCCTTCATAGTCCGACTCGCCAGCCACTTCCGAAGCAAGCCGCTGCTGTTCGGAAGTGGCCAGATAGCGCACAACACACTGAACTAGTGAGCCGGTTACTACCTGGCTTAATGAATTCTTATTGCTTCACCCTTATCGAGTACGGGGTATTTTATGCAAACAGAATCAACAGCAGTGAAAGCCACCAGCAACGATCAAAGCCCTATTGAAGGACGCTCGATCGATTTTGTACCAGAACAAGAGCGTACCGATAAACTCTCAAGCCAGGGGCCATTCTGGTTCGTCGGCAACTTTACCTTCTTCACCATGACTATTGGCTTTGTTGGTCCGAGTGTCGGTCTTGATGCACTGTGGACCACGATTGCTGGCACTCTGGGCATCATGTTCGGTACGTTATTTATGGCTTTCCATGGCTCACAAGGGCCACACCTGGGGCTACCACAGATGATCCAGTCACGCGCACAATTTGGTTATCGTGGCGTGGTGCTGGTCTTGATAGCGACACTGTTTGTGTTCGCGGGCTTTAATATCGTCAACCTGGTGCTGATGATGCAGGGGCTGAAAACACTGTTCAGTTGGGATCCTTTGCAGGTTGCGCTGGCAGTGACTGTTCCCGCTACCATTCTGGCCATACTCGGCCACGACTGGATGCACAAAACCTTCAAATGGTCGCTGTATCTATCGTTGCCTTTGTATGGACTGGTCACTCTGGCGGTGCTGATGGGCTGGGTTCATGATGCTCCAGTAGTTGAAGGGGCGGTGCAGGAAGCACCGCTGGGCTTCAACTGGACAGGATTTATTGCACAGTTTGCTGCCGCCGCCAGTTACAACATAGCCTACGCGCCGTATGTGTCCGACTATTCGCGCTATCTGCCTAAAAATACCTCAAGCAGCAAGCTTATCACGGCGGTATTTCTGGGCGCATCGCTATCAGGTGCCTGGATGATCTCAGTAGGTGGCTGGTTGGCTGCCCATCTGCATGCGACTGATGTACTGGTGGCACTCAATACTGTTGGCACCGGCTTTGCTCCACATCTGGGTACCTTTATGGTGGCTATCACCATTCTGGCCTTCCTGCCTGTTATTGCGATGAACATTTACAGCGCCAAACTCACGGCCATAACCAGTGTGGATTCCTTCAGGAAGATTGAACCGACTGCCAAAACCCGCATTGTGGCGATCTTCTTAGTCGTGTTCCTGCAATTGGGTGTAGCAATGAGTATCTACAACTCCGGCTCTGGCTTGTCGGTGCTCAACATCTATCTGGTTGTGATGCTGTACTTCCTTGTGCCATGGACAGCAGTCAACCTCACAGACTATTTCTTTGTGCGCAAAGGACGCTATGCCATCCCACACTTCTTCTTGCCACACGGCAACCTCTATGGCCGCTGGGGAGCTCGTGGTTTGCTCTCCTACATGGTGGGTTTCATGGCGATGGTCCCATTCTTCTGCATCTTTGAAGGGAGTCGCGAGGTGTATGTCGGCCCGATAGCACGTGCAATGGGTAGCGTTGATCTGGCCTGGCTGGTGGGGCTTATCGTATCCAGCATCGTCTACTACCTGTCTTGTCGTTCGCTGAACCTACATCACGAAGAAGCGGTGATCGCGCAAATCGAAATCAATATGCCGGAGTACACCACCGGGAATAAATGACGCGTCTGAGGTTGTTGTCCAGAACATGAATGGAGCAAGAGCAATATGTCTACCAAACAATTTGACTATATCATCGTGGGTGCCGGATCAGCGGGTTGCGTGCTGGCAAATCGTCTGACCGAAGATTCAAGTGTAAGTGTGCTGGTGATTGAGTTCGGCGGCAGCGATAAAAGCATTATCATCCAGATGCCCAGCGCGTTCTCAATACCGATGAACACTAAAAAATATAACTGGCACTACGAAACGGAACCCGAGCCACATCTGGATGGGCGTCGCCTGCACTGCCCACGTGGAAAAGTGCTTGGCGGTTCGTCGTCCATCAATGGCCTGGTCTACATCCGTGGCCATGCGTGCGACTTTGATGAATGGGAGTCGTCAGGTGCCAAAAATTGGGGTTATCGCAACTGCCTGCCCTATTTTCGCAAAGCAGAGAATTTCAAGTTTGGTGGCGACGACTACCGCGGTTCAGAAGGCCCGCTCAGCACTAACAACGGCAACAATATGCAAAACCCCCTTTATGGGGCCTGGGTAGAGGCTGGTACACAGGCGGGCTACATAAAGACCGACGATACCAACGGTTACATGCAGGAAGGCTTTGGCGCAATGCATATGACGGTCAAGAATGGTGTGCGATGGTCCACCGCTAATGCCTATTTACGTCCTGCCATGGAACGGCCCAACCTGACCGTCATCACCAATGCAATGACGCGTAAACTAGTACTGGAAGGTAAGCGTGTGGTGGGCGTCGAATATGAACACGGCGGGGAAATACACACCGTGCGCTGCACCCGTGAGGTGTTGGTTTCTTCAGGTCCGATCGGTTCCCCCCATCTCTTGCAGCGTTCAGGCATCGGCCCAGCCGAAGTATTGCGTCAAGCCGGTATTGAAGTGAAACACGACCTACCCGGTGTTGGGGAAAACTTGCAAGATCACTCTGAGATTTACATTCAATTTGAATGTAAGGAACCCGTTTCTCTTAACAGCAAAATGGGGTTGATCCCTAAGGCACTGATTGGGTTGCGCTGGTTACTCTTCAAAGATGGTCTGGGTGCGAGCAACCATTTTGAGGCGGGTGGTTTCATCCGCTCAGAGAAAGGATTGCGCTGGCCAGATATCCAGTTCCATTTTTTACCCGCGGCGATGCGTTACGACGGTGACAAGCCGTTCAAGGGACACGGTTTCATGGTACTGACAGGGCCAAATAAGCCGAAAAGTCGTGGTTATGTACGGGTGCGATCTGCCGATCCGTATGAACATCCTGAAATCCGTTTTAACTATTTGGAGCGGGAAGAGGACCGTGAAGGTTTTCGCCGTTGCGTGCGCCTGACACGCGAGATTATCGGTCAGCCTGCCATGGACAAATTTCGTGGCGTGGAACTTGCCCCCGGCCCGAACGTGAAAACTGACGAAGAAATTGATGCTTTTGTGCGTGCCAACATGGAAAGTACAATGCATCCATGTGGTTCTTGCCGGATGGGTGAGGACGATTTGGCTGTCGTCGATTCTGAATTGCGCGTGCACGGCCTACAAGGGCTACGCGTAATTGATTCATCCGTATTCCCAACAGAACCTAACGGCAACCTGAATGCGCCGACTATCATGCTGGCAGAGCGCGCGGCTGATCTGATTCGTGGTCATTCGATGCTTGCGCCGTCCAATGCTCAGGTCGGTCTGGCAGACAAGTGGCAAACGCAGCAACGCACCAGCGAGCCCCGCCGCAAAGTCACCGTCTAGCTCATCCAGTTTAGATAATGTTCGGTTTCCAGTGCTTTGATTAAACCCACCAGCCCAATAAACGGCTGGTGGCCTCGCCCTAAGCTGACAGACTTGCTACCCTCTTTAACAACCTCTTGGCTGGCGTCGATGATTTGTCTCATATTCCGTTAAGATCACTACCGCCGGCGCCCGCTCTATAAGTATTTATAAGGGTTCATCGATAATGGCGACTCAAACACCTAAAACCCCAAGCGCTCCGGTATCGTCAAAAGCACCGTTTAGCCCAGAAAGCCTGCAATTCCTGAATAAGCTCGCACAAAACAATTCACGCGATTGGTTTAAAGACCATCAGGATGAATACGAAAATAACGTCAGAAGCCCTGCTCTACGTTTTATCGAACAGATGCAGCCTGGCATTCTGGCCATATCGTCCAAACTGACCGCCGTGCCGAAAAAAGTGGGGGGTAGTCTGATGCGCCCTCAGCGCGACAGTCGTTTTAGCAAAGACAAAACGCCTTATAAAACCAATGTCGGCATTCAATTTCGTCATTTCCAGGGGAAAGATGTCCATGCTCCTGGGCTCTATGTTCATATTGCCCCGGAAGGTTGTTTTATTGCGGCCGGGATTTGGCACCCAGAATCTAAAGCCCTGAATGCCATTCGCATGTGTATAGATGAAAATCCAAATGCTTATCGGAAGGCGTTGCAGACCTTGCAAAACCAGGGGTTTATAATGGATGGCGATAGCTTAAGTCGCCCGCCAAAGGGTTTTGATAAGACGCATCCCCTGCTAACAGAATTGAAGCGCAAAGATTTTATCGCCGTCAAAAATATCGATTTCGAAGAGTTGTGTAAGCCTGGTGCCATCAGCTTTTGTGCCGAACAGTTTCAGCATTGCGCACCATTGATGGCCTACCTCTGTTTCGCACTTGAGCTCGATTTCTAGAACCCTCGATCAAGTTGCCAAAATGTTAAGTTCGTCACACTAATGGTGTTACACTACGCGGCTTTATCGCAGTAACGACGCCAGGTGACGAAATGAGTGAGCATATTGAAGGAACCATCGAACCGAGGGTCGTCGCGCGGCCTAATTGGTCGGCGGTATTTGCCGTGGCATTCTGCGTCGCATGCCTGATCACCGTAGAGTTTTTACCGGTCAGTTTGCTGACGCCGATGGCGCAGGAATTAGGCATTTCTGAAGGTGTCGCGGGGCAGTCCGTTACCGTTACTGCCTTCGTCGCCATGTTCGCAAGCCTGTTTGTGACCAGTATTATCCGCTCAACCGATCGCCGCTACGTAGTGTTCCTGTTTGCCATTCTGCTTACTATCTCCTGCCTGCTGGTTTCCTTTGCGAGCAACTTTACGATGCTGCTGATGGGCCGAGCCTGTCTGGGCGTTGCGCTGGGTGGTTTCTGGGCGATGTCCGCTTCATTAACCATGCGCCTGGTCCCGGCTCGAACGGTGCCAAAAGCGTTGTCGGTTATCTTTGGCGCAGTGTCTATCGCACTAGTGATTGCCGCGCCGTTAGGCAGTTTTTTAGGTGGGATTATTGGCTGGCGCAACGTCTTTAATGGCGCGGCGCTGATGGGCGTGGTGTGCATTATTTGGGTGTGGAAAGCGCTACCATCGCTACCGGGTGAATCAACCCAGCACAAGCAAAACATGTTTGTCCTGCTTAAACGCCCTGGCGTTTTGGCTGGGATGGCTGCGATTTTTACCGCCTTCGCCGGGCAGTTTGCCTTCTTCACTTATATTCGCCCGGTTTATATGACGCTAGCCGGATTCGACGTCGACGGCCTGACACTGGTGCTACTGAGCTTCGGGATCGCCAGTTTTGTCGGGACTTCGCTTTCTGCCGTTTTCCTGAAGCGCTCGCTCAAGCTGGCGCTGACCTGCGCACCGCTGATACTGGCGCTTAGCGCCTTAACACTGGTGTTGTGGGGATCGGATAAGATTGTCGCTTCTGTCGTTGCCATAATTTGGGGCTTTGCCTTCGCGCTTATTCCGGTCGGCTGGTCAACGTGGATCACCCGCTCGCTGGCGGATCAAGCTGAAAAAGCGGGATCTATTCAGGTCGCCGTGATCCAGTTGGCAAACACCTGCGGTGCAGCAATTGGTGGGCTCGCGCTTGATAACCTCGGCATATTCTCGCCGCTGGTGTTGTCTGGCAGTTTGATGCTACTGACTGCGCTATTGGTAGCGGCAAAAGTGCGGGTGAAGTAGTTGTGTCGGATGGCGCTAGCGCTTATCCGACCTACAAGCCGACAAATCACTGCAACCCATTAACCCCGCCAGAAAGGTTTGTCTCCCAGAACCGTCGCACGGTGCATAATGCGCCGCGCTGGCAGATAATCCGCGTTAGCATAATGCTGTGTGACGCGGTTATCCCAGAGAGCAATGTCGTTTTCCTGCCAACGCCAGCGCACCTGGAACTCCGGTTTTGTAATATGCGCGAACAGGAATGCGAGCAGTGCATCGCTTTCTTTTTGCGAGATATCGACAATTCGCGTCGTAAACCCCTCATTAACAAACAATACCTGCTTGCCGCTGACCGGATGGGTGCGAATCACCGGATGCAGCAACGGGGGATTTTTAACGACCGCTTCGCGCCAGCGCTGATGTTCCTCTTCGCTGCTCAAATGTTTATATTCCGGGAATGACTTCCTGAAGTCATGCTCTGCCCGCAGTCCAGACAATAAACGCTTAAACGGTTCTGAAAGCGCCTCGTACGCCGCAATACCGCTGGTCCACAAGGTGTCGCCACCCGTTTCAGGAATAAGCTTTGCCGCCAGAATCGCCCCGGCAGGCGGCGTTTCAATAAAGGTCACGTCGGTGTGCCAGTTGTCGTTATCCGGCGGATTATCGTTATGCGTATCCAGCACAATAATCTCTTCCACCCCTTCCGCATGCGGGTAAACCGGGTGGATATGCAGGTCGCCAAACCGCTGCGCCAGCGCTCGCTGTTGTGCAGGAGTAATCGGCTGGTCGCGCAGGAACAACACCTGATGGCGGATCAGTGCGTGATAAAGCTGCTCAAACTGGTTATCGGTCAAACCCCGGCTTAGAGTTACGCCACTGACCTGCGCACCAATGTACGGCCCCAACGGCACAACATTCACTTTTTCACTCATTGCCCTTCTCCATGCCATGGGGTTAAGCGGCGCTGCAAGGCGCGTAAACCCAGCTCTAAACAAAATGCAATAACTGCAATCACGCCGATCCCCGCCAGCACCACGTCGGTTGCCAAAAACTCACCGGCTGACTGCACCATAAAACCTAATCCACGCGTGGCGGCGATAAGCTCCGCGGCAACCAGCGTTGACCAGCCAACGCCAAGCCCGATACGAAAGCCGGTGAGGATTTCCGGCAGCGCACCGGGTAAAATCACATGCCATACCACCTGAAGGCGTGATGCCCCCAAAGCCTCGGCAGCACGAATGCGCACCTGTTTCGCACCGCGTACGCCAGCCATCGTCGACATCGCAACAGGAGCGAATATCGCCAGATAAATCAGCAAGATCTTTGAGGTTTCACCGATGCCGAACCAAATCACCATCAGTGGTAAATAAGCCAGCGGCGGCACCGGGCGATACAGCTCAATCAACGGATCGAGAATGCCGCGCACCGTTGGGCTAAGCCCCATAGCAATACCGACCGGAATGCCAATCAGCACCGCAGCCAAAAGTGCCGTGAGAATGCGTAACAGGCTGGCGGCGAGATGCTGCCAAAGTGTGGCATCCATAAATCCTTGTGGCCCGGCGATGCTAATCAGCTTCATCAATACCTGGCCTGGCGGTGGCAAAAATAGCGGGCTTATCCAAAGCTGTGCCGCCACCCACCACCACAGCAAAATGATTGCCGTCACCGTTGTGAGGCTGAGCGTTATCTGGCGCGAGAATGGCCAGCGCACCGCCAGCCGTTTGCGACGGGCTTTATCCTGAATAACGATGCTCATAAAAAACCCTCGCGTTGTTCAAACACCCGGCTCAGCACGTACTCGCGCTTAGCGATAAATTCCGGGTCGGATTTGATGTTTCGGCACGGTTCACCTTCAGCAAACCTGCGGCCAAAATCGAGCGGTAAACGCTCCAACACGCGCCCCGGTCCTGGTGAAAGCAACACGAGTTCGGTTGCCAGGAACACGGCTTCTTCAATGTCATGCGTAATCAACAACACCTGGCGACGACTTTCGTGCCATTGTTTTAACAGCAGGGTTTGCATTTGCTCGCGAGTAAATGCATCCAGCGCGCCAAAAGGTTCATCGAGCAGTAACAGTTGCGGACGCGTGGCTAGTGCGCGAGCAATTCCCACACGCTGGCGCTGCCCGCCGGAGAGCTGCCAGATGGCGCGCTTCGCCTTATCTTCCAGCCCGACTTTGCGCAGCATATCGATCGCGATTTCCTCACGCTCTGGCTTTGGTTGCCCGGCAAGTTGCAGGCCGAACGCGACGTTATCCAGCACGGTTCGCCACGGCAGCAGACCTTCATGCTGAAACACCACACCGCGCTCAGCGCCTGGTCCGGTAACCTGCTTACCCGCAAGCGTGATGCTGCCGGAGTGATAAGGAACAAAGCCAGCTATCAGGTTCAGCAGCGTAGTTTTCCCGCAGCCGGATGGGCCGAGAACCACCAGTAACTCACCTTCATCCACGGTCAGATTGATATCGTTGAGAACGGTTTTACCATCGAAATCTGCGCTTAAATGCGAAACCTGTAACATGGCTAACTCCTTACTGCGCCAGTGTTTTCACGAAGCGGTCGGTGACAAACTGGCTGTAATCCGTCTCTACCGCCGGGACTTTGCCCTGCGCTTTGAGGAACTGAGCGGTGTCGACAATCGCCTTGTTTACCGGGCCGCTGAGTTGCTCAGTTTGCTGGCTGGCAGTGAGATAGGTATTGCCTTTAACCAGCACCGGAACATCGCTTTCGGGCACACCGCTCAGACGCGAAAGTTTGCTGAGGTTATCTGGCTGTTTCAGCCATTCATCGGGATTATCGATATAACTTTTCTGCGCGGCGAGAGCGCTTTTGGCAAAGGCTTCAACAACTTCAGGATGGGCCTTAGCAAAGTCTTTACGCACCACCCAGACATCCAGCGTTGGTGCGCCCCATTTACCCACTTGCGCGGAATCGGTCAGCACGGTGCCCTCTTTTTCCAGCTCGTTGACCGCTGGTGCCCAAACATAAGCCCCGTCGATATCACCGCGCTGCCAGGCGGCAATAATCGCCGGAGGCTGAAGGTTAAGGACTTCAACCTGACCCGGTTTGATACCCCAGTGTTTCAGAGCCGCAAGCAGGCTGTAATGTGTAGTGGAGATAAACGGCACGGCAATGCGTTTGCCAATCAGATCTTTCGGGCTGGTGATGCTCTTCTTCACGACCAGCGCTTCAGAGTTACCCAGTTGCGAGGCCAGCAGGAACACTTCGATTGGCACTTTTTGGCTGGCGGCCACCGCAAGCGGGCTTGAGCCGATATTGCCAATCTGCACATCGCCAGACGCCAGCGCACGTACTACACTCGCGCCACTATCGAACTTGCGCCATTCCACTTTTGCGCCACTATCTTTGGCGAAAGCGTTATCGGCCTGCGCGACTTTGGCGGGTTCAGCAGATGTTTGGTACGCGACGGTGACATCCACTGCGAATGCCGGTGCTGCAATAAGGGCCAGAGCGGCCAGCCAGAGAGAATGTCGTTTTGTTACCATGATGAGTGCTCCTGTATCGGGGTTAGGAGCAGTATTTCCAATGGCGAGGATTAGATAAAAGAATTAAAAATTATCGCTAATGCTTTTATATTTTTAGATTAATTTTGGGGAAGGATAGTTGGGAAGTGGGAATGGAGTAAAACGCGTTCTGAAAAAGAAACGGGCCCGATGGCCCGCTGGGATTAATGTTCCAACTCAAGCTCGCGAGCCCGAGTCGCTTGCTGGCAATATTGCTCGTAACGCTTCCGAAACCAGGCCTGCTGATCGGTGCTCATGTTGCCGGTTACAGCCTGAATATCAACCACTTGCCCAAGTGCATACATACGAGCAAAACTACGTGCCAGAAAATCGAAATTGTTTACTGCCTGTAGGTCTCTTTTCATCAGCATATTCCTCTGGTTAGCTCATTTCTGGTGAAAGGCCATATGCTTTATCTGGTCTCAGTATTCGCCAGTTTTTGAATGTTTATTGAGCTAAATGTGCGTACTTTTACCAGAAAAAGGAATAACACTCGAAGGCTTGAAGCTGCTCACAAAACGGACAAATTGATACGACCTTTCAGCAGCTCGGAGAAAGAATGAAAATATTAAAAAGCAGCATCAGAGATGTGACAGCCAGCGATGATGTCACAGTATGCGAACCGGCAAATCTCTACGAATGTACCCTGCACGATGGTGTATTTGTCGGCCCTTTTGTCGAGATTCAAAGGCACTGTATTATTGGTGCGGGCACACGCATCCAGTCACATTCATTCCTTTGCGAGAAAGTGATAACGGGCAAAAACTGCTTCATCGGTCATAACGTAACGTTCGCCAACGACCTTTTCCGCTCCGGAAGGCTCAACCCAGATCCTGAAAGCTGGGTCAGTATTCAGCTGGGCAATAATGTGATTATCGGCAGCGGTAGTACGATCCTGACTGAACATATCTGTAGCGGTGCGGTGATCGGTGCCGGAAGTGTGGTGACGAAGGATATTGTTAAGCCGGGGATTTATGCAGGGAACCCAGCTCGATTGTTGCGAGAGATTTAGAGCCACAAGGGCTTTGCCGTTTTATGATGAATGGGAACGCACTGGCTTCAGGTCCAGTGTGTTCCGTTCGTCAACCACGTATCGCCGCTTCGATAGCTGCAACGTCTATTTTCTTCATCGACATCATCGCCCCAAATGCACGGCTGGCGATATCCCCACCCATGGCGAGGGCTTCGGTTAGTACCCGCGGGGTAATTTGCCAGCTAACACCCCATTTATCTTTGCACCAACCGCATTCGCTTTCCTGGCCGCCGTTACCGACTATAGCATTCCAGTAGCGGTCCGTTTCGGCCTGATCTTCGGTGGATATCTGAAAGGAGAAGGCTTCACTATGTTTGAAATGTGGTCCGCCATTGAGGCCGATACATGACACACCTGCAACGACAAACTCAACAACTATTGTGTCACCAGCTTTGCCATCCGGATAGTCGCCAGGCGCTGGGATGACGGCACCTACGCTACTGTCTGGAAAGGTCGCAGCATAGAAACGAGCAGCATCTTCCGCATCATGATCGTACCAAATACAGATAGTATTCTTAGCCATAAGTTAGCCTGCCTGGCATTGCGCCTTTGGTGGTTTTTCAACCATAAGTATGTACCGAATCGGTTTTTTGTGGGTGTAAGAGGCTTTTTCTGTGGTCTGTATCGCTTAAATAACGAGGAAATTGCATAAATCGCAGACAGCAAAAAGCCCTGTACGTCAGTACAGGGCTTGTATTCGTATCATCCTGATACTCACCCCTCCGGGGCCGTCGCGAGCGACGTGCAACATTGTTCCCGACAATGTTGTCCACTTATCAGGCACAAAAAAGCCCCATGCTTTCGCATGAGGCTTGTTTGTTTAGTTGGAGCCTGGCAGTTCCCTACTCTCGCATGGGGAGACCCCACACTACCATCGGCGCTACGGCGTTTCACTTCTGAGTTCGGCATGGGGTCAGGTGGGACCACCGCGCTAGTGCCGCCAGGCATATTCTGTTTTGTTAACCGTTGCGTTATTCACACAACCATCAACTTAATCTCGGTTCAAGCTGAAAATCAAAATGCTTAGTCTCTCAACCAAAACACCTTCGGTGTTGTAAGGTTAAGCCTCACGGATCATTAGTACTGGTTAGCTCAACGTATCGCTACGCTTACACACCCAGCCTATCAACGTCGTAGTCTTCAACGTTCCTTCAGGACCCTTAAAGGGTCAGGGAGAACTCATCTCGGGGCAAGTTTCGCGCTTAGATGCTTTCAGCGCTTATCTTTTCCGCATTTAGCTACCGGGCAATGCCATTGGCATGACAACCCGAACACCAGTGATGCGTCCACTCCGGTCCTCTCGTACTAGGAGCAGCCCCCCTCAATTCTCCAGCGCCCACGGCAGATAGGGACCGAACTGTCTCACGACGTTCTAAACCCAGCTCGCGTACCACTTTAAATGGCGAACAGCCATACCCTTGGGACCTACTTCAGCCCCAGGATGTGATGAGCCGACATCGAGGTGCCAAACACCGCCGTCGATATGAACTCTTGGGCGGTATCAGCCTGTTATCCCCGGAGTACCTTTTATCCGTTGAGCGATGGCCCTTCCATTCAGAACCACCGGATCACTAAGACCTGCTTTCGCACCTGCTCGAGCCGTCACTCTCGCAGTCAAGCTAGCTTATGCCTTTGCACTAACCTCACGATGTCCGACCGTGATTAGCTAACCTTCGTGCTCCTCCGTTACGCTTTAGGAGGAGACCGCCCCAGTCAAACTACCCACCAGACACTGTCCGCAACCCGGATTACGGGTCTACGTTAGAACACCAGCCATTAAAGGGTGGTATTTCAAGGTTGGCTCCACAAGAACTGGCGTCCTCGCTTCAAAGCCTCCCACCTATCCTACACATCAAGGACCAGTGTTCAGTGTCAAGCTATAGTAAAGGTTCACGGGGTCTTTCCGTCTTGCCGCGGGTACACTGCATCTTCACAGCGATTTCAATTTCACTGAGTCTCGGGTGGAGACAGCCTGGCCATCATTACGCCATTCGTGCAGGTCGGAACTTACCCGACAAGGAATTTCGCTACCTTAGGACCGTTATAGTTACGGCCGCCGTTTACCGGGGCTTCGATCAAGAGCTTCAGCTTGCGCTTAACCCCATCAATTAACCTTCCGGCACCGGGCAGGCGTCACACCGTATACGTCCACTTTCGTGTTTGCACAGTGCTGTGTTTTTAATAAACAGTTGCAGCCAGCTGGTATCTTCGACTGCCTTCAGCTCCATCCGCAAGGGACTTCACCTACCGACAGCGTGCCTTCTCCCGAAGTTACGGCACCATTTTGCCTAGTTCCTTCACCCGAGTTCTCTCAAGCGCCTTGGTATTCTCTACCTGACCACCTGTGTCGGTTTGGGGTACGATTTGATGTTACCTGATGCTTAGAGGCTTTTCCTGGAAGTGCGGCATTTGTTACTTCAGCACCGTAGTACCTCGTCATCACACCTCAGCGTTAGATAAGAGTCCGGATTTACCTAAACTCTCCGCCTACATGCTTAAACCGGGACAACCGTCGCCCGGCTAACATAGCCCTCTCCGTCCCCCTTCGCAGTAACACCGAGTACAGGAATATTAACCTGTTTCCCATCGACTACGCCTTTCGGCCTCGCCTTAGGGGTCGACTCACCCTGCCCCGATTAACGTTGGACAGGAACCCTTGGTCTTCCGGCGAGCGGGTTTTTCACCCGCTTTATCGTTACTTATGTCAGCATTCGCACTTCTGATACCTCCACCAGACCTCACAGTCCAGCTTCAACGGCTTACAGAACGCTCCCCTACCCAACAACGCATAAGCGTCGCTGCCGCAGCTTCGGTGCATGGTTTAGCCCCGTTACATCTTCCGCGCAGGCCGACTCGACCAGTGAGCTATTACGCTTTCTTTAAATGATGGCTGCTTCTAAGCCAACATCCTGGCTGTCTGTGCCTTCCCACATCGTTTCCCACTTAACCATGACTTTGGGACCTTAGCTGGCGGTCTGGGTTGTTTCCCTCTTCACGACGGACGTTAGCACCCGCCGTGTGTCTCCCGTGATAACATTCTTCGGTATTCGGAGTTTGCATCGGGTTGGTAAGCCGGGATGGCCCCCTAGCCGAAACAGTGCTCTACCCCCGAAGATGAGTTCACGAGGCGCTACCTAAATAGCTTTCGGGGAGAACCAGCTATCTCCCGGTTTGATTGGCCTTTCACCCCCAGCCACAAGTCATCCGCTAATTTTTCAACATTAGTCGGTTCGGTCCTCCAGTTAGTGTTACCCAACCTTCAACCTGCCCATGGCTAGATCACCGGGTTTCGGGTCTATACCCTGCAACTTAACGCCCAGTTAAGACTCGGTTTCCCTGCGGCTCCCCTATACGGTTAACCTTGCTACAGAATATAAGTCGCTGACCCATTATACAAAAGGTACGCAGTCACCCCATAAAAGAGGCTCCCACTGCTTGTACGTACACGGTTTCAGGTTCTGTTTCACTCCCCTCGCCGGGGTTCTTTTCGCCTTTCCCTCACGGTACTGGTTCACTATCGGTCAGTCAGGAGTATTTAGCCTTGGAGGATGGTCCCCCCATATTCAGACAGGATACCACGTGTCCCGCCCTACTCTTCGAGTTCACAGTATGTGCATTTTTGTGTACGGGAGTATCACCCTGTACCCTGCGACTTTCCAGACGCTTCCACTAATACACAAACTGATTCAGACTCTGGGCTGCTCCCCGTTCGCTCGCCGCTACTGGGGGAATCTCGGTTGATTTCTTTTCCTCGGGGTACTTAGATGTTTCAGTTCCCCCGGTTCGCTTCGTTAAGCTATGTATTCACTTAACGATAGTGCAACGAATTGCACTGGGTTTCCCCATTCGGAAATCGTCGGTTATAACGGTTCATATCACCTTACCGACGCTTATCGCAGATTAGCACGTCCTTCATCGCCTCTGACTGCCAGGGCATCCACCGTGTACGCTTAGTCGCTTAACCTCACAACCCGAAGATGTCTCGTAAGACACAATCGTATGTTGTGAAAATTTGAGAGACTCGAACATATCGTATTCCCATTCCTTATTACGGAGGAATGAGACGACATGTCGTTTCAATTTTCAGCTTGTTCCGGATTTTTAAAGAGCAATATCTCAAACATAACTCACTGAGTTAGTTTTGAGATATTCGGTGATAATGTCTTTCACACATTATCGGAGATGGCGTCCCCAAGGGGATTCGAACCCCTGTTACAGCCGTGAAAGGGCAGTGTCCTGGGCCTCTAGACGATGGGGACACGAATAATCCTTTGCAGGATATCGCTTTTTGCTCATTTACTTTCATCAGACAATCTGTGTGAGCACTACGCAAGTTCGTATCTATTAGGTAAGGAGGTGATCCAACCGCAGGTTCCCCTACGGTTACCTTGTTACGACTTCACCCCAGTCATGAATCACAAAGTGGTAAGCGCCCTCCCGAAGGTTAAGCTACCTACTTCTTTTGCAACCCACTCCCATGGTGTGACGGGCGGTGTGTACAAGGCCCGGGAACGTATTCACCGTAGCATTCTGATCTACGATTACTAGCGATTCCGACTTCACGGAGTCGAGTTGCAGACTCCGATCCGGACTACGACGCACTTTATGAGGTCCGCTTGCTCTCGCGAGGTCGCTTCTCTTTGTATGCGCCATTGTAGCACGTGTGTAGCCCTACTCGTAAGGGCCATGATGACTTGACGTCATCCCCACCTTCCTCCAGTTTATCACTGGCAGTCTCCTTTGAGTTCCCGGCCGAACCGCTGGCAACAAAGGATAAGGGTTGCGCTCGTTGCGGGACTTAACCCAACATTTCACAACACGAGCTGACGACAGCCATGCAGCACCTGTCTCACAGTTCCCGAAGGCACTAAGGCATCTCTGCCGAATTCTGTGGATGTCAAGAGTAGGTAAGGTTCTTCGCGTTGCATCGAATTAAACCACATGCTCCACCGCTTGTGCGGGCCCCCGTCAATTCATTTGAGTTTTAACCTTGCGGCCGTACTCCCCAGGCGGTCGACTTAACGCGTTAGCTCCGGAAGCCACTCCTCAAGGGAACAACCTCCAAGTCGACATCGTTTACGGCGTGGACTACCAGGGTATCTAATCCTGTTTGCTCCCCACGCTTTCGCACCTGAGCGTCAGTCTTTGTCCAGGGGGCCGCCTTCGCCACCGGTATTCCTCCAGATCTCTACGCATTTCACCGCTACACCTGGAATTCTACCCCCCTCTACAAGACTCTAGCCTGCCAGTTTCGAATGCAGTTCCCAGGTTGAGCCCGGGGATTTCACATCCGACTTGACAGACCGCCTGCGTGCGCTTTACGCCCAGTAATTCCGATTAACGCTTGCACCCTCCGTATTACCGCGGCTGCTGGCACGGAGTTAGCCGGTGCTTCTTCTGCGAGTAACGTCAATCGCCAAGGTTATTAACCTTAACGCCTTCCTCCTCGCTGAAAGTACTTTACAACCCGAAGGCCTTCTTCATACACGCGGCATGGCTGCATCAGGCTTGCGCCCATTGTGCAATATTCCCCACTGCTGCCTCCCGTAGGAGTCTGGACCGTGTCTCAGTTCCAGTGTGGCTGGTCATCCTCTCAGACCAGCTAGGGATCGTCGCCTAGGTGAGCCATTACCTCACCTACTAGCTAATCCCATCTGGGCACATCTGATGGCAAGAGGCCCGAAGGTCCCCCTCTTTGGTCCGAAGACGTTATGCGGTATTAGCTACCGTTTCCAGTAGTTATCCCCCTCCATCAGGCAGTTTCCCAGACATTACTCACCCGTCCGCCGCTCGTCACCCAGGAGCAAGCTCCCTGTGCTACCGCTCGACTTGCATGTGTTAGGCCTGCCGCCAGCGTTCAATCTGAGCCATGATCAAACTCTTCAATTAAAAGCTTGATTTGCTTCAACTCGTGAAGCGGTGCTCAAAAATTAACTTTCGTAGTACTTCTTTAGTTAAACAAGTCAACTAAATGAATTACTGCTTGGTCACTCTTCAAGACTTGATATTTTTTTGATACCCGAAGGTATCTGAGATATCAATCCTGCGAGTGCCCACACAGATTGTCTGATAAATTGTTAAAGAGCAGTGAGTTACGCGCTTTCGCTTGCTAACTCGAGGTGGCGTATATTACGCTTTCCTCTTTCAGAGTCAACCCTTAATTTCAGGATATTTGACTCTCATCGCCGCCGTTACTCTGTGATGTTGTTCACATGTTCCGTGTCGATGGAGGCGCATTATAGGGAGTTCTGCTGAGGCTGCAAGCCTAAATATGCAGTAATTTTACTGACTGCTGCAATCCCCAGCAAAACCCCGCTTTATACGCAGTTACACACAAAGTTATCCACAAAACGAATCGACTCCCCTTGATAAACTCACCTCAAAGTCAGTAATAACGTCATCAGCAACACCAGAAACGCCCCATGAAGACGCATTTTTCTGCCTCACCGTTCATTTATAACCTCCGCGAAGCCGAGGTTAACGTTCCTAACCACGAGTTCTGCCTTAAACATGCCATTTCCTGTTCTTCCTTTTATATATAGGAAGGTGTAAGAAGTTTGGCGACATGGAGAGCAAAGCTTTTGATGGCGGCAGCATCGTGCGTGAATGTATCCGGCTTCTCGCAAGTGAACAGTTGTTACAGCCGAGCCACGATGAACCCCGCACGCATCGTTCCTTTATAAGTACACTTCGGGCTTTCGGTACTACCTGCTTTCGGCCTGCGTCGATTCGCAGTTGTGTTATCCGCTTAAACACCGCAAACATGTAAAACGTATGCGAACCGGTTTAGCTATATAAATGTACGCTGCACGATGATGTCTTTGTCGACCTGTTCGTGAACTGCGTGATGGGTGCCTGGCGCGTAATAAAGAAGGAAATCGTTAAGCTCGGGGATTTACGCGGGGAGCCAGGCTTGGGTGTTGCGGAAGGATTGGCTTTTCTTGATTCTTTAGTTCCATTCAGGAGCGACTACGAACTCCGTAGTATCCAGCGTTTTACTGTCCCTCTAAATTACCCATCTACTTAACAAGAATCGTTATTGGTGTAAGAACGGAGGGAATCATGACTAATGGTTGGCATCAGGCAGATATCATCGCTGGTTTACGAAAGAAAGGTACGTCGCTGGCAGCACTTTCGCGAGCGGCTGGTTTGAGTTCATCTACACTAGCGAACGCTTTAACGCGCCCCTGGCCTAAAGGGGAGTTTTTGATTGCTGAGGCGCTTGGGGTACATCCGAGTGAAATTTGGCCGGAGAGGTATTTTGGGGAGGATGGGGAGCCGTTTGATCGAGCGATTTTAATGAAAAATGCGACATCACGATTGAAAGGGGCGAAAACCAAAGAAAACCCACTCTTCATTGATTAACCAGAAGTTTCACTGAACTTCGCTGGATAGAATTTCCAATATGTTATCTAGCGAAGCCCTGATAGTAATCATAATTCTATGAAGTCCAAATTTACCTCTAAGAAATCCGGCTAGCTCTCATCATCCTTTTTCTATCTATGACATTTCCCTGTTTATCGAAGTAACGGCTGGGCCAAATTTCCGAAGGGGGAATCCCTAACGCAACAGCTATTAAAAACTCCCCTTTCGGCCACGGACGAGAGAGTGCATTTGCCAGCGTAGAAGAACTTAAACCTGCTTGGCGAGATAAAGCAGCCAGCGATAATTTTTGTTTCTTCAATTTTGCAATAATATCAGCCGGATGCATGTCGATTCTTTCCATCTAATTCACTCCTTTGTTTTAGGTCAACAGTTCAACTTATCGCCATAAATACTAAGTATTACTTAGTACATTTTCAACTAGCAGCTACCAAAATCGTGATTCTGTTTCCAAACTTTCAGGATCATCATGCTCCCGCACCGTTTAAAAGAAGCGCGTCTTAAAGCTGGTTTATCCCAGCAACGTTTAGGGATTCTTGCGGGTATTGATGAAGCCACCGCCAGCGCACGAATGAATCAATATGAGCGTGGGATTCATACGCCCGAATTTGCGTTGGCTTGTAAGTTGGCAGAAGTGCTAAAGATTCCGGCCTGTTACTTTTATACGGTCGAAGATGATTTGGCTGAGGTTGTTATGGATTGGTTTAAATAAAAGCGATTGCTCAGTTAAGGAGAGAATAAATGCCCAGAATGACGGAAGAACAACTAAGATTCTTAAATGCTGAAGCAGGTGCTTTTTCTATAGTGACTGAACGAGAAGCCAATGAGGATAAATGTATAACCCTCGATATAGAAGAAAAGAGAGTGTTAACATCTCGATACCAGCCTGACTCCTTTATACGACGAGGTAATCACATATCTAATAATTCTGATGACAGAAAAATTTTTAATACAATAATTAATGATGACATAACCAGCCATGCTGAAAAAGAAATTCTTATTGTGCATCCCAAAAGCAGTGGCAATGAATTAAGATTATATATGAATGCCAGTATTAATTTTACAGGCAATCACAATGATATATTTATAATTTATACAGCAAGAAACCTATCCAACCCTATAATTGGTTTTGTTTCACAAGAGGCATGGGTTAAATTTACAAATCACAGTGATGTAATATTTATTATAAAAAACGAGAATGAAGAAGATATTTTTTATCAGCAAGCTATTTTTTTAGCACAAGCAAAAATCCCTAATGAAAGAAGAATGTTTAGATATGAACGAGATGTTAGCTTAGCTAAAGATGCAATAGAAAGAGCAAGTTATAGATGTGAGGTTAATCATCAACATCAAACATTTATATCACCTTTGACTAATGCTCCATTCATGGAGGCTCATCATATTATTCCATTAGGAAGCCAGCATTATTTTAAATTTAATATAGACCATATTGATAACATATGTTCACTGTGCCCTAACTATCATCGAAAAATTCATTATGATCAAAGCAATATGAAAAGAATACTTTTAAGACAGCTTTTTGATAAACGGAAGAATGTAATGGATAAAATGGGCATTAATTTTGATGTTCTGTGCATGTTATATGGCACTACCAGCTAATAATAGTAAGTAGCCAGCATCTAGGCGAACATGCTGGCTAATAATAAACCTTAAGCCATTTGACGCTTTTCTGCATTTCTGCTTAATTTATCTTCTGCATTTTTTAAAGTAGATATTAGTTGCTCAGCAACTGCATCGATTACCTTCACACACACAGAATTACCAAATTGCTTATAAATCTGGCCATGCGAGACCGAGTCAACAATATAGCTTTCAGGAAAACCTTGCAATCGAGCACATTCTCTCGGCGTTAGCTTTCTTGGATTTTTACCTAGTAAGCTTTGGTCTATTAGAATCTCCGAACCATCTTTATAGTAACGAGCACTTATCGTATTTGTATATTCACTATTCTCATTAAAAAGAGAATAACCAAATCCGTTACCTTTATTTTTGTGTTCTTCTTTTCTTTTCTGATGTCCTACCCACAACTTATCAGAAATAGTATAAGCATCTTTATTTATTGAATGTAAAATTTTCTGTAACTCATCTTGGTTATGTAAAATACTCCCTAATCGAGTCTTAGATTTTGGTGCTACAGGCCATTTGAATAGGGAGCTAAAATCTACATCTTTAAAATAGTCTTTATCAAATCCAATAATGAAAATCCGCTCTCGATTTTGAGGAATACCGAAATCAGCAGCTCTTAAAACTCGATAATCGACCCAATAATTCAATTGCTTAGACAATGCATTGCGAGCTTCTAAACTCATCGGTATCTCAGAGGGTATTTCTTGTTTATTCTCCCCCCTGAGTATATCAAGGATGCTTTTTAGTGTATTACCTTTGTCGTGACCTTGTAATTGTTTTACATTTTCTAAGAGAAATGCTTTTGGTCTTTTTTCAGCTAAAATACGCTGAATTTCAAAAAACATAGTTCCCCTGGTATCACTAAAACCTTGTTTCAATCCTGCCTGAGAAAATGCCTGACATGGAAATCCCCCTAAAAGGATATCGTGTTCTGGTATCTCTGAGGCCGAGATTTTAGTGATGTCACCATGCGGCATTTCACCAAAATTTGCAAAGTATGTTTTCTGTGCAAACTTATCCCATTCGGAAGTAAAAACACAATGCCCACCAAGCTTTTGAAAAGGAAGGCGTATTCCTCCAATTCCAGCAAAGAGATCTATAAAAGTGAAATCGCATGCTTCGAGAGTTTTCTGTTTGAATGGAGCATCAGCAATAGTTGAATTCATTTGTTCTTCCAGTAGTAGTAACTCGCGCCATTTAGTGTCGGATGGAATATGTTCTCCGGATTCCCATCCCCTTACTGTTCTCTCACCAGAAGCATTCATACCTAACAAAGAGGCAAAATTACTGGTACTTAAACCTAATTTAATCCTCAACCTTTTGATATAATTCGCTCGATTAGTACACATGGCATCTAAGTTATCCGGTTTTCGTCCCGGCGATCATAACGCTGTATAAAATCACATGCAATGGAAATTTTATGTATACAAAAACTATCGATGAATTGATAAATGATTGTTCAAAACTATCAAGTGGAATGTCTATTTCTTACAGCCCAATAGCGCCTAGCTTTAAATTTTCTAATACTGGAAGACGTGGTATAAAATATTTTTCAGTAACACTACCTCAATTATTATCCATCTTCGAAGATATTCGTAAAAATATAAATGCGTTCGAAAACCATACTTTCTATATAGAAGGTGAATGGAGAGATTTGCTTTCGAATTATGTCACAGATAATGTTGTAAATGCACTTTCAACAGTTCAAACATTACCTTTATTTGCTCTTTTAAATAAAGTAATCACCATATGTAATGGCAATGTTTATAACGAGAAAAATATATCTTTAGACAAAGATGAACTTGATACAGCTATTGAGTATTTAAAAAATCAAACTCCGAATAATGAGGAATACATTCTAAATCTGTTGAAGAATAAAAACGAAATATCAAATAACATTACTGCTATAAACAAAATTATTTATGGTGCACCGGGAACAGGTAAAAGCTACAAAGTAAATGAAATTATAGGAAGTTCCAAATGCATCAGAACTATATTTTATCCTGATATGCAGTATTCTGATTTTGTAGGATGCCTTAAACCAACATGCTATAAAGATGAAAATGATATCAATCATGTTACCTATGAATTTAGAGCAGGTCCATTTACAAGAGCATTGATAGAAGCCATAAATTTAATGGGTAGTGGGGAACATGTGTATCTAGTCATCGAAGAAATAAACAGAGCTTCAGCTCCAGCTGTTTTTGGTGAAATATTCCAACTGCTAGATAGAGATGACACAGGAAGAAGCAAATATGAAATAGATGTTATTGATCCTGACATGCTTGATTATATTAATAGTAACATTCCTAATAAAATTGAAAAATTGATAATACCACATAATTTAAGTATATTGGCTACAATGAATAGTAGTGATCAAGCAGTAATGCCTATGGATACAGCTTTCAAAAGACGATGGCATTTTGAATACTTATTAATTGATTATAGTAACTCTACAGATGGAACAATACCCATTGATATTTCACATGAAAATAATTCAATTCAAACTATAAATGTTAGCTGGAAAGATCTAGCCCAGGTTATAAATGAAGAGTTAAAGTTATTAAAAATACCAGAGGATAGATTATTAGGACAACGTTTTGTTTCAAGCTCGGAATTAAATTCACCTGAGTTAGCTAGATCTACTCTCGTAAGTAAAGTGTTAGTATATTTATGGGATGATGTTTTGCGACATGGGAAAAAACATTACATTTTCAGCACTGAAGAGTTTAATACTTTTGGTGATATTTATAATGCTTTTATAGAAAGGAAACCTATATTCAATGAGAATATTGAAGAGAAATTAATGTCAATATCACTATCTAAATGAGTCTTGGAATATGTCTGATTTTAATTTTTTCTGTGATAGAGCATTAGTTAATAAAGTTCCGCAAGAACTGGTTTCTTATCTGAGATTAAAAGGATTTATTTTACCCGAGCAAAAAAAAATTCACTTTGTTGGTTTAATTTATCTACATACTGGTATATACATTTTCCTACCTAGAAACAGTAATATTAGCAGTATCATAAAATCAAATGTGTCACTGAAGCATGAAATAGCCAGAAACCTATTATTATCAATCCACAAATATTTTCAATCATCCAGAAATATTCTCACTGGTGCAGATGAGAATGAGCATATTACAGGTGAAAAAAGCTTAAATTTATTAATTACATTACTAGAGGATTATAACACGAATGGTTTATACAAAAGAAGAAACCGCAGAATAGTAAAAAACTCAGGCAAAGTAGACTGGAATAGGACAATTAAAAAATGTGAATCAACTATTGATGAAAACACTCTGAACTTTCTAGATCATATAGGAACACGAAGTGTTGTTGACACAACTAATGAAATTTCAAAAATTCATGCGGAAATTATACGCCAAATTAGCAAAAATTTTGGATGGCTTACTTTTGCAAGTAATGAACATTATGAAAATTCTTTGAACCACATACCTATCTCACATATGGACTCTATTAATAAAATAAAATCAATAGAACATGAAATACTTCTTACTTATTCTGATCGAGATATTTTTTTATTAAAATCTTTAGAACTATATTTTAGATGTTAGCAAAAATGGACATTCAGATTTAATTATCGGCATCCGTGAATTTCATGGAATGTGGGAGAGAATGCTGGAAAAGAGTCTTACTTTAACAATAGATATTAATCATAGGCTTACGGCCCCTCTTTATAAAATTTCTGATGAATATATTTTTGCAGCACAGAAGGGCCAAAAAACAGATATTGCAATTCAATATAAAGATAGAATCATAATCATTGATGCGAAATATTATGGTGCTTCTAACATTAATAATTCGCCAAGTCTTTACGATATTGTCAAGCAGTTTTTCTATGCGAAGTCTCTAAAAATAGCGGAGCTAAGCATAAGTAAAATAGATAATGTTTTTGTTTTTCCAGGACAGACAGGAAGTATTCAATCGATTCACATGGCAACTAAAAGTACTAAAAAGATATATTCTTCTATCGACTGTCTGGATAAGCAATACCCCCCGATCATTTGCTTCTATCAAGACCCTTTAGAATTACTCAATTATTACTCTCAAGATAAAAAAGATAAAAGCCTTACACAAAAAATAATATCAGTTATTGATAACAGTACTTAATAATACATATCGCTATCATTAACAATGATAGCGATATGTACTTTTTTACCATCTGAGCCTAGATCAGCCTAAAGAATATTGGTACTCCAAAATTTGACTGATAGTTTTCAGACGCAAAAAAAGCCGCTCGTGAGCGACTTGATTTGCATATCAGATGGTGCGAAGGCCGGACTAGAAAAAAACAACTATCCAAATGAAATAAAAGGAATAAATTTTTTTAAACATCGTTAAAGACCACCAAATTGACCCCAAACACAAAATTCATCACGGTAATTCAGTTATTTTGCTCATAAAATAAAAACAAATGAAATTATAATTTTTGATATTATTTGCATTGAAACTATCAAAGTCCTATAAACCATCAATTACTCATACAAATGAGCAAATAATGCCATGTACAAATCTACTTCTTGTTTCATGATGTTCCTCATAGACTTACTAGGCATTCCTTGCTTAAGCTGATGAAAAGCTACACGTCATTCTTTACAAAGGATTAGAGCATGTCAAAACCCAAGCTAAGGATTTATTTCTCCGATTTTTATAACGTCAGTCCTGACAGTATTACCGATTATGGCGCTTTTAATATTTCATTAATTAATGATCTACCATTGTTCATTGATCCTTTTCTTTTGTTTAATAGTGAGAATGATAAATATAAAGCTCTTCATACTGAAATAATCAATTATGTATCGTTTCTAAAAAGAATGTCAGATGAAGGAAGATTAACTCCTGGGCTTATAAAAAGTTGGTTTTTATTCCCAGAAGTGAAACAAAACTGGTTTGGTTTTAGTCTAGTTGGCAACGGAGGTAGAGGATTAGGCCCTGAGTTTGCTAAGGCACTTATTGAAAACTTTAGCACTACTTTCAAAAACTTTGGAAATGAAACCTTAACTCGTGGAAGCCACCTTGAGAAGTTATGCCTTATAAAAGATAAAGTTGGAAAAGACAGCATCAGTGATTTCACATCCAACTTAATAAAGAAATACCTTCTCGAGTACACACAGGAATTTTCAATAAAAAATATTGATAAGTCTTTCCTGTCAAAGTTTATGGTCGAAAAAGTTGAATTTAATTATATAACACAGACCTGGGCAGCAAGAGAGTTTACGCTTCCAGCCTACTATGGTGAATATGTTTTACTAACACCTAGAGATATACTTACAAAAGATGAGGCTTGGATTAACCAAAACGAAATGATTGAAGATTTCAGCTTCATTTGCTCATCCATTCCAAATGACCAGTTAAGGGAGCAACTTGGCGATTACTTTGCCAGGATGATTCCTGATAAACCGAAAAAGAAAGACTATGAAGATGCAGCAAGATTTGCAATAAAAAAACATCCTGAGTTTATTGATTATTTTATCAAGTATAAAGAAGACCATAGTTCTGAAGCACATAAGCAAAGTGACTTAAAAGTTTCAGAAATCGAGGATATATTTATTGAACTCGTCCAAGAATTGGCGGAAAAAATCAATACAGAATCTGATTTTTACCGTTCTAAATTCAATACTCTCGATGAAAGTTTCAAACGCGTCAATTACTTGAAACAAGTCATCGAAAACAATGACGGGTATAAGATATTTTACCTCAAAGGATCACCAATAAAACGGGAGGCAGACTTACAACTGCTATTTAGATTAACATGGTTTGCGACTCCTTCTGATGTTAACAGTGAGGTCAATAACGGTAGAGGTCCTGTTGATTATAAGATATCTCGTGGAAATAAAGATAAAACCCTTATTGAGTTCAAATTAGCTAGTAACTCTCAACTAAAGAGAAATTTAGCTAATCAAGTTGAGATTTACGAAAAAGCTAATGAGACTCACAATTCAATTAAGGTGATTCTTTACTTCACCGACACTGAATTAAACTCTGTATATAAGATACTTAAAGAGCTTAAATTGAAAGAAGGTAAAAACCTTGTACTTATAGATGCAAGGCCAAATAAACTCTCTGCTTCAAAAGCAGGATAATATCACTCCCTAATAAGCGCTGCTTGCTCCTTATGTTAGAGCAGCAGGCAACGCTTACACATTTTAAAACGAAAGTGATTTACTCTCTAGTATATAAATTAAATGCTCTACTCTATCTGCGCGCAATGCTATCCCCGCCACGCCTGCGCGCTTCATGGGTGGGTTTTAATGCAGGTGCATGACCACACCGGAGCCGTGCCAGCTCTGGGGTGATGAGGTGTGAAAAATACGGGGTTTTACATGCAAAACCATGCACCGTAATGCATGGTTTAATTGAATTAAATGGCGGGGTTTTCAGGTCGATTTTATGCGGGTGGTAGCTGGCTCAGTTCTGCCTGCCGATGTGCGTAAACATGGTTTTGTGCCGGTGTATATTTCTGCTGATTATCTGCCCGCGAAGCCTTATCAGGCCTGAATCCGATGGCTGTCAAAATGTCGCTGTTTTCCGCTGTGTAATGAATTTCCGGGCCAGTCACCAGATAATCCCGCAGGGCTTCCCCGATGTAATGCGTCGCTCGCCGTATGGCCAGCTCGCGGATTGCCGACGGAAGCTGATTAATCCCCATTAATTCCGGTGCCAGCGTACTGACCAGTGCTGCCCCATTTTGCTTCATAAATGCACCGAGTGAATGACAAATACTGGTGTGCTGTACCGCTTCATGCGAGCGAATATAACGCCCCGCCGCACAGGTGATTTCCCACTGTTTAACCTCGATATATTCACTCAGATAAGTAATCCGCTCCGCGTTCCGGGGATGTCCCGGTGCAAGCTGTTCATCCAGCGCCGTTTCGGCAGTTTTCAGTTCATCTTTTTTATTCTGCCAGGCGGTTTTATTCGCCTGGCATACGGTAAAGGCCTGCTGTAATGGTGTGTCGCTCATGGATTCATCCCCGGCTGGTCATTGTGTCGCTGACGGTCGCTGTTTCGGTGCTTTATCCATTTCCCCCTGGATAAATTCATCAGCCGGTTCATCAGCGGCTACCGGCTGGCGGATAATCGACTCAACGGACTCCATCGAGCGGAACGTTGCTGAACAAAGCACATTCTGGCACTGGTAATAGCGATGTTTAACGCTGTCGGACAGATAACGGCTTGTGCGTGAATGCGCCGAGTTTCTACAAAACGGGCAGTGCATCATGATCACCCCTCCTGTTTTTTGGCTGCTTTCTCTGCCAGCTCTCTGGCAATTATCATTCGTTTAGCGGGGCTGTCGTAAAGATTCATATCGACGCCGGTCAGCGCAGGACGGTACAGGCCAAGCTGAGAAAGCACGGGTTCATTTTCCATGCTGAAACTGTGGAGCTGGCTCTGGCTGAGAATGCGGTCGCCCAGCTCCTGTACTAGCGTTCTTTTCGGTGCCTCATTCCCCTGAATTTCCAGCTCACGCAGGCGCAGGCAGAATGCACGGATCAGGGCTGGACTCAGGTCTTTAATTGCCGCATTCCATTCATTATTTGCGTAAGTGCTAAAAGCGGTACGGTGTGCCTCGATATAGGCTTTGCCTGATGTACAGGCACTGAGCATGGCGCGGGTTTTATCTGTTTCCAGCTCGCCAATCAGCGCAGTGAACTCCTCCGCCAGCTCGCGGTTAGCAATCCGCTGGCTGTGCTCGTTTTTCATTTCCGGTGTAATGGCACCTTTGAGGGCACGAAAGCGGCTGCGCCAGCTGTGCTCTGCTTCCTCACTTTCTTCCAGCGCGACCTGTCGCTCCTTCTCGCTGCGGCTGATGGCGGTGCCAATCTCATTAAGCTCAAGCATGTTTGCGGTATGTCGGGATTTCGCATTGCCGAATGATTTCAGGTCGCGGGTCAGTGCGGCGGTGAGAACCTGGCTTTCCTGTCCGTTCAGCGTATTCAGTGCACTTTTGACACCGTTCTGCGCTTTTCCATCCTGCGCGATACTGGTGACTTTTATTACCGTGTTGAGTGAGTCAGTTTTCATCATTGAGTTCTCCGTTTTTTCAACCTGACGTCATTCTGCCTGTGACGACACAACATCAGTGAGCCACTCCGGATGTACCAGATATGACACAAGAAGACCTGAAAACCGGCTTGCCAGAGGAAAGGTCGCAGGAACATACCCCCCTCTTTTATTATTTTTTTACTAATAACTATTCACTCTGTTCACCTTTAAAAAAAGATAAGTAATACAGTATATTAGAGGGTGAACAATCGAGGTCTGACTGTTCACCATCTGTTCACCACTGTTCACCCGACCAAAATCACTTTGTGCTTTTATTGGATGTTTTAAACTATCAATTTTCTTTTATTAATTGCTGATAATAATTACAATTCTAAGTTATTGCTCTTCCAGTTGCTTCCTGTTGCCTACAGTACCTAAAAAAGTAATTTCGCTTAAAAAACAGACTCCTTGTTCTGTGCCTCATACATATTCACCTTGTTGCATTGAGGGAAAATATTCACAAAATAGAGAGCTACCCGAAGCCGGACGGACACGACCGGATCTCTATGGACTGTTATGAGGTAGCTTTATGCACACCGCTTTTTCCGCACCATCTTCCGCGCCAACCGCGCATCTGCCGCCTGTTTCTGCCCCGACTCAGGAGCGTTTTTTACGCCTCCCGGAAGTCATTCACCAGTGCGGATTGTCCCGCTCCACGCTCTACGATTTGATCGCCCGTAATGCGTTCCCGGCGCAAGTCTCCCTCGGCGGCAAAAATGTCGCCTGGCTTCAGTCAGAAGTCACCGTGTGGATGTCAGAACGTATCGCAGAACGTAACCGGGGATGTGACGCATGAATCAGCCTGGTTTTCAAAAAGCCCCTTTCCCTGGCTTGCATCCCTTCCTGGTTTGCGGTTATAGTTTTTCCGCTGTCGCAAAATCGACAGCCGGGCGTGAGAACCCGTGTTACTTATTGGCGACACAACACGCGCCATGCGTGTTTTTTTACGTCGTTGCTCAGGCACACCTGTTTTTCGGGCTGTGGTGTTTACACCGTAGTCTCGCTCAAATAATGGTGATCCGGGCGGGGCAGCCTTCGGGCTGGCCGGTTTCCAATAAGGCCGGTTTCTCACCCCCGTTCGGGTCACCACCAGAGTGTGAGAACTCCGTTGGTGGCATTAACCGCTACTTATTGGAGGTTGCCCTTATGGCTTCGACCCTCGCCCCGACTCACCCACAATTTGTCTTTGTTTTTGCCGCCGTTCGTCGTACCGAACGCACCAGCCGCGTTTCCATGCTTCGTACCGTCGCCGGTGACGAGCACACAGCCCGCCTTTCCCTTGTCCGTGATTACATTCTTTCCTTTGCCGCCCGTCTGCCCGTTGCGGAGGTGGCGCATGCATAACGCAACCCCCATTAAAAATGTCTCTGCCTGTCGTGGTAACGAAAAACCCGTCATTGCTCATCTGAGTATCGAGGCGTATCACAAACTCAACCGCGCCAGTGCCGTATCGCAGTTTGTCGGCGGTGATTTACAGCGCCGGGAAATGAACGGCTTACACCAGCTCTATATTCCGCAGATATTCAGCTATCTGCATGAAGACATCAGTTTTGTGCTGGAGGAATTAAAAGCGAAAGGGCTGTGTCAGGAATTTCTGTCGCAGGGTGGTCTGTCTGAATTACACGGCGGGGAATAAACCATGTTTGATTTTCCTCAGCCGCGTGAAAAATACCGCACGGATATTTATGCCGCTGTGACGGTGGTGGGGATTCTGGCCGATGGCATTCCTTGGGATTTGCCTTACCGCTGCCCGGATATGGTCTGGAATCCGTTCCGCAAGCCTTACACCATCCTTATTCGTATTGAGTCAGATGGTCAGATCATCGAGATACCGCTCGGGCGCTTTCTGCGGGAATTTACCTGTATTCGTCCTGACGTGTTTAAGCGAAACCCTGAGAACCGTTATACCGTGCTGAAAATAATAACGAATGACCCGGTATTACAAATCTGGCGTGAGCAAAATATTGATATTTATCCGGAAGAGAACAGACCGGTAATTAAAAACAAACCGGTGGTGTATTCGTGGCGTGATATTCCCCGCCTACAACCGGATAACAGTTACCGCCATTATCTGTAATTAAAAACACTTTAAACATTTTGTGTGCGCCCCTGCGCAGGGCTTCGCACACCCTCAGGAGACCGAATCATGAATATCAGCCAGCCGGTAACACCGTCCGGAATTAACGCCACCATTACGCTGGATGACCTGCGTTGCCTTGAACATTTATTACGTGTCGGCCAGTTTGCCGGTGATTTGCTGGAGCATCAGGAATGCACCGTACTGAGCCAGCCCCCGGCACAACAGACACAACTCGCTTCACTGCTGTTTCTGATGACCACGCAGCTCGACGGTGTGGTCGAACGCTGCCACATGAGCTGGATGACTACGGAGAAAAACCAATGAAAAGAATGCCACTTTCACCCGTTCTGCGCGCAGCGCTCTACCGTCGCACCGTGGCCTGTGCCTGGCTCACTGTCTGCCAGCAACAGAAACGCTTTCCACAGCTCACGCTCGGCGAGGTGGAGGATGCCATTGCCGGTGAGCTGGAGGGATTTTATCTGCGCCAGCACGGACTGGAGAAAGGTCGGGAAATTGCCTGTGCATTACTTGAGGATTTACTCGAAAGCGGCGCACTCAAGACAACACCGGCGCTCTCGTTTCTCGGGCTGGCCGTCATGGACGAACTTTGCACCCGCCACTTAACGCAACCGGCGCAGCCGTAAGGAAATAAGCAATGAACATGAAAGTTACCGAAGCCGTGAACGCCGCAAAAGGTCAGTGGCCGCACATCCTCCCGGCGCTGGGCGTGAATGTGGTGCTTAACCGTCATCAGCCGTGTCCGGTGTGCCAGGGCAAAGACCGTTTCCGTTTTGACGATAAAGACGGGCGCGGCACCTGGTACTGCAACCAATGCGGAGCCGGTGACGGCCTGAGCCTGGTTTCAAAAGTGCTGGCCGTGTCGGTTGCGGAAGCGGCAAGCCAGGTCAACAGCGTGACCGGCAATCTGCCGCCGGTGCCAGCAGATGAAGTCGCCACCGCCCCGGACAGTGAGAAAACCATGAAGGACGCGGCGGCAATGGCTACCCGTTTATTTGAGACCAACCGCACCGCTACCGGCAATGCCTATCTCACCCGCAAAGGGTTAGCACAGCGAGCCTGTCAGGTGCTGACCACCACGCATAAAGTGGCGACCATCACTTACCGCGCCGGTGATGTGCTTGTGCCGCTGCACACCCCGGAGGGGGAACTGGTTAACCTCCAGCTCATCAATTCTGACGGCACCAAACGCACGCTCAAAGGCGGCCAGGTGAAAGGCACCTGCCACACCATCGAGGGGAAAAACACCGCCTCAAAACGGCTCTGGTTAGTGGAGGGGTACGCCACCGGCCTGACGGTAAACCAACTCACCGGCGATACCGTTCTGGTGGCGCTTTCGTCCGTGAACCTCCTTTCTCTGGCAAGCCTTGTCCGGGAACGGCACCCGGCACAGCAAATCATCATTGCTGCCGACCGTGACCTTAACGGCGACGGGCAGACCAAAGCCGCAGCCGCCGCAAATACCTGTCAGGGCATTGTCGCGTTGCCGCCGGTATTTGGTGACTGGAATGATGCATTTATGCAGCGCGGCGAAGAGGCCACCCGCAGCGCATTACAGGAAACTGTAAAAGCACCGGCGGTCAGCCCGTTCGAGCAAATGAGCGAGGCCGAATTTACCGCCATGAGTACCAGTGAAAAGGCGATGCGCGTTTCTGAGCATTACGGCCATGCACTGGCCGTTGACCCGAACGGGGAGATTATTTCCCGCTATGAAGCCGGTGCCTGGAAAGTGCTGCCCTCCACGCAATTTGCCCGCGATGTGGCGGCACTGTTTCAGCGTATCGGCGCGGGCTTCTCGTCCGGGAAAATCTCGGCGGTGGTCGATACCCTGAAACTGATTCTGGCGCAGCACGAAGCCCCGGCACGGCGTTTAATCGGTTTCCGTAATGGTGTGCTCGATACCACCAGTGGCATTTTCAACCCGCACAGTAAAACGCACTGGCTGCGCACCCTGTGTGATGTGGATTTCACCCCGCCGGTGAGTGGGGAAACGCTGGAGCGCGATGCGCCGCATTTCTGGCAGTGGCTCGACCGTGCCGCAGGACGGAACGCACAGAAGCGCGACATTATTCTCGCAGCCCTGTTTATGGTGCTGGCGAACCGCTACGACTGGCAGCTCTTTCTTGAAGTGACGGGGCCAGGGGGAAGCGGGAAAAGCATCATGGCCGAAATTGCGACGATGCTGGCCGGGAAAGACAACACCACTTCAGCCGATATTAATGTCCTTGAGTCCCCACGTGAACGTGCGGCGATCATTGGTTTTTCGCTGATTATTTTACCTGACCAGGAGAAGTGGAGCGGTGATGGTGCAGGACTTAAGGCTATCACAGGAGGTGATGCGGTTTCAGTCGATCCCAAATACCGCGACGCCTACTCGACGCATATTCCGGCGGTAATATTAGCCGTGAACAATAACCCGATGCGCTTTACCGACCGCAGCGGCGGTGTTTCCCGTCGTCGTGTCATTCTGCATTTCCCGGAGCAGATTGCCCCGGAAGAGCGCGACCCGCAGCTCCGGGATAAAATCTCGCGGGAGCTGGCCGTGATTGTGCGCCAGCTTATGCAGCAGTTCAGCCGGCCGTTAACGGCTCGCAATCTGCTGCAGGCACAGCAGAACTCTGATGAAGCAATTAGCATCAAACGTGATTCAGATCCAGCATTCGACTTTTGCGGTTACCTCGAAGCTACGTCAGAACCTGACGGGATGTTTATGGGTAACGCAAATATCATTCCACGACAGCCGCGCAATTATCTCTATCACGCCTATCTGGTCTATATGGAGGCCAACGGATACAAAAATACGATGAGCCTGACCATGTTTGGTAAAGGGCTACCCGTAATGCTGAAAGAGTACGGGCTTAATTATGAAAAACGACGAACAAATCAGGGCATGCAAACCAATTTGATACTTGCTAAAGAAAGTAATACCGACTGGATGCCCAAATGTGATACTCCAACAATAAATTAACCAATTCAAGACCGGCAGCCGCCGGTCTTTTCAATCTACTTACAACTATCTCGAAATTACCTTAATCTATGCCCTATAGTGTCGGACACATTGCATAGGCTAAAAAATGAACACATGGATCATATATGTTGGCGGTAAATCATCGACTAACTATGTCATTGGTAAGAAAGGAGGAATATGGGGACTTAAAAACCTGAAATCTCACTCTGAATTGAAGGAAGTAAATTCAGGGGATGAAATAATTTTCGTACATAATATTACTCGCCCTAAAAAACTCTTTCCCGAATCTATTCCAGGTTTCCCTAGGGTAAAAAATGCTGAACACTTCAAATTTCAAGGTGTTGTCGAAGAAATAGTAAAAGGAAAAATAACTAAAGGCTTCTATGAATCATCAGAAGTAGTTTGGCCTGATAATACCTACCCGTATCGATTCCACTTCGAAATTGAATCAACTGAAAAAAATGTACTTTTCACTATTCAAAAACATGGTGATGACTTTATTAAAAAAACGTTACTTTCATTCCATTCCAAGGGTGATGTAGCAAAAATTGAATTAGAAAATAATGCTTCTTCGCTAAAAGACGAATTAACTTTAGATGCCAACTCTAAAGAACTTTCATCATTAGAAGGAAAAATCACCTACAGAATAGCTAAAGAAGTCGTCAGGGATGCCAAACTAGCACAGAAGAAAAAAGCAAATCACCTAATTGAGCATGGTAAGTATTTTTGCCAAGTCTGCGATTTCTCTTTTTACGATTTCTATGGCGTTCAATATGATTATATAGAGTGCCATCATATCAACCCACTTTCTGAAACTGGCGAAACAGAGACTCAACTATCAGACCTTATCTTGCTATGTGCCAACTGCCACAGAGTTGTACATCAATCCACGGAATGCATGACCATAGAGAAGTTAATGGTGCTCGTAGGCAAACGCAAAACAGACGTCATTTAAACCCCGCCCCTTGCTTTAAAATCCTTCTTTGTCGTTTAGGTGAAGAGTAGAGTGTTCACTCTTCACTAACTAAACACCTATTATCTTATTGATTTATAAAAATAAAAATACGTAGTGAACAGAGTGAACAGTTATACTAAAAAAAAGTTTATTTATGACTGATACCGCTTAGCAAACTCAAATGGTGTTATATGCGCGTTTGCGTTGGCATCTAAATAATCAGCCCACCATTGCACCATCAATCTCCGTTCTTCCAAATGTTCTGCTTTATGAATGTATGCAGCGCGAACACCGTTTCTTTCCTGATGGCTCATTTGCCTTTCTACCGCATCACGAGACCATAGTCCTGACTCAACTAACGCACTACACGCCATCGCACGGAAACCATGTCCACATACTTCGGTTTTGGTGTTATAACCCATCCCACGTAAAGCGTTATTGATGGTGTTTTCACTCATGGGTTTAGTTGGATGATGATTGATCCTACCCACGTAATGCAGACACGGCCCTAAGCGAGATTCAGATTTTCAAATTGTTCCGGGCTGAGTCCGCCACAGGCACTGTGGCGACGCCACCGATTGTAATCACACTCGATATAATTAAACACCGTCGTCCGCATCATTTCCCGGCTGATAAAGCGTTCACCGTGGATACATTCGACTTTCAGTGAGTGGAAGAAGCTTTCTGCACAGGCATTATCGTAACAACAACCCTTTGCACTCATGCTACCGCGCAGGTTATGCCGCTTCAGTAGCGCCTGATAATCCGCTGAGCAGTACTGCCCACCACGGTCGGTGTGAACGATGACATTTTCCGGGTGCTTACGTCGCCACAACGCCATCTGTAGCGCATCGCAGGCCAGCTGTGCCGTCATCCGCGATGACATTGACCAGCCGATAACAGCACGTGACCACAGATCGATGACGACAGCCAGATATAGCCAGCCTTCATCAGTACGTAAGTAGGTGATGTCACCCGACCATTTCTGGTTTGGACCGCTGGCGTAAAAATCCTGCTTCAGCAGGTTCTCCGACACCGGCAGGTCATGCTCGCGGTAACTGACCGGGCTGAACTTCCGTGACGCTTTCGCCCGAAGCCCCTGACGACGCAGGCTGGCTGCCACGGTTTTCACGCTGAAGCGGTAACCCTGAGCATGCAGTTCATCGGTCAGGCGCGGTGCGCCGTAGCGCTGTTTTGCCCGGTGAAAAGCCTCGTGCACGGCGCTGTCACAACTCAGACGGAACTGCTGGCGTGAGTTTAGCCTCGCACGCCGCTGAGCCCACGCATACCAGCCGCTGCGGGCCACCCGGAGGACGCGACACATGGCTTTGATGCTGAACTCAGCCTGATGTTTTTCAATAAAGACATACTTCATTTCAGGCGCTTCGCGAAGTATGTCGCGGCCTTTTGGAGAATGGCCAGCTCCTCGTCCCGTTCCGCCAGCTGGCGTTTGAGACGAGCATTTTCAGCAGCGAGTTCATTTTCACGCTCAGAGGATGAGAGCTGTTGCTGCTGTTTACTGCGCCAGTTATAAAGTTGCGATTCATACAGGCTGAGTTCACGGGCAGCGGCAGCAACACCGATGCGTTCAGCGAGTTTCAGGGCTTCACTGCGAAATTCAGGGGAATGCTGTTTACGGGGCTTTTTGCTGGTTGATACTGTTCTTGTCATGTGAGTCACCTCTGGTTGAGAGTTTACTCACTTAGTCTCGTGTCCACTATTCGCGGGTAGGATCAGATCGCCGGGGAAGACTAGATCACTATGACCACTTAACATCCTGATTTCTTCAAGTAATGCTATCGCCTGATGAGATAGGGGTACTAAATGAGTCGTTCTCATTTTCGACCCACGGTGGGAATGTTTTACACCTTCAATGGCCTCTCGTTCACCAGGAATAGTCCAAAGTGCTTTCTTGAGATCAATCTCCTTCCATCGTGCAAAACGTAACTCGCTGGAACGGATAAAAACATTGAGGCAAAGTTGAAGAGCCAAACGCGTTAGTAAGCGGCCTTTATGGCATTCAATTTTTTGCAGAAAATCAGGTAGTTTCTCAAGAGGTAAAGCAGGTCTGTGAGTCGCTTTTTTTGATGTAATAGCCCCAGCGAGATCCTGTGCTGGATTTCGGTCAATGAGGCCACTTTGTACGGCGTAGCGCATAATACCGGTGATACGTTGCTGTAAACGAGAAGCTACATCCAGGCGACCGCTCATTTCTACTTCACGCAGTGGAAGCAAGAGATCTCGTGTAGATAAATCTGCAATGTTTCTTGCGCCGATAGTTGGAAGAATATTGCGCTCTAAATCTCGCCATACTCTTTCAGCATGACCGCTAGACCAACGCTTATTATTCGAGTGCCAGTCTTTTGCCACTTTCTCAAAAGTATTTAACGCTGCTTGCTCCTGCTCTCTCACCTCTTCTTTTTTTGCATTAGGGCTAATCCCTTCAGCTAACAAGAGGCGTATCTCATCACGTTTTTCACGCGCTTTTGCGAGGGATACAAGAGGATAAGCACCCAAAGCAACTCGGCTTTCTTTACCTTCAAAGCGGTACTTCAGATACCAGCGTTTAGAACCAGTTGGTTTAACTAAGAGATATAAGCCGTGGGAGTCAGTGAGTTTGTATTCTTTTTCGCGGGGCTTTGCTGTGCGGGCTGCTACGTCTGTGATAGCCATAAATTGGGGGTCAATCCTTTATCGAACCGAGCTGACCACCATTCTGACCCCCATTAGTACTGGATGTCAACGGATGCCCTCGGACGAATCAGGACCAAAAAAAAAGCCTTTCGGCTTTATTTTTAGTAACTTACGGACTGTTACGGACGTTCTCGAACATTCAAATGGTGCCGAAGGCCGGACTCGAACCGGCACGTCTTTCAACGGTTGATTTTGAATCAACTGCGTCTACCGATTTCGCCACTTCGGCACGAAGAGGTATGCGGAAAACGTTGGGGATTATACCTGTCGTGCTTAACCTTGCAAGCCCCATTATATCGTTTACGTGCTAAGTGCTGAAAAAATCAGCGCACCTTCAACTCCTTACCCTTTCTACCGCTCTTCCCGGCCTGTATAGCTCACAAATTCACTAAATCTATCCTTCCTCGGTTTACATCACCTTTCATTTGTTATGTGATCACGTTACAGGTTTCAGTAACCCAACTCCCCTTCTGCATCACCAAACCGTAACCGGGAAAACGTGAATGGATTTTTATCAGGCTGACCCCACGCTTGAGAATTATTGGCGCGGTGTGATCCTTTTTGGAAGAAACGTCGCATCTTACAAATTTGCCCTCGCGCACGCTTTGTATGATGTGGACAAATCAGGTAGCGACCTGGTCACGCTTGAAGATCTTGCCGTTCCGTTTAGCCGCCATCTTTGCGAGCATCTTTTACATGCTCCAAAGCAAATCACATCCCGAGGCAGTCAGTATCTGGAAGCCTGTGTACAGTTTAACAATGGTGAGATATCGCAGGATAAATTGACGGAAACCACGGTGCGGCTCGGGTTTAACAATGTGATTGATGCCTTCCATAACGTTAATCAAGGCGAGATCGAGAAACGCTTTTTCCTTGATGAGCGAAAAACGCATAAAGGGATTCGGCTTACCGATAACTTTTATCAGCTAAGCGAACGGCAGCAATATCAGAATCTTGCCTTTGAAACGAACGCGCGATGGAATCTGGTTGAGCAGGCCTGGGCGATGGGCGTTTCCCGAAATCTGGTTGCGGTAGAGTTCGATGAACATAATCAGCTTCTCTTCAGCCGTATTAATGAAAGGCGAGTAGATATCACCAGTTGCCGGGACAGTTTGAATGGTTACCAGAAAGGCCGTTGTTTCTACTGTTTTAAACCCATCAGCCTGATACCCGGCGACGCCGAACTGGCTGACGTTGATCACTTCATTCCCTGGTCTGCGCGTGAAGAGGTCAACAATATCAATGGCGTGTGGAATTTGGTGCTGGCGTGTAAATGCTGCAACCGTGGCGTTGAGGGTAAATCTTCACATTTGCCAAGCCGTAAACTGTTGCAGCGGCTTCATGCTCGCAATGAGTATTTTATTCAAAGCAAACTGCCACTGCATGAAACCATTGTGAAACAGACGGGAAAGCAGACCATGCAGCGGATAGATTTTCTTGAAAGCCACTGGAATAAAGTCAAAAACAACAGACTGTTCCACACGTGGGAACCGAAAGCAGAAGGCGAGGCCACATTCTGATGACGCTTAATTATTACCAAAACAATGCCCAGACCTTTTTCGACGGCACCGTGAATGTTGACATGTCTTCGCTGTACGAATCTTTTACCCGTCATTTACAACCTGGTGCGGCGTTGCTGGATGCAGGCTGCGGTTCCGGGCGTGATGCTAAAGCATTCCATGAAATGGGTTATATCGTTGATGCGTTTGACGCCTCTTCAGAAATGGTGGCGTTGGCAACGCAACATAGCGGTTTGTCCGTTCAACAAATGACGTTTGCCGATATCAGTGCTAAGAACAAGTACGACGGCATCTGGTGTTGCGCTTCTCTGCTCCACGTTCCCAATCAAGAATTACCGGTTGTGATGCACAAACTAACTGATGCGCTGAAATCCGGCGGCACCTGGTACGTCTCGTTTAAGTATGGCGAAAGTGAACGTGAGAAAGATGGGCGTCGGTTTACGGATATGAATGAAACCAGTCTCAATAAATTACTGGAGTCCATTTCGGAAATAGATATTGAAACGATGTGGACGACGGCGGATAAGCGCCCCGAGCGTGACGAGATTTGGCTGAATGCACTTCTCAGAAAACGCTAGCCCACCACTGGTTTTCCCCACACATCATGATAGTCTTTCAAAGATAATCCCCTTCGGAGATAGCACCCGTTTATGATACGCCTCGCTGTTATTGGAACTAACTGGATCACCCGTCAGTTCGTCGATGCTGCCCACGAAAGTGGCAAATATAAACTCACCGCGGTCTACTCCCGCTCGCTGGAACAGGCGCAAACCTTCGCCAGTGACTATCCGGTGGAACATCTGTTTACCGATCTTGATGCGATGGCGAAGAGTGACGCCATTGATGCAGTTTATATCGCCAGCCCGAACTCTCTGCATTCCCCGCAAACTCTGCTGTTTCTCAGCCATAAAAAACATGTGATTTGCGAGAAGCCGCTGGCGTCTAATTTGCGTGAAGTGGAAGCGGCGATTGCCTGCGCGCGTGAAAACCAGGTGGTGTTGTTCGAAGCGTTCAAAACCGCCAGCTTGCCGAACTTTATCGCGCTGCAACAGGCGTTGCCGAAAGTGGGTAAGATCCGCAAAGTGCTGCTCAACTATTGCCAGTATTCCTCGCGCTATCAGCGTTATCTCGATGGCGAGAACCCAAACACCTTTAATCCAGCGTTTTCCAACGGCTCGATTATGGATATCGGTTTTTACACGCTGGCGTCAGCAGTGGCGTTGTGGGGCGAGCCGTATTCGGTTCATGCTACCGCCAGCCTGCTGGAAAGCGGTGTCGATGCGCACGGTTCGGTGCAGATGAATTACGGCGATTTTGACGTGAATCTGTTGCACTCCAAAGTGAGCGATTCCACTATCCCAAGTGAGATTCAGGGCGAAGCTGGTTCGCTGGTTATCGAGAAAATCTCTGAATGCCAGCGCATCACCTTTATCCCTCGTGGTGGCAAACCGCAGGATCTGACGCTCCCACAGCATATCAATACTATGCTTTATGAAGCCGAAGTTTTTGCTCGTTTGGTCACCGAGAATGAAGTTAATCATCCTGGTTTAGTGACGTCACGCTCCACCGCGTTGCTGAGCACCGAGATTCGCGCGCAGACTGGCGTGAAATTCCCGGCAGATGATCTCCCAGTACATTCACCTGCGTGATGCATCGGCGTAAAGCTGTGTAAAACAAAGAGGGAAATGTTGACGAAATGTATGGGAAGTAATATTTTCCTGCCCGCAAAGGGGAGTAACTTCTTCGTCGGTTAATCGTCATTACGGTGTTTAAAAATAAAACACCCGGTTACCGGGCAACATATATATGTAACGTATATATGTTGTAAGTGAGACCTTGCCGGAAGGCGAGATCCCTGTTGCAAGCATTAGCGGCTGGCGTCTTCCGACGTTGGCCGTTTTTGTTTTGTTTGAAGGAAACCCTTTTATGAATAGTGTCGGCACTCCATTACTGTGGGGCAGTTTTGCTGTCGTGGTCGTTATCATGTTGGCCATCGATCTGCTGCTTCAGGGTCGTAAAGGCTCACACACCATGACCATGAAGCAGGCGGCCGTATGGTCCCTGGTTTGGGTTACGCTTTCGCTGCTGTTTAATGCGGCATTCTGGTGGTATCTCACCGGCACATCGGGCCGTGAAGTAGCGGATGCTCAGGCTCTCGCCTTCCTCACCGGTTATCTGATTGAAAAATCACTCGCCGTGGATAACGTGTTTGTCTGGCTAATGCTGTTTAGCTATTTCGCCGTGCCTGCAGCCTTGCAGCGCCGCGTGCTGGTCTATGGCGTGCTGGGCGCAATTGTGCTGCGTACCATTATGATTTTCGCCGGCAGTTGGCTAATTTCTCAGTTTGAGTGGCTGCTGTATGTATTCGGAGCCTTCTTGCTGTTCACCGGTTTCAAGATGGCGCTGTCGAAAGAAGATGAAGGCGGTATTGGCGATAAACCGCTGGTACGCTGGATTCGCGGCCACCTGCGCATGACGGATAAGATCGAGGGCGAAAGGTTCTTCACCCGCCAAAATGGGGTGCTGTTCGCCACTCCGTTGCTGCTGGTGCTGATTCTGGTTGAATTGAGCGATGTGATTTTCGCAGTAGACAGTATTCCGGCTATTTTTGCGGTAACGACCGACCCGTTCATCGTGCTGACTTCAAACCTGTTTGCCATCCTCGGTTTGCGTGCAATGTACTTCTTGCTGGCGGGCGTAGCTGAGCGCTTCACCATGCTGAAGTATGGATTGGCGATTATCCTGATATTTATCGGGGTGAAGATGATGATTGTCGATTTCTACCATATCCCAATCGCGATTTCGCTGGGCGTGGTGGGTGGCATTCTGGCGTTAACATTGATCATTAACGCTATTGTTAACTACCGTAACGATCAGAAGAGACTCGCGAAGTAATATTTCGTCGGATGGCACTACGTTTATCCGACCTTCGAAAAACTTCTCTGACCCCGTCTTTGGCGGGGTTTTTCTTTTTACGATATCAGCTGTGCGAAGTGCCGCTAATGTCACACATTTGTTAAAATTTAGTTATAAAAACTAGCTTATACCGAAATAATCAGTGTTTACTACTTACTACCCTGAGACATTTCCTTATACTCAACCAGGCAAACACCAATCTATACATCCGGTCGAAAAGCACCTTAGAGTGCAGGCCAGGATGGGACGACACACTAAACAGGAAGGTTATTCATGGCAACACAATCCCCAGGTATTCTAAATCGCCTGGCAAAGGGCAGTCTGGTAAAACAGATTTTGGTTGGACTGGTGCTCGGTATCGCACTGGCAGCTATTTCAAAACCTGCGGCAATTGCCGTTGGGTTGCTCGGTACATTATTCGTTGGAGCGTTGAAAGCCGTCGCTCCGGTACTGGTTCTGATGTTGGTTATGGCATCCATTGCTAACCACAAACATGGTCAGAAAACCAGTATCCGTCCGATTCTGGTTCTTTATCTTCTGGGTACCTTCACCGCTGCATTGACTGCTGTGGTGATCAGTTTCGCGTTCCCTTCCACGCTACATCTGGTGACTGGGGCAACTGACATCACCCCGCCATCAGGCATTGTCGAAGTCATGCGCGGTCTGCTGATGAGCATGGTTGCAAACCCAATTCATGCGCTGCTGAACGCCAACTACATCGGGATTCTGGTGTGGGCTGTGGGTCTGGGCTTTGCTCTGCGCCACGGCAATGAAAGCACCAAAAATCTGATTAACGATGTTTCCGACGCAGTGACGTTCATCGTTAGAGTGGTGATTCGCTTTGCCCCAGTCGGTATTTTTGGCCTGGTCGCATCAACACTGGCAACCACTGGCTTTGAAACACTGTGGAGCTATGCGCAACTGCTGTTGGTACTGGTTGGCTGCATGTTCGGTGTGGCGCTGGTCATCAACCCACTGCTGGTGTTCATCAAGATTCGTCGCAACCCGTACCCACTGGTGTTTGCTTGCCTGCGTGAAAGTGGCGTTACCGCCTTCTTTACCCGTAGTTCTGCGGCCAACATTCCCGTGAACATGGCGCTGTGCGAGAAGCTGAATCTGGACCGCGATACCTATTCTGTCTCTATCCCGTTGGGTGCAACCATCAATATGGCGGGTGCGGCAATCACTATTACCGTGCTGACGCTGGCGGCGGTGAATACTCTGGGCGTGCCGGTAGATTTACCTACTGCGCTGCTGCTGAGTGTGGTCGCTTCGCTGTGTGCTTGCGGGGCTTCTGGTGTGGCGGGCGGGTCTTTGCTGCTGATCCCACTGGCCTGCGGCATGTTTGGTATCCCGAATGAGATTGCCATGCAGGTAGTCGCTGTCGGCTTTATCATCGGCGTGTTGCAGGATTCTTGCGAAACCGCACTCAACTCCTCAACAGATGTGCTGTTTACAGCGGCGGCTTGCCAGGCAGAAGATGCACGCCTGGCGGATAAAAACCCGTTACGCGGTTAATGTTTAACGCTCCCTGTCTTACGAGGCAGGGAGTAACATAACTGAGATTTTTCGGGTGGCGCTGCGCTTAACCGACCTACAAAAGAGTCCGATTACCCCTCTTGTTGCTGCACTTCTTTTTCGACCTTAAACGGATCAATTCCTCGCCTTTGCATACGCCAGAAACGAACGATGTTCAGGCCGTTCATCACCAAAAAACTCCCTTCGATTAATGTCCCGCCAATCGATCCCAGCCAGAAGTTATGCGTCACCCAGCAAGCCGTTGAACACCACATCACACAGCGTATCGTCAACCCTTTGCAGCGGAACAACGCCCAGGTACTGGCAACAGTTCCGGCAATCGGCAGCAATTCCATTGCATGATCAAATTTCGCCAGGCCTAACCCCAGGGTTAGTGCAATGAAAATCCCCATTACCCACAAGCTACGCGTACGCAAAGAGATAACCGTGCGGAACGCGTTAAGTTCGGCACTCATGCCTGCCGGGCTTGCGCCCATCAAAAAGAAGTGAATGCCGATGATGGCGCTGTATGCCGCCAGTTGCAGTTTGAAACGCCGTTCATCGCGATTGATGAAGGTGGTAATGCCGACCAAAAAGGCGAGAACGCCGACGCCCTGGGCAACCCAATACGCGGTCATGACTAATCCTTGTGAGTAAAATTAGGCGAAAAAAAACGGCATTTCGAAAATCAAAATGCCGTTTCATGTTATCACCTAAGGGGCTTTTTACAACGTAACGCCGCTTTTAAAGATGGCTAATTCGCGGAAATCATTACGTTCATTACAGGTCTTTTTACCGTTGGCAATATCAACAATGGTGTCGATAAACTCGCTCAGTAAGGTGTTCATATCGCTGCCGTGCAGCAGTTTGCCTGCGTCAAAATCAATCCAGTGCGGCTTTTTGGTCGCCAGTTCACTGTTAGTTGCGATTTTAACGGTTGGCACAAAACCACCGTATGGCGTGCCGCGCCCGGTGCTGAACAACACCATGTGGCAACCTGCTCCAGCCAGTGCGCTGGTTGCAACAGCATCGTTACCTGGTGCGCTTAACAGGTTCAGACCTGGCGTTTTCAGGCGCTCGCCATAACGCAGCACATCAACCACTTCGCTCTCACCGGCTTTTTGCGTGCAGCCGAGGGATTTTTCTTCGAGCGTGGTGATACCGCCAGCTTTGTTCCCTGGTGATGGGTTTTCGTAGATCGGCTGGTTGTGTTCGATGAAGTATTGTTTGAAGTCGTTCACCATGGTGACGGTTTTTTCAAACGTCGCTTCGTCGCGGCAATGGCTCATCAGAATGCGTTCAGCACCAAACATTTCCGGCACTTCCGTCAGCACAGTCGTGCCACCGTTCGCCACCATATAGTCGGAGAAACGGCCCAGCATTGGGTTTGCCGTAATACCGGACAAACCATCTGAACCACCGCATTCAAGGCCGAATTTCAGTTCGCTGATTTTACCTGGTTCGCGCTTGTCGTGACGCATCACTTCATACAGCTCTTGCAGTTGCTCAAGCCCGGCTTCTACTTCGTCGTCTTGCTGCTGGCAAACCATAAACTTCACGCGCGACGCATCGTATTCGCCCAGCGTTTCGCGGAAGGCACTCACCTGGTTGTTTTCACAACCGAGGCCAATCACCAGTACCGCACCTGCATTCGGATGATGCACCATATTTTGCAGCATGGTGCGGGTGTTGATGTGGTCTTCACCCAACTGAGAGCAACCAAACGGATGGCTGAACAGGAACACGCCGTCGATATCTTCGGCGTCGTTATTCTGCTTCAGGAAACGGTTCTGGATTTGGCGTGCAATGCCGTTGACACAACCGACAGTGGGCAAAATCCATAACTCATTACGCACACCGACTGAGCCGTTCTCACGGCGATAAACGTTGACTTCACGGTCCGCTGCCTGGCTTGCAAGAGACTGGAAATCAGGTTGATAGCGATACTCATCCAGGTCGCTCAGATTAGTACGCGCATTGTGTGAGTGAATGTGCTCACCGGCTTCAATGGTGGCCAACGCGTGGCCAATCGGCAAACCGTACTTAACAACATTCTCACCTTGCGCGATGGTGCCAAGCGCAAATTTGTGGCCGCGCAGTACCGGCTGGCGCAGAGTCACCTCTGCCCCTTCGACGGTAACGACTTCACCTTCAGCCAGGTCCACTAACGCAACAGCGACGTTATCTTGCGTATGGATCTTGATGTATTGCATATCAACCTCAGAGCCTGATTAGTTCAGTTCAATGCCAAAGTAGTCTCGGGCGTTGTTAAAGCAGATGTTTTCCACCATTTGGCCCAACAGCTTGATATCAGCTGGAGCTTCGCCCGCTTCAACCCAGCGGCCAATCATCTGGCAGAGGATGCGACGGAAGTATTCGTGGCGGGTGTATGACAGGAAGCTGCGGCTGTCAGTCAGCATGCCCACAAAGCGGCTTAACAGACCCAGTTGCGCCAGCTGCGTCATTTGACGCTCCATGCCATCTTTCTGGTCGTTGAACCACCAACCGGAACCAAACTGCATTTTTCCTGGCATACCTTCGCCCTGGAAGTTGCCGATCATGGTGCCCAACACTTCGTTATCGCGTGGGTTCAGGCAATACAGAATCGTTTTTGGCAGTTCATTGTTTTCGTTTTGCTTGCTGAGCAGGCGAGAAAGTTCTTCAGCCATTGGGCGGTCGTTGATGGAGTCAAAGCCCACATCAGGCCCCAGCAGTTTGAACTGGCGCAGGTTGTTGTTACGCAGCGCACCGATGTGGTACTGCTGAACCCAGCCGCGGCGGGTGTATTCAGCTGCCAGCCAAACCAGAACCGCAGTTTTGAACTGTGCAGTTTCGTGTTCAGTTGGCGTCGCACCGGAAAGACGACGCGCCAGAATGCCATCCAGAGTCGCTTCGTCTGCTTCAGCAAACAGCACCACATCTAATGCATGGTCAGATACTTTACAGCCATGCTCGGCGAAGTGATCCAGACGCTTGCTCAGTGCGGCTTGCAGGTCGCTGAAACGGCGGATGTCGGTATCAGACACTTCGGCAAGTTTGCCCATGTATTCAACAAAAGTAGCTTGTTCAATGTTGAACGCTTTGTCCGGGCGCCAGCTTGGCAGCACTTTGGTTTCAAACGCGTCAAGCGCGATTTGGCGGTGGAAACGCAAATCGTCAATTGGGTCATCAGTGGTGCCGACCATTTTCACGTTCATCTGCTTCATGATGCCGCGAGCAGAGAAGCTATCCTGGGCCAGCAGCTCGTTACATTCGTTCCAGATTTCATCAGCAGTGGTTGGGGACAACAGTTTGCCAGTGATACCGAACGGACGGCGCAGTTCAAGGTGGGTCCAGTGGTACAGCGGGTTACCGATAGTGTGCGGAACCGTAGCGGCCCAGGCATCGAACTTCTCGCGGTCAGTCGCATCGCCAGTACACAGACGCTCTTCCACACCGTTAGCACGCATGCCACGCCACTTGTAGTGATCACCTTTTAACCAGATGTCATACAGGTTTTTGAAACGGTAATCTTCAGCAACCTGCTGTGGTTGTAAGTGGCAGTGATAGTCGAAAATAGGCTGATCGGCTGCAAATTCATGGTACAAGCGGCGGGCAAATTCTGTATCCAGGAGAAAATCTTCAGTCATAAACTGGGCCATTGTAGGGTTCCTCTGTTCATAGCAGTTCGATGCTTGCGCATAATGCAAATAAAGTTATCACACCAATTTCCAGAGACCGAGTGGATTTTTGTGGTATTCGTCACAAAAACCACACTTTTATTGTTAATATTGTGTTTAAAAAGAACCCGTATCCCGCGCCAGTTCTGGTCTGCAAGCCCCTTCTCCCCTGGAGTGAGCAGATCGACACTTTTGTGATATCACTCAACTTTTGAAGCTGTATGACAAGTTATCTTTCCTGCCGTTGCAATACATCAGTAATGGAAATACATCAGACGCTGGTATCACGAACAGCGCATTGCGGTACGGAAACCGGAATTGCCACAGTTTGTTTATTTTAAGGCAAGGTACGGGTCGTACCGGGTGATACCCCCGGATATGAACCCCTCTAATCGAACACTCGTTCTGGCAGCAATGCCGGACGTGCAACCGCATGACACACGGTTGATTATGAAGACGGGATGAAATTCCAATGGGAAAGATTAAAGGCTTACGCTGGTACATGATTGCCCTGGTAACTATGGGCACCATACTGGGTTATCTAACACGTAATACTATTGCAGCGGCCGCTCCAACATTGATGGAAGAGCTGCATATTTCGACTCAGCAATATTCCTACATTATAGCCGCCTACTCAGCTTGCTATACCATTATGCAGCCCGTTGCGGGCTACGTGCTTGATGTCCTGGGGACTAAAGTAGGCTACGCCTTCTTCGCGGTCGCATGGGCAATTTTCTGTGGTGCAACAGCACTGGCGGGAAGCTGGGGTGGCCTGGCAATTGCTCGTGGTGCCGTGGGTGCTGCAGAAGCCGCCATGATCCCTGCGGGCCTGAAAGCCAGTAGCGAATGGTTCCCGGCTAAAGAGCGTTCTATAGCAGTAGGTTACTTCAACGTCGGTTCTTCTATCGGCGGCATGATTGCTCCACCATTAGTCGTTTGGGCGATTGTCATGCACAGCTGGCAGATGGCATTCATCATCTCTGGTGTGCTGAGCTTTGCCTGGGCAATGGCCTGGTTGATTTTCTACAAACACCCACGCGATCAGAAACGACTTTCTGAAGAAGAACGTGAATACATCATTGGCGGCCAGGAAGCTCATCACCAGACCGGCAACAGCAAGAAAATGAGCGCCTGGAAAATCGTGCAGAACCGCCAGTTCTGGGGTATCGCACTGCCACGTTTCCTGGCAGAACCCGCGTGGGGGACTTTCAACGCCTGGATCCCATTGTTCATGTTCAAAGTGTATGGCTTTGACCTGAAACACATTGCGATGTTTGCCTGGATGCCAATGCTGTTTGCTGACCTGGGCTGTATCGTTGGCGGCTACCTTCCTCCTATCTTCCAGCGCGTATTCGGCGTGAACTTGATTGTTTCCCGTAAAATGGTTGTGACCATGGGCGCGATTCTGATGATTGCTCCAGGCACCATCGGTCTGTTCACCAGCCCATATGTGGCAATCGCCCTGCTGTGTGTTGGCGGCTTTGCTCACCAGTCACTGTCTGGCGCACTGATTACGCTCTCTTCTGACGTATTTGGTCGTAATGAAGTGGCAACCGCGAATGGCCTGACCGGTATGGCGGCATGGACTGCGAGCACCATGTTTGCTCTGGTGGTTGGTGCGTTGGCCGATACCCTTGGCTTCAGCCCACTGTTTGCAGCTCTGGCGGTGTTCGACATCCTCGGTGCTATCGTTATCTGGACCGTGCTGCAAAACAAACCCATCAGTGAGTTGAATGACCAGCAAAAACCGAAACAAGCGTTAGCATAATCGGTGTCTCAGTTTGCACTTAAAGCCGCCTTAATGGCGGCTTTTGTGTATCCAGAATATGGAGCCTATCTTTGAAAAGTGGTATAACAAATAAGGTTAACCGCAGGACCTTTCCCGGAGCTACAGATGGATATTATGGAACCACGTCGTCTTTATCAGCAACTGGCCGCTGAACTTAAACAACGCATCGAAAACGGTGTTTATTTGGTTGGGGAAAAACTCCCGGCGGAGCGCTTTATTGCTGAAGAGAAGAACGTGAGTCGCACTGTGGTTCGTGAAGCAATAATCATGCTGGAAGTGGAAGGATACGTCGAAGTACGCAAAGGCTCCGGCATCCATGTCATCGCCAATCAGGCGAAATACACCAATCTTCCTGATGAACAGTTTGAATTCGCTAGTTTTGGTCCCTTTGAGCTGCTGCAAGCTCGTCAGTTGATTGAGAGCAATATCGCTGAATTTGCGGCGACACAGGTCACTAAGCAAGACATCGTCAAGCTCATGGAAATTCAGGAAATGGCGCGTAATGAGCACAATTTCCAGGATTCAGAGTGGGATCTTCATTTCCACACTCAGGTGGCTCTGGCATCACAAAATACAGCCCTTGCAGCCATCGTGGAAAAAATGTGGAGCCAACGCATCCACAACCCATACTGGAAAAAACTTCACGAGCATATTGATAAGCGTACCGCTGACAACTGGTGCGACGATCACGACCAAATTCTTAAGGCACTGATTCGTAAAGACCCACATGCGGCTAAAGTGGCGATGTGGCAACACCTGGAAAACACTAAACAAATGCTGTTTGATGCAACCAGTGATGATTTCGAGTTCAATGCTGATCGCTATTTGTTTGCGGATAATCCGGTAATTCATCTCGATACCGCAGCAAACGGCCAAAAGTAGTTATTTTCCTCTCGCGAGGGTAAGCAAACCAACAATAGTGTCAGCGTTTGTAAATACCCTCGCCAGCCCCTCGACTAGCAATCAAAATCGTCCCTCAACAAAGCACAAATACTGTGACGCCTTGCACAGAGCTTTGTTACAATTAGATGCAATTTCACTGTAAGAATCAGCTTTGCTTTCACTACCTGTTCGCTTTCATAGGGAAATGTAATACGAACCGGCAAAGAGCAGTGAATGACAATCGGCAACAACACAACACACATAACAAAGCCGTGCTCTACCATCTGACTTTGATCAGCGGTCTTAATCGATGTGCCAGGAACACTGAATGGAACTTTTCACGCAATTGTTGAACGCTTTATGGAACCAGGATTTTGAAACGCTCGCCAATCCGGGAATGATTGGCATGCTTTACTTCGTGTTATTCATGATTTTATTCCTTGAAAATGGTCTGTTACCAGCAGCTTTCCTGCCCGGTGATAGCTTGTTAGTTTTGGTCGGTGTATTGATTGCCAAAGGGGCTATGGGTTTTCCTGAAACCTTGCTTTTATTAACCACCGCCGCAAGTCTCGGCTGTTGGCTCAGTTATATTCAAGGGCGCTGGCTTGGGAATACGCGCATCGTGCAGAATTGGCTTTCGCACCTTCCTGCACACTACCATCAACGCGCGCATAGCTTATTCCACAAACATGGTTTGTCTGCGTTGCTGATTGGCCGTTTTATCGCTTTTGTTCGCACCCTGCTGCCAACTATTGCCGGTTTATCCGGTCTGAATAATGCGCGCTTCCAGTTCTTCAACTGGATGAGCGGGTTATTGTGGGTTCTGATTTTGACCTCGCTGGGTTATCTGCTTGGCAAAACACCTGTATTCCTGAAATATGAAGATGCGTTGATGTCCTGCCTGATGCTGTTACCAGTGGTGTTACTGGTATGCGGCCTGATCGGTTCGTTGATTGTGCTTTGGCGTAAGAAATACGGTAACCGCAGTTAAGAGGGATGACGATGAAAACACACGTTTTTCGTGGCCTGCGGGCCACGATATTGATCGGTGTTGTTGCGGCAGCGTCCATATTGATATGGTCTGGAATGCAGCGCACCGAATCAACGCTGGAAATTCGCTCTAATCAACAAGGTATCAGCATGCCTGACGGCTTTTTTGTCTGGCATCATCTTGATGCTAACGGTATCCGTTTCAAAAGCATTACCCCTGAAAACAACTCCTTGTTGATCAAATTTGATTCAAGTGCGCAAAGCGAAGCCGCAAAAGTCGTGTTGTACAGGACACTGCCGCATGGTTATGTCATCGCTCAACAAGAAGAAGAAGACAGCGCCAGCAGTTGGCTGACACGCATGCTCAACGAAAATATCCGCATCGGTTAACCCTTTCCAGAAATCCTAAATTGTTACCACGGATTGGGTTTATACTCAGTTTCTGACTATGCTTGTTTACTTAAATCGCTACAAATCATCATTTTCGAATAATTTCTGGATTCTTTGTGTGTTTAACCTTACGGCTAAACGTACATCACAATGGAAGGTTTAACATGAACACTCGTACCGTATTGGCTATTGCCTTGTTATCTTTAACTTCTGCGGCACATGCCAACTCGCTGTGCAGTGAGAAAGAGCAGGATATTCAACGTGAAATTGGCTATGCGGAAAAACATCAGAACAAAAGTCGTGTCGATGGGCTTAATAAAGCGTTGAAAGAAGTCCGCGCCAATTGTACTGACAGCAGTTTACGCGCGGCCCATCAGAAGAAAATCAACGAGCAAAAAGCCGAAATTACCGAACGAAAAGCTGACCTCAAAGAAGCTCGCGAAAAAGGCGATGCGGAAAAAATTACCAAGCGGGAGCAGAAGCTGTCTGAAGCAGAACATGAACTGAAAGTCCTGCAGGCCCGTGATTACTAAGACTCTTTAATAAACCCGTCATTCTTAGAAAATCTGGAGAGAACTATGTCAAAAGATACTACATCAGAACACTTGCGCGCAGAGCTGAAATCCCTGGCTGATACCCTTGAAGAAGTGCTGAGTGCATCGACGGACAAGTCAAAATCCGAACTTGAAAGACTGCGTGGCAAAGCCGAAAAAGCGCTGAAAGAAAGCCGTGTCCGTCTGGGTGATACCGGCGACGTGATTGCCAAACAAACGCGAGAAGCGGCGGCAAAAGCTGACGATTATGTTCGTGAAAATCCATGGACCGGCGTGGGTATTGGGGCGGCGATTGGCGTCGTGCTCGGTGTCCTGCTGACTCGCCGTTAATTATGCCTGAATCCCATCACACTCAAGGGCCGGGCAAAAGCGTCCTCGGCATTGGTCAGCGCATCGTCACCATCATCGTTGGGATGGTGGAAACGCGCCTGCGTCTTGCCGTGGTTGAACTGGAAGAAGAGAAAGCCCATCTGGTTCAGTTGCTGTTAATGCTTGGGTTAACCATGCTATTTGCAGCATTCGGATTAATGAGCCTGGTGGTGCTGATTTTCTGGGCCGTCGAACCGCAGTATCGTCTGAATGCCATGATTGCGACGACCGCAGTCCTGCTGGGGCTTGCGGTGATCGGAGCTATCTGGACGCTGCGTAAATCTCGCCAGTCCACACTGCTGCGCCATACTCGTCGTGAACTCGAAAACGACCGTGCTTTGCTGGAAGATGACTAACCATGAGCAACCGTGAGCTTGATAAGCGCAAGGCCTTTTTACTCAGCCAGATTCAACAACAACGGCTGGATTTAAGTGCCAGCAGGCGCGATTGGCTGGAAGCGACAGGCGCCTATGATCGCGGCTGGAACACCTTACTGAGCTTGCGCAGTTATGCGTTAATCGCCAGCAGCGTGATGGCTATCTGGACTGTGCGCCACCCGAGCTTCCTGATGCGCTGGGCCAGACGCGGTTTCGGTGCCTGGAGCGCCTGGCGCCTGATTCGCAATACGGTGCAACAGCAATCGCAGTAATCCCTAACGCCGCTTAAAATAAGCGGCGTTTTTATTAGCAGGCTTACTCAAGTAATTTGAAAAACATCGACAGTATTCCTTGCTAACAATCCATTAATGCCCCGTCTATTATCCTCCACATCAACCGCAGTTAACGGTAACCACCGGAAATTGCAAAGACAAAAAATCCTGGGCTGATAGCACCCAATAGAATTTCTCTGGAGAGTAAAATGAAAAAATTAGATGATGCTGGTGTACTGTTAGCTCGTATCTTGATGCCAATTCTGTTCATCGTTGCAGGTTGGGGCAAAATTAACGGTTATGCCGGTACTCAACAATATATGGAAGCGATGGGCGTCCCAGGGTTCTTGCTGCCTTTGACCATTCTGCTTGAGTTTGGCGGCGGTCTGGCCATCCTGTTCGGCTTCTTCACACGTACCACGGCGATTATTACTGCGGTATTTACGCTTCTGACGGCATTCCTGTTCCACGCTGATTTCAGCCAGGGCCCGAACTCCATCATGTTTATGAAGAACTTCACCATTGCCGGTGGTTATCTGTTACTGGCTATCTTCGGGCCAGGCGCATACAGCATCGACCGCCTGCTGAAGAAAAACTGGTAAGGTTCTATACTGATTATCAATAAGAGCGAAGGTTAATCCCTTCGCTTTTTTGTTTTTAAAGCTCACCTGGAGAACAGCATGGGACAGTTAATTGATGGCGTCTGGCACGATGTCTGGTATGACACCAAATCTACCGGTGGCAGTTTCAAACGTTCAGAGTCAGTGTTTCGCAATTGGCTGACGGCTGATGGCGAACCCGGTGCGAACGGTAAAGGTGGCTTTGCCGCTGAAAAAGACCGTTACCATCTCTATGTTTCCCTCGCTTGTCCGTGGGCGCATCGCACCCTCATCATGCGAGCTTTGAAAGGCCTCGAATCTTTTATCTCGGTTTCAGTGGTTAACCCGCTGATGTTGCAAGATGGCTGGACGTTCGATGACGACTTCCCGAACGCGACCGGTGATGGCCTATACCAGCACGAATATCTCTATCAACTCTATCTGCAAGCTGACCCAAACTACACCGGCCGCGTTACCGTTCCGGTTTTATGGGACAAGAAAACCCAGACGATTGTCAGTAACGAATCTGCTGAAATCATTCGCATGCTGAATACCGCGTTTGATGCCAAAGGGGCTCGTGCCGGAGATTATTATCCGCCACAGTTACGCAGCCAGATTGATGAACTGAATAGCTGGATTTACGACACCATTAATAACGGCGTGTATAAAGCAGGTTTTGCCACTTCTCAGGAAGCTTATGATGAAGCGGTCAGCAAAGTGTTTGAATCACTGGCGCGCGTCGAGCAAATCCTTGGCCAGCACCGCTATTTAACCGGTGACCAACTGACTGAAGCCGATATTCGCCTGTGGACGACACTGGTACGTTTCGATCCTGTGTACGTCACCCACTTTAAATGCGACAAACACCGCATTAGTGATTACCTGAATATCTACGGATTCTTGCGGGATATCTACCAAATGCCGGGCATTGCCGAGACCGTCGATTTCGCGCATATCCGCAATCACTATTACCGCAGCCATAAAACGATTAACCCAACGGGCATTATTTCCATTGGCCCTGCGCAGGATTTAAATGAGCCACATGGTCGCGATGAACGGTTTAACCACGGTTGATTAAATTCACCCAAGCTATGATTTACGCAAAAATCATTCGCGACTATTCTTGAATTAGATCGTTAGAACTCAAGGTAGGCAAAAAATGGATTGGTATTTCAAAGTACTAAGAAATTACATTGGTTTCAGCGGACGGGCGCGACGTAAAGAATTCTGGATGTTCATTCTGGTGAACCTGGTACTGACCGTCGTGTTAACCATTCTGGATAAGATGTTAGGACTGCGAATTGCGAAAGAAGAAGGTCTGCTGGCTACCATTTATGGCCTGCTGATTTTCCTGCCTTACTGGGCTGTACAGTTCCGTCGTTTGCACGATACCGATCGTTCAGCCTGGTGGTTACTGCTGATATTTATTCCGATTGTCGGCTGGCTGATTATTCTGGCGTTCAACTGCCAGAATGGCACACCGGGTGAGAATAAATACGGTTCAGATCCAAAAGCGATGGATGCCAGATTAGTCAGTGAATAATGCTTTGCCCCTCACCCTAGCCCTCTCCCTGAGGGAGAGGGAATTGTCCGGTTTTCCCCCTCTCCTGAGGGAGAGGGAATTGTCCGGTTTTCCCCCTCTCCTGAGGGAGAAGGCATTGTCCGCTTTCCCCCTCTCCTGAGGGAGAGGGAATTGTCCGGTTTCCCTCCTCTCCTGAGGGAGAGGGAATTGTCCGGTTTCCCTCCTCTCCTGAGGGAGAGGGAATTGTCCGGTTTCCCTCCTCTCCTGAGGGAGAGGGAATTGTCCGGTTTCCCTCCTCTCCTGAGGGAGAGGGAATTGTCCGGTTTTCCCCCTCTCCTGAGGGAGAGGGCCGGGGTGAGGGCGTAGCCACTACTTCAACAATTTTGGAATTTCACGCAAGCACCAGGCTTTCGCCTCGCCCATGCTATCGCGTCGCCACGCCATAATAATGTCAATTTCGTTGGTGTATTCAGGGCTCACCACGCGCAAACGCCCTTCGGCAATATCCTGTTCGACCAGCGGATAAGGCATCGTCGCCACACCCAAACCGGCCAACAACGCCTGCCGTTTATCTTCCATGCTACTCACCGTCAAACGCGGCTGTTTATCCAGTAATTGCACCGTGATCACCGGGCGTTCCCGCGCAGTATCAGCCACCGCAATACCGCGATACTTCACGCGTGTCACTTCTGAAAGTGGCTCCGGTTCATTGTGAATCGGGTGGTCGGGTGCGGCGACATAAACGCTCATCACCTTGTACAACTTGCGCGAGTTAATCTCCGATGAAGAACGGAAATGCATATCCGGCGCAATCACAATATCCGCTCGCCCCTGCTCTAAACGCTCCCATGAACCCGCCAAAACTTCCGTAATGATCGATAACTGGGTGTCCGCTTTACCTGCAAGTTTTTCGACTAACGGATACAACTTCGCCGTTGGCACCAGCGCTTCAGTCACGATGGTGAGATGCGTTTCCCAGCCACGAGCTAGTGCTTCAGCATCGGTCGTCAGTTTTTCAGCCGCTTCGAGCAAAACTCGCCCGCGCTCCAGCAACATGCGCCCGACATTGGTAAATTTTGTGCGATGGCCCGAACGGTCAAACAGCACCACATCCAGTTCTTCTTCAAGCTTCTGCATGGTGTAACTCAGCGCTGACGGCACACGCCCTAGCTCATCAGCAGCCGCGGCGAAACTCCCGCGCCGGTCAATTGCGTCCATGACCCGCAATGCTTCCAGCGTCAATGCTCTCTCTTTAGCCATCTCGTTCTCATTCAGGAAATTTGAACATACCGAGCAGATTAACTAGCTAACAATGCGACGTCCAGAGTTTTACCATGGGCCTAGTGTAAAAAGAGGCCATGAAATTATGATTACGCCAAGAACTGCCAAACAATGCGGAAAAGCGGACTACGGATGGCTGCAGGCACGCTATACGTTTTCTTTCGGTCACTATTTTGACCCGAAATTGCTGGGCTATGCATCGTTGCGCGTACTCAATCAGGAAGTCCTGGCACCTGGCGCTTCATTCCAGCCGCGAACTTATCCGAAGGTCGATATCCTCAATTTGATTCTCGAAGGCGAAGCGGAATACCGCGACAGCGAAGGTAACCATGTTCAGGCGAAAGCAGGTGAAGCGTTGCTGCTTTCCACCCAACCTGGGCTGAGTTACAGCGAGCATAACCTCAGTAAAGAGAACTCGCTGACGCGTATGCAGTTGTGGCTGGATGCCTGCCCGGAGCGTGAAAACCCATTGGTGCAAAAAATCAGCCTGACAGACCAGCCGCAGCAATTGCTGGCGTCGCCGGATGGCAGCAAAGAGAGCCTGCAATTGCGCCAGCAAGTGTGGGTCCATCAAATTGAACTGGAGAAAGGCCAGCAATTGAGTTTCCAGTTACATGGCCCGCGAGCTTATTTGCAGTCGATTCACGGTGCAGTTCATGCTGTTACATCTGCCGAGCAAAAAGAAGGGCTTACCTGTGGCGATGGCGCTTTTATCCGTGACGAAGCTAACATAACGTTGGTTGCAGATACTCCGCTGCGTGCATTGCTGATAGATTTACCGGTCTGACCAGTGCCAAAGTCTGACCAACAGGAGTTATTTGTGAGTAAAAAACTGGCTACCCGGAAGAGTACAAAAAAAGCAGCGCCGTCACCTGTGGCAGCGGTTGCCATTATCACGGCAACCGCTGAACCCGAACTCAGCTACGACGAAATGTTGAACGAGCTGGAAGCCATTGTTATCGAAGCGGACGTCCGCCTGACCGAGATGGCTGAAGAAGAAGCTTAGGGATATCAGGCAACTTTGTTAGCCATAATCGTAATAATCTGACGGTCTGTGTGCTGCATTGCCTGGCTTGCCAGGGCACACAGATTGCTTATCGACTGCTCTACATCATGAGCAACGATACCTTCATTCCCCGTGACCGAAGTATTATCCAGCGCCATCAGTACCGCTTTCCATGCCGAAGCAGCACTGGTCGACACTTTCATTGCACAGCTATTTGATGCGCCATCGCAAATCATCCCACTAACATCACCAATCATATTGCTGATTGCCATCGAGATACTCTGATAACTTCCGTCAATTAACCAGGCTATCCCAGCCGCAGCACCCATCGCGGCCGTCGTTGCTGCGCACAATGCCGACAACGTAGGTAACTGATGGTGAATGTAGATAGCGGTCAGATGCGACAGTATCAACGCACGCGCCAGCCGCTCGCTATCGCAACCAAGGTGCTCGGCTACCACCACAACCGGCATCGTCGCCGTAATCCCCTGGTTACCAGAACCTGAGTTGCTCATTGCAGGCAGACAAGCCCCCCCATGCGCGCATCAGATGCCGCCGAAGTACGGATCATTATGTCACTTAACAGATCCTTAGCCATTAAACCGCGATCGCGATGGCGGCTTAATGTCGAACCAATATGCAAACCATATTGCGCCCGCAATCCTTCGCGCGACAGTTCACCGTTGAGCAACGCGGCATCAAGAATAAAACCTATATCGTCAAACGGAACGCTCTGGGCAAACTCAACAATCTGCTCGAGGTTAAATCGCTCCAGATGGTACGCCTGCTCATTGTCAACGGGCTTAGCCTCCCCTTGCGCATCGAACAATACCGCTCCGTCCTTTTCGATACGGCTTACCCTGGTATGTTCGCCAGATATCACCACCGTAGCTGACTCTTCTGCGGTATAGACCGTAACGCGGGTATAGAGGATTTCCTCACAAAGTTCCTGAATTGTCACCGTCACTTTGCCACTTGCCAACAGCAACTTCCCGGCGGCAATCGCCTCTACTGGCGCACCTTTGAGAACTTCTAACCCCGCCAGCGGATCGCCGCCCAATGCGCCCACTGCGGCGGCAATAGGTAGCCCCACCATTCCCGTTCCAGGAACGGTAACACCCATGCCATTTTTCATCAGATTAGGTGAAACCTTGGCCTCAATTCGAATCACTCTCCCGGCCAAATGCGAGGCAGCCAGTGCGCTTGCCAGCGCCAGTGAAACGGGTTCCGTACACCCTACTGCTGGCTTCACATTTTGTTTTACCGCACGGATTAACTCTGCCCACGCAGGGTTCATTTCTGTATTTGTCATTTTTTTAACCTTAATACTGAGAACTACAATACAAACACCTGCGAATCAGGAGAACGCCAGGAATGGAGAAACACATAACAGCAACCCGGTAATAATGATAATCACCAGCGATGCACCTTTATATTTGTGCAGTGCCGGTACTTTATAAACCAGCCATGCAGGAATTAAACAACCAACCATGCCAAATATTGGGCTACAGATTGAGGTAAAACTTAATACTGGTGCGTTAAGGACGATCGCACTCCAGGCCAATAAAATGGCGAACAACATAATTCCGCGCTGCACCCATTTTTGGTTTATTTTTTCTTCTGGCATTCTGCGACGTAAAATATTAATAACGATACCTTGTGTTGCTTCACGGAAACCAAGATAAACACCAAAGAATGCCGTCATGACTGCAAAGATATTGAGCATTACGCTAACGACAGTGACCCACGCGCCCGAAGCGCCATCAATGAATTGGGCAGCGATAGCGAGAGCCGAAATATTTTGCTCATAGGCTTTTACAGCTTCGTCGTGCCCCATTGCCAGCGTGAAAGAAACTGCATAAAAGAACACCGTCACGAAAAGAATACCGAAGGCAATATTCATGGCACGCAACGCTTTAAAACGAGCCACTTCCCGGGACTTTTCTGTTGAGCGATACGAAATCACCATCGGGCTTAATGTTTGAATAAACAGAATAGAGGTCAATGTAAATGGCAGGGTAATGATCGCATTCTTAATCAGCATCCCCATTGGCGGCAGCATCCCGGTGTTGTGCAAGTGCCACATGCCAATCATTGAGAAACCCAATGCCGCGACAACCAAAAGCTTTGCCAGCACCATGAAGCTTGAGATTTTAAATAAAAGCTGCTCGCCTCGTGAAGAAATGGCGACCAGAACACAAATCAGTCCCAATCCATAAAAAGGATTATCTGATAACAGCCCTTCGGTCACGCCAAAAGTATGTAAATAAGAGGCACTATCATTAGTAATGGCAGTAGAATAAACGAACAACCAAATAACCAACATAACAAAATAGAGAGCGCCTAATAATATCCCCCAGTTTTTACCTAAATAACCACTAATCACACTAGGGTAATCTTTACATTCCGGTGATTCCGCTAAGGTATTAATAAAGAGACGCTGGAACAAATACATTGCCGGATATCCTACTATTGAGGAGAGCAGAAATACCCACAACCCCATTAATCCGACTTGTACTGGTAAAAAGACTATTCCGGCACCAATCGCCATCCCGATACTCATAATTACCCAGCCGACATCTTTACTATCGAATTTTGTCGCGGCCTGCCATTCACTTTCTGTCATTCCTGCTCGACCGGATGCTGGAATATTAACCGCAGTAATGCTTCCCGTTTCCATAAAGTGCTCGCTTATATTTGTAGGTTTTAATCGTGAATATTCAATACAGAGTGATGACCAGATACTCGAAAAACGAGATCGGTGTCCTGGACGTGTATTTAGAATGAGAAAAGGATAGCGCGGGTAGCGGAGAAAAAATTTGCTACTCCTCAAGAGGAAGCCAAACAAAAGAGTAAATTTTTCTCCGTTTAGAGGTAAATCTGCATATTTCATGCAGTATTTTGCTAATTTGGTAGAAAAGAGTTATTGGAAAGGTATCGCTAAAAAATTAACTCATTGTTTTTAAAGTATTTGTTTTGAGTATTTTGTTTTAAAGGAAATTACCCACCCACCGCGAATGTGAGCTGGCGCAACTCGTGAGGTTAATGCGGTGTGACAATATGGCCACCAGATTTTGACTCACCTCACACTGCAACGGCGATTCAGAATTAATCACTGTTTATTGTATCAATATGGTTAAGATTTAGATTTTTTATCTCCCATTTCGCCATACGGTTACAGCAAATTATCAGGAAAGCCGGTTAACGCGCGTTTCTCCGTTCTCAATCGCCAATTGATACAGCGTAAACGGAGTATGTCTCTCGATAAGCGTCGCCAGTTCTGGCGAGTGGCTGGTTAACCAAATCTGCGTGTAGCGACTCGCTTGTGCGATCAAACGTGCCAGTGCGGGCAACATCTGTGGATGCAGGCTGTTTTCCGGTTCATTGAGGGCAATAAAACGTGGTGGTCGGGGGCTAAGCAGCGCAACGGTCAGGCACAAGAATCGTAATGTTCCGTCAGAAAATTCAGCCGACTCCAACGGGCGATTAATCCCCTGTCGGTGCATCATCATCTGGAAACGCCCGTTCCTGTTATCACAGAAAAATGTGCATTCAGGGAACGCTTCATCCAGCACCGCAAACAGTAATTCGCTATCACCTATTTCAACGATGGTCTGGAAAGCCGCGGCCAAATTCAAACCATCACCGCCCAGAACAGGTGAGCGATAACCGACCTGCGGCAAACGCAATCCGGCCCCCTTGGTAATATCGAATTCGTGGTAGAAACGCCAGTTGCGCAGTATTTCCCGTGCGCTGGAAACTTCAGGATAAAGATGCGGCTCGCCTAACTGGCCGAACAAAGATTCGTTTTCGTAGAGTGTGGCGGCATGCGTCACCTTCTCACCGTTCACATCATTGAGAAAAACCGCCTGGTTACGCCGGTGCATAATGGAAGATGAAGGGCGACGGCGGAAACCACTCAGCCAAATTTGTTCTTCTTTAACAATAGGATCGAGATCAAACATGGTTGGATACGGCAGTTTATCAGGGAAGCCGACCTGCAATTCATACTCAAAATCGTCGGTATCTACCGCCAGTGTCATGCGGCGCGGCGCACTGGCATACCCTTTGGCGCGATCGCCCGCCCACATCACTTTCTGAATACCGCCTTCATCCGATAACCAATGCGACAACTGCCCCATCGCCGCCCCGTGAATCAGATGGATTGCTTTATAAATGTTGGATTTACCGCAGCCATTAGGACCAAAAACCACGTTCAGCCGTTCGAGATCGATGGAAAGCTTGCGCACGGAACGGTAGTTGTCGATATACAGGGATTTGATCATGGCGGAGTGGAATCCGGTGATGGCGAGGTTCGTATTATGGCAATTGTTTGCCCTCACCCCAACCCTCTCCCTCAGGAGAGGGAGAAAAACTCGATCCATCCCCTCTCCCTGAGGGAGTGGGCCAGGGTGAGGGTGGTAAAACACACATAGCAAAACGCCCCGCACAATTTACACTGTGCGGGGCGTTCCTGAATGGTTGAAGCTGACCGATAAGCCGGGTTCTGTCGTGGACAGTCATTCATCTAGGCCAGCAATCGCTCACTGGCTCAAGCAGCCTACCCGGGTTCAGTACGGGCCGTACCTTATGAACCCCTATTTGGCCTTGCTCCGGGTGGAGTTTACCGTGCCGCGAACTGTTACCAGACGCGCGGTGCGCTCTTACCGCACCCTTTCACCCTTACCTGATCCCACTTGCGTGGGCCATCGGCGGTTTGCTCTCTGTTGCACTGGTCGTGGGTTACCCCCCCAGGCGTTACCTGGCACCCTGCCCTATGGAGCCCGGACTTTCCTCCCCTCCGCCTGTCTCCTTCCGAAGAAGGACGACGACGAAGCGGCGACTGTCTGGTCAGCTTCGGCGCGAAGTATAGAGGTTTTACCCGCCCCTGTCACCCCTGCTAACGGGTGGTATTGATACCTATCGCCACCGTTGCCGCAATATTGCGCGACGCACGATAAATATTGTCGAATGCGTTTTTCAACGCTTCTTCCAGCGTAACAATACTGTTGAGCACACTGAACACTGCATCGATGCCATGTTGATGGACTATCGCCACATCGCTGGTCAGCGAACCTGCAATACCAATCACCGGTTTACGGTACTTTTTCGCCACGGCTGCCACACCTACCGGGACTTTGCCACGAATACTCTGGCTATCCATACGCCCTTCGCCGGTCACCACCAGCGAGCAGTCATGAATGTGTTCTTCAAGGTGCAGAGCTTCGGTCACAATCTCAACGCCGCTGCGTAATTCTGCGCCAAGGAACGCCATTAAAGCCGCGCCCATGCCACCCGCGGCACCCGCGCCTTGCGCATTTTTCACATCAATATGTAAATCTTTTTTAATCACATCGGCGAAGTGGGCAAGGTTGGCATCCAGCTCAACGATCATCGCTTCGTCAGCCCCTTTTTGCGGCCCGAAGACACGTGAAGCGCCGTTATCGCCAATTAAAGGATTCGTCACATCGCAGGCCACGTTAATCACGCAATCTGCCAAACGGGTGTCGAGGCCTGAAATATCAATAGTGTTCAGGCTCATTAAACTGCCACCTCCGTGGCTAATCTCTTTGCCCGTTGCGTCACACAGTTTCGCGCCCAGCGCCTGCACCATGCCCGCGCCACCGTCGTTGGTTGCGCTACCGCCGATGCCGATAATAATGTTGCGCGCACCGTTATCCAGAGCGCGTAAAATCAGCTCGCCAGTACCATGTGATGTAGTAATCAATGGGTTACGGTTTTTGAGCGGTACTAGCGCAAGTCCGCTGGCTTCAGCCATTTCGATAAACGCCGTCTTGCCGTCGCCGGACATTCCCCAAAATGCGCTCACCGGTTCGCCCAACGGCCCGGTCACTGTTGTGGTGATTTTTTTGCCTTGTGTCGCACTGATCATGGCATCGACCGTACCTTCCCCGCCATCTGCAACCGGGACCGATATATATTCTGCATCAGGAAATATCTCACGGAATCCTTTTTCAATGGCCTTCGCCACATCAACAGCTGAGAGGCTTTCTTTATAAGAGTCGGGTGCGATTACGATTTTCATAATGTATCCATGCCAAAAACTTAAGGGCCGAGTTTTGTAGGGTGGATTCATCCACCAATTATTGGCGGGGGCGCATGGCTTGCCCGCCCTACGATTGATTACCTGGCGACTTCTACTTTTGCCAGTTTTTCGTAGTAACACGCGATGGCGCTATGGTCATCGTTACCGTGCCCATCGGCTCGCAGCGCCTGCATCATCTCCATCACTGCCGCAGTCAGTGGCAATTGGGCACCAACGCCGTGGGAGGTATCCAGCGCATTTGCCAGATCTTTAATGTGCAGATCGATGCGGAAACCTGGCTTGAAATTACGATCCAACACCATCGGCGCTTTCGCGTCCAGAACGGTGCTGCCCGCAAGACCGCCACGAATCGCCTGGAAGACTAACTCCGGGCTAACACCTGCTTTGGTCGCCAGTACCAGCGCTTCAGACATCGCCGCAATGTTCAGCGCTACAATCACCTGGTTTGCCAGTTTGGTGACGTTGCCGGCACCGATATCGCCGGTATGCACCACGGAACCGGCCATGGATTTCAGCAGGTCGTAATACTTGTCGAAAATCGCTTTGTCGCCGCCAACCATCACAGACAACGTACCTTCGATAGCTTTTGGCTCGCCACCGCTGACCGGTGCATCCAGCATGTCGATACCTTTGGCTTTCAGCGCTTCGCTGATTTCACGGCTTGCCAGTGGCGCGATAGAACTCATATCGATAACCACAGTGCCCGGTTTTGCCCCTTCAATAATACCGTTCGCGCCCAGTGCCACTTCTTTCACATGCGGGGAGTTAGGCAGCATGGTGATGATCACATCACACTGCTCGGCAATATCTTTAGGCGTGGCTGCGGTTTCGGCACCCGCCGCAATAATTTCAGCAATAACCTCTGGATTACGGTCGGCAACCACCAGCGAATAACCAGCTTTGATGAGGTTTTTACTCATTGGTTTGCCCATGATACCCAGGCCAATAAACCCAACTTTCAGTGTCATAATTCAGTCTCTCTCTTTAAATGGTGGTTATTTTTTAAAAGAATCAGCGAGTTTCTGCGTTGCAGAGCGGAAGCAGCCTAAATCGCTACCAACGGCCACAAAGGTGGCGCCCCATTCCAGATAACGGCGCGCATCCGCTTCAACGGGTGCCAGAATCCCGGCCGGTTTACCGTGCGCTTTAGCACGAGCAAAGATGTGTTGGATGCAATGTTGCACTTCCGGATGCGAGGCATTACCCAAATGGCCCAACGCCGCCGCCAAATCACTTGGCCCGACAAAAATGCCGTCCACGCCCTCAGTCGCGGCAATCGCATCAACGTTATCCACTCCCTGCTGGCTTTCGATTTGCACCAGAATCGTGATGTTCTTGTTGGACTGTGCGAAGTAGTCCGGCACGGTGCCAAACATATTGGCGCGATGCGAAACAGACACGCCGCGAATCCCTTCCGGTGGATAGCGGGTTGAAGACACCGCCAGCGCCGCTTCCGGCTGGGTTTCCACAAACGGAATCAGGAAGTTGTAGAAACCAATATCCAGCAAGCGCTTGATAACCACCGGGTCGTTAGTTGGTGCACGAACCACCGCCGCACTTTCGCTACCCTTTAACGCCATCAGTTGCGGGATAAAAGTGGTGATGTCGTTTGGCGCATGTTCGCCATCCAGCACAATCCAGTCGAACCCTGCCAGCCCCAACACTTCAGTACTGATAGGATTTGCCAGTGCAGACCAGCAACCGATTTGCGTCTGATGTGCTGCCAGTGCCGCTTTGAATTTGTTGGGGAAAACGTTGTTATTCATCTGTTGCCCTTATTTATGCAGTTATCTGTTGAGAGAATTACTTCTGCAATTCCATACGTTTAATGTCGCCAACTACGAACAGATAACAAACCATTGCCATCAGCGCCGAGCAGCCAACAAAGATCAGCGCCGCATTGAAGGAGTGAAGCTCAGAAACCAGGTAACCAATCACTAGTGGTGTCACGATAGAAGCCACGTTACCGAACACGTTAAAGACCGCTCCACACAGACCGACCATCTCTTTTGGAGCCGTGTCGGCAATAACCGGCCAGCCCAGGGCACCAAAACCTTTACCGAAGAAAGCGAATGCCATCAGCGCGATAACCAGCGCGGTACTGTCGGTGTAGTTACAAAGAATGATGGTGGAAGCCAGCAACATTCCGAGCACAATCGGTATCTTACGAGCAACAGTCAGTGAGTAACCGCGTTTGATTAACGAATCTGAGAATACGCCGCCCAACACCCCGCCAGCGAAGCCACACAGAGCCGGAATAGAAGCCACCATCCCCACTTTCAGAATCGACATACCTTTATCTTGCACCAGGTAAATCGGGAACCAGGTCAGGAAGAACCAGGTAATGGTGTTGATAAAGTACTGACCGAAGAACACGCCCAGCATCATGCGGTTAGTCAGTAATTGTTTGATGTAATGAAGTTTTGGCCCCTCAACCACGGCACCTGGTTTTTTGTGGTCCATATCGACCACTGCGCCGCCTTTAGTGATGTAATCCAGTTCTTCTTTTGACATACGCGGGTGGTCAGTCGGGTTATGGATAAACTTCACCCACAGGAAAGTCAGCACAAAACCGATACCGCCCATTACGGTAAACACGTGTTCCCAGCCCCAGGCAAAGGTCAGCCAACCGAGTAATGGAGAGAACAACGCCAGCGAGAAATACTGTGCAGAGTTAAAAATCGCAGATGCGGTGCCGCGTTCTTTGGTGGGGAACCAGGCCGCAACAATACGGGCGTTCGCCGGGAAAGAAGGTGCTTCAGAGAAACCGAGCATAAAGCGCATGATAAACATGGAGATACCCGCATACGCCAGCGGTACCATGTCGACAAAGCCCTGCATAAAGGTAAACAGCGACCAGAAGAACAGGCTGTAAGTGTAGACTTTCTTCGAACCGTAGCGGTCAAGCAACCAGCCGCCTGGGATTTGCATCAGCAGGTAAGCCCAGCCAAATGCTGAGAAAATATAACCCATTGAGATTGCACTGAGTTGTAATTCTTTAGCAACTTCAGTACCTGCAATAGAAAGTGTGGCGCGATCCGCATAGTTAATCGTCGTCACAATAAAGATAATTAATAATATTAGGTATCGCGTATGCTTACCTTTTTTAGACTCAATGGCTGTATCCAAAATCATTTTTCACATCCTCTGTTGCGGGTACTTTATTCAAGGATTTTTATTTAATAAGATATTAATAAATTATATTTCGGGATGGCACTGCTTAATATATGCAACACAGTATAGCCATCAGTAACTCAATGGACATTAGGCATATGCCCAATTAATGACATGAAAAACAATAAATAGTTAAACCTATGCACATGTTTGTGGGGGGTATTGCACAATTTCATTGATTGCCCACCCCTCCAGATTAGGCGTCACAATATAAAGTGATCTCGCTCACATTTTTATTTCTCACGGACTGACATTCTTTATTTAGCTTGTGAGAAGTCACGATTAGAAAAATTCTGGAGAATAGCGACAATGTCAAATATAGAAATTAAACAACAACCCCCTGGCTCCTTTTATATAAAAGTTCATGAGACAGATAATGTCGCTATTATTGTTAATGATAACGGCCTGAAAGCCGGTACGCGTTTCCCGGATGGTCTGGAATTAATCGAACATATCCCGCAAGGCCATAAAGCTGCACTGATTGATATTCCCGCACACGGTGAAATCGTCCGTTATGGTGAAGTGATCGGTTACGCGGTGCGTGATATTCCACGCGGTAGCTGGATTGACGAATCACTGGTGGAATTACCAAAAGCGCCACCACTCCACACGCTGCCATTAGCGACCAAAGTACCGGAACCTTTGCCGCCGCTGGAAGGTTATACCTTTGAAGGTTATCGCAATGCAGACGGCAGTGTCGGTACCAAGAACCTGCTTGGCATCACCACCAGCGTCCATTGCGTTGCTGGCGTGGTGGATTATGTCATCAAAATTATTGAACGTGATTTGCTACCGCGCTACCCGAATGTTGATGGCGTGGTCGGCCTGAACCACCTTTATGGCTGTGGCGTGGCGATCAACGCCCCTGCAGCGGTTATCCCGATTCGCACCATCCATAATATTTCTCTGAACCCGAACTTTGGCGGCGAAATTATGGTGATTGGCCTGGGTTGCGAAAAATTGCAGCCTGAGCGCCTGCTCGAAGGCACCGACGACGTGCAAGCGATTAACGTTAGCGATGCCAGCATTGTGCGCCTGCAAGACGAACACCACGTCGGTTTTAAATCAATGGTCGACGACATTCTGACGGTCGCTGAGCGCCACTTAGTGAAACTGAACCAGCGCCAGCGCGAAACCTGCCCGGCGTCTGACCTGGTGGTCGGTATGCAGTGCGGCGGTAGCGATGCGTTCTCCGGCGTGACGGCTAACCCGGCAGTAGGTTTTGCCTCTGACTTGTTAGTACGCTGCGGCGGCACGGTGATGTTCTCTGAAGTCACCGAAGTGCGCGACGCCATTCACCTGTTAACCCCACGCGCCATCAATGAAGAAGTCGGCAAACGCCTGCTTGAAGAGATGGAATGGTACGACAACTATCTCGATATGGGTAAAACCGACCGCAGCGCCAACCCATCACCGGGCAACAAAAAAGGTGGCCTGGCAAACGTAGTGGAAAAAGCGCTCGGTTCCATTGCCAAATCAGGGCAAAGCTCGATTGTTGAAGTGCTTTCTCCAGGGAAACGCCCAACCAAACGCGGCCTGATTTTCGCGGCAACACCGGCCAGTGATTTCGTCTGCGGCACGCAACAGGTCGCATCGGGCATTACGGTGCAAGTGTTCACCACCGGTCGCGGCACACCATACGGCTTGCTTGCGGTTCCGGTGATTAAAATGGCCACCCGTACCGCCCTGGCAAACCGTTGGTACGACTTAATGGATATCAACGCCGGTACTATCGCCACGGGTGAAGCGACCATTGAGGATGTCGGCTGGGAATTGTTCAAATTTATTCTTGATGTCGCGAGTGGACGCAAGAAAACCTTCTCGGATCAGTGGGGGCTGCACAATGCTTTGGCGGTGTTTAACCCAGCGCCGGTGACCTGATTTTTTGAAAAATGGCGGATGACGCCAACGCTTATCCGCCCTACCGATTTTGTAGGTTGGATAAGCGCAGCGCCATCCAACACCAGCCTCATCCCGGCAATTTCTGGCGACAAACCTTCAACACCAACTGCCGCAACCATTGATGCGCGGGGTCGGCTTCCGAACGTGGATGCCACATCAACGACACCGTAATCTCATTGGTTTTCACCGGCAACTCAAAAACAAACAATCTCGCTTCCCCTGAGTTCCCATTCAATCCAGGCTGATTTAACAAAAACGTCGCCGGAACCAACGCCACCAAATCAGACGCTTGCGCCACCGCCAGCGCCGCAGGGAAGCCCGGCACCATCGCCACAATCTTGCGTTCTAAATTAAGCTCAGCCAGCAATACATCCACCGGGCCGGTTCCACGTTCATGGCGGGAAACCACCACATGCCCCAACGCAGCATACTTCGCAGCCGTTATTTCCCCATACTGTTCCAGCGAATGCCCTTTCCTGACCACACCAACAAACTTATCGCGATACAGCGTGGTGAGCCGTATTTCCGGCCCCATCTCACCGAGCACGCCGACCTCAAGGTCAATCAAACCTTCGCGCAAATACTTCGCTGTTTTCTCCGGTTTGGGCATAAAACGCAGTTGCACTAAAGGCGCGACAGCAGCAGCCGCGGCAATCAATGCGGCACCAAAAATCTCGATAAACCCGGCGTTAGTCCGCAGAGTAAAACTGCGCTCAAGCGTGGCAAGATTGAGCGCGCTTGAAGACGGGCGCAGTATCGCCCGCGCTTCAAACACCGCATTTTGCGTGCGCTCACGGATCTCCTCGGCATAAGGTGTCAGCACCATGTTACGCCCGGCGCGCACCAGTAGCGGGTCGCCGGTGGTGGCACGAAGCCGGCTTAACGTGCGGCTCATCGCCGAGGCGCTTAAGCCCAGACGGCGCGCAGCACTCGCCACACTTCCTTCCGCCAGAAGCACATCTAAAGCAATCAGTAAGTTCAGATCGGGTTCATTCATAAAGTAATAGTAACCAGAGAAGGCGTTTGGTGCAGGTTATCAATGCAAATGCTGCGTCTTCCACCACATCTCAGACACCGCTATATTTGCGCCATCAACCTGCGAAAGAGAACTATAACCGATGGCGTTATTTACCGATCAACCCGGCGATGAAGGATTACCAGGCCGCGAGCGCGGCTTAGCAATGGTAGCAGTGATGACTATGGCAGCGATGGTCGTTTTCGATGGCTCGATGATCAACATTGCGCTACCACAAATCGCACGCTCACTTAACGCCTCCGTCGGCGCTACCGTCTGGGTAGCGAACGGTTATTTGTTATCCGCAGCGATGACGCTGGCGATCTTTGCGGCACTTTCCAGCCGTCTTGGGTTCCGTGCCATCTTCACCTTCGGACTCAGCGTTTTTACTCTGGCATCCGTCGGTTGTGCGCTGTCGTCATCACTGGAAATGCTGGTCATTATGCGCGTATTACAAGGTATCGGCGGTGCCGCGACCTTAAGCATTGGCCCGGCAATCCTGCGCTCGGTTTTCCCCAACCGCCTGCTCGGACGCATCCTCGGCCTGAACGCATTACTGATTGGCACCAGCACCGCCATCGCGCCTATTCTGGGTGGAACCTTACTTTCGGTATTGAGTTGGCAATGGCTGTTTGCGATAAATATTCCGTTGGGAATCATGGCTGTGATACTCACTCTGCGCGCGGTTCCCCATAATCCGGCATTAACACGCGAACCGTTTGATTTTGCCGGAGCCGTTTTATCCGCCGTTGCATTAGGTGCGCTGGTGATGGCGGCCGACGCCTTCACCCGTACCAATAACAGCGGTCTGCAACTCGCGATAATGTTCACCTGCACCGCCATTGCGACTGGCCTGGCGTTCATCTGGGTACAGCGACGCGCCACAAAACCGCTGCTCCCGCTCAACATGTTTGCCTCTTCCCGATTCTCGCTGGCAGCGCTCACTTCTTTAGCGTCTTTTGTCAGCCAGGGGATAACTTTTATCGCGCTGCCCTTCCTGTTTCAGAGCGTTTACGGTTACAGCGCGCTGGTTTCGGCACTGCTTTTCACACCGTGGCCCATCGGCATTATTCTGGCCGCACCCCATGCCGGACGTCTTGCCGACCGCTATTCAGCGGCGATCATTTCCACCATTGGCTTGAGCATTTTTGCGGTTGGCCTGGCATTGCTGGCGATGCTCCCGGAACACGCTCAGGCGTGGGATATCTGCCTGCGTAGCCTGTTATGCGGAATCGGTTTTGGCTGCTTCCAAAGCCCGAACAACAGAGAAATGCTCTCCAATGCCTCACGCGAAAACAGCGGCTACGCTTCAGGCGTGCTGGCAATAATGCGCACCTTCGGCCAGTGCCTCGGTGCGGCATTTGTGGGCGTGTTTATGTCGCTTTATGCGCAGAACAGCGCCGTGCAAATCAGCTTGTGGGTAGCCGTCATCGCCACGGTTTTAGCCATCGCGCTGAGCGTGAGCCGGTTGCGGGGATATAAATTAGCGGCAGGGTAAGAGAAAAAACCAGTACAAATTTCTCCCGCCATTTCTCCCGCCATATTGGCGGGAGAACCCTGGTTGTAGGGTAGATAAGCGCAAGCATCCACCCCTTCTACAATCAGACATCGCCAACCAACACCACTTCAATGCCGCCTTTACGCAGCCCTTTCAGGCTCTCTTCAGGAATACCCGCGTCGGTGATCACCATATGGATCCGTTGGGTATCAATGATCTTATGCAGGCTGGAGCGGTTAAATTTCGTGGAGTCCGTTACGACGATTACGCGTTCAGCCACTTCGCACATACGGCGGTTAAGGCGCGCTTCATCTTCGTTATGTGTACTAACACCGCGTTCCAGATCGATGGCATCAACGCCGAGGAATAGCATGTCGAAGTGATAGTTTTGCAGCGATTGATCGGCCTGATCTCCGTAGAATGAAAGCGACTGGCGACGCAAATGCCCACCGGTCATCAGCAATTCCACGCCTTCCGCTTCAAGCAATGCATTCGCCACGTTCAAACCGTTAGTCATGGCGATGACTTCTTTATGGTTGCGCAGGTGGCGTGCAATTTCATAAGTGGTGGTGCCGGAGTCAAGAATAACGCGGTGGCCAGGCTTAATAAGATCCGCAGCCACGCGCGCGATGCTGCGTTTAAGAGAAGTATTCAGAGAGCTTTTATCTTCAACCGTCGGTTCTACCGCCGCCGTCCCTGAATCGCAGACCAGCGCCCCGCCGTAAGCACGCACCGCCACGCCCTGCTTTTCAAGGAAAGCCAGATCGTTACGGATCGTCACCGTCGAAACACCAAAAAATGAAGAGAGATCATTAACCTGCACACTTCCCTGCTGGCGAAGACGCTGAATAATGTGTTCGCGTCTTTCACTTGTACCTGTTACACGCTTGTCCGTTGCTGCGTCGGTATTGCTCATAATAGATCCTTTCATAAAACCTTTCGTTTCATTTCACTTTGCCTATTAACACCTTTCTTTTCGCGGAAAGCAAGCCTTTACATCGCCCGCTGCATTCACTGTCATTGTGTCAAATAGGCTTTCATTATGTTTCTTTTGCGAAACAGATCGCAATTCTATTATCTTTCGTTTTGTTTTTATCGCACGATATACCACTATTAAATGAAACAAATCGAAAGATAAATAGTTCCCCAACTCATACGGAGAGGAAAGTGAAACATTTAACCGCGTTTGTGGCCGACCATAAACAGGATTCACGATGTGGCATTTTTGCCGTTTGTTCCGCTCACCCAATGGTTCTCGAAGCGGCAATGCGCCATGCAAGAGAAGCCAAATCTCTCTTATTGATTGAAGCGACCTCCAACCAGGTCGATCAGAATGGCGGTTACACAGGAAAGACGCCGCAAGACTTCCGCGAGTTTGTCGAGTCAATGGCAGACCAGTATCACTTCCCACGCGAAAACCTGATTCTGGGCGGCGATCACCTTGGCCCAAACCGCTGGCAGGGACTGAACGCAGAAGAAGCCATGCGCAATGCAGATGAGCTGATTCGTTGCTATGTCGCCGCAGGTTTTAAAAAGATCCATCTCGATTGCAGTATGTCCTGCGCTGATGACCCAGTGCCGTTGACCGATACTATTGTTGCGATGCGCGCCGCAAGACTGGCGAAAATTGCCGAACAAACCTGTGCTGAGAAATTCGACGAGTCCGATTTAGTTTACGTTATTGGCACTGAAGTTCCGGTGCCTGGCGGCGCACACGAAACGCTGGCGGAATTAGCGGTGACAACACCGCAGGCTGCAAAAGCCACGCTGGAAGCTCACCGCCACGCTTTTGAATTACAAGGTTTAAGCGATATCTGGCCACGTATTATTGGGCTGGTCGTTCAGCCTGGCGTTGAGTTCGACCACACGCAGGTTATCGATTATCAGCCGGAGAAATCACTTTTCCTGAGCCAGATGATTGAAGCGTTCGACACCCTGGTATTTGAAGCGCATTCCACCGATTACCAGACCCCGCAGGCATTGCAGCAACTGGTTCAGAACCACTTTGCGATTCTGAAAGTCGGCCCGGCGCTGACCTTTGCACTGCGTGAAGCGCTATTTTCACTGGCCGCTATCGAGCATGAGCTACGCCCGGCACATAAATGCTCAGGGCTGCGGGAAGTGCTGGAAAACGTCATGCTCGAGCAACCTGAATACTGGAAACACCATTATCACGGCAATACCAGCGACTGCCGTCTTGCACGTGGCTACAGCTTCTCTGACCGCGTCCGCTATTACTGGCCGGATCGTGACATTGATGAAGCATATTCAAACCTCGTTACTAATCTGGCCGGTGAATCTATTCCTTTGCCGCTCATCAGTCAGTATCTGCCACTTCAATACGCTAAGGTCCGTGAAGGAAAAATCGCGGCCACGCCGCATGAGCTGATTATCGACCATATCCAGGACGTGTTGCACCAGTACCATTGTGCCTGTCTGGGCACACAAAAATCTCCATTAACACAATGATAATAAGAGGATAAAAACATGCCAAACATTGTATTAAGCCGCATTGATGAGCGACTGATTCACGGCCAGGTAGGCGTTCAATGGGTCGGATTTTCCGGAGCAAACCTCGTCCTCGTCGCTAACGACGAAGTTGCCGAAGATACGGTACAGCAAAATTTGATGGAGATGGTTCTGGCGGAAGGAATTGCCGTGCGTTTCTGGTCGCTGCAAAAAGTTATCGACAATATTCACCGCGCAGCCGACCGCCAGAAGATCCTTCTGGTTTGCAAAAACCCTAATGATTTTCTGACGTTAGTAAAAGGTGATGTGCCTGTTTCGCGGATCAACGTCGGCAACATGCACTACGCAGAAGGCAAAAAACAAATCGCGAAAACCGTCTCTATAGATGACCAGGATATTGCTGCTTTTGATGGTCTACAAAAGGCCGGAGTGGAATGTTTTGTTCAGGGTGTGCCGACGGAATCCGCGCAGGATCTCTACAAACTCCTCTGAGGGATTTTCTATGGAAATTAGCTTATTACAGGCATTAGCGTTGGGTATTCTGGCCTTTATTGCGGGTCTGGATATGTTCAACGGCCTGACGCACATGCACCGCCCGGTCGTCCTGGGGCCACTGGTTGGCTTGATTCTTGGCGATCTTCATACCGGTATTTTGTGTGGCGGTACGCTGGAACTGGTGTGGATGGGCCTTGCACCACTAGCAGGCGCACAGCCACCCAACGTGATTATCGGCACTATTGTTGGCACCACATTTGCCATCACAACGGGTGTAAAACCTGAAGTCGCCGTCGGTGTTGCGGTGCCGTTCGCCGTGGCCGTGCAAATGGGGATTACCTTCCTGTTCTCAATCATGTCCGGCGTGATGGCGCGCTGCGATCGAATGGCGGCCAACGCCGACACCGATGGCATTGAGCGCGTGAATTATCTGGCATTGCTCGCGCTCGGTATCTTCTATTTCTTGTGCGCCTTCCTGCCTATTTATTTCGGCGCGGAACACGCCAAAACCGCCATCGACTTGCTACCTGCTCGCCTGATTGACGGCCTCGGCGTGGCGGGTGGCATCATGCCAGCTATCGGTTTTGCCGTGTTGCTGAAAATCATGATGAAGAATGTCTACATTCCTTATTTCATTCTCGGCTTTGTGGCTGCCGCCTGGCTGAAACTACCCGTGCTGGCGATTGCCGCCGCCGCATTAGCTATGGCGCTGATTGATTTCTTACGCAAAGACCCGGCACCGCAGCAACCTACACACGTCAAGCAAGAGGAATTTGAAGATGGGATCTAACGAACAGACTCTGCCAGGCGTTAACGTCGCTGACACCGCCGAGGTCGATAAAAATGACAATGTCTATGAAGATCAGCGCATTGGTGCAGAACTGACTAAGCAGGATATTAACCGTGTGGCATGGCGTTCCATGCTGTTACAGGCGTCCTTTAACTATGAACGTATGCAGGCATCCGGCTGGCTTTACGGTTTGTTGCCCGCGCTGAAAAAAATCCATACCAACAAAAACGACCTGGCTCGCGCCATGAAAGGTCACATGGGATTCTTCAATACTCACCCATTCCTCGTGACCTTTGTTATCGGCATTATCCTGGCGATGGAGCGCTCAAAGCAGGATGTGAATAGCATCCAGAGCACGAAAATTGCCGTCGGTGCGCCGCTGGGCGGGATTGGCGACGCCATGTTCTGGCTGACCCTGCTGCCTATTTGCGGCGGTATCGGGGCAAGCCTGGCCTTACAAGGTTCGATACTTGGCGCAGTTATCTTCATCGTACTGTTTAACGTCGTGCATCTCGGCCTGCGTTTTGGCCTGGCACATTACGCTTACCGCATGGGTGTGGCCGCCATCCCACTGATTAAAGCCAACACTCGCAAAGTCGGCCATGCCGCGTCTATTGTGGGGATGACGGTGATTGGCGCACTGGTCGCAACCTACGTTCGCCTCTCTACCACGCTTGAAATCACCGCGGGCGATGCGGTGGTGAAACTGCAAACCGATGTTATCGACAAACTGATGCCGGCATTTTTGCCACTGGTTTATACCCTGTGCATGTATGCGCTGGTGCGCCGCGGCTGGAGCCCACTGCGCCTTATCGGTATCACGGTCGTTCTGGGTGTTGTCGGGAAGTTTGCCCACTTCCTGTAAATGAGTCCCTGTAAGCGAGATAAAACAATATGTTAAGTATTATTCTCAGCGGTCACGGTGGCTTTGCCACCGGGCTGGAAAAAGCGATGAAGCAGATCCTCGGTGAGCAGGAACAATTTATCGCCATTGATTTCCCTGAAACCTCTTCAACAGCACTCCTGACGGCGCAGTTTGAAGAAGCGATCGGTGCACTAGATGAAAGCGAAGGTCTGGTATTTTTAACCGATTTGCTCGGCGGCACACCGTTCCGCGTGGCTTCGACCATGGCGTTAGAGCAGCCAGGGCGTGAAGTCATTACCGGCATCAACCTGCAACTGCTGCTGGAAATGGTGCTGGAGCGCGACGGCCTGAGCAGCAAAGAGTTCCGTCTTCAGGCGCTGGAATGCGGCCATCGTGGGCTAACCAGCCTGGTCGATGAAATGGGGCGTTACCGTGAAGCGCAGGCGGTTGAGGAAGGAATATGACCACGCTGCTGCGCGCCAGACGTGTTCTGACCGAACAAGGCTGGCGGGACGATCACCAGTTACGCATTGAAAACGAAACGATTGTCGCCATTGAGCCGATTCCTGTCGGCACCCTGGCGCGTGAGGCTGAACTGCTTTGCCCGGCTTACATCGACATTCATGTTCACGGTGGTGATGGGGTTGATGTGATGGATGACGACCCCGGCGTCCTCGAGCGACTGGCAATACACAAAGCCCGTGAAGGTGTGGGTGGCTGGCTGCCCACCACCGTTACCGCCCCGCTTGCGGATATCGAGCGGGCATTGCAGCGAATCGCGCAGCGCTATTATCACGGCGGGCCTGGAGCCAGTGTACTGGGCAGCTATCTTGAAGGGCCGTATTTTACACCGCAGAACAAAGGCGCTCATCCGCCAGAATTGTTCCGCGAATTAGATATTGCCGAGCTGGACAGGTTGATAGAGGTGTCGCAAAACACCTTGCGGGTGGTTGCGCTGGCACCGGAAAAACCCGCAGCGCTGGAAGCCATCAAGCATCTGAAAAGTCGTGATGTGCGCGTGATGCTTGGTCACAGTGCCGCCAGTTATGAAGAAACACTAATGGCGTTTGATGCCGGAGCCGACGGGCTGGTGCATTGCTTTAACGGCATGACGGGCCTGCACCATCGTAATCCTGGCATGGTGGGAGCGGGTTTAAGCGATAAACGTGCATGGCTGGAACTGATTGCCGATGGGCACCATGTTCACCCCGCGGTAATGAATATTTGTTGTCACTGCGCGAAATCGCAAATCGTGCTGATTACCGATGCCATGAGTGCCGCCGGAATGCCAGATGGCGACTATTCGATTTGTGGCCATCCGGTGACCATGCAAAATGGAATTGTGAGAACGGGAAGCGGCGGGCTTGCCGGAAGCACGCTCTCGCTTGATGCGGCGGTGCGCAATCTGGTCAACAGCGCTGGCGTTGCCGCTGAGGATGCCATCCATATGGCTTCGCTGCATCCTGCAAAAATGCTCGGTCTGGAGAACTCACTTGGCTCTCTGGCGGTGGGAAAACGCGCCAATCTGAATGCGCTTAACCCGCAGCTTTTACTGCAAAACATCTGGATTAACGGCCAGGCTGTCCTCCTGTAGTTCTTTCGTTGTGCTCCGTTTTGGTCTGCTACCCACCCCGCAGCAGACCTTTCTTTTCCTTTCGATTATATTCGCACATATTATTTCATTCTAATAAATTACCATTTAAATCAACTAACTAATCAAAAACACTGTCTTCAGGGATCACATTTTTCGTTTTATTGTTTTTCTTACATTGACCTTTCGTTTTCTTTTCTATAGATTTTATTTAAGCATGAAGTTGAGTAAATGAAACAAAACGAAAGATTGTCCTGTACTGCTTTGTGCTACTTCCGATGATCTTGCACTGCTAAGGACTGAGTTATGAGCGAAACCCAATCTGCCTGTCTTTCCGGCACATCAACCTGGACTGAAAAAGAGATCCGCCAACAACCGGCAAGCTGGATCCAGTCACTAAAAAATATTGGCCATCAACGTAGCAACATCGACGCGTTCCTGGCGCCTTTGTTACAAAACACCTCATTAAAAATCATCCTGACGGGTGCAGGAACCTCCGCATTTATTGGCGACATTATTACGCCATGGCTTTCGCGCCACACCGGGAAAAACTTTGTTGCCGTGCCAACCACCGACCTCGTGACCAATCCGGTGGACTATTTAACCGAGCAAGAGCCGACGCTACTGGTTTCGTTTGCACGCTCAGGCAACAGCCCGGAAAGCGTGGCGGCGGTCGATTTAGTCAACCAGGTCGTGAAGGATTGTTACCATCTGGTCATCACCTGTAACGAAGCCGGCAGCCTGTATCAAAACGCGGCGACCAGTGGCAATTCGCTGGCATTGTTGATGCCACCAGAAACCCACGACCGCGGTTTCGCGATGACCAGCAGCATTACCACCATGATGGCGAGTTGCCTTGCGATGTTTGCGCCCGATGTCATCAACAGCGCCACTTTCCAGGATGTTGCCGAACGCTGTGAGCAAATTATTGCCTCGCAATGTGACCTTAGCGAAAGCGTGTTTGGCGACCTGCCTTTCAAACGTGTCGTGTACCTCGGCAGTGGGGGTTTACAAGGTGTGGCACGAGAATCCGCGCTGAAAGTTCTGGAGCTAACGGCAGGAAAATTAGCCGCGTTTTATGACTCCCCAACGGGTTTCCGCCACGGTCCAAAATCGCTGGTCAATAACGAAACGTTAGTCGTGGTCTTTGTCTCAAGCCACCCGTACACACGCCAGTACGATCTCGATTTACTGGCTGAACTGCGCCGTGATCAACAGGCGCTGCGCGTTGTGGCTATCTGCGCTTCACCGTGTCCAGAAGTCGAAGCCGGGCCGCACATCTGGCTGCCCCCTTCCCGCGATTTTATCGATGTCGAGCAGGCTTTCTGCTTCCTGATGTATGCCCAGATTTTCGCACTGACCGAATCAATCAAAGCAGGCATTACCCCTGACACGCCATCTGCCACCGGCACGGTTAACCGTGTTGTGAAAGGTGTGATTATTCATCCGTGGAAAGGCTGAGAGGATTACAACATGAGTATTATTTCCACTAAATATCTTCTGCAAGATGCGCAGGCCCGAGGCTACGCCGTACCTGCGTTTAATATTCATAACGCCGAAACTATCCAGGCGATTCTGGAAGTCTGCAAAGAGATGCAGTCTCCGGTCATTCTTGCGGGCACGCCAGGCACCTTTAAACATATTGCGTTTGAAGAGATCTACGCGCTGTGCAAAGCCTACTCCGAAAGCTACGACATGCCGCTGGCGCTGCATCTGGATCACCATGAATCGCTGGCCGATATCAGCCGCAAGGTGAATGCTGGCGTGCGCAGCGCCATGATTGACGGCAGTCACTTCCCCCTGGCAGAAAACGTACGGCTGGTGAAGTCAGTGGTCGATTTTTGCCACCGTAGCGATTGCAGCGTCGAAGCCGAATTAGGTCGCCTTGGTGGGGTGGAAGACGATATGGATGTGGATGAAGAAAGCGCTTTCCTCACCGATCCGCAAGAAGCACGCCGCTTTGTTGAGCTCACCGGGATCGACAGCCTGGCGGTTGCCATCGGCACTGCCCATGGCCTTTATACCAAACGCCCAAAAATCGATTTCCAGCGCCTGGCTGAAATTCGCGAAGTGGTGGATATTCCGTTAGTTCTGCACGGTGCCAGTGATGTTCCGGATGAATATGTCAGACGTGCCATTGAGTTGGGCGTGTGCAAAGTGAATGTTGCTACCGAATTAAAAATCGCCTTTGCCGCAGCGGTTAAAAAATGGTTTGCCGAAAATCCGGAAGGCAATGATCCCCGCTATTACATGCGTGTCGGAATGGACGCCATGAAAGAGGTGGTAAGAAGTAAAATTAACGTCTGTAAGTCCTACAGTAAATTACAATTAATATCAGTTGATTAATTCTATATTCAAAATATTTTAAAAAAAACAAAAAGAACACACCTCAAATATATCAAAGGTCATGGTTAACTCTTCATGACCTTGTCACTATACTGATTGAAATTAAGGAGTACCCTATATGACCAAGGACAAGTCGTTCAAATCCAGCTTGTGGGAATTCTTCCAAAGTCTCGGTAAAACTTTTATGTTCCCAGTATCCCTGCTCGCTTTTATGGGATTATTATTAGGTGTTGGTAGTTCAGTAACAAGCCCCTCCACAATTAAAAGCTTTCCATTTCTCGGTGGTGAATTTACTCAATTAGTATTTGGTTTTATTAGTATGGTTGGTGGGTTTGCATTTACCTATTTACCAGTAATGTTTGCCATAGCCATTCCATTTGGGATGGCCAAAAGAAATAAAGCAGTTGGTGCCTTTTCAGGTTTTGTCGGATATATGCTGATGAATATGAGCATAAATTATTATCTGAGCGCCACCCACCAACTCGCTGACGCTGCAACAATGAAACAAGTCGGTCAATCTATGGTGCTCGGGATCCAGACGCTGGAAATGGGTGTGCTGGGTGGCATTGTGGTGGGCGTCATTACCTATTTTCTGCATGAACGATTTCAGGACACCGTACTGCACGATGCTTTCGCTTTTTTTAGCGGTATCCGTTTTGTCCCGATCATTACTTCATTAACGCTTTCTCTGGTCGGCCTGTTTATTCCAATACTCTGGACCTATGTAGCAATGGGTATTGCAGGTATTGGCCATATCATTCAAAGCACCGATGTTTTTGGGCCGTTCTTGTATGGCGTAGGCGTGCTTTTATTGAAACCATTTGGTCTTCATCATATCTTGCTGGCCATGGTCCGTTTTACACCAGCGGGTGGGACAGAATTTATAAATGGTCAGGAAATCGCTGGCGCATTAAACATTTTCTATGCAGAGCTTAAAGCCGGTTTGCCTTTTAGCCCCCATGTCACCGCTTTCTTATCACAAGGGTTTATGCCGACCTTTATTTTCGGTTTACCCGCCGTAGCCTTTGCTATATACAGGACAGCAAAACCAGAAAATCGCCATATTATTAAAGGCCTGCTCATATCTGGTGTATTGGTTTCCGTAATAACCGGTATCTCCGAACCGATTGAGTTTCTATTTCTGTTTATTGCCTCCGCACTGTATGTATTCCATATCGTCATGTCTGGGTTAGCACTGATGGTAATGGCATTGCTAGGCGTAACTATCGGTAACACGGATGGGGGGATTCTGGATTTACTGATTTTCGGCGTAATGCAGGGAATGTCCACAAAATGGTATTTAGTCTTCCCAGTCGGCATTATCTGGTTTGCTACATATTTCTTTGTCTTCCGTTGGTATATCCTCAAACACGATATTAAAACCCCTGGCCGCGAAGATAACACAGAGAACACATCCCAATCGGTTACTGCAAATGCCAAAGCTCGCGGAAAGTCAAAATATGATCATGGCGTTATTCTGGCGGCATTAGGTGGCAAGGAAAATATCGAATCTCTTGATAATTGTATTACTCGCTTACGTCTGGTTGTAAAAGATATGACCAGGGTTAATAAACAACAGTTAAAAGAAGCAGGAGCACTGTCGGTTGTCGTACTCGATGCTCATAGTGTTCAGGTCATCATCGGGCCGCAGGTGCAAACCGTAAAAACTGGCATTGAAGCCTTAATATAATAGAGGAGTCACTATGTTCGATTTTGATAAGATCATTGAGCGTAAAAACGATAAATGTCGGAAATGGGATCATCGGTTCGTCTGTTCACGATTCGGTGAAGTCCCTGAAGACTTTATCCCTTTATGGATTGCCGATATGGATTTCAGTGCTCCGCCTGCGGTAATTGAAGGGTTCCAGCGCATCGTGCAGCACGGTACTTTCGGCTACACATCTTGCTTTGATGAATTTTACGACGCGGTGATAACTTTCCAGCGCGAAAGCCATCATGTTGCGGTAGAACGCGACTGGATTACGCTTACTTATGGCACCGTATCAACGTTACATTATGCCGTGCAAGCCTTCTGCCAACAGGGCGATTGCGTAATGATGAATACGCCGGTATATGATCCTTTTGCTATGGCGGCTCAGCGTCAGGGAGTGAGTGTTCTGGCAAACCCGCTCAAAATAGAACATGGTCGCTATATCATTGATTTTTCTTTAGTCGAAGACCAGATAATAACCCATCGGCCCAAAATGTGGTTTTTCTGCTCCCCACATAATCCTTCGGGCCGGATCTGGAACAAAGAAGAAATACGTCAGGTTTCCGATCTGTGTAAACGCCACGGCGTTATCCTCGTGGTCGACGAGGTACATGCTGAACATCTTCTGGAAGGTAAATTTATCAGCTGCCTGGCATCAGGCTGTACCGAACTGGACAATCTTATTTTGCTCACTTCGCCAAACAAAGCATTTAACTTAGGTGGCCTGAAAACATCTTATTCCATTATTCCGGATAAAACGTTGAGGAAAAGATTCCGCCAGCAGTTGGAAAAAAATTCAATTACCTCTCCCAATATATTTGGTATATGGGGACTTATTCTTGCTTACCAGCACGGAAGACCCTGGTTGAATGAACTCAATGTTTACCTGCGCAACAACGCTCAATTTCTTACTGATGCGGTAGTCCTGCATTTTCCTCAATGGAAAATGATGACTCCTGAATCCTCATATCTGGCCTGGATTGATGTAAGCGAAAGCACAATGAGTGCAACGCAATGGGTTAACCATTTCGCCCACCACGCTGGAGTCATTATTGAGGATGGTAGCCATTACGTACAGAACGGTGAAAATTATATACGTATTAATTTTGGCACCCAGCGGTATTGGTTGGAACAGGCAATAGACCGTATGCGCAAACAATACGATTATCAACGTCACAGTTAAAAAAGGGTTTGGCGAAAACCCGAAAGGCAACGATCCCCGCTATGACATACAGTTGGAAATAGATGCCATGATTAAAGATGCTGAGTAGCCAGAAGGCGAAGATAGATTGTTGAGGTTCACAAAATACAATTGCTGGTAGCGGGTGCAGACAAACCTGTTTTCCTGGTCGGGTAACCGTAAACGTTACCCGACCAGGAATTAATCAGCCGCTCGTTCAGCCACCAGCACGATACCCCGGCGGGATTCATCGGGCGCAAGACTCCAGATTTCTGACTCGGGAATACTTTCACAGTCGTAACGAGTGCGTTCACCGTCATAAGGGTAAAAACGCCCGCTTTCCGTATCAAGGATAAATACATCAATTTTTTTAGACACCCTGGCGATGCGTTTCCAGATATTCTGACCGCCAATATATTGATCATGATCGCTCATCAGGATCAGTCCCTTTTCAACGATCAAATGCTCATAAAGCGTTGTCGCTACTCGGGTATCTTGCACAGATCTATCAACCACAACACCCTCAACCTGCAAAACTGCTTTAGATTCCCAATAGCGCTTAACCGCCAGAATAGATTCATTCTGGTTCGTGCTTTTACGCGGAATCAAATCCAGTTTAGCGGCGACAAGATGGCGCAATTCACCATTTTCTTCCTGTGAGGGTTCTGCATAAACAATTGCCGCAGCCGTTTTATCTTTTCGCAGCACAATCAATGCAGGCACACCAAGAATATCGGTAGTGCCGGACACATCAAATGCTCGCTCAAGAGCGGAAGGGCTATAGCTGATAGGGTAAAGAATCATGTTTGAATCTCCCTGATACAACACCGGCATAATTTGCTCATCCTGAACAGACTAAAGTATGAGCAAACTACCATCGCTTATTAAAACCATACTAACAATAGTGATACCTGTAACAAGAGAGTGCGAGGCTTCTCGAAAAACGTTACTTCTCGCTGTTTTCTAACGCATATTTATACAGCGCATTTTTCTTCACGCCGTGAATTTCAGCCGCCAGAGCCGCTGCTTTTTTCAGTGGCAGTTCGGTTTGCAACAGTGCCAACGTGCGCAGTGCATCGGCTGGCAATGCGTCATCGGCTGGCGCTTTAAAGCCTTCGACGATCAGTACCATTTCACCTTTACGGCGGTTTTCGTCTTCTTTAACCCACGCCGCCAGCTCACCAATCGGCGCGCCGTGAATCGATTCCCAGGTCTTGGTCAACTCACGCGCCAGCACCACATAGCGCGATTCACCGAGCACAGCGCAGATATCGTCTAAACTATCGAGCAGGCGATGTGTAGACTCGTAGAAGATAAGCGTACGCGGTTCTTGCTCAATCGCTTTGAGTGCGTCGCGACGGCCTTTAGATTTGGCAGGCAGAAAACCTTCATAGCAGAAGCGGTCGGAAGGTAAACCCGCCGCGCTTAATGCAGCAATGGCGGCACATGGGCCTGGCAACGGAACCACGCGAATACCCGCTTCGCGACAAGTTCGTACCAAATGATAACCAGGGTCGTTAATTAATGGCGTTCCTGCATCAGAAACTAACGCAATGCTTTGCCCTTCTTTTAGCTTAGCCAGCAAAGTTTCTGATTTTTGTTGCTCGTTATGATCGTGCAATGCGAACAATCGCGCATTAATGGCGAAATGTTGCAGCAGTAAACCGGTATGGCGAGTATCTTCAGCGGCAATCAGGTCAACGCTTTGCAACACGGTTAACGCCCGCTGTGTGATATCGCCGAGGTTACCGATGGGTGTCGGAACGATGTAGAGCGTGCTGGCAGAAATAGCCGCCGATTCGAGTTGTTTCATTGTTTCATCCGTATTGCCGATTTAATATTGAACACTGAGATAAAAATTACACTGGATACAGAATGGTACCGTCTAAATTTATTCGTTCTAAAGCCGGGCGCTGTCTGCCGGTTGTGCTGGCCGCGCTGTTCTTTGCCGGCTGTACTACTACTAAAGCACCAGACCAGTCGACCGCGCATATGCAGGGCGAAGCGACTGCCGATTCAGCGTATTACCTGCAGCAAATGCAGCAGAGCGCTGATGATAGCAAGACCACCTGGCAATTACTCGCCATTCATGCGCTGGTAAAAGAAGGTAAAACTCAGCAAGCCGTTGATCTCTACAACCAGCTACCCAAAGAGATGAATGACGAACAGCGTCGTGAACAACAGCTGCTGGTGCCTGAAATCAGAGTCGCGCAGAAAGATTACGCCGCCGCGAACGCCGCGCTCGCCAAAATCAATCCGGCAGAATTGAGCAAAAACCAGCAGGCCCGCTATTACCAGTCTGTTATCGACGCCAGCCAGAATCGTGCGTCGCTGGAGCTGCTGCGTGCTTATATTGCCCAGGAGCCTATCTTGACCGGCCCTGCGCATCAGAAAAATATCGACGGTACCTGGCAGGCATTATCTCAGATGACGCCAGAGCAGATGAATTCACTGGTCATCAATGCTGACGAAAACACGCTGCAAGGTTGGCTGGATCTGCAACGCGTGTGGAATGACAACCGTAACGATCCTGAAATGCTGAAAGCCGGTATTAAAGACTGGCAAACGCGTTACCCGCAGAATCCGGGTGCAAAAACGCTGCCGACTCAGTTAAGCAATATGCAGAACTACAAAGCGGCTTCGACGAACAAAATTGCCCTTCTGCTGCCATTAAGCGGCCAGGCGGCGGTTTTTGGTCGCACGATTCAACAAGGTTTTGAAGCGGCGAAAAACATGGGTTCGGCTCCGGTGGCGCAATCTACGGCTCCTGCCACAACTCCAGATACCAACGCACAACCTGTCGATACCACCCAGGCTGCCTTACCGCAGCCAACTGATGCCAACATGGTGGCGAGCCCGTCAGCCGCATCGGTTGATGACTTAACGCAACAGCCAGCGGCAGATGCTGCACAACCAACGCCAGTGCCGCAATCTGCACCGCAAGTACAATCAGCAGCAACGGCTCCAGCGAATCCATCCGCTGAAATCAAAGTCTACGACACCACCACGCAGCCACTGGCACAGATACTGGCGCAAGCCCAGCAAGATGGCGCGACTATCGTTGTCGGCCCGTTGTTGAAAAACAATGTCGATGAGTTAGCAAACAGCACTTCGCCACTGAACATTTTGGCGCTCAACCAGCCAGAGAAAGTGCAGAATCGTGCCAATATCTGTTACTTCGCACTGTCGCCAGAAGATGAAGCCCGTGATGCAGCTGGCCATATCTGGCAACAAGGCCATCGTGCACCGCTGTTATTGGTCCCGCGCAATGCGCTGGGTGATCGCGTCACTAAGGCCTTCGCTGAAGAATGGATGAAGTTAGGTGGCGGTACTGTTCTGCAACAGAAATTTGGCTCCGTTGCCGAACTCAAACAAGGCATTAATAGCGGTTCTGGCATCGCATTAACAGGTTCTCCAGTCACCCCAGCATCCGCTCAACCGGAAGGTGTGACCATCGGCGGGCTGACTATCCCACCACCACCGACTGACGCACAAATTACCGCAGGCACCTCCGGCGGCGTTGATGCAGCTTATATCGTGGCAACGCCAGATGAAGTCGCGTTGATCAAACCGATGATTGCCATGCGTACCGGAAGCCGCAGTCCAGCGCAACTGTATGCCAGCTCGCGCAGCTCACAGGGCGTGAACGGCCCGGATTTCCGTCTGGAAATGGATGGTTTGCAGTTCAGTGAAATCCCAATGCTTGCCGGTAACAACCCGTCGATGATGCAGCAGGCGCTGAGCAACGTGCATAACGATTACTCGCTGGCGCGTCTGTACGCGATGGGTGTCGATGCCTGGTCTCTGGCAAATCACTTCTCGCAAATCCGCCAGGTACCGGGTTATCAGGTCAATGGCAACACAGGTACGCTGTCTTCAAATCCAGATTGTGTCATTAACAGGAAGTTAAATTGGCTGCAATTCAGTCAGGGTCAAATCGTTCCAGCGTCCTGACACGTCAACAAACTGGCGCGCGCTACGAATTAGCGGCGCGCCATTTTCTTGAACGCAAAGGACTGCGTTTCATGGCCGCCAACGTGCATTCTCGCGGTGGCGAAATCGACCTCATCATGCGACACGGCACCGTTATCGTCTTTGTGGAAGTACGCTACCGGCGCTCTAACCACTTTGGTGATGCCGCCGCCAGCGTCACACCACGTAAGCAACAAAAGTTATTACAAGCTGCCCGGTATTGGCTAGCCGGCACATCAGGAAGTTTTGATACTGTGGATTGCCGTTTCGATGTGTTAGCCTTCACCGGCAATGAAATAGAGTGGTTAACCAACGCGTTCACCGCAGATTTTTAAAGTAACCAGGTAAATAAACGTGCTCGAAAGAATCAAAGCCTGCTTCACGGAAAGTATTCAAACCCAGATTGCCGCAGCTGAAGCTCTGCCAGATGCTATCTCCCGTGCAGCAATGACACTGGTTCAGTCACTGCTCAATGGCAATAAAATTCTGTGCTGTGGTAACGGCACCTCTGCGGCTAACGCCCAGCACTTTGCCGCCAGTATGATCAACCGCTTTGAAACCGAGCGCCCGAGTTTACCTGCCATTGCACTTAACGCCGATAATGTGGTCTTAACCGCTATCACAAATGATCGTTTACACGATGAAGTGTATGCGAAACAAGTACGTGCGCTTGGTCATACCGGCGACATCCTGCTCGCGATTTCAACCCGCGGCAACAGTCGTGATATCGTCAAAGCGGTAGAAGCCGCCGTGACGCGTGATATGACTATCGTGGCATTGACTGGCTATGACGGCGGGGAGTTGGCTGGTTTATTAGGGCCACAGGATGTTGAAATTCGCATCCCTTCTCATCGCAGCGCGCGCATTCAGGAAATGCACATGTTGACGGTAAACTGCTTGTGCGATCTGATTGATAATACGTTATTCCCTCACCAGGACGATTAAGGAGTACAGATGAAGGCCTATAAGCCACTTGCAGTCCTTATTACTGCGTTACTTCTACAAGGTTGTGTTGCTGCTGCAGTAGTGGGTACCGCTGCTGTCGCCACGAAAACTGCGACAGATCCGCGCACAGTCGGTACTCAGGTTGACGATGGCACGCTGGAGCTGAACGTCAGTAGCGCTCTGAACAAAGACGCACAAATCAAGAAAGAAGCACGAATTAATGTCTCTACCTATCAGGGCAAAGTCCTGTTAGTCGGCCAGGCACCAAATACTGAACTCGCAGCCCGAGCCAAACAAATTGCGCTGGGCGTTGATGGCACCACCGAGGTGTACAACGAAATCCGCCAAATGGCGCCAATCGGCCTGGGTACAGCTTCATCAGATACCTGGATTACCACTAAAGTGCGTTCGCAATTGCTGGCAAGCGACCAGGTGAAATCAACCAGTGTGAAAGTCACGACAGAGAATAGCGAAGTGTTCTTGTTAGGTCTGGTGACCGAGCGGGAAGCCAAGGCTGCGGCAGATATTGCCAGCCGGGTTAGTGACGTTAAGCATGTGACGACTGCGTTTACGATTCTGAAGTAATTTCTGCCCTCACCCTAACCCTCTCCCCCAGGAGAGGGAATTTCCCCGCTAAAACCGGCTCAAACAATCCATCGCCACCGCTTTAAACTCCTCAAAATTCTTGCTATCACGCAGCCTCGGCATCGCCCTTTCACGCAGGAAAGTGACAAAAAGATCGTAAATCGCCATCGCCTCCTCGTACTCGCTTTTACTGATTGCCAGTAAGAAAATGACGTGTGCTGTTTCATCGCCCCAACTGATGCCCTGCGGCGCAAGCACGGTATAGACCACGGTTTTATTCGCCATCAGCCCCAATGAGTGCGGAAGCGCGATGCCCTCGCCCAACACGGTACTAACAATCGCTTCGCGTTCGACCACTGACGGATAAAACTCTGCTCCGACAACGCCTTCTTGCTCAAGCTGCTGGCAGAGCGTGCGGAACAACTCCTGCTGTGTCATTGGCTCGTCAATCACCCGGAAATGGCTGGCATCGAAGAATTTATCCAGCATGTACGGGCGCGTTCTGTCCACCAGCACCAGCTTACCCAACTGTTCGAGCTGGTACTCCGTCGGGAACGGGGCGACGACCACGGTAGGCTTTGCTTTATCGGTAACTCTGGCGGTAGAGATAACAAAATCTTCCTCAACGCTTTCGAGCTGTTCGTAGTCGCGTAGCGAAATGATACGTCTGACCTCGATTTGCGGATATTTGCGCAGCAACATTGCCTGAATCATGCGCACCGTGGAATTACCGGTATCGCAAACCAGCAGCACTCGCGGGTTACGCTGATAGCCAATGTTGTAGTGGCGCTCCAGCCCGACACCGATATGCAGCACCAGGAAACCAATTTCGTTTTCGCTGATCACAAAAGGCGTGTACTTCCCCCAACTCGACACCGCCGCCAGCGTCATGTCATACGCCATGGGATAGTGCTGTTTGATGTTGCCAAGCAGCGGGTTAGGGATGTTTATCTGATAACGCACGCGGGTGATCATAGTTTTGATATGCGTGAGCAAATCCGCGTGTAACTGCTTATCACTCAGTAGGTTGTAGTTATAGTTGTTGTTGATAAAACTCAGAATATAGTTCACCAGCGCTTCGTCATCGTCGGCACTAATGGCGCTCGGAGCTACTTCTTGTACCTGACGTGAAGCGATATGCACTTGCAGCCACTGTTCTTCAGCTTCAGAGAGCGGTTTACCGGCCAGCGTCTGTAACAACGCGGTGATTTGCCGCGCGGCTTCACGTACCGCTTCGTCGACATCGTCGGCGCTAAACTCCGGCAATGGGTAGCCTTCGCTAATACGACGCACTGCAACAGCACAGTACAAACGAATAAACTGCTCACCTTCATCCGTCAGCCGGATTCGACAGCGCGTAAAACAGTTGTGTAGTTCCGCTGCCAGTTGTTCTGGCACCCCAGCATTCAATGCTTCTTCGGTTAACAGCGGGTTGTCGCTGTCTTCCTGGCTCAATTGCCAGAGCAGTTCAGTAAGGCAGGCGCGCACCGACATTTCACTACCAAACAACTTCATACCGTGGCGCGGACGAGTTTCAATTACCAGGTTGTAGCGCGCCAGCCATTCACGCACTTCTGCCATATCACTTTGCAACGTCGCGCGGCTCACAAACCACTCGTCGGCCAGGTCTTCGAGTTTTAAAGAGAATGCAGAGGTCAGGAAGCGCGCCACCAGATAATGCACCCGCTCAGGCGAGTTACGCGGAATACGCAACTGGCGCGAAGGCTGCTGCACCAGCGCCTGATAGAGGGCTGTATCGGCAATATTGAGTTGGTAGCCTGCGCCGCGATTCAGAACAAATTGCGCACCATGCCCGGCCATCAGCGCATTTAAGGCGGTAATGTCAGTGCGCACCGTGCGAGTAGAAACAGATAAGCGCCGCGCCAGTTCATCCTGGGGCAGCGTTTCGTTTTGTAGCATCTCAAACAATTGGGCCAGACGTTGGTTCGGGAATCTCACTGCCGTTTCCTTTCGTTAAAAGATACTTTCCATTATGGCTGAGAGTTAACGAATGTGGCGCCCTAACCCTCTCCCCCAGGAGAGGGGGACTGTCCGGTATTCTCCCTCTCCCTCAGGGAGAGGGCCGGGGTGAGGGTGGTGTTAGCCAACCAACTTCTTCGTCATCTCCAGCAAGGTACGCACATCTTGCGGACGCGTATTGCCGCTCGCTTTATCAATAATCGAGCTGTAAATATGCGGAATGATTTTGCGGACACCCGCGTCCAGCGCGATCTTGAGGATCTCCTCGTAGTTTTCGAGATCAATACCGCCGGTTGGTTCGAGCCAGAAATCATGCTTCGCACAAGCAGCAGCAACCGCTACAAACTCCTCGCGGCATTCCAGACCACCCATTGGGAAATATTTGATTGAGCTGCCGCCCATATCTTTCAGCAATTTAATCGCGGTTTCGACAGGCACAATGCCGTCCGGTGCGCCCGAACTCAGCGGGCCGGTGGAGATTTTCACCATGCCAACCGTGCCGGTTGGCGAAACCAGGCCATTGACCACGCTTTCGCTTTGCCCAAGCAGCGCACGCGAAGTGCCAACCCCGGTAAACACCTGGTTTACGTGCTGCGGTTGTACCTGACGGGAGATTTCACTGACCATCGCCGACTGGTTCGGATCGCCCGCGCCAAGGCCAACAGACAGTGCATTTTCAATCAATGCCGCATACTCACGCATGTCCGCAACGGCACTAGCAATATCGGGATAGTTTTTGGAAAGTACCCCGACTAAGACATGGCCTTCTGCCGCGTCATAAATCTCTTTAGCGTTCTCTTTCGAACCCGCCAGCACATTCAGGCAAACACGATCACGGTAAAAATTCGGGGCTAATTTCATGCCTGTTTCTCCTTGCTGACCAACGCTTTAATGCAGTGATAAACAATTTCTAACTGCTGTGGGCTAACGCTGCGTACATCAGCTTCAATAATGCCTTCGTTGGCTTTGTAGCCACGGAAGAAAATCGCATACTCGCCTTGCTTAAGCGCACTCACCAGTTCACTGGTGCTGGTACCAATCACCGCTTCGTCGAACTTGATTTCCGTACGCGCAATATCACGGCCAGCGGCGTCCCACACCACGCGCGCGCTGATGCCATCAAGGGTGTTGAGGTTGTCGATAAATGGCGACATTTTTTCCACCATTTGCGCCCCGCTCTCTTTAGCCGCCGTTAAATAGTGTTCAATGGCGCAGGTCAAACCGAGGATGCCTTCTTTGCCCACTTTCATGGCACGACCAATGCCGCCGGTTTGCAGTTTCACCCACTCAACATATTGCGCCTTGCCAATCACCAGCCCGCTGGTTGGCCCTTCAATGGCTTTGGCACCGCTATAAATCACCAGATCCGCACCCGCACGGTAGTAGCACTGCAAATCTTCTTCGGCAGCCGCATCAACAATCAGTGGTAAGTTATGTTTGCGGGCTACCACAGCGGCTTGCTCCACACTGAGCATGCTTTTCTGCACTGAGTGGTGCGATTTGATATACAGAATGGCAGCGGTGCGCGGGGAAATCGCCGCAGCGAGTTGATCGGCCGAACATTCGTTGGCGTAACCCGCTTCCACAACTTTGCCACCACCGAGATTGACCATGGTGCCAACCGGTGCGCCGAAGTTCACATTGTGGCCCTTTGGCAGCACGATCTCGTTGTTCTCTAGTGGTGCAGCGTGCAGGTTTTCAATCAGCCAGGCGTTGTCTTTCACCAGTACCGCCGCTACGGACAGTGCGATTCCCGCCGAGGCACAAGAGACTACCGTCGCCCCTTCCACTTCCAGCAGATTTGCGATGTAGTCCCCGGTTTTGTTCACCAGGTCTTTCATCTCAAAATAATGATTCATACCATTAGTGACCGCATCGACCACTTCCGCACGCGGGGTAGAAACACCGAGCGCCGTCATACGGCCAGATGCGTTAATCACTTGTTTTAGATTGTATTTTTCATAAATCGAAGACATGTTCTTCTTCCCCTTGTTCGGTTGTAAACCACTGACCGGCGCGAACGACGGCCAATGCGACCAGCAACTGCTCACCTGCGAGCGTCTGATCTTCGGAATCGGTAAATACTGTCGGCTGGCGGCGTTTGGCAAAGATAGTCAGATCACCATCGAGGCCAACCGTCAAACGCCCTTTATTTGCCAGGCGCAGGCCATCGGCGGCATGAGAGGTAACACAATCAATCACTTGTGGCAGCGACATGCCTATCGAGAGGAATTTTGACATCACCACCGCCAGGCTATGTACCGGGCCATTGATGCGGTTGCGGCAGTAAATATCGGAGCTGATAGTGTGTGGCAAAATCCCTTTGCTGATGGCGATTTTCGCCACTTCAAAGCTGAAACTCGCGGTGCCGTGGCCGACATCCAGACGCACGCCGCGCGCAATCGCACTGGCAATCGAGGCGCGTAATTCGCCTGCTGGCGTCAGAATGCGGTTAGGTTTGCCATTGTAGCAATGGGTGATGATATCGCCCGTGGTCAGTAAATCGGTGATTTCATCGAGATCCGGCGGGTTGTTGCCAATGTGCACCATCAGCGGCAGATCACCGTTTTCACGCTGGATTTCTTTGGCACGTTGCAGTGGTTTAATGCCGTTGGCCCCCACCACGCTGCTGCTCATACGCGCTTTAATGCCGACGATAAAACCCTCATGGCGCTGTAGCGCATCACGCACCGCAGCTTTGTCGATATTCGCCATGTCTGACAGTTCGTTTTGCGCAATCAACCCAACGCGGGAGATGTTCAGTATCGCGTAAACCTCTGTCACCGCCTTGCGCGTTAACGCGTAAAAGTCGTCAATATCGTCAGCGCCAGTACTTCCGGCATCCACCACGGTTGTCACGCCAGTGTTGATGCCGATGCTGTCGGGTTCGTCGTGATAAATCGGGGATTTTTGGTAGCAGTGAACGTGAGAATCAATCCAGCCTGCGCTGACGTAATACTCGCCGTTGAGCTGGCGTTCTTCCTTTGCCTCGCCGCTGAACTCACCCAGCGCGGCAATTTTTCCATCCTTCAACGCGATGTCGATAACCGTATCGTCCACCAGACACGCATTGCGCAGGATTAAATCAAACATGGTTTTCTCCTTACTGGCGGATGGCGCGTTGCTTATCCGCCCTACGAATGATGTTGTAGGGTGGATAAGCGCAGCGTCATCCACCACTGGGCTACAAAGCAATCGGGAAGAACGCCCCCAGGAGCATCGCACCCAAAATTGCACCACCGGTGATCGGCTTGTTCCACAGGTAAAACAGCAGAGAACCCACCAGCGAACCGATACCGATTGGAATAGATGCGGTCATCGCACTGAGGATAATCAACGGCCCCAGGAAGCGACCGGAGGCATTACCCGCGCCCATCATCACGTCTGCGCCGTAGGTGGAATTGCTTTGGTTGATGGTGAATTTACGCGCCAGAATAATCACATAACCAATCGCCACGCCAATCGCCAGCCCCGTCACCAGTGATGCGGCAAAGTTGGCTACCGGGAAGACAATCCCCGCGCCCAGCAACAGAGCTGGCACACCTAGCCCGACACCGGTTTGAATCGCGCCGCCGATATCCAGAATACCGACCAGCGAACCTTCAATAATGCGCGCAAACAGGAAGCTGGCACCGAACGCCGCCACCGCGCCATACACGCCGGTATCAATCCCGGCGCGCAGCATGGAAACAAACGCCACTTCGTTAAATGCGCCGATACCGTACAGGTAGTACATGTGTGTCCCGGCGAACACGCCGGAAGAAAGCAGGCCAACAAAAATTGGGAAAGACCAGTCGGCGTACCAAAAACCTTTATTTTCTTCCATCACAGCTTCCTTATTTTCCGCTCAGCGAGTTGTGAATCAGATCGAGCCAGTTCGGCACGGTCAGATGGAAGGATTCGATCATTTTCATATCGAAGCCACGGAAGAAACCGCTCAGCACAAACAGCGCAACAATCGCCACCATCATCACTTTGGTGACGTGGTTCCAGCCGCTCTCTTCAACACCTTTACCAATCAAGATGCCCAGCACCAGGCCTGGTACGGCGTTGCCCATAATCAGTTGCGCACAGCCGCCGAAAATCGTCGCCCAGAAGCCCGATTTCTTACCGGCATCAATCGCTGCCAGCCAGAAAATGACCGGCATCACGGTGTTAACCAGCAAGTTAGCCGCCGGAACCAGCACTTTTACCGCCGTCACCTGCAATGCCGCAGGAACCGCAGAGGCTGTGGAGTTAAGGAAAGCGACCACAATCATGCCGATGATGCCGCAAGCGAAAGCCATCTTTTTCGGGTCGTGCAGGGTTTGGGCAACGTTACGGTTTTTCAGCATTAACGCGGCCGCACCCCAGTTAGGGATAATGCGGTGGTCAACATCCTGCGTGAAAGCACCCGCAGCAACGGAAGATGCCCAGGCGTTAAAGAAGAAGCCCAGACCAAAAGAGAAGTGTGAAGCCGGATCACCCTCACAAGAGTTTAGTTCACCGAGCGTACGAAATGCGCCCATCCCTTGAGTGGTCGGCGCATGGAACATACGTGCCGCCCCGGCGCCAACACCTACGCCAACCAGGCCGCCGATGATCAGCGATTTTATTAATATAATTAAGAACATCAGTCTGTCCTTTCTGTGTGATTTTATTGGGGGATGAAGTCTACTTTGTCCATATTAATGGCTGTTACATTGACCGAAACATCCAACTCCACGCTGAACAATTGTTTCTCGCGCTTGAGAAAGAAGAACAAAAAGGCCTCTTTCTTCACCTGGACTCGCGCCTGAACAACCTGCACATCTTGTGGCTCAATGCGCAGCAAAATATGGGGAGAAGATTTCATCACCGAGCCCTGAACATGATTCAGGGCGTCAGCAAAGGCTTTGGCTTTAGTGTCGCCGCGCCCTTTCACTCTCACCTTTTCGGAGAAGTGTTCTTTCATACTCACTTACCGTACTTCTTGGCCCAGGCCTGAACCAGGCGCTCGCCCAGCTCTTCTTTATCCATAAAGCCGAAGCCCAGCACGTTGTTACCTTCGTTGATGGCGGTGACGCCCTCTTCCACTGAGCGCATACCGTACTTGGCTTTGTAGCCGTGTTTGGTTTGTGCCGTGATGGCACCTGCACCGCCACTGCCGCAGAAGGAGATGCCGAATGTGGCGTTCTCCGCTTTCATCACGTCACCCAGTTTCATATCAGCGGCAACGCCTGCAATAACCACGGCGCGGCCACCCGCTTTTTCGATGCCTGCTGCCACTTTTTGGCCTTTACCCAGGCGGTCGCCAATTACTACGGTAATTTGTTCCATCGTTATCTCCTGATTATTCAAAGATTGTCTTTCGCGACTTCGAAATGCACTGACAGCAACCACGCCTCTTCAACCGGCAGATTGCCAAACTGTTCCACTACCTCTTTTGCCATCACCAGAGAATCTTCAGAGATTTCATCAAACAGGCTCTCTTCGACTTCTGGTAGCGGCTCACCGGTCAGTGACCGATGTGCCATGGCACGAACGTGGGACGTCAACATCTGAACTTGCACCGCGTTCGGTGTGATGTTTCTGTTCTTTAGCAGCGTATCGATAAACGCCAGCACCCGTTCCGTAAGCTGCGTTTGCTCGGTACTCCCGGCTTCATTAACCATTACCGCTCCGTTCTTCACACTGCGTACCTCTTCGCTGTTAGGCTTTTAAGGTATCGGCAGAGGTTAAAGGTTTGTAGCGAGTTGTTTTCCACTTCGAAACGGAAATCGCAGCCGCATTAGTGATACGCGCCACAAAAAGTGCCCGATTCGCGATAATTCGCTGGGTTATTGTGATTTCAGTCACGGATTAGTGAGGGTGAATCTATTGGTGGCAGTGATAGTTTTTGAGCAAATTTGTGATGTGTGGGATGTTTTCGGTTAATTATTGGAAAGGCTTATGGGTGGGTTTTGTTTTGGGGAGTGATTGAGATTGAGTGTTGGGTTAGTGGCAGAATCGTACCTTGCTTACATTACATTAAATTATGTTAATAATTAGACTCAGGTCAGCAGACGAATCGCCTCGTCTACCAGGTCATTGATGAAAAGGACGTTGTCTTTGTCGTTTCAGTTGGGAAAAGAGAACGTTCAGACATTTATTCAGAAGCTGTAAAATGGGTTCTCTGAATCACGATTGGGACACCATCATCAGAACAATCACAACGCAGCGATGTTACAGCGAGAGGGTAAATAAGAATCTATTCTTCAATATTAAATAATCGATTATGGTTTACCTGATCAAAAAAACAACGATATTAATCGTTTTTGTCTATTTCATGATCAAATTTGTTTTCACCAAAGCATTATCCCACAATAAAACTATTGTTTTCCAAGTCGGATATATAAAGTAAAAACAAGAATAAACATTCAATACAAATAGTGAGAAGATTCTCATTCAACAATTCCAGAGAAATACGCCCCCCTCATGTAAATAAATATTTCCACAGAATACTTAAGTCAAATCAACAGACGCTAGATTTTACATCAGGATAACCGCTTGAGTATTAACAGCACCACTTAATGATTACCCTTCAATAACCCATCATTCAAAAACAAATTAAATACATTTAAAATCAATAATTTAAACAATAATAACCATTAAAAAATAATGTCGTTACTTTATATGAAATGGCCAAAAAATTCAGACCGTAATAGCTAATGATTTCTCTTGGCTTCTCGGGAAACTTGAATAATTACACTTAACTCAAATTAATAATAATGGTGATCAATTCCCACCACTCTACCTGTAATGATACATTAACGGGTAACGAGTTGTATAAAAACCAAGCAAACAGCGTCTTCACATGCTGGCTTTCGCTCGTTTTTATATAGCCAGAAATTGTATTTATTGCAACCAGAAACATGGGAATGAATCCCAATCTATTAGAGTATTAATAATAGATTCCGAGATAATAAACGCATGAAATATATTTATAAAGCGGTATCCCGCGAAGGGCTGGGCTTATTTATCGCAGCCTCGCTGTGTACGACTACTGCTCACGCTTTAATGATCAATAAAGACGATACCTTTGCTGACCTTCCTGAAAATCCGGACGCCTTATATGTCGGTAGGAACGGAACAGGCTCGCTGATTATCAAACAAGGTGAGACTGTTGTCGCCGGGCAGACGTCTGGTGGAATCACTGGTTCAGTACTGGGCTACGATAATGGCGACAGCGGGACGGTGGATGTCGATGGCGGCACCTGGTACGACAGTGTTACCTCCTCTAATGACCCATCGGGCAAAGGAACAACCACTGTTGGCGGCAGCGGAGATGGCACGCTGAATATTAAAAACGGCGGCAATATGTACGCCATGTTTATTAATATCGGGCAAAACGGCAGTGGTAACGGTGTCGTTAATGTCGATGGTGCCGATTCCCATTTATTTGTCACTGCGGATTCAAGCTCGGGGATCACCGTCGGAACCAACGGCACCGGGACGTTAAACATCACCAACGGTGGGAAAGTGACCTCCAACTCATCATCCTCCGTTGGCCATGGTAAGAAGGCTAACGGTACCGTGAACGTCAGCGGAAAAGGTTCAAACCTCACGATTACCAGCGGCGGATTAAGTGTGGGTGGCAGCGGAACCGGCACCTTAAACGTTACCGATGGTGGCACCATCAACAGTAATGGTGGGGCCATTGCCGCAGCATCCGGATCGACGGGCATTGCAACCATCAGTGGCGCAGGTTCAAGCTGGGATCTCGGCGCGAATCGCACACTTTCCATTGGTTTTAGCTCCAAAGATGGCACTGAAGCCGAAAGTACCGGAACGTTGGTTGTTGCAAATCAAGGCCGCGTGGTGGCTGGAAATGGCATCAACGTGGCGGGTGATGGCAGCACTATTTACATCGGTGCTGAAGAAGGGTCTGCTGCGACTGCTCCAGGCACACTGGAAACACCAAAAATTGATTTACTCAATGCAAGTAATGCGCTGGTGTTTAACCACTCAGATACCTCAGGAAACTACCTGTTCTCGCCGAAAGTTTCAGGCAAGGGGACGGTCACCAACTTAAACGGCACAACCGTACTGACTGGCGCGAATACCTACACCGGCGGCACCACCATCAGCGGTGGCACTCTGCAACTAGGCGATGGCAGCACGGCTGGCTCCATCGTCGGTAATGTCGTCAACAACAGCGAATTTGTCATCAATAACCCAGCGGAAACCACACTGTCTGGTGTGATTTCAGGCACAGGTTCGATGACTCAACAGGGCGATGGCACCACCATTTTAACCGCCCAAAATAGCTACACCGGCAAAACCATCGTCAATGCAGGCGCGCTGCGTACAGATGAAGTTGACAGTATTGCCACCAGCAATGAAGTGAATATCAATGGCGGCGTGTTTGATCTGAACGGTAACAACCAACTGGTGAATCGCCTTGGTGGCACCGGCGGTGAAGTTCAGTTGAATGGCGCGACACTGACCGTCAACAATGCGACAAGCGCAGATGATTCCCGCTACGCGGGCAATATTGTCGATGGCACTTCCGAAGGCAGCCTGACTAAAACCGGTGACGGTTCTCTGACGCTGACCGGTAAAACAGGCTGGACAGGCGATACCCATATCGATGGCGGCGAGTTGGTGCTTGATGGCAGCAACGGCGGCGCACAGCTAGTCAGTAATATCATCGCCAAAGACAACACTGCGCTGTCTTTGCGTAACGGTGCAAATCTGACCGGCTGGATTGACCCAACCGACGTCAACATCGATAAATCCAGTAGCTGGGATATGACAGCGGATTCCGTAGTCGACGACGTTAACCTCGCCGGGACTATCCGTTATATCGCGCCAACGACCTCACCAATGACCAGCGGACACACCCTGACGGCCAATAACTGGCACGGCCAGGACGGTACTCTGGTGATGAACACCGTTTTGGGTGACGACGCTTCCGTGACCGACAAACTGCTGGTCAACGGCGATACCAGCGGCAACACCTTTATGCAGATCAACAACGTCGGTGGGCACGGAGCGAAGACGGTTGAAGGCATTGAGGTTGTTGATGTCAAAGGCCTGTCTGACGGTACCTTCACCAAATCAGGGCGTATTGTCGCCGGAGCGTATGACTACGACCTGGTGCAGAAAGGGGCCAACTGGTATCTGACCAGCAAGGGGGAAAAACAGCCAATAGTACCGATTGATCCAAATAAACCTATTGCGCCACCGATCGATCCCGTCGACCCGGAAGAACCTGTTGTGCCAATTGAGCCGCCAGCAGAACTGCCAATCACCCCACTTGAGCCGTCAAAACCTACGACACCAGAATCAGGTCAGCAAGGCACACCGACTGTTCGCCCGGAATCAGCCAGCTATACCGCTAACCTGGCGGCAGCTAACACCATGTTTGTGACCCGACTGCATGACCGTTTAGGGGAAACTCAATATACCGATGCGCTGACCGGCGAGCAGAAAGTCACCAGCCTGTGGTTACGTCAGGTTGGCGGGCATAACAACTGGAGAGACAGCAGCGGTCAGCTCAAAACCCAAAGCAACCGTTACGTGGTGCAACTGGGCGGCGATCTGGCGCAGTGGAGCGGCGACGGCCTGCAACGTCTGCACCTTGGGGCGATGGGCGGTTACGGCAACAACAGCAGCAACAGCCACTCCAGTGTTACCGGTTATCATTCCAAAGGTTCTGTGGATGGTTACAGCGCCGGGCTTTACGCCACCTGGTATGAAAATGACGAAACACATCAGGGCACTTATGTGGATAGCTGGGCGCAGTACGGCTGGTTCAACAACGATGTGAAAGGCCAGGATATTCAGGGCGAGTCCTACAAATCAAGCGGCATCACCGCTTCCATCGAGCTGGGTTACACCCACAAACTGGGCGAGTATACCGGCAGCCAGGGTTCGCTGAATGAGTGGTATATCCAGCCTCAGGCACAGGCTATCTGGATGGGTGTTAAGGCAGACGACCACCGTGAAAGTAACGGCACGCGCGTCAACGGTGAAGGTGACGACAATATCCAGACTCGTCTGGGTGTGCGCACTTACCTGAAAGGCCACAGCAAAGTGGATGACGGTAAAAATCGCACCTTCCAGCCGTTTGTGGAAGTTAACTGGATCCATAACACCCAGGACTTCGGCACCCGCATGGATGGCGAGAGTGTTTATCAGAGTGGTGCGCGCGATATCGGGGAAATTAAAACCGGTGTTGAGGGCCAGCTGAATAACAATCTGAATCTGTGGGGTAATGTCGGCGTTCAGGTCGGCGATAAAGGTTATAACGACGCCGCCGCTATGGTTGGGGTGAAGTACAGCTTCTAAATTAAATTTTGAGCGGGGTTTCCCCCGCTCATTTTTTTATTATTTTACCAGACCCATACTCTGTGGCAGCGCCATAGAGATAGCCGGTAAATACGTCACCATCATCAGAACAATCGCAATCACCGCGAAGAACGGCAGCAACGGTTTAATCACGCGCTCAATCTTAATATCCCCGACTTTACAGCCGGTAAATAAGATTGGCCCTACCGGTGGTGTAATCGTGCCGAGCGACAAGTTAAACACCATCATGATACCGAACTGCACCGGGTCCATGCCAAACTGCATGCAGATTGGCAGGAAGATTGGGGTGAAGATTAATACCGCAGGCGTTGGGTCCATAAAGGTACCCACCAGCAGCAATACCACATTCATAATCAGCAGAATAACAACAAAGCTGTCAGTCGCAGAAAGTAGGCCGGAAGCAATCAGCGCAGGGATTTTGGTAAACGCCATCACCCACGACATGATAGAAGACGCCGCCAGCATGAAAATAACAATCGCGGTCATTTTCGCGGTCGCGAGGAATATCTGCGGCAAATCTTCCAGTTTGATGTTGCGATAAATAATGCCGAGCACCAGCGAATAAACCACCGCAATTGCCGACGCTTCAGTCGCGGTAAATACGCCGCCCAGAATGCCGCCAATCACCACAACAATCATCATCAGGCTTGGAATCGCATCAAACAGAATACGCAGCGTCTGGCCTTTGTCAGCTGAACGGTCAGCCACATAACCGCGACGTTTAGCGATTATCCCGGCGACAATCATCACGCCTAAGCCCCAGAGAATACCCGGCACGTAACCGGCCATAAACAGCGCAGAAATTGATACGCTACCCGCAACCGTTGCGTAAACAATCAGTGAGTTGCTTGGCGGGATCAGCATACCGGTTGGTGCAGAAGCGATGTTCACCGCGGCACTAAACGCGGGATCGTAGTTCTCTTTTTTCTGAATCGGCGACATGATGCCGCCCACTGCCGCCGCCGAGGCCACGCCAGAACCACTGATGGAGCCAAACAGCATGTTGGCGACCACGTTGGTTTGTGCCAGAGGGCCAGGCAGGAAATTACTGACCATTTTTGCGCAGTTAATTAAACGAATGGCTATCCCGCCATTGTTCATTAAATTCCCCGCCAATATAAAGAAAGGAATGGCTAATAAGGCAAAGGAGTCGAGGCCAACAAAAACACGCTGAGCAGAAGTTAATATCGCACCATCGAACGGCAGAATAAGTAACATCGCTGCAAAAGAAGAAATGCCGATACTGATACTAATTGGCGCACCCGCCATCAGCAAAATTAACACACCGCTAAACATTACTAGCGCAACAACAATCGCAATATCCATGTCGACACCTAATCAATCTTGTTTCGAAGAGAACTTTCTGAACAGCCCATATTGGTTATACAGGCAATAGAACAGCGTCAATGCGCCGCTTAGCGGGATCGCAATGTAGATAATGCCGATAGGAATTTGTAAGGCGGAATCAAGCTGTGCCATCTGGCGGTTCATACCGATATACCCACCAATAGTCAGCACCAGCAATGCAAATACAGAAGTGGCAAGCTCACCCAATATTTCCAGCGAAAGGCGGAATTTACGCGGCATTTTGTCGCGCATAAAAGTAATCGCCATATGCTCGCGCAGGCCAAAAACATAAGCCCCACCAATCAGTACCAGCCAGATAAACAAATAACGCGCCAGCACTTCGCTAACCGCACTCGGGCTATTAAATAAATAACGGGAGGCCACCTGCCAGGTCACCAGCAAGGTCATTAAACCGACAATCAGAATACACAGTGAGGACGCAACTTTATCAACGGCCTGTTTTACTCGCGTCAGCTGCGAATAAAAACCAGATGTGGACACGGGGGCGGGTTGAGCAACTTTCATTTTAATCTCCAAGGGGGATGAAAACATCCCCCTAAACTTCTCTACTCAAGCGACTTCAGGATGGGTAATTACTTGGCCAGCTCACGAATTTTTTCGTACAACGCTTTTTGTTCAGGCGTGGTTAACATCGCAGATTGCAGTGGCTTGCAGCTTTCCTGGAAAGGCTTGATATCCACTTCGGTAAAGGTTGCACCCTTATCTTTTGCAGTTTGACGCGCGCCATCAAGGGCTTTATCCCACAGCTCAAATTGAGTCACGGTGCTCTCTTTGGCTAATTTGCGGAACAGTTCGCGGTCAGCTTCATCCATTTTGGCGAGGAAGCTTTCGTTAGCCACTAACAAGTCAGCCACCATCACGTGACGCGTGTTTGAGAAGTAAGGTGCCACTTCGTATTGTTTGAGGTCAGCGTAAGTAATTTCGTTGTTCTCAGCACCGTCCAGCACGCCCTGTTGGATGGCGGAGTACACTTCACCCTGCCCCATTGGTACGCCTGTGCCGCCCATGCAGCTCAGCATTTTGATCATCGTGTCAGACTGCATCACACGGATTTTCTTGCCCTTCATATCGGCCGGGCTGGTGACTGCGGCACCTTTGGTATAAACGCTACGTGCGCCCGCGGTATACGCGGTGACCACTTCAAAGCCGGTTCCTTTGGTGGAAGCAAACAGGCTGTCGAGCACACCAGAAGTAAACACTTTGCGCTGGTGTTCAGGGTTGTCGTAGACGTATGGCATCGCCAGAACAGAGAAGTTTTTATTGAAGTTTTCGACCAGTGGGTTAGCCACTACGGCCAATTGAATTGCACCGGACTGAACCAGTTCCAGTGATGCACGCTGGTCGCCTAACAGTTCATTCGGGTGGATTTCGAGTTTGTAACGGCCTTTAGTTTCAGATTCCAGCTTTTCGCTGAAAGAGACTAATGCTTTGTATTGTGGGTTATTTTCGGATTGGTTGAACGCAGTTTTCAGCGTTACGGTGCCTGTTGGGGCAGCGTCATCGCCACATCCGCTCAGCAAAATCGTGGCCGCGACAGCGGTAGCAACTAGCGAAATTTTTGGCAAAACATGTTTCAAATGCAGCATCCCTAAGACTCCCTAATATCCATAGTTTCGATGTGGAACTAATTCGATTCGGAAGTATTTACTCACTGAAAGCCGATAAAATGAAACATTATTTCACTCAAAAAGAAATTTCGATTCATTTTGTAATTAAGATCTCAAAACCACGCCGCCTGAAGATCAAAAAACACACAGTCTTTGTGTCAAAAAACAACAAATGGGTTATGAACCAGTGAAGAAAATGTGGTTTCAGGACACTTTATCGGAAACTTTTAAGGGGGAGGCATTCAGGCAATCAATGAAAAATGGTGATTGCGAGACATGCCGCAGAGTGAAGTTATGACGGTGGGCGGAGGGAAGAAAGTTTGTAAAATGGTTACGACTGTTTGAGGCGAACGGTTTCAGGTGATGACTTTGCCGTAGTTGAATAAGTCCGAATTGTAGCTACAATGAAGCCACTCAAACAAAGGAGGCAATAATGGACTCAGTCATTCGTACTCGCATCGACAGCCAGACAAAACAAAAAGCCACCGAAATCCTCGAAAGTTGTGGTCTGACAATGAGCACCGCACTGCGGCTTTTTGTCGAACAAGTGGTGATTAATGAAGGCCTGCCATTCGACATTAATCGTAAACCCAGTCCTCGCCTGATTCAGGCCATGCGCGAAACGCAAGAGATCCTTCAAAACGGCAAAAGTGGATTTTCCGATGTAAACGAGCAAATGGACGCACTGAATAATGGCCAACAACAAACGGGTGAAGCTGCCGTATCAGACAAAACACACAAAATCATTTAGCAAAGCCTGGGAGCGTTACAACAAAGCTGGCCGCCATGACATGAACGCTGTTTCAGCGGCAATGTGGCTTATTGCTTCACGTAATCCTTTACCGGCTTATTACTTCGACCATGCTCTAACGGGGGAATATAGCGGGTACAGAGAACTGCATATTGGGGGTGATTATTTACTGGTGTATTACGTTGATGAAGCCAGCAGAACTGTTGCCTTTTCTGATTTAGGCACCCATGCCGAACTGTTTGAATGAGTGATTAGCAAGCTGCTGTTATTTCCCCTCTCCCCAAAATCAGAAAGAGGGGTTCAACGCATGGCGGGTTATTTAGCCTGCTGAGCAGTGATTTTAATCGAGTCGGTGTAGGTCACACGGACACTTTGGTTCACTTTCATCTCTTTCAAACGCGCCTGAACTTCTGGGTCTTCAACAGTAATCACTTTCTCCTGCCCTTTAGGGCCGACGAAGGTCACGGTGTTGTTTTTCAGATCGATATGTTTGATTTTAAGCTGAACGTTAACCTGACGGAAAGCTTCGTGCTCTGGGCTTGCTTCGGTGGCTTTCTCCATCCCTTTGGTGGATGAAGCGGTTGGCGCGGCTTTATCAACATTGGTATCAAAAGCGACGGCAACAGAGCGTGTCACGGTGGTGTCGACAACATCACCCGCTTTCAGATTAGCCAGCGTACCGGTTTCTTCTGGCACGTTGAATGAGACTTTATTGCCCTTCTCTCCCTCTAAAACCACGACATGGTTTTTTTGATCAACGGAAACGACTTTCGCAGAAAAATGATCGGCCTGGAAATCTCCCGCGACTGGCAAAATTTGGGCATTGGCGGAAAAAACGCTAAACGCGAGTAACGAAACGGTAGCGGCACTTTTAATAATCGTTTGAATCGGTTTCATAAATCAGATGTCCTTATAAAGATATGCAGATATGTTCAGGCCCTCAATGGAAGGACCAGTATCAGCTTAGCGGTATTTTTTATGGTAGGCATTACGAGTGGTTTTAAACTCTTCCGCCGCCGCTTGTGCTTCTTTCACTTTGCCTTCGTTGGCCAGTTTCAGCGCACCATCGATTTGACCGACCAGTAAATCCAGGCCGTGGCGGTAGTCTTTCATCTCCGCGCTATCCGCGGCTTTGCTTTCAAGTTTAGGGGGAGTGCCTTTTTGCGCATCCAGTGCTGCGGTACGCATATTGTTGAGCGAGGTTTTTAGCTCAGCCGCGTTATCGGTCTTCAACACGGTTTTGTAGTTCTCCGCGATGATATCCATATCATCACCCACATCTTTCGCCATGCTCGTTGCGGAAAATAACACGGTCGATACAGCCAACATTGCAATCAGTTGCTTTCGCATGAATCAATCACCTCTTTATTATAAGAAGGGTGCGGCAGGTCGCACCCTTTGCCAATTTACTGACCGGCGATTTTCATCTCCGGCAACAGCACTGAACCACATTGAATATTACTGCGCTTCTCAATATCGCTACCTACTGTGACAATTTCACGCCACATATCTTTCAAGTTTCCGGCGATAGTGATTTCGCTCACCGGATATTGAATTTCGCCATTCTCAACCCAGAAACCAGACGCACCGCGTGAATAGTCACCAGTGATACCGCTCACGCCTTGCCCCATCAATTCAGTCACCACTAAACCGGTGCCCATTTCTTTGAGCATGCCTGCGAAGTCCAGGCCGCGCCCTTCGATGCGCCAGTTGTGAATGCCACCCGCATGGCCGGTGCTTTTCAGGCCCAGTTTGCGTGCGGAATAGTTGGTCAGCAGCCACTGTTGCAGGATGCCGTCCTTGATGATGTCACGGCGCTCGGTACGTACGCCTTCGCTATCGAACGGCGTAGACGCCAGACCTTTGAGCAGATGCGGATGCTCTTCAATGGTCAACCATTCCGGCAGGATTTGTTTACCCAAAGAATCCAGCAGGAAAGTAGATTTACGGTACACCGAACCACCCGCAATCGCGCCCACCAGGTGACCGAACAAACCTGTCGCCGCTTCTGCTGCAAACATCACCGGAGCTTTCATAGTAGACAGTTTACGCGGAGACAAGCGCGCTAAAGTGCGGCGCGCACATTCAATACCCACGGATTCAGGGCTATCCAGGTCTTCCATCGCGCGGCCAATGGTGTAGGCGTAATCACGCTCCATCTCACCGTTCACTTCAGCAATCACGCAGCTGGAAAGTGAGTGGCGTGTGGAGCAATAGCTTTGCAGCATGCCGTGGCTGTTGCCGAAAACTTTGATGCCGTAGTGGCTGTTAAAGCTCCCGCCTTCGGTATTGTTGATGCGCTTATCGACGTTCAGCGAAGCATTTTCAGCACGTGCGGCTAACTCAATAGCGCGGTCAGCGTCCATTTCTGTCGGGTGGAAAAGATCTAAATCTGGCGCTTCAAAGGCCAGTAATTCTTTTTCTGCCACACCGGCGAATGGGTCCGGGGAGGTGTATCTGGCGATATCCAAAGCCGCCTGCACGGTACGCGCAACGGCATCCGGGCTTAAGTCAGTCGTGGAGGCGCTGCCTTTACGGTTTTGATGATAAACGGTGATGCCTAACGCACCATCGCTATTAAATTCGACGTTTTCCACCTCACCGTATCGGGTGCTTACGCTGATACCAGTGGTTTTACTGACGGCGACTTCTGCGCCATCGGACTGAGCGGAAGCCAATTCCAGCGCCTGAGATACCGCTTGTTCCAGAACCTGACGTTGTTGTGCTACTTGCGTGTTTACTTTCATCGCTACTGCCATAATGTAAGGTGAGTGAATTAAGTCTAACCCAGAACAGAACAATTTCGCAGTGAACAGGCTTTACTGGTAGAATTAGCCACTTTTTTTAAGGAGCCTAATATGACTAAGCAGCCCGATGACTGGCTCGACGACGTCCCAGATGACGAAAATGAAGACGAAGATGATGAGATTATCTGGGTCAGTAAAAGCGAAATTAAGCGTGATGCCGAGGAATTAAAACGCCTGGGTATGGAACTGATGGAGTTGGGCAAGAACGCGCTCGACAAAATCCCTCTTGATGAAGATTTGCGTGCCGCGATTGATTTGGCTCAGAAAATCAAAAAAGAAGGCCGTCGCCGTCAGGTTCAGTTAATTGGCAAAATGATGCGTTCGCGCGACATGGACCCAATCCGCGTAGCGCTCGATAAACTGAAAAACCGCCACAACCAGCAAGTTGCCCTGTTCCACAAACTGGAAGCATTGCGCGATCGTCTGGTTGAAGAAGGTGATGACGCGATGACCGAAGTGCTAAGACTTTACCCAGAAGCTGACCGCCAGCAACTGCGCGTATTGATCCGCAACGCCCAGAAAGAGAAGGCCACTAACAAGCCGCCAAAATCTTATCGTCAGATTTTCTCTTATCTGCGTGAACTGGCTGAAGCCCAGGGTTAGGACATCAGAATTTGTAGGGTGGATAAGCGCAGCGTCATCCACCAAATAATGTCGGATGGCGCGTTGCTTATCCGACCTACGAATGAATTTTACCGCCTTTAAAAAAACCCGCATTTGCGGGTTTTTCCATTACTGGTTTTCAGCTTTCTTCGCCAACGCATCCAGCAATTTCTGGTGGATACCACCAAAACCGCCATTGCTCATCACCAGAATATGGTCGCCAGGCAGAGCGGTTTTCACCACCATATCCACCAGCGTGTCGACATCCGCACTCCAGTGCGCTGGTTGAATGCAGGCTTCCGCGACTTCTACCACTTGCCATGGAATATGCGGAGGCTGAAGCAAGAACACTTCATCTGCACGACCTAAAGATGGCGCGAGATCGTCTTTGCTCAGCCCCATTTTCATGGTGTTAGAACGTGGCTCAAGCACCGCCAGAATACGTGCGGTTCCGCCTACTTTGCCGCGCAGTGCCGCAAGCGTTGCCAGAATCGCTGTTGGATGGTGAGCAAAATCGTCGTATACCGTTACGCCGTTTTCTTCACCGCGCAATTCCAGGCGGCGACGGGCGTTCACAAAACTATCCAGTGCTTTCGCGGCATCCGCAGGTGTAACACCAACATGACGCGCAGCGGCAATCGCCATCAGCCCGTTATGCATATTGTGTTCGCCAACCAACTGCCAGTGCACTTCGCCGACACGCTCGCCATCCAGATACACTTCCCAATGGGAAGCATCAGGGTTGAGTTTCTTAGCCTGCCAGTGGCCTTGCTCACCCACCAGCTCTTGCTCGCTCCAGCAACCCATCGCCAGCGTCTGCTTAATATTGGCGTCGTTTTCCGGCCAGATGATTTTCCCCTGCCCCGGAACGATGCGCACCAGGTGGTGGAACTGTTTCTGAATCGCTTTCAGATCGTCAAAAATATCCGCGTGATCGAACTCAAGATTATTGAGGATCAACGTGCGCGGGCAGTAATGCACGAATTTGGAACGTTTATCGAAGAACGCACAGTCGTATTCATCTGCTTCAATCACGAAGAATGAGCTTTCACCCAAACGTGCAGAAACATCAAAATTACCCGGCACGCCGCCGATGACGAAACCAGGCTTGTAGCCGCAGGCCTCCAGAATCCAGGTCGCCATGCCTGCCGTCGTCGTTTTGCCGTGCGTCCCCGCCACCGCAATCACCCAACGGTCGCGCAGCACAAAGTCGTGCAACCACTGTGGGCCTGACATGTAAGGAATGCTTTTCTCCAGCACCGCTTCAACACACGGATTACCGCGAGTCATGGCGTTGCCGATGATCACCAAATCCGGTTGTGAGTCGAGCTGGCTTGGGTCGTAACCCTGGATTAAATCAATACCCTGCTCTTGTAGCAGAGTGCTCATTGGCGGATACACATTAGCGTCCGAGCCAGTAACTTCATGGCCGAGCGAGCGAGCCAGCATTGCCAGACCACCCATGAACGTGCCGCAAATACCCAAAATATGAATGCGCATAAAACTGTCCTTTTATTCTTAGGCACACATTCTAACCGCATGTTGAATGGTGGCAAATCGCATTTCAGGTTATTCCGCATTTAGCTGGCGCGATTCACCTGTACGCTACTATTTGAATATTTGTTAGGATTGTTGCAATCGTTTTACTCAACTGACAGATGCAGGGAAAGGGTTATGAAAACGTTAGGTGAATTTATTGTCGAAAAGCAGCACGAGTTCTCGCACGCAACCGGTGAACTGACTGCCTTGCTGTCGGCGATAAAGCTCGGCGCAAAAATTATCCACCGCGATATCAACAAAGCGGGTCTGGTGGATATTCTGGGTGCCAGCGGAGCTGAAAATATCCAGGGCGAGGTACAGCAAAAACTCGATCTGTTCGCGAACGAAAAACTGAAAGCAGCATTGAAAGCCCGAGGGATTGTGGCCGGTGTTGCTTCCGAAGAAGAAGATGACATTGTTGTTTTCGAAGGCGCGGAACATGCCAAATATGTGGTGCTGATGGACCCGCTCGACGGCTCATCTAACATCGACGTCAACGTGTCAGTCGGGACTATTTTCTCTATCTATCGCCGTATCACGCCGGTAGGTACGCCAGTCACCGAAGCCGACTTCCTCCAGCCTGGCAACCGCCAGGTCGCGGCAGGTTATGTCGTTTACGGCTCCTCAACCATGTTGGTTTACACCACCGGTTGTGGTGTACACGCCTTCACTTACGATCCTTCACTGGGCGTGTTCTGCCTGTGCCAGGAACGTATGCGCTTCCCGGAAATTGGCAGCACCTATTCCATCAACGAAGGGAACTACATCCGCTTCCCAACTGGCGTGAAGAAATACATTAAGTTCTGTCAGGAAGAAGACGCCAACACGCAGCGCCCATATACCTCGCGCTACATTGGTTCTCTGGTGGCAGATTTCCACCGTAACCTGCTGAAAGGCGGGATTTATTTGTATCCAAGTACCGCAAGCCACCCACAAGGGAAATTGCGTTTACTGTATGAAGGTAACCCGATGGCGTTCCTTGCGGAACAAGCCGGCGGTAAAGCCAGCGACGGTAAAGAGCGAATTCTGGATATCATCCCTGAAACCCTGCATCAACGCCGCCCGTTCTTTGTCGGTAACGAGCATATGGTTGATGATGTTGAGCGTTTTATTCGTGAGTATCCGGACGCATAATTTTTGCCTTCACCCTCTTCCACGGGAGCGGTCTCTTATACACAACTCGTCCTGGCAATCTTGTCAGGACGAGATCTGTTAGCCTCGCAGGTTTTCCGTTCACCCTTGCGTTCAGTTACCTCTTTAATTCCAGTAAACGGTGAACGTATCAAGGGGTTAACGCCAACCCCTTGATAATCCAGGCGCCCGGCAAATCAATCGCCGCTAAAGCGGTAAACACCGTTTTTCACCCAACATTCGGGGTCGTTCGCGATCCGTTCCCGACGATCGCTCTCTCACGTGGTTCCCGACCACGTGACCCCAACTGAAGGGTAAAAAACACCGCGATTGAAGCCGGGGACAAGGTCAAAACCGCTCTGGCTTTTGACTTTGACCTTGAATTTCGGGTCCGGCTCGGCAGGAAGCGGCCCTCAAAGATGTGACTAAGAGACAGCCCACGGGAGAGGGATTGCCCGGTTTTCTCCCTCTCCTTCAAGGAGAGGGTCGGGGTGAGGATGGCTTTCAAAAAATCAACACCTGAACGTCGCCATTGCCGCCACCAAATGCTGCGACTGCTCCTCCAGTGAACGTGTAGCCGCGGTCGACTCCTGAACCAATGCCGCATTCTGCTGTGCCGCTTCATCCATCTGACTCACCGCAATATTCACCTGTTCGATACCATAACTTTGCTCATTTGACGCATTAGCGATTTCACTTACCAGGCGGGTCATGCGCATCACTTCTTCGGCAATTTCATCCATCGTTTCACCGGCTTGTTGAGCCAGTTCCCGACCTTCGCCAACATGATTTTGCGACTCAGAAATCAACGAGCGGATCTCTTTTGCTGCATCGGCGCTGCGGCTTGCCAGAGTGCGAACTTCGCCTGCCACCACCGCAAAGCCACGCCCTTGTTCACCGGCTCGCGCCGCTTCAACCGAGGCATTCAACGCCAGGATATTGGTCTGGAAGGCGATACCGTCGATAACGCTAAGGATGTCGGCAATACGATCGGAACTGCTGGAGATATCACGCATTTTTTCAATCACGTAGCACACCATTTCGCTGCCACGGTCGGCGGTATCGGACACGTCTTTGGCGAGTTTATGCGCTTGCCCAGCGTTATCGGCGTTCTGTTTCACCGTCGCGGTGATCTGTTCCATGCTGGCAGCGGTTTGCTCAAGAGAAGTGGCGGTCGATTCAGTACGCTGAGCCAGGTTCTGGTTGCCTGCCGCCAGTTCGCGGCTGCCGGTATCAATTTGCGAACTGGCGTCACGCACGCGGCTTACCGATTCCATCAGCGAATCACGCATGATGGTAATTGCCGCGGCCAGACGGCCAAATTCGTTATTACCCGCAGGCGGCAACGGCTGGGTCAAATCGCCTTTGGCGACAAACTCCAGTTGCTCAATCGACTGATTCAGCGGTTTAAGCAGTAAGTGACGTAGCGCCAGCCACACCAGCACGATAATCCCGGCGGTGAGCAATGCCGCGATAATAATCAACGTCAGAACAATTTTTTTGTGCAACTGCACCGCTTCAACTTCGCTGTTGCCGCGCGCCTCGCCCCACTGCTTGAAAATATCAACGTCAGTATCAAACTTTTGCGATAGCGGAATCAGCGTCTTTTCCAGCAGGTCGTAGTAATCATCAGGGCTTTGTTTGCTAAGGGCGGCAAGCATTGGGTTAATGCCTTTTGCGAGGTACTCCGCATAACTTTGCGATAAATTCTGCACCAGGCGGTTGCCCTCGTCGTCATTCACGCCGCTGTCGATAAACTCTTTGAGCTGCTGTTGCGCCTGAGTGACATCACTAGCCACGTAATCTGTGGATTTGGCCGCATCCTCCAGCAAACCAATCTCCATCTGCCTGACCGCCTGCCCTGCACCATTACGCGCCCGTAGCAAAGAAACATAGCCATCAGACAAACGCACCATCTGTTCTCCCTGTAAGCGATTGATTTTCTGAAGTGAAGTCGAGCTTTGTTGCAGCGCGTAAATGCCCATGCCGCTGACAAATAACAACAGGAAGGTCATGACTGCCAGTAACGTCAGCAGCCCCGTGCGAATAGACAAATTTCTCAACATGCTCTTTTCCCGGTGACAGAACGATGGGTGTGTTATCGGCCATCACCGGGGAAAGTTTAATCAAAGCGATTGAGCTTTGTTCGGCTTCACATCAACACGCTTCACTGGCGAGCTCTGGCGGTTTTCCCACAGCACTGTCAGGCCGCGCTGTAGGGCGATGAAAATGAACAGCAAAATGCCGATGGCGATTTTCGTCCACCACGAACTGAGCGTACCGTCGAAGTTGATATACGTCTGAATCAGCCCCTGAATCGCCACGCCAAACAGCGTGCCAAGAACGGTTCCCACGCCACCACTCAGCAACGTGCCGCCGATAACCACCGAAGCAATGGCGTCCAGCTCAACGCCCATTCCCGCCAGCGCATAACCCGCTGAGGTATAGAGCGAAAACACAATTCCGGCGAGCGTGGCAAGCCCGGTCGAGAGCATGTAAATGCGGATGGTGGTGCTGCGTGTGGAAATCCCCATCAGGTTTGCTGAAGTGGCGTTGCCGCCAATCGCATAAACCTGGTTACCAAAGCGGGTACGGTGCGCAAGGAAAATGCCGATCACTACTACGGCTAACATCAGCAGCCCCATGGCACTTAAACGGCCGCCACCAGGAATGCGCCAGGCGAGGTTGGAAAGCGTGTCGTAAATCGGGTGATCAATGGGAATGGACTCTTCGGACACCAGATAGCTAACCCCGCGCAGGAAGAACATTCCAGCGAGCGTAATGATAAAAGCGGGGATTTTCAGCCCATCAATCAGCAGCCCCATAAACGCGCCAAAGGCACAACCCATTGCCAGCACCAGCGGGAAAGCCACCAGCGGCGATAACCCCCAGAAGCCGATCGCTTTGGCGAGGAATACCCCGGTAAAGGCGATCACCGAACCGACCGAAAGATCGATGCCGCCGGAAAGGATCACAAAGGTCATGCCGACGGCAATAATCCCCAGAAACGCGTTATCAGTCAGAATATTGCAAATTACCCGCGTTGAGGCAAAACCGGGGAATTGCGTCAGGCAATACAGATACCCCAGCACAAACACCGCCAGGGTAATCATCAACGGCAAGTTACGTTTGATCATGGCGACGGAGTCCTTTGAGCAAAGCAATAAAACGCGGTGACTGAACAATCAGCACGCACATCACCACCACTGCTTTCACCACCTGGTTAAGCTCAGGCGGGAAACCAGAAAGCAGAATGCCAGTGTTCATCCCCTGGATAATCAGCGCGCCAATCACGGAGAGCGCGATGTTAAAGCGCCCACCCATTAACGAACCGCCACCGATCACCACCGCCAAAATGGCGTCCAGCTCTAGCCACAATCCAGCGTTGTTGGCATCGGCACCGCGAATATCTGCGGTGACGATGATCCCGGCAATTGCAGCGCACAGGCCGCTGAGCACGTAGGTCAGCATCACGACGAGGCGCGTATTCACCCCGGCGTTTTTCGCCGCGCGGATGTTAATCCCAACCGATTCAATAAACAGACCCAGCGCCGTTTTACGGGTGAATAGCCAGAAAACCAGCAGCGTTGCCAGCACGATAATCACCGGCGTCGGGAAGAAGAACAGCGCGCCGCTGCCAAGGTATGAAAGGTTGGGCGAGTTGAAGGTAACAATTTGCCCGGCAGTAATCAGTTGCGCCACACCGCGCCCGGCAACCATCAGGATAAGTGTCGCGACAAACGGCTGAATCTTGAGGATCGCTACCAAAATTCCGTTCCACAAACCCGCCAGAATACCGACACCAAGTGCAGAGAGGATCACCACCGTCAGGCTGTGTCCGTCGACGGTTAACGTCGCTGCCGTGGCACCTGCAATCGCCATCACTGCGCCAACGGAAAGATCGATACCGCCGGTGGCGATCACCAGCGTCATGCCAATGGCTAATAATGCGACCGGTGCCGCACGGTTAAGAATGTCTATCGGGCTGCCAAATAACCGCCCGTTTTGCACCACAATATCGAAGAAATGGTTGGCGACCAGGCTATCAACCAGCAACACCAGCACCAATGCGACCAGTTGCGGAATGCCTGGTGGCCAGCGAAAACTGCGCTTTGGCTTTTCAACTTCGGCCTGCGGCAATGAACGAGGCATCACGTTTAACTCCTTATGCCGCAATGGCATTCATAATTGCCGATACAGAAAGCTCAGCGAGTGGGATCTCCGCCACTTGCTGCCGGTCACGCATGATGATCACGCGATCCGCATACCCCACCAGCTCTTCGAGTTCGGAAGAGATAACCAGCAGCGCCAGTCCATCGGCACACAGCGTTTCGATCAGACGGATAATTTCAGCATGTGCGCCAACGTCGATCCCACGCGTCGGTTCGTCGAGGATCAGGAATTGCGGTTTGGTCAGTAACCAGCGCGACAGCAGGACTTTTTGCTGATTGCCACCGGAGAGAAATTCAATCGGTTGATCCGGGCCGGGCGTGCGAATCCCCAACTGGCGGATAAAGCGTTCCGCTATCTGATACTGCTCGCGTTTTGGGATCGGGCGCAGCCAGCCGCGCTGGGCCTGCAACGCCAGAATGATGTTTTCGCGTACCGAGGCGGCGGCAATAATGCCGTCGGTTTTCCTGTCTTCCGGGCAAAAACCAATCCCGAGCGACGAGGCTTTATGCGGCGATCGCAGCGATTGTTGCTTGCCTTTGATCCACGCATTACCGCTGTCTGCGGGCTTGATCCCAAATATCACTTCGGCGGTTTCGGTGCGACCCGATCCTAATAAGCCCGCCAGGCCGACGATCTCACCGGGGCGGACTTCAAGATTGAACGGGTTGATCACCCCTTTCTTGCCGAAATCTTTGAACGCTGCAACGGGCTTATCGCTTAGTAAGGTGCGGCCTGCGCGGTTCAATGCGTTGGTTTCCAGCTCACGACCTAACATCATTTTGACCAGCTCGATCTGCGGTAACTCGGCGGTTTTGCGCGTGCCGACAAACGCGCCGTTGCGCAGAACGGTGATCCTGTCGGTAACTTCATAAACCTGATCGAGAAAGTGAGTGACAAAGATCAGGCTGACGCCCTGATCGCGCAGCTGGCGCATCAGGGTAAAAAGCATTTCGACCTCTTTGGTATCGAGGCTGGCGGTCGGTTCATCAAGGATCAGCACTTTGGCTGACAGATCAATGGCGCGGCAGATCGCGACGATCTGCTGCATCGCCACGGAATAGCGGTTCAGCGGCTCGGAAACATCCAGCGAAAATCCGTAGGATTCCATCAAGCGGGTGGCGCGCTTTTCCATCTCTTTGCGCTGTAAAAAACCAAAGCGACGCGGCTCGCGGCCAATAAACAGATTGTCTGCCACCGACATGTTCGGCAGCAGGTTAACTTCCTGGTACACCGTGCCGATACCGAGTTGCTGGGCGTGGGCGGTGTTTTTTGGCGAGATAAGCTCACCTTCGAGGTAAATATTGCCGCTATCGCGCTGATAAACGCCGGTAAGGGCTTTGATTAGCGTTGATTTACCTGCTCCGTTTTCACCCAGTAACGCCATGATTTCGCCACGATTAAGGCTAAAGTCCACTTTGTCGAGCGCTTTGACCCCTGGGAAATGTTTCGATAAACCTTCCGTGCGCAGAATTTCCTGGTTGTTATTTGTGTTCATTATTAGACCCTCACCCCAACCCTCTCCCTAAAAGAGAGAGGGGGAAAAATCAAACCACACTCGATCCAATCCCCTCTCCCCTTAGGAGAGAGGGCTAGGGTGAGGGGTAAAGCAGCTTAGTAGCCCATCGATTTTTTCTTCTCTAGCTCTTCTTTCGCGGTATCCGGGAGGTACAGCGTTGATTTAGTGATGGTCACTTTTTCCGGCAGGGTGCCGTCTTTCTTGAATTTCTCGAGTGCGTCAAACGCCGGGCCTGCCATGTTTGGCGTCAGCTCAACACTGGCGTTAGCTTCGCCATCCATCATCGCTTTGTAGATGTCCGGTACGCCGTCGATTGAACCGGTCAGAATATCTTTGCCTGGTTTCAGACCCGCTTCTTTAATCGCCTGAATCGCCCCGATCACCATGTCATCGTTATGCGCGTAAACCATGCAGATGTTTTTGCCGTTGTCCTCAGCTTTGATGAAGCTCTCCATAACTTCTTTACCTTTGCTGCGGGTAAAGTCACCAGACTGAGAACGGATGATTTTCACGTTAGATGCTTTAGAAATGGCGTCCGCAAAACCTTTTTTACGGTCGATTGCTACGCTCGCACCCACGGTGCCTTGCAGCTCAACCACGTTACACGCTTTGCCGTTCAACTCTTTGAGCAACCATTCGCCAATGAGCTGGCCTTCCAGCACGTTGTTGGCGGTGACGACGGTCATATACAGCGATTTATCTTTAACATCGATATTACGGTCGAGCAGGAATACCGGGATTTTTGCCTCTTTTGCTTCTTGTAATACCGGCTCCCAACCCGTGGCGACGATTGGCGCAATGAAGATGGCGTCTACGCCCTGGGCGATAAATGAACGTACAGCTTTAATCTGGTTTTCTTGTTTTTGTTGGCCATCGGCGATTTTCAGCGTGATTCCACGTTTTTGAGCTTCGCTCTTTGCAACGGACGTTTCTGCTGCGCGCCAGCCGGATTCAGAACCTACCTGCGAAAATCCGACCGTTAACGGAGCCGCTATCGCCATAGACGACATGGCTGCGGAGACAGCTGAGACCAAAAGTAAGCGCTTCCACATAGGTACATCCTCGTAGGGTTATTGTTGGTTAAATTGTGGACTTCGAAAAAAACTATAGTCGACGTGCGGCGTAACAGAATGAGTTACATCACAATTCAAACAAGTCACCTGCAAGCTTGTAACCGCTTACACAATTTTATTAATAATACGGCTATGTTTATGGATTTTTCCGGTGTCGGAAGGTTCTGGAAACGGGTGCTGGTGAGAAGTGAAGGCAAAAAGAGGCGAAGACATTTAAATCGAGTTAGCTATAATACGCGGCACTTGAATGACATCAGTTTAAAGGAAAAAGACATGAGCTTACTCAACGTCCCTGCGGGCAAAGATATGCCGGAAGACATCTACGTTGTTATCGAAATCCCAGCGAACGCTGACCCTATCAAATATGAAATTGATAAAGACACCGGCGCGCTGTTTGTTGACCGTTTCATGTCCACTGCAATGTTCTATCCGTGCAACTACGGCTACATCAACCACACCCTGTCTTTAGATGGTGACCCGGTTGACGTTCTGGTTCCAACTCCGTACCCACTGCAACCAGGTTCTGTGATTCGCTGCCGTCCAGTTGGCGTGCTGAAAATGACCGACGAAGCGGGCGAAGATGCCAAGCTGGTTGCGGTTCCGCACACCAAACTGAGCAAAGAATACGATCACATTAAAGATGTGAACGACCTGCCAGAACTGCTGAAAGCGCAGATCTCCCATTTCTTCGAGCAGTACAAAGCTCTCGAGAAAGGCAAATGGGTTAAAGTTGAAGGCTGGGACAACGCAGCAGCGGCTAAAGCAGAAATCATTGCTTCCTTCGAGCGCGCTAAGAAGTAATCATTCTTGTAGCGGAATTTCCGCCAGCAACTCAACAGCACCCAAACCGGGTGCTGTTTTTTTTGCGAATAATTGATGTAATAAATAACCGACAAGATTAATTAATTATTTTTATCTATTATACCTTCACGTTATTGGTAATATATAACAATACAAATAATTTATATTTCTCCATTTTATTAATCCACAGTGCGTGCCTGTTCACAAAATAGACACTGATATTGTTTACTCTGAAATAGCAATGTGAGCTAATCGATATTAGCTCGCGACATGCCTTATTCACCCGCTGCGAGATTCACAGCTCAAAAGCTTCAATACCGTTATCTATGCCTACCACCCTGTCATTTGATGACGCATTCATCACAGCGACCCGGAAAATGAACCATATAAAATAATTATTAATTTGAGATTCTTATGAATGAAAATAAATTATTAGGTCTTGCCTGGATATCACCTTATATAATCGGATTGTTTGTCTTTACCCTTTTCCCGTTTGTCTCTTCATTCCTGCTTAGCTTCACCGAATATGACTTAATGACTCCCCCCACATTTAACGGGATAGAAAATTACCGTTATATGCTGACCGACGATACGCTGTTCTGGAAATCTGTCGCGGTCACCATCACCTATGTATTTTTAACCGTTCCCTTAAAGCTGGCATTTGCACTAGGCGTCGCGTTTGTCCTGAATTTTAAACTTCGCGGTATTGGCTTTTTCCGCACGGCTTTTTACATCCCTTCGATTCTTGGCAGCTCCATTGCCATCGCGGTGCTGTGGCGGGCGCTTTTTTCCATCGATGGCCTGTTGAACAGTTTTCTCAGCCTGTTTGGCACAACACCGATCAACTGGTTTGGCGAGCCGCCTCTGGCCTTACTCTCTGTGACACTATTACAGGTATGGCAGTTCGGCTCTTCAATGGTTATCTTCCTCGCAGCGCTTCAGAACGTTCCACAATCGCAATATGAAGCGGCCATGATTGACGGCGCAACCCGCTGGCAGATGTTCACCAAAGTAACGATCCCTCTAATTACCCCGGTGATTTTCTTTAACTTCATTATGCAAACCACTAATACCTTCCAGGAGTTTACCGCGCCATACGTCATTACAGACGGCGGGCCAACGTATTACACCTATCTGTTCTCGCTCTATATCTACGACACCGCATTTAAATACTTTGATATTGGTTACGCTGCGGCGCTGGCCTGGGCGCTGTTTATATTGGTCGCGCTCTTTGCCTGCTGTTTATTCAAGTCGTCGAAATACTGGGTGTTTTATTCCGCCGATAAGGGAGGCAAAAATGGTTAACCGTAGCGTTCGCTATTTTATCTTGCTGTTTATCGGGCTGCTGATGCTCTACCCGCTGGCGTGGATGTTTTCTGCTTCGCTCAAACCCAACAATGAAATATTCACCAACCTGAGCCTGTGGCCCTCAAACCTGACCTGGGACGGCTTTATCAACGGCTGGAAAACCGGCACCGAATATAACTTTGGTCATTACATGCTTAACACCTTTAAGTTCGTGATCCCAAAAGTGATCCTCACCATTATCTCTTCCACGGTGGTGGCCTACGGCTTCGCCCGATTCGAGATCCCGTGGAAGACATTCTGGTTCTCTGCCCTTATCGCCACCATGTTACTGCCAGGCACGGTGCTGCTCATCCCGCAGTACCTGATGTTTCGTGAAATGGGGATGCTTAACAGCTATTTGCCGCTGTATCTGCCTACCGCCTTCGCCACACAAGGCTTTTTTGTGTTCCTGCTCATCCAGTTTTTGCGCGGCGTGCCGCGTGATATGGAAGAGGCGGCGCAAATCGATGGCTGCAACTCAGCACAGGTGCTGTGGTATGTGGTCGTTCCCATTCTTAAACCCGCCATTATCTCCGTCGCACTATTTCAGTTTATGTGGTCGATGAACGACTTCCTGGGGCCATTGATCTACGTCTATAGCGTTGACAAATACCCCATCTCCCTGGCGCTGAAAATGTCGATAGACGTCAGCGAAGGGGCTCCGTGGAACGAAATACTCGCGATGTCGTGTATCGCGCTTATGCCCTCCATCATCGTCTTCTTCCTGGCACAGCGTTACTTCATCCAGGGCGTGTCCAGTAGCGGTATTAAAGGTTAAGGGGAAAATATTGTGGCTGCAGTCACTTTCAAGAACGTGGAAAAAATCTATTCCAACGGGTTCAGAGCCGTCAACGGCATCGACCTGCATATCGCCGACGGCGAATTTATGGTGATTGTCGGGCCGTCCGGCTGCGCGAAATCCACGACTCTGCGAATGCTGGCCGGGTTAGAAACCGTCAGCGGAGGTGAAATTTATATTGGTGAAAAAATCGTCAATAACCTTGCACCTAAAGCGCGGGGTATCGCGATGGTATTCCAGAACTATGCGCTCTACCCGCATATGACGGTGCGCGAGAATCTGGCCTTCGGCCTTAAGCTCGCAAAGCTGCCCAAAGAAAGAATCGCTCAGCAGGTGAATGAAGCGGCGAAAATACTCGAACTGGAAGAGCTGCTCGATAGCCTGCCGCGCCAGCTCTCCGGTGGTCAGGCCCAGCGTGTCGCCGTAGGGCGCGCCATCGTCAAAAAGCCGGATGTGTTTCTGTTCGATGAACCGCTTTCCAATCTTGATGCGAAGTTGCGCGCCTCCATGCGCATCCGAATTTCCGATCTCCACAAGCAACTGAAGCTGTCTGGCAGCCCGGCCACCACCGTTTATGTGACTCACGATCAGACGGAAGCGATGACCATGGGCGACAGGATCTGCGTGATGAAACAAGGCCATATCATGCAGGTTGATACCCCGGATAACCTCTATCACGCCCCGCTGAATATCTTTGTGGCGGGCTTTATCGGCGCGCCGGAAATGAACATCAAACCCACCAAAATCATTCGTAAAGAGGGTTTGCTTCACATCACGGTTGGCCAAAACACACTGGCGCTGAATGCCAGCCAACAGGAGAAAGTCGCCCCCTTTGTCGATAAAAACGTCTTTTTCGGTATTCGCCCTGAAGCGGTGATGGTGTCAGCGCAGCCGTTTGCCAGCGAAGGCGCGGAAGGAACGCTTATCCGTACTGAAAATATGGGGCACGAATTCTTTCTCTACCTCGCCGTCGCAGACGTCGAACTCACCGCCCGCGTCACCGCCGAAGAGGCAAAGACGATCATCGAGGGCGGGTTAAACTGTCCGGTTTGGTTCCGCTTCAACATGGAAGAATGCCATCTCTTTGACGCCGAAAGTGAAAAGAATATCTCTTTGTAATACAGGGCAATATCGCATTTTTTCGGGGATAGAGCCGTACGCAGTATTCTGACTAACAGGAGCATCGTATGCATTTTCAATGGACACCATCACAGGCGCAGGCCTGGCAGGAGCAGCACGGCTGGACGTGTGGATTCAACTATCTGCCGCGAACCAGCGTGAACTGGACGGAAATGTGGCAAGCCGACACCTTCGATCCGCAAACTATCGATCAGGAACTGGGCTGGGCGCGGCGTCATGGCTATAACGCCCTGCGCACCAACCTGCCGTTTATCGTCTGGGAACACGATCGAGACGGGCTACTAAATCGCATCGACACTTTCCTCGAACTGGCGGCGAAACACCAGATTCAGGTGATGCTGACGCTGATGGACGATTGCGCCTTTTCCGGCGATGAGCCGTTCCTCGGCCCGCAAAAAACCCCTCGCCCAGGCGTGCATAACAGTCAGGCTGCGGCAAGCCCTGGGCGTGGAATTGTGATGGATCCCAGTCGCTGGCCAGCGGTGGAAGCCTATATCCGTGACGTCATTGAACGCTTTAAACACGATGAACGGGTCGCCATCTGGGATCTGTACAACGAACCGGGCAATCGTGGCATCAACGTGAGCGCCACCGAATCCGGGGAGGCCGACATCAGGATTGAGGAGTTCGCGCTACAACTGATGATTAACGCCTTTCGCTGGGCCCGTGAGGTCGGCCCTTCTCAACCGCTGACGGTTGCCGCGTGGCATCTCGACATTGAAAGCAACACGTTGTTTGGGCATCCGATCGATAGCGCAGCGCTTCAGCTTTCAGACATCATCAGCTATCACGCCTATGTTCCCGCAAACTATCAGCTCACGGCATTGCACCACCTATCACAACTCAATCGTCCTGTGCTTTGTACCGAGTGGCTGGCGCGGCATATGGACTGCACCTTCAGCGAGCAACTGCCGTTGTTCGCCGCTTATGACGCGGGTTGCTACCAGTGGGGATTGGTACAGGGTAAAACCCAAACCTGGATCCCCTGGACCGGCGTCAACAAAACACATCCCGATCCGCAATCGTTATGGTTTCACGATGTTCTAAACGATCAGGGAAATCCGTGGAACGAAGAAGAAATGCGCCTGGTTAGCCTCTTAACGGCTTGCCGACATAAGAGAGCTCGCGGTTAATCACATTGAGGATGGAACCATGAAGACAGCACTTCTTTTTTTACTGGTCTGTTGCACGCTTGGCAATGCATCGCTGGCTTTCAGCAGCGAGCAAGTGGAACTGCGCTTCTCCTGGTGGGGCGGAAAATCCCGTAACGTCGCCACCCTGGAAGCCCTGAAGGCATTCGAAGTACGCTACCCCAGCATCAAAGTTAAAGCAGAATATACCGGTTGGGACGGCTATTCCTCTCGTGTCACCACGCAGCTCAACAGCGGCACGGAAGCAGATGTTATCCAGACAAACTGGAACTGGCTGACGCTGCTTTCCCGCACCGGAGATGGTTTCTACGATCTCAACAAAGTCAGTAAAGAGATCGGGTTAGAGCACTATTCCCCTGAGTCACTCGCCACCACCACGGTTAACGGCAAAGTGAATGCGATGCCCATTTCCAGCAATGTCATGTTGTTCTATTACAACGCACATACCTGGGAAAAAGCAGGCGTTCCATTCCCTACTACCTGGGATGAATTACGTGCTGCGGGTCAACAGTTTAAAGAGAAACTCGGCGATAACTATTTCCCTCTCGTTTTATCAGAACAAGATGCGCTGATGCTGGTGCGTTCTTACATGTACCAGAAGTACCAGAAAGAGATGATAGACGTTGAGAGCAAAACATTTGCCTGGAGTCATGAGGAGCTGGTTGAAGGGTTAACCTTTTACAAAAGCCTGATGGACGCGCATGTCGCCCCGAACATGAAGCAAATTGCTTCTTTCGGCAAAGGTATCAACTATGAAATGAAGCCCTGGATCAATGGCGAATGGGGTGGTGTTTATAACTGGAATGCGTTGTATACCGCTGAAGCCGGGAACCTGATTCTTCCTGACAAATTGGTCATGGGCCCCTACCCGATGCTCCCTGGCGCGAAAGATGCCGGACAGTTTCGTAAAACCGCGCTGATGTATTCGATAAGTCGTCACACAATGCATCCAAAAGAAGCCGCGTTGCTGCTCAATTTCCTGCTCAATGAAAAGGAAGGCGTGGTGCCTGTTGGCCTTGAACGTGGGGCACCATTGAGTCAAACCGGGGAAAAAGCACTGCGTGACGCCGGGATCTGGCAGGATAACGATCCTGTTATTCAGGGGCTCGCACAATCGGCAAAACTCCCTAATGCTTCGGCTACATTGCCACAACTGGAAGATGGGCAGTTTGTCACCCTGTTCGACAACGCCAGAGAAGCGATTGATTACGGTAAGAAAACCGTCGATCAAGCCGCGACGGAATTTGAACAGCAGGTGAACAGAATATTAAAACGCATCATGCGCTAAGGTGAAAGTTCACCCTCTTGTCAGCAGAAATCATGCCCGCTGACAGAGGGTGAGAGCGATCGCAGGACGGTTACCGGTCTACCCAGTCTCCGCTTTCAATGCGGGTTAATCCATCCACCTGCCGTTGGTAAACATACATCCATGCACTCCCGTAAGGTGTCTGAATTAGCTGACGTTTATACTCACCACCCTTGGTGCGCAAGGCATCGAGCTCGGAAAGTGTTGAAGCATCTATGCGATACACTTCGCCCACAACTGAACCTTCACCCGGCACAACTCCCGGATAATGGCCAAGATTGTATAAGGCGTAATTATCGACATGATGATCCCCAAGCCACTGGGCGTTGGTCATCCAGTGGCTGTTACCTTGCTTGCGTCGTAAACTGCCGTAAACAAATATTCGCATTGCTAAAACTCAAACTGATAAAGCAGATCAAGTGCCTGATCGATACCAGACACAGCTTCCAGATACAACTTAGGCATCAGGCGATAGCGCAGTGTTAGTGTCGCCAACGAGTCAAAAATACCCACGCCATATTTTACCTGGAGACCTGGCAGTACGTAGCCACTGACCACCACTTGTGAGGAATCCCCCACCCCTGCGGTGTCCAGCGCCAGATTGCTTACGCCAAACGTCTCGCCGATTTTACCCACAACCTGACCACTTTGTGCAACCCCCAAACCGACAAGCATGGATGTCATGGCGTTGCCATCGTCACCAGAATTGTCTAAACCCTGGCCGCGAAGCAGGTAGGACAAGGCTTCTTGCTGTGACATGGCTGGGTCCGAAAATATTTCAGCTTTCGGTTCATCAGCCGTTCCTGTGACACGAACACCGGCAATAACGTCGTTTTCGGTAGATTCAGGGTTACGAATCGCCTCGATATTCAGCAATGGTTGATCCGGTGGCCCCGAGAACAGCAGGATGCCTTTGCGCACGATCAGATCCTGTCCGTAAGCGTGGAAGCGCCCTTCGGGAATGTTGATCTGCCCGTTAAGACCGAGCCCTTGCTTATCCTGAACCATTTTCAAATCGCCGTTCAAACGCGCTTTCAAACCAAACGCATCCAGGCGCACGTTATCACCAACGTGGATAACCAGATTACTGTTGATCGGAATACCCGCGGTTTGCGGTTTAATTGGCTTGAGGTTTTGATCCAGCATCACTTCGTCGCTGGAAACGCCGACCGAGCTTTCAGGCACGTCATGCACCACGATACGCGCCCAGGGAATATCGACGCGACCATCGAGTGTGAACAGGCTTGGCGTTGCCACAAACTCAACATCAGGCGAGACATCGAGGCGCACCATCGGTGGCACCGTAATGCGCACCTTATTGCCTTTCGCCGCCACACGCGCCCGCCAGTTGTCGATTTGCGTCCAGTCCGCGTCACCATTAAGCGCGATATCACCCTTTTTGGTGTGCACCGTCCCCACCAGCGTGGAATTGGTGCCGTTAAAGTTCATCGCCACCTGGCTTGGCTGCATATCAAACGGCATAAAGTTACCGTCGACATCGATGCCGTTCAGCTGCAATTGCCCGAACAGTTGCGGACGCTCGGCGTTACCCGCCAGGCGTAAATTCACATTCAGCTTCCCGGCAGCTTTTTCCCCGCGTGAGAAAATCGAGTTGGCGATCGCCAAATCAAAGTTACGCATATTCACGTTACCGCCCAGATTACGGCGGCCTTGTGGATCGGTAATTTGCACCTGGCCATCAAACTGGCCGTTTTGCGCGACGCGGATCATCCAGCCAAGCTGCGCCTGGTTATTTTTCAGTTCCGCATTCAGATTCAGCGTATCAAACGCCACCAGCAGTGGGCTGTCGTTGACCACTTGTGTGACTTTCACGCCGTTGCCTTGCAGCGTGACGTTGCCTTGCGGCAACCCCTTAGATTCACTGTCCCAGCTCACATCCGCGCGGCCACTAAAGGTGCCCACGGCCTGGGTATCTTCCGGCATAAACGGTTTGAGCATCGCCAGATCAAAGCGATTCAGGTTGACGACAGCTCGCCCTTTCGCGCCCGCATCAATCGGTTGCGGCACGCAAAGCTCGGCATTCGGGTTAGTCCAGCAATGCGCACCAATATTGATCTTCTGTTCTTTATTGCGGTAATCGAGTGCCAGAGCGCGGTTAAGCGACCACGGGCCAACCGGCGTTTCAAAGCGCGTGTTGGTCAGGTTGCCGCGCCAGCGTTCTTCTGCACGAGAGAAACTGCCGCTTAAGTCGAGTTGTCCGGAAACCGGCTCGCCCTGAATCCGCAATTTCAATTGATGCTGTTTTTCAGAACCTTTTGCTACCAGCGTGGCGAGGTTGATGTCGACGCCAGGCTGGGAAACACGCTCGACGCGCAGATCCAGGTTACCGGCGATTTGATCGGTGGATTTGACGTCACCTTTCAATAGAACCCGCGCAATGGACAGCTCCTGCCAGCGCAGATTATTCGCCGTGACATCCGCCAGCAATTGCGGGGCTTTGACATCACCACGGACTTTAATCGTCCCTTTCGCGGTGCCGCCCAGGCCTGGCAAAGCATTGTCGAGATTCGGCGCATCAATATTGGCATCCAGCGCCAGCTCTTTCGGCCCTAATTCCCCTTTAACATCAGCACTGTTTCGCCCAAGCTCAACATGCAAACCCGGGATTTTCCACTGCATGTAGCTGTTGCCTTTAAGCTTCCCGGCCACATTCACTTTGTTATTTTTGACGTTACCGGCGAGCTTCAGTTCTGACACATCGACCTGCCAGCTGCCGCCATACAAACTGCCGCTGGTTTTCACCAGGCCGTCAAGCTTTGCAGGCCAGTCAGGGAATTGCTTCGCGGTATTGATACCATCGAGTTTTAGCTCGCCACGCCAGCTAATCGCTTTGCTCCAGTCGAGCACCGCTTTCAGATCGGTGTTGCCCTGCAAAGCCGCCACGCGCAGTTTATCGAGATTAAGCTGTTGTTCGTTGCCTTTGCTGTCGAGCGTGATAGTGGCAGGCGGGATTTGCTCGCCTTTCACATCGCTACGGAATGACAGCGCGTAATCGGTCATTTTGCCACTGAATTTCAGTTTGAGATTGTCTGCCTGGTACTCTTTTTTACCGGTAAACGGCCAGTAAAGCTGCTTGCTGACCACTTCCAGATTGAGTGGCAAACCGGCCACGGCAAGCTGGGTATGCGCGGTAAGTTCCATATCGACCGGTCCTGAAAGATTGACGCCAACTTTCAGCACATCCCGCAGCTCGCCGCCGATCTTCATTTTCACCTTTTCGCCTTTTATCGGATCGATGTTCAGCGTGGTGTTCAGGGTTAAATCTACCGGCCATTTATCGCGCAATTCCGCGCTACCGGTGGCGTTGACCTGGCCTTGCGAAGAGTCGACATCCAGCGCATCGAGCTTCAAAGAACCGTCGATACTGCTGACTTTCAACAACAGGCTGCTGACCAACAAATCGGTGTCGCCAGTCAGGCGCATTTGCGAGCCACGAAACTCCTGAATATTCAGATTCAGCGGCAAATGCACATCGGTCATTTCAGGTAAAACAGGCTTTTCAAACAGCTGCCTGAGCGTTTCACCCAGCGGTAATTCTTCCGGCTGCGGGTTCTGGATCTTCGGCTCAACTACCTCTTCTTGCGCCACTTTGGCGACTTTCGGCAGCGCAATCAGCAAGCCTTCAAGGTTGGTCGGCGTCAGCGTGACATTACGTTCCTGCCAGTTCAGGCCGGAGGTAAACTCCATCACCGAAACGGTGGTGTTATCAATTTTGAGATTGACGTTATTAAGCGCAAAACGACTCAGGGTGATGGGATACGGCGTGGTGAGATTGAGTGGGCCAGTGTCCTCTTCCTGAACAGGTGCTGACGGCGGCATTTTTTTGCTATCGACCACCACGTCGATATCTTTGAGTGAGAGATTATTCACGCACAAACTGCTGTCGCGCAGGCAGCCAAGTTTAACCGCCAGGTTAATTTCACCCGCCGTGACGTTGACGCCCGGCTGTTGGTAGCGCAGGCCTTTGATAGTCAGATTGCGCCAGCCGCCTGTGACGCTGGCAATATCCAGCCCAGGTACCCAACGGTTGGCGGCGTTAAATAAGACGTGTAGCCCAGTGGTAGTGCCCACCAGGAAGCCCACCGCACCAATCAGCAGCACCACAAAAAATAACACCGCGAGGCTTATCTTCTTCCAACGACTCATAGTTCAGGCCCCAAACCGATGTAAAACTGTAAACCGTGTTCATCTTTATCGCCCACCGGAACGGCTAAATCGAGCTTGATTGGCCCAACCGGTGACTGCCAGCGCACACCGAACCCTGCGCCAGTTTTAAAGTTGCTCTTTTTAATGTCATCGACCGCTTCGCCGGAGTCGACAAACACCGCACCCCACCATTTCCCGGTCACGTTGTATTGATATTCCAGTGAACCGGTGACTAATTTTGAGGCACCCGTCAGTTCACCTTTGTCGTTCTCAGGGGAGATGGATTTGTAGGAATAACCGCGAATACTGCGGTCACCACCGGCAAAGAAGCGCAAGTCAGGTGGGACTTTGTCGAAGTCATTGGTTTCAATCCAACCGACGTTGCCACGCACCACAAAGCGGTGTTTTTCCTGCAAGGTTCGAATCCAGACTTGTTGTGCCTGAATCACCGCGAAGTCGACATCCGAACCCCACATGGTGTCGGAAACGTCTAGCGAATAACGCTGTGAATCACCCCAGGTGGGCATCAGGCCACCACGCGAGCGAGTACGGCTGAGGCTTAAACCCGGATAAAGCAGCATCGTGGTGTTAGTCACGTCTGCCTGAGTAAAGTGGTCGAGGCTCCAGCGCAGGTTGATGGCGTGCTGCCACCCGCTGGATAAATCCCAGAATCGTGAAACCGCAAGGGTGCTGGAATCGGACTTGGTATCGTTTAAATCTGTCGCTTTAAAGCCACCCTGCACCAGATAATATTGTTCCAGCGGGTTTTTGAGCAATGGCATTTTGTAGCTGAAATCAATGATTTGCTCAGGCGCAGAAAGGCTGATGCTGCTGGTCAGGCTGTGGCCGTAAGAGTTCATCCACGGTTTTTTCCACGACGCTTTGACGCGCGGCCCAACGTCAGTGGAATAACCCACACCGGTTTCAATGGTGTTTTCAGTTCTTGGGGAAACGACGCCCTGCAATGGCAATACTTTGGTTTTGCGAGCTTTGTCGAATTCCGGCGCCACCACCACCGAATTAAACCAGCCTGTCGCCGATAAGCGGCGGTTTAGCTCTGCCAAATCACTTGAGGTGTAGTAATCGCCCTCTTTAAAAGGCACCAGATTTTGCAGGTAATCTTCGCGAATTTGTGAGCCCTGGAAAGTCACGTCACCAAAACGGTAGCGCTCACCGCTGTTGTAATCGATGTCCCAGTACGCCCGGCGGCGCTCAAGGGAAACCCCGAGTTGGCTTTTGAGGAATTCACTGTCGAAGTAGCCTTTCCGTACCGCAATATTGGAAAGATCTTTTTTGAAGCTGTCGTAATCGTGGTGATTGAGAACGGTGCCAATTTTCGGGCGGTCGGCCAATAATGCAATGTAATCTTTATCGGTACGCGCACCGCCGCGCAGAATCACGTCAGTGCCGCCAATCAACACTGGCGGGCCGGGATCGACTTTGGCAATCAATACCTGTCGCCCTTTAGCCGGTGGTGGCCGCAGGTCAAATTCAATGGTTGGTTCGTAATATCCGAGCGCTTTCAAACCATTACGGATGGCGTCATCCACACGCGCGCGAAAACGCCGGTCCGGCGTCACTTCATCACTTTGGATGGTAGAAAGTTGCGCACGAACGTTTTTTTGTAGCTCGCCGCTTAACCCATCAACCTGTAAACGTACGTTGGCAGCTCCCGCCCACGTGCTTACCAGGCACAAACAGGCCGAGCAAAATATACGGATTTGTGGCACGTTTTCTCCTGAATATCCTTGTTCCCACCCCTGGAAGGAAACGTTATCGCCGCCTTAGGCTTAACAAAATTACAACAATTAGGGTTGAAAACTGCACAATAACCCAAATAATTCTTATATGTACTGTAGTCTCATAATGCTGGGTTATTGTCTGAAATAACTCGCCGCGTTACAACCGCTTGACGGTTGTTACTAAATTTTACCGATATCGGGAGAGCATGACTGATGAAATTATTTGAGAAAAACCATCCCGTGACCCAGTCTGAAGCGTTGCCAGGCCGCAACACCCCGATGCCGATCGCCGCTTTACATGCAGTTAACGAGCATTCCATGACAAATGTACCAGATGGGATGGAAATCGCTTATTTTGCGATGGGTTGTTTCTGGGGCGTTGAACGTTTGTTCTGGCAACTGCCGGGGGTTTATAGCACCGCCGCAGGTTACGCTGGCGGCTTTACGCCCAATCCAACTTACCGTGAAGTATGTAGCGGGATGACGGGCCACACCGAAGCGGTGCGCGTGGTGTACGACCCACAAGTCATCAGCTATGAGCAATTGCTGCAACTGTTCTGGGAAAATCACGATCCGGCTCAGGGCATGCGCCAGGGCGGTGATGTCGGCACCCAATATCGCTCGGCGATTTACCCCCTCACACCTGAGCAAGATGCTGCCGCCCGCGCCAGTTTTGAGCGTTTCCAGGACGCTATGGCATTGGCTGGTGATGAGCGCCGCGTCACAACTGAAATTGCCAACGCCGGTCCGTTCTACTATGCCGAGGACGACCACCAGCAATATCTGCATAAAAACCCGTATGGCTATTGCGGCATTGGTGGCATTGGTGTCTGTTTACCGCCGCAAGCTTAAGCGTGCTCCCGCGGGATTGAGCGGGTAGTGCGGATCACCGAATCACGCACCAGCAAACGCCCCTGCAGCATCAGGTTGAATACCGGGGTGTGGGGGCGAGTAATACGGTTTTGTAATAAATGCACCGCTTCAATGCCCAATTCACGACAAGGCACCTGAATTGCCGTTAATGCGGGGCTAAAGGGCTCGGAGAGTGTCCAGCTAAAGTCGGTGACCATCAGCGAAACTTCCTGCGCGACAGTAAGGTTACGGCGCTGCAAGACTTGTTGCGCCCCTTTTGCCATAAATACCCCAGCGCAAAGAATGGCCGTCGGCCATTGTTCCTGGGAATGTTGTGAAAACCAGCGTTCCAGCGCCGCTTCTGATTCCACCGCGCCAAATCCTTCCGTCACCACCAAATTGAGAGCTTCATCGAATGGAGCATGGAAGTAACGCGCCGCTTCTTTGACCCCCTCCAGGCGGCTCACCATAGTGTCGCGCCGCAGGCTGGTCAGACACAGCAGGCGCCGATGCCCCTGTTGATAAAGATGACGAGCGGCACTAAAACCGATGGCCCGATGGTCTGGCGAGACGTTATCCAGAAGCATTTCCCGGTCGGTGGTATTAATAAGAATGCAGGGTTTGTTTAGTGTGGCGGCGAGTTTATGAATGGTTGGGTCGTCCACGCCAATAATGATCATCGCGTTAATATTGCTGTCGCTGGCTTTTTTAAGAAACAACTTCAAATCTGCCTGCTGCTCTTCCAGCCCACAATAACGGATATAAATATCATGCGGAGCAATAGCTTCGACGATGCCTTTGATGACTTCATTATAAAATGTGTCATCACGGCTATTAAAAGCACGGTCCGGGGCAAATATAATCACACCGTTAATTAATAAACGCCCACTGATAAGTTCATCTAATACACCAAACTCCTGAGCACTACGCAGTATAGCGCTACGCGCCTGTGGGCTGGTGTTCGATTTCCCGGCTAAAACTCTTGAAACCGTACTGACAGAATATCCTGTCATTACGGCTATTTGTTGCATCTTTAATTTACCTGCCATTTTGTGATCCCTGACACAATGCATCCATGCAAATATTATCACGGATATTTCTTTGTTTTTAAAAGATAAATATTAAAAACAAGACAGGTAATTACTTAAGCTGCGAATATTATCACAAAATCCGTTTGCTGAGATTCGGGCAGTTTCTTACTGTAGCGCCAATTAACATCCAGGTGAGAAATGCACAATGAAAAAGACTCTCTTTAAAGGTTCCGTTATTAGCTGTGCCCTCGCTCTTTTGACGAGTTATTCTGCACACGCTATTACGTTAAAAGTCGCAGATAACCATCTCGCTATCGATTCGACCGTTTTAGCGCTCAAATCTATGAACGACGAATTAAAAAAAACCACTAATGGCGAAGTGAAATTACGTATTTTTGCCAACGGTGCGCTGGGCGATGAAACTCAGGTTTTACAGGATGTGCAGAAAGGGACCGTCGATATGGCGCGTGTTTCTGTTTCTAACCTGCAATCGTTCAATGACAAGTTTTCGATTCTTTCCATGCCGTATCTGTTCCCCAGCAACGAAGCTTATCTGAAGTTCAGTCTCAGTCCGTTGGCTGATACTTTCTACGCCTACCCAGAATCCAGCGGTATTAAAGGGCTGACGTTCTATACCAGCTCGTTCCGTTCGTTCTATACCCGCGATAAAGGCATCGAAAAACCCGCAGATTTAAAAGGCGTCAAAATTCGCGTCATGGCCGACCCAACCGTACTGAATATGATGAAACGCCTGGGCGCAACCGCCACACCGCTGCCGTACAGCGAAGTCTTCGGTGCCATGCAGCAGGGTGTGGTCGATGGCGCAGAAAATGCCGTTTCGACGCTAACGGATGCCCGCCATGGCGAAATGATGAAAGCCTACTCTTTTGATGAACATACGCTGGTGCCTGACATTGTGGTTATCAGCAGCAAAACGTGGGCAAAACTGACGCCAGATCAACAGGTAAAACTGAAACAAGCCGCACTGAACTCCGCCGTAATGCAGACCGAAGAGCAGGCAAAAGTACAGGCGAAAGCGAAGAAAGATGCCGAAGCGATGGGCGTGAAATTCTACTACCTGACTAGTCCTGCTATAGGTTGACACTTTTCGGCCTTACAACGCCCGATGAACTTCATCGGGCGTTTTGTATTTTAGCGACAGATGTGGCCGCCGCGTGTTGTAGATTTCCACCGACTCCCTGACCATCTTTCTTGCCTGTCCGATATCTTCTGGCTTCCCGAGCAGATATTCCATTTTTAATATCCCGTTTACCCGTTCCGCCAGCGCATTCTGATAACAGTCATACCCGTCTGTCATCGAGCAGATGACCCCATGGCGTTGGTGTAGTGCCTGATATTCTGTTGAACAGTACTGCACACCCCGATCTGAGTGATGCACCAGTGGATGTGCTGTACGCCTGCTGACCAGCGCCATTCTGAACGCCTTAGCCACATGATGGGTATGCAGACTTTCATGCACATGATATCCCACGATTTTTCTCGACCAGACGTCTGTTATCAGACTGAGGTACGCCGTTCCCTTACGCAGGGGAATGTACGTGATATCCGCGACCCACACCTGCTCCGGGCGGCTGGCAACAACCTGATTTTCTCCCGCCTTCAATAAGTTAGGATGACGATAAAAGCGATGATGGCTTTGAGTCGTTTTGTGATACGCCCGTTTCGGTATTACCAGTAATCGTGCGCCACGCAGTATCTGGAACAAACGATCCCGACCGACATGGAGTGCCGGCTCTGGTTGCTGTCGCAATAAATAATGCAGTTTACGTGTCCCCAGCCGGGGCTGGTGTAGCCGGATGGTCGTCACCTGTTCAACGATATGCTGCGCCTGTCTTTCTCTTCCGCGCTCACGTTGCAGGGATTGATACCACGCCTGTCGGCTGATCCCCATGAACCGGCAAGCACGCATTACTGTGAGTCCCGGCGTTTGTGCTTGCGTGATAAGGTGGCCAACTGCTTTTTTGTCAGTGTGGCTCCGAACTCGGTATTCATTACCTTCACGACAGCTTCAAAAAACTGGGCTTTTATTTCTGATTCAGCCAGTTGCTGCTCGAGTTCTTTGATCCGTTGTTCGGGAGTAAGAGGTATTTTGGGCATAGTAGCTCCGCACTTTCTTGCGAGAGAGGGGGAGTGCCAGTCGAGTTGACCGTATCTGCGCAACCACGTCATGACGGTGTGGCTACCCTGAATACCGTAGCGGTCTTGCGCCTGACGGTAAGTCATTTCCCCTTTTTCGACCTGTTCGACAACGGCCAGTTTAAAGGATAGAGGGTAATCGCGTTGTGTGCGTTTAACATATTGGTTCATCACATTTTCCTCTGCCTGCGAGTTAAATGTGTCAACGCTATTTAGGACGGGTCAACCCAGAGAAAAAAGCCTTCCAGGATTTAGTGGAACCGATGTACGCCGAGCTTCCCGCCGACAAAATGCAGCAAGTAACCGAAATCCGTAATTCAATGCAATAAAAGCAATTAGCCTGTAAAGCCAGACGGCTGGCTTTACAGGGCGAGCTTTTCCGGAGTACTTCATGAACCTTCAAACCTTTAAGTCATACCTTGATAAAGGTATCGGGCTGCTGGTGGCGTGCCTGCTCACCGCCTTGTGCCTGATTGCGATGTGGCAGGTTTTTACCCGCTATATCCTTAACGACCCCAGCACTTATACCGAAGAATTACTGCGTTACATTATGATTTGGATGGGCTTTTTAGGGGCAGTTTGCTGCTTCTCTTCCCAGCGTCATTTAGCTCTGACGCTGCTGGAATCGAAACTCAATATCCGCCTGCGTGTAAAGCTAAACACTCTGCATCACGTGATTATTATGGTTTCCATTTTCTTCGTCATGATCCTCGGCGGCTGGCAATTTATGCTCGAAGGCATGGGTCAACGCTCCAGTACGCTGGGCATTCCAATGGGTTGGATCCACGCCATTATTCCTTTGAGCGGCGTGCTTATTATTTTGCTGGAAATCATCAATATCATCAGCAATTGCCAGGGAAAGAATGCCCATGATTGATTCCGAAATTCTCATCGCCTGCAGCATGCTACTGGGCAGCTTTATTTTCTTTTTAGTGCTCGGATTACCGGTGGCGATTGCCATTATGGTGTCGTCGATTTTCACGCTGATTTTCAGCATGTCGGTGGGGGATATTCTCTATTCCGGTAGTCAGAAAATGTTTACCGGCATCAACAACTTTGGCCTGTTAGCGGCACCGTTCTTTATACTTTCCGGTAACTTAATGAATAAAGGTGGGATAGCCCGACGGCTGGTTAACTTAGCGATGCTGCTTGGCGGGCGCATTCCTGGCTCGCTGGCGCATGCCAACGTTATCAGTAATATGCTGTTTGGAAGTGTGTGCGGTTCCTCCGTTGCCGCCGCTTCTGCGGTCGGTGGTTTTATGGGGCCGCTGCAAAAAGAGAAAAACTACGATCCGTACTTCTCCGCCGCCGTTAACATTGCTTCAGCACCTACCGGTTTGCTTATTCCCCCAACTGGTTTGTTTATTGTCTTCTCATTAATGACCGGAACTTCGGTAGCAACGTTGTTTGTTGCCGGTTATGTGCCGGGGATTTTAATGGGCCTCGGTGTGATGTTTTATGCGTGGATCTATGCCAAAAAACATAACTATCCGGTAGAAGATAAAGTGCCGTTAAAACAGGCGCTGCGTATTGTTTTTGATGCCATTCCTAGCCTGTTAATGATTGTGGTGGTGATTGGCGGAATTATTGTTGGCATATTCACCGCGACCGAAGGCGGCGTCATCTCGGTTTTCTACGGGCTTATTCTTTCGCTGTGTTATGGCACCATTAAGCCGAAAGATTTACCGGCAATTATGATCGAGTCGGCGATTATTTCCGGCATGATTTTATTCCTGATTGCCGCTTCGTCGTTTATGTCGTGGGCGATGACCTGGCTGTCTATTCCGGATACCGTCAGCGAACTGCTGCTGTCTGTTTCGGAAAACCCGATTATTATCTTGTTGATCATGAACTTGCTGCTGGTGATTGTCGGCACCTTTATGGATATCAGCCCGGCATTACTGATTTTCACACCGATCTTTTTCCCGATTACACAAAGCATCGGCATGGACCCGATTCACTTCGGCGTGATGCTGGTCTTTAACTTGTGTATCGGCAATATCACACCGCCGGTGGGCAGCGCCTTATTTGTGGGTTGCAGCATCGCCAATGTGCCGATGGAAAAAGTCATTAAACCGTTATTACCGATCTTCGCCATCGAATTTATTTTATTGCTGGTGGTGACTTATATTCCTGAAATTTCATTATTCCTTCCCCATTTATTTGGCATGAGCTAAGAGGTTTATCTGATGCACCAATTTACTTTATCTGCCTTTGCAGATGAGATTTCGCCGTGGCTGGAAACACAAATGGATGTGCTGGATAAATTCAATATCCGCCATATCGAGATGCGCGGCGTGAATGACCGCCCGCTGGTAGAACACACCTTAGATGAAGTGAAATTAATTAAACAACGCCTGGATGAGCGCGGCTTTGCTATTTCCTCTGTCGGTTCGCCCATTGGCAAAATTGGCCTCGATGAAGATTTTGACGCGCATCTTGACCTGTTTCGTCACACCTTAAAAATCGCCCAAATTCTTGAAGCGCCATACATCCGCATGTTCAGCTTCTGGATGCCGAAAGATGAAGATCCGCAGCAATACTGGCCGGAAGTGTTGCACCGCTGGCAGCAACTGGTTGCCGCCGCCGAAGGCTATGACGTCACGCTACTGCACGAAAACGAAAAAGACATTTTCGGTGATACCGCCGAACGTTGCCTGCAACTGCTGGAAGCGCTGAATACGCCGAAAGTAAAAGCGGTTTTCGACCCGGCAAACTTTGTGCAGTGCGGCGTCACTCCATTCCCGGATGCGTTTACGCTGCTGCGCAAACACGTCGTCTATATCCATATTAAAGACGCTCTTTTCGCCACGGGCGATGTCATGCCTGCGGACCTGGGTGACGGGCGCATCGGCGATATGCTGGCAGAACTGGCAGCCTGCGGTTACCAGGGATTCTTGTCCCTTGAGCCCCATCTGGCCGATTTCAGCGGTTTCAAAGCATTAGAAAATAGCGCGATAACCAGTGACAAAATGGACCATGGTGAAGCCGCATTTACCTGCGCGGTGAACGCCCTGAATAGCGTCATTAATGAGCGAGGCCTGTAACATGGAAAAAGTACGCTTTGGCATTATTGGAGTTGGCAATATGGGCACCGTTCACGCCCGTTATTTGCTGGCAGGTACGGTGAAAGAAGCGGTTCTTAGCGCCGTTTGCGATAACAATCCGCAAAAGCATGAGGCGATTCGTCAGGTGGTTGGGGAAAATATCCCGCTGTTTAGTGACGCAGAAGAAATGCTGCAAAGTGGGCTTATCGACGCGGTATTAATCGTCACGCCCCACTACGACCACCCGGCGCTGGCCATGTTGGCGATGCGCAACGGCATTCATACTTTGTGCGAAAAGCCCGCAGGCGTCTACACCGCGCAAGTGCGTGAAATGAATGAATGCGCGCAGCAGTGCGATGTACTTTTCGGCCTGATGTACAACCAGCGCCCTAACCCGCTGTACCAGAAAGTAAAAGACCTTATCGACAGCGGCGAGCTGGGTGAAATCCGCCGCTCAAACTGGATCATTACTAACTGGTATCGCTCGCAAAGCTATTACGATTCCGGAAGCTGGCGCGCCACCTGGAAAGGCGAAGGCGGCGGTGTGCTGCTAAACCAGGACCCGCATCAACTGGATTTGTGGCAGTGGCTGGTGGGGATGCCGGTTCGCCTGCGCGCTTTTTGCCAGTTTGGTAAACATCGCAAGATTGAAGTGGAAGATGAAGTGACCGCTTACGCGGAATACGCCAACGGCGCGACCGGCGTGTTTATTACCACCGTGGCAGAAACCCCCGGCACCAACCGCCTGGAGATTATCGGTGATAAAGGCAAAGTGGTGGTTGAGGAAGGCAAGCTTCGCTACTGGCGTTTGCGGGAATCCGAAACCGAGTTCAACGCCCGCTGGACCGGCGGATTTGGCGAACCGGAGTGCTGGGAAGTGCTGATCTCTACCGCGTCTGAATGCAGTGAACATCATGTGATTACCCGCAACTTCTGCGCCGCCGTGCTGCGTGGCGAGCCGCTCATCGCACCGGGTGAAGAAGGGATTCGCGGGCTGACGATTTCCAACGCCATGCACCTTTCAAGCTGGACCGACGGTTGGGTGACATTGCCGCTCGACGAAGAGCTGTACAAGACACTGCTTGACGAGCGGATTACGCAGTCTGTTGAAAAACAGACCGAAAGCAAAACCCTCGACGCCAGCGGTACCTGGTAACACAGTCACCAAACGCGGGTATCCGTTCTGGTTGCCCGCTCATTCCCCCTTCACATCAGACTGTACAAACCGTTACCCGCGTTCCGTTTACGAATAATTGCTGGCCGTGATATGTTATATGGTAACAATAAACCTCAATGACACAGCCCTCCCAAATGACTGAACCCACCAAACGCTCGCCGTTTAGCTCCCAGGCGCGTGACTCTCTCGCCCCCGCGCAAGCCAGGCTGACCGGCAGACTGGTCGGCGGATTAAGCGCCGCGATCTTCCTGATGATTTTAGTGGCGCTGGTTGTCAGTATGTTCGAGTCATCTTCCCGCTGGCCGGTGCTATTAAGCAGCAATGCCGCAGCCCTGATTTTGCTGGCGATCTCTTTATTTAATGCGCAGCGGATTTGCCAGTGGCGCGCCGGGAAGTTCGCCCCCGTGCCAGAACCTGAAGCACAAACCGAACCCGCTCCCCCGCCGACCATTTACCAGCGGCTTGGGGAACTGATTCCTGTCAATTTCAGCCGTATCAATGCGTTGCTTAAGAGCGATGGCATTTGGCTCGCTTCGATGGCGCTGTTTGTGTTGTTTGTCGCGCAAGTGGATTTTGCCACGCAATACCTGGCGCTGGATGAAGGCAACTTGCGCTGGGTGGCGGTTGGGATAATTACCACGGCGATGTTTACCACGCTGGTGGCTGAACGCCATCTGGCGGCCACCGTCGATGAAGCCTGGCCGGAAGCAAAATTTATTGCGCCGCTATTACGCCTGGCTCTGGCGGTGCAATGTCTCACCCTGATCGCGCTAATTTTCCCGGCGGCTAACCTCCCGTTACTGGTCGATCTCCCTGCCATGCTGGTGATTCTGGTCGCGCTTGAGTTCCTGCTGCGCGGCCTGTTTTCCCTGTTTACTCCGCCAAAAGAAGCAGATAGCGAACCGGATTTCCTCGCCAAAAGCCAACTGGCCGCGCAGCTCGTTTGGCCGCCTCGCCCGCTGCTTTTTTTACAGCGCGAGCTGCATCAACACTTTGGGATAGATTTGCGCCAGCTGTGGGCGTTTACCGTGTTGCGGCGGGCTTTTTTACCGGTGCTGACGGTGATGCTGATTTGCGGCTGGTTGCTGACCGGCTTGCAGCAAATTTCTGCCACGCAGCGTGGGATTTATGAACGCTTTGGTAAGCCGGTAAAAGTGTTGTCATCCGGCCTGCATTACGGGCTGCCGTGGCCGTTCGGGCAAGTGGTGTTGACGGAAAATGGCCAGGTGCACGAGTTAGCCACAGGTGAAGAACCCGGCACCACCGCGGAACCATTGACCAGCGCCGAAGGTGAAGCACCGCAAAGTGCCGATCGCCTGTGGGACGCGGTGCATAATTTTGATAAAGCACAGATTATTGCCAGCCAAAGTGGTAGCCAGCAGAGCCTGCAAATCATTAATAGCGATGTGCGTTTTATGTGGCGCATCGGCCTGACCGACAACGCGGCGCTGGCAGCCACTTACAACAGTGCCAATCTGCCAGAACTGATTCGCAGCGCTGCCAACCAGGTGCTGGTGCATCAGTTTTCCTCTCAGACGCTTGAGCAGTTATTGGCTGAGCAACGCATCGCCTTAGCCAGCCAGATTAACCGCGCGGTGCAGCAAAAACTCGATAGCCTGCAGTCCGGCGTCGAACTGTTATCGACCGTGGTCGAAGCCATTCACCCGCCCGCTGGTGCAGCGGATGCTTTTCATGGCGTACAGGCGGCACAAATTTCTGCCCAGGCGCTGATTTCCCGTGAACGCGGGCACGCGGCGGAACTGGCGGCCAGCGCACAAACCACCGCGACCACCCGCCATAATCAGGCACAGATGAATGCCAGCGATGTGACCAGCAAAGCACAGGCCACAGCGGTGCGTTTCGCCGCCCAAAAACAGGCGGTGGCGCAGTCGGGCCAGGTGTTTGTCGATGAATTATGGTACAGCCAGCTGCACCAGACGCTCGGCCACAGCCCGCTGTTAATTATCGACCAGCGCATTGGCGCGGGCTCGCCACCGACTATCGACCTGCGCGAGTTTCCTTCATTGAACGATGCAGCACGGCGCGACGCGCCATCCAAACCGACACAGGAGTCTTCCCGTTGAGCCATTCACATCATCATGGTTGCGGTTGCCATCACAGCCATCACTCCGATGCACCCAAAACCAAAGCCTGGAAGCGTATTGCGGGTGCGGGATTGCTGGTTGCTTTGCTGGTCGCGGCGGCAAGCCTGGTGCAGGTGCGCTCTGGCGAATCGCTGATCATTACTCGCTTCGGTAACCCGGTGCGCGTGCTGCTCAACCCTGGGCTGGCGTGGCGCTTACCCGCACCGTTTGAGATGGCGACCGCTGTGGATTTACGGCTGCGTACCACATCGAGCGGGCTACAGGATGTTGGTACGCGTGACGGGTTGCGGATCATCGTGCAGTCTTATGCGGTCTGGCAGGTTGATAACACGCCGCAACATGTGCAGCGCTTTATGCGCGCGGTGCAAAACCAGCCCGATGAAGCGGCACGGCAAATCCGCGCTTATTTAGGTTCAGCGCTGGAAACCACCGCCAGCGGTTTTAGCCTCGCGCAGCTGGTCAATACCGATAGCCAGCAAGTGCAACTGAACCAGTTTGAAAGCCATTTGCAGGCGCAAATCAGCCAGCCGCTGCTCGAAAGTTACGGCATCCGTTTAGTGCAAGTTGGCACTGAACGCCTGACATTACCGGCGGTCACGCTGAACGCCACGGTCGACCGGATGCGTGCCGAACGCGAAACCATTGCCACCGAGCGCACCGCCGAAGGCAAACGCGCTGCCGCAGAAATCCGCTCGGCAGCAGAACGGGATGCTCGCATTGTTGAAGCTCAGGCGCAGGTTCAGGCGGCAGATATTGAAGCGCAGTCTCAGGTGCAAGCCGCTGAAATTTATGGCAAGGCGTATGCCAGCTCGCCTCAGCTTTACAGCCTGTTGCGCCAGCTTGATGCGCTCAGTGGCGTGGTGAATTCCAGCACTCGCCTGGTGTTACGCACCGATGCCGCGCCGTTCCACCTGTTAGTTGAAGGGCCGAAACTGGATAAAACCCATGAGTGAGCATCAGGTTAATAAACCCGCTGGCCCGTGGACGCAATCCATACGCCTTGCCTTTTATGCGCTGTATGCGCTGACGTTGCTGGCTGCGGCGTCGTGGTTGTTCTCGAACATCCGCCAAATCCCCGCCGACAGCCGCGCGGTGGTGCTGCACTTTGGCGCACAGCAGCGCGTGGATGAAGCGGGTTTGTTGTTAACCTGGCCGAAGCCGATTGACGATGTGGTGATGGTTCCTGCGCCCGACCGCGTTATCGAACATCACGTGACCGCACTGTTACGCTCAGCCGATGCGCAGCGCGGCGATGACAGCAGCGATGCGCTGGCGGGTTCCGGTTACTTGTTAACCGGCGATGCGGGCGTGGTGCAACTGGATATCAGCGTGTTTTATCGTGTGGTCACACCAATGGCTTATGTCTTGCAGGGCGAGCATGTGATGCCAGCACTCGACCGCCTGGTACAGCGCGCAGCCATTGCCGTTTGTGCCTCGCGGGATTTGGATACAATTCTGGTGGCGCGGCCAGAAATGGTCAGCGGCGATTCGAATGTCGCCCAACAGCGCGAACGCCTGCGTGCCGATGTGCAGCACAATATCGAACAGAATCTGCAACGCCTGGCGCTGGCGGGCAGCCCACTTGGTATTACGCTTGAGCGCGTAACCGTGCAATCAACTTTGCCGGAAACCACCGTCACCGCCTTCAACGCGGTATTAACCGCCAGCCAGCAAGCGTCACAAGCGATTGCCAACGCAAATACCGACGCTTCGTTAATACGCCAGAAATCGACACAGCTTGCCGACCAGCTACGCCAAACCGCACAAGCACAGGCACAAGAAAAAGTGGCGAAAGCGCAGTCTGACACCGCGATGGTCAACCGCCTGGCCGGTAGCCATAACGATCCGGATTTGTTAGCGCGAGTGTACCGCGAACGCATTGCGGCGATTCTGGCGCAGGCCGAATCGGTGGTCACCGTATCCCCCCAGGATGATGCCAATTTGATCCTGCAAGCGGCTGGGAAAAAGGAACCGTCTAAACCATGACAACTCATTCAGTGAACCCCGGCAGCGCGCTGTCGCATCAAGAACAACGACAAATCACCCGCCAGTTAATCCTCGCGCTGGTCGCCAGCGGCACGCTCATTTTGGGTTTGCTGTGGCGCTGGATGGCACCGGAGCAAATCGCCGTAGCCGACATTTTATTAGGCTGCGCCTCGTTAATGGTCGCCATCCCCGTCTTGCGCCACGCCTTTTACAGCCTGCGTTACCCGAGCTTGCACGGCATCACCGATCAGCTGGTAGCACTCGCGCTGATCGGTTCGTGGGCAACCGGAGATTTACTCACCGCCGCACTGTTACCGCTGATTATGATCGTCGGCCATATTCTTGAGGAGCGCAGCGTAATTGGCTCGCAGGAAGCGATTGAATCACTGAGTAAACTGACGCGCAGCCGGGCGCGACGTTTTGATGCCGAGGGGCATTTGCATGACGTCGATAACCATCAACTGGTGGCGGGCGATATTGTAGAAGTGCGCGCGGGCGACCGCTTGCCTGCCGACGGACGCGTGCTGGAAGGCCAGGCGAGCCTCGATACCGCGCCGATTACCGGTGAATCGGTGCCGCTGGAAGTGACACCGGGCATGGAGGTGTATGGCGGTGCGATAAATCTCGACGGGCGGTTGCGTATCGAAGTCACGCGCACCGGAGAAACCTCAACGCTTGGGCGCGTGATTGCCCTGATGCAAAGTGCCGAGCAAGCCAGCCCGCCAATTACCCGTTTGCTTGAACGCCACGCGGCGCGTTATCTGCTGCTGGTGTTGTTAATCGCTGCCAGCACCTGGTTTTTGACGCAAAACGCTCAGGCGATGTTAGCGGTGTTAGTTGCCGCTTGCCCGTGTGCGCTGGTGCTTTCCGCGCCCGCGACCTCCATTGCTGGGCTTACCGTCGCAGCACGCCACGGTATTTTAATCCGTGGTGCGGCCTTCCTCGAAGAACTCGCCGAACTGAACGCGGTGATCATCGATAAAACCGGCACGCTGACGCACGGCAAACTGCAACTTCATGAGTTACGCCCGCAAGCAGGAGAATCACCGGAAATTATCTCTTCCCTGGCGGCAAGTCTTGGCGCAACCAGCAACCATCCGGTCAGCCGCGCGCTGGTGAATATCGCCCCGCAAAGCGCATGGCCGCAGCTTGAAAATGTTTATGAACATCAAGGATTAGGCGTATCAGCGACGACAAGTGCGGGCGAAGCATTTCTCGGCAGGCATGAGCTTTTAAAAACGCAGTTGGATGATTTACCCGAAGAACCGCCACACGATGGGCCGATTGTCGGGCTGGTGCTGGCAGGCCGCTTCCGTGGCTGGATTTTACTGGCAGACAGCCTACGTGACGAAGCGGCCAGCGCGATGACCGAGCTGCGTGAACTGGGCTTGAATCAGCAATTATTACTGACCGGCGACCGCCAGGCTGTGGCAGAACGCATCGCCAAAAAGGTCGGCATCAATGACGTGATCGCCGGAGCGCTGCCCGCCGATAAACTGCAACAAGTCAGCACGCAAATCGACAACGGCTTCCGGCCCATGGTGGTCGGTGATGGCATCAACGATTCACTGGCACTCAAAGCGGGCGTCGTCGGCGTGGCGATGGGCGCTGGCGGCTCGGATATCGCTATGGCATCCGCCGATATCGTGTTGATTGGCGGTGACTTACGCCGCCTGGGAACCTGCGTGCGCTTAAGCCGCCTGTGCCGCCGCACGCTGCAAGTGAACGTGCTGATTGGCCTGGGCTGGACAGTGGTGATTGTTGCCGCCGCCGCTTTCGGCTGGCTCGGCGCATCCGGCGCGGTGATTGCCGCCATTCTGCATAATATGAGTACGTTGCTGGTGCTGGGCAATGCCGGGCGGATATTAAGGTTTGAAGAAAAATTGAGCGGGTGATGGAAATTGGCGTTGGCAAAATTTATACTATTTGTAAGAACAAGTCTTACATGGAGAGATTTTGATGGCACGAACAGTAACGGTCGATCTCGGTGAAGAACTGCGTGATTTTATTGATTCATTAGTCGATTCAGGGGATTACCGAACGCAAAGTGAAGTCTTGCGGGATGCCTTGCGGCTGCTGCGGGAAAAACAGGCGGAGTCCAGATTACAGCAGTTGCGCGACCTGCTTGCTGAAGGCATCAGCAGCGGAGCTCCACAAATCTGGGAACAGGATACTTTTCTAAAACGGATGAAAGAAAAGGTGAAATCAAATGAGGATAAATCGTAGTTGTAGGGTGGATAAGCGACTAGCGTCATCCACCATTTGCACCGGTTCTGGCGGGGGCGCTACGCTTGCCCGCCCTACGAAAGAGGTTATGTGACCTGTATCAGCAATCTTTATTGGGTCACTCCAGGCAACAAGCATCCGCCTTGCGTTCAAGGCCATGCAGCACAGGAATCAGTGAGCTAATCGCCGCAATCCCGTGCCCCACCTGGCAAAGTGTTTCTTGTGAAAACTCCACCACATTGCTATCCGCAAAGGTAACGAATGATTTACCGATAAAGCGCTGCGTGTGGCAAAGCCCTGCAATGCTCTCTTCGCATTGGCTGGCAAGATCCAGAGCTTCTTCGCTGGTTAAAGAATCGAGATTCACTGCGGATATCGCGTTTGCCATATCGGAATAAAGAACATCCGTATCGGCAAGGTGTGGAAACGTGTGGTCGGTTGATTGTGCTGCTGTGTTACTATTAGCGTCAGCCATAGCATTATCCTAAGTAATGGTTGTGGTTAGAGGCCCGGTTAGTGTTAGCGCACTGCTGGGCTTCGTTGTTTTTGTATGACTCATGTCATACACTTGCATGACAAAATCACTTTAAATTGGTGTCAGACACATGTCAATCATAGAATTTAAAAAGAAAGGAAATAAACAGATCGCATTGCGTGTTGAGCCATCTCTCGAAGAAGGGATTCAAAAAGCATTGAAGCTTGATGGGGATGCTTCTGTTTCAGCCTGGATTAAGCGCATCATCAGGAAAGAATTGCAGTCAAAGGGTATCAAAGCTGATCACTGATCTATCAGTTGTAGGGTGGATAAGCGACTAGCGTCATCCACCATTTGCGCCGGTTCCGGCGGGGGCGCTGCGCTTACCCCCCCTACGAAAGCGGTTTTTGTCCTCTGGCAGCCTCACACACCCTTACGCTATACTACCCGTTGAAATTGCTGGCCCAACCTCCACGGACTGGCAGTCAAAATGTACTAACCCTTAGATTTTCAACTTTCCTTCCGAGGCTCTGGCTCTAAGCCGGATAAACTATGTTAAACAGTATTTTATTAATACTTCTTCTTATCTCCGTCAGTGCGTTCTTCTCTATTTCGGAAATCTCACTGGCTGCATCCCGCAAAATCAAACTCAAGCTGCTGGCTGATGAGGGCAACTTGAACGCACAACGCGTACTGAAAATGCAGGAAAGCCCTGGCATGTTCTTTACCGTGGTGCAGATTGGCCTGAACGCGGTAGCCATTCTCGGCGGTATCGTCGGTGACGCAGCATTTTCCCCGGCTTTTAAAGTCCTTCTGGAGCGTTTTTTCTCGCCAGAAATGGCTGACCAATTGAGCTTTATTCTTTCCTTCACGCTGGTCACCAGCCTGTTCATTTTGTTTGCAGACCTCACTCCGAAACGCATCGGTATGATTTCGCCTGAATCTGTTGCTTTGCGAATCATCAACCCGATGCGCTTCTGTCTGTTTATCTTCCGTCCGCTGGTGTGGTTCTTCAACGGCCTGGCCAACGTCATTTTCCGCATTTTCAAACTGCCGATGGTGCGCAATGACGACATCACCTCCGATGATGTGTATGCCGTTTTTGAAGCGGGTGCATTGGCGGGAGTGTTGCGTAAGCAAGAGCATGAGTTGATTGAGAACGTGTTCGAGCTGGAATCGCGTACCGTGCCGTCATCCATGACGTCGCGCGAAAATATCATCTGGTTTGATTTGCATACCGACGAGCAGAGTCTGAAGAATAAAATCGCCGAGCATCCTCACTCCAAGTTCCTGGTGTGTAATGGCGATATCGACCATATCGTCGGCTATGTTGATTCAAAAGAGTTGCTGAACCGCGTATTGGGCAACCAAAGCCTTGCGCTCAACAGTGGCGTGCATCTGCGTAATACGCTGATTGTTCCCGATACATTGACGCTGTCCGAAGCACTGGAAAGCTTCAAAGCTGCGGGTGAAGACTTTGCAGTTATCATGAACGAGTACGCGCTGGTGGTGGGTATCATTACGCTGAACGACGTGATGACCACACTGATGGGCGACCTGGTTGGCCAGGGCATGGAGGAGCAAATTGTTGCTCGTGATGAAAACTCCTGGCTGGTTGAAGGCGGCACACCGATTGATGACGTGATGCGCGTGCTGGATATCGATGAGTTCCCGCAGTCTGGCAACTATGAAACCATTGGCGGCTTCATGATGTTTATGCTGCGTAAAATCCCGAAGCGTACTGATTCAGTGAAGTTTTCTGGCTACAAATTCGAGGTGGTGGATATTGATAACTACCGCATCGACCAGTTGCTGGTGACACGTATCGATAATAAACCAACGCCGTTGACGCCAAAACCGGCGGATGGTGAAGAACAGAACGCAGCTTAATTCTCAAAATCCAGAAACACTAACGGCACCCTCGGGTGCCGTTTTTGGTACTACTTATGGCTTCAAGCCATCTCCGCCTGCATACGCAAAACCTGGCGGTTTACCTCTGACATAACAGATAGATGCTGCTTATCTTTCACTTTTGGGATAAGAATCTTGCCCTTATCAAATTCAAAAGCGCCAACGTCCTTGATGTACAACCGTCCACGAAACAGGATTTTCACGTACTTCGCCACCTGAAGCGGGTTGTACCGTTGGAAAATTTTCATTCTTCTTCTCTCCTGCAGTGTTAACGCCCCTGCGGTTCCACATTTGGCCCGACAAAACGAGGCGGAAAATTTGGTGCCTGGAAACTATAGTCCATATACAAACCGACACCTAGTTTGCACAATCTTATTTACCGTATGATTACAATTTCTCAGAATAATCTTTGCAAATGTAAACAAATCTAAGCTTAAGCCTTCGAATTACAGGGATATGTGCGGCACCCCGCAAACTGGCATTGTTGTTGCGGGACAGAAAGCTATTCAGCACATATGCTTAAAACGTCACGACGAGTGGTCGGATCACCTGCAATCTTTCGCCAATAATAAGATAAGGAGTCATCATGTCCCTACGCACAACCCTTGCGCTTGCCCTGTTGCTGTTACCTCTTGCAGCATCGGCACATAATTTCGAGAAAAATCAGCGTGTCTCACCGATTGGCATTACGGATAAAGGTGAGTTGATGCTCGATAATGATAAGTTTAGCTACAAAAGCTGGAATAGCGCGCAGCTGGTGGGGAAAGTGCGAACGCTGCAACTTATTGCCGGGCGCACCAGTGCGAAAGAGAAAAATGCCGGTGTCGTTGAAGCAATTAAAGCGGCTAAATTCCCGCATGACCGCTATCAAACCACCACGATTGTGAACACCGATGACGCGATTATTGGCACCGGGATGTTTGTGCGCAGCAGCCTGGAGAGCAACAAGACACAGTATCCGTGGTCGCAATTTATCGTCGACAGCAACGGCGTGGCGCAAAAATCATGGCAGCTCGAAACCGGCAGTTCAGCGATTGTGGTGCTGGATAAACAGGGCCGTGTTCAGTTCGCCAAAGATGGCGCACTGACTCAGGAAGAAGTGCAGCAGGTGATAAGCCTGCTGCGAGAACTGCTGAGTAAATAGCTGCTTAGTAAATCGAGACCCGGAAACCAGGGTTTAAGAATGACTCGCGCGGGGTGTAGTCGAGCGACTTACCCTGCCAGTCATGAACGTGTGCACCAGCCGCTGCCGCAACCGCATGGCCTGCTGCGGTATCCCAGATATTGGTTGGCCCAAAACGCGGATAAAGCTGCGCCTGCCCTTCTGCCACCAGGCAAAACTTCAGTGATGAACCAATAGATGTCGTCTGGTGTTCACCCAACTGATGAAGATATTCTTTCAGTTCGTCGTCGCCATGGGAACGGCTGATCACCACCAGCGGCGGGCGGGCATCGCGCACATGGATTTGGCTACGCACGCCATTTTCTTCCTTCCAGGCTTTGCCTTCTGCCGCGCTATACATCACGTTCAGAACTGGCGCAAACACCACGCCCAACACGGCTTTGCCGTTTTCGATAAGCGCGATATTGACGGTGAATTCGCCGTTACGTTTCAGGAACTCTTTGGTGCCGTCCAGCGGGTCCACCAGCCAATAACGCTGCCAGTGCTGGCGCGTTTCCCAGGTCTGCGGATCTTCTTCAGAAAGTACCGGAATCTCTGGCGTAAGCGCTTGCAGCCCCTTCAGGATAATGGTGTGAGCCGCAATGTCAGCTGCCGTCACGGGTGAGTCATCGGATTTATGGGTCGCCTCCAGCGGCTTTTGCCCCTCATAAACCTGCATGATGGCAACTCCAGCCTCCCGAGCCAGTTGGCAAATTTTATCTAACATTCTCCACCTCATGTTGTGTCACACAAATAACCTGTTGTTTTACTTATACCCTAAATAATTCAAATTGCATCGAGGCGGCAAGAGAACAAGTGCCGATGAGCTTACATCAGTAAGTGATTCGGGCGCGTTCACGCAGCCAACAATGAGGCAATTTGAAGTATGTCGGGTATATATCTCATCGCGTCGGGTTGCGCCATCTGTGAAGCAATTCCGGTTTAACGATTCTGATTTCTGGCACACTTCACAAAATTGTAAGCAACAACGTTTATATACATAGCCTTCTGTGAACTAGCTTTAAAAAAGGACCTTTAACATGATTAAGTTTAGCGCAACGATCCTTGCCATGCTGATTGCCACCAGCGTTAACGCCGCAACCGTTGACCTGCGAATCCTGGAAACCTCCGACCTGCATAGCAATATGATGGATTTCGATTACTACAAAGACACCCCGACAGAGAAATTCGGGCTGGTGCGGACAGCAAGCTTAATCAATGCCGCCCGTAGTGAGACGCTAAACAGCGTACTGGTGGATAACGGAGATCTGATTCAGGGTAGCCCGCTTGGTGATTACATGGCGGCCAAAGGTCTGAAAAAAGGCGACATTCACCCGGTTTATAAAGCGCTGAATACGCTGGATTACGCCGTCGGCAACCTCGGCAACCACGAATTTAACTATGGGCTGAATTACCTGCAGATGGCGTTATCTGGGGCGAAATTCCCCTATGTGAATGCCAACATCATTGATGCCAAAACCAATAAGCCGCTGTTCACGCCTTACGTCATCAAAGAAACGGTAGTGAAAGATAAAGACGGCAAAGAGCAGACATTACGCATTGGCTATATCGGTTTTGTGCCGCCACAAATTATGACGTGGGATAAAACCAATCTGGAAGGCAAAGTGACGGTTAAAGATATTACCGAAACCGCCCGCCAGTATGTGCCTGAGATGCGTAAAAACGGCGCGGATTTAGTGGTGGTTATCGCCCACTCCGGCTTGTCCAGCGACCCATATCATGTGATGGCTGAAAATTCCGTTTATTACCTCAGCGAAGTTCCGGGTGTAGATACCATTCTGTTTGGCCACGCTCATGCTGTTTTCCCTGGCAAAGATTTTGCCAATATCAAAGGTGTTGATCTTGATAAAGGCACGCTGAACGGTATTCCGGCGGTGATGCCGGGAATGTGGGGCGACCATCTTGGCGTGGTTGATTTGGTGCTGAACAACGATAGCGGCTCGTGGAAGGTCACCAGCAGCAAGGCAGAAGCACGCCCAATCTACGACAGCGTAGCGAAGAAAGCGCTGGTGCCAGAAGACGCCAAACTGGTGGAAGTGATGAAACACGATCACGACGCCACGCGCGAGTTTGTCAGCAAGCCAATCGGCAAATCCTCCGACAATATGTACAGCTATCTGGCATTGGTTCAGGATGACCCGACGGTGCAAGTGGTCAATAACGCGCAGCTCGCCTACGTTGAAAAATACATTCAGGGCGACCCGGATCTGGCGAATTTGCCGGTGCTGTCTGCTGCGGCACCGTTCAAAGTCGGCGGGCGTAAGAATGACCCAGCCAGTTTTGTTGAAGTGGAAAAAGGCCAGCTCACCTTCCGTAATGCCGCCGATTTGTATCTTTACCCGAACACGCTGGTGGTAGTAAAAGCCACCGGCAAAGAGGTGAAGGAATGGCTGGAGTGTTCCGCTGGGCAGTTTAATCAGATTGATGTGAACAGCAGCAAACCGCAGTCGCTGATCAACTGGGATGGTTTCCGCACCTATAACTTTGATGTTATCGACGGCGTGGATTACCAGATTGATGTGTCGCAACCGGCGCGTTACGACGGCGAATGCCAGATGGTGAACCCGAAGGCCGAGCGTATTAGAGGGCTGACGTTCAAAGGCAAGCCAATCGACCCGAATGCGACTTTCCTGGTGGCAACCAATAACTATCGCGCTTACGGCGGCAAGTTTGCGGGTACCGGTGATAGCCATATCGCTTTCGCCTCGCCGGATGAGAACCGCTCGGTGCTGGCGAACTGGATTACCGCGAGCAAAGAGATTCACCCAGCTGCCGATAACAACTGGCGCCTTGCGCCAATCCACAGTAATCAGAAATTAGATATTCGCTTTGAAACTTCACCGACGGAGAAAGCCACCACCTTTATCAAAGATAAAGGCCAGTATCCGATGAAAAACGTTGGCAACGACGAAATCGGCTTTGCGATTTATCAGTTGGATTTGAGTAAGTAATCACTCACGCGTCCCGCTCACTGCGGGACGCCATTACCCTTGGCAAATTCCCTTCGATCCAATCAGCCAGTTCAGCCACTTTCTCAGCCACTTCACAGCCCAACGGCGTCAAACTGTATTCCACATGCGGCGGTACCACCGGGTAGGATTTGCGATTCACGAAACCGTCGGCTTCCAGCCATTGCAGCGTTTGCGCGAGCATTTTTTCACTCACCCCGCCCATTTTACGGCGCAGGTCGCTAAAGCGATGTGTACCACCCTGCAAGGCCACCAGAATCAGCACGCCCCAACGGCTGGTGACGTGCTTTAACACATCTCGCGACGGGCATTGTTCGGCGAACAAATTGCCATCACGCATTTGCTCGGTTAACGACAACGGGCGGTTCTCAATCTCACTCATTTCATACTTACCTTTTTGTGCGTACTTACTAAAAGTTAGTGCTGGTGATAGTGTGGCACAACTTAAGCAGAACCCCCACAGGAGATTTATCATGATCGCGATTACCGGAGCTTCCGGCCAACTGGGCCAACTCGTTGTTGAGGAATTACTGAAAACTGTTGCTGCTGACCAACTGGTTGCTATTGTGCGTAACCCATCAAAAATTAAGGCATTTTCTGAGCGTGGCGTTCAGGTTCGTGCGGCCAGTTATGAAGATAAAACCGCGCTGGTGCAAGCGCTGCGTGGCGTTGAAAAACTGCTGCTGATCTCTTCAAGCGAAGTCGGTCAACGTGCGGTTCAGCACCACAACGTGATTGAAGCCGCCAAAGAAGCGGGCGTGAAACTGATTGCTTACACCAGCCTGCTGCATGCCGATTCTTCACCGCTCGGTCTGGCAGATGAACACATCGCAACCGAAGAAATGCTTAAACAATCAGGCATTCCATTTGTGCTGCTGCGCAACGGTTGGTACACCGAAAACTACCTCGCCAGCGTGCCGCCAGCACTGCAACATGGTGCATTTATTGGCAGCGCCGGAGAAGGCAAAATCGCCTCGGCCACACGTGCAGATTATGCGGCTGCCGCCGCAAAAGTGATGACCCTCGACAACCAGGCGGGCAAAGTTTACGAACTGGCTGGCGACCACGGCTGGACGCTATCTGAGCTGACGGCAGAATTGACGAAACAAAGCGGCACAACCGTGGTGTATCAAAACCTGCCAGAAGCTGATTTTAAAGCGGCTTTGCTCGGTGCTGGCCTGCCAGAAGGGTTAGCCGCAATGCTGGCAAACTCCGATGCTGGCGCATCGAAAGGTGGCCTGTTCGAGGATAGCCGCCAGTTGAGTCAGTTGATTGGCCGCCCAACCACCTCACTTGCCGAAAGCGTGCGTTCTGCGCTGTAATTGTTAACTTTCCGTTAAACCAGGACATCCCTATACTTACGGGGTGTCCTTACGGAGATTAATGTGCAAGGCGTTCCTGAACAGTTCAGTGATGAAAAAGACCACGCTCAATTCCGGCATCTGCCACAGCTGCCCGGCGTTGAGCTTTATCACGCGCATATTTCTCGTTACGCCTTTGAACCGCACACTCATGAAGCCTTTGGTGTTGGCACTGTGACTATGGGGGCCGAGCGTTTTCGTTATCGCGGTGTGCAGCATGTCGCCGCCACGGATTCGTTAGTGTTGATGAACCCTGATGAACTGCATACTGGTGAAGCGGCTACCGAAGATGGCTGGCAGTACCGCATGATTTATCTCGAACCGGACATTCTCGAAGCGGTGACGGGTTCGCGTAACTGGTCATTTAATGAAGTGGTCACTTGCGATCCGCTACGGGCGAGCCACGTATCACGCTTGATTAACGGGTTATGGAACGAAAACGATCCGCTGGCTCAGCAAGGATTGTTGCTGAATCTTATCGATACGTTTAAGCCTTATGCTCACCATTTACCCATGACGCGGCAAGAGTCGGCGCATCGTTTTGAGCAAATTCGGGACTATCTGCACGATAATTATATGCACCCAGTAACGCTTGATGAGCTTGCCGCCGTGGTTTCTCTGAGTCCTTATCACTTTCAACGCATGTTCAAAGCCCATTTCCACGCCACGCCGCATCAGATGCTGATGGCGATTCGCCTGTGGCACGCCAAGCGACTCCTGACGAATGGGATGCCCGCCGCTCAAGTTGCCGCTGCCAGCGGGCTCACCGATCAGGCCCATCTGACTCGCGCCTTTTCCCAGCGTTATGGCATCACGCCGGTGCGTTATCAAAAGCAGGTCGCCCGTTAGCAATACCGCAAGCTGGTACAATATTTTCCTCCAGTCCACACCTACACTCTATGCAAAGCATTTAAGTGGATGAAGAAAATGTTAACTGGTGTGTTGTACGCCCTGCTGGCTGGGTTGATGTGGGGGCTGATTTTCGTGGGGCCACTGATTGTTCCTGATTACCCTGCTGCAATGCAGTCAACCGGACGCTATCTGGCGCTGGGGCTGATTGCGCTCCCGTTGGCCTGGTTTGGACGCCAGCGTCTGCGCCAGTTGACCCGCACTGACTGGTTCACCGCGCTCAAGCTTTCGACCATCGGCAATCTGATTTATTACGTCTGCCTGGCCAGCGCGATTCAGCGCACCGGGGCGCCCATTTCCACCATGATTATCGGCACGCTGCCGGTCGTTATTCCGGTATTTGCCAACCTGCTTTATAGCAAGCGTGATGGCAAGCTCCCGTGGCACCGGCTGGCACCTGCGCTGGTGATTATCGCGCTGGGCCTGGTAATGGTGAATACCGCCGAATTACGCACCGGCGAGCTCGATTTCAGTTGGTGGAGATATATCAGCGGCATAGGGCTGGCGTTTATTTCTGTCGCCTGCTGGGCGTGGTATGCGCTGCGAAATGCCCGTTGGCTGCGTGAGAATCCGGATAAAAACCCGCTGATGTGGGCGACTGCGCAAGGGCTTTCTATATTGCCGTTTTCATTTATCGGATACATCGCGGTTTGCTTGTGGATGTCTCGCACCGACAGCGACTTTGCCCTGCCCTTTGGTCCACGTCCGGAAGTCTTTTTAACGTTGATGTTAGCCATTGCACTATTTTGTTCGTGGCTGGGCGCGCTGTGCTGGAACATTGCCAGCCAGCGCTTACCGACGGTAATCGTCGGCCCGTTAATCGTCTTTGAAACCCTGGCGGGACTGGCTTACACATTTATGCTGCGCCACAGCTGGCCGCCGTTGATGACATTACTGGGCATCGTCTGTTTGGTTGCGGGCGTGGTGCTGGCCGTGTTGACGAAACCGCAGAAAAGTACAATCGCTGAAGTGGTTATGACGACGGATAAATAGCGTCTTACCTCGAAATAGTCATAGCGTCGACATAAAGATGTATTTAACATGCATCTTATATTATCGACAACGAGGTATTTGCTCATGGCTTTCCGCGACCAGGCTTTAGGTGAACTGGCTTTAACCATTCCACGCGCTTCCGCGCTGTTCCGTAAATTGGATCTCGATTTCTGCTGCGGTGGAAAGCAGACACTTGAACGTGCGGCAACACGTAAAGAGTTGGATCTTGATGCGATTGAAGCAGAACTAGCAACGCTTGCTGAACAACCAGTTGAGAAAGAGTGGCGTGCGGCACCGCTGGCCGAAATCATCGACCATATTCTGGTGCGTTACCACGACCGTCACCGCGAACAACTACCAGAGCTGATTCTTCAGGCAACAAAAGTTGAGCGCGTACATGCAGATAAACCGAATGTACCGAAAGGCCTGGCGAAATATCTCACCATGCTGCATCAGGAACTAAGCAGCCATATGATGAAAGAAGAACAGATCCTGTTCCCGATGATCAAACAAGGTATGGGTTCACAGGCGAACGGCCCAATTAGCGTGATGGAAAGCGAGCATGATGAAGCGGGTGAATTGCTGGATGTCATCAAACATACCACCAATAATGTGACACCACCGCCAGAAGCCTGCACCACATGGAAAGCCATGTATAACGGGATTAACGAATTGATTGATGACTTAATGAACCACATTAGTCTTGAGAATAATGTGCTGTTCCCACGGGCGTTAGCTGGGGAATAAATCAGTAAGATAACCCTCACCCCGGCCATCTCCCTCAGGGAGAGGGGGAAAACCATACCGTTAGGGTGAGGGCTAAAAAATTACTTACGCATTGCCGCAATGCGCTTCTTGCCGATAAACATCCAGCACACACCTAACACCGCAAACCACAATGGCGTCACCATCAGGGCCTGGCGGGTATCCGTTTCCAGCGTCAGCAGCACAATCACAAACGCGAAGAACGCCATACATACCCAGCACATCAGCTTACCGAGCGGCATTTTGTAGATAGATTTCTCATGCAGATGCGGACGCTGTTTACGGTACACGAGGTACGAGCACAGAATAATCGTCCAGACGAACATGAACAGAATCGCCGAAACGGTAGTGATCATCGTAAAAGCGGTAATGACGTTCGGATTCACATAAAGCATCACCACGCCACCCAACAAGCAGATGCAGGAGAAGGTTAAACCTTTCGCCGGAACCGCGCGCTTAGACAGTTTCGCAAAAGCCTTCGGCGCTGCACCATCTTGTGCCAGGCCGTATAACATACGGCTGGTGGAGAACACGCCGCTGTTGGCAGAAGAAGCTGCTGAAGTCAGCACCACGAAGTTGATGATGCTCGCCGCAGCTGGCAAGCCGACCAGAACAAACAATTCAACAAACGGGCTTTTATCTGCGACCACAGAACGCCATGGTGTCACGGACATAATCACGATCAGCGCCAGGACGTAAAACACGATAATACGCACCGGAATCGAGTTAATCGCACGCGGCAGTGATTTCTCTGGGTCTTTGGTTTCAGCAGCGGTTGTCCCTACCAGTTCAACGCCTACAAACGCGAACACCGCAATCTGGAATCCGGCAAAGAAGCCGCTCAGCCCTTTAGGGAACCAGCCACCGTCATTCCACAGGTTATTGAGGGATGCTTCGACGCCAGACGGAGAGTGGAAATTGGTTAAAATCATCACCCCACCAAGGACAATCAGCCCAACGATAGCGACAATTTTGATCATCGCAAACCAGAACTCCATTTCACCGAACATTTTAACGGTGGCGAGGTTCAGGCTCAGCAGTATCAGGATGACAGCCACTGACGCAACCCAATCCGATAATCCAGGGAACCAGAATTGCGCATAGGACGTAATGGCCACGACGTCTGCCATACCGGTGACTACCCAACAAAACCAGTATGTCCAGCCGGTGAAGTAGCCTGCCCATGGGCCTAACAAGTCTGCGGCGAAATCACTAAACGACTTGTATTCAAGATTTGATAGCAGCAATTCGCCCATGGCGCGCATGACGAAGAACACCATAAATCCGATGATCATATAAACAAAAATTATCGATGGGCCAGCAAGGCTGATGGTTTTACCCGAGCCCATGAATAAACCTGTGCCGATGGCACCGCCGATGGCGATAAGTTGGATGTGACGGTTAGTTAAGTTGCGCCGTAGCGACTGTTCGGACGGAGCTTCAGCTACGTCAGCTACTTTTATCTGATCTACCATGTTGTATGTTCCTGTCTGTCTGTTGTGTTCAGGCTCTACTGGCCTTTGAAAGGTGATGTTACCGAAATGTTGCACTGCAAGGCAGCGACAATAATAGGGAAGAATTGATGGGGTGAATATCTGAAAAAAACAATATTGTTAATTTTATGTTGTTTTTGTGTACATAATCACCCTAATAGCGAGAATTGCATCACAAAAGCACCTTATGCAGAAGTAAAACCAGAATAAAATAATGCGAACTAATATTCAGGTAAGTGAAAACCCCGCCGAAGCAGGGTTATTTGAACGCTTACAGAATTTCCAGCAGTTCAACTTCAAAAACCAGGGTGCTGTACGGAGGAATGGACGCGCCAGCGCCACGCTCACCATAAGCCAGGTTATGAGGAATAGTCAGTTCCCACTTTGAGCCAACAGGCATCAGAGTCAGCGCTTCAATCCAGCCTGCGATAACGCCGCTTACCGGGAACTCAGCAGGCTCACCACGTTGTACGGAGCTGTCAAACACGGTGCCATCAACCAGTTTGCCGGTATAATGCACACGAACGTGATCTTTACGCGCTGGGATTGGACCAGTGCCTTGAGTCAGAACGCGGAATTGCAGGCCAGATTCAGTGCTGCTCACGCCTTCTTTGGAGATGTTTTCTTCCAGGTATTTCTGACCTTCAACAGCCATTTCTTTCTGGCGTTCCTGGCGAACAGCATCAGCACGCTCGTGGACTTCACGCAGTGCACGATGAACAACGTCAACTGGAACTGCCGGAGCATTCCCTTCCAGAGCATCACGCAAACCCGCTACCAGCGCTTCTGGCAGCAGGCCTTGCAGACCAGATTCACTGAGTTGTTGACCTACCTGTAAACCAATACCGTAACTTGCTTGCGCTTCGACGCTGTCAAAAGAAGGGGTCGTCATGGGTTTTCCTTTAATGTATTTAAAAGCAGGCCAGCAGCATAGCAGCGTCAATCTATTGGGTAAAATGCAAAAGCGGCAAAGGTGACAAATGCAGACGAAACAGGAACAATGGTTTGAATGAATGCTAAATATCAGTGGCAATAGCGAGTTAGATGACGAGTAGAACGTCACATAAACCTGGATTGTGCAATGCATCAAATAGTTAGCGTTCTATAATGGAAGGGATAATGACAGAGCACATTGTGTATATGAGGAGTGTTGCTGATGCGATTCGCTATTAAACCCTGGCTTGCGCGGATTTGGCACGCACCCGATAACATCCGGCTGATGGACCCACTGCCGGCCTTGCATCGCCGCGGCATTATTATTGCGACACTGGTCGTCGTGACAGGATTTCTGTGGCCAATGCCTGATGAGACAGTCCGTCCGGTCACCCGCGATGCGCAGCTCTCCATTGAATCACAATTCCCAATTCGTGCCCACTTAGTCAACCCACCAGCCAATACTGAACCAGCGACGCCTGTCGAACCTTCTCGCGTTGAGGAACAGCCACAAGCGCCAACCCCACAAGCCAATAATGATATAGAGCAGCAATGGCGTTCATACCGTGTAGAGTCCGGGCAAACCATGGCGCAGCTGTTCCGCGATCATAATTTACCGCCCGCTGATGTTTATTCAATGGCGCAGGTAGAGGGCAACAATAAACCGCTGAGTACTTTGCAAACCGGGCAGATGGTGCAGATTCGCCAGAATGCCAGTGGCGTGGTGACAGGGCTGACAATTGATATTGGTAACGATCAGCAAGTGCTGTTTACACGCCAGCCGGATGGCAGCTTTGAGCGTGCTCGTTAACAGCTGATTTGATTTAGCGGATACAGAAATGCAAAACGCCGGCACAAGGCCGGCGTCTTTACGTGTGAATCAGCGAAAATTACGCTTCAGCAACAACGTTTACGATCAGTTTAGCGAATACTTCGCTGTGAACCTGGAAGTCCACTTCGTGCTCACCAGCGGTACGCAGAACGCCGTTCGGTAAACGAACTTCGCTCTTAGCCACTTCAACGCCAGCTGCAGTTACAGCGTCAGCGATGTCACGGGTACCGATGGAACCGAACAGTTTACCTTCGTCGCCAGCTTTAGACGCGATAGTAACAGTTTCGAGTGCGTTGATCTTCGCAGCGCGAGCTTCAGCAGCAGCCAGAACGTCAGCTAATTTAGCTTCCAGTTCTGCACGGCGTGCTTCGAAGAATTCAACGTTTTTCTTGGTAGCAGGAACAGCTTTGCCCTGTGGTACCAGGAAGTTACGAGCATAACCCGCTTTAACGTTAACCTGATCACCCAGGCTACCCAGGTTTGCTACTTTATCAAGCAGAATAACTTGCATTACCTTATCCTCTCAAAGTCATTAATGGACAGTGGCCGATTACTGATGACGATCAGTATATGGCAACAAAGAAAGGTAACGAGCGCGCTTGATGCAGCGAGCCAACTGACGCTGGTATTTTGCACGAGTACCGGTAATACGGCTCGGGACAATTTTACCACTTTCAGTGATGTAGTTTTTCAGTGTAGCGATATCTTTATAATCAATCTCTACAACGCCTTCCGCGGTGAAACGGCAGAACTTGCGACGACGGAAATAACGTGCCATTAGGCTAGTCTCCAGAATCTATCAATTCAATCTGCTCGGCATGCAATACCACTTTGTTCAGCCCATTTTTTGCCTGATGGCAACTAATGAAACCATGAACTGTGAGTACCGTGCCGACCGTTATACTTTGAGTAATGGCTGAGTGTGCGTGCCCGCTAATAATAACTGGCATACGGCACCACGCCTGCCGATCTAAACCGGCTTCCTTTTGCACAGAACGGTGCTCAAGCACGAACTGGCAATGAGGAATTCCTGACGGGCTAACCTTGCGAAGGGGCGTCTTGCACACTGTGCCAGACAATACCAGGCGGTTGGCCGTCATTGGAAATTACTCTTCAGAATCCCCAGCATCTGCATCATCAGCAGTTTCGCTAGCGAAGTCATCGCGACGATCACGACGTTCGTCTTTAGCTTTAACCATTGGTGAAGCTTCGGTTACAGCGTGCTTAGTACGCATAACCATGCTACGGATAACGGCGTCGTTGAAGCGGAAGTTAGTTTCCAGCTCATCGATCACTTCCTGCGGAGCTTCAACGTTCAGCAGAACGTAGTGTGCTTTGTGCAGTTTGTTGATCGGGTAAGCCAGTTGACGGCGGCCCCAGTCTTCCAGACGGTGGATCGTACCTTCTGCTGCAGTGATTGCACCAGTGTAACGTTCGATCATACCCGGAACCTGTTCGCTCTGGTCAGGATGGACCATAAAAACGATTTCGTAATGACGCATCGAATTGCTCCTTACGGATTATTCAGCCTCCTGTCAGGGTCAGCCGCGGCCCATGGAAGCAAGGAACGTGTTTATAAAGGCGGCTGAAAAAATTGACGCGTAATCATACAAGTGCAGCCCGCTAAACTCAAGGCAATACAGAAATTAATTCTTTTGCATGAAGGCTAAAATTTAAACTGCGTACTAACTCAGTGAAATCTATAACTTTGACGTAGATCACTTTAAATTTTTGACCAACACCATCAGAAATGGTCGCTTTTTATTCAACATGATGGAGTTACACTTACTGTCATAGGCCGCCACTATTTATTAACAGGAGCGACGACCGCATCTAACACACTAAGTTGTATACCCTGGCTGCTTCAGAACGCTGGGCTATGGGTATAGTGGAGCGGAATATGAAAACTATCGCATTAGCCTTTGTCGCTGCACTTTTGCTTTGCGTGAATGCGACAGCCGCTATCAAAATAGACAACCATCAGGCAAAAAATATGGATGATGTGATGAGCTTAGGGGTGATTTACATCAATCATAATTTTGCTACCGAACAAGAGGCCGAAGTCGCGATTAATGGCGACACGGATCAGCACGGAGCAAAGTACTTTCACCCGATATTGATGAGAGAGCCAGATAGCAACGGCAATATGCGTATCAGCGCTGATATCTATCGGTAATAGAATGCAATGAGGTAATGAAGTAACGCGTTAACACCAGGAATACCACAACGACATAGAAAGCCAACGTTTGACTTGCCCCCGCTTGCGGGGGCCTTTTTATTACGCTTTCTCATTCAAAATACAGGGGTGTTGGCTGCGTTCACTCACTCCGGTCACTTACTTTAGTAAGCTCCCGGGGATTCGCTCTCTTGCCACCTAGCTGTATTTCGAATGAGCTCGCGTAATACCTAATAATGCTCAACTAACGCTGTCCGTAATAAGCATTTGCGCCGTGTTTGCGCTGAAAATGCTTGTCCATCAAATAGCTGTCGATTGGTTTTAACTGCGGGTTTATACCCTGTGCAATCCATGCCATTCGCGCGACTTCTTCCATGACCACTGCATTATGAACGGCGTCTTCAATGCTTTTTCCCCACGTAAATGGGCCGTGCTGATAGACCACGACACCAGGCGTGTGCAAAGGATTACCACTGCCCAGCGTTTCAATGATGACATTGCCGGTGTTTAGCTCGTATTCGCCTTGCACTTCATCGCAGGTCAACGGACGAGAGCAGGGGATATCACCCAAAAAGTAATCAGCGTGTGTGGTGCCGAGAGCCGGAATACTGAGCCCAGCCTCCGCCCATGCGGTTGCGTGAGTGGAATGGGTATGCACTACGCCGCCGAGTTCGGCGTACTTTTTATAAAGCGCCAGATGGGTAGCAGTGTCCGAAGATGGTCGATACTTCCCTTCAATGACCGTACCGTTCAAATCCACGATGACCATATCGTCCGCAGACATTTGTTCATACGCTACACCACTAGGCTTGATGGCAATGTATTGCCGTTCACGGTCTATCCCGCTGACGTTTCCCCAGGTAAACGTCACCAGACCATGGCGCGGTAATGCCATGTTTGCTTCAAATACCTGTTGTTTAAGCTGCTGCATCGCCGGCCTCCTGCAACCCAGCCGCCGCCATTCGCGCCAATACCCAATCGCGAGCGGCAATGACTTCGGCAATCGGATCCGCCGCAGTCTCACTCCACATTTCAATTAAATATGGGCCACGGTAGCCACTGCGTTTTAATGTTTCAAAACAGCGCTCAAACTCCACTACCCCACTGCCGAAGGGAACATTTTTGAATACCCCCGGACGCGTGTCTTTTACATGTACTGCCACGATATGTCCGCGCCCTGCTTCGAGTTCCATCTGAACGTCGTTATCCCAGGCGGATAAATTCCCGATGTCCGGGTAAAGCTGGAACCACGGGTTATTCAGGTAATGTGCATACCCCATCGCTTTGCTGATGGAATTCATCAGCGGGTAGTCCATGATTTCCATCGCCAACGTGACTTGCGCACGGCTCGCCATTTCGACTGCCAGAGTCAAACCTTCACGAAAGCGACGGCGAGTTTCATCGTTAGCTTGCTGGTAATAAACATCGTACCCAGCCAGTTGGATGACGCGGATACCCACATCCTGCGCAAACTTAATGGCTTTGCGCATTATCTCCAGCCCCTGATTACGCACCGCGTCGTCTTCGCTTCCTAGCGGGTAACGGCGATGCGCACTCAAGCACATCGAAGGCACGCGAACGCCGGTTTGTGCTACAGCCTGAACCAGCGCTATTCTCTGCTCGCGGCTCCAGTCCAGACGCGCCAGGCGCTCATCGGTTTCATCAACTGACATTTCGACAAAATCGAACGCCAGGCTGGCGGCAAGCTGCAATCTTTCGAGCCAGCACTCCCCTGCAGGGAGCGCTTTTTCGTAGATACCTAGCGGAACTTGCTTATGTAACATGAGCCGTCCTTAACCCCAGAGCTGGGCGATAGTGCGCTTAAACTGGCGTGCTGCTTCTACCGGAGATTGCGCATCACGAATACTTCGCCCGGCGATAAACACATGGATTGGAATACTTTTAAATAGTGGTAAATCCTCCAGAGCCAGGCCGCCGGTCACCGTCACTTTAAAGCCCATATCGGAAAGGCGTTTGATGGCACTGATATCTGCTTCACTCCATGCCACCCCAGCGGCTTGCGCATCACGACTTCGGTGATAAACCACCTGTTCGATTCCTGCGGTGCGCCATTCCTGTGCCTGTTCCCACGTCCAGAAACCGGTCAGTTCGATTTGCACATCACCGTTAAATTCACGGGCCACTTCCAGTGCACCTTTGGTGGTGTTGATATCGGCACAGCAAATGACGGTCACCCAATCGGCATTGGCTTCAAAACACATCCGCGAAAGTATTTTCCCGGCATCGGCGATTTTGGCATCTGCCAGTACAATTTTATGTGGGTAGAGCGCCTTGAGATCGCGCACAGCTCGCACGCCCTCCCCGACACAAAGAATGGTCCCCACTTCAATAATGTCGACTTCTTCAGCTATCAGGCGCGTAGTTTTGTATGCGTCTGACATGGTTTGGTTATCCAGCGCAACTTGCAGCATCGGTAATGAATGAGACATGAAAAGCTCCTTAAGCAGTTGCCAGCGCCGTAGCGCGGTCAATTAAATCCAGCACTTCCTGTTCGGAACGGCAGGCGCGTAAACGGTCAAAATTGGCTTCATCTTCAAACAGATTCACAATCTGCATGATGCCGATTTCCTGATGGGTGGTGGCATCAACGGCCGCCATAGTGATGAGGATGTCCACTGGGTCGTTATCTTCATGGTTGAACACCAATGGTGTTTTCAGCGTCACCAGTGAAAAACCGGTGCTTTTCACTCCTTCCTCTGGGCGACCATGCGGCATAGCAAGGCCTGGAGCGATAACGAAGTAAGGGCCAAATTGAGCCACACCATCGAGAATCGCCTGGTAATATCGCGGTTCGACGATGTCTGCCTCCACCAGCAAATCTACGCCGATTTTTACCGCGTCCTGCCAGGTTTTGGCTTCAGCCTGTAAACGTACGGAATGGTTTTGTGCCAGAGAATCACGTAATTTCATTGGCGTTCCTTACTTCAGATCCTGAGGAAAATGCGCGGTGATCACTTCCATCAACTTTGGTCCGAAATCCGCCGCAGAAAGCATATTGCGAACCCCCACCACATGTTTGTTGCCGGTCACGGTGATTTCACCTGCGATGTGCGTCGAAGCGATAATCACATCGGCACCGCTCAGTTCACTTTTGTATTCCCCCACGGCACAACTGTTTACGGAATGATCAACACCTTGCTGCGTCAAAAACTGATCCACTTTCATTTTCATGATCATGGAACTGCCTTGCCCGTTACCACATACAGCCAGAATTCGTACGGTCATAATCTCAATTCCTTAATTGGCGGAAGATTCCGTCAGTTGTTTTTCAGCATCTTCTTCCTGGCGCAAGGTGCGCCCGGCGAAGAACATGTAAACCAGTGCAATGACTATCACGACCCCCATAAACCACAGGCCCAGTGTTAATCCTTCCATTAGCGGAGGTGCCAGAATCGACCAGTCGGCCATGCCCATCCAGGCACTGAGTCCGGTAAGTTTTACCGCCCAAACGCAACCGAAGATTTCAATCATGCCCATCACCAGGCAGATTTTTAGTGCAGCACGCCAGCCGCCAAAGTGGTTGGCAAACACGCCAATGGTGGCGTTCGAGAAGAACATCGGGATGAAACCAGGAATAATCATGATGGAGGAGCCAGCGGCGATGAGAATACCGACAGCGATAAGCTGGCCGATGGTTCCCCAGATAAAGCCCCACACCACGGCGTTAGGCGCAAAGCTATAGATAGCCGCACAGTCAATGGCAAGCACCGCACCGGGAATCAAGCGCTGCGAAATACCGTTAAACGCTTCGGAGAGTTCAGCAACAAACATCCTGACGCCCTGCACGATAATGAAAATCGCCACGGCGAACTGGAAGCCGGTTTGCAATATGTAGATAGTCCAGTGTGTTTTACCCGCCATAGCCTGCATGACATCAATGCCGAATGAGCAAAGAATCACACCGAAAAACAACGTCATTACAATGGCAGTGGAAACGATATTGTCATGGAAGATGTTGAGCCAACCGGGCAGTTTGAGGTCTTCAACGCTCTCCTCTTTTTTGCCCAAATACGGCGCAATTTTATAGGCGATCCACGAGGCGAATTGCTGTTGGTGACCAATGGAAAAACCGCTATTTTCCGTCACAGCTTGCGTAGGTTTGTACATCATGTTTGAGGTGATGCCCCAATAGAGGGAAACCAGAACAGCGGTGCAGATGATGGTCGTCCACATCGGATACCCGAGAATAAAGAAGAACACCGCTATTAAACCGGCTTGCTGGAACATGATGTGCCCAGTCAGCATGATGGTGCGAATCCCCGTCACGCGCCGTAACAGCACATAAGTTATGTTGAGAGCCAGCGCCAGCAACACCGCGTACCCCACCCAACTGTAAGCGTCCCCCATCCTTTCGATAGTGGCCATCATTGAGGCATAGGTATCTGAGATCGCGCCATTAATTCCATAAACCTCAGACATTTTTGCCACTACCGGTTTAAACGTGCCGGTCAAAATGCCAGAGCCTGCTTGTAACAGCATGAAACCAATAATGGTTTTGATGGTGCCTTTGATAATCACACTGGCGCTTTTTCGCAGCAGCAAGTAGCCAAGACAAGTGACAATCCCCAACAACAGCGGGGCGTTGGTCATTACCTGGTTAAAAAAGATGGTAAAGACGTTGTAGAGGATCTCCATAAAGCTCTCCGTAGGGTAGTCGCTCCCTGTTTTGATGAGAAAACAGGCTGAAGTAATGTTCGCCCTCACTTTATTTGTCAAAAGTAATCACAACAAGATTGAAAATGATTAATTGTGAGATGCCACGCAATTTATTTTCCACAGTTTCACAATGGTTAATGCTTCATAATAAATTCAGACAAATAATCACTAAATATCATGTGAATAGTGAGAGTAAAGCACTGCAGCGATGTCATTAAGTGAGTTTTTTATGGAATCAAATAGCAAACAAGAAAACTAAAAAACACTTCTCAAGTTAATTTTTTGATGTCAATATCAATCAAATTAAATCATTTAATGACTACTATTGATTTTAAATTCTGAATGGAAAGGAGAGAAATGATGAGCAAGGTTAAGACGATTACCCGCGAATCCTGGATATTGAACACCTTCCCGGAGTGGGGAAGTTGGCTGAATGAAGAAATTGAGCAGGAAGTTGTCGCTCCTGGCACTTTTGCCATGTGGTGGCTGGGCTGCACGGGTATCTGGTTGAAATCTCAGGGTGGTGCGAATATCTGTGTAGATTTTTGGTGCGGAACCGGCAAACAAAGCCACGGTAACCCGCTAATGAAAAAAGGCCATCAAATGCAGCGCATGGCTGGCGTCGAGAAGCTACAACCAAACTTGCGTACCACGCCATTCGTGCTCGATCCTTTCGCCATTCGTCATATTGATGCAGTGCTGTCGACGCATGATCACAACGATCATATCGACGTCAACGTGGCTGCTGCCGTAATGCAAAATTGCGCTGATGATGTGCCGTTTATCGGGCCACAAACCTGCGTTGATTTATGGATTGGCTGGGGAGTTCCACGCGAACGCTGCATTGTGGTGAAGCCTGGCGATATTGTGAAAGTGAAAGATATTGAAATTCATGCGCTGGATGCCTTTGATCGCACTGCACTTATTACACTACCTGCGGATGAAAAAGCACTGGGCGTACTGCCGGATGGCATGGACAAGCGGGCGGTAAATTATCTGTTCAAAACACCAGGCGGCAATCTGTATCACAGTGGCGACTCCCACTATTCCAACTACTACGCCAAACATGGCAATGACCACCAGATTGATGTGGCACTCGGTTCTTATGGCGAGAACCCACGCGGGATCACCGATAAAATGACCAGTGCTGATATTTTACGTATGGCGGAGTCACTGAATACTAAAGTTGTCATCCCGTTCCATCATGATATCTGGTCGAATTTCCAGGCCGATCCACAAGAAATCCGCGTCTTATGGAACATGAAGAAAGATCGCCTGAAATACGGCTTTAAGCCGTTTATCTGGCAAGTTGGCGGCAAGTTTACCTGGCCGTTGGATAAAGATTTATTCGAATATCACTATCCTCGCGGTTTTGATGACTGCTTTACCCTCGAACCAGACTTACCGTTCAAATCCTTCCTGTAATAGCATAAAGCCGGGTTTACGCCCGGCATCTTCAGCATAACTTTAGGTGTTTCATTATTTTTCAAATATCATCTTTAAAAATCATCTTTCCTCGGGAATAAGCATGACCGAAGCACAACGCCACCAAATCTTGCTTGATCTGCTCCAGCAGACTGGGTTTGTTACTGTCGAACAAGTTATGGAACGCCTGGCAATTTCTCCCGCTACAGCACGTCGTGATATCAACAAACTGGATGAAAGCGGCAGGTTAAAAAAAGTCCGCAATGGTGCCGAAGCCATTAGCCAGCAGCGCTTACGTTGGACGCCAATGAATATACATCTGGCGCAAAATCATGATGAGAAAAGCCGTATTGCCAGCGCCGCTTCTGCCCTCGTAAAACAGGGAGAAAGTGTGGTGATTAACTGCGGATCGACCGCTTTTTTACTCGGCCAGCAGATCTGCGGAAAACCCGTGCAGATCATTACTAACTATCTGCCGCTTGCTAATTATCTTATCGATCAAGAACATGAAAGTGTGGTGATCATGGGCGGTCAGTACAATAAAAGCCATTCCATCACCCTTGGGCCTCAAGATAACGATACTTCGCTGTACGCCGGACACTGGATGTTTACCAGCGGTAAGGGTTTGACTGCGGAAGGGCTTTATAAAACTGACATGCTGACGGCAATGGCTGAGCAGAAGATGCTAGGTGTGGTGGGTAAACTGGCAGTACTGGTTGATAGCTCGAAGGTGGGCCAACGTGCAGGTATGCTTTTTAGCCGGGCTGAGCAAATTGATTTAGTCATCACCGGTAAACAAGCAAACCCTGAAGTGGTCAAAAAGCTTGAAGATCAGGGTGTGCAGGTCATTCTTGTGTAATCAAAGATATTCGCTAAAAAAGCGGCTGGTCGCCTCAAGCGCTGAAGGGGTAATACGATGCTTCACTCCCGGTTCACGCAAGCAAAGAAGCTGTTTGTCCAGCCCCTTCTCAATCAGTGCCTGTTGTAAACGCCAGGTTTCTGCCGCCGGAACTACGTCATCTTCTTCGCCGTGCCACAGCATTAGTGGCCGGTTCCCGGCCTTTTCCAGTTGATGGCTGATGTCGTAGTCTGCAAGTTTGTTAAGTGATTCCAGATCTAACACCTGCGGTGGGAACAAACTTTTACCAAGCGATATGAAATATCCCGACCCCATCAGGCATGCCACACAACTCACTTGCGGGTAACGAGCCATAATTCCAAGAGCGGTCATTCCTCCCATCGACGCACCACCTACTGCAACACGATGTTCATCTATGGGATAACGTTCGCACAGTGCCTTGTGAAGCTGAGAAAACTCATCAATATTTTGTTTGAGAATCGACCAGAATTGATACAGCCGCGCCGCATCGTCTCCATTGAAACGGGAACCATGCTGCTCGGCATCAGGCATAATCACGCGCATTCCGGCCTGAGCGAGTGCGACAGCAAAGTAGCTGTACACCAGTTTGGATGACGTAAAACCGTGATAGAAAAAAACCACCGGCAGTTTGCTTTCTTTTTTCCCGGCAGGTACAGCATGCAGAACTTCGATACCGCCTAACTGCTCGGTGTACATTTCTATCATTGGAATCGCTCCGGATCATTGTGCGTCTTCTTTTGTAAGCCAGCATTCACTAGATGGCAAGCCATGTGCTTACATAGATTCTTATTCACTATGAGATCTGCTTAGCGATTTTCATTCGAAAGTGATTAAAAAGCGCGGGGAAGCTAACAGAATGGGAACATTCCCTCTTCCCAGAAAAAAACCGGGGCTACACTATGGCTATTAAGAGACGAGAAACGATCATGCGACTGCTATCAGCTTTGCTACTTATGACAGCACTCAGTGCCTGTAGCGTGTTACAGGGTACGCCGCAACCCGCACCGCCGGTAACCGAACGTCCTCAGGAAATTCAGCGTTCGCAAACGCAAGGATTAACCAAAATAGGGACAGTGACAGCACTCGAACGCGGCTCACCAATGGACTCTGAGCGAGCGATAAAAGAGAAAGCAATTGCTGCGAAAGCGGATTACTACCAAATCTTGTTAAACGATGAGACGGTGGTTCCGGGACAGTGGTATGCCCAGGCAATTTTGTATCGCAAGTAATGCAGTGCGGTGTTTACCTTTATTAAGATTTACACAGCTTTGCGTCAACTGATCGTTTGTTATGCACAATGAACTTCAGCCAACGGACAGGTCTGGAGTTCAACTAACGCGAAGGAATGCCCTGCTGATTTAGGGTAAGTATTAAAGGAGCTAACTATGAAACGATCGCTTGCCTTAACCTCATTACTGCTGTCCGTGGGGCTAATTACAACATCGGCGCAATCGGCAGAAGATGTTGCCGCAGATTGTGTGACGGGTTTGAATGAAATCGGCATGATTTCAGTAAACGGTATCGCCGGTACCGTGCAAGATGTGGAAAAAGTCATTGCCTTAAAGGCCGATGAGCACGGTGCGTCTTACTATCGTATCGTCAAAATGCAGGAAAACCAGCTTGCTGAAGGCTGGCGTGTACAAGCCATTATTTATGCGTAAATAAGCCAGCAGCCATTTAGCTCAACGCTATAGCGCTGGCTTTTATGTTTCTATCCAGTACGCCCCGTCGCTCGCAGCAGCACATCAATCAATACTTGATTCGGTAATACACTTTCCCCACGCGAATCCAGCATCATACGACACCAGGCCTCGCCCAACGGTGGAGAGAGATGTTGTAAAACTTGTGCGCCGGTTGCCAGTAGCGCCAGCAGCCGTGTCAGTTCCCTGCCCCACTCTTCTTGTGGTTTGTGCAGCCGCTGTTGCAACTGCCGCCAGCTACGATCGAAATGCCGGTTTTGCCCCTTTACCTCATCAAATTCTGCATGCAGCATTTCCATAGCACCCGGCTGTTTAGTCAAAACACGCAGCACATCAAGGCTCATGATATTGCCGGAGCCTTCCCAAATACTGTTCACCGGCATTTCACGATAAATACGAGGTAATTCGCTGTCTTCGCAATAGCCGATTCCCCCGAGTACTTCCATCGCTTCTGCGACAAACGGGATACCTGATTTACAGACGCTAAACTTGGCAGCTGGGGTAAAGAGGCGGTTATAGGCCAATTCATGCGGGTTAGCAGGTGATTCCCAGGCGCGAGCCAGACGGAACAGAAACGCCGTTTGCCCTTCAAGTTGCAATGCCATTCGTCCAAGCACCTGGCGCATAATAGGCTGGTCGATCAGCGTCTTGCCGAATGCTTGCCGTTGATGTGCGTGATACAACGCAACCGAGAGCGCACGGCGCATCAGGCCATGGCTACCCAATGCACAATCAAAACGGGTGTAGCCACCCATTTTCAGAATCGAACGAATCCCTTCGCCTTCCTCTCCAATAAGCCATGCTGTTGCATCGAGAAACTCGGCTTCACTGCTGGCGTTTGAACGATTACCAAGCTTATCTTTCAACCGCTCAAAGCGAACCTGATTGCGCTGCCCATCCGGTAAAAAGCGCGGCAGGAAGAAGCAGGACAACCCACCTTTCGCCTGTGCCAGAACCAAATGAGCATCACTTTGTGGAACGGAGAAAAACCACTTATGGCCGACTATGCGATACATTTCGCCAGGGCCGCGTTTGTCGATGGCTTCAGCGCGAGTGGTGTTGCTGAGTACATCCGAGCCACCTTGCTTTTCGGTCATCCCCATGCCAATCAACAGGCCACGTTTTTGCGCACCGGGTGCAAGATGGGCATCGTAACGATCGCTGAGCATCGGCTTCAGCCACGGTTGAAATTCTTTGGGTAGATGCTTAAGCAAGAGAGGGATCGCACCAAATGTCATGGTTATCGGACATAACGTGCCTGCTTCCACTTGTGCGTGCTGAACAAAACGCGCTGCGCGGGCAACAAACGAGCCCTGCCTGGCATCTTCCTGCCACGGCAAATTATGAACCCGATTGGCGCACAATCCCTGCATCAACAAATGCCAGGCGGGATAAAAGCGCACATCATCAAGCCGTTCGCCGCTAGAGTCATAACGAAGTAATTCAGGGGGATTCGCGTTTGCCAGCCGCCCGAGTTCCAGCGATTCAGCCGAGCCGAGTTGTTGGCCAATACTCGCCAGAAGTTCAGCATCCCAGCCAGCACCTTCACGTAAAACAGCTTCGGTTAACGAAATATCAGAAAGAAAAAGGTTACTGTTGTTGAGGGGTATTGGTTGGTTAAAAACGGTATGAGTTTGCCAGCGCATCGTGTTCCCTCCCATTAATGGCATAGCCATTAGTATGGACGGTGACAGCGCTTATGCATGGAGGAGGATCACAAAGCGGGGTGCGAGCGCACCCCACAAGAGATTAACTGCGTTGACGCACAGCTTCGAACAGGCAAATACCGGTCGCAACGGAAACGTTCAATGAAGAAACCGTTCCGGCCATTGGGATGCTAATCAGCTCATCGCAATGTTCACGTGTCAGGCGACGCATACCTTCACCTTCAGCGCCCATCACCAGCGCCATTGGGCCGGTCATTTTGCTCTGGAATAAAGTATGGTCAGCTTCGCCCGCTGTACCGACGATCCAGACGTTCGATTCCTGTAATAAGCGCATAGTGCGAGCCAGGTTGGTCACACTAATAAGCGGAACGTGCTCTGCGGCACCGCAGGCCACTTTCTTGGCAGTCGCGTTCAGCTGGGCAGATCTGTCTTTCGGAACGATAACCGCGTGCACGCCAGCGGCATCTGCGCTACGCAGGCAGGCACCGAGGTTGTGGGGATCGGTAACGCCATCCAGAATAAGCAGGAACGGGGTATCGATACTGGCAAGCAGGTCTGGAATATCATTTTCCTGATACTGACGACCCGGTTTCACGCGAGCAATAATGCCCTGGTGCACCGCGCCTTCAGATTTTTCATCCAGCCATTGGCGGTTTGCCATTTGAACCGGCACACCCTGAGCTTCCAGCGCATGAATTAAAGGCATCAGACGTTTGTCTTCACGGCCTTTAAGAATAAAGACTTCCCGAAAACGCTGAGGAGCGTTATCAAGCAGTGCCTGGACGGCGTGAATGCCGTAAATCATTTCACTCATTACTGTTACTCATTTCAGGTGCTGATGCACCGTTGTTAATGCTGATATGGTCACCCTCACCCCGGCCCTCTCCCCAGGGTGAGGGAGAAAACCGATCGGGTTAGGGTGAGAGGTATTATTCGTTAGCTCGGCTGCTTCTTCGCAGCGCGCTTGGCTTTAGTAGCGGCGGCTATTTTACGAGTTTTGTCCGACTGCGTTTTTGGTTTCTTCGCTTTCGGCTCGGCTTTTGTGTCGGCGCTTTTCTCGGCTTTCGCTTTCTTCGGCTTGGCTGGCCCTTTCTCTTTACGGAAAGTGCTGTCTGGCTCGAAGTTCGTGCGTTTACCGCCCTGACGACGTTTTGGCCCGTTGCCGTTTGCGCCTTTTTTCGCTCGGTCTTTCTCAGTTTTACCCGCGCCACGAGGAACACGAGTGCTGGAAATCAGAGCAAAATCAATTTTACGCTCGTCCATGTGGACGGCTTCAACGCGCACTTCGACACGGTCACCCAGGCGATAAGTCTGACCACCGGATTCACCAATCAGGCGCTGCCCGATTTGGTCGAAACGGTAGTAGTCATTATCGAGAGTGGAAACGTGTACCAGACCATCGATAAACAGATCCGTCAGACGAACAAAGAAACCAAAACCGGTAACGCTGGCGATGATGCCAGTAAAGGTATTACCGACCTGATCCTGCATAAAGTCGCATTTCAGCCAGTCAGCTACATCACGTGTCGCTTCATCGGCGCGGCGTTCTGCCATGGAACAATGCTGGCCCAGTTGCAGCATTTCGTCCATCTCGTAGTGCCAGCCACCAGACTCGGTGCTATTGCCCGTATGACCCTGCTCTTTCGCCAGCAGATACTTAATCGCACGGTGTAACAGCAAATCCGGATAACGGCGGATTGGCGAGGTAAAGTGCGCGTAAGATTGCAGCGCCAGGCCGAAGTGACCACGGTTTTCTGGATCGTAAACGGCCTGTTTCATGGAACGCAGCAGCATGGTTTGCAGCATTTCATGATCCGGGCGATCGGCAATCGAGTTCAGCAATTCAGCATAATCACGCGGTTCTGGTTTCTGCCCGCCAGGCAGTTCCAGACCTAGTTCAGCCAGCACCGAACGGAATGACGTGATCGCCTCGTTAGTTGGACGATCGTGGTCACGGAACAGTGACGGTTCGTTGTTTTTCTCGACAAAGCGTGCCGCCGCGATATTCGCGAGGATCATGCACTCTTCGATAAGTTTATGCGCGTCGTTACGAACGGTTTGCTCAACGCGTTCAATACGGCGCTCGGCGTTGAAGATAAACTTCGCTTCTTCGCTTTCAAACGAGATGCCGCCACGCTGCGCACGGGAAACATCCAGCACTTTATACAGGTTATGTAGCTCTTCAATGTGCTTAACCAGCGGCGCATATTGCTCGCGCAGTTCCTGGTCGCCCTGCAACATGTGCCACACTTTGGTGTAGGTCAGACGCGCATGGGAGCTCATTACCGCTTCGTAGAATTTATAACCGGTCAGACGGCCCGTCGAAGAGATGGTCATTTCACAGACCATACACAGACGGTCAACCTGTGGATTGAGCGAGCACAAGCCGTTGGACAGCACTTCCGGCAGCATCGGGATAACCTGCGATGGGAAGTAAACTGACGTGCCACGGTTACGAGCTTCTTTATCCAGCGCGGTTGGCGGGCGAACGTAATAGCTTACGTCGGCAATAGCGACATATAAACGCCAGCCGCCGCCACGTTTCTTCTCACAGAACACGGCATCATCGAAGTCACGCGCATCTTCACCATCGATGGTGACAAGCGGCAGGTCACGCAAATCCACGCGGCCAATTTTGGCTTCTTCCGGCACCTGTTCTTTAAGTGAAGCGACTTGTGCTTCGACTTCTGGCGGCCAGACGTATGGGATTTCATGGGTGCGCAGCGCCATATCGACAGCCATGCCGGTGCCCATGTTGTCGCCAAGAATCTCAACAATTTTACCTACAGCTTTGGTGCGGCGAGTTGGACGCTGAGTCAGTTCAACCACTACCACAAAGCCCATGCGTGCGCCCATTACCCCTTCTGGTGGGATAAGGATATCGAAGCTCAGGCGGCTGTCGTCAGGCACCACAAAACTAATACCGGCATCGGTAAAGTAGCGGCCAACGATTTGCCCGGTTCTTGGCTCAAGTACGCGCACAATACGCGCTTCGCGACGGCCTTTACGGTCGGCACCCAGCGGCTGCGCCAGCACGATGTCGCCATGCATGCACATTTTCATCTGCTCAGATGAAAGGTAGAGATCGTCTTTACGACCTTCTACGCGCAGGAAACCAAAACCATCGCGATGGCCAATGACTTTGCCTTTTAGCAAATCGAGACGTTCTGGCAGGGCGTAACACTGGCGGCGGGTAAAGACCAACTGTCCATCGCGTTCCATGGCTCGCAAACGGCGACGCAGCGCTTCAAGTTGTTCTTCACCGGTAATATTCAGTTCTTCAGCCAGTTCGTCACGATTGGCTGGTTTTTCACGTTTGGAGAGATGAGCGAGAATAAACTCCCGGCTTGGGATCGGGTTTTCGTATTTTTCGGCTTCTCGTTCCTGAAAAGGATCTTTTGACATTGCGGTTCCTCCGTTGTCATTTGCTGAGGAAATCGTGATTTATTCCACCAGCAATAATTTGTAGAGCGGTTGGTTTTGGTCCACCAAATCGGCCAGGGTGTGCTTATCCAGCTCTGTAAGAAAGCTTTGCACCGCCTGGGCCAGTGCCTGTTTCAGGCGACATGCGGGGGTAATATGACAAAACTCACTGCTACAGTTCACCAAAGAAAGCGGTTCCAGCTCGCGCACCACATCACCGACACGGATAGATACCGCCGGCTTGCCGAGGCGAATGCCACCGTTTTTGCCGCGCACTGCCGTCACATAGCCTGCGCGACTGAGTTGATTGATGATTTTCACCATATGATTACGTGATACACCATACACTTCTGTGACTTCAGAAATGCTCGTCATCTTGCCTTCAGGCAAAGACGCCATGTAAATCAAAGCACGTAAACCGTAATCAGTAAAACTCGTTAACTGCACATCAACCTCTAGGGTGGGAGGGGAAACGCTTTTCGCCATCAGGGCGATATATTGATGATAAACCAGCCATATGGTTGCCAGCTAATTTATTTAACGGGGAAGGTAGATAAAACGGCAGGATAAAGCAGTTGGGGCGTGCTATGCGCACACCCCATCACATCATTATGCGTCGAACGGATCGCGCAGAATCATGGTTTCAGAACGGTCCGGACCGGTAGAAATAATATCCACTGGTACTTCGGTCAGCTCTTCAATGCGTTTGATGTAGTTCAGTGCTGCCTGAGGCAAACCGCTACGCTCTTTCACGCCAAAGGTGGTTTCTGACCAGCCTGGCATGGTTTCGTAGATTGGCTCGATACCTTCCCAGTCGTCAGCAGCCATTGGAGTGGTAGTCACTTCACGGCCATCTGGCATACGGTAGCCTACGCACAGTTTAACTTCTTTCAAGCCGTCCAGTACGTCGAGCTTGGTCAGGCAGAAACCTGACAGGGAGTTAATCTGCACTGCGCGACGCACAGCAACGATGTCCAGCCAACCGGTACGACGACGACGGCCAGTGGTAGCACCATACTCGTTACCTTGTTTGCACAGGAACTCGCCGATGTCATCAAACAGTTCTGTTGGGAACGGACCTGCGCCAACGCGAGTAGAGTACGCTTTGATAATACCCAGAACGTAATCAACATAACGTGGACCAATGCCGGAACCTGTTGCCACGCCACCCGCGGTGGTGTTGGAAGAGGTCACGTACGGATAGGTACCGTGGTCGATGTCCAGCAGTGTGCCTTGAGCACCTTCGAACATGATGAAGTCGCCGCGTTTACGTGCGCCGTCCAGCAGGTCGGACACGTCAACTACCATGCTGGTCAGAATGTCAGCAACTGCCATGACATCGTCCAGAACTTTCTGGTAATCAACCGCTTCAACTTTATAGAAGTTAACCAGCTGGAAGTTATGGTATTCCAGAACTTCTTTCAGTTTGTCTGCAAAGGTGGCTTTGTCGAACAAGTCGCCAACGCGCAGGCCACGACGGGCCACTTTGTCTTCATATGCAGGACCGATACCACGACCGGTAGTACCGATAGCTTTCGCACCACGAGCTTTCTCACGAGCCACATCCAGCGCAACGTGATAATCAAGGATCAGTGGACATGCTTCAGATAACAGCAGGCGCTCACGTACCGGAATCCCACGGTCTTCCAGCTCTTTCATCTCTTTCATCAGTGCAGCAGGAGACAGCACAACGCCATTACCGATGATGCTGGTAACGTTATCACGCAGAATACCTGATGGAATAAGATGAAGAACGGTTTTTTCACCGTTGATTACGAGAGTATGGCCTGCGTTGTGACCGCCCTGGTAGCGCACAACATATTTAGCCCGTTCAGTCAGAAGATCTACGATCTTTCCTTTACCTTCGTCACCCCATTGGGTGCCCAGTACGACGACGTTGTTACCCATTTTTCAAAATCACCGTTTGCTTAAAAAAGGATTCTACCATCGGTTTCTTCGATGATCAGCCCTTTTAGTATGCAAAATGGTAATCATCGCCCTCAATGTGACTCAACCACCGCTTCGACTCAACATGTAGTAGATAACAATACCTGCAACCACTAGACCACCACCAAAACGGCGCAGCGTATTGTCGGGAAGCTGAGTTAAAGCGGCAATCATTCGGCGCCACATACGCGGGTAAAGCATTGGCCCGAGTCCTTCGAGCACTAAAACTAACGCTAATGCCATCCAGATAGTCGAATTCATATTTCCCTCAAACACCAATAAAAAAAGAGCCGGTCAGACCGGCTCTTGTATAACTCGCGAAAATTAACGTGAACTGTTCGCTGGCGTTTTCATGTAGCGGAAGAAATCATTCTCCGGACTTAGCACCATCACGTCCTGACCAGAATTGAAGCTGGCCTCGTAAGCACGCAGGCTACGAATAAAGGCATAGAAGTCTGGATCCTGGCTAAATGCGTCTGCAAACAGTTTGGCAGCTTCAGCATCACCTTCACCACGGCTAATACGGCCCTGACGCTCAGCTTCTGCCAGAGTACGAGTGACTTCGTAGTCGGCGGTAGCACGCAGCTTCTCAGCTTCTTCCTGGCCTTGTGAACGGTGACGACGAGCAACGGCTTCACGCTCTGCACGCATACGGTTGTAGATTGCTTCAGAAACCTCTGCTGGCAGGTTGATCTGCTTGATACGCACATCGACCACTTCGATACCCAGAGCCGCCATACTGTTCGTGTTAACCACAGGCACTTTGCCATTGGTTTCTTGAGTCACACGCGCCGCCGCCGATGCAATCGCATCATCCGCAGCAGGCGTTGACACTTCATCGTCAGCACCCGCAGAACCTGAGTTCAACGCATCACGAACATCCAGAGTCAGGCGACCACGGGAATCGGTCACGATGTCTTTCACATCAAGACGACCAATTTCAGAACGCAGACGGTCACTGAATTTACGTTTTAACAGCACTTCAGCTTGAGAAACATCACCACCACCGGTTGCCAGATAGTAGCGACTGAAATCACTGATACGCCATTTGATATAAGAATCAACGATCAGGTCTTTCTTCTCTTTGGTTACAAAGCGGTCGGCCTGGTTATCCATGGTCTGAATACGCGCATCAAGAGTTTTAACTGACTCGATAAACGGTACTTTGAAATGCAGACCTGGCTCGTAGACCACCGGCTTATTTTCATCATCACGCAACACCTTACCAAAGCGTAACGTAATCCCGCGCTCACCTTCTTGTACCACGAAGACCGAGGTAAACAGCACCACCAGCACGATGATAATTAAAGCAATGACTGACTTACGCATCGTTATTCACTCCCTACGCGCTGGTTATCAGTGCGCTGCGCGTTCACGCGGCGCTGATCCATGATATCGCCCTGACTAGTTGAGGACGGTGTGCTGGCGCTACCGCTGCTAGAGCCGGATGCAGGTGGCAAACGCAACAGATTATTCGCGCCACTGCTGTCACTCTTTGCTGCAGGCTGAGAGCCACCTTTCAGCATCTGATCCAGAGGCAGAACCATCAAGTTGCCGCCTTTGTCGTTAACCAGAACTTTACGAGTATGGCTAAGCACTTTTTCCATGGTTTCGATATACAGACGCTCACGGGTGATTTCCGGTGCGGCTTTGTACTCTGGCAACAGCTTCGCAAAGCGTGCAACTTCACCCTGCGCTTCTAACACTGTCTGTGTTTTATAAGCGCGAGCTTCTTCGAGAATACGCTGCGCCTGGCCGTTAGCACGCGGCTGAACTTCGTTGGTATAAGCTTCAGCTTCACGGATGTATTGCTGTTCGTTTTCACGCGCAGAAATCGCGTCATCAAACGCAGCTTTTACTTCTTCCGGTGGACGAGCTGTCTGGAAGTTAACGTCCAGTAAGGTGATACCCATGTTGTACGGACGAATGGTTTCTTCCAGTTCACGCTGAGTATCATTACGAATAATGGTACGACCCTCGGTGAGGATCTTATCCATGGTGTATTTACCAATAACACCACGCAGTGCGCTGTCGGTTGCCTGACGCAAGCTGTCGTCTGCACTGGTTACGCTATACAGATAGCGACGCGGATCGGTCACGCGATACTGGACGTTCATTTCGACGCGAACCACGTTCTCGTCAGAGGTCAGCATCACACCAGAAGCCGCCAATTCGCGAACTGCTTCAACGTTTACCGCAGTGACTTTATCAATAAATGTTGGTTTCCAGTTCAGACCTGGCTCAACCAAATGGCTGAATTGACCAAAACGAGTCACCACACCACGTTCAGCTTCTTTGATGGTATAGAACCCAGTAGCAGCCCAAATAACCACGGCTACGGCAGCAACAATGCCGACCATACGACCACCGATGTGTGGACGCGGAAGCTGTGAAGAACCGCCGCCGGTACCGCCACCACCACCGCTTTTACCGCCACCAAGGCCGCCGAGTTTTTTGCTTAATTTCCGGAAGATATCATCAAGATCAGGAGGCCCCTGATCCCGCCCTCCTTTATTACCCCCAGAGTCGCCGCCTGGTTTGCTGCTTCCCCACGGGTCGCGGTCCTGTCCGTTATTACCGGGCTGATTCCACGCCATGTTTATGCTCCATATTTGTTGTGCGGTGATATCCCCCTAAGGGGAAAAAGTCTTCAGGACAGTCCCTTGACTTGCTAAACGATGTAGTCAACGAGTGCCGGTTCTTGTTTACAGAGGCGACGCCAGTCAACAATAGGCATACGAATTTGTAAGCCAACACTGCCGTCCTCCTCCATCCACTCTTTTTCGATTGCCTGAAGCTGATAAAAACGGCTTCGCAGTCGCCCAGCCTGGGGGGGCAAGCACAACGTATGCTGTGCAATTTCACCAGATAAACGCTCAGTCAAAGCCTGGAAAAGCAGTGGAACGCCATCACCGGTCTGGGCAGAAAGCCAGACCCGTATCGGCATATTTTCATCATCTCTGTCGATACGAGGAACAAAGTCGTCCAACATATCTATCTTATTCATCACCATTAGCGCAGGAATTTCATTAGCCTCAATCTCTTCGAGAACGGTATCAACCGCGGCAATGTTTTCCTCGATCCTGAGATCACTTGCGTCAATCACATGTAATAACAATGTCGCCTGACGAGTTTCCTGCAGGGTTGCTTTAAATGCTGCCACTAAGTCATGCGGCAGGTGACGAATAAATCCTACTGTATCCGCCAGGATCGTTTCACCCACATCGGCGACGTTAATACGACGCAATGTTGGATCCAGCGTAGCAAACAACTGATCTGCGGCATAAACATCTGCCGCTGTTATTTGGTTAAACAGGGTGGATTTGCCGGCGTTGGTGTAGCCCACCAGAGAAACGGTTGGGACATCAGCCTTGGCACGCGATCTTCGCCCTTGCTCACGCTGTTTTTCGACTCGTTCTAAGCGACCAAGGATCTGCATAATCCGATTGCGCAGTAAACGGCGGTCGGTTTCGAGCTGAGTTTCCCCAGGGCCTCGTGAACCAATCCCCCCTCCCTGACGCTCAAGGTGGGTCCAGCCGCGCACAAGGCGAGTTGCCATGTGACGTAACTGAGCCAGCTCAACCTGCAATTTACCTTCATGGGTACGCGCACGTTGAGCAAAAATATCTAAAATCAGGCCGGTTCTGTCGACGACACGACATTCACACAGCGCTTCGAGGTTACGCTCCTGAGCAGGAGACAACGCATGATCAAATAAAATGACCGATGCCCCAGTGGCTTTCACTGCATCGGCAATTTCAATTGCCTTACCTTCACCAACAAAATACTTCGGGTGAGGAGCTTTGCGGCTACCAGTAACCACCTGTAACGCTTCGACACCAGCTGAAGAGACCAGAGATTCAAACTCATCCAGATCTTCTTTGTTTTTGTCTTGCGTAAAATAGATGTGTACCAGCACCGCCTGCTCACCGGCATCATAACGGTCAAACAAGCGTATAACCTCTCAAAAAGACCAGCGGGGAACCCAGCATCCCTGGTTCCCCGGCTTGGAAAAACAACGTTATGCCTTATTCAGCGTCTTCGTTGTCTTGTTGTGGCGCAGAACCTTGCGCACTTCCACCATGGTGGTAGCTGCCAGAACCGCTAGTACCGGTGTTATTGCTGTGATGAGATACCGGACGAGACGGAACAACAGTTGAAATCGCGTGCTTATAGACCATCTGGCTAACCGTGTTTTTCAACAGGATCACAAACTGATCAAAAGACTCAATCTGACCTTGCAGCTTAATACCATTCACCAAATAAATAGAAACTGGAACACGTTCGCGACGCAGTGCGTTCAAGAACGGATCTTGTAATGATTGCCCCTTAGCCATTCTATCTTTTCCTTATATGCTTGTTGTTTGTAACTCAAGAGCCCTGAGGCTCTGAAAAACTGCGTAAGATACTGCGCACCATAACGATTCAATTGTACACATTCATTGATGCTTCGCACTAACTACCTGTACTACATCGTTGTAAGACTGGGACGGATTATCACTGTCTAACCAGTGAACACCTTCCCAACCTCTCAACCAGGTCATTTGACGCTTAGCCAATTGTCTCGTCGCGCAAATACCACGATAAACCATTTCATCATGAGGAATTTCACCCGCCAGATAAGACCACATCTGCCGGTAACCCACACAACGAATGGAAGGCATGTCCGTATGCAAATCACCACGGGCAAAAAGAGCCCGTACTTCAGCTTCAAATCCCGAAGCTAACATCTGATGAAAACGCTGCTCAATTCTTTGATGGAGCAGTTCACGGCTCGCCGGGGCGATGGCGAACTGATGCACCTGGTAAGGCAGAGCTTCTCCTGACGTTTGTGTCAGTTCCGTTAAAGTTTTACCCGAAATGAAAAAAACTTCCAGTGCCCGGGAAAGCCTTTGTGGATCATTTGGATGAATACGAGCAGCGGCAACCGGATCAACCAGTGCTAATTCACGGTGCAACGCATCCCATCCTTGCTCTGCTGCCTGTTTTTCTATCCGTTCCCGAACTTCAGGAGAGGCGGATGGCAACGGCGATAAACCTTCTAACAATGCCTTGAAGTAGAGCATCGTTCCCCCTACTAATAAGGGGATACGTCCTGCAGCGGTAATTTCCGCCATTTCAGCCAGTGCATCACGCCGGAAATCTGCGGCGGAATAAGCCTGTGCCGGGTCGAGAATATCAAGTAACCGATGCGGAGCCTGGGCGAGTTCTTCTGCCGTTGGCTTCGCGGTACCGATGTCCATCCCTTGATAGATAAGGGCCGAATCGACGCTTATCAACTCTACCGGCAACGTTTTACGCAAATTAATGGCTAACGCTGTCTTACCTGAGGCCGTCGGCCCCATCAAAAAAATTGCCTGTGGCAGGTTTTGCTTAACTTCAGTCATGTTTCAGGGCGTTCATCGCCAATTGTAAATCAACAGGTTGTAACAAACCGCCAGGTGGTGATTTCACCAGTTGCGGACAAAGACGCTCTACGTCAGCCAGCAGGGCAATTGCCTGTGACTGGTTCCATTGTTCATGAAAGCCGTCCATTTGACGAGCAAACCATTGAGCAATCTGTGTTGCGCTAACCTCTGTCTGTTGCGCCAGGTATCCTGGCAGTTCGTGAATCAAGATTTGTAAATTTTGTTTACGCAAAGGTAAAGGTACCGTGCGAATTGTTATCTGACGCGACTCCGCAACAAATTCGATGCCCATTTCCAGCAACAGTGATTGATTTTTCAGCAAAACATCCTGTTCTTCTTTGGTCACCTTCAACCGAACGGGTATCAACAGCGGTTGGGCTCGAGCGCCTTCACTACCCGGCACGAGCTGCACCATTCTCAACCAGCGCTCAGCTACGCTTAGTGAAAGCAGCATCAATTTGCCTTCGCGTTCCAGCAACGCCAGGTCCGGAGGAAGAACCGTCAGTACGCGGCCAAAACTTTGCGCATGTGCATCTAACGCCTCGAAAACTTCAGGCTCAGCAACACGATTCTCCACCGCAGATGCGGGTGTATTCAGTAACTCGCGGTACAACGCACCTTCTTTCTTCTGAAAACCGGGTGCAGCATGGGGCCACAATGGTGCGACTTTATTCACGCCCCCACCGCTATGCCCAGGGATATTTTCCCCAGAACTACGTGGTGCAACGTCACGATATGCCGCTTCGCGATGTGTCGTTGCCGGAGCAGGGGTCGCAAACTGATTCCGCCCCGATGCAACGCGGTTTTCAGGCTGCCAGCGCGGTTGTGGATCTTCCGCAGTCTCTTCCAACGGTAGACGATTTTCGCTCTGCTGTTGCAAAACGCTTAACACGCCCTGGTAGATAAAATCATGTACCAGGCGCGACTGATGAAAACGGACTTCATGCTTAGCGGGATGCACATTCACATCCACCTGATGCGGGTCAATTTCAAGATATAGCACAAATGCGGGTTGTTGCTCGGCCCCAAGCTTATCTTCACAGGCCTGGCGGATCGCATGGTTGATCAGGCGATCGCGCATCATGCGTCCATTCACATAACAGTATTGAATCTCAGCAAGCGCTGACGTGGTGGCAGACGGTTCAGCCACCCAGCCACGCAACGCCAAATCACCATGTTGCCATTCGATGGCCAACGCTTGTTCGAGGAATGCAGTACCGCAGATTGCCCCAAGGCGGCGTTCACGTGGTGCGCCTTCCGCTACAGCACGGTACTGACGTATCACTTTACCGTTATGGGTGAGATTAATTGACACATCGAAGCGCGCCAGCGCAATACGTCTGACGATTTCATCAATGTGATTAAATTCGGTTTTTTCGGTGCGCATAAATTTGCGCCGGGCAGGCGTGTTGTAGAACAGATCCAACACCTCGAGCGTGGTTCCAACAGGATGTGCGGCAGGTTTAACCGTCACATCTTGTTCGCGTCCTTCGGCATAAGCCTGCCACGCCTCGCTTTGTTCAGCAGTACGCGACGTTAACGTCAGCCGCGCAACTGAACTAATACTCGCCAGCGCTTCACCACGAAAACCAAGGCTAATAATGGCTTCAAGGTCATCAAGTGTAGCGATTTTACTGGTGGCATGACGAGCCAGCGCCAGCGCCAGCTCATCTTTTTTAATCCCGCAGCCATTGTCGCGAATGCGAATGAGCTTGGCACCACCACGTTCGATATCAATATCAATCCGCGTAGCACCCGCATCAAGGCTGTTCTCAACCAGTTCTTTCACCACCGACGCGGGGCGCTCTACCACTTCGCCAGCCGCAATCTGGTTGGCAAGTTGCGGCGGCAAAACCTGAATCGGCATGAAATATCCTTATTGAGTAATCGCGACCTGATCGACACCTGAGCCTGAGCGTGCGGTCTGAGAAGAGTCAGGTGCTGATTGTAGCGGATGCGTCAGGAAATAATCTTTTAACCCTTGATAAATAGCCTGGGCAATTTTTTGCTGATAATCATCGCTATCCAGCAGACGCTCTTCCGAATGGTTACTGATAAACCCGGTTTCCACCAACACAGAAGGAATATCCGGGGAACGTAACACCCCAAGGCTCGCATGCTCCGGACGGCGTTTATGTAACGCGCCTACCCGCTGCATCTGCGCCAGAACTTTGGTTGCCACATCATACCCGACGCGCTGAGAATGGCCGAATTGCAAATCCAGCACCGCCTGGCTGAGATAAGGATCCGCCTGGCTGTTGGCCAGCACATCGCCCGCGCCGCCAAGTAACTCGGATTGTTTTTCGTGTTGCTCAAGCCAGCCTGCCATTTCGCTATTTGCCCGGCGATTTGACAACACCCAGACAGAAGCCCCTGTTGCATCGCGATTTGGTGCGGCATCAGCATGAATCGACACCAGAATATTGGCGTTCTGCTTACGGGCGACATCTGAACGCCCCATCACTGAAATAAAATAGTCGCCATCGCGAGTGAGCACACCTTTAAACATGGAGTCGTCATTAAGCAACTCACGAAGTTTACGGGCGATAGAAATAGTGACGTTTTTCTCTTTGGTACCACCGGGGCCAATCGCGCCAGGATCTTGCCCACCGTGACCGGCATCAATGGCGACGACGATAGTATCGGATTGAGTGGTGGTGCGTTTCGCTCGTGCCGGATGCGTGACGGTATTCGAACTCATGGCACCGGTTACGGTTTGAGAACTAAAAGGATTTTTTGCCGGTTCAGCGGGACGTGTTACTGGCAACACTTCAACACGTTTCGCCACTACTGGTGGAGGTGGCGGCGGCGGCGGTGCATCGGCATTAATGGTAAATACCACCGTATAATTAGCGCCGTGCTGCTGTTTCACCGCTCGTGTTTTACCTGGCTGGGTGAGGTCCACCACCAGACGTAAAGAACCGCTATCTTTAGGTTGCCCGGATCGAATGCTTTTCACCAGATTATTGCCACTGAATAGCAGCGGCAAACCTCTAATAACACCGGTTTGCTTGATATCCAGAGCAACGCTTTTTTTATCATCCTGAGAAAAAGCATATTCAGGGTCACCAATAAAACTAAAGGTGATCCGCGCCTGCGAATCACCATTTGATACCTGAATATCTGCTAAATTTGCGGCGTTGACCTGTACAGTCAGTACCAGTAAACACACCGCCATCAACCAACTTTTTACGCGAGAGATCATCCCGTCATCCTTGTTATTTGGCCAACCGCGCCAGTAACGACTCACCAGATGAGGAAACTGCTTTCAGACACGCTTCGCGCCCGCAAGCCTGGTAACTTAGGTGGATTTCGACATCCGGTTCTGGAAGCACACCCTGACCTTGTTGCGGCCACTCCACCAGACTGATTGCATCATTGGTGAAATAGTCACGGATTCCCATAAACTCGAGTTCTTCTGGATCGGCAAGACGGTAAAGATCGAAGTGATACACCATCAAATCGCCGAGGGTGTACGGCTCCACCAACGTATAGGTTGGGCTTTTAACGTTCCCTTTATGGCCTAGCGCCTGTATAAAACCACGGCTAAATGTCGTTTTCCCCGCGCCCAGGTCACCATACAGATGAATAACGGTGGCACCTTCGCAGGCTTTAGCCAGACGGGCACCCAACTCTAATGTCGCAGCTTCATCAGGTAATGCGATAACTCGATTAATCATTTTCTTTGCTATTCAAATCCGGGTTAACAAAAGGGTACAACGTCGTTAATAAGTCGCTCGCTAACATGCCACGCGTGCCGTAGCGATGGGCTAACATGTCAGCAGCAGCACCATGAGCAACACAACCAGCGCAAGCAGCATCATACGGGGTTAACTTCTGTGCCAGCAACGCTCCGATAATTCCGGACAGCACATCCCCCATTCCACCACTGCCCATACCAGCATTACCCACATCAATCATTGCGCACTCACCACTTTGGCTGGCCACAATCGTACCGGCACCTTTTAAGACCACAATTCCACCATAACGTTTTACCAGGCGGTCCGCGGAAAGTAAGCGGTCACTCTCAATTTGAGATACGGTACAATTTAATAACCTGGCGGCCTCTCCAGGATGCGGCGTAATCACGCGATTCTGACGTTTATCGGGATTGATTGCCAGAAGGTTAAGCGCATCGGCATCCCACAACATCGGTTTCTGACTGTTCTCTGCTTTTTGTAAGGCGCTTTTGCCCCACTCCTGCTGCCCTAAACCTGGGCCAATGACCACCACATCAGCCCACTCAAGAGATTCATCAAGCGTTTGTGCAGTCAGTTCCTGAACCATTAATTCCGGACGAGCAGTGAGCAATGGTACAACGTTCTCGATACGTGTCAGCACTCTGACTAAACCCGCTCCCGCCCGTAATGCGGCTTCACCCGCCATTCTAATCGCTCCGGCAGTACCGTAATCACCACCAATAACCACCAGCCGCCCGTTAGTGCCTTTGTGCGAAGTAGGTTTCCGTGGCAGAAGCCAGCCGGATAATTGTGCGCTATCCACGCGAGAAATTGGCGCTGTCTGGCCTTGCAACCACTCTTCAAGACCAAGCGCATGAAAATGCAGTTTACCGACCACATCCCGAGCCTTTCCCGTTAGTAAGCCAGGTTTGAGAGCAATAAACGTCAGGGTATGGGAGGCATGTATCACTGCACCTGGTGTCGCCCCAGTTTCTGCGAGCAGGCCTGAAGGAATATCCAGCGCAATGACCGGTGCCGAATACTGATTACATTGTTCGATAAGCTGTACTGCAGCCTCACGCGGCACGCTATTCAGACCGGTTCCCAACACACCATCAATCACAAGGTCGATATCATCGGGCCAGACAGTATCCGCTGCGTGAATCACACCCGCGGCATTTAGCCAGGCATCGCGCGCTGTAGCAGCTTCTTCCGGTAAGGCTTTATCGCTTTCTAATGCCAGCAATGTCACGCGGATGCCAGCAGCCTGAGCAAGCCGAGCCACCACGTAACCATCGCCGCCGTTATTGCCATGCCCACATGCAATCAACCAGTGGTGAGTTTGCGGGTACAGTTCACGGGCTAAATTAAACGCCGCCGCTCCCGCTCGTTGCATCAATTCATACAGCGTTAACCCTAAGTCATCCGCCGCCTGCTTTTCAGCGGTGCGCAGCCAGTCTGCTGACCAGACTGAATGTGGTATACTTTTAGCGGTTATTTTTAGGCTCAGGTCCGTCATGTCACAGCCCCTCGATCTCAATCAATTAGCGCAAAATATTAAACAGTGGGGGATCGAACTCGGCTTCCAGCAAGTTGGAATTTCCGATACCGATCTCACCGCCAGCGAGCCTGCGCTCCAGATGTGGCTGGATAAACAATACCACGGTGAGATGGACTGGATGGCTCGTCATGGCATGATGCGTGCCCGGCCTCACGAACTGCTCCCCGGCACTTTGCGTGTGATTAGCGTGCGCATGAACTATCTTCCGGCAAACGCAGCCTTCGCTTCAACGCTAAAAAACCCCAAAATTGGTTATATCAGCCGCTACGCGCTTGGACGTGACTACCACAAACTGCTGCGTAATCGGCTCAAAAAACTGGGTGAAATGATCCAGTCCCACTGTTCCACGCTGAATTTTAGACCTTTTGTGGATTCTGCGCCGATTCTTGAACGCCCGTTGGCAGAAAAAGCCGGTCTGGGTTGGACAGGTAAGCACTCACTTATCCTTAATCAGGAAGCCGGTTCATTCTTTTTCCTCGGCGAACTGTTGGTCGATATCCCTCTTCCTGTTGATAAAGCTATCGAGGAACAATGTGGGCGCTGTGTGGCTTGCATGACTATTTGTCCAACCGGCGCGATTGTGGAGCCATACACCGTGGATGCCAGGCGCTGCATCTCCTACCTCACCATTGAGCTTGAAGGCGCCATTCCCGAAGAGTTCAGACCATTAATCGGTAACCGCATCTATGGATGTGACGACTGCCAACTGATTTGCCCGTGGAATCGTTTTTCGCAACTCACCACAGAAGACGACTTTAGCCCGCGCCGTGCGTTACATGCACCACCGCTGGTTGAGTTATTCGCCTGGAGTGAAGAGTATTTCCTGCGGGTAACCGAAGGTTCGGCAATTCGGCGCATTGGACATTTGCGCTGGCTGCGAAATATTGCGGTAGCGATGGGTAATGCGCCATGGGATGAAGCGATTCTGGAAGCACTACAACAACGAAAAGGTGAGCACCCACTTCTTGACGAACACATCGACTGGGCGATTGCGCAACAATTAACCAGACGAAGCGCGAATGCAACGGAAGTCCAGTTACCGCAAAAACAGCGTCTGGTTCGAGTCATTGAAAAGGGGTTAAAACGTGATGCGTGAAATGTCCACAGGATGTGAATAAAAATTTGAAAGCCTTGCCCCACAAGCGATGTAAAATCTGCAAGCGATCGAGTTAACATTTTTAAACATTATAAAAATGAATTAAATCAATTAGTTAAACTAAAGATGTAAAAGTTAATAAATAATTAGCGATCGAAGGGAATAAAACTAAGCTGTGGATAAGTCTGTTCACAATAGTTTTTGAGGAACGTAAAAACCACCACCGACGCGACTTAGCGTTGTGGATAATTTGTACTGGATATTAGAATTTGGAGCGGGAAACGAGACTCGAACTCGCGACCCCGACCTTGGCAAGGTCGTGCTCTACCAACTGAGCTATTCCCGCTTGGGTGGTGCTGGCTGTAAAAGCCAAATCAAATTTTGGAGCGGGAAACGAGACTCGAACTCGCGACCCCGACCTTGGCAAGGTCGTGCTCTACCAACTGAGCTATTCCCGCTTGGGTGGTGCTGGCTGTAAAAAGCCTAATCAAATTTGGAGCGGGAAACGAGACTCGAACTCGCGACCCCGACCTTGGCAAGGTCGTGCTCTACCAACTGAGCTATTCCCGCTCTGTGTAACGCTGCAAATTCTGCATCGGTACGGGAGGCGCATTATACGAGAAATCGTTTTAGTCGCAAGCCCCTCAAAAGGTTTTTTTCACAAAATTAGTTTGAATGGCGATTTAAACGCCAAAATGATTAATATCTCAGCGATGGAGGAGTTTAGCTCCTCCCACACGCCTGTCAAAGCTTAATAAAATTCTCGCGATAGAATGCTAACTCAGCCACTGACTCACGAATATCGTCCATTGCCTGATGAGTGCCCTGCTTTTTGAAATCAGCCAAAATCTCAGGTTTCCAACGGCGCGCCAGCTCTTTGAGCGTACTGACATCCAGATAACGATAGTGGAAGTAAGCTTCCAGCTCAGGCATATACTTAAACAGGAAACGACGATCCTGGCCGATACTGTTACCACAGATTGGCGAGCTATTCGCTGGCACCCAAAGCTTTAGGAACTCAAGTGTTGCCAGTTCAGCTGCGCGGTCATCCTGGGTACTCGCTTTGACACGCTCAACCAGGCCACTTCCAGTATGAGTACGCACATTCCAGTCATCCATCAGCGCCAGTTGCTCATCAGACTGATGAACAGCAATGGTTGGTCCTTCAGCGAGGATATTCAAATTGGCATCAGTAACCAGAGTGGCGATTTCAATTATGCGATCCCGCTCGGGGTCCAGGCCGGTCATTTCTAAATCAATCCAAATGAGATTGTTTTCATTTCCACTCATGCTATTTTCCACCCTTCTTGTGCGTAGCCCACCCTTGTCGATGGGTTAACTCGTATAAAATAGTGTGTATCATAGAGGTTTTGCCCACTACGGGCGACCAGGAGCCAGTAAGATTGAGCAAAAATAAACTCTCCAAAGGACAGCAGCGCCGGGTTTCAGCAAACCACCAGCGTCGGCTTAAACAGACTGTGGAGAAAGCCGATCCCGACGACTCTCAGTTTGGTGAACCGCGCGATGGCCGCGTGATAAGCCGTTTCGGCCAACATGCCGATGTTGAATCTCTCGGTGGTGAAATTCACCGCTGCAATATTCGTCGCACCATCCGTTCGCTGGTGACTGGCGACAACGTGGTCTGGCGCCCAGCTAAAGAAGCGGCTGCCGGTGTCACGATTAAAGGCATTGTAGATGCAGTACATGAGCGCACTACCGTCCTGACGCGCCCTGATTTCTACGACGGCGTAAAACCTATTGCCGCTAATATCGACCAAATCATCGTGGTTTCCGCGATCTTGCCGGAGCTGTCACTGAATATTATTGACCGTTATCTGGTGGCGTGCGAAACGCTCGATGTCGAACCATTGCTGGTACTGAACAAAACCGACCTGCTGGACGAAGCAGGCCTGAAGTTCGTCAATGAACAAATGGATATCTACCGCAAGATTGGTTATCGCGTTCTGTTCGTTTCCAGCCACAAAGTTGAAGGTCTGAAAGAGCTTGAAGAAGCGTTGATTGGCCGCGTCAGTATTTTTGCCGGGCAATCAGGTGTGGGCAAATCCAGTCTGCTGAACAACCTTCTCGGCTTTAAAGAAGTCCAGATTCTGGTCAATGACGTTTCGGACAACTCCGGTTTAGGTCAACACACCACCACCGCTTCACGTCTGTATCACTTCCCGGGCGGCGGTGATGTTATCGACTCCCCAGGCGTGCGTGAGTTTGGTTTGTGGCACTTAGAGCCGGATCAGGTCACTCATGGGTTTACTGAATTCCACGACTATTTAGGTCGTTGCAAATACCGTGACTGCAGCCACACCAACGATCCAGGCTGCGCACTGCGCGAAGCTGTTGAACGTGGGGAAATCGCAGAAACGCGTTTCGATAACTACCACCGCATACTGGAAAGTATGTCCGAGGTAAAATCGCGTAAAACCTTTTCCGATACTGACCGCTGACAATTAAGCTGGGCATCGCTAAAATCGCGCTCCTTTTTGTGTATGCCCGCTTACATGTGTACTTAGCCAGGAGGCTATCTTGTTAGACAATTTTAAACTTTCACTCCAGTACATCCTGCCTAAACTTTGGCTGACACGCTTGGCAGGCTGGGGTGCGAGCAAACGAGCAGGCTGGTTAACCAAACTGGTTATCGATCTGTTCGTCAAATACTACAAAGTCGACATGAAGGAAGCACAGAAGCCGGACACCGCCAGCTACCGCACCTTCAACGAATTCTTCGTTCGCCCACTGCGTGACGATGTTCGCCCAGTGAACACCGACCCTAATGTGCTGGTGATGCCAGCAGATGGCGTAGTCAGCCAGTTAGGCCCAATTGAAGAAGACAAAATCTTGCAGGCAAAAGGCCATAATTACAGCCTCGAAGCCCTGCTCGCCGGTAACTACTTAATGGCAGATTTGTTCCGTAACGGTAGCTTCGTTACGACTTATCTGTCACCACGTGACTACCACCGCGTTCACATGCCTTGTAACGGTATTTTGCGTGAGATGATTTACGTGCCGGGCGACTTGTTCTCTGTGAACCATTTAACCGCGCAAAACGTGCCGAATCTGTTTGCCCGTAACGAACGCGTTATCTGCCTGTTTGATACCGAATTTGGCCCGATGGCCCAAATTCTGGTGGGTGCCACCATTGTTGGCAGCATCGAAACAGTCTGGGCTGGCACCATCACACCACCGCGTGAAGGCGTTATCAAACGCTGGACATGGCCTGCGGGCGAAAGCGAAGGTTCTGTGGCGCTGTTAAAAGGCCAGGAAATGGGTCGCTTTAAACTAGGTTCAACGGTTATTAACTTGTTCGCACCGGGTAAAGTGAACCTGGTTGAACAGCTGCAAAGCCTGTCTGCGACCAAAATTGGTGAGCCGCTGGCAATCTCGACTGAACCGATGAGTGAACCAGAAATTCCGGTAAGCGAAATTCCCGAACCAGAAGTGGCAGCTGAAGCGGACACACCAGAGAACAAACCAGACATCTAATAACGCTATTATCTCCAGCCCTCACCATGAGGGCTGGTTCATAAATAAGGGACTGACGTGCGCCTGATAATCACATTACTGATCGGTTGCTGCCTCAGCCTCGGTGCCTACGCCGCAACGGCCCCCGACGCCAAACAAATCACCCAGGAACTGGAACAAGCCAAATCTGCGAAGGATAAACCAGGCAGTGCTGAAACTGTGGAAGCTCTACAGGCGGCCCTTAATGCGCTTGATGAACGCAAAGTCTCCCTGGAACGAGCCACACAATATCAACAAGTTATAGATAACTTCCCCAAGCTTTCAGACACCTTGCGTCGACAAATCAATAATCAGCACGATGAACCACAAAAAGTGCCTGATGGCCTGTCGACCGATGCGTTAAATCAGGAAATCCTGCAAGTCAGTAGTCAGTTGCTGGATAAAAGCCGTCTTGCGCAGCAAGAGCAGGAACGCACCCGAGAAATCACCGACTCACTCAGCCAGCTCCCGCAGCAGCAAACTGATGCTCGCCGCCAGTTAAACGACGTTGAGCGTCGGATGGGAACCTTGCCAGCCACCAGCACACCATTAACTCAGGCGCAGAACATCGCTTTGCAGGCTGAAGCTTCACGCCTGAAAGCGTTAGTCGATGAACTGGAACTGGCACAATTGTCAGCCAGTAATCGCCAGGAACTCGCTCGCCTGCGGGCCGAGCTGGCCCAAAAACAGAGCGCACAGCTGGATGCTTATCTTCAGGCATTGCGTAACCAACTGAATAACCAGCGCCAGCGTGAAGCAGAACAAGCGCTGGAAAGCACCGAACTGTTGGCCGAAAGCAGCGCCAACCTGCCGCCAGAGATCGTTGCCCAGTTTAATAATAACCGCCAACTATCTCAGGCATTGAACCAACAAGCTCAGCGTATGGATTTAGTGGCCTCGCAGCAACGCCAGGCCTCCAGCCAGACGGTGCAAGTGCGCCAGGCACTTAATACGCTGCGCGAGCAATCACAATGGCTGGGCGTTTCAAACGTCCTCGGCGAAGCGCTGCGTGCTCAAGTAGCCCGTTTGCCTGAAATGCCAAAACCTCAGCAAGTGGATACCGAACTCGGCCAGTTGCGTGTCCAGCGTTTGCATTACGAAGACCTGCTGAGTAAACAACAACAGCTTATGCAAACTCGCCAAACCAATGGTCAGCCGCTCACCAGCGAGCAAAATCGTATTCTGGAAGCGCAACTACGTACCCAGCGCGAACTGCTCAATTCTTTGCTGCAAGGTGGCGATAACCTCATCCTTGAACTGACCAAGCTGAAAGTGGCGAACAGCCAACTGGAAGATGCACTCAAAGAGGTCAACGTAGCCACACACCGTTACCTGTTCTGGACCTCAGACGTTAGTCCAATAGGATTCGCCTGGCCGGTTGAGTTAGTGCAGGATTTACGCCGTCTGGTTTCAATGGATACCTTCAGCCAACTCGGCAGCGCTACCATGATGATGCTGACCAGCAAGGAAACACTGTTGCCGCTGTTTGGTGCCTTGATCCTCGTCGGTTTCAGTATTAGTTCGCGCCGCCATTTCACCGCTTTCCTGGACCGCTCAAGCGCCAAAGTCGGTAAAGTGACGCAGGATCATTTCAGCTTAACCTTGCGCACCGTGTTCTGGTCGATTCTGGTGGCGCTCCCGCTGCCGGTGCTATGGGCAACGCTCGGTTTCGGGCTTCAGGCTGCGTGGCCGTATCCCCTCGCGGTGGCAATTGGTGATGGTGTAACCGCCACCGTTCCCTTGCTGTGGGCCGTGATGATTTGTGCCACGTTTGCGCGCCCTAACGGTTTGTTCATCGTGCATTTTGGCTGGCCGCAACAACGTGTGGCCCGCGCGATGCGTTACTACCTGATGAGTATCGGCCTGATCGTGCCACTGATTATGGCATTGATTATGTTTGATAATCTTAGCGATCGTGAATTCTCAGGCTCACTTGGGCGGCTGTGCTTTATTTTGATTTGTGGTGCGTTAGCGCTGGTGACCTTAAGCCTGAAACGTGCGGGTATACCGCTGTATCTGGATAAACAAGGCAATAGCGAAAACATCGCGAACACCGTGCTGTGGAACCTGCTGCTTGCCGCTCCATTAGTGGCAATTCTGGCGGCCATGGTCGGTTACCTAGCGACCGCACAGGCCTTGCTTGCCAGGCTGGAAACCTCAGTCGCTATCTGGTTCCTGCTGCTGGTGGTCTACCATATCATCCGCCGCTGGATGCTGATTCAGCGTCGCCGCCTGGCGTTTGATCGTGCAAAACATCGCCGTGCTGAAATCCTCGCCCAGCGTGCGCGTGGCGAAGAAGAAACCACTCATAGCCTCAGCGCAGAAAGTTCTGCTGAAACCATCGAAGAACAGGAAATCGATCTGGATACCATCAGTGTGCAGTCACTGCGCCTGGTGCGGTCGATTCTGATGCTGATTGCACTGTTGTCGGTCATTGTATTGTGGTCAGAAATCCATTCCGCCTTTGGCTTCCTTGAGAACATCACCTTGTGGGATGTGACCTCAACCGTACAAGGCGTGGAAAGCCTTGAGCCGATTACGCTTGGTGCGGTGTTGATTGCGATTCTGGTGCTGATTATCACCATGCAGTTGGTGCGTAATTTTCCCGCACTGCTTGAACTCGCGCTGCTACAGCATCTGGATTTAGCCCCTGGTACTGGTTATGCGATTACTACCGTCACCAAATATCTGCTGTTACTGGTGGGGACGTTGGTCGGTTTCTCGATGATTGGTATCGAATGGTCGAAATTGCAGTGGCTGGTCGCCGCCCTCGGTGTGGGTTTAGGTTTTGGTTTACAGGAGATTTTTGCCAACTTTATCTCTGGCCTGATTATCTTGTTCGAAAAGCCGATTCGTATTGGCGATACCGTGACGATCCGCGATCTCACCGGTAGCGTCACCAAGATCAATACCCGTGCCACGACGATCAGCGACTGGGATCGTAAAGAGATCATCGTACCGAACAAGGCGTTTATCACCGAGCAGTTCATCAACTGGTCGCTGTCGGATTCGGTAACGCGTGTGGTGTTAACCGTTCCAGCCCCGTCGGATGCGAACAGCGAAGAAGTGACGAGGGTGCTGTTACAGGCAGCTGAGCGTTGTTCACTGGTGATTGATAACCCAGCGCCAGAAGCATTCCTGGTGGATTTACAGGCGGGTATTCAGATTTTTGAGCTGCGTATTTATGCCGCTGAGATGAACCACCGTATGCCACTGCGTCACGAGATTCATCAGTTAATTCTGCAAGGGTTCCGCGAACACGGAATCGAGCTACCGTTCCCACCATTCCAGATGCGTCTGGATACTTTAGGCGGGCAACGTAGCAGTAAAACGCTGACATCTTCGGGGAAAGCAGGCAGGACGCCGGGGAGTTTGTAAGCAAGGTCGCCCTCATCCCAGCCTTCTCCCCCAGGAGAAGGAGAAAACCGGTACCGCCCTGAGGGGGGAGAACACCAGACTATCCCCTCTCCCTCAGGGAGAGGGCCAGGGTGAGGGTGGTTTAAGCGCGATCTACCGGAAACGCCAGCACATCGGCCAGGCTTTCAGCCTTCAGAGCCAACATAATCAAACGATCCACACCTAACGCCACGCCTGAGCAATCTGGCAAACCTGCCTTCAACGCTTCCAACAAATTCACATCAATTGGTTGCTGCGGCAAACCGCGAGCGGCACGTTTACGGTTATCCTGCTCGAAACGCTGCTGCTGCTCACGCGCATCGGTTAATTCGTGGAAACCATTCGCCAGCTCAATACCTCGGAAGTAAACCTCAAAGCGCTCAGCTACACGATGGTCTTCGGTGCTGATCTGTGCAAGAGCGGCCTGGCTTGCCGGGAAGTGGTACACAAACGTCGGTTTATCTTTACCAATATGCGGCTCGACACCCATGCTGAAAAGCAGTTGCAGCAAGGTGTCACGGTCTTCTTCCTGATCGGCAATGTTGCTTAAATCGAGTTTTCTCGCCACTTCGCGCAGCTGGGTTTTGTCCGCAGAAAGCGGGTCAATTTCCAGGTGGCGTTGGAAAGCCTGCTGATAAGAGAGCGTTTCTGCCGCATCAGTTTCCAGAACCTGTTGCAGTAAATCATCCACTTCATTCATCAGACGATACATATCGTAGCAAGGGCGGTACCACTCCAGCATGGTGAATTCTGGATTATGGTGGCGACCCATTTCTTCGTTACGGAAACTGCGGCACAACTGGAATACCGGGCCAATGCCCGCCGCCAGCAGGCGTTTCATGTGATATTCCGGGCTGGTCATCAGGTACAAATTGACGCCCTGAGCGTGGCCTGGGCCAACAAAACGGGTTTCAAACGGGAACAGGTTAATATCTGTAACCGTTGCCTGGCTCATGCAGGGTGTTTCCACCTCCAGTACACCGCGATCGGCAAAAAAACGCCGAATAACCGCCATGATCGCGGCGCGTTTCAACAGGTTGGGGATGGATGCGCTCGGCTGCCAAGTGGCCGTTTCGCTCATGGTGGAATCTCCGTATACAAACAAGGCGGAGAAGTCTACTCGCAACACTCCAGGGAGACAAATTTTGCCTGGTAAATTTTCATCAGCCTACGAACCGATTTGGCAGTAAAAATTTGAATTTCGTGACCTGACTCATCATCAAAATTAATTAATTACCGATCTGAACAGCAAAAAAATCGAACACGTCAAATTTCCTTAATATGCCTACGGCTATAATCCGCTACCTACAAAGGAGCAGGGATAACCCTTTCGCGTAGCTAGCGCCGTATTGGTGAACTACCTTTGGTTACATTAGCTATACGAAATCACTAAAATCTGGAGGAATGTCGTGCAAACCTTTCAAGCCGATCTCGCCATAATAGGCGCTGGCGGAGCGGGCTTACGAGCAGCCATTGCGGCAGCACAAGCCAATCCACAAGCCAAAATCGCTCTGATCTCCAAAGTCTACCCAATGCGTAGCCACACCGTGGCCGCTGAAGGGGGTTCTGCCGCCGTTGCGCAGGATCACGACAGTTTCGAATACCATTTTAATGACACCGTAGCCGGTGGTGACTGGTTGTGCGAGCAAGATGTGGTCGACTACTTCGTCCATCAATGCCCAACCGAAATGACACAGCTGGAGCAATGGGGTTGCCCATGGAGCCGCCGTCCGGACGGTTCCGTAAACGTGCGTCGCTTCGGTGGCATGAAGATTGAGCGTACCTGGTTTGCCGCGGATAAAACCGGCTTCCATATGCTCCACACCCTGTTCCAGACTTCATTACAGTTCCCGCAGATCCAGCGTTTTGACGAGCATTTCGTGCTCGATATTCTGGTGGACGACGGCGCAGCACGTGGCCTGGTCGCCATGAATATGATGGAAGGCACGCTGGTGCAAATCCGCGCGAATGCCGTGGTAATGGCAACCGGCGGTGCAGGTCGTGTTTACCGCTACAATACCAATGGCGGCATCGTGACCGGTGATGGTATGGGCATGGCGTTAAGCCACGGCGTACCGCTACGCGATATGGAATTCGTGCAATATCACCCAACTGGCCTGCCAGGCTCCGGCATTCTGATGACAGAAGGCTGCCGTGGTGAAGGTGGTATTCTGGTCAACAAAGATGGCTATCGCTATCTGCAAGATTACGGCATGGGGCCAGAAACTCCGCTTGGCGAACCACGTAACAAGTACATGGAACTTGGCCCACGCGACAAAGTTTCTCAAGCCTTCTGGCACGAATGGCGCGCAGGCCGCACCGTTCCGACGCCACGTGGCGATGTGGTCTATCTCGACCTGCGTCATCTGGGCGAGAAAAAACTCCTCGAACGCCTGCCGTTTATCTGCGAATTGTCCAAAGCGTATGTTGGCGTCGATCCGGTTAAAGAGCCGATTCCAGTTCGCCCTACCGCGCACTACACCATGGGTGGTATCGAAACGGATAGCCAATGCGAAAGCCGTATCAAAGGGCTGTTTGCCGTCGGCGAATGTTCTTCCGTTGGTCTACATGGTGCAAACCGTCTGGGTTCTAACTCTCTTGCTGAGCTGGTGGTGTTTGGCCGTATGGCGGGCGAAAGTGCCATGAAGCGCGCGAACGAAGCGCAGCCTGCGAATGATACCGCGCTGAATGCGCAAGCCGCTGATGTCGAAACGCGTTTGAAGAAACTGGTTAATCAGGAAGGCAATGAAAACTGGTCGAAAATCCGCGATGAAATGGGCCTGTCGATGGAAGAAGGCTGCGGTATTTATCGCACCCCAGAGCTGATGCAGAAAACCATCGATAAACTGTCTGAGCTGCAAGAACGCTTCAAACGCGTACGCATCACCGATACCTCCAGCGTGTTTAATACCGATTTGCTCTACACCATCGAGCTGGGCCACGGCCTGAACGTTGCGGAATGTATGGCGCACTCGGCAATGGCGCGTAAAGAGTCTCGCGGCGCACACCAGCGTTTAGACGAAGGTTGTACCGAGCGTGATGACGTTAACTTCCTGAAGCACACTCTCGCTTTCCGTGACGCAGATGGAACGACACGTCTGGAATACAGTGATGTGAAAATCACCACTTTGCCACCGGCTAAACGCGTCTACGGTGCGGAATCCGAAGCAGCCGACAAGAAGAAGGAGACGTCGAATGGCTGATGTGATGAAGACTCTGAAGATTGAAGTGATGCGCTACAACCCGGAAACGGACAGCGAGCCACACAGTGCTATCTACGAAGTGCCTTATGATGAACAAACCTCGCTGCTTGATGCGCTGGGTTACATCAAAGACAATTTGGCACCAGACCTGACCTACCGCTGGTCGTGCCGTATGGCTATCTGCGGCTCTTGCGGCATGATGGTCAACCGTGTACCGAAACTGGCTTGTAAAACCTTCCTGCGTGAATACACGCAAGGTATGAAGGTTGAAGCGCTGGGGAACTTCCCTATCGAGCGCGATTTAGTCGTCGACATGACTCACTTTATCGAAAGCCTGGAAGCGATTAAGCCTTACATCATCGGCAACACGCGTACGCCAGATCAGGGGCCAAACACCCAAACCCCGGCACAGATGGCGAAATACCATCAGTTCTCCGGCTGCATCAACTGTGGCCTGTGCTATGCAGCTTGCCCACAGTTTGGTTTGAATCCTGAGTTCATTGGCCCGGCGGCCATTACGCTTGCTCATCGTTACAACCTGGATAACCGCGACCATGGCAAGAAAGAGCGTATGGCGCAGCTCAACGGCCAGAACGGCGTCTGGAGTTGCACTTTCGTGGGCTACTGCTCCGAGGTGTGCCCGAAACACGTCGATCCGGCAGCTGCCATCCAGCAGGGTAAAGTCGAAAGCTCGAAAGACTTTTTGATTGCCACCCTGAAACCACGCTAAGGAGTGCAAAATGACTACGAAACGTAAGCCATATGTACGGACGATGACTCCGACCTGGTGGCAAAAACTGGGCTTCTACCGTTTCTATATGATTCGCGAAGGAACATCGGTGCCAACCGTGTGGTTCAGTATTCTGCTGATCTGCGGTCTGTTTTCGCTGAAAAGTGGCCCGGAAAGTTGGGCGGGATTTGTCAGTTTTCTGCAAAACCCGATTGTGGTTATCCTCAATCTGATCACCTTAGCGGCGGCTTTACTGCATACCAAAACCTGGTTTGAACTGGCACCGAAGGCCGCCAATATCATCATTAAAGATGAGAAAATGGGGCCAGAGCCGGTGATTAAAGGATTGTGGGCGGTGACCATTGTCGCCACTGTCGTCATTCTGTTTGTTGCACTGTTCTGGTAAGGGGACGTCATGATTAATCCAAATCCAAAACGCTCCGACGAGCCGGTATTCTGGGGTCTGTTTGGCGCAGGCGGCATGTGGGGGGCGATCATCGCTCCGGTAATCGTGTTGCTGGTTGGCATTATGCTGCCGCTGGGTCTGTTCCCGGACGATGCTTTGGGCTATGAGCGTGTGCTGGCATTTTCGCAAAGCCTGATTGGCCGCCTGTTCATCTTCCTGATGATTGTGCTGCCGTTATGGTGTGGGCTTCACCGTATCCACCACGCGATGCACGACCTGAAAATTCACGTGCCGTCTGGCAAGTGGGTGTTCTACGGTCTTGCTGCCATTCTGACCGTCGTGACCTTTATCGGTGTGATCACTCTCTAATCACATTGATTGTCAACAAGGCCTGCCATTGCGCAGGCCTTTTTATTTGTACCGGCCAGAACTAAAGTGTCGTTTTATGGAGGAATACCAATGATGAACAAAACTCTCAGCTGTGCGCTGCTACTCACGGCCTCTTGCTCGACGTTTGCCGCCCCGAATACGCTGACTGAAAAACAGATTGCCCAGACAGTCGACCGTGTCATCGCACCGCTACTCAAACAGCAGAGTATTCCAGGCATGGCGGTCGCCGTGATTTATCAGGGAAAACCGTATTACTTCACTTATGGCAAAGCTGATATCAGCCAAAATTTACCGGTGACGAAAGAGACATTATTTGAGCTCGGCTCAGTCAGTAAGACCTTTACTGGCGTGCTGGGCGGCGATATCGTCGCGCGCGGTGAAATTAAACTGAGCGATCCGGCAATCAAGTACTGGCCTGAATTAACCGGTAAACAATGGAAAGATATAAACCTGCTGCATCTTGCCACCTATACCGCAGGAGGCTTGCCGTTGCAGGTGCCTGATGACGTCACCAGCCCGGCTTCCCTGCTCCACTTTTACCAGACCTGGCAGCCGCAGTGGGCACCGGGGACGACTCGTCTGTATGCCAATTCCAGCATCGGCCTTTTCGGTGCGCTGGCAGTGAAACCGTCAGGATTGAGCTTTGAAGAGGCGATGACCGAACGTGTTTTCCAGCCGTTGAACCTGTCACATACCTGGATAAAAGTGCCCGCCTCTGAAGAAAGAAATTACGCCTGGGGTTACCGTGACGGTAAGGCTGTGCACGTTTCACCAGGCATGCTGGATTCTGAAGCCTATGGTGTGAAATCGACGATTACAGACATGGCGAGCTGGATGCAGGCCAATATGCAGCCTGACCAGGTCGGTGATAAAACACTGCGCCAGGGAATTGAACTCGCGCAATCGCGCTACTGGCGAGTGGGCAACATGTATCAGGGCTTAGGTTGGGAAATGCTCAACTGGCCGGTTGAGGCCAAAACCATCGTTGATGGCAGCGATAACAAAGTGGCGCTCGCCCCACAAAAAGCCGTAGCCATCGACCCGCCAGCACCTGTTGTTAAGACATCCTGGGTCCACAAAACTGGCTCAACCGGGGGATTTGGTACTTATGTGGCATTTATCCCTGAGCAACAGCTAGGCATTGTGATGCTGGCAAATAAAAGTTATCCCAACCCCGAGCGCGTAAAAGCCGGGTATACCATCCTCGAAGCATTGCAGTAATATATTCAGGCCTGCACCGCAGGCCGATTTATTTCCGTCCACACGCCGCAATTTTTCCCGCCGCAATCTACACTTAGCAAAAAACAAACAAGGATTTTGCTATGCGCATCTGGCCGATTATCACCACCCTTGCAGTTGCGTTTCTTGTTGTCTCCTGTAGTTCCCCTACTCCACCACCAGGCACCACGGTAGTTAATAACTTTGACGCTAAACGGTATCTCGGTAAGTGGTATGAAATTGCCCGCTTCGACCATAAGTTTGAAAGTGGATTGAATCAAGTGACCGCCACTTACAGCACCATGGATGACGGCGGTATTCGGGTGATAAACAGAGGTTTTAACCCAGACAGGCAAATGTGGCAGCAAAGTGTTGGCAAAGCGTATTTTACGGGTGACCCGAGCCGTGCGGCACTGAAAGTCTCGTTCTTTGGGCCGTTTTACGGTGGCTATAACGTGATTGCGATAGATAAAGATTACCGACACGCACTGGTGTGTGGGCCGGATAAAGACTATCTGTGGATATTGTCACGCACGCCAACCATCAGCCCTGAAGTGAAACAGCAAATGCTGAAAATCGCCGCACAACAGGGCTTCCAGGTTGAAAAATTACTGTGGATTAAACAACCCAGTAGTTAATGGGTGCTGAGTTTCAGGCCAATAATCCCGAGAACAATCAACGCCAGGCTCGCGATGCGGGCCAGGCTTGCTGATTCGCCTAACAGTAAAATACCTGTAGTGGCTGCACCCACGGCACCAATTCCCGTCCAGACCGCGTAAGCCGTACCGGTCGGCAGCGTTTTCATTGACCATGACAGCAACGCGACACTTACAACCATTGCCACCACTGTGATAACGCTAGGCCATAAGCGAGTGAACCCGTGGGTATATTTGAGGCCGACAGCCCAGACAACTTCTAATAAACCAGCAATAACAAGAATCAACCAGGCCATAAACAGCTCCAGCAATGGGGCCGTCCCCGGAATCAAGAAGCGCTTATGGGTCGTCCCATAAGGCTGGTGAGGGCGTTATTTTAACAACCCAGCGAGCTTAGAACAGCCAAAAAAACACTTTGTTATCACAAAACCAGTAACGTTTAGTTGCCATGCTGAGTGAGTGCTTGACGCTAAGCCGAGAATTGACTGCTAATTAACCCGCAAATCCGCAATTCATTTCCGATGTTTTCTTCATATTATAATGTTTTCTCGCACATTCAGAAAAGGCTGTAATAGTGAGTCACGCGAACGGTAAGTATGAATAAGATATTGTTAGTGGACCGTTGTCATTATAGTCGACAAGGTTTTAAAAGCTGGCAGAGTCACAATATGGCCTTTTCCATTGCTGAAACGGACAATTTACTTTTAGCTCGTGAAAAAATAATACAGTGGCGACCAAACCTTGTTATTGCTGACTTCACCAGTTTTGCCAGCTCATTACATAATGTCCAGCAACTCTCCTCTATTTATTCAGCTTGCGGCAAGTCAATACGTTTAATGTTGCTGAATAGTATGCGTCACGTGAAGATTGAAGAATATTGCCTGTCGCAAGGCTCACATTCGATATATAGCAAATCTACACCATTACCTGAGCTTTATGCGGCCATTCAAACGCAACTCAGTACCCGGCCACCGTTTCACACTGGGCAGCAGTACACTTCGCCCTTGCTGACACTACGTGAGGAGAGGATATTAAAACTGTGGACCGATGAAGCCAATAATGATTTTATTGCCAGAATGATGGGGATAAGTACCAAGACAGTTTATACCTACAAGCGAAATATCCGCATGAAACTTGGTATTAATAATCGCTTTTCATTGTTTATAGAACAACACCAATAATAAAAATTAACAGCGGTACGGGCTTGATACCGTACCGCCAGCTAATATATTAATTTTGTGCTTTTGTTGCTGCACCAGAAATCGCCTGACCACCATCCTGAATATCTTCACCCATACCTTTAGTCGTATTACACGCAGTCAGTAACGATGAAAGCACTATGAGAGAAAAAAACGCTGCAATAGTTTTCTTAATCATAACCGTATCCTTTTTTGACGATATTGTTTGTGTATAGCAGTTAAAGCATAGTCAAAAAATGGCAGTCTGAGGGAAAAAGCAGGTTTTTAGGAGTGTTGGAAATTACTTGTTTGCTGCACGTTCAATTGAGCCGCCAAGGTGCTTAAGATCTTCACCAAAGCCGCGAGTGGTGTTACAACCGGCGAGAAATGAGGCTAACAACGTGATGAAAAGTAAATGTTTAATCAAACGGTTCATCTTCCCTGCCTTTTGCAAGCAGCGGTGAAGCATGCAATGCCTCACCGCCAACCTTCACGTATTACTTAACGCGAGAAACATATTCGCCAGAGCGAGTGTCAACTTTGATGACTTCGCCAATCTGAACGAACAAAGGTACTTTAACGACAGCACCAGTAGACAGTGTTGCAGGTTTACCGCCGGTACCAGCAGTATCACCTTTCAGACCTGGATCAGTTTCAACGATTTCCAGCTCTACGAAGTTTGGTGGCTGAACAGCGATAGGACGGCCGTTCCACAGGGTCACGATACACTCGGCCTGGTCAAGCATCCATTTAGCGTTATCACCGATAGCCTTCTCATCTGCAGCCAGCTGCTCAAAGGTTTCGTTGTTCATGAAGTGGTAGAACTCACCGTCGTTGTACAGGTAAGTCAGGTTCATATCTACAACGTCTGCGCCTTCAGCGGAGTCGGTAGATTTGAAGGTTTTCTCAACGCGGGTGCCTGTCAGCAGGCGGCGCATTTTAACGCGAGCAAAGGCCTGGCCTTTACCTGGTTTCACGAATTCACTGGATTCGACTGCGTAAGGTTCGCCTTCGAACATGATTTTAAGACCGGCACGAAAATCGTTGCTAGAATAAGTCGCCATAAGGCCCTCTGAAATTGTTAATTGGTAGCTTAGCCAAAAAATGGCACACATTGTAACCCTAAATCCCCCCCGCAGAGAAGATTGGTTAACGCAACTTGCCGATGTTATAACCGATCCTGACGAACTGCTGCATATTTTAGAGCTAGACGCTGACAAAGAGTTGCTGGCGGGACGTGATGCACGTCGACTTTTTGCCTTGCGTGTCCCACGGGCATTTGTCGCTCGCATGGGAAAAGGCAACCCGAACGACCCACTCTTACGCCAGGTGTTAACCGCCAAAGAGGAGTTTATTGCCGCTCCGGGCTTTAGCACCGATCCGCTGGAGGAACAACACAGCGTAGTACCGGGCCTGCTGCACAAATACCGCAACCGTGCGTTGTTGCTGGTAAAAGGCGGTTGTGCGGTCAATTGCCGTTATTGCTTCCGTCGCCATTTCCCCTATTCCGATAACCAGGGAAACAAACGCAACTGGCAGGCGGCTATCGCTTATATCAGCGAGCATCCGGAACTGGACGAGATTATTTTCTCCGGCGGCGACCCGTTGATGGCAAAAGATCACGAGCTGGATTGGTTATTCAGTGAACTGGAAGCAATCCCGCATATTAAGCGCTTACGCATCCACAGCCGCTTGCCGATTGTTATCCCGGCGCGCATCACTGACACGCTGGTCGAACGCATCGCTGGTTCCCGGTTGCAGGTTATTTTGGTTAACCATATCAATCATGCCAATGAGATTGGGGATGAATTTACCGCATCCATGAAGCACCTGCGCCAGGCGGGCGTAACACTGCTTAACCAAAGCGTGCTGTTGCGCGATGTGAACGACAATGCGCAGACACTCGCAGATTTGAGTAATGCGTTGTTCGATTCCGGAGTGATGCCTTATTACCTGCACGTATTGGATAAAGTACAGGGTGCGGCACATTTTATGGTCAGTGACGACCAGGCAAGATTGATTATGCGTGAACTGCTGACGTTGATTTCAGGCTATATGGTGCCGAAACTGGCACGTGAGATTGGCGGTGAGCCGAGCAAAACACCGATAGATTTGCAGTTGCGCCAGAGCTGATCGTTTTCGAGAATTTCGCCCTCACCCTAACCCTCTCCCCGAGGAGAGGGAAATGTACGATTTCTCCCTCGCCCTTTTAGGGAGAGGGTCGGGGTGAGGGTGGTTTCACCCAAAAATCAGTTCGGGCACTTATAAACCTGGCCAGTCATGGTGCTGGCAGTCGGAGCAAAGCTCGACAGCAAGTTTTGAGTCGGGCTGCTCACGCCATACAGCACGTTACCGCCCATCGCCGCTGCGTTATTACGCAGAGCATTTGCTGCGCCACGCATAGAACCGCCTTCACCGCCATGCTGCCCGGAAAACCAGTTACTTTGCTCACCGGTTGCGTTTCCTAATAACTGGCATTCGGTGCCTGGCTTATCCTCAACAAAACGGACGCCTTGCCCACCAGCAGAAAGATCGTTGCTAGTGCTACAGCCTGCCAGCAGCAGCGCTGCTACAGCCATTCCTGCTGAAACTTTAATGCGCATGTTGTTCCCCGTTATCAATGCTGTCTTGAAAAGTAGCGGGCCACCATCGCCCGGTGAGATCTTATACCAGACTGTGACCAAAAAGAAAAAACCCTCAGACATTTCTGACTGAGGGTTTTCTTAACACGGTGTTACAAACACATCAGTGTTTGGGCAATTACATCATGCCGCCCATGCCACCCATACCGCCCATACCTGCGCCACCTAAATCAGGGCCGTCAGATTTTGGCATATCGGTAATCATGCACTCAGTGGTAATCATCAGGCCAGCTACAGAGGCTGCGTACTGCAGAGCAGAACGAGTCACTTTAGTTGGATCCAGAATACCCATGTCGATCATGTTGCCGTATTCTTCAGTTGCTGCGTTGTAACCGTAGTTACCGTCACCCGCTTTCACGTTGTTAGCAACAACAGATGGCTCTTCGCCGCAGTTCAGAACGATTTGACGCAGTGGGGATTCCATTGCGCGCAGCGCAACTTTGATACCCACGTTCTGGTCTTCGTTCTGGCCACGCAGTTCAGACAGTTTAGACGCTACGCGAATCAGCGCAACACCACCACCGGCAACCACGCCTTCTTCAACCGCAGCACGGGTCGCGTGCAGGGCATCTTCAACGCGTGCTTTCTTCTCTTTCATTTCAACTTCGGTAGCAGCACCGACTTTGATGACTGCAACGCCGCCAGCCAGTTTAGCTACGCGCTCTTGCAGTTTTTCACGGTCGTAATCAGAAGTTGCTTCTTCGATCTGCTGACGAATCTGAGACACACGGCCCTGGATTGCAGCTTCTTCGCCATTACCATCGATGATGGTCGTGGTGTCTTTGTTGATAACGATACGCTTAGCAGTACCCAGATCTTCCAGGGTCGCTTTTTCCAGCTCCATACCGATCTCTTCAGAGATGACGGTACCGCCAGTCAGAGTAGCGATATCTTGCAGCATGGCTTTACGACGGTCGCCGAAACCAGGTGCTTTAACCGCAGCAACTTTCACGATGCCACGCATGGTGTTAACCACCAGAGTCGCCAGCGCTTCGCCTTCAACATCTTCAGCGATGATCAGCAGTGGTTTGCCAGCTTTCGCAACGGCTTCCAGAACTGGCAGCATTTCACGGATGTTGGAGATTTTTTTGTCAGCCAGCAGAATGAACGGGCTTTCCAGTTCGATAGAACCGGTTTCTGGCTTGTTGATGAAGTACGGAGACAGGTAGCCACGGTCGAACTGCATACCTTCTACAACGTCCAGCTCGTCTTGCAGGCCGGTGCCTTCTTCAACGGTGATAACGCCTTCTTTGCCTACTTTCTCCATCGCTTCAGCGATAAGTTGACCCACGGTTTCGTCGGAGTTAGCAGAGATAGTACCAACCTGAGCGATTGCTTTAGAGTCAGAGCAAGGAACAGACAGAGCTTTCAGCTCTTCAACAGCAGCGATAACAGCTTTATCGATACCGCGCTTCAGGTCCATTGGGTTCATGCCTGCAGCAACAGCTTTCAGGCCTTCAGTGATGATGGACTGAGCCAGCACGGTTGCAGTGGTAGTACCGTCGCCTGCCGCGTCGTTCGCTTTAGAGGCAACTTCTTTAACCATCTGTGCACCCATGTTCTCGAACTTGTCTTCCAGTTCGATTTCACGCGCTACAGAAACACCATCTTTAGTGATAGTCGGTGCACCGAAAGATTTATCCAGAACCACGTTACGGCCTTTAGGACCGAGGGTAACTTTCACTGCATCTGCCAGTACGTTAACGCCACGCAGCATTTTCACACGAGCGTCATTACCGAATTTTACGTCTTTAGCTGCCATTCTTAACTTTCCTTAAATTCGTTTATGTTCGTTCAGTTTTTGCGCGGATTACGCTTCAACAATTGCCAGGATGTCGCTTTCTGCCATGATCAACACTTCTTCATTGTCGATCTTCTCAGACTTAACACCGTAGCCATCGTTGAAAATCACGATGTCGCCGACTTTTACGTCCAGCGGTTGCACGTTACCGTTTTCCAGAATGCGGCCTTTACCGACAGCGATGATTTCGCCACGAGTTGATTTACCAGCTGCACTGCCAGTCAGAACGATGCCGCCTGCAGATTTAGATTCAACTTCTTTACGCTTGACGATGACACGGTCATGTAATGGACGAATACTCATGTGATAGCTCTCCTTTGAGAAAGTCTGTATCAGTGTTTGGGTAACGCCGGCCCAAAATGGGTTATCGGCTGGTGACCTGAGAGATGGGGATGCGCCTTCCCCCTTCAAGGGGGGAAAACAAAAAAATTTTCGATTTTTAACGATTGTGACGATCGTCGTTGTCATGATCGTCGAGCTGTTTTGGTGCATCATCTTTACGTTGATACTCACCATCGAACGTTGAACCACCACCAGCGCCCGCACTAAAACCACCACCTGGAGTGCGTGAGAAACGCAAATGAGGCATCAGCTTCAGCGTGAGGTGTTTCTGTACTGGTGGCAGTAACAGCAATAAACCGAGGAAGTCCGTAAAGAAGCCAGGCAACAGTAACAGCAAACCGGCGATGATCAACGAAACACTTTTAATCATCTCTGCCGCCGGGCTTTCACCCACCGCCATTTTCTGCTGCATCAGCATGAAATTCTTAAAGCCCTGGTTGCGAACCAGTGACATACCTATAACTGAGGTGAATATCACCAGCACCAGCGTCAGGAAAACTCCCATCACATGGGCGACTTGAATAAACAACGAGATCTCTATGTAAACATAGAGGAAAACGGCAATTAACGGTATCCAGCGCACCGTGCACTCCTGTCATTGGGAAAGTCTGTAGCAAGCGCCATCAAGCACTTGCGGGAAATTAGTTGGCTATTTAGCCAGATAAAAGAGATGGCGGCGTCTTAGTCAAAAATCAATCTATCTGCCGTATTATTTTTCTGGAAATTTTCAACAATTGATCGGCATCACATATTAATAATTGTTATGTGAGCTGGTGTTTATTAAGTGATCCAGATTACTGCATTTCTCTATCATCAGCATATCATCACTGCGTGGTGACCGAATATGGACATAATCGTCGGTCTATTCATCGCACGACCAAAGATCCTGTTCGTGCAATGATCAATCAATGGCAGCTTTAATTAAGAAGGTTCACATGTTAAATAACATTCGTATCGAAGAAGATTTGTTGGGTACCAGGGAAGTGCCAGCGGATGCCTATTATGGTGTTCATACTCTGAGAGCGATTGAAAACTTCTACATAAGCAACAGCAAAATCAGTGACATACCTGAATTTGTACGTGGTATGGTAATGGTTAAGAAAGCAGCGGCAATGGCGAACAAGGAGTTGCAAACCATTCCGAAAAGCATCGCGAACACCATTATCCAGGCTTGCGATGAAGTTCTGAATAACGGCAAATGTATGGACCAATTCCCGGTGGACGTTTACCAGGGCGGTGCCGGTACTTCCGTTAACATGAATACCAACGAAGTGCTCGCCAACATTGGGCTTGAGCTGATGGGCCACCAGAAAGGTGAGTACCAGTACCTGAACCCGAACGACCATGTCAACAAATGCCAGTCCACCAACGATGCTTACCCAACCGGTTTCCGCATCGCGGTGTACGCCTCTATTGTGAAACTGATTGATGCAATCAATCAATTAGGCGACGGCTTCCAGAACAAAGCGGTTGAGTTCGAAAACGTCCTGAAAATGGGTCGTACCCAGTTGCAGGATGCCGTGCCGATGACGCTGGGCCAGGAATTCCATGCGTTCAACGTCCTGTTGACTGAAGAAACCCGCAATCTGCTGCGTACTGCAGAATTACTGCTGGAAGTTAACCTTGGTGCGACCGCCATCGGGACTCGTCTGAACACCCCAGAAGGTTACCAGCAACTGGCTGTGCAGAAACTGGCTGAAGTCAGCAACCTGGCCTGTGTTCCGGCTGAAGACTTGATTGAAGCGACGTCTGACTGTGGCGCATACGTGATGGTTCACAGCTCGCTGAAACGCCTGGCAGTGAAATTGTCGAAGATCTGTAATGACCTTCGCCTGCTATCTTCCGGCCCGCGCTCTGGTCTGAACGAAATCAACCTGCCAGAACTGCAAGCCGGCTCTTCTATTATGCCTGCGAAAGTAAACCCGGTAATTCCAGAAGTGGTTAACCAGGTTTGCTTCAAAGTCATTGGCAACGACATCACCGTCACCATGGCTTCCGAAGCAGGTCAGTTGCAGTTGAACGTGATGGAGCCAGTGATTGGCCAGGCAATGTTCGAATCTATCCACATTCTGACTAACGCTTGCTACAATCTGCTGGAAAAATGCATCAACGGCATTACCGCGAACAAAGAAGTCTGCGAAAGCTACGTCTACAACTCGATTGGTATCGTGACTTATCTGAACCCGTTCATTGGCCACCATAATGGCGATATCGTAGGGAAGATTTGTGCTGAAACTGGCAAGAGCGTGCGTGAAGTCGTGCTGGAGCGCGGGTTACTCACCGAAGCCGAGCTGGATGATATTTTCTCTATTAACAACCTGATGCACCCAGTTTATAAAGCGAAACGTTATACCGATGAAAATGAACAGTAGTCTTAACAGGTGTTAATAAAAGGCACGTCCATTGGACGTGCCTTTTTCATTTGTACGTTCAACAAAAACACAACATATAATTATCAAATAATCAAACACAAGGAAGGCAGTTATGTTTGGAGCAGAACTCGTTATCGTGCTGTTAGCGATATATCTCGGAGCCAGACTCGGCGGCATAGGCATTGGCTTTGCTGGCGGTTTTGGCGTACTGATTTTAACTCTTGTTTTTCAAGTTAAACCTGGTGCGATTCCGTTCGATGTTATCGAAATTATCATGGCAGTTATTGCCGCAATTGCCGCCATGCAGGTGGCCGGGGGAATGGACTATCTGGTCAGCCTTGCAGAAAAACTACTGCGTCGCCATCCTAAATACATCACCTTCCTCGCCCCGTTGGTCACCTGGTTTATGACCATTCTTGCGGGAACAGGCCACACCGCGTTCTCCACGCTGCCGGTGATTACTGAAGTCGCGAAAGAGCAAGGGATTCGCCCATCGCGTCCACTGTCTATCGCGGTTGTCGCTTCGCAAATTGCCATTACCGCCTCGCCGATTTCTGCAGCGGTGGTGTTCTTCTCTGGCATCCTTGAGCCAATGGGCATCAGCTATCTGACATTGCTCGGCATCTGTATTCCTGTGACGCTGGTTGCCGTCATGCTGACAGCGATTGTTTGTAACTTCCTCGGTTGCGAACTGAAAGACGATCCGGTTTACCAGGAACGCCTCGCCAAAGGTGAAGTGAAACTGCGTGGCAGCAGCGTGTTTGTGCTGAAGCCACACGCTAAACGCTCTGTGCTGCTGTTCCTGATCGGCATTGTCGCCGTGATGTTCTACGCCACTGCCATCAGCGATACCGTTGGCCTGATTCAAAACCCAATCCTGCCGCGTAACGAAGCGATTGTGGTGTTCATGCTGACCATCGCCACGCTTATCTGCGTCACCTGTAAAATTGATACTGGCGAAATCCTTAATGCCAGCACCTTCAAATCGGGTATGAGTGCCTGTATCTGTGTGCTGGGTGTGGCATGGCTGGGTGATACCTTCGTCAAAAACCATATTCAGGATATTCAGGCCGTTGCAGGCGACTTACTACAAAGCTATCCGTGGTTGTTAGCGGTAGTGCTGTTCTTCGCCGCCACACTGCTCTACTCCCAAGCGGCGACCACCAAAGCATTGATGCCAGCGGCGCTGATGCTCGGCGTGAGCCCACTGACCGCTATCGCTTCGTTCGCTGCGGTATCTGCGTTGTTCGTCTTGCCGACCTACCCAACCTTGTTGGCGGCGGTGGAAATGGACGACACCGGCTCAACACGAATTGGTAAGTACGTGTTTAACCACGCGTTCCTGGTTCCTGGCGTTATCGCCATTACGTTGTGCGTCATCCTCGGCTTTATCGTCGGTGGTTTGGTTCTGTAAATCTTTCAAAACACGGGTCGTACAGCGGCCCGTTTAACACCTCCCCCCGCTTCACCGTGCTATAGTCAACCGCTGTTTCCCCCGGATACGAGGTTAGCTATGCCGAACACTCAGGCTGTTGTCATCCTTTGTACTGCCCCAGACGAAGCCACCGCTCAGGAACTCGCAGCCCTAATGCTGGCTGAAAAACTAGCAGCCTGCGTCACAATATTGCCCGGTGCCACTTCGTTGTATTACTGGGAGGGAAAAATGGAACAGGAGTATGAGGTGCAGATGTTGCTCAAAAGCGATATCGACCATCAAGAAGCCTTGATCGCGTGTCTCAAATCGCATCACCCATACCAAACCCCTGAATTACTGGTTCTGCCAGTTACCCACGGAGATAGTGATTACCTCTCATGGCTCTACGCATCTTTGCGCTAATCTTTGCGCTATTCAGCACTCACGCTTTTGCAGGTCTGTTCGATAACCAGAGCAAATCCCAATTTGTTCCTGTCGATCAGGCTTTTGCGTTCGATTTTCAGCAGTCTGGAAACCAGCTTAACCTCAACTGGCAGATAAAACCGGGCTACTACCTTTATCGCCAGCAAATCAAACTCAACCCGACTCAGGCCGAACTCACCCCGCTGGAATTACCAAAAGGCAGCTGGCATGAGGACGAGTTCTACGGTAAGACCGAGATTTACACTCAACAGCTCAATCTGCCCGTCATCGTTCAATCTGCGGCCAAAGGCGCGACTATCAGCGTGACTTATCAGGGCTGTGCCGAAGCGGGCTTTTGTTACCCGCCGGAGACACGTGTGGTGCCGCTGAGTGAAGTGGTTGTATCGGCTGAGGGACGCCCTCACCCTAACCCTCTCCCCCAGGAGAGGGGACAAACCAGTGCCGACTCAGAACCGTCTTCCTCCCTCTCCCCTGCGCCTACCGCGGAACCGCCTTCCTCCCTCTCCCCTGGGGAGAGGGCCGGGGTGAGGGGTACAGACAACACCGCCCCAACCCAACTGCCCTTCTCCGCACTGTGGGCATTCTTAATCGGCATCGGCATCGCCTTCACGCCTTGCGTGCTGCCAATGTACCCGCTGATTTCCGGCATCGTGCTCGGCGGTAAACAGCGTTTATCCACCACCCGCGCGCTGCTGCTAACCTTTGTCTACGTACAAGGTATGGCGCTGACCTACACCGCATTGGGTCTGGTGGTTGCCGCCGCCGGGCTGCAATTCCAGGCCACACTTCAACATCCTTATGTGCTGATCGGCCTGTCTGCACTGTTTGTGTTGCTCGCCGCGTCGATGTTCGGGTTATTCACCCTGCAACTGCCGTCCTCGCTGCAAACCCGCCTGACGCTAATGAGTAATCGCCAACAAGGGGGTTCCGCAGGTGGCGTATTTGCGATGGGCGCATTAGCCGGATTGATTTGCTCTCCCTGCACCACCGCGCCGCTGAGCGCCATTCTGCTGTACATCGCCCAAAGCGGGAACCTGTGGCTGGGTGGTGGCACGCTGTATCTCTATGCGCTGGGCATGGGCCTGCCGCTGATGCTGATCACTGTTTTTGGCAACCGCCTGCTGCCAAAAAGCGGCCCGTGGATGGAAACAGTCAAAACGGCTTTTGGTTTTGTGATCCTCGCACTACCAGTATTCCTGCTGGAACGCATACTGGGAGAGACATGGGGGATTCGTTTGTGGGGATTACTCGGCGTAGCGTTCTTTAGCTGGGCGTTTATCACCAGCCTGCAAGCCAGCAAATCATGGATGCGTATCGTGCAGATAATCCTGCTCGGTGCGGCGCTGGTCTGTGCTCGCCCGCTGCAAGACTGGGCATTTGGCACCTCCGTCGCCGCAAACCAGGCACATATTAATTTCACAAAGATTACCAACGTTGAACAGCTCGACGCAGCACTCGCCAATGCCAAAGGCCAACCGGTGATGCTCGATTTGTACGCCGACTGGTGTGTGGCCTGCAAAGAATTTGAGAAATACACTTTTAGCGATCCGAAAGTGCAAAAACACCTGGCAAATACTGTTTTATTGCAGGCTGATGTCACTGCCAATAACGCGCAGGATGTCGCCCTGTTAAAGCATTTACAGGTTTTAGGACTGCCAACGATTTTGTTCTTTGATGGACAAGGCCATGAGCAGACTGGCGCACGCGTTACCGGTTTTATGGATGCAGACACCTTTAGTACGCATTTGCAGAATCTGGCGCCGTAAATAACACTACTTATGGGACAAACCGTTGAATGAACGACGGAGGGGAGGAAAATACCGTGCAACGCGAAACAGTATTAGAGCATGCCCTGGGCGTTCTTGAACGTGAGGGGATTGCCAGCACCACACTTGAGATGGTCGCCAATGAAGCAGACTATCCGATAAAAGAAATCAGTAAATTCTGGCCTGACAGTGAAGCGTTGCTCTATGACGCGCTGCGTTATTTGAGCCAGCAAGTTGATGTCTGGCGACGCCAGCTCACGCTTAACGATGAGCTGTCGCTTGAACAAAAGTTGTTGAAGCGCTACGAAGCGTTGACTGAATGTGTCAACAAACAGCGCTATCCAGGCTGCCTGTTTATCGCGGCCTGCACCTTCTATCCAGACGCCTCACACCCGATTCACCAGTTAGCGGATCAGCAGAAAAAAGCGGCCTGGGAATTCAGCCATCAACTGCTTACGCAGCTGGAAGTGGATGACCCAACGATGGTAGCTCATCAAATGGAGCTGGTACTGGAAGGTTGCCTGAGCCGTTTACTGGTGAAACGCAGCCAGACAGACATCGAAACCGCTCGCCGTCTTGCTGAAGATATTCTGCGCTTTGCGCAATGCCGACAAGGTGGAGCGTTGACCTGATTTAGATATCCTAATCGTCCACTAAACGCATATAATTTCGGCAACATTCACATGTTAAAGGGAATTATATGCGTCATCTGACCTGGCTGGCCTGCGCTGGCCTGTTTTCAACTCAGCTTTTTGCCGCACCGTTAACCGGATTATCTTTCGAACATAAAGACTGGCAAGTTTCCTGCGACAATACCGGCACCTGTCGGGCGGCAGGATACAGCCGCGATTTGGTAAGCGTCTTATTAACGCGGGTTGCCGGTCGCGAAACCAGCGCAAAAGTTGAAGTCACCTTCGCACAACCCACGGCATCATCCGCCACGCTTTTTATAGATGGTGAACAGAAAGGCGAGTTAACCCCTCTTTCAGACGGAAGTTTTTCCATCCAATTTACCGCCCGGGACGCGTTTTTGACCGCGTTGAGCCAGGACAACACCATAGAATTCGAATCTGGCGGAAAGCGTATCCCGCTCTCATCAGCAGGTTCCAATGCCGTGTTGCTGAAGATGGATGAATTCCAAAAAACCACCAATACTTCCAATGCCATGCTTCATCCCGGCAATGAAAATACCGACAATGTATTACTGGCTAAACCTGCCCCGCTTATCATCAGCCAACCCGTTATCCCGGATCCAGACACAGTACCTTTGACTACCACGCAATTACAAAAAATAGCGCCTCAGCTAAAACTCACTCCTGAGATGCAATGCCGTGAAATTGCGGATGAACAAACGCGAACGTATTACCGCATTCCTGTCGATAAGAATCATGCACTGATTAAAACCGAATGCTTTGATAGTTCCCGCTTTGCCTTGTGGCTGACCGACAATACCCTTACCGCTCGCCCAGAATTGATCACCCACGATGCCAGTAAATATGAAAATGGCGAAATAGCCCGGCTCAGTGGCCCAATACAAATATGGGTCTGGAACGGTAAGCAGTTTCTCCTGCGGGATCAATACCGTAGTGGTGGCCACAACGGCGCCTGGACTCTACCTACGTTCGTCAGCAGAGTACGTACCCAACACGACGTAGATACCGACAAAGCCGCGTTACAGAAGCTTTACCAGGCGGTGACCGACCTGAAAAAAACCGATCCTGAATTAACCCTCACTAAACTTGCCAATCAATTCACATTAACCGGCGAAGTCACCAAATTTGAACTTTCCACTGTTGAAGATGCTACACCGTCAAAAACCAAACCCTCAGCAGAGATAAGTGACGACGAATGGCAGGCATTTTTACGCAGCCCCGTCATGGTGGAGTCGGAAGATGGCAGTATTAACTTCACGCTGCTTGATATGGATGGCGATGGCAAACGAGATCTCATTATCAACAGCTACGTGGGCGGTACGGGATTATATAGTTACACCGGAGTTTTAAAGCGCGGTGAGAATTCGTTCTACAACCCTCGAGCTGACCGTTCAAGTCACGACGGTTTTGGGCCCTTTTTCTCAGAAAACGGGCGCGGAGCGAACCAGTGGAGCGAATGGGTGCGCATCAACGGCCAGGTTTACGCTCTTTGGTTCAACGGGCAGTTTGGTGAAGACAATCTTTACTTGTTGCGCCCGTTTAGCGTTGATGACAAAACCCCTGCTGTCACCATCCGCTATCGCTACACACTGGATACCATCGGCTCATCCGAAGAAAATCAACCGAAGACACCTGCGCTAAGTGACAAAGACAAGGCCAGATTATTAAAGTCGCTTGATACCATGCAGGACCATCTTCTGAAGGATATGGCTGCTGACCAGAAAGTCCCACCAATTTGCCCTATTCCACCCGGCACATCAGCTAAAGAAGCGGAAAGTTACCACCGGGGTGTCCCCCTGCACTACGCTTTTGAGAGCGTCGCCTACATCCCAGTCTGGCTGAATGAAAAATGCTATATCGGCACCGTAGCCAGCCATCACGGTAGCTACAATAAAGGCGTCGATGCTGAGATCGCGATCAGTTCCCCAAGAGAAGGTGAAGAGAGCGTTAACGGATATTATATTTCAGGTTTACGCCATGTCACTTCAGTGAAAAGCGGCTGGAAGGCACGAGCAGGCGACAACGGCGTGCTGTGATTTTAAGCAAAAAAATGCCCAAAAAGCAGAGTTTGCCGCAAAGTTAAGCAACCGAACGGTAAAATGTGAAATTTGGTTGACGGGGTATGCAGATTACGGTTTAATGCGCCCCGTTGCCCGGATAGCTCAGTCGGTAGAGCAGGGGATTGAAAATCCCCGTGTCCTTGGTTCGATTCCGAGTCCGGGCACCACTATTTAGAAGAACCCGCCTATGGCGGGTTTTTTGCTTTCTGGGGATTAACCACTGCAAGCGCTGTTCAAAAACCTTGCCAACGTTTTTATCCGATCCCATGACCACTACAAAAAAAAAACAGCATCAACCATAAACGGCTGATGCTGTGCTGAAACGTTATTTCTTCTTATAGACCACTGCGTTTCCATGTATTTTATTATTGGTATTCCCTGATGTCAGCACATAAATATCACCGCCTTTCTCATCAGCCTTTTTTGACAACTCAGCTTTCGCATCAGCAGTACTGGTTTCACCCGAAGTAGAGATATTTCCAACTTCGACATACTGATCTTTCACCTTCTCAAAATCTTTTTGCGACATCATTTCTGCAGCAAATGAACTGAACGTGAATGTACAAGCAACCATGCCTAAAATGATTCTTTTCATCTTTCTTTCCTTTTGAGTATGTCACTGATAGTCATGAGTAAAAATAATAAAAACAACCAAATTTCTATAAACACATATAGTTTGCATGGATAACTTTATCATGATTCATCACTCACAAGATTGATACATCATTATCGTTTAATGATTATGGGATCTCCGTCATAGCCAGTGAAGATTAGGAAGTTTCATGATTATTTGCCTATTTAAAGAATAGCGATGCCACACCCCCGCTAATCAGGCGCCAATACGTAATATGTACGGTGGATATAAAAGAGGAATTGATTAACAGATGAATTATTTTATAAGGAGTAAATAACTGAGGGTAAATGCTGTGCGGAATTATCCTGCCAGTCTTTCCATCACCGGCAGGCTCAGGGTGCATCCACTCACAACACCAATGTCATAAAGCGGCTATTCGGGTCGAGCTGGTAATCGGCAAAGGGTTGGCAATCGACAAAGCCATGCTTGAGATAGAGTTGGTAGCAGGCGGCAAATCCTGGCTGGGTGCCCGTTTCTAAGCTGATACGTTGCAAACCCCTTTCGCGCGCGACTTGCAAAATATGTACTAAAAACTGATTCGCCACGCCACGGCGCAAAAATTCAGTCGCAGTGCGCATTGATTTCAGCTCACCGTGGCTGCCATCGAGCATTTTCAACGCGCCAATGCCGGCTAGTTGCTCCCCTTCCCACGCCGACCAGAATGTCACGGTGGGGTCACGGAGTTTTTGCACATCCAGCGCATGGCTGCTTTCCGGTGGCGATTGTTCCAGCATGCCGGAAATATGGTAAGCCACTAATGTCTGTACCGCGTGATGGGACAAATCGTCGATTTTAATGGTGAACATGTTTAACCTTCAAAATGTTACTAACATATTTGCAACATCAAAGCGGACTCGCTGACGTTCGTCCAATAACGATTACTTATGACCTCATTTCTTCATCTGCTGGAGCTGTATCTGGTCAGCGAATTTAGCCTGTTCAGCCAGCTCCGGGAATTGCGAGGGGACATAAAATGTTTCCGGCGCTTTCAGGCCACGCATATCGCTCCCGGTATGAATTTGCAGTTCCCCAAGCTCGCTCAGCATAGCGCCCGCGACGGTGACAGGCATCACCAGGCGATAAGGTTCCGCCCTTTCAAACGGGACTGGAGTTGGATAGCGGTTCTCACTCAAATCGTAATTACGGTTAAGCACCAAAAACTTATCCGGCACCCGGCGTTTGCTGTTCCACCAACTGCCGTCCACTTCACGAAACTCTCTTTCTGTCTCTGCTTTGGAGACGGCTCCCAACTGCACCAGCGCCTTGTGCAACGCTTTGTCTATTGCGGAGTCGTAGGAGTCAATCGACCCCGCCTGGCCATGCAGAATCACGTTAATCGCAAGCCTTGCCCCCAATAGATTGGAGTAGAGATCTTCGGGTGAGAACGCAGATATCTCCTCAGGAAACCCCGGCACAGACTCGAAGCCGTACCACTGGGCAATCTCATGCCATTGCGCGAGCTGAAATGCGAGATGCCCCGCAAGCCACGCAGCAATCGTGTAGCGTTCCGACATCGAGGCCGGTGGAGTAAACGCATGCAGTTGAATGCGCCTGACCCCCAACTCTTCACTGTAGAATAGCCGCCAGTCCTGGCCGAGACGCGAATAAATCTGCGTGAAAAGATAGAAGGTGTTATCGGCGGTATCACGGACGTGGGCGATATCGATAAAACCGCCGTGACGGGTATAAATCAGGCCGCTTTTCTCCTCGCTCAGACCGACGATATTTTTGACTGCCCCTAGTGCACTGTCGTTATAACGATGATTGCCAAGCGTCGCGAGCGTCAGAATATTACCAATCTGGTAGACCGGAATTGGCACACCCACGGCGCGCACTTGCAGGTCATAACCAAACGCACAGCAAGGCCGCAAAGATTCTGGGGCGGTAAGCTCCTGAGCAACAGGCCACACGCGCCGCGCCTGTTCGATGGGTAGAAAATCTGTTGATGCTGCGGCAGCACTTGCGCTCACGCAGGCGGCACCGAGCAACAGAGTAAAAATCCAGGCGCGCATTAAAATGCCTCCGCAACTTGAAAATAAAAACCGGTACTTTCTTTGCCAAATCCCAGATCGAGACGGATATTCATGTCTGGCTTAACTTCAAAGCGATAACCCGCGCCAATAGTGGGCAACAGCGGGTTATCTGACAAATTATGCGGGCTGTCACCCAACGCCCCTGCACCGACCCATAAAACATAGCCGTGTCGCCAGTTGAGTTTTTTGCGGTATTCCACTTGTGTGCTGACCACGTCTTTATCGCGATAGCGCCCCTGATAGTAACCGCGCATCCGGTTGTCGTCCCCCGCCTGAGATAAACGATCCCACGGCACATCACCACGGGTGAAGCGCCCCCAAAGATCGAACGCCAGAACATCCTGATCGCTAAGCGGAAGATAATAATTGTATTGCAGTTGCAGAGCGGTGAAGTGCGTGTCCGAGCCGAATGCTGGATCAAAAACGCTGTATTCAGCACTGAAAAACTGACCGTGTTGTGGACGAGTGATCACATCGCGCGAATCGTAATTAATGGTCGCCGTCACGCCGGAACTCAGCGTGCTGCCACCCGCGTTGTAACTCGAAAAGTTATCGCCTGGATGCGGATCATCAATGTTGTCGGCTTTGTAGTTCGAAAAATCCCAACCCACGCCGGCATACAAGTTATCCACCACCTGACGCATGATCTGGGGATGGAGGCTGAACGACTGCTGGGTGTATTTCTGCTCGTTACCTTGCGCCGCATCGTAGCCAATCCCCCAAAATCCAGTGGGAATTTTTGCCAGCGATCCGTCGATAAACAACCGCCACTCGTCACCGGTGAAAAACGTGTAGTTTTTCATGCCCAGCCCCAGCGCCCCGCTGGTGCTGACAAACCCGGTTAACGATAGCGACGAGTTTTGCGTCACACGGTCATGAGGATCAACGCGGTAAACACCCGCCACCGCCGTCCCGAGGCCAAGCTTCAACTCCGGGGTATAAAACGGCCCTGGCAGCACGCTCCAGTTAATGCCCTTGCTTGGGTCGTATTGATTATCCGCCCCCAACTTACCCAGAAAACCGTCAATCTCTTCGCGCGTCATGGCTTCAGTGGCGGTCGGTATCAACATCAGGCTTAACAACCCCAAAAATAGCGCGCTGCTTGTGTTCATCAGAATCGGTATTCACCTGCCAGGAAGAAGCTATTACGCTCATTAAAACCAATTTCTGTCAGCACATTAAAGTTTTGCGTGATTTCATATTGCGCACCGATCAGCGTATTCCACGGCGAGGTGAGATGCTGCTTAACATCGAAACGCCCCTGGTTATCCTGGTTCACCGCGCTTATCAGCGGCTGAAGCGAAGCTGGCATATGCAGGTCAGAGAGATTCCCCTTAAACTCCTGCTGCACGTCCTGGTACATCGCCCCAACCCAGATGCTCAAGTGCGACGGCCCGGAAATTTGTGGCATATCAAAACGATAACCAACGCGTGGTGAAACCGTCAGCGCCGAAATTTTACCATCCAGAATATCGAAATCGGTACGCGTGTAGTTGGTGTCCACCAGCGTAAACCAGTTTTTATAGCCACCCGCCAGCGTAAAACCCGTTCCGTAGGTCATGCCTTCGAAATCGAGCGTGAAATCAATATTCTGCAAGTCACCGCTTTGATTCAGGCGATGAACCGAAGCAGCAATAAGGCGATCAATCCCGGTATACAGCGACGGATCCGCATCAACCGAAACGTTGGAAACCGATGAACCTTTGGTGTACCCCACCAGCCCGTAAATATTCAGAAACGGGAATACCCACATATCCATGCGCAGGTTTTCACTGTTACTGCGCTCGCGCGTGTGGCCGACATCGATATTAAACATGTCGCTGGGAATAGCATGCTGGCCCAGTTTAAGGCCGGAGAAAGTAATGCTGTCTACATCCACATTCTGGCGGATGTTCATATAACTGAGATTCACGCCAAACGGCAGCGGGATGGAATATCCGCGCGCTCGGGCTTCATCTCCCCAGATAGGAAATGTGCTGCTATCACTGGTCGTGGTGTCCGTGGATGCGCCAAAGGCTGCACCTGATAAAAACAGCAGCGGAAGCGCAAATACCCGGCACTGCTGTATACCTTTTAATTTTGTTTTCATTGCGTTCTCTTTAAATTTTACTTGGTCAGTCAGGCGGCAAAATCCTTCTACAGCCCCGCCCCCACATTGAAATAGACCGCTTGTTCGTTGTCGCTAAACGCCACATCAATCCCAGTATGCAGACCAAATTCGCGGGCGATGAGATAACGGAACCCACCGCCCCAGGCCACTTCCGCGGTATGGAAAAGATCGTCAGCATCGTTGCTGGCACTACCGGCACCGACAAAACCCTGCAATACCCAGCGCGGCGTCATCTGCCATTCGAGTTGCGTTTGCACGGTCCCGACATAATCCCCTTGATAGCGATATTGCGAGATGCCTCGCAATTTGATGTATGGCCGCGCCATAGGTGGCAAATGGCTGTCATGGTTCGAAAGCGATTGATAATTACCCGCCAGCGCGAGGGTAAAATCACGGCTTAGCGGTTGGAAATATTTGCCATCAAGCGTCAGCATGTCGTATCGGTAATCGCCACCGAGAAAGCTGGAGTAAAACTGGTATTCGCCGGTAACCGACAAGCCATTGCGTGGATAAAAGAAGTTATCCGTCGTGTCATATTCCATCAGCAAGCCAACACCGGAAGTGGTGCTTTGCTCGCCAAGAACACGTTGAAAGGTACGGTCAATAAGCTTGTTATCGGCCGATATTTCCATATTTGCATAGAATTGCGAACCACCAACGAAAAACGGAGTATCTGCAACGCGGAACAGTAATTTTTGCATACCTCCGTACCCTCTTGTTTGGGTACTAATGCCTTTTCCGTTGTCAAAACCTGCGATATCGCCTGAATAAATGTCAATATTTACATTGGCATAGCCGAGGGCAACCAGATAGCGAATGCCGTCATTGTTCCAGGTGTGGCGATGCCCACCGCCGACAAACCAGGTGCCGTTTTGTGTCGCTCCACCACCGAATGCTGACATCGCTGGCGGGATGGATCGCCCGTCCGGACGGGTATGCCCAGGTTGACCGTCAGCAGAGTCGTGCAGGAAAAGGCCAAATAACCCACCGCCATAACCGACTGCCGGTTCGGTGATCACCACCGGAATCGGCAGAAACCCGTAGCGGTTATCACGCAGGTACTCGCTCATATCGAGCATACCGTCGGTTGGGTCAATTAACCCTGCGGCGTGGGCGTCCGTGGGCTGCCACAACCCGAGCGAGAGCACCGCCGCCAGCGAATACGTGGATTTATTCATAGCAGTTTATCCGGCTGCACGGCGGGTGCCGCAAGCAGGAGGTATACAACGTTGTCCATGCCAGAAGAAACAGCAGCGCCCTGGTCATAACCATCACCTGGTAAAGAGAGAAATTTGTTTTATTTTTCAATTACACGAGAAACCGCACTCTCGCCTAATAACTGATTTGAGCATAGACCAGCATCAAGCATATTCAAGATAAGTGGTGCGAAGTTAAGGTCCTGGAAGCCGCGGATTTCAAGGGTGGCACCGCACTGGAGAGCACGGTATCATTTATTAAACTTATGAAATAAGGCTTATCAATGGATATTAACCACAGCACGGGCGAAAGTGTCATCACCAGCACCAAAGGCTACATGTGGTTTTTATCACTGAATATTATCTTCTGCGCCTGGTTGCTGTTGCGCGGTATTCATCGCAGCGATCTCGATACCCTGCCGCTTCCGTTGCAAATACTTTGCGGTTGTATCATCGCGTTAGCCGCAATAAACCTGATGATTACGCTAAAAATAAAGAAGAATATTAACGACGGTTTTTACCACTACGCCCTGCCCTTTGTGGTGCTGACCTTTGGTTTGTTGTGGTCCGTTTTGTTGTATAACTTCACCCAGTTTTACCAAAACCCGCTTGTCACACTGATGATGACCGTATCATTGTTATTACCCGCAACCATCACCTTCTTTATTTCTGGCCGCTTATTGTTACTGTTCTCCGCCCCGTTAGTTTTGTGTTTGCTGTATGTCGAATTCTTCTTTCAGCGTAAATTCAGCATCGCACAATTCGTCGGTGCGTTGATCATGCTGCTAGTTATCTATTCTGCACGCTACATTTTGCTGGAGTGGTATCAGCGCGTGCAGCGCAGCGAATATGAAAAAAATATCCTGATCAAAAAACTGGTTCAGCAAGCGCACTACGATGCCTTAACCGGTTTGTATAACCGTCTGAGCCTGGCGCGTTACTTTGAAGAGCACGTCAGCACGCTCGCGCAGAGCAAGAAAAAGCTGTTTATGATAGTGCTGGATATTGATTTCTTTAAACAATACAACGATATATATGGGCATGTGGCTGGCGATAAATGCCTGATCAATGTGTCACGCTGCATCGAACAATCCCTGCGCAAAGAGACCGACAGCGCCTTTCGTTTTGGCGGCGAGGAGTTTGTGGTGTTAACTGTCTGCAACGATATTTCCCAGGCGAAAAACATCAGCCAGCGAATCCAGCAGAATATTGCCCATGCCCATATACTGCATAAAGGTTCTGGGGTTTCGGCGGTATTGACTGTCAGCCAGGGAATTGCGCAATGGCGCGAAGGAATGGCACTGGAAATGTTAGTTGAACAAGCCGACCAGCAGCTTTACAAGGCGAAGAAAAACGGCAGGAATCGTGTCTGTTACGAGAAATGAGTTAACGAATAAAACGCCAGAAACGAAAAAACCCGCCGAAGCGGGTTTTTAAATTCTTTAGAGCTTAGTTAACGCTAACCTTACAGGCTAGTTACGTTACCAGCTGCTGGGCCTTTAGCGCCGTTCTCGATGGTGAAGGAAACTTTCTGGCCTTCATCAAGAGATTTGTAACCTTCGTTCTGGATTGCAGAGAAGTGAACGAACAGGTCTTTAGAACCGTCGTCTGGAGTGATGAAGCCGAAACCTTTATCAGCGTTGAACCATTTTACCAGACCAGTCATTTTGTTAGACATGTGTATTACCTTTTGGATTAAGTGTGCCTTACGGCGATTTGGTATGCTTTACAGATTTTATGAAGCGGTAGAAGAGCACACGACAAAGGGTATCCAGGGATGACTCTTGAAGGACTGCTTTACTAAGTTGCTTTAAAGGTCTGTACGTCAAACCGATGGGGCGTATTAACTCATGCTTAGGCGATGAATGACAAGGATTATTTTAGCCGTCCACAGCTCTGGAGCTAAAACACCCCTGTTTTAGCGCTTCGCTTAACAGGGGCACAATGTGAAGCTAATCCATTGTTAATAATCTATTTTCGCCACTCTGCGCAGCGCTTGAGGCGTGACTTCTGGCAGGCCAAAAAATTCCATATAAGCCGGAATCATCTCAAACAACATATCGGTACCAGGTTGAATCTGGCAGTCTCTTTCCATTGCGGCACTCAAAAATGGGGTGATTTCACTTTTCATCACCACTTCGCCAACAAAACTCCCCGGTGTTATCGCATCCACGTCGATGGGCAATTCATCACCTGGATTCATGCCCAGCGGTGTTGCGTTGACGACGATGGAAAACGCCTGCGGGTTGCGCAACCCCGTTAGTACCGTGAGCGCCGGATAATGCCGACGCAGACGAGACGCCAGTTCTTCACTGCTTGCCTGGCGGGTATCAAACAACGCCAGCTTATCAACGCCCGCCGCCGCCAGCGACGCCGCGATAGCCGAACCGACGCCACCACTGCCCACCACCAACGCGCTGGCGCCTTTAACCTGAATCCCTTTGCGCAACACACCGCGCACAAAACCGTCGCCATCAAACATATCGCCGCGCAGGCTGCCATCTGGTTCGCGACGAATAGCATTACAGGCTCCGGCGATTTGTGCCGTCGGACTCAGGCTGTGGACTAACTCGCAGGTCGAGACTTTGTGCGGCATCGTCACCAGCGCCCCAACAATATTGGTCAGGCTGAATAAAGAAGGAATCAGTTGCGCATAATCACCAGGCTTTACCCCCATCGGCACCACTTTGATATCAATGCCTTGTTCTTCAAACCACGGGTTGTAAATCATCGGCGCTTTGAAGGTGGTAGTTGGGTAGCCCAAATGGGCGATTAAACGGGTGTTGCCACTAATTTCCATGATTAATCCGCCAGCTCAATACGTTTGATATCGCCAAGAATAAAGACATAGGCAAACACGCCCAGCAGTGCCGCTCCGCCGATATACACCAACGCGTAGAAGAAGTTACCGGTAGCTGCAACGATAAAACCAACGATTAACGGCGTGATAATCGACGCAAGGTTTGAGCAAAAGTTAAATAAGCCACCCGTCAGCCCCGCAAGGTTCTTCGGTGCCATATCAGAAATCAGCGTCCAGCCAAGTCCCACCATGCCTTGCCCGAAGAACGCCACCGACATCACCGTAATCACCAGCGCGTCAGTCGGCATCCAGTTCGCCGAAATAATCAGGCTCGCCATCAGCAGGCCAGCAATAATCGGCAGTTTGCGGGCCATGTTCACCGAACCGGTGCGTTTCAGAATTTGGTCAGAAACCCAGCCACCAAACATCACGCCTACTGCCGCAGCGAGGAACGGCATAATCGCGAAGAAGCCCACTTTCAGCCACGGCATATGGCGCTCGGTAGCAAGATAAGTCGGGAACCAGGTCAGGAAAAACACTAAGGTGGTATTCCCGGCAAACTGGCCAATCCCCGCGCCAAGGATCTGGCGGCATTTCACCAGCCTTGCGACGTTCGCCCAGCTAAAATTCATCTTCGGCTCAGGTTCAGCCTCTTTGTCATCATGGCCGATGTATTCCAGTTCAAGCGAGTTAGCGGTTTTTGACTCATGCGGCTCGTGATAAAAACGCCACCACACCAGCACAAACAAAATGCCGACCACGCCCACCGTAATAAACAGCGCACGCCAGCCGAAGGTTTCCATAATAAAGAACAACAGCGGAGCAAACGCGGCCAGACCGATATATTCACCAACGGTATACACCGCCGTAGCGCGGGCGCGTTCATGCTGCGGGAACCATTTGCCGACCACCCGGCTGTTGACAGGGAAACACGGCGCTTCACTGATCCCAAGGCCTAAGCGGCAGAGCAACAGCGTTTTCAGCCCGACCGTCAAACCGTGGAATAAAGTAAATGCCGACCAGAAGAACAGTGCCAGCGCGTAAGTGACTTTGTTGCCGAAGCGATCAAGGAAGATGCCGCCGGGGATCTGCATGGCCGCATAAGTCCAGGCAAACGCCGAGAAGACAATCCCCATGGTGGCCGCACCGATGCCGAGATCGGCACTCAGTTGCGGTGCCGCAATACCCAGAACGGTGCGGTCCAGGTAGTTAATCATGGTCCCGATAGCCAAAAGGGTCAGAATCACCATTCGGGTACGGGTTCGTTTTACAACACCAGTTTTCTGGGCGGCGATGTCGCCCTGGCCATAACTCGCCATGGTTGCTTCCTCTATTATTTTATAGGTTACAGGTGTTTTATTGAACCTTAAGGTTCATTTATTGTTATCAATCGAATGACTGCATCTGCATTGCCGCCAGGCGAACAGCCGCGTTAGTGGCACCATATTGTTGATAATCCCCGCGCCGCTCAACCAATTCAAAGAAGAAACGATCCGGGCGGAACGGTGGCGTATAGGCGTGCAAAAATTCCTGCTGGCGTGTATCACGCTCGTAAAGAATATCGAGGCGCTCAAGTCCTTGTAATAACGCGTTGTTTGCGCCGTAACGCGCCAGTAAATCGTCATAATAGTTGGCCGGGATCGTCAGCAATTTCAGCCCTTGCGATTGCAGGCTTTCCACTGTCGCCGGTAAATCATCGCAGGAAAATGCCGCATGTTGCAGGCCGGTTCCCTGATAACTCGCCACTGAACGGGCGATTTGCGTATCGAGGCTGTGCGACATATTCAGCGGCAGGCGAATCGAATGACACGGGCTGTGCATCACCTGGCTTCTGACCAGGCCATACGGGTCCGGTACGCTAAGCTCGTTATCCAGCTCGAAACCAAATACCGCACGGAAGAACATAATCCAGTTATCGCGGCTACCTTCCACCAGGCCTAATGCCAGATGATCAATGCCGCGCAATACGCCAGTATTCACTGAATCAGACAGCGTGAAATCGGTCTGATAAATATCGTTTTCGCCCTGCTCTGGCGCTTCTATTAAATAAATCAGGCTACCGTCTGGCGCGCAAATCGCTGCCAGTGCACGCTCGTCCGGGCCGTGTTCTTCGTGCCAGATCGGGTAACCATAATCTTGTGCGCGTTGCAGCACATTCGCCGCCCCTTTCACCCGCCACGCCATGGCACACAACGACACGCCGTGGCGACGATGAAACTCGTCCGCCCAACTGTGCGCCTGATGGTTGATAATCACGTTCACCCCACCGTTGCGCCACAGCGAAACATCTTTTGAACGATGGGTCCCGGTCTGCGCGAAACCTAGCGGTTGCAGAGCTTCGCCAAGTGCTGTGGCATCTTGCGCGTCAGTGGCGAACTCTAAAAATTCAATCCCCTGGTAGCTGGCTTGCGGCGCGCTATGGAACAGTGGTGCATCACTTTGCGGGTTGCCATTCCAGGTTTGTTCTTCCAGCCATAGCAGCGAACGATAGCCATCCTTCGCCGTTGGCGCGTTCGGCGTGGCGCGGAAGTTGTCATTGAAAATCTCCAGCGACCACGGGCCGCGGTAGCCTTTTTCGGTCAGCAAACGGGTAAATTCCACCACCGGCAATTCACCCTGCCCTGGGAAGCAGCGGAAATGACGGCTCCACTCCAGCACATCCATTTTCATCAGCGGGGCGTCGGCCAGTTGCAGGAAGGTGATTTTATCAAGCGGAATATCGTCGAGATTAATCAACTGGTCGCCGAGCGACAGCACATGGAAACTGTCCAGAACCAGCCCCAACGCTGGGCTGTTAACCTGTTTTACCCGCTCCCACGCCTGACGGTAGCGGTTTACATGGGTGCCCCACGCCAATGCTTCGTAGCCGACGATAATTTCATTTTGTTGTGCAAGTTCAGCAAGATGAGCTAAATCGCTGACTTGTAAATCAAGGCTCGGCGAACAATCTGGAGCCACATTGCTGCACAGCAACATGGTGTTGCAGCCCAGCTCGTGCATCAGAGCAAATTTACGCCGCGCACGTTCCAGGTTGCTGGCAAACTGTGGGCGAGAGGCTCCTTCAAAATCGCGGAACGGCTGAAACAGCGTGATAGTCAGCCCCAAATCTGCGGCCATTTTGCGCACATCCGCAGGTGAACCGGGGTAGTAAAGCAGGTCATTTTCAAAGATTTCGACGCCGTCAAAACCAGCAGCCGATATTGCGGCCAGTTTTTCAGGCAACGTGCCAGAGATAGATACGGTTGCAATTGAACGCTGCATGATGGCTCCTGGTCGCTCGGGGTAATTGGGCTAATGTTGTATCATTTGGTTCATATTGCAAATTTATAGTTAATTTATTGTTACCCCAGATCACACCTATGGAAGTAAAAAAAAATAGCGGGCGATTACCGAACAAAACAAAGTGGAGTTACACTTTTCAGTCACTCCCTGGCAACCCAAAGGCAGACACAACATGTCAGATAATCAATATCAGCCACCGAAAGTATGGACGTGGAATAAAAGCGACAGCGGCACCTTTGCAAACATCAATCGCCCGATTGCCGGCCCAACACACGAACGCACTCTGCCCATCGGCAAGCATCCATTGCAGCTCTATTCTCTTGGCACACCGAACGGGCAGAAGATCACTATTCTGCTGGAAGAACTGCTGGCGGCAGGTGTCAGCGCGGCCGAATACGACGCACATTTGATTCGCATCGGTGAAGGGGATCAGTTCTCCAGCGGCTTTGTGGATGTGAACCCGAACTCGAAAATCCCGGCGCTAATGGACCATTCGGTCACCCCGCCGATTCGCGTGTTTGAGTCCGGCTCAATCTTGCTGTATCTGGCGGAGAAGTTCGGTCTTTTCCTGCCAAAAGAGCTGGCGGCACGCACCGAAACCCTGAACTGGCTGTTCTGGCTGCAAGGTTCCGCTCCGTATCTTGGCGGTGGATTCGGCCACTTCTATCATTACGCGCCAGTGAAAATTGAGTACGCCATCAACCGCTTTGCCATGGAAACCAAGCGCCAGTTAGATGTGTTGGACCGCCAGTTGGCGACACATCGTTTCATTGCGGGCGATGAGTATACGATTGCGGATATTGCGATATGGCCGTGGTACGGTAGCCTGGCAAAAGGTGGGTTATATGAGTCTGCTGAATTCCTCGACATCAGCTCATACAAAAACTTTGTCCGTTGGGCCGATGAAGTGGCGAATCGCCCGGCAGTGAAACGTGGGCGTATTGTGAACCGCACGTTCGGAGAGCCGTCGCAGCAGCTGCATGAACGCCACGACGCCTCTGACTTTGATTTGCGTACTGAAGACAAACTGGTTAAATAACATCCAGATGGCAGGTTGCAACGGTGGCCTGCCTTTTTTATCGTTCAAATTTAAACAAACTTAATATAGTTTCCGGATAACCGTGCAGGTAAGTTGCCGTCTGAGTTAAATAGTAAGCAACCTGCAAGGAAATATCGTGTTCAAGAAATCCCTGTTTTTATTCGCTTTCGTTTTAGCCGGTTGTGCTCAACCAGGCGATGATAAGGTTGAAGCGTTAAATACTCTCGACTTCCACGCCACCCCGTCACCTTCCGCCCCGGCGAATAGTAACCCTGCGGAATTAGAAAGCCTGCACAAAACCAATCAGCAAGCTATCGCTAGCCTGACGGCTGAAATTAAATCGGCACGAGTGGATGAGCTGAAAAGTGGTGATGTATTTGATAATCGGGATGGCATTGATAACGTGTTTCAGGCGCTGACACGGCTCGAGGAGTTTGGTGAGCTGAACAATATCTATCTGAAAGATAATAATAAGAATGGCTTAGTACAAATTGGTAAGGTATTAAAACCGCTTACCGAGAAAGACTCCTGAGAACATACCTGGTCTGACATTTCTGTCATTAATGGTGGATGACGCTTACGCTTATCCACCCTACAAAATCCCAATCTGACATTTCTGCGTTAATGGTGGATGACGCTTACGCTTATCCACCCTACAAAATCCAAGTCTGACATTTCTGTCATTAATTGGTGGATGACGCTAACGCCTATCCACCCTACAAAATCCTAATCTGGCGTATGTCGGATAAGCGCTAGCGTCATCCGACATATTCAACTCCAATCAGTAGAGTTGTTTCTCAATCAGCATCTGCTGCAACTGCTGCTTTTGTTCAGTGGTCAGCACACGGCTTACATTAAACAGATATTTCGCGCGCTGGTAACGCACCTGGCCTTGAATATCGCTAATCGCGGTCAGCTGTTTCTTCGCCACAGTGTCATCCCATACGCCGGTGTGGAACATCTGAACAATGGCATCCTGGGTTAAAGCGTCAGTATTAATTTTACTGATCTCTTTTTCTGCATCTTCGCGCAGTGTCTTCACCGTCTTCATTTGTTCTGGTGTCAGCTTTAACTGCTGTGCCAGGTTATCCTGCGGCAGTGTTTCGGTTGAGTTGGATGCAGAAGCTACACCAGAAAAAGCCAGTACGGTTGCCATCATGGCAATTTTAAACATATTCTTCATTCGACACCCTTAGGAATAATAAGCATTAATAAAAAAAGTACAGCTGTATTATTAACGCAGATCGAATGACATTGAAAACCATTACTCGTTTATTTTTAAATAAACTAATCATGTTTTAACAAAAACCATTATAATAATGCATATATGCAATATGGAGTTCGCCATCCTTTATATTTTCATTTTATTACAATGAGTCATTATTAAAAGAACCGGACTGAAACCCTGGATTTCACTCTTAATACCGTTCACAATAATTAATCTTTCGCTTATTTATATATAGCAACCGTGCGCTGAACAAATGAAAAAAATTGAACATTCATTTCACGCTATTTATCTGTAACAAAAACATTTTTAATTTCTTCACGTTAACAGAAAACCACAGATCAAAAAGCCACACTATGCTGCCATAGTGTGGCTTCGTACTGCTTACTATTTGATAGCTGCTTACATAGCCCACATCCCTATGAGCTGAAGCCAGAATAAGGTTAATACTCCATGCATTCAAAATATTTTTTATTTAAAAATAAATTTTAATATTTAGATAAAAAAAACCCGCCGGACAGGCGGGCTTATTGTATTGGCATAGCAAAATGCACAAACAATATTAAAGGATCGAATCACTCGAATTGACGATATCAATGAGGCTTGATGTATCAACGTGATAATTGTAGTGTGTGACCATTTCGCCAGCAAACTAATTTCCGTACAAAAATAAACTTATCAGAAACTAAAATTAACCCCAGCGTAAGCGCCATCGGCTAAGATATTATCGCTGCGGCCATCTTTCCCTTCCATGCCAACATAACGGTACCCGCCATCAACGGAAAACGTGGAGTTAACATTCCAGCGAAGACCCGCGTTCGCTTCGCCATACTGTGCTACGCCACTTGAGAGCGAATCAGGTGAAAAATAAGCATCGCCAAATAGAGTAAAATTTTCGCCCAGTGGCAGCTGCGCACCACCCCCTACTGCCACGGCATAACCTTCGTCGTTATCATCCGGGTTCAGATACAGCGTTTTACCGCCGAGGGTAATCAGCACCGAACCCAACGGGATATTCCAGCCCAGTCCCAGGCTCGCAACATCACCGTCATTATCGTTATGTGCCCAGTTACCGCTAAAGGTAAAACCAGGCTCATTGGCGCCAAAACTCATACCCAGGTTGGTCCATTTAGAACCCGCCTCTCCATGAAATGAAACCGCACTTGCCGAACCTGCGGTCAGTGTTGCAACGATCAGACAAACCATTTTTAAATTTTTCATCGCGTTCCTCTTTATTCTTCAGGGTTTCAGAACCAAAAAAAAGCCCGATAGGCACTAGGGCATCGGGCAAAACGGACGTTACTGCTATTTTTGTAATTGCATGTTGGGACTTATTGCTGTGGCGCTACACCGGCAATTTCGATAACAACACGGCGATCTGGTGCCAGGCAGTTAATCAATTCTTGACGCGCAGTGACTGCATCACAGGTTGTTCCAGTGACTGGCTCACTTGCCCCACGGCCTTCAGCCTGGACGTTCTGAGCTGGCATACCTAAACGAACCAGTTCATTAGCAACGGCTTGTGCACGTTTAGCAGACAGGTCCAAGTTGTAGTCTTGCGAACCCAGACGGTCAGTAAAGCCAATCACCATAGTGGTTTTGTCTTTAGCTGCCTGAATTTCTGGACGGTTATAGAGATCACGTACCGCAGCTTCACCTTCAGCAGAAAGCACTGCAGAGTTGAAGGCAAACATCACGTCTGATTTCAGGTTGAAACGCTGTGGTTCTACTGGCGCTTCTACTGCTGCAGGCGCTGCTGCAACTGGAGCGGCTTCGGCACCAAAGCGGTAAACCACACCGGCAGTCACAGTGCTGACATCAGAGCTCACGCCAATTTGGTTAGAGTTACCCACGTTGCCAACCCATTGGTATTCCAGACGGCCAGCCCAGTTGTCATTGAACTCATATTCAGTACCGACAGCGGCCAGTGGGCGCACACCAGTTTCAAACTGGGAGTCACCATCTTGCTCAGTTTCAGCACGGTATGCAAATCCACCGGCACGGCCATAGATATCCCAGTTATCGGTGAAGCCATAGCTTGCTTTCATAGAAAGCTGCAAGCCCTGAGAACCCATTTTGGCACCGGCTACGCCGTTGTTGCCTTGAATCTGCATATTACCGAGATAGTCGTAGCCGCCTTCAACAGCCAACCACGGATTAATTTGATAACCTGCGAACACACCACCGCCAACATTGTCGCTGCTGGTTTCAAAGTCGGTCGCGTTGCTCACGTTATCATTGAAGTCATTGTCACCATTGCCATCGAAATAATGTGACCAACCTAATTTAGCACCGCCATACCAAGTATCGGTATCGGCTGCGGCATTAGCGTTCGTTACCGTGAAGGCGTTGAGTGCGATTAACGCAATAAGAGTCTTTTTCATCATAATCCTTGAAGTCGCTTCTGGGAAATTGCTCAATGGTATTAACATTCAAGCGACGGATATTATTCATGTTCCTCGTCAGAAGGAAATTGAACTTTATTTATTTTTAAATGAAAAAGGATTAGATAAAATCATTGCATAAACTCCCCCACAAAACTAACATCACATCAATAATTAGCCTGCTTTAGAATTTTTCAGGTAAATTGATGACATCTAGTAAATAACCACCACGTCGAATATCAATGTAACCGCCGTTCTTTAAAGCAAACATGACATTCAGAATACTGCTACGTGATAAGTGCGTTCTTTCCTGGATGTAATCAAGAATTGAAGTTCTTAATCGAGATTCTTCCGGCAAGCGATTCATCTCAATAAGATGACCACGAATAATGGAATAAGTGCGTTGCTGCACGACAACGGAATCACGATAGAAAAGATGGGTTGTGTAATAAGCGAGAATGATCGCCACATCTTTCCACAACCCTTCTTGAGTTATTATTTCATGCGCCTGGCTGGCATCCAGACGCAACATGGTACACTCGGTTTCTGCACGCAGAATATGGCTACGCAAAGGCTGAATGCTTTCTGCAATACCGAACAAATTCTGACCAGAGACCGTGGCAATAACCAGACCATCCGTTGCGCGCAGCACAGAAATTTCGCCTTTCTTGAAGACGTAGAACTGTGGGACATCTTTATATTCCCAGTTAATCCGCTTGCGGGGGATGATCTCCATGGGTGTTCCATAGGGCTCAAGGACGGTCAACAGGCGCTGGATGGCGGCTTCTGGTCGTGTGGGAGGAAGTATAATCATTTTTTTTCCTGAGATGGCTCACTATACATGCAGGTTCCTTGAAGTATATACCACGCCAAAGACCTTAGCGGGGGCGCACTACTCTGAAGCTTTTTACGCTTACATACAATCATGTATTGAAAAACTAAAACACCTTTTTGAAAAAAAAATTTACAACCATTTTCGTGATGAAAAGAAGTGTAATTTCTTATTTTTTCTCTTGCACATTATTCTGGTTTTGTGCAATTAAAAAATCACTAGAAATTTAAATTTAAACAAATTAAAAGTGGTACCACGCACACCTTCTCATTAGTGTCTCCGGACATTTAATCACGGAGCACCAAACTATGATCCTGGACTACCTTGCCTTAGGCGCTCTTATATTTGTGGGACTGACGCTTTTCTATGGCATTATTGTTGTGCACGATATCCCTTATGAAATCGCGGTGCATCGCAATCATCCACATCAAGATGCTATTCATGCAGCAGGTTGGGTGAGTTTATTCACACTGCATGCAATTTGGCCATTTTTGTGGATCTGGGCAATGTTATATCGCGAAGATCGTGGTTGGGGATTTGCGACTAAAAACCATGAGTTAGAGGCGCTACGTGAACGTCTGGCTCAACTGGAAGCTCAGCACAAAAATAACACAGCAAATCATCAGTAACCGAATTATTGAGCAGGATTCATTGTGGATTTATTACTTATTCTTACATATACCGCAATTTGTGTCGGTATATTTAAATTCTTTAAAATTCCATTAAATAAATGGAGCGTTCCTACTGCCGTATTAGGTGGGATTATTCTTATTGGCTCCCTGCTGTTATTAATGAATTACAACCATCCATACACTGAACGTGCTCAGATGGTTACCGTGACAGTGCCTATTATTCCTGAAGTGTCCGGAGTGGTGGTCGAAGTGACCCCTAACGCCAATAAGATGCTGAAAAAAGGGGATTTCCTGTTCCGTATTGACCCGACCGCCTATCAGGCAAAAGTCGAGTCAATCAAAGGTGAAATCGAAAGCGCTGAGAAAAACGTTGAAATGCTGCAAGCGCGCCTGGCATCCGAAAATGCCGATATCGCTCAGGTGAAAGCACAACGTGATTTAGCCATGAAAGATGCTGACCGTTACCGCAGTGGCAGCCAGGACAGAATGAAAAGCCCGTTTACTGACCAGGAAGTGGTTCGCGCGCAGCAAACCTATCTGGCAGCACAGGCGCAATGGCGCTCGACCTTATCGAAGAGGGACCAAACATCCGCTGAACTGAGCGCACTGGTTAATGGCGAAAACGCCGTCGTGTACCGACTGAAATCCAACCTCAAAGAAGCAGAATATTTCCTTGAGAGAACCGTAGTACGCGCCCCTAGTGAAGGCTACGCGACGCAACTGTTCCTGAAACCAGGCATGTTCGTGCGCCCGATTCCGCTACGCCCGGTGATGGTGTTCGTCCCTGACCAGAAAACCAGTGTTTATGCTGTCTTCCGCCAAAACTCAGCCCTGCGTTTAACCGCGGGTGATGAAGCTGAAATGGTGTTTAATGGCCTGCCAGGCAGCGTCGTGAAAGGAAAAGTGAAACAAATCCTTCCGGCGATCGCCAACAGTAGTTACCAGGCGCAAGGCCACTTACAAGGTTTAAGTCTGGATCCCAAACTCGACGGCATCTATGCAGAAATTGAGCTTAACAACGTCAAAGATGTAGAACGTTTACCGGCCGGTACCATGGGACAAGTTGCCGTGTATTCGGATTATTTCGAACACGTTTCCATTATCCGCAAAATCTTGCTGCGTATGACCAGCTGGATGCACTACCTGTATATCGATCATTAATTTGAGGTGAAAAAAGGAGCCACCCCATGCAGAAAGCCAAAATGTTGACACTTTTCGCCGTCGTTATTCTGACGTGGGGTAGCACCTGGCTGGCGATGAAATTCGCGCTAGTCAGCATGCCACCGATTTTTGCCACCGGCCTACGCTTTTTAAGCGCAGCGCCACTCCTCTTGTGGCTATTGAAGATCACTCGTTCATCGCTGTTATTCCCACCAGGCCACCGTATTTTCCAGTTCTGTGTGTTCCTGTTCTGTTACTGCCTGCCCTTCACGCTGGTGCTTTACGGTGAGCAGTACGTCGATGCCAGCAGTGCGGCAATTATCTTTGCCGTGTTGCCGGTTGCCGTTCTGCTGATTTCTATCGTAGTGCTCAACGCCCCTGTCAGCCTGTTACAACTCATGGGTTCGATGCTGGCGCTACTCTCACTGTTTTGCTTGCTGCGAGAAGAAGCCAGGATGAGCCTGAGCAACAACTGGAAAGGGTCATTAGCCGTCGTTCTTGCCGTTTTCATCCATGCTTTTATGTACGTTCAATGCAAGAAGCGCAGTTGCCAGGTTTCGCTTTCCACATTTAACGCGCTGCCGTGCCTTGCCGCAGGGTTAATCCTCACGCTGATTGGTGTGATAGTGGAAAAACCGCTGATTGAAAATATTACCTGGCTGTCTTTTGCCTCGATTATTTACCTTGGCATTGTGGCTGGGGTGTTCGGAATTTTGTGTTATTTCTCGCTGCAAAAACGTATATCGACGTTCAGTACCTCGTTGGTATTTATCTGTTTTCCGGTTATTGCCGTGCTACTCGAATGCCTGGTAATGGACAGCGTCTTTTCACCGACATCCTGGATTCTGCTCGCCGCGATGCTTAGCGGTGTCTTTTTCTCTTTAATACCGGTTGAGAAGAGAAAAAGCGTTTCAACCTCACAACAACAGTGGAACTAGCACGATTTTTTCTGCGCCATATTTACAACTCATTAATAGCTGTTAAAAATGGATATTATTTGAACATAAATATGGTCAATGTCAGAAGATATCCTCAGGCAACAGATCCAGAACCTCAAAAAGCATAATGCCCGTCTCAAGAGAATTGCGCATGACTCACGCAACAAGCTGAGTGCAACGCTCGACGGGACAGGTTTGTGCTTGTGGCAACTTGATATTAGCAGCGGCAAACTGGTTATTTTCAACCGCCGTTGGGGTTCCATGCTGGGTTATCGGCCCAAAGAACTTAGCGCTCATTTTGATGTGTGGCGTGACCATCTGCACCCTGAAGACAAAGAAATGGTGCTCGCCGCGTTTTATAACCATCTCGAAGGCAAAGCCCCCTGGTACGAAGCGCTGCACCGTATGCAGGCTAAAAATGGCACCATCACCTGGGTGCTAGACCGTGGACGAGTGACCGAATGGAGCGATGACGGTAAGCCATTGAAAGTCACCGGTACCCACATCGACATGACCAAAGAAAAGCAGTACGAGGAACAGCTGGCGAAGCTCGCCAACCACGATCCGCTCACCGGTCTTGCTAACCGCCACTCGCTGCATGCACAGTTTGATTTGTTAAAAAAACTCGGCCCGCTATCAGTGGCTTTTATCGACCTTGATGATTTCAAAAACGTTAACGATACCCTGGGGCATCGCAGCGGCGACGAAGTTCTGTTGCAGCTCAGCCAGCGGTTGTCCGAAGCCTGCCCGCCAGAAGTGACCATTGGGCGAATCGGTGGCGATGAGTTTATCCTGCTGATGCCGTGGACGCTGGAGAGTGCAGCAATCCAAACCACTGCCCAGCACTGCCTGGATGCCGCTATCACGCCATTTGAGTTGAGCAACGGTTCGGCGACTGTCGGCGCATCAATTGGCATTAATGAGTCCTGGGCCAACGACAATTTTGCCGATGCGGTAATTCGTGCCGACGAGTCGATGTATTTGATTAAGCGCACTGGTAAGAATGGGGTGGTGCTGGGTGCGAGGGTGGTGAGTCAGGCCTAAAACAACCCTCACCCCAACCCTCTCCCTGAGGGCGAGGGAGCCGACCGAGATTGCCTCGGTTTTCCCCCTCTCCTGGGGGAGAGGGCCGGGGTGAGGGTATCCCCTCTAAACCAAATACTGATTAAACCAGGCAATAGTCCGCGTCCACGCAAGATCCGCCGCCGCTTTGTCATAACGCGGGGTCGAATCATTGTGAAAACCGTGATTCACACCCGGATAAATATACGCTTCATAAACTTTCTGATTGGCTTTCAGCGCCGCCTCATAAGCAGGCCATCCTTCATTAATGCGCGAATCCAGCTCCCCATAATGCAGCAATAATGGCGCTTTGATGCGCGGCACATCTTCCGCTTTTGGCTGGCGTCCGTAGAACGGAACCGCTGCAGCTAATTCCGGATACGCCACCGCCGCAGCATTAGCGACACCGCCGCCGTAACAAAAACCAGTCATCCCGACTTTCCCTGTCACCGCATCGTGGTGCATCAGGAACTCAATCGCGGCGAAGAAATCATTCATCAGTTTGGTGGGATCAACCTGCGATTGCAGCTCGCGCCCCTTTTCATCATTGCCCGGATAACCGCCGACCGAACTTAAACCGTCTGGTGCCAGCGCGATAAATCCTGCCTTGGCAACACGCCGCGCCACATCTTCGATGTAGGGATTAAGCCCACGGTTTTCATGCACCACCACCACGCCAGGCACTTTACCCGCCGCTTTTGCCGGCCGCACCATGTAGGCTCTCACCTCGCCATGCCCTTGCGGGCTGGGGTAGCGAATATATTCAGCCACAATATCCGGGTCGGTAAATTCCACTTGCTGTGCGAAGGCATAATTTGGCGTCAGCAAAGTCCCCAGTGCCGCCGCCGCAAGCCCGCCGACCACAAATTTCCCCGCAATGTCGAGAAACTCACGTTTGCTGATTTTTCCGTGGACGTAGAAATCGAAGTATTCGAGTAATTCAGGAGGGAAATCTTTTGCGGTCAGTCTGGTCATTTGCAGGCCCTTTATCGGTAAAAGATGGATAAATAATGGCCTGCATTTGACGATTTTGTAAACTATCTGCGCGTCACGTTCACTCGCCATATCCCAAAGCACACCAGCACCAGCGCCAGGGCGTAACGCCATTCGAGAATACTTTCTTGCAAGAAGATGGCTGAAAGCACCGCACCCGATACCGGAATCAAGAAGTTAAACGGCGCAATCATTCCCACGCGGTTGTGTTTGAGCAGCAAGCTCCACAACGCAAAGGCCACGGAGGACAGCAACGCCAGATAGCCAAGAATCGCCACCGACTCCAGGCCATGAAACTCAAGCCGCCCGCCGCTTGCGTAGCCGCCAACAGTCAACACCACGCCACCGATGGCCAACTGCCAGCCTGTCATGATAGTCGGGTCGATGGTTTGCGAAATGCGCTTCCCATACAGCGAAGCGGCAGAAAGAATAAACGCTGCCAGCACCACGAAACCGTCACCCATCCAGCTAAAACTGAAGTCCATCAACTGGCTGTTGAAGTTCACCACCATCACACCGGCAAAACCCAGCACACAGCCCACCACTTTGTTAATACTGAGCTTGTCGTTTTGATAGATAAAATGCGCCAGCAGGACACTAAAGAAAGTGCCAGTGGCATTCATAATTGAGCCTTTCACGCCGGTGGTATAGGCGAGGCCAATGTAAAAGAAGATGTATTGAATGGCAGTTTGCGTAACGCCGAGCAACGCTAGCTGCGAAAACTGGTGGCGGGATAAACGCGCAATCGGCTTGCCTTGCAGCATCGCGAACGCCAGCAATAAAAGCCCCGCGATGACAAAACGATAACCGGCGAAAACAATTTTGCCCGCTAAATCGTCGGTCGCTATCTGAAAAATGTCATAACCATTTTTAATTGCCGGGTAAGCACTTCCCCATAACAAGCAACAAAAAGCGGCTCCCATCCATGCGAATTTCTTATTAGTGACCCGTCCTAAATAGCGTTGACACATTTAACTCGCAGGCAGAGGAAAATGTGATGAACCAATATGTTAAACGCACACAACGCGATTACCCTCTATCCTTTAAACTGGCCGTTGTCGAACAGGTCGAAAAAGGGGAAATGACTTACCGTCAGGCGCAAGACCGCTACGGTATTCAGGGTAGCCACACCGTCATGACGTGGTTGCGCAGATACGGTCAACTCGACTGGCACTCCCCCTCTCTCGCAAGAAAGTGCGGAGCTACTATGCCCAAAATACCTCTTACTCCCGAACAACGGATCAAAGAACTCGAGCAGCAACTGGCTGAATCAGAAATAAAAGCCCAGTTTTTTGAAGCTGTCGTGAAGGTAATGAATACCGAGTTCGGAGCCACACTGACAAAAAAGCAGTTGGCCACCTTATCACGCAAGCACAAACGCCGGGACTCACAGTAATGCGTGCTTGCCGGTTCATGGGGATCAGCCGACAGGCGTGGTATCAATCCCTGCAACGTGAGCGCGGAAGAGAAAGACAGGCGCAGCATATCGTTGAACAGGTGACGACCATCCGGCTACACCAGCCCCGGCTGGGGACACGTAAACTGCATTATTTATTGCGACAGCAACCAGAGCCGGCACTCCATGTCGGTCGGGATCGTTTGTTCCAGATACTGCGTGGCGCACGATTACTGGTAATACCGAAACGGGCGTATCACAAAACGACTCAAAGCCATCATCGCTTTTATCGTCATCCTAACTTATTGAAGGCGGGAGAAAATCAGGTTGTTGCCAGCCGCCCGGAGCAGGTGTGGGTCGCGGATATCACGTACATTCCCCTGCGTAAGGGAACGGCGTACCTCAGTCTGATAACAGACGTCTGGTCGAGAAAAATCGTGGGATATCATGTGCATGAAAGTCTGCATACCCATCATGTGGCTAAGGCGTTCAGAATGGCGCTGGTCAGCAGGCGTACAGCACATCCACTGGTGCATCACTCAGATCGGGGTGTGCAGTACTGTTCAACAGAATATCAGGCACTACACCAACGCCATGGGGTCATCTGCTCGATGACAGACGGGTATGACTGTTATCAGAATGCGCTGGCGGAACGGGTAAACGGGATATTAAAAATGGAATATCTGCTCGGGAAGCCAGAAGATATCGGACAGGCAAGAAAGATGGTCAGGGAGTCGGTGGAAATCTACAACACGCGGCGGCCACATCTGTCGCTAAAATACAAAACGCCCGATGAAGTTCATCGGGCGTTGTAAGGCCGAAAAGTGTCAACCTATAGCAGGACTAGTCATAGTAAACAGCGAAACGTTATTACTCACGCCCCTTCCCTTACCCAAAAATAAACTGTCGTTTCAGAATCGGCCATTATCCGTTAATAGCGAAAAATAGCGATAGTGCCATCCACACTTTGCGGCAGTGCGAATGGCACGACAGTGACTTTATTTTTCAGGGTAATGCGATGGGCGAGCTTTCGGGTGAACCGCAAAGTGCCCTGCCGGAGCATTTTCCACGGTCACAGGTGTGAGATGTGGAGCCTGTCTTCTCTGCGATTTATCGCGGAACATATAAACGATAAACGGCAGAATAAACACCAGACCGAAGCAGATAATCAGCAGACCGGCATAAATATCATGGGCGCTGCTGCCAGGCAGAGAACTCGGTGGAATAAACGAAACAAAGAACGCCAGCACTGAAACCAGCAGGCCAGAACAGGCGACGACCAACTTAACGGCTTTACCGCCAGGAATCTGGAAGTCACGTGCTCTGTCACGTTGATGAAGCACCAACTGAATGTATCCGAGGAACAGCATCAGGTAGCTACACAGATAAATCACCACCGTCAGCGACAGAGCAATCAGGAATGACATATTGCTGCCGCCACCAGTATTAGTGAGGACAACCAGTGCGAGAGTAGTGATGCATAACTGGGAAATCACCAGCGCTACTGGAACACCATTTTTATTCACTTTGGCAAAACGCGAAGGCAATAAACCATCCCGTGCGGTGACTAACATGCCGCGCGATGGGCCAACAATCCACGAGGCAATCTCGGCCAACACGCCCAGCATCAACAGCGCAGCAATAGCGCGAATCGCCCACTCGTATTCAGGCCCGTAATAACTAATCAGGGTACTAAAAGCCTGCATCACGCCAGCCGAAAGGTTGATTTCATAGTGCGGGATCACGGCGGCGACAGACAACCCACCAATGGAACTCAGCACAATGGCGGCAATGACCAGCAGGAATATCGCCAGCGGGTAATCACGCGCTGGATTATTCATCTCATTGACATGGGTTGCCGAGGCTTCAACACCCATATAACTGAGCACAAACGCCACAAACACCACTAACGTGCCAATCTGCGAAAAATCAGGGAAGAAGGTCTTCTCTGACATCTCAATCGCCAGCGGTTGCCCATGATAAAGCCACGCCACAGCCAGCAGCACCAGGACAATCGCCGGGAACAAAATCCCAAAGAAGAAACCGAATTTGGCAATAATCGCGGTATAGCGTGTCCCTTTAAATTGAGTCAGCGCCAGCCCCCACAAAATAACCACCGCCGCTACAGTTCTCACCAGCGGGTCGGTATTTAACGCAGGCCAACTCAGGATGTAAGAGAGAGCACCGAGCACAAAATAGAGCATCGGGATAAAACCGATGGCGATTTGCAAATAGCTAAAAGAGATTGCCGCAAAACCCCAGCGTTCCCCGAGCGTATTGGAAACCCATGCGTACAAACCACCTTCTTGCCAGCCCTCAACTGTGGCCATTTCAGCGGCACACAGACCAACGGGAATAAACCAGAAAATCCCGCCCATCAGCAGGAAGAAAATCAGGCTAAAACCTGAAGTGGCAAAAGTGGGATATTCATAAACGGCCATCACCATTGAAGCAGTAATGGCAAAAAAACCGAGCAAAGTGAGCGACTTTGCAGGGGCACTCGTCGTTGTACTGGACATAATCCTCTCCACATCAGCAGGTTTGAACCACCTGCCGATGTTCATTCACGATTAAATAAGAGAGCCGTAACAAACAGGCTCTCTGGTTGATTGATAAGAAAGGGGTTTATGCGTGGTTGAAGCCGCCCGCTTCCTCGGCAGTCAGCGAATGCGTGACAGGATTTTTTTCCAGTGCTGCGAGCGTGCGTTTCAGGTCGCTTATCAATAATTCGGCCAAATCGGTACTCATGCCATGGCGCACCAGAATGCGCTGCACCACTAGATCTTCGCGGTGAGTCGGCATGGAATAAGCAGGCACCTGCCAGCCACGGCTCCGTAAACGGTCAGCCAGATCGTACAGCGTGTAGCCACAATTGCGTTGGTCAGCTTTTAGCGTCCAGGTCAGTCCTGGAATGCCATTTTGCTGGTTGCCATCATAGATAACCTCGAATGGGCCGATAGCGGCGATTTCACGCGCCAGATACTGGGCGGTGTGATAACAGGCCATGTGAATTTTGCGATAACCTTCGCAACCCAGGCGCAGGAAGTTGTAATACTGAGCGACAATTTGCCCACCAGGACGTGAGAAGTTCAGCGCAAAGGTCGGCATATTGCCGCCGAGGTAGTTAACGTTAAAAACAAGTTCCTCTGGCAGATCTTGTTTTTCACGCCATACCACCCAACCGGCACCGAGCGGTGCAAGGCCGAATTTATGACCTGACGCGTTGATAGATTTCACTCGTGGCAGACGAAAATCCCAGTCGATTTCTGTGGCGCAGAATGGCGCCAGGAAGCCACCGCTGGCGGCATCAACGTGCATCGGAATATCCAGCCCTGTGCGCTCAAACAAATCATCAAGCGCATCGTGAATCTCTTTCACTGGCTCGTACTGGCAGGTGAAGGTAATCCCCAAAGTTGGCACTACGCCAATGGTGTTTTCGTCGATATATTTCAGCGCTTCTTCGGCTGTCATCATCAGACGGTTGCCTTCCAGCGGCACTTCGCGCAGCTCCACGTCAAAATAACGGGCGAATTTATGCCAGCAAATCTGCACCGGGCCGCACACCATATTTGGCTTATCGGTAGATTTTCCTGCCAGTTCACGGTGTTTGCGCCAGCGCCATTTCAGCGCCAGACCGCCCAGCATCGCGGCTTCGGAAGAACCGATAGTGGAACAGCCCATGGTGTCGGTGGCTGACGGAGAATGCCAAAGGTCCGCGAGCATGTTCACGCAACGCTGCTCTATCTCAGCAGTCTGTGGGTACTCATCTTTATCAATCATGTTTTTGTCGATGGAAAGATCCATCAGCTGGCGGATTTCGTCATCCACCCAAGTCTGGCAAAAAGTCGCCAGGTTCTGGCGGGAATTACCATCCAGCATTAATTCATCATGAATAGCATGAAAAACATTGCGTGGATTACTTTCGTTGACCGGAAATGCGTTTTTAGGCAGTGCGGTAGATAACTCTATCGAAGCATAAACATCGTCATTTTCATTTTCGACTGGCTGAATAAGTGTGGTCATAATAAATCCTCTATGGGTATCACTTAAGTTGATAATTCAATTAAGAGTGAATATGGAATTACTTAACGCTTTGGGTCAGCTCACCTAATTTAGCTTTCGGTGTTTTTTGACACTGTTTAAAAATCCTGGGTACTGACACGGTTTCGACTTCATGCCAATGGATATAATCGCCACCTTTAAAATCTGTATTTCTATTCACTACCCAAAAGGCGACTGGGGTCATAGATTTAGGGTTCATATCCATAAACTCCTGACAGGTCATATTTTGTGGTGTCGTTTCCTGAGTAGCGAAAGCACTATTCATAGTGGCTGAAAAAGCGGCAGCAGCAATAATTACCGAGACATAGGCTTTAATATTCATCATTTACTCCACTGTTTTTGGTGTATCGTTAAGGTTCAATTTCTTGTGCTTCGCTGGCGTCAAATTCCTGCGCAGCGCGATAAATCCAGCAGCGCTGAAGATCATCTCCACGCCAATGAAAGCGGTGGTAAATAAATAGGATTGTTCAGGGTTCAAACTGAGCCAGACAACGGCAATCAGCAGGTCTAAAACACCGATAATAATGTTGGTGATCGCCCCCGCGTTACCACGCATAGTGAAGCCGGAAACGATGCGTGAAACCCCGCCAACAATGAAGAAACAGCTAAATACCAGCGACAGTGACGTCATGCCAATCAGAGGATGGATGACAAAACTGAAGCCCAACAACAGCCAGGCTAAGGCAAATATCACGCTGACAAATTTAGAACGCCAGTGGCGTGAACGAAATACCACCAGACTATAAAGAGTATAAAAAGTATAAAAACCGCAAACCATAAACATCATGCCGATGATATAGCTGAGGTACATCCCGGCCATAAAAGGATAAATAAGACAGCAGGTACCACAAATAAACAGTAGCACCGCCATCACCAGCGCATGTTTTCTATAATGAAGACATGAAGCCTCACTCAGTGCTTTCAGTCGATATTGATTAAATATAAACATTTTATTTCCGCCATATCGTTATTGACCAACTAGTTATTGGTTAAAATAGTAAGGCCAGCTAGCAAACGGAGTAAATAAGAGTGAAGCCCTATCTTCATACGCTCAATCTGACGTCTGACTCAATAATCTGACAAGTGTCAGACAGCTCCTGCAATATTCATTCCGCGCTCTGATTTTCATTCGTTTTGTTATTTCCTATTCTGTCTGGGTTGGTGATTAACACCCATTTTATTAAGGAGACGATAATGAAAAAATTAATTCTGGCAGGCATACTGGCAACCATGATGAGTTCTGCACCGGTATTCGCTGCAACAGCAACGACTCCAGCACAAACTGCTGCGGCCACTGCACAAATCCAAAAAGAAGCGGCTGATGTGATGCAGGTTGCCGTTCAGGGCGCGAATGCCATGCGTGATATTCAGCTTGCTCGCCTGGCGCTGTTCCACGGCGAACCGGCCAGTGCTAAAAAACTGACTGATGACGCAGCAACACTGCTAAAAGATGACAGCATCGACTGGAAGAAATTTGTCAAAACCGACGCCAAAGCGAAGATGATTGACGACCAGTACGTCATCATTAACGCCACAGTTGCCCTGTCTGAAGACTATGTTGCGACTCCAGCAAAAGAGAGTGCGATCAAATCTGCCAATGAAAAACTGGCTAAAGGCGATAAAAAAGGTGCGATGGACACTTTACGTCTGGCGGGGATTGGCGTGATGGAAAATCAATATCTGATGCCACTGAACCAGACCCGCAAAGCGGTAGCTCAGGCACAAAAAATGCTGGCAGATGGTAAATACTACGAAGCGAATCTGGTACTGAAGGGTGCTGAAGACGGCATCGTTGTTGATAGCGAAATGTTCGCTGCCAGCAACTAAAATTATCGTGCTGGATGTCGGATGACGCTGCGCTTATCCGACCTTGTATCTTGAACCGGTAGCTGGTTAGCTACCGGTTACATGAAACGGAGGAAGCTTGTATCCGACCTGAAGACCTCGATCTTCCGACGTAGCTTAAGCCCTCCGTTTCACCTTTCACGCCACTCAAAATCCGAACGGTAACCAGAAGCTCTGACTTCGCATGTACAAGGCTGGAATGGCGTGTTGGTTCACGTGGAAGGAGATGAAATATGGCTTTTCTCGGTGCTGATATCAGCAAAAATAAAATAGATGTCTGTCTGCTTGTTGCCGGTATTAAGGGTAAGAAAAAGCAGAAAGTCTTCACCAATGAACCCTGTGTGGCCCGCAAAATCATCGACTGGCTGGAGGCCCAAAAATGCGCCTCTGATAATATGACAGTCGTGATGGAAGCCACGGGTATCTACCATGAGAATCTGGCGTATGGGCTTCATGATGCGGGGATTTCTGTCTGCATGGCCAATCCATACCGTGTCCGTGAGTTTGCCTGCGGAATGGATATCCTCACGAAAAATGACACAGTGGACGCATTTGTGCTGGCCTGTTATGGCGAGCTGAAGCATCCCGATGCCTGGGTCCCACCGTCAGTTGAAGTCCGTAAACTCAGGGCGTTGTTGCGTCAGCGCGACGCGCTGAAAGAGGATGTGCAGAGGACGGCCAACCGGCTTGAAAAAGCGCATTCAACCTCGACACCACGGGAGGTCATAGGCTCACTGGAGCGGACACACGGCTGGCTGAGTGATGAACTGGAACGGATAGAAAAGCTCATTACTGACCACACAGATAACGACCCGGGACTGAAGGCCGATCTGGAGCTGCTGAAATCGATAAAATGTGTGAAGGAGCAGGTGGGACGGGAGATGCTGGCACTACTGAAAGACGGGACGTTCAAAAGTGCCTCGCAGGTGGCAGCGTATCTGGGAATAACACCGGTGGAGAGAGTGTCCGGCAGTTCGGTACGCGGGCGGGCACATATGTCAAAAACAGGCCCCTCAATAGTCAGAGCCAAACTGTATGTAGCAGCCCTGAGTGCAATCCGGTGGAATAAACCCGCGAAGGCGATATATGAAAGGCTGGTAGCGAAAGGTAAGGCGAAAAAAGCGGCGCTGGGTGCAGTGATGCGTAAGCTGGTACATATGTGCTTCGGCGTACTGAAAACCCGATTACCATGGGATGAAAATTATGCAGCTACCGCTTGACGTCCAAGACGGTAGCTACAAAAGCTGTATTTGTATTATCGTGCTGGATGACGCTGCGCTTATCTGACCTACGATTTCGGTTCCAGTTCCGGTTTCGTAGGGGGGATAAGCGCCAGCGTCATCCACCATTTTTAGTGGCTTATCAAACTATCAATCTCCACGTCAATTTCCCGCATGACTGCCGTAATTTTTTCTAACGCTTGCTGGCGCTCCTCAAGTGGTAACGAACTATGACGACGTGATTCGAAAGGTTCACACAACGCCTGAAGTGCGGTGATTTCCAGAATCTGTGCCGAACCATGCAAACGATGCAACGCATGCAAAAACATTTGCGGTTCATCCTGCTCTATTGAACGCACTGCGACCTGTAAATCATTGGCTGAAGCTTCGCGGAAGGTTTCCAGAATCTCGTTCATCAACTTCCTGTCACCCCCAGTATTCTCGGTCAGAATGCTCAGCTTCAAATGTCGTGTAGTACACAGCGATGTGCGCCCGCTATCGAGTTTGCTCAACTCGTGAGTCAGCGTCTGAATCGAAACCGGTTTAAACAGGCACTGATTCATACCGCTTTGCAGGCATTGATCGCGTGATTGCGAAAGCGCACTGGCGGTCAGCCCCCAGATTTGCAGCCGCATATTCTGGCGACGCAAAGATGCCGTCAGCGCCAGCCCATCTTTTTTTGGCATGTTCAGGTCAGTTATCAACAAATCGTACGCGTTATTGGCGATTTTCGCTTCCGCCTCCTCACCGTCGCAGGCTTCATCCACGTTGTAACCAATGGCATTCAGCTGGCGTTTTAACAACAGGCGATTCGTCGGGTTATCGTCCGCAATCAGAATCGACAAACGCGGTAATGGCGATAATGCGGCCGGGGTGTTATGGGTCGGCGTAAGCCTCTTCTGTGCAGTTTCAACCAGCAACGTAATCGTGAAAGTGGTGCCCTGCGACTGCTGGCTACTGAGTTCCAGCGTGCCGCCCATCAGCGTCACCAGCTCTTTGCAGATAACCAGCCCCAGTCCGGAGCCTGTCTGTTTACGCCCCTGGCCTGCCTGAACGTAACGGTGGAATAGTGTCTCCTGCTCTTCGGCACTAATCCCGCATCCGGTGTCGCTGACCGTCACCACCAGAGTCCCATGCTTATCCTCAACTTCTGTCAGACGGGATAAGACCTCAATATGCCCTTTTTCGGTAAACTTCAGCGCGTTGCCGACCAGATTGGTGAGAATTTGCCGCCAGGCTTGTGGATCAATCAGCACCTGAGCGTCCGCCGCCAGATGGCTGATACAACGCAACTCAACACCTTTCTGCCTGGCCAGCGCGTCAAATGAGTGGCACTGTAGATTGATAAGCTGTGATAAATCAGTCCATTGCGGTGCTATCTGGTATTTACCAGACTCAATTTTATCGACATCAAGAATCTTGCCGATCAACCCCAGCAGCGATTGTGCAGTTGCCCCTGCCAGTGCTATTGCTTCTTTGCGTTGACTGGCGTTGAGATCCGAGCTCGACAGCAATTCTAAAAAGCCCACAATCGAACTCACCGGGGTACGCAGCTCATGGCTCATACTCGCCAGGAAACGGCTTTTCGCTTTAGTGGCCTGAATCGCTTTATCTTTCTCGGCCTCCAGCTCATGGGAGAGCGTCTCTTTAAGCTGCAATTCTTCTTCGAGTTGCCGTTGCGACTGTTTTCTTTTGCGCACTTCACGCGACAGCGACAGCCCCCAGCCAAGGCTAATGGCTATCAGCACCATCGCGAAGACCACCAGTTGATAGAACTGCTTGCTGTACAGGTTCCAGGTATCTTTCTGTACGCTGGAAATTTTCGACCACTTTTCCGTCATTTGCAGAATGTCGCGCGGAGGAATCGCTTGCAGCGACTGACTGATAATCGACTTCAGTTCGGGTTCATCGGAGGCTATCGCAAAACTCAGCGAACCGCTCGGCATCCCCGGCAGGCGCATGTAGTACATGTTTTGCGGGTAATAATGGTCAATCATGTAACGGGCAGATAGCTCGGTGGTAATCGCCGCATCGACCTTACCCTCCTCGACCATTTTCATTGCCTCACCGACATTTTCCGTTTCAACCAGAGTCGCCAGCGGGTATCGCTGATGTAAATCAGCAACCAAAACATCCCCCAGTGCTACGGCAATGCGCAGTGGTTTGGTCAGCAAGCGGTCAGCATTTTCGTGATGCGCGGTGACAATAACGAACGAGAGGCTCATCAACTGATCGCTAAGCGAGGTGTTCTGCGGCGTATTATTCAGCGTGGTGGCGGGGATCATGTCCCACTGCTCTGGTGCCTTTTTTGGGTCGGAACTCATCATCACCGGCTGAAATTCAAGACCGGTTTGCAGCTGAATAATATTGAGTAAATCAGCCATGATTCCGCGTAACTCGCCTTCCTTGTCGATCAGCGTAAACGGTGGATAGTTGGGATTAATGAGCACTTTGACAGTGCGGTGCTTCTCCAGCCAGTTTTGCTCTTCCTGGCTAAATGGGCCAGGTGAATTCAGATAGGAAAGATTGCCGCGGTTTAGCCAGTTCTGCATCATCCGCATATGGGTTTCATTGCTGATTGAGGCAATAAAACGTTCAAGGATATTTCGCAACAGCGGCTGACGGTTGCTGGTAATAAAGTAATTGTATTGTTCTTGCTTGTTAAAATAGTGGGTAATCACCAGCGATTGTGAAAAGTATTTAGAAATACAATTCCCGGTAGTCACGTTATTACCAATAAAATATTGGTTTTTACCGGACACCACCGATGACATCGCCTGGTAGTCATTATCGTAATAAGTCATTCTGGCATTCGGGAACGCCACCTTAACAACATCGGCAAACGAGCAATCGCGCACGCAAGCAACAGTCACCTCTTTGCTGGTTTTTAGCGGCAGCAAAGTGTTTTTAAGTGACGTCACCAGTGTCGGCCAGGTTTTGATCAACGCAGACGTTGTCAGCAAAGAACTCGGCGTTTCTTTGTGGGCAGTTAACTGAGTCAGCAGCGTATCGACTTCGTTTTTCGACAGTGCCGCAAGAGCCTCTTTCTCGCTATCATATTGTTTAATAATAATTTTAATATGCAGATTTTTCTGCAGCAGAGCCAGGTAATCGGCATTAACACCCTGATATATCCCCCCAGTACTTTCATAATCAATAGGGGAAACTTCCGGCAACCAGGTGCCGACAGTCAGCGTTTTTTTGCGCTCGAGCCATAACCTGTCTTCTGTACTTAACCGAATATCCAGCACCGCAGGCTGGTAATTACTTTTAAGCTCAATAACCTGTGTGGCGCCAGAAGAAGAAAAACTACTCAGGCAAAAAAACATCATCAAATAAATAAACCAACGAGACTGCATCTTATTAGCCAATTTTATTTCTTTGCGCATAATCATAGAGTTCCATTAATGATGAGCAATCTAACTTTTCCATTAAACGGGTTTTATAAGTACTTACCGTTTTATTACTGATATTCATTTTGTGGGCAATAGTGGTGTAATCAATGCCGTTGAGAATGTAGCGTAAAACCTTCATTTCCTGAGTCGATAAAGTATCCAGTTTATCTTGTTCAGTGAGGGTCACACCGCTAAAACGCTCAACAGAGAAAGGAAAATAGCTATAACCATTTTTTGCCGCTTCAATAGCCGCCAGAATATTATTCATACCCTCTTTTTTACTAACAAAACCATTCGCGCCGTATTCGGCACTGCGCTTGCCGTAGAACAACTCATTTTTGGCAGAGATGATAATAATAATACCGACGTAGTGGCGTTTGCGGAGTTGCTCCAGCACTTCGATACCGCTGAGACCGGGAATGTCTACATCGATGATCAGCAGTTCCGGTTTGAGTTTCTCTACGGTTTGCACCACATGCTCGCCACTGTCGAGTTCAGTGGTGACGGTGATGCCGTTGGTATCGAGCAAGTTGCGTATAGCAATCCGCGCCAATGGGTGATCGTCAACGATTATCGCGTTCATTGCGTGAGTCAATCCTGATGTAAAAAGGAATAATATTTAAGCCGGAAGAACAGATGTGGTTGTTATATTATTATTTTTCGAGATGAATCTGGAGCGGGTTAAATTCTAACATATCTGATTTGGGTGTTATTAAATATTTACAGTCAGAGTCGATAGTGCCAAAAAATGATTTAGATCATATTTTGACTACACGTGTAGGAATGGGAGTTCAATTATTAAGGCAATATCTTAATGATTTTATAAATACGTTCTTTCTAAATGATGGGGGAATGTTTGACCCATTTTTCCCAGTGCATTCTGATGTACGCACGTATAAGCCCCGACGTGCACTTTTGCATCTCATTCCTCACTTTACCCTGCACGGTATACCAGTCGGAAATATCTCGCGTTAACTGCGTGATCTTATCCATTCCAATACACTGATTGATATAAGATTTTTTTAAATTCAGTCTGTTTTTTATCGGAAAGCAGTGTTGCATTATTGATATTGATGGAATGAATATTAAAACAGGGTCCAGCGCGGGTCACCGGTTCAGTTACAGCAGGTTGACGTAATGGAAAAGAACGTTGTAATTCTTCCCTTTGCTGCTGATTTTGTTGCAATAAGCCCTGTTGTTCCTGGCGAATAAGGTCGCGATCCGCAGGGCTAAGCGGTGCAGAAAATACCGGGGGAATAAATAGCAAGACACAGAACGTGAAAATACTAAGGGTGCAATTATTTTGTATGCACAATTATTTCGTCCATGAACAATAATGCCGACGCTAAAAAGACCCCGCATAGACACAATATTTAATAAAAATTCACAATATGATAAATGTGAACACATCCTTTGGTCACATTCAATACAAAATATATATATTTAGGATAATTGCGGTATTCATTTTTTATTTAATCAGAACTTCATCAACCATCGCGCTACCCAAACGCATTGCGGAACATATTCGTGGCATTCCCAATGACACGCCGCGGTGGGTTTGGGTGGTCGCAAAGCTCACGGGTTGCTTTTCGCAGTCCGAATCGTCACCAAGCCATGCCAGCGCTTCTTTGCTTTCCATCATTTCCGGTGTGGACGGAAACATCAGCCATTCATAGTAATAATGACGTGTGCGAACAGACGCATTCACATCGTGCGCTAATTGGCTGATAGCCAGCGCACGCACTTGTTCAATTAGCTCGCTAGCCTGCAATGAATGACCAAAGCGCACCGCATCGCCAAATGCCCCCCAGTACAACTCTTGCAGCGCGACATAACAGCGCCCAGCGGGGGAGAAACTGAGGTAATGTCCGGCCTGCCAACGGGCGAAAACCTGCTCGCAATGCACAATGCCCAAATGTGTCAAATCCGTACCGTGTAATTGCGTTTCCAGTTTACCCACACGCTGCGCAAGCTGCTGCTGCACTTGAGATAATTGCTGGCGGGTGATGGTTGAGTCGTTGGCCAACCGCACTGAAGCTGCCACTAAAGCCGTGACACTTTCATAGACTTTGACCAGCGCGTGGTGCTTTTTCCCCACCCGCTGACAAAGCTGTCCGAGCATCGCCATCGTCACTTCAGGCGTATCCATCAACACCTCGTCCAGCGCCCATTTTTGCAACTGACTCTGGCCGATAAATTCACCAATCAGCCGCTGATAAAATGCTTTGCTTTGCTGGCTGTGCCATGGTTCACGCGTGACACCACTATTCTTTGCAAAATCGACGACAAATTTTTCAGCGACACATTCCAGGGCGCGAGTTGGCGTTCCAGGTAATAAATTGCTCATGGTTGTTCTACCGTAAATAGCGTCTGAATATCATCCCGCAGCAGGCGGGTGTCCTCATGGATATATCGCGTGGTGCGTAAGCACTGCTGGAGCTGTTGGCGCAAGGCCGTGACCGCATCTTCATTTTGCTGGCGTGCTATCAGGCTTTGTTGCAGGTTCAGATGTATGGCGTCCAGTGCTTGAGAAAAATCAGCAAAGAAGGCCGTCATTCCCTCGCTCACGGCATATTCAATTTGCACAGTCATGGTCTGATTGAGCTGCAACAGGAAGCTGGCAATGTGCTCACTCAGCTTGCGCTGCACATCAGGCAGGGAAATCACGTAGCGGCTTTGCATCACGGTGTAACCTTCCCAGCCCCATTCGTCGCTATTCAGCCAGCGCGCAACGGTGCCACGCATCCCTGCCGGGCGGCGTAACTGTGCGACAGGAATATCCTGCTCTTCAATCAGCTGGTTAAATGCCTGATTGGCATTGAAATTTAATAACCCGACGTGAAACACTGGCAGGCTGATATTGGTGCGAAATCCGGCCTGGGTTAGCCCTTGAGCGACGCGAGCTTCAATCGGTTTTAAGGTATTACGCAGCGTATCCGCCAGTTCGACTTCCAAAAAACTGAACAGATGCATCAGCTCCTCAGTCATCTTTTCCTGCGCCGCGGTGAGGATTACCTCGCATGAAGCACGGATTCTGTGTAGCGCAATTTGCGCCGATTGTTCATCATCAAAACTCAGCGTTTCATTGCGGGCATCAAAATCGATTCCGCGACGCGTACCAAACGACAACGCCTGACGGGTGAGTTTTTCCGGCACCGTACCTTGCAGGAAATAGTCCGCAATATTGGCATTAATTTGCAGCTCATAACGGCGGATGAAATCCTCCATCGTTTGCACAGCCTGGTTTACATTGCTTTGTGCAACTGCACTGGCCGACTGCTGGCTGTCGGTCGCCAGACGCATGTCATCTTCAAGTGCTGCGATATTGCGCTGTAATTGTTCACTGGCAATGCGCAACCCCTGGCAGCGGAAATTCAGGTAATCTTCCGCGCCCTGCGTGTAGACCAGTAATTTCTGGCAAGCAGAACGCAGCGCGTACATCGAGGCGTTAGCATGTGCGGCATGCAGCACTTTTTTGATTGGGCTGGCAAACTGCGAGTCCTCCCACAATAATTCGGCTGACTGGCGCAAACTCTCTGAATCAATGAGATCGCTACTACGCCAACGGCGGCCCAGCGCCGCATCGGCAAAATCTTGCACCCAGCGATGTTCATCGGGATCCGGCAACATACCGTGCAATGCCAGTTCATGACGGGCGCGGTTGGCTAAATATCCCCACATTGAAGAGACGGGGAAAACATGGTTTGGCTCAATCACCCCTTTCATCAAGGTGTCTGAAATCAATGTCTTAACCTGTGCTTCGTCGTCGCCATTGCGGTCTTTTTGATCGAACTTGTTCACCAGCACATACAACGGCACCGAAGAACTAGCACCTAATATCGCTTTTCGCACGTCTTCATCAGAAACCGACTTCAGTTGGGTGTAATCCAGCACCGCCAGCACGGCAGAGGCTTGCGCCAGTTGCTCCTGGAGCATTTTTTGCAGATGCGGTTGCCCGGCTTCATTTGGGCCAGGAGTATCTAATAAAGTCAGTTGCCCATAGCTTTCATTAATTCCAGCTAAATGGACAAATTCCACTTCAATGACCGGAACATGCTCAATTGCGGCATAGGCTTTAAATGGAAATGCGACATCCAGTGCTTTGGATAAGCGCACTAAATCATTCAGGCTTTTCAGGCAATGAAAAATAGGCTGAGCACCAAGATAATGCTTAGCAAAAGATTCCCCCATGGTTATTCTGGTTAATAACCCCGCCATATCCCGATCAATTTCCAGATGCCTGCCCAACGTTTCTCTTTCGGTTTGTTGCAAGCGAAGTTGCAAGGCCTGCATTAATTCCTCGATGGGTTGCACGTACGGGAAATGCAGCACCGGTTCACGCTGACCAGGCGTGTGGCGAATCAATGTGGGTAACGCTGTCATCGGGCGATTACGGTTTGGCAGGACTTCTGTGCCAATAATGGCGTTGATGGTAGTCGATTTCCCCGCTTTCACCGTCCCGACGATTGCCAACACCATTTCATGTTGGGTGATTTTGCGTAGCTCATTTTGCAACAACGCCTGCTGCACCTGAATGCCACGCGGACAAAACTTAGGAGGAACAACCGACCCCGTCGGCGATTGCCCAAAATAATTCTCGTCTTGCTGTGTAGTAAAAGAGGTCGTTTTTAAGGTATTGAGATTTTGCAGCGCAAGTTGCAATAACCGCTCAGCCTCCTGACCTAACTCAAATATTGCTTGTGTGTACATAAAAAATCCTTCCTTAAATCAAATTATCCGGATTTTTATAAAGTCATTTATTTTCTTACCGATTAAGTACCGGCATTTATAATTACACGCAGGAATCATTAATTCGATAATGTTATATTAAAGATGTTTTATTTATATAGATAAAATCTGATCAGACAACCAGAGGAAAATACAATAACGCATTTTGATAAACTAATTGTGTATTTTCATCGCGAATTTAGCAATTGATTGCGCAGTGAAAATATCTCTTTTTGTTTTCCTCCTGGCCCATTCGATAAGGCACAGCGGCAATCATCCACACAAAAACCAGGTTTTAATGTATAATTTCGCCACTTTTGCGGGAAACCGCTATTTTTAAAGCTATGACTCCAGAGATGACGAATATGACACTCCCTCATTGCCCAAAATGCAATTCTGAATACACCTACGAAGACAACGGTATGTTTATCTGCCCTGAATGCGCGCATGAATGGAATGATGCAGAACCCGCCCAAGACAGCGACCAACTGATTGTTAAAGATGCCAATGGCAACCTGCTGGCTGATGGCGATAACGTCACCGTAGTAAAAGATTTGAAAGTGAAAGGCAGCTCTTCAATGCTGAAGATTGGCACTAAAGTGAAGGGTATCCGTCTGGTTGAAGGCGACCATAACATCGATTGTAAAATTGATGGTTTTGGTCCGATGAAGCTGAAGTCAGAGTTTGTGAAGAAGAACTAAGTAAATTCCCCTATCGCCAAGGCGGTTTCTTGTACGCATCTTTGAAGGACGGTTCCTGCTGATTCGGAGAAGGTTCCGTTCACCAGGCGATTGAATGTTTATGTCGCCACAGAACCGGTGAACGTCTTAGGGTGGCCACCGTCGCCACCCTAAGAACCCTGACTCCCGGCAAATAAATCGCCGCAAGCGGTAAACCTCCATTTAGCCTCCGTGTCAGGGTCGGTTGCGATTCGTTCCAGACGATCGCGCCCTCCAGCCGTTCCCGACGGCTGGACCCTGCCACCTGGAGTCAAAATGGAGGCGATTTAAGCCGGACCCGAAATTCAAGGTCAAAGTCATAAGCCAGAGCGGTTTTGACCTTGTTCCCGGCTTCAATCGCGCCGTTTTTTACCCTTCAGTCGGGGTCACGTGGCCGGGAGCCACGTGAGAGAGCGATCGTCTGGAACGAATCGCGAACGACCCCGAATGTTGGGTGAAAAACGGTGTTTACCGCTTTAGCGGCGATTGATTTGCCGGGCGCCTGGATTATCAAGGGGTTGGCGTTAACCCCTTGATACGTTCACCGTTATCGGTAATTAAAGAGATAACTGAACGCACGGGTGAACGGAAAATCCGCGAGGCTTACAGATCTCCCCCCACAAGAGGCTGAAAAACCACTCCCCCCCGCCTGGCTTGCCCCACTCCCCGCAACTACACTTCTTCTGCACTCCGTGTATAAGAGGAATAAGTTATGTCTGTTGGACCCTACATCTTTTTTGACGGCACCTGCGAAGAAGCGATCGCGTTCTATCAACAAGCGGTGGGTGCTGAACTGCTGTTTAAAATGACGTTTGGCGAAATGCCAAAAGACCAGAATCAGTCGGCTGAAGGATGCAACAGCGGTTTTAACTGGCCAGACGATAAAATCATGCACGCTAACGTCCGCATTGGCGGCGGCGACGTGATGATGAGCGACGGCAATATGATGGATTCCGATAAAGCGAAGCACGCTGGCTATGCGCTGAGTCTTTCCAGTCAAGATGTTGCTGAAGGAAAACGCTGGTTTGATAACCTTTCCGCCGGTGGCGTAGTCACTATGCCGTGGAGCGAAACATTCTGGGCGAAAGGCTTCGGAATGTTTACCGACAAATTTGGCATTCCGTGGATGGTAAACGTCGAAAAACCGATGTAATCAGTTTTAGGGGCGACCGCCTGCGATAACAGGCGCCAGCCCCTTAATCCTAACGTGCAATCGCCCAGCTGATTGGGATTGCGCCCTGCCCGTGCAAATAGTCCTGTAACGGCTGCGGAACGTAAGGCCCTGCCAGCCATTCCCCGGTCACCGCCGACTGCTGCGGCAATTCTGAACCACCCGTCAACCGTTCAATAACCGAATGGTGAACCATCATTGATGAGGTCACTGGCGGAGGAAGCTGGCGCGGCAAAATGCGCAAATAACGGGTTGGCGGATACCAGTCACAATGCAGCGGCCCGAGCGGGTCAGCCGCGACGTCGCTGGGGGCGAGATTAATCCCCAAATCGTCGAGCGCATCGTGCATCCACAAATACGCGCCATTCGACAAACTACGATCCTCACCAGTATTGTCATACCCCCCGCCGACATCCTGATGAATACCGGGAAACATCACCTGCAAAATACGATCGCGGTTGTCCCACAGCACCGGGGCTAAATCGACGCGCTGTTCATCAATCGCCAACGCCTGTAGGCCATATTTGACCCTTGGATGCAGCTCGGTATTGTTAAAGCGGAAAACGTTGTAACGCTTGTCATTGAAATATTTAGGAATGCCCATCTGTCCGACCGTTTCCCACACCGCCACCGCTTCAATGGAAGACGGACGCGTAATGCAGGTTGGGTCGACGCTGTCGCAAAAAAAACCCGGCAACTCGCGTACCACGCTGCCTAACAGACTGGGGCTCATTTCTGGTGAATGGGCCAGATACTGTGCCCACACCGATGAGGCAAAGCGCCAGGCTTCTTCTTTATTGCGCAGGTTTAAATTCAGCTTTTCACGGCTTAATAGCCCGCGATCGATGATCATCTCCGCCAGTACCCGCGCGGTATAAGCACCGTGGCTAAACCCCACCAAATAGATCCTGTCGCCCGCTTGCCAGTGGCGACTGATAAAGGTGTAGCCGCGCAGGATCGGCACGATCAAATTCGCGCCAAATACGCCACTTAACCGTTTTACCAGGCCATTATGCGGATCGCCCATGCCATAAATATACTTCGCCACTTGCACCACATTGCCGCTGTTATCCGTCAGCACTTTTTCTTGCTCATTGGCTAACAACAAACTCTGCTGGTCAACAACGCCTTTCAAATCAATAAATAACTGATAAACATTACTGGCTACAGTCTCATCATCAATTTTTGGTTCTACACCTGGAGCGGTCCATGTGCCATCGGCACAAAAAATAATATTCTTGCTCATCGCTGCCTTCCCAATGACCGACGGGTACTAGTAAGGAAATACAAAAACGAAGCGACTCACAATACGACAAATAGTTGATTAGCCTGATGACTTCCAGGCTGTGACTCACTCTTCATCATATCGAAATATAACGTTAACAAAATCGTCACACTTCATCGGCACCATGAGGCAACTTTTTAAGGAGCCTTGTGATGCAAAACATTATTCGCGTCAACAAACTGAGCAAAACCTTCAACCAGCATCAGGCGCTAAATGCCGTCGATCTTGAAGTCAACGAAGGTGAGATGGTCGCTCTGCTGGGGCCGTCTGGCTCAGGCAAATCCACCCTCTTACGCCATCTTAGCGGCCTGATTACTTCTGATAAATCAGCCGATTGCCATGTTGAATTGCTCGGCCGCACCGTCCAAAAAGCGGGCCGTCTGGCAAGCGACATCCGTAAAAGCCGCGCGCACACCGGCTACATCTTCCAGCAATTCAACCTGGTAAACCGCCTGACAGTACTGGAAAACGTGCTGATTGGCGCACTGGGTTCCACGCCGTTCTGGCGCACCTGTTTTAACTGGTTCACCCGCGAACAAAACCAACGTGCGTTGCAGGCACTGACCCGCGTCGGCATGACTCAGTTTGCTCATCAACGTGTCTCCACCCTGTCCGGTGGGCAACAACAGCGCGTGGCAATTGCCCGCGCTCTGATGCAGCAAGCAAAAGTGATTCTCGCCGATGAGCCGATTGCCTCACTCGACCCGGAATCCGCACGCATCGTGATGGAAACACTGCACGACATTAACCGTCTGGATGGCATCACCGTGGTGGTGACGCTGCACCAGGTGGATTACGCCTTGCGCTACTGCGAACGCATTGTCGCGTTGCGCCAGGGCCATGTGTTCTACGACGGAAGCAGTTCGGCGTTCGACAACGAACGGCTGGGAAATCTTTACCGCAGTATGGCTCGCGTTGATGCGGTCGCTGCCTAACAAATTTGTCATCTACCTCAAGGAACAGTCATGAGCTACAAAGCCGTAAAAGCACTAGCCTTTACCAGCCTGCTGAGCGTTAGCGCCCTGTTCAACGCAGCCCATGCGGATGAACAAGAAAAATCCCTGAACTTCGGCATTATCTCCACCGAATCGCAACAAAACCTGAAGCCGCAATGGGAACCGTTCCTGAAGGACATGGAGAAAAAACTGGGCATGAAAGTGAACGCTTTCTTCGCACCGGATTACGCAGGGATCATTCAGGGCATGCGCTTTAACAAGGTTGATATTGCCTGGTACGGCAACCTTTCGGCGATGGAAGCGGTAGACCGCGCTAACGGCCAGGTGTTTGCGCAGACCGTGGCGGTAGATGGCTCTCCGGGTTACTGGAGCGTGCTAATTGTTAACAAAGACAGCCCAGTCAACAACCTGCAAGACTTGCTGGCAAAACGTAAAGACCTGACGTTTGGTAACGGTGACCCGAACTCAACCTCTGGCTACCTCGTCCCAGGCTACTACGTTTTCGCCAAGAACAACGTTTCGGTGAACGAATTTAAACGTTCGGTGAATGCCAGCCATGAAACCAACGCCCTGGCGGTTGCGAATAAGCAAATCGACGTGGCAACCAACAACACCGAAAACCTCGAAAAACTGAAATCCTCTGCACCAGACAAACTGAAAGAACTGAAGGTCATCTGGAAATCGCCACTGATTCCGGGCGACCCAATCGTATGGCGTAAAAACCTGTCCGAAAACACCAAAGACAAAATCTACGACTTCTTTATGACTTACGGCAAAACGCTGGAAGAGAAAGAAATGTTGAGCCGCCTGGGTTGGGCACCGTTCCGTCCATCCAGCGACCTGCAACTGGTGCCGATTCGCCAGCTGGCGCTGTTTAAACAGATGCAGGGTGTGAAGGACAACAAAGGCATGGATGAGAAAGACAAAACCCTGAAGGTCAGCGAGTTGCAAAACCAACTTAGCGACCTGGATCGTTTGACTGCCGCACTGTCTGCGATGACCAGCGTGAATAAAGCAGTTCAGTAATCGCCTCAGGCCCTCACCCTCTCCCTCAGGAGAGGGGATAGACCGGTTTTCTCCCTCTCCTGAGGGAGAGGGTGAGGGCAAAGAAGCACAAACCAACGGAGCACTCCATGCAGCAAACCATTCAAATCGCCGCACCAAAACGTAGCTGGTTCTCGCTACTGAGCTGGGCGATTTTGTTAGCGGTCCTCGTAGCCTCCTGGCAAGGCGCGGAAATGGCACCGCTCACTTTGATTAAAGATTCCGGCAACATGGCCACCTTCGCGGCCGACTTCTTCCCACCTGACTTCAGCCAATGGCGTGATTACCTGGGGGAAATGTTTATCACCCTGCAAATCGCCGTTTGGGGCACCGCACTGGCTATCGTTATCTCCATTCCCTGCGGCCTGATGTGTGCCGACAACCTGGTGCCATGGTGGGTTTACCAACCAATGCGCCGCTTAATGGACGCTTGCCGTGCCATCAACGAAATGGTGTTTGCGATGCTATTCGTGGTCGCCGTCGGCCTCGGCCCCTTCGCAGGCGTCCTGGCACTGTTCATCCACACCACGGGCGTGCTCTCCAAACTGCTTTCTGAAGCCGTGGAAGCCATCGAACCCGGCCCGGTGGAAGGCATCCGCGCAACCGGCGCTAACAAACTTGAAGAAATCCTCTACGGCGTGCTGCCGCAAGTGATGCCGCTGCTTATCTCCTACTCGCTATACCGCTTTGAGTCGAATGTCCGTTCGGCAACGGTGGTCGGCATGGTGGGCGCAGGCGGGATTGGCGTGACGTTGTGGGAAGCGATTCGTGGATTCCAGTTCCAGCAAACCTGTGCGCTGATGATCATCATCATCGTCACCGTCAGCCTGCTGGATTTCATGTCGCAACGACTGCGTAAGCACTTTATCTAGGTGATGACGATGGCCACTCTTTTCCGTAGGGCAGATAAGCGCAGCGTCATCCGCCGTAAATGCCACACAGAGGATTGACTGAAAATGCACTTATCCAGACATCCGACCAGTTACCCGACGCGTTACCAGAAAATCGCCGCGCTGCTAGAGCAGGAGCTGCGTAAAAATTACCACTGCGGCGATTACCTGCCAGCCGAAAGCCAACTGGCTGCACACTACGCCGTAAACCGCCACACGCTGCGCCGCGCCATCGATCAGTTAGTGGAAAAAGGCTGGGTGCAGCGCCGTCAGGGCATTGGTGTGTTAGTGCTGATGCGCCCGTTTGACTACCCGCTAAATGCGCAAGCCCGCTTTAGCCAGAACCTGCTCGACCAGGGAAGCCACCCCACCAGTGAGCGCTTACTCGCAGTACTGCGCCCGGCTTCCAGCCATGTCGCAGACGCGCTCGGCGTCACTGAGGGTGAAAACATTATTCACCTGCGCACCTTACGCCGCGTCAACGGTATCGCGGTGTGCCTGATTGACCACTACTTTGCTGACCTTTCTTGGTGGCCGGTGCTGCAACAGTTCAACCACGGTTCGCTGCACGACATCATCGAAACCCAGCTCGGCATCAGCCTTAAACGTACCCAAACACGCATCAGCGCACGCCGCGCTCAGGCTAAAGAAAGCCGCCAGTTGGAAATCCCCAACATGGCTCCGCTGCTTTGCGTGCGCACTCTCAACCACCGTGAAGGCGAAATCAACCCGGCGGAATACTCCGTCAGCTTGACCCGCGCCGACATGATTGAATTCACCATGGAGCACTAAATGGACGCACCGCAAATTGACATCGCACAGCGCCAGCAGTGGATGGCCGTGCTCGCCCACAGCCAGCCACAAGAACTGGCCGCACTTTGGGCAGAACTGAAACTAAATCCTGAATATCAAGTAATTCGCAAGTCCGAAACCGGACTTGTACAAATCCAGGCGCGCATGGGCGGCACCGGGCAACGCTTCTTTGCCGGAGACGCCACCCTGACTCGCGCCGTGGTTCAGCTTGCCAATGGTACTTACGGTTACAGCTACCTTTCAGGGCGCGATAAAGCCCACGCCGAACGCTGTGCCGTCATCGATGCGCTGATGCAAGAAAAAGTGCAGTTCCAGACTTTACAAGAAACCTTAATTGCACCGCTAGCCGCCAACCGCGAGCAACGCCTCGCCGCCCGTCGCACCCAAATTAACAGCAGCCGAGTCGACTTCTTCACTCTGGTTCGCGGAGATAACGCATGACCCTGATGACCGCTTTTAACCTGCCCGTGCAGGACGCCCAACAGAGCTTCCGTCGCCTGCTAAAAGCGATGAGCGAGCCAGGCGTTATCGTGGCGTTGCATTCACTGCAACATGGCTGGAAACCGCTAAACATCGCCTCCACCAGCGTGCTGCTGACGCTTGCCGACAACGACACTCCGGTGTGGATTAGCGAAGCGTTAAGCAATGACGTCACGCTGCAAAACGTCCGCTTCCATACCAACACCCCGATTTCCCAGACGCCGGAACACGCACAGTTTGCCGTTGCCGATAGCGCCATTACCGCTGAGCAACTTAACGCTCTGGCGCAGGGAACAGACGTGGCACCCGACACTAGCGCTACGTTGATTTTGCAGGTGTCGAGCCTGAGCGGCGGCCGCATGTTGCGCTTAACCGGCGCAGGCATTCTCGAAGAACGGATGATCGCCCCACAGCTGCCCGACTGCGTGATTGACGAACTGACCGAGCGCCCGCACCCGTTCCCGCTGGGCATTGATTTAATCCTCACCTGCGGCGAGCGCCTGCTGGCCATCCCGCGCACCACTCACGTGGAGGTGTGCTGATGTACGTAGCCGTCAAAGGGGGCGAAAAGGCGATTACCGCCGCCCACCAATTGCAGGAACACAATCGCCGTGGCGATCAGAATCTGAGTGAGCTGAGCGTCGCGCAAATCGAGCAACAGCTTGGGCTGGCGGTCGACCGCGTGATGACCGAAGGCGGCATTGCGGATCGTGAACTGGCGGCACTCGCCTTTAAACAAGCCAGCGGTGACATGGTTGAAGCCATCTTTCTGCTGCGCGCTTACCGCACCACGCTGCCACGCCTAGCGGTGAGCGAGCCACTGAACAGCGCGGAGATGCGTCTCGAACGCCGAATTTCCGCGGTCTACAAAGACGTACCTGGCGGCCAGTTACTTGGCCCGACGTACGATTACACCCACCGTCTGCTGGATTTCACTTTGCTGGCAAACGGCGAAACACCAGAACTGAAAACGGCTGATGACAACGCCGAACCTGCGCCGCACGTTTTCAGCCTGCTGGCGAAACAGGGGCTGGCAAAAGCGGAAGAAGATAACGGCGAAAAACCCGATGACATCACCCGCCAGCCGCCAGTTTACCCGTGCTCACGTTCATCGCGCCTGCAACAACTGGTGCGTGGCGACGAAGGTTATTTGCTGGCTCTCGCCTATTCGACTCAGCGCGGTTACGGCCGCAACCACCCGTTCGCCGCTGAAATTCGCAGTGGTTATGTTGACATGGAAATTGTGCCGGAAGAGCTGGGATTTGCCGTCAACATCGGCGAACTGCTGGTAACCGAATGCGAAATGGTCAACGGCTTTGTGGCGCCAGTTGATGAAGACCCGCACTTCACCCGTGGCTACGGGCTGGTGTTCGGCATGAGCGAACGCAAAGCGATGGCCATGGCGCTGGTTGACCGCTCGCTGCAAGCACCGGATTACGACGAAACCGTAGCAGGCCCGGCGCAGGACGAAGAGTTCGTGCTGGCTCACGCCGATAACGTCGAAGCCGCCGGGTTTGTCTCGCACCTGAAACTGCCGCACTACGTCGACTTCCAGGCCGAACTGGAACTGCTTAAACGTCTGCAAAAGGAACGTAATCGTGACTAAGGCACTCTCCGGCTACAACTTTGCTTATCTGGATGAACAAACCAAACGCACACTGCGCCGCGCGATCCTCAAAGCCGTGGCAATCCCCGGTTACCAGGTGCCGTTTGGCGGGCGTGAAATGCCGATGCCGTACGGCTGGGGAACCGGCGGTATTCAAATTACCGCCAGCGTGATTGGCGAAAACGACGTGCTGAAGGTGATTGACCAGGGCGCAGACGACACCACCAACGCGGTATCGATTCGCAACTTCTTCAAGCGTGTGACTAACGTGGCAACCACCGAATCCACCGCCGATGCCACGCTGATTCAGACCCGCCACCGCATCCCGGAAACGCCGCTGACTGAAGATCAGATCCTGATTTTCCAGGTGCCAATCCCTGAACCGCTGCGCTTTATTGAACCGCGCGAAACCGAAACCCGCACCATGCACGCGCTGGAAGAGTACGGCGTGATGCAGGTGAAACTGTATGAAGACATCGCCCGTTTCGGCCATATCGCCACCACTTACGCCTATCCGGTGAAAGTGAATGAGCGCTACGTGATGGACCCGTCGCCAATCCCGAAATTCGACAACCCGAAAATGGACATGATGCCCGCGCTGCAACTGTTTGGTGCCGGGCGCGAAAAACGCATCTACGCGGTGCCGCCGTATACCCGCGTCGAGAGCCTCGATTTTGACGACCATCCGTTTACCGTCCAGCAATGGGAAGAGCCTTGCGCGATTTGCGGCTCGCAACACAGTTACCTTGACGAAGTGGTGCTCGACGATGCGGGCAACCGCATGTTCGTCTGCTCCGATACCGATTTCTGCCGCCAGAACAGCGAGGCCGCAAGTTCATGACTCAACCCTTACTTTCGGTCAATAACCTGACCCATCTGTACGCGCCGGGCAAAGGCTTCAGCGATGTTTCATTCGAGCTTTACCCGGGTGAAGTGCTGGGCATTGTTGGCGAATCCGGCTCGGGTAAAACCACGCTGCTGAAGTCGATTTCCGCCCGCCTCGCCCCACAAAACGGCGAAGTGGTGTACCTCGATTCTTCTTTATATGACATGAGCGAAGGCGACCGCCGCCGCTTGCTGCGCACCGAATGGGGTGTGGTGCATCAACACGCGATGGACGGCCTGCGCCGCCACGTTTCGGCAGGTGGCAACATCGGTGAGCGTTTAATGGCGACCGGTGCGCGCCACTACGGTGACATTCGCGCTACCGCCGAGCGCTGGTTAGAAGAGGTGGAAATCCCGGCCTCGCGAATCGACGATTTACCGACCACGTTTTCCGGTGGCATGCAGCAACGTCTGCAAATCGCCCGCAATCTGGTGACGCATCCGAAACTGGTATTTATGGATGAGCCAACCGGCGGGCTGGACGTTTCCGTACAAGCGCGCCTGCTCGATTTGCTGCGCGGCCTGGTACGCGAACTGAATCTGGCGGTAGTGATTGTCACCCACGACCTGGGCGTGGCGCGTTTACTGGCAGACCGCCTGCTGGTGATGAAGCAAGGACAAGTGGTGGAAAGCGGCCTGACCGACCGCGTGCTGGACGACCCGCACCACCCGTATACCCAGTTGCTGGTGTCATCAGTGTTGCAAAATTGACATTTGTCGGATGACGACGCTAACGCGTCTTATCCGACCTACGAAAAATACACACTGCACACCTGTAGGTCGGATAAGGCGAAGCCGTCATCCGACGTCATGGCATACGTTTTAAGGAACCAATATGTACAGATTACGGGTTGAAAACCTCAGCAAAACCTTTGTGTTACACCATCAGCACGGTATCCGTTTGCCAGTGCTGGCGAATGCCTCGCTGGAAGTGGAATCCGGCGAATGTGTGGTGCTGCACGGCCATTCCGGCAGCGGAAAATCCACCCTTTTACGCTCGCTGTACGCCAACTATTTGCCTGACCAGGGGCATATTTGGGTCAAACATAACGACGCGTGGCTGGACATTGTGCAGGCTCCAGCGCGTGACGTGCTGGCAGTGCGCCGCCAGACCATTGGCTGGGTGAGCCAGTTTTTGCGCGTCATCCCGCGTATTTCAGCACTTGAAGTGGTGATGCAACCGCTGCTGGATTTGGGTGTTTCACGTGACGTCTGTGAAGACAAAGCGTCAATGCTGCTGACTCGCCTGAATGTGCCAGAACGCTTATGGAACCTGGCACCATCGACGTTTTCCGGCGGCGAACAACAGCGCGTGAACATCGCCCGTGGCTTTATCGTCGACTACCCAATTTTGCTGCTCGATGAACCGACCGCCTCACTGGATGCGAAAAACAGCGCCGCCGTGGTGGATTTGATTCTGGAAGCCAAAGCGCGCGGTGCGGCAGTGGTCGGGATTTTCCACGACGAAAGCGTGCGCAACCTGGTCGCAGACCGCCTGCACAATATGGCAACCGTTGAGGCTAAAAATGATCATTAACAACGTCAAACTGGTGCTGGAAAATGAAGTGGTTAACGGCTCGCTGGAAGTGGCCGACGGCGTAATTCGTAATTTTGCCGACAGCCCAAGCCAGCTACCGCAAGCGCAAGATGGCGCAGGCGGCTGGTTGCTGCCGGGGTTAATCGAACTGCATACCGACAACCTCGATAAATTCTTCACCCCGCGCCCGAAAGTGGACTGGCCTGCGCACTCAGCGATGAGCAGCCACGATGCCTTAATGGTGGCAAGCGGTATCACCACGGTGCTGGACGCCGTGGCGCTGGGCGATGTACGCGACGGTGGCGATCGTCTGGATAACCTCGAGAAGATGATTAACGCAGTGATGGACAGCCAGGCGCGTGGTATGAACCGCGCCGAGCACCGCCTGCATCTGCGTTGCGAACTGCCGCACCACACCACACTGCCGCTGTTCCAGCAGTTGATTGAACGTAGCGGCGTGTCGCTGGTGTCGTTGATGGACCACTCACCAGGCCAGCGCCAGTTCGCAAACCTGGTGAAATATCGCGAATATTACCAGGGGAAATATCAGCTTAACGATGCCGACATGGACAGCTACGAAGCCGAGCAGTTAGCACTGGCTGAACGCTGGTCGCAGCCCAACCGCCTGGCGATTGCCGCCGAGTGCCGCGCGCGCAATATCGCGCTTGCCAGCCACGATGACGCCACCCGCGATCACGTTGCAGAATCCCACGAGCTGGGCATTGTGATTGCCGAATTCCCCACCACGCTTGAAGCCGCCCAGGCCTCGCATCAGCATGGAATGAGCGTGTTGATGGGTGCCCCGAATATTGTGCGCGGCGGCTCGCATTCCGGTAACGTGGCGGCGCATCAGCTTGCGCAAGCCGGGCTACTGGATATTCTCTCTTCCGACTATTACCCGGCGAGTTTGCTGGATGCTACATTCCGCGTCGCCAGCGACGAATCAAACCGTTTCACCCTGCCACAAGCGGTGGCACTGGTGACGCGCAACCCGGCCAACGCATTGAATCTCGATGACCGTGGCGTGCTGGCAGAAGGCAAACGTGCCGATATGGTACTGGCGCATCTTCACGGTGACCACGTTCACGTCGGCCATGTCTGGCGTCAGGGAATACGGGTGTTCTGATGAGCAAAATTGTCTGGTTGATGGGGCCGTCTGGCTCCGGGAAAGACAGCCTGCTGACGGCACTGCGCCAGCAGGAGAATAATCAACTACTGGTGGCGCACCGTTACATCACCCGCGCTGCCGATGCCGGATGTGAAAACCATATCGCGCTGAGTGAAAAGGAGTTCGCTCAGCGCCAGCAACAGGGTCTGTTTGCCCTGTGCTGGCAGGCCCATCACCAAAGTTACGGCATCGGCATCGAGCTGGATATCTGGCTCGACTCCGGCTTCGACGTGGTGGTGAACGGCTCGCGCGAGCATTTAGCACAGGCGCGAGCGCGTTATGGCGAGGCGTTAGTGCCAATTTGTCTGCATGTTTCAACCAACGTTTTGCGCAAGCGTCTTGAAGCTCGCGGGCGCGAAACTGCACCACAAATCGAGCAACGCCTGCAACGTGCCGCCTTCTACGCACCGGATTTGGACGAATGTCTGATACTTAACAACGATGGCAGTCTGGCAGAGTCTGTCTTATCGTTTATGCGTCTGGTGAATAACCGACGCAACACGAACATCGTCCATTTTCGTCCGAAGGAACCGCGCCATGTCTGATGTCATTGAGGTAAAGCATATCGTCGAATTACGTCCCGCAACCGCTGCTGACAGCGATGCCGTATATAGGCTGATTTGCGAACTCAAACAGGCCCAGTTTGATCGCCAGGCATTTAATAATGGATTTGCGGCAAACCTCGCAGAACGCAATGTGCATTACCATCTGGCGCTGCTCAATGGCGAAGTGGTCGGCATGGTGGGTTTGCAGCTGCAATTTCATCTGCACCATGTGAATTGGGTGGGCGAAATTCAGGAACTGGTGGTTATGCCGCAAGCCCGGGGATACGGCGTAGGCAGCAAGCTGATGGCCTGGGCGGAACAACAGGCGCGCATTGCCGGAGCAGAGCTGACCGAGCTTTCCACCAGCACCAAACGCCTGGACGCCCATCGTTTTTATCTGCGCGAAGGGTATCAGCAGACCCATTTTCGGTTTACCAAGCCAGTGGAGACACTGAATGAGCCTGACACTAACCCTTAGCGGAACGGGCGGTGCACAACTGGTGCCTGCTTTTGGCTGTTTTTGTGCCGCCTGCGAGCGTGCTCGCAATAATCCGCAATATCGCCGTAAACCTTGCAGCGCCGTGGTGAGGTTTAACGAAGCGGTGACGCTGCTGGATGCCGGGATTCCCGATTTAATGGACCACTGGCAACCTGCGGAATTTCAGCAGTTTTTGCTGACCCATTACCACATGGACCACGTGCAGGGTTTATTTCCGCTGCGCTGGGGCGTGGGCGAAAAAATCCCGGTCTACGGCCCTGCCGATGAACAAGGTTGCGACGATCTGTTTAAACACCCTGGCATTCTCGATTTCAGCCACACGCTTGAACCGTTTGTTGGGTTTACCCTGCAAGCGCTGCGTGTCACGCCCCTGCCGCTCAACCATTCCAAACTGACACTCGGTTATCTGTTTGAAACCCCGCACAGCCGGGTCGCGTGGTTATGCGATACCGCAGGCCTTCCGGAAAAAACGCTGAAGTTTCTGGCCAACAACAAGCCGCAGGTGATGGTGATTGATTGCAGCCATGAGCCGCGCACGCAGACCCCGAAAAACCATTGCGATTTGAATACCGTAATTGAGCTAAATAAACACATCGGCTGCCCGCGTGTGGTCCTCACCCATATCAGCCACCAGTTCGATTGCTGGCTGATGGAGAATGCGTTACCCGAAGGGTTCGAAGCCGGGTTTGATGGGATGGTTATTCGGGTAGATTAGTGTCGGATGACGCTGCGCTTATCCGACCTACGATTGGGTTTGGATTTTTGGTTTTGGTTTTGGGTTTGGTTTTGGTTTTGGGTTTGGTTTTGGGTTTGGTTTTGGTTTTGGGTTTGGGTTTGGGTTTGGGTTTGGGTTTGGGTTTGGGTTTGGGTTTGGGTTTGGGTTTGGGTTTGGGTTTGGGTTTGGGTTTGGGTTTGGGTTTGGGTTTGGGTTTGGGTTTGGGTTTGGGTTTGGGTTTGGGTTTGGGTTTGGGTTTGGGTTTGGGTTTTGTAGGGGGGATAAGCCGCAGGCGTCATCCACCGGCCTTTCGTTCACCGGCACTAAAATCTTCCACTTCCCCCGCCCAATCCGCCGGATAAAGCCCTCGTTTTACATCTCGGTGAAAAGACGAATAAGGCCATTCGCAGGCCGTTTTGACGAAACCATGTTTAACCGGATTGATGTAAACGTAATCGACATGCGCCGCGTAATCGCGATCATCCTTGATGCAGTGTTCCCAAAAGCGTTTTTGCCAGACGGTGGGATTTCCGGGAAGGGATTTCGTGAAGGCTTTTTTGATTGCCCGCCAGCGCTGAGAATAGTTGCTGTCGTCGGATGGCAGCGTCCAGATGCAGTGCATATGATCCGGCAGAACAACCCAGGCGTTGATTTCGAAAGGATAGCGTTCTTTGACCTTTCCAAGTGCTTGCCTGAGTTCCTCAATATGTCTGACGAGCAAATCATCTTTGCGGTCATGCAGATTGACGGTGAAAAACCACGTTCCACCGTTGACCCGCATGCGGCGATAGTTGGGCATTTTCGCACCTGTGTTGGAGTCGGATGACGCTGCGCTTATCCGACCTACGATTGGGTTTGAGGTTGGGTTTTGTAGGGGGGATAAGCCGCAGGCGTCATCCACCGAGAATCATCGCAACCTAACACAACAAAATCGAAAAATGCCCGGCAAACACTCATTCCAGAACCCAGCTCGCAGACTACCGGTAATCATCATCCAGGCGGCGTTCGTCTTCTTCGAGCTGGCGGCGCTGGTCGTCTAACTGGCGCTGTTGGTTATCGAGTTGACGGCGACGATCTTCTAACTGCCGATGGAGGTCTTCGTACTGGCGTCGGTCGTCATCATTGCGGCGTTGATTTTCGTCGTCCCAACGCCGATCGTCGTCGTTGTTATTGTTCGGCTTATAAGCATCGTTAATTGCCTGTGAAATAGAGCCGACAATGGAATTATCAAACAGACCATCCAGCGCATCGGCGTGGGCAAATGTGGTCATGGTCAGGCTACCGAGCAGCAGCATGGTGGAGTATCGATTCATAAGCCAGCCTGATGGTATGTTAACTCCGAAAACGATAGGGAAAGTCACCGCATCTCAACAGCGGAGTATTCTCAATTTACCCCTCCCCATTCACGATATTTATTAACGCTAATTCTCCCCTCCTTTTATTAATCATTTCGCTAAATAGCTATTTTTGGACATTTGAAGAGGAAAACATGATCGTTACCATATATTTCACATAAATATTAAAACGATATTTCAAAATATGTAAATCGAGTGTTTAATGTTTCCAATTCAAACAAAACCCACAATAACTCAAATGGCATTATTGCTATCTTGAAGTATCAGGGGCATAACTCATAGGGAACTACAATGTCTTACGATTACATTGTAATAGCGGGTTATTTCTTATTAATGGTCGCCATTAGTCTGCTATTCAAAAAAATGGCCAATAACAGTACCAGTGACTACTTCCGCGGCGGTGGCAAGATGCTGTGGTGGATGGTTGGGGCAACCGCGTTTATGACGCAGTTTTCCGCCTGGACCTTCACTGGTGCGGCAGGCAAGGCATTTACGGATGGTTTTGCGGTGCTGGCGGTGTTTATTGGCAACATGGTGGCCTATTTATTTGCGTGGCTTTATTTCGCGCGTCGTTTTCGTCAAATGCGTGTCGATACCCCAACCGAAGCAGTACGTCGCCGCTTTGGCCCGGTCAACGAACAATTCTTTACCTGGGTCATTATTCCTCTGAGCGTAATTAACGCTGGCGTGTGGCTGAACGGCCTCGGTGTTTTCGCCTCCGCAGTATTTAACGCCGACATTGTTACCACTATCTGGATTACTGGCCTGGCGGTACTGGCAATCTCCATGCTGAGTGGTGCCTGGGGCGTGGTGGCATCCGACTTTATTCAAACTCTGGTTATCGCGGTTATTTCCGTGGCTTGCGCCCTTGTGGCTCTGTGGACTGTAGGCGGTCCGGCTAATATCGTGACTGAGTTCCCGTCTGGCTTCTTCACCGGCCCGGACATGAACTACCCGTTACTGATAGTTGGCACCTTCCTGTTCTTCGTAGTCAAACAGCTACAAAGTATCAACAACATGCAGGAATCCTACCGCTTCCTGAATGCTAAGGACTCCAAAAACGCCAGCAAAGCGGCGCTGATGGCGCTGCTGATGATGCTGATTGGCGCGGTGATTTGGTTTATCCCACCGTGGGCCACCGCGATTATTTACCCTGATGCGGGCGCGCAATACCCTGAGCTGGGCGCGAAAGCCCGTGATGCGGTTTACCTGGTGTTTGCTCGTGAAGCGATGCCGCTGGGAACGGTTGGGCTGCTGATGGCCGGCCTGTTTGCCGCCACCATGTCGTCGATGGACTCTGCGCTGAACCGTAACTCCGGTATCTTCGTGCGTAGCTTCTACGCAACGATTGTGCGCAAAGGCAAAGCGACGGATAAAGAGCAACTGCGTGCCGGACAAATCGCCTGCCTGGTGAACGGTTTGCTGGTTATCTTCATGGCGCAGTTCTTTAACTCGCTCAAGCACCTCAGCCTGTTCGACCTGATGATGCAGGTTGCCACACTGCTGCAATCGCCGATTCTGGTGCCATTGTTCTTCGGAATGCTGATTCGCAGAACGCCTTCCTGGGCTCCGTGGGCTACCGTAATCTTTGGTCTGGGCGTTTCCTGGATGGTGGTTGATGTGTTCACGCCGCAGTACGTGATGTCATGGTTTGGTGTTGAGAAACTGACTGGCCGTGAAGTGAGCGAGCTGAAAACCATCATTCCTATCGTCGCCCATCTGGTGCTGACGGGTGGCTTCTTCTGCCTGACTGCGCTGCTGTATAAGCCGCAAGCCGACAAAAATGTCGCCACGACTGATGCGTTCTTTAAGGATGTGGAAACCGAGTGTGTAGAAGATGACGCACAAGACATCGTAGACCGCATGCAGCGTAACAAGCTGGGCGACCTGACGATTTACATGGCAGCAGGCTTGTCACTGATGGTGTTAATTCCTAACCCAATGTGGGGCCGCTTACTGTTCCTCGGTTGTGCCACCGTGGTGTTCGCTGTGGGGTATGCGCTAAAACGTAGCGCGAAGATTGACAATCAAAGCGTGGTATTAAAAACCTCGACGCAAAGCCAGTCGTAATCCCTGCTTAGTTTTGTCGGATGACGCTGCGTTTATCCAACCTACAAAAAAACCGTAGGGCGGATAAGCGCCAGTGCCGTCCACCGTTTACGCCGTCCGTGATACTTCATTAGCCACACGCAAGTGTTGTCTCTTATTTCGCCAATCTTATGTTTCTTATTCCACCAGCCCACAAAAAATGATCGCTTAATCGATGTTCAACCCTGCGCAATAATCAAGCAATAATAGTAACGGCACGGTTATTTATTATTATCGCAGTCATTAATTTAGCGTTTTATCCTGGCTTAAATATCTTAACTAGCAGTTAAAAACCATATAATAAATATGGCTAATCAATATAAGAATAATCGCAGAAACATTCGTAAATATTATGTAATAAGGACATAGAGCATCTACATATTATGTAACTTGCATGTATCATTGATGTTAATGACGCTGAAGTTGCCAAGAGTAAATGCCATGTCCAGACCTCGAAACGATAATCCCACCCGCCCTCGTCACCACCGTTTCGCTCTTGAGCCACGCCAGTTATTCGACGGTGCGGCAGCCGTTGAAAGCGCTAATCATGCAGATAACCCATTAGATGCCACGCATCATGACAACGCCCCTGACGCCGCAAAAGCGGTGTTTGTGCCACCGGCACCGGTGCCAGCGCCTGCGTCAATAACCGCCCCTGCGCCTACCGATGCCCCTGCCGCACATGAAGTGTATGTGGTCGACAGCCATGTACAGAATTGGCAATCACTGGTAAATCAATTGCCGGAAGGCAGCCGCGTGGTGGTGCTCGACGCACAACATTCCGGGCTGGAACAGATTAATGAAGCGCTTAAGAACGATAAAAATATCACCGCGATTCATATCATCAGCCACGGTGCCAGCGATGAAATCACCCTGGGTAGCGACAAACTTAACGATCAGACCATTACGCAGTACCAGCAGCAATTAGAAAAACTTGGCGAAAAGCTGACGACTGACGGCGATATTTTGCTGTATGGCTGCAACGTCACGGCGCAAGACACCACGCTGATTACGCGTATGGCGGATTACACCCACGCAGATGTTGCCGCATCCAGTGACGAAACCGGCAGCGCGTTAAAAGCCGCCGACTGGACGCTGGAATCCCACACCGGGGTGATTGAAACCCGTTCGCTCGAGCTGGCTTACGACGGCGTTTTGCAGGCACCTGAACTGACCACCCGCGTGCCGGACATGGTGGTTTCCGAACCCAGCGTACTGCACCCAGGTGCGGAAACCGGCAGCTTTAGCGGCTTAACACTGAATGTCAGTGATGAAAAAGTTGCCATCAGTGTCACGCTGACCAACGGTGCCGCAGGCGATCTGGTTAATGGTAGCTCGGCGGGGAAAACGCTGGAGTTCGTCGGTTCGGTGGCGGATGCGCAAGCCTGGCTTAACGCGCTGAAATTTACCGCCAGCGATAGCGAACTCGGCCAGCAATCTGCCACAACCGACGTGCAGTTTTATATCCTGACGCTGTCCGGCAACGACAGCCTGGTAACGCATATCACCGTCACACCTGCCAACGACCCGGTGGTGGTGGATAACAGCACCTTGATCGTGCCAGAAAATAACGGTGCGGGAACCGTGATTACCGAAGCCACGCTCGCAGCGCTGGATCCAGAATTAGCCGCGGGTGCGCAAAGTGCCTCGCAAATTGTCTACAGCCTGACCGAGATGCCGCAATACGGTTATCTGACCTTAAACGGCACGCGGCTGGGGGTCGGCTCGGTGTTTACCCAGCAAGATGTGCGCGATAACAAGCTGGTGTATGTCCACACTGCAACAGGCAGTGCACAAAACACCGCCGACAGTTTCACCGCCAAAGTGAACGACGGCGCAACGCCAATTAATCTTTCCGACACTGTGAAAGTGACGCTGGAAATCGCCCCGGAAAACCAGCCGCCAACCGTTTCAGGCGGTGGGATTGTCTTTGAAGGGCAGCCTGCCAACGCGGCCAACACCGGCAACGTTGGGCAATATATTGTCGCCGATGGCGGTGGCGATACCCAGGACGGCGAACTCACCTTAACGATTACGGCGCTGCCTACTCACGGCACGCTCTATTTTAATGGTGTGGCGGTGATTCAGGGACAGCAGATCAGTTATAACGACCGCAACTTGCTGACCTATGAAAACAACGGCGAAGAAGGCATTACACAAGACACCTTCGGCGTGCGCGTCACCGACCAGGGCGGCGGCACCGCAACACCTGCCAGCAGCGATGCGCTGATTGCGCTGACTATCCAGCCGGTGGATGACGACCCGGCTCTCAATCCGGATTCCACCCTGCTCGCCGATGTGGCGGATGGGCCGGACAGCGTGGTGCTGATGCCAGAAATGCTCGCCAGCATCGATGAGGACTCCCCACCAGACCGCGTCAGCTTTGTGGTTAACGTTGACGGGCTAACACACGGTTACCTGACGCTGAACGGCGCGCGCATGCAGAACGGCGACACCTTCACCATGGAAGATGTGGTGGAAGGACGGGTGGTTTATACCCAGTATTTGAACGCGCCCATTGATGGCATCGACAAATTTAGTTTCCGCGTCATCGACCACTCCACCGCTCTGCGCTGGAATGCCGATGGCAGCACTTTCACGCGCCAGGGCGGGATTTGGGACAGCGAAAGTCCCGATGCCAAATTGACCCATTTCGACTTCACCATTGGCCTGGTGCCGCTGGCCAACAACCCGCCACCGGATCAAGTCCCGCCGCTGGATACTTCAGGCGATACAACAAGTTCTGGCTATATTGGCGATGATCCCAATGGCGCGGCGCATGGAATTATTCTGGAAGGCGGCTCACTGACCCTTTCCGGCACCGGTAATATTAGCGATGCCACGCCGGGCATGAGTTACGTGGTTCCGGGTGTTCAGCCCGAGCAAATTGTCTATACCTTCCTGGGCAGCGGCAGCGGGCAAACCGGCCTGACCATCCTGAAAAGCGATGGCAACGGCGGTTACACGGTGATCAACGCTTTCGGTACCTTTACCCAGGCCGATTTGAACAACGGGTTAATCAGCGTTCGCCATGACGGTGGCGAAAACTTCCACTTCGATGGCAAGTTTTCGGTTTCCGCAGGACAAGTCACGCTCGATAGCACCGGCAACCCAATGGCGGTGACCTGGAACCCGGAACTGAAAGTGTTCGTCACACCGGTGAACGACGCGCCGGTGATTGCCGGTTCTTCCAACACCGTGCTGGCAGAAGGCGAAACGGTGATCATCACCAACTCGCAGCTGCAACTGGGCGACCCAGATGACGCCAACAGCGGCTCACCGTGGGAAGATGGCCCAACGATCAACGGCAACGACAATAACTACGCTTACAATAACGATCTCACAGGCGACAGGGCGCTGAAGTTTGCCTTCCTGACTCTGCCGACCGGCGGCGTGCTGCAATACTTTAACGGCACCAGTTGGGTGACGATCACTGATGCAGATATCGGCACCTTAAAGCTCGATGCCAGTTTGCTGAAAAACGACAGCACCAGCGGCCTGCGCTTTGTCAGCAACGGATCTGAAGTCCGCAGCACCAGCTTTGTGGCTTATGCGGTGGACCGCTGGGGCATGCAGTCGGCGACCAACGCCACGGTGGGCATCACCATCACCAACGTCAACGATGGGCCGAAAATCCCCCAGACGCCGGATAGCCCGGAAATTGTGGTACCGCCAGATTCACCGAACAATATCGGCGGCCAACCGGCCAACAACCCGGCGACAGTGGTTGAAGGCAGCTATGTGCAAATCAATGGCTCGCAGTTGCAGGCTTACGACCCCGACAGCAGCCCTGAGCAGGTGCAATTTACCATCACCAACTCACCGGACCACGGGCATCTGGCCTTTTCCCGCGACGGCGTGAATTTTAGCACCATCGGCAATGGCTCAACCTTCACGCAGGCCGACATTAACAACGGTTATATTTATTACCTGAATGACGGCGATGAAATCAGCGGCGACGGCCTCAATGCCGATGGCTTCGACTTCACGCTGTCTGATGGTGACAAAGAACAAGCCGCTAATCATTTCGCGATTAATATTACCCCGGCAAACGACAAACCCACTGTCACCGCCCCTTCCGGGCCAATTGACATCGGTGGCAATTCCCATGCGGTCAGCGGATTTACCGTTGCCGACCCGGATATCACTGGCACCAGCAGCGCGACCAATATTCTCCAGACCACCGTGCGCCTGCTACACAACGATGGCAGTGCGTTCAGCCAAAGCGAATACAACAACATCAGGCTGGCGGCCAATGGTGCAAGTGGCGCACTGATTACCGGCGGCGACGGCGGTTATCTGGTGATCACCGGGACTGTCGCGCAGATCAACAGTGCGCTGAGCGGTTTGACCGTCACCTTCCCTGATGACCGCAACACCGTTTATCAGGTGCAGGTGATTACCGATGACCGCTTGCGTACCGGCAATGGTCAGCTCAATGGCTCAGCCAACGGCGGGCCGGTCAACCAGCCGACTAACCCGGCAACCGGCTCGCTGCCAGGCGCTGTCGATAACGTCAATTACGACTGGTATCAGGATGGCGTCCCCGCCAATAACGGCAATATTTCGGCAAACCAGGTGGCGATTAACGCCTCGGAAGTCAACGACCCTGGCACGCTGGTCGTCACCGATAGCGACAAAACCACCTTTGAAGATCAAGCTACCTGGATTGGCGGTGATTTCGTCATTACTGACGTGGAATCCAGCGCCTTTGGCAAACCTGTGACCGTGACGCTGACGGTCGGCCAGGGGCAACTGGGGATTGGCGGTACTGCCAATGACAGCAGCCTGGAAATTAACGGCGTGACGATTCAGGGCGATAATTCCGGCACCCTGATTTTGACCGGCACCGCCAGCGCAATTCAGGCCTTGCTCAACGACCCGACCAACGGCCTGACCTACAAAAGTGCGCTGAATGCCAACCACGACCAGAACGGCGCGGCAGCAGGCGATGTGACGCTGAATGTTCATCTCGACACCAGCACTGCCAGCGTCGGCGACACCGGTGGCCTGCCGCCTGCCGATGTGCAAATAGCGCTGACGATTACGCCAGTGAACGACCCGCCAACCATCACCGCGCCTTCGGACACCATTCTGCTCGACAACAACGCGCCGGGCGGCAATAACGTCGACGGCTTTGTGATTGGCGACCCGGATGTTGCGGACGCAGGCGGTATTGCGGCAGGTGAAAACGACATCGTGCAGGTGACGGTACGCATCACCGATGAAAACGGCAACCCGTTGAGCGTGTCGCAGTATCGCGATCAGCAAAACTCGGCGATTACCATTTCGTCGCTCAACACCACCTCTGGCGTGTTTATCCAGAACACCAGCCAGGACGGCGTGACGCCGCCCTCCAACGGGCAAAACGCGCCGCTGGTGATAACCGGTACCGTCGCGCAAATCAACGCTTACCTCGCGCAACTGCAAGTCACTATGCGCGGGGCGATTCTTGACGATGCTGACCAGTATTTCCGCGTTGAAGTGATTGTTGATGACCGCGTGCGTGATGCCAATGGCAACCTGACCAGCTCCGCAAACGGCGGCGATAACATCGGTCCTGGCGGTGTTGGCACCTCGCAAGTCCCCAACACGGTGATAAGCCCTTACGCCGCGATTCCCGGCGGGCTGGGGCAAAACGTGGCTTCCACTTACCGCACCATTTTCCAGAGCAGCGTTAACGACCCGGCACAAATCAAGCTCGGTGAAAATCCAGTACTGAATACCGATGAAAACAGTGCCACCGTGACGCTGCCGCCGATTACCATCAGTGATTCGGATGCGGGCAGCCAGAGCATGACGGTCACCGTGAAACTGCCGAACGGTTTTGTGTTTGTGGCCCCCACCGGTAGCGGCGGAACATTCACGGGAGCAGGCACCGACACGCTGACGTTCAACGGTTCTTACACGCAAATTAACAGTTATCTGGCGGGGCTGAGAGTCACACTGCCTGACGCAGATGGCAGCGCCACGGCGGCTGACTGGAACGGCAATTTCAGCGTCAAGGTAACGGTTAACGACCACGGTAATTCCGGCTCAAGGCCGGGATCGCTGCCAGGAAGTGGCAACGACCCGCATCAAGACCCAGGACAGGTGGAATACGAAGAAGGCGATGACCCATCTGCGCTTATCACCACGCGTGAATTTACCTTCACGGTCAACGCAGTGAACGATGCGCCAGAGGTGGTCGGCACGCCATCCGTCACCATCCCGACGCTTGAAGAAGATACCCTCGGCAGTTCGCTTGCGGGCAGCAACATTCACGACCTGTTCTTCGATTTCTTTAACGATGAACGCGACACCATCAATAACGACGGCACCGTTGGCGTGGGCGGCGGTAGCAGCGCAGACAGCTTCTATGGTGTGGCGATTACCAGCCACACGCCGAATACCGCGCAGGGCGACTGGCAATATTCGCTTGATGGCGGTACCAGCTGGCAGAACGTTGGGGCGCGTAGCGACAGCAACGCCCTGGTGCTTACCGCCAGCGCCTCGCTGCGTTTTGTTCCGGCAGCCAACTATTTCGGCGATCCGGTAACACTCGGTGTGCGTTTAGTGGAAACCAACGCCAATGGCGATGTTTCCAGCACACCTGCGCTGCCTGACAACGGCGAGCAAATTAATATTGATGCCACAGGCGGGCATGGCGGCACCTCGATCTACAGTGAAACCGTCATCACGCTAAGCACAGAGGTCACCAATATTAATGACCGCCCAACTCTTGGCGACACCACCGTCACCATTGCCGAAGACACCCCGACACCACAAACCATCGGGCAAATTTTCCAGTCAGTTTATGGTGATGCCACAGACAACCAGACCGCTATTGCAGGCGGTGGAAACGCCAGCGGCGCACTGGGGTTTATCGCCATTTATGGTGACGACACTGACGCCAGCAAAGGCCACTGGGAATACAGCACCGATGGTAGCAACTGGCTGACGATCCCGTCAGATGTCAGCGCCAGCAACGCGCTGGTTCTCGCCAGCACCACGCAACTGCGCTTTGTGCCATTAGGCGATTACAACGGCCCGGTGAGTGGCGGCCTGCAACTGCGCGCCTCGGATACCACCGATACTTCGTCGTCAGGCGCAGGGGTGACGAATGGGCGGGTGAATTTCTTCGATTTCGCCAAAGACGGCGACCAGACGTCACATTGGTCGAATACCGCCAGGCTTTCCGTGACGGTGACGCCAGTGACCGACGCCGCCAACGACAGCTTCACCACCCACGCCAATGTGCCACTGGTGAATAACACCAGCGATTTACTGCTCAACGACACCTTCAGCAATAGCGATAAAACCGTGACCGCCGTGACGCAGCCGTCGCACGGCACGCTGACGTTAGTCAACAATGTGCTGACTTACACGCCAGATACCGGGTATGTCGGCTCCGACAGTTACACCTATACCGTGGTCAGCGGCGGCATCACCGAAACCGCGACCGTGACGATTAACGTCACCAACCAGGCTCCAACTGGCGTCACCGATAACCTGTCGATTGACGAAGATAGCCCGTTAACCCTCGGCAACGTGCTCACCAATGACAGCGACCCCGATGGCGCAGTCGATACCTTAACCGTGAAGAATTTCACCGTTGAGGGCAACACTTACGCAGCAGGTACCACCGTGAAACTGACGGGCAGCCACGGCACCTTACTCATCAACGCCGATGGCAGTTACCTCTATACGCCCGGCGGTGACTGGCATGGTGACATTGCCGTCAGTTATGTGGTCAGCGATGGCAATATGGGCGGCGACAGCAGTGCGGTGCTCGGTATCCACGTCGCCGCCGTTGACGATGCGAAAAACGATGTCGAAATCGAGCACACTGGCACGGTGATCACCACCGATGTGCTGGGAAATGACACCTTCAGCAATATCGATCAAGCCGTGACCAGTTTCACTCAGCCACAACACGGTACCGTGACGCTCGGGCCAAACAACAAGCTGATTTATACCCCGGATGCGGGTTTTGTCGGCAGCGACCGCTACAACTACACCGTGACCAGCGGCGGAGTGACGGAAACCGCGACGGTGTTTATCTTTATGACTAACACCCCGCCAGACGCTTCCAACCAATTCGCGGTCACCGATGAAGACACGCCAGCCAGCGGCGATGTTTTACACCTGATTATTGACCCGGACGGCGACCCGCTTCATGTGGTCGATTTCCAGATTGACGGTATCAGCGGGACATTTGCCGCCGGGCAAAAAGTGACTATCGCCGGCAAAGGCGATTTCACGCTAAATACCGATGGCAGTTACCTCTTTACGCCCGTTCCAGACTGGAACGGCAAAGTGCCGACCATCACCTTCCACGTTTCCGATAACACCAGCGTGCCGCCAACCGAAAGCTCGCTGGACATCACCGTGCGCCCGATGGTCGACATTACCCACGATACCGCGACCACCCACGCCGGTACGCCAGTGACCATTGATGTGTTAGCTAACGACCATTTCAGCAACTCCGATGCGGCCATCCAGCAGACCGTATTCTCGGCAGCGCATGGCACCGTCACTCTTGTCGGCAACAAACTGGTCTACACGCCGAATGCCGGATATGTCGGTGACGATGTATTTACTTACACGGTGAAAAGCGGCGGCATTGAAGAAACCGCCTCCGTCACCGTCACCATGACCAACACCTTGCCGGAACCGCGCAACTCGGTAGTGCGAACCCCGGAAGATACAACGATTACTAATGGCGATTTGCTGGATGGCGCGCGCGATGCCGATTCAGACACGCTGACGGTCACCAACTTCACGATTGACGGCGTAGTCTATGCGGCGGATGAGTCCGTCGAGATTGAAGGAAAAGGCACGCTGACCATCCACAGCGACGGGCTTTACACCTTCGTTCCGGTGCCGGACTGGAACGGGCAGGTACCGCCTGTCACCTTTACCGTCAGCGATGGCAACAACGGCGGCCAGGTCACCCGCAACCTGGTGATTATTGTCCAGCCGGTGGCCGATATTCTGCCGGACAACGCCACCACGCATGCCGATAACCCGGTCGCCATCGACGTACTGCATAACGACAGCTTCAGCAACGACACCAAAACCGTGACCGCCAGCAGTGACGGCACCACGCTTGGGCGCGTAGAAGTATTGTCTAATAACACCATTCGCTACACCCCTCCGCCAGGATTTGTCGGCACCGATACCTTTAGCTATTCGGTGACCAGCGGCGGAATCACCGAAACCAGCACCGTCACGGTAGTGGTCACCAACACCGCGCCAACCGCCAGAGATATGGAACTGACGATGGATGAAGACGGTACGTCGTTGAGCGGTTTGCTGACTGCCAGCGATGTCGATTCCGACGTAGTGCGGGTGACGTCATTCCATGTCGACGGTATTAGCGATGATTTCCTGATCGGCAATTTTGGCACCACCAGCGCCATTATTCCGGGCGTCGGCACCTTTACGCTGTCGTATGACCGCCACTACACCTTCACGCCGCTGGCGGACTGGAACGGTGACGTGCCAAAAATCACTTACACCGTGACCGATGATAACGGCGGCGCAACCGCCGTCGGGCATGTGGATATTACGGTGAATCCGGTGGTCGACATCGCTGATGACACTGCGACTCTTCACGCCGGAGGCAGTTCGACGATCAACGTGCTCGCCAACGACAATTTTGAGAATGACGATCGCGCTGTCACCCTCGTTGGCGCTGCGCAAAACGGCACCGTCACTATTGGCACGAACGGCAACGTGACATATACGCCGTCGCCGGAATTTGTTGGTACTGACAGCTACACCTACACCGTCACCAGCGGCGGCGTGACAGAAACCGCCACGGTGTTTGTCACCGTCGAGAACACCGCACCCATCGCTAACCCTGATACACAGACGGTGAACGAAGATTCGACAATCACCGGCAACGTGCTGGATAACGACCGCGATCCTGATAACAGCACGTCGGTGCAGGACACGTTGCGCGTCACCAGCTTTACCTTACCAGGTGAAAGCGTGGCGCATCTGGTGGGCGAAGCCGTCACCATTAGCGGCATTGGCGAGCTGACATTAAACGCTGATGGCAGCTATCAATTTGTGCCGGTTGGCGACTGGAACGGCTCGATTCCGCTCATCACCTATCAGATCAGCGACGGCCACACGGGCGGCACCGCCAGCAGCACGCTGACGCTGGAAATCACAGCGGTCGATGATATTGCACCGGATTCCGCCAGCACCCACGCGGGGCAGCCGGTCACTATCGACGTGCTGAGCAACGACAGTTTCGAAAATGGCGACCGTGAGATTACCACCACCAGCAGCGGCGCGCACGGCAGTGCCACCATTGTCGATGGCAAAATCGTCTACACCCCGCTGGCGGGTTTTGTTGGCAGCGACAGCTTCACCTATACCGTCACCAGCGGCGGCAAGCTGGAAACCACCACGGTGACGGTGCAAATCACCAACAGCGCGCCACTGGCCAACCCGGACATTAACACCACGCCGGAAGACACCGTGGCGCGCGGCAACGTGCTGACTAACGACACCGATGCCGACCCTGACGACGCTGCGGCACTTCACGTCACCCGTTTTACTATTGACGGTAACGTGTATGCGCCAGGCAGCGTGGTGACGTTAAGCGGCATGGGCGTACTGACGTTACGCGCCAACGGCAACTGGACTTTCGTTCCGGTCGCTGACTGGAATGGCACCCTGCCGGTGGTGAGTTACGACATGAGTGACGGCAACGACGGCGGGGTTTCCAGTTCCTCGTTAAGCATTACCATCGCGCCAGTTCAGGATGCCTTTAACGACCTGATTTCCGTCAACGGCAACAGCTCGGTGACCAGCGATGTGCTGGCAAACGACACTTTCAGCAACAACGATAACGCTATCGTTAGCATCAGCCAGGGCAACCACGGCACCGTCAGTGTCGAAAACGGAAAAATCACCTACACGCCGAATCTGGGTTATGTCGGCAACGACAGCTACACCTACACCGTGCTAAGCGGCGGCATTCTGGAAACCGCCACTGTGGTGGTGCGCGTCGCCGATCTCGCGCCGATCGTTAACCCAGAAGCGGTGATCACCCAGGAAAATACGCCGATCTCCGGAAATCTGTTAACTAACGACAGCGATCCGAACGGCGACCCGCTGCATATCTCCGTATTCCAGGTGGGTGGTACGCGCTACAACGCGGGCGAAACCGCGCTGCTGGCGGGCATTGGCAGCCTGACGGTGCAAGCCGATGGCAGCTACACCTTTACGCCGGTAAACAACTGGCATGGCTTCGTGCCTGCGGTTACTTACACCGTCAGTGACGGTTACGCCGTTGGGGAAACCAACGGTACGCTGCGCATTCTGGTAGCACCGTCGGTGGAAATTCAGGTGCGCGAAGATGGCCTGACGCCGCTCGACCCTGGCGCTCAGGAAGTCAGCGGCACGCTTGATTTGCTGTCGCTCGATAAACTGAAAACCTTCACTTTCCAGGGCCGGGTAATCACCGCCGAGCAGCTATTGCAGCTCAATCCGCTGTCGCCAATCACCATCGAAACCGTGACCGGCACCATCACGCTGCTGGCTTATTACAGCGCAGCCGATGGCGAAGGGCATCTGGATTATCGCTTTGTGTTGCGCGAGGCGGTGGCGCAGCCAGGCCAAATCAGCACCCACAACGATTACGCCGTGGAAGTGAACGGCGTCAACGTCGGGCAGTTGCGCATTACGGTGGTGAACGACCAGCCGACCGCCACCGATGACAGCGCGGAAATCTTGCAGGATCAAGGCCAGCAAAACGTCAGCGGTAACCTGTTTAACGACGACCGCATCGGTGCTGACCGGGCCGCAGACAACGGCCCCGTCACGGGTGTGATGTCAGAAAATACTGGCGCGGCCGGGACGATTGGCGGCACCAGCAGCGGCCAGTACGGCACGCTGTTTTTAGATAGCCAGGGCAACTGGCGCTATCAGGTCAACAGTGCCGATCCACGTGTGGCAGCATTGGATGCCAACGCCACTCTGAGCGAAGTGTTTGTCTACACCATCACCGACAGCGATGGCGACACCAGCGAAGCACGCCTGACGATCCGCATTTATGGCGTCACCGCGATGCCCAATGACAACAACGACCGTGATGGCGAGCAAATCTTTGGCCGTGACGACGACGAGTTGCTGACCCCTTACCGCCAAAGCTACCAGCCAGGGCTGTTTATTCTGCCATTAGTGTATGACTTACAAAGTGATGCTACTGGTCTGCAAACTCGCCTCAACAGCCAGTTTGCCGCGATCGGTTACGGCATCGAACAAGCCAGTTCACCAGTGATGCAGCAGGCCGTGCTGTTCTCGCGCTGGTACAACGACAGCCGTGAACAACGGGACTTGCCTGGTTTAGCAAGCAACGGGCTGGGGCAAAACTCACTGGGGAATTCGTTTGGCCCGTTTGGCATCGGGCAAGACAGTGAACGAAGCGCAACCCCACCCATCGCCATGGCACAAGAAAGACCCGCTCTGGAACGATCAGCAGGTGAACAACCTTCGGTTATCACCCTGGGAGCACAGCCTTTATCGGCACAGCTCGCAGCCCTTGAAAGAAAAACTTTGGCGTCCGGGAAGCACATTACAGTCCCGACAATCACTCGCCGGTAACTGGCTGAGAGCAATTGTTTAAGATGGAAAAAACAACGATGAACGCATACGTGGTGGCGCAATATAAAAAACGTGGCGTACCGTTAATCAAACCCGTGGCCGGTTTGATTGCGGTGCTGGTTTTGGCAGGCTGTGGCACGGTGAAACCGGAGCCGATGACTCAGGATGAAATCACCGCACGCGTGAATCGCGACCGGGCGGAAATGTACCGCGGGCAGGAAGCCCTGCATGGCCCACTGACGTTATCCGACGCGATGGCGCGAGCGTTAAAATATAACCTCGATTACCGCCTGAAAATGATGGAAACCGCGCTGTCACGCAGCCTGCTGGATGTCTCGCAACAAGACATGCTGCCAAAACTGATGACGGATGCCGGTTATCGCTGGCGTGATAACGATTCGGGCGGCACCAGTGTCGGCATTGACGATGGCGTGATCAGCCTGCGTCCTTCCACCTCGGAAGAGCGCTCACATTACCTTGCCAGCGCGACTTTTTCGTGGGATGTGCTCGACTTCGGGATGAGCTACTTCCGCGCTAAACAGCAGGCGGATGAAGTGAACATCGCCGAAGAACGCCGCCGCAAAGTGCTGCAAAACATCGTCCAGGAAGTGCGTGATGCCTACTGGCGAGCGCTGGGCGCGCAGCGTTTGCTGGATGAAACCCAACCGCTGGCCGAGCAAATTGCCCAGGCGCTGGATAAAACCCGCGGAGCCGAACAGGCGGGGATTTTGCCACCGGTTGAAGGGCTGGAGTACCAACGCGCCCTGCTGGATGGCATGACGTTGCTCAACCAGAAACGCCAGCAAATGGAGCTGGCGAAAAGCGAGCTGACGGCGCTGATCAACCTGCCGCCGGGCACGCCGCTGGTGTTGCAAGACACGCCAACGCCGCTGGCTCCGGCACCGACTAACATCGATAAGCTCGAGCAAATGGCGCTGGAACGCCGACCTGAATTGCGTGAAGAAGATTACAAAACACGCATCGACAGCTACGAAACCAAGCGGCAAATTGCCTCGTTATTCCCGAACCTGAACCTGTTCGCCGGGATTAACTACGACTCCAACGACTATCTCTACAACAGTAACTGGATTGAGAGTGGCGTGGGGGTTTCGATGAACCTGTTCAAACTGTTGAGCATTCCGTCGATTAGCACCGCCAACGACGCGCGCGCGCAAACCGATGATGCCCGCCGTATGGCGCTGAGCATGGCGGTGCTCACACAGGTGCGTGTCGCCACCGAACGCTACAAACTCGCCTCCTATGACTTCCAGATTGCCGAGCAATCGGCGCAAGTTGACCAGCGCCTGGCGAGTATTTCCCGCGCCGGATCGGACAACTCGCTGACCAGTGATTTGGAAACATTAAGAACCCAGGCGCGTTCGATTGTTTCCCGCTTCCAGGAAGCGTCATCGTATGCCGAAGCGCAGGCCGCTTATGGCCGAGTGCTGAACTCAGTAGGTATTGATTTGCTGCCAGATCAGGTGACAAAAACCGACGTTGCCAGCTTATCGCGACAAATTCAGACCAGTTTGCGCCAGCAAGAAAGTGCGGTATTTGCCCATGCCGCCGGTATTACTGTTGAAAAACACCCGGTGTCGATTCAGGTCACACGCCTGCCAGCAGGCGTTTCGCGTGGCAGCATCGAGCAATCCGTCGGGCGGGTAATTGAAGCGAACCACCTGTCGCTGGAACCGTCTCCGAGCAGTATCCATTTGCAAATGAGCTTTAGCGGCGGCACCAACAATGGCATGCGCAAAGGCGTGTGGACGATGCGTGTCAAAGATGCCACCGGTGCCGAAGTGCTGGCGCGTCAGTACGTGAGTTATCTGCCAAACGAAGCCAGCACGCGTTCTATCAGCGCCCTGGCCGAAGCGGCAACGTTATCGATTACCAGCGATTTACAACGAATTGCCGGGGCGACCCCCGTGTTGACCGCGACGCCATGAGGTATTTATGAAGACAAAAATAATGGTGGATGACGCTAACGCTTATCCACCCTACAAAAACAACAGCGTCATCCGACAAAAATGGATGGTCGGGTTGATCTGCGCACTTTCCTGCTTATCCGCGCCCGCGTTTGCCGCGGATGGCTCCGCTGCGGTGCGCTTCCTGGTACTCGCCAATCGTGAAAGCCCGCTTTCCAGCGTGGTTCCTGGGCGGATGGCGAAAATTAACGTCCAGTTGGGCGATACCGTCACGCAAGGCAAACTGCTGGCGAACATGGATTGTAGCGACCTGGTAGCCCGCAAAAATGCCGCTGAAGCGGAGTTTCACGCCGCCCAACTGCGCTATGAAGCCAAAGCTAAACTGCAAGGATTACAATCGGCTGCGGCACTGGAAGTGGGCTTAGCCGCTTCCGAAGTGAACCGCACCAAAGGCCAGATGGGGATATTTGACGCCCAACTGGCGCAGTGCCGCTTCGTGGCTCCATTCAATGGGCGCGTCGCTAAAATCTATGTCAAAGAAGGCCAGGGGATTGGTGCGGGTGCGCCAGTGATTGATCTGGTCGGCAGCGGGACTTTGCGCGCACGGTTAAACGTGCCGTCAAGCTGGGTGCCGTGGCTAAAAATCGGCTCGCAGCTGAATGCCTCGGTCGGTGAAACCGGCAAACAATATCCGCTCACGGTGACGCACATTAGCGGCAAAGTGGATGCCGTTAGCCAGACCATCGAAATCGAAACCCGCTTCCCGGACAAAACCGACGACGTATTACCCGGCATGAGCGGACAAGCGGTAGCGGTTTGCCCGCCGGATGAAAACCGTTGCCTGAAAAGCGGGACTGCCAATTCGTGACCAGCAGTGTAGCTTTTTACCAACTGGCCGCCCGAGTCGAAACCATCAGCAATGCCGCTGAACTCGGGTTTGCTATCTGTAATGAAACGCGCCAACTGGTGGATTACCGCCAGGCCGCACTGCTGTCGCTTGCACCCAATAACCGCGCCAAACTGGTGGCCCATTCAGGGCTGAGCGATACCGACAACAACACGCCGTATGCCTTATGGCTGGCGGATGTGGCGCAGGAAATTGCGCCACATTGCCGAGCCTTACCGCCGGAAGCCCGCGTGCTGGCGCTGGCACCCGCACAATTAAGCGAAACGCTGGCTAAGCTGTGGAACGAGTGGTTGCCGCCGCAGGTTTGGGTACTGCCGCTCACCGGTGCCGACGGCGAAATACACGCGTTGTGGTTTTTAGGGCGCGACGAACCGTGGCCAACCTCGCTGGCTCCAGCATCGCCAGAATTTACCCTGCTGCAACTGAGCGGTTTGTACGGTTACGCCTGGTGGGCGTTAACCGCGCGCCCGTCGCGCTTTAAGCAATTCTGGCAGCGCAACACCGGACGCCGCCTCGCTTATATCCTGCTGGCAGTGCTGCTGGTGCTGTGTATTCCGGTGCGCGAATACACGCTGGTGCCAGCGGAAATTATCTCGCTGCAAAGTGAAGTGATTGCCGCGCCCGATTCCGGGGTGATTAAGCGCATGGTGGTGTTGCCAAACAGCGATGTAGTGAAAGACCAGGTGCTGGCGACTCTCGACGACACCACGCTGCATAACCGGCTGGCGGTGGCACAGGCGGAGCTGGAAACCGCTGAAACCACGCTGCATCAGGCTTCTCAGCAAGCGATTGAAGATCAACAGGCCAAGTCAGAACTGGCGATGGCCGAAGGCAAATGGCGCGAGAAAAAAGTGGAAGTGGAGTCGATAGTCCGTGACATCGATAAACTCACGATTCGCGCCCCAGGCAACGGCGTTTTCGTCTATTCCGACCCGGATGACTGGGCTGGCCGCCCGGTGCAAACGGGTGAGCGTATTGGCCTGCTGGCTGACCCCAATAGCCTCGGCGTGCGCGCCTGGGCACCGGTCAGCGAATCCACCAACCTGAATCGCGGCGCACCGATGACGGTATTTTTGAAAGTCGCCCCGCTCGATTCTTTTAGCGCGAAACTGGATTACGCAGGCTATCAAACCGTTGAAGCGCCCAACGGCGTGGCCAGTTATTTGCTGCGCGGCACGCTTGAAGGTAAACCAGAAGTGGCGCGTATTGGCTTACAAGGAACCGCGCGAGTGACCGGTGACTGGGCAATGCTCGGTTACCTGTTGCTGCGCCGCCCTATCGCCACCTTGCGTGCCGGGAGCGGCTGGTGATAAGCGGTGCCGCCACAGCGCCGCCGTGGCCTGCGCTGCGTGATGAACTGCGCCTCAATAGCGCAGGCAGCAACCGCGATGGTTCGCCGGCCTGGCATTTGGCCGATCCGGTGCGCAACCTGTTTTTCCGCCTCGGCTGGCTGGAAATCGAAATTCTCAAACGCTGGCAACTGGCTGATACCGCAAAAATCGCACAGGCGATTAATCAACACACCACGCTGAATGTGGATGAAGAGGACGTCAAAGCGTTTGTGCTGTTTTTGCAGCAGCAACAATTGCTGCGCACTGCGCGTTATCGCCCGGCGTCATCGGTGTGGAAATGGCTGTTGCACAGTTATTTGTTTATTCGTATTCCGTTGATTCACCCTGAAAAAGCCCTGCGTAAAGCGCTGCCGTGGTTGCAGCCGCTGTTCAGCAAAACTTTCTTGTGGCTGACGCTGTTAGTGGCGATGGCCGGCATTGTGCTGGCGGCGCGCCAGTGGGATACCGTGGTTGCCACGCTGCATAATTCGGTGAGCTGGCAAGGTGCGGCGGCCTTTGCTATCGCGCTGGTGTTTTCCAAATGCTGGCATGAAATGGGGCACGCGTTAACCGCCACGCGCCACGGTGTGCGGGTTGGGCATATGGGTGTTGCGTTGCTGGTGATGCTGCCGATGGCCTACACCGACACCGGCGAAAGCTGGAAGCTGTTTCGTTCGCGCGATCGGCTAAAAATCGCCGCCGCCGGGATTGTCTCCGAGCTGGTGCTGGCGGCATGGGCGACGTTGCTGTGGTCATTCGCACCGGAAGGCAGCATCAAAAACGCGCTGTTTTTCCTGGCGACCACCGCCTGGGTGATGACAGTGGTGGTCAACGCCAGCCCGTTTATGCGCTTTGACGGCTACTACATTCTCAGCGATATGCTCGATTTCCCCGGCCTGCACGAACGCGCCGGAAACTGGGCAAAACGAGCGATGCGCTGGCACCTGTTTGGCATTAACGATCCCGCACCCGATAACGTCACTCCGGCCTTTGCGCGCTTTCTGACGCTGTTCGCTTTTGCCACCTGGATTTACCGCCTGCTGCTGTTTATCGGCATTGCGGTGGTGGTGTATCACGCCTTTTTTAAAGCGCTGGGCGTGATTTTATTTTTGGTAGAAATTGTCACTTTTGTGGTGCAACCGATGATCAAAGAGATCAAACACTGTTGGGCCAGACGCGAGGAAAGCCAGCCGTTTTATCGCCGCAGGTTGCTGCTGATTGCTATTGCCGCGCTGCTGGTTATTTTTGTGCCGTGGTCAAATAAAGTGAGCCTGCCAGGTGTAGTGGAAGCCGGTTTTGTGCAACCGATTTACACGCCCTACAGCGCACGCCTTGAGAAAGTTTTTGTCACCGACGGCCAGCAAGTAAAAGCTGGGCAACCGCTGTTTGAGCTGATTGCACCGTTGCCAGAAACCTCGCAACGTAAGGCCGAAGAAATGCGCCGCGCCTGGGAATACAGCGCCCGTGGTGCGTTAGGGCTGGAGAAAGACGGCCCCGCCAAACAGGTGCTGGCGGATCAAATGGCACGCCAGTATTCACTGCAACAAAGCGCGGGGAATAGCGAATTGCTGCGCCTGCGGTTAGTTGCCGCCTCGAATGGGCGCATTGAAGATCGCGATCTTTCTTTGCAGCCTGGAAGCTGGATCTCAGCATCCACGCATATCGCCACGCTGGTGAATGCCGATCGCTGGCGGGTGAAAGCGCTGGTCGGGGAAGAGGATCTGGCGCGTTTACGGGTAGGTGCAACAGCCAGGATTTATCAACCTGGCGAGTGGCAACCGCTTATCGGGCGCGTGGTGTCCATCGACCATAATGTGGTGACGCGCCTGCCTTCGTTGCTTTTAGCGAAAGAGCATGGCGGGCCGGTGGCATTAAACCCGACGGCGCAGGCCAAAGATTTGCGCCCGCAAGGGGTTTGGTATCGCGTATCGATTGAAGGTGATGGTAAAGCGGCAGTGTTGAACCGGGAAAATCTCGCGGATATTTCAGTGGCAAGCTCGCGCCAGAGTCTTGCGCATCGTTGGTTTAATAGTGTGTCATTGATGTTGATTCAGCAAACGGGAATGGGCAAAGAGGGGTAATTTCAGCAGCGTCCTGGCATGAATGTCGGATGACGCTGCGCTTATCCGACCTACGAAAACAAATAGTTTCAAACAACGCACATTAAAATTTGGGGGTTTTGTAGGGGAATAAGCCGCAGGCGTCATCCACCAAACAGCGACCAAAGTCAGCCCCTCTTTGCAGAGGGGCTTAGTCCTTGCTACAGGATGCTCAATGAGGTGCATATCATTTAATGAGGCGGCTAAGTTACATTCCAAAACCCACCCCTTCCTCCTGGGATACTGGAAGGGGTCGTTCTATTAATGTCCGCTTCTGGACTCAGAGTCAATTGTTTGGAACTGACCTTTTCATTGATTTGCAATTCACCCGTCATACTTCAAGTTGAGTAACACGTCGTAATACTTTTGCCAGTTTTTGCTGATTAAACGGCTTACGCAAAAGCTCGACCGGTGGTAATTGTTGCCCGCTACGCCGCAGGTCCTGCCCGCTGATCAACAGGCAAGTCAGATGTGGATAATGCTCGCGCGCATGCTGCACCACATCAGCTCCGTTCATCGGCCCCGGTAACATCAAATCGCTGATGAGAATCTGAATATCCGGCACCTCTTTGAGAAACTGTAGCGCCTGCTGGCTGTCGCTGGTTTCCAGTGTCAAATAACCCAGTTGATGCAGTTGCTCACACAGCGTCTGGCGCACATCGTGTTCATCTTCCAGCACTAACACCAGTTGGTCCTGAAGCGGATTTTCCACAAGCATTAGCGGCACCGTTTCACTGACGGCCTGCGCAGATGCACGCGGCAGTTGCAAGCGCACTAACGTTCCCTGTCCCGGCGCACTTTCAATTTGCACTCGCCCACCGGACTGGCGCACAAAACCATACACCATCGACAACCCCAGCCCACTGCCGCTGCCAGTCTGTTTGGTGGTGAAGAAGGGTTCAAAAGCTTGCGCTTTGACTTCCGCCGACATGCCATGCCCACGGTCGGTCACTTCCAGCGCCACCATATCTTGTTTGCTACCGCCAGATCGCACCACTCGTTGGTTCCAGGTGCGGATTTTAATCGTGCCGCTTTGCCCTTCCATCGCATCACGCGCATTCATTACCAAATTGATAATCGCATTCTCAAGTTGATTCACATCGATCCACGCCGGCCACGCCGGATGCTGCGCTTCAATTTCCAGCGTCAACGTCGCAGGAAGTGAATGGCGAATCAGCGGGTCGAGGTTTTCCAGCAGGTTTTTCATCGCCACCGCATGAGGATGCAGCGATTGTTTGCGCGAAAAGGCCAGCAGACGCTGAGTGAGTTGCGCGCCGCGTTCGGCGGCTTTTAAGGCACGCTGAATGCGCGTGGCATCTGACGAATCCACCGATGTCAGCTCAAGACTACCGATAATCACCGCCAGCAAATTATTGAAATCATGCGCCAGGCCGCCGGTGAGTTGCCCCACTGCTTTCATTTTTTGGCTGTGAACCAGTGCTTCTTCCAGTGCTTTCCGCTCGGTGCGCTCCAGCACCACGTTCACCATGCCGCGCCCCGGCACCGGGCTAAAACGCAGCTCGATAGTGCGATTATCGGCAAGCCGTAGTTCCTGTGGTTTGGGTAACGGGCGTGAGAGGTTTTCAAGGATATGTTCCTGGAGCGGCGACACCTGTTTTAACAGATTCATGTAATGCTGCCCGCGCTGCAAACGTTCCGCTGCCAGCCCCAGCAGCAACGGATACTGCGGGTTCCACACCACCAAAATGCCGTCGTTATCGAACAACGCAAAACCATCGCGCATGGCATGGAAAGTGGTTTCCAGTTGAGTGCTTTTTTCTTTCAGTAATTTCGAGGTGTGTTCCAGCGAGGCGGTATTGCGCGCAAACACGTTAAAGGCACGCGCCAGCTCGCCCAGTTCATCACGGCGCTGCAACGCAGGCACGCTGACATCGCGCTCCCCCCGCGCCAGCCGTGTCATGGCGTGGGAAATTGCCGTCAGGTTCGAGCCAAGATTGCGATAGATATACCAGCCCGCAAAGCCGGTAATCACCAGCGCCAGCAAGGCAAACAGGCCAATAAAAGCAATCATCGATTGCAGCTCTTGATGGCTCTGTTCGCTGCGGTTGAGCGACTCCTGTGCCACTTTTTGCACGTACTGGTTGATGTCATCATTCAAAAACGCCACCAGCGCTTTGATGTGATACATAAACCACGAGATGCCCAAATCGCTGTTATCCAGCGCCTGAGAAAGTGGCAGTAATTGCTGCAAATGTGCGGTGAACTCCTGCAATATCTCATCGACTAGCGGTGAATCATCATGCGCCGGAAGCTGCGCCATGACTTCGGTGAGTTGCACCACGGTGGCTTTCGGCGAAGGGGTTTGGATGGCAATCAGAATCAGGCGGTCCATTTCCGTTAACAGCCGCGCTTCGGGCGTCGTCCGTCCGTCACGGGCATTGATGTCCTGAATATGATGCAGATAACTTTGGTTTTGATACAGCGCACTGAGCAGCGCGTTACGTTCCAGATGGCGACGATGCCCCAGTTCCAGCATGCGCGTAACACTGCTTTCCAGTTCGTTACTGCGCTCGGTGATGCGCTTGACCAGCTGCGGTTCATGGCTGGCGAGCGGCGCGTTCGCCAGGTGATTGAGCGAGTTTTGCAACGCCTGCTGGGTTTGCTGTAAACGCTGCGCTTCGCTCTGATATTCCAGCGCACCAACCACTTGCGTGAGGCGCACCGCCGCCGTCGCCACATTCGCGGTATCCCGCGCCAACTCCATGCTGCCGGACATGTCACTGAGCGTTTGCCCCTGCACTTGTTCCTGCAAACGGCTGGCATGATTAAAGCCGAGAATTGCCACGCCGCACACCATTAAGGTCACCGCCACCACCAGCAAGTTAAAGGACAGCAAGCGTCCGCGAGCGCTGGTGAGGAACGGTGTGCGGGGTGCAGGCATGGTTTGGCTCCGGTGGCTGGTTTGGTACCTCGCTTTGACCCTCTAACCACAAGGGAGAAAGTTGTCCTTTTCTGACAGGCACACAATATGAAAACTGAATTGCCTTATTCTTCAATCTATGTCTAGTATTCCCAGCGACATAAGTAAAGCCCCTGCCTGTTAAATAAATAAAGTACATGAACATCTTCTTCTTATTGATATTTTATATAAAATTAAGGAATGATTATGGCAAATTTAATCTATTTGACACTTAACGGTAAAAATCAAGGAAAAATATCTGTAGGATGTATGTCCCTTGATTCAATTGGGAATAAATCACAGATTGCACATCTTGATCAAATTATGGTGTATGAACTGAATCACCGACTAACACGTATTAGTAACGTCAACCATCAATGCCTGACCATCAAAAAACCTGTTGATAAATCCTCGCCATTATTGAGCAAATCTATTAATGACAATGAAATATTAACTTGTAAATTCTCTGTGTATAGGACCAATCGCTTTGGTATAAACGAGCTGTATTACATTATAAAACTTACCGGCGCACATATTTGTGACTTACAGCTCCATATCCCCCATGTAGTCGATGACAGTAAAGGACTCGCGGAAGAAACTATCTCATTTGTTTATGAAGCAATAAGTTGGGAACATTGTACTGCTGGCACCAGCTCTTATAGTGTGTGGATGGATCGCGTTTTTTAACAATCCTGAGTAGTTAAAACAGTTAAAGGATTATATAAATGAACCATTCGGATTATTTACGTGCACATATGGAAGCAGAAAGAAAAATAGCATTATCCTTAGAGAAAGGAATAAAGCTTTTTCAGGAGAATAGCAAAGAAGTCATGAGTAGTATCTACTCTGGTGTAGAGAGAGCCACATGGTACTCTGCCTGTTTCTTTGATGAATATCAGGATGTATGCCAGGAGCTAAGAGAAGAAGATAAAAGAATGATTGCCGCTATTAATGAAGTCTTTAAGAGGAATGATGTCATTCTTGATATGATTGAGTTATACGTCAAATATGTATTAGATAATTTCAATGAGAATTCCAGAACAAACATAATCACTCAAATTACAGGTTATTTGTCAAAAAACAGAGTCAGGTTTGTAACAAAATCGACTATCTCATATGTAATTGCCAAGTCTATTTCAGAATCGATAGGTTTTACGGCTAAAATCCGTACCGCAATCGCCAAGTTAAGCAATGTTACTCTTACACTGCTTGGTTTTTATAGTTATGTCCAAAAAGCCGCCCTTTCTGCAAGAAGATTGAAATTACTTAACCCTCCTTTTTATCAAATATTACATAATGAAAATATAGAAATGCTTTATTTTATTATTGAGCCAGTACTGCAAAAGAACATTGGCTATCTGAATACCACTCTTAGTGAAAGAGATGCAATAACCATATTAAGGGATATAGTAAAATGAAAAAATTTCTCAAAAACTTTATTTTCGACTGGATTAAAACAGAAACCATTTATTCATATCTTCCTGTCGCATTGATTGTGCTTTTATCTTGCTTGTCTTACAGTTTTTTTCCAGAACATTGGGGGGAATTGACATTACTATCAATTGTCATGGTTATCCTGGGTGTATGGAAACTTGCAAAGCATCTTGAGAAATAGCCCAATATACCAGCCTGGATGACGCTACGTTTGATGTTCACCAATATGACAAATATGAACGACTTCTGACATTTTGCATTTACTTAGACGTGTTCAACTGGCAGCAATCGAAACCTTACCTGCAGGAGCTGCGACATGAGTCACGTTCCCATTCTGGAGATGCGCAATATTGCCAAGTCATTCGGCAAATTTTTTGCGTTGAAAGGGGTCGATTTAACGGTGTTCCCCGGCGAAATACACGCCTTAATGGGGGAAAACGGCGCCGGTAAAAGCACGCTGATGAAAATCCTTGCCGGGGCGTATACCGCCACCAGCGGCGAGATTTTAATTAACGGCGAACCGTACAGCATCAAGGGGCCAAAAGATGCGTTAAACGCCGGCATCACGCTGATTTACCAGGAAATGCAGCTCGCCCCTAACCTCACCGTGGCAGAAAATATTTTCCTCGGCAGCGAGCTTTCACGCGCCGGTTTAGTGAAGCGCAAAGAGATGCTGATGCAGGCGCAGACGGTTATCGACCGCCTCGGCGCACAGTTTAAGGCCAGCGATTTAGTCTCGCGCCTGACGATTGCCGAGCAGCAGCAGGTGGAAATCGCCCGCGCACTGCACCGTAACAGCCGCATTTTAGTGATGGATGAACCCACCGCCGCACTGTCGTCCCGTGAAACGCACCGCCTGTTCGAGCTGATTATGCGGCTGCGCGATGAAGGGATGGCGATTATCTATATCAGCCACCGCATGGCGGAAGTGTACGAACTGTCTGACCGCGTCAGCGTGCTGCGCGACGGGCAATACGTCGGCAGTCTGACGCGTGAAAACCTCAACGCTAACGAACTGGTGCGCATGATGGTCGGCCGCCCGCTAAGCGATCTGTTCAATAAAGAACGCGATATTCCGCAGGGGAATGTGCGCCTGAACGTTCACCACCTGACGGATGGCGCAAAAGTGCAGCCGGTCAGTCTGCAAGTGAAATCCGGTGAAATCGTCGGGCTGGCGGGGCTGGTGGGTGCCGGACGTTCCGAGCTGGCACAGCTGATTTTTGGCGTGCGCAAATCGACCGGCGGCAACATCGAAATTGATGGCAAGCCGGTGAAGATTCATTCACCGCGTGAAGCTATTCACTACGGGATCGGTTTCCTGACCGAGAACCGCAAAGAGCAGGGTTTGTTCCTCGAACTCGCCGCACAAGACAACATCACCATGGCGACGCTGGAACGCGATGCACACTACGGTTGGCTGGATCGCAAAAAAGCCCAGACCATTTCTGACGATGCTATCAGCCTGCTGAATATCCGAGTGCCGCACGCGCAAGTGCGGGCTGGCGGGTTATCCGGCGGTAATCAGCAAAAACTGCTGATCTCGCGCTGGGTGGCGATCGGCCCGCGTATTTTGATCCTCGATGAACCGACGCGCGGCGTGGATGTCGGGGCGAAAAGCGAGATCTACCGGATCATGAGCCAGATGGCGAAACAAGGCGTGGCGATCCTGATGATCTCCAGCGAGTTGCCGGAAATCGTCGGCATGAGTGACCGGGTTTATGTGATGCGCGAAGGCAGTATCGCGGGCGAATTGCACCCCGCCGAGATCACTCAAGAGAATATTATGACGCTGGCAACGGGCGTTGAAGATGCCCATAAAAAGGGGATTCACCATGGCTAGCCCAACCACACCACAACAAGTCGCCAAATCCGCCTCGCTGAAAAAAGCGCTGTTCGGCGATTTGATGCAAACTGTCGGCATTTTGCCGATATTGATCCTGATCGTCGCCATTTTTGGGTTTATCACGCCGAACTTTTTTACCGAATCTAACCTGCTGAATATCGCCCGCCAGTCGTCGATCAATATCGTTCTCGCGGCGGGGATGACGTTCATTATTTTGACCGGTGGTATCGACCTTTCCGTTGGCTCTATTTTGGGTACCACGGCGGTGACGGCGATGGTGGTTTCACTCATGCCGGGTTGGGAATCACTGTCGATTCCTGCCGCGCTGATGATGGGCACCGGGCTTGGGTTGTTTAACGGCATGCTGGTGGCCTGGGCTGGATTACCGCCGTTTATTGTCACCCTCGGCACCTATACGGCATTACGCGGTGCGGCCTATTTGCTGGCTGACGGCACCACGGTGATTAACTCGAATATCAATTTTGAATGGATTGGCAATGCGTATCTCGGGCCGATTCCGTGGCTGGTGGTGATTGCGCTGGCGGTGATTGTCGTCTGTTGGTTCATTCTGCGGCGCACCACGCTCGGCGTTCATATTTACGCGGTCGGCGGCAACATGCAGGCCGCCCGTCTGACGGGCATTAAAGTCTGGATGGTGTTGCTGTTCGTGTATGGCATGAGCGGGCTGCTTTCCGGGCTGGGCGGGGTGATGAGCGCCTCGCGGTTGTATAGCGCCAACGGCAATCTTGGCACCGGTTATGAGCTGGATGCTATCGCTGCGGTGATCCTCGGCGGCACTAGCTTCGTCGGCGGGATTGGCACCATTACCGGCACGCTGGTCGGCGCGCTGATTATTGCCACGCTCAACAATGGTATGACGCTAATGGGCGTCTCGTATTTCTGGCAACTGGTGATCAAGGGTGCGGTGATCATCATTGCGGTGCTGATCGACAAATACCGTACCCGCCACCATCAAAGTGCATAACGTAAACGGTGGATGACGCTATCGCTTATCCACCCTACCAAACCGATAACCATGCTCTTTCGTAGGTCGGATAAGCGTGAGCGTCATCCGACAAAACCAGACAGGAGATTCACCATGCGTTTGAAGATACTAGCTGCAGCACTCATGATTGCCGCCGTACCGTTTGTTCAGGCAAAAGAGCTGAAATCCATCGGGGTGACGGTGGGTGACCTCGCCAACCCGTTCTTCGTGCAGATAACCAAAGGTGCCGAACTGGAAGCCCGTAAGCTTGCGGGAGATAACGTGAAAGTGACGCTGGTTTCCAGCGGTTACGATCTCGGCCAACAGGTTTCTCAAATTGATAATTTTATCGCCGCCAAAGTCGACATGATCATTTTGAACGCGGCGGATTCCAAAGGGATCGGCCCGGCGGTGAAACGTGCGAAAGACGCGGGGATCGTGGTGGTTGCGGTGGACGTGGCAGCGGAAGGGGCGGATGCGACGATCACCTCGAACAACACTCAGGCGGGTGAAATCGCCTGTAAGTACATTGCGGATCGCCTGAAAAACAAAGGCAACGTGGTGATCATCAACGGGCCGCCGGTTTCCGCCGTGCAGAACCGTGTAGAAGGCTGCGAAACCGAGTTTAAAAAGCATCCTGATATCAAGATCCTTTCTTCTAACCAGAACGCCAAAGGCAGCCGCGAAGGTGGACTTGAAGTGATGACTTCTTTGCTGGCGGCAAATCCGAAGATCGACGGCGTGTTTGCGATCAACGATCCGACAGCGATCGGTGCCGATCTGGCAGCGAAACAAGCCCAACGTAACGAGTTCTTCATCGTTGGTGTGGATGGCAGCCCTGATGCGGAAGAAGCCCTGAAACGCGGCGGAAATACGCTGTTTGTCGCCACACCTGCGCAAGACCCGCAAGTGATGGCTGCCAAAGCGGTTGAGATTGGTTACGACATTCTGCAAGGCAAGCCTGCGCCGAAAGAGCCGGTGCTGATTCCAGTAACCATGATCGATAAAAATAATATCGGGACGTATAAGGGTTGGACGGTGAAATAACTTTTCCCCTCACCCCAACCCTCTCCCAAAGGAGAGGGGAAAACCGACCTGTTCCCTCTCCCTCCGGGAGAGGGCCAGGGTGAGGGTTGTTGAAAGGAGACAAAATGAAACGCTCCGAAATAAACCAGATCCTCGCGCAAACACGCCATTTCTTTATGCAGCACGATGTTCATTTGCCGCCATTCGCCTCGTATAACCTGGCTAAATGGCAGCAGACGGATAAACAAATCTGGCAAGAGGTGTTCAATCTCAAACTGGGATGGGACGTGACCGCTTTTGGCGGCAGCGATTTTTTGGCTCAGGGGCTGACGCTTTTCACCCTGCGTAACGGCTCACCCGATGGCGCACCCTATGCCAAATGCTACGCCGAAAAAATCATCCATGTGCGCGAAAGGCAACTCACGCCGATGCATTTTCACTGGCGCAAACGCGAGGACATTATCAATCGCGGCGGCGGTAATTTGATTGTCGAACTGTGGAATTCCGATCAGTTCGAGCAGACCGAAGACAGCGATGTCACTGTGGTTATCGATGGCTGTCGCCAGACTCACGCCGCAGGCAGCCAGTTGCGCCTGTCACCCGGTGAGAGCATTTGCCTGGTGCCCGGTATTTACCACAGTTTCTGGGGAGAGGCGGGTTACGGCGACGTGCTGGTTGGCGAAGTGTCGATGGTCAATGATGACGACCGCGACAACCGTTTTCTCAAACCGCTTGAGCGCTTTAATTCCATCATTGAAGACGCGCCAATCCAGCAATTGCTGTGCAATGAATATCGCCAATACCTTTAATTTTCAACCATTTTGTCCCAACACCAGGGGAAACTATTATGGCTTTGATATCGCTCGCAGATGGCCTGGCTCATGCCCGCGCAAACGGCTATGCACTCGGCGCTTTTAACGTTCTGGACAGCCATTTTCTGCGCGCCCTTTTTGCCGCTGCAAAACAAGAAAACTCGCCGTTTATCATCAACATTGCCGAAGTACATTTTAAGTATGTGTCGCTGGAATCACTGGTCGAAGCCGTCAAATTCGAAGCAGCTCGCCACGATATTCCGCTGGTGCTCAATCTCGACCATGGCCTGCATTTTGAAGCGGTAGTTCGCGCTTTACGCCTCGGTTTTAGCTCAGTGATGTTCGATGGTTCTACACTTGAATATGAAGAGAACGTCCGCCAGACCAGAGAAGTGGTGAAGATGTGCCACGCGGTGGGGGTCTCGGTCGAAGCCGAACTGGGCGCAGTGGGCGGTGACGAAGGCGGTGCGCTGTATGGCGAGGCCGACAGCAACAAATTTACCGACCCGGCAGTGGCGCGTGATTTTGTCGACAGAACTGGCATCGACACGCTGGCGGTCGCCATTGGCAACGCCCACGGCAAGTATAAAGGCGAGCCAAAACTCGATTTCGACCGTCTGGCGGCGATTCGCCAACAAACCGGCCTGCCGCTGGTATTACATGGCGGTTCAGGCATCAGCGATGAGGATTTTCGCAAAGCGATAACCCTTGGTATTCACAAGATAAATTTCTATACCGGCATGTCGCAAGCGGCCCTCGGTGCCATCGAGCAACGCATGAATCAACGTCACGCCATTTATGACGAGTTCGCCGAGTTATTGCTGGGTATTGAAGAGGCGATTACCGATGTCGTCGCGCAACAAATGCAGATTTTTGGCAGTTCAGGAAAGGCGTAAGGAGAGGTTATGACAGAGCGCAGCGGGATTATCGCCGCCGGAAATATGTTGGTCGACCATGTACATCAAATTGTGCAATGGCCGCAGCGCGGGTGGCTGGCGGAAATCGTTCACAGTGAACGCTCAACTGGCGGCGCGCCGTTAAATGTGTTGCTGACGCTGGCAAAAATGCATGTCGGGCTACCGCTGCAAGCTGTGGGATTGGTCGGTGACGATCATGACGGCGACTATATTATGGCCATGTTGGATCAGTATCATGTCAATCGCCAGCATGTGCACCGCACTACTTTCGCGCCAACGTCGATGTCGCAAGTAATGACCGACCCGAGCGGGCAACGCACGTTTTTCCACTCGCCTGGCGCTAATCGTTTGCTTGATTTACCCGCCTTTGACCGCCTTGAAACATCCTTCAAAATCTTCCACCTCGGCTATTTGTTGCTGCTTGATAGTCTTGATATGGAAGATGCGGAATACGGCACACGCAGCGCCCGATTGTTGGCCATGATGTCCCTGCAAGGCTATGAAACCTCGCTGGATTTAGTCTCGCGTCAGGGCGACCCGCGTTACCGCCCGATGGTGCTCCCTGCCCTGCGCTGGCTGGATTACCTGGTGATTAATGAACTGGAAGCCGGTGAGTTTAGCGGGCTGGACATCCGCCATGCTAACGGTGCACCGCATGTCGAAAATATTGCGCAAGCGGCAACGTTGCTGCTGGAATCGGGTGTGAAGCAAAGAGTAGTGATTCATTGCCCGGAAGGTGCATGGGGCATAGAACGTGGAGGCGAAGGTACATGGGTGCCGTCGTTTATGTTGGCTCAAGAGGAAATTGTCGGCAGCGTTGGTGCGGGTGACGCTTTTTGCGCCGGAATATTATATGGCTGCCATGAAAAATGGCCGCTGGTCGATAGCCTGAAATTAGCCCATGCCTGCGCTCGCGCGAATTTGTTATGTGCAAATGCGATCGATGGCGCAAAAACATTAACGGAATTGCAGAGTTTTATTAGTGAGCGGAGTTGAGATTTATTAAGCCTTCAACTAATAATCACGACATCAATATGATTAAGATTATTTGCGAGGGATATTCCAGAACAATGTAATCATGATAAATGAATTACATTAGCAATTTAATATCTAATAAATAAAAACTCAGTAAACTATGCGGCGGGTGCTTAGGGCTTTCTGTCCTGAGCATAAGTGAGGGATATTCTTAAACTTTAAGAATAAGAAAGCCCCGGGCAACTTTAACGTTAACCTGCACTGCACCCATTTAGTTGGACTATAAAATGGAATAGTCCCTTATATGGCAAAGCAAAAATACTCCTTTGAGAAACGTCTTGAGGTTGTTAAGCACTACTTCACCACTGATGATGGTTACCGGATCATCTCTGCCCGATTTGGGGTTCCCAGAACTCAGGTTAGGATGTGGGCTGCCCTCTATGAAAAGCATGGAGAAGAGGGTTTAATTCCCAAACCTAAAGGTGTTTCCGCTGATCCAGAGTTGCGCGTGCAGGTAGTTAAAGCTGTTACCGAGCAACATATGTCTCTCAATCAGGCTGCAGCTCATTTTATGCTTGCTGGAAGTGGTTCAGTAGCCAAATGGCTGAAAGTGTATGAAGAGCACGGAGAAGAAGGGTTACGCTCTCTCAAGATCGGTACAAAAAGAAATATAGAGATGAAGGATGATCCAGAAAAAGCTGCATTAGCATTGGAACGCTCAAAAGATCGACGCATTGAAGATCTTGAAAGACAAGTCCGGTTCCTTGAAATGCGGCTTACCTATCTAAAAAAGCTGAAAGCCTTAGCTCATCCCGTGAAAAAGTGAAAGTGATCAATGAGCTAAGGCAATGCTATCCTCTCGATGAGCTTCTCAAGGCTGCCCAGATGCCGCGTAGTACGTTTTACTACCATCTCAAAATGCTGAGTAAACCTGATAAGTATGCGGACGTTAAAAAGCGCATTGGTGAGATCTATCACGAGAATAGAGGTCGTTATGGGTATCGTAGGGTAACGCTGTCTCTCAGACGATATGGAGAGAAAATCAACCATAAAGCAGTGCAGCGACTGATGGGTACCCTTTCGTTGAAAGCGGCAATAAAAATCAAACGCTACAGCTCCTACAGAGGAGAAACAGGGCAGACCGCTCCTAACGTTTTACAGAGGGACTTCAGGGCAACCCGGCCAAACGAAAAGTGGGTTACTGATGTGACTGAATTTGCTGTGAAGGGACGTAAGCTGTATCTGTCTCCTGTAATCGATCTCTTCAATAACGAAGTTATCTCTTACAGCATATCTGAAAGGCCAGTAATGAACATGGTCGAGAATATGCTTGATCAGGCGTTTGAAAAACTTAAGCCACACGAACATCCAGTCCTGCACTCTGATCAAGGATGGCAGTATCGTATGAGAAGATATCACAATATACTTAAGGAACATGGAGTTATACAGAGTATGTCCAGGAAGGGAAATTGCCTGGATAATGCAGTTGTTGAGTGTTTTTTCGGAACACTTAAGTCGGAATGTTTTTATCTTGATGAGTTCAGTAATATAAGCGAACTAAAAGATGCTGTGATCGAATATATTGAATACTACAACAGCAGAAGAATTAGTCTGAAATTAAAAGGTCTGAGTCCCATTGAATACCGAACTCAGACCTATGAGCCTTGTGTTTAACTGTCCAACTAAATGGGGTCAGTACAACCCGAGGCTGATCCTCAACTCCCAACAAGTTGAGGTTAGCCTCTTACTCGCCGCAAGGCAAGGAGTAAAAAGGCATGAAGCCTACAAAGACTGTTGTCATATTTTTATTAATTGTTTGCTTAACATTAATAGCAATTACCTTATTAACACGCCGTAATTTATGCGAAGTGAAAATAAGGAATGATAAACAGGAGGTAGCGGCCAGGCTGGCCTGCTCCGAATAGTAAAGCTATCCGGGCGGGGTTCGCCCCACCCAACTTGTGAAGGAATGCAGGGAAAAGTCTTAAGCACCCATTTATTATTTATAATTCAAGCCGCATTATTCTCCGCCTGAATAACATCAGCGGAAAATACATAGCCAATACCGCGAATGGTGCGGATTAAAGCGGGCTGATGCGGGTTTAATTCTATTTTTCGCCGCAGGCGCATAATCAGCACATCAATCGTTCTGTCGAAGACTTCAAGGCTTTCGCTGTGGGTCAACTCCAGCAGTCGTTCACGCGATAATACTTTGCGAGAATTTTGCATTAATGCCAACAGTAAGCCGTATTCGCCCTGGGTGAGGTCGACTTGTTCATGGGCAGCATTCAATAACTGACAACGTTCGGTGTCCAGCCGCCAACCGTTGAAATGCAGGCCGCTGCTTTTTGTCGTCGTCGTTTCCACCGCCAGTGCGCCAGAACGCCGTAGCACCGCTTTAACACGCGCCACCACCACACGCGGGTTGAACGGTTTGGCGATGTAGTCATCGGCGCCCATCTCCAGCCCCACGACTACATCGGATTCGCTGCCAAGGCCAGTTAGCATTACTACCGGTAAATCAGGACGCTGACGCTGAATATGTTGCAGCACCAGTAACCCGTTAATATCCGGCAGGATCATATCCAGCAGCACCAGGGCGATTTCTGGGTGCTGAGCAATCGCAGTCTGCGCGTCATTCCCGGAGTGGCAAACCCTCACCTCAAACACGTGCTCATTGAGCACATCGCGCAGCACCTCGCAGATCGCCAAATCGTCATCCACCAGCAAAATGGCAGGCTTCATTATTGAACTCCGGAGGATGAAAAGAGACATGGGGTAAGTGTGGGTGATTGTGGAAGGAGTGCCGCACAAAAGATAAATACCCATGTTGAATTTTCAACCGGTGTCACAAACCGTGTTCCGCTCGACACGTCACTTTTGACGATGTCCTGTTTTTCGTCAGGGTTTTGCTGCTTTTATCACCGTAAGATGCCTGTAATTCCCACTCTTTCTATGTGGCATAGATAATGCATAGAAAGTTGCAAGGTAAGCAATATTGACTGGAGCAACACTGATGAAAAAAGTCGTCACGGTTTGCCCCTATTGTGCCTCGGGTTGCAAAATCAATCTCGTGGTCGATAACGGCAAAGTCGTCAAGGCGGAAGCAGCTCAAGGTAAAACCAACCAGGGCGATCTTTGCCTGAAGGGTTACTACGGCTGGGATTTTATTAACGATACTAAAATCCTCACTCCGCGCCTCAAATCACCAATGATTCGTCGCCAGAAGGGCGGCAAACTCGAAAACGTTTCCTGGGATGAAGCACTGAACTACGTCAGTACTCGTCTGAGTGAAATCAAAGCGAAACACGGCTCCGATGCCATCATGACCACCGGTTCTTCCCGTGGTACTGGCAACGAAACCAACTATGTTATGCAAAAGTTTGCGCGCGCCGTTATTGGTACCAATAACGTTGACTGCTGCGCACGCGTCTGACACGGCCCATCGGTTGCAGGTCTGCACCAATCGGTCGGTAACGGCGCTATGAGCAACTCAATCGTCGAGATTGAGGATACCGATTTAGTGTTTGTGTTCGGGTATAACCCGGCAGATTCACACCCTATCGTTGCTAACCGTGTCATCCGCGCGAAGCAAAAAGGGGCGCAAATCATTGTGGTCGATCCGCGTAAAATTGAAACCGCGCGCATCGCTGACATGCATTTGCAGTTAAAAAATGGTTCTAACATCGCCCTGCTTAACGCAATCGGGCATGTGATTATCGAAGAAAATCTATATGACCAGTCCTTCGTGGCTTCGCGTACTGAAGGTTTCGACGAGTATCGCAAAATTGTTGCGGGCTACACGCCTGAGTCCGTTGAAGAAATTACCGGCGTGACCGCGGCGGAAATTCGCGGCGCAGCGCGTATGTATGCGAACGCAAAAACGGCCACCATTCTGTGGGGCATGGGTGTCACCCAGTTCTATCAGGGCGTGGAAACTGTGCGCTCGCTGACCAGCCTTGCGCTGATGACCGGTAACCTGGGTAAAGCGAATGTTGGCGTGAACCCGGTTCGCGGCCAGAACAACGTTCAGGGTGCTTGCGATATGGGCGCACTGCCGGATACCTATCCTGGCTACCAGTACGTGAAAGACGAAGTCAGCCGCGAGAAGTTCGCCAAAGCCTGGGGCGTGCCATCGCTACCGGCTCACACGGGCTATCGCATCAGTGAGATACCTCACCGTGTGGCACATGGCGAAGTTCGCGCAGCTTACATTATGGGTGAAGATCCGCTGCAAACGGATGCCGAGCTTTCGGCAGTTCGTCAGGCGTTTGCCGATATGGAACTGGTCATTGTGCAGGACATCTTCATGACCAAAACCGCGGCGGCGGCCGATGTAATTTTGCCGTCTACCTCGTGGGGCGAACATGAAGGCGTTTATACCGCCGCTGACCGTGGTTTCCAGCGCTTCTTTAAAGCTGTGGAGCCGAAGTGGGACCTGAAAACGGACTGGCAGATTATCAGTGAAATTGCCACCCGTATGGGCTACCAGATGCACTACAACAACACCCAGGAAATTTGGGATGAGTTGCGTGGTCTGTGCCCGGATTTCTACGGTGCCACTTACGAGAAAATGGGTGAACTGGGTTATATCCAGTGGCCTTGCCGCGATGTAGCTGAAAGCGACCAGGGAACCTCGTTCCTGTATGACGGTAAGTTTGACCGCGAAAACGGTCTGGGCGAGTTCTTCACTTGCGACTGGGCACCGCCAATCGACAAAGTCACCGAAGAGTACCCAATGGTACTTTCCACGGTGCGTGAAGTGGGCCACTACTCTTGCCGTTCAATGACCGGTAACTGTGCAGCCCTGGCAGCCCTGGCAGATGAACCAGGTTATGCGCAAATCCACATCGACGATGCCGCTCGTTTGGGCATTGAAGATGAAGCGCTGATTTGGGTCAATTCTCGCAAAGGTCGCGTCATCACCCGTGCGAATGTAAGCGAACGCCCTAATAAAGGCGCCGTTTATATGACGTATCAGTGGTGGATTGGTGCCTGTAACGAGCTGGTGACTGAAAACCTCAGCCCGATTACTAAAACGCCGGAGTACAAGTACTGTGCTGTGCGCGTCGAGCCGATTGCCGATCAGAAAGCTGCTGAACAGTATGTGATTGACGAGTACAACAAGCTAAAAGCCAGTTTGCGCGAAAGCGCGGCGGGTTAATAACTGACTGCACATGACACGGAAAGCACTAGCGATTCTTGCTGGTGCTTTTTAATTTTCGTACGTCATGTACCTCCAAAGAAGCGATGAAAGACTCTTCAGCGAATTTTATTTAATCCGAATACGTTATTTTTGTACTCCCAAATTACTGTTTCATTTTTCAGATCGGCAATCTGGCAATATTCATCCAGAAGAGAATGTTGAGCATCTGTCATCGTGCAATATGGCTTGGTATATCTATATATATTTAACTCATCCAGGGAGCAAACTCTACGGGCATTATCGAATAAACCAACCTTATACAAAATTGTCAGCAAACCTTTATCAAGAGAATTAACCAATCGCTCAATTTTGTTAATTTTCATTCTTATCGTATCAATTGCTGAACGAGCGTCACTCACATTGGGCGCTTTATTCCAAACAGGTTCATGATGGAATAATCGATTCCGGTACTCACGGAGTTCAAAGATAAGATCCCCAATCTCTTTTCTTGCGTACTTTGAGTTTGGTGTTATTGATGAATAGTTTCGAAATACCTTGCCAAGTGACTTAGGCCATAGATAATTGGCATTATCTTTTGGGGATAATGAACAAAAATCATTACTTAAAATAAAATGCCATGTACTAAAATCAGTAGCCGCTAAAATTTGATCATGTGTCCACTGATTTTGAATGAACGGGTCCAAAGGGCTTTTTCTACGCGCCTCTTTTTTTCGTCGCTCAATCTCAAGCGTTCTTTTAGCTTTATCAATATTCACCAGGAACTTCGGTAGCGTATCACCCTGAACATTCTTTCCTATTTGATCCCACCAATAGAGACCAAATCGAGCCTTTGCCTCTCTATCTATCGCATTACGCAATGAAATCTCAAGATTTTGTAATAAAGGATAAAGTGAAGCCGCCGCATGCTGTGCCCAGATATAAATTCCATAGAGTTCACTATCGTTGGTAGTTTTAAAAGTATTTTGGTAACCACATAATCTTGGGTTTGAAATCAAAGTGATGATTGATTCGTAATTCGTGGTTTGCGGCATCCTGCTCACTCCGATCTCTATCCAAGTAGTTGCAACATAGAAGTTGACACTCAGATGATGAGTGATTAACATCCTACGCAATTGCTTGTGCTGTCTACTTCCCCTCACGTAGGTTCTAGTTGCGCACAATCAGGCAACGCGATTCTCAGGCCCTACCTTTGGTGGGGTCTTTTAGTTTTGAGCACTTTTAACATCCTGACTCCGCTCTTCCCCAATACATAGCTCCGAGCAATCTAATTGAAACTCATCATATATCTCAAGCTTTTTCATAATTACAGGCAAAACCTGATGAATCATTCTCATTCCAACCAGTAGCTCATTCATATAAATATCGGGATGAATTCTATTTGAATTAAATCCAAGACTTTCTGCTTCCGCCTCAACGCCAAGTGTACTACTCGACTTATAAATCATGTCCATTAACTCAGCTCTTAACGGAACTCCTGCACGGAATGCTCTGTCCTTAACTATTGCTATCCAGCCTTCATATTCTTGGGTTACGCGGTATTTGAATTTTAAAAAATTTGGAGCCATTTTTGAACTTACTTCAATTTTAGATGCAGCTAATGACATAAGACATGGCTCTATATTTACTGCTACGGAGTCAGCAAGATCCATACTTTCATCATCCATAAACTCATCAATAAATGCCGAATAGAATCCATAGACGTCATTAAGAGAATTGAAAATCCGCTTAATCAGAGCCGAGTGAAAATTGTCTTCGACCAAATCCCAAAACTCTTCACTTTCTTTATCTATTTCTAGCTCTGGAGGGAAAGTTTTAGGTAACTTGACTCCCATTTCATGCAAAACCCTGAAAATATCCCAGCTAAGAAGCCCCTCTTCATCCATTAAAGGATCCGTGTTATATCCAGTTTCAGCACCTTCATGGGCTGTTTCTGCAAGATAGTGAATGAGTGCATCCCATTTATCAGCATTTTCAATAGAGCCAGCCCAAAGTACAAATTCGGGTTCTTTTTCTCCAATAGCGGTTAACTGACGGAATTTTTTCTCCATATCCATGGACATATGTTCACCTTTCTTCCATTTACTAATTTGAGTAGGTGATACTCCTAATTGAATTGCCAGTTGCTTCTGACTACAGGAGAGTGTGTTCATTGCGAGTTGTACTAAAGCTTCACTAACCATCTCATATCCTAATCAATTAAAATTTAGTAAATATTTCATAATTTTCAGTACACAGAAATTCTATGCCTAATAGAGTAAATGACTAGTTATATTTACTTTATTAACACTTTAGCGGCGATGAAATAAAAAGGACGAGAAATACCGATATTTCAGCACCAACCTTCGTTTTTGTCCCCCGCCTCACAGGATGTATTGATTAGATTTTCAACAATTTAATTAATGCGTGATCTGTCGCCCAAATAGTAAACAAAGCTCCCCAAGCCCCTACAATTAACGTTTGCTTGACATATTATTAACATCCTACAAGGAGAAAAAAAGCCATGAGCCAAATACATAAACACGCCATTCCCGCCAATATCGCGGACAATTGCCTGATAACACCGGAGCAGTACCAATCCATGTACCAACACTCGGTGCATGACCCCGACGCTTTTTGGGGCGAGCAAGGGAAGATCCTTGATTGGATCAAACCTTATAAAAAGGTGAAAAACACCTCTTTCGCACCTGGAAACGTGTCAATCAAATGGTATGAAGACGGCACGCTGAATCTGGCCGCCAACTGCCTGGATCGTCATCTTAAAGATCGTGGAGATCAGACCGCGATCATCTGGGAAGGCGACGACGCAACCCAGAGCAAAACCATTACCTATCGTGAACTGCATCGTGAAGTGTGCCGTTTTGCCAATACCCTGGTAGAACTCGGCATCAAGAAAGGCGATGTGGTGGCGATTTATATGCCGATGGTGCCGGAAGCCGCCGTTGCGATGCTGGCTTGCGCGCGTATTGGCGCGGTACATTCGGTGATTTTTGGTGGCTTCTCACCAGAAGCGGTCGCCGGGCGCATTATCGATTCCAGCTCTAAGCTGGTGATCACCGCCGACGAAGGCGTTCGTGCAGGACGCTCGATTCCCCTGAAGAAAAACGTTGATGAAGCGCTGAAAAACCCTGGCGTTAAAACTATTGAACACGTGATTGTGCTTAAACGTACTGGCGGGAATATTGAGTGGAAAGAAGGCCGCGACTTGTGGTGGAGCGAATTGGTTGAGAAAGCCAGCACCCACCACCAGCCCGTCGAAGTGAACGCCGAAGATCCGCTGTTTATCCTTTACACCTCCGGTTCAACAGGCAAGCCAAAAGGCGTGCTGCACACCACCGGCGGTTACCTGGTTTATGCCGCAACCACCTTTAAATATGTCTTTGATTACCATCAGGGCGACGTTTACTGGTGTACCGCCGACGTGGGTTGGGTCACCGGCCACAGTTATTTGCTGTACGGCCCACTGGCATGTGGTGCGATCACGCTGATGTTTGAAGGCGTGCCAAACTGGCCTGCACCAAACCGCATGGCACAAGTTGTTGATAAACATAAAGTGAATATTCTTTATACCGCGCCAACTGCGATTCGCGCCTTAATGGCCGAAGGTGACAAAGCGATTGAAAATACCGATCGTTCGTCGCTGCGCATTTTGGGTTCCGTGGGTGAACCTATCAACCCGGAAGCGTGGGAATGGTACTGGAAGAAAATTGGTAACGAGAAATGCCCGGTAGTCGACACCTGGTGGCAGACCGAAACCGGCGGTTTCATGATTACGCCACTGCCTGGTGCCACCGAGCTGAAAGCCGGTTCCGCGACTCGTCCATTCTTTGGCGTGCAACCGGCGCTGGTAGATAACGAAGGCAACCCGCAACAAGGTGCAACCGAAGGTAACCTGGTGATCACCGATTCATGGCCAGGCCAGGCGCGCACGCTGTTTGGCGACCACGAACGTTTCGAGCAGACCTATTTCTCGACCTTCAAAAACATGTATTTCAGCGGTGACGGCGCACGTCGCGACGAAGACGGTTACTACTGGATAACCGGACGTGTGGACGATGTGCTCAACGTTTCCGGTCACCGTCTGGGTACCGCAGAAATCGAGTCCGCGCTGGTGTCGCATCCAAAAGTGGCCGAAGCGGCAGTGGTCGGCATTCCACATAGCATTAAAGGCCAGGCGATTTATGCCTATGTGACGCTAAATCACGGCGAAGAGCCAACGCCTGAGTTGTACACCGAAGTGCGAAACTGGGTGCGTAAAGAGATTGGCCCACTTGCCACACCGGATATTTTGCACTGGACAGATTCACTACCGAAAACCCGCTCTGGCAAGATTATGCGTCGTATTTTGCGCAAAATCGCCGCCGGCGATACCAGCAACTTTGGTGATACTTCAACGCTTGCCGATCCGGGCGTTGTTGAGAAGTTACTGGAAGAAAAACAATCTATTACCATGCCTTAACTGCTCTTCCCCTCTCCTTTTTGGAGAGGGCCGGGGTGAGGGAGTTTCCATGGTGAAATGCCCTCATCCCAACCTTCTCCCCCAGGAGAAGGAGCCAAAACAAAACAATAAAAAACCCAACCCCTACTCTGGAGAGATCTGTGATGAGTGATCAACTTTATCAACGGATAGAAGACAGTGCGCATTTCAGGGAGTTAGTCGCTAAACGGCAACGGTTTGCCACCATTTTGTCCATCATCATGCTGGTGATTTATATCAGCTTTATCCTGCTCATTGCCTTCGCGCCTGGCTGGCTGGGCACACCTTTGCACGCAGGCACCACCGTCACCCGCGGCATTCCGATTGGGGTTGGCGTGATTCTGATTTCATTCTTCCTCACGGGCGTTTATGTCTGGCGGGCGAACGGTGAATTTGACCGTCTGAATAACGCTGTGCTGCGCGAGGTGAAGGTATCATGAAACGTCTTCTCGGCCTTGCTGCCGCACCGCTGTTAAGCCTGCCAGCCTCTGCGTTTGCCGCTGATGCTATTACGGGGGCTGTGCAACGCCAGCCTACCAACTGGCAGGCAATTATCATGTTCGTGATTTTCGTCGCCTTTACGTTGGGTATTACTTATTGGGCGTCAAAACGCACCCGCACGCGTAGCGATTATTACACGGCGGGCGGCAATATTACGGGCTTCCAGAATGGCCTGGCGATTGCGGGTGACTATATGTCTGCCGCTTCGTTCCTCGGTATTTCGGCACTGGTATTTACCTCCGGCTACGACGGCCTGATTTACTCATTGGGCTTTTTGGTCGGCTGGCCAATTATCCTGTTCCTGATTGCTGAACGCCTGCGTAACCTCGGTAAATATACCTTTGCTGACGTGGCTTCCTATCGCCTGAAGCAGGGGCCAATCCGTATTCTGTCGGCCTGCGGTTCTCTGGTGGTCGTCGCGTTATACCTGATTGCCCAAATGGTCGGCGCGGGTAAACTTATCCAGTTGCTGTTTGGCCTGAACTACCATGTTGCGGTGGTGCTGGTTGGCGTGTTGATGGTGATGTACGTGTTGTTCGGCGGCATGCTGGCAACCACCTGGGTGCAAATCATCAAAGCGGTGTTGTTGCTGTTCGGCGCAAGTTTCATGGCCTTTATGGTGATGAAACACGTGGGCTTCAGCTTCAACAATCTGTTTGCCGAAGCCATTGCCGTGCACCCGAAAGGTGTGGCGATTATGAGTCCTGGCGGGCTGGTGAAAGACCCAATATCAGCGCTGTCGCTGGGATTAGGTTTGATGTTTGGTACCGCCGGTTTGCCACACATTTTGATGCGTTTCTTCACCGTGAGCGATGCCCGCGAAGCGCGTAAAAGCGTGCTGTTTGCCACCGGCTTTATGGGTTATTTCTACATCCTGACCTTTATCATCGGCTTTGGCGCCATCATGTTGGTGGGGGCAAACCCTGCCTTTAAAGATGCGGCTGGCGCATTGATTGGTGGTAACAACATGGCTGCGGTTCACCTGGCTAACGCCGTCGGTGGCAGCTTGTTCTTAGGCTTTATCTCGGCGGTTGCCTTCGCCACCATTCTTGCAGTGGTAGCAGGTTTAACGCTGGCAGGCGCGTCTGCGGTTTCGCATGACCTTTACGCTAACGTATTCCGTAAAGGTGCGTCTGAACGTGATGAGCTGAGAGTGTCGAAAATCACCGTTCTGGTGTTGGGCGTGGTGGCAATCTTGTTGGGGATTTTGTTCGAGAAACAAAACATCGCCTTCATGGTCGGACTTGCATTCTCGATTGCCGCGAGCTGTAACTTCCCCATTATTCTGCTGTCGATGTACTGGTCAAAACTGACCACGCGTGGCGCGATGATTGGCGGCTGGCTCGGCCTGATTACGGCGGTGCTGTTGATGATCCTCGGCCCAACCGTTTGGGTGCAGGTTCTGGGTCACGCAACGGCCATCTTCCCGTACGAATACCCGGCACTGTTCTCGATTCTGGTGGCGTTTGTGGGTATCTGGGTGTTCTCAGCCACTGATAACAGCCCGGAAGGCAATCTCGAACGTGAGAAATTCCGTGCTCAGTTCATCCGTTCCCAGACCGGGATTGGTATTGAACAAGGCCGTGCGCACTAATTAGCGTTATCCTTTCCCGGCTCGTTTGAGCCGGGCTATGTTTATGGCATCGACACACTTTCGGAATATGTCGATGAAATCATATTTTTTAAACATATTGCCGTGATATGTTTATCGTATCGACATATCGCCGTGACATGTCGATAAAATAGGATTTTTTAAACATATGAATTGGACAGCGGATAAGCCTTACAATCAACTTCCTCTCTTGCCACCAGATATTGAAAATATCGAAACTCGGAATGTGCTTAAGGCCTGCATCAATGCCAGGGCAGCACTAGCTGAACTGAAAACCGCTGGAGAATTACTTCCTGATCAAGGATTGCTGATCAACCTGCTACCTATGCTGGAAGCAAAAGACTCCTCGCGCATTGAAAACATCGTGACGACCAGCGATCAACTTTTCCAGTTTGTTAACCGCGCTGAACACGCCGACCCGGCGACCAAAGAAGCGTTGCGCTACCGCACTGCGCTTTATGAAGGCGTTAACCACCTGATAACCCATCCGCTATGTGCCAATACAGCAGTAGAAATTTGTACGACGTTACGAGCGATTGATACCGATATACGCAAAACGCCTGGCACTGTGCTGCGTGACCAGCATATGAATATTGTCTATACCCCACCAGAAGGCGAGGCTGCAATACGCGATCTGCTGAGCAACTGGGAAAACTTCATTCACGCGCAGGATGAGCTAGACCCACTGGTTAAAATGGCTATTTTGCATTACCAGTTTGAATGCATTCACCCATTCCCGGACGGAAACGGGCGTACAGGCCGCATAGTGAATATCCTGTATTTAATCCAGAGCGGTTTATTATCATTGCCGATTCTCTACCTTTCTCGTTTCATTCTTGAGCGACGTAACGATTATTACTCCTTGCTGCGTAACGTAACTGCTGAGGGGAATTGGGAGCCATGGATTCTCTTTATTTTGGAGGCAGTCGAAAACACCGCTAACTGGACGACAAAGAAAATTGCCGTCGTTCGAGAGCTAATCGAAACAACAACAGCCTGGATTCGCGAAAAACTTCCAAAAATCTATTCATGGGAACTGGTACAAGTGTTATTTGCACAACCGTACTGCCGAATTGAAAACCTGGTCGATGGCGGAATAGCAAAGCGCCAAACGGCATCTGTCTATCTCAAACAACTAGTAGATATTGGCGTACTGGAAGAAGTCACGGCAGGGCGCGAGCGGTTGTATTTGAATACACGTTTGTTGCGAGAACTGAATGATTGAGTCTGCTCGATATCGGGGAATTAAGAATACTTCCCCATGTAAATAATCTCTTGCCGATCGACTTCGCATTTCCCCCCGCTCAATACAGCATTGCTCACAGTTTCCCGCCGCCTATACGTGATATGTGTCACAGAGAATTTCTCGATTTTGCGAGACAGATCGCGAGTTTTGCCATTGTTAGCTTAAGCTCCGTGTTGCCCACCTGTTCCCGCACGACAACCCTTCCCCGCCTACTTATGATTATCCCAACAAGCTCACAGCGAATCCGCGTAACCGTTCGGCATTGAGCAGTAATGAAACATAGTGCGGGCTGCCTGAGGGCGGCGAATCCGCCCAGCGTTCAAGCGTATCGGCAAAACGCAGTAACGTTTCGCGATGCTGAGCGGCGGTTTTCGCCACCAGAGTACTGCCGCCATAATGCTCACTGATTTGCATATCGCTGACCGCGAAGGCGACATGCGAAAAGAGTTGGCCGTACATATCGGCGTTGAGCCAGGCGGCATCGAGGCGCTCCAGCGTGTCGTTGTGGCAGGTGATGCGCAGTTCACGCAGTTGCTGTACGGCGGAGCTTGCAAGGAACCGGGCGCTCTGTTTTTCCAGTTCAATCAACTGGCGCTGTTCAGCACCGAGCGCCGGGTCATCGGTCGGGAAAAGTGGCTGAAACGCCTGCGCCCAGTTGGCGCTGCGAACATCGGTATGCAGCAGTTGTTGCGCCTGAGCATAACTTTCCGGGATTTGGCTTTGGTAGTGCATACGCCGCCCAAGCAGATTCGGCGTTTTGCATAGCCAGTCGTAGCTTGAGGTGTACAAATCGCTGAAACGCTGGCGATCACGCTTGCTGCGGAAAGCGAGTTTTTGATGCTCAATCCAGCTGTCGATAACCGAAGAAGGTGCGGTGTTATTCGCGGCACTCAGGCCGAAAAGATTGATGCCATTGGCGGAATCCATCGTCAGTCCGTCAGACAGCCACTGCCATGAAACGCGCGCGGTAATGGTTTCGATATTGTGGTCGGCGAGGCTGGTCGCCCAGCTCAGGCGTCCCTGGATTTCATCGGCCAGATAACACGGCAGAACAGTCCAGCCGTAGCCAATGCCCCAGAGATCGTATTCGATCCATTTTTTACGCCCGCTGAGCGCAACAATATTCGGATGGTTAGCAAAACCTGGATGGTAATCCAGTTCCGTGGCTTTAATCGAGGCGCGAACATCATCCGGCAGGCCAGATAACACGCGGGAAAGTTGCTGGCGTGGCCAACTGGTATCAATGAAATCGCGCAGGATGAGCTTTTTGCCCTGAGCGCGTAACAGACTCCAGACGTGATGCAGGCTTTGTTGCCAGCCGTCGGTCTGAAATTGTGGGGTGGTCAGGCTTAATATCACGCCGCTGAGATGCGGTAATAACGGCAATAAGCGGGTCAGGCTCGACGAATAAAACTGTTGCCAGAAATCGGGCGTGCTGCGCTCATCAAATGCAAACTCCGGGAATTTACGTCTGATGATGTCATCGGTCGGCGCGGCTTCGCCTTGCAGCCAGAAGCTGAGATTAAATTCCTGCAAATAAGCACTGACCTTTTTTAAATATTGCAGGGCGTTATTTTGCTGATGAATCAGATTTTCAACGTCGAAGCGGTGACTGAGGGGTGACGGTGTCGCCAGCAGCGAAAGCAGCTCCTGCTGATGAAGAATAATGCCGGTAAAACCATGAACTTTGGCGGCGTTGACACAGGAAACCAACCACGGCCAGTGCCAAATAAACGGGCTGTTTAACTCCATTAATTGATGCGGAACCAGTTTCATAAGCATTACCGGAAATAAAACCAGGCAGGAATTGTAGGGTGGATAAGCGCGAGCGTCATCTACCACTTATTTAAATTGAGGACATTATGAAAAAATATGCGTTGGTAGGAACGGGCGGTCGCGCCGGGTTGTATATCGAAGCGATCGGCGGTAAATGGAAAGACAATGCGCAACTGGTGGCATTTTGCGATACCAATCAGACCCGTATGAATTACGCTAACAAGCTTCTGACCAACACCGGTGCGGCACCCGCGTCGACCTGGAAAGCCGCAGATTTTGAAACCATGATCCGCGAGACACGCCCGGATATCGTCATTGTCACCACCATGGACCGTACGCATGATGATTACATCGTGCGCGCGCTGCACGCCGGTTGTGATGTGATTACCGAAAAACCGATGACCATTGATGAACAGCGTGCCCTGCGTATTCTGGATGCTATTGAGCAAACCGGCCGCGAAGTGCGCGTCGCTTTCAATTATCGTTATGCACCGCACCACAGCAAAATCCGTGAGTTACTGATGGAAGAAACCATTGGCGAGGTGTTTTCAGTACATTTCGAATGGTTGCTCAACACGGAGCATGGCGCAGATTACTTCCGTCGCTGGCACCGTGAAAAACGTAACAGCGGCGGCCTGCTGGTGCATAAATCGACCCATCACTTTGACCTGATGAACTTCTGGCTGGGCAGTTATCCGGAACGGGTGTATGCGGAAGGCGGTTTGCGTTTTTATGGCAAAGAGAATGCCGAAAAGCGTGGTGTTTCGCAGTTTTATCCACGCGCAAATGGTTTTGCTGCCGCGAAAGATGATCCGTTTGCACTGCACATGGAAGAAAATGCGCAGCTCAAAGCGCTGTATCTGGATGCGGAGCACGAAGATAACTACTTCCGCGATCAGAGCGTATTCAGCGAGGGTATTAACATCGAAGATACGCTGTCAGTGATGGTGAAATACCAAAACCAGGTGCAGATGACTTATTCGCTGAATGCGTATTTGCCATGGGAAGGGTTGAATGTGGTGTTCAACGGCAGCCGTGGGCGGCTGGAAATGAAACTGGTGGAGATGTCTTACGTCAACGCCGGTGGCAAGCGTGAAAATGAAGGCAGTCTGGAAAGCTGTGATATCACCGTGTTCCCGATGTTTGCCGCACCTTATAAAGCCGATTTCACTGTTGGTGCGGGTGGCCACGGCGGTGGCGATAACGCGATGCTGGCGGATTTGTTTGGCGAACCGGGCCATGATCCACTGCAACGCGCCGCCGATCACCATGACGGAGCGATGTCGATTTTGACCGGGATTGCCGGGAATATTTCGATGCAGCAGCAACGACCAGTGGCGTTTAAAGAGTTTGAGTTGGTTTCACGGTTGAAACGCTAGTTTTTAACTTTTCTGCGGGGATGAGGGCGATGTATCAGATTGAAACAACCCTCACCCCAGCCCTCTCCCTGTGGGAGAGGGGGTCGCCACGCTATCTTCTTCGCCCGCTAAACACTTTGGGAATAGTATGGATATTCGTATGTCGAAATGGCCCCTTTTTGCACTCCGTTAAACACCACGTAATCCAGTTCAACATGACATTTTTTAAAGCGGTTTATTGCCGTAACCAACTCTTTCACAGTGTTAATTTTATAGCGCAGAACAAGCAGTGACAGGCCAATATGTTGAGCCGCTATAGCCGCATCAGTGATGGACAATATCGGCGGTGTATCGACGATCACGTAGTCATATTCACGCTGCGCCCATTGCATTAACTGCGCAAAGTTATCGTGCATTAAAAGCTCGGAGGACAACACCGCTCCCGCTCCACGGGAGATAAAATCGAGGCCTGATTGAGTCGAAGGCTGGACCGCATCTTTAAACTCAATGTTATTCTGTAAAATCTCGCTCAGACCATATTGTTCTTTAAGTCCAAGCATTTCATGCAGATAGCCAAGCCGCATATCAGCATCAATGAGTAAAATGCGTTTCCCGGTATCCGCCATTACAGCGGCCAGGTTACCGCATATAAATGTTTTTCCAGCACCCGGTGTCGCACCAGAAATCAGGAAGCTATTTTTATCAGCCTGTTTAAGTGCGATAAAAATAGCCGTTCGCAAACTGCGCATTGCCTCAATAGCCAGGTCATCAGGATGTTCCCGGGCCAGCCAAAAATCTTTGCGTATAGGTTTGGTTTTAAATTTTCGGAAGGTTTGGCTTTGTGGCCGTTTACTCCACGGAACTGAGGCCAGAACCTCCACGCCATAATTTTCAATAGATTGAGTGTCTTCCAGAAGACGGCGGAATAGGGATGCAATTAAGCAATATCCGCTGGAAAAAATGAACCCGAGAAAAGCGCCTAATACCGCACTCACTCCTTTTAATTTACCGACCGGCTTCGGGTCGCTAATAGCTTCATCAACTATCCTGATGTTCGCAACAGTACTGGCTTTTGCAATGCCGAACTCATGCTGCTTTGCCAGCAACTGCATATAAATTTCCTGCCCGGCTTCTACATCACGCTTAATGCTCAATATTTCCTGCTGTTTTTTTGGCATTGTCGAAATTGCCTGAGAGAGGGCGACTTTCTCTTCATTAATCAGCGCTTCCTTTTCCAGCAAGGCACGATAAATTGGGTGGCTTTTGGTGTACCGTTTCGAAAGCTCAGCCTTCGCCAGTTGTAATTCATTTTGCTGTGATTGAATGGTAACCGATGATTCCAGAACCGCTTTCGCTTCCAGAGGGAGATCAATAGATCCATTTTCTTGCTTAAAAACATTGAGTTGCTTGTCAGCCCGGTTAAGACTTTCCTGTGCGACGGGGAGTAATTTGTTCACGAAATCAAGGCTTTTGGATGCCTCCTCAGCCCGTTGCGTCATATTGTCTTCTCTGAAATTCAGGCTGATATTGTTGAGGATTTGCGTAATCTTTTGTTTATTGTCTCCAGTAAGTGAGACATGGATCAGCCCGCTCGTTTTATTCAATTCTTCAGCTGTCAGGCGTTTGAGTAAATCCTGTATCACCGTAAATTTTGAGTAGATGGTGAGAGTAAATTTAGTTCCTGCTGGCGCAGTGATGTTTGCCACATTAATGATAAAACCACTTTGATTTAGGGTTTGATTGACCTTTCCTAAAAAAACACCGTTCTCTCCCAGATTAAGCTGGTAGCTGTCGGGGGAAAGCACTGTCAGCTCCCAATCCATATCTTCACTTTCCGGCGGGACGCTGAACGTTGGGACAATAATGGTGGGAGATTTTTTACTGGAAAATGCAGCCAGGAAATCGCCAATATAAGGGAGACGTTTCTCACGAACAACAAGCTGTAAACCCATTTCCTCAATTGTCATACTGAGAACCCGTCGGGATTTGAGGATACCCATTTCTGTTGCCGAGGAAGGTTCGTCATTGCCCAGTGGGCTCATCAATTTACTGATAAGGTTATTTTTAGGGTTTTTATCTAATTGAATTAATACGCTGGCAATATAGGTTGGCTGTTTCGTCGCCGTATATAAAAAAGTCAGCACAGCAAAAAGCACCGTAGTAATAATTATTTTATACTTATGAGAGAAAAGCATTAGTACAATCTGAATGAGATCAATTTCATCCACATTATCTCTATCAGAAGAATGTTCTTTATTCATTTTCATAGTTATTATTCAGTCCATTTTAAAATAGTAATACTTTTTTCCATGCTGTTGTCGCATCCATCATCCTCTGAAAAGTCATTCGATAGAGTTCATGACTTTTCCTGTAAGGGTCAGGAATATCAGCTCTTCCATTCCAGTGAGTTAATAGATGGCATTTACCACTGAGTTGTGGGTATTGGTGATTAATAACTTCCGCTTGCTTCGTTTCCATCACCAAAATGAGATCATACTCAAGACCTTTTTCAGGAGTGAATCTCTTCGAACGATGGTCAGTAAGAACAATACCTTTTTCTTCCGCAAGCTCTATCATTACGCTATCTGCCAGCATTCCTTTACTGGCATTTAACCCCGCCGAATGGACAGTAATGCGCGGAAGTAATTGAGCCAATAGCCGTTCAGCAACCGGTGAACGGCAAAGATTTCCCGTACAAATGACCAGGATGGAGGTAATCATTTATTTACCCCAATTATGAATAAAGTTAGCAGACTCAGTAATTTCTTTGACTCCACTAATGGTTGGGATTAACTGACTAATGACGCGATTCCAACGTGCAATGGGTGCGCTAGTGACATAAACAATGTCGTAGGGTTCTAACTGAAAGCTGGTGCCCATCACAAGAGCGCTGGCATCGGAGGCATCCAGTTGGTAAATATTGGCAATTTTATGGTCAGATTGATTATTGCTTTGGGCGCGAATGACGAAAATACCTGTCGCATCTGAAGTCATTTGATTAATGCCTTCTGCTCGTCCCAGCGCTTCTGTCAGCGTCATGCCGCTACTGTCCATTTTAAGCATGGTTTGTTTATTGACTTCACCCATCACAAAAACTTTCAGCTCGTCATTGCGTGGGACATAAAGAATATCTCCGGCGAGTAATAACCTGTTTTGCGTCAGGTCTCCTGATTTCAACAATGCTTTTAGCGAGATCATTTCTTTTTGACCTGCCCGGCTTAATACCGCGTGATTCCAGTCAGCAAACTCGGTTAACCCACCGGCGTTATTGAGTGCATCGATAATTGTCAGAGGAACATTGGTAATCGCTTGTTGCCCGGAATTTGTAACTTCACCGGTAATATAGGCTTTTTGAGATCGAAAATTGGCGACGCTAACATCAACCTGCGGGGATTCAATCCACGGTGCGAGTTTTTCCGTTAACGTTTGACGCACATCTTCTAATGTTTTTCCATCGACATGAATTTTCCCCGCATAGGGATAAAAAATCGTCCCATTAGCTTGTACCCAGTTCCCTGTGTCACTGGCGCTACGATATTGCCCGGCAGGGGTCGTTAATTCCGGATGATCCCAGACTGTCACCATCAGTATATCGCCCACACCAATCCGGTAATGGTATTGCTGAATGAGCTTCTCAAGTTCGGGGTTGGCCTGGGCAGTGATTTTTGGCGTCAGCAGCGAAGAGGTAAGCTTTGGCGATATCGGGTAAATATTCACCAATGAGTTGATATCTACCGCAGTGCCGTGCTCTTTAACCATGTTTTTACTGGAAACATCCAGATGAGTGCCAGGAATTATCGTGCAGCCACTCATGAGGGAAAGCAGTGAAAAAATCACTGGTTTAATTAATATTATTTTTTTCATTATATCCACAACAAAGGGAATAGGCATATGACTAACTAAACGACAAAACTTAAATGACATCTAATTACCTTAGATGCCATAAAAATATTCAGTCCGCACACTCATGAATAAACATTAAGACCTGCACTGTCAACATGCCATTTATTAATGATATATTAAACTTTATTAATAACCCGTGACAGTAGTGCCCGATTAATACTTCTGCAGAAGAAATTATTTCCCTACGCGTCAGAAAAAAATAAACAAGAGAATTATCTTTGCTGAGTTAATAGCCAAATAAAATAACGATAAGCAACATGATATTGCATTAGATTGAGAAAGAACTGATGGGGATAACGTTCATACCGCCCTCACCCCGACCCTCTCCCTGAGGGAGAGGGAGGAAAGAGGTAATGCCCTCTCCCTTAAGCAAAGTGGGGAAAGTGTTTAAAACATCAGCCAACCGACCAAAGGTGCGATCAACACCATCACTACGCCGGAAAACATCATCACCAGGCTTGCTACCACGCCTTCCTGCGGACCCAATTCATAGGAGCGAGCGGTACCTGCGCCATGTGACGCTGCACCAAAACCAGCCCCCTTTGCCATTCCTTCACGAATAGCAAGGCGTAAAAACAACACGTCTCCCACAGCCATACCAAATACGCCTGTCACCACCACAAATAACGCCACCAGTTCTGGTTGCCCGCCAAGCGGTTTGGCAGCGGCTAATGCAAAAGGCGTGGTAATCGAGCGCACAGCCAGGCTGCGCTGAATTTCGTCGGAAAGGGTAAATAAGCGTGCCAGCCAGACTGAACTAGTGACAGCCACCACCGTTGCGGTGATAACGCCGGCTGTGAGTGACATCCAGTGGCGTTTAATCACCCTGAGATTGTCATAAACCGGCACCGCAAAAGCGATGGTCGCCGGGCCAAGTAGCCACAATAGCCAGTGCGCTTCACCCATGTAATTTTGATAGGAGATGTGGCCAAAAATGAGCATCGCCACCAGCAGTAATGGCGTTAATACCAGCGGCATTAATGGCAACTTTCGGAAACGGCGATAGAGTTTTTTATTCGCAAAATAGAGCCCGAGCGTGATAACCAGACACAGCATGCTTAGCTGGAAATTATTCACCGCGTGCCTGCCTGCGGGCTTCTCGCGCCAGTTCAAAACGATAGACTTTATCCACCACCAGCGCAGTAGTACCGAGTACCAGCGTGGTGCTGATAGCAATCACCAGGAAAATGCGCCAGCCGTCGACCATTAGTAGTTCGGCGTAATTCACCACCGCGACCACGGCGGGGACGAAGAACAACAACATTTCAGCCAGCAACCAGCGAGAACCTGCCCGTACCCATTTCAGGGGCACCACGCGAAAAACGATTAACGCCAGCAGTAACAGCATTCCTACCAGGTTCGCAGGCAGCGGCAAATGCCACCATTCCACCAACTGTTGGGCAAAAATAAATAATCCCGCGTATAGCGCCACTTGTACTGGCACCTGAATACGGCGAAAAAAAACTGGCGTAAATTCACGTAACGCCACGGCCATGAGAGCCACACTCCAAAAAAAGATCAGGTGGCGATTATAGTTAGCCAACTCCATTGAAAGAAATGAATTAAAATCATCAGAGGTATAGTCAACGGGAATAGTTATGGACATCAGGACACTGCGTTATTTTGTTGAGGTGGTTCGCCAGCAAAGTTTTACCCGCGCTGCCCAGAAGATGTTCGTCACTCAGCCGACCATCAGTAAAATGCTGCGCAATCTCGAAGATGAACTGGGCTGCACGCTGCTGATTCGCGATGGCCGCAAGCTGTTACTCACCGACACCGGTGAGGTAGTTTATCAGCACGGTTTGGCAATTTTGGCGGAGTTTCGCCAGTTGGAAGCCGAACTTGGTGATATTAATCATCTCAATAAAGGTGTACTGCGCCTTGGTATTCCCCCGATGGTCGGCATGTTGATGGCAGGGCCAATTAGCCTGTACCGCCAGCGCTACCCTGGCGTCGAGCTGAAGATTTCCGAATTCGGGGGTTTGACGGTGCAACAGGCGGTGCTTAATGGCGAGCTGGATTTAGCCATGACCGCGTTACCCGTTGATGACGAACATACCTTTTCCACGCTGCCGTTGATCCAGAATCCGCTGTGCGTTCTGGTGCCACGATCTGGCCCGTGGACGACGCGCACCAGCATCGACCCTATTGAACTTGCCGCGCATCCGCTGCTTATCTACAACGAAGATTTCGCCCTGAGCCGCCAGCTCATTCAGCTGTTTCAGGAGCATGGATTTACGCCGCGTATCGCGGTGCGTAGCGGGCAATGGGATTTCCTTGCCGCGATGGTACAAGCGGGTGTTGGAATTGCGATTTTGCCAGAAACGATTTGCCAGAAGCTGGATAAAAACACCTTGATGTGGCTGCCGTTAAACAGCGATTTGACGTGGCAACTGGCGATGATTTGGCGTGAAGGGGTTTATATTTCGCAAAGTGCGCAGGCGTGGATTGCGTGTTGTAAGGAGTTTTGGCCGGTTTAGAACAGAGTAAATAGCATCAATTATTTACGGATATAAAATCCAATGTGGATTATATGTCCGTAGTTATATTGTTACAAGAAAGCTCTGATATAGAGATTTTATTGATCCACCTTAAGAAATCGATATTTCAATTACGTAACATCGGCCAAAACACTGAATGACTACAATTCATCGTATAAAAGGAATTAACATGAGAAGTGCTTCCATACAACTGATCTCCCGGACTGGTGGAAAGTATAACCACTATAGTCAAAATGATTATATCGTGAAAAATAAATGGGGACATGCGGACCCCTCTAAAAGACAGGGAGCATGGATTGGTAATAATCATGACAGTAAAGGCTACGTGACTGAATATGGTGTAGAAGGCGGAGTTTGTCTGGGACTGGCGGGAACATACCTGATGGCGGGTAAAAACTGGGAGACATTCAAGCCGTATATCGCAGGCGAAAGGGGGAAAGGCTTAGTCCGTGGCATCGTGAATTACCAGGAGCAATTAAGCAAAATTGGCAACATGGCGGCGATGAAAACGGTACTTCATACTATTCTCAAGAATAATAATGTGAATTTTATTAATGAGAATAGAGTCTCCCCAACAAATACTGCTGAAGAAATCAGCACTGGAATATTAAATAATATAGAACAAGGGTTTGGTTATCATTTGTCTATTAAAAGAGCTGGGGGTGGACACTCATTAGCAATACGCCAGGAACAGGGCAAAATAAAATTGTTTGACCCTAATTATGGAGAAGTAACTTACCCTTATGAACAAGGGCGTTGTGAGGGAATGGCTACATTTCTGACGCATCTCTTTTCTCAATATTATAATAAGTACTTTCTTATCTCGATTGAGCGCTATGCCTTAAATTAACGCTCTTCATCCTCTCCCCCTGCTGAGGGAGAGGAACCGGGAAGATTATTGCTGCTCGACCAATAGCGCTTCGAGCAAATCGAGATCGTGCAGCAGCTTCATTAAAGTGTCGTTGCTGATTTTCTGCGTCGCGCGTAAATGATAAAGCTCGGCGCGTTCAGAACGTAACGCGGCCAGACGGAAGCGGCGCTCAAGGTTCTCTTCAAGCTCGCTACTTTCCATATCATTTCGCCCATCAGCACGGCGGCGCAAGTTCCCTATCACGCGTGAGCTCACCTCTTTGAGCAGCTGATCGTCAATGTTCTCGTTGACGTCAGATTGCAGGCGTTCTTCCATTTTCTCAATGGCGGTGATCGCCACTTCAGCCGTGGCGGCACGGGCAATACGCTCTTCCTGGCGCGCCATCGATTTGTCTGGGACTTCGACATTGCGCAGCAGAATCGGCAGCATGATCACCCCGACTAACAGCGAGAATAAAATCACCCCAGCCGACAAGAAAATAAGCTCATAACGTGCCGGGAATGGCGTGCCATTACCGAGTAACAGCGGGATGGAAAGCACACCAGCAAGCGTAATTGCCCCGCGTACACCGGCGAACGAAGCAATACACAGCTCGCGCGTGGAAAAGGAACCGAACTCCAGCGGGCGTTTTTTCATAAAGCGCAAGCTGAGGCGTTTCATGGTCCACAGCCACAAGAAACGTAAGCCGATGAGGGCAAAATAGATAAGCCCGATGTCAACAAATAGCATCCACAATTCGACGTTCGGATCGGCGTTTGCGGCAGCAATCGACGTTTTCATGATGTCTGGTAATTGCAGGCCCAGCAGCAAGAACACCATGCCGTTGAACACAAACTCGAGCATCGCCCAGACGCTATTGGCACGCAGGCGCATCGCCAGTGGAGCACTGCGCAACACACCAGAACGGGTGATCGTCATACCGGCGGCCACGGCGGCCAGGATGCCGGAAACGCCAATGTGTTCAGCAATCAGGTAAGAAGCAAACGGCAGCAATAACAGCAGCAGGATTTGCGTGGCGGGTTCGTCACCGCTCCAGCGGCTCATCAGGCGCAGTGATTTTCCGTACAGCCAACTGACGGCAATCCCCGCCAGCAGGCCGCCAATCGCCACTTTGAAGAACTCGAAGGTCGCTCCGCCGACGCTAAAGACCATCGACCCAACCGCCACCGCGACGGCCATTTTTAACGATACCAGGCCGGATGCGTCGTTCATCAGCGCTTCGCCCTGCAATATCCCCATAATTTTCTTAGGAATGCGCCCTTCTCCGACGATACCGGAAAGCGCCACGGCATCGGTCGGTGAAAGCACCGCCGCCAGAGCAAATGCCGGAAGTAGCGGAATGCCTGGCACCAGGTAGTAAATCAGGAAGCCAATGCCGACCACAGTGACCAGCACCAGAACCAGCGCCAGGCCAATGATTTCCCTCCCGTGACGAAGAAATTCGTTGGTCGGTGTTTTCCAGCCATCGGCAAACAGCAATGGCGGAATAAACAGCACCAGAAAGAGTTCCGGATTGAAATCAACATGCAAACCGAAGTGAGGCCAGGCAAGCACGGCACCTATCGCAATTTGCATTAACGGAAGCGGGATCTGGAACGGCAGCATACGTGTAGCCACACCAGAGAGCGAAACCACAAGGGTCATGATGAGAATAGTAAAGAAGATTTCCATGCTTTCCTTAGTCGCAGTGTTTTGTAAAACCCTTTTTGCAGGATGTTGTTATACCCAATAGTAAAACAACTTTTTACACAGGAAGGAAACAGGAAAAGATTTGATTGGTTTTGAAAGGAGTATTCAGAGTTTTTGCTCTAAATAATTCGAGTTGCAGGTAGGCGGCAAGAGAGCGAATCCCCAGGAGCTTACTAAAGTAAGTGACTGGGGTTCGCGAGTGCAGCCAACAACCCTGCAGCTTGAAGTATGACGAGTAAAATTAAATTGCCCAACCGCCGGCATAGAATGCGACTAAGGCGATTGCGATAGCCACGGTACCGATGTTCAGCTTGCGCCATTCACCAGAAACAACGCGGCCAATGACCAGCGATGCAAAGCCAATCATGATGCCGGTAACGATGTTACAGGTCAGCACGATGAATACCGCAGTGATCAGGCCAGCCATGGCATCAACGAAATCAGCGAAGTCGATTTTTGCCACGTTGCTCAGCATCAGCAGACCCACATACATCAGCGCCGGAGCGGTGGCGTAAGCAGGAACCAGATAAGAGAGCGGAGAAAGGAACAGAATCAGCAGGAACAGCACGCCGACGGTGATGGCTGTCAGACCGGTTTTACCGCCCGCCGCAGTACCTGCCGCAGACTCGATGTAAACGGCCGCTGGCGCTGCACCCACCAGGCCTGAGAACACGGAGCTCAGGGAATCGGTAGTCAGTGCTTTACCGCCATCAATGATTTGACCGTCTTTATCCAGCAGATTTGCCTGGCCCGCGACAGCACGGATGGTGCCGGTTGCATCGAATACCGCCGTCATCACCAACGCCAGAACGCTCGGTAACACCACTGGATTCAGCGCGCCCATAATATCTAGGCTACCAATCAGTGAATTGCCCGCTTCATCTTTCAGCGATGGCATCGCGAAGATGCCAGAGAAATGCACGGTTGGATCGAAAATCAGGCCAAAAATAGAAATACCGATGATGGTCAGCAGAATGCCGCCAGGGACTTTCAGCTTTTCCAAACCGATGATGACCGCCAGGCCAATCAAAGACATGATGACCGGGAAGCTGGCGAAATGGCCCAGCGCAACGGGCAAGCCATCCAGCGGGTTTTTGATAACCAGGCCGACACCGTTTGCCGCAATCAGCAGCAGGAACAAGCCGATACCAATACCCGTGCCATGCGCAACACCCATCGGTAAGTTACGCAAAATCCAGCTACGAATGCCGGTTGCAGAGATGATAGTAAACAGCACACCCATCAGGAAAACAGCACCCAGAGCAACAGGCACACTGATGTGTTGACCTAATACCAGGCTAAATGCGGTAAAGGCAGTCAGTGAAATAGCGCAACCAATGGCCAGCGGCAGGTTTGCCCACAGGCCCATCACCAAAGAGCCAACACCGGCGACCAGGCAAGTTGCCACAAAGACCGCCGCAGGAGGGAAACCTGCTTTACCGAGCATGCCCGGCACGACGATCACGGAGTACACCATCGCGAGGAAAGTGGTTAAACCCGCCACCACTTCCTGACGAACGGTACTGCCACGTGCAGATATTTTGAACCAGGCATCGAGACCGCCGGTTGCACGCGGAGAATGATTAGACATAGTGAAAAATCCCCTGAGATTTTTATGATTACGTTGGTATGCGTGGTTGGCAGACCGCTGCCAATTAAACGTTCAAATTCTTAAAGAATACGAATTGATCCCTGTGCTGCGTTTGCGACAAAAAAGGGGCGTCACAAAAAAAGCAAACGTTTAACTCCGCGCATACAAACTGAGCGTCAAAATTAAGGCAAACGATTATCCGGCCTTCTTACATGGATTTTCAACCGAACTTTGCCGCTTTTTGCGGAAAAAAGCGTTAGCAGGCGAAATTATCGCCACCTCATGCGCAAACGTTATCGTCAATGCGCAATTTAGCAACAATGATGCAAGATACTGGTTATATATTTTCCTGACTCATAGGATTTTTCGATAGAAGGAATTAAGGGATGTCGAACGGCCCACCTTGCTGAATTGCTCTCTGCCAGGCAGGGCGCATTTGCACTTTACTGTGCCAATTCTGCAGATTCGGTAAATCGTTGATGCCGCCGCGAGAGAGCAGCGCGATAACCGGGAAACTCATCTGTATATCTGCCGCACTAAACGCCTGACCTGCAAACCACGGATTTTTTTGTAGCGAATCTTCGAGATAACGCGCATGGGTCATAATCTGTTTATTCAGATAGGCCTTTTGCACACCTTGCCCCAGTAGATTACCAACCGGACGCAGTAACCACGGAACAGGCTCTTTTCCCAGGCTGCCGAAAACCAGTTTCATCATTAGCAATGGCATTAACGATCCTTCGGCGTAATGCAGCCAAAAGCGATAACGCAGTTTTTCCTGGCTGGAAATCGGTTTGAAGCGGCTTTCTAAATCGTAGGTTTCTTGCAGATATTCAATGATTGCCCCTGACTCGGCGAGAATATTGCCGTTATCTTCCACCACTGGCGACTTCCCTAACGGGTGCACAGATTTTAATGACTCAGGTGCCAGCATGGTCGGTTCGCGCTGATAGCGAACAATCTGGTACGGCACTTGCAGTTCTTCAAGCATCCATAAAATACGCTGCGAGCGGGAGTTATTGAGGTGATGGACGATAAGCATGAGTCAACCTTCTGTTTAACAAGATGAGTTAACTATAGGTAAATGAGCAAAAAGTGAAGTATTAGAACTGTACAAAAAAGATGCAAATCACCTTGAAACCTGGCCGAAGGGATCTACAATTAAGTTGTCAGCGCAATCCGGAACCTCCTGAGAATGTGTGATTGAGGGACGCTGATGTCGGGGGAAACCCTCCTTGCGAAAAGCGGGATAGATCGAAAGACAAAGACCGGGAACAAACTAAAGCGCCGAAGTTGGGCGCTTTAGTTTTGCCTGCCATTCCATCGCTTCACGCCAGTGTTAATCCTCAAGAAGACGCGCGCCCGTCCCCTGCTCACCGAGTTTATCGCCAGGATTGCGCAATGGACAATCGGCACCCGATAAACAGCCGCAACCGATGCAGCCATCCAGTTCATCCCGCAATGCGGTTAATGTATGAATGCGCCGCTCCAGCTCTTCACGCCATTGTGACGACATCTTTTTCCAGTCGTTTTTATTAATTTTATGCCCATCAGGCAGCACACCAAATTCTTCACCAATCGTCGCCAGTGGAATACCAATGCGCTGGGCAATCTTAATAATCGCCACGTTTCGCAGCACATCACGCGTGTAGCGCCGTTGGTTGCCGCTATTTCGTACGCTTTTGATTAATCCTTTGCTCTCATAGAAGTGCAACGCAGACACGGCGACGCCGCTACGCTTCGCCACTTCTCCCGGACTCAGTAATGATTTAAAGCGCGGTGATTTCTTTTCCATTTTGCTCTTTACCTCAAGTTAACTTGAGGAATTATACTCGCTGCCAACAAATCCGGCTATGGGGATGGTTTATGGCACACCAGGATATTATTCAAACATTGACTGAATGGATTGACGATCACATTGATCAGCCGCTGAGCATTGACGCTGTGGCAAAAAAATCTGGTTATTCAAAATGGTATCTACAAAGGATGTTCCGTACCGTGAAACGCCAGACGTTGGGTGAATACATTCGTCAGCGCCGACTACTGATGGCGGCGAAAGAGTTACGCAACACTCAGCGCCCGATTTTCGATATCGCGATGGATTACGGTTACGTGTCTCAGCAGACTTTTTCACGCGTTTTCCGCCGTGAGTTTGACCGCACACCAACCGACTATCGCCATCACGCCTGACGCTGTCCGCTAAATATTTTTACCTGAGTTCATCGAAAAAACGGAACAGAAAATGTGCTGCGCAAGTGGCTATTAAAAGAACGATTGTGATATAGTTCACAAATCCTGTGAAACAGGAATTCTCTTACATTTTCGTTCCGAGGCACAGATTCATGGCGGCAATCACAACCAGCGTTTTGCTAATGCGCTGGCCTTTAGTCAGTGCGGTTTTGATGTTTTTAGCCAGCACGTTGAATATTCAATTTCGCAAATCTGATTACGCGTTTTTAGCCGCGATCAGCAGTGGCCTGGGCATCGCGGCTTCATTGTGGTTTGCGACCGGTTTATTGGGCCTGACATTGGCCGACTTCCCGGTTATCTGGGAATCGTTTAAAGACATTATGATTGAGATCTCAAGCCACACCCCACCTGAATGGCCGATGGTGATGACCTGATCAAATTGAGGGGGCAAAGCCCCCTCTAGTTCATATTGACCACTGCAATCAAACTGTTTTACTGCTTCGACAACCCATCAAACCAGCTTTTCCATTCCGGCACCGCTGTCGCAAACGTACCACGATGATCGGTTTCCCCAGTGGAAATGGCCTTCACCATCGAGTCACCCTTCTGCACTGCATAAGTCATTGCCATACGCGCATCGTCTACCGGAACGGCTTCATCCGCGTCGCCATAATAATTGCGCACCGCAGAACGGTAATCCCATTTGTAGGCTTCGGTCTGACTGAGCAATTTCCCGAAAGCTGACGCTTTTAAAGCCTGAGGATCGTACATTTCAGGGCGAAGCAGGATATGCAGATCCGTCGGGATCGCACCGGTGTACGGCGTGCGGTCGTAAGCTGCTTTTGACATCGTATAGTACTTATCGGCAATCACGGATCGCGCTAAGTCAGGCGAATCGTAATAGTTTTCGAAGGAGAAGGCGGCAAGGATGAAAATGCTATTCAGCCAGACCGCAGGATGCGCTTGCGGTGTGTAGAGCGCACCACTCACCAGCGCATATAAATCCAGCGGCGCGCTAGCTGTCGCAGTGGCATCGACCTTCACACCCATAACATCAAGTTTTTGCAGCAATGACATCGAAACAAAGCCGCCTTGCGACCAGCCTGCAAGAAAGAGTTTATTGGTCGAAATATTCTTCTGCTTCAGTACGTTCCGACTGGCCATTAGCATGTCATAAGTCGCCTGCTGATGGCTGGCTTTCACCATGTACCCTTCAGGCTCTGTCGACGTGCCAAGCCCAAAGTAATCCGCACCAATCAACACATAACCCTGGCCTGCGAACTGAGCAATCATTAGCTGAGTTTCCGGGGATTGGTCAGGGAATGATGGCACTTGTTGACGCCCGTAGACCGTGCCGTGCTGGTAGGAAACCATCGGCAATGTATGTGTTGTTGCCGCGTTATCCGGTATCGCCAGCAAACCTGATGCTACGGTTGGTTTATTTCCCATGTTGGGAATCACTGAAGCGTAAGTGACCCGGTACAGATTGACGGCATTGCGTGCCGGTGTGTAGGTGGTATGAACACCGAACTGCTGAGGCGTATCGGTTTTCAGGATACGATTCAAACGATCGACATCCCAGCGTTCCAGAAATTCGATTTTTGTTTGTACCGCTGGCGGTGAAGTCTGAGCAGTGGTTTTTGATGGAGTTTCACTTCCACCACACGCGGTCAGTAATAGCGTAACAATACTGGCGAACAGCCAGGAAACAACAACTGGCATGCGGACGGGTCGAGACATAACGGATTATTTCCCTGTTTAAATTAAGCGGCCCGCGTGAATAGTTGTCATCACGGGAGGGTTTACCGAATTATTGATTTGGTTTGCTGCCCAGGCTTTTGGGTATTCGTACAGGCGAAAATCGGTGCGCAGATTTTACTCTTTTTGCCGCTTCGTCTGAGTGACGGGAATCCAGGTATTAGGATTTATCTGACATCATTAGAAATGTATTAATGGGTTTTTGAAGTTATTAAATCTAATAACTGTTGATAACGTATTCATCTATAAATAAAAAAACCCCGAAAAGATCGGGGTTTGATAACAGGTTTCTTAACGATGATTTCTAAAATTAATTTTAGAAAGGAATGTCGTCGTCGAAGTCCATTGGTGGTTCATTGTTAGATGGTGCTGGTGCGCTCTGCTGCGGACGAGATTGCGCGCCGCCGCTGAACTGGTTGCCACCCTGCTGCGGTTGCTGAGGCTGACCCCAACCACCTTGCTGCTGACCTGGGTTACCGCCACCTGCTGGAGCACCGCCTGCTGCACGGCCACCCAGCATTTGCATGGTGCCGCCAACGTTAACCACGATTTCGGTGGTGTATTTTTCAACGCCTGCCTGGTCAGTCCATTTACGCGTCTGCAATGCACCTTCGATATAAACCTGGGAGCCTTTACGCAGGTATTCACCCGCGACTTCTGCCAGTTTGCCAAACAGCACTACGCGGTGCCATTCAGTCTTTTCTTTGGTTTCGCCGGTTTGCTTATCGCGCCAGGACTCTGACGTGGCCAGAGTAATGTTGGCAACTGCGCCACCATTTGGCATGTAGCGTACTTCCGGGTCTTGACCCAGATTCCCGACGAGAATCACCTTGTTTACGCCTCTGCTGGCCATGGTCGTGTCTCCTGAAACGTTTAATAAGTAGTGTAAACCCTCGATTCTACCACGCCACCCCTAATCTTTATAGCTGCGGGATGCATTCCAGAATGTCTTCGGGGTATACATTGTTGCATTAAAACACTGGATATTCATTCAGGTTTTATTGTGTCATAATTAGCCGTTTGTGATCGTCGGCGGCCTCCAGTGCGGCCTGGCAAAAAGCGTTTAAACCGGGAAAGGTGAATGGATAAGATCGAAGTTCGGGGCGCCCGCACCCACAATCTCAAAAATATTAACCTCGTTATTCCACGCGACAAGCTGATTGTTGTGACTGGGCTTTCGGGTTCTGGCAAATCCTCACTGGCTTTCGACACCTTATACGCCGAGGGGCAGCGTCGTTACGTTGAGTCCCTTTCCGCCTATGCGCGTCAGTTCCTGTCATTGATGGAAAAGCCGGATGTCGACCACATTGAAGGTTTGTCGCCGGCGATTTCTATCGAGCAGAAATCCACTTCGCACAACCCGCGTTCAACCGTCGGCACCATCACTGAAATTCATGACTACTTGCGCCTGTTGTATGCGCGTGTCGGTGAACCGCGTTGCCCGGACCACAATGTCACGCTGGCAGCACAAACGGTCAGCCAGATGGTCGATAACGTTTTAGCGCAGCCGGAAGGTAAGCGCCTGATGTTGCTTGCGCCGATTATTAAAGACAGAAAAGGCGAGCACACCAAGACGCTGGAAAACCTGGCAAGCCAGGGTTATATCCGCGCGAGGATCGACGGCGAAGTGTGTGATCTCTCCGATCCGCCAAAGCTGGAATTACAGAAAAAACATACCATTGAAGTGGTGGTTGACCGTTTCAAGGTGCGTGAGGATTTAGCACAGCGCCTGGCTGAGTCGTTTGAGACTGCGCTGGATTTGTCCGGTGGGTCTGCGGTTGTCGCCGATATGGACGATGAAAAAGCAGAAGAGTTGCTGTTCTCTGCCAACTTTGCCTGCCCGATTTGCGGCTACAGCATGCGCGAGCTGGAACCGCGTCTGTTCTCGTTCAACAATCCGGCCGGTGCCTGCCCAACCTGTGACGGGCTTGGCGTACAGCAATATTTCGACCCGGAACGCGTGGTGCAAAACGGTGAGCTTTCGCTGGCTGGCGGTGCAATTCGCGGCTGGGATCGCCGTAACTTCTATTACTTCACCATGATGCGTTCACTGGCAGAGCATTATAAGTTTGATGTCGAAACGCCATGGAACGAACTGAGCGCCAGCGTGCAAAACGTGGTGCTCAATGGCTCCGGCAAAGAAAGCATTGAATTCAAATATATAAACGACCGTGGTGATACCTCGGTGCGCCGCCATCCGTTCGAAGGCGTGCTGCATAATATGGAACGTCGCTATAAAGAAACCGAATCTTCCGCGGTGCGTGAAGAACTGGCGAAATTTATCAGCAACCGTTCATGCGCAAGCTGCGAAGGTACGCGTCTGCGCCGTGAAGCACGCCACGTGTTTGTTGAAAACACGCCGCTGCCAACTATCTCTGATATGAGCATTGGTCATGCGATGGAATTCTTCCACAACATGAAGCTCAGTGGGCAACGTGCGCAAATCGCTGAAAAAATCTTGAAAGAGATTGGCGATCGCCTGAAATTCCTGGTGAATGTCGGCCTGAATTATCTGTCACTTTCCCGTTCCGCAGAGACACTTTCGGGCGGTGAAGCGCAGCGTATTCGTCTGGCAAGCCAGATTGGCGCGGGTCTTGTGGGCGTGATGTACGTGCTCGATGAGCCGTCAATCGGCCTGCATCAGCGCGATAACGAACGTTTACTGGAAACGCTGATTCACCTGCGCGATCTCGGTAATACCGTGATTGTGGTCGAACACGACGAAGATGCGATTCGTGCCGCAGACCATATTATCGATATCGGCCCGGGTGCGGGTGTTCACGGCGGCCATGTCGTTGCCGAAGGCACCATGCAGGATATTATCGATGCGCCGGAATCTCTGACCGGGCAGTTCCTCAGCGGTAAGCGTGAAATTGCGCTGCCGAAACACCGCGTTCCCGCTGACCCAGAGAAGGTGTTGAAGCTGGTTGGTGCGAAGGGCAACAACCTGAAAGATGTGACGTTGACGCTGCCCGTCGGCTTGTTTACCTGTGTGACCGGGGTTTCAGGTTCCGGTAAATCGACGCTGATTAACGATACGCTTTTCCCGATTGCTCAAACCCAATTGAACGGTGCAACGCTTGCAGAACCTGCGCCGTACCGCGAAGTTCATGGTCTGGAGCATTTCGACAAAGTTATTGATATCGACCAAAGCCCGATTGGCCGTACACCACGTTCAAACCCGGCGACTTATACTGGCGTGTTTACACCAGTGCGCGAGCTGTTTGCGGGCGTGCCGGAATCCCGTGCGCGAGGTTATACACCAGGGCGTTTTAGCTTTAACGTGCGTGGCGGGCGCTGCGAAGCGTGCCAGGGCGATGGCGTGATCAAAGTCGAGATGCACTTCTTGCCGGATATTTACGTGCCATGCGACCAGTGCAAAGGGAAGCGCTATAACCGCGAAACGCTGGAAGTTAAGTACAAAGGCAAAAGCATCCACGAAGTGCTGGATATGACCATTGAAGATGCTCGTGAATTCTTTGATGCCGTACCGGCGCTGGCGCGTAAGCTGCAAACGCTCATCGACGTAGGCTTGTCTTACATTCGGCTTGGGCAGTCAGCAACGACGTTGTCAGGCGGTGAAGCACAGCGTGTGAAACTGGCGCGTGAGCTTTCTAAGCGTGGCACTGGCCAGACGTTGTATATCCTTGATGAGCCAACCACTGGCCTGCATTTTGCCGATATCCAGCAGTTGTTGGAAGTTCTGCATCAGTTGCGCGATCAGGGCAACACCATTGTGGTTATCGAACATAACCTGGACGTGATTAAAACGGCAGACTGGATTGTCGACCTTGGCCCAGAAGGCGGTAGCGGTGGCGGAGAGATTCTGGTTTCCGGTACGCCAGAAACCGTCGCGGAATGCGAAGCTTCACATACCGCTCGTTTCCTCAAACCTTTGCTGAAGTAGTCAGTCAGAGAGCTGCTGCCTGGTTTCCTGTGGCAGCAGCGATAATGCCTGCTGGTAAGAGGCATCCACCAGATAATAAATTTGCGAGTCGGGCAGCGACCCATCCAGATATAACGTGCTCCAGTGTGCTTTGTTCAAATGCGCACTGGGGAACACGTCTTTGTGGCTCTCACGCAGTAAATCAGTCAGCCCCGGACTGGCTTTTAACGAAACAGCCGGGCGTGCTTCGATGTCATGCACCATGGCATACATCACATCCGCTACTTTGATTTGTGTGGCCTTCCAGTCGCTATGAACAGTTTGTTCCGCTCCGGGTTTGTTCATGCAGTACTGCAATAGCTCCGAATTGGTCATTTTTTTCCCCTTTTACCTGCTCCAGTGGATTCAATGTCGCGCCCAGTTTATGAAACTGGCACCTCTAAGTGTGCGAGCAACTCACCAAAAGGTAAAACCCGACAGGGGATTTTTGATGAAAAAAACGGCGACTTGCTTGCGCGCATCGCCGTCTAATATCAGTCAATATGATCAATATTCAGAGTTAACAATCACTTCCTCGCCAAAAGCCCCGGCTTTTGGCAGCGGTTGGTAGCTGGAATTCGAAGCGCGTAACAAACGGATGCCTCGGGCACCTACATCTTGAGCGGCGGTAATATCACCGTCAGAATCGCCGTAGAACACTTTGATTTTCTTATCTTTCAGCCATTGGGTTTTGGTATTTTGTCCAGGTTGGTCACCGGCAAAAATAACTGGGTTTACATTGGCTTCCGGGATTAAGAAGTCTTTTTGCAGTGTCTGAGTTACGGTTTCGGTTTTAGTTTGGCTGCGGCCAGTCACAAAATAGATGCTGTCACCTCGTTTGAGGTGCATGGCGATAAGACTTTTCGCGACTTCTTTCGGCATGCTGAAGTCATCCCAGCCGTTGTTCATTTTTTCCCAGAAAGATGGGTTTTTCAGGTAATCCTGTTTGCCCGGTGAGAATTCTTTTTGCCCACGGTAAAAACCTGGGCTTGAGAACAGCACCGTGTCGTCAATATCGAAACCCACCGCCATCGGCGCACGCCCCATCAGGCTATTTTCAATTTGAGCGACAGAAACCCAGTGAATGGGGACTTGCTGTGCTAACTGCGCAACGGTGACGCCAGGATTCAGAGGAGCGGGTGCAGATTCCTTAGCAACGGCAGACTGGTTCAATCCTAATAACAAACACGCGGCACTTAATGCCAGGGTAATTTTACGCATCGTTTTCCCTTTATTTTCATCAGTTTTTATCGTTAGAAAGTGGAACAACTGGTCAAAAACCTACCCGACCATACTCGCGAGAGGCTGATAGTAAAAGGAATTTATTAGGATTTGTCATAGAAAAAGGTGATGATCACAGAATTGAATTTGTGAAGAATCACCCTCATCCCAGCCTTCGCCCTGAGGGCGAAGGAGTAAACCAGAATTAATGTGAGTAAGTACTCACATTACAGCAGCAAACGCCTGCGCCACGCGCTGTACGTTATTGCTGTTTAGCCCCGCGACACACATGCGTCCGCTGGCAATCAGATAGACACCAAACTCATCACGCAGACGATCGACTTGCTCCGCACTCAGGCCGGTATAACTGAACATCCCACGTTGTTGCAGCAGGTAGTCGAAGTTACGTTCCGGTATTTCAGCCCGCAGTACTGAAACCAGTGCCTGGCGCATATCGAGAATACGGCGACGCATCGTTTCGACTTCTGCCAGCCAGTTGGTTTTCAGCTGTTCGTCGTTCAGAACCGCAGCGATAACCTGCGCACCGAAGTTTGGCGGGCTGGAATAGTTACGGCGCACGGTAGCTTTTAGTTGGCCCAATACACGGCCTGCTGTTTCGGCATCGTCACAGACGACCGATAACCCGCCCACGCGTTCGCCATACATTGAGAAAATCTTGGAAAATGAGTTGCTGATTAAAGCTGGCAGGCCAGCGCTGGCAACTGCGCGAATCGCGTATGCATCCTCTTCCATACCCGCGCCAAAACCCTGATAGGCAATGTCGAGGAACGGAATTAAGTTACGCGCTTTGAGGATTTCAACCACCGCATCCCACTGCGCATCCGTCAGGTCAGAACCTGTCGGGTTATGGCAGCACGGATGGAGCAACACGATACTTTGCGCAGGCAGCGTGTTCAGGGTTTCCAGCAACGCTTCGAAGCGCACACCATTGGTTTCGCTATCAAACCACGGGTAGGTATTCACCTTAAAACCCGCACCACCAAAGATTGCGATGTGGTTTTCCCAGGTCGGATCGCTGACCCATACCTGTGAATCCGGAAAATAGGTTTTCAGGAAGTCCGCACCCACTTTTAACGCACCAGAACCGCCAACGGTTTGAATGGTCGCGATACGTTCTTCAAGCAGCGCAGGATGGTTTGCGCCAAACAGCAGCGGTGCAATCGCGCTGCGATAGCTGCTCAGGCCTTCCATCGGCAGGTAAAGCGATGCGTCATGTGGTTGAGAATTCAGGTGTTCTTCAGCTTCTTCAACAGCCTGCAACTGCGGGATGACCCCATCTTCGTTGTAATAGAGGCCAATGCTGAGGTTTACCTTGTCACTACGCGAGTCAACTTTGAAACGTTCCATTAAGGAAAGGATTGGGTCGCCAGCATAGGCGTCAACTTTTTGAAACACGGTGAGGTTCTCCTGGTTTACAGTGTTGCGGACAACCACTGTAAACCGGAAGCTGGGGAAAGATCGAGAGGTTTATCGCGGGAATTTGTAGGGTGGATAAGCGTTAGCGTCATCCACCAGATTGCGTCGGATGACGCTAACGCTTATCCGACCTACAAAAGTAAAAATAAAGGGGGAATTAATCCAGGTATTCCATCGCAACCCTTGAAGTCAGGCGCGTGATAAGTTCGTAAGCACTCACTTTTGTGATTTCAGCGATGCGTTCAACCGGCAAATTGTCACCCCACATCACCACGCTATCGCCCACTTTGTCTTCTGATTGTGGGCCGAGGTCGACACAAATCATGTCCATCGCGACACGCCCAACAATCGGCACTTCCCGGCCATTCACCAGCACAGGTGTACCAGATGGTGCCGCGCGCGGGTAACCGTCGCCATAACCCATCGCCACCACACCCAGACGTGTATCGCGCTGCGCAATCCAGGTGCCGCCGTAACCCACTGCTTCACCGGCTTTATGTTGACGCACGGCAATCAGGCTGGAAGTCAGTGACATCACCGGCTGGAAGCCAAAATCGACGCCCCACGGTTTTTGCTCAAGAGGTGAAACACCATAAAGAATGATACCTGGGCGAACCCAATCCATATGCGAGTCCGGCCACAGCAAAATGCCACCAGACGCGCTAATAGAACGCTGTCCTGGTTTGCCTGCGGTAAACGAATTGAAGATATCAAGCTGGCGCGGTGTGGCGTCGGATTCCGGTTCATCAGCGCGGGCAAAATGGCTGACGATATTCACCTGCTGGCTGACGTTTTTACAACGTGAAAGACGCTGATAAAATGCTTCGGCTTCTTCAGGCAAGATGCCCAAACGGTGCATGCCGGTGTCCAGCTTCATCCACACGGTAATCGGCTGGCTTAACTCGGCCTGCTCCAGTGCTTCAAGCTGTTCAATGCAGTGAACCGCGGTCTGGAAATTTTGCTCAGCGATGGTCGGCAGATCGCTTGCGTTAAAGAAGCCTTCGAGCAGCAGAATGGGCTGAGTAATTCCTCCTGCGCGTAAGCGAACACCTTCTTCAAGGCGGGCGACACCAAAGGCGTCGGCATCAGCCAGGGTTTGGGCTGTCTCCAGCAGACCATGCCCGTATGCGTTTGCTTTCACCACCGCCACCATACGGCTGGCAGGAGCCAGTTCGCGCAGGCGTTGCAGGTTGTGTCGCAGAGCGCGGCGGTTAATTTTTACGGTTGCCGCTTGCATGTTTTGTCCTTGCTAAAAATGTATCTAAATTCTGCAAACACGGTGGATGACGCTAGCGCTTATCCACCCTACGTAAAACACCACAAATACAAAAATCAATCTTCGTCGTATTGCGGGCCAGCGTAGTTATCAAAGCGTGAGAACTGCCCGTTGAACGTCAGGCGCACGGTGCCGATTGGGCCGTTACGCTGTTTACCGAGGATGATTTGCGCGATGCCTTTCTCGTCACTGTTATCGTTATAAACTTCGTCACGGTAGATGAACATGATTAAGTCGGCATCCTGCTCGATGGAGCCGGATTCACGTAAGTCGGAGTTGACCGGGCGTTTATCGGCACGTTGTTCCAGGGAGCGGTTAAGCTGCGAGAGCGCGACGACCGGCACCTGTAGCTCTTTTGCCAGCGCCTTTAGCGAGCGCGAAATCTCAGCGATTTCCAGAGTACGGTTGTCGGAAAGCGACGGCACGCGCATCAATTGCAGGTAGTCGATCATGATCAGGCTCAGGCCGCCATGTTCGCGGTAGATACGGCGCGCACGTGAGCGCACTTCCGTTGGCGTCAGGCCGGATGAGTCATCAATGTACATATTGCGTTTTTCAAGCAAGATGCCCATGGTGCTCGAAATACGCGCCCAGTCTTCATCATCCAACTGGCCGGTACGGATTTTGGTTTGGTCGACGCGTGACAGCGACGCCAGCATACGCATCATGATCTGCTCGCCTGGCATCTCGAGGCTGAAAATCAGCACCGGTTTTTCCTGCAACATCGCGGCGTTTTCACACAGGTTCATCGCAAACGTGGTTTTACCCATCGATGGACGCGCGGCCACGATAATGAGGTCGGAACGCTGTAGACCGGCCGTTTTTTTGTTCAGATCATGGTAGCCCGTATCCACGCCCGTCACACCATCGTGTGGGGTCTGGAAGAGCGTTTCGATACGCGAAACGGTCGCTTCGAGGATTTGGTCGATGCTTTTTGGGCCTTCGTCTTTATTCGCGCGGCTCTCAGCAATCTGGAACACGCGTGACTCGGCCAGATCGAGTAAATCTTCGCTGGTACGCCCTTGCGGGTCATAACCGGCATCGGCGATTTCATTCGCCACGGCAATCATTTCACGAACAACGGCGCGTTCACGCACGATGTCGGCATAAGCACTGATGTTCGCAGCACTTGGCGTATTTTTAGATAATTCGGCCAGATAGGCGAAACCACCAACGCTTTCGAGGTTGCCCTGTAATTCCAGAGACTCAGAAAGCGTGATCAGGTCGATGGGCTTGCTCATTTCGAGCAAACGCTGCATTTCGGTGAAGATCATGCGGTGTGGACGGCTGAAAAAATCGTTAGCCACGACGCGCTCGGAAACGTTATCCCAGCGTTCGTTGTCCAGCATTAAACCGCCCAACACCGATTGCTCCGCTTCCAGAGAATGTGGCGGCATTTTCAGCCCTTCCATCTGACGATCGCGGGGTTCTTTCGGTTTGTTGAAGGGTTTATTTCCTGCCATAGTGAGGGAGTTACCAAAATCAGATAAGAGGAACGAGAGTTTACTCTATCTCCCTCCGAGGAAACAGAAGGAGTTCTCATGGCAACGCGCATTGAATTTAGTCAACATGGCGGCCCAGAAGTCTTAAAAGTTGTTGAATTCACCTCAAACGCCCCAGCAGAAAACGAAGTACAAGTTGAGAACAAAGCGATTGGTATCAACTACATTGATACCTATATTCGCAGTGGTTTATACCCGCCACCGATGCTGCCAAGTGGCCTCGGTACTGAAGCTGCGGGTGTCGTCAGTAAAGTTGGCAGTGCGGTCACGCATCTTAAAGTCGGTGATCGAGTTGTCTATGCGCAATCCGGGCTTGGTGCCTACAGCAGCGTGCATAACGTGCCAGCGGATAAAGCCGCAAAACTGCCCGATGCCATCTCTTTCGAACAAGCCGCCGCGTCATTCCTCAAAGGGCTAACTGTCTATTATCTGTTGCGTAAAACCTACGATATTAAAGCCAACGAAGTTTTCCTGTTCCATGCCGCCGCCGGTGGTGTGGGTCTTATCGCCTGCCAATGGGCCAAAGCGCTGGGTGCCAAACTGATTGGTACGGTGGGTTCGGCGCAAAAAGCAGAAAGCGCCAAAAACGCCGGTGCCTGGCAAACCATTAACTATCGCGAAGAGAATCTTGTCGAACGCGTAAAAGAGATGACAGGCGGCAAGAAAGTCGCAGTTGTTTATGATTCGGTGGGGAAAGATACCTGGGAGGCATCGCTGGATTGCTTACAGCGCCAGGGATTGATGGTGAGTTTTGGTAATTCATCTGGCCCGGTTACAGGGGTGAATCTGGGGATTCTTAACCAGAAAGGCTCGCTGTATGTTACTCGCCCGTCACTGAATGGTTACGTGACCACGCGTGAAGAGCTGGAAGAAGCTTGCAATGAGCTGTTCTCATTGATTGCCAGCGGCGTGATAAAAGTCGATGTGGCTGAAAACCAGAAATTCGCCTTAAGCGATGCCGCTTTGGCACATAAAACGCTGGAGAGCCGTAGCACGCAAGGTTCTAGTCTGCTGATTCCATAAAAGAATTTGGGCCTCCCGAGGGAAGCCCATTCTTTTTTTGTTCGCACAGTATGTAGGGTACAGCGCGATGAATTCGTTTTTCGTGACCCAGTAATATTGTCAGATTTGGTAAATAATTGATACGCCACAGCCTGCAAACTTAGCCAGAAAGATGCGAGGTTGTGATCAACTCCGCAATACCTGAGCAACTAGCCAGGTTATTACCGACAAAAGTTAGCGCTTGTCCGCAACCAATGACAACGCATGTTCCACGACATCAATCCCGGCACCGGCTTTGTGGGCGTTTTCACTCAGATAACGACGCCACTGGCGTGCCCCCGGGATCCCCTGGAATAAGCCCAGCATGTGGCGGGTGACATGGCCAAGATAAGTGCCGTTTGCCAGTTCACGCTCTATGTACGGATACATGGCACGAACCGCAGCAACGGTGTCGACTTCCGGCGCATCAATACCAAAAATTTCACGGTCAACCGCGGTCAGCAGGCCTGGGTTCTGATAGGCTTCGCGCCCGACCATGACGCCATCCATATGTTCCAGATGGGCTTTTGCCTCTTCCAGCGTTTTGATACCGCCGTTGATGGCCATCGTCAGGTGTGGGAAATCACGCTTGAGTTGATACACGCGCGGGTAATCCAGCGGCGGAATTTCACGGTTTTCTTTCGGGCTTAGGCCCGAAAGCCACGCTTTACGGGCATGGATAATGAACATCTCACATTCGCCCTTCCCGGCGACTGTACCGATGAAATCACACAGGAATTCGTAGCTGTCCTGGTCATCAATGCCAATACGCGTTTTGACGGTGACGGGAATAGAAACCACGTCGCGCATCGCTTTGATGCAATCGGCAACCCGCTGGGCATCAGCCATCAGACACGCGCCAAACATGCCATTTTGTACACGGTCAGATGGGCAACCTACGTTGAGGTTAATTTCGTCGTAGCCACGTTCTTCAGCCAGTTTAGCGCATTGCGCTAAAGCCGCCGGATCGCTACCCCCAACTGCAACGCGATAGGATGCTCGTCTTCGCTGTACGCCAGATAGTCCCCTTTGCCATGAATGATCGCACCGGTGGTCACCATTTCGGTGTACAGCAGTGTCTGGCTTGAAAGCTGACGCAAAAAATAGCGGCAGTGGCGGTCAGTCCAGTCAAGCATCGGCGCAATAGAGAAACGATGTGGCTGGAAGAGGGTCTGGTTTGTTTGTGAGGACATAGGCACTGGGCGTTTACGGGCTACGGTTAAAAAAGGGTCGCTACTATAGCATAAAGCAGCGTCGGGACACTCGCTCGTCCCGACGGCTATTTTCATCAGAAGGTCATGCTAAGCTGTGCCCCTGCCCCCCAGGTTTCGTCTTCGCCGTACAGCCCCATTAAATCGATGTGAACGCGATTAAATGGCGCAAAGCCAACCCCGCCGGTAAAGACGTTGCTATCGTTTGATTTGACGTCAGCCCGGTAACCGGCGCGCACCGCAAGCCACGGCAGCGGCGTAACTTCAGCGCCCACGCCAACGTACTGTGAATCGTCTTCGCTTTTGAAACCTTTTGTTTCGGTGAGATCGCCGTCGGCGCTAAGGGTGATGAAATCGTTATGCCAGGCTAAGCCCGCCGTCACTAACGGGCGAATCTGATAAGTGTCTTTATAGTTGACGGTTTCGCCCGTCCTGCCATTAGTGATCAAGATATCTTTGGTATCAATGTCATGTGAAATCAGGTTCTGGCCGCTCAGACCGACAGTCCAGTTTTCGCCAAAATCAGCTGCCACACCCGCATCAACGTTAAAGCCAGTGTCGTCGTTACGATAGCGGCTATTTTTCCAGTCGCTGCTGTCGTAGGAATAGATTGATGTGGTGTAGTTGTACAGCCAGGTTTTTTGCAGTTTCGGCGTGATGCCAACAGAGACAGGCACGCCGTTTAGATCAAACTGTTTCGCCAGCGCCACACCATAGTCGGAGACAATTGCGCCGCGCCCAGATGCAGTGGAGTTGAGATTGCTGGTGATAACATCAGAGCCATTAACGGCAGCATCTAGTGCGACTCCCCCGGCAACAACCCTGGAATTCGCGATGCTGTGCAGATAATCAATATCTTGTTGATCAATAGAGGAACTCACATGTGCTCGCGCATAGGCTTTTGCGACAAATGCCATCGACAGCACATCATTTGGAATACTGACTGCGATACTCGCCCCGGCTTTCGCGTTTGCTGTTTTACCTCGCAGATCTTCCAGTTCGCCAGCCAAACTCCCCGCAGCGCCCTGAAGCTGACCAAGTGAACCATTTGGGTTTAAAAGGATATCCTGCAGGGTAAGATCGTCGATAACGTTCTGGTATTGATCGACCGTATCGCTAATGCCATCAATCTGATCCTGCAGGTTATCTTTATCTGTCATTTGCCCGCTCACGGAGGGCAAAATAACTGTCACTGAGTCGTCCTGTTTTGCCTTTGCCAGCAGCGCAGGGTTTGTTAGCACTCCACTTCCATAACTCGCTGAAGCAACGCCCGTCCCCCCCATTGCATCACTACGAGCTACTGACCAGGTACCTGCCGCACTGGCTTGATTTGCCACAAATAAAGAGGCGGCGCTGAACGCCACCAGAGTTTTAATTTTTTTCATTCACCGCTCGCCCGTCTGTTAATCAGATTTCATAACTTGCCCCTGCCAGTTATGACTGAACAGAGGCGGACTATTGCTGTGAATAAAAAGCTAAAAAGGGGGATGTTTATCCCATCGAAATCCCGTTTCTCTCCATCAGGATTATGAGTTCAAAAATTCCCTGTAAACATATTTATAGTTTACCGTTCGGTTTTCGTGAAGGATGGCCGTCATGTGGGCCAAAAAACTGCGGCGGGTGGTCAATCCAGCGATCCTGGCGTTGTGCGGCATAGCTCGCGTTTAGCGGGTAATAAATTCGGTTTTCGGCTTTGTTGGCCTCACCCACAATTAGCAACCGGACTTCATGCTCGGTGTTGTTGATGAAGGTATGGCAGACGCCCGTCCCGGCCGGGAAACCAACACTATCACCCGGTTCAAGTGAGTAAAGGTGGCCGTTAATCCACACCTGTGGATGCCCTTCCAGAACATAAGCAAACTCTTCCTCGCTACTTTCCGCATGCGGATAGGACGTCCGGCGACCAGGGAGCAGGCGCTCGTGGTGAATCCCCAGGCGTGTTAGCCCAAGTTTGCGAGCCAATGGCGCGCCAATGGAAAACAATTCAGTACTGTCTGGATAAGTTGAGTCATCTTCACCTTCCAGTTCTTTCCAGTGACGAATGCAATCAGGTTTATTCATAGCAAACTCCGGGATAGTCATCTCAAAAGGCTGTGGCCAGCATGGCGCACCACTCGGCGTTTATTGCGCGTTGTGATAGAGTGTAGGGCTAATCTACAGGGGAATGCTGATGGACATCACGACTTCACAAAACGTGTTAGCGCAGGCTGAAAAACTATGCGAACAGCGTAATGTGCGCCTGACACCACAACGCCTGGAAGTGTTGCGTTTATTGACGCAGCAAGCGGGTGCAATCAGCGCTTATGATTTGCTGGATTTACTTCGCGCCAGTGAACCGCAAGCTAAACCCCCGACGGTGTATCGTGCGCTCGATTTTCTTCTCGAACAAGGCTTTGTCCATCGCGTCGAGTCGACCAACAGCTATGTTTTGTGCCATCTGATTGATCAGCCGACTCACTCATCAGCGATGTTGATTTGCGACAGGTGTGGCGCGGTGAAGGAGCATAGCGCGGAAGGTGTGGAAGATATTATGAATCAGCTGGCTGCCCAGTCAGGATTTGCTCTACACCACAATGTCATTGAGGCGCATGGTTTATGCAGCGCGTGTGCGGAAGTTGAAGCCTGTAGCCACCCGGAAGAATGCGGGCATGACCACACCATTCAGAGTAAGAAGAAGTCACGCTAGCCTGAACCCGAAATAATTCGAGTTGCATTGAAGCGGTAAGTGAATGCAGCCAAAAGATGTAGCTTGAAGTATGGAGGGGATCGGTACATCCATGTACCAGGGCAGGTTAGCCTATGAGAGTTAACACATCTGAGGGATGAGATTACCAGCGGTAATCGTTACGTTTTTCCCAATCAACGACTTCGTTCTCTGCCTGATCTTTCGCATATCCATAGCGTTCCTGAATTTTACCGACAAGCTGATCGCGTTTCCCTTCGATGACGGTCATGTCATCGTCTGTCAGTTTGCCCCATTTCTCTTTTACTGTGCCTTTGAACTGTTTCCAGTTACCGCCGATTTCGTCTTTATTCATAATAATATCCTCATCGTTCGGTTAAGAACTGCTAATAGTTAACAACGCCCAGGTGCTGCCGTTTGGCTGACACTCACTATCTGCTGGACGTGGAAATAATTGTAGTCAAGGATATGGCAGTGAGGGGAAAACTAAGAACATTGAACCACAGAAGTAACAGAAATGATGCTGACTTGCCCCAAAATCAGGTGGCAAATCAGCATACTGGAGTGCGATTAAAAGCGCGTCAGAAGTTGTAACTAACTATGAGTTGTAACTAACTATGAGCTGTAACTAACCAGGAGTTCCAGCCGGAAACCAGCTGTTATCCCGCCAATGGCGACGCCAAATCCATCCCAAAGACAGTCCGCGCAAAGCCAGGAACACAGCCACGGATAACCACAGACCATGATTTCCCAGATAAGGCACGGTGAGCAACGTCAGCCCAAATCCCAATGCCGCAACCGCCATGCTGTTGCGCATTTCCGTACCTCGCGTTGCGCCAATAAACATGCCGTCCAGCAAATAACACCAGACACCAACAACGGGCAAAACAATCTGCCAGTGCAAGTAGCGGTCTGCCTGTAGCTGCAATTCAGGGATAGAGGTAAGAAGCGAAACAATGTGCTCACCAAACAGCGCATACACAGCGGCGAACATAAGAGCGACTAAGCCCGCCTGGCGACATGCAGCGCCCCATACTTCGAGCAATTGACCACGGTTTTTAGCGCCAAACGCCTGCCCGGAATGGGCTTCAACGGCATAGGCGAACCCATCGAGCGCATAGGCGGTGAAGGTTAATAGCGTCATCAACACGGCGTTAACCGCGACGATTTCGCTACCTAACCGCGCGCCAAAGATAGTGACTGAGGCGAAACAGACCTGTAGCAACAGCGAGCGCAGCATGATGTCGCGATTGAGTGCCAGCAGACGCCGCACATTCCCGCGCCAGGACTCTTTGAGCATCTCAAAGCTGATTCCGCGCAAACCCATGACCTTTTTCACCATCAGCAAACCAATGATAAACGTCGCATATTCTGCGGTGACGGTGGCGAGTGCCGCGCCCTGAACATCCATGTGTAGCCCCATAACCAGCCACACATCCAGCACGATATTCAGTACGTTTCCGACAACCAGCAAGATAACTGGCGCACGCGCATACTGAACACCTAACAACCAGCCCAACAAGACCAGGTTGGCAAGCGAGGCTGGCGCACTAAGCCAACGTATTTCAAGGAATCGCCGGGCCTGCAACAAAACATCTTCATTGCCGCCGACGATATGCAAGGCCAGGGATATCAGCGGTTCACGCAGTAAGACGATCGCCACCCCTGCTCCTAACGCCAATAGCAAGGGCTGAACCAGTGCACGCGCTAAAGCAGAGGGATTATTGGCACCAAATGCCTGGGCAGTTAAACCGGTGGTGCTCATGCGCAAAAACAACAACAGCATAAATAAGAAGCTGGTTGCCGTCGCACCAATAGCGACACCGCCAAGATAAACAGGGCTATCCAAATGACCAATTACCGCGGTATCAACAAGGCCCAGTAAAGGCACGGTGATGTTGGAAAAAATCATGGGTAAGGCGAGGCGCCAGAGAGCTCTGTCAGCCGTCGAGAAAAATCGCATGGCCAATCCAGGAAGAGATAAGAGAATTAAGACGATGATGCGCATTAAAGCGCATCATCTGGAGAAGTTTACAGCCAGTCGCCGTTGCGAATTACCCCAACCGCCAACCCTTCAATAGAGAAGCTATGTTCGCGCAGGTCAACCACAATAGGTTCAAATTCGCTATTTTCAGGCAGAAGATGAACGGTATTACCCTGCTGCTTTAAGCGCTTAACAGTCACTTCGTCGTCAATACGCGCCACCACAACCTGGCCGTTACGCACATCCTGAGTTTTATGAACTGCAAGCAGGTCGCCGTCCATAATACCGATGTCTTTCATAGACATCCCGCTAACGCGCAACAGGAAATCGGCATTTGGTTTAAACAGTGATGGGTCAACCTGGTAATGGCCTTCGATGTGCTGTTGTGCAAGGAGTGGTTCCCCCGCAGCAACACGCCCAACCAGCGGAATACCGGTAACTTCTTCCACCAGCAAGCGGATACCGCGCGACGCACCAGAGATAATCTCAATGACGCCTTTACGGGCAAGTGCTTTCAGGTGCTCTTCAGCGGCGTTCGGAGAACGGAACCCCAGACGTTGAGCAATCTCGGCACGAGTCGGTGGCATGCCGGTCTGGCTGATATGATCCCGAATAAGATCAAACACCTCTTGCTGCCTGGTAGTTAACGCTTTCATTCCGCCCCCTGGGTGTTTATACAGTTATGCTGTGAGTATATACAGTCAAAGGCGATTTTGGAACCACAAATTGAGCAAAAAACCAGGGACTTAACTATTCTGGAAAGATCATCGCAAATGCGGCCAAAGCAGTGTGATCCAGGTAATAACTGCGAGGATAATGGCGATTAATACGGCAGCAGACCCCATGTCCTTGGCCCGTCCTGAAAGCTCGTGGTAATCGGTACCAACACGGTCAACAAGCGCCTCGATAGCGCTATTGAGAATTTCGACAATCATGACCAGCACAACAGAACCAATCAGTAAAATACGGGTGATAGGGTCAACATCTAACCAGCAGGCGATGGCGATGGCGATGAGCGCGCTAACCCCTTCCTGGCGGAAAGCCGCTTCGTTAATCCAGGCTGCTTTGAGCCCTTTCCATGAGTAGCCTGCGGCTTTGATGATACGGGTAAGTCCAGTGGTACTGCTCGCCATTTTGGGAAACCTTTTCAAATTATTTGGGTCAATGCTTATCTATATTGCAACGCCACAGAAATCTGAGCCAGATTCTGATATTCTTGCGGCGAATTTGCATCATTAACCTGAGGCTTTACATCGTTTATGTCAGGCTGGCCAAGAATCTACTACAAATTACTTAATTTACCATTAGGCGTTCTGGTAAAGAGCAAGTCCATTCCGGCAGATCCACAAGCCGAACTGGGCTTAGATCCCACACGCCCGATTATGTATGTCCTGCCGTATAACTCCAAGGCGGACTTATTAACGCTGCGCGCACAATGTCTCGCGCATAACTTGCCCGACCCTCTCGAGCCGTTAGAAATCGACGGTGCGGTATTGCCGCGCTATGTCTTTATCCATGGCGGCCCGCGTGTTTTCACTTATTACACGCCAAAAGAAGAGTCGATCAAACTGTTCCACGATTACCTCGACTTACACCGCAGCAATCCAAATCTGGATGTGCAGATGGTGCCAGTATCGGTGATGTTTGGCCGCTCCCCTGGGCGCGAAAAAGGCGAAGTGAATCCGCCATTAAAGATGCTGAACGGCGTCCAGAAATTTTTCGCTGTTTCCTGGCTTGGGCGCGACAGCTTTGTGCGTTTCTCCGCTCCGGTTTCGCTGCGCCAGATGGCAACCGACCACGGTACAGACAAAAAAATCGCCCAAAAACTGGCTCGCGTAGCGCGTATGCACTTTGCTCGCCAGCGTTTAGCGACTGTCGGCCCGCGTCTGCCGGTACGCCAGGATCTGTTCAATAAGCTACTGGCCTCAAAAGCTATTGCTCGTGCAGTAGAAGATGAAGCGCGCAGCAAGAAAATCTCCCATGAAAAAGCCCAGCAGAATGCTGTTGCTTTGATGGAAGAGATTGCCGCTAACTTCTCGTATGAAGCCGTGCGTTTGACTGACCGCGTGTTAGGTCTGACGTGGAACCGTTTGTACCAGGGCATCAACGTTCATAACGCTGAACGCGTGCGCCAACTGGCTCATGACGGCCACGAGATTGTCTATGTGCCCTGCCATCGCAGCCACATGGACTACATGCTGTTGTCCTACGTGCTTTATCACCAGGGACTGGTTCCTCCGCACATCGCAGCGGGTATCAACCTGAACTTCTGGCCAGCCGGCCCGATTTTCCGCCGCCTCGGTGCGTTCTTTATCCGCCGTACCTTTAAAGGCAGCAAACTCTACTCCACCGTGTTCCGTGAATATCTGGGCGAGCTGTTTAGCCGTGGCTATTCCGTTGAATACTTTGTGGAAGGTGGCCGTTCTCGTACCGGGCGTTTGCTCGACCCGAAAACCGGTACGCTGTCGATGACCATCCAGGCCATGCTGCGCGGCGGTACTCGCCCTATTACCCTGGTGCCAATTTACATTGGCTACGAGCATGTAATGGAAGTGGGGACTTACGCGAAAGAGCTGCGTGGCGCGACCAAAGAGAAAGAGAGTTTCATGCAGATGGTGCGCGGGCTGAGTAAGCTGCGTAACCTCGGCCAGGGCTATGTTAACTTTGGCGAACCGATGCCGCTGATGACGTTCCTGAACCAGCGTGTTCCAGAGTGGCGCGATTCAATCGACCCGATTGAGGCCATCCGCCCGGCATGGTTGACGCCAACGGTCAATGAAATTGCCGCTGAACTGATGGTGCGTATTAACAATGCCGGTGCGGCAAATGCCATGAACCTGTGCTGTACCGCGCTGTTGGCCTCGCGTCAGCGTTCACTTACCCGTGAGCAACTGACCGAGCAGCTCAACTGCTACCTGAGCCTGTTGCGTAATGTGCCGTATTCACCGGACGCGACCGCACCAGACCAGCCAGCAGAAGCGCTGATTGAGCACGCGTTGCAGATGAACAAGTTTGAAGTCGAGAAAGACACCATCGGTGACATCATCATTCTGCCGCGCGAGCAGGCGGTTCTGATGACATATTACCGTAACAACATCCTGCATATGCTGGTGTTGCCTTCTCTGCTGGCAGCAATTATTACTCAACATCGCCGTATTGACCGTAACGAACTGCTGCGTCAGGTCGAGCTACTTTACCCGATGCTGAAGGCTGAACTGTTCTTGCGCTGGAGCACGACCGAACTTGCTGGTGAAATTGACATCATGCTCAATGAACTGGTTCGTCAGGAACTGGTGACACTGACAGGCGATGAAGTGCAGATTAATCCTGCTCGTTCACGCACCATGCAGCTGCTGGCAGCAGGTGTTCGCGAAACGCTACAGCGTTATGCGATTACCTTCTGGCTGCTGAGCGCAAATCCGTCGATTAACCGTGGGACACTGGAGCGTGAAAGCCGCACCGTTGCCCAGCGTTTGTCTGTTTTGCATGGCATTAATGCACCGGAGTTCTTTGATAAAGCCGTCTTCACCTCGCTGGTTTTAACCTTGCGTGATGAAGGCTATATCAGCGATACCGGGGATGCAGAGCCTACTGAAACCATGAAGGTCTACCAGATGCTGGCAGAACTGATCATGCCGGATGTGCGTTTGACGATTGAAAGTGCGACGTCGCAGGCTGCGACTGAGTAAAAAATCTGGCGGATGACGCGATTGCTTATCCGCCCTACGGTTCGACTTGTAGGGCGGATAAACGAAGTGTCATCCGCCATTTAATTTCTGATATTAGAAGTGCACGTAACTCAACACCAGGCCAATAAACAACACCAGGCCAACGTAGTTATTATTCAGGAATGCGCGGAAACAAGCATCGCGATCGCGGTTCGCCGTCAAACGCTGCTGATGTATAAACAGTGCCCCCGCCAGCGCAATAGACCAGTAGAATGCCCCGCCTAATCCGTTTAACCAGCCAATCACCGCCAGCAAAACCATCACCGCAATCTGCAAAATCCCGATAATCACATTGTCATAGCGCCCGAACAGTATCGCCGTGGATTTGATGCCAATTTTCAGGTCATCATCGCGATCAACCATCGCATATTGCGTGTCGTAAGCGACCGCCCAGCAAATATTGGTCAAAAACATCAGCCAACAACTTAGCGGTACAGATTCGCTAACCGCAGCAAATGCCATCGGGATGGACCAACCGAACGCCGCACCCAACACCACTTGTGGCAAATGGGTGTAACGTTTCATAAAGGGATAAACCCAGGCTAATGCTAACCCCGCCACCGACAATAAAATTGTCATCGTGTTAAGCGTCAGCACCAGTAAAAACGACAGCAACACCAGTACCACAAACAGGATCCGCGCTTCTTTTTCGCTGACTGCTCCGCTCGGTAGCGGACGGTGGGCTGTGCGTTTTACGTGGCCATCAAACTTGCGATCGGCGTAGTCGTTTACCACACAACCCGCGGCGCGCATCATCCAGACTCCGGCGATAAACACACATAAAATGGTCAGTGGTGGGACACCCGGTGTCGCGAGCCATAACGCCCATAAAGTGGGCCATAACAGTAAAAGCGAGCCAATCGGCTTATCCAGCCTCATCAGGCGTTGCCAGGCCTGCCATTTGCCCTGTTTAAGACTCCACTCCATTATTTTTCCTCTGCATACAACGGCGAAGCGGGAAGGAATAGTTCGGTCAGCACCAATGGCTTTCCGGCTAATCTCAGGCGGGAACGACGCCCCCACAGCTCCGCACTACGACCAATCTCAATAAAATCCCGTGTCAGGGATGATGCACTAAATAGATAACGCCCGAGTGGCGTGGTGCCGAGCTGTTGCAAAGCCAGCTCCGGCCCTTCAAGAGTGGATTCTGGTACAACGGTGCGCCCCAGCAACCAGGGTTCATCGTCACCGCAGAGCACAACTTCACGCAGCCAGTAGCGTTTGGCTTCAGGCATCATATCAGCTTCTGGAAAATCGACAGGTGAATCGAAAAAACCTTCACGCACAATACGAACAGTGACTCGCGAACAATACTGTTCAAAGCGTTTAGTCATTGAGTCTTCAAGCAACAACCAGTCAAGAAGCGATGCGCTCAGCTCCTCTGGAATCGTAGCCTCAAAACGTAAGGCGCGCAGTGGCGAAAGCGCGTCAGACATGTAAATTTCTCCGAAACAAAACCGGCAGTCATTGTAACGCAGAATGGGTATAGCGGGGGATTCAAAACACCTTCTAAATCATTCGAGTTGAATCAAGGCGGCAAACGAACGAATCCCTATGAGCTTACTAGAGTAAGTGATTAGGGTGAGTGAGAGCAGCCAACGCCGAGGCAGCTCGAAATATGACGGGCAAAAAAAGGTGCGCTCAGTGAGCGCACCAAACCTCAAACATCAGCACTGCGGGGAAACGCTTACCCCTTGCCTTTTACACTGCTGATAAAAGTTTTACGGGCAGTAGTCGAGCCCAGGCGTTCAGCTTCATCCAGTAGTTTCAGGGCTTTATCAACATCACCTGCGGCTACTGCTTGTTTGATTGCCTGGTTGAAATAGGTTTCCGTATCACTCAGCACGGGCTCTTTTTTCGCAGCTGGAGCCACTACTGGCGCAGGTGCCGGAGCTGGAGCCACTACGGCGGTTGTTGCCACTGCCGCAGGTGCAGTGTAAGTGGTGGCTGGTGCGGCGGTATTACCGACCGTTACCGGGCCTGGGCCTGATGAACCAAACAGCGGCCCAACTAAAATACTGGAACTTGAAGAAGTTTTGACCTTAAGTGAAATTTCACCTTCAGTACCATGGCGTGCAATCGGATCAGGAATATCTGGTACCGCATTACCGTTGCCCCTAGCATAGGCTTTTGCAGGGTCAACCATCGTGGTGGTTTGTTGCAGGTCTTTATTGGTGGTGAACACCAACAAATAAAGTTTTTGTTGCCCCAATGCTGGGGTTAATTTCATGACGCCTTCCAGGCGATTTAAAGACAACACTCCCGGTTCCTGATAGGCAAAGAAAGCCGATGGGAAATAAGCAGCAGGCGTCATGTTTTGGTCAAATACCAACACGTTTGGTGCAAATACCGTATCTTTATTCACGATACTTGAGAGCGTAATCGTCAGCTCCCCGATACTTGCCGGTACGCTGTAGGCCGCAACTGGCCCGGTGATATCACCGGCATTCAAGCTCTGGCCGGTGGTTGCGAGATTAGTCTTTTGGGTTTGGGTTTGATCAACCGGGATCCATTGCAGCTGTTGCAATGCGGAAGACGGGATAGCAGGTGCAGCAGAAAGATCCTGCGGCACGATATTAACATTGGCCAGGCTTAAGCCAGGCATGCTTGCGAACAACCCTGCGGATAAGCAGAGTGCCAGGAGACTTTTTTTCATTTTCATTGTTATCAACCTCAATGGGAAATCGGTGGAAAGTTAGCCAGGCAATAGCGCTTTCCATCGAAACAGGCATTGGCATACAAGGGTAATAACGAGGGGCTCAGTGGCGAACCCCTCATCGTTTCATAACATTAGGTTAAAGCCGTATTACCACCAGATTTCCATCTGGGCACCGAAGGAGAACTCGTCGTTATCGCCGCGGCTGGTAGAGAAGTTACCGTTACCAGTGTTGTCTGCGATGGCAAAGCGAGTGGCGTCGCCGTTAGCGTCTTTCGCGTAACCCCACTGCTCATCCCAACGGGCATAAGTTGCAAACAGACGCAGTGCCGGACGTGACCAGATGCTGTCACCTGCTTGCCATTGTTGTGCCAGGGTAATTTTGTACTGACCGTTGCGATCGCCAGTTTCCTGGGATTTCACGTTGTCGTAGCCAAGTTCCAGCAAGGTACTCATGATTGGCGTCCATTTGTACATTGGACGAATACCGATGGTGTACCATTCAGTCCCCTGGTTATCATCCATATCCAGGTTCTGGTACATACCGACGTACATCAGGTCCCATTTGTCTGCCAGCGTGATTGCGCCGTGGTCGAGGACACGGATCATGCTGCCGTCGTTGTTAACGCTACCGCCCTGCGCCTGGCCTTTGCCCTGCGAAGTCATAGAGTCAGTTGCATACTGCACAACGAATTTGTTAAAGCCTTTCAACATACTTTGCGTATGTTCTGCAGTCAGCATCCAACCATCTTTCGACGCACCTGGTTCCAGGTAGTAATCGTCAGGAATGTTGGTGTGACCGTAATCAACGCCCAGCTCCAGTGTGCCGCCGTCGTTAATTTCTAAACCAGCCCAACGCACGTCAAACACGTCGTTTGGTACTTTATTGTTATATGTACGCTCGCCAGTAGCCGGGTCGAATTCCGCATTCGCAGAAGAACCGCCAGACTCTGTAGAACGAGTGGCCGCGAAGGAAAGTTTGCCTGCGCCGACGTCAATGTTTTCCAGACCCGCACCAGGACCAGAAATATCCCAGTAGTAGAAGTCAATCATGTGAACGTCATGACGTTGGTAGAAACGCTTACCTGCCCACATGTTTGCGCCTGGCAGAGAATCGATAAGGTTTTTACCCTGCACGTTGAATTCACGAATGGCTGGAGTGTTATCGTTTTCCCAGTCGTTCAACTGTGATGAGTTGTAGGCAATGTTGGAGTCGAAGTAGAAGCTCTTATCGCCTTCTTTCCACACTTCCTGGCCTAATTTAATTTCTGCGTAAGTATCACATTCGTTACCCAGACGATATTTAGATTGAGCACCAGTTGCCTGGAAGCATTCTTGTGGTCCGCCGCTACCGGTCCAGCCGATACCAGAACGGGCGTAACCGTGGAAGTCCACAGCCAGAGCCTGAACAGACATAACGCCTGCTGCTACGGCAACTGCCAGTGGGAGTTTGCGCAGAGTAATCATCGTTCTATCTCCTGAATCATTGCTTTTCTTTTTTATGGGAATGCTTAAACACCTGGCTCTTGATGCAGCCGACGACATGCAGTGCCATCCTCACGGAACAGATGGCAACGCTCTGGCGGCAAGCCAATAGCGAATGTGGCACCCTCTTTTACCAACACCACGTCATTCTGGCGGTACACCAGGTTCTGACGGATGGCGGGGATTTGGATGTGAATCTGAGTTTCATGACCGAGTTGCTCAACCACCTGAACTTCGCCTTCAAGCGTGACGTCAGCGATATCGCTTGGCAGCAGATGTTCCGGGCGAATGCCCAGAGACATATTGGCGCCGACCTGGACTTCTTTGCTCTCTACCGGCAGCCAAACTTGCTGACGGTTTGGTAATTCAACCTGTACCTGATCAATCGCAGTGGCGGTCACTTTCACTGGCAGGAAGTTCATTTTTGGCGAGCCAATAAAGCCCGCAACAAAACGGTCCGCCGGGTAGTGATACAGCTCGAGCGGTTTACCGACTTGCGCCACGCGGCCTGCGTCCAGCACCACAATTTTGTCGGCCAGCGTCATCGCTTCGACCTGATCGTGGGTGACATAAACCATGGTGCGTCCAAGACGCTTGTGCAGTCGGGAGATCTCAATACGCATCTGCACACGCAGTGCCGCATCAAGGTTAGAAAGTGGTTCATCGAGCAGGAAGACACGCGGTTCTGCCACCAGCGTACGGCCAATGGCAACACGCTGACGTTGTCCGCCAGACAGTGCTTTTGGGCGGCGATCTAATAAATGGGCCAGCTGCAACGTTTCTGAAACTTGTGTGACTCGCTGATTAATTTCGCTTTTCTTGGCACCGGCCAACTTCAGCCCAAAGGACATGTTTTCTGCAACAGAAAGATGGGGATACAGGGCATAAGACTGGAACACCATGCCAACACCGCGCTCTGCGGGAGGAATGTCGTTCATGCGAGTTTCACCAATGAACAAATCACCACTGGTGATGGTTTCCAACCCAGCGATCATGCGCAACAGTGTGGATTTACCGCAGCCTGACGGACCAACAAAAACTACAAACTCACCTTCCTGGATGTCCAGATTGATATCTTTCGATACCACCACATCCCCCCAGGCTTTTGTTACGTTCCGTAGCTGTACGCTTGCCATGTACTTCTCCCTTCATTCATTCCGTCACGATGCTAATGGGCAGGTGATTCAAGATGTGTCGGACTATGACGGATCTATACATTTGGTAACTCCTCCACCCTGATGTTTTTTATGGGGGAGGAGGCGGGAGGATGAGAAGTGAGTTTCTGCAACCGGTTACAGTCGGCACAAGAGATTTTCGTGATCGTGGTTTCAAAAAACCGGGTGGTTTTGTGTGCTCCAGGACACATAACTGCCAGTTATGTAATGGGGATCACAGATAATCGGGGTGGGGCGTAGGGCTAAGGAGGATGAGAAGCACTTGCCATCTGCGCAAACTGGCAACCGTAACGCCACTAGCTTGACCTGATGTATCCACGCGCAAACCACCATTCAAAGGATGGGAACATATGAAAATTAAAACTGGCGCCCGCATCCTCGCTCTGTCTGCCCTGACAACGATGATGTTTTCCGCCTCTGCACTGGCAAAAATAGAAGAAGGCAAACTGGTCATCTGGATTAACGGTGACAAAGGTTATAACGGCCTGGCCGAAGTGGGTAAAAAGTTTGAGAAAGACACGGGCATTAAAGTGACCATCGAGCACCCGGACAAACTGGAAGAGAAATTCCCACAAGTCGCGGCGACCGGCGATGGCCCGGACATTATCTTCTGGGCGCACGACCGTTTCGGTGGTTACGCACAATCTGGCCTGCTGGCCGAAATCACTCCAGACAAAGCTTTCCAGGACAAACTGTATCCGTTTACCTGGGACGCAGTTCGTTACAACGGCAAAATCATTGCTTACCCAGTCGCGGTTGAAGCACTCTCTCTGATTTATAACAAAGACTTAGTCCCTAACCCGCCAAAAACCTGGGAAGAAATCCCGGCGCTGGATAAGCAGCTGAAAGCAAAAGGTAAGAGCGCGTTGATGTTCAACCTGCAAGAACCGTACTTCACCTGGCCGCTGATTGCTGCTGACGGTGGTTACGCGTTCAAACTCGAAAACGGCAAATATGACGTGAAAGATGTCGGCGTGGACAGCCCAGGCGCGAAAGCGGGCCTGACCTTCCTGGTCGACATGATTAAAAACAAACAAATGAATGCGGATACCGATTACTCCATCGCAGAAGCGGCCTTTAACAAAGGCGAAACCGCGATGACGATTAACGGCCCGTGGGCATGGTCCAACATCGATAAGAGCAAAATCAATTACGGCGTAGCGCTGCTGCCAACCTTCAAAGGCAAAGCATCTAAACCGTTCGTTGGTGTGCTGAGTGCCGGTATCAATGCGGCTAGCCCGAACAAAGAACTGGCGAAAGAGTTCCTGGAAAACTACCTGATGACCGACCAGGGCCTGGCTGAAGTCAACAAAGACAAGCCATTGGGCGCAGTTGCTCTGAAATCTTACCAGGATCAACTGGCGAAAGATCCACGTATCGCTGCCACCATGGATAACGCCCAAAAAGGCGAAATCATGCCTAACATCCCGCAAATGGCCGCCTTCTGGTATGCCACACGCACCGCCGTCATCAACGCAGTTAGCGGTCGTCAGACTGTTGATGAAGCGCTGAAAGATGCTCAGGGACGTATTACTAAGTAAGTCATTCCCCCTCACCCCGGCCCTCTCCCCGTTGGGGCGAGGGAGATAACCGAGCAATCCCCTCCAGCTCAGGGGACGGTGAGAACCGCGCAATCCCCTCTCCCTCAGGGAGAGGGTTAGGGTGAGGGTGGTTTCAGATGATAAGTTGTAGAGGTAGAGGAAGACCCCATGGATGTTGTTAAAAAGAGCCACTGGTGGCAAAGCGATGTACTGAAGTGGTCAGTCATCGGCCTGATGGGACTGCTGGTTGGTTATCTTATTGTCATAATGTACGCCCAGGGGGAGTACCTGTTTGCCATCATGACGCTGATTTTAAGCTCAGCTGGCCTCTATATTTTTGCCAACCGTAAGGCTTATGCCTGGCGTTATGTTTACCCTGGAATGGCTGGTATGGGGCTGTTTGTCCTGTTCCCATTGGTTTGTACCATCGCCATCGCCTTCACCAACTACAGCAGCACCAACCAGTTGACCCAGGAACGGGCACAGGAAGTGCTGATGGACCGCCAATATCAGGCGGGCAAAACCTTTAACTTCGGCCTTTATCCGGCGGGCGATGAGTGGCAACTGGCCCTCACCGACGGAGAAACTGGCAAAAATTACCTCTCCGACGCCTTTAAATTTGGCGGCGAGCAGCACCTGAAATTGAAAGAAGCGGATGCGCTGCCAACGGGCGAAAAAGCCAATCTGCGCGTGATCACGCAAAACCGCGCGGCATTGACGCAAATCACCGCGCAAATGCCAGATCAAAGCACGCTGACCATGAGTTCCCTGCGCCAGTTTTCCGGCACCCGTCCACTGTATACGGCGGCGGATAACGGTGAGCTGACCAACAACCAAAGCGGCGTTAAATACCGCCCGAATAACGATATTGGTTTCTATCAGTCTGTTAACGCCGAAGGCAACTGGGGCAACGAGCAATTAAGCCCGGGCTACACAGTGACCATCGGCTGGAAAAACTTCTTACGTGTGTTCCACGATGAAGGCATCCAAAAACCATTTATGGCGATTTTCGTCTGGACGGTGATCTTCTCAATCCTGACGGTGATTCTCACCGTGGCTGTCGGCATGATTCTGGCGTGTGTTGTGCAGTGGGAATCCCTGAAAGGCAAAGCGATTTATCGCGTGATGTTGATCCTGCCATACGCGGTACCGTCGTTTATTTCTATTTTGATTTTCAAAGGGTTGTTCAACCAAAGTTTCGGTGAAATCAACATGATGTTGAGCTCACTGTTTGGTATCAAACCCGCCTGGTTTAGCGACCCAACCACCGCACGTTCCATGATAATTATCGTCAATACCTGGCTCGGTTATCCATACATGATGATTTTGTGCATGGGCTTGTTGAAAGCGATTCCGGACGACTTATACGAAGCTTCGGCAATGGATGGTGCAGGCCCATTCCAGAATTTCTTTAAAATCACGCTGCCGCTGCTGATTAAGCCGCTGACACCACTGATGATTGCCAGCTTTGCCTTTAACTTTAACAACTTCGTGCTGATTCAGCTGTTAACCAATGGCGGGCCAGACAGGCTCGGCACCACAACGCCTGCGGGCTACACGGACTTGCTGGTGAGCTACACCTACCGCATTGCCTTTGAAGGCGGCGGCGGTCAGGACTTTGGTTTAGCGGCGGCTATCGCAACGCTTATCTTCCTGCTGGTTGGGGCATTAGCGATTGTTAACCTGAAAGCCACCCGCATGAAGTTTGATTAAGGAGCGATTCACATGGCAATGGTTCAACCCAAATCTCAAAAGCTGCGTCTGTTTACCACGCATCTGCTACTACTGATATTTATCGCGGCAATTATGTTCCCGCTGCTGATGGTGATTGCGATTTCACTGCGCCCGGGTAACTTCGCCACTGGCAGCCTGATCCCGGATCAAATCTCCTGGGAGCACTGGAAATTAGCACTGGGCTTTAGCGTGCAACATGCCGATGGCAGCGTCACGCCACCGCCGTTCCCGGTGCTGTTGTGGCTGTGGAACTCCATCAAGATTGCGGCGATTACCGCGCTGGGGATTGTCACGCTTTCAACCACTTGTGCTTATGCGTTTGCCCGTATGCGTTTCCCTGGCAAAGCCACGTTGCTCAAAGGGATGCTGATTTTCCAGATGTTCCCGGCGGTATTGTCACTGGTGGCGTTGTATGCCTTGTTTGACCGCCTCGGCCAGTACATTCCGTTTATTGGTTTGAATACGCACGGTGGGGTGATCTTCGCCTATCTTGGCGGTATTGCGCTGCATGTGTGGACGATTAAGGGCTACTTCGAAACTATCGATAACTCGCTGGAAGAAGCGGCAGCGCTGGATGGTGCAACTCCATGGCAAGCCTTCCGCCTGGTGTTGCTGCCGCTGTCTGTGCCAATTCTGGCAGTGGTATTTATTCTGTCGTTTATCGCCGCGATTACCGAAGTGCCAGTCGCGTCATTGTTACTGCGTGACGTCAACAGCTACACCCTGGCGGTAGGTATGCAGCAATATCTCAACCCACAAAACTATTTGTGGGGCGACTTTGCTGCTGCCGCTGTGCTCTCAGCCATCCCGATTACCGTCGTGTTCTTACTGGCGCAACGCTGGCTAGTGAGCGGCCTGACGGCGGGAGGGGTGAAAGGATAAGATTTCCTGTCAGTTATTGCTTCATCTTATGTCATGCCACTGCAAACCCTCAATTTGACTTAGCCTCATTTCCGGCGGCCTTCGGGCCGCCTTTTTTTATTCTCGTTTTAAGCGACTGCTATTACACAACCACAGCGTGATCACCAGTAACAAAATCGCCCCCGAGTAGATCAATACATCGCGCGGATCTTTATGGTCGATGATGATAAGCCGCACAATGGCGGTGATGCCGATATAGATAAAGTAACGCAGTGGGAAGTGATAACCGGATTGAAAGTACTTCACGATCAACGCGATAAATTCGAAGTAAAGAAAGTAAACCACCAGCCCTTCAATCAGCTGATACTTGCTGGCTTGATCGCTGGGCGCAAACAGCGAGGTGGCTAAGTGCAGCGTTTCTTTACCCAGGAAGATGATGAGGATTACGCCGAGCGCAAGCAACGCCAGATTGAGGACCGTTTGCATAATTTTAGCGATGAGTTCAACGCGGGGGGTGGTTGTCATAAGAACGCCTCATGTTTGGGTATCGAGGTGTTGTTATACGTTAAAACTGTGATCTGAATCTAATTTTTCTGCTTATGTTGCCCCCTCACCCCGGCCCCTCTCCCTGTGGGAGAGGGGCCGGGGTGAGGGCATGATCACCTGAAATTAATATCCCGATCGCTCGTCATCCCATACAACTCAAACTTACGACCCAGCATCTGCCCACCGTCACGCGTCAGCGGTGTCCAGCTCACTTGCGCGCGGCTGCGGGTTGGTGATGATGAGAAAAGATCCAACGGCACATTGACGTAGAAACCTTTGGTGAAATCCCCTTCCCCGTACTCTTCTTTCGACACATTAGTAATGGTCGCGTACGTCCCCACCACCACGCCGCTGTCGAAGCGTTTCGAGATCTCCAGCGTGCCGCCTTTATCTTTTGCCAGATATTGGCCAATGCTGAGTTTAACCAGCACATCTTCGGCAAACGGTGGTGTCCAGTAACCGGTGATATGGCCAGTTGGCGCGCTGTAGTCGGTGAACTTCATCATGTCCAGCGAGCTGGTCCAGTCACGCTGTTTGACGTAGTTGGCATTGGCACCAATTGCCCAGTTACTGTCGACCGGACGATACAACACTTCCGCCCCAACCCCGCCATACATGGTTTCGAGATAACCGCCGTACACCTGTCCATACCAGCTGTTGCCCAAATACTGGAAGTAGTTAGCTTGCAGGTTGTTGACGTAAATATCGTTCTCGACGTAATCACGGACGTGAGTACGTACACGCGGCAACGTCGAATCATTCGGAGGATTGGTGTAGTTAAATTTGTCGTAGTTATTGGCGATGTTGGCAAACAGACTGCCGGTGGTCAGCAAGTGATCCGTCACCCACCAGTCGGCAGTGCCCATCACGCCAACCTGATACATATAGAAGCTTTCTGGCCCGCCGACAGACTGGTTGAGCACCGGGTTAATCGCGAAATTCAGCTTCGATTTATCGATGAAATAACCCTGCTCGGTTTTCTCAGGAATGATCGGCTCAACGCGCTTTTGTACCAGTTGCGTTTCATGCCCCAGCGGCTCACCTTCAAGGTGATGACGCAGACTCGCAACGTCTGTTTCTGTCGTTACCTGCGGCAGATTCAGACGCGTTTCGGTAATTCGAACCGTGCGGATATTCTCCGGCAGGTCGTTCATGATGATACGGTTGGCACGCTCAATCCCTTCGTGGGAGTCGCGGTATTTCACCTGCTCGCCAGTCACATACAAGGTATCGCCTTTTACCTGAATATTCGGGTTCGCCAGACCGGCGTTGTATTTGAGCTGCGTGAGCTGATTCGCCACCACCGTCGGTTGCAAAATTTCATCTTGCGGTTGCGGCTGATATTGCGGGCGGCGATTATCGTTATAACCTGGGCGCAAATCGTTGAAGTTAGTGCGTAACGTGACGCCAAACATCAGGGTATTGCCACGCTCATAGCTGACGTTAACGTCGGCCCAATCGGCGACGCGGTAGATAGCACCGACGTTAAAGTTGCTACGCTGTTCGAGTTTCCCGGCAAAATCTTGCGTGTAATTATTACCTTCGTATTCCAGTTTCAGGCGCAGCGGTTGCCACGGAGTCTGGTATTCGATGCCGCCAAACAATGATGCAGGGCCATGGAACATGCCGCTAAAGTTGAACGAACCGGCCTGGTTGTAGCTGTTATCGCGATAGCAAAAACCATTGCTCACTTCGCAGAATGGATTTTTCACGTTACCGCTGGTGCCCATGTAACCCCAGCCCATTCCGAGGGTAAAATCGAACGGCCCCCAGGCTTTGCTCGCCACGATATATTCGCTGTCAAACAGCCCGGTACCGCCTAAGTCACGGAACCCTACCGCCACTTGCGGCAAGTAATACCCTTCCTCCCAAAGACGGACTTTCATGTCGAAGGCTTTATCTTTGTAGGTCTGGTCGCCCGAGAAAGCGTCGACACTACTGTACTGTTTGGTGCGCACATCGGTGTAGCGCAGCGTCGTTTCCAGCCATGGGAACAATTGCACTGAAGCCGAGTAAAAGCGGTACTGATCGTTATCGCGATAGTTGAGGCTAAATTCCCCTTCGCGCGCCATGCGGGCCGTGGGAGTTTGCAGCAAACCGACGCCGCCGAAATCCGATTGCGATGGGCCAACAGGAGCCGGGAAAGTTTCAGCCTGGCAAGCCGATGAAACTGCCAGCGCCAGCAAACTGTAGAGCGTTTTCTTCTTCATCAATCCGGTCTCCGATGCGTCAGAGAGTGAAGGATTTGCTGATTCATTTGTTCAAAATCAGAATTAAGCAGGCGCTCTTTAAAGCCGACAAACAGGATGCTTCCCGGCGTGAGTTCGACGTGGCGGTTATTCCAGTAGGCGACTGGCGCTTTTTGCGTTTTGCCATCTGGATAGATAACCCATGCAAAACTGCGATCGGCACCACTGAGTTTGTCGATGCCATCGAGATATTCATCCGCGCTGCGCCCTGCCACAAAAGGCTTCGCCCCTGGTGAACTCACCAACCCCACCAGCGTGATGGTGGCCGGCTGCACTCCTGCCCACAGGCTGTAATCGCCTTGCAGCGGGACATTGGCCCGCGGATGCACGCGTACCCAGTCGGGGTCGAGATCAACAAACTGGCGTCCGGTAACGTGAACGGCCTGCATTTGCTGGCGCACACCGTTAATTGCCGCCGCATCATCACCGTCTTCCCCGGCGGCTAATGCGCTCAACGAAGCCAGTAATTTCTGGTGTTGTTGTTCTTCAGCCGCCGAAGCCTGGCGTTCGCTTATCACCGCACCGGGCCACCAGGCGTTCGCCAATGAAGGTTGAGTCACTAAGTCGGCCAGCCGTTCTACGTTTTTAATGGTTTGATTTTGTGGATAAATCGTCACGTTTCCAGCGGCGTAAGCGCTAAATTGAAGGGTGGATAAGCAAAATGCCGCTAAAACCCGTCGGATGACGCTGCGCTTATCCGACCTACAAAACCGTAGGGTGGATAAACGTAGTGTCATCCACCATGTGGTTGAAGAACGCGTCATAGCTTTTATTTTCATTCTTTCGCCGCCTTCAACAGAATCGTGGTGACAGGCCAATAATCAGGGCCAAGATATTGTTTTGACTGGCGTACCTGGCCTGCGCTGTCTATCCAGAAGCGGTTATGCCAGGTTTTATCCAGCGCGGTGATTTCTTCATCAAGAATGCGCACCGGCGTGGTGCTTTCAGCCACGTTCAGCGTGTCGGTGCCGTCCCAGGTAAACGTTGAACGCGCCGAAGCCATGCGTACTTGCTGGTGTTCGGTCCAGGCCATTTGCCGCGTCCAGCTTATGCCATCGACAATTTGATTCGCTTTTGCCAGCGGGTCGCTCGCCATATTGGTCACTTGCTGGAGGTTGTCACCAAGACCGGTGGTTTTTACGATGCGGCCATTTTCAGTGACGACCATCGCCCAGTCTTGCGTGACCCACTTTTGCTGGCCATTTTCGTCATACGCCAGCACGACGAATATTTGCGGGCCGTTATTGAGGCGCATGTACTGGCTGGCGTAGCGCATATTCTGGATTTCGTCATGGGTTAGCTGCACGCCATCCTCACCCACAATGCTGTGCCAAAGCGAGGTACCAAGACCTTGAGTGGTGTCGGAGCAGGCCTGAAGTAACAGGCAGACAAGAAAAGTTGCGAGTCGCTGCACGAGGTTTTCCCGGATTCGAAATAACCACACCGAAGTGTGGTTAGGGTTAAATCACCCGTGAAATTAACGGGTGCTGGTCGTGGTGGTAGTGGTGGTTCCGGTATTGGAGCCATCGCCGCCACCGGTTGCCGCAAGTGCTACACCCACTGCCGACCCGACAGTGCTGGCGCTGGTCGCAGTAGAACTACCTGCGGACACAGAAGTTGCTTGTGCGCCGGCTGCTTCACCCACCGCTACCGGGTCAGCACTCGCCGCGCCAGCAGTTGCCAGCGTGAATATGGCTAAAGCGCCATAAAGAACTTTCTTCATAACTATTTCCCTTCATTGAATGAATGGAGATTTGCCCAAAAGGAATTTCAGGCGGTTTCGAGTATACACAACTAGTAATAGTGTTAGGCCGCAGAGGGGAATATCAGCAGTGCTTTAAGATAAATGGAAATATAACAACAACCAGATATTAATTTTTATTCATATGCATATAAAACAACAAGTTAAAATATTTATAAAAAGCATATCAATCTAATTAATCCGAAAGTAAACCTCCTGAATTATCAGGATACAGTGAATTTTAGGATTAACCTCAGCGGAGAAATAAACAGATATTATGCGGCAAGGGGAATTATCTTATATTCCCCTTTAAATAAATAAGCCGGCATAACGCCGGCTTATATTTGAAGTATGACGGGTATTAGCGCCAGGATTTATAACGGTTAATCAGGCCATTTGTAGAACTGTCGTGGCTGCTGATTTCTGCATTATCACCCAGCTCCGGCAAAATGCGGTTAGCCAGTTGTTTCCCTAATTCCACACCCCACTGATCAAACGTGAAGATGTTCAGAATGACACCCTGAGTGAAGATCTTGTGCTCATACAGCGCAATCAGTGCACCGAGGCTGAACGGTGTGATTTCACGTAGCAGGATGGAGTTAGTTGGGCGGTTACCTTCGAAGACTTTGAACGGTACAACGTGTTCCAGTGTTTTCGGGTCTTTACCCTGGTCGGCATATTCTTGCTCAACTACATCGCGAGCTTTGCCAAACGCCAGCGCTTCTGTCTGCGCGAAGAAGTTAGACAGCAGTTTTGGATGGTGGTCGGAAAGCGGGTTATGGCTGGTTGCTGGTGCGATGAAATCACAAGGAACCATTTTGGTGCCCTGGTGAATCAGCTGGTAGAACGCGTGCTGGCCGTTAGTGCCCGGCTCGCCCCAGATGATTGGGCCAGTCTGGTAATCAACAGCGTTGCCGTTACGGTCAACGTATTTACCGTTGGATTCCATGTTGCCTTGCTGGAAGTAAGCCGCAAAACGGTGCATGTACTGGTCGTATGGCAGAATCGCTTCGGTTTCAGCACCAAAGAAGTTGTTGTACCAGATGCCGATCAGCGCTAACAGCACTGGCAGGTTTTGTTCTGCTGGCGTATTGGCGAAGTGTTTATCCATGGCATGCGCGCCGGACAACAGTTCAACAAAGTTTTCATAGCCGACAGACAGAATGATCGACAGACCGATCGCCGACCACAGGGAGTAACGGCCACCGACCCAGTCCCAGAACTCAAACATATTGGCAGTATCAATACCAAACTCACCGACAGCTTTCGCGTTGGTCGACAGCGCAGCAAAGTGTTTCGCAACGTGTTTGTTATCGCCAGCAGTTGCCAGGAACCAGTCGCGCGCGCTGTGGGCGTTGGTCATGGTTTCTTGAGTGGTGAAGGTTTTAGAGGCTACCAGGAACAGCGTGGTTTCCGGGTCAACGTTCTTCAGCACTTCAGCGATATGCGTGCCATCAACGTTAGACACAAAGTGCATGTTGAGGTGGTTTTTGTACGGACGCAGCGCTTCGGTCACCATGAATGGGCCAAGATCAGAACCGCCGATACCGATGTTAACCACATCAGTAATCGCTTTACCGGTGTAGCCTTTCCAGTTGCCGCTAATAATGCTTTCGGAGAAGGTTTTCATCTTCTCAAGCACTGCGTTCACTTCTGGCATCACATCTTTGCCATCAACGACGATTGGCGTGTTGCTACGGTTACGCAGCGCTACGTGCAGCACAGCACGGTCTTCAGTACGGTTAATCTTCTCACCAGAGAACATGGACTTAATTGCGCCCTGCAAATCAGTCTCTTTCGCCAAAGCCTGCAGCTTCGACAGGGTTTCTTCGGTGATGCGGTTTTTGGAGTAATCCACCAGCATTGAATCGTCGAAAGTAGCGGAGAACTTAGCAAAACGGTCGGCATCCTGCGCGAAAAGCTCAGCGATGGTGACGTCTTTCATTTCGTCAAAATGCGCCTGCAAAGCCTGCCATGCAGCGGTCTGCGTTGGGTTGATATTTTTCATAGCGATACCCTTTTGATTTGAGAACTGTGACTGCGGTCAATTGTATATCCACAAAACGGGATTTGTGATGATTTTTCTACCCTTGTATCGGGAATACCGTTTCAGATTATGTGCCAGCTAAAAAGTCGTCGCGCCTGGTTCCGCCCACGCAGAGCGCGTCTACACTGAGAAAAACAGTATGGCTTCGTAATCCAGGTAAGGTAAAAAATTTACGGAACTGTCCGTACCTCTTCTATCGGTGATTATCACCATCAGCTCACTGGCGGCACGATGGCTGGCGTGGTCGGCGCAAACTGTGGTGTTCGGTTTAGCCTGCGGCGGGCTGTTTGGATGGTTGCTCGGGAACGCGTGGTCTGAGCATGCGGAAAACCACTTCGATTTAAGCAATATTGCGCAAGTGCTGGCACTTTCGCCCAATCGGCATCAAAACGCACTGGCGGTTTATCATTTCAGCCATATTTTCGGCAGTGAAAATGTTTTTTCCATCCGCTCCGGTTCCGCATTAAAAGGTCGAACCAGCAACGAAAGTGCTCGTTTTCGTCGTCACGAGAAATTTTTTCCTGAAGATGTCACCTGGAGCAGTTTAAGCAGTCAGTTGGCCAAAGGTGCAACCATCAAAGCGACGCGACTAAATGAAAATTTTGGCTGGCTGGATTATTTGGAGAAAAATCGCGGTGTAGTGCCATTATTTTCCCGTCTGGAAGAAGGAAAAACTACTGCTATAAATGGCCCCACTGCTCCGACCTTACCCTGCACCCTGATTGCACTGGTGCAGAATGAAAACTCCTCAACTTCCAGGCGTTGACTTCTGTCGCGTTCCATTTTATTTGTATACGGCTACTTGCTCACTTGTGAGTAAGCCAGAAGAGGTGCGTCGCCCAGGTATCGTGTTTGAGGAGCCAATCCGAAGACGACACAGGAGGGGGAGCGACGCCGAGGTAATGTGCGTATGGCAGCGGATATTATCGACTACAAGGGCTGAATCCCTTGGGTTGTCACCTGAAGCATTCGGCAGTTGGATGCTTATACCCGGAATATTGCGCTGTGATGTACAGACTCTGGGTAGACAAGGTGGGGCGCTTCTGGGTGTATCCGTAGTTCAGTCTTCTTTTCTACGTCTGCCCCTTTCCCGCTCCCCCCTTGTGCCAAGGCTGAAAATTTAATGCCATTACCCCGTAATGATTCGAGTGTATCCAACAAAGATGCAGGCTGAAGAATGACGGATTGGTCCCTGACACGAGGTTGTAATGTCTTACCCACAAACCGTTATTGCCAAATTTGGCGGCACAAGCGTAGCCGATTACGACGCAATGAACCGCAGCGCCGATGTTGTGCTTGCTGATGAAAACGTTCGCGTAGTGGTGCTTTCCGCTTCTGCGGGTATCACCAATTTACTGGTTGCCCTGGCGCAAGGCCTGGAAGCGACCGAGCGTTTCGTTAAGCTCGATGCTATTCGCAAAATTCAATATGACATCGTCGAGCGTTTGGCTAATCCGCAGATTATTCGCGAAGAGATTGAACGCCTGCTGGAAAACATCACCACGCTTGCCGAAGCCGCATCACTGGCGACATCCACCGCGTTAACTGACGAACTGGTCAGCCACGGTGAATTAATGTCTACGCTGCTGTTTGTCGAAATCCTGCGTGAACGCAAAGTGGATGCGCAATGGTTTGATATTCGTAAAATCATGCGTACCAACGACCGTTTTGGCCGTGCTGAACCGGATGTGGCAACCTTAGCAGAACTGGCGACCCAGCAACTTCAACCGCGTCTGGTACAATCTCTGGTGATTACTCAAGGCTTTATCGGTAGCGAAGCCAAAGGCCGCACCACTACGCTTGGCCGTGGCGGCAGCGACTATACTGCGGCACTGTTGGGTGAAGCGTTGAAAGCAACCCGTGTAGATATCTGGACTGACGTTCCGGGCATTTACACCACCGATCCACGCATGGTGCCAGCGGCAAAACGCATCGATAAAATCGCCTTCGAAGAAGCCGCTGAAATGGCGACATTCGGTGCAAAAGTCCTGCATCCTGCAACATTACTGCCTGCTGTGCGTTGCGATATTCCGGTGTTTGTTGGCTCCAGCAAAGATCCCAAAGCGGGTGGCACCCTGGTGTGCAACCAAACCGATTATCCGCCGTTGTTCCGTGCGCTGGCGGTCCGTCGCAAGCAAACCCTGGTGACACTAAACAGCCTGAGTATGCTGCATGCTCACGGCTTCCTCGCAGAAGTGTTCAATATTCTGGCACACCACAATATTTCCGTAGATTTGATTACCACTTCCGAAGTGAGCATCGCACTGACGCTGGATACCACCGGCTCAACGTCTACCGATGAAAGCCTGCTGACCACTGCATTGCTGACCGAACTTTCTTCGTTATGCCGTGTGGAAGTGGAAGAAAACCTCGCGTTGGTCGCTATCATCGGTAACAACCTGTCCAAAGCTTGTGGCGTGGGTAAAGAGGTCTTCGGCGTACTCGAGCCGTTCAATATCCGCATGATTTGCTACGGCGCATCCAGCTATAACCTGTGCTTCCTGGTGCCGGGAGACGATGTTGAACAAGTGGTGCAAAAACTTCATCACAATCTGTTTGAATAAATTTTAATCTCATGCCATGAATACCAAGTGCCGGGCTCGATCCCGGCATTTTTATAACCATAAAACAACACAACACTTGCAAGGATCTCAATATGCTCGCTGTATTCACCCGGCTGTTTCCGCTCTGGGCGGTTCTGCTGTCTGTACTCGCCTATTACACTCCCGCAACGTTCACGCCCATCGGCCCGTGGGTCAGCACGCTGTTGATGCTGATTATGTTTGGTATGGGTGTGCATCTGCGCATAGATGATTTTAAACGGGTGCTATCACGCCCAGCTCCTGTTGCGGCAGGGACTTTTCTGCACTATTTGATCATGCCGCTGGCAGCATGGGTTCTGGCAAAGCTGTTCCATATGCCACCTGACCTTTCCGCAGGCATGGTTCTGGTAGGAAGTGTGGCAAGTGGCACAGCGTCAAACGTGATGATTTATCTGGCAAAAGGCGATGTGGCGCTCTCAGTAACCATTTCCTCGGTTTCCACACTGGTCGGGGTTTTTGCGACACCTTTGCTGACGCGTTTGTATGTCGATGCGGATATCAAAGTGGATATAGTGGGTATGTTGCTTAGCATCCTGCAAATCGTGGTCATTCCGATTGGCCTTGGATTGATTGTGCATCATCTTTTCCCGCGCCTTGTAAAGCGTGTAGAGCCCTATTTACCGGCGTTTTCGATGCTCTGTATTCTGGCGATTATCAGTGCCGTAGTGGCGGGTTCGGCTTCGCATATCGCGTCTGTTGGCCTGATGGTTATCATCGCTGTGATTTTGCATAACGGTATTGGGTTACTGAGCGGATATTGGGGCGGGAAGCTGTTTGGATTTGATGAATCCACGTGCCGCACACTGGCAATTGAAGTGGGTATGCAGAACTCAGGCCTTGCGGCGACTCTCGGTAAGATCTACTTCTCGCCATTAGCTGCACTACCTGGCGCACTGTTCTCGGTGTGGCACAATCTGTCCGGCTCGATTCTGGCGGGTTACTGGTCTGGCAAACCGATTGATGAAAACAACGGTAAGCATTTGAAAAAACGCCGCGCCTGATTCAACTCTGATTGAGCAAACTGCCCGGGAATCCGGGCTTTTTGCTTTTAACTCAGCGAAACGATGACAATCTTGCCATTGCAACTGAGCATATTTACCAACATTTTAGGGTAACTTTGCGACCAGACGCTGATTTTTACTGAGCTAGCGGGCACTTTGCTTTACACTGGAGGCCACTTCTTAAGAGGCCGCAACAATGTCCACATCAAGACTGACACAACAAGATATGACCGAAGCCGAGCAGCGCGAATTGAAAACGCGGCTAGACCGCGCACGCATCGCCCATGGTCGTCCCCTGACAAACTCAGAAATCAACCACGTTAAAAAAACTTATATCGACCAACTAATGGAAGCGCGTGAACAAGCAGCTAAAAAAGTTCGCCAAATCAAAAAGCAAAAAGCAGCAAAACCAGATACTTCTGCAACCTATTCCTGGTCTGCCAACAGCCATTCACGCGGAAAGCGCTAACTAGCGCCCTTTCTTTTTGCGCCCTGGCTGGGCAAAGCGTTTGCGCGAAGCAAGCTCTGCCGGGGTTTTCGCGCTGCTCTTTGGCCCTGCACTTACCGGTTTTTTGGCAACGGTAGGTTTGGATTTTGGCTTTTTCGCAGGCTTCGCCTCGGAAGAAGAGTTCTCAATCAATTTAAACAGCTCAACCAATTCATTATCGGTTAAATCACGCCATTCACCCAGCGGCACCCCTTTCATGCTGACGTTCATAATGCGAGTCCGCTCAAGCTTCGTCACTTCATAACCAAAATGTTCGCACATACGGCGAATCTGACGGTTAAGCCCTTGTACCAAAGTGATGCGAAACACAAACGGCGCTTCTTTCTTCACTTTGCATTTCTTGGTGACCGTTCCCAGCATAGGCACACCTGCGCCCATGCCACGAATGAACTCGTCGGTGACTGGTTTATTGACCGTGACGACGTACTCTTTTTCATGGTCATTCCCGGCACGCAGGATTTTATTCACCAAATCGCCGTGATTGGTGAGGAAAATCAACCCCTGGGAGTCTTTATCTAAACGGCCAATCGGGAACACGCGTTTACTGTGGTTAACAAAATCGACAATGTTGTCTTTTTCGCCATCTTCGGTGGTACTCACGATACCCACAGGCTTGTTCAGCGCGATAAGCACCAGGTCGTCTTCATCACGGGGTTCAATTAACTGACCGTTGACCTTCACCACATCTCCGGCAAATACCTGGTCGCCAATCGCGGCGCGTTTGCCGTTGATGAAAACATTTCCCTGTTCGATGTAACGATCGGCATCACGACGGGAGCAGATACCGCTCTCGCTAATGTATTTGTTCAGACGTATAGATGAGTTGGTCAGCATGGTTCCTCCGTAAAACCTGGAATATACCTTACCTGAGGGGCGATGCGAACAGACTCGGGCAACAAACGCGAAGTTCATTGCCCGTAGAGGGGTGTTTATTTTGCAGGTGTCGCCGCAACAATGGCTAACCGTTTCTGAATATCTTTATCGAGGTTATTGACCCAATGATTATACGAGCGGTGAATTTCGCCACCAGAGGCCAGTAAATTCACGCTGTTTACATAGTTAATTGAGTAATCTTTCTCGCTGTAGTTAATACGCACAGTGACGCTGTGCTTGCGAATGTTTTGTGTCGCATTAATGACGCCAGGCCCCGCTACCGACATAATCCAGTCGCGCCCTTGTCCGGCGGTGATAATCGCCTCCTTAACCTGCTCAGTCGTGACATGAGAGGTGATTATCGTCCGTGGCGTGCGAACCGGTTCAGTCCTGTCTAACGCCGAACATCCTGCCAATGCTGCAATACACACTACACCTGCCAACATCTGTTTTAGTTTTAGCTTCATCATTAAATTCCATTTTTAATCCATCAACAGAACGGATTATAAGCTGATGATTCATGCAGGAAAATTAGTATTCATCACGATCATCATCGTCGGGTTGTTCCAGAACGCTGTAGGCCACGGCGCAGAATAACGAGTTCAGGCGCTTCATATCGCCGAGCAAGCCCAGATGAAGTGAGCTGGTTTCGATACTCTGCACGTTTTGCTGATGCAGACGATCAACGTGGGCATGCGAGAAGCGGCGGTTCAGAATGCGGAAGCGATGTTTATTACGGCGCAAACGGCGCGCGCTGTTCACATCCGCGGAGAAGAATACCGACAGACTGAGTTTCAGGTTGCTGGTGAGTTGCTGAAGCAGAATATCCAGTTCTTTCAGGCCATCCGGGGAAAACGCCCGGCGCGCAGCTAACGATTTATCGGCGACTTCGCTACCCATACGTTCGAGAATATCCGCCGCCTGTTCGAGGTTTAGCGACATCTCGATAATTTCCGCCCAACGGCGCGATTCGACTTCCGCCAGCTCTTCTTTCTGCATCTGCGCCATATACAGTTTAATCGCGGTATACAGCACATCGACATCGTCAGCGAGTTTGCGCAGCTCTTTTTCCTGGCGCGGTTCGCCGTGCATCACCTTGCTCCAGGTATCCAGCATTTGCTCAAGCACATCCCCCATACGTAAGGTTTCACGTGCAGCGTTCGATAGCCCAAGCGCCGGAGTATCCAGCGCGGTGACATCCAGATGTTTCGGCTTCATACGCGCATCGACTTCAGGGACTTCGCTAATCACCCTACGGCAAAAACGCGCCATCGCCCCGGCAAACGGCACCATCGCCAGGCAGCGAATCAGGTTGTAGAAGACGTGGAAATAGATAACCAGTTCAGATTCCGGCTGCGACAGTTTCTGCATCGCATCCGCCAGAATATGCACGAACGGCAGCACGATGATACCGCCCACCAGCTTGAACAGCAGGCTCCCTAACGCGACTCGGCGCGCCGCTGCATTCGCGGTGCTGTTGTTGATCATCGCCAACAGGCCAGAACCGAGGTTAGCACCAATCACCAGACACAGCGCGACATCAAACGAGATGATACCAGCAGAGGTCAGCGTGGCGGTCAGCAACACGGCAGCGAGGCTGGAATAACTGATAATCGCAAACATCGCGCCAATCAGTGCATCGAGCATGATGTCGCCCGTCAACGAGGCGAAAATCACCTGCACTCCGGAAGCCTGGGTTATCGGTGTGACGGCGGCAACAATCAATTCCAGCGCCAATAAAATCAACCCAAGGCCGATACCGACGCGCCCGAGTTGGCCCGCCCGCGTCTGTTTACGGCTGAGGAAGAAAATCACGCCAAGGAAGATGAGTAGCGGCGACAGCCAGGAAAGATCGAAAGTCAGGATTCGCGCCATCAGCGCCGTCCCTACATCCGCGCCCAGCACGATGACCAGCGCCGGTGTGAGAGCCACCAAATCCTGGGCAACAAACGAGGTCACCAACATGGTGGTGGCGTTGCTGCTTTGCACCAGCGCGGTGACACCAATACCCGCGCAGAAGGCGAACGGTTTTTTTTCAACACTGCGGCTAAGCACGCTACGGAGATTGGCCCCATACACTCGCATGATGCCGGTACGCACAATGTGTGTGCCCCAGACCAGTAGCGCCACCGCAGAAAGCAGATGCAGTAAAGTAAGCACGCGTTCTCCTGGAGGTTTTTACTTAATAAATTCCAGTATATAACGCCTGGCGACAATTAAACGATTCGAGATGTAAACCACCCTCACCCTGACCCTCTCCCTGAGGGAGAGGGAATAAGGCGGGAAGCGCCTCTCCACGAGGGAGAGGGAATAAGGTGGTAAGCTCCTCTCCACGAGGGAGAGGGCCTAAACGGTGTGCTCCTTCTCCTGGGAGAGAAGGTTGGGATGAGGGCGTGCGAATGTTAGTCCGCGTCGTAGCCCAGGTTCGGAGCTAACCAGCGTTCAACATCGGTCACCGACATCCCTTTGCGACGCGCGTAATCTTCCACCTGGTCACGTTGAATCTGCGCTACAGCGTAGTATTTGCTGTCAGGATGGCTGAAGTACCAACCAGAAACGGAAGCACCAGGCCACATGGCGTAGGACTCGGTAAGTTTCATGCCGATCACGTTTTCTACATCCAGCAATTCCCAGATAGTCGCTTTTTCAGTGTGTTCCGGGCAGGCCGGATAGCCCGGTGCCGGGCGAATCCCCTGGTAGTTTTCGCGGATAAGCTCTTCGTTGCTGAGGTTTTCTGTTGGTGCATAGCCCCAGTAAACTTTACGCACCCGCTCATGCAGATATTCAGCAAACGCTTCAGCCAGACGGTCAGACAACGCTTTCACCATGATTTTGTTGTAATCATCATGCTGCGCTTCATAACCTTCTGCCAGTGCGTCTTCTTCCATACCGCCAGTGACCGCAAACGCGCCGATGTAATCTTCTTTGCCACTATGTTTTGGCGCGACAAAATCAGCCAGACAGTAGTTGGCAAAACCGACTTTCTCGGTCTGCTGACGCAGATGGTGCGCCACAGTTTGTACTTGGGTACGAGATTCATCGCGGTAGATTTCAATGTCATCATCCACGCGGTTTGCCGGGAAAATCCCCACCACGCCACGCGGCGTCAGGAGTTTTTCGGTATGCAGTTTGTCCAGCATATCGTTAGCATCTTTAAACAGGCGCTGTGCCTCTTCACCCACCACTTCATCTTCAAGGATGCGCGGATATTTCCCGGCCAGCGACCAGGTCATAAAGAATGGCGTCCAGTCGATGTAATTGCGCAGCGTTTCGATGCTGGCGGTCACTTCCTGCACACCCGGGCGGTGTGGTACCGGAGGCGTGTAGCTTGACCAATCAAATGCCAGATCGTTTTCACGTGCGGCAGCAAGCGACACCGGTGGAGTGCGCGGTTTTTTACGGCCATGTTGGGTACGCACGGTGACATATTCTTTGCGTGTACGTTCTACGAAATCGTCATGCTGTGTTGGCGAGAGTAGCGCTGAAACCACGCCAACGGTGCGCGAGGCGTTTTGCACGTAAACCGTTGGGCCACTGTAGTTTTGCTCTATTTTCACCGCCGTATGCGCTTTAGAGGTGGTCGCCCCACCAATCAGCAGCGGCAGCGTAAAGCCCTGGCGCTCCATCTCTTTGGCGACGTTGACCATTTCGTCCAACGACGGTGTAATCAACCCGGAGAGGCCGATAATGTCTGCGCCGACTTCGCGGGCGGTTTTCAAAATCTTCTCGGTTGGCACCATTACGCCAAGGTCGATGATTTCGTAGTTGTTACATTGCAACACCACCCCGACGATATTTTTGCCGATGTCGTGGACATCGCCTTTCACCGTGGCGAGCACGATTTTGCCGTTGGTTGAGCCTTTTTCTTTGCTGGCTTCAATGTACGGTTCGAGATACGCCACCGCCTGTTTCATCACGCGGGCAGATTTCACCACCTGCGGCAGGAACATTTTCCCTTCGCCAAACAGGTCGCCAACCACGTTCATGCCATCCATCAGCGGGCCCTCAATAACCTGAATCGGGCGTTCAGCCTGCTGACGAGCTTCTTCGGTGTCGAGTTCAATAAACTCAGTGATACCTTTCACGAGTGAGTATTCAAGGCGCTTTTTCACGTCCCAGCTACGCCATTCGGCTTGTTGCGCGGCCGCGCCGTCGTCACTTTTGCTACCGCGATATTTCTCGGCCAGATCCAGTAAACGTTCGGTACTGTCATCACGACGGTTGAGGATCACGTCTTCGACGGCATCACGCAGCTCCGCAGACAAATCATCGTAAATCGCCAGTTGCCCGGCGTTAACGATGCCCATGTCCATTCCGTTACGGATGGCGTAATAGAGGAATACGGCGTGAATGGCTTCGCGCACCGGGTCGTTGCCACGGAAGGAGAACGACACGTTCGACACGCCGCCGGAGATCATCGCATGCGGCAGTTCGCGTTTAATGTCAGCACACGCGCCGATAAAATCCTGGGCGTAGTTGTTGTGCTCTTCGATTCCGGTCGCGACGGCAAATATATTCGGGTCGAAAATAATATCTTCTGGCGGGAAGCCGACTTCTTCAGTCAGAATTTTATAGGCGCGGCGGCAAATTTCGATTTTGCGCTCGCGAGTATCAGCCTGGCCGACTTCGTCAAACGCCATGACCACCATCGCGGCACCGTAGCGGCGCACCAGTTTGGCGTGATGGATAAATGCCTCAACACCTTCTTTCATCGAGATGGAGTTAACGATGCCTTTGCCCTGAATGCACTTCAGGCCTTTTTCGATGACGTCCCATTTCGAGGAGTCAATCATGATTGGCACGCGGGCGATATCTGGTTCACCGGCAATCAGGTTGAGGAAACGCACCATCGCCGCTTCGGCATCGAGCATCCCTTCATCCATGTTGATGTCGATGATTTGCGCGCCGCTTTCGACCTGTTGCAATGCCACTTCTAGCGCTTCGTTATATTTTTCTTCTTTGATCAGGCGCTTAAATTTGGCGGAGCCGGTGACGTTGGTACGTTCACCGACGTTGACGAACAGGCTGTCAGCGCCGATGTTTAGCGGTTCAAGCCCTGCCAGACGGCATGCCACCGGCAAGTCTGGTAGTTTACGTGGGGCAACGCCTTCAACCGCTTTGCTCATCGCCGCGATGTGTGCTGGTGTGGTACCACAACAGCCACCGATGATGTTCAGGAAACCTGCCTGCGCCCATTCGCCAATCTGGCGCGCCATTTCATCGGCATCGAGATCGTATTCACCAAAAGCATTTGGCAGGCCGGCGTTCGGGTGTGCGGTGACGTAGCAGTCAGCAATGCGTGAAAGCTCAGCCACGTACTGACGCAGTTCATCTGGCCCCAACGCACAGTTCAGGCCGAAGGTCAGCGCATCGGCATGGCGTAATGAGTTATAGAAAGCTTCGGTGGTTTGCCCGGAAAGGGTGCGGCCTGAGGCGTCGGTAATGGTGCCGGAAATCATGATTGGCAGGTCGACACCCAGCGCTTCAAATTCGGTTTTCACCGCAAAAATAGCGGCTTTGGCGTTCAGGGTATCGAACACCGTTTCAATCATGATGAGATCTGCACCGCCTTCCACCAGCGCACGCGTGGATTCGCGATAAGCCTCCACCAGCTGATCAAAAGTGACGTTACGGAATGCCGGGTCGTTCACGTCAGGTGAAATAGACGCAGTACGGTTGGTTGGGCCTAATACCCCAGCCACGTAGCGCGGTTTTTCCGGTGTGCGTGCGGTCCATTCATCGGCACAAGCGCGGGCAAGTTTTGCCGCCTCGTAGTTAATTTCCGCCGACAGGGATTCCATTTGGTAATCCGCCATCGCGATGGTTGTTGAGTTGAAGGTGTTGGTTTCGACGATGTCGGCACCGGCTTCAAAGTAGGCGTAGTGAATGGCGGCAATAATTTCCGGTTTGCTCAGCACCAGCAAATCGTTGTTCCCTTTCAGGTCACACGGCCAGTCTGCAAAGCGTTCACCCCGGAAATCGCTCTCATCAAGACGGTAGCTCTGGATCATGGTTCCCATACCACCATCCAGTACCAAAATGCGTTGCTGCAACTGCTGATGCAGTTTTTCTAATTTATTGCTCACTCTCGCTCCCACCTGTTTACCCAAGCCTGTCAGCCTAACCAATCATACTGTCACAAGTTGTAATGGGCGCAAAGCAATGGAACATGAGACATGTTCACCTGACTGATCCGATGAGTTGGATGCAGGTTGCATTATCGCCAAATAAAACGAAAATGATTTCCACGATATGAAAACAGGAGTCAGTTATGGTCGCTGCCGTTCCCGCCAAACGTGGAAAAAAACCACGTACAGCCACAGTGGCTGCACCACAGCCTACCGGACAGGTTCAGTCATTAACTCGCGGTTTGAAACTGCTTGAATGGATTGCCGAATCGCACGGTAGCGTGGCACTCACTGAACTTGCACAGCAAGCTGGCTTACCTAATTCCACTACGCATCGTCTGCTGACTACCATGCAGCAACTTGGCTTTGTTCGCCAGATTGGCGATTTGGGCCACTGGACGATTGGCGCACATGCGTTTGTCGTCGGCAGTAGCTTCCTGCAAAGCCGTAATCTGTTAGCGATTGTTCACCCGATGCTGCGCAAGCTGATGGAAGATTCCGGCGAAACGGTGAATCTGGCGGTGCTTGACCATAGCGACCATCAGGCGATTATTATCGACCAGGTGCAATGCGCTCAACTGATGCGGATGTCGGCACCCATTGGTGGCAAATTGCCGATGCATGCCTCTGGCGCAGGCAAGGTGTTTCTCGCCAATCTGAGTGATGACGAAGTCGTGACGTTGCTGCACCGCAAAGGGCTGCACAGCTATACGCCTGCCACGCTCACTTCCCCGCTGCATCTGAAAGAAGATTTAGCGCAAACCCGCAAACGCGGTTATTCATTTGATGATGAAGAACATGCGCTGGGGCTGCGTTGTGTGGCGGCGTGTATTTATGATGAGCATCATGAAGCGTTTGCGGCGATTTCGATTTCCGGGCCAATTTCTCGCGTGACAGATGATCGCGTAACCGAGTTGGGTGCGTTAGTGATAAAAGCAGCCAAAGAGATTACCCAGGCTTACGGCGGCGGGCGTTAACCCGCCTGCTTCAATTCTCCGAAACGGAGAATAAACCGCTGACGTTTGCGATAAGCAAAAACATCTTCCACATGCCCGTTGCGGATACGCTCCTGCAATGCGCGCCAGTAATCCGCACGGAACAAGTCGCTGTGCATTTCATCAAATATCTGGCGAATACGCGGGTCGGCGCATAAGTAGTGGCGGAATTCTTCAGGGAACACGTCGCCTGGCGCCACGCTGTACCACGGCTCGGCAGAGAGTTCGTCCTCCGGATAACGCGGCGGCGGGACGTCGCGGAAATTCACCTCGGTCATATAGCAAATTTCATCGTAATCGTAGAACACCACCCGCCCGTGGCGTGTCACGCCAAAGTTCTTAAACAGCATGTCACCGGGGAAAATATTCGCCGCCGCAAGCTGGCGAATCGCGTTGCCATATTCCTCAACGGCATCTCGTAATTGCTGGCCTTCGACCTGTTCCAGCCACAAATTCAGCGGCACCATTCGGCGTTCAATATAAAGATGGCTGATGGCGATGCGGTCACCGAGGTCGGTGAGTTTTTCAGGAACTTCCTGCTGTAATAATGCCAACAGCGGCTGGCTAATTTGATGTTTAGACAGCACAAAGTTTTCAAACTCCTGGGTATCGGCCATGCGCCCGACACGATCGTGCTCTTTGACCAGTTGATAGCATTCGCGCACGCGTTCGGCGGTCACCTCTTTTTGCGGCGCAAACTTGTCTTTAATCACCTTAAATACCCGATCAAAACCGGGGAGCGTAAACACCAGCATCACCATGCCACGAATGCCTGGCGCTTCAATAAACTGCTCATCGGTAGCAGAAATGTAGGTCAGATATTCACGATAACTTTCGGTTTTACCGTGTTTCTGGCAGCCAATCGCCATATACAGTTCAGCGGTGGTTTTGCCGGGGAGCAGCTCACGTAACCATTCCACCAGAGCCGCAGGGTGTGGGGCATAAACCATAAAGTAGGAACGGGCGAAACCAAAAACAATGCTGGCTTCGGCGCTGCTGGTTAAGCAGGTATCCACCACTAAATATCCGTCATCGGTGCGATGAATCGGCAGCAAAAACGGCACCTTGCCCGTCGGAAGCACCAGCTTCCCGACCAGCCAGGCGGCTTTGTTGCGATAAAACAGCTCGTTGGCAATGTCGAGGGAAGCCTGCTGCAAAGCCTCAGCACCAAAGGTTTCGTTGAGATGCGCAATGATGTAACCCGCATCACGTGCTAAATCTTGCCACGGCAGGCGCAAAGGTAAATCTCTGAGCAAGGAACGCAAAAGTGGCTGCCATCCTAAAGCCGGGGTAAAGGTTTTTGACAGCGGACGGGGGATAGTACGGAAACGTTTTTCATCCTGAGAGCTGAAGATAAAAAGCCGCTCGGGAGATAACGAGCGGTGATCGAAGAGGCGACAATAAACAGAATTGAAGAAGCTTTCAGCGATTTCGAAACGAGGGTAATCGGGTAACAATTGGGTGTACTGCGCTTTAACACGCAATAAAAACTCGTCGTCAGTATTTTGGCCGCCCGTGATACAGCGCAATTGCTCCACCACCAGGCCAACATGGTGATCATAAAGATGGATGCGGCTTTTCATCGCCCGCTGAACCGCATGCCAGTCAGCCTGCTCGAAGCGCTGCTGCGCTCCGGCAGTTATCTCAAGAAAGCGCCCATACTGCGCGTCAAAACCTTGCAGGATGGTGTGGGCAATTAACAGTTCCAGCCGACGAGTCATGAGTTACTCCGTGGTGTTTTCCACCCTCACCCTGGCCCTCTCCCTAAGGGAGAGGGGATTGATCGTGTTTTCTCCTTCTCCCTGTGAACTGAGGAAGAAAGGATGGATCGTGTTTTTCTCCTTCTCCCTCAGGGAGAAGGTTGGGATGAGGGTTGTTTTAGAACTGTTCTTCTTCCGTCGAACCCGTTAACGCCGTCACCGAAGACGCGCCGCCCTGAATAATCGTCGTCACTCGGTCGAAATAACCCGTGCCCACTTCCTGCTGATGGGAAACGAAGGTGTAGCCTTCAGGTGCTGCGGCAAATTCTGGTTGCTGGACTTTTTCAACGTAATGACGCATCCCCTCTCCCTGCGCGTAAGCGTGCGCCAGGTCGAACATGTTGAACCACATGCTGTGAATGCCTGCCAGTGTAATGAACTGGTATTTGTAACCCATTGCTGACAGCTCCTCCTGGAAGGACGCGATGGTTTTGTCATCAAGATTTTTCTTCCAGTTAAATGATGGCGAGCAGTTGTAGGCCAGTAATTTACCTGGGAAGCGAGCATGAATGGCATCGGCAAAACGGCGCGCCTGCTCAAGGTCTGGCTTTGACGTTTCACACCACACCAAATCGGCGTACGGCGCATAGGCCAGGCCGCGGCTGATTGCTTGTTCGATACCAGCACGAGTGCGGTAGAAGCCTTCTTGTGTGCGCTCACCAGTGACAAATTCGCGGTCGTATTCGTCGCAATCAGAGGTGATCAAATCCGCAGCATCGGCGTCAGTACGGGCAATCACCAGCGTCGGTACGCCCATAACGTCAGCAGCAAGACGAGCAGCAACCAGTTTCTGAATGGCTTCCTGAGTCGGTACCAGTACCTTGCCGCCCATGTGTCCGCATTTCTTCACGGATGCCAGTTGGTCTTCAAAGTGAACGGCAGCGGCACCGGCCTGAATCATCGATTTCATCAGCTCGAATGCGTTCAGTACGCCACCAAAACCCGCTTCGGCATCGGCGACGATCGGCAGGTAGTAATCGACATAGCGCGGATCCCCTTCTTCAATGTTCGAGGCCCATTGGATCTGATCGGCGCGGCGGAAAGTATTGTTGATCCGATCGACCACCGCAGGGACGGAGTTTGCCGGGTATAGCGATTGGTCCGGGTACATGCTGGAAGCCAGGTTGGCATCTGCCGCAACCTGCCAACCAGAAAGATAGATGGCTTCAATACCTGCTTTTGCCTGTTGTAACGCTTGCCCGCCAGTTAACGCACCCAGGCTATTGATATAACCTTTTTTCGATTCGCCATGTAGCAAACGCCACATCCTGGCCGCGCCATTTTGCGCCAGGGTACATTCCGGATTCACCGAGCCGCGCAGCTTAATGACTTCTTCTGCGCTATACGGGCGCTTAATGCCTTCCCAGCGTGGTTGTGTCCAGTCTTGTTGTAATTGTTGGATTTGTTGGGTGCGTGAGGTTTTCATTGCAGATGCTCCATATTTTTATTTGTGTAGGGTTCAGGCAAGCAGGCGGTAGCCTGGCAGCGTCAGGAAGTCGATTAACGTATCGGAAGTGGTGATTTGCTCCATCAGGCGAGCGGCTTCATCGAAACGCCCCTGGCTGAAACGCTTGTCACCTAATTCTTCCTGAATAACGAACATTTCTTCAGCCAGCATTTGGCTGAACAGCGCCTTAGTGACTGTCTCACCGTTACTCAACGTTTTTTCATGATGAATCCACTGCCAGATAGAAGTACGGGAAATCTCTGCGGTCGCAGCATCTTCCATCAAGCCGTAAATCGGTACGCAACCATTGCCAGAAATCCATGCTTCGATGTACTGCACCGCCACGCGAATATTGGCTCGCATACCCGCTTCTGTGCGCTCACCAGGACAAGGTTCAAGCAGTTGTGCGGCAGTAATCGGTGCGTCTTCTTCACGCAAAACAGGAAGCTGGTTTTTATCGTCGCCCAACGCTTTGCTAAAGACCTCCATCACTGTGTCAGCAAGGCCCGGATGCGCAATCCATGTGCCGTCATGGCCATTGGTCGCTTCCATTTGTTTGTCGGCTTTAACTTTGTTAAGCACCCAGTCGTTACGTTGGCTGTCTTTACTCGGAATGAACGCCGCCATGCCGCCCATGGCGAAAGCACCACGGCGATGACAGGTTTTAATCAGCAAGCGCGAATAAGCATTCAGGAAGGGTTTGTCCATGGTGACGGACTGCCTGTCCGGAAGGACGCGATCCGGATGATTCTTTAGTGTCTTGATGTAGCTGAAAATGTAATCCCAGCGGCCACAATTCAGCCCCACAATGTGATCTCGCAGCGCATGCAGGATCTCGTCCATCTGGAATACCGCAGGGAGCGTTTCAATCAGCAACGTCGCTTTAATGGTGCCACGCGGCAGAGAGAAATGATCTTCAGTAAAACTGAAGACTTCACTCCACCAGGCCGCTTCTTGCCAGGATTGCGTTTTTGGCAGGTAGAAATACGGGCCGCTACCTTTTGCCTGCAAGGCGTCCACGTTATGGAAGAAGTAGAGTGCGAAGTCGAACAAGCTGCCTGGAATAGGCTCATCACGCCAGGTGACATGTTTTTCTGGTAAGTGCAGGCCACGAACACGGCAGACTAATACGGCTGGATCAGGCTTCAACTGGTAGATTTTACCGGCTTCGTTAGTCCAGCTGATCGTCCCGCGAATGGCGTCGCGCAGGTTGATTTGGCCGTCGATCACTTTGCTCCAGCTGGGAGCGAGGGAGTCTTCAAAGTCAGCCATAAAAACTTTGACGTTAGCATTCAGCGCGTTAATCACCATTTTGCGTTCGACAGGCCCGGTGATCTCAACGCGGCGGTCGAGTAAATCGGCCGGAATACCGCGAATAGTCCATTCTGATTCACGAATGGAACTGGTTTCCGAAATAAAATCTGGAAGTTTCCCTGCGTCAATTTCAGCCTGCTGAACGGTGCGTGCCGCCAGTAGCTTATTACGCTGCGGTGTAAAGCGGGTGACGAGCTCACTGAGAAACTCTACTGCATCAGGCGTCAGAATCTGTCGCTCTGGTTCACCAAACGGCTGGCTAAAGGCCAACTCTGCGCTAACTGTCTGTTGTGTCATTGGATTTCTCCCCTCGTCTTATCCCATCGATCATGCCAAATAGATCTGGTACGTCCAGTGTCTGGTTTTCATTCAACAGAGTTAAGACTACTTCATGATTTTTTAAAATCAAAAACAATTTCCATTTTTGAAATGAAAATCATTTATCACATTGATATATATGAAATTAAAATTTATTCATTTGGGGAATGTGTTTTTAGAAAACAAAAAAGGCACCTTAAAGTGCCTTGATCGTAGAGGTGACGGGATGCTGAAACGCTTAGTCGAGCGTTGGATTCATATTGCGCAGATCGAATGGAGTGATCTGGTAGACGTAGTAGTTTAGCCAGTTGGTGAACAGCAAATTCCCGTGGCTACGCCATGTTGCATATGGCTTCTTCTGCGGATCGTTACCAGGGAAATAGTTATATGGCACTTCAGGGTTCAAGCCTGCTTCTACATCGCGGAAATACTCACCTGACAGTGTGTGCGAATCATATTCCGGATGGCCGGTGACAAATGCGATACGCTTGTCTTTGCTGCCAAATAAGTACGCATCCCCCTCTTCTGATTCAGCCAGAACTTCAAGATCGGTATAGTCACGAATCAATGATGCGGGGAAATCTGCGTAGCGTGAGTGTGGTGCCAGAAAAGTGTCGTCAAAACCGCGAGTTAACAAGGCATGTGGGTAAGTGAGGTTGTGTGCATAAACGCCAGACAGCTTATCATTGCGCGTTTGTTTAGGGATGCCGTAGAGAATATTCAGTGCAGCCTGCACAGCCCAACACACAAAGAGTGTTGAGGTAACATGATCTTTTGCCCAATGAATCACCTGTTCGATCTGTGGCCAATACGCAACATCGTTAAATTCTACCAGGCCAAGTGGGGCTCCTGTGACAATCAGACCATCAAAATTTTCATCCTGAATATCTTCGAAGTTGCAGTAGAAATTGTTGAGATGTTCAGTCGGTGTATTACGGGATTCACGGGAGTCGATGCGTAACAGCTGGACGTCAACCTGCAGGGGAGAGTTAGAAAGCAGACGCAAAAACTGGTTTTCGGTCTCAATCTTTTTCGGCATCAGATTAAGTATGAGCACCTTTAGCGGACGGATCTCCTGGTTGCTTGCGCGCGATGTAGTCATAACAAAGACATTCTCATCCCGCAGGAAATTGACGGCTGGTAACTCATCCTGCACCCGAATTGGCATAACCTTATATCCTCACAACATACGTTTAAACGTTTAGACATCCAGATAGCTGAAGATAACCCGACATATGTCAAATGTCGAGTATTCATAAGATAGTTGAAAATGTTTCACTTAAGCACGGATTTTAGAAATAGTGGATTAAACTGCGTACAGGCATGATCTTCAGAGGATTAGAGGGAGGAGATGAGTGTAATTTTCGTAAATCGCAGACAGCAAAAAGCCCTGTACGTCAGTACAGGGCTTTTTGCTTAATTGGAGCCTGGCAGTTCCCTACTCTCGCATGGGGAGACCCCACACTACCATCGGCGCTACGGCGTTTCACTTCTGAGTTCGGCATGGGGTCAGGTGGGACCACCGCGCTAGTGCCGCCAGGCAAATTCTTTGAATTCTTATTATTCGTATCATCCTGATACTCACCCCTTCGGGGCCAACGCTAAGCGTTGTTCAAAATCGTTCCCTACGATTTTGTCTGTTTCATCAACCGTCACAGTCTTACCTGTAACCATCGACTTAAAATCTCGGTTCAAGCTGAAAATCAAATGTCATAGTCTCTCAACCAAAACACCTTCGGTGTTGTAAGGTTAAGCCTCACGGATCATTAGTACTGGTTAGCTCAACGTATCGCTACGCTTACACACCCAGCCTATCAACGTCGTAGTCTTCAACGTTCCTTCAGGACCCTTAAAGGGTCAGGGAGAACTCATCTCGGGGCAAGTTTCGCGCTTAGATGCTTTCAGCGCTTATCTTTTCCGCATTTAGCTACCGGGCAATGCCATTGGCATGACAACCCGAACACCAGTGATGCGTCCACTCCGGTCCTCTCGTACTAGGAGCAGCCCCCCTCAATTCTCCAGCGCCCACGGCAGATAGGGACCGAACTGTCTCACGACGTTCTAAACCCAGCTCGCGTACCACTTTAAATGGCGAACAGCCATACCCTTGGGACCTACTTCAGCCCCAGGATGTGATGAGCCGACATCGAGGTGCCAAACACCGCCGTCGATATGAACTCTTGGGCGGTATCAGCCTGTTATCCCCGGAGTACCTTTTATCCGTTGAGCGATGGCCCTTCCATTCAGAACCACCGGATCACTAAGACCTGCTTTCGCACCTGCTCGAGCCGTCACTCTCGCAGTCAAGCTAGCTTATGCCTTTGCACTAACCTCACGATGTCCGACCGTGATTAGCTAACCTTCGTGCTCCTCCGTTACGCTTTAGGAGGAGACCGCCCCAGTCAAACTACCCACCAGACACTGTCCGCAACCCGGATTACGGGTCTACGTTAGAACACCAGCCATTAAAGGGTGGTATTTCAAGGTTGGCTCCACAAGAACTGGCGTCCTCGCTTCAAAGCCTCCCACCTATCCTACACATCAAGGACCAGTGTTCAGTGTCAAGCTATAGTAAAGGTTCACGGGGTCTTTCCGTCTTGCCGCGGGTACACTGCATCTTCACAGCGATTTCAATTTCACTGAGTCTCGGGTGGAGACAGCCTGGCCATCATTACGCCATTCGTGCAGGTCGGAACTTACCCGACAAGGAATTTCGCTACCTTAGGACCGTTATAGTTACGGCCGCCGTTTACCGGGGCTTCGATCAAGAGCTTCAGCTTGCGCTTAACCCCATCAATTAACCTTCCGGCACCGGGCAGGCGTCACACCGTATACGTCCACTTTCGTGTTTGCACAGTGCTGTGTTTTTAATAAACAGTTGCAGCCAGCTGGTATCTTCGACTGCCTTCAGCTCCATCCGCAAGGGACTTCACCTACCGACAGCGTGCCTTCTCCCGAAGTTACGGCACCATTTTGCCTAGTTCCTTCACCCGAGTTCTCTCAAGCGCCTTGGTATTCTCTACCTGACCACCTGTGTCGGTTTGGGGTACGATTTGATGTTACCTGATGCTTAGAGGCTTTTCCTGGAAGTGCGGCATTTGTTACTTCAGCACCGTAGTACCTCGTCATCACACCTCAGCGTTAGATAAGAGTCCGGATTTACCTAAACTCTCCGCCTACATGCTTAAACCGGGACAACCGTCGCCCGGCTAACATAGCCCTCTCCGTCCCCCCCTTCGCAGTAACACCGAGTACAGGAATATTAACCTGTTTCCCATCGACTACGCCTTTCGGCCTCGCCTTAGGGGTCGACTCACCCTGCCCCGATTAACGTTGGACAGGAACCCTTGGTCTTCCGGCGAGCGGGTTTTTCACCCGCTTTATCGTTACTTATGTCAGCATTCGCACTTCTGATACCTCCACCAGACCTCACAGTCCAGCTTCAACGGCTTACAGAACGCTCCCCTACCCAACAACGCATAAGCGTCGCTGCCGCAGCTTCGGTGCATGGTTTAGCCCCGTTACATCTTCCGCGCAGGCCGACTCGACCAGTGAGCTATTACGCTTTCTTTAAATGATGGCTGCTTCTAAGCCAACATCCTGGCTGTCTGTGCCTTCCCACATCGTTTCCCACTTAACCATGACTTTGGGACCTTAGCTGGCGGTCTGGGTTGTTTCCCTCTTCACGACGGACGTTAGCACCCGCCGTGTGTCTCCCGTGATAACATTCTTCGGTATTCGGAGTTTGCATCGGGTTGGTAAGCCGGGATGGCCCCCTAGCCGAAACAGTGCTCTACCCCCGAAGATGAGTTCACGAGGCGCTACCTAAATAGCTTTCGGGGAGAACCAGCTATCTCCCGGTTTGATTGGCCTTTCACCCCCAGCCACAAGTCATCCGCTAATTTTTCAACATTAGTCGGTTCGGTCCTCCAGTTAGTGTTACCCAACCTTCAACCTGCCCATGGCTAGATCACCGGGTTTCGGGTCTATACCCTGCAACTTAACGCCCAGTTAAGACTCGGTTTCCCTGCGGCTCCCCTATACGGTTAACCTTGCTACAGAATATAAGTCGCTGACCCATTATACAAAAGGTACGCAGTCACCCCATAAAAGAGGCTCCCACTGCTTGTACGTACACGGTTTCAGGTTCTGTTTCACTCCCCTCGCCGGGGTTCTTTTCGCCTTTCCCTCACGGTACTGGTTCACTATCGGTCAGTCAGGAGTATTTAGCCTTGGAGGATGGTCCCCCATATTCAGACAGGATACCACGTGTCCCGCCCTACTCTTCGAGTTCACAGTATGTGCATTTTTGTGTACGGGAGTATCACCCTGTACCCTGCGACTTTCCAGACGCTTCCACTAATACACAAACTGATTCAGACTCTGGGCTGCTCCCCGTTCGCTCGCCGCTACTGGGGGAATCTCGGTTGATTTCTTTTCCTCGGGGTACTTAGATGTTTCAGTTCCCCCGGTTCGCTTCGTTAAGCTATGTATTCACTTAACGATAGTGCAACGAATTGCACTGGGTTTCCCCATTCGGAAATCGTCGGTTATAACGGTTCATATCACCTTACCGACGCTTATCGCAGATTAGCACGTCCTTCATCGCCTCTGACTGCCAGGGCATCCACCGTGTACGCTTAGTCGCTTAACCTCACAACCCGAAGATGTCTCGTAAGACACAATCGTATGTTGTGAAAATTTGAGAGACTCGAACATATCGTATTCCCATTCCTTATTACGGAGGAATGAGACGACATGTCGTTTCAATTTTCAGCTTGTTCCGGATTTTTAAAGAGCAATATCTCAAACATAACTCACTGAGTTAGTTTTGAGATATTCGGTGATAATGTCTTTCACACATTATCGGAGATGGCGTCCCCAAGGGGATTCGAACCCCTGTTACAGCCGTGAAAGGGCAGTGTCCTGGGCCTCTAGACGATGGGGACACGAATAATCCTTTGCAGGATATCGCTTTTTGCTCATTTACTTCTATCAGACAATCTGTGTGAGCACTACGCAAGTTCGTATCTATTAGGTAAGGAGGTGATCCAACCGCAGGTTCCCCTACGGTTACCTTGTTACGACTTCACCCCAGTCATGAATCACAAAGTGGTAAGCGCCCTCCCGAAGGTTAAGCTACCTACTTCTTTTGCAACCCACTCCCATGGTGTGACGGGCGGTGTGTACAAGGCCCGGGAACGTATTCACCGTAGCATTCTGATCTACGATTACTAGCGATTCCGACTTCACGGAGTCGAGTTGCAGACTCCGATCCGGACTACGACGCACTTTATGAGGTCCGCTTGCTCTCGCGAGGTCGCTTCTCTTTGTATGCGCCATTGTAGCACGTGTGTAGCCCTACTCGTAAGGGCCATGATGACTTGACGTCATCCCCACCTTCCTCCAGTTTATCACTGGCAGTCTCCTTTGAGTTCCCGGCCGAACCGCTGGCAACAAAGGATAAGGGTTGCGCTCGTTGCGGGACTTAACCCAACATTTCACAACACGAGCTGACGACAGCCATGCAGCACCTGTCTCACAGTTCCCGAAGGCACTAAGGCATCTCTGCCGAATTCTGTGGATGTCAAGAGTAGGTAAGGTTCTTCGCGTTGCATCGAATTAAACCACATGCTCCACCGCTTGTGCGGGCCCCCGTCAATTCATTTGAGTTTTAACCTTGCGGCCGTACTCCCCAGGCGGTCGACTTAACGCGTTAGCTCCGGAAGCCACTCCTCAAGGGAACAACCTCCAAGTCGACATCGTTTACGGCGTGGACTACCAGGGTATCTAATCCTGTTTGCTCCCCACGCTTTCGCACCTGAGCGTCAGTCTTTGTCCAGGGGGCCGCCTTCGCCACCGGTATTCCTCCAGATCTCTACGCATTTCACCGCTACACCTGGAATTCTACCCCCCTCTACAAGACTCTAGCCTGCCAGTTTCGAATGCAGTTCCCAGGTTGAGCCCGGGGATTTCACATCCGACTTGACAGACCGCCTGCGTGCGCTTTACGCCCAGTAATTCCGATTAACGCTTGCACCCTCCGTATTACCGCGGCTGCTGGCACGGAGTTAGCCGGTGCTTCTTCTGCGAGTAACGTCAATCACTGCGGTTATTAACCACAATGCCTTCCTCCTCGCTGAAAGTACTTTACAACCCGAAGGCCTTCTTCATACACGCGGCATGGCTGCATCAGGCTTGCGCCCATTGTGCAATATTCCCCACTGCTGCCTCCCGTAGGAGTCTGGACCGTGTCTCAGTTCCAGTGTGGCTGGTCATCCTCTCAGACCAGCTAGGGATCGTCGCCTAGGTGAGCCATTACCTCACCTACTAGCTAATCCCATCTGGGCACATCTGATGGCAAGAGGCCCGAAGGTCCCCCTCTTTGGTCCGAAGACGTTATGCGGTATTAGCTACCGTTTCCAGTAGTTATCCCCCTCCATCAGGCAGTTTCCCAGACATTACTCACCCGTCCGCCGCTCGTCACCCAGAGAGCAAGCTCTCCTGTGCTACCGCTCGACTTGCATGTGTTAGGCCTGCCGCCAGCGTTCAATCTGAGCCATGATCAAACTCTTCAATTAAAAGCTTGATTTGCTTCAACTCGTGAAGCGGTGCTCAAAAATTAACTTTCGTAATAATTCAACTAAATGAATTACTGCTTGGTCACTCTTCAAGACTTGATATTTTTTTGATACCCGAAGGCATCTGAGATATCAATCCTGCGAGTGCCCACACAGATTGTCTGATAAATTGTTAAAGAGCAGTGAGTTAGGCGCTTTCGCTTGCTAACTCGAGGTGGCGTATATTACGCTTTCCTCTTTCAGAGTCAACCCTTAATTTCAGGATATTTGACTCTCATCGCCGCCGTTACTCTGTGATGTTGTTCACATGTTCCGTGTCGATGGAGGCGCATTATAGGGAGTTCTGCTGAGGCTGCAAGCCTAAATATGCAGTAATTTTACTGACTGCTGCATTCCACAGCAAAACCCCGCCTTATACGCAGTTGTTCACAAAGTTATCCACAATTGTGATGAAGTCCCAAATTTTGCGAGCGTGACGCAAACGTTTTCGCTACAATGCCCCCGCATTAAAAGGACACCCCGTTTTGGGGCGTTAGCTGAGTTTTAGGGAAAATAACTAAAATTCAGCTAACGCTCTTCTATATGCGAACCAAAGCTAAGGGATCAAACCATGCAACAACGTCGTCCTGTACGCCGCGCTCTGCTCAGTGTTTCTGACAAAGCCGGTATCGTCGAATTCGCCCAGGCGCTCTCCCAACGTGGCGTGGAGCTGCTGTCCACTGGCGGAACCGCTCATCTGCTGGCTAAAGCTGGCCTGCCGGTAACCGAAGTCTCTGACTACACCGGTTTCCCGGAGATGATGGATGGACGTGTCAAAACCCTGCATCCAAAAGTCCACGGCGGCATTCTGGGTCGTCGCGGCCAGGATGATGCCATCATGGAACAACACGCTATCTCCCCGATTGATATGGTTGTCGTCAACCTCTATCCATTCGCCCAGACTGTTGCCCGCGAAGGTTGCTCTCTGGAAGATGCGGTAGAGAATATTGATATCGGCGGCCCAACCATGGTGCGCTCGGCGGCGAAGAACCATAAAGATGTCGCAATCGTAGTAAAGAGCAGTGACTACGAAGCGATCATTAGCGAACTGGATACTAACGAAGGATCCCTGACGCTCGAGACGCGTTTCGATTTGGCGATTAAGGCTTTCGAGCACACCGCCGCTTACGACAGCATGATCGCCAACTACTTCGGTAGCATGGTTCCTGCCTATCATGGCGAAAGCAAAGATCCTTCTGGTCGCTTCCCTCGCACGATGAACCTGAACTTCATTAAGAAGCAGGATATGCGCTACGGTGAAAACAGCCACCAGCAAGCCGCCTTCTATATAGAAGAAGAAATTAAAGAAGCGTCGGTTGCCACCGCGACACAAGTTCAGGGCAAAGCGCTCTCTTATAACAACATTGCTGATACCGATGCAGCACTGGAATGTGTGAAAGAGTTCAGCGAGCCTGCCTGCGTAATCGTGAAGCACGCCAACCCTTGCGGCGTGGCTGTCAGCGATTCCTTATTTGATGCATACGACCGCGCCTATAAAACCGACCCAACTTCCGCATTCGGCGGCATCATCGCGTTCAACCGTGAACTGGATGCCGAAACCGCGCAGGCGATTATCTCTCGCCAGTTTGTCGAAGTGATTATTGCCCCGTCAGCAAGCGTTGAAGCGCTGAAGATTACTTCCGCTAAACAAAACGTTCGCGTTCTGACTTGCGGCCAGTGGCAGCAGCGTGTTCCGGGTCTGGATTTCAAACGCGTTAACGGCGGTGTGTTAGTACAGGATCGCGATCTGGGTATGGTGACGGCCGCAGACCTGCGTGTTGTCAGCAAGCGCCAGCCGACAGAGCAAGAACTACGTGATGCGTTGTTCTGCTGGAAGGTGGCGAAGTTCGTGAAGTCCAACGCGATTGTGTATGCCCGCGAGAATATGACTATCGGTATAGGTGCGGGCCAGATGAGCCGTGTTTACTCCGCCAAAATCGCCGGTATCAAAGCAAGCGATGAAGGCCTGGAAGTGAAAGGTTCAGCAATGGCGTCTGATGCCTTCTTCCCATTCCGTGACGGTATTGATGCCGCAGCGGCAGTTGGCGTGAGCTGTGTTATCCAGCCTGGCGGCTCGATCCGCGATGACGAAGTGATTGCCGCCGCTGACGAACATGGGATCGCGATGATCTTCACAGACATGCGCCACTTCCGCCATTAATCCTGGAGCATCTATAAATGAAAGTATTAGTGATAGGTAATGGTGGGCGCGAACATGCGCTGGCCTGGAAAGCGTCACAGTCGCCATTGGTACGCACGGTATTCGTTGCACCAGGCAATGCCGGTACAGCTCTGGAAACTGCTTTGCAGAACGTGGCGATTAACCCGACGGACATTCCTGCTCTGTTGAGTTTTGCGCAAAATGAAAAAATCGACCTGACGATTGTTGGCCCGGAAGCACCACTGGTGATTGGCGTGGTTGATGCCTTCCGTGCCGCTGGTCTGAAAATCTTTGGCCCAACCCAAGGTGCCGCGCAGTTAGAAGGCTCTAAAGCCTTTACCAAGGATTTCCTGGCTCGCCATAAAATCCCAACTGCTGAATACCAGAACTTCACCGAAGTGGAGCCTGCACTGGCCTACGTCCGTGAAAAAGGTGCACCGATTGTGATTAAGGCCGATGGCCTGGCCGCAGGTAAAGGCGTGATTGTCGCTATGACGCTGGAAGCAGCAGAAGCCGCCGTTAACGATATGCTGGCGGGTAACGCATTTGGCGATGCCGGCCACCGTATCGTGGTGGAAGAGTTCCTTGATGGCGAAGAAGCCAGCTTCATTGTCATGGTAGACGGCGAAAACGTGTTACCAATGGCCACCAGCCAGGATCATAAGCGTGTTGGCGATGGCGATAGCGGCCCGAATACTGGCGGTATGGGTGCGTACTCCCCGGCTCCGGTCGTGACTGATGAAGTCCACCAGCGTGCTATGGATCTGGTTATCTGGCCAACCGTGCGCGGCATGGCGGCTGAAGGGAATACCTATACCGGTTTCCTGTATGCCGGGCTGATGATCGACAAGCAAGGTAACCCAAAGGTTATCGAGTTTAACTGCCGCTTTGGCGACCCTGAAACCCAGCCTATTATGCTGCGCCTGCAATCAGACCTGGTTGAGCTGTGCCTCGCCGCATGTGATGGCAAGCTGGACGTGACAACATCGAAGTGGGACGAGCGCCCATCTCTGGGTGTAGTGATGGCGGCTGGCGGCTACCCTGCCGATTACCGTAACGGTGATGTGATTCACGGTCTGCCCCTTGAAGAAGTCGCAGACGGCAAAGTATTCCACGCCGGAACGACATTGCGTGAAGACGATATGGTGGTGACTAATGGTGGGCGCGTTCTGTGCGTGACCGCATTAGGCGATACCGTCGCACAAGCGCAACAGCGAGCTTATGAGTTAATGAAGGATATCCACTGGGATGGCAGTTTTAGCCGCTCAGACATTGGTTATCGTGCCATTGAGCGTGAAAACGCGAAATAAGACTCGAAGTGCTCCTGAAAGACCGCCCGCGTGGCGGTTTTTTTATCTAGAATTTCGCAGGCTTCGGTTGCCAGCTACAGAAGTCCTGATTCGCCACCAGTAATAGTTGTGAACCTTCTGGTGCTTCCAGCCACGCAATGCTGACATCCATCGATGAGTGACGTTGTCGATTCGCAATATGGCTTAGCGCCGCGCTATCGAGATTGGGTTCGATTGTCTCGCCTTCACAGGTCGTCACTGTACCATTGTTGTGCCAGCGCCCTTGTCGCAAAACAACACGCCCAGTACGCAATGCTTCACTTGTGGCTTTCATCTGGCTCGCCTGATATTGATACAAGGCGATTTGGTCGTTAGAGAGCTGCTGCTTTTGACCGTCTACTTCGCGCTGCATAAAGCTCAGTTCGCCGTGATCGTCAAAACGCACTTTTACGTGCTCTGACGGCTGACTCAAAATCGTCATTTCAATCGAAATGAGTTGCTCACCCTGCCAACGGTAATCACTGGTGGTGGTTGCACCCTTCTGCCTCGGGCTAAACGCCGTAAGCATGCGGATAGTGTCATCATCACTGTTGTCTTTACGCCAAATGCGCACAACACCTTGATCGGCAATATAGCCGCTCGCGGTAAATGGCGGGAGAGGAGGTTTGCTGCTGCATGCCATTAACAGCAATGTGCCTGTCAGAACGGCCAAAGGACGCCAGACAAACAAAAGGGGCGTAAACGCCCCCTGCTAAAACTGTTCACTGACACTTGTTAACTTACTTAACAGCGTCTTTCAGTGCTTTGCCTGAAACAAATGCCGGCACGTTAGCTGCGGCGATTTTGATTTCATTACCGGTTTGCGGGTTGCGGCCAGTGCGCTCAGCACGGTGGTTTACCTTGAAGGTACCGAAACCAACCAGTTGTACAGCATCACCTTCTTTCAGAGACTCAGTAATTGCAGCCAGAGTGGATTCCAGAGCAGCTTTAGCCTGTACTTTAGACAGGTCAGCCTTGTCAGCAATTACATCAATCAGTTGAGTCTTGTTCATAAGTTATCCTTACAATGTGTTTATCGCTTGCTAAGCATCGAGTGCGACGGAAATGCCAAAAAAGCACTCTCCTGCATACACGCACCGATAGCCACTATTTTTCGCCCCACAAATGTAGACCAGACGGGGGCTAATTGGAAGCCTTCAGGGGTGACAATTCGGACTGTAAGTCACGTTTTGCTGTCTTACTGCTGAAAAATTATACCAATATTGCTGCTACCCGCCTCGCGCAGGTCCGAGCGAAGCCCTTTGATCAACTCAATATCACGTTCTTCGCAGTCAGCCAACAGGCGGAAAATCTCCCACTGAATGTCCCATTCCTCTTCAACAGCAGGGTTTTCTTTCAGTTCTTCGTCGGTCATTTCGCGACCAGCCTGGGTCATTTCTAACATAGCAACAGTGGTAATTGATGCCTTGCTGACTTCAATTGCGTGTTCCAGCGTTTCCCCTGAAAGACGTGAATGAAGTAATTCACTCAGCGCAACGCAAGCATCGATTGCCGGATAGACACCGTAAATATCGTAGTCATCAGCAACTGGAATACCTTCTTCGAATTTCTCGAGTTGGCTATCAAAGTTAACTTTCGCATCTTTGACCGTCAATGTTTCCCAAATCAAATCGAGAATGCGGCGATACAGTTGAGGATCACCAAATTCGGTCTGCTGGCAGAACATGGCGTAATTCGGGTACATACGTTCGCATAAAGAAGCCATGAAAGTGACATGCTGCCAGCTTTCCAGTTTCTCAAGGCGCAGATGGATTGGGTTTTGTAACATAACGATGTCTCAAAGACGGAATATTAGTGGCAGTTTACCTTAATCACCCTTGAATTGCTTGCCACCGAGTGAAAGCCGGACGCCCCGAAGCTACGGCATCCGCCCAGCGAGTCGGCTCGGGTAAACGGTAACCTGCCAGGCAACGATTAACCCATAACAACGCGGTATCAAGGCTGACACGATGGCCTGTTGAGACAAACAGCGGGTTGCAGCGCTTTTTACTGCGCAGCACCCAGGCAAGCGCTTCACCTTTGTCGGTCAGCAACTGGCAAGCGCCAGGTTCTTCAGAGAGCGCGTCAAACTTCCCACACAAGCGTTTCTTGGCAACGCCAATCGTCGGCACATCCACCAGTAGGCCAAAATGGGCAGCAACGCCCAAACGCCGTGGGTGCGAAATGCCGTGGCCATCGACAAACAGCAGGTCAGGTTTTTGCGATAGCATTTCCCACGCGGCAAGCAGTGCGGGATATTCGCGAAACGAAAGGAATCCGGGGATATAAGGCATGGTGGTGGCGACACGCGCCACCTGATATTCAACCAGCTCGAGGGAAGGATATTTCAACAGTACGATTGCGGCTCGTGTCACATCACCGCCCTGCTCAAAACCAACGTCAGCCCCGGCGATTAACCGGGGAGGATCTTGATCAAAGCGATCCTCGCGGCAGACCTGTGAAGCGAGTTCGATCTGTTGTGCGCGCAAGCTTGCAAGATCCATCCCCGATCCTTACTGGTGATACGGCTTCGACAAACGGTGCACCGCTTCGACAAATGCACCCGCGTGTTCTGGTGGAACATCCTGGTGAATACCGTGGCCCAGGTTAAAGACATGCCCTTCGCCTTTACCGAACCCAGCCAGAATAGTCGCCACTTCTTCTTCGATGCGAGCCGGTTGCGCATACAGCATGGACGGGTCCATATTACCCTGCAACGCCACTTTATGGCCCACACGACGGCGAGCGTCGGCAATGTCGGTCGTCCAGTCTAACCCCAGCGCATCGCAGCCGGTTTCAGCCATTGCTTCCAGCCACTGGCCGCCGCCTTTGGTAAACATCGTCACCGGCACACGACGACCTTCGTTTTCACGCAGCAGGCCATCAATGATCTTGTGCATGTAATACAGCGAGAACTGCTGATAATCACGCCCGGTCAACACGCCGCCCCAGGTATCGAAAATCATCACCGACTGCGCACCCGCTTTGATTTGCGCATTCAGATACAGCGTGACGCTTTGCGCCAGCTTGTCGAGCAGAAGATGCAGCGCTTGCGGGTCGGCATACATCATCTTTTTGATAACGGTAAAGGCTTTGCTGCTACCGCCTTCAACCATATAAGTCGCCAACGTCCACGGGCTGCCGGTAAAACCAATCAACGGTACTTCGCCTTTTAGCTCACGGCGAATGGTACGCACTGCATTCATCACATAACCCAGTTCATCTTCTGGATCAGGAATGGGCAGTTTTTCAACATCGGCGCGGCTGGTAATCGGTGCGCGAAAACGTGGGCCTTCACCCGCTTCAAAATAGAGACCAAGCCCCATCGCATCAGGCACGGTGAGGATGTCAGAGAAGAGGATCGCTGCATCAAGCTTGTAGCGACGCAGCGGTTGCAGAGTCACTTCGCAAGCCAACTCAGCGTTTTTGCACAGTGACATAAAATCGCCGGCCTGGGCACGCGTCGCTTTATATTCTGGCAAGTAACGACCCGCCTGCCTCATCATCCATACTGGCGTGGTATCTACAGGCTGGCGTTGCAGCGCCCGTAGGTAACGATCGTTCTTCAGTTCAGTCATGTTTAATTTCCTTTGGCTGTATGCCGCCAGTTTATCACTCATATTCCGCGCGACACAGGGCGACAGTATCTTCAATCAAACGGCGCGCGACCGTGCCTGGCGGAGGCAATAATGGCAATTGATCGTAGCGATACCAACCTGCATCAAGTAACTCTTTCGGGTCGATTTCAATCTCACCGCTGTGATATTCCGCCATGAATGCGGTCATCAGCGATTGCGGGAACGGCCACGGCTGCGACGTCACATAGCGTAAATTCTTCACGCGGATACTGCTTTCTTCCATGACTTCCCGTGCCACCGCTTGTTCAAGGGTTTCCCCGACTTCAACGAACCCAGCCAATACCGTGTAAATCCCGTTGCGATGGCGCGTGTGTTGGGCAAGCAGGATATGGTCATCGCGGCGAATAGCCACAATGATGCACGGTGAGATTTGCGGGTAGTAGCGTTCGCGGCAATGGCTGCACAGCATCGCCCATTCGGTTTTGCTGACGTGCATCTCATGGCCGCAATAACCGCAGAATTTGTGCGAGCGATAGAACTCCGCCAGTTGCACACCACGCCCGGCGAGCTGGAACAACCCCACATCCTGGTCAATGACCTGACGAACAGAGCCCATATCCGCACGGCGATTTTGCCGCACCAGCCATACCGGCTCATTTTCCCACTCACCGATGGGCATCCCCATCGCACCATCAAGCTGGAATTCTTGCGCTGCTCCGTGAGGTAGTTCACCTTTTGGTAACCACAATTTTTGCTCATGACTGACGATAAACCAGCCTTGATCTAACTTTTGAATTACACGTTCCATAACCTGGTGCACATCCCCGAGTTCGCTGGTATAAACAAATAGTCATAACTATTTTGGGTACGTTTGCGCTACATTTTACTCACGGAGTCAATCATGCTTAACCAGTTAGAAAATCTGACTGAGCGCGTTGGTGGTAGTAATGCGTTAATCGACCAATGGCTTCATGCCCGCAAACAATTATTGGTGGCTTACTACAATATGGTTGGGATAAAGCCTAACAAGGAATCCCATACTGCGCTCGATGAAAAGGCTCTGGATAATTTTTGCCACAACCTGGTGGATTATCTTTCATCCGGCCATTTCAATATTTATGAACGTATTATCAGTGAAATGGAAGGCAGTAACCCACATTTAGCCGCCACTCACCTCTACTCTCAGATTGAAGCCAATACCCAGCACATCATGGATTTCTACGATTCGCATCTCGAGAGCGCGATCGATGATGATAACTACATTGAGTTCCAGAAAGCGTTGTCCGGTATCGGTGAAGCGCTGGAATCACGTTTTTCGCTGGAAGATAAGCTCATTCTGTTAGCATCCAACCACGATTTAGATAACAGTGCTAATGAGAGCGGCGGGCTGGCACGCCCTGCTTGAGTTCTGCGTTGTTAACGAGTAGTTTACATAGCGACCCGTAGTAATACGGGTTTCTTCTTGTCGGAGTGCCGAGTGCGTCAAGCACCGGCTGAGACCGTTAATTCGGGATCCGCGGAACCTGATCAGGCTAATACCTGCGAAGGGAACAAGAGTAATTCTGCTTTTGGGTTCACCCGTGCGCGGGCGGTCCACATTCATTACTCCTCCGTTGTTCTGACAAGCCACTCCTTGATATTTACTGGAATGAGCTATGTCTATTACTGAAAAAAAATCAAACCGCCGCGAACAGCGCGCTGCTGCCCAACATTTTATCAATACCCTGGAAGGCACTGCTTTCCCTAACTCTCAGCGCATTTACCTTACCGGCTCGCGTGAAGATATCCGCGTCCCGATGCGTGAAATCCAACTTAGCCCAACCGCCACGGGCGGCAGTAAAGAAAATCCCCAGTTCACCCCCAATGATGCCATCCCGGTTTATGACACTTCTGGCGCGTATGGCGACCCGGAAATCAGCATTGATGTCCTGCGCGGTCTTTCGCCACTGCGCGAAAACTGGATTACCGAACGTGATGATTGCGAAATCCTGACCGATAGCAGTTCTGCCTACACCAAAGAGCGCCTGGCCGATGACGGTCTGGATGAATTGCGTTTCGAAACACAGCTCACGCCTAAGCGGGCTAAAGCCGGGAAAGCCGTCACGCAACTGCACTATGCACGCCAGGGAAAAGTGACGCCAGAAATGGAGTTCATCGCCATCCGTGAAAACATGGGTCGCGAACGCATTCGCGATGAAGTGTTACGCCACCAGCATCCAGGCCAGAGTTTTGGCGCTCGTCTGCCAGAAAATATCACGCCGGAATTTGTGCGCGACGAAGTGGCTGCTGGACGGGCAATTATCCCCGCCAACATCAACCATCCCGAATCCGAGCCGATGATTATTGGACGTAACTTCCTGGTGAAAGTGAACGCCAATATCGGTAACTCGGCGGTTACGTCGTCGATTGAAGAAGAAGTAGAAAAACTGGTGTGGTCAACGCGCTGGGGTGCTGACACCGTGATGGATCTGTCTACCGGCCGCTATATTCACGAAACCCGTGAATGGATATTGCGTAACAGCCCGGTCCCCATCGGCACCGTGCCCATTTACCAGGCGCTGGAGAAAGTGAATGGCATTGCCGAAGACCTGACCTGGGAAATGTTCCGCGACACACTCCTGGAACAGGCCGAGCAAGGCGTGGACTATTTCACGATTCACGCCGGTGTGCTGCTGCGTTACGTGCCGATGACCGCCAAACGCCTCACCGGGATTGTTTCGCGCGGTGGTTCGATTATGGCGAAATGGTGCCTGTCGCATCATCAGGAAAACTTCCTGTATGAGCACTTCCGCGAAATCTGTGAAATCTGCGCGGCTTACGACGTTTCACTCTCTTTAGGCGACGGCCTGCGTCCTGGCTCTATTCAGGATGCCAACGATGAAGCTCAATTCTCTGAACTCCACACGCTGGGCGAGTTAACCAAAATCGCCTGGGAATATGACGTACAGGTGATGATTGAAGGCCCAGGACATGTGCCGATGCAGATGATCCGCCGCAACATGACCGAAGAACTGGAGCATTGCCACGAAGCACCTTTCTATACCCTCGGGCCGTTAACCACAGACATCGCACCAGGTTACGACCATTTCACTTCAGGCATTGGTGCTGCGATGATCGGCTGGTTTGGTTGCGCGATGCTGTGTTATGTCACGCCAAAAGAGCATCTCGGCCTGCCAAACAAAGAAGATGTGAAACAAGGGCTGATTACTTACAAGATTGCAGCACATGCCGCAGACCTGGCAAAAGGCCACCCTGGCGCACAAATCCGCGACAACGCCATGTCAAAAGCGCGCTTCGAATTCCGTTGGGAAGACCAGTTTAATCTCGCGTTAGACCCGTTCACCGCGCGCGCTTATCACGATGAAACGTTGCCGCAGGAATCCGGCAAAGTTGCGCACTTCTGTTCGATGTGCGGGCCAAAGTTCTGCTCAATGAAAATCTCCCAGGAAGTCCGCGATTTCGCCGCCAAACAAGCCATTGAAGTTGGTATGGAAGACATGTCGCAATCTTTCCGTGCGAAAGGTGGCGAAATTTATCTGCGTCAGGAGGAAGTGTGATAAATCAATCCGCTTTCCCCCCTGTCCCACTACGGCTGGGCTTGTATCCGGTAGTAGATAGCGTTGAATGGATTGCCCGTTTGCTAGAAGCAGGCGTGCGCACTATTCAGTTGCGTATCAAAGATAAGCGTGACGATGAGGTTGAAGCCGATATTGTTGCGGCAATCAAACTCGCCCATAGCTCCAAAGCTCGTCTGTTCATCAACGATTACTGGCAACTGGCAATCAAGCATCGCGCTTACGGCGTACATCTGGGCCAGGAAGATATGGACGTTGCCAATCTGGATGCCATTCGCGATGCGGGCCTGCGCCTCGGGCTTTCCACGCATGACAATATGGAAATGGATCGCGCCCTGTCGGCGCGCCCCTCTTACATTGCGCTGGGGCATGTTTTCCCTACCAACACCAAGCAGATGCCGTCGGCCCCGCAAGGGCTTTCGCAACTCGCAGCGCATATCAAAACGTTGGGCGATTACCCGACTGTCGCCATTGGTGGGATAAGTATTGAACGCGTTCCGGCGGTGCTTGCCACGGGCGTGGGCAGTGTCGCGGTGGTGAGCGCAATTACTCTGGCTCCAGACTGGCGAGCGGCAACCGCACAGCTACTGGAGCTTGTGGGAGCCGGCGATGAATGATGCCGATTTCATGCGTTACAGCCGCCAGATGCTGCTGGAAGACATCTCCATTGAAGGGCAGCAAAAACTGCTCACCAGCAAAGTGTTAATCGTCGGGCTTGGCGGACTAGGTTCGCCAGCCGCGCTGTATCTGGCTGCCGCGGGCGTTGGTACGCTGATTCTGGCTGACGATGACCTTGTGCATATTAGCAATCTTCAGCGCCAGATTTTGTTCACTTCAAACGATCTAGACCAACCAAAATCCCTGGTCGCCCAACGCCATCTACAGCAACTTAATCCTGATATCGAACTTCAGGTTATTAGTGAACGGCTGGCGGGAAAATTACTCAGGCAGACGGTAAAAAACGCCGATTTAGTACTGGATTGCAGCGACAACCTGGCAACGCGTCATGCTATTAACGCGGCGTGCGTTACGCATAGCAAGCCGCTGATTTCCGCCAGCGCAGTCGGTTTTGGCGGGCAACTGATGGTGCTGACACCGCCGTGGGAAAATGGCTGTTATCGCTGTGTGTGGCCGGATGAACACGAGCCGGAACGTAATTGCCGCACCGCAGGAATCATCGGCCCGGTGGTGGGTGTAATGGGAACATTGCAGGCACTGGAAGCGATAAAACTACTGAGCGGAATGCTCCCGGCCAGCGGTTCTTTGCGCCTGTTCGACGGCCGTCAACATAGCTGGCGCACCCTCGCTATGCAGAAAGCGGCGGGCTGCCCGGTATGCGGAGGGCAAGATGCACATTCAGTTTAACGACGAGCCGATACAATGCGTGGAAAACCTGACATTGGCAAAGCTGCTGGAACAATTGCGTTTCTTGCAGCCAGGCGTCGCGCTGGCGATCAACCAAACCATCATTCCGCGTGAGCAATGGGAAACTTATTTGTTGAATGATGGCGACCAGATCCTGCTTTTTCAGGCTATAGCCGGGGGCTAACATGCTAAAGATTGCTGATAAAACCTTCTCATCACGCTTGTTTACAGGCACCGGGAAATTCTCCTCACCACAGATGATGGTTGAAGCGATTCGCGCTTCTGGCTCACAGTTAGTCACGATGGCGATGAAACGTGTCGATTTGCGTAACCATAACGATGCGATCCTCGCGCCATTACTCGAATCTGGCGTGCAATTGCTACCTAACACTTCCGGTGCAAAAACAGCTGAAGAAGCGATTTTTGCTGCCCAATTGGCACGTGAAGCGCTCGGCACAAACTGGCTAAAACTGGAAATCCATCCGGATGCTCGCTATTTGTTACCCGACCCGATCGAAACGCTGAAAGCGGCTGAGAAGCTCGTCAAACTGGGGTTTGTGGTACTGCCTTATTGCGGTGCCGATCCAGTTTTGTGCAAACGGCTTGAAGAGGCAGGATGCGCGGCGGTAATGCCGTTAGGCGCTCCCATTGGGTCAAATCAGGGCTTACAAACCCGGGCGCTGTTGGAGATTATCATCGAGCAAGCCCGGGTGCCGGTGATAGTTGATGCGGGAATTGGTGCGCCAAGCCACGCCGCGGAAGCGTTAGAAATGGGGGCTTGCGCAGTGCTGGTTAACACCGCCATTGCTGTGGCACGCGACCCAGTTCAGATGGCACACGCTTTTCGTTTGGCCGTGGAAGCTGGTGCAATCGCGGCGCAGTCTGGACTGGGCTCTCGCCACCAGCATGCGCAGGCTTCCAGCCCACTAACGCAATTTCTGCAATTCGGCCAGGAGGATGCGTGATGGCCCGAACTTTCACTGACCGCTGGCGTGAACTGGACTGGGACGACATCCGGCTTAGCATCAACAGCAAAACAGCTGCCGATGTAGAACGGGCATTGAGCAGCAGCAAAATCACTCGCGACGATCTCATGGCACTGCTTTCGCCCGCAGCCAGCCAATATCTGGAACCGCTCGCACAGCAGGCACAGCATTTAACTCGCCAGCGGTTTGGTAACACGGTGAGTTTTTACGTGCCGCTTTATCTCTCGAACCTGTGCGCTAACGACTGCACGTACTGCGGTTTTTCGATGAGCAACAAACTCAAACGTAAAACACTAGACGAGCACGAGATTGAACGGGAATGCGCGGCGATTCGCAAATTAGGCTTTGAGCATTTGCTGTTGGTGACCGGTGAACACCAGAGCAAAGTGGGAATGGATTATTTCCGCCAGCACCTGCCCACGATTCGTCGCCAGTTCAGCTCGCTGCAAATGGAGGTTCAGCCGCTGGATGAACATGAGTATGGCGAACTGAAAACCCTCGGCCTGGATGGCGTCATGGTTTATCAGGAAACCTATCATCAGGCAGTCTATGCGCAACATCATTTGCGCGGTAACAAACAGGACTTCTTTTGGCGGCTGGAAACACCGGACAGGCTTGGTCGTGTGGGGATCGATAAAATTGGCCTCGGTGCGTTAATTGGTTTATCGGATAGCTGGCGTACCGACTGTTTTATGGTGGCAGAGCATTTACTATGGCTTCAGCAAAACTACTGGCAAAGCCGCTATTCGATTTCATTTCCACGATTACGCCCTTGCGCAGGTGGCGTAGAACCGGCATCGGTGATGACAGAAAGCCAGCTGGTGCAGGTGATTTGCGCGTTTCGTCTGCTTTCGCCAGACGTGGAGCTTTCGCTTTCTACCCGTGAATCGCCCTGGTTCCGCGACCATATGATCCCGCTTGCGATTAATAACGTCAGTGCATTCTCCAAAACCCAGCCCGGAGGCTACGCCGATAATCATCCCGAGCTTGAACAGTTTGCGCCACACGACGGACGCACACCTGCAGAAGTTGCAGCCGCCTTAACACATTCCGGTTTACAACCTGTCTGGAAGGATTGGGATAGTTTTTTGGGAAGAGCCTCGCAGTAGCATTGCAAGTTTGCAGGACAAGCAAAATGCTTCCCGAGCCGTGCCGAAGAGTGGTTCATTCACCGTTGTCTTGATGGCTTCAGTAAAATATTGTCGCCCCTGTCGGAATGCAAACCCGGCTGGGGCGGGAACTCATCCCTTCTCATTGCCGCCCCACCTTCCCATTAGTAGACGGTGACTTTCGCGACCTTCGCGACTTTACCATCACGGGAAGGCGTATCAGGCGTGACGCCCAGCTCAATAGCACGGTAAAGCCCAGCCAGTTGTGCGAACACCACATAAATTAACGTAGCCCACGATTCGTGGTAATCCGCCAGTTCCGGAGAGGCAAAATGAAAATAACGATCCCCCGGTTTAGCGCTAGCAGGTAGAGCATCATGACCGATGGCAATAATTTGCGCGGTGGCGCTTCGCTCACGTGTCAGCTCCGCCATCATGTCACTGTCATAGCGGTGGATGTCGGCACGCGCGGCAAGATAACCGATGACGGTGGCATCGCGGTTGATAATAAGCTTTGGCCCATGGCGGAATTCCAGCATTGAATGCCAGGCTGTCATCACCTGGCCGTTACCCATTTCCAGCAGTTTGAGACTGGTTTCACAGGCAACGGCTTTTAGCGACAGGGAACCCACCACCACGACATTGTTGCGAGACTCTGCCGCCCACTGTTCGATATCCGCGGCATAGGTGCCCAGGAAATGGTTCAAACCACGTTGTAAAATCGGCAGGACTTTTTCTGCTTCAGGCCAGCCCGCAGGAGCCACCAGCAACATCAAATACCACAGGGGAACCGTGAATTCGGAAGTGGCGGCAAAGCTACCGTTAGAGGTGCCCTCTGGTACCGGGACAAAAAGCCCTTCGGGATGCTGCTGCGCAAGCTGAGCCAGGCGGCTACTGGCATTATTTGTCACCGCGAGGTGGCGCATTTTCGGATACGTTGCGAGAGCACGCTCCACAACCTTAACGGTTTCTGGTGTGTTACCTGAACTACTCACAGAAACCAACACGGTATTTTCTTGTAAGCTTTCAGGCATGAGTACCAGGTCGGTTGCCGGCACCACATCAATTTGATTTGGTACCACACTACGCAACCAATTCACGCTCGCCTGTGCAGCCAACAAAGATGAACCCGCGCCAGTAATGAGGATACGCATACCGGGATCGCATTTAGCCCAAAATGCTTCAACATCCGACTGACGCGCTTTGATTTGTGCTAGCCCTTCTTCCCACAGACGTGGCTGAGCCACGATGGCTTCAACGGTTAAACTGGCTCCCTTTTGCTGCCAGTACGCTTCATTATGATTTAACATGTTTATTTTCCACCTCTTATGGAACTTGCGCCGCGCCGGAAAATTGCTTTAGCATGCCGACACTCGCACTTTTATTCGTTAACAACCCTATCGGGGGAACCATGAAACCGGTGTACATCCTTATTCGCGATACGCTGAAAAGCGATATTCAGAACCAAAAGTACCCGGTTGGCTCCCTGATCCCTTCTGAACGCGAACTGGCGGAAACCTACCAGGTCACGCGTGCTACGGTGCAAAAAGCCATTGCCCATATGGAACAAGAAGGCCTGGTTAAAAAAGTGGTCGGCAAAGGTACCTACGTAAATCGCGCTTTTGCGCCACCGGTTTATTTGCTCAACCCAGACGGCGAAAGCAGTGCGCTAGGCGTCACGAAAGAACTCAGTGGCAAAGTCACCATCACCAGCCGGCTGATTTACCATGTCCAGCAACCTGCCGGTGAATACCTTGCAAACCAGTTTGGCGTGCCTGAAAACGAGCCTGTACATGCTATCCGCCGCGTTCGCCTGTTTGATGGCACGCCGGTGCTAGTTGAGGACAGCTACATTCCGTTAGCGATTGTCGATGCCATTGACGACGACGTTCTGCAAAACCACTCGCTTTACGCCTTCATCGAAGAGAAGTGCCAGCAAAAAATCGGCGGCACAGACTCAATGGTAGGAGCCAGCTTGTTTGACGATGTAATGGCGGCCCTGCTAGACATCCCCGTTAACTCCCCCATGTTGCACATCAAAGAGAGCACCTGGCTTGAGGACGGCACGGTGTTTAACTACTCGTGGAGTTACAACCGTGGCGACCTCTTCAGAATGCGCAGCCGTAAAAATCTCATTCCTTAAAGAATTGCGGCAGATATTCGCGGTGCGCTTCGAGTAATTCATCAAGCACCACTTTTGCTACTTTTCCCGAAGGAACCAACGGGTTCAGGGTTAACGCTTGCAAAGCTGCACCGTAGTCACCGGTGACAGCGGCTTCGACCGCCATTTCTTCCCAGGCTTTCATCAGAGAAACTAAACCTGAAACAGTGGCAGGCAACGGATCGTTGTTCAGCGGAATCGCACCGTAGCGCCCAATAACGCAGGTCGTTTCAATGGCGACGTTATCCGGCAGTGAACGAATTGCCCCGTTGTTGCGCACGTTAACTGTCATCAGGAGATTTTTATCGTTGTAAATTGCACTGATTAGCTCGCAGGCTGCTTCGGAGTAATAAGCCCCACCGCGCTGCTCAAGCAGTTTTGGTTTTTCATGCAGCTGTGGATTTCTGTACAGCTCAAATAACTCATGCTCAACCGCTTGCACCACTTCGCCACGAGTTCCATGTTCTTCGAATTCCTGAAGCTGCTTTTCCAGCACATCACTGGTGGCGTAGTAATACTGGTGATATGGGCATGGGATCACGCCAAGATGCTGGATTTGCTCCTGAAGCCACGGAATGTCCGGGATATTTTTCGGTTTGTGTTCAGTGTCATATTTAAGGTTTTTCAGCACGTCTGGCATGACATCTTTGCCATCCATGTAGACATGGGTGCCATACAGGAAATGGTTTAAGCCAACGAGTTGCAGCAAGAAGCGAGATTTATCTACACCGAGAATTTCTGCCACCATGCGTTGCATTGACTGGGATAAATTACATAGCCCAACGCATTTAATTTTGCTGTGCTTGATAACCGCTTCAGTGACGATGCCACTCGGATTGGTGAAGTTAATCAGCCACGCGTCCGGACAAAGCTCTTCCATGTCGCGGCAGATATCCAGAATGACCGGAATGGTGCGCAAAGCTTTGGCCAGCCCGCCCGCACCGTTTGTCTCCTGCCCAATTAGCCCATGTGACAATGGAATACGTTCGTCTTTAATACGCGCATCAAGTTGCCCCACACGTAGTTGGGTGGTGACAAAATCAGCATCTTTCAGCGCTTCTCGCCTGTCGAGGGTGAGATGTACCTGGCAGTCGATGCCAGCAGCCTCAACCATGCGTTTTGCCAGGTTACCAACAATCTCGAGCTTTTCGCGTCCGGCTTCTACGTCCACGAGCCAGATTTCTTTAATCGGCATTTCTGCATAGCGTTGGATAAAACCTTCGATAATCTCCGGCGTATATGAACTGCCGCCACCGATGGTCACTATCTTTAATTTATTATTCATTACGTAATCCTTCTTTATATTCCAGGGCTATTTCATCCTGATTAACGATATTTTCTTCTAGCTCGTTTTCTTCTCGCAGATACTGCTTATCCAGCGTCATAACGAACGGATAATAAATTGTCATCGCGACCGCGAGGTTAATGGCCTGGAACAACATACCTTTCCAGCCGCAGATTAAAAAACCGCTGATGAAAATAGGTGTAGTCCAGGGAATTTCCAGACCCGATGTCAATGGCAGCCAGCCAAAAGCCATAGCGCTATAGGTTATGACGCAAAGCACAACCGGAACGATAATAAAGGGGATAAACAACAGTGGATTTAGAGCAATGGGAACGCCAAATATAATGGGCTCATTAATATTAAAAATGGCGGCTGGAGAGGCAAGTTTGGCGATTTCACGCATGCGTTTGCTCTTCGCGCGGAACAACATCACCAACAGCATCGCCAGGGTAAATCCAGTCCCGCCACAAATCAAAAACACATCACGAAACTGTTGAGTAATGATGTTGACCGGTGGTAATCCTTGTTTCATTGCCTGCATGTTTTCAAGCGTTAATGAACGCCAGATTGGCCCCATGATGGCAGTAACGATAGAGTCGCCATGCAGCCCGAAAAACCAGAAGAAGCTGACAAAGAACTCTGCAACCATCTGCGATGGTAGCGTGTTACCAAGATGCATCATCGGTGCTTGCAGCACTTTGAAAATCATCTCCTGGGCCGTACCAAACGGTGTGATTTCAAAGACCAGACGAAGCAGCCAGAAGATAACAACAATCAAAAATGACGGAATGAGCGAGCTGAAGCTATTGGCAACCGCTGGCGGAACGCTGTCCGGCATTGAAATCATCAGCCGTGGATGGTTGAACAACCTGTAGAGCCGAACCGCCACCAGCGTGACAATTAAAGACAGGAAAAGCCCCTGCGCACCAAGCGCAAAGGTCGGAATGACATCCGTGATTGCGTCGCCATTTTCTTGTGGCATTCTGAACGGCGTAACAATTAAAAAAGCCACCAGTGAAATTAACACACAGGATATTTCATTTAACTGCCAGCGCTTTGCGAGGCTGATACTGGTACTGACTACCACCAGCAATGCCATCACAGAATAAGTGGCATCAAGAATATAATTCAGTTGCCCAATAAAATGCTCTCCGAAAATTCGAATAATAAATTCGCTATAACCGGGAATAGGTAAATTCGCTATCAGCAAAAAGAAAGAACCAATAATTAAAAATGGCATAATCCGAATGAAGCCATCTTTAATGGCCGAGAGATAATCATTCCCTTCAATCTTCATTGCCAGAGGCAATATTTTCCTTTCCATAAAAGCAGTGAAATTTTGCATGTTGTGGCTCACTGTGCTGGTTTTGATGTAAGTGGTATATACCACTAAATTGAAGACTATGTAGTTCAGGGTTTTCTGTCAATGGAGCACAATGAGGTTTACCAGGATTAAGCTGGTTTTGTGAGCAGCGCCACAATCGCAAGCTACCAGGGAAACGCGATATGTAACCGGTTTCAGCTCATACGAGTTTCTTTTGTGATACCTCACACACAATCATCGCAAAGCGGTTGTTGTATCGAGGCGTCACGGATAATTATCTGTATATCCAACGGACACTGAGAGCAGATCTATGAAGAATATCGTTTTGTGTTGTGCAGCGGGTATGTCGACTAGCATTTTGGTCCAACGCATGAAGGACGCCGCTCAGAAGAAAGGTATTGAAGTCTCTATCAAGGCAGTGCCGGTTGCCGAATTCAAAGACAATATCGACACCGCCGATATTGTGCTGTTAGGCCCACAAGTTAAATATGAACACGCCAAGCTACAGGCGATTGCAGAACCCATGGGTAAAACCGTGGCTGTCATCGATATGATGGATTACGGCATGATGAAAGGCGATGTCGTGCTGGATAAAGCCATGAAAATGATGGAGTCATAAGACGTGGAAGATTTAGAAACGATTATCATGGAATTGTTGGTCAATGCCGGTAGCGCACGTAGCCAGGCACTGACAGCTCTGCAAATGGCACGCAAAGGTGATTTTGCAGCAGCTCAACAAGCGATGGAAGAATCCCGTGAGTTTGTGAAACATGCTCACAAAATCCAGACCCAGCTTATCGGCTTAGACGAAGGTACTGGCAAACTGCCAGTTAACTTGATTACTGTTCATTCGCAGGATCACCTGATGAATGCGATGGTGATTCAGGATTTAGCCGAAGACATGATTGAACTGTATCGTCGCCTGCCTTTAGCTAACTGATTTTTGATTTATTTCAGGCATAAAAAAACCGCTCTTTCGAGCGGTTTTTGTTTTTGGCGTCTCTAACGATTAATCGTTATCGCTTCCGCCCAGATTACCTGCATTCAACAATTCTGCCAGGCTGGCAGTTGCATCTGCTGCAGTCACCTGAGGTACAACTGGCGCTTCGCCCGCTGCACGACGGCGCATACGATCCTGGTGGTACGCATAACCGGTACCAGCTGGGATCAGACGACCCACGATAACGTTCTCTTTCAGGCCGCGCAGTTCGTCACGTTTACCCGCAACAGCTGCTTCGGTAAGCACACGAGTTGTCTCCTGGAACGATGCCGCGGAGATGAAGGACTCGGTTGCCAGAGAGGCTTTGGTGATACCCAGCAGATCACGCGCAAAGGTCACGTTGATCTTGCCGTTCGCTTCCAGTTCGCGGTTAGCGATCTTGACGCGAGAGTATTCAGCCTGCTCACCTTCCAGGAAGTCAGAACCACCAGCGCTAACGATAGTTGCTTTACGCAACATCTGACGCACGATGACTTCGATGTGTTTATCGTTAATCTTAACGCCTTGCAGACGGTAAACGTCCTGCACTTCGTTGGTGATGTAACGAGTCACAGCATACACGCCACGCAGACGCAGGATGTCATGCGGAGATTCTGGACCATCGGAAACAACGTCACCACGTTCAACACGTTCACCTTCGAACACGTTCAGCTGGCGCCATTTCGGAATCATCTCTTCGTAAGCATCGCTGCCGTCGAGTGGAGAGATAACCAGACGGCGTTTGCCTTTGGTTTCTTTACCGAACGAGATGATACCGCTGATTTCAGCAAGGATCGCAGGCTCTTTCGGACGACGTGCTTCGAACAGATCCGCAACGCGTGGCAGACCACCGGTGATGTCCTTGGTACCACTGGATTCCTGAGGAATACGCGCCAGGGCGTCACCAGAGTGAATCTGAGTACCATCTTCCAACTGAACAATTGCTTTACCTGGCAGGAAGTACTGCGCAGACATATCGGTACCTGGAATCAGTACGTCATTGCCCTGGGCATCAACAATTTTCAGCGCTGGACGCAGATCTTTACCACCGGTGGTACGTTCTGCAGAATCCAGAACAACCAAAGATGAAAGACCTGTCAGTTCGTCGGTCTGACGAGTAATGGACTGGCCGTCGATCATGTCAGTAAAGCGGATGAAACCACTTACTTCGGAAACGACTGGCATGGTGTGCGGATCCCAGTTTGCTACGGTCTCGCCCGCTGCAATCTGCTCGCCATCACCTTTACCCATTACCGCACCATAAGGAACTTTATAGCTCTCTTTAGTACGACCGAATTCGTCAATCAGTTTCAGCTCGGTGTTACGAGAAGTGATGACCAGTTTCCCGGCAGAGTTCACAACCGACTTAGCGTTGCTGAGTTTGAGGCTACCTTTGTTCTTAACCTGAATGCTTGATTCAGCAGCAGAACGAGATGCCGCACCACCGATGTGGAACGTACGCATCGTCAGCTGAGTACCAGGTTCACCGATGGACTGTGCCGCGATAACCCCGATTGCTTCACCTTTGTTGATGATGTGGCCACGCGCAAGGTCACGACCATAGCAGTGTGCACATACGCCGAAGTCAGTTTCACAACCCACAACAGAACGTACTTTCACGCTATCAACAGAGTTAGCTTCTAACAGGTCACACATTTGCTCATGAAGCAGAGTGTTACGTGTAATCAGGATATCAGCAGTACCTGGTTTCAGGACGTCTTCAGCCGTTACACGACCCAATACGCGATCGCGCAGTGGTTCTTTAACGTCGCCGCCTTCGATAACCGGAGTCATCGTGATACCTTCCAGGGTGCCACAATCGTCTTCGGTAACAACCAGATCCTGTGCAACGTCAACCAGACGACGAGTCAGATAACCGGAGTTCGCAGTTTTCAGTGCGGTATCCGCCAGACCTTTACGAGCACCGTGCGTGGAGATGAAGTACTGGAGTACGTTCAGACCTTCACGGAAGTTCGCGGTGATTGGCGTTTCGATGATGGAGCCATCTGGCTTAGCCATCAGACCACGCATACCTGCCAACTGACGAATCTGTGCCGCAGAACCACGAGCACCGGAGTCAGCCATCATGTAAATGCTGTTGAAGGAAACTTGCTGCTCTTCGACGCCGTCACGGTTAATAACGGATTCGGTTTGCAGGTTGTCCATCATCGCTTTGGATACACGATCGTTCGCCGCAGCCCAGATATCGATTACTTTGTTATAGCGCTCGCCCGCTGTTACCAGACCGGACTGGAACTGTTCCTGAATTTCAGCAACTTCAGCTTCCGCTTCAGAGATGATTTCAGTTTTCTTCGCTGGGATGACCATGTCATCGATACCAACAGAAACACCTGAACGTGCCGCATAGGCAAAGCCGGTGTACATGGTTTGGTCAGCAAAGATTACGGTCGGCTTCAGACCCAAAATGCGGTAACAAGTGTTCAGCATTTTGGAGATTGCTTTCTTACCCAACGCCTGGTTGATGATGGAGTAAGGCAGACCTTTCGGTACGATCATCCACAGAATCGCACGACCAACGGTGGTGTCGATAATGCTGGTTTTCGCAACGAACTCTTCGTTTTCGTCTTTTTCGTACTCGGTGATACGCACTTTTACACGCGCATGCAGAGAGGCCAGACCTGCGCGATAGATACGCTCAGCTTCTTTAGGGCCAGTCAGCACCATGCCTTCGCCTTTGGCGTTAACACAGTCACGGGTCATGTAGTACAGACCCAATACAACGTCCTGAGAAGGAACGATGATTGGCTCGCCGTTCGCTGGTGACAGGATGTTGTTGGTAGACATCATCAGCGCACGCGCTTCCAACTGAGCTTCAAGCGTCAGTGGAACGTGTACTGCCATTTGGTCACCATCGAAGTCGGCGTTATATGCCGCACAAACCAGCGGGTGCAGCTGGATAGCTTTACCTTCGATCAGTACTGGCTCAAATGCCTGGATACCCAAACGGTGCAGAGTTGGTGCACGGTTCAGCAGTACCGGGTGTTCGCGGATAACTTCGTCCAGGATATCCCAAACGACAGCTTCTTCGCGCTCAACCATTTTCTTCGCAGCTTTAATGGTGGTAGCAAGACCACGCAGTTCCAGCTTGCCGTAGATGAACGGTTTGAACAGCTCCAGTGCCATTTTCTTAGGCAGACCGCACTGATGCAGACGCAGGTATGGACCTACGGTGATTACAGAACGACCGGAGTAGTCAACACGTTTACCCAACAAGTTCTGACGGAAACGACCCTGCTTACCTTTGATCATATCAGCCAAAGATTTCAGAGGACGCTTGTTAGAACCGGTGATCGCACGACCGCGACGGCCGTTATCCAGCAGGGCATCTACCGCTTCTTGCAACATACGTTTTTCGTTACGTACGATGATGTCAGGAGCAGCCAGATCCAGCAGGCGTTTCAAACGGTTGTTACGGTTGATAACGCGACGATACAGATCGTTCAGATCTGACGTTGCGAAACGACCGCCATCCAGCGGAACTAATGGACGCAGATCTGGCGGCAGAACCGGCAGAACTGTCAGGATCATCCACTCTGGTTTGTTACCAGACTGAACGAACGCTTCCAGCAGTTTGATACGCTTGGTCAGCTTTTTACGTTTGGTTTCGGAGTTGGTTTCGTTCAGCTCTTCGCGCAGAGTTTCACACTCTTGCTCCAGATCCATGTTTTTCAACAAGGCCTGAATAGCTTCCGCACCCATCTTCGCATCGAATTCGTCACCGAACTCTTCCAGCGCATCCAGATACTGCTCTTCAGTCAGGATCTGACGACGCTCGAGGTTGGTCATACCGCCTTCGATAACCACATAAGATTCGAAGTAAAGTACACGTTCGATATCACGCAGTGGCATATCCAGCAGCAAGCCGATACGAGACGGCAGTGACTTCAGGAACCAAATGTGTGCAGTTGGGGAAGCCAGCTCGATGTGACCCATGCGCTCACGGCGCACCTTAGTTTGGGTTACTTCAACGCCGCACTTCTCACAAATTACACCACGGTGTTTCAGGCGCTTGTACTTACCGCACAGGCACTCATAGTCTTTTACTGGCCCAAAAATACGAGCACAGAACAGACCGTCACGTTCTGGTTTGAACGTACGATAGTTAATGGTTTCCGGCTTTTTAACTTCGCCGAACGACCAAGAACGGATCATGTCTGGCGATGCCAGAGCGATTTTGATCGCATCAAACTCTTCGGTCTTAGTTTGCGCTTTCAGAAACTTAAGTAAGTCTTTCACGGATTAGCTCCCGTCGGAGTGAGACTTCTCAGAGACGTCCGGTGTGACCCGGACATCCTGTAACCAGTACAGCAGATGCGAGTAATTACTCGTCTTCCAGCTCGATGTTGATACCCAGCGAACGGATTTCTTTCAACAATACGTTGAAGGATTCCGGCATGCCTGGTTCCATCTGATGGTTACCATCCACGATGTTTTTATACATCTTGGTACGGCCATTAACGTCATCAGATTTAACAGTCAGCATTTCCTGCAGGGTATAAGCAGCACCGTAAGCTTCCAGTGCCCACACTTCCATCTCACCGAAGCGTTGACCACCGAACTGAGCCTTACCACCCAGCGGCTGCTGAGTAACCAGGCTGTAAGAACCGGTAGAACGCGCGTGCATTTTGTCATCAACCAAGTGGTTCAGTTTCAGCATGTACATGTAACCTACGGTTACTGGACGCTCAAACTGCTCACCACTGCGGCCGTCGAACAGTGTGATCTGGCCAGAAGTCGGCAGGTCACCCAGTTTCAGCAGCTCTTTGATTTCCGACTCTTTTGCACCGTCGAAGACAGGAGTAGCAATCGGCATACCTTTTTTCAGGTTCTCAGCCAGACGCAGAACTTCATCATCAGTGAAGGTGTTCAGGTCAACTTTCTGACGAATATCAGAACCCAAATCATAGGCTTTCTGGATGAATTCACGCAGCTTGGAAACTTCTTCCTGCTTCTTCAGCATAGCGTTGATTTTCTCGCCGATGCCTTTAGCAGCCATACCCAAGTGGGTTTCCAGAATCTGACCGATGTTCATACGAGATGGTACGCCCAACGGGTTCAGTACGATGTCTACCGGCGTGCCGTTTTCATCGTAAGGCATATCTTCGATCGGGTTGATCTTGGAGATAACACCTTTGTTCCCGTGACGACCTGCCATCTTGTCACCAGGCTGGATCTGACGTTTAACGGCCAGATACACTTTAACGATTTTCAGCACGCCAGGTGCCAGGTCATCGCCCTGAGTGATTTTGCGGCGCTTAGCTTCAAGTTTCTTCTCAAACTCGTGCTTCAGCTCGTCGTACTGCTCTGCCAGCTGTTCCAGCTGGTTTTGCTTCTCTTCGTCAGTCAGACCCAGTTCCAACCAGCGATCGCGTGGCAATTTGTCGAGCTTCTCAGCTTCAACACCGCCAGCAACCAGCACAGCATGGATACGAGCAAACAGACCAGCTTCAAAGATCTGCAGTTCTTCAGTCAGGTCTTTCTTCGCCTGCTTCAGTTGCATCTCTTCGATTTCCAGCGCGCGCTTGTCTTTTTCCACGCCATCGCGGGTAAAGACCTGCACATCGATAACGGTACCGGAAACGCCGTTTGGTACGCGCAGAGAAGAGTCTTTAACGTCAGACGCTTTCTCACCGAAGATTGCACGCAGCAGTTTCTCTTCTGGAGTCAGCTGGGTTTCGCCTTTAGGCGTTACCTTACCAACCAGAATGTCGCCACCGGTCACTTCAGCACCGATATAAACGATACCGGATTCATCCAGTTTAGAGAGAGCTGCTTCACCCACGTTCGGGATGTCAGCGGTGATCTCTTCTGGCCCCAGCTTGGTGTCACGAGACACACATGCCAGTTCCTGGATGTGAATAGTGGTGAAACGATCTTCCTGAACAACACGCTCGGATACGAGGATGGAGTCTTCGAAGTTGTAACCGTTCCACGGCATGAACGCTACGCGCATGTTCTGGCCAAGAGCCAGTTCACCGAGGTCAGTAGACGGACCGTCTGCCAACACATCGCCACGTTCAACAGGTTCGCCCAAAGAAACACATGGCATCTGGTTGATGCAGGTGTTCTGGTTCGAACGGGTGTATTTGGTCAGGTTGTAGATGTCGATACCAGCTTCACCAGCCAGCATTTCGTCTTCGTTAACTTTGATAACGATACGAGACGCATCAACGTACTGAACAGTACCGCCACGTTTAGCAACCGCAGTAACACCGGAGTCAACGGCAACAGCACGTTCCATACCAGTACCAACCAGCGGCTTATCAGCACGCAGAGTTGGAACGGCCTGACGTTGCATGTTCGCACCCATCAATGCACGGTTGGCGTCATCGTGTTCCAGGAACGGAATCAGGGACGCACCGACGGAAACTACCTGTTGGGTAGAAACGTCCATGTAGTCAACCTGGTCGTTGCTGAACAAGCTGGATTCGCCTTTACTACGGCAAGTTACCAGGTCGTCTACGAAACGGCCTTCTTCGTCCAGATTGGTGTTCGCCTGAGCAATAACGTAGTTACCTTCTTCAATTGCAGAAAGGTAATGGATTTCGTCAGTGACAACACCTTCAACAACGCGACGATACGGAGTTTCTAAGAAACCGTATTCGTTAGTCTGTGCATAAACAGACAGGGAGTTGATCAGACCGATGTTCGGACCTTCAGGGGTTTCGATTGGACATACACGACCGTAGTGGGTTGGGTGTACGTCACGTACTTCGAAGCCTGCACGCTCACGGGTCAAACCACCCGGGCCGAGTGCGGAGATACGACGTTTGTGCGTAATCTCAGACAACGGGTTGTTCTGGTCCATAAACTGAGACAGCTGGCTGGAACCGAAGAACTCTTTAACCGCAGCAGAGATAGGCTTGGCGTTGATCATATCCTGAGGCATCAGGGTATCGAGATCGCCCAGAGACAGACGCTCTTTCACCGCACGCTCAACACGTACCAGGCCAACGCGGAATTGGTTTTCCGCCATTTCGCCTACAGAACGGATACGACGGTTGCCGAGGTGGTCGATATCATCCACTTCGCCTTGACCGTTACGAATGCCGATCAGCTTACGCATTACCTGGATGATGTCGTCTTTGCTCAGGATACCTGAACCTTCGATCTCATCACGCAGCAGGGAACGGTTGAACTTCATACGACCAACCGCTGACAAGTCATAACGGTCTTCGGAGAAGAACAGGTTCTCGAACAGGTTTTCAGCCGCTTCGCGAGTTGGTGGCTCGCCAGGACGCATCATGCGATAGATTTCAACCAGTGCGCTAAGGCGATCGTTGGTTGGGTCGACACGGATGGTCTCAGAAATGTATGCGCCGTGATCCAGGTCGTTGGTAAACAGCGTTTCGATACGCTTATGACCACACTGGCTCAGTTTTGCCAACAGATCCAAAGACAGTTCCATGTTCGCCGGGCAAATCAGTTCGCCAGTCGATGCATCAACGTAGTCTTTAGCCGCGACTTTACCAGCAATGTATTCAACCGGAACTTCGATAAGCTTAATATCGTCTTTTTCCAGTTGGCGAATATGGCGCGCTGTAATACGGCGGCTTTTTTCGACATAGATTTTGCCGTTAGCTTCGATGTCAAAGGATGCAGTCTCACCACGAAGGCGTTCTGGCACCAATTCCATCTGCAGCTTGTTGTCACGGATTTCGAAATAAACTTTCTCAAAGAACAGATCAAGAATCTGCTCAGTGGTGAACTGCAATGCACGCAGAATGATAGTCGCAGGCAGTTTACGGCGACGGTCGATACGCACGAACAGGTTGTCTTTCGGGTCGAATTCGAAATCCAGCCAGGAACCACGGTAAGGGATGATACGTGCGTTATACAGCACCTTCCCGGAAGAGTGGGTTTTACCTTTGTCACTATCGAAGAACACGCCTGGGCTACGGTGTAACTGAGAAACGATAACACGCTCAGTACCGTTGATAACGAAGGTGCCGTTATCAGTCATGAGTGGAATTTCACCCATGTAGACTTCTTGTTCTTTAATATCTTTAACGGTGCCTTCCGGCGCTTCACGCTCGTAGATCACCAGACGCAGTTTTACGCGCAGGGGAGCGGAATACGTCACGCCGCGGATCTGACATTCTTTAACGTCAAATACCGGCTCACCCAGACGATAGCTCACATATTGCAGCTCAGAGTTACCGCTGTAGCTTGCAATAGGGAACACGGAACGGAAAGCCGCTTCCAGACCGTACTGGCCTTCAGGATCTTGCTCGATGAACTTCTGGAACGAGTCAAGCTGGATAGAAAGGAGATAAGGAATGTCCAAAACTTGTGGACGCTTTCCAAAATCCTTACGAATACGTTTTTTCTCGGTATAGGAGTAAACCATTAGGGTTCCTCAGCTCGCTGACAAGTCGACCCATCTGCCCGACAAGGGGACAGTTTGTGCAACACTATTTTGTGGACCGGAAAGTGGAACACTTTCCGCAATACCTGTTTCTATCACTCTTAAACCATTTCGCTACGCTTTACCCCGGAACTCCCGGCGTAGAAAGTCGTAGTATATTAAGGCGTAGATAGAGACAAACATTGAATGGAAACCAGCAGTCAAACAGTGTGAAACGCTACTGGTACCCTACAGCGCAAAAAGGCTGGTGACTAAAAAGTCACCAGCCATCAGCCTAATTTCTCAGGCTGCAACCGGAAAGGTTGGCTTATTTAACTTCAACTTCAGCGCCAGCTTCTTCCAGAGATTTTTTCAGTGCTTCTGCGTCATCTTTGCTCACGCCTTCTTTCAGCGCAGCTGGAGCGGATTCAACCAGGTCTTTAGCTTCTTTCAAGCCCAGACCAGTTGCGCTACGTACTGCTTTGATGACGGCAACTTTGTTAGCGCCAGCAGCTTTCAGAATAACGTCGAACTCAGTTTTCTCTTCTACAGCTTCAGCAGCAGCAGCAGGGCCTGCAACAGCAGCAGCAGCTGAAACACCGAATTTTTCTTCCATTGCAGAAATCAGTTCAACAATGTCCATTACAGACATAGCGGATACTGCTTCAATGATTTGATCTTTAGTGATAGACATAACAATTGTTCCTGAAAATCAGAATAAGTTTATACGTAAGCAAATGCGTGAGAAAGAAAAGTGCTATTAAGCCGCTTCTTTCTGATCGCGTACAGCAGCCAGAGTGCGAACCAGTTTGCCTGCAGAGGCTTCTTTCATGGTTGCCATCAGGCGTGCGATTGCTTCTTCGTAAGTTGGCAGAGTTGCCAGGCGATCGATCTGGGCCGCCGGGATCAGCTCACCTTCAAAGGCTGCAGCTTTAACCTCGAATTTTGCATTCGCTTTAGCGAATTCTTTGAACAGACGAGCAGCAGCGCCCGGGTGTTCCATAGAATATGCAATCAAGGTTGGACCAACAAACGTGTCTTTCAGGCACTCAAACTGAGTACCTTCAACAACGCGGCGCAGCAGGGTGTTACGAACAACACGCATGTAAACGCCAGCTTCACGACCTGCTTTACGCAGTTCAGTCATTTTACCTACGGTCACGCCACGGGAATCCGCAACAACCGCAGACAGCGCACCTTTGGCTACTTCGCTGACTTCAGCAACAATCGCTTGTTTGTCTTGAAGATTTAAAGCCATTAGCTTTGCTCCTGGATATTAGCCGGGGTTTCCCCCGGAACTCACTTCATTCATTACCAAAACGATAATGAACGTCGACATACGGTGAGCAGAAACAAGCCAAAGACTATCAAAAATATTCTTCAGGTTCTGTCACCGTCTACGCAGGGGATTAAGTCTCTTGCGAAACTCCTGCGGTCTTGGACGGAGGCCTGGATAAGGCCAGGCTCCAACCGAAAATTCTGTGTGCCCTGCATTGCAAGGCAACGGGCGTAAGATTTTAGACTAATCGAACGCCCGCGTAAAGCAGTGAATCTTAGTTCACTACTGCGCTCAGACCAGAGTGGTCGATCGCAACACCTGCACCCATAGTGGTAGACAGGCTAACTTTCTTAATGAAAACGCCTTTAGCTTGAGATGGTTTAGCTTTTTTCAGCGCAACCAGCAGAGCTTCCAGGTTTTCTTTCAGTTTGTCAGTGTCAAAATCCACTTTACCGATGGTGGTGTGAATGATGCCGTTTTTGTCGTTACGGTAACGAACCTGACCAGCTTTAGCGTTCTTAACCGCTTCAGCAACGTTAGGAGTTACAGTACCAACTTTCGGGTTAGGCATCAGGCCACGTGGACCCAGAACCTGGCCCAGTTGGCCAACAACGCGCATTGCATCTGGAGATGCGATAACAACGTCAAAGTTCATTTCGCCTTTTTTGATCTGGTCAGCCAGATCTTCCATACCTACCAGCTCAGCGCCAGCAGCTTTAGCTGCTTCAGCGTTAGGGCCTTGGGCAAATACGGCTACGCGAACTGAACGGCCAGTACCGTGCGGCAGTACAGTTGCACCACGTACGTTCTGGTCAGATTTACGAGCGTCGATACCGAGGTTTACAGCAACGTCAACGCTTTCTACGAATTTCGCAGTGGCCAGCTCTTTGAGCAGAGCAACGGCTTCGTTGATGTCATACTGTTTAGTTGCATCAACTTTGTCACGGATCACGCGCATGCGCTTGGTCAGTTTAGCCATTTCTTAATCCTCCACTACCAGGCCCATGGAACGAGCAGTACCTTCGATGGAGCGAGTCATCGCTTCAACGTCAGAACCAGTCATGTCCGCAGCTTTGGTTTCTGCGATTTCACGCACCTGAGCACGGGTCACTTTACCCACTTTGTCTTTGTTCGGCTTGCCAGAACCAGACTTGATACCTGCAGCTTTCTTCAACAGAACAGCAGCTGGTGGAGTTTTAGTAACGAAAGTGAAAGAACGGTCAGCGTAAACGGTAATAACAACCGGAATTGGCAGACCTTTCTCCATGGAATCAGTTTTGGCGTTGAACGCTTTACAGAATTCCATGATGTTCACACCTTGCTGACCCAGAGCTGGACCAACTGGTGGACTTGGGTTCGCCATACCAGCTGCAACTTGCAGCTTGACGTAGGCTTGTACTTTCTTAGCCATCTTAATTTCCTCTAGTGGGTTATAGCGCCTTACACAATGAAGGCTCCCCGTGAATAAATCGTTTCATACGTACAAGACGCATAAAAACAAAAGGCGCGAAATTGTAGTCCAATCTCGCGCCTTGTGCAACGAATAATCGCTGCTTTTACAACCTAATTATTAGGCTTTCTCTACCTGAGCAAAATCCAGCTCAACCGGCGTAGCACGACCAAAGATAGATACAGAAACCTTCAAGCGGCTCTTTTCGTAATCTACTTCTTCAACCACACCGTTAAAGTCGGCAAATGGACCATCACTGACGCGTACCATTTCGCCTGGCTCAAACAGCGTTTTAGGACGCGGCTTGTCACCAACCTGCTGCAGGCGGTTCATAATCGCATCAACTTCTTTATCGCTGATTGGTGCAGGACGGTCAGATGTACCGCCGATGAAACCCATCACTCGAGGCACGCTGCGCACCAGGTGCCAGCTAGCATCGTTCATTACCATCTGGACCAGAACATAGCCCGGGAAGAATTTACGTTCGCTTTTGCGACGTTGGCCACCACGGATTTCGACCACTTCTTCGGTCGGAACCATGACTTCACCAAACAACTCTTCCATGTTGTGCAATTTGATATGCTCACGCAGCGATGTTGCTACGCGGCCTTCAAAACCGGAAAACGCCTGAACGACGTACCAGCGCATTTTAGGGGCTTCAGACATCTCAGAACCTCAGGCCAGTAATAAAAGAAACCAGGCGGACAAGAATACCGTCCAGCCCCCACAAAATCAGTGACATTACAGCTGTAACAGCCGCCACGATTAAGGTGGTGTGTAAAGTCTCCTGCCGAGTTGGCCAAATCACTTTACGAACTTCGGTTCTCGCTTCGCGGGCGAAAGCAACTGTCGCTTTGCCTTTCGTCGTTAACAGCGCGACACCACCCGCTGCAGCAATCAGCACAACCACTGCCAGGGCACGCAGAGGCAGAGACACATCACGATAAATGTAGTTGCCCACGATCGCCACAATAAGCAGAGCAGCAACTGCCAGCCATTTCATCGCTTCCAGGCCGCGCCCGCTTCCTTGAGCTTCGGTATTCGCACTCATAAACCAACCCGTCACAGTAATTCAGACAAACATTTTTGCCCCGCATATGCGAGGCAAAACCAAACCGAACGGCTATTACTCAGGTGCTATTCGGTATAACGCCATCTTCAGAGCCTGTCTCAGCAATGATTATGAGTAAAAAATCACTGATGAGCCAGGTTCTGGGTAGAGAGCGTACAAAAAGGGCATCAAATGATGCCCTTTTCTTGCGCGTTGCGTCAAATGTTATCAGCGATTAAGCGATAACTTTAGCAACAACGCCCGCACCTACAGTACGGCCGCCTTCACGGATTGCGAAACGCAGACCGTCATCCATCGCGATTGGGTGGATCAGGGTAACAACCATTTTGATGTTGTCGCCCGGCATTACCATCTCAACGCCTTCTGGCAGTTCGATGGTACCAGTCACGTCAGTTGTACGGAAGTAGAACTGTGGACGGTAGCCTTTGAAGAACGGAGTATGACGGCCGCCTTCATCTTTGGACAGAATATAAACTTCAGATTCGAACTGGGTGTGCGGCTTGATTGAGCCTGGCTTAGCCAGTACCTGACCACGTTCGATATCTTCACGTTTAATACCACGCAGCAGAACACCAACGTTCTCACCAGCACGGCCTTCGTCCAGCAGTTTGCGGAACATTTCAACGCCAGTACAGGTTGATTTCACGGTATCTTTGATACCAACGATTTCAACTTCTTCACCAACTTTAACGATACCGCGCTCTACACGACCGGTAACAACTGTACCACGGCCGGAGATGGAGAATACGTCTTCGATTGGCAGCAGGAACGGCTTGTCGATAGCACGTTCTGGTTCTGGGATATAAGTATCCAGGAAGCCAGCCAGTTCGATGATTTTAGCTTCGTAATCCGCGTCGCCTTCCAGTGCTTTCAGCGCTGAACCACGTACGATTGGAGTATCGTCGCCTGGGAAGTCGTACATAGACAGAAGTTCACGAACTTCCATTTCTACCAGTTCCAGCAGCTCTTCATCATCAACCATGTCGCATTTGTTCAGGAACACGATGATGTAAGGAACGCCAACCTGACGACCCAGCAGGATGTGCTCACGAGTCTGTGGCATTGGGCCATCAGTCGCAGCAACAACCAGGATAGCGCCGTCCATCTGAGCAGCACCGGTGATCATGTTTTTAACGTAGTCGGCGTGCCCTGGGCAGTCAACGTGCGCATAGTGGCGAGTCGGGGTGTCATATTCAACGTGGGAAGTGTTGATGGTGATACCACGAGCTTTTTCTTCTGGTGCGTTATCGATCTGGTCGAAAGCACGAGCAGAACCACCGTAGGTTTTAGCCAGAACGGTAGTGATTGCTGCAGTCAGAGTGGTTTTACCATGGTCAACGTGGCCGATAGTACCGACGTTGACGTGCGGTTTTGTACGTTCAAATTTTTCTTTAGACATCGATTGTCCCTCTAAGACACGGATAAATCGGTGATATCACCACATCAACCAGGCGAAAGCCTGAATTTGTTGAATTCATTAACAGAAGAGAAACAGGAAGGATAAAGGAGGTGGTGCTGATAGGCAGATTCGAACTGCCGACCTCACCCTTACCAAGGGTGCGCTCTACCAACTGAGCTATATCAGCACATCTGGAGCGGGCAGTGGGAATCGAACCCACATCATCAGCTTGGAAGGCTGAGGTAATAGCCATTATACGATGCCCGCATCTCTGGAACTCGGCTACCTGCTTGAATTCTGTTTTAACTAAGGAGAGGCTCCTTAGTATTCGAGTCGACTAGTTGGATCTCGTCGCCTCGGGCTACGCATAGCGTTGCCTGAAAATGGTGGTGGGGGAAGGATTCGAACCTTCGAAGTCGATGACGGCAGATTTACAGTCTGCTCCCTTTGGCCGCTCGGGAACCCCACCAAGCACTTGATGGTGCCGACTACCGGAATCGAACTGGTGACCTACTGATTACAAGTCAGTTGCTCTACCTACTGAGCTAAGTCGGCATCAAGTAGCGCGCATTCTAGGAACACCGGCTCCATGATGCAACAAAAAAATTAAAGAAAATGCACTACCGCTTATATTTTGCGCGATAGCTCGTAAAACTGGTGGATTAATCATCATTACAGAGTGATTTTTGTACGCGGGATACGGAGGTGATGTATTCAAACTGCCTTTTTTCACGCTTTAATGCATCTTCGTCATGCATTCCTTTCTTTTCGATGTGCTCTTTTATGTAAATTTCGTGTCCGGTGTCTGGAAACAATGGATATACCCACTACGCGGCGTTTGGAACACTACTTGTTTGAGTGAGGCACGAGTTTGATATGCCCACCAAAGAGGAGGAATGAAGATACCGCTGTTTGGGGTGTTGCCTGAGTATACCGGTTCGTCAGACGGCTTTTATCTTCCCGCCGTCATCTATTACAAATAGCTTATACGCCGTTAATCAATTTGCGCAGCGCATAGCAAGTTGAAGTCACACCACAACGTGATGCTTTCCTCTGAAAGCATCATCACTTTGTTTTTTTCTTATTATTCTCACTCATCTGGTGTTACCCTCCTGCCCATTGTGAAAAGTAATATACGTTGCACGCCTTTGATTTCCTGAGATGAGTATCCTTTTCTCAGTCCGCGTACTACGTTCATTTTTGTCCTGAATTACAGGCAGAAGCATGCTTATGAGTAATAAAGAGCAAATGTTGACGACTCCTTATATGCAGTTCAACCGCAACCAATGGGCAGCCTTGCGCGACTCAGTACCGATGACCTTGACTGAAGGTGAGATCGCTCAGTTGAAGGGTATCAATGAGGACCTCTCTTTAGAGGAAGTTGCAGAAATTTACCTGCCTCTTTCACGGCTATTGAATTTTTATATCAGTTCAAACCTACGCCGACAGGCAGTGTTAGAGCAATTTCTCGGCACTAATGGGCAACGTATTCCCTACGTCATTAGTATCGCCGGAAGCGTTGCGGTCGGGAAAAGTACAACCGCTCGCGTGCTGCAAGCTCTGCTGAGTCGCTGGCCTGAGCATCGTCGTGTGGAATTGATTACGACTGATGGTTTTCTGCATCCGAATAAAGTGTTGAAAGAACGCAATCTGATGAAGAAAAAAGGATTCCCACAATCCTACGATATGCACCGTTTGGTGAAATTCGTTTCTGATATTAAATCAGGGGCACCGAATGTGACTGCACCAGTCTATTCTCACCTTATTTATGATGTTATTCCTGATGGTGATAAAACAGTTGCTCAGCCTGATATTTTAATCCTTGAAGGATTAAATGTTTTGCAAAGCGGCATGGATTACCCACACGATCCACATCATGTATTTGTATCAGACTTTGTCGATTTTTCGATTTATGTCGATGCGCCAGAAGATCTGCTACAAGATTGGTATATCACGCGATTCCTGAAGTTCCGTGAAGGTGCATTTACCGACCCTGACTCTTATTTCCACAGCTATGCGAAGCTCTCAGAGGATGAAGCCGTTAATGTCGCATTACAGCTATGGAAAGAGATTAACTGGCGGAACCTAAAAGAAAATATACTACCAACTCGTGAGCGTGCCAGCCTGATCATGACGAAAAGCTCAAATCACGAAGTTGAGTGCGTACGGCTAAGGAAATAAAAAAGCGGGGGGATAAAATCCCCCGTGCGAATTAGTTAACGCCACGCAGTGATATTTCTCCACCCACCCAAGGTTTAACGACTCCGTCCTGCTCTAATAACAATCCACCTTGCTCGTTAATCCCTCTTGAAATGCCGTGTATTTCTCTATCCCCAATTATTAACTTCACCTGGCGATGAATAAAGTTATCCAGTGGCTCCCAACGCGGCAGGAAAGGTACTAAACCTTCATCTTCAAATAACTGTAATGCTTTTCGCAATTCTTTTATGATTCTAATAGCTAACGCATTACGATCTATATTAATTCCGGCTTCCTGGAGATTAATCCAGCTTTGATTAATCACATCCGTCGCTACATTACGCATTGCAAGATTAATACCTGCCCCAATAACAATCTGCGCGGCATCTCCAGTTTTACCAGTCAATTCAACCAGAATACCAGCAAGTTTACGATCGTTGAGATATAGGTCATTTGGCCACTTAACTCTGACATCTTCAGCACCTAGTTCACGTAGTACCTCGGCCATAACAATCCCAATGACAAGACTTAAGCCAACAGCTGCCGCAGGACCTTGCTCAAGTCGCCAGTACATGGACAGGTAAAGATTAGCACCGAAGGGTGAAAACCACTGACGTCCTCGACGACCTCGACCCGCCTGCTGATATTCAGCAATACAGGCATCCCCCGAGTGAAGTGTTTCAAGTCGGTCGAGTAAAAACTGATTGGTGGAGTCAATGACAGGTAGAACCGTAACTGAGCCTGTATCAATCTGCAATTTTATAAGTTCTTCATCAAGCAACTGAATGGGATCGGGTAGGCTATACCCTTTTCCAGGCACGGTAAAAACATCAACACCCCAATCTCTTAAAGTTTGGATGTGTTTATTTATGGCCGCCCGGCTCATACCAAGCTGCTCACCTAACTGCTCACCAGAGTGAAACTCGCCATCTGCAAGAATACTAATTAGTGTCAGAGGAATTTTATTATCTTTCATGCAATGGTCTCCACAGCGCTAACTTCGCCACACGTACCTATGAAGCGAACTTCGGGTTCCAACCATACTTTAAATTTATCCCCGACACACTGGCGAACGTGATGAGCCAGACCCACAACATCCAGGCTGGAAGCGCCGTTTTCATTTATTAATACCAGAGCTTGCTGTTGATGCACTGTTGCACCACCAACCTTGTAACCCTTCAACTGGCACTGATCGATTAACCAGCCTGCCGCCAGTTTTATTGACCCATCGGGCTGAGGGTAATGTGGAATGGCGGCGAAAGTAGCAATAAGCACAGATGCCTGTTCGGCAGTAATGACTGGATTCTTGAAAAAGCTTCCCGCATTTCCGTTAACACGCGGATCCGGAAGTTTTGTCATACGCATATGGCAAACTGCATTAAACACTTCCTGCGGCGTGACATTTGCAGCGTCAAGCCGGGTTAAATCACCATAACTTAATACTGGCTGCCATAATTTTGGCAAACGTAATCCCACAGCAATAATTGCATAGTGATTCTGATATTCATGCTTAAAAATACTGTCGCGATAGCCAAACTGGCACTGTGAATTATCCAGGCGATGCATCTCACCGCTGAGCAAATCGACACAATCAACGTAATGACAGACGCTTTTGAGCTCTACACCATAGGCACCGATATTTTGAATAGGTGAAGATCCGGCACATCCTGGAATTAAAGCCAGGTTTTCAAGCCCTGGCATTCCTTGCTGTAAGGTATATTCAACCAGATGATGCCAGTTTTCCCCCGCGCCAACATGTAAATACCAGGCATCTTGCTCTTCTGTAACTTGAATGCCTGAAATTCGGTTAACAATTACGGTACCGGAGTAATCCTCAAGAAAGAGAACGTTACTTCCCTCACCCAAGATCAAAACGGGCATATTTGCTGCCACTGTCTCACTCCAGGCGTCTTTTAATTGCTGTACTGTTTCAGCAATGACAATACGTGAAGCGTTAGCCTGAATACCAAATGTATTGAAAGGTTTAAGAGAAGTGCTCATGTTGGGTATCTTTCCTGAGTTTAAACCCAGTTAGTTTACCTTATATGCCAGGGGTTCGCTTGCGTGACAGGGGTTATACCGTGAGGTTGATAAATTACTCATATCATCCTGGTACTCCCCTCCGGTACCACCGCCAGCGGTGTTCAACATTGTTCACGACTATTTTATTGCAGACAGCAAAAAGCCCTGTACGTCAGTACAGGGCTTTTTGCTTAATTGGAGCCTGGCAGTTCCCTACTCTCGCATGGGGAGACCCCACACTACCATCGGCGCTACGGCGTTTCACTTCTGAGTTCGGCATGGGGTCAGGTGGGACCACCGCGCTAGTGCCGCCAGGCAAATTCTGTTTTGTTAACCGTTGCGTTATCCACACAACCATCAACTTAATCTCGGTTCAAGCTGAAAATCAAATGCTTAGTCTCTCAACCAAAACACCTTCGGTGTTGTAAGGTTAAGCCTCACGGATCATTAGTACTGGTTAGCTCAACGTATCGCTACGCTTACACACCCAGCCTATCAACGTCGTAGTCTTCAACGTTCCTTCAGGACCCTTAAAGGGTCAGGGAGAACTCATCTCGGGGCAAGTTTCGCGCTTAGATGCTTTCAGCGCTTATCTTTTCCGCATTTAGCTACCGGGCAATGCCATTGGCATGACAACCCGAACACCAGTGATGCGTCCACTCCGGTCCTCTCGTACTAGGAGCAGCCCCCCTCAATTCTCCAGCGCCCACGGCAGATAGGGACCGAACTGTCTCACGACGTTCTAAACCCAGCTCGCGTACCACTTTAAATGGCGAACAGCCATACCCTTGGGACCTACTTCAGCCCCAGGATGTGATGAGCCGACATCGAGGTGCCAAACACCGCCGTCGATATGAACTCTTGGGCGGTATCAGCCTGTTATCCCCGGAGTACCTTTTATCCGTTGAGCGATGGCCCTTCCATTCAGAACCACCGGATCACTAAGACCTGCTTTCGCACCTGCTCGAGCCGTCACTCTCGCAGTCAAGCTAGCTTATGCCTTTGCACTAACCTCACGATGTCCGACCGTGATTAGCTAACCTTCGTGCTCCTCCGTTACGCTTTAGGAGGAGACCGCCCCAGTCAAACTACCCACCAGACACTGTCCGCAACCCGGATTACGGGTCTACGTTAGAACACCAGCCATTAAAGGGTGGTATTTCAAGGTTGGCTCCACAAGAACTGGCGTCCTCGCTTCAAAGCCTCCCACCTATCCTACACATCAAGGACCAGTGTTCAGTGTCAAGCTATAGTAAAGGTTCACGGGGTCTTTCCGTCTTGCCGCGGGTACACTGCATCTTCACAGCGATTTCAATTTCACTGAGTCTCGGGTGGAGACAGCCTGGCCATCATTACGCCATTCGTGCAGGTCGGAACTTACCCGACAAGGAATTTCGCTACCTTAGGACCGTTATAGTTACGGCCGCCGTTTACCGGGGCTTCGATCAAGAGCTTCAGCTTGCGCTTAACCCCATCAATTAACCTTCCGGCACCGGGCAGGCGTCACACCGTATACGTCCACTTTCGTGTTTGCACAGTGCTGTGTTTTTAATAAACAGTTGCAGCCAGCTGGTATCTTCGACTGCCTTCAGCTCCATCCGCAAGGGACTTCACCTACCGACAGCGTGCCTTCTCCCGAAGTTACGGCACCATTTTGCCTAGTTCCTTCACCCGAGTTCTCTCAAGCGCCTTGGTATTCTCTACCTGACCACCTGTGTCGGTTTGGGGTACGATTTGATGTTACCTGATGCTTAGAGGCTTTTCCTGGAAGTGCGGCATTTGTTACTTCAGCACCGTAGTACCTCGTCATCACACCTCAGCGTTAGATAAGAGTCCGGATTTACCTAAACTCTCCGCCTACATGCTTAAACCGGGACAACCGTCGCCCGGCTAACATAGCCCTCTCCGTCCCCCCTTCGCAGTAACACCGAGTACAGGAATATTAACCTGTTTCCCATCGACTACGCCTTTCGGCCTCGCCTTAGGGGTCGACTCACCCTGCCCCGATTAACGTTGGACAGGAACCCTTGGTCTTCCGGCGAGCGGGTTTTTCACCCGCTTTATCGTTACTTATGTCAGCATTCGCACTTCTGATACCTCCACCAGACCTCACAGTCCAGCTTCAACGGCTTACAGAACGCTCCCCTACCCAACAACGCATAAGCGTCGCTGCCGCAGCTTCGGTGCATGGTTTAGCCCCGTTACATCTTCCGCGCAGGCCGACTCGACCAGTGAGCTATTACGCTTTCTTTAAATGATGGCTGCTTCTAAGCCAACATCCTGGCTGTCTGTGCCTTCCCACATCGTTTCCCACTTAACCATGACTTTGGGACCTTAGCTGGCGGTCTGGGTTGTTTCCCTCTTCACGACGGACGTTAGCACCCGCCGTGTGTCTCCCGTGATAACATTCTTCGGTATTCGGAGTTTGCATCGGGTTGGTAAGCCGGGATGGCCCCCTAGCCGAAACAGTGCTCTACCCCCGAAGATGAGTTCACGAGGCGCTACCTAAATAGCTTTCGGGGAGAACCAGCTATCTCCCGGTTTGATTGGCCTTTCACCCCCAGCCACAAGTCATCCGCTAATTTTTCAACATTAGTCGGTTCGGTCCTCCAGTTAGTGTTACCCAACCTTCAACCTGCCCATGGCTAGATCACCGGGTTTCGGGTCTATACCCTGCAACTTAACGCCCAGTTAAGACTCGGTTTCCCTGCGGCTCCCCTATACGGTTAACCTTGCTACAGAATATAAGTCGCTGACCCATTATACAAAAGGTACGCAGTCACCCCATAAAAGAGGCTCCCACTGCTTGTACGTACACGGTTTCAGGTTCTGTTTCACTCCCCTCGCCGGGGTTCTTTTCGCCTTTCCCTCACGGTACTGGTTCACTATCGGTCAGTCAGGAGTATTTAGCCTTGGAGGATGGTCCCCCCATATTCAGACAGGATACCACGTGTCCCGCCCTACTCTTCGAGTTCACAGCATGTGCATTTTTGTGTACGGGAGTATCACCCTGTACCCTGCGACTTTCCAGACGCTTCCACTAATACACAAACTGATTCAGACTCTGGGCTGCTCCCCGTTCGCTCGCCGCTACTGGGGGAATCTCGGTTGATTTCTTTTCCTCGGGGTACTTAGATGTTTCAGTTCCCCCGGTTCGCTTCGTTAAGCTATGTATTCACTTAACGATAGTGCAACGAATTGCACTGGGTTTCCCCATTCGGAAATCGTCGGTTATAACGGTTCATATCACCTTACCGACGCTTATCGCAGATTAGCACGTCCTTCATCGCCTCTGACTGCCAGGGCATCCACCGTGTACGCTTAGTCGCTTAACCTCACAACCCGAAGATGTCTCGTAAGACACAATCGTATGTTGCGAAAATTTGAGAGACTCGAACACACCGCATTTTCCTTTCTTATTACGGAGAAAGGAAACAGTGTGTCGTTTCAATTTTCAGCTTGTTCCGGATTTTTAAAGAGCAAATACTTCTCAGCACACTGTTAAACAGTACACTTAGAAGTATTGGGTGAGCATGAAATGATGGTGGAGCTAAGCGGGATCGAACCGCTGACCTCCTGCGTGCAAGGCAGGCGCTCTCCCAGCTGAGCTATAGCCCCATCGATTTCGTAAAACCTTTTGATTTACCTTTAACTTCTCATCAGGCAAGGCGCGTCACCGCGAAGCATACTAAAGTATGTGAGCGGGGTCGCAACACAGCATGGAGAGAAGTTTGGTAGGCCTGAGTGGACTTGAACCACCGACCTCACCCTTATCAGGGGTGCGCTCTAACCACCTGAGCTACAAGCCTATAAGGTTTTACTGCTCGTTTTCTATCAGACAATCTGTGTGAGCACTACGCAAGTTCGTATCTATTAGGTAAGGAGGTGATCCAACCGCAGGTTCCCCTACGGTTACCTTGTTACGACTTCACCCCAGTCATGAATCACAAAGTGGTAAGCGCCCTCCCGAAGGTTAAGCTACCTACTTCTTTTGCAACCCACTCCCATGGTGTGACGGGCGGTGTGTACAAGGCCCGGGAACGTATTCACCGTAGCATTCTGATCTACGATTACTAGCGATTCCGACTTCACGGAGTCGAGTTGCAGACTCCGATCCGGACTACGACGCACTTTATGAGGTCCGCTTGCTCTCGCGAGGTCGCTTCTCTTTGTATGCGCCATTGTAGCACGTGTGTAGCCCTACTCGTAAGGGCCATGATGACTTGACGTCATCCCCACCTTCCTCCAGTTTATCACTGGCAGTCTCCTTTGAGTTCCCGGCCGAACCGCTGGCAACAAAGGATAAGGGTTGCGCTCGTTGCGGGACTTAACCCAACATTTCACAACACGAGCTGACGACAGCCATGCAGCACCTGTCTCAGAGTTCCCGAAGGCACTAAGCTATCTCTAGCGAATTCTCTGGATGTCAAGAGTAGGTAAGGTTCTTCGCGTTGCATCGAATTAAACCACATGCTCCACCGCTTGTGCGGGCCCCCGTCAATTCATTTGAGTTTTAACCTTGCGGCCGTACTCCCCAGGCGGTCGACTTAACGCGTTAGCTCCGGAAGCCACTCCTCAAGGGAACAACCTCCAAGTCGACATCGTTTACGGCGTGGACTACCAGGGTATCTAATCCTGTTTGCTCCCCACGCTTTCGCACCTGAGCGTCAGTCTTTGTCCAGGGGGCCGCCTTCGCCACCGGTATTCCTCCAGATCTCTACGCATTTCACCGCTACACCTGGAATTCTACCCCCCTCTACAAGACTCTAGCCTGCCAGTTTCGAATGCAGTTCCCAGGTTGAGCCCGGGGATTTCACATCCGACTTGACAGACCGCCTGCGTGCGCTTTACGCCCAGTAATTCCGATTAACGCTTGCACCCTCCGTATTACCGCGGCTGCTGGCACGGAGTTAGCCGGTGCTTCTTCTGCGAGTAACGTCAATCGCCAAGGTTATTAACCTTAACGCCTTCCTCCTCGCTGAAAGTACTTTACAACCCGAAGGCCTTCTTCATACACGCGGCATGGCTGCATCAGGCTTGCGCCCATTGTGCAATATTCCCCACTGCTGCCTCCCGTAGGAGTCTGGACCGTGTCTCAGTTCCAGTGTGGCTGGTCATCCTCTCAGACCAGCTAGGGATCGTCGCCTAGGTGAGCCATTACCTCACCTACTAGCTAATCCCATCTGGGCACATCTGATGGCAAGAGGCCCGAAGGTCCCCCTCTTTGGTCCGAAGACGTTATGCGGTATTAGCTACCGTTTCCAGTAGTTATCCCCCTCCATCAGGCAGTTTCCCAGACATTACTCACCCGTCCGCCGCTCGTCACCCAGGAGCAAGCTCCCTGTGCTACCGCTCGACTTGCATGTGTTAGGCCTGCCGCCAGCGTTCAATCTGAGCCATGATCAAACTCTTCAATTAAAAGCTTGATTTGCTTCAACTCGTGAAGCGGTGCTCAAAAATTAACTTTCGTAATAATTCACTTAAATGAATTACTGCTTGGTCACTCTTCAAGACTTGATATTTTTTTGATACCCGAAGGTATCTGAGATATCAATCCTGCGAGTGCCCACACAGATTGTCTGATAAATTGTTAAAGAGCAGTGAGTTAGGCGCTTTCGCTTGCTAACTCGAGGTGGCGTATATTACGCTTTCCTCTTTCAGAGTCAAGCGTTTATTTTCGCTTTTCATCTGGCTGACGGGCCGGTTTGTAAGCCGTTGTGCCGTGTCAGTGGAGGCGCAGTATAGGGATTTTCTGGGAGCTGACAAGTGTTTATTGCAAATAAATGACTGAGCGCATCTTTTTTCATCAAACAGGGTGTTTTGGACACTATTTGCTGTTTAAGTGCGCTATCTCGTGGGCGAAACGCGCCACCTGAGGCCAATCTGTATAAACAACTTCTTTGCTGATATCTGTTTCACCGCCCGTCATCTTCATAATCAAACGAATCATCACGCGATCATACCAGCGATAACGCGGATAACGCAGTGCACCCGCAAACACCGCGCAATGATTTGGCTGCCACGGGGAGGTCAGCAAGAACTTACGCGTATAAGAGTTGGTTTGAGGAGAACGCTTCTCTGGTTTACGGGCGACCAGGTTTACGGAAAAGAAAGCGCTGGGAATCTTATTCAATGCTTGCTGATGCTTTTTCACAAACGCAGCCACTGACGAATGGAAATGCCCATAGCGAATAGAAGCGCCAATAACGACGCGTTCGTAGTTTCCCCAGGCGATCTCGCCACTGCGATGCAGATTAACCACATCACTCTCGGCGCCCAGCTCTTTAAGTTCAGATGCTATATAAGAAGCAATCTCGCGAGTTTGACCATCGCGGGTCGAAAATAGAATCAACGTTCTCACAGCAGGCTCCGATTACTCTCGCCAGAAGGTTGGCGTAAACAGTACAAGTAAAGTAAACACTTCAAGACGACCAAACAGCATATTGGCTATCAATATCCATTTTGCCACAGGATTCATGCTGGCGAAGTTATAAGCCACAACCCCCAAACCTGGGCCGAGATTATTCAGCGTTGCCGCCACTGAAGCAAAGGCGGAGAAATCATCCACGCCGGTGGCGATAATCGCGAGCATGCTGAGGATAAACACCAGCGCATAGGCAGAAAAGAATCCCCATACTGCTTCAAGGATACGTTCGGGCAGGGCTCGATTGCCAAGCTTGATGCTATAGACCGCATTGGGGTGAACAAGTCGCTTCAGTTCGCGGTTGCCTTGTTTGAACAGCAACAGAATACGGATGACCTTCAGACCACCACCGGTCGAACCAGCACACCCCCCTATAAAAGCAGAGCACAACAACAGCACCGGTAAGAATAGAGGCCAGCGAGCAATACTATCAGTCGTAAACCCGGCGGTCGTCGCCATCGAGACCACCTGGAAGAATGCCTGGTTTAGCGTAAGCAGGGCGGTTTGGTAAGTGTTGTGGAACCAGAGTACTAAGGTACAGATAGCCACCAGCGTCAGTTGCACGCCAATAAACATGCGGAACTCAGGGTCACGCCAATAGACTTTTATATTACGCCCGCTTAATAGAGAGAAGTGCAGGCCATAGTTACAACCGGAAATCAGCAAGAAGATGGCGATAATTGTATTAATGGTTGGGCTGTCGAAATAACCGACGCTGGCATCATGAGTAGAAAAACCACCAATCGCGATAGTCGCAAAGCTGTGACCTATTGCATCAAACGCAGGCATCCCTGCAAACCAAAGTGCCAACGCACAAGCGACAGTTAACAGAACATAAATAATCCACAGAGTTTTTGCGGTATCTGCAATACGCGGGCGCATCTTATTATCTTTAAGCGGCCCCGGCATTTCGGCACGGTATAGCTGCATCCCGCCGACGCCCAGAATCGGCAGAATGGCCACTGCCAGCACGATGATCCCCATGCCGCCAAACCACTGCAACATTTGCCGATAAAACAGAATGGCGTGAGGAAGCGTATCCAGCCCGACAAGCGTTGTCGCACCGGTGGTAGTTAAACCCGAGAACGATTCAAAGAATGCATCAGTAATAGTGAGATTCGGTTGTTCCGCGAAGATAAAAGGCAGCGCACCCACGCTCCCCAACACCGTCCAGAACAAGACGACGATCAGGAACCCTTCTCGTGGTTTCAACTCACTTTTTTGCCGCCGGTTAGGCCACCACAAAAAAGAACCAATCAGTAGCGCTGCGAAGAAAGTCTGGGTGAAAGCTCGGCCAGCACCATCGCGATAAATTAAAGCTACCAACCCAGGAATAATCATGGTCACGGAAAATAGAATGACTAACAGACCAACGATTCGGGTTATGGCGCGAAAATGCATTTCAGCCGCTTCCTTAACTATCAATAAAATACGAGTGGGGATTATTGTTCAGCCGGCAATAAATGCAATGCACCGCGGCTAAAATCAGCAAGTCTGACTGAAAAGTCAGCGAGTTTCGCGTGTGGTAACGCGATAAGTAATAAAACAGACGCCTGAAAATCACTTTGCACCACAACGCCGTCACACTGTTTAAGCAACGCCTCGATTCCGGCAAGCTGCGCGTACTCACATTGCAAAGTATATTCGGTTAACGGAGTTTTGAGCACGGTAGGCAATTGATTTAACGCTGCCTGCACCCCGCCGCCATAGGCTTTCACCAGGCCGCCAGTACCTAGTTTGATGCCGCCAGAATAACGTACGACGACTGCGGTAATTTCACCAATACCACTTCCCATAAGCTGGGCAAGCATCGGCTTACCGGCTGTGCCAGCAGGTTCACCATCATCAGAAAAGCCTAACTGCTGCGAGTCATCTGGCGCACCAGCCACCCAGGCCCAGCAATGATGCCGGGCCGTCGGGTGCTCTGAACGTACTTTTTCAAGAAATGCTTTCGCCGCAATTACGCCAGTCGTATGAGCGACCAGAGTAATAAAGCGGCTTTTCTTGATTTCCTCACTGAACGCAACGGTTTCAGCGGGAATCAGCCAACTATCCATTACGCCAGTTTCAGATCGCGCGTCATGTTTTCAATACTATTTTCATGAACAATCACGTTGTCTTCAATGCGAACGCCACCGAAAGGTTTCATTGCCTCAATGCGCTGCCAGTCAAAGTGCTTGCTGTACTGGCCTTCGCGCCACGGTGCGAGCAAAGATTCAATGAAGTAAATGCCCGGTTCAATGGTCAGAACCATACGCGGTTCAAGAATACGCGTGCAACGCAGATACGGATACTGAGAAGGTGCAGCAAGGTGTGTACCGGAATCATCCTGCATAAAGCCTGCAACATCATGCACCTGCAAACCCAGCGGGTGGCCCAGACCATGTGGCATAAATGGCCCAGTGATGCCGGTTTCAACCATCGCTTCTTCGCTAATCCCGGTAACCAATTTATGGCGGCTCAGCAGCTTCGCGATACGTTGATGGAACTGGATGTGGTAATCGGTGTAGCGCACACCTGCTTTCAGGGTATCAATCAGCGCTAGTTGCTCGCTGTTAACGTCTTTAACCAGTTGTGCATAATCGTTATCGCTTTTTGCCGACCAGGTACGCGTTAAATCAGCCGCATAACCGTTATATTCCGCGCCAGCATCCAACAGGAAACTGCGCATTTCGGCAGGTGCGCGGTTCTCAAGTTTGGTGTAATGAAGAACTGCTGCGTGCTCGTTGAGCGCAACAATGTTGCCATAAGGCACATCGGTATCGCGATGTCCGGTTGCGGTCAGATACGCGAGATTAATGTCAAATTCGCTCATTCCAGACAGGAACGCTTCGTGAGCCGCCTGATGACCAACCACTGCGGTTTTCTGCGCTTCACGCATACATGCCAGCTCATAATCAGTTTTATAAGCACGATGATAATGCAGGTAATCAATCACCCCTTTCGGGTTGATGTTAGCGCCCTGGATTTCAAGCTGTACGGCACGCTCTGGAACCGGCCCGATATAACCGATATTGCCACGCGCGGCAGGCAACTGGCTGCCAATGCCATCAGCTTTCGGCAGCGCAATCACTTCAATTTCGTCAGTCCAGAAGGATTCTGGCAGCGGCTCAACGTTGTGCCAGTAATCAACCGGCAGGTAGAACCACAGCTTCGGTTTGTTAACACCATCCACCAGCAGCCAGCAGTTTGGCACTTGTGTGACCGGAACCCAGGCTTTGAATTGTGGGTTAACTTTGAACGGATATGGATGATCATCGAGGAAGACGTTGACTAGCTCGCCCGAGTGAATCAACAGCGCGTCAAGATTGAAGCGCGCCAGAACATTGCGGGTACGTTCCTGCAAAGTTGCCACATGATCTTTATAAAGTGAGGCCAGTGAATCCATGATTTACCCTTCTGGTTTTTTATAAACTGAACGCCACGCATCTTAGCACACCGTAAACAGAGCGAACTTATTTCCAGCGGCTGTGATCATCTTTGCAAATATTTAAAGAGTTATTTGCATTTCATTAACATCAATTCCACACTCACCCTCATCTGGTACGACCAGATCCCATTGCTGGATTCAGGAGACTGACATGCTCTACCAAGGTGAAACCTTACATCTCGACTGGCTGGAAGATGGCATCGCAGAATTGGTATTCGATGCCCCCGGTTCAGTGAACAAACTCGACACCGCGACCGTAGCAAGCCTGGGCCACGCGCTGGATGTACTGGAAAAGCAGCCTGGTCTGAAAGGCCTGCTGCTCAGTTCCAACAAAGCCGCGTTTATCGTTGGTGCGGATATTACTGAATTTCTGTCGCTGTTCCTGGTTCCTGCGGAGCAACTGACTCATTGGCTGCAATTTGCCAACAGCGTCTTCAATCGTCTGGAGGACTTGCCGGTTCCGACCATTGCAGCAGTGAATGGTTACGCCCTTGGCGGCGGTTGTGAATGTGTACTGGCAACCGATTATCGCCTGGCAACACCAGATACCCGTATTGGCCTGCCAGAAACCAAACTCGGCATCATGCCTGGTTTCGGTGGATCTGTACGTTTACCTCGTTTGCTGGGTGCTGATAGCGCGCTGGAAATTATCACCGCCGGTAAAGATGTCGGCGCGGTTGAAGCGCAAAAGCTCGGCTTAGTCGACGGCATCGTTAAAACTGAGAAACTGCGCGACGGCGCACTGGCGGTATTACGCCAGGCGATTAATGGCGATCTGGACTGGAAAGCCAAACGCGCGCCAAAACTGCAGCCGCTGAAGCTGAGCAAAATCGAAGCCACCATGAGCTTCACCATTGCTAAAAGCATGGTGATGCAGATTGCGGGCAAGCACTACCCTGCCCCGATGACGGCAGTCAAAACCATCGAAGCCGCGGCAAGAATGGGCCGTGACGAAGCATTACAACTGGAGACTCAAAGTTTCGTGCCGTTGGCGCGTTCCAATGAGGCCCGTGCGCTGGTCGGGATTTTCCTTAACGACCAATACATAAAAGGTCAGGCGAAGAAGCTGACCAAAAATACCGAAACCCCGAAACAGGCAGCCGTTCTTGGTGCCGGGATCATGGGCGGCGGCATTGCTTACCAGTCTGCCTGGAAAGGCGTACCGGTATTAATGAAGGACATTAACGAGAAGTCGCTGGAGCTGGGTATTAACGAAGCCAGCAAGCTGCTGAACAAACAGCTGGAACGCGGCAAAATTGACGGCATGAAACTGGCGGGTGTGATTGCCACCATTCATCCAACGCTGGATTACGCCGGTTTTGAGCGTGTCGATGTGGTAGTTGAAGCAGTGGTAGAAAACCCGAAAGTGAAGAAAGCCGTTCTGGCAGAAGTGGAAGATAAAGTACGCCCGGATACCGTTCTGGCGTCGAACACCTCCACCATTCCAATTGGCGAACTGGCAAACAGCCTGAAGCGCCCGGAAAACTTCTGCGGCATGCACTTCTTTAACCCTGTGCACCGCATGCCGTTAGTGGAAGTGATTCGCGGCGAGAAAACCTCTGAGCAAACTATCGCGAAGGTTGTTGCGTGGGCCAGCAAAATGGGCAAAACGCCGATCGTAGTGAACGACTGCCCTGGCTTCTTCGTCAACCGTGTGCTGTTCCCGTACTTTGCCGGCTTTAGCCAGCTGATGCGCGACGGTGCAGATTTCCGCCAGATCGACAAAGTAATGGAAAAGCAGTTCGGCTGGCCGATGGGCCCGGCATACCTGCTGGATGTAGTCGGTATTGATACCGCGCACCACGCGCAGGCTGTTATGGCTGCCGGTTTCCCACAGCGTATGCAGAAAGATTATCGCGATGCGGTCGACGCCATGTTTGACGCAGGCCGTTATGGCCAGAAAACCCAGCAGGGTTTCTATCGCTACAAACAAGACAGCAAAGGCAAACCGCGTAAAGAACAAGACGAAGCCACCGATAGCTTGTTGGCTGATGTCAGCAAACCGCGCCAAAACTTTAGCGACGAAGAGATCATCGCTCGCATGATGATCCCAATGGTCAACGAAGTCGTGCGCTGCCTGGAAGAAGGCATTATCGCCAGCCCGGCAGAAGCAGATATGGCACTGGTTTACGGCCTGGGATTCCCTCCGTTCCACGGCGGCGCATTCCGTTGGTTAGACACCATCGGCAGCGCGAAATATCTCGATATGGCGCAACAGTACGAACATCTTGGCCCGCTTTACCAGGTGCCGGACGGTCTGCGTACTAAAGCGTCCCGTAACGAGCCGTACTATCCACCCGTTGAGCCAGCGCGCCCAGCCAGTGACCTGAAAAGTGCCTGAGGAGTGATTATGGAAAAGGTTGTAATTGTTGATGCCATCCGCACCCCGATGGGCCGTTCAAAAGGCGGTGCGTTTCGTAATCTGCGTGCGGAAGATCTTTCTGCCCATCTGATGCGTGGCATTTTGTCACGCAACCCGGCTTTAGAAGCCGCTGCACTGGATGACATTTATTGGGGCTGTGTGCAGCAGACGCTGGAGCAAGGTTTTAATATTGCTCGTAACGCCTCGCTACTGGCAGAAATCCCACATTCAGTACCGGCGGTTACAGTGAACCGCCTGTGTGGTTCTTCGATGCAAGCGCTGCACGATGCTGCTCGTATGATTCAGACCGGTGATGCGCATGCTTGTCTGGTAGGCGGCGTGGAACATATGGGCCACGTGCCAATGAGCCATGGTGTTGATTTCCATCCAGGCCTGAGCCGCAACGTTGCAAAAGCAGCTGGCATGATGGGCTTAACCGCCGAAATGCTGTCTCGTATGCATGGTATCAGCCGTGAAATGCAGGATCAGTTTTCTGCACGTTCACACCAGCGAGCCTGGGCTGCAACCGAAGCGGGTCATTTCAAAAATGAAATTCTGGCAACCAGCGGCCATGACGCAGACGGTGTGCTCAAACGTTTTGATTACGATGAAGTGATTCGCCCGGAAACTACAGTTGAAGGTCTGGCGGCATTGAAACCTGCGTTTGATCCGGTCAATGGCACCGTTACAGCAGGCAGTTCTTCCGCGCTTTCCGATGGTGCCTCAGCGATGTTGCTGATGAGCGAGTCACGCGCCAAAGAGCTGGGCCTGAAGATCCGCGCTTATGTTCGCTCTATGGCAGTCGTTGGCTGCGATCCATCCATTATGGGTTACGGCCCAGTTCCGGCATCACAACTGGCGTTGAAAAAAGCGGGCCTGACTGCCGCCGACATAGACCTGTTTGAGATGAACGAAGCCTTCGCCGCACAGATCCTGCCATGTATTAAAGATCTGGGGCTGATGGATAAGATCGACGAGAAGATTAACCTGAATGGCGGTGCGATTGCACTGGGTCACCCGCTGGGTTGTTCCGGTACACGAATCAGCACCACGCTGCTCAATTTGATGGAACGTCGCGATGCGCAGTTTGGCCTCGCCACCATGTGCATCGGATTGGGTCAGGGGATTGCCACAGTTATTGAACGCGTTTAAGGAATTGATCCAATTTTCAAAGTCATTGATGTTGTAACGCGGCGGCAAATGAGCGAATCCCGATGAGCTTACTAAAGTAAGTGATTCGGGTGAGCGAATGCAGCCAACAAAGTTACAACACCAAGGACGCAGAAAAAAGTTTAGTTGCCGTTTTTCCCGCCTGTCAGGGGCGGGTTTTTTATTGCATTAGATAAACGAAAACGCGTCGCCAAACATGCGGTCGGCCTGCGCACTACGTTCATTGCAGAACAGGTCACGGGCAATTTTCGCCATTTCAAAACGTCCGGCAATATAGATGTCGTGCCCGGCAAGCGTTCCGTAATCCTGCATCACCGCGGTTAACACAGTGCCAGTACGCCCACGCCAGCCTGTTTCCGGTTGCTCAACCACCGCTTCAACACGCAGATTCGGGTGAACCACGGACAGCGCTTCTAACTCAGACAGATCATAAAGATGTTTATCTTCACGGCCGCCCCAGTAAATGGCGATTTCACGCTGCGGGTTACGCGCCAGCGCCGTCAGCAAAATAGAACGCACATAAGAGAAGCCGGTCCCGCCAGCAATCAGAATCAACGGGCGATCTTCATCTTCACGCAGCCAGGCATCGCCGTGTGGAATATCAACAACGATTTCTTTCTCTTTCAGAATGCGATCCATCACCGCCATGGCGTACAGATTGATATCTGATGCGCCAATGTGCAGTTCGATAAACTCCTGGTCGCTCGGCGTGGATGCCATGGAGAACGGGCGTTTATCGCGCTCATCCATCACCACCATCAAATACTGCCCGGCCTGAAAGGAGAATTTCGCTTCCGGCAGTAATCGAACGCGATACACCGTGTCAGTTATCGCTTCTACCGAGGTCACTTTACAGCTTAAGGTTGTCATGCTTCCCCTCTGTCGGGTCAATAATGCAAAACGGTAAAACCCGCCGATCAGGCGTTTTTACTGTCGTCGAAAATAGCCAGTTCATCCCAGATAGCATCAATACGCGCACATACTTCTGCATCTTTCTTAATAGGACGCCCCCACTCACGCTGGGTTTCCCCAGGCCATTTATTGGTGGCATCCAATCCCATTTTTGAGCCAAGGCCGGAAACCGGCGAGGCAAAATCCAGGTAATCAATTGGCGTGTTTTCTACCAGAACGGTATCACGTGCCGGGTCCATCCGCGTGGTGATGGCCCAAATTACATCGTTCCAGTCACGCGCATTAACATCGTCATCGCAGACAATGACAAACTTGGTATACATGAACTGCCGCAAGAAAGACCAGACGCCCATCATCACGCGTTTCGCGTGGCCAGCGTACTGCTTCTTGATAGTGACAACCGCAAGGCGATAAGAACACCCCTCCGGCGGCAGGTAGAAATCGACAATTTCCGGGAACTGCTTTTGCAGAATGGGCACAAACACTTCATTCAATGCCACGCCGAGAACCGCAGGCTCATCTGGCGGGCGACCGGTGTACGTTGAATGATAAATCGCATTCTGGCGCTGGGTTATATGCGTCACGGTAAACACAGGGAAGTCATCTACTTCATTGTAGTAGCCCGTGTGGTCACCATATGGCCCTTCAGGTGCCATTTCGCCAGGCTCGATATACCCTTCCAGCACAATTTCAGCGCTAGCTGGCACTTCAAGATCGTTAGAAATACACTTAACAACTTCGGTTTTTGTACCACGTAGCAAACCAGCAAAAGCATATTCTGACAAAGTATCTGGCACTGGAGTGACCGCGCCAAGAATGGTTGCCGGATCAGCACCCAGTGCAACAGAAACCGGGAACCGCTCACCAGGATGTTCAGCACGCCACTCCTGGAAATCCAGCGCGCCGCCGCGATGCGAAAGCCAACGCATGATCAGTTTATTTTTGCCAATCAGTTGTTGGCGATAAATCCCGAGATTCTGCCGTTCTTTATGCGGACCACGCGTTACCGTCAAACCCCAGGTAATCAGCGGCGCGGCATCTTCAGGCCAACACTGCATAATCGGAATACGAGATAAGTCGACTTCATCCCCTTCCCAGATTTGTTCCTGGCATGGGGCATTACGCAGACGCTTAGTCGGCATATTCAGGACTTGTTTAAACTGCGGAAGTTTATCGAATAAATCGCGGAAACCCTTCGGTGGCTCGGGTTCTTTCAGGAAGGCCAGTAATTTCCCGACTTCACGCAGCGCAGAAACATCTTCTTGCCCCATTCCCATCGCGACGCGTTTCGGAGTGCCGAACAGGTTGCACAGCACCGGCATGTCGTACCCTTTTGGATTCTCAAATAACAGAGCCGGGCCATTAGCGCGCAAAGTACGATCGGCAATTTCAGTCATTTCCAGGTACGGATCGACAGGCATTGCGATACGCTTTAGCTCGCCGCGTTGTTCAAGTAGTTCCAGAAAGTCGCGTAGGTCGTGGTATTTCATGCCATTAATCATCGTCAGGATTTGGCGGACATTATACGGGCTTCATGCAGCGCATGCTGTATTTTTGTTAAAAAGGTGTAGATGGTTGCCTGATGACCAAACAGTCATTGGTTATACTTCTGCTGTCTATCTCTCATACCAGCCTTTTGCTATTCTTCCGCGGCTGATTAGGAAAAAGAGACATTATGGAATCCTGGTATCTTTTGTACTGCAAAAGGGGTCAATTACTGCGGGCGCAAGAACATCTTGAGCGTCAGGAAGTGAATTGCCTCACCCCGATGATCAAAATTGAAAAGATCGTGCGAGGAAAACGCACTGCGGTCGACGAACCATTGTTTCCAAATTATATGTTTGTCCGCTTTGATCCTGAGACTATTCACACCACGACAATACATTCAACGCGTGGCGTCAGCCATTTCGTCCGCTTCGGCAGCCTTCCAGCCACTGTACCGAATGATGTGATTGAACAACTTATCCATCATCAGCCAGAAAACGTGACTGACCCAGACACCCCTTATCAGGGCGATCGCGTGGTGATAACTGAAGGGGCATTCGAAGGTTTGGAAGCTATCTTCAGCGAACCGGACGGTGAAGCCCGCTCTATGCTGCTGCTGAATTTGTTGAATAAACAAGTGATGCAGAGTGTGAAGAATACCGATTTCAAAAAGACGTAAAAAAGGCCAGCGATTGCTGGCCTCTTAGTCTGTATTCCGTTCCTAGCGCTGCATTTGCTCGTCGTGCAGCCATTGTGCGACACGCTTCGAGAAGTACGTCAGCACACCATCTGCGCCGGCACGTTTAAAGCACAACAGTGATTCCATAATGGCCGGTTTTTCTGCCAGCCATCCGTTTTGAATCGCCGCCATATGCATCGCATACTCACCAGAAACCTGATAGGCAAATGTCGGCACGCCGAAAGTATCTTTCACGCGGCGAACCACATCCAGATAAGGCATACCCGGTTTCACCATCACCATATCCGCGCCTTCTTGCAAATCCTGCGCAACTTCCTGCAATGCTTCATCGCTATTGGCCGGGTCCATCTGATAGGTCTTTTTATTGCCGCCTTTCAGGTTGCCGGATGAGCCAATTGCGTCGCGGAACGGGCCGTAATAACAGGATGCGTACTTCGCTGCATAGGACATGATTTGGGTGTTCACTAAACCATCCAGCTCAAGCTGATCGCGAATCGCGCCGATGCGCCCATCCATCATATCGCTTGGCGCGATGATTTCCGCACCAGCTTCTGCATGAGACAACGCCTGACGTACCAGAATCTCACGAGTAATGTCGTTGATAACGTAACCGTCTGCATCAATCACGCCGTCCTGGCCGTGAGTGGTATACGGATCAAGCGCAACGTCAGTCAGTAAACCCAGTTCTGGCACGGCATCTTTCAGTGCACGAACCGCACGCTGAACCAGGCCGTTCGGGTTATAAGCTTCTTCAGCATGCAGCGACTTTCCTGCGCTCTCGATGACCGGGAACAGGGACAGCACAGGCACACCCAACTTCGCAACGGCCTCCGCTTCTTTGAGCAGCAAATCGATAGTCATGCGGTAAACACCCGGCATTGACGACACTTCTTCCTGACGGTTTTGACCTTCCATCACGAACACAGGGTAGATCAGGTCGTTAACCGTTAACTGATTTTCTGCAACCAGGCGGCGGCTGAAATCGTGACGACGAACGCGGCGCATACGGCGGCCAGGAAACGTACCGGGAAATGCATAGCTCATTAATTTTCTCCTGATTTAAGCCAGCCGGAAAAGACGGCGGGCATTGTCATCTGTTACTTGCGCAAGCCAGGTGGGGTCTTCTCGACGCCATTCGGCTACCTTGTTCAGGATATGCGGCAAGTAGCAGGGTTCGTTCCGGCGGGAAGCAGGTTTTGGTTTTAGATCCCGCGGTAACAAATAGGGGGCATCAGTTTCCAGCAACAGTTGATGTGCTGGGATTACCGGTAGCAGCTCACGTAATTCAAGGCCGCGGCGCTCATCGCATACCCAGCCAGTGACACCTATAAAAATGCCTCGGGCCAGGCATTCACGAACTTCATTTTCTGTTCCGGTAAAACAGTGCAAAACCACACCCGGTAACTTATCCAGCCACGGGTCCAGCAGAGCAATAAAGCGTTCGTGTGCTTCCCGACAATGTAAAAATACCGGCATCATCAGGTCTGCAGCAAGGGCCAGTTGTGCGGTAAAAGCGCGTTCTTGTTCAGCTGGCGTCGAGAAATTACGGTTGAAATCCAGGCCACACTCACCAATAGCTACCACTTCCGGCGCACCCGCAAGCTCGCAAATCACAGCCGCAGTTTCATCTTGCCATTGGCTGGCATCATGCGGATGAACACCCGCAGTAGACCAGCAGCCCTGATACTGTTGTGCCAGTAACAATGCCTGCTGACTTTCGTGAATATTTGTCCCGGTAAGCAGCATGCCGCTCACGCCGGCATGATGTGCGCGAGCCACAACGTCAGCGTGGTCTTTAGCAAACTGTGAGCTGGTAAGATTTACACCGATATCAAACATAGCGTCTTCCAAACGACGACCGCCCTAATGGGCGGTCTGAAATTATGATTCTTTTTTAGAGTGATCGTCTTCTGCTTCTGGAGCATCTTCCGGGTCTTCCTCTCCACCTCTGCGCCCTTTACCGACGTAGAAACGAGAGAAAAATACACCAACTTCAAACAGGCAGTACATCGGTATTGCCAGCAGCGTTTGCGAGAAAACATCAGGCGGCGTTAACAACATGCCAACAACAAATGCACCAACCAGAATATACGGACGCTTTTTCTTAAGCGCTTCAGGCGTTGTTACACCCATCCAACACAACAGAATAATGGCAACGGGGACTTCAAAAGCCACGCCAAATGCCATAAATAGCGTCATGACAAAATCAAGGTACTTGCTGATGTCAGTCGACACCACCACACCTATCGGGGCGGTTTTGGTCAGAAAACCAAATGCGAGCGGGAACACCACAAAATAAGCAAAAGCGATGCCGATATAAAACAGCATTGAGCTGGAAAACAGTAACGGCATAACCAGCTTGCGCTCGTGCTTATAGAGCGCAGGGGCGATAAACGCCCAAATCTGATAAAGAATGACCGGTGCAGACAAAAATACCGAAACATAAATCGTCAGTTTGATTGGGGTGAAAAACGGTGACGCCACATCAGTCGCAATCATCGTTGAGCCAATAGGCATCTGCTTAATCAGCGGTGAGGCGACAATCTGATAGATGTCATTGGCAAAGTAAACCAGTGCCAGGAAAATCACCAGCACAGCGATAATGCTATTTAACAGTCGCTTGCGCAGCTCTATCAGATGGCTGATAAGCGGTTGGGTATCTTCAACGGCCATGTTTACTGTTTATCACTCGAAGTTGGGGAAGACGCTGGAGTTTTGACGGGCTCTGCTACAGGTTTAATCTGAGGTTGAATCAGCTCTTCAGAAACCTCTGCTGCAGCTGCAGCTGATGCAGGAACAACTGCTTCAGTTTCAACAGCGGGCGCTTTCTCAGGCGCGCTGGCCTGATGCGCAGCAGTAGCTGGAGTCACGCCATCATGGCTGTCCTGGGCATCTTTCACTAGTGGGTTATGGATGGTGTGAGCTTCGTCACTCGCCTTTTCAGGGTCGAGAGTGTACGAGCGCTTCATCGACTCTGCTGCCTGACGCAGCTCATCCATTGATGCCTTTAGTTCCGGAGTGAGGTTATCCATGCTCGCTTTTTCAACCTTCTTCAGGCTGTCTTGTAGCTCCTGGATTTTCAACTCCTGAACCAGTTCGTTTTGTACAGTTGCTGCCAGCGAACGCAAAGCACGGACCCAACCGACGACCGTTTTAACGGCCACAGGCAAACGCTGTGGCCCGAGTACGATCAAGCCAATCACAAAAACCAGTAGCAGCTCACTGAAACCAATATCGAACACGGTTTACACCTGCTCTTTATCGTTGCTCTTTGCTTCGTTTTTTTTCACATCAGCTGGTTGCTTATCGGCCAGTGTTTTTGCTGTGAAATCAGCATCCTGAGCAGATTTATCTTTCTCTTTGTCTTCATCGTCACTCATGGCTTTTTTAAAGCCTTTGATGGATGCGCCCAAATCAGAGCCGATAGAACCCAGTTTCTTAGTACCGAAAAGCAGAACCACGATGACAGCAATGATCAACAATTGCCAAATACTGATACCACCCATAATGTTGCCTCAAATCACTGTGATGAATAGATTACGGTCTGTATTGTACCGCACGTTGTCCGTTAAAAACGATTAAAAACAGCTCAGGATGAGCGCCGCCAGCCAATCAACCAGGCCACGATGCCACCGGCCATTATCCAGGCGGGCATAAATTCCCACTCTGGCTTATTAATCAACAGCAAAGTACCACTGAGCATCAACACCGCACCAATACCAAACAGATAGCGTGACTGCGACTGGCGTACCTGGTTGCGTTGCAAATCGCGCGTTATTTTATCAACACTGTGCTGCAATTGTTTACCCTGACGCAAACTGTCGTACATCAGTTCTGGAAGTTCTGGCATTTTTTCTATCCAGAACGGGGCTTTTTCTTTAAGTGTACGAATAAGAGCCGGAATACCAACCTGATCTTTAATCCAGTCTTCCAGGAAAGGTTTGGCGGTTTTCCACAAATCCAGCTGTGGATAAAGCTGCCTTCCCAGGCCTTCAACGTAAAGTAGTGTCTTTTGTAGCAAAACCAGCTGTGGTTGCACTTCCATATTAAAGCGGCGTGCCGTATTGAACAGGTTCAGCAGCACATGGCCAAAGGAAATTTCCGCTAATGGCTTTTCAAAAATAGGCTCGCAAACGGTGCGAATAGCAAACTCGAAGTCTTCAACATTGGTTTCTGGAGGTACCCAACCTGAATCAACGTGCAGTTCAGCAACTTTGCGATAGTCACGGTTAAAGAAAGCGATAAAGTTTTCAGCCAGGTAGCGTTTGTCTTCTTTATTGAGCGAGCCGACAATGCCGCAGTCGATACCAATGTATTGCGGATCTTCAGGATGCTCGTAGCTGACAAAAATATTTCCAGGGTGCATATCCGCATGGAAGAAGCTGTCGCGGAAAACCTGGGTGAAGAACACTTGCACGCCGCGTTCCGCTAACAGTTTCATGTTGGTGCCTTGCTTGTGAAGCATCGCAATATCTGAAACGGGAATACCGTAAATTCGCTCCATCACCATCATGTCCTGGCTGCAATAGTCAGAGAACACTTCCGGCACATACAGCATCGGGCTGTCTTCAAAATTGCGGCGTAACTGAATGGCGTTTGCCGATTCACGCAACAGATTCAGCTCATCGATCAAGGTTTTTTCATATTCGCGTACCACTTCGAGCGGGCGTAAACGGCGGCCATCCGGCATCAAGCGCGGTACCCAGCGTGCGAGGCGATAGATGAGTTTCATATCCGCTTTAATGATTGGCAGGATGTCCGGGCGAATCACTTTGATGACCACATCTCGGCCATTCTCTTTCAGGCGAGCAGTATGCACTTGCGCGATAGAAGCCGATGCGAGCGGTGTTATGTCGAAATCGTCAAACCAGGTTTCAATAGGAATCCCCCCATCGCCTGTTCGATTTGTTTCTTAGCCAATGCCCCGTCAAAAGGTGCAACACGGTCTTGCAACATAGCGAGCTGGTCAGCGATTTGTGGTGGGAACAGGTCACGACGGGTAGAGAGCATCTGCCCAAACTTGATCCATACCGGTCCCAGTTCCTGCAATGCCAGACGTAAACGCTCGCCGAGAAGTTTGTCTTTATGGCGGTTTGGCATCCAGAAAAGCATGCGCCGCCAGATGCGTAACGGCAGCGTAATACGAATGCGTGGGATCAGCTCATCCAGACCATAGCTGAGAAAAGTACGGATAATGAAATAGAGGCGACGAATTTCTCCAGGCGTCATTTGTTCTCCAGTTTGTCCAGTCGCGCAATGAGTGCGTCAACCTTACGTTCGACTGCTGCCGTTTCCTCGGCAAACCATGCGACTTCCAACGACCCCGGTGCCATTCTCCACTCTTCAGTAATGGCTTCTGAAAGGTATTGTTGGTTACGGGTAAAGCCTTTTTTTAGCAACTTACTGCCGCCGCGAATCACCTTGCCGATGCCTTCCGCAGCAATGTCTCCGATATAGGGAGCCAACAATTCTGCCGGGTCAAATTCAGCAAGGTCCATCAACGCAACCCAATTCTGCACAACCTGAAGGTCACCTTCTACTTCCAGCTCACCGCTACGAATCAGCGCCGTAAGCTGCTGTCGGTCACGCAATTTCGGTAATGTGCTCAGCCCAGTTTTCACCAGACAGTCGGCTTCGCCTTCCCACTGCGCTAACACATCAAGTTGTTGCTCGCTGAAGACCAGCACAATCGGCGATGAGAACTCTTTGAGTTCAACACGCAACACCTTACCCACTAAGCGCTGACGCGCGGCTTTCAATCCACGGTCACGCCAGAGAAATGTATTGAGGATATTTTCTATTCCAGCAGTGATTAGCGGCGTACCTGAAGAAAGCAGCAATGGCATCACGAGTTCCCTGTCAGAATTTATAACCACGGTGCAGTGCAACCACGCCAGCGGTCAGATTGAAGTAGGTGGTATTTTCAAAGCCAGCCTCTTCCATCATCGCTTTCAGTGTTTCTTGATCCGGGTGCATACGAATAGATTCAGCCAGGTAACGGTAGCTTTCGGCATCTTGTGCAACGATTTCACCGATACGCGGCAGAATGTGGAAAGAATAGGCATCGTAGGCTTTGCTCAGGGGTTCGATAATCGGTTTGGAGAATTCCAGAACCAGCAGACGACCACCTGGTTTTAATACGCGGTACATTGAACGCAGTGCTTTTTCTTTATCGGTCACATTACGCAGGCCGAAAGAGATAGTGATGCAGTCAAAGAAGTTATCCGGGAAAGGCAAGGCTTCAGCGTTAGCCTGAACATAGTTCACATTGCCAACCACACCGATGTTGCGCAGTTTTTCGCGCCCCATTTTCAGCATTGAGTCGTTGATATCCGCCAGAACCACTTCGCCCGTTTCGCCAACCAGACGGGAGAACTTAGCGGTTAAATCGCCAGTGCCTCCAGCTAAATCCAGTACGCGCTGACCACGGCGAACACCACTGCAATCAATGGTGAAACGCTTCCAGATGCGATGGATGCCGAATGACATTAGATCATTCATGACGTCGTATTTTGCGGCCACAGAGTGGAACACATTAGCGACCATATCGGCCTTTTGTTCTTTCGCTACAGTGCGGAAGCCAAAGTGTGTTGTTTCCTGGGATTCTTCAACCATCTCAATGCCTGCTTGTCCAAAAAAATGTTCGTGAAGTGTAACAGAATGAGCCCTAAAGCCCTATGCTTCAAGCTGCAGGGATTAACCTGAACTTAACGCTCACCAACGATACGTCGGTTCTCTAAACTGTTGTCCGTGCTCTTTTCTTCGTCGTTTTCATGCTCGTGGCGAACTGAATTCTCGTCTTCTTCAAATCTGGCCTGCTCGACCAAATCTGGATTAATCTCACGTTTAACCTCAACGCCCAGACCGCGAAATGCGTCGGCCTGGATGAGGATATTTCCACGGCCTGATGAGAGTTTTTTCATCGCCTGCCGATAGTTATCCTGGGCTTTATCCAGGCTTTGGCCTATCGCAGACATATCATCAACAAAGAGGCGCATTTTGTCATACAGGCGACTGGCGCGTTCGGCAATTTGTTGCGCATTACGGCTTTGGTGTTCATAACGCCACAAATTGGCAACGGTTCGTAGCGCCACCAGCAAGGTCGTCGGGCTGACCAGCATAATGTTATTTTTGAGCGCTTCACTGATGAGTTCAGGCTGGCGGTCAATTGCCAGTAAAAACGCAGGCTCGACAGGAATGAACATCAATACATAATCCAGCGAACGCAACCCCGGCAACTGCTGATAATCTTTACGGCCCAACATGCGAATATGGTTACGCATGGCGGCAATATGTTCGTTGAGGGCGCTTTCACGGGTCAGTTCATCGTCACCGTTGTAATAACGTTCGTAGGCCACTAACGTCATCTTGGCGTCGATCACCACATCTTTACCCTGTGGCAAACGCACGATCACATCAGGCTGCATACGGCTGTTATTTTCGAGCTGAATATTCACCTGTGTTTCGTATTCATAACCTTCGCGTAAACCTGACGCCTCCAACACCCGCGTCAAGATCACTTCGCCCCAATTGCCCTGAGTTTTGTTATCCCCTTTCAGGGCTTTGGTGAGATTCAGTGCCTCTTGCGCCATTTGGGCATTCAGCTGTTGCAGGCTGCGGATTTCATGGGTCAGCGTGTGGCGTTCACGAGCCTCCTGGCCAAAGCTTTCCTGAACCTGGCGGCGGAAACCATCCAGTTGCTCACGCAGCGGCGACAGTAATCCGTTCAAACTCTGGCGGTTTTGTTCTTCAACTTTGCGGCCACTTTGCTCAAAAATACGGTTAGCGAGGTTTTCAAACTGTTCGCTGAGGCGCTGCTCGCTGTTGAGCATCTGGCGATGTTTGTCATCGGCATTCAGGCGGGTTTGTTCCAGCAATGTGGAGAGTTCGCGAATATCAGCTTCTTGCGCACTGTTGATTTCGAGCTGGGTGCGTAGCTCGCGATTAAGCTGCTCACACTCCGCTTTCCAGTGCTGATTTTGCTGCAACTCTTGCCGGGCCGCAGTCAGTTCGCCGTAGATTTCTCGTTGTTCTTCATGCAGTGCGGATTGCCGCCCGGCAGCCCGCAAACTTGCCAGCAACCAACCCGTCAAAACCCCCACCAGCGTAACGCCGATGCCGAATAAAATAGAAAGATCCACAGTCACTCCTACAAGCCATGCCAAACCCCAGCAAAATAAAATTCTGCTGTATAAATGTCCAGATGAAAAGGGATTTCCTGCGAGGTGTTACGCAAAGCGTAAAAATTAAGCCGGCTTGCACCGGCTTTGGGGGACTAGATCAGGCGACGAGCTGCTTCCACGACGATTTTCACCGCATGGCTTTCAGTTTTCTTCATGGTTTCAGCGTTCGGGATCTCTTGCTGAGTACGGTTTACAATCACACCAGCAACCATACCCGCACGCAAGCCCTGGCTTGCACACATGGTCAGAAGGGTCGCAGATTCCATCTCGTAGTTCATCACGCCCATCTGCTGCCATTCTTCCATGGAGCCTTTGTAGCGGTTAACAACGCGGCCTGAGAAGGTGTCGTAGCGTTCCTGACCCGGGTAGAAGGTATCAGAAGATGCCGTCACGCCAATGTGCGTGGTCGCGCCGATAGATTTCGCGGCTTCAACCAGTGCGGTGGTACAAGCAAAATCTGCAACTGCCGGGAATTCCATTGGTGCAAAGTGCAGGCTGGCACCGTCAAGGCGCACAGACGCGGTGGTCACCAGAACATCACCAACATTAATATGCGGCTGAATAGCGCCTGTCGTCCCGATACGCAGGAAGGTACGAATACCCAGTTGTGCCAGTTCTTCCACAGCGATTGAAGTAGACGGGCCGCCGATACCGGTAGAGCACACGATAACTGGCTTGCCGTCTAATTCCGCACGCCAGGTAGTAAATTCACGGTGGGCAGCCAGTTTGACCGGCTTGTCCATCAGCACAGCGATTTTTTCAACTCGCTCAGGATCGCCCGGGACGATGGCAAGTGTTGCCCCCTGCAGATCACTTTTGGTTAGGCCGAGGTGAAAAACATCAGACTTGGACATAACAGAACTCCTGCGTTGAATAGATTGGCTTGCGCCTCAAGAAGGTACTTTACAGAACCCCTGCAAAAAATTTCGTGACGCATTTCACTTTGAATGAAACAAATTACATCAATTTCATATTTTTTGGTGACTCCTGTCACATTTAAGCGTGCTACCTGTTCCTTTTTCAGACAGCGAAAACATTTTAGTCTGGAGATTAGCCTAAATAAATCCTGGCTATAGTTATCGCACTGCGCTAATCAAAAAGGAGAATGCTAATGAAAGAAGAACAAGCCACAGGTCATTTGCCGGGCGGGAATTTTGCGCCAGCGACCTCCCCACCTGCTTCAACAGTACTGCATACCCCAGATGACGCAATTCAGGCCGGGGAAACCTCGATTCCCACCCGGGGCGAGAATATGCCCGCTTATCACGCCCGCCCAAAAGACGCGGCAAGTTCTTTGCCTATCGTAATTGTGGTGCAGGAAATTTTCGGTGTGCATGAACATATTCGCGACATTTGCCGCCGTCTGGCGCTGGAAGGGTATCTCGCCATCGCGCCAGAGCTTTATTTCCGTCAGGGCGATCCTAATGAGTATGCCGACATTCCAACTTTATTCAGCGGGCTGGTATCCAAAGTACCTGATGCACAAGTGCTGGCCGACCTCGATCATGTCGCCAATTGGGCGGCTCGTAACGGCGGTGATGCTCATCGCCTGATGATGACTGGCTTTTGCTGGGGCGGACGGATTACCTGGCTGTACGCCGCGCATAATCCTCAATTAAAAGCAGCGGTAGCGTGGTACGGCAAGCTGGTCGGCGAAAAGTCGTTAAATTCACCGCATTACCCTGTAGACGTTGCCATTAATTTGAACGCGCCGGTTTTGGGATTGTATGGCGCAGAAGATACCAGTATTCCGCCTGAAACTGTGGAGACCATGCGTCATGCGCTGCGCGCCGCAAATGCCAACGCAGAAATCATTGTTTACCCGGAAGCGGGCCATGCGTTCAATGCTGACTACCGCCCGAGCTATCATGAAGAGTCCGCAAAAGATGGCTGGCAACGCATGTTGCAGTGGTTCGTACGCTATGGTGCGAAGAAGTAACGAATACGACCCTGGCCATGGTCAGGGTATTAACCAAAGGAGGGATGAAGGAAATAGCGTAAATGAGATAAACAACATGTCACTCTGATTAGAATAATAAATAGAAAACTACATTCCCGCCATGACAATACATACCATCCACCAATGAATTATCACTTAATTATATGAATATTTCATTGTTGATAATTCATTTATAAAAATGTTGCATCTCAATATTATCGGGAACAAAATAAAAACATTAAAGTTTGTGGGTGGTATTGCAATTTTGTTAAGTGCACCAATAGTTCTTACAACATTTTTTATTATTGCAATAGGTATCAGTCTAAATGTAGGGTTAAATACGTTAGATAACGAAATGGGTTTATCTGCCAGCCTAAAAGAAAAACTTCGCATTGCACTCGAACAAGAACAGCGAATAAAGGAATGGAATAGCCAACATACGTCGCTATTTTTCAATCTATTCTCTAATGCATCGAGCTAAAAAATGAGTAAAGAGACTATTTTACATTGGATTATTATTAAGTTCGCTAATGTAGCATTGCTGCTTTCAGCATCAGCTTTATTGTATTTTATTGTTTATTCCGTACCAATGAATGATCTACACTCACTGTATATACAAGGTGATATTATCTTTACCATGCTAAATCCATCACTTGTGTAGGCACAATCCCCCTTTGTATCTATTTTATATTTTTATCCCTGCGAGTATTTTTTGCTAAAGGAGTTGCACCACCAACAAAGCAAACATTTATTGGTACTATTTGGGGGGGATTTAGTGTTTTCACATTTCTTATATTTTTAATTATCGCATTCCTGCTCCCTATATGGTTGATGTTCTCACCTTATAGCAACTGCCCTCAGGAAAGACTCGGCGCCTATTATGTTACCGATTTAGAACTCTGTAAGACCATCGACCCGAGAAACTGGAAAATCGAAAAAATAAACCAGGGTTGACGATGGTGATCGGAGCAGGAATATCAATAATTGGCTGAGTCGACGGTATGTACGAATACCCTCTCCCTGAGGGAGAGGGTTAGGGTGAGGGCAAAAAATCAAGCGCTACGCAGGTTCTGTGCCGCTTTTACCATGTTTGCCAACGCCTGGCGGGTTTCCGGCCAGCCGCGGGTTTTCAGCCCGCAGTCCGGGTTCACCCACAAGCGCTCAGCCGGAACAGACTCTGCCGCTTTCTTCAGCAATGCTTCAATCCATTCCACACTTGGCACGTTTGGCGAGTGGATGTCATACACGCCCGGCCCAATTTCGTTCGGGTATTCGAACTCTTTAAACGATTCCAGCAAGTCCATATCGGAACGTGAGGTTTCGATAGTGATCACGTCTGCATCCAGCGCCGCAATGGAATCCATGATGTCGTTGAACTCGCAGTAACACATGTGAGTGTGGATCTGCGTGTCGTCGCGCACTACGGCGGCATTCAGGCGGAAGGCTTCCACGCCCCATTCCAGATACGCCTGCCAGTCGGACTGGCGCAGCGGTAAACCTTCGCGCAGTGCGGGTTCGTCAATCTGGATGATGCCGATACCTGCAGCTTCCAGGTCTGCCACTTCGTCACGCAGCGCTAAGGCGATTTGTTTGGCGATGGTTTCACGGCTCACGTCTTCGCGGGGGAATGACCAGCAAAGAATGGTGACCGGGCCAGTTAGCATGCCTTTCACTGGTTTGTCGGTCAGGGATTGCGCGTACTTCGCCCATTCCACCGTGATAGCTTCCGGGCGGCTGATGTCACCAATAACAACCGGTGATTTCACGCAGCGAGAACCGTAGCTTTGCACCCAACCGTTTTGGGTAAACACGAAGCCGTCGAGGTGTTCGCCGAAATATTCCACCATGTCGTTACGCTCGGCTTCACCGTGAACCAGCACGTCCAGACCTAAACGTTCCTGCTCAGCAACAGCCTGTTTGATGTGTTCAGCAATACCGGTGCGGTAGTTGTTGGCGTCCAGATTGCCTTTTTTGAAATCGAGGCGTAGGCCACGGATTTCAGTGGTTTGCGGGAACGAACCGATCGTCGTTGTCGGCCAGGCTGGCAGATTGAAGCGCTGACGCTGAGCCTGAGCACGAACGGTGTAGTCGTTCTGGCGTTGGCTGTCTTGCGCAGTGATCGTCGCCAGGCGCTGTTCTACTGCCGCATTATGTACGCGTTGTGAATGACGGCGAGCCTGAATCGGCGCACTCCACTCAACCAGTTTTTCTGTGTTACCGCTGTTCAGCGCGTCAGTCAGCAAAGACAATTCGGCACATTTTTGCAGAGCGAAGGCAAACCAGCTTTTCACTTCCGCATCCAAACGCGTTTCAACGCTCAGGTCGATTGGGCTGTGCAGCAGTGAGCAAGAAGAGGCAACCCACAGATCACGTTTACCAACCAGGTCTTTAAGCTGCGCATATTTCTCAATCAAATCCGCACGCCAGACGTTGCGGCCATTAATCACGCCGGCTGACAGCAGCCAGCCAGCAGGCAATTGCTGATGCAGCGCGTTGATGTCGTCTTTGCCATGCACGAAGTCAACGTGCAAACCCTGCACAGGCAGCGCGGTGATGGTATTCAGGTTTGGCGTCACGCCTTCAAAATAGGTGGTTAGCAGCAGCTTAACGTTGCCAGCCAGCGCGTCGTAAGCCGGTTTGAAAGCATCCAGCCAAACTTGCGGTAACTCCAGCACCAGCGCTGGTTCGTCAATTTGCACCCATTCGATACCGCGTTTTGCCAGTTCAGCCAGCACCTGCTGGTAAACCGGAAGAATATCTTTCAGCAGGCTCAGGCGGTCGAACTGCTTGCCTTTCACTTTACCCAACCACAGATAAGTGACCGGGCCAAGCAGCACAGGTTTCACGTTGTGGCCGAGTGCCAGCGCTTCGTCGACTTCATCCAGAAGCTGCGTCCAGGTCAGTTTGAACTGCTGGCCTTGGGTGAATTCCGGAACCATGTAGTGGTAGTTGGTGTTAAACCATTTGGTCATTTCAGCGGCTGCGGCAGGTTCACCCGTTGGCGCACGGCCACGGCCCAGGCGGAACAGGGTATCGAGACTGACGCTGCCGTCCGCGTTCTGATGACGAGCCGGCACATTGCCAAGCAGCAAGCTGGTGGTCAGAACGTGATCGTACCAGGCGAAGTCGCCTACAGGCAGTAATTCCACACCCGCTTCTTTTTGTTGTTCCCAGTGGCGGGCACGCAGTTCGCGGCCCACCGCCAGTAATTCTTCCTGAGTGGAGTTGCCCGCCCAGTAACTTTCTTGTGCTTTTTTCAGTTCGCGACGCAGGCCAACACGGGGGAAGCCGAGGGTGTGATTAAGTATTGTCATTTTATGCCCCTTGATGAATTTTCAGATTTAGCCATCCAGATGTTTACACCGCTATCTTGCAAAGGTACTGTATAATCCTCAAGCGCAATTTGCTCATGCCGAAGTGAAGGACATTCATGATCGAGATCAAACACCTGCGGACGCTACAGGCGTTACGAAATTGCGGCTCTTTAGCCGCCGCCGCCGCCGCGTTGCATCAAACCCAATCGGCGCTTTCTCATCAGTTCAGCGATCTGGAGCAGCGCCTTGGGTTCCGCTTGTTTGTTCGTAAAAGCCAGCCACTGCGCTTTACTCCGCAGGGCGAAGTGCTGTTACAACTGGCTGAACAGGTGCTGCCACAAATAAGCCGTGCCCTTCAGGCTTGTAACGAACCACATCAGACTACGCTGCGAATCGCCATCGAATGCCATAGCTGTATTCAGTGGCTGACACCGGCGCTGGAGAACTTCCACAAGAGCTGGCCGCTGGTGGATTTGGATTTCAAATCAGGCGTGACGTTTGACCCACAGCCTGCTTTGCAGCAGAGCGAACTGGATATCGTTTTAACCTCGGACATTCTGCCGCGCAGTGGCCTGCACTATTCGCCGATGTTTGATTATGAAGTGCGCCTGGTGCTGGCCACGGATCACTCGCTGGCGAACAAAACGCGTATTGAGCCTGAAGATTTGAGCAGCGAAACGTTGTTGATTTACCCGGTGCAGCGCCAACGTCTGGATATCTGGCGCCATTTCTTGCAACCGGCTGGAGTTAGCCCATCGCTGAAGAGTGTCGATAACACATTGTTATTGATTCAGATGGTATCAGCACGCATGGGCATTGCCGCACTGCCGCATTGGGTGGTGGAGAATGTTGAACGCCAGGGTTTGGTGGTGACCAAAACCCTGGGCGAGGGATTGTGGAGCCGGTTGTATGCCGCCGTGCGCGATGGCGAACAGCGCCAACCCGCTACGGAAGCGTTTATTCGCTCGACGCGTTCACACGCTTGCGAGCATCTGCCGTTTGTGCGGAACGCGGAGCGACCCAACGGCGATGCACCCATAGCGAAGCCATTATCACCGTCCCACCAATAATGAAACTCGGCCAGTGGGGTTGCTCTTGCCAGATGGCGAGGTTAACCAGCAGCCCTGCCGGAACATGCACGTTGTTCATGATGCCGAGTGTCCCCGCATCCACTTGAGTCGCGCCATAGTTCCACATGAAGTAACCCAGCCCAGATGCCACCACGCCGAGCCATATCAGGATGCCCCATTGCAGATGGGTCGTTGGGAGCTTTTGTGGGTTCCCCAGCGCAAACCATGCCGTCACCGCCACCATAAAAGCGCCAAGATAAAACCATGAAAATGCGCAGTGCTGCGGCATCGGGCGCGTTTCCATCAGGCGTTTGTAGCCGACCATACCTATGGCGAAACAGATGTTTGCCGCCTGTACCAAAAGCAGGCCAATCCAGAAGTGATCGCTGACTTTGTCATAGCGAATAATCGCCGCACCTATCACCGCCAGTCCTGCACTCAATGCATATCCCCAGCGCAATTTATTACCGCTTATCAAATCGTAAATCAGCGTGACATACAGCGGCGTCATCACCGTAAACAGCAGGAATTCCGAAACGGTGAGGTAGAGATAAGCCTGGAAGCTAAACAGGTACATCACACCAAGTTGCAGCGCACCCACCAGCATATAAAGCAGCAGTGTTTTCACGCTGTAGCCTTTAAAACGCAGGAACGGCAAGAACACTAACGCCGCAAGCCCGACGCGCATCAGCACGGAAAAATAGCTGTCGACATGCCCGGCAAGGTATTCGCCAATCAGGCTAAAAGAGAAGGCCCACAGAATGGTGGTGATGATGAGTAACGGCACGATGAAGTCTCTACAACAGGCAATTTATTCACCATTGTAGCGAAGGGTATGACGCGGAGTTGAATTATTTGGTTGACGAGTGGTGATTAATTCACCACTCGTTTTTCACGAATTAATCTTTACCGAGGAACATTTTACGCAGGTAATGTGGAACGGCGTTATCCGCGTTGGTACCAATCACTTCCAGCTCTGACAACAAGTCTTTCAGGCGCTGGTGAGCGTTGCCCATGATGCAGCCTTTACCCGCCATGCTGAGCATTTCAGCGTCGTTCATGCCGTCGCCAAAAGCGATGCACTCTTTCAGGCTATAACCCATCGCTTTGGATACCGCTTCCAGTGCGTGGCCTTTCGATACGCCACCCGCCATCACTTCCAGGCAAGTCAGGGTTGAGAAACTCACGTTGACGCGGTCACCCCAACGGGCAATTAACGCTTGCTCAAGCGGCAGCAGTTTTTCGTGCGAATCGCAGGTAAAGAACACTTTGCTGACGCCATCGGATTCCAGCAAACCAGGTTCAAACAGGCTGTAATTGAACACCGCTTCTTTAAAATATTTCATCTCTTCCGGGCGGTGGCGGTTCATAAACCACTGGTCGCCACGGTAGACGTTGGTCACGATATCTTGATTGGTATGCACCACACCAAACAGATCATGAGCGATGTCGGTATCAAGGTCGTGGCTGAACACCAGGTTGCCGTCTGTATCGTGAACGCGCGCACCGTTTGAGGTGATCATGTAGGCTTTGATTTCGAGGTTGTCGCGGATTTGCCCGACATCAATATGGTGACGACCGGTCGCGAAAACGAAGTGAACGCCTTCAGCGGTGAGCAGTTTCAGCGTTTCTTTAGCATACGGGGTCAGAAGGTGGTCGGGGGACAGCAACGTGCCATCTAAGTCAGACGCAACGACATGGTACATAGGATTAGTAAACCTCTGGTGAAGAAAATTAACGATGCCGATCAAAAAACGCGATGATGGCATTCAGCGCTTCGGTTCGCATATCGTCCTTTTCGAACAGGATCTCATGATACGCACCGTTTATGACGTAAGGTGTTTCCCCCTCACAAGGGTTGCCCGCCGCAGCTCGAAGTTCACAGAATTGGTCATGCGCGCGGTTATCAACAACGCGTTCCTCTTCTGCTTGCAGGATAAATATCGGCGTGGTGATAGCAGTGGCTCCCGCTAAAACCTGTTCTCCTGCGAGTATCCCTTCTCTTACCCAGTGATTCGTTGGCCCACCCAACCGCAATGCTGGCTCATCAGCATAAAAACGCAGATTGCGGCGGTAACGTTCACGGCTATGGGTCAGGACATTAACGCTAAATGGTAATGCGCGCCAGCGGCCAGTTCCGATTGCATAACCCTCGCGAATACGTTGATGGCCTTCCGCCCAATCAAGAATATGGCGCACCATCCAGTCAGGCCAGCGCAAGGCGATACCAAACATCGGTGCACACAGCGCAACGGCATCAAAGCATTGTGAATTTTTTTCAAGCCACAGGGTGATGATTGCCCCGCCCATAGAGTGCGCTAAAGCGTAGCGTTTTCTCCACGGGCCATTGGCGACTTCGTGCCGATAAAAGCGGTCAAAGTCGTCAACATAGTCGCTAAACTTCGCCACGTGCCCGCGATGTGAATCCGATAGCATTCGCCCGGATCGCCCTTGGCCACGGTGGTCGATAATTAAAACGTCGAACCCACAGTGGAACAAGTCATAAGCCAGTTCAGCGTATTTTACGTAGCTTTCGATACGCCCAGGGCAAACCACAATCACTCTGTCATGATCCTGCGCGCGAAAGCGTACGTAGCGTACCGGCACTTCATCGACGCCTGAAAATTCACACTCTTCGCGCTGCCGCCAGAAGTCCATCAGTGGACCGGTGGTGAAAGCTGCAAAGGCGCTTTCCCTGTTTGACCATCCATTTTTATGCTGAGTCATATCGCTTTTTTGTGATTCGTAGCACGCTCATCAACAATAGCGTATTGTGGCATAAAAGTGTTCTTTCAGGGAATTTCACATGAGTGTTGAGTGGTGGTTTACCTATCTCGTGACCACAATAATCCTGAGTCTTTCCCCCGGTTCTGGGGCGATTAATACCATGACTACCGCCATCAGCCACGGCTATCGCGGCGCGGCTGCGTCCATTGCCGGGCTGCAAACCGGCCTGGCGATTCATATCGTGTTGGTGGGGATTGGACTGGGCGCTATTTTTTCGCACTCGCTGCTGGCATTTGAAATATTGAAATGGGCGGGTGCCGCTTACCTTGTCTGGCTGGGTATTCAGCAATGGCGTGCCGCAGGGGCGATTGATTTAAATACGCTCGCCACCAGCCAGCCACGTAGCCGCCTGTTTAAACGGGCGGTTTTTGTGAATCTCACCAACCCTAAAAGCATTGTCTTTCTCGCGGCACTTTTCCCGCAATTTATCGCACCAAATCAGCCGCAAGCGGCGCAGTATTTAATACTCGGCGTCACCACGGTGGTGGTCGATATTATTGTGATGATTGGCTATGCGGGGCTTGCGACACGCATTGCGGGCTGGATTAAAGGGCCACGTCAGATGAAAGCGTTGAACCGCGTGTTTGGTTCGCTGTTTATGTTGGTTGGCGCACTCCTCGCCTCAGCACGCCAGTAATACCCGTCATACTTCAAGTTGCAGGGGTGTTGGCTGCAACTCGAATTATTTTGGGTATACAAGGAAGGATTAGCGGGAAATAATCAGGTGGATGCCGAATCCGGCAAACAATGCACCGGCAACACCATCAATCCACTTCGCAAGGCGCTGATAACCCCGGCGCATTTGCGGCAGTGCGAACAAGCTGGCAACGATGGTAAACCAGGCGAAAGTTTCCAGCGCAATCATCACAAATAATCCCCAACGCTCAGCGCTTCCTACATCATTGCTAACAAACAGCGAGAACACGCTCCCGAAGTAAATAATAGCTTTAGGATTCGACAGGTTGGTGAGCAGACCTTTCAGGAAGCTGCGCCCGCCATGTGCTAATTCGACCGCTGGCAATTCCTGGGTGACCTTTTCTTTCTTCAGTGCGCTACGCAGCATCTGATAGCCCATCCAGCACAAATACAAGCCACCACCAATCATGATGATGTTATGCAGCCAGGCCATTTTTTCGAGGATCAGGTTAAGGCCGAGCAGCGCCACACCTGACCAGACCATCACACCACCGGTAATACCCAGCACGCCCATCATCGCTTCTTTACGGGAACGGCTCACCGCGGTCTGCGAAACAAAAAAGAAATCCGGGCCGGGAGTGACCAGCGCAACTATATGCAATACCGCTACGGTCAGAAAAAGCGTCAACATAGGAAATAACTCGCTGGATTATTATTTTGGAGAATAACTATACGAGTTGCAGCCAGGGCTGGCTACTACTCATCTTCGCCGTCGACATGGCTACGAATAAGTGCCATAAACTCGCGCCCAAAGCGTTCAAGCTTCCGCGTACCCACACCGTTCACACCCAGCATTTCACCCGGCGAGAGCGGCATTTGCTCGGCCATTTCAATCAATGTGGCATCGTTGAATACCACGTATGGCGGGATGTTTTCTTCATCGGCAATGGCTTTGCGCAGTTTACGCAGCTTGGCAAACAGCTTGCGGTCGTAGTTGCCACCGAACACTTTCGGGCTGGATTTCGATTTGATGGCCACAACGCGAGGCACTGCGAGCATTAAAGGTTCTTCACCGCGTAAAAATGGACGAGCGGCTTCGGTTAACTGCAACGCAGAGTGTTGAGCAATGTTTTGCGTCACCACACCAAGGTGAATCAACTGACGAATAACGCTAACCCAGTGCTCGTGCGTATGGTCGCGCCCTTCGCCGTAGATCTTGAGTTTATCGTGCCCATATTCGCGAATACGCTGGTTATTCGCCCCGCGCAGCACTTCGACTACATACCCCATGCCGAAGCGCTGACCGACACGATAGATACAGGATAGTGCTTTTTGCGCGTCCATCAGCCCGTCGTAACGGCGCGGTGGATCGAGGCAAATATCGCAGTTGCTGCAAGACTGCTGGCGACCTTCGCCAAAGTAATTCAGCAGTACCAGGCGGCGGCAGGTTTGCGCTTCAGCAAACGCGCCCATCGCATTCAGTTTATGGCGCTCGATGTCCTGCAATTGCCCGACGGGTTTTTCTTCGAGGCATTTACGCAGCCAGGCCATATCAGCCGGATCGTAAAATAGCATCGCTTCCGCAGGCAGGCCGTCACGCCCGGCGCGGCCCGTTTCCTGATAATAGGATTCAATATTACGTGGTATGTCGAAGTGCGCGACAAAACGGACGTTGGGCTTGTTGATGCCCATACCGAATGCCACGGTAGCGACCACGATTTGCAGATCATCACGCTGGAATTTTTCTTGCACTTCAGCACGCACCTGGTGTTCAAGCCCGGCGTGATACGCACCAGCGCTGATCCCTTTGCTTTGCAGGCGTGCGGCGGTGTCTTCGACTTTTGCGCGGCTATTACAGTAAATAATGCCGGATTTCCCGCGCTGTTCTTGCACGTAACGCATCAGTTGATCGATAGGCTTAAACTTCTCCATCAGCATGTAGCGAATATTTGGGCGGTCAAAACTGCTAATTTCGATATACGGATCTTGCAGACCTAACAGGCGAACAATATCAGCACGTGTGGTGTCGTCTGCTGTAGCGGTGAGGGCAATAAACGGCACCGTCGGCAGGCGCTGGCGCAATTGGCCCAGTGCGGCATATTCCGGGCGAAAATCGTGGCCCCACTGCGAAATGCAGTGCGCTTCATCGACCGCCACCATCGACAAGTGCCAGTGGCTGATTTGCTCGATGAAGTTATCCATCATCAACCGCTCTGGTGCGATGTAAAGCAGGCGAATCTGCCCGGTGCGGCAACCGGCGAGCACGTCTTGTTGCTGCTCGCGGCTTTGTGTGGAGTTAAGACAGGCCGCCGCAACGCCGTTTGCCAGCAGTTGATCGACCTGATCTTTCATCAGGGAAATCAGCGGGGAAACCACCACGGTCAACCCGCCGAATACCAGGGCCGGGATTTGATAGCACAGAGATTTGCCACCGCCGGTCGGCATGACAACCAGGCAATCGCGCCCTTCCAGCACCGTTTCGATGATGGTTTCCTGACCCGGGCGGAACTGTTGATAGCCAAAGGTATCTTGCAAAACCTGTCTGGCCAGCACTGCCTGATTAATTACTTCCGCCTGTGTCACGCTTTCCCCACCACAAAAACCGCCGAATTTTTAGAACAGATCGTTAAGCATAACGCCGACACCGAAGCGTGTCTGGTTAAAGTTGTAATCAATTAATGACTCGCCGTAGCCACTATAAAGTTGGGTATAGAGGCGAACGTGCTTAGTGACCGGATAACTAAAGCCAAATTCCGCGCCGCCGTAACCGGTATTCCAGTTGTACTGGCCTTTCATACTCAGGATCGCATCACCAAATTGATAACCAACGCGCAACTGGTAGTAGCCCATGTATTTGGTGATATCCGGGTTGTCGTCGGTGTCGCCGATGACATACCACGGTTTCACTTCAACCATCCAGTTACCATTTTCAGCCATCAGGCGCGTGTATAAACGGTTCCAGCTACGGGAAGTCGGGTCAGAGCGACCGTTGGAATCGTGATTATAACCAAACTCCACGTCACGTAATGTCCAGCCCGCAAAGGATTCATCGGTCGCGAAACCGAGGAAAACCTGCGGTTCGTAGTTAGTTTCGCGGAAAGGTGAAGACTCGCCGCTGTTCGATAACTGCCACCAGGATTTCTGGGTATAGGACGCACCTAATACCGAGTTTGAGCCGAGAATACCGCGCCAGATAGGGAACGCGAGGCTAAGCTGGAATTTTACTTCATCCTTTCTGGCGTTATCAGACCAGTTGTAACTTTTGATCGCTTCTTTATTGAGGTCATCTGTCACCGTATAAATTAAATAGTTGGTTTCATACGGATACAGTGTGAACGGATTATCGTGCTCCAGCAGCATGTTAGCGATGATACTGCCGCGAACAGCAGGTTTATCATGCACTTCTTTAATCGTGGCTTCCTGTGCGTAAGCCGTCATTGGCAACAGACTGGCAGCCAATAGCCATCCCAGAAACATGCGCATCGGCAATATTCTCCTGAACAAAAAGGTTTCAAATTATTTTCTCGGACACATTCTACATAGATATGGATGCGCAAGCTCTGTCTACATTTCTTAAAGTGGCAATCAACGATTCCGAAGCATAAAATAAACAATTGGTTAACATTATGATTTTGTTTTGATCGAGGATGATCCATGTCTACCGCATTTCTGACCCCTGAAGCCGCCTTGCAACTGGTCGGTGAGATTTTTGTTTATCACATGCCGTTTAACCGCGCGCTGGGTCTGGAGCTTATACGCTATGAGAAAGACTACGCTGAGCTGTGCTTTAATAATCAACCCATGATGGTCGGGAATTGGGCGCAAAGCATCCTGCATGGCGGGGTGATTGCCTCTTCACTGGATGTCGCGGCAGGCCTGGTTTGCGTCGGCAGTACGCTCACGCGCCACGACAGCATTAACGAAGAAGAACTGCGTCAACGCCTGTCGAAAATGGGCACCATTGATTTGCGCGTCGATTATTTACGTCCGGGACGTGGGCAACGCTTTACCGCCAGCAGCAGCCTGCTACGTGCCGGGAATAAGGTGGCGGTTGCCCGTGTGGAGTTACACAACGAAGATAAGCTACATATCGCCAGCGCCACGGCGACCTACATGGTGGGGTGAGAAGATAAATCCTGTTACTATTTGCACACTATTTTTCTCAGAGTTTATTTCATGGATGCGAAACAAACCCGCCAGGGCGTGATTCTTGCACTTATCGCGTATTTTATTTGGGGCATTGCACCCGCCTATTTCAAACTGATCCAGGATGTACCGGCTGATGAAATCCTCACTCATCGCATCATCTGGTCTTTCTTCTTTATGGTGGCGCTGATAAGCATTAGCCGCCAGTGGCCGCAGGTGAAAAAATCCTGTCAGAACCGTAAAAAGGTGCTGGCGATGGCGGTTTCTGCGGTGCTAATTGGCGGCAACTGGCTGCTGTATATCTGGGCGGTGAATAATCATCACATGCTGGAAGCCAGCCTCGGCTACTTCATCAACCCGCTGGTTAACGTGGTGCTGGGGATGATTTTCCTTGGTGAGCGTTTCCGTCGCATGCAGTGGGTCGCCGTGGCACTGGCGGCCTGTGGGGTTTTAGTTCAGCTTTGGACGTTTGGCTCGCTGCCAATTATCGCACTTGGTCTGGCGTTCAGCTTCGCATTTTACGGGCTGGTGCGTAAGAAAATTGCCGTGGATGCGCAAACCGGAATGTTGGTGGAAACGCTGTGGTTGCTGCCGATTGCCGCCATCTATTTGTTTGGCATCGCAGACAGTTCGACCAGCCATATGGGGCAAAACTCACTGTCGCTGAACTTACTGCTGATTGCCGCGGGCGTGGTAACAACGATCCCATTGCTGTGTTTCACCGCTGCGGCAACGCGCCTGCGCCTCTCGACGCTGGGTTTCTTCCAGTACATTGGCCCGACGCTAATGTTCCTGCTGGCGGTAACGTTCTACGGTGAAGTAATAGGCAAAGATAAGTTGCTGACCTTTGGGTTTATTTGGGCGGCACTGGCGTTGTTTATTCTTGATGCGGTTTATACCCAGCGTAAGCTGCGCAAAATAGCCTAACGGTGGATGACGCTGTCGCTTATCCACCCTACGATCAAATGGTTTTGTAGGCCGGGTAAGCGCAGCGCCACCCGACAATTTCACAACCAGTTCTTGCGCTTGAAGTAAAGATACGGTGCCAGGCCCGCGAGAATCATCACGATAATCGCCGCCGGGTAACCGAAGCTCAGTTTCAACTCAGGCATAAACTCGAAGTTCATCCCGTAGCTGGATGCCACAAGCGTTGGCGGCAGGAAAACGACCGATACCACCGAGAAGATCTTGATGATGCGGTTCTGCTCGATGTTGATAAAGCCCATCGCCGCCTGCATCAGGAAGTTCACCTTCTGGAACAGCGATTCGTTGTGTGGCAGCAGGGATTCGATATCGCGCAGGATTTCACGCGCCTGCTCAAGCTGGCCGCTCGGCAAACGCGCTTTACGCACCAGGAAGTTCAGGGCGCGTTGGGTATCCATCAGACACAAACGGACTTTCCAGCCGATATCTTCCAGCTCTGCGAGTGTGGAAAGTGCGGCGTCGTATTCATCGCCCTGGTGCCCTTCCATAATCACGCGGCTGAGTTTTTCCAGATCGCTATAGATGTTTTCGATTTCGTCTGCCAGCTGTTCGATTTTGGTTTCAAACAGGTCGAGCAGTAGTTCGTAAGCATTGCCGTCCACCATGCTCTGGCTACGGGCGCGCATGCGATAAAGGCGAAACGCCGGTAATTCACGTTCGCGTAGCGTAAACAGGCGGCCTTCACGAATGGTAAATGCCACGGTGCTGTTGCCCGCGTGATCGTCGGCATCTTCGTAAAAGAAGAATGAGTGAATGTGCAGGCCGTCTTCGTCTTCAAAGAAACGAGCGGATGCTTCGATGTCTTCCAGTTCCGGGCGGGTTGCCAGGCTTTGACCAAGTTCCGTTTGCACGCGCTGACGCTCGCTCTCTTCAGGCTCGACCAAATCAACCCAAACAGAATTGCTCAGGTTATCGGTCTCATCTAATTCAAGACGGGACAGACGATTGTTTTCCAGTTGAAATGCGCTCAGCATGACCGGTACTCCCAATGCAAAAAATATCAGGGACAGTTCGGTTGGCACACAGACAGAAACTAACGAGGTTTCAGACCATTAAAAAGTCTGACTCATTGCGACGGGATATACGAGATATGAGGTCGCCGACAACCACTAAGGCTATCAGCATACGAGGATAGCCTTAGAAGTTGTACCTGGATGACAGGTTATTGAGCCAGTATTTACTGGGTGTGTCCAAGGCGAGTGTCCTCTTAGCGTAATCGTGCGCGCATGTTACGCCAGCAAAAATATGGCGTCAACACGCAACGGGACACCATAGGCTAATAAACTAAGGTGATATTTATAAGGTAGCAAAAGCGTGAAAAACGATGAGTTATTTCGCTAACTTACACCGTTTCCAGTCGCGCATAAGCGGCGACTAACCACTTAATCCCTTGCCCAGGGAATGCCACCTGGATTCGGCTATGTTCACCACTGCCTTCAAGGTTAACGACCGTCCCTTCACCAAATTTGGCATGGCGCACACGCTGCCCGAGGGTAAAGCCAGAATCATTTTCAGAGATTGGCGTGCCCATGCGTTTATGGCTGACCGGGCGGCTGATGCTGGCTCGCAGGCGAACTTCTTCTACGCAGTTTTCTGGCAGTTCACCAACGAAGCGTGACGGGCGGTGATAAACCTCTTTGCCATACAGGCGGCGGGTTTCAGCGTAGGTCAGTGTGAGTTTTTGCATTGCACGCGTCACGCCAACGTACGCCAGGCGGCGTTCTTCTTCCAGGCGGCCACCTTCATCCAGCGACATCTGACTTGGGAACATGCCTTCTTCCATGCCGACGATAAACACTTGCGGGAATTCCAGCCCTTTCGCCGAGTGCAGCGTCATCAATTGCACCGCATCTTGCCAGGTATCGGCTTGCCCTTCGCCGGCTTCAAGTGCTGCATGAGACAAGAATGCCTGCAACGGCATCAAGTCTTCATCTTCATCCTGATAGCTGAACTGGCGCGTTGCCGTGACCAGTTCTTCTAAGTTTTCGATGCGCGTCTGGCCTTTCTCGCCCTTTTCCTGCTCGTACATCATCATCAAACCCGAGTCTTTAATCACCCGATCGGTTTGGACGTGCAGCGGCATATCGATGGTTTCGTGTGCCAGCGCGTCGATAAGCTCCATAAAGCGTTGCAGAGCAGAAGCAGCACGCCCCGCCAGCGCTTTTTCCTGCAGCAACAAACGGCAGGCTTGCCACATTGTCAGTTGCTGGTCGCGCGACGTTTGGCGCACCACGTCTAATGTGCGGTCACCGATGCCACGCGTTGGCGTGTTAACCACGCGTTCAAACGCCGCATCGTCGTTACGGTTGGCAATCAGGCGCAGATAGGAGAGCGCATCTTTGATTTCCTGGCGTTCGAAGAAGCGCATGCCGCCATAGATACGGTATGGCATACCGACCTGTAATAACGCCTCTTCCAGTACACGCGACTGGGCGTTACTGCGATAGAGAATCGCACAGTGCTCAAGCGCACCGCCGCTTTCCTGCCACGTTTTGATGCGGTTAACCACAAAACGCGCTTCGTCTAATTCGTTAAATGCGCAATACAGTGAGATCGGCTCACCGTCACTGCCATCCGTCCATAGCTCTTTACCCAGACGACCAGAGTTGTTGGCTATCAGGGCGTTGGCAGCATTCAGAATGTTGTTGGTCGAGCGGTAGTTTTGTTCAAGGCGAATGGTTTGTGCGCCAGGAAAGTCGGTCAGAAAACGTTGGATGTTTTCAACTTGCGCGCCGCGCCAGCCGTAGATTGACTGGTCATCGTCACCGACGATCATCACTTTGCCCGTTTCACCCGCCAGCATGCGAATCCACGCATACTGGATGCTGTTGGTATCCTGGAATTCATCCACCAGAATGTTGGTAAAGCGCTCGCGGTAGTGGTTAAGAATGTGTGGTTTGTTCAGCCACAATTCATGCGCGCGCAGCAGCAGCTCGGCAAAATCCAGCAAACCCGCACGATCGCACGCTTCCTGATAAGCCTGGTAAATTTTTTGCCAGGTTTGCTCAACCGGATTGCCGTAACTTTCAATGTGATGAGGGCGTAAACCTTCGTCTTTTTTGCCGTTGATAAACCACATCGCCTGGCGTGCAGGCCACTGTTTGTCATCGAGATTCATGGCTTTGATCAGGCGCTTTAACAAACGCAGCTGATCTTCGCTATCGAGGATTTGGAAATCCTGCGGTAGGTTGGCATCCATGTGATGCGCGCGCAGTAAGCGGTGCGCAAGACCGTGGAAAGTCCCGACCCACATGCCGCCCTGGCTGGTGCCCATCAACTGGCCGATACGGTGGCGCATTTCTGCTGCCGCTTTGTTGGTAAACGTCACCGCCATAATGGAGTACGGCGAGCAATTTTCGACGCTAATCAACCAGGCGATACGGTGCACCAATACGCGTGTCTTACCACTGCCCGCCCCGGCCAACACTAGCATGTTGCTTCGCGTGGCTGCGACGGCTTCGCGCTGTTTGTCATTGAGGCTGTCGAGCAGGTAAGAAACGTCCATTGGCACCGCCGTTGAGGAGATAAAAATATACTGGAATTTTATACAGACTTGTTGATTATATCAGCGCGGTGAGGGATGCCAACTGCGAAATTTCCAGATGTGGTAATAAGCGGCTGTCATCTATCTGCATCAGGTCGCCATCACGCAGGTTTATCCAGCACGCCTGCATCCCGCAACGAACGGCTCCGGCGACGTCTGTCGTCAGGTCATCGCCAACATGCAGAATATGAGCAAGCGGCACATCCAGCTTCTCTGCCGCCAGGTGATACATGTCGTTAAATGGTTTGGAGCGGCCATGTGGGCCAGCGCGTAACACAAACTTAAAGTAATGATCGAGACCAAAAAGATGCGGTTCGGCGTTACCGTTGGTGATCGCCACCAGCGGCCACTTTTCAGCGAGTTTCGCTAATGTATCGTGCGTTTCTTGCGGTACGTCGATTTGGCTGCGCCAGTGGGCGAAATTCGCCATACAAGCCAGTGCGCCAGCGGCAGCTTCATCTGCTGACAAGCCCGCGTCCAGCATGGCTTGTTCAACTGCACGGCGGCGCCATTCGGTCACATCGTGATAAATATCCGGCTCTGCAAGCCGCAGCGCATGACGGATGCGCAAAAAATCAGGGCGTTGAAGATGGTTAAGCTTTGGATGGTAATTCTGCACAAAGCTCATTGATTCACGTTCGGTACGTTCAATCACCGCGCGGTTGTCGTACAACGTGTCGTCGAGATCAAATGTGAGCGCGGCAATAGTCCCTAACGGGCGATAAAAGTGCATTACGATTTCCCTCGTTTAGCGCGTGGATGCGCAGCATCATACACTGTGGCTAAGTGCTGGAAGTCGAGATGGGTATAGATTTGTGTGGTCGAAAGGTTGGCGTGGCCCAATAATTCCTGCACACCACGCAAATCCCCACTGGATTCCAGCATATGCGTGGCGAACGAATGACGCAGTTTGTGCGGATGCACGTGGCTGTTCAGCCCCTGTTTTATTCCCCACTCGCTAAAGCGTTTCTGGACGTTGCGCGTCGAGATACGCTTCCCTTGTTTAGAGAGAAATAGCGCGTCGTCGTCCGGGCCAAAAAGCTCGCGCAGATCGAGCCAGTGCTCAACCCAGCTAACAGCGGATTTCCCCACCGGCACGCGTCGTTCTTTGCTGCCTTTACCAATCACCCAGACTTCGCCCGTGGTGAGGTCGATATGGCGACAATCCATATTAACCAGCTCTGAAAGGCGCAGACCCGCGCCGTACATCACTTCCAGCATGGCGCGGTCACGCACCGCAAGCGGATCGTTGATATCGATATCCAGCAGACGGCTAACGTCATCAACATCGATATTTTTGGGTAGATGGCGGCCAGCTTTCGGCGTGGTTATCCCTTTTGCGGGATTGGCTTTGAGTTCGCCCTGGCTGACACACCAGTCGAAGAAACTGCGCAGTGCGGAAAGACGTAATGCGAGGCTTGATGGGCCGAGGCCAGCCTTGCGGCTGCGAACCGTGATTGAACGCACCGCTGCGGCGTCACACTGTTGCCAGGTACTCATTTTCATCTCGCCCGCCAGAGCGATTATTGCACTGAGCTGGCGGCCATAATTGAGAAGTGTCAGCGGGCTTAACTGGCGCTCTACTTTCAGGTAGCGCAGGAAACCATCGACTAAAGATTGCAGCGGAGAGGCCGTCATACTCGTTCGACCCAGCGCTCCAGCAAGTCTGGCAACATCAGCGCCAGTTCATGAAGGAGTTGTGTACCTTGTCCATCCTGATAATGTTGAGGATCGCGACTACTGAAAACCAGCACGCCTAAATCCGCATCGCTGCCCATCAAAGAAACAGCAACCGAACCGATAGCTTTAGCCTGCGGTAAAACAACCAGTAATTCAGGGCCATTTAGCGGCCCGAGATAATGTTGCCTGTCGCCCAGACGCTGAATACGCAACGGCTCGAAAGCCTGTCGATTCAGCGCCAGATGAGTGAAATCAGAAGGGGCACCAATCCGCCAGCGATCGGCAAAAAGACGCACATTTGCGCCCGCGAGGCCCATTTCACGCGCCCAACGGTGCAGACGATTCAACATTTCCTGCAAACTGGTGGCGGAGGCCAGCCGGCCTTGCAACTTCAGTAAGCGGTAAAACAGCCCTTCGTTGGCACTCGCCTGCTCCATCAGCAGGGTCATGTTTTCCTCAAGAAAATTGATGTGGTTACGGCTACGCGCCATATGCCATTCAACCAACGAAACGGTGCCACGAACCGGGTGTGGCACCTGCATTTGTTCTACATGCTGAGCGTTCCGAATAAAGAAATCAGGATGACGCAGCAGATATTCCGCCACCATACGGTCATCCAGTTCCAGTACGGCTTCTTGCTGTTCCTCGGCGTTCTTCATAGATGTATAAATCCATCATAGACGTGGGCCGCCGGACCGGTCATAAACAGCGGAGTTCCCGGCCCTTTCCAGGCGATATCAAGACGGCCACCAGGCAGCTCTACGCGAACCTGTTCCGCAAGTATTCCTTGCAAGATACCCACAGCAACTGCGCCGCAAGCGCCACTGCCACAAGCTTGTGTTTCTCCGGCACCACGTTCATACACACGCAGGCGGATATGTTCTTTGGTGACAACCTGCATAAAACCGATGTTCGCTCGCTCCGGGAAACGTTCATGGTTTTCCATCACTGGCCCCAGAGTTTCCACGGCCGCTGTCGTCACATCATCGACTTGAATAACGCAATGCGGGTTACCCATCGATACGACGCCGCACATAATGGTTTGTTCGGCAGCACGCATAATATAGGTCTTTTCTGCTTTGTTTGCGCGGAACGGTACGGTAGAGGGTTCGAAATTCGGCTCACCCATATTTACGCACACCAGTTCGTCTTCAGTCACACTGAGAACCATGCGGCCATTGGCGGTGCTGACGCGAATATCGCGTTTGTTAGTCAACCCTTTCAGGCGCACAAATCGCGCGAAACAACGAGCACCATTACCACATTGGGAAACTTCGCTGCCATCGGCATTGAAAATACGGTAATGGAAATCGAGATCAGGATCATAAGGCGGTTCAACCACTAGCAACTGATCAAACCCTACTCCCAAATGCCTGTCAGCCAGACGGCGAATCAGCTCCGGGGAGAAATAGACGTTTTGAGTCACCGCGTCGACGACCATAAAGTCATTACCGAGGCCATGCATCTTCGAAAACTGCATCTTCTGCTCCATATACGCGGCTACTTATCAATAGTTTGCTAGTAGGCAACCTGAGTCGGTGCGTTATCCGTACCACGGTTATTTCGGTCTGGGGTCGCCGGTTGCTGCTGTTTTACAGGAGTGACCTGGCTCGTGGGTTTGGTTGTGCCATCGGCAGGTGGAAAGTACAGAGGACCTTTAAGACCGCAGCCAGAAAGACTGAAAAGTGCCAGCATAAATGCCAGTGGGCAGAAAATTTTCTTCATTATTGAGATGCCTGTAATCCAATATTCTGCCTTCTATCATCGCAGGTGATCCCTGAAAAGCAATACTCTTTTCTCTTCGCGACTGTTGCTATACTGCCGTGAAGACGAACAACTGAGAAACAGATATGAATGACAGTGAATTTCATCGCCTGGCCGACGGTCTGTGGTCAACAATCGAAGAACGCCTGGATGACTGGGATGGTGACAGCGATATTGACTGTGAAATCAACGGTGGCGTACTGAGCCTGAGTTTTGAGAACCGCAGCAAGATTATTATTAATCGCCAGGAGCCTTTGCATCAGGTCTGGCTGGCAACCAAAAACGGCGGTTACCATTTTAATTTGCAGGGCGATAAGTGGATTTGCGATCGCAGCGGCGCTGAATTTTGGGCGTTGCTGGAAGAAGCTTGCACGCAGCAAGCGGGCGAGCCTGTGAGTTTTAGCTAGCTGTTGCTGTACTGCTGAAGCAGCGGCGTATTGCTGTCGTCATGATTAGCTGGCGTCGCTGCTGTAATAGCCTGGTTGCGGAACGGAATAACCTGCGAGCGCCCCTCTACTTTCACAATCTGATAGAACTGCGGCAAGTTGAAGTTGATAAAGCTTGAACCATAGGTAAAGCGATCGTGTGACGAAGAGTAGAAACGGCTCACGTCACGCACTAAATCTTCTTTGCTTCCTTCGCAGTGGTGGTAAACCTCTGCGCGGTTACTTTCATCAAGAATATAGATATTGAAGCCGTGGTCCTCACTCGCTTCTTCAAAGAAGAACTGAATGATCCCTTCACTGGCAAACCCATCGACCACTGACGGTAGCTGAACCTGGTTGGTTTCAACCTGCACTGACAGGCCATGAAGTTTGTTGTGCGAAATCGCGCCGTAGAATTCGACTGCATTCTCCAGTTTTTGCACTGAAACGCTCAGGCGCTCGAAGAACAGCCCCCACGTTTGGCCAGAAATACGCAGCGCTTTAAAGCGCCCAGGCTCCTGGCGAGTGCTCGATAAACGGAAGTCGATGCATTCCGAAACCAGTTGCTGAACACGCGTGCGAATAAGCCCACGCAGATGCTGGCTATAGCAGAATACTTCCACGCTATCTGGTGGCGCAGCATCCTGGTGCATTTTGCCCAGAATGGTTTTCAGCGCCTCAATCATCGATTGCTCACCGTTAAAATGCAGGGTACGCACTTCATTCCAGGAGTTGCGATAAAGCAAGTCAACGCTGCCCACCAGACACTGCTGCTGCTGCCCGAAACTGAACACATCCAGCTTACGGAAATCGAAATGCACGACTTGGTTGCGGAATGCCGCCGTCGGGTCGTATTCGAGGTTCACAATAATTGCCAGATGGCGAATTTCACATGGGCTGTACAACGCTTTCGCGCTTGGCGCAGGCAAACGCAACGGGAAGTGGTGCGAAACGTCAGCCACCATCTCCTGAAGTTTTGGCAAATCGCAAATACCGTTGCCCTTAATAAACAGACGGGTGCGGGAAGTCAGCAGGCCATTAAAGTAGGCCCAGGCCACCAGCTTATTAAGATAACGGTTATATTCCAGCGGTTGATGGCTGACGATGGAATCCATGTTTGGTGCACGGTTGTAGAGATACCAGCCTGAACGGTTAGCACGGCCTGGCGGCACATGAATAAAGGTCAGGTTCGGTTCTGACAAATCAGGGGAGATCTGCGGGTTAACCAGCGTGACTTTGCCTGGCAGCGCTTCAAACGCGGCATACAATTTACGGGTCAACACCCCGATATCTTGCGGGCTTGCGCTGACGCTCAGGTTATTACGGCGCGCGAAACGAATCAGGTTGCGATAGCTTTGCATCATCGCATCAAGCAACTCGTTGTGTGCATCCCGAACCTGGTCAATTTTCCAGTTAGCGCGGTTATCCAGCATCGCCAGACGTGGCTCGTCCCAACCCCAGTCTTTGACCAGTTGGCTCAGGACTTCACGACGCCAGCCTACGCAGGCGCGTTCACGGGAAAGTTTTTCGCACACTTTGAGATAGAAGCAACGGCGAACTAAATCCAGACGTGCGGTATCTTCTATTTGCGTGAGGTAGTGAGTCACACGCTCCAGCATCATGCAGTAAGGATCAAGCCCAAAGGAGACTATCTCGCCATCATGCAAACGCTGCTTAATGTCTTTTGCCAATAAACGAGTGTTCGGGTATTCCCAGGAATAAGCTTCCAGCAACAGTGTTTTCAGCACCGCTTTATAAGGGGAGTCGATACTTTTATAAAGCTGCCACAGGCTGGCACCAAAGTACTCTTCGGCCGAAAGGGTGCTTAAACCACCGAGATCGAGCCACTCGTTTGGCGTGAGCACACCCTGCGAGTAGAGGCTCATCACGTAATCGTCGTAATGATCTTCTTCATCACCCGGAACCATACTCCAGAGAATACGTTTCCCGGCCAGGCGCACTGCGGTGCGGTAGAATTCATCAAGCAGCAAGATGTGTTGTGTTGAACCACAGTCTTCGCCGCCCAGGCTACCACTTTCGTTGTGGCGGAAGCGGTTTTCGTCAATCAGGAAGAAGCTGACTTCAACGCCTAAAGAGGCGGCCCAGCTTTCCAGTACGCTACATTTACGTTGCAGCAACTGGCGCTCGTCGTTATCGAGCCATGACTGGTGACAAACCCAAATATCCAGATCGGAAGAACAGCTTTGCCCAACGGACGATGTGCTGCCCATTGAATAGAGGCCAGTGATCGGTAATTCGCCAGATTCGGTTTTCTGCGGCGGCATGCCGCGCATCAATTCGAGTTCGTTGAGGTAGTGGCGTTGGGTTTCATCAGGCGTGTAAATGCAAATGCCGTGTGGAACGTTACCGTCAAGGTAACCTGGCATCAGCGGGTGATGATAATGTAGCAATGTTGGCAGAAGACTGTAGACCTGTTGAAAAGCAGGCCCCATGGCAGCAAGTGCGCGATCTACACGCAGTTGGTTAATGGCATCCAGTCTCTGTTTAAGAGTCTCAATATAGAGGTACAAGACATATCGCCTGATGGTTTCAGTATTTCGAAAAAACCCGTTTCCCGGTTGTTGCCTCTATTATAAACGACAAGGCAAAGAATTGCTGGAAACGTGATCAATTTAACACCTTGCTGGTTGACCGTAAAGAAAGATGCGCTACGCGCCAAGTTCCTTACCGGCTCCCTGCTTTATATTCCATAATACGAAAGACGTCCCTCTTTTCCGCAAAACCGTTGAAACTGACAGTCTTCTGTGAAGAGTGGTAGGATGGTCAGGGACGATAATTACGGTAACTAGCAATGTTAGACAATGTATTAAGAATTGCCACCCGCCAAAGTCCATTAGCACTCTGGCAAGCACATTATGTCAAACAACGCCTCGAGGCGAACCATCCCCAGCTCACGGTTGAACTGGTACCAATGGTTACGCGTGGCGACATCATTCTTGATACACCGCTAGCGAAAGTAGGTGGCAAGGGATTGTTTGTCAAAGAGTTAGAACTTGCACTTCTTGAAGGGCGCGCGGATATCGCAGTACATTCCATGAAAGATGTGCCAGTCGAGTTTCCTGAAGGCCTGGGTCTGGTGACCATTTGCGAGCGCGATGATCCGCGTGATGCTTTTGTTTCCAATAATTTCACCGACCTCGACTCTCTGCCTGCTGGCAGCGTAGTCGGCACTTCCAGCCTCCGCCGCCAGTGCCAGATTGCTGAGCGCCGCCCAGACCTGGTCATTCGCTCATTACGCGGCAATGTCGGGACTCGTTTGGGCAAACTCGATAACGGTGACTACGATGCAATTATTCTTGCGGTTGCCGGGCTTAATCGACTGGGGCTGCAATCACGTATTCGCTACGCCTTGCCAGCAGAAGTTTCCCTGCCTGCTGTGGGTCAAGGGGCAGTAGGAATCGAGTGCCGTCTTGACGACATACGCACTCAAGAGTTACTTGAGTCGCTGAATCATGAAGAAACCGCGATTCGCGTCAGCGCAGAACGAGCCATGAACATGCGTCTTGAGGGCGGATGCCAGGTACCAATCGGCAGTTATGCCGAGTTGATTAACGGTGAGCTCTGGCTGCGAGCATTAGTGGGCGCACCAGACGGCTCAATCCTGGTTCGTGGTGAGCGCCGTGGTAAACCAGAAGAGGCCGAAGTGATGGGAATTTCTCTTGCGGAAGAACTCCTTGATAAAGGAGCCCGTGAAATTCTGGCCGCGGTTTATGACGGAGATGCCCCGGCATGACGATCCTTGTCACCCGCCCTTCCCCAGCAGGGGACGAGTTAGTGAGCAGACTGCGCGCACTGGGGCAGGTGGCGTATAGCTTCCCTCTCATCGAGTTTTCCCCTGGTCGGCAGTTGGACAAACTGCCGTCTATGCTAGCGAGCCTGTCCACAGGCGATCTGGTGTTCGTGTTATCACAACACGTTATACAGTACGCCCAGCCGCAATTAAGCCAAAATGGTATGCCATGGCCTGCAAATCTTGCCTGGTTTGCTATTGGACGCACCACTGCGTTAGCGTTTCATACCGTGAGCCATTTGCCGGTTCGCTATCCGCAAGACAGGGAAACAACGGAAGTCTTGCTACAATTACCTGAATTACAGAATGTTGCTGGTAAACGTGCACTCATTTTACGCGGCAATGGTGGCCGTGAACTGTTAGGCGAAACGCTGACAGCGCGCGGTGCAGAAGTCACTTTCTGCGAATGTTATCAAAGAAATGCCAGAATTTATGATGGAACCGAAGAAGCCTTTCGCTGGCGCGAACGTGGGGTTTCAACGCTGGTCGTGACGAGTGGTGAAATGCTACAACAACTTTATGCGCTCATTCCCGAATGGTATCGAACAAATTGGTTACTCCACTGCCGGCTTATCGTCGTCAGTGAGCGTCTGGCAGGCCTTGCCCAGGAACTGGGTTGGCAAGATATTCGAGTCGCCGATAACGCTGACAATGATGCGCTGCTTCGCGCATTACAATAAATCAATGACATGGGATGCCCCACAATGACGGAACAACAGAACACCTCCGCCATGGTTGAAGAGACCACACCTGCGGTAGAAAACAAACAGCTTCCAGAACAGCCACCACAAAAAAATCGTAGTGGTATTGCAGGCATTGCGCTGGGCGCTATCGCCATTGCAATTGCTCTGGCGCTGGGTGCAGGTCTGTACAGCTACGGAAAACATGAGGTGGCGGCGCAAAACACCACCAGTGATGCTCTGGCAACGCAACTGACCGCGCTACAAAAGCAGCAAGAACAGCAGCAATCAGCTCTGGAAGCCACCATCAAGCAGCAAGCCACCGCGCTTGAAGAGTCGAATCGCCAACAGGCAAATCTGGCTCGTGAACTGAATGAAGTACAGCAAAAAGTCGCCACGATTTCTGGCAGCGATGCGAAAACATGGCTGCTGGCGCAATCCGACTTCCTGGTGAAATTGGCAGGGCGCAAACTGTGGAGCGATCAGGACGTCACGACCGCCGCCGCATTATTGAAAAGCGCCGATGCCAGCCTGGCGGATATGAATGACCCAAGCCTGCTTACCGTTCGCCGTGCACTAACAGATGATATTTCAACGCTGTCTGCGATTACTCAGGTCGATTACGACGGGATCATTCTCAAGCTCAATCAGCTTTCTAATCAAGTCGATAATCTGCGTCTGGCGGATAACGATACCGATGACACGCCGATGGATTCCGACGGGAACGAACTTTCTTCTACCGTGACTGAATGGCGTCAAAATCTGACCAAAAGCTGGCACAACTTTATGGATAGCTTCATTACTATCCGCCGCCGTGATGAAACGGCCGTTCCGCTTTTGGCTCCGAACCAGGACGTTTATCTTCGTGAGAACATCCGTTCGCGCTTGCTGGTTGCAGCCCAGGCGGTTCCACGTCATCAGGATGAAACCTATAAGCAATCGCTGGAGAATGTCTCCACATGGGTTCGGGCTTATTACGATACCAATGACAGCGTCACCAAGTCGTTCCTTGATGAACTGGATTCTTTGAGCCAGCAAAGCATCAATATGGATGTGCCGCAAACGCTGGAAAGCCAGCCGCTGTTGGAAAAGCTGATGCAGACTCGGGTACGCAATTTACTCGCCCAGCCCGCAGCCAGCACGGCATCCCCTGCTCCAGTTGAACCCGCGCCTGCACCGGTTCCCGCACCCACTCAAGGAGAATAAGCATGATTAAAGTCTTATTACTCTTTCTGCTGTTGATCGCCGGGATCGTGCTCGGGCCAATGCTGGCGGGTCATCAGGGTTATGTGCTGATCCAGACAGATAATTACAACATGGAAACCAGCGTCACAGGCCTGGTGATCATTCTGATCTTAAGTCTGGTTGTGCTATTTGCCATTGAATGGGTGCTGCGTCGTGTTTTCCGCACCGGTGCCCGTACTCGTGGCTGGTTCGTAGGGCGTAAAAGCAGCCGTGCGCGTAAGCAAACCAAAGCGGCATTGCTGAAACTGGCAGAAGGCGATTACCAGCAGGTTGAGAAGCTGATGCTGAAAAATGCCGATCATGCGGAACAACCAGTGGTGAACTATTTGCTGGCAGCCGAAGCGGCACAACAGCGCGGTGATGAAGTCCGGGCAAATCAGCATCTAGAACGTGCAGCTGAACTGGCAGACCACGATCAATTACCGGTAGAAATTACTCGCGTGCGCCTGCAACTGGCTCGTAATGAGAATCACGCGGCACGCCACGGTGTGGATAAATTGCTGGAAACCGCTCCGCGTCATCCGGAAGTTTTGCGCCTGGCTGAAATGGCCTATGTCCGTACCGGAGCATGGGGCTCGCTGCTTGATATTTTACCGGCAATGAGCAAAGTTCAGGTGAGTGATGAAGCCCATCGTGCAGAGCTTCAGCGCCAGGCATGGATTGGGTTGATGGATCAGGCAATGGCAGATCAAGGTAACGATGGCCTGAAAAGCTGGTGGAAAAACCAAAGCCGTAAAACGCGCCACGAGACAGTGTTGCAGGTCGCTATGGCAGAGCATCTGATTGAATGTGACGATCATGACGCCGCGCAGGAAATCATTCTCGATGGCCTGAAACGCCAGTTTGACGAGCGCCTGGTGTTACTGATGCCACGTTTAAAATCTGGAAACCCAGGGCAACTCGAGAAAGCCCTTCGCCAGCAGATTAAAACGCAAGGCGATCGTCCGTTGTTGTACAGCACTCTCGGCCAGTTGCTGATGAAGCACGGTGAGTGGCAGCCAGCATGCGAGACCTTCCGCGAAGCCATTAAACAACGCCCTGATGCGTTTGATTACGCCTGGCTGGCTGATTGCCTGGACAGGCTGCATCAACCTGAGGAAGCCGCGACCATGCGTCGCGATGGCCTGTTGTTAACTCTGCAAAATAATCCTAATCCGTAGATCCCAGGGGCGAAATCTTTCGCCCTTTTCCCTTTCTCGCTTTCCCTTACTGCATGCAAAAAAAAAACACCTGCCAATTGGCAGGTGTTAAAACAGGTCTGTATGACAACTAAGTGGTGCTTCACTCAACGTTATGTCCATGGTGTCGGATGAGGTCTGAAAGACGACATCTGTCGGTGGACGATAAGCACCGTAATCGGCTCTGCGTCATTCCTGGGTTTATGAAGCCTAAGCAAACATAAGAAGTGGAATGAGCATCTACCTGTATATTATTGCACGATGTGTGCCAGGTTTGAATCCATAATTGCCATGAACCTATAATCGTTTGGTATTCATGTTGTTATCGTTGATAGCCCTGGCAGCTGATGGGTTTTGTCTGGACTTTAGGTTTTCCGCAATAGTGTCTCTGTTTAGAGACACATAAACTCAATCCTGGTATTATTCATTTTTATCAATGAGTTAATAGTCACCAAACGGCGACAATCAAAACAGGAATGTCGCGAATAAGAGACTGGGATTGAGATGGACTGTTTTCGCAAGGGTGTCGGATGACGCTGCGCTTATCCGACCTACGAAACGGTAAACTACAGACGTAAGAAAGCCCAACCTTGCGGTTGGGCTTTCTTGAATTTGGTCGGCGAGAGAGGATTATTCCCCTGCGGGCCGTTGCTGAAGCAACGTTGTCTCGCTACGCTCGGCTCAAACCTCCTTCGGAGATTCTCATCCTCTATAAACTCCAGACGTAAAAAAACCCAATCTTTCGATTGGGTTTTCTTGAATTTGGTCGGCGAGAGAGGATTCGAACCTCCGACCCACTGGTCCCAAACCAGTTGCGCTACCAAGCTGCGCTACTCGCCGAAATACTGCTTTTACTTCTTACTTCTTACTTCTTTTAAATTAGAGATGGTGCGAAGAGAGGGACTTGAACCCTCACGTCCGTAAGAACACTAACACCTGAAGCTAGCGCGTCTACCAATTCCGCCACCTTCGCAATATCACTAAATTAATGGGGTGGCTAATGGGACTCGAACCCACGACAACTGGAATCACAATCCAGGGCTCTACCAACTGAGCTATAGCCACCACTGTAAATCTTTTCGCGCGGTCTACCTTCCTAAGAAGAAGTACCGCCGCAGCTCCAGCGCCATTCAATTAATGGTGCGCCCGACAGGATTCGAACCTGAGACCTCTGCCTCCGGAGGGCAGCGCTCTATCCAGCTGAGCTACGGGCGCATAGCGCCGTTGCGGGGTCGGATATTACGGGCTTCATGCCCACCTGTCTAGTGCTTATTTAAATAAAATGCGCATTTGGTTATGCTTTGCACATTCTGATGATTATCCAGCCAAATTCAGCCGTAAAACTCACTTTAACGGTGTGTCGGGTAGCGTTTTATAACCGACCGGTGTAATGCCAGGCCAGATAACGCAGCAACTTTATTTGGCGTGTGATGCGGCTCGGTTGCGACAACAAACGATAAAGCCATTCCAGACCAAGGTTCTGCCATATCTTTGGTGCACGCTTCACATGGCCGGTAAACACATCGTAGGTACCACCCACTCCCATATATAACGCATCAGGATGAACCTTACGGCAATCCCTCATAAAGATTTCCTGCCGCGGCGACCCCATCGCTACCGTCACAATAGCCGCGCCACTGTCCCGAATACGTTCAAACAAAGCCGCTTGCTGTTCCGCTTTGAAGTAACCATCCTGGCAACCGACAATATTAACCTGCCACTGTTCGCGCAGTTTGGCTTCGGTTTGCGCCAGTATTTCTGGTTTGCCGCCAATGAGGAAAACTGGTGTATCTTCTTGCCCCGCACGCTGCATCAAAGCTTCCCATAGGTCAGCACCAGGCACTCGTGACACAACCGCGCCAGGGAATTTTTTGCGAATGGAACGCACCACGCTAATTCCGTCGGCGTATTTGTATTCCGCGGCTTCGATCAGCGTTCGCACTTCCGGCTCACGTTCTGCGGCAAGAATTTTCTCTGCGTTAATCGCCACCAGCGTACCTCTACGCAGTGTTCCTTCTATGTAGAGGTAATCCAAAGCATGCTGCATATCGCGCCAGCCCAGAAGGTTCAGACCGCGAATGGCATAGGAAGGGGCGGTAGTCAGTCGGTTCATGATATTCCTTGTGATGCTTTTTGGGTGCCTGAGACAGCTTGCGGGGAACGTCTTAACCGTTGATGTATCAGCTCCGCACTATCAAATAACCAGTAGAGCAGTTTAGCCAGCAGCAAGCAGGCACCAAATACCATCAGGAAAAATACAACGCGTGAGACGAAGGAATCCAGGCCCTCTCGTGCCAGAACAATCATGTTAAAGATCGCCCCGAAACAGAAACTATGCAGAATGGCTGCTTTGTACTTGTTGGTTTCCCGATTCCCCAGCTCATACAACCAGTCGAACCATTTGATGATTAGCCCCACTACCACTGCGCCCAACGGGATAAACCACACACCGCCCATCACCACTAGCGAGCCAATTAAGGTTGGTGAAATCGCCAGGCCAGAATGGTTGTTGAGAATTTCCCAGGTAAAGTAGTTCGCACTATTCAGTACAATACCAGGCCTACCTGGCCACAGCCATGTCGGAATAAAGACATAGAAATCACGTACTATCGGTGCCAATCCCTGGAATTCAATTTTGTCGTAATTTTGCAGTAGTAATCCCAGGTTTTCCCACGGAGAGAAGGTATCGCGCGTCAGGTACAAGAAGGTATAAAACGCTTCATCACCACTCACATTGAGACCATAGCGTTTCAATGCCAGCCAGAACATGCCGACGATACCGAAGACGCCAGCCGCCGCCAGCATCCACAGCGAAATCCAACCGCGAATAATACCGATGAACAAAAAGATGGCGAACGCGATGATGATATTGGCGCGAGTCCCGCCAACAATCATGTAAGTCAGCAAGCCAAACGCTACTGTGCTGACCAGGAAGAACATCCAGGCGCGGCCATCTTGTTTAAGGAAATAGACCACCAGCATGGCGGGGATAAAGAAGTAGAAGAAGCGCTTTAACGCAACGCCCGACACTTCACTGGAGAAAATCTGGCTGTAGGAGTGCAGCTTAAATAACAAAAAACCATTATGCATAAAGAAGATGCCAACACTGACCAGCGCCACCACCATCAACATCACCCACGTCAGATGAGTCTCGACCCGGTTCATGGTAAAGACAGGACGCCGCACCGTTTCAGTTCTCTTCGCACGCAGCCTCGTTTTGTAGGCAACATAGTAGATACCGTAGAAACAGACTGCTGCAAGTTGTGCTTGTAGCAACACATCGGCCGGTACGACCGCCACGCCGAAGCGGAACACCAGCGTGCAGGTAAACGGGAAGCCAAAGAAAAATGTCAGCAGATAAAGCAGCGAGAAGAACACATTAAAATTGAAACGCACCCGGCGAAATTCCTGGTACGTTAACGTGCCAATGAACATCACTGATAAGAACCAGACCACAAACAAACCGCCAAATTGCAGCATACTCATGCGGTTTCTCCCGAAGCGATGTCCAGCGCCCGTTTCCAGCCGTCAATGTAATTAGGGTTGAAGAAGGCAATTTGTTGTTTATCCAGTAAGCGTAGTTGACGCTGCGCTTCGCGGACGATCGACTCATCCAGTGTGTCACCAGCAAAGAGCACGGGAATATGCTGTTCAGCCATATCCTGCCAGAACGGGTTTTTGCGACTCAACACGCACGGAATGCCCGCCTGAATCAGCAAGCAAAGCGTGCCGATTCCTTGCTGGCGGTCAAAAATGAAATATCCCAGCGAGCATTGACGCAACAGCGCCAGATAGTCGTCGAAGTCCATTTTTTCCGTCAGCACTTGTAGGTTCTCTTCGCTGAACAACGCTCGGCCTGCTTGCTGTACCTCATGAATATACGCATCGTTGTTAGCGGGATAGCCCATCGGAACCACCACGCGTACCGTGTCGCCAAACTGGGCATGAATCGCTTTCAACGCCACAATATGTTGATTGCTAAGATCGCCAGAATTGCCCACCAGCAGCGTCATTTTGCCGATTTTCACGTCACCAGGGTCCAAAGTATTCAGCGACGAATCCATGCGCGTCGGGAAATAAATCAGTTCGCCAGCTACATTCGGGTGACGTTCATGGAAGTAGTTCAGGTCGCCGCGCGTGGCAAAAACTCGCCCCACCCGCCCCTGCGCAATACGGCGCAGCAGGTAAAATACCCGAAACTTGAGGCTCTTCGAGGCCTCGTAAAGATCAGCGCCCCAAATATGCCAGTACATCTGGGTGGGCTTCAAACCACCGGTCAGCAAGGCAATCCATAGCGCACTGTTAAACTGCCCATGGAAGAAAAAGCGTTGTTGGCGATTAGCCCGCGCCTTTTCCACCACGGCCTGCGCCAGCGCTTTTTTAGTTGGGTAAAGCGTTACGGTAAGTGCCGGAAAAGCGGAAAGCAAAGCGTCGTCCTTTGACACCACCATAAACTGGCGGGCATGCAGATTTGAAACAGCCAGTGCGTCATTGAAGAAGCGCAGTACCGTTTGATTATGGTGTGGGATATCCGATCCCAAAACGTGAATCAGTGTCGTCATGCTCGTCTACGATAAATGAGGAAAACGCTGCAACAGAGCGTAAAGTAAATGATGTACGTTGCCATATATGCCTGCGCGGCCCCCAAGGCACCATGCGCAGGTATAAGCCAATGTGAAAAACCGGTCAATAATGTGAACTGGCTGATTTCAGTCAAGATATAGAAGCGAAGCGAGGCTTTGGCTATCACCAGATAACCAAACACATATGAGCCCACTTTCAGCACATCGCCCACCAACTGCCAGGCAAAAAGATCGCGCATCGCAATGAATTTATGCGAAAAAAGCAGCCAGATAGCAAAGTCGCGTAACAGCCAGACGGTGACGCTTGCCGCCGCAACCGCAGGCAGAACAAACTTCAGAGAACGAACAATCTCGCGGCTGATGTCGGTTTTGTTGGTTAAGCGTGAAAGCGTTGGCAGCAAATAAACGCTAAACGAAGCGGTGATGAATTGCAGGTAGGCATCCGAAATGCTGCTTACGCCCTGCCAAATCCCGACATCTTCCCAACTGTAGTGAGCAGCAAGCAGGTTACGCATCATGACATAAGCCACTGGGAGCGTCACAGAGGTGATCAGCGCCATGATAGTGAATTTACCAAGGCTACTGGCGTAAACTTTATCCCACTGCGGTTTCAGGTAGCCAAATGGTACGTGCTCGCGGCGAACCAGCATGATACCTGCCGGAATAAGTACCAACGCAGGCACCAACGCAAGCCCCAGCAACGCCCCCTGATATCCGCCCAGGCGATAACAAAGGTAATACGCCATCACGCCAATAAGACTGCCACCAATCAGTGCCAGCGCGTTACCAGCCGCATCACGAAAACCTTTCATGATGGCTAACGACAAGTTCGCCCAGGCGATACCCATCTGCACTAACGCCACCAGACGCACTAATCCCTGGTAATTCTCATGCCCAAATAAACCAAGGCTGATGGGCTTTGCTGCAACCACAAAAATGATGGCTAAAAGTGTTGAGAAACCCAACACCATCGCCGACGACGTGCCGATAACCTTGCGTAATTGCTCGGGCTGATCGTGATACTGCGCGACGTATTTTGTCACGCCGTTGAAGATCCCCGCTCCGGCAAGCACGCCCAATACCGTGACCATCTGGCGGAAGTTTCCCGCCTGACCGACGCCAGCTGGGCCATATGCCACCGCAAGCAGTTTCACCACCAGCAAACCGGCAGCAATTTTTACCAGTGTGGACCCTGCGGTCCACACTGAGGCTTTCGCGAGTGACATATCAGGAGAAGAAGCTTAACAACGTATTGATAACGGTACGTTGGTTCGCTGGAGACAAGTTGTAGAACAGTGGCAAACGCAGCAGGCGCTCGCTTTCTTGTGTGGTGAAACGGTCTTCGCCGTGGAAGTAACCAAACTTCTCGCCAGCCGGGCAATCATGTAATGGGATGTAATGGAACACCGCCATAATTTCTGCCTCTTTGAGATACGCAATCAGCGCGCTGCGGTCTTCGATATCACGCAGCTTGATATAAAACATGTGCGCATTCTGTACACAGTCTTTTGGAATCGATGGCAATTCGATTCGCCCGGCTTTAGCCAGTGGTGCAAGCGCGTCGTAATAGGCATGCCACAGTTTCAGGCGCTGTTGGTTAATCTTTTCAGCGGCTTCCAGTTGCGCCCAAAGGTACGCGGCCTGTAGGTCGGCCATCAAGTAGCTAGAGCCAATATCACGCCAGGTGTATTTGTCGACCTGCCCACGGAAGAACTGGCTGCGGTTGGTGCCTTTTTCGCGAATAATTTCCGCGCGTTCGATAAGTGAAGCGTCGTTTATCAACGTCGCTCCCCCTTCGCCACCGGCAGTGTAGTTTTTGGTTTCATGGAAGCTGAAACAACCAATATGGCCAATTGTTCCTAAGGCGCGGCCTTTGTAGGTCGACATCACACCCTGCGCGGCATCTTCCACCACAAAGAGTTTATGTTTTGTCGCAATCGCCATAATGGTGTCCATTTCGCAAGCAACACTCGCGTAATGAACCGGAACAATGGCTCGCGTTTTCTCGGTGATGGCTGCTTCAATCAGCTTCTCGTCGATGTTCATGGTGTCCGGGCGAATATCAACAAAGACAACTTTGGCGCCACGTAGAACAAAGGCATTCGCTGTAGAAACAAAGGTATAGCTTGGCATAATCACTTCATCGCCGGGCTGAATATTCAGCAGCAACGCGGCCATTTCCAGCGATGCGGTACAAGAAGGTGTCAGCAGCACTTTTTTGCTGCCAAAACGGTGCTCCATCCATTGCTGACAGCGACGGGTGAAACCACCGTCGCCACAGAGCTTGCCGCTACCCATCGCAGCCTGCATGTATTCGATTTCCGTACCTACAACTGGCGGAGCATTAAATGGAATCATTTTTTCACCTGTATAACCAGAAGGCGGTGCTTTCTATGTTGGCACCGCTTTGAATATAACGTCGCAGAGCTGCGGTATTGCTGGTTTGTGTAGCCACGCGCAGCGTTTGTAGCCCACGCTGCTGACACCATAAACGCGCGGCATCCATCAATTCGGCACCCACACCGCGTCCCGCCAGTAAACCAATACGCGCCTCGCGCTCATTGAGTTGGCACATGCTGACAAAGCCTTGTATCACATCACCATTTTTCAATATCAGGCACTCGTGGTCAAAAGTACCAAGCACTGCATTTTCAACCCATTGTGCATAGAAATTTCCACTATCAGCTGGTTGATACCAGGGCGCGCGAAAACGGCTTTGTGTGAAAATTTTAGCGGCTAAATCCCGTAATACAGGGATATCCGTATCTGTGGCTAGCTGTAGAGAAGATGGAGCATGTTGCGTGCCAACTTTCAGTGCAAGATCGACTTCTCCTTCAACCAGTTTAAAACCGAGTTGCTGCAAACCATCAAGCAAGAGGGTTTGCTGGGTAGCGATTTTTGCCTGCACACGGGTAAACGCCGCAAGGAGTGGTGGAGTCAGCAAGGGCGCGTCATCTTCAAAACGAAGAATTCCGCTATTCGCCGCAAAGAATTGGTTCTCCCAGTCGAGAGATTCAATTCTTGCGTGAACGGGTACAGAGTTAGACGTCATCGGCTTCATCTGCGTCTGGCGAGAACTAGCGCCAGACTCCTTTGGTATCAACAATCCAGCGTTGCTGAACTTGTGTACCCGGAATAACTTTGAATGCCTGGTGATCGACTAACATCACCAACACGTCAGCTTGTGAAAGGGCTTCATCCGTAGTGGCTAATTCACAGTGTCCGAGCAGTTTTTTCGGCAGCTGGTGAATGTTGGGCTCAACTGCGAGAGTTTTACCACTATGCCAGGTGCTGAGAAGCTCAGCGATTTCCATGGCAGGGCTTTCACGCAGGTCGTCAATGTTAGGTTTAAACGCAAGGCCAAAGCAGGCAATAGTGATTTCACTGGCGCGCTTTCCTGTTTCTGACAGGCAGTCAGCTACGGCGGCTTTCACCTGATTGACAACCCAGTGCGGCTTGCCATCGTTGACCTCACGCGCGGTACGGATCAACTGTGCTTGCTCTGGGTTCTGCGCGACGATAAACCATGGGTCAACCGCGATGCAATGCCCACCAACACCCGGACCCGGCTGCAAGATATTGACGCGCGGGTGACGGTTCGCCAGGCGGATTAATTCCCAGACGTTAATCCCTTGTGCGGCACAAATCAGCGACAGCTCGTTGGCGAAGGCAATATTCACATCGCGGAAGCTGTTTTCAGTGAGCTTACACATTTCAGCGGTGCGGGAGTTCGTCACCACACACTCACCTTCCAGGAAGATTTTGTACAGTTCGCTGGCACGAGCCGAACAGATTGGCGTCATGCCGCCAATAACCCGATCGTTTTTGATAAGCTCAACCATCACCTGGCCTGGCAATACTCGTTCCGGGCAGTAAGCCACGTTAACATCTGCTGCTTCACCAGCCTGCTGAGGGAATGTCAGGTCAGGGCGAAGTTCGGCTAACCATTGCGCCATTTGCTCGGTTGAACCGACCGGAGAAGTGGACTCCAGAATCACCAAAGCCCCTTTCTTAAGGACGGGAGCGATGGACTCGGCGGCAGCTTTAACATAAACCATGTCCGGTTCGTGATCGCCTTTAAATGGCGTTGGCACCGCAATCAAAAAAGCATCAGCTTTAACTGGCCTGGTACTGGCGCGTAAAAAACCACCTTCCACAGCAGTTTTGACCACCTTATCCAGGTCAGGCTCAACGATGTGAATAGCACCACGATTTATGGTGTCTACAGCATGTTGGCTGATATCAACCCCTACGACGTGTTGCTGTTTAGAGGCAAATGCAGCCGCAGTAGGTAATCCGATATAGCCAAGACCAATCACAGAGATGGTTGCAAAACTCATTGTTGTGTCACCTGATTCTTCTTCAATGCAGCCAAAATTTGTTCACAGGCCTTACCGTTACCGTAAGGATTATGTGCCCGACTCATCACTTCGTATTCGTTTTGGTCTTTCAACAAACGCGTTACCTGGCGGACAATCTCTTGAGTATCCGTACCCACCAAACGAACGGTTCCTGCATCAACCGCTTCCGGGCGCTCTGTAGTATCACGCATCACCAATACGGGTTTTCCCAGCGATGGCGCTTCTTCCTGGATACCACCGGAGTCGGTCAGAATCAGGTAGGCATGGTTCATTAAATAGACAAACGGCAAGTATTCCTGTGGGTCGATCAGCACCACGTTTTTAACATCACCAAGAATACGCGTCACAGGCTCGCTAACATTTGGATTCAAATGCACAGGATAAACAATCTGAACATCGCTGTTTTCTTTAGCAATTTCAGCCAGCGCGTGACAAATACGTTCAAAACCATCGCCAAAGCTTTCGCGGCGGTGACCGGTAACCAGAATCAGTTTTTTGCTGTTATCGAGGAACGGATGACACTCCGCCAAAGAGCTGCGCAAGCTATCATCAGCCAACACGCGATCGCGGACGGAAATCAGCGCATCAATCACCGTATTACCGGTAACGAAGATCTTACTGTCGCTGATATTTTCACGTAAGAGGTTTTGTCGGGAATTCTCTGTTGGCGCGAAGTGATACATCGCCAGATGCCCGGTAATGGTTCTGTTCGCTTCTTCTGGCCACGGGGAGTACAGGTCGCCAGTACGCAGACCCGCTTCAACATGCCCAACGGGAATACGCTGATAAAATGCAGCAAGACTAGTGGCGAGTGTCGTTGTGGTATCGCCATGTACCAGAACCACATCCGGCTTAAATGACTCAAGAATCGGCTTTAGTCCCTCGAGGATGCGGCAGGTGATTTCCGTCAACCCTTGCCCCGGTTTCATGATGTTTAAATCATAATCCGGCTCGATAGAAAATAGATTCAGCACTTGATCCAGCATCTCGCGATGCTGTGCTGTCACGCAGACTTTTGCGTCAAAAAACGGGTCTTTTGCCAACGCATCAACAAGTGGAGCCATTTTAATGGCTTCTGGGCGCGTGCCAAAAACAGTTAACACTTTCACAGCGATTCTCTTTAATTAAAAAAGGTGAAAGCCGTCCATCGAGCTTTCACCGGGTAAGGGCGTTATAACAATTTTGGACGGCGGGCTAATGCCACACCAGCACCAATCAGGGCCCCAACCATACCCCACATAATCAGCAAGAATGCCCGGCGCGGACTATCACGCTTCACAGGTTCCTCAGGGGTACGTAAATAGCGGTAGGTTTGGAAGCGAGCGTCGAGCGTCGGCCCAACATTCAGCGTCGACAGCATGGCTCGATTCTGGTCATAGTCGATGTCATAGTCTGGACCTACCGCTTGCAAGCTTTCAAGGCGTGCTTGCAACATAGGACGTCCTAACATGAACATTTCAGAATCTGGTAACTCGTCGGCAGGAACTTCTGTTTCACTTTTAGAAATATTTTGCTGCTGTGCTATTTTCAGCGCTTGCTCGACACTGTGCACTTTGCGGTCAAAAATTGCCTTCGCTACTGCTTCCTGGCGTTTAACTTGCGCTTTCATCTGAACAGTACGAGCAGCCCAGGCCCCCGTCAGTTCTTCATTGAGATGGCTTGCCGCACGCTGGCTGGCAAAAGCGACATATTGGCGCAGCAAGTTGTTAGCATCAGCGGCAGTTTCAGCAATTAGCTTCACGCTATCGCTAGTGTTACGGGTGGCATCACCAGCAATAAATTGAATGTTATCAATGACTTCATCCAATAGCGCGGCATCCACTTTACTATTGCCAACCTGACGTTGTTTGTAATAGTCAGTCTGCAGCCAAAAATCACGACGGGTATCGTAAGCAGACAGCTGCATGATGAATTCTTTGTAAGCTTCATCCATCACCGACGGCTGATCGACCGGCAACATGTTAGATCTGAGGTCAAGATTGCGCAGGAATTGCTGCTGAGAATAAAAACCACCCAGCATATTCACGGTTGGACGATCGGTTATCGCGTTAGCACTCCACTCCTGCTTGGCAAAGAAAGTATAGATCAGCGCTACGGCAGCAAACAAAGCTGCCACGCCAATAATCCACAGCTTCCCTTGCCAAAGTGTCCGGAATAAACCACGAATGTCCAACTCGTTGTCTACCATTCCCGGGTTATTTCCTGGCACGTTTTGTTTCATCACTTCCCCAATTACATTCAGAATTAAGAAATGCTACTGCTGTTTCTACGTTGCCGACGCTTATGGCGTCTTATAAAACGAGCCACTTTCCAGGCGCGTTTGATGCAATAATCATATAGGACAAATGCAAGCAAGAATAATGCCAACATTACCCACTCGGGTATGGAATGAATATATTCAGCAGCCACGCCAATACTCGCAAGCAATGCTGCTGCGGCTGTGATAAGCACAAAAGCCTGACGGGAAGTAAACCCAGCACGCATGATTAAATGGTGAATATGCTGGCGGTCTGGGGAGAATGGACTCATGCCTTTGCGTAAACGGCGGTACATGATGGCAATCATGTCCATCAAAGGAATAGCAATAATCCACAAAGCAGTGACTGGACTGATTGGATGAGTTTGACCCTGAGTGGTTTCCAGTAGGATCCAGATAACCGTAAATCCGATGAGCGTGCTACCCGCATCCCCCATAAATACTTTATAGCGACGTCCAAGTATCCCGAGGTTTAAAAGAATATAAGGCAAGATGGCGGCAATCATTGCGAAGCACCACATCGCCAGGCTCAATTGCCCATCGAAATAAAGGATGATTCCCATTGCTGCAAAGGATACGCAAGAAAGCCCACCCAACAGGCCATCAATACCATCAACCATATTGAAGGCGTTTATTGCAGCCCAGACGGCAAACAGGGTTAAAAAATAACCGAATGGGCCGAGAACCATTTCCCAGGAACCAAATATATACCCAAGGCTGACCAGGTATAATTTCCCGACAACCATCATGACAATGCCAATTAATGCCTGAATCGAGGCTCTAATTTTTACACTGATATCAAAGCGATCATCCAGAGCACCGATGAACACCAGTACCCCGGCACAAGTCAAATAAAGCCATGCGTGTGGGATGTAATAATTGGCAATCAGGAAAGTAAAGCAGATCCCGGCATAAACAGAAATGCCTCCGACCAAAGGGATGAGTCCCTGGTGGCGTTTGCGGAAGTTTGGTTTATCTACCAGACCGATTCTTTTTGCCACCTTACGAGCGAAAAAAAGAAAAACGGTAGTGAATAAAAAAATACTTACCAGGTCAGTTCCAGCGGTGATTAAATTCACAGTGCAAGCTCTCTGCAAAATAAAAGGTCAAGGAAAACTCAATCGAAGTCAGCCCCGTCCAATGGTTATATACATCGAATCCCTGAACAACCCGTTTGTTATTTAAACAACACTATCCAAGCGTTGCGACTAATAACATCATGGCATCCATTGCCACGGTTGATGCTTAACCGTGATAGTTGATTCTATATCGTATATACCAGAAAAGAAAAACGCCACGACTAAGCGTGGCGTTCCCCGAGTTTTTATGGCTTACGAGCGTTTCATCATATCGAAGAAGTCTTCGTTGGTTTTCGTCATCGCCAGCTTGTTGATGAGGAATTCCATGGCATCAATCTCACCCATTGGGTGGATGATTTTACGCAGGATCCACATTTTCTGCAGTTCTTCCTGGGTAGTCAGCAATTCTTCTTTACGGGTACCAGAACGATTATAGTCGATGGCAGGGAACACACGCTTCTCAGCGATTTTACGCGCCAGATGCAGTTCCATGTTGCCGGTACCTTTAAATTCTTCGTAGATAACTTCATCCATTTTAGAACCGGTATCAACCAAAGCCGTTGCGATGATAGTCAGGCTACCACCCTCTTCCACGTTACGTGCAGCACCGAAGAAGCGTTTTGGACGATGCAGGGCGTTAGCGTCCACACCACCGGTTAACACTTTACCAGATGCCGGTACCACGGTGTTGTAGGCACGAGCCAGACGGGTGATGGAGTCGAGAAGAATAATTACGTCCTTCTTGTGCTCAACCAGACGTTTTGCTTTCTCGATGACCATTTCGGCAACCTGAACGTGGCGCGAGGCTGGCTCATCAAAGGTAGAAGCAATAACTTCACCTTTAACCAGACGCTGCATCTCGGTCACTTCTTCCGGACGCTCGTCAATCAGCAGAACCATCAGTACACAATCAGGATGGTTATACGCAATGCTGGTAGCAATGTTTTGCAGCAGCATGGTTTTACCAGCTTTCGGCGGTGCCACAATCAGGCCACGCTGGCCGCGACCGATTGGCGATGCCAGATCCAGTACGCGTGCGGTTAAGTCTTCGGTAGAACCGTTACCACGTTCCATGCGTAAACGAGAGTTCGCATGCAGCGGGGTTAAGTTTTCGAACAGGATTTTGCTACGCGCATTTTCCGGTTTGTCATAGTTGACTTCGTTTACTTTCAGCAGTGCAAAGTAACGCTCACCTTCTTTCGGCGGGCGAATCTTACCGGAGATGGTATCCCCTGTGCGGAGGTTGAAACGGCGGATTTGGCTGGGAGAAACGTAGATGTCATCAGGACCGGCGAGGTAGGAGCTGTCTGCAGAGCGGAGGAAACCAAATCCGTCCTGCAATATCTCCAGCACACCGTCACCAAAGATATCTTCACCACTCTTAGCATGTTGCTTCAGGATGGAGAAAATAATGTCCTGCTTGCGCATACGGGCTTGGTTTTCCAGCCCCATATTTTCGCCGAGAGTAATCAGCTCAGAAACCGGCGTATTCTTTAATTCGGTAAGATTCATAATGGTGGGTTCTTAAACTCGGGGTAAATCTCGAACATGATCGTGAATGGTATGGCAGGATCATCCATGCCTGTTTAATGGCCACCACCACATGTCTTATCGCTGTCTGGTCATAGGAAAAACGCAGAACTGAAACGACACGACGGAATGGGTGATATGCCCGAAATCGATTTTGCGACCATATGTTCACTGTAAAACAGCGTCTTAGTGAAAGTTAACTGGAAGCATTGGGTAATACAAAGATTCAAACTACAAGACAAGTTCAAAATGCAGTAAAAGTAACTTAGCATGACTGACGCCGGGCGTCCAGCAGCTCACAAAAAATTGCGAACCCGCACGCACCGGCTGAGATTCCATTATGCCAGATTAGCGTCGAGGAACTCTTTTAACTGGCCTTTAGACAGCGCACCAACTTTGGTCGCAGCCACTTCACCATTCTTGAACAGCAACAGAGTTGGGATACCACGGATACCGTATTTCGGTGCGGTGCCCGGGTTCTGATCGATGTTCAGTTTAGCAACGGTCAGATTGCCCTGATATTCATCAGCGATTTCATCAAGAATCGGGGCGATCATCTTGCATGGACCACACCACTCTGCCCAGAAATCAACCAGGATCAACCCATCAGCTTTTAGCACGTCCGTGTCGAAACTGTCGTCAGTCAGGTGAATAATTTTATCGCTCATGTTCTACTCCGCAGGATTATGTCTACCTTGTTGGTGTAGCCTCAACCAACTTGGGGTGACTTTATTTCACCCCGTTTATTTCAACGGATGTGCTTTCGTAAAGCAATAGTAAACTGATATTCTACTACACTATGAGCAAAACACATTTGACCGAACAGAAGTTTTCCGACTTCGCCCTGCACCCTAAGGTGATTGAAGCCCTTGAAAATAAAGGGTTCCATAACTGCACCCCAATTCAGGCACTGGCACTACCGCTGACACTAGCGAATCGTGACGTTGCAGGGCAGGCGCAAACCGGTACTGGCAAAACGATGGCGTTTTTAACGTCAACGTTCCATTATTTACTCTCTCACCCGGTTCCAGAGAATCGCCAGGTGAACCAGCCGCGTGCTTTAATCATGGCACCGACTCGTGAACTGGCAGTACAAATTCACTCTGACGCAGAGCCACTTGCACAATCGACCGGCCTGAAACTCGGCCTGGCTTACGGTGGCGACGGCTACGACAAACAGCTTAAAGTGCTGGAAAGCGGTGTTGATATTCTTATCGGTACCACTGGCCGTTTGATTGATTACGCCAAACAAAACCACATCAACTTAGGTGCAATTCAGGTTGTGGTGCTTGATGAAGCTGACCGTATGTACGATCTCGGCTTTATTAAAGATATTCGTTGGTTGTTCCGTCGCATGCCTCCTGTTACCCAACGCCTGAACATGCTGTTCTCTGCCACCTTATCTTACCGTGTGCGTGAACTGGCGTTCGAACAGATGAACAACGCGGAATACGTGGAAGTTGAACCGGAACAAAAAACCGGTCACCGCATCCAGGAAGAGCTGTTCTACCCTTCTAACGAAGAGAAAATGCGCCTGTTGCAGACGCTAATCGAAGAAGAGTGGCCAGACCGTGCCATTATCTTTGCTAACACCAAACACCGTTGTGAAGATATCTGGGGTCACCTGGCTGCTGATGGGCATCGTGTTGGTCTGTTAACCGGCGATGTGGCTCAGAAAAAACGTCTGCGCATTCTTGATGAATTCACTCGTGGCGATCTCGACATCTTAGTTGCAACCGATGTTGCCGCTCGTGGTTTACACATCCCGCTTGTCACTCATGTTTTCAACTACGATTTACCGGATGACTGCGAAGACTACGTTCACCGTATTGGCCGTACCGGTCGTGCTGGCGAAAGTGGCCATTCCATCAGCCTTGCTTGTGAAGACTATGCGTTAAACCTGTCTGCCATTGAAACCTATATCGGTCACTCAATCCCAGTCAGTAAGTACAAAACTGAAGCACTGTTAAGCGAACTTCCTCCACCGAAGCGTCTGACACGTTCCCGTCCGGGTAACGGTCCTCGCCGTAATGGTGGTGCCTCCCGTGGTAATCGTCGTCGCACAGGTTAAAAATTTATGCTCAGCTCCACCTCGCTGTATGCAGCAATTGATTTAGGCTCAAATAGCTTTCATATGTTGGTTGTACGTGAGGTGGCAGGGAGCATACAAACCCTTGCCAGGATTAAACGGAAAGTACGCCTTGCTGCTGGTTTAAGCAGCGACAATACGCTTTCACGCGAAGCGATGGAGCGCGGGTGGCAATGCCTGCGCTTATTTGCTGAACGTCTACAAGATATCCCTCAGTCACAAATTCGAGTTGTCGCCACCGCGACACTACGCCTGGCTACCAACGCCAATGAATTCATCCAGCAGGCTGAAAAAATCCTCGGTTGTCCGGTGCAAATCATCCACGGCGAAGAAGAAGCACGCCTGATTTATCAGGGTGTTGCCCATACGACGGGCGGTGCCGATCAGCGCTTAGTGGTTGATATCGGCGGTGCCAGCACGGAACTGGTGACAGGCTCGGGGGCGCAAACAACCGCACTCTTTAGCTTATCAATGGGTTGCGTGACCTGGCTTGAACGCTTTTTTAGCGATCGAAATCTGGCAAAAGAAAACTTTGATGCTGCCGAAACCGCTGCAAAAGAGGTTCTCAGGCCGATTTGCGATCGGTTAAAACATCATGGCTGGAAAGTCTGCGTTGGCGCTTCAGGCACCGTACAAGCCTTGCAAGAAATCATGATGGCGCAGGGAATGGACGAACGAATTACGCTTGCAAAGCTTCAGCAGTTAAAGCAGAGAGCCATTCAATGTGGGCGACTCGAAGAGCTGGAAATTGAAGGGCTTACGCTAGAAAGAGCCCTGGTATTTCCAAGCGGTCTCGCCATTTTAATCGCGATATTCGAAGAGTTATCGATCAATTGTATGACGCTGGCTGGCGGTGCGCTGCGTGAAGGTCTGGTGTACGGAATGCTTCATTTGTCCGTTAACCAGGAAATCCGCAGCCGTACCATACGCAATATTCAGCGTCGTTTTATGGTTGATACCGGGCAAGCAGAACGCGTGCAGCAACTGGCACAGGCACTAGCCAACCAGGTAACGGATTCGTGGAATCTGACGCCACTGAGTGTAGAAATGCTCGACAGCGCGGCCCTGCTGCATGAAATTGGCCTGAGCGTCGACTTTAAGCAAGCGCCTCAACACGCCGCCTATCTGGTGAAAAATCTCGATCTTCCGGGTTATACACCAGCCCAGAAAAAACTGCTGGCGACACTGATGTTGAACCAGACAAACCCCGTTGATCTCTCGTCTCTCCACCAGCAAAATGCCGTACCACCGCGTATTGCAGAATATCTTTGCCGCCTGTTACGCCTGGCTATTATTTTCGCCAGTCGCCGTCGCGATGACATTCTGCCGGATATTACGCTGAAGGTGGAAGGCGAAACTTTAATTCTTGAGCTTCCCGAAAAGTGGCTGGAATGCCACCCACTCGGAGCTGAATTACTCGAACAAGAAAGCCTGTGGCAAAGCTATGTCCACTGGTCACTGGCTATCAAATAACTCAGCTTTTACGTGCTTTTGCCAGCATTTCACGAATGTTGGCTACATTATTCTGGCCTTTGTGCATCCGTTCTTCAGCTGATACCACTTTACGTTCCGTTTCCCACAGCAAATCATCTTGTGGTAATTCCAGCAAGAAACGGCTGGGTTCGGGGCGAATCAGCTCACCATACTGGCGGCGTTCTTTGCAGAGCGTAAAAGTCAGTTCTTTTTGCGCACGAGTAATTCCCACGTACGCCAGACGGCGCTCTTCTTCAATGTTATCTTCATCGATACTACTCTGATGCGGCAGCAGCCCTTCTTCCATCCCGACTAAAAAGACATACGGGAATTCGAGACCTTTTGAAGCATGAAGCGTCATGAGCTGAACCTGATCGGCTTCTTCATCGCTCTCCCCGCGCTCCATCATATCGCGCAGCGTAAAGCGAGTGACCACCTGAGTTAACGTCATTGGATCATCGATTTCCGACCCCTCAAGCATTTCCGTCATCCAGCTAAACAATGTATTGACGTTTTTCATGCGCATTTCGGCGGCTTTCTGGCTGGGTGAGGTTTCATATAGCCAGCTTTCATAATCAATGCCGTGAATCAAATCGCGCACGGCAGCAATGGGGTCGCGTTCTGACAAAGTCGCCACATCGCGTAACCACTGAGTGAAGCGCTGTAACGACTCCAGACCACGCCCACTCAGCGTCTGGCTCAACCCCATGTCGAAGCTGGCGCTAAACAATCCTTTATTGCGCTGCATCGCCCAGGCACCCAGCTTTTGCAGAGTCGCCGGGCCTATTTCACGCTTCGGTGTATTCACTATCCGCATGAATGCACTGTCGTCATCGGGGTTGGTCAGTACACGCAGATAAGCCAGAAGGTCTTTGATTTCCGGTCGCGAGAAGAACGAGGTGCCACCTGAGATGCGATACGGGATGCGGTTCTGCATCAGCATCTTCTCAAACACGCGCGACTGGAAATTTCCGCGATAGAGAATGGCGTAATCTTTGTAATTTGTCTTATTTATGAAGTGATGGGCAATAAGCTCGCCAGTAACGCGTTCAGCCTCATGATCTTCACTGTTTGCCGTCACTACTTTTAATTCGGTGCCATAACCCAGTTCAGAGAAGAGACGTTTTTCAAACACATGTGGATTATTGGCAATCAGAATGTTTGCCGCTTTCAGAATACGCCCGGAAGAACGGTAATTCTGTTCAAGCTTAATCACCTGAAGTGCCGGGAAATCCTGACTTAGCAAGACGAGGTTTTGCGGCCTTGCGCCGCGCCAGGAGTAAATCGACTGGTCGTCATCACCCACCACGGTAAATCTTGCTCGCGCCCCTACCAGCAACTTCACCAGTTCATACTGGCTGGTGTTGGTATCCTGATACTCATCCACCAGCAAATAGCGGATGCGGTTTTGCCAACGCTCACGAACTTCTTCATTGCTCTGTAAAAGCAGTGTTGGAAGCAAAATCAGATCATCAAAATCCAGAACATTGCAGGATTTCAGATGTGTATCGTACAAGCCATAGCAGTGAGCAAAGATTCGGTCGCGCTCCCCTTTGGCCTGCGCAGCCGCCTGCGAAGGCGTCATCAGATCGTTTTTCCAGTTTGAGATCGTCGAGATCAACTGCTGCAATAAAGTCTTATCGTCCTCGAGCAAACCTTCGGTTAGCTCTTTGAGCAACGCCGTCTGATCGGTGTCATCAAATAGTGAGAAGTTAGCCTTCATCCCCAGCGCTGCGTACTCGCGTTTAATAATCTCAAGACCTAAGGTATGGAAAGTGGAGATCAGCAAACCACGTGCTTCTTTGCGCCCTAACGTTTGCGCCACACGCTCTTTCATCTCGCGGGCCGCTTTGTTAGTAAACGTGACCGCTGCGATGTGACGTGCCTGATAGCCGCATTCGCGAATCAAATGCGCCATTTTATTGGTAATCACACGTGTTTTGCCCGAGCCTGCGCCCGCCAGGACCAGGCAGGGTCCGGTGACAAATTCGACGGCTTGTTGTTGGCCAGGGTTTAAACGCATAAGGTCACTCAGTGAAGTCAGGAAGGTACGAAGGGGAAAAAGAGCGTGGTAGTATAGCGAGCCTAATCCATGCGACTCAAGGCACTATCATGGCAAAAACCGCAGCAGCATTGCATATCCTTGTTAAGGAAGAAAAACTGGCCCAGGAAATTCTGGCGCAGCTTCAGAATGGCGGCGACTTCGAAAAACTGGCTAAAAAGCATTCCACCTGCCCATCAGGCAAAAAAGGCGGTCACTTAGGTGAATTCCGTCAGGGCCAGATGGTTCCTGCGTTCGATAAAGTGGTGTTTTCCTGCCCGCTGCTCGAACCATACGGCCCGCTGCACACGCAGTTTGGTTACCACATCATCAAAGTGCTGTATCGTAATTAACTCAGCTATTTTTGACGTCATCCCAACTCAACCCAAAGCGCACCAGATACTTACGTAACCTGTCTGCGTCATTGGGTTGTTTCTTTTGTTCACGTGACACCGCAAAAAGCCGTCGCCCCGCTTCTGAAAGTGAAGGCGAGTTGCGACACACTTCAATAACAGTTTCCAACTGACGTCTGTCAAAGAGATCGATATGCTCGGGCACGGCGCTAAATACCGTACTTGAACCTCGTTCCTGCCCGTTAGTTTTCAGCCTGACAACCTCTTCATCAACCAGCGCCTTTGTCACGCGCCCTTGTTCTGCAAGCGTTGCCATACGCGCTATTGAGGCGCTCAACTCACGGAAGTTACCGCGCCAGGTGGCTTGCGAAGAACACGCGAAAGCCAGATATTCTTCCTTTGCGCCTTTGTCGAAGCGAACCTGGCTTTTTTGATTACGGGCAAAGCGCTGTAATTCGTATTCAATATTAGGTGCGATATCCTCACAGCGTTCCGCAAGTCCTGGTAATCGAAAAGTCCACATGTTGATACGAGCGTATAAATCCTCACGAAACCGGCCCTGCGCGATCCACTCTTGCATGTTGCGGTGAGTACCAGCAATAAGCTGGAAATCACTACTGACTTCTTTATCAGAGCCAAAGGGAAAGAACTTTTTCTCTTCAATGGCTTTTAGCAACATTGCCTGCTCATCCAGCCCTAGTTCAGCAATCTCATCAAGGAACAGCACACCCTCATTAGCTTCCCTAAGCAACCCGGTTCGTGCTTGCAACGCACCGGTAAAAGCCCCTTTCACATGGCCGAATAAAGTAGACATCGCATTATCGCCGCGCAGCGTGGCACAGTTCACCGCAACAAAACTGCCCTTAACCAGATGCCGGGATTCGCGCAACGCGTAGATTCGCTGCGCCAGAAATGATTTACCGGCACCCGTCGGGCCAGTCAGCAGCATTGGTGCATCAGAGCGCAGCGCCACTCGTTCAATTTGAGCGATAAGTGTGTTGAACGTTTTATTACGGGTTTCAATACCGGATTTCAGGAAAGAGACCGACTGCTGCTGTTCACGCAAGAAACGGCTGGTCAGCGTGGCATAGCGGCTGAGATCCAAATCAATGACAGATGCCGTTCCTTCGGGGCTGTTCGCACGATCGGTTTTTTCCCCCGGTGCCGTTTGCAGCAGTCTTGCCGGGAGATAGCGTGCTTCTGTCAGCAAGAACCAGCAAATCTGCACCACATGCGTACCGGTAGTGATATGTACCAAATACTCTTCTGATTCAGTATCGAAAGGATAACGGCTGGCAAAATCGAGCAACGCATTGTAGACCACTTCAAAATCCCAGGGGTCACTCAGCTCCACTTCGTTTAACACGACCTGAGTCGCGGGTGAAACTTTGCCAATGTCCTCCGCAGCCTGTAAAGCCATACCTTTATCTTTAGGCTGGTGCAATAATTCCAGACGATCGACCGTTAGCCAATCCTGCTGGCACAGCCCTATTGTGGGGCGCCATTTCGTCCACCGATTTTCTCGCTTGCCTCGTTTATCCAGCGTGGTCCCCAATACGCCAATAACAACATTGCGTTTCATTTTATCCCTTCATATAAACCAATATCCTTAAAAATAAAATATCTTACAAAGCGATATTTAACCACAAGCGAAGTAATTATTTTTTATCCTTAAATTTCATATAACTAAAAGTATATTTATGGCTATTTTCGTTATTGGCACAGCTTTCGCTATATCTACAGGGACAACAATCAAAAAGGGACAAGACTATGGAAAGCAAAATATTGAACGATTACCAACTTTTGAATCAAACCAACGGTGCGCCGATAAAAATGTGGACTCAGGGCGTACCTGTGGAACCCAGAGCACAAGAGCAATTGCTGAATACAGCAAAAATGCCTTTTATTTTTAAACACATGGCCGTAATGCCGGATGTACATCTGGGTAAGGGTTCGACTATCGGCAGCGTTATTCCCACCCGTGGTGCAATTATCCCGGCGGCCGTTGGCGTTGATATTGGCTGTGGAATGATTGCCGTGCGGACGTCACTGCTGGCAAGCGACCTGCCGGATAACCTTGCCGGTTTGCGTAGCGCCATCGAACAGGCGGTACCACATGGGCGTACTTCAACCCGTTCGAAAAGGGATCGTGGAGCATGGGAAACCCCTCCGCAAGAAGTAGACAAGCACTGGGCCGAACTGGCACCACGCTTCAAGCACCTGACGGATAAGTACCCGCAGTTGGCGAAAACCAATAACTATCAGCACCTCGGAACACTGGGAACAGGTAACCATTTTATTGAGGTGTGCCTTGATGAAACACAGCAGGTCTGGGTAATGCTGCATAGCGGATCGCGCGGAGTAGGCAACGCCATCGGTTCGTTGTTTATCTCGCTCGCACAGCAAGATATGCAGCAGCACATCGCCAATTTGCCGGATCGTAACCTCGCCTACTTTGAAGAAGGGAGCCAGCATTTTGAGGATTACATGGAGGCAGTCAGTTGGGCGCAGGATTTTGCCCGCCATAACCGTGAAGTGATGATGGCACACACGTTGGCAGCGCTTTCGCGCATTGTGACAAAACCCTTCACCACTCAGCAGGAAGCGGTTAACTGCCACCACAACTATGTGCAGCAGGAAACTCATTTTGGTGAATCGGTACTGGTGACACGTAAAGGTGCAGTCTCTGCGCAAAAAGGACAGATGGGGATTATTCCCGGTTCGATGGGGGCAAAAAGCTTTATCGTGCGCGGCCTGGGTAATGAAGAAAGCTTCTGCTCATGCAGCCACGGCGCGGGGCGTACTATGAGCCGCAAAGAGGCAAAAAAGCGCTTTAGCGTAGCGGATCAAATCCGCGCCACGGCCCATGTGGAATGCCGTAAAGACAGCGACGTTATCGACGAAATACCGATGGCTTACAAAGATATTGACGCAGTAATGGCGGCGCAGTCTTCGCTGGTAGAAATTGTTCACACTTTGCGCCAGGTCGTGTGTGTAAAAGGATAAGAGATGAAAACGGGACTGAATAGTGTTGATGCGGTTATGCGTAGCCGTGTGCAACAGGCGCTGCGGGATATCGAAAAACGCCACGACGTGCGCGTGCTGTATGCCTGCGAATCCGGCAGCCGTGGCTGGGGCTTTGCTTCGCCAGACAGCGATTATGACGTGCGATTTCTCTATGTTCATCCACCTGAGTGGTATTTGCGGGTTGAGCCACAGCGTGATGTGATTGAGCTGCCTATAGACAGCGAGCTGGATGTTTGCGGCTGGGAATGGCGTAAAGCGCTGGGGCTGTTAAAAAGCGCCAACCCTACGTTACAAGAGTGGCTTCACTCCCCGCTGGTCTATGAACAAGACAATGAATGTATGGATGCGCTACGAGCACAGGTTCCAGATTGGTTTTCGGCACAGCGAGCAAGATGGCATTACTTCTCGATGGCTCGCAAAAACTTTCGCGGCTATCTACAAGAAGATGAAGTTCGCCTCAAAAAATACTTCTATGTGCTGCGGCCTTTACTGGCAGTGCAGTGGCTGGAAGCAGGAAAAGGATTTCCACCCGTGCGTTTCGACCAATTAATGGAAGGAACGGTAACTGACCCCCTGCTTCTTGAGGAAATCCACCAGTTGCTGGAGGTAAAACAGAATGCAGGCGAAGCGAAATATGGCCCACGCAGGCCACGAATCCACGAGTTCATCCTGCAAGAGCTGAATACTGATAAAGATCGAATGCTGCTTCCCGAAAGCCGGATGCAGGGCACAGCGGCATTGGATGCCTTGTTGTTTAAAACAGTGATGGTTTGAGGATTAAATTAATGGCAACGGAATTATTCTTACTGCGCCAGCTTGATGCATTTATGGCTGAGCCAAATAACTGGGATTTTTGGTACTCGCAGAAGCCCGAGCCAGACCTGGCAAAACGTCTTGAGCAATTAACCCGACATCACAACGGCCACGTTCGGGAACGCGCCGTTTTATGCCTGGGTTTGATGGGGACAGTCCCGGCATTACCAGCTCTGATTGAAAGGGTAAATGACTGGGCAATGCAGGTCAGAAGGGCCGCCCGCACGAGCATTTTGCGGTTTATAAAACCAGAAAACGCACAATCACTGGCGAATTGCTTACCCAATTTATTTCGTCTGCTCGACGGCAAGCGTGACGATCATCAGTCGCTGGTGAATCAAATTATTCACTTCCTGGCACTCTCTGAAAACCGGGGTGTGCTATTAGATATATTGGTTTCTCAAGATAAAAATGTTGCCAGAGCAGCCCTGCGAGTACTGCTTGAGCATCAGATCTTCTCTGAAGATGTGCTTTTTCAGCGCGCAAAACAAAGCAACGACGCGGTAGTGAGGTTAGTGGCAACCAACGCATTGTTGATGCGCCCCGCGATGGTGACAACAGAACGAATAGCCAGGCTGCTTAAAGACAGCTACGCACCGATTAAACAAGCGGTGCTGCATTATATTGTTGAGGAAAAACTGCCTGTTTCGCCATCGTTACTCTTACCGTTGTTGCTGGATCGCAACGAGCTAGTAAGAAAACGGGCGGCCAGGCTCCTGACTGCTGGCGATGTATCGCCGATCAAATGTTATATCGCCGCATTTCACGACAATTCCCGCAAAGCCGAAGAAAGAGGCACGGCATTGCTGGGCCTTGATGAGCAGAAATATGAGCACGTCATTGAGCTGGCGTTAAACAGTCTGGATTGCAGCTCAGTGGCAATGTATAAGGCTGCGCTGCTGGTGATAGTGCGAAACTTGCAGGAAGACGCCCGTGAATATCTTTTAAAAGCATTCACTTACCCATCGTATACAATCGCGAGAATGGTGGTTAAAACATTTGTTAAATTAAAGCTCTACCTAACCATGGCAGATATTCAGCAAAGCCTTGAGGCTGCGCCAACGGTGAAACACGCAGAACTTTGTTTTGCACTAGCCCGCCGCTTTAACGAATGGAATCAACTGATTTTGCTGCTCTCTCACACCAACATTAAAGCGAACGAATTCACGCCAGAAGCCGTCGCCCGTTGGACTTTGCAGCTTAATAGATTCACCGCACAACCCTCCGAATCGCAAAAGAGGGAATTACTGCTTTTAATTGAAAAACACCCCGCAATTACCCATAAAGACAGGGGTTGTATAATGCAGTTCATCGGTAGCCAGTAAAGAAAAATCCCCGGTGTTTTCACCAGGGATTTTTTTTAGAGAGAATATTAACCAGCCAACTTAACCCGCTACAGCAATACGCTTCATATCTTTCATATAGCCGCGCAGTTTCTTGCCAACGGTTTCGATTTCGTGGTTACGAATCGCTTCGTTAACGTCACGCAGTTGCGCGTTATCAACCGCACCCGCCGGGATTTCTTTGCCCAAATCACCCGCTTGCAGAGTTGTCATGAATTCTTTCAGCAATGGAACCGCAGCGTAAGAGAACAGGTAGTTGCCGTACTCAGCGGTATCAGAGATAACCACGTTCATTTCGTACAGGCGCTTACGAGCGATGGTGTTCGCAATCAGCGGCAGTTCGTGCAGTGATTCGTAGTAAGCAGACTCTTCGATGATGCCCGCATCAACCATGGTTTCGAATGCCAGCTCAACGCCCGCTTTCACCATCGCGATCATCAGAACGCCTTTGTCGAAGTATTCCTGCTCGGAAATTTTACCGTCAAACTGTGCAGCGGTTTCAAACGCAGTTTTGCCGGTCTCTTCACGCCAGGTCAGCAGGTTCTTATCGTCATTTGCCCAGTCAGCCATCATGCCGGATGAGAACTCGCCGGAAATGATGTCGTCCATGTGTTTCTGGAACAATGGAGCCATGATGGTTTTCAGTTGTTCAGACAGCGCATAAGCACGGACTTTCGCCGGGTTAGACAAGCGGTCCATCATCAGCGTGATGCCGCCTTGTTTCAGCGCTTCGGTGATGGTTTCCCAGCCGAACTGAATCAGTTTTTCTGCGTATGCCGGGTCAGTGCCTTCTTCCACCAGCTTATCGAAGCACAGCAGGGAACCGGCCTGCAGCATGCCGCACAGAATAGTTTGCTCACCCATCAGGTCAGATTTCACTTCGGCGACGAAGGAAGATTCCAGAACACCTGCACGATGACCGCCCGTTGCAGCAGCCCAGGCTTTAGCGATGGCCATGCCTTCGCCTTTTGGATCGTTTTCCGGGTGAACCGCAATCAGAGTCGGTACGCCGAAACCACGTTTGTATTCTTCACGAACTTCAGTACCCGGGCATTTTGGCGCAACCATCACCACGGTGATGTCCTTACGGATTTGCTCGCCAACTTCAACCACGTTGAAACCGTGGGAGTAGCCCAATGCTGCACCGTCTTTCATCATTGGCTGAACAGCCTTAACAACCGCAGAGTGCTGCTTGTCTGGCGTCAGGTTAACAACCAGATCCGCTTGTGGGATCAGTTCTTCGTAAGTGCCAACTTTAAATCCGTTTTCGGTCGCTTTACGCCATGAAGCGCGTTTTTCAGCGATAGCTTCAGCACGCAGAGCATAAGCAACATCCAGACCAGAGTCGCGCATGTTCAGACCCTGGTTCAAGCCTTGTGCGCCACAACCGACGATGACGACTTTTTTGCCTTTGAGGTAGCTTGCTTCATCAGCGAATTCTGCACGCGCCATGAAACGACATTTACCCAGTTGCGCCAACTGCTGACGCAGGTTCAAAGTGTTGAAATAATTAGCCATCGTGGTGGTACTCCGTAGTCGTTGTGTTGTGCTTTTATAAGGTTCGCCAGCCGTGTCTTGCTTGCGATAATGAACTCACTATATGACAGGAAATGCGTTGCTTAAATTGATATATTAACAACGTGACGTTGCAATTTATGCAACGTAGAAACAAGGGCTGATGACCATGGATTTACGCGACCTGAAAATATTTATCCACCTTGCTGAAAGTCGCCATTTCGGCAGGAGCGCACGCGCGATGCACGTCAGCCCGTCGACGCTTTCGCGCCAGATCCAGCGCCTCGAAGAGGATTTAGGTCAACCCTTGTTTTTACGCGATAACCGCACCGTTACGCTGACCGAGGCCGGAGAGCAACTGAAACAGTTCGCCCAGCACACGCTGTTGCAGTATCAGCAAATGCGCCACACCATCGGGCAGGAAGGGCCGTCGCTCACCGGCGAGTTACATCTTTTTTGCTCCGTCACCGCCGCCTACAGTCATTTACCGCCAATTCTCGACAGATTCCGTGCTGAGCATCCCAACGTGGAGATCAAACTGACCACCGGCGATGCAGCCGATGCAGTAGAAAAAGTGGATTCTAACGAAGCCGATATCGCTATTGCGGGTAAACCGGAGACATTGCCGCCAGGCGTTGCCTTTTCGATTCTGGATAATTTATCTGTGGCGCTTATTGCGCCCGCGCTGCCGTGCCCGGTTCGAGCGCAGGTAAATCAACCGGATCCCGACTGGGCAAAAGTGCCATTTATTTTACCGGATCAAGGCCCGGTACGCCGCCGTATTGAGTTGTGGTTCCGCCGTCAGAAAATCAGCAACCCGTTTATTTACGCGACGGTGGCAGGGCATGAGGCAATGGTTTCAATGGTGGCGCTGGGTTGTGGCGTGGCGCTGATTCCTGAAATCGTGCTGGAAAACAGCCCGGAACCGGTACGAAACCGCGTGCAGGTGCTGGAACGAAACGATGAGACCACACCGTTTGAGCTGGGCGTTTGCGTACAAAAAAAGCGGCTCAATGAGCCGCTTGTGCATGCGTTCTGGAAATTACTGCCCGGAAGCCATTAACCTGCAAGGAAGAAACGGAACGCTGGGTTACTGGTTTCATCGTGGCAGTCGTAGCCCAGTTCATTGAGACGGGTTTCGAAATCTGGCTCATTGTCGCCCAGTTCGAACGCCGCCAGCACGCGGCCATAATCCGTGCCGTGGCTGCGGTAATGGAACAGGGAAATATTCCAGTGCGTGCCGAGCGTTTGCAGGAATTTCAGCAAAGCGCCTGGCGACTCAGGGAATTCGAAACTGTACAGACGCTCTCGCAGGGGTTTCGACGGACGCCCGCCCACCATGTAACGCACGTGCAGTTTCGCCATTTCGTCATCAGACAAATCGACAACGCCGTAACCACCTTCGTTAAGCAATTCGATGATTTCATGCCGCTCTTCGAGGCCACGCGTCAAACGAACGCCAACGAAAATGCAGGCTTCCGCCGAACTGGAATAGCGATAGTTAAACTCGGTAACTGAGCGCCCGCCCAGTACCTGGCAGAATTTCAGGAAGCTGCCTTTCTCTTCAGGAATGGTGACCGCCAACAGCGCTTCACGTTGTTCACCCAGCTCGCAACGCTCGGAAACATAACGCAGGCCGTGGAAGTTAACGTTCGCACCTGATAATACGTGCGCGAGGCGTTCACCACGAATCTGGTGTTGCTGGATGTATTTTTTCATCCCCGCCAGAGCCAGAGCGCCAGACGGTTCAGCAACTGCACGAACATCTTCGAACAAGTCTTTCATCGCAGCGCAGATAGCATCGCTATCCACCGTGATAATGTCGTCGAGGTATTCCTGGCAAAGACGGAACGTTTCATCGCCGATACGCTTAACCGCGACACCTTCAGCAAACAAACCGACACGCGCCAAATCAACCGGCTTGCCCGCATCCAAAGCCGCTTTCAGGCAGGCTGAATCTTCCGCTTCCACGGCGATGACTTTGATTTGTGGCATCAACTGTTTGATCAGCACTGCCACGCCAGCCGCCAGGCCACCGCCGCCAACCGGTACGAATATACGGTCGATATGGGCGTCTTGTTGCAGGAGTTCGAGCGCCAGCGTGCCCTGCCCGGCGATGACTGCCGGGTGGTCAAACGGAGGAACGTAAGTGAAACCTTGTTGCTGCGAAAGCTCGATAGCACGCGCTTTGGCTTCATCAAAGTTTGCGCCATGCAGCAGCACTTCACCGCCAAACGCCCTGACGGCATCCACTTTGATATCTGCCGTAGTGACTGGCATGACAATCAAAGACTTGATGCCTAAACGCGTTGAGGAAAGCGCAACACCTTGAGCATGGTTACCAGCTGAAGCCGTAATCACGCCGCTGGCTTTTTGCTCACTGTTCAGCCCGGCAATCATTGCGTATGCGCCGCGCAGTTTGAAACTGTGCACGGGTTGCCGATCTTCACGTTTCACCAGAATGACGTTATCCAGCCGTGATGACAGTTTTTCCATCTTCTGCAATGGGGTAACTTGCGCGACTTCGTAAACCGGAGCGCGCAATACAGCTCGCAGATATTCCGCCCCGCAAGGGGCATCAGGTAGCGGTTGCGATTCGGCCATGATTAGCCTCCAAGCTTACTTTTATCGCGCACCGCGCCCTTATCGGCACTGGTGGCAAGCATTGCGTAAGCGCGCAGAGCAAAGGAAACCTGGCGTTCACGCGCACGTGGCGTCCAGGCTTTGTCACCGCGAGCTTCTTGCGCTTCACGACGAGCAGCCATTTCCTGATCGCTCAATTGCAGTTGGATACCACGATTCGGGATATCAATCGCAATCATATCGCCATCTTCAATCAGCGCAATATTGCCGCCGCTTGCCGCTTCCGGAGAAACGTGACCGATAGAAAGTCCAGAAGTACCGCCGGAGAAACGACCATCAGTGACCAGCGCACAGGCTTTGCCCAGCCCCATAGATTTCAGGAAGGTTGTTGGGTAAAGCATTTCTTGCATGCCCGGCCCGCCTTTTGGCCCTTCGTAACGAATAACGACCACATCGCCCGCGATGACTTTGCCACCAAGGATGGCCTCAACCGCATCATCCTGGCTTTCGTAGACTTTCGCTGGGCCGCGGAATACCAGGCTTTCATCGTCCACACCCGCAGTTTTCACGATGCAGCCATTTTCGGCGAAGTTGCCGTACAACACCGCCAAACCACCTTCCTGGCTGTAGGCATTTTCTTTGGAACGGATACAACCGTTTTGGCGGTCAACGTCCAGAGAATCCCAACGGCAGGATTGCGAGAAAGCTTTTGTGGTACGAATGCCCGCCGGACCTGCTGAGAACATGCTTTTCACGCTTTCGTCTTTGGTCAGCATGACATCGTACTGTTCCAGCGTTTGCGTCAGAGTCAGACCGAGAACGTTTTTCACATTTCGATGCAATAATCCGCCGCGATCCAGCTCGCCCAAAATACCGATTACGCCACCTGCGCGGTGCACGTCTTCCATATGGTATTTCTGGGTACTTGGTGCGACTTTACACAGCTGTGGCACTTTACGTGACAGCTGGTCGATATCGGTCATGGTGAAATCGAGTTCTGCTTCCTGAGCTGCTGCCAGTAAGTGCAGAACGGTATTCGTTGAGCCGCCCATTGCGACATCTAGCGTCATGGCGTTCTCAAACGCTTCTTTGCTGGCGATGCTACGTGGCAATGCACTTTCATCATCCTGCTCGTAATAACGTTTGGTCAGGGCGACGATGCGTTTACCAGCATTGAGGAACAACTCTTTACGATCGGAGTGCGTTGCCAGCAGAGAACCGTTACCCGGCTGAGACAGGCCCAGCGCTTCGGTCAGGCAGTTCATCGAGTTTGCCGTGAACATACCAGAACAGGAACCGCAAGTTGGGCAAGCAGAGCGTTCAACCTGCTCGCTTTGCTCGTCACTCACTTTCGGGTCAGCGCCCTGAATCATCGCATCAACCAGGTCGAGCTTGATGATTTGGTCAGACAGTTTGGTTTTCCCGGCTTCCATCGGGCCGCCGGAAACAAAAATAACCGGAATGTTCAGGCGCAAAGAGGCCATCAACATCCCTGGGGTGATTTTGTCGCAGTTGGAGATACAAACCATCGCGTCAGCGCAGTGCGCGTTCACCATGTATTCCACGGAGTCAGCGATAAGCTCGCGTGACGGCAGAGAATAAAGCATGCCGCCGTGGCCCATGGCGATACCGTCATCAACGGCAATGGTGTTGAACTCTTTAGCCACGCCACCGGAGGCTTCGATTTGTTCGGCGACTAATTTGCCCAAATCGCGCAGGTGAACGTGTCCCGGCACGAACTGAGTAAAGGAGTTCACTACCGCAATAATTGGCTTGCCGAAATCGTCATCGGTCATCCCGGTTGCGCGCCACAAAGCGCGGGCACCCGCCATATTACGGCCGTGGGTGGTGGTGGCTGAACGGTACTTAGGCATGCTTATTTACTCCAGTCTGTCTGTCGAGCGGACGGTAATCGCCATCCGCCTGGTTATATTTTTACTTAGGGTTGACCTGATCTAACCAGCCCCATTTATCTTCTGTTTCGCCAGTGAACAGGCCAAAGAATGCCTGTTGAATGCGTTTGGTGACCGGGCCACAACGGCCTTCACCCACTTGAATGCGGTCGACACTTCGCACTGGAGTGATTTCTGCGGCAGTGCCCGACATGAACACTTCGTCTGCCAGATACAGGGATTCGCGAGACAGCACTTGCTCACGCACTTCGATACCCAGGTCTTTCGCCAGTGTAATGATGGCGTCACGGGTAATGCCTGGCAGCGCGGAAGAGGTAAATGGCGGGGTAAACAGGATGCCGTCTTTAACTTCAAAGAGGTTTTCACCCGCGCCTTCAGACAGGTAGCCGTTCACGTCCAGCGCGATGCCTTCCTGATAACCGTGACGACGTGCTTCACTGCCAACCAGCAAGGAAGAAAGGTAGTTACCGCCCGCTTTCGCCGCCGTTGGAATGGTATTTGGTGCCACACGGTTCCAGGAGGAAACCATCGCGTCGATCCCTTGTTCCAGCGCTTCTGCGCCGAGGTATGCACCCCATGGGAAGGCTGCGATGATCACATCAGTGGTATAGCCGTCTGGCGGGTTCACGCCCATACCGACATCACCAACAAACACTAAAGGGCGGATATACGCGCTGGTCAGGTTGTTTTTACGGATAACTGAACGGCAAGCTTCCATCAGCTCATCAACACTTTGTGATACAGGGAAACGATAGATTTTTGCTGAATCACGCAAACGCTGCATGTGTTCACGATGGCGGAACACCACTGGGCCAATGTGAGATTCATAGCAACGGATACCTTCAAATACCGATGTGCCGTAATGCAGCGCATGGGACATTACATGGACCTTTGCCTCGCCCCACGGCGTCATCTCACCATTGAACCAAATGTAATCAGCTTTCTTCGTTGTCATTGTTCTCTTCCTTCTGCGCTCAGGCGCGGATTTGTTGTGTTGTTTGTTGCTGGATTTCGACGCGACCAACGTCAACCAGTTTGCTTAATTGACTAAACAGTAATTCGACTGGGCGCAGGCTGGCAACGGTCAATTCAATATTAATGTCGTCGGTGTTCCCCACCGTGACCATGTTCATAGAACACACCTGAAAACCACGATGACGCACCACGCGTAACACGCGCTCCAGCGTTTCTGGACGAAAACGAGCCGTTACTGCGAGCTGATGTTGCATCATGATAATTTCTCCAGCATTTGTGAGTTACTGGCACCTGGTGGCACCAACGGCCAGACGTTTTCGTACTCATCAATTGAGACGTGAAGCATGTACGGGCCATCGCTGTTCAACATCGTTTCGATGGCAGCTTCTACCTGGTCTTTACGAGTGATGTGTTGGCCAGGGATACCAAAGGCGCTGGCCAGCATGAGGAAATCAGGGTTATCGGAGAGGTTGGTTTCGCTGTAACGTTCTGAGAAAAACATTTGCTGCCACTGGCGAACCATTCCTAAACGTTGGTTATCCAGCAAAACGATTTTCAACGGCAACTGTTTTCGTTTTACCGTGCCCAGTTCCTGAACGTTCATCATGAATGAGCCGTCACCCGAGATACAGATGACCGTATCATTCGGGCGGGCCACCTGCGCACCAACCGCTGCCGGCAAACCAAAACCCATCGTCCCCAAACCGCTAGACGTGATGAAGTTTTCAGGGCGAGTGAATGACATATGTTGAGCCGTCCACATTTGATGCTGGCCCACATCAGTGGTTACCACGCACTCCTGCGGCTTGCGATCGGAGATCTGTTTCAGCAATAACGGAGCAAAAATGGCCTCACCGGGGTGATCATATCGCCACGGGTTTTCGGCACGTAAGTTGGCCACTTCTTGCTGCCAGTCCGCGATATTCAGCGGCTGTTGCAGTGCCTGTAATAACTGGACTAAATCCCCCTGCAACCCAACGTGCGCCTGGCGCAATTTGCTTAACTCTGCCGGGTCGATATCCATGTGAATTACTTTCGCGTGCGGAGCAAAGGTATTCAGTTTGCCGGTAACACGGTCGTCAAAACGCGCGCCGACGGCAATCAGCAAGTCGCACTCTTGCACCGCAAGGTTCGCCGCTTTGGTGCCATGCATGCCTAACATGCCGGTGTAAAACGGATGGTCCGCCGGAACCGCACCCAGACCTTTCAGCGTGACGGTAGAAGGCATATTGGTAGCCGCAATAAATTCACGCAGCGCGGGAACGGCCTGTGCCATGCCGACCCCACCACCGACATATAACATCGGCTTGTGGGCATTCGCTATCATTTCGCGAGCTTGTTGCAGCTCGGCATGCGGCATTTCGAAATCATCTTCAACAGTCGATAACCACGGCTCCAGATCACCTTGCGCTAACTGAATGTCCTTAGGGATATCCACCAACACAGGGCCTGGGCGACCGGAGTTTGCTATCTCGAAAGCTTCGGCAAGAACGCGAGGTAAATCGTCAAAAGATTCAACGAGGAAACTGTGTTTGGTGCATGCGAGGGACAATCCTAAAACATCCACTTCCTGGAACGCATCAGTGCCGATGAACGGAGCGGCAACCTGGCCTGTGATCGCGACGACTGGAACGGAGTCTAACAGCGCATCGGCAAGGCCAGTTATCAGGTTGGTTGCGCCAGGTCCGGAAGTGGCGATGCAAACCCCTGTTTTTCCTGTAGAACGTGCGTAACCAATGGCTGCCATTGCTGCGCCTTGTTCATGGCGACAGAGTAAATGTTCGACCCCACCGTCATACAACGCATCGTAGACTGGCATTATTGCACCACCTGGATAGCCGAAAACTGTCTCTACCCCCTGCGCTCGCAACGCATGTACCACCCACTGCGCACCATTCATAGTTAGTTCCCCGTCTCATTATCGGAGAAACAGCATTTTATTCTGTAACGCATCATCTGTTTCTCTCCGAATTTCTTTGCCCAACAAAAAACCCCCGGACCTTTCGGTGCGGGGGTTCTTTTCGATTCAGGCTTGATTTTTAAGCCTTTCTTTCTCCAAGTGCAGCCCCGCACGGTGGGATAATAATCACCACCACGCTAATCACGACCAGGCTAATCACTTGTAGAAGGGCTTTCATGTTTGTTTATTCTGTCTACTTGTTCGAAGTAATGTCTACAGAGTTATCACAGGGTCTGGAGGAAGCACAAGATTTTTTTATGATACATATCGTGCTTTAAAAATCAGGATGAGGAAAAACTTTTTGTTTTCAGCAGATAACGAGATAGTGAAAATATTTCATCCAGAATAAATTCGTATCTCCTTTCGCGAGGTAACCATCAGAAATTAAATCTTTTGCGAGATACATCGCAGAATAATTTCCAAAAAAGAAATCCCAGCCGAAAGCCTGGAAGACATCCCGAAGAACCTCGTTTCAGCTCTTTAGACAAAATTCGCAAACTGACAGGATGAAGTTCACTCAGAGGAACTAACTATGTCATTGGCAGTTGTGAATACAAGAGCTGCTTTAGGTATCGCGGCGCCACAAGTAACCGTAGAGGTCCATATCAGCCAGGGATTGCCTGGCTTAACTCTGGTGGGTTTACCGGAAACTACGGTCCGTGAAGCGCGTGACCGGGTGCGGAGTGCCATCATCAATAGCGGCTATACCTTTCCGGCCCGTAAAATCACAATCAATCTTGCGCCAGCGGATCTTCCTAAAGATGGTGGCAGGTATGACTTACCTATCGCTCTGGCGCTGCTGGCAGCGTCTGAGCAACTCTCTATCGATAAGTTGGATCAATATGAGTTCGTAGGTGAGCTGGCGCTTACTGGTGCATTACGTGGCGTGCCAGGGGCTATTTCATCCGCAATGGAGGCTTTAAAATCAGGGAAGAAGATTATTGTTGCTGATGAGAATGCCGCAGAACTTAGTTTGATTGAGCAGCCCGGCTGCCTTATTGCAAAGCATCTCACTGAAGTTTGCGCATTTCTGGAAGGTAAAGGCGAACTCTCAGCACCAGATAAACTACAACAGCAGTACGTTGAATCCCAGCATGACCTCAATGAAATCTTTGGCCAAGCTCAAGGTAAGCGGGCGCTTGAGATCACCGCTGCTGGTGGACATAACCTACTGCTGATTGGGCCCCCTGGCACGGGTAAAACAATGCTGGTCAGCCGCCTGAATACCTTACTTCCACCATTAAGCGACAGCGAAGCCCTGGAGAGTGCAGCCATTATTAGCCTGGTCAATCCACATGCGTTACAGCAAAAGTGGCGCCAGCGTCCGTTCAGAGCGCCTCATCATAGTGCTTCATTGGCTGCGATGGTTGGTGGAGGCTCGATACCCAGACCCGGCGAGATTTCACTGGCACACAACGGTGTGCTGTTTCTCGATGAACTTCCGGAATTTGAACGACGTGTGCTCGATGCATTACGTGAGCCAATAGAATCAGGTGAGATTCACATATCTCGCACTCGCGCCAAAATTAGTTATCCCGCCCATTTCCAACTACTGGCGGCCATGAATCCCAGCCCGACGGGTCATTATCAAGGCAAACATAATCGCTGCACACCCGAGCAAACGCTGCGCTACCTCAGCCGACTTTCAGGGCCATTTCTCGACCGCTTTGATTTATCAGTCGAGATCCCTCTCCCGCCACCCGGCATGTTAAGTAATCCGGCATTAAGCAGTGAAAGTAGTGCGGATGTAAGAGCTCGGGTCATTTCTACGCAGCAACGGCAATTTGATCGTCAGAAAAAGCTCAATGCAAGGCTCGATAACCATGAGATTCGTAAACATTGTGCCATTGAACATAATGATGCCGTATGGCTGGAAGAAACTCTGATTAAGCTGGGTTTGTCGGTACGTGCATGGCACCGCTTATTGAAGGTCGCTCGAACGATTGCTGATATTGAGGAGTGTGAACAAATAACGAGGGAACATATTTTGGAAGCCCTAAGCTATCGCGCAATTGACCGTTTACTGATTCACTTACAGAAGCTTATAGGATAAAAAAATGGGGCTTTAGCCCCATTTTTATTAGTCATCGCTGTCGGTGTAATCTTCGACCACATCCGCCTGTAGCTTGCCACCAGAGAGAGTATGGAAACGCTTAGGACGCTTGATTCGCGTCATATACTTGCTCCACACACGCTCAGCTTCTGTCACTGGCTCACGTTCACCACGGCATACCGCAACAAATAGAACTTCTTCTTCAGTACCAGGTTCACGCTTGCCAAGATCCAGCTCATTGAACGCGTAACCATGACGTTCTAACAGCTGGGCTTCTTTGATGGTGAAATCACCATGGCGAGCGAACCCACGCGGATAATGTTTATTGTCGAAAAACCGATTAGTCGTCGTAAAGCTTTCCGCCATCCTGCACGCTCCTAATTCTCTTGGTCTAGCTATTTATGGCGCGGAGTATTAGTTACGCTTGACAGAGCGTCAAACAAAACATTTAAATCATAACGACAAATTTTTTTTGGGAGTGGGTCGTGGATACTGAATTACTAAAAACGTTCCTCGAAGTGAGCAGAACGCGGCATTTTGGGCGAGCAGCGGAAGCTCTTTATCTAACGCAATCAGCTGTCAGCTTTAGAATTCGCCAATTAGAGAATCAGCTTGGTGTAAATCTTTTTACTCGCCATCGTAATAATATTCGTCTTACCACGGCGGGTGAACGTTTGCTGCCTTATGCAGAAAATCTCATGAGTATTTGGCTTGCTGCCAAAAAAGAGGTTTCCCACACCTCTCAGCACAATGAGCTCACGATTGGTGCTAGTGCATCGCTTTGGGAATGTATGCTCTCAGAATGGCTAGTGGCGCTCTATCAAGAGCATAAAGACATGCAATTTGAAGCTCGTATTTCCCAACGACAATCGTTGGTTAAACAGTTACATGAACGACAACTTGACCTACTGATCACAACAGAATCACCAAAAATGGACGAGTTTTCCAGCCAATTATTGGGACATTTCAACCTGGCACTATTTTCCGCTTCTGCACAAAACTCTACTGCAGGATTAACATATTTACGCCTGGAATGGGGGCCTGACTTCCAACAGCACGAAACGGGGCTCATCAGTAATGATGATATTCCAGTACTGACGACCAGTTCAGCTCAAATAGCTTATAAGCTATTACCACAGCTCAATGGATGTTCATTTTTACCTGTGGAATGGGCTAAAACTCGCGAAGGGATTTACCAGTTATCCGATACAATTACGCTCTCGCGGCCACTGTATGCGATTTGGTTACAAAATAGCGATAAGCAAAGCATAATCAAAGAGTTATTAAAGACACCACTCACAGCGCAGTAATGCGCTTTTGTAGTTTTGGGGAAGAATTTTGAGGAATTTTAGACAAAAAAAATCCTTTGCCGAAGCAAAGGATCATTATATGGCAGGGGCGGAGAGACTCGAACTCGCGACACCCGGTTTTGGAGACCGGTGCTCTACCAACTGAGCTACGCCCCTAAAGAACGCTTATTATTAAGCCCGCTAATTTAGCAGGCATAATATTTTTAATAAGTGGCGGAACGGACGGGACTCGAACCCGCGACCCCCTGCGTGACAGGCAGGTATTCTAACCGACTGAACTACCGCTCCACCGAATTTCTTTACTACCACCAGATGTCACAGTCTGGCTTTTACTGCTTTGAATTTGGAGCCTGGCAGTTCCCTACTCTCGCATGGGGAGACCCCACACTACCATCGGCGCTACGGCGTTTCACTTCTGAGTTCGGCATGGGGTCAGGTGGGACCACCGCGCTAGTGCCGCCAGGCAAATTCTGTTTTGTTAACCGTTGCGTTATTCACACAACCATCAACTTAATCTCGGTTCAAGCTGAAAATCAAATGCTTAGTCTCTCAACCAAAACACCTTCGGTGTTGTAAGGTTAAGCCTCACGGATCATTAGTACTGGTTAGCTCAACGTATCGCTACGCTTACACACCCAGCCTATCAACGTCGTAGTCTTCAACGTTCCTTCAGGACCCTTAAAGGGTCAGGGAGAACTCATCTCGGGGCAAGTTTCGCGCTTAGATGCTTTCAGCGCTTATCTTTTCCGCATTTAGCTACCGGGCAATGCCATTGGCATGACAACCCGAACACCAGTGATGCGTCCACTCCGGTCCTCTCGTACTAGGAGCAGCCCCCCTCAATTCTCCAGCGCCCACGGCAGATAGGGACCGAACTGTCTCACGACGTTCTAAACCCAGCTCGCGTACCACTTTAAATGGCGAACAGCCATACCCTTGGGACCTACTTCAGCCCCAGGATGTGATGAGCCGACATCGAGGTGCCAAACACCGCCGTCGATATGAACTCTTGGGCGGTATCAGCCTGTTATCCCCGGAGTACCTTTTATCCGTTGAGCGATGGCCCTTCCATTCAGAACCACCGGATCACTAAGACCTGCTTTCGCACCTGCTCGAGCCGTCACTCTCGCAGTCAAGCTAGCTTATGCCTTTGCACTAACCTCACGATGTCCGACCGTGATTAGCTAACCTTCGTGCTCCTCCGTTACGCTTTAGGAGGAGACCGCCCCAGTCAAACTACCCACCAGACACTGTCCGCAACCCGGATTACGGGTCTACGTTAGAACACCAGCCATTAAAGGGTGGTATTTCAAGGTTGGCTCCACAAGAACTGGCGTCCTCGCTTCAAAGCCTCCCACCTATCCTACACATCAAGGACCAGTGTTCAGTGTCAAGCTATAGTAAAGGTTCACGGGGTCTTTCCGTCTTGCCGCGGGTACACTGCATCTTCACAGCGATTTCAATTTCACTGAGTCTCGGGTGGAGACAGCCTGGCCATCATTACGCCATTCGTGCAGGTCGGAACTTACCCGACAAGGAATTTCGCTACCTTAGGACCGTTATAGTTACGGCCGCCGTTTACCGGGGCTTCGATCAAGAGCTTCAGCTTGCGCTTAACCCCATCAATTAACCTTCCGGCACCGGGCAGGCGTCACACCGTATACGTCCACTTTCGTGTTTGCACAGTGCTGTGTTTTTAATAAACAGTTGCAGCCAGCTGGTATCTTCGACTGCCTTCAGCTCCATCCGCAAGGGACTTCACCTACCGACAGCGTGCCTTCTCCCGAAGTTACGGCACCATTTTGCCTAGTTCCTTCACCCGAGTTCTCTCAAGCGCCTTGGTATTCTCTACCTGACCACCTGTGTCGGTTTGGGGTACGATTTGATGTTACCTGATGCTTAGAGGCTTTTCCTGGAAGTGCGGCATTTGTTACTTCAGTACCGTAGTACCTCGTCATCACACCTCAGCGTTGAATAAGAGTCCGGATTTACCTAAACTCTCCGCCTACATGCTTAAACCGGGACAACCGTCGCCCGGCTAACATAGCCCTCTCCGTCCCCCCTTCGCAGTAACACCGAGTACAGGAATATTAACCTGTTTCCCATCGACTACGCCTTTCGGCCTCGCCTTAGGGGTCGACTCACCCTGCCCCGATTAACGTTGGACAGGAACCCTTGGTCTTCCGGCGAGCGGGTTTTTCACCCGCTTTATCGTTACTTATGTCAGCATTCGCACTTCTGATACCTCCACCAGACCTCACAGTCCAGCTTCAACGGCTTACAGAACGCTCCCCTACCCAACAACGCATAAGCGTCGCTGCCGCAGCTTCGGTGCATGGTTTAGCCCCGTTACATCTTCCGCGCAGGCCGACTCGACCAGTGAGCTATTACGCTTTCTTTAAATGATGGCTGCTTCTAAGCCAACATCCTGGCTGTCTGTGCCTTCCCACATCGTTTCCCACTTAACCATGACTTTGGGACCTTAGCTGGCGGTCTGGGTTGTTTCCCTCTTCACGACGGACGTTAGCACCCGCCGTGTGTCTCCCGTGATAACATTCTTCGGTATTCGGAGTTTGCATCGGGTTGGTAAGCCGGGATGGCCCCCTAGCCGAAACAGTGCTCTACCCCCGAAGATGAGTTCACGAGGCGCTACCTAAATAGCTTTCGGGGAGAACCAGCTATCTCCCGGTTTGATTGGCCTTTCACCCCCAGCCACAAGTCATCCGCTAATTTTTCAACATTAGTCGGTTCGGTCCTCCAGTTAGTGTTACCCAACCTTCAACCTGCCCATGGCTAGATCACCGGGTTTCGGGTCTATACCCTGCAACTTAACGCCCAGTTAAGACTCGGTTTCCCTGCGGCTCCCCTATACGGTTAACCTTGCTACAGAATATAAGTCGCTGACCCATTATACAAAAGGTACGCAGTCACCCCATAAAAGAGGCTCCCACTGCTTGTACGTACACGGTTTCAGGTTCTGTTTCACTCCCCTCGCCGGGGTTCTTTTCGCCTTTCCCTCACGGTACTGGTTCACTATCGGTCAGTCAGGAGTATTTAGCCTTGGAGGATGGTCCCCCATATTCAGACAGGATACCACGTGTCCCGCCCTACTCTTCGAGTTCACAGCATGTGCATTTTTGTGTACGGGAGTATCACCCTGTACCCTGCGACTTTCCAGACGCTTCCACTAATACACAAACTGATTCAGACTCTGGGCTGCTCCCCGTTCGCTCGCCGCTACTGGGGGAATCTCGGTTGATTTCTTTTCCTCGGGGTACTTAGATGTTTCAGTTCCCCCGGTTCGCTTCGTTAAGCTATGTATTCACTTAACGATAGTGCAACGAATTGCACTGGGTTTCCCCATTCGGAAATCGTCGGTTATAACGGTTCATATCACCTTACCGACGCTTATCGCAGATTAGCACGTCCTTCATCGCCTCTGACTGCCAGGGCATCCACCGTGTACGCTTAGTCGCTTAACCTCACAACCCGAAGATGTCTCGTAAGACACAATCGTATGTTGCGAAAATTTGAGAGACTCGAACACACCGCATTTTCCTTTCTTATTACGGAGAAAGGAAACAGTGTGTCGTTTCAATTTTCAGCTTGTTCCGGATTTTTAAAGAGCAAATACTTCTCAGCACACTGTTAAACAGTACACTTAGAAGTATTGGGTGAGCATGAAATGATGGTGGAGCTAAGCGGGATCGAACCGCTGACCTCCTGCGTGCAAGGCAGGCGCTCTCCCAGCTGAGCTATAGCCCCATCGATTTCGTAAAACCTTTTGATTTACCTTTAACTTCTCATCAGGCAAGGCGCGTCACCGCGAAGCATACTAAAGTATGTGAGCGGGGTCGCAACACAGCATGGAGAGAAGTTTGGTAGGCCTGAGTGGACTTGAACCACCGACCTCACCCTTATCAGGGGTGCGCTCTAACCACCTGAGCTACAAGCCTATAAGGTTTTACTGCTCGTTTTCTATCAGACAATCTGTGTGAGCACTACGCAAGTTCGTATCTATTAGGTAAGGAGGTGATCCAACCGCAGGTTCCCCTACGGTTACCTTGTTACGACTTCACCCCAGTCATGAATCACAAAGTGGTAAGCGCCCTCCCGAAGGTTAAGCTACCTACTTCTTTTGCAACCCACTCCCATGGTGTGACGGGCGGTGTGTACAAGGCCCGGGAACGTATTCACCGTAGCATTCTGATCTACGATTACTAGCGATTCCGACTTCACGGAGTCGAGTTGCAGACTCCGATCCGGACTACGACGCACTTTATGAGGTCCGCTTGCTCTCGCGAGGTCGCTTCTCTTTGTATGCGCCATTGTAGCACGTGTGTAGCCCTACTCGTAAGGGCCATGATGACTTGACGTCATCCCCACCTTCCTCCAGTTTATCACTGGCAGTCTCCTTTGAGTTCCCGGCCGAACCGCTGGCAACAAAGGATAAGGGTTGCGCTCGTTGCGGGACTTAACCCAACATTTCACAACACGAGCTGACGACAGCCATGCAGCACCTGTCTCACAGTTCCCGAAGGCACTAAGGCATCTCTGCCGAATTCTGTGGATGTCAAGAGTAGGTAAGGTTCTTCGCGTTGCATCGAATTAAACCACATGCTCCACCGCTTGTGCGGGCCCCCGTCAATTCATTTGAGTTTTAACCTTGCGGCCGTACTCCCCAGGCGGTCGACTTAACGCGTTAGCTCCGGAAGCCACTCCTCAAGGGAACAACCTCCAAGTCGACATCGTTTACGGCGTGGACTACCAGGGTATCTAATCCTGTTTGCTCCCCACGCTTTCGCACCTGAGCGTCAGTCTTTGTCCAGGGGGCCGCCTTCGCCACCGGTATTCCTCCAGATCTCTACGCATTTCACCGCTACACCTGGAATTCTACCCCCCTCTACAAGACTCTAGCCTGCCAGTTTCGAATGCAGTTCCCAGGTTGAGCCCGGGGATTTCACATCCGACTTGACAGACCGCCTGCGTGCGCTTTACGCCCAGTAATTCCGATTAACGCTTGCACCCTCCGTATTACCGCGGCTGCTGGCACGGAGTTAGCCGGTGCTTCTTCTGCGAGTAACGTCAATCGCCAAGGTTATTAACCTTAACGCCTTCCTCCTCGCTGAAAGTACTTTACAACCCGAAGGCCTTCTTCATACACGCGGCATGGCTGCATCAGGCTTGCGCCCATTGTGCAATATTCCCCACTGCTGCCTCCCGTAGGAGTCTGGACCGTGTCTCAGTTCCAGTGTGGCTGGTCATCCTCTCAGACCAGCTAGGGATCGTCGCCTAGGTGAGCCATTACCTCACCTACTAGCTAATCCCATCTGGGCACATCTGATGGCAAGAGGCCCGAAGGTCCCCCTCTTTGGTCCGAAGACGTTATGCGGTATTAGCTACCGTTTCCAGTAGTTATCCCCCTCCATCAGGCAGTTTCCCAGACATTACTCACCCGTCCGCCGCTCGTCACCCAGGAGCAAGCTCCCTGTGCTACCGCTCGACTTGCATGTGTTAGGCCTGCCGCCAGCGTTCAATCTGAGCCATGATCAAACTCTTCAATTAAAAGCTTGATTTGCTTCAACTCGTGAAGCGGTGCTCAAAAATTAACTTTCGTAGTACTTCTTTAGTTAAACAAGTCAACTAAATGAATTACTGCTTGGTCACTCTTCAAGACTTGATATTTTTTTGATACCCGAAGGTATCTGAGATATCAATCCTGCGAGTGCCCACACAGATTGTCTGATAAATTGTTAAAGAGCAGTGAGTTACGCGCTTCCGCTTGCTAACTCGAGGTGGCGTATATTACGCTTTCCTCTTTCAGAGTCAAGCGTTTATTTTCGCTTTTCATCTGGCTGACGGGCCGGTTTGTAAGCCGTTGTGCCGTGTCAGTGGAGGCGCAGTATAGGGATTTTCTGGAGGCTGACAACCCCTATTTTCAATTTTTATTTCAACCGTCGATTTTTTATTCAAAATTGCTACGAACAGCCAGTTTTTCTAGTCTTGGGAAGCCATAACGCTGCAAAACGGGTGTTAATTGTGCAATCTCAGGAGTCAGCCCCATACAGAATGCAATATTCTCATCAGAAGATACTGCATGCGGAGATTCATGCTCTAAAAGCCATACAGTACGGCGAGCAATCGCAGCACCGGAATCTATCAGCCTTGTGCCTTCGGGTAAGACTTGTAGCAACTCTTCTTCTAATAGAGGGAAATGGGTGCAACCTAATACCACGGTATCTGGCGGCTCCTTCATTCGCAGCCATGGACGAAGAATCTTGCGTAGTTCCTCAAGATCTACAGGCTGACCATGCAGCTTGGCTTCCGCTAATTCCACCAGCTCTGCCGAACCGAGCATTTCGATTTTGCATTCCGACGCAAAGCGTGCGACCAGTTCGTGAGTATAAGGGCGGCGAACAGTGCCGCGAGTCGCCAGCAAACCTACAACGCCGTTAGTCGTCAAACGCGCTGCCGGCTTAATAGCAGGAACGACGCCCACCACAGGGAATGCGAATTTCTCACGCAGAGCGGGAAGTGAGACGGTACTTGCCGTATTACAGGCGATGATGGCGAGTGCGAGTGGGTAGCGTTCCTGAACCGCAGTAACAATTTCGACTACGCGTTCAACAATGAACTCTTCGCTTTTCTCGCCGTAGGGGAATGCTACGTTGTCGAAAGCATAAATGTAGTGCAGGTCAGGCAAAAGCTGCCGGACTTCATCATACACAGAAAGCCCACCGACACCGGAGTCAAAAACCAGTACGGTGGGACGTGTATTAGAAGGTATAGCTGCCAGAGAGATAGTATTCCCGTCCTGGGGTTTGATAGCCATAAACCGTCTCGTAATCTTTATCGAACAGGTTGGCGATTCTACCACGAACAGTGAGATGAGAGGTGACCGGATATGAAGCCGCTACATCAACTGTGCTATAACTCGGCAAAATTTGCTGAGTCGGGTTATAAGCAGAGGTGTTGTTGTCGTAGCGTTTGCCGTAATACTGCCACGCTACATCCATATTCACGTTAAACATCACCCAGTCGAGCTGGTACTTAGCCTGGCGCTTAGCGCGGCGAGCCAGCACTTCATCACTCTGGTCATCACGCGGATCCATATACTGCAACGTTAGCTTATGAGTAAAGATGCCAGTATCCACGCTACCGACCCATTCCAGTCCTTTGATAGTCGCAGATTTGATGTTGTCATAAGACCCGTCATAAGTGACCGGGTCGGAGTAGTAGGTAATCAGATTTTCAATCGTGTAGTGATAAGCAGACAAACGCCAGTCCACAGGACCTGTTAATCCTTCAAGCCCAGCTTCCCATTGTTTGGATTCTTCTGGTTTCAGATTTGGATTGGAGTCGATACCAAAGCGCGTGGAGCCATATTGTTGCCCGAGGGAAGGTGCAAGGAAGCCCGTGCCATAAGAAACTGTCGCACGATACCCTTCAACGAATTCCCATCCAGCCGCGGTTTGCCATGTACCGTGCCAACCGAATTGCTCGTCGTGGTCTTCACGACCTGAAGCTTCCAGGGTCACATCGCCAAACTGCTGCTGACCACTCAAGTAGACGCCCGTGTTATCACGGTTATAACTGTCAGACATGACTGTGTCAGAAGAAGTCAGACGCTGTTGCTGCCAATCAATACCTGCGCTGATCGAGCCATTCCCGACAACAAAGTTGTTACCCCACTGGACGTTGCGTTGGGTCATATAGTCGAGCGTCGTACCGTCGTTATAGCGGCCATACACGCTGCTATAGTTATAGTCCTTCACTTTTTGATAGCTCGCCAACAGCTGCGAAGAGTAGATCCCGGAATGGAAACGCAGGCCCGCATCGTAGTTCTGGTTATAGAGTTGATGCTCGTCTGCGCTATACGCCGGAGTATAAGGAGGCGCACCTAAATCGTAATCGCTGTTGTTGGAATAGCCATAAGTACGGAAGAAGCCGTCAAACTCCTCGCTAAACTTATGCTCCAGGCCAGCCCAATAGCTTTTGCTACGGTAACCATCTCTATCGTTATCACCGCTATAAGTAGAATGCGGCTGAACGTTAAAACCCTTAGTGGTTTCGTATGAGCCAGACACTGTCGCTACCGTATCGCCAAAACGCTGGCGCCAGGAACCATCATATTGCTGATAGCTATCCGAACCCACACCCGCATTGATTTGCGACTTTTCTTCATCGCTCTGCGTGATGATGTTAACCACGCCGCCAATCGCGCCAGAACCGTAAACCGCGGAACGTGGGCCACGAATGTATTCCACGCGCTGCACTAAAGAAATCGGGATTTGGCTAACATCCGAGGAGTTGGAAATGCCAGGGCGGGCAAGCGGAATACCATCCACCAGCACCAATACATGGCTGGCGCTGGTGCCACGGACAGACATTGAAGAACTCTGCCCAAGACCACCATACTGAGCAATATCGACGCCAGGTAAACGACGCATGACATCGTTCATCGATTTTGCCTGCCATTGGTCGATCTCTTCCCGGGTCACAATATCAGTTGGCGCCAGAACGGTATTGACGGGTTGCTGAAAACGGTTGGCCGTTACCACCAGAGTATCGTCAGAATTGCTGTCTTGCGCCCAGCCTGAAAAAGCCGTTACGGACAGAGCCGTAAGCAGCGAAAGTTTTTTTACCATCATTTTAATAAGCATCCGCTTTCCAATAAGGATGCCGCAGACATAACCGATAGCACGCGATAGTTATGCAGATTGCGACGTATACCGGCAGGTCTTCGGGCTTGGAGGTGTGTGACTACTGGATGATGACTTCCCGCTTTGTTTAGCAGTGTCTGCACTTGGCGCTCATCCCACCGTTCCTTACCGCTGCGCGTCAGCCCCAGAGTTGCACTGGGTTCCCTTTTAACTCATGTAAAAAGGCCGGAAGCGCTATGCTACGATTTTGTTAATAAGATTGTCCAGACACATCAAAATGCAACAGCACTGGACATCATCAACCTATTCCCTACAATCGCCGCGTAGTTTGACTTTATTAACAGGTAGCAGCTCATGACTCCCGAACATCTCCCAATTGAACAGTACGACGCGCAACTGGCCGAAAAAGTCGCCCGCTTGCAAAGCATGATGGCCCCTTTTGCAGCACCAGCGCCGGAGGTGTTCCGTTCGCCAACCAGCCACTATCGGATGCGTGCTGAATTTCGTATCTGGCATGATGAAGACGACCTGTACCACATCATGTTTGACCAGGAGACAAAGCAGCGCATCCGGGTTAACACCTTCCCGGCAGCCAGCACACTTATCAACGCGTTGATGCCTGCGATGCTCGACGGCGTGCGTGATATTCCCGCCCTGCGCCACAAACTCTTCCAGATTGATTATCTGACGACGATGAGCAACCAGGCGGTTGTCTCGATGCTTTACCACCGGAAATTGGGTGAAGAGTGGCAGCAACACGCTGAAGCACTGCGCGACAATCTGCGGGCTCAGGGTTTCAATGTTCATTTAATTGGCCGTGCGACCAAAACCAAAATCGAGCTGGATCAGGATTTCATCGATGAGCGTTTGACTGTTGCCGGTAAAGAGATGATTTATCGCCAGGTGGAAAACAGTTTCACGCAACCCAACGCGGCGATGAATGTTCATATGCTGGAATGGGCGCTGGATGCCACGCACGGTTCAAAAGGCGATCTGCTGGAACTGTATTGCGGTAACGGTAACTTCTCGCTGGCACTGGCTCGCAACTTTAATCGCGTGCTGGCAACTGAAATCGCCAAGCCGTCTGTTGCTGCCGCGCAATACAATATTGAAGCGAATGAAATTGAAAACGTGCAAATCATTCGTATGGCCGCGGAAGATTTTACCCAGGCGATGAATGGCGTGCGCGAGTTTAACCGCCTGAAAGGTATCGACCTGAAAAGCTACCAGTGCGAAACCATTTTCGTCGATCCACCACGCAGTGGTCTGGATGCTGACACCGTGAAAATGGTGCAGGCGTATCCGCGCATCCTTTATATCTCCTGCAACCCGCAAACCCTTTGCGAGAACCTGGAAACATTAAGCGAAACCCATAACGTGTCACGGCTGGCGCTATTTGACCAATTCCCGTACACGCACCATATGGAATGCGGTGTGTGGCTAACACGCAAATAGCAAAACGGACGCCTCGGCGTCCGTTTTTGTTTTAGAGCAGGCTGCTATTCCGTCACCTGGGATTTACGTGCGCGGATTTTAATACCAATCCAGAACAACAATGCGACCGAAAGAACCGCTGGCAAGAAGTTGGAGCCAATAGCTGGATATTCAGCGCGTACCACTGCGCTATACAGCAACACGCCCAACACGAAACAAGCCGCTGCGATACTTGGCAAACCCACCGGCATCGTGCGGTTTTGGTAGCGTTGATGCAAACAGTACACCGTCAGCACCAGCGCGATAATTGGAAAAATGGAAAACGGCACAACCGAGCTGAACACTGCGGCAAACGTTCCGTTGATCGCAAGGCCTGCAATAAACGCTAACCCGAGCGTACCTCTATCTTGTAACTGTTTCATTGCCCTTCCTTCATTCACTCTTCAGATATTTGAGCCAATGCCATTTTTTCTTGCTCCCGGCGATACCAGTAATACGCACCTTTGGAAATCATGCGCAACTGAAGTACCAGACGCTCTTCAAGCTGACGACGCTGATCGGCATCGACGTCTAACGCTTCGGCACCAGCACTAAAAACAATCGTCACCATCGCTTCTGCCTGCGCTTCAGTAAAGCTGCGCGACATACGATTTTCGAGTTCCAGATAATCAGCAAGTTCCGCAATAAAGTGCTGAATTTCACGCGCGACGGCGGCACGAAATGCGGCTGACGTTCCAGAACGCTCACGTAAAAGCAAACGGAACGCGTTGGGATTATTACCGATAAATTCCATAAATGTTGAGACGGAGGTACGAATTACGCTTCCTCCTTTGGCAATTCTTTGGCGGGCCTGGCGCATTAACTGGCGCAGCATCAGTCCACTCTCGTCGACCATTGTCAGCCCAAGCTCATCAACGTCACGGAAATGGCGATAAAACGATGTTGGCGCAATACCAGCCTCACGAGCGACCTCGCGCAAACTCAGGCTGGCAAAACTTCGTTCAGCACTTAACTGGCTAAACGCGGCTTCCACCAGAGAACGCCTGGTTTTTTCTTTTTGTTGCGCTCTTACACCCATCATGTTGCCTGAATCCCTTAAATCGAGCCCGCACTATACCAGAGAATAACTTAACTGCTTTTATACAGGATTGTGAATGATTGTTTACGCGACCCTCCTCGCGTTACGCAGTAAAAAGCACAACGACAATTGGGTTATCCCGGCGTTGATGTTACCATCGTGTTGCTTTTATGTATAAGAACAGGTAAGCCTTACCATGTCACACACCTACGATTATGACGCAATAGTAATTGGTTCCGGTCCTGGCGGCGAAGGCGCTGCAATGGGGCTGGTGAAACTTGGAGCAAGGGTAGCTGTCGTCGAGCGCTACCATAATGTGGGTGGCGGTTGTACCCACTGGGGAACCATCCCCTCGAAAGCCCTCCGCCACGCCGTCAGCCGCATTATCGAATTTAATCAAAACCCTTTATACAGCGACCACACCCATCTTCTCCGTTCTTCCTTCGCCGACATTCTTAATCACGCCGACAGCGTTATTAACCAACAAACTCGCATGCGCCAGAGCTTCTACGAGCGCAACCGCTGCGAGATGCTGCAGGGCGATGCACGTTTTGTAGATGAACACACCATCTCGCTGGAATGCCACGATGGCTCGGTAGAAATGATCACCGCCGATAAATTTATTATCGCCTGTGGTTCACGCCCTTATCGTCCACCAGAAGTCGATTTCAGCCACCCACGCGTGTACGACAGCGATTCCATTCTTAACCTGCACCACGAACCACGCCACGTCATTATTTATGGTGCTGGGGTAATTGGTTGCGAGTATGCGTCGATTTTCCGTGGCATGAACGTTAAGGTTGATTTGATTAACACCCGCGATCGCCTGCTGGCGTTTCTCGATCAAGAGATGTCCGATTCGCTCTCTTATCACTTCTGGAATAGCGGTGTCGTTATTCGCCACAACGAAGAGTTCGAGAAAATCGAAGGTGTGGAAGATGGTGTAATTGTCTCGTTGAAATCAGGCAAAAAAGTGAAAGCTGACTGCCTGCTTTATGCCAACGGACGCACCGGTAATACCGATTCATTGTCACTGGAAAATGTCGGGCTGGAAGCGGATGGCCGTGGTCTGTTGAAGGTCAACAGCATGTACCAGACTGCACAGCCGCATATTTATGCCGTGGGCGATGTGATTGGTTATCCAAGCCTGGCATCTGCGGCCTACGATCAGGGGCGAATTGCCGCGCAAGCGATGGTCAAAGGCGAAGCAACTGCTCATCTGATTGAAGATATTCCGACCGGTATTTATACCATTCCGGAAATCAGCTCCGTCGGCAAAACCGAACAGCAATTGACCTCGATGAAAGTGCCGTACGAAGTAGGACGGGCTCAGTTCAAGCACCTGGCTCGTGCACAAATTGTTGGCATGAACGTGGGTACGCTAAAAATTCTCTTCCATCGCGAGACAAAAGAGATTTTAGGTATTCACTGCTTCGGTGAGCGCGCGGCTGAAATTATTCACATCGGCCAGGCGATTATGGAGCAGAAAGGTGGCGGCAACACGATTGAGTACTTTGTTAACACCACCTTCAACTACCCGACCATGGCGGAAGCCTATCGGGTTGCGGCACTAAACGGCTTGAACCGCTTGTTTTAACGCTGGCTCAAAATGGCCATCCATGTGTGTACGGATGGCCTCTGCGAGTTGCTCATAGCGACCACGCAGCGGAGAACCCGGACGATAAACCAGGCCGATAGTCCGGCGCGGTTCTGGTTTATAACATGGCAGATAGACGACACCATCACGGCAACGCTCATTCGGCACGGCCAGCGCAGGTAATAATGTAATTCCACTGCCTGCCGCAACCATGTTACGCAGCGTTTCAAGGCTAGTTGCACGGAAATGCGTATCTTCGTCTGCACCCGCTTCAAAACAGAAACCCAGCGCCTGATCGCGCAGACAATGCCCGTCTTCCAGCATCAGCAGCTTTTCACCCGCTAAATCAGACAACGGGACGCGATCGCGCTCGGCCCATGGGTGATCCTGATAAATCGCCAGCATCATCGGCTCGTCGAATAACGGTACTTCAATAAACGCTTCGCTCTCTTTCACCAAAGCCAGAATCGCACAATCAAGCTTGCCGCTATCAAGCTGCGCAAGCAGTTGATGGGTTTGCGCTTCGTGAAGATACATTTCTAGTTTGGGGAAAGTTTTATGCAGCATCGGGATAATCTGCGGCAGCAGATAAGGCCCAACGGTTGGGATCAAACCAATGTGTAGCGGCCCGGACATCGCTTCGCCTTGTTGGCTCGCCATCTCTTTCAGGACTTTAACTTCGCGCAGCACAGTACGCGCCTGATCCACCAGCAGTAAACCTGCCTGAGTGAACAATACTTTTCGGCTAGTGCGCTCAAGCAACATTACGCCGAGCTCATCTTCAAGTTTACGAATCTGGCCGCTCAGCGTTGGCTGACTGACGTGGCAGGCATCCGCTGCCCGGCGAAAGTGACGATGTTCAGATAACGCCACCAGGTATTCAAGATCACGAATATTCATTCTCTATCCTCCGGCGCCATGATAGACCATGGCGATAGAAATCATAGCAACGAACGATTATCCCTATCAACCATTGATGTTCAATAATAGCCATCAACAGCACAAACCATCTACGACTCTGGAATGTGTTGTGAGAACTCAGTTCTCCGAATGACCTACTGAAGCCAACGTGAATCATTTAGCGGACATTATGTCCGCTCTTTTTTTATCCCTTATAAACAAACAAGCCCGGCACAAGGCCAGGCTCTTCTTATCTTGCAGATAACGTTAAACCAGACGCTGTTTCGCGTCGACAATCGCCTGTGCTACCTGTTTCGGAGACACGCCGCCTTTGGCTGAACGTTTATCCAGGCAAGATTGCAAAGACAGAATCGGGTAAACATCGTCACCAATCGTCGCACTGAATTTTTGCAAATCGGCGAGCGACAAAGCTTCCAGCGCCTTGCCCTGACGAATCGCTTCCACTACGGCCTCACCCACAATGTGGTGCGCTTCACGGAAAGGAACCCCTTTCGCGACCAGGTAATCAGCCAGTTCAGTTGCGTTGGCATAACCCTGCTCTGCAGCTTCTTTACAACGCGGGCGCTTCACCTGAATGCCATCCAGCACCAACACGGACATATGCAGGCAATCGAGCCAGGTATCAAGCGCGTCAAACAAGCCCTCTTTGTCTTCCTGCATGTCTTTGTTGTACGCCAGCGGCAGACCTTTCAGGGTCATCATCATGCCAGTCAGCGCACCCTGCACACGGCCACATTTGCCACGAATAAGCTCCAGCGCATCTGGGTTTTTCTTCTGCGGCATCAGGGAAGAACCTGATGTCACGCGGTCAGATAACTCAACAAAGCCCGCTTCACCCGTGTTGAAGAAAATCAGGTCTTCAGCAAAACGCGATAAGTGAACCATGCCGATAGACGCGTCAGAAAGCAGTTCCAGGACGTGGTCACGATCGGACACGCTATCGAGGCTGTTACGGGTGGCCGAGGCAAAACCTAACCAGCCCGCCAGTTGATCACGGTCGATTTCATAAGCCGTGCCTGCCAGTGCGCCGCTACCCAAAGGGCTAACGTCCAGGCGTTCGAGCGTGCTCTGTAAACGGCTTTCGTCACGCGCCAGCATTTCAACATAAGCCAGGCACCAGTGCGCAAACGTCACTGGCTGCGCACGTTGCAAGTGCGTGTAACCCGGCATCACGGCATCTTGGTTGTTTTCAGCGGTTTCAATCAGCGCCTGTTGCAATTGGCGAGTCGCCCCCAGCAATTCGCTGATTTGCATTTTGCACCACAGTTTAAGATCGGTGGCGACCTGGTCATTACGGCTACGGCCCGTGTGGAGTTTTTTACCAAGCGCACCAACTTTATCGATGAGCTTCCCTTCCACCCAGCTATGAATATCTTCCGCATCGCTCTCAAGAATGGCTTGCGGATTCGCCTGAACTTCTTCAAGCAGGAAATTAAGCGCTTGCTCAAGCTCCTGTTGTTCAGCAACGGTCAGAACACCAACGGTAACCAGCGCTTTGGACCAGGCGACAGAACCGACAATGTCTTGCTCAGCCAGTCGGTAGTCAAAACGTAATGAGTCATTGAACGATTTGAACCGCTGATCTGCTGCCTGAGTAAAACGTCCACCCCAAAGTGCCATATTGATGCTCCATTAAATTCTTTTGTTCCCTTCTCTGAATGAGAAGAGTTAAACCATTCTGATCCCCTCTCCTAAGGGAGAGGGTTAGGGTGAGGGGAAATTTTGACTACAGACGCCCTCACCCCGGCCCTCTCCCCCAGGAGAGGGAGGCTATTGATTACTTCTTCAGTTCGTTCAGTGCACGAATACGTGACGACAGCGAGAACAGACGGATAAAGCCGCCCGCATGGCTATGGTCATACACTTCGTCTTCACCAAAGGTCGCGAACTCTTCGCTGTACAGGCTGTCAGGAGATTTTTTCTGCGTCGCGGTAACCTGGCCTTTATACAGCTCCAGCACCACTTCGCCGTTCACTTCTGCTGCCAGCGATTCAGCAGATGCCTGCAAAGATTTACGCAACGGCGCGAACCAACGGCCATCGTAAACCACGTAAGACATTTCCAGGCCCAGTTGCTCACGCCATTTGAAGCTATCGCGATCCAGAACCAACTGCTCAACACCACGCAGTGCCGCCATCATAATGGTGCCTCCTGGGGTTTCGTAGCAGCCACGGGATTTAATCCCCACCAGACGGTTTTCTACGATATCGATACGGCCAATGCCGTGTTTAGAGCCAATCTTATTCAGCGTTTCCAGGCACTGATAAGGCGTCATGGTTTCGCCGTTAACCGCAACCACTTTGCCTTGCTTAACAGTAACCGTCACTTGCTCTGCCTGGTCTGGCGCTTCTTTAGGGTCAACAGTCCACACCCAGCAATCTTTGTTTGGTGCATTCCATGGGCTTTCCAGCACGCCGCCTTCAGTGGAGATGTGCCATGCGTTTTCATCACGGCTGTAGATTTTCTCAAGTGACGCGGTGGTCGGAATATCACGCTCTTTCAGGTAATCCAGCAACGCTTCACGGGAACGCAAATCCCACTCACGCCATGGCGCAACCACTTTCAGATGTGGAGCCAGTGCAGCCCAGGTGGATTCGAAACGGACCTGGTCGTTACCTTTGCCGGTCGCACCGTGGCACAGCGCATCGGCGCCCACTTTAGTGGCGACATCAACCAGTGCTTTCGCAATCAGCGGACGCGCCATAGACGTACCCAGCAGGTAGCTGCCTTCGTACAGTGCGCCAGTCTGCAATACTGGATAGACGTAATCGCTGATGAATTCTTCACGCGCATCAACGACATAACACTCAGTTGCGCCAGAGCGCAGTGCTTTTTGCTCAACACCTTTCAGGTCTTCACGATCCTGGCCGATATCCACCACACAAGCGACCACTTCACAGCCGCCGTAGTTTTCTTTCAGCCATGGAATGATGGCTGAAGTATCAAGGCCGCCAGAATAAGCGAGAACGATTTTTTTGATGCCGTGATTTTGCATTGTCTTATCCTTTCAAAACTAAGCCAGAATACGGGTGCCAATGGCCACGCCGTTAAATAAAGAAGGTAACTGCTCCGCGTGACGCCATGACGCAATATCCACCGGGCGACCCAGCGTACGTGCTGCATCCAGCGCCGCGTTAACCTTAACAATCATGCCGTCGGTAATAATGCCTTGAGCGATCAACTGCTCGGCTTTTGCCGCCGTCATTTCTGCAATACGTTGCCCTTTGCCATCCAGAATACCGCTGACGTCTGACAGCAGAATGAGATCCGCGCCGAGCGTGGCAGCCAGTGCCGTAGCGGCCTGATCGGCATTGACGTTCATCAGCTCGCCTTCAGCGGTAACGCCAATAGAGCTAACAATCGGCAGGAAACCGGAATCCAGCAGCGTGGTAATCAGCTTAGCTGAACCTGGCTTTGCAAGGCCGACATGGCCCAATGCTTCATCGAGTTTGGTCACCGTGACGCTGTCGCCATCGCCGAGGCAAAGACCGACACCATTGATGTCATGTTTTTTGGCCCACGCCAACAACGTTTTGTTCGCCGTACCCGCCAGCGCACCGGTAATAATGTCAATCTGGTCAGCAGGCGTAACACGCAGGCCGTTTTTCTTGGTCACCGGTAAGGAGAGCTTTTTCATCAGCTCATCAACCACACAGCCACCACCGTGAACAATCACCAGCGGACGTTGATGGGACTGACGATAGTTCACCAGCGCGGTAAACAAGCGCTCCAGCGCTTCTTCGCTATCCAGCAGTACGCCGCCTAATTTGATAATTAATGGATTCATCATTCACCCAGCCGATTAAATAAGAGACTGCGTTTCGGCAAAGCCAAAACGAATATTCAGGCACTGCACAGCCTGGGCCGACGCGCCTTTCAGAAGGTTATCTTCGGTCGCGACGACAATCAGATGCTCGCCCTGCACTGCGAAACCAATATCGCAGAACGGCAGGCCAACCACGTTTTTCAGTGCTGGCACGCCTTTGTCATACAGGCGCACTAACGGTTTATCTTGATAAGCCTGATTAAACACCTCGGCGACTTGCTGCTGGGTCACCCCGGCTTTCAGGCGGCAAGTAATGGTCGCCAAAATCCCGCGCGGGAAATTGCCCAAGTGTGGAGTGAAAATCACTGGAGTCCCGAGATGCGTGACAATTTCGGGATGATGGCGATGATTAAAAATGCCATACGGTTGCAGGCTCACTTCGCAGAAACTGTTAGAGATCGCCGCTTTGCGCCCTGCACCGCTCACACCGCTGGTTGCGTTAATCACCGGCCACTGGTTTAAATCCAGCAAACCCGCTTCAATCAGAGGTTTTAACGCCAGTTGGGAGGCCGTTGGATAGCAGCCAGGCACAGAAATTAAACTGGTTTCTTTTATTCTGTCGCTCTGCCATTCCGCGAGGCCATAAACCGCCTGCTCCAGCAATTCAGGGTGCTGATGCGTAAAGCCGTAATAGAGTTGATAAAACTTAGCATCGTTGACGCGGAATGCACCGGACAAGTCAATGACAACGCAGCCTTTCGCAAGAAACTGCGGTGCCAGGTCATGGCTGACTTCATGGGCTGTGGCAAGAAAAACAACATCCACACCATCGGTAAATTCGCTGATATCCGACATTGGCAGTAACGGCATGTCCACGATACCTTTTAATTGCGGATGCAAATCAGATATCAATTTTCCTGCGTCATTACTTTGCGCTGAAACCGTCAAAGCGGTTATGTTCATATGAGGATGGCGATTCAAATAGGTCACAAGCTCTGCGCCTGCATAACCGCTGGCACCAACAATCAGCGTATTCAACATCTCGGCTGTACACCTTCTTAGGTTGTGTCTGCTAAAGGTGTCAGCTGAAAGCCATCACCCAACGTACAACGACGTGGTTCAATCCACCGGAACCAGGGGTTCCATCGCGGCAGGTAATAATGTATTTTTATTCAATATTACTGCATGATTATGTATACCAACCTGAGCTAAGGCCTGTCAACAGTGAAGATGAAATTACCTCCTTTTATCGAGATTTACCGCGCATTGATCGCCACCCCTTCCATCAGCGCTACCGACAGTGCATTGGATCAGAGCAATCAGTCTTTAATCAATTTGCTGGCGGGCTGGTTCCGCGATCTTGGCTTTAATGTCGAAATACAACCCGTACCAGGTACACGTAATAAATTCAATATGCTGGCGAGCACCGGTACCGGTGCCGGTGGGTTGTTGCTGGCGGGTCACACGGATACCGTTCCGTTCGACGATGGCCGCTGGACACGCGATCCGTTCACGCTGACCGAACATGAAAATAAACTGTACGGCCTCGGCACTGCCGATATGAAAGGTTTCTTCGCCTTTATTCTCGATGCGCTGCGCGATGTGGATGTGACGACGCTTAAAAAGCCGCTCTATATTCTGGCAACCGCCGATGAAGAAACGACTATGGCGGGCGCACGCTATTTCTCTGAAAACACCAGCATACGCCCGGACTGCGCCATTATTGGTGAGCCGACTTCGTTGCAGCCAGTGCGCGCCCACAAAGGCCATATCTCTAACGCAATCCGCATTCTTGGCCAGTCCGGTCACTCCAGCGATCCCGCTCGGGGCGTGAACGCTATCGAACTGATGCACGACGCAATCGGCCACATCATGTCGCTGAAAAACACGCTGAAAGAGCGTTATCACCACGATGCCTTCACCGTGCCGTATCCAACGCTAAACCTCGGCCATATCAGCGGTGGCGATGCCGCCAACCGTATTTGTGCCTGTTGTGAACTGCATATGGATATTCGCCCGCTTCCGGGCCTTACGTTAAATGATCTTAACGGTTTGCTTAACGAAGCGCTGGAACCGGTAAGCCAGAAATGGCCAGGCCGCCTGACGGTTTCTGAACTTCACCCGCCGATTCCGGGCTATGAGTGCGCCAAAGACCACCAGCTAGTACAAGTGGTCGAAAAGTTATTAGGCGCGCAAACAGAAGTGGTGAACTACTGCACCGAAGCGCCATTTATTCAGACCATTTGCCCGACGCTGGTTCTGGGACCAGGTTCTATAAACCAGGCACACCAGCCGGACGAATACCTCGAAACACGGTTTATCGAGCCAACTCGCAAACTCATTACACAGGTTGTGCATCATTTTTGCTGGCATTGAAAAATAGCGATTCAGGGGGTTTTGCCCCCTTTTTCAGCTGCTTTTTAGCGGATCCTCATAAGAAACGCTTATCCACGAAGTTAGTAATTAAATTTCATGAATTAGCGCCATTTATTCGTTTGCTGAAACGATTTCGTAGCAATTGACGAATGATAACTTACGTGGCTTTATAAAGACGGTGTTGAACCTTCACGGGTGAAATTAAGTTACATAAAAAGATGGGGTGTGTGGGACTACAATGAACGAACAATATTCCGCTTTGCGAAGTAATGTCAGTATGCTCGGCAAGTTGCTCGGGGATACCATCAAAGATGCATTAGGTGAAAACATCCTTGACCGGGTAGAAACAATCCGTAAGTTGTCGAAATCGTCACGAGCGGGCAATGAAGCGAACCGTCAAGAGTTGCTCACCACGTTACAGAACCTGTCTAATGACGAACTACTCCCTGTAGCCCGTGCATTCAGCCAGTTCCTGAACCTGGCCAACACCGCCGAGCAATATCACAGTATTTCCGCTAATGGCGAAGCCGCCAGCAATCCCGAAGTTATCGCTAAGACACTCCAAAAATTAAAAAATCAGCCGGATATTAGCGAAGATGCCGTTCGTGATGCTGTTGAATCGCTGTCATTAGAATTAGTTCTGACCGCACACCCAACCGAAATCACCCGCCGCACCCTGATTCACAAGCTGGTTGAAGTAAACAGCTGCCTGAAACAACTCGACCATAGCGACATTGCCGATTACGAACGTAACCAGATTATGCGCCGTCTGCGCCAACTGGTGGCACAGGCCTGGCACACCGATGAAATCCGTAAATACCGCCCGTCCCCTGTAGATGAAGCGAAATGGGGTTTTGCGGTAGTTGAAAACAGCCTGTGGGAAGGGGTTCCTAACTACCTGCGCGAACTGAACGAGCAACTCGAAGACAATCTGAATTACAAACTGCCGGTCGATTTCGTCCCGGTACGATTCACCTCCTGGATGGGCGGCGACCGCGACGGCAACCCGAACGTGACCGCCGATATTACCCGCCACGTGCTGTTGCTCAGCCGCTGGAAAGCCACCGACCTGTTCCTGCGCGATATTCAGGTGCTGATTTCTGAGCTTTCGATGGTGGAATGCACGCCTGAACTGAGCGAACTTGCAGGCCCGGACGCCGCACAAGAGCCGTACCGTTGCATCATGAAAGGCATTCGTCAGCAATTAATGGTGACTCAAGCCTGGCTGGAAGCACGCCTGAAAGGCCAGCATCTGCCACAACCAGAAGGTTTACTGACGCAAAACGAACAGCTTTGGGATCCGCTCTACGCGTGTTACCAGTCGCTACAAGCTTGCGGTATGGGCATTATCGCTAACGGTCAGTTACTCGACACCTTGCGCCGCGTGAAATGCTTCGGCGTTCCGTTGGTGCGCATTGATGTCCGCCAGGAAAGTACTCGCCATACCGAAGCGCTGGGCGAGATGACTCGCTACCTGGGCATTGGTGATTACGAAAGCTGGTCCGAGGCGGACAAACAAGCCTTCTTGATCCGTGAACTGAACTCTAAGCGTCCACTTTTGCCGCGCCAGTGGGAACCGAGCGAAGAAACTCGCGAAGTGCTGGATACCTGCAAAGTCATTGCCGAAGCTCCACGTGGTTCAATCGCGGCTTACGTGATTTCGATGGCAAAAACGCCGTCGGACGTGCTGGCGGTTCACCTGTTACTCAAAGAAGCGGGCTGCACTTTCGCGCTGCCTGTGGCTCCACTGTTCGAAACCCTCGACGACCTGAACAACGCCGACGACGTAATGACTCAGTTGCTGAATATCGACTGGTATCGCGGCTTTATTCAGGGCAAACAGATGGTCATGATTGGCTATTCTGACTCGGCAAAAGACGCAGGCGTGATGGCGGCATCCTGGGCGCAGTATCAGGCACAAGATGCGCTGATCAAAACCTGCGAGAAAGCCGGAATTACCCTGACGCTGTTCCACGGACGCGGCGGTTCTATCGGTCGTGGCGGTGCGCCAGCGCATGCAGCTCTGCTTTCTCAACCGCCGGGCAGCCTGAAAGGCGGCCTGCGCGTGACTGAACAAGGCGAGATGATTCGCTTCAAATACGGTCTGCCGGAAATCACTATCAGCAGCCTGTCGCTCTACACCAGTGCGATTCTTGAAGCTAACCTGCTGCCGCCGCCAGAGCCGAAGAAAGAGTGGAAACATATCATGGAGGATCTGTCTGCGACCTCCTGTGATATGTATCGTGGGTATATCCGCGAAAACGAAGACTTCGTGCCGTATTTCCGTTCAGCAACACCAGAGCTGGAACTGGGTAAACTGCCGCTGGGTTCACGCCCTGCGAAACGTAAACCTAACGGTGGCGTTGAGTCTCTGCGAGCCATTCCATGGATTTTCGCCTGGACGCAGAACCGTCTGATGCTTCCAGCCTGGTTGGGCGCGGGTGCCGCGTTACAAAAAGTTGTCGAAGATGGCAAACAAGATGTGCTGGAAACGATGTGCCGCGACTGGCCATTCTTCTCGACACGCCTTGGGATGCTGGAAATGGTCTTTGCCAAAGCTGACTTGTGGTTGGCGGAATACTACGACCAACGTCTGGTGAAACCGGAACTGTGGAAGCTAGGTAAACAGCTACGCGACCAACTGGAAGCGGATATCAAAGTGGTGCTGGATATCGCCAACGATTCCCATCTGATGGCCGACTTGCCGTGGATCGCCGAATCTATCCAGTTACGTAACATCTACACCGATCCGTTGAACGTATTGCAGGCTGAATTGCTGCACCGTTCTCGTCAACTGGAAGAGAAAGGTGAGGAACCAAATGCGCAGGTAGAACAGGCGCTGATGGTGACCATTGCCGGTGTTGCGGCAGGTATGCGTAACACGGGTTAAGCCCGAAATCAGGCAGTTTTCAAACCCCGCGCAAGCGGGGTTTTTGTTTTTACCCCTATGCGGTGCCACCCACGATATTAACTGCCAGTCTGCGAAACGATCACCCTGCCGTTAGATGTAGCTCAACAAATACTCAACACCCCTACGGTAGAGTCAGTAGTAGTGAAGTTCGGGCAAGACTCGACTCACGGACTTGACCCTATCCACTTATAAGGGAAATAAAGTATGGATCGCATCATTCAATCACCGAGTAAATACATCCAGGGTGCCGATGTCATTACAAGACTAGGAGAATATCTGAGCCCACTGGCCGAACGTTGGCTGGTCGTGGGTGATAAATTTGTATTAGGTTTTGCGCAGGAAGCATTAAGCAAAAGCATGAAGGATGCCGGATTAGCGCTAGAAGTCGCGCCATTTGGCGGTGAATGTTCGCAAAATGAAATAAATCGTTTACGCGCCGTGGCAGAAAAAATGCAGTGCAGTGCAATACTGGGTATCGGTGGCGGAAAAACGCTCGATACCGCAAAAGCACTGGCGCACTTTATAGATGTTCCGGTCGCGATAGCTCCGACCATTGCCTCCACAGACGCTCCATGTAGCGCCCTTTCCGTTATTTATACCGATACCGGCGAATTCGACCGTTATCTGCTGCTCCCCAACAACCCCGAAATGGTTATTGTCGACACTAAAATCGTCGCCGGTGCGCCAGCTCGTTTACTGGCTGCAGGGATTGGTGATGCTCTGGCGACCTGGTTTGAAGCCCGCGCATGTTCACGCAGCGGTGCCACGACTATGGCGGGTGGCCGTTGCACTCATGCCGCGCTTGCTCTGGCAGAATTGTGCTACAACACACTGCTCGAAGAGGGTGAAAAAGCGATGCTTGCAGCAGAGCAGCATGTTGTTACGCCAGCACTGGAACGCGTCATCGAAGCCAACACCTATTTGAGCGGCGTCGGTTTTGAAAGCGGCGGCCTCGCGGCGGCTCATGCAATTCATAACGGTTTGACCGCAATTCCAGATGCGCATCATTTCTATCATGGCGAAAAAGTGGCTTTCGGTACGCTGACCCAGTTAGTGCTGGAAAACGCCTCGCAAGAAGAGTTCGAAACCGTTGCCGCACTGTGTCACTCGGTAGGTTTACCGCTCACGCTGGCACAGCTGGATATCAAAACTGAAGTTGCAGAAAAAATGCGCATTGTTGCGAGAGCTGCCTGTGCAGAAGGCGAAACTATCCACAATATGCCTGGCGGTGTGACAGTTGATCAAGCCATTGCCGCGCTGTTAGTTGCTGACCAGTACGGTCAGCGCCTGTTAGAAGCCTGGGAATAATACCCATAAAAAATCCCCGCAGTTACGCGGGGATTTTCATGTCAGATAGCAGATTATTTCAGGTCAAAGCGATCCAGATTCATCACTTTCACCCAGGCTGCAACAAAGTCTTTCACAAACTTCTCTTTAGCATCGCCACTGGCATACACTTCCGCCAGCGCACGCAGAACCGCATTGGAACCAAAGACCAGGTCTGCACGAGTCGCCAGATGTTTCACCTCACCCGACTGACGATCGCGGCCTTCAAACAACTCAGAAGAGTCATCGGTCGCTTTCCATTCGGTGCGCATATCCAGCAGGTTGACAAAGAAATCGTTACTGAGCACGCCAAGACGATCGGTGAATACACCTTGTTTACCGCCATCAAAATTCGCACCCAGCGCACGCAAACCACCTACCAGCACGGTGAGTTCTGGTGCGGTCAGCGTCAGTTGCTGTGCTTTATCAATCAGCAGGGATTCTGTTGTCGCCGCATCCACGCGAGCACGGTAGTTACGGAACCCGTCTGCCGCTGGCTCAAGCAGGTTGAACATCTCGATATCGGTCTGATCCTGGCTGGCGTCCACACGACCCGGAATAAACGGAACACGTACGCTGATGCCAGCCGCTTCCGCTGCCTGCTCAACACCCACCACACCGGCCAGTACAATGATATCGGCCAAAGATACTTTACCAGAGGCTTTCTGAATCGCTTCCAGCGCTGGCAGAGCACGCGCTGCCGTCGCATTCACATCCCAGCTACGCTGAGGTGCCAGTGCCAGGCGCGCACCATTAGCACCGCCACGTTTATCGCCGCCACGGAAAGTAGAGGCCGATGCCCAGGCGACAGACACCAGTTCACTCACTGACAAACCGGAACGGGCAATTTCTGCTTTCAGGTGGTCGATATCTGCTGGTGTTGGGCTGAATGTCGCTTTCGGCAACGGATCCTGCCAAATCAGTTCTTCTCTTGGCACTTCCGGGCCGATATAACGCGCTACTGGCCCCATATCGCGGTGAGTCAGCTTGAACCATGCGCGGGCAAAGGCTTCATTGAATGCCTGAGGATCATTAAGGAAACGACGTGAAATTTTCTCGAATTCTGGGTCAAAACGCAGCGTCAGGTCGGTAACCAACATTGTTGGTTTACGCTTTTTCGAGGGGTCAAAAGGATCAGGAATGATTTCTGGTGCATTTACAGCTTCAAACTGAATGGCACCAGCCGGGCTGCGCGTCTGTACCCATTCAAATTTGAACAGGTTCTCGAAGAAGTAGTTACTCCACTGCGTTGGCGTTTGTGACCAGACGACTTCCAGGCCAGAAGTAATCGCATCAGCACCTGCACCTGAGCCGTGGCTGCTCGTCCAGCCTAAACCCTGCGCTTCAATTGGCGCGGCTTCCGGATCGACGCCCACATGGGTTGCTTCCGCCGCACCGTGGGTTTTACCCAGCGTATGACCACCCGCGATAAGCGCGACAGTCTCTTCGTCGTTCATCCCCATATTGCCAAAAGTCGCACGAATGGCAGCGGCCGCGGAGAGCGGTTCACCACTGGCATTTGGCCCTTCCGGGTTAACATAAATCAGCCCCATTTCGGTCGCGGCCAATGGGCGTTTGGCGAGCGCTTCAGGATCACGATGCTCAAGCCAGGCTTTTTCATTACCCCAGTTCACATCAAGGTCTGGCTCCCAAACGTCTTCACGCCCAGCGCCAAAACCGAAGGTACGGAAACCGGAGTTTTCCAGCGCCACGTTCCCCGCTAACACATAAAGATCGGCCCAGGATATTTTCTGACCATATTTCTGTTTAATAGGCCACAGCAGGCGACGGGCTTTATCAAGGCTAACGTTATCCGGCCAGGAATTAAGAGGAGCAAAACGCTGCTGACCACGGCCTGCGCCACCACGACCATCGACTGAACGATAGGTGCCAGCACCATGCCAGGCCATACGAATGAACAGCCCGGCATAGCTGCCCCAATCAGCAGGCCACCATGGCTGAGAATCGGTTAACAGGGCTTTGAGGTCGCCTTTCAGAGCAGAATAATCAAGTTTGCTGAATTCTTTGCGGTAGTCAAAATCTTCGCCCAGGGGGTTTGAACGGTTAGAGTGCTGATTGAGGAGGTCAACACGGAGTTGCTTTGGCCACCAGTCACGAGTGCTTGTACCCGCTCCTGCGCTTACATCCTGACTGCCCTGATGAAACGGGCACTTTCCTGCTGACAACGTATTATGATCGTTTTCGTTCGTGCTCATCTTCCTGCTCCCTTTCACTGTTGTAGTACCAGGATATACATCTCTGCAGATAAGTTATAGATGAAAAAAACTACAGATTTGATAGTTATTACCTTCTGACCAGAGGCAAGGTAGCAAAAGTTTTTTTAACAAAACGTCGACAACCCCATAAACTTTCAAAATTAAGAATTAAAAGTTCGAAGGAAATCAGGAGAATGGATGTGAGTTTACTGCGGAGAAAGTCATGGCCCTTGCGGGCCATTTTCTTCAATCAGATAGTCGGGCGAACACCCAGCGTGTGGCAAATTGCGTAACTCATCTCTGCGCGGTTTAGCGTATAGAAGTGGAAGTCTTTCACGCCTTCACGGCTGAGAATTTTCACCATATCCATCGCAATATTAGCACCGACCATTTTGCGAGTTTCCGCGTCGTCATCCAGGCCTTCAAACATTTGCGCCATCCAGTGCGGAACGCGCACATTGGTCATGGTGGCAAATTTGTGTGCCTGCTTGTAGTTACTGACCGGCAGAATACCCGGCACGATTTCAACGTCGATACCCGCAGCGGCGCAGCGGTCGCGGAAGCGCAGATAACTTTCTACATCGAAGAAGAACTGAGTAATAGCGCGGTTTGCACCGGCATCAATCTTGCGCTTCAGGTTGATAAGATCAGCCTGCGCACTTTTCGCTTCAGGATGAACTTCCGGGTAAGCGGCGACAGAAATATCAAAGTCACCGACATCTTTAAGTAACGTCACCAGGTCAGAAGCGTACATATCCGGTTTGCCGCCGCCTGGCGGTAAATCACCGCGCAGAGCCACGATATGACGGATACCGTTATTCCAGTAATCCTGCGCGATAGCACGCAGTTCATCGCGCGTTGCATCAATACAAGTCAGGTGCGGTGCCGCTTCCAGACCGGTGCGGTCTTTAATGCCTTTGATGATGCTATGCGTGCGGTCACGTTCGCCCGAGTTTGCGCCGTAAGTCACGGAGACAAATTTTGGCTTCAGGCTGCTGAGTCGATCAATTGAGCTCCACAGGGTTTGTTCCATTTCACTGGTGCGCGGCGGGAAAAATTCAAAGGAAACGTTAATTTGCCCGGCGACTTCGGCCAGACTCTGATTCAGTGCTTCCCGCTGGTTGGCGTGAAAAAAGCTCATACCCTTACCTCATTAATCGCATTTTATTATGTGATGTTGTGTTTTGTTGCTATCCAGACGTTTAGACGTCCAGATAGCAAGATGAAGGAAAAGCGTGACGTCGTCAACAGAAAATTCAACACAAGAAATGAGGATTTCTCACTCAAGTTGAAATTTATTCATGTTCGAGGGGAGGATGAAAAAAGGCCAGCTAAAGCTGGCCTCGGTATTTCTGTCACTGCACCGTTTACAGCAACTGCGCCAAACGGTTGAGATCCGACTGAATAGCGCCAGCCGTCACATCCCGACCAGCGCCAGGCCCACGAATCACCAGCGGGTTATCGCGATACCAGCGGCTTTCGATGGCGAAAACGTTATCGCACGGCAGCAGCGAAGCCAACGGGTGCTCAGGGCGCACCGCCTCCACGCCGACACGCGCTTTACCATTGGCATCGAAACGCGCCACGTAACGTAACACCAGACCCATTTCCTGAGCCGCGTCAAAACGCTGAACCATCTGTTCGTTCAGCTCATCGCCATTTTCAAAGAAATGGTCAATTGAACCAGTTTCACTACCGTTTGTTACCAGCGATTCAACGCGCACCTGATCTGGCTCGATGTCATAACCTGCTTCACGGGCAAGAATCACCAGCTTGCGCATCACGTCTTTACCGGAAAGATCAACGCGCGGGTCTGGTTCAGTCAACCCTTGCTGCCAGGCCTGGTCCACCAAATCGGTAAACGGCACCGTGCCATCGAATTGCAGGAACAGCCAGGAGAGCGTACCGGAGAAAATACCGCTGATGGCAAGAATTGAGTCACCGCTTTCACGCAGGTCACGAACGGTATGGTTGACCGGCAAACCTGCACCCACGGTGGCGTTATACAACCAGTGGCGGCCTGTCTTGGTAAAGGCGTTGCGAATTTCACGGTACTTCTGGCTGTTGCTGGCACCGGCCAGTTTATTGGCGCTGATCACGTGGAAACCGTGGCTGGCAAAATCAAGATACTGATCGGCCAATTGCTCACTCGCCGTCACATCCAGAACCACCAAGTCGTCATACGGATGCGAACGCATCCACTGGAACAGGGATTCTTCATCCTGCTCTACCGCTTCGTCGTTAAAGAAAGCGAGCGCGCGGCTGGCATCCAGCCCTTCGTAATTCAGCAAACTGCGGCGGCTATCTACAACACCCGCCAGAACGAATTCAAAACCGGTACGCGCAGAAATAGTTTCTTGCTCGCGGGCGAACAATTCCAGCCAGCGAGAACCAATATTCCCTTTACCGAAAAGCACCAGACCAACACGTTTTTCAGCGCGGAACAGGGACTTATGCAGACCCTTGATGAGATTTTCAGTTGGGCCAACACGCAGTACCGCAACCAAACTAATTCCGTCTTCAGACTGCCAGATAAACTCAACAGGCTGGTCTTTCAACTGCTGCCAGAAGCGGTGGCTATGCAGCGGGTTACGACATACGCCTGCGCCCACCATCGCCACCAGCGCCAGGCCTTCACGCAGACGTAATTCGCCCGGCAGGTTAGCTTTCGTGAGCGTTTCTAACACGCTGCCGGCAACTTCTGAGGTATAGCAAAGTTGCAGCAGGTTACGATCGGGATGAACGCCAACAGACAGCGGGCGAATCTGAGCACGTTTTAACAACGTATCCAGCTCTTTGTGTGCCAGCTTAAAATCTTGCTGCGGGGAAACCTGCAGTTCAATCAGGCAGACATCATCGTGGCTGGTGACGATACGTGCGCCAGTACCGGAAGCCAGCACACGCTCGATACGTGTTGAACCTTGTTCTGGTGAATAGCTGCAACGTAATTGCAGGTCGATATCGCTACCAGAAACAGGCTGCAAGGTACGGGCGTGCAGGACAGGAGCGGCCAGGCGAGCCAGCTCACTCGCTTCATCCAGGCGCAAAAGAGGCAGCAAGCACGCATCTTTCACTTTACGTGGGTCAGCGCTGTAAACCCCGGCAACGTCACTCCAGATGGTCACGCGGGAAACCCCAGCCAATGCACCAATTTGAGTGGCGGAATAGTCAGAACCATTACGGCCAAGCAGCACGGTTTCACCCGCATCATTACGGCAAATAAAGCCGGTAACGACGAGGCGCTTATGCGGATGTTGCGCCATAAGTTCTTGCAGCAAAGGCCAGGATAAGCCTTCGTTAACTTGTGGTTGAGCAGCACGTTCAGCGCGCATAAATTCACGCGCATCCAGCCATGCAGCCGGATGACCTAACTGATTCAGCACCGCAGACATCAGGCGTGCAGACCAAATTTCACCATGACCTACGACTTCGGCATACACTGCGTCAGTCATTTTGCCATCCAGCAAAGCCGCCAGACGCTCAAGATCCTGAATGAATGCACCGATCAGAGCATCAGCAACCTCAGGAGCCACAAGGCCGCTAATCAACTCGCTCTGATAACGACGCAGCGCTTGTTGAACCTGATGAGCAGAAAGACGATCGCTTTGGCTCAATTTTAGCCAGTTAATCAACTGGTTGGTCGTGCTACCGGCGGCGGAAACCACCATCATGTCGCCAGGATGAGAATACTCGGCCATGATCCCTGCAACGCGCAGGTAACACTTCACATCTGCCAGACTACTGCCACCAAATTTATGCAGTTGGCGAACCGGCGCCGCTGCTGGTGCTGAAACACTCATGCTTACCCCTCGGCTGCAACCCGGAACGCATTTTCCAGGTCAGCAATTAAATCTTCACTATCTTCAATGCCAGTCGAAATACGCAGCAAGGTTTCTGAAATCCCTGCTGCTGCACGCGCTTCTGGCGCCATGCCCGCATGGGTCATCGTCGCCGCGTGTGAAATCAAACTTTCTACTCCACCCAGCGATTCCGCTAACGTGAAGAGAGTCAGGCTACTCAGGAATCGACGCAGCGTTTGCTCGTCGCCATTAAATTCAAAACTCAGCATCGCGCCAAAACCTTTTTGCTGACGAGCAGCAATTTCATGGCCCTGGTTTTCTGGCAGCGAAGGATGATACAGCTTTTTCACCAGCGGTTGCGTTTGCAGGAAATCGACAATCGCCTGGGCATTTCGTTGCGCCACTTCCATACGTGGTGAAAGTGTACGCAGGCCACGCAGCAGCAAGTAGCTATCGAAAGCACTGCCGGTTACGCCAATGTTGTTTGCCCACCAGGCAAGCTCGGTGACGGTTTCCGCGTCTTTCGCAATCACCACACCGGCAACCACATCTGAGTGACCATTCAGGTATTTAGTACAAGAGTGCAGAACCAGGTCTGCGCCCAATGCCAGCGGGTTTTGCAACGCCGGGCTCAGGAAGGTGTTATCCACTACACTGATTGCCCCGGCTTCACGCGCGGCGGCGCAGATTTTCGCAATATCTACCACTCGTAACAAGGGATTACTTGGGCTTTCGACCAGCACGAGTTTTGGGTTTTCGTTAAGTGCTGCCGCTAAAGCAGCTTCATCACCTTGATCGACAAACAAAACACGGTATGCACCGCGTTTTGCCAGGCTGTCAAACAGACGATAACTGCCGCCGTAACAGTCATGCGGAGCCACCAGCAGATCGCCAGGCTTCAGGTAAACAGTCGTCACCAGATGGATTGCTGACATGCCGGTATTTGTCAGCACTGCGCCCGCACCACCTTCCAGTTCGGCCAGCGCACGCTGTACGACATCACGCGTAGGATTGCCACGGCGCGAGTAATCATGCGCGCGCGGTTCATTAAATCCGGTGAAATTATAAGTACTGGAAAGATGGATAGGGGGTACAACGCAGCCGTATTGCTCGTCATCGTTCAAACCGCTACGTACTGCGATAGTTGCCTGTTTACGCGTCATGGCTCTCGAATCCTTGCTGGTCGAATAAAAGTCAGAGACCAGAGTAAACACTGCTGAGTTAGACGTCAATACATCTGGACATCTAAACTTCTTTGCGTATAGATTGAGCAAACGCGCAATAGCCGTTAAAATTATACGCTTTAGGGTGATAGCGCCGCAGACCGCGGATCAATAAACGCTGTACACTACGTCCAGAAAATCGCTTCTGTCGTGTGTTGTCCGATTGAAGCACATTTATATTGATAAGAGGATTAAGTATCTCATGGCTGAATGGAGCGGCGAATATATCAGCCCTTACGCTGAGCACGGGAAGAAGAGTGAGCAAGTAAAGAAAATTACGGTTTCCATTCCTCTGAAGGTGTTAAAAATCCTCACCGATGAGCGTACCCGTCGCCAGGTGAATAACCTGCGTCACGCAACCAACAGTGAGCTGCTATGTGAAGCATTTCTGCATGCGTTTACTGGCCAACCGCTGCCAAACGATGCAGACCTGCGTAAAGAACGTAGTGATGAGATTCCTGAAGCAGCGAAGGTGATCATGCGCGAGTTGGGGATTGATCCAGAGACCTGGGAATACTAGTTACAGAAATTATCCTTATTCCCTATAGCATTCGAGTCGTAGGTAGGCGGCAAGGGAGCAAATCCCCGGGAGCTTACTGAAGTAAGTGACTGGGGTGAGTGAGTGCAGCCAACACCCCTACGGCTTGAATGATGACGGGAATAACAAAAAAGGCGCCGTTAGGCGCCTTTCTCTTACCGTCGGCGAATTACTTCTTCGCGCCTGGAACGCTGAAACGCTTGTTGAAGCGGTCAACGCGGCCACCGGTAGCAACATCACGCTGCTTGCCAGTGTAGAACGGGTGGCATTCGCCACAGACGTCCAGGTTCAGATCATGACCCACGGTAGAGCGAATCTTGATAGAATTACCACATGAGCAGTTTGCAGTAATTTCTGCGTAGTTCGGGTGAATATTCTTTTTCATGGAAAACCTCTGTATAAGGCCGCGTCGCTCTTCCAGCCCTAACGCCAGACACCACGCGAAGTTGATAAATTAGGTTTTTTGATACCAAAAACTGCGCATCAAAGGCGGCGAATCATACAGAACCCCGCGAATGGATGCAAACTGATCCGCATTTTCTGGAACACACAGTGTACACTATCTCGTCATTTTTATCAGCCTGGATGCATTCATGCCTGTCGCCCACGTCGCTTTGCCGGTTCCCCTTGCCCGTACTTTTGACTATTTCGTTCCTGATGGAATGCAGGTGGAATCAGGCTGTCGCGTCATGGTGCCGTTTGGTAAACGCCAGGCTGTCGGGATTGTTGTCGCCGTTAGTGAACACAGCGAATTGCCGATTAATGAACTAAAACCTGTTGCTGAAGTTCTGGATGGCGCTTCGTTGTTTCCTGTTTCACTGTGGCGCGTTCTGCTGTGGGCTGCTGAGTATTATCACCATCCGCTTGGCGATGTGCTTTTCCACGCGCTGCCCATTTTGCTGCGCCAGGGGAAACCCGCACACCACGCGCCGTTGTGGTACTGGTTTGCCACTGAAGAAGGTAAAGCCACCGATCTTAATAGCCTGAAACGTGCACCTAAGCAGCAACAGGCTTTGGCGGCAGTTCGACAAAATATTATCTGGCGGCATCAGGTGAGCGAGCTGGAAATCAGCGAAACAGGGCTACAAGCGCTGCGCGCTAAAGGTTTATGCGACCTGAAAAGTGCCGCGCCTTCAACGCAAGACTGGCGCGATAGCTATTCCGTCGAAGGTGAACGTTTACGCCTGAACACCGAGCAAGCCACTGCAATCGGTGCGATTCACAGCTCAGCCGAAAGCTTTGCAGTCTGGCTTCTGGCAGGTATTACCGGTTCAGGCAAAACGGAAGTGTATCTCAGCGTGCTCGAAAATGTGCTGGCACAGGGCAAGCAGGCGCTGGTTCTGGTGCCGGAAATTGGCTTAACGCCACAAACTATTGCCCGTTTCCGTGAGCGTTTTAACGCACCGGTGGAAGTTCTGCACTCCGGGCTTAACGACAGCGAACGTCTTGCCGTGTGGCTAAAAGCGCGCAGTGGCGAGGCCGCGATTGTGATTGGCACACGCTCGTCGCTGTTTACGCCGTTTTGCCGGCTCGGCGTGATCGTGATTGATGAAGAACATGACAGCTCCTACAAACAGCAAGAAGGCTGGCGCTATCACGCACGCGATTTAGCGGTGTATCGCGCACATGCGGAGGATATTCCCATTATCCTTGGCTCCGCGACCCCCGCTCTGGAAACGCTGCACAACGTGCAGTTGGGGAAATATCGGCAGTTGCGCCTGACAAAGCGCGCCGGTAATGCGCGCCCGGCAACGCAACAAGTGGTGGATTTAAAAGGACAGCCGCTGAAATCCGGCCTGGCACCTGCGCTTATCAAGAAAATCGGCCAGCATTTGAAGGCTGATAACCAGGTGATTCTGTTCCTTAACCGTCGTGGATTTGCACCCGCCCTGCTGTGCCATGAATGCGGCTGGATAGCGGAATGCCCACGTTGCGATCACTACTACACCTACCACCAGGGCCAGCGCCATTTGCGCTGCCACCATTGCGACAGCCAAAGACCGGTTCCTCAGCAATGCCCGAGTTGTGGTTCCACTAATCTGGTTCCGGTCGGCATGGGGACGGAGCAACTTGAGCACAGTCTTGCGCCGGAATTCCCGGGCGTGCCGATTTCGCGTATCGACCGCGATACCACCAGCCGTAAAGGGGCGCTTGAACAGCAACTGGCTGAAGTTCATCGTGGCGGCGCACGCATTTTGATTGGTACGCAAATGTTAGCGAAAGGGCATCACTTCCCGGACGTGACGTTGGTGGCTTTGCTGGATGTTGATGGCGCGCTGTTTTCCGCTGATTTCCGCGCAGCAGAACGCTTTGCCCAGCTCTATATTCAGGTTTCCGGGCGCGCTGGACGAGCAGGCAAACCAGGCGAAGTCCTGCTACAAACGCACCATCCAGAGCATCCCTTATTACAAACATTGCTCACCAAAGGTTATGACGATTTCGCCAGCCAGGCTTTGAAAGAGCGCCAGACGGTGTTCTTGCCACCGTTTACCAGCCACATCATGTTCCGTGCGGAAGACCAAAATAACCATCAGGCCCCCCTGTTTTTACAGCAGTTACGAAATCTGCTGGAGTCCAGCCCGTTAAGGGATGACCAACTGTGGATAATGGGGCCAGTGCCTTGTTTACAGCCCAAACGCGGGGGCCGTTTCCGCTGGCAAATTCTGCTGCAACACCCTTCGCGCGCACGCCTGCAACGGCTGGTTAGCCATTCGCTGAAACTGGTTAATACGTTACCTGAATCACGCAAAGTGAAATGGATGCTGGATGTTGACCCGATAGACGGGTAGCACAAAGCGCTACGGATATGCGAAGCGGATCGAAAAATTCAACAACCATCACACTTTTAATGAAATAACTGTAACCAACGGGTCTCAATTTCTGCTAAGAATGTGAGCATGGTCAGACACCAGGGACGTTGTCAGCACCTGTAAAGTGCACGCGAGGAGAAGAAGTTGAAGCCGAAGAATCAGGTTGCCAATGCAACCATGAAAGATGTTGCAGTGCAGGCGAAAGTCTCAACTGCAACAGTGTCCAGGGCGTTAATGAACCCGGATAAAGTATCGCAAAGCACTCGTAATCGTGTGGAACAAGCGGCTATAGCCGTAGGTTACTTACCCCATTCATTGGGGCGAAATTTAAAGCGTAATGAATCACGCACCATTCTGGTTATTGTCCCGGATATCTGCGATCCCTTCTTTAGCGAAATCATTCGCGGTATTGAAGTGACGGCGGCGGAACAAGGCTATTTGGTGTTAATTGGTGATTGCGCTCATCAAAACCAGCAAGAAAAAACGTTCATCAATCTGATTATCACCAAGCAGATTGACGGGATGCTATTGCTCGGCTCGCGCCTTCCTTTTGATGCCAGCATCGAAGAGCAACGCAATTTACCGCCGATGGTGATGGCGAATGAATTTGCGCCTGAACTGGAACTGCCAACCGTTCATATTGATAACCTGACGGCTGCATTCAACGCCGTTTATTATCTGCAACAGCTTGGCCATCAAAAAATTGCCTGTATTGCTGGCCCTGAAGAGATGCCGCTTTGTCACTACCGCTTGCAAGGGTACGTGCAGGCATTGCGCCGCACGGGAACGGTGGTCGATCCACATTACATCGCACGTGGAGACTTCACCTACGAAGCCGGTGCGGCGGCGTTATCGAAATTACTGGCACTACCAAATCCACCAACCGCTGTGTTCTGTCATAGCGACGTTATGGCGCTGGGCGCATTGTCTCAGGCCAAGCGCAGTGGCTTGCGCGTGCCAGAAGACTTATCAATCATGGGCTTTGATGACATCGCTCTGTCACAGTTCTGTGACCCACCTCTCACCACTGTGGCGCAACCCCGTTTCGATATTGGGCGAGAAGCTATGCTGTTGCTATTGGATCAGCTTCACGGGCAAGCCGTGAGTAGTGGTTCGCGTTTGCTGGATTGTGAGCTCATTGAACGAGGCACCACCAGCGCACCTGGCAGTAGAAAATGAACCGCTTTAGGACACTGGATTCTGGTCAAAGGGATGTCCATTAAGTAACATGGCGGGCTGATAAACGTAAAAAATATAGCGAATCGATAGTGGCACAACGAGATTATGTACGCCGCGGGCAATCGGCAGGTACGCGGCGTAAGAAAAGTAGCACCCGCAGCAAGCAACGCAGCCTACCATCTGTCTCGCCGACAATGGTCGCCATTGCGGCCGCCGTTCTGGTGACCTTTATTGGTGCCCTGTACTTCATTACTCATCATAAGAAAGATGAAAGCGAAACCCTGCCTGGACACAAAGTCACAGGTAACGGCCTGCCACCTAAACCGGAAGAACGCTGGCGTTACATCAAAGAACTGGAAAATCGCCAGACCGGTGTGCGTAGCCCTACTGAGCCGACTGCCGGTGGCGAAGTGCAGAATAAAGATCAGCTCACCAGCGAGCAGCGCCAGTTGTTGGAGCAAATGCAGGCGGATATGCGCCAGCAGCCGACTCAGTTGAATGAAGTGCCATGGAATGAGCAAACGCCAGAACAGCGCCAGCACACACTCCAGCGCCAGAAAGCTATTCAACAGCAACAGTTCACCGCTCAACAAGTTGCACCGCAACCAAGAGCTGTGCAGCCGCAGCCGGTAACGCAGCAGCCACGTCCAGTGCAGCAGCAACCGCGAACGACGACGTCAACGCAGCAGCCGTATCAAGATTTGTTGCAAACCCCGCCGCATACCCAGCAGCGTGCAGCGACAACAACGACACAACCCAAAGCGGCTCAACCGGCAGCACCGATCGAAGCGGTCAAACCCGCTCCGGCACCACAGGAAAAGCCGAAAGACGAAAAACGCTGGATGGTACAGTGTGGTTCCTTTAAAGGCAGTGAGCAGGCGGAAACCGTCCGTGCGCAGTTGGCTTTCGAAGGTTTTGATTCGCGCATTACCACCAATAATGGCTGGAATCGTGTGGTGATTGGGCCAATCAAAGGTAAAGAGAATGCCGATGGTACGATCAACCGTCTGAAGATGGCGGGTCACTCTAACTGTATTCGTCTTGGCTCCGGGGGTTGAAACCCCCAAAATCCCCCCATCTATAATTGCATTCAGCCCCGAACATATTTTGGGGATCATATTTCTACCCTAAATAATTCGGGTTGAAGGAAGGCGGCAAAAGAAGGAATCCCGATGAGCTTACTCAAGTAAGTGATTCGGGTGACTGAAAGAAGCCAACGCACCTACAACTTGAATTATGAAGGGTACAGCTGATGCAATAAGGGGTCTGCTCGTGACAACAATAGTAAGTGTGCGCCGTAACGGCCATGTCGTAATCGGTGGTGATGGTCAGGCCACGCTCGGCAACACCGTAATGAAAGGCAACGTTAAAAAAGTGCGTCGTTTGTATAACGACAAAGTGATTGCCGGTTTTGCTGGCGGCACTGCGGATGCCTTCACCCTATTCGAACTGTTTGAGCGCAAGCTAGAAATGCACCAGGGCCACCTGGTGAAAGCGGCGGTTGAACTGGCAAAAGACTGGCGTACCGACCGTATGCTGCGCAAGCTCGAAGCGCTATTGGCTGTCGCCGATGAAAATGCCTCGCTGATCATTACCGGTAATGGTGATGTTATCCAGCCAGAAGATGATCTGATTGCGATTGGTTCAGGTGGCCCTTATGCACAGGCCGCAGCGCGTGCACTGCTTGATAACACCGAACTGGGTGCTCGTGACATCGTAGAGAAATCGCTGGGGATCGCCGGTGATATCTGCATCTACACCAACCATTTCCATACTATTGAAGAATTAGCGTCTAAGGCGTAAGGAATCCCCATGTCTGAAATGACCCCACGCGAAATTGTCAGCGAACTGAACAAACACATCATTGGCCAGGACAATGCCAAGCGTTCCGTGGCGATTGCGCTGCGCAACCGCTGGCGCCGTATGCAGCTTGATGAAGAGCTGCGCCATGAAGTTACGCCAAAAAACATTCTGATGATCGGCCCAACCGGTGTCGGTAAAACCGAAATTGCTCGTCGTCTGGCGAAACTCGCCAACGCGCCGTTCATCAAAGTTGAAGCCACCAAATTCACCGAAGTTGGTTATGTTGGTAAAGAAGTGGATTCTATCATCCGCGATCTGACTGATTCTGCGATGAAAATGGTGCGTTTGCAGTCCATTGAAAAGAACCGATTCCGCGCCGAAGAAATGGCCGAAGAGCGCATCCTTGATGTTCTGCTGCCACCAGCTAAAAACAACTGGGGCCAGGCTGAAGCGCCACAAGAACCTTCTGCGGCTCGCCAGTCTTTCCGTAAGAAATTGCGTGAAGGCCAGTTAGACGATAAAGAAATTGAAATCGATCTGGCTGCAGCACCGATGGGTGTTGAGATCATGGCTCCTCCTGGCATGGAAGAAATGACCAACCAGTTGCAGTCTATGTTCCAAAACCTCGGTGGCCAGAAGCAAAAGCCACGCAAGTTGAAAATCAAAGACGCGATGAAACTTCTGATTGAAGAAGAAGCTGCGAAGCTTGTGAATCCAGAAGAGCTGAAGCAAGACGCGATTGATGCGGTTGAGCAACACGGCATCGTGTTTATCGATGAGATCGACAAAATCTGTAAGCGCGGTGGCAACAGTTCCGGCCCGGATGTTTCTCGTGAAGGCGTTCAGCGTGACTTGCTGCCACTGGTTGAAGGCTGCACCGTTTCTACTAAACACGGTATGGTCAAAACTGACCACATTCTGTTTATTGCATCTGGTGCATTCCAGGTGGCAAGCCCGTCAGACCTGATCCCTGAATTGCAGGGGCGTCTGCCAATTCGTGTGGAATTGCAGGCACTGACGGTTGAAGATTTCGAACGCATTCTGACCGAGCCTAACGCGTCTATCACTGTGCAATACAAAGCGCTGATGGGCACTGAAGGCGTGACTATCGACTTTACCGCAGATGGTATTCGCCGTATTGCTGAGGCCGCATGGCAGGTGAACGAATCCACCGAAAACATCGGTGCACGTCGTCTGCACACGGTGCTGGAGCGCCTGGTTGAAGACATCTCTTATGATGCCAGCGATCTGAGCGGCCAATCCATTCTGATCGATGCCGAATATGTTAGTAAACATCTGGATGAGTTGGTAGCAGATGAAGACTTGAGCCGTTTTATCCTATAATCGCGCTCAACGTATTTTCTTCATTACAAATGGAGGGCTTATGCCCTCCATTTTTTATATCTAACAGAGAGAACTATGAGCGAATCGCACTCTGTAAGCACCACTCAGGCCTGGCTTGAAAGCTTGCGCCCCCGCACTTTACCGCTGGCTTTTGCCTCTATCGTTTGTGGTTCTGCGTTGGCTTTTTGGCAAGGCGTGTTTAATCCGGCTATTGCGTTACTGGCGTTGCTGACTGCGGGGCTACTGCAAATCCTCTCGAATCTGGCTAATGACTACGGCGATGCGGTAAAAGGCAGCGATAAAGAAGACCGAATAGGGCCATTGCGCGGAATGCAGAAAGGTGTGATTACCCAGGCGCAAATGAAAAAAGCGCTTATCATTAGCGTGGTATTAATTTGCTTGTCTGGCATGGCATTGGTCGCTGTCGCCTGCCACACACTGGCCGATTTCCTCGGTTTCATGGCGCTGGGTTTGCTGGCAATCATCGCCGCAATTACCTACACCGTAGGTACACGTCCATATGGATACATGGGGCTTGGCGATATTTCAGTGCTGGTCTTTTTTGGCTGGCTGAGTGTCGCGGGAACCTGGTACTTGCAGGCGCATACTCTGGCACCTTTGGTCTTTTTACCCGCCACGGCGTGCGGATTGCTCGCAACAGCGGTGCTCAACATCAACAATTTACGCGATATCGACAGCGACCGGGAAAACGGTAAAAACACGCTGGCGGTGCGATTAGGCCCGGTGCTGGCACGTCGTTATCATGCCTGCCTGTTGATTGGGGCGCTGGTGTGCCTCGCAGTATTCAATCTTGTCTGGCTGCAAAATTTGTGGGGATGGTTGTTTGTCCTGGCCGCGCCGTTGCTCATTAAACAGGCGCTTTATGTGTTAAATGAAATGGAACCTGTCGCCATGCGCCCGATGCTTGTACGCACGGTGAAAGCCGCATTGCTCACTAACTTGTTGTTTGCGGTAGGAGTTGTGCTCAGCACGGTTTCGTTTTAGCTGACAAATATCAATTAACAATTGATGATTTTGCCAACAGTTAATATTAAGCGATATACTGACAACTCGTGCAGCAACAGAATCTTAATCCTATGAAATATGATACTTCCGAGCTTTGCGACATCTATCAGGAAGATGTCAACGTCGTTGAACCGCTGTTTTCCAATTTCGGTGGGCGGTCGTCCTTTGGCGGGCAAATCATCACGGTGAAATGTTTCGAGGACAACGGATTGTTGTATGATCTGCTCGAACAAAATGGCCGTGGACGTGTTTTGGTGATCGATGGTGGCGGCTCTGTACGCCGTGCTTTGATTGACGCAGAACTTGCCCGTCTGGCGGCTCAAAATGAGTGGGAAGGCATTGTGGTATACGGTGCCGTGCGTCAGGTCGATGACCTGGAAGAACTGGATATTGGTATTCAGGCAATTGCCGCCATTCCTGTTGGCTCTGCTGGTGTTGGCGTTGGCGAAAGTGACGTGCGCGTTAACTTTGGCGGCGTGACATTCTTCTCCGGCGACCATCTGTATGCGGATAACACCGGCATTATCCTTTCCGAAGATCCCCTCGATATTGAGTAACAAAATCGAATAACAAAACGGGCGCCCTGGGGCGCCCGTTTTTATTGAAGCTGTGGTCTTACACTTCTTCCATTTTACCCAGCAGGGCGTGCAGACGATCCTGCCACACATGCTGTTGCTCTTTCAGAGAATTGTTTTCGCGTACTAATTCTTCATGATTGCTCTGAGATTGCTGAACTTGCTGAGACAGATTGGTGTTCGTCTCTTTCAGTTCTTCGATTTCCATCTGCAGCAGGGTAATGGTATCAATCGCCTGCTGTACTTTTGCTTCCAGTTTCTCAAACACTTCAAATGACATTTCGAACCTCTCCTGAATTGCAAGGCGTTGATGGATGTCTAAATCCCCGTCCCGGATATTCCCCGAAGACACCTTATGAATATATGCGCACCACGCAGCGTGTCTCGATTGTAAGTAGCGTGAGTAGCCGTGTCCAGCGAGTTGAAGCGCTCTTTGCGTAACATAACGTTTTTCGGCATATACCGAATGGCGGCATGTCTTAAAATCACTATTTGTTAACGCATTAATTGCGGTTATGAATGTCGAAGTTATCTTCCCTGGGTGATAATGCGCACAAATTGGCGCGAAATCGCTCATTTTTATGACGTGACACACAAATTTAAAGCTCGATATTTCTCGTTTATGTTCGTTAACGATAAATTAACACAACGCCTACATGGCACCTGCGCGGCAGGGAATGCCCGAACAAACAATAAACATTAATTTTGCCTTCAGGACCCTATTATGAGTCAGACAGCTCCATCAACCTTGAAAGGTCAGTGCATCGCCGAGTTTATGGGTACCGCGTTGTTGATTTTCTTTGGTGTAGGATGTGTAGCCGCCTTAAAAGTGGCGGGCGCAAGCTTCGGGCAGTGGGAAATTAGCGTCATCTGGGGGTTAGGGGTGGCGATGGCTATCTACCTGACCGCAGGGGTTTCCGGCGCGCATCTCAATCCTGCGGTGACCATCGCATTATGGCTTTTCGCCTGTTTTGAAAAACGCAAAGTGGTGCCATTTATTGTGTCGCAGGTTGCAGGTGCGTTCTGTGCCGCAGCTTTGGTGTATGGCCTGTATTACAATTTATTCCTCGATTACGAGCAGACGCATCACATGGTGCGCGGCAGCGTAGAAAGCCTGGATTTGGCGGGGATCTTCTCAACCTATCCAAACCCACACATTAATCTGGTACAGGCGTTTGCCGTAGAGATGGTGATTACCGCCATTTTGATGGGCGTTATCCTGGCGCTGACGGACGATGGCAACGGTGTCCCTCGTGGCCCGTTAGCCCCGCTGCTGATTGGCTTGTTGATTGCGGTTATCGGCGCATCAATGGGACCATTGACCGGTTTTGCCATGAACCCAGCGCGTGACTTTGGCCCGAAACTTTTCGCTTGGTTAGCAGGCTGGGGCGATGTCGCCTTTACCGGTGGCCGTGATATTCCTTACTTCCTGGTACCGGTGTTTGGCCCGATTGTAGGCGCGGCGTTAGGTGCCTTTGGTTACCGTAAGCTGATTGGTCGCCATTTACCTTGTGATGTTTGCGTGGCAGAGGAAGAAAAATCCAGCGCCGCCAAACAACAAAATGCTTCTTCGTAAGACTGACTTCAGGACAAAATTATGACTCACGAAAAAAAATACATTGTCGCACTCGATCAAGGAACCACCAGCTCTCGCGCCGTCGTCCTGGATCACGATGCCAACGTCGTTAGCGTTTCGCAGCGCGAATTTCAGCAAATCTACCCAAAAGCAGGATGGGTAGAACATGACCCGATGGAGATTTGGGCAACTCAAAGCTCCACACTAGTCGAAGTGCTGGCGAAAGCAGACATCAACTCAGACCAAATTGCCGCCATTGGTATCACCAACCAACGTGAAACCGCGATTGTCTGGGAAAAAGAGACCGGTAAACCGATTTACAACGCCATCGTCTGGCAGTGCCGCCGTACCGCAGAAATCTGCGAGCAACTCAAGCGCGACGGCCTGGAAGAGTACATCAAATCGGCAACCGGCCTGGTGGTTGACCCGTACTTCTCCGGTACCAAAGTAAAGTGGATTCTTGATCACGTTGAAGGCTCGCGTGAGCGCGCTCGCCGTGGTGAATTGCTGTTTGGTACTGTCGATACCTGGTTAATCTGGAAGATGACTCAGGGACGCGTGCACGTTACTGATTACACCAACGCCTCACGAACCATGCTGTTTAACATCCACGATCTGACCTGGGATGATCGCATGCTGGAAGCGCTGGATATTCCGCGCGCCATGCTGCCAGAAGTGCGTAAATCCTCAGAGGTGTACGGCCAGACCAACATTGGTGGTAAAGGCGGTACGCGTATTCCTATCGCCGGGATCGCCGGTGACCAGCAGGCTGCACTCTTCGGTCAGTTGTGCGTAAAAGAAGGGATGGCGAAAAACACCTACGGTACCGGCTGCTTCATGTTGATGAACACCGGCACGCAGGCCGTTAAATCCACTCACGGTTTGCTGACCACGATTGCTTGCGGCCCACGCGGTGAAGTGAATTATGCGCTGGAAGGTGCAGTATTCATGGGTGGCGCTTCTATCCAGTGGCTGCGCGACGAGATGAAACTGATCAGCGACGCGACGGATTCCGAATACTTTGCCACCAAAGTAAAAGACACCAACGGCGTGTATGTCGTCCCGGCATTTACTGGCCTGGGCGCGCCTTACTGGGACCCGTATGCTCGAGGCGCAATCTTCGGCCTGACTCGCGGCGTGAACGCAAACCACATTATCCGCGCCACACTTGAGTCCATCGCTTACCAAACACGCGATGTGCTGGAAGCGATGCAGGCTGACGCTGATATTCGCTTACACGCTTTGCGTGTTGATGGCGGTGCGGTGGCGAATAACTTTCTGATGCAGTTCCAGGCGGACATTTTGGGGACTCGTGTTGAACGCCCTGAAGTTCGCGAAGTGACAGCATTGGGCGCCGCTTATCTGGCAGGCCTGGCCGTTGGCTTCTGGCAGAACCTGGACGAAGTCAGCGAGAAAGCGGTTATCGAAAAAGAGTTCCGTCCGGGTATCGAAACGACCGAACGTAATTACCGTTACGCTGGCTGGAAAAAAGCCGTTAAGCGTGCGCTGGCCTGGGAAGATCACGAAGAAAGTTAATTGCCCTCACCCACCGGGAGCTGTCTCTTATACACAACTCACCCTGGCAATTTTGTCAGGGTAAGATCTGTAAGCCTCGCAAGTTTTCCGTTCACCCGTGAGTTCAGTTATCTCTGTAAGTCCCGCAAACGGTTAACGTATCAATGGGTTAACGCCAACCCCTTGATAATCCAGGCGCCCGGCAAATCAATCGCGACATAAACATGCTGTCACCTGGTGAACGGAACCTTCTCCGGCTCGGCAGGAACCAGTCCTCAAAGATGTGACTAAGAGACAGCCCACCGGGAGAGGGGATCACCCTACCCCGCCTGTGCTAAACTCCGTCGCAATTGGGCTTGCTAAATGAGTGTGCAATGAGACGAGAACTGGCGATAGAATTTTCCCGCGTAACTGAAGCCGCAGCGTTGGCTGGTTATAAATGGTTGGGGCGTGGCGACAAAAATACGGCTGACGGTGCTGCCGTTCACGCGATGCGTATTGTGCTTAATCAGGTCAATATTGACGGCCAGATTGTGATTGGCGAAGGGGAAATCGACGAAGCACCCATGTTGTACATTGGTGAAAAAGTCGGTACCGGCCAGGGCGACGCGGTAGATATCGCCGTTGACCCGATTGAAGGCACACGCATGACCGCCATGGGCCAGGCAAACGCGCTGGCAGTATTGGCCGTTGGCGACAAAGGCAGCTTCCTGAACGCTCCCGACATGTACATGGAAAAGCTGATTGTCGGCCCTGGCGCTAAAGGCATTATCGACCTGAACCTTCCGCTGGCAGAAAACCTCTATAACGTCGCCGTAGCGCTCAATAAACCGCTCAGTGAACTCACCGTCACCATTCTTGCTAAACCTCGCCACGATGAAGTCATTGCCGAAATGCAAAAGCTTGGGGTGCGCGTGTTTGCGATTCCTGATGGCGATGTTGCAGCATCTATTTTGACCTGCATGCCGGATAGCGAAGTCGATGTGATGTACGGTATTGGCGGCGCACCTGAAGGCGTGATTTCTGCGGCGGTTATCCGCGCGCTGGACGGCGATATGCATGGCCGCCTGTTGGCTCGTCACCACGTAAAAGGTGACAACGAAGAAAACCGTCGAATCGGTGAGCAAGAGATAGCCCGCTGCACAGCAATGGGCATTGAAGCAGGCCTGGTGTTGAAGCTCGATGATATGGCGCGCAACGACAACGTTATTTTCTCGGCAACTGGTATCACCAAAGGCGATTTGCTGGATGGGATCACCCGTAAAGGGAATATGGCGACCACTGAAACTCTGCTGATTCGTGGTAAATCACGCACCATTCGTCGCATCAAATCTATTCACTACCTTGACCGTAAAGACCAGGAAGTACAGACCCATATTCTGTAAGCCCATCGTTTGTCTGATTGAGCTTTCCAGCTTTAACCAGCTGGAAATCTCTCACTTTTCTGGTGAAGATAGGAAAAACACAACACAGGGGAATGAACATCATGGCGGAATGGGTCAAAGGTAAAGTTGTCCAGATTGAAAACTGGACTGACGCTCTTTTTAGTCTCACTGTTCATGCGCCTGTCGCCCCTTTCACCGCCGGGCAATTCACTAAACTTGGGATGGAAATTGACGGCGACCGCGTACAACGCGCTTATTCCTACGTCAATGCACCCAGCGATCCGAACCTCGAGTTTTATCTGGTCACCGTGCCTGAAGGCAAGCTCAGCCCACGTCTGCATGCTCTGCAGCCTGGGGATGAAATTATGCTGGTGAGCGAAGCGGCTGGATTCTTTGTGCTGGATGAAATCCCTGATTGCCAGACATTATGGATGCTGGCAACGGGAACAGCACTCGGCCCGTATCTTTCGATTTTGCAGGAAGGTAAAGGCCTTGAGCGCTTCGATAACATCGTTTTGCTTCATGCCGTACGTTATGCGCAGGATTTGAGTTATTTGCCATTGATGCAAAAACTCCAGCAGCAATATGAAGGGAAATTACGCATTCAGACGGTCGTTAGTCGGGAATCAATTCCTGGTTCGTTAACCGGCCGCGTGCCTGCACTTATCGAAAGCGGCGAACTGGAAGCGGCTGTTGGCCTGCCAATGAACATTGAGACCAGTCATGTGATGTTATGCGGAAACCCGCAGATGGTACGAGATACACAGCAGTTGCTGAAAGATACCCGGCAGATGACCAAACATTTACGCCGCCGACCGGGCCATATGACTGCAGAACACTATTGGTAACTTTATGGGTAATGCTAGCGGTACTTCACTTCGCTGGTGTCTTTGCCAAAGCGGTTTTCACCCTGGGTGCCAACAAACGCGCCCAGGTCCATAATAACCATCACCAAAATCAGCGTTGGGATAAAACGGCCAAGCCCCCACTGCGCTAACGTTCCGAAAGTTTCCCAGTTACCTGCAAGCAACAACCACGCAGGAATAAACAGCAGCGCCCACCAGCCTTTTTTATTGCGGTCATGAAGACGTTTGACGATCACGGCGGCAGTCGGTATCAACGAACCCGAAAGAAAGAAGCCGGCAGTGGAGTAAGGCATAATTTCAGCACCCGCGAGGGTGAAGAGAATGATCAGCGCAATTAGCCAGACGCCAATCCAAATCCAGAAGTCACGACGTCCAATACGTCCGTTAAAAGAGAACAGCCATTGCTGTATGGTCATGGTAAGGTCCATTTTATTGTTTAGCGCCGTAGTGTACCCCAGCTATGATGGGTTTTGACAAGCCAACGGAATGCCGATTTAATCGGAAAGCAGAATTCACAGGAGAATTTGTCGATGAGACATCTGGTTGCAGGTCTGGCTTTGCTGATACTACCCGTTACGGTGGTGTGGGCTGATCCGCCTTCAGATTCCACCTCAACGCTACAAGTTGCTCCCTATTTATTGGCAGGCGCCCCAACGTTCGACATGAACATTACGCAGTTTCGGGAAAAATTCACAACTGCAAACCCGTCTTTGCCCATCAATGAGTTCCGTGCCATCGACTCCAATTCCGATGAAGTGAACCTGATGCGTGCCGCCAGCAAAATCAACGAAAACCTCTACACATCAACTGCGTTAGAACACGGCACTCTGAAAATAAAATCTATCCAGATAACGTGGTTGCCGATTCAAGGGCCTGAGCAAAAAGTGGCGCGAGCAAAAGCGACAGAGTACATGGCCGCGCTGATTCGTACCTTTACCCCCTCGCTTTCAAAGCCACAAAGCGTAGCAAAACTCACCAGGTTGCTCAGTAACGGAAAGAACAAACGTTACTACACACAAACCGATGGCGCGATCCGCTATGTTGTCGCAGACAACGGTGAAAAGGGGCTGACCTTCGCTGTTGAACCGATTAAGCTAACGCTATCTGAAACACTTAACAACGGCGAATAAATGACAAAAAGCAAAGCCTTTCGCCTGTTGAGTCTCTATACCCAAATAATTCAAGTTGCAGCGCGGCGGCAAGAGAACGAATCCCGATGAGCTTACATAAGTAAGTGATTCGGGTGAGCGATCGCAGCCAACAAAGATGCAACTTGAAGTATGACGGGTATATACTGTTCCACAGACCATGCTGCCCTAAATGGCAGCGATTCTTTTATTAGTTTGACCTTGTGGAGAATTAAGATGCGACATCCTTTGGTGATGGGTAACTGGAAACTGAACGGCAGCAAGCACATGGTACACGAGCTGATTGCTGGCTTACGCAAAGAGCTGGCTGGCGTTGCTGGATGTGGCGTTGCTATCGCTCCTCCAACTATGTATCTGGATCTGGCTAAACACGCTGCATCTGGTAGCCACATCATTCTTGGTGCTCAGAACGTAGACCTGAACCTGTCCGGTGCTTTCACTGGTGAAGTTTCTGCAGAAATGCTGAAAGATGTTGGCGCTAAGTACATCATCATCGGTCACTCCGAGCGTCGTACTTACCACGCAGAGTCTGATGAACTGATTGCTAAAAAATTCGCAATTCTGAAAGAAGTTGGCCTGATCCCAGTTCTTTGCATCGGTGAAACTGAAGCAGAAAACGAAGCTGGCAAAACTGAAGAAGTTTGCGCACGCCAGATTGATGCAGTGCTGAAAACTCAGGGCGCAGCAGCTTTCGAAGGTGTGGTTATCGCTTACGAACCAGTATGGGCAATCGGTACTGGCAAATCAGCCACTCCTGCTCAAGCTCAGGCTGTTCACAAATTCATTCGTGACCACATTGCTAAAGCTGATGCGAAAGTAGCAGAGCAAGTGATCATCCAGTACGGCGGTTCCGTAAACGATAAGAACGCAGCAGAGTTGTTTGCTCAGCCGGACATCGATGGCGCGCTGGTTGGCGGTGCATCTCTGAAAGCAGACGCGTTTGCCGTTATCGTTAAAGCTGCGGCTGAAGCGAAAAAAGCGTAAGTCTCTCGCTTAAACATATACAGGCCCTGCCAGCAATGGCAGGGCTTTTTTATTTCAGTAACCCACAATCGTGATCTTGTAGTTGCTCAGAAGAAGCCAGATTCAAACGCAGTAAATTCCGCTCCGTCGCCAACGCTACCCATTCCCCATCGGCCAGTTTAGCCATCGCCAGACTATAACGCCCCATATGCTCCCGAGCCTGTGGAACCTGAGTCGCCAACATCATGAATGGGCTACGTTGTGAAAATTCAGCTGCGCCGACTTTTCTGGCGATGTATGAGTTTCCAGCCAGATCTACCGTGAACGCCTGCCATTCGTTATTTAACGTTTTCGCATACCGATCCAATTCCCCGCGCACATCAGCGCGTAAACAAGAAATGTGGATATGAAGCTGATTTTGCGAGCGACCTGTCGCAGAGTTAATAGTGAGTGAAATAATATCGTCAGGAATCTGAGATCCCCGGCGCAGACTCAAAATAGTGCGCTGTTGCCAGGCTAGCCAGAAGAAATTAGCAGTTTTTGGCTGCAACAATTCCGGGCTTTCCATGCCGCTTATTTTTGCTGTTGGCAACAGCAGATATTGCAGCGGGCCATTGATATCTTTTAGCAGCACGTATCCCGACGGCAAATCCACTTTGGCACATGGCTCAGGGTTCTGATTGTCACGCTGATTGGGAACACATTGCTGGCTGACAATACGCCACAGCGCATCAGGATGATGCAGGTATTGCCGGAGACTGAAGCCGATCACCACAGCAATGGCCAACAACAGGAGAAGGAGAACTAACTTGCGTCGACACCACTGCATTGAAACCTCAGAAACCATAAGAGGGTCGCTCAGCGTAACGCAAACTCTGAAATCCCAAAAGCAAAACGGCCCTTTTCAGGGCCGTGAATACGATTAACGCTGACTAATTTGGTCGAAGGTTCCACCGTTCGAGAAGTGTTCTTTCTGCGCTTTTGTCCAGCCGCCAAACTCTTCATCAATAGTGAACAATTTAATTTTCGGGAAGGCATTCTCATACTTCTTCGCGACTGCGGCGTCACGTGGGCGATAGTGGTTTTTCGCCGCAATCTCCTGGCCTTCTGGCGAGTAGAGGTATTTCAGGTAAGCTTCTGAGACTTCCCGAGTCCCTTTCTTGTCGACGACTTTATCCACCACCGATACGGTAGGTTCGGCGAGAATAGATTCACTTGGCGTGACAACCTCAAACTTGTCTTTGCCCAATTCGTTGGTTGCCAGTAACGCTTCGTTTTCCCAGGCAATCAACACGTCGCCGATTCCACGCTCAACGAAAGTACTGGTTGAACCACGAGCGCCGGAATCCAACACTTCAACGTTCTTATACAACGCCTTCACGAAATCCTGAGCTTTGGCTTGATCGTTGTTGTTGTGATGTAGGGCATAACCCCAGGCCGCCAGATAGTTCCAGCGCGCTCCGCCAGAGCTTTTTGGATTCGGAGTGATAACAGAAACGCCTGGTTTAATCAGGTCATTCCAGTCATGAATTTGTTTCGGGTTGCCTTTACGCACCAGGAAAACGATGGTCGAAGTGTAAGGCGCAGAGTTTTCTGGCAGGCGTTTGATCCAGTTTTTGTCGATACGGCCACGCTCAGCAATCGCATCCACATCGTATGCCAACGCCAGGGTCACCACATCAGCCTCAATGCCGTTGATAACAGAGGTCGCTTGTTTGCCAGAACCACCATGAGACTGCCGAATAACTACGTTGTCGCCGGTTTGTTGCTTCCAGTGAGCGCTGAAGGCTTTGTTGTACTCGTCATAAAGTTCGCGAGTGGGATCATAAGAGACATTAAGTAACTGAATATCTTTCGCCAGCACACTGCCAGACGCCAACAGTAATGTAAGTCCAACTCCCCACTTATTCATTTTTCGCTCTCTTTAATCAGATTTGATAAAAGCAGCGTGCCAGAAAGTTATCCATTCATTAAAGAATAAAAAAAGATTTGCTATAACTATTGAGCATATAACAAACAACAAAAAGCCGGGTTTCCCCGGCTTCAATTTTCACAGAAAGTGAATTAGTACAGTTTCTTAGCGCAATCCAGCCAGTCACCTTTGAACGGACGCTTCATGTTTTCGATAGCGTCGATGATGTCATGGTGAACCAGTTTCTCATTCTGAATGCCTACGCAACGACCGCCGTGGCCTTGCAGCAGCAGTTCGATGGAGTAAGCGCCCATGCGGGAAGCCAGAATGCGATCGTAAGCAACCGGTGAACCACCACGCTGAATGTGGCCCAGAACCGTTGCGCGGGTTTCGCGTTTGGTTTCCGTCTCGATATATCGGGCCAATTCGTCGATGTCACAGATGTGCTCAGTGATAGCCACGATAGCGTGCTTTTTACCTTTAGCGATACCCGCTTTGATTTCTTCAACCAGGTCTTCGCGATTAAACTCAACTTCTGGCAAGACAACAAACTCACAGCCACCAGCGATGGACGCAGCTAAGGTCAGATCGCCACAGTAACGGCCCATCACTTCCACGATAGAAATACGCTGGTGGGAGGAAGAGGTGTCACGCAGGCGGTCGATTGCTTCCACGACTGTTTCCAGAGCGGTGAAGAAACCGATAGTGTAATCGGTGCCTTTGATATCGTTATCAATGGTACCTGGCAGGCCGATGCATGGGAAACCCATTTCGGTCAGGCGCTTAGCACCCATATAGGAACCATCACCGCCGATAACAACCAGTGCATCAATACCGCGATTTTTCAAATTCTCGATAGCCACTTCACGGACTTTCTCGTCCCGGAATTCCGGGAAACGAGCTGAGCCCAGGAAAGTACCGCCACGGTTGATCATATCGGACACGCTGTATCGGTCCAGGTTAACCATGCGGTCTTCATACAATCCCAGATAGCCATCATAAATGCCCGCGACTTCCAGACCTTCCGACAATGCCGCCCGCACCACACCACGAATCGCAGCGTTCATGCCCGGAGCATCACCGCCACTCGTCAACACACCAATTTTTTTGATCATGACTACCTCTGAACTTTTGAATGCAAATTAATCCTGTTGCCGGAAACGGCCTTCGGCATGCCGAGGCATCGACTCTGCTACAAATAGTATAACAACCGCTTCTTGCTGAATTGATTCAGGTCAGGCCATTTATCGGTATTCTATCCAAAAAATATCGACTCTGTCTGACTTTACAACGAAATATTAAAGCTCAAAATGCCCTTGCTGCTGCGTCGGGACAACCGAGCAGGGGTCCTGGTGAATAATCACATCTGACCCAGGGAAACGACGCAAAATCGCCTGTTCAACCTGGTCGGCAATCACATGCGCCTGAACCAGTGGCAGGTTGTCTTCCATTTCGATATGGACTTGAATAAAGCGGGTCGGCCCTGACTGCCGCGTTCGTAGATCATGCGCCCCTTTAACGCCGGGCCATGAATTGATGATCTCAATAATTACCTGTCGCTCATCATCTGGTAAAGCACGATCTAAAAGAGATTGCACAGCTTCATAACCCATGCGCAGTGCGCTATACAAAATATAGACGCCAATCCCTAACGCAAATATTGAATCTGCGCGATGCCAGCCATACCAGGACAACGCAAGAGCAACAAGAATTGCTCCATTCATCATAACATCAGACTGATAATGAAGCATATCTGCTCGAACTGCCTGACTTTGCGTTTTCCGCACCACCCAGCGCTGAAAAGTCACCAGAATTAACGTGCTGAACAACGCAATGACCGTAACCACCACACCCACTAAAGGCTGCTTCATTGGTGACGGTTCAGCTAAATGCTGAATGCCAGTCAAAAACAGGAACAGTGCAGAACCGGAAATAAACATACTTTGTGCCAGTGCTGCCAGCGATTCCGCTTTGCCATGACCAAAGGTGTGTTCTTCATCTGCGGGTTGTAGAGAATAACGTACGACAAGAAGGTTAGTTAGCGACGCGGCAATGTCCACTAGCGAATCGACCAATGCAGCCAGAATACTGACCGAACCGGTGTACCACCAGGCGAAAATCTTAATCAAAAGTAACAGTGAGGCCATTACCGTCGCAGCAATTGCTGCGCGGCTAACCAGCTTCCCATATTGTTGATTCATAGGGGCTCCAGCAAATGATTGCTGGCTAGTATAGCGGATTCATCTGAACCATCAGGCAAAAAAAACCCGCCGGTTAAGGCGGGGAAGACAGGGATGGTGTCTATGGCAAGGAAAACAGGGTTTGTTACTGGTTACTACGCTTACTGCTACTACTCAGTGCCTGCAACGAAGACTTCTGTTGCAGATCCGCCAGTTCACGAAATTGATCCATGCGCTGTTGGTGTTTGTCGTTTAAAACGGCCTGCTGTTCAGGGCTTAACAAGCGGTACATTTGGTTGCGTACTTTCGCCATTTCAACCTGGCGAGCCACTTGTTCTTGTGCCATTTTTTCAGCCTGGGCACGCACTGCCGTTTCATCAAAATTTTCAGCGATGACCAGATTATGCATGGTCTCCATTTCGCTTACATTCACGGGTGGGCTATCATGCCGTGCCCGGTGCATTAGATCGCGCATTTGTTGGCGCTGTTGTTCGGTCAGGTTTATCCCTTCGAACATATGGCTCTGAAGGTTATTTCGCTTAACTAAGCCTTCACCGCCTTGGTACCAGTTATCGCTTGCCTGACTGGACAGGGTAATCAGAGTCAATGTAGAGGCCATGACGGCAGCGGTAACATTGCGCATCACTTGCTCCTGAAATCATCTGTGCTGCGATTCAACGAGATTCAGTCTACGATTCCCGCTGCAAACTAGCGTCAGGGGGTGTAAAACAACGTAAAGTCATAGATTAGCGCGCCTTGATGACGTAATTTCTGCCTCGGAGGTAATTTAACAATGAATAAAATTCTGCTAGTTGATGATGACCGAGAGCTTACTTCCCTGTTGAAGGAACTGCTCGACATGGAAGGTTTTAACGTAATTGTCGCCCATGATGGCGAACAAGCGTTGGAGCTTCTTGATGACACCATTGACCTTTTATTGCTCGACGTAATGATGCCAAAGAAAAATGGCATTGATACTTTGAAAGAGTTGCGCCAGTCACACCAGACTCCAGTCATTATGCTAACAGCACGAGGAAGTGAGCTAGATCGTGTTCTCGGCCTTGAACTGGGTGCAGATGACTATCTACCTAAACCATTCAACGATCGTGAACTGGTGGCCCGTATACGCGCTATTTTGCGTCGTTCACATTGGAGTGAGCAGCAACAAAACAGCGACAGCGGTTCTCCGACGGTCGAAGTGGACGGTTTGAGCCTGAATCCTGGTCGCCAGGAAGCAAGCTTTGATGGGCAAGCGCTTGATTTGACCGGCACTGAATTCACCCTGCTCTATTTGTTGGCTCAGCATTTGGGACAGGTGGTTTCACGCGAACACTTAAGCCAGGAAGTTCTGGGCAAACGCCTGACACCTTTCGACCGTGCAATCGACATGCATATTTCCAATTTGCGTCGTAAGTTGCCGGACCGTAAAGATGGTCATCCGTGGTTTAAAACATTACGTGGCCGCGGCTACCTGATGGTGTCTGCTTCATGATAAGTAGCCTTACCGCGCGTATTTTTGCCATCTTCTGGTTGACGCTGGCGTTAGTGCTGATGCTAGTGCTGATGCTGCCTAAACTGGATTCGCGTCAAATGACCGAATTGATGGAGAATGAGCAACGTCAAGGCATCATGATTGAACAGCATGTCGAAGCGGAACTTGAAAACGATCCACCAAACGACCTGATGTGGTGGCGTCGTTTGTTCCGGGCCATTGATAAATGGGCACCACCGGGACAGCGTTTGTTACTCGTGACCAGCGAAGGGCGAGTTATTGGCGCCCAGCGCAATGAAATGCAGATTATTCGTAACTTTATCGGCCAGTCTGATAACTCCGATCATCCGCAAAAGAAAAAGTATGGCCGCGTTGAATTAGTGGGGCCGTTTTCGGTACGCGATGGTGAAGATAATTACCAACTTTACCTGATCCGCCCTGCAAGTAATTCCCAATCTGATTTTATTAACCTGCTGTTTGATAGACCTTTACTGTTACTCATTGTCACGATGCTGGTCAGTTCACCGCTGCTGTTATGGCTGGCGTGGAGCCTGGCAAAACCGGCGCGTAAGTTGAAAAATGCTGCTGATGAAGTGGCTCAGGGGAATTTGCGTCAGCACCCTGAACTCGAATCCGGGCCGCAAGAATTCCTCGCAGCCGGTGCCAGTTTTAACCAGATGATTACCGCGCTGGAAAGGATGATGACAACCCAGCAAAGGCTGTTGTCTGACATTTCGCATGAACTGCGTACTCCGCTCACTCGTTTGCAATTAGGCACAGCGTTGCTGCGCCGTAAAACAGGTGAAAGCAAGGAACTGGAGCGCATTGAAACGGAAGCTCAGCGTCTGGACGGTATGATCAACGACCTGTTGGTGATGTCCCGCAACCAGCAAAAAAATGCGCTGGCGAGCGAAACCATGAAAGCCAATCAAATTTGGTCAGAAGTGCTGGATAACGCCGCCTTCGAAGCTGAACAAATGGGCAAATCGCTGGAGGTGACTTATCCACCAGGTCCATGGTTGATGTACGGTAATCCCAACTCACTGGAAAGTGCGCTGGAAAATATTGTCCGTAACGCATTACGCTATTCGCACACAAAAATTGCCGTCAATTTCTCCGTTGATAATCAAGGTATTACTATCACCGTCGATGATGATGGCCCAGGCGTCAGCCCAGATGATCGTGAGCAAATATTCCGTCCTTTCTATCGTACAGACGAAGCGCGCGATCGTGAATCTGGCGGGACTGGGTTGGGGTTAGCGATTGTTGAAACTGCTGTTCAGCAACATCGTGGTTGGGTGAAAGCCGATGACAGCCCGTTGGGCGGATTGCGGTTAGTGCTTTGGCTGCCGCTTTATCATCGTTAATTTTTCGCCATAAAGAACAGGTCCTTCGGGCCTGTTTTCCTTCCTGCCATAAATTGATATTCTGCGCGCCAGGTCTTATGGGGGCAGTATGCTAAATATCGTTTTGTTTGAACCAGAAATCCCACCCAATACCGGGAATATTATCCGTTTATGCGCCAATACCGGCTTCCGGTTGCACATCATCGAGCCAACAGGTTTTGGCTGGGATGATAAGCGCCTGCGCCGTGCAGGTCTGGATTATCATGAGTTCGCAGCCGTGAATCGCCATCATAACTACGATGCATTTTTGGCGGCTGAAAACCCGCAGCGAATCTTTGCGCTGACCACAAAGGGAACGCCTGCGCACAGCGCAGTGAGCTATCAGGATGGGGATTATTTGGTGTTTGGCCCGGAAACACGTGGCCTGCCAGCAACGATTCTTGATGCTTTGCCTGCTGAGCAAAAAATCCGTATTCCAATGATGCCGGACAGCCGCAGCATGAATTTGTCGAACGCAGTATCGGTGGTGGTATATGAAGCGTGGCGCCAGCTTGGGTACCCCGGCGCCGTTCTGAGAAGCTAGATTCCGTCGCCGTACTCGAAGCCGTTGTTAGCACCGTTAAAGTGCTGATCCATATCGATGGCTGGCATATCGCTTTCAGGCTTGCCGACAATTCGCGCCGGAACGCCAGCTGCCGTGGTATGAGGCGGAACGGGTTGTAACACCACTGAACCTGCACCAATTTTCGCACCGCGCCCAATTTCAATGTTGCCGAGGATTTTCGCCCCGGCACCAATCATCACACCTTCACGAATTTTCGGGTGGCGATCGCCGCTGGTTTTGCCAGTACCACCAAGCGTTACAGACTGCAAAATCGACACGTCGTTTTCAACGATAGCCGTTTCACCGATCACAATACCAGTTGCGTGATCGAGCATGATCCCACAACCAATTTGGGCTGCCGGGTGAATATCCACCTGGAATGAGACTGAAACCTGGTTTTGCAGGAAAATCGCTAACGCCCGCCGCCCTTCTTTCCACAGCCAGTGGCCGATTCGATAGGATTGCAGAGCATGAAAGCCTTTCAGATATAACAGCGGGGTGGAGTATTTATCCACTGCCGGGTCACGAGTGCGCACAGCCTGAATGTCACAAGCGGCTGAAGCAATCATTTGTGGTTCCGCCGCGTAAGCTTCTTCGACAACTTCACGAATGGCGATAGCAGGCATAATCGGCGAGGCTAGCTTGTTGGCGAGCATATAGCTCAGCGCGCTGCCGAGGTTTTCATGCTTGAGGAGAGTTGCGTGGTAAAAACTGGCCAACATCGGTTCACAATCGGCAAGCGCTCGTGCTTCGGCTTTAATGTTGTTCCACACCAGATCCAGTTCTTCAGACGACATTGCACTCTCCAGATAGAAAAACAGCGCCCGGCACAAAGTACCGGAACGCTTCAGTTATTGCGGTTATGTTGTTCCATCAATTGCAACTGAACTAGTTGCCGCTCCGTTCATCCTTGCGTGTACGACCAAGCAACGTTAATGCTGCCTCGCGAGCGTTTTTTCCGCAATACAATACCTGATAAATTTCCTCGGTTATTGGCATTTCGACGCCAAAACGCGCCGCCAATTCCCGCACTTCTTTGGTATTGCGATAACCTTCAACCACCTGGCCGATTTTCTGCTGCGCAGAGTCAACATCGGCACCCTGCCCCAGCGCCATGCCAAAGCGACGGTTACGTGATTGGTTATCGGTACACGTCAGTACCAGGTCGCCTAAGCCAGCCATTCCCATGAAAGTTTCAGGGTCAGCGCCTAAAGCGGTACCAAGACGCGTCATTTCCGCAAGACCACGAGTAATCAACGCGGTACGAGCATTCGCACCGAAGCCAATACCGTCAGACATTCCCGCGCCAATCGCAATCACGTTTTTCACCGCGCCACCCAACTGCACGCCGATGAAATCAGGGTTGCTGTAGACACGGAAGCTCTTGCCGCAGTGCAGCAATTGCTGGAGATCCTGAGCAAAGGTTTCGTCGGTTGCCGCCAGTGCAATTGCCGTCGGCAAACCCGCAGCCAGCTCTTTGGCAAACGTCGGGCCGGAAATCACCGCTAATGGGATTTCGTCACCGAGAGCTTCACGCGCAACGTCTTGCAACAGGCGTCCGGTTTCCGCTTCCAGCCCTTTAGTCGCCCAAACGATACGCGCGTCTTTGCGCATAAGCGGTTTGATTTGGCGCAGAACTTCGCCAAAGACGTGGCTCGGCACTACGACCAGAATATTACGGCTGGCAGATAATGCTTTCGCTAAATCGCTTTCAAGGTGAAGTGTGTCAGGGAAAGGAACGTCCGGAAGAAACGCCGCATTACAGCGATCGGCCTGCAATACAGCAAGGTGTTTAGGGTCATGGCCCCACAATACAACGTGGTGGCCATTACGCGCCAGAGTGATGGCAAGAGCGGTGCCGTACGAACCGGCACCGATCACAGTCATTGAAGCATTAAGGCTGTTCATCAGGCATCCTGATGGTTTTCAGCACCTTCGCCTTCGCCAGATTGCTGCTGCAGATAGCTCATGAACAGCGCATCGAAATTAACCGGTGCAAGGTTCAACTGCGGGAAGGTACCACGAGAAACCAGGCTAGTGATTGCTTCACGTGCATAAGGGAACAGAATGTTCGGGCAGTATGCACCCAGGCAATGTGCCATCTGCGGACCTTCGATCCCACCGATGGAGAAGATACCAGCCTGCTGAACTTCACACAGGAATGCAGTATCTTCGCCCAGTGTTGCGGTCACGGTTACACGCAACACAACTTCATAAACGTCGTCTGCCAGTTGGCTGGAAGCGGTATCAAGATCCAGCTTCACTTCTGGCTGCCAGTCTTTCTGGAAAACGTGTGGTGCATTTGGTGCTTCGAAAGAGATGTCCTTGGTGTAGACACGCTGAATCTGGAAAGCCATTTCTGTGTTGTTTTGTTCTGACATTGTTAAACCCTTAAAAAATTAATACGTCCTTAAACGACAGTAAGCGACAAAGGAGCTGCTCTAGCGCAGCAGGGGATCGAGTCCACCACGAGCATCAAGCGCATACAAGTCATCGCAACCACCAATGTGCTGTGCATCAATAAAAATCTGCGGCACTGTGGTTCGCCCACTGCGTTTAATCATCTCTTCGCGCTTAACAGCGTCGCCATCAATCGCTAACTCCTGAAACTCGACCCCTTTGCTTTGCAAGAGGTCTTTTGCACGATGGCAAAACGGACAGGTTGCTTTAGTGTAGATTTCAATATTCGCCATGGTTTTACCCCAGTGTGCGTATCAATTTATTTACCGCGAACTAATGGCAGGTTTTCCCCGCTCCAGCCAGCAATCCCTTCTTTCAGTAAGGTCACTTTTTCGAAACCGGCTTTTGTCAGCAGTGCGGCTGAATCTTGAGAGGAAACGCCATTGCCACAAACCACGATTACAGGCTGTGATTTATGTTTTTCCAGCTCACCGAAGTTACCACTTTTAATATCAGCTGGCAGTACATTCAGTGAGTTAGCAATATGGCCCTTGCGGTAATCATCACGAGAACGCACATCAACAACAACGGCATCTTCTTTGTTGATGAGGCGTGTCGCTTCACCACGGGTGATCACCTTAACCTTAGAGGTCAAACCTTTAAAAGTCATGAAAAGTACGGCGGCAAACAAGCCAACCCACGCCAAACTAAGTATGGGATGACGACCAATGAATTGCATAATTTCTTGCATGGGGGGGTGTAGCTCCCGACTAAGTAATATGAAAAAACCAAGTGAGGAGTATACATTTGCGTTGTGCCAAATACAGCCAGTCTGCGTTAGGTTATGTTGATTCTGCGGACTGTTACGAAAAAAATTACCTTAACGACGTAAAACCGATCACAATCCAACCCGTTTCTTTGATCTTCTGCGGCTATTTACCCCGTGGCCTGTAGTAAAATTACGCAAATTTTGTCTTTGACTTAGAGGTTATCGCAATGTCAGTTACTAAAAAACCTATGGTTCTGGTGATTCTGGATGGCTATGGTCACCGCGAAGAGCAGCAGGACAACGCTATTCTGAATGCTAAAACCCCGGTTATGGATAACCTGTGGGCACAGCGTCCACATACTTTAATCAACGCATCCGGTATGGAAGTCGGTCTGCCAGATGGCCAAATGGGTAACTCCGAAGTCGGTCACGTAAACCTTGGTGCTGGCCGCATCGTTTACCAGGATCTGACTCGTCTGGACGTTGAAATTAAAGAACGTACTTTCTTCGCTAACCCAACGCTGACTGCAGCTGTAGACAAAGCAGTTGCTGCTGGCAAAGCAGTGCACATCATGGGCCTGGCATCCGCCGGTGGCGTTCACAGCCACGAAGAACACATTCTGGCGATGATTGAACTGGCCGCTGAACGAGGTGCTGAAGCCATTTACCTGCACGCGTTCCTTGATGGCCGCGATACACCGCCACGCAGCGCAGAATCTTCTCTGAAGAAATTTGCCGATAAGTTTGCTGCACTGGGCAAAGGACGCGTTGCTTCGCTGATTGGCCGTTACTACGCAATGGACCGCGATAACCGCTGGGATCGCGTTGAACTGGCTTACGATCTGCTGACTCAGGCTAAAGGCGAATACCAGGCAGAAACCGCTGTTGCGGGTCTGGAAGCTGCATATGCTCGTGATGAAAACGATGAATTCGTTAAACCAACTGTGATTCGTGCAGAAGGCGAAGCTGACGCTGCCATGAACGACGGCGACGCGCTGATCTTCATGAACTTCCGTGCAGACCGCGCGCGTCAAATCACCCGTACTTTTGTTAACGCTGACTTCGACGGTTTTGCCCGTAAGAAAGTGGTTAACTTCGGTGATTTCGTGATGCTGACTGAATACGCAGCAGATATTAAAGCCGCTTGCGCTTACCCACCAGCGTCACTGACCAATACCTTTGGTGAGTGGATGGCGAAGCACGACAAAACTCAGTTACGTATCTCCGAAACTGAAAAATATGCTCACGTTACCTTCTTCTATAACGGCGGCGTTGAAGAACCGTTTGCTGGCGAAGACCGTATTCTGATCAACTCCCCGAAAGTTGCTACTTACGATCTGCAACCAGAAATGAGTTCAGTAGAATTGACTGAAAAACTGCTGGCAGCTATCAACAGCGGCAAATACGACACCATCATTTGTAACTATCCAAATGGTGACATGGTCGGGCATACCGGCGTTTTCGAAGCGGCTGTTGCTGCAATCGAAGCACTGGATAACTGTATTGCTCAGGTGGTTTCTGCAGTAGAAAACGTGGGTGGGCAGTTGCTGATCACCGCTGACCACGGTAATGCAGAACAGATGGCTGACCCGGCAACGGGTCAGGCGCATACCGCGCATACCAGCCTGCCAGTTCCATTGATTTATGTAGGTTCCCGTAGTGTGAAAGCGGTTGAAGGCGGCAAGCTTTCTGATATCGCACCAACTATGTTGAACCTCATGGGCATGGAAATCCCGCAAGAGATGACTGGCAAGCCGCTGTTCATCGTGGAATAATCCCTCCCCATGAGGGGAAAGGCGATTTTTTCAATAACATGGGCCGTGAAACCGAAAGCGTTTTCAGTCAGGCCTATGATCTACGCCAGCGTTCTAAGCGCTGGCGTATTGTTATGCCCGTTTCCCAGCCATGCAGACGATCGCGCCGATTTGAAATCTATCCAGCAGGATATTGCAACGAAAGAACGCGCGGTACGCCAGCAACAGCAGCAACGTTCCGCCTTGCTTGCTCAACTCCAGGCACAAGAAAAAGCGATTGCCGAAGCCAGCCGCAAACTGCGCGAAACGCAAAACACGCTTGCCGATCTGAATCGCCAAATTGCCACCATGAATGCTTCCCTCGCGAAACTGCAAAAACAGCAGGCATCGCAGGAACGTAATCTGGCCGCTCAACTCGACGCCGCATTCCGCCAGGGGCAACATACTGGCATCCAGCTGATTTTAAGCGGTGAAGAAAGCCAGCGCGGGCAACGCTTGCAGGCATACTTCGGCTACCTGAACGCCGCGCGTCAGGAAACTATTGAACAGCTTAAGCAGACTAAAGCGGAAGTTGATGAGCAAAAAGCCAGTCTGGAGTCTAAGCAAACCGAACAACAGACGCTGCTTTACGAACAGCAAGCTCAACAAAGCAAGCTTGAAGGTGCGCGTAACGAACGTAAAAAAACGCTCTCCACTCTCGAATCCTCTTTGCAACAAGATCAGCAGAAGCTGAGCGAAATGCGCCAGAACCAGGCGCGCCTTCAGGGGCAAATTGCCCGTGCAGAAGCCGCTGCCAAAGCGAGAGCGGAAAAAGAAGCCCGTGAAGCTGAGCAAGTTAAAACTCGCCAAAAGGAAGCAACCAGCAAAGGCAGTACCTATAAACCAACAGAAAGCGAACGTTCTTTGATCTCGCGCACTGGTGGCCTGGGTGCACCGCGTGGACAAGCCTTCTGGCCGGTTCGCGGTTCAATCCTGCATCGCTATGGCGAACAGCTTCAAGGTGAGCTACGTTGGAAAGGGATTGTTATCTCCGCAGGTGAAGGCACTGAAGTTAAAGCTATTGCTGATGGGCGTGTAATCCTTGCCGATTGGCTACAGGGATACGGCCTCGTGGTTGTCGTTGAACACGGTAAAGGCGATATGAGTTTGTATGGTTATAACCAGAGCGCACTGGTTAATGTTGGAACACAAGTTCGCGCCGGCCAGGCTATTGCACTGGTAGGCAACAGTGGCGGTCAGGGCCGCCCGTCACTTTATTTCGAAATTCGTCGCCAGGGCCAGGCCGTCAATCCACAACCGTGGTTGGGAAGATAAGTTTTGCTTCAATTCCGTCGTGTGTTTTTCTCTCTCGTCAGCACACTCATGCTGACAACCCCCGTTTACGCTGGAAAGCTGGCAATTGTAATAGATGACTTCGGTTATCGCCCCGCGCAAGAAAACAAAGTTATCGCCCTGCCTGCCAACATTTCCGTCGCAGTTTTACCCAATGCTCCTCACGCCCGTGAAATGGCCACTAAAGCGCATAATGCCGGGCATGAAGTCCTGATTCATTTGCCGATGGCCCCCCTGAGTAAACAGCCGCTGGAAAAAGACACGCTGCGCCCGGATATGGGCAGCGGCGAAATCGAGCGTATCATCCGCGAAGCTGTCAATGATGTTCCCTATGCCGTGGGGTTGAATAACCATATGGGTAGCGCGATGACATCCAGCCTGTTCGGCATGCAGAAAGTGATGCAGGCATTAGGGCAATACAATCTCTATTTTCTTGACAGTATGACGATAGGAAATAGCCAGTCGATGCGGGCGGCGGCCGGAACTAACGTCAAAGTGATCAAACGTAAAGTGTTCCTGGATGACACTCAAAACGAAGCCGATATTCGTTTTCAGTTTAATCGTGCGGTGGAGTTGGCCCGTCGAAATGGCTCAGCGATTGCCATTGGTCATCCTCATCCGTCGACCGTGCGTGTTCTGCAACAGATGGTCTATAGCTTACCGGCAGATATCACGCTGGTGCGCCCGAGCAGCTTGCTCAATGAGCCTCAGGTGGATACCTCAAGACCAAATAACACGCGTCCTGTAGCGCCAGGCAAACCAGCTGAACAACCGCGTAATCCGTTCAAAGGTGTGAATTTATGTAAGCCTAAACAACCTTTGCAACCCGTCTATGCAACGACATTCTTTAGCGTGATCGGCGAAAGCATCAGCCAAAGCCAGTTGTTGAAGTACATGCAACACCAGTGGCAAGGCTGGGATAAATCGTTAAAGGCTACTCAATCCTGATTTTGTGGGCGTGCAGAGGAAGGATTTTCTCTGCACGTATTGCTGTTTAATTTTCCGTCCCAATACCAGGCCTTGAAGTATTTTAGAAAACTATAGAAAGTGGCATACAAACCTGTAACAAGCCCCACTCGCCCTTTCCTCCACGCCCCACTGAACAAATACCATTTAAAAAATGCACCGATGGCACTTATTATGCCCCTCAGCAATGAGGGCTTGATTTTTTTATTTATGACCAGGCGAGTCGTATAAGTGTTTAATTTATTGAAAACCTCATGAATAGTATAAAAGGTATCATGGCGAACAAAACCAGGAATAACAGATGAGTTAATAAACCCCTCAGCTTGATCATCTACCGGACGATCGTTAAATCGCGTCTGCCGACGGTTATACAAACGCACCGGGAAGTCCGGTGAGGATATGGGATAAATGGTTCGCACCTGTTCTCCGAGTACAAACCAGTAGCGCGAAAAACGCCATGCCTGCCCTTGTTCAGGTTCTTCACCCTGCTTGAGCTTAAGGATAAAAGCGGTTGTCTGCTCATCAAGAATTTCATCACTATCCATACATAACACCCAGTCATGGCTCGCAAGCCCGGTAGCATGGTTCATTTGTTCACCGTGCGTGTTAAATGGGTGATATATAGGTTCAATACCATAACCACGAGAAATATTAATAGTTTCATCACTACTCCCCGAATCCACAATAATGATTTCATCTGCAATTGATATTAATGGCTGCAATACTTCGTGAAGCAGACGTGCAGAGTTATAAGTCAGTAAACAAACTGATATTTTAAACATAGCCATTATGCCATAACAAAAAATCAATTATATCATGGTGAATAATTGTAGCTGCGAATTCGAAATCCGGATTCGAATTTTTATATTATTAATTCCTCCCGTAAAAGAGTCATCAAAAGCGTTAGTTATCACTCAATACTGCCTTTATAATGCCGCGTTGAATAATGCTACAGGAGCTGGTCGACGATGACGCAACAGCGGCATAAGATTCTCTTACTGGATAACGGTAAAGAGTGGGGAGGCGGTACCAATAGTATGTTGGAACTGCTCAAACGTATTGACCGCCAACGGTTTGATATCACGTGCTGCTTTTACTACAACTATGCGCGTGGTGAAGGTGAAACCATTGAGAGCGTGCTGAGCAGCATTCAGATTCCTGTCATTTTCATTCCTCAACGCAAACAACCTGGCTGGGCAAAAATCAGCAAAGAAGTCGCGCGAGCATTTTTGTTTTTCAGCAAGTCTGGGCGTAAAAAGATCACGGCATATATTGATAAACAATGGCGAATCAAACCGAATGCCACGGCTTTGCGCCAGCGATTGCAAAAAGATGGCTACGAAATTCTGTACATGAATAACCAGCCTGGTTCCAATTTGGAAGGTTATTTGGCAGCGGAGCCTCTTGATGTTGCAGTCGTTCAACACTGTCGCATTGAGCCGGTGATGAGTCAGTCGATAACCAGAGTGGTAAACCGTGTCGGCGATGCCGTGATTGCTGTTTCTCATGGCGTGGAGAGTGTGCTGCTCAATCATGGCGTGAAGAAATCACTCTGTGTTACGGTCCCAAACGCCATTGATATTCACCAGCCACTCCCATCAGGTATAGCAATACGTCGGTCACTAGGCATTGAAGATGGCACATTTTTATTTGGTAGTATTGGGTCGTTGATTCCAAGAAAATCCTGCCACCATACGCTTGAAGCATTGCATCGTTTTCAACTGCAACATCCCGAAGCAAAATGGAAATTTGTCCTGGTAGGTGAAGGGAGCGATCGCGAAAAGTTAAAGCGCCAGGCCGCTGACTACGGATTTGCCGATCGCGTCATCTTTACTGGCTTTCGTAATAACCCGCTGGATTATTTGGCCGCATTTGATGCCTTTATTCTTGCATCAAAAAGCGAAGGGTTACCGCGCGTCATTCTCGAATCCATGTTGCTTAAAACGGTAGTTATCGGTTCAAATGTGACGGGGACTGCGGAGTTAATCGACTCAGGCCGCACTGGCCTGCTCTACCCTTATGGCGATACCATTAAGCTCGCTTCACAACTTCAGCAAGTGTGGCAAGATAGCGCGTTACGTGATGCCTTAACTCAGCAGGCCTGGCGGCGCGTGATTAATAATTATGCGATCGAGCACTATGTTGCCGGTGTCGAAGCCGTACTTGGCGCAGTAAAACCAACCCGGAATGAAAATGTTTAAATTTCTGAATCCAAAATATCGCCATATTACGGCGCGACATAATATTCCTTTGGCTCAGGCGGTTAGCGGGGCTAAAACCGTCCCAGTAACCTCCGTTGTGATCCCATGCGTTGGCAAAGATTATATTGAAGAAGGTACGCTTTCTGCGGTTTTTGCTGACCGTTTCGCGCCGCAACTTGAAGAAATTGTCATCGTCTCCGATCAACCAGCCAGTGCCTTTACCGATTTGCCAGGTAAAGCCCGGGTTGTTACGTTGAACGTTCCAGAAAGAGATGACAGCTATCGCTTCAAACAAATTTATCGTAGCCGCCTGATAAAGATTCAGGCTCCGCTATATGCCAGCACAGAAGGCTCGTTGATCATTGATTCCGATCTTAATCTTTTGCAGATGCCGAAGCTTGAAGTCGAAGAAAACACGCTGTATTCCAGTTTTCGCCAGGGGAAAATGATCGCTAAACTGGCAAATGCTCCAGCAGGAAAAGCACCAGCCTATTATCAAGGAACGATTCGCCCCACTCTCCAGGATCACGTAAATAGCGCCTTTCTTGCTGCAACACACAGCACCTGGCACCGGTTATGCCCACTTTGGTTGGCTCTGTTCCAGGATACCTGGGAACTGATGGATGATTCGCAACCCCCAACAGATCAGTTGCCTTTAGCTGCACTTCTCGACTTGCTGGATTTCAAAACCGTAAATTTAGGTGACTGGGTGAACTGGCCTGTCTCAAAACGCATCGGTGGTACCCCGGCGGTGATCCCAAAAGAAGTCATCGGTGCACATGGCGGCTTCCCACTTTCAGAATGGCAAAAGTATCTTGTCTCACCAGAGAGTGAATTGCTGTTTAAAGGGCAAGATTACACGCGAAAAGTGCGTTACCTGACGGATGCAGAAAAGCAGACCGCAAGCGAATAAAGATGTGAAAAAGGCCGGTTTCCCGGCCTTTTCTAACTTATCGTCGCGCAATTAATCCCAGCTAAGAATAACTTTGCCAGACTGCCCGGAACGCATGGCATCAAACCCTTTCTGGAAATCATCGATTCCAAAACGGTGAGTGATAATCGGTGACAAATCCAGGCCAGACTGGATCAGTGCCGCCATTTTGTACCAGGTTTCGAACATCTCACGCCCGTAAATCCCTTTAATGAACAAACCTTTGAAGATGACTTTCGTCCAGTCGATAGACATATCTGATGGCGGAATACCCAGCATCGCAATACGACCACCGTGGTTCATAGTATCGAGCATGGTACGGAACGCCGGTGGAGCACCGGACATCTCAAGACCAACATCAAAACCTTCGGTCATGCCCAACTCTTTCATTACGTCGGTCAGATTTTCTTTGCTGACGTTGACCGCACGGGTCACGCCCATTTCACGCGCCAACTCCAGACGGTATTCGTTCACATCGGTGATCACGACATTACGCGCACCAACATGTTTAGCGACAGCCGCCGCCATAATACCAATCGGGCCGGCACCAGAAACCAGAACATCTTCACCAACCAGATCGAATGACAGCGCGGTGTGAACAGCGTTACCGAACGGGTCAAAGATAGAAGCCAGATCGTCAGAAATGTTGTCCGGGATTTTGAAAGCATTAAAAGCAGGCAGCACTAAATATTCTGCAAAACATCCAGGGCGGTTTACACCGATGCCAGTCGTATTACGGCACAGGTGCGTACGGCCCGCACGGCAATTACGACAGTGACCACAGGTAATATGGCCTTCACCGGAAACACGATCGCCAATTTTAAAACCTTTAACTTCCTGGCCGATGCCGACCACTTCACCAACATATTCATGACCGACAACCATTGGAACCGGAATAGTCTTTTGTGACCATTCATCCCAGTTATAGATATGCACATCGGTGCCGCAAATCGCAGTTTTACGGATTTTGATCAGCAGATCGTTATGACCCATTTCTGGCTTAGGCTCATCTGTCATCCAGATGCCTTCTTCTGCTTTCAGTTTCGCTAATGCTTTCATGACCGCTCCCTCAGGCGATAACGCCCAACTGTTTACCGATACGCGTAAATGCGTCAACCGCACGTTCAATTTGCTCTGTGGTATGAGCCGCAGACATCTGAGTACGGATACGCGCCTGACCTTTTGGTACTACCGGGTAGAAGAACCCAGTGACATAAATGCCTTCTTTTTGCAGCTCACGAGCAAAATTCTGTGCCACAACCGCTTCGCCTAACATCACCGGGATGATGGCGTGATCGGCACCGGCCAAAATAAAACCAGCCGCGGACATTTTCTCGCGGAACAGGCTGGCATTCGCCCATAAGCGATTGCGCATCTCAGCACCAGTATCCAGCATTTCCAACACTTTGATGGATGCAGAAACAATAGCTGGAGCCAGAGAGTTGGAGAAAAGATAAGGACGAGAACGCTGACGCAGCCACTCAATCACTTCTTTACGACCCGCAGTGTAACCACCGGAAGCGCCGCCCAGAGCCTTGCCCAACGTGCCGGTGATAATGTCTACACGATCCATCACATCGCAATATTCATGCGTACCACGACCGTTTTCACCCACGAAACCGACCGCATGAGAATCATCAACCATGACCAGCGCGTCATATTTATCGGCTAAATCGCAAACCCCATTCAGGTTAGCAATCACACCATCCATAGAGAACACACCATCGGTGGCGATCATGATATGGCGAGCACCTGCCGCACGCGCTTCTTTCAGGCGAGTTTCAAGTTCCTGCATGTCGTTGTTGGCATAACGATAACGCTGAGCCTTACACAGACGCACACCATCAATAATAGAAGCGTGGTTCAGCGCATCAGAAATAATCGCATCTTCTGGTCCGAGGAGAGTTTCAAACAGACCGCCGTTGGCATCAAAGCAGGAAGAATAAAGAATCGCATCTTCCATTCCCAGGAAGCTGGCAAGCTTGCCTTCTAGCTCTTTGTGGCTGTCTTGTGTTCCACAAATGAACCGAACAGAAGCCATCCCAAAACCATGTTTATCCATGCCCTGCTTCGCGGCATCAATCAGTTGCGGGTGGTTAGCAAGCCCCAGGTAGTTATTGGCGCAGAAGTTAATAACGTGGCTGCCATCAGCAACAGTGATATCAGCCTGCTGGGCTGAAGTAATGATACGTTCTTCTTTAAACAACCCTTCCGCGCGTGCGGTTTCAAGTTGGGATGTTAACTGTTGGTAAAAATCTCCGCGCATTGTGATTCTCCAGGCATGGCTAATTTCGGAACATATTACCCAAACCTATACCAGGAGACGAGATGACGTTTCAATGAAATTGGAATTTTCAGCATAAATCACGAGGTGCTTTCCAGATTCGGGTTATTAGGAAAGACAATTCGGGTGATGGTATGATAGGAGTCATTAACGCGTGAGGTATTGGGCCTCATTGCCCCCTAATTTGTTAAGGTTACGCTTATGATCATTGTCACCGGTGGTGCCGGATTTATCGGCAGCAACATCATCAAATCACTGAATGATATCGGTCTTACGGATATCCTGGTTGTAGACAATCTGAAGGATGGCACTAAGTTCGCTAACCTTGTGGATTTAAATATTGCCGATTACATGGATAAAGAAGACTTCTTAATCCAGATTATGGCCGGCGAAGAATTAGGCGAGATTGAAGCAATCTTCCATGAAGGTGCATGCTCTTCCACCACCGAGTGGGACGGTAAGTACATGATGGATAATAACTATCAGTACTCAAAAGAAGTTCTGCATTACTGCCTGGAGCGCGAAATTCCGTTCCTGTATGCCTCATCCGCTGCAACCTACGGTGGCCGCAACAGCGATTTTATCGAGTCACGTGAATTCGAGCAGCCTCTGAATGTTTACGGTTATTCAAAATTCCTGTTCGATGAATATGTACGTCAAATCTTGCCTGAAGCAAGCTCACAGATTACTGGTTTCCGTTACTTCAACGTCTACGGGCCGCGCGAAGGGCACAAAGGCAGCATGGCAAGCGTTGCGTTCCATCTGAATACCCAGTTGAACAACGGCGAAAATCCAAAACTGTTCGAAGGTAGCGATAGCTTTAAACGCGACTTCATCTATGTAGGCGATGTCGCCGCAGTGAACCTGTGGTTCTGGCAAAACGGCGTATCCGGTATTTATAACTGCGGTACAGGTCGTGCAGAATCATTCCAGGCTATTGCTGATGCCGCTCTCGCTTTCCATAAAAAAGGCAGCATTGAGTACATTCCGTTCCCGGAAAAACTCAAAGGCCGCTATCAGGCGTTTACTCAGGCCGACTTAACCAATCTGCGTGCCGCAGGTTACGACAAGCCATTCAAAACTGTTGCCGAAGGCGTAACAGAATATATGGCCTGGCTGAACCGTGACGCATAAGCAGGTAGCCTGACGCATGAAAATACTGGTGATTGGCCCGTCATGGGTGGGCGACATGATGATGTCGCAAAGTCTCTATCGCACGCTCAAAGCGCGCTATCCCCAGGCAATCATTGATGTGATGGCACCGGCATGGTGCCGTCCATTACTATCACGTATGCCGGAAATTAACGAAGCACTATCAATGCCATTGGGGCATGGTGCTTTGGAAATTGGAGAACGTCGTCGTCTTGGGCACTCCCTGCGTGCTAAACGTTACGATCAGGCGTATGTGCTGCCAAATTCATTTAAGTCAGCACTTGTTCCATTCTTTGCCAACATCCCACACCGCACGGGCTGGCGTGGGGAAATGCGCTATGGGCTACTCAACGACGCCCGCGTTTTGGACAAACAAGCCTGGCCATTAATGGTCGAGCGCTACATTGCGCTGGCTTATGACAAAGGCAAAATGCAGTCCGCGAAAGATCTTCCCCAACCGTTACTGTGGCCTCAACTACAGGTTAACGATGGGGAAAAAATGCAGACTTGTCAGGCCTTTAATCTCGATGCACTTCGGCCGATTATCGGCTTTTGCCCTGGCGCCGAATTTGGCCCAGCTAAACGCTGGCCGCACTATCACTACGCAACCCTGGCAGCCAAACTCATTGATGACGGTTATCAGGTTGTGTTGTTTGGTTCAGCAAAAGATAAAGAAGCCGGAAATGATATCGCCGCCGCGTTAGCCACACAGCAGCAGGCTCATTGCCGCAATCTGGCGGGTGACACGGCGCTTGAGCAAGCCGTTATTTTAATTGCGGCTTGTCAGGCTGTGGTGTCCAATGATTCAGGTCTGATGCACGTTGCAGCCGCGCTCAATCGCCCGCTTGTGGCATTATATGGCCCAAGTAGCCCCGACTTTACTCCACCGTTGTCGCATAAAGCGCGAGTTATTCGTCTTATTAGTGGCTATCACAAAGTCCGTAAAGGCGACGCCGCAGAAGGCTATCATCAGAGCTTGATTGATATTACGCCCGAGCGCGTGATGGATGAGCTAACCGCACTGTTACTGGCGGAGAAGGAAACGTAATGCGGGTATTGATCGTCAAAACATCATCAATGGGTGATGTCCTGCATACGTTGCCTGCACTTACGGATGCCATGCAGGCCATTCCCGGCATCCGCTTCGACTGGGTTGTAGAAGAAGGTTTCGCACAAATCCCGGGCTGGCACCCTGCTGTCGATAAAGTTCTCCCAGTCGCAATTCGTCGCTGGCGTAAAAGCTGGTTTTCGGCCCCAGTAAAAGCTGAGCGAGCAGCGTTCTACCAGGCACTGCGAACTGAAAACTACGACGCTGTCATTGATGCTCAGGGGCTGATAAAGAGTGCCGCTCTGGTTACCAGAAAAGCCAGAGGGGAAAAACACGGCATGGACTGGAACAGCGCCCGTGAACCGCTGGCCAGCTTGTTCTACCATCGTCGTCACGCCATCGCGAAGCAACAACATGCGGTTGAACGCACACGTGAGTTGTTCGCCAAAAGTCTGGGTTACCAGAAACCAACTGCTCAGGGCGATTACGCCATCGCGAAGCACTTTCAGGCGACAGCCTCCTCCGATGTGGGGGAGTATTTCATTTTCCTTCACGCAACGACTCGCGATGAAAAGCACTGGCCGGAATCACACTGGCGAAATCTTATTCAATTAATGCACAAAAAGGGCTTACGTATTAAACTCCCGTGGGGTGCGGAGCACGAGCACAAACGAGCAATCCGTTTAGCTGACGGATTTGATAATGTTGAGGTGTTGCCGCGCTTATCGCTTGAGCAAGTAGCCAAACAACTTGCCGGAGCCAGAGCTGTTGTTTCAGTTGATACAGGACTTAGCCACCTGACTGCAGCACTAAATCGGCCGAACATAACGTTGTATGGCCCTACCGATCCGGGTTTGATTGGTGGTTACGGTGAAAATCAGAACGAAATACGAGGCGCAGACAAAAACATGGCTAACATTACCGCTGCAGATACGTTTATCGCACTCCAGAAAATTAGCCACATAGCAGCAGAATAACCATTAATGAGCTATCTATTCCTCTTCATACTCTTTCTCCCGTTCAAGTTGTTCGGGAAACTGTTTTATAACAAAACAGGCCGAAACTTGCTGATTCAAACGGCAAAAATAGGTGACTTCGTCAATGTCACCCCTGTACTCGCCCATCTGAAACATAGCGATGTTTTAATCAGCAAAACTGTTCTTCCGTTGGCCAAATATGATGAAACTATTAATACTATTTTTCTGATCGAAGAGCATAAAAAGAGTCTGTGGCGCAAATTTCGCCTCGCTGTTAAGTTGTTAAATCGATATGAAAATATCTACTTGCTACAACCTAACAGCACTAATCTTTTCTTCGCTTCAGTCTGTAATGCCGCCAATAAGCAGTTTTTATCTACCTATACCCGCCGTTGGTATCATGCGTTGTTTTATCTGACGGCAAATGGCGTTGTAGAACATCGCAAAGACCAATTAACCGTAGATGATTACCTTAAACTTGCGGATCGTAACCTGACCTGGCGAGACTCTCCGAAGCATGCGACTTTGCCATTAAGAAAACCGCAGACCTACCCTGCATCACTTGATAAACAAAACGTGATCAAAATAGGTCTGAGCATTTCTGCAGGAAACAAATCAAAAACTATCCCTTCAGAAGTCTGGAAGAAAATTTTTGATGCATTACAGGGGCTAAATTGTATTTATTATGTTTTTGGCCCTCAAAGCGAACAAGTCTGGTTAGATGATCTATATCGTGAAGTCGGGATGCGTGAGGATATTGTTAGCCTGGTTGGCGACCTTCCTTTAGAAGATGTCCCTTTCGCTATCAGTAAAATGGATTTCTATATCGCGTCAGACTCGGGAAATGTTTACATAGCCGATGCAGTAGGAGTCCCGATTGTTCTTATTTATGGGCCATGCTGTATTGCGGAGCAACGTCCTCTGGGGGATGTGTTACTGATTGGCAGCAAAGTGTATGAAAAATCATACATCTTCGAAGCACCTTATTATTTCGACCGTACAAGAGAAGAGATGTTTGCATTAACTGAGGATAATCTTAAAAAAATACATACATTCATTAATACTCAGTTAATTGTAAAAAAAACGTCTCACAGTGCATAATTATTTGATATGAGCTTACTAATGACTGATAGCAAAGTTTTTCTAAGTATTATCATTGCTGCACATAATTGTGAAAAAACTATCGATGTCACTTTTCAGAGTCTTGTCGATGCGCTGGGTTCTGCATTAGAGTTATCTGAAATAATTATCATTGATGATGCGTCAGAAGACTCAACAGCAGAAAAAATTGCTCTTTTCTCTATCCAATATCCGCAAGTCATCATTTCCAGGGTCAATTATCAAAATGTCGGTAAAGTCCGCCAGCATGGTATTTCTTTATCATCTGGGAAATACATCACTATGCTCGATAGTGATGACATCTTAAAAGCTGACAGTTTATTGCCTATCGTTAACTTTTTGTGTGATGTCCAACCTGATATGTTCCTGACAAAATTACATGAAATTCGTGACGTAAGTAGAATAGACCATCAGTGGTCAGGTCTTAATCCTGAGAAAATATCTCAAGATACCGCTATTACACGCTTCCTTATTCACAAAGATCTACAAGCACATTTGATCGGCCAATTTATTAAACGTGATATATATCTTAATAACAAAATCCCTCCGATGACTTGCTATGAGGATTTCTACATTTTCCCTAGAATGTTAACAAGTGCGGATAATATATACTTTCAGTTTGATAGCCATTATTACTATATAAAAAGAAAAGATAGTTTATCTACCACACTGGATCAGGATAAAATAAAAAACCTACTCCTCTGCACTGTTAAAATGGAAATTGATTTACCGCAAAAATTCCGTCCACTTATATTATGTCATTGGCTCGATATCTATCTTAAATATTATGATTTACTTACAGATAATGAACATCAACGCCTCGTTAAAGAACATGTGATGATGTCTCATTCATTAGGTTTTTTTATTAATCGCCATGTTCGGTTAAGCTATAAGAGAAAAGCTTTGAGTACATTATGGAAAAATTAAGATCTCGACTATACATTACTGTTTTTGTTTTTGCTGTTCTTTCGCTCGCTTTTGCACTGCTGAGTAATGCCAGGCAAAGAGACTTCTATTATATCGCGGTATATTTAGGTGTTATTGGCCTAGTCATTGAGCGCAAAAATATAACCTTCAGAAAATTTAACATTGCGTATCCTATAATATTACTTGGCGTGGTGAAGTTAATATGGTTCTTATGGCTTGGTCGCGATGCAACTGGCTACAATACCTATAGCGATCAACTTGGTGCGGGGAAAAAATTACTCTTGGGTGGAATATTAGTTTTTTATATCACCCAGTGCAGTTACTACATTCGGGCGATAAAATGTAAAAACGTGATGCTTGCAATAATAGGTTTTGCATTCTTATCAGCAACTTGTTATGCCTTCTGGCAGTTCTACCACGGAATGGGACGAGTAGAGATGGCCGTTAACCGTGCCACCATTTCTGCTTACATTTACTCGACACTGAGTATGGTCTGTATTTATTTTCTGTATCTTCAGAAGAAACCCGTGTGCTATGTCATTGCAGCTTTAGCTATCCTGTTATCCTTTGTGGTAATAATTTTAACAGGTACACGTGCAGCCATCATTCTTCATTTATTGATTATCGCACTGATGACGGTTTACTATTTCAAGAAGATTCATATCAAATCAACTTTGGTAGTTTTGATCATCGCGATGCTTGCGGTCCTTTCACTATATAAGAACTATATCCACCCTAAAATTGAACAAACTTATAATGAAGTCACACTGTATCAGGAAGGGCGAGATAACACTTCTTTAGGTTCTCGATTCTCAATGTGGACTGTCGGTATTAAAAACTTTGGTAATGCCCCATTTGGGCAAACCATGCAGTCTCGATTAAATTATTCAGATGAATTTACTTCAGAAAATCCGCAATACAGAACGACAATGGAATTTATCAACGTTCATCTACATGATGAAATGATTGAAACATTGTCTTTGCAAGGCATATTTGGCGGGCTGTCTTTGTTATGGTTCTACGTGAGCATTTGCTGGATCGCTTTAAGGGAACGTAACACTCCATTGTTATTCACAATGAATGGTTTGATCACATACGGCTTGAGTGATGTATTACTTTTGAGTTCAGAAGCCATTTTGTTTTACATCGCGCTAATTGCAGTGTGTTCTGTTAAAACCCCACCGAAACAAATAGCAGAATAATATGAAAAGCCGGTCTAAACCCCGGCTTTTTTAACTTCATAATACTCAGCCAAAGTCATTCCTTTGGTTCGCTCTGCGAGCCAGGAAAATAACGTATTCAGATCCTGATATAGCCTTTCAATATCAGCCTCATCTTTGAAAGTTGGACTACCGCCGGGCATAAATTCTGATGAATGAAGCATAAACTCTACGTAATCGTTGCCTTGGGATAAGGTTTTTTCTGCAACAGCTATCATTTGTGCAGCATTGCCACCTGATGGGCGCAACCAATTTACTGAAGGACTACGATATTTCCCGCGCATCTGGTCATAGCCTTGCTTAAAGCTATTCATCAGATTGCTATGCTTATATTGAATACTCATCGGGACTTCGAGTAATGCGGAGTTACCAGACTGGTCAATATTTTCCAGATCCATAAAATAAGCCTGGGTCGGGAAATGTTGATAATCCGTTCCGCCATTACCAGTAGGAGCCCCCTTCGCATTTCGCCAGTTAACTCTCGGCGTCACAGAGCAATCCACCTTATAGCCCAACTCCACCAGTAATTTGGCATAGCGACTATCAAATGACCAACGTCCGGCACGATGACTAATCATTTTTGTGCCAAATGTTTCTTCCAGCAACGTGGTCATATAAACCACTTTCTCCCGCATGATCTCATCACTGTACTCAATGAGATAGGGCTGCCAGCGCCAGTCATCGCCCGTTAAATCGTGATCGGGTGGGCTATTCCATGCGTGTAAGTGCATGCCAACTTCGCCCTGACCACGAGCAATAACATCTTTGGCAAACTCGATAAAAACCGGATCTACAGCCATCTCATAGTTCGTAAGCCAAACCGGCTTAAAACCATATTTTTCACATAAAGACTGAAAACGAGGTAAGAACCGAGCATTCTCAGTTTTGATTTGTCGATGGTTTTGCCAGAGATTATCGCCTTCGGTATCAATGGTGATAATGAATGCAGGTTTGGTCATTTCCGTCTCTGAAATAAAGATGTTCACATCATGTTACGCAGCCTGCCAGATAAGGGCAAACCGCATACGATCAAATTTCTAACTCCTGAGCACAAATGTAGCAACCACACTCAAGGTCTATTAGAATCACCCTTTGGTTAATCTTCTAAAGATGATAATGAGTAACGCTTTGAATGCTCTTGCAGCCATGCCACCTACCCGTATTTTACTGATAAAGTTGCGCCATCATGGTGACATGTTGCTCACCACTCCGGTGATCAATGCATTACATCAAGCCTGGCCACACGCAAAAATCGATGTTCTGCTCTATGAAGAAACGAGAGACATGCTGGCGGCACATCCATTCATTCATCGTATTTATGGAATTGACCGTAAATGGCGCAAACTCGGTACCCGCCAGCATTTATGCAAAGAGTGGCAATTACTTAAAACATTGCGCGAGCAAAAATATAGTCTGGTTATCAATCTGGCCGATCAGTGGCGTAGCGCCGTGGTCACTCGCTTCACTGGTGCTCCTTCGCGTATCGGTTTTGATTTCAATAAGCGCCGCGGCTGGATCTGGCAACATTGCCATACTCAACTTGCTTCAGTGTCAGGTCATCGTACCCTGCACACTGTAGAGCAAAACCTCTCCATTATTGCCCCGTTGAATATTGCTCCAGTCAGGGATGTTACAATGAGCTATCAGCCTGGCGACTGGCAATCCGTGCAAAGTAAGCTGCAAAGCAATGGGGTTGAAGGTTCCTATATTGTGGTGCAGCCCACCTCCCGCTGGTTTTTCAAATGCTGGGATGAGGGCAAAATGGCTGAAACCATCACTGCTTTGCAAAAAGATGGGCATTCCCTGGTATTGACCTCCGGGCCGGATAAAAACGAAAAAGCGATGATTGAAAAAATCCGTGCGTTATGCCCATCAGAGCGAATCCATTCCCTGGCGGGTGAGCTAACTCTGCGCCAATTAGCGGCACTGATCGACCACGCCCAACTGTTTATCGGTGTGGATTCAGTACCGATGCATATGGCTGCCGCATTGAAAACGCCATGTATCGCGCTATTTGGCCCTTCAAAACTAACATTCTGGAGCCCGTGGGACGTCGTCGGTGAAGTCATTTGGGCAGGAAACTATGGTGATTTGCCAGACCCTGACAAAATTGATACCAACACGAAAGAACGTTATCTCGATGCCATCCCGGTCGATATTGTTGTCGCCGCTGCAAGGAAACAGTTCTTATGAAGCGCTGCCGTCTGGCTATTGTCCGCCAAAAATACCGCCCGGATGGAGGCGCTGAACGTTTCGTTTCACGCGCACTTGAGGCGTTAAGCGCCCACGATATGGAACTCAACGTTATCACTCGGCAATGGCAGGGTGAGCGCCAGGATAACTGGCATATTCATATTTGCGATCCGATGAAACTAGGTCGAATCAGCCGTGAAAAAGGTTTTGCCGATGCGGCAAGAACGCTATGGCAACGGGAGAATTTCGATATTGTTCAAAGTCATGAACGTATAGCGGGTTGCGATATTTATCGCGCAGGTGATGGTGTTCACCGCCGTTGGCTGATGCAGCGTGCAAGAATTTTACCCGGCTGGCGCGGAAAGTGGCTATTTCTCGATAGATACCATCGTTATGTGATGCAGGCTGAGAAGGCGATGTATCAGGCTCCCGAACTAAAAGCCGTCATCTGCAATGCCGAAATGGTTAAAAGAGAGATCATCGAAGATTTCTCTATACCTGCTAATAAGATACATGTCATCTATAATGCTATTGACTCTTCCCGCTTCGTTCCGGCAAATGATGAGCTACGCACGAAACTACGAGATGAATTATCTATCCCGCAAAGCGCAGTAACATTGGTCTTTGTCGGTTCCGGATTCGAGCGTAAAGGGTTAGCCAGTGCAATTAAGGCCATTGCTAATACCGACCGCTATCTTGTGATCGTTGGGCAAGATAAAGTCGAGAAAAGTTATCGAGAACTGGCACAATCTCTGGGGTGCCTGAATCGCATACGCTTTATGGGAATGCAGAAAAATACGCTGCCTTTCTATCAGGTAGCTGATGGACTATTACTGCCAACACTATATGATCCATTTCCAAATGTGATTCTTGAAGCAATGGCATGTGGTTTACCGGTTATTACCTCGGCTACCTGTGGTGGGGCTGAGTTTATAACAATCGGACAAAACGGATACGTTTGTGATGCACTCAATATCCCACAACTTTCAGAAGCGGTAATGGCAATATCTTCACGCTTTGTGGATGAGAAAATGGGGGAATATGCTCGCGAGCGAGTCAGGGATGCGACACCGGAAAAACTTTCACAGCAACTTATTTCGCTGTATCAAAATATACTGGATTAGACGATGCGTATCCTAATGATTATTGATGGTTTACCTGGCGGCGGTGCTGAAAAAACCGTGCTTACCTTATCGAAAGGTTTGGTCGCAATGGGTCATCAGGTTTCCGTTTTCTCACTGCGTCGCGTCTGTGATTATGAGATTCCGGAAGACGTTGATTATCAAGTGATTCTGGATACTTGTAAAAAACCGTGGCGTAAGCTGACGGAATTGTCCCGCCGTGCCGCTCTGCTGGATAGCGCAGTAGAACAAGCGCAGAAAAAAGGGAATTTCGACCTCGTTTTATCTCACCTGCATAAAACCGATCGCATTGTTGCCCACACTAAATCCATTGCGCGTGAGAAGCTCTGGTACTGTGTCCACGGCATGTATTCTTATTCATATCTTCAGCATCGTCAGGGTTTCTCACGCTGGATAAAACGTAAGAAAATTCAAAGCGTTTATCAGAATAGTAATGTCGTCGCTGTTTCTCAGGCAGTTTTGCACGATATTACGACAAATTTCGATATTACGCTGTCCGGGGGCACCGTCATTCATAACCCATTCGATATCGACGGAATACATTTAAAAGCAAAAGAGTCGTGTGAAATGGCCGGGCAGGATTATTTAATCCATGTGGGTCGCTTCCATGAACATAAACGCCATGACCGGCTGATCAGCGCTTATGCTCTCAGTGGAATTCAAGCTCCGTTGGTTCTGATGGGTAACGGCAGCAATGAGCGTATTGCCGAGTTAAAAGCGATGGCCACAGCCGCTGGTGTTGCCGAGCGTGTGATTATAAAATCATTCGCACCAAACCCTTATCCATGGATTGCCAATGCACGTATGCTGCTGCTTAGCTCAGATTGTGAAGGATTTGGCAACGTTCTGGTCGAAGCACTAATTTGCCAGACACCAGCCGTCAGTACAAATTGCCCTGGCGGGCCTGCGGAAATTTTGACCGGAGAACTGTCTCGCGGTCTTTCCGGCATGAGCGCTCAGGAACTTGCTGACACTATGCTGGATATTTACAACACCCCACCGGTTATTGATATCGCAACGATTGAGTCATATAGCATTGGTGCCATCTGCCAGCAGTATTTGTCTCTGGCGACAGAAGAAAGATAACAATATTTTCGGGTAATTTTATGCCACAGAGCCTACGTCCACTCCTTAGCGTTGTTGCTGCTGTTTATAACGGCGAGCTTTTTTTAGCTAAATTCTTTGCCTGTCTTGAAGCTCAGAACATCGACAGCATGGAAGTCATTATGGTTAACGATGGTTCAACCGATGGCTCCATGGCGATTATTAACGCCTGGCGCAGCAAGTTTCCTGGTATGAAAATAATCGAACAGGAAAATCAGGGCGTTTCGATTGCGCGTAATACCGGGCTTGCTGTAGCCACAGGTCAGTACCTCTCCTTCCCGGACATTGATGATGACTTCAAGCCCGGCATGTACCAGCACCTTCTTGATTTAGCGTTAAAAAATGACCTTGATGTAGTGACGTGCAATGGTAATTACGTTTACGAAAACAACAAAAAACCTTCACGGCCAATTTTTCCGCAAGACAAGCTTCAGTCTACCGACGTACTGAGTGGTCCCCAGTGGCTTAAACGTGCGCTCGATTCGCGTAAGTTTCTGCACGTGACCTGGCTAAACCTTTATCGCCACGATTTTATTCGCGAACATGGCTTTACCTTCGAACCCGGCTTACGTCACCAGGATATTCCGTGGACAACGGAGGTGTTACTCGCCACGCAGCGCGTTCAGTACACTGACGCTCAATACTACGATTACTACATCCATTCGGCCTCGGTATCCCATAAACCAGACACGGATGACACCCTGATCCGCTCAGCACGTCATTATATGAAAATACTGGAAATGTTAGATGCCATTAACCAGCGTTATCCGGAAGCGGTAAAGAATATTCCAGCCTGTAACTGGCAAATCGCGAAAGAAGGTCTGGGGATATTGCACACTTTCAATAACATGAAAGATCCGCACAAGAAGAAGATGATCATTCAGGAATTTTTTGATCGCGGTATCTGGCGTCTGATTTGGAAAAATGCCCGTGGATTCCGCCTGCGCTGGCGTCTGGGTCGTCGTTATCTAAAATTGAAGAAAGCGACCCGAGTTCCGGGCTGAGGTACTGCCTCTAAGCGGGTGGATGCATGCCGCCCGCGACTTCTGTCCCTCAAGCACTAACCCATCTGAATACTAAGCAATGCCTTCGTGAAGTTACCAAAACAATAGCTTTAAGCTTCCCGAATGCTTAGAATTTGCCCGCCGATAATGAAAATACGGAAAATTCGCTTGGAATCGTTGTATACCGCTCTGTTCTATCTTATTCAGCCTTTTGTGTGGCTGCGACTGTTACTCCGTAGCCGTAAAGCTCCCGCGTATCGCAAACGCTGGGCGGAACGCTACGGCTATTGCCGTGGAAAAGTGGAGCCCGATGGTATTCTTCTGCATTCAGTTTCCGTAGGTGAAACCCTGGCGGCAATTCCGTTAGTTCGCGCCCTGCGCCATCGTTACCCGACGATTCCGATTACCGTCACCACCATGACTCCAACAGGTTCGGAACGTGCGCTGTCGGCTTTTGGGCAAAATGTGCATCATGTTTATTTGCCTTACGATCTCCCTTGCGCCATGAAGCGCTTTTTCAATACCGTGCGTCCCAAACTGGTTATCGTGATGGAAACCGAGTTGTGGCCAAACATGATCAACGAATTACACCAACGCAAAATCCCTTTGGTCATTGCCAATGCCCGTCTTTCTGCCCGCTCGGCAAAAGGGTATAAAAAGCTGGGTAATTTCACGCGCCGCCTGATGAGCAAAATCACCCTGATCGCCGCACAGAATGAAGAAGATGGTGGTCGTTTCATCGAGCTTGGTCTGAAACGCTCTCAATTAACCGTTACCGGTAGCCTGAAATTTGATATTTCAGTGACTCCAGAACTTGCCGCACGCGCAATTACGCTACGCCGCCAATGGGCTCCACATCGTAAAGTGTGGATTGCCACCAGCACCCATGATGGCGAAGAAAGTATTATTCTGGATGCACACCGCCAGTTACTGGCCAAATTCCCTGATTTACTGTTAATTCTTGTCCCGCGCCACCCGGAACGCTTCAAAGATGCGCGTGATATGGCTCAGAAGGCTGGTTTCAGCTACATCATGCGCAGCAGTGGTGAAAAACCGTCCAACAGCACCCAAGTGGTGATTGGCGATACTATGGGCGAGTTGATGATGCTGTACGGAATTGCCGATCTGGCCTTTGTGGGCGGCAGCCTTGTTGAACGAGGAGGCCATAACCCGCTAGAGCCTTCCGCTCATGCGATTCCGGTACTGATGGGCCCACATACCTTCAATTTCAAAGATATTTGCGCCAAATTGCAGAGTGCCGACGGGCTGATTACCGTTACGGACGCGGCTTCACTAGTTAACGAAATCACCACCCTGCTAACCGACGAAGACTATCGCCTTTATTACGGTCGCCATGCCGTGGAAGTCCTTCATCAGAATCAGGGCGCATTGCAACGCTTGCTACAATTACTGCAACCGTACCTGCCGCAACGGAGCCATTAATGCCCAATCGCTTGTCTGTGGTGATGATCGCTAAAAATGCAGCGGACGTATTGCCAGAATGTCTGGCTTCCGTTGCCTGGGCTGATGAAATTGTTTTGCTGGATTCAGGCAGTACCGATTCTACTGTCGAGATAGCTCTTCAGACTGGTGCGAAAGTTTTCATTAATGAAGAGTGGCAAGGCTTTGGCAAACAACGCCAGCTCGCACAGAGCTACGCCAGCCACGATTATGTTTTGATGATCGATACCGATGAGCGTGTCACGCCAGAACTGGCCAGTACGCTAAAAGCGGTTTTAGAAAATCCGCAGACAGATGCTGTTTACAGTATCGCGCGCCGCAATCTGTTCCTTGGGCGTTTTATGCGCCACAGCGGTTGGTATCCGGACCGCGTAACCCGCCTCTACGCTCGAGCGCTCTACCGTTATAATGATAATCAGGTTCATGAGTCTCTCGAAGCTCCAGGGGCGAAAGTTATCCCACTCAAAGGGGATTTGCTCCATCTTACCTGCCGTGATTTCGCCAGCTTCCAGCGTAAACAGTTAAATTATGCGACCGCCTGGGCGCAGGAGCGTCATCAACGTGGCAAGCGAGTCTCGATTGCCGGTATTTTCGGTCACACATTTGGGGCATTCTGTAAAACGCTGTTGCTACGAGCTGGTTTTCTTGATGGGAAACAAGGTTGGCTACTTGCTGTCGTCAACGCACAGTACACGTTTAACAAATACGCTGAACTCTGGGCGCTGAATCAAGGCTATACGGAAAACAAAACTCTATGACCACCCGAGCGATTTATCCTGGCACGTTTGATCCCATTACCAACGGTCATCTGGACATCGTGACGCGTGCTGCGATGATGTTTGATACCCTGATACTGGCGATTGCGAATAGCCCGCACAAGAAGACCTTGTTCACGCTGGAAGAAAGAGTCCAGCTCGCGAAAGGTGTTACTGCACATTTGCCTAATGTTGAGGTTGTCGGTTTTAGTGATTTGATGGCGAATTTTGCTAAAACTCAACAAGCTAACGTTTTAGTCAGAGGGCTACGCACGGCGGCAGATTTTGAGTATGAGATGCAGCTGGCTCATATGAACCGCCACTTAATGCCAGAGCTAGAAAGCGTGTTCCTGATGCCATCAAAAGAGTGGTCTTTTGTCTCTTCATCGCTAGTTAAAGAAGTTGCGCGTCATCATGGCGATGTTGCGCACTTCCTGCCTGAGCCGGTATGCAAAGCGTTACTGGAAAGACTCAAGCAGGAGACAGCTGAATAAAGAGCTAGTGCTGGCAATGGCGGCAATAAAACGTGCTGCGTTGCCCATGCTTGCTGATGAGAATAGGCGCTCCACATACCCGACACGGTTCTCCTGCACGCCCATAAACTTGTAACTCCTGAGCGAAATACCCCGGTTTACCATCCGATTGCAGGAAATCTTTTAGCGTCGTCCCACCTTGTTCAATAGAACGCAGTAGTACCGCTTTAATGGTTTTGACCAGTAATTCACACTCAGTTTGTGATAACGACTGCGCAGTACGATCCGGATGGATGCCCGCAGCAAACAGCGATTCACTGGCATAAATATTACCCACGCCCACCACCAGCTTGTTATCCATCAGCCAGGGTTTAATCGCGAGTTTCTTTTTCGCAGATTTTTCACGCAAATAGTCTGCCGAAAATGCGTCGCTCAATGGTTCCGGCCCCAGATGAGCCAGCACATTGCTGCCCTCCAACTCTTTAGCCCATAACCAGGCACCAAAACGGCGCGGATCGGTATAACGCAACACTTTACCGTTGCTCATCACCAGGTCGACATGGTCATGCTTTTGGGCAGGATAATCTTCAGGAAGGATACGCAGGCTACCTGACATACCAAGATGGATAATAATCCAGCCATCAGGGAGTTCGAGCAGCAGATACTTAGCGCGGCGTTGCACGCTTAAAACAGGTTTGTCGCTTAGAGCATGGATTTCATCGGAGACAGGCCAACGCAAGCGACCGTTACGCACCACGGCGTGAAGAATAGTTTCCCCGACCAGATGTGGTTCAATACCACGGCGACTGGTTTCTACTTCCGGCAATTCAGGCATCTCTCCTCCAGACTCAAAAGCCTAAAACGAAAAAACCCCGCCGAAGCGAGGTTTTCATCAAAGACACTAAAATTATTTAATTTTAGCTTCTTTGTACAGTACGTGTTGACGGACAACTGGATCGAATTTTTTCAGTTCCAGTTTTTCCGGCTTAGTACGCTTGTTCTTCGTGGTGGTATAGAAGTGACCAGTACCAGCAGAAGAAACCAGCTTGATCTTCTCGCGAACACCTTTAGCCATGACTTAATTCCTCTTAGTACTTCTCGCCACGGGTACGCATATCGGCCAAGACCGTTTCGATACCCTTCTTATCAATTACACGCATACCTTTAGCAGATACGCGCAGTGTGACAAAACGCTTCTCGCTCTCAACCCAAAAACGGTGAGAGTGCAGGTTCGGCAGGAAACGGCGTTTGGTCGCGTTCATTGCGTGGGAACGGTTATTACCGGTCACCGGACGCTTGCCAGTAACTTGGCAGACTCGGGACATGTCTATTCTCCAAAAATCAAATTAGCTCGAGCTTCGTATAGGGTTATGGCGCCTCGTCAGGCCGCAAGCCTGGTCCCTGGCGGTTCCATGTGAACCACAGTTCCAGGCGCATAATGCCAAAACCCGAGATTCTCAAAGGTGGCGTAGTATACGCTGCCTAACGCATGTGCTCAAGTCCCGAACAGACAAAGATCCCCAAGGATCGCGCAATTCGGCCTAAATCCACCCACGTTCTGCAAAAGAAACGTACTCTCCACGGCCGATAACAAGATGATCGAGCACTCGAATTTCCATAAACAGGCAAGCTTTTACGATGCGTTCGGTAATAACGCGATCGGCTTTACTCGGTTCTGCTCGACCAGACGGGTGATTATGCGCGAGTATTAACGCCGCTGCATTTGATTTCATCGCTTCACGCACAATTTCTCTCGGATGGACCTCTACATGGTTCAATGTTCCAGAAAACATCGGACAATGTTTAATCACCCGATGCTGATTATCCAGAAAAATAACCATGAAAACCTCGCGTTCTTCAGTCGTTAGCTGGCTTTGGATAAATTCCCTGACTGAATCAGGCCCTTTTAAAGTCAATTCTTCAACGCCTCGAGAATAGTAATAACGCCGCGCTAGTTCAGCTATGGCGTTTAACTGCGTGTATTTAGCCTCACCAATACCCTTAACATCGTTGAACTGCGAATAGTCCGCTGACAACAGCCGGCTTAACGAGCCAAACTGATGCAGTAAGGTTTGCGCAAATGTCAGGACATTCATGTTTCTGCTGCCAGTGCGTAAAAAAAGCGCCAGTAACTCCACATCAGATAAAGAACTGGCCCCAAATTTCAGCAGTTTTTCGCGCGGCATACTCGCTTTATCCTGCCCCATGATCACATCCATCAGAACCTCCTTGCCCTTCATTTCCGCTATTGTGCACAACTCGAGAAGCACAAACGACAGGCAGATATTCCGCATGCGGGATGTCTCGCAAACTGCAAAAAAGTCGATACCTAATGAGTGTGGTAAAATAGCCAGATGACTGTGACTGGTGGTGGAAAAATCATGATGGGGCTTTCTGGCAAAAAAATTGTTCTGGGTGTGAGCGGTGGTATCGCTGCCTATAAAACACCAGAACTGGTGCGCCGTCTGCGTGAACGCGGGGCAGAAGTAAGAGTGGTAATGACTGAGGCCGCCAAAGCCTTTATTACGCCACTGAGTTTACAAGCCGTGTCAGGTTATCCGGTTTCAGACAGCTTGTTAGATCCCGCAGCAGAAGCCGCAATGGGCCATATAGAATTAGGCAAATGGGCTGATTTAGTTATCCTTGCCCCCGCCACGGCCGACTTAATTGCCCGCATTACTGCAGGCATGGCAAATGACCTTGTGAGCACAATTTGTCTCGCTACACCGGCACCGGTTGCCGTTGTCCCTGCCATGAACCAACAGATGTACCGAGCCACTGCAACTCAACACAACCTTGAAGTTCTCTCTTCACGCGGCTTGTTGATGTGGGGGCCGGATAGCGGCAGCCAGGCCTGTGGCGATGTTGGCCCAGGTCGCATGCTTGACCCGCTAACCATAGTCGAAATGGCGGCACAGCATTTTACTGTCACCAAAGATCTGCAACATCTTAATATCATGATTACTGCTGGCCCAACCCGCGAGCGTCTGGACCCAGTGCGCTATATCACTAACGATAGTTCAGGGAAAATGGGTTATGCCATCGCGGCGGCGGCGGCATCGCGTGGCGCGAATGTGACGTTAATTTCTGGCCCTGTATCTTTGCCAACACCACCATGGGTGAAGCGTATTGATGTCACCACAGCGTTGGAAATGGAAGCTGCTGTTCAGCAACATGTTCAGGAACAGCAAATTTTTGTGGGCTGTGCCGCAGTTGCGGATTATCGTGCAGCCGCTGTAGCTGATGAGAAAATCAAAAAGCAAGGCGATGAAATTACAATAAAAATGATAAAAAACCCGGACATCGTTGCCGGTGTCGCAGCACTTTTGGCGCACCGACCTTATGTTGTTGGGTTTGCCGCCGAAACAAATAATGTGGAAGAATACGCCCGGCAAAAACGTATGAGTAAAAATCTCGATCTGATTTGTGCGAATGATGTCTCACAAGCAGGCCAGGGATTTAATAGCGACAACAATGCACTGCACCTTTTCTGGCAGGAAGGAGATAAAGTCTTACCTCTTGAGCGTAAAGAACTCCTTGGCCATCTTTTACTGAACGAGATAGTTACCCGTTATGATGAAAAAAATCGACGTTAAGATTCTGGACCCACGCGTTGGCCAACAGTTCCCCCTGCCGACTTATGCTACTTCCGGCTCTGCGGGTCTTGACCTGCGCGCCTGTCTGGATGAAGCCGTAGAGCTTGCTCCTGGTATCACCAAACTGATTCCAACCGGGCTGGCTATCCATATCGCCGACCCAACGCTTGCGGCTGTCATTCTGCCTCGTTCAGGTCTTGGTCATAAGCATGGCGTTGTTTTAGGCAACCTTGTTGGGCTGATAGACTCCGATTACCAGGGTCAGTTAATGGTTTCCGTCTGGAACCGTGGACAAGATCACTTCACTATCGAACCGGGTGAGCGCATTGCTCAAATGGTGTTTGTGCCAGTCGTTCAGGCCGAATTCAATCTGGTTGAGGATTTCGATTCTAGTGACCGTGGCGAAGGTGGTTTCGGCCATTCAGGACGCCAGTAACTTCATTTAAAAACGTAACCCCACAGCGTAAAAAATGTGAAAAAACCGCAAACTTCAAGTTTGCGAGCGCGGTGTGGTTACCTGCCTGACAAGTGCGTTATTTCAGGGGTATTTTAGAACATGGCAGAAAAGCAAGTTGCGAAACGGAATCGTCGCGAAGAAATACTTCAGTCTTTGGCCCAAATGCTTGAGTCCAGCGATGGCAACCAACGCATTACGACTGCCAAACTCGCCGCGACTGTTGGTGTTTCCGAAGCTGCACTTTATCGACATTTTCCCAGCAAAACGAAGATGTTCGATAGCCTTATCGAGTTTATTGAAGATAGTCTGATTACCCGTATCAATCTCATCCTGAAAGATGAGAAAGACACCCACGCCCGGTTACGTTTGATTGTTTTACTGATTCTTGGATTTGGCGAGCGCAACCCTGGCCTAACACGAATTCTCACCGGCCACGCGCTGATGTTTGAACAAGACCGTCTGCAAGGCCGTATCAATCAGCTTTTTGAGCGTATAGAAGTGCAATTGCGCCAGGTCATGCGTGAAAAGAAGATGCGTGAAGGTGAAGGCTACATTACTGATGAATCGTTACTGGCAAGCTTGCTGCTGGCATTTTGTGAAGGGACACTATCGCGTTTTGTGCGTAGCGAATTCCGCTATCTGCCTACCGGTGATTTTGATACCCGTTGGCCGCTGATTGCCGCACAACTTCGTTAAATAGAAAGGGCCTTCAAAAGGCCCTTTTTCTTACACGCCGTACTGAGTACGGTATTCCTGTACAGCCGCTAGATGCACGGCCATTTCAGGTTTTTCTTCCAGGTATTCAACCAGGTCTTTCAGCGTGATGATCGAAATCACCTGGCACTGGTAATCGCGCTCAACTTCCTGAATCGCAGAGATTTCACCACGACCACGCTCCTGGCGGTCCAGAGAAATTAACACGCCAGCCAGTGATGCATTGTTGGCAGCAATAATTTCCATTGATTCACGGATTGCGGTACCCGCAGTAATAACGTCATCCACCAACATCACTCGCCCTTGAAGGGCACTACCGACCAGGTTGCCACCTTCACCGTGATCTTTTGCTTCTTTGCGGTTGAAGCAATAAGGCACATCACGTTCATGATGCTCTGCCAACGCAACCGCTGTAGTGGTCGCGATAGGAATCCCTTTGTAAGCCGGCCCAAACAGCAAATCAAACTCAATCCCGGAATCCACTAACGCGGCGGCATAAAAACGGCCTAACAGTGCCAGATCACGCCCGGTATTAAACAACCCTGCGTTGAAGAAATAAGGGCTGGTACGCCCGGATTTCAGCGTGAATTCGCCAAACTTAAGTACCTGCTTGTTAAGCGCAAACTCAATAAACTGGCGCTGATACGGTTTCATGGATTTGCTCCTCGATTATTGCGACAAAAAAAAGGCGACTCTCAGAGTCGCCTAAAATTAATTCTCTAACGCCGCCTTCTGCGCCGTTACGATAGATTCAATTCCCCCTCGTGCCAGCGCCAGTAGCGCCAACAACTCTTCATGGGTGAACGGCTCGCCTTCCGCGGTGCCCTGGACCTCAATCATGCGGCCATCTTCCATCATCACGACGTTCATGTCAGTTTCTGCGGCAGAATCTTCAACATATTCAAGATCGCACAGAGCCTCGCCTTTAACGATACCGACAGATACCGCCGCAACCATCCCTTTCATTGGATTGGTTTTCATCTTACCGGCTGCGACCAGTTTGTTCAGCGCATCCGCCAGCGCAACACATGCGCCAGTAATAGATGCGGTACGAGTGCCGCCGTCTGCCTGCAGAACATCGCAGTCCAGTGTAATGGTGTATTCGCCAAGGACTTTCAAATCAACGGCTGCACGCAGAGAACGCGCAATCAGGCGCTGAATCTCAAGAGTACGGCCACCCTGCTTACCTTTTGCTGCTTCACGAGCATTACGGCTATGGGTCGCACGCGGCAACATACCATATTCAGCGGTGATCCAACCCTGGCCCTGGCCTTTCAGAAAGCGCGGAACACCTTCTTCAACGGTGGCGGTACAAAGTACTTTAGTATCGCCGAACTCGACCAGCACGGAGCCTTCTGCGTGTTTGGTGTAATTACGGGTCAGGGTGACTGGGCGCACTTGATTGGCGCTACGACCTGATGGACGCATGGGGTTATCTCCGGCTAAAACGAATGTGGCTGCGCATTATACGGACTTCGTTCGCTTATTCCTATCCTGCCACGCCAGGCATGGCTATAATCCCCCACATCTATTACAGAATACGGTTACGAAATATGATCCGCAGTATGACCGCCTATGCCCGACGTGAAGTAAAAGGCGAATGGGGCAGCGCCACCTGGGAGTTACGTTCGGTAAACCAGCGTTATCTTGAAACCTACATCCGTACGCCAGAGCAGCTCCGTAGCCTTGAACCTGTGGCTCGCGAGCGCATTCGCACCCGCTTAACTCGCGGGAAAATCGAATGTAACCTACGTTTCGAACCTGATACTCGTGCTCAAAGTTCTTTGCTGCTCAATGAAAAACTGGCTAAACAGCTGGTTGAAGCAGCGAATTGGGTAAAAATGCAGAGCGACGAAGGCGAAATCAATCCAGTTGATATTTTACGCTGGCCTGGTGTGATGTCTGCTCAGGAACAAGACCTTGATGCCATCACAGCTGAAATTCTTGCCGCCCTTGATGGTGCGCTGGACGACTTTATTGTTGCCCGTGAAACCGAAGGCCAGGCATTGAAATTACTGCTCGAACAGCGCCTTGAAGGTGTCAGCGCCGAAGTCGTGAAAGTCCGCGCGCACATGCCGGAAGTCCTGAAATGGCAACGTGAGCGCCTGGTTGCCAAACTCGAAGATGCACAAGTTCAGCTTGAAAATAACCGCCTCGAGCAAGAACTGGTACTAATGGCACAGCGTGTTGATGTTGCCGAAGAGCTGGATCGCCTGGAAGCTCACGTTAAAGAGACATACAACATTCTGAAGAAAAAAGAAGCGGTTGGCCGTCGTCTCGACTTTATGATGCAGGAGTTCAACCGCGAGTCGAATACCCTGGCATCAAAATCTATTAACTCAGATGTCACCAATTCAGCTATCGAATTGAAAGTGCTGATTGAGCAAATGCGCGAACAGATTCAGAACATCGAGTAATTGTCCGTCATGTGTTCTAAGGCCCGTGTTTTGCGGGCCTTTTCGTACTGGTTGTCATTGAAAGAGGAACGATTCAGTAACTCTCCTGTATCTGGGTTAACACCGTTTGCCAGAGCCCTCAATATCATTGAAGTATTCATCACTGTGCCCCTTTCAATTATCAACAAATAAATTAATCCTTAATAAAACAACATTGACCTTAGAATCCTTACACATCGTACTTAGAAAAAAATTAAACATTAAAAAAACTAATCCAAATCATTTTGACTTAGAAAAACTCAATCGTGACACCATTCACAAAACGTTACCCTCTCCGCGTTTCCACTGGGGGTTCCAATGCTGCTACATATTCTTTATTTGGTCGGGATTACTGCTGAAGCCATGACTGGCGCGTTAGCGGCAGGCCGCCGCCGCATGGATACTTTCGGTGTGATAATCATTGCAACAGCCACAGCGCTTGGTGGTGGTTCAGTACGCGATATCCTTCTTGGCCACTACCCATTAGGTTGGGTGAAACATCCAGAATATGTCGTGATTGTCGCCATCGCCGCTGTGCTTACCACCGTATTTGCCCCCGTAATGCCTCATCTGCGCCGCCTTTTCTTAGTGCTCGATGCCCTTGGACTTGTGGTGTTTTCTATCATCGGTGCGCAAATAGCGTTGGATATGGGCGAAGGGCCAATTATCGCTATCATTGCCGCCGTTATAACGGGCGTATTTGGCGGTGTTTTACGTGATATGTTTTGTAAGCGTATCCCGCTGGTATTCCAGAAAGAGCTCTATGCCGGCATCGCTTTCGCCTCAGCGGTGCTTTACATCGTTCTGGAACACTATGTTTCGAACCAGGATGTGGTGATTATTTCCACGCTCCTGTTCGGATTCACCACCCGCTTACTCGCGTTACGACTGCGCCTGGGATTACCGGTGTTTCATTACAAACACGCGGATCACTGACCGGTAAATCCCAGGATTCCCTGCTCTGCAAGAAAAACCACTAATGCAGCAATTTGGGGATGATTGACAAACTCCACCAACTTTTTAGCCCGGCCAGCACCAATGCCCGGCAGTTTTTGCCAACTAAGCTCATCTCGCGCAACTAACTGCGACCATTGAGAATCGGGCAGAGTGGTAAACACAGCTCGGGGGAGCGGTAAACCAAAAGCGATTAACCACTGCTTAAAGGGCTGTTGCCTGACTTGCGAGAATTGCTGCCAAAGATGGGCCGCTCTGGCTGAAGAAATCCCGCTAATTTTCAACAGTTCTTCCTGACTGACGGTTACCCAAGAAAATATATGCCTTAGATTAAGATTCTGTTGGATCTGCTGCCAGGTGCATACGCTCACTCCATTGATGTTCAATACTTCTGGAGAGCTAATCCAGGCCAACCGCGCAATAAACTGCTCGCGACACCAAACTTCAAAAAACAGACAGCTCAATGGAGTAACCATTTTATCTGTTGGCAGCGGCGGTTTATTGCGCTGGCTTACCCGCCATACCACTTCATCGACGCGCGGAATCCCCTGCCCTGCAAGACTCACCATCACCTGATCACCCAAAGCAATATCCAGAGCTTGCCAACGTTTGACTGAACCGATGTTCACTCGTTTGACCTGTTTATCATCTATCTGCAGGGGATTGAGTCTTAGAACAACAGTAACTTTTCCTGTGCGCCCGACCGTAAATTGAATGCCCTTTACCTCTGCAATTTGCTGGGCTGGTGGAAATTTCCATGCCATCACCCACGTTGCTTTGCCTGGCAACCAATATTGCCCCGCAGGCTCTATTGCCTCACGAACCACAATACCGTCGGTCACAAAGGGAAGAGGGGTCGTAAACAAGGACTCCCGTAACATCGCGATTGTTTCCACTGAGCTAACAGGCGTTGACCAAATTTTGGTTAGCGGAAAACCAGCCTGTGCGAGCGTGTCTAATTTCAGATTCATATCAGCAGGCCCATCTGGCCACGCCCAAATAAATATCCCCAATTCATTGAGCAAGGCTGAGTCGCTTTGGCTCATCATGGCACCAGCCACTTTTCCTCTGGCATTTATGCCACCCATCGTTTTCTGTATGTGATTATCTCTTTTCCAGAAAACCTCCCCTTGTAACACGCTATTAGCAAGCGGGCCTGAAAGGGTTACGGGGATAGCGGGAATCATTTTGGCCTTCTCTGTCCAGTCTTGCCCTTTCTCTCCGTCCCCGCGGCTAAGGAGTTTAGCCAGGCGTCCTTGCTGATAAACCAGGGTCACCGCCACACCATCGACTTTAGGTTGCACCCAGAGATCGGTTTTGCCTTTGGCCCATTGAGCAACTGCTGCACTATCTGGCAGTTTTTTTAAGCCAGTATGAGCAACCGGGTGCAACGCTTTCCCCTGTGTTGCCAGCTGCGGTGGTTGTGGTTTTTCCGAGGGATGAAAGCAGCGCTGCCATTCATTGTATTGCCTGCGTAGACCATCGTATGTCGCATCACTGACCTCACTAACGCCCTGTTGGTAATAAGATTGATCCCACTGACTAAGCTTTTCATTCAATCCAGACATCTCCTGCTGGACTTGCCCCGATGACCAAGCCGGACATGTCGCCGACGCCATTGCGCTCATCAGTCCCAGAAAACCGATAAATTTTGTTATCCACTTCATAATTCCCTCCGTGTAGAAGCAAGGAGAGATATAACGCCAGGAAACAAGCCGTACTAATAGGTTCTAAAAAGGATGCGAGGAGATTTCAGACATATTTAACTTGTTTCAGTAACACGAGGTGTTTTTTGGAAAACATTACGCAAATTGGTAGAAATCTTGCCGGGGAACACGACAAATTCTACGAGACACGGAGACGGCGTGTATAATAGGCCCGTATACGCACTTCTTTTTATGCTTACCGATAAGTTAGAACTCATGGCTCAAGGCACGCTTTATATCGTTTCCGCCCCAAGTGGCGCGGGGAAATCCAGCCTCATCCAGGCTTTGTTGAAGACACAACCGCTGTACGACACGCAGGTTTCTATTTCCCATACCACTCGTGGTATTCGTCCGGGAGAGAACCACGGCGAGCACTATTTCTTTGTGGAAAAGGAAGAGTTTAAGCAGATGATTGCTGAAGACGCATTCCTGGAACACGCTGAAGTGTTTGGCAATTACTACGGCACCTCACGCCATGCCATTGAACAAGTTCTGGCAACCGGCGTGGATGTTTTTCTGGATATTGACTGGCAAGGTGCGCAGCAGATTCGTCAGAAAATGCCGCAAGCCCGCAGTATTTTTATTCTGCCGCCATCAAAAGTAGAACTGGACCGCCGCCTTCGTGGCCGTGGGCAAGACAGTGAAGAAGTTATCACTAAGCGAATGGAGCAGGCTGTTGCAGAAATGAGCCATTATGCCGAGTATGACTATTTAATCGTCAACGACGATTTCGACACTGCACTGTCAGATTTAAAAATTATCATTCGTGCCGAGCGTCTACGAATGGGTCGCCAAAAAGCGCGACATGACGCTTTAATCAGCAAACTATTGGCAGACTGAGCCCAGTTTCAGTATCATGCCCAGTCATTTCTTCATCTGTGGAGCATTTTAATTATGGCACGCGTAACTGTTCAGGACGCTGTTGAGAAAATTGGTAACCGTTTTGACCTGGTTCTGGTCGCCGCACGTCGCGCTCGTCAGATGCAAACTGGTGGTAAAGATCCACTAGTACCTGAAGAAAACGATAAAACGACTGTAATCGCACTGCGCGAAATCGAAGAAGGGTTGATCACCAACCAGATTCTCGATGTTCGTGATCGTCAGGAACAGCAAGAGCAGGAAGCCGCAGAATTGCAGGCCGTAACCGCTATTGCTGAAGGTCGTCGTTAATTAGCCTGCGGGTAGCCCTTGTATCTGTTTGAAAGCCTGAATCAACTGATTCAACAATACTTGCCCGAGGAGCAGATAAAGCGACTTCGGCAAGCATACCTTGTTGCGCGTGATGCTCACGAGGGACAAGCACGTTCAAGTGGTGAACCCTATATCACCCATCCCGTAGCGGTTGCCTGCATTCTGGCCGAGATGAAACTCGACTATGAAACACTGATGGCAGCACTACTGCATGATGTGATCGAAGACACCCCTGCCACCTACCAGGATATGGAACAACTGTTTGGCAAAAGCGTTGCCGAACTGGTGGAAGGGGTATCTAAGCTAGACAAACTGAAATTCCGCGATAAGAAAGAAGCTCAGGCTGAAAACTTCCGCAAAATGATCATGGCGATGGTGCAAGACATTCGCGTCATTCTGATCAAACTCGCCGACCGCACACATAACATGCGCACGCTCGGGTCTTTACGCCCGGATAAGCGCCGCCGCATTGCTCGCGAAACCCTCGAAATTTATAGCCCCCTGGCACACCGTCTTGGTATTCATCACCTGAAAACCGAGTTAGAAGAGCTGGGCTTTGAAGCGCTTTACCCGAACCGCTACCGCGTGATTAAAGAAGTGGTAAAAGCGGCGCGTGGTAACCGCAAAGAGATGATTCAAAAAATCCTCTCTGAAATCGACGGGCGTTTGCAAGAAGCAGGCATTCCTTGCCGTGTCAGTGGTCGCGAAAAACACCTTTACTCCATCTACTGCAAAATGACGCTCAAAGAGCAGCGTTTCCATTCGATTATGGATATCTACGCTTTCCGCGTAATCGTCCATGACATGGATACCTGTTACCGCGTTCTTGGGCAGATGCATAGCCTCTACAAGCCGCGTCCTGGGCGGGTTAAGGACTATATCGCCATTCCAAAGGCCAACGGATATCAGTCCCTGCATACTTCAATGATTGGCCCACACGGCGTGCCGGTTGAAGTACAAATCCGTACCGAAGATATGGATCAGATGGCAGAGATGGGTGTTGCCGCTCACTGGGCTTATAAAGAGCAGGGTGAAAGTGGCACAACCGCACAAATCCGCGCTCAGCGCTGGATGCAAAGCCTGCTGGAATTACAGCAAAGTGCCGGCAGCTCATTTGAATTTATCGAGAGCGTAAAATCCGATCTGTTCCCGGATGAGATTTACGTTTTCACCCCGGAAGGGCGCATTGTCGAATTGCCTGCGGGCGCGACACCTGTCGATTTCGCCTATGCCGTGCATACCGACATCGGCCATGCTTGCGTCGGTGCTCGTGTCGACAGGCAACCCTATCCGCTGTCTCAGTCGCTAAGCAGCGGCCAGACTATCGAAATCATTACGGCGCCAGGTGCACGCCCGAACGCCGCCTGGCTGAACTTTGTCGTGAGCTCTAAAGCCCGTGCCAAAATCCGCCAGATGCTGAAAAACCTCAAACGTGACGACTCCGTTAGTCTTGGTCGCCGTTTGCTAAACCACGCTTTAGGTGGCAGCCGTAAATTAGCCGAAGTCCCACCAGAAAATATTCAACGTGAGCTTGAGCGCATGAAGCTCGCTACGCTTGATGATTTGCTGGCTGAAATCGGCCTCGGTAACGCCATGAGTGTGGTTGTCGCGAAGAACCTGCAAGGTGAATCGTCAGTGGTACAGCAAGGCCACTCAACGACTCACAGCCATCTGCCGATTAAAGGCGCTGATGGTGTGCTGATTACCTTTGCTAAGTGTTGCCGTCCAATCCCTGGTGACCCAATTATTGCGCACGTAAGCCCAGGCAAAGGGCTGGTTATCCACCATGAATCTTGCCGTAACATCCGAGGCTATCAAAAAGAGCCAGAGAAATTTATGGCAGTGGAATGGGATAAAGAGACAGAACAAGAGTTTACCACCGAGATCAAGGTGGATATGTTTAACCATCAGGGTGCGCTGGCAAACCTGACGGCTGCGCTCAATAATGCAGGCTCCAATATTCAAAGCCTGAACACCGAAGAGAAAGATGGTCGCGTATACAGTGCGTTCATTCGTCTGACTGCACGTGACCGTATCCATCTGGCAAATCTCATGCGTAAAATCCGCGTGATGCCGGATGTGATTAAAGTCACCCGCAACCGAAACTAGTGTTATGAATCCTCAACGTTATGCGCGTATTTGCGAGATGCTCGCCAGGCGTCAGCCTGATCTGACCGTCTGCATGGAGCAGGTCCATAAACCTCATAACGTCTCGGCGATTATTCGCACCGCTGATGCCGTTGGTGTACATGAAGTTCACGCGGTCTGGCCGGGTAACCGCATGCGCACCATGGCCTCTTCCGCTGCAGGAAGCAACTTCTGGGTTGAAGTCAAAACGCACCGCAATATTGGTGATGCCGTTGCCCAGCTAAAAAGCAGCGGAATGCAAATCCTCGCCACCAACCTTTCTGATAAAGCCGTCGATTTCCGTGAAATTGATTACACCCGCCCAACCTGCATTTTGATGGGGCAGGAAAAAACCGGTATTACTCAGGAAGCATTAGCGTTGGCAGACCAGGACATCATTATTCCGATGACCGGAATGGTGCAATCGCTCAACGTTTCCGTGGCCTCCGCGCTCATTCTTTATGAAGCGCAGCGCCAGCGTCAGAACGCCGGAATGTATCAGCGCGAAAACAGCACGCTGCCAGAATCCGAACAACAGCGCCTGCTGTTTGAAGGCGGCTATCCTGTACTGGCGCGCGTTTCCCGCCGTAAAGGTTTGCCCTACCCGCATGTGAATCAGCAAGGTGAGATAGAAGCTGATGCCGCATGGTGGGCCACAATGCAATCTGCGGAGTAGCAGGATGAAAGGCCGTTTGCTGGATGCCATACCGTTAAGTACGCTTGCCGGAGTGGGTGCCAGCCAGAGCGGCAAACTGGCCAAAATTGGCCTGTACACCATTCAAGATCTCCTGCTCCACCTGCCGCTTCGTTACGAAGACCGCACGCATCTCTACCCCATAAATGACCTGATGCCGGGCACTCATGCCACGGTGGAAGGTGAAGTGCTGAACTGCAATATCAGTTTTGGTCGCCGCCGCATGATGACCTGCCAGATTTCTGACGGCACCGGCATCCTGACCATGCGGTTTTTCAACTTCAATGCGGCGATGAAAAACAGCCTCGCAACCGGTAAACGTGTGCTCGCTTATGGCGAAGCAAAGCGCGGGACGCACGGCGCGGAGATGATTCATCCGGAATACCGCGTTCAGGGCGATCTCAGTACCCCTGAATTGCAGGAAACTCTGACGCCGGTTTACCCCACGACGGAAGGCATTCGCCAGGCGACTCTGCGCAAACTGACCGACCAGGCACTGGAGTTGCTGGATACCTGCGCTATCACCGAATTACTCCCGGCGGATTTGAGCAAGGGGATGATGAGCCTCCCGGAAGCATTGCGTACTTTGCATCGCCCGCCACCGACCATGCAGTTAGCCGATCTGGAAACCGGGAAGCACCCTGCTCAGCAGCGCTTAATCCTTGAAGAATTACTGGCGCATAACCTCAGCATGCTCGCACTCCGTGCGGGTGCTCAGCGTTATCATGCATTGCCCCTGCATAATCATGATGAATTAAAAAACCAACTGCTGGCTGCCCTTCCGTTTAAACCAACGGGTGCGCAAGAACGAGTGGTGGCAGAAATTGAACATGATATGGCGCTGGATGTGCCGATGATGCGTCTGGTGCAAGGCGATGTGGGTTCGGGCAAAACGCTGGTTGCAGCACTTGTCGCATTGCGGGCGATTGCGCATGGCAAACAAGTTGGCTTGATGGCACCAACGGAATTGCTCGCCGAGCAGCACGCCAATAATTTCCGCCTGTGGTTTGCGCCATTGGGTATTGAGGTGGGCTGGCTTGCCGGTAAGCAAAAAGGTAAAGCACGAATCGCCCAACAAGATGCCATCGCCAGCGGACAAGTGTCGATGGTGGTGGGAACGCATGCAATTTTCCAGGAACAGGTGCAATTCTCTCAACTCGCACTGGTCATCATTGATGAACAGCATCGCTTTGGCGTCCATCAGCGCCTGGCGCTGTGGGAAAAAGGCCAGATCCAGGGATTCCATCCGCATCAACTCATTATGACTGCGACGCCAATCCCACGAACCCTCGCGATGACAGCCTATGCCGATCTGGACACGTCGACAATCGACGAACTGCCACCAGGCCGTACGCCAGTCACCACGGTTGCCATTCCTGACTCGCGCCGCAACGATATTATCGACCGTGTACGTGGGGCATGTAGTGATGAAGGCCGACAGGCATACTGGGTTTGTACGCTGATTGAAGAGTCGGAATTACTGGAAGCACAGGCTGCAGAAGTGACATGGGACGAGCTAAAAACTGCCCTGCCGAATCTGAATATTGGCCTGGTCCATGGGCGCATGAAGCCGCAAGAAAAGCAGGCCGTTATGCAGGCTTTCAAAGAAGGGTCGATTCATCTTTTAGTCGCTACAACGGTCATTGAAGTGGGCGTTGATGTCCCAAATGCCAGCCTGATGATTATCGAAAACCCTGAGCGCCTCGGGCTTGCACAACTCCACCAACTGCGCGGCCGTGTGGGACGTGGGGCAGTTGCATCCCATTGTGTGTTGCTGTACAAATCGCCGCTGTCAAAAACTGCGCAACTGCGTTTACAGGTGCTGCGCGACAGCAACGATGGTTTTGTGATTGCACAAAAAGATTTGGAAATTCGTGGGCCGGGGGAATTACTCGGTACGCGTCAGACAGGGAATGCCGAGTTTAAAGTGGCAGATTTACTGCGCGACCAGGCGATGATTCCTGAAGTGCAGCGCCTTGCACGCCATATCCATGAACGCTATCCGCAACAGGCAACCGCGCTCATCGAACGCTGGATGCCTGAAACGGAACGCTATTCAAACGCCTGATTGCTTAGCCAAAGATTGGCAGCATCAGGTACAGCTTGATGACTATCGCGTTGACGATATCAATAAAGAACGCGCCAACCATCGGAACCACCAGAAACGCCATGTGTGACGGGCCAAAACGCTCGGTAATCGCCTGCATATTGGCGATAGCCGTTGGTGTTGCCCCAAGGCCAAAACCACAATGGCCCGCGGCAAGTACCGCTGCATCATAGTTTTTACCCATCAAGCGATACGTCACGAAAATCGCATACAGCGCCATAAAGATGGTTTGCACCGTCAGAATTGCCAACATTGGCAACGCCAGTGACGCCAGTTCCCACAGCTTCAGGCTCATCAGCGCCATAGCGAGGAACAGAGACAAACAAACGTTCCCCAGCACGGAAACCGCGCGTTCAAATACCCGATAGAAGCCGAGCAGTGAGAGCGTATTGCTTAGGATAACCCCAATAAATAGCACACAAACGAACGTCGGTAATTCAAAGCTGGTGCCTTGAATAAGATGCGCTACAAACTTGCCAGTAGTAAGGCAGATAGCAATCATCGCGATAGTTTCAATCAGCACCATAGAGGTGATCATGCGCCCAACCGCAGGTTTTTCGAAGGCCGTTGGATCTACGCTATCTTCTGGCGTGCCATCAGGTGTGGATGAGTGTTTGACCAGGTAACGCGCCACCGGCCCGCCAATCAAACCACCCAGTACCAAACCAAATGTTGCGCAAGCCATCGCAACTTCGGTGGCGTTCTGGAAACCATAACGCTCGCTAAATAATTTACTCCACGCCGCACCGGTACCGTGGCCACCAGACAGGGTAATGGAACCTGCCAGTAAGCCCATTAACGGGTCAAGACCTAACAGGCTCGCCATACCAATACCGATGGCGTTTTGCATCACCAGCAAACCTACTACCACGATCAGGAAAATACCGACAACTTTGCCGCCTGCACGCAAACTGGAAAGGTTGGCATTCAGACCGATGGTGGCAAAGAAAGCCAGCATCAATGGGTCTTTCAGACTCATATCAAATTCAAATTCCCAGCCGACGCTTTTTTTGAGCACCAGTAAGGCCAGGGCGATTAACAACCCACCCGCTACAGGTTCAGGGATAGTGTATTTTTTTAATAGCGGTATGGTATGGACCATTTTTCGGCCCAGTAACAACACGAGAGTCGCAGCAACAAGGGTAGAAAGGGTGTCGAGATAAAACATAGAATTGCTCCTGTTTGCGCATATTTCTCACAGACGCTTTAATTTATCCTTCACTGGAATTTCAGGTTCTAGAAAAATCAGTAGCCGGATTTTAACCAAAAAAGAGTCGAAAGTTATATAAAAAGCTCGGTATATGTGATTTTTATCTTAAGAAACATTGTTAGCAAACGTTTGCTTTTACCATCCAGTCCGTTAAAATCACCGTTTTTTCGGCAAGGGATAATTTCTGATGTCTGTTAATGCTGTTGAGTCTGAAGATACGCAATCGGTTGCTCAGGCTCGTTCCAGTGAATTGATTTACCGCCTCGAGGACAGACCCCCTCTCCCACAGACTCTTTTTGCTGCCGGTCAGCACTTATTAGCGATGTTTGTTGCGGTGATCACACCGGCGATGTTGATTTGCCAGGCTCTGGGACTTCCAGCCGAAGATACCCAACATATTATCAGTATGTCGTTGTTCGCCTCCGGCGTGGCATCGATTATTCAGATTAAAGCCTGGGGCCTGGTGGGCTCTGGGCTTCTGTCTATTCAGGGCACCAGTTTTAACTTTGTTTCACCGTTAATTATGGGCGGTATGGCATTGAAAAATGGCGGGGCCGATGTTCCGACCATGATGGCCGCCCTGTTTGGCACATTAATGCTCGCAAGCTGCACCGAAATGCTGTTATCGCGCTTCCTGCATCTGGCTCGCCGCATCATCACCCCGCTGGTTTCAGGTGTGGTGGTGATGATTATCGGCCTTTCTCTTATTCAGGTTGGCCTGACGTCTATCGGCGGTGGCTATGCCGCGATGAGCGACCATACCTTTGGCGCGCCAAAAAATCTGCTGCTGGCAGGTGCTGTGCTGCTGGTCATCATTCTGCTAAACCGCCAGCGCAACGCTTACTTGCGCGTGGCTTCTCTGGTTATCGCCATGGCAGTGGGTTATGCGCTGGCCTGGGCGATGGGCATGCTGCCGAATGTTGCCCCGTCAACCAACACCGAACTGATTATAGTGCCAACGCCGTTGTATTACGGCCTGGGCATTGACTGGAATCTGCTAATCCCGCTGATGCTGGTCTTTATGGTGACCTCACTGGAAACCATTGGCGATATTACCGCGACTTCTGACGTTTCTGAGCAGCCAGTTTCAGGTCCTCTATATATGAAGCGCCTGAAAGGTGGCGTGTTGGCTAATGGCTTGAACTCCTGTGTTTCTGCGGTATTCAATACCTTCCCTAACTCCTGCTTCGGCCAGAACAACGGCGTGATTCAGCTTACCGGCGTTGCCAGCCGCTACGTCGGTTTTGTCGTCGCACTGATGTTGATCGTTCTCGGCTTGTTCCCGGCAGTAAGCGGGTTTGTCCAGCACATTCCTGAGCCGGTATTAGGCGGCGCGACGATCGTGATGTTTGGCACTATTGCCGCTTCTGGTGTGCGTATTGTTTCCCGCGAACCACTGAATCGCCGTGCGATTATGATTATCGCGCTGTCTCTGGCGGTCGGGATGGGCGTGTCTCAACAACCGTTAATTTTACAATTTGCACCTGACTGGTTGAAAACGCTGCTCTCTTCCGGGATTGCGGCCGGTGGTATCACCGCTATCGTGTTAAACCTCATTTTCCCGCCTGAGAAAAATTGATGTACCTCACGCGCTGGTGATTTGTTGTCACCAGCGCGTGTTACCCCTCCTGACAATCCCATCCTTGAGCTATAACGGTAAATGGGGCATAACACCCATACCGAAACTTCATGGGATGGAAGACAATGAAATTTCTCGGAAAGCTGATCACTGCGTTATTGGTCGTCATATTTGTTGCGCTAATAGCTGCCTATTTTTTGCTGCAAACTCGTTGGGGAGCCACCCAGGTTAGCAGTTGGGTCAATGAAAAGAGCGATTACAATTTCTCTTTTGAAAAGATGAGTCATCGCCTGGCTTCGCCCACGCACCTCACGCTGACGAAAGTGACTTTCGGTCGCAAAGGCCAGCCTGCAACATTAGTGGCGCAAAATATTGATATCGACCTGAGCTCCCGGCAGTTTTCAGAGCCGATGCACTTCGACAAAATTCTGTTGCAAAACGGAACGCTAAATCTCAGCCCTAATGCTGCGCCGCTGCCTTTCCAGGCCGACATGCTGCAATTAAACGATATGGCGCTCAACAGCCCGAATACGGCATGGGACTTACGTGCGCAGCGCGTCAACGGTGGCGTGACCCCATGGCAGCCGCAGCCTGGCAAAGTCCTGGGTAATACGGCAGATATTCAATTTAGCGCAGGCTCCATGACGCTCAACGGCGTTCCCGCCACTAACGTCCTGTTGCAGGGCGCGATTAATAACCAACAAGTGACGCTCTCAACCATTGGCGCGGATATGGCACGCGGTTCGCTCACGGGTAATGCCCGGCGGCTTGCAGACGGTTCCTGGCAGATTGGTAGCCTGCGTTTGAACGACATTCGCCTGCAAACAGAAAAATCCATTGCCGATTTCCTGGCCCCGCTTGCCACCGTCCCTTCACTGAAAATTGATAGCCTGGAAGTCACCGATGCGCGGCTGGAAGGTAAAGACTGGGCGGTCACTGATTTAGATCTGAGTTTGCGCAATCTGACGCTGGCAGATGGCGGATGGCAAAGCGACGACGGGCGGTTGTCGATGAATGCCAGCGATTTTATCAATGGCGATCTGCATCTGAATGATCCGATTGTGAATATAGACTTCAGCCCGCAAGCCGCCACGCTACGCCAGTTCACTTCACGCTGGGAAAGAGGCATGGTCCGCGCCTCAGGCGTTTGGTTACGCAATGAGAAAAAGCTGGCACTGGATGAGCTGGTTTTTGCCGGGCTTGAATATACGCTGCCGGAAGACTGGAAAGCCCGCTGGATGAAACCGCTGCCGGAATGGGTGCATTCGGTGACCATTAAAAAGCTGTCGGCGAACCGGAATCTGGTCATCGATATCGACCCGGCCTTCCCGTTCCAGTTCACCGCGTTAGACGGCACGGCGAACAATCTTGAAGTTGTGCGCAACAGCCAGTGGGGAATCTGGAGTGGCAACGCCACGCTGAATGCGTCGTCAGCCACTTTCAATCGTGTCGATGTCCGTCGCCCGTCGATTTCGTTGAATGCCACAGATAACCAGATTTCGATTACCGAGCTGAGTGCTTTTGCGGGTGAAGGTATGCTGGAAGCAACAGGGGCAATTTCGCAGGCTCCGCAACGTAATGCTGCGATAAATCTGCGAGGACGTTCGGTGCCGGTAAACGTGTTGCAACAATGGGGATGGCCGGCGTTGCCGCTGGAAGGGAATGGTAATTTACAGCTTTCCGTGACCGGCAGCCTTGCTGCGCAAGCCGCCCTTAAACCGACCGTGAACGGTACCTTGCAAGCCACCAGTTCCGACGGCAAACAAGTACAGCAAACTATGCAGAATGGCGATGTTCCCGGCGCATAAGCGCCGGGTTCTTATTCTTCTTCGTTCCCACCTTCTTCAAGTGGGCCAAAAGGTTTAGCGGGTAGTACCAGATACACTCCTTCAAATACCGCGCCTGGAGTATCATCGCCGTACAGCTCAACTTGCAATGCAACGCGAGCTTTGCGGCCTCGCGCCAGGCGGTCAAGATCACCGCTTAGCGACCCCAAATCGGCAATAGCACCCGGCCTTCCGGTGATCGGGCTGCTATATCGGATATGCGCATCGGCGAGAATAATCGTGCCGCCAAGATGCCGCTCGCGCAACATTAGCCAAATCAGCCCCCAACCCGTCAGCGTGGCGAGAGAAAACAAGCTGCCTGCAAATAAGGTCTGGTGCGGGTTTTGATTGCCTGCTTCCGGCATAGTGGTAATGAATTTCTGCCCGGTGTATTGCAGGATGCGCACGCCCATTTTTTCACTCAATGGAATGTGCTGATACCAGGCTTGTTGTAGCTGCCCACACCAGTCAGCGCGATGAAGAATGTCATCCAGTGAGGCAACCGGTTTAATCATCAAGTAATGGCGAATCGGGGTGGTCGAAGGCGTAGTAATTTCACCTTGATTCTCAAACCCCAGTTTGGCAAAAAATTCGACGGCATCTTCACGCGCGCTACACACCACACGTTTGACCCCTTCCTGACGCGCGACAGACTCAAGCGTCATCGCCACCAGCGTTCCCAGCCCTTTATCTTGCACAGACGGATGAACCGCCATAAAGCGAATAGCCGCTTCGTTATCGGCATTGATATACAAGCGGCCAATGGCAACAATACTTCCTTCTTCGTCCACCACCATTTGGTGATGAGCCATGGCATCCCAGGCGTCGCGCTCGGAGCCTTTGGGTTGATGCAGCGGCTTGCGCAACATCTCCCAACGAAACTGGTAATAGAGCTCAAGCTCTTCTTCGGTTTGCGGTACGCGAAGGTGATACATACATGTACTCTCTCTTGTTACGCGGGACCGGGTTTTGTCGGATGGCGCTTGCGCTTATCCGACCTACAAGTGCTGTGAATTCAGACCTGTAACCAAAACGTCACCGGGCCATCATTGGTCAGGCTCACCTGCATGTCGGCGGCGAAGCGCCCCGTTTCAGCCACGATGCCCTGTTGTCGACAGCGTTCAACAAAGTATTCATATAACTCTTCTGCAAGCTGTGGTGCTGCACCACCCGAGAAGCTCGGACGCATGCCACGTTCGGTATCGGCTGCGAGGGTAAACTGCGAAACCACCAGCACACTGCCACCGGCTTGCTGAACATTCAGGTTCATTTTGTCGTTTTCATCGCCAAAAATACGGTAACCCAAAACCCGCTCGCAAAGGCGATTCGCTTTCTGTTCGTTATCTTCTTTTTCGACACCCAATAACACTAAAAGTCCTGGGCCAATTTCACCCGTCACTTCACCCGCCACAGTGACGCGAGCGTGGGTGACGCGCTGAATTAATGCAATCATGGTTCTTCCAATTCTTCCCGCTGTGATTCAATGCGAAGTTTTCGGTAATCGCCGAGAGTGACAGTAATTTCGGCGCCGAGCAACACGATACACCAGGTCCAATAGACCCAGACAAATAAAATGGGGATCACGGCTAACACACCGTAAATCAACTGGTAAGAGGGAAACATGGTGATGTAGAGGGCAAAGCCTTTTTTCCCCAGCTCGAATAAAACTGCGGCGACCAGCGAGCCGATTAGTGCGTCACGCACAGGGACCCGCGTGGTTGGGACGATGCTGTAGAGCAACCAGAACGACAGCCAGGACAGCAGCAGCGGGAAGATGCGCAACATATCATCAATCACACTGTTAAAGCCCGTAACCCAACGCAGAGACAGCAAATAAGAGCTGATCGCCAGACTCGCCCCGGCCAACAGTGGCCCCAGCGTTAAAATCATCCAGTAAACCGCAAACGAATAGATTTTTGGGCGCGTACGCGTGCTGCGCCAGATGGTGTTCAGCGCACTATCCACGGCGTACATCAGTAATAGTGCGGTGACGATAAGCCCGCAGGCTCCCACCACCGTCATTTTGTTGGAGTTAGCGACAAACTGTTCGATATAGCGCTGAATAATATCGCCGGTAGCGGGCATAAAGTTTGAGAAGACGAAGTGACGCAACTGGACACTGATGTCGGCAAACATAGGGAATGCCGCAAATAACGCAAACACCACCGCAACCAAGGGCACCAGCGAGAGCAATGACACGTAGGCAAGGTTCCCTGCAAGCGTAGTCATATTGTCCTGGTCGATGCGGTGCCAGAGCAACTTTCCCCAGGCGATACACGGCCTGAGGTGTTGGCTCGTTTTACGATGAACGTTTTTTATCATAGGCCTTTTGCGAAATAGCCAGGCACCGTGTCTTTTCCGGTCACCAAAATGCTGGTGATACCCAACTGTTGAGCTCCTTTAATATTATCGGCGTTGTCGTCAAAAAAGACCGCCTGATCCGCGCAAAAACCTTCTGTTTCGAGTAATTTTTGATAAATCTCTACCTCGGGTTTTCGCATACCCATTTCCTGGGACAGATAGATTTTATCTGCCGCCTCGGCAATTTGCGGATATTCACCCGGCCAGAAATAAGTGTGTAAGCGGTTGGTATTTGAAAGCACCACGACGCGATGTCCATCTTCGCGAAGTTTGTTCATCACGGTGATAACTTCTGTGCGTAACCCGACAAAGATAGCCTGCCAACCGGCGGAAAATTGATCGAAGCTCAGTGCCATGCCCATTTCTTCACAGACCGCTTCAGCAAACTCTTCATCACTAATTTGCCCACGCTCGTGGCGTTTGAAAGCCTCCCCCATCACAAAGCTTTTTTGCAAATTCGCTAGCGGTATACGGCTGTAATCGCTCCATACCCCCATCACGCGGTTGAAGTCGATATCAACAATGACGTTGCCTAAATCAAAGATATACAGCATAAGCCTCTCCTTTGCGTATGGACAAATAACTGTAGCGGTAAAGGGAGGCTTTGACTATCGGCGGGTTTGCAATGATGCAGGTTCTGCGAGCAACAGTGCAAAAAAAAGCCCCGCCTAAACAGGCAGGGCTTCAATGCTTTGCAGGAAAGAAACTTACGCTTCTTTGCCGCCACGACCCGCGCGTTTGCGGTCGTTTTCAGTCAGGTGACGTTTACGAATACGGACAGAAGTTGGAGTCACTTCTACCAGTTCGTCGTCATCGATGAATTCCAGAGCTTGCTCCAGAGACATCTTCAGTGCTGGGACCAGAGTGGTTGCTTCGTCAGTACCAGAAGCACGCATGTTGGTCAGTTTCTTACCGGTCAGGCAGTTTACAGTCAGGTCGTTAGAACGACTGTGAATACCGATGATCTGGCCTTCGTAAACTTCTGCACCGTGGCCCAGGAACAACTTGCCGCGATCTTGCAGACCGAACAGAGCAAACGCAACCGCTTTACCCTGGCCGTTAGAGATCAGCACGCCGTTCTGACGCTGGCCGATTTCGCCTGGTTTCACGTCGTCGTAATGGCTGAATGTGGAGTACAGCAGACCCGTACCAGAAGTCATGGTCATGAACTCAGTACGGAAGCCGATCAGGCCACGTGCTGGAATCAGGTAATCCAGACGGATACGGCCTTTGCCGTCAGGGATCATGTCTTTGACATCGCCCTTACGCTCGCCCATCGCCTGCATCACAGAACCCTGGTGTTGTTCTTCGATATCCAGAGTCACGTTCTCGAACGGCTCTTGCATACGACCATCGATCATACGGTTGATTACTTTCGGACGGGACACAGCCAGTTCGAAGCCTTCACGACGCATGTTTTCGATAAGAACAGACAGGTGCAGCTCACCACGACCGGATACACGGAATGCATCCGCATCTTCGGTTTCTTCAACACGCAGTGCAACGTTGTGCACCAGCTCTTTGTTCAGGCGGTCAAGGATCTGACGAGAGGTAACAAATTTACCTTCTTTGCCACAGAACGGAGAGGTGTTGACGTTGAAGAACATGGTAACAGTTGGTTCATCAACAGACAGTGCTGGCAGCGCTTCAACATTTTGCGTGTCGCAAAGGGTGTCGGAGATGTTCAGCTCGCCCAGACCGGTAATCGCGATGATGTCGCCGGCTTCCGCTTCGGTGGATTCAATACGCTCCAGGCCGAGGTGGGTCAGTACTTTACCGACTTTACCGTTACGAGTTTTACCTTCGCTATCGATGATAGTGATTTGCTGGTTAGGCTTCACTTTACCGCGTTTGATGCGACCGATGCCGATAACACCAACGTAGTTGTTGTAATCGAGCTGGGAGATTTGCATCTGGAACGGACCATCAAGGTCAACGCTTGGTGCTTTAACGTGGTCAACAATCGCCTGGTACAGCGGGGTCATGTCTTCCGCCATATCACCGTGATCGTTACCTGCGATACCCATCAACGCTGATGCGTAGATGATTGGGAAATCGAGTTGCTCGTCAGTAGCGTCAAGGTTTACGAACAGGTCGAACACCTGATCAACAACCCAGTCAGGACGCGCGCCAGGACGGTCAACTTTGTTGATAACAACAATTGGCTTCAAACCATGAGCAAATGCCTTCTTGGTTACGAAGCGCGTCTGCGGCATTGGGCCATCCATTGCATCAACGACCAGCAGAACGGAGTCTACCATGGACATTACACGTTCAACTTCACCACCGAAGTCGGCGTGCCCAGGGGTATCAACGATGTTGATACGGTAGTCATTCCATTTGATAGCGGTGTTTTTAGCGAGGATGGTAATCCCACGCTCTTTCTCCAAATCGTTGGAGTCCATCACGCGTTCAGTGGCTTCAGCACGGTCGTTACTGAAAGTACCAGATTGCTGCAGCAGCTTATCAACCAGGGTAGTTTTACCATGGTCAACGTGCGCGATGATGGCGATATTACGCAGATTTTCGATCACAACTTTGCCTCAGGCATTAGAAATAGCGCGTTATTGTACACGTATTAATCGAAGGACATAACAGGATCACAAAGAACTTTTACAAACAATGTTGAAAGTAAGGGTTTGTGATCGCTTTCACGGAGCAAAAAAGGGAGCCACAACGAAAATTGCACCAATATGGTGCTCAAATCTCAGACTGAAGCACTACATTGGTGCAAACTATCCATCATGGTGCATCCCTTTTGCACTATGGTGCGCATGATAGCGCCTTTTTAGGGTAATTTAAAAGTTGGCACAGATTTCGCTTTAAACATTTTAGGGCGAATAGCCAAACGAAGAAAGTATTGAACACCTCGTTACCACGACGACAATGACCAATCCGGGAGAGTTAAGTATGTCCGCTGAACACGTTTTGACGATGCTGAATGAACACGAAGTGAAGTTTGTAGATTTGCGCTTCACTGACACCAAAGGTAAAGAACAGCACGTCACTATCCCTGCTCATCAGGTTACTGCTGACTTCTTCGAAGAAGGCAAAATGTTTGATGGTTCTTCAATTGGTGGCTGGAAAGGCATCAATGAATCCGACATGGTTCTGATGCCAGATGCATCTACCGCTGTTATTGACCCATTCTTCGCTGATTCTACGCTGATCATTCGTTGCGACATTCTTGAGCCTGGCACCATGCAGGGTTATGACCGCGATCCACGCTCCATTTCCAAGCGTGCTGAAGACTACCTGCGTTCTACTGGCATCGCCGATACCGTACTGTTCGGGCCAGAACCAGAGTTCTTCTTGTTCGACGACGTTCGTTTCGGTAGCTCCATCTCCGGTTCTCACGTGGCTATCGATGATATCGAAGGCGCATGGAACAGCGGCACCAAATACGAAGGCGGCAACAAAGGCCACCGTCCTGCTGTTAAAGGCGGTTACTTCCCAGTTCCTCCGGTTGACTCCGCACAAGACCTGCGTTCTGCAATGTGTCTGACTATGGAGCAAATGGGCCTGGTTGTTGAAGCTCACCACCACGAAGTAGCAACTGCTGGTCAGAACGAAGTGGCTACCCGCTTCAACACCATGACTAAAAAAGCAGATGAGATTCAGATCTACAAATATGTGGTTCACAACGTTGCTCATGCTTACGGCAAAACAGCGACCTTTATGCCAAAACCAATGTTTGGCGATAACGGTTCTGGTATGCACTGCCATATGTCCCTGGCTAAGAACGGTGTAAACCTGTTCGCTGGTGACAAATATGCTGGCCTGTCTGAGCAAGCGCTGTACTACATCGGCGGTGTTATCAAACACGCTAAAGCCATCAACGCCCTGGCTAACCCAACCACCAACTCCTACAAGCGTCTGGTCCCGGGTTACGAAGCTCCAGTTATGCTGGCTTACTCTGCAGCTAACCGTTCCGCTTCAATCCGTATCCCAGTAGTTGCGTCTCCGAAAGCACGTCGTATCGAAGTGCGCTTCCCGGACCCAGCGGCTAACCCGTACCTGTGCTTCGCAGCACTGCTGATGGCTGGTCTTGATGGTATCAAGAACAAAATCCATCCGGGCGAAGCAATGGACAAAAACCTGTACGACTTGCCTCCAGAAGAAGCAAAAGAGATCCCACAAGTTGCAGGCTCTCTGGAAGAAGCACTGAACTGCCTGAACGAAGACCGCGAGTTCCTGACTGCGGGCGGCGTGTTCACTGATGAAGCTATCGATGCTTACATCGCGCTGCGTATCGAAGAAAACGACCGCGTGCGTATGACTCCGCACCCAGTCGAGTTTGAACTGTATTACAGCGTTTAATGACGTTGAGCAGATTGCTGACAAAATTCACTAAACAGGTGTTGTAGGGTGTCGGATGGCGCTGCGCTTATCCGACCTACGAAGTGGTTTGTCATCAGTCTCAGAAGATTTTTAGTTGCCGTGGAAACTTTTAGCCCATCTCAGGATGGGCTTTTTTCTCCACAAATAATCTGCTGCAACAATATCTTTTGCTGCCAGGAAACTATAATGCACCATCACAGTGCAAATTATCGGAGACTGCTGTATGGCAACCGGCACGCTGCCCGATGCTGGGCAGATCCTGAATTCTTTAATCAATAGCATTTTACTGGTCGATGACGAACTGGCGGTGCATTACGCCAATCCGGCGGCACAGCAACTTTTGGCGCAAAGTTCACGCAAGCTGTACGGCACACCGTTACCAGAGCTGTTGAGTTACTTTTCACTAAATATTGGCTTGATGCAGGAAAGCCTGACCTCTGGCCAGGGTTTTACCGATAACGAAGTCACGCTGGTTATCGATAGCCGCTCCCACATTCTTTCCCTGACAGCACAACGTTTACCAGAAGGTTTCATCCTGATGGAAATGGCGCCGATGGATAACCAACGACGTTTAAGTCAGGAACAGTTACAGCAGGCGCAGCAAATTGCCGCTCGTGACTTAGTCCGTGGGCTGGCTCATGAGATTAAAAATCCACTTGGTGGGTTACGTGGTGCCGCGCAATTACTGGCAAAAGCCTTACCCGATCCTTCGCTCACTGAATACACCAAGGTGATTATTGAGCAGGCTGATCGTTTACGTAATCTGGTCGACAGGCTGTTAGGCCCGCAGCAACCTGGCATGCACGTTACTGAAAGTATTCATAAAGTCACCGAACGGGTGATGAAACTGGTGTCGATGGAATTACCTGCCAACGTGTCGCTGGTAAGAGATTACGACCCAAGTTTGCCTGAGTTAGCGCACGACCCAGACCAAATTGAACAGATTTTATTGAATATTGTGCGCAACGCGCTTCAGGCGCTCGGCAGCGATGGTGGTGAGATTGTGTTACGCACGCGTACCGCTTTTCAAATTACGCTGCACGGTACTCGTTACCGACTGGCTGCACGAATTGATGTTGAAGACAACGGTCCGGGCATTCCGGCCCATCTGCAGGACACACTATTCTACCCAATGGTGAGTGGCCGTGAAGGAGGGACAGGATTAGGTCTTTCTATTGCACGCAACTTGATCGATCAGCATTCGGGAAAAATCGAATTTAACAGTTGGCCAGGTCATACCGAGTTTTCGGTTTACCTGCCCATTCGTAAGTAGAGGTCTTTATGCAACGAGGGATAGTTTGGATCGTTGATGACGATAGCTCCATCCGTTGGGTGTTGGAACGCGCACTAACAGGGGCTGGTTTAAGCTGCACCACATTTGAAAGTGGCACTGAAGTCCTGAATGCTCTTGCAACCAAAACCCCGGACGTTTTGTTATCTGATATTCGCATGCCCGGCATGGATGGCCTGGCGCTGCTAAAGCAGATTAAACAACGCCACCCGATGTTGCCGGTCATCATAATGACCGCTCATTCAGACCTTGAGGCGGCCGTGAGTGCCTATCAGCAGGGTGCTTTTGATTACCTGCCTAAACCTTTTGATATTGATGAAGCGGTGGCTCTGGTTGAACGCGCCATCAGCCACTATCAGGAACAGCAGCAACCGCGCAATGTGCAGGTTAATGGGCCAACCACCGATATTATTGGTGAAGCGCCTGCGATGCAGGATGTGTTCAGGATCATTGGCCGCCTCTCCCGGTCATCAATAAGTGTGCTGATTAACGGTGAATCCGGTACGGGTAAAGAGTTAGTCGCCCATGCCTTGCATCGCCACAGCCCACGGGTGAAATCCCCTTTTATTGCGCTGAATATGGCTGCCATCCCAAAGGATTTGATTGAGTCTGAGCTGTTTGGCCATGAGAAAGGGGCTTTTACCGGCGCTAATCAAATTCGGCAAGGCCGTTTCGAGCAGGCTGACGGCGGCACACTGTTCCTCGATGAAATCGGCGATATGCCGCTGGACGTGCAAACTCGTTTGCTGCGCGTGTTGGCTGACGGACAGTTTTATCGTGTTGGCGGTTATGCGCCGGTAAAAGTTGATGTGCGAATTATTGCCGCAACGCACCAGAACCTTGAGTTACGCGTGCAGGAAGGGAAATTCCGTGAGGATTTATTCCATCGCCTGAACGTAATTCGCGTGCATTTGCCACCCCTGCGCGAACGCCGTGAAGATATTCCGCGTCTGACTCGTCATTTCTTGCAAGATGCTGCAAAAGAGTTAGGTGTGGAAGCCAAGCAGCTTCATCCCGAAACCGAAACAGCATTAACGCGTTTGGCCTGGCCTGGAAACGTGCGCCAACTGGAAAATACCTGTCGCTGGTTAACGGTCATGGCGGCAGGCCAGGAAGTATTGATTCAGGACTTGCCTGCCGAGTTGTTCGAGACAACCATTCCCGATAGCCCGGCACATTCTCAATCCGACAGTTGGGCAACTTTACTGGCGCAATGGGCAGATCGCGCATTACGTTCCGGTCATCAGAATTTACTCTCTGAAGCTCAGCCAGAAATGGAACGCACACTGCTAACGACGGCACTGCGGCATACGCAAGGCCACAAGCAGGAAGCGGCTCGTTTACTTGGCTGGGGGCGCAATACCCTGACGCGTAAGTTGAAAGAGTTGGGGATGGAATAACAAAAAGGCGGCTTACAAGCCGCCTTTAGTTTTATATCACGCGCGAGAACTGCTGGAGGCGTGCCTTCTGGCGCAAGTAAGTATCAAAGCACATGCAGATATTACGGATTAGCAGACGGCCTTTAGCTGTCACCTGAATGTGTTTACCATCAACATCCACCAGCCCATCTTTCGCCAATGGTGCCAGTAATTTCAGATCCTCGGCAAAGTACTCTGCAAAATCTAAATCCCAAAGCTGTTCAATTTCGGCAAATTTAAGCTGGAAATTACAAATCAATGCTTTGATAACATCACGACGGATGCAGTCATCGCGGGTGAGTGCCAGGCCGCGCCACAGCGCATCGCCCTGCTGATCAACCTGCTGATAATAGGTTTTAAGCTCTTTCTGGTTCTGCGTGTAGCAGTCGCCAATCATGCTGATGGCAGAAACGCCCATTCCCAGCAGGTCGGTATCACCCTGAGTGGTGTAGCCCTGGAAGTTACGGTGCAGTTTCCCTTCGCGTTGAGCAATCGCCAGTTCGTCATCTGGCCGCGCAAAGTGGTCCATGCCAATAAACTGATATCCCGCATGGGTCAGCGAACCGATGGTTTCTTGCAGAATGTCGAGTTTTTGCTGGGCGCTCGGTAAGTCTTCGTCTTTAATTTTGCGCTGTGCGGCAAACAACGTCGGCAAGTGCGCGTAGTTAAAAACGCTTAAACGGTGAGGACTAAGTTCTGCAACACGCTTGAGCGTGAAGGCAAAGCTTTCTGGCGTCTGCTTTGGCAGGCCGTAGATCAAGTCAATATTGGTCGAGGTGAAGCCAAGTTCTCGCGCTCGCTGAATCAGCGCGAAGATAAACTCTTCGTCTTGCTCACGGTTAACCAGGCGCTGCACTTCTTTGTTGAAATCCTGCACGCCCATGCTCAGGCGGGTAAACCCTTCCTGGCGCAAATGGTCCAGCACATCGAGTTCGATTTCACGCGGATCGATTTCAATGGACAGCTCAGCATCTTCATCGAAATTGAAATGACCCCGTAGAAGCCCCATCAGACGGCTTATCTGCGCTTTACTGAGGTAAGTTGGTGTACCACCGCCCCAATGCAACTGACTGACGTGACGGCCTTTAAAGAGCGGTGCACGATGGGCTATCTCTTGTTCAAGCGCATCAAGGTATTGATCAGCCTTATGCGTCTGGCGGGTCACAATTTTATTGCAGCCGCAGAAGTAGCAAAGTTTATGGCAGAACGGGATATGAACGTACAGCGAAAGCGGGCGCTCAGGATAACGAGCCACCGCTTCAAGAAATGCCGCCTCACCGAAGCCTTCTGAGAACTCCAGCGCGGTGGGATAAGAGGTATAACGTGGCCCTGAATAATTATATTTCTGGATCAGGGCCAGATCCCAATCGATTAACTGCTCAGACATGCTTACTTCCTCCGGTGATGCCGCATTCGTTGACGGCGCAACGATTTTTGCAATCGCGACAACCGCCGTAGTTTAACGAATAACCACAGCAGATAACACACCAGAGGAATAACCACGATAAGAACAGGTAATTCCATTGCGAAAGACCGTTAATCAGTGCCTTTGAGCAGGCGCATCAAATCATCGCCCTTCTCTTTTTCTTCTTCATCTTCGTCATCTTCATAGGCGATGCCGAGTTCTGCCATTAGCGCATCAATACGATCAAGCTTAGCGTTAACCCACGCCTGCTCTTCTGCATTAAGCGTTTCACCTTCTTCAAGACGTTCCAGCAGCGCGTCCAGGCGCTCATCATTTTCCAGCAAATCCAGTTCAGCCTGTGGTGTGAGCATAGGTTTCTCGATTTTAGGTTTGTGCTGTTTAGGTTTTTTGACCTGGACTTCAGTTACACCCAGGGCGATTGGTTTTTTACTGCCAATGCGCGGATCTTTAGCCTGACTGCTGCCACTTCCACTTTTCGCTTGAACACCGCCAGTTGCACGGCTACCCGCTGCATGCCCGCTGTGTTTTTTATCACGTTTACGGTCACGTGCTTCACGATCGATCTCTTCACGCGTTTTACGACGTGCTTTTGAAGGCTTGGAACCAGGTGCTGCTGAGTTTTGTTGCTTCATAATAAATTATCTTGAGCCATTTTTATTCAGTATAGAATTGCGGCGGAATCTAGCAGAAAGCAAGCAAAGAAAAAAGGCGGCAGGTTAACCTGTCGCCTTTTTCTTGTCTCTGGACCGTTATCTGGTCACACAATCCCTGTTCGCACTCGACGCCCTGTCTATCCTTTGCAAACAACTTCCGTGTAAATCCTTGTCCCTTTTAAACGTCTCCAGACGTTGCCTCCTGGCACTTCCCTGGTTCTTCGCCATCCTGACGATCCTGAACCCTCATCCTGAGTTGCTATCCTTTGTGGCTCTCCTTTGCCTGTGCCGCTTACTTTACTCTTAGCGCCTGGTTCTACAAGGTAGGTATTTGTGTTAAGGCATTGATACAATCAATCCATATCGGCTTAATATGCTGTTTTATAGAGTATTTTAATAATGTCTGTATTTATCAACGCTGCGTTGTCTGCCAGTATGAATGGTCAATGTCTTACAAACTGCAGGCGTATCTCTGTAATCCTGTAAGCCTTGCTGAGAAACACGGCGTTTTCGCCACGTTCAGGTATAATCCCCCACAATGCTCATCCTGAGGGAGACAACCGTTTTGAAAAACTGGAATTATCAACTGACCCACTTCGTGCTTAGCGCACCGGATATTCGCCATTTACCTTCTGATACTGGTATTGAGGTTGCTTTCGCAGGCCGCTCTAACGCAGGGAAATCCAGCGCATTAAATACGCTGACTAATCAGAAAGCACTGGCTCGTACCAGTAAAACACCTGGCCGTACTCAGCTCATCAACTTGTTTGAAGTGGCTGAAGGCTTACGTGTGGTGGATTTACCGGGCTATGGCTACGCCGAAGTACCGGAAGAAGTAAAACTGAAATGGCAGCGCGCGCTTGGTGAATACCTGCAAAAGCGTAATAGCCTGAAAGGCCTAGTGGTGCTGATGGATATCCGTCATCCGCTTAAAGACCTTGATCAGCAAATGATTCACTGGGCCGTTGCGAGCAACATTCCAGTCATGCTGCTGTTAACCAAGGCCGACAAGCTGGCATCTGGCGCTCGTAAAGCGCAGTTAAATATGGTGCGTGAAGCGGTTGTGGACTTTAACGGTGATATTCAGGTAGAAGCGTTTTCGTCGCTGAAGAAAATTGGTGTCGATGTACTGCGTCATAAGCTTGATGGCTGGTACAACGATATTCCACCAGCAACTGAAGAAGACGACGTAGAAGAAGAAGACGACGAAGCAACTGGCGAATAAAAATAGGCATGGGTTCGCCCGTGCTTTTCCTTTCTTTCCTGACTCGCGCCCAATAAAAAACGCCCCAGTCATTACTGACTGGGGCGGCTAAAATATTCAGCCAAATCCGATTACGTGAAGTAAAAGGTCTGAAAGATAGAACATCTTACCTCTGTACCCTACGCGAATAACTCTACTCCTTTTTATTAGGATGAAAAAGTACTTTTTGTAGTTTTTTTTCACCCCTTACACTTCAATCTTGAAGCACCATCACAAAAAGCTATGACTTATGTTCTTTAGTTACATAACCAGCTGCAAATTAGTGCGCTTCATCCCAATTTGCGCCACTGCCAACTTCCACCAATAGCGGCACATCCAGTTTCATGCTGCCTTCCATCAGTTCGTGGACTTTCTTCGATACAGCTTCCAAATCATCCTGATGAACTTCAAAGACCAGTTCATCGTGTACCTGCATGATCATTTTTACGCGTGGCTTCTCTGTTTCAAGCCAGGCATCGACAGCAATCATCGCGCGTTTGATGATATCAGCCGCCGTTCCCTGCATCGGGGCATTGATAGCCGCACGTTCAGCACCAGCACGACGAGCCGCATTACTAGAATTGATGTCCGGTAAATACAGGCGGCGTCCATCCAGAGTTTCGACATAACCCTGCTCTTTCGCCTGCTTGCGGGTGCGTTCCATGTATTCCAGCACACCAGGATAGCGTTCAAAGTAGAGATCCATGTATTTCTGCGACTCTTTACGCGGGATATTGAGCTGGCGTGACAAACCAAATGCGCTCATGCCGTAAATCAGACCGAAGTTAATCGCTTTAGCGCTGCGGCGTTGCTCACCAGAAACACTATCCAACGGAATACCAAATACTTCAGCGGCTGTCGCACGGTGAATATCTTTGCCTTCGGCAAATGCAGTCAGTAAGCCCTTATCACGAGACAAATGCGCCATGATGCGCAGTTCGATTTGCGAGTAGTCGGCAGAAACGATCAGATAATCTTTTGGTGCAATAAAGGCCTGGCGAATGCGACGCCCTTCTTCATTTCGTACCGGAATGTTTTGCAGATTCGGTTCGGTCGAAGACAAACGCCCGGTCGCAGCCACAGCCTGATGATAGGAAGTATGTACACGGCCCGTTTTCGGGTTAATCATTAACGGCAGCTTATCGGTATAAGTCGATTTCAGCTTCGCCAGGCCACGGTGTTCAAGAATAACTTTAGGCAGCGGGTAATCCAGAGCCAGTTCTTCCAGCACTTCTTCAGAAGTTGACGGGGCGCCGCCAGGGGTTTTCTTGAGTGGTTTAATACCCTGTTTTTCAAAAAGAATGGTTTGCAGCTGCTTCGGTGAAGAGAGATTAAACGCTTCGCCTGCAATTTCGTGAGCTGTGATTTCCAGCTCTGCGAGGCGTTTTGTCAGTTGCTCAGAATGGGTATGCAGCACAGCCGGGTCGATCTTCACACCGTTGCGTTCAATACGTGACAACACGGGCACCAGTGGCATTTCGATATTTTTAAAGATGCTTAATGGCCCTTCACGCTTTTCAAGCTTCGGCCACATTTTCAAATGCAGCTGTAAAGTCACGTCTGCATCTTCTGCGGCATAACGCCCAGCCTGCTCCAGATCTATTTGGTTAAAGGTCAGTTGCTTTTTGCCCTTGCCAGCAATCTCTTCGAAGGTGATGGTGGTGTGTTTCAGCCAACGAGCAGACAGGCTGTCCATATCGTGGCGACCTGCAACGCTGTCAAGAATGTAGGATTCAAGCATGGTATCGAACGCAATTCCACGAAGTTCGATATCGTAGTTCTGCATAATGCCACGGTCATACTTCAGGTTCTGGCCAACTTTAAGCACGCTTTCATCTTCAAGTAATGGCTTCAGAAGTTCGAGCGCACGCTCACGAGGAATTTGTGCCGGAGCGTCTAAATAGTCATGTGCGACAGGGATGTAGCACGCAACACCCGGTTCAGTGGCAAATGACAGACCAACCAGGTTCGCACTGATGTTATCCAGGCTATCGGTTTCGGTATCAAAGGCGACGACTGGCGCTTTTTTCAGACGGGTAATCCACTCTTCCAGCACGGTTTCGTCAAGAATAGTGACGTAGTTGTCATAAGAAAGCACATTAGCTGGCTCTTCCGGCTCAACGTCAGCTTCAATCTCGACGGTTTTTGGCGATTGTGCAGCCGGTTTCGCGCCCTTAACCTGCATCCACTTGCCTGCTTCAACGTCGGTAATCCAGCGTTTGAATTCGTATTGTTTGAACAGATCCAGAAGCTCTTCATCCGCCGGTTGCTGCACTTCTAATTGCTCGCAGCCCAGCTCAAGTTCCACATCTGTTTTGATGGTGGCCAATTTATAGGAGAGGTAAGCCAGGTCTTTGCTTTGCTCAAGCTTCGCCGCCATAGTTTTCGCACCACGGAACGTCAGTTCTGCGATTTTCTCTGGATTAGCGTACAGCGTATCCAGACCACCTAAACCCTGGAGTAGTGCCTGTGCTGTTTTCTCGCCAACGCCCGGAACACCAGGAATGTTATCCGACGAGTCGCCCATTAAGGCCAGGAAATCGATAATCAGTTCAGGAGGCACACCATATTTCGTGCGAACTTCATCTGGGCCAAGGATGGTGTTAGTCATGGTGTTGATAAGCGTCACACTCGGTGTAACCAGTTGCGCCATATCTTTATCGCCAGTACTGATAAGTACCGGACGGCCCACACGTTCCGCCTCAAGTGCAAGCGTACCAATAACGTCGTCAGCTTCCACGCCAGAAACCGCCAGTAGTGGTAATCCCATGGCTTTTACCATTGCATGCAGAGGTTCGATTTGTGCTCGCAGATCGTCAGGCATAGGCGGACGATGAGATTTATAGTGTTCAAACAACTCGTCACGGAAGGTTTTACCTTTGGCATCAAACACTACTGCGGCATGAGTCGGCTGGTACTGCAACAGCAAACTACGCAGCATGTTCAGCACGCCGTACATTGCCCCGGTCGGTTCACCCTTGCTATTAGTCAGCGGTGGGAAGGCGTGATAGGCACGATAGAGATAAGAGGAGCCATCAACGAGGATAAGTGGATTTTGCGCGATCTGAACCATAATGTTCCGTTCCGTGACTGGTTTTAGTTTATAGCTAAAGGATGCCATAGCCTGGCTGAAAACATGAACTTTTGAGGAAGATAAGGTGAAAAGTTTTGTTGATCTTCGAGATCTGCCTCAAGATCAACATTGTGGATAAGTTTGTGCATAGTTTTTTAAGCAATTGATTGTTAAGTTCGAAAGAAATTATCTTTCGGTTAAATGTCATTATTTTTCAATGCACTACATTTAAGGTATTCACTGAGAAGACATTTTGTGCGTAATCGATAAATGTGGATATAAAAATAAATTATGTAATAGACCGAAATTATTCAAAGCCTATGGTATGTATGTTTTTTATTGAGCAGTTTTAGTGTCATCCATGCTGATAAACTTCTGATAAAATTCAGCCCTATTATTCTTCTTCCAGCACCAGACACTCTCTAACCAACTGAAAAACTTATTTATGTCGAGATTATTCGCCGCGATAACTTTGATTCTGAGTGTCGCTCTTACTATCGTGGTCACGGTAGCCTGCTCAGTACCTATTATTATTGCTGGCATCATCAAGCTACTCTTACCCGTTCCCATCATCTGGCGCTCAATCTCGGTATTTGCTGATTTCATGATGTACTGCTGGTGTGAAGGATTGGCTTTTTTGCTCAGGCTAAATCCACATCTAAAATGGGACGTTGAAGGGCTCGACGATCTCAGCAAAAAAAACTGGTACCTACTAATTTGTAATCACCGAAGCTGGGCGGACATCGTCATTTTGTGCGTCCTGTTTCGCAAACATATCCCAATGAATAAGTACTTTTTAAAGCAACAGCTCGCCTGGGTGCCATTTATGGGTTTGGCTTGTTGGGCTTTGGATATGCCTTTCATGAAACGTTACTCGCGAGGGTATTTATTGCGTCACCCAGAGCAACGCGGCAAAGATGTGGAAACCACTCGCCGCTCTTGCGAAAAATTTCGCTCTCACCCAACGACAATAGTGAATTTTGTCGAAGGGTCGAGATTCACTAAAGAGAAGCGTTTACAGACTCGCTCGGCTTTTCAAAACCTGCTTCCACCTAAAGCAGCTGGAATTGCAATGGCTCTCAACGTGTTGGGGAAACAGTTCGATAAGCTGCTGAATGTGACGATTTGTTATCCTGAAAATGCACAAAGCCCATTTTATGACATGTTAAGCGGGAAGATGACGCGAATTGTGGTGAGGGTGTCGCTGGTGCCAATTGCAGAGGATCTGCATGGCGATTATGTGAATGACAAAGCTTTTAAACGTCGCTTCCAGCAATGGTTGAATGCGTTGTGGCATGAGAAAGATCAACTACTGACAAACATCAAACAATAGAAGAAAGCCGGTCATTGACCGGCTTTCTTTGTTATTTCTTTTCAACCAGGAACTTGGCGACTTCAGCATATTGCTGAATAAACATGTCCATATTGCTGGTGTCCATGCCTTGTGGATTCAACTGATACTTTCCGTTTACAAACATAGCGGGAACGCCTTGCAGTTGCAGATCTGCCGCAGCTTTCTCTTGCTGAGCAACCAATGATTTCACAACAAAACTGTTCCAGGCAGCATCGTACTCTTCTGGTTTAACGCCAGCAGTGATGAATACCTGGCGGATATCAGCAACATTTTGGATAGTCTGAGTTTTCTGCACAGCTTCAAACATTGGAGCGGTAATTTTGTCTTCCACGCCCAATGCCAGTGCAACAGCCCATGCCTGAGTTAAATCCTTGCCCAATGGGCCCAGGAACTCAACATGGTACTTTGTCATCTTAGTGCCTTCTGGCAGCTTTTTCTTCACATTATCAGAGACATGAAGAACCTCTTCAAACTGATAGCAGTGTGGGCAATAGAAGGAGAAAAACTCTAAAACTTGCGGCTCACCGGCGACAGGTTTTTCTAAAGTGATAAACTCTTTTCCATCTTTAAACTGTGCAGCAGACACGCTGAATGCCAGGATCATCCCCGCCAGCGCCAGCCAAATCTTTTTCATCATTGAATCTCTCCTGAATAAATACTGATTAATACATTGGCGTTAATGTTAGTGGTGGTTCACGTAGAACCCGTACCTGCTCTTTAAAAGTCGCAGTTTGTCCCCGCCAGTAATCTTCGTCTGTAATCCAGGGAAAATTTCTGGGGAAAGCAGGGTCATCCCAGCGCCGAATTATCCACGCGAGATAATAAACCATACGCATTGCTCGTAAAGGTTCTATGAGTGCAATTTCGTCTGAATCAAATGAGGCAAACTCTTCATATGCCTCGACAATCATTTCTAGCTGCATTCTCTGTTCGGCTTTGTCACCATTGAGAAGCATCCAGATATCCTGAACTGCCGGGCCATTTCGGGCATCATCCAGATCGACAAACAAAGGACCATCGCGCCAGAGAATATTCCCTGGATGGCAATCACTATGTAGTCGTAATGGCTGAAAATCGGTATGCCAATGAAGTTGAATTTCTGCTATTAACGCATCGGTGGCGTTGAGAAAGCTCTTCTTCAGGGCTGATGGAATCAAATGCGTCTGCTCAAATATTTCACGCGGCTCAAATAAGTATTCATTTAAGCCCATATCAGGGCGCGCAGAAAATGGCTTACGACGCCCTGTTTGATGGATACGGCCAAGATAACGGCCAACCCATTCCATCTGATCAAGGTTATCCGTTTCGTACTGCCTTCCCCCCAAACTCGGGAACACAGCATACATAAAGCCATTATGGCGTAGTAAGGTGTTGCCATTGAGATGCAAGGGGGCCGCAACCGGAACCTCATCAGCTTGTAACTCAAGCGCAAACTGATGCTCTTCTTCTATTTGCTCAGGTGACCAACGATAGGGGCGATAAAACTTAACCACATAACGTTTACGATCCTCGTCCTGAAACTGGTAGACGCGGTTTTCAAAACTGTTTAATGGGGTCAAGCCGGAATCCACCCGTATACCTTGTTCGAACAAGGCGTCCATGATGGTATCCGGATGTAGTGTTTGAAAATTGAAAGCGCTGCTGTCTGTCATCCAGGCAACCGACTGTAAATACGGATAGTTGAGGATAACATTTCATCGCTGTCAAAGTGGTGCGGCTTACAAGCTTTTACTCTTTAATTACACCACGGGCACGTAACAATGCGGTCTTAAAGTCTTCTTCATAGTCTTTCTGAATGCCAGGAATAACAGCGTCTTTTGCCGAATCACGCATTTTCAGCTGATAAATAAGCACGTCATCAGTGAGATCGGTTAATTCACCGGTATAACCTGACTCTTTACTGAGTTTCTGCAAAAATTGAATCAAGTTGAGGTCTGGCTCTTTCTGCCATGCTGGCTGAAGTAGCTCGAGCAGTTCGTTAAGACGTTTGCATTTCATGATTGTGCTCCTTTCACATGCGAGATGTCACACGTTAGCAGGCTCAAACCCACATTAAAAGAGGCGATATTAGTGAGATGTTTAACGGAAGTTACTGGTGTGGTGCTGTCCGGAGGAAGAGCCACAAGAATGGGGGGTAACGATAAGGGACTAATATACTTCAATGGCCTACCATTATTTGAGCATGTCACCAGAAAGCTCACCTCTCAAGTCAGCAATGTGGTGATCAGTGCGAATAGAAATATCGAAATATATCAATCTATTGGATTACGCGTTCTCAGTGACACATTACCTGATTACCCAGGACCATTGGCTGGAATACTATCGGCAATGCAGAACCTCGATAGCGAGTGGTTTTTGTTTTGTCCTTGCGATACACCCAATATTCCCGACGATCTGGCATGCAAACTTTGGGAGCAGAAAGGGGCTTCCCGTGCCGTGTGGGTAAATGATGGGGAACGTGACCATCCAACCATCGCTCTTATACATAAGAAACTCGCTGTATCCCTGGAAAACTATCTGGCTTCGGGAGAACGACGGGTAATGTTTTTTCTCCGAGAGTCTGGTGGGCACAGCGTTCGATTCCAGGATCAGATGAATAACTTCATCAACGTGAATTCACCTGAAGATCTCGCCCAATGGGAGCATAAATAGATGATTCCTCTACTCGCGATTGCCGCCTGGAGTGGCACAGGTAAAACAACACTTCTTAAGAAACTGATCCCTTTACTCAATGAACGAGGGATCCGCCCTGGGTTAATCAAACATACTCATCATGATGTGGATGTCGATAAACCAGGAAAAGACAGTTACGAATTGCGGAAAGCTGGGGCGGACCAAACGATAGTAGCCAACAAGAATCGTTGGGCATTAATGACTGAAACACCTGAGCAAGAAGAACTGGATTTGCATTGGCTCGCCAGCAGAATGGATTCCAGCTCACTTCATTTGATATTGGTTGAAGGTTTTAAGCATGAAGAGATACCTAAGATCCTGCTTTACAGGGCAGGACTAACGCATAGCGTTGATGAGCTGAAAATAGATAGGAATGTTATTGCCATTTCGAGTGACGTACCGCTACCAAATGTGTCGCTTCCCGTACTGGATATCAACTCACCCATTCAGATTGCTGATTTTATTGCTGACTGGCTTAAGAAGTGAGTATTGCCTACGTTCTCGTGGGTATCTTTCTATAAATCGCAAATAGCAAAAAGCCCTGTACGTCAGTACAGGGCTTTTCACTTATTTGGAGCCTGGCAGTTCCCTACTCTCGCATGGGGAGACCCCACACTACCATCGGCGCTACGGCGTTTCACTTCTGAGTTCGGCATGGGGTCAGGTGGGACCACCGCGCTAGTGCCGCCAGGCATATTCTGTTTTGTTAACCGTTGCGTTATTCACACAACCATCAACTTAATCTCGGTTCAAGCTGAAAATCAAAATGCTTAGTCTCTCAACCAAAACACCTTCGGTGTTGTAAGGTTAAGCCTCACGGATCATTAGTACTGGTTAGCTCAACGTATCGCTACGCTTACACACCCAGCCTATCAACGTCGTAGTCTTCAACGTTCCTTCAGGACCCTTAAAGGGTCAGGGAGAACTCATCTCGGGGCAAGTTTCGCGCTTAGATGCTTTCAGCGCTTATCTTTTCCGCATTTAGCTACCGGGCAATGCCATTGGCATGACAACCCGAACACCAGTGATGCGTCCACTCCGGTCCTCTCGTACTAGGAGCAGCCCCCCTCAATTCTCCAGCGCCCACGGCAGATAGGGACCGAACTGTCTCACGACGTTCTAAACCCAGCTCGCGTACCACTTTAAATGGCGAACAGCCATACCCTTGGGACCTACTTCAGCCCCAGGATGTGATGAGCCGACATCGAGGTGCCAAACACCGCCGTCGATATGAACTCTTGGGCGGTATCAGCCTGTTATCCCCGGAGTACCTTTTATCCGTTGAGCGATGGCCCTTCCATTCAGAACCACCGGATCACTAAGACCTGCTTTCGCACCTGCTCGAGCCGTCACTCTCGCAGTCAAGCTAGCTTATGCCTTTGCACTAACCTCACGATGTCCGACCGTGATTAGCTAACCTTCGTGCTCCTCCGTTACGCTTTAGGAGGAGACCGCCCCAGTCAAACTACCCACCAGACACTGTCCGCAACCCGGATTACGGGTCTACGTTAGAACACCAGCCATTAAAGGGTGGTATTTCAAGGTTGGCTCCACAAGAACTGGCGTCCTCGCTTCAAAGCCTCCCACCTATCCTACACATCAAGGACCAGTGTTCAGTGTCAAGCTATAGTAAAGGTTCACGGGGTCTTTCCGTCTTGCCGCGGGTACACTGCATCTTCACAGCGATTTCAATTTCACTGAGTCTCGGGTGGAGACAGCCTGGCCATCATTACGCCATTCGTGCAGGTCGGAACTTACCCGACAAGGAATTTCGCTACCTTAGGACCGTTATAGTTACGGCCGCCGTTTACCGGGGCTTCGATCAAGAGCTTCAGCTTGCGCTTAACCCCATCAATTAACCTTCCGGCACCGGGCAGGCGTCACACCGTATACGTCCACTTTCGTGTTTGCACAGTGCTGTGTTTTTAATAAACAGTTGCAGCCAGCTGGTATCTTCGACTGCCTTCAGCTCCATCCGCAAGGGACTTCACCTACCGACAGCGTGCCTTCTCCCGAAGTTACGGCACCATTTTGCCTAGTTCCTTCACCCGAGTTCTCTCAAGCGCCTTGGTATTCTCTACCTGACCACCTGTGTCGGTTTGGGGTACGATTTGATGTTACCTGATGCTTAGAGGCTTTTCCTGGAAGTGCGGCATTTGTTACTTCAGCACCGTAGTACCTCGTCATCACACCTCAGCGTTAGATAAGAGTCCGGATTTACCTAAACTCTCCGCCTACATGCTTAAACCGGGACAACCGTCGCCCGGCTAACATAGCCCTCTCCGTCCCCCCTTCGCAGTAACACCGAGTACAGGAATATTAACCTGTTTCCCATCGACTACGCCTTTCGGCCTCGCCTTAGGGGTCGACTCACCCTGCCCCGATTAACGTTGGACAGGAACCCTTGGTCTTCCGGCGAGCGGGTTTTTCACCCGCTTTATCGTTACTTATGTCAGCATTCGCACTTCTGATACCTCCACCAGACCTCACAGTCCAGCTTCAACGGCTTACAGAACGCTCCCCTACCCAACAACGCATAAGCGTCGCTGCCGCAGCTTCGGTGCATGGTTTAGCCCCGTTACATCTTCCGCGCAGGCCGACTCGACCAGTGAGCTATTACGCTTTCTTTAAATGATGGCTGCTTCTAAGCCAACATCCTGGCTGTCTGTGCCTTCCCACATCGTTTCCCACTTAACCATGACTTTGGGACCTTAGCTGGCGGTCTGGGTTGTTTCCCTCTTCACGACGGACGTTAGCACCCGCCGTGTGTCTCCCGTGATAACATTCTTCGGTATTCGGAGTTTGCATCGGGTTGGTAAGCCGGGATGGCCCCCTAGCCGAAACAGTGCTCTACCCCCGAAGATGAGTTCACGAGGCGCTACCTAAATAGCTTTCGGGGAGAACCAGCTATCTCCCGGTTTGATTGGCCTTTCACCCCCAGCCACAAGTCATCCGCTAATTTTTCAACATTAGTCGGTTCGGTCCTCCAGTTAGTGTTACCCAACCTTCAACCTGCCCATGGCTAGATCACCGGGTTTCGGGTCTATACCCTGCAACTTAACGCCCAGTTAAGACTCGGTTTCCCTGCGGCTCCCCTATACGGTTAACCTTGCTACAGAATATAAGTCGCTGACCCATTATACAAAAGGTACGCAGTCACCCCATAAAAGAGGCTCCCACTGCTTGTACGTACACGGTTTCAGGTTCTGTTTCACTCCCCTCGCCGGGGTTCTTTTCGCCTTTCCCTCACGGTACTGGTTCACTATCGGTCAGTCAGGAGTATTTAGCCTTGGAGGATGGTCCCCCCATATTCAGACAGGATACCACGTGTCCCGCCCTACTCTTCGAGTTCACAGCATGTGCATTTTTGTGTACGGGAGTATCACCCTGTACCCTGCGACTTTCCAGACGCTTCCACTAATACACAAACTGATTCAGACTCTGGGCTGCTCCCCGTTCGCTCGCCGCTACTGGGGGAATCTCGGTTGATTTCTTTTCCTCGGGGTACTTAGATGTTTCAGTTCCCCCGGTTCGCTTCGTTAAGCTATGTATTCACTTAACGATAGTGCAACGAATTGCACTGGGTTTCCCCATTCGGAAATCGTCGGTTATAACGGTTCATATCACCTTACCGACGCTTATCGCAGATTAGCACGTCCTTCATCGCCTCTGACTGCCAGGGCATCCACCGTGTACGCTTAGTCGCTTAACCTCACAACCCGAAGATGTCTCGTAAGACACAATCGTATGTTGTGAAAATTTGAGAGACTCGAACATATCGTATTCCCATTCCTTATTACGGAGGAATGAGACGACATGTCGTTTCAATTTTCAGCTTGTTCCGGATTTTTAAAGAGCAATATCTCAAACATAACTCACTGAGTTAGTTTTGAGATATTCGGTGATAATGTCTTTCACACATTATCGGAGATGGCGTCCCCAAGGGGATTCGAACCCCTGTTACAGCCGTGAAAGGGCAGTGTCCTGGGCCTCTAGACGATGGGGACACGAATAATCCTTTGCAGGATATCGCTTTTTGCTCATTTACTTTCATCAGACAATCTGTGTGAGCACTACGCAAGTTCGTATCTATTAGGTAAGGAGGTGATCCAACCGCAGGTTCCCCTACGGTTACCTTGTTACGACTTCACCCCAGTCATGAATCACAAAGTGGTAAGCGCCCTCCCGAAGGTTAAGCTACCTACTTCTTTTGCAACCCACTCCCATGGTGTGACGGGCGGTGTGTACAAGGCCCGGGAACGTATTCACCGTAGCATTCTGATCTACGATTACTAGCGATTCCGACTTCACGGAGTCGAGTTGCAGACTCCGATCCGGACTACGACGCACTTTATGAGGTCCGCTTGCTCTCGCGAGGTCGCTTCTCTTTGTATGCGCCATTGTAGCACGTGTGTAGCCCTACTCGTAAGGGCCATGATGACTTGACGTCATCCCCACCTTCCTCCAGTTTATCACTGGCAGTCTCCTTTGAGTTCCCGGCCGAACCGCTGGCAACAAAGGATAAGGGTTGCGCTCGTTGCGGGACTTAACCCAACATTTCACAACACGAGCTGACGACAGCCATGCAGCACCTGTCTCAGAGTTCCCGAAGGCACTAAGCTATCTCTAGCGAATTCTCTGGATGTCAAGAGTAGGTAAGGTTCTTCGCGTTGCATCGAATTAAACCACATGCTCCACCGCTTGTGCGGGCCCCCGTCAATTCATTTGAGTTTTAACCTTGCGGCCGTACTCCCCAGGCGGTCGACTTAACGCGTTAGCTCCGGAAGCCACTCCTCAAGGGAACAACCTCCAAGTCGACATCGTTTACGGCGTGGACTACCAGGGTATCTAATCCTGTTTGCTCCCCACGCTTTCGCACCTGAGCGTCAGTCTTTGTCCAGGGGGCCGCCTTCGCCACCGGTATTCCTCCAGATCTCTACGCATTTCACCGCTACACCTGGAATTCTACCCCCCTCTACAAGACTCTAGCCTGCCAGTTTCGAATGCAGTTCCCAGGTTGAGCCCGGGGATTTCACATCCGACTTGACAGACCGCCTGCGTGCGCTTTACGCCCAGTAATTCCGATTAACGCTTGCACCCTCCGTATTACCGCGGCTGCTGGCACGGAGTTAGCCGGTGCTTCTTCTGCGAGTAACGTCAATCGCCAAGGTTATTAACCTTAACGCCTTCCTCCTCGCTGAAAGTACTTTACAACCCGAAGGCCTTCTTCATACACGCGGCATGGCTGCATCAGGCTTGCGCCCATTGTGCAATATTCCCCACTGCTGCCTCCCGTAGGAGTCTGGACCGTGTCTCAGTTCCAGTGTGGCTGGTCATCCTCTCAGACCAGCTAGGGATCGTCGCCTAGGTGAGCCATTACCTCACCTACTAGCTAATCCCATCTGGGCACATCTGATGGCAAGAGGCCCGAAGGTCCCCCTCTTTGGTCCGAAGACGTTATGCGGTATTAGCTACCGTTTCCAGTAGTTATCCCCCTCCATCAGGCAGTTTCCCAGACATTACTCACCCGTCCGCCGCTCGTCACCCAGAGAGCAAGCTCTCCTGTGCTACCGCTCGACTTGCATGTGTTAGGCCTGCCGCCAGCGTTCAATCTGAGCCATGATCAAACTCTTCAATTAAAAGCTTGATTTGCTTCAACTCGTGAAGCGGTGCTCAAAAATTAACTTTCGTAATAATTCAACTAAATGAATTACTGCTTGGTCACTCTTCAAGACTTGATATTTTTTTGATACCCGAAGGTATCTGAGATATCAATCCTGCGAGTGCCCACACAGATTGTCTGATAAATTGTTAAAGAGCAGTGAGTTGCGCGCTTTCGCTTGCTAACTCGAGGTGGCGTATATTACGCTTTCCTCTTTCAGAGTCAAGCGTTTATTTTCGCTTTTCATCTGGCTGACGGGCCGGTTTGTAAGCCGTTGTGCCGTGTCAGTGGAGGCGCAGTATAGGGATTTTCTGGGAGCTGACAAGTGTTTATTGCAAAAAGATTACCAGACGTCTTTTTTTTCGCCAAAAGAACTACAAAAGCCAGCTAATACGGGATATTTGCTGTTTTAAACATCAGAAATGCAGACCAGATGGCATACTAGTAATAGAAACAAAGCTAAAGGAATTGCATTTATGTCTCTCTCTGCACAACAACTCGCCGCTCAAAAGAACCTTTCCTATGTTCTTGCGGAAAAACTAGCACAACGCATTCTCCGGGGTGAGTACGAAGCGGGCAGCATCTTGCCCGGTGAAATCGAATTGGGTGAGCTATTCGGTGTTAGTCGCACAGCGGTACGAGAGGCAGTAAAGACATTAACAGCTAAAGGAATGGTTCTCCCCCGCCCTCGTATTGGCACTCGCGTTATGCCTCGCAGCCACTGGAACTTCCTTGATAAGGAACTGCTCACCTGGTGGATGACAGAAGAGAACTTTAATGATGTGGTGGAATACTTCCTTGTTATGCGTAATAGCCTGGAACCACAAGCTTGTGCCATGGCCGCCATTAATGGAACTGAAGAACAAAAAGCTTTTCTCAACGAAATGATGGCAGAGATGGTTAAATTGAAAGGCGCATTTGATCGTCAACGCTGGATAGAAGTTGATATGGCCTATCACGAGCAAATCTATGCAATGAGTGGTAACCCATTCCTCTGTTCATTCGCTAACTTATTCCGTTCTATTTATTACAATTACTTTACTGCTATAACCGATAAAGAAGTTATCAAGCTCGATTTGCACCAGGCAATCGTTGATGCCATTACCCGGGGTGATAGCCAGGCCGCATTAGTCGCTGGTCAGGATCTATTGAAAGAACCCTTCGAACACGGGTAAAGTCTCACGTTCTCCTGAGTGCCTTAAAACATCAGGACAAAAATGACCAAAACAGCTCGCAGTATGGCCGGGTTACCGTGGATTGCGGCGATGGCTTTCTTTATGCAGGCGCTGGATGCCACAATTCTGAATACCGCGTTACCCGCAATTGCCCATAGCCTTGGCCGTTCGCCGCTGGCAATGCAATCCGCGATAATCAGCTACACCCTTACCGTTGCGATGTTGATTCCCGTCAGCGGTTGGCTGGCCGACCGCTTCGGAACACGACGCGTGTTCATGGTCGCAGTTTCCCTCTTTACTCTAGGCTCGTTCGCCTGCGCGATGTCCAGTTCACTCGGTGAATTGGTTGTCTTCCGCGTAATACAAGGGATTGGTGGTGCGATGATGATGCCGGTTGCCCGTTTAGCATTATTACGCGCCTATCCGCGCAGCGAATTACTGCCCGTTTTAAACTTCGTCACCATGCCAGGGCTTGTTGGCCCAATCCTCGGCCCATTGCTCGGCGGCGTTTTGGTCACATGGGCAAGCTGGCACTGGATTTTCCTCATTAATATACCTATCGGAATTCTCGGGCTTATCTATGCCCGTAAGTACATGCCAAACTTTACGACTCCACGGCGTGGCTTTGATATGACCGGCTTTCTTTTGTTTGGCTTGAGTCTGGTGTGCATTTCTAGCGGGATGGAGTTATTCGGCGAACGCATTGTTGCCAGTTACATCGGTATTCTGACGATATTAAGTGGGCTTGCTCTGCTGGCAGCTTATATCTGGCACGCACGTCGTCACCCAACACCGCTTATCGCTCTGCCGATGTTTCGCACCAGAACTTTCTCTGTAGGGATCATCGGTAATCTCGCGTCACGTCTGGGAACCGGTTGTGTACCGTTCCTGATGCCTTTAATGCTACAGGTCGGTTTTGGCTATTCGGCGTTAATCGCCGGCTGCATGATGGCACCAACGGCAATGGGTTCGCTGCTGGCGAAATCCACCGTGACACAAGTATTGCGTCGTCTGGGTTATCGGAAAACATTAGTGGGCATCACGCTGATCATTGGCTTACTGATTGGGCAATTCTCATTGCAGTCGCCGGGAATGGAAGTATGGCTGCTCATTTTGCCACTGTTTATTCTGGGGATGGCGATGTCTACACAATTCACCGCGATGAATACCATTACGCTTGCCGACCTCACCGATGAAAACGCCAGTAGCGGTAATAGCGTTCTGGCCGTAACCCAGCAGTTGGCAATTAGTCTTGGAGTCGCGGTGAGTGCCGCAGTGCTCAGGATCTATGAAGGTATCGACAGCATTAATACCGTCGAGCAGTTCCACTACACATTCCTGACGATGGGTGCTGTAACGTTAGTTTCGGCTCTGGTGTTCTTGCTGTTACGTCCGAAAGATGGGCGCAACATGATCAAACGTTAAACTGAACCGCGTTCCACCAGCTCTGGTGTCAGAAACAGACGTTGTTGTTCCAGGGCGGGTTGCGCCATGCGATGTATCAATACATCAACGGCCAACTCACCCAACTCATCTTTTGGTTGGTGGATAGTCGTGAGCGGTGGCGTCATATATCGGGCAAGTTCGATATCGTCATAACCGACTACCGCCATATCTTGTGGGACTTTAAGCCCTGCCTGATACAACGCGTGATAAGCCCCAACAGCCATTGCATCGTTGCCAGTAAAGACTGCATGCGGTGGCTCTTCGAGTGCAAGAAGTGAATTCATTGCCGTGAAGCCGCCCTGGAATTCAAAGTCGCCAATGATTTCGTAGCCTTCATGGACAGCAAGCCCTGCGCGATTCATTGCCTTTCTATAACCTTCAAGCCGCAACCGCGCTGGCGTTTTATCTTGTGGGCCTGTGATGCAAGCGATGCGGGTATAGCCATTATCGATAAGATGTTGAGTCGCCGTCTCACCGCCAAGCAGCGAGTTGTCCTGAATGACATCGCTTTCGCCTTCAAAAGGCGCCCAGTCCATCATCACAGTCGGAATAGAAGGGTAGCGACTCATAATTTCCGGTGAAGGAAGATGTGTTTCAGTGCACAACAGCAGCAAACCATCGACACGCTTTTGCAGCAGTGTTTCCAGGTTGCGGTTCATGCGCTGCTCATCGCCTTCGGTATTACACAACACCAGGCTGTATCCACGCTCAAAACAGCTCCGTTCAACCCCACGCACCAGCTCAGAATAAAACGGGTTACTACTGGCGGTGATTAACATCCCGATTGTGTGCGTTTGATTGAGCTTGAGGCTACGCGCCAGAGCGGAAGGTGCATAGTTGAGCGTTTTGATTGCAGCATCGACCTTTGCGCGAATGGCATCACTCACGAAACGGTCGTTATTAATGACGTGCGAAACGGTGGAAGTCGAAACCCCGGCCATTTTTGCGACGTCTTTCATGGTGGCCATGATTATCCTTGCTGCTGCAAAAAATCGTCTATTTCATTACGCCACGGCACAGAAGGCTGCGCACCTTTACGCGTCACGGCGATAGCGGCGGCGGCATGAGCAAAACGAATCGCATCAGCCATCGGTTTATCTTCCAGCAATGCGGTGACCAGCGCGCCGTTAAAGGTGTCGCCTGCGGCAATGGTATCCACCGCTTTGACCTTAAAGCCAGCAACGCGCTGCCCTTTACCGCTCTCACTCAGCCAAACACCACGGCTACCGAGCGTAATAATGACGGTTTCAATGCCTTTCGCATGCAGTGCCTGAGCGGCAACCGCAGCGTCGTCGTCATTTTCGACACGAATACCGGTGAGCTTTTCTGCCTCGGTTTCGTTCGGGGTGATCATATCCACCAGCCCGAGCAATTCATCAGATAGCTCACAGGCAGGCGCAGGATTAAGCACAACTTTGGTTTGATGTTGATGGGCAATTTTAGCCGCAGCCAGCACGCTTTGCAGCGGTGACTCAAGCTGCATTAAAAGCACGGAAGCCTCAGCGATTTTCTGATTCTGTTCCGCCACAAGCGCAGGCGTTAATGCCCCATTAGCCCCGGCATGAATGCCAATAACGTTTTCACCAGCGCTATTGACGAAAATTAGCGCAACACCGGTTGAAGCATCTTTAATAGTGCTGATCGGCGAGGTGTCGATGTTGTCACTTGCCAGTTGTTTGCAAACGCGACTACCCGTGTCGTCGCTACCTACACAGGCAATAAAGGCAATGTCTGCGCCGCTGCGCCCGGCTGCAACAGCCTGGTTCGCACCCTTTCCACCGAACGCCACCTGATACTCTTGCCCGGTCACGGTTTCACCCGGCGTCGGAAAATGTTCGAGGTTAAGGATATGGTCAGCGTTAATGCTGCCCAGGACGACGAGCTTGCCTTTAGTTTTCATATTTATCAGTCCAGTTAAGTGCGCCACCCCAGATTAGTGAGTGGCGCGATGCCCTGCTTTTCTTATGTCGTCTTATTTAGTAACCAGCTTCAGTTCAACCGGGATTTTGGAGTCGACTTTTTCGCCTTTCAATACTTTGTCGGCAGTTTCTACCCCGATAACGCCAATCTGGTCAGCCATCTGTGCAACGGTCGCACCCAGTTTGCCGCTTTCTACTGCTTTCACACCGTCAGCGGTACCGTCGAAGCCCACCACCAGAACGTCGGATTTACCGGCAGTTTGCAGTGCGCGCAATGCGCCCAACGCCATTTCGTCATTCTGAGCAAATACTGCCTGCACGTCTGGATGCGCAGTCAGCAAGTTCTGCATCACGTTCAGGCCTTTAGTTCGGTCGAAGTCAGCAGGCTGGCTCGCCAGAACAGTGAATTTGTGGGCAGCTGTCGCTTGTTTGAAGCCTTCGCCACGTTCACGCGCAGCAGATGCACCCGCGATACCTTGCAGTTCGATAACTTTCGCACCTTCACCCAGTTTCTTAGCAATGAAGTCACCGGCCATTTTGCCACCAGCCACGTTATCAGAAGCAATGTGGCTGACCACGGTGCCCTGGTTTGCCATACGGTCGAGGGTAATCACAGGGATTTTAGCCTGGTTGGCCATTTTCACCGCGTTGCCTACCGCATCGGAATCGGTTGGGTTGATAAGCATCAGTTTGGTACCGCGAACCGTCAGATCCTGCACGTTTGCCAGCTCTTTCGCCGGGTTGTTTTGCGAATCCAGCACGATCAGGTTGTAGCCCAGTTTGTCGGCTTCTTTTTGTGCGCCGTCCTTCAGTGAAACGAAGAACGGGTTATTCAGCGTGGAGACCACCAGCGCGATGGTGTCTTTGGCCATTGCGTTGGCGCTAACGGTGGCACTCAGTGCAACAGCAGAAACCAGGGTAGCCAGCTTTTTCATATTCATATTCAGATGTCCTGTAGGGTTATGATTGTTACTGCTTTTTGTTGTCCACCAGCACCGCCAGTAAAATAACCACTGCTTTGACGATCATCTGGTAATAAGAAGAAACACCTAATAAATTCAGCCCGTTGTTCAGGAAGCCTAAGATCAGCGCACCAATCAGCGTCCCAACAATACGCCCTTTCCCGCCAGCAAGGCTTGTGCCGCCCAGAACCACCGCCGCGATAGCATCCAGCTCATAGCCGGTACCCGCCGTGGGTTGTGCGGAAGAAAGACGCGCCACTTCGATGATCCCAGCCAAAGACGCCAGCAGACCGCAAAGTGAGTAAACGATAATTTTGACTTTGTTAACGCTGATACCGGACAAACGCGTCGCCGCTTCGTTGCCGCCCAGGGCATAGATATAACGGCCCAAACGCGTGTGGTGCAGCATGTACCACGCCGCGAGGAACACAACGCCCATAATCCACACCGGCGTAGGAATCCCCAGCGGACGGCCAATACCAAACCAGCCAAACACATCAGCGTTGTCAGAGAATCCGGTATTTACTGGGCTACCGTTGGTGTAAACCATGGTGACGCCGCGCAGTAAAAGCATCATCACCAGCGTGGCGATAAACGCCTGAACGCGCCCTTTGGCGACAATCACACCGGTTACTGCACCAATTGCGGCACCGAGTGCCAGCGCACCTGCAACCGCCACCAGTGCATTCACTTCTAAACCGACAATCGAGGCGGCGACCGCACCAGTCAGCGCCAGTAAGGAACCGACGGACAGGTCAATCCCGGAAGTCAGAATAACCAGCGTCATCCCCACCGCCATAATGGCGTTCACTGAGGTTTGTTGCAGGATATTGAACAGGTTATTAACCGTGAAAAAGTTCGGGCTCAGGCTCGAAACAATCGCAATCAGCACCAGCAGAGCGATAAGGGATTTTTGTTCTAACAGCCACGCTTTAGTGAACCAGCGACGGCCAGGAATAGCTTGGGTACTCATTTTACAGACTCCTGATTCACGCGATTTAGCTTGCCGACGGCTGCCGCCATTAAGATTTCCTGAGTCGCCTCTTCACGGGTAAATTCCCCGCCGAGATGCCCCTCGTGCATCACCATGATTCGGTCACTCATGCCGAGCACTTCCGGCATTTCGGACGAAACAAGAATGATGCTCAACCCATCGGCTTTGAACTGATTGATTAACTGATAAATTTCTTTTTTCGCCCCAACGTCTACGCCACGCGTCGGCTCATCAAGAATTAATACTTTCGGGCGTGTCATCAGGCCACGGGCTATGGCGACCTTTTGTTGGTTGCCGCCAGAAAGCAGGCCAATCGGCTGTTCCATTGATGGCGTTTTGACGTTGAACAAACGGATAAAGTCCTGCACCGCTTGCTGTTCATCTTTATGTTTCAGGCTGCCGCCGTTATGGCTGAAATAACGCAATGCGGTGAGTGACATGTTCTCTTTAACCGACATGCCGAGCACCAGCCCGTCACGCTTACGGTCTTCAGAGATATACACAATGCCATTTGCCAGCCCATCCTGCGGCGAACGCGTCACCACTTCGCGGCCTTCAAGTGCCACATAACCGCCAGTACGCGGCAATGCGCCATACAACACTTTCATGAGTTCGGTGCGACCCGCGCCCATCAAACCGGCAACACCGAGAATCTCACCTTTGCGCAAAGTAAAACTGACGTCATGTACGCCAGGTCCGGAAAGGTTATCGACCCGCAAAAGGATTTCGCCAGGTTGTTTATCCAGACGAGGATATTGCTCTTCCAGTTTGCGCCCGACCATCATTTCGATAAGCGAATCTTCGGTCAGCGTTACCACTTCACGCTCGGCAATGAACTGTCCATCGCGGAAGACGGTCACGTCATCGCAAATATCGAAGATCTCTTTCATGCGGTGGGAAATATAGACAATGCCGCGCCCCTGAGCTTTCAGCTCGCGGATCACGCGGAATAAAGAGTCAGTTTCGGTATCGGTTAGCGCATCGGTCGGTTCATCCATCACGATGACTTTTGACTCGAAGCTCAGCACCTTGGCGATTTCGACCATTTGCTGATCGCCAATCGACAAATCACCCACCAGCTTCTGGCTGTTAAAGCGCAGGTTGAGCTTAGCGAGTAATTTATCGGCCTCGGCATACATCGTTTTCCAGTCGATTTTGCCGAAGCGGTTAACAAATTCGCGGCCCAGGAAGATGTTTTCCGCAATGCTGAGCTGCGGGATCAGGTTGAGTTCCTGGTGAATAATACCGATGCCCGCTTCCTGTGAGGATTTAGGGCCATTAAAAGTGGTTTCTTTGCCCAGCCATAACAGCGAACCCGCATCACGCTGATAGATGCCAGTCAGCACTTTCATCATGGTGGATTTGCCTGCGCCGTTTTCACCCACCAGCGCCATCACGCGCCCTGTGTACACATTCAGCGCTGCACCAGAAAGGGCTTTTACGCCAGGGAACGATTTATCGATCCCTTTTAATTGCAGTAACGGTTCCATGCCGGCCTCAGAAAGTTACGCCAGCACAGAGAATGATATTCGCATACGGGGAACACTCCCCGCTGCGAATAACCGCATGACTATCAGCGGTGTGCTGCTTGAACTGCTCATGACTGATGTAACGAATAGAAATGGTGTTTCCCTGGTGTTGTTGCAGTTGCTCGATGTGCTTGAGCAACGTTTCATGGAGTTGGGGATTATGTTGTTTAATTTCCGAAGCTAAGATCGCAGCTTCAACCTGCATCTCTTGCGTTACGACTTCAACGACCTGCATAAAACCCGGTACGCCGTGAGTCAGTGCCAAATCAATACGCGGTGTATTGCGTGGAATGGGCAACCCGGCATCGGCAATCACCAGCGTGTCGGTGTGGCCAAGACGGGAAATAACGGACGAGATGTCAGCGTTGAGAACAGTACCTTTCTTCATTTTCTTACTCCACTAGCGAAACGTTTCGCTGAGATGAAGTGTAGGAAAAGGTGTGTGGATAAAACAACCATGAAGTTATGAAAATGTGATCGCTATCGAAACGTTTCGCTGACTTGTTTCACGACGAGGCAAATGAGAGCGCGCACAATCAAACAGGTAAAAAAAACGCCCCTTCAATTGAAGAGGCGTTAGCTTTATATCTCGACCTGAGTACCCAATTCAATGACCCTGTTTGGCGGGATTTCGAATTGGTCCGGCGCGCGCAAGGCGTTGCGTTGCAGCGCGAGGAACAGTTTGCCACGCAGGCGCAGATACCATGGGCGTTTACCGATGATCAGTGACTCATGCGACATAAAGAACGATGTCTCCATCATTCGGCAACTTAGCCCTTCCAGGCCACAGCGGTGGAATACCTCTTCCACGTTTGGCGTTTCACGCCAGCCGTAGCTTGCCACCACTCGCCAGAAGGTTGGCGAAAGCTGTTCAATCGAAACACGCTTCACGTTATGAACGTATGGCGCATCTTCGGTTCGCAATGTCAGCAACACTACGCGCTCATGCAACACTTTGTTGTGCTTGAGGTTATGCAGCATCGCAAATGGAATCACGTTCAATGCACGGGACATATAAACCGCAGTCCCAGGCACACGTACCGGCGGTGATTTCTCCAGAGAAGCAATCATCGCTTCCAGTGAATTTCCGTGCTCATGCATACGACGCAACAGGCGGAAACGCTCGCTTTTCCAGGTCGTCATAATGATAAACATCACCAACGCCAGACATAGTGGCAACCAACCACCAGAGAAAATCTTAACGGCATTGGCAGAGAACAGCGGAATGTCGATAAACAGGAACCCAGCGCCCATCAGCAATACCCCAATCTTATTCCAGTGCCAGTTTTTGCGTGCCACGGTACAAGAAAGGATTGAGGTCAACACCATGGTGCCGGTGACCGCAATACCATATGCCGCCGCCAGGTTGCTCGAATGCTCGAAGCTAACAATCACAATCACCACAGAGATATAGAGGAGCCAGTTAATCGCTGGCACATAAATCTGCCCGGATTCCATTTCCGAGGTGTGGATGATGCGCATTGGCGACAAGTAACCGAGACGCACAGCCTGGCGAGTCAACGAGAACACCCCCGAGATCACCGCCTGAGAGGCAATAACCGTCGCCAATGTTGCCAGAATCATCAGCGGGATCAGCGCCCAGTCTGGTGCTAATAAGAAGAACGGGTTTTTTATCGCTTCAGGCGTTTTCAGCAGCAATGCACCCTGACCGAAGTAGTTCAGAACCAGTGACGGCAGAACCACGGAGAACCACGCAATACGAATCGGGAACTTACCGAAGTGGCCCATATCCGCGTACAGCGCTTCAACGCCAGTAATAGAAAGAACCACTGCGCCAAGAGCAAAGAACGAAACGGTTTTGTATTCGAGGAAGAAATGCACCGCCCATGCCGGATTCAGTGCCTGAAGCACTTCCGGGTTAGCGATAATGCTGCGCGCACCTAATACCGCCAGCACCAGGAACCACAGCAACATCACGGGAGCAAACAATTTGCCCACCATGCCGGTACCGTGTTTCTGAATCATAAACAGCAGTGTCAGGACAATTATCGACAGCGGAACGATATAGGCGTCAAGCTGCGGCGCGGCTATCTCAAGCCCTTCAATGGCCGACATCACCGATATTGCCGGAGTGATAACCACCTCACCATAGAAGAAGCTGCCACCGATCAATCCCATGATCACCAGCACCGACGTCATTCTTGCCGATGTATTACGGCCAGCCAAAGACATTAGCGTCAAAATACCGCCTTCACCGGCGTTATCTGCACGCATCACAAAGGTCAGGTATTTAACCGAAACGACTAAAATCAGCAGCCAGAAAATCAGAGATAAAAAGCCAAATACGGCGTCACGTTCAACACCAAATCCAAATTGACCAGACAGACATTCTCGAAGGGTATAAAGCGGGCTAGTACCGATATCGCCGTACACTACCCCAATTGCAGCCAGCGTTATCGCAGGCAATGATTGTTTATTATCAGCGCTCATAGACTAATCTTTTGTTGGAATCCCGAAAGCGTGTGCTTAGTCCCTTGGCCCACAAAAAGGCGCACAGTATGCACGATAATCAAGTAAATCGTACCCCTAAATACAACTGGCTTAATTTATGTCAGGGAAAAAAGAGCCGATCATCAATCCATTAACGATAATATATACTCGCTTTCCCAATCAGTGGTCACCGCGTAAGGATGCAATGCTAATTATGGCTCAATCACATTTATTGGCTGAAAGAATTTCACGACTCAGCCAGGCTCTGGAAAAAGGATTGTTTGAACGCCAACACGCGGTGCGCCTTTGCTTACTGGCAGCACTTAGCGGTGAAAGCGTGTTCTTGCTTGGCCCTCCGGGGATTGCCAAAAGTTTAATTGCCCGCCGTTTGAAGTTTGCGTTTCAGCACGCGCGCGCCTTTGAATACCTGATGACTCGCTTTTCCACCCCTGAAGAAGTATTTGGGCCATTATCGATTCAGGCTTTAAAAGATGAAGGCCGCTATGAGCGTTTGACTGCCGGTTATCTGCCAGAAGCGGAAATCGTGTTTCTCGATGAAATCTGGAAAGCCGGCCCCGCCATTCTCAATACCCTGCTAACTGCCATAAACGAACGTCGTTTCCGCAATGGCGCGAGCGAAGACAAAATCCCCATGCGTTTGCTGGTAGCGGCATCCAATGAACTGCCCGAAGCAGACAGCAGCCTGGAAGCATTGTATGACCGTATGCTGATCCGTCTGTGGCTCGACAAAGTGCAGGACAAAGGCAATTTCCGTTCCATGCTCACCAGTCAGCATGATGAGAACCACAACCCGGTTCCGGAAAACCTGCAAATCACCGACGACGAGTATTTCCAGTGGCAGCAAGAAATTGGCACCGTGGCGTTGCCAGATAATGTATTTGAGCTGATATTCACCTTGCGCCAGCAACTCGAGAACGCTGCAGGCGCACCTTATGTTTCTGATCGACGCTGGAAAAAAGCCATTCGCCTGCTGCAAGCCAGCGCCTTCTTTAGTGGCCGCAATGCCGTCGCACCGATTGATTTGATCCTGCTTAAAGATTGCCTGTGGCATGACTCTGCTGCGATGAATTTGATGCAGCAACAGCTTGAAATATTGATGACCGGACACGCATGGCAGCAGAATTCAATGCTGGCTAAATTGGCAGCCATCGTACAGCGCCGCATTCAGTTGCAACAACAGCATAGCGACCGCGAAGCCATCACTGTGACCAAACAAGGTGGGATGTTCACTCGCCGCCCGCAGTACCAGCTACCAGAAAACCTTACCGGCGAAACGCTGACGTTGCTGCTTCAGCAACCGCTAAAACTGCACGACATCGAAGTTGTCCACGTGTCTATTTCCCGTGAAGCCTGTGCGCAATGGCTAATAAAAGGTGGAGAACTGCGTGGCAAACTCAATGGCATCGGTTTTGCCCAGGTACTGAATATGGAAGTCGACTCCAGCCAGCATCTGGTTCTGCGCGACATTAGCCTGCAAGGCACACGGCTGGTGATGCCGGGTAAACAGCAACAAGCGATGCCAGAGGAGATCAAACAACAATTCGAAGCCCTGGAAGCTACCCTCCACCAACAACATGAACGTTTTAACGATCAACAAAAATGCCTGTTTATCAATAATGAATGGCTAGGAAAAATAGAAGCCAGCCTACAAGAAGTTGCAAAACAAATTAAGCAGGCGCGGCATTAATGCTCAGTGTTGAGACACTGGATCTCATCCTCGCGATTAGCGAGGGAGAATTAATAGAAGAGATCATTATTACGCTGCTGGCTGGACCGCAGTTAGCCATGTTCTTTGAGAAATTCCCACGCCTGAAAAACGCCGTAACCAAAGATATCCCACGCTGGCGCGAGTTACTAAAAGCGCGCTTGCAGGACACTTTAGTGCCGCAAGAACTGGCTCGCGAAGTCATCTGCTATCAGGAAAGCCAGTTACTTTCTACCAGCCAGTTATCCGCAAAACTTCCCGAAATTTTACTTCTGCTGAAAAGTGTCGATTCACCATTTTACGGACAGGCACAAACGCTGGTGGAGGAAATGCCGCACCTGACAGCCGCGCAACATACGCTGTTTCTGCAACGCTGGCGCTTGAGTCTGGTGGTTCAGACCACATCGTTTAACCAACAGTTGCTGGAAGACGAGCGTGAACAACTGCTCGCGGAAGTGCAACAGCGCCTGGCACTCAGCGGTCAGCTTGAACCTGTTCTGGTCGACAGCGATAACGCTGCGGGCAGGCTTTGGGATATGAGTGCCGGAGCGCTGAAACGCGGGGATTATCAGCTCATCGTCCAGTACGGTGATTTTCTTGCCAGCCAGCCGGAATTACTGAAACTGGCTGAGCAACTTGGGCGCTCTAAAGAAGCGAAAGCGGTGCCGAGAAAAGATGCGCCGACTGAGACCTGGCGCATGCTGGTGCGTGAGCCCGCCACCGTTCCTGAACAGGTTGATGGCCTACAGCGTAGCGATGACATTTTGCGTTTGCTGCCACCGGAGTTAGCCACGCTGGGCATCAGTGAACTGGAATTCGAGTTCTACCGTCGGCTGGTGGAAAAACAATTGCTGACTTACCGATTGCATGGCGACTCATGGCGCGAGAAAGTCGTTGAACGCCCTGTTGTTCACCAGAAATTTGATGAACAGCCGCGCGGACCGTTTATTGTTTGCGTTGATACGTCCGGTTCAATGGGTGGTTTTAACGAACAATGCGCCAAAGCTTTTTGCCTGGCACTGATGCGCGTGGCGCTGGCAGATAACCGCCGCTGTTTCATCATGCTGTTTTCCAGCGAAGTGGTGCGTTATGAAGTGTGTGGCGCAGATGGCATAGAACAGGCGATCCGTTTTCTGAGCCAGCGTTTCCGTGGCGGCACGGATCTCGCCAGCTGTTTCCGGGCGATCGCAGAAAAAATGCAGGGCAGTGAATGGCATGATGCCGATGCGGTGGTCATTTCTGACTTTATCGCGCAGCGCCTGCCTGACGAGGTGGTGGCGCAGGTAAAGGATCTCCAGCGTATTCATCAACATCGTTTCCATGCAGTGGCGATGTCGACACACGGCAAACCCGGCATCATGCGCATTTTCGATCATATCTGGCGCTTTGATACCGGGATGCGTAGCCGCCTGCTGCGTCGCTGGCGGCGTTAATCTTTACAGCAGTGACGCAACCTTCGCGTGGATTTCAGAAGGCCATACACCGCACTGAACCTGGCCGATGTGCGGCTGTTGCAGCATCAGCATGACTAAACGAGATTGACCAATACCACCGCCAATAGTTTGCGGCATTTTGCCTTTCAGCAGCGACTGATGCCACTCGAGTTGCAAACGATCGTCATTACCGGTGACTGCCAGCTGGCGTTTTAGCGTTTCAGCATCCACGCGGATCCCCATAGAAGACAGCTCAAATGCGTCTTCCAGAAGCGGGTTCCACACCATAATGTCGCCGTTCAAGCCTTTGAAATCGCCCAGGCTTGCCGTTGACCAGTCATCATAATCTGGCGCACGAACATCATGACGTTTGCCATCCGCCAGCTTACCGCCAATACCAATCAGGAAAACTGCGCCCAGCTCTTTGGCAATCGCACGTTCGCGGCCTTTGGCATCAAGGCTCGGGAAACGCTGCTGTAATTCTTCGCTATGAACAAAATGGATTTGTTCAGGCAGGAAAGGGGTCAAACCGTACTGTTCGCTCACTGCGGCTTCCGTAGCTTTCATTGCCTCCCAGATGCTTTCTACAGTTTGCTTTAGTGTTCCGAGATGACGCTCTCCTTCGCCCATAACGCGCTCCCAATCCCACTGATCGACATACACAGAGTGGATCGGGGTCAAACGGTCTTCATCGGGACGAAGGGCTTTCATGTGCGTGTAAAGCCCTTCGCCCGCGCTGAAGTCATGCTGGCCGAGTGTTTTTCTTTTCCATTTAGCCAGCGAATGCACCACTTCAAACTGCGCTTCAGGCAAAGTTTTCACCTTAACCTGTACCGCTTTTTCGCAACCAGACAGATTGTCCTGAGTCCCGTCACCCACGCGGCTAAGAATCGGAGCCTGGACTTCCATAAGACCAAGCTTTTCTTCCAGTTGACGGGAGAAGTGGGACTTAACAAAACTAATCTGGCGTTGTTTAGCGATGTAGGCAGTTTTCATGGCTTTCTCTTTATTGTGTTGTTTTACTGACGATGATTAAGCAACAAACACGGCATAACATTCAATAATCAACAATAAAAAAGCCTTACTGGTTTTCAATCGACTAATTTAAGGCTATAAAATCTGAACTATCGTTACTAATCATAGGAAAAAGTGATGGATAATTATCAGATCGACAATCTCGATCGCGGCATTCTTGACGCATTAATGGCAAATGCCCGTACCGCGTATGCAGAACTGGCTAAGCAATTCGGTGTTAGCCCAGGCACAATCCATGTGCGTGTCGAGAAAATGAAACAGGCTGGGATTATTACTGGCGCACGCATTGATATCAGCCCAAAACAGCTGGGTTACGACGTTTGCTGCTTTATCGGCATCATTTTAAAGAGTGCAAAAGATTATCCTTCTGCGCTGGCAAAACTGGAAAGCCTGGAAGAAGTCACTGAGGCGTACTACACAACGGGGCACTACAGCATCTTTATTAAGGTGATGTGTCGATCTATAGATGCCCTTCAACAGGTACTTATCAACAAGATCCAAACAATTGATGAAATTCAGTCCACTGAAACGCTGATCTCCCTCCAGAACCCGATCATGCGTACCATCAAGCCCTAAGCGTTATTTTTAATACCCATATTATCCACAGGTAGATCGCAGGCGTTACACAGCGTACAATGCCCATCGTTTCGAAAAGGTGGACAGCAATGACAGAAGTTACTCTGATTAGCGGCAGTACCCTGGGCAGTGCCGAATATGTGGCTGAACATCTGGCTGAAAAGCTCGATGAAGCGGGTTTTAGTACTCAAACGCTGCATGGGCCATTGTTAGAAGATCTGCAAACCAGTGGAATTTGGCTGATTGTCTCTTCTACTCATGGAGCAGGAGATCTTCCTGATAATCTGCAACCTCTGTTTGACGCTATAAATGAAGAACGCCCGGATCTGAGTGCCCTTCATTATGGTGCAGTCGGGATTGGTAGTCGTGAATACGACACTTTTTGCGGCGCGATCGAGAAACTCGACACCCTTTTGACCGAGTGCGGAGCTAAAAGAATTGGCTCTTTACTGAAAGTGAACATCCTTGATCACGATATTCCTGAAGATCCAGCCGAGATTTGGGTCGGATCATGGAAGAATTTACTCCAGGATTTGTAAAGATCTCACTTTTATCTGTGTATAAGTATGCTTAAAACCTTGGGTTAAGCAGTAGTTATCCCAATAACAACTCCTGTTCACTTTTTGAGTTGTGCATAAGTACCCGTTTTGATCCCAGCTTATACTGCGTAGGATCACCGATCATTCACAGCTAACGATCCTTCTTAATCGCTTGATCTCTTTACCATAAAAGCGCTTATCCACAGAACATGCCGATCCTAATAAGAGATCATAATAAAGAGATCTTTAAATAAAAAAGATCTTCTTTTAATTACCGGGTATCCCAAGGCTTTCTCGAAAGGCTAAAGTTAAGTAGAATCGCCAACCCCGGGAATCAGTCATCCCCCATTTGCAAAACCGTGAGGCAGTACCATGTTTTATCCAGATCCTTTTGACGTCATCATCATTGGCGGGGGTCATGCAGGCACCGAGGCTGCAATGGCCGCTGCACGGATGGGCCAACAAACCCTTCTTTTGACTCACAATATCGACACGTTAGGGCAAATGTCTTGCAACCCAGCGATCGGTGGTATTGGCAAGGGACATCTGGTTAAAGAAGTGGACGCTTTAGGCGGTTTGATGGCAAAAGCTATCGACCATGCAGGCATCCAGTTTAGGATACTAAACGCGAGCAAAGGCCCCGCAGTTCGGGCTACTCGTGCTCAGGCTGACCGTGTGCTGTACCGTCAGGCGGTACGCACTGCGCTGGAAAACCAGCCCAATCTGATGATCTTCCAGCAAGCTGTTGAGGATCTGATTGTCGAGAACGATCGTGTCGTTGGTGCTGTGACGCAAATGGGCCTGAAGTTCCGCGCTAAATCCGTGGTACTGACCGTAGGTACTTTCCTGGATGGCAAAATTCATATCGGGTTGGATAACTACAGCGGTGGCCGTGCTGGTGATCCACCGTCCATTTCGCTTTCACGCCGTCTGCGTGAATTACCACTGCGTGTCAGCCGCCTGAAAACAGGCACTCCTCCACGCATCGATGCACGCACCATAGATTTCAGCGTACTTGCGAAACAGCATGGCGATAACCCGATGCCGGTGTTCTCGTTCATGGGGAATGTGAACCAGCATCCTGCGCAAGTACCGTGTTACATCACGCATACCAACGAAAAAACACACGATGTTATTCGTAATAACCTCGATCGCAGCCCGATGTACGCAGGCGTTATCGAAGGGATCGGGCCACGTTACTGCCCATCAATCGAAGACAAAGTGATGCGTTTTGCTGACCGTAACCAGCATCAAATCTTCCTTGAGCCTGAAGGGCTAACCAGCAACGAAATTTACCCGAACGGTATCTCCACCAGCCTGCCGTTTGATGTCCAGATGCAGATCGTCCGTTCGATGGAAGGTATGGAAAACGCGAAGATCGTGCGTCCTGGCTATGCTATCGAATATGACTTCTTCGATCCTCGCGATCTGAAACCGACACTGGAAAGCAAATATATTCAGGGTCTGTTCTTTGCTGGCCAAATCAACGGTACTACCGGCTACGAAGAAGCCGCAGCACAAGGTTTGCTGGCGGGTCTTAACGCCGCACGCTTCTCGGCTGAGAAAGAGGGTTGGGCACCTGCACGCTCCCAAGCTTACCTTGGCGTACTGGTTGACGATCTTTGCACCCTCGGAACCAAAGAACCGTACCGCATGTTTACCTCACGTGCCGAATATCGTTTGATGCTGCGTGAAGACAACGCCGATCTGCGTTTAACCGCTGTTGGCCGTGAAATGGGCCTGGTGGACGATGCTCGTTGGGCACGCTTCAACGAAAAGCTGGAGAGCATCGAGCTCGAACGCCAACGTCTGAAAGACATCTGGCTGCACCCGCATTCTGAAAGTGTCGAAGAAGTGAACGCCAAGCTGAGCGCACCATTGTCGCGTGAAGCAAATGGCGAAGATCTGCTGCGTCGCCCAGAAATGACCTATGCTGAGATGATGCAATTGTCCGTCTTTGCACCTGGCCTTGAAGATCCACAATCCGCAGAGCAGGTAGAAATTCAGGTCAAATACGAAGGCTACATCGCTCGTCAGCAAGAAGAGATTGAAAAACAACAACGTAACGAAAACACGTTGTTGCCTGCAACGCTTGATTATCGGCAGGTAAGTGGTCTTTCTAACGAAGTGATCGCCAAGCTTAATGATCATAAGCCTGTATCAATTGGACAGGCATCGCGTATTTCAGGGGTCACCCCGGCTGCGATTTCGATCTTGCTTGTCTGGCTAAAGAAACAAGGCTTGCTACGCCGTAGCGCCTGAGAACATATTTCAGGGCCGGGATATCCTGGCCTTTTTTTTGACAGATTTTGATGGATACAGACTGCCGTGCTTAACAAACTGAATCGCCTGCTGAAAAGCGCGGGTATCACGTTACCAGAAAACCAGAAAGTACAGCTGGTAGGGTATGTTGAATTGCTCCACAAGTGGAACAAAGCATATAACCTGACTTCAGTACGTAACCCAGATGACATGTTGGTGCGCCATATTCTCGACAGCATTGTTGTCGAACCGTATTTGCAGGGATCGCGTTTTATCGACGTCGGTACTGGGCCGGGTTTACCGGGTATTCCACTGGCGATTGTACGTCCTGATGCGCATTTTACGCTGCTTGATAGCCTGGGTAAGCGTGTACGCTTCTTACGCCAGGTTCAGCATGAGCTGCATCTTGAAAACATCACGCCGGTGCAAAGTCGTGTGGAAGAGTTCCCTGCACAACCGCCATTTGATGGCGTCATCAGCCGTGCTTTTGCTTCTATGACGGACATGGTGACCTGGTGTAAGCATCTGCCAGCGGAGAATGGTTGCTTCTACGCTCTAAAGGGTTTACGCCCTGATGATGAGATTGCAACCTTGCCTGAGAACTTTAGCGTTGAAGAAGTTATTCGTTTGCAGGTTCCGGAGCTTGATGGTGAACGACATTTGGTGATGATTAAGGCAAACAAAACTTAATATTTATCAAAAAAAGGTGAGAAAGGATTGTTTCGTGAACGTTAAAAATACAAGGGAAAATGGCTGACACCCCTGGTTACATTTAACGATATTTTAACTTTATCGCCCCTGTTTTTTAACTAGCTATCTATTATCGAGCTTAAAAATAGTTAACATTGAAAATATAACCGTGCTAATTGTTTTGTGAATTTTTTACTTAGCCTAATGTTAAAAGCTTAATAAAAATGTCAATGAAATGTTTTTGCAGTGTTTCAGGTTGTTTTAAATAGACTAGACTGTAATCAGCTTATTTATCAGACATCTGTGTTTCGCACTTTAAGAGACAGACAAATGTCCAGAGCATATGACATGTTCGATTTGTGATCTGGTGCACGCTTTATTCTATGGGTATTTCGGTTATTTGCAGTTTTCAGGAAAATAACCGCTATTCAGCAAAAGTTGAAAAATAACGGTACAGGAAAATATTTAAACATTTGTTCACCTTTTTGCTACTTATTGTTTGAAATCACGGGGCCGCACCGTATAATTTGCTCGCTTTTTGAGGCTTGACTCGGAGTCGTAAAGGAAGTTTTATACGACACGCGACATACCCCGAAGGGAGCAGGAGTTAGGATACGCCATGTCTGTGTCGCTATTGAGTAGAAACGTTGCTCGTAAGCTTCTGTTCCTTCAGCTACTAGCAGTGATAGCAATTGGATTGCTGTTTTGCCTCAAAGACCCCGCGTGGGGTGCTTCTGCTTTCGGCGGAGGCCTGGCAGCCTGGTTGCCAAATGCAGTGTTTATGAATTTCGCCTGGCGTCACCAGGTGCATACACCGTCTAAAGGCCGTTTGGCCTGGACCTTCGCTATCGGCGAAGTGTTAAAGGTGATTGCGAGCTTTACCATACTGGTGGTGGCGTTAGCTGGTTTTAAGGCGGTATTGTTGCCGCTTATTGTGACGTGGGTTTCGGTGCTGGTTGTGCAGATACTCGCACCAGCTGTAATTAACAACAAAGGGTAAGAGGCATCATGTCTGCAGGAGAAATCTCTACACCGCAGGAGTATATAGGCCACCATCTGAATAACCTTCAGTTGGACCTGCGTACTTTCTCGCTGGTGGATCCGCATAACCCCCCGGCCACCTTCTGGACGCTCAATATTGACTCCATGTTCTTCTCCGTGGTTCTGGGTTTCTTGTTCCTGGTGTTATTCCGCAAAGTAGCTAAAAATGCTACCAGTGGTGTCCCAGGGAAATTCCAGACAGCAGTTGAGTTGATCATCGGTTTTGTTAATAGCAGTGTCAAAGACATGTACCATGGCAAAAGCAAGGTCATCGCACCGCTAGCCTTGACTGTCTTTGTCTGGGTATTCCTGATGAACTTGATGGACCTGCTGCCAATCGATTTCTTGCCGTATATCGGCGAGCACATCTTTGGCCTGCCAGCCCTGCGTGTGGTGCCGTCTGCGGACGTGAATATCACCCTGTCTATGGCGCTGGGCGTGTTTATCCTGATTCTTTTCTACAGCATCAAAATGAAAGGCATTGGCGGCTTCACGAAAGAGCTGACGCTGCAGCCGTTCAATCACTGGGCATTTATTCCTTTCAACTTAATCCTTGAAGGTGTAAGCCTGCTGTCCAAGCCTATCTCACTTGGTCTGCGACTGTTCGGCAACATGTATGCCGGTGAATTGATTTTCATTCTGATTGCTGGTCTGTTGCCGTGGTGGTCACAGTGGATTCTGAGTGTGCCTTGGGCCATTTTCCACATCCTGATCATTACGCTGCAAGCCTTCATTTTCATGGTTCTGACGATTGTCTATCTGTCGATGGCATCTGAAGAGCATTGATTTTACTTACCACTACTGCGTTTTAACTGAAACAAACTGGAGACTGTCATGGAAAACCTGAATATGGATCTGCTGTACATGGCTGCCGCTGTGATGATGGGTCTGGCGGCAATCGGTGCTGCGATCGGTATCGGCATCCTCGGGGGAAAATTCCTGGAAGGCGCAGCGCGTCAACCTGATCTGATTCCTTTGCTGCGTACTCAGTTCTTTATCGTTATGGGTCTGGTGGATGCTATCCCGATGATCGCTGTTGGTCTGGGTCTGTACGTGATGTTCGCCGTCGCGTAGTAAGCATTGCTTAACATATCAAGCAATATCAGAACGTTAACTAACAAAGAGGCATTGTGCTGTGAATCTTAACGCAACAATCCTCGGCCAGGCCATCGCGTTTGTCCTGTTTGTTCTGTTCTGCATGAAGTACGTATGGCCGCCAATCATGGCTGCCATCGAGAAGCGTCAACAAGAAATTGCTGACGGTCTCTCTTCTGCAGAACGTGCCAAAAAGGACCTTGACCTTGCACAGGCCAACGCGACCGACCAGCTGAAAAAAGCCAAAGCGGAAGCTCAGGTGATTATTGAGCAAGCGAACAAACGCCGCTCACAGATCCTTGAAGAAGCTAAAACCGAGGCAGAGCAGGAACGTGACAAAATCGTTGCACAGGCTCAGGCAGAAATCGACGCTGAGCGTAAACGCGCTCGTGAAGAACTGCGTAAGCAAGTGGCTCTGCTGGCAATTGCCGGTGCCGAGAAGATCATTGAACGTTCCGTGGATGAAGCTGCTAACAGCGACATCGTTGATAAACTGGTCGCTGAACTGTAAGGAGGGAGGGGCTGATGTCTGAATTTGTAACTGTAGCTCGCCCCTACGCCAAAGCAGCTTTTGACTTTGCCGTCGAACACCAAGGCATTGATAACTGGCAGTCTATGCTAGCTTTCGCTGCTGAGGTGTCTAAAAACGAACAAATGACAGAGCTACTCTCCGGCGCTTTAGCCCCGGAAACGCTCTCTCAGTCGTTTATCTCTATTTGTGGTGACCAGTTAGACGCCAACGGCCAGAACCTGATTAAGGTGATGGCTGAAAACGGTCGTTTGAAGGTTCTTCCTGATGTTCTAGAGCAATTCGTTCAACTGCGTGCAGCCCGCGAGGCTACGGTTGAAGTCGAAGTGACTTCTGCCAGCGCGTTAAACGAAGCCCAGCTTTCGAAAATCAGCGCCGCGATGGAAAAACGTCTGTCACGCAAAGTTAAGCTGAATTGCAAAATTGATAAGTCTGTAATGGCAGGTGTCATCATCCGTGCGGGTGATATGGTCATTGATGGTAGCGTACGCGGCCGTCTTGATCGCCTGACAGACGTCTTGCAGTCTTAAGGGGACTGGAGCATGCAACTGAATTCCACCGAAATCAGCGAACTGATCAAGCAGCGCATTGCTCAGTTCAGTGTTGTGAGCGAGGCTCACAACGAAGGTACAATCGTTTCTGTAAGTGACGGTATCATCCGCGTACACGGCCTGGCCGATGTAATGCAGGGTGAGATGATTTCCCTTCCGGGAAACCGTTACGCCATTGCACTAAACCTTGAGCGCGACTCTGTAGGTGCGGTAGTAATGGGTCCGTACGCTGACCTTGCCGAAGGCATGAAAGTTAAGTGTACTGGCCGTATTCTTGAAGTACCAGTTGGCCGTGGCCTGCTGGGTCGCGTGGTGAACACCCTGGGTGCGCCAATCGACGGTAAAGGTCCTCTGGACCACGACGGCTTTGCTGCTGTTGAAGCGATTGCTCCGGGCGTAATCGAGCGTCAATCGGTAGACCAACCAGTTCAGACTGGTTATAAGTCTGTTGATGCCATGATTCCAATCGGCCGTGGTCAGCGTGAGCTGGTCATCGGTGACCGTCAGACTGGTAAAACAGCGCTGGCGATCGATGCCATCATCAACCAACGTGATTCCGGCATCAAATGTATCTACGTTGCTATCGGCCAGAAAGCATCCACTATTTCTAACGTGGTTCGCAAACTGGAAGAACACGGCGCACTGGCTAACACCATCGTGGTGGTTGCTACTGCTTCTGAATCCGCTGCACTGCAATACCTGGCTCCGTATGCTGGTTGCGCAATGGGCGAATACTTCCGTGACCGCGGTGAAGATGCACTGATCGTATACGATGACCTGTCTAAACAGGCTGTTGCGTACCGCCAGATCTCCCTGCTGCTTCGTCGTCCACCAGGTCGTGAAGCATTCCCAGGCGACGTGTTCTACCTCCACTCCCGTCTGCTGGAACGTGCTGCGCGTGTTAACGCCGAGTACGTTGAAGCATTCACCAAAGGTGAAGTGAAAGGTAAAACCGGTTCCCTGACTGCTCTGCCGATTATCGAAACTCAAGCTGGCGACGTTTCCGCGTTCGTTCCGACCAACGTAATTTCTATTACCGATGGTCAGATCTTCCTGGAATCCAACCTGTTTAACGCCGGTATTCGTCCTGCGGTTAACCCGGGTATCTCCGTATCGCGTGTTGGTGGTGCTGCTCAGACCAAGATCATGAAAAAACTGTCCGGTGGTATCCGTACCGCTCTGGCACAGTATCGTGAACTGGCTGCGTTCTCTCAGTTTGCATCTGACCTTGACGACGCGACCCGTAAGCAGCTGAATCACGGTCAAAAAGTGACCGAGCTTCTGAAGCAGAAACAATATGCGCCGATGTCTGTTGCGCAGCAGTCTCTGGTTCTGTTCGCTGCTGAACGTGGTTACCTCGAAGATGTGGAACTGGCTAAAATCGGTAGCTTCGAAGCCGCTCTGATGGCTTACGTTGACCGTGACCATGCTCCACTGATGCAAGAAATCAACCAATCTGGTGGCTATAACGACGAAATCGAAGGCAAGCTGAAAGGCATCCTCGATTCCTTCAAAGCAACTCAGTCCTGGTAAAGTCTGGCGGCTTGTCTTAGGGCAAGCCGCAAGGCATTGAGGAGAAGCTCATGGCCGGCGCAAAAGAGATACGTAGTAAGATCGCAAGCGTCCAGAACACGCAGAAGATCACCAAAGCAATGGAAATGGTCGCCGCGTCCAAAATGCGTAAATCGCAGGAACGCATGGCTGCCAGCCGTCCTTACGCAACAACAATGCGTAAAGTGATTGGCCACCTTGCTCTGGGTAATCTTGAATACAAACACCCTTACCTGGATGAACGCGAAATCAAACGCGTGGGCTACCTGGTGGTGTCCACTGACCGTGGTCTGTGTGGTGGCTTGAACACTAACCTGTTCAAAAAGCTGCTGGCTGACATGAAAGAGTGGTCCGATAAAGGCGTTCAAAGCGAAATCGCAATGATCGGCTCCAAAGGCGTCTCTTTCTTCAACTCTGTAGGCGGCAATATTGTTGCCCAAGTGACAGGTATGGGTGATTTCCCTTCCGTGTCCGAGTTGATTGGCCCGGTGAAAGTGATGTTGCAGGCCTACGATGAAGGCCGTCTGGACAAGCTGTATGTTGTCAGCAACAAATTTATTAACACAATGTCTCAGGTTCCTACCCTCACCCAACTGCTGCCGTTACCGCCAGCAGAAGACGGTGAGTTGAAGAAGAAATCCTGGGATTATCTGTATGAACCTGATCCTAAAGCGCTGCTGGACACCTTGCTGCGCCGTTATGTGGAATCTCAGGTTTATCAGGGCGTCGTAGAAAACCTGGCCAGCGAGCAGGCCGCACGAATGGTGGCGATGAAAGCCGCTACCGACAATGGCGGCAGCCTGATTAAAGAGCTGCAGTTGGTTTACAACAAAGCTCGTCAGGCCAGCATTACTCAGGAACTCACCGAAATCGTCGGTGGCGCTTCCGCGGTATAACCAGGTTTACGTATTTAGAGGATTCGAGATGGCTACTGGAAAGATTATCCAGGTAATCGGCGCCGTGGTGGACGTCGAGTTCCCTCAGGATGCCGTACCAAAAGTGTACGACGCCCTTGAGGTTACAAATGGTAAAGAACGTCTGGTGCTGGAAGTTCAGCAACAGCTGGGTGGTGGCGTAGTTCGTACTATCGCCATGGGTACTTCTGACGGCCTGCGTCGCGGTCTGGAAGTGACTAACCTCGATCACCCAATTGAAGTGCCGGTAGGTAAAGCGACTCTGGGCCGTATCATGAACGTCCTGGGCGAGCCTATCGACATGAAAGGCGATATCGGCGAAGAAGAGCGTTGGGCTATTCACCGTGCTGCACCAAGCTACGAAGAACTGTCTAGCTCCCAGGATCTGCTGGAAACCGGCATCAAAGTAATGGACCTGATTTGTCCGTTCGCTAAGGGCGGTAAAGTCGGTCTGTTCGGTGGTGCGGGTGTAGGTAAAACTGTAAACATGATGGAGCTTATTCGTAACATCGCGATTGAGCACTCCGGTTACTCTGTGTTTGCAGGCGTGGGTGAGCGTACTCGTGAGGGTAACGACTTCTACCACGAAATGACCGACTCCAACGTTCTGGACAAAGTATCACTGGTTTATGGCCAGATGAACGAACCACCAGGTAACCGTCTGCGCGTAGCACTGACCGGTCTGACCATGGCGGAGAAGTTCCGTGACGAAGGTCGTGACGTTCTGCTGTTCGTTGATAACATTTACCGTTATACCCTGGCCGGTACAGAAGTATCTGCACTGCTGGGTCGTATGCCATCTGCGGTAGGTTACCAGCCAACTCTGGCAGAAGAGATGGGTGTTTTGCAGGAGCGTATTACCTCCACCAAAACTGGCTCAATCACTTCTGTTCAAGCGGTATACGTACCTGCGGATGACTTGACTGACCCATCTCCAGCCACCACCTTTGCGCACTTGGATGCAACCGTGGTACTGAGCCGTAACATCGCGTCTCTGGGTATCTACCCTGCGGTAGATCCACTGGATTCCACCAGCCGTCAGTTAGATCCACTGGTTGTTGGCCAGGAACACTACGACACCGCGCGTGGCGTGCAGTCAATCCTGCAACGTTACCAGGAACTGAAAGATATCATCGCCATTCTTGGTATGGATGAACTTTCTGAAGAAGATAAATTGGTTGTAGCACGTGCGCGTAAGATTCAGCGCTTCCTGTCTCAGCCATTCTTCGTAGCAGAAGTCTTTACCGGTTCTCCGGGCAAGTTCGTATCGCTGAAAGATACTATCCGTGGCTTTAAAGGCATCATGGACGGCGAGTACGACCATCTGCCAGAGCAGGCGTTCTACATGGTTGGTACTATCGACGAAGCTGTTGAGAAAGCCAAAAAACTTTAACGCCTTAATCGGAGGGTGATATGGCAATGACTTACCACCTGGACGTCGTCAGCGCGGAGAGCCAAATGTTCTCCGGTCTGGTTGAGAAGATCCAGGTAACGGGTTGCGAAGGCGAACTGGGTATTTACCCTGGTCACGCACCGCTGCTCACCGCCATTAAGCCTGGTATGATCCGCATCGTGAAACAGCACGGACAAGAAGAGTATATCTACCTGTCCGGTGGTGTGTTGGAAGTGCAACCTGGCACCGTTACGGTGCTGGCCGATACCGCGATTCGTGGGCAGGACCTCGACGAAGCTCGAGCCCTGGAAGCGAAGCGTAAAGCGGAAGAGCGTATGCACACTTCCCACGGAGATGTGGACTACGCTCAGGCTTCTGCTGAACTGGCTAAAGCGATCGCGAAACTTCGTGTTATCGAGTTGACCAGAAAAGCGATGTAACTACCTGCTTGAAAAGACAAATGCCAGCCAGGTTTCCCTGACTGGCATTTTTTTTTACCTCTTCGACAGCCATTCTTAGCAATAAACCAGGCTTTATTTCAGGTTGAAAATAAGCTTTAAACCAATGGCATAGCTCCTTTCATACGCATCTGTAGTACTTGTTTGCAGCAAAAAAGCCTAAACTTAGCCGTCAAATCTGTCTGCATTCTGCCGCGATGTATAAATTTCCGGCTGTGCAATTTGTGTTGCAAAATATGTAGAATTTTCAACGAGAAATCGTTTTACTTCACTCTCAAATTAAAGTCAGGACGCGTATGTCAAACAATGCGATGAGCGTGGTTATCCTAGCCGCAGGCAAAGGGACCCGCATGTATTCAGATCTCCCGAAGGTATTACATACCCTTGCCGGGAAACCTATGGTTCAGCATGTTATTGATGCGGCGAATAATTTAGGCGCGCAGCGTGTGCATCTGGTTTACGGTCACGGTGGTGACTTGCTGAAAAACACGCTCGGTGATGGCGTACTGAACTGGGTTTTGCAGGCTGAGCAATTAGGCACCGGCCACGCGATGCAGCAAGCGGCACCTTTCTTTGCCGATGATGAAGATATCCTGATGCTCTACGGCGACGTGCCGCTTATTTCTGTTGAATCCTTACAACGCCTGCGTGATGCCAAACCGCAAGGTGGCATTGGTCTGCTCACGGTAAAACTGGACGATCCAACCGGTTATGGCCGCATCGCTCGTGAAAATGGCAAAGTTGTTGGCATTGTTGAACATAAAGATGCCACTGAAGAACAACGCAAAATTGACGAAATCAACACCGGTATTCTGGTGGCCAATGGCGCTGACCTGAAACGTTGGTTGGCGAAGCTCGATAACAACAATGCTCAGGGTGAATTCTATATCACCGATATTATCGCGCTGGCACACCATGAAGGACGCGAAATAACGGCAGTTCATCCCGATCGTTTAAGTGAAGTTGAAGGCGTAAACAACCGTCTGCAACTGTCCCGCCTTGAGCGCGTCTACCAAACTGAGCAGGCCGATAAACTGCTGTTAGCAGGGGTCATGTTGCGTGATCCGTCTCGTTTCGACCTACGCGGTGAACTGACACATGGGCGTGATGTTGAAATTGATACTAATGTCATTATTGAAGGAAAAGTGACGTTAGGTCATCGCGTCAAAATTGGTACCGGTTGCGTGATTAAAAACAGCGTGATTGGCGATGACTGTGAAATCAGCCCGTATTCCGTTGTGGAAGATGCAAATCTTGCGAGCGCGTGCACCATCGGCCCATTTGCTCGTTTGCGTCCTGGAGCCGAACTGGCAGAAGGCGCGCACGTTGGCAACTTCGTGGAAATGAAAAAAGCCCGTTTAGGTAAAGGTTCCAAAGCCGGTCATTTGAGTTATTTAGGCGATGCTGAAATTGGCGATAACGTGAATATCGGTGCCGGCACCATTACCTGTAATTACGACGGTGCGAACAAGTTTAAAACTATCATCGGCGATGACGTATTTGTCGGTTCCGACAGCCAGCTGGTGGCACCGGTGACCGTGGCTCGTGGCGCAACCATTGGCGCGGGCACGACTGTCACGCGTAACGTGGGTGAAGATGAACTGGTAGTGAGTCGCGTGAAGCAGACTCATATCCAGGGCTGGCAGCGTCCGGTGAAGAAAAAATAATTTTATCCCCTCTCCCTCAGGAGAAGGCGTTTTTTTGGTGAGGGGAAAACATATTCCCCCGCCCAATTGCAGTACCAAAACTATAACCCCACTCTCTACAAGGCTCGGGGCTCCGGAAAAAACCGGAAAATACAGGTCAGCGACAACACATGGCGTAATGCCATTATCAGGAAACTAATCTTATGTGTGGAATTGTTGGCGCGGTTGCGCAACGTGATATCGCTGAAATCCTTCTCGAAGGACTACGTCGTCTGGAATACCGTGGTTATGACTCCGCGGGTCTGGCTGTAGTTGACGAAAAAGGTCATATGACCCGTCTGCGCCGCTTGGGTAAAGTGAACAAACTGGCTGAAGCAGCAGCGGAAACTGCGCTGCATGGCGGTACCGGTATAGCTCACACTCGCTGGGCGACTCACGGCGAACCTTCCGAAGTAAACGCTCACCCGCATGTTTCCGAACATATTGTTGTGGTTCACAACGGTATTATTGAAAACTATGAACCACTGCGTGAAACACTGCAGGGTCGCGGTTACACCTTCGTTTCACAGACCGATACCGAAGTTATCGCGCATTTAGTTCACTGGGAACTGGAGCAGGGCGGTACTCTGCGTGAAGCCGTGCTGCGTACTATCCCGCAACTGCGTGGCGCTTACGGTACTGTGATCATGGATACCCGCAATCCGGACGTTCTGCTGGCAGCGCGTTCTGGTAGCCCGATGGTTATCGGCCTCGGCATGGGTGAAAACTTTATCGCATCCGACCAACTGGCTCTGTTGCCGGTCACGCGTCGCTTTATCTTCCTGGAAGAAGGCGACATCGCGGAAGTGACTCGTCGTGCTGTCACCGTGTTTGACACCAAAGGCGAGCAGGTTAAACGTCCGGACATCGAATCTAATCTGCAATATGACGCGGGCGACAAAGGTATTTATCGCCACTACATGCAGAAAGAAATTTACGAACAACCGAACGCGATTAAAAATACCCTGACCGGGCGCATTAGCCACGGTGCGGTTGATCTCTCTGAGCTTGGCCCGAAAGCTAACGAAATGCTGTCTCAGGTTGAGCACATCCAGATTGTGGCGTGCGGCACTTCTTATAACTCGGGCATGGTTTCGCGCTACTGGTTTGAATCACTGGCAGGCGTGCCGTGTGATGTCGAAATCGCTTCTGAATTCCGCTACCGTAAATCGGCGGTGCGCCGTAATAGCCTGATGATCACCCTTTCTCAGTCCGGCGAAACGGCAGATACCCTCGCGGCGCTGCGTTTGTCCAAAGAGCTGGGTTATTTGGGTTCACTGGCTATCTGTAACGTGCCGGGTTCTTCCCTGGTGCGCGAATCCGATCTGGCGCTGATGACTAATGCGGGCACTGAAATCGGTGTCGCATCCACCAAAGCATTTACCACTCAGCTTACCGTTCTGCTGATGCTGGTGGCGAAACTGAGCCGCCTGAAAGGGGCTGATGCGTCTATTGAGCAAGATATTGTTCATGGTTTGCAGGCGCTGCCGAGCCGCATTGAGCAAATGTTGTCTCAGGACAAACGCATTGAAGCGCTGGCTGAAGATTTCTCTGACAAACATCATGCGCTGTTCTTAGGCCGTGGCGACCAGTATCCAATCGCAATGGAAGGCGCGCTGAAGCTCAAAGAGATTTCTTATATCCACGCAGAAGCCTACGCGGCGGGTGAGCTGAAACACGGCCCACTGGCGCTGATTGATGCGGACATGCCGGTTATCGTTGTGGCTCCAAACAACGAACTGCTGGAAAAACTGAAATCGAACATCGAAGAAGTTCGTGCTCGTGGCGGTCATCTGTATGTCTTCGCCGATCAGGATGCAGGATTTACCAGTAGCGACAACATGCACATCATCGAGATGCCACATGTGGAAGAAGTCATCGCACCTATCTTCTACACTGTACCGTTGCAGTTGCTGTCTTATCACGTCGCACTGATTAAAGGCACCGACGTTGACCAGCCACGTAACCTGGCAAAATCGGTCACCGTAGAATAAAGCGCGTTCGCTAAGGCGATTCTGCTTACAGAATCGTCACTAATAAAAAATCCGGTGGTGCTGATAGAAAAGCACACCGGATTTTTTTTATGCCCGGCTCACACGTTGCTGATTAATGCGTACCCTAACAGGCTTTCTGTCCGTAAATTACCGGAATGAACTCGCGCCATTCAGAAGATAGTTAACGCTATGCCTCAGGATTACCGAATGCAGGTATTTAAGGCGATGGATTACATTAGCCAGAATCTCTGCTTTAACCCGACACTGGAAGAAATCGCCAGTGCTGTCGCCGTCTCCAGTTTTCACTTCCATCGTATTTTCAAGGCTCAGGTAGGGGAAACCATTGCTGGTTTTACCCGTCGTTTGCGTATGGAAAGGGCGGCGATGTGGCTTATCGAGTCTCCTCGAAAAGATATTACCGACCTTGCACTACGGGTCGGGTTCTCAAGCTCGCAGAACTTTGCCAAAGCATTCCGCCAGCATTTTTCTGTCTCGCCTGGGGAGTTTTACCGTCAGTATTCCGCGGAGACGAAAAGCAAGACAGGAAACGTCGGAGCCGAAAAAAGCACCTATTCTCTGAGGGATGAGGACATGCAGAGCGGCTGGCAGGAGGCCAACTTCGTCTCTGCCAGCATTGTTTCGCAGCCTGCTCGACGGGTGGCATATATGCGCAGATTTGGAGCTTATGGGAAAGAGACTTGCTGGCTAACGCACCAGGATCTGTTTAACTCATTCCCTGTCAGGACACCTCTGCAACCAGCTGGGATGATATGTATTTACTGGGATGCGCCAGAGGTAACCCTGGAATCGCGATGCCGCACCGATGTCTGTATTGAACTGCACGATGGGGAAAAGCCTGGCCGAGGTGTTGCCGTTCAGACGATAGCCGGTGGGACTTACGCCGTGTGTAAATTCGCTGTCTATGGCGAGCATCTGGATACCGCATGGGATATTGCTTTTGCCTGGATAAAGAACCGGGGATTAACCAGAAGCGATATTCCGTGTTATGAGAAATATTATAACGAAACAGATGTTGCCCTGGATTATTATGTTTTTGATATTTTTATTCCGTTAAAAAGCACACCAGCAGTATAAATATTTACAACAATAACTGTCGTATTTATTTGCAAATGTAATACAACACAATGGAGTTAATAATGAAACGCTCGATGCTTTATCTGGTGTGTGCCCTCGCTATTTCTTCTTATTCTGTCGCTGCCCAGCAGAGTGATAATAAAACGATTATCTATGGCGGGGAAATATATAGTTCTGATCCGAATGTTCTCCATCCTGAAGCCATAGGTATAGAAGGCAAAAATATTATTGCTGTGGGTAAATATCAGGATGTTCTCCAACAGCTAGGGGAAAACGCTCAGCGTGTTGATTTAAAAGGCAAGTACCTCATGCCTGGACTCATCGACAGCCATGCGCATGTGGCTTATGCCGGGTTCCAGACACTCACCCTGGAGTTTCCAGATGGCATGAATGATGCCGCTGCTATTCGTGCATTTGTCGAGAAAAATAACAATAACCCGCAACGCGATATTCGCGGTATACAATTTTACAGTAATGTACCGCTAAGTTATTGGGATAATATACCACTGCTGGATAGCGTGTTTAATTCGCCAGAATATAAAAACATCCCTGTGGTATTAGCGGGAGCAGATGCTCATACCGGTTGGGCTAACCAGGCGATGCTAATTAAATCGGGTATTACCGCCGAAACGCTTGAGAAGGCAGATGCCAATATAAAATCTGGAACGATATTAACGCCAGACGGTAAAATAACCGGCTTCATGACGGAAGGCGCATGGGACCATGTAATGGGTTCTATTCCACCTATGGATGACGCCAAACTTTCCCGCGCTGTTATAGCGGGAGCGGATGTAATGAACAGTTTTGGGTTAACGGCCTGGATGGAGCCACTGAGCAATACTCGCCCGCTGTCACCGATGTTTAATGCAAGCCCTGGGCGCAATGATTTAGGCGTGCTTCCGGCTTATACCGCTCTGGCAAAAGCCGGTAAATTAACCGGCCATATGACCGGACTGGCATTGGTCAATATCAACGCTTCTCCTGCCACCATTGATGATATTGCCGCGATCAGAGAACAATTCTCGCAGACGCCGGATGTCAAACTGATGGGCATTAAAATCTTCCAGGATGGCGTAATCGAATACCCTTCTCAAACGGCGAAACTGAGCCAGCCTTATCTTAATCGACCAGGGTACAGCGGTAACGATACGCTCGACAAGGCGAAGTATTGCCAGCTGATTGCTAAGGCTGATGCCGAAAACATGATTGTGCATTTCCATGCCATCGGTGACCGTGCGGTTCAGGAATCACTGGATGCCGTTGCCTGTACCCGCAAAGCGAACGGTAACAGCAATATTTTGCACAGCATTACCCACCTTGAAGTGGTCAGCCCGGAAAGTCTTCCACGCTTCCAGCAACTTAACGTGGCGGCATCAATGCAACTGTTGTGGGCTGGTATAGATAGTGATGGTGCGACAACTACCATGCTGGAAGGAAAAGTTCCGGCACCGTTATTAACACATCTCTATCCGGCTGGGGACTTATACCGCCATCACGCCTTAATTGCGGGAGCCAGCGACTGGCCGGTCTCCAGCCCTAATCCGTTACTGGCAATTTACACTGCAGTGACGCGTAAAGGGGAACTGGGTGAGCTTCCTCCAGATAGTGAAAAGATCGACCGGGCAGCGATGTTGCAGGCCTATACCATCAATGCGGCGAAAGTGATTGGTCGTGATAAAGAGATTGGCTCCATTGCTGTAGGCAAGAGTGCGGACTTCGTGCTGTTTGATCGCAATCTCGAGAAAGTCAGCATTGAAAGCCTCAGGGATGCAAAAGTTCTGTGGACGATGTTCGAAGGCCAACAGGTGTATCGCGGCAACTAGGTTGGGTTGATTGTCACCGTCGTTACAAGAGCTGCCATTTGGCGGCTCTTTTTTCGCTGTCATGGCAGAAGCTCTGTTCACGGCTTTTATGACAAACTGTCATCTTCAACTACAATTCTATCTGTCACACAAAAATAATCTTCGACAAAGTGATTGTGGTTATTGATATCAATTTATTGATTTTAAATGGTTTTATTTGTTGGTGTTCTGGTTGCAGGATGCTGTCATAAAACTGTCATATTTCGTACATTTAACTGTCACTAAACTGTCCTATTTTCTATCCTGCATTCACTAAACAACGATTTACGTTCACCTCTGCAGGAGACATTATGAAAGTTATGCGTACCACTGTCGCAACTGTTGTCGCCGCGACCTTATCCCTGACTGCTTTTGGCGCAAACGCCGCTGCAAGCCTGACTGGTGCCGGTGCAACCTTCCCTGCGCCGGTGTATGCCAAATGGGCAGATACCTACAATAAATCAACTGGTAACAAAGTAAATTACCAGGGTATCGGCTCCTCCGGTGGCGTTAAACAAATCATTGCTAACACTGTTGATTTCGGTGCGTCTGATGCCCCACTGGCTGACGACAAACTGCAACAAGAAGGGCTGTTCCAGTTCCCGACTGTTATCGGCGGTGTTGTTCTGGCAGTAAACCTGCCGGGCGTGAAATCCGGTGAGCTGGTGCTCGACGGTGCAACACTGGGTGACATCTACCTGGGCAAAATCAAAAAATGGGATGATGCAGCTATCGCTAAACTCAACCCAGGCATGAAACTGCCATCACAAAACATCGCTGTTGTGCGTCGCGCTGACGGTTCCGGTACTTCTTTCGTCTTCACCAGCTACCTGGCGAAAGTGAACGAAGAGTGGAAAACTAAAGTGGGTGCAGGCTCAACGGTAAACTGGCCGACAGGTTTGGGCGGCAAAGGTAATGACGGCATCGCAGCCTTCGTACAGCGTCTGCCTGGTTCAATCGGTTATGTTGAATATGCTTACGCTAAGCAGAACAACCTGGCTTATACCAAACTGGTTTCCGCAGATGGCAAGCCGGTAGCCCCTTCTGAAGAAAACTTTGCTAACGCGGCTAAAGGCGCGGACTGGAGCAAAACCTTCGCTCAGGATCTGACTAACCAGAAAGGTGAGGCTGCGTGGCCAATCACGTCCACGACCTTCATCCTGGTTCACAAAGAGCAGAAGAACCCAGAGCAAGGTGCTGAAGTGCTGAAGTTCTTCGACTGGGCTTATAAAGAGGGTGCAAAACAGGCTAACGAGCTGGATTATGCTTCCCTGCCAGATTCCGTGGTTGAGCAGGTTCGTGCTGCATGGAAGACCAACGTAAAAGACAGCTCCGGTAAAGCGCTGTACTAATTTTTTAAAGCTCGGGTGATAAAACCCAGTGTATAGAGTAACTTACGCCGGGTCAACCCAACACTACAAAGAGTAAGCTATGGCGGTAAGTAAGCCGACGTTCAAGTCCCCTGGCAAACAAGGTGATGTCATTTTCAGCGCGCTGGTAAAACTGGCTGCGCTGATTGTGCTATTTCTTCTTGGCGGCATCATCATCTCCCTAATTATCTCCTCCTGGCCGAGCATTCAGAAGTTTGGTTTCTCGTTCCTGTGGACGAAAGAGTGGGATGCTCCTAACGATATTTACGGTGCACTGGTGCCGATTTACGGCACGTTGGTAACCTCGTTTATCGCGCTGTTAATTGCTGTGCCAGTCAGTTTTGGTATCGCATTGTTCCTGACAGAACTGGCACCGAACTGGTTGCGTCGCCCGTTGGGTATCGCCATCGAACTGCTGGCGGCAATTCCAAGTATTGTGTACGGCATGTGGGGCTTGTTCATCTTTGCTCCGCTGTTTGCGAAGTACTTCCAGGAACCTGTCGGCAACGTGCTTTCTTCTGTGCCGATTGTTGGCGAGCTGTTCTCCGGCCCGGCGTTCGGTATTGGTATTCTTGCCGCAGGCGTCATTCTGGCAATCATGATCATTCCGTACATTGCGGCGGTTATGCGTGATGTATTCGAACAAACTCCTGTGATGATGAAAGAGTCAGCCTATGGTATTGGCTGCACCACATGGGAAGTTATCTGGCGCATCGTTTTACCGTTTACCAAAAACGGCGTGATTGGTGGCGTGATGTTAGGTTTGGGGCGTGCTCTGGGTGAAACCATGGCGGTGACCTTTATCATCGGTAACACCTACCAACTCGACAGCGCCTCGCTGTATATGCCGGGCAACAGTATTACTTCTGCTCTGGCTAATGAATTTGCTGAAGCGGAATCTGGCCTTCACACCGCAGCATTAATGGAACTGGGCCTGATTCTGTTCGTGATCACCTTTATCGTACTGGCTATCTCGAAGTTCATGGTTATGCGTCTGGCGAAGAATGAAGGAGCGCGTTCATGACGACAATGGAAATGCAAAGCCGCGCGGCGTTAGCTGAATCTCGCCGCAAAATGCAGGCTCGTCGTCGGTTCAAAAACCGCGTAGCTCTGACACTTTCAATGGGAACCATGGCGTTCGGCCTGTTCTGGCTGGTATGGATTTTGTTCTCAACCGTTACGCGCGGTATCGACGGTATGTCGATTGCGCTGTTTACCGAAATGACACCACCGCCAAATACCGAAGGCGGGGGCTTAGCAAACGCCCTTGCGGGTAGCGGCTTGTTAATTCTGTGGGCGACTGTTTTCGGTACGCCGCTGGGCATCATGGCCGGGATTTATCTGGCTGAGTACGGTCGCAAATCCGCTCTGGCTGAAGTCATTCGTTTTATCAATGACATCCTGCTTTCTGCACCATCAATTGTTGTCGGCCTGTTTGTTTACACCGTTGTGGTGGCGAAGATGCAGCATTTCTCCGGTTGGGCCGGGGTGATTGCGCTGGCATTGCTGCAAATCCCAATTGTGATTCGCACCACTGAAAACATGATGAAACTGGTGCCAGACAGCCTGCGTGAAGCGGCTTACGCGCTGGGTACGCCAAAGTGGAAAATGATTTCCGCGATAACGCTGAAAGCGTCTGTTTCCGGGATTATTACCGGGGTATTGCTGGCGATTGCACGTATCGCGGGTGAAACGGCCCCTCTGCTGTTCACGTCCCTCTCCAACCAGTTCTGGAGCACGGACATGATGCAGCCGATTGCCAACCTGCCGGTGACGATATTCAAATTTGCCATGAGCCCGTTTGCCGAATGGCAACAGTTAGCCTGGGCTGGCGTTCTGATTATTACCCTTTGCGTACTGCTGCTAAATATTCTGGCGCGTGTGATTTTCGCGAAGAGTAAACACGGTTAAATTTTACGGCGCGGCAAAGGCGGCGTCGGATGGAGATTAAGAAACAGATGAGTATGGTCGATACTACCCCAGACAAAATTCAGGTTCGTGATTTGAACTTCTATTACGGTAAGTTCCATGCCCTGAAAAACATCAATCTGGATATCGCTAAGAACCAGGTTACCGCGTTCATTGGCCCGTCAGGCTGTGGCAAATCCACCCTGCTGCGTACATTTAACAAAATGTACTCGCTCTACCCAGAGCAACGTGCCGAAGGTGAAATTCTGCTGGATGGGGAAAACATCCTCACTCAGAGCCAGGATATCGCCCTGCTGCGTGCCAAAGTGGGCATGGTGTTCCAGAAGCCGACGCCATTCCCAATGTCGATTTATGACAACATCGCCTTCGGTGTGCGTCTGTTTGAAAAGCTGTCACGCAGTGATATGGACGAACGTGTGCAGTGGGCTTTGACCAAAGCCGCATTGTGGAATGAAACCAAAGATAAATTACACCAGAGCGGATACAGTCTCTCCGGTGGCCAGCAGCAGCGTCTGTGCATCGCGCGTGGTATTGCGATTCGCCCGGAAGTGTTGCTGCTTGATGAACCGTGTTCAGCGCTTGACCCAATCTCTACCGGTCGCATTGAAGAGCTTATCACCGAGCTAAAAGAAGATTACACCGTGGTAATCGTGACCCACAACATGCAGCAGGCGGCACGTTGTTCAGACCACACCGCATTTATGTACCTGGGTGAGCTGATTGAATTTAGCGAAACCGACACGCTGTTTACCACGCCTGCCAAGAAGCAGACTGAAGACTATATTACTGGCCGCTACGGTTGATTTGGAGAACAAAATGGATAGCCTCAATCTCAACAAACACATTTCCGGCCAGTTTAACGCCGAGCTGGAATATATCCGCACTCAGGTAATGACCATGGGTGGGCTGGTGGAGCAACAGCTTTCTGATGCTATCACCGCCATGCACAATCAAGATGGCGAGCTGGCAAAGCGCGTTATCGAAGGTGATCAGAAAGTTAACATGATGGAAGTGGCGATTGATGAAGCCTGTGTGCGCATCATCGCTAAACGTCAGCCAACCGCCAGTGACTTGCGCCTGGTGATGGCCATCATCAAAACGATTTCTGAGCTGGAACGTATCGGCGACGTAGCAGATAAAATCTGCCGCACGGCGTTGGAGAAATTCTCGCAGCAACATCAGCCACTGCTGGTGAGCCTGGAATCATTAGGCCGCCACACCGTGCAAATGCTGCATGACGTGCTCGACGCGTTTGCGCGTATGGATCTCGACGAAGCGGTGCGTATCTATCGCGAAGATAAGAAAGTTGACCAGGAATATGAAGGCATCGTGCGTCAGTTGATGACTTATATGATGGAAGACTCACGCACTATTCCAAGTGTGTTGACTGCACTGTTCTGTGCGCGCTCTATCGAACGCATCGGTGACCGTTGCCAGAACATCTGTGAGTTTATTTTCTACTTCGTTAAAGGACAGGACTTCCGTCATGTCGGCGGCGATGAGCTGGATAAGCTGTTGGCTGGTAAAGACCCGAAAGAATAATTTCGACTCGATCTGTTCCCTCTCCTGCGGGAGAGGGTCAGGGTGAGGGCGTTTAAACCGTGATATTCCAACCCCGCGCACGCCACAACTCCGGCAACTGCGCTAAATCGGTAAACGTCGTTACTTTCGGGTGATCAATCGGCTGGTTGTGTGGGTCGGCGCAAAAATAGAAAACTTCCATGCCTGCGGCAATACCGGATTGCGCACCGGCCATAGAGTCATCCACCAGCACACAGTTTTTGATATCCACATTCATTGCCTCGGCGGCGTGGAACATCAGTGCCGGATCCGGTTTCCACGTCTGTATATCGTAGCCGCTAAACAGTTTGTCCGGGAAATGGTGGAGCATGCCGGTTTTGCCCAGTGAATGCTGCATTTTGCTGACCGGGCCGTTGGAAACGATACACATCGGCACGTTGATTTGCGCAATTAGTGCTGCTGCGCCGTCAATCTCTACCAGCTCGCTATCAAACAGACGCGAAACTTCGGCGCGATAAACCGGCTCCAGTTCATCTTTTGGCAAGTTCACTCCATAGCGGGTATTAATCGTGTCGATTATTTCGTAGAGCTTGATTCCCTTGAAAGTTTTGAAAACCTCCTCGAGCGCAAGTTCGATGCCGTATTGCGCAAACATATGCACGTAGGCTTTGGAGCAAATAACCTCACTATCGACCAGTGTGCCATCGCAGTCGAAGAACACCGCATCTATCCGGGACATACCGCTTCCTTATTTCTACCCATCGCCCTTCAATATGCAGGGGTGTTGACTGCTCTCATTCACCCGAATCACTTACTTGAGTAAGTTCATCGGGATTCATTCGATTGCCGCCTACCTGCATCTTGAAGTAGCTCGGGTATAAGATTAAATATCTACTTTACCCAATTTGCAGAATTTTTGCGGCACGCAATCGTTGCCGTATAAGTAAATTCAATGAAAAAAAATTAGCGTGGGTCATTATGTTTGGGAATTTTTGGTATAGGATAACGACGGATTTTCCCTCTCAATGTTCGGAATTAACACTAATGAGCCAACCACAATCTACTCCGGCCGCAAATCCGGGGCTGCTCGAGCGCGTGTTTAAACTGCGCGAACACGGCACCACGGCACGCACTGAAGTGATCGCCGGTCTTACGACCTTCCTGACGATGGTGTATATCGTTTTCGTCAACCCGCAGATCCTTGGCGCCGCTGGTATGGATACCCAGGCCGTTTTTGTCACCACCTGTTTGATTGCCGCATTAGGTAGCATCCTGATGGGTATTTTCGCCAATCTGCCAGTCGCATTGGCTCCGGCAATGGGCCTGAACGCCTTCTTCGCCTTTGTGGTGGTAGGTGCGATGGGGATTTCCTGGCAAGTTGGGATGGGTGCCATTTTCTGGGGTGCAGTAGGCCTGCTGTTGCTGACCATTTTCCGTGTGCGTTACTGGATGATTGCCAATATTCCGGTGAGTTTGCGTGTCGGTATCACCAGCGGTATTGGTCTGTTCATCGGCATGATGGGCCTGAAAAATGCCGGGATCATCGTGGCTAATAAAGACACGCTGGTGGCCATCGGTAACCTGACTTCGCACAGCGTACTGCTTGGCGCGCTGGGCTTCTTTATCATCGCCATTCTTGCCTCGCGCAATATTCACGCTGCCGTGCTGGTGTCAATTGTAGTCACCACGCTGCTGGGCTGGATGATGGGCGACGTGCAATACCACGGTATTGTTTCCGCGCCACCAAGCGTGCTGTCAGTTGTCGGCCAGGTTGATTTAGCCGGTTCGCTGAACATTGGTCTGGCGGGTGTTATCTTCTCCTTTATGTTGGTTAACCTGTTTGACTCATCCGGCACGCTGATTGGCGTGACAGACAAAGCCGGGCTTGCCGACGAAAAAGGGAAATTCCCACGCATGAAGCAGGCGCTGTACGTTGATAGCGTGTCTTCAGTTGCGGGTGCATTTATCGGGACTTCTTCCGTTACCGCGTATATCGAAAGCTCTTCTGGCGTGTCTGTTGGCGGGCGTACTGGCCTGACGGCGGTCATCGTTGGTTTGCTGTTCTTGTTGGTTATCTTCCTTTCCCCGTTAGCAGGCATGGTTCCGGCATATGCTGCAGCTGGTGCGTTGATCTACGTTGGCGTGTTGATGACGTCGAGTTTATCGCGCGTGAAGTGGGACGACCTGACAGAAGCGGTTCCTGCGTTTATTACTGCGGTAATGATGCCTTTCAGCTTCTCAATCACCGAAGGCATCGCGCTGGGCTTCATCTCTTATTGCGTGATGAAACTCGGCACGGGCCGCTGGCGTGAAATCAGCCCATGCGTGATTGTTGTGGCGCTGCTGTTCATTCTGAAAATCGTATTTATCGACGCACATTAATCGTTTTTGCCGGATGGCGCTTGCGCTTTTCCGGCCTACGAAACAGTGAACCATGGCCGGTTATTGTGGCTGGCTGTGGTTCTCTCTGCGATACCTGCCCGGTGGCTGATGAAAGGTGCGCGTAAATATCCGCGTAAACGTCTGCTGCGAATCAAAGCCATACTTCAGACTAATATCGTAAACCTTGTTATCGGTGTCGCGTAAATCACGCGCGGCCAGCAACAATTTGCGCTCACGAATGTATTTCCCCAGACTTTCACCTTTGTAGTGCATAAACAAACGCTGCAAGTGCCACTTCGAATACCCCGCGTGATCGGCAATATCATCAATGCGTAATGGTCGATGCAAATTGTCATCAATCCACTGAACAATCGTATCGATAACCTGAGCTGAAATCGTCATACATCCCCCTGCGTGGTTCGCTTACATTGCGCTGGCAGATTCCCACCAGGCGCTAAATTGTTGTGCGTTATCATTTACCCGCACAGGCTCACCCTGCTTTGGTGTTAACAGGCGATAATTTTTCCCGATACTGGCTTCAGCGAGGCTTTTGTAAGGCGCATCCCACGTATGATTTGCCAGTACAAAACGGCCTGCATGGCCCGGAAGTATGGCGCGAGTTTTGAGGTCTACTGCGGCTTGTGCAGTTTCTTGCGGCATCATATGAATATTGCTCCAGTCCTTGTCATATTGGCCGTTTTCCATAATGGCTAAATCGATCGAACCGAACTGTTCACCGATAGCTTTGAAGTGTGGCCCGTAGCCGGTATCACCGCTGTAATAGACTTTGTTGTCATTGGTCACGAACATAAAACTCGCCCATAACGTCTGGTTGCTCTTCAGACTGCGGCCAGAGAAATGCCGGGCGGGTAACACATGCACCGTCAGGTCGTTCGAGATTTTTACCGTCTGGTTCCAGTCTTTTTCATGAATGATGTCGCTATTTATGCCCCAGTAACGCAGATGCGAACCAACGCCCAATGGCGTAATCACCTGGCGGATTTTTGGCTTCAGTGCTTTGATGGTGGCGTAATCCAGATGATCGTAATGGTCGTGGGAGATAATCAGCAGATCGATTTCAGGCATCGACTCAGCCGTCCACGGGTAATCCCCAGGGAAGGCTTTATTGAGAAATGAAAACGGGGCGGCGTAACTGCTGAAAACGGGATCGATAAGAATGCGTTTGCCGGCCAGCTGGATGTACCAGGAGGAGTGCCCGAGCCAGACCATCGTATCTTGTTCCAGCGGCAGATTAGCCAGTGAAGTTTTCACTAGCGGTAGAGGTTGTTGAGGGCGAGAATTTTCCCGCTTCGCGGTTAAAAATCCCCACCATGCCGCAAGCTTACTTTTCTGCCCGGTATAGCCAAGCGTTGGGATCTGGTTGCGAAATTGTCCATCAACGTAATTTGCAGAGCGTTCGACTAAACTTAGACCTTCTCCTTGCGGAGCCTGGCCAAACCCGGCATTCAGAACAAAAGGCAAACTGGCTGCTGTTGCAATCAACATAATTATTACCGCGCATATGGAGAATCGTTTCATTTCCTGGCCTGCACAAATCGTTCCATCCATTGGCACGAAGCTGTAAACTTGATAATGAGTGAGTAAGCACTCATTATAGATAAGGAGTGACGACCGTCAAGATGCTTTTCAAACGCTGACATTGAACGTTGCAGTGGCGAAGTTGGCGTGATTCAATTTGGTTTTTAAAATATGGGGTAAAACGTTGTGGCTCGTCCGAAGAGTGAAGATAAAAAATTAGCGTTACTGGATGCAGCAACCATCGCCATCGGCCAGTCGGGGATTGCGGCATCAACTGCGCAAATTGCCCGTGGCGCAGGCGTCGCGGAAGGTACTCTATTTCGTTATTTTGCCACTAAGGACGATTTGATAAACGAGCTGTACCTGTATTTGAAACAAAGCTTACTTATTTCCATGCAGGCGAATCTCGACCGCACACTGAAAGACCCGAAAGAATATACCCGCTATATCTGGAACAGCTACATCGACTGGGCGATTGGTCACCCTGAAGCGCATCGGGCGATTCGTCAGCTGTCGGTGAGCGATAAGATTGATGATGACACGAAGCAAAAAGTGGCGGAGTTATTCCCGGAATTACATGAGATCTGTTCGCAATCGATACTGAAGGCTTTTCAGTGCGGCCCGTATCGCGCGTTTAGTGATGCGATTTTTTCTTCGCTGGCAGAAACGACCATGGAATTCGCCAGCCGTGAACCGGAACGTGCTGGCGATTTTAAGGCTTTAGGCTTCGAAACGATGTGGCGCGCTTTAGCTAATTAGTTTTTAACTCGCTGAATATAATTACCAAATGCCGTCAGCTGCCCGGCCAAATGATCGAGCGTGCTTTGATCAACCACTTCGCCAGTTTGCACATCCACTTTGTTTTGAATCACGCCGCCCATAAATTCAGGCTTGTTCATCACCATCGCGTCGAGGAACACCAGAATCTGGCGCAGATGGTACTGGCAGCGTGCGCCACCAATCGCGCCCATGGAACAGGTCTGAATCAGCACTGGTTTGCCAGCCAGTGGCTGTTCCGGTAAACGTGACAGCCAGTCGATGGCGTTCTTCAGGCCACCTGGCACCGAATAGTTATATTCTGGCGTGACAATCACAACGCCATCTGCGGTGCGGATTTGCTCAGCAATCGCTTCAACCGTTGCCGGGAACCCCTCTTCTTGCTGTATATCGGCGTCATACAATGGAATGTCTTTGATCGACGGCAATGCCTCAATGCTCATCCCCGCTGGGGCGATGCCAGGCAAAGTGCGGGCGACCATCGCGTTGAATGAGCCATGGCGCAGGCTACCTAATAACGTGACTATCTTTAACGTGTCGGACATGAATACCTCTTTTTGTCAGGACGTTCAGGAAAGATCAGTTTTGATATAACGCTTTTTCTGACGACATACTGGTTAAGCGAATTATGCTGCCGTTAGGATCGCGATAACGTGATTTGACATCCCACAGACTATGCCAGCTTTGCGGGCTTTCAAACTCCCACAAACTCAATTTTTCTATGGCGGGCGACACTACGCATCCCCAGATTAACAGGCCTTCCACATCGCTGATCGCTTCAATTTCTGATTGATCATTTGTGCGAATCCGACCCGCACCAGGCAGAAGCTGCCAGCTTTCTTCACGACCGGTCAATTTAAAAGCACTTTGATGCAGTGTGCGTAACTGTGCTCTGGCCTCACTTGGGTTTTTTTGAGTGTTTATCCAGATAGACTCATTGCTGCGGAAAATGGAAGCTGAAGCAACAGAAGGAAGATTGCCGAACGACTGATTAATTTCGAAATCGAGTCCGCAACGGCCTTCGGTGGTGACCAACACACCGACTTTGTTTCCGGCATAAGCAATGCTGAAGTCCATCAACGACGAGTCAGCAAAATGCGGGCGCCCGGCGGCAGTGGTGACAATCTTGGGCAGTTGTTGAATGCCATACAGCATATGAAGGAGTTCAGCCAGCAGGCTACGTGAGGCTAAGAATCGTGAACGGCGATGTTCCGGCATTTGTTGAGCGAAGGCGAGGCATTCTTCATTCAGCCGGCTCGAAAAGGGGAATTTGGGATTGATCGTCCATCTTGCGAAATGCGTTGCCATTTTTCTCTCCTTGATAATGGGCAATCTACTTTTCATTCAATTGTAGATTTTTTAGCAACGAAACGCACGGGGATGAGCGTGTAAAAAAACATCAATTGATCAACCCTATGAATACTTAGGTTTTTAAAGTACAGACGAAACGGTAAAAAAATCCCGCAACACTTATCCTGCTAAATCAGGCGCATTGCGGGATGAGTAAAAAGTGAGCACACGCTTACTTTTTTAGTTTATTTACCGATACAGAAGCTGGAGAAAATGCGTCCAAGCAAATCATCAGAGGTAAATTCGCCGGTGATTTCGCTCAGGCTTTGCTGAGAAAGTCGCAGTTCTTCAGCCAGCAATTCCCCGGCCCATGCGCCCAGCAACTGCGCTTTGCCTTGTTGCAGATGGGTTGCTGCCTGTTCCAGCGCCTGCAAGTGGCGACGACGCGCCAGGAAGCCGCCTTCCATATTGGTTTCAAAGCCCATGCTCTGTTTTAGATGATCGCGCAGCACATCTACACCTTCACCGGTACGCGCAGACAAGCGTACAAGTGAGTGACCATTCACATCGCTCAGACCCAGCGTTTCGCCGGTGACATCAGCTTTATTACGCACTACGGTAATCGGTAAACGTGCCGGTAAGCGCGCAATAAAGTCTGGCCAGATTTCAGCAGGGTCAGTGGCAGAGGTCGTGGTTCCGTCAACCATAAACAGCACACGGTCAGCTTGTTCAATCTCATTCCACGCACGTTCGATACCGATACGCTCAACTTCGTCGTTCGCTTCGCGCAGCCCTGCGGTATCGATGATATGCAGTGGCATGCCGTCGATATGAATATGTTCGCGTAATACGTCACGGGTGGTTCCGGCAATATCCGTCACAATCGCTGCTTCGCGGCCAGCCAGAGCATTCAACAGGCTCGATTTTCCGGCATTTGGACGCCCTGCAATCACCACTTTCATGCCTTCACGCAGCAAACTGCCCTGGCGTGCTTCGGCGCGCACCGCATCCAGATCGCCAATCACCTGGTTCAGCTGGGCTTCAATTTTGCCGTCAGACAGAAAGTCGATTTCTTCATCCGGAAAATCAATCGCTGCTTCCACGTAAATACGCAAATGTGTCAGCGCTTCAACTAAATGGTTTACGCGTGCGGAGAAAGCACCTTGCAGAGAATTTAATGCTGAACGCGCGGCTTGTTCGGAACTGGCATCAATCAGGTCAGCGATGGCTTCGGCCTGAGCCAAATCCAGCTTGTCGTTCAGAAATGCACGTTCGGAGAACTCACCAGGCCTTGCGATACGCACGCCTGGGAGCGCCAGGATGCGCTTTAACAGTAAATCCAGGATAACTGGGCCACCGTGCCCCTGAAGTTCCAGCACATCTTCACCCGTGAAGGAATTCGGGCCAGGGAACCACAACGCGATACCTTGATCGAGAACGCTGCCGTCAGTATCACGGAATGGCAGATAATCGGCGTAACGTGGTTTCGGTAATTTGCCCAGAATGGCTTGTGCTACTTCACGTGCCTGAAGGCCTGAGACGCGCAGGATACCGACCCCACCACGTCCCGGCGGTGTCGCCTGGGCAACGATTGTCTCGTTATGGCTCATTACTATCCCTTCGTGATTGATTGGTGGATGGCGCTTCGCTTATCCACCCTACAAAAGAAAAAGGCGGTCTATTGACCGCCTTTCGTAAGCTTCTCGCTAATTTTTATCAGGTCTTTTTCTTATCGCGGCTGTGTAAGCCACGTTTCTCAAGACCGCGATAAATCAGCTGCTGCTGGATGATGGTCACTGTGTTACTGACGATATAGTACAGTACCAGACCTGACGGGAACCACAGGAAGAACACCGTGAAGATGACCGGCATAAAGGTCATGATCTTCTGCTGCATCGGGTCGGTCACTGTGGTCGGCGACATCTTCTGAATGAAGAACATCGTCAAGCCCATCAGGATCGGCAGGATGTAGTACGGGTCTTGTGCAGACAAGTCATGAATCCACAGTGCGAACGGCGCATGGCGCAGTTCCACAGAACCCATCAGCATGTAGTACAACGCCAGGAAGATTGGCATCTGGATAACCAGCGGGAGACAACCACCCAGCGGGTTAACTTTCTCAGCTTTATACAGGGCCATCATTTCCTGGCTCTGGCGCTGCTTATCGTCACCAATACGTTCACGCATGGCTGCCAGTTTCGGCTGCAACATACGCATTTTCGCCATGGAGGTGTACTGCGCTTTAGTCAGCGGGTACATGATGCCACGAACGATGAAGGTGATAACGATAATGGAGAAGCCCCAGTTACCGATAAAGCCGTGCAGGAATTTCAACAGCTTGAACAGCGGCTGAGAAATAAACCACAACCAGCCATAATCCACAGTCAGGTCAAGGTGCGGCGCAACGGCTGCCATTTTGTCCTGAATTTCCGGGCCAACCCACAGGGTACTACCCAGTTGAGCGGTTTGACCAGGTTGAACCAGTTGTGGCGCGGATTTATAACCAATCGCCGCCACATCATTGCTCAGTTTGGTGGTATAGAAGTTGTTAGTACCCTGATTACGCGGAACCCACGCTGTTGCGAAATACTGCTGCAACATCGCCACCCAACCGTTGTTGGCATTAACGTTCAGGTTTTCCCCGTCAGCGATGGTGTCGAATTTATATTTTTCGTATTTCGCATCAGGAGTGGAATATGCAGCGCCACGGAAGGTGTGCAACGCAAAGTTGTTGCTTCCAGTATCGCGGTGTGACGGTAGATTGATGGACTGCTTCAACTGACCAAAAGTAGCCAGTTCCAGCGGTTTCTCACCGGCGTTCTTCACATTGTAATCCACGCTTACCGCGAACTCGCCGCGTTTCAGGGTGAAGGATTTCGTGAAGACGTTGCCCGCTGCATCAGTATAAGTCATTGGAATAACAAGTTCGTTCTGGCCTTCTGGCAGTACGAAGCTGTCGCTTTCAACGTTATACAGTGGGCGATCACCGTTAGCCGGGTTATCTGGGCCATCACGACCCGTCAGGCCACTTTGTGCCTGGTAGACAAACTCTGGCGTGGTTTCCAGTAACTGGAACGGCTCATTAGATTTGAGCTCTTTCGGGTAGGTCAGCAACAGCGCCTGCTCAACATCACCACCACGGGTGTTGATGGAAAGCTCAAGGACGTCAGTTTTAACCGTGATGATTTTTCCCTGGCCACTGGTCGGCACACCCTGGCTTGCGGCGTTACCTGCTGCGGTGGTCGTAGTCTGCGTGGTCTGCTGCACCTGTGGTTTTGGAGCGTTATCCTGCTCCCAGGCTTGCCAGATCATGAAAGACACGAACAACAAAGCGATGAGAAAGAGATTGCGTTGCGAATCCATCGTTAGTGTTCTCTGGTATCAAAAGGTCCAGGTGGGACGGGATCGTCTCCACCGGGGTTCAAAGGGTGGCATTTTAATACGCGTTTCACTGTCAACCAACTGCCTTTTAACACCCCAAACCTGCGCAATGCCTCAATTCCGTAGTGAGAACAGGTAGGAGTGAAACGGCAATGCGGCCCGAGAAGCGGACTTATCAGGCGCTGATAGACCTTAATCAGGCCTATCAGGAGCCGGGAGACAGGCGACAGTGACGGCGCCATAACTTTTCCAATGCTTCCGATAAAGCCCGGTTATCCAGGTCGGCAACCCCTTTCTTAGCCACTACCACGAAATCCATAGGAGGAAGTTCATGCTGACGCAAACGGAAACTCTCACGCGTCAGACGTTTAATCCGATTGCGTTCGTGTGCGCGTTTAACGTTTTTCTTAGCGACTGTTAGACCGATGCGGGGATGCCCCAGCGAATTTAGGCGGCCGAGGATGGTGATTTGCGGCGTGCCAGCCCGTTGAGGCTGCTGGAAGACGAAAGTGAAATGAGTGGGAGTTAACAAGCGTAACTCCCTGGGAAATGCGAGCTTAACCACTCAGGGGTTAGCTTTTATTACTTAGAAACGGTCAGACGGGAACGGCCTTTAGCACGACGACGTGCCAAAACCTGACGACCATTTTTAGTTGCCATACGAGCACGGAAACCGTGTGAACGGTTACGCTTCAGTACGGACGGTTGAAAAGTGCGTTTCATGGCGATTTCTACCTAAACTTGGATAAATTTCACTGGGTTAGCGAAGAGCCCTGCATAAACTGCAAAAGACTTACGCCTCAGTGTGGCTGATTAAAGAGGCCGGATTGTAATAATTGTACACTCCGGAGTCAATTCTCTTTCCTTAATTCCCGTGCCTTAATTCGCTTTTTGACCCTAAAAATGACCAGGATCTGTCCAAAATAAAGCCGTGGTGACACGCGACGGGTGGGGAATTATACGGCGTCCCCATTAAAGAGCAAGGATCGTTAGGGATCTTCCTTAGATCAGTTAAGACGATTTTGTGCGCTAGTCATTAAATTTTCCTATTTAGGAATGATATGCGCTGCGCGTTTGGCAGGATCGTTTACACTTAGACTCCACAAAACAGCCCTGTGGATAAATCGGGAAGAAACTGTGAGAAACAGAAGATCTCTGGCGCGCTTTAGGCTATGATCCGCGGTCCCGATCGTGATCCTTTAGCGTTCACCCTGGGGTAAACCGCAGATAGCGGTTCGCACGCTTCCCGTACCGGGGTTCCGTTGAGGAAGAGTCGGCGTGTGTCAACAATCATGAATATAAACTTTCAGTCTTCGTCATTTTATCGACTTTGTTCGAGTGGAGTCCGCCGTGTCACTTTCGCTTTGGCAGCAGTGTCTTGCCCGATTGCAGGATGAGTTACCAGCCACAGAATTCAGTATGTGGATACGCCCCCTACAGGCGGAACTGAGCGATAACACGCTGGCCCTGTATGCGCCAAACCGTTTTGTTCTCGACTGGGTACGAGATAAGTACCTCAATAATATCAATGGATTACTTAACGATTTTTGCGGTACAGATGCGCCCGTATTACGTTTTGAAGTGGGCAGCAAACCGGTCAGCCAGACGTTAAATCAGCAAGCAGTAGCGACTGCTCCTGCCCATGCGCAAATGGCTCGCCCTGCGGCACCTATGCGTCCGAGTTGGGATAATCTTCCAGCCCCGGCTGAGCAACTGTACCGTTCCAACGTCAACGTAAAACATACTTTCGATAACTTCGTTGAAGGTAAATCGAACCAACTGGCTCGCGCGGCGGCACGCCAGGTGGCAGATAACCCCGGTGGCGCTTATAACCCTTTGTTCCTTTATGGCGGCACAGGCCTGGGTAAAACGCACCTTTTGCATGCTGTTGGCAACGGTATTATTGCGCGCAAACCGAATGCAAAAGTGGTGTACATGCACTCTGAACGTTTCGTTCAGGACATGGTAAAAGCACTACAAAATAACGCTATTGAAGAGTTCAAACGTTACTACCGTTCTGTTGATGCGCTGCTAATAGATGATATTCAATTCTTTGCCAATAAAGAGCGCTCACAGGAAGAATTCTTCCACACCTTTAATGCCCTGCTTGAAGGTAACCAACAGATCATTCTGACCTCGGATCGTTATCCAAAAGAGATCAACGGCGTTGAAGATCGTCTGAAATCGCGCTTCGGTTGGGGGTTAACGGTTGCCATCGAACCACCAGAGCTGGAAACGCGAGTTGCGATCCTGATGAAAAAAGCAGATGAGAATGACATTCGTCTGCCGGGTGAAGTGGCCTTCTTTATTGCCAAGCGTTTACGCTCGAATGTGCGTGAACTGGAAGGGGCATTGAACCGTGTTATCGCCAACGCTAACTTTACTGGCCGGGCGATTACCATCGACTTCGTGCGCGAAGCACTGCGTGATCTTCTTGCGCTGCAAGAGAAGCTCGTCACCATCGACAATATTCAGAAGACGGTGGCTGAGTACTATAAAATAAAGATTGCTGACCTGTTGTCCAAGCGTCGTTCCCGCTCGGTTGCCCGTCCACGTCAAATGGCGATGGCGCTGGCGAAGGAACTGACTAACCATAGCTTGCCAGAAATCGGCGATGCCTTTGGTGGCCGCGACCATACTACGGTTCTCCATGCCTGCCGTAAGATTGAGCAGTTGCGTGAAGAAAGCCACGACATCAAAGAAGATTTCTCTAACCTAATCAGAACATTATCTTCGTGACGCTATGAAATTTACCGTTGAACGTGAAACTTTATTAAAACCGCTGCAACAGGTGAGTGGCCCGTTAGGTGGCCGTCCTACGTTACCGATTCTCGGCAACCTGCTGTTGCAAGTCGCGGAAGGAACGCTCTCATTAACAGGGACTGACCTGGAAATGGAGATGGTGGCGCGTGTCGCTTTAGTTCAAGCGCATGAGCCGGGTGCCACCACAGTGCCTGCGCGTAAATTCTTCGACATCTGTCGTGGTTTGCCAGAAGGCGCGGAAATCGCTGTACAGCTTGAGGGCGACCGCATGCTAGTGCGCTCCGGGCGTAGCCGTTTCTCGCTCTCCACGCTGCCGGCGGCAGATTTCCCGAACCTCGACGACTGGCAGAGCGAAGTAGAATTCACGCTCCCACAAGCGACCATGAAACGCCTGATTGAAGCCACGCAGTTTTCTATGGCTCATCAGGACGTTCGTTATTATCTGAACGGCATGTTGTTTGAAACCGAAGGCGAAGAACTGCGCACCGTGGCGACCGATGGTCACCGCCTGGCGGTGTGTTCTATGCCGGTGGGTCAGTCTCTGCCAAACCATTCGGTGATCGTGCCGCGTAAAGGCGTGATTGAACTGATGCGTATGCTGGACGGCGGTGATTCACCACTGCGCATACAAATTGGCAGCAACAACATCCGTGCTCATGTCGGTGACTTTATCTTCACTTCTAAGCTGGTTGATGGCCGTTTCCCGGATTATCGCCGCGTATTGCCGAAGAATCCGGACAAACACCTGGATGCCAGCTGTGATTTGCTGAAGCAAGCATTTTCGCGTGCGGCGATTCTCTCGAACGAGAAATTCCGTGGCGTTCGTCTGCAAGTGATTCAAAATCAATTGAAAATCACGGCTAACAACCCGGAACAGGAAGAAGCCGAAGAAATTCTCGACGTCACTTACGACGGCACAGATATGGAAATTGGTTTCAACGTCAGTTACGTGCTCGATGTTCTGAACGCTCTGAAGTGCGAGAACGTGCGCATTTTACTGACCGACTCTGTTTCTAGTGTGCAGATCGAAGATGCAGCCTCTCAAGCGGCGGCTTACGTAGTCATGCCAATGAGACTGTAGATGTCGCTGTCGCGTTTGTTGATCAAAGACTTTCGTAATATCGAAAATGCTGATTTGGCTCTGGCTCCAGGTTTTAATTTTCTGGTGGGAGCCAACGGAAGCGGCAAGACCAGCGTGTTAGAGGCGATTTATACCCTCGGTCACGGTCGCGCTTTTCGCAGTCTGAAGATTGAGCGCGTTATCCGCCATGAAACAGAATCCTTTGTACTGCATGGTCGTTTACAAAATGGCGAGCGGGAAATCTCACTTGGCCTGACCAAAGACCGTGCGGGCGACAGCAAAGTGCGTATTGACGGCAGCGACGGCCACAAAGTGGCTGAACTTGCGCTGTTGATGCCGATGCAACTCATCACCCCTGAAGGATTTACACTGCTCAACGGCGGCCCGAAATACCGTAGAGCTTTCCTCGATTGGGGATGTTTCCACAACGAACCAGGATTTTTTGTCGCCTGGAGCAATCTCAAACGCCTGCTTAAGCAACGTAACGCTGCGTTGCGACAAGTAACGCGTTATGCGCAATTGCGGCCATGGGATCAAGAGCTTATCCCACTAGCGGAGCAAATTAGCCGCTGGCGTTCCGACTACAGTGCAGCCATTGCCGATGACATGGCTGATACTTGTGCGCAATTTCTGCCGGAGTTCTCGCTTAGTTTCTCCTTCCAGCGCGGCTGGGAAAAAGAGAGTGACTACGGCGAGCTACTGGAACGCAACTTCGAACGCGATCGAATGCTGACCTACACCGCTCACGGCCCTCACAAAGCTGATTTCAGGATCCGTGCTGACGGTGCTCCGGTCGAAGATACCTTGTCGCGTGGGCAGCTTAAATTACTGATGTGCGCTTTAAGACTGGCGCAGGGTGAGTTTCTCACCCGACAGAACGGGCGGCGTTGCCTGTATCTGATAGATGATTTTGCCTCTGAACTAGATGATGCACGCCGTGGTCTATTAGCCAGCCGGCTAAAGGCGACGGAATCACAGGTTTTTGTTAGCGCAATTAGCGCAGAACATGTGATGGATATGGCGGACAAAAATTCGAAGATGTTCGTCGTGGATCAGGGTAAAATAACGGATTAACCCAAGAATAAATGAGCGAGAAACGTTGATGTCGAATTCTTATGACTCCTCCAGTATCAAAGTCCTTAAAGGGCTGGATGCGGTACGTAAGCGCCCGGGAATGTATATCGGCGATACGGACGACGGCACCGGTCTGCACCACATGGTATTTGAGGTCGTAGATAACGCTATCGACGAAGCACTTGCCGGTCACTGTAAAGACATCGTTGTCACCATTCATGCTGATAACTCTGTCTCCGTCACCGATGATGGCCGTGGTATTCCTACCGGTATTCACCCGGAAGAAGGCGTATCTGCTGCCGAAGTTATCATGACCGTGCTGCACGCTGGCGGTAAGTTCGATGACAACTCCTATAAAGTTTCTGGCGGTCTGCACGGCGTAGGTGTTTCTGTTGTTAACGCCCTGTCCCAGAAACTGGAACTGCTGATTCGCCGCGAAGGCAAAGTACACCAGCAAACTTACGTTCACGGCGTGCCACAGGCACCGCTGGCGGCGACGGGTGATACCGATGCCACCGGTACGCAAGTCCGTTTCTGGCCAAGCCATGAAACCTTCACCAACGTGATTGAGTTTGAATACGACATTCTGGCCAAACGCCTGCGTGAACTGTCATTCCTGAACTCCGGTGTTTCTATCCGCCTGATTGATAAGCGTGATGGCCGCCAGGACCACTTCCACTACGAAGGTGGTATCCGCGCATTCGTTGAGTACCTCAACAAAAACAAAACCCCAATTCACCCAACCGTGTTCTATTTCAGCACTGAAAAAGACGGTATTGGCGTAGAAGTGGCGTTGCAGTGGAACGATGGTTTCCAGGAAAACATCTACTGCTTTACCAACAACATCCCGCAGCGCGATGGTGGTACTCACCTGGCAGGTTTCCGCTCGGCGATGACACGTACGCTGAATGCGTATATGGAAAAAGAAGGCTACAGCAAAAAAGCGAAAGTGAGCGCCACCGGTGACGATGCCCGTGAAGGCCTGATTGCTGTTGTCTCCGTAAAAGTTCCGGACCCTAAATTCTCTTCTCAGACCAAAGACAAACTGGTTTCTTCGGAAGTGAAAACCGCGGTTGAGCAGCAGATGAACGAACTGCTGTCTGAATACCTGCTGGAAAACCCGTCTGACGCGAAAATCGTCGTCGGCAAAATTATTGATGCGGCTCGTGCTCGTGAAGCAGCACGTCGTGCACGTGAAATGACTCGTCGTAAAGGCGCGCTGGATTTGGCTGGTTTGCCAGGCAAACTGGCTGATTGCCAGGAACGCGACCCGGCTCACTCCGAACTGTACCTTGTGGAAGGGGACTCTGCGGGCGGCTCTGCAAAACAGGGGCGTAACCGTAAGAACCAGGCGATCCTGCCACTGAAAGGTAAAATTCTGAACGTTGAGAAAGCGCGCTTTGACAAAATGCTCGCCTCTCAAGAAGTCGCAACGCTGATTACGGCGCTGGGCTGCGGCATTGGCCGTGACGAATACAACCCGGACAAACTGCGTTATCACAGCATCATCATCATGACGGATGCGGACGTCGACGGCTCACACATTCGTACCCTGCTGTTGACCTTCTTCTACCGTCAAATGCCTGAAATCGTTGAACGCGGCCATGTGTATATCGCACAGCCACCGCTGTACAAAGTGAAGAAAGGCAAGCAAGAGCAGTACATCAAAGATGATGAAGCGATGGATCAATATCAGATCTCTATCGCACTGGATGGCGCAACACTGCACACCAATGCCAGCGCACCAGCCATCGCCGGTGAAGCTCTGGAAAAACTGGTGTCCGAGTTCAATGCTTGCCAGAAAATGATTGGCCGCATGGAACGCCGTTATCCGCGCAACCTGCTGAATAACCTGGTTTATCATGCAACGCTTGCCGATGCCGACCTGACTGACGAAAGCAAAGTGAACGACTGGGTTTCTAAGCTGGTCATCGCGCTGAACGAAAACGAGCAACACGGCAGCACCTGGAATTCTATCGTGCGTCACAACCGCGAGCTGAATATCTTTGAGCCAGTGATTCGTGTGCGTACTCACGGTGTGGATACCGACTACCCGCTGGAGCAAGAATTCATAGTTGGTGGCGAGTACCGTCGTATTTGCACACTGGGCGAGAAACTGCGCGGCTTAATCGAAGAAGATGCGTTTATCGAACGTGGCGAACGCCGTCAGCCAGTTGCCAGCTTTGAGCAGGCGCTGGAATGGCTGGTGAAAGAGTCCCGTCGTGGCTTGTCTATTCAGCGCTACAAAGGTTTGGGCGAAATGAACCCGGATCAGCTGTGGGAAACCACAATGGATCCGCAAAGCCGTCGTATGCTGCGTGTCACCGTAAAAGACGCGATTGCTGCCGATCAGCTGTTCACCACCCTGATGGGTGACGCGGTTGAACCACGTCGCGCATTTATCGAAGAAAACGCCCTGAAAGCGGCGAACATCGATATCTAAGTTAGTTAATGCTGGTGGGCAATCTGCTCACCAGCATATCTACTGCCAGCCGTACTTTTAGCGGTAGATGAGATGTCTGGAGCCACACCGCATGGCTTTCATAAACGTTGTCCAGGTCTTCGCGCAGTATCCTCACCAGTTTCCCATTCTGTAACTCTTCCTCAATCAGCCAGCAAGGCAGCAGCGCAATACCCAATCCAGCAATCGCCGCATCCGCAATCGCTTCTAAATCATCCATCAGAACACGTGCTTTGGGGATAAACTCGCTTTTCTTGCCGCCATCGGCATTGATAACCCAGCGATGTGGCACGCCAGCGTTAATGTAATTGAACACTTCATAATGCGATAAATCGTCAATGGTTTGCGGCTCACCGTGTTGCAGCAAATAGCGAGGCGACGCGCAGATCATCATGCGATGCTCACCGATCTTCCGCGCGACCAGGCCGCTGCTATCAGGTAATTTTCCGTTGCGAATCGCCAGATCTAATCCATCTTCAACCAGGTCAGAAACCTTGTCGCTAAACAGCAAATCCATACTCAGGTTGGGATGCTGGCTGGCAAATTCTGCGAGCAGTGGCGCAATACACATACGCCCATACAGCACTGGCATTGAAACCCGTAACCGCCCGCTGACACTCTGTTTTCCATTTTCGAGTAGTGTTTCAGCGGTATTAATTTCTGCCAGCGCTCGTAAACAATGCTCATAGAAAAGTGCGCCGTCATCGGTCAGCGTTACGCTTCGCGTGGTGCGCTGAAAAAGCCGCACACCGAGTCTTTGTTCTAGTTGAGAAACTGTTTTACCGACCGCCGAACGTGAAAGATGCAGGCGCTGCGCCGCCAGTGCAAAACTCCCCGCCTCAACTGCCGTAACAAAAACAGAAATCCCCTTCAGTTGTTCACTCATCATTTGTATCCATTCAGGAACCAATACCGAGAAAATCTATCGCCACTGGTGATTGTAGGCCAACGATATACTTTGAGTGGTGATGAATGAAGCCAAATTCCTGGAGAAAATAATGAGCCAAACGCTCAGCAAAACCATGCAGCGCTGGACCATGAGCGCCGTTGGGCGTGACAACCTGACACTTTCTACAGCAGCGATTCCTGAGCCTGGACCTGGCGAGGTTTTGGTTCGGGTTAACGCTATTTCGCTCAATTACCGCGACAAAATTGTCATTGATGGCACGATGCCGCTGGCGCTTCCTTTCCCATTTACCCCGGCGTCAGACATGGCGGGCGTGGTGGAAAGCCTCGGTGAAGGCGTGACTCGTTTTCAGCCTGGTGCGCGCGTTATCTCAACGTTTTCGCCCGACTGGATTGACGGAAAACCCAACGGCACCGCACGCACTCCGCCTTATCGCACGCTCGGCGGGGTTTATCAGGGCATGCTCGCGGAATATGTAGTCATCAACGAAAACTGGCTGGTGGCATCACCGACAAGTCTTGATGATATTCAGGCCAGTACGCTACCTTGCGCCGGGCTTACCGCCTGGTTTGCTCTGGTGGAGCGTGGCAGTTTGCACGCCGGGCAATCGGTGCTGGTGCAGGGAACGGGCGGCGTTTCGATGTTTGCGCTGCAAATCGCCAAAACCCACGGCGCCAAAGTATTTGTTACTTCGAGTAGCGACGAAAAACTGGCTCGCGCCAAAGCGTTAGGTGCCGATTACGGCATTAACCGTTTGCAAAGTGATTGGGTCGATACCGTCTACGAACTCACTGATGAGTATGGAATCGACCATATTATTGAAACTGTTGGCGGCACGAATCTGGCTAATTCCCTGCGCGCAGTCGCGGTGCATGGGCGTATTTCAGTGATTGGCGTGCTTGATGGCTATGAGATCTCTGGCCCTGCAGGCGAACTGTTATTGAAATCCCCGACCATTCAGGGCATTGGCGTCGGGCATCGCCGTGCGCTAGAAGATTTTATTCGTGCCATTGACGCAAACCGCATCAAACCGGTCATCGAAACCTGTTATCGCTTTGAAGAATTGCCGCAAGCGCTGGCACATCTCGACCGCGGCGCATTCGGCAAAATCGTCTTAACCCCGCGTGATTGACTACACTTCTATTGCACACTTCGTGCATGCAGGAGGACAAGGTCATGGGCTTTTTCGATCAAGTTACTGGCATGATGAGGGGTGGCGATGCAGATAAATTCAAAGTCATCCTTACGTGGATTAATGAACAGGGCGGCATTCAGGCTATTCTTGAACAGTTTCGGGAAAAGGGTTTTTCTGATGTCGTCACTTCATGGTTAAGCGGCGCGCATAATCAAAGCGTTAGCCCTGAGCAAATACAAGAGGTGCTGGGTCTGCCCGCAATTAGCGGACTAGCCGAGAAACTCGGGATTGACGTGGGAAGCGCGTCACAACTGCTGGCAGAGCAGTTCCCGAAAATAGTCGATACGCTTTCACCAGCGGGTGAAGTCGCTCACGATGAAGATTTGCTCACCAAAGGCTTCCACATGTTGAAGGATAAATTCTTCAGCTAGTTGAAAAACGCCACTCACGCTTTTTATTTGCGGTTCTGGGTGGCGTTTTCTTATGTTTAAAACGGACCTTTTTCTCGCGAAACGTAGCGCTATTTTTGCGAGCTTAATCGCGTTAGCATGAGATAAACTCATTACCTCAGAAAATCCTATGCCTATAAAACTCATTGCTATTGATATGGACGGCACATTGTTGCTGCCAGACCACACCATTTCTCCAGCCGTTAAAGCCGCTATCGCCAGTGCGCGCGAACGTGGTGTTAACGTTGTTTTGTGTACCGGACGCCCTTTTGCAGGTGTTGAGAGCTATCTCAAAGAACTGCATATGGATAAGCCGAACGATTACTGCATCACCTACAACGGCGCTCTGGTTCAGAAAGCAAGCGACGGCAGCACCGTGGCGCAAACGGCGCTGAACTACGACGATTACCGTTATTTGGAACAGCTTTCTCGTGATGTCGGTTCCCACTTCCACGCGCTGGACCGGTACACGCTGTACACCGCCAACCGCGACATCAGCTACTACACCGTTCATGAATCCTTTATCGCTAATATCCCACTGGTGTTCAGCGAGCCAGAAAATATGGATAAAAACGGCGCCTATCTGAAAGTGATGATGATCGATGAGCCAGCCATTCTCGACAAAGCGATCGCTAAAATTCCAGCCGAGGTCCACGAGCGCTATACGCTACTGAAAAGCTCGCCATACTTCCTCGAAATCCTCGATAAGCGTGTCAACAAAGGTACTGGCGTGAAAGCGCTGGCTGAAACACTCGGTATCAAACAAGAAGAAGTGATGACGCTGGGCGACCAGGAGAATGACATTGCGATGCTGGAATATGCCGGGATGGGGGTTGCGATGGAAAATGCTATCGATAAGGTGAAAGAAGTCAGTAACTTCGTCACTAAATCTAACCTTGAAGATGGCGTTGCATACGCGATTGAGAAGTTTGTATTGAACGTCCAGTAATCTCTTAGCCCCGGTAGCCAACTGATACTTATCATTTTTGTAGGTCGGATTAGCGCAGCGACATCCGACATTACCGGACCATTACTGCTCTGCCGGCCTGCATACCGCAGTGATGCGATTCTGCGGGATATGTGCGACATTACTCTGCATCAGTAATTTGCTTAACCCCGGAGCCGTTAAGCATCGGCTTTTGATAATTTTGCTGTAGAGTTTAATGCGTAGTTTCCGTGTTGCGCGCCAGTACGCATCGTTGGGATTGACCGTTGTTTTCATCAGCACTGAATTAAGGATCTCGGCACTGTGCAGCGCATAGCTAATACCTTCCAGCGAACTTGCGCTGATAAAGCCTGCCGCCTCGCCAATCAAAAACGCATTTTTTTTCCCGCAAATAAAATCCGCCCATCGCGAAGGAAAGAGTACGGTGCATTTTTCACTTTTTACCTTTTCTCCGAATCGGAAATGGAATGCTGCCATCTTTTCTTTCAGTTTTTCAAAGCATTGCTGTCCATCTTTCATTGGATATGCGCCACCAAAGATAAAATAGCCGTCTTTACTGATACTCCAGGAATAACAATCCGTTACGTCATTATCAAAAATACATGAGTAAAACGGCGCGGGGTGCTGTTCTACAAACCACTGCTGAATGGCGACGTATTTGCGAATCTGATGATCAGGATACAGGTGACGACGAACCAGAGAATTAGCCCCGTCGGCACCGACCAGATAATCAGCGGTAACCTGCTGTTTTTGGCCATCGCTGTGAAAAATCACCTGCCATTTGCCTTCTTCACGCCAGATTTTCTGGCACAGACTGTCATGGTGAACCACGACGTCATCAGGAATAAGCGATTTCATCCATAAATCAAATGCGTGGCGATTGATGTTGATATAGCTACGCTGGTAGTTACGAGTGAGTGATGTCTCCACATCTACCGTCTTGACGCTAAAAATTTGTGGGTTGGCGATAACCTCGACTGGCAGGGTTATACCGTCACGAATAAACGAACGTTGGGCATCCGGAGCCAGAAGTCCACCGCAGGGTTTGGTGAATCCATCAGTGCCGTGCTGGCGTTTTTTATCCAGCGCAATCACACGCTTCGACCCGGCTAATTGCCGTGCCAGCGCCGAGCCTGCTGGCCCTAACCCGATAATTGCTACGTCGAAATGTTCCATTGTCTTTGCCTCAGGGAGAGAATAAACGGTACTGTAGAAAACGAATATGAAGTCAGCGTGAAGTTTTGCTGTACTCCTGCTTCCTCGACGTCATCGCCTGGATAACAACATGAAACAACTCACTTTTGCACCTCGTCATCACCAGCTCACCAATACCAACGTCTGGACGCCAGATAGCCAATATTTGGTGTTTGATGTGCGCCCTTCGGGAGCCTCGTTTACCAGTGAAACCATTGAGCGCGTAAATGTCCAAACGGGTGAAGTAGAGGTCGTGTATCGAGCTTCACAAGGTGCGCATGTCGGGGTGGTGACGGTGAATCCGCAACGTCCGGAAGGTTATGTTTTTATTCACGGCCCGGAAAATCCGGACGCAAACTGGCAGTACGATTTTCATCACCGCCGCGGTGTAGTGGTTGAAAATGGTGCTGCAAGCAATCTTGATGCGATGGATATCACTCCGCCGTTTACACCCGGTGCGCTACGGGGCGGCAGCCATGTTCACGTCTGGAGCCCTGACGGCTCGCGCCTGAGCTTCACTTATAACGACCATGTCATGCATGAATATGATGCGGCGAAGGATTTGCGTAACGTCGGCATCGCACTGCCTTTCGGCCCGGTGAAACCCACGAAACAACATCCCCGTGAATATGACGGCAGCCACTATTGCGTGCTGATCAGCCGCACCACACCAACGCCACAGCCTGAAAGCGACGAGATTAACCGGGCTTATGAAGAAGGTTGGGTGGGTCATCATGGCTATCGCAAAGCGGATGGCAGCCAGCAGCGCTGGGCGCTGGCGTTTATCGGCGATACGCTTTCAGAAAGCGGCAACAAGGTGCCCGAACTGTTTATCGTCGATTTACCCGAGAACAAAGAGGCGTACTTCGAGGCTGGCGCTGAGCCTATCGAAGGAACGCCAACCACCTTACCCGCACCGCCTGCGCAAGTGCAGCAACGGCGGCTCACCTTTACTCAGCAGCGCCGTTATCCCGGTTTAGCTACTCAGCCCCGTCATTGGGTGCGCAGCAGCCCGGATGGCAGTTTGCTGGCGTTTTTGATGCGTGACGATTCGGGTGTGGTGCAAATGTATGTGCTCTCGCCAAATGGCGGTGAACCACGCCAGGTTACGCAGGGAAAAGACGATATACAGTCGGCGTTTAACTGGCATCCGGCTGGGAAAATAGTGGGTTTTGTGCAGAACAATCAGATTGTTTTGTGTGATGTAAGCACTGGAGCAATCACGGCGCTGACGCAGGCAGGCTGCGATGCACCATCGGCGGATGCCGTCGTGTTTTCGCCAGAGGGAAAACACATTGCCTGGATGCAGAACGTTGCTGGATTCCGTCAGTTATTTATGACGGAAACAGGCGTGTAATTACTGAACGGGCGGGATCACCGAATTGGTGGCCAAATTCTGATCTTCGCTCTCTTCTACCTTTGATTTCAGCGATTTGTCGGTACGGTACATATCCCACGGTATCAGCACCGTATCCGCCACCGCCGTAAACGGCATATCGAGTGCGACAAAAGGTTTGTAGCCCCAACTGGTGTTGCTGTCGGTCAGCATTGCGTAACTTGCTCGTGTCCCGGAATAAGTCCCTTCTTGCCCACCGGTGTGGGTCATAACACTTGAGCATCCACTGGCGGTAAGTATCCCGCTGCCCAGAATTATTGCCTGAATATTAGTTTTCATCATCACTGTTAAATTTTCGTCTTCCAGGGGCCTGGCTGCACTGGGTTATATCATCCAGGCTGAGAATAAAAATAATGTGTTTGCCACTCTGCGGCAGCTATCGCAGATTAATCCTGTTTACTCCACACACAGTCTATGTATAGACACCGGAAGGCGCAAAAAATTTCCCAATGCACCCTTGAAAAGCGTGAAACAGGACCGATTTAATTAACGTAGCCAGTTAAGAGTACGCCGTAAGGGTACTCAGTAACCTAAGCCTGTCCATGATGGAAGGCAATATTAGAGTCTCGCTGATAATCAGGAGTGTTAATTTATGCGTAATTTCGATTTATCCCCGCTTTATCGTTCTGCTATTGGTTTTGACCGTCTGTTTAATCTGCTGGAAAACAACCAAAGCCAGAGCAACGGCGGCTATCCTCCATACAATGTTGAATTAGTTGACGAAAACAACTATCGCATTGCCATTGCTGTTGCCGGTTTTGCAGAAAGCGAACTGGATATAACTGCCCAGGATAACCTGCTCGTTGTAAAAGGCGCGCATACAGATGCACAACCAGAGCGCACTTATCTCTATCAGGGGATTGCTGAGCGCAACTTCGAACGTAAATTCCAGTTAGCTGAAAACATCCACATCCGTGGTGCTAACCTGGTAAATGGCCTGCTGTATATCGACCTGGAACGTGTGATTCCGGAAGCGATGAAACCGCGCCGTATCGAAATCAATTAATTTCGCGGGTCGCCGTATTGTGCGGCCCAACTCAAAAGTTGTACCCAAACTTAGGCTTGCCGTCAGGGAGCCGAAGATTTAACTCGCTTCAAAGAAGGAGAATACTCATGCGTAACTACGATTTATCACCTCTGCTGCGTCAATGGATCGGTTTTGACAAACTGGCTAATGCCTTACAAACCAGCAGCGAAGGGCAGACATTCCCGCCTTACAACATTGAGAAAGGCGATGATAACCACTATCGGATAACCCTGGCATTAGCCGGTTTCCGCCAGGAAGATCTTGAGATTGAACTGGAAGGCACGCGTCTGAATGTCAAAGGGACGCCAGTCAAACCAGAGAAAGAAACGACCTGGCTGCATCAAGGGTTGGTGACTCAGCCATTTAGCCTGAGCTTCACCCTTGCGGAATACATGAAAGTATCCGGTGCGACATTTACCAACGGTCTGTTGCACATCGATCTGGTACGTGAAATTCCTGAAGAGGTTGCACCGAAACGCATCGCTATCAGTGAGCGCCCGGCGTTAAATAGCTAATCGCATCAACTGCGTTCAAGGCCCCATTTTATGGGGCCTTTTTTGTGCTCTGCACCCCAGTAACGCCGCTGTCTCTCTGCCAGAATCCCTGATAACAACGATGTTATTCACAGGGAATTCTTCGATGAGTGGAATAGCGTTAACAGTCAGTATGTTGGCATTGGTCGCCGTCATCGGCTTGTGGATTGGTAACATCAAAATTCGCGGGATCGGATTTGGCATCGGCGGTGTGCTATTCGGCGGGATTATTGTCGGCCACTTTGTTAATAAGGTCGGGATAGACCTGAATAGTGACATGCTCCATATTATCCAGGAGTTTGGCCTGATCCTGTTCGTCTACACCATTGGGATTCAAGTCGGGCCGGGGTTCTTCTCTTCTTTGCGCGTGTCGGGCTTGCGGCTCAATCTCTTCGCGCTGCTTATTGTGGTGATCGGCGGGCTGGTAACTGCGCTCATCTACAAAATCTTCGATGTTCCGCTGCCCGTGGTGTTAGGTATTTTCTCGGGTGCCGTGACCAATACCCCTGCACTGGGCGCGGGGCAGCAAATCCTGACCGACCTTGGTACCCCTGCGGAATTGGTTGATAAAATGGGGATGAGTTACGCGATGGCGTATCCGTTCGGCATTTGCGGCATCCTGATGACCATGTGGCTGATTCGAATGATATTTCGCGTCAATGTCGATCAAGAAGCGCAGCACTTTGAAACCAGTACCGGGCAAAGTCATGCTCAACTCCAGACCATGAATATCTGTGTCGCCAACCCCAATCTTAACGGCTTGCCTATTCAGGATGTGCCGGTCCTCAACAGCGACACCATTATTTGTTCGCGCCTGAAACGCGGTGAATTACTGATGGTGCCAGCGCCTGGTACAGTGATTCAAAGCGGAGATTTATTGCACCTGGTTGGGCAGGAAAAGGATCTGCACTCCGCACTGCTGGTTATCGGTACGCAAGTGGACACCTCGCTTTCTACGCACGGGACCGACCTGCGAGTGGAGCGCGTGGTGGTGACCAACGAGAAAGTCCTCGGCAAAAAAATCCGCGATCTGCACCTAAAGCAGAAGTACGACGTGGTGATTTCGCGCCTGAATCGCGCGGGTATCGAGCTGGTTGCTGGCAGCAATGTCAGCCTGCAATTTGGCGATATCCTCAATTTGGTTGGTCGTCCTGAATCAATAGAAGCGGTGGCTGCACAAGTGGGCAACGCGCAGCAAAAACTCCAGCAAGTACAAATGCTGCCGGTGTTTATTGGCATTGGGCTTGGCGTGCTGCTGGGTTCTATCCCGCTATTCATTCCTGGCTTCCCTGTCGCACTGCGCCTGGGTCTCGCGGGCGGGCCACTCATCATGGCGATTATTCTTGGGCGTATTGGCAGTATCGGCACGTTGTATTGGTTTATGCCACCGAGTGCCAACCTCGCGCTGCGCGAGCTGGGAATTGTGTTGTTCCTTGCGGTAGTCGGCTTGAAATCAGGGGGGGATTTCGTCACGACGTTGCTGCATGGCGACGGTGTCAGCTGGATTGGCTATGGCATTCTGATTACCGGCATTCCGTTGCTGGTGACGGCGCTCATCGCCAGATTGCTCGCCAAAATGAATTATCTTACGCTGTGCGGCATGTTGGCCGGTTCGATGACCGACCCGCCTGCGCTGGCTTTCGCTAACGGTTTACATGCCACCAGTGGCGCTGCAGCACTCTCTTACGCCACCGTTTATCCGTTGGTGATGTTCTTGCGCATTATCACACCGCAGCTTCTGGCGGTGCTGTTCTGGATGTGATGCACGATCAGGCGGGTAAATGCACCCGCCGTAAATGGTAATCCACCTGGTATTCGCTGGCGTTACGGAACATCACCGAGTAATTCACATACTCGCCGCTGTCGCTATATGACAGCGATGTGATGCGCAGAATTGGTGTTAGCTCGTCGATATTGAGCAATTTTGCCATCTTCCTGTCTGCCAGAACGGGCGTCAGGCTTTCGTAGTTACCGCATACAATGATGTGGCATTCATCCTCGATATAACTGAATTTTGAACCTTCCAGATGGGCGACGGACAAATTGCGGAACAGTTTCACCGGCATGTAGCTGTCTTCCACCATGAGCGACTTTCCGTCTACGTAGCGCACCCGGCGTGAGTAATAAATCTGTTCATCAATTTTAATACGCAGTTGGCTGGCAATCGCGGGTGGCGCGGGCATCACGTTAAACTCCAGCACTTCGCTGACCACCTCTCTGCCTTGCTCGCGCATGACCTCCACCAGCCCCGTCAGATTCATCGTTTCCTGATGCACATCTTTCTTAACGACATAGGTGCCGCTACCGTGCCGGCGCACTACCAGCCCCCAGTTCACCAACAAATCGATAGCTTTACGAATCGTCATGCGTGATACGCCAAATTCCTCCGCCAGACGAATTTCAGCAGGTAGCGGGCTACCAATGTTGTAATCAGCTGAATTTAGCTGGATGCGTAGCCGATCGGCGATAGATTTGTAGATCACCCATATACCTCTTTTTATTCAGTTGCACATCATAATGTTCAGTTATTTATTCATTCAATCTGCGCTATTTCAAAAGACTACGCAGGGTGTGATTTATTAATACATGAATGAATAATAACGACGTCTAACTTTAAGCCTGAAAGTAGATGACTTTAACCAAAATAAAACAATGAATGCGGTCACAGTTCACCCCGTAATATTATGTTTTTACCGTGATATGTCATTATTGTCTTCGCAGGCTGTAATTAAAGATAAATAAAAACTTACCCTACTGCTTGTTCTGCGAGGATGGAAAATGCTCAGTCAAATACAACGCTTTGGTGGTGCCATGTTTACGCCGGTTTTACTCTTTCCCTTTGCCGGTATTATTGTCGGGATTGCCATTATGCTGCGCAATCCGATGTTTGTGGGCGAAGCATTAACCGACCCCAATCATTTATTTGCACAAATTGTTCATGTTGTTGAGGAGGGGGGCTGGACCGTTTTCCGCAATATGCCGCTGATTTTTGCCGTAGGTTTACCTATTGGTCTGGCAAAGCAGGCTCCGGGGCGCGCCTGCCTTGCGGTGATGGTGAGCTTTCTGACATGGAACTATTTTATTAATGCGATGGGCATGACCTGGGGCAATTATTTTGGCGTCGATTTTTCAGTCGATCCTGTGGCAGGAAGTGGTTTGACATTGATGGCGGGAATAAAAACACTAGATACCAGTATTATTGGTGCTATTGCTATTTCTGGTATCGTGACTGCATTGCATAATCGATATTTTAATAAAACATTACCGGTATTTTTAGGCGTCTTTCAAGGAACGTCATTTGTGGTCATTATCGCTTTCCTGGTCATGATTCCCTGTGCGTGGCTAACATTACTTGGCTGGCCAAAAGTGCAGATGGGTATTGAATCATTACAGGCATTTTTGCGTAGTGCAGGTGCGCTGGGTGTCTGGGTCTATATTTTCCTTGAACGTATTCTTATCCCAACGGGTTTGCACCATTTTGTCTATGGCCCATTTATGTTTGGCCCGGCAGCTGTTGAAGGGGGCATTCAGATTTATTGGGCAAACCATCTGCTGGAATATAGCCAGACAACTGTCCCGCTAAAAACGCTGTTCCCTGAAGGGGGATTTGGGCTGTTTGGTAATTCAAAAATATTCGCCGCACCCGGAATTGCCCTTGCATTGTATTACACCGCCGCACCTGAAAACCGTAAAAAAGTCGCGGGGTTACTGGTCCCTGCGGTGCTCACAGCCATGCTGGTGGGGATAACCGAACCACTGGAATTCACCTTCTTATTCATCTCGCCAGTATTGTTCGTCATTCATGCGCTGCTCGCCGCAACAATGGCTACGGTGATGTACGCCTGCGGAGTGGTGGGGAACATGGGCGGCGGGTTAATTGACACGATGATCCCGCAGGTCTGGATCCCACTGTTCCATAACCACTATTGGATGATTCTGACGCAAATCGGCATTGGCCTTATTTTTACTGCTATCTACTTCTTCGTTTTCCGCACTCTGATTCTGCGCTTCAACTTTAAAACCCCAGGCCGCGAAGAGAGTGAAATCAAACTGTATTCCAAAGACGATTTTAAGGCAGCACGCAACGGCAAAGCGCCTGCACTAACGCCACAAACTGAAACAAGCCAGGCGGCGGGCTATTTGCAGGCACTCGGTGGGACGCAAAATATTGAGAGCGTGAATAACTGTGCCACGCGTCTACGAATTGCTCTTCACGATATGTCGCTCACCCAAAGCGACGACATTTTCAAAGCGTTGGGTGCCCACGGTGTGGTGCGGCGCGGCAACGGTATTCAGGTGATTGTGGGTCTGAATGTCCCGCAAGTCCGTGACCAGATTGAAAGCCTGATGAAAGACACTTCTTCGACCGACCTTAAATCCATGACGGAGGCAGTATCATGAAAAAATTCTCTGTAGTTGTAGCCGGTGGCGGCAGCACATTTACCCCTGGTATCGTCTTGATGCTACTGGCAAACCAGCACCGCTTCCCGCTGCGCGCCCTGAAATTCTATGACAATGACGGCGCACGCCAGGAGACTATCGCTGAAGCCTGCAAAGTCATCCTTAAAGAGCAAGCACCAGAGATTGAGTTCAGTTACACCACTGACCCGAAAGAAGCGTTCTCCGATGTAGACTTTGTGATGGCACACATCCGCGTCGGCAAATACCCGATGCGTGAAAAAGACGAAAAAATCCCACTACGCCACGGCGTGCTGGGCCAGGAAACCTGTGGACCCGGCGGGATTGCCTACGGTATGCGCTCCATCGGCGGTGTGCTGGGGCTGGTTGATTACATGGAAAAATATTCGCCAAACGCATGGATGCTGAACTATTCCAACCCGGCAGCGATTGTGGCCGAAGCCACGCGCCGTCTGCGTCCAAACGCGAAGATTCTCAACATTTGCGATATGCCAATCGGTATTGAAAGCCGCATGGCGCACATCGCTGGCCTGAAAGATCGCAAAGAGATGTGCACACGTTACTACGGGCTGAACCACTTCGGCTGGTGGACGTCGATTGAAGATAAACATGGCAACGATTTAATGCCTAAAATCCGTGAGCATGTCGCGAAATTTGGTTATGTCCCGCCAACAGATGAGCCTGGAACAGAAGCCAGCTGGAACGACACCTTTGTGAAAGCGAGAGATGTCTGCGCGCTGGACCCGGATACCTTGCCGAATACCTATTTGAAATATTATTTGTACCCGGATTACGTGGTTAAGCACTCCAATCCAGCACACACCCGCGCCAATGAAGTGATGGAACACCGTGAAAAACATGTGTTTGGTTCCTGTAATGCCATCATTCAGTCTGGGAAATCATCAGCAGGGGAACTGGAGATTGACGAACATGCCTCGTACATCGTCGATCTGGCGGCGGCCATAGCTTTTAACACCCAGGAACGCATGCTGCTGATTGTGCCAAACAATGGGGCAATCAATAACTTTGACTCGGAAGCGATGGTTGAAATCCCTTGCCTGGTCGGAAAAAGTGGGCCGGAACCGTTGGTAGTCGGCAATATTCCACAGTTCCAGAAAGGGTTGATGAGCCAGCAGGTTGCGGTTGAAAAACTGGTAGTAGAGGCGTGGGAAGAAGGCTCTTACGTGAAGTTGTGGCAGGCGATTACGCTGTCTAAAACGGTGCCAAGTGCTTCGGTGGCCAAAGCGATTTTGGATGATTTGATTGAGGCAAACAAAGAGTACTGGCCTGAGCTGAAATAGGTTTTCATGCACCATAAGCATTTGAGAGAAAGTTAATTTTTGCGCACATCACAATCGGCCTGTATTCCAGGCCGATTGCTTTCCATTTGCCACGAATCAGCATGTGCATTCTGGATAAGCGTATTCAGGATCTCATAGCAGATGTATCTCTATTCTGTTAATCCCCTTCCCCTTATTCTTACGAGAAAGCTTAATGGCGCCTATCTCACGAGTATTTGAGACATGTGTCCCACAGCAGAACATAGTTATGTCTTTGCATGCCCAAATCCTCATCCCCTTGGATACACCAAACGTGATGGTATGTTCTTCAGCCACAAAGTCATTAACCCTTTTTTCAAGCTCCTGTAATGCTTCCTGATCGAGCTTTTCAGAAAGCTGGTAATCCGTACGGTCCTTTTCATGACTCACGAAAGACCCTTCTACAGAAATAAATGTATTGAGTTGAGAGATGAAATATTCGACTAAGTGGCTTGCAGCATGAAGACGCATTGTTTTTAGCCTTCTGTCGAAATCTACCACGCATTCAACTTGTTGCCCCACTTGAAAACCTTCTACATCGATAAAATGTTTGATCAGGGTTTCAAGAGAAAACGGACTCTCATGGTCGCAGTCCATCGCCACATCATTTACAGGTTTATTGTTAATACTCCCCGAATCACACTCCTGATTTCCGGACGTGGGGTAAAATAAAGTTTGATCTAAAATGATGTAATCATCTCCAATCTTGGATACTTTTGCCGTAAACATACTCTCATAAGGATGTTCGTCAAATAGTCGAATTGTCGTATTCATTCTAACTCCTTAATTAAAGCGAGAAGAAAAATGGGATAAGAAAAGGAACAATAATGGTAATTATCCCTCCGGATAGCAGAGCAACAGGGACATAAGAAACGCCGCAATGCTTTTCAATAATCGGAAGCGTTACATCCATTGCTGTAGCACCAGCAACACCTATTGCTATATTTCCATTGCCCACTCTTGATAATGTAGGAATTAGTAGAAGGGCTATAACTTCGCGGGAAAGATCACAAATAAAAGCAACTGATCCCAGTAATGGATCACCCATTTTTGTGAAGAGTATTCCAGATAAAGTATACCAACCAAAGCCAGAACTCACTGCAAGACTTTGAGTGAGTGAAAGAGGTATAAAGAGTGAAATAACAGCTGCGCCAAAATAGGAAGCCAAAACAGTGCAGAGTGTCATGGCAATATTTCTCCTATTAAAGAAAATAGTTTTTAGCTCTAAACCAGAATGTGATAGCTTAATAGCAATTATAAATATTAAGAGATAAAGTAGAGTGGAAATAATAATGTCATAATTGAGGTAAGGCGTAACATTATAAACACTGACTGCAAACCCAATCAATACTAATGCGCCTAATTGCAAAGGGTCCTTTACATAATCTATCATATCAAAAGATGTCTTTTGAGCAGTGCTCCGATCTATTTCGTCTTCATAATTGCTTCGGGTTTTTATATGAAATACAGCTAAGACAATCGCGATGGACAATGATGAACCCACCGCAATGCTGATAGCATTCAAACCGACCAGACTCAGTTTTTGAAAAATTCCAGGTATCAGCCCTATAGTAACACCCATCAGTATCAATAAGCAGTAGAGGCAGACATTTGATGTCCGCTCTACGACATTCATATTCAAACCACGATAAAATCTTCTTAAATTGAAACCAAGAACAAATGCAATAAAAATAGGTAAAAGGTTAGCTAATGCAATATTCATTTATTAATCCAATTCGCATGTAGATAAAATGTCGTCAAAATTTTCAGCTCTGCGTATTATCTTTATGGCGCCATCTTCCTTGAGTAGGTATTCAGCAGGCTTGGTTCGAAGGTTAAAATTAGAGCTCATTGAGTATCCATAAGCCCCAACATCCTTAATACAAATAAAATCGCCCACTGTAGTTTTTGCTAAAGGTCGCTGCCGCGCGAATACGTCTCCTGATTGGCAAAGATAGCCAGTTATATCATATATCTCTGTTTCTTGATTCTGGCTAGAAAGGTTATAAATATCATGCCAGGCATTATAATAAAAACACCTGGGAAAGTGATTGTAGCCAGTATCTAAACCAACATATTTTTTGGAATAGATATTCTTTACTGAGCAAACCTGGGTAACTAGCGAACCTGCATTGGCAATAACATATCGGCCAGGTTCAATAATAAAATTAACATTCTCATTTATAGCATATTCATTACGCATTATATTTAATAATGAATGTATAGTTGCAAGGTCATATTCATTATCATTTATATAATCGTATCCGAAACCACCACCAAAGTTAATAAACCTTAAGTCATTAAATGAACTAGATAATTCTATTAGAACCATGGCGTTCTCAATATATTTATCTGTTAATAACTCCCCAGATCCGGTATGTGAATGAATTCCTTCTATAGTAATGTTTGCCGCGGAACATAATGAAATCACCATCTGAATATCGGATGCAGAAATTCCGAACTTAGATGATTCGCCATTAGTAATCACCTTGTCTGAATGGCCTGCACCAATACCTGAGTTAATACGCAAACTAATAGTGACACCAGGATGATGTATTACGAGGCAGTTGATAACATCTATTGAACCTACTGTAATATGCACATTATTTTCTATGGCGTAATTTAATTCTTTTTTTGTTAAGCAGTCTGAATTGTAAAATATTTTATTGCGATCCACTCCACAGGCCAATGCTAACCTGATTTCTTCAGTAGAGCATGCATCCACACCAAGCCCAAATTCTACGATAGTTTTTATCAAGGTGGGGTTAGCATTAGCTTTCATAGCGTACAAAATCTGATAGCTGTTTTCTTTAAAGCAATTAATTAGCTTTTCTACTCTTTCTTTTATTGTTTTTTCCGAATATATGTAGAAAGGAGTGTCACTATTCTCAACAAGATCTCTGATGTCTTCATATTCTAACATCGCTATCTCCATGGGATTGTAGTTTTGACATATATCTCTCTCCTGCATCGGGGGAAATGCACATTATTTTTTTAGCAGTTCCTGTCTCAGCTAATTTCATAGCTGCGGAAATAATTGCCCCGCTTGATAAGCCAAGATCAAGAGCTTCTGTTTCCCTAATCATCGTACATGCATTGAAAGCTTCATCATCACTGATAGAGAAAACACCATCTACGACACCTTGATTTATTATCCCTGGGATGAAGTTGGAACCAATACCTTCAATCTTCCAGGAAGAGGAAACGTGTTTCTGTTGGCAAAAATAGGATTTATAAATAGAACCAATGGGATCGGCAACAATGAATTTTGCTTTACTTCCTTTCTCCCGGAAGTATTTGCTTAATCCCATTAATGTTCCGCCAGAACCCACACCACAAATAATCGCATCAGCATCTCGACCTCCTTGTAACCAAAGCTCAGGAGCTGTGGCTTTGTAATGGGAAAGAGTATTTGACAAATTATTAAATTGGTCACAAAAATATCTATAACCTGAACTGCAGTAATCCTTGGCTAAATTTAGATAGTTACTTTCTGAATCGGCTGGTAAATCAGCTTGCGCAACAAATACAGTTGCACCATAAAATTTTAATAATGCAAGTTTCTCTTTACTGACTTTGTCATGTGTAAATATAGTAACTTTATATCCCTTTAGTCGTCCGACCCAAGCGATGCCGATCCCTGTGTTCCCTGAAGTTGCTTCCACCAACTCATATCCAGGCTCTATTAGCCCACTTTCTTCGGCATCTGTAATCATCTTCAATGCAACACGGTCTTTAATCGAACCACCTGGGTTGTAAGACTCAAGTTTTATCTTTATATCAGTATAGGGGAACAGCGAAGTCATTATATTGACAACGGGTGTATTTCCAATAAGGTTTAATAAGTTACATGTTTGGTTCCGCTCTGATGTGTGCATACCCAATCCCTTTGGTTTAAAAGTCTAAGTATATAAATACCTAGTTTGAGTAAGGTCAATTAACAATCTTTAAAATAAAAGTTTGTTTGTTATATTATTCTTTTAAAATAAATACTATTTATGTTTAGTTCTGAATGGTTACTAAAATTAAGATGAAGTGGCTGATTTTTGGTGTTTTATCGGGGTAATAAACTTTTTTATATTGAGGTTGGTGTTATTAGAGCATCTTATAATTGATTTAAATGATAAAGTTATTTATATGAATTATAAGTAATGTATATGCATAAAAAATATTTAATTCTCATTATTCGCTTTTATATTAAATATAAAGGGCTAGTTAGCCCTTTATATTTAATTCCTGAATAACCTTTGTGGATTATCTTTAATCTTTCCTGCAATGCTCCGCTTTCGCCAAATACTGCGCCATCTCAGCTTCTGGCACCATACCGCCGCCAGTCGCCCAAACGATATGCGTGGCGTTTTGCAGTTGTTCAGCGCTGAAGCCATGCATTTTATGGTAAGCCGCATTGGCGCTCACGTGCAGTGGGCCTGGCATACCTGCCAGCGCGGAAGGCTCGAGGCGAATGCTCTCTTCCTCTGCCAGCCAGCCGAGCAGCGTATACATGGTCTGGTCTTCAAGAGTATAGAAACCATCGAGCAGCCTTTGCATCGCGCGCCCAACAAACCCGGATGCCCGTCCAACCGCCAGGCCGTCGGCTGCGGTAACATTATCAATGCCCAAATCTTGCACTGAAATCTCATCATGCAGCCCGGTGTAAACACCCAGCAGCATGCAAGGTGAATGAGTTGGCTCAGCAAACAGACAGTGAACGTTGTCGCCAAACGCCATTTTCAGGCCAAATGCCACTCCACCAGGACCACCACCGACGCCACACGGTAGGTATACAAACAACGGATGTTGTTCATCAACAACACGCCCCTGCTGGGCAAACTGGTTTTTCAGACGCTGACCTGCAACCGAATAGCCAAGGAACAAGGTGCGGGAGTTTTCGTCGTCGATAAAGAAACAATTCGGGTCGGATTCGGCGGCTTTACGGCCCTGTTCAACGGCGACACCGTAATCTTGCTCATACTCAACGACTGTAACGCCATGGCTGCGCAGTTTGGCTTTTTTCCAGGCGCGGGCATCGGCAGACATATGCACCGTGACATTAAAACCAATGCGTGCGCTCATGATGCCGATGGATAAACCCAGGTTGCCGGTGGAACCTACAGCAATGCTGTACTGGCTAAAGAAGTCTTTAAATTCAGGTGTCAGCAGCTTGCGATAGTCATCTTCAGTGGTCAGTAAACCGGCTTCGATCGCCAGCTTTTCGGCATGGGTTAGTACTTCATAAATCCCGCCACGCGCTTTAATTGAGCCAGAAATCGGTAAGTGGCTGTCTTTCTTCAGCAGCAATTGGCCGCAGATTTCTTGCTTAAACTCTTTTTCCAGACGCTTTTGCATTGCTGGAATGGCCACCAGCTCTGACTCGATAATACCGTTAGTGGCGGCTGTTTCAGGAAACGCCTGTGCCAGATAAGGTGCGAAACGTGTCAGGCGAGCATGAGCATCTTGCACATCTTCGCTGGTCAAACCGACGTAAGGTAAGCCCTCAGCGAGCGTTGTGGTTTCCGGGTTAAACCAACAGGTTTCTTGCAAATCAATCAGATCGCGAACCAGCGGAAACTCTTGAATCAATGTGTTTATTTCAGCGTTTTTCATAAGACAATCTCTTTGCGCTTAGATGATAAAGGAAAGCAGGAACGTCGCGCCCAGTGCCAGCAGGGAGGCGATAAATGTCGCCGTTGTATAGTATTTAAATGTTTCGTTAAGCGTTGCGCCGCAATATTGCTTCACCAGCCAGAATAATGAGTCGGTGACGATGGTGCAGCCAATTGCGCCGGAACCAATAGCAATGGTAATAATTTCCGGGCTGACGTTGGGATAGAGCGGTAGCATCGGTGCCACAATCGCAGTAGCTCCCATCATCGCCACTGTTGCAGAGCCAACCGCGGCATGCAGAATCAGGGCGACCAGCCATGCCAGCAGAATCGGGTGCATATGCAGGTTGGAGAGCAACACCGCCAGCGAATCCGCCAGACCACTGGTTTTCAGAATGGCGTTAAACGCACCGCCTGCACCGATAATCAGCAAAATGTTGGCGATAGAACCAAAGCCATTTTCTGTATGAGTTAACAACTGGCTCATGCCGATATGCTGGCGTAATCCGAGAACGTAATAGGCCACAAACACCGCAATAAACATGGCTGTGATTGGGTTGCCGATAAACTCCAGCACGGTATACAGCGTCCCGCCTTTCGCCATGTTCAGCTCGGCGAGCGTTTTCACCAACATCAGGCCAATCGGCAGTAAAATTGTAAACAGTGTCGCGCCTAACGAAGGTAACGTTTCTTCTTTACGGACTTTCAGGTCGGAAAATTCGGCTGGCACGGTTTTAAACGGCAGGCGATTTCCCACTATTTTCAGGAACAGCGGCCCACCGACTAACGATGCGGTTAACCCCACCAGCAAACCATACACAATCACCGTACCGACATCAGCGCCTAATTTGTTGGTGACAAACATGGCTGCCGGATGTGGCGGAACCACGCAATGCACCGCCATTAACGCAGTACATAATGGGATGGCGAGTTTCAACAGCGAGGTGTTGGTTTTTTTGGCGATAGAAAACGCCAGTGGGATCAGCAGTACCACACCGACTTCTACGAACAGCGTGATGCCACAGATCAACCCAACCAAAACCATGATCACATCAGCAGACAACCAGCGACAACGCTGCAAAGCCAGGCCAATTCGTTCAGCTCCGCCGGACACTTCCATCATTTTGCCCAGAATCGTGCCAAGGCCGATGACGGCGGCAAGGAAGCCCAGGGTGCTGCCGATACCATTTTCAATGGCATTCACCATGTCCAGTGGGCTCATGCCCATCATGGTGCCGACAAAAAAACTAGCCAACAGCAAAGCAAGGAAAGGGTGAAACTTCAGTTTTACGATGGTAAAGACGATTAAAATTATGCTGCTAAGCAGCGTACCCACAACCCAAATCTGAGATTCCATACCTACCTCACTCTGCGATTTATCTGCGGCTATTGGATAAAAAATGCTCCTTGCTGACAAACGATATTAATGGCACTTCACATGAGCCAGATTGATGCAAAAGAGTGATTCAGGTTGAAAAGTGACGGGTAAATTTGATTTTGGTTCGGTTTTTTGCATCTTAGGACGACGTTTTCGGGGGCATATTTTACAATGCCGCCATGATCTTTTCTCTCTGGAGAGCACCATGGACCCGATTCGCGAAGTCAGAAACCGCTTACTGAATGGCTGGCAGCTATCAAAACTCTACACTTTTGAAGTTGCCGCCAGGCATCAATCCTTCGCGTTGGCGGCAGAAGAGCTTTCGCTAAGCTCAAGTGCTGTCAGTCACCGCATTAATCAGCTTGAGCAGGAGTTGGGGATTCAGCTGTTTGTGCGTTCACACCGTAAAGTAGAGTTAACACATGAAGGAAAAAGAGTTTTCTGGGCGCTGAAATCTTCGCTGGATACGCTCAACCAGGAGATCCTTGATATCAAAAACCAGGAGCTTTCTGGCCTGCTGACGATTTATTCGCGCCCTTCCGTTGCCCAGTGCTGGCTGGTTCCGCGGCTCGGGGATTTTACCCGCCGTTATCCGTCTATTTCCCTGACCATTCTCACCGGCAACGTGAATCTGCAACGCGCAGGAATTGATTTGGCACTCTATTTTGACGACACGCCTTCCTCGCAGTTGACCCATCATTTTCTGATGGATGAAGCTATCGTACCGGTATGTAGCCCGGAGTACGCGCAACGTTTTGAATTAAAAAATAAACCGGCTCACCTGCGCAATTGTACCTTGCTGCATGACCGGCAAGCATGGAGCAACGATTCGGGTACCGACGAATGGCACAGTTGGGCACAGCATTTTTCGGTCACGTTACCTTCTTCTTCTGGCATCGGTTTTGATCGTTCAGATTTAGCGGTAATTGCCGCCGTGAACCAGGTGGGAGTGGCGATGGGGCGCAAAAGACTGGTGCAAAAACGCCTCGATCGCGGTGAGCTCGTTGCCCCATTTGGCGATATGACGTTGAAGTGCCATCAGCATTACTACGCCACCACGCTGCCTGGGCGACAATGGCCGAAAATTGAAGCGTTTATTCAATGGCTTCAATCACAGGTGTAATTTTGTAGTTGCCGCCCTCCGTCAAATTATGTATTTTTATGCAAATTAAATGCATAAATAACTTATCGGGAGCGTCATATGTTAAGGAAGTTCGCAAAGTCAGTTCTTTTCGCCGGGTGCATGGTTTCTACCGTACTTTCTTCTGCTTATGCCGCACAGCAGACTTATGTCATCGGTTCTGGTGGTACTTACCGTCCGTTTGAATTTGAGAACAGCCAGAAGCAACTGGAAGGCTTCGACATCGACATCATTAAAGCCATCGCCAAAGCCGAAGGTTTTGATATCAAACTGGTTAACACGCCGTGGGAAGGCATCTTCGCCACCCTGAATTCTGGCGACCGCGACATCATCATTTCCGGTATCACCATTACCGATAAGCGCAAAGCGATGGTGAGTTTCTCAGCACCTTATTTCCCGGCAGAGCAGTCCATTGTGGTTCCGGGTGATTCCAAAGTGGATTCCGTTAACGCACTGAAAGGTTTGAAAGTGGGCGTGGTGAACTCCAGCGCAGGCGACACCGTGGTTTCTGACACCCTGGGCAAAAACAGCACTGACATCAAACGTTTTGATAACACGCCACTGTTGCTGCAAGAACTGGCTGAAAACGGTATCGACGCCGCTGTTGGCGATGTCGGCGTGGTGAAGTACTACATCAAATCCCATCCGGATAAAGCGCTGAAAGCGGTTAAAGACAACAAATTTGAACGCCAGTATTTCGGCATCGCGGTAGCGAAAGACAATCAGGAACTGCTGGGCAAAATCAACTCAGGCCTGAAGAAAATTGTTGCTGATGGGACTTACGCCAAGATTTACACCACGTGGTTTGATAGCAACGTTCCGACTCTCCCCGCTGAATAATTTCGCATGACTCGGGGCCGTTTCGGCCCCAACAAGGACAGGTATGACCGGATTTCGCTGGGAGATAATCTCAGAATACGCGCCCCTTTTTATGCAAGGCGCGATAATGACCATCAAGTGCACCATCATTTGCGTGATTTTAGGCACCACCTGGGGCTTGCTGCTCGGGCTGGGCCGTATGGCGCATGCCGAAGACGGCCCATGGAAACATGTGCTGCGCTATGCAGTGCAGTGGCCAGTGCGCGTTTATGTTAGTGCGTTTCGTGGCACGCCACTGTTCGTGCAAATCATGGTGGTTCACTTCGCGCTGGTGCCGCTGTTTATCAACCCACGTGACGGGATGCTGGTCACCAGCGGGCTGATGTCGGTAGATTTTGCCCGCGAACTGCGTTCTGAATACGGCGCGTTTCTGTCGTGTGTGGTGGCGATTACGCTAAACGCCGGGGCTTATGTCTCTGAAATTTTCCGTGCGGGTATTCAGTCAATCGACAAAGGCCAGATGGAAGCATCGCGTGCCTTGGGGATGGGCTGGGGCAAAACGATGCGCAAAGTGATTTTGCCGCAGGCGTTCCGCCGTATTCTGCCTCCGCTGGGTAATAATGCCATCGCGATTGTGAAAGATTCTTCGTTGGCTTCGGCGATTGGCCTGGCTGATTTGGCTTACGCCGCACGTACCGTTTCTGGCGCTTATGCGACTTATTGGGAGCCGTACCTGACGATCTCTCTGGTGTATTGGGTGCTGACGTTCATGCTCTCGCTGATGGTGCAACACATGGAAAAGAGGTTTGGCAAAAGTGATTCACGTTAAGGATTTACAGAAACAGTTTGGCAAAACTCATGTGCTGCGCGGCATCTCGTGTGACATTGCTCCGCAGGAAGTGGTGTGCGTGATTGGCCCGTCCGGTTCCGGTAAAAGTACCTTCTTACGCTGCCTGAATGCGCTGGAAAAGCCAGATGGCGGCGAGGTTGTGGTCAATGGTTTAGCGGTTCACGACCCGAAAACTAATCTCAACACCCTGCGTGCAGGCGTGGGCATGGTGTTCCAGCGTTTTAACCTGTTCCCGCATATGACAGTGCTGGAAAACCTGACGATGGCACCGATGTCGCTTAAAGGTTTGTCGAAAGCCGAAGCCGTGTCGCGTGCGGAAAAACTACTGCAAAAGGTTGGCCTGATCGACAAAATAGACGCCTGGCCATCGAGCCTTTCCGGTGGGCAACAGCAGCGTGTGGCGATTGCCCGTGCGCTGGCAATGGAACCGTCGATCATTCTGTTTGATGAGCCGACTTCCGCACTCGACCCGGAGTTAGTCGGTGAAGTGCTGGCGGTAATGAAACAGTTGGCGCTGGAAGGCATGACGATGGTGATTGTCACACACGAAATGGGCTTTGCCCGTGAAGTGGCCGACCGCGTGGTGTTTATCGATCAGGGTGTGATTCAGGAACAAGGGCCGCCGTCGCAGCTGTTTACTGCACCGCAAAACCCACGGACGAAAGAGTTTTTGAGTAAGATGCTTTAAGTTTTTCCCCTCTCCCCGACCCTCTCCCCGTAGGGGCGAGGGAGAAAACCGATCTGTTCCCTCTCACCCTTGGGAGAGAGTTAGGGCGAGGGAGAAAACCGGTCTGTTCCCTCTCACCCTTGGGACAGAGTTAGGGCGAGGGAGAAAACCGATTTGTTCCCTCTCACCCTTGGGAGAGAGTTAGGGCGAGGGAGAAAACCGATTTGTCCCCTCTCCCTCAGGGAGAGGGCCAGGGTGAGGGGGAAATCCCTACGCCGCTTCCTCATGCTGCTGGAATTTATGCGCCAGCGGCAGCCAGCAGAACAAAATCATCACGCCCATCGCCGTCATTAACATTCCGAGGCTAAACTGCCCGGTCTGTGGCAGCAAGGCGGAAAACCACGCCATTGCCCCAGAACCCATATTTTGCAGCCCACCAACCAATGCGCCAGCAGTCCCGGCGAGGTATGGGAATGGCTCCATTGCACCACTGGTAGCCAGCGGGAATAGCATTCCGGCGCCGAAGAAGAACAGCGCAGCAGGTACCAGTAGAGTCCAGATATTCATGAAACCGAGCCAGCCTGGGATCCACATTAAAATACCCGCAACCAGGCAGCTCAAAACCGCTTGCCACATCAACGATGAAAAACGTGCATTTTGACGGCCCGCGTACCACGAACCAAAAAATGCCGCCGGAATCGGCAGGATAAACAGAATACTCACCACCACGCCGTTAAGCCCCAGCACACCGCCCATCAATACGCCGGAACAGGCTTCAAAGACCGCTACACCCGCAAGACCACCTACCAGCATCAGCAAGTAGCAATTGAACGAGCCGCTACCCAGCAGCGTTTTGTAACTCGCCATCAGGCGTTGAGGAGTTGCCTGGACAGGGCGTGTTTCTGGCAGCCAGCGCAGCATGCAGAAACCGACAATGATGCACAGCACCAGCAGGAAGCCGTAACAAGCACGCCAGCCCCAAACGGAATCAAGCAAGCTGCCAATGATCGGTGCGATCAGCGGGCTGACCAGGATCCCCATGTTCAGCAAGCTATTGGCTGAACGAAGCGAGGCACCTTCGTAGAGATCTCGCGGCATGGTGCGCGCCATGACGCCAGCGACACCGGTTCCCATCCCTTGCAATGCACTGGCAATCACCAGGGCGGTTAAATTGGTGGTAAACAGTGCCCACACTGTTGCGAGGATGAAAATACTCATGCCCGCCAGAATGACCGGGCGGCGACCAATGCGGTCGGAAATTGGCCCGTAAACCAGTTGTGAAACGCCATAGGTCAGCAAATATGCCGCCATCACTTGCTGGATTGCACCGTTGCGCACACCGAAGTCGTGAGCCATATCGGGAATCGACGGGATATAAATGGTTTGCGTCATCTGCCCGACGGCAACCAAAAGAATTAACATCATCAGTAGGTGAATGTTGGCTAGCTTTTTCATTTTCTCAAGTGTGTTGTAGGGATTTAAATGCCAAAAGCCAGTTTATAAAACTGACTGCGTCAAAAAATCGAGAGGAATCTACCACACAAAGATAATGAAGCCCTATGGTGTCATGCTTTTTGATAGGGGATTTAATGGCAGCTTTTAAAGCCTGAACGGCAATTTTTGTTGCCAGAAATGAGTGATGTGCCGCAGTGCGATCTAAAGACGAGATATATCTTTGAAGTTAAAAATGATTATCAGGAGATACGCAGGGATGGATTTCGAAGCGAAGAAACAACGTGCGCTCAATTTACTTGCCAAAACAGGGATGTGGAAAAGCACTTATGCTCCACTCTATGTCAATTTGCTCTGGCGTTTTAATTTCAGGTGCCGGCCTCCTCATTTTGTTCCTTTTTACATGACTTTCCTGAACTTCAGCCTCTACTTTGGCGTGCTGTGGGGGGAATTATGTGGTTTCTGCAATGGCGTCATGATGGAGATAGTGCTGAAGGTATATTGTTGAAAATACTGTCAGCGGGAGTGACGTTCGGTTTAATAATGACCATGTATTACGCCTTAAGTCGGTGGTATTACAGATTACCCGCCTGGGAAGATGTATAGCTTTTTTATTAAAAGGAGGCGGTTTCCCGCCTCCTTTTGGTGCGGCTTGAAGGCCATGAATTACTTGAAGTATTTCATGGCAAGTTCAAGCAGTTGCAGCAAGGCAACCATGAGTTTCAGAAACGCAATTGCCAGTTCCATCAAGCCCATACGCTTTCTCCTGTGGCCAGGAGCACTTTCAGCCGACGAGCCTTTCCGCTGCCTGTTGCCTGCTGAATTTGTTGAGGTGATCCGATGTGCTCCTCTGAGGTTAAGGCACTGACGGCACCACCCGTTTCAGCCAGGACTTAAATTGCGCGGCGGTTTGCGGCCTCAGAGCACATCACATTCAACACACTCAGTATATCCATTGTACTGTATAAATAAACAGGTGAAAGATGAAAATGCGAACAGCTTCGCAAGCCACAGATTTATGCGTTGTTCACATTAGCAGCAAGTATTTGCACCTGGGTGGGTTTCGTCGTATATTTTGGAGGTTGATGTGATCTGGTGTGCGAAGCAGTAAAAGCACTAGCAGCAAAAACAAAAAACCTCGCCTCACCAGCGGGGTTTTTTGTTTTTGTAGGTTCTGAAATTGACTTAGTTGTAAAACCCCTGGGGAACGGATTGCCCGAAACCATCGCCGCTGTCGGTGCTGTTATCCTGCCGTCCTCGTGCTTCCAGCCTGTCTGCACGCATTTTCTCACTTATTTCTCTGCGCTGCTCAGTGGTTAAATTTTCACGGCCATAATACTGATCCGGATATTGCGAGCGCATCATTAATGCCTCGTTAGTCTCTGTCGGACTAATAGTTTTATGCCCGTCATAGCCTGAAGTATCAGTCGATGAGCAGCCAATAATGGTGAGCGGGATAAGCAATATCAAAGCGTATTTATAAGCCATATTGTTTCCTGAACCAGCACGGTGGTTATCGAATTCACGCAGCGTATCACGATAGTTTAGTCGCGACTGCCAGCCGTAACACGATTCGACGAAATCTTTAAACACACTCTTTCACGCCACTTTCCTCCCCGATTTTCATTCACGAATTACCCTTAATGAGCTTGCTAATTATTCATTCGCTGAAAACAGGAGAGAGACATGCTAAAGCATCGTTTGTCCGCTTTATTGCTCAGTGTTCTGATGCTGAGTACGGGAGTTGTGGCGGCTCAAGTTGATAATGTCATTAGGCCAATTCGCGGAACAATTGATTCGGTGAATGACCATTCAGTCATCATCACCACCCGACAGGGGGAAAAGCTCGATGTGGTTTTGACAGACAAAACCAAAGTGAACAGCATCAGCGAGGCCAAAATCAGTGATATCAAGCCTGATAGTTTTATTGGCACGGCTGCTGTCCAGCAGGCTGATGGTACGCTGAAGGCGCTGGAAGTCCATGTGTTTGCCCCAAGCTTGCGTGGCTCAGGCGAAGGCTTTAATCCCTTTGAATCTGCAGATGGTAACGTGAATACCATGACGAACGGGACGGTGGGTAAACTGGTGAATAGCCAGGGCCGCACCATGACAGTGAAGGTTAAAGACATGGAGAAAACGGTGATTGTGCCGGACGATGTACCCGTCGTCTTGATTACCCCAGGCTCACGAAACTTGCTGCAACCCGGTACCAAAGTGATGGTACATGCTGCGAAAGACGATAAAGGCCAGTTGGTGGCGCGTGGTATTTCTGCTGGCAAAAACGGGCTTACGCCACCGATGTGAATTTTTGGGTTTATACCAGGATGGAAAATCATCGCCCCGACATATGGCCGGGGCGAGAAAGCCAAAGATTAAGCTAATGGGCTCAATGTAATTTCTACGCGGCGATTCTGCGCTTTGCCTTCAGCAGTGCTGTTGCTGGCAATTGGGTTCGCCGGGCCTGCACCGGTGGTGCGTACACGGTTAGCTGCCACGCCCTGGGTGATAAGTGCGCTACCTACACCGTCGGCACGTTGCTGGGAGAGCTTCATATTCAGCTCGTTGCTGCCAGTGCTGTCGGTGTAACCCACGACGTTAACCGCAGTTTTCGGATATTCTTTCAGTACCATCGCCACGCCGGTCAGGGTGTTCGCCCCAGCAGGTTTAAGCGTTGCGCTGCTGCTGTCAAAAGTGACGTTGTTTGGCATATTAAGTACGATGTTGTCGCCATTACGCGTCACGCTTACGCCAGTTCCCTGCATTTTTTCACGCAGTTTAGCTTCTTGCACATCCATGTAATAACCAACGCCACCACCTAATGCAGCACCCGCTGCGGCACCAATCAGTGCGCCTTTGCCGCGATCTTTTTTCGATGAGGAAAGAGCGCCGATGCCAGCACCTACCAGTGAGCCAAGACCTGCTCCGACACCCGCTTTTCCAGCTTCACGCTCGCCGGTGTAAGGGTTGGTAGTACAGCCAGAAACTGCTAACGTGCCGCAAACTATGGCGGCAATCATCATGACGCGTTTTTTCATCTTATTTCCTTGGTGAATTAAATAAAGCAACCGCATGCTAAGCGGCGGTTGATTATGCCGTGTGAATATGTCGATGTTTCTATAGAGTCGTCTGAATTTGTAAACAAAATATCGAGTGGTCATTAGATCGCCACATGCCCATTACCTGCAAACACGGGAGCCCAAATTGGCTAGCGCATTCTCACCAAACAAGAAAATTCTCACGGCCGCACACTGGGGCCCGATGCTGGTTGAAACGGACGGCGAGCGTGTCCTCAGTTCCACTGGCGCACTGGAAACCGGGCATGAGAATTCATTGCAAAGTGCGGTTCCGGACCAGGTCCACAGTAAGGCTCGTGTGCAATTTCCGATGGCCCGAAAAGGTTTCCTGGCATCACCCGATGCACCACAGGGTGTGCGTGGTGAGGATGAATATGTGCGGATTAGCTGGGATGAAGCGCTGCAACTCATTCACCAGCAGCATCAACGCATTCGCCAGACTTATGGTGCAGCCGCTATTTTTGCCGGTTCCTACGGCTGGCGCTCCAATGGTGTGCTGCATAAAGCGGCGACGTTACTGCAACGCTATATGAGCCTGGCGGGCGGATATACCGGGCATCTGGGTGATTATTCGACCGGTGCGGCACAGGTCATCATGCCGTATGTGGTTGGCTCCAATGAAGTTTATCAACAGCAAACCAGCTGGCCGCTGGTGCTTGAGCATAGCGAAGTGGTGGTGTTGTGGAGTGCTAACCCACTAAATACGCTGAAGATCGCCTGGAACGCCAGCGATGAGCAGGGGGTGAAGTATTTCGAACAGCTGAAGGCTAGCGGTAAAACTGTAATCGCCATTGATCCGATGCGATCGGAGACGGTGGATTTCCTCGGTGAAAAAGTGCAGTGGATTGCGCCGAATATGGGAACCGATGTGGCGTTGATGCTGGGTATCGCCCACACGCTGGCAAAAAATGGCTGGCACGATGTGCCATTCCTGGCACGCTGCACTCACGGTTACGACAAATTTGCGGCTTATCTGTTGGGCGAATCTGACGGCCAGCCAAAAACGGCGCATTGGGCGGCAGAGATTTGCGGCGTACCGGCGCAAACCATCGAAGATCTGGCGCGTTTATTTAGTGAAAAACGCACCATGCTAATGTCGGGCTGGGGAATGCAGCGCCAGCAGTACGGCGAGCAAAAACACTGGATGCTGGTGACGCTGGCGGCGATGCTTGGGCAGATTGGAACGCCCGGCGGCGGTTTTGGGCTGTCTTATCACTTTGCGAATGGCGGTAATCCGACGCGTCGCGCGGCTGTGTTGGGGTCTCTGCAGGGGGCGCTGGCGAATGGAACTGATGCCGTGGAAAAAATCCCAGTGGCGCGCATTGTGGAAGCGCTGGAAAACCCTGGTGGCGAGTATCAGCATAATGGGCAGCAAAAAACCTTCCCGGACATCCGCATGTTGTGGTGGGCGGGCGGTGCCAATTTTACCCATCATCAGGACACTAACCGCCTGATTAAAGCCTGGCAGAAACCTGAGTTGGTGGTGATTTCCGAATGCTTCTGGACGGCTGCCGCAAAACACGCGGATATTGTGTTGCCGATCACCACATCTTTTGAGCGCAACGATTTGACGATGACTGGCGATTACAGCAACCAGCATCTGGTGCCAATGAAGCAGGTGGTTTCACCACAGGCGGAGGCACGTAATGATTTCGACGTTTTTGCACAGCTTAGTGCTCTCTGGGAAGAGGGGGGTGAAACGCGCTTCACGGAAGGCAAAACCGAGCTGCAATGGCTGGAAGAGTTTTACGAAATTGCGCGTAAGCGCGGAGCGGCTCAACAAGTAGAACTACCCGATTTCCAGCAGTTCTGGGAATCTAACCAGTTGATAGAAATGCCAGAAAGTGAGAAGAACGCCGCTTTCATCCGTTTTGCTGATTTCCGCACCGATCCACAGGCTAATCCGTTAAAAACTCCGAGCGGCAAAATCGAAATCTATTCAGAGCGCATCGCCAGTTTTGCTTATGCTGATTGCCCGGGGCACCCGACCTGGCTTGCGCCGAATGAATGGCAGGGCAATGCCGCAGCAGGCCAGCTTCAACTGCTTTCATCGCATCCGGCGCACCGCTTGCACAGCCAACTTAACTATGCGGCACTACGCGAGAAATACGCCATTGCCGGACGCGAGCCGTTAACGCTACATCCTAAAGATGCCGCTGAACGTGGTATTGCGGATGGCGATTTGGTGCGGGTGTGGAATGCCCGTGGGCAGGTGTTGGTCGGGGCTTTAGTGACGGATGGCATCAAGCCGGGCGTAGTCTGTATTCATCAGGGCGCATGGCCCGATCTGAATGACGATAAGCTGTGTAAAAACGGTGCGGTTAACGTGCTGACGCTGGATATACCGACTTCGCGGCTCGCCAATGGTTGCGCGGCGAACTCTTCACTGGTGTGGGCCGAAAAATATCTCGGCCCTGCTCCGGAGGTTACAGCGTTTCTCCCTCCGGCCAGCTCATAATCCACGTCGGGTGGTGCGTTTCATTTTGCCAGGCGCTTTCTTCAATGCGAAAGCCCTGGTGGTGGTAAAAATCCACTGCCCGATAATTCTTCTGGTAAACCTCAAGGCTCAGCGCGGGATACTGCTTTTTGACGTGTGCCATCAAAGCAGTGCCAATTCCCTTGCCGATAAACGGTTCACTCACAAACAGCGCACCAATAAACAGTGAATCCATCACGCTGATAAAGCCGGCTATTTTATCGTTTTGGAGATAAACCCAGGTCACCGATTGTGGAATATAAACGTTCCGCACGATGGATTCGCTTTCATGCCAATAGCTTTCGCTAATAAACGGATGAGCATCAATGGTGCTGGCAAGCCAAAGTGCTATCAGCTCATCCATTTCATGGGGTTGTAGACGGCGGATCATTTGAGATTATCAGGGTGGCAGAAGCAACTCGTCACGTGGTCGTTGACCAGACCACAGGCCTGCATGAATGAGTAGCAGATCGTGGAGCCGACAAATTTGAAGCCACGTTTTTTTAGTGCCTTGGATAGCGCATCTGAAGCGGGGGTGGTAGTCGGGATTTCAGCAAGCGTAGCGGCTTGTGTCACTTGCGCCTGGTTGTCGACAAACGACCAGACAAATTCAGGGAATTTTTCGCCGTTGGCTTCCATCGCGAGGTACGCTTTTGCGTTATTGATAATGGCTTCTAGTTTTCCACGATGGCGGATAATGCTGGCGTCCTGAACCAGCAAGTCGACATCTTCTGGTTGCAGTAACGCCACGGCTTGCGGGTCAAAATTTTTAAAGCAGCGACGATAGTTTTCACGTTTTTTCAGCACCGTAATCCAGGACAAACCGGCTTGTTGTCCTTCAAGGCAGATCATCTCGAAAAGGTGTTGCCCATCGGTCACCGGTACGCCCCATTCTTTATCGTGATATTCCATGTAAAGCGGATCCTGAGACACCCATCCACAACGAATCATACGTTTCTCCTTCGATGAAATTTCTCGTGCCAACTTGACGTGCCAGATAAAGAGACAATAGTTAAATCAGGGCTATCCCCGTCATACTTCAAGTTGCCTCATCGTTGGCTGCGTTTACTCACCCGAATCACTTACTCATGTAAGTTCATCGGGACTCGCTCTCTGGCCGCCTCGATGCACCTTGAATTATTTTGGGGCTATCCGCAAGCCCGCCAAAAAGACTAAAAATATCGCCGGATTTGGCTCTTTCCTGGAGTCGCTTGAATGATCATAAATATATGCAGTGGTCGCCGTGTCACTTTCACCACGGTGCTGGCTTTGTGTTGTCTGTCTTATGCTACGAATGTATTTGCCTGGCAACAAGAATATGTTGTTGAGGATGCTCCAGGCGAAATGCAGGATCATTACACTTGGGACAGTAGTCACCAACCAAGTTATAACGATATTCTTGCAGAACGGATTAATTCTTCGTTTACCTCCCAAAACCAGGAGGGGCTGCTGCTCGTTTCTGGCAACGATAGTGTGACAGCTGATAGCTCACTTTTGGGTATTGGCTGGAATATCGATTTGCCTGGAAATTTCACCACCGGGCCGACCGCAAAGTACAGTTGGGATAGCTCATCGACTGGGATATATAACGAGTACGGTGATTCGGCGGTTGGCTCACGATTTACCGATCAACTGTGGCATGCCAGCGTGTCCACTGTGGGCTGGCGGGTAGATTCATCACTCGGTTATCTGCGCCCGTGGGCACAGGTAAGCTATAACCATCAGTACGGCGAGAACTTGTGGAAAGCCCCGTCCGGGATGAGGGCGAATACTGCGTCGGGGCAGGATAGCAACTGGATGGATATTACCGTCGGTGCCGATATGCCAATTAGTAAAAATATGGCGGCATTTGCTTCGATGTCACAAGCAGAAGGTTTAACCACTGGCGAGGCCTATATTTATAACGTCGGCGTTAGTGCGAAATTCTGATCATTGATTTAACCTTGAACACTGATAATTAACATCTAATTATCAGTGTTTACGCAGCCTCCATTGATAGTAATTACTAACCGTTCAAAAAATTAAGACAACGTCCAGGTCATTCATTCCCTCTCAGAGGCATTTCATTCCGGCCTGAGTGCATCTCATGCCTTTTTCTCCTGGAATAAAATGCACTTCGTTACTCTTGGCAGCAGAAGATTTCTCTTAAATTTTGCGGACATCTGCCATGAATAATGCCAACTACAACCGTACACGCTGGTTAACTCTGATCGGCACCATCATTACTCAGTTTGCCCTCGGTTCCGTTTATACCTGGAGCCTGTTCAATAGCGCGCTGTCGCAAAAACTGGGTGAGCCAATCAGCCAGGTGGCGTTCTCCTTTGGTTTGTTAAGCCTTGGCCTTGCGATTTCTTCCTCCGTCGCAGGGAAATTGCAGGAACGTTTTGGTGTTCGTAACGTGACGATGGCTGCTGGTGTGCTGCTGGGTGTCGGCTTCTTCCTGACCGCTCACTCCGACAACTTGCTGATGTTATGGCTGAGCGCTGGTGTGCTGGTAGGCCTCGCTGATGGCGCAGGTTACCTGATAACACTCTCTAACTGCGTGAAGTGGTTCCCGGAGCGTAAAGGTCTGATTTCCGCCCTTGCCATTGGTTCATACGGCCTCGGCAGCTTAGGTTTTAAATATATCGACAGCCATTTGCTGGCAACCGTTGGCCTTGAAAGCACCTTTATGATTTGGGGTGGGCTGGCAATGGTGATGATTCTGTTCGGTTCAATGCTGATGAAAGATGCGCCATTGCAGGAAGTGAAAACAGTGAATGGTGTGACTGAAAAAGATTACACCCTTGCAGAATCTATGCGTCAACCACAGTACTGGATGCTGGCAATTATGTTCCTGACTGCCTGCATGAGTGGTTTGTATGTCATTGGTGTAGCGAAAGATATTGCCCAGGGCATGGTGCATTTGACTGCTGAATCTGCGGCTAACGCAGTCACTGTTATCGCCATTGCTAACCTGAGCGGCCGTTTAGTGCTTGGCATTCTGTCTGATAAAATCGCCCGCATCCGCGTTATCACTATCGGCCAGGTGATTTCTTTAGTCGGTATGGCGGCACTGCTGTTCGCCCCGCTCAACGAAGCGACTTTCTTCGCAGCGATAGCTTGTGTGGCCTTTAACTTCGGCGGCACCATCACCGTTTATCCATCACTGGTCAGTGAGTTCTTTGGGCTGAATAACCTGACTAAAAACTACGGTGTGATTTACTTAGGGTTTGGTATTGGCAGCATCTGCGGTTCGATTATCGCGTCGGTCTTTGGCGGCTTCTATGTCACCTTCTGCGTTATCTTCGCGCTGCTGATTTTGTCCCTGGCGATTTCCACGACTATCCGTACGCCGGCACGAGAAGTTCTGCAACAAGCTCACGCTTGATAACCCTATATTAATGCCGCAAACCATGCCGCCGTGATGTTATACGGCGGCATAATTCATTGTGAAATCCCCGAAGTCATCCTTCCTTGTGTCTGTTCATTGTTATGTCGTCTAAAACGGTAAATCAGAGCGGAGAAATGTAAACAGCATCCCGGTTTAGGATTTTTGCCGATACTTTTTGCCAGCCCTATGCTCTACTAATCCGTTCCAAAAACTGGTTAATAATCGTCCTGAACGGGACTTTATTTTTTCATCGCTCAGAATTTTCCAGTCTAAAGGGAGTCTGAGTGGTGTTTATGACATTTCTTTTTTTGCTTTATTTTTTCGGACAACTGCATGAATTACGTTAAATCGATGACCCAACAGAAGCTGTGCTTACTGTTAGCGGTGTACATCGGACTATTTTTAAACCTTTCGGTTTTTTACCATCGTTTCGAAGGATTCATTCGGGAATTTAGCGGATTAAAAGCTGTCGCTATGCTGGCTGAAATCGCGGCATGCGTGCTGGTCACCTTCTTTTTGCTTCGTTTGTTATCGTTGTTTGGCCGCGCAATTTGGCGAATTTTCGCCACCCTGGTTGTAGTGTTCTCTGTTGCCGCCAGCTACTACATGACGTTACTTAATGTCGTCATTGGCTACGGGATTATTGCCTCGGTCATGACCACCGATATCGACCTTTCGAAAGAAATTGTCGGTTATCAGTTCGTGATGTGGATGATTTTGGTCAGCGTTATCCCGCTGGCGCTCATTTGGGGTAGCAACACGCGTGACACGCTGCTTCATCAGTTAAAAACACCGGGCCAACGGATCAAAAATGTGGCCATTGTGCTGCTGGCCGGGCTGATGGTTTGGGCGCCGTTGCGTTGGTTGGATAAACAACAAAACCGCACTGAGAAACGCTCGACCGTTGATATGCCGAGCTATGGTGGCGTGGTCGCTAACTCATATCTGCCATCAAATTGGGTTTCCGCATTAGGTCTTTTTGCCTGGGCTCAGGCTGATGAATCAACAGATAACAACTCGCTGATGAATCCAGCAAAGAAGTTCACTTATGTCGCGCCCAAAGAGCTGGATGATACCTATGTGGTGTTTGTGATTGGCGAAACGACACGCTGGGATCACATGGGGATTTTGGGTTATGACCGTGATACCACACCAAAACTCGCCAAAGAGAAAAACCTCGTCGCTTTCCGTGGCGAATCCTGCGATACCGCCACCAAGCTTTCATTGCGCTGTATGTTTGTGCGTGAAGGTGGCGCGGAAGACAACCCGCAGCGGACGTTAAAAGAACAGAACGTGTTTGCTGTCCTTAAGCAACTTGGCTTTAGTTCTGAGCTGTTTGCGATGCAAAGTGAAGTGTGGTTCTACGGTAATACCATGGCAGACAACTTCTCTTACCGTGAGCAAATCGCTGCTGAACCGCGTAACAGCGGCAAACAAGTCGACGATATGTTGCTGGTTGAGGAGATGAAGCGTTCGGTTGATATGCATCCTGACGGCAAACATCTTATTATTCTGCACACTAAAGGTTCGCACTTCTCCTATGTGCAACGCTATCCGCGCAGCTTCGCTAAATGGGCTCCTGAGTGCGTCAGTATTGATTCAGAGTGCAGTAAAGAGCAGTTGATTAACGCATTCGATAACTCGGTGCTGTACACCGACACGGTGCTGGATAGCGTGATATCTGAGTTACGAGATAAACGGGCGATTATTTTCTACGCCTCGGATCATGGCGAATCGATTGATGAGAAGAAACATCTGCATGGTACGCCACGTAACATGGCGCCACCTGAGCAATTCCGTGTACCGTTGTTAGTCTGGGCTTCCGATAAATATCTGGAAAACCCGGAGCGGGCACGTGAGTTTGAGCACATGCAGGCACAAGCGAAAATGAAAGTGCCGCACCGCCATGTGGAGTTGTATGACACCATTTTGGGTTGCCTGGGATACACATCGCCGGACGGCGGTATTAACCAGAATAACAACTGGTGCCATGTGCCGAACAAGGCGAAACAGTAACTTTTTTGCCACATATGCTGGAATTTGAATCAAACGGACATAATTTTAAGTATCAGGGATTGACGGCTAAAACGGTGCGCAGTAAGATGCGCTCCGCATTCGGCGAGTAGCGCAGCTTGGTAGCGCAACTGGTTTGGGACCAGTGGGTCGGAGGTTCGAATCCTCTCTCGCCGACCAAATTCAAGAAAACCCAATCGAAAGATTGGGTTTTTTTACGTCTGTAGTTTATGGGTTTCGCGCAAATGGTGGATGACGCTAACGCTTATCCACCCTACCAAATCAAAATCGAACCGTAGGTCGGATAAGCGTTAGCGTCATCCGACAAAACACCCGCATTGCTAATGCAGCTCATTAAAACTGCTCACCACATTGTTATAGCTGCGGGTCACTCTTCCCACCGAGCCTTTCACCATCCATTCAGTGACACCGCCAATCTGGCCTTTCTCGCCTTCGGTATAAGGAACGCTATTCTGATGTCGCTGAATGCGTTCTGCTAATAACTTGTCGTATTGGTCAGCCGCATCGAGCAGGAAGCTATAACGAATCAGGCTGGAATTATTTGATGACGGCGCTGCTTTATAACATTCTTGCGCCGCGCTAATCAGCGAATTGAGCTGCACCAACTGTAATTGTGCTTCTTCCGGGATAAACGTATCTTTGCTCACTATTTGTGTTGCTTTACTGGCATGAATAATAAGGGCGAGTGAATAATAGATTAATGTTTTCCCCTGGTTTTTTTCTATATCGGAAAGTGTGTTCAGGTAATTTTTAATATCACTTTCAGCTAAATTATCGCTCCAGTATGGGAAATCGCCATTTTGAATAGTCCCCGGGATTTTCGGAAGGTCACTACACAGGGCATGCCGGGTGTCTGCCTGTTCGGCACTGGCGCTTTCAGAAGCTTTAGGCTGCTTATCATCACACCCAGAAATTAATAAGCCTGCAAAAATGGTACTAATTAGAATTTTAGATGTTTTCTTGTGAAAGCATTCCTTGCGTAAATACATATTAATTCCAGGCGGAAAGACTCAAACATATTAATAATGCTGTAGCACGGTCAAGAATTATTCCGTACTAAAATAGACTTGTTATTTATATTCCTTTAGTTTTTTTAATTTTTGGCATCAGTTATCCGCACCGGCATGACGACCTGTTTAACGACCAAAAGTGGGTTTCTGCCGCGGTTTGCGTTGTATCAACCTCGTGTGGACGATTTTGTGACATTTTCCATTGTATTTTGTTATGGAAAATCGTGGTTTATTACCTCGATGCTTATGTTTCATACCAGCATGATTCGCTGTAAGAGAAGTGGATCACAAAACATATCGTTCAGATAATCAGCATTCGGCAATAATTTTTACAGAAATGACACATCTGAATACGACTGTAGGTCGACTTTTAATCAGTGGAATATTCTATAAACATGGCAGTAGCATAAATTTCCCTGCTGGAAATAGAGCGACAGGCTTTTTTTTAACTTTGTTCGCCGATTCTCACCTCGGTTGTAAATCCCCCTTACCTATATTGACGTTTTACTCATCTATTGACAGATTGTAGGGCGTGAGGGGCAAATTATGGACAGTCCGCACTACCACACAGCTAGCCTGACGAAAGGAACCCCTGGTCTCACCATCGCCTCCGGGCACACCGAACGGACCGCACTCCAATAACAAAGGTCTAACGGATAAAAACAACACGACACATGTCCCGATAGATTTCTTATGTCAGCCAACAAAGCGGTAATAAGAATGAATAAGGGAACATCACAACGGAGCAGAAGAATGAGTCTTTCCTTGAAGAAGTCAGGGATGCTGAAATTTGGTCTGAGCCTGGTGGCCCTGACCGTAGCAGCTAGCGTTCAGGCAAAAACCCTGGTTTATTGCTCAGAAGGTTCCCCAGAAGGTTTTAACCCTCAGCTGTTCACCTCTGGTACCACTTACGATGCCAGCTCAGTGCCAATTTATAACCGTCTGGTTGAATTCAAAACCGGCACCACCGAAATCATCCCTGGTCTGGCTGAGAAATGGGAAGTTAGCGAAGACGGCAAAACCTATACCTTCCACCTTCGTTCAGGTGTGAAGTGGCAGGACAACAAAGATTTCAAACCAACACGCGATCTGAATGCTGATGACGTGGTGTTCTCGTTCGATCGTCAGAAGAATGCTAACAACCCGTACCACAAAGTTTCTGGCGGCAGCTACGAATACTTCGAAGGCATGGGCTTATCTGACCTGATCAGCGAAATTAAGAAAGTGGACGACAATACCGTTCAGTTCGTGCTGACGCGCCCAGAGTCGCCATTCCTGGCTGACCTTGCGATGGACTTCGCCTCTATTCTTTCCAAAGAATACGCTGACAACATGATGAAAGCCGGCACGCCGGAAAAAACTGACCTGAACCCAATCGGTACCGGTCCGTTCCAGCTGCTGCAATACCAGAAAGATTCTCGCATTCTGTACAAAGCGTTCCCGGGCTACTGGGGCACCAAGCCGCAGATCGACCGTCTGGTGTTCTCCATCACGCCTGATGCTTCTGTGCGTTACGCAAAACTGCAGAAAAACGAGTGCCAGGTTATGCCGTATCCAAACCCGGCTGACATCGCGCGCATGAAAGAAGACAAGAGCATCAACCTGATGGAACAGGCTGGCCTGAACGTGGGTTACCTGTCTTTCAACACCGAGAAGAAACCGTTTGATGACGTAAAAGTGCGTCAGGCGCTGACTTACGCGGTGAACAAAGAATCGATCATCAAAGCGGTTTACCAGGGCGCAGGCACTGCGGCTAAAAACCTGATCCCACCAACCATGTGGGGTTACAACGATGACGTGAAGGATTACACCTACGATCCTGAAAAAGCGAAAGCGCTGCTGAAAGAATCCGGCCACGCTGAAGGCTTCACCGTTGACCTGTGGGCCATGCCAGTACAACGTCCGTACAACCCGAACGCTCGCCGTATGGCTGAGATGATTCAGGCTGACTGGGCGAAAGTCGGTGTGACCGCCAAAATTGTAACCTACGAGTGGGGCGAGTATCTGAAACGCGCCAAAGCAGGTGAGCACCAGGCTGTCATGATGGGCTGGACTGGCGACAATGGGGATCCGGATAACTTCTTCGCCACCCTGTTCAGCTGTGCAGCGGCGAAAGACGGTTCTAACTACTCTCGCTGGTGCTACAAGCCGTTTGAAGAGCTGATTCAACCTGCGCGTGCTACTGACGATCACAACAAGCGTATCGAGCTGTACAAGCAAGCTCAGGTCGTGATGCATGATCAGGCTCCGGCGCTGATCGTTGCTCACTCCACGGTATACGAGCCAGTGCGCAAAGAAGTGAAAGGTTACGTGGTTGACCCATTGGGCAAACACCACTTTGAGAACGTGTCAGTAGAATAATACTGGTAGATATCCCCCTCACCCCGCCCCTCTCCCTTAGGGAGAGGGAGGAGATCGAGAGGGATTTTTTCCCTCTCCTGGGGGAGAGGGCTAGGGTGAGGGCGACAAGTCCAACAACCCGACGCCATCCTCCAGGTTTGTGGAAATTTTTGTGAGCAATACAATCCTGCCTCAATTTATGCTAACCGTCAGATTTCTGGTTGCAGGAAGGCGGCAAGCTCGGGAATCCTCAGGAGCTTACTTGAGTAAGTAACTGGGGTGACTGAGTGAAGCCAACGCACCTGTGGCCTGAAAGATGAGGGTTAGGGCGGGAGATTACAGAGAATCCGGGTTATGTTGCAGTTCATCCTCCGACGTCTGGGATTAGTTATCCCCACGTTTATCGGTATTACCCTTCTTACCTTCGCCTTCGTGCACATGATTCCCGGTGACCCGGTGATGATTATGGCCGGTGAGCGCGGTATCTCTCCTGAACGTCATGCTCAGTTGTTGGCCGAACTTGGCCTCGACAAGCCGATGTGGCAGCAATACATCCACTATATTTGGGGTGTGATGCACGGCGACCTGGGCATTTCGTTAAAAAGCCGTCTTCCAGTCTGGGACGAATTCGTTCCACGCTTTAAAGCGACCATGGAACTCGGTGTCTGCGCGATGATGTTTGCCGTTGCCGTGGGTATTCCGGTTGGCGTGCTGGCGGCGGTTAAACGTGGTTCCGTGTTTGACCACACTTCGGTGGGCCTTGCGCTGACAGGCTATTCAATGCCTATTTTCTGGTGGGGTATGATGTTAATCATGCTGGTTTCCGTCTACTGGAACCTCACCCCGGTATCAGGGCGCGTTAGCGATACGGTATTCCTCGACGACACCTTGCCGCTCACCGGTTTCATGCTGATAGACACCGCCATATGGGGCGAGCCAGGCGACTTCATCGACGCCGTGGCGCATATGATTTTACCCGCCATCGTGCTTGGTACGATTCCGTTAGCGGTTATCGTGCGTATGACTCGCTCGTCAATGCTGGAAGTGCTCGGCGAAGACTACATCCGTACCGCTCGCGCCAAGGGTTTGACCCGCATGCGCGTTATCGTGGTTCATGCGCTGCGCAACGCCATGTTGCCCGTCGTGACGGTTATCGGCTTGCAGGTTGGTACGTTGCTGGCGGGTGCCATCCTGACGGAAACCATCTTCTCCTGGCCGGGCCTTGGCCGCTGGCTGATTGATGCATTGCAACGTCGTGACTACCCGGTAGTACAGGGCGGCGTATTGTTGGTTGCGACGATGATTATCCTCGTGAACCTGATCGTCGACTTACTGTACGGCGTGGTGAACCCGCGTATACGCCATAAGAAATAAGGGGCCATCATGACGCAATCAACTGAAAAAACAGTCACTGAGAGTAAAGTAGCCGCAGCGCCAGTCCCAATGACGCCGTTCCAGGAATTCTGGCACTACTTTAAACGTAATAAAGGGGCGGTCATCGGCCTGGTGTATGTCACCGTGATGATCCTTATAGCAATCTTCGCCAACGTTCTCGCGCCGCACGGTCCTGCTGAACAGTTCCGTGACTCGTTGCTGCACCCGCCGGTCTGGCAAGAAGGTGGTAGCTGGCAGTTCCTGCTCGGGACTGACGACGTTGGCCGCGACATCATGGCGCGCCTGATGTACGGTGCGCGCCTGTCGCTGCTGGTCGGCTGCCTGGTGGTGGTGCTGTCGTTGGTTATGGGCGTGGTACTTGGCCTGATTGCGGGCTACTTCGGTGGCCTTATCGACAACATCATCATGCGCATTGTCGACATCATGCTGGCACTGCCAAGCCTGCTGTTGGCGCTGGTATTGGTGGCAATCTTCGGCCCGTCTATCGTCAACGCTTCGCTGGCACTGACCTTCGTTGCGCTCCCACACTATGTGCGACTGACGCGCGGTGCGGTGCTGGTGGAAGTCCACCGCGACTATGTCACCGCTTCTCGCGTGGCGGGTGCAAGCCCGATGCGCCAGATGTTCATCAACATTTTACCGAACTGCCTGGCACCGCTTATCGTGCAGGCCTCGCTTGGTTTCTCTAACGCCATTCTCGATATGGCCGCTCTCGGCTTCCTCGGCATGGGTGCGCAACCGCCAACACCGGAGTGGGGCACCATGCTCTCCGACGTGTTGCAGTTCGCACAAAGTGCCTGGTGGGTGGTCACCTTCCCTGGTGTCGCAATCCTGCTGACGGTGCTGGCATTTAACCTGATGGGTGACGGGCTGCGTGATGCGCTCGATCCTAAACTCAAGCAGTAAAGGGCTACGTAATGGCGTTATTGAATGTAAATAAATTATCGGTGCATTTCGGCGACGAAAAGACACCGTTCCGTGCCGTAGACCGCGTGAGTTACAGTGTAAATCAGGGCGAAGTTGTCGGTATTGTTGGGGAATCTGGTTCCGGTAAATCGGTCAGCTCGCTGGCGATTATGGGGCTGATTGATTACCCAGGCCGCGTAATGGCGGAAAAACTGGAATTTAACGGCCAGGATCTGCAAAAGATTTCTGAGAAAGAGCGTCGTAACCTGGTCGGTGCCGAAGTGGCGATGATCTTCCAGGACCCGATGACCAGCCTCAACCCTTGCTACACCGTCGGTTTCCAGATTATGGAAGCCATCAAGGTGCACCAGGGCGGCAACAAGAAAACCCGCGTTCAGCGAGCTATCGACCTGCTGAACCTGGTGGGCATTCCCGATGCGGCTTCGCGTCTGGACGTTTACCCGCACCAGCTTTCCGGCGGTATGAGCCAGCGCGTGATGATCGCGATGGCGATTGCCTGTCGTCCTAAGTTGTTGATTGCCGACGAACCAACCACCGCGCTGGACGTAACTATCCAGGCGCAAATTATCGAGCTGTTACTGGAACTGCAGCAGAAAGAGAACATGGCGCTGATTCTGATCACCCATGACCTCGCGCTGGTAGCGGAAGCGGCACACAAAATCATCGTGATGTACGCCGGGCAAGTGGTGGAAACGGGTGCATCGCAAGATATCTTCCGTGCGCCGCGCCATCCGTACACTCAGGCGCTGCTGCGTGCACTGCCTGAATTTGCGCAGGACAAAGCACGGCTGGCCTCGCTGCCGGGTGTGGTTCCGGGCAAATACGACCGCCCGAACGGCTGCCTGCTCAACCCGCGCTGCCCGTATGCGACCGACAAATGTCGCAGCATAGAACCAGAACTGAACATGGTGGATAACGGGCGTCAGTCCAAATGCCACTTCCCACTCGATGATGCCGGGAGGCCAACGCTATGAGTACCGATAAGGCCACTGCGCAACCTCTGTTGCAGGCCATCGACCTGAAAAAACACTACCCGGTGAAGAAAGGCATTTTCGGCCAGGAACGCCTGGTGAAAGCGCTCGACGGCGTATCATTTGAGCTGGAACGCGGCAAAACGCTGGCGGTGGTGGGTGAATCTGGCTGTGGTAAATCCACGCTGGGCCGCCTGCTGACGATGATTGAAAACCCGACCGGTGGCGAGCTTTACTACCAGGGACAAGATTTGCTCAAGCCTGACGAAACAGCCGAAAAGCTGCGTCGCCAGAAAATCCAGATCGTCTTCCAGAACCCGTACGGCTCGCTGAACCCGCGTAAAAAAGTGGGGCAAATTCTTGAAGAGCCGTTGCAAATCAACACCAGCCTGAGCAAAGCCGAACGCCGTGAAAAAGCGTTGGCGATGATGGCGAAAGTCGGCCTGAAAACCGAGCATTACGACCGCTACCCGCATATGTTTTCCGGCGGCCAGCGCCAGCGTATTGCTATCGCCCGCGGCCTGATGCTCGATCCAGACGTGGTGATTGCCGATGAACCAGTTTCGGCCCTCGACGTTTCCGTGCGAGCGCAGGTTCTGAACCTGATGATGGATTTGCAGCAGGAAATGGGGCTGTCGTATGTGTTCATCTCCCACGATTTGTCGGTGGTGGAACACATCGCTGACGAAGTGATGGTGATGTACTTAGGGCGCTGTGTGGAGAAGGGCACCAAAGACCAGATCTTCTCTAATCCGCGCCACCCGTACACCCAGGCGCTGTTATCAGCCACGCCGCGCCTGAACCCGGACGACCGCCGCGAACGCATCAAACTCACCGGTGAGCTGCCAAGCCCACTGAACCCACCGCCAGGCTGCGCGTTCAATGCCCGCTGCCGCCGTCGCTTCGGGCCGTGCACGCAGTTGCAACCGCAGCTCAAAGAGTACGGTGGCCAGCTGGTGGCTTGCTTTGCTGTTGATCAGGATGAGAACGGGGAAATTCGGTAGGACGAGTGGGAGTCTGTAGACTCCGTTGTTTTTCCGTTCACCTGTACATCTGGTTATCTCTGTAACCGTTGTTAACGGTGAACGTGCCAGGGGAGTTACGCCACTCCCCTGGCGACCCCGGCGCCCGGCAAATAAATCGCCGCTGCGCGGTAAACCCCGATTATTTCCCCAACATGCAGGGTCGTTCGCGACTCGCTCCAGGCGATCGCTCTCTTGCGCCGTTCCCGACGGCGCAACCCTGCCTGAAGGGTAAAAACCGGTGCGATTTAAGCCGGGAACAAGGGCGTCGCTGTAAGATTAGGGAAAACACGGGTTTTCGTAGGGCGGATAAGCTTGCGTCATCCGCCTGAATTAAGCAAAAACACCACTTCCCCCCGATAAAAAGAAGATGTTGCCAGCCGGGTCTGCCAGTTTTTATCCCATTCACCGTTTTGCACCAGGCCAATCTTAAATGGCACGCGCAACTTTAGCAGTGCGGGCAAATAGCGTTGATACTCCTTCACCGTGGTTTTACCCTGATAAGTCTGGATAACCAACTCATCAATAGGCAGAGCATTGAGCTGTTGAATACTGCCCGTTTTTGCCCAATCCAGTAAACCGGTGACGCCCAGCGCAAAACGTTTATCCAGTTTATGGCGAACCCGTAACAGAAATTTTTGGTAGTCCTGCAAGCGGTAGGTTCCAGCATCAAAATCGATTTGCAAACCCACAACATGGTTCCCGGCTGCCGCCCACTTACCGGGTAAATCCAGCACACTGTTCAGAATATCATCAGGTACATCAAGGGTGGTGGTGCGAACGGTTACCCACACGGATGGAAACGCGAGGGGAGAACGAGGTACCCCAAGCTTGATAAATTTGGCGCGGTTTTGACGAGAGACAATCTCACCCTGATGCAGGTACACCACTTGTGCATTCTGCAACGCGGGCTGTGAGCTGACCCCCGACCACAGCCAGTACGCCGTATATTCCTGATGTTTCGCTTCGCTGGGCATTGCTGGCGGCACAATAGTCGCCAGCAATAACAATAACGTTACCAGTAATAGCTGAGCAGTTTTTCCCACTGGTTACCTTTGTATTTGGTTTTCAATTCGGTAAACCAATGTTTACGTGTTTCTGGTTTCACCTCTTCACCGCCACAGTCGTTGTAACCAGACGGGGAATAGCACATCACCGCCCGGTAAAGCGCATAGGTCTTATCTTCGGGTTCCGCTTTCGGATCGTTAATTATCTGCTGATAATAGGCCTGGCGATCCGGAGAGTTGCTTAACGCAGGTTTTGCTATCGCATCGCCCAGTAAGTCATTGCCACCGCCTTCAGCTTCCGTATCAATGTGTGCCGCGGTGTTGCGGAAAAACTCACCCAGGCAATTAAGTGCATGCGCGTCGGTTTTTCTTGCGATGAGTGTTTTCACCGTGTCATCCAGCGAGGCACAGAAATAACCCTTCTCGGCCCGTTCCCCATTCCAGTTAAAGATATCGAGATTGACATCATTGAACGCTTCAAGGGTGACTGGCTTAGTGATATGGCGACGTAGCGACTTATCCGTGTCGTAGCCTTCATAGTCACCCACCATCAGGTCGCGCATCAGCAGCGTATGCAGCGCGATGGTTTTCTCTTCATCATTTACCCCGTGGGTCGCCTGTTGTTGCAGCAGCGCTTTTGGCGCGGCAGTTTTCAGCACCAGCGAGCGATAACGCAGGTTTGTCACTGGACTGTCAGCGGCAAAAATAGCTTCTGGCTGCTGGTTGTTCACCATCACCGCCGCCAGATTCAGTTGTATATATTGCTGTTGTTCTACTGATTGAGTCAGACCAAGCAGATGTTTCCAGTGCGCCAGTGCCTCAGGCCACTGTTTCTGTGCAGCTAACGCGTCACCGTGCAGAACTTGCTGACTAAAGGCGAGTAGATCGCTGGAGGCTAACAAGTTGATAGAGGGGGTGGCTTCAATCACGGCGGCATAATTACCTTCATGATAGTAAAGCCAGGCGTTTTCCAAAAAGCTCCAGTACGGTTGCAACTCTGCGCTGGCAAATATCGGTTTCAGGCTATCAAGATTTTCGCGTGTCACCTCATACGACTTGTTCTGGCCTTGGTTATTCCGGAGCCAGCGTAACGTTTGGGTGAAAGTCAGCATCGGTGCCTGGGCGTCACTGATAAACGGCTCATAGTTACCGAAACTATCCCTGCTTTGGAATTTGTCATCCAGCTCAGAAATGACTTTATGCAATGAGTCTACGTCTGGTGCCTGGGCCAGGGCTTTTTCATACAGCGGGGCCAGCTGTTGCCAGTCTTGTAAGTACCAGTTAATTCTGCGCAAAAGCCCGCGAGCGGAATCTGCATAACGCCCTTCAGGCCAGGTCGCTAAATAGGCATTGGCATAATCACGAGCTTCGCTTGCTGCGCCAGTATCGATTTTAGTGGCATCAAACATGCCGTATTCATCAGTCGCCTTGACGGTGCTTTTGTTGAGTGCAACGCGCATCAGCATATAGCTTGATGTTTCAGCGACCCACGGCTGGCTGCTTTTCTGCAAAGCGGTGAACAGGCTATTTGCTTCCACAAAATCGCCAAGGTAAAAGACATTCGCCCCACGGAGATAATCAGAGAAAGCTGCCGTATGGGAGCCAGGTTCGATATCGAAAGCTTCAACCGGGAGGCGGCTATCCGCTTTGTCATAAGAGTTCAGAAAAATATTACCTCGCCATACAGCCAGATGATGACGGTCTTCTGGTTTTATCGTTGGGTCATCAAGCAGTGCCGCGTAGAATTGCTCTACAGATTGCAGGTTATTGGAAATATGGCGGTTTTCTGCGTCTTGATCGTGTTCCCAGGAGGAGGTATCGACGCCTAATGTTTGCGACATTTTGCTGAATGAGGTTTCAGCGACAGGGGCGGGTGTGGTGTTCTCAGTAGAAGGGGTTGCTGTTGGATGAGGTAGATCGTTGTAGCCGATAAATCCAAAGTGATAGCTTCTGCTGCGGGTAAAATCAGGAGGCACGGGCAGGCGAGGTAACGCCAGATTTTTGCGTGCCCCTTCAAGTTGGATCAAATTCACACGCGTATCGTTATCAATATTCAGCCAGGGTACACCGTTAAGCGGGCAATCATCTTGCCATCCACAGCCAAAATCATCATAGGAAGCCTGCGCGTTAAACGTTGTAGCCGCCGTTAACCCGACCAGGGCCATCGCCATCTTATGATTAATTTTCATTGCCTCTGAACATCCTTTTACATGATGAAGGTGCTGACAACAGCATTCTGAAAAACCATACAGAGTATACAGGCTATTATTTAAATGCTTCACCCTCAAAAATAGGTGTAGTCGTGCGGCATTTTCCCCTGAAGATGGTTATATGTTTTGGAAAAAACATCCCAATCATTAAATACTCTTCATCTATGTGAAATCACAGAAGAAAGCTGCTACCTTTTAAGGGGTAGCATTAAATATTACGCAATCACAAATCAAGACTGTTTCATGCTTAGCCGGGTATTAATAAGAAAAAAAGATGGAGCTAAGACCGCAGGTGCCTATATATTGGCTCGAAATATCGTTGTTTTTCCAAAATTGAATAATAAAAAATGGGATTATAACGTTATGTAATTATTCATGGTTTATGAAGTCAATAAACCTTATTCATTGAGTTATTCACACATCAAATACAAATGTCTTATAAATCATGAGTATCGTAATGAAAAATTATGATGATTTGCAGCGTTTCAAAGATAAGACGCGTACAGGCTCTATCGACTTCAAAGATATGTCGGCGCAAAATCAGCAGTTATCGGACAGTAACTGGACGATAATCAAACAGTTAATGCAGACCGAAGGCGATGACTCCGTGCTTTCCCATGCCGAAAGTATTTCCGTGCCAGCACCGCAAGCGGTAAAGGCTGATGAGTTCGATGCCAGCCATTTCAAGCCGCTGGTGGCGCAACCCATCAGCCAGTCAGCTTCTCAGGGCTCAATTCTCGACAGCCTGAACAGCGCGCTGCCAGAAAACAAAACCGAGTTATTTCAACCTGAGCAAAGCAAACACACTACCGCGACGCTGTTTGAACAACTGGCACCCGTCACCGCGCAGCCAGAACCGGTCATTGAACCGTTAAAAGAACCAATAAAAGAAACCGTAAAACCTGCCGCTGTCGCTGCGCCGCAGGGCTACGCACCGGTAAAAACAGAACCCGTGCGTTTTGACAAATTGTTCGCAGCAAAAGGGAGTACGGCGCGGAACCATCCCGCTAAAGACTTACCGCTGCAACCGTTGCTGGAGATGATCGCTTCATGCCGCTAGTGTGTGTGTGCTCGCCAAAAGGCGGGGTAGGAAAAACCACAGTTACCGCCAATCTGGCGTATGCGTTGGCTCGCGCAGGTAGCAAGGTGTTAGCCATTGATTTTGATGTGCAAAACGCGCTGCGTTTGCATTTTGGCGTGCCTTTATCTGATGGCCGTGGCTATGTGGCTAAAGCTATCGAATCGGCAGACTGGAGCCAGTCGGTTTTGACTGCCGGCAGCAATATGTTCGTGCTGCCGTATGGTGATGTCAGCGAAGAACAGCGCCTTGAATTTGAGCAGCGCCTGAGCACCGACAGCCATTTCCTGATGCGTGGATTAAGCACTTTGCTTAACTACCCGGGCCTGGTCATTATTGCCGATTTCCCACCAGGCCCAAATCCGGCGTTAAAAGCGGTTTCGCGACTGGCTGACCTGCATCTGGTGACCATGCTGGCAGATACCGCTTCGCTATCATTGTTGCCGCATATTGAAAATCATCGTCTGATTGGCGAACCGCTAAACAATAAAGCCGGATACTATTTTATCCTCAACCAGAGTGACAACCGCCGCCATATAAGCCGCGATGTCACGGCATTTATGCAGCAGCGTCTGGGTGATCGTCTACTTGGCGTTATTAACCGCGATGAAAGTGTGGCGGAAGCCAATGCTTCTCAGCAATCAATATTCGATTTTAGTCCGGCTTCCGCTGCGGCTTTTGATATTGAACTTATCAGTAAGCGAGTCGCAGGTATTCTCGACATAAAAATTGGTGATGGCGCGGTACATACCGGCCTGAGAACGTCAAATTTCTGACAATCATCCAGGATGTCCTATGAAAAAGGTCCTGTTTTATTTACTGCTATTGGTGTTAGCGCCAATAGCAGTCCTGATCATCATTACGCCTATGGACAGCCAGAAGCAGTATATCTTTGGCTTTATCAGCCTGGCGATTCTGTTTTTATTAGGCTTCAGCAAAAAGCACAGCGTGTCGATAATCATGATGCTGGTTTCAGTCTTGATGTCGACGCGTTATATTTATTTTCGTGCTACCCAAACGCTGCACTTTAATTCCGAAATAGAGGCCATCCTCGGTATAGGGTTATTTTTAGCCGAGCTGTATATCTGGGTCATCTTATTGCTGAGCTATTTGCAAACCTCGTTCCCATTAAAACGGGGGATTGTGCCGCTACCGGACGACACCTCTAAATGGCCGACGGTCGATATTTATATTCCCAGCTATAACGAAAGCCTCGATGTGGTTCGCGATACGGTTCTGGCCGCGCAATGTATCGACTACCCGCGCGATAAAATCAAAATCTACCTGCTTGATGACGGTAAGCGGCGCGAGTTTGCGGTGTTTGCCGCCGATGTGGGCGTGGGCTATATCACGCGTAACGATAACTCACACGCCAAAGCCGGTAACCTCAACCACGCCATGAAACTCACTCACGGCGAGTTGATCACGGTCTTTGACTGTGACCACGTTGCGACGCGTATCTTCCTGCAAGCCACCGTCGGTGCATTCCTGAAAGACCCGAAACTGGCGCTGTTGCAGACACCACACTATTTCTATTCACCCGATCCGTTTGAACGTAACTTATCGGGCGGGCAAAACATCCCCAACGAAGGTTCACTGTTCTACGGCCCCATCCAGCAGGGGAACGATAACTGGAACGCCACTTTCTTCTGCGGTTCATGTGCCGTAATTCGCCGTAGTGCGCTGGAAGAAATCGGCGGATTTGCCGTGGAAACCGTGACCGAAGATGCGCATACCGCGCTGAAAATGCAGCGCCTGGGCTGGAAATCTGCCTTCCTGGATATTCCTCTAGCGGCGGGACTGGCGACTGAACGCCTGGTGCTGCACGTGATTCAGCGTACCCGCTGGGCGCGCGGCATGACGCAAATCTTCCGTATGGATAACCCGTTATTTGGCCGTGGCCTGACGTGGCAACAGCGTTGTTGTTACCTCAGTGCGATGCTCTATTTCCAGTTCGCTTTGCCGCGTGTGGCGTTCGTCACCGCACCGCTGGCGTACTTACTGTTTAACCTGAACATCATTCATTCCTCGGCAAGCCTGATCTTTGCTTACGCGTTGCCGCACCTGATCTTGAGCATTTATCTCAACTCGCGCATGAACGGGCGCTACCGCTACAGTTTCTGGGGCGAGATTTATGACATGGTGCTGGCGTTCCACCTGGTTCTGCCCACGGTTATCACCATGCTGTTCCCAAAACGCGGCAAGTTTAACGTCACGGATAAAGGTGCGCTGCTGAACGTGGGCTACTTCGATTTCAGCGTGGTGCGGCCTCATGTGATTATCGCGGTGTTGCTGGCGGTGGCGGTTGTCGCCGGGATTGTGCGTGCTTGTGCGCATGACTACTTTGGTGTTGACCCGAATGTTATCGCGCTGAACGTCGGCTGGGGGTTGTACAGCCTGGTGTTCCTGCTGGCGGCGATTGCCGTCGCCCGCGAAACGCGCCAGACGCGAAAAACCATCCGTATTGATGTTGAAGTCCCGGTGGTTATTCACTACGCCAGTGGAATATCTTCCCGTAGCAACACTATCGATTTGTCGATGGGCGGCTGCCAAATCGCAGTGCCGGATGACCGCCATCTCAATGATGAAATCGAAGAAATCGAGCTGCAACTGAAGTCCGGCTCTATCAGCATTCCGGTGAAAGTGATCGCTTGCGACGAGCAGGCCATTCGCCTGATGTTTGAAGAGATTCCACTGGACAGGCGTCGTGAACTGGTGCGCGTGGTTCTGGCGCGTGCCGATGCGTGGATTCGTCCGCCAAAACCGCAGGACAACCCGTTCCGTTCCCTGCTGATCATTATTCGTTGTGTGTTTGACCTGTTCTGGCTGACGTTCAAATCGCGCCGCGAAAACCGTCGCCTGCGCCAGGAAGAAGCCAAACGTATGGAAGAAGCCCGCGAGGACAACGTTGCATGAAAGGGATGAGTATAAAGCTTTGCCAGTTGTTGCTCGCGTTGACGGTTTTGGCCTCACCGGTTATGGCGGAAGACGCCACGACGGTGGAGTCACAAATTCCCCTGGATTTACCTGCACCCGACGCGGCCTTTGCGCCAGATGCTGCACCGGTATCGGAAACTGCACCAGCTCCGGCAGTGGATGCACCCACGCCATCGGTGTTTACGCCTGGCAACGTGAGCAGTATTACCGTGGCGCAAATGGGCCAACCACGTGGCGTTATGCTCAGCGGCGGGCAGTTGCAGGCGGGTATCGATTTCACGCTGCCGACCGATCAGGTCATCACCAACGCACAACTTTACCTGAACCTGAAAGTCTCTCCGGCGATGGCGGCGCGCAATACTACGCTGCAACTGATGATGAACGGTCAGCCTCTGGGAACGGTGCCGTTGGGTTCTGCCGATAGCGATGTGTCCAACTATCAGCTGGAAATCCCGGCGGCGATGGTGGTGTCGAGCAATAACATCAGCTTTAAAATCAACGATGGCGATGCCCTGCTGTGCCTGCGCGACCTGTCTGATAAATACCAGGTCACCATCATGCCGAACACGCGGTTGGATCTGGAAGGTCAGCAGCTCAATATCGGTGCCGATCTCAGCCATTTCCCGCGCCCGTTCTTTGACTCAATGCAGATGACTCCCGCTTCGGTGGAGTTTGCTTTCCCGGCAAAAACGCTGCCTGAACAAGTGAGCGCTGCGGCGTTGGTCGCCTCCTGGTTGGGCATTGAGGCGGATTATCGCGGTATTTCCTTTAACGCGTTATCCGACAAACTGCCTGAGAAAAACGGCATTCTGTTTGGCAAGCCCGGCGAGCAGATTGGCGGCCTGACCTTGCCTGAAACCCAAAAACCGATGCTGCAAATCATCGATAACCCAGGCAACCCGGTCTATAAACTGCTGTTGGTGGTGGGCAATTCCGACCAGCAATTGCGCGCTGCGGCGTGGCGTTTAACTCAGGGGAAATTCCCTGGGCAAACCGCAAGCACTGCGGTAGAAAACCAGACAATCCCAGTGAGCAAAGCCTATGACGCTCCGCGCTGGATCTCCACTGAACACCCGGTGCGTCTGTCCGAGTTGATGCGTAAAGACCAAAGCCTGACGGCGACCGGCATCTGGCACGAGCCATTAAGCGTGGCATTCCGCGCGGCTCCGGATCTGTTCTTGTGGGATGGCGACACCATCCCGGTGAAAATCGGCTATCGCTTCCCGACGGAAAACTGGATTGATGAAGAACGTTCTTACCTTTCCCTGACGCTCAACGGCACTTTCCTGCATAACTTGCCGGTGAATAAGCAAGGCGCGCTGGAAACGCTGTGGCGCAAAGTGGGCGGCGATGCGCGCCAGGAAGAGTACAACCTGGCGCTGGAGCCGTACCTGATTTACGGCGACAACCAGTTGTCGCTGTACTTCAACATCCAGACCAAAGAATCGGCACCGTGTAGCGTGCTGCTCAATAACAACATTAAGAGCCGTATTTCTGACGATTCATGGATTGATTTGAGCAAAACGCGTCACTTCTCGTTGCTGCCAAACCTTTCTTACTTTGTCGGCGCGTCGTTCCCGTTCTCCCGCTTTGCTGACTTTGCCCATACCGTGTTGATGCTGCCAGAAAACCCAGGCGAGGCTGAAATCAGCACGCTACTGAATATGGCTGCCCGTTCGGGTAATGCAACCGGCACCTCGTTAAACAACAACACGGTGATGTTTGGCGTGCCAACGGCGGGCGCAAACTTGCAACGCCTTGAACAGAGCCACGTGCTTTCCGTTTCGACCATCAATCAAAGCGCGTTTAACAAAACGCTGCTGGCACAGTCGCCGTTTAACAGCAACGAGCATTCGTTCGGCGTCCGTGAACGCTCAATCTGGCAAAAAATACAGCACTGGATTGAAGGTGACTGGGGTTCGAAAGGCATTGCGGCTGACCGCTATTTCTCATCTAACGAAGCGTGGCGTGGGTTTGTCAGCTTCCGCTCGCAGTGGAACCCTGACCGTGTGGTAGTGATGGCGATTGGCAGTACCGACGAACAGCTTTCGCGGCTGCAAACCGACTTAAGTTCTTCGCGCATCAACGCCGGTATTCGTGGCGACGCCTCCATCATCACCGATGAAAACGGGGTGCGTAGCTTCCGTGTTGGACAACAGTTCCCGAGCGGCCAAATGCCGTGGTACATGATGGTGGTCTGGTATGCCAACCAGCATTCAGCCCTGCTGGCCATTTTAGGTTTGTTGTTCGCCTCGGTTATCGGTTTGAGCTTGTACGCCCTGTTGAAAAAACGCGCGCATAAACGTCTTAATCCTCAGGATGATGGTAAGTAAAGGTGGTGCTCAATGAATCATAAAAACAAAAACGCCCGCCGCTTGTTAACTCTGTGCTTCTTTGGCGGCCTGGCGTTTAGCGCGACCGCTGCGGAAAACAACCCGGCGTTAAAAGCGTTGTTTGACCAGGCCAATTACTGGCATGAAAAGTCACATGACGAGCTGGCAAAAGACGCGTTGCAGAAAGTGTTGATGGTTGATGCCAATAACACCCAGGCGATGTACCTGATGGCGCTGTGGGCACAGCAAGCCGGGGATATTAAAGGTGCCGCCCAATGGCGCGAACGCCTGGCTTCTGTTTCGCCACAAGACGGTAATTTGCAGGCGCTGGATAACGCTAAACAGATTCAGCAAATCCCGCGTGGGCAGCTGGATTTAGCGCGTCAGCAGGCGCGCAGCGGCAATATTCCCGCCGCCCTCGCCACCTGGCGCAGTTTGTTTAATGGCGACCAGCCGCCGCCGAGCCTCGCGCCAGAATATTACCTGACGATGGCGGGCGACAAATCGCTGTATCCGCAAGCGGTGGCTGGTTTACGCCAGTTTGCCGCGCAAAATCCGCAGGACAACGGCGGGCGTATTGCGCTTGGTAAAGTGCTGACCTACCAGGATGCCACGCGTCGTGAAGGCATGGACATCCTGCAAAATATGGCGAGCGGTAGCCAGGATGCCGATAAAGCTTTGCGCCAGGCGCTGTTGTGGCTTGGCCCAACTGCCAGCGACGAGCAGTATTATCAAACCTTCCTGCAACGCCATCCGAAAGATACGGTGGTGCAAGAGCACTACCGTAAAAGTGTTAGCGGTGCCGCAAAAGGCGAAGGGTTTAACGCGCTCAATAGCGGCAACACCGAAGTGGCAAAAAACCAGTTTGAACAAGTGCTGCAAAACAACCCGCAAGACGCCGATGCACTGGCCGGGATGGGCTACATCGCGCAGCGTAAAGGCGATTACACCGCCGCCGCAGAATACCTGAATCGCGCCGCCAACCAGGGTGGCGATCAATCTGGCGAGCGCAAACAACAAGCCGATGACGCCGAGTTTTACGGGCAACTGGCGAGCGCTCAGGCTGCATTCAAACAGGGCAATATTAGCCAGGCCCTGGCGCTCAGCGCGCCTCTGGCACAGCAAAGCGGTGAACGTGGAAATGCTGCGAAGTTATTCCGTGCGGATGTCCAGCGCCATAACAAAGATTACGCCGAGGCAGAGCAGACTTTACGCAGTATTTTGAGCGAACAACCGAATAATGGTGCCGCGCGCGAAAACCTCTATTACGTGTTGCGTGAGCAGAATAAAACCGCCGAAGCGCAAGCGATGCTGCAAACCCTGCCTGCCAGTTTGCAGGCCAAATTGCAGCCGCGCGTTTCTGGCGGTAATCCGGCCGATCCGCTGCGCCGCCAGGCACAGCAGGCCGCGGCAAATGGCAACCCGCAACAAGCCATCGCTATTTTGCAGCAGGGCGTGGCGCGTTATCCGTCCGACCCGTGGCTGCGTCTTGATTTAGCGCGCCAGCTCCAGAAACAGGGGCGTCGTGACGAAGCCAGCAATGTGATGGCGGCTTCTTTCCGGCCAAACGCCTCCAATACAGAACTGTACGCGGGGGCATTGTTTGCCAGCGAAAACAATGCCTGGCAGCAGTCACAAACTTTATTGTCGCGTATTCCCGCGTCCAGCCAGACCAACGACATGCGCAGCCTTGCGGCACGTGTGAACTACAATCTGCAAATGTCGGTAGCGGAACGCTACCTCGCGCAGGGCGATACGGTGGCGGCGGCGAATACCTTAAAAGCGCTGGCGATGCGCCCGCCACAAAGCCCGGCAGATGCGGGAAAACTGGCAAAAATGCTGGCGCAAACCGGCGATGTCAGCACGGCGGTAACGATTGTGCGCGACAACATGCGCCGTGGCGTGCAGGGTAACGCCGGTGATTATGGCGACCAGATTGCAGTGCTAAACCAGGCCGGGCTGGGGCGTGAAGCGCAGGCGTTTCTGGCGAATCCAGAATTGCAGTCGCGCAGCACACCAACGCAGCTTGCCAGCGTTCGCAATGGCTACGTGATCAACGAAGCTGACCAACTACGTACCCAGGGCAATTATGCGGCGGCGTACGATAAACTGATCCGTGCGATGCAGAACGACCCGCAAAATACCGACCTGATGTTTGCGATGGCGCGTCTGTATCAGTCCGGCAAAATGAACAAAGAAGCGGGCGTGGTTTACGACTACCTGATGACGCGTGACACGCCGCAACAAGATGCGCGCGCGGGTGCCATCGACGTGGCGCTCGCCAGTAAAGACGTCGATAAAGCGAAACAGCTGGCCACTGGGTTGCGCAACGATGAAACGCCGGATCGCCTGCTGTTACTGGCGCGCGTGGCCGAAGCCGATGGCAACCACCAGCAGGCGATGGGCTACCTGCGCACCGCGCGTGGCAAACTGCTTGGCCTGCAAGGAGCCGAAAGCGGAACCGCGCCAACGCTCGGAGGCCTGGCATTAGCCGATAACCCGTTCACCCCGAAAACCTCCGTCGCCCCACAAGCCACCGCCGCTAACTCGCTGTATGGCGAAGCGATGCCGTGGCAAGTCGCACAGCTGGCGCGTAATCCACAAACCGCACCGCCGGGTACCACGCGTACCGATCTGCCGGTCGAGACGGCACAGGCAGGCACCTTGCGCCAGGTGGATAACATGATGGAACAGCTGACCGACAAAACCGCCACCTGGGCGCGTGGTGCGGTGGCTGTGCGTGGGCGTGATGGCGAAAGCGGCCTGAGTAAACTCACCGAAATCAAAGCGCCATTGCAGTGGTCGACGGTGCCGTTTGGCGATTCACGTTTAGATCTTAACGTCACGCCAATCAGCCTGAATGCGGGCAGCTCGTCTGACGAATCCAGCCGCCGCTTTGGTACCGGCGCGTTGATTCAGGGGCAGGTGGGCGAGGAGCTGTATAACGCCTCAACCACCACGCCGCCAGAACTGCCAAATATCGACAAGATAAAAGTGCCTTCACAAGGCTCGCAAAGTGCTGCGGGTGTGGAAGTTGGGATGGCGTTAACCGGCGAACAGTACAAACTCGACGTGGGCTCCACGCCATTAGGCCAGGATTTAAATACCGTGGTCGGTGGTGTGCAGTGGTCGCCACAATTAACCGATTACCTGAAATTGATTCTGACCGGCGAACGACGTGCCGTGGTCGACAGCCTGCTTTCTTATGTCGGTGTGGAAGACAAATACAGCGGCAAGAAATGGGGCCAGGTCACCAAGAACGGCGGTAGCGCGCAACTAAGCTACGACGATGGCGATGCGGGTTTCTACGCGGGTGTGGGTTTGTATAACTACATTGGCGAAAACGTGCCGAGCAACGGCAATGTTACCGGGAATGCTGGCGTTTATATTCGCCCGTTCCATGCTGATGACCGCGAACTGAAAACCGGTATCAGCATGACGTATATGGATTTCTCGAAAAACCTCAGCTATTTCAGCTACGGGCAAGGTGGTTACTTTAGCCCGCAAGACTATATCAGCGTCTCCTTCCCGGTGGATTACACCCAGAAGTTTAATAACTGGGATATGTCGGTGGGCGCATCGTTGGGTTATCAGTCCTATAGCCAGAATCAAAGCCCGTACTTCCCGACCGATTCGGCGATGCAGGCGCAACTGGAAAATTACGTCGCCAACGGCTTCGCGAAAGAAGCGTGGTACAGCGGCAGTAGCGAAAGCGGCATTGGCTATAACCTGCGTGCCGCAGCCGATTACAAAGTTAACAAAGACATGACGATTGGTGGTCAGGTGGGTTATGACACCTTTGGTGATTACAACGAAAGTACCGCACAGCTCTACTTCCGTTACCTGCTGGGGAATAATTAATCATGAATGACGCGCAGTTGTTGCAGTACTTTCAGAATCAGCAGACCCAACCGGGCTGGTTCTCTTTGCTCCACATCATGATTGATAGCATGGTGGCGAATGCGGGTGAAGAAGAAAGCCGCCCGTTTCTGATGCAAATGGGTGACACGCTGGCGGCACGCCACCCATTAGCATTAGCGCGAACTGTGGGCGAACTCGAATCACAGATAAATGTTCAGCTCGCCCGTTTCAACTGGGGCTATATTGATATCGAAGCCAGCGAAACGGCGATGCTCATTCGCCACATGGCTTTACCTGTTCCCGCAGACGAAGCGCAGCAAGTTTCCTGGAGTCACGCATTTAGCGCTGTTCTGGAAGGTGTCTACGCTCGTTGGTTACGCGATCAGGGCGGTAAACCGCATGTGTCGCTGTGGCGCGAGTCTTCACCGTCAGCAACAGTGGTACACTTTCGATATCAAAATAGTCGATGAGGTGCTTTGATGTTGCAGCGATGCAAAACGCTGATAGTGGCAGTTGTTGCCTTGTTCTTCTGCCAGCAAGCGCTGGCTGACACTGCCTGGGATAGCTATAAATCCCGCTTTCTAATGCCCGATGGCCGCATTGTCGACACCGGGAATAAAAACGTCAGCCACACCGAAGGCCAGGGTTTTGCCATGATGATGGCCGTGGCTAACGACGACCGTGCCAGTTTCGATAAAATGTGGAACTGGACGCGAAAAACCCTGAAAAACCCCGATAATGGTCTGTTCTACTGGCGATATAACCCCGTTGAAGCACAACCGATCACCGATAAAAACAACGCCGTCGATGGCGATACTTTTATCGCGTGGGCGCTGTTAAAAGCGGGCAACAAGTGGCAGAACCCCGATTATCTGAAAGAATCAGATGCCATCACTAAGGCGTTGGTTGCCCACAACGTTATCCGTTTTGCCGGTTACCAGGTGATGTTACCTGGCGCTAACGGTTTTAACCTCAACAGTTATGTGAATCTCAACCCCTCTTACTTTATCTTCCCGGCGTGGCAGGATTTCGCTAACCGCAGCCATTTAACGGTGTGGACGGATTTGATTAACGATGGGCAGAAACTGTTGGGGAAAATGCACTTTGGCGAGCCTCAGCTCCCGTCTGACTGGGTTTCGCTCTATTCCGATGGGCGTACTGTTCCGGCAAAACAATGGCCAGCGCGCTTTAGCTACGATGCGATTCGCGTTCCGCTGTATGTGTATTGGTTTAACCACAGCAGCCCAGAGTTACAGGCTTATAAAACCTGGTGGGGGCGTTATCCACGTGAGAAAACACCAGCCTGGGTGAACGTCACTACTGGCGATACCGCGCCGTATATGATGGATGGCGGGTTACTGGCGGTGCGTGATTTAGTGTTCCAGCCGGGGAGCGTTGCACAGCCGCAAATTACGGCGCAGGAGGATTATTATTCTGCGAGTTTGAAGATGCTGGTGGCGTTGTCGGTACGGTGATTTTTTTGCCATCACCCTGGCAATTTTGTCAGGGTGAGATCTGTAAGCCTCTCTGATTCTCCGTTCACCTGTGCGTTCAGTTATCTCTTTAATTACAGAAAACGGTGAACGTATTAAGGAGTTAACGCCAACTCCTTAATAATCCAGGCGCCCGGCAAATCAATCGCCGCTAAAGCGGTAAACACCGTTTTTCACCCAACATTCGGGGTCGTTCGCGACCCGTTCCCGACGATCGCTCTCTCACGTGGTTCCCGACCACGTGACCCCGACTGAAGGGTAAAAAACGGCGCGATTGAAGCCGGGGACAAGGTCAAAACCGTTCTGGCCTTTGACTTTGAATTTCGGGTCCGGCTTAAATCGCCTCCATTTTGACTCCAGGTGGCAGGGTCCAGCCGTCGGGAACGGCTGGAGGGCGCGATCGTCTGGAACGAATCGCAACCGACCCTGACACGGAGGCAAAATGGAGGTTTACCGCTTGCGGCGATTTATTTGCCGGGAGTCCGGGTTCTTAGGGTGGCGACGGTGGCCACCCTAAGACGTTCACCGGTTCCGTGGTGACATAAATACACTTTCGCCTGGTGAACGGAACCTTCTTCGAACCGGCAGGAAACACCTTTCAAAGATGTGACTAAGAGATAGTCCTCAGGGAGAAGACCTGGACGAGGGTTGTTTTCTCGAGGCGCTTTCCAAAATTCCCCCCGCAATCTGGCAGCACCGAAAAAAACCGCCAGCATCCATACCACGCTGCATGCAGATTCGGTTTCTCAAGCCTAAAACCCACCACAATGCAGTATACTCAGCCATGTCTATTTAGGGCTTAGTTTTTGCGGAGTGTCAGTTTGCGAGTCAGTCGTTCATTAACGATTAAACAGATGGCAATGGTGTCAGCCGTTGCTTTACTGTTTATTTTTATTTTTATCGTGGTGCAGCTTTTTCACTTTGTGCAGCAAAGCCGCTACGACACAGCAAGCCAGATGGAGAAAATCGCCCATTCGGTGCGTATTCCGCTGTCTGAAGCTATCCTGAAAGCGGATATTCCCCAGGCTGAGTACATCCTGAGTCAAATTCAACCTTCTGGCATTATCAGCCGGGCGGATGTAGTACTGCCGAATCAATTCCAGGCGTTGCGCCAAAGATTTACTCCGGAACGCCCGATTCCCGTCTGGATTGCGCGCCTGTTCGAACTCCCGGTTCAAATATCTCTACCGCTTTATTCACTGGAACGCCCGGCAAATCCGCAGCCGCTGGCTTATCTTGTGCTGCAAGCTGACTCCTGGCGGATGTACAAATTCATCATTAGTACGATTTCGACGTTGCTGACGACATATCTGCTGCTGGCGCTCATTTTGTCGGTTGCGATCAGTTGGTCGATAAACCGTTTGATTGTTCATCCACTGCGTAAAATTGCCCGTGAGCTCGATAGTTTAACCCCGCACGATGCGGCGAACCATCAACTCAATCTACCTCCTCTTCACCACGATGATGAGATAGGCATGCTGGTGCGCAGCTATAACCGTAATCAACAAATGTCGCAGCGCTTACATGAAGAAATGAGCGCGATGAGCACCCGAAACACAGTTACCGAGTTGCCAAATAAGGCGTTGTTACTGGCGTTGCTTGAACAACTAACGGCAAGCGATAACAAGAATGCGTTGATCGTGATTGCCAGCGAAACTTTGCAGGATACTGCCGGGGTGCTGAACGAGGAGCAGCGTGAAATGCTGCTGCTGACGCTGGTCGAGAAAATTAAAGGTGTTCTGCCACCGAATATGGTGCTGGCGCAGCTCAGCGGCAACGATTTTGGCATTATTGCCCATGGCGTTCAGGATGCCTGGCAGGCAATGGCACTGGCGAAGCAAATTCTCGCGGTGCTGAACGAAAAGTTACCGATTCACTCGATTTCCCTCAAACCGACGGCCAGCATCGGCATTGCGATGTATCACGGTGGTTTGACCGCAGAACAGCTGTATCGCCGCGCCGTTTCCGCCGCGTTTTCTGCCCGTCGCCATGGCAAAAATCAGATTCAATTCTTTGACCCTGAACAGATGGCCATTGCGCAACGCTATTTGACGCAAGAGCAGGATTTACTGACGGCATTAGAAAACCAGCAGTTTGCTATTTGGCTACAACCGCAGGTCAATTTGCGCACCCGTGAAGTCGTCAGCGCGGAAGTTTTACTGCGCATGCAGCAGCCTGATGGTAGCTGGGGTTTGCCGGAAGGCTTGATTGAGCGTATCGAAGATAGCGGTTTGATGTTCACAATTGGTAACTGGATCCTTGAAGAGTCTTGCCGTGTGCTGGCGGGCTGGCAAAGCCAGGGTGTCACCATGCCGCTGTGTGTGAATATCTCTGCGCATCAGTTACTGCACGAGGAAATGGGTTCGTCACTGCTGGAATTAATGGCGCGCTATCGTATCCAGCCAGGGATGTTAATTCTGGAAGTCACGGAAAGTCATAATATTGATGATCCGAAAAAAGCGGTCAGTATTTTGCGTCCGTTGCGCAAAGCAGGGGTGCGCATCGCACTGGATGATTTTGGCATGGGTTATGCCAGCCTGCGTCATTTACATCACCTGAAATCGTTGCCAGTGGATGTGCTGAAGCTCGACAAGAGTTTTGTGGATGGCTTGCCGGAAGATAACACCATGGCGGGGGTGATTATCGGTATGGCGAACACGCTGGGTCTGAAACTGGTGGCGGAAGGAATTGAAAACCAGGCGCAGTGCGACTGGTTGTTGAACGCCGGTGTGAGCATTGCTCAGGGTTATCTTTTCTCCAGGGCACTGACTCTTAAAGAGTTTGATGCCAGGTATTTATCCAGCGCTAATCAGTAAATTAGTTGTTGCAAATGTTATTGGGCTGGCGCGAGCCAGCTCAATTATTTAACAATTTTATTTACAAATAAGCGCTGTGTCACTTCTGAGCGTTTTTGAGAGTGGTATTTTTGCTTCCGCAGGCCGAGGTCATCTACCTAAATCCTGGTACTGCGGAATATCTACCTCTCAAGGACACGCTATGAAACTCTCTCTTTTTAAAAGCCTCTACTTCCAGGTCCTTACGGCGATAGCCATCGGTATCCTGCTGGGTCATTTTTACCCGGAATTAGGCGCGCAGATGAAACCGCTCGGCGATGCGTTCGTTAAACTGATTAAAATGATTATCGCGCCGGTTATCTTCTGTACGGTCGTCACCGGCATCGCAGGCATGGAAAGCATGAAAGCCGTGGGGCGCACGGGCGCTGTGGCACTGCTTTACTTCGAAGTGGTCAGCACCATCGCGCTGATCATCGGCCTAATCGTGGTTAACGTCGTCCAGCCAGGGGCTGGGATGAACATCGACCCGGCAACGCTTGATGCCAAAGCTGTCGCCATGTATGCCGAACAGGCACAACAACAAGGTGTGGTGGCCTTCTTGCTGGATGTGATTCCTGGTAGCGTGATTGGCGCATTTGCCAGTGGCAATATCCTGCAAGTGCTGCTGTTTGCGGTACTGTTTGGTTTTGCACTGCACCGTCTTGGTCAAAAAGGCCAGTTGATTTTCAACGTGATTGAAAGCTTCTCGCAGGTCATTTTCGGCATCATCAACATGATCATGCGCCTCGCGCCAATCGGTGCTTTCGGTGCTATGGCGTTCACGATTGGTAAATATGGCGTCGGCTCGTTGGTGCAGCTCGGCCAGTTGATTATCTGCTTCTACATCACCTGTATCCTGTTTGTGGTGCTGGTGTTGGGCAGCATCGCGCGGGTGACAGGTTTCAGCATCTTTAAATTTATCCGTTACATTAAAGAAGAGCTGCTTATCGTACTGGGTACTTCTTCGTCTGAATCCGCTTTGCCAAGAATGCTCGATAAAATGGAGAAACTCGGTTGCCGTAAGTCGGTAGTCGGGCTGGTGATTCCAACCGGATACTCGTTTAACCTCGATGGCACCTCAATTTATCTCACCATGGCAGCGGTGTTTATCGCGCAGGCCACCAACACCCATATGGATATTGTCCATCAAATCACACTATTGGTGGTGTTGCTGCTCTCCTCTAAAGGCGCTGCAGGTGTGACAGGGAGTGGTTTCATCGTGCTGGCGGCAACCATTTCAGCGGTGGGCCATTTGCCACTTGCGGGTCTGGCGTTGATTCTCGGTATCGACCGCTTTATGTCTGAAGCGCGTGCGCTGACAAACCTGGTCGGTAATGGCGTGGCAACGGTTGTCGTGGCGAAGTGGGTGAAACAGTTGGATGAGAAGCAACTGGTAGAAACGCTCAATAATCCAAACTCTGCGAAAAAAGTGAACGAAATCTCTTCTTAATCCCCTCAATTGCCCACGGCGACTTGCCCTCGCTGTGGGCTACTGCGCATAATTGACCCTTGAGCCAAAATTTTTGGCGTTTTTTTTCATTTTAAAAGTGACGTTTGCGCGAAGATGCGGTCAAACGGAGTGGTGAATTATCACCGTGGCGGCTTTTTTGCGTAATCTTTTGTCGCCATTACACTTTTTAATCAGGATTGTTTTTCCAGGGGTTAACATGCAGGGCACCAAAATTCGACTCTTAGCTGGCGGATTGCTGTTGGTCGCCGCCGCCAGTAATGTGCAGGCAGAAGCACTACAGCCCGATCCAGCCTGGCAGCAAGGTACGCTGGCCAATGGTTTTCAATGGCAAGTCCTGGCCACACCTCAACGCCCAAGCGATCGTATTGAAATTCGTCTGTTGGTGAATACCGGCTCATTGAATGAGACCACCCAGCAGAGCGGCTTTAGCCATTTCTTACCGCGCATGGCACTGACACAAAACGGTAGCTTGCAGCCATTGCAGGTACGCTCACTATGGCAGCAAAGTGTGGACCCGCAGCGTCCGCTGCCTCCAGCCGTTGTTTCGTATGACTTCACGTTGTTTAATCTTAGCCTGCCTAATAACCGCAATGATTTACTCAAAGAAGCGATAGCTTATCTGGCGGAAACCACCGGTAAAACGTCGATCACCCCGGAAACGGTGAACGTTGCGCTGCAAACTCAGGATATGGTGACAACCTGGCCGATGGACACCAAAGACAACTGGTGGCGCTATCGCTTGCAAGGTTCCTCGCTGTTGGGCCATGACCCAGCAGAAGATCTCAAGCAGCCGGTTGATAACGAACAACTCAACGAATTCTACAAGAAGTGGTACACCCCGGATGCGATGACCTTGATTGTGGTGGGTAACGTCGATAGCCGTAGCGTTGCCGATCAAATCAACAAAACGTTTGGCACCCTGACGGGCAAACGTGAAACGCCCGCTCCGGTTGCGACTCTTTCTCCGCTCAAGCGTGTTCCTGTGAGTTTAATGACTGACAGTGTGAGCCAGGACAGGCTCTCACTGATGTGGGACAACGCCTGGCAGCCTATTCGTGAATCGTCTGCGATGCTGCGTTACTGGCGTGCCGATCTCGCCCGTGAGGCGCTGTTCTGGCATGTGCAGCAGAACCTTAGCAAGCAGAACATCAAGGATCTTAACCTGAGCTTCGAGTGTCGCGTGTTGTATCAGCGTGCGCAGTGCGGCATCAACCTTGCGTCACCTAACGATAGACTGAATGCGAATTTGGCGAGCGTCAGCAAAGAGTTGGTTAACGTGCGTGATAAAGGGCTGTCGCAGCAAGAGTTTGATGGGTTAATTGCGCAGAAAAAAGCGGAACTTGCCAAGCTGTTTGCTACTTACGCGCGTACCGACACCGATGTGTTGATCAGCCAGCGTATGCGTTCGCTGCAAAACCAGGTGGTCGATATCGCTCCGGAACAGTATCAGAAACTGCGTGGGGATTTCCTGAACAGCCTGACATTAAGCTCGCTGAACCAGGATTTACGCCAGCAACTGTCGCAAGAAATGGCTTTAGTGCTGTTGCAGCCAAAAGGCGAACCTGAGTTCAACATGAAGGATCTGCAAGCGACGTGGGATAAGGTGATGGTGCCGGCTAAAGCACTGCCGCTGACTGATGAACCTAAGCAGGAAGTTTCTTCGGATACGCCGCAGGCGCAGTAAGGCCTCACCCCGGCCCCTCTCCCTGAGGACTGTCTCTTATACACAACTCACCCTGGCAATCTTGTCAGGGTGAGATCTGTAAGCCTCGCTGATTTTCCGTTCACCTGTGCGTTCAGTTATCTCTTTAATTCCAGAAAACGGTGAACGTATCAAGGGGTTATCGCCAACCCCTTGATAATCCAGGCGCCCGGCAAATCAATCGCCGCTAAAGCGGTAAACACCGCTTTTCACCCAACATTCGGGGTCGTTCGCGATTCGTTCCCGACGATCGCTCTCTCACGTGGCTCCCGGCCACGTGACCCCGACTGAAGGGTAAAAAACGGCGCGATTGAAGCCGGGGACAAGGTCAAAATCGCTCTGGCTTATGACTTTGACTTTGACTTTCGGGTCCGGCTTAAATCGCCTCCATTTTGACTCCAGGTGGCAGGGTCCAGCCGTCGGGAACGGCTGGAGGGCGCGATCGTCTGGAACGAATCGCAACCGACCCTGACACGGAGGCAAAATGGAGGTTTACCGCTTGCGGCGATTTATTTGCCGGGAGTCCGGGTTCTTAGGGTGGCGACGGTGGCCACCCTAAGACGTTCACCGGTTCCGTGGCGACATAAATACACTTTCGCCTGGTGAACGGAACCTTCTCCGAATTGGCAGGAACTGTCCTTCAAAGATGTGTACAAAAGACAGCCTTAGGGTGAGGGTTACCTTAAGAAGGCATCGCCTCTTTCGGGATAATCGCCCCGCGATACTGAATCACGGTACTTGCCGTCAAATGCCCGCGTTTTGCCGCTTCTTCAGCACTACCACCAGTCAAACGTACCGCCAGATAACCCGCGCTGAAAGAGTCGCCAGCCGCTGTGGTGTCGATAACTTTTTCTTTCGGTAATTTTACCGCTGGCACTTCTAACATCGGCTCGCCCTGAATCGCCACCAGGCAAGACTCTGCGCCGCGCTTGATGACCACTTCACGCACGCCAGCTGCCTGAGTACGGTGAATCACTTCTTCAACCGGCTTCGCGCCCCACAGCAAATCTTCGTCATCCAAAGTCAGGAACGCGATGTCAGTGCAGGTCAGCATTTGCTGGTAAACCTGTTGCGTCTCTTCACGGCTGGCCCACAGGCGCGGACGGTAGTTGTTATCGAAGATAACCTTGCAACCGTTAGCGCGGCACTGAGTCAGCAACGCCATCAGCTTTTCACGGCTCGCCGCGTTGAGGATTGCCAGGCTAATCCCGCTCAAATACAGGTAATCGAACTGAGCCAGTTCTGCGCAAATTGCCTGAGCTTGCTCGCTCTCCAGCCAGAAACGGGCTGCGGCTTCGTTACGCCAGTAATAGAAAGTACGCTCGCCGGTTGAATCAGTTTCGATGTAATACAAGCCTGGTAAACGGTGCTCCAGGCGCTGTGTCAGCTCGGTGTGAACGTTTTCTTGCTGCCATGCGTCGAGCATTTGTTGGCTGAAGTTATCTTCACCCAAAGCCGTGACGTAATGGACTTCTAGCTCGTTTGCATCGACCTGGCGGGCGATATAAACGGAAGTATTTAGGGTGTCGCCACCAAAGCCGCGGCTAACTTCCGCACCTTTTTGCGACAGTTCAATCATACATTCACCGATAACGGCGATTTTGCGCGTTGGCATAGCAGTAAACCTGAATTGATGAAATTACCGCTAGTTTGCTGGTCGGCTAAAAACGAGTCAAACAATTTAAAACGATGTTTCGGAAAACTTTGAGCTAAGGCAGTTTATTGCCAATGTGAACCAACTCTCTTTCATTAAGGTTGTACTCAAAGCGAACATAAAGTTCTCATGCGCTACGCCGATAACTTGACGATGGGCCATCCGAGTTATCAAGGTAAACAGGACGTACATGATGAAGTTTAATCAGATCACTCACCGGCTGAATACGCTTGAGGCGAGTGTCGAAAGTTTGCAGGAGCGGCGGTTCTGGTTGCAGTGCCAGCGGCAGTACACCTTCCAGCCGATCTACAAAATCGATGGTCGATTAATGGCGATAGAACTGCTGACGGTGGTCACGCACGCGGATGAGCCGGAGGTGCGTATTGCGCCGGATCGCTACTTTTCATCTGTCTCCAGTCGCACGCGCTTGATGGTCATCGAAGAGCAACTCAATTTGCTGCGCAGTTGGGAATCCATCTTCCTTGGCTATGGCATTTTAGCGTCGGTGAATGTCGATGGCCCGACTCTTGTGGCAATGAAGCATCATCAGTCGATTCTAAGGCTTATCAACAAAATGCCGTGGGTGCGCTTTGAACTGGTGGAGCACATCACCCAACCGCAAGCCGTGACACTGGCAGGAATGCACGAATTCGGCCCGCTGTGGCTGGACGATTTCGGCACCGGTGTTGCCAACTTTTCTGCTTTAAGCGAGATGCACTACGACTACATCAAAGTCGCGCGTGACTTGTTCATCATGCTGCGCACCAGCGACGAAGGCCGGAATTTATTCAACATGTTGCTGCAATTGATGAATCGCTATTGTAAAGGCGTCATCGTCGAAGGTGTCGAAACTGAAGCGGAATGGCGCGCTGTGCAAAACTCCCCCGCGTTTGCGGCACAAGGCTATTTCCTCTCCCGTCCCGTTCCATTTGAACAGTTAGAGAGCGTACTAACTCGCCTGTCCTGATGCCGTTTTGGTCACGCTCAACTATCTTTAGTTAAAGCGAGCCACATCAGGAGAAGGTAAAAGGCATGACTAAAACTGGAAAGGTCGCCAGCGGTGTCGTCGGGGGTTTATTGTTGTTGGTTGTGGTGGCAATCATTGTGATTGCGACGTTTGACTGGAATCGGCTCAAACCGACTATCAACCAAAAAGTCTCGACAGAGCTGAATCGGCCCTTCGCCATTCGTGGCGATTTAGGCGTGGTATGGGAGCGTAACAAAGAAGAAACCGGCTGGCGCAGTTGGGTGCCGTGGCCGCATGTTCACGCCGAAGATATTATTCTGGGCAACCCGCCGGATATTCCTGAAATCACTATGGTGCATCTGCCGCGCGTAGATGCCACGCTTGCACCTCTCACGCTGCTCACTAAAACCGTTTATATCCCGTGGATCAAGCTGGTTCAGCCGGATGTGCGAATCATTCGGCTGTCGGAAAAAAACAATAACTGGACGTTCAACCTCGCCAGTAGCGCAGCGCAAGATCCCAATCAACCGCCGTCAGCGTGGTCGTTCAAAATGGACAATATTCTGTTCGATAAAGGCCGCATCGCTATTAACGACAAACTCACTAAAGCAGAGATGGAAATCCTCGTTGATCCACTTGGCAAACCGTTACCGTTTAGTGAAATACAGGGGCATAAACCCAAAGGCAAAGATGCCGCAAAAGCCGGAGATTATGTCTTTGGCCTGAAAGTTCGCGGGCGCTACAACGGCGAGCCGATAGAAGGCTCCGGTAAAATTGGCGGTATGTTAGCGCTGCGCAGCGAAGGCGAAACCGCCTTTCCGGTGCAGGCCGACGTGCATTCCGGTAACTCACGCGTGGCGTTTATCGGCACCATCAACGACCCGATGAAAATGGGTGGTGTCGACCTGCAACTGAAGTTCTCCGGTGATTCGCTGGGCAACCTCTACGATCTGACCGGTGTGTTATTGCCGGATACGCCACCGTTTGAAACTGACGGGCATTTACTGGCAAAAATCGATGCAGAAAAAGGCTCGGTGTTCCGCTATCAGAACTTTAACGGGCGCATTGGCGACAGCGACATTCATGGCTCGCTGACCTATTCCCAGGGCAAACCGCGCCCGAAACTGGAAGGCGACCTTGAATCTAAACAGCTTCGGCTGGCCGATTTAGGCCCGTTGATTGGCGTGGATTCCGGCAAGGGCGCGCAACAAAGCAAAAAGGCGGAACAAGCCAAAGGCGAGAAAACCGTGCAGCCGGGCGACAAAGTTCTGCCGTATGACCGTTTCGAAACCGCCAAGTGGGACGTAATGGATGCTGACGTGCGCTTTAAAGGCGGGCGCATCGAACACAGCGGCACGCTGCCGCTCAGCAATCTCACCACGCATGTGATCCTTAAAAATGCCGACTTACGCCTGCAACCGCTAAAATTCGGCATGGCGAACGGCACCATCAGCGCCAACATTCACCTTGATGGCAACAAGAAGCCGATGCGCGGAGAAGCGGATATTCAGGCGCGTCGCTTGCAGCTCAAACAGCTGATGCCAAAAGTGGAATCGATGCAGAAAACCCTCGGGGAACTGAATGGTGATGCGGATTTGCGGGGCCGTGGTAACTCTATTGCGGAGCTGTTGGGCAGCAGCGATGGCAACCTGAAATTGCTGATGAACGACGGGTTAATCAGCCGCAACCTGATGGAAATTGTCGGCCTGAACGTCGGGAATTACGTCGTCGGGCAAATCTTTGGTGATGATGAAGTGCGGATTAACTGTGCGGCGGCGAACCTTGATTTACGCGGCGGCGTGGCGACGCCACGTATTTTTGCCTTTGATACCGAAAACGCGCTGATCAACGTCACTGGCACCACCAACTTTGCCAGCGAGCGGCTCGATTTAACCATTGATCCTGAAAGCAAAGGGGTGCGCATTCTGACATTGCGCTCGCCACTTTATGTGCGCGGCACGTTTAAGAACCCGGATGCCGGGGTGAAACCCGGCCCATTGATTGCCCGTGGCGCGGTGGCTGCGGCACTGGCAACGCTGGTGACGCCAGCCGCCGCACTGCTGGCGATGATCTCGCCTTCCGAAGATGGCGGCAATCAGTGCAGCCGTATTTTGGGGCAGATGAGGAAGTGACATTTCCCCTCACCCAGGCTGTCTCTTATACACATCTTTGAGGGACGGTTCCTGCGGAGCCGGAGAAGGTTCCGTTCACCAGGCGACAGCGTGTTTATGTCGCGACTGAACTGGTGAACGTCTTAGGGTGACCACCGTCGTCACCCTAAGAACCCGGACTCCCGGCAAATAAATCGCCGCAAGCGGTAAACCTCCATTTTGCCTCCGTGTCAGGGTCGGTTGCGATTCGTTCCCGACGATCGCGCCCTCCAGCCGTTCCCGACGGCTGGCCCCTGCCACCAGGAGTCAAAATGGAGGCGATTTAAGCCGGACCCGAAATTCAAGGTCAAAGTCAAAAGCCAGAGCGGTTTTGACCTTGTCCCCGGTTTCAATCGCGCCGTTTTTTTACCCTTCAGTCGGGGTCACGTGGTCGGGAACCACGTGAGAGAGCGATCGCCGGACTAAAAATGTCAGGAACATTTTTGAACAACGCTTGCGTTGGCCACGAAGTGGTTCGGCACAGGGATGTGCCGAATAAACGAATCGCGAACGACCCCGAATGTTGGGTGAAAAACGGTGTTTACCGCTTTAGCGGCGATTGATTTGCCGGGCGCCTGGATTATCAAGGGGTTGGCGTTAACCCCTTGATACGTTCACCGTTTTCTGGAATTAAAGAGATAACTGAACGCACGGGTGAACGGAAAATAAGCGAGGCTTACAGATCTCACCCTGACAAGATTGCCAGGGTGAGGGTGAAAAAACTAAAGCGACAAATGACGGGTCTCTTTCGACACCAGCAACGCAACCAGCGTAATCGCTGACATCGCCGCCAGATACAAACCGACGTAGAACAAACCGTAATTCGCCTGCAGCCAGGTGGCAATATACGGCGCTACCGATGCCCCCAGAATCGACGCCACGTTATACGAGAACGATGCTCCGGTATAACGTACTTCGGTTGGGAATAACTCTGGCAGCAGCGCACCCATTGGGCCGAATGTCAGCCCCATCAGGCTCAGGCCAATCAGCAAGAACGCCATCACCAGCGTCGGGTTACCGGAACCCAACAGCGGCTGGAACACGGCTAACGCAAACACAATCATCAGGCTGGTGATGACAATCATGCATTTACGGCGACCAAACTTATCCGCCAGATAACCGGCAATCGGCACCATTACGCCAAAACCAATTACCGCCATCATCAGCATCCACAACACATCGTTGCGTGAGAAGCCGAGGCCCTTCGGCACCGCAGCGGTGCTGAAGGTCATCGAATAAACCGTCATGATGTAGAACAGCGTGTAAGTCGCCAGCATGATAAACGTGCCAATAATCGTCGCTTTCAGGTGCTTGCTCAGCAGTGTACCGAGCGGGATTTTCACCTGTTTGCCTGCTTTGGCAATTTTGGCGAACACCGGCGTTTCATGCAGCGAAACACGTACATACAGGCCGATAATCACCAGCACCGCAGACAGGATAAACGGCACGCGCCAGCCCCATGACATGAACTGTTCGTCAGTCAGCAACCAGGAGAGCAGCAAGAAGGTGCCGTTGGCAAAGAAGAAGCCGATTGGCGCACCTAACTGTGGGAATGAACCGTATAGCGCACGTTTGCGCGGCGGAGCGTTCTCAGTAGCCAGCAATGCAGCACCACCCCACTCACCACCCAGACCTAAACCTTGCCCGAAGCGTGCAAGTGCCAACAGCATTGGCGCTAATACACCGATGGTTTCGTAGCCCGGCAACAGGCCAATCAAGACGGTTGAAACACCCATCGTTAAAAGTGATGCCACCAGGGTCACTTTGCGACCAACTCGGTCACCAAAATGGCCGAACAGCGCGGAGCCAATCGGACGTGCCACAAAGGCGATGGCGAACGTAGCTAGCGACTGGAGTGTCGCCGCGGTTGGATCACCTTGCGGGAAGAAGATATGCGGGAAAACAATCACCGCCGCAGTGGCGTAAATATAGAAATCGAAAAACTCGATGGCGGTGCCGACAAGCGAGGCAACGACAACTTTTCCGCGTGAGTTGACCGGCGTGGAGTCAGTTTCGGTATTGATTGAATTAGCGATGGTGGCCTGCATATTATTTTCTTATTTATATCGAACGAAAGGCCATATTACGCACAGCAAAAGGCGTATTTCAACGCGCGCTTGCGCAACGTTCTGTGCGATTAATAAGCAATAAGAGGATAATTTTTAGTCCAGAAAATAAATGTCCATGTCATGCTTCTCATATTTAAAAAATCAGTTAATAAAACTGCTTTTAGGTTAAATAAAAGTTACAGGTTGGATTTATGTGCTGATGTGGGCTTTCGTAGGGCGGATAAGCGCTAGCGTCATCCGCCACATTCACGGAGATAGCGGATTACGCTTCATGCTCCCAGCGTGCGCAAAAGCGCTCAATATCGCCCGCCTGGAAGTCGCTAAGATGCGCCATCAGTTTTTCCAGTGGCCAATCCCACCAGGCAATACGCTGCAGGCTGGTGGCTATCTCTACCGGGAAGCGCGAACGGATCATTTTGGCAGGCACGCCGCCAACAATGGTGTAGGGCGCGACATCTTTGCTCACTACCGCACCGGCGGCTAACACTGCGCCATCACCGATTGTCACGCCAGGCAGCACAATCACACCGTGGCCAATCCAGACATCATTGCCAATTAGCACCTTCGCATCGTGACGATCGGCAAAAAACTGCCGATCGCGGCGGGCATTAGCGTCGTAATACTCCGGGCAATAGGTAAAACGGTGTTGTGAGGCTCTGTCCATTGGGTGATTAGGTGCACCAATGCGTACCTGATTGGCGATGGCGGTGAATTTGCCGATCACGCTATCTGCAACACAACAATGCTCGCCTATGTAGGAAAAGTCCCCGAGCGTGCTGTATTCCATCACGCTGTGCGCGAGGACTTCACATTGTTCACCAATCTGGGTTTCACGCAGGCGGACGCTGGGGGCGATATACGTTTGCTGAAGTTTGGCTGTGGCGGCGGTCATGCTTTTCTTTCCTGGTCAGGTATCGGGATTAGGGATTGCCCACGTTGGGCAAACCCTAATCATGACAGGAAAGAATGACAGAATTATTTATGCGTTTTGCCCGGCATACGCGGGTCATCTTTGTATTCGGCGGTGGCAATCCACGCGGCGCAGAACAGCGTCAATCTGGCGAAGAAATAGAAAAATGCCATTAAACCTAAGACCGAACCAAACGCCGCGCCAGAAGGGGATTTAATCAGCGCAGGCAGGCTGTAAGTCATGATGATTTTGATCACTTCAAAGCCAATGGCTGCAATCAATGTGCCGCGCATCAGCGCTTTTTTACGCGGGCGGTGGCGTGGCAGTCGCCAGAAAATCCAGAAGAACAGCAGGTAGTTAGCAGAAATAGAAATAACCAGCCCGACCAGATGCCAGACCGGTTTTAACCACTCGATGCCGTCGAGATGCAGCAGGCCAATCAGCATGGTTTGCGCGGAACCGGCAACGGAAGTGATGGATAACGTCACGACCAGCGCAACCAGCAAACCTATTAATGACACCAAATCACGCAGATATTTGGTCCAGAATTTTTCCTGGTCTTGCGCTGTCCGCTCCCACTTATCCCGCGATTGCGCGCGCACTGCTTCACGCAAATTGCCCATCCAGTTAATACCGGAATAGAGCGCAATCAGCAGGCCGACCAGGCCGACGGTGGTGCGCTGTTGCACCGCCGTATTGATGGTGTTTTGCAACGTCGCGGCAAGTGTTGGCTCGCTAACGTTGGCGAGGATTTTTTCGAAAATCTCCTCCAGCAGCGTGGGGTGCGAGGCGAGGATATAACCGGCGGCAGCAAACGCCACCATCAGAATTGGGATGAGCGACAGGAACGAAAAATAGGTAATTGCCGCGCCAAACTGGTTCCCCATGCGGTCATTAAACCGTTCGGCTGCCCTTATCAGGTGCGCAACAACAGGGTTACGCTCGACACGCCCGACAGTGTTATTCACGCTGTCGATGGTTTTGTTGACCTTCTCATTACTGGTTTTGATTTTGACTATCGGCTCATAGTCGAGTGTTTCCGTTGGGCGTTTTTCGGTGTTATCCGGCACTGTCATCAGGTGATTTTTCCTTTTGTTTTAGCGGGATCTTAAAGAAAGTATAGCGGGGATGCTAATCAACATACCCTTTCACCAGCCCGGTCAGCCACTCCATAAACAAATGAACACGGCGAGAGAGGTTGCGGCGATGGGGATAAAGCAGCGAAACAGGCATCGGTTCGGCGCGGTATTGCGGCAGGATTTCCACCAGTTTTTTACTCTTGAGCTGGTCTTTAACGCCGATGCGCGGTGCCTGAATAATCCCAAGCCCGGCAAGGCACGCCGCTTGATAGGTTTCGGTGCTATTCACGGTGATGACGCCACCGGTTTTTATCCAGCGGGTAGTTTTATCGAGAAAAACTTCAAAGCCTTGCGGACGGCTACCGAGGTTTGGCGCGTAATGCACCACCGCGTGAGACGCGAGATCGTCAAGGTTTTCCGGATAACCAAAACGCTCCAGATAATCGGGGCTGGCGCAGTTAATTAAAGAGAGTTTCCCCAATGGCCGTGCAACCAGGCCTGAATCTTTAAGCTGCCCCACGCGCACCACGCAATCGAACCCTTCGCGCACCACGCAATCGAACCCTTCGCGCACCACATCCACTATGCGATCGCTGCTGCTCAACTCAAGTTCAATACCAGGATACTGCTGTAAGAAGGCGGGAAGTTTGGGGATCACTAAATTTTTTGCCACCCCAACGGGCATATCCACACGCAAGCGCCCGCTAACACTGCTGGGGTCATGCAGGAATAGCCCGTCGAGTTCGTCAAGATTGGCTAATAGATCACGGCAACGCTCGTAATAAACCATGCCGTCTTGCGTCAATTGCACACGCCGCGTGGTGCGATGCAATAACCTTGTTCCCAGCATGCCTTCTAGCGCCTGAATTTGCCGCGATACGCTACCTTTAGGAAGGCCCAGAGTGTCTGCTGCGCGAGAAAAACTCTCCAGTTCAGCCACTCTAATGAATAACTGCATTGCTTGTATTTTATCCACTTTTTTCTCGCATTGTTGTTGTCAGTGAAACAGTGATGCGCAATTTGCACTCTTTATTGATTTTGTAGCAGCTAATAAGCTGTATCTCAATCACCGAACAGTCATCGAAGGGGTAAATCATGAGTCAAACAATCGCATTAGTGACCGGCGGCAGCCGTGGATTAGGTAAAAACGCAGCTTTGAAGCTGGCGGCGCGCGGCGTGAATATTATTCTGACTTACAACAGCCAGCAGCAAGAAGCGCTCAATGTGGTGCGTGAAATTGAGCTAACTGGCGTGAAAGCGGTGGCAATTCAATTGAATGTCGCCGAAATTGCTGGCTTTGGCGCTTTTGCAACTGAAGTGAAGCAACAGTTGCATGATGTCTGGCAGCGCGACTCGTTTGATTATTTATTAAACAATGCTGGAACGGGTATCGATACGCTGTTCGAAAAAACAACAGAGCAACAATTTGATGATTTAATGAACATCCATTTGAAGGGGCCATTCTTCCTGACTCAGCAGTTGCTGCCACTGATTAAAAACGGCGGGCGTATCCTGAATGTGTCGACGGGTTTAACGCGTTTTACACTGCCGGGAAAAGCGGCTTACGCCGCAATGAAAGGGGCGATGGAAGTGCTGACGAAGTACCAGGCTAAAGAGCTGGGTGCGCGCGGAATTGCGGTCAATATCATTGCTCCTGGCGCGATTGCCACCGACTTTGGCGGCGGTGTGGTGCGTGACAATGAACAAGTGGCCAATGCTATCGCTTCACAAACCGCGCTGGGCCGCGTTGGGCAACCGGATGATATTGGTGATGCGATTGCGGTGCTGCTGAGTGATGAAAGCCGCTGGATGAATGCGCAGCGCATTGAGGTTTCTGGCGGGATGTTCTTGTAAGCCTGGGCCGCGGTTATGTCGGATGACGCTAACGCTTATCCGACCTACAAAACCGCTTTCGTAGGGTGGATTAGCGCAAGCGATATCCACCGTGTTTTATTGGAACTCGCTGCGTAACAAGCCAAATATCCAGTCATCCTGCCAGATCCCGCCAAGAAAGTAATTTTCGCGCAGTATCCCTTCTGGCTGAAAACCTGCTTTTTCCAGCACCTTCTTTGAACCTATATTGCCTACCGTTACTGTCGCGGTCAGTTTGCGCATCGCGCATTTTTCAAAGGCAAACCGGCACACGGTATGCAGCGATTCATAACCGTAACCTTGCCCGTGAAAGAGCGGGTCGAGGATAAAGCCCACCTCCGCCATGTCGTCGTCACCGCGGACAAAACCGGTGAAGCCAATCAGCGTCCCGTCATGTTTATCGCGCATCGCAAGACACAACCAATGGCGGCTGTGTAATTCCCAGCGCACCAGGCGTGAATTAAATATCTGGCGGATTTCCGCCTCTTTGCGGTTATCAGAGACATAACGCATCACGACGGGGTCTTGTTGTAGCCGTAAAAAGCTCGACCAGTCCTGCTCGCTGATTTGCGTTAAGTTCAGTCGTGGTGTGGAGAGTGAAAGCATGTTGATCGCTCTGCTATGTGGGTACACATAAACATTACATATACCCATCATACTTCAAGTTGCATTTTTGTTGGCTACGCTTACTCACCGCATCACTTACTTGTGTAAGCTCATCGGGACTCGCTCGTTTGCCGTCGCGATGCATCTTGAATTATTTTGGGCATAGCAAAAAATAACGGCGCCAATATTTAGCACCGTTATTAAGTGTTATTGCCAGCGTGATAAATCATCCGTTGTCAGTCCAATATCGCGTAATTGTTCCTTATTCAGCCCTTTTAGTACGCGCGCCGTCTGGCGTTGTAACCAGCGTTGCCGGAAATAATGATAAATCATCACAAAACCATAAAACGGTTTGCGCGGACGGTTTTCTTCAAAGCCCATGATGTTGCTCCTCTTGTCAGTTCGAGGTTCATCATGCGCCGCCATACAGATAGCCGACAGATTCAAATATTACTTTTATTTAACATACAGAAGCGCTAAAACATGAACTGAATGGCAATTTTATCGTCATTCTGTACTGGTTTTACTGTCTGTATGGTTGATTAAGAGGATACAGCATGACGCGCTACCAACATCTGGCCACTTTACTGGCCGAACGTATTGAACAAGGGCTGTATCGCAGTGGCGAGCGCTTACCGTCGGTGCGCAGCCTGAGCAGTGAACATGGCGTCAGTATTAGCACCGTACAGCAGGCTTATCATCTTCTTGAAGACAAACAGCTGATTTCACCGCAGCCACGTTCCGGTTATTTCGTCACACAACGCAAAGCACAACCGCCCGTTCCACAACTGACTCGTCCGGTACAGAGGCCGGTTGAGATCACGCAGTGGGACGCTGTGCTTGAGCAACTTGTTGCCCGTGAGGCAGGCGATATTGTCGCTTTTGGTAGCGGTGCGCCGGATGTGACACAACCGACCATCAAACCGTTATGGCGTGAACTCAGCCGCATTGCGCAATATCAGCAACCCGAATTGCTCGGCTATGACAGCATTCATGGTATGCGCACGCTGCGCGAGCAAATTTCCCGCCTGATGCTGGATAGCGGTTGTGTGGCATCGGCTGACGATATTCTGATTACCACCGGTTGTCATGAAGCCTTGTCGATTGCCATCCGCGCGGTCTGCGAGGCGGGCGACATCGTGGCGGTGGAGTCTCCATCATTTCATGGCACCATGCAGATGCTGCGGGCATTTGGTATTAAAGTTGTTGAAATACCAACGGATTCTGTGACAGGGATCAGCGTGGAAGCACTAGAGTTAGCGCTGGAACAGTGGCCGATTAAAGCGGTAATACTGGTGCCAAACTGCAATAACCCACTCGGGTTTATCATGCCGGATGCTCGTAAAAAAGCGGTGCTGAATCTCGCGCAACGTTTTGATATTGCCATCATTGAGGATGATGTTTACGGCGAGCTGGCCTATGAATATCCCCGCCCGATGACCATCAAGTCGATGGATGTCGATGGCCGAGTGCTGTTGTGTAGCTCTTTTTCTAAAACGCTGGCGCCAGGTTTGCGCGTCGGCTGGATTGTACCGGGCCGCTATCTTGACCGTGCTTTGCACATGAAATACATCGTCACTGGCAGCACTTCGACCTTTGCACAACTCGCGGTGGCGGAGTTTATTCGTAACGGCAACTACCATCGCCACCTGCGGCGGATGCGCCAACTTTATCAACGTAATCTCGAGGATTTTACCTGCCATGTGCGGCACTATTTCCCGTGCGGTATCTGCGTCAGTCGCCCACAGGGCGGCTTTATGATGTGGGTTGAGCTACCGGAAAATATCGATATTGTGCCGATTTGCTGTGCACTGCGCGAAGAGCATATTCATATTGCGGTGGGGTCTTTGCTTTCAGCATCCGGGAAGTATCGTAATTGTTTGCGCCTCAATTACGCCATGCCGTGTGATGCAGCCACCGAAGCGGCGCTGCGTAAAACCGGTGAAGCGTTAAATCAGGTAGTCGAAAACGCGTAGTTTTCCCTCTCTTTTATGGCCATTGTGCAGGTAACTGTTGCGTTAGTCTGTTGCGTAATAGCGCCTTTCTAGTCAGGCGCTCGTACCCAATAAAGGATAACCATGACCAGCACTGCACAGTTGCTGATGCGGGATAAATTTGAGACTTGCCTGAGCGTTTGCCGCCAGGCGTCATTGCAAATCCTGCCACTGCTTTCTATCAAAGCCTCTGAAGGCAAAGATCCGCAATGGTTTTTTCAACAGCTTGAGCAGGCTCGCCTGGCGCTGGGTAGTTGGATGGAGGTAGCAAAGCGGTTAAACCTTAACGATGCGGAGCTTTCGCAGTTCACTCTACTGTTGCGCCATTTCCAGCAGTTGGTGCCGCAATATGAAAGCGGCCAGGAAATCAGCCATAACCAACTTATTTCCGCACTGCGTTTCGTCAGTTATCTCGAGCTGGTACGCCTGAGGCAGCCACTACTGGGTTATTCAACCGATCTCGACACCCATAGTGAAGCGCAGCAACAAAAAGCGTTACGCCAGATGCGCGCGCTGGAATTAATGCTGCGAGGGATGATTAATAAATGTTATCCCAGCCAATCGCAGCTGGTGAATAAACTGAAGAAGCAGTTTGGTGCTGACTGTGTGCGCCGTTGGTTAAAACATGGCGAGCAGGGTGATGTGTTAAGTGGGATGCGATTTAGCGAACTGGCGTTATTGGTGGTAGATAAAAAGGAGTTTGCCAACCACTATGCCGAAATACTTCACAGCTCACCGCAGCTGAATCTATTTATTGATCAACGTAAAACACTACAAACCTTCCTCGATGACGTGCGTGAAATTCGCAATAACCTCATTCAACAACCGCCACTCACTTCTGTGCAACTCGTTTTACTGGATAGCTATTACCACGAATGTAGTGCGGCGGTTCAGCGTGCCTTTGATGAAGGGCGGACAACAGTAAACCCATCCGCACTGATGGCTGCTGATGACGCTCAGGTACAAGCATTTATTGAGCTGGCGCAGAAAAAATATCGCGAAGCGGGGCGTGATACGGAAGAAGTGCGTGACACCATTGATCACCCCGACTTGCGGCATAGCAAAAAAAAGCAGGATACCGGTGAAACGCTACGCATGATGATGTGGTGCGTGCCAGGTATCGCGGTGATTAGCATCGCTATTTTCGGCATGTACTTTCTGAGTGATCTTACAAATGAACCCGCGCTGGCACAACGTGAGGCGGCGAAAGTGACCGCAATTGATTCACTGCCGCTAAGCGAGAGTGCGCGTGAAAAGCTGGCGAATATTGGCATCACATGGGAAGAGGGTAATTTGCGATCGGCCATTGAGCGTGGTGATTCTACTGTGGTGCGTTTGTTCATGCAAAGCGGCATGAACTGGAAAGTCTATTACACCGAATCCGCGCTGGCCGCAGATTACCGCGATGCACTCTACGCTTTGCTGCAATACCGTTCGCAAATGGATGAAGAACGCCCGTGCCGGCGCATGGTAAGGACTATCAGCCAGGCGATGAACGACGGGCAAAGTCTCACTTCGCTACGTAAACAATTTCTGCAAACGTTTTGCCGTAACCCTGAGGTTATCGAGTGGCAGAAAGAAGATTTAGAACGAGCAAAACAACGGTTAAGTGCGCAACAACAACGCAATTCTGAGCCAGCCACAAGCGACGCAAAACGTGCTGTGGAGATTCAGAAAGCGATTTACGATGCGATACGTTGAAAACAACGGACCGATTTTGTAGGTCGGATAAGCGATAGCGTCATCCGACACTTTTATCTGTAACAACGGGCACAAAGGGTGGATGACGCTATCAATTATCCACCCTTTAACACCCGATCTCAGGCTTCAGGATCAGTGAGACGCTTCGCCGATCAGCGCACCGCCGCCTGCACCTACTGCCGCACCTTTCAACACGCTATTGCCGGTTGCGGCCGCCGCAACGCCACCCACAGCAGCACCAATTGCGCCGCCTTTGCGAGCTGCTTTACCGGTGTCTCCGCTCTTGAACATAGCACCTGTACCACCGCCGACAACCGCGCCACCCACGGTGCTTTTCACGCTTTTACCAGTCGCGGCACCAATTGCAGCACCGGCGAGTGCGCCACCCGATGTTTTATCAAGAGCCAATACGTTGCCTGAAAAAGCGAAAGATAAAATCAATAAACCTGGAATATATTTTTTCACTAACTTGTCCTCCTGGACATAAATATGCGCATTCACTCGCGCTTCGATTTTATTCTGCTCAGCCTTGGAAATTGCCAGTTTTAATATTTAATATCGCGTGCTTCCTGGCGGCCATCTTGTTTGCTTTGGCGTTTATCCTGGCGACAATCATGATTGCTTTTATCATTACTGACCACACAAGAACGTTTATCCTGCCGTGCATCTTGACGCGTGTCCTGACGAGTATCCCGAGCTTCGCGGCGTTGCTGGCCTTGGGTTGTTGCATTTGCAGCACTAATAGATAGTGTTGACACAAGCACTATGCCGGTCAGTATACCAACGAGGGTATATGTCTTGTTCATTAGATAATTCCTGGAATATAAGTGATACGATCCGAATAAATCAAAATTGAAGCAAAAAAAACCTAAGCAGTATAAGTTCGCCAGTTATGTCTAAATGTAACCAAATAGTTTGAAATATATATTATTTTGCACTTATACGGGTTTTATTGCATTTCCAAATAAGAATTAATGAGTTAGCGTTTTGATTATTTGAGCTGGTTTTTTGCGAGGTGGGCTGATGCAGGCATTAAAAAGGCCGTGGATATTAAGATCCACAGCCTGTTGATTTATTTCTCGTCTTAGCAAGACGAAAGCGTAATTTAGCGCATAGTCACGAATTCTTCCGAACCAGTCGGGTGAATTGCCACTGTGTTATCAAAATCTTTCTTAGTCGCACCCATTTTCAGTGCCACCGCGAAGCCTTGCAGCATTTCATCCATACCGTAACCGATGCCGTGAATACCGACGATTTTCTCGTCCGGGCCTGCACATACCAGCTTCATGCGGCATGGCTGGCGGTGCGAAGTCACAGCGGTATACATCGCGGTGAACGATGATTTATAGACTTTCACGTTGTCGTCGCCGTATTGCTCACGTGCCTGTGGTTCGGTTAAGCCGACCGTGCCGATTGGCGGGTGGCTGAACACTACTGTTGGCACGTTGCTGTAATCCAGATGCTCATCCGGCTTGTTGTTAAACAAACGCTCAGACAGACGACGGCCTGCCGCTACGGCAACTGGCGTCAGTTCCACCGCACCGGTGTTATCGCCCACGGCATAAATGCCCGGCACGCTGGTGTTCTGGAATTTATCGACTTCGATATAACCTTTGGCGTTGGTTTTCACACCGGTCGCCGCCAGGTTGAAGTTGTCCGTTTCTGGTTCGCGGCCAATCGCCCAAATCAGGCAATCTACCGTTTCGGAACGGCCATCTTCCAGATGCAGAGTCAGGCTGCCATCGGCATTCTTCTCAATGGCTTTTGGCACCGCCTGGGTGTGCAGCGTCGGGCCTTCGGTGTTAATCACTTCCAGCAGCGTTTCGACAATCAGCGGATCAAAAGTACGCAGCGGCGCGTGTTGGCGCACAAACAGGTGAGTTTCGGAACCCAGCGCGTTCACCACACCAGCGATTTCAACCGCGATGTAGCCTGCGCCCACTACAGCAATGCGTTTTGGCAGCGCGGGTAGTGCGAAGAAACCATCGGAATCAATACCGAATTCTGCACCTGGAATGGACGGGCGGCTTGGACGGCCACCGGTGGCAATCAGGATGTGGTCTGCGGTAATGGTTTCGCCGTTGACCTCCACGGTGTGCGCGTCGACAAATTTGGCAAAGCCACGAATCACGTCAACGTTGTTTTTACCCAGCACGTTGTCGTAAGAGGTGTGGATGCGGTCGATATACGCGGTACGGCTGGCGATCAGTTTGTCCCAGTCGAACTTATTCACCGTGGTGTCAAAACCATAATCCGGACCGTAGTTGTGGATAGCTTCGGCGATTTGCGCCGCATGCCACATGACTTTTTTCGGCACGCAACCCACGTTGACGCAGGTGCCGCCCAGCTCTTTCGCCTCAATCAGTGCGCATTTCTTTCCATACATTGCCGCACGGTTAATGGAGGCAATACCGCCGCTGCCGCCGCCAATGGCGAGGTAGTCATAATGTTTGGTCATGATGTTTCCCTTTTGAGTCGAAAAATATGCGCGATTGTAGCGCGCCGAGAAATTTTAGAGCGAAGGTTCCACCGATAGCTGTAATAGCCGGTTTACTCAGGCACAACCCAGCTCAGAGTGGTAGACCCGGTGCCAGCCGGAACCAGGGTTTTATGCAGCCACGGCAGTACATTAGCCATTTGCTGCTCGAGTTTCCACGGTGGGTTGATAACAATCATGCCTGAAGCTGTCATGCCGCGGCGGTCGCTGTCAGGCAGAACGGCCAGCTCGATTTGCAGAATACGGCGAATACCGGTTTCTTGCAGTTCGCGCAGCATACGTTTGATTTGCTGGCGCATAACCACCGGATACCACAGCGCATAAGTTCCTGTAGCAAAACGCTTATAGCCTTCGTTAATGCCTGTCACAACGGCCTGGTAGTCGGTTTTAATCTCGTACGGCGGGTCGATAAGAATCAGACCACGGCGTGAAACTGGCGGCAGTTTTGACTTCAACTGAGTGTAACCGTCCGCACGTTCAACGCGAGCGCGGTTGTCTTTCTGGAATTCAGAACGCAGCAGCGGGAAATCTGATGGGTGCAGTTCGGTCAGTTGCAGGCTGTCTTGCTCGCGCAAAAGCTGGCGCGCAATCAGCGGGGAGCCTGGGTAGTAACGCAGTTGGCCGCTGTGGTTATAAGCTTTAACCGCACCGATGTATGCTTCAAGTTCAGCTGGCAAATCATCGTGTTGCCAGATGCGGCCGATACCTTCCAGGTACTCACCGGTACGCTCGGCGTGCTCGCTGCTCAGTTTGTATCGGCCAGCGCCTGCGTGAGTATCCAGATACAGAAAAGGCTTATCCTTCTCTTTTAAGGATTCAATAATCAGACTTTGAACGGTGTGTTTCAGTACGTCGGCGTGGTTGCCGGCGTGAAAGCTGTGGCGATAACTGAGCATGGCTTGAAGGGTTTCCAAAGACAAAAGAAGAACAACTATTCTGCACAGTATACAGCCTTATGCTCACCGCCTGGCATTGAAATTAACTACACTAAGCCTCATGTTAAAAGGTATTGCTTTTTAGCGCGCCTGGCGCGCTTCACTTATCAGACATCAGGAACCGCGCTTATGACCAATCCATTGTTGACGCCTTTCGACCTGCCGCCATTTTCCGCTTTGAAACCTGAACATATTGTCCCTGCCGTGCAGCAAGCGCTGGATGATTGCCGTGCGAAAGTCGAAAGTGTGGTGGCGCAGGGCGCACCTTATAACTGGGATAATCTTTGCCAGCCGCTGGCTGAAGTGGACGACCGTCTGGGGCGTATTTTCTCGCCGGTCAGCCATTTGAATTCAGTACAAAACAGTCCAGAACTGCGTGAAGCCTACGAGCAGACGCTGCCGTTGCTGTCCGAATACAGCACCTGGGTGGGTCAACACGAAGGACTTTATCAGGCATACCGCAACCTGCGTGATGGCGCGTATTACGCGGATCTTAGCGTTGCAGAGAAGAAGGCCGTGGATAACGCACTGCGTGACTTCGAGCTGTCTGGCATTGGTTTGCCAGAAGAAAAACAGAAGCGTTATGGCGAAATCGCGGCGCGCTTGTCTGAACTGGGTTCGACCTACAGCAACAACGTGCTGGATGCGACTCAGGGCTGGACCAGGCTGATTACCGATGATGCCGAGCTTTCTGGTATGCCGGAGAGCGCCATGGCGGCTGCTCGTGCGCAGGCCGAAGCCAAAGAACAAGACGGCTGGTTGCTGACGCTGGATATCCCAAGCTATTTGCCGGTGCTGACTTACTGCGACAACCGCGAACTGCGTGAAGAAATGTACCGCGCCTATGCGACTCGCGCCTCCGATCAAGGCCCGAATGCCGGTAAGTGGGACAACACGCCGGTAATGGAAGAGATTCTGGCGCTGCGCCACGAACTGGCGGAACTGCTGGGTTTTGGTAACTACGCTGAAAAATCCCTCGCCACCAAAATGGCTGAAAACCCGCAGCAGGTGCTGGAGTTCTTAACCGATCTCGCGAAACGTGCGCGTCCACAGGGCGAAGCGGAACTGGCGCAACTGCGTGCGTTCACCCAAAAAGAATTTAACGTCACCGAGCTGGAACCGTGGGACATCACCTATTACAGCGAAAAACAGAAACAGCATTTGTATAGCATCAGCGACGAGCAACTGCGCCCGTACTTCCCGGAAGACCGCGCGGTAAACGGTTTGTTCGAAGTGGTGAAACGCATTTACGGCATCACCGCCAAAGAGCGTAAAGATATCGACGTCTGGCATTCTGATGTGCGTTTCTTCGAGCTGTACGACGAGAAAAATGAGTTGCGCGGTAGCTTCTACCTCGACTTGTATGCCCGTGAAAACAAGCGCGGCGGGGCGTGGATGGATGATTGCGTCGGCCAGATGCGCAAAGCTGATGGCTCGCTGCAAAAACCTGTCGCTTACCTGACCTGTAACTTTAATCGCCCGGTCAATGGCAAACCGGCGCTGTTCACTCACGATGAAGTGATCACCCTGTTCCATGAGTTCGGCCACGGTCTGCACCATATGCTGACTAAAGTCGAAACCGCGGGCGTTTCTGGCATTAACGGTGTGCCGTGGGATGCGGTCGAGTTGCCGAGCCAGTTTATGGAAAACTGGTGCTGGGAGCCGGAAGCGCTGGCGTTTATCTCCGGCCATTACGAAACCGGCGAGCCACTGCCAAAAGAGCTGCTGGATAAAATGCTGGCAGCGAAGAACTACCAGGCCGCGCTGTTTATTCTGCGTCAGCTTGAGTTCGGCTTGTTCGACTTCCGGCTGCATGCGGAATTTAACCCAGAGCAGGGCGCGAAAGTGCTGGAAACGCTGTACGAAATCAAGAAGCTGGTTGCGGTTGTGCCGTCACCGAAGTGGGGCCGTTTCCCACATGCGTTCAGCCATATCTTTGCTGGCGGTTATGCAGCGGGTTACTACAGCTATCTGTGGGCCGATGTGCTGGCGGCGGATGCGTTCTCACGTTTTGAAGACGAAGGTATTTTCAACCGCGAAACTGGGCAGTCTTTCCTCGATAACATCCTGACCCGTGGCGGTTCTGAGGAACCAATGGAGCTGTTCAAACGCTTCCGTGGCCGCGAACCGCAGCTGGATGCGATGCTGGCTCATTACGGCATCAAGGGCTGATTTATTCTGTGAAAATCTGCCTGATAACTGAAACAGGCGCCGACTCCGGCGCCTTATCTATTTTGAGTGAACGCTGGGGGCTCGAGCATGATGAAGAGTCCCTGATGGCGTTGGTCTTAACGGCTGAACACCTTGAGCTGCGTAAACGCGATGAGCCAAAACTCGGCGGTATTTTTGTCGATTTTGTCTCGGGAGCGATGGCACATCGTCGTAAGTTTGGCGGTGGGCGCGGCGAAGCGGTAGCGAAAGCGGTGGGAATTAAGAGCGGTTATCTGCCCAATGTGGTGGATGCTACGGCGGGGTTGGGGCGCGATGCGTTTGTGCTGGCGTCCGTTGGCTGCCGCGTGCGGATGCTGGAGCGCAATCCGGTGGTTGCCGCGTTGCTGGATGATGGTTTGCGCCGTGGTTACCAGGATGCCGAAATCGGCGGCTGGTTGCAGGAACGTTTGCAGCTTATCCATGCTTCGAGCCTGACGGCATTAAGTGATATTACTCCGCGTCCGGAAGTGGTCTATCTCGACCCGATGTTCCCGCATAAGCAGAAAAGTGCGCTGGTGAAGAAAGAGATGCGCGTGTTCCAGTCGCTGGTGGGGCCGGACGAAGATGCTGATGGTTTGCTGGAACCTGCAAGGAGGCTTGCAACAAAACGCGTGGTCGTGAAACGCCCGGATTACGCGCCGCCGCTGGCGGGTGTGGAAACGCATAACGCGGTGGTCACCAAAGGCCATCGCTTTGATATTTATTCGGGTACGGCTGTTTAAACAACCCTCACCCCGACCCTCTCCCTGAGGGCGAGGGGGAAACCATACTATTCCCTCTCTCCCCAGAAGGGGAAACCATACTATTCCCTCTCCCCCAGGAAGGGGAAACCATACTATTCCCTCTCCCCCAGAAGGGGGAAACCATACTATTCCCTCTCCTGCGGGAGAGGGTTAGGGTGAGGGCTAAAAAGTTTTAAGCTTAATCTTCGTCTTCGTCACGCAATGGAACAATCAACATATCAACGTGAACGGTGTTGATCAGCTGACGAGCGGAAGACATCAGTTTGCTCCAGAAATCCTGGTGGTGTCCGCAGACCACTAAATCCATATCGTATTTCTTAATCGCATCCACCAGAACCTGGCCAAGATCGCCGCTGCCGCTCAGGGTTTCAGTGATTGGGTAACCCGCACCGGTAGACAGCTCGCTCAGTGCGTGGTGAGTTTCTTCAGAAATGCGTTTCTGCATATCACCCAGATTTACATCGATCAATCCGGTATAGAGATCGGAGTAATTTACATCGACATGAATCAGGGAAACCTTAGCGTTGTATGGACGAGCCATAGAAACTGCTTTTTCCACCAGTACTTTGCTCTCCGGGGAGAGGTCTACCGCGATCAGAATGTGTTTGTAAGCCATAATTTTACTCCTTCCATAAGTTGTCGATGACCAGCCTGGCCGGGTAACACGATGCCGCTAAATAACGTTACCCGCGTGTAAAGACCTAAATTGTAGATGATATTTCTACCCTATAGCGAACGATAGATATCGTAAATGTGTCATCGCCGTATACATTTAAGCTTTATATGGCCTTTATCGCTTTGATAAAGGTTAACGATGTGGCAAAAAAATTAACGGATCTCCTACACTATTAAATAAGCCGTTCCGAAATAGTAATGTGAACTGGATCGGTTTTTTGGGCTCGCTGAACGGTCTTTCTGGTTTTCGGGGTGAGAGGTTGCCCTGGAGTGATGTACTGGGGCTTCACCGGGAGGGGAATTATGATGATCAGCACCGTCGCGCTTTTTTGGGCGCTTTGTGTAGTTTGTGTGGTGAATATGGCGCGTTATTACTCATCTTTGCGCGCATTGCTGGTGGTACTGCGCGGATGCGATCCGCTGTTGTATCAATATGTCGATGGAGGCGGTTTTTTTACCTCTCACGGGCAGCCTAGCAAACAGATTCGCTTAGTGAGTTATATCTACGCCCAGCGTTATCTCGATCATCACGACGACGAGTTTATCCGCCGCTGTGAACGCCTGCGCCGCCAGTTTATTTTGACCAGCGCGTTGTGTGGGCTTGTGATGATTAGCCTGATCGGTTTGATGATTTGGCATTAGGGGTTTGAAAATAGCGCATAAAAAAGCGGGCCAGTATTCTGACCCGCTTTTTGTTGTTTCTATGACCCGTCCTAAATAGCGTTGACACATTTAACTCGCAGGCAGAGGAAAATGTGATGAACCAATATGTTAAACGCACACAACGCGATTACCCTCTATCCTTTAAACTGGCCGTTGTCGAACAGGTCGAAAAAGGGGAAATGACTTACCGTCAGGCGCAAGACCGCTACGGTATTCAGGGTAGCCACACTGTCATGACGTGGTTGCGCAGATACGGTCAACTCGACTGGCACTCCCCCTCTCTCGCAAGAAAGTGCGGAGCTACTATGCCCAAAATACCTCTTACTCCCGAACAACGGATCAAAGAACTCGAGCAGCAACTGGCTGAATCAGAAATAAAAGCCCAGTTTTTTGAAGCTGTCGTGAAGGTAATGAATACCGAGTTCGGAGCCACACTGACAAAAAAGCAGTTGGCCACCTTATCACGCAAGCACAAACGCCGGGACTCACAGTAATGCGTGCTTGCCGGTTCATGGGGATCAGCCGACAGGCGTGGTATCAATCCCTGCAACGTGAGCGCGGAAGAGAAAGACAGGCGCAGCATATCGTTGAACAGGTGACGACCATCCGGCTACACCAGCCCCGGCTGGGGACACGTAAACTGCATTATTTATTGCGACAGCAACCAGAGCCGGCACTCCATGTCGGTCGGGATCGTTTGTTCCAGATACTGCGTGGCGCACGATTACTGGTAATACCGAAACGGGCGTATCACAAAACGACTCAAAGCCATCATCGCTTTTATCGTCATCCTAACTTATTGAAGGCGGGAGAAAATCAGGTTGTTGCCAGCCGCCCGGAGCAGGTGTGGGTCGCGGATATCACGTACATTCCCCTGCGTAAGGGAACGGCGTACCTCAGTCTGATAACAGACGTCTGGTCGAGAAAAATCGTGGGATATCATGTGCATGAAAGTCTGCATACCCATCATGTGGCTAAGGCGTTCAGAATGGCGCTGGTCAGCAGGCGTACAGCACATCCACTGGTGCATCACTCAGATCGGGGTGTGCAGTACTGTTCAACAGAATATCAGGCACTACACCAACGCCATGGGGTCATCTGCTCGATGACAGACGGGTATGACTGTTATCAGAATGCGCTGGCGGAACGGGTAAACGGGATATTAAAAATGGAATATCTGCTCGGGAAGCCAGAAGATATCGGACAGGCAAGAAAGATGGTCAGGGAGTCGGTGGAAATCTACAACACGCGGCGGCCACATCTGTCGCTAAAATACAAAACGCCCGATGAAGTTCATCGGGCGTTGTAAGGCCGAAAAGTGTCAACCTATAGCAGGACTAGTCACTATCTCACTGCTTCACGGTTAAATGAAGTGCAGTGAAATCCAGTAAAGAGTACCGGAAAGCACAATCGACACCGGCAAAGTGAACACCCAGGCCATCAGGATGTTGGTTACCGTTTTACGCTGCAAACCACCACCATCAACCACCATCGTCCCCGCTACGGAAGAAGAAAGTACGTGAGTGGTAGAAACCGGCATACCGGTGTAGCTCGCAATACCAATGGAGACGGCGGCGGTCACCTGCGCGGACATACCCTGCGCATAGGTCATGCCTTTCTTACCAATCTTCTCACCGATAGTTGTTGCCACACGACGCCAGCCGATCATGGTACCGATGCCGAGCGCCAGAGCGACCGCCATGATAATCCAGATTGGTGCGTACTCGATGGTATACAGCAAGTCAGTTTTCAGCTTTTTCAGGAAGCGCTTATCGTCCGGTTTGGTTTCCGGCAGCTTAGCGACTTTTTCTGAAGTGTCAGAGATACAAAGCAACAGACGGCGCATCTGGCTGCGCTGTTCAATATTCAGCTTATCGTAGCTGTCGATATTGCCCAGCAACTCTTTGGCACGCTGTACTGCAATCATGGCGCGGCTGGCATCGCAATGGAACTCAGCCGGTTTACCCTGGTCCTGCGTTTCTTCAGGAGTAGGAATGGCCGGGTTGAGATCAATCACGTGCTTAATCGCATCGCTGTGCAGCGCGTAGTATTGCTCCAGGTGGGTGATGGCATCACGAGTACGAGCGATGTCGTAACCGGAAGCATTCATATTCACCACAAAGCCCGCAGGCGCCACACCAATCAGCACTAGCATTATCAAACCAATGCCTTTCTGACCATCGTTAGCGCCATGAGAGAAGCTCACGCCAATAGCGGAGATAATCAGGGCGATACGGGTCCAGAATGGTGGTTTTTTCTTGCCGTCTTGTTTTTCACGTTCAGCAGGTGTCAGGTGAATACGGCGGCGCTTCTTGGTGCCGCTCCAGTAGCGACGTAGCAAAAAGATTAACCCGCCCGCAACCACCAGACCCACAATTGGCGACAGGATCAACGACATGAAAATTCCAATTACTTTCGGAATATTCAGCGCATCAACCACCGAAGTACCGGTCATCAACGCGTTCGTCAAACCAATACCAATGATGGCACCGATAAGCGTATGGGAGCTGGATGCCGGCAGACCAAAATACCAGGTGCCGAGGTTCCAGATGATAGCGGCCAACAACATAGAGAACACCATGGCGAGGCCATGAGCGGACCCTACGTTCAACAGCAGATCGGTTGGCAACATATGCACAATCGCATACGCCACGCTCAATCCGCCGAGCAGAACGCCGAGGAAGTTAAATAACGCAGCCATTGCCACCGCCAGTTGCGATCGCATTGCACGCGTATAGATAACAGTTGCCACTGCATTCGCAGTGTCATGGAAGCCATTGATCGCTTCGTAGAAGAGAACAAATGCCAGGGCAAGTAATAACAAGAGCCCGGTATGTAGATCCAGGCCGGTAAACAGAAATTCCATAGACGTTACGCCATTGTGAGGACATGAACGCGGCGCATTATGTAAGACAACTCCGTAATGCGCCAACAGAAATATGGCCTTTTCTTGATGTTTGTTAGTTGAACGTCAAACATTGAAAAGATTTACATATTTATTTTCAATCACCTGCAATTGTTAAGACGCATTTAGCTGGTGCGACCTGCCCGCTATCTTTACAATTCCTTTCATTAAGCATAGTCGGGAGTAGGTCGTGGGAAAGTTTGATGCCGTTATTATTGGTGCAGGTGCCGCAGGAATGTTCTGTGCAGCGATGGCAGGACAGGCAGGAAGCCGTGTTTTGCTTATCGATAACGGTAAAAAGCCGGGCCGTAAAATCCTGATGTCCGGAGGCGGGCGTTGCAACTTTACTAATCTTTATATCGAGCCTGCGGCATATCTCAGCCAAAACCCTCATTTTTGCAAATCTGCCCTTGCGCGTTATACCCAATGGGATTTTATCGACATGGTCGGTAAGCACGGTATCGCCTGGCATGAGAAAACGCTCGGCCAACTTTTTTGCGATGATTCCGCGCAGCAAATTGTCGATATGCTGGTGGCCGAATGTGAGAAAGGGCAAGTCATCACGCGCCTGCGCAGCGAGGTGTTAGGCATCGAACGTGACGAAAACGGCTATGCCATCCAATTAAATGGCGATACCGTTCAAGCGGCAAAATTAGTTATTGCGACCGGTGGGCTGTCAATGCCTGGCCTTGGAGCCACACCGTTCGGCTATAAAATTGCCGAGCAGTTTGGGCTGAAAGTGTTACCGACTCGCGCCGGTCTGGTACCATTTACCCTTCACAAACCTCTGCTCGAACAATTACAGGTACTGTCTGGCGTTTCTGTACCGTCAGTGATCACGGCAGAAAACGGGGTCAGCTTCCGTGAAAGCTTGCTGTTTACCCATCGCGGCCTCTCTGGTCCTGCGGTATTGCAGCTTTCCAGTTACTGGCAACCTGGCGAGTTTGTGAGCGTTAACTTACTTCCTGATACCGATCTCGACGAGCTTCTCAACGAGCAGCGCAACGCGCACCCGAATCAAAGCCTGAAAAACACCTTAGGTATGGTGCTACCAAAACGTCTGGTGGAATGTTTGCAACAGCTCGGGCAAATTCCGGACGTTACGCTAAAACAACTCAACACCCGTCAACAAAGCGAACTGACCGACACCCTGCAAAACTGGCGTGTACAACCGAACGGCACCGAAGGTTATCGCACTGCGGAAGTGACGCTGGGCGGAGTGGACACTAAAGAACTCAGTTCGCGCACCATGGAAGCGCGTAATGTGCCTGGTCTCTATTTCATTGGTGAAGTGATGGACGTTAGCGGCTGGTTAGGTGGCTATAACTTCCAGTGGGCGTGGAGTTCCGCCTGGGCTTGTGCTCAGGATTTGGCTGGTGAGTGAACCATTCAATGTGGCGTAGTGAGGATTTTTAGTATGAAGATACAAGAAGAAGACCTGGTAAAATGGGAAACACAGAACATAAATGATAAATTCCTCACCTTATGTCCTCCCTGTATTTATTGAGAGTGTTCGTAATGAAAGAAAATCCGAACGAGTTTATCCGGCGCTGTGCATTCCATCAGAACATTAGTAGCCAACAAACCGGGTTCATATTTCTGCTGATACTTCCTCTTATGGGATTCAGTGGAATTATGCAGATCCCGCCTTCACCAAGTAACTCTTTGGAAGAAAATATCATCAGCATACTGCTAATATTATTAGTTCTGCTAACTTTGGCCGGAATAATATATGCATATATACAAGCAGGCAAAGCGGCCAAACTTGAGCGCATGAAAATAGCTGAAGCTGGTCAGGATGGTTTTTACATTGACATCTATAAAGAAGGGCTCACTTTCAATCTCTACGATGCTCAATACCGACTCTTTGACCTTAAACAAACATTTGTTGCATGGGAAGATTTTTCCCGTATAGGTCATCATAAAGGGAAGGGTATTGGAAATCGCTTCTTAGCGATCAATTTTTCAAACACCACGGTCATAATTTTAGAACAAAATATGCATGTAGATGATTTTAATATGATCAAAAACCTCAGTCTTATTCATGTGCCAGATGAAAGCTTAGCAATATAGGGCGCTGATTCTTAACAGGTAATATGCTGTTTTTTTATGATGTAGGATATTTTCCTTCTGCAAGCGGGCCCAGATATGGAATGGTCGGCAGGATTTGGGACAAACAGTTATGCACGTTGTAAAATCCAGGTTGACCTTTACCTGTATCCCAAGATTAAGTATGCAACTTTAATGTTATTTTCAATTTTAAGTATACAACTTTATTGTCACTCTACATTGGCGGGCAATTAAGGTGGATAAAGTGTCGGCAGCGATACATTCCAGGCGGGCATTTCACTACGCTGCGTTTCGCCATTTGTTTTTTGCTCGTCTATTGACCGTTCTGGGCAATGGAATTGCACCGATTGCTCTGGCTTTCGCGGTGCTGGATATGGGCGGAACGGCGGCCGATTTGGGGATTGTTATTGCCGCACGTTCAATCTTTAACGTCGCTTTCTTGCTGATTGGCGGGGTGCTTGCCGATCGCTATTCCAGAAGCAAAGTTCTGCTCTATTCATCGGTTATCGCCGCAATATCTCAGGCGATCGCTGCCTGTTTGGTGCTGGATGGCTCAGCAACAATCATGTTGCTGGCGGTGCTGGGCGCAATAAATGGTGCGGCGGCAGGGACCTCATTGCCCGCTTCACAATCCATGGTTCCACAAACTGTGCCGGTGCACAGTCTGCGTGAAGCCAATGCTTTTATTCAGTTGGGTATCTACGGAGGGACGGTGATTGGGGCGTCGTTAGGTGGCGTTCTCACCAGTCTGACAGGTCCTGGATGGGGCCTGATGGTGGATGCCGTAGGATTTGCCGCATCGGCACCTCTTTACCTGATGATTCGCACCAGCTTCGCCCAGCCACAAGGTTCGCAATCTAATATTCTTCAGGATTTAAAAGATGGCTGGACCGAGTTCATTTCACGCACCTGGGTCTGGGCCATCGTGGTGCAATTTACCATTGTTAATGCGGCATTTAGCGGTGTGATGATGGTGCTTGGCCCGGTCGTGGCGGATTCCACATTTGGCCGGGCAGGCTGGGGAATGGCGATTGCTGCGCAGAGCGTTGGCTTGATCGTCGGTTCCTTTATTGCTCTGCGCTGGCGGCCACGGCGCGATTTATTGATCGGCACCATGCTGGTGATATTTTGCGCCGGGCCGATTGTTATTCTGGCGCTACTCCCATCGACGGCACTACTGATGGCGGCGTTCTTTGTTGCCGGAGTCGGTTTTGGGTTGTTCGGCGTGGTCTGGGCGCAATCTTTGCAAACCCATATCCCACCGGAGAAACTGGCACGTGTGTATGCTTATGACGCGCTAGGTTCCTTCGTGGCGATTCCGATTGGCGAGCTTGCAGCGGGCCCGCTGGCGATGCACTACGGAAACTCCAGAGTCTTACTGGTTTCAGCCCTGGCAGTGGTGATTGCAACCGTTGCCGCAAGTTTCACGCCTGCTATCAGGCGGCTCGACAATTCGGTGCAAATCAGGGAGCACTAGCTAAAGTTATCCCTTTGCTGAGCAACAGGCTTTTTGCCCTGGTTGAAGAGCGGAGTTGAGTGGTATCACTTTCTTATCACTTACCACCGGTACTATCCGCCGGCAATAATAGGTTTCATCATTACGTGACGGCTCAATTTTGGTCTGAAGCTCCATAATGCTGGCGATAGTCCTGACTTCTGATAACGCAAAGAACAGTCTTCCAATACTGTGGGCGTTGGCTTTGAGCATAAATGACCGGCGATGAGCATAGACTGATTTGCAGTCAATCTTCAGTATGTCCTTAATCTCTTTGGTGCTTAATCCCGTTTCAACATACTCAATGATTTGCAATTCACGAGAAGTGGCTTTGTTGCGGTGACTCATTGATACACCCGTCATAAAACACTCTTTTCTCATGATTGCCGTCAGCGTCCTGAGCAGGCGTTCTTTTATATGTCTGTACGGCGCTTTACGATTAATGATCGTGTAATCATGAGAGGGCGACTGAAGGGATGGAATAATGCCATGAACCTTGTCATTTTTTACCACATAGATGAAATGACAATAGTTATTTTTTGCTAAGTGATCCAGAGCGCCTGGGTGCGACACATCGACGATACACATCCTGCCGTTGCACGGCATGTTCTGCATAATTCTCGCAGGAATATCGTCCAGCAATGCTCTGAAACCATTAATGAAATAATGGTCTGTTGATATAAGTTGAATCATAAATTAAAAGCCTAATACAGCAGTCAATATTTAGTTATAGGCTCGGCAGTATGTAAATTCAACAGCGTTAAATCGATATCACCTTACGTGATGGAATATAAGATGGTTAACTTAAGGTTATTAATTGACGTAATTTCGTGATTTTAATGTTTGCAGTTAAATATTTAAAAATGATTCAAAAGATGCTTTTAAAATATATCTAAGGCCATGATCCGCGAGGAAAGTAGTGATGTTACTCGCGGAGCATGGCCTAAAATTTAGCAGTTAAAACTTACAATAAGCATAAGGCAGGTTTTCTTTTGTCAGCAGGTAAGCTGATTTGTTCAGTCTCTTGATTTCGACGTTGCCTATCCTCGATGGCTCAAGAAAAACCAGAGGAACGAGCCCACGCAGTTGCTCTATCGGGGCCGTATCTGCGACGGCCAGCGAGATCTCTTTCGACATCCAGACTGGGGCATTACCTTGCAGACTGGCCTGGAAGATAATACTACGATTGACCATGTATTCTTTCTTATCTGGCGCAGTAAAATAACCATTAATATTTACCAGACCGCTAGTCGGAGAGACGTTAAAATCAATAAGACCAGAAAAAACACGATCCTTGTTTGTCAATACAATATCAGTCGCACAGGTGAAGTTGGATGTCTTTTGGTTTTTGTTGTAAATCATAACAAGTAACGTTGAAGCAATTATGATGTAAGCAAATGACATTGCGGCGATGATTTTTTTCATTTTCGCACCTGTGGGTAAATTGGATAATAGTACGACACACAACTGGCTTCAGAGAAATAACTGAATTTTTTGTTGCAAACTAAAGCAGATACCCGGCTTATGTTTGTTGGCGCAGTGAGATAAATAATACTCTTACTCTTACATATCGCATTTTCAGATTTGAGGATGCTATCAATTCTGTCTTTATCGAAGGTATCTGGGTCGATGTAGATGCTGCATTTGTTATCTATCAACGTATATTCGGTATAATCGCTGAAATAATCATCATTCAATAAAGAGTACAGGTAGGCTAATGAGCTTACAAAGAATATGGCTAAGACAGCACAGATAATTTTATTTTTTTTGTCGGTGTTGTGGACTGCCGCGATTGTTTTCTTATTCTTTCCTTCTACCAGGATTTCACACAACTCGTCGTCATGCTCCTCATCAGACTCATTGCTTTGCTCCTCGTCATGAAGAGCCGTAGCGACGACGGGTGTTGAATCGTAGAGGCTGCGTTCTGTCTTTTGCACATCAGTTTCTGATGCAATGCACAGCCCTTTTTTAGGTACTGTGATAATAAATTTATTGCTATAGCCAATGTGTACAAAGGCTTTTCTTAAGTTAAGGATACACTGGTAAAAAGTATTGTATGAGATGTTTTTATGGTTTTCAGGCCAGATAACAGACAGCAAATCATCATAGCTAACGATGTTTCCACGTTGCTCCAGTAAATGGACAAGGCAGCGAGTACATGTTGCATGCAGGGTATTGCTGGTATTTGTCTGCTGGTTGAATAAGCTCCGGGCATGAGGATCAAATATCACTATATTGTCTATGGTGAATATTTTATCTTTTGGCGGGTTCAAATCTGACATAAAACATTCCTGTTAATAAATCTAAAAACAATTCATATTAAATATTAATCCCGTACAAGCTTTACTCTACGCTAAATGGTCTGTTTTTAACATAAAGTGCAGAAAGGTTAATAGGATTTAGTTTTTCTGCCGTCAGAGTAAGGTGTGAAATAAATGTCTTTTAGATCATTGTCTTACGCTGTATTTTGGTAAGTGTTTCTGTTTGTGTAGTTCTTATGTATCTTATTTTATTGTGAATTGTGATGAATACTCCATTTTTCCAGCACTGCTTTCCCCGGGATTTGTCCCTTATTGAAATCACTTATTTATATCAGATCGCGCAAGACTACTTTCTATCGCTGTTGGCTGGAGTTCCTTCGTGGTTTAGAAAATTTATAATGCTTTGATGATATTAATTATCATCTTATGGAGCATTTTTTTTGGAATCCTCTTATCACAATAACTCATAAGTAGTATATCAACGAATAGCATAATAAGTGTTTGTATAAATTGTGATTCATTTGTTATGATGGCTAGTGCATTGATATAAAAAGTAAAAATCCTTACATGATAAATTTAATCCTCGTTGGTTAAATGAAATTTAATGGCTTTATAAGCAAAAGTTAATTTGCTTTGGTTAATCTTTATACGAGTTGGCAGGTGCCAATTGACAGTACGAGGTTAAAGGATGTCCAATCCTGGCGATAAGTATATTATAGATGGTATGGTGGTTTTTGACCCGGAAGATAAAAGTATCTATAACCTTCTTACACATAAGAAGAAAAAGATGCATGCTACCTGTACGCGCTGTTTGATTCTTATGTTGGAAAATCCATCCAGAGTCATTAGCCAGAGTGAATTCCTTTTATTTGCATGGCCAGATACGCATAACGATGTTTCTTATAACACTTTTTATCAGTGCATTCTGAACCTGCGCCGTTCCTTTTCTGAAATTAAGTACGAGCCAAAACTCATAATAACCGTACCTCGTAAAGGGTTATGTTTGTCGTCGAGTATTGATATTGTGAAAACAGATACTCAGACGCAAGCGACAGACAGTAGCACGCAGCCGAAAAATCAAATTCAGGTCGAGCAGAATAAAGAACTGTTAAACACGATTTCAACAATGGATATTGATGCGGAGGATATCCAGACCATAAAGAAGAAGTATAAAGTGCTCATGACTTATGTACTGCCTGCGGCCATGACACTGATATTGGTATTGTGCATTCTGCTAAGAAGAGAGCTGGTGCATGAGAGCGAACTCTATATTTCTTCATTCAATAGCGATAAGACCAATGTCAATTCGAAACCCCAATCGGATTGTACTATGGAGCCAGTGACATCTAATAAAGATGCGGTGACTTTTAATAAAAGTGACTGAAAACTAATGTTGTGATTTTCTATCTATTAATTATGAATAATTAAACAGCCGCCAGTGTTATTCGATTCACTGGCGGCTGTATGTTATGGGCTTATTTTGGCTCCATACTTTTTGGTTCAATCTCAGTTTTGCCCATCTGTTTATTGACGACAACTTCCGGCAATTTGCCGTAATCTACCCTGGTGTTGGCAAGTTGGGTAATGATCTGCTGACTGATGTCGTTAGCCGGATTAGAGGCCACAACCTGGCTACTGTCGAGAACCAGGTCGATTTTGTTACCAGTACGGTAGGTTTCAACTACTGCGACAATGGCTTTCACGCTTTTAACCCGCGCACTGCTGCGCTCGATATCCCACTGGCGGTTTAAGGTCATAGCATCAGCTTCGCGGGCTTTCTGTTGTTGATCCGCAGGAATGTTCGCGTAGGTTGCCTGGGCATCTGTACTGGCTTTAACCAGTACATCTTTAACTTTCTCGCCCCATTCTTGTTCTTGCTTACCTATTGGAGACGTTTCCAGAATTTTAGCCATATTCACATAGGCAATTTTTTGTTGGCTCAAACCCATTTGATCGCAGCCAGCAATACTCAACAACGCAATACAAAGAGGTAACTTAACCAGCAAACTTTTATTCCATTTCATCTCTATCTTCTCTTTCAGATACTTGTCTGCCACTCTGTAATACTCCCGGAGGCGTGAGTGTTCAATGAGTTAATTCACAAGATTGGATTTTTTAGAGTCTAAGGCAACAGTAACGTTATCGCAATACATCACGGCGTTGAAATAAAATTGCCGACAAATGATTCTATCATATCTTCTTACGTAGGCATTTTAGTAGGATTTATCTGACTTGGATAATAAGATAAGAAAAAAGTTAAACTCATAGCATGGTTTGTTGCAGATTCTATGTTTGTGAATTATATCAACGGGTTGTGTGTTTTGTTCATACAATAAAATCTTACCTTCGCGTGGTGTTAATTTATTATCTTATTATGTATTTAGTGCCATTTTGTATGGCGAAATAATAGTTTGCGTTAAGTTCAGTACTTTTGGCGATGTAGCTAGTTTGGCAAAAAATATTACTCACCTCGTTTGCATTTGCGTAATGCGAAAGCTATTTTTTTTGTTATTACCGTTTGGTAAAATAAAAACATCAAATTGGTATATAAAATAGAAGTTATAAGCGGTGTCAGCATTGTGTGCACGCGCGATCAAAAAACCAAGCTAACACTCCCATCCCTCGGCTTCTTCTGACGAATATCTTTAATTTCAGTACGCGACCTGCGGACAAATATAAATACTCGAAAAGTGAATTAAATCATGAACACTGTTTATCGCATTATATGGAGCGTGGCAAAGCAATGCTGGATGGCCGTCTCTGAGTTGACCAAAGGCCGCAGCAAAAGCTCTCGCAGTAAAACGGGCCCAGGTGTTGTAGTGCTGGCGATATTTGCATTGTCCGGAACGGTGCATGCTTCAACGGTGACATGGTCCCCAACCGGGCAAGGCTCCGGGGGAAGCGGAACCTGGAATGTGATCGATAGCGAATGGTTCAACGGCACGGTGATGCTGCCATGGAACAACCTGGCCGGGGACAGCGCCTTGTTTGGCGGCACGGCGGGCACCATCACTGTGACTAACCCGATAACCGTTCAGGATCTGTTATTCAACGTCAATGGTTACATTATTAATGGTGGGACGCTGAATACGGCTTCAGGCACCATGGGGATTAATGTCGGCAGCGGCAACACCGCCACGGTGAATTCTATTATCGCGGGTACTGGCCGTGTGGATATTAATGGCGGCGGTATTCTGGTGCTCGGCGGCACTAACACTTATAGCGGCGGCACCACCATTACCAATAACAGTACTCTGCGAGTCTCCTCGGATAGTAGTTTGGGGGCGGCGGCGGGTTTACTGACTCTGGGTAATTTGTCATCTCTTGGCACGCTGGCTATCACCGGCGGGCCTTTCATTAGTACCCGTAATGTCGCGCTTGCTCAGGGCGGCGGTATTATCAATGTGGCATCGGGTGCAACGGCGACCGTTGGCGGCGTGATGAGCGGTACTGGTGCACTCACCTTAAATGGCGCTGGCACGTTGATCCTCACCGGCGCGAACACTAACACCGGCACAACAACCGTTTCGTCTGGCACCCTGCAAATTGGCAACGGTGGCACGACGGGCGTGCTGGGCAGCAGTGTGGTCACCAATAATGGCACTCTGACTTTCAACCGCAGCAATAGCTACACCTATGCGGGGGCGATTAGCGGTACCGGGCAACTGGTGCAGAGCGGCAGCGGCACCACCATACTCACGGGCGCAAATACCTATAGTGGTGGCACCACCATTAATGCAGGTACGCTGCAAATTGGTGGCGGCGGTGCAACGGGTTCAATTACCGGCAATATCACCAACAACGGTTTACTTAGCTTTAGCCATAACAATACTTACACCCAGGCGGGGGTGATCTCCGGCAGCGGTGCGGTGCAGCAAAATGGTGGTACCACCATACTTTCGGGCATCAATACTTATACCGGTGAAACACAGATAAAAAGTGGCACGCTGCAAGTTGATAGCGATAACAATCTTGGCGCATCGTCAAGCCAGATCCATTTCACCGGAGGTGGCAACTTTCTTGCTAACTCTTCGTTCACTACCGCGCGTAATGTCGTTATCGACAGCGGGTTTAACAGTTATCTCGGTAGTGCGAATGCCAATGCACCGTTGACTCTGAACGGTGTCGTGTCGGGTGCTGGCGCGCTTGGCGTTTATGCCGGTAACGTGATTCTGACCGGGGCTAACACTTATACCGGCGGCACTAATATCTGGGGTGGTTACCTGTCGGTGTCAAATGATGCCAACCTCGGTGCGGCTACCGGTAGTGTGAATTTCATCAATGGCGGCACGTTGCGTTTGCTCAGCGACTTCACCACATCGCGCAATGTGGTGTTAAGCAATAATGGTACCTTCGAAACCTTCAACGGAACGTCGCTGACGCTAAACGGGACAATTTCTGGCGGTGGCTGGCTTCTGCTCACCAGTGCGGGTAGCCCTGGCGGCACGGTCTACCTCAATGGTACCAACACTTACACCAACACCACTTATCTGCAAGGCGGCGTTAAAGCGATAGTATCCAATGCTGCAGCTTTGGGTAGCGGAAAAGATGTCAATATCGGCAACGGTACGCTGGTGGTGACAGGCAGTTATGCGATTAACAGGATTGGGCTCAACACTGGTGGTGTGACTGTCGATGTCGCACCTAATATGACATTGACCGTTAATAACGACATTTATGGCAGCAACTCCGCTTTACGCAAAACTAATACCGGGACATTGGTGCTGGCGGGGACCAGCTCCTCGACTTCTGGTTTTAACATTGCCGAGGGGACATTGCAGGTCGGCAATGGTGGGGCATCAGGCTCGTTGGGGACGGGGAACGTCGTCAACAGCAGTTCGCTGGTGTTTAACCGGTCAGATGCTTACAGCTACGCGGGGGCGATTTCGGGGACCGGTACGCTCACTCAAAATGGCAGCGGCAGCACTACGCTTTCCGGTAACAGCACCTACACCGGCACGACACGCGTTGCGGCGGGTTCGTTATATATCAACGGTAACCAGACCAATGCTACCGGGGCGACCACCGTCGAATCCGGAGCGACCCTGGGCGGCGCAGGCACCATTGGCGGCGATGTGACGATTGCCAACGGCGGCATTCTGGCACCGGGAGCCTCAGATAGCGCGGCGGGTACGCTGACGATTCGCCGTAACTTGCTGCTTTCTGGCGGTTCGATTCTGAACTATAACCTCGGGCAGTCTGATGTCGTCGGCGGGCAATATAACGACCAGACCGTGGTCGGTGGCAACTTGACGCTGGACGGCACGCTGAACGTCAACACTACCGCCGGTGGGACTTTTGGGGCCGGTGTTTACCGCATCATCAGTTATACCGGGACACTGACCGACAACGGCCTGGCAATTGGGTCAATGCCTGCGGGCTCGAATTCTGAGTTGCAGACCTCGGTTAACGGCCAGGTTAACCTGGTCAACTCGTTGGGTAATATGCGTTACTGGGATGTCGCCCAGAACAATGGTGCCGTGAATGGCGGCACCGGGATCTGGAACAGCGGAGCGGGGGCCAACAGTAACTGGTCTAATGCTGCGGGGACGACGAATGGGGTTTACAGCCAGGGTTACGCCGCATTCATGGGCACACCTAGTACCGTCACGGTGGATGACAGTCTTGGCGCGGTGACCTCCGAAGGGATGCAGTTTGCCACCAACGGTTATACCGTCGCTGGCGATGCCATCAACCTGTCCGAAACTACGCCAGGTTCAGGGCAAACCACCATCCGTGTGGGTGATGGGACCACCGCAGGAAGTAACTATGTTGCTACCGTCGGTTCAGTGCTACAGGGCAGTACGGCAGTAACCAAAACCGACCGCGGTACGCTGATCCTCACCGGTGCCAATACCTACACTGGCGGCACAACCGTTAGCGCAGGCACCTTGCAGCTCGGTAATGGCGGCACTTCTGGATCGATTATTGGCGATGTGCTCAACAACAGCGCGCTGGTGTTTAATCGCAGCGATACCGCCACATTCGGCGGCGTGATTTCCAGTACCGGTATCGTCAATCAAATTGGTTCAGGCACCACAATTCTGACCGGTGCCAATAGTTACAGTGGCACCACCACAATTTCATCCGGCACCTTGCAGGTTGGTAATGGCGGCACCACCGGTACGCTGGGTACCGGTGCGGTGACAGTCACCACCCCTGGCGGATTGGTATTCAAACGTAGTGACGCCGTGACCTATGGTGGGGTTATCTCTGGCACCGGTTCTGTGGCACAAAGCGGCACCGGCACCACCATCCTGACGAATAACAATACCTACAGCGGCGGCACGACGATCAACGCCGGCACATTGCAGTTAGGTAATAACGGCGCTGCGGGCTCGGCCACTGGCAATATCGTCAACAATAGCAAACTGCTTTTTAGTCGTAATGCGACATATACCTATGCCGGCGTGATTTCTGGCAGCGGTTCGGTGGAACAGCGCATCGGCTCACTCACCTTGAGCGGAACGAATACTTATGCCGGTGACACGCTGATGTCCGGTAATAACCGTTTATATGTGAGCAGTGACGCCAACCTCGGTGCTACATCAAGCCGTCTACGTTTTACCGGAAATACCGCCACTGCATGGCTTATCGCCAATGGGGCGACCACGCTAGCACGCGACGTGATTATCGACGCTGGTTCTCAGGGGAGTTTTGGGAGTGCCAGCTCGGCAAATCCATTAACGCTGGCTGGAAACATTTCCGGTGGCGGTTTGTTGGGGGTCAGGCAAGGTCGCGTTCTTATGACGGGGAACAGTACTTATACCGGTGGTACCTACATCAATGGCGCGATACTCGGTGTGACGAGTGATGCCAGCATGGGGGCTGTGTCTGGTGGTCTGCAAATGGATAACGGCGCTGTCCTGCAAGCGCTGAACAGCCTAAGTATCGCGCGAAGCATCAGCACAACCAACACCGGGGGAACCATCCAGACCATCAATGGTGCGACGCTGACGTTGAGCGGGTCAATCTCGGGTGGCGGTGCTCTCACATATAACAATTCAGGTTCGGGAAGCGGCACCATTATCATTGCTGGTAATGCCAACCCTAACGGTACTTATGTGAATGGGGTGACGCTGCAAATCGGTAACGGTGGCACCACCGGCGCAGTGGGCGGAAATATCAGCAACAGTGGTACCGTAGTCTTTAATCGCAGCGATATCGCTAACTATGGCGGGGCTATTTTCGGTAGCGGTGGAGTGATACAAAACGGCACGGGTACCACATCCCTGACCGGCGCCAATACTTACACTGGCGGCACCACTATCACGGCGGGTACCTTGCAGCTCGGTAATGGCGGGGCGAGCGGGTCGATTACCGGCAATATCCTCAATAACAGCAACTTAACGTTCAAGCGTAGCGACGTATACACCTACGCGGGCGCGATAACCGGCAGTGGCACGATTCACCAGAGCGGCACCGGTACCACGATACTGACCGGCACGAATACCAATGCGGGTGATACCACGATTGATTCCGGTACCTTGCAGCTCGGCAATGGCGGCACAACGGGTTCCATTACCGACAATGTCATCAACAACGGCACGCTGGCCTTTAACCGCAGCGACAACGTGACCTTTGCTAATACCATTTCTGGTACTGGCGGCCTGCAGCAAAACGGCTCGGGTTACACCATCCTGACCGGCAACAACAGCTACAAAGGGGCCACCACGGTATCGACGGGTGGGCTGATTGTGAATGGCGATCAAACGGCTGCCACCGGCGCGACCACCGTCGCCGCCAATGCGGTATTGGGCGGCACCGGCACTATTGGCGGTAATGTCACCATCGCTAATGACGGTATTCTGACACCGGGCAGCACCAGTGGCACTGGCGGCACTTTAACCGTGAAGGGCAATCTTGCCCTCAATGGCACGTCAATCTTGCGCTATACCTTCGGTTCGGTGAACGGTGTGGCGCAAAACAGCCTGACCAACGTGGGCGGCAATCTGACGCTCGACGGTCGTCTGGACGTGACTATCCCAACCGGCGGTACCTTCGATCCGGGTATCTACCGTATCTTCAACTATGACGGCACGCTGACCAACAACGGTCTGGCGCTGGGCAACATGCCACCGTCAACGACTGTTGCACTGCAAACCGGAGTGCAGGGGCAAATCAACCTGATCAATACCACCGGGAACCTCACCGCAGTGTGGGACGGCAGCAACCCGACCAACTACAACAATGGCGCGGCGGATGGCGGTGGTGGGGTATGGAACCGCAATCTGGCGAACCAGTCCTGGGGTAACGCCAGCAGTTCAATCAACTCAACTTATACTCCAACGTCGTTCGTTATTTTCCAGGGCACGCCAGCGACCGTGACGGTGGACAACACTTACGGCTCGATTTCCACCACCGGCTTACAGTTCGCGGTTAGTGGGTACTCACTGGTGGGCGGGGCGATAGACCTGCTTCAGACGGCATCCGGGACCAACAGCACCACGATAAGCGTCGGTGACCATAGCGATCTCGGTGCCAACTACACCGCGACGATTGGCTCGGTTCTGCAAGGCAGCACCCGACTCACTAAAACCGATAAAGGTAAGCTGATACTCACCGGCAGCAACACCTACAGCGGTGGCACGACGATGAACAACGGCACGCTGAATGTCTCCAGTGACAGCAACCTGGGGGCAGCTGCGGGCGCACTGGCGTTCAATGGCGGTACGCTGGAAAGCAGCGACACCTTCACCACCGCACGCACCATCACGCTGGATACTAAGGGCGGCACACTCGATGTCGATACCGGGGAGACGCTGACTCTGAGCGGTGTGATTAGCGGTGTGGGCAAACTGACCAAAACCGATGCCGGTAAACTGGTGCTCAGTGGCGCAAATACTTATAGCGGTGGGACCGAGATCAGCGCAGGTACGGTGAGTGTGGCCAGTGATAGTGCGCTTGGTGCGGCTGATGGGGTGCTCACCATCGATAATGCTACCCTGGAAACTAGCGCATCGATGACCTCGACACGTACCACTATGCTCAATGCTGCGGGTGCAACGCTGAATGTTGATGACGGCACTACATTGACGCTGAACGGTATTATTGAAGGCACTGGCGCACTTAACAAAGCCGGTACCGGGACATTAGCTCTGGCCGGAACAAGTACCTACAGCGGCGGCACCGTGTTCAACGCCGGCAAAATCCAGGTATCCAGCGATGCCAGCCTTGGCGCGGCCTCTGGCGCATTAACCTTCAATGGCGGCTCGCTGGAAACCACCACCACAATGACATCTGACCGTACTGCGACGATCGACGCCGGTTCGGCGACGTTCGATGTTGACACTGGCACCACGCTGACCATGAATGGCGTGATTTCGGGTGCCGGTGCGCTGCACAAAGCGGATGCCGGTACCTTGCTGCTGACCACGGCCAATACTCACAGCGGTGGCACCACTATTGCGGGCGGTCTGCTGAAGCTGACTGACGCTGATGCGGCAGGCACCGGCACTGTCAACATCAATGCGGCTTCGGGCCTTGAGCTGGCGTTTGCCTCAGCCAGTACCTTTGATAACCAACTGGCGGGAGCCGGAACCACTACGGTCAACGGGGCGCAAACCACGGTCACTGCGGATAATTCTGCGTACACCGGCAACTGGAATGTCACCAGCAGCAGCACCCTGGCGGTTGCTAATACGGCGACCAGCAGCACCACTAATCTGGGAACGGGCGCGGTAGACATTGCCACAGACGGTATTGTTAATACGCAAACCACGGGCGCGTTTAGCTTTAACAACGCGCTGACCGGCAGCGGCACGCTGGATGCCTCGAACAACGGGCAGGCGCTCAGCTTTGGCAGCGGAGTGGGTGCTAACTTTGCCGGTACGGTCAATCTGGCGGACAACAGCTTTGCGCTGTCCGGTGACAACACCACCGCACTGACCCGCGCCACGCTGAACATGAATGCGGGCAACGTTACCACCGTCGGCGCAGGTAGCCAGGCTATCGGCAACCTGACGTTCAATGGCGGCACAATGTTATTCTCGAATCTGCCATCTGGCACCGTGGCAACCAACGCCCTGGCACTGACCACCGGCAATGTTCAGCTGGATACGCAAGATGCAGGTACTTCCGGCAACCTGCTGGTGCAGGACGAAGGCACCACCCGGCAGCTGATTTCTGCCACTTCGGTGACAGGCTCTGAAGGCAATCTGGTGCTGAAAGATTTGGCCGGCAATGTACTGACCACCGGCACATCTAACATCGTTCAGGGCGGTAACACCGTGGCGGTGGGCAGCTATTCTTACGGGCTGGCAACCCGCGCCGCAGGCAGCAGCACCGTGGACGGATTATACGCCGCCTATCGTCTGAGCCAGCTGGCATTGCAGGCAGGCCAGACGCTGACGCTGGCGCAAAGTAACGGCGCAAATGGCACGTCTGCTGATATGTCCGCCAAACTCACCGGCAGCGGTAGCCTTCAGATCGATGCCGGTAACGGTGTGGTGTCGCTGTCGAATGCCACCAACGACTACAGCGGCGAAACCAGCGTCACTACCGGCACGTTGCAGGCAGGCAGTGATAACGCGCTCGGTCACACCAGCAAACTAAACCTCGCAGATACCACGACATTCGATCTGAATGCTAAAACGCAGACCCTTGGTGCGTTGAATGGCCTTGCGGGTTCAACGCTGAATATCAACAACGGTACACTGAACCTCAGTAATGGCGGCACGTCAGCCGGTTCGTTGACCGGTGCAGGTCAACTGAATGTTAACGGCGGCACGCTTGATGTGCAGGGTGCGAACACCGGCCTGACGGCGGCCACGGCGATTGCCAGTGGTGCTACCGTTAAGATCAATCATGTCGACAGCCTGGGCAGCAGTGTGATCACCGCCGCCGGTACGCTGGTGGTGGATGCGGCTATCGGTTCGCTGGATAACGCCATCAACGGCGCGGGCGCGGTGCAGCTGAGTAATGCCGCCGATGTGACACTGGCGGGCATTAACGCGCTGTCGGGGAGCTGGAATACCGACGCAGGTACGCGTCTGACCGCCACGCAAGCGGCGAATCTGGGGACGGCGGCGATTAACAATGCCGGCACCTTTAACGTCGACACCACCACTGACTGGACGCTCAATAACGCGATCAATGGTACTGGTGCCGTGACCAAAAAAGGTAGCGGTACGCTGACCATCGCCCACGCCAATACGTACAGCGGCAACACCACGATTTCAGGTGGAGTGCTGAAACTGACCCACACCGACGGTGCAGGAACGGGCGTGGTGAATATCGATACCGCAGCGGGGCTTGAGCTGGCGCTTGCCACGGCCAGTGTCTTCGATAACCAGCTTGCCGGTGCCGGAACCACCACGGTCAGCGGCGCGCAGGCGACCATCACGGCGAATAACTCCGCCTACACTGGTAACTGGAATGTCACAAGCAGCGGCACACTGGCCGTGCCTGATTCCGCGACCAGCAGCACGCCTAATCTGGGCAGCGGTGCGGTGGACATTGCGGCGGGCGGCATTGTGAATGCACAGACTACGGGCGCGTTCAGCTTCGACAACGCACTGACCGGAGCCGGTACACTGAATGCCTCAAACAACGGAAATACGTTCAGCTTCGGCAGCGGCGTGGGCGCGAACTTTGCCGGTACCGCGAATCTGACCCATAACACCTTTGATTTGACAGGTGACAACACCAGCGCGCTGACCCGCGCCACGCTGGAAGTTGGTACTGGCAACGTGACCACGGTCGGCGATGGCAACCAGCAGATCGGCGGGCTGACCATTAATGGCGGCAGAATGCAGTTCAACGCCACGGCCCCTGAGCAGATTTTGGCAACCAGCCATATCACGGCGGGCACGCTGGAAATCAACCATACCGGCACGGTGCGCCTGAACCTGCCAACACCGTTCACCCCGGCACCGCCGGATACACCGAACACCACCAACCTGCTGAAGCAGGATGAAGAGAACGTCAGTGTACAACTGGTCATCGCCAGTTCCGTCACGGGCAGCGGTGGCGCTATCGAACTGACCGACCAGAATGGCGATGCCATTACGGCGGCACGCCAGATCGACATCAGCCAGAACGGCAATACTGTGGCGCAGGCGACCTATGACTACCGTCTGACCTCCAGTTCGCAGAACGATGGCCTGTATGTGAACTACGGTCTCAAACAACTGGATCTCCAGGCAAACCAGACGCTGACACTGGCGCAGGATACCGGAGCCAGCGGCGTGGCGGCGGATATGTCGGCCAAAATCACCGGCAGCGGTAACCTGGCGATTAATGCCCGTAGTGATGTGCTGTCGCTGTCCAACGCCCTCAACGACTATAGCGGTGAAACCAGTGTGAGCAGCGGGACGTTGCAGTCGGGCAGCGATAACGCACTGGGTAATACCAGCAAGTTAAACCTCGCGGATACCACCACCTTTGACCTCAACGCTAAAACGCAGACGATCGGTGCACTGAATGGCCTTGCGGGTTCAACGCTGAATATCAACAACGGTTCGCTGAACCTCAGTAATGGCGGCACGTCAGCCGGGTCGCTGACCGGTACCGGGCAACTGAACGTTAACGGCGGCACGCTTGATGTGCAGGGTGAAAACACCGGTTTGACGGCGACCACGGCGATTGCCAGTGGTGCTACCGTTAAGATCAATCATGTCGACAGTCTGGGCAGCAGCGAGATTACCACCGCTGGTACGCTGGCGGTGGATGCAGTCACCGGCGTGCTGGACAACGTCATCAACGGCGCGGGTGCGGTGCAACTGAGCAACGCCGCCGATGTAACACTGGCGGGTATTAACACCCTGTCAGGAAGCTGGAACACCGATGCCGCTACCCGTCTGACCGCCACGCAAGCGGCGAATCTGGGTACGGCGGCTATCAACAATGCCGGTACTTTTAATGTCGACACTGCGACGGACTGGACGCTGGATAACGCGATTAGCGGTAGCGGTGACGTCACTAAAAACGGCAGTGGCATGCTGACCATCGCTCACGCCAACACTTACAGTGGCGGTACGACGATTTCTGCTGGAATGCTGAAACTGACCGACGCCGATGGTGCAGGAACGGGCGTGGTGAATGTTGACGCGGCAGCTGGGCTTGAGCTGGCACTCGCTACAGCCAGTGTCTTTGATAATCAGCTGGCGGGTGCCGGAGCCACCACCGTGAGCGGTGCGCAGGCGACCGTCACGGCGGATAACTCCGCGTACACCGGCAACTGGAATGTGACCGACAGCGGCACGCTGGCGGTGGACAGTGCCACAACCAGCAGCACCACCAATCTGGGCAGTGGCAGCGTGGACATTGCCGTCAGCGGCATCGTTAATGCACAGACCACCGGCGCGTTCAGCTTCGACAACGTGCTGACCGGAACGGGCACCCTGAATGCCTCAAACAACGGGAATGCGTTCAGCTTCGGCAGCGGCGTGGGGGCGAATTTTGCCGGTACTGCCAATCTGACGGACAACACCTTTGATCTGACAGGCGACAACACCACAGCATTAACTCGTGCGACATTACAGGTCGGTACTGGCAACGTGACCACGGTGGGTGACGGCGATCAGCAGATTGGCGGGTTAACGCTGAATGGCGGCACCCTGAGGTTCAACGCCACGGCACCGGATCAGCGTGTGGCAACCAGCCTGATCACCGCGGGTGTGCTGGATATCAACCGCACCGGCACCGTGATGGTGAAACTGCCGGAGCCGCTGACCGCCAGCGCGCCGGACACGCCGAATGCCACTAATCTGTTGATGCAGGATGAGGGCGAAACGGGCGTGCAACTGGTCAGATCCGGCGCGGTCACCGGTAGCGGCGGCGCCCTGGATCTGGTGGATCAGAACGGTGTGAAAATCACGGCGGCACGTGAGATTGACGTCAGCCAGAACGGCAATACCGTCGCGAAAGGGACCTATGACTACCGTCTGACGTCCGGCGCGCAGAGCGATGGTCTGTATGTGAACTACGGCCTGACGAAGCTGGATTTGCAGGCTGACCAGACGCTGACGCTGGCGCAGGATACGGCGGCGAACGGCGCTTCAGCGGATATGTCGGCGAAAATCACCGGCAGCGGTAATCTGGCTATCGACGCCCGTGGCGGCCTGCTGTCGCTGACTAACATCACCAACGATTACCGCGGTGAAACCAGCGTTAATTCGGGAACGTTGCAGGCGGGCAGTGATAACGCGCTGGGCCAGACCAGCAAGTTAAACCTGGCGAGCGTAAGTGCGTTCGATCTGAACGGCAAAACCCAGACACTCGGCGCGCTGAACGGTGAAACGGGTTCAACACTGAATCTCAATGGCGGCATGCTGGACCTCAGCAATGGTGGCACCTCAGCAGGCGCACTGGCGGGTGGCGGCAAACTCAACGTCAATGGCGGCACGCTTGATGTGCAGGGCGCGAATAGCGGGCTGACGGCGGCAACGACTATCGCCACAGGCGCGACAGTCAGCCTTAATCATGTTGACGGTCTGGGCAGCAGCGAGATTACCAGCGCCGGTAAACTGGTGCTGGATGGCGCAACCGGCACGATGGATAACACCATCAAAGGCACGGGCGAAGTCGTTAAACGCGGTGCCGGTGAAGTGGTGATGACCGGTAAAACCGACTGGACGGGCAACACCCTGATTGATGAGGGCGAGCTGACGCTCGACGGCTCACAGGGCGGTGCGCAACTGGTCAGTAACATCATTGCCAAAGACAACACCGCGTTGTCGCTGCGCAACGGTGCCAGCCTGACCGGCTGGATTGATCCGACGGATGTGAACATCGATAGCGCCAGTACCTGGAACATGACGGCGGATTCGCTGGTTGATGACGTTAACCTTGCGGGGACGCTGAATTATGTGGCACCGGGCAGCACGCCAATGGCCGCAGGCCGCACGCTGACGGCGAACAACTGGAACGGCCAGGGCGGCACTCTGGTGCTGAACACCGTGCTGGGGGGTGACAACTCCGTCACCGATAAACTGCTGGTGAATGGCAATACCAGCGGCAACACCTTTATGAAGGTCAACAATGCGGGTGGCAGCGGCGCGCAGACGGTGGAAGGGATCCGCGTGGTGGAAGTGAAAGGTCAGTCTGACGGGACGTTCACCAAATCCGGGCGTATTGTCGCCGGGGCGTATGATTATAGCCTGGTGAAAAAAGGCGCTGACTGGTTCCTCACCAGCCTGGATACCACGGCGAAACCGCCAGAGCCTGCGAAGCCAGGCGAACCATCACCAGAGCCTGAGAAAAAAGGCCAGCCGACGGTGCGTCCGGAAGCGGCGGCTTACACCGCTAATCTGGCGGCAGCCAACACCATGTTTATCACCAGCCTGCATGACCGCCTGGGTGAAACGCAGTACACCGATGCGCTGACGGGCGAGCAGAAAGTAACGAGCATGTGGTTGCGCCAGCTTGGCGGGCAAAACCGCTGGAAAGACAGCAGCGGGCAAATCGAAACCCAGAGCAACCGTTACGTCACGCAACTGGGTGGTGATATCGCCCAGTGGAGCCCGGATGGCCTGCAACGCCTGCACCTCGGGGTGATGGCGGGTTACGGAACCAGCAGCAGTAAAAGCCGCTCGAATGTGACCGGATACCGTGCCGAAGGGTCGGTGGATGGTTACAGTGCCGGGCTGTATGCCACCTGGTATCAGAATGATGAAACCCGTCAGGGCGCGTATGTGGACAGCTGGGCGCAGTACGGCTGGTTCAACAACGATGTGAATGGCCAGGACATTAAGGGTGAGTCCTACAAATCCAGCGGTATCACGGCGTCGCTGGAGATGGGTTATACGCATAAACTGGGTGAATTTGCTGGCAGCCAGGGTTCGCTGAATGAATGGTTTATCCAGCCGCAGGCGCAGGCCATCTGGATGGGTGTTGAAGCTGATGACCACCGTGAAAGCAACGGCACACGCGTCAGTGGTGAAGGCGACGGCAACGTTCAGACCCGTCTGGGTGTGCGCACTTACCTGAAAGGGCACAATAAAATCGATGACGGCAAGGGCCGTACCTTCCAGCCGTTTGTCGAAGTGAACTGGATACATAACACCCAGAGCTTCGGTACGCGTATGGATGGCGTGAGCCTGACGCAAAGCGGTGCCAGAAATATCGGGGAAATTAAAACCGGTGTGGAAGGGCAGCTTAACTCACGGCTCAATCTGTGGGGCAATGTGGGCGTCCAGGTGGGGGATAAAGGTTACAGCGATGCCTCGGCCATGGTGGGGGTGAAATACAGCTTCTGATAGAACGTGGATGTCGCAGCGTTAATCCGCCTGCGACATCCACCCTTTTATTTCCCGTTATAATAAGCCTTTGATCGATTTGATAATCGATGAGAAGGCTTTATTTTTCAGCGACTTTTTCTTGTATGTCATATACAGCGTGATATCGGGAATAATAAACTCATCTTTAAACGCCACCGCTGAAAGATTATAAGTCGATTTGAATTTTTCATAAGCTTTAAAGGGTACTAAAGCCAGTAAAGAGGAATTTTCTGCCACGGAAAATAATGTCGTTAATGACGGTGTGGAAAATTGATAGGAAAATTTCCCGTGCTGCATTTCGATGGTGTTTTTAATTTTTCTGGCTGCCAGTGAATTGCTTGATATTGATATGTATTTTTCTTTTTGTAGTGAGTCAGAGTCCACTGGTCCGTTGGCAAGATGATGATTTTTACTGCAAATAAAAATCAATGAGTCGTGATAAACCACCTCGCTGGCATAGGCTGGATTATGGTTTTCATTGATATCCAGCACAATGTCAGCATATTGTTTGGATAAAATATCGTCATCTGTGACTTCTACTCCATATTGGTTGACGTGTTGAATACTGTAGTTTTCATTATTTTCATAGATGTTATTGACCAATAATGGGAAGACGTTCCATGAGTAATAATTAGAGCAATAAATAACATAATGGGTTTTGGTATCAGAAGTGACAACATGCCCCACGTAATCAATAAAAGGTTCGAGTTTTTTCTCTATCTGATGATGGAGTTCGTTGGCAAGCAATGTGGCTCTGAGAAGATTATTTTCTCTGATAAACAATGAATCATCAAAGTAAGTTCTCAGCTTCTGTAAGGATTGGCTGATAGCCGATGGCGTAACCTGCATTTTGGTTGCAGCCTTGGTCATGCTTTTGTGTAAATACACCATCTCGAACACGATTAATAAGTTCAAATCGAAATTCTTTATTGCATCAAACTTTCTTGATGAGTCGCTACGCATAACGTCACCTTGCAGAAAATAGCGTTTAAATTTATATGTTTTTTATGGTTAAATGTATATAACTAACTGATTTTAAAATATTTTAATGCATGATGTTTGATCTAAAATGCTGATGGTTACTTCTAAAGCATAGAACGTTTTATCTGCTTTATTCTAAAAATAAGCATATTTAAATGTCTTCAATTGTCAGGGCTATAATATTATTTTTTAATTCATCTTATTCTGATGGATAAAGAGTGAACTCGTCATCCATCAGGTTTTTATTGTCAGGCGAAAGTGTTATTGGCAAATTAACGCCATTTCTTTATTTAACAAGTAAGGTCGTAAATAACCCACTGTGTTGGATAACGGCAACACATCGTCGTGAAGTTTGATATTTAATACATCGCGAATGTAGGTGCGACGCTGTTGAATACGCTGCCAAACTTCTGGATACAGTGCGGCTAATTGCAAGCGCAAAGGTTCATCGGCAAGAGCAATAGTGTCTTCAATACTGGCTCCGGCGTAACCCTGGCGCGATGGGATAATGTCGATTTGCAGCAACATTCCGCTGGATAAAGCAATATCCGATGCCGGGTAAATCGGTGAACAGAGCCATTCTTCATCGGCAACTAAATGGCCAGGGTTCAGGTGCCAGTGGTATTCATTTTTCGGCAAAACACCTTCAATCAGTTCATAGACTTCGTGGCCTTTCACACCGACGCGCATATGTTCCAGCCAGGTGACCACCGCGTGGTAATAAGGGATGGCGACCACATCGAGATAATCACGGACTTCTTCAGCAAGTTCGCTGGCGTTGTTCACTACATATGCCGCGCGGCTGGTTAAACCGCCTTTGTAGCTGACGGTGAGCGAGAATTTGTCGCCAGCCTGAATCTGTTTATCGGCAGGATATAAATTGGCGTTGGCAAAACGCTCGCCAGTTGCGGCAATAGTCACAACGTTATTAGCTTGTCCGTCGGCGGCCAACAATGCCGCAATCGACTTTTCAGTTTTACCCAATTCAACCGCATTCAGTGCCGTTAGCGCGGCACTCGACGCCAGGTTTGCGCCGTATTCGTAGTGGGCGATTTCGTTGGCGTTATTGATGATACGAGCGCCATCACGCGGTGAAATAAACAGCCCGGTGGCATTGAGCAGCTCACATTCGGAAGTGAGTGCGGCCTGAAGTGCCTGGAAAATAAATGTCGGAATATCAAACAGTGACGGGTTGTTATCGTGGGTTCCGGTGAACAGTTTCCATCCAGCGATGCCAACGCGATGTTGCTCGCGAAGCCCGGCCTGTTGCAGTACTTCGCTCAGTGAAAGCGTGGTGTCCATCGGTTGGTTGGGCAATGAAAACCACGGAGCGTGAACCACACGGGCTGGAACTCTGGAGTGCCTGGCGAGCTTAAGGTTTTCATTACCGAGTACCAGCACCGCTTCACCGCTTTTATGCAGCACCAACAAACCTTCTTCAAAGCGCGGGATGAAACCGGTCAGATACTCAAAGTTCCCGCCATGTTCTTTGTCGGCATAGATGACCAGCGCATCCAGGTTCTGTCGCGCCATTGCCTGCAAAATTTTGCTGCGGCGTTGTTGAAGGGTCTGGTCATTTAACACAACGCTCGGCACGTTGAGGTAAATCTCGGGTTGTTTGATGGTGGCAAGCGTAATTGGCATGGGTCTGTCACTCCTTTTTCTTTACCCTGAATAAACGTTAACTTACCACCTGGCTAATTTTGAGCCTATCCCGGTAACCGAGTTTTGGGACGGCCAGGACCCAGTAACAAGGCCAGCTTGTTGCCGCCCTGAGTGGTTTCCATCAAAATTTTACATACGCTGGTGAGCGGCACTGAAAGCAGCATGCCCACCGGGCCGAGCAGCCATCCCCAGAACAGTAACGAAAGGAAGACCACGAAGGTCGACATCCCGAGGCCACGGCCCATCATGCGCGGCTCGACAATATTCCCCAACACCATATGCACCGCAAGGAACAGTGAGCCGACCATAACCATTTCGTAGGTGCCGTTAAACAAAAACGCCTGAATCATTGGCGGGATAGCGGAAATAACCGAACCAATATTAGGGATGTAATTCAGCAAAAAGCCCAATACGCCCCACATCAGCGCAAATTGCACACCCATCAACTCCAGCCCGAGCCAGATAATCAACCCAGTCCATAGGCTAATCAGCGTTTTGAGTGCCAGATAATGCGTCACACCTTTGAGTGCGCGATGCAGGCTGGCGATATGAATTTTCGGGTTGGCCAGAGAGAAGCGCAGTTTATACGGAACGTGGCGCACCTCGAACAGCATAAAGACCACGGTCATCACCAGCAGTAAAATGCTGGCCATCGCGCCGGAAAGCCCGGTCATCAGCGTTGTGGCGTACGACATCACTTTCTCGGAATCCATGCGCTGCAACATGCGCTCGGGCGATAATCGCAGGTGCATAAACGGCAACATCTTTTCGAGCTCAAACACCTTTTGCGTCAGCATCTTGTTGTATTTCGGCAGCATATCGATGAATTCACTCATTGACGCGGCCAGCACCCCGACCAGCATGGTGAGTACAATCAACATCACGAAGACCACTATCGAAATAGCCAGGGGTCGGTTTACGCCACGGCGAATAAACCAGGTGACCAGCGGGTTTAGGACGATGGCGAAGAACAGTGCCAGCAAGAGCTGGACAATGATGTCTGCCGCTGCATGAATCCCGGCGAGAATAACCACCAGTGCGGCAAGTTTTAGCAGAATATGTAGCCCGGTTTTATCGGGTTCAGGAGCGACCATCGGGAGATCCTATGCGCGGAGAATCTTCTTAGTGTAGCGCTTCGTTTTTTTCTCACGGCAGGGCAACTCTGAAATACTGGTGCTGAAATGTGAAACCTGAAGTGTATATACTGAGGAACGCTGTTTTAAAAGTGAATGACCATGCCTGATCTCACACCCACCCCCGCATTAAGCAGTTACCGTCTTAACCTACAGATTGTCTCTGTAGTGATGTTCAACTTTGCCAGCTATATGACGATTGGCCTGCCGCTCGCGGTATTGCCGGGTTACGTTCATGACGTGATGGGCTACAGCGCGTTTTGGGCGGGGCTGGTGATTAGCCTCCAGTATTTCGCCACCCTGCTGAGCCGCCCGCACGCCGGGCGTTATGCCGATATTCTGGGCCCAAAAAAAATCGTTATCTTCGGTTTGTGCGGCTGTTTCCTCAGTGGCGCGAGCTACATGCTGGCGGCGTTTGGTAGCGCATGGCCGTTGGTTAGCCTGCTGTTACTCTGCCTTGGGCGCGTCATTTTAGGGATTGGGCAGAGTTTTGCGGGTACCGGTTCAACGCTTTGGGGCGTGGGTGTCGTCGGGTCGTTGCATATTGGACGGGTGATTTCCTGGAACGGTATTGTGACTTATGGCGCGATGGCGATGGGCGCACCGCTTGGCGTGCTGTTCTATCACCTTGGTGGCCTCAAACTGTTAGCGGGAATCATTATGGCAGTGGCGCTGATAGCCGTGCTGCTGGCGCTTCCGCGCCCGGCGGTGAAAGCCAGTAAAGGCAAACCACTGCCATTTCGTGCAGTGCTTGGGCGTGTGTGGCCATACGGAATGGCGCTCGCGCTGGCATCGGCAGGTTTTGGGGTGATCGCCACGTTTATCACCCTGTTTTACGATGCCAAAGGCTGGGACGGCGCAGCCTTCGCGCTCACGCTGTTTAGCTGTGCTTTCGTCGGCACGCGTTTACTTTTCCCGAATGGGATTAACCGCATGGGCGGTTTGAACGTGGCGATGATTTGTTTCTCGGTCGAGATTATTGGCTTGCTGCTGGTAGGGTTGGCGGTTGAACCGTGGATGGCAAAAGCCGGTACATTCCTGACAGGGGCGGGTTTCTCGCTGGTGTTCCCGGCGCTTGGCGTGGTGGCGGTGAAGATGGTACCGCAACAAAATCAGGGCAGCGCGCTGGCAACTTACACCGTGTTTATGGATTTATCGCTGGGGATTACCGGGCCGTTGGCGGGGTTCGTGATGGCGTATGCGGGTGTTTCGGTGATTTACCTGGCCGCGGCGGCTTTGGTTTGTATCGCATTACTGATGGCGTGGCAGTTAAAAAAACGGCCCCCGATTGAGCAACCGGAGGCCGTGTCATCATCACAGCAGTAACAGAAAATAATTACTTAATGGTGATGGTGTTAATGATGTTTTCAGCAGCCGTTTGCGCCAGTTGCTGGTTATCAGCAGGCAGTGTGATTTGCATAGTTAACAGCTGGTTATCAATTTTACCCAGGATAACCGACGAGTAAGCTGTCTGGCCTTTTGCTGAGATAATAGTGTCTAACTGCTGCAGCGTGTGGCCTTTGATCTCGATAGATTTATTGGTCACAACTTGCAACTGTGGGTCACGGGCACGCTGTTGATCTTCAAGACGTTTCGCCAGAGCTGACAGCTCTTCAGAAGTATCATCGCCAACAATCACAATCACCGCTTTCTGACCAGATGCATCAGAGTAGACGTGCATGTTGTTTGACTGAGTGCCCAGCTTACCGCTCTGGTCAGTCATCTCCGCAGGCAGTGCAAAGCTGATTTTCCCATCCAGCAAACTGACGGGCTGACCGGTTGCGCTGCTTTGTGCCGCTTCATTCGCAGTGGCTGTTTTGCTGTCATTGTTATCGCAAGCGGCCAGGCCTAATACCAGCAGGCCAATACCGACATATTTTACCAGATTACCCATGACTTCTTCCTTTACGTTAGCAAGCCTTCGCGGCTGATTTCAGCATCTTATCACAAGATAATTCAACCACCGTCAACCCGGCTGCAACGCCGAACTTTCAGACTTATCTGCCAAACGTTTCAACAACATATTCAGTAGCACGCCGTACATCGGCAGGAAGAATACAATGCTGATTAGCACTTTAAAGCAGTAATCGACGATGGCGATTTCTACCCAATGTTGCGCCATAAAGGCATCCGGGCTGCGCCAGAAAGCAATAAAGAAGAATGACAGTGTGTCGCTGATATTTCCGAAGAGCGTGGATGCCGTTGGCGCAAGCCACCAGTAGCGGCTCTGGCGCAGGCGGTTAAACACGTGCACATCCAGAATCTGCCCCAATGCGTAAGCCATAAAGCTGGCAACAGCGATACGGGCGACGAACAAATTGAAATGCAAAAGTGCGTCGAACCCTTGCCAGGTGCCCATATAAAACAGCGCGGAAATACCGTAGGAAATCACCAGCGCGGGCAGCATCACGGCAAAAATAATGCGTCGAGCCAGCGGTGCACCAAAAATGCGTACCGTCAGGTCGGTTGCGAGGAAGATAAACGGAAAGCTAAACGCGCCCCAGGTGGTATGGAAACCAAAAACCGCGACCGGTAATTGCACCAAATAGTTACTGGAAGTAATCACCAGCAAATGGAATAGCGATAGCCAGAACAGCGCTTTAGTGCGCTGAGTAGAATTGAACTGCGTCATTTTGTAGCCTTTTTAGTGAAAGGGGTGAGGGAACCCTGGTCTTTTTTAAAGCGGGGGCGATGATACTGCTTTAACCCCGCATTGCAATGGTTAATTTTAGCGCAATCGTTCACGTGACTTGCGCGATAATCTGCCGGGGGTAAACTAGCGCGGTTTGTTAAATACGAGACCGCTGATGACCGATCTTTTTGCCAATCCTGACCACACTCTTGATGCTTTGGGCCTGCGCTGCCCCGAACCTGTAATGATGGTGCGTAAAACCGTGCGCAATATGCAGGCCGGTGAAACGTTACTTATCATTGCTGATGACCCCGCGACCACGCGTGACATCCCCGGGTTTTGTGTTTTTATGGAACACGAGCTTATTGCTAAACAAGTGGAATCATTGCCTTATCGCTACTTGCTGCGTAAAGGGCAATAAAACCGCTTCAGCCCCTGGCGTCTTGCTTCGGGCTTCTGAACCCGCTTTACATCTGCTTTGAACCCCAATTTCATTTTTTGTCACTTTTTGTGAAGTGCTTCACCCTCGCTTTTCTCCACGTAGTCTAGTTTTTAATCTACAAATTAAAACATTGTTTTACTTCTTATCTCAAATTTCTACCTCTGCTGGAGCGACCCAATGAAGAAGACCTTTCTGCCTGCTTTTGCTGGTTTATGTCTGTCTACCGCGTCCGTTCTGTTTGCTCAAACGGCTTGCGCCCAGGTGATTAAAGCTGCCGACGTTCATCCGGAAGGTTATCCGAATGTGGTCGCGGTGCAGCATATGGGTGAAAAACTCAAACAAGAAACCAACGGTGATTTAGAGATCAAAGTGTTCCCGAGCGGTGTGCTGGGCGATGAAAAACAGATGATTGAACAGGCGCAGATGGGGGCGATCGACATGATCCGTGTGTCGATGGCACCGGTTGCGGCGATCCTGCCGGATGTTGAAGTCTTTACTTTGCCGTATGTGTTCCGCGATGAAGATCATATGCACAAAGTGATTGACGGCGATTTAGGTAAAGAGATTGGCGCTAAGCTGACGAATAACCCGAAATCCCGCCTGGTGTTCCTCGGCTGGATGGACTCCGGCACGCGTAACCTGATTACCAAAAATCCGGTGGTGAAACCTGAAGATCTTAAAGGGATGAAAATCCGCGTTCAGGGTAGCCCGGTGGCACTGGCAACGCTAAAAGACATGGGCGCAAACTCGGTCGCGATGGGCGTGAGCGAAGTGTATAGCGGGATGCAAACCGGCGTTATCGACGGCGCGGAAAACAACCCACCGACGTTTATTGCCCACAACTACATGCCGGTCGCCAAAAACTACACGTTGAGCGGCCACTTCATTACCCCAGAAATGCTGCTTTATTCCAAAGTGAAGTGGGACAAACTGACGCCTGACCAGCAGCAAAAAATCCTTACCCTGGCGCGTGCTACGCAAATGGAACAGCGTGAACTGTGGAATGCTTACAACAAACAAGCGCTGGAAAAAATGAAAGCCGGTGGCGTTCAGTTCCACGAAATCGACAAAGCCTGGTTTGTGAAAGCCACTGAGCCGGTGCGCAAAGAGTATGGCGATAAGCATCAGGACCTGATGAAAGCTATTGCTGAAGTTCAGTAGTTATTATCGCTAACCCTTGCGTGGAGGGGATCTTATGTCCCAACGCTACTCAGATTTGATGGATAAGGTTTATTTGCTGGCGATGATTATTGCGGGGTTTTCACTGTTAGTGATGACGGTGATTATTCCGATTGGCATTTTCTCGCGCTATGCCCTGAACCGTGGGGAGTCCTGGCCGGAACCGGTAGCGATTATCTGCATGGTGACCTTCACGTTCATCGGCGCGGCGGTGAGTTACCGCGCCGGTTCGCACATCGCAGTGAATATGCTGACAGACCGTCTGCCACTGGCGTTGCAGACGTTTTGCGCACGCATTGTTGATCTGCTGATGCTGCTTATCTCGCTGGTGATGTTCTATTACAGCTTCTACCTGTGCGCCGATTTATGGGAACAGCCAGTTGCTGAATTCCCGCTCCTCACTTCCGGCCAAACCTACCTCCCGCTGCCTGTGGGCGCGATCTTACTCATTCTGTTTGTTGTCGAGCGCTTGCTGTTTGGCTCTCAAGAGAACCGCCCAATCGTGTTGCTGGGTAATCACGGTTAAGACCAGGGGATAACATGGACGCATTTATTTTATTAGCGACACTTGCGGTGCTGCTTGCAGTGGGAATGCCCGTGGCCTTTGCCGTTGGGCTAAGCGCCATTGTCGGGGCGTTATGGATAGATTTGCCGCTGGAAGCGATCATGATTCAAATCACCAGTGGGGTGAATAAATTTACCCTGCTGGCGATACCGTTCTTCATTCTGGCCGGGGCGATTATGGCGGAAGGCGGTATTGCCCGCCGCCTGGTGAACTTTGCTTATATCTTCGTTGGGTTTATTCGTGGTGGTTTGTCACTGGTGAATATCGTCGCTTCTACGTTCTTCGGAGCAATTTCCGGATCGTCCGTGGCGGATACCGCATCCATCGGTAGCGTGATGATCCCGGAAATGGAGAAAAAGGGTTATCCGCGCGAATATGCAGCAGCGGTCACGGCGAGCGGATCGGTGCAGGCGATTTTGATCCCGCCGAGCCATAACTCGGTGATTTACTCCCTGGCGGCAGGCGGTACGGTCTCTATAGCCACACTGTTTATCGCGGGTATTTTACCAGGATTGTTGCTGGGTTTCTGCCTGATGGTGATGTGCCTCGGCTTTGCCCATAAACGCGGTTACCCAAAAGGTGAACGCATTCCCTTCAAACAAGCGGTGAAAATTTTCTTCGATGCGCTGTGGGGTTTGATGACGGTGGTCATTATTCTCGGCGGGATTCTGACGGGGGTATTTACGGCGACAGAATCGGCGGCGGTGGCTTGCGTCTGGGCATTCTTCGTCACCATGTTTATCTACCGCGATTACAAATGGAATGAGTTACCAAAGCTGATGTTCCGCACGGTAAAAACGGTCTCTATCGTAATGATTTTGATTGGTTTTGCGTCGGCGTTTGGCGCGGTGATGACTTTCATGCAGTTGCCGTCACGTATCACGGAATTTTTCACTTCGCTGTCTGACAACAAATACGTGATCCTGATGTATCTCAACGTCATGCTGTTGCTGATTGGCACCTTGATGGACATGGCGCCGATCATCCTGATCCTCACGCCAGTTTTGCTGCCGGTGACCAATTCGCTGGGCATCGATCCGGTGCATTTCGGTATGATCATGATGGTGAACCTCGGCATTGGTTTGATTACTCCGCCAGTCGGTTCGGTGCTGTTTGTTGCCAGTGCGGTGAGTAAACAGAAAATCGAAGTGGTGGTGCGCGCCATGTTGCCGTTTTACGCCGTGTTGCTGGTGGTGCTGGCGATGGTGACTTACATTCCGGCGGTTTCGTTATGGTTACCGCATATGCTGGGCATGAATTAAGGCAAAACGGTGGATGACGCTTGCGCTTATCCACCCTACAAAACCAGATGTTCCGTAGGTCGGGTAAGCGCAAGCGTCACCCGACTTTTTTATTTTTTGCGCAGCAACCGCAACGCATTCGCTGTAACCAGTGCCGTCGCGCCGGAATCGGCTAACACCGCAAGCCACAGGCCGGTGAGTCCCAGCAGCGTGGTCACCAGGAAAATCCCCTTCAGTCCCAATGCTATAGTAATGTTCTGGCGAATATTGTTATGCGTTGCGCGGGCGAGGCCAATCATGCTGGCAAGCTCGGTCAGGCGGTTGTGCGTAAGTGCCGCATCTGCGGTTTCGAGCGCTACATCCGTGCCGCTACCCATCGCGATGCCGATGGTTGCCGCTTTCATGGCTGGCGCATCGTTGATGCCATCACCCACCATCGCCAGAGATGAACGGGAGTTGAGTTCATTCACCACGCTGACTTTATCGGCAGGTAGCAGGCTGGCGCGGTAATCCATGCCTAATTCCCCAGCGATGGCTGCTGCCGCTCGCGGGTTATCGCCAGTTAACATCACGCTCTGCACCCCGATTTTTCTCAGGTCAGCAACAGCCTGTTTAGCATCGCTACGCAAGGTATCTCGTAGTGCAATCGCGCCGAGTAAGCGATTTTGCTGCACCACCGCAATCACCGTTTGGCCTTCAGCTTCAAGCTGGGTAATTCGCTGCTGCCAGCTGGTGTCGAGAATGTTTTCTGCGAGTTTACCCGGTGCGCTCAGGAGCACGGTTTCGCCGTTAATAGTGGCTTCCACCCCAATACCTGCCAGCGCGCGGTTGGCGCTGGGCACCGGTAATGCCAGCCCACGGTTTTGTGCCTCACGAACAATGGCTTGTGCTAACGGGTGTGACGAACCAAGTTCTACCGCCGCCGCCAGTGCCAGCAGCTCGTTTTCATTAATCTCACCATTCATTTCAATGGCGGTGACCTGCGGTTTACCCGCGGTCAAGGTACCGGTTTTATCGAAAGCGATATGCTGAATTTTACCGAGGCGTTCAAGTGCGGCTCCGCCTTTGATTAATGCACCGCGTCGAGCGGCGGCGGCAAGCCCGGAGGTAATTGCCGCAGGGGTAGAAATCACCAGCGCGCATGGGCAACCAATCAGTAACAGCGCCAGCCCTTTGTAAATCCACTCATCCCAGCTTTGCCCGAAAAACAGTGGCGGGACGACGGCTGCCAGTAACGCAATCGCCATGATAATCGGCGTGTAAATCCGGCTGAAACGGTCGATAAAGCGCTCTATCGGTGCACGGCGTTCGTCTGCTTCTTCAATTAAACGCAAGATGCGGTCGATGGCGCTGTCGCCGGGTTCTGAAATCACTTCGAGCTGCACTAACCTGTCGACACTGGTACTGCCCGCAGGCACTTTCTCGTCTTGCTGGCGTTCGACCGGAATAGATTCGCCTGTTAGCGCGCTTTCATCAAAACTGGCGAATGGCGTTAGCAGTCGGCCATCAGCAGGTAAACGCCCGCCAGCAGCCACTTCAATGACATCGCCCGGGCGTAACTCAGCCAGTGCGATAGCTTCGCGCTCGCCGTTTCGAATGCGGGTAGCGACTTCCGGTTTCAGCGCCATTAGCGCACTGACACCACGGCGTGCGCGGCTGGCAGCGTAAGATTCCAGACGTTCGCCAATTAAGAACAGCAGCAATACCATCGCGGCTTCGGCGGTCGCGCCGATAAACAGCGCGCCAATGGCTGCGACGCTCATCAAGGTTTCAATGGCGAACCAATTACCGCTGCGTATTAGGCGCACCGCCTGGCGGGCTATCGGCCACAGGCCAACCAGCGTGGTGGCGATAAACGCGAACTTGCCGAATGGATGGTTAAATTGTTCAAGAGTCCAGCTCAGCGCCATCATCACGATCAGCAACATGAGTGGTAAGTTTTCGCGCCAGCTGGATGTTTTCTCCGCCGGGGCGGCGCTATTTCGCAGGTTGTATCCGGCGGCTTTTACCGCTTTCTCAACTTGCGGGCGAATATCGCTACTCGCAGTCACCAGCAGTTTTTGGGTGGCGAATAGCACCTGCACGCGCTGGACATCCGCCAGTTGCTTCACCGCATTTTCAACTTTGCGAGCACAGGCGGCGCAGTCCATGCCATCAACCAGCCAGCTATAACGCTCACCGGTGTCAGGAATGGTTTCAGTTTCTACAGGGGGCACGGCTTCGCTACAGCAGTCGTTACCGTGACAGGCGTCGGTTTTTATCGGCAATGGACTGAGCTTTGCTTTAGCAAATTGCGGTGGTTTTTGGGAGTTGAGCATGTGCCCTCCTGGGTAATGATAATGTTCTCATTACCCATGTTACTCTCTGGAGTTGACTCCAGAGTCAAGAGGGAAATTTTCCAGATTAAGTTCGCGGCATTTGTAGGTCGGATAAGCTTGCGCCATCCGACACTGTTTAGCCTCAAATGTACAACGCGCGGACAATCATAAAGTGCCCGGCAAAATAGCATGCCGCGGCGATAGCGCTGTCGCCCGTAAAGCGGCGGCGATAGTGGCTACCCAACCAAACAATATTGCCTAAAAGCAGTAGCGCTGCACCCACAAAGGCCGAGAAACTTGGGCGCGTTGGCAGGTAGAAATACAGCTCACCGGCCAGCCAAACCATCACCAGCGTCATGCCAATAAACGTCAGAATCGGCCAGCGGAACGTTTCGAGTCGCGTCCAAATCACTGCCACTAATAACGCCCCCACCACTAACAAAATCAGCGGTAAAGGCCAGAACAAACTAAAGGTCATCTGGCTGGCAAAATAGAGGGTATACAGCAGGTGAGAGAGGAAAAATGCCCCGATGGCGTACAGCATGCGCTGAGTGGGCAGCAGGGTGAGAGCGTCACCGAGCAGCGTTGCCGCAAGCCCCGCGAGGATCAAATAGCCTGTTGCGTTGAACATTGGCGCTTGCCAGGCCAGCAGTAATAAAAGTAAAAGGGTGACAGGTTTGAAGACCCAGCGTTGCCAGGTTGGCCCGCGATAGGAGGCATCAACGTAGAGCCAGCCGGAGAGGAATACAGCGATAAATGACCAAAGCATGGCTTGTCCTTAGGGTATTAAATTAAAATGTACCGTACTAAAAGCAAGATTCTACCTGTCAGTCTAGTGACCAATAGCGCCAGATGACAATATTCTGAGCGGCAGGGTATTCTTAAAAGTGCCTGACAATACGAGATAAATCTATGAGTAAAATGCCACTTTTCTTCATTGCTGTTGTGGCGGTAATCATCGTGGCGGCATCGTTTCGCTTTGTGCAGCAGCGTCGTCAGAATGCGGAAAATGATGCAGCACCAGTGCTGCAAAGTCATGTGCAGGTGGCGACGAAACGCGAAACGCCAGGTAATGAACGTCGCTCACGGCAACGTGAAGTCACGCCGGTTGAAGACTCGATGCGTTATGAGGTTTGGTTTCGCCCACTCAGCGGCGGGTTGGATCTGAAAATGCGTGTGGCGGCGGTGCAGTATCATGCGATGAGTGTCGGAGATACGGGGACGTTGCAGTATAAGGGGACGCGGTTTGTTGGCTTCATCCCCGACCCCCAATAGGATGACTTTACTTGCCCTGGCGGAGTTTCTTCTGCCAGACCAGCAACTCAAACACCCCAAAGATGAAAATCTTAATTTGCTGAGCACGGCTCAACGGCGGGCTATCTTTCGGTTGGGTTGATTTCAGCAGCGCCAGCTGCATACCGTGCATCAACACGGTGAAGATCAGCGCGACGTTAACAAAGATATTCAGCGGCCGTGGGAACGGCTGGAAAATATTTAATAACAAAAATCCCCAAACGCCCAGCATCAACAAGCGGCCTATATTAATCAGCATGATGTCGTTCCTTAAATTTCACGACTAAATAAACGGTAAGCGACCTGGCCTGCGACTTTTTCACGATGCAGCGACCAGCTTGCTGGCACTGCGGGCATGCCATTTTCAACTTCGCTTTCAACGTAAATCAGTGCTTCGTCTGCCAGCCAGCCATTGCTTTCTAACAGCGCTAATGTCTCGTCCAACAACCCTTTGCGGAAAGGCGGATCAACAAACACGATAGTGTGCGGCTCGCCAGGCTGTGCCAGGAAATTGAGCGTATTGGTGTTCACTACTTTTCCATTAGCCGCTTTTAAGGTGGCGAGATTCTTTTGCAGCTGTTGCGAAACATGGCGGTCCATCTCCAGCAAGGTGGCGCTGGTGGCGTAACGCGATAAGGCTTCCAGCCCCAGCGCACCGCTTCCGGCAAAGCAGTCCAGCACAGTAGCCTCGACCATTGACGGTGCCAGCCAGTTAAACAGGGTTTCACGTACTCTATCCGTTGTTGGACGCAGGCCAGGGCTGTCTGGGACGGGCAGTTTACGGCCGCGCCATTGGCCGCCAATAATACGGATCTGGCCGGTGCCAGTAGATTGCGGTTTTTTCATGAGACTCACTGCGATGCAATTTCTTGCCGTCTAGTGTAACGGTGTGTGTAAAGCGGGGAAAGTGATAGACTAACGTATTCATTCGATAATTATTTTCAGTGCCCGTGGCAAGCTCAATCGGGCCTGTGCCATGAATTAACAGCGAGGGGTGTGTTCGCAAATGGCGAAAGAGAAAAAACGTGGCTTTTTTTCATGGCTAGGCTTTGGCCAGAAAGAGCAGGCTTCTGAAGCAGAATCAGAACAAAAAGTAACAGAAGAACAAGCGGTTGCCGAAGAAGTTGTTGAGCAGGTTATTGAGCCTGAACAGCCACAAGCGGCGGAAGAAACTGTACAGCCTGACGACGCTAAGCCAGAAATCCAGACAGAGGTTCAATCTGAAATTCAGCCAGTAACTCTGCCTGAAGCCGAACCTGTGGTGCTTGATAAGCACGAAGAGCCCGAAGCCTTCGCAGAAGAGATCGTCGAAGTCACCGAAAAGCTCGCAGAGAGCGAAGTGGTGGTGGTTGAGCCTGAAATCACTCCAGAACCTGAAGTAACGGCACTAGTTGCTGTTGAACACGAAGAGTTGCCGGTTCCAGAAGAGATCGCTCCAGAAATTGAGCCAGTACCGGAGCCAGAAGAGTGGCAGCCGGAGCAAGAGCCAGTTGTTGTTGAAGATATTGTTGAAGATGTTGTTGAGCCTGAGGCGCTTGCTGAACCTGAAGAAGTGACCATTCTTCCGGTAGAAAATGTGGTTGTTGAGGAAGCGCTGATTGAAGCTATTCCTGTTGCTGCCATCGTTGTTGAAGAAGTGCAGGCCGAGCTGGAACCTGAAGAAGCCGAAGAATCTCCGGCTGAAGAAGAACCTCAGCAAGAACAAGAGCCTCAGCAAGAACAAGAAAAACCAACCAAAGAAGGTTTCTTTGCGCGTCTCAAACGCAGCTTAATTAAGACTAAACAGAACCTCGGTTCCGGATTTATCAGTCTATTCCGCGGCAAGAAAATCGACGATGATCTGTTTGAAGAACTCGAAGAGCAGCTGCTGATCGCCGATGTTGGCGTCGAAACCACACGCAAAATCATCACCAATCTGACAGAAGGTGCGAGCCGCAAAGAGTTGCGTGACGCCGAAGCGTTATACGGCCTGCTGAAAGAAGAGATGGGCGAAATCCTCGCGAAAGTCGATGAGCCACTGAAAGTTGAAGGCAAAACACCATTTGTTATCCTGATGGTCGGTGTTAACGGAGTGGGTAAAACCACCACCATCGGCAAACTGGCGCGTCAGTTCCAGCAAGAAGGTAAATCTGTAATGCTGGCAGCGGGTGATACATTCCGTGCCGCAGCGGTAGAACAATTGCAGGTATGGGGCGATCGCAACAATATTCCGGTTATTGCCCAGCATACTGGTGCTGATTCTGCGTCAGTGATTTTCGATGCCATTCAGGCTGCGAAAGCGCGTAACGTCGATGTACTTCTGGCGGATACTGCAGGGCGTTTGCAGAACAAAGCGCACCTGATGGAAGAGCTGAAGAAAATCGTCCGCGTAATGAAAAAACTGGACGAAGATGCACCGCATGAGGTTATGCTCACCCTCGATGCCAGCACGGGTCAGAACGCGATTAGCCAGGCTAAATTGTTCCATGAAGCCGTTGGATTGACAGGCATTACGCTAACCAAACTGGATGGTACAGCCAAAGGCGGCGTGATTTTCTCCGTTGCCGATCAGTTTGGTATTCCGATTCGCTATATTGGCGTCGGCGAGCGTATTGAGGACTTGCGTCCGTTTAATGCGGGCGATTTTATTGAGGCACTTTTTGCCCGAGAGGATTAACCATGATTCGCTTTGAACACGTTAGTAAGGCCTATCTCGGCGGGAGACAAGCGTTGCAGGGAGTGACCTTCCATATGCAACCTGGTGAGATGGCTTTTCTGACCGGTCACTCTGGAGCAGGGAAAAGTACTCTGCTCAAGCTTATCTGCGGTATTGAGCGGCCAAGTGCGGGGAAAATTGCTTTTGGCGGCCATGATATTAGCCGCCTCAAGAGCCGCGAAGTGCCGTTCCTGCGTCGTCAGATTGGCATGATCTTCCAGGATCACCATTTGTTGATGGACAGAACCGTGTACGACAACGTGGCTATCCCGCTGATTATCGCGGGTGCCAGCGGTGAAGACATTCGCCGCCGTGTTTCGGCGGCACTCGATAAAGTCGGCCTGCTCGATAAAGCGAAAAGTTTCCCGATCCAACTCTCTGGTGGTGAACAACAGCGTGTGGGGATTGCCCGCGCGGTTGTGAATAAGCCCGCTGTGTTGCTGGCAGATGAACCAACCGGTAACCTTGATGATGCACTCTCGGAAGGGATTTTACGTCTGTTCGAGGAATTTAACCGCGTCGGCGTAACGGTTCTGATGGCGACGCACGATATGGGGCTGATTTCCCGCCGTAACTATCGCATGTTGACGTTAAGTGACGGCCATTTGCATGGAGGCCTGGCAGGTGAATAAACGCAGCGCGCTCAATCATATAAAGCGCTTCAGCAACAGGCTGGATAAAATCAACTCGCTGAGTAAGTTAGGGGATTTAGGCCGCTCGGTGAAAAAACGCGGCAAAGGGCCTCAGTCGAAAAGTAAATCGCTCAAAGGCGGCGTAAACGAACAATTCCGTTACGCCTGGCAGGGTGCTTTACAAGACCTGCGCAGCAAGCCTTTAGCCACCTTCCTGACGGTGATGGTGATTGCCATTTCCCTGACGTTGCCAAGCGTGTGCTACATGGTTTACAAGAACGTCAATCAGGCCGCTACGCAATATTATCCTTCCCCGCAAATCACCGTTTATCTCGACAAAGCGCTCGATGATAACGCCGCGCAGCAAGTCGTCGGCGCGATTCAGGCGGAAGAGGGCGTCGATAAAGTTAACTATCTTTCGCGTGACGAAGCGCTGGGTGAGTTCCGCAACTGGTCGGGCTTTGGTGGCGCGCTGGATATGCTGGAAGAAAACCCGCTGCCTGCGGTTGCGGTGGTGAATCCCAAACTCGACTTCCAGACTACCGACCATCTGAATACCTTGCGTGACCGCGTGGCACGGATTAACGGTGTCGATGAAGTCCGTATGGATGACAGTTGGTTTGCTCGTCTTGCCTCGCTGACCGGTCTTGTGGGGCGTGTCGCAGCAATGATTGGCGTGTTGATGGTTGCAGCGGTGTTCCTGGTGATTGGTAACAGCGTACGTCTGAGCATCTTTGCCCGTCGCGACACCATCAACGTGCAAAAACTGATTGGTGCTACCGATGGATTTATCCTGCGCCCGTTCCTGTACGGTGGTGCACTGTTAGGTTTCAGCGGCGCATTTTTGTCGCTGATTCTGACTGAAATTCTGGTGTGGCGCTTGTCCTCTGCGGTCACGCAAGTCGCACAAGTATTTGGCACTAAGTTTGACCTCACGGGCTTAGGTTTCGACGAATGCTTGCTGTTGCTGCTGGTGGCGTCGATGAGCGGTTGGCTGGCGGCGTGGATCGCGACCGTGCAACATTTACGTCGTTTTACCCCAGAGTAAAAATTTTTTGATATACTTGTCCCCTGCTACGAAGTACCCGTCAGCAGGGGACACGCTCCCACCTCGGTTAGTGTTTCTCCTGCCCAGTTTCATAGCTCTGTCACATTTTGTGTGTAATACAAGCACAGCTTTACAGTGAACTTGTGGATAACCTCACTGTCTGAGGTTACTGTGAATGGTACGGTTTGGCGCCTGGCGAATAGCCTGGTGCAGCAAGATTGTAGCAACCTGTACTTTAGTTTCTAAGAGAGGGTTTGAATGACCAAAGAAATGCAAAATTTAGCTTTAGCCCCTGTTGGTAACCTGGAATCTTATATCCGGGCCGCTAATTCCTGGCCGATGTTAACGGCTGAGGAAGAGAAGGAGCTGGCTGAAAAGCTGCATTACCAGGGCGATCTGGAAGCAGCGAAAAGGCTGATCCTGTCTCACCTGCGCTTTGTTGTTCATATCGCTCGTAATTACTCGGGCTATGGCTTGCCGCAGGCTGACTTGATTCAGGAAGGCAACATCGGCCTGATGAAGGCTGTGCGCCGCTTTAACCCGGAAGTGGGTGTCCGTCTGGTGTCGTTTGCTGTGCACTGGATCAAAGCTGAAATTCACGAATACGTGCTGCGTAACTGGCGTATTGTGAAAGTGGCAACCACTAAAGCACAACGTAAGTTGTTCTTTAACCTGCGTAAAACCAAGCAACGTCTGGGTTGGTTCAACCAGGACGAAGTGGAAATGGTCGCCAACGAGCTGGGGGTTTCCAGCAAAGATGTCCGTGAAATGGAATCGCGCATGGCGGCGCAGGACATGACGTTCGACATGGGCAACGACGACGATTCAGACAGCGCGCCAATGGCTCCTGTGCTGTTCTTGCAGGATAAGTCTTCTAACTTTGCCGATGGCATTGAAGACGACAACTGGGAATCGCACGCGGCTGATAAACTCAGCGATGCCATGCTAGGTCTGGATGAACGCAGCCAGGATATTATCCGTGCCCGTTGGCTTGATGAAGACAACAAAAGCACGCTGCAAGAACTAGCCGACCGTTACGGCGTTTCCGCTGAGCGTGTACGCCAGCTTGAAAAGAACGCGATGAAAAAACTGCGCATGGCCATCGAAGCGTAAGTTATTTCGTCAGATAAAAAACCGCCTTCCGGGGCGGTTTTTTTATGCCTGTCACTTTCCCATTCAGCTTGTGAAAAAATTGTTATTCCAAAAGCCGTAAATTCGGGTATGTTTTTAACTCTGAGTGCGGCGAAGGCACACGCGGTATTCGTCAATCAAAAATAAAACCGTGCCAAAACAACACAACAAATACCAATCACAACAAAAATGGGGATCTCAGGATGAAAATGAAGGGCAAAGCGTTATTGGCTGGTTGTATTGCACTTGCGATGAGCAACGCGGCATTTGCGAAGGATATCAAAGTAGCGGTAGTTGGGGCGATGTCTGGCCCGGTTGCACAATATGGCGACCAGGAATTTACCGGTGCAGAACAAGCGGTTGCAGATATTAATGCCAAAGGCGGCATCAAAGGCGACAAACTGGTTATCACCAAATACGACGACGCTTGTGACCCGAAACAAGCGGTAGCGGTCGCCAACAAAGTGGTTAACGATGGCATCAAATACGTTATCGGCCACCTGTGTTCTTCTTCCACTCAGCCTGCGTCTGACATCTACGAGGACGAAGGCATTCTGATGATTACCCCGGCGGCAACAGCACCTGAGCTGACTGCGCGTGGTTACAAACTGACAATGCGTACTACCGGCCTGGATTCTGATCAGGGCCCAACGGCGGCAAAATACATTCTTGATCACGTAAAACCGAAAAACATCGCGATCATTCATGACAAACAACAGTACGGCGAAGGCCTGGCTCGCTCTGTTCAGGACAACCTGAAAAAAGGCGGCGCAAACGTAGTGTTCTTTGACGGTATCACTGCCGGCGAGAAAGACTTCTCCACGCTGGTAGCGCGTCTGAAGAAAGAAAGCATCGACTTCGTGTATTACGGTGGTTACCACCCAGAAATGGGCCAGATCCTGCGTCAGTCTCGCGCAGCAGGCCTGAAAACTCAGTTCATGGGTCCAGAAGGTGTGGCAAACGTTTCTCTGTCTAACATCGCCGGCGAATCTGCTGAAGGCTTGTTAGTCACCAAACCTAAGAACTACGACCAGGTTCCTGCGAACAAACCAGTTGTGGATGCCATCAAAGCGAAGAAACAAGACCCAAGTGGCGCATTCGTCTGGACAACCTACGCAGCGCTGCAATCTCTGGCTGCGGGCCTGAACAAGTCAGAAGATCCGGCTGAAATCGCTACTTATCTGAAAGGTGCGTCTGTGGAAACCGTAATGGGTCCATTGAGCTGGGATGCGAAAGGGGATTTGAAAGGTTTTGAGTTTGGCGTGTTTACCTGGCATGCCAACGGGACTGCGACTGACGCTAAGTAAGTTTTACAATACCCGCTCTTGTAGAGCGGGTATTTTGGTGGATGACGCTGGCGCTGGCGCTTATCCACCCTACAGGGCACGGTTTTCGTAGCTACCGTCTTGGACGTCAAGCGGTAGCTGCATAATTTTCATCCCATGGTAATCGGGTTTTCAGTACGCCGAAGCACATATGTACCAGCTTACGCATCACTGCACCCAGCGCCGCTTTTTTCGCCTTACCTTTCGCTACCAGCCTTTCATATATCGCCTTCGCGGGTTTATTCCACCGGATTGCACTCAGGGCTGCTACATACAGTTTGGCTCTGACTATTGAGGGGCCTGTTTTTGACATATGTGCCCGCCCGCGTACCGAACTGCCGGACACTCTCTCCACCGGTGTTATTCCCAGATACGCTGCCACCTGCGAGGCACTTTTGAACGTCCCGTCTTTCAGTAGTGCCAGCATCTCCCGTCCCACCTGCTCCTTCACACATTTTATCGATTTCAGCAGCTCCAGATCGGCCTTCAGTCCCGGGTCGTTATCTGTGTGGTCAGTAATGAGCTTTTCTATCCGTTCCAGTTCATCACTCAGCCAGCCGTGTGTCCGCTCCAGTGAGCCTATGACCTCCCGTGGTGTCGAGGTTGAATGCGCTTTTTCAAGCCGGTTGGCCGTCCTCTGCACATCCTCTTTCAGCGCGTCGCGCTGACGCAACAACGCCCTGAGTTTACGGACTTCAACTGACGGTGGGACCCAGGCATCGGGATGCTTCAGCTCGCCATAACAGGCCAGCACAAATGCGTCCACTGTGTCATTTTTCGTGAGGATATCCATTCCGCAGGCAAACTCACGGACACGGTATGGATTGGCCATGCAGACAGAAATCCCCGCATCATGAAGCCCATACGCCAGATTCTCATGGTAGATACCCGTGGCTTCCATCACGACTGTCATATTATCAGAGGCGCATTTTTGGGCCTCCAGCCAGTCGATGATTTTGCGGGCCACACAGGGTTCATTGGTGAAGACTTTCTGCTTTTTCTTACCCTTAATACCGGCAACAAGCAGACAGACATCTATTTTATTTTTGCTGATATCAGCACCGAGAAAAGCCATATTTCATCTCCTTCCACGTGAACCAACACGCCATTCCAGCCTTGTACATGCGAAGTCAGAGCTTCTGGTTACCGTTCGGATTTTGAGTGGCGTGAAAGGTGAAACGGAGGGCTTAAGCTACGTCGGAAGATCGAGGTCTTCAGGTCGGATACAAGCTTCCTCCGTTTCATGTAACCGGTAGCTAACCAGCTACCGGTTCAAGATACAAGGTCGGATAAGCGCCAGCGTCATCCGACGCATTCATCTCATTTCCCCCAACCACCACTTTGCTCCGCAAACCCTACCGCCCGCATAAACGCCGTCATAACATCACGCTCTTCCACACCAACGTCACTCATCCACCATCTGGTGATGTCTGGGTTATCGCGAATCACCTCTTCGACTAAATACTGCCCAACGCCACGACGACGGGTAATTTCACGTACCCGCAGCGAATCTAAAGCGCCTTCGGCACCCGCAAGTGTGACGCGTACCGCGCCTAATAGCCGATCGTTAAATTTTGCCGCGTAAATACGGTGGGCGTCACTAAGAGCCAGTGAGGCGCTGGAATATTCCGGCCAGATCTTTGCAAGATCAATCTTATCCTGAGCACTACACTCAAACAGACGAATGATGGTGAGTTTCATAAGCGAGCTAACCAAAAAGCGGGAAAACCCCGAGTGTAACCAATTTATTTGCGTCAGACGCTTTATCTTTTATCTGCCATATACCAGACGATTAATTTTTGCCTCAAACGTATGCCAGTTTGATAAGTGGTGGATTGAAAAATGGCCAGTATAAAACCCTAAAACCTAGTGTTTTATTCCGCTCTTTGTATCGCTATTTTATGCTGAAAAAGGTGCTTTTTTTTGTTTAACTATCATCAAATACAGAATAATATCTTTGCTTAATAGCCTGAAAAATAGAGAGTTTAGCCTTAAATATTGTAAATATTAACGCTAAGCCCTTAACGACACTCATAAAAATGGCTAAAGGTTGAAAAGTGAACAGCATGCTTTTTGACCATAATAAAACCACAAAATCACGATAAATGGGGATTCAAAGAATGAAAGTAAACGCGAAGACATTACTCGCCGGGTTTGTTGCTTTGGCGGTGTCTCACGCGGCAGCGGCAGCAGACATTAAGGTTGCGGTTGTTGGTGCTATGTCAGGGCCGGTTGCGCAGTGGGGCGACATGGAATTCAACGGTGCTCGCCAGGCAATCAAAGACATCAACGCTAAAGGCGGCATCAAAGGCGACAAACTTGTTGCGGTTGAATACGATGATGCTTGTGACCCGAAACAAGCCGTTGCGGTTGCCAACAAAATCGTCAACGACGGTGTGCGTTACGTTATCGGCCACCTCTGCTCCTCTTCTACTCAGCCAGCGTCTGATATCTACGAAGACGAAGGCATTCTGATGATTACCCCTGGTGCGACTAACCCAGAGCTGACAAGCCGCGGCTACAAAATGATTATGCGTACCGCTGGCCTGGATTCTTCTCAGGGCCCAACCGCCTCTAAATACATTCTTGAAACCGTGAAGCCAAAGCGCATCGCCATCATTCATGACAAACAGCAGTACGGCGAAGGCCTGGCGCGCTCTGTACAAGATGGCCTGAAAAAAGGCGGCGCGGACATCGTCTTCTTCGACGGGATCACCGCGGGCGACAAAGATTTCTCCACGCTGGTTGCGCGTCTGCAAAAAGAAAACATCGACTTCGTTTACTACGGCGGTTACTACCCGGAAATGGGGCAGATCCTGCGTCAGGCGCGTGCTGTTGGCCTGAAAACCCAGTTTATGGGACCAGAAGGTGTGGGTAACGCATCGCTGTCCAACATCGCGGGTGCGGCGGGTGAAGGGATGTTAGTCACCATGCCAAAACGCTATGACCAGGACCCGGCGAACAAAGTTATCGTTGATGAACTGAAAGCTGAGAAGAAAGATCCAAGCGGCCCGTATGTGTGGATCACCTACGCTGCGGTGCAATCTCTGGCGACCTCGCTTGAGCGTACTGGTAGTGAAGAACCTGCTGATTTAATTAAAGACTTAAAAGAAAACGGTGCGAAAACCGTGATTGGGCCGCTGAACTGGGATGAGAAAGGCGATCTGAAGGGATTTGAATTTGGTGTCTTCCAGTGGCATGCCGACGGTTCGTCCTCTGTGGCGAAGTAACGGCTGATAATTCTGGGTCATCCCTCCTCTCCGGCGGCTATGCGCTGGAGGGGAAATAAATAAGGTTATTGTATGTCCGAGCAGTTCCTCTACTTCCTGCAGCAGATGTTTAACGGCGTCACGCTGGGCAGCACTTATGCGTTGATTGCCATCGGTTACACCATGGTTTACGGCATTATCGGCATGATCAACTTCGCCCACGGCGAGGTGTATATGATTGGCAGCTATGTCTCGTTCATGATCATCGCAGCGCTGATGATGCTGGGCATTGATGTGGGCTGGATGCTGGTCGGCGCCGGTTTCATTGGCGCGATTGTTATTGCCAGTGCTTACGGCTGGAGCATCGAACGTGTCGCGTATAAACCGGTGCGTAACTCTAAGCGACTGATTGCACTGATCTCTGCTATCGGGATGTCGATCTTCCTGCAAAACTACGTCAGCCTCACTGAAGGTTCACGCGATATCGCACTGCCAAGCCTGTTTAACGGCCAGTGGGTGGTGGGTGCCAGCGAAAACTTCACTGCAACCATTACCACCATGCAGCTGGTTATTTGGGTCGTGACGTTCATCGCGATGCTGGCACTGACGCTGTTTATTCGCTATTCCCGCATGGGCCGTGCCTGCCGTGCGTGTGCAGAAGATTTGAAAATGGCGAGCCTGCTCGGTATCAACACCGACCGCGTTATCTCCCTGACCTTCGTGATTGGCGCTGCTATGGCGGCGGTAGCGGGCGTTCTGCTCGGCCAATTCTACGGCGTTATCAACCCATACATCGGCTTTATGGCCGGGATGAAAGCCTTCACCGCAGCGGTTCTTGGTGGTATCGGCAGTATTCCTGGCGCGATGATTGGTGGCCTGATTTTAGGTGTTGCAGAAGCGCTGACCTCGGCGTATCTGAGCACCGAATATAAAGATGTTGTCTCCTTTGCACTGCTCATCGTGGTTCTGTTGGTGATGCCAACCGGTATCCTGGGCCGTCCGGAGGTAGAAAAAGTATGAAACCGATGCATGTTGTTCTTGCGCTGCTTTCGGCGGCGATATTTTTCGTGCTGGCGGGCGTCTTTATGGGCGTTCAGCTGAGTCTCGATGGGACTAAACTTGTCGTTCACAGTGCGGAAACGGTGCGCTGGGAGTGGGTTCTGATTGGTACGGCGATTGTCTTCGTCTTCCAGTTGCTGCGCCCTGCATTCCAGAAAGGCATGAAAAAAGTCTCCGGACCGAAGTTTGTGCTGCCTGCGTTAGACGGTTCTACGCCGAAGCAAAAACTGTTCCTGTTGGCGCTGCTGGTGCTCGCGGTTGCGTGGCCGTTTGTGGTTTCACGCGGCACGGTCGACATCGCCACGCTGACCATGATTTATATCATTCTCGGCCTGGGCCTGAACGTGGTGGTGGGGTTGTCCGGCTTGCTGGTTCTGGGCTATGGCGGTTTTTATGCCATCGGCGCTTATACCTTCGCGTTGCTCAACCATTATTACGGCTTAGGGTTCTGGACGTGCTTGCCAATCGCGGGCCTGGTGTCTGCGGCGGCGGGTTTCCTGCTCGGCTTCCCGGTGCTGCGTTTACGCGGTGACTACCTGGCGATTGTGACGCTCGGCTTTGGTGAAATCGTCCGTATTTTACTGCTTAACAACACCGAAATTACTGGTGGGCCGAACGGTATCAGCCAGATCCCAAAACCAACGTTGTTTGGTCTGGAATTCAGCCGTAGCGCGCGTGAAGGGGGTTGGGATACCTTTAGCAACTTCTTCAACGTTGCGTATAACCCCGGTGACCGCATTATCTTCCTGTACCTCGTTGCGTTGCTATTAGTGGTGTTGTCGCTGTTTGTGATTAACCGCTTGCTGCGTATGCCGCTCGGCCGCGCATGGGAAGCGTTGCGTGAAGATGAAATCGCTTGCCGTTCGCTGGGTCTGAACCCGACGCGCATCAAGCTGACCGCCTTTACCATCAGCGCCGCGTTCGCAGGCTTTGCCGGTACGCTGTTTGCGGCCCGTCAGGGCTTTGTGAGCCCGGAATCCTTCACCTTTGCCGAATCTGCATTCGTGCTGGCGATCGTCGTGCTAGGCGGTATGGGCTCGCAATTTGCCGTTATCCTCGCCGCAGTCCTGTTGGTGGTGTCACGCGAACTGATGCGTGATCTCAACGAATACAGCATGCTGGTGCTCGGTGGCCTGATGGTGCTGATGATGATCTGGCGTCCACAAGGCTTGCTGCCAATGTCACGCCCTCAGTTGAAGCTTAAAAAAGAGCAAGTGGAACAAGTGAAAGGAGAGCAGGCATGAGTCAGCCATTGTTATCCGTAAACGGCTTGATGATGCGTTTTGGCGGCCTGCTCGCCGTAAACAATGTTTCTCTGGAACTGCATCCACAAGAAATTGTTTCGTTAATCGGCCCGAACGGTGCCGGTAAAACCACGGTATTTAACTGCCTGACCGGTTTTTACAAGCCATCAGGCGGTACGATTCTGTTGCGCGACCAGCACCTTGAAGGTCTGCCTGGCCAACAAATCGCGCGGATGGGTGTGGTGCGTACTTTCCAACACGTGCGTCTGTTCCGTGAAATGACCGTGATTGAAAACTTGCTGGTGGCTCAACATCAGCAACTGAAAACCGGCGTGTTTGCTGGTTTACTGAAAACACCTGCTTTCCGCCGCTCACAAAGCGAAGCGCTGGATCGTGCAGCCATCTGGCTTGACCGTATCGGTCTGCTTGAGCAGGCCAACCGCCAGGCAAGCAACCTTGCGTATGGCGATCAGCGTCGCCTGGAGATTGCGCGTTGTATGGTGACGCAACCAGAAATCCTGATGCTCGATGAACCCGCCGCAGGCCTTAACCCGAAAGAAACCCACGAACTCGACGAGTTAATCATGGAGTTACGTAACCACCACAACACCACCGTGCTGTTAATCGAGCACGACATGAAACTGGTGATGGGCATTTCTGACAGGATTTACGTGGTAAACCAGGGGACGCCGCTTGCGAACGGCACACCGGAACAAATCCGGAATAACCCTGACGTAATCCGCGCGTATCTGGGTGAAGCATAAGAATGGGTGAGGCAAAGATGGAAAATATCATGTTGTCATTTAACCAGGTGAGCGCCCATTACGGAAAAATCCAGGCGCTTCACGGGGTCAGTCTGCATATTAAACAGGGCGAAATCGTCACTCTGATTGGTGCGAACGGTGCGGGCAAAACCACGCTGTTGGGTACACTGTGCGGTGACCCGCGCGCATCCAGCGGCAAGATTACCTTTGATGGCAAAGACATCACCGACTGGCACACCGCTCGCATCATGCGTGAAGCGGTGGCGATTGTGCCGGAAGGCCGCCGTGTGTTTTCACGTATGACGGTGGAAGAAAACCTGGCGATGGGCGGCTTCTTCGCGGAACGCGACCAGTATCATGAACGCATCCAACGCGTATACGAACTGTTCCCGCGCCTGCTGGAACGCCGTATTCAACGTGCGGGAACCATGTCCGGCGGTGAACAGCAAATGCTGGCGATTGGCCGTGCGCTGATGAGCCAACCGCGCTTACTGCTGCTGGACGAGCCGTCGCTTGGCCTCGCGCCAATCATCATTCAGCAGATTTTCGATACCATCGAGCAGCTGCGCAGCGAAGGCATGACCATCTTCCTCGTCGAGCAGAACGCCAACCAGGCGCTGAAACTCGCTGACCGTGGCTACGTGCTGGAAAACGGCCACGTGGTACTGGAAGACACCGGCGACGCGCTGCTGGCTAACGAAGCGGTGCGTAGCGCCTACCTCGGCGGCTAAATTATCGCTTAATCAACAAGGAGCCGTTTGGCTCCTTTTTTATGACAATACTCCGATCACCACTTTCCTTTCACCTCACTGTAACAATTCTGTCACCCCACGGTTATTTTTCTGTCATTCGCGCATGTCATGTTTTGATGCGAACAAAAACGCGTATTTTCGCGCAGTGACCTAATGACAACCTCCAGGGATATACACATGACTGCATCGTTACGACTCACAACACTTTGCCTTGCGCTTGGATGCGTACTTAGCAGCAGCGCTATCGCCGCCACCTCCATTCCGTTCTGGCATTCAATGGAAGGTGAACTGGGCAAAGAAGTCGATTCACTGGCTCAACGCTTCAACCAGACGCACCCTGATTACAAAATTGTCCCGGTGTATAAAGGTAATTACGAACAAAACCTGGCGGCAGGGATTGCGGCTTTCCGTTCGGGCAATGCGCCAGCCATTTTGCAGGTTTATGAAGTGGGTACGGCGACCATGATGGCCTCGAAAGCCATCAAGCCGGTATATGAAGTTTTTAGCGATGCAGGCATTAAGTTCGACGAATCTCAGTTTGTGCCAACGGTTTCCGGTTACTACACCGATTCAAAAACCGGGCGTCTGCTCTCCCAACCATTTAACAGCTCCACGCCAGTTCTGTATTACAACAAAGACGCCTTTAAGAAAGCTGGCCTGAACCCGGATCAGCCGCCAAAAACCTGGCAAGACCTGGCCGAGTACACCGCCAAACTTAAAGCGGCAGGCATGAAATGCGGTTATGCCAGTGGCTGGCAAGGCTGGATTCAAATCGAAAACTTCAGCGCCTGGAACGGCCTGCCGGTTGCCACCAAAAACAACGGTTTTGATGGCACCGATGCGGTTCTGGAATTCAACAAACCCGAGCAAGTGAAACACATTGCGATGCTGGAAGAGCTGAACAAGAAGGGCGATTTCAGCTACTTTGGCCGCAAAGATGAATCTACCGAAAAGTTCTACAGCGGGGATTGCGCCATCACCACCGCGTCTTCTGGCTCGCTGGCTGATATCCGTCAATACGCCAAATTCAACTACGGCGTGGGCATGATGCCTTATGACTCTACTATTCCGAACGCGCCGCAAAACGCCATTATCGGCGGGGCAAGTTTGTGGGTGATGCAGGGTAAAGACCCCGCGACTTACAAAGGTGTTGCCGAGTTTATGCAGTTCCTCACTCAACCAGAAATTGCGGCTGAATGGCACCAGAAAACCGGTTACTTACCTATCACTAAAGCTGCTTACGACCTGACGCGTGAACAAGGCTTTTACGAGAAAAACCCAGGTGCTGATATCGCCACGCGCCAGATGCTGAACAAGCCGCCATTGCCGTTCACTAAAGGCTTGCGTCTGGGCAACATGCCGCAGATTCGTGCCGTTGTGGATGAAGAGCTGGAATCGGTATGGACCGGCAAGAAAACCCCTCAGCAAGCATTAGATAGCGCGGTTGAGCGTGGTAATCAGTTGCTGCGCCGTTTCGAGCAATCGACTAAGTCTTAAGTTTTTCAGTGTCGGATGACGCTTCGCTTATCCGACCTACGAATGGCTGTTTGTAGGTCGGGTAAGGCAAAGCCGTCACCCGACATTGTTCAGGAAAAGAATTACTTATGTCATCTTCTCGTCCGGTGTTCCGTTCCGGCTGGTTGCCGTATGCGCTAGTGCTGCCGCAACTGCTTATCACCATTATCTTTTTTATTTGGCCTGCGGGCGAAGCGTTGTGGTATTCACTGCAAAATGTCGATCCGTTTGGACTTTCAAGCACGTTTGTTGGCCTGGAAAATTTCAAACAACTCTTCCATGACAGCTACTATCTCGACTCTTTCTATACCACCTTAATTTTCAGTGGATTAGTCGCTGGTAGCGGTTTGCTGGTGTCGCTGTTTTTCGCCGCGCTCACGGATTACGTCATTCGTGGCAGCCGAATTTACCAAACGTTAATGCTGCTGCCGTATGCGGTGGCTCCGGCGATTGCTGCCGTACTGTGGATTTTCCTGTTTAACCCCGGGCGCGGCCTGCTAACTCACGTGCTTGAGCAGTTTGGTTACCACTGGAACCACGCACAAAACAGCGGCCAGGCGATGTTCCTTGTGGTGTTTGCCTCGGTGTGGAAGCAAATCAGCTACAACTTCCTGTTCTTCTTTGCGGCGTTACAGTCGATTCCGCGTTCGTTGATTGAAGCTGCTTCTATTGACGGGGCAGGCCCGGTACGGCGCTTCTTCAAGCTGTCGTTACCGCTGATTGCGCCGGTGAGTTTCTTCCTGCTGGTGGTTAATCTGGTGTACGCCTTTTTCGATACCTTTCCGGTTATCGACGCCGCGACCGGCGGTGGACCAGTACAAGCGACGACCACGCTTATCTACAAAATTTATCGCGAAGGTTTTGCCGGACTCGATCTTTCCGCGTCGGCGGCGCAATCCGTGGTGTTGATGTTCTTAGTCATCATCCTGACCGTGATTCAGTTCCGCTTCGTGGAACGTAAGGTGCGCTACCAATGATTGAGAACCGCCGCGGGCTGACGATTTTCAGCCACACGATGCTGATTCTGGGCATTATCGTGATTTTGTTCCCACTGTATGTCGCGTTTGTCGCGGCGACACTGGATAACGAAGCCGTCTTCCAGACGCCGATGACGCTGATTCCAGGCACGCATCTGCTGGAAAACATGTCTTATATCTGGACGCACGGCGTCGGTGCCAACAGTGCGCCGTTCGGCCTGATGCTGCTAAACAGTTTTGTCATGGCGATGGTCATCACCATTGGCAAAATCACTGTCTCAATGCTTTCAGCCTTTGCGATTGTCTGGTTCCGCTTCCCGTTCCGTAACCTGTTCTTCTGGATGATTTTTATCACCCTGATGCTGCCGGTTGAAGTGCGTATTTTCCCGACGGTAGAAGTTATCGCAAACCTCAAAATGCTCGACAGCTACACCGGCCTGACGCTGCCGTTAATGGCTTCGGCAACCGCTACTTTTTTGTTCCGCCAGTTCTTTATGACGCTTCCCGACGAGTTAATGGAAGCGGCACGTATCGACGGCGCATCGCCGATGCGCTTCTTCCGTGACATCGTTTTGCCGCTCTCAAAAACTAATCTCGCAGCACTCTTTGTCATCACCTTTATCTACGGCTGGAACCAGTATCTCTGGCCGCTGCTGATTATTAGCGACGTCAACCTTGGCACCGCCGTGGCGGGTATTAAAGGCATGATGTCTTCCGGTGAAGGCTCCACCCAGTGGAACCAGGTGATGGCGGCGATGCTGCTGACGCTGATTCCGCCGGTAATTATCGTTTTAGCCATGCAACGAGCGTTCGTGCGTGGCCTTGTTGATAGTGAGAAGTAACCCATGGCAGGACTAAAACTACAGGCAGTGAGCAAAAGTTGGGACAACAAAACTCAGGTCATTGAGCCGCTGACGCTGGATGTCGCAGACGGTGAATTTATCGTGATGGTGGGGCCGTCGGGCTGCGGTAAATCGACGCTGCTGCGCATGGTTGCCGGGCTTGAGCGCGTCACCAGCGGCGATATTTGGATTGACCGCCAGCGCGTCACCGAAATGGAACCGAAAGAGCGTGGCATCGCGATGGTGTTCCAGAACTACGCGCTTTATCCGCATATGAGTGTGGAAGAAAACATGGCGTGGGGGCTGAAAATCCGCGGTATGGGCAAAGCGCATATTCAGCAGAAAGTGGTGGAAGCGGCGCGTATTCTTGAACTCGATGGCTTGTTGAAACGCCGCCCACGCGAACTTTCCGGCGGCCAACGCCAGCGTGTGGCAATGGGGCGCGCCATTGTGCGCGACCCGGCGGTTTTCCTCTTCGATGAACCGTTATCCAACCTGGATGCCAAACTGCGCGTACAAATGCGCCTCGAACTACAACAGCTGCACCGCCGCCTGAAAACTACCAGTTTGTACGTGACGCACGACCAGGTCGAAGCGATGACGCTGGCGCAGCGCGTGATGGTGATGAACAAAGGCGTCGCCGAACAAATCGGCACGCCTGTTGAAGTCTACGAACGCCCGGCCAGCCGCTTTGTGGCGAGTTTTATCGGCTCGCCCGCCATGAACCTGCTGGAAGGTAAAATCAGTGCTGACGGCACGCGTTTTGAGCTGGCAAGCGGCATGGCGTTGCCATTAGGCAATGCGCCGAATGGGCTTCAGGGGCTTGCGGTGACGCTGGGTATCCGCCCGGAACATATTGCGCTAAGCTCACAATCCGCAGGCGGCGTGCCCTTTTTGGTGGATACGCTGGAGATGCTCGGCGCTGATAATTTGGTGCACGGGCGCTGGGGCGAGCAAAAAATGGTGGTGCGCCTGACGCATCAGGAACGCCCACAACCCGGTAGTACGCTGTGGCTACATCTGCCTGAAAATCATCTACATTTCTTTGCTAAAGATAATGGACAACGTTTATGAGCAACTGGCCATACCCGAAAGTCGCGGCCCATCGTGGCGGTGGCAAACTGGCACCGGAAAATACGCTGGCAGCGATTGATGTCGGTGCGCGTTACGGGCACACCATGATTGAGTTCGACGCCAAGCTTTCACAGGATGGGCACATTTTCCTGCTGCATGACGACACTCTGGAACGCACCAGTAACGGCTGGGGCATCGCGGGCGATTTACCCTGGGATAAACTGCTGAATGTCGATGCCGGAAGTTGGTATAGCGGTGAGTTTAAAGGCGAACCATTGCCGCTGCTTTCTCAAGTTGCCGCGCGGTGTAAGCAACATGGCATGATGGCGAATATTGAAATCAAACCGACCACCGGTACTGATGCGCTAACCGGAAAAACGATCGCGCTGGCAGCACTTGAATTATGGCAAGGGCAAACCGCGCCATTGCTGTCTTCGTTTTCTATCGAAGCGCTGGAAGCCGCACAATTTGCCGTGCCTGAATTACCGCGTGGGTTGTTACTCGACGAATGGCGCGATGACTGGCGTGAACTGACCGCCCGTCTGGGTTGTGTTGCCATTCACTTGAATCATAAATTGCTCGATGAAGCGCGTGTGCAGGAGCTGAAAGCGGCGGGATTACATATTCTGGTTTATACGGTGAATAATCCCCAACGAGCAGCTACGCTGCTGCGCTGGGGTGTGGATATCATCTGTACCGACTGTATCGACCAAATTGGTGCAGATTTTACGTACTAAATGCCAGGTCCATGTCGGATGACGCAAGCTTATCCGACCTACGGTAAGGGGGGGTAAGCGTGAGCGTCATCCACCATTTTCCTTACGTCGGGGCTTAATGAGTCCCAGGATTCAACATGCTGCCATTGGTCGTCGGTTGCAGCATATGCTGTTGCCCGCTGCTGGTCGCGCTACTGTTTAACATGCCACCATTGGTATTTGGCAACACTTGTTGTGTCCCGACATCCAGCTCATTCGCAGGCGTTGTTGTCGATTTAAAGACGCCCTGCGAATTGTTATTTATCTGCGATTCCAGATGCTGTTGCTGCACGCGGGTTTGCGTTTGTAACTGCTGATTTAACATCCCTTTTTGTTGTATCTGCTGGGTTTGCATTTGTTGCTGCATCCGTTGCTGACTCGGGATCTGATAACCCTGTTGATTGGGATTATTCAGGGTATTAATCGGCTGTGCCAAACAGGTCAATGGCAGCAAAGCTGCCAGCATAAGTATTTTTTTCATCGTCACTTCCTCCATTTGGGGGATCTACTAAGTTTAATCGTTTTCTGACACTACGATGATTATTTAGGATTTTTAGCCAGGCGGGTTTCCAATTTTGGGCCAGGCTTATCGTGGGATTCCCCAAACATGGAGAACATAACGATGAAGCAGTGGAAAAATATTCGTCTGGAAATTCTGCGTTGGATGACCATTCCTGCGCTAATGATAGGACTGTGCCTTTCTGTTAGTGCCGCACCGCCTCCGGTTGCGGCTCCTGTATCTTACGGCGTCGAAGCCGATGTCTTCCATCCAGTACGTGCTGAAAATGGCATGGTTGCCTCGCAGGATTCGCTGGCCACACAAGTCGGTGTCGAGATTCTCAAGCAGGGCGGGAATGCGGTCGATGCCGCTGTTGCAGTCGGTTTTGCGCTGGCGGTAACCCACCCGCAGGCGGGGAACATCGGCGGCGGTGGCTTTATGATGCTGCGCACCAAAGATGGTAAAACCACCGCCATTGATTTCCGTGAAATGGCACCAGAAAAAGCATCGCGTGACATGTTCCTCGATGCGCAAGGCAATGCAGACAGCAAAAAATCTCTTACCTCACATCTTGCATCAGGCACGCCTGGCACCGTGGCGGGCTTCGCTCTGGCGCTGGAAAAATACGGCACACTGCCGCTGAACAAAGTTATCCAGCCTGCAATCAAACTGGCACAGGACGGTTTCACGGTGAACGATGCACTGGCTGAAGACCTGAAAGTTTATGGTGCAGAAGTTCTCCCGAATCATCCAAACAGCAAAGCTATTTTCTGGAAGGCTGACGGCGAACCGCTGCAAAAGGGCGATAAACTGGTGCAAACCAACCTCGCCAAAAGCCTGGAAATGATTGCTGAAAATGGCCCGGAGGCGTTCTATAAAGGCGCAATTGCTGACCAGATTGCCGAAGAAATGGCAAAGAATGGTGGGTTGATTAGCAAGGTTGATCTGGCGAATTACAAAGCCGTAGAACGTGCGCCGATTAGCGGTGATTACCGTGGCTACCAGATTTTCTCCATGCCACCACCGTCTTCAGGCGGCATCCACATTGTGGAAATCCTCAATATTCTGGAAAACTTCGATCTCGCCAAATACGGTTTTGGTAGCGCTGATGCGATGCAATTAACGGCTGAAGCGGAAAAATATGCCTATGCCGATCGTTCGGAATATCTCGGCGACCCTGACTTTGTGAAAGTACCGTGGCAGGCGCTGACCAACAAAGCCTACGCCAAATCGCTGGCTGAGCAGATAGACATCAACAAAGCACGTCCATCGAGCGAAATTAAACCCGGCAAACTCGCGCCATATGAAAGCAACCAGACCACGCATTTCTCGGTGGTGGATAAAGACGGCAACGCTGTAGCGGTGACTTATACGCTCAATACCGTGTTCGGTACGGGCATTGTGGCAGGTAACACCGGCATCCTGATGAACAACCAAATGGATGATTTCTCTGCAAAACCTGGTGTGCCGAATGTCTACGGGCTGGTGGGTGGCGATGCCAACGCCGTTGGGCCACATAAACGCCCGCTGTCGTCGATGTCGCCGACAATCGTGGTGAAAGATGGCAAAACCTGGCTGGTAACCGGCAGCCCTGGCGGTAGCCGTATCATCACCACTGTGCTGCAAATGGTGATGAACACCATCGATTACGGAATGAACGTTGCCGAAGCCACCAACGCGCCGCGCTTCCATCACCAGTGGCTGCCTGATGAGCTACGAGTCGAAAAAGGTTTTAGCCCGGATACAGTCAAATTGCTGAAAGATAAAGGGCAGAACGTGAAGGTGAAAGAAGCGATGGGCAGTACGCAGAGCATTATGGTAGGGCCAGATGGTGCGTTATACGGTGCTTCTGACCCGCGTTCGGTGGATGATTTGACTGCCGGATATTAAGTTTGCCCCTCACCCCGGCCCTCTCCCAAAGGAGAGGGAGAAAGCCGTCGAGTCCCCTCTCCTGAGGGAGAGGGTTAGGGTGAGGGCGATTTATTCAGGCTTACATCGCGCCATAAAATACGCATCCACATACTGCCCGTCACGCAGCGCGAAATTTTTGCCTGTGCCTTCTATCTCAAAGCCGAATTTACGATAGACCGCCAGGGCAGGTGCGTTATCAACAAACACCGTCAACTCGATACGCTCGACGCGCAGCCAGTTATCACACAGGTCTGTCATTGCTGCCATCAACGCGCTGGCGACGCCTCTGCCATGAAAATTGCTGTCCACGCCTATGCCAAAGTTTGCGACGTGGCTGCGGCGCGGTGAGGGTTCTATCGCAAGCGTCAGTTGACCAACCACTTTTCTATCAATACATGCGACCAGATTACGGCTGCCAGGTTTTGGTTCCTTCAACCGTTCCAGCCACTGCGCTTGCGGAGAATGAGGAATATGTAGCGTGTCGCGTTGCGGCGCCGGTTGAGAGTAAAGTTGATGCAGAGCTTCCGCATCACCGATTTCAGCGTGGCGTATCACGATCTCACTCATTCCTTTTCTCCTCAAATAGTTAAGTAACCTCTTAAACATCAGTGACTTTTTAGTTTTCGTCAACTGCTAAGTTTTTCTAAAAATTAGTAGACAAGTGCGAATGATAATGATTATTATTGCCATGCGTTCAGGGGAGACCCCTACGGAGATAACCTGAAAGCACGACATTGCTCACATTGCTTCCAGTATTACTTTAGCCAGCCTTGAGCTGGCTTTTTTTTATTCTTTTTTCAGCCTGGCTTACTTGCCATTTTGTCCCCGAGCTGTGCTCGAAATCCTCACGTACTTTAAGTACGCTCCGGTTTCTGCGCGCAGGTCGTGAACAAACTGGCTGCGCCGCCGACGGCTGATCCATGAACAGTTCCAACTAATTTGGGCAAAGCTGTCACTTTGTCTTTTCGTAGGGCGGATAAGCGCAGCGTCATCCGCCAAAAAACACGGTGCCAAAAAACCAAAGAATGAAGTAGGGTAATTGCAATTTAAAGTCAAAAAGGACGAAGCAATGACCCTACACTGCGCTTTTATAGGTTTTGGCAAAAGCACTACCCGCTACCACCTGCCTTACGTTCTGGTTCGCAAAGATAAACTTCACGTCGCGCATATTTTCCGTCGCCATGAAAAACCAGAAATTGAGCAGCAACCGCAATACAGCCACATCCATTTCACCAGCCAGCTTGATGACATTCTCAACGACCCGCAGGTCAAACTGGTGGTGGTATGTACTCATCAGGACAGCCATTTCGAATACGCAAAACGCGCGCTGGAAGCGGGCAAAAATGTGCTGGTGGAAAAGCCTTTCACCCCGACACTGGCTGAAGCTAAACAACTGTTTGAACTGGCTAAAGCGAAAGGACTGACCGTCACGCCTTATCAGAATCGCCGTTTTGATTCCTGTTTCCTGACGATGAAAAAAGCCATCGAAAGTGGCAAGTTGGGCAAAATTGTTGAAATAGAAAGCCACTTTGATATGTATCGCCCGGAAGCGGCAACCGCACCAGGCACCTTTGCAGATGGTGCTTTCTACGGCCTTGGCGTGCACACCATGGACCAGATCATCTCAATTTTTGGCCGCCCGGAACGCGTCGCTTACGATATTCGTAGCGTGCGCAATAAGGCTAATCCAGACGATACCTTTGAAGCACAGCTGTTTTACGGTGACCTGAAAGCTATTGTTAAAACCAGCCACCTGGTGAAAATCGACTATCCGAAATTCCAGGTTCACGGCACCAAAGGCTCGTACCTTAAATACGGTATCGACCAGCAAGAAACCAGCCTCAAGGCTTACATCATGCCCGGTGAGCCGGGCTTTGCAGCAGACAGCAGCGTCGGCGTGCTTGAATACGTCAACGACGCGGGTGAAACCGTGCGCGAAGAGATTAAACCGGAGCAGGGCGACTATGGCCGCGTGTACGACGCGCTGTATGAAACCATCGTTAACGGCAAACCTAATTACGTCAGAGAAATTGAAGCACTGACCAACCTCGAGATCCTTGAGCGCGGTTTCGAACAGCCTTCTCCTTCTGTCGTGCCCCTCGCTTAGCTCCGCTCTGACGCCTCTGACTCGTTCACTTTTTTTGAACAGAGGCGTCAATTTTCACCCTCTATGATCATTTCCGATTCGGGTCCACACTTAGCCCATCAAACGAATTGAGGAGAAACAAAGATGATCTTTTTAAGAAAAGCTGAAGAACGTGGTCACGCCAATCATGGTTGGTTGGATAGCTGGCACACCTTCTCATTCGCTAACTATTACGATGCCAATTTCATGGGTTTCTCGGCATTACGTGTGATTAACGAAGACGTCGTGGAAGCCGGTGAAGGCTTTGGGACTCACCCACACAAAGACATGGAAATCCTGACCTATGTACTGGAAGGTGCGGTTGCGCATCGCGACAGCATGGGTAACGAAGAACAGGTTCCAGCGGGGGAATTCCAGATTATGAGTGCCGGTACCGGGATTACTCACTCGGAGTACAACCCAAGCAAAACCGAGCGCCTGCGTCTGTACCAAATCTGGATCATCCCGGATAAAACAGGCATCACGCCGCGTTACGATCAGCGTCGTTTTGATGCACCACAGGGCCGCCAACTGGTGCTGTCTCCAGATGCTCGTGACGGTTCCCTGAAGGTGAATCAAGATATGGAATTGTCGCGTTGGGCATTGGCTAAAGACGAACAATCTGTCTACCAGATTCCGGCAGATCGCCGCATTTGGCTGCAGGTTGTCAAAGGTGATGTGTCTATCAACGGGACTCAGGCAAAAACCAGTGATGCTATTGCTGTGTGGGATGAACAAGCGATTTCGATTCATGCCAATGAAGCAAGTGAAGTCCTGCTGTTTGATTTACCACCAGTCTAATAAATACTGATAGTTACCGGTCACAACCTTCCTCAAAACAGGGGGAAGGTTGTGCTTTGTCCGTGCTAAACTTCGTTGTCGATAGTCAACCAGTACAGCAGGATAATGAAAAAGAAAAGACCGGTATTACAGGACGTTGCAGACCGCGTAGGGGTGACCAAAATGACGGTCAGCCGATTTTTACGTAACCCTGACCAGGTTTCCGCGACGTTACAGGTAAAAATTGCTGCCGTACTTGATGAACTTGGCTACATTCCCAACCGCGCACCAGACATCCTTTCTAATTCCACAAGCCGCGCTATCGGCGTGTTATTACCCTCGCTGACCAACCAGGTTTTTGCAGAAGTGCTGCGTGGCATTGAAAACGTGGTTGATGCTTACGGCTACCAGACTATGCTCGCTCACTACGGCTATAAGCCTGAGCTGGAAGAAGAGCGTCTGGAATCAATGCTTTCCTGGAATATCGACGGCTTGATCCTCACCGAACGCACCCATACCCCGCGCACCCTAAAAATGATTGAAGTGGCAGGTATTCCGGTAGTGGAACTGATGGACAGCATTTCACCGTGTCTCGACATCGCCGTGGGGTTTGATAACTTCGAAGCCGCACGCCAAATGACTGCCGCGATAATTGCCCGTGGTCACCGTCACGTTGCGTATCTTGGCGCACGCCTTGATGAACGTACCGTGATCAAGAAAAAAGGCTACGAGCAAGCGATGCTGGACGCCGGTCTGGTGCCGTACAGCGTGATGGTTGAACAATCCTCTTCTTACTCCACTGGTATCGAATTGTTCCGCCAGGCGCGTCGTGAATATCCGCAGCTCGACAGTATCTTCTGTACTAACGATGACTTAGCTATTGGCGCGGCATTTGAATGCCAACGCCAGGGGCTGAGCATTCCAAAAGATATGGCGATTGCCGGTTTCCACGGCCACGATATTGGTCAGGTTATGGAACCCCGTCTTGCCAGTGTGTTAACGCCGCGCGAACGTATGGGGCGCATTGGTGCTGAGCGTTTACTGGCGAGAATTCGCGGTGAAGCGGTGACGCCACAAATGCTCGATTTGGGCTTTACGCTTTCCCCTGGTGGTTCAATTTAGCGCCATAATTTTTGATATAGTTCACACTTATTCACTTTTTAAGCGAATGGTTATTGCTTATTGCGAACGCTCTACTGACAATGTTACCGATAACAGTTACCCGTAACAATTTCTTATGACAAATTGTTGCGCCAGTCGGAGCTACGCGATGAGCACTACCAACCACGACCACCATATCTACGTCCTGATGGGCGTTTCTGGCAGCGGTAAATCTGCTGTTGCAAGCGAAGTTGCACACCAACTCAAAGCGGCGTTCCTGGACGGCGACTTCCTGCATCCACGCTGCAATATCACGAAAATGGCTTCCGGTGAGCCGCTTAACGATGAAGATCGCAAGCCGTGGCTACAAGCATTAAACGATGCAGCTTTCGCTATGCAGCGCACCAACAAAGTCTCCTTGATCGTTTGCTCTGCGTTGAAAAAAGTCTATCGCGACCAATTACGTGAAGGTAACCCGAATCTCTCTTTCATCTACATGAAAGGTGATTTTGAAGTGATTGAAAACCGCCTGAAAGCACGCAAAGGCCACTTCTTCAAAACGCAGATGCTGGTGACTCAGTTTGAAACGCTGCAAGAGCCGAAGGCGGATGAGCCGGATGTTCTGGTGGTAAATATCGACCAGTCACTGGAAAACGTGGTGGCGAGCACCATTGAGGTCATTAATAAAGGCAGTGCGCAGTGAGTACATTAACGCTTGTTTTAACAGCAGTTGGCTCGGTTTTGCTGCTGCTGTTTTTAGTGATGAAGGCGCGAATGCACGCCTTCGTTGCTTTGATGGTGGTTTCAATTGGGGCAGGGATATTTTCCGGGATGCCGCTCGATAAAATCGCGGCAACCATGGAAAAAGGGATGGGCGGAACGCTTGGCTTTCTGGCTATCGTCGTCGCGCTCGGCGCGATGTTTGGCAAGATTCTTCATGAAACCGGCGCGGTAGACCAGATTGCGGTCAAAATGCTGAAGTCTTTTGGTCACAGTCGCGCGCACTATGCGATTGGCCTGGCTGGCCTGATTTGTGCGCTGCCGCTATTCTTCGAAGTCGCTATTGTATTGCTGATAAGCGTAGCCTTTTCCATGGCGCGCCACACCGGCACTAACCTTGTTAAACTGGTTATTCCTTTGTTTGCGGGCGTTGCAGCCGCTGCGGCATTTCTGCTGCCTGGGCCTGCGCCAATGCTGCTCGCCTCCCAAATGCACGCCGATTTTGGCTGGATGATTCTGCTGGGTCTGTGCGCGGCGATTCCAAGTATGATTATTGCCGGGCCGCTGTTTGGTAACTTCATCAGCAAATACGTCGAACTGCATATTCCTGACGACATCACTGAACCGCACCTGGGCGAAGGCAAACTGCCATCGTTCGGTTTCAGTCTTTCGCTGATCCTGCTGCCGCTGGTGTTAGTTGGCATGAAAACTATCGCTGCGCGTTTCGTCGAGCAGGGTTCCAGCTTGTACCAGTGGCTGGAATTTATCGGCCATCCGTTCACGGCGATTCTGGTTGCTTGCCTGGTGGCGATTTACGGTCTGGCGTACCGCCAGGGTATGGCGAAAGAGAAGGTCATGGAAATCTGTGGTCACGCGCTGCAACCTGCGGGAATCATCCTGCTGGTTATCGGTGCGGGCGGCGTGTTCAAACAAGTGCTGGTGGATTCAGGTGTTGGCCCGGCATTGGGCGAAGCGTTGACTGGCCTGGGCTTGCCAATTGCATTGACCTGCTTCGTGCTGGCGGCAGCGGTGCGTATCATCCAGGGTTCGGCAACCGTAGCTTGTCTGACTGCAGTTGGCCTGGTGATGCCGGTTATCGAACAGCTCAACTACAGCGGCGCACAAATGGCAGCATTGTCGATTTGTATTGCTGGGGGTTCTATCGTCGTCAGCCACGTTAACGATGCCGGTTTCTGGCTTTTCGGTAAATTTACCGGCGCGACAGAAGGGCAAACCCTGAAAACCTGGACCATGATGGAAACCATTCTTGGTACCACTGGTGCAGTTGTCGGGATGATTGCGTTTACGCTGTTGTCTTAAGTATGTGATTTAACGCTCTGGTAAATCCAGAGCGTTATGTTTTGTGTCACGACATCAGCGGTAACAACTGCTGATAAATCTGGTTAAACACTTTTCTACGTGCCTGATATTGCTCATGTCGGGCCATGTCTGGTTTGTGCTGTTGCTCAAGCGGTAACTGCGGAAGCAGCGCTTGCAGCGGTTTATCTGGCGACATGGCGATTTGCGCCAGCCGTGCTGCACCCAGCGCTGGGCCGACATCTCCACCGGTGCGATAATCCAGCGTTTGCCCACTGATATCTGCCAGCATTTGCCGCCAGTACGGGCTGCGCGCCCCACCGCCAATCAGTGTGACACTTTGCGGTGTGACTCCGCAGGAATGCACCACGTCCATACCATCCGCCAGCGCATAACCCACGCCTTCTAACACGGCGCGGGCCAGTTCGGCTGGCCCATGCTGATGGGTCAGGCCAAAGAAAACGCCTTTTGCCTGTGGATTATTGTGCGGCGTACGCTCGCCAGACAGATACGGTAAAAACCAGATCTCACCAGCGTCTTCATCGGCTTTTTCGGCGGCTTCCAGCAGTGCCGGAACGCTCTCGATACCGGTTAATTTTGCCGCCCAATCGAGACACGATGCGGCGCTGAGCATCACTGACATGAGGTGCCAGCGATGGGGTAGAGCATGGCAGAAGCTGTGGACGGCACTTTCCGGTTTACTGAGGAATCCTTCACTTACCGCAAAGTAAACGCCAGACGTTCCCAACGATAACATAGCCTGGCCCGCATCCATCATGCCGACACCGACTGCGCCCGCGGCGTTATCGCCACCGCCTGCAACCACCGGTACGGCAGGCATATTCCACGCACGTGCGACGTCTGCTTTCAATGTGCCAGTAATCTCGCTGCCTTCGAATAAATCTGGCATTTGCTGGCGACTCAACTGGCACGCGTCGAGCATTTTATCGCTCCAGTCGCGCTTCGTGACATCCAGCCACATGGTACCTGCGGCGTCAGACATATCGCTGGCAAACACGCCGCTCATACGCAGACGCAGGTAATCTTTCGGCAGCAGGACTTTATCTATTTTCGCGAAGACTTCAGGTTCATGGCGTTTCACCCACAGCAGTTTTGGTGCGGTAAAACCTGGCATCATCAGGTTGCCGGTAATTTGGCGGGAATCGGGTACGCTTGCTTCAAGCAAGGCGCACTCTTCTGCGCTGCGACCGTCATTCCATAAAATTGCCGGGCGCAACACGTTCTGCTGGCTATCGAGCAGTGTTGCACCGTGCATCTGCCCAGCAATCCCCAACGCTTTCACATCTTTAAGAGAGTGCTGCTCGCCGAGCGCTTTCATTGCGCGGTCTGTTGCTTGCCACCAGTGCTCTGGATCTTGCTCCGACCATAACGGATGTGGACGTGACACGGTCAGCGTTTCAGTCCTTGAAGCCAGCACTTCGCCTTGCTCATCCAGCAAAATCGCTTTCACACCCGAGGTGCCGAGATCGATTCCGATGTACATATCGACTCCTTACAAACGCGCCACGTAAAACGTGGCGCGGGAATTCGTAGGGTGGATAAGCAAAGCGTCACCCACCATTTCAACTACGGTTTAAACTTATCTGTCGAACAGGTAATGATTGACCAGGTTTTCCAGTAATTCCTGATGCCCACTTTGATGCTGTGGATTCAGGTCATGCTGTTCAGCGTACTGTGCAATTTGTGAAAGCGACATTTGCCCTTTCAGAATTTGCTGACCAAGTTCACCATTCCAACCGGCATAACGTTTCGCAACGCGTTTATCCAGTTCGCCATCTTCAATCATGCGTGCGGCAATTTTCAGTGACAGCGCCATCACATCCATCGCACCAATGTGACCATAGAACAAGTCGTACTTATCGGTACTCTGACGGCGCACTTTGGCGTCAAAGTTCAGGCCGCCAGTGGTGAAACCACCTGCTTTGAGAATTTCGTACATCACCAGTGAGTTTTCTTCCACGCTGTTCGGGAACTGGTCGGTATCCCAGCCCAGTTGCGGGTCGCCACGGTTGGCATCGACGGAACCGAAGATACCCAACGCAATGGCGCTGGCAATTTCGTGATGGAATGAGTGACCGGCAAGTGTCGCGTGGTTCGCTTCAATGTTTACTTTGATCTCTTTTTCCAGACCGAACTGCTTCAGGAAACCGTAGACCGTCGCGACATCGTAATCGTATTGGTGCTTGGTTGGCTCCTGCGGTTTCGGTTCGATAAGCAACGTGCCGCGGAAACCAATTTTATGTTTGTGCTCAACCACCATCTGCAAGAAGCGGCCAATTTGCTCACGTTCCTGGCGCAAATCGGTATTGAGCAGGGATTCGTAACCTTCACGGCCACCCCAAAGCACATAGTTTTCGCCGCCCAACTGGTGAGTGGCATTCATTGCGGTGACGACTTGCGTTGCCGCCCAGGAGAATACTTCTGGATCTGGGCTGGTCGCAGCACCTGCGCCATAACGAGGATTGGTAAAGCAGTTGGCCGTACCCCACAGCAATTTCACGCCGCTTTCTTGCTGCTTTTTCGCCAGCACTTCGGTCATTTTCGCGAAGTTATTCAGGTACTCTTTCAGCGATGCGCCTTCTGGCGAAACGTCCACATCATGGAAGCAGTAATACGGGACATTCAGCTTGTGGAAGAACTCGAACGCCACATCAGCTTTTAATTTTGCCAGGCCTAATGCGTCGCCAGCTTGCTGCCACGGACGTTCAAAAGAACCGGCACCAAACATGTCGGCACCATTCCAGCAGAAGTTATGCCAGTAACAAGCGGCAAAGCGCAGGTGTTCTTCCATACGTTTACCCAGCACGATTTCATCTGGATTGTAGTGACGAAATGCCAGTGGGTTAGCGGTTTTAGGGCCTTCAAAACGTACACGTTCAAGTTGGTCGAAATAGGCTTGCATAATTGACTCCGTAATCAGGGGGAATATACCCGTCGTCCTTCAAGATGCAGGGGTGTTGGCTGCTCTCACTCACCCGAATCACTTACCTGAGTAAGCTCATCGGGATTCATTCGATTGCCGCCTTCCTGCAACTCGAATTATTTTGGGTATAGCAAGTAAGCGATTCTGTAACCATCCTGTATTTTCCCTGGAGTTTGCTCAATTACGTTATTTCACACTGTGATTAAGAGAATGCTCAAATGTGCGCTGCCTCGCAAAAAATGTTGAAAATAATGAATGAAGTATCTCTATGGTTATTCCAATAAATAAAGCAACGAATGCATTTGTTAAATTAAAAGCAGATCGCCATCATAAATTAGAAATTAAACCAAAAAACGTAATGGGAAGATGAAAATCTGTAATTGCTGGATTTGTATTCACAGTCAACAATTCGAACCGGTCAACAGATGTTAATAATTTTTAATCCGATTTATCCCACCCTACACAGGTATAAAAAAATGCGAATGAAGATTAAGAACCTCTTACTAACGTTGTGTGCCTCGCTTGTTCTAACCAGTGCCTGCAGTATCGCCAAAGAAGTTAAAATCGGCATGGCAATTGATGATTTACGCCTGGAACGCTGGCAAAAAGACCGCGATATTTTTGTTAAGAAAGCCGAATCTTTGGGAGCGAAAGTCTTTGTACAGTCCGCTAATGGCAACGAAGAAACGCAAATGTCGCAAATAGAAAACATGATCAACCGTGGCGTGGATGTGCTGGTCATTATTCCTTATAACGGCCAGGTATTGAGCAACGTGATTGCCGAAGCCAAAAGAGAGGGCATAAAAGTATTAGCTTATGATCGCATGATTAATAATGCCGACATTGATTATTATATTTCATTTGATAATGAAAAAGTCGGTGAGCTTCAGGCACAAAGCATTGTTAATAAAGTACCTTCTGGTAATTATTTCCTGATGGGCGGTTCGCCAGTTGATAATAATGCGAAGTTATTCCGTCAAGGGCAGATGAAAGTATTAAAACCATATATTGATAGCGGGAAAATAAAAGTCGTCGGCGATCAATGGGCTGATGGTTGGTTGCCTGAAAACGCATTGAAAATCATGGAAAATGCGCTAACGGCTAATAACAATAAAATTGATGCGGTTGTGGCATCAAATGATGCGACAGCTGGTGGGGCAATCCAGGCGTTAAGTGCGCAAGGGTTGGCGGGCAAAGTGGCCATTTCTGGGCAAGACGCCGATTTAGCCGGTGTAAAACGTATTATCGCCGGTACGCAGACCATGACGGTTTATAAGCCAATCACCCAACTCGCAAATACAGCAGCGGAAATTGCCGTTGAACTGGGCGAGGGCAAACAACCGGCATCGGATGCCAAGCTGAATAATGGCGTTAAAGATGTCCCTTCACGCCTTCTTACTCCAATCGAAGTCGACAAAGCTAATATCGACAGCACCGTTGTGGCTGACGGTTTCCACAAAAAGAGCGAGCTATAACCTGCTGCGCCCGTGTTTTCCCACGGGCGCTATCCTGTAACCAGGTAAAGGAGGGGCTATGCCTTGTTTACTGGAAATGAAAAATATCACCAAGACCTTCGGCGTCGTGAAGGCGGTTGATAGTGTCAGCCTGTCAGTAGATTCCGGTGAGGTGATGTCACTTTGTGGTGAAAATGGCTCCGGCAAATCCACGCTGATGAAAGTACTTTGCGGTATTTACCCTTACGGCAGTTACGAGGGTGAAATCTGGTTTGCCGGGGAAAAACTGCAGGCGAGCCATATCCGCGACACCGAACGCAAAGGGATTGCGATCATTCACCAGGAGTTGGCGCTGGTTAAGCATTTGACGGTGCTGGAAAATATTTTCCTTGGGGCAGAAATTTCACGGCATGGTGTGCTGGACTACGACAGCATGACCCTTCGTTGCCAAAAGTTGCTCGCGCAGGTGAGCTTAAATATCTCTCCGGATACCCGCGTAGGGTCGCTTGGGCTGGGGCAGCAGCAACTGGTCGAAATTGCCAAAGCGCTGAATAAACAAGTGCGATTGCTGATTCTCGACGAGCCAACGGCCTCGTTAACAGAGCAAGAAACGGCGGTGCTGCTGGGAATTATTCGTGACCTGCAAGCGCACGGCATCGCCTGTGTGTATATCTCCCACAAGCTCAATGAAGTTAAAGCGATTTCCGATACCATTTGCGTTATCCGCGACGGAAAACCGATTGGTACACGCGATGCAGCACTCATGCAGGAAGAAGACATCATTACCATGATGGTTGGGCGTGAGTTAACCGCGCTCTACCCAAATGAACCGCATCAGACCGGTGATGAAATTCTTCGCGTTGAGCATCTCACTGCCTGGCATCCCGTCAACCGGCATATCAAACGCGTCAACGATATTTCATTTTCACTGCACAAAGGCGAAATCCTTGGAATAGCGGGGCTGGTTGGCGCAGGGCGAACCGAAGCGGTTCAGTGCCTGTTCGGCGTTTGGCCCGGGAAATCTGAAGGTCGTATTTTCATTGATAACGAACCTGTCGCTATCAGCAATTGCCAGCAAGCTATTGCCCACGGTATTGCCATGGTGCCTGAAGATCGAAAAAGAGACGGCATCGTGCCGATTATGGCGGTAGGGCAAAACATCACCCTTGCCGCCTTGAATCAGTTTTCTGGGGCTCTCACTCACCTTGATGACGCCGCAGAACTTAACTGCATCCTGCAATCAATTGAGCGGTTAAAAGTGAAAACTTCGTCGCCTGATTTGGCTATTGGCCGCCTGAGTGGTGGTAATCAGCAAAAAGCAATTCTGGCGCGCTGTCTGCTGCTCAATCCTCGCATCCTGATTCTGGATGAACCCACGCGCGGCATTGATATCGGTGCGAAATATGAAATCTACAAACTGATCAACCAACTGGTGCAGCAAGGCATTGCGGTGATTGTTATCTCATCTGAATTGCCGGAAGTGCTCGGTCTGAGTGACAGAGTGCTGGTGATGCACGAGGGGCGAATCAAAGCCGACCTGATTAATAACAATTTGACCCAGGAACAGGTTATGGAAGCTGCACTGAGGAGCGAAAAGCATGTCGAAAAGCAATCCGTCTGAACTGAAACTCACGGCACCAGCAGCTTCACCTTTTGCGGGGTTGCGGGCGCTAAATCTACAGGTTTTTGTCATGATTGCCGCGATTGTGGTGATCATGTTGTTCTTTACCTGGACCACTGAAGGCGCCTATCTCAGCGCCAGAAACGTTTCCAACTTACTGCGCCAGACAGCCATTACCGGAATCCTGGCGGTCGGCATGGTATTCGTCATTATCTCTGCGGAAATTGACCTTTCTGTCGGCTCGATGATGGGCTTGCTGGGTGGTGTGGCGGCGATTTTTGATGTCTGGTTAGGCTGGCCGTTACCACTGACTATCGTCGTGACACTGGCGCTTGGTCTGGTGTTGGGGGCGTGGAACGGTTGGTGGGTGGCTTATCGCAAAGTCCCTTCGTTCATCGTCACGCTCGCCGGCATGTTGGCATTTCGTGGCGTTTTGATTGGCATTACCAACGGCACCACTGTTTCTCCAACCAGTGTCGATATGTCGCAAATCGGGCAAAGTTATCTGCCGGACGGCATTGGCTTTGGTATCGGCACCTTAGGGCTGGTCGCTTTTGTTGCCTGGCAATGGCGGATGCGTATTCGCCGTCAGGCTTTGGGGCTGGCAACACCAGCATCGACAGGTGTTGTCGGGCGGCAGGCTATCACCGCGGTCATCGTACTTGGCGCAATCTGGCTGCTCAATGATTACCGCGGTGTGCCAACACCGGTGTTGATCCTCACGCTCTTACTGCTGGCTGGCATGTTTATGGCGACCCGCACTGCATTTGGGCGGCGCATTTATGCGATTGGCGGCAATATCGAAGCGGCACGACTTTCTGGTATTAATGTTGAGCGCACCAAGTTGGCCGTTTTCGCTATCAACGGGTTAATGGTAGCAATTGCCGGGTTGATTCTAAGTTCACGTCTGGGGGCCGGTTCACCGTCTGCCGGGAACATTGCTGAGCTTGATGCCATCGCCGCATGTGTGATTGGTGGCACCAGCCTCGCGGGAGGCGTGGGCAGCGTTGCCGGAGCGGTGATGGGCGCCTTTATCATGGCTTCTCTGGATAACGGAATGAGCATGATGGATGTGCCCACGTTCTGGCAATACATCGTCAAAGGGGCGATTTTGCTGCTGGCGGTATGGATGGATTCGGCGACCAAGCGCCGCGCATAAGAGTGTGCAAAGGATCACAATGCCGGGGCCAGGTTCCCCGGCATTGTTACAGTTATGGTATTGCACATACGGTTTTGTCATCAGGAATGAAAAAGTATGTTTGAGAAACGTCATCGCATTACGTTGTTATTCAATGCCAATAAAGCCTACGACCGCCAGGTGGTGGAAGGGGTTGGCGAATATTTGCAGGCGTCTCAATCTGAGTGGGACATTTTTATTGAAGAGGATTTCCGCGCTCGTATCGATAACATCAAAGAGTGGTTGGGCGATGGGGTGATTGCCGATTTCGATGATGCGCAAATCCAGCGTTTGCTCGACGGTGCTGACGTTCCAATTGTGGGTGTCGGTGGGTCATATCATTTACCCGAACATTATCCACCAGTGCATTACATCGCCACTGATAACCACGCATTAGTAGAAAGTGCATTTCTGCATCTTAAGGAGAAGGGCGTTCAGCGTTTTGCATTCTATGGTCTGCCGAACTCCAGCGGTAAACGCTGGGCAATGGAGCGCGAATATGCCTTTAACCAACTGGTGGCGAAAGAAAAATACCGCGGTGTGGTTTATCAGGGAATAGAAACGGCGCCGGAAAACTGGCAACACGCGCAAAATCGTTTGGCTGATTGGGTGCAAACGCTGCCTCCACAGACTGGGATTATCGCGGTGACAGATGCTCGTGCGCGGCATCTGCTGCAAGTCTGTGAACATCTGCATATTCCAGTGCCAGAAAAGCTGTGTGTGATTGGCATTGATAACGAAGAGCTGACGCGTTACTTATCACGCGTAGCACTTTCATCGGTCGCACAAGGGACAAGGCAAATGGGGTATCAGGCGGCCAAATTACTGCATCGCTTGATGGACAACGAACCGCTCGCCTTACAAAGAGTTCTGGTGCCACCGGTACGCGTGGTCGAACGGCGCTCAACGGATTACCGTTCTTTGCACGACCCTGCCGTGATTCAGGCCATGCACTACATCCGTAATCACGCCTGCAAAGGGATAAAAGTGGAACAGGTGTTGGATGCGGTGGGGATCTCGCGTTCAAACCTGGAGAAGCGTTTCAAAGAGGAAGTTGGCGAGACGATTCATGCAATGATTCACGCCGAAAAACTGGAAAAAGCGCGCAGCTTGTTGGTCTCTACATCCTTGTCGATCAACGAAATATCGCAGATGTGTGGTTATCCCTCACTGCAGTATTTCTATTCAGTGTTTAAGAAAGAATATGACGCGACGCCGAAGGAACACCGCGAAAGGTATAGCGAAATATTAGTCTGATGAATGCTTTAGGGCAAAAAAAACGCCTTCAATATGAAGGCGTGAATTTATTACTTATTATTAACAATCTATTTTAATTATTTAGTTCGGTGCCATAAAACGCTGATTGGTTTGGTACATCGCAAATAGATAGTTGTTATAGCTACTACCCTTCGTGGAATACCCTTTCAGCTTATGAATCATATTGCTGGCTGTAACTTCTTGATCCGCTTTGCGCAATTGTGCGCGTGATTTACGGAAAGACTTATAGGCCGGATGCGTATTCAGATTTGTTACGTAAGAGTTAACGCCTTCTTTAACTGAATCGTAATGCAAATAGCCTTTTACTTTGCCTGGTTCGCTGTTGCAATGGCGCTTGCTGCACTTCATGCCAAACAAGTTGTTATTGCTACGCGCGAGTTTAGACGTACCCCAGCCACTCTCGGCTGCGGCCATCGTTGCTACCATATTGGTAGGAATGATGTCGACTTTTTCCATCAGTGTGTTCCACGGCACGCGCTTAGTATTACCGTTCCACGCAATTTTATAGCGCTTAGTAATATCTTTCAGACGCGTACGCTCTGATGGTGACCAACGCTGCTCATACTGTTTAGAAACCAACCAGTTACGGTCAGCAGTGATGGCGGCATTTTGGCTCTTAATATATGGCATGACCGTCCGGAGAAACGCTTTTTTTCTAGGTGTTCCGGAAGGGTATTTTCGCAAATCAGGGAGCGATGCAATTTCACTATTGCGAGAATACTCTTTCTTACTACTTGCCAATTTCTTACTTTGTGTATTCGTGCTTTTTGTCTGAACTAAAGGGGCTTTATGCGATTTTGGCTCATGTTTACTTGCTAATACCCCAGCTGAAAAACTGAAGGTCAGTAACATAAGTATCGCAGCCCCAAATCGTCGGATTGGGGTTGATATCATTAGATCTCCTGGTCGGATCGTTACGTTGCCAGTGCCTTAATTGTCGAAGGTTTCGAAAAAAGGAAAGGCAGATACTAACAAAAATAGACCTCTTGAGCACCAAAAGAAATAATCCGATTCTTAAATGATGTCACGTACGAACTTCTTATGACGGCAAAAAGTGTCATATTTTGCGATGGTTATCCCATATTTTATTGAATTGATACCGCCATCACTCACCCTATTATCTCCTCCCCAGCTATCCATTTTGGGGATGAACTCTGCGACTAAAAATAGTGCCACACTGGATAAAAGATAATCGCGGGCTTAACCCTATGAAAAAATTACCTCTGTTGTTTCTTTTGTTTCCAGGCCTTGCGCAATCCGCGTGGACAGCCCCTGGAATCCCTGCGTTCAAAGAGCAAACTGCAGGCGTCTTTGTCAGTGAGGCAAAGCTGTCAAAAGGCACACTCCCGCTGAGCCTGAAACTCAACCAGACCTGCTGGCAGCCCGCAGAATCCATTAAACTGAATCAGGCACTTTCGTTAAAACCTTGCGAGGGCGAGGCACCCGTCTGGCGGCTATTCCGGGACGGCGAATACCAGATTCAAATTGACACCCGCAGCGGTACTCCCACGCTTAGCCTGGGTATTAATAGCGAAGCGCAAGCTGTGCCAGTTGATGTGACTCGCCAGTGCCCTAAATGGGACGGCCAACCGCTCACTGTTGATGTCAGCAAAACTTTTGCTGAGGGCAGCGAAGTGCGTGATTTCTACAGCGGTGCGACGGCAACGGTCAAACAAGGCCAGATTACCCTGATGCCTGCCGCAAACAGCAATGGCCTGTTGCTGCTGGAATCCGCGAGCACCAAACAGGCGGCACCGTTTAGCTGGCACAATGCCACCGTTTACTTTGTGCTGACCGACCGTTTTGAAAATGGTAATCCAAAAAACGACAACAGCTATGGCCGCCACAAAGATGGAATGCAAGAAATCGGCACGTTCCACGGCGGTGACCTCGCGGGATTAACTCAAAAGCTCGATTACCTGGAGAAACTGGGCGTGAACGCGTTGTGGATTAGCTCGCCGCTGGAACAAATCCACGGCTGGGTGGGCGGCGGTACCAAAGGGGATTTCCCGCACTACGCCTACCACGGCTACTACACAATGGACTGGACCAAACTCGATGGCAATATGGGCACCGAGGATGAATTACGCACGTTAGTGGATGAAGCCCATAAGCGCGGGATGCGTATCCTGTTCGACATTGTGATGAACCACACCGGCTACGCAACGCTTGCCGATATGCAGGAGTATCAGTTTGGCGCGCTCTACCTTCAGGGGGATGAGCTGACGAAAACCCTCGGTCAACACTGGACGAACTGGAAGCCAGGTCCGGGACAAAGCTGGCACTCATTTAATGATTACATCAATTTTGGCGATAAAGCAGCCTGGCAAAACTGGTGGGGTAAAAACTGGATCCGTACCGATATTGGCGATTACGACAGCCCAGGTTTTGATGACTTAACTATGTCGCTGGCGTTCCTGCCGGATTTGAAAACGGAATCCACGCAAGCGGCGGGTTTGCCGATTTTTTACCGTCATAAACCTGATACTCACGCTAAAGAAATCGCTGGCGATACGGTGCGAGATTATCTGACTCATTGGCTGAGCCAGTGGGTGCGTGATTACGGCATTGATGGTTTCCGGGTCGATACCGCGAAACATGTCGAAAAAGCAGCCTGGCAGCAACTTAAGGAGCAGTCGGTTAGCGCACTGGCTGAATGGAAAAAAGCCAACCCAGAGAAGACGCTGGATGACGCACCATTCTGGATGACCGGTGAATCCTGGGGGCATGGTGTGATGAAAAGCGATTACTACAACAGCGGCTTTGACGCGATGATCAACTTTGATTACCAGGAACAAGCGGCAAAAGCAGTGGATTGTTTATCGAATATCGATCTCACCTGGCAGCAAATGGCGACTAAGTTGCAGGATTTTAATGTTCTTAGCTACCTTTCGTCGCACGATACCCGCCTGTTCCGCGAGGGTGGCCAGCGTGCTGCAGAGTTACTGCTTTTAGCTCCGGGGGCAGTACAGATTTTCTATGGTGATGAAACAGAACGCCCGTTTGGCCCAACAGGTTCTGACCCGCTGCAAGGTACGCGTTCAGATATGAACTGGGGGGAAAATCTGGCAACGCTCGCGCACTGGCAGAAAATCAGCCAGTTCCGCGAACGTCATCCGGCAGTGGGGGCGGGCAAGCAGAATACGGTGAGTATGAAGCAAGGCTATGGCTTCAGCCGTCAGGCGGGCGATGACAAAGTGATGGTGGTTTGGGCGGGGAACCAGTAAATGATGGCGGATGACGCTGCGCTTATCCGCCCTACAAATTCCCCGTAGGCCGGATAAGCGCAGCGTCATCCGGCGGAAAAATATCAGCACTTAATGCTTTTAATATGAATTAAAGCAGCATATTGACCACGAGACGCTAATCTTAATGCGTTTGCACCGCGTCTTTTACGGCGTTATGGTTAGCCTCTTTTGATGGTCAAAGACAGATCTACGTTATGACGTTTTCACTTTTCGGCGACAAATTTACCCGCCATGCAGGCATTACCCGCCTGATGGAGGATCTGAACGATGGTCTGCGCACGCCTGGAGCGATCATGCTCGGCGGTGGTAATCCTGCGCAAATTCCTGCAATGAATGACTACTTCCAGGATCTGCTGGCAGACATGCTGGCAAACGGGAAAATGACCGACGCTCTCTGTAATTACGATGGTCCGCAGGGGAAAAGTGAGTTACTTGACGCGCTTGCGGATATGCTGCGCAAAGAATTAGGTTGGGATATTACTCCGCAGAATATTGCACTGACAAATGGTAGTCAGAGCGCGTTTTTCTACTTGTTTAACTTGTTTGCTGGCCGTTATGCCGATGGCAGTACCAAAAAGGTGTTGTTCCCATTGGCACCGGAATACATCGGTTATGCTGATTCCGGCCTTGAAGAAGACCTGTTTGTTTCGACGCGTCCTAATATTGAACTGTTGCCCGAAGGCCAGTTTAAATATCACGTAGATTTTGAACATCTGCATATCGGCCCTGATACCGGGATGATTTGCGTCTCACGCCCGACCAACCCAACGGGCAACGTGATTACCGATGAAGAGCTGATCAAACTCGATGCGCTGGCCAATCAACACGGTATTCCGCTGGTTATTGATAACGCGTATGGCGTTCCATTCCCGGGGATTATTTTTAGTGAAGCCCGCCCGCTGTGGAACCCAAACATCATCTTGTGCATGAGCCTGTCCAAACTGGGCTTGCCGGGTAGCCGTTGTGGCATCATCATCGCCAATGACAAAATCATCTCAGCTATCAGTAACATGAATGGGATTATCAGTCTGGCGCCGGGTGGTGTTGGCCCGGCAATGGCGTGTGAGATGATCAAGCGTAACGATTTGCTGCGCTTGTCCGAAACCGTTATCAAACCGTTCTATTATCAGCGCGTTCAGGACACGATCGCGATTATTCGTCGCTATTTGTCACCAGAACGCTGCTTAATTCACAAACCAGAAGGGGCGATCTTCCTGTGGTTGTGGTTTAAAGACCTGCCGATCTCCACGGAATTGCTTTATCAGCGCCTGAAAAAACGCGGTGTGTTGATGGTGCCGGGGGATTATTTCTTCCCAGGGCTCGATAAACCGTGGCCGCACACGCATCAGTGCATGCGCATGAACTACGTGCCGGAGCCTGAGAAAATCGAAGCCGGTGTGAAGATTCTTGCCGAAGAGATTGAGCGGGCGTGGGCTGAAGCGAAGTAATTTGTGAAATGGCGGATGGCGCTAGCGCTTATCCGCCCTACAACGATTACCGTAGGTCATACAGCAGCGTCATCCGACAATCCATAACCGAATTAACGCACCACCAAAGAATCGTACCCCTTCCAGCGGTAGTTCAGCATCGACACAATCCAGCAGCCAATAAACAGCCCAACCACGATAAAGCCCGCATTGCCGAGGTTTTCATTCAACGCATCAACCCATTTCCATACACCACTGTGCAGGTCGAATTTATCCGCCAACAACCCTAATGCTTCCATGCCGCCGATAAACAGCGCCACCACAACCGAGGTGCCGGTAATCGTCATATTGTAATAAAGTTTGCGCTGCGGTTTGTTAAACGCCCAGCCGTAAGCGCCAACCATAATCATATTGTCGAGCGTATCAATCAGCGCCATCGCGCTGGCAAACAGCGCCGGAAACACCAGAATCGACCATATCGACATCCCGCTAGACGCGCTGGCGGCAGAAATGCCCAGCACGCCAATTTCTGTTGCCGTATCAAACCCTAAACCAAACAAAAAACCGACCAAATACATATGCCAGCTTTTATTGATCAGCTTGAATGTGGAGCGGAACAGCCAGCTCATCATGCCGCCACCAGTGAAATCAGTCGCCTCGGCAGACAACGGTTCACCACGCTTGAGCTGGTGAAAATTGCGCCATACGCCACGTAAGATCACCAGATTAACCAGTGCCATTGCCAGTAAAAAACACGCCGATACGGCCGTGCCAATCACGCCACCAACCTCATGGAACCAGTCCATATCATTCTTAAATGCCGCAGCGGTTGCGGCAATCGCGATTGAAGCCAGCACCACAATGCTGGAATGACCGAGCGAGAACCAGGCACCAATACCAAACGGGCGTTTCCCTTGCTGCATCATCTTGCGCGTCACGTTATCAATTGCTGCGATGTGGTCGGCGTCGACCGCATGGCGCAGGCCGTAGCACCAGGCCAGTAAACTTGCGGCCATCAATGCCGTGCTGTGGTGAAACGAAACCAGCGCCCAGGCCCAGGCGGCAAGGTTTGCGGCAACTAAAACAGCCAGCAAAACAGCGGCGCGCGGGTTGTCACGAAGAATACGCAAGAACATCATTTTATCCTTGTGAAGGAAGGTGGAAGCGGGCGGCGGCAACCAGCGCCTGGCCCAATGCAAGGGCACCGTCACCGGCTGGCAACTGTGTCGGGAAGAGCAGATTGAAATCCGCGAGGTGATACGAAAATCTTTCACGCATCAGCTGGTTATGCAGCACGCCACCGCTGAATACGATAGTTTTAATCGCCAGCTTGTCTGCGTGGCTGCGGGCTAAATCAGCCAACCCTTTTGCCAGCGCATCATGAAAAGCCCAGGCGCGAGCGGGTGCACAGTCGTGCCAGTTCAGCCATTGCTGCCAGAACACCGCCATATCGAGTTGGCCTTTGATAAGCGGCAGGGTAACAGGATGCAGACACGCACCACTTTGTGACGCCAGCGCTTCAAAGCGACAGGCGGCTTCCCCTTCGTAGCTTTGCTGTAGCGGAGCGCAGTTCAGCGCCGCCGCAGCTGCATCAAACAGGCGGCCCGTGGAGGAGGCTCGTGGGCTGTTAATCCCACGCGCAATCGCCGTTGCCAGCAGCGGCCAGTTTTGTTCGCGTACCACGGCGGTTTCAGGGCATTGTTGCCAGTCCGGCACAAAAGCCAGGCATTGGGCGAACAGGTTGCGCCACGGCTGGCGAGCGGCGAGATCGCCACCCGGCAGCGCTACAGCGGGCAAGCCACCGAGATGTTCACAATCGCGATAGTTCACCCGCAGGCACTCGCCGCCCCACAACTGGTCGTTCTCGCCGTAGCCAATGCCATCAAGGGTTAGCGCGATCGCATCACCGCCGTCCAGCGGCCAACTGTGTTCAGCCATACATGCCACTGCATGAGCATGGTGATGCAAAACTTTGCTCACAGGCATGCCCATTTCCTGGCCGATGCGGACGCTGTGGTAGCCTGGGTGGGCGTCTATCACGATCTGTTCTGGCGTAAAATCATAGGCTTCGCAGATCAGTGTGCGTGCTTTTTGCCACTGCTCTTCAACGCCTTCTTCTGCGAGATCGCCAAGATGCTGGCTGAGCACTGCCTGGTTGCCACGCAGCAAGCAGAAGGTATTTTTCAGGTCGGAACCTAACGCCAGAATCGGCGGCAGGCCTGAAAAACCTGGCGGCAACGGCAGAGCATCTGGCACAAACCCTCTGGCGCGGCGCAGCATCTCACCATTTGCCCGCACCACGGAATCATCCATTCGCTGCACGATGTCGCGGTTGTGCAACAACCAGCCGTCGGCAATATCGGCCAGTTCTTCAAGCGCTTGCTGATTGGTGATGGCTGGCGGTTTGCCATTTAAATTGCCGGATGTCATTACCAGCGGGCCGCCAAAACCCTGAAGCAAAAGGTGTTGTAGCGGGTTGGCGGGTAGCATCACGCCGACTTCGCGAAGGCCAGGGGCGATAAACGCACTTAGCCCAGGCAGCGCAGACTTTGCCATTAACACAATCGGTGCCGCAGGCGTCGTCAGTTGGGCGAGTACATTTTCTGGTAAGCCGTCTGAATCTGGCAGCATCACCGCCAGCGGTTTGGACGGGCGCTGTTTACGCTCGCGCAGCCGTGAAACCGCTGCATCGTTACGCGCATCCACCGCCAGATGAAAGCCGCCCAGCCCTTTTATCGCCACGATTTTCCCGGCTTTTAACGCTGTAATGGCTGCCTGCAAAGCGCCTTCGCGCTCAAGGTGTTGCTCATCACATTGCCAGCTGATTTGCGGCCCACATTCCGGGCAAGCGACAGGCTGCGCATGAAAGCGCCTGTCCATCGGTTCGCGGTACTCTTTTTCACACGCTGGGCAAAGTGGAAAAGCCGCCATCACCGTGTTTGGCCGGTCATACGGCATGGTATTAATAATGGTGAAGCGCGGGCCGCAGTGGGTGCAATTGATAAACGGATAGCGATAACGGCGATTGTTTGGATCATTGAGTTCGCGCAGGCAATCCGGGCAGGTGGCGGCGTCGGGGACGATTTGTGTCTCCATCGAGCTGCTGTGACTGTGGCGAATGGTGAAATCCTGGGGTAGCGTTTCCCACTGCATTGGCGATTGTTCAAGGCTATCGATACGCGCCAGTGGCGGGCAATGGGCGTGAAGCCTGGTGATAAACGCATCGGCGGTGGATGTCAGGCGCACTAACACACCCGCGCCGTCATTGCAGACATCGCCGGTGAGGCTGAGTTGTTGCGCCAGTTGCCAGACGAATGGCCGGAAGCCAACGCCCTGCACTTTGCCGCGAATGCGTAGCATCACGCCGTTAAAATTCACAATTGTTCCTTAAAACTTTCGTCCTCACCCCAACCCTCTCCCACAGGAGAGGGGGAATACTCCTTCTCCCTCAGGGAGAAGGTTGGGATGAGGGTTGTTTTTACACTTAAACTTCTACAGCCTGACGCAAACGCGCTTTCATATCGCTATAGGTCGTCTGAGCGTAGTTTTCTGCCCATTGCTGGTCGGCAATCTGGCTAACGTTGACCGCGCAATACTTGGTTTCCGGTGTTTTGGAAATCGGGTCCAGGTTGTCCTGCGTTAGCTCATTACACGCACCAATCCACCATTGGTAGGTCATGTAAACGGAGCCTACGTTAATGCGCTCGTTCACTTCTGCACGGCTGATAACTTTGCCGCGACGTGAACTGACCCACACCAGTTGCTTGTCTTTAATGCCGAGCAGGTTGGCGTCTGTCGGGTTCATTTGCACAAATCCAGGTTCATCGGCCAGGGTTTGCAGCGCCGCACAGTTGCCGGTCATCGAGCGGCAAGAGTAGTGGCCAACTTCACGCACGGTACACAGCACCAGCGGATATTCGGCATCTGGCACTTCGGCAGGCGCACGCCACTGCGCGGCAAAAAGCTGGCCTTTACCGTTTGGAGTATCGAACTTGCTGTCTTTGTAGAGATACGGCGTGCCAGGGTGGTCAAGCGTCGGGCACGGCCACTGAACATGGCCCATTTCACCCATTTTTTCCCAGGTCACACCAAAGAACAGCGGGCAGAGTTCGCGCAGTTCGTCCCAGATTTGCTGGTTGTTGTCGTAGTGCATCGGGTAGCCCATCTCGGTTGCGAGCAGGCTGATAATTTCCCAGTCACGTTTGACGTTGTATTTCGCATCAATGGCTTTTTCAAAACGCTGGAAGCCGCGGTCCGCACAGGTGAATACGCCACCGTGTTCGCCCCAGGAAGTCGCTGGCAAAATCACATCCGCCACTTCGGCGGTTTTGGTCATAAAGATGTCCTGCACTACCACAAAATCGAGCGCTTCAAACCCTTTGCGCACCAGGCCAAGATCGGCTTCGGTCTGCAACGGGTCTTCGCCCATGATGTAATAGGCTTTCATTTCGCCTTCGATGGCCATATGCGGCACTTCGGTGATACGCACGCCGACTTTGTCGTCCATATCATCAACGTTGATGCCCCATGCTTTGGCAAATTTGGCACGAACGTCCGGGTCAACCACATCCTGATAGCCAGGGAACTGGTTCGGCAGCACGCCCATATCACACGCACCCTGCACGTTGTTTTGCCCACGTACCGGGCCAACGCCAACGTTTTCACGCCCCAGGTTACCGGTCAGCAGTGCCAGGCTTGATAAGCCTTTTACCACGTCGACTGCCTGACCAAACTGCGTCACGCCCATGCCCCACATGATGGTGGCTGAAGGAGCTGCGGCGAACGTCCGCATCGCCTGACGAACCTGATGCGCCGGTACGCCAGTCAAATGCTCAACGTCTTCTGGCGCGTAGCCTTTTACCACTTCACGGTAAGCATCCAGACCGTCAGTAAATTTCGCCACGTACTCTTTATCGTAGAGGTTCTCTTCGAGCAGCACGTAGCCAAAGGCATTCACCAGCGCCATATTACAGCCGTTTTTCAGCTGCAAATGTTGGTCTGCAATACGCGCGGTTTCGATGCGGCGCGGGTCACAAACAATAATTTTCGCGCCATTTTCTTTCGCTTTAATCACCCGACGCGCCACGATCGGGTGCGAATCGGCGCAGTTATAACCAAATACCAACAGGCATTTTGAATGTTCGATGTCGCCGATGGAGTTACTCATCGCGCCATTTCCCAGCGTCACCTGCAAACCCGCCACCGACGGCCCGTGGCAAACACGCGCACAGCAATCGACGTTGTTGGTATGCAGCACACCGCGGGCAAACTTCTGCATCACATAGTTAGTTTCGTTACCCGTTCCGCGTGACGAACCGGTCGTCATAATGGAACGCGGGCCATATTGCTCTTTAATCGCTTTCAGGCGTTTCGCGGTATAGCTAATGGCTTCATCCCAGCTAACAGGCTGGAGCTTGCCGCCTTTTTCATAACGAATCATCGGCTGCGTCAGACGCGGTGTGAGCAGTTTTGTGTCGTTGAGAAAATCCCAGCCGTAATAGCCTTTCAGGCAGAGTTCATTTTGGTTCGTCACGCCATCAGCCGCTTCGGCACGGATAATTTTATTCTTCTCAACAACCAGTTTGAGTTTGCAGCCTGCGCCACAGTAAGGGCAGACGCTGGTAATTTTTTTCATCAGTAACAGACCTGTTAAAAGTGAAGTTAAAGGGGTTTAGAAATAAATAGATGAAGTCGCATCAAACGCAGCACGGCGGCGTTTTTCGATATTCATTTGTTCAAGTTTGTTGCGATCAACGCAGATAATGGCGTTGGTTGGGCAGGCTTCCATACAGGCCGGGCCTTCTGCACGGGTGTGGCAAAGGTCGCACTTATTCGCTTCGGCTTTTTCAGCCATCACGTTAAGACCCGCGCCGCTGTTACGCACAACCGGGCGAACAACCACTTCCATCGCGCCATATGGGCAGGCAACCACGCAGGTTTTGCAGCCGATGCAGCGTTCCTGCATCACATTCACAAAGCCATGTTCGCGGCTGATAGCCCCGTTAGGGCAGACGTTGGCGCAAGGTGCGTCTTCGCACTGGCGGCACATCGTTGCGGTAGAAACATTCACGCCTTTAACCACGTGAATACGAGGCAGGAAAGTTTGCGGTGTTAATGCCGCGCAATCCTGTGCTTCCTGGTGGGACACGACACAGGCCACTTCGCAAGTGCGACAGCCAATACATTTGCTCGAATCAGCAATGATGAAGCGGTTCATCAGAGACTCCTGGATAGAGTGTTTTTTATAAGACTGCTTTAGGCATACATAAAGTGTGCCAACTTTGAAACTAGCGTGATTCAAGGCTTTGCGCATTGATCCGGGGTGGGATGACAGTGACATCGACACATTTGACGATGTCATTTGGGCAGATGACAGAGAGTGGATTGAGTTGCCCTCACCAGGAGATAAACGGCTTTTCCTGGCCGTTCAAACTCAGGTAATCGATAACAATGAAGTAGTGTCAATATCAAATATATTAATAATATATTTTCTTTTTTAATTAAATGGTTTTATTTGTGAGGTTTATCATTGGTTTTAATAATGACTATATAATACTTAATAACTATTTAAGTATAAAGGTAATAATATTTGTGATAGCGTGCCACCCCAAATTATTACATAAATCTCAGCCATTGAGATAACGCTGTGATCTGTTATGTATTGTTTAATTTATGCGTATGAGTCTATATAAGGGATTGGATGCCAAACATAGTAAATGCATTAATGACTTATGTCAGAAATACTAAGGGTAAATACAATTATTTTAGCCAGAGTGCTTACATGAGGAAGTACGGTTGGTCAGGTACCGATCGAACAAAGTTGGGTGGTGTGTGGACTGGAGCAACAGGGAAAAAGGATATTCAGGGCAAGGAAATATATGGATTGGGGGGGCTTGTTATGGATTTAGCGCAGCTTACCTTATTTCACCTCCGCATTCGTGCAATGTTGAGAATTATTTTCATTTGCCAAAAACTCAGAGCATTATTCGTGGGGTTATGAATCTCCAATATCAACATTATCATGTTGCTTTGGCGTATACCTCACTTCCCAGAGAAGAAATATTTAATGAGATTGTAAGAATAGAAGGTCATATTCGTTATAGAGGTATGGTCAGACTAAGTAGAGTATCGGCATCAGCTTTGATGAATGAATTGGTAATGAATGGTAAGCATGAAATAAATATGGTTAACGCAAGCGTTGGGCATTCCGTTGCTCTGAAGATAGCCGCTCGCGATATTTGTTTCTTTGATTCTAATTTGGGTGAAATTATTTATCCAAATGATTTTGTCGGTCGTAAAAAAATGGAAGGTGCGCTACATATGGTGTTTCATTCTCAATATAGAACATACACAACCATGTCAGTCAGTAATTTTATATAAATTAATTTGATCAATGATATTTGACGTTGCATTTCTATTGGTTGGAGGACGGTTCGTCGATGTAACGTCTATTATTTAGCTCGCATCCTTCCCTGGTAAAGAGATAAAAACAGGATGTGAATGGGCATCCATGCCCAGCCGTCATTACATCTCAAAATCAGGTGTTTCTAAATCCGTGAAGCCGCCTTTACCTTCCCAGCCTGCCAGGCTCTGATACACCGTTTCCACCGCCGCTTTTATCGCGTCGGTCATTGGGTAGTAAAAACCAACAATATCAGGCTGAATGCCGAGGAAAATCACCTCGGCAACATCTTCTTTAATCTGATCGATCAAATAATTAAGTGGCATGTTGTGGGTGGTCATCATAAACATTTCGGCGATGTCATCCGGGTCGATGATACGGATTTCACCTGGGTTCAGGCCCATATCCGTGGCATCAACCAGCAGCAATCTTTGCGGGCGTAATTCACGAATCGCCACCACATCGTTTTCCGGTGCGGTGCCGCCGTCGATAACAATCCAGTCGCCTTGTGGGGCGGCCTGGCACTTTTCTGCCAGCAACGGGCCAGCACCGTCGTCACCCATCATGCTGTTGCCGACACAAAGTAAAACGTTAGTCATAGCGTCTCCGTACCATCAAATAAATGGCGGGTTCTTGTTGAATGGCTTGCAGCATATCGAGCAACGCCTGGCTCCATTCTTGCTGCTGTTCAGTTTGATTCGGTTTTGCGGCATCAAATGCTTTTGCCAACAAAACCACATGGCTCTGATCGATAACGATTTCACCGTAACGCGGCACACCTTCCATTTTGCGCCGCGCTTCGCTGCCCTCTTCAAGCGTGGCAATCCACGCTTTGTAAGGCTCGAACGAGCAAACCAGGTTCTCTTTCAGGCAGTCGATAACGCCGAGATGGTGGCCGATTGCCAGGCTGTAATAAACCACCTGTTGCGCATCACTCGGGGTGTTGTCGTTTTCATCGACAAACTTACGGCTAAGCTGGCAAAACACCACCGACTCGCTCATTACACGCGCTCCTGCTTAACCAGTTCTTCCAGATGCGTGACGATCTCAGTCAGACGCGGATCGTTCTCATGTGCCAGCCACTGCTGAACACTGCCGCCACCGGCGGTGAGATTTTCCATATAGCTGTCAGCAATCTGGCGGCCATAGCGATAACCCGCAAGGCTGCGCGCTGCGCGGTCGATTCGCACACGCAATGGCTGAACCATATCCGGGTGCAGGATTTGCGCCGGTTGTGCATCCATTTCACTGGCTTCGCGCGCGTGGATTTTTTGCTCCAGCAAGCCTAGCGCCATAGCAAAACCATACAGCGTTGCCGCAGGTGTTGGCGGGCAACCTGGAATATACACGTCGACCGGGACGATTTTGTCGGTGCCGCCCCAGACGCAATACAGGTCATGGAAGATGCCGCCGCTATTACCGCACGCGCCGTAAGAGATGCAAATTTTAGGGTCCGGCGCTGATTCCCACGCGCGCAGCGCGGGGGAACGCATGGCGCGAGTCACAGCGCCGGTAAACAGTAAAATATCCGCATGACGTGGTGACGGAACAACTTTAATCCCGAAGCGTTCTGCATCGAAAAGGGGCGAAAGGGTAGCGAAAATTTCGATTTCGCAACCGTTACAGCCACCGCAGTCAACACGATAAACATAGGCGGAACGTTTAATCTTTTTCAGCAACGATGTTTTCATCGCGGCGATGGATTCATCCACCGTCATTGGCACTGGCATGCCGTTGTCGTCGCGTGGGCCGAGTAACATACTCATTAGCTGGCCTCTCTAATTTGGCGGCTAAGGTCGATTTGGTCGGAAGAGACCAGGCTTTGCTGGCGTTTACATTCCGGGCAGGTTTCAAACGCAGCGCGATGCGCTTCGGCAAGTTTGTCGCCGTTGTGCTCAAGCAGGGCAATGGCGTAATCAATCTCTTTTTGCACCGCGAAAGGCTTGCTGCACTGGCGGCAGTTGCACAGGTCAAAACGCGCCTGTTGCAAGAAATCTGCTTTGTTCCAGACTGCCAGTTCATATTCCTGAGAAAGCTTGATGGCAGCAGTTGGGCAGACTTCTTCACAGCGTGCGCAGAAAATGCAGCGCCCAAGGTTGAAAGTCCACGCCAGTTGCCCCGCCACCAGATCGGTTTCCACCGTTAATGCGTTGGATGGGCAGGCGTTAACGCATGCCGCACAGCCAATGCATTGCTGCGGATTATGTTCCGGCTTGCCCCGGAAGTTTGGGTCCACGGCGATCGGCTGTAGCGGGTACGACTCAGTGGCCACGCCGCCTTTAATGGCTTTTTTGATGAAGTTAAACATGGTGACTCCGGTGTTTTGCTTTGGCTGTATTTGCCCTCACCCCGGCCCTCTCCCCCTGGAGAGGGGGAAAAGAAGGTTCCCTCTCCCTCAGGGAGAGGGTTAGGGTGAGGGTGGTATTAGCCAAAGGCATCTCAATCATTTCAGCGGCGAATTGGTGCGTTCAATGCTGTAGCGCTCAAGCTCTTTGTACGGCACCACTTTGGTCTTGCGCTTACGCACATCAACCACCGTCATGCGGTCGGTACAGGAGTAGCAAGGGTCAAGGCTACCGATGATAAGCGGCGCATCAGAAACAGTGTTGCCGCGCAGCATGTAGCGCAGCGTCGGCCAGTTGGCGTAAGTCGCCGCACGACAGCGCCAGCGGTACAACTTCTGGTTATCGCCGGTCATCGACCAGTGAATGTCATCGCCACGCGGCGCTTCAGAGAAGCCCAGTGCAAAACGGTTTGGAATATAGGTGAAACCGTCTACCGCCAGCGGGCCGCCAGGCAAGTTATCCAGGCCGAAATCAATCATGTTCAACGCGGTATACACTTCGTTGATGCGCACTTTCAGGCGCGACAGCACGTCGCAGCCGGTTTCGCTGTGGACTTCCATCGGCAGCAAACCGTAACCGACAAACGGGTGATCGGCGCGAGTGTCACGGGCATGACCGCTGGCGCGAACCATCGGGCCGACGTTACTGAAATCACGAGCGATTTGCGGGTCAAGACGGCCAATACCAACGGTACGCTGTTCGATGTTTGGCGTGCTCATCAGAATATCGACCAGGTCTTTCACTTCGCGGCGCATTTGCTGTGCGAGCTGGCGTGTCTGGATCATGTCGTCTTTGAGCAGATCGCGACGAATCCCGCCGATCAGGTTCAGGCCGTAAGTCTTACGTGCGCCGGTGAGGATTTCTGCCATTTTCATCGACATCTCACGCACGCGGAAGAACTGCATAAAGCCGGAGTCGAAGCCGACAAAGTGGCAAGCCAGGCCGAGGTTCAGCAGGTGGCTGTGCAGGCGTTCAACTTCCAGCAAAATCGCGCGGATCATCTGGGCGCGTTCTGGCACCACGATACCCATCGCATTCTCGACAGACGTGGTGTACGCGGTGCTGTGGGCGAAGCCACAGATGCCACAAACGCGGTCAGACAAGAAGGTGACTTCGTTGTAGCCCATGCGGGTTTCAGCCAGTTTTTCCATGCCACGGTGAACATAGAACAGGCGGTAATCGGCATCAATGATGTTTTCGCCATCAACGAACAGGCGGAAGTGGCCCGGTTCATCGCTGGTAACGTGCAGAGGGCCAATTGGCACCACGTTGTTTTTCTTGCTGCCCAGCTCATTGATGAACTGATAGGTTTCCTGATCGCTGGTTGGGGCAGGGCGCTGACGGTAATCCATGCTGTCTTTGCGCAGCGGATACAAATCGTCTGGCCAATCATCGGGCAGCACTAAACGGCGCTCATCTGGCAGGCCAACAGGTTGCAGGCCGTACATATCACGCACTTCACGCTCGCCCCACACCGCCGCTGGCACACGCGGCGTGACGGACGGGAATTCAGGCTTGTCGGCATCGACTTCTACACGCACGGTAATCCAGCATTTCACGCCAGTTTCCATCGAAAGCACGTAATAAACCGCATAGTTGCCACACAACTGGCGCTCATCGTTACCGAACAATACGGATAACCAGCCGCCCTGTTGGTAGTAAAGCCATTCCACCACTTCTGGCAGCATGTTGAGCTTCACGTTGACGGTGATTTGGTCTTTGGTCTGCCACGCTTCGTCGATCACCGCATGAGGAAATTGCTTATGCAAAGCGGCGAGATAGTGTTGGCCAATCTTTTCTTCAGACATAGATAAATTCTCTTAAATCACGCCGCCAGCAAGGAGACGAAGGCTAAAAAGGCAAAGCCAAAACCGGCCCAGGTAATGCGCGAAGTTTCCAGCATGCGTAAACGCGCCATGCTGTTTTCGAACAGCGCGATAATCAGCACGCCAAGCACCAGCTTAACTGCCGCCAGAACCAGCGCGATGACGAGACCGCCCCAGCTAAATTCGCTCATCTGGCCCCACGGCAGGAACACGCCAACGAACATTTGCAGCACCACCAATTGCTTGAGGGAGATACCCCATTTCAGCACCGCAAAACCCGCACCGCTGTATTCGGTCAATGGGCCTTCCTGCAACTCTTGCTCGGCTTCTGCGAGGTCAAATGGCAGTTTGCCCATTTCGATAAACGTGGCGAAGGCACAAGCGGCGAATGCCAGAATCAGCGTTAAACTCTGCGCAGTTGGCCAGTGGTAAATGGTGGAAGCGATATTGCTGATGTGGGTGCTGCCAGCGACTTGTGCGGCAACCCACAATCCCAGAATCAGGATTGGCTCAACCAAGACGCCGAGCATCGCTTCACGGCTGGCACCGATACCGGTAAACGGGCTACCGGTATCCAGACCTGCAATCGCGAAGAAGAAACGGGCGATGGCGAACAGGTAGATAAGGGTGATCAAATCGCCCAACGACGGCAGCGGTGAATAGAGGGTGACGACCGGCAGCGCGGTGGCAATCGTCAGCATGACGCCAACCATCACAAACGGCATCAGGCGGAACACCCAACCGGACGCGGCCGGGGCCACGCTCTGGCGGCTGAATAACTTGAACAGGTCACGATATTCCTGCATCACGCCAGGCCCGCGGCGGTTGTGCATGCGGGCGCGGGTTACGCGGGTAATACCAGACAACAGCGGCGCGATAGCAAACAACACCAGCGCCTGAATCATGGGTAATAAAATGAACTTCATCTCAGGCTCCTTAAGCGCAAACCGCAACCAGCAACACCGCCAGCTCAATCATCGCCAGGCGACGGAACGTACCGGCTAAGCAATCGCACTGCCAGCCAGGCACCCATTTCACCGGGTTCAGGGTTTTGCGAAGTTTCAGCAGTGGCGCGAATGCCGCTTTCACTGGCTGAGCAAAACCTCCCGCGGTAATCACCATCGCTTGTTCGTGGTCGTAACCGCAGACCCAGGCCGTGCCGCGTGAGCGGTTTGGCAGGCGGTCGCCACGGAAAATCACCATCAAAATCAATGGCAGTAGTGGGCTGGCAATCAGCAACAGGGTGATCATCGGTTGTGAAACGGTGGTGTTAGCCGTTTGCAGCGGCAGTGGAATGGCGTTCTGCAACAGCGGAATCAGCCATGGCGCAGCAACACCGGCAATCACACAACAGGCGGCCAGTGCAGCCACACTCAGGTTCATCAAGAACGGTGCAGATGTGGCGTTTTCAGCTTCCGGTGTGCGCGGTGCGCCCAGGAAGGTAACGCCATACACTTTCGCCATACACATCACCGCCAGCGCGCCAGTAATCGCCAGGCCTACAGCCAGCAACGGGCCTAAGAAGCGAGCGATAAACAGCGGCAAGGTGCCGAGGTGGAAGAACGACTGATAAATCACCCATTCGCCAGCAAAACCGTTCAGCGGAGGCAGAGCAGCCATCGCCATCAGGCCAATCAGCATGGCGATGGAAATCAGCGGCATACGCTTGCCAATCCCGCCCAGTTTTTCGATGTCGCGATGGCCGGTGCGGAACCAGACAGCGCCTGCGCCGAGGAACAAGGTAGTTTTGAATACGCTATGGTTGAACAGGTGATACAAGCCACCAATCATGCCCAGCGCAACCAGCGTGGATTCGTTCAGCGCCAGACCCATCAGGCCAACGCCGAGGCCGAGCAGAATAATGCCGATGTTTTCCAGCGAGTGGTAAGCCAGCAGGCGGTTGATATTGTGTTCCATCAGCGCGTACAGGCCGCCGATAAACGCTGTAATCATCCCCAGAATCACCACCAGAATGCCCCACCACAGCGGAATCACGTTGCTGATCAGTGAGAAACTCATAATGCCGAACAAACCAATTTTCAGCACCACTGCAGAAAACAGCGCCGCAGCAGGAGCAGACGCATTGGCGTGTGCCTGAGGCACCCAGCCGTGCAGCGGGATAATGCCTGCCAGTAGGCCAAAACCAACCAGACCCAGCAACCAGACGACGGAGCTGATTGGCGCGCCATTGGTCAACAAATGCAGTTCGGCGTAGCTCAGCGTGCCGTACTGTTTCCACAGCATCCAACAAGCGATGGCCAGTAGCACGGTGCCGAGGCGGCCCAGCGCAAACCACAGCTGCCCGGATTTCTGGCAGCCCGTCAGGAAGTAGCCGCTGAGTGCGACGATTTCTGCCAGCACCACTAACATGCCGAGGTTATCAGCCACCAGTGCCGCAACCGCCGCCGCCATCACCAGGTTCACCAGCAAGCCATTGGCTTTGACTGCCTGATGGCGATGCCAGTCGATATTAAACAGCGAGATAAACAGACCTGGCAGACCCAACGTCACCAGCCAGATGCCGTTAAAGGCGTTGAGCTGTAAATGCAGTTGCCAGACTTGTGCCATACCGCTAAAGCCGGTTAAGGCATCGAAACCGGCAATCAGCACCAGCACCGAACTGATAGCTCCGCCAATCCCGGCGATAAAACCGCTCAGCGGTTTATTAAATGCCGTGATTCCTGCCAGCACTGCGCTTAGCACAAATCCCATTAGTGCCCAATGAATCAGGATAAATGCACTCATTTTTTTACCTCAGGCTGGGTAAACAGGGTGAGATCGCCAAGCGTGGTGCTCAGGGTCAATTCACGTTTGCGTTTGCTTGATTTGGCAATGTCGTTGTTATCAACCACGCGCAGCGCTTTAGTTGGGCAGGTCCGTACGCACGCCGGGCCGTCTTCGTCGAAACTGCACAAGTCGCATTTCACGGCGATAGCGCGGATGCCCGGCACCCAGTCGATAAGCGTGCTGACACGCGCAGGGGCTGGCGGTGCAGGAGGCGCTTTCGGGCTGTTGGCATTAGCCGGGATATGAATGGGGCGGCTGCCGGAGAATTCGATAGAACCGAATGGGCAGGCGATAGCGCACAGTTTGCAACTGACGCACAGGCTTTCATTAAGCTGTACTGCGCCATCAACGCGTTTAATGGCATTTACCGGACAGACGCCAGCACAAGGCGCATCTTCACAGTGATGGCACATTTGCGGCGCGGAATCATTCGCGTCACGCATCACTTTCAGGCGTGGCATGGATTGCAGGCCGTGCAGGCGGTGCGTTTCAGAGCAAGCCGCCTCGCAGGTATGGCAACCCATGCAGAGTTTGGAGTCGGCGATTATAAAGCGATTCATCATTTTCATCATTTTCATCATTTTTGACGAAATAGTGCCGACGGCTGCCGTTTCGACAGTTTTCGACACCCCGCATGACTATCAAGCCTGAGAGCTTTGTTGCAGTTGGCCCATCGACACAGGCGTGTCGCTGTGAACTGCGCTGTACAGGCTTTCGTATACCGGATGGATTTTTTCGAGGTAATGCTCGAGCACATCGTCGCGACTACGGTTGCTGATGGTGCTATCGATACGGCCTTCGTCATCAAGAATTGCTTTAGCAATCAACACTCTGTCTTCGCCGTTACGCTTCTCGACGTAGTACTCGATGGTGTGGCTGTTGAAGCCTTCTGCCAGGCGGACGTGAATGACGAAATGGTCAAATAAGAAGAAGCGCAGTGAATCATCAGGGTTGCATCCCACGGCGTGATGCAGTTTGGCCTTAGAAAGGGTGATGCCCTGAATCAAGCTATTGCAGTAATGTTGCCACTGCGTGAGCAAGCGTTGGTGCTTGTCGGCAATGTATTCGGCTTTTTCGCTCAGTTCCCAAATGTTCATTATTAAATCACTCTGTTTTTGCTGTTGCGTCTACAGAGCACGTTTCGTGCCAACATTGTATCTTTTTGAAATTATTGATTTTTGTATTAATTGCGAGTGAGTAACCACACGATTGACATGTCATTTCGACATGTTTGACGGGGGAATGTCAGCATTGTTTATGCTGAGTAAGGTGGTGTTCCGTTCACCCGGGAGATCTCAGGTCCTTCATATATCTGTGAACGGTGAACGTGCCAGGTGGCTCACGCCAGCCCCCTGGCGACCCCGGCGCCCGGTGATTAAATTGCCGCTGCGCGGTAAACCCCAGCTTATCCCCAACGTTCAGGGTCGTTCGCGACTCGCTCCCGGCGATCGCTCTCTTTCGCTGCTCCCGGCAGCTCAGCCCTGACTTATGGGTAACGCTGGGGCAATTTATACCGGGACTCAAGGTCAAAACCGGTTCGGCTTTTGACCTTAGCTTTTGACGTTGACCTTTGAGTCCGGCATAAATCGCCGGGAGCCGGGATTATCAAGGGTGCTGCGGTAGCACCCTTGATACGTTCACCGTTTCGGTAAGTTCAGGGATCGGTAAACTTTCAGTGAACGGAATAAATTCGGTCTGTCAGAGAAATGGATATAAACCCTGGCACCATCCTTGCATTACCTCCCCCCAGATACCCCGGAGGCAACATGCACGAAATCACTCTCTGCCAACGCGCACTGGAACTCATCGAAGCTCAAGCCCGACAACACGGCGCGACACGTGTCACCGCCGTCTGGCTGGAAGTGGGTGCCTTCTCCTGCGTTGAACAAAGCGCGCTGGAGTTCTGTTTCGAACTGGTGTGCCGCGACACCCTCGCTGAAGGTTGCCAGCTTCATATCCATCAGCAAGAAGCGGAATGCTGGTGCTATGACTGCCAGCAGCACATCACCTTGTTAACCCAGCTAGTCCGGCGTTGTCCGTTGTGCGAGGGCAGCAATTTACGCATCGTTGCCGATGATGGCGTGCAGATTAAGCGTCTGGAAGTAGAGGAGACGAATCATGTGTAGTACTTGTGGTTGCGCTGAAGGCAACCTGTATATAGAAGGCGACGAGCGCAACCCGCATTCTGGATTCCGTAGCGCACCTTTCGCGCCAGCCGCACGGGCTTTAACGCCAATCACTGGAGTTAAATTTGCCCCCACCGCCGATGAACAAGGCGACCTGCATTATGGCCATGGTGCCGCAGGCACTCACGCGCCAGGTATGACTCAACGCCGGATGCTGGAAATCGAACTCAACGTGCTGGATAAAAATAACCAGCTCGCCATCTATAACCGCGAACAGTTCGCGAAACAGCAGCAACTGGTGCTGAACCTGGTTTCCAGCCCCGGCTCCGGTAAAACAACACTGTTGACGGAAAGTCTGAAACGCCTGATTGGCCGTGTACCTTGCGCGGTGATTGAAGGCGACCAGCAAACCGTAAACGATGCCGAACGCATTCGCGCCACCGGCACGCCAGCGATTCAGGTGAACACCGGTAAAGGCTGCCACCTTGATGCGCAGATGATCCGCGACGCCATGCAACGCCTGCCGCTTGAGCGCAACGGCATTCTGTTTATCGAAAATGTCGGCAACCTGGTGTGTCCGGCGAGTTTTGATTTGGGCGAACGCCATAAAGTGGCGGTGCTTTCGGTGACCGAAGGCGAAGACAAACCGCTGAAATACCCGCATATGTTTGCCGCCTCTTCATTAATGCTACTCAACAAAATCGACCTGTTGCCATATTTGCAGTTCGATGTTGAGAAGTGCCTCGACTACGCTCGCCAGGTGAACCCGAATATTGAAATCCTGCTGGTTTCTGCAACGAGCGGTGAAGGTATGGACGAATGGCTGAACTGGCTGGAGACGCAGCGATGTGCATAGGCATTCCGGGTCAAATCGTCGAACGCTTGCCGGATGGCAGCGCCAAAGTCGACGTCTGCGGCATCAAGCGTGATGTCAACCTGATGCTGGTGGGCGACGCCCAAATCGGCCAGTGGGTGCTGGTGCATGTCGGTTTTGCGATGGCGATTATTGATGAAGCCGAAGCTCGTGACACGCTCGATGCGCTGCAAAACATGTTTGAAGTGGAACCCGATGTCGGCGGCCTGTTGTTTGGGGAAGAACGCGGATGATGCATTTTGTTGATGAATACCGCGCGCCAGAAAAAGTCATGCAGTTGATAGACGTACTGCGTGAGCGTGCGCCTAAGCTGGCCTACACAGCACAACGCCCGCTGCGCATTATGGAAGTGTGCGGCGGGCATACTCACGCCATCTTTAAGTTTGGCCTCGATCAACTGCTGCCGGAAAACATTGAGTTTATCCACGGGCCGGGTTGCCCGGTTTGCGTGTTACCGATGGGCCGTATTGACGCATGTATCGAAATCGCCAGCCATCCCGAAGTGATTTTTTGTACCTTTGGCGACGCTATGCGCGTGCCGGGCAAAAATGGCTCACTGATGCAGGCCAAAGCTCGTGGTGCAGATGTGCGCGTGGTGTATTCGCCAATGGACGCCCTGGCGATGGCGAGCCAGAACCCGGAGCGCAAAGTGGTGTTCTTCGGCCTCGGTTTTGAAACCACCATGCCGACCACGGCTATCACCCTGCAACAAGCCAAAACGCAGGGCATCAACAATTTTTACTTTTTCTGCCAGCATATAACGCTGATTCCTACACTGCGCAGTCTGCTGGAGCAGCCCGACAACGGCATTGATGCTTTCCTGGCACCAGGCCATGTCAGCATGGTCATAGGCACAGAAGCCTATGACTTTATTGCCACTCAACATCATCGCCCGCTGGTGGTTGCCGGTTTTGAACCGCTCGACTTGCTGCAAGGCGTGGTGATGCTGGTGGAGCAGAAAATCCATCAGCACAGCAAAGTGGAAAACCAATACAAACGTGTGGTGCCGGATGCGGGTAATAACCTTGCGCAGCAGGCGATTGCCGAAGTATTTACTGTGCGCGGTGATGCCGAATGGCGCGGGCTTGGCACTATCAGTGATTCTGGTGTTCAACTGACAGAAGGTTATCGCCAGTTTGATGCCGAAGACCATTTCAAACCCGCACCGCAGCAGGTTTACGACGACCCGCTCGCCCGTTGTGGTGATGTGCTCACCGGGCGTTGCAAACCGCACCAGTGCCCAATGTTTGGCAAAACCTGCAACCCGCAAAATGCCTTTGGCGCGTTGATGGTGTCATCCGAAGGCGCATGTGCCGCGTGGTATCAGTATCGCGGTCAGGAGTGCGAAGCATAAAATCTTTTCGTTGGATGACGCTAACGCTTATCCAACCTACAAAAACGAGTCCAATGTAGGTCGGATAAGCGTTAGCGTCATCCGACATAGCCGTCCGACACAGGTAAAAAATGATGAAAACAATCGAATTAGCCCACGGCAGTGGCGGACAGGCAATGCAAAAGTTGATCGCCGACTTGTTTATGCAGGCGTTTGATAACCCATGGCTGGCAGAACAAGAAGACCAGGCGCGATTACCGCTCGCTGAGTTAACCGCCAGCGGCGACCGCTTAGCCTTTTCGACCGACAGCTACGTTATCGACCCATTGTTTTTCCCCGGCGGTGATATCGGCAAGTTAGCCATTTGCGGAACCGCGAATGACGTTGCCGTCAGCGGCGCGACCCCGCGCTGGTTATCGTGCGGGTTTATCCTTGAAGAAGGTTTGCCGATTGAAACCCTGGAACGCGTGGTCACCAGTATGGCGGCAACCGCCAAAGCGGCGGGTATCGCAGTGGTAACTGGTGACACCAAAGTCGTGCAGCGCGGCGCGGCAGACAAGCTGTTTATTAACACTGCGGGCATCGGTGCCATTCCTGCCGGGCTGAGCTGGGGTGCACAACACATTAGCGCAGGCGATGTGTTAATCGTTAGCGGAACATTGGGCGACCACGGAGCGACTATCCTTAACTTGCGGGAATCGTTGGGTTTAGAAGGTGCGTTGATGAGTGACTGCGCGGTGTTGACTCCGTTAATCGCGCCCTTGTTGAATATTGCGGGTGTGAAAGCGCTGCGTGATGCGACGCGCGGTGGCGTAAACGCTGTGCTGCATGAGTTTGCTGCCTCAAGCGGGTGCGGCATGGAAATCACCGAAAGCCAGTTACCTCTGAACCCTGCGGTACGTGGTGTGTGTGAATTACTTGGCCTTGATGCGTTGAATTTTGCTAATGAAGGCAAACTGGTGATTGCGGTTGCGAGGGACGCCGCAGAAAGTGTTCTCGCGGCTTTACAAGCACATCCATTGGGGCAAGATGCCGTTATTATTGGTGAGGTGGTCGAGCGCAAAGGCGTGCGAGTCGCCGGTCTTTATGGCGTAAAACGGACACTCGATTTGCCACATTCAGAGCCGCTACCACGGATTTGTTGACCTAAGCCAGGAACGCCGAGTGCCGTCCTGGCTACACTTGAGCGGTTTCATAATACAAATCGCCGGCGTTTGATTTCGTAGGGTGGATAAGCGCCAGCGTCATCCACCGCCTCCGCACTACCAATTGGATAAGCAAAATGCCATACACACCGATGAGCGATCTCGGGCAACAGGGTTTATTTGATATAACGCGCACCCTGTTGCAGCAACCTGATCTCCCGGCGCTTGCCCACTGCCTGACACAAATGGCAAAGCAGGGCGCACTGGCGGACAGAGTGAATATTCTGCTTTACCATCCGTTGCATCAGCGTGTGGCCTTTTATGGCCTGGATATACACGGCAAAGAACTGCATTACGAAGATGAAATGGTGCTGGCTAATGGGCCCGTGCGGCGTGTACTGTCGCGCCCGGAAGCGCTGATTTGTACCGAAGAAGAATTTAACGACACCTGGCCGCAGGTGATGAACCTTGAGCTGTATGCGCCATTTAGTCGCTATTGCCTGCTGCCTCTGGCGGCTGAAGGTAAAATCTTTGGCGGCTGCGAGTTTATTCGTAATAACGACGCTCCTTGGACCGACAAAGAACTTAATCGCCTGCATACGCTGGCGCAAGTGGTTGGGCTGGTGGCAGAACAAATCCAGTCGCGGCTCGATTCCAGCCACGATTATGAGCAACTGTGCCGCGAACGTGACGATTTCCGTATCCTGGTGGCCGTGACTAATTCCGTGCTCTCCAGGCTCGATCTCGATGAACTGATCAGCGAAATCGCCAACGAAATTCATCACTATTTCTCGATAGATTCCATCAGCATCGTTTTGCGCGGCAACCGCAAAGACCGCCTGACCGTCTACTCCACGCATTTCGTGAAAGAGCAGTCGTCTATCCACGACCAGAGCGATGTGGCACTGGCGGGTACGCTTTCCGAACGCGTATTCAAAAGCGGTGAAATGCTGCTTTTGAATCTGCATCACGGTGACCAACTCGCGCCGTATGAGCGCATGCTGTTTGAAATGTGGGGCAACCAAATCCAGACTTTGTGCCTGCTGCCGCTGACCTTTGGCAACAACATGCTGGGTGTGCTGAAGCTGGCGCAATGCGAGGCAGGGGTCTTTACCCCGCAAAACCTTAAACTGCTGCGCCAGATTGCTGAGCGAATTGCCATTGCGGTGGACAACGCGCTGGCGTACCAGGAAATCAATCGCTTAAAAGAAAATCTCGTCGACGAAAACCTCTACCTCACCGAGCAAATCAATAATGTCGCCAGTGATTTTGGCGAGATTATTGGCCGCAGCGACGTGATGTCCAACGTGCTCAAACAAGTTGAAATGGTGGCGAAAAGCGACAGTACGGTGCTAATCCTCGGTGAAACTGGCACCGGTAAAGAGCTGATTGCCCGGGCGATTCACAACCTCAGCGAGCGTAACAGCCGCCGCATGGTGAAAATTAACTGTGCGGCGATGCCTGCTGGATTACTGGAAAGCGACCTGTTCGGCCATGAACGTGGTGCGTTTACTGGTGCGAACACTCAGCGTATCGGGCGTTTTGAACTGGCCGACAAAAGCTCGATGTTCCTTGATGAAGTCGGTGATATGCCGCTAGAACTGCAGCCTAAACTGTTGCGTGTGCTGCAAGAGCAGGAATTTGAGCGGCTGGGTAGCAACAAAGTTCAGCAGGTGGACGTACGCTTAATTGCCGCGACCAACCGCAACCTCAAAGAGATGGTGGTCGAGCGCGAATTTCGTAGTGACCTTTATTATCGCCTGAACGTGTTCCCCATTACGCTGCCGCCGCTGCGTGAGCGCCCGGAAGACATTCCGCTATTGGTGAAATCTTTCACCTTTAAAATCGCTCATCGTATGAACCGTAATATCGACAGTATTCCGGCTGAAACTTTACGTACGTTAAGCCGTATGGACTGGCCGGGCAACGTTCGTGAACTGGAAAATGTCATTGAACGTGCGGTGCTGCTGACTCGCGGCAATGTGCTGCACCTTTCTTTGCCGGAAATGGATTACATCCAGCCGGAAGAAAAACCGGCGCGTCTGGTGGCGAGCGAAGAAATTCGTGAAGGGGAAGATGAGGCGCAGAGAATTTTGCGTGTGCTAAAAGAGACCAACGGTGTAGTTGCTGGCCCGCGTGGTGCGGCACAACGGCTGGGGCTAAAACGCACCACCTTGCTTTCGCGCATGAAACGCTTGGGGATTGATAAAGAGGGAATATAAACTAGTTATAACCCTACATTATTTACCAGGTAACCTTAACCATGGCACTGATCCCAAAAAACTACACGCGGCTGGAAAGTGGCTACCGTGAGAAAGCGTTAAAAATTTACCCGTGGGTATGCGGGCGTTGCTCGCGTGAGTTTGTCTATTCAAACCTGCGCGAACTGACGGTTCACCATATCGACCATGACCACACTAATAACCCGGAAGATGGCAGTAACTGGGAGCTATTGTGCCTGTATTGTCACGACCACGAGCACTCGAAATACACCGAAGCCGACCAATACGGCACCACGGTAGTTGCCGGTGAAGACGCGCAAAAAGACGTTGGCGAAGCGACGTACAACCCGTTCGCTGATTTGAAGTCGCTGTTGAATAAGAAGAAATAATTGGCGGATGAACCGGTTTTTTCGGATGACGCTGCTGTATGAGCTACGGTTCGATTATGACTTTGTAGGGTGGACAAGCGTTAGCGTCATCCACCATATACGCCAGTTGTGTCATTAGTCAGAAAGGGCGGTTTCCCGCCCTTTATTTCTCTGGTGTTGGCACAATAAAAACAAACTTTAAAATTCTATCCAGCTATCTCTATTGTTGAGCGCAGCTGTTCTGGTTGGCATTGCAGTGACTAAGTTGTGAGTAGATGGACGAGCGGTTGTTGTCTCACCCTGGTTTTTTGAAACCCTAAATATCGACACCACTTTTTCAAGTTGTACTGCTTGTTCTTCAAGTGAGCTGGCGGCAGCCGAAGATTCTTCAACCAGCGCCGCATTTTGCTGCGTGGTGGTATCCATTTCCGCCATTGCCTGCGCAATCTGCGAAATCCCCCGGCTCTGCTCATCAGTGGCTGCGGCAATTTCGCTCATGATGTCTCTCACCTGGATAACTGACGTTTCGATGTTGTCCATCGCCACCCCAGCACCTTCCACCAGGCGGAAACCTGAATCGACATAAGAAACGGATTCGTGAATTAACGATTCAATCTCTTTTGCCGACTGCGCACTTCGTTGTGCCAGGTTGCGTACTTCACCAGCGACCACGGCAAAACCTTTCCCCTGATCCCCAGCTCGCGCCGCTTCAACCGCCGCATTCAGCGCCAGAATATTAGTCTGGAAGGCGATGCTATTAATCACGGTCGTGATTTCAGAAATACGGTGCGAGCTGCTTTGCACGTTTTTCATGGTGTCGATAACCATCTTTGAAATCTGGCTTCCCTCATTGGCTTTTTGCGAGGCGGATTCCGCTAACTGGCGGGCATGCTTAGCATTTTCAGCGTTCAGGGCGACGGTAGAAGTCAGTTCTTCCATACTGGCGGCGGTTTCCACCACCGCTGCGGATTGCTGCTCAGTGCGCGAAGATAAATCCATATTTCCTGCGGCAATTTCCGAAGACGAACGAGCGACGCTATCGACGCCATCGCGTACGTTATGCAGGATATCCTTCAGATTATTATTCATCGTCGACACCGCCTGCATCAGCAAACCAAGTTCATCACCGCGCTGGCTTTCCAGTGTGCCGGTGAGGTCACCTTTGGCGATTTGCTCGGCGACTAACAGAGTTTGGTTAAGCGGGCGGGTGATCGAACGGGTGATCGCCAGCGCTATCAATACACCTGCCAATACCCCAATCAGAGCAACGAGTGACATTTCCCACTCAGATGTCGCAACCACTTTTTCAGCTTTCAACTGCTGGAGATCGAACAGCACATTAATCGCGCGGGTAAGCTCCACCGCCCGGTCAGTGAGCTGTGCGGAAAGTGTATTTTGTTGTGTCCACGCTGCAAGATACGCAGGCAGCTCAGTGACATAGCCCTGTGCTTCAGCGATACCCGCCTGTACCCATGTTTGCTCAGATGCGGGTAGCAAAGGAAGCAATTGCTCGGCATGGGCAATGCCTGCGGTTAAGCGTGTTTGTAAAATCTCTCGCGATTTCTCAGTGGGTAGGGTTTTGTAATCATTTAACATCGAGTCGATGTCATTAAATATAAAGCCCAGTTGAGCTACTTGAGTGCGTTGTTCTGCTGGCAGCGTTTGGCTGCGGCTGAGTTTGTCTGCCATAACAGACTTTTTATACAGATCTTTTGAATCCAGACGTTCTTCATCACGCTTCGTTTGGTTCAGCGCATTAATAAATGGAGGGGTGCTGACCAGGTAACTTTTCACCGCACTTTCTGTTTTCAGCACGGCATCCATACTGTCTGGTGCCCAACTCAATTTTTTCAGTTGGGTAACCGTTTCTGCCAGTTGATTTAATGCTTTGCTGTTTTGATCAAGGTAATGAACACCATGGGTATATTGGTAATTGGTTCGGCTTAACCGTGCCGCAGTCAGGTTCTTATTTAACTCAACAGTTAAGGCACTTTTGCTTATTTTATCCTAGACGTTTCGCAGACCCAGCATCCCAGTCATCACGATAATAATTGTGATCACAAAAACAACAGCAAACCCTAAGCTGAGTTTTCTGCTGACTTTTAAATTTGAAAATGTATTCGTTATACTCATGTTTTATCCAGTAATGGCCCCAGAGCCTTTGGTGAGCGTTGTTATATAAAGATTGCTATCATTCTAAAAATACAAGTGGTAATACCTTTTATAAATACCCTCACCGGCAACTGAATTTCGAACGGAGAGGTTGCAAAACCAGTTACCAGTGAAGATATTTATAAAAAAAAGGGCCCTGAGTATTTCCATAGTCAGGGCAAAAGCATCCTACGTTGGTCGCACTTACTCAAGGTACGACCTTATGGTATTAATCCTTTTCTTTCCCAGAGGTAAGGGTGAGATCACTTAATTTGTAATAAATGGGTATGACATCAATGTGATTTATTATATAGCCACTCCCTTTCATATTTTGAATGAAATCACCGGGTAACCCCAGCAGATGTAGCTTTTTATTAAGATTGTTTAATACCTGCCATAAACGTTGCGTTGATGGAATAAGGTTATTTTCTTCCCAGACATTCTTGAGTAATTCATCTTTGGTCACTTTCTTATGGCGCGCATGAAGCAACAGATAAATAAATAGCTGTAGCATGGTTTCATTAAAGAAAATCGAGCCAAAAATAAAATTACGTTCTGTACTGCTAGAAGGAAGGCGATACAACCTTCCATTATCAATATCGAAATGGATTTCTTTGCCGATCATAAATCCATGCAATTGATAGTCCATATTTTTCATGCTCATATAAAATAAATCCGACTGTGGCACCCTTGCTCGTGTTCATTTCCTATAAGCCCTACTGTTTATAAGGATGGATTATATGACTCCGGTGAATACTTACAACTCATGGGTAAGCAGAGTAGTCCATCGTCACATTCTGGCTTTTTATGGAATTTAGCTTCGTTGTAATTTGAATTACAGGAATAAAATATCGCAAATGGAATGAATGTCGTTTTTTAAATCTAAAATATCATCATTATCTTATGGCTCAAGTTATAATATCGAATTCATTGATATATATAGAATATTGTTCTGCTTAAAAAGTTAATGGATTGTTTTAGAAATCTATTTCAGCGCATCACTCGCTATGTGGCGTGGTGAAATTATTCCTTAACCCTGAAGGGGTAATTTCTGAACCGCTCGTTTTTGAGATGGCATCAGCATAGCGATTTCCTCCGCAAGGAGGAGTGATGTTATATGATTTATACTTAGTCAGAAGTCTGCTCGCACAGAGAGTGGCTACGGATGCTGCTCTTGTAATGGATTGATTTTAAGAGGAAAAAATCTGAATAAGATTTTTTCTCAGGGAAACTCATGCAAAAGGCTTTATTGACCGAATAGGTTGTGGCGAGGATGACAACATGAACACCGTCTTTTTAATCAATGAAACCGTGCTGTTTGACCCGGACGAACACAGCCTGCGGCCGATGGATGGGCAGCCTGGCAGCAAAGTGGTTATCCACACGCCAGCAAGTGAATGCTTATTGCTTTTGCTTCGCCACAACCAACAGGTATTAACGCAGAGATTTCTCTTTGAGCAAGTGTGGGAAAAGCACGGTGCGGTGGTCACCACTAATGCGCTCTATCAAAGTATCGCATCGCTAAGAAAAGGGCTTCAGTCAGCGGGGCTTGCGGAAAACATCATTAAAACCGTACCAAAAATGGGGTTTAAATCAATTGCCACGCTACGTGAGGGAACAATAACTGACTTTATTACGCCTGTGGAGGCTACCGTTTTATCGCCCGCGCCTAAAGTTGAACAGCCAGGCGTTCAGCCTCACAACCTTGCTGCGTGCCACTATTCACGCTGGGCGTATCTGGCTGCTGGAGTGGCATTTATTATTTCCTGCGGTGTGCTTTATCACCAACAGTCTGGCGGTGAATCCCACTATTCCGATTACAGCTATATAGGGCAGGTCAACGGTTGTGCTCTTTATTCTTCCTGGTCTGGCGAGGAGAAAAGTCTGCATACTTTTAAGTTGTTGGATAAACGTTATCCCCTTGCCTGTGAGTCTGGCGGTGTCGCTTATTTGACCCTTAACCGTTCTCTGCAGGGTTTGTCGGTACTGCTGTGTAACCGAAAAATTGAATACAGTAATGCAGAATGCCAATCCTACATATTCAGGAAAGATCGCTATGAAGCTTAAAAAAAGGGGGATGTGTTGGGTGTTGATTATTGTATTGATTGCGTTGCCATTACTTTTTGCCTGGTACCAGTCTTACAAACGCGATCACTTTTCCTGTGATGCGACTGCGACCATTATTGGCGAAAATATCGTCTATGAAATGCTGACCCATTTTACCTTTGAAAACGGAAAGGGAGTTTACACGTCGCTTGGGCAACTTCATGAAAAAGGTAAGCCTGAGTTGAATACCAATAACCACTTCACTTTTAAATACTGGCATCAGGATGACAATATCATCATGATTTCGACAGAAAGCAGCGGCGTTGAGAATTTATTTGGCCAGTATTTCCCGCAAACACCGGACTTCTTCCTGTACCGTGAACGCGGTATTAGCCTGCAAGTTGAGCGTGAAAATGCTTCGAGTTATTTGTTCAGCTACGATGGCACACCGCTGTTTTATTGTATGCAGGCAAAGCAGAAATAAGCCTCAGTCCGAATTTATATGCACCTTACAATAACGCCGCTTCCAGGCGGCGGGTGTTAATCCCATTTTTTTACGAAACACCTTCCTGAAATAACTCACATCCTGAAATCCGCAACGTTCGGCGACTTCGCTCAATGAGCAGGAGTCGGTAATCAGCATTTTTTCAGCGCACAACACGCGCTGGCGGTGAATGGCATCGGTAATGGTTAGCTGAAAAGTCTGGCGATAAACGCGGCCAAGATAATCCGCATTACAATGTAGCTGGCTGGCTAGTGTTGAGGTGGAAACTGGCAAATGAAATTGGGTGCGAATTAACTGCTGTGCTTTGTAGGCAAGGGCCGCGCCACTGTTATCGGCCTGTATACTGTCGTGCGCCGCCACGGAAAGTTGCTGCATGATCAGCAATAAAATTAATTCCAGTGCGCTGCTGCGCGTCATGGATTCTTGTTCGCTTAAAAACTGACGGAATAACGAAATAACGTATTGGGGATTAAGAACTTGCCCGTGTTGGGGTAACGAGATTAACGATGCCGGAAAATCTGTTTTTTTGTCACACTGCGGAGTGAGTTCAAAATGAAGCCAGTAGAATTTTAAGTCTGCCGGGAAGGTTCCTGTGCCGACGTGTTTTCGATGTGGCCAAAGTAATAAACTCTCACCTTCTCTGACGCTAAATAGTGTGTCGTCCTCACGGATCGTAAGTGTCCCTTTTTCAACGAAAATTAATTCCCATGAGTCCAGTTCACGTTGCGGATGGCTGCCGATGCCACGCGAAATAAACAAGCCGCCATTTTGCACTGAAATGGGTAAAGATATTTTTAAATCAAACAATTATATTCTCCTTTAATCCATTCACACTGCGGCAGTGTAGATAAAATAAACTGCCCGATGGGATTGTTAACGGCGTTTGGCGATCTCCTTCACAGTTTTATCTTCAGGTCGGAATTGTCATCTTTTTATACTTTGTTATCGCCTTGTTGGTATTGAGATTGAATGCAAAATTATTCGGGTACTTTGCAAATACAAAAAATAATAACTCCAGACTTCTTACCCGATGCGAGGCTTTATCATGACCTCTACCGCTATAGATAATATTGCTACTTCGGCGTTAAACGGCAGGCTCTCCATACGCGAGAAAATAGGTTACGGATTAGGTGATGCGGGTGGCACCGTTATTACCTGTCTTATCATGAATTTCCTGACCTTTTTCTACACCGATGTTCCCGCTATTGTCGGCACGCTGTTTATCGCACTGCGTGTTTTTGACGCTATTTCCGATCCGTTAATGGGCATTCTGGCTGACCGAACACAAAGTCGCTTTGGCCGCTTCCGTCCGTGGCAGTTATGGGTTGCGGTGCCAATTGGCGTGATCGGTGTGTTGACGTTCACCGTGCCGGATCTCAGTTACAACATGAAAATCCTCTGGGCTTTCGGAACATATCTTTTACTTTCCGTCAGTTACACCGCCATCAACGTACCGTATTGCGCACTGATCAACACCATGACGACGCGCCACGACGAGGTGATTTCCTGCCAGTCCTGGCGTTTTGTATTGTGCGGCGTGGCGGGTTTTTTGGTGTCGGTTGGCTTGCCGTGGCTGGTGGAAATCATCGGCCAGGGTAATGCCGCCAAAGGTTACCAGATGGGTGTCGGCATTTTGTGCGCAGTGGCGGTGGTGATGTTCCTGTGCTGCTTCTTCTGGGTGCGCGAACGGGTGCCGTTGGCGTTAATGGGCAAGTTCACGCTGCGCGAACACCTGGCGGGCTTGCGCAAAAACGACCAGTTATTGTTGAGTCTGGTGATGTCATTCTTGCTGATCAACGTCTTTAACCTGCGCGGCGGCGGCTACATGTATTTCATCACTTACGTGCTGCAAGGCAGCGCCGGTTTTGCCTCGTTGTTCTTCACCATGGTGACCTTCGCCTCGATTCTCGGTGCGGTGATCGTCAACCCGCTGGCGAAGCGGTTCGATACCGTCAAACTCTATTACTACACCAACCTGGTGCTGGCGCTACTTGCCGTTGGCATGTGGCTGTTGCCCACTGGCGCGGCGTTCCAGACGTTATGGCTGGTGGTAATACTGGCCAACGGCGTGATCCTCGGCTTTACGCTGCCACTGCACTTTTCCATCATGGCGTTTGCCGATGACTACGGCGAATGGAAAACCGGCGTGCGCTCATCGGGTATGAACTTCGCCTTCAATCTGTTCTTCATCAAATTAGCCTGGGCCGCCAGTGCTGGAATCATCAGCCTGGTGTTTATTTTCGTGGCGTATCAGCCTGGCCCTGAGCACCAAACGGCGGCGTCGCTCTCCGGCATTACGGCGCTGGAAACCCTGCTGCCAGCCGTATTCCATTTGTTACTGGCTCTGGCGATTCGCCGTTGCCGCCTGAATAACCCGATGATGGCGCAGATTTCCACTGACTTACGTCAGCGCCATGTCCAGACAGCCTGAGGAGTTGTTATGAATCAGCCCGATGTATTACAGGAAGTTGACCTGCACAAACTGAAAGTGACCGATGCGTTTTTGGGCCAGTACCAACGGCTGGTGCGCGATGTGGTGATTCCCTATCAGTGGGATGCATTGAACGACCGCATTACCGAAGCTGACCCAAGCCACGCCATCGAAAACTTTGAGATAGCCGCAGGGCGCAAAGACGGCGAGTTTTACGGCATGGTTTTCCAGGACAGCGACGTGGCGAAATGGCTGGAAGCGGTGGCGTGGTCGCTGTGCCAGAAGCCAAATGCTGAGCTTGAAAAAACCGCCGATGAAGTGATCGAACTGATCGAGGCAGCGCAGTGCGAAGACGGTTATCTGAATACTTATTTCACGGTGAAAGAACCGACGCTGCGCTGGACGAATCTCGCCGAATGCCATGAGCTTTACTGCGCCGGGCACATGATTGAAGCGGGTGTCGCGTTCTTCCAGGCAACCGGTAAGCGCCGTTTACTGGAGGTGGTTTGCCGCCTGGCTGACCATATCGACTGCGTGTTTGGCCCCGGCGTTAACCAGCTACACGGTTACCCCGGTCACCCGGAAATCGAACTGGCGCTGATGCGTTTGTATGAAGTGACCGACAATCCGCGCTATTTAAATCTGGTGAATTACTTTGTTGAAGAACGTGGCGCACAGCCGCATTTCTACGACATCGAATATGAAAAACGTGGGCGTACTTCGCACTGGAATATTCACGGCCCGGCGTGGATGGTGAAAGACAAAGCCTACAGCCAGGCACATGAACCGCTGGCCTTGCAGCAAACGGCGATTGGCCACGCGGTGCGGTTTGTCTACCTGATGGCGGGAGTAGCGCACCTGGCGCGGCTGCATAAAGACGAAGAAAAACGCCAGACCTGCCTGCGCTTGTGGGACAACATGGTGCAGCGCCAGATGTACATTACCGGCGGCATTGGCTCACAAAGCAGCGGCGAAGCGTTCAGCTCGGATTACGATTTACCAAACGACACGGTGTACGCCGAAAGCTGCGCGTCCATCGGCCTGATGATGTACGCCCGCCGCATGTTGCAGATGGAAGCTGACAGCCGCTTTGCCGACGTGATGGAACGCGCGCTGTATAACACGGTGCTGGGTGGAATGGCGCTGGATGGCAAACACTTCTTCTATGTGAATCCGCTGGAAGTGCACCCGAAAACCCTGGCGTTCAACCATATTTACGACCACGTAAAACCGGTTCGCCAGCGCTGGTTTGGTTGCGCCTGTTGCCCGCCGAACATCGCCCGCGTGCTGACTTCGCTCGGCCATTACATTTACACCCCGCAACCGGAGGCGCTCTACGTTCATTTATACGTCGGCAATGAGATGGACGTTCCAGTGGGTAACAAATCTCTGGGGCTGAAAATCAGTGGGGATTATCCATGGCATGAGCAGGTGGAAATAGCGGTGACTTCACCTCAACCCGTGCAACACACCATTGCACTGCGTATGCCGGACTGGTGCTCACAGCCGTCTGTGATGCTTAACGGTGAAACGTGTCAGGGTGAAATGCGTAAGGGTTACTTGCACATCACGCGTACCTGGCAAGAGGGCGATCGCATCGCCATGACGTTACCGATGCCAGTGCGCCGGGTGTATGGCAACCCGCTGTTGCGCCATGTCGCCGGGAAAGTCGCGGTGCAACGTGGTCCACTGGTCTACTGCCTTGAAGAGGCCGATAACGGTGCAGAGCTGCATAACTTATGGTTGCCGAAAGACAGCACATTTAACCTGATTGAGGGCAAAGGCATTTTCGCCCACAAAGTGCTGATTCAGGCCGATGGCCTGTGCATGGCAAGCAAACAGGCTGAACAGCAGGCGCTGTATCACTACGACAAATCTCCAGTGACCGCGGAGCCAAAAAAACTGACCTTTATTCCGTGGTTTAGTTGGGCAAACCGCGGGGAAGGGGAAATGCGTATTTGGGTTAATGGCGAGTGATGAGACTTTTGTAAGGTGGATTAGCGTAAGCGACATCCACCAAAATCTTGTTATCTACTTCTGCTTTGCCAACCATACCGCTCCGAGCATTCCTGCTTTATTACCGAGTTTGCAGGGGCGAATCGGGACTTTCAGTACATCCCAAAATTTAAAGCCTTCGAGGTGGCGCTCCAGCATCGGATACAGCATTGGCTGGGTGCTGACGCCGCCACCAAGCAAAATGGCTTGTGGATCAAACAGCGATACCACGCTGTAAATGCCGCGCGCCAGGTATTTCACCCAGTTGTCGATAACGCCCTGAATATGCAGATCTGTTTCGGCACGGGCAAAAATATCTCGGCCGTTGATTTTCTCTTCGGCGGGGATGTTCATCTCACGCCGACACGCTTCCATCAGCCCTTTCGCCGAGGCAAGCTGGTGCATATCTTCACCGTATTTGCCCACTGGCAGTACGCCAAATTCGCCCGCCCTGAAATGGGAGCCACGCATTAATTCGCGGTTGACGATAATGCCGCCGCCGATACCAGTACCAATCGTGATGCAGACCAGCGAGTCATATTCATTGCCCGCGCCCAGCCACATCTCACCGAGAGCTGCACAGTTGGCGTCATTTTCAACGGTGATCGGAAGGTCGGTCAGCGCACCGAAAATCTCCAGTAGGTTGCTGCCATCAAGAAACTCTAGCGCGCCCGCCTTAGGGACATTCCCGGTGTGTGGGTTGATGTATCCGGGGAAGCTGATAGCAATCCCGGCAATTTCATTATGCTGCCGATAACCTGCCACCACACTTTGCCAGGCATCCAGAAACAGCTGCTTGTCGTAGTGGGTGTCATATTCTTCGGCAATCAGCACCTCGCCATCTTCAGTGAACAAACCGTGCTTAACATGAGTACCGCCTACGTCGAAGCCTATAAAGAGGCGCATGAGCAATCCTTGTTGGAAAGGCAAAATTTAAGTATGTATCAAAACCAATAGCCTGCAGGTTGAATACTCCTAATCATTCGATGACTAATCCGTGACCTGTGTCGTAAAGCCTCTAAACACTGGCGAAGAAATCACCACTGCCGACTACGCTTGAGAGTGCAAACGACAAGGAGATACCGATGACAAATAATCCTCCCGATAGCCGAATTATCCCCGGCGAGTATGGTTTCCCACTCAAACTTAAACCGCGTTATGACAACTTTATTGGTGGCCAATGGGTGCCGCCAGTCGACGGCAAATACTACGAAAACCTGACCCCAGTGACCGGCCAGCCGCTGTGCGAGATAGCCAGTTCCAGTAAAGGCGATATCGATTTAGCGCTGGATGCCGCACATGACGCAAAAGCCGGTTGGGGCAGTATGTCTGTTCAGGACCGCGCCAATATCCTGTTCAAAATTGCTGACCGTATGGAACAGAACATTGAACTGCTCGCGGCGGCAGAAACCTGGGATAACGGCAAACCGATCCGTGAAACCAGTGGCGCTGACGTGCCTTTGGCGATCGACCATTTCCGCTATTTTGCTTCCTGCATCCGCGCACAAGAAGGCGGGATCAGTGAAGTTGACGGCGATACTGTGGCGTATCATTTCCACGAACCGCTTGGTGTGGTCGCGCAGATTATTCCGTGGAACTTCCCGTTGCTGATGGCGAGCTGGAAAATGGCTCCGGCACTGGCGGCAGGTAACTGCGTCGTGTTGAAGCCAGCGCGTCTGACGCCGCTGTCAGTTTTGTTGCTGATGGAGCTGGTGGGCGATTTACTGCCGCCGGGTGTTATCAACGTGGTGAATGGCGCCGGTGGTGAAATCGGTGAATATTTGGCGACCTCAAAACGTATCGCCAAAGTGGCATTTACCGGCTCGACGGAAGTCGGACAGCAGATCATGCAGTATGCGACGCAGAATATTATTCCGGTAACGCTGGAGCTGGGCGGCAAATCCCCAAACATCTTCTTTGCTGATGTGATGGACGAAGAGGATGCGTTTTTCGACAAGGCGCTGGAAGGCTTCGCGCTGTTTGCCTTTAACCAGGGCGAAGTGTGTACCTGCCCGAGCCGCGCGCTGGTGCAGGAATCCATCTACGAACGCTTTATGGAACGCGCCATTCGCCGCGTTGAGTCTATCCGTAGCGGCAACCCGCTGGACTCGCGGACACAAATGGGGGCGCAGGTTTCACAAGGGCAGATGGAAACCATCCTCAACTACATTGATATCGGTAAGAAAGAGGGCGCGGATGTGCTCACTGGCGGGCGTCGTAAAGCACTGGAAGGCGACCTGAAAGCCGGTTATTACCTCGAGCCGACGATTTTGTTTGGTAAAAACAACATGCGTGTTTTCCAGGAAGAGATCTTCGGCCCGGTACTCGCTGTGACAACCTTCAAAACCATGGAAGAGGCGCTGGAACTGGCGAACGACACTGAATACGGCCTCGGCGCAGGTGTCTGGATCCGTAACGGCAATCTGGCTTACAAAATGGGCCGTGGCATTCAGGCTGGGCGCGTGTGGACGAACTGTTATCATGCTTATCCGGCACATGCCGCGTTTGGGGGTTATAAGCAATCTGGCATCGGGCGCGAAACCCATAAAATGATGCTGGAGCATTATCAGCAGACTAAATGTTTGCTGGTGAGTTATTCCGATAAGCCGTTAGGGTTGTTCTGATAGGCGGGAAATAGGGTAGGGCGAAGGGGATTGGTTTTGCTCCTTCACCCTACAAACTGCTCTTACGATAATCTGTGCAAAATTAATCGTATAAACAGGCTGTATTTTTTAAAACATCGGCATGGTTATAGATTTCATCCAGCGAAGAAATTGGATGGCGTGTTTCAATTTTATCCGCGTCAAATATACCAAGATATTTTTGGCTACGATTAAAGTGCAAGCGACATATTGGCTTGCGATTATTATCATCAAGCAATATTCCAAAATAGCTTTTTGTGTCTCGCTGGCTTATTCGACCTGCATCTACCACCGTACGCACAATGGCTTTTACAATGTGGTAGCCCTCGAGTTCATCCAGGGTGGTCTGGATTTCATTTTCGTCGGTCGCTTCTGTCTCTCCCGTTTCTGAGCCTTGCGTGCTTTCTGAAGCAATAACAGGGATCTGTACACCGCTCATAGCCGATTTTAATCTTTCGTTTATTTGATCATTCAGAAATTGGCTGGCTGCTTTTCTGGTTAATTCTGTAAATGACTCTCGAACCTTTTGAGTAATGATTCCGTCATAGACTCTCGATGCAAAGAATTTTACAAAATCTTCATCGGGGGATGAAAACTGCAAACTAATCAGTTTCTTAATTTGGCTAACGTACTTCAGTTCACCTGCGGCATTAATAATCGACTCAACGTCAAATGCTGATTTTGTCAGTTTCCGTAATTCCGGAAGCACGTACTCATCAATATCGAGCAAATCAAATTCCAGGAAGGGTTTTTCATCCATCTTATTAGGAGAGTCAAGGTCGGTGAAGAATTTATAAACCTGTCCATTTGTCAGAATTGAAATGCGTGCATTTGTAACATGAAAATATCGGAATAGCTGAGAGGCATGGTTTAGATTTAGTGCATCACCAATTTTCTTACATTCAATCAGGATTTGTACTTCACCATTTTTAAAAATGGCATAATCGATTTTTTCGCCCTTTTTGGTTCCAACATCACAGATGAATTCTGGAACAACCTCTGTTGGATCAAAGACATCGTAACCTAATACGTTATGGATAAATGGCATGACAAACGCGGTTTTCGTTGCTTCTTCAGTTTGAATTGCAGTTGCTTGCTGTTTTATTTTTGCCGAAAGTGTGTTTAATTTTTCCATAAAATCCATGGCATAAACCTCGTCGGTGGGAATATCCCAATACTCCTTTAAGTTGAGAGAAAAAAACTTGAAGTGCGTCAGAAAGAACAATGTGGTTAGGTAGTTAGGTGGGATTTTGCTGGATTTATCTCAGGTTTTACAACATGGCAGCATGCTTATGATTTCTTTTTCCGTCTCAAGATTTTCCAGGAGATTATTTAACGCATCACTAATCGCTGCTTTATTCACATTAGTGATGCGTTAACCGGGTTATGTCGTTATTTCTCAACCATAAACAACGCTTTATCGCGCAGTAAATGGTCGTTTCCACGGCGGCGGGTAAAACCAATGCGGTCGAAATATTCGAGAATTTGCACCGCAAGTTTACGCCCCACGCCCAGGCTGTCGCGGAAATCTGCCGCGCTGGTGGCACCTTGCGTTTGATCCAGTTCACGGATCAAATTGGCGAAAACCTGAATCCGATCGTTACGATAATAACGATCTTTTATGATCGCCGTGACCAGCCCAAGTTGGGCGGCAAAGCGCAATAGCTGGCGCATTGCTTGTTCGTCTTGCTGAGTTTCCCGCGCTAAATCGCGTACCCACCATGGCTCATCACCAAATAACGCATCAACTTTTTGCCACACTGCCAGTTGTTCTGCAGAAAAACCCGGTTTGTGATCGGGCAGGTGCAGCCAGCCCTGGCGGCTAGCCAACAATCCTTCCTGACGCATTTTTTCTATCAGCGCCAGAACCAATGGTTCATCTTCACTCGGTAGTGCCATGCGGCGCAGGCGCTCGCGCCCAGGGCCGGGTTGGTCATCATGCTGTTGATGATAACGTTCGAGAGTGTCGAGCAGTTTTTGTTTCCAGCGGGCGGCCATTTCATCGCTGAGCAGGCTGTTACCCGCGCGCAAAAAATCGGGATGGGTCAGTAATTCCTGCAATCCCTGGGTCGTCAGTTGCCGTGCCCAGGCGAAGTCAGTTAGCGTGACGGCGCTGCGCTGCAAATGAATGTCGAGCGTCTGGCGGTCAGTTTCCGCATGTTTAAGTTGCTGTAACCACGCCAAAAATGCGGGCTGACGTTTACCACGGCGTGGTGCATGCAGCAGTATTGCGCGCGCACCTGCAAGCGTAACCCGAGCACTAATATCACGCAGTACCAGACGGTCGTTTTCGGCAAGCCACAGCGGGACATCTAAAACCAGTTCGGCAAGGTCATCTTCCAGTAGCGATATACGCCCGGTGACGTGGCTGGCAGCGTGGTGAATATGCAGCGGTTGCCATTGTTGTAGTGGGGCGTGGCTTTGCAACTGAACAATCACCCGCTCTACCGGTTGCAGGGGTTTTTCAGCCAGTAACCAGTCGCCGCGTTTGATATCGAGCTTTTCCGCATCGCCGCTGATATTGAGCGCGATACGCTGCCCGGCACAGGCGGTGTCAGTTTTGCTGTTTTGCGCATGCAGCCCGCGCACGCGCATCGGTTTATCGGCACCAGTTAGCCACAATGAATCGCCCACCTTCACTTCGCCACTTAACGCCGTGCCGGTCGCCACCAGGCCAGAACCTTTTACGGTAAAAGCGCGGTCAATGGCGAGGCGGAAGCGGTGCTGACGCGGATGTGCACGTTCGGGCAATGAAAGGAGGTGCGCACGTAGTTCGTCAATTCCGCTACCACTGGTGGCTGCGGTGACAAATAAAGTGGCATCTTGCCAGCCAAATTCACTGAGTGTTGCTAGTACGGCTTCGCGCACTTCATCAATACGCGATTCACTCACGCGGTCGGCTTTGGTTAAGGCGACAGTGAGCGACGGTTTCCCGGTTAATTGCAGGATGGCCAGATGTTCGCGTGTTTGCGCCATCACTCCATCATCGCATGCCACCACTAACAGCGCGTGATCGATTCCACCCACGCCCGCCAGCATATTGGCGAGGAATTTTTCATGTCCTGGCACATCAATAAAACCAGGAATGCGGCCATCGGGTTGCGGCCAGTAGGCGTAACCGAGGTCGATGGTCATGCCGCGTTTTTTTTCCTCTGGCAGACGGTCAGCATTCACGCCAGTTATGGCTTGCAGCAGGGTGGTTTTGCCGTGGTCAACGTGACCGGCGGTGGCAATAATCATCGGTTCAGGCTCTCCATGAAACCAGCTTCATCTTCCAGACAGCGTAAATCCAGCCATAAACGCCCATCGTTGATGCGGCCAATAATCGGTGTGGATGAATCGCGCAGGTTCTCTACCAGCGTGTTTAGCGTGGTGCCGCGGCCATCTTTTGGTGTGAAAGTCAGCGCTGAGCTGGGTAAGCGGTCAACCGGTAGCGATCCGCTGCCAATTTGCGATAAGCAAGGCTCGACGCAAACAGTAAACTGCTCGCCATATTTACCCTCAAAAGCAGGCAACAGACGCTGTGCAAGGTCTGTGATTTCACTGGCATCACGCGTTAACAGGCGTAATGTCGGCAATCTTTCAACCAGCGTTTCTGGATGTTGATACAGACGTAATGTGGCTTCCAGTGCCGCAAGTGTCATTTTATCGGCGCGCAACGCGCGTTTGAGAGGATGTTGCTGAATGCGGGCAATCAGCTCTTTTTTGCCAACGATAATGCCCGCTTGAGGACCACCAAGCAGTTTGTCGCCGGAGAAACTCACCAGGCTTACGCCTGCGGCAATTAGCTGTTGCGGCATCGGTTCTTCCGGCAAGCCCCACTGGCTGAGATCAACCAGTGAACCGCTACCGAGGTCAGTCACAACAGGAATGTTCAGCTCGTTGCCTAGCTCGACAAGCTCGGCTTCGTCGACTGCTTTAGTAAAGCCCGCAATTTGGTAGTTACTGGTGTGGACTTTCATCAGTAACGCGGTGTTTTCACCGGCGGCCTGACGGTAGTCTTTCAAATGTGTGCGGTTGGTGGTGCCGACTTCGACCAGCTGGCAGCCTGCCTGGCGCATCACATCCGGGATACGGAATGCTCCACCGATTTCCACCAGTTCACCACGAGATACCACGACTTCTTCGCCACTGGCGCAGGCCGCCAGCATCAACAGCACCGCCGCCGCGTTGTTATTGACGATGCAGGCATCTTCCGCACCGGTCAGCTCGCAAAGCAGGGATGCCAGCGCTTTATCGCGATGCCCACGTTCCGCGCCGTCTAAGTCATATTCCAGCGTGACGGGAGTGCGCATCACTTGTGTCACAGCTTCAATTGCCGCTTCAGACTGCAATGCACGGCCAAGATTGGTATGCAGTACCGTGCCCGTCAGGTTAAACACCGGCTGCAACGCGCTGCGCAGGCCCGATTCAAGACGTGCCTGCACTTGTGCTGCCCAATCGTCATTCCAGTCAGGCAGTTGTTCCTGAGTGCGGATATGCTCGCGCGCGGTTTCCAGCATCGTGCGTAAGGTATTAACCACCTGAGAGTGGCCAAAATTGCGCAGCACCTCGCAAAATGAGGTATCACGTAACAGTTTGTCGATGGCAGGAAGTTGGCTGTACAAGGTGCGATGGGTAGTCATAACAAGCCGCAGAGTGGTGAAATTTCGCATTAGTTTACAGGGGGAGTTGGCCCCCTGTCATGGCGGGAGATCATGCTGTTGGCGGTTCTGTCCTGGCAAAACTTTCCCGTTCGAAAAGTTTCTCGACCAGTTTCACCAGATGTGGCCGCTCTACACACCAGCCTGGGGAAACGCGGCGGAAATTGAGATATCCCACTGCACATGCCACCGCAATGGTTGCCACACACAGGTTTTCGGCATTCAGTTTTTTATCCGCGGCGTATTGTTCGAGCAGCGTCAGGCCACGGCTAATTTTTTCCCGTTGGCGAAGCAGTTCGACTTCAGATTGCTGTTCGATTGGGCGCTGGCGTTCGCGTACTGAAACCAGAGCGGCATCCATGATGCCATCGGCAAGGGCCTCCATTTGGCGCATTTGTAATGCGGCTTGAGGCTCACGCGGGATAAGAGTTGGGGCAATATTCAACAGCTCGAGGTATTCCGCAATCACCGGGGAGTCGAACCAGTATTCGCCCTCGTCGGTGACCAGCGCAGGTACTTTGCCCAGCGGATTGTAATGGGGCGTGGTGCTTTCGGATGTCCACGGGTTGTCGTTTACGAATTCAAAAGTGATGCCTTTTTCCAGCAGTATCACCGATATTTTGCGCACATACGGGCTGGTGTAATTACCGATAAGTTTCATTACATCGTCCATTTTTAATCGACAAACGGTAAGTATGGATCAGGATGCATGAAAAAGTAGTGAAGAGTCGCCTGCCGCTGCGCTGTAATTTTATAACAAAATGAAATGAACGCTTTCGCGATGACTGCCCTGGAGAGCAGTAGGAAAATTTCGATGAAGATATTTTGTGATTAATGTCACATATAAATAACAAAGTGATAATCGAGAAATGTGATTTTAATCACACGTGTGAGTCAATTCAGCGCAAAAAATAGCTGCTGTGTTTTTTTTACACATCAATTATGTGATCAAGATCTCCTGAACATGCTTCGTTACACCCAGTGATGAGTGATCTATATCACATAAAATCCCGTGTACTGGACAGCTTAACGATTCAGTGCCAGATTCGCCTCACTTAGAGCATCTGGCAGCACTGCTTGCCACCACATTAACAATAAACCTCGGGCTGCTTTTTCAGCACGTGAACACAATAAGGGGTGTGCGTATGTCATCCGATATCAAGATCAGAGTGCAAAGCTTTGGTCGTTTCCTGAGTAACATGGTAATGCCAAACATCGGCGCATTTATCGCCTGGGGTATTATCACGGCGTTATTTATTCCAACTGGTTGGTTGCCAAGCGAGACACTGGCGAAACTGGTTGGCCCGATGATTACTTACCTGCTGCCGTTGCTCATCGGTTTTACCGGTGGTCGCTTAATCGGTGGCGACCGTGGTGGTGTGGTCGGTGCGATCACCACTATGGGTGTTATCGTCGGTGCGGATATGCCGATGTTCCTCGGTGCGATGATTGCCGGTCCTCTGGGTGGTTGGGCAATTAAACATTTTGACGCATGGGTTGATGGCAAGATCAAATCCGGCTTTGAAATGCTGGTGAACAACTTCTCCGCTGGCATCATCGGTATGATTCTGGCGATTCTGGCGTTCATGGGTATCGGCCCTGCGGTTGAAGTCCTGTCCAAAATTCTGGCGGCGGGCGTTAACTTCATGGTTGTCCATGACATGCTGCCGCTGGCGTCTATCTTCGTAGAACCTGCGAAAATCCTGTTCCTGAACAACGCAATCAACCACGGTATCTTCTCGCCGCTGGGTATTCAGCAGTCCCACGAGCTGGGCAAATCAATCTTCTTCCTGATTGAAGCAAACCCAGGCCCTGGTATGGGCGTGCTGATGGCGTACATGTTCTTCGGTCGCGGTAATGCTAAGCAGTCTGCGGGCGGCGCGGCAATCATCCACTTCCTGGGCGGTATCCACGAAATTTACTTCCCATATGTGCTGATGAACCCACGTCTGATCCTCGCCGTTATTCTCGGCGGTATGACTGGCGTGTTTACGCTGACTATTCTGAACGGCGGCCTGGTTTCTCCGGCATCTCCGGGTTCAATACTCGCGATTCTGGCGATGACGCCAAAAGGTGCTTACTTCGCTAACATCGCGGCAATCGTTGCAGCAACAGCCGTGTCCTTCGTGGTTTCTGCCATCTTGCTGAAAACAAGCAAGGTTAAAGAAGAAGACGATATCGAAGCAGCGGCTCGCCGTATGGAAGAGATGAAAGCTGAATCCAAAGGCGGCGCTACGCCACTGGCGGTCGGTGCTGGTCTGTCTAACGACCTCAGCCACGTACGTAAAATCATCGTAGCGTGCGATGCAGGCATGGGTTCAAGTGCGATGGGTGCGGGTGTGCTGCGTAAGAAAGTCAGCGATGCGGGTCTGAAAAATATCTCCGTTACTAACTGTGCAATCAACAGTTTGCCGGATGACGTTGACCTGGTGATTACGCACCGTGACCTGACCGAACGTGCGATGCGCCAGGTTCCACAGGCACAGCATATTTCCCTGACTAACTTCCTCGACAGCAGCCTGTACTCCAACCTGACCGAGCGTCTGGTGGCCTCTCATAACCTGAGCGAGAAAGAAGTTAAGGTGATGAGCAGCCTGGAAGACAGCTTTGTGCCAAGCGAAGAAGGGTTGTTCCGCCTTGGTGCCGGTAACGTGTTCCTTGGCCTGACTGCGACAACCAAAGAAGAAGCGATTCGCTTTGCCGGTGAGCAACTGGTGAACGGCGGTTACGTACAGCCTGAATATGTTGATGCGATGTTTGAACGTGAAAAACTGACCCCAACTTATCTGGGCGAAGGCATTGCCGTTCCGCACGGTACGGTTGAAGCGAAAGACCGCGTCCTGAAAACTGGCGTTGTGTTCTGCCAGTATCCGCATGGTGTTCACTTCGGTGAAGAACCTGATGATATTGCCCGCCTGGTTATCGGTATTGCCGCTCGCAATAACGAACACATCCAGGTTATCACCAGCCTGACCAACGCGCTGGATGATGAGTCAGTGATTGAGCGCCTGGCTAACACCACCAGTGTTCAGGAAGTGCTCGACCTGCTGGCAGGTAAGAAGTAGCAGTGGTGGTGTGGGTGGCTCCGGTCGCCCTCACCCCGGCCCTCTCCCCCAGGAGAGGGTGAATACCGATCTAGTCCCCTCTCCCTCAGGGAGAGGGTTAGGGTGAGGGTGGTCAGCACCGCATACCTCCTCACCCGAACCCTCTCGGGTGATTCAAATTTAAGAAGGTGAACGACATGAAAGCATTACATTTTGGCGCAGGTAATATCGGACGTGGCTTTATCGGCAAACTGCTGGCAGATGCCGGTATCCAACTGACCTTTGCGGACGTCAACCAAACCGTTCTTGATGCGCTGAACGCGCGCCATAGCTACCAGGTTCACGTGGTGGGCGAGCAAAAGCAAATCGATACCGTTTCTAATGTGAATGCCGTCAGCAGCATCGGTGACGAGGTCGTCACGCTGATTGCAGAAGTTGACCTGGTCACCACGGCTGTTGGACCAGTCGTGCTGGAACGTATCGCGCCAGCAGTGGCAAAAGGGCTGGTTCTGCGTCGCACCAATGGTAATGAAAAACCACTGAACATTATCGCTTGCGAGAATATGGTGCGTGGCACCAGCCAGCTTAAAGCGCATGTGATGAAGGCGCTTTCTGAGGATGATCAAGCCTGGGTTGAGCAGCATGTTGGCTTCGTGGATTCCGCGGTTGACCGCATCGTGCCTCCTTCTGAATCTGCCACTAACGATCCGCTTGAAGTCACAGTTGAAACATTCAGCGAATGGATTGTTGATAAAACTCAGTTCAAAGGTGACCTGCCAAACATTCCTGGCATGGAACTTACTGATAATCTGATGGCGTTTGTTGAGCGTAAACTCTTCACGCTGAATACCGGCCATGCTATAACCGCGTACCTTGGTCAGCTTGCGGGTCTCCAGACCATTCGCGATGCGATTCTCGATGAGAAAATCCGTGCGGTGGTGAAAGGCGCAATGGATGAAAGTGGTGCGGTGCTGATCAAGCGTTATGGCTTTGATGCAGACAAGCATGCGGCCTATATCCAGAAAATCCTCGGTCGTTTCGAAAACCCGTATCTGAAAGATGATGTGGAACGCGTTGGCCGCCAGCCACTGCGTAAATTAAGCGCGGGCGACCGACTGATTAAACCGTTATTGGGCACTATCGAATACGGTTTACCGCACCAATTCCTGGTTAAAGGTATTGCCGCGGCGATGCATTATCGCAGCGAGCAAGATCCACAAGCGCAGGAACTGGAACAGTTACTGGCAGAAAAAGGCCCACAAGCAGCGCTGGCTGAAATCTCTGGCCTTGATGCTAACAGCGATGTTGTTGCTGAAGCGGTGAATGCTTATAACGGCAAATAGTGATGCAAAGCGGGTGCAGTAGACGCTGCACCCAATAATACTTTTAGTGATGTAGGCAAAGATGGAAGAAACCCAGGCCTTTGAAAACCGTGTGCTTGAGCGTCTTAATGCCGGCAAAACCGTACGCAGCCTGCTGATTGCTGCTGTCGAGCTTCTCACCGAAGCGGTTAATATCCTGGTGATTCAGGTCTTCCGTAAAGACGACTATGCGGTGAAATATGCCGTTGAACCGTTGCTGGAAGGGGATGGCCCGTTAGGGGAGCTTTCTGTACGCCTCAAACTCATCTACGGCCTTGGCGTGCTTAATCGCGCGGAGTACGAAGATTGCGAGCTGCTGATGGCGCTGCGTGAAGAACTTAATCACGACGGTAACGACTACAAATTTACCGACGATGAAATGCTTGGCCCGTTTGGTGAATTGCATTGTGTTTCCGCTCTGCCTCCGACGCCAAAGTTTGTGGATGGCAGCGATCCTGAGCTGATTGCCATGCAGAAACAGCGTTATCAGCAAATTGTTCGTTCCACGATGGTGCTCTCTTTAACCGAGCTGATCTCACGGATCAGCTTAAAAAAAGCCTTCCAGAAGTAATTCTGACCGAACTCCCTTTTCGCCCTCTTAAGCCGAATGGTGTATCCTTGCCAGCAATGAAAGTTATTCACGGTTAATTAAAAATGAAAGAAATCGAAAAAGCAGAAATCAAACGTCTTAGCGATCGCCTCGATCTTATCCGTCACGAGATGCCTGAACTGCATCTGATCAATGACGCTGAAAAGTACGCTGAGATGGAAAAAGAGAAAGCGAAGCTGGAAATTGAGATCGTGCGCCTGCAAGCGGTGCGCAACCAGAAGCTGAGCAAAGAAGCGCAAAAGCTGATGGCGCTGCCGTACAAGCGTCCAATTACCAAGAAAGAACAAGCCAACATGGGTGCCCTGAAAAAAGCAGTGCGCGGCCTGGTTATCGTGCATCCAATGACGGCGTTAGGCCGTGAGATGGGCCTCGAAGAAATGACTGGTTTTTCTAAGACTGATTTCTAATCTGGCTTTAGTCAATATGTCGGGGGCGCTGCGCTTGCCCGACCTACTGGTTATCGTTCGTAGGGCGGATAAGCGCAAGCGTCATCCGCCAACAATCAATTACTTCAATACCTGCGGGTTCACGCAGTTCTCTTTCACCTTGCCACTCAACGCTGCAATTAAGTTATCCACCGCGCAGGCGGCCATGTTGTAGCGGGTTTCGTGGGTCGCGGAACCGATATGCGGCAGCGCCACGACGTTCGGCAGGCTCAGCAGCGGGGAATCAACCGGCAGCGGTTCTTGTTCAAAAACATCCAGCCCAGCGGCGTGAATTTTGCCGTCTACCAGCGCTTGAATCAGTGCCTTTTCGTCAACTACCGGGCCACGTCCGGCGTTAATCAAAATCGCTGAGGATTTCATTTTAGCCAATTGCTCAGCACCAATCAGATGATAAGTTTCGTCCGTCAGCGGCAGAGAAATACAGACGAAATCGGATTCGGCTAACAAGGTATCCAGGTCGCAATAACGTGCGTTAAAACGCTCTTCGGCTTCCTGGTGATGGCGGCGAGCGTTATACAAAATCGGCATGCTAAAGCCGAAGTGCGCACGTTGTGCCAGTGCCAGGCCAATGCGGCCCATGCCCAGAATCCCTAACGTTTTATGGTGCACGTCGATGCCAAACCAATCCGCTCCAATGCTGCCTTGCCATTCGCCCTTTTTCACTCGTTCAGCCACTTCCAGCGCGCGACGTGCGGTCGCCAGTACTAACGTCATCATGGTGTCGGCGACGGTTTCTGTCAGAACTGTTGGCGTGTGCATCAGCGCGATACCGCGCGCGCTCAGTGCATCAACATCAAAATTGTCGTAGCCGACGGAAATGGTCGACGCTGCGCGCAGATTCGGAGTGTGCTCCAGAAACGCTTTATCCACTGTTTCGCTGGAACCCAGAATCCCTTGCGCATCGGCAAAGGCTTGCGCGTTTTGCTTGATGGTTTCCTGGCTTAGGTTATTCAGTTGAGTGACGCTAAAGTGACTTTCAAGACGGGCAAGCAGGTCGTCAGGTAACTTTTTGTAGAGGATGACGGGCGGCTTCATGGCGTTCTCCGTTAAATAGTTATAGACAGGCCTGGCGGTTTAACGGCCGCCGGGCCTGAGATTAGGCGTGGTGTGCTGCCACTGGGACGTGTTGGTTTTTCGCCGGTTTCACAATCAGAGTTAGCCACACTGAGGCGAGCAATGCCACCCCCATAAAGACATAGGAAGCCGACGGGCTGCCCGTTGCACCGTTAAGGTAGCCAACAAACCAGGAGCCAACAAACGAACCGAGCGCCCCCATACTGTTGATTAATGCCATCGCGCCACCCGCGACATTGCGCGGCAACATTTCCGGAATAATCGCAAAGAATGGACCGTATGGCGCATACATTGCTGCACCGGCAATCACCAGCAGGGTGTAGGAAACCCAGAAGTGATCGGCACCAACCAGCCACGAACCGAGGAAGGCCAGCGCGCCAATCAGCAGCAGCGGCCAGACAAACAGCTTACGGTTCTGCATCTTGTCCGAAGCCCAGGAAACCACAATCATCGCGATGGTCGCCGCCAGATACGGAACAGACGACAGCCAGCCCACTTCGACCATGCCCATTCCCGCGGTGCCTGCGCCACGGATGATAGAAGGCAGCCACAGCACGAAGCCATACACGCCGATGCTCCAGCAAAAATACTGCATACACAGCAGCACTACATTGCGCGAACGGAACGCTTCGCTGTAGTTACGCACCGCTTTAATCCCTTGCTGCTCCTCTTCGAGTTGCGCCTGCAACGCGGATTTTTCAGCATCAGATAACCAACCCACTTGCACCGGTTTATCTTTGACCAGTACCCACCATGCGAAGGCCCAGATAACCGCTGGAATGCCTTCAAAAATAAACATTTCACGCCAGCCGAACGCCTGAATCAGGTAGCCAGAAACCACCGACATCCACAACACCGTGACTGGATTACCGAGAATTAAGAAAGTGTTAGCCCGTGAGCGTTCGGATTTAGTAAACCAGTTACTGATGTAAATCAGCATCGCTGGCATTACCGCGGCTTCCACGATGCCGAGGATAAAACGAATCGCCGCCAGCGCCGGAATGTTGCTGACCATGCCGGTTAATGACGCACAACCGCCCCACAAAATCAGGCAGACGAAGATAAGCTTGCGCACGCTGCGGCGTTCGGCGTACATCGCACCCGGTATCTGGAAGAAGAAATAACCGAGGAAAAACAGTGCGCCAAGCAAAGACGAAATCCCTTTGGTGATACCGAGATCGTCGTTAATACCGGCGGCAGAAGCAAAACTAAAGTTGGCACGGTCGAGGTACGCCAGGCTGTACGTGATAAACACGATTGGCATGATGTACCACCAACGTTTTGGCGCGATTACCTTTGATGAAAGGGACTGGGTTTTCATGGGCTTGCCTCTATGTTGAGGAGAGTCGCATCATGCCGAGTGTAGGGCACAGCTGATGCAGTCTTCGTTTATTCGCCAAGCGCGCTACGGGTCGGTAACCCTTCGTTTATTCGCCAAGCGCGCTACGGGTCGGTAACCCTTCGTTTATTCGCCAAGCGCGCTACGGGTCGGTAACCCTTCGCTATCGCCGATGACCTGTATCGCCAGTGAGCCGATTTTATTACCGCGGCTGACGGCATGTTCTAAGGTTTTCCCTTCAAGCAGGGCGCTTATCACACCCACGGCAAAACCGTCGCCTGCGCCGACGGTATCGACGACGTTCTCGACTTTTACCGCGCTTACGGCCCCTTTTTCACCGGAGGCCGTTTTGAACCATGCGCCGTCAGCGCCCGTTTTCAGCACTACGGTCTTAACGCCGTGGTCGAGATAGAAATCGGCAATTGCTTCTGGTGTTTTGTGGCCGGTCAGAATCGCGCCTTCGCTTAACCCTGGCAGCACCCAGTCTGCCTGGAAGGCGAGCTGATTCAATTGTTTAACCATTTCGGCTTCACTTTTCCACAGCACCGGGCGCAGATTCGGGTCAAAAGAAATCGTTTTGCCCTTTTGCTTCATCACGCGGGCGGCATGATTGAGCAACTCAAGTGAGGTATCAGAAAGCGCTGCCGCCACGCCGCTCACATGCAGATGGCGTGCGGAACAAAAGTACTCTTTGTTAAAATCAGCCACTGAAAGATGGCTGGCGGCAGAACCTTTACGGAAGTATTCCACAATGGGATCGGTTCCATTTTCGGCTTTGGATTTAAGCTGGAAGCCGGTTGCGAATCGCTCGTCAGTTGTCACGCCACGGCTGTCGATCTGCTCTTTTGCCAGTTGTTGCCGCACATAATGGCCAAAAGAATCATTACCCACGCGGCTGACCCAACCCACTTTCAGGCCAAGGCGCGCAAGGCCGGTAGCAACGTTCAGTTCAGCGCCCGCCACACGTTTGACGAACTGCTCAGCGGCGGCAAGATCGCCGGTTTGGCTGGCGACAAACATCGCCATCGCTTCACCAATAGTGATGACATCAAGTTGTCTCGACATTGCTTACTCCTCGCGTAATAAGTTGACGTAATGGCGGGTGACAGCAGTCAGGTCGCGGCCTTCGAGCGGGAATTCAATTCCGCGTGGTGCGTCTGCTGGCAGGCTTTTCAGGATTTCCAGCCAGCGAGGTTCGGCATCATCCAGCGCGATGGCGCGATAGTGATAATGGTGCGCCACGGCGGCTTTGACATGGATGTAACTGACCGATGGTGCCAGTACACGTGCGGCGGCTTCCGGCGATTCATCAACCCACAGCCAATTCGCCATATCAAAAGTGAGTGTCACCGGAAGATTCAGCACGTTACAGGCGGCCTGGAAGCGCTGCATCGGCGCAAGCTTGCCGCAGGCTGTTTGATCGTTTTCCACCACCAGTGGCACATCGCTTTGAGCAAGCCACTGCTGCAAAAGCGCAAATTGCTGGCTGCTACGGTAGTTGCCGAGTGAAAGTTTTAACCAGCTGGCGTTGAGCTGGTGGGCTTCAAGCAGCAAAGTAGGGATGAGCGGATTCAGTTTACCGTCTTCAACAAACAGTGGCTCCGGTGCGGAATAACAGGCCTGAAGTTTGTGTTCAGCGATTTGCTGCGCCAGTTCTGGCAGGGCATCAAGCTGGGTGCGGCTAAATAGTTCGCGGCGAATTTCTACACCGTCAGCACCGGCATTGGCGATGACGGGCAGTAGCGCGTGTTGGCCACCCAAAGCGGCGATGCGGTCATGCCCGTAAGCGGCAGTGACAATAATAATTTTTCTCGGCATTAACTTCGTCCGGTGTCGTAATGATGTTTATTACGCTAAATGGAACCGGTTCCAAAGAAAAGCCAGCGATGCTTAATTTATGATCGCTATCACGAACATTGATTAGCGTACTGTGGAGCCGCGAACGATTAACTCGCCGGAAAAGACCTGTTCATAAACGCTGTCGCTGCCGCCTTCAATGCGCTTCACAACTTGCTGGAGTGCGGCGTAACCAATCTGCCAGGTCGGTTGCTTAAGCGTGGTGATGCCGACACCGGCAAGCTCTGCCCATTCGAGTTCATCGAAGCCTAACAGGCCGATGTCGCTGCCCCAGTGCAGGCCGATGCGCCGCAGTGAACGTGCAACTTGTAGTGTGAGTGCGCCGTTGGCGGAAATCACCGCTTTGCGCATACCGCGATGGCCGGAATGGAACTGGCGCAGCGTGTTGTCCATCAACTCGCCTTCGTGCAAAGGCACTTCCGCGTTTTCGGCAACAATCCCAGGGTAGCGTTTAAGCGTGGCGTGGAAAGCATTCAGACGCTCGCGGCGGGTGTTCACTGTGCCGAGCGGTTCGCTGAGGAAAAGAATGGCTTCAAACCCTTGTTCGACAAGGTGTTCGGTGGCGGTTGTGGCGGCTTGTGTGTTATCCAAACCGACCACATCACAAGCAAAATCTGGAATTTTTCGGTCAATCAGCACCATCGGTAGCGCGGATTGTTGCAGGCGGTTTAACCCTTCTTCGCGCATGCCGACAGCATTCACCACAATCCCTTCCACCTGATAACTGCGCAGCAAATCCAGGTAATGCAGCTCCTGATCCACTTCGTTATTGGTGTTACAGACCAGCGGCGTAAAGCCTTTTTCCCGACACGCCGCTTCAATACCGCTCAGCACATCGACAGAGTAAGGGTTGGTGATATCGGCGATGATCAGGCCAATTAAACGGGTGCGCCCACGTTTCAGGCCGCGCGCCATTTGGCTTGGGCGGTAATCGAGTTCGGCAATCGCTGTTTCAATGCGCAGACGAAGGTCATCGGACAACACGCTTTGCTCGCCGTTAAGATAGCGGGAAACACTGGTTTTTCCGGTCTTTGCCGCTTTCGCGACATCGCTTATCGTGGGGCGCGCAGCCTTGCTGTTCATGATTTTCTCCGAGGGTAACTTTCTGGAGAGTAACATAAATTATGCAGGCTGGTGGATGACGCTGGTGCTTATCCACCTGACCAAGGCCTGGTGTTTCGAAGGTCGGATTAGCGTGAGCGTCATCCGACACCATCTCAAAGATCTCATCTGGTCCCAAATCATCCTCACTCTGTCCGTTTTTGGTATTAGCAATACGGCCAACCCTTGTCACAATGGATTCATACCCACTGATGAGGAGTCCGAAAATGTCCCGTTCCGTTCTGATTAATATCGACACACAACAATCTTTCTTCCATCGCGATTTCTGGCAAGAAGACGATTTTCCGGCATTCCAGCAGGCCATTTCACAGCTGATTTCCGGCTGCCAGGATTTGAATATACCGGTGGTGGATATTTTCCACGTGAGTGATGAAGGCCCGTTCTCGCTGGCTTCCGGCTATGTTAAAGCCATGCCTTTCTTGCAACATCAGGCTGATGTGGCTTTCCAGAAACACGTTCACAACGCATTTACCGATACCGGCCTCGATCATTGGCTGCGTAGCCGTGATATTAACCATCTGATTATCTGTGGGATTCGTACCGAGCAATGTTGCGAAACGACCACGCGGGTGGCGTCTGATTTGGGTTATCGCGTTTCATTTGTTAGCGAAGCGATGCTCACCTTCCCGATGAGCTGGAAAGGGGTTACGCTGGATGCCGCAACTCTGCGCCACCGTACTGAAACCGTGCTGACGGGGCGTTTTGCGCAAATCCAAACCGTTGCCGAGTGCCTGGAGTCTTTATCGTGAGTATTGGGGTCTGGTTCGTTGTTTTGCCTGGTGTTTTATCCCTCGACTTGACTGGCCCAGCCGAAACGCTGGCGCTGGCAGGCGACGCTTTTCACCTGCATTTCATCGGCCCGGACCCACAAGTCACCACTTCAATTGGGCTGAATTTTTCGGGTATCGAAGCGCTACCGGACAGCTTCACGCCAGGTAGCCTGCTGGTTTTGCCCGGCGTGTGCGATTCAAATCGCTACTTTGAGACGCCACAAGCCGAACAGGTGCGCCGTTGGCTGACGCGCCTGCAACCGCAAATTCATAGCCAGCAACTCAACTTGATGTGTGTCTGTTCCGGTTCGTTGCTGGCGGCGAAAGCGGGGCTGATGAACGGCGTGCAATGCACCACGCATCACGATGTATTGGTCAGATTACGTGCCGCCGCACCCACCGCGCAGGTGAAAGATAACCGTATTTTCGTTGAAGATCGGGGTATCTGGACCAGCGCGGGGATTACTTCCGGGATTGATCTCTCGCTGCATCTGATTAACCGCTATTGCGGCCCCAAAGCGGCGCTGGATGTAGCGCGTGAAATGGTGGTGTGGTTCCGCCGTTCGGGCGACGACCCGCAATTATCGCCGTGGCTGCGTTACCGCAACCACATTCACCCGGCGGTGCATCGTGCTCAGGATTTGCTTTCTGCGACACCCGAATCGGCGTGGGATGTGCAGGAAATTGCCGACAAAGTGCATGTCAGTTCACGCCATTTGTCGCGGCTTTTTCAGCAGCATTTGGGGATATCGGTGCGGGATTATCTGGAGCAATTGCGCCTGGCGGTTGCCGAACAGCGCTTGTTGCAGGGGCAACGCATGGAGCAGGCGGCAGTTGCGGCGGGCTTTTCGTCGCCACGCCAGTTACATCGCGCCCGCGCCCGCAACGCTTAACTCACCATTTTACGGGTATCAATGCGCTGCAATGCCATGGAAAGCAGCAAACTTCCGGCAAGCGTCGCGCCGAAAATCCACAGAATATCCAGCACCGGCGAATTTGTTATTTGATAACCATGAGTGCGTAAGAAGTGGATGATCAGCGCGTGGAAGCCGTAAATGCCCAGCGAATGTCGCGAGATTAACGTCAGCCCAGGCAACGGGCGGCCATTCAGGCAATTCTTCACCAGCACCAACAAGCTAATGGCGGCGATAAACACCAGCGGCCCACAATATACGTAGAAGGTGTCGGCAAAATTACCGTTCACTTCCAGTTGATGACGTGTGCCCGTCGAAATCGAAAAAATGCACAGTGCAAACAAGCCCGCAGCCAGCCCGCTAATCCAGCGTTTATCCGTTTCCAGCATGCCAATCGCACGCCCAAGCAATCCATACAACACGTAATAAAACGTGTCGCCGCGGATGTATAAATTAATCGGTAGCCATTTCACGCCCGCCAGCGTTTGCGGAACGGTATTCGGGTTGGCAATCACGCCAAGTAACACCATCAGGCCCAGAATTGTCACCGCGTTAACTTTCTTCACCTGAATCAACGGTGAAAGCAGGTAAATCACCATGATCGCAAAGAAAAACCACAGGTGATAAAACACCGGTTTTTGCAGGATGTAGCGCAGTGAAAGGCCGGCGTTGATTGGGGTAAACAGCTTGATGTAGATGAGCGCAATCACGCTGTAAAACAACAAGCAGGTGGCGATCCGCAAAAAGTGGCGCTGCTGCGCACTGCGTTCACCAAAAAAAAGATAACCCGAAATCATGAAGAAGAGGGGAACGCTAACGCGAGAAGCTGAGTTCAGCACGTTCGATAAATCCCAACTAAATGGCGTGACAATCTTCGCATTGGTGATGTACCAGGTGGTGGTGTGAATCATCACTACCATCAGGCATGCAATCCCGCGCAAGTTATCAATCCAGTTAATTTTCTGCTGCATTCGTTCCTCTGAGTACTGAACAGGTATAAATCTGAGTTTGCATTTTCCCTCTTGTATGGCGCCATGTGGGTTTGCAGAATATGAAATACCTGTTAATTATTGATTAACAGAAAAGATTTTAACGTACAGTTAACGAATGATGATGCCAAAAATAAAAAATAGCCGATGGGCGCTAGCTTTAGCAGCCTTGTTCTTGAGTGCTTGTAGTTCGCCGGAGCAGCAAACACAGTATGCGCAAGTCGCGCAACACCCCACAATTCAGGGGGTAGTGATGATCGAAACCTGCAAGCAGGAAGCTGCACATCGTTACAACACGCAGGCCCAGCGCATCAGCGTGGTGGATTTTAAGCAGTACCAGGGAAGCTATGAAATTCTTGGCAGTACCACGCGCCGGGAGGGTTTTACCTGCTCTTTTGACGAAAGTGGTCAGTTTTTGCACCTTTCATCTACATAAAGCCGCAACACAACGTCATCAGCCTGAGAATGCAGGCTGATTATCTTCCCATCAACAGGTATACTGGTCGCTTCCCTTTTTAACCCTCTCGAACGCGTGCGAAATCAACATGCAAAAGTTTGATACCAAGACCTTTCAAGGCCTGATCCTGACTTTACAGGACTACTGGGCTCGCCAGGGCTGCACCATTGTTCAACCTTTGGACATGGAAGTCGGCGCCGGCACCTCTCACCCAATGACCTGCCTACGGGCTTTAGGGCCAGAGCCGATGGCGACTGCATATGTGCAGCCATCTCGCCGCCCTACCGATGGCCGCTATGGTGAAAACCCGAACCGCTTACAGCATTACTATCAGTTCCAGGTGGTCATCAAGCCTTCTCCAGAAAACATTCAGGAGTTGTACCTTGGGTCGCTTAAAGAGCTGGGTATGGACCCAACTATTCATGATATTCGCTTCGTAGAAGACAACTGGGAAAACCCAACGCTGGGTGCCTGGGGTCTGGGCTGGGAAGTGTGGCTCAACGGTATGGAAGTGACGCAGTTCACTTACTTCCAGCAAGTGGGCGGCCTGGAATGTAAACCTGTTACTGGTGAAATCACCTACGGTTTAGAGCGCCTGGCGATGTACATCCAGGGCGTAGATAGCGTTTACGATCTGGTGTGGAGCGATGGCCCGCTGGGTAAAACCACCTACGGCGACGTGTTCCACCAGAACGAAGTTGAGCAATCAACTTACAACTTCGAACACGCCGATGTGGACTTCCTGTTCTCCTGCTTCGAGCAGTATGAGAAAGAAGCGCAGCACCTGCTGGCGCTGGAAAACCCACTGCCGCTGCCTGCTTACGAACGCATTCTGAAAGCCGCGCACAGCTTTAACCTGCTTGATGCCCGTAAGGCCATCTCGGTTACCGAACGTCAGCGCTACATTCTGCGTATTCGTACTCTGACCAAAGCTGTGGCCGAAGCCTATTACGCTTCTCGTGAAGCGCTTGGCTTCCCGATGTGCAATAAGAACAAATAAGAGGCTGCCATGTCTGAAAAAACTTTTCTGGTGGAGATCGGCACTGAAGAGCTGCCACCAAAAGCCCTGCGCAGCCTGGCGGAATCCTTTGCGGCGCAAGTAACAGCGGAGCTGGATGCGGCGAACCTCGCCCACGGCGAAGTGAAATGGTTTGCAGCACCGCGCCGTCTGGCGCTGAAGATTGCTAATCTGGCTGAGTCTCAACCAGACCGTGAAGTTGAAAAACGCGGCCCGGCAATTTCTGCTGCTTTTGATGCAGAAGGTAAGCCAAGCAAAGCCGCTGAAGGTTGGGCGCGTGGTTGTGGCATTACGGTTGAACAGGCAGAGCGTCTGGCGACGGATAAAGGCGAGTGGTTGATGTACCGCGCCCATGTTAAAGGCGAAAGTGCGCAAGCCCTGCTGCCTGCGATGATTGCCACCGCGCTGACCAAACTGCCGATTCCAAAACTGATGCGCTGGGGTGCAAACGATACCCACTTTGTGCGTCCGGTGCACACTGTGACCCTGCTGTTGGGCGCGGAAGTCATTCCCGCTACCATCCTTGGGATTGCATCCGATCGCGTGATTCGCGGCCACCGCTTTATGGGCGAGCCGGAATTCACCATCGACAACGCCGATCAGTACCCTGAAATTCTGCTGGAACGCGGCAAAGTCATTGCCGACTACGAGCAGCGTAAAGCGGTAATCAAAGAAGGCGCTGAAGAAGCGGCTCGCAAAATTGGCGGAAATGCCGATCTGAGCGAAAGCCTGCTGGAAGAAGTGACTTCGCTGGTGGAATGGCCGGTTGTTCTGACCGCGAAATTTGAAGAGAAATTCCTCAAAGTGCCTGCGGAAGCGCTGGTTCACACCATGAAAGGTGACCAGAAGTACTTCCCGGTTTACGCAAGCGACGGCAAATTGATGCCAAACTTCATCTTCGTTGCCAACATCGAGTCGAAAGACCCGATTCAGATTATCTCTGGTAACGAGAAAGTTGTGCGTCCACGCCTGGCCGATGCCGAGTTCTTCTTCAATAGCGACCGTAAAAAGCGCCTGGAAGACAACTTGCCGCGTCTGGAAACCGTTCTGTTCCAGCAACAGCTCGGTACACTGCGTGACAAAACCAACCGCATCGAAGCCCTTTCAGGCTGGATTGCTGGCCAGATTGGCGCAGACGTAAACCACGCAACTCGCGCCGGTTTGCTGTCCAAATGCGACCTGATGACCAACATGGTGTTCGAGTTTACCGACACCCAGGGCGTGATGGGCATGCACTATGCGCGTCACGACGGCGAAGCTGAAGACGTTGCTGTTGCGCTCAACGAGCAATATCAGCCACGTTTTGCAGGTGATGCACTGCCGTCTAACCTGGTGGCCTGTGCTGTGGCAATCGCCGATAAAATGGATACCCTTGCGGGCATCTTCGGTATTGGCCAGCACCCGAAAGGTGACAAAGACCCGTTTGCTCTGCGTCGTGCCGCTCTTGGCGTTCTGCGTATCATCGTTGAGAAAAACCTGCCGCTTGATCTGCAAACTCTTACCGAAGAGGCCGTACGTCTTTACGGTGATAAGCTGACCAACCAGAAGGTTACCGACGAAGTCATCGACTTTATGCTGGGCCGTTTCCGTGCCTGGTATCAGGAAGAAGGCCACAGCGTAGATACCATCCAGGCTGTTCTGGCTCGTCGTCCAACTAAACCAGCAGATTTTGATGCGCGCATGAAAGCGGTGTCGCACTTCCGTACTCTGGAAGCGGCAGCAGCACTGGCGGCAGCCAACAAGCGTGTTTCCAACATTCTGGCGAAGTCAGACGAAGAGCTACAAGATCACGTACGTGCTTCGGTTCTGAAAGAGCCAGAAGAGATGGATCTTGCTCGTCAGTTGGTTATCCTGCGCGACAAACTGGAACCGTTCTTCGCCGAAGGCCGTTACCAGGAAGCGTTAGTGGAACTGGCTGCGTTGCGTGAACCCGTGGATATGTTCTTCGACAAAGTGATGGTGAACGCAGAAGATAAAGAACTGCGTATCAACCGTCTGACGCTGCTTGCCAAACTGCGCGAGCTGTTCTTGCAGGTTGCGGATATTTCTCTGCTGCAATAAGCGTTGTTTTGACATTTGAAACGCCTCCGACCTTGATGGCCGGGGGCGTTTTTTTTGGTTTGAGCTGATGTGGCTGAGGGCGTGCAGCGGATTACAGGACTGCATGTAACCTTCAATATCTCGTTTAATTCACAACGCGAATTTCATTATCTGATTCATACAAATAACCAATTAAACTATTGATATTTAATTATTTTATTTAGGGTTTATTTGATTTTCAGCCTGAAGAATTGATGGCTATCACATTATAAAAAACCAGACCTATTATTCTCCTTCACCTGTTAACGATGTTTATCATTTGTCCGGCATTCTGTCGGCCCAGGGAAGGATCATGTCATTAAAAGGACTGCGTTTCACACTGGAGGTGGAAGGGCTGGAGCCGGACACCTTTGCGGTGGTGAGTTTTCGCCTGCTGCAGCACAACTCCGCTGCATTTGTCCTCGATGCTGACGTCGCCAGCCAGTCTTTCCGCCAGACGGCTGACCCGTTGCTGGAGAAAAACGTCACCCTGACGCTCTGGCAGGGGCAGAAAGTCCTGCGCCATGTCAGCGGCATTATTGCCACCTTCGGCATGAGCGAGCACAACGGCTGGCAGATGCAGTACACCCTGCGCATTCATCCTCCCCTGTGGCGCTGCGGTCTGCGCCAGAACTTCCGTATTTTCCAGCAGCAGGATATTCAGACCATCACCGCCACGCTGCTGGCAGAAAACGGCGTCACCAACTGGACGTCGGTGTTTTATGAATCCCATCCGGCCCGCGAGTTCTGCGCCCAGTACGGGGAAAGTGACTTCGCTTTTTTATCCAGACTGTGGGCCGAAGAAGGCATTTTCTTCTTTGACGACGTCTCCCCGGAAGGGGGGCAGCGGCTGATGCTGACTGATGATGTGACCGGCCTGCGCAGGATGCAGGATGCCTTTCCCTTTAATCCGAATGTATCGACTGGAACCACCACGGAGCACATCAGTGTGTTTCGTCACGAAGCGGGTATCGCTCCCTCCACTGTCACCAGCCTGGATTACACCTTTAAGATGCCGGACTGGCCGGGGGGCTATCGCCATAAAGCACAGAGCCTGAATGGCCAGCGCTCGCAGTATGAAGTTCTGGATTATCCGGGGCGTTTTAAGGATGAACAGCACGGCGAAGATTTCACCCGCTATAAACTGGACGCCTGGCGTAACCAGGCCGAAACCGCCACCGGCACCAGCAACTCTCCGGCGCTGTCGCCGGGCGTGCGCTTCCCCCTTTCCGGCCACCCGATAAAAAGCCACAACCGGCAATGGCAGGTCATCAGCAGTGCGATGACCAGTGAGCAGCCACAGGCGCTGCACGGCAGTCGCGGCGAGGGCACCACCCTCACCAACCGGTTTGTGGCCATACCGGGAGACCGCACCTGGCGCCCGAATCGCCCGCAGAAACCAAAGGTCGACGGCCCGCAGAGCGCGGTGGTCACCGGTCCGCCGGGGGAGGAAATTTTCTGCGACGAACACGGGCGGGTGCGGGTGAAATTCCGCTGGGACCGTTATCACGGCGAAACAGAAGACAGCTCGTGCTGGATACGGGTGTCGCAGGCGTGGGCCGGTGCCGGCTTCGGTCACCTGGCGATACCGCGTGTCGGCCAGGAAGTGATAGTCGATTTCCTCAACGGCGACCCGGACCAGCCCATCGTGATGGGGCGTACGTATCATGAAGATAACCGCTCACCAGGTAGCCTGCCGGGGACGAAAACCCAGATGACCCTGCGCTCGAAAACCTACCAGGGCAGCGGGTTTAACGAACTGAAATTCGACGATGCGACAGCTAATGAGCAGGTGTATCTCCATGCGCAGAAAAACATGGATACCGAGGTGCTCAATAACCGCACCACTGATGTGAAAGTCGACCACACCGAGACTATTGGTAATAACCAGAGCATCACCGTCGGTCTGGGGCAGACGGTGAAGGTCGGCAAAGAGAATGCCGGCGGGCATGACCAGAACATCACCGTGGCGCACGACCGCAGTATCACGGTACGCAATGACCAGACCCTGAAAGTCACCCGTGACCACACCGTGAATACCGGCCGTGATGACGCGCTGTATGTGGCAAATGACCGCAAAGTAACAGTCGACGGCAGCCAGGCGCATAAAACCACGAAAGACCACCTCAGCCTGGTGGAAGGTAACCACAGCCTGGAGGTCAAAGGCGACCTGGCCCAGAAAGTGGCGGGTGCGCTGGGCACGGATGCACAGGGCGATATCGTGCTGCAGAGCAATACGAAAATCACGCTGCGGGTGGGAAGTTCGTTTGTGGTGATACACCCCGGCGGCGTGGATATCAGCGGGCTGAAAATCAACCTTAACAGCGGCGGCAGACCGGGGGATCCGGTGCACACGCAACTGCCGGCGGTGTTGAGTGCGCTGGCAGATGAGGGAGATGCACCCGTTGAGCCGCCGCAGGATGGTGAAAGGAGCAGCGGTTACGGAAGTGGTGGAGGCGGCTCGGGAAATGGAGAGGGGCCAGAGGAACCGGACGAGCCGGAAAGTGAAGAGTCCGGCGTTTGGTTTTTCTTTTCATAATCGCATAAGAGCAGGGAGAGTAAGATGAAAATGGTATTACCTGTTGACGGATATCGTTCGGCCAGGGAGTTAATGGAGGCCATGCAAGGTACGCAAGGTGATACGTACTGGCTGCTGAAACCCGGTGAATACTGGCATGGAGGTATTCACTTTTATGATGGTTTTGCGGATAACGCTGTCTACAATCCGGAAAGTCATGGGCTGAAATGCATGACTGATGGACAGGTAGTGGCCTGGCGTCTGAATGATGCTTACCAGACTGCTAAGTACGGTACGGAATCACTGAAATTTAGCTCGACGTTTGTGCTCGTTAAATCCACCTGCATTCCGGACAACAATAAACCCGAGAACGCTCTGGAGTTTTACACCCTGTGGATGCAGATCGCACCGCTTTCTGAATACGGTGCAGAATCCCCCACTGCCACAGTTACTGCCAGTTCGCTTAAAGTTCGCGAGGATAATCCGGCTGAAGGCTGGGTGCGTGCCGGTCTACCGGACGGAAATGTTGCTGATGCTGGTCGCAACTATGAGGCTCCCCTGGACACCGAAACCACTTTGCCACGCGGAAGTGTCGTGGAGATTGAGGAGGAAGCGACGTTCCTGCTTAATAATCAACCGGCCCCCTTCATGTTTGTTCGGGTTAAATCTGTGCCGGACGGGAAAGAATCCGGTCTGGCAGCAGGTGGATCAGGATGGGTCTCCGGTCTGGATAAATACGTCAGGCGCGGTGCCAGCAGCCTGCCTGCGTGGATGCAAAGGGCCCGTGAGCATGGTGTATTTAACCAGGCCGTATCTGGCGAAAGCATCGAAGTAAAAGCCGGTGAAGTGATAGGCCATCTGAGTTATCACGAGCGTCCTGAGGCGGGTTCGCAGTATTTCTGTCATCTGGAGGTCTTCAGCCAGGATTCACGTATGGGGGATTTTCTGGCGAATAAAGCAGGCGTGACGAGTGGTGCAGCAGAATTGCATACGCTGGCGGGTAAGAAGCTGTGGAAGTACAACGAAGAGAGTGCGGCATTTGAGGTGGCGGGTGTTGGCGGGGCGACCCTTTTTTCGAAAGCAGAACGGCTCACAACTGAAAGCGAGTGCCAGAGTAAAGAATCAAACGGAAAAACCTGGTACGAGATTCCCGCAGAGTCGGCATGGATGTCAGCAGATGATGTGGAGAAGGTGAGTCAGTTTGACCTTGAGAAACGAGGTTTTATCCGGCTGGAGCAGAATGAGGAACCTCAGAGTCTCTTCCAGACCCCGGAAGAAGGATGGCTGCGTCAGACGTTTGGTCGGCTGGAAGAGCTGACCCGAAGTGATGCCGATGACACCTATTCGTCGGGAGATGCTGAAAGCTATAAGAAGTTACTTCAGCAGATGGATATGAATCAGGATGGTTTGATAGATACCAACGAGTTATGGCGGTACCTGCATAATAATCAGGCAGATATACAATATCAGGTACAACGTCTGGTGGTGAAGCATCACAGTGAATGGCTGAAGGATGGTATGTCGGCGTTGTGGCAGGCGGCTCTGGATGAACAGGAAAAAAGCTACCCTGAACTGGCATTGTATAATAAGGAGTACGTTAACATGATCCTACCCGCGAATAGTGGACACGAGACTAAGTGAGTAAACTCTCAACCAGAGGTGACTCACATGACAAAAACAGTATCAACCAGCAAAAAGCCCCGTAAACAGCATTCCCCTGAATTTCGCAGTGAAGCCCTGAAACTCGCTGAACGCATCGGTGTTGCTGCCGCTGCCCGTGAACTCAGCCTGTATGAATCGCAACTTTATAACTGGCGCAGTAAACAGCAGCAACAGCTCTCATCCTCTGAGCGTGAAAATGAACTCGCTGCTGAAAATGCTCGTCTCAAACGCCAGCTGGCGGAACGGGACGAGGAGCTGGCCATTCTCCAAAAGGCCGCGACATACTTCGCGAAGCGCCTGAAATGAAGTATGTCTTTATTGAAAAACATCAGGCTGAGTTCAGCATCAAAGCCATGTGTCGCGTCCTCCGGGTGGCCCGCAGCGGCTGGTATGCGTGGGCTCAGCGGCGTGCGAGGCTAAACTCACGCCAGCAGTTCCGTCTGAGTTGTGACAGCGCCGTGCACGAGGCTTTTCACCGGGCAAAACAGCGCTACGGCGCACCGCGCCTGACCGATGAACTGCATGCTCAGGGTTACCGCTTCAGCGTGAAAACCGTGGCAGCCAGCCTGCGTCGTCAGGGGCTTCGGGCGAAAGCGTCACGGAAGTTCAGCCCGGTCAGTTACCGCGAGCATGACCTGCCGGTGTCGGAGAACCTGCTGAAGCAGGATTTTTACGCCAGCGGTCCAAACCAGAAATGGTCGGGTGACATCACCTACTTACGTACTGATGAAGGCTGGCTATATCTGGCTGTCGTCATCGATCTGTGGTCACGTGCTGTTATCGGCTGGTCAATGTCATCGCGGATGACGGCACAGCTGGCCTGCGATGCGCTACAGATGGCGTTGTGGCGACGTAAGCACCCGGAAAATGTCATCGTTCACACCGACCGTGGTGGGCAGTACTGCTCAGCGGATTATCAGGCGCTACTGAAGCGGCATAACCTGCGCGGTAGCATGAGTGCAAAGGGTTGTTGTTACGATAATGCCTGTGCAGAAAGCTTCTTCCACTCACTGAAAGTCGAATGTATCCACGGTGAACGCTTTATCAGCCGGGAAATGATGCGGACGACGGTGTTTAATTATATCGAGTGTGATTACAATCGGTGGCGTCGCCACAGTGCCTGTGGCGGACTCAGCCCGGAACAATTTGAAAATCTGAATCTCGCTTAGGGCCGTGTCTGCATTACGTGGGTAGGATCAGTCGGGGGCCTTTAACTGTATCTGGCGGACATGGGGATGCCGGTGGTGTTTCCTACGGCTCTTACCAAATGACAAGCCAAGTAAAAATTACAGTTCGTGGTATAGAGAGAATAATAATTGGTGGCACGGTTAAAAAATTTGTCAATGATGATTCTTTTATATGGAGGAATGAATTTACCGATTTAACTCCAGGTTCTGCAGATTTTACATCAAAATGGCGAACGGTTGTAACTAGAGAGGGTGATGCATTCAAAGTAATTGAGCATGAATTTATCAGGAAAACTCACTTTGATAAATTAGTAGATTATACTCTTGAAGAAACCGAAGTGGATGTTAGATATCATTCGCACACTCTCAATGATGTCGTGTGGTCTACATCAGTGCAGCATGGGCCAGAAAATAATGTCATTATCAATGTTATTAAGTCACTGGGTGGAACAGCTTCAGAAACAAGAGATTATGATAGAAATCTTATTATTGCCATTTATACCGAAAGAGGGAAGAAAAAAGCGGATGGAAATCTTGTGTACTTTTCTCGAAATTTACCAGAGGTACAGGCCGGTGTAAGTGCTAGGTTTGTAAGTGAAAAATCTGAAGCTTTAGGGAGGTTAGATAATGAAGTGGGTTATTAGTGTTTTTTTATTTTTGATTTTTTCTTATGCAAATTCTAGTGTTGTTATATATAAAAGCACTACAACTCTTCTTGGCTTGGAAAAATCTGGTCAAAGAGATTTAATATCATCGACTTTGCTTGGTGGAAGTATTGAGTCTGGGAGTTCATCTCCTGCAGATTGTGTAGTAAAATTTAAACTAAAGAAAATTCCTGAAGGGTTTTCTGCTTCTTTACTACCATTTTATTCTGATACTATGGGGTATTCTGAAAAAGAACAGGACAGTGTATTATTCGAAATTAATAGAAGTGACAGAAGTCACATTATGCTAATTTCGGAGGGATTAGATGTTTGTCCAATAGGCAGTAATTTTTCCGGAGACTATGAGGTAATATATAAAAATGTTTTTGGTTACAATGATTATTTCGATGAATTAATTAAGGTTAATTATTTCAATGCATTGAGGTTTTTCAAGGTGCATAATGTGTCCTCTGCAGTCAACTCGCTTGAGCCATACATGGTTGAGTCCTTGGTTAATAATTATTATAATGTTGATATTTATAACGACTATGGTTTTTTTTTACAGCAAAATAATATGCCAGACGAAGCTGTGAAGTATTTAACTGTTGTAATTAATAGAAGCCCAGGCAGAATTCCCGCCTATTTGAACCTGGCTGATTCATATTGGGATGCTGGAAATAGAGCAGAAGCGAAAGTGAAATATAAAAAATATGTTGAACTAATGCAGGGGCTTGGGCAAAGCAAAAAGATACCTCAAAGGGCAATTGACAGGACGCTGTGATTTCTTGAAGTGTATTCGAATCTGGCAAAGTATAATATGGTGTATATTAACAAGCTGGTGTGGTTGAAGGATGTGCCGAAGATCCGCAGCAGTGAAGCCTCGGCATATGCATCCGGTGGTATTTTTGGATGCTTTGAGCAATATTTCTCTTCCAGTTACACCCATTAATGGAAAATTGGAGTCTCTGGAATTTATAACTTTCTATGAAGGGGACACGATAGATGACTCTGATTATCAGTCAGCGGTTATGAGCTTATCTTGTGAAGTTGCTGCTATAAAAGCAGTTGCTCAAAGTGAGACTGATAATTCCGGGAATTACTTCAAATTTCAAAATGATGATGATTATGTCTCAGCTATTCTCTTAGAAAGGCATCGCTTCAGTAAATAAGTGGGCATATAATTCCCAATCAGATATTTCTAATCCTGGCACAAATGAGTATTTTTCTTGCAATACTATCAAAGGGGCTGCAACCTTGAGCATGGCAAATAATCGGTTAATTTATAGGATGGCAGGGGATAAAGTCAGGTTTGAATTTAGCTCAAACTCACCTGCATACAATAAATTTCGCTATAATCATTGCTCTTGCTTCCAAACTGATTATTTGGAGATAAGTTTTATTAATGGTGAATATAAATGTTTCATATTTAGTAAATACGAAGATAACAAAAAAGAACAGGGGGTGGCTGTATTCAATGTGAAATTAAATAAGGAGTACAGATACAATTGTATCAAAACAAAGACTGATAACTTGAGTGATTTAGCCAGTAAATTACAGAGTGATAAAGAAAATTCCCTTGGCTGTCAGTGAAATGCATGATTATGAGTTTATTTGCTACAGAAAATATTCAAAATACTGTTAGTATTATAGAGTGTAGGGCATACAACAGATTCAAATTTTGCAAATAAAGTGATTAGTATGATGAGAGGGCGGGTGACGATGAAGACTCTATTGCTTTTATTTCTTTTAGTATGTTCATTTTCTTCGTGGGGAGAGTGTCATGATATTAATTCTCGTGCAGAAATATACCAAAACGTCATCTCTACATCTGAGTCAGGTTATGTTGTGAGTGATAATGCTCGAGTTTATTTCTATAGTGCTCCTGATGAGAGATGTAAGATAAAAGACCTTTTTATAATTCACGGGGATTTAGTTGATGTGTATTCAGAATACAAAGGGTTTTTATCTGTTATATTTTTCAAAAAAAATGGAGAGACTGTAGATGGATGGGTTCATTCGAATTCAATAAAACCTACTGGAACAGGAATTGGCCCAAGGGAATAATTCTGAATCATCAAACATGCTAAGGAAATAACGCCAGTAGTGTATATTCTTCGGGTGATACTGAAAGCTATAAGAAGTTACTCCAACAGATGTCACTCTGTCCTAAAATCAGTTCAGTACAAAACCAGCGATTTTCGTCTTGCTGATTCATAGCTAGCTGAGAATGGCGAGCTGTTCTTGCAGGTTGCGGATATTTCTCTGCTGCAATAAGTGTTTAGCGGTTATAAAAATTAACGGGGAATATCGTAAGATATTCCCCGTTGTTATTTGTTGCTAGTTATTGAGCATCCAGTTCCTTTTGGGCAGCAGCATTGCGCTTCATATGCCAGTTCTCCGTCATTTCATACAGCAGCGGCAGCAAGAATAATGTCAGAGCTGTGGACGTTAATAACCCTCCGACCACCACCGTCGCTAATGGACGCTGTACTTCGGCACCGACGCCGCTGGAAAGCAGCATTGGGATCAGCCCCAGTATCGCGACCGTCGCAGTAATCAATACTGGACGCAGACGCTGAACCGCACCCAGTCGGACAGCATCGCGGATACTGGCTCCTTGTTGTCTCAGTTCGTTAAAGAATGACACCATCACAATCCCGTTGAGCATTGAGACACCAAAGACGGCAATAAATCCGACCGAGGAAGGAACCGACATATATTGTCCACTCAGGAACAGGGAAAGAATTCCTCCCGTCATGGCAAACGGAACGTTCGCGATGATGAGTGTGGCATGTCGCAGAGTTCCGAATGCGGTGTAGAGCAGAATAAAGATCAGCCCAATGGTCAGCGGCAGAATCACAGACAGTTTGCCCATCGCGCGTTGCTGATTTTCAAAGGCTCCACCCCAGGTGCTCCAGTATCCCTCCGGTAGCGGGTTGTTTTTCTCAATGGCCTGGCTGGCTTCCTTCACAAAGCCGTCAATATCACGCCCTTCAACTTCCATCTGTAGCACGACGTAACGTTGTAGCCCTTCCCGGCGCAGGAAGGCGTACCCTTCAGCCAGCTCAATATCCGCAACCTGCGACAGCGAAATCAGTTGGCCTGACGCCCCACGTAGCGGGATAGCGCTGATAGCTGAAACAGACTCCCGGTAAGGCGCGCTAAATCGGGTCACCAGATCAAAACGAGCGGTTCCTTCGATGATGCTTGAGATGCTCGCACCGCCAATACCGGACTCCACCACATCCATGATGTCGCTGGTATTGATGCCATAACCCGCCGCTTTTTCACGATCGACGCGGATAATCACCTGGGGTTTACCCTTGCTGGACTCCGTTGAAAGTTCTTCTACGCCCGGGATTTTATTCAGTGTGGCCTGGATTTGCTGGCTCAGGGAATCTAGTGTGGCGCTGTCCGGTCCATAAATTTTCAGGGCCAGAGTGGCGCGGATCCCCGAAATCAGTTCATCGACACGCATCTGAATCGGCTGTGTTGCACTGAACAATGCCCCTGGATGTTTTTCTTCAAGAACCGCCTGGATGTTACGGGCCAGTTGGTCATAAGAAATGTCTTCAGGCCAGTTTTCCCGCGGGTTCATCGTCAACAAAACCTCCATTGAATTGACGTCTGCGGTTTCGCCTTTTTCGGCACGTCCAATGGTGGCGACCACATCTTTCACTTCAGGGAACTGGCCACGAATATCATCAGAAACTTTGCGCGAGAGTGCCAGCGTACTGTCCAGTGATGTGGATGGAATGGAAGTGATCCTGAACATCAGACTGCCTTCCTGTAATTGGGGCATAAAGCTTTTCCCCAAAAATGGAAACAGTGCCAGGGAAAACAAAAACGCGGTCAGCGCGATGCTTATTGTCGCTTTCCTGCGTGATAACACTTTGTTCAGTAACGGTTGGTAGCCTGCAGTAATCCATCTGACTATGCGGGTTTCATTTTCATGTGCGGGCTTGAGCAACAGCGACGACAGCACAGGCACGATGGTCAGCGAGAGAATTAACGACCCCAGCATCGCGAAAATAATCGTCAGCGCCATCGGGCGGAACAGCTTGCCTTCAAGCCCATCGAGCGTCAGCAGCGGAGTAAAGACCACGACGATAATTAAAATCGCAAAGGCCACCGGTATCGCCACTTCCCTGGCGGCTTCCTGGATTTGCAGCGCGAAGCTGTTTTTCGCGCCACTGGCATGATTGAGCGCCAGCCTTCGATGGATATTCTCCACCATGACCACTGCACCATCCACCATCATGCCGGTACCGATAGCCAGACCTGCCAGCGACATCAGGTTTGCTGACAAGCCGAATTGTTGCATCAGAATAAAGGCTATCAGCATGGAGCCGGGCAGGGTGATAATCACAATCAGCGCTGAACGGAGTTCCCCGAGGAACAAAAACAGGACAATGGCAACCAGCAAAGCCCCTTCCAGCAGCGCGCTTTGTGCCGTTTTCAGCGCCAGATCAACCAGGTTTGTTCGATCATAAACTGTTTTCAGCGTGACACCTTCAGGCAGCAGTGAATTCACCACTGTTGAGATTTTGTCCTTTACACCATTAACGACATCACTGGCATTTTCGTTAATGCGCGACAGAACCATCCCCATGACGACTTCCTGCCCATTTTGGGTGACCGCACCTGCACGAACGGCTGGTGTGAACTCCACTTTGGCGATATCCCGAATATAGACCGGGTGGTTACCGGCACTTGTGATGCGCAGACCAGCAATATCGGAAAGACTTTCCAGCTGGCCATAACCACGAACCAGATACTGTTCCTCACCGATGTTGACGCTTTGTCCACCGGCCTGGCGGTTATTCCCTGCAAGCACCGGGAGCACGTCAGCCAGCGTGATGCTGTACAGCGCCATTTTTTCCGGATCGAGGGTGACCTGATACTGTTTTTCATTTCCGCCCCATGAAACCACATCATCCACACCTGGCACCGTTTTCAGGATCATCCTGATGGTCCATTCCTGGAGTGAACGTAATTCCATGGTGCTGAGGCCGGAATTACCCGCATCCAGGGTATACCAGAAAACTTGCCCCAGTCCGGAGGAGTTGGCTCCCAGCACTGGTGGGCTGTACCCCGCCGGGAGCGAGTCCCCGATCTCCTGAAGTTTTTCACTGACCCACTGGCGAGCAAGATAAATATCCGTGTTGTCTTTAAAATTGATACTGATGTAGGAAAGGCCCGCCAATGACATTGAACGGATTTGTTCCACATTGGGTAACCCGGCCATATTGCTTTCTACCGGAACGGTGAACAGCTTTTCAATATCTTCGGCGGCCAGGCCAGAAGCTTCTGTATAGACATTCACCTGCACCGGCGTTACATCGGGGAAGGCGTCCACGGGGACGCTTCGGAATGCCATGACGCCATAGCCGACAACGGCCATAAACAACACAATGATCAGCAGCTTGTATTTCAGAGATAGGTTTATCAACGAACCGAGCATGTGTGTCTCCTTAGTGCCCGCCAGCCGTTTCTGCGATAAGCAGTCGGGATTTCAGATCGTAAGTCTGGTTAACAACCACACGGTCCCCGGGCTTCAGCCCACTGGTAATTTCTGTCCTGTCCAGACCCTTTTTCCCGGTCGTAACCTGGACGGGTTGATATTTATTTTCACCATTTGCGACAAATACCGACGACTTGCCATCCATCAGTGTTAATGCAGAGTCCGGTACGCTGATGACTGGCTTAGGGGGGTTATAACGGACATAAGCGGTGACCTGCATTTCCGGTTTCAGACGTCCATCCTCGTTATTGACGGCAATATAGGTCGCAAGGGTGCGGGATGAGGAATCAAGGGTGCCGGCAGTACTCACAATCTGACCGGAAAATGTTTCGTCGGGCCAGGCACTGGCCTGAATACGCACCGTGGCTCCAGGCTCGAGGAAACGAACCTGAGATTCCGGCACATTGGCAGTAATCAGTACGGTGCTCAGATCACTGAGGGTAAACAGAACGTCTGCGGGGGTGACGGCTTGCTCCTGGCGGGCCGTTGTGGTCAGAACGGTGCCGCTGAAGGGGGCGGTAATTGTCGACAGCGAAGCTGATTTACCGTTGGAGCCGAATAATGTTTGTCGGGCCTGTGCCGCATCAAATTCGGCTTTTGCTTGCTGGTAAGCAAGCGTCGCAGCAGTCAGATCGTTGCGAGGGATTATCTCTTCTGCCATCATTTTTTGTTTACGCTTGAGCAGTTCAGAGGCGGCATTGAGTGCTGCCCTGGCCTGCTTAACGACATTGTTTTCATCACGAAGCTGTATGCTGTCCAGGGTCGCGAGAGTGTCTCCTTTACTCACTTTTTTACCCGGAAGAGCATTAACAGAAGTGATCCAGCCGTTTATCCGCGAAGAAATGGTGGCTGAACGTTGGGGATCTAACTGGATGGTGGCCAGCGCTCGAAACTCGTTGGTCATCGGGGCAGGGCCGATAGTTTCGAGCAGGACTTCCTTCGGAGTAGACACAGTCTCCGCTTCTTCTGAATCGTCGGGTGATGCACTGACTGCTGGGGAAAAGAAACCTACAAAAACAATAAAATACAGTGCGGATGGCAAACGGCGGTACTGCGCATTATTCTGAGTCATGGGAGCTCCTGTCCACTCCAGTTAGCGATATTTTCTAGTTTCAGACGCGTTGTCTGGTACTCGAGAAGTGTGTCTAGCCTGGTGCGTTGGGCATTCAGGATCTGTTGGCTGGTCAGCAAAACATCTGGCAGGCTGCTTTGCCCATTTTCCTGTGCCAGCAGGGTGAGCTGTTTGTTCATGTCTGTAGCTGGCAGGACCTGTTGATTGAGGATCCGTACCCTGTCTTTCAGGTTGTTCAGCTTGTCCCATTGATTTTTAAGAGTTTGCTGTTGTTCATTCTTAGCGGTGTTGATGGCCAGACGTGAACGCGTCACCGCGGTGGTCGCCTGCCCGATACCCGCCTCGTTTCGCTGAAATAGTGGAAGCGGTACGGAAATCGATAAGGTGGTCAGATCTTCACGGCTGTCATCCGGCCCATCCTGCGAATAGCTGACGCCAAGGGTGACATCCGGGATCCGAGCTGCTTTCTGGAGTTCCAGCTCAGCAATGGCACTTTTCTCCTGCCATTCCAGCGCCGCGAGTTTAGGGCTCTTTTCTAGCCGCGACCCCAGAGAAGCGTAGGTATAGGGGAGGGGTTTGGCGGTTGTGTCGAAATCCCCTTTCATTTCAGGTATCGCGTCTTCAGAGGTCAGCAAAAAACGCGCAAGTTCGTTGCGGGTGTCCTTTAAGTCTTGTTGGGCGGTTAGTAACTGGTTATTGGCAAGCTGGCGCTCAATGGTGGCAACGTTGTTATCCAGGCGGGTGGCACTACCTGACTGCCGTTGCCGGGACACCACAAGTTCTGCTCGAGAAAACAACTCAACGGCCTCTCTTTCCAGACGGACTTTTTCCTGCAAAGTCACAATCTGGTAGAACAGCGTTGATGTGGTCAGCAATACCTGATTTCGCGTATCCAGCGACTCCTCCCGGAAGGCACTCATGGCGAATTGAGCTGATTCCTGTCGGTATCCTTGTTGCCCCGCAATTTCAAATGTCTGGGAAACACCCGCGCCCCATTCAGTTTGTTGAATATTGTCAGGGTTACCCGCCACAGAACGTCTTTTTCCGCTATTCCCATCGATGACCGGATTGTTAAATAACAGCGCGTCAGCGGATTCTGAGCCTCCTATTAGTGAGCTCAATTGCGCTTGCTGATCGGGTGAGCTGATATTATTTTTGAGTGCATATTGTTGAAGTTCAGAAAGGGTAGGAGGAACCGTTGTTGCTGCCAGAGCAATGCTTCCCGGAGCAATAAAAATAAACAGTGTCAGCGTCCAGATTCGCATATCTCTCTCCTGGTAAGAACAGACATCCCATATCGGTGATGCCGGTGATTAAATAAAATAGAGTTACTGGGATTTATAAAGCACCGCATTTGCACTCCATTTACTGCTATCACCAGGGGTGGTTAGTCTTACAATCGAAAAGTAATCTGCTCCAGATTCTTCAGCTCGTGTTTTTATCGCGGCAACCGCTTCTTCTGAAGACGGTTTACCAGAAACTGAAATGTGACCTATTTCCTGATAAGCCTTTGCTTCATTGTTTTTAATTTCTGTCGCCGAAGAAGCGGAGAAGGAAATAGAAAATAACAACATGGTTAACGCAGCAGTTTTACGAATCATAATGCATCCTTTTCAGGTCATGATGGAGGTAAGCATAATGATAGCCATCTGAACCAACTCCAGATTCAATATAAAAGTCGTGTATTTACCTGGCTTTACATTTTCTGAATGTAGAAAGTGTGTTTATTGTTGAGTAAGCAAGTATGAGAATTAAGTAAACCAAAGGTTTTCACAGGGTTTATGAAGGGTGTTGTTGTTTAAAGTGTTTAAAAATAATGTGTTAGAGTTATTTATGATTGTTGTGTAGTCATATTTATAATGAAGATTCTCCATAATTGTCATGATTGTGAAAATTAAGTTAAATATAAATAATATGCTATTGAAACTAAAGTTAACTCCAATGTTATGGTGAAAAAACAGCGAACTGCTGCACATTTAAAAATAAATAATCATATCGTAAGGAAAGAGAATATGTTCAAGAAAATAATGCTAACCACTGCCGTCATCACTTCCGTGATATCACTCCCTTCATTTGCTGCTACAGAAATCTCATGGGATGAAACCAGCAAGTACGTTCATGTTGGTGATATTTCTGTCGGGGGTAAATATTTTTCACCCGATGATGCTAAATCTAATATTAATATGAAGGCGGCTGAAGCCGGGGCTGATTATTATTATGTTAGCCGATTCACGCGTGGTAATACGGGGTTTGGGGCTAATGCAGTGTTATATAAAGAAAAATAACAGTTAAAGTAAACGGGGGCCGTTAATACCTGGTCCCCTTTTACTCTTCATTTTTTACTATCAAATTAAACCCCCACTTTCTTTATAGAAAGTGTGCGGATAACTGCTGGCATCAGATATATAAGGAAAATAATGATATGTACCGCATCGGGGAATTAGCAAAGTTGACGGGTGTAACACCTGATACGATTAGGTATTACGAAAAGCAACATTTAATGAACCATAATATCCGTACCGAAGGTGGTTTTCGTCTGTATGTGGAAAATGACCTACAACGACTACGGTTTATTCGTTATGCCCGCAACCTGGGATTTACCCTGGATTCGATTCGGCATCTACTTGCTATTCGAATCGAACCCAATGATGACGGTTGCCATAATTCCAAAAATATTGTCCAGGCACGGTTGAATGAAGTTGAGGCGCGTCTTGAAGAGCTCCAGGCTATGCAGCGTTCATTGCGAGATTTAAATGATATTTGCTGCGATAGCGATCACTGCATCACTTATTGCACGATTCTTGAAGCCCTTGAACAAGGTGCTGAAGGCGGTAAGTCTTGAGTGTTGTAGGGTGGATGAGCGATAGCGTCATCCACCCTTTGCGCCAGTTTTGTCGCTTATCCGGCCGACGAAGAGGTTTGAGGCTGCTGCTCCGTTCAGCGAACAACCAGTACCGAGCACTCGGCGTGACGCACCACTGCCGCAGAGTTTGAACCAAGAAGATAAGTGGACATACTCGGTCGGTGGGACGCCAGAATAATCACATCCGCGTCAATATCTTCGGCCAACTGCAGGATATGATCTTTCGGTGTGCCGCTCAGCACGTGCTTTTTCACTCTGTCGCCAGGTAAGCTGAACTGCGCGACAATCTCGCTCAGCGTTTTCATGGCGGCCACTTCCCGTTCTCTGGCATCGGGCGCAATCGACGTGTAACCCAGGCCGTAAGAGGCAAAATAGGTATAGTCAGGGATGACTGCCAGGAAGTGGATCGTGGCGTCGTCTTGTCTGGCATAAGCTTCCACATGCGGAATGACTTGTTGCGTCAGCTCCATTTCAGAAATATCGATAGGAACCAGGATTTTCTTAGACATACAACCTCCTTTTGTTTTCTCGTAAATAACCCTCTTTAAGTTATGGATTAGATTTGTTATTTGAGGAGTGATACAGGTCCGGTTTTTTGAGATTGCCGCTTCGTTTCATACTATTTTAGTAGCTTCCAGAAACAACAAACCCCGCGTTAACGGGGTTTTGATTAAGGCATTAGGGTACAAAGTACTTAATCATTCCATCAATTGCTTACTGATAGTGGGATTCGCCTGCATTAAGCGCATCAACTTCAGTTCGGTCGTGGAGGGTCTGAGTCGTTTTGATTCCCACTCCTGCACCATGGCAACACTCACACCCATCGCACGGGCAAAATCATCAATCTTAAGCCCGGTACTTTTTCTTAACTGCTCAAACTCAGAAAATGCATTGGGCTTATCATTAAGAGCCATCGTTTGTTGTTTATCTTTAAAAACAATCTGCTCAAGGTTACTTAGTAGCTCATACATTGGATCTTTATATTCCATCGAGTACTCCTCATAAATCACACAATGGATAGTGAACACGTAAGAAGCTCATTAAGAATAGTTCGAAAAAAAGTGTGACGATGCTTTCGAGGCTAACTATTTTTAAACATAAAGGGGCTTATGCGTTTCAGCAAAAAACCTAAGCGGCATAACGAATTGAAAACGCTGCGTACCTGGGGAATGAGTATAAATTTGTAAATGGTTAGATATTTTATGCAAAAGGGCGGGACTAGCCCGCCGCAGTTGAAAGATTTTCCATCATGCTTTTTGCGTAACTTTATCTAGCTCATGGTTTTCTGCACGGTTTTCACCAGGAGTACGCTGGCCTGCCCAGGATTTCACCAGCAGCGCGGTGGCTGAAAGTATTGCCGGAATCGCCAGCAGCATGAAGATGGTTTTGAACGACAGTTCAGCCTGCATCAGGAATGCGCCACTAAACGCTCCAAGGATCCCGCCGAAACGCCCGAGCCCTAACATCCACGCAACGCCGGTTGCACGCCCCTGGGTTGGATAGAAACCTGCCGCCAGTGCTGGCATTGAAGATTGCGCGCCGTTCATAATCGTCCCGGCGATAAACACCATCACGCCCATCAGCACCAGGCTTGAAGTGGAGAAGCCCACCAGGCAGACGAACAGCCCGGTCAGCAAATAACCGACTGCGACGACTTTGTTCGGGTTCAACTTATCCATCAACGCGCCAATAATTAGCACGCCAATACCGCCCCCGAGTGGGAACAGCGCCGTGATAATCGACGCCTGGCTAAGTGTTGCGCCTGTTTCACGAATCAGCAGCGGCAGCCAGCTGGTCAGGAGATAGAAAATCAGCAAGCCCATGAAATAAGTCAGGCACAGCATTAATGTCCCTACCAGATAACGTGGCGAGAAAATTACGCCCAGCGCGGTTTTATCTTTGATGTGTCCACCGACTTCGTTGAGCACAAAGCGCAGGTTTTCACCTGATGGAAGTGGCGCGATGCGTCGCAAAATAGTGGCGATATCTTTCTGTGGTTTGTTTTTTACCACCAGGTATCGTGCTGATTCCGGCAGCCAAATCATCAGTACCACCGAAAGAATCAGTGGCATTACACCGCCCAGAACCAGCACGCTTTGCCATCCGTAATGTGGGATCATCCAGGCGGAGACAAAGCCGCCCATTGACGAGCCAATCGGGAAGCCAACAAACATCAGGTTCACCAATAAAGCGCGTTTACGTTCCGGAGCGTATTCCGACATTAATGTTGCTGCGTTTGGCATTGCCGCGCCCAGGCCCAGACCTGTGAGGAAGCGCAGTAAGGCGAGGGATGTCAGACTGGTGGCAAAGGCTGTCAGAAGGCTGAAACCGCCAAACACCAGAATCGAAAGTACCAGCACTTTTTTACGCCCAATGCGGTCAGCCATCGGCCCTGCGGTTAATGCACCGACCGCCAACCCAACCAGTGCGGCACTCATTACCGGGCCGAGGTCAGATTTCTGCACGCCCCATTCCTGTACCAGGTCGGAGGCGATAAAACCAATAATCGCGGTATCGAACCCGTCCAGCGCGACTGTGATGAAACACAGCACGAGAATCATCCACTGGAATTTGGAAAACCGATTGTTGTTTATAAATGCCTGAATATCAGTTGTTGTTGTCTTTGTCATAAGGCAAGTCCTGAAGGATGCTGAGGTGTTCGATTATCGAACAAAGATTCGTTAATCGTTCGTTAAATCAAACCACTCAACAGGCAGTTGGGCAATCATCCCACGGGTGTTTGTGTGCGATTATCGTACTGATTCGGCGGGCGGCGTCGGGCGTTGAAAAATAAACGCTTTAGTATTAATAGCTTGAAAGTGGTTCAACGCAGGTGTCATGTCATCGGATTTGTGAGGAGTGTAACAATTAAGCAACATTAGTTCGCGAAGAGGTGGAACAACCATCAAAGATTAAGTGCTAACTCCGCGTCAAAAGCCGCTATTAATCGTACAAATTTGCCTTAAGAGATTAGCTGCAAAGGGTATCTTGCAAAGGCAGGTTGGACTATCCTTAGCAGCATTATTGGGTACGCATTTGCGCTTTGGCACTGAATGATGAAAGGAGTAGAAAAGATGGCGACAGGTAAGTCCTGGTCACGCTGGTTTGCGCCGCTTGCGGCAATTTTAATGGTGGTGAGCCTGAGTGGTTGCTTTGATAAAGAAGGCGATCAGCGCAAGGCGTTTATCGATTTCTTGCAAAATACGGCGATGCGCAGCGGTGAACGTTTACCGACGCTGACTACCGATCAGAAAAAGCAATTTGGCCCGCTGGTTTCTGATTACGCGATTCTGTATGGCTTCTCCCAACAGATGAACCAGGTTATGGACGATGGCATGAAGCCGGTCGCCGATAGCGTAAACAGTATTCGTGTGCCGCAAGATTATATGACTCAGAGCGGTCCACTGCGTCAGGCAAATGGCTCACTTAACGTATTAGGTCAGCAAGTACAGAATGCCAAAATGCAGGCAGACAGCGCTCGCTCCACCCTGAAGCAAGCCGACGAACTGAAACCCGTTTACGATCAGGTATATCAGAAAGTGGTTACGGGTCCGGCAGCGGCTATGGCTCCACTGATTCCTGCGGCACAAACCTTTACCGCTCAACTGGTGCAAGTGGGTGATTTCATCCAGCAGCAGGGAACTCAGGTTGGTTTTACCGCAGGCGGTATTCAGTTCCCAACCTCACAGCAGGCAAGCCAGTACAACTCGCTGATTGCTCCGCTGGCATCACAGCATCAGGCATTTATGCAGGCGTACTCGGCTGCACAAAGCTCTATGCAGTAATGGTGATTTCCCTCGCTTAATGGCTGTCTCTTATACACAACTCGCCCTGGCAATCTTGTCGGGGCGAGATCTGTAAGCCCCGCAGGTTTTCCGTTCACCCGTGCGTTCAGTTATCTCTTTAATTCCCGAAAACGGTGAACGTATTAAGGAGTTAACGCCAACTCCTTAATAATCCAGGCGCCCGGCAAATCAATCGCCGCTAAAGCGGTAAACACCGTTTTTCACCCAACATTCGGGGGCGTTCGCGATTCGTTCCCGACGATCGCTCTCTCACGTGGCTCCCGGCCACGTGACCCCGACTGAAGGGTAAAAAACGGCGCGATTGAAGCCGGGGACAAGGTCAAAACCGGTCTGGTTTTTGACTTTGTCCTTGAATTTTGGGTCCGGCTTAAATCGCCTCCATTTTGACTCCAGGTGGCAGGGTCCAGCCGTCGGGAACGGCTGGAGGGCGCGATCGTCTGGAACGAATCGCAACCGACCCTGACACGGAGGCAAAATGGAGGTTTACCGCTTGCGGCGATTTATTTGCCGGGAGTCCGGGTTCTTAGGGTGGCGACGGTGGCCACCCTAAGACGTTCACCGGTTCTGTGGCGACATAAGTACTCAATCGCCTGGTGAACGGAACCTTCTTCGGCTCGACAGGAACCGGCCCTCAAAGTTGTGACTAAGAGACTGCGCTTAATGACGGGGGATGCTTCCCTCTTTTAGTCGTCCCATTCCTTCTAATTTCACGTCGCGTGTACAAATTTGTCATAAATATGACACCGCCTGACGCTGTTCATAAACTCATCATTAACTGTCAGTAATGAGAAATACTCATGCCAAATACAATGTCCCAAAAGACCGCCCGTGAAGGGTTAAGCAACCTTGAGCTGTTTGAAGGCGGAGTATTCGTTACCAGGAATGGTGTTGCTGAACTCTTCGTCCAGACCGCAGCAGAACGCCAGCTCGAAGAGGCCGACCCAACCGATATCGGATAAACGCTACGCTGGCAGACAAAGGTGTCAGAATTCGTGAATGGCTGGGTGTGGAAAATGAGTATCGTTGTTTTTATGACCATAACAATCATGACGAAATGAGTATTTTACTCTACGCAAGCATGAAGGAAGATTTTGAATCGGCTTTGTATCGCCATTCAGTTATTTACTAAATAGAGCGATGCTTCAGGCGCTCAGCCCAGAGGCGGCCTGAGCTCCAGCCCTGTGGACGGCTAAAATAAACCTTGTCATTCACCGTGGTTATATGAGTTAATGCATTCATCGGTTTGAAGCACAGAACCTTTAAGCAGTTTAGTAGCGCAGTCCTCAAAGAGTTATCATAGATACCCTTCGACGTGATCTACCTTCCTTTATCGCTTTAAAAAATCTGTAAAACATTCCAATTGCGCCGGAAGGCAAATTTAATTTAAAAGGTAATATCTATGTCTAACAAAATGACTGGTCTCGTAAAATGGTTCAACTCTGACAAAGGCTTCGGCTTCATCACTCCTGACGATGGCTCAAAAGACGTGTTCGTACACTTCTCTGCTATCCAGAACGATGGCTACAAGTCTCTGGACGAAGGCCAGAAAGTGTCTTTCACCATCGAAAGTGGTGCTAAAGGCCCAGCTGCTGGTAACGTAACTAGCCTGTAAGGTTAGCGTTAGCAAAGCTAAGAATTAAAAAAAACCGCCTCTGGCGGGTTTTTTGTTTCTGGAATTTACTTCCCAAACAACCGTCGTGAATTATCTTCAACCTTTCCCAAAAGACGTCGTTTCTGCATGGTACGCGTCCAGCTTGTCGATAGTCCGGCGGCGGACAGCAAGCGATGGAATTGTTCGTCATCAAATGGCATATGCCAGGCGATGGCGATAGCTTCAGCCACCGAAACATCACTTACTCGGGAAACCAGTTCCAGTGGATTTTCTGTCGATACATTGCCTGCCAGCACGACTTTATACAGCCAGCCGCAATAACCCGTTTCCTGCATCAGCGAAGACATATTGTTAATGCCAAAATGGTAATTCAGCTTGTAGCACGGTGAGCGCGGTTGTGTGACCTGAATCAGTGCATCGCCCCAACGGAAAATATCGCCAATATAGACATCTTTTTCTGTCAGCCCCTCGGTCGATAAATTTTCGCCATAGGCTGGGGCGGTAAACAGTTCAGCCTGTTCGGGGAATTCACGCGCCCACCAGGTGTAATGCTCGCGCGGATAATGGCACAACGCGCGATCTGGCCCACCATGAACAATTTTTTCAGCCTGTTGATCGCCTTCCAGACCCAACTCAGTGAGTTTCAGCTCACCATCGACCTGATATTTGGCGATCGCACTTGGCCTGCTGCCTGCATACTCACGAACTTTGCCAATATATACGTTTAGCGGATAGTGCATCGGATCCTCCCTGTGGCCAGACGACAGATATAAAAAAAGCGAGCCATCAGGCTCGCTTTTCATCAGTTGCTTTGCAACTTATTTTTTAGCGGCAAAACGTGCTGCTGCTTCGTCCCAGTTCACCACATCCCAGAATGCTTTGATGTAGTCAGGGCGACGGTTTTGGAACTTCAGATAGTAAGCATGCTCCCACACATCCAGACCCACGATTGGGAAGCCGGATACGCCAGAAACCGCTTCGCCCATCAGCGGGCTGTCCTGGTTTGCGGTGGAAACCACAGCCAGTTTGTCACCTTTCAGAACCAGCCACGCCCAGCCGGAGCCGAAACGAGTTGCCGCAGCTTTCTCAAATTCTGCTTTGAAATTATCAACGCTACCGAAGTCACGCTCGATGGCGGCTTTCAGGTCACCTTGCAGGGTGGTGCCAGTTTTCAGGCCTTTCCAGAAGAAGCTGTGGTTAGCGTGGCCACCTGCGTTGTTACGCAGAACGGTTTTCTTGTCAGCTGGCAGTTGATCCAGTTTAGCGATCAGCTCTTCAACTGGCAGGCTTGCGAACTCTGGCAGAGATTCCAGCGCTGCATTAGCGTTATTTACGTACGCCTGGTGGTGTTTGCTGTGATGGATTTCCATCGTTTGCTTGTCGAAATGCGGTTCCAGAGCGTCGTATGCGTAAGGCAGGGATGGCAGTGTATAACTCATGTTCATCATCTCCATTTATTATCGAACGGCGCACAAGCTGTTAACGCCGCGTAATCAGTTGGTTCATTATAGTTAATTAAATGATATTGAAAATGATTATCAATGCCGTACTTTTAGCAAGGTTATAACTTTTCGTCATGATGGAGAAAATGTGAGCACTGTCAGGCAGATAAATCGTTTTTTGCCATCAGCCACAGAAACTGGCATTGCCGCAAAGGTAGCGTTGGGCAAATAGGGTGATAGTCGGCGTTTCTTCCTGTCTGGAGCACTACTATGTCGCTTAACGTCGCCCTTTTCGGTATCGGCCTTGATACCTACTGGCCGCAATTTTCTGGCCTGGAACAGCGCCTTACGGGCTATCTGCAACAAATTGACCATCGTCTCGCCGGGCTTAACGCGACGGTGATTAATGGTGGCCTGATTGATAGCGTCGCCAAAGCTGACCGCTTTGCTACACAACTTCAAAGTCAACCGGTCGATGCCATCGTGCTGTATATCAGCACCTACGCGCTGAGTTCCACGGTGCTGCCGCTGGTGCAAAAGATCAATAAGCCGGTGATTATCCTCGCCCTGCAACCAGAACTGGGTTTGCCGTACGGGAAAATCCGCGAGATGGCCGATCGTGGCGAACGTACCGGCGAATGGCTGGCACACTGCCAGGCGTGCAGCGCACCGGAACTGGCAAACGTGTTTAATCGCGCGGGGATTCGTTACCAGCTGATCGTCGGGGCATTGCAGGGTGATGAATATGCCTGGCAGCAAACGGAACAATGGCTGCAAGCCCTCGAAGTACACAAACAGCTGGCGGCTTGCCAGGTGGGCGTGTTGGGGCATTATTACGACGGCATGGTCGACGTTTACAGCAACATGACCAACCTGAGCGCCAAACTCGGCGTGCGCTTCAAGCCGCTGGAAATGTGCGAGCTGGCCGAATACCGCGAGCTGGTCATGCAAACCGCCAGCAGGCAAAAATGGCAAGAAGTGGAAGCCTCGCTGCAAATCGATCCCGCCTGTGAAAAAAACGAATTAGAACGTGCCGTCCAGACCGCTTGCGCCATGGATCAACTGATAGAAAACAACCACCTTGGTGCGCTGGCGTATTACTACGAAGGGCGCAATGGCAACGCTTACGAGAACATCATTACCTCGATTATTCTCGGTAACACGTTACTGACTCAGCGTGGCATTCCCGTTGCCGGTGAGTATGAAATCAAAAATGTGCTGGCGATGAAAATCCAGCAATTGCTGGGCGCGGGTGGCTCGTTCTCTGAGCCGTATGGCATTGAATTCGCGGATGATGTGGTGCTGTGGGGGCACGATGGCCCGGCACATCCACTGATGGCCGAAGGCAATGTGCGGCTGGTGCCGCTGCCGGTTTATCACGGCAAGCCGGGTAAAGGCGTCTCTATTCAAATGACCGTTAAACCCGGCCCTGTTACGTTCCTGTCGATTGTTGAGGATGCACACAACGGCGTGCGTTTGCAGTATGCCGAAGGGGAGGCGGTGGCTGGCGAAGTGCTGGATATTGGCAATACCAACAGTCGCTATCGCTTCGCGCTTTCGGCGCGCGATTTCACCACGCAATGGTGTCTCGGTGGGCCAGCGCACCATTGTGCGATTGGTCTGGGGCATCAGGGGGCGGTTCTGGAAAAACTTGCCTGGTTGCTCGGCGTGCAAACCACAAAAATCTGTTAGTCCAAAAACGGTGGATGGCGCTTGCGCTTATCCATCGCTCACTTTCATTCGCAGCTAATCGACCCACAACTTGAAATATCATGGTTATAAAGAACTGTGACCCCCGTCAATCGCACCCCCTGAATTTTGCCATTTTTCTCTCCGCCACGGCAGCACATAGAAGGTTAGCAAGTTGCTCAATCCTTAGACTCAGTGGCAATGGGGTAGTCAGCTGTCACCCCTGAGTTTTTTAGTTAAAACAGAGGGATATGGATAATGAGTAATGCAATAACGATGGGGATAATCTGGCATCTTGTGGGCGCCGCGAGTGCTGCCTGTTTTTACGCCCCTTTTAAAAAAGTGCAGCGTTGGTCATGGGAAACTATGTGGGCGGTTGGCGGCTTCGTTTCCTGGATTATTTTGCCATGGACGGTGAGTTACGTTTTACTTCCTGATTTTTGGGCTTACTTCGGCTCGTTTAACGCTTCAACTTTGTTGCCAGTCTTCTTGTTTGGCGCAATGTGGGGCATTGGTAACATTAACTATGGCCTGACCATGCGCTACCTGGGCATGTCGATGGGCATCGGTATTGCGATTGGCATCACGCTGATTGTCGGCACCTTAATGACGCCAATAATTGCCGGAAAATTTGATGTGCTGATTGGCACACCAGGTGGACGCATGACGTTGCTAGGTGTTCTGGTTGCGCTGATCGGCGTGGCCATTGTCACCCGCGCAGGCCAACTCAAAGAACGCAAAATGGGCATCAAGGCTGAAGAGTTCAACCTGAAAAAAGGGCTGGTTCTGGCGGTGATGTGCGGCATTTTCTCAGCAGGTATGTCCTTTGCGATGGACGCCGCAAAACCGATGCACGAAGCGGCAGCAGCACTGGGCGTTGACCCGCTGTATGTGGCCTTGCCAAGTTACGTGGTGATTATGGGCGGCGGCGCACTTGTCAACCTTGGCTTCTGCTTCATTCGTCTGGCAAAAATGCAGAACTTGTCGATAAAAGCAGACTTCTCACTGGCAAAACCATTAATCATCAGCAACGTGTTATTCGCGGCACTTGCCGGTTTGATGTGGTATCTGCAGTTCTTCTTCTACGCCTGGGGCCACGCTAAAATTCCTGCGCAGTACGACTACATGAGCTGGATGTTGCACATGAGCTTCTACGTGCTGTGCGGCGGGTTGGTTGGCTTGATTATGAAAGAGTGGAAATCGGCAGGAACTCGTCCTGTTGGGGTACTGAGCGTCGGTTGTGTGGTGATTATTATTGCTGCCAACATCGTCGGCCTCGGCATGGCAAATTAATTATGTTTCAATAGCATATCGTTGACGCCACAGCCGTGGCGTCAACCCCGTTTCCTTGGTAAAGACCACCGAAAAATAGTTACTGTCCTCAAAGCCGCAGCGTGTGGCGATATCACCAATCAACAACTCACTATGACGCAATAAATCCTGTGCCTGGCAGATGCGTAACTGGCGTAAATATTGGCTGATGCTCATGCCGGTTTGCTGGCGGAAAATCTGCCGTAAATGGCGCTCTGCCACCTGATGTTGCTGGCAAAAATGCGCAAGTTCAAAGGACGAATCGAGGCTTTTCCCCAACGCTGCCAGCAATAAATCGAAAGTTTCGCTACTGTCTGGCCCAGTTGCATCCTGAGATTGATAGCGGTGGCGGCGCAACAAAATGCACAGTTGCAGGAACAGGCTCTCGGTCAGACACACCGACAGTGCGTCCATTTTCACGCTTTCGTGTTCCAGTTGGCCGATTAACTGCCGCGCTTGTGCCATGCCGTGGCTACTCAGCCGCCAGCGTGGATCTTTCCCGGCAGCCCGTGTGCTGTGCAACAAATCATTCCAGTCGACGTTGAGTTTGAGCCTTTCAGGGCAGTAGATGATGTTATGCAGCACTAAACCGTTAACCGATTCGTAGCTGTGGCGGTCTTCCGCGCGGATATAAAACAGGTCGCCGCAGGTGATGCGATACGGCCGGTCATTGAGGGTGTGCAAGCCGTTACCGCGCCAAACCAGCACCAGCTCGCAGAAATCGTGGGTATGTTCGGCAAAGACATTTTGCGGATAGCGATCCGCCACCGCCACGGGCTGCGTGGCAGAAACGAAGAAATCCGCTTTTTTGAGAACTAAATGATTTGCCACCGTAATGCCTCAAAAACCAAAATCTAAATGGTGGATGACGTTTCGCTTATCCACCCGACAAAACAAGCACCGTGGGTCGGATAAGCGCAGCGCCATCCGACAAACTAACAGGCAAGTATTGGCTTTTTTGGCTAAAAAAACGGTGATTGCCCTCGCGATTACTGAAGTTGCGTATCTCGGCCCTGGCGAATCTCACGCGGTGACCAGGAAAACTCACGCTTAAACAGCGTCGAAAAGTGGTTACTGTCGCCAAAACCGCATTGAAAAGCGATGTCTGTGACGCTTTCGTCGCCATGGCGCAACAAGTGACGCGCTTTCATCAAACGTAAACGGTTGAGATAGCGTTGGGGCGTCATACCCGTTCGCTGTTTTAGCTGGCGATGCAGAGTACGCAGGGAAAGCGTGAATTGTGAAGCCAGCGCTTCCCAGCAAATATCCTCAGCGAAGTGATCTTCAAGCCATGCCATCAGCAGATTTAACCGGCCTTCTGAACTTGCAGCACCTTCCACCATGCTGCCTTTGCGCAGCAATACCAGCAACTGCATAAACAGAATTTCACGGTTGGCGACAGAATGGGTATCCGACGCTTCACCAATTTGCTCAAACTGTTCAATCAGCCCGCGTACTTGCTGCAAAACGGGTTGATTCACGCGCCAGTGCGACGGGTAATGGCCGTCCTGCTCTTGCGGCAGCAACTTATCCAGCCCGGACAAAAAGCAAAATGCGTCTGGCGCACGGTACAGAATATTGGTCAGGCACAGATTTTCGGTGTGCTCGTACAAATGGCGATCGTGATCGCGCACGAAACAGACGGAACCGCCGCTTAATGTGTACGGCTGGCCGTTAAAAACGTGGGTTCCAGTGCCGTGCTCAACAATGACGATTTCGCAAAAGTCATGATGGTGTTCCGGAAAGGCGGCCTGGGGTAAACGCGGCTCAATCGCCACAGACGAATGCCCAGATGGGAAAAAGTCAAAACCATGTAATACCGTCATCATTAACCCCAAACCGTTTTGCGATGAGCAGATAGTAGATAACGCTTCTCATCTGCACCTTAAGTTTTCGACGCGAAATCCGTTAAATCCTGCTCGTTTTTTAAGAAAGGTCGGGAATTATCAGGAAATGCGGAGAGTGTCACAGCCCGGTTTTATGGGTGATAAACACGAATCTGTGACATGACTCACGTTCATCTTTGCTTCTTTGCCAGCGGCGGATTAGCGCTGTCAGTAACGAGAAGGTGGTCAACAGCGTTACTTTTTAGAGTGGGGTCAATTAATTTAGCAAGGACCCCCAAAATGACTCTACGCCATAGCGTTGCGGTAGACCTGGGCGCATCAAGCGGCCGTGTCATGCTGGCGCGCTTTGAACGTGATACCCGCAGCATTTGTCTGCGAGAAATTCATCGTTTCACCAACTGTTTAAAACAGGTCGACGGTTCCACTGTGTGGGATGTGGACGCGCTGGAAATGGAAATCCGCACTGGCCTGCAAAAAGCCTGCGATGAAGGTATCGCCATTGACAGTATCGGCATTGACACCTGGGGTGTTGATTACGTGCTGATTGACCGCGACGGTAATCGAGTTGGGCAGCCTGTTTCTTATCGCGACAGCCGCACTGACGGCGTGATGGACGAAGCTTTCAACCAGTTAGGTCGCGAAGAAATCTATCGTCGTACCGGTATTCAGTTCCTGCCTTTCAACACGCTTTACCAGTTCCGAGCTTTAGCGCAGCAACAGCCAGAACTGTTCGATAAAGTCGAACACGCACTGCTGATCCCGGACTATTTCTGCTACCGCCTGACGGGCGCGTTGAACTGGGAATACACCAACGCCACAACCACGCAGCTGGTCAATATCAATAGCGATAACTGGGATGAAACCCTGCTCGAGTGGGCGGGCGTACCAGGCAAATGGTTCGGCACGCCGACCCATCCGGGCAACGTTATCGGCCAGTGGATTTGCCGCGAAGGGAACAAAATCCCGGTAGTTTCAGTCGCGACGCACGACACCGCCAGCGCGGTCATCGGCGCACCGCTGAAAGATAAAAACGCCGCCTACCTTTCTTCTGGCACCTGGTCGTTGATGGGCTTTGAGAGCAAAACGCCGTATGCCAATAGCGCAGCATTAGCCGCCAACATCACCAACGAAGGTGGTGCGGAAGGGCGTTATCGGGTGCTGAAAAACATTATGGGCCTATGGTTGTTACAGCGCGTCACGAGAGAGTTGGAGATCACGGATCTGGGCGATCTTATCGATCGCACCCGTAAAACTCCGGCCTGCCGCTTTGTGATCAACCCGAACGACGATCGTTTTATTAACCCTGAAAGCATGAGCCGTGAAATTCAGGCGGCATGTCGCGAAAGCAACCAGCCGGTTCCATTCACAGACAACGAGCTTGCACGCTGCATTTTCGACAGCCTGGCGCTGTTGTACGCCAAAACTTTGGCAGAACTGGCCAGCGTTCGTGGCCATGAGTTTAGCTGCCTGAATATTGTCGGCGGCGGTAGCCAGAACGAATTACTGAACCAGCTATGCGCTGACGCCTGCGGGATTCCGGTATTCGCCGGCCCGATTGAAGCCTCAACGCTCGGCAATATCGGCTGCCAGTTAATGGCGCTGGATGAAATCACTGACGTTGACGACTTCCGCAAAATCGTCGCCGCCAGCTATGAATTGAAATCTTTTACCCCACAAACAGATAGCGAAATTGCCCGGTATATCGCGCAGTTCCCGCTGAGCAATCAAAAACAAAAGGAGTTTTGCGCATGACCACACCTCTTGATCAAGCCTGGGAACTGGCGAAACAGCGTTTTGCTGCTGTCGGTGTTGATGTTGAATCTGCTCTGCAACAGCTCGACCGCTTGCCGGTTTCTATGCACTGCTGGCAGGGCGATGACGTTGCCGGGTTTGAAAACCCAGAAGGCGCGCTGAGCGGCGGGATTCAAGCCACCGGTAACTATCCGGGTAAAGCGCGCAACGCGACTGAATTACGCTCCGATCTGGATCGTGCATTAAGCCTGATCCCTGGCCCAAAACGCCTGAACCTGCACGCTATTTATCTGGAATCTGAGCAGCCAGTTTCACGCGACAAAATCAAACCAGAACACTTCAAAAACTGGGTTGAGTGGGCGAAAACCAACAAGTTAGGGCTGGATTTCAACCCGTCTTGTTTCTCGCACCCGTTAAGCGCCGATGGTTTTACGTTGTCCCACGCTAACGATGAAATTCGTCAGTTCTGGATTGACCACGTTAAAGCCAGCCGCAAAGTTTCTGCTTACTTCGGCGAGCAGTTAGGTACGCCGTCAGTAATGAACATCTGGATCCCGGATGGCATGAAAGACATCACTGTTGATCGCCTGGCTCCGCGCCAGCGTCTGGTCGCGGCACTGGATGAAGCGATGAGCGAAAAACTCAACCCGCAACATCACATCGATGCGGTAGAAAGCAAGCTGTTCGGTATTGGTGCCGAAAGTTACACCGTGGGTTCCAACGAGTTCTACTTCGGTTATGCCACCAGCCGCCAGACCGCGCTGTGCCTGGATGCCGGTCACTTCCATCCGACTGAAGTTATCTCCGACAAAATCTCCAGCGCCATGCTGTATGTACCGCGCCTGCTGCTACACGTAAGCCGTCCAGTGCGTTGGGACAGCGACCACGTGGTACTGCTGGATGACGAAACTCAAGCTATCGCCAGCGAAATTATCCGCCACGACCTGTTTGACCGCGTACACATCGGGCTGGATTTCTTCGATGCCTCCATTAACCGCATTGCGGCGTGGGTTATCGGTACTCGCAACATGAAAAAAGCACTGCTGCGTGCATTGCTGGAGCCAACTGAAACTCTGCGCCAGCTTGAGCGTGATGGTGATTACACCGCGCGTCTGGCCTTGCTGGAAGAGCAAAAATCACTGCCATGGGCAGCGGTTTGGGAAATGTATTGCCAGCGTAATGACACGCCGGTTGATGCCCAGTGGCTGAAAACTGTGCGTACTTACGAGCAGGACGTGTTGAGCAAACGCGGTTAACCACCCTCATCCCGACCTTCTCCCTGAGGGAGAAGGAGAAAACATGATTAATTCCCTCTCCCTTGGGAGAGGGCCAGGTTGAGGGGAAAAAGCCCTCACCAATACCAAAGGAACCACAAGACTATGCAGAACATCCTCAAAGCCTGGTTTGTAGAAGGCATGATCAAAGCAACAAGTGATGCCTGGCTGAAAGGCTGGGATGAGCGCAATGGCGGCAACATCACCATGCGTCTGGATGAAGCGGACATCACGCCATTCCAGGCTGATTTCCACGCCGCACCTCGTTACATCGCATTAAGCCAGCCGATGCCTGAACTGGCGAATACGCCGTTTATCGTCACTGGCTCTGGCAAATTCTTCCGCAACGTACAACTGGATCCAGCGGCAAATATTGGCGTGGTGAAAGTGGACAACCGCGGAACTGGCTACCACATTTTGTGGGGGCTGGAAAACGAAGCGGTGCCAACGTCTGAACTGGCGGCACACTTCCAGTCACACAGCGTACGCATCAAAACCACCGGCGGTAAAGATCGCGTGATCATGCACTGTCATGCCACCAACCTGATTGCCCTGACCTACGTGCTGGAAAACACCACCGAAGTCATCACTCGCAAATTGTGGGAAGGCAGCACCGAATGTCTGGTGGTGTTCCCGGACGGCGTTGGCATTCTGCCGTGGATGGTGCCAGGCACCGATGAAATTGGAAATGCGACAGCTGACGAGATGGCAAAACACTCGCTGGTTCTGTGGCCGTTCCACGGGGTATTCGGTAGCGGCCCAACGCTTGATGAAGCGTTTGGTCTTATTGATACCGCTGAGAAGTCTGCTGAAGTGTTGGTAAAAGTTATTTCGATGGGTGGCATGAAACAAACCATCTCTCGCGATGAACTTATCGCGCTCGGTAAGCGTTTTGGCGTCACCCCATTAGCAAGTGCTTTAGAGTTGTAAACAGCAATACTGGGGCGGGTGAGCTGATGCCATCCGCCTTAAAAAAATAAAAATACCTGCAAACCCTACAAACATCGGAGTACAAGCAATGAAAACTAAAGCAATATTAGGTTGTACGCTTACCGTTGTCGCATTAGCACTCTCTGGTTCTGCCCTTGCTGAAGTGAAAATCGCGCTGGTGGCGAAATCGCTTGGTAATGGTTTCTTTGAAGCAGCAAACGTCGGGGCGCAGGAAGCCGCCAAAGAGTTGGGGGACGTTAAAGTTATTTATACCGGCCCAACCACCACCACAGCTGAAGCACAAATTGAAGTTCTCAACGGCTTGATCGCTCAAGGTGTTGATGCCATTGCTATTTCTGCTAATGACCCAGACGCGCTGGTTCCGGTGCTGAAAAAGGCCATGCAGCGTGGCATTAAAGTCGTTTCATGGGATTCCGGTGTGGCAAAAGATGGCCGCCAGATTCACCTGAACCCTTCTAATAACGCATTGATTGGCGAAACCAACGTCAAACTGGCCGCAGATGCGTTAAAAGCGATGAACGTCGAAAAAGGTGATGTCGCGATACTGAGCGCCACGCCGACCTCAACTAACCAGAATATCTGGATTGAAGAGATGAAAAAGGTACTGCCGAAGTACCCGTCTATCAATCTGGTCACCGTGGCCTATGGCGACGATCTTTCCGATAAAAGCTACCGTGAAACTGTCGGCCTGCTGAAATCTTATCCTGATTTAAAAGTGATCGTTTCGCCGTCTTCCGTCGGAATTGTTGCCGCAGCACAAGCGGTGAAAGACCAGGGCAAAATCGGCAAAGTCTACGTGACCGGCCTTGGCTTGCCGTCTGAAATGGCGGGAGCCGTGAAATCAGGTGCCTCGAAAAGTTTTGCCATCTGGAACCCAATCGATCTCGGCTACGCCGCCACTTACCTGGCAGACGATTTAGTCAAAGGTACGGCGACGAAAGAGGAAGCTAGCATGGGTAAATTGGGCAAAGTGAAGCTGGATGCGGATGGCAACGGCGCGATGGCTGAGCCGTTTGTTTACGATGCCAGCAACATCGATAAATTCTCCAAAATCTTCTGATTTAGGTTTTAGAAGCCACCTTCACCCTAACCCTCTCCCTGAGGGCGAGGGGACCGACCAAGGTTTTCTCCCTCTTCCTGAGGGAGAGGGGACAGATCGGTGTTCTCCCTCTCCAGGGGGAGAGGGCCGGGGTGAGGGCAACCAGAATCAACGGAGAACTTAACCATGGCACTCACGACACCACTGCTATCCCTCAAGGGGATCACCAAAGTCTTCCCCGGCGTTCGCGCGCTCGAAAATGTCCACCTCGATTTGTGGCCGGGAAAGGTTACGGCGCTCATCGGGGAAAACGGTGCCGGTAAATCCACCCTGGTGAAAGTCATGACCGGGATTTACCAGCCAGAAGAAGGCGAACTGTTATATAAAGCGATCCCGATTACGCTGCCAAACCCAGAAGCGGCGCATAAAGTCGGTATCACAGCAATTCACCAGGAAACGGTGCTGTTTGATGAACTGACCGTCACTGAAAACATTTTTGTCGGCCACTATATTTATCGCGGTTTCTTCAAAAAACTCGACTGGCCCGCGATGCACCAACAGGCTGAAGAAATCCTTACCCGTCTTGAAGTCCAGATTAACCCTCGCGCTACTCTCAAAACTCTCAGTATTGCTCAACGTCATATGGTGGCGATTGCGCGCGCATTGTCGTTTGAGGCACAGGTCGTCATTCTCGACGAACCGACCGCCGCGCTGTCGCAGCATGAAATTGTCGAGTTTTATCAAATCGTTGAGCGCCTGAAACGCGAAGGCAAAGCGATTCTGTTTATCTCGCACAAATTCGACGAGATTTTTGCCATTGCCGATCACTACACCATTCTGCGCGACGGGGTGTATATCAGTTCCGGGCAAATCAATGAGATAACCGAAGAGCGCATGGTCACCATGATGGTTGGGCGTGAAATCACTCACGCCTTCCCGAAAGTGCACTGCGAACTTGGCGATGTGGTGCTGGAGGTCAACGATCTCTGCCATCCAACTGAATTTGCCCATATCAATTTCCAGTTACGCAAAGGGGAAATCCTCGGTTTCTACGGCTTAGTCGGGGCCGGGCGGACCGAACTGATGCAGGCATTATCAGGCGTGTCGCGGCCATCGCATGGTGAAATCTTGCTGAACGGTCAGCCGATGCAATTCCGCCAGCCTGCGGATGCCATCAAAGCCGGGATTGTCTGTGTGCCGGAAGAGCGCCAGAAGCAGGGCGCCATCATTGAACTGCCTATCTACCAAAACATCAGCTTGCCACAACTGAGCCGCCTCAACCCGCGTGGTGTACTCAACGATGCGCGAGAATGGGCGCTGGCCGATGAATACGCCAAACGCTTGCAGGTCAAAGCTTTTAGCTGGAAACAACCGGTTGAAACGCTATCCGGCGGTAATCAGCAAAAAGTGGTAATCGGTAAATGGCTGGCGACTCAGCCAGAGGTGATCATTCTCGATGAGCCGACTAAAGGCATCGATATCGGCTCCAAAGCTGCAGTGCATCAGTTTATGTCTGAGCTGGTGGGTCACGGCCTGGCGGTGATTATGGTGTCGTCCGAATTGCCGGAAGTGATGGGCATGGCCGACCGCATTATCGTGATGCATGAAGGGCTGATGGTTGCCGAATATCGCGCAGGTGAAGCCAGTGCGGAAATGATCGTCAGCGCCGCCAGCGGCTCGCATGAGGAGGCAGCATAATGTGGCAAACCCTGCTCAAACATCGTGAATTTCTCCTCGCGGGCGTCATCCTGTTGATGGTACTGAGTATTGGTAGCCGTGCGCCGTCGTTCCTCGCACCTGGCAACCTGGTGGAGATGTTCAACGACACCTCGATTCTTATCATTCTCGCCCTTGGCCAGATGATGGTGTTGCTCACTAAAGGCATTGATTTGTCGATGGCGGCAAACCTGGCGCTTACCGGCATGATTGTCGCGTTACTCAACTTCCACTATCCGCAAATTCCCGTCTGGGCGCTGCTTTCGCTGGCAACCGTTCTGGGCTTGCTGATGGGCGTAATCAACGGTTTGTTGGTCTGGAAGCTCGGTATTCCGGCGATTGTCGTCACGCTTGGCACCATGAGTATTTATCGCGGCATTATTTTTCTGCTTTCGAATGGTGGCTGGATTAACGCCCATCAGATGAGTAGCGATTTCCTCGGGTTGCCGCGTGCGGTGATTTTGGGAATGCCGTTGCTGAGTTGGTGTGCGGTCGCAGCATTGTTGTTGGTCGGCTATTTCTTGCGTTACAGCCGCACTGGCCGGGCGATGTATACCGCAGGCGGCAACGCTACCGCCGCGTATTACACCGGAATCAACGCCGGAAAAATGCAGTTCATCAGTTTCAGCCTTTCGGGCGCGCTGGCAGGTTTCTGCGGCTATTTGTGGATTTCTCGTTTTGCTGTGGCGTATGTCGACGTGGCGAACGGTTTTGAACTGCAAATCGTAGCGGCCTGTGTGATTGGCGGGATCAGCACCATGGGCGGCATCGGGCGCGTGCTTGGTTGCTTACTGGGCGCTCTGTTCCTTGGTGTTATCAACAACGCGCTGCCGGTGATTGGCGTCTCACCGTTCTGGCAAATGGCGATTTCAGGCGCGGTGATTGTGATTGCGGTGTTGCTCAACGAACGCGGCAATAAACGCAAAGGGCGGCTGATTTTGCGCGACGCAGTGCTTGCGCGGCAAGCTCCGGGAGTGAGTCATGAATAAAACGCTGATCTCTGAATCTGTGCCATCGCAGGCGGTGTCCGCATCACTATTGCGCCGCTTGCTGTGCTGGGAGACATTTTTGCTGACGGTGACGCTGGCTGTATTTATCGCCAACGCGCTGGCTTCGCCATATTTCCTCAACATCTGGAACCTGTCGGACGCCACTTTCAACTTCACGGAAAAGGCGATCATCGTGCTGCCGATGGCGATGCTGATTATTGCCCGTGAAATTGACCTGTCGGTAGCGTCGACTATTGCGCTTAGCTCGACGGCAATGGGCTTCTGTGCGCAGGCGGGAGTCGATACCACAGGGCTGGTGTGTATCGGGCTGGGCGTCGGTTTGCTGTGCGGTTTGTTCAACGGCCTGCTGGTTACGCGGTTCAACCTTTCGTCGATTGTTATCACCATCGGCACCATGAGTTTGTACCGCGGCATCACCTACATATTGCTGGGTGATCAGGCGCTAAATAAGTACCCGGAAAGTTTTGCATGGTTTGGTCAGGGCTACGTCTGGGGTGCACTGTCGTTTGAATTTGCCTTGTTCATAGTGCTGGCGGCGGTGTTCGCTTTCTTGCTGCACAAAACCAACTTTGGCCGCCGGACTTACGCCATCGGCAATAACCCGACGGGTGCGTGGTATTCCGGTATCAACGTGAAACGCCACAACCTGATGCTGTTCGTGCTGGTTGGTGTGATGGCGGGGCTGGCGTCAGTGTTGTTAACCTCACGCCTCGGGAGCACGCGCCCGACCATCGCAATAGGTTGGGAGTTAAGCGTAGTCACCATGGCGGTGCTCGGCGGCGTCAATATTCTGGGCGGTTCGGGGAGCATGGCGGGGGTGATTATCGCCGCATTCCTGATGGGGCTGGTGACGTTCGGCCTGAGCCTGCTCAATGTGCCAGGTATCGTGATGTCGATTATTGTCGGCTCGATGCTGATAGTGGTGATTTCACTGCCCATTATTACCCGGCGTTTTTTAGGGCGTCGGCGAGTTTGATTTTTTCCCGCTCTGGTTTCCCCCCTCGCTTGGGGAGAGGCCGGGGTGAGGATATGGATTTTTAAAACATCAATATTATGGAGAATAGCTATGAGCTTTATGTTGGCCTTACCAAAAATCAGCCTTCACGGCGCGGGCGCTATCGGCGATATGGTGAAATTAATTGCCGCTAAACCCTGGGGCAAAGCGTTAATCATCACCGACGGGCAACTGGTGAAAATGGGCTTGCTCGAAAGCCTGTTTAGCGCGCTCGACGAACATCAACTTTCTTACGAACTGTTCGACGAAGTTTTCCCGAACCCGACCGAAGAACTGGTGCAAAAAGGCTTTGCGGCGTATCAGGCCGCAGGTTGCGATTACCTGATTGCCTTCGGTGGCGGCAGCCCGATTGATACCGCCAAAGCGGTGAAAATCCTGACCGCAAACCCAGGCCCATCAACCGCGTATTCCGGCGTGGGCAAAGTGACTAATCCTGGCGTGCCGCTAGTGGCGATTAACACCACTGCGGGAACTGCGGCAGAGATGACCAGCAATGCGGTAATTATCGATTCCGTGCGCCATGTAAAAGAAGTCATTATCGACACTAACCTGATTCCGGACATCGCCGTCGATGACGCCAGCGTCATGCTCGATATCCCGGCGAGCGTCACTGCCGCAACGGGTATGGATGCGTTGACTCACGCCATCGAAGCTTACGTTTCTGTCGCCGCTCATCCGCTCACCGACGCCAATGCGCTGGAGGCTATCCGCCTGATTAGCCAGTGGTTGCCGAAAGCGGTAGATGACGGCAAAAACCTTGAAGCGCGTGAAATGATGGCTTACGGCCAATATCTGGCGGGTATGGCGTTTAACAGTGCCGGTCTTGGCCTGGTGCATGCGCTAGCACACCAGCCGGGTGCCACTCACAACCTGCCGCACGGCGTGTGTAATGCCATCTTGTTGCCGGTAATCGAAGCCTTTAACCGCCCGAAAGCCGTTGCACGTTTTGCGAAAGTCGCCGCAGCAATGGGCGTGAATACTCAGGATATGGAAGAAGAAGAAGCCAGCTTTGAGGCTATTCTGGCGATTCGTGCGCTTTCCACACGTGTCGGCATCCCATCTGGCTTTAGCCAGCTTGGTATTCAAACCGCAGACATCGAAGGCTGGCTGGACAACGCTCTTGCTGATCCATGCGCGCCATGCAATCCACGCGTTGCCACGCGTGAGGAAGTCCGCGAGCTGTACCTGGAGGCATTATGATCCGCAAAGCTTTTGTTATGCAGGTGAATCCCGATGCCCATGAAGAATATCAGCGTCGCCATACGCCGATTTGGCCTGAGCTGGAAGCGGTACTTAAACAGCACGGTGCTCATCACTACGCTATCTATCTTGATGCTGAACGCCATCTACTTTTTGCCACGGTAGAAATTGAGTCTGAAGCCCGCTGGAACGCGGTTGCCCAAACGGAAGTTTGCCAACGCTGGTGGAAGCATATGAGCGAGATTATGCCGAGCAACCCGGATAACAGCCCGGTCAGTGCGGAGCTGAAAGAGGTGTTTTATCTGGAGTAGGGTTTTTCATCGTAAAACGAGGGCCATGTTAGTGGCCCTTTTTTAGGTTCAGGCGTTTTTCGAGCTGTTCTAACTGTTCCAACTCAATGCGGTCGGCTTCACGCGCATCAGCTATTTTTCTGGATTTATCGAATGATTCATAATGCTCATTTACCACGGATTTCATCTGCTCGCGGCTAACAGAACCACGGTGATTCAAAAGTGGTTGTTCATTAAAAGCCATAAAGTTGTCGATAAATTTACGCCAGTCTGCGAGCTTCAGGTGTTGTTTTTGTTTGGCGCGGAACTCTGCGAATTCTAAAAACATCGAGGCCAGACGATTCAGGCTATCGAGTTCGTCTTCATTAAGGTAATTTTTGGCGATCACCACATCCGCTTTGCGCACACGTGAGCCTTTAAAACTCAGCAAATTCATATTGGATTTTGTTGCATCTGCACGCTGTACCACGAGTTCGGCTGCGGTATAACCTGTGACCGCGAAGAACAATTTGTTTTGTACTTCGGCAAACAGCTGGACTGTGTCTTTTTCGTTGGCGCGATAGTCTTCGGAAAGGGTAAATAGATCGCGAATTTTTTGATAAAAGCGCAGCTCTGAAGAGCGTATTTCGCGGATGCGCTCCAGCAATTCGTCAAAGTAGTCCCACTTAGGATCTTTAAGGCGTTCGTCATCCATAGCGAAGCCTTTAAGCATATATTCGTGGAGGATACGTGTCGCCCACTGCCGGAATTGCGTTGCCCGAGGGGATTTCACGCGATAACCGATGGCAATAATCATCGGTAACGAGTAATGAGCAAGCTGGCGTTGGATATTCCGCTCGCCCTCACTTTGAACTGTCAAGTAATCCTTGACGGTTGCCTCACGGCTCAACTCTCCTTCGGCAAAAATGTTCTTCACATGCAGGCTGATGTTCTGCTTAGTTGTTTGATAAAGCTCAGCAATTTCTAGTTGCGTAAGCCATACCTGGCCCCCCAACTCACGCAAAATAAACTGGGATTCGCCGTCTTCGGAGGTGTAGAGGATCGGATCGTTATCAGACATTATTTCCATCCTTGAGTTATGGCGTGACGTGTCGATGATACAGGACGAACTGAGTCACGCTGAACCAAAAGAAGAAGAACCCAGCCCTTTCTGAACCGGGTTCGCAGATTTACATCGTTATTGCCGTGCGGACAAAGCGTGGCGTTCTTAACTCATCGGCAAAATAACCCGTGAGTTCAAACAGCAGCCCGGTCAGCGCTTTTTCTTCACTGGCGGAAAAATTGTGACTATTGAGGATTTGCGCCAGCGTCAGGCAATAGCGGCAAAGATCTTCTGGTTCAGGTTCAAAAGTGGATACTGCCGCCGGAATATGATCCACGGTGAGGCTTTCAACCAGATGTTCTGGAATGGGTTCATTCAGCGTCGAGTAAAGCAGCTCCAGGCATTCCGCGAGGCGGTAGCAAAGGACGCGTCTTTCCCCCGGTTTTGCGCTTGCAATCAGCGAGTCGGCGAAGCGTTCGCAATAGTCGGCAAGCACAGTGAAATCGGTATTAATATCAAAAGAAAGCGTAAGCGGTGAGTTTTCTGAAGTTTGAGTTTGGGTTGGGGTAGTAGCCATAGTGGCAGCCTCCTGTAACGGGTTATATTCCCACCACCTGAGAGGCTAATCTCTGGGTGGTGAGCTGAACGAGGTTAGCCTTACCGGTGTTACAGGAAACCGGCGCATCTTTCGACGCCCCCATCCAGCCCACCATAATTAGGGTGTAGCCGAACGCACGGTATAAAAAAAGACGCTGGCGCGTCATATACCGCCTGTAACTATAATCGAGAGGCTAATCCCGGCACCTGATTTTGCAGGTACGGCGCAACGATACTGCGATTGATTATTGCCAGCAAGCGGTTTGCGTGCGGAAAGTTATGCTCTGCGGCATGGCTCGCAAAGGTGAATGCAATGACATGAAAATATTTAAGCCTGATTTAATTAATATTTAACTTAATTAAAAATAAGGAATTTTGTTACATCTGTTCAATTGATCGATATTTCCGAGTGAGTAAGCTTCTTCAAGGATTTCATAAAAACTATAAGGAAAAGTGAAAATGGCATACGAGAAAATCACGCAAAAGCATTGTGACGGAAATATCATATATACCTTAAGTAAGTGACAGGGGTAAGTGAGTGCAGTCAACACCCCTGCAGCTTGAAGTATAAAGGGTATAAAGACCGAATACAGTGGACATACTTCTGATGAGAGACTACGAAACAGAAGTTATTAAGTACATTATGGAAAATTACCCCATCAGGAAGCGCTGGTTCAAACCTGAAATCAAGCAGGTAACCAAGGAATGGACGCTAGACGATGATTTTCAGTTTTTACCTGAAGACGCACATGATTTTTTGGCTGATGTATTTGAGCACTTCGATATTGAACATTCAAACTTTGATGGTGAGAACTACTTTGAATATGAGTATCCATTCTGGCAAAAGAAACCGCCAAAAAGAGTATTAAGACCTTTGACGGTAGAAATGATTATTGAATCAGCAAAGGCCGGAAGATGGCTTTATGATTGAAAGGATAAGTGCTTGTAGAGTGGGAATGCGATACGTCTCCCACTCTTTTGCAAAAGGCTACTAAACCACCGCACCTTCCAGCGCTTTATTAATCACCTGTGAAAGCTCTTTCACATCGAACTTCGCCACATAACCGTTGGCACCCACTTTGCGCACGTGATCTTCGTTGGCGCTGCCGGATAAAGACGAGTGAATCACCACCGGAATGTGCTTTAACGTGATATCTGTTTTGATGTTGCGCGTCAGGGTAAAGCCATCCATTTCCGGCATTTCAATATCGGTTAATACCATACCAATGCGGTCGGTGATCGGCTGGCCTGCGGCTTTAGCTTCTGCGGCGATAACCTTGATTTTCTCCCACGCTTCAAGCCCTGTGGAATGCATCATTGCCGGAATGCCCATGCCTTTCAGCCCTTGCTCAAGCATCAGGCGGGCGACTTTGGAATCTTCGGCAACAATCGCCACGGCACCGGGTTTTAACGGATTGGTATTGCCTTCGATTGCCGCCATATCGACTTTGCGCCCGGAAGGGATGATGTCGTAGAGGATCTGTTCAACATCGAGCACCAGCGCCAGTTCGCCTTTGTGCTCGTCACTATCCAGTGAGGCAATGCTGGTGATGTTACGGCTGCTCACGCCTGATTCGGCAGCGTGAACCTGGCTCCAGTCGAGGCGGATAATATTTTCCACCGACTCTACTGCAAACGCCTGCGTGCTGCGGGCATATTCGGTTATCAGTAACAGATTCAGCCCGGTTTTTGGTGTGCAGCCTGTAACGGCTGGCAGGTCGATAACCGGGATAAACTGGTCGCGAATATTTGCCATGCCCAACAGCGGCGACATCATTCCCGCTGCGCGGTTAATTTTTGGCATCGGTACAATTTCACGCAGCTTAAAAACATTAATGCCATACAACTCAGATTTCCCACCGTGCTGGCCATCGCCTAAGCGGAAAAGTAACAGCTCAAATTTATTGGATAACGCCAGGTTAGCCCTTTCATCGATATCTTTTTGAAAACTATCCATTTAAACCTCTGTTCGATAACCTGGCGGAAAATCGCCCTGGCGCCTGTAGAAGTTATCGGCAGATTGCGGAAAAAATGGAGTGCGATTACGAGTGAATGATGGACGGCGTAATCGCTTCCCACAACAAAGAAAAAAACACCCGGCAAGCCGAGTGTTTTTAGAGAAGAGGGATTGTGTGGCTGACTTATGCAGCAGGTTTAACCGCTGGTTTTGCCGCTGGCGCTACTGTGGTAGCCGCTTTTTTGTGGTGCTTTTTGGCAGCCTGAGCTTTCTGTGGAGCGGCTGGTGTTGCTGTGTGAGTGGCTTTTTTGTGGTGTTTTTTAGCTGCTTGCGCTTTCTGCGCTACCGGTGCTGCTTTGTGGTGTTTTTTGTGGTGCACAGTAGTGTGTTTTGCCGGAGCAGGTGCTGCGGTGGTATCAGCCGCGAAAGCAACAGAAGACAGACCCATTACAGCGACAGCAATCAGAGTTAATACTTTTTTCATTTTGATAGTCTCGTATTTGTTTATGTGCGGCCGGTTGGCCCGTTGAAATAACTCTATTCCAATAAACAAATACCTTCCGTGAGTGATTGGTGTCGGTAAGTAACGGAATGTACAACTCCTTAACGCAGCCGCTGCGGATGGGTATAAACCGTGGCGCGGCCTGGTTTACTAAAGCCGACCAGCGTCAAATTGCAATGATGGGCAACTTCCACCGCAAGCGTGGTGGCGGCAGAAACAGCAAACAAAATCTCGACGCCGCACTGGGCCGATTTTTGCACCATTTCATAGCTGGCACGGCTGGAGACTAACACTGCGCCAGTGTTCCAGCTTTCGCGGGCTCGCACCCCAAGCAGTTTATCCAGCGCCACATGGCGGCCAATATCTTCTTTGCCATCCAGAATCGTGCCGTTCTCATTAAGCCAAAGTGCGGCATGCGTACAACCGGTGAGTTGCCCGACGGGTTGGTAGTCGCGCATCTGGTTTAACGCCGCGTCCAGTTTATTCAAATCAAAAGTTTGTGTGAAGGGCAGTGGCGTAATCGGGCGGCCAATATCATTGAGCTGTTCAACGCCGCAGACGCCGCAACCGGTGCGCCCGGCAAGAGAGCGACGGCGTTCTTTTAACCCCATGAAACGGCGGCTGGAAAGCTCTATTTGTACCTCCAGACCATTGCACACCGCGATAACATCCATTCCGTAAATATCGGCAGGGGATTCTATAATTCCTTCTGATAAGGAAAAACCTAATGCAAAGAGTTCCAAATCTTTGGGGGATGCCATCATTACGACATGCGAAATACCGTTGTAGACCAGTGCTACCGGGATTTCTTCAGCCAGCCAGTCGCCTTTGGCTTGCTGTAAATCGTGGCGTTGCCACAAATCTATCGTCCGTGCGCCAGTGATGGCGTTCACAATTTTGCTTTGTTTCGGGTTGGGATTGTTCACTTTGTCTTAACCTGATTGGAACAGCCTTAAAACTAATGTGGTATTCTTGAAACACTATCCCTTCCGGATGAAGGGCTATTGCCAGTTTGAACCTTTGCGGCTTAAACCGCAAAAATTACACTTATAAGTCATGTGAAAAATGTCGAAAAAAGGAGCATCCATGCAGGTCAGCAGACGACAGTTCTTTAAGATCTGTGCTGGCGGTATGGCAGGGACTACGGCAGCGGCACTGGGCTTTGCCCCAGGTGTTGCACTTGCGGAAACACGGCAATATAAACTGCTGCGTACACGTGAAACCCGTAACACCTGCACATATTGTTCCGTCGGTTGTGGGCTATTGATGTACAGCCTCGGTGACGGCGCGAAAAATGCCAAAGCATCCATCTTCCATATTGAAGGCGACCCGGACCATCCGGTAAACCGCGGTGCACTCTGCCCGAAAGGTGCAGGTCTGGTGGATTTCATCCACAGTGAAAGCCGTCTAAAATTCCCTTCTTACCGCGCACCAGGCTCGGATAAGTGGGAACAAATCAGCTGGGAAACGGCATTTGACCGTATCGCCAAACTGATGAAAGCAGACCGCGACGCCAACTTTATTGCGCAGAACGCCCAGGGAACCACGGTCAACCGTTGGCTCTCCACCGGCATGTTGTGCGCATCAGCGTCCAGTAACGAAACCGGTTATTTAACCCAGAAATTTTCCCGCGCCCTCGGCATGTTAGCCGTGGATAACCAGGCGCGTGTCTGACACGGACCAACGGTAGCAAGTCTTGCTCCAACATTTGGTCGCGGTGCGATGACCAACCACTGGGTTGATATTAAGAACGCCGATCTCGTTATTGTGATGGGTGGAAACGCGGCAGAAGCGCATCCAGTTGGGTTCCGCTGGGCGATGGAAGCCAAAATCCACAACGGCGCGAAGCTGATCGTTATCGATCCGCGCTTTACGCGTACCGCTTCGGTGGCGGATTTCTACACCCCGATTCGCTCCGGCTCAGACATCGCTTTCTTGTCTGGCGTACTGCTGTACCTGATCAACAACAATAAATTTAACCGCGAGTACGTCGAGGCTTACACCAACGCCAATCTGATTGTGCGTGAGGATTACAGCTTCGAAGACGGCCTGTTCTCAGGCTACGACGCGGCAAACCGTAAATACGACAAAACCACCTGGAACTATGAGCTGGACGAAAAAGGCTTCGCTAAACGCGACCTGACGCTGACTCATCCGCGCTGCGTGTGGAACCTGCTCAAAGAGCACGTTTCCCGCTACACGCCAGATGTGGTTTCCAATATTTGCGGTACCCCGAAAGATGATTTCCTGAAAGTATGTGAATACATCGCAGAAACCAGCGCCAGGAATAAAACGGCGTCGTTCTTGTATGCACTGGGCTGGACGCAACACTCCGTGGGCGCGCAGAACATTCGTACTATGGCGATGATTCAGTTGCTGCTTGGCAACATGGGGATGGCGGGCGGCGGCGTGAACGCACTGCGCGGGCACTCCAACATTCAGGGTCTGACGGATCTCGGCCTGTTGTCACAAAGCCTGCCAGGCTACATGACGCTGCCGAATGAGAAACAGCCTGACATCCAGACTTATCTTGCCGCCAACACGCCGAAACCGCTGCTGGAAGGCCAGGTCAACTACTGGGGCAACTACCCGAAATTCTTCGTTTCGATGATGAAAGCCTTCTTTGGTGACAAAGCCACAGCAGAAAACAGCTGGGGTTATGACTGGTTGCCGAAATGGGACAAGGGCTACGACGTCCTGCAATATTTCGAGATGATGAACCAGGGCAAGGTGAACGGTTACCTGTGCCAGGGCTTTAACCCTGTTGCTTCGTTCCCGAACAAAAACAAAGTCATTGCGTCACTGTCGAAGCTGAAATTCCTCGTGACCATCGACCCGCTGAACACCGAAACCTCGAACTTCTGGCAGAACCACGGCGAGATGAACGACGTTGATCCGTCGAAAATCCAGACCGAAGTGTTCCGCTTGCCATCCACCTGCTTTGCCGAAGAAAACGGTTCTATCGTTAACTCCGGACGCTGGTTGCAGTGGCACTGGAAAGGTGCGGACGCCCCAGGGGAAGCGCTGAACGACGGCGAAATCCTCGCGGGTATCTTTAGCCGTTTGCGCCATATGTACCAGGCCGAAGGCGGTGCGCTGCCTGAGCAAGTGCTGAACATGAGCTGGAACTACCAGACTCCTGACAACCCGGCTCCAGAAGAAGTGGCGATGGAAAGCAACGGTAAAGCGTTGCAGGACGTGGTCGACCCGGCAACTGGTGCGGTTCTGGTGAAAAAAGGCCAGCAACTCAGCTCGTTTGCACAACTGCGCGATGACGGCACCACTTCCAGTGGCTGTTGGATCTTCGCCGGTAGCTGGACGCCAGACGGCAACCAGATGGCACGCCGCGATAACGCGGACCCATCAGGTTTGGGTAACACGCTAGGCTGGGCCTGGGCGTGGCCGCTTAACCGTCGCATTCTGTATAACCGTGCTTCCGCCGATCCAGCGGGTAAACCGTGGGACGAAAAACGCCGCCTGATTTCCTGGGATGGCGCGAAGTGGAGCGGCGCAGATATTGCCGACTACAGCACTGCCGCACCGGGTACTGACGTTGGGCCGTTCATCATGCAGCCGGAAGGTTTAGGGCGCTTGTTTGCTATCGACAAGATGGCAGAAGGGCCGTTCCCGGAACACTACGAGCCGTTTGAAACGCCACTTGGCACCAACCCGCTGCACCCGAACGTGGTTTCTAACCCGGCGGCGCGCGTGTTCAAAGGTGACCTGGAAGCGATGGGCAAGCATGACAAGTTCCCGTATGTCGGCACCACGTATCGTCTGACTGAGCATTTCCACTACTGGACCAAACACGCGGTACTGAACGCCATCGCGCAGCCAGAGCAGTTTATCGAGATTGGCGAGAAGCTCGCGAATTCACTCGGTATCGCGCACGGCGACACGGTGAAAGTCTCCTCCAACCGTGGCTTTATCAAAGCCAAAGCGGTGGTGACCAAGCGTATTCGCCAGCTAGATGTGAATGGCCAGAAAGTGGACACCATCGGTATTCCGATTCACTGGGGTTATGAAGGTGTGGCGAAGAAAGGCTTTATCGCTAACACCCTGACGCCATTTGTCGGTGATGCCAACACGCAAACGCCTGAATTTAAAGCGTTCCTGGTCAATGTGGAAAAGGTGTAACGGAGACGAATTATGGCTTATCAATCTCAGGACATCATCCGTCGTTCCGCCACCAATGGCCTCACACCCGCGCCACAAGCGCGGGATCACCAGCAAGAGGTTGCGAAACTTATCGACGTGACCACCTGCATCGGCTGCAAAGCCTGCCAGGTGGCCTGTTCGGAGTGGAACGATCTGCGCGATGAGATCGGCAGCAACGTCGGCGTTTACGATAACCCGGCAGATTTGACCGCCAAATCATGGACGGTCATGCGCTTCTCGGAAGTGGAACAAAACGACAAACTGGAATGGTTAATCCGCAAAGATGGCTGTATGCACTGCGCGGATCCAGGCTGCCTGAAAGCGTGTCCGGCTGAAGGCGCAATCATTCAGTATGCCAACGGTATTGTCGATTTCCAGTCTGAGCAGTGCATCGGCTGCGGTTACTGCATCGCCGGTTGCCCGTTCGACGTGCCGCGCCTGAACCCGGAGGACAACCGTGTCTACAAATGCACCCTGTGCGTAGACCGTGTGACCGTCGGCCAGGAGCCTGCCTGCGTGAAAACTTGCCCAACTGGTGCAATTCATTTCGGCTCGAAAGAGGATATGAAAAACCTGGCGGGCGAGCGTGTGAGCGAACTGAAAACGCGCGGTTACGACAACGCCGGATTGTACGACCCGGAAGGCGTTGGCGGCACACATGTTATGTATGTGCTGCACCATGCGGACAAGCCGACGTTGTATCACGGCCTGCCAGAGAACCCGTCCATCAGCCCAACCGTGAAATTCTGGAAAGGTGTCTGGAAGCCGCTCGCCGCTATTGGCTTTGCTGCAACCTTCGCCGCCAGCGTGTTCCACTATGTGGGGGTCGGCCCGAACCGTGCCGAAGAAGAGGACGATAACCTGCACCATGACGACGACGAGGTGCGCAAACCATGAAAAAACAAGTGACTATTCAGCGTTACAGCGCGCCTGAACGTATCAACCACTGGGTAACCGCCTTCTGCTTTATGCTGGCGGCCATCAGCGGGCTGGGGTTTTTCTTCCCCTCCTTTAACTGGTTAATGAACGTTCTGGGCACACCGCAACTGGCGCGCATTCTCCACCCGTTCGTCGGTGTAGTGATGTTTGCCTCGTTTATCATCATGTTTTTCCGTTACTGGCACCATAACCTCATCAATCGTGACGATATTTTCTGGGCGAAGAATATTCGCAAGATCGTCGTTAACGAAGAAGTGGGGGACACCGGGCGGTATAACTTCGGCCAGAAATGCGTGTTCTGGGCGGCGATTATCTTCCTGGTACTGTTGCTGGTGAGCGGCGTGATTATCTGGCGCCCGTACTTCGCGCCTGCATTCTCAATCCCGTTGATTCGCGTTGCCCTGTTGGTGCATTCATTTGCAGCAGTGGCACTGATTGTGGTTATTATGGTCCACATCTATGCCGCCCTTTGGGTGAAAGGCACGATTACCGCGATGGTGGAAGGCTGGGTCACCACGACCTGGGCCAAAAAACACCATCCGAAATGGTATCGTGAAGTTCGCCAAAAACAGGAAAAACGATCGGAATGAGTATTCGCATAATCCCGCAAGACCAGCTGGAGAAGAGCGATAAACGCACGGCGGAGATGATCCCGCCGTTGCTGTTCCCCAGGCTGAAAAATCTCTATAACCGCCGCGCTGAACGCCTGCTTGAGTTGGCGACCGATAATCCGCTGGGTGATTTCCTGCGCTTTGCTGCACTGATCGCCCACGCCCAGGAAGTGGTGCTGTACGACCACCCGCTGGAAATGGATTTAACGGCGCTGATTCAGAAGTCATCGGAAACCGGCAAGCCGCCGCTGGATATTCACGTTTTACCACGTGATCCCCACTGGCAGCGCCTGCTGAATTCGTTGATTGCCGAGCTGAAACCAGAGATGAGCGGCCAGGCACTGGCAGTTATCGAAAATCTGGAAAAGGCGTCGACGCAAGAACTCGAAGAGATGGCGACCGCGCTGTTTAACGCTGATTTTGCGCTGGTAAGCAGTGATAAAGCCCCGTTCATTTGGGCGGCGTTATCGCTCTACTGGGCGCAAATGGCGAGCCTTATCCCAGGCCGTGCGAAAGCAGAATACGGTGAACAACGCCAGTTCTGCCCGGTTTGCGGCTCGATTCCGGTTTCCAGCGTGGTGCAGATTGGTGGCACCAGCGGCCTGCGTTACCTGCATTGCAACTTATGCGAAACCGAATGGCATGTGGTGCGTATTAAATGCAGCAACTGCGAGCAAACCCGCGATTTGAACTACTGGTCGCTGGAAAGCGAGCAGTCAGCGATTAAAGCGGAAAGCTGCGGCGACTGCGGCACTTACCTGAAGATCCTCTATCAGGAAAAAGATGCCAAAGTTGAAGCCGTGGCCGACGATTTAGCCTCGTTAGTGCTGGACGCGCGCATGGAGCAAGAAGGCTTTGCCCGCAGCAGCATCAATCCTTTCCTGTTCCCAGGGGAAGGGGAGTAGGTGATGCAGTGGGATGCTTTGCATCCCACTGTGTTATTCGAAAAATACCTTCACTCTGGACAGCGCCTCTTCTGTGACTTCTTCAGGTGCTTTTTCAATGAAACGCATCTGTCTGGCCCGGAAATCGATTGATTTAACATGATGGCAAATGACAACTCCCCGGGTGTGAGTTTCTGTCAGATGTACTTCAAACGCATTGCCACGAACACGAGATGTTATTGGTGCCACAATCGCCATGCCAGCCTTGCGGCTAAATTCGACTGGTGACAATACTAGCGCAGGCCGAGTTTTGGCTTGTTCGTGACCAGCGGCAGGATCAAAATCGAGCCACACTAAATCGCCTCTATCAGGCATATAAAGACTCACCTAATCGATCTCCTTGCCAACAGGCGGAGAATTCAGCCACTCACGGTCTTCATCATCAAGCTCGAAACTTCCTTCGGGTGATTGGGCCAGTAACTCACTTAGCGTGTATATCGGCTTTGCGACTCGCAACATAATTCCACCCTCAACGGCTTCAATATCCACTTTGTCACCTATTCTCATCCCAGCTTTCTCCAGAACAGCTGCAGGAATAATGGCCCCTGCGGAATTACCCCATTTACGAATCAGCGTTTTCACAATGATTACCAAATTAAACAATGTTTAAACTCATTTTAACACGATGGGTAAATCGCACAATGTTTAACCATTTACATTATTTACGGCATCTAATGTTGTTTTGTGAATGAGCTTGCTGGGTACTATAAACCTCAAAAAGTGTACGGTTATCTGCTTTTTCCTGGAAGTTTTCATTTGTTCGAGGCGCTTTCCAGAATGCTGAAATAGTGAAAAAACTCGGTTCACGCGATCCCATAAATGCGATATAACTGTTCATCTATACAGCATGAAAGGAATTCCGCTATGTCCCTCGAACCCGCAATCGCCGGGCTGGTTGATGAATTCATCGACTCTGGCCGACCGTCTTCACGCCAACAAACTTTTGCTGAACGCCGTGCCGGGTATATCGCCAGCACGGTTTTAGCGGGCGAAACGGAAACCCGGGTCGACGTGAAAGACATCTGTCTTGATGGCTGCACGTTACGCATGTTTTCCCCGCTCAATGCCACCGGATCGCTTCCTGCCGTGATCTACTACCACGGTGGTTGCTTTGTTAGCGGTGGGTTTGAAACCCATGACAATCAGTTACGCCAGCTTTGCTATCACAGTGGTTGCCGGGTGATTGCCGTTCAGTATCGCGTGGCACCAGAGCACACTTATCCGGCAGCACATGATGATGCTGAACGTGCAGCGGACGCTATCTGGCAAGCGGCTGATCAGATGGAAGTGGATCGTGAACGAATCACGCTCGCGGGCGACAGCGCCGGTGGGCATATTGCTCTGGTCACCGCTCTGCGCCTGAAAAGTGCGGGAAACTGGTTGCCTGCGCGCCTCATGCTGATTTACCCGATGCTGGACGCGACGGCGGAATCTGTCAGCTATCAGGAAAATGGCTACGACTACATCATTACCCGCGATACGCTGCTTTCAGGTTACGAAGCCTATATGGCCGATCTTGACCCAATGGATGATGAAGCCAGCCCGTTATTTCGTGAAGATTTTGCAGGCCTGCCACCGGTGCATATCATCACCGCTGAATACGACCCACTTCGCAATGAAGGTGAGGTCTTGCATGAGTGCCTGATGGATCAAGGCGTTGAGTCCACCTGCCAACGCTATCTTGGCGTGATCCACGGCTTCTTCCAGCTTGGTGGTATCAGCCAGGCAGCGCGCGACGCCATGCGTGATGTTGCGTGGCGGGTAGGTCAAACACGCTAAGACGAGATACCAGTCAGCATGGGCTGGCTGGTATCTGCACAGCAAATCAGTCCTTCTTAATCATCTGCACGATTTGCTCGTCATTAATCTGGCGTTCGTTACCTTGCGCATCGGTGTAACTAATCAGGCCGGTATCTTTATCCACCTGCGGTTTCCCTTGCGTCACAATCATGTCACCGGTTTTAGTCGACATCACATAGTCACTTGAACAAGCAGTAGCAGACAACGCAACGCCGCTTAACAACAAAATTTTCATCAACTTATTCATGCAGAAATATCCCTTTAATAGTGAACCAGAATAGTACCTGTTGAGAGTAAGACAGAATGTTAAGGTGTATTACGAAGGGTTTATTTCTGGACTGATTGCGAGGCATTTGTTGGGTGGATAAGCGCAGCGTCATCCACCGTTTTTTGGCGGGCGGCGCTGTGCTTAACCGCCCTGGGAAAACTAGTGAATTCCTGGAACCGCTTCGCCGCTAGTCATTGCCAGTCCACCATCGGTACGAACAAAACGCGGTGTTTTCAAATCCTCGACCAGAACGTTTTCACCAAATCTGGAATGGAGCCTCCTTCTCCGGAGGATGTCTTTGCTAATGCGTTAAGTGCCGCGCACAACTTAACGCATAGCGGCTCTGACTTAACGCATAGTGACTTCGACTTAACGCATAGCGAGCTCAACTTAACGGATAGTCATCAGGGAAGAGATGGGAATGGCCGCTTTATCCAGAGCACATCGACGAATGGATACGGAAGTTATGAAAGATCTTCTTACTGGGTTATGTAATGGGCATTACTTATCAGTGTCAGTAATGGAAATATTACTGGGACGTAAGGCGCAAAGTATTCGTCAGAATTACTTGAAACCAATGGTAGATGCAAAACAGCTGAAGCTAGCCTTCCCTAATAAGCCTAATTCCCCCAAACAGGGCTATACGCTAAGTTAATTTGTATTCAAGAAGAGCCACACAACAGTGGGCATGTGATATTGATGTACCTTAAATGGATGTTTAGAGCGGGTTTGTTTTTATTTGTTGGCTGGTTGCTGGTGATCGGCGGTGTGTTTCGTTCACTTTCTTATGCCCTGGCTTGGCCATATACCAATCTGCTTACGTCCCTGGGAATGGGGCGATTACCGGATTATAGCCAACGGCTGGAAACAAACGGTATAGCCATATATTTCACTCTTTCAGCGGTACTCGCTGTTTTGCTGGTAGCGCTGCTCGAATGGCTGGTCTTGTACGTCATTAAAGACATTCGTTCGGGGTAGCGCCAGCGACAACCATCAGTGATCTTTGAACATGGCGGATGTCGCTAACGCTAATCCGCCCTACAAAACCTAGTGAATTCCGGGTACTGCCTCGCCACTGATCATTGCCAGCCCGCCATCGGTGCGAACAAAACGCGGTGTTTTTAAATCCTCGACCAGAAGGTTAATCAACTCGAACAATAAACCGGTGATCTGTTCTTCCTGCTCAGGCGACTGCTGGCGTTGCAGCAGCAAGATGGTGAGTGCGGAACAGTACTCGCGCAGGCTTTCGGAATCAGTAGAAAACGGGCCGCGATAATTATCGGGTTCTGCCACATCCACCGTCAGGCGCTCGATTAAATGCGCGGGCAGCGGCGTTTTTAGCGCAACTTTCAATACTTCAAGCGCGGCAAGTAAGCGCCCACACAATGCCATACGTTCGATGTTGTCATCGTTTTCAATAAGCGCATCAACATAATGCTGGCAGGCGTCGAGCACCTGGAAGAGATCGTGTGTGGCACCGAGCGGGGTTTTTAATAGCGTTGTGATTGCGGATTCAATTACTGGTTGAGTGCACAGGATTTCAGGGCGAGCGGTTGTGGTAGTATTGGTGTTAGCCATTGCGTTATGTCCTTAACGTTAGTGGTTAAACGCCTCGGTAGTGTTAGCGCACTCCGGGGCGTTGCTCTTTTAGGAGTTCACATGATAGTGTGGCCTCCTATATAGCTAAGATGAACCAATAGGTGGCCTCATGTCAATCGTGTCGCGTGAAAAAAAACCAAAAGGCGGTGGGAAGTCACCTCAGTTTAAAATGCGTATTGATCCGGCTTTGAAGGAACAACTTGATGCAGTAGCAGCTGACGAAAGTGTAAGTCTTGCGAGTTGGATCAAAAATCTTGCAAGAAAAGAACTAATTGATCGAGGGATAACACCAAAAGGTTAGTTATTTAGGAGTATTATGTGACAAGTATTTAATAGTATAAGCTGATAATGAAAGAATAAATTATGAAAGTACTGGTGATTAGTGACTTACATGTTGGTACAACAGCAAGAGCAAAGGATTTCTGTACAGAAATAATTGGCTCATCGGCTATCACAGAGAGTTTTATCGATGATTTTAGAGAATTAATTTCATCTGAAAAAATATCTGCCACGCATCTGTTAATTGCTGGAGATATTACAAATCGAGCTGAATCTTACGAGTTTGAAATAGCTGCAAATAGAATAAATGATATTGTAGGAATTTTAAATATAGATCCAAAAAATATATTTTTTGTGCCCGGGAACCACGATAGTAATTGGAAGCATGAAAAAGAAGCAAAAGAAAGATCTGGCAGTAAAGATAAAATTATTTTTGAAAAATATAATAACATTAGGAATAATGATTTTTTCTCGGGAATATTAAATCAAACTAAATTCTCTTCATATTATGAAGATCCATATTCAGCCATTTGGGAACATGATGATTTAATTGTTGTTGGTATTAACTCTTCTGCTCTAGATTGTTTTGATAAAGATGTCAAATTTGGTGAGGTTGACCTGAAATGCCTTGCATCTTTACAGGTGAAACTAAAAGAATTAGACAACCCCACTAAACGTAAATTTAGAATATTATTAACACATCATCATCCTAAAAATTACACAGATAGAACTTTTTCAGATCCAGATCTCAGTCAGATGAAGAACGCTGAAGATTTTATGCATTTTGCCAGTGAAAACCAATTTGATTTTATTGTTCATGGACATAAACATATTCCAAGATTTAATTTTCAATTGGATGCAGATGGTTTTTCAGTAAACATCCTTAGTGCAGGTAGTTTTGCTGCACAATTGAAGGATTGGCATAATGGCGTAGCCAATTTTTTTCATTTAATTGAACATCATGATTTCTGCCCTGAAAATAATTTTTCACGAGGTAAGGTGATTTCTTGGTCATATTTTACTAGTCATAAATGGACTCGCTCATTGTATGATAGAGATTTTATCAGTCATGAAGAACACTATGGCTATATGGTATCTAGAAATAAGCTAAAGAATAAATTAAGACAAATATTAAGTAAGTCTAGGGAATGTAGTCAGTTTGTTAGATGGGAGGATTTGATTAATTTAGAACCAGATCTGCGCTATTGTAACAGAAATTTATTGTCGCTTGTTGTTGATGATCTCTCAAGTGAACTAAAATATGTAGTGATGCCGAGCAAAAATGATGGCTTTGTTTTGTTATGGGTGGGGGAGTAAAATGAATTTTAGTGAACTTAGCTCGCTATTTGAAAGCTCAAATGCAAGGGGGCTGAATTCTAACCAACTTGCAAATGAATTTATTTGGACGGAGTCGTTTGAATCCCTTTTCTCTAGTCAAAATCAGGTTATTTTGGGTTCTAGAGGATCGGGTAAAACGGCTTTAGTTAAAATGTTAGCCCATGAGAACCTTAGTAAGTTAGCTAGTTTTTATCCTAAGGCAAAGCAGCATATAGAATCCAAGGATTTTATAGCTACTTATGTGCCATTAAAAGTAGAGTGGGTTAATTCATTAAATAATTATGAAGAAAAAAAGGACGAATATTTTGTTTGGAGTTTAAATCTATCTTTATGTGCTAAATTACTTGATACGATTAGGAGTTGTATTGATGTATATATCGAGGATGACATCGAGCAATTGATCGCAGAAAGAGATATTTCCATTGAAATATCTCAGCTTTGGTTCTCAACAGATAACTTAAAACTTAGTAACCTTACTCTTATTCAAAATGAACTTGAAAAAATAGAGTTTAGAAAAAATCTAGTCTTTAATAAAGAAGCAATGGGGGTGGAACTTTCTGAGGATGAAAAAAGGATTGGTGAAGCATTTCATACAACACTCTTTAAACCATTTGAATTTGTCACAAGAATTACTAAGAGAATACTTGGTTTGCCTAGGCACAATAGATGGATTGTATGTATTGATGAAGCTGAGTTTCTAACTAAATCTCACCACCAGACGTTAAATACATTTATGCGTTCTGCTAGTGATTTAGTGTTTAAGATTACTACAATGCCTTATCGTCATCATACATTAGATACAGATGTTGAAGCTAATATAAATGTTGGCCATGACCTTGAATATGTATATATTGATAAGCTTGGGACAGCACATTTTAATCAACAAAATGCTGATAAGGTAATACAAGAATTTGCAGAGAAACTTTTTGTCAATCGTTTGAAATATCATGATATAGAAATTTTTTCCTTGGAGGAATTAGTCGGAAAATCAATTTTGACACAATCAACACCAGATATAGCTGAGATGACTTATGTTATCGATTTAATTAATAGACATTGTAACGATGAGACAATTAATCGAGCTAATGAGCTATATAAAATTGATGTGGATAAATTTGATGATTCTATTATCAGAAAGCTTCGAGGGTTACTTCTATTAAGGGAAGAATACAATAATAAATCGGGAAACTCTTCTTCCACTTTATATTCCGGAGTGGCAATAATTTCTCGCTGCTCTGATGGTAACCCAAGAAGACTCTTCAGATTATTCAACCATTTGTTAAGTAATATTAAGAATCAAGCGAAGAAAATACCTGACTCAACTCAGAGTGAAAGACTTAAAAGCTACTCTTATAGAGAGTTGGAAGTAATTAAATTTGAAAAAGATGGATTAAAGTCATTCAATTTCATTAATAGTATAGGTAATTATTTTAAAGATAAAGGATTGGTAGAGAAAATAGGTACAGATACACCTCAATCATTTGTAATTGATGATTCAATTACAGAGGGGCAGTGGAGCTGTATTAAAACGGCAGTAGACCTAGGGTTATTATACCCTTATGTGAAAAAGGATAGAAATGCGAAATCTTTATTTCCATCAAAAGAGGGGCGGTTTGTATTAGCAAATTGTTTGGCTCCTAATTTTAATCTTTTTCCTAGAATTGGAAGAGCCGTTAGATTGCATAGTATATTTAATTCTAGCGTTCCATTAACTGAAGAAGATCAACTGGAGTTATTTAATGATGAAGATTAAATTAGAAGATATTTCTAGGGCGGAATTATTAAGCTCAAACTATGATATAGCCTTTGTTGGATTAGGCTATGAACCTCGTTGCACTTATGTTTCTAAACTCTTAGATCAAGAAAAAATCTCAGAAGTTGTGATTCTTTCCTTCATTGAGAGCTCGCAGAATAAAAGCAGATTAAATAGCTTGGATTTGTTAGTTAAAAAATGGAATCATAAATATCGTCTTGTTGAGTTAGAACATTCAAATACACAGGATATATATAAAACTTTAAATCAAATGGTCTCTGCAATTGATAAAGAGGAATTACATCTTCTTATTGATTATAGCTCTATGTCAAGAAATTGGTATGCTGCTATCCTTAACTATTTTTTGAAATTTTCTCAAAAGAAAATTAAAATTGATTTAGTGTACTCTTTAGCAGTATATCCTAAGAATGAAGATTTTTTGAATTTTGAATTAGGCGATATAAAAATTCTTCCTGGCTGTGAAGGTTCTTCAATAACAAAGAAAAGAAAATGTGCCATTTTTATGTTGGGTTTCGATAATATTGGGCCTCAAAGTTTCTTTAATTTACTTGAGCCTGAGCTAAGCTTTGGAATTATAGCTTCTCCTGGGGCTTTGCCTGATTATGAAGATTTATCTCTATTAATTAATAATGATTTTATTGAGCATCAGTTAATGGGGGGGAGGAATTTATTAAAACTTCCTATTTCAAGTTTGTCAGTTACTTTTGAGAATTTATGTCAATTAATTCAACCACTGAGACATCAATATAATATATCTATTATTCAATTTGGACCTAAGCCACATATAGTTGCATCAACATTAGCCGGTTTGTTTTTTGAAAATGTTAGTTGTATTTATAGTGAATATAGCCGCTCGAAGCCATTTGATGTACAACCAAGTGGAGAGTTAGTTATGACAAGAATCTTATCAAAGTAGATTTTCTTTGATGAGTGGCGGAAGATCACAGGAGTTGAACCTGCCCGGCACCGCTGGCGGCACCAACTGGATTTGAAGTCCAGCCGCCTCACCGGAGACGACGATCTTCCTTGCCTCGATTGCTACATGGAGGCGGTGCGCAGTATACCCAGTTTTTCCCCCTTACCAAACAATGCTTTCCCCTTTACCCCATGATTCTTCTGAAACTATTAGCCAGATCAATCAAACCGCGCGAAAAACATCCATTCCTTAAATCTTAGTCTGCTAAGAGAGCGACTCCGCTCACACTTATCAAGAAACATAATCTGATAACCAGAAATTAGAATTCATCGTCCGTCCCCGATGCTTTACAACCTTTGATATCGAATTTTTCACATTCATTTTTGAAGGTGCGCACCAGACCCACGGGCACACCGTTTCCAAAAAATTCAGCATTGAAAAGGACGGCATAATGAAAATTAGTGACGGTAACTGGCTTATCCAGCCCGGTTTAGCGCTTATCCACCCGGTGCAAGTGTTTGATGTGGAACAGCAGGGTAATGAGATGGTGGTGTATGCGGGCATGAAGGATGTGCGCGAGCGGGGGAATCAGCTTGATACTCCACTGTTCACGCTACGCTTTTTCTCCCCGCAGGAAGGGATTGTCGGTGTGCGCATCGAGCATTTCCAGGGCGCGGTGGATAACGGCCCGCATTATCCGCTGAACGTGTTGCACGACGTGAAAGTGTCGATGCAAAACACCGCTGAGTTTGCCGAGCTGAAAAGCGGCAATCTGGCGGTGCGTGTCACCAAAGGCGTTGAATGGGCGCTGGATTTCCTGCGCGATGGCGTGCGCATCACCGGCAGTGCGGTGAAAAATAACGGTTATGTGCAGGATGCTAACAGCGGCAACACGCACATGTTCGAGCGCCTGGATTTGAGCGTTGGCGAAACGGTTTATGGTCTGGGCGAACGTTTTACCGCGCTGGTGAAAAACGGCCAGACGGTGGAAACCTGGAACCGCGATGGCGGCACCAGCACCGAGCAATCTTACAAAAACATTCCGTTCTACCTCACCAACCGTGGCTACGGCGTGCTGGTGAATCATCCGGAATGTGTCTCCTTTGAAGTTGGTTCCGAAAAAGTCTCCAAAGTGCAGTTCAGCGTGGCAGGTGAATATCTCGAATATTTCGTGATTGACGGCCCAACACCGAAAGCGGTTCTCGACCGTTATACCCGCTTCACTGGCCGCCCGGCGCTGCCGCCAGCGTGGTCGTTTGGCCTGTGGCTCACCACTTCCTTTACCACCAACTACGACGAAGCGACGGTGAATAGTTTTATCGACGGCATGGCCGAACGTAACCTGCCGCTGCATGTGTTCCACTTCGACTGCTTCTGGATGAAAGCCTTCCAGTGGTGCGATTTCGAGTGGGACCCGGTGACCTTCCCCGATCCTGAAGGCATGTTGAAACGCCTGAAAGCGCGTGGTCTGAAAATCTGCGTGTGGATTAACCCGTACATTGGTCAGAAATCTCCGCTGTTCCGCGAAGGGATGGAAAAAGGCTATCTGCTGAAACGCCCGAACGGCGCGGTGTGGCAGTGGGATAAATGGCAGCCAGGCCAGGCGATTGTTGATTTCACCAATCCGGCGGCTTGCGACTGGTACGCAGGCCATCTGAAACGCCTGGTGCGCATGGGTGTGGATTGCTTCAAAACTGACTTCGGCGAGCGCATCCCAACCGATGTGGTGTGGCACGATGGCTCCGACCCGCAGAAAATGCATAACCATTACGCGTTCATTTATAACGAGCTGGTGTGGAACGTGCTCAAGCAGGAACTGGGCGACGAAGAAGCCGTACTGTTTGCCCGTTCGGCCTCCGTTGGCGCACAACAATTCCCGGTTCACTGGGGCGGCGACTGCTATGCCAACTATGAGTCAATGGCAGAAAGCCTGCGCGGTGGTTTGTCGCTCGGCATGTCTGGTTTTGGTTTCTGGAGCCACGATATTGGCGGCTTCGAAAACACCGCTCCGGCGCATGTTTATAAACGCTGGTGCGCGTTCGGGCTGCTTTCCAGCCACAGCCGCCTGCATGGCAGCAAATCCTACCGTGTGCCATGGGCGTATGACGACGAAGCTTGCGATGTGGTGCGCCACTTCACGCAGCTGAAATCGCGCATGATGCCGTATCTGTACCGCCAGGCGGCGCAGGCTGCGGAATGCGGTACGCCGATGATGCGCGCCATGATGCTGGAGTTCCCGGACGATCCGGGCTGCGATTATCTCGACCGCCAGTACATGCTGGGTGATTCAGTGATGGTTGCGCCGGTGTTCTCTGAGGCGGGCGACGTGCAGTTCTATCTGCCAGAAGGGCGCTGGACGCATCTGCTCAACAACCAGCAAGCGCAAGGTAGCCGCTGGCATAAAGAGCAGCATGATTTCCAGAGCCTGCCGGTTTATGTGCGTGACAACACGCTACTGGCGCTGGGTAATAATGACCAGAAACCAGATTACGCGTGGCACGAAGGCACCGCTTTCCAGCTGTTTAACCTGGACGATGGCCGCGAGGCGATTTGTGAAGTCCCGGCGGCAGACGGTTCGGTTGTCTTCACGCTGAAGGTGCGTCGCGAAGGCAATACGCTGGGGGTACAAAGCGCAGGCCAGGCGAAAGACTGGACGCTGTGTCTGCGTAATATCAGCAGTGTGAAAGGCGTGAAGCAAGGCAAGAGTGCAGCGGGTGAACACGGTGTGGTGATTACACCGGATTCGTACGAGGCGGGAATGGTTATCGAGCTTTAATGTTTGTGGCGGGGGCGCTTGCGCTTGCCCGCCCTACAATTAACTCTCTCCCTGAGGGCTGTCAGCCCCGCAGGTTTTCCGTTCACCCGTGCGTTCAGTTATCTCTGTAATTCCCGCAAACGGTGCGATCGAAGCCGGGAACAAGGTCAAAACCGCTCTGGCTTATGACTTTGACCTTGAATTTCGGGTCCGGCTTAAATCGCCTCCATTTTGACTCCAGGTGGCAGGGTCCAGCCGTCGGGAACGGCTGGAGGGCGCGATCGTCGGGAACGAATCGCAACTGACCCTGACACGGAGGCTAAATGGAGGTTTACCGCTTGCGGCGATTTATTTGCCGGGAGTCCGGGTCCTTAGGGTGGCGACGGTGGCCACCCTAAGACGTTCACCGGTTTCGTGGCGACATAAACATTCAATCGCCTGGTGAACGGAACCTTCTCCGAATTGGCAGGAACTGTTCTTCAAAGATGTGTACAAGAGACAGTTGGGGGAGAGGGGACGCAAGTTTATCCCTTCATCCACACCCGCAGACCATCGAGGAACATCTGCGTTGCCAGCATCACCAGCACCAGGCCCATCAGGCGTTCCAGCGCATTCACACCTTTCTCGCCCAGCAGGCGCAAGAACAGCGAAGATTGCAGCAAAATCGCCACGGTACCGCCCCAGGCCAGCAGTAACGCGATCACTAAATGCCCCATCTGATTCGGATACTGGTGCGATAACAACATTAATGTCGCCAGCAGCGTCGGTCCGGCAACCAGCGGGATTGCCAGCGGCACGATAAACGGTTCTTCACCCGCAGGCAGGCCAGAGGCATTGCCTTCATGGCTTGGGAAAATCATTTTAATCGCAATCAGGAACAGAATAATCCCGCCGGATATAGAAACGCTTTCGGCGCGTAAGTTAAGGAATGCGAGAATTTTTTCTCCGGCGAATAAGAAAATCAGCATGATGATCAGCGCAATCAGCAGCTCGCGGATCATGATGGCGCGGCGGCGTTTTGGCTCGGTATGTTTGAGCACTGACATAAAGATCGGCAGGTTGCCCAGCGGGTCCATAATCAGGATTAACAGCACTGCCGCAGAAATGATTTCGGTCATGAATAATTGTCTCTAATAAGTTGTATTTCTAATCGCTTGCATATCATTGATTAATTTCACTTGCGACTTTGGCAGCATTTTGTAATGTGAAGGCTGTTTCCAATTAATGCACACAACGCACACATCTTCTTCGCAGGATTAGTCTCTATGAAAAATGTTGGTTTTATCGGTTGGCGCGGTATGGTCGGTTCCGTTCTCATGCAGCGCATGGTTGAGGAACGTGACTTTGACGCCATTCGTCCGGTTTTCTTCTCCACTTCTCAGCTCGGCCTCGCGGCTCCGTCTTTTGCAGGCCAGAATAATGGCACCCTGCAAGATGCTTATGACCTGGAAGCGTTGAAAGCGCTGGATATTATCATTACCTGCCAGGGCGGCGATTATACCAACGAAATCTATCCAAAGCTTCGTGAAAGCGGTTGGCAGGGTTACTGGATTGATGCCGCCTCTTCACTGCGCATGAAAGATGACGCCATCATCATTCTTGACCCAATTAACCAGCACGTCATTCAGGAAGGGCTGAACAACGGCGTCAAAACCTTTGTTGGCGGTAACTGTACCGTCAGCCTGATGCTGATGTCCCTCGGCGGCTTGTTTGCGAATGACCTGGTTGACTGGGTGTCTGTGGCGACTTATCAGGCAGCGTCCGGCGGCGGTGCGCGTCATATGCGTGAACTGCTGAGCCAGATGGGCCAACTGCATAATCACGTTGCGGCTGAACTGGCTGATCCTGCGTCTGCCATTCTGGACATCGAGCGCAAAGTGACTGACTTGACCCGTAGCGGCGGCCTGCCAACGGATAACTTTGGCGTGCCACTAGCAGGAAGCCTGATCCCGTGGATCGACAAGCAGCTGGATAACGGCCAGACCCGCGAAGAGTGGAAAGGCCAGGCTGAGACTAACAAAATCCTCAACACCGGCACGATTATTCCAGTTGATGGCTTGTGTGTTCGCGTGGGCGCATTGCGCTGCCACAGCCAGGCATTCACCATCAAACTGAAGAAAGATGTCTCTCTGCCAACCATTGAAGCGATGCTTTCCGGGCATAACGAGTGGGCGAAAGTGGTGCCAAACGATCGCGAGATCACCATGCGCGAACTGACTCCTGCTGCCGTCACCGGCACGCTGATCACGCCAGTTGGACGCCTGCGTAAACTCAATATGGGCCCTGAATTCCTTTCAGCGTTCACCGTGGGTGACCAGCTTCTGTGGGGTGCTGCAGAACCGTTACGTAGAATGTTGCGTCTGCTCGCATAAGTACACTTGTTTACATAAGGGGCATTGCAGCCCCTTTTTTTTCGCGTCATACATGGAGCGTATGATCGTTATTAATTATTTTTCAGGAGTAAAACAGCGCGTTGGCTATGCTTTATTCAGGGCGGAAAAAACCGTCTTGATAGGTTGTTGGGCGGAGCAGCTTACAGGAGTTCATTTACGCTGCCCGTTGGGTCAATGATAACGTTATCCTGAGCGCGTAAGCGTAGCGTCAGGATAAGACAAAAAAACAGGACAAAATCCATGTCTGTTCATCCAGAAAAAGACGTGATAAATGCGCTAATTGCGGGTCACTTTGCTGATCCTTTTTCCTTGCTGGGAATGCATAAAACGGATGCCGGGCTGGAAGTGCGTGCCCTGTTACCTGACGCCACCGAAGTGTGGGTTATCGAACCAAAAACTGGGGGTAAGGTCGGTAAATTAGACTGCCTTGATTCGCGCGGTTTCTTTTGCGGGGTTATTCCCCGGCGTAAAAATCCATTCCGTTATCAACTGGCCGTCATGTGGCATGGCCATGAAAATCTCATTGATGATCCTTATCGTTTTGGGCCGCTAATCCAGGAAGTGGATAGCTGGCTGTTGTCCGAAGGCACGCATTTGCGTCCTTATGAAACTCTCGGTGCGCACGCCGACACGATGGATGGCGTCACCGGCACGCGTTTCTCCGTTTGGGCACCTAACGCCCGCCGTGTTTCCGTCGTTGGCCAGTTTAACTATTGGGACGGCCGTCGCCATCCGATGCGTTTACGCCGCGAAAGCGGGATCTGGGAACTCTTTATCCCTGGCGCTCACCCTGGGCAGTTATACAAATTCGAACTGATTGATACCGACGGGCATCTGCGCCTGAAGGCCGACCCGTATGCGTTTGAGTCGCAAATGCGCCCGGAAACGGCATCGCTGATTTGCGGGTTACCAGAAAAAACTACCCTTAGCCCAGCGCGCCAGCGCGCCAATGGCTTCGATCAGCCAATTTCAATTTACGAAGTGCATCTCGGGTCGTGGCGCCGCCACACTGACAATAATTTCTGGCTCAGTTACCGCGAACTGGCGGACCAACTGGTGCCGTACGTGAAAGAGATGGGCTTTACCCACCTCGAGCTGTTGCCGATTAACGAACACCCGTTCGATGGCAGTTGGGGTTACCAGCCACAAGGGCTGTATGCGCCGACGCGCCGTTTCGGCACGCGAGAAGACTTCCGTTACTTTATCAATGCCGCACATGCTGCGGGCTTAAACGTGTTGCTCGACTGGGTGCCAGGGCATTTCCCGACGGATGACGCCGGGCTTGCGAAATTCGATGGTACGTCGCTGTACGAACATGGCGACCCGCGCGAAGGCTATCACCAGGACTGGAACACCCTGATTTACAACTATGGGCGGCGTGAAGTCAGCAACTATCTGGTCGGCAATGGTCTGTACTGGATTGAGCGTTTCGGCATTGACGGTTTGCGCGTTGATGCGGTGGCGTCGATGATTTACCGCGATTACAGCCGCCAGCCAGGCGAGTGGATCCCCAACGATAAAGGCGGCCGTGAAAACCTCGAGGCGATCGAATTTTTGCGTAGCACCAACCGCATCATTGGCGAGCAAACGCCTGGTGCCGTGACCATGGCGGAAGAGTCGACCGACTTTGCGGGCGTGTCGCGTCCAGCGTCGATGGGCGGACTGGGTTTCTGGTTTAAATGGAACCTCGGCTGGATGCACGACACTCTCGACTACATGAAGCTTGACCCGGTGCATCGCCAGTATCACCACGACAAAATGACCTTCGGCATGTTGTACAACAGCACCGAAAACTTTGTCCTGCCGTTGTCGCACGATGAAGTGGTACACGGTAAAAAATCGATTCTCGACCGCATGCCTGGCGATGCCTGGCAAAAGTTTGCCAACTTGCGTGCTTATTACGGTTGGATGTGGGCCTTCCCCGGCAAGAAGTTGCTGTTTATGGGCAATGAGTTTGCTCAAGGGCGCGAGTGGAACCATGACAGCAGCCTCGACTGGCACTTGCTGGAAGGCGGCGACAACTGGCACCACGGCGTGAAACGTCTGGTGCGTGATTTGAACCGCACTTATCGCCAACATGCCGCGATGCACGAGCTGGATTTTGACAGTTACGGTTTCGAATGGCTGGTGGTGGAAGACAACGTTAACTCGGTATTTATCTTTGTGCGCCGCGACTCACAAGGTAATGAAATCATTGTCGCCAGCAACTTTACGCCGGTGCCGCGTTACCACTATCGCTTCGGCATTAACCAGCCAGGACGCTGGCGTGAAGAACTGAATACTGACTCAATGCATTATCACGGCAGCAATGCCGGGAACAGCGGGGCGGTACACAGCGATGCCATTCCAAGCCACGGGCGCGATCACTCTTTAAGTTTGACGCTGCCACCGCTCTCGACCATTTGGCTGGTACGGGAGGCTGAATGACACAACTCAGCGCCGGGAATTCCGCGCCATACGGTTCATACTTCGATGGGAAAGGGGTGAACTTCACCCTGTTTTCCGCCAATGCCCATAAAGTCGAACTGTGTGTGTTCGACGAGCATGGTCACGAGCAACGTTACGATTTACCGGTGCGAACCGGTGACATCTGGCACGGCTATTTGCCCAACGCTAAACCTGGTCTGAAATACGGCTATCGTGTGCATGGGCCGTGGGAACCGCAAAACGGCCATCGTTTTAATCCGGCAAAATTGCTGCTCGACCCTTGTGCTCGCGTGGTAGTTGGCGGTGCAGCCGACCATCCGCATCTGCATGGCGGTTATGATGAACCCAACCTGGAAGATAGCGCTCCGCACATGGCGAAATGTGTGGTGGTGCAGGATAAATTCGACTGGGAAGACGATGTGCACCCACGAATCCCGTGGGGCGACACGGTAATTTACGAAGCCAATGTGCGTGGCCTGACACTGCTTCATCCTGGCATCCCGGAAGAGTTGCGGGGCACTTATGCCGCACTTGGTCATCCGGTGATGATTAACTATTTCAAACGCCTGGGGATTACGGCGCTTGAATTGTTGCCGGTGGCGCATTTTGTCACCGAGCCACGCATCGCCCATTTAGGGCTCAGTAATTATTGGGGCTATAACCCCCGTGCGCTGTACGCCGCCGAAGGTTATTACGCGGTAAATCAAGATCCACTGGTGGCCGCCAATGAGCTACGGGGGGCTGTAAAAGCACTGCACGAAGCGGGCATTGAGGTCATTCTCGATATTGTTCTGAACCACAGTGCTGAGCTGGACCGCGATGGCCCAACCCTCTCACTGAGCGGAATCGACAACCGTAGCTATTATTGGTTAATGGAAAACGGTGATTACCAGAACTGGACAGGTTGCGGTAACACGTTGAATTTGAGCACGCCGGGCGTGGTCGCTCAGATGGTGGATTGTCTCCGTTATTGGGTCGATAGCTGCCATATCGATGGTTTTCGCTTTGATTTAGCCTCGGTCATGGGGCGTACGCCGGAGTTCCGTCAGGATGCTCCGTTGTTCGAAGCGATAAAAAACGATCCTGTTTTGTCGCAAATAAAACTGATTGCTGAACCGTGGGATATTGGCGCGGGAGGTTATCAGGTGGGGAACTATCCGCCGCTATTTGCGGAATGGAATGACCATTTTCGTGACGGCATGCGGCGTTTCTGGCTGCGACAAGATCTATCGTTGGGGGGATTCGCTTGCCGCTTTGCTGGTTCAAGCGATGTCTACCGTCGTGGAGAGCGCAAGCCTTCAACCAGTGTCAATTTAATCACTGCCCACGACGGCTTCACGCTGCGTGATTGTGTCAGCTTCAATCAAAAACATAACGAAGCGAACGGCGAAGACAACCGTGATGGCACTAATAATAACTACAGCAATAACTATGGTTTCGAAGGACTGGAAGCTTCACTGAATATCAAAGAGCGGCGGCGCGACAGCGTGCACGCCTTGCTCACATTGTTACTGCTTTCTCAGGGAACGCCGATGCTGTTGGCTGGTGATGAACATGGCCACAGCCAGCACGGCAACAATAATGCTTATTGTCAGGACAACCAACTGACCTGGCTTGATTGGGAACACTGTAACGATGGCTTAACCACATTTACCGCGGCATTGATTCATCTACGCAAGACGATTCCGGCACTAACCCGAAATCTCTGGTGGGAGGAAGGTGATGACAATGTTCGCTGGTGGAATAAAGAGGCTCAGCCTCTGAGTGCTGACGAGTGGGAAAACGGGGTTCATCGCCTGCAAATCCAACTTTCTGAACGTTGGCTCATTACGATTAACGCGACCGAAGAGTTGGCTGACATCGTACTACCCGAAGGGGAATGGCGAGCCATTCCTCCGTTTGCCGGTGAAGACAACCCGGTGGTGATGGCTGTATGGCATGGTCCTGCGCACGGAGTCTGCGTATTCCAGAAGTCATAAAAAAAGGAGTCAGTCATGGTTAAGCTTGATAAGAACGATCCTCTGATGTTGGCACGTCAACTGCCAAATAAATCCGTGGCCCTGATTCTGGCTGGTGGGCGCGGTACCCGATTGAAAGATTTGACCTCAACGCGCGCTAAGCCTGCCGTTCACTTTGGTGGCAAGTTCCGAATTATCGATTTTGCGTTGTCGAACTGCATTAACTCGGGTATTCGCCGCATCGGCGTGATTACCCAATATCAGTCACATACCTTGATTCAACATATCCAACGTGGCTGGTCGTTTTTCAGTGAAGAGATGAACGAGTTTGTGGATTTGCTCCCGGCACAGCAGCGTGTACACGGTGAAAACTGGTATCGCGGCACCGCCGATGCGGTGACACAAAACCTCGATATTATCCGCCGTTACAAAGCGGAATACGTGGTGATCCTCGCGGGTGACCATATCTACAAGCAAGATTACTCGCGCATGTTGATTGACCACGTAGAAAAAGGCGCACGCTGCACGGTGGCATGTATGCCAGTGCCGCTACATGAAGCCTCGGCGTTTGGCGTTATGGCGGTAGATAACGAAGAGAAAATCATTGAATTCGTTGAGAAACCGGCTAATCCGCCGTCGATGCCAGGTGATGACAGCAAAGCGCTCGCCAGTATGGGGATCTACGTTTTCGATGCAGATTACCTTTACGAACTGTTAGAGGCTGACGACAAAGACGACTCCTCAAGCCATGACTTCGGGAAAGATATTATCCCGAACGTGATGAAATCCGGGGTTGCTTTTGCCCATCCCTTCCCGCTTTCTTGCGTGCAGTCTGACCCGAATGCCGAGCCGTACTGGCGCGATGTCGGCACGCTGGAAGCTTACTGGAAAGCGAACCTCGATCTCGCCTCGGTGACACCAGAACTGGATATGTACGACCGGGATTGGCCGATCCGTACCCATATGGAGCCGCTGCCGCCCGCGAAATTTGTGCAAGACCGCTCCGGTAGCCATGGCATGACGCTGAACTCGCTGGTTTCCGGCGGCTGCATTATTTCTGGCTCAGTGGTGGTTCAGTCGGTGCTGTTCCCGCGCGTGCGTGTTAATTCGTTTTGTAACATTGACTCGTCAGTATTGTTGCCTGATGTCATCGTCGGGCGCTCCTGCCGTTTACGCCGTTGCATTATTGACCGCGCTTGTGTCATCCCGGAAGGCATGGTGGTTGGCGAAAATGCCGAAGAAGATGCTCGCCGTTTCTACCGCTCAGAAGAAGGTATTGTGCTGGTGACGCGCGAGATGCTTGCCAAATTGCATGGTTAATAAGTGAAGGAATGACCCACGCGCGGCGCGCCTGCTGTGACATTAAGAGCGCGCCACGACTTTCCATACGGGAGCGATAATGCAGGTCTTACATGTATGTTCTGAAATTTTTCCACTGCTGAAAACGGGTGGCCTGGCGGATGTGATTGGTGCGCTACCTGCGGCACAAATCGCAGGCGGCGTTGAGACGCGAGTCTTGCTGCCTGCTTTCCCTGACATTCGTCGTGGCATCGTTGACGCGCAAGTGGTCGCCCATCGCGACACCTTCGCGGGTCATATGACTTTGTTATATGGCCACTTCAACGGCGTGGGGATTTACCTCATTGACGCTCCACATTTATACGACCGACCGGGTAGCCCGTATCACGATACTAACCAGTTCGCGTACACCGACAACGTGCATCGTTTTGCGCTGTTGGGTTGGGTGGGGGCGGAAATGGCCTGTGGCCTGGATCCCTTCTGGCATCCGGATATTGTGCATGCGCATGACTGGCATGCGGGCCTGGTGCCAGCGTATCTGGAAGCGCGAGGGCGTCCGGCAAAGTCAGTCTTTACCGTGCACAACCTGGCTTATCAGGGGCTGTTTTTCGCTCATCATATGAATGAAATTGACCTGCCATGGTCGTTCTACGACATGAACGGCCTGGAGTTTAATGGTCAAATTTCGTACTTGAAAGCGGGCCTTTATTATGCTGATCATATTACGGCGGTCAGCCCGACCTATGCTCGCGAAATAACCGAGCCGCAATTTGCTTACGGTATGGAAGGGCTGCTGCGTCAGCGTCACCGTGAGGGGCGGTTGTCCGGCATCCTCAATGGCGTGGACGAAAAAATTTGGGACCCGGCCCATGACTTGCTTCTGGCTTCACGCTATACCCGCGATACGCTGGAAGAAAAGGCGGAAAACAAACGCCAGTTGCAGGTGGCGATGGGGCTGAAAGTGAACGAGAAAGCGCCGCTGTTTGCGGTGGTGAGCCGTTTAACCAGCCAGAAAGGGTTGGATTTGGTGCTGGAGGCGTTGCCGGGTTTACTTGAGCAAGGCGGGCAACTGGCGTTGCTGGGAGCCGGTGACACCGTGATGCAGGAAGGTTTCCTGGCGGCTGCCGCGGAGCATCCTGGACAAGTGGGCGTTCAGATCGGTTATCACGAAGCTTTCTCGCACCGGATTATGGGCGGAGCTGACGTGATACTGGTGCCAAGCCGTTTTGAACCTTGTGGTTTAACACAATTGTATGGTCTGAAGTATGGCACTTTGCCGCTGGTGCGGCGCACAGGTGGGCTTGCCGATACGGTTTCTGATAGCTCACTGGAAAACCTGGCTGACGGAATCGCCAGTGGATTCGTGTTTGAGGACAGTAATGCCTGGTCGTTGTTAAGAGCAATCAGGCGTGCCTTCGTGTTGTGGTCCCGCCCGTCGTTGTGGAGATTTGTCCAACGTCAGGCGATGGGCATGGATTTTAGCTGGCAGGTGGCGGCGCATTCCTACCGCGATCTGTACCAACGTTTGCTGTAGCCATCCACCAGGAATCACTGATATGAACGCACCATTTTCCTATTCGTCACCGACGCTGAGCATTGAGGCTTTAAAGCACTCAATCGCCTACAAACTGATGTTTACCGTTGGGAAAGACCCGGTTATTGCCAATAAGCATGAGTGGCTGAACGCCACGCTATTTGCGGTTCGTGACCGGTTGGTCGAACGCTGGCTGCGTTCCAACCGCGCTCAGCTTTCCCAGGAAGTTCGCCAGGTTTATTACCTGTCGATGGAATTTTTGATAGGCCGCACCCTCTCTAATGCGCTGCTTTCGTTAGGCATTTATGAAGATGTCAAAAATGCGCTGGAAGAGATGGGGCTGGATCTTGAAGAGTTGATAGACGAGGAGAACGACCCCGGCCTCGGTAATGGCGGGCTCGGTCGTCTTGCCGCCTGTTTTCTCGATTCATTAGCGACACTCGGTTTGCCTGGCCGTGGTTATGGCATTCGCTACGATTACGGCATGTTTAAACAGAACATTGTTGATGGTCGCCAGAAAGAATCACCGGACTACTGGCTCGAATACGGTAACCCGTGGGAATTCAAGCGCCACAACACACGCTACAAAGTTCGCTTTGGCGGGCGCGTGCAAATGGAAGCTAAAAAATTCCGCTGGGTAGAAACCGAGGAGATTCTGGCGGTAGCCTATGACCAGATAATCCCGGGCTACGATACTGATGCCACCAATACGCTGCGCCTGTGGAATGCGCAGGCGAGTAGCGAAATTAACCTCGGTAAGTTTAACCAGGGCGATTATTTCGCGGCGGTGGAAGACAAGAACCATTCAGAAAACGTTTCGCGAGTCCTTTATCCAGATGACTCGACCTATTCAGGCCGTGAGCTGCGTTTGCGTCAGGAATATTTCCTGGTGTCCTCTACCGTGCAGGACATTCTCAGCCGCCATTACCAGCTACATAAAACTTATGACAATCTGGCGGATAAAATCGCCATCCACCTCAATGACACGCACCCGGTATTAGCGATCCCTGAGCTGATGCGCTTGTTAATTGATGAGCATAAATTCAGTTGGGAAGATGCGTTTGAGGTTTGCTGCCAGGCATTCTCATACACCAACCACACGCTGATGAGTGAAGCACTGGAAACCTGGCCGGTGGACATGTTAGGCAAAATTTTGCCGCGCCACTTACAGATAATTTTCGAGATTAACGACTACTTCCTGAAAACCTTGCAGGAGCAACATCCGAACGATACCGAGCTGCTGGGGCGTACTTCGATTATTGATGAGTCGAACGGCCGTAAAGTCCGTATGGCGTGGCTTGCGGTTGTCGTCAGCCACAAAGTCAACGGTGTTTCGGAGCTGCACTCCAACTTAATGGTGCAGTCGCTGTTTGCCGATTTCGCCGCTATCTTCCCGATGCGCTTCTGCAATAAAACCAACGGTGTGACACCTCGTCGCTGGCTGGCTTTGGCGAACCCACCACTTTCAGAAGTGTTAGATAAAAATATTGGCCGCACCTGGCGTACTGATCTGAGCCAGCTAAACGAGATGAAGCAGCATATTGATTACCCAACTGTGCATCAGGATGTGCGTAAGGCGAAGCTGGCTAACAAGAAACGGCTGGCAAGTTACATCGGCCAGCATCTCAATGTGGTGGTGAATCCAAATGCGTTGTTTGATGTGCAAATCAAACGTATTCATGAGTACAAACGCCAGTTGATGAATGTGCTGCATGTGATTACGCGCTACAACCGCATTAAGGCAGACCCAACAGCCGATTGGGTACCGCGTGTGAACATCTTCGCCGGTAAAGCGGCGTCGGCGTACTACATGGCAAAACACATCATTCATCTCATCAACGATGTAGCGGCGGTGATCAACAACGATCCGGTGGTAAAGGATCGCCTGAAAGTGGTGTTTATCCCGAACTACAGCGTCAGTCTTGCGCAGATCATTATCCCAGCGGCGGATCTCTCGGAGCAGATTTCTCTGGCGGGAACGGAAGCTTCCGGCACCAGTAATATGAAGTTTGGTCTGAACGGCGCGCTGACGATTGGCACGCTGGATGGTGCAAACGTCGAAATGCTGGAGCACGTGGGTGCGGATAACATCTTTATCTTTGGTAATACGGCCGAAGAGGTCGAAACGCTACGGCGTGAAGGCTATAAGCCACGCGAGTATTATGAAAAGGATGAAGAACTGCATCAGGTGCTGACGCAAATTGGTACCGGGACTTTCAGCCCTGACGAACCTACACGTTACCGTGACCTGCTGGATTCACTGATTAACTTTGGTGACCACTATCAGGTATTGGCAGATTACCGCAGTTATGTGGATTGCCAGGATAGGGTAGATGAAGTGTATCGCCAGCAAGTAGAGTGGACGTTCCGTGTCATCCATAATATTGCCAACATGGGGTATTTCTCGTCTGACAGGACGATTCAGGAATACGCCGATGAGATTTGGCATATTAAGCCGGTGAGATTGTAATTATTCCCCTCACCCTAACCCTCTCCCCAAAGGGGCGAGGGGACTAGCCCGGTATTCCTCCTCTCCCCAAAGGGGCGAGGGGACTAGCCCGGTATTCCTCCTCTCCCCAAAGGGGCGAGGGGACTAGCTCGGTATTCCCCCTCTCCCTCAGGGAGAGGGACGGGGTGAGGGTTGTTCTCACGCAAATATCAACATAACTCCAGTTGCACATTGTTCTCAGCAATTACCTGCATCACGCCTGACGGTGGCATTACATCGGTATAAACCTGATCAACAAGGCTAATACTGCCGAGATTAACCATCGCATTGCGGCCAAATTTAGAATGGTCGACAACCAGCATCACGCAGCGTGAGTTTTCAATAATTGCGCGTTTGGTGCGTACTTCGTGGTAATCAAACTCCAGTAATGAGCCGTCGCCATCGATGCCGCTAATCCCCAGAATGCCGAAATCCAGCCTGAACTGAGAGATAAAATCGAGTGTTGCTTCGCCGATAATCCCGCCGTCTCGGCTGCGTAATTCACCGCCCGCCAGAATAATACGGAAATCCTCTTTCACCTTAAGCGTGTTTGCCACGTTCAGGTTATTGGTGACGATCCGTAAATTGCTGTGGTTGAGTAGCGCATGTGCCACCGCTTCCGGTGTGGTGCCGATATCAATAAACAGCGTGGCACCGTTGGGGATCTGGCTGGCAACTTTCTGGGCGATACGCTCTTTTTCTGCTGTCTGCGTCGCCTTACGATCATGCCACGGTGTATTCACGGAACTCGACGGTAACGCGGCGCCACCGTGATGGCGCATGATCAGGTTCTGGTCGGCCAGATCGTTCAGATCGCGACGAATGGTTTGTGGGCTAACCGCAAACTCTTCGACTAACTCTTCAGTGCTGACATAGCCCTGTTTTTTAACCAGTTCGACAATGGCATCATGACGTTGTGTTTGCTTCACGCTGTTTTATTCTCCTGAAATGCTATGTTCGTTTTCGCGCGTGTAGGGTATCAACCAGCGCCATCGCAAGCCCGACAACCAGGCCGGTAATATGCGCGGCGTTGGCGATCGACATTCCTAAAACATCGAAAAATCCTATTACAATCCACAGAACAGCAAAGGCTAACAGGCCGCGCTGCATATAGATGCCGCTGTCCGGGTCGCGTTCGCCGCGCAGCCAGACATAGCCCATTAGCGCATAAACCACACCCGACAAACCACCAAACAGTGGGCCGCCAAATTTCGCCTGTACAAAGCCGCTCAACAGCGCAGAAACCAGCGTTAGGGTAATGAGTTTGCCGCTACCGAGACGCTTTTCGAGCGGGCCACCGAGATACCACCACCACAACAAGTTAAACGCAATATGCATGATAGAGAAGTGCATCAACGCATGGCTGAAATAGCGCCACAGTTCATAGTCCAAACTCTCTTTATACGGCCACGCCAGCCACACCATCACCGCTCGGTCGCCCATCACCTGCATCATTAGGTAAACCAGCACACAGGCGGCCATGATAACCATGGTGAACGGGCCAGCTTTTTGCGTAATAGTCGCGAGGAAAGGATAGCGCTGGTACTGCAAACCGCTACCGGTATGACCGGTATTCCAGCTTGCTGCGAGGTAACGCGAATCACCCGGGTTTGCGAGGAATTGTTCAAGCTCAGCACGAACGTGGGATTCCTGGCTGTCGTTTGCCAGCCAGATATCCGTTTGTTCGTGTTGTTGAATAGTGAGGATAATCCCCTGCGTCGCCATATAGTCGACAAATGCCTGCGCGACTCGCGGGTTGGCAAACGAGGTAATCATGATCATAAGGTTTCAGCCAAATCCATACAAAAGGAAGCAGTATACCTCTAACGCAGCGATTTAAGACGCGCCGTGCGCGACTTCAGCCGGGAAATGGCGATGCCAGGCGTCAAAACCCCCGTCGACGCTATACACCTGGTCGTAACCTTGCTGCAGCAGATATTGCGCTGCCCCTTTGCTGCTATTGCCGTGATAGCACATCACCAGCACCGGCGTTTCAAAATCGGTTTGTTGCATAAAAGCCACCAGACGATCGTTAGTCAGATGAAACGCGCCCGGCGTATGGCCCATCGCAAAGCTTTGTGGATCGCGGATATCAACTAACACAGCGTGTTTTTGCTGCAACTTCTGGTGCGCTTCTTCCACACCAATACACTCAAAAGTTTCCATGGTTATGCTCGTCATAATATTGAATCGGCTTGCGCCATATTAAGGGAATCTGCCCTCTGGCCGCTGATATTAACGCCATTATGTTATCCATATCACGCAGTAATGTTTTTTTTTCGTTACAAAGCGCGCACGGACTTGCTAGTATGAGCGATAACGAACATATTTGAACTTTAACGAAAGTGCGTGAGGGTGACATGGAAACTAAAGATCTGATTGTGATTGGCGGAGGAATTAACGGGGCAGGTATCGCCGCTGACGCCGCAGGCCGTGGTTTATCCGTGTTGATGCTTGAAGCGCAAGATCTGGCGAGTGCCACCTCTTCAAACAGCTCGAAATTGATTCACGGTGGCTTGCGTTACCTTGAGCATTACGAGTTTCGTCTGGTGAGTGAAGCCTTAGCCGAGCGCGAAGTGCTGCTGAACATGGCTCCTCATATCGCTTTCCCGATGCGTTTTCGTCTGCCACACCGCCCGCATCTGCGCCCGGCATGGATGATTCGTATTGGTCTGTTTATGTACGACCATCTCGGTAAACGTACTAGTTTGCCTGCGTCCACCGGTTTGCGTTTTGGTGCAGATTCAGTTCTAAAATCGAATATTGTGCGCGGTTTCGAATATTCCGACTGTTGGGTTGATGATGCGCGCCTGGTTTTAGCCAACGCGCAGATGGTGACGCGTGAAGGCGGTGAGGTGAAAACCCGTACCCGCGCAACCCGCGCTCGCCGTGAAAACGGCCACTGGGTTGTTGAAGCACAAGATATTGATACCGGTGAAACGTTCACCTGGCGTGCTCGCGGTCTGGTGAACGCCACTGGCCCATGGGTGAAAAACTTCTTTGACGACGGCCTGCAACTGCCTTCGCCATACGGCATCCGCCTGATCAAAGGCAGCCATATTGTGGTGCCACGTGTGCATAACCAGAAGCAGGCTTACATTCTGCAAAACGAAGATAAGCGCATCGTGTTTGTCATTCCGTGGATGGATGAGTTCTCCATTATTGGCACCACTGATGTGGAATATAAGGGTGACCCGAAAGACGTCCACATTGATGACAATGAAATTAACTACTTGTTAGATGCCTACAACGCGCACTTTAAAAAGACGCTAAGCCGCGACGACATCGTCTGGACTTACTCCGGCGTGCGTCCGCTGTGTGATGATGAGTCAGATTCACCGCAAGCTATCACCCGTGATTACACCCTCGATATTCATGATGAGCAGGGCAAAGCGCCACTGTTGTCAGTGTTTGGCGGCAAACTCACCACTTACCGTAAGCTCGCAGAACACGCACTGGATAAACTGAAAGGCTACTACCCAAAAATGGGGCCAGCATGGACTAAAGGCAGTACCTTGCCGGGTGGCGATATTAACGGTGACCGTGATGATTACGCCGCTCAACTGCGCCGCCGTTACCCGTTCCTGACAGAAAACCTGGCGCGTCGTTTCTCACGTACTTATGGCAGTAACAGCGACTTGATTCTGGGCCGTGCAACCAGCGTCACTGAGTTGGGTGAAGATTTCGGTCATGAGTTTTATGAAGCGGAATTACGTTACCTGGTGGAGCATGAGTGGGTGCGTGGCGTTGATGATGCTATTTGGCGTCGTACCAAATTAGGGATGTGGTTGAGCGAAGAACAGCAGGCGCGGGTGGCGCAGTGGCTGGTAAAGCGGGGCGGTAGGGCGAAGTTGTCTTTGGCATCGTGATGTTAATGGTGGATGACGCTCGCGCTTATCCACCCTACAACACCTTTCCCGTAGGGCGGATAAGCGTAGGCGTCATCCGCCAGTTTTATTTCAGAAGCTAAACCCCATACCCCATCATCTTCAGTAATTTCTGCGCATGTAACACCGCATCCTGGCGATGTGCGACACCGAGCTTCTGATACAAATTTCGAATGTGCGTTTTAATCGTCGTGGCTGCTACATCCAGCTCACCGGCGATTTGCTCATTGCTGTAGCCTGAATAAATCAGCCCCAACACTTGCCATTCGCGTTGTGTCAGTGGACTGGTGCGAATAAGCTCCGGCACTTCAGGGTGCGTCAATAAACGGCTAACAAAGTTCTCATCGAAATGGGCGAACTTATGGCGATGATGCTGGTTAATCTCACGCAAAATTCGCTGCGCACGATGTTGATCAAGTTCAGGTAGCGTATTGAGTTGAATCAACTGGCGTAATTGTTGCGCCATCGCTTCGCCCTCAATCACAAAGTGGCTGATAAAACCGGTGCGGTTAGCCAACGCTAGCGCTTCCAGTAACACGCGCTGAGCATCACTTTTACGCCCGGCCTGCCAGTAAAGCTGGTTTAACAGCAGCAGGTTACGGTTAAGATCGCTCATCAAACGCAGGCCGCGAGCATTTTCGTTTAACTCTTCCAGCACCATTTCGGCGGGCTCGAAATCACTCAGTAAAATCTGCGCTCGTGCAATATTGCGCCACTGGCTTTGCAGGAAATGGTTATTGGCAAACTCGGGTTTCGGCGTCAGGCGTAACCAGTTGGCGGCAGATTGTTTATCACCGGTCATTTGCCAGTAAATCACCCGCACTTTGTCAGCGTTGGATACCCAATCGCTGTGGAATGAGCCATTGCCCAATAAGTTTTCCAGGCGGTTCAGGTGATTACGGGCGTTATCCAGATCCCCTCGCGCCAGCGAGCATTGCACTAACAACGCCATGCATTGTAATTGCTGCTGCGGCTGGTAACCGGAAAGTACTTCCAGTCCCATGCGTGTTGATGCTTCGGCTTCGTCGAGCCGCGACCACGCCCACAGCAATTGTGCGCGAATGCGTAGCAGAAATTCGTGGAGCGGGAGTTGCTCAAGGTGCTGCTCTTCAATCAATGTGAAGGCTTTCTCTTGTGCTTCCCAGGCTGACTGCAGGAAACCTTGCGCCAGTAGAATCTCGCTTTGCTGGCATAAACCCCATAACGCGTAATGCCACATATCGTGGCGACGTGCCATTTGTTCGGTTTGCTGCATCACAGAAAGCGATTTAGTCAGCTCACCTTTGCAATGCAACACTTCGCCGTGGACCGACGTCGCGACAATACGGCTGTAGAAACTGGCCAGCGGTAGTGTGTCCAGGGCGATCATTGCCAGCCGTTCGGCTTCTTCCGGATTGCCGTCGTTAATCGCCACCTGGGCACGTAACGCATTGAATTCACCGTGCATGGTTTCATCCATTACGACATTCATTTCCTGCTCGGCACGCGCCAACAACATGTTCACTTCGCTATAGCGATGCTGGCTTTGCATCAGCCACGCTTGCAGCAAAACAAGTTTTGGGTTTTCCAGCAGGCTTTCCCACGGTAACGCTTTTAAAGATTCTTCCAGCAACGCTAGTTCGCTGTGGTTAAACAGCGCCCAGGCGTGAGTGAGCAAAATATCGCGCAGTAGGCTGGCGTCGCCTGCGGCCAGAGCATGGTGAATGGCTTCGCTTGGGAAACCCTGCGCCATCCAGCTTTCTGCTGCGGCACGATGGATTTCCGGGAGCTCAGTCGCCAGTTCCCACTGGCAACGCTGGCGTAAGAAATTGCCAAACAGCGGATGGAAACGGAACCACTCGCCGCTGTCATCCATGCGTTGAATGAATAACCCCTGACGTTCGGTTTCTTCGAGGCGCATCTGGCCGTTTTCTTCACCCGTGACACGCACAATCAACGCGTCATTCATCGAACGCAGAATCGAGCTGCGCAGCAGGAAGTTACGGGTTTGGGGATCGACATTATCCAGCACTTCATCGGCCAGATAATCAGACAAATGGCTGGCGTTAATCCCCGAAAGCCGACGTGCAGAATGCTGTGCTGAGGAGTTACTGCTTTGCCGTGCGGAAAGCGCAATAAGTTGCAGCGCGGTCGCCCAACCGGCGACGTCATCACACAGGCTATTGCTCTCGGTATGTTCGAGTGGTGAATTGAGCCGATGGTCGAAAAACTGTTTCGCTTCATTATGGGTAAAAGCGAGTTGTTGGCTGCCGATTTCCAGCAGTTGATCGCGCACACGCAAATTGGCGATGCCGAGCTGTGGCAAATTACGCGACAGTACCAGCAGCGTCAGGTTTTCTGGCTGGTGGCGGATGAAAAAGCGCATCGCTTCGTGAATAACCGGGTTGGTAATCAGATGGTAATCATCAATCACCAGGAACAGCGGGCGATGCCACTCCACCATTTCAATGAATAGTTGTGCGAACAGAGCCGTTAAGCTCGAGTACTGGCGTTTTTGCACCATCACTTCGCTGGTCACACAATGACCGGACGTTGCTTGCTGAATGGCCGCTATCAAATAGCTGGCAAAACGTTCTTGCTGGTTATCACTCTCATCCAGAGAGTACCAACCGAGCTCTTTCTTCCCTGCTGCCCATTGAGAAACAAGGGTCGTTTTCCCATAACCCGCCGGGCTGGTTATCAGTGCCACACGATAATTATTGGCTGTTGATAATTTCATCAATAGCCGGTCGCGGACCACTGTATTTTCCAGACGTACTGGACGACTTAATTTGGAGGGGATCAGCATGGGTCTACCACTTCACTGTGTAAGAAATATGTACGAATGTGATTTTTTTTACGCTTCGTAATTAATACTTACTACAAAGTCGACCAGTTTGCGGGTTATTGCAAGATTGTTGAGGGTTTGAGGCGTTGTAAGTTGCTCCTGGTCACAAATCTATTGATTAGATGAATTCAATTGTGAAATGTCGGTGTCTGAAGTGAAAACCCAGAGCTGGTGGGCGTTTCAGCTAACAGCGGCTCACTTTTAGTGGCAGCGATCACATTTTTAGCTACTCCCCGCGACTCCTCCCTCCGTAATGCCCCTCAGGAGGAGGAATTAGCCCAGGCCACCCGTCACACTAGCGGGTAATGAAATTAGAACATCACAGGACCCGAGCCCCTATGTCACAGACGACCTTCAATAAAGCACAATTTCAGGCTGCACTGACACGTCAGTGGCAGCGATATGGGCTGCATTCAGCCGCCGAAATGACCCTGCAACAATGGTGGCATGCTGTCAGCGGTGCGCTGGCAGAATTACTGGCCGCGCACCCGGTGGCGAAACCTGAAAAAAATCAGCGCCACGTTAACTACATCTCGATGGAGTTTTTGATTGGTCGCCTGACAGGTAACAACCTGCTGAACCTGGGCTGGTATCAGGAAGTAGCGGATGAACTGAAAGCGTTTGATATCAACCTGAGCGATTTGCTGGAAGCAGAAACCGATCCGGCATTAGGTAACGGTGGCTTAGGGCGCCTGGCAGCGTGTTTCCTGGATTCCATGGCCACCGTCGGCCAGTCGGCGATTGGTTACGGCCTGAATTACCAGTACGGTCTGTTCCGTCAATCCTTCAAAGATGGGCAGCAGATGGAAGCGCCGGACGACTGGCATCGCGGCAGCTATCCCTGGTTCCAGCACAACTCCGCACTCGACGTGCAAGTGGGTGTTGGCGGTAAAGTGGTTAAAGACGGCAAAACCGTGCGCTGGGAACCGGCGTTTATCTTCCACGGTGAAGCCTGGGATTTGCCGGTGGTTGGCTACCGTAATGGCGTAGCGCAACCGCTGCGTTTGTGGCAGGCGAAACACGCCCATCCATTTGATTTAACTAAATTCAACGACGGCGATTTCCTGAAAGCAGAACAACAGGGTATCGACGCTGAAAAACTGACCAAAGTGCTGTACCCGAACGACAACCACCTGAACGGCAAGAAATTGCGCCTGATGCAGCAGTATTTCCAGTGCGCATGTTCGGTGGGCGATATTTTACGCCGTCACCATTTGGCTGGCCGCAAGCTTGCAGAACTGGCTGATTATGAAGTGATTCAGCTTAACGATACCCACCCGACTATCGCCATTCCAGAACTGCTGCGTGTGCTTATCGACGAGCACCAGATGAGCTGGGACGACGCATGGGCCATCACCAGCAAAACCTTTGCTTACACCAACCACACGTTGATGCCTGAAGCGCTGGAATGTTGGGACGAGAAACTGGTGAAAGCGCTGCTACCGCGCCATATGCAGATCATCAACGAAATCAACACCCGCTTTAAGAAACTGGTGGATAAAACCTGGCCGGGCGATGAAGCGGTGTGGGCGAAACTGGCGGTGGTGCATGGCAAACAAGTTCGCATGGCGAACATGTGCGTGGTCAGTGGCTTTGCAGTGAATGGTGTTGCCGCGTTGCACTCTGATTTGGTGGTTAAAGACCTGTTCCCGGAATATCACCAACTGTGGCCGAACAAATTCCATAACGTCACCAACGGCATTACACCACGCCGCTGGATTAAACAGTGCAACCCGGCACTGGCGGCATTGCTCGATAAAAAGCTCAAGAAAGAGTGGGCTAACAATCTCGACGTGCTGGAAGGGCTGGAAAAATACGCCGACGACGCGAAATTCCGCAAAGAATACCGCGATATCAAATACCAGAACAAAGTGAAGCTGGCGGCGTTTGTGAAAGCGCGTACCGGCATCGTGATAAGCCCGGATGCGTTGTTCGACGTGCAAATCAAACGCCTGCACGAATACAAACGCCAGCACCTGAATTTGCTGCATATTCTGGCGCAGTACAAAGAAATCCGCGAGAACCCAACAGCCGCCCGCGTACCACGTGTGTATCTGTTCGGCGCGAAAGCAGCACCGGGTTACTACCTGGCGAAAAACATTATCTTTGCCATTAACAAAGTGGCACAGGCTATCAATAACGATCCGATCGTTGGCGATCGGTTGAAAGTGGTATTCCTGCCGGATTACTGCGTTTCTGCGGCGGAAGTGATGATCCCGGCGGCGGATATTTCTGAGCAAATCTCAACTGCGGGTAAAGAAGCTTCTGGTACCGGCAACATGAAACTGGCGCTCAATGGCGCGTTGACAGTCGGTACGCTGGACGGTGCAAACGTCGAAATCGCCGAGAAAGTCGGTGAGGAAAACATCTTTATCTTCGGCCATACCGTGGAAGAAGTGAAAGCGCTGAAAGCCAAAGGCTACGACCCGGTGAAATGGCGTAAGAAAGACAAAGTATTGGATGCGGTGCTCAAAGAGCTGGAGAAGGGCATTTACAGCGACGGCGACAAACATGCCTTTGACCAGATGCTGCACAGCATCGGCAAACAAGGCGGCGACCCGTATTTAGTGATGGCTGATTTCACGACGTATGCGGAAGCGCAAAAACTCGCGGATGCACTGTATCTCGACCAGGATGCCTGGACACGCGCCGCCATTCTTAACACGGCACGTTGCGGGATGTTCAGCTCCGACCGCTCGATCCGTGATTATCAGCAACGTATCTGGCAGGCAAAACGCTAAGGGAACGCATGGACAGCAAACGTCTTGATAACGCCGCTCTTGAGGCGGGAATTAGCCCAAACTACATTAACGCCCACGGCAAACCACAGGCTATTCCTGCGGATACCAAGCTGCGTTTGCTGGAAGCCATGAGCCGTCCCACCACCTTGAAAAAGGTGGCGGTGACGCCAGTGCCAAATGTGCTGGTGTTTACCTCCGGCTCGCGTTTGGCAACACTGCTGGAAGGCAACGGCGATTACACCTGGCAACTGACCGCCGAAGATGGCAAGCAGCATAAAGGGCATGCTCTGGCTGGCAAAAAGCTGGTGCTACCTGCTGCACTGCCGGAAGGCTATCACGACCTGACAGTCAGCCAGAATGAGCATCACTGGCAATGCCGGGTGATTGTTGCGCCAAAGCGTTGTTATGAACCTGCCGCACTGATGCAGGATGAAAAGCTGTGGGGCGCGTGTGTGCAACTCTACACCTTACGTTCCGCGCATAACTGGGGCATTGGTGATTTCGGCGATTTGCAGCGCATGCTGGTGGATGTCGCGAAGCGGGGCGGGGCGTTTATCGGCCTGAATCCTATTCACGCGCTGTATCCTGCGAATCCAGAAAGTGCCAGCCCGTATAGCCCGTCATCGCGCCGTTGGTTGAACGTGATTTATATCGACGTGAACGCGGTGGATGATTTCTTGCTGAGTGATGAAGCGCAAGACTGGTGGAAAATGCCGGTCACGCAGCAAATGCTTAGTGAAGCCCGTGACGCGCAGTGGGTAGATTATTCAACCGTCACCGTACTGAAAATGGCCGCGCTGCGGATGGCGTGGAAGCAGTTTTCACGGCGCGGTGCGCGTGACGAACACGTTGTTTCATTCCAGAAGTTTGTGCAGGAAGGCGGCGATAGCCTGTATTACCAGGCAGCATTCGATGCGCTACATGCATATCAGGTCAAAGAAGATGAAATGCGTTGGGGCTGGCCGGTCTGGCCGGAAGGTTTCCGCGACGCGCATAACCCAGAAGTTAAAGCTTTCTGCACCGAACACAGTGACGAAGTGAATTTCTATCTGTGGCTGCAATTCCTGGCTTACACCCAGTTTGAAGCGTGCTGGCAAACCAGCCAGGGTTTCAAGATGCCGATTGGTTTGTATCGTGACCTGGCGGTTGGTGTGGCAGAAGGCGGCTCGGAAACTTGGTGTGACCGTGAACTCTATTGCCTGAAAGCCTCGGTGGGTGCGCCACCAGATATTCTTGGCCCGCTCGGCCAGAACTGGGGTTTACCACCGATGGACCCGCATGTGATTGCGGCGCGTGCCTATCAGCCGTTTATCGAACTGCTGCGTTCGAACATGACTAGCTGCGGTGCACTGCGTATCGACCATGTTATGTCGATGCTGCGTTTGTGGTGGATCCCGTATGGCGAAACCGCGGATAAAGGCGCTTACGTGCATTATCCGGTGGACGATTTGCTGTCGATCCTCGCGCTGGAAAGTAAGCGTCATAACTGCATGGTGATCGGTGAAGATCTGGGAACCGTGCCGGTGGAGATCGTCGGCAAGCTGCGCGACAGCGGAGTTTATTCGTACAAAGTGCTCTATTTCGAGCATGACAACGAAAAGCAGTTCCGCGCGCCAAAAGCGTGGCCGAAGCAGTCAATGGCGGTTGCTACGACTCACGATTTACCGACACTGCGCGGTTACTGGGAAAGCGGTGATTTGACGCTGGGTAAAACGCTTGGCCTGTATCCTGATGAAGAGATGTTGACTGAGCTGTATCAGGATCGCGAACGTGCCAAACAAGGTTTGCTGGAGGGCCTGCATAAGTACGGTTGTCTACCTAAACGCGCAGGGCATAAAGCCTCGTTGATGGCGATGACGGCAACGCTTAATCGCGGGATGCAGCGTTATATTGCCGACAGCAACAGCGCGTTGTTGGGGCTACAACCGGAAGACTGGATTGGCGTGGCCGAACCGGTGAATATTCCGGGCACCAGTTATCAGTACAAAAACTGGCGGCGCAAGTTATCGACCTCGCTTGAGGCGATGTTCGCAGACGAAGAAGTGAATAAGTTGCTGAAGGATTTGGATAAGCGGCGTAAGAAACGGTGAAGGTGTAATACGCCCTCACTCTAGCTCTCTCCCCTGGAGCTTTCTCTTATACACATCTTTGAAGGGCGGTTCCTGCCAATTCGGAGAAGGTTCCGTTCACCAGGCGATTGAATGTTTATGTCGCCACAGAACCGGTGAACGTCTTAGGGTGGCCACCGTCGCCACCCTAAGAACCCGGACTCCCGGCAAATCAATCGCCGCAAGCGGTAAACCTCCATTTAGCCTCCGTGTCAGGGTCGGTTGCGATTCGTTCCCGACGATCGCGCCCTCCAGCCGTTCCCGACGGCTGGACCCTGCCACCTGGAGTCAAAATGGAGGCGATTTAAGCCGGACCCGAAATTCAAGGTCAAAGTCAAAAGCCAGAGCGGTTTTGACCTTGTCCCCGGCTTCAATCGCGCCGTTTTTTACCCTTCAGTTGGGGTCACGTGGCCGGGAGCCACGTGAGAGAGCGATCGTCGGACTAAAAATGTCAGGAACATTTTTGAACAACGCTTGCGTTGGCCACGAAGTGGTTCGGCACAGGGATGTGCCGAATAAACGAATCGCGAACGACCCCGAATGTTGGGTGAAAAACGGTGTTTACCGCTTTAGCGGCGATTGATTTGCCGGGCGCCTGGATTATCAAGGGGTTGGCGTTAACCCCTTGATACGTTCACCGTTTTCTGGAATTAAAGAGATAACTGAACGCACGGGTGAACGGAAAATCAGCGAGGCTTACAGATTTCACCCTGACAAGATTGCCAGGGTGAGATCTGTATAAGAGACAGCCCAGAAGAGGGAACTTTCTTTGCTCCCTCTCCTGGGGGAGAGGGCCGGGGTGAGGGTGAAAATCAGTAGTACGAATGCTCGCCGCGCTGGTGTTCGGTCAAATCACGAACGCCTTTCAGTTCAGGGAACTCGGCCAGCAGTTGTTTTTCGATGCCTTCTTTCAGGGTCACGTCGACCATTGAACAGCCGTTACAGCCGCCGCCGAATTGCAGAATCGCAAAACCTTCATCAGTAATTTCCATCAGCGTGACACGGCCGCCGTGGCCTGCCAGCTGCGGGTTAACCGTGGCTTGCAGCATGTATTCAACGCGTTCCATTAATGGCGCATCATCTGAAACCTTACGCATTTTGGCGTTTGGCGCTTTCAGCGTCAGCTGTGAACCGAGCTGGTCGGTCACGAAATCAATTTCAGCATCTTCAAGATAAGGTTTGCTCAGTTCATCGACATATGCGGTCAACTGCTCGAATTTGAGGGCAGTATCTGATGCTTCTACCGCATCCGGCGGACAGTAAGAAACCCCGCACTCCGCATTTGGAGTACCAGGATTAATGACGAATACGCGGATTTGCGTCCCTTCTTCCTGACCTGCCAGCAGTTTGGCAAAGTGGGATTGTGCTGTATCGGAAATACGGATCATAACGATTGCTCAATAGTTGACTATTTTAGTCGGTTATAATACGCCCATCATCGAGGGTCTACAAGGTTCGACAAAGGCACCACACCTGGATAGTCGCCGCGCCCTGCTTTTTCAGCAGCCGCGCAATTTCCGCCACCGTACTGCCCGTCGTGACGACATCATCCACAATAATTATATGGCGGCCTGCCACCGGAAAATCAACCCTGAAAGCGCCTTTTAGATTGTTGCGCCGCATTCTGGCATTGAGCTGATGTTGTGATTGCCCGGCACGAATCCGCCTGATTCCTTTAGGGAAATAGTCGCACTGCAACCAGCGCGCAAGACAGTTCGCCAGCAGGTCACTTTGGTTAAAACCACGACGCCAGGCACGACGCGAATGCAATGGAACACTGACCATGCAGTCGGGCTTTTGCCACAACGGCTGGCGTTTTGCATCCAGCACGCGCAATAGCATTAACCGCGCCAAAGCCGGAGCCAGTGCTACGGTGGCGTTAAATTTAAATCGCTGGACGAGCCGGTTGAGCGGTAGGCAGTAATCCGTGACGAACAGCATTGAATCCCATGCGGGCGGTTCTTGCAGGCAACGTCCGCAAGGCGAATGTCTGTACGCGCAGGGCAATCCACAACGCGGGCAGCAAGGCGGTGGCGCAGGTAAGGCGTAGCTACAACGTGAGCAAATCCCCCAATGTGCACAAGCGAGGGGCATCTGGCATAGCCAACATAGCCCTGGGATTGTTAGCATATTCGCTTCCTTGCAGATAAAGATGAGAACAGTAACTGATGAGTAAGCTTTGGTGGCAGACAAAAGGTGAAGGAAAAGATGATCTTGTGCTGCTGCACGGATGGGGGCTGAATGCCCAAGTGTGGCATTGCATTTGCGAGGAACTCAGCTCGCATTTTCGCCTTCATCTGGTCGACTTACCCGGTTATGGTCGTAGCCAGGATTTTGGCGCGTTGACGCTTGAGGAAATGGCAGAAGTGGTGCTGGCCCAAGCGCCGGAACAGGCTATTTGGCTGGGCTGGAGTTTGGGCGGGCTGGTGGCAAGCCAGATTGCGTTAAGCCATCCGTCGCGCGTGAAAAGGTTAGTGACTATTGCTTCCTCGCCTTGTTTCACCGCGCAAGGTGACTGGCCGGGTATCAAGCCTGAAGTGCTGGCAGGTTTCCAGCAGCAATTGAGTGATGATTTTCAACGTACCGTGGAGCGTTTTCTGGCGTTGCAAACATTGGGGACAGAAAGCGCACGCCAGGATGCTCGCCGCCTCAAGTCAGTGGTGCTTGAGCAACCGATGCCGAGCGTTGAAGTGTTAAACGGTGGGCTGGAGATCCTGAAAACGGCGGACTTACGCCAGCCGCTGAGCCAGTTGAAAGTGCCGTTCTTGCGATTGTACGGGTATCTGGATGGGCTGGTGCCGCGCAAAATCGCTGGTTTGCTGGATGCGCAGTGGCCACAAAGTGAAGCGGTGATTTTCCCGAAAGCCGCCCATGCGCCGTTTATTTCGCACCCGCAGGATGTTTGCCGGGTGCTTGAGGAATTTTGTAAGGTGGATAAGCCGTAGGCGTCATCCACCCGTTACACAAAGTTTAAGCCCGCAGCGCCCACACTTCGCGAATACACTTCTTACTTTCCGGGCAGCTTTTACAGCCGCTGCTCAGGCAATCGCTCGAATCTTCGGTCACGCGCATGGCTTTGCCCATCGCTTCAAGACGGCTCAGCATCGCATTTACCAACGGCAACGGGGTGGCGAGCTGTTGGCTAATTTGCGTCGCATCCAGTCGCCCTTGCAGCGCTAATGCATCACGAATCTCAATTAAACTCGCCATACCTTCTCCTTAGTGGCAATCGCCAGCGGCGCTTTTGCAACATGCTGCTTCGACTGTTTTACGGGTCGTCATCAGGCTGACATCTACACGGCTGCGAGCTTTACGCAAACCACCAATCAGCAGCACATTGAATAACACCACTGAAAGGATGCAGACCAGGCTGTATTGCGGATGCGCATTAAACGTCACGGTCTGGTAGTAGAGCGTGGAAAGCGAGTAAGCAATGTTCAGCCCCCACAACACCGAGAACATCATCCAGCCACGGCTTGATTCACGCGCCACAGCACCCATCACAGAAATACAAGGAATGTAGAGCAGCACGAAAATAAGATAGCTGTACGCTGCTGCCGCGCTGCCAAACTTGCTGCTCATCACGCCCATCGCACCGCTTGCCATTTCACCATCGCCTTTGCTGGCTTCGATTGGGTTTAGCAGTACGCTCAGGCTGAAGGTGTCTTTCAGGCTTTGCCAGGTTTCGCCAGCGGCTCCGCCTAATTCATCGAACAAGTTGAAGCTTGCAGCATCAAACGGCTCTTCGTGCATATCTTCTGCGGTGTAGAGCGTGTTGAGCGTCCCCACCACCACTTCTTTCGCCATTGCTCCAGTGAACAGGCCGACCGTTGCTTGCCAGTTATCTTCATGCACACCAATCGGTTTTAGCAGCGGAGTGAGCACACGGCTGACGGAGGCCAGCGCGGAGTCATTGATGCTGTCGACTTCTTTGCCGCTGAACGAGAAGCTATTCAGCGCACCAATGAAAATACTGACGATAACGATCACTTTACCGGCGCGCATCACGAAGCCTTTCAGGCGTTGCCAGGTTTGCAGCAACAGGCTTTTCAGGTGTGGAACGTGATAGACCGGCAGCTCCATCACAAACGGCGAGGCTTCACCGCGCATGATGGTGTGTTTGAGCATCAGTCCGGTCAGAATCGCCATCACAATGCCAAGAATGTAGAGCGAGAAGACGACCAATGCACCTTGCTGGCCAAAGAACGCTGCGGCAAATACCGCAAAAATAGCCAGACGCGCACCGCACGACATAAACGGTGCCATCATGATGGTCATCAGGCGTTCACGCGGTGCATCCAGGGTACGCGCACCCATCACCGAAGGCACGTTACAGCCGAAGCCAACAATCAACGGCACGAAGGATTTACCCGGCAAGCCGAGCGACTGCATCAGGCGGTCCATAACGAATGCCGCACGCGCCATGTAACCGGAGTCTTCAAGGAACGACAGGAACAGGTACATCATGCCGATTTGTGGCACTAGTGGCAGCACGGTGTTGATACCGCCGCCAATCCCTTGCGCTAAGAAAATTGTCAGCCAGCTTGGGAAGTGTAATGTGGCACCAATCCATTGAATACCATGGATAAAGATAGCCGCTGAGCCACCGTCGAAAATAGGCTGCAACGCGCCGCCGATGTTAATCGCCAGCAAGAACATCAGGTACATCACCAGCAAGAAAATAGGCAAGCCGAGGAAACGGTTGAGGATGATTTTATCCATCATTGCCGTTAAGCGGTGCGGTTCGGCGGTGAGACTGTTACTGATGGAATCGCAGATGGCGGCAATCGTTTGGTAACGGGCATCGGCAATTAGCAGCGCTGGGTCTTCGTGTTCTTCCGCCAGTTGGGTACGAATTACATCGAGTTTATCGGCGGCGTGACCGGCATATTCGCGGCTGTAAATATCGCCTTCCAGCATTTGCAGTGCCAGCCAACGGCGCTGTTGCGCAGGCATATCATGCGGCATTTCAGCGGCCAGGTTGTCGGCTTCTTCCAGTAGTTTTGGCGGGTACAACACTAAATCGCTATGCGTGTTCGGCTGGCGGCGGTCGATAGCCAGTTTCAGGCCTTCCATACCCCGGCCACGCGTGGATACCAGTGGCACAACCGGGCAGCCCAGACGGGCGGCAAGGGCGTCAATATCGATACGAATATCTTGCTTCTCGGCGATGTCGAGCATGTTAAGCGCGACCACACACGGAATGCCTAATTCAAGCAGTTGCAGCGTCAGATACAGATTACGTTCCAGGTTTGACGCATCAACAACGTTGATAAGCAGATCAGCATCACCGCTCAGGATGTAGTGGCAGGCGATTTGCTCGTCGAGAGAGGTTTGCGATGAAATGGTGGTCAGGGAATAGGTGCCGGGTAAATCGACCAGCGTGACCTGGTGCGCAAGCGTTGAAAACTGACCTTCTTTACGTTCTACGGTGACGCCCGCCCAGTTGCCAACCCGTTGGCGAGAGCCGGTGAGTTGGTTGAATAAGGTGGTTTTCCCGGAGTTGGGGTTACCGATTAAGCCGATAGTTAATTTTTTCATTTTTTTCGCGAACTTAAAGAGAATTGCAACGAGCGCAAGCGCTCACCCCGCCAGTCAGGCAATGGCTTCAACGTGCAGTAATTCGAGATCTTTTTTTCGTAATACCAAACTGACGCGACGCGTTTCGATATGAATCGGATCGCCTAAAGGTGCGACACGCACAACGCTGAATGAAGAACCGGGCAACATACCGAGTGACAGTAATTTTTGGCGATATGACGGGCTAATTTCACTGGCAAAGCCGGTAATTTTCCACGTACTTTTTGGTAAGAATCGCATAGGACGGACCCACTTAGAGTTGTGCTCTGGTATTTACGCTAACGAGAGATTTCGTTGGATAAAGGAGAAATAACGAACAAACCAATGATAATGAGAATGGTTTCTGTCTTCAATGATTATTTTTGTGATGAATAATACGTTTTGGTTTATTTAAATCAGGCCGGTTGATTGTTTTACCAGTGCGGGTTTTATGAGGGTGTTTATTATTATTTTATAAATAACAGTATGTTATGAATTTTTAAAAATGAAGAGTTTATTATTTTATCGTTGTGAATGTTGTCTGAATATTTCATCTGTTACAGCTGTGATAAATATTGGTGTTGTTTTTACCGTTTTTTAGGAAATTGATCTATCGCAAACTCATTCTATTTTTTTGACAAAATTCAGATAATGCTAATGAAATGTTGTTAATAAGCAGTTGGGGATTAAACAGGCAAATTGTGCTGAATTGGGCGAGAGGGGAAATAATAACCCGATGTTTCCGCCGCTCCCCTGACGAGCCGGCTGTCTCTTAGTCACATCTTTGAGGGCCGGTTCCTGCCGAGCCGGAGAAAGTTCCGTTCACCAGGCGATAGCGTGTTTATGTCGCGACTGAACTGGTGAACGTCTTAGGGTGACCACCGTCGTCACCCTAAGAACCCGGACTCCCGGCAAATCAATCACCGGGCGACGGGGTCGCCAGGGGGATGTCGTTATCCCACTGGCACGTTCACCGTTTTCGGGAATTAAAGAGATAACTGAACACACGGGTGAACGGAAAATCAGCAAGACTTACAGATCTCGCCCTGACAAGATTGCCAGGGCGAGTTGTGGATAAGAGACAGGACGAGCCGGAGAGGGCGGAAAAATGGCTAACGATTAACGCTTTTTACCTAATGCGGCGGCCAGCGCATCACTCATCGCACTGTTGCCCGCACTGCTGCTGGCGTTATCACGCCCGCGAGGTTTCTGCTGTTGTGCCGGACGGCGTTCGTTTTGCTCGCGTGGTGCACTGCCACGGCGGTTGGATTCGCCAGGCTGTTCATCAAGACGCATCGTCAGCGCGATACGTTTGCGTGACATATCCACTTCCATCACTTTCACTTTGACGATATCACCGGCTTTCACCACTTTATGCGGGTCGTCGATGAACTTGTCGGAGAGCGAGGAGATGTGAACTAAACCGTCCTGATGGACACCGATATCAACAAACGCACCAAAGTTAGTCACGTTGGTGACGGCACCTTCCAGCACCATGCCAGGCTGAAGGTCGTTCATGGTTTCGACGCCATCGGCAAATTTCGCGGTTTTGAATTCTGGACGCGGGTCACGGCCTGGTTTTTCCAGCTCTTTGATGATGTCGGTCACCGTTGGCACACCGAAACGCTCGTCGGTAAATTCACGGGCGCTAAGGCCGCGTAACGCTTCACCGTTACCCATTAAATCCTGTAGCGCCTGTTCGGTCGCCGCCAGAATACGCTCCACAATCGGGTAGGCTTCCGGGTGAACGGTTGAGGCATCCAGCGGGTTGTCACCGTGGTTAATGCGCAGGAAGCCCGCGCACTGTTCAAACGCTTTCGGCCCTAAACGGCTGACTTTCAGCAACTGCTGACGGTTCTGGAAGCGGCCATTTTCGTCGCGCCAGTTAACGATGTTCTGCGCCATCATGCGCGTTAAGCCGGCCACGCGAGTTAATAGCGGCACCGAGGCAGTGTTCAGATCCACACCGACGGCGTTCACGCAGTCTTCGACTACCGCATCCAGCTTCTTCGCCAGCTGCGACTGGCTGACATCGTGCTGATACTGGCCGACGCCGATAGATTTCGGGTCGATTTTCACTAGCTCCGCAAGCGGGTCTTGCAGGCGACGGGCAATGGATACTGCGCCACGAATCGAAACGTCAAGATCCGGGAATTCCAGTGCTGCCAGCTCAGAAGCTGAGTACACCGAAGCGCCAGCTTCACTGACAATCACTTTCTGCGCGGTGACTTTCGGGAATTGCTCTTGTACGTCGAGGAAGAAACGCTCGGTTTCACGCGATGCGGTACCGTTGCCGATAGCCACCAGTTCAACGTTGTGTTTTTCGCACAAAGCCGCAACGGCAACCGCGGCTTTCGCCGTTTGCCCGGTATGGGGATAGATGGTATCGAAGGCGACTAGCTTGCCGGTGGAATCAACCACCGCGACTTTCACACCGGTACGCAAGCCCGGATCCAGACCCATGGTGGCGCGTAAGCCAGCTGGAGCCGCCATCAACAAGTCGTGGAGGTTACGGGCAAAAACGTTAATCGCTTCATCTTCGGCGCGTTCGCGCACGGTGCCCATCAGCTCGGTTTCAAGGTGCATCAGTACTTTGATACGCCAGGTCCAGCTCACCACGGCACGGCGCCAGGCGTCTGCCGGAGCATTGTTCAGGCGCAGGCCGAGATGGTCGATAATCAGCTGTTCGCAGTAGCTTTCACGCGGTGGCTCGTCGTGCTGTGGATCGGCATTCAGTGCCAGCTGCAAAATGCCTTCATTGCGGCCACGGAACATAGCGAGTGCACGGTGGGATGGGGCGGTGGCAATCGGTTCGTGATGGTCGAAATAATCACGGAATTTTGCACCTTCCTCTTCTTTGCCTGCCACCACGGTGGCAACAAGATGGGCGTTCTTCCACAGGTAGTTACGCACTTTTGCCAGCAGCGCGGCATCTTCGGCAAAACGCTCCATCAAGATATAGCGTGCGCCATCCAGTGCGGCTTTGGTATCAGCGACACCTTTATCGGCATCAATGTAACTTGCTGCGGCTTCTTCAGGTGTGTGTGACGGGTCATTCCAAAGCAGCTCGGCCAGTGGCTCAAGCCCTGCTTCGATAGCAATTTGCCCGCGCGTGCGGCGTTTTTGCTTATACGGCAAATAGAGATCTTCAAGCTCGGTTTTGCTCAGCGTGCCGTTAATGGCCGCGGCGAGTTCGTCACTCAATTTGCCTTGTTCGGTAATGGATTTGAGGATCGCCTGGCGGCGGTCTTCTAATTCGCGCAGATAACTCAGACGGGTTTCTAACTGACGCAGTTGCGTGTCATCCAGACCGCCGGTAACTTCCTTACGATAACGTGCAATAAACGGCACGGTATTCCCTTCGTCCAGCAGGCGAACGGCAGCATCAACCTGTTCATTTCTGGCCTTTAGCTCGCTGGCAATAATGCGGCAGAGTGAATCATTCATCATGGTTTTTCATCTGTGTTAGTCGAAATTTCAGGGGATAGTTATACGGATTGGAGGGTAAAAATGCCAGCCACAGCGCCCGAGAGGTGATGAATCAGACTGTTCTGTTGCTGGCCTGTGGCCTATTTCACATACTCGATATCATTGATGTACCACTGGGCTTCACCTGCCGGAGTTTGTACCACCGCCAGATCGCCCACTTCTTTTTTCAGTAGCGCACGTGCCATCGGGGAATCAATCGAGATGTAATCTCTGCGACCAAAAATTTCGTCGTAGCCCACAATGCGAAAACGCAGCTGGTTGCCGTCATCGTTTTCAACCTCTACCCACGCGCCAAAGAACACTTTGCCTTCTTGTTGCGGCGAATAGTCGACAATTTTCAGCTGTTCGAGGCATTTCGTGAGATATCGCACTCTACGATCTATTTCTCGCAGCCTTTTTTTGTTGTACTGGTAGTCGGCATTTTCACTGCGATCGCCCAGACTTGCCGCCCAGGTAACCTTTTTTGTCACCTCAGGACGCTCCTCACGCCACAAAGTGTCCTTTTCTTGTTTGAGCTTTTCGTAGCCTTCACGGGTAATCAGTGGCGTTTTCATTATCAAGCCTTGAATGGGTAGCACAATAAAGGTGATTTAAACCGAATTATCAGGGTGATGGCAATCCCGGAGATCTGCGAACTACGTCATTATTTTTGCTGAAAAAGTGCCTATAACCATCTGTTTAATATGCTTTGTAACAATTTCGACTAGAATATATACCAGAATTGACTGGTCGTAACGCCGCAGTTTTTTAAGAATACGCACTCACTGTTCGAGCCTTTGGGAGTATAAGAATGCAAGAGAATTATAAGATTCTGGTCGTGGATGACGACATGCGCCTGCGTGCGCTGCTGGAACGTTACCTCACCGAACAAGGCTTCCAGGTCCGTAGCGTTGCTAACGCAGAACAGATGGATCGCCTGCTAACCCGTGAATCCTTCCATTTGATGGTCCTTGATCTGATGTTGCCAGGCGAAGATGGTTTGTCTATCTGCCGCCGTCTGCGCAGCCAAAGCAACCCAATGCCAATCATCATGGTAACCGCGAAAGGCGAAGAAGTTGACCGCATCGTGGGCCTGGAAATTGGCGCTGATGACTACATTCCAAAACCGTTTAACCCGCGTGAACTGTTAGCACGTATCCGTGCTGTTCTGCGCCGTCAGGCTAATGAACTGCCTGGTGCACCTTCTCAGGAAGAAGCGGTTATCGCCTTTGGTAAGTTTAAACTGAACCTCGGCACCCGTGAGATGTTCCGTGAAGACGAACCTATGCCATTAACCAGCGGCGAGTTCGCGGTTCTGAAAGCGTTGGTCAGCCATCCGCGCGAACCGTTATCACGCGATAAACTGATGAACCTGGCCCGTGGCCGTGAATACAGTGCGATGGAACGCTCAATTGATGTGCAGATTTCTCGTCTGCGTCGCATGGTCGAAGAAGATCCTGTGCATCCACGCTATATCCAGACCGTTTGGGGCCTGGGCTACGTATTTGTGCCGGACGGTTCCAAGGCATGAGGCGAGTCCGCTTCTCCCCCAGAAGCTCGTTTGCCCGCACGTTATTACTGATTGTCACCTTGCTGTTCGTCAGCCTGGTGACGACCTACCTTGTGGTGTTGAACTTTGCCATTCTGCCGAGCTTGCAACAGTTTAATAAGGTACTGGCTTACGAAGTTCGTATGCTGATGACCGATAAACTGCAACTCGAAGATGGTACGCAACTGGTGGTTCCGCCTGCTTTTCGGCGTGAAATCTATCGTGAGTTGGGAATCTCTCTCTATTCCAATGAAGCGGCGGAAGACGCGGGTTTGCGCTGGGCGCAGCATTACGAATTCCTCAGTCATCAAATGGCACAGCAATTGGGTGGCCCAACCGAAGTGCGCGTTGAGGTTAACAAGAGCTCGCCGGTTGTCTGGCTGAAGACGTGGCTGTCGCCGAATATCTGGGTCCGTGTACCACTGACTGAAATCCATCAGGGCGACTTCTCACCGTTGTTCCGCTATACGCTGGCGATAATGCTGTTGGCGATTGGTGGTGCATGGTTGTTTATTCGTATCCAGAACCGACCCTTGGTTGACCTGGAACACGCCGCTTTGCAGGTCGGTAAAGGTATTATTCCGCCGCCGTTGCGTGAATATGGCGCGTCAGAGGTGCGCTCAGTTACCCGGGCGTTTAACCATATGGCCGCCGGTGTGAAGCAGCTCGCCGATGACCGCACGCTGTTAATGGCGGGCGTCAGCCACGATTTACGTACGCCGCTCACTCGTATTCGTCTGGCAACAGAAATGATGAGTGAGGAAGATGGCTATCTCTCCGAGTCGATTAACAAAGATATCGAAGAGTGTAATGCGATAATCGAGCAGTTCATCGATTACCTGCGTACCGGGCAAGAGATGCCGCTGGAGACTGCCGATCTCAACAGTGTGTTGGGTGAAGTGGTGGCCGCGGAAAGTGGTTACGAGCGGGAAATCGACACCGATCTGCAAGCAGGCGAATTGCTGGTGAATATCCATCCGTTATCCATTAAACGTGCTGCCGCCAATATGGTGGTTAATGCCGCGCGTTACGGTAATGGCTGGATTAAAGTCAGCAGTGGCGGTGAGTTAAACCGTGCCTGGTTCCAGGTAGAGGACGACGGCCCAGGGATTAAACCTGATCAGCTCAAGCATCTGTTCCAGCCATTTGTGCGCGGCGACAGTGCTCGCAGCACCAGCGGTACCGGTTTAGGGTTGGCGATTGTGCAACGTATTATCGACAACCATAACGGCTTGCTGGACATCGGCGTTAGCGAACGCGGTGGTTTGCGGATAAAGGCTTATTTGCCGTTGCCGATGAATAAATCTCCTCAGCCTCTCAATAACGAGCGGGAATAAAAAAAGCCCTCTCAGAGAGATTGAGAGGGCTTTTTACTATCAATTACAGTGCGAATTACAGCTTCGGCCCTGCACTCACCAGTGCTGCACCTGCTGGAGTGTCAGTGTATTTATCAAAGTTCTCGATAAACAACTTAGCCAGTTGCTCAGATTTTTCCTGCCACAATTCTGGGGATGCGTAGGTTTTACGTGGGTCCAGAATGTGGGTATCAACACCTGGCAGCGCAGTTGGAACCGCAAGGCCAAAGATTGGCAGCGTGAAGGTTTCAGTGTCGTCCAGAGAACCATCCAGAATCGCATCAATAATCGCGCGCGTGTCTTTGATGGAGATACGTTTGCCTGTGCCGTTCCAGCCGGTATTAACCAGATAAGCCTGAGCGCCTGCGGCCTGCATGCGTTTGACCAGCACTTCTGCGTATTGAGTCGGGTGCAAAGACAAGAATGCAGCACCGAAACAAGCGGAGAACGTTGGTGTAGGCTCTGTGACACCGCGCTCTGTACCGGCCAGTTTGGCAGTAAAGCCAGACAGGAAGTGGTACTGAGTTTGATTTGCCGTCAGGCGTGAAACCGGAGGCAGAACGCCAAAGGCATCAGCGGTCAGGAAGATAACTTTGTTGGCGTGGCCCGCTTTAGAAACCGGTTTAACGATGTTATCGATATGGTAAATCGGGTAGGAAACACGGGTGTTTTCGGTTTTAGAACCGTCATCAAAGTCGATAGAACCATCGTCACGCACGGTGACGTTTTCCAGCAGCGCATCACGGCGAATCGCATTAAAGATTTCCGGTTCTGCTTCTTTGGATAAACGAATGGTTTTTGCGTAGCAGCCGCCTTCGAAATTGAACACGCCGTCATCGTCCCAGCCATGTTCATCATCGCCAATCAGGCGACGTTTTGGATCGGTAGAAAGCGTAGTTTTACCGGTGCCAGACAGACCAAAGAACACAGCTACATCGCCTTCTTCGCCGACGTTTGCTGAGCAGTGCATTGAGGCTATGCCTTTCAACGGCAGCAGGTAGTTCATGATCGAGAACATACCTTTCTTCATTTCGCCGCCGTACCAGGTCCCGCCAATCAGTTGCACGCGTTCGGTAAGGTTAAAAGCGATGAAGTTTTCAGAGTTCAGACCCTGTTCTTGCCATTGTGGGTTAGTGCATTTTGCACCGTTCATCACCACAAAATCAGCTTCAAAGGTGGCTAATTCTTCGTCTGTAGGACGGATGAACATGTTTTTAACGAAATGAGCCTGCCAGGCCACTTCGGTAATAAAACGCACTGAAAGACGGGTATCTGCGTTTGCACCGCAGAAAGCATCAATAATAAACAGGCGTTTTCCAGACAGTTGGTTGGTGACCAGGTCTTTCAGATGGTGCCAGGTTTCTTCGCTGAGCGGTTTATTATCGTTTTTACCCTTACCATTATCCGCCCACCACAGGGTATCGCGCGTCGTGTCATCACGGACAATGTATTTATCTTTCGGGGAACGACCGGTAAAAATGCCGGTATCAACAGCAATTGCACCGAGATTTGTTTCTATGCCGCGCTCAAAACCTTCCAGGTTGGGATTTAGTTCTTCGTGGTACAAGGTGTCGTAATCAGGGTTATAAATCACTTCACTTGCGTCATGAATTCCATAAGCCTTGAGATCTTGCGGGGTTATGCCTTTAACTCGCATTTCACTGCTCCTTAGCCAATTTGTACTGCTTGAGATTGTAGGGTTGTTTATTGGTTGTTAACCGCGACACCTATCATAGATTTGAGCATCCACTCGAATCCATATAGCGGAAAACGCTGTGAAGCGAGTCACAACGGGGTGAGAGTATGGCAGGAAATATAAATGCATCGGGGAAAATATTCTGAATATGTTAAAAAATAGTGCGATTAACGGACGAGGTGTGACTGAGAGCGCACTTGTGTGCAAACTTTGAAATTGATTTAGGCCTGGATGCCCTCTCCCTGGCTCTCTCCCTGATGGAGCTGTCTCTTATACACAACTCGCCCTGGCAATTTTGTCAGGGTAAGATCTGTTAGCCTCGCAGGTTTTCCGTTCACCCGTGCGTTCAGTTATCTCTTTAATTCCAGTAAACGGTGAACGTATTAAGGAGTTAACGCCAACTCCTTAATAATCCAGGCGCCCGGCAAATCAATCGCCGCTAAAGCGGTAAACACCGTTTTTCACCCAACATTCGGGGTCGTTCGCGATTCGTTCCCGACGATCGCTCTCTCACGTGGCTCCCGGCCACGTGACCCCAACTGAAGGGTAAAAAACGGCGCGATTGAAGCCGGGGACAAGGTCAAAACCGTTCTGGCCTTTGACTTTGAATTTCGGGTCCGGCTTAAATCGCCTCCATTTTGACTCCAGGTGGCAGGGTCCAGCCGTCGGGAACGGCTGGAGGGCGCGATCGTCGGGAACGAATCGCAACCGACCCTGACACGGAGGCAAAATGGAGGTTTACCGCTTGCGGCGATTTATTTGCCGGGAGTCCGGGTTCTTAGGGGGGCGACGGTGGCCCCCTAAGACGTTCACCGGTTCGGTAGCGACATAAACACGCTGTCGCCTGGTGAACGGAACCGTCTCCGAATCGGCAGGAACCGTCTCTTAAAGATGTGTACAAGAGACAGCCCACAGGAGAGGGAGAACGCCAAAATGGGCAAAAAACAATCAATGAACCTGCGGATCTGCCGGGGAGGCGTTGTTGCGGATCTCAGCAATGTCCATCGAGTTGAACACGTAGTGGTTGCCGCAATAATCGCAGTTCATGTCGATTTCACCTTCGTCTGCGATGATGCTGTTCACTTCTTCATCAGGCAGAGTTCTCAGCGCATCGGCACAGCGCTCACGTGAACAAGTACATTTAAATTCGACGTTTTGTGGGTCGTAAAGTGTTACTTCTTCTTCGTGATACAAACGCCACAGCACATCATTGGCTGGCAATGTCAGTAACTCTTCAGCCTTAATTGTCTCAGTCAGTGCAGCCAGGTGGTTGAAGTCGTCTGCTTGCGCGTCTTGAGCTGGCAGCACTTGCAGCAGCATACCGCCAGCCACAGGTTTGCCTTCAACATCGCCGGTGCGGATAAACAGGCGCGTTGGGAGCTGTTCGGAACGCAAGAAGTAATCTTCCAGGCATGCCGCCAAAGTATCGCCTTCCAGCCCAACCACACCTTGATAGCGCTCGCCTTCAGCCGGAGTGATGGTGATCACCAGGTAGCCATTGCCCACCAGGGTTTTCAAATCTGCATCGGCAGGGATTTCACCTTTATAACGCGCAACACCACGCATTTGCTGGTTATTGTTGCCGTTGATGACGGCAAGGTTCATTGGGCCATCACCCTGCAATTGTACGGTAATGTCGCCATCAAATTTGAGGGTCGCCGTCAGCAGGCTGGTCGCGACCAGCAATTCACCAAGAATAGTTTTCACCGGGGCCGGGTAATCATGGTGTTCCATGATTTGCTGCCAGGTATCGGAAACCGTTACCAGTTCACCGCGCACGGCGAAGTTTTCAAACAAGTAACGATGTAGTTGGTCGTGTTGAGCCATAATTTTCTCTCATGCATCAAGATGGCAGCTATTCGTTGCCACCGTGTTTAAATTTCATCAAATCGCGACGCTCTTTTTTATCGGGGCGTCGGTCGGGGTGTGGCATCGTCAGCGCATTCATCTTGCGTGCCAGCGCCACTTTTTCCCGTTTAGTGATACTTTCTGCTGTCTCTTCATAAAGCTGTGAGGCATCAGTGGCCGGACGACGTTGCTCAGTAATGGCCAGCACTTTGACGGTTTTCTCGTCATTACCCTGGCGGAGTGTCAGCATGGCATTCAGCTCAACGATTTTACTCGGCTTGCTGCGTTGGCCGTTGTAATGCACTTTCCCGCCTTCCACCATTTCCCGGGCAATGGCACGGGTTTTATAAAAACGCGCTGCCCACAGCCATTTGTCGAGACGCACACCTTCAGACGCTTTTTCTTTCATCACGACTCCTTAAACATCAACTTCGGGAGTAGTTGGCGATAATCGTTCAATGCCGGATGGCGTTGCCAGGTTTTGTCGGGCTGGCCTGAATCGGGATTGGTCACACCCAGGCAATAGCGAATGCCAAACTTCGCAGCGGAATCCAGAATCGGTTCGCTATCATCTATAAATAGCGTTTTCTCAGGTTCCAGCCCGGTGTGTTCAGTAACGGCTTGCCACAACCGCTGATCTTCTTTCGGATAACCAAATGTGTGGGTAGAAAGTAATAAATCAAGGTGCTGAGCTAAACCGGTATGTTCAAGTTTGACGGCCAGATTATGCGGATGCGCATTGGTCAGCAAAATGCGGCGCTTTCCGCAGGATTTAAGGGCGTCAAGGAACGGGACGGTATCTTCACGTAACACCGCATTTGGCCCTTGTGCGGTGGTCATCGCACAAATATCCAAACCCAGACGCTCACTCCAGTAATCCAGACAGTACCAGTTTAGCGTATGTTGCACCGCGTGATATTCCTGACGAATCAGCTGATGGGCTTCATCCAAAGGAATCGATCTGTGTTCACTGAGTGTTTCTGGAACCAGTTTCTGCCAGAAGTGATTGTCGAAAGCGAGATCCAACAACGTGCCGTCCATATCCAGCAAGACGGTATCGACCTCTTGCCAGGCAATATCAATATGCATAGGTTCGGACCTGATTAAGAAAAACTGCGTGACAGGTTAGCACAACCTGTCACGCGAAGTTTAGAACAGCGGGCGTACAGCGGAGATTGTGGTAAGAGACGGATTGATGCAGTTGTCATAGTACTGCTGGATTTGCGCCAGACGGTTGCGATTACGGCGATAACGGCGAATAGCCAGTACACCGTTAACCAGCAGACAAATAACCATGCTGATAAGCAACAGCGTGGTACTGATGTAACTCCATAGTCCGCTGCTATCCGGGACTCGGTGCAGAGTAATATGCTTAGTGCCGTTCGCATCCTGGCTAATGCCGGTAATAATGCCTTCGGCTTTAAATGGCGTTTTGAGCAGCATTTCAGCTAGCCGCTGGAACTCAGACCACTGCTCTTGCGCTGGAATATCGTATAGCGGAACGGGCGGCAACGGTTGCTCAACAAGGTCGCTACCTTCGTCACTAATAATCACGTATCCGCCTGGTGCTGGACTATTCAGAGCCTGCGCCGCGCGTGATGTTTCACGGATAAAGAACGGTGCCGTAGAGGTGGTCACCAGGTTATCCAACGACTCGGCACTGACTGGGCGCAGCAGTACATTCACGCCAGCGAGTCTTCCAGAATCCGCTTTTTTGGTCAGCGTATCCCAATCTTTGGTATTGCCGAGGTTTACCAACGCATTTTTCAGTCGTACACATTCGTCGTCACTGGTACAAAGCGCCTGAGTTTTCAGCACAATACCGGCGAAATCGTCCAGCAACACCATGCCTGATTTCTGAATCGCACTGCGTAACTGCGGGTTAACTTTTGAATCATCGCTGGCCTGCGGATGGATTTGCCCACTCACTGCCTGCGTTAACGCCGTGGCTTTATCCATAATATCTGATTCCGGCACCGGCAGAGATTGGGCGGTATTCCAGATAATTTGTGAACAGTCGAACGGCGTAAACGGATAAGTTTGTCGCGTGGTGTAGTTTCCTGGCGTATGGACGTTACACATCCCCGTACCGTTTACTTTCAGCGTGTCGCCAACCCGGAGCGTTGTTTTATCGAGATCAGCCACCGTTTTGGCTTCGATAGTTTTCGCGCCTTCCAGCCAGGAGATACTTAGCTTGAGCGGCATTTCTAAAGGTACCCAGATTGTCAGCATCGTCAGCACTAACAGGCTACCGATGGCAATCACCAGGTTGCGGACCCAGTGTTGGATAGGGAAGTTGCGGACTTCGTCATGCAATGACAGAAAACGCCCCTGGCGAATGACATGGCGGTCGAGATAAATATCAATATCCGTTTTTTGCCCGAGATCCTGAGCAACATACGGTTGCCAGTGAGCTGGATAGATCAGGTCGATTATCCCTAACGAGATATTATTAATCTGTTCCTGATTTGACTCGCCAAATAGCCCCCAGCGTTTAGGCGTGCCGCGTAAGCAGTGAACTTCACGCAGCGCATTTTTTGCCGGCGGAGCAAATAAACCCCACAGGCTCGCGGCCAACAGCATAAAGGCGCCACCCACTAACCACGGTAAAACGACCGACGGGGTCACCAGACACAAAAACAGCATAATGAAAGCCACACAGATGAGTAAGGCCTCGCGTAATCCGTCGGGACGACTCAGCGCGTACTCTTCAGGCGTTTCCTGGCGGATATTCAGCAGTTCTATTTGTTCGCTTTCTTCCCCACGAATCGACGCCTGGCTGTGAGGGTTCTTTTCCAGAGCGAAACCAAAATTTTCGCTGCTGTAATCGATAAGTGTGTGTCCGTTAAGGGAAATCACCAGCGGCATGGTTTCAGTACGAATCAGCTCAACGTAGTTATCGTTGGTAATGTACTGTTCCCAGAATGGCGGAAGATGTACCTCTACAGAATCGAGGTAGTAACGCCACTTATTCGGATCGTCGGTGGATAAGCCATAGCGGGTGATAGCGCGAGTGAGCGAAAGCGCGGTGTTACTCAACGCATTGAGCACCAGTTTGGGCGGCGCGGCGCTGGCACCAGAAGGCCCGACGATATCCTGCGTGCGGGCTAAAGATTCGATGTAATTTTCAACAGCGGCGCGTTCATCAGCAGTTAGCTTGCGCGAGGTCGCGCCACTAAATGATTGTGCTTGTGAGACACGAGCGCGTAAGCGCAGGTTGCGCCAAATCAGCCACCCCGCAATTAAGATGCAGGCCAGCATAGCAGCTAAAAGAAGTAATAAGGTGCTCATGCTTTCCCCATCAAACACTCGTTTTTTTATTAAAACGCAGCAAGTTGCACCCCTTACAGCATTCGGGCGTCTGCCCAACAGACTTTAAGCTACATCTTTATCGGCAGCTATGACGTCTTTCTTGAGACATTTTTGGTGCATAGCGTGCTGTAACATAATGTTAGCAAAGCGACTTTGCGAGAAATATCAGCAAATTCCTATTTCATTTGCAGCCCGTTGACATGTAGCAGAGACTGAGAAAAATCACTGTAAAGTTACAGGAATGTAAATAATTTCGAATGTTCGTTGCGTGAGATATGTGGCATACCGCACAATGAAGTACCTGCATTTACTGTTAGCCCAGCCACAATGAGTAAACCATTACAAAAACCGACCATTTTACATGTTGAAACCGTGGCCCGTTCACGGCTGTTTAATGTCGAAACGGTGGACCTGGAATTTAGCAACGGTGTGCGCCGCGTCTATGAGCGGATGCGCCCGTCTGCGCGCGAAGCTGTAATGATAGTGCCTATCATCGACAATCATTTGATTTTGATCCGTGAATACGCAGTTGGAACTGAATCCTATGAGCTTGGTTTCTCTAAAGGGTTAATCGACCCTGGCGAAACCGTCTTTGAAGCGGCAAATCGCGAACTCAAAGAAGAGGTTGGATTTGGCGCTAATCAGCTGACGTTTTTGAAAAAGCTGACAATGGCACCGTCCTATTTTTCCAGCAAAATGAATATCGTGATTGCTGAGGATCTTTATCCCGAATCGCTGGAAGGTGACGAGCCTGAAGAGTTGCCACAAGTCCGTTGGCCGCTGGCGTCGCTGCTTGATTTGCTTAATGAAGAAGATTTTAGCGAGGCGCGAAATGTCAGTGCGCTTTTCCTGGTGCGTGAATGGTTGAAAGAGCAGGGGCGTTTGTAGTTCTGCTCAATGCAGCCCGCATCAAAGTGAGGCGGGCTGCATCAACGTCTTAGAACAACTCGTGGCTCTCGCCGTTATCAATTATCGTGGTACCCACTTCATGCACAGCCTGCTGCGTCGGTTGAGTGCCTTCGATAAAGAATTCCGGACGGCTACTTCCACCATTCGCCAATTGCCCGGTGTAACGGTCAATATTCACGGTGACGATGCCCGGTGGTGGGGTTAACGGTTCTTCCGGTACGCCTTCCAGTGCGGCTTTCATAAAATCATCCCATGCTGGTTGAGCACTCTTCGCCCCACCTTCATAACCTGAGATTTGATCTTTAATAGCGCCTGATGCGGAGGTTCGTCCAAGGTCACGGCGATGATCGTCAAAACCAATCCATACGGATGTCACCACACCAGGTCCGTAGCCTGAGAACCACGCGTCTTTCGAGCTGTTCGTGGTGCCGGTTTTGCCGCCAATATCGTTACGCTTTAGATCACGACCCGCACGCCAGCCGGTACCTTGCCAACCTGGTTCGCCATAAATATTGGAGTTCAGCGCACTTTTGATCAGGAATGCCAATGGAGTGTTAATCACATGCGGTGCGTACTCCGGCGGGCTGCTCTGTGCAACCAACTCGCTGTTCGCTTGTTCCAGTTTCGGCATTGGCACGCTGGCGTTCTGCTGTTCCTGAGATTGTGCGACATCTTCCACATCCTGATTTTCCAGCACATTAGACTTTTGCGTTTCACCGTAAATCACTGGAATATCACAATCAGCACAAGCCACTTTCGGTTTGGCTTCAAAAAGAGTGCCGCCAACTTCAGTCTCAATTTTTGAGATGTAGTACGGGTCGACCAGGAAGCCACCGTTGGCCATCACAGAATAACCGCGAGCGACCTGCATCGGCGTGAACGAGGCTGAACCTAAGGCCAGAGATTCGGTGTGCACAATATTCTGCGCAGGGAAGCCGAAACGTTGCAGGTATTCAGCTGCATAATCGACACCCATGGCTCGCATCGCACGCACCATCACCACGTTTTTCGATTGGCCAAGCCCCTGACGCAACCTGATTGGTCCTGCATATTCTGGCGGAGAGTTTTTCGGGCGCCAGTCGGAACCGGCACCGGCATCCCAGCGTGAGATCGGCACATCGTTCAGCACGCTCGCCAGGGTCAGACCTTTATCCATTGCTGCTGTATAAAGGAACGGTTTGATGTTGGAGCCAACCTGGCGTAATGCCTGCGTGGCGCGGTTAAACTTGCTCTGATTGAAGTCAAAACCACCCACTAATGCGACAACTGCACCGTCATGTGGATTGATAGAAACCAGTGCGGAATTGACGTCCGGGACTTGCCCAAGCCACCAACTCTCTTCAACCTTACGCACCCAGATTTGTTGCCCAGCTTGCACGACATCCGTCACTTTGCGTGGCGTTGGGCCTTGTGCGGTATCTGAACGATAAGGACGCGCCCAGCGCATGCCCTCCATACTGATGGAAACGGCGCTGCCGTCAGCCATCATCGCTGTCGCTTCTGTCGGGGTTGCCTGGGTAATAACGGCAGGGAACATTGGGCCGTAGACCGGTAGATTCTTTAACGAATCAACAATCCTGGTTTGATCCCACGGTGTTTCGCCCACTTTCCACAGCACATTGGATGGGCCGCGGTAACCATGGCGCATATCGTAAGCAATTACGTTATTGCGTACGGCTTGCTGCGCGGCTTGCTGATTTTTGCGCGCGATGGTGGTGTAAACCTTAAAACCATCTTCGTAGGCTTTTTCACCATAACGCGCCACCATATCCTGGCGCACCAACTCTGAAAGATACGGCGCAGAGAAAGCGATTTCTGGCGCGTGATAATTAGCATCAATAGGCTGATTACGCGCTTCATCATACTGCGCCTGCGTAATATAGTTTTCGCTTAACATACGCGATAACACGACATTACGACGGGAAGTGGCACGATCCATTGAGTAAAGCGGGTTAAAGGTTGACGGTGCTTTTGGCAAGCCGGCAATCACCGCCATTTCACTCAGTGTGAGTTGATCAATCGGCTTACCGAAATAGACTTGTGCTGCCGCACCGACACCATAGGCACGGTAACCGAGATAAATCTTGTTAAGGTATAACTCGAGGATTTCATCTTTAGTCAGCAACTGCTCGATACGAATCGCCAGGAACACTTCTTTTATCTTACGCATCAGCGTGCGTTCAGGGCTCAAGAAGAAGTTACGTGCCAACTGCTGCGTGATGGTACTCGCACCTTGAGAGGCGTGACCCGAAAACAGCGCCACACTGGCAGCACGGAAGATCCCGACAGGGTCAACACCGTGGTGCTCGTAGAAACGGCTGTCCTCAGTTGCAATAAACGCTTTCACCATCACTGGCGGAATTTGCTGGAGCGTAACCGGGATACGGCGTTTTTCCCCGTATTGTGCGATTAGCTCACCATCGGCGCTATAAACCTGCATTGGGATCTGGAGTCGCACGTCTTTAAGCGTGGCGACATCAGGCAACTGCGGCTCAATAAATTTGTAGAGCCCGAAGATCGAGCCTGCTCCCAGCAGAATGCAACACACTGCAAGGATTAATAAATACTTTACGAACTTCACCTTAGATTTCCCATTACGTTTCCATTGGGCAGTTTATAAACAACCGCGCGGTAGTATAAAGGCAAGCCAGTGGCATTGGTATGGCATTTTCCTCGCACGGCGATAAGGAGATCGTAATCATGATGTTCTCGACCTGGCAAATAGGCCTGGATATTCAACATGAAAGCATTCGTGCTGTGGCTGTCCAGCGCCAGCGGCAAGGGTGGCAGCTTCGGCATTGGTGGCAACTTCCATTGCCCGAAGGCACCTTTCGTGATGGTTTATTAACTAATTCTGAAGCTTTCACTAAAGCTTTGCTGGACTGGCGAAAAGAATTGCCGGTTCGCCATCAATTACGCGTTTCTTTCCCAACCCAACGGACATTGCAACGCCCCATTCCTGCGCCTGATAAACGTCTGGCGGAACCTGCAAGTGAAGCGTATATCGCATCAGCTACTGCCCGGCAGTTGCAGATGACACCGGCTCAATTGTGCTGGGATTATTTAGCGTCACAAGATGTTACTGACCCGTATCTGATCATAGCTGCGCGCCAGACAGATGTCGCAGCGTTGATAAAAAGTCTGGCAGCGATAAGGCTCTATCCGGCAACGCTAACTCCCGGTGCGAGTGCATTGCCAGCGCTCATTGCACCGTGTCATTTGGAGAAGTGCCAGTATTTAGTACATCACGAAGGGGATCACTGGTTGTGGGCCTCTGCTGAAGCCATGCCACGTTGGGGATGGGTTGATACCCATGTTGTCCCAACGATTGCCGAGCTATGCCAGCAATTAAAAACTGCGCCAGACAGAGTGGCACTGAGTTTCGCGCAGCCACAGTCACTGCCAACTGGGGTATTACTTTTGGACGCCTGGGAGGCACTTTCACGTTTGCAGCCGCCATTGCCACGTCATGGCGGGATATTTACGGTGGCAATAGCGCTGGCAATCGGTCAGGTTTCCCGATGAAAGGGCTAATAAATTTATTGCCCTGGAGGAAGACACTGCGCCAACAGAGGATATGCCGTTGGAGTGTATTGCTGGCTGCGGTTTTCATTCTCGCTCCTTTATTTGCCGCTGGCGCCCGGCAGTTATCGGCATGGAAATTAAGCCAGCAGCAGATTCAAAATGCATATCTGACAAGTACGCTTCCCGCCTTGCAAGCCCTGTATCAGCAACAATTGGGTTTGCAGGAACAGAACAGAAAATTACTGCAGTTGCAGCAAATTCGCGATGCACAGCAACAGGCCGTGCAGGTATGGGAACGGCGATTACTTCGTCTGGCGAGCGGCTTGCCTGCCGGAGCCTGGCTGTCCTCTCTCACCCTACAAAAGGGGCGATTTGAGATTAAGGGACACGCAATGGAACTGGAAGATATACGGACGCTGGAAAAGGACCTTGCTCAGCTTGGCGATGTGGCGACAGTTCAGACGGATGCGGTTCAGCATGAAACACCCGGTGGGTTTGGCTTCGGTTTCACACTCACGCTGTCTGAGGTAGCCAATGCCCTGGCTGATTGAACGCTGGTTTAGTGGTGCGCACTGGGTACGCGTCGTTACCTTTACCACCTTAAGTAGCATGGTCATTCTTGCCGTATGGCTGTTGCTGGTAGTGCCGCAGCATTCTCAGATTCAACAGTTGCAAGCGAACAGCATGAAAGCGAGTCAACAACTGGCACTGTTAAGACACAAAATCCGGCAGTTGGCTGCACATGAACAACCTGTTATGTCGTCAAATTCGCCAGTGTTTTCCGTGGTGGAGTTTGTCAGACAAGCGGACGGGCAATTAGTGAAGTGGCAGCCGGAAGAGAGAAGCGCTGTTCTGACTATGTTGGTTCCGTGGGAAAAATTGCCAGGATTATTCATATGGCTCGCTGAATACCGTGTTGTGGCAGACCACTCGTTCACCATCACGGCCCAAGGGGAGTTACTCAATCTGGTTCTGGGCATGGAGTTTGCCGATGATCCGTAGCATTAGCGGGTTGGTCTTCCTGGTTATCTCCCCGGCGTGGGCGATACCTCCAAATCCCTTTCAGCCACACATTTCGCTCTGTGAAAGTCTGGCCACTCAACTTGAGAGTTGGTCGTTAAATGGCGTTATCACTTCAACCAACACCAGCACGGCTTTGATGCTCGGCCCACAAGGTGCATGGCGGCGAATCAAGCAAGATAGCGAGCTCTTTGAAGGTGCTCAGATTGAAAGCGTGGGTGAGGGATATGTGGTCGCCAAACTTGGTCCAGGTTGCCCAATCTCTTCTTACCGTTGGGATATAAAAGGAAAAACACATGCAATGGATGCGGGTATTACTTCTGACGCTGGTGCTGCCATTCACCAGCCAGGCCGATAAAGGTATTTCGCTGGTACTTGATGATGCGCCGATAAGCCAGGTGTTGCAGGCGCTGGCTGAAACCCAACGAGTTAACCTGTTGATTGCACCTGGTGTTGAAGGTGTGCTGTCGCTTAATTTAATCAATGTGCCGTGGAAACAAGCGTTTCAACTGGTGCTCAATAGCGCTGAGCTGACTCAGCAACGGGACGGCAATGTCATACAAATTCTTTCTAAGGCTCGCCAGCGCGAACAGCAAGCGTTAGCAATGGAACAGCGTAAACAGCTCACTCTCAACCAACCGATGTTGCAGCAGGTTTTTGCCCCCCATCATGCTGATGTTGAAGAGCTAGCCAGTGCATTGAAATCGGCTGGCGCGAAATTAATGAGCGCCATGGGCTATGTCACGGTAGATAAGCGAACTAATCGGCTGATTGTGCATGACAATAAGGATGTATTGAAACAGATTACCGCCTGGATAGCTGAAATGGATTTACCCATTGGGCAAGTGGAAATCGAAGCCCATATTGTCACTATCAATCAGGACAAGCTGCGCGAGCTGGGTGTGAAATGGTCTGCTGCGGAGCAAACTGGAGAAAGTAAAATTTACCAGCCTACGGGAATCTCGGCCGATCTCTCGGTCGCAAACGCCACGACTAAAGTCGGTTTCAATATTGCTCGCATCGATGGCCGGCTGCTGGAACTGGAGCTATCTGCTCTGGAGCAGCAGCAACAATTAGAGATTATTGCCAGCCCGCGCTTGATGGCAGCTCACCAGCAACCTGCCAGCATTAAACAAGGGACTGAAATTCCCTATCAGGTTTCTAGCGGTGAGAGTGGAGCAACCGCAATTGAATTTAAGGAAGCGGTTCTGGGGATGGAAGTGACTCCAACCATTCAGCCTCATGGCAATATTCGTTTGAAGCTACGTATCAGCCAAAATATGCCGGGCCGAAGTATTCAGCAGGCTGATGGCGAAGTGCTGGCGATAGACAAGCAAGAGATAGAAACTGTGGTGGCGGTGAAAGATGGCGAAACCCTCGCGTTGGGTGGGATTTTCCAGCAGCAAAACAAAGACAGCAATGATAGTGTACCCATTCTCGGCTCGCTCCCACTCGTCGGGAGCCTGTTTCGCCACGATGCTAAAAACCATCAGCGCCGCGAATTAGTGGTATTTATTACTCCGCGACTTATCCCTGTTCTATAGTGTTTTCTTTCGCCATAGTGGAGTTTTTCTTTGAAACGGTGCCCAGGTGTTTGACGGCAGAGAGGAATTAGCTTACAAGGTGTACCGTTTCGAGAGGCTGGATGCTCAAGACTTGTGACAGATAACCCTGATTTATGCATTTTCTTCTTCATAAGAACGCTGGGGAATATAATCGGTTGCCAAACCACCTTGAGTATTGAGATAATTTTCAGTCTGACTCTCGCACTATCGCTTATGAGGTTTCAGTTCATGTCCCGCTGCACCTGGTTTTAACAGGGCGGGTTTATCATCAACGAATTGTCTTAGTAGTACCGAAAAAATGGCAGAGAAACGCAATATCTTTCTGGTTGGGCCTATGGGTGCCGGCAAAAGCACTATTGGGCGTCAGTTAGCTCAGCAACTCAATATGGAATTTTTCGATTCTGATCAAGAGATTGAGAAACGTACTGGAGCTGATGTGGGCTGGGTATTCGACGTTGAAGGCGAAGACGGCTTCCGCGATCGCGAAGAAAAAATCATCAACGAACTCACTGAAAAGCAGGGCATTGTGCTGGCAACTGGCGGCGGCTCTGTGAAGTCTCGTGAGACCCGTAACCGTCTCTCCGCCCGTGGAGTTGTGGTGTATCTTGAAACCACAATCGAAAAACAGCTTGCTCGTACACAGCGCGATAAAAAGCGCCCACTGCTGCAAGTTGAGACTCCACCGCGTGAAGTTCTTGAAGCATTAGCTCAAGAGCGCAATCCTCTTTACGAAGAGATTGCTGATGTGACGATTCGCACTGACGACCAAAGCGCCAAAGTGGTTGCCAACCAGATTATTCATATGTTGGAAAGCAACTGATTCTGGCTTAATCGAAAAAAACGCCTGCGGGCTAAGCAACATCAAGGTGGACTTCGCGTTATGGAGAGGTTAACAGTCACTCTCGGGGAACGTAGTTACCCTATCACCATTGCTGCTGGGTTATTTAGTGACTCGGCATCTTTTGGGCCGCTGAAAGCTGGCGACCAAACGATGCTGGTGACCAATGAAACCCTGGCGCCGCTCTACCTGGATAAGGTGCGTGGCGTGCTTGAGCAAGCGGGCGTTAAAGTCGATTCCGTCATCCTTCCGGATGGCGAACAATTTAAAAGCCTCGCAGTATTAGATACTGTCTTTACCGCGTTGCTTGAAAAGCCACACGGTCGTGATACGACACTCATCGCCCTTGGTGGCGGTGTCGTCGGTGACCTGACTGGCTTTGCTGCGGCGAGCTATCAACGTGGCGTGCGTTTTATTCAAGTCCCAACCACCTTGCTTTCGCAAGTGGACTCTTCAGTTGGCGGAAAAACAGCCGTTAACCACCCCCTCGGTAAAAATATGATTGGTGCGTTCTACCAGCCAGCTTCGGTTGTGGTGGATCTCGACTGTCTGAAAACTTTACCTCCGCGGGAGTTAGCCTCTGGCCTGGCTGAAGTGATTAAATACGGCATTATTCTCGACGGTGAATTCTTCGATTGGCTTGAAGAAAACCTGGACGCATTGCTGGCGCTTGATGGCAAAGCGATGTCCTGGTGTATTCGTCGTTGTTGTGAGCTGAAAGCCGAAGTTGTTGCCGCTGACGAGCGCGAAAGCGGCTTACGTGCTTTACTGAATCTGGGCCACACCTTTGGTCACGCTATAGAAGCTGAAATGGGCTATGGCAACTGGCTGCACGGTGAAGCTGTTGCTGCAGGTATGGTGATGGCGGCTCGTACAGCACAGCGTCTTGGGAATTTCAGTGAGGCCGATGTGCGCAGAATCATCAAACTGCTACAACGTGCCGGGCTGCCAGTGACCGGGCCGAAAGAAATGCTTGCCGCCGCGTATATGCCCCACATGATGCGTGACAAGAAAGTTTTAGCTGGTGAGCTGCGCTTGGTGCTGCCACTGGCAATCGGGAAGAGTGAAATGCGTGGCGGAGTGCCACACGATGTCGTTTTGTCCGCCATTGCTGATTGTCAGCAGGCTTAATTATTAGAAATTTCGGTCGCTTGTAGTCAGGCGATTTTTAACTTCGGGTGATGTGCTGAGTTCGAATTGCTGGCATAAGCCTTTGAGTGGGGTGTTAAATGGATGAGTTTAAACCGGAAGACGAACTGAAACCTGATCCCAGCGATCGCCGTTCAGGCCGTAACCGTAAAGCTGATGAGCGCGACAGTGAGCCACATTTCAATGTCGATGATGTTGAGTTAGACGCCGACGAGCCTCGTCCTGCGCGTTCCCGCCGTACTCGTGATGAAGAAGAGTATGAAAACGATGACGAGATGCAAGTTGATGCAGAAGAACGTCGTCCGGCACGTGCCCGCAAAAAATCCGCTAAACCGAAAGTTCCGGTATCCCGTCAGCACCTGATGATGGGCATTGGTATTCTCGTTCTGTTGCTGCTCATCATTGGGATTGGTTCGGCGCTGAAAGCCCCATCTTCTGATACGGAAACCGTGAATAAGAATCCGTCTGCCGAGAAAAACATTGATCTGTCTGGTTCTACTAGCGATCAGGCTAATGGTACTCAACCTCAGCCAGGTTCGACATCTGCGGCTAACCAGACAGAAAATGCAGGAAACCCACAAGAAGTGACTCTTCCTGCCATTTCGTCAACCCCGACTGACGCACAAACTCAGCCTGCACCTCAGGGCCAGCAGCGTGTTGAAGTTCCGGGTGATCTGAATAACGCCCTGACTCAACAATCCGGCCAGATTGATAATGTGGTGAGCAATTCAACGTTGCCAACCGCACCGGCTACAGTTGCCGCAGTTGCAGGTAGTAATGGCGCAACGACAGCACCACGCCCGGTCGCGAAATCAGAGCCTGCGAAGCCAGCAGCACCACGCCAGGAACGTAAAACTGCAGTGATTGAGCCGCACAAAACTCAGCCTGCTAAGCAACAGACTGTGGCGAAAACGCCAGTAGCGGAACCAAAACCGGTAACGACTGCGAAACGTAGCGAGCCAGCTCCAGTTCCCGCACCAACTGCGACTACATCTGTGAAAGTCCCTGTGACCGAAGTTGCACCGAAAGCGACGACTACGACCACTGCTACCGCAGCCACTCCAGCTCCGAAAGCAACAGCCGCTGCGCCAGTGACAGCAGCAACAGGTGCTGTAGCGGGTGATGCGGGCGCAATCAAAGGCGCTCCTGGTAGCAATTACACCTTACAACTCAGCTCCTCTTCTAACTCAGATAACTTGAATGCCTGGGCGAAGAAAGAGAAACTGCAACACTATATGGTCTACCAGACAGTACGAAATGGTCAGCCATGGTATGTGTTGGTTAGCGGTATTTACGCCAGCAAAGATGAGGCAAAACGTGCCGTAGCTACATTGCCAGCTGATGTACAGGCTAAGAACCCGTGGGCAAAACCTATCCATCAGGTTCAGTCTGATCTGAAGTGATGAACAAGCGCAGCCGCTGTTGGAACCTTTCCACAGCAGGAAAAGGTGTAAATAGTTAGGCAGCATGAAAAAAAATCGCGCTTTTCTGAAATGGGCGGGGGGGAAATACCCCCTGCTCGAAGACATTAAAAAGTATCTGCCGAAAGGTGATTGTCTGATTGAGCCGTTTGTTGGTGCTGGCTCAGTCTTTCTGAATACTGATTACTCCCGTTATATCCTCGCAGATATTAATAGCGATCTGATTAACCTATATAACATCGTCAAAACACGTACGGATGAGTACGTTGAAGAGTCCAGAAAACTCTTCACTGCGGCACAAAACGACGAGCAAGCGTTCTATCTCAATCGAACTGAATTTAATCTGTGCAAAGATGAGTTCCGTCGTGCACTTCTGTTTTTATATCTGAACCGCCATTGTTACAACGGCCTTTGTCGTTATAACCTACGTGGTGAATTCAACGTCCCGTTCGGCCGCTACATCAAACCCTACTTCCCGGAAGAAGAGTTGTATCATTTTGCCGAGCGAGCACAAAACGCCACGTTCCTGTGCCAGTCGTATGATGTCAGCATGGCGAATGTCGCTGCGGGTTCTGTAGTCTATTGCGACCCGCCTTACGCGCCATTGTCTGCCACGGCTAATTTTACGGCGTATCACACTGATAGCTTTAATATGGTGCAGCAACAACATCTGGCGCAGTTAGCTGAAAACTTGCAAGAAGGTGGCATCCCGGTGCTGATTTCAAACCATGACACTGAGTTGACTCGGTTATGGTACAAGCAGGCGAAAATGCATAAGTTGCAGGTTCGGCGCAGCATCAGTCGGGATGGTGGAAAACGTAACAAGGTGGACGAACTGCTGGCGCTTTACAAAGTCGGTGCCTAAGCTGTTTCGCCCGCGGTCGTTTTTGATTTGCTATTGGAGAAGCGGATGAAACAGTTTTTGATTGCCCCATCAATCCTCTCAGCCGATTTTGCCCGCCTGGGTGAAGACACGGCTGCGGTATTGGCTGCTGGTGCGGATGTCGTCCATTTTGATGTTATGGATAACCATTACGTCCCAAATCTCACCATCGGCCCGATGGTACTAAAAGCCCTGCGTGATTACGGTATTACCGCTCCTGTTGATGTGCATCTGATGGTGAAACCCGTTGACCGTATTATTCCGGACTTCGCCGCTGCCGGTGCCAATATCATCACCTTCCACCCGGAAGCGTCAGAGCATGTTGACCGTTCCCTGCAACTGATTAAAGAGCATGGCTGTAAAGCAGGCCTGGTGTTTAACCCGGCGACATCGCTCAGTTGGCTTGATCACGTTATGGATAAGCTGGATGTGATTTTGCTGATGTCCGTTAACCCCGGTTTCGGTGGGCAATCTTTCATTCCTCATACGCTGGAAAAATTACGTCAGGTGCGTGAACGCATTGATGCTTCCGGTTATGACATCCGCCTGGAAGTCGACGGTGGTGTAAAAGCGGACAACATCGCAGAAATTGCCGCAGCAGGTGCAGATATGTTTGTCGCCGGTTCTGCGATTTTCAACCAGCCGGATTACAAAGCGGTTATTGACCGTATGCGTAGTGAGTTGGCAAAGGTAACTCATGGATAAGTTAAATAAAATTCGCGGTATCGCCTTTGATTTAGACGGTACGCTGGTTGACACCGCATTGGGTTTGACGCAGGCAATGGACCAGGCGCTGTATGCGCTGGAGTTGCCAACAGCAGGTGAAGACAAAGTTGAAAAGTGGATCGGCAATGGTGCCGATGTGCTGGTTAAGCGTGCGCTGACCTGGGCGTTAAAAGGCGAAGAGCCACAAGACGACCAGTGCCGTATCGCGCGTAAACTGTTTGATGCTTTCTATGCACAAACTGCGGAAGAGGGCAGTTTCCTGTTCCCTGAAGTGGCTAACACTCTGGCGGCATTGGCCGAGAAAGGCCTGCCGATGGGCCTGGTCACTAACAAGCCGACTCCATTTGTGCTGCCGATGCTGGAAAGATTAGGCATCGCGCATTACTTCAAAATCATTATTGGTGGCGACGATGTGGAAAATAAAAAACCTCATCCCGAAGCGCTGCACAAAGTGATGGAGAAGTTGAACCTCAGTGCTGAAGAGCTGCTGTTTGTTGGTGATTCACGCAACGATATTCTCGCTGCACAGGCGGCTGGGTGCTGTTCCATTGGCCTGACTTATGGTTATAACTACGGTGAAGCCATCGAGTTGAGCAAACCCGATTTCGTGTACGACCATTTCAACGATTTATTGCCCGCATTAGGGCTCTCTAACAAAGAACATCAGGAATCAGAACATGAGTAAGCCCATCGTCTTTAGTGGCGCACAGCCATCAGGTGAATTGACCATTGGTAACTACATGGGTGCGCTGCGTCAGTGGGTCCATATGCAGGATGATTACCACTGCATTTACTGCATCGTTGACCAGCACGCGATTACCGCGCGTCAGGATGCGACACAACTACGCAGCCGTACTCTCGATACGTTGGCGTTGTACCTGGCTTGCGGTATTGACCCGGCGAAAAGTACAATTTTTGTACAGTCCCACGTGCCTGAACATGCACAACTGGGCTGGGTACTGAACTGCTACACCTATTTTGGTGAGCTAAGCCGCATGACTCAGTTCAAAGATAAATCTTCCCGCTATGCTGAAAACATTAACGCTGGCCTGTTTGATTATCCGGTGCTGATGGCCGCTGACATTCTGCTGTACCAGACTAACCTGGTGCCCGTCGGTGAAGACCAGAAACAGCACCTGGAACTGAGCCGCGATATCGCTGCACGTTTCAATGCGTTGTACGGTGATGTGTTCAAAGTACCAGAGCCGTTCATCCCGAAATCTGGCGCGCGCGTAATGTCTCTGCTTGAGCCGACCAAGAAAATGTCTAAATCAGACGATAACCGCAACAACGTTATTGGCCTGCTGGAAGACCCGAAATCTGTCGTGAAGAAAATCAAACGCGCGGTAACTGACTCTGACGAGCCACCTGTCGTGCGTTACGATACTGCCAACAAAGCGGGCGTATCCAACATGCTGGATATCCTGGCGGGTGTGACGGGTAAATCTATCCCTGAGCTTGAGCAGCAGTTTGAAGGCAAAATGTATGGGCACCTGAAAGGCGACGTGGCTGAGGCTGTTTCAGACATGTTGACCGAGTTGCAGGAGCGTTTTCATCGTTTCCGTAACGATGAAGCATTCTTGCAGCAAGTGATGAAAGACGGTGCCGAGAAAGCACGTGCGCACGCCAGTGCCACGCTGAAAAAGGTCTATGAAGTTATTGGGTTTGTCGCACACCCATAATTTTTAACACAACCCTCATCCTAACCTTCTCCCTGAGGGAGAAGGGATTGATCGGTTTTCCCCTGTCCTGAGGGAGAAGGGATTGATCGGTTTTCTCCTGCCCTGCAGGAGAAGGGATTGATCGGTTTTCCCCTTTCCTGCGGGAGAAGGGATTGATCGGTTTTCTCCCTCTCCTGCGGGAGAGGGCCGGGGTGAGGGCGTCCCTCCCCATAAATTCCCCAGCTAAATATCTTTTGTGATCCCATTCTCTTTTTGCATCTTTCCCGTTTGCCATTTATATTCAATTTAATGAAGATATAACCATTCAATAAATTGAAGATTAAATATGAGCCGTAGCTTTATCAAAAAAGAAGGGGTTGCCCAGGCCAGTCTGGCGCGTTATTTGCTGGGCGAGAAAAGCGGTAACCGACTGAAAACCATTGATGAACTGGCGAGCGAATGTCGCTTTTCCGTCGGGCTGATTCAGGCGGCGTTAAAAACCCTTGAGAATGCCGGAGCGGTAAAAGTTGAGAGACGCGGGCGCAACGGCAGCTATCTGGTCAGCATGGATAACAAAGCCTTATTGGCTTTTGCTGATATCGGCAATGTCGTGTGTGCGATGCCGCTGCCTTACACCCGGCTTTATGAAGGTTTAGCCAGTGGCCTGAAAGCGCAGTTTGATGGCATCCCATTTTACTACGCGCATATGCGTGGCTCAGATGTTCGGGTGGAATGCTTGTTGAATGGCGTCTATGACCTTGCGGTTGTCTCAAGGCTTGCCGCGCAGAGCTATCTCGATAACAGCGATGTCTTTATGGCGCTGGAACTTGGGCCACACACTTACGTTGGCGAACACAAATTGATTTGCCGTACCGGTAATCAGCAAATTAGACGTGTCGGCCTCGACCCGCGTTCCGCCGATCAGCGCATTATGACGGACATTTATTTCGCGGGTCAGCCGGTTGAGATCCTCGATGTGCCTTACCACGAGAGCCTTAATCGTATCGCCAAAGGCGAAATTGATGCGGTTATCTGGAACGTGGGTAGTGAGGCGGATCTTGAGTTACTCGGCCTGCAAGCGCAGCCCCTTAAAGGCGACTCGCGTTTTTTGCAGGCTTCCGAGGCCGTGGTGCTGACTCGCGCCGATGATGCGCCAATTAATCAATTGCTGCGCACAGTGGTGAACAAAAATGAGCTGCTTGCTCACCAACAAAGAGTGCTGCTGGGTGAGCAGGAGCCAAGCTATTAGAACTTCATCAAAGGGTAAATCAGGATGGAAGAACGGCTAAACCTGCTGTGTGATGCGGGCGTTATCGACAGAGATATTTGCGACGGCATGATTGCTGTCGTTGAGAAAATGGAAACGGTGTGGGCCATTCCCGTGCGTAATGAACAAGGGGAAATGGCGATCACCCATATGGCAAACGCGCTGATGCGCAGCCGTCGGGGTGAAGAAATCGGCCCACTTGATGAAGACCTGCTGGAAGAAATTGTCACTTCTCAGGCTTATGCCGAACTGCTGCCGATTCACCAGGCGATGCTGGCTCCCTTTGATGTGAATATTCACCCGAATGAAGAAGGCTATCTGCTCGCGAACCTGTTTAGTTTGTGGATGGTTAGCAAAGGCTAAGAATTTTTTTGTCAGCCGTCTGCTTTAACTTAAATATTCAAAAAAATGATTATTTAAGTTTTTTTGCAGCATGGAGTCGAGAGGCAAGGGCATGTTTATTGAAGCACTCAAGGCACAAAACCCAGCACTGATTGGGGCCGCACTGAAGTTATGGCAGCAGGGAGAGATATTGCCAGATACCTGCGTCATTGATGTTGATAAGGTTTTGGAAAATGGACGCCGCCTGCTTGAAACAGCAGAGCGTCATGGCATCACGCTGTATCTGATGACCAAGCAACTGGGGCGTAATCCGTGGCTGGCGAAGCGTCTGATTGAGCTGGGTTTTCACGGTACCGTTGCGGTGGATTTCAAAGAAGCCCGCACGCTGCGCAATGCAGAAGTACCGGTTTCCCATGTCGGACATTTAGTTCAGCTACCAAAAAGTCTGGTAACGGAAAACGTCACCGTTTCACCTGAAATGATCACCGTTTTCTCGCTGGATAAAGCCGAGGAAATCTCTGTTGCAGCGCAACGTCTTGGGCATATCCAGCCCATCATGTTGAAAGTGTTCGATGAACAAGACCACCTGTATTCAGGCCAGGAAGCCGGGTTCCCGTTGTCAGCACTGGATAACGTGGTTGCCGCTCTCAAGAACATGCCGGGCGTGAAAATCGCCGGGCTGACCCACTTCCCCTGCCTGCTCTGGGATGAAGAATTACAGCAAACGCTGCCCACGCCCAATCTGCATACGCTATTGCAGGCGCGCGATATGCTTCGTGCGCAGGGCATAGACGTGGCACAGCTCAACGCGCCATCGGCTTCAAGTTGCAGTACTTTACCGTTGCTGGCTGAATATGGCGTGACCCATGCCGAACCGGGTCATGCTCTAACCGGAACGATTCCCGCTAACCAGCATGGCGACCAGCCAGAACACATCGCCATGCTCTATCTCACCGAAATCTCACACCAGTTTCAGGGCAACAGCTATTGCTTCGGCGGCGGTTATTACCGCCGTGGTCATGCGCAAAACGCGCTGGTTTTCCCTGTTCTGGACGGTGAAGCATTATCAGCAAAATTGCTACCGATGGACGACAGCAGCATTGATTACCACATCGGGCTGGCGGGCGAGTTCCCGGTCAGCACGCCAGTGGTGATGTGTTTCCGTACTCAGGTTTTTGTCACGCGCAGCGATGTGGCACTGGTGTCCGGAATCAGCCGCGGAGAACCTGTACTCGAAGCTTTGTATGACAGCCTTGGTAACCCCATTTGCGGAGGTTCGCGTGAGTAAGTTTGTGGTGGTGGTGATAGACAGCTTTGGCGTCGGCGCGATGGACGATGTGCCGCAAGTCAGGCCGGAGGATATCGGTGCAAATACCTGCGGGCATATTTTGCAGCATTTCCCACAATTACGTTTACCGGTGCTGGAACAGCTTGGCTTGATCAACGCGCTGGGTTTTACCACCGGAGCCATGCGCCCTTCAGCGAATGCAGTTTACGGAACAGCCGCGCTGCAACACGAAGGTGGTGATACTTTTATGGGGCACCAGGAAATTCTCGGTACCCGCCCACAAGCGCCGTTGCGTATGCCTTTCTCTGAAGTGATTGATGAAGTAGAGCGTGCACTGATTGCCGATTGTTGGCAGGTCGAGCGGGTGGGCAGTGGGCTGCAATATTTGTGGGTCAATCAGGCGGTGGCGATTGGCGACAACCTTGAAGCTGACCTCGGCCAGGTGTTTAACATCAGTGCCAATCTGAATGCGATCTCTTTCGAGGAAGTGCGCAAAATCGGCAAAATTGTCCGCCGTTGCGTGCAGGTTGGGCGCGTGATTGCGTTTGGCGGCCTGCTGGAAAGCAGTTCGCAACTCCAGAACGCCGCCGAGGAAAAACAGGGCAAATACATTGGCATTAACGCGCCGCGATCCGGGGTGTATCAGCACGGTTTTCAGGTCGTTCATATGGGGTTCGGGGTGAATGCCAGCGTACAGGTGCCACAAAAACTGCATGAGTCCGCTATCAAAACAGTACTGGTAGGGAAAGTGGCCGACATCGCCATCAATCCGCACGGTGTCAGCTACCAGAACCTCGTTGATACCCAGCAAATCATGGACATCACGCTTGCTGAAGTCCAAAAGCCCGGTGACGTTTTTATCTGCACTAACATTCAGGAAACCGACCTCGCCGGGCACGCTCAGGATGTCGCACGTTACGCCGAGCGTTTGCAGGTGGTGGATAAAAATCTCGGCAAGTTAATGGACGTGATGCAGCCCAGTGATTACCTGGTGGTCATGGCCGATCACGGCAACGACCCGACCATCGGCCACAGCAAACACACCCGTGAAAATGTGCCGCTACTTGTCTGGCAGCGGGGGATCACCGGCGCAAATCTTGGCCGCAGAACAACACTGTCTGATGTGGGTGCTACCGTTTGCGATTTCTTCAACGCGAATGCGCCACAAAACGGCACTTCATTCTTGTCACAACTGCACACCACGAACACCGGAGGCAACCATGGCTGAACAGCAACGAATTGATGCGTCGGGCTACACCTATGCGCATGAACATCTGCATATCGACTTGTCGTCATTCAAAAACAACATCGATTGCCGCCTGGATCAATACGACCTGATTTGTGCGGAAATGAAAACGCTGTACGCGCTGGGCGTGCGCAACATCATCGAAATGACCAACCGCTACATGGGGCGTAACCCTCAGTTTATGTTGGATATCATGCGTGATAGCGGAATGAACGTCGTCGCGTGTACCGGTTATTACCAGCATGACTTTTTCCCGGCTCACGTCGCCACAACTCCCGTTGAAAAACTGGCGCAGGAGATGATCGACGAAATTGAACAAGGTATTGATGGCACTGAATTAAAGGCCGGGATCATTGCTGAAATTGGTTCGAGCGTGGATGTGATAACCCCTGATGAAGTCAAAGTTTTTGCTGCTGCGGCTTTAGCGCACCGTGAAACTGGGTGTGCGATTTCAACTCACACCTCTTTTAGCACTATGGGGCTGGAACAACTGACGCTGCTGAAAAGCCACGGTGTGGATTTATCTCGCGTTGTTGTGGGCCACTGCGACCTGAAAGATAACCTCGACAACATTCTGCGCATGATTGAGCAGGGCGCGTATGTGCAGTTCGATACCATCGGGAAAAACAACTATTACCCGGATGAGAAACGCGTGGCGATGCTGCAAGAAATTGCCAGCCGCGGGCTGCTCGACCACGTCATGCTTTCCATGGATATTACCCGTCGTTCACATTTGAAGGCGAACGGTGGGCTTGGTTTTGATTATTTGCTGACAACGTTCGTGCCTCTTTTGCTCGAGGCAGGCTTCTCTCAGGCCGACGTTGATTTGATGTTACGTGACAACCCCTCTGTCTTCTTTAAATAAGGATTTCCCATGAAAAAGATCGGTGTTGCTGGCTTACAGCGTGAACTTATTAAAAAAACCATCGAAACGTCTGCACCTGACTGCTTTGAAGTGTTTATTTACAACGATATGGAAGCTGCCATGAAAGTGAAATCCGGGCAGCTTGATTACTACATTGGTGCCTGTAATACCGGCGCTGGGGCAGCACTTTCCATTGCCATCGCGGTGATTGGTTACAACAAAAGCTGCACCATCGCCAAGCCTGGCATTAAGGCAAAAGAAGAGCAGGTGGCCAAAATGGTGGCGGATGGGAAAGTTGCTTTTGGTCTGTCGGTTGAGCATATCGAGCATGCCATTCCGATGCTTATCGCCCATTTAAAATAAAGGCCGCGCTATGGATTTCTACATTCAAATAATCGTGGTGGCCTGCCTGACTGGGATGACGGCCTTGCTGGCGCATAAGTCAGCAGCCGTGTTCCACGACGGCATTCGCCCCATTTTGCCGCAGCTTATCGAAGGTAATATGAATCGCCGCGAGGCGGGCAGTATCGCTTTCGGTCTGAGCATTGGTTTCGTGGCGTCGGTGGGTATTTCGTTTACGCTGAAAACTGGGTTGCTTAATGCATGGTTGTTATTCCTGCCGACAGATATCCTCGGAGTCTTAGCGGCAAATAGTTTGTTGGCGTTTGGGTTGGGCGCAGTCTGGGGAATTTTGATCCTGACTTGCTTGATCCCGGTAAACCATTTGCTGACGGCACTGCCAGTGGATGTGTTGGGTTCGTTGGGTGAGTTGAGCTCGCCAGTGGTTTCTGCATTTGCGCTGTTCCCTCTGGTGGCAATTTTCTATCAATTTGGCTGGAAGAGCAGTCTGCTCGCAGCCTTTGTGGTGTTAATGACGCGCGTTTTGATCGTGCGTTTCTTCCCACACCTCAATCCCGAATCTATCGAAATCTTCGTCGGCATGGTGATGCTGCTGGGGATTGCGATTACTCAGGATCACCGTACCCGTGATGAGCGAGAACATGATACCGAGGGGGTATCGGTCTTTGAGGAGCGAACATCGCGCATTATCAAGCACCTACCATATATCGCGGTTGTTGGTGGGTTGATTGCGGTCGTCGCCAGCATGAAGATTTTTGCCGGTTCTGAAGTGTCGATCTTTACGCTGGAGAAGGCTTATTCCGCAGGCATCACGCCTGAGCAGTCACAAACCCTGGTGCATCAGGCCGCACTTGCGGAGTTAATGCGTGGGCTGGGATTTGTTCCACTGATTGCCACCACGGCGCTGGCGACGGGTGTGTACGCCGTTGCTGGTTTCACCTTTGTTTACGCCGCCGGATACTTGATTTCTAACCCGCTGTTAGCGTTTGCGGTGGGTGCGGTGGTGATTTCCGTTGAAGTATTACTGCTACGTTCCATCGGCAAATGGCTCGGGCGTTATCCATCGGTGCGTAACGCATCGGATAACATCCGTAACTCGATGAATATGTTGATGGAAATGGCGCTGCTGGTTGGCTCTATCTTTGCGGCTATCAAAATGGCGGGCTATACCGGTTTTTCTATTGCGGCGGCGATTTACTTCCTCAACGAATCGCTGGGTCGCCCGGTTCAGAAAATGGCCTCTCCGGTTGTCGCGGTGTTGATAACCGGCATCATTCTGAACATTCTTTACTACTGTGGCCTGTTCGTTCCGGCCTGATCCCTTCTCAATGCCTGCCGTAATGGTCTGCGGCAGGCTTCACGGAGTGAATAAAGTGAAAACCTGGCCGTTACAGAGCCTGACGATGGAGCAGGCGCAGAGTAAGCAATTTCAACTGGTGGATATTATTTGCCGTCATTTTCCCGGCGCTGATTTCCTCAATGCCGGGGATTTCGGCTTAGTCCCCGGTCTGAATCAGCCACAAATGACGCGGCGTGTGGAGTCAGTTCTGGCGGATTTCTTTGGCGCACCGGCTGCGGCACTGGTGCAAGGTGCGGGAACCGGGGCAATTCGTAGCGGGTTAGCGGCACTTCTTAACGCGGGGGATAGCTTGCTTGTTCACGATGCCCCTCTTTACCCCACCACAGCAGTCATCGCTGAACAGATGGGGTTAACGCTAATTCGTGCCGATTTTAATCAACTTGATGACGTTAAAAGGACAATTGAGTTGTACCAACCGAAGGCTGCACTTATTCAGCATACCCGGCAGAAAATGGATGATTCATATCTGTTGGGTGAGGTGATTGATTGTTTTAATCAGCATGGTTTACCGTCGTTGACTGATGACAACTACGCGGTGATGAAAGTCGAAAAGATTGGTTGCGAATGTGGGTCCACACTTTCAACATTCTCGTGTTTTAAACTCTTCGGCCCACCGGGAATTGGCGTGGTGGTGGGTGAAGAAAAGACAGTAAATGCAGTGCGAAAAAGTATGTATTCCGGTGGCAGCCAGGTGCAGGGTTTCCAGGCGATGGAAGCGTTGCGCGGATTAGTGTTTGCGCCAGTGATGCACGCGGTGCAGGCGCAGGTAAACGATAAACTGGTTGAAGCGCTCAATGCCGAAGCGGTGCCGCAAGTGAAGCATGCATTTATCGCAAATGCGCAATCCAAAGTGCTGTTGGTGGAGTTTCATCAGCCGATTGCCGAGCAAGTATTGGCGGCGGCACAGAAGCTGGGCGCGTTGCCTTATCCTGTGGGGGCAGAGTCGAAATATGAAATCCCGCCGCTTTTTTATCGGCTGTCCGGGACTTTCCGCCAGTCTGACCCAACGCTTGAGCAACGTATGATCCGTATAAATCCTAATCGTAGTGGGGCGCAGACGGTATTGCGAATATTAAAAGAAAGTTGTGAAGGGTTATAAATTAAAATGCCCTCACTGGGAGGGCGTATTAAAAATTTGTGGCTATTATTATTTCTGTGGAGTTGCTGGGCCACAACCACCAATAATTTTAGAAATAGAAATGGCTGGGTGCAGTAAATAATCATAACCGCAAGATTTGTCTTTGTTCTCAATATGACCAGTACAGCCAGACAACAGAGCCAGGACAGCCAGTGCAGATGCAGCTTTTACGAACTTGTTCATTGATATTCCCTATCATTTACTTGGATGTAATGAGGCACTTCAAAAAGGCAATTAAGTATAGGGGCTGCTTGCTATATCACTAAGTCTGAAACCAGACGCATGGTTACATGAAATAAATATTGCCTATAATGATTGGCAAAATAATTAATAACTTATAAATAAAAAGGCTTGCCGGAATAATCTGACAAGCCTTTTTTTTATCTTAAAGTAGAATTAGTGGTTCGAGAACCAATTCAACCTATCGCGCAATGCCACCACGCGACCGACAATAATCAGCGCCGGGCTTGCAACCTGTGTCGATAATTCACCGAGTTCGCGTAATACGCCACTGACTACACGTTGGTTAACCGCTGTGCCGTTTTCAACCAGCGCGACCGGCATCTCCGCAGTCATGCCGTGTTCAATCAGCTTTTCCTGAATCGCAGGAGCCTGGTTTAAACCCATGTAAAAGACCAGCGTCTGTTTTTCTGCCGCCAGGTTTTCCCAGTCTAATTCACCGCCGGTTTTCAGGTGGCCGGTCACCAGGCGCACACTTTGCGCGTAATCGCGGTGGGTTAATGGAATGCCTGAATAAGCTGAACAGCCGGATGCCGCAGTAATGCCCGGCACCACGGAGAACGGGATACCGCCGTCGCACAAGGTTTCTAGCTCTTCACCGCCGCGACCAAAGATAAACGGATCGCCACCTTTCAGACGGACAACGCGTTTGCCACTTTGCGCTTCACGCAGCAGGATTTGGTTAATCTCTTCTTGCGGGACGCAGTGATAACCCGCGCGTTTACCCACGAAAACGCGGTCGGCATCACGGCGCACCAGATTCATGATGTCATCAGAAACCAGGCGGTCATAAACCACCACATCGGCTTGTTGAATTTGTTGCAACCCTTTGAGCGTCAGTAATCCGGCATCGCCTGGACCTGCACCCACCAACACGACTTCACCACGGTGATCGAGCGGTGTAGCAAACATAGACTCGGTTTCTTTATCGATGGCTTGCTGGTCTTCGTTCGCCAGATATTGCGCCAGACGGTCATTAGTGAAGAACTTTTCCCAGAAGCGACGGCGTTCTGCCATGGCCTTGAAATTTGTTTTTACTCGCCCGCGCAACGTACCGGCATAAGAGGCAATTTTCCCCAAATGCAGTGGCAGAATGGCTTCGAGTTTTTCACGTAACAGGCGGGCAAGAACGGGAGAGGTACCACCGGAAGAGACAGCCACCATCAGCGGCGAACGGTCGATAATCGAAGGCATGATGAAACTGGCTTGTTTAGGGGCATCGACCACGTTGCAGAAAATGCGGCGTGATTCGCATGCTTCGCTGACTTGTTGATTCACTGTTTCGTTGTCAGTTGCGGCAATGGCCAGCCAGCAAACATCAAGCAGCTCGGGGGCGAATTCACCCTCAACAAGGGTGATCATGCCCTGTTCCGCCCACACATGAAATTGTGGGGAGAATTCCAGGGCATTCACAGTGACCTGCGCACCTGCCTCCATCAACAAACGTGCTTTACGTTCTGCGACATCGCCACCGCCGACCAACAGGCAGGCACGACCTCGTAATTGACAAAATATAGGCAGGTGATCCACGGTCAATCCTCAAATAAATTAGTTGCGTGCAGTCTCCGGCGCGGCGACTTGCGCAGGCTGTGGGCGCTCGGCTTTCGGCGTAGCATACCAATAACCCAGACCCATGAATACTACACCGGAAAGGGTATTCCCAAGCGTTACCCACAACAGGTTGTGACCGATACCCGCTATGGTGTAGGCGTCGCTATGATGACCAAACCAGGAGAGTGCAAACAGCGTCATGTTGGCAATGGAGTGTTCGTAACCGGAAGCGATAAACGCCAGCAGACACCACCAGATAGCGATGAACTTCGCAGCACCTTCAGTACGCACGGCCATCCAAATTGCCAGACAAACCAGCCAGTTACACAAAGCACCTTTGAAGAACAGTACCATCGCCGGAGCAGTGGTTTTTGCCAGCGCCGCGGTGTGAACCAGGCTGGTGTCCAACGGCAGCAGGCTACCGCCGCCCCATTTGTAGAGCAGGGCAACAAACACGGAACCCACCAGGTTACCCAGCCAGGTTTGCGGCAAAATACCCCACATTTGACCGTGAGTGATGGTGCCTGCTTTGACGCCGAACGTCAGGAACATGGTGTGTCCGGTGAATAGTTCAGAGCCTGCGATGATAACCAGCGTCAGGGCGATCCCGAAGGTGGCACCCATTACCAGTGGACGCAGCGCGGGATCAACCAGATTACCGAGGGTGAAGATCAGGATGATGCCGAGGCCGACATAAGCGCCTGCCATGGCAGAGCTTATCCAGAATCCGAGTGGATTGTTTTGCGACAATCGGGCAATGCGCGCGGCATTCGCCGCACATTTGTTAATGGTATCGGTGAACATTTTTGTTATCCCAATAAATTGAAAGAAAAAATAAATAATTGAAATTTTCCCCTCACCCCGGCCCTCTCCCCAAGGAGAGGGAGAACACCGATTTAATGTCCTCTCCCCAAGGAGAGGGAGAACACCGATTTAATTCCCTCTCCCTCAGGGAGAGGGCTAGGGTGAGGGTTGTTTTAAGACTTAAGCTTTAATCTGAACCTGGCCGTCTTGTACGCGCGCTTTGTAATGCGCAATTGAACGGCTCTCGTCTTCCATGCACAACCCGTCACGCAGTCTGAAACGCTGCTTTTTCAACGGGCTGGCAACCCACAATTCATTCTGATGTTCAGCAATCAAGCCGCGAGACAACACGCTGGCCTCAAAGAATGGGTCGATATTGCTGATGGCGAAAACCTGGTCATCATTACGTGGGCGGAAAATAGCAATCTGCTGATTACCCACCAATGCGCAAACACCGGTAGCAGGCAGAATGTCGTTTAACTGGCAAACGGTAGTCCACTGGCTCATACATTTTCCTCCACTTCTTCTACCAGGGTGACCGGGATACGTTCGTAAGGCGTAGCCGGGCGGTGTTGCTCGCGCTCAGGCACAATTTGTACATGCGGGTCGCGGTGTGGGCTGTTGATAAAGTGTTTGAAGCGAACCTGGGCTTCCGGTGTATTCACCGTTTCAGTCCACTCGCAGATCACTTTCTCGCGCAGGCGCGCCAGCTCAGCTTCCAGTTGATCATTCAGACCCAGTTTGTCGTCGATAATGACTTGTTTCAGGTACTCAATGCCGCCTTCCAGGCTGTCGAGCCACGGTGCGGTACGGGTCAGTTTGTCGGCGGTGCGGATGTAGAACATCATGAAGCGGTCGAGGTATTTGATCAGCGTTTCACTGTCTAAATCTGCTGCCAGTAAATCGGCGTGACGTGGTTTCATACCGCCGTTACCGCAGACGTACAGGTTCCAGCCTTTTTCAGTGGCGATAATCCCGACGTCTTTACCCTGTGCTTCCGCACATTCACGGGTACAGCCGGACACACCAAACTTCATTTTGTGTGGAGTACGAATGCCTTTGTAGCGGTTTTCCAGCTCAACGCCGAAGCCAACGCTATCGCCAACGCCGTAACGGCACCAGGTGCTACCAACACAAGTTTTTGCCATACGCAGTGCCTTCGCGTAGGCGTGGCCTGTCTCAAAACCAGCTTCAATCAGCTGACGCCAGATTTCTGGCAAATCATCTTTCTGTGCACCAAACAGGCCGATACGCTGGGAACCGGTGATTTTGGTGTAGAGGTTAAATTCGCGAGCGATACGGCCCACTTCCATCAAACCTTCTGGGGTAATCTCCCCACCAGCAGAACGCGGGATCACCGAGTAAGTGCCGTCTTTCTGGATGTTGCCGAGGAAGTTGTCGTTGGTGTCCTGAAGCGGCGTGTGCTTTGGTGACAGCACATAGTCGTTCCAGCAAGAAGCCAGCAGCGAACCGACGGTCGGTTTACAGACTTCACAGCCGTAACCTTTGCCGTATTTTTGCAGCAGCTCGTCGAAGGATTTAATGCCTTCAACGCGGATCAGGTGATACAGCTCCTGGCGTGAAAACGCGAAGTGTTCACACAAGTTGTGGTTGACTTCGATGCCTTGCTTGCTCAGTTCGGCATTCAATACTTGCGTAATCAATGGAATACAGCCGCCACAGCCGGTACCGGCTTTGGTTTCTGCTTTCAGCGCGGCAACGGTATGGCAGCCGTTGTTGATGGCTTTAACCAGATGCCCTTTGGTGACATCGAAGCAGGAACAGATTTGCGCGCTGTCCGGCAGTTTGTCGACGCCAATCGCTGGCTTACCGGAACTGGCATGCGCAGGCAGAATCAGCGCGTCCGGGTTTTCTGGCAGTTCGATGTTATTGAGTACCAGTTGCAGCAGGTTGCCGTAGTCGCTGGTGTCGCCTACCAGAACCGCACCGAGCAGGGTTTTGTTGTCAGCGCTAACAATCAGGCGCTTATAAACTTCTTTGCTTTCATCCAGATAAACATAGCTGCGGCAGTTTGGCGTGCGACCATGTGCATCACCAATCCCACCGACATCCACACCCAGCAGTTTTAGCTTGGCGCTCATGTCTGCGCCTTCAAAAGCGTTTTCGCTACCGATCAGGTGGTCAGCGGTGACTTGCGCCATTTTGTAGCCAGGGGCGACCAGGCCGAAGGTGCGGTTATTCCAGCTGGCGCATTCGCCGATGGCGTAGATGTCCGGGTCAGAAGTCTGGCAGGTGTCGTTAACCGCAATACCGCCGCGTTGACCTGTTGCCAGGCCGCATTGGGTCGCGAGTTTATCGCGTGGGCGGATACCGGTGGAGAAGACGATGAAATCTACTTCCAGGTCGGTGCCGTCGGCAAAGCGCATAGTCTTACGTGCCTGGTTGCCTTGTTGTACGATTTCCAGGGTGTTCTTGCTGGTATGAACGCGCACGCCCATGCTTTCGATTTTATTGCGTAGCTGCTCGCCACCCATGTGGTCGAGTTGCTCGGCCATCAGCATCGGGGCGAATTCAATCACGTGTGTTTCGACGCCGAGGTTTTTCAGCGCGCCTGCGGCTTCAAGGCCCAGCAAACCACCACCGACCACGGCACCGCGTTTACTACGGCGCGCACAGGCTTCGATGGCGTTCAAATCTTCAATGGTACGGTAGACGAAACAGTCTTGTGTTTCAGAGCCTTTAATCGGTGGGATCCACGGGTAAGAACCGGTGGCCATCACCAGTTTGTCGTAATACACGGTACGACCGGTATTCGAGTGGATGACTTTTTCCTGGCGGTTAATGGTGATGGCGCGTTCGCCAACCAGCACTTTTACGCCGTGTTTCTCGTAAAAGCCTTCACGGACCAGCGATAACTCTTCAGCGGTATGATGCGAAAAATAGGAAGACAGATGCACGCGGTCGTAGGCTTTACGCGGCTCTTCACAGAACACAGTAATGTCGAATTGGCCTGGCTGGGCTTTATCAAGTAAGTCTTCGATAAAGCGATGGCCGACCATGCCATTACCGATGATTGCGATTTTGACTTTGCTCATAATTGCCTCAATTTCTTTTCTATTACCGCCTACCTTAACGATTCAGCATTGGTGGTTATTGATACAAATCAAATACACCTTTATATACCTCTTAAGAGGTATATGTTTGATTTTAGTGGGTTTTTATAAGTCGTGGAAATGTTTAGTTATTCGCGGACCGACAATAAATGTCCTCGTTTTGCGGTGTGTGCTATGAAATAGAGGCGGCTAATCAAGAAGGGGTGGGTATGAGCAACAAGACGTTGGAGTTAATTCAAAATGTGCGCCTGGTGGGGCGTGAAGGTTTGTGGCAATTAGCCTTCGAAAATGGGCGCATCAAGGCCATTAAGCCGATGTGCGAAACGCAGCCAGAGAGCCAGCAGATTCTTGACGGGCGCGGCGGTCTGGCAATCCCGCCATTTATTGAGCCGCACATCCACCTTGATACCACGCAGACTGCCGGGCAACCGAGCTGGAATCAATCAGGCACCTTGTTTGAAGGCATTGAACGCTGGGCTGAACGCAAGGCGTTGCTGACCCACGAGGACGTGAAGCAGCGCGCCTGGCAAACGCTGAAGTGGCAGATTGCCAACGGTATTCAGTACGTGCGCACGCACGTTGATGTTTCAGACCCGACGCTGACCGCGCTAAAAGCGATGCTTGAAGTGAAAAAAGAGGCCGCGCCGTGGATTGAGGTGCAAATCGTGGCATTTCCGCAGGAGGGGATTCTTTCGTATCCCAACGGTGAAGCCTTGCTGGAGGAGGCCTTACGGCTGGGTGCTGACGTGGTGGGCGCTATCCCGCATTTTGAATTCACCCGCGAATATGGCGTTGAGTCGCTGCATAAAGCTTTCGCGCTGGCGCGCAAATATGACCGTCCATTAGATATTCACTGTGATGAAATTGACGATGAACAATCGCGCTTTGTGGAAACCGTAGCCGCGCTGGCGCTACGGGATGGCATTGGCGCACGCGTTACCGCCAGCCATACCACGGCAATGCACTCTTACAATGGCGCTTACACCTCGCGGCTGTTCCGTTTGCTGAAGCTTTCGGGGATTAACTTTGTCGCCAATCCGCTGGTGAATATTCATCTGCAAGGGCGCTTTGATGATTATCCGAAACGCCGTGGTATCACGCGGGTTAAAGAGTTGCTCGAAGCAGGAATTAACGTCTGTTTTGGTCATGATGATGTATTCGACCCGTGGTATCCGCTGGGCACCGCCAATATGTTGCAGGTGCTGCATATGGGGCTGCATGTTTGCCAGATGATGGGCTATCAGCAAATTGATGAAGGCTTAAAACTGATTACCGATAACAGTGCGCGCACCTTCGGCGTGCAGGATTACGGCATTGCCGAGGGAAATGCAGCGAACCTGATTATTCTTCCGGCTGAAAATGGCTTTGATGCGGTGCGCAGGCAGGTGCCAGTGCGTTGGTCAGTGCGGGCAGGGAAGGTGATTGCGACCACGCAGTTGTCGCAAACCTGGGTGATGCTGGATGAAGCCGAAGAGATAACATTTGGTGGATGAAAAGTGGCGGATGGCGCTTGCGCTTATCCGCCCTATAAAACGATTAATGTATTGTCGCGTTATGCTGACGGTGTTTCGTCACCAGACCCAAAATCAGGCACATAACAAACACCACGGCATACAAGCCGTTTGCGGTTTGCAGCGCCGCATGCGGGCCGCTGTGAGCCACGATCGGGCCGGTAACCACAAAGGTCAGCATGGTGCCGATAGTGCCGCAAGTCAGGACGAAGTTAACCAGTTTTGGTGAGGCAACTTTGGTCTGCAATGAACCAAGGGTGATAACCGAGGTGTAAATCGCGCTAGAGAAGAAGCCCAGAGCCAGAATAAACCATGCCAGATGAGTGGGTTCGCTGGTGTTGAACAGGTACATCAGAACGGTAGCTGCACCCGCAAGAACAGTCAGAATGCGTTGCAGATCGAAGAAACGCAAAATGAAACTGAACGCCCACATACCGAACATGTAAGACATCCAGAAATCACTGACTAACTGACCGGCATCATTCAGGTTCATGCCGAGGCTTTTGGCGTATTCCGGAACCCAGGAGATAAAGCCCAGTTGGCCTAAGATGTAGCACAGCGCGGCAATCGACAGGAACAGCACGCCAACCCCCCATTTTTCTTTCTCGGCCACTTTCTCGGTTGGTGCGGCGTGTTTGCCTAATGCCGGGAAGTCGCAACCGAAAGTCAGGATGAAGATAGCGACGTACACCAGACCGATGCAGACGTAAACCCAGTACCAGTCGATGCTGCGAGCCAGCAGAATCGCGGCAACCATTGGGAAAATCATCCCCGCCATGCTGAAGAAGGAATCGGTAAACAACAGGCGTGAACCGCGTTCACGGCCTTCATACATGTGGGTTATCAGGAATGTACCAATTGACATCGTGATACCGCTGACCAGCCCAAGCACAAACATTGCCGCCGAGAAAATGGTTAGGTTATCGCCAAAGACAAGCCCGGCAACCGCCAGAACCATCAGTATAAAACCAAAGCGCAACTGAGTTTTCAGTGGCACGATTTCCATTAACCAGGCATTCAGGAAAATAGAAATCAAAATACCCGCGTTCAGGAAGGTAAAGGTATTACTCATGCTGGAGACGGGTACGTGGAAGTATTCGGCAATATTGCCCATCACCATCCCGGTGACGATCACCAACGCGCCGGTCAGTGCGTAGGAGAAAAAGCTGATCCATGTGAGCTTAATGCGGTTGCTGTTAGTCATGACAAGCCTGTGAATAGAAATGTAAAGTGCTTTGACAGCACTCGAGAAGAATGGATTTTAGTCAAAAACGTGATTCATTCATACATTTTATGAATCATTTGGGGTTTGTTACTGCGCTTTAAGTGATATGAATCACAATTGAGCATGTATTCTCATTAGTCATTCATTTAACTTATTGATTTGTGTGAAAGTAAAAAACAGTAAATGGCTGGCGCATAGAGGAGTGCCTCTTTACAATCTAGCAACTTGCTTCATTCACTGCCTTCGTAAGGAATTTTTCATGCTCAAATCGACACTGGCGGCCGTAGCAACCGTGTTTGCTCTTACCGCGCTATCTCCTGCGGCACTTGCTGCTAAAGGGGATCCACACGTCCTGTTGACCACGTCAGCGGGTGAAATTGAGCTTGAGTTAAACAGCCAAAAAGCCCCTGTCTCTGTGAAAAACTTTGTGGATTATGTGAACAGTGGCTTCTACAACAACACCATTTTCCACCGTGTAATCCCAGGCTTTATGCTTCAGGGAGGCGGCTTCACTGAAGATATGAACCAGAAGCAGCCAAATCCACCGATCAAAAACGAAGCTGATAACGGTCTGCGCAATACTCGTGGCACTATTTCTATGGCACGTACCGCAGATAAAGACAGCGCAACCAGCCAGTTCTTCCTCAACGTTGCAGACAATGCTTTCCTCGATCACGGCCAACGCGACTTCGGTTACGCGGTATTTGGTAAAGTTGTGAAAGGGATGGAAGTTGCCGATAAGATCTCTCAGGTACAGACGCATGATGTCGGTCCATATCAAAATGTTCCGTCAAAACCTGTAGTTATTCTCTCCGCAAAAGTCCTGCCGTAAAAAATTCCCGCGCGGGTATTCTCTACTCGCGCAATCTCCTCCTTCCAGCACTTCCACCGATTGCTGCTTATACTTGTGGCAAGAAAGGGTCATGTTAGGGAGGCACCATGGCAAAGAAACTTACCGACAAACAAAAGTCCCGCCTTTGGCAGCAACAGCGAAGCCGTTCATTTCAGGCCAGTTCCCGGCTGGATATTCTTGAGCCTCATGCGCAAGATGAGACTATCGCACAGCGCGTAGAAACGATTGAACTTGGCCCGCTGCATCGCGGATTACCCTGGTTGTGTGCCATCCATCAGCAGCTGTTTCAGGATGTTTTCGACTGGGCAGGCGAGATACGGGATGTTGATATTTCCAAAGGGGAGACACAGTTCTGTCATTTCGAGTACATCGAAAATGAAGGTAACGATCTGATGCAGGAAATGGAGGACGAACATTACCTGGTCGGGCTTTCCAGAACTGAGTTCGTTCAACGCCTGGCACATTTCTATTGTGAGATTAACGTACTTCACCCGTTTTTTGTTGGCAGTGGCCGTGCGCAGCGCGTTTTCTTCGAGCAGTTAGCGATTCATGCCGGTTATGTTCTGGACTGGAAGGACGTTGCTCCGCAAGCCTGGCAAGAAGCCAATCAGGCTGGTGCGCTGGGTGAGCTGGCAGCGCTGACGGAGATTTTCACTAAAGTGGTGAGTGAAGCGTGCGAAAGCGAATAGAATAGCGCGGTTCTTTTTACTCCGGAGCCGCGATGCTACTGCTTATCGACAATTACGACTCATTCACCTGGAACCTTTATCAGTACTTTTGCGAATTAGGCGCGGAAGTAGTGGTGAAACGTAACGATGAGCTGACCCTTTCTGAAATCAGCGCGTTGGTACCTGAAAAACTGGTTATCTCTCCCGGACCTTGCACGCCAACTGAAGCGGGCATATCCCTTGCGGCGATTACTCACTTCGCCGGAAAGCTACCGATCCTCGGCGTTTGCCTTGGACACCAGGCGATTGCACAAGCATTTGGTGCAACCATTGTCCGTGCCGAAAAAGTGATGCACGGTAAAACCTCGGCTATCACCCATAACAATACTGGTGTTTTCAGCGGCCTGAACAACCCTCTGACCGTGACGCGTTATCACTCTTTGGTTATCGACCCGCCATCGTTACCTGAGTGTTTTGAAGTGACAGCGTGGACGGATAAACAAGAAATTATGGGTATTCGTCATCGCGAACTGGCGCTGGAGGGTGTGCAGTTTCACCCGGAAAGTATTCTCAGCGAGCAGGGGCATCAACTGTTAGCCAATTTCCTGAAGTATTGATTTTTTATTGCCAATAAATGATTTTTTATGCATATTTCATGATTATATTTTCACGTGTCTCTCATGAAGTTTTTATGCGTAAAAAGGGGATAGGCAATAAATGGCAACTGAACAATCCGCAATTACCCGCGCAACTTTCGATGAAGTGATTCTGCCGATTTATGCACCGGCTGAATTTATCCCGGTAAAAGGTCAGGGAAGCCGCGTTTGGGATCAACAAGGGAAAGAGTATGTTGATTTCGCGGGCGGCATCGCAGTCACGGCGCTGGGCCACTGCCATCCCACGCTTGTGGAAGCGTTAAAAAGCCAGGGCGAAAAGCTATGGCATACCAGCAATGTTTTCACCAACGAACCTGCGTTGCGCCTCGGGCGTAAGCTGATTGATGCCACTTTTGCTGAGCGCGTGCTGTTTATGAACTCCGGCACTGAAGCGAATGAAACCGCCTTTAAACTGGCGCGTTATTACGCTTCTACACGCCATAGCCCTTACAAAACCAAAATTATCGCCTTCCATAACGCCTTCCACGGTCGCTCGCTGTTTACCGTTTCTGTTGGTGGCCAGCCAAAATATTCCGACGGATTTGGCCCGAAACCCGCCGATATTATCCATGTCCCGTTTAACGATTTACATGCAGTAAAAGCGGTGATGGACGATCACACCTGCGCGGTGGTGGTGGAGCCAATTCAGGGCGAGGGCGGCGTAACGGCGGCGACACCAGAATTCCTGCAAGGCTTGCGTGCCTTGTGCGATGAGCACAAAGCGTTGTTGGTATTCGATGAAGTTCAGTGCGGCATGGGGCGTATCGGCGAGTTGTTCGCGTATATGCATTACGGCGTGACGCCAGATATTTTGACCAGCGCTAAAGCGCTCGGCGGCGGTTTCCCGGTAAGCGTTATGCTGACGACGCAGGAAATCGCTTCTGCATTCCATGTCGGCACCCACGGTTCCACTTACGGCGGAAACCCGCTGGCGTGTGCGGTGGCAGGGGCAGCATTTGATGTTATCAACACGCCGGAAGTGTTGAATGGCGTTACGGAAAAACGCCAGCTGTTCGTCAAGCATTTGCAGCACATTGACGAGCAGTTTGATGTGTTCAGCGATATTCGCGGTATGGGTTTGCTGATTGGCGCTGAGCTGAAACCGCAATACCAAGGCCGTGCACGTGAATTCCTGCATGCCGCTGCTCAGGAAGGGGTGATGGTGTTGAATGCCGGTCCTGATGTTATGCGCTTCGCGCCAGCCTTGATTGTTGAAAATGCCGATATTGATGAAGGTATGGCGCGCTTTGCAAAAGCAGTGGCGAAGATCGTTAACGGATAGTCGTTAATCCGACCGCCGCAAGCGGTTCAGCCAGATACCATGATGTGGCCGCTGACGCCATGCAACCGAAGAAATAGTGTGCATGGTGCTGAGGTGGCCCAAAATCCGCTGTAAATGTTGTTCCATCGTGCTCAATGGCCCACTCGGAAGCCCTTCCAGTGGGTCAAGAATATTCGCATCCTGGGTTTCGCCAGGCCCATCATATTGCAGCCGCTGCTGGCATCGTTGCAGCGCAATTTCACACGACTGCAAATAGCGCTGGGCTAAATCCGGTGTCAGCATGTTGTGCTCGCGCGCAAGCGTAGTCATGGCGTTGATGTGCTCGACAATAAACTGGCTGTGCGTCACCCACAATTTCATATCTGCCAGGTAATGCGAGTTAAAACCGGGTTCCTGCATCGCCTGATTCAGTGAGTTAAACAGCGCATTATGGGCTTGATTGACCTTCATTCGTTGCCAGGCTAGCGGCGTGGGTTCGGGATCGTTGCTCAGAATCAGGCGAATCGCGTCCTGGTCTTTTTCAAGCGCGTCGTGGGCGTTCTGGCGCAACAAACCGCTTTGCCACTGCGGCCACAGCCAAACCATGCCACCGAAGGCAATCAAACAGCCGAGCAGAGTATCAATCAAGCGCGGGACGATAAATTGCTCGGCGCTGAGTGTGAGCAGTTGCAGGGTATATACCGCCGTCACGGTAAAACCAATCGTCGCCCAGCCATAGCTCTGGCGAATAAACAAATAGCTGACCAGCGTAATGACCAGCATCGCGGCCAGGGCAATGCTTTGTGGGAAGTGAAAGTGCAGGGCGATACCCGCAATAGCCAGGCCAGCAATGGTCCCTGCCGAACGGTGAAGAATGCGCACCCGCGTGGCACCGTAGCCGTTTTGCGTAACGAACATCACCGTCATTAAAATCCAGTAGGGTTTCGGCAGATGTAAAAATGCCCCGAAAAGACTGGCGATGGTTAGCATTACGCCTAGTCGGGCGGCGTTGCGCAGGGCGGCAGATTTCAACGACAAATAGCTTTTCAGTGCTGCCCACAGCGGTAAACGGCGCTGCCGGTCTTCCATTAAATCACGGGCGTACAGAGGGCGTTGGATGCGCAGCACGCGGGCGATACGGCTGAAGTGATAATGACAAAACTGCCCAACCGGGTTGTCCGGATTCTGGCGAGCAATTTTCTCGAGGGCTTCAATTTGTTTCTCCATCGTAAAACGCTGTGGGTAACGATGGTAGAGAATGTCATCGGCCAATACGCGCAAGCGTGCCGCAATGGTCTGCGCATTCCAGCGAATAACCGCTTCTGCATGGCTTTTCGCGACAAGTTTTTGCACCTCGGCAGGCTGGTGCAAACTGACGGAGATGTGCTCCTGCAAATCTAACGCTATCTGAAAAGAGCGTAACAAATGTTTGTAACCGTTCTGCTGATTCGCCGACAGCATATGCAGCTGTTGGTAGCAGATGGTGATCAGGTCTACGGCTTTTTGCTGGCGAGCCAGCAGTGGAGGCAGCGCTGTTTCGGGATCAGCATGTTGTGTCAGCATGCCGTATTTGGCTTCACAGTACTCCGCCAATTGGCGATAGAGCAGGCTTAACGTTTCGCGCAGCGGCTGCTCACGCCACATCCAGAACCAAAACCAGTTAAAGACTCCGTACCAAATCGTGCCGGAGACATATAACACCATCGGCTTCCAGATAGGCATATTGCCGGCCATGCTTAGCGTAAAGATGGCCGCAATCAGCGATGCCGGAAGCAAACGTGCGTGCAGGGCGCTGATTTCAGCGGTGACGCCTAACAAGAGCGCCATCACCATAAGAATGATGGGCAATGGGACCGCGGTGTAGAGCAGCAAAAGCTGCATGATTAAACTGCTGGTCGCAAAAAGAGTGCCGCCAACAATCAGGCGTTTAAAAAAACGCTTATGGGGTGTATCCAGACCAGCAATGTTGCAACAAGCGGGCACTAACGAGAAAAGCAGACCTAACTGCAAATTCCCCAGTAGTAAACCGATCCCCACAGGAAGGCACAGCACCAGCGTTTGCCGCAGTGCATAGTTAACTTCAGGGTGATAGATTAATCTTCTCCACATATGCTTGTCATACTTTGTGTTGCAGGTGTTTGGATTTTAAAGACAAAAAAAGGCGTGTCCATAAAGCAACACGCCTTTTTTGAAACGGAAATTAACGAGTGCCGTAAACGACGATCGTTTTGCCGTGAGCGGAGATCAGGTTCTGATCTTCCAGCATTTTCAAGATACGACCGACAGTTTCACGAGAACAACCGACGATCTGACCAATTTCCTGACGGGTAATTTTAATCTGCATACCGTCTGGGTGAGTCATTGCATCAGGCTGTTTTGCCAGGTTCAACAGTGTCTGCGCGATACGACCAGTCACATCGAGGAATGCCAGGTTACCGACTTTCTCAGAAGTGACTTGCAGACGACGAGCCATCTGGGAAGAAAGACGCATCAGAATGTCTGGGTTTACCTGGATCAGCTGGCGGAATTTTTTATAGGAAATTTCAGCCACTTCACAGGCAGATTTAGCACGGACCCAGGCACTACGTTCCTGGCCTTCTTCGAACAGCCCTAACTCACCAATAAAGTCGCCCTGATTCAGATAGGAGAGGATCATTTCCTTGCCCTCTTCATCTTTGATCAGAACAGCTACAGAGCCCTTGACGATGTAATACAGCGTCTCTGCTTTTTCACCCTGGTGGATCAGTGTGCTCTTCGATGGATACTTATGAATGTGGCAATGGGACAAGAACCATTCGAGAGTCGGGTCTGTTTGCGGTTTGCCAAGCACCATGCGCGGTTATCCTCTGTTTATAACTGGCTACCAACGACAGGACGCTAAACATCCTGTCTGGCGTTGCAAGTATTAGAATATTCCCCACTTTGGGGAGATGGCATGCAAGTCATTCTTGCTGCCTGTAATTAGTGACGTCCTTTGCATCTATGCATTACGTCAATGTATCAATGTAGCATCCGGATTGTTTTAGCATAGCTTTTGGCAGGTGTCTCCTATTGTCTCGTTTCAGCATGACGTAGGTCGCCTTCCGTTGCCAGTTTTGCTGCATCCGCGTACTCTGGAAGGTAATTTTTTCAATGGGAGAAGCAACATGCAGGCACGTGTGAAATGGGTTGAAGGGTTAACTTTCCTTGGTGAATCCGCTTCAGGACACCAGATTCTGATGGACGGTAATTCTGGCGATAAAGCACCGAGCCCGATGGAAATGGTACTGATGGCTGCCGGGGGTTGCAGTGCAATCGACGTGGTTTCTATTTTGCAAAAAGGCCGCTACGACGTCACCGACTGCGAAGTGAAATTGACCTCTGAGCGTCGCGAAGAAGCTCCTCGTCTTTTTACTCACATCAACCTGCATTTCATCGTGACAGGCAAAGAGCTAAAAGATAACGCGGTTTCCCGCGCGGTTGATTTATCTGCTGAGAAGTATTGCTCTGTTGCACTGATGCTGGAAAAAGCCGTAAATATCACGCACAGCTACGAAGTCATTGAAGGCTAGTGTGCAAAACAGGGCGGTTACTCGCCGCCCTGATTATTGATATTTCGTCCTTCCGCCAGACGCTTCACTAACGGCGTCATGATCAATTCCATCGCCAGCCCCATTTTGCCGCCCGGTACCACTATTGTATTGATGTGGGAAATGAATGAGCCTTGCAACATGGCGAGCAAGTAGGGGAAATCGATGTCATCCAACCCGCGAAAATGAATCACCACAAAACTTTCATCCAGCGATGGAATTCCGCGTGCAGCAAACGGGTTAGAGGTATCGACAGTCGGGACACGCTGGAAGTTAATGTGCGTGCGTGAAAATTGTGGCGTGATGTAATTGATGTAGTCGTCCATTGAGCGCACCACTGAATCCATCACCGCTTCCCGGGAATGCCCACGTTCGCTGGTATCACGCACCAGTTTTTGAATCCATTCCAGGTTGACAATCGGCACTACGCCAACCAGCAAGTCGACGGCATTCGCCACATCGTGCTGTGGGGTGACGACTCCACCGTGCAATCCTTCATAGAACAACACATCGGTCGGTTCAGGCAGCGATTGCCACGGTGTAAACGTCCCAGGAATTTGGTTCCAGGGGACGGCTTCGTCATAGGTATGAAGATACTTACGCGATTTACCTTGCCCGGTTTTTCCGTACTCGATAAACGTTTGTTCCAGCAGGCCGAAGTCATTCGCTTCCGGACCGAAGTAACTGATATGGCGGCCTAAGTCGCGTGCTTTACGAATAGCCATATCCATTTCAGGACGCGTGAAACGATGGAAGCTGTCACCTTCAACTTCGGCAGCGCGCAGGTTGAGTTGCTGGAATATTTTGCGGAAGGCAAGGCTGGTGGTGGTCGTTCCCGCGCCGCTGGAACCTGTTACGGCAATAACCGGATGTTTGGCTGACATAAGGCAACAACTCCATGGGTAATCACAAGTGTGTGTTCGTAAGGGCTGGCCCTCACCCTAACCCTCTCCCCCTGGAGAGGAGACTGTCCGGATTTCGCTTTGGTTCTTCCCCTTCTCCCTCAGGGATAGGGCCAGGGTGAGGGTGGTTTTACTATGCAGTATAGAATAAACGCTTAGCCGCGAAGCTGCCCGCGAGCCATGATATTCACCGTTTCGTGAAGCTCCGACCATACCAGCACAGCCTCGCCACTTTGTAGCTGGCGCTTAACATCGGCCACTTTTTGCTCCAGCGAACGCTCTTGTTCACCATAATCGGTACCTTCACGTAATACAAAGGATTCAATCAGATTATCAAGCGTTTCGGGGGGGAGATCTTGCCAGGGAATCATCATAATGACGGGTCCAAAAATTTAGACAACCACTGCGGGATGCGTTGCTCGAGCCACATTTCCGGACGCCGTAGCGTGCCACCAACAAATCCAACATGCCCACCATAGCGCGTCAGTTGATACTCAATATTGGCAGGCAGTATCGCTGTGTCGGGGATCACATGGTGATCCATAAACGGGTCATCTTTAGCGTGAATGATTAACGTCGGCGTTTTGATTTGCGGCAGCAACGGCATGGCGCTGCATTGACGATAGTAGTCGATAGCATCTGCAAAGCCATGAATCTTCGAGGTGATCAAATCGTCAAACTCACGCAGACGACGCACTCCTTTAAGCTGGCGCATATCTACCGGGAGTGTACCCGGATAGCTTCTGAGTTTACGTGCCGCATTTTTCTTCAGCAGATTCAACAGATAATGTTGGTAAACGCGCGAGAAACCTTTCTCGATATGCTTGCTACAATGCTCCAGCATTAGCGGGGCAGAAACCACCACACCGGCCTGTAGCGTACAATCTGCGCCTTGTTTTGCCATTAAACAGGCGAGCATGTTACCGCCGAGAGAAAACCCGACCGCCGCCGTGGGGGCTTTACCGTAACGTGTAGAGAGCCAGTTGAGGAAATAGCTGCCATCTTCGGTTTCGCCGGAGTGATAGATGCGTTTCATGCGATTCGGCACGCCGCTACAGCCACGGAAGTGCATCACCACACCCAACCAGCCTTGCTTACGCGCGGCATCAATTAACCCATGTGCATACGGGCTGTGCAGGCTTCCTTCAAGACCATGAAAAACGACTAACCGTGGTTTATGCGTTGCCTGGCGTGGGTCTTCACTCCATGCAAGATCAACAAAATCCCCATCCGGCATATCCAGACGCTGCCAGTGAGGTTTGAAATTGAGGCGGCGGCGAATTAAGCGTGGGAGCATGGTTTGCAGGTGCGGATTACTGACACCCTTTAACGGACGAAATTGTTCATCGTCTACGTGATTAAAATTCAATGCTGCGGGACTTGTCGTGGCCATATCACACTGTTAGTTTCATTTAGTTTGCTAATTAACTTACCGGGTGCGGATCACCCATTTCATGGAAACGCTTTTCTTCTCAATGCTTGGTTTTTTGTGGGTCGCGGCGATTACACCCGGCCCAAACAATATGTTGCTGACTTCTTCCGGCGCCAACTACGGCTTTATGCGAACCCTCCCTTTGATGATAGGTATCATGTTGGGGATGCAGTGCATTTTGTTGCTGGTGGCTTTTGGCGTCGGTAGCTTAATCCTATTGTATCCTGCTTTGCACCTCATCCTGAAGATTGCCGGGAGTGCTTACCTGTTATGGCTGGCATGGAAAATCGGCACCGCGACTTATGAAACGCTGGAAACCGATGCGCCGCCGCCGTCACCTATCCCATTCTGGCAGGGTGGTTTATTACAGGTTATCAACCCGAAAGCGTGGTTGATGGCGCTAGGTGCAGTCGCAAGTTTTAGCCTTGCGGGTGCTCAGTACCTGCACTCTGTGGTGTTAATCAGCATCGGTATCGCGCTGGTCAACATCGTTGCTGGCATCATCTGGATTGCGTTTGGCAGCATGATTGGCAAGCTACTTCGTAGCCGCCGTGCCTGGACAATCTTTAATGTCTTTATGGGATTGCTGACTGCGGCATGTGTGTTGCTGATTTGGCATTGATGCCGCTACCCGGCAGTATCATTGAGCAAGTTACGTGAGAAAAGATGGATATCCACTCCTTCTTTTCTCCGATAAAGCCGCGCTTTACGCGCCCCAGTCGCCTTACTTTTCCCTGTATCTTCAAACATGCCTGACGCCTCAAAGCGGCGAATCAGGCTTTTGCGCTGTATCGCCTGCCCGAGAATAATTTCTGTCGCTTCCTGCAATTGCGTGAGCGTGAACTCTTCTGCCAGGCAATAGACCGGCAATAGTGAATAGCGCGTTTTTTGCCGTAGCCGGTTTAACGCATGGGTAATAATCTCACCGTGATCAAAGGCCAGAGTCTGCTGCGTCAGTTGGTGAGTCGGTAACCATTTCGCATCGCTGACGCTTTCAATATGTGGCTGGCAATCGGTTCTGGCGATCAGGGCGAACCAGGCCGTCGTCAGGCTCCAGCCGCGTGGATCACGATACTTGCCAGAGAAGGTTTCCAGTTGTTCGAGCCACGGGGGAATGACGCCCGTTTTTTCAACCAGTTTGCGTAAGGCGGTATCACGCGTGGACTCATCCAGGGTCATATCAATAAACCCACCGGGCAGCCCCCAGGTCCCCTGATAAGGGTGATTAGCTCGTTTAACCAATAATACGCTTAGTTCATTGTTATCCAGCGAAAACAATACGTTATCGACAGTGACAATCGGAGAGGCGAAGCGCGAGGCATCATAATCTTTCAGGTATCTTTCTTCAGAACGCATAACGATATGTACGCTTAAAACTGTCGTTAGGACAAATTTACGGATGTCCATCGCCACTGACAACCTTTATCAACCAGGATCGGCAAAAAATAGTGCTTGCTTAATATTGTCTTATGGACAATATTAAATGTGTCACAAGGACAATAATCGAAATAAAGAGGAAGGACACGACATTATGGCGATAAAACTTGAGGTTTCTCTGGATGGCATCACCCCGGAAATTAACAGCGGTGTGTTTCCTGATGGTGCGGTCTGGTTGAAGGTGCAGGGTACGTTACCTAAACGTGTAGAGTTGATGCGGATTCGCGCCTGCGCAATGAAAAACATGGATGATTTTATGCTGTTGGCGCAGTTGGTGGAGGCGATTCGCCATGCTTGCGATGTGCGTTTCAGCCACCTTGAACTTCCCTGGCTGCCTTATGCCCGACAGGATCGGCATATGCAAGCCGGAGATAGTTTTGCGCTTAAAGTGTTTGCCACGCAGCTCAATACCCTCGGTTTCGACAAAGTGTTTGTCCTTGACCCTCACAGCGAAGCTGCCGCTGCTGCCATTAATAATCTGGTGGCTATCCCGCAGGAAGTCTGTCTACAGGGGAGCGACACTCTGGTTAGCGCATTACGCGAAGGGCGGTTAATGCTGATTGCCCCGGACGCGGGCGCATTGAAAAAAATCCATCTGGTGGCTCAGGCTACCGGGGCGAGCACCTTCGGTATCATGACCAAGCAGCGCGATGTGGAAAGCGGCGTGCTGACCGGTTTTGCATTAGTTGCAGGCGATGTGGCAGGGAAAGACGTGCTGATTGCCGACGATCTTTGCGACGCAGGAGGAACATTTATAGGTTCAGCCGAAGTGCTGCGCAAGGCTGGCGCACGGAGTGTCAGTTTGTATGTGACGCACGGTCTTTTTTCAAAAGGAGTGGCACATCTTCTGAATCAGGGGATCGACAAAATCTACACGACGACATCCATTGCGCCCGCAGAGGCTGCGCAACAAGGCGTTGAACTTATTGATATTGCGCCACTCTTCCAGGCACAGGAGATGAAATCATGTTAATGAACCCTATTCTGGCGATTGATGGCTACAAGGTTTCGCATCGTGAACAATATCCGCTGGGGACAACAAAGGTTTATTCAAACTTTACCCCGCGCAGCGACCACTATTTTCATTCTCCGGTAGACGACGGCAAGCTGGTGTTTTTCGGGCTTCAGGGCTTTTTGCAGTGGTTTATGGTGGATCTGTTTAATGAAAAGTTTTTCGCCGCGCCTGAGGAGCAGGTGGTTGCTGAATACAAGCAGCTCATGGACAGCTATATCGGTAAAGACACTGTGGCGATTGAACCGATCCGCGCATTGCATCGCCTGGGATACCTGCCTTTGCATATCAAGGGATTAGATGAAGGCAGCAAAGTCGGCATGAAAATTCCGGTCCTGACTATCACCAATACCCGAGACGAATTTTTCTGGCTGGTGAATTATCTTGAAACCGTGCTCTCTGCTGAACTGTGGAAATCCTCCACCTGCGCCACTATCGCCCATCATTACCGCAAAATTTGCCAGCGTTGGGCGGAACGGACCTGTAGCGATCTTAGCCATCTTGATTTCCAGTGCCATGATTTTGCGTTTCGCGGCATGTCGGGTTTACATGATGCGGCGCAATCCGGCTGTGGCCATCTTTTGAGTTTCAAAGGCACGGACAGCATTCCTGCCATTCTCTATGCCCGGCAGCACTACACCGACAGCCAGGACTATTTTATCGCGGCAAGTATTCCGGCAACGGAACACAGCGTGATGTGCATGGGCGAGAAAAATCATGAAATCGAAACTTTTCGCCGCCTGATTGCTGACTTATATCCACAGGGATTTGTGTCGATAGTTTCTGATACCTGGGATTACTGGCAGGTGTTGACGGAATACACCAGGGAGCTTAAGCCGTTAATTATGTCGCGTCAGGGGCGCGTGGTGTTTCGCCCGGACAGCGGCGACCCGGTGGATATACTCTGCGGTACGGGGGCAGATAATTCCCCTGAACGCACCGCGCAGGAAAAAGGGTCGGTAGAAGTGTTGTGGGAGATTTTTGGCGGCACCATCAACGAGAAAGGCTACAAGGTGTTAGATCCGCATGTCGGGCTGATCTATGGTGATTCCATTACGCTTGAGCGAGCAGAAGAAATTCTGCGCCGCCTGGAAGCGAAAGGTTTTGCCAGCTCGAATGTGGTGTTTGGCGTCGGGTCTTTTACCTACCAATACCACACGCGTGACACTTTCGGGTTTGCGATGAAGGCCACTTATGGCGAGGTGAACGGAGTCGGAAGGGTTATCTTCAAAGAGCCGAAAACCGATAACGGCCTTAAGCGTTCGGCCAGAGGGTTGTTGCAAGTGGTGCGCGATGAGGCGGGAGATTTCCAGCTTCACGATGAGCAAACCTGGCAGCAGGAGCAGGAAGGAGAGCTAAAAACCCGCTTCCTTGATGGCAAACTTTATAATACCGACCACCTGGAAACCATTCGTCAACGGCTGGTGGCGGCTTTGTGAGGGTATAATTCACTAATGGGGGAATTTCTTCCCCCATTGATTTTATTCAGCCTGCATCATCTGTTCTAACTGGTCATGCGCATCCAGCCATTCCATCTCACACTCTTCTAGCGCCGCTTTCACCTTCACCTGAGTTTGCAGGCATTCGGTCATTTCCGCTTTACGACTTTGGTCGTAAATGGCGCTATCAGCCAGCTTCTCTTCTACTGCTGCAAGCTGCGCATTTAACTTTTCCATTTGCTTTTCAAGCGTGGTGATTTGCTTGCGCAGTGGTTGAGTCAGGGTACGTAACTCGGCATCACGGCGCTTTTGGTCTTTACGCACCTGCGCACTGTTGACGTTATCTTTTGCCGAATCCAACGGCTGGTTTTCCTGCTTTTGCAGGTCAATAAGCCACTGTTGGTAGTCTTCCAGATCGCCATCAAACGCTTCGACTTTACCGTCGTGAACCAGATACAAATCGTCAGTGGTCGAGCGCAGTAAGTGGCGGTCGTGCGACACAACGACCAGCGCGCCTTCGAAGTCAATCAATGCTTCGGTTAGCGCCTGACGCATGTCGAGATCAAGGTGGTTGGTCGGTTCATCAAGCAGCAGCAGGTTAGGGCGCTGCCAGACGACGAGCGCCAGAACCAGACGTGCTTTTTCACCGCCTGAGAAACGTGCCGTATGTTCGGTGACCTTATCGCCACGGAAGCCAAAACCGCCGAGGTAGTCCCGCAACCCTTGCTCCAGCTCTTTCGGTGCAATACGCGCCAGGTGCTGCAATGGTGACTCGTCAGCGCGTAAGTATTCGAGCTGATGCTGCGCGAAGTAACCCAGCTTGATGCCTTTAGCCAGACCAATATCACCCTGCAATGGTTGAATTTCTTCCGCCAGTAGTTTGATAAGCGTCGATTTACCTGCGCCGTTACGGCCAAGCAGACCGATGCGCGAGCCTGGAACCAGGTTCAGCTTGATGGAATCAAGGATCACGCGGTCGCCATAACCGGCGCTGACTTTTTCCATGCGCAGCAGTGGGTTTGGCAAGCTTTCAGGAGCACGGAAACTGAAATGGAATGGGTTGTCGACGTGCGCTGGCGCAATCAATTCCATGCGCTCAAGCATCTTCACGCGGCTTTGGGCCTGCTTTGCTTTACTAGCTTTGGCTTTAAAGCGGTCGATAAAGCTTTGCAAATGCGCGACGCGCTCCTGCTGGCTTTCATACATCGACTGTTGCTGAGCAAGGCGTGTCGCACGCTGGCCTTCAAACGACGAGTAGTTACCGGTGTATTCAAACATCGATTCCTGCTCGATATGAATGATTTTACTGACCACCGGATCAAGGAAGTCGCGGTCGTGGGAAATCAGAATCAAGGTGCCCTGATAGCTTTTCAACCAGCGCTCGAGCCAGATAACGGCGTCTAAGTCCAGGTGGTTGGTTGGTTCATCGAGCAGCAGCAAATCAGAACGGCAAATCAGCGCCTGTGCCAGGTTGAGGCGCATACGCCAGCCACCGGAAAAGTCGCTAACCGGGCGTTCGAGTTGTTCATTGCTGAAGCCTAAACCATGCAGCAGGCTGGAAGCACGAGAGCGAATCGTCCAGGCGTCAACTGAATCCAGTTTACCGTGAACCAGCGCGATAGCATGACCGTCATTGCGCTCATTGGCTTTTGCCAGTTCGGCTTCAAGCTGGCGGAATTCACGGTCGCCATCAATAACATATTCAATGGCGGGCATGGCCAGCGCCGGGGTTTCCTGGTTTACCCAGGCTAATGCCCAGTTGCCTGGAAAGGTCATACTTCCGCCATCGGCGCTGATCTCGTTCTTCAGCAGCGCCAGCAGCGTGGATTTGCCGCAGCCGTTTTTACCCACCAGACCCACTTTTTGGCCCGGATTGATGGTAGCGGTGGCGTTATCCAGCAGAACGCGGGTACCGCGACGAATTTGTAACGAGGAGAAAACAATCATAAAGCGCCGTATGTTCAGAGTATGTTAAATTGTCATTATATTTAGGTAACGTGAAGCTTCAGCCTTCGCGTCGGGCTGCATGGTAGCCCAAAATAAAGACTATGACGACGCCCTGGAGGGTAATGATGTTGCAGCCGCCGAAAGTTTTGCTGCTATATGCTCATCCGGAGTCACAAGACTCGGTCGCAAACCGCGTCCTACTCCAGTCGGCGCAGAAGCTCGCTAATGTCACAGTGCATGACCTTTATGCGCACTATCCTGATTTTTTTATCGATATCTATCGCGAGCAAGCATTGCTGCAAGAGCATGATGTCATCGTCTTCCAGCATCCCCTTTATACCTATAGCTGCCCGGCGTTACTCAAAGAGTGGCTGGACCGTGTGTTGAGCCGTGGTTTTGCCAGCGGTGTCGGAGGGAATGCTCTGGAGGGAAAGTATTGGCGTAGTGTGATTACCACCGGAGAGCCGGAAGGTGCCTATCGGCATGACGGTTTTAATCGCTTTCCGCTGACCGATATTTTGCGTCCTTTTGAACTTACTGCCGCGATGTGCCGTATGCACTGGATGAATCCCATCATTGTGTACTGGGCGCGCCGTCAGTCTCCCCAGGAGCTTGCCAGCCATGCGAAGGCTTATGGCGAGTGGTTGGCTGCACCGTTATTGCCGGGAGGTCGCTAATGGAAGGTTCTGACGTATTGATGGCGGGAGTGTTGTTTTTATTTGCCGCGGTGGTGGCGGTGCCCATTGCTGCCCGTTTAGGCATTGGCGCGGTGCTTGGCTATTTGTTGGCGGGTATCGCGATTGGGCCGTGGGGCTTAGGTTTTATCAGTGACGTGGATGAAATTCTTCACTTCTCTGAATTGGGCGTGGTGTTCCTGATGTTTATCATCGGGCTGGAGTTGAATCCGGCTAAATTGTGGCAACTCCGGCGCTCTATTTTTGGCGTGGGGGCGGCACAAGTGTTGCTCAGTGCGGTGGTGTTGGCAGGTTTGCTGATGCTGACGCAGTTTTCCTGGCAGGCGGCAGTGATTGGCGGTATTGGACTGGCGATGTCATCAACTGCGATGGCGTTGCAGTTGATGCGCGACAAAGGCATGAATCGCAATGAGTCCGGGCAGCTCGGTTTTTCTGTACTGCTGTTTCAGGATTTAGCGGTGATCCCGGCGATAGCGCTGGTACCGCTGTTGGCGGGTAATGACGGTGGTCATACGGACTGGATAAAAATCGGCCTCAAAGTGCTGGCTTTCGCTGGCATGTTGATTGGCGGACGTTACCTGCTGAAACCTGTCTTCCGGTTTATTGCTGGTTCCGGCGTGCGTGAAGTGTTTACTGCCGCGGCATTGCTGCTGGTATTGGGGTCGGCGTTATTTATGGATGCGCTGGGCTTCTCAATGGCGCTTGGGACGTTCATCGCCGGCGTGTTATTGGCGGAAAGTGAATACCGGCACGAACTGGAAATCGCCATTGATCCTTTTAAAGGATTATTGCTGGGATTGTTCTTTATCTCCGTTGGCATGGCTTTAAATCTTGGCGTGCTCTACACCCATATCTTCTGGGTCGTTTTAGGTGTGTTGGTGCTGGTGGCGGTCAAAGCCGGGGTGTTGTATGGCCTTTCGTGGTTTTTTGGCTTGCGGAGTTCCGAGCGCTTACAGTTTTCAGGCGTGCTAAGTCAGGGCGGGGAGTTTGCATTCGTACTTTTCTCTACGGCTTCATCACAAAAGCTGTTCAGCGGTGACCAAATGCCACTGTTGCTGGTGACCGTCACACTTTCGATGATGACCACGCCGCTACTGATGAAAGGCGTGGATGCTATTCTTGCTCGACGTTTTAATGTTGTTGATGATGAAAATGAAGAGAAACCGTACGTAGAAGACGATCAACCACAAGTCATTATTGTGGGCTTCGGGCGTTTCGGGCAGGTGATTGGACGTTTGCTGATGGCGAACAAAATGCGCATCACGGTACTCGAGAGAGACATCAGTTCTGTCAGTCTGATGCGCAAATATGGCTATAAGGTTTACTACGGCGATGCCACCGAACTTGAATTGCTACGTTCCGCGGGTGCCGAGACAGCAAAATCTATCGTGATTACCTGTAATGAGCCGGAAGACACAATGAAAGTGGTGCATTTGTGTCAACAACACTTTCCACATCTGGCGATACTGGCGCGCGCCAGGGGCCGTGTAGAAGCACATGAATTGTTGCAAGCTGGAGTCAGCCAATTTTCACGCGAGACATTTTCCAGTGCGCTAGAGTTGGGGCGTAAGGCGCTGATGACGCTGGGAATGCATCCTCATCAGGCGCATCGTGCGCAGCTTCATTTCCGGCGTCTGGATATGAGCATGCTGCGTGAATTAATGCCGATTCATACCGATAACGCACAAATTTCCAGGGTGCGTGAAGCACGTCGTGAATTAGAAGAGATCTTCGAACGAGAGATGCAGCAAGAACGTCGCCAGTTCGATGGTTGGGATGATTTTGAATAAAAAGGTGAAGCTAATGCCGGTGCGTAAACGATTTATTGCCGGGGCTGTTTGCCCTGAGTGCCAGACGCGGGATTCCCTCGCGATGTGGCGTGAGAATAATGTCGATATTGTTGAGTGTGTTAAGTGCGGTCACCAAATGCGTGAGGCGGATAAGCAAGCACGCGAGCATGTTCGCGAACAAGAGCAAGTCATCGGGATTTTTCATCCGGACTAGCGAGATGCGCCAGCTTTTTTTAAGCTTAGGGGTACACCGGCGCTAAATTCCGCTACAATCGGCGCCAGTTTTTTTCCCCATGCTCGCTCAGGAGATATCATGAAAGTAGCAAAAGACCTGGTGGTCAGCCTGGCCTATCAGGTACGTACAGAAGATGGTGTGTTGGTCGATGAGTCTCCGGTGAGTGCGCCGCTGGACTATCTGCATGGTCACGGTTCCCTGATTTCAGGCCTGGAAACTGCGCTGGAAGGCCACGTAGTGGGTGATCGTTTCGATGTGAACGTTGGCGCAAATGACGCTTACGGTCAGTACGACGAAAATCTGGTTCAACGCGTTCCTAAAGATGTGTTCATGGGTGTTGATGAGCTGGAAGTAGGTATGCGCTTTATGGCTGATACCGACCAGGGTCCAGTACCTGTTGAAATCACTGCGGTTGAAGATGAGCACGTTGTTGTCGATGGCAACCACATGCTGGCAGGCCAGAACCTGAGCTTCAACGTAGAAGTTATCGCTATTCGTGAAGCTACCGCTGAAGAACTGGCTCATGGTCACGTTCACGGCGAGCACGATCATCACCACGACCATGACCACGAAGGTGGTTGCTGTGGTGGTCAAGGCCACGACCATGATCACGAACATGGCAAAGGCGGTTGTGGCGGTAACGGCGGCTGCGGTTGCCACTAATCCGTTAGAGATAAAAAAGGCGTGTCATTGACACGCCTTTTCTTTTTGTGCTGATAGCTAGTAATGCGGAGGTGGAGTTTCTTCGGCTTCTGAAGCCACCATTGACGGTTGGCTAGCTTTTAACTTTTCAACCAGCAATCGGAAATGCTCGCGCAGTTTGACCATTTCTAATTCGTGCGCCGTTACCGTCTGATTTAACTCTTCTATCGTAATCTCCTGAAAAGCGAGACGACTCTCAAGTTCTTCCAGCCGTTGTTCGGTCGATTTTTGCTGCATGGTTAATCTCTCCTTGCTTGCGGATGGACAATTTCCGGCGATTCTACTGAAAAATTCGGCATGTTACAGCGCAGTTTTGCTCTGGACGAAACTTCTTTAAACAAAAAGAGTCTGAAATTGTCTCGATAAGACGCGGAGAGATTGTGTAGATTTCTTCCACGACGTTATAGTACATCTCTTAGTTGATAATAACCTTGGGGTTTGAGGCCCCGGCCCTGGAGAAATGGATGAAATCACTGTTTAAAGTAACGCTACTGGCGACCACGATGGCCGTTGCCCTGAGCGCTCCGGCGTTCGCTGCTCCAACCGAAGCAGCACCTGCAACCGCTGCTCCGGCTGCCACTGCACCTGCTGCCAGCAACGCGGCATTCAAGAATGACGACCAGAAATCTGCGTACGCATTAGGTGCTTCGCTGGGCCGTTACATGGAAAACTCTCTGAAAGAACAAGAAAAACTAGGGATTACACTGGATAAAAACCAGTTGATCGCTGGTGTTCAGGACGCATTTGCTGACAAGAGCAAATTGTCTGACCAGGAAATTGAGCAGACGCTGCAAGCTTTCGAAGCTCGCGTGAAATCTTCCGCTCAAGCAAAAATGGAAAAAGACGCTAAAGAAAATGCGGATAAAGGCAAAGTCTTCCGTGATACTTTCGCAAAAGAGAAAGGTGTTAAAACTTCTTCTACTGGCCTGATGTATAAAATCGACAAAGCCGGTACCGGTGAAGCACCAAAAGATAGCGACACTGTCGTGGTGAACTACAAAGGTACGCTGATCGACGGTAAAGAGTTTGATAACTCTTACACCCGTGGTGAGCCACTCTCTTTCCGTCTTGACGGTGTTATCCCTGGTTGGACTGAAGGCCTGAAAAACCTGAAGAAAGGCGGGAAAATCAAACTGGTTATTCCACCAGAATTGGCTTACGGTAAAACTGGCGTTCCAGGAATTCCTGCAAACTCCACACTGGTATTTGACGTTGAATTGCTGGATATCAAACCAGCCGCTAAAGCAGACGCTAAACCAGATGCCGCTCCTGCTCCAGAAGCTGAAGCAGCTAAGAGCAAGTAAGGTATGATTAACCGCCGCCCTCAGGGGCGGCGGTTTTTTATTTGAGGCAAGATATAATAAAAGCTGGAAAGCGTATCTGACGCTGTATTACCTTAGCAGACGGCGTTTCAACTGAGTATGAGTCTGCCCTGACACCATTTAAGCGCGACAGGCTCTCTGTAGAGGGTGGTATCTTTAAATGTCCAATTCGCTTTTAACCAATGAAACCAGTGAGCTTGACTTACTGGACCAGCGTCCTTTTGAACAAACCGACTTTGAAATATTAAAATCCTACGAAGCGGTTGTGGACGGGTTAGCGATGCTGATTGGTTCTCATTGTGAAATTGTATTGCACTCGCTGCAAGATTTGAAATGTTCTGCCATTCGTATTGCGAATGGTGAACATACCGGGCGTAAAATTGGTTCGCCAATTACCGATCTCGCATTGCGTATGCTGCATGATATGACCGGTGCGGATAGTAGCGTTTCTAAATGCTATTTTACGCGTGCCAAAAGTGGCGTTCTGATGAAATCAGAAACTATCGCCATCCGTAATCGTGATGAACGTGTCATCGGCCTGTTGTGTATCAACATCAACCTGGATGTGCCGTTCTCGCAAATTATGTCGACGTTTATTCCGCCGGAAACGCCGGAAGTTGCTTCATCCGTTAACTTTGCTTCTTCTGTGGAAGATCTGGTTATGCAGGCTCTGGAATTCACGATTGAAGAAGTGAATGCCGATCGCAATGTGTCCAACAATGCTAAGAACCGACAGATTGTGTTGAACCTCTACGAGAAAGGTATCTTTGATATTAAAGATGCGATCAACCAGGTTGCTGACCGTTTGAATATTTCTAAGCACACGGTTTATCTCTACATCCGTCAATTCAAGAACGGTGATTTCCAGGGGCAAGATAAGTAATGCGTTTTGCTATTCTGGTGACAGGCCCGGCGTACGGTACTCAGCAGTCGAGCAGTGCGTTGCAATTTTCTCAGGCTGTCATCGCGCAAGGCCATACGTTAGAAAGCGTGTTTTTCTATCGTGAAGGTGTCCTCAACGCAAACCTTCTGACATCGCCTGCGAGCGACGAATTCAATGTCGTGCATGCGTGGCAGCAATTGCATCAGCAACATGGCGTTGAACTGCATATCTGTGTCGCCGCGGCACTGCGTCGTGGCGTGACGGACGAAGAGCAAGCCACTCAACTCGGTTTACCGAACCATAACTTGCAGCCAGGTTTTACGCTCAGTGGTCTTGGGGCGCTGGCACAAGCAACGCTGACATGCGATCGCACGGTGCAATTCTGATGAAGCGTGTGGCATTTGTATTTAAATCAGCCCCCCATGGCAGCTCTGCTGGCCGGGAAGGGTTAGATGCCTTGCTGGCAACATCGGCACTAACAGAAGATATCGGGGTGTTTTTCATTGGTGACGGAATATTGCAGTTGATTCCGGGGCAACAGCCTGGTCTTATTCTTGCCAGGGATTACATCGCGACATTTCGTGTACTGCCGTTATATGACATTGAACAGTGTTATCTCTGTGCTGCCTCTATCCGTGAGCGGGGATTATCACCAGACAATGCGTGGGTTCTGGATGCAAAACCGCTAGAACCGGATTCGCTGGGTGAAATGCTTCATCAGTTTGATGTCGTGCTAACCTTCTGAGGCTACATGCTGCATATTTTACAACATTCACCTTTTCATACGGATCTAGAATCGATGCTGCGCTGCGTTAAGCAAGGCGATGAGTTGTTATTGATTCAGGATGCGGTTATTGTCGCACTCTCAGGAACGAAGGCCCTTGATTTGTTGCTCGCTGCCCCCATTTCTATCTACGCTCTGCAGGAAGATATTGAGGCCCGCGGCTTAACTGCTCAAATTTCAACCAGCATAGGCAAGGTCAGCTATACTGACTTCGTCAGATTGACAGTTAAACACGAACAGCAGATTACCTGGTAAAATCCAGGATTGTTGTATATTTCTTGACACCTTTTCGGCTCAGCCCTAAAATTCTGCGTCCTCATATTATATGAGGCCGTTTTATTACGTGTTTACGAAGCAAAAGCTAAAACCAGGAGCTATTTAATGGCAACAGTTAATCAGCTGGTTCGCAAACCACGCGCTCGCAAAGTTGCAAAAAGCAACGTGCCTGCGCTGGAAGCCTGCCCGCAGAAACGTGGCGTATGTACTCGTGTATATACTACCACTCCTAAGAAACCAAACTCCGCACTGCGTAAAGTATGCCGTGTGCGTTTGACTAACGGTTTTGAAGTTACCTCCTACATCGGCGGTGAAGGTCACAACCTGCAGGAACACTCCGTGATCCTGATCCGTGGTGGTCGTGTAAAAGACTTGCCAGGTGTTCGTTACCACACCGTTCGTGGTGCACTTGACTGCTCCGGCGTTAAAGACCGTAAGCAATCTCGTTCCAAGTATGGCGTGAAACGTCCTAAGGCTTAATGGTTTCCGTTAAGTAAGGCCAAACGTTTTAAATAAATGTCAAACTCAATAGAGTTTTGGACAACCCTGAATTAACAACGGAGTATTCCCATGCCACGTCGTCGCGTCATTGGTCAACGTAAAATTCTTCCAGATCCTAAGTTCGGATCAGAGTTGCTGGCCAAATTTGTAAACATTCTGATGGTAGATGGTAAGAAATCTACTGCTGAATCTATCGTGTATACCGCGCTGGAGACCCTGGCTCAGCGTTCTGGTAAACAAGCACTGGAAGCTTTCGAAGTCGCTCTGGACAACGTTCGTCCGACTGTCGAAGTTAAGTCCCGCCGTGTTGGTGGTTCTACTTATCAGGTTCCAGTAGAAGTACGTCCGGTTCGTCGTAATGCTCTGGCAATGCGTTGGATCGTAGAAGCTGCTCGTAAACGCGGTGATAAATCCATGGCTCTTCGCCTGGCGAACGAACTTTCTGATGCTGCAGAGAACAAAGGTACTGCAGTTAAGAAACGTGAAGACGTTCACCGTATGGCTGAAGCCAACAAGGCGTTCGCACACTACCGTTGGTAATCCCTTCGGAGTGTTAGTCACCAAGCGGGCGCTTCACATAAGCTGCCCGCTTTGGGTTACTTAAATGAACGTCCCAGGATATAGAGGAATCAAATGGCTCGTAAAACACCCATTGAGCGCTACCGCAACATTGGTATCAGTGCTCACATCGACGCCGGTAAGACAACTACTACCGAACGTGTTCTGTTCTACACCGGTGTAAACCACAAAATCGGTGAAGTTCATGATGGCGCAGCCACCATGGACTGGATGGAGCAGGAGCAGGAACGTGGTATTACCATCACGTCCGCTGCGACCACCTGTTTCTGGTCAGGTATGGCTAAACAGTTCGAACCACACCACATCAACATCATTGATACCCCAGGGCACGTTGACTTCACCATCGAAGTTGAACGTTCCATGCGTGTTCTTGATGGTGCGGTAATGGTTTACTGTGCTGTTGGTGGTGTTCAGCCACAGTCTGAGACCGTATGGCGTCAGGCAAACAAATATAAAGTTCCACGTATCGCGTTCGTTAACAAAATGGACCGTATGGGTGCTAACTTCCTGAAAGTTGTTGATCAGATTGAAAAACGTCTGGGCGCAACTCCGGTGCCTCTGCAACTGGCAATCGGCGCGGAAGAGAAATTCACCGGTGTTGTTGACCTGGTGAAAATGAAAGCCATCAACTGGAACGAAGCCGATCAGGGCGTGACCTTCGAATACGAAGAGATCCCAGCTGATATGCAGGAACTGGCCGAAGAATGGCGCCAGAAACTGGTTGAAGCCGCTGCTGAAGGTTCTGACGAACTGATGGAGAAATTCTTTGGTGGCGAAGAGCTGACTGAAGAAGAGATCAAAACTTCTCTGCGTAAGCGCGTACTGAACAACGAAATTATCTTGGTTACCTGTGGTTCTGCATTTAAGAACAAAGGTGTTCAGGCGATGCTGGATGCGGTTGTTGAATACCTGCCAGCTCCAACTGACGTTACTGCGATTAACGGTATGCTGGACGACGGTAAAGACACTCCGGCTGTTCGTCACTCTGACGACAACGAGCCGTTTGCTGCTCTGGCGTTCAAAATCGCAACTGACCCGTTTGTTGGTAACCTGACCTTCTTCCGCGTTTACTCTGGTGTGGTTAACTCTGGCGACACCGTGTTCAACCCGGTGAAATCAGCACGTGAGCGTCTGGGCCGTATCGTACAGATGCACGCTAACAAACGTGAAGAGATCAAAGAAGTTCGCGCTGGTGACATCGCTGCAGCTATTGGTCTGAAAGAAGTGACTACCGGTGATACCCTGTGTGATCAGGACAATGTGATCATTCTGGAGCGTATGGAATTCCCTGAACCGGTAATTTCTATCGCTGTTGAACCGAAAACCAAAGCTGACCAAGAAAAAATGGGTCTGGCTCTGGGTCGTCTGGCTAAAGAAGATCCATCATTCCGCGTATGGACTGATGAAGAAACTAACCAGACCATTATCGCTGGTATGGGTGAACTTCACCTCGACATCATCGTTGACCGTATGAAACGTGAATTCAACGTTGAAGCTAACGTTGGTAAACCTCAGGTTGCTTACCGTGAAGCGATTCGCGCGAAAGTTACCGATGTTGAAGGTAAACACGCTAAGCAGTCTGGTGGTCGTGGTCAGTACGGTCATGTTGTTATCGACATGTACCCACTGGAGCCGGGTTCGAATCCGAAAGGTTACGAGTTCGTCAACGACATCAAAGGTGGTGTGATCCCAACGGAATACATCCCTGCTGTTGATAAAGGCATCCAGGAACAGCTGAAGTCTGGTCCTCTGGCGGGTTACCCAGTAGTAGATCTCGGCGTGCGTCTGCACTTCGGTTCTTACCACGACGTTGACTCCTCTGAACTGGCGTTTAAACTGGCCGCTTCTATTGCCTTCAAAGATGGCTTTAAGAAAGCGAAACCAGTTCTGCTTGAGCCTATCATGAAGGTTGAAGTTGAAACTCCAGAAGAGAACACTGGTGACGTTATCGGTGACCTTAGCCGTCGTCGTGGCCAGCTGAAAGGTCAAGAATCTAACGCTACTGGCGTTCAGATTCACGCTGAAGTTCCGTTGTCTGAAATGTTCGGTTACGCAACTCAACTGCGTTCACTGACCAAAGGTCGTGCATCTTACTCCATGGAATTCCTGAAGTATGATGACGCGCCAAACAACGTTGCTCAGGCCGTAATCGAAGCTCGCGGTAAATAAACCCCGGGTTTTAAAAAACATTGATCCCGTGCTCTCTCCTTGAGGGGAGAGCGCAACAGTAAGGAATATAGCCGTGTCTAAAGAAAAATTTGAACGTACAAAACCGCACGTCAACGTCGGTACTATCGGCCACGTTGACCATGGTAAAACCACTCTGACTGCAGCAATCACTACCGTTCTGGCTAAAACCTACGGTGGTTCTGCTCGTGCTTTCGACCAGATCGATAACGCACCAGAAGAAAAAGCTCGTGGTATCACCATCAACACTTCCCACGTTGAATATGACACCCCGACTCGCCACTATGCGCACGTTGACTGCCCAGGGCACGCCGACTACGTTAAAAACATGATCACCGGTGCTGCTCAGATGGACGGCGCTATCCTGGTTGTTGCTGCGACTGATGGCCCAATGCCACAGACTCGTGAGCACATCCTGCTGGGTCGTCAGGTTGGCGTTCCTTACATCATCGTGTTCCTGAACAAATGCGACATGGTTGATGATGAAGAGCTGCTGGAACTGGTAGAAATGGAAGTTCGTGAACTTCTGTCTATGTACGACTTCCCAGGCGACGATACTCCAATCGTACGTGGTTCAGCGCTGAAAGCACTGGAAGGCGACGCGGATTACGAAGCTAAAATCATCGAACTGGCTGGCTTCCTGGATACTTATATCCCAGAACCAGAACGTGCTATCGACAAGCCGTTCCTGCTGCCAATCGAAGACGTATTCTCCATCTCCGGCCGTGGTACAGTTGTTACCGGTCGTGTAGAGCGCGGTATCGTTAAAGTTGGTGAAGAAGTTGAAATCGTTGGTATCAAAGATACCGTGAAATCAACCTGTACTGGCGTTGAAATGTTCCGCAAACTGCTGGACGAAGGCCGTGCTGGTGAGAACGTTGGTGTTCTGCTGCGTGGTATTAAACGTGAAGATATCGAACGTGGTCAGGTACTGGCTAAGCCAGGCTCAATCAAGCCGCACACCCAGTTCGAATCTGAAGTTTATATTCTGTCCAAAGATGAAGGCGGCCGTCATACTCCGTTCTTCAAAGGCTACCGTCCACAGTTCTACTTCCGTACAACTGACGTGACTGGTACCATCGAACTGCCAGAAGGCGTTGAGATGGTAATGCCGGGCGACAACATCAAAATGGTTGTTACCCTGATCCACCCAATCGCAATGGACGACGGTCTGCGTTTCGCAATCCGTGAAGGCGGCCGTACTGTAGGCGCTGGTGTTGTTGCTAAAGTTATCGCTTAATCGCTGATATCTTTGTATGAAAAAAGAGCGCTCAGGCGCTCTTTTTTTTTGCATTTTTTGCCGCTTATCACGTGCATCAAACAAGCGTGTGCTATTGTAATCATAACTATTCTCATTTACAATTTGCGCGTAATTTGAACGGGAGTACTTATGTACGTTTGTTTGTGTAATGGTGTTAGTGATAAAAAAATTCGGCAGGCTGTACGCCAGTTTCATCCACAATCTTTCCAGCAGCTTCGCAAGTTTGTGCCAGTGGGTAACCAGTGTGGCAAGTGCATTCGCGCAGCACGAGAAATCATGCAAGAAGAGCTATTGCAGATCCCAGAATTTAAAGAGATTGCCTAAGCCAGTCACTTTTTTTTGACTTACTCCGTGCTACATCTACGCTTCATGTAGTGGAAGCGGAGGGAGTAAAAAATGAAAGGTGATATTAAGATAATAAATTATCTCAATAAATTATTGGGAAACGAGCTTGTCGCGATCAATCAGTATTTTCTCCATGCGAGAATGTTCAAAAACTGGGGTTTAATGCGCCTCAACGAAGTTGAATATCACGAATCCATTGATGAAATGAAACACGCCGATAAATATATCGAGCGTATTTTGTTCCTCGAAGGCATTCCTAACCTGCAAGACTTAGGCAAACTTCATATCGGTGAAGATGTTGAAGAAATGCTTCAGTCTGATCTCAAACTAGAACTGGATGGTGCCAAAGATTTACGTGAGGCTATTGCTTACGCAGATACCATTCATGATTATGTCAGTCGCGATATGCTCATCCAAATTCTTACTGAAGAAGAGCATCATATTGACTGGCTGGAAACTGAATTGGACCTCATCTCTAAAATTGGTTTGCAGAATTATCTTCAGTCGCAAATCAAAGAAGGAAACTGAGTTCTTTAAACTGTGGGAAGGAAGTGCATATCCACCCTATAGAACCACCCGCTATCGCAAGGTTTGGTCCGAAAGGTAGCGGAGTGGTAGTCAGTAACACGTAATTCTTCCGATAAACTCGTGTTATTAATGCCCATATTAGACCAGTCATCGCTGCAGCAAATATAATCCAACCCAGACTTTGCCATCCATGCCATGCCCCTAGTGCAGCCAAAAGCTTCATATCACCGTGGCCAATGCCCTCGACCTTGCGCCAAAGAAAGTAAATCCAGTAAAGCATCCATAAAATCATATACCCAGCAATTGCACCTATTACACATTCCGACAAATGGTCAGTGGAAAAACAGACTTGATAAAGTAAACCAGACCAAAGCAGAGGGTACGTCAATCTATCTGGTAGAAGTAGGCAATGATAATCGACCCATGCTAAACGCAATAGACAGCCAATGTGCAGGCCAATAAAAAGGAATGCCGGAAGAGAAGGGACTATAAGCATCGTGGTTGACCAGTATCAGGCAAAATGAGTTTTAAAGCTAAATCAATGAACTTTGTAAAGCAAAATGGAGTTTGAAGAGTTACGTGTAATGTTCCGCAGAGAATATGCTAATCAGATCGTGTTACAAATTTTGTGGGAGGTGAAGTGCAACCAGATGCAAAAGATTGTTTAATTCGTATCCATGACTTGCTTAAGAAGCAGATTTACGTATAATGCGCGGGCCTGTCTTAATCGACGGCTGGCTCGATATGAGCCTGACAGCGAAGCTGCTGTCGACAATGTTCCCAATTGGGGAACTATGTATGAACGATTACACTCCCCCATCAATCGTAATGGGTGTGAGTAGTGATTTTTTTCGTCTATAAAATAATTGGAGCTATGGTCTCATGCAGAGCCAAAGAATCCGTATCCGCCTTAAAGCGTTTGATCATCGTCTGATCGATCAATCAACTGCGGAAATCGTCGAGACTGCTAAGCGCACTGGTGCGCAAGTACGTGGTCCGATCCCGCTGCCGACCCGCAAAGAGCGCTTTACCGTTCTGATCTCTCCGCACGTCAACAAAGACGCGCGTGATCAGTACGAAATTCGCACTCACAAGCGTCTGGTTGACATCGTTGAGCCAACTGAGAAAACCGTTGATGCTCTGATGCGTCTGGATCTGGCTGCTGGTGTTGACGTGCAGATCAGCCTGGGTTAATCAGGTCATTGACGATTGAGAGGTTGAAACAATGATTGGTTTAGTCGGTAAAAAAGTGGGTATGACCCGTATCTTCACAGAAGACGGCGTTTCTATCCCAGTAACCGTGATCGAAGTAGAAGCAAACCGTGTTACTCAGGTTAAAGACCTGGCTAACGACGGCTACCGTGCTGTTCAAGTTACCACTGGCGCTAAAAAAGCTAGCCGTGTAACTAAGCCGGAAGCTGGTCACTTCGCTAAAGCTGGCGTAGAAGCTGGCCGTGGCCTTTGGGAATTCCGTCTTGCAGAAGGCGAAGAGTTCACTGTAGGTCAAGACATTAGCGTTGAGCTGTTTGCTGAAGTTAAAAAAGTTGACGTAACTGGCACCTCTAAAGGTAAAGGTTTCGCAGGTACCGTTAAGCGCTGGAACTTCCGTACCCAGGACGCTACACACGGTAACTCCTTGTCTCACCGCGTTCCGGGTTCTATCGGTCAGAACCAGACTCCGGGCAAAGTGTTCAAAGGCAAGAAAATGGCAGGCCAACTGGGCAACGAACGTGTAACTGTTCAGAGCCTGGATGTAGTACGCGTTGACGCTGAGCGCAACCTGCTGCTGGTTAAGGGTGCAGTTCCGGGTGCAACCGGTAGCGACCTTATTGTTAAACCAGCTGTGAAGGCGTGAGGAGATAGCAATGGAATTAGTATTGAAAGACGCGCAAAGCGCGCTGACTGTTTCCGAAACTACCTTCGGTCGTGATTTCAACGAAGCGCTGGTACACCAGGTTGTAGTTGCTTATGCAGCTGGTGCCCGTCAAGGTACTCGTGCTCAGAAGACCCGTGCTGAAGTAACTGGTTCCGGTAAAAAGCCGTGGCGCCAGAAAGGTACCGGCCGTGCGCGTTCAGGTTCTATCAAGAGCCCGATCTGGCGTTCCGGTGGCGTAACCTTCGCTGCTCGCCCGCAGGACCACAGTCAAAAAGTTAACAAAAAGATGTACCGCGGAGCGCTGAAAAGCATTCTGTCCGAACTGGTACGTCAGGATCGTCTGATCGTTGTCGAACAGTTCTCTGTTGAAGCGCCTAAAACTAAGCTGCTTGCTCAGAAACTGAAAGACATGGCCCTGGAAGATGTGCTGATCGTAACTGGCGAACTGGATGAGAATCTGTTCCTGGCTGCGCGTAACCTGCATAAGGTTGACGTGCGCGACGCAGCAACAATCGATCCAGTTAGCCTGATCGCCTTCGACAAAGTCGTTATGACTGCTGATGCAGTTAAGCAAGTTGAGGAGATGCTGGCATGATCCGTGAAGAACGTCTGCTGAAAGTACTGCGCGCGCCGCACGTATCTGAAAAAGCATCTATGGCGATGGAAAAAACAAATACCATCGTTCTCAAAGTTGCAAAAGACGCGACCAAAGCAGAGATCGTTGCTGCTGTTGAGAAACTGTTCGAAGTTGAAGTTAAAGGCGTTAATACCTTGGTTGTTAAAGGTAAAACTAAGCGTCATGGACAGCGTATCGGTCGTCGTAGCGACTGGAAAAAAGCTTACGTCACCCTGAAGGAAGGCCAGAATCTGGACTTCGTCGGCGGCGCTGAGTAAGTCGGAGGAGAAAAACAATGGCAGTTGTTAAATGTAAACCGACATCTCCGGGTCGTCGCCACGTAGTTAAAGTGGTCAACCCTGAGCTGCATAAGGGCAAACCATTTGCTCCGCTGGTTGAAAAAAACAGCAAATCCGGTGGCCGTAACAACAATGGTCGTATCACTACTCGTCACATCGGTGGTGGTCACAAGCAGGCTTATCGTATTGTTGACTTTAAACGCAACAAAGACGGTATCCCGGCAATTGTTGAACGTCTTGAGTACGATCCGAACCGTTCTGCGAACATCGCACTGGTTCTGTACAAAGATGGCGAACGCCGTTACATCCTGGCCCCTAAAGGCCTGAAAGCTGGCGACCAGATTCAATCTGGCGTTGATGCTGCAATCAAAGCAGGTAACACCCTGCCGATGCGCAATATCCCGGTTGGTTCTACCGTTCATAACGTAGAAATGAAACCAGGTAAAGGCGGTCAGCTTGCACGTTCTGCTGGTACCTATGTGCAGATCGTTGCACGTGATGGTGCTTACGTTACCCTGCGTCTGCGTTCTGGTGAAATGCGTAAAGTCGAAGCTGACTGCCGTGCAACCATGGGCGAAGTCGGCAACTCTGAGCATATGCTCCGCGTTCTGGGTAAAGCAGGTGCTGCACGCTGGCGTGGTGTTCGTCCTACCGTTCGCGGTACTGCGATGAACCCAGTCGATCACCCACATGGTGGTGGTGAAGGTCGTAACTTTGGTAAGCACCCGGTAACTCCGTGGGGCGTTCAGACCAAAGGTAAGAAGACCCGCAGCAACAAGCGTACTGATAAATTCATCGTACGTCGCCGTAGCAAATAATTTTAGAGGATAAGCCATGCCACGTTCTCTCAAGAAAGGTCCTTTTATTGACCTGCACTTGCTGAAGAAGGTAGAGAAAGCGGTGGAAAGCGGTGACAAGAAGCCCCTGCGCACTTGGTCCCGTCGTTCAACGATCTTTCCTAACATGATCGGTTTGACCATCGCTGTCCATAATGGTCGTCAGCATGTTCCGGTATTTGTTTCCGACGAAATGGTCGGTCACAAACTGGGTGAATTTGCACCGACACGTACTTATCGCGGCCACGCTGCTGATAAAAAAGCCAAGAAGAAATAAGTAGGAGGAAGAGATGGAAACTTTAGCTCAACATCGCCACGCTCGTTCTTCTGCTCAAAAGGTTCGCCTTGTTGCAGACCTTATTCGCGGTAAGAAAGTGTCGCAGGCACTGGAAATTTTGACCTTCACCAACAAGAAAGCGGCTGTATTGGTCAAGAAAGTTCTGGAATCTGCCATTGCTAACGCTGAACACAACGATGGCGCTGACATTGACGATCTGAAAGTCGCGAAAATCTTCGTAGACGCAGGCCCAAGCATGAAGCGCATTATGCCGCGTGCAAAAGGTCGTGCAGATCGCATCCTGAAGCGCACCAGCCACATTACTGTGGTTGTGTCCGATCGCTGAGACTCTGGAGACTAGCAATGGGTCAGAAAGTACATCCTAATGGTATTCGCCTGGGTATTGTAAAACCTTGGAACTCTACTTGGTTTGCGAACACCAAAGAATTCGCTGACAACCTGGACAGCGATTTTAAAGTTCGTCAGTACCTGACTAAGGAACTGGCGAAGGCGTCTGTATCTCGTATCGTTATCGAGCGTCCAGCTAAGAGCATCCGTGTGACTATTCACACTGCTCGCCCTGGCATCGTAATCGGTAAGAAAGGCGAAGACGTAGAAAAACTGCGCAAGGTCGTAGCGGATATCGCTGGCGTTCCTGCACAGATCAATATCGCCGAAGTTCGTAAGCCTGAACTGGACGCAAAATTGGTTGCTGATAGCATCACTTCACAGCTGGAACGTCGTGTTATGTTCCGTCGTGCTATGAAGCGTGCTGTACAGAATGCCATGCGTCTGGGCGCTAAAGGTATCAAAGTTGAAGTTAGCGGCCGTCTGGGTGGCGCTGAGATCGCACGTACCGAATGGTATCGTGAAGGTCGCGTGCCATTGCACACACTGCGTGCTGACATTGACTACAACACCTCTGAAGCGCACACCACTTATGGTGTAATCGGCGTTAAAGTGTGGATCTTCAAAGGTGAGATCCTGGGTGGGATGGCTGCTGTTGAACAACCGGAAAAACCGGCTGCTCAACCTAAAAAGCAGCAGCGTAAAGGCCGTAAGTAAGGAGAGTCGCTGTGTTACAACCAAAGCGTACAAAATTCCGTAAAGTGCACAAAGGCCGCAACCGTGGTCTGGCTGCTGGTACGGATGTTAGCTTCGGCACTTTCGGTCTGAAAGCTGTTGGCCGTGGTCGTCTGACTGCACGTCAGATCGAAGCAGCACGTCGTGCAATGACCCGTGCAGTTAAGCGTCAGGGTAAGATCTGGATCCGTGTATTCCCGGACAAACCGATCACCGAAAAGCCGCTTGAAGTGCGTATGGGTAAAGGTAAAGGCAACGTAGAGTATTGGGTTGCCTTGATTCAGCCTGGCAAAGTCCTGTATGAAATGGACGGCGTACCAGAAGAGCTGGCCCGTGAAGCATTCAAGCTGGCAGCAGCGAAACTGCCGATTAAAACCACCTTTGTAACTAAGACGGTGATGTAATGAAAGCAAAAGAGCTGCGTGAAAAGAGTGTTGAAGAGCTGAACACCGAGCTGCTGAATTTGCTGCGTGAGCAGTTCAATCTGCGTATGCAAGCAGCAAGTGGCCAGCTGCAACAGACTCACCTGCTGAAGCAAGTGCGTCGTGATGTTGCACGTGTTAAGACTTTATTGACTCAGAAGGCGGGTGCGTAATGACCGATAAAATCCGTGCTCTGCAAGGTCGCGTGATTAGCAACAAAATGGAGAAATCCATCGTTGTTGCTATCGAACGTGTGGTGAAACACCCGATTTACGGCAAATTCATCAAACGTACGACCAAACTGCACGTACATGACGAGAGCAATGAATGTGGTATCGGTGACGTGGTTGAAATCCGCGAATGCCGTCCACTGTCCAAGACTAAGTCCTGGACGCTTGTTCGCGTTGTAGATAAAGCTGTTCTGTAATACAGTGAGCTTTGTCTAACGAATAAACGGCTCAGTAAATGAGCCGTTTATTTTTTCTACCCATATTCAGGAACCGGTGTTATAATGCCGCGCCCTCGTTTATGGGGCTTTTTAACGACCTAATTATGGGTCCCGAAGTAGTAGTTGACATTAGCGGAGCACTGAAATGATCCAAGAACAGACTATGCTGACCGTAGCCGACAACTCCGGCGCGCGTCGCGTAATGTGTATCAAGGTTCTGGGTGGCTCGCACCGTCGCTACGCAGGCGTCGGCGACATCATCAAAATTACCATCAAGGAAGCAATTCCTCGTGGTAAGGTGAAGAAAGGCGATGTCCTGAAAGCGGTAGTGGTGCGCACCAGGAAGGGTGTTCGTCGCCCGGACGGTTCTGTCATTCGCTTCGATGGTAATGCATGCGTTATTTTAAACAATAACAGCGAGCAACCAATCGGCACGCGTATTTTTGGGCCGGTAACTCGTGAACTGCGTAATGAAAAGTTCATGAAAATTATCTCTCTGGCACCAGAAGTACTCTAAGGAGCGAATCATGGCAGCTAAAATCCGTCGTGATGACGAAGTTATCGTGTTAACCGGTAAAGATAAAGGTAAGCGCGGTAAAGTTAAGAATGTCTTGTCTTCCGGCAAGCTTATTGTTGAAGGTATTAACCTGGTTAAGAAACATCAGAAGCCGGTTCCGGCCCTGAACCAACCAGGTGGCATCGTTGAAAAAGAAGCTGCTATTCAAGTTTCTAACGTTGCACTCTTCAATGCGGCAACCGGCAAGGCTGACCGTGTAGGCTTTAGATTCGAAGAGGGCAAAAAAGTCCGTTTCTTCAAATCTAACAGCGAAACTATCAAGTAATTTGGAGTAGTACGATGGCGAAACTGCATGATTACTACAAAGACGAAGTAGTTACAAAACTCATGACTGAGTTTAACTACAATTCTGTCATGCAAGTCCCTCGGGTCGAGAAGATCACCCTGAACATGGGTGTGGGTGAAGCGATCGCTGACAAGAAACTGCTGGATAACGCAGCAGCTGACTTGACAGCAATCTCCGGTCAAAAGCCGTTGATCACCAAAGCACGCAAATCAGTTGCAGGCTTCAAAATCCGTCAGGGCTATCCGATCGGCTGTAAAGTAACTCTGCGTGGCGAACGCATGTGGGAGTTTCTTGAGCGCCTGATCACCATTGCTGTACCGCGTATCCGTGACTTCCGTGGCTTGTCCGCTAAGTCATTCGATGGCCGTGGTAACTACAGCATGGGTGTCCGTGAGCAGATCATCTTCCCAGAAATCGACTATGACAAAGTCGATCGCGTTCGTGGTTTGGATATTACCATTACCACTACTGCGAAATCTGATGATGAAGGCCGTGCTCTGCTGGCAGCCTTTAACTTCCCATTCCGTAAGTAAGGTAGGGTTACTAATGGCTAAGCAATCGATGAAAGCACGCGAAGTCGTTCGCGTGAAACTGGCCGACAAATACCGCGCTAAACGCGAGGAATTGAAAGCTATCATCTCTGGTGTGAACTCATCCGACGAAGATCGTTGGGATGCTGTTCTTAAGCTGCAGTCTCTGCCGCGTGATTCCAGCCCGTCCCGTCAGCGTAACCGCTGCCGCCAAACTGGTCGTCCGCATGGTTATGTGGGCAAATTCGGGTTGAGCCGTATCAAGCTTCGTGAAGCCGCTATGCGCGGTGAAGTACCTGGCTTGAAGAAGGCTAGCTGGTAATATCCAATTGAATCACGGGAGTAAAGACAGATGAGCATGCAAGATCCGATCGCGGATATGCTGACCCGTATCCGTAACGGTCAAGCCGCGAATAAAGTTGCGGTCACCATGCCTTCCTCCAAGCTGAAATTGGCAATTGCCAACGTGCTGAAAGAAGAAGGCTATATTGAAGATTTTAAAATCGAAGGCGACATCAAGCCTGAACTGGAACTGACTCTTAAGTATTTCCAGGGCAAGGCTGTGGTAGAGAGCATTCAGCGAGTCAGCCGCCCAGGTCTGCGCATCTATAAGAAAAAAGATGAGCTGCCTAAAGTTATGGCCGGTATGGGTATTGCTGTCGTTTCTACCTCTAAAGGTGTTATGACTGATCGTGCAGCGCGCCAAGCTGGTCTTGGTGGCGAAATTATCTGCTACGTAGCCTAATTGGAGGAATAAAATGTCTCGTGTTGCTAAAGCACCGGTCGTTATTCCTGCTGGCGTAGAGGTAAAACTCAACGGTCAGGTTATTTCGATCAAAGGTAAGAACGGCGAGCTGACTCGTACAATCAACGATGCTGTTGAAGTTAAACACGCTGATAATGCACTGACTTTCGCTCCGCGCGAAGGTTTTGCTAACGCGTGGGCCCAAGCGGGTACCACTCGTGCGCTGTTAAATGCAATGGTTATCGGTGTTACCGAAGGCTTCACTAAGAAGCTGCAGCTGGTTGGTGTAGGTTATCGCGCAGCAGTTAAAGGCAATGCGGTGAGTTTGGCCCTGGGCTTCTCTCATCCTGTTGAACATGCTCTGCCAGCGGGAATCACTGCTGAATGTCCAACTCAAACTGAAATCGTGCTGAAAGGCGCTGATAAGCAGATGATTGGACAAGTGGCTGCTGATCTGCGCGCCTACCGTCGTCCTGAGCCTTATAAAGGCAAGGGTGTTCGTTACGCCGACGAAGTCGTGCGTACCAAAGAGGCTAAGAAGAAGTAAGGTAACACTATGGATAAGAAATCTGCTCGTATCCGTCGTGCGACCCGCGCACGTCACAAGCTCAAAGAACTGGGTGCGACTCGTCTGGTGATTCACCGTACGCCTCGTCATATTTATGCACAGGTTATCGCACCAAACGGTTCAGAAGTCCTGGTAGCTGCATCTACTGTAGAGAAAGCTATCGCTGAGCAACTGAAGTACACTGGAAATAAAGACGCCGCTACAGCTGTGGGTAAAGCTGTTGCAGAGCGCGCACTGGAAAAAGGCATTACGAAAGTATCCTTTGACCGTGCTGGTTTCCAATATCATGGTCGTGTCCAGGCACTGGCAGATGCTGCCCGTGATGCTGGCCTTCAGTTCTAAGGTAGAGGTGTAAGATGGCTCACATCGAAAAACAAGCTGGCGAACTGCAGGAAAAGCTGATCGCGGTAAATCGCGTATCTAAAACCGTTAAAGGTGGTCGTATTTTCTCCTTCACTGCTCTGACAGTGGTTGGCGATGGTAACGGTCGCATTGGTTTTGGTTACGGAAAAGCGCGTGAAGTTCCAGCAGCTATCCAGAAAGCGATGGAAAAAGCCCGTCGCAACATGATTAACGTCGCGCTGAACCACGGCACCCTGCAGCACCCTGTTAAAGGTGTGCACACAGGTTCTCGTGTGTTCATGCAGCCGGCTTCCCAGGGTACCGGTATTATTGCCGGTGGTGCAATGCGCGCCGTTCTGGAAGTCGCTGGAGTTCATAACGTTTTGGCTAAAGCATATGGTTCCACCAACCCGATTAACGTGGTTCGTGCAACTATTGATGGCCTGGCGAATATGAAGTCTCCGGAAATGGTCGCTGCCAAGCGTGGTAAATCCGTTGAAGAAATTCTGGGGTAATTGACCATGGCAAAGACTATTAAAATTACACAAACCCGCAGTGCAATCGGTCGTCTGCCGAAACACAAGGCAACGCTGCTTGGCCTGGGTCTGCGTCGTATTGGCCACACCGTAGAGCGCGAGGATACTCCTGCTGTACGTGGTATGGTCAACGCGGTTTCCTACATGGTTAAAGTTGAGGAGTAAGAGATGCGTTTAAATACTCTGTCTCCGGCCGAAGGGTCTAAGCACGCTTCCAAGCGTCTGGGTCGTGGTATCGGTTCTGGCCTCGGTAAAACCGGCGGTCGTGGTCACAAAGGTCAGAACTCTCGTTCTGGCGGTGGCGTACGTCGTGGTTTTGAAGGTGGTCAGATGCCGTTGTACCGTCGTCTGCCGAAGTTTGGTTTCACCTCTCGCAAAGCAATGATCACCGGTGAGATTCGTCTCTCTGATCTGGCGAAAGTTGAAGGCGACGTAGTTGACCTGAACACGCTGAAAGCAGCAAACATTATCGGTATTCAGATTGAATTCGCGAAAGTGATTCTGTCTGGCGAGGTTTCTCGTCCGGTAACTGTTCGCGGCCTGCGTGTCACTAAAGGCGCTCGTGCTGCTATCGAAGCTGCTGGCGGTAAAATCGAGGAATAAGTAGCAGATGGCAAAGCAACCGGGATTAGATTTTCAAAGTGCTAAAGGCGGGCTTGGTGAGCTGAAACGCAGACTGATGTTTGTTATCGGTGCGCTGATTGTTTTCCGCATTGGCTCTTTTATTCCGATCCCTGGTATTGATGCCGCTGTACTTGCCAAACTGCTTGAGCAACAGCGAGGCACTATCATTGAAATGTTTAACATGTTCTCTGGTGGTGCTCTCAGCCGTGCTTCTATCTTTGCATTGGGTATCATGCCGTATATTTCGGCATCGATTATTATCCAGCTGTTAACGGTGGTTCACCCAGCGTTAGCAGAGTTGAAGAAGGAAGGGGAATCTGGCCGTCGTAAGATTAGTCAGTACACCCGTTACGGAACTCTGGTGCTGGCAATATTCCAGTCAATCGGTATTGCTACCGGTTTACCGAATATGCCTGGTATGCAGGGCCTGGTGTTAAACCCAGGCTTTGCATTCTACTTCACCGCTGTTGTGAGTCTTGTCACGGGAACGATGTTCCTTATGTGGCTGGGCGAACAGATTACTGAGCGTGGTATCGGCAACGGTATCTCAATCATAATCTTCGCTGGTATTGTTGCGGGTTTGCCGCCGGCCGTTGGCCATACTATCGAGCAAGCAAGGCAAGGCGACCTGCACTTCCTTCTGTTGCTGTTGGTTGCAGTACTAGTATTCGCAGTGACCTTCTTCGTTGTTTTTGTTGAACGTGGTCAACGCCGCATTGTGGTAAACTACGCAAAACGTCAACAAGGTCGTCGTGTCTATGCTGCGCAGAGCACGCATTTACCGCTGAAAGTGAATATGGCTGGTGTTATTCCAGCAATCTTTGCTTCCAGTATTATTCTGTTCCCTGCAACGATTGCATCGTGGTTTGGGGGCGGAACCGGTTGGAACTGGCTGACTACAATTTCGCTGTATTTGCAGCCTGGGCAACCGCTTTATGTGTTACTCTATGCGTCTGCAATCATCTTCTTCTGTTTCTTCTATACGGCGTTGGTTTTCAACCCTCGTGAAACAGCAGATAACCTGAAGAAGTCCGGTGCATTTGTACCAGGAATTCGTCCGGGAGAACAAACGGCGAAGTATATTGATAAAGTAATGACCCGCCTGACCTTGGTTGGTGCGTTGTACATTACCTTTATCTGCCTAATCCCGGAGTTCATGCGTGACGCAATGAAAGTGCCTTTCTACTTCGGTGGAACCTCGCTGCTCATTGTTGTCGTGGTTATCATGGACTTTATGGCTCAAGTGCAAACTCTGATGATGTCTAGTCAGTACGAGTCTGCATTGAAGAAAGCGAATCTGAAAGGCTACGGCCGTTAATAGTCGCTTGAGAAGTTACGGAGAGTAAAAATGAAAGTTCGTGCTTCCGTCAAGAAATTATGTCGTAACTGCAAAATCGTTAAGCGTGACGGTGTTATTCGCGTGATTTGCAGCGCCGAACCGAAGCATAAACAGCGTCAAGGCTGATTATCTCGCATATTTTTCTTGCAAAGTTGGGTTGAGCTGGCTAGATTAGCCAGCCAATCTTTTGTATGTCTATGCGTTTCCATTTGAGTATCCTGAAAACGGGCTTTTCGGTATGGGACGCATAATCTAAATAGTAGGAGTGCATAGTGGCCCGTATAGCAGGCATTAACATTCCTGATCAAAAACATACCGTAATCGCGTTAACTTCGATTTACGGTGTCGGCAAGACTCGCTCAAAGGCAATTTGTGCCGCGGCGGGTATCGCTGAAGATGTTAAGATCAGAGAGCTGTCTGAAGAACAAATCGACACGCTGCGTGACGAAGTTGCCAAATTTGTCGTTGAAGGTGATCTGCGCCGTGAAGTGAGTATGAGCATCAAGCGTCTGATGGACCTTGGTTGCTATCGCGGTTTGCGTCATCGTCGTGGTCTGCCAGTGCGCGGTCAGCGTACGAAGACCAACGCACGTACCCGTAAGGGTCCGCGCAAACCGATCAAGAAATAATCGGGGTGATTGAATAATGGCAAAGGCACCAATTCGTGCACGTAAGCGTGTAAGAAAACAAGTCTCTGACGGCGTGGCTCATGTCCATGCTTCTTTCAACAACACTATCGTTACTATTACTGATCGTCAGGGTAACGCATTGGGTTGGGCAACTGCCGGTGGTTCCGGTTTCCGTGGTTCTCGCAAATCGACTCCGTTCGCAGCTCAGGTTGCAGCAGAGCGTTGCGCAGAAGCCGTGAAAGAATACGGTATCAAGAACCTGGAAGTTATGGTTAAGGGACCGGGTCCAGGCCGCGAATCTACCATTCGTGCTCTGAACGCCGCTGGTTTCCGCATCACTAATATTACTGATGTGACTCCGATCCCTCACAACGGTTGTCGTCCGCCGAAAAAACGTCGCGTATAACGCTCGTTTTTAGGAATGTTGGAGAAAGAAAATGGCAAGATATTTGGGTCCTAAGCTCAAGCTGAGCCGTCGCGAGGGCACAGACCTGTTCCTGAAGTCTGGTGTTCGCGCGATCGATACCAAGTGTAAAATTGAACAAGCTCCTGGCCAGCACGGTGCGCGTAAACCGCGTCTGTCTGACTATGGTGTGCAGTTGCGTGAAAAGCAAAAAGTTCGCCGCATGTTCGGTGTTCTGGAGCGTCAGTTCCGTAACTACTATAAAGAAGCAGCTCGTCTGAAAGGCAACACCGGTGAAAACCTGTTGGCTCTGCTGGAAGGTCGTCTTGACAACGTTGTTTACCGTATGGGCTTCGGTGCTACTCGTGCAGAATCACGTCAGCTCGTTAGCCACAAAGCAGTAATGGTAAATGGTCGCGTTGTTAACATCGCTTCTTATCAGGTAACTCCGAATGACGTAGTTAGCATCCGTGAGAAAGCCAAAAAGCAATCTCGCGTGAAGGCCGCTCTGGAGCTGGCTGAACAGCGTGAAAAGCCAACCTGGCTGGAAGTTGATGCTGCTAAGATGGAAGGTGTGTTCAAGCGTAAGCCTGAGCGTACTGATCTGTCTGCGGACATTAACGAACACCTGATCGTCGAGCTTTACTCCAAGTAAAGCTTAGTACCAAAGAGAGGACACAATGCAGGGTTCTGTGACAGAGTTTCTAAAACCGCGCCTGGTAGATATCGAGCAAGTGAGTTCGACGCACGCCAAGGTGACCCTTGAGCCTTTAGAGCGTGGCTTTGGCCATACTCTTGGTAATGCACTGCGCCGTATTCTGCTCTCATCGATGCCGGGTTGCGCGGTGACAGAGGTTGAGATTGATGGTGTACTACACGAGTACAGCACCAAAGAAGGCGTTCAGGAGGATATCCTGGAAATCCTGCTCAACCTGAAAGGGCTGGCGGTGAGAGTTCAAGGTAAAGATGATGTTATTCTTACTCTGAATAAGTCTGGCATTGGCCCTGTGACTGCAGCCGATATCACCCATGATGGTGATGTCGAAATCGTCAAGCCGCAGCATGTGATCTGCCACCTGACCGATGAGAACGCATCTATTAGTATGCGTATCAAAGTTCAGCGCGGTCGCGGTTACGTGCCGGCCTCTGCCCGAATTCATTCGGAAGAAGATGAGCGCCCAATCGGCCGTCTGCTGGTCGACGCCTGCTACAGCCCTGTAGAGCGAATTGCCTACAATGTTGAAGCTGCGCGTGTAGAACAGCGCACCGACCTGGATAAGCTGGTCATCGAAATGGAAACCAACGGCACAATCGATCCTGAAGAGGCGATTCGTCGTGCGGCAACCATTCTGGCTGAACAACTTGAAGCTTTCGTTGATTTACGTGATGTACGTCAGCCAGAAGTTAAAGAAGAGAAACCAGAATTCGATCCGATCCTGCTGCGCCCTGTTGACGATCTGGAATTGACTGTCCGCTCTGCTAACTGCCTTAAGGCAGAAGCTATCCACTATATCGGTGATCTGGTACAGCGTACCGAAGTTGAGCTGCTCAAAACGCCTAACTTGGGTAAAAAATCTCTTACTGAGATTAAAGATGTGCTGGCTTCCCGTGGTTTGTCTCTGGGCATGCGCCTGGAAAACTGGCCACCGGCAAGCATCGCTGACGAGTAACCGGATCACAGGTTAAGGTTTTACTGAGAAGGATAAGGTCATGCGCCATCGTAAGAGTGGTCGTCAACTGAACCGCAACAGCAGCCATCGCCAGGCTATGTTCCGCAATATGGCAGGTTCACTGGTTCGTCATGAGATCATCAAGACGACTCTGCCTAAAGCGAAAGAGCTGCGTCGCGTAGTTGAGCCGCTGATTACTCTTGCCAAGACTGATAGCGTTGCTAATCGTCGTCTGGCATTCGCCCGTACTCGTGATAACGAGATCGTGGCAAAACTGTTTAATGAACTGGGTCCGCGTTTTGCAGCCCGTACTGGTGGTTACACTCGTATTCTTAAGTGTGGCTTCCGTGCAGGTGACAATGCTCCGATGGCTTACATCGAGCTGGTTGATCGCGCCGAGTCTCAAACAGAAGCTGCTGCAGAGTAATCTGTAGTAACATGGAAAAACCGGGCTTGCCCGGTTTTTTTATATCTGTAGTTTCCCTTCATGCATCAATTCATCGTATCTTTATTTCATCTCTAACAAACGCCGACATAAGTTATGTGGTTAATCGACCAGTGGTCAGAACGTCATATTCTTGATGCGCAACGCAATGGGGAGTTTGACTCTCTACGGGGCTCGGGTTCTCCTCTTAAACTCGACGATGATTCATTTATTCCACCAGAGCTTCGAGTAGCCTGGCGTATTTTGAAAAACTCGGGTTGTTTACCTCCGGCACTCCAGCAACGAAAAGATGCCATTGAGCTAAATGAGCTTCTTCATTCAATTGACAGAGAAAATTCAGAGTACCTGGGTATAAGTAAGAAACTGGCATTACTTGAGTTAAAACTGCAACAGGCAGGTATGAGCACCGATTTTCTTCGCGGTGAATATGCCGACAAATTACTTCATAAAATTGATGAGGAATGAATGATCATGTTTCGCATTGGAGAGTTGGCCAGACTGGCGGATGTAACTCCTGACACCATACGTTACTATGAAAAACAGCAAATGATGGATCATGAAGTCAGAACTGAAGGTGGTTTTCGGCTTTATAGTGAAAGTGATTTGCAGCGTCTGAAGTTCATTCGTTACGCCAAGCAATTAGGTTTTACACTGGAAACTATCCGCGAGTTGTTGTCGATCCGAATTGATCCTGAACATCACACGTGTCAGGAGTCAAAGAGCATCGTGCAGTCGAGGCTTGTAGAAGTGGAGTCTAAAATAAAAGAACTTCAGCATATGCGACGATCGTTGCAGAGACTCAATGATGCTTGTTGTGGAAGTGCTCACAGCACTGCATATTGTTCAATTCTTGAGGCCCTTGAACAAGGTGCAAGTCGGAGAAAAGAATAAATTGCGATTCAGCAAATACGGGCATACACTTGCGCCGTTATTTTAAACAATCTGGAGTTTGTATGTGTAAATACCAGCATAAGAAAGGGGTCATCAAAGATAATGCCATTGAGGCTTTGTTACATGACCCGCTGTTTCGTCAGCGAGTTGAGCAGAATAAGAAAGGGAAGGGAAGCTATCAGCGTACTGTTAAGCGTGGTAAAAAAGGTAACTGGGAGGCCAGTGGCAAACAAGCAAATTGCTTTTTTACCACTGGCCTTCCTCGTTTAATTAGCGCAATTAAACTCGCTCGTTCTGTTGTTTTAGCAGGTCGCGGATTTCGCTAAGTAATACTTCTTCTTTAGTTGGTGCCGCTGGCGCTGCAGGTTCTTCTATTTTTTTGCGGTTCAATTGATTCATTCCTTTGATTGCCAGGAAAATTGCGAAAGCAACAATCACGAAATCAAAGATATTTTGAATAAAGATACCGTAATGCATAACCACTGCTGGAATATCACCAGCCGCAGGTCGTAGAATTAAGGCGAATTGCTTAAAATCAACGCCCCCAATCAGCAATCCAAGTGGCGGCATAATAATATCCGCAACCAATGATGAAACAATTTTCCCGAATGCTGCCCCAATAATCACACCCACTGCCAAATCTACAACGTTCCCACGCATAGCAAATTCGCGGAATTCTTTTAACATGCTCATTTTTCTCTCCTTGTACTGGCTGACGTTAATAAGTTTAACAAATGATAACCCGATTGCCATTACATTATGGTAATAAGATTTTGATGTTAATTCCTTAATAACATGGTGGTTTTTAGAGTTGTTGGAATAGCTTGGCGGAGAAATTCCCCGCCAAATAGTATTACAAGAAGAATGGGCTTGGTTGGAACAATCTTTCTACATCGCTGACAAATTTCTTATCTGTCAGGAACATAATTACATGGTCGCCTTGTTCAATACGCAAATTGTCATTAGCGATCATGACGTCATTACCACGTACAACTGCGCCAATAATTGTTCCTGGTGGAAGTTTTATTTCATCAATTGAACGACCGACAACTCGTGAAGTACTTTCATCACCATGAGCAACGGCTTCAATCGCTTCAGCTACACCTCGACGCAGAGAGGAAACACCGACGATATCGGCTTTACGCACGTGCCCGAGCAAAGCCGAAATGGTGGCTTGTTGTGGTGAAATAGCAATATCAATCACGCTACCTTGAACCAGGTCAACGTAGGCTTTGCGCTGGATAAGCACCATAACTTTCTTGGCACCCATACGCTTCGCTAGCATCGCGGACATAATATTTGCTTCATCGTCGTTAGTGACGGCAATAAACAAATCGACTTGTTCAATATGTTCTTCGGCTAATAATTCCTGATCTGAGGCATCACCATAGAAAACAATAGTGTTTTGCAACATTTCAGCCAGTTCGGCCGCGCGTTGCGAATCACGCTCAATGAGTTTAACGCTGTAGTCTTTTTCAAGACGTTGCGCGAGACCCGCCCCAATATTCCCTCCACCGACCAGCATGATACGCTTATAGGGTTTCTCGAGCCGTTGTAATTCACTCATTACCGCTCGAATATGCTGAGAAGCGGCAATGAAAAATACTTCGTCCCCGGCTTCAACAATAGTTGAACCTTGCGGACGAATTGGCCTGTCGTGTCGGAAAATAGCAGCAACGCGAGTTTCAATATGCGGCATATGCTCACGCATAGTAGAAAGTGCATTGCCCACTAACGGGCCGCCATAATAGGCTTTCACCACTGCAAGGCTAACTTTTCCCTCGGCAAAATTAACAACCTGTAGCGCACCTGGATACTCAATAAGGCGATAGATATTGTCGATAACTAGCTGTTCAGGTGCGATTAGGTGGTCAATTGGCACCGCTTCGGCGTTAAATAAGCGCTCGGCATCCCTCACATAATCTGGAGCACGGATACGCGCAATACGATTTGGAGTATTAAAAAGCGAATACGCTACCTGGCAGGCAATCATATTCGTTTCGTCCGAACTGGTTACTGCGACCAGCATATCGGCATCATCTGCGCCGGCTTCACGCAAAACGCGCGGATGCGAGCCATGCCCCTGCACAACGCGTAAATCAAACTTATCTTGCAAGCTGCGCAGACGATCTTGATTGGTATCAACAACAGTAATGTCGTTGTTTTCACCTACCAGGTTTTCTGCCAGTGTGCCGCCGACCTGGCCCGCACCGAGAATGATTATTTTCATTTTTTATAGCTTCATTGGTGATGAAACCTAAGACTCAGCAAACCTGAATCAGCTTTTAATTAGCTTAGCGTAAAAGAAGCCATCACCATCTTCCGGGGAAGGGAGATTCTGGATCCCTGGTTTTTCAGGCGTACCGGTTTCAACCAGTTGTGCTTCCGGATGCTGTGCCAGGAAAGCCGCTACCTGTTGCCAGTTTTCTTCTGGCAGGATAGAGCAGGTAGCATAAACCAGTGTGCCACCCGATTTTAGTCTTGGCCAAATAGCCTCAAGAATCTCTTTCTGCAACTCAGCTAATTCAGCAATGTCCCTGTCACGGCGCAACCACTTGATATCTGGATGGCGGCGAATAACACCGGTAGCTGAGCAAGGAGCATCAAGCAGAATACGGTCAAATTGTTGGTTGCCGCACCATTGTTCAGGAAATCGTCCATCACCAGATTTCACATCTGCTGTCATACCCAGGCGCTGTAGGTTTTCGTGTACACGTTTCAGACGTTGTTCATCAATGTCGACCGCCATCACATGCGCTTTAGGGGCTGCTTCCAAAATATGAGTCGTCTTGCCGCCAGGTGCTGCACATAAATCAAGGATCATCTCACCATTTTGCGGATCAAGTAGATCTACCGAACCTTGTGCTGAAGCATCCTGAACGGTAACCCACCCTTGTTCAAAACCAGGTAAGGTATGAACAGGTGCTGGCGTTTCCAGGCGTACCGCATCGCGATACTGAGGATGAATATGACCTTCCAGTTCGCTTTCAGCCAGTAACGCCATCCATTCTTCACGAGTATGGTGTTGGCGATTAACACGCAGCCACATTGGTGGGCGCTGATTATTCGCATCAACTATGGATTGCCATTGATTTGGATAGGCTTTTTTCAAACGTTGCAGTAGCCATGTTGGATGCAGGAAACGGCTCTCGTGTTTAGAGGCTTCTACCATCAGTTCTTCTTGCTGACGCTGGAACTGGCGCAGAACGCCATTAATTAAACCTTTGAGCGATTGGCGTTTAATTGCAACCGCACCTTCAACGGTTTCTGCAAGAGCGGCATGGGCAGGAATTCTGGTATAAAGCAGCTGATAAAAACCCACCATAATTAAATAGTGAATGGTGCGTTGCTTACCGGTCATTGGGCGGGACATCAACTTGCTGACCAGCCATTCGAGTTGCGGCAAAGTGCGCAATACACCAAAACAGAGCTCTTGAAGCAATGCTTTATCTTTATCAGAAACTTTGTGTTGCGCCGCAGGCAGCACATTGCTGAGTGATTGACCTTTTTCCACAACTTGTTCAATCGTCTGTGCGGCCATACTGCGAAGATTTAGTGTTTTTTTCATAACCACGCTCTGGTTTTCCGGCGCTTAAAAACAAAAATGCCCAGGTGTTTGGCCTGGGCGCAAAGAATTTCTTTTATCAGGCGAGAAGTGCACCTGGCTTAAACCATTCGCTGCGAGAGTTCAGGAGATCCTGAGCAGTCATTGCTTTCTTTCCTGCTGGTTGAAGGGATTCCAGATTTAAAATCCCTTCGCCGGTTGCCACCTGAATACCCTGTTTATTGGTTTCAATGATGGTTCCAGGCGCTGCGTCAGTGAGTTGATTGATTACTGATGCTTGCCAGATTTTGACTGGTTGGCCGTCAATTTCCAGCCAACTCATTGGCCATGGGTTAAAGGCGCGGATGCAACGCTCAAGTTGTGCAGCAGATAGCGACCAGTCGATACGAGCCTCTTCCTTGCTGAGTTTCTCAGCGTACGTGACCAATTCCTCGCTCTGAACTTCTGGTGTTGCAAGCCCTGTAGCCAGTTGGTTTAACGTTTCCAGTAACCCTTGTGGCCCAAGATTTGCCAGCTTATCGTAGAGTGTTGCGCTGGTATCAGTGGCTTCAATTGGGCAGGAGAATTTCACCAGCATATCGCCAGTATCCAGACCCACGTCCATTTGCATAATGGTCACGCCAGTTTCGGCATCACCAGCCCATAACGACCGCTGGATAGGTGCCGCACCACGCCAGCGTGGCAGCAGCGAGCCATGAACATTAATACAGCCCAGGCGTGGCATATCCAGAACTGCTTTTGGCAGAATCAGGCCGTAAGCTACAACCACCATGACATCGGCGTTCAAGCTGGAAACCAGTTCCTGATTTTCGGCCGGACGTAAAGAGGCGGGTTGAAAAACGGGGATATTCTTTTCAGTCGCCAGTACTTTTACAGGGCTCGGCATCAGCTTTTTGCCACGCCCAGCGGGCCTGTCGGGTTGTGTAAATACGCCAACAACCTGGTGCTGAGAAGACAACAGGGCGTCAAGATGACGCGCTGCAAAGTCAGGGGTACCGGCGAAAATAATACGCAGTGAATCAGACACATTATTCCCTTTTGTGATGGATTAGGCGCTCTTATTCAGACGAGCCATTTTTTCCAGTTTCTGACGAATACGCTGACGTTTCAACGGTGAAAGGTAATCGACAAACAGTTTGCCAACCAGATGGTCCATTTCGTGCTGAATACAAATAGCAAGCAGGCCATCGGCTTCTAGTTCATACGGCTGACCTTCACGGTCCAGTGCACGGATTTTGACTCGTTCGGCACGAGGCACTAACGCACGTTGTTCTGGAATAGATAGGCAACCCTCTTCGATGCCGGTTTCACCGCTTTTTTCCAGCAGCTCTGGATTGATTAAAACCAGGCGCTCGTCGCGGTTTTCAGAAACATCAATCACAATAATTCGTTGGTGGATATCCACCTGTGTTGCTGCAAGGCCAATACCTTCTTCAGCGTACATTGTCTCGAACATGCCATCGACAATCTGCTGAATCTCCGCATTCACCTCTTTGACCGGAGTCGCCACAGTGCGAAGGCGCTCGTCCGGGAAATGTAATACCTGCAAAACTGACATAAATATCCAGAGCTGTGTTCAATTGATAGAAAGATTATTACCTCTATTCTAGACATTTCCCGGCCTGATTGACAGCATCAGTGACCAATCGCAAGGATTGCTTTTATAGCTTATGGCAGGAGGATGAGATGCCACCAAAAGAGATCTGGTTACGTCTAATGGCGGTTCAAAGCCTGAGTGGCGATAAGCTATTAAAAATTGCCCATTTCTTGTTGAAGGAGCCTGAGTGTTCGGTTGTTTCTCTGACGAGAGCAGGCTTATCTACCCAGCAGATTTCTCATTTTCTGGAATTTAGTGGCAAAGAACTGGAAGAGTCATTGGACTGGCTTGAAGTACCTGATCATCATCTTCTCACGGCCGACTGTGAGCATTATCCAGCTCAGTTGCGTGCAATAGATTGCTACCCGGCAGCTTTATTTGTCAGGGGGGATATTGAGCTTCTTTCCAGTAACCAACTCGCCGTAGTGGGTAATCGCAATATTTCCCAATATGGTGAGTGGTGGTGCCGGATGTTTTGCGAACCATTAGCTACTGCCGGATTAACGATAACCAGTGGTTTGGCTCTGGGTATTGACGCGGTGGCGCACCGCGCGGCAATAAACGTTCACGGGAAAACCATCGCGGTGTTGGGGAATGGGCTGGCTGGAATTTACCCCAGGCGCCATAAGCAATTGGCCGAACAGATAATTGCGGAAGGAGGGGCGATTATCTCTGAATTTCCTCTAACGACCTCTCCCTATCCAGGCAATTTTCCGCGCAGAAATCGCATCATCAGTGGGCTGAGTCGTGCGGTATTTGTTGTCGAAGCCAGTGAGCGCAGTGGATCGCTGGTCACGGCCCGTTATGCACTCGAGCAAGGCAGGGAACTGTTTGCGTTACCAGGCGCAGTGGGTAGTCCCGGCAGTGAAGGGCCACACTGGTTGATTAAGCAAGGCGCTACACTGGTAAGCCATCCTTCGGACATACTCGAGCACCTGGAAAACGAACTGCAATGGCTTCCTTCACCTCACAAAGCATTAATATATTCACACAATGAGGGGGATCGCACATTGCCATTTCCTGAGCTGTTGGCTAACGTAGGAGATGAGGTTACACCTGTTGACGTCGTCGCTGAACGTGCCGGCCAACCTGTGCCAGAGACGGTAGCCCAGCTACTCGAACTGGAGTTAGCAGGATGGATCGCAGCTGTACCCGGCGGCTATGTCCGATTGAGGAGGGCATGCCATGTTCGACGTACTAATGTACTTATTTGAAACCTACATCCACAACGAAGTGGAAATGCGAGTTGATCAAGATAAATTGACACGTGATCTCGCCGACGCCGGTTTTGATCATGAAGACATTTATAACGCTCTTGTATGGCTTGAAAAACTGGCGGACTATCAGGAAGGTCTGACTGAACCCATGCAACTGGCCGCTGACCCACTTTCAATGCGTATGTATACCGCAGATGAATGCCAGCGACTTGATGCAACTTGTCGGGGGTTTTTACTGTTCCTTGAACAGATTCAGGTGCTGAACCTCGAAACCCGTGAAATGGTCATTGAGCGAGTATTAGCATTAGACACCGCCGAGTTCGAGCTGGAAGATTTAAAGTGGGTGGTGCTGATGGTGCTGTTCAATATTCCGGGTTGCGAAAACGCTTACCAACAAATGGAAGAATTACTCTTCGAAGTAAATGAAGGTATGCTGCACTAAATTAAAGTCGCAGCATGAGATGTTATGACCAAATCAGCACTGTTCACTGTGCCTAAAAATGAACCCTGCCCTCAATGTGGGGCAGGGTTAGTCATTCGTTCCGGTAAACACGGCCCTTTTCTTGGCTGCTCCCATTATCCGGAATGCGATTATGTACGCCCGCTAAAAAGCCAGGCTGATGGCCACGTAGTTAAAGTGCTTGAAGGTCAGCTTTGCCCTGTATGCCAGAAAAACCTTGTGTTGCGGCAGGGGCGTTTTGGCATGTTTATCGGTTGTAGTGATTATCCAACGTGTGAACACTCGGAAGTCATCGACAAGCCTGATGAAACAGCAATCAGCTGCCCTCAATGCCAGCAAGGGAAATTAGTCCAGCGACGCTCTCGATTCGGCAAAACCTTTTGGTCGTGCGACTGCTATCCAACATGCCAGTTTGTTATAAATAGCAAACCGGTGGCTGGTGAATGCACTGCATGTCACTATCCTTTACTTATCGAAAAGAAAACGGCGCAGGGGCTAAAGCAATTCTGTGCCAGTAAACAATGTGGAAAGCCGGTAACGGCGGAATAAAAGCTTGTGAAGACAAACCTGCAATCAGAGCAACTCGTAGAGATCGTTGCCGCCCTAAAACAACAACAAGTCATCGCTTATCCAACCGAAGCTGTCTTTGGTGTCGGTTGTGATCCCGACAGCGAAGTGGCCGTCATGCGTTTGCTTGAACTAAAACATCGCCCCGTCGACAAAGGTCTGATTCTGATCGCTGCGAATTTCGAGCAGCTTCTTCCTTATATAGATAGTGCAACCCTGACTCAAATGCAGCGAGATGCAGTATTTTCCTGCTGGCCGGGGCCTGTGACCTTTGTCTTTCCTGCACTGCCATCCACACCGCGCTGGCTAACAGGCCGATTTGAGTCTTTAGCGGTGAGGGTGACTGACCACCCATTGGTTCGTGAGCTGTGTTTGGCTTATGGCAAACCTTTGGTGTCTACCAGTGCCAATCTGTCCGGGCTGCCGCCTTGCCGTACTGCCGATGAAGTCTTGCTGCAATTTGGCGATGATTTCCCGGTGCTACGTGGCGATACCGGTGGCAGACAGAATCCTTCTGAAATCCGTGACGCTTTGACCGGCGAACTTTTCCGCCAGGGGTAAATAATGGAAACCTTCGCCGTTTTTGGTAATCCCATTCAGCACAGCAAATCTCCGCAAATTCATCAGATGTTTGCTGAGCAATTACAAATTGAGCATCCCTATGGCCGCGTGCTTGCGCCTGTTGATGCTTTTATTGAAACACTTGAGCACTTTTTCCTGGCGGGCGGTAAAGGAATCAACATTACGGTCCCTTTCAAAGAACAGGCATTCGCTCGTGCGGATGAGCTAACAGAACGCGCTGCGTTAGCTGGTGCGGTAAATACCCTCAAGCGCCTGGAAGATGGTCGTCTGTTAGGCGATAACACCGATGGGATTGGGTTATTAACCGATCTCGAACGCTTATCGCTTATAGAACCGGGCCGACGTGTTTTGTTGCTTGGCGCTGGTGGCGCGGCAAGAGGCGTACTATTGCCGCTGCTCTCGCTTGATTGCGCAGTGACGATCACCAATCGCACCTTTTCACGGGCCCAGGAACTCGCACAATTGTTTAACCATATGGGCAGCATCCAGTCTTTAGAACAATCTGAACTGGAGGGGCATCAATTTGATCTCATCATTAATGCGACTTCCAGTGGTATTGCCGGTGACATTCCTGCTATTCCAGCATCGTTGCTTTCGCACAATGTTCATTGCTACGACATGTTCTACCAAAAGGGCGAAACCCCCTTCTTGCATTGGTGTAAACAGCACGGCGTTCAACATTATGCAGATGGTTTGGGGATGCTGGTGGGGCAGGCTGCGCATGCCTTTTTCTTGTGGCACGGTGTGTTACCTGAAATCGCCCCAGTTATAGAGAAGCTAAAGCAGGAAATGGCGCAGTGAACCAGGCGATCCAATTTCCCGACCGTGAACAATGGGACGATCAACTTCAGGCGATCTGTTTCCCTGCATTAGTAAATGGTTTTCAGGTGATGTGTGCGATTACCGGGGAAATTATCGCCAGCCGTTATGGTGGCGATAATAAAGAATCATGGCTCGAGCTTTTTCGGCAAAACCGCTGGGATCTGGAAGATGAAGCTGAGGAGCTAATTGCCGCAGGTGAAGAGGACAATCAAGGATGCGTCTGGCTTTCCTGAGCGAGATACTCATCTTTCCAGCGAACGTAGTTATTGGCTGAGTATTTTAAGCCTTCGAGTTCTTCAGATTTTAAAGGACGGATCTGTTTTACCGGGCTGCCCAAGTAGAGGTAACCACTTTCAAGACGCTTATTCTGCGGTACCAAACTTCCCGCACCGATCATGACATCATCTTCTATTACTACACCATCAAGCAAAATCGATCCCATCCCCACAAGCACGCGGTTTCCGATCGTGCAGCCGTGCAGCATAACCTTATGCCCAACAGTCACATCTTCCCCAACAACAAGCGGATTACCTTCCGGGTTATAAGAAGACTTATGCGTGACATGTAACACACTACCGTCTTGAATATTGCTACGTGCGCCAATAGCCACATAGTTTACGTCGCCGCGAATAGCGACTAATGGCCAAATGCTCACATCATCGGCAAGGCGCACATCACCAATGACAACACTTGAGCTATCAAGCATCACGCGCTGGCCTATTTCAGGATAAGTTTTTTGGAAAGGTCGTAATACTGCGGACATAAATACCTCTGACAGTTCTCTTTATAGATAGACTGTGGCTGCTTTCTTAGCCTATGGCAAGGAGGTAAAGCATCAAAAACAGGGCAGATCGAACACGATCACAGCGAAAAGGGCGAAAACTAATCAGTCGGAAGAAAAGATCGAAAAAAGAGTTGTGCAATAAAAAGAGATCCCTATAATGCGCCTCCATCGACACGGAACATGTGAACAACATCACAGAGTAACGGCGGCGATGAGAGTCAAATATCCTGAAATTAAGGGTTGACTCTGAAAGAGGAAAGCGTAATATACGCCACCTCGAGTTAGCAAGCGAAAGCGCGTAACTCACTGCTCTTTAACAATTTATCAGACAATCTGTGTGGGCACTCGCAGGATTGATATCTCAGATACCTTCGGGTATCAAAAAAATATCAAGTCTTGAAGAGTGACCAAGCAGTAATTCATTTAGTTGACTTGTTTAACTAAAGAAGTACTACGAAAGTTAATTTTTGAGCACCGCTTCACGAGTTGAAGCAAATCAAGCTTTTAATTGAAGAGTTTGATCATGGCTCAGATTGAACGCTGGCGGCAGGCCTAACACATGCAAGTCGAGCGGTAGCACAGGGAGCTTGCTCCTGGGTGACGAGCGGCGGACGGGTGAGTAATGTCTGGGAAACTGCCTGATGGAGGGGGATAACTACTGGAAACGGTAGCTAATACCGCATAACGTCTTCGGACCAAAGAGGGGGACCTTCGGGCCTCTTGCCATCAGATGTGCCCAGATGGGATTAGCTAGTAGGTGAGGTAATGGCTCACCTAGGCGACGATCCCTAGCTGGTCTGAGAGGATGACCAGCCACACTGGAACTGAGACACGGTCCAGACTCCTACGGGAGGCAGCAGTGGGGAATATTGCACAATGGGCGCAAGCCTGATGCAGCCATGCCGCGTGTATGAAGAAGGCCTTCGGGTTGTAAAGTACTTTCAGCGAGGAGGAAGGCGTTAAGGTTAATAACCTTGGCGATTGACGTTACTCGCAGAAGAAGCACCGGCTAACTCCGTGCCAGCAGCCGCGGTAATACGGAGGGTGCAAGCGTTAATCGGAATTACTGGGCGTAAAGCGCACGCAGGCGGTCTGTCAAGTCGGATGTGAAATCCCCGGGCTCAACCTGGGAACTGCATTCGAAACTGGCAGGCTAGAGTCTTGTAGAGGGGGGTAGAATTCCAGGTGTAGCGGTGAAATGCGTAGAGATCTGGAGGAATACCGGTGGCGAAGGCGGCCCCCTGGACAAAGACTGACGCTCAGGTGCGAAAGCGTGGGGAGCAAACAGGATTAGATACCCTGGTAGTCCACGCCGTAAACGATGTCGACTTGGAGGTTGTTCCCTTGAGGAGTGGCTTCCGGAGCTAACGCGTTAAGTCGACCGCCTGGGGAGTACGGCCGCAAGGTTAAAACTCAAATGAATTGACGGGGGCCCGCACAAGCGGTGGAGCATGTGGTTTAATTCGATGCAACGCGAAGAACCTTACCTACTCTTGACATCCAGAGAATTCGCTAGAGATAGCTTAGTGCCTTCGGGAACTCTGAGACAGGTGCTGCATGGCTGTCGTCAGCTCGTGTTGTGAAATGTTGGGTTAAGTCCCGCAACGAGCGCAACCCTTATCCTTTGTTGCCAGCGGTTCGGCCGGGAACTCAAAGGAGACTGCCAGTGATAAACTGGAGGAAGGTGGGGATGACGTCAAGTCATCATGGCCCTTACGAGTAGGGCTACACACGTGCTACAATGGCGCATACAAAGAGAAGCGACCTCGCGAGAGCAAGCGGACCTCATAAAGTGCGTCGTAGTCCGGATCGGAGTCTGCAACTCGACTCCGTGAAGTCGGAATCGCTAGTAATCGTAGATCAGAATGCTACGGTGAATACGTTCCCGGGCCTTGTACACACCGCCCGTCACACCATGGGAGTGGGTTGCAAAAGAAGTAGGTAGCTTAACCTTCGGGAGGGCGCTTACCACTTTGTGATTCATGACTGGGGTGAAGTCGTAACAAGGTAACCGTAGGGGAACCTGCGGTTGGATCACCTCCTTACCTAATAGATACGAACTTGCGTAGTGCTCACACAGATTGTCTGATGAAAGTAAATGAGCAAAAAGCGATATCCTGCAAAGGATTATTCGTGTCCCCATCGTCTAGAGGCCCAGGACACTGCCCTTTCACGGCTGTAACAGGGGTTCGAATCCCCTTGGGGACGCCATCTCCGATAATGTGTGAAAGACATTATCACCGAATATCTCAAAACTAACTCAGTGAGTTATGTTTGAGATATTGCTCTTTAAAAATCCGGAACAAGCTGAAAATTGAAACGACATGTCGTCTCATTCCTCCGTAATAAGGAATGGGAATACGATATGTTCGAGTCTCTCAAATTTTCACAACATACGATTGTGTCTTACGAGACATCTTCGGGTTGTGAGGTTAAGCGACTAAGCGTACACGGTGGATGCCCTGGCAGTCAGAGGCGATGAAGGACGTGCTAATCTGCGATAAGCGTCGGTAAGGTGATATGAACCGTTATAACCGACGATTTCCGAATGGGGAAACCCAGTGCAATTCGTTGCACTATCGTTAAGTGAATACATAGCTTAACGAAGCGAACCGGGGGAACTGAAACATCTAAGTACCCGAGGAAAAGAAATCAACCGAGATTCCCCCAGTAGCGGCGAGCGAACGGGGAGCAGCCCAGAGTCTGAATCAGTTTGTGTATTAGTGGAAGCGTCTGGAAAGTCGCAGGGTACAGGGTGATACTCCCGTACACAAAAATGCACATACTGTGAACTCGAAGAGTAGGGCGGGACACGTGGTATCCTGTCTGAATATGGGGGGACCATCCTCCAAGGCTAAATACTCCTGACTGACCGATAGTGAACCAGTACCGTGAGGGAAAGGCGAAAAGAACCCCGGCGAGGGGAGTGAAACAGAACCTGAAACCGTGTACGTACAAGCAGTGGGAGCCTCTTTTATGGGGTGACTGCGTACCTTTTGTATAATGGGTCAGCGACTTATATTCTGTAGCAAGGTTAACCGTATAGGGGAGCCGCAGGGAAACCGAGTCTTAACTGGGCGTTAAGTTGCAGGGTATAGACCCGAAACCCGGTGATCTAGCCATGGGCAGGTTGAAGGTTGGGTAACACTAACTGGAGGACCGAACCGACTAATGTTGAAAAATTAGCGGATGACTTGTGGCTGGGGGTGAAAGGCCAATCAAACCGGGAGATAGCTGGTTCTCCCCGAAAGCTATTTAGGTAGCGCCTCGTGAACTCATCTTCGGGGGTAGAGCACTGTTTCGGCTAGGGGGCCATCCCGGCTTACCAACCCGATGCAAACTCCGAATACCGAAGAATGTTATCACGGGAGACACACGGCGGGTGCTAACGTCCGTCGTGAAGAGGGAAACAACCCAGACCGCCAGCTAAGGTCCCAAAGTCATGGTTAAGTGGGAAACGATGTGGGAAGGCACAGACAGCCAGGATGTTGGCTTAGAAGCAGCCATCATTTAAAGAAAGCGTAATAGCTCACTGGTCGAGTCGGCCTGCGCGGAAGATGTAACGGGGCTAAACCATGCACCGAAGCTGCGGCAGCGACGCTTATGCGTTGTTGGGTAGGGGAGCGTTCTGTAAGCCGTTGAAGCTGGACTGTGAGGTCTGGTGGAGGTATCAGAAGTGCGAATGCTGACATAAGTAACGATAAAGCGGGTGAAAAACCCGCTCGCCGGAAGACCAAGGGTTCCTGTCCAACGTTAATCGGGGCAGGGTGAGTCGACCCCTAAGGCGAGGCCGAAAGGCGTAGTCGATGGGAAACAGGTTAATATTCCTGTACTCGGTGTTACTGCGAAGGGGGGGACGGAGAGGGCTATGTTAGCCGGGCGACGGTTGTCCCGGTTTAAGCATGTAGGCGGAGAGTTTAGGTAAATCCGGACTCTTATCTAACGCTGAGGTGTGATGACGAGGTACTACGGTGCTGAAGTAACAAATGCCGCACTTCCAGGAAAAGCCTCTAAGCATCAGGTAACATCAAATCGTACCCCAAACCGACACAGGTGGTCAGGTAGAGAATACCAAGGCGCTTGAGAGAACTCGGGTGAAGGAACTAGGCAAAATGGTGCCGTAACTTCGGGAGAAGGCACGCTGTCGGTAGGTGAAGTCCCTTGCGGATGGAGCTGAAGGCAGTCGAAGATACCAGCTGGCTGCAACTGTTTATTAAAAACACAGCACTGTGCAAACACGAAAGTGGACGTATACGGTGTGACGCCTGCCCGGTGCCGGAAGGTTAATTGATGGGGTTAAGCGCAAGCTGAAGCTCTTGATCGAAGCCCCGGTAAACGGCGGCCGTAACTATAACGGTCCTAAGGTAGCGAAATTCCTTGTCGGGTAAGTTCCGACCTGCACGAATGGCGTAATGATGGCCAGGCTGTCTCCACCCGAGACTCAGTGAAATTGAAATCGCTGTGAAGATGCAGTGTACCCGCGGCAAGACGGAAAGACCCCGTGAACCTTTACTATAGCTTGACACTGAACACTGGTCCTTGATGTGTAGGATAGGTGGGAGGCTTTGAAGCGAGGACGCCAGTTCTTGTGGAGCCAACCTTGAAATACCACCCTTTAATGGCTGGTGTTCTAACGTAGACCCGTAATCCGGGTTGCGGACAGTGTCTGGTGGGTAGTTTGACTGGGGCGGTCTCCTCCTAAAGCGTAACGGAGGAGCACGAAGGTTAGCTAATCACGGTCGGACATCGTGAGGTTAGTGCAAAGGCATAAGCTAGCTTGACTGCGAGAGTGACGGCTCGAGCAGGTGCGAAAGCAGGTCTTAGTGATCCGGTGGTTCTGAATGGAAGGGCCATCGCTCAACGGATAAAAGGTACTCCGGGGATAACAGGCTGATACCGCCCAAGAGTTCATATCGACGGCGGTGTTTGGCACCTCGATGTCGGCTCATCACATCCTGGGGCTGAAGTAGGTCCCAAGGGTATGGCTGTTCGCCATTTAAAGTGGTACGCGAGCTGGGTTTAGAACGTCGTGAGACAGTTCGGTCCCTATCTGCCGTGGGCGCTGGAGAATTGAGGGGGGCTGCTCCTAGTACGAGAGGACCGGAGTGGACGCATCACTGGTGTTCGGGTTGTCATGCCAATGGCATTGCCCGGTAGCTAAATGCGGAAAAGATAAGCGCTGAAAGCATCTAAGCGCGAAACTTGCCCCGAGATGAGTTCTCCCTGACCCTTTAAGGGTCCTGAAGGAACGTTGAAGACTACGACGTTGATAGGCTGGGTGTGTAAGCGTAGCGATACGTTGAGCTAACCAGTACTAATGATCCGTGAGGCTTAACCTTACAACACCGAAGGTGTTTTGGTTGAGAGACTAAGCATTTTGATTTTCAGCTTGAACCGAGATTAAGTTGATGGTTGTGTGAATAACGCAACGGTTAACAAAACAGAATTTGCCTGGCGGCACTAGCGCGGTGGTCCCACCTGACCCCATGCCGAACTCAGAAGTGAAACGCCGTAGCGCCGATGGTAGTGTGGGGTCTCCCCATGCGAGAGTAGGGAACTGCCAGGCTCCAAATTAAAGCGTGCTGATATGGCTCAGTTGGTAGAGCGCACCCTTGGTAAGGGTGAGGTCCCCAGTTCGACTCTGGGTATCAGCACCAGTTTTTAGGTTAAAGTTCGGCGGCTTGATAAAGAATTTGCCTGGCGGCAGTAGCGCGGTGGTCCCACCTGACCCCATGCCGAACTCAGAAGTGAAACGCCGTAGCGCCGATGGTAGTGTGGGGTCTCCCCATGCGAGAGTAGGGAACTGCCAGGCTCCAAATAAACAAAAAGGCCATCCGCAAGGATGGCCTTTTTGTTTTGGATCGTTGTAAAAAAGATAAAAGCCACGAAAGTGACCTTTATCTATAAATATCAATGAATAACCTGAGACAAAAATGCTCGCGTGCGTTCTGATTTTGGATGGGCAAAGAACTCATTTGGAGGAGCCTGTTCAACAATTTCCCCCCGGTCCATGAAGATCACTCTATCAGCAACCGTCCGTGCAAAACCCATTTCATGCGTTACACACAACATTGTCATGCCTGATTCTGCCAGGCCAATCATGGTATCCAACACCTCTTTAACCATCTCTGGGTCCAGTGCAGAAGTAGGCTCATCAAATAGCATAATTTTCGGTTTCATACAGAGTGATCGAGCAATCGCTACGCGTTGCTGTTGCCCACCGGAGATTTGCCCCGGGAATTTATGCGCATGTTCAGCAATTCGTACCTTTTCCAGATAATGCATGCCGAGTGCTTCAGCTTCTTTCTTGGGCATTTTACGCACCCAAATCGGCGCAAGTGTGCAGTTTTGCAACACTGTAAGGTGTGGGAAAAGGTTAAAGTGTTGGAAAACCATCCCGACTTCAGTCCTGACTTTCTCAATATTACGCAAATCATCGTTGAGCTCGGTGCCATCAACGACAATACGTCCTTGTTGATGCTCTTCCAGATGGTTAATGCAGCGTATCGTTGTGGATTTACCTGAACCTGAAGGCCCGCACAGTACGATGCGCTCGCCTTGTTGTACCTTCAAATTGATATCTTTCAGTACGTGAAACTGTCCGTACCATTTATTCACATTCTCCAGCATGATCATCGCATCAGCGGGTTGCATAGTAATTTGACTCATTTATTCATCCTCAGTGCGGTGTTCGTCCGGTGTTAAAACGTTTTTCAAGATGCTGGCTGTAACGCGACATGCTGAAACAGAAAATCCAGTAGATGAGGGCTGCGAAGACGTAGCCTTCGGTCGACATCCCCAGCCATGCAGGATCAACAGTGGCTTGCTGTACGCTGCTAAACAGATCAAACAAACCAATAATGATCACCAGACTGGTGTCTTTAAATAGTGCAATGATGGTGTTAACCAGGCCTGGAATGACCATCTTTAATGCCTGCGGCAGGATCACTAATCCCTGGGTTTTCCAGTATCCCAGTGCCAGAGACTCTGCGGCTTCGTACTGCCCTTTTGGTAGCGCCTGCAAACCGCCACGTACAACTTCTGCGACATAAGCGGACTGGAAAAGGATCACGCCAACCAATGCACGGATAAGTTTGTCGATGCTTGTCCCTTCAGAAAGAAACAGTGGCAGCATGACGGATGACATAAACAAGACGGTGATTAACGGTACGCCACGCCAGAACTCGATAAAGACCACCGACAAAATTCTAACCACGGGCATTGTCGAACGGCGGCCTAAGGCCAGTAAGATCCCCAACGGTAACGCACCGGCAATCCCCACTGACGCGATGATAAGCGTTAAAGTTAACCCTCCCCACTGGCGAGTTTCGACACGATCCAGACCTAAAAAGCCGCCGTATAGCAAACCCCAAACAACCAGAGGATAGATGACTGCCCATGCGGCGATGTAACGGCCACGGCGAGGCATCGCATTCCAGAACATTGGGATGATAGAAGCCAGGCCAATGAGCAGAGCAAGGTTAATTCGCCAGCGTTGATCATGCGGGTATAACCCATACATAAACTGCCCGAAACGTGCGTGGATAAACACCCAGCAAGCCCCCTCTTTTGTGCAGTCAGCACGGCTATCACCAATCCAATTAGCCTGGAAAATCGTCCAATTCAACAATGGCGGAATCAGTTCCCACATCATCCACAAGCAGAAAATAGTCAGTAAGCTATTAGACCAGCTGGAAAAAAGATTCTTACGAGCCCACTGTACGGCACCTGAGCGAACAGCCTTTGGGCGCGCGTGATGTGACACTAATGCTTTTGTCATCGTAATTCCTTAGCGCTCAACCAGGGCAATTCGCCGGTTATAGATATTCATTAGTAACGAAATAGTCAGGCTAATAATTAGGTAAACCGACATCGTTATGGCAATGGTTTCAATGGCTTGACCGGTCTGGTTGAGTACTGTTCCTGCGAACAACGAAACCATATCCGGATAGCCAATAGCGGCCGCCAGAGAGGAGTTTTTCACGATATTGAGGTACTGACTGGTGAGCGGTGGAATGATCACGCGCATGGCTTGAGGAATGATGACCTGGCGCAATGTGACCGGGTTGGGTATCCCTAATGAGCGCGCCGCTTCGTGCTGACCATAAGGGACAGACTGGATTCCGGCACGAATAATTTCGGCAATAAAAGCGGAGGTATAAACCGATAAAGCGAGAGTTAATGCCGCAAGCTCAGGAATAAGTACCATGCCGCCACGGAAGTTAAAACCGCGCAAAGCTGGGACATCCCAGTGCAGTGCTGCGCCGAAAATCCATTGAGCAACAATCGGCAGCAATATCAATAAACCCAAAGCGAAAGGCCATGTACGGCGCAATTGCCCAGTTTTTATCTGGTGCATTTTGTTATATCGATACAGTCCTGCAGAAAGGACCAATGCAGCCGCAATAGCAGCAATAAAGGCCAGTGCTCCTTCACCAATTTGCGGAGAAGGAATATAAAGCCCACGGTTGCTCAGAAAGAGAAGATCAAAGGCATTAACCGCCTGACGGGGGCTAGGTAAGTTGCGCAGTACCGCAAAATACCAAAAGAAAATCTGCAATAAAGGAGGGATATTGCGGAATGTCTCGATATAAAAAGTAGAAAGTTTGCGTAGAAGCCAGTTATCGGAAAGCCGGGCTAAACCGAGAAAGAAGCCGATAAAAGAAGCGAATACGATGCATAACGCAGAAACCAACAGGGTATTTAGCAGGCCGACCACAAATACCCGGCCATAAGTATCACCCTGTTCATAATCAATGAGATGCTGAACGATACCGAAGCCTGCGCTGCGATCCAAAAATGCAAAACCGGAGGTAATGCCACGATTGCTAAGGTTGGTGACGGTGTTGTGTATCAGGTACATGGCGATGCCAGCGACGATGACGACCGCAATAATCTGATACAGCCACGCACGAACCGCAGGATTTGAAAAGGAGATATCCCCTTTTACGAGTGGACGGCGATGGGGCATAAGCGAACCTCAGTTACATAAACTCAAACTTTGGGCACTACAACAGTAGTGCCCATTTCTGACGTCTCGCTTAGCGAACCGGTGGTGCGTACTGAATACCGCCTTTGTTCCACAGGTTGTTCTGTCCACGTTTGATCTTCAGGGGGCTTTCAGAGCCTACGTTATGCTCGAAAATTTCAGCGTAGTTACCCACTTGTTTGACGATGTTGTACGCCCATTTATTGTCGAGTTTCAGGTCTTTACCAAAGTCACCTTCTTTACCTAACAGGTGTGCCATATCTGGTGTTGTTGGATTAGCGGCCATCTGGTCAACGTTTTTAGAATCAATACCCATTTCTTCGGCGTTCAGCATGGCGAACAAAGTCCAGCGTACAATGGAGAACCAGTCTTCATCACCACGGCGGACTACTGGGCCTAAAGGTTCTTTTGAAATCACTTCAGGAAGAACTACCCATTCGCCTGGAGTGCTGAGTTTGATACGAAGCGCATAGAGTTGTGACTGGTCGGAAGCCAGAGTATCGCAGCGGCCTGATTCCAGCGCCTTCGCTGATTCATCGGAGCGGTCGAACGTCACTGGGGTGTACTTCATATTGTTTGCTTTGAAGTAATCGGCCACGTTCAATTCAGTATCAGTACCAGCCTGAATACATACAGTCGCACCATCCAGCTCTTTAGCGCTCTTCAGATCTGCTTTGTTGTGCGTCAGGAAGCCGATGCCATCGTAATAAGTCACGCCAGTAAACATCATGCCCATCCCGGCATCGCGTGAGGAAGTCCAGGTGGTATTACGTGACAGAATGTCCACTTCACCCGATTGCAACGCGGTAAAACGCTCTTTCGCCGTCAGTGGGGTGTATTTCACTTTCGATGCATCACCAAATACCGCAGCCGCAACGCCGCGACAAACGTCTACATCAATGCCGGTAAACTTACCATTGGCATCAGCATAGGAAAAACCTGGCAGACCATCGCTAATCCCACATTGCACAAAACCTTTCTTTTTTACCGCTTCAAACGTGGTCCCAGCGTGAGCCTGGCCGACGATTGCGAATAATGCACCGGCTGCGACCAGAGTGGAGAGTATTGTCTTTTTCATAATGCATCCTGTGTGGCGAAATTATCGTTATAAGTATTGACGCTAGCGTGGCGTCGTTTTTCCTGTCTGTGGCATCTGCCAGTCTGGTTAAAGCAAAGGGAGTGCCAAGATTGCGAGTCGCGGTATGCGTGTACCACGCGTTGCAGTTAGCTGAGTGTAGACAGGAAAAATCGCACACAGCGCCCTGAAACGGTGCAAAAATGAAACCTACGCCACATTTCAGCACAAAAAGTTTCAGTTTTTGATCATATGAAAAGAAGTAGTTTCTGACGTTAATATTAGCTGGGGTGCTATTAATGCAGGGGTGTGAGAGGCATCACGGCTGTTGATGCAACAAAACAAAAAAGTACGAAACTGAGTGATTTGTTTCACGCTAAAAAAGCAGAGCTGATGACTAAAAAAGGAAGGGCCTATTTTTGCTTGCACTTAAACGATGCAGACGGATTTTCCCAATAAAAAAGTGCGCCCTGGTCAGGCGCGCTGTTGCTGATTCGAACGGAATACTTATTTAGTTAACGCAACGATACCCAGCGTTAAACCTGCAATCGCAGCGGCACCACCGGCGATTGCGCCTGCGGTTTCCCAGTTATCCTGAGTCGTACCTTTCATACAGGTATTGGTATGCACTAAACGCCCCTGGTCGTCATAGACCGGTACGCAAGGCGAGTCAGTCGCACAACCCGCCAGAAGTGTAGAAAGCAACGCAGCGGCAATGAGCTTTTTCATATGGAACCTCGTTAACCCAAACCCCGTCCAGGGACGACTTGTGCACCAGGGCTACAGAGTTATCTAAAAACCTGTTGGGGTGAATGAGGCAACTTTATCACTACGCTAAGTCTGGTGAAGAGCGGGGAATAATTGCAATTCATGTGCAGTGTAAACAAAGTGGAGAAAAACGAACTCAGGCAGGTAAATATGGAGAGAAAATGAAGGATGATAATTTTCAGACAATAAAAATCTTATGTCGCGACAATCAGTTATGTCGGGTAAGGAACTATCATATTTTGGAAAAAATATTAATCAATCAATATGTTATGATTATTTATCAGTTCTTCAACAATTCTATGATTCGATTAAGTCGTTCATCATTTTTAGCCTTACTATGAATGTAGGCGTAGATATCCAGAGTGTCTTTCTCCATCCATGGGATAGTGACACAATGAAGATTAAAGTACTCAGGAATGTGTTTTAGTAAAAATTCAGGGAAGAACATGACAAAGTCACTCTTTTCAATACAATGCAGCATGTTGAGTAGAGAGTTTGATCGATAACGGATAATCCTCTGGTGAGAGTTTGCATACAGTTTTTCGGGTAGGTACGCATTGGTTTCAGCTGAACTTAGGACGGCATGTTCTTCGTTCATCCATTGTTCAAGGCTTAAGTTATCTTTAATTCTCGGATGCCCCATACGACACAAACCAATAATTTTAGATTGGGCAATCCTTGTAGAAATGAAAGAGTGGTTATATTTAATTGCAGAACCAATATCAATATCCACTTCTCTTGAAACCAAAGCGGTAATCCGCTGATCTTCGAGCATGATACGGTTATTAAATGTGAATGATACCTGATCGGATATTTTATTGTTTTTTAGCAATTTATTCATTAAATAATATTCAATCATAGTATTGGTTCGAATGAATATGTTAGATACTTCTGTTTGGTTGCTACCACTAATCATAATTGAATGTGATATTTCTTCGTCAATTTTCTTAAAGGATGGATAGAGCTGGCTGGCAACTGGAGTTGCTTTTAGCCCTCTGGCTGATTTGATAAAAAGGACGTCATGATAATAATCACGTAGTTTATTTAATGAGTATGTTAGTGTCGGCGACGATATCCCAAGTGCCTGAGCTGATTTAGTCATACTTTTTGTTTCAAAAATCATCACCAGCGTTTTGATTAGGTTGTAGTCGAATTTATTGCTCACAAGTTAACTTCCTATAAAATCATATATTTACTATGTGTTATAAAGTTTTTTAAAGCGCGACTTCTAAAAACTTCTATTGTGTATTGGTCCAGAAGACGGCCTAATAATGGCCTTCAACGCGCAAATTAAAAGAAGGTTTAATGAAACTCCTGACCGATAAGTCCAAGTTTGAAAAATGGTTTATACAAGATTATCTGCGTATTAACAGCTGCCCTCTGAACCCCTCAATATTCACTGACGAAGAACTGGAGTCTATCCTGCAAGAATCGTTACCAGAATCATTTCCTTGTCTGGTTTTTTTCGATTCGCATGATGCCCGTCCTTTCGGAGAACAATTAAGATATGTATATAAGAAGGAGTTAAGGCTAATGCAAAAGTTACTGGAAGGAAATGAATTTACTCATTGAAAAATGAAGTAAGTTGTTTCAATTAATAACTTGATTCACGTGGTGAATATTATGTTTTGTATTCATTTGTTTTGTGAGTTTTAAATCAACAATAATGTCATTTCGTCTAAAGGATTGTTGAGTACCATTTTTCATAATTAAGATTTAAGCATATAAATGCAGTTGATGTCATAATTCCCCGGATTTCTTAGCATGGAACGCTATTTCCCTGATAAATAACTTTCTTCCATGACCACCAACAACCCATAGTTCCTTTATCTACTCCACTTCCCGGAAGAACCAGGCTTATTTTGATACTCTCAGAGATTAAAAAAGGCGCTTCCCCATGCCGAGTAGCGCCTTTTTAAACAACAACTTAACTGATTAATATCAGTTCATGCCGTATTATCACAAGTGCTGTTTTTTAACGTTCTAGCTTGTTCCGCAATGTTCTTCATCTTTTTGATATAAAACGGAAATATTTATTTTCTTGTTCCAGCTTGTTCATACTCGTTTAGCTTCATACACTCAACGGTGTATCACGTGGTGTATCACGTGGAAAATATGAACTGAGGTTTTTCATGGCTGGAAGCACCAACAAGCTGAGCGATAAAAAATTAAAGAACCTTCTAAATAGTGATCGAGAAAAAGAAGAAAATTTTGCCGATGGTGACGGCCTCAGTGTGAGGGTGTCACGTTCTGGTGTTGTTAGCTGGGTGTTTTCTTATCGCATTGGTGGCCGTGCTTCCAGGCTGGAGCGGTTGAAGCTCGGAAACTACCCTGATATGAGTCTGAAACTGGCGCGTGAGCGGCGGGAGCAATGTCGGGCATGGCTGGCTGAAGGGAAAGCACCAAAGCACCAGCTCAATGCAACGGTGCAGGAAACGCTTAAGCCCGTCACCGTGAGTGATGCGCTCAAGTACTGGATAAAAGAGTATGCAACAGAACACCGCGCCAACGTGGTACGCCATCAGGCGCAATTAGAAAAGCATATCTACCCCTATATCGGCTCTCTGCCGCTATCCATGTGTGAAACACACCACTGGTTAGAATGTTTCGACCGAACCAAACAGGATTCACCCGTCGCAGCCGGCTACATACTCCAGATGTGTAAGCAGGCGCTCAAGTTTTGCCGCGTTCGCCGCTATGCCACCAGCAACGCCCTGGACGATCTGACTATTCAGAGTGTCGGGAAAAAGCAGGAGGTAGGCGACAGGGAGCACGACGACGACGAGATCGGCGATATCTGGCGCTCATGTACTGAGAAGAAATTTAAACCCTACAGCGCGGCGTTGCTACGGTTGCTGGTGGTGTTTGGCTGCCGTTCGCAGGAGGCGCGTTTATCTCGTTGGGATGAATGGGATTTAAAGAAATGGATCTGGACGGTACCCAAAGAGCACAGCAAAGGTGGCGTGAAGATTCTCAGGCCGGTACCGGAGGCTTTGCGGTCGTTTATCGAGACACTACACCAACAGCACAAAGACAGCGGCTTGTTACTGGGTGAGATAAAGGAGTCATCCAACGTTAGCCAGTGGGGAAGAGGCATCTATAAACGCCTTGGTCATAAAACTCCGTGGTCACTCCACGACTTGCGCCGCACGTTCTCCACCACGCTAAATAATTTAGGCATAGCGCCACACGTGGTGGAGCAGCTCCTTGGCCACACCATGCCAGGCGTTATGGCCGTGTACAACAAAAGCCAATATTTGCCCGAAAAACTGGATGCCCTGAATATCTGGATGGAGCGCCTCGATGTACTAGCAGGCAATCATGAGAATATTATTTTATTGCAGGTTAAAAAATGAAGATAAAAACAAAAAATGATTTTTTAAGTATTCCGTTTATAAAGAAATGTGCATTTTCTATAGTGAATTATGAATGTCTTAATAATTTAGATGATATGGAGTTACTGGCTCAATTGAGCTTCAGGTATATGCTTATGGAGTCTATTGAGTCAGTAAGTGAAACCGATGATAGTGAAATTCAGTTATTGTATAATGACCTTGAAAAGTTAATGAAATACGTAATCCTTGCTGATGACTTTGAATATGCAAAAAATGATTGTGATGTTATTTCCGACGAGTATATACATCTTGCAGGGGGGATGTTTGTTGAACCACTGTCTAGGCTTGATTTGCGTCTATTGACTGAAAAAATTGCTTTGCAAGGCGCTGGTGCTGGTTACGCACTTCTTCCTACTGATGAAGATTATGAATTCTCTCAACAAAATAGTGATTGTAATGATACTGCCATAAACAGCGAAGCTGACAGCTTCAGGTTTAATATGGAAAGTATTGATAAAGTAACTGACTGTGATGATTCTATAAATATTTCCTTGGACTTAACGCGCACTGATAGTGAATTAATTAAAGAAATATCAAAGCTCCTTCCATTATGGAGGTCTGAACTCGGTATTGAAGTAAATAAACTAATTGAGTACAAAGGGTGGGTGCATTTAAGGAAACGGGTTATTGAATATAAGGTAATTCCAATTCTTGATGTGTTAAATTATTTGTCTTTGTCAAAATTAAAAATAAATACAACCGCTTTGTTACTAATCGTGTTCCCTGATGGGGAAAAAGATGTTTTTTCCTATAATAAAACAATCATGCCTTTTATTGCAAAATTGAAAAGCGAAAATTACAGGCATAAGGCATTTGTGGAAATTCTAAGTAATAGAATTGGTGATGATAGTTGAATAAAAAAATAATTTATCTTTTATAGTTTTTTTAACTTCGAACGTTGGAAGAATGCCCCTGAACGAAAATAAACACTCAGGGGCATTAATGAACAAGCAAGATTTAACACCAGATCGCATTGTGCGTGAGCGGGAATGTAAGCAACTTACAGGACTGGCACGCACAACCCGCTACGTGATGGAGAAAGCCGGTAATTTCCCTACCCGCCGCCAGCTCGGTGGCCGTTCTATGGGCTGGATGCTTTCCGAGGTTACGGAATGGCTCGCCAGTCGTACTAAAATCACTTCTGATAACCAGGCGGCGTAATCATGAAGCGCCAACCCTGCCGGATGCCTATCAGCCGATCTTCTTGCGGCTGTTTACCTGCTAATCAAAATTTGCTGCGTCTGATCCGGTGCCCTAGTGATTCTTCTACCAGAGGAGCTGTTGGTTCTGGCTCTTCTTCCTTTGCGGGTTCCAGTTGGCTGAGCTGTTTGCGCTGGCTTAAACCATCCTCAGCTGCGCTAATCAGTGCGTTAATTTCTTCCCCGGCTTTACTGCCAATCTCTTTTACTCGTGCCAGTGCATTGAGGGCTGATATCAGAGCATCTTCACTCGTTTCGCCGAGTTTTCGGCGGGCTATCTCATTACGGAAGGCAGCGATAACGAATGATGGCATTGACTCACCGTTGTGCCTAACAGCTTCAATACCCTCAACGAGCTCATGCGGTACACGTGTGGATATCATTTGTGACTTTGCGTTTTTCATGCCTGTAGCCATCTGTCTTACTCCTCTATGAAAAGTGTAGGCATAGTACATGAAAAGTGTAGTCAAAAAAAGGTTGACGTGTAGTCAAAGTAGTATAGGATTTGACTACACCAAATTAATAAGTGTAGTCATTATGATTTGGAGGCTCAAATTGAGTGACCAAAAGACAACGCCCCACCAGTGCAGCAACACGGGCAGGGCGTCTTATCACAACGTAACATCGGGAAACATTATGACTAATAGCAAGTGTATCACACCGGAGCTGCGCCAGAAATTCACCTGGTTATTTCTGGGCACACCAAAGGGCGAAGAATGGACGGGATTACCCCCGTAACCCTGCGCACCGTAGCTGATAGTGAGGAAGAGGCTTGCGCTAAGTTCTCTTCATGGGATTTAACGTTCGCCGCCAAAATTCGCACTGAAAGTACGATTAACACCGGATGGGCTGACCCTGAGAGCTTCACGCTATGGACGATGATCGGTACCGATATCAGGCAATCCGTTCAGGAAATGGCGGGGGTGCTTCATGGTTAATTCACCTCTTCCAGCCGATCATGTCATCCGTGTACTGGTGACCATCAGGAACGGTGCAGTTATCAGCGAGACAGTATTACCTCAACGGGTGCTTGTCGCTTCTGTCGATGAATTTATCGAACTGACAGCACAGGCCGGACAACTTCACGATTTAGCGAACGCCGCTAAGGAATAAAACCATGAAAAAGAAACTTAATCAGGCCCAGCCTGAGGGCGTCGCTCAATCTGAAATCCGTCCAGGCGACAAATGGAAAGACAGCCATGGGACAAAAATCACCATCACGCACTGCACACCAAACCGCGTGGCGTACATCCGGGAAGGTTACACACATCCGTGTTTTTGCTCACCAGACAGACTACGCCGGGAGTTTACCTGTGCGAAGCCAAACACCCTGACCGAATGGGCGACCACCACCAGCCCGCGGGAAATGGCGAAAAATTTACGCACACTGATTAACGCATTGAGGGCGAGCAAATGAGCATGGCTAAAAAAATACCTGACGCCGTTTTTTCGTGCCTGTACCGCTTCATGCAGCACGGTGGAGAACTTGACCGCCTGACGCTGGCCGCCGCCATTAAGCAGACCGCGGAGGATGCACCGGAAGGGGCGATCATTCGCCAGCTCGAGCAGTTGCGCATTGAGGGCTATAACGCCATACAGGAGCGCGGCCTGTTGCCGGGTAACAATCCAGAGAAGGCCCGCATCAATCGCTTTACGCTGGTGGAGGAGGTGCTGGGCGTTGAGGTGGCTAAGGGAATTTTGACGGACAGCAGGATAAGCGCGTTATTTCCGGTTGTGCCACCTGAGGTAAGAAAAACTACACTTCCCCTTAGCGTGGGTTCTGCCGGTTACGATCGCCAGCTCGACTTCACGTTAAAAGGTTACCTGCCCGCCAATAGTCTTTGCAGTATTTACGGGCCGAGCGGCTCTTATAAATCGTTTCTGGCGGTGTCATGGGCTTGTCATATTGCAGCGGGGAAAAAATGGGCGGGCAGACGTGTAGCCGGTGGTTCAGTGCTCTATGTGGTGGGGGAGGGCGGGATAGGTGTGCCACGCCGTGTGAAAGCATGGGAGAACGCCTATAACGCCGGTGAATCACTGACAGCGCTATATCTGGTTAACCGTCCGGTGTTTCCGGTTCGCAGTGAAGAAGTTACCCAGGTCATCCTTGCCGCCCGGCAGGTGGAAGCCACAACCGGTGAGCCGGTGCGCTTTATTGTGATTGATACCCTGGCGCGTTGCTTTGGTGGGAATGACGAGAATGACGCTCGTGATATGGGGGCGTTTATCGAAGGCTGTGACCATATCAAGCGTGAAACGGGCGCTACACTGCTGGTGGTTCACCATTCAGGTAAAGACGATACCAAAGGGGCAAGAGGCTCGAGCGCTTTCCGTGCGGCGCTGGATGTTGAGTTTAACGTAAGGCGCGAAGATGACGGCGGTGCGTTGATACTGACGTGTACCAAAATGAAAGATTCCGAGGAGCCTGCCACCAGCGCTTACGACCTGAGAACGGCAGAGCTGTTCACCGATGAAGATGGAGAGCAAATTTATTCGCTGGTGGTGATGGATATTCCACGTGAGCCACGAAGCCTTGATCCGGAGCTGGAAGGGGTTAACAACCTGACCGGTAACCACGCGGCCCTCTGGCAATGTATACGCAGCAGGATAGCCAAAGGTGAGCCATGTACCCGCGCCATACTGCGTGACGATATGGAAGCCATGATGGGAGATAAGGGCAGGAAATCCTTTCACCGGTGGTTAGAAAAGCTGGAGCGTGACGAGCTGATCACCATTGATTCTGCTGGCGTGGTAACCCCACTCGGAAGGGGGTAAAACGCGGCAATAGTGCGGCAGGTGCGGCAAATAACCCTGTTGCCGCACTTTGCTTGTATATATACAGAAGAAGTGCGGCAAACGTCAAAAAAACCAGACACCACGCGGCTTAGAGCTTGCCGCACTGCTCATGCAGGTGCGGCAATATTTTTCTTGCTCAATATGCGGCATGAAGTGCGGCAGGTGCGGCAAATAACTGATTGTAACCAGATGCATTGAGGGCTTTTTATGAACGATTACGAAATTTTGAGTCTTACGCCAGTGATACCAGGCTGGTGGGCGATGTTTTCGGAAGGTGATGGAAAGAAATGGTTTTCCCCCGTTGCGGCGTGGGCAGTATGCTAGGCAGAAACACAGGGGTGGGCTAGTCGTCTTATTCTCCCCTGCCTTACGGGTGAGTGCGGAATAACGCCAACAGACCAGAACTGCGAGCTGCTTTATCTTCCAAAGGGTAAATTCAGGCTATCTGATAATGCTGGTTGCTTTGCCTGGTACCTTGAGCACAACACACAGGAACGTCTGGGTAACGTCATGCCATTACCGGATTATATCAGCGTGAGAGACCCGGAATTGTCTGACGTTAAAAACCTGACGGATAACCACATCACACTCTGGCAACGTATCAAAGAGCGAATGGCTAACGGTGAGCCGTGTAACAAGTCTGTTTTACGTGATGACATCAAAGGCATGCTGGGCGACAGGGGCTACAAATCGTTTGGCAAATGGCTGGACAAGCTGGTGCGTTCTGGGGTGATTGGTGTCAGGCGGTCGGGCGTTATCTTCATCCCGGTTCAGCAGTAAGTCATGGCCTGCCATCGGCACGGGCTTTTGTTATTATCGCCCTGGGTAATTAACGCGGGGTACTCATGAAATATTTTGATTTGGTCTAGGTGGCACTGATTACCGTCAGTGTGCTGGCAAAGCGCGAAGGAACGCCACGCAATAAACATTATGTCTTGGTTGTTTTTCACCCGATTTGTGAGCAATAGCACAGGGTGTTGTGGTGAGTCTGATAGTAATAGCCAGGTGACAACCTTGCCTGGCTATTTTCCTGTTATTTTATTTCACGAGTAGAGGAGGTAAATAGTAGGTCGCAAGCATCAAAAGTAAGAGTACGGCACCAACAATTGAAATGCGCACTTTCACTCGTAGCCAGTCGGTATATTCTCTTGGAAGATTTTTAATAAAGCGGATCTGTTCATTGTCCATATCTCTCGTATGGAATGCATTTTCCTTGAAATAAAGAGCTTTGATATAAAAAGCATCTCTCATAAACGAAAAAAATACTCCACTATCTTGATAAATGAGCACTTCCGCAGGACGCGCATTAAATTTATCAACAAATAAGGTACACAGATCGATGAATTTTTGTTTTGTCTTCACGTAGTGGATGGCATAGACAATGTATGCGATTATGCCGAGAATCATTAAAATTCCACTAATTGCATTTCGGTACGTAACGATAAAATCAATCACCGAAAGTCTCATATAACTGCTCCCCACCCAATTCACCTAATGCACCACCTGCGCTCCCACCAAGAAAGCCTAAACCTGCTCCAGCAATAACAACACAGGCAACTCCTCCAACGCCAGCGGTGCCAATACCTATAGCAACACAAAGTGGGACAGCAAAACCACCAGCAAATACACTGCCTACATTACTCGCAGCAAAACTACCGATCTCAGTATATTTTTTCCTGGTACATTCATCTTCCCGCCTTCCTGAATCCGTAGGGCTGCCCGCCGCCACGCTGACAAAGTATTAGAATAACTACATGCTATGCTTTAATGAATATATAATAGAGAACAGATTCTGCCAGAAGAAAAACAACACTAACCAGCAGGAGTGAGAATTTTATTTTAATCCATCGGGTCATTTCTTTAGGTAGTGAATTAATAAAATCATAGTGTTCAGATTTTACATCTCTAACAATGAAATTGTTTTTACTGAAAATAAGAATACACAAAAAATAAATATCTTTCTGGAAGGTTAAAAATATGCCACCAGCTTGAGCTAGTGTTATTCCTCCTGGTATGAATCCAAATTTTTCATGGAAAGCATTGCATAATGTTTTGTGCTGTCTGTTTTTAAACGTCGAGTACCCAAATGCTAAAATAGTAGAAGCAATAAATAATAAAAAAAGCAATGTAAGTATAGCTTTCATTTTATTTACCTACCGTGCCATAGATAAATTCACCAATCGTTTCGCCAGCGGGTGATGCTAGTTCCCCTCCCACATAACCGCCGGAAGCGCCGAGTATTATTCCACAGGCTAATGCACCAGAACCGCCAGCTGCCATTGTTGCAGCACCTAAAACTAGTGAACATACGCCCATGCCAATAGCGCCACCTACTAGACCGCCAGCGACCCCTCCAGAAAAACTCCCTACTTCCGTATATTTTTTCTTGCTACATTCGTCTTCACGGCCTACTGAACATGCCGCGTTTATTTCATTCATTGAATGCAAAGCGCTAAATCCTATACCAATATAGCCAGCATATTGCATCGCTTTTGTATATTTTGCAGCTCGCTCTATATGTGTGGCATAACCGTCAATGTCCCTGACTCCTGTTTCATTCCACTGATGTGTGATAGAGCTGGTGGACAGGCCAAGGGCATGTTTTATTTTCGTGTATTCACCCAATTTCATCGCTTTATTCAGGAAGCCGACTTTAAGCACGGTATCAAGTTCTTTGAATAACTGGCTGCGTCTTACATGGAACTGCTCACCTATCAACGCACCGCGTGTTAAATAGGTGTTCTTGTAGGTCTCCTGAATCTCATTGAGTATTTTTTCGATGTTCTCGAAGTATTTTTTGACCGGTTCAGCCGCAAGTCCAATCCCTTTTTCTGCAATGCTGGTGAAATTGGCTATCGTGGCGTAATGCTGATGCAGGAAGTTCGCTTCCTGGTGTGTCAGTGGCGCTAACGCGGTGTCAATACGTTCTTTTGCCGCCTGCATATGGGCGATTTGCTCACTGTCCTGCTTATCAGGATCAACCAGCAGCATAATAGAGCCGGCTTTGTATTCATTACCTGCGATATTCAGCACAGCAAACAACTCTTTGGCTCCTGCTGGAGGTTGTCCGGAGAATAACAGACGTTGCCAGCCTTCTGTTGTGCCTCCATAGGGGATAACGGCAAAACCCGCGTCGACGCCTTTGGGTTCTGGCTCTTTTTTTGCGGACTGTGCGTGTTGAATGGGTTCCGGTAGCTCAGGGATATCGACAAGGTGAGATAAATCGGAGTGTGTTCCTGTCGCTACGCCGTCCAGCTCATAGTAATCGGTGAAAACTGATGGAATAAAACGAGCCTGGCAGGGGCAGGTGCTCACGCTGTGTAACGTACCTGCAATTCTATTACCATGAACCCTGTCGCGGATACCTCCGGCGATCATGTATTTGCCAGGGTGTTTGCCGCATGTCACTTCATCCCTTTCACAGGCTATGTCTTTACCGAAATGTTGATGATTACTACAACCCCCGGCAATGACACCGCCGCACTCTGTTTTGTCCCTTCTGAACAGGTAATATCCTTTTGCCATTAGTGCTTACTCCCGGACATGGTTAATAATCCTTCCGGGAGGTTGTCACCTTCACGAAATACCAGGATATTGCTGGATTGCGGAGTCGAGATTATTTCATCGCCGTTATCAAGCATACTGCCAACAAGTGCAGCAGATGCCCCTTGCATAACACGCGCTTCACCTGAACCAGAAACAATAGTGGCTTCACTGCCGTCGGCGTACATCACTTTATCCCCAACTCGTGCCACCTGATACCCGCCTGCCGTGCTGCCTCCGGATGCATGGCGAATTTCTCCACCGTTACGACTGAGACTTCCTGCCGTAGCGAATCGAAAAATGTAAGCTAACGGGCGACTGACTTGTTGCTTGTTGATTTCTTCAAGCTCTTTTCGTGTTTCGCTGTCACAGCTTGCTAACAGGTCTTCGCCGTAGGGTGGATGTGAAAACGATTCACGGATTTCGGGCGTGATTTCGTTGGTGTATTGCTGCATAACTCCCTCTGCTTATTATGGAAATATTTTCACCTGCATAGTACGAAACACAACCATAAGAGCAATAACTATCAGACTTAAGCAAAACCACGTTTTGTAACAAGTGGTAATTACGCGTCGTGGTCATGGCCTGACGATGCCATGGGGAGAGGCTGGACATAACTCACTGACATTCTTAGATTCATCCGTTATGGATAAACGCAGGAATGGGGATGAGCAGTATTCGGGTTCGGCAGTATCAGCCAAAGTGCAAAAAAGCACTTAGGAATAAATACAGCTACTTAACAACACATCATCATCCAAGGCAGGTATAACGATTTCCGTTACTCTTCACTGACGTAATCCGACTTACACTAATGCTGGTAGTTACCTACCGCAGGGAGCCTCCAGCATTCAACCGTTGTGAAAATCACCATGGTTGATGGTGAAAGGTACTTTCCAGAATATGAACGTCCCGAGGGGCTTTAGACGCGCAAAACCGCGCTATTTACGAGCTCTCCAGAAAAAAACACTCCACCACCACTTGATTAAAATATAAACAAAGGGGGTTTTATGAATTCAACATTTTTAGTTTCACAACAAGAGCTTGCAGATAATTTTGGTGTAGACCGAACAACTATCCGCGCCTGGACTAAGCAGGGCTTGCCATGCATTGAGGGGGATCGTGGCAAATCACACCAGTACCACCCTGGCATTACAATGTGGTGGCGCGTCGGTGCACAGTATGCTGAAAAAATGAAGCTGAGAAATTTAACTGGAGTTCAGTGTATTGCCCTCGGTCGTGAGTATGCTGACATCGATGCAACCGAGCACAATATTGATGATTTCGTAACATACATAGCAGGTATCGGTATCGGTGAGGTTGAGGCGTATGCTGGCTTCTACTTTGCCAGAGGCATTGCTGCTGGTCGTGGTTCATCCGTCGCCAGTGTGCAAAAATATCGGCAGGAATTTACCAAAAACCTGGCTCACGCGAAGGTGTAATACACCATATGAATAAATGAATACCAGCCAAATTCCTCTGGGGTTGGCTGTGACATCCACCGGGGTAGTTATACCAATGGATAAGGCCATGTCTTCACCTTGCTCGTCAGCAGCATTTGCCGGTTCATTTGCCGGTTTGTTCAAGGGTTTTCGGAGCTGGATTTTCTGTCTAAAACATCGATGTAAAACAGATGCCATGCGTCCACATCATATCCCGCAGCCCGCGTGGTTTGGGAGAACCAGCTAATTTTGGAAGGTTTTGCAACGCACTCTCTGAAACATAAATATGGCGCGCCACCTCCTCTTGTGTTGCCATCAAATTACCCCCAAAGAAACCGGCAAATACATTCCTTGAAAATTTTCATAAATAGCACACTTTTGCGCGTCTAAAGCCCCTCGGCGTTCAGATCTCTCCGGAAGTACCTTTTGTTTGGTTGTCGCATTACACACTATTCAAGCCATTTTCAATTGCCAGAAAACTTGGTGTAGTTCACCAGACCTGAGTATCGGACTCTATACATCCACTATCGGCACATGTTCATTTCTGCTGGAAATTAATTAATACGTTCCGTTTTGTTCACTGTTGTTTACGGTCATACATCGCACCGTGTATCACGTGGTGTATCACGAGCATCAAAAAAGGCGCTCCCCCATGCCGAGTAGCGCCTTTTTAAACAACAACTTAACTGATTAATATCAGTTCATGCCGTATTTTTTCAATTTTTTACGCAGCGTGCCACGGTTGATGCCCATCATCAGGGCAGCGCGGGTTTGGTTGCCACGGGTGTATTGCATCACCATGTCCAACAATGGCTGCTCTACTTCAGCCAATACCAGCTCATACAGATCACTAACATCTTGACCATTCAGTTGAGCAAAATAGTTCTTCAGTGCTTGTTTCACGGAGTCACGAAGAGGTTTTTGGGTAACCTGATCCTGTGAGTTAACGGTGGAAACGGTTAGTACGTCAGAATTTACGCGTTGTTCGAACATAGTTCTGTCAGCTCTTTATTTCTAATTACGCAAGATTTTCGAAGTATGCCTCCAACGCCTCAAGCTGTTCGCTTGCATCTTCAATGGCGTTGAATGTGCGCCGAAACTGGTCATTTGGAGCGTGTTCCTGTAGGTACCAGGAAACGTGTTTGCGAGCAATTCGGTATCCCTTAGCATGACCATAAAAGTCATGTAGTTCCCCAATATGCCCACAAAGTAAGCGCTTCACCTCTGCCAGAGGCAGGGGAGGAAGCAGCTCTCCAGTGTCCAGATAATACTGGATTTCCCGAAAGATCCAGGGTCTTCCCTGAGCCGCGCGTCCTATCATAAGAGCATCAGCCCCTGTGTAGTCGAGCACAGCTCTGGCTTTAAGCGGGTCAGTAATGTCACCATTCGCGATTACCGGAATGGAAACTTTCTGCTTAACTGCCCGAATGCTGTCGTATTCAGCGTCGCCCTGAAATAAACAGGCGCGTGTGCGTCCATGAATCGTCAAAGCTTGAATGCCACAGTCTTCAGCCAGTTGGGCAATCTCTTCACAGTTACGGTGCGCCGTATCCCAGCCAGTGCGAATCTTCAACGTTACAGGCACGTCCACTGCGTTAATTACCGTTGTCAGGATAGATTTCACCAGACTTGGGTATTGCAGAAGTGCTGAACCCGCGAGCTTACGATTCACTTTCTTTGCCGGGCATCCCATATTGATATCAATAATCTGGGCGCCATTAGCCACGTTAATACGTGCGGCCTCTGCCATCTCATCAGGGTCACTACCGGCAATTTGCACGGTGCGAATACCTGGTTCATTCACGTGCACCATCCGTAAACGTGATTTATCACTCGCCCAAACTTCAGGGTTAGAGGACATCATCTCGGAAACAGTCAGTCCGGCCCCCATCTCGTAACACAGCGTCCTGAATGGCCTGTCAGTGATGCCAGCCATAGGTGCTGCAATCAGTCGATTTCTGAGCTGGTGTTGTCCAATGCGCATGAGTTAAGAAATGACCATACTTGCCTGCAAGGCGGCGTATATTACGCATTTTTGACCTGAGATGAAAGGCCAAACTTTGAACAATCAGCTGTCGTAGATCAATGAATCCGCATCCTGTGCGATAGCATAAATAAATTAATGATTAATTTCATTGTGTTAGCTTGAGGTGGTTGTTTTGTGCTCTTTTCATTTTTAGTGAAATTGGAAAGCAATTAACATTATTTTAGGCGCAAAGCGCCAGATAAACTGCTGCTTTGTTCAGCAGTTTTGGCATTTTTCTGCGAGGAATGTCTCATTTTGGTGCCGGGATTCGTCTATTCAGACCTTGGGGCAATAAACGAGAAAGCGGGAGTTTACTCCCCCGCAATAAGTGGTTTACTCAACAATTTCACTGCCATGCAAGGGTTGTGTTGGGCGGTTATTTCCATGATGCATTGCTGTGGTGAATTGTTTCAATTGCTGCACCGAGAGTGTCACAGGATGCTTCATCACTAGCCAGCGTACACCTTCAGAGCAGGGTGGAGTGGTTAGCGAACCGCTGAAACGATAATGGGACAGATCCTCTGGTAGTAATTTGTTCACATCGATTTTTTGTTTTAATTCTGCTTTTTCATCGGCTTTGGCTGGCATCGTCTGCCAGAGTTTAGCGAGTTCACTGTTGGCAGTCCCGGTTTCAAACATCACTGCGACGACGGCAATCTCTCCCTCAGCATTTTTATGCACCAGGTGCATTTCCATGGCGAAATGTTTGCCATTGAGAGTGTTTTCGCTTGGCGCATGGAAATGGAGTTGCTGAAGCTGGAAAGGAACGCCATCAATTGTCACCACATCTTTCACACTGGCTGCGAAACCCGCCTGGATAGTATGGCCGTTATTTATGATGTTGATAGGGGAGTCTACATAACTAGATTTTAGCGGGTTGATATGCGCTTTTAGCGTATTTTTGATGTCAATTGGCGACTGATTCATCCCCACTTTACAAGTTTGGTTTTCTGGGCTGACTTCGGCCCAATGTTCTGGCGAGCCTTCACCTTCGTAACTCCAGTGAGAGGCCATGGCTAAAGCGGGCAGCATTCCCATAGTGAGAATTGCCAGCGTGCGTAAAGTGGTTTTCATTGATTCATTCCCTGATAAATTTTATTAAATAGCGTCGTTTAACTGACATGTTTGAAGCGGCGCATTGTAAAACTCGGTTTTCAGGAAAGAGTGGGCAAAAATGGCGGGGCAATAAAATCAGGTATTAACTTTTACTTAAAGTGGCCAGTTGGCCACTTTAAGGGGGAAGGGGGACTTAGCGTTTGATACCAGTAATGCGGCACCATTCTTCTTTTTCGGCGACAGGATCAAGGGTGAATTTGTCCTGATACGCTTCGCAAACACTTTCGGCCTGGCTTGCCAGCACGCCAGAAAGCCCAAGGAAACCGCCCTGAACAGGCAGCACGCTGATTAAAGGAGCTAACTCACGTAAAGGCCCTGCAAGGATGTTTGCGACCACGACATCGGCGCTCATGGCTTCTGGCTGGTCTTGTGGCAGATACAGCTCCAGGCGTTCAGAAACACCGTTGCGTTCTGCGTTATCACGGCTGGCCTGAATGGCTTGTGGGTCGATATCAATACCAATCGCTTTAGCAGCACCCAGTTTCAGCGCCGCAATCGCAAGAATGCCGGAACCACAGCCGAAATCGATAACGGTTTTGCCTGCCAGATCCAGTCCATCAAGCCACTCAAGGCACAAAGACGTAGTTGGGTGAGTGCCAGTTCCGAACGCAAGACCTGGGTCGAGCATCACGTTTACCGCATTCACGTCTGGCACATCACGCCAGCTCGGGCAAATCCACAGGCGCTGGCCAAAACGCATCGGGTGGAAGTTATCCATCCATTCACGTTCCCAGTCTTTATCTTCGAGTTGCTCGATTTTGTGACGGAAACCCACGCTCAGCAGTGGGCAGTTTTCGAGAATCGCGACGACTTCTTTCATGTCCGTTTCAGCGTCGTACAAACCGATTACATCGGTATCGCCCCATAAACGGGTTTCGCCAGGTAATGGCTCGAATACCGGTGTGTCATGGGTATCCTGAAAGGTCACGGATACAGCACCGCTTTCGATCAGTGCATCGCCGAGTTCTTCAGCGGTTGCGCCGGTAGTATTAATTTTCAGTTGAATCCATGGCATAGCGAAACTCTTTATTTATCAGTAGTTGGAACGAGTGCTGGTGCAGGCAGCGGCTGACCGAAACGGTTGCCTACCAGGAACGCCAGCAAACTTAGTAATAAGGATGGCACAATGGGGTGGAAGCCAAATAACTGGATTTTGAAACTCGCCAGCACCGCATACAACCCGCCACCGACAATCATTGCACTTAGCGCGCCCGCAGCATTGGCTCGCTCCCAATAAAGGCCGAGCACTAAAGGCCACAGGAATACCGCTTCAAGCCCACCAAACGCCAGCAAATTCAGCCAGATGATCATTTCTGGTGGGCGCCATGCCGCGAGTAGTAGCAACGCACCCAGAATCAACGTGATCACCGATGACATTCTTTTCAGACGCCTTTCGTTAGTGATCTGATCCGGTCGCATATTCAGATAAAGATCTTTGACGATCGTAGCGGATGATTGCAGCAATTGGGCGTTAATTGTCGACATAATTGCCGCCATGGGTGCCGCAAGAAATATTCCCGCCGCTATTGGTGGCAACACCGTGACCATCAACGTTGGGATAACCAAATCAGGGACTTTCAAATCCGGTATCACTGCACGGCCTAACGCGCCCGCCAGATGCATACCAAACATCAAAATCGCGACCACAATTGTGCCGAGGATAATGCCCCGGTGCACGGCTTTGCTGTCTTTATAAGAGATGCAGCGTACCGCCGTGTGCGGCAAACCAATCACGCCGAAGCAGACCAGCACCCAGAATGAGGTCATGAACGTCGGGGAAAGGATGTCATCGGCACCCTGCGGTGAAACGAGTTTAGGGTCGATATGCTGCAGCGTATCTACTGCGTTGTGCAAACCACCGGCTGCGTGAACGATGCCCACCAACAGCAAAATCGTGCCGACCAGCATCACCATGCCTTGCATTGCGTCGTTGAGAACGCTGGCACGGAAGCCACCAAACGCGGTATACAGCGCAATGCTGATACCAAAAATCAGCAATCCCGTTTCGTAAGGAATACCGGCTGCCGTCTCCAGTAAGCGTGCGCCACCGATGAACTGCACGGTCATCGCGCCAACAAAAGCCACTAACAGGCTAAGACTCGCCAGCCAAACCAGCAGACGGCTTTGATAACGGGCGAACAACATGTCATTCAGGGTAACGGCGTTATAGCGACGTGCCAGAATGGCAAACTTTTTACCCAGAATACCCAGAGATAACCATACCGCCGGTAATTGAATCATTGCCAGCAAAACCCAGCCCAGCCCATATTTATAAGCAGCTCCAGGCCCGCCAATAAATGAACTGGCACTGATATAAGTGGCGGTTAGCGTCATCGCTAATACAAACCCGCCCATCGAGCGGCTACCCAGGAAATATTCGTTGAGGAAATTACCTGTGGTGCGGCGTTTCATGGCGTACATGGAAATGCCAAAAACCACTAATAGATAGGCTACCAGCGGTAATACGACTTCAAGCTGCATGATCATCCTCCAGAGGAATATCACGGAAGATAAACTTCACCATTGCCCAGCACAGTAAAATGAACAGCAAAGGTACCAGCAGGCACGCCATTTCAAACCAGTGCGGTAGGCCAGTTGGGCCGATTTCATTACCAGGTAAGTAAGCAGCCACTAACCATGCGGCAAGATAGAGAAGGGTTAGCCAAAGCGCCCAGCGGGCTTCTTTATGGGCCTGAACAAAACGCGCGTCCATTATTGTCCCTTGAGTTGGCGGAAAGCGGCGATTGTAACGCATAGCGAGAAGATGGGGATCAAAAAAGAAAAAGGCCGGAGAACCGGCCTTATCACGATGTTACTTCTTGAGAAAACTTAGTCCTGAAGACCCAGTTTTTTCTCCAGATAGTGGATGTTAGTTCCACCGTGCTGGAAGTTTTCATCGTTCATGATGCGAGTCTGCAAATCAACGTTGGTTTTGATGCCATCGATGATCAGTTCAGCCAAAGCATTTTTCATGCGAGAAATCGCGACTTCACGCGTTTCACCGAAGCAGATCAGTTTGCCAATCATGGAATCATAATACGGCGGTACGGTGTAACCGGCGTAAATGTGTGATTCCCAACGCACACCAAAACCACCTGGCGCATGGAAGCGAGTGATTTTGCCTGGGCTTGGCAGGAAGGTATTCGGGTCTTCGGCGTTGATACGGCATTCTACCGCATGGCCTTTAACATGAACGTCTTCTTGCTTGATAGACAGCGGCTGGCCTGCAGCAATGCGCAGCTGTTCTTTAATCAGGTCAACGCCGGTGATCATTTCTGTTACCGGGTGCTCAACCTGAATACGGGTGTTCATTTCAATGAAGTAGAACTCACCGTTTTCGAACAGGAACTCGAAAGTACCTGCACCGCGATAGTTGATATCAACACAGGCTTTAGCACAGCGTTCGCCGATGAATTTACGCAGTTCCGGCGTGATGCCCGGTGCTGGCGCTTCTTCAACCACTTTCTGGTGACGACGCTGCATAGAGCAGTCGCGTTCTGCCAGGTAAACCGCTTTGCCCTGGCCGTCAGCCAATACCTGAATCTCGATATGGCGTGGGTTTTCCAGGTATTTTTCCATATAGACCATGTCGTTGTTGAAAGCAGCTTTCGCTTCCGCACGGGTCATATTAATGGATTGTTCCAGATCGGCATCGCTACGTACGACACGCATACCACGACCGCCGCCACCGCCAGACGCTTTGATAATAACCGGGTAGCCAATGCGTTTAGCATGAGCACGGTTTTTATCCATATCGCCGTCAAGAGGGCCGTCAGAGCCTGGTACGCAAGGTACGCCAGCTTTCTTCATTGCGTTGATTGCAGACACTTTATCGCCCATCAGACGAATAGTTTCAGCACGCGGGCCAATGAAGATGAAGCCTGAACGTTCAACTTGCTCGGCAAAGTTGGCGTTTTCAGACAAGAAGCCATAACCTGGGTGAATCGCAACTGCACCAGTAATTTCTGCTGCAGAGATGATTGCCGGGATATTCAGATAGCTTTTTACCGACGGAGCGGGACCGATACAAACAGTTTCATCCGCCAGTAATACGTGTTTTAAATCGCGATCCGCAGTGGAGTGCACAGCGACAGTCTTGATACCCAGTTCTTTACAGGCACGAAGAATACGCAGAGCAATCTCGCCACGGTTAGCGATGACAATTTTATCCAGCATAATCGCCTCGTTACTCGATGACGACCAGCGGCTCGTCAAATTCAACCGGTTGGCCATTCTCAACCAGGATGGCTTTCACCACACCGGCTTTGTCAGCTTCGATCTGGTTCATCATTTTCATTGCTTCAACGATACACAGAGTGTCGCCAACGTTAACCTTCTGGCCAACTTCAACAAATGACTTAGCATCCGGGCTTGGGGTGCGGTAGAAAGTACCGACCATTGGGGAACGCACGATGTGACCACTGATTTCAGCAGCCGCTGGTGCTTCTGCCGGAGCGGCAGGTGCAACAACGTTAGACAGGCCAGGTTGCGGCTGTGGCTGGTACATTGGAGCAGCATAAGCCTGTTGCATCATTGGGTAACCGGTGTTTGCCGGTGCACGACTGATGCGTACAGATTCTTCGCCCTCAGAAATTTCCAGTTCAGAAATGCCTGATTCTTCAACCAGCTCGATCAGTTTTTTAATCTTACGAATATCCATGAGTGGGTTCCGTACTCTTGTTTAGATGGATTTTGACAAGCGTTTTACCGCCGTCTGTAGTGCATATGAATAGCCGTCAGCGCCTAATCCGCAGATGACACCAACCGCTTTATCAGAAAGATATGAATGATGGCGGAACGGTTCGCGCGCATGCACATTGCTCAGATGGATCTCAATAAACGGAATATCTACCGCTAATAAGGCATCACGCAGTGCAACGCTCGTATGAGTAAACGCGGCCGGATTAATCAGAATAAAATCGACAGTGTCTTTAGCCTGATGAATTCGGTCGATCAATTCATATTCCGCGTTGGATTGCAGGTGGCTGAACGAGACATTTAGCGTTTTTGCTTCTTCTTCGAGCGAGTTAACAATTTGGGCTAAAGTCAGCGTGCCGTACTTCTCAGGCTCACGTGTTCCCAGCATGTTAAGATTCGGGCCGTTCAAAAGCAAAATGTGAAAATTAGCCGACATCGTGCTGCCATCTCCTGCAATTTGTAGGTATTTTACAAAATACACCTAAGTTGCTCGGTTGTCACCTTCAGAGCCAGAAAATGGCCTGTCAGAAAAACCAAAGTCGCACATTATAACGATTTCGTAGCAATTGGCAGCTAAATACTGGTCTTATCAGGGAAGATGATCAACTCATATCCCTAAACGGGGCCAGGTTGATCACTTTTCTGCGGGGAACAACACATATCTTTCGTTAACGCCGCCACTGACGGAATTTCTTGTAGCGTAAGGCCAGAAGGATGATTGCGCCCAGAGCATACAGCAATGGTTGCGGTGAGATAACCTTTACTGACCACAGATAATGAATCGGGGCAAGGATAGCGACCAGATAGACGAAGTTATGCAGCTTTTGCCAGCGTGGCCCCAATTTTCGTTGTAACGACTGCGTAGATGTTGTTGCCAATGATAGCAGTACCAACCAGCTGATTATTCCTAAAGTTAAATACGGGCGCGTGACCAGTTCCCGGCCAAGTAGCGCCAGATTGTTGATGCCCAATTCCAACATGGCGTAGCTGACTAAATGAAGTGTGGCCCACGCAAAACACCATAATCCTAACAACCGACGGGTTCGAATCAGCAGCGGCTGCTTCCCGTATCGCGCCAACGGTGTGACTAGCAGCGTCGCCAGCAACAGTTTAAGCGCCATTCTGCCGGTAAAATGCTGGATATCCTTTGCCGGGTCGGCACTTAAAAGCCCCTGGTTTGCAGCATAAAACAACCAGACAAAAGGTAAGAAGGCCGCGAGATGCAGTACGACTTTAAGACAGGTTATCTGTTTTGCGGTTAATCGCACTTTAGAAATTCTCCTTCAGATTCAAGCCGCGGTATAGCGATCCGACCTGGTCGGCATAACCATTAAACAGCAGCGTCGGCTGGCGTTTTACATCCAGTACTCCACCTGATCCGATAAATCGCTCACTGGCTTGCGACCAGCGTGGGTGGTCAACATTTGGGTTTACGTTGGCATAAAATCCGTATTCATTAGGTGCTGCCATATTCCAGGTGGTAGGTGGTAACTCGCTAACCAGTTTGATACTGACAATCGACTTTATTCCTTTAAAGCCGTATTTCCATGGCACGGTGAGTCGTATCGGTGCACCGTTTTGCGGTGGCAACGCTTTCCCGTAAACGCCGACCGTAAGTAGAGTCAGAGGGTGCATTGCTTCATCAAGACGCAATCCTTCGACGTAGGGATATTTCAACCCGCCACCGATAAAACGGTCCTTCTGCCCGGGCATTTGTTCCGGGTCGTAAAGCGTTTCGAAGGCGACATATTTTGCTTTGCTGGTGGGCTCGACTAGCGCGAGCAGTTTACTGAGTGGGAAACCTATCCACGGCACCACCATCGACCAGGCTTCGACACAACGCATCCGATAAATACGCTGTTCCAGTGGGAATTTCTTATAAAGATCGTCAAGGTCAAGTGTTTGTGGTTTTGCCACCTCACCGCTAATTGTGATTTTCCACGGATCGGTCTTTAAGCTTCCGGCATTGGCTGCTGGGTCGGCCTTATCAAGGCCAAATTCGTAGAAATTGTTGTAACCCGTCACTTTGTCTTCTGGGGTCATGGCGAGTTTTGCCTGCCATTGTTCAGGCTGGCTAAATTGCAGGGGTTTTCCCGATGGCGCGGGTGGCCTGTCGTTCCCTTTAAACCAGGAGAGAATATCAGCATGGGCAGTTTGAGGAAGCGAGAGAGCCGCGGCACTGATGCCCAGCGCTTTCAGCACCTGGCGGCGTTTCAGCATAAAAACCGATTCGGGTGTGACATCTGCTTCCGTAAAGCGGGTTACTTTTTTCATCTTGTTCTCCGGCATGGCTTTATAGGCTAAGCATGACGGAGAACGCTGAACCCTGCGAATATGTCACAAAAAATTGAAACTTAAAGAAGGGATAGGTTTCGTTGCGGTTGCGTTAATGGGATACCTGCCGATGAAGGCTATACTTGAATTTCGGTGTATTTACGTATCCTTTGCAACAAAGGATAAGAATCTGTTCACCGTGTTTGCCTGAATTGCTCTTTTACTATGTAATGCCGCATCAAGTCAGGCTGGTCTTATCTTCACCAAACGGAGTTAACTCAAGGATGCGATTAACGACGAAACTTTCTGCTTTTATGACGTTGCTGACTGGCCTCGCTATTTTTGTGACGCTCGTGGGTTGTTCATTAAGCTTCTTTAATGCGATGCATTTTAAAGTTCATCAGCGTGTGGTGGCGGTTGCCACAATCATTGATAACGATTTGGTTTCAAGCTCTCCAGAAGAACTGATCAATCGCCTCAACGAAGTGATGGTGCCCATTGATATCACCGAGGTGAAATTCAAAATAGGCGGCAACACGGTTTACCAACATCAGTTGAGCCAATCCTACCGTTTACTGGGCAATAGCTACAGTTTTCGTACCGTGACTGTTGAGTTAATGAAGCATCCGGGGATGTTCCTCTCTCTCACCTATCGGGATCCTGTCGCGAATTACTACAACTCACTTTTCACTACCGTTCCACTTTCTATCACGGTTGGCTTCATGCTTATCGTGCTGTTTTTTGCTATCCGCTGGATGAAAAAGCAGCTCGCCGGGCAAGAGTTACTGGAGAACCGAGCGCGACGGATTCTGAACGGTGAAAGAGGCGTTGAGGTGCGCGGATCGGTACTGGAATGGCCTCCGAAAGCCAGTAGCGCTTTGGACTTGTTGCTTTCCGATCTGCAAAACGCGAACGATCAACGCAGCAGAATGGACACCTTGATTCGTGCTTTTGCGGCGCAGGATGCGAAAACAGGCCTGAATAATCGTCTGTTTTTTGATAATCAACTGGCGACGTTGCTGGATGAACAAGAGCAAGTGGGCGCGCATGGTGTAGTGATGATCATCCGTCTGCCCGATTTTGACACCCTGCATGAAACATGGGGGCGCGCGGCGGTAGAGGAGTACTTATTTACCCTCATCAATCTGTTGTCGACATTTGTGATGCGTTATCCCGGCGCATTACTGGCACGTTATTTCCGCAGCGATTTTGCCGTTTTGTTACCTCATCGCACATTAAAAGAAGCCGATAGTATTGCCAGCCAGTTGCTGAAAGCCGTTGATACCTTGCCGCCAACCCGAATGCTCGACCGCAATGACATGATGCATATCGGTATTTGTGCATGGCGTAGCGGGCAAACCAAAGAGCAGGTGATGGAGAACGCGGAAGTCGCGACGCGTAATGCTTCGTTGCAAGGGGCGAACAGTTGGTCGGTCTATGACGATAGTTTGCCGGAAAAAGGGCGCGGCAATGTGAAATGGCGTACGCTCATTGAGCAAGTGTTACAGCGCGGTGGCCCACGCTTCTATCAAAAACCGGCGGTAATGCGTAATGGCTACGTACATCATCGTGAAATCATGTGTCGGATTTTTGACGGCGAACAAGAAGTGCTGGCGGCAGAATATTTGCCGATGGTGAAGCAGTTTGGTTTAGCGGAACAATATGACCGGCAAACCATCGCCCGATTGTTACCTTTAGCCGGTTTCTGGCCCGAAGAAACACTGGCTATTCAGGTGTCTGTAGAATCACTGATTCGCGCTCCGTTCCAGCGTTGGTTGCGTGATGCGTTGATGCAGTCAGAAAAATCGCTTCGACGACGTATTCTTTTTGAACTTGCAGAGGCAGATGTCTGTCAACACATCAGCCGTTTGCAGCCTGTGATTCGCTTGATTAAAGCTTTGGGTGCTCGTATTGCTGTCTCCCAGGCGGGTTTGACCGTAGTGAGCGCTTCTTATATTAAGGAGTTGGATGTGGAGTTGATAAAGCTGCATCCGGGGCTCGTGCGAAACATTGAGAAACGAACTGAAAATCAGTTGTTTGTACAGAGCCTGGTTGAGGCCTGTAATGGGACTCAGACGCAAGTTTTTGCGGTCGGAGTCAGAACGCGAAGTGAATGGCAGACACTGGTGGAGAAAGGCGTGGCGGGTGCTCAAGGTGATTTTTTTGCGGCATCTCAACCACTAGACAGCAACGTGAAAAAATATTCGCAAAGATACTCGGTTTAACCTGCCGTTTATGAATATTTCACGTAGAATAACGCGCGCTGCATCTCAAGGGGGCTAATACGCCTGCTGACCAGATTGTTGAAGCATGAAATGAACCCGGTTTGCTTCCTTGCACTGTTCGTTTAACCTACAGCGTTTGTTTGTTTCCTCGGCAGTTCGAGGATAAACGTGTCGAAAGTGTATTAGTCGTAGTAAACTGCACAATTTTTCACCATTGCAGAACATTTTTGCGCCTTGTCGCTGCAATGAGTGGTTGGTAAAGTAAGCGGATTTTGTTTCCGCCCCAGCTTTCAGGATTATCCCTTAGTATGTTGAAAAAATTTCGTGGCATGTTTTCCAATGACCTGTCCATTGACCTGGGTACCGCGAATACCCTGATTTATGTGAAAGGACAAGGCATCGTACTGAATGAGCCATCTGTCGTGGCTATTCGCCAGGATCGTGCCGGTTCACCTAAAAGTGTTGCGGCTGTCGGCCATGATGCTAAACAGATGCTGGGTCGTACCCCCGGCAACATCGCAGCTATCCGTCCGATGAAAGATGGCGTTATTGCCGATTTCTTCGTGACCGAAAAAATGCTGCAACACTTCATCAAACAAGTGCATAGCAACAGCTTTATGCGCCCAAGCCCACGCGTACTGGTTTGTGTGCCAGTTGGCGCAACTCAAGTTGAACGTCGCGCGATTCGTGAATCTGCGCAAGGTGCAGGTGCTCGTGAAGTCTTCTTAATTGAAGAACCAATGGCTGCGGCTATCGGTGCTGGCCTGCCAGTTTCTGAAGCAACCGGTTCAATGGTTGTGGATATCGGTGGTGGTACAACTGAAGTTGCCGTTATTTCTCTGAACGGCGTGGTTTACTCCTCTTCCGTACGTATCGGTGGTGACCGCTTCGACGAAGCCATCATTAATTATGTGCGTCGTAACTACGGTTCACTGATTGGTGAAGCCACTGCTGAACGTATCAAACACGAAATCGGTTCTGCTTACCCAGGCGATGAAGTGCTTGAAATCGAAGTGCGTGGCCGTAACCTGGCTGAGGGTGTTCCACGCGGCTTTACCCTGAATTCCAATGAAATCCTCGAAGCCCTGCAAGAGCCATTGACGGGGATCGTGAGTGCGGTGATGGTTGCACTGGAGCAGTGCCCACCAGAGCTGGCGTCCGATATCTCTGAGCGCGGTATGGTTCTGACTGGTGGTGGCGCATTGCTGCGTAACCTTGACCGTCTGCTGATGGAAGAAACAGGCATTCCGGTAGTAGTTGCAGAAGATCCATTGACTTGCGTAGCCCGTGGCGGTGGCAAGGCACTGGAGATGATCGACATGCACGGCGGCGACTTGTTCAGCGAAGAGTAATCAGCCGCACGTAAGGGGCAGTCATCAAGACTGCCCTTTCTTGCTGGCCCTGGAATACGCATAGCCTATGAAGCCAATTTTTAGCCGTGGCCCTTCGTTACAGTTTCGCCTGATTTTGGCGGTGCTGGTGGCGATTGGTGTAATGATTGCCGATAGTCGCCTGGGTACGTTCAGTCAGATTCGAACGTATATGGATACTGCCGTCAGCCCTTTCTATTTTGTCTCAAATGGTCCCCGTGAATTGCTCGACAGCGTCTCGCAAACACTGGCATCACGCGACCAGCTAGAACTCGAAAATCGTGCACTGCGTCAGGAATTGATCCTGAAAAACAGCGAATTACTGATGATGGGTCAATATCGTCAGGAAAACGCACGCCTGCGCGAACTGCTTGGCTCACCGTTGCGTCAGGACGAGCAAAAAATGGTGACTCAGGTTATCTCTACCGTTAACGATCCTTACAGTGACCAGGTGGTTATTGATAAAGGCAGCGTGAACGGCGTCTATGAAGGTCAACCCGTCATCAGTGATAAAGGTGTCGTAGGTCAGGTTGTCGCGGTGGCGAAACTCACTAGCCGTGTTTTACTGATTTGTGATGCTACCCATGCGCTGCCTATTCAGGTACTGCGTAATGACATCCGCATTATCGCGGCGGGTAACGGCTGTACTGACGATCTGCAACTGGAACATTTACCGGCTAATACTGATATTCGCGTAGGCGATGTATTGGTGACATCTGGTTTGGGTGGCCGCTTCCCGGAAGGCTATCCTGTGGGCGTCGTTTCTTCAGTGAAGCTTGATACTCAGCGCGCATACACGGTTATTCAGGCTCGTCCGACTGCTGGCTTACAACGTCTGCGTTATTTGCTGCTGTTGTGGGGCGCGGATCGCGAAGGGAAAACCCCGATGCCGCCTGATGAAGTTCATCGCGTGGCGAATGAGCGCCTGATGCAAATGATGCCGCAGGTTTTACCAGCGGCTGATTCTGTCGGGCCACCAGCTCCGGTTCCTCCTCCGGCAACGGGCATTACGACTCCAGCCCCTGCTGCACCTGCAAGCCTGGGAGGGCAGTAGTGGGTAGTTACCGTAGCCAGGGCCGTTGGGTCATCTGGCTTTCTTTCCTCGTCGCCTTGTTGTTACAAGTCATGCCCTGGCCTGACGATTTAAAAATCTATCGTCCTGACTGGGTATTACTGATCCTGCTGTACTGGATCCTGGCTCTGCCACACCGCGTAAATGTAGGCACAGGTTTTGTGGTGGGTGCCATACTGGATTTAATCAGCGGCTCTACCCTTGGCGTGCGCGCATTATCTCTGAGCATCGTTGCTTATCTGGTGGCGTTAAAGTACCAGCTATTCCGCAATCTCGCGCTTTGGCAACAGGCTTTGGTGGTTATGCTGTTGTCATTGATGACAGATGTCATTGTTTTCTGGTCTGAATTTTTAGTTATCAATGTCTCTTTCCGCCCAGAAATTTTCTGGAGCAGCGTGGTCAATGGTGTACTGTGGCCATGGATATTCTTGTTGATGCGTAAAATTCGCCAACAATTTGCAGTGCAATAGGATTGAACATGACATCTTTGTATCTGGCATCCGGCTCCCCGCGTCGTCAGGAATTACTGACTCAGTTGGGTGTGTCGTTTGAGCGCATCATTACTGATGTAGAAGAACAGCGTCTTAGCCATGAAAGCGCACAGCAGTATGTCGTGCGCCTGGCGCGTGATAAAGCGCGGGCAGGCGTTGCGCTCGCGCAACATGACTTACCTGTTCTGGGTGCCGATACGATTGTTATCTACAATGGCAAGGTGTTGGAAAAACCTAAAGATGAACAACACGCTGCTGAGATGTTGCGTATGTTATCCGGGAATCAGCACCAGGTAATGACGGCTGTTGCGCTGGCAGACCGTGAATCTTTGCTGGATTGTCTGGTAACGACTGAAGTGACTTTTCGTGCATTATCAGAACAGGATATCGCGGGTTATGTGGCCTGCGGTGAACCGATGGATAAAGCAGGTGCATACGGTATTCAAGGGCTTGGTGGCTGTTTTGTCAGGAAGATTAATGGCAGCTATCATGCAGTAGTCGGTTTACCGCTTGTTGAAACTTATGAATTGCTGAGTAATTTTCACGCATTGCGTGATGGACGAGGAAAACATGACGGCTGAATTATTAGTCAACGTGACGCCATCGGAAACTCGGGTGGCTTACATTGATGGTGGAATACTGCAAGAGATTCACATTGAACGCGAAGCACGCCGCGGGATCGTAGGGAATATCTACAAAGGTCGTGTAAGCCGGGTGCTTCCCGGGATGCAGGCGGCATTTGTAGATATTGGCCTTGATAAGGCAGCGTTTCTTCACGCTTCTGACATCATGCCGCATACCGAATGTGTGGCGGGAGAAGAGCAGAAAAATTTCACCGTACGCGATATCTCCGAGTTGGTGCGTCAGGGCCAGGACTTAATGGTTCAAGTGGTGAAAGACCCGCTGGGTACCAAAGGTGCTCGTTTGACTACCGATATCACGCTGCCATCTCGTTATTTGGTCTTTATGCCAGGAGCTTCCCACGTTGGCGTATCCCAGCGCATTGAAAGTGAAGCCGAGCGTGAACGTCTTAAACGTGTAGTGAATGCGTATTGCGATGAGCAAGGCGGATTCATTATTCGCACCGCAGCTGAAGGCGTATGCGAAGACGATTTAGCTTCAGATGCGGCTTACCTCAAGCGTGTCTGGACCAAAGTCAGCGAGCGCAAAAAACGTAACAAAACCCGCTGCCAACTTTACGGTGAATTAGCACTGGCGCAGCGCGTACTGCGTGATTTTGCCGATGCCGCACTTGACCGAATTCGTGTCGACTCCCGTCTGACTTACGACATGCTGCTGGAGTTTACCGCAGAATACATGCCGGAAATGCACAACAAAATCGAACACTACAGTGGTCGCCAGCCTATTTTTGATTTGTTCGACGTTGAGAACGAAATCCAACGTGCGCTGGAGCGAAAAGTTGAGCTGAAATCAGGTGGTTACCTGGTTATCGACCAGACTGAAGCGATGACGACTGTGGATATCAACACCGGGGCTTTCGTTGGCCACCGCAATCTTGATGACACCATTTTCAATACCAATATTGAAGCGACACAGGCGATAGCTCGCCAGTTACGTTTGCGTAATCTCGGCGGCATAATCATTATTGATTTCATCGATATGAGTAATGAAGACCATCGCCGACGCGTGCTGCACTCCCTCGAGCAGGCATTGAGTAAAGATCGCGTGAAAACCAGTATTAATGGTTTCTCACAGCTTGGGCTGGTTGAGATGACACGCAAACGCACGCGTGAAAGTGTTGAACATGTGCTTTGCAACGATTGTCCAACTTGCCATGGTCGCGGTACGGTGAAAACGGTTGAAACGGTGTGTTATGAAATTATGCGTGAAATTGTGCGCGTGCATCATGCTTATGATTCCGACCGTTTCCTGGTTTACGCATCACCTGCTGTGGGGGAAGCGCTGAAAAGCGAAGAGTCCCATTCATTGGCAGAAGTGGAAATTTTTGTCGGCAAGCAAGTCAAAGTTCAGATCGAGCCGCTCTATAATCAAGAGCAATTCGACGTCGTTATGATGTAACTCGCTGCACGGATAGTGCAGATTTGAGTTCCGCTCCGGCGGCAAACAAGGAGATTTTCGTGAGGCGACTGCCCGGCATTCTGCTGATCACTGGCGCAACGTTGATCGTTATCGTCGCACTGCTGGTGAGTGGTTTGCGGCTGGTTTTGCCGCACCTCGATGCCTGGCGTCCAGCGCTGCTCGAAAAAATTGAAGCCATGACGGGTACCCCCGTCGATGCCAGCCAGATCCAGGCCAACTGGGAAAACTATGGCCCAACGCTTGATGTCCGCGATATCAAAGCGGGCTTGAAAGATGGTGGTGAGATGAGCGTGAAACGTGTCACGTTGGCGCTCGATCTCTGGCAAAGTATTTTGCACGCCCGCTGGCAGTTCCGTGACCTCACTTTTTACCAATTGCAGGTGCGCACCAATACCCCGTTAAGTCGAAATAAAGGGGATAGCAAACTCGAGCCGGGTAAAATCAGCGATCTCTTTTTACGCCAGTTCGATCACTTTGATCTTCGCGACAGTTCCCTTAGTTTCCTGACGATTTCCGGCCAGCGCGCCGAACTCGCCATTCCACAACTCACCTGGCTTAACTCCAAAAACCGTCACCGCGCCGAAGGGCTGGTCAGCTTATCGAGCTTTAACGGCCAACACGGCGTGGCGAAAGTACGCATGGATCTGCGTGACGAAAATGGCTTATTGAACATCGGTAAAGTCTGGCTACAGGCTGAAAATGTTGATATGAAACCGTGGCTTGGTCGTTGGATGGAAGACAATATCGACTTGCAGACCGCTGAGTTTACCCTCGAAGCCTGGATGGATATCAAAGCGGGTGATATTTCAGGTGGCAACGTCTGGTTGAAGCAAGGTGGTGCCAGTTGGGCTGGGAAAAACACCGGGCATCAGATGTCGGTTGATAATTTGATGGCACGTGTCAATCGTTCTGCTGCGGGCTGGGATATTGCCATTCCATCGACCAATATCACCCTTGATGGTAAAACCTGGCCCAAAGGTTCTTTATCACTGGCGTGGGTTGCTCCGCAAAATGTTGGTGGAAAAGAGAGTACGCGCAGCGATGAGTTACGTGTACGTGCCACTAATATGGAGCTGGAAAGCTTCACCGGTTTGTTACCGATTGCAGAGAAGATTTCACCGGATTTCGGTGAAATCTGGAACACGCTGCAACCACGCGGGCACATTGATGTGCTGGCCGTGGATATTCCTCTTCAGCAGACCGAAAACACTCGTATGCAAGGGCGCTGGAAGGACGTTAGCTGGAAGCAATGGAAAATGTTACCCGGCGTCGAACACTTCTCGGGGTCGGTCACCGGTGGTGTCGGGCACGGGCAGCTTAATGCGCAGGTTATTGACGCCAAAATGCCATACGTGGGCGTATTCCGTGCCCCGCTGGAAGTTGAACGAGCCGTTGCTACGCTCGAATGGCAGAAGAATGCCGCGGGTTTCCAGCTTGATGGCAAAAACCTGGATGTGAAAGCCCGTTCGGTCTGGGCTGCGGGTGACTTCCGCTACTATCAGCCGACAGGCGATGAACCCTGGCTGGGGATTTTGGCCGGAATTAGTACGCATAATGGCGGTGATGCCTGGCGTTACTTCCCTGAAAACCTGATGGGAAAACAGCTGGTTGATTACCTCAGCGGTGCGATACAAGGAGGCGAGTCCGATAACGCGACGCTAGTATATGGCGGCAATCCGCGTCTTTTCCCTTATGTGCATAACGAAGGTCAGTTCCAGGTCTACGTCCCGCTGTATAACGCTAAATTTGCCTTCCAGCCTGACTGGCCAGCATTAGACAACTTGAATATTAGTCTGGATTTCATCAATAACGGTTTGTGGATGAAATCGGATGAAGTGAAACTGGGTGGTGTGACCGGGCGTAATCTGACGGCAAATATCCCGGATTACAAAAAGCAAAAGCTGTTAGTCGATTCTGACATCAGTGGCCCGGGCAGTGCGGTTGGGCCGTATTTCAAAGAAACTCCGCTCAAAGATTCGCTGTCTGCTGCACTGGATGAACTCCAGATTGGCGGCGATGTGAATGCTCGCTTACATCTGGATATCCCGCTGAACGGCAAAATGACTACCGCTTCGGGCGATGTTCAGCTCAAGAACAATACCTTGTTGATTAAACCGCTCTCCAGCACGTTGAGTAACTTGAGCGGTAAGTTCAGCTTTGTGAATGGTGATTTGCAAAGTGAACCGTTAAAAGCCACCTGGTTTAACCAACCGATTGGCATTGATTTCAATACTAAAACGGGCGTGAAAGACTACCAGATTGGCGTCAATTTGCTGGGCGACTGGCAGCCGACAAAAATGGGTATTATCCCTGAACCCATCAGCAAAGAATTGAGTGGCAATGTCCCGTGGAAAGGCGATGTGGCGATTACGCTTCCTTATCGCGGAGAACCGAATTACCAGATCAATGTCGCCGCAGACTTGAAAAATGTGAGCAGTCACTTACCTGCTCCTGTCGATAAATCAGCGGGGCAAGCGCTACCGTTGAATGTCGCGGTGAAAGGAAATCTCGATAGTTTCGATCTGACGGGTAACTCCGGTGCGAAAAATCATTTCTCCAGCCGTTGGCTACTGAATAAAAAACTCACTCTTGACCGGGCAATTTGGGCAACCAATAGCCAAACCGTTCCTCCATTACCTGATAACTCCGGCTTAGAACTGGATCTTCCGGCGATGGATGGTGCGCAATGGCTGGCGTTGTTTAGCCATGGAGCGGTGGAAAGCGTGGGGAACTCGGCATCATTCCCAACTAACGTCACACTGCGCACGCCTTCGCTGACGTTTGCTGGCCAGCAATGGAACAACCTGAGTCTGGTTTCCCAGGCCATTACGAATGGCACGCGCGTCGAAGCGCAGGGGCGTGAAGTGAATGGCTCGTTGACGATACAAAACAATGCACCGTGGCGTGCAGCAATCAAGTATCTCTATTTCAACCCTGACTGGGGTAATAGCAAAGCCAAATCGACCAGTGCTTCACCGTTGGAAGGCAATGAAGCGATTGATTTCCGTGAATGGCCTGATTTACAACTTCGCTGTGGCGAGTGTTGGCTTTGGGGGCAAAAATATGGCCGTATTGACGGTGATTTCGCCGTCAAAGGAAACACGCTACAACTGGAAAACGGGTTAATCGATGCCGGATTTGCAAAGCTTACCGCCAGCGGTGTGTGGGTGAATAACCCGGCAGAAGAACGCACGTCTTTAAAAGGCAAACTACACGGCAAAAAACTTGATGCTGCGACCAACTTCTTTGGCGTCAAAACACCGATTCAAGGCTCATCGTTTGATGCAGACTATGATTTACACTGGCGTGATAAACCGTGGCAGCCGCAGCTTGCCTCATTAAACGGTATTCTTCATATCAAATTAGGCAAAGGGCAAATTGCTGATCTGGGTACTGGCCACGCCGGACAATTGCTGCGTTTAGTCAGTGTCGATGCGTTGATGCGTAAACTGCGTTTCGACTTCAGCGACACCTTTGGTGAAGGTTTCTACTTTGATTCCATCCGTAGTACCGCCTGGATTAAAGACGGGGTTCTGAACAGCGATGATACGCTGGTGGACGGACTGGAAGCCGATATTGGCATGAAAGGCTCGGTCGATTTAGTTCAGCGTCGACTTGACGTTGAAGCTGTTATTGCACCAGAAATTTCTGCCACCGTCGGCGTGGCAACGGCATTCGTGGTGAACCCAATCATCGGTGCTGCGGTATTCGCCGCCAGCAAAGTGTTAGGGCCGCTATGGAGCAAAATATCTGTACTGCGCTACCACATCACAGGATCGGTCGATAAACCGCAAATCAATGAAGTGCTCCGCCAGCCAAGGCTGAAAGAGGCTAAGTGATTTGACGTGCGCGGTTAATTGCCGCAAGCTCAATAGATATGCCTTTAGGGCACCCAACTTGTTTGTAAAAAGAGTAGCGAAACGATGAGTCTGAACCTGGTAAGTGAGCAGTTGCTGTCTGCGAATGGCTTAACCCATCAAGATCTGTTTTCCATTTTGGGACAATTGTCCGAGCGCCGACTCGACTACGGAGATCTCTATTTCCAGTCCAGTTATCACGAATCCTGGGTGCTGGAAGATCGCATCATTAAAGATGGTTCTTACAACATCGATCAGGGTGTTGGCGTGCGCGCCGTGAGCGGCGAGAAAACCGGTTTTGCCTATGCCGACCAGGTCAGCTTGTTGGCGCTGGAACAAAGTGCTCATGCCGCACGAAGCATCGTGCAGGAAAAAGGGAATGGCCGGGTTCAAACATTAGGTGCCGTGCAGCATAGCGCGCTCTATACCAGTGCCGACCCTCTGCAAAGCATGACGCGTGAAGAGAAACTCGACATCCTGAAACGCGTTGATAGCGTTGCCCGTGCGGCAGACGCCCGCGTCCAGGAAGTGACTGCCAGCCTGACGGGCGTTTATGAATTGATTCTGGTCGCGGCAACTGACGGGACTCTGGCGGCTGACGTTCGCCCGCTAGTGCGCTTGTCTGTCAGCGTTCAGGTTGAAGATAACGGCAAACGCGAGCGCGGCTCAAGTGGCGGCGGCGGTCGTTTCGGTTATGAATATTTCCTCGAAACCGTTGATGGTGAAGTTCGTGCAGATGCCTGGGCGAAAGAAGCAGTGCGTATGGCTTTAGTGACCCTTTCTGCGGTGGCAGCACCAGCAGGCATGTTCCCGGTAGTGCTTGGCGCGGGCTGGCCAGGTGTTTTGCTGCATGAAGCGGTGGGGCACGGTCTTGAAGGTGATTTTAACCGTCGTGGTACTTCCGTGTTCAGTGGCCAGATAGGCCAATTGGTTGCTTCAGAATTGTGTACTGTTGTCGATGACGGCACCATGGCGAACCGCCGTGGCTCTGTTGCAATTGACGATGAAGGTGTTCCTGGCCAATACAACGTATTGATCGAAAACGGTGTGCTGAAAGGCTACATGCAGGACAAACTCAATGCTCGTCTGATGGGCGTTGCGCCAACCGGTAATGGCCGTCGTGAATCTTACGCGCACCTGCCGATGCCACGCATGACCAATACCTACATGCTGGCGGGAAAATCGACTCCACAAGAGATTATCGAATCGGTTGAATACGGGATCTACGCTCCGAACTTTGGCGGCGGGCAAGTGGATATCACCTCCGGCAAGTTTGTGTTCTCAACTTCTGAAGCGTATCTCATCGAAAATGGCAAAGTGACCAAACCAGTGAAAGGCGCAACGCTGATTGGTTCCGGTATTGAAACTATGCAGCAGATTTCTATGGTCGGTAACGATCTGGCGCTGGATAACGGTGTCGGTGTCTGCGGCAAAGAGGGGCAGAGCCTGCCTGTCGGTGTCGGCCAGCCAACGCTCAAAGTCGATAACCTGACGGTTGGCGGCACAGCGTAAAACAATGACAGCCGGGTTTACTCCCGGCTGTTTTCTATCGCACGTCCTTTCTTATCTCGTACCCCTTGATAGAGGTGCGAAACCTTCACGAAATATTCAGTCAGGTAGTTAATGCAGACCTGTACTTTCAACGGCAACTTATCTTTTTCCGTATACAACGCGTATACCGGGCGCGGGTCGGATTGATAACTCGGCAGTAAGATCTCAAGCGTTCCGTCATTGATCTCATCGATCACCCACATCAACGGGACATAAGCGATACCAGCCCCCACTTTTAGCCAGCGACTTAATGTCATGGGATCATTGGTCACGAAGCGCCCTTGCGGGATCATCCGCGTCGTCAGCCCTTCAGGTGCTATCAACTCGAATTCATTATGTGGACGAATGCTGTATTCCAGCCACGAGTGACTGGCAAGATCGGCCGGCTTTTCCGGCGTGCCATTTTGCTGGAGATAACTTTTGGCGGCGCAAATCACCATAGGCATCGATCCGAGCCGCGTCGAGAACAGACTGGAATCCTGTAAAGCACCTACACGAATCACTACGTCCAGACCATCAGCGATCAGGTCGGGCGCGGGAATGCCTGTCACCAGATTAACCGTTAACTCGGGGTACTCTTTGAGCATCTCGGCGGTCATGGAGGCAAGGACATTTTGTGCCATAGTTGAAGAACTGCCGATACGCAGCGTACCAATTGGCGTGTTGTTAAAAGCGTAGAGTTGCTCATGCACCTCTTGCGCTTCGTGCAGCATCTTGCGGCAGCCGAGGTAGTAGATTTTACCGGCCTCAGTCAGCCCGATGCTACGCGTGCTGCGGTTTAACAGCTTTACCTGTAACTCATCTTCAAGTTTGGAAACGGTTTGGCTGATGGACGATACGCTCATTTCCAGCTGCCTGGCCGTTGCGGTAAAAGAGCCAAGCTCGACCACTTTGGCAAACACCGACATGCGTTTAAGTCTTTCCATTGTTCACTCTGGCTTAAAAGTGATTTAGATCACACATTATAGATAACCCGCTAACAATTACGTTAATATATTATTACTAACACCACCCGTATCAGTCGTTAGCGCAACATTTCTGGCAGCTCCTGGGTTGGTGTCTTCCGAATTTTCTGCAAGGTTAACATGAGTCTATTTCCCGTTATCGTGATATTCGGTCTTTCTTTTCCGCCGATATTCTTCGAGCTAATTCTTTCGCTGGCGCTGTTCTGGTTGGTTCGCCGTCTGCTGACTCCGACGGGAATTTATGATTTTGTCTGGCACCCGGCATTATTTAATACAGCGCTTTATTGCTGCCTGTTTTATCTAATCTCGCGCCTGTTTGTTTGAGGTTGATGTGAAAGCACTTACAAGAAAAATGACCCGCACGGCCATCACACTGATTTTGGTGCTGCTGGCTTTCATCGCTATCTTCCGTGCCTGGGTGTTTTATACCGAATCCCCGTGGACGCGTGATGCCCGCTTCACCGCAGATGTTGTCGCGATTGCTCCGGACGTATCGGGTTTAATCACTGACGTTAAAGTCCATGACAACCAACTGGTAAAGAAAGATCAGATTCTCTTCACCATCGATCAGCCACGTTATCAGAAAGCCCTGGAGCAAGCCCAGGCCGATGTCGCTTATTACCAAGTTTTGGCCGGGGAGAAACGCCGTGAAGCTGGGCGTCGTAATTCACTGGGCACCCAGGCGATGTCACGGGAAGAAATTGACCAATCTAACAACGTGCTACAAACCGTTCTGCATCAATTAGCAAAATCCGAAGCAACCCGTGATTTGGCTGCATTGGATTTGCAACGCACGATTATCCGCGCGCCTGCTGATGGTTGGATAACCAACCTGAATGTCTACTCTGGCGAGTTTATTACCCGTGGTTCCACGGCGGTAGCGTTGGTAAAACAGGGTAGTTTCTACATTCTGGCCTACATGGAAGAGACCAAGCTTGACGGTATTCGCCCAGGTTTCCGGGTACAAATCACGCCACTGGGCAGTAATCGCGTATTACGCGGCACGGTTGATAGCATTTCTGCCGGGGTGACTAACGCCAGCAGTACCAAAGATGCAAAAGGGATGGCGACGGTTGATTCAAACCTGGAATGGGTGCGTCTGGCACAGCGTGTGCCCGTGAGAATTCGTCTTGATGATCAGCAAGCTAACCTTTTCCCGGCGGGAACCACGGCCACGGTTGTTGTGACTGGCGATAAAGACAGAGATATCAACCACGATTCGGTATTCATTAAATTCATGCATCGTTTGCGTGAGTTCGGCTAAGCATAGGCTGACATGTATTTCATCTCGCACTTACATTTACGCTTTGCCTTCAAGTTGGCTTTTGCCATCGTGTTGGCGGTGTTTGTTGGTTTCCATTTTCAACTGGAAACTCCGCGCTGGGCGGTGCTAACTGCGGCGATTGTAGCGGCTGGCCCGGCGTTTGCGGCTGGCGGTGAACCCTATTCAGGGGCGATTCGCTATCGCGGAATGCTGCGTATCATCGGTACTTTTATTGGCTGTATTGCCGCGCTGTTAATCATCACTTCAATGATTCGTGCACCTGTTGTGATGCTGTTGGTATGCTGTATTTGGGCTGGTTTTTGTACCTGGATTTCCTCGCTGGTTAAAGTTGAAAATTCCTACGCCTGGGGGCTTTCTGGCTACACGGCGTTAATCATTGTTATCACCATTCAAGCCAACCCGCTTGTCACCCCACAATTTGCGGTCGAGCGGTGTAGTGAGATTGTGATTGGTATTGTTTGCGCGATTCTTGCCGATTTAATTTTTTCCCCGCGTTCCATTAAGCAAGAAATTGATCGTGAGCTGGATAACCTGCTGGTGGACCACTATCGCCTGATGCAGTTGTGTATTGCTCATGGTGACAAAGAGGAAGTTGATAAGGCCTGGAGTGGCCTGGTGCGCCGCACTACCGCTCTGGAAGGGATGCGCGGGAATCTCAATATTGAATCCTCACGCTGGAATCGTGCTAATCGCCGCCTGAAAGCGATCAACTCGCTCTCGCTAACGCTTATCACCCAGGCTTGCGAAACATTTCTGATTCAAAACACGCGTCCGGAATATATGACTCCTGAATTCCGTATGTTGTTTGAGTTACCTGTAGAAACCGCTGCTGATGTTCATAAGCAGGTGAAAGTTATCCGCAGAGCCATTTCATACACTGGCGATAAAAATACACCCGCCACAATAAGCAGTTGGGTAGGCGCGTTCAGCCGCTATCTGTTGCTAAAACGTGGCGTTATCAGCAACACCCGTATTAGCGCGGTGGAAGAAGAGGTTTTGACCCAGGAAGTGGTCATCAAAGTGCAGTCTGCAGAAGGGCATCACGCGATGATAAACTTCTGGCGTACCACGATTTCCTGCATTCTTGGCTGCTTATTTTGGTTATGGACGGGCTGGACATCGGGCAGCGGTGCGATGGTTATGATTGCCGTTGTGACTTCGCTGGCGATGCGTTTACCCAATCCGCGCATGGTGGCTATTGATTTTCTGTACGGTACCATTGCCGCTTTGCCGCTCGGTGCGTTCTATTTTTTAGTGGTGATTCCGTCGACTCAGCAAAGTATGTTGCTGCTGTGCATCAGCCTTGCATTGCTGGGTTTCTTTATGGGCATTGAAGTACAAAAGCGCCGCTTAGGGTCGATGGGGGCATTGGCAAGTACCATCAATATTATCGTTTTAGATAACCCAATGACGTTTCATTTCAGCTCGTTTTTGGACAGCGCATTGGGGCAAATAGTGGGTTGTTTCCTGGCGATGATGGTTATCTTGCTTATCCGCGATAATTCAAAAGAGCGCACGGGCCGCACGCTGCTTAATCAATTTGTTTCTGCGGCAGTTTCTGCGCTGACCACCAACAAAGCGCGCCGTAAAGAAAACCATCTGCCAGCGCTCTATCAGCAGCTTTTCTTACTGCTCAATATGTTCCCGGGTGATATCGATCGTTACCGCCTGGCGCTGACATTGATTATCGCGCACCAGCGATTACGTGATGCACCGATCCCGGTGAATGATGATCTCTCAGCATTCCATCGCCAGTTGCGAAACACGGCTGATAAGCTTACTTCGGCATCAAGTGATGATAAAAAACAGCGCTACTTCAAACAATTATTGGAGGAGCTGGATATTTACCAGGAGAAATTGCGTGTTTGGGAGGCGCCGCTACAAGTCACCGAACCGGTGAAACGGCTGGCGCATGTGTTGCATAAATACCAGCACGCCCTGATAAATGCCTAACCCGAGCCGACGCCTGCGTCGGCTTTTTTGTATCTATACTTATTGGATGCGCAATTCATAACGGGAGAAAATTATGACAAATCAGGCACTCCAGGATAGTGAATTATTTAACACGGGTTATCTGGTCAATGGTGAATGGCACAAGCTGAACGAAACCTTCGACGTTCTCAATCCTGCCACCGGTGAAGTTGTCGCTAAAGTCGCAAAAGCAGGCAAAAAGGAAGCTGAAGATGCGATTGCCGCAGCCGCTAAAGCTTTTCCTGCATGGCGTGCAAAAACCGCCAAAGAACGTTCAACCATCCTCTACCGTTGGTTCCAGTTAATTATTGAGAACAAAGCCTGGCTCGGGCGCTTAATGACCACCGAACAAGGCAAGCCGCTGAAAGAGGCGGAAGGTGAGGTTGAGTACGCCGCAAGTTTTATCCAGTGGTTCGCTGAGCAGGCCAAACGGGCAAATGGTGAAATCATCCCTCCAGCCAAACCTGGATCACGCATTCTGGCAACCCGCGAGCCAATTGGTGTTGTCGCGGCAATTACTCCGTGGAATTTCCCCATGGCGATGCTGACACGCAAACTCGGCCCGGCGCTTGCTGCGGGTTGTACTGGCGTGATTAAACCAGCTAACAACACACCACTATCAGCCTTTGCCTTACTGGCGCTGGCAAAAAAAGCCGGGGTACCTGATGGGGTATTAAATGCCGTCGCAGGGAACACGCAAGAAATTAGCGACGCGATAATGGCGAGCCACGCGGTTCGTAAAATTTCGTTTACCGGTTCTACGGCAGTTGGCAAAACATTAGTGCGCAACGCCGCGGAAACCATGAAGAAAGTGTCGATGGAATTAGGCGGTAATGCGCCTTATATCGTCTTTGATGACGCGGATATCGACGACGCAGTGAAAGGGGCCATTGCTAACAAATTCCGTAATGCAGGCCAGGTCTGCGTTAGCGTGAATCGTTTCTTTATTCAGGACGGTGTTTATGACCAGTTCGTGAATAAACTGGCCGATGCGGTTAAGGCACTGAAAGTCGGTAACGGCCTGGAAGAGGGCGTGGTTGTCGGGCCATTAATTGAAAAATCCGCAGTCGATAAAGTGCGTGAGCATATCGAAGATGCTATCGCGCAAGGTGGCAAAGTGCTGGTGGGAGGTAAGAGCCATGCGTTGGGGGGCAACTTCTGGCAGCCCACGGTGATTGTCGATGCCAGCGATGAAATGAAACTGGCACATGAAGAAACCTTCGGGCCACTCGCTGCTTGCTTCCGTTTTAAAACGGAAGGGGAAGTTATTGAGCGGGCGAATAATACGCCATTTGGTTTGGCGGCATACTTCTATACTCAAAATCTATCGCGTGTATTCCGCGTTTCGCAAGCACTTGAAAGTGGGATGATTGGTATTAACGAATGTGCGGTGTCGACTGAGTTGGGGCCGTTTGGCGGAGTGAAAGAGTCTGGACTAGGGCGAGAAGGCTCGGTACTGGGCCTGGATGAGTTTCTGGAAGTCAAAACCTTGCATATTGGCGGGCTGTAGAAGCTCAAAAGATAAGAGCGCTCTGGTTAAGGTGGCAAGTAATGAAAAAATACACCTTTGATTTTAGTCAGATAGAAGATCAGCCGGGATTCTATCGTCACTTTATCCAGGTATTTCAACTTGAGAAAAAACAGGTTCACGATCTCGATAGTTTATGGGATGTCGTCGTTGGAGGCATCTTACCTCTCCCGGTGGAAATAGAATTTGTTCACCTGCCGGAGATGCAAAGGCGGCGCTACGGGGCGTTGATTTTGCTTTTCGACGAAGCAGAAGAGGAACTGGAAGGGCAATTGCGTTTTAACGTGCGTGGTTAATCACGATTTTAGGGCATAAAAAAGCCCCCGCGAGCGGGGGCAAAGCCGTCAGTTTTGACGACGAGGGTTTATTTATACAGTTCAGCGGTGGCATGCCATGCATCGCCACTACGTGCTTCGGTAATGCGATATGCCGATGCACCTTCTTTAGTCGCTTTCTGTGATAATTCCTGACGCATATCCATTGGTGCACTGCCAACCTGGCTGACAGAAATGCTACCCATAGATTGCATGTTTTGTGCTTGTTCGCTGTTTACCTGATGTGCGGCTGCGTTAGCGCCAAAAGAGATAACAGAGAAAAGGCTCAGTGCTGCGATAGTTAATTTGGTTTTCATAATCTTTACTCCTGAATGGTTTTCTCAACGACCGGAAGGGCTAAACTGCTTTATTGTTCTTGGGGCCGTTGTCTGGATTATCGTTGTATTGCTTTTGCTTATTGCTACCGGGCTGTTACTTGTACAGCTCTGCTGTTGCATGCCATTGGTCGCCAGTACGGGCTTCAATGATGCGGTAAGAAGAAGCGCCTTGCTCTTCAGCTTTCTTATTCAGCAACTGGTGCATGTCCATCGGAGCACTACCGACCTGGCTGACAGACACTGAACCCATCGCCTGGCGGTTTTGTGCCTGTTCGGTATTAATAGATGTCGCTGCAAAAGCGCCGAATGACAGCATCGAGAGCAGGCTTGCGGTAACTAAAGTTGATTTCATGTTCATAATTTTCGCCTCGTCGTATTCTTTTATTGGGGCCTTTATTTCGTGACCCTCATCACAAAATCAAGTATACACTAATAACCCACAAAATTAATACCACGCTAATTATTCTCTATGAAACTTTACAATAATAGAGGCTTTTTATATTACGTAAAGTTATTAAAATGAGTCTTTTATTGCTGATTTTTTGTTAAATATAAGTAAAAACAATGAGATGGCATGAATTGGCTTTTTGTGCGATTCATCACATAACCGGCTGATGAGAGAGATGTTTAGATTTGGGGAAAGCCTAAATAAGGGGATTTACGTATAAACGATGACAGCCAGGGGATTGTTATGAAGGTGTTATTCCCGCCGTACTGACAGCGGGAATACGGAAGTAATGCTTACAGCTCTTGTTCGAACAACACCAAAATTGCTTCATACAATTCTTTTACAGTGAAGTCCCTTGCCGGGGTGGTAAAGATGGTGTCATCACCAGCAATCGTGCCCAAAATACCTTCAGCTTTACCTAACGAATCCAGCAAACGTGCAATTAACTGTGCCGCCCCTGGGCTTGTGTGGATAACAACAACGGCATCGTTGTAATCAATATCCAGTACCAGGTTTTTCAGCGGGCTGGACGTTGTTGGCACGCCAAGCTCGGCTGGTAAGCAGTACACCATTTCCATTTTGGCGTTGCGGGTACGCACCGCACCAAACTTGGTCAGCATACGAGAGACTTTGGATTGGTTGATGTTTTCGAAACCATCATTTTGCAAAGCATGAACGATTTCACCTTGAGAACTGAATTTCTCTTCTTTTAATAATGCTTTGAACGCTTTGACTAATTCTTCTTGTTTTGAGGAAATACGCATATATCACCCATGTTCAGGTCAACGAAGATAACATTATTATGCATTTAAATGAATTATTATGCAAATTATTGGCTGGGTGAAGGCCTGAAATAATGTTATGAAAGAGGCGGATATTATCAAATTTTGTTATCGAGAAACATGCCTTCGTCACGACTCTAAAATAAGATGCCAAGTAAACTAAATGTTATCAAAATGATGTTGTTTTGCTGCGGATGGAGGGGTAATGTAACCGCCGTTGATGTGACAACATCAGGTTGTGACCGGGCGCTAAGGCGTCGTTTCCACCCGGCGAGTAAATGCAGCAGTAACGTTTCAGGAATGCTCAACCTCGCAATCCTAAAGCGGGAAGATTGTAATTACCCCTTCCCTGGATTATGGTCGCCACCGCATGGAGTTACGGCACCTATTTGCTAACCATAATAAGGAGTTTAGGATGAAAGTTGCAGTCCTCGGCGCAGCAGGCGGTATTGGCCAGGCGCTTGCCCTTCTACTCAAGACCCAACTGCCTTCAGGTTCAGAACTCTCCCTGTATGATATTGCACCGGTAACCCCTGGTGTTGCAGTCGATCTGAGTCATATCCCTACTGATGTGAAAATCAAAGGTTTCTGCGGTGAAGACGCAACACCTGCACTGGTTGGTGCAGATGTCGTGCTGATCTCTGCGGGTGTGGCACGTAAACCAGGTATGGATCGTTCAGACCTGTTTAACGTCAACGCGGGAATCGTGAAAAATCTGGTTCAACAGATTGCTAAAACTTGCCCGAAAGCCTGTATCGGTATTATCACAAACCCAGTGAATACCACCGTTGCGATTGCTGCGGAAGTGCTGAAAAAAGCAGGTGTTTACGACAAAAACAAACTGTTTGGCGTGACCACGCTTGACATCATCCGCTCCAACACCTTTGTTGCGGAACTGAAAGGCAAACAGCCGACTGATATCGAAGTTCCTGTCATTGGCGGCCACTCCGGTGTGACCATTCTGCCACTGCTGTCGCAGATTCCTGGTGTTAGCTTCACCGAGCAAGAAGTTGCTGACCTGACTAAGCGTATCCAGAATGCTGGGACCGAAGTTGTAGAAGCTAAAGCGGGTGGCGGATCTGCAACCCTGTCAATGGGCCAGGCAGCTGCGCGCTTTGGTCTGTCACTGGTTCGCGCGCTGCAAGGCGAAAGCAATGTGGTTGAATGTGCGTACGTTGAAGGGAATGGCGAACACGCTCGTTTCTTCTCTCAGCCATTGCTGCTGGGTAAAAACGGTATCGCAGAGCATAAATCTTACGGCAAACTGAGCGCTTTCGAGCACCAGGCGTTGGAAGGGATGCTTGATACTCTGAAGAAAGATATTACCCTTGGCGAAGAGTTTGTTAACAAATAAACCCTGAGCTTTAGAGATAAAAAAACCGGAATGTAGATTCCGGTTTTTTTTCGCCTGCGACTTATTAGTTTGTCGCGGGGTATTCCTGAATCGTGACTTGTAGCGTCAGCTTCTTATCTTCACGCATCACTTCAACTGGAATGACAGAGCCTGGACGAATCTCCGCCACCTGATCCATGGTGCCCAAAGCCGAAATTGCGGGTTTGTGGTTCACAGAGATAATCACGTCGTTAACCAGCAGACCTGCTTTAGCCGCCGGGCCGTCAGGTGTCACTTCGTTAACGATAATTCCCTGAATCTGATCAATGCCGGTTGCGGGGCCATGTAATGGCGTTATCTCGCGCCCGCCAATCCCAATGTAGCCACGAATCACGCGGCCATCGCGAATCAGCTTATCCATGATTTTGGTGGAGAGCTGTGTTGGTATGGCGAAGCCAATACCTTCAGGGGTTTCACCATCGTTACTTTTATCAAACGACAGGGTGTTGATACCCATCAGTTCGCCCAGCGAGTTAACCAATGCGCCGCCTGAGTTACCGTGGTTGATTGAAGCGTCAGTTTGCAGGAACGACTGGCGGCCGGACGGGCTCAGGCCGATACGACCGGTAGCACTGATGATCCCCTGTGTAATGGTCTGCCCGAGGTTATACGGGTTACCAATCGCCATGACGACATCACCAATATGCGGTACGCGCTTATTGTTGATTGGAATCACCGGGAGGCTGGTGGCATTAATTTTCAGCACGGCCAAATCGGTCAGGCTATCAGAACCCACAAGTAACGCTTCAAAAACGCGACCATCTTGCAGAGCAACGATAATTTGCTCAGCATCATTAATGACGTGTTTGTTGGTAATGATGTAGCCGCGCTCATCCATGATGACACCAGAGCCGAGAGTGCGAATTTGTAACTGGTTACTGGCATTGCTGCCGACACTGCGGTTGTAAACGTTGACCACAGCAGGCGCAGCACGACGCACCGCTGAGTTGTAGCTCAGCGGCGTTTCGTCGGCACTGTCAAAGTTCGAGGGCGCTAAGGGAATGATTTTCTGGCGAAGCGTTGGCATCGTTACCAACAACAATCCCGCCACAATCAGGCCAATCACCACCGAGCGTAATATCTTCAGAAACATGTATTTGAGTTAGTCAATGATAAACCGGAAGCAGAATAGCATGAGTTAATCGGACATCGTACCGCGATGTCCGATTACTGAGCAGATTAGCGCACTAACAGATAGAGACTCTCTTCACCGCGTGCGATATGCAGCGCAATAACGTCTGGTTTGCTTTCCAGCACCTTACGCATCTCGGCAATGCTTGTGACCTTCTCGCGATTAACGCCAATGATAAAATCATCTTTGTGCAAGCCGGCTTGCGCAGCTGGTGTGCCTTTTTCAACGCTATCCAGTTTGATGCCTTTAGTGCCATCTTTTAACTGACCGTCGCTCAACGTTGCACCTTGCAACGCAGGCATGACCAGTTCCGCGTTGGCAGAGGATGCGGTACTTTTATCAAGTGTCACGCTCACTTCCAGTGGTTTTCCGTCACGCAGCAAGCCAAGTTTCACCACCGTTCCAGGCTCCGTTGTGGCGATTTTGGCACGTAGCTCGGCAAAACTACTGATATTTTTGCCATTCAGACTGGTAATTACATCACCGGCTTTTACGCCTGCTTTATCTGAACCCGATTGAGGCAATACTTCGCTGACGAACGCGCCGCGCTGGGTGGTCAGATTAAATGCTTTGGCAATATCAGCACTCATTTCTGTGCCTTTAATGCCCAACATGCCGCGCTTAATTTCGCCAAACTCCATCAATTGTTTCGCCAGGGTTTGCGCCATATTACTCGGAATAGCAAAGCCGATACCGACGCTACCGCCACTTGGCGCAAGGATTGCCGTGTTAATACCAATGAGCTCGCCATTCAGATTCAGCAGTGCACCGCCGGAGTTACCTCGGTTGATTGAGGCGTCTGTCTGGATAAAGTTTTCCAGTCCTTCGAGGTTTAGACCGCTGCGCCCCAGTGCTGAAACAATCCCGGAAGTTGCTGTTTGCCCCAGACCGAATGGGTTACCCACGGCAACTGCAAAATCACCCACTCGCAGTTTGTCTGAGTCCGCTACCGCGATTTGCGTCAGGCCGGTCGCCTTCTGGATTTGAATCAGCGCAATATCACTTTGATCATCGCCGCCAATCAATTTGGCATCAAACTCACGTCCATCATTCAGCTGCACGCTGATTTTTTCGGCGTGATTAATGACGTGGTTATTGGTCAGCACATAGCCTTTCTCAGCATTTATGATGACGCCGGAACCCAGCCCTTCAAATGGTTGAGCTTCAGAAGGGGGCATATCCTCGCCAAAAAACTTTTTAAATTCTTCAGGGACTTTCTGAGTCGGGGCAGCGGCCGTTCCTTCAACCTGAACACTAACCACTGCGGGTAATACTTTTTCCAGCATCGGCGCAAGACTCGGCAACGCTGGCTGACCCGGAATCTGCGCAGGCAACGACGCATTCACTTGCGATGCAACACCGAACGTCAGTCCGACACTTAACGCTAAGGCACTCAACAACAGTGTTTGTTTCTTCATTGATGGCTTGCTCTCGTGACCTGAACCTGGAAAAGGATAACCCGATAACACGCCGATATTATTGAAATATCAGCCGGGTAACAATGTTGTTATAGAGTGAATAGATACTAGTAAATGATAGCTGCGCTGAGGAGAGATTGGGGTGCGAAAGCTGCACCCCAAGGATAAATTTTACATTTGTGATTAATCGCGTTTTGCGCGCTCGGTACGCAGCAAACCGGACGCACCTTCAGAATAGTCACGCGGCATCTGCACCGGAGCTTGATCATTACTGGCTTCTGACTCAGCGAGGCGGTTACGGAACGGGTTCGCTTCGGCTGACATTTCAGGCAACAGGCTGCTGGAGCTTTTCGCCATATGTTGATAAAGCTGGCGATAATCATGAGCCATGTTATCCAGCAACTCTGCGCTACGGGCAAAATGACTGACTAACTCTTCACGATACTCTTCAAGTTCTGCTTTGTTTTTCTCGATTTCGTACTGCATGGCCTGCTGCTGACGCAGCTTGCGGTTGCCAAAACGCATAGCAACTGCACCAACGATGATGCCAACAACTAACCCAATTAGCGCATATTCCCAGGTCATGAACTTCTCCCGTTGTCTTGTGTTTCCGTAGGGTAATGTAGCCACTATAACCGTTAACCTAAGAGAAGTGGAATCCTGACGCAGCATCGCTTAGGGTAGAACGGCCTTTTTTTCGACAACCGTCCTTTTTTGAGTACTAAGTAAACGGCAATCCGATTTTTAAGGAAATACCATAATACCATGCAAAATCTCTCTCCCGCATCGCGCTACCAACAAGCTCTGACTGAGGGCAGCTATCAACCCGATGATGTTCAGCATGAAGCCGTAACCCGGCTGGATGCAATCTGGCAGGCGTTAAGCAGCCAAACACCGACGCTCCCTGCAAGCAGTAGCTTCCTTGGCAAACTGTTTGGTAAACGTAGTGCTTCAGTGGCTCAGGAGCCGGTTCGCGGGCTGTATATGTGGGGCGGCGTAGGGCGCGGGAAAACATGGCTAATGGACATGTTTTTTCAGAGTCTACCTGGCGAGCGTAAGCTTCGGCTGCACTTCCATCGCTTCATGTTGCGGGTTCACGAAGAGTTGGGTGAGCTTCAAGGGCAAACCGATCCTCTGGAATTGATAGCCGATAAGTTTAAGTCTGAGACAGATATTCTCTGTTTTGATGAGTTTTTTGTTTCAGATATCACCGATGCAATGTTGCTTGGTTCACTGATGCAGGCATTGTTTGCCAGGGGGATTACCCTTGTGGCGACTTCAAATATTCCCCCTGATGATCTGTATCGTAATGGCTTGCAGCGTGCGCGTTTTCTGCCTGCGATTGAGGCAATAAAACGCCATTGCGAAGTGATGAACGTGGATGCTGGCATTGATTACCGCCTGAGAACGCTGACCCAGGCTCACCTGTGGCTTTCTCCGCTGAATGACCAAACCGCGCAGCAGATGGATAAACTCTACACTGCACTGGCTGGCGCGATACGCGAAGGGGAACCGGTGCTGGAAATAAACCATCGTCCTTTAGCGACCCTCGGAATCGCCAATCAAACACTGGCGGTAGATTTTAATACCTTGTGCGTCGATGCCCGCAGCCAACTCGATTACATTGCGCTGTCGCGTCTTTTTCATACCGTGATGCTATTTAACGTGCCGGTGATGGGGATTCGAAACGAAAACGAAGCGCGGCGATTCATTGCGCTGGTTGATGAATTTTACGAGCGCCACGTCAAGCTGGTGGTTTCAGCGCACGTCCCGCTGTTTGAGATTTATCAGGGTGAAAGATTACGCTTTGAGTTTCAGCGCTGCCTGTCTCGCCTGCAGGAAATGCAAAGTGAAGAGTATTTGCGATTGCCGCATATGCCGTGAACCACAATTCGCATGCAAGCTGACCACAAACTGCGACAAAAACTACAAAAAGGTTCGACCTTTGGGGGCGACTTCCCTATAATCTTGCGACCCCACGTTACAACCAAAGTTTTTTTCCCAAAACTTGGTCGTGCTGGCATTGGCTATTCGAAGGGGTAGGTTTGCCGGACTTTGTCGTGTGAACCTTGAACTGATTTTAAACGTTTGGGTGAACACCTACGTGTAACTATTTATTGGGTAAGCTTTTAATGAAAACTTTTACAGCTAAACCAGAAACCGTACAGCGCGACTGGTTCGTTGTTGATGCTGACGGTAAGACCTTAGGTCGCCTGGCTACTGAATTGGCTCGCCGCCTGCGCGGTAAGCACAAAGCGGAATACACTCCGCACGTTGATACTGGTGATTACATCATCGTTCTGAACGCAGAAAAAGTTGCTGTAACCGGCAACAAGCGTACTGACAAAGTGTATTACCATCACACCGGTCACATCGGTGGTATCAAACAAGCGACCTTTGAAGAGATGATTGCCCGCCGTCCTGAGCGTGTGATTGAAATCGCGGTTAAAGGCATGCTGCCAAAGGGCCCGCTGGGCCGTGCTATGTTCCGTAAACTGAAAGTTTACGCGGGCACCGAGCACAACCACGCGGCACAGCAACCGCAAGTTCTGGACATTTAATCGGGATTATGGCAATGGCTGAAAATCAATACTACGGCACTGGTCGCCGCAAAAGTTCCGCAGCTCGCGTTTTTATCAAACCGGGCAGTGGCAAAATCGTTATCAACCAACGTTCTCTGGAACAGTACTTCGGTCGTGAAACTGCCCGCATGGTAGTTCGTCAGCCGCTGGAACTGGTTGATATGGTTGAGAAATTCGATCTGTACATCACTGTTAAAGGTGGTGGTACTTCTGGTCAGGCTGGTGCGATCCGTCACGGTATCACCCGCGCTCTGATGGAGTACGACGAGTCCCTGCGTGGCGAACTGCGTAAAGCTGGCTTCGTTACTCGTGATGCTCGTGAAGTTGAACGTAAGAAAGTCGGTCTGCGTAAAGCACGTCGTCGTCCTCAGTTCTCCAAGCGTTAATTGTCGTCTGCTTTTTGCAGAGTACAATTTGCGAAAAAGCCCGGTCTTGTACCGGGTTTTTTTATGCCTGAAAATTATATTTAGTGTATCTAACATTATGATATAAAACACTTTTTAGGCAAATTCCAGATCCGCTCCCCACAAAACCCGTAAAATCTGGTAAACTATCAACCAATTTTCTGCCCTGTGGTCGGCATCAGATTATTTTCGCCTCGTTTTCAGGCAACTGGTGGTCTTCCAGCGTAATGGGTATCAAACGGTCAGGTTAGTTGCCGCTTGCGGCTATTAGCAGTAATTTTCTGAATAAACTTGGAGGTTTTCATGGCTGTCGCTGCCAACAAACGTTCGGTGATGACGCTGTTTTCCGGTCCTACTGACATCTATAGCCATCAGGTACGTATCGTACTGGCGGAAAAAGGTGTTAGCGTTGAAATTGAGCATGTGGAAACGGATAACCTGCCTCAGGATCTGATTGACCTCAACCCAAATCACAGCGTACCGACCCTGGTTGACCGCGAACTTACTCTGTGGGAATCCCGTATCATCATGGAATATCTTGATGAGCGTTTCCCGCATCCACCATTAATGCCGGTTTACCCGGTTGCACGTGGTGAAAGTCGCCTGTACATGCATCGTATCCAGAAAGACTGGTATTCGCTGATGCATATCGTGATGAACGGTTCGGCTCAAGAAGCTGATGCTGCTCGCAAGCAATTACGTGAAGAATTGCTGGCTATCGCACCTGTATTTACTCAGAAACCTTTCTTCCTGAGTGATGAGTTCAGTCTGGTAGATTGCTACCTGGCACCACTGCTGTGGCGTTTGCCGCAGATGGGTATCGAGCTGACAGGCGCTGGTTCTAAAGAGATGAAAGGCTACATGACTCGCGTATTTGAACGTGATTCATTCCTCGCTTCTCTGACCGAACCTGAGCGTGAAATGCGTCTGCAGACCCGGGGCTAATTGATGGATATGTCACAATTGTCACCACGTCGTCCGTATCTACTTCGTGCTTTTTACGAGTGGCTATTGGATAACCAGCTCACTCCGCATCTGGTGGTGGATGTGACATTGCCTGGCGTACATGTCCCGATGGAATATGCACGTGACGGGCAAATTGTCCTGAATATTGCACCACGTGCCGTAGGTAATCTGGAGTTGTCCAACAGCGACGTGCGTTTTAACGCGCGCTTCGGTGGCGTTCCACGCCAGGTATTTGTTCCTATGGCCGCGGTTCTGGCTATCTACGCTCGGGAAAATGGTGCTGGCACTATGTTCGAGCCAGAAGCCAGTTATGACGAAGATGGTGAAAGTCATAATGATATTGAGCAGTTGCCGTCTGATTCAGAAATGGTCATGCAAGTGATCGACGGCTCACGCCCCGATCATGATGAAGATGACAACGGTCCGGATGACGAGCCACCTCCACGTGGTGGACGTCCAGCTCTGCGCGTAGTGAAGTAATTCGCAAGCGTTAATCGGAAATCGAAAGCCAGTCTGATGACTGGCTTTTTCTTGCCTAAAATAAACATGCGAACGGCATCTTTACGTAAGCCACGAATTGCTGTGTTATGATTCGACAATATTATTTGCGATCTTCCTTCCATTAAACGGCCAATTCTGACGCGATGAGCACATTTGACGAGCAGCCACCTGAGACGACTGAAACCATCGGCCATACGATGCGCCGTCGCCCGCTTGCGCGTAAAAAACTCTCAGAAATGGTGGAAGAAGAGCTCGAGCAGATGATTCGCCGACGTGAGTTTGCCGAAGGCGAGCAGTTGCCTTCTGAACGTGAACTGATGGCTTTTTTCAATGTTGGCCGCCCTTCGGTGCGTGAAGCACTGGCGGCGCTCAAACGCAAAGGGTTGGTGCAAATCAGCAATGGCGAACGCGCCCGCGTTTCGCGCCCTTCCGCAGATACCATTATTGGTGAGTTATCTGGCGTCGCGAAAGATTTCCTCGCACGGCCTGGCGGCATTGCGCACTTCGAGCAACTGCGCATGTTCTTTGAATCAAGCCTGGTCCGCTACGCTGCGGAATTTGCCACAGATGAGCAAATCGCCCGTCTTGGAAAAGCGCTGGAGATGAACAATCAGGCGCTGGATGACAACGATCTGTTTATTCGATCCGATATTGAATTCCACCGCGAGCTGGCCGAGATCCCCAATAACCCGATCTTCATGGCGGTGCATGTCGCCTTGCTCGATTGGCTGATTGCCGCGCGTCCCGCGGTTTCGCAGGATGTTCTTCTCGCCCACAATACGGTTAGCTACCAACAGCATATCGACATCTATAACGCGATCCAGGCTCGCGATCCTGATGCGGCTGACGCCGCCCTGAAAGCGCACCTGAAAAGTGTATTTGCCTCTTACTATCCCGCACCACGCAAACGCACAGCGAAAAAATAACCTGCATTAATCTGCGATCCCGCGCACGTCTTTGCTGGTAACGTCTGCATACCCATCATAATTTCGTATGAACAGGATCGCATTCTTAGCTCTCCGCGCTGTGGTGTTTAGTTTTTGATCTGGTATAACAGGTATAAAGGTATGTCGTTAACATCAGAAACCAGACAACACAGAGGCATTTATGAAACAGAATCTTCGCGGTGTGATGCCCGCACTGCTTACTCCATTTAATCAGCAACAGCAGATAGACACCGAAAGCTTACGGCGCCTGGTTCGTTTCAATATTGAGCAGGGGGTTGATGGCCTTTACGTCGGCGGCTCAACCGGGGAAGCCTTCCTGCAAAGTTCACAGGAACGTGAACAGGTACTGGAAATCGTCGCGGAAGAGGCTAAAGGTAAAGTGACCTTAATTGCCCATGTCGGCAGTATCAGCACCCATGAAAGCCAGACGCTGGCGAGTGCTGCACACCGTTACGGGTTTGATGCCGTCTCCGCAGTGACACCTTTCTACTACCCATTCAGCTTTAACGAACATTGCGACCATTACCGCGCCGTGATTGATTCATCCGGCGGTTTGCCGATGGTGGTTTACAACATCCCTGCGTTGAGTGGCGTGAAACTGACGCTTGAGCAGATTGGTACTCTTATCAACTTGCCGGGAGTGGGCGCATTAAAACAAACCTCCGGCGATCTTTATCAGATGGAGCAGATCCGCCGTGCACATCCGGATCTGGTGCTCTATAACGGTTATGACGAGATCTTCGCATCAGGCCTGGTGGCAGGTGCCGATGGCGGCATTGGTAGCACTTACAACGTGATGGGCTGGCGTTACCTCGCCATCAAACAAGCGGTGCTCGAAGGGGATATGCAGCGCGCAAGCCATCTACAAAGCGAATGTAATAAAGTCATTGATCTGTTGATTAAAGTGGGCGTTTTCCGTGGACTGAAAACCCTGCTGCACTATATGGATGTGGTAGCGGTACCGCTGTGCCGTAAGCCGTTTGCCCCGGTTGATGAGCAATATCTGCCGGAGCTGAAAGCGCTGGCAAAACAGCTGCAGAGCGAGCGTGCAACGTTCTGAATAATAAATGATGCTGAACGCCAGTATCGCTAATACCTAATCTAACCAAAGGGCGGGTTTTCGCAAACCCGCACCGGGAGTGCTTTATGAATAACACTACCCAACAGATCCCGTGGTATCGCCATCTTACCAAACCGCAATGGAAAGCGTTTTCGGCAGCCTGGATTGGCTACTTACTGGATGGTTTTGATTTTGTCTTAATAGCGTTAGTACTGACTGAAATTCAAAGTGAATTTGGCCTGACGACCATTCAGGCCGCGAGTTTAATCTCGGCTGCATTTATCTCGCGCTGGTTTGGCGGCCTGGTTTTAGGGGCGATGGGCGACCGCTATGGCCGCAAACTGGCGATGATCACCAGTATCGTACTGTTTTCTTTCGGCACGCTGGCCTGTGGTTTTGCCCCAGGTTTTACCACCATGTTCTTTGCCCGACTGCTGATTGGCATGGGAATGGCGGGTGAGTACGGCTCGAGCGCTACCTATGTTATCGAAAGCTGGCCGAAACAGATGCGGAATAAAGCGAGTGGTTTTCTGATCTCCGGCTTTTCTGTTGGGGCGGTGATCGCCGCTCAGGTGTATAGCGTAGTGGTGCCTGTCTGGGGCTGGCGTGCACTGTTCTTCATCGGCATTTTGCCCATTATTTTCGCGCTCTGGCTGCGTAAAAACATCCCCGAAGCAGAAGACTGGAAAGAGAAGTTTGCCGATAAAAAGCCAACCAAAACCATGGTGGATATTCTGTATCGCGGCGAACACCGGCTTATCAATATTGGCCTGACGATTGTCGTCGCAACGGCACTTTACTTCTGCTTTGCCGGTAACCTTGGCAATGCGCTACTGATTGCAGTTCTCGGCCTGATTTGTGCGGCCATCTTCATTAGCTTTATGGTGCAAAGTAGTGGCAAACGCTGGCCGACAGGCGTCACGTTGATGATCGTCGTGTTCTTCGCCTTCCTCTACTCCTGGCCGATTCAGGCCTTACTGCCCACCTATCTGAAAACTGAACTGGCCTACGACCCTGCAACGGTGGCTCATGTTCTGTTCTTTAGTGGATTTGGTGCCGCAGTCGGTTGTTGTGTGGGTGGCTTCCTGGGCGACTGGCTAGGGACGCGCAAAGCCTATGTTTGCAGCCTGCTGGCATCACAACTGTTAATTATTCCGGTATTCGCAATTGGTGGCGGCAACATTTGGGTGCTGGGCCTGCTGCTGTTCTTACAACAAATGTTGGGGCAGGGTATTTCGGGAATATTACCTAAGCTTATCGGCGGTTATTTCGATACCGAACAGCGTGCCGCAGGGCTTGGCTTTACCTATAACGTCGGCGCGCTCGGTGGTGCACTGGCTCCGGTGATTGGCGCGACTATCGCTCAGCGCCTTGATTTAGGGACGGCGCTGGCATCACTGTCGTTCAGCCTGACGTTTGTAGTCATCCTGTTGATTGGCCTGGATATGCCATCACGTATCCAGCGTTGGATCCATCCAGAAGCGGTGCGTACTCACGATGCCATCGACGGAAAACCATTTAGTGGGGCGGTCGTTTCGGGTAGCCACAAGACTAAATTGATAGGGAACTGATATGTCACTGATTGAAAAAATGGCCCGGCAGATAGAAGTGGCAGGCGGCCTGATTGTCTCCTGCCAGCCAGTTCCTGCAAGCCCACTTGATAAGCCTGAAATCGTTGCGGCTATGGCGCTTGCGGCGGAACAAGCGGGGGCTGTCGCGCTGCGTATCGAAGGTATTGAGAATCTGAAAGCCGCGCGGGCGCTGGTTTCACTGCCGATTATCGGCATTATCAAACGCGATCTTCCCGATTCGCCGGTGCGAATTACGCCATTTCTCGAAGATGTTGACGCCCTGGCGCAAGCCGGGGCGAATATCATCGCTTTTGATGGCACCGATCGGGAGCGCCCGGTGCCAGTCAGTGAACTGTTGGCACGTATTCATCAACACGATTTGTTGGCGATGGCAGATTGTTCTTCGGTTCAGGACGGTTTTTATTGCCAGCAGCAGGGGGCTGAACTGATAGGCACCACGCTGTCTGGTTATCTAACGGCACACACGCCCAATGAGCCTGACCTTGCGTTAGTGCGGGCGTTAAGCGATGAAGGTTGTCGTGTCATTGCAGAAGGCCGTTATAACTCGCCAGAATGGGCGGCGCAGGCTATGAAGCATGGTGCATGGGCGGTGACCGTTGGCTCTGCCATTACGCGTCTGGAACACATTTGCCAGTGGTATCAGGATGCGCTGACAAAGGCGGTTAAATGACTACGCTTGCGATAGATCTCGGCGGCACAAAACTGGCCGCAGCCCTGGTGGACAGCGAACTGAATATCATCGAAAGGCGGGAGGCTATGACGCGAGCCGGCCAAAATCCCGATGCTTTACAGGCCTGTCTTACAGAACTCGTTGCTCCGCTGGCGTTACGTGCGCAGCGCGTTGCTATTGCTTCCACCGGCATTATCGAAAATGGCATGTTGACGGCTATCAACCCGGATAACCTGGGCGGGCTGGCGCATTTTCCGCTGGTCGAGGTGCTAACTCGTTTGACCCATTTACCCTGTATCGCCGTGAATGATGCGCAGGCGGCGGCGTGGGCGGAGTATCACGCACTTACAGTAGAAGCCCGCGATATGGTGTTTTTGACAGTGTCGACAGGAGTCGGCGGTGGGATTGTGAGCAACGGCCAACTGCTGGTTGGCGCAGGAGGATTAGCAGGGCACCTGGGTCATACGCTTGCCGATCCAAACGGGCCGCGCTGCGGCTGTGGGCGCAGAGGATGCGTGGAGGCTATCGCATCCGGGCGGGGCATCGCTGCTGCGGCACAAGGGGAGCTGGCAGGCTGTGATGCGAAAACGATTTTTGCTCGCGCAGCTCAAGGCGATCCCCAGGCGAATGCTCTGGTACAACGTTCCGCGCAGACCCTGGCGCGCCTGATTGCTGATGCCAAAGCGGCTACCGATTGCCAGTGTGTGGTGATTGGCGGCAGTGTCGGGCTTGCTACTGGCTATTTGCCCTTGGTTAAAGAGTTTCTCGCCCAGGAGCCGGATATCTATCACCCGCAGCTTTTCGCCGCGCATTATCAACATAACGCAGGCCTGCTAGGGGCTGCACGTTTAGCACAGGAAGCCATGCCATGATCGCCGGAGATATTTATCAGCCAGAAGCCGCAGGTTTACCCGCAGCCATTCTGAATGCACTTCGTGTTGCGTTAGCCGAACAGCCGCAGCTTAAGGAGCCGGGGAAGTACGTTCTGCAAGGCGAGGCGCTGTTTATGAACGTCATGACGTTTTCCACCCAGCATGCCGATGAGAAGAAAGCGGAACAACATCGGGAATACATCGATATTCAGGTGTTACTGGAAGGGACGGAAAGGATTTTCTATGGGAATTTTGAGAGTGCGCGTGAGTGTGAGGAATTTCATGCGGAAGAGGATTACCAGCTTTGCAACCATATTGATAAGCAACAGGTGCTAACACTCCATCCCGGTCAGTTTGCCGTATTTATGCCGCTGGAACCCCATAAGCCTGGATGTGTGGTTACGCACGTGGAGCCTATCAAGAAAGTGGTTGTCAAACTGCATCGCAGCGCGCTCGAAGCATAAAAAAGCCCGGTGATATGAATATCACCGGGCTTTTTAACATCGGCGGTTCGTTAAACTTCGAGGAAGTTCAGGATCCCATCAGCCGCTTTACGGCCTTCAGCAATGGCTGTCACCACCAGGTCAGAACCACGAACGGCATCACCACCGGCGAAGATTTTCGGGTTGCTGGTCTGGAATGGATTATCACTGCCTTCCGGTGCCAAAATACGGCCCTGGCTGTCCAGCTCAACGCTGTGTTTTTCCAGCCACTGCATAGCATGTGGACGGAAACCAAACGCCATAATCACTGCATCAGCCGGTACAACGTGCTCAGAACCGGCAACGATTTCTGGACGACGACGACCATTGGCATCCGGTGCACCCAGTTCAGTACGGGCAACTTTCACACCCGATACGCGGCCATTAGCGTTAACTTCCACACCCAGAGGCTGTACGTTGAACTGGAATTCGACACCTTCTTCACGCGCGTTTTTCACTTCGCGTTTAGAACCCGGCATGTTTTCTTCGTCGCGGCGATAAGCACAGATAACGTGCGTTGCACCCTGGCGAACAGAACTACGCACGCAGTCCATCGCGGTATCACCACCACCAAGCACCACTACGCGTTTACCTTCCATATTCACATACGGCTCTTCCGGTGAATCACCGAAGCCCATGATCTTTTTGGTATTAGCGATGAGGAATGGCAGCGCGTCAAATACGCCTGTCGCATCTTCATTCTCTAAACCACCGCGCATTGACTGATAAGTCCCTACGCCGAGGAACACGGAATCGAATTCTTTCAGCAAGTCGTCAATCTGAACATCACGGCCAACTTCAGTATTCAGCTTGAACTCAATACCCATGCCGCTAAAGATTTCACGGCGTTTGGTCATCACTTCTTTTTCCAGCTTGAACGCTGGAATACCGAAGGTCAGCAAGCCGCCGATTTCAGGATGACGGTCATACACCACCGCTTTCACACCGTTACGTGCCAGCACGTCGGCACACGCCAGCCCCGCAGGACCAGCCCCGATGATAGCGACGCGTTTGCCGGTTTGCTTCACGCCGGTCAGGTCTGGTTTCCAGCCCATCTCAATCGCTTTATCGTTGATATAGCGCTCGATATTCCCGATGGTGACGGCACCAAACTCATCGTTCAGCGTACAAGAACCTTCACACAGGCGGTCTTGTGGGCAAACACGGCCGCACACTTCCGGCAGGCTGTTTGTCTGGTGAGACAATTCAGCCGCTTCAATAATGCGCCCTTCGTTGGCCAGCTTCAGCCAATTTGGAATGTAGTTATGAACCGGGCATTTCCATTCACAGTACGGGTTACCGCAGGACAGGCAGCGGTCTGCCTGTGCTTTGGCCTGGCCTTCTGAGAACGGCTCGTAAATTTCCACAAATTCAATTTTACGGATCTTGAGCGGTTTCTTTGGCGGATCAACGCGCTGTAAGTCGATAAATTGATAAACGTTTTGACTCATCGTGACCTCTTACTGCGCCTGCACCCGCAACTCGGCGGCGCTTCGACTACGGTGACCCAACAATGCTTTGACATCACTGGACTTCGGTTTAACCAACGTGAATTTCGAGGCAAATGCCGGCCAGTTAGCCAGAATTTCTTCGCCGCGCTGGGAACCCGTCAGCTGCACATGCTCGGTAATCATACCGCGCAGGTGCTCTTCGTGAATCGCCAGCTCTTCAACGTTAATAAGCTCAACCAGCTCAGGGTTAACGCGTTTACGGAAATCACCCTCTTCATCCAGCACGTAAGCGAAACCACCGGTCATACCTGCACCGAAGTTCACGCCTGTCTTACCGATGACGCAGACAATACCACCCGTCATGTATTCACAACCGTTATCGCCAATACCTTCAACTACGGTGATTGCACCAGAGTTACGTACTGCGAAACGCTCGCCCGCACGGCCAGCAGCATACAGTTTGCCGCCAGTAGCACCGTACAAACAGGTGTTACCGATGATGGTCGCTTCGTGGCTGCGGAAGGCGGAGCCCACCGGAGGACGCAATGAAATTAAACCGCCTGCCATGCCTTTACCGACATAGTCGTTAGCATCACCAGTCAGGTGCAATTCAACGCCACCGGCATTCCACACACCGAAACTCTGCCCGGCAGTACCGCTGAAATGCGCTTTAATTGGGTCGGCAGCCAAACCCTGGTCACCGTTATGTTGCGCGATATAACCGGACAACGTGGCACCTACAGAACGGTCAGTGTTGCGGATATCAAACCAGAACGTTTTGCTCTGTTTATCGTCCACATACTGTTTCGCCTGAGCAAGCAGTTGCGCGTTCAGGTCGCCTTTATCAAATGGCGGGTTATTTTCGGTGCAGAACACCGCTTTGCCCGGCATCGGCTCGGCTGTTTTCAGCAGGTTCGACAAATCCAGGTTTTGTTGTTTGGCAGTAAATCCGTCCAGCTCTTTGAGCAAATCAGTACGGCCAATCAGGTCAACCAGGCGCTTCACGCCTAACTGCGCCATCAACTCACGGGTTTCACGAGCAATGAATTCAAAGTAGTTGGTCACTTTGAACGGCAGGCCGTGATAGTGGTTTTTACGCAGTTTTTCGTCCTGAGTTGCAACACCGGTTGCGCAGTTGTTCAGGTGGCAAATACGCAGGTATTTACAACCTAACGCCACCATCGGGCCGGTACCGAAACCAAAGCTTTCTGCGCCAAGAATCGCCGCTTTGATAATGTCTAAGCCGGTTTTCAGGCCGCCATCAACTTGCAGACGGATCTTATGACGCAGACCGTTAGCCACCAGTGCCTGTTGTGTTTCCACCAGACCCAGTTCCCATGGGCAACCGGCATATTTCACGGATGACAGCGGGCTTGCGCCTGTACCACCGTCGTACCCGGCGATAGTAATCAGGTCGGCATAAGCTTTAGCCACACCGGTTGCAATGGTGCCCACACCTGGTTCGGAAACCAGTTTGACGGAGATCATCGCTTTCGGGTTGACCTGTTTCAGGTCGAAAATCAGCTGCGCCAAATCTTCGATAGAGTAAATATCGTGATGCGGCGGAGGCGAAATCAGCGTCACGCCAGGCACGGAATAACGCAGTTTTGCGATATACGGCGTGACTTTATCACCCGGCAACTGACCACCTTCGCCAGGCTTAGCACCCTGAGCGACTTTAATCTGGATAACATCCGCATTCACCAGGTAAGCCGGAGTCACACCGAAGCGGCCAGAAGCCACCTGTTTGATACGGGACACTTTGTTGGTGCCGTAACGTGCAGGGTCTTCACCGCCTTCACCGGAGTTAGAATTGCCGCCGATGCTGTTCATCGCCTCGGCCAGTGATTCGTGCGCTTCCGGGCTTAACGCACCGATAGACATCGCCGCAGTATCGAAGCGTTTATACAGCTCAGTGGCTGGCTCAACGTCTTCGATTCTCACTGTTTCGCCTTGCGGATTCAGTGCGAGCATATCGCGCAGTGTTGCCACCGGGCGCTCGTTCACCAGCTTCGCGTACTCTTGATAATCTTTGTACTCACCGCTGTTTACGGCTTTTTGCAGCGTCTGAACCACGTCTGGGTTATAGGAGTGATATTCGCCACCGTGGACGTATTTCAGCTGACCACCCTGGTCCAGCGGCTTACGAGCAAGCCATGCGCGCTTAGACAGGTTCAGCAAATCTTGTTGGAAGTCGTTGAACCCGGCACCGCCAATGCGACTAACAACGCCCTGGAAGCACAGCTCAGAAACTTCTTTATGCAGGCCAACCGCTTCAAACAGTTTCGAGCAACGATAAGAGGCGATAGTCGAGATGCCCATTTTGGACATGATCTTGTACAGGCCCTTGTTGATGCCGTTGCGGTAGTTCTGCATTACTGCGCGGTAAGATTTTTCAATCGCGCCGTTATCGACCAGTTTCGCCAGCGTTTCGTAGGCGAGGTATGGATAGATGGCGGTGGCACCAAAGCCAAGCAGAACAGCGAAGTGGTGCGGGTCACGCGCACTTGCCGTTTCAACAATAATATTGGCATCACAACGCAGATTCTTCTCGACCAGGCGAGTCTGAATCGCACCCACTGCCATTGGCGCTGGAACCGGCAGGCGATCTTTCGCGATGTTACGGTCAGACAGCACCAGCAAAACTGTACCGTTGCGAACCATGCGTTCAGCTTCGTCGCACAGTGCGTTGACGGTTTCATGCAGCGATTGAGCGGAAGCATCGTAAGTGATGTCCAGCGTGTCGGCACGGTAGTGCTGCTCTTCAAGCGAAGTGAGCTGCTGGAAATCAGACCACAGCAGAATTGGTGATTTGAAGCTCAGGCGGTGCGCCTGGCCTTCTGCTTCACAGAAGACGTTCATTTCACGGCCAATGCTGGTCGCCAGAGACATTACGTGAGCTTCACGCAGCGGATCGATTGGCGGGTTGGTCACCTGCGCAAACTGCTGGCGGAAGTAATCGTAAATAATGCGTGGCTGGCTGGAGAGCACGGCAAACGGGGTATCATCACCCATTGAGCCGACGGCTTCCTGGCCATTTTCACCCAGCACGCGAATCACAGAATCCAGTTCTTCAACACTGTAATTGAACTGCTTCTGGAAGCTTGCCAGCGTATCGTCATCCAGTTCACGAGTACCGACTTCTTCGTCAGGCAAATCTTCAAACGGCACTAAACGACGAACGTTATTTTCCATCCACTCTTTATAAGGGTGGCGGCTTTTCAGATCGGCATCGGTTTCAGCTGAATGCAGAATGCGGCCGATACGGGTATCGATAACCATCAATTCGCCAGGACCGACGCGGCCTTTTTCGACCACTTCGTCAGGCTGGTAATCCCAGATCCCAACTTCGGATGCACAGGTAATCAGCTTATCTTTAGTAATGACGTAGCGTGCCGGACGCAGACCGTTACGGTCCAGGTTACACGCAGCGTAACGCCCGTCGGACATTACGATACCGGCCGGGCCATCCCACGGTTCCATGTGCATGGAGTTAAAGTCGAAGAAGGCACGTAGCTCCGGGTCCATGTTCGGGTTGTTCTGCCAGGCTGGTGGTACCAGCAAACGCATGGCACGAACGATGTCCATCCCGCCAGCTAATAGCAGCTCAAGCATGTTATCCATTGAGCTTGAGTCGGAACCGGTTTCGTTCACGAAAGGCGCGGCGTCATGTAAGTCCGGGATCAATGGCGTCTGGAATTTATAGGTACGCGCGCGCGCCCACTGACGGTTACCGGTGATGGTGTTGATTTCACCGTTGTGCGCCAGGTAGCGGAACGGCTGAGCCAGCGGCCAGCGTGGTACGGTGTTGGTGGAGAAACGCTGGTGGAACAAGCAAATGGCTGATTCCAGGCGTAAGTCTGCCAGGTCCAGGTAGAAGCGCGGCAAATCTGCCGGCATACACAGACCTTTATAGATGTTGACCAGGTTTGAGAGACTACAAACGTAGAAGTCTTTGTCCTGAATACGTTTTTCGATGCGGCGACGGGCGATAAACAGGCGACGTTCCATATCACGTGGGCGCCAGCCAGCCGGAGCATTAACAAAAATTTGTTCGATACGAGGTTTTGAGGAGAGGGCGATTTCACCGAGTACGTCTTCATTGGTTGGCACTTCGCGCCAGCCAACAATCGACAGGGTTTCGTTTTGCAACTCTTCTTCAACGATACGACGGCTTGCTTTAGCCAGCGCATCATCTTTATTTAAGAAAATCATGCCGACGGCATAATTTTTTGCCAAACGCCAGCCACGCTCTTCCGCAACGATTCGGAAGAAACGGTCAGGCTTTTGCAACAGCAGGCCACAACCATCACCGGTTTTACCATCGGCGAGGATTGCTCCACGGTGTTGCATTCGGGCCAGTGCGTGAATAGCAGTACGCACTACCTTGTGGCTAGGTTCGCCTTCTATGTGGGCGATCAGGCCGAAACCACAGTTATCCTTCTCAAGGGATTTATCGTACAACATATCAGTGAACCTCCCCAGGCTCTACGTGATTCCCGATACCGTTTGCGTCCAGACGCAGCAAGGGCATGGCGACGGGGTTTGCGAATCTACGCATACCGCGCGTGTCGCCCTCTTGATGTCTAACGCATCCGGTTTCACAAGTGTTGAGGACTTGCTTTAGAGGGAATCTAAATTACTGCATAAATATGATGGGCACAGAACCCACCCAGAAAGCTTCCAGCGGATTTCCAAGTTATCGGGAAAGCGCACACAGGTCAAATGGCATTCTTATTTATACGATTATGTGCTAATTGCTATTTAACATTATGAATATAAACATTTTATTATCATTTTTATCGGATTTAAGCGGCAAGAAAATCACCTGGGTATTGTGATCTCTCTCACTATCCTGGAGGCTGAAAAATTCCAGAGCGTGCTGGAGATGATGGTATTGGCAGGATCTTATGCTATCAACGCGGTGTGGCGTGTTGTATGACACTGTTTTTCACAAGGCCACATATTCTTTAAAAATAGAGGGTCAATATAAGGAAAAGTAATCATCTTGCTTGTGATTAGAATTGCACTTATTTTGCATTTATATGCAATAGATAAAGCTGCGCCAGAGCGATTGATCCAGGTCATCGCTAAAATGGGCAGAAAATGGCAGGCTACCTCCCTTTTACAGGGCGGCCCATCAGATTATGCAGTTACAGAAATTAGTCAATATGTTTGGTGGGGATCTTCAGCGTCGTTATGGTCACAAAGTCCATAAACTCACGCTGCATGGCGGTTTTAGTTGCCCAAACCGCGACGGTACTATTGGACGCGGCGGCTGTACTTTCTGCAATGTCGCTTCTTTCGCCGACGAAACCCAACAAAACCATTCTATTGCCGACCAACTCGAGCGCCAGTCACAGCTGGTAAACCGGGCAAAACACTATCTCGCTTATTTTCAGGCTTACACCAGTACGTGGGCAGAAGTGCAGGTGCTTCGCTCGATGTACCAACAAGCCGTTAGCCAGGCCAGTATTGTCGGCTTATGTGTTGGTACGCGCCCGGATTGTGTGCCGGATAGCGTGCTCGATTTGTTAAGTGAATATCATGACAAAGGTTATGAGGTCTGGTTAGAACTTGGCTTGCAGACGGCGCATGACAAAACGCTACATCGAATAAATCGTGGGCATGATTTTGCCTGTTATCAGGAAACGACACGTCGTGCCCGTGCGCGCGGCTTGAAAGTTTGCAGCCACTTGATTGTTGGCCTGCCTGGAGAAGGTCAGGAACATTGCCTGCAAACGCTGAAGCAAGTCGTTGAGACGGGCGTGGATGGCATCAAACTGCATCCACTCCATATAGTCAGCGGTAGCACGATGGCGAAAAGTTGGCAGGCAGGACGACTGCAAGGCATCGAACTGGAAGAGTATGCGACTACCGCAGGTGAGATGATTCGCCATACGCCGATCGATATTGTTTATCATCGCATATCTGCCAATGCCCGCCGTCCGACCCTGCTGGCACCGCTGTGGTGTGAGAACCGATGGACTGGAATGGGGGCAATCGATAAGTATTTGACGGAGCATGGAACACAAGGCTCGGCATTGGGTTCGCCATGGACCCCAGCAATTCTGTCGTAATCACTAAGCGTGCGGTATATTTAGCTGATTGAAGGCGAGGGAAACGTTCCATGAAGCAAATCCGGTTACTGGCACAATATTACGTTGATTTGATGGTGAAGCTCGGATTAGTGCGCTTCTCATTATTGTTGGCTTCCGCCCTGGTGGTGTTGGCTATTGTGGTGCAAATGGCCGTGACGATGTTGTTACGTGGCCAGGTTGAAAGCATTGATGTCGTCCGCTCTATCTTTTTTGGACTGCTAATTACTCCCTGGGCTGTCTATTTCCTTTCTGTGGTGGTTGAACAACTCGAAGAGTCTCGCCAAAGGCTGTCAAAACTGGTGCAGAAACTTGAAGAGATGCGCGAAAGAGACCTGAAACTTAATGTGCAGCTTAAAGACAATATTGCGCAATTAAATCAGGAAATTGCCGTTCGCGTGAAAGCAGAAGATGAGCGTCAAACTATGCTTGAGCAACTCAAAGTTGAGATGCAGGAGCGTGAAGAGACGCAAATTCAGCTTGAGCAGCAATCGTCGTTTTTACGCTCATTCCTCGATGCTTCCCCGGATCTGGTTTTCTATCGTAATGAAGATAAAGAATTTTCAGGCTGTAACCGTGCCATGGAGTTGTTGACGGGCAAAAGTGAGAAGCAACTGATCAGACTGAAGCCAGAAGAGGTCTACTCGCCAGAAGCAGCCCAAAAGGTTATCGAAACGGATGAAAAAGTGTTCCGCCATAACGTTTCGCTCACCTATGAACAGTGGCTGGATTACCCCGATGGGCGCAAAGCCTGCTTTGAAATTCGCAAAGTGCCGTATTACGACCGCGTGGGTAAGCGTCACGGTTTGATGGGCTTTGGCCGCGATATTACCGAGCGCAAGCGTTACCAGGATGCACTTGAACGCGCCAGTCGCGATAAAACCACCTTCATTTCAACCATCAGCCATGAACTGCGTACACCGCTAAATGGGATCGTCGGTTTGAGCCGTATCTTGCTCGATACCGATCTGAATCCTGAACAAACCAATTACCTCAAAACCATTCATGTATCGGCAATAACACTCGGTAATATTTTCAACGATATCATTGATATGGATAAGCTTGAACGTCGCAAAGTCCAGCTTGATAACCAGCCGATTGATTTCACTGGTTTCCTGGCTGATTTAGAGAATCTTTCCGGTTTGCAAGCACAGCAAAAAGGGCTGAAGCTGGAAATGAACTCTACGTTACCACTGCCGCATAAAGTGGTGACCGATGGAACACGTCTGCGCCAAATCCTTTGGAATCTGATCAGTAACGCCGTTAAGTTCACGCCAAAAGGAGGACTGGTTGCTGTGCGCGTGTGTTATGAAGAAGAAAACACGTTGCGCTTCGAAGTTCAGGATTCCGGCATTGGCATTCCTCAAGACGAACAGGACAAAATCTTCGCCATGTATTATCAGGTGAAAGACAGTCATGGCGGCAAACCGGCTACCGGTACGGGAATTGGCCTGGCGGTATCGCGCCGTCTGGCGAAGAGTATGGGTGGCGATATTACCGTTAGCAGCAAGCCCGGTGAAGGTTCGTTGTTTACCCTGACCGTGCAGGCACCGCGTGTTGCGGATGAAGTTGAAGATACCCTTGAAGACGATGAAATGCCGCTGCCGGCATTGCACGTCTTATTGGTTGAAGATATTGAACTCAACGTGATTGTTGCGCGTTCCGTGCTTGAGAAGCTCGGCAATAGCGTCGATGTCGCGATGACCGGTAAAGAAGCGCTAGAAAAATTCACCCCAGGGGAATATGACCTGGTGCTGTTGGACATCCAGTTACCTGATATGACGGGGCTGGATATTTCCCGGCAACTGACCACGCATTATGCGCGTGAAGATTTACCACCGCTGGTGGCATTGACTGCTAACGTATTGAAAGATAAAAAAGAGTACCTGGATGCTGGCATGGATGATGTGCTGAGCAAACCCCTCTCTGTTCCGGCGTTAATGGCGATGATCCAAAAATTCTGGGACAACCAACAGTCAGAGTCTAAGAAGGAGTCTCAAGTGCCTCAAGTTAATAGTGAAAAGCAGCAAGCATTGCTCGATATTCCAATGCTTGAGCAGTATATGGACCTCGTCGGACCAAAACTGATTACTGATGGGCTGGCGATGTTTGAAAAAATGATGCCGGGCTATCTGAGTGTACTGGACTCCAATATGACTGCTCGCGACCAGAAAGGGGTCGTGGAAGAAGGTCATAAGATTAAAGGAGCCGCAGGGTCTGTTGGGCTACGTCACTTGCAGCAAGTTGCTCAGCAAATTCAATCGCCGGACTTACCTGCATGGTCAGAAAACGTCGGTGAGTGGATTGAAGAGTTGAAACAAGAATGGCAACACGATGTTGATGTTCTGAAAGCCTGGGTGGCAAACGCTCCCAAAAAATGACCCCGGATAAACCGGGGTGCGCGAATTCTGCGCCAACACCAGGGAAAAGTCAGGTTGCGCCGTTGAGTTATAAGTCTTTATCCAAATGGCGCAGCCGATAATCTTGTGTGCTGCTCAGGCATTAAGATAGCAAATCTTAAATAGTTTGTTACATGAAACAGTAAAATGTGTGAAGCATAGCGATCAAATCATCATAACTGATGATGAAATTTGCATGATGAAAAGGAATGGCTGAATGAAGAAGATTGGTGTGGTGCTCAGTGGGTGTGGGGTCTACGACGGAAGTGAGATTCAGGAAGCTGTGATTACCCTGCTGGCTATCGCTCGGTCAGGTGCTGAAGCGGTATGTTTTGCACCCGATAAACCTCAAGCAGATGTTATTAATCACCTGACTAATAATAAGTCTATTGAGCATCGTAATGTGCTGGTTGAAGCGGCGCGAATTACTCGTGGTGCGGTAGCGCCATTAGCGCAGGCCGATGCCAGTCAACTGGATGCGCTTATTGTGCCTGGCGGTTTTGGCGCGGCGAAAAACTTATGTAATTTTGCAAGCCATGGGAGCGACTGCCAGATTGATAGCGATCTACGCCGTCTGGCTCGTGATTGCCATGCCCAGGGTAAACCACTCGGCTTTATTTGTATTGCCCCAGTGATGTTACCAAAAATTCTTGATGTGCCGGTGCGTTTGACTATCGGTACAGATATCGACACGGCAGAAGTCGTTGAAGAAATGGGGGCCGAACATGTTCCGTGCCCGGTTGACGATATTGTGGTTGATGAAGAACACAAAGTGGTGACCACGCCTGCTTATATGCTGGCGACCCGTATCGATGAAGCCGCAATGGGTATCGAAAAGCTGGTGGCCCGTGTCGTGGATATGACTGCATGAAGAAAGGGCGTATCGCGCTCTTGAGCTTTTTCAAGCGCTGGCTGTTGCGTGGTCTACTGGCACTGGCGGGAATTTGGCTGGCCGGGATAATCCTGTTTAGTTTTATGCCGGTGCCGTTTTCAGCAGTGATGGTCGAGCGGCAGTTTAGTGCCTGGTTCAGCGGTGATTTTAGTTATGTTGCGCACTCGGATTGGGTGAGCATGGACGAGATCTCGCCGTGGATGGGGCTGGCGGTGATTGCGGCAGAAGACCAGAAATTCCCTGATCACTGGGGGTTTGATGTAACGGCAATTGAAAAAGCTATTGCACATAATGAGCGAAATGAAAATCGCGTTCGTGGTGCATCCACACTCTCTCAGCAAACGGCGAAAAACCTATTCCTGTGGGATGGTCGTAGTTATCTGCGCAAAGGCCTGGAAGCGGGATTGACCCTTGGCATGGAAGTGGTCTGGACTAAACGCCGCATCCTGGCGGTTTACCTGAATATCGCGGAGTTTGGTGATGGGGTTTTTGGTGTGGAAGCCGCCTCGCAGCGCTATTTCCATAAACCTGCCAGCCGCCTTACGGCATCAGAAGCAGCACTTCTCGCAGCCGTTCTCCCTAATCCCATCCGCTTTAAAGCGAATGCTCCTTCCGGTTATGTACACCAGCGTCAGCAATGGATTTTGCGCCAGATGCGCCAGCTAGGTGGCGAATCGTTTATGGCGCAGCATGAGTTGAAGTGAGTTAATTAGTCTTCGTCAAAACCGGCATTGAATAGCGCGATAACGGCGTTCAATGCCTGTTCTTCTTCGGGGCCAGTGACTTCAATTTCAATGTGACCCCCTTTAGCAGAATCCAGCATCAGCAATGCAATGACGCTATTGGCTTCAGCTTCCGTGCCAGCCTCGTTGCGCAGCATCACTTCGGCGTCAAAGCTTTGTACCAGTTCGAACAGCTTCATCGCTGGGCGTGCGTGCATGCCCAGTTTGTTGGTTATCTCAACGGTCTGTTTTACGGTCATGTTTTACGTTTTTCCAGCGTGCGGTGACGGGATTGCACGTTCTTGCCGCGTGAACGGAAATAATCTGCCAACTGTTCAGCGATATAAACTGAACGGTGTTTACCGCCGGTACAGCCAATCGCCACAGTTAGATAGCTGCGGTTATTGGTTTCCAGCATAGGTAACCATAGCTCAAGATAGCTACGCGTCTGGTAGATAAAATTGTGGACTTCGGTATGACGGTCGAGGAACGCAGCAACAGGTCTGTCCAGACCGGTCATCGGGCGCAGCTTCGGGTCCCAGTGCGGGTTTGGCAGGAAGCGCACATCGAACACGTAATCCGCATCAATCGGAATACCATGTTTAAAGCCAAAGGACTCGAACACCATTGTCAGCTCACGTTCACGTTTACCAAGCAAACGGGTACGCAGCATTTCCGCGAGCTCATGCACCGACATCTCAGAGGTGTCGATGATCAGATCGGCTCTGGATTTCAATGGCTCCAGCAAGTCACTTTCTTCATCTATCGCACTTTCCAGCGAGAGATTTTTACTGGAAAGCGGGTGCAAGCGGCGCGTGTCACTATAACGACGAATCAGCGTGTTGCGATCGGCATCAAGGAACAACAATTGTGGTGAGAATGAGTCAGGCAGATTGGTCATTGCCTGTTCAAAGATCTCCGGATTTTCCGGCATGTTACGCACGTCGATGCTGACTGCCGCAGAAATTTGGCGTTCTGCGAGGGTTTTAGCAAGATCAGGTAATAGCACCACTGGTAGGTTATCTACACAGTAGAATCCCATATCTTCTAGTGCACGCAAGGCTACAGACTTCCCTGAACCAGAGCGGCCGCTGACAATCATCAGCACCATGTTTTCACTCCCCCAACTTTTCTTGCTGCGGCATACCCGTGACCGCAGCCAGATTATTCACTTTCACTACCTTGTTCTGTTTCGGTAATGATCTGATAAAGCTCTTCATCGCTCTGTGCAGAACGCAGGCGGCGGCAAATCGTTTTGTCAGCCAGACGTTTTGCTACCAGAGACAAAGTATGTAAGTGCGTTTTTGTTTGATCCGCAGGAACAAGCAGCGCAAACATCAGGTCAACCGGTTGGTTATCGATGGCGTCAAAAGCGATAGGGGTTTCCAGTTTAATAAACACCCCAACGGCACGAGTCGTATCTTCTTCCAGTTTCCCATGGGGAATGGCGATGCCATTTCCGATACCGGTACTGCCCATGCGTTCGCGCGTCAATACAGCCTCAAATACCACTTGTGGTGGCAGGCCGAGCTGTTTTGCTGCCAGTTCACTGATGATTTCCAGTGCACGCTTTTTACTCTGGCAATGTACGTTGGTACGGGTACATTCCTTGTTCAGGACTTGACTAAGTTGTAGAGCAGAATCGTTGTTCATCATAAGTTCACCTAAGCACCCTGTTATGCTAACGGCTCGTTACTCCACGCAACGAGCCGTCTTTACCCTTCATACTTCAAGTTGCATATGCGTTGGCTTCCTCGCTCACCCCAGTCACTTACCAGAGTAAGCTCATGGGGATTCACTGTGTAGCCGCCTTTCTGCAACTCGAATTATTTTGGGTAACTGCTTATACAGTTGCCCGGATTATCAGTGTTGTTTTAGTTTATCTTTATGTTTGGTTAACTGGCGAGCCAGTTTATCAATCAGACCGTCAATCGCCGCATACATATCCTGCCCTTCCGCGCTGGCATGAATTTCACCACCATTTACATGAAGCGTTGAATCGGCAATATGCGTGACTTTTTCCACTTTTAACACAATATAGACTTGGTTAATTCTATCGAAGTACTGCTCCAGTTTGGCAAACTTCGTACTCACAAATTCGCGCAGTGCGTCAGTGATTTCGACGTTATGTCCTGTAATGTTGAGCTGCATAGTGTCTTCCTTATCGGTTAAGTCAAACCAACTGTTTACGCTGATTTGACGGTGGTATGGATAAAGACTCTCGGTACTTCGCAACAGTGCGGCGTGCCACCATGATCCCCTGATCCGATAGCATAGTCGTTAACTTGCTATCACTCAGTGGTTTCGCAGGGTTTTCCGCAGCAATTAATTTCTTCACTAATGCACGAATTGCCGTCGAGGAGGCTTCACCTCCACCTTCGGTATTAACGTGGCTTGAGAAGAAATACTTCAATTCAAAAATGCCGCGTGGGCTATGTAAATATTTTTGCGTGGTCACTCGGGAAATGGTCGATTCATGCATTTCTACGACCTGAGCGATATCAGCAAGCACCATCGGTTTCATGTGCTCTTCGCCGTGTTCAAAAAAGCCTTGTTGCTGTTCAACGATACAGCGACTGACGCGCAGCAGCGTGTCGTTCCGGCTTTCCAGGCTCTTAATCAGCCACTTTGCTTCTTGCAGATTACTGCGAATAAATTGCGAGTCGCTGTCATTGCGGGCACTGGTGCCCATTGCAGCATACTGCTGGTTTATTTTCAGACGAGGGAGGCTGTCGGCATTGAGTTCTACAGTCCAGTGACCTTGCGTTTTTTTCACCAGAACATCCGGTATGACATATTCCGGTTCACCGGTCTGAATGGATTGCCCTGGGCGTGGGTCAAGAGACTGAATCAGGCACATTGCCTCTTTCAGCACCTCTTCTTTCAGACGGGTGACGCGCATCAGGCTGCGGAAGTCATGGTTAGCGAGCAGATCCAGGTGATCGCTGACAATCAAGCTGGCTTCGGTTAACCATGGCGTTTCGCGAGCGAACTGTGAAAGCTGTATGAGCAGGCAATCGCGTAGATCACGTGCGGCAACACCCACAGGATCGAAGCGTTGAACGCGTTTGAGTACGGCTTCCACTTCGTCGAGGGTGATTTCGTCATCACCCATGCTTTCCAGAATTTCTTCCAGAGAAACTGTGAGATAACCCATTTCGTCAACGGCATCGACAATAGAGGTCGCAATTGCTGTGTCAGTATCTGAAAACGGGGTGAGATCAACCTGCCACATCAGATAATCCTGAAGAGACTGGGTCGTTTCCCCCTGATAAACCGGCAATTCGTCGTCGATATAATCGCTTCCGGTTCCTGATGGAGTGCCTGCGGTGTAGATTTCGTCCCAACTGGTATCCAGCGGTAACTCGTCAGGCATTTCTTTTTGCTCAAGCGCCTCACGGGTATCTAATGCTTCGTTTTCACGTACTTCCTGAGTTTCAACTTCTTCATGCAGATCGGTTTGCTCAAGCAGTGGGTTACTTTCCAGTGCTTGCTGAAGTTCTTGCTGTAGCTCTAACGTCGAAAGTTGCAACAGACGAATTGCCTGCTGTAACTGGGGAGTCATAGCAAGTTGTTGGCTAAGCCGTAATTGCAAACCTTGCTTCATATTCAGAGCGAGCTTCCTCAGGTTATACTCGTCATACTTCGAGCTGCAGGGGTGTTGACTGCACTCCTTCACCCCAGTCACTTACTCAAGTAAGCTCCTGGGATGAACTCCCTTGTCGCCTACCTGCAACTCGAATTATTTTGAGTATAAATATTATAATTTTTACTACCCTATCAGAGTCTGAACTCTTCGCCCAGATACACGCGCTTAACATGCTCGTCTTCCAGGATTTCGGCTGGAGTGCCATGGGCGATTAAATGGCCCTGGCTTACGATGTAGGCACGTTCACAAACAGCCAGCGTTTCGCGTACGTTATGGTCAGTAATCAACACCCCGAGCCCACTGTCGCGCAGATGCTCAATGATTCGCTTGATGTCGATGACGGATATTGGGTCAACACCAGCAAAAGGTTCATCCAGAAGAATAAATTTTGGATTTGCGGCTAATGCTCGGGCAATTTCGACACGACGACGCTCGCCACCAGACAATGACTGCCCGAGGTTATTACGCAAATGTTCGATGTGGAATTCTTCCATCAGCTCATTAGCGCGGTCATCACGCTGCTCAACAGAAAGATCGTCACGGATTTGCAGCACAGCCATTAAGTTATCGAACACACTTAAACGGCGGAAAATAGACGCTTCTTGCGGTAAGTAGCCGATACCTCGACGAGCACGAGCATGAAGTGGCAGAAGGCTGATGTCTTCATCATCAATAATAATGTTGCCGGCGTCACGCGGCACAATGCCAACCACCATGTAAAAGGTAGTGGTTTTCCCGGCACCGTTTGGGCCAAGTAACCCGACAATTTCACCCGACTTAACAGCCAGGCTGACATCTTCAACGACGCGGCGGCCTTTGTAGGCTTTGGCGAGATTTTTTGCAATTAAAGTAGCCATAACGAATTAGTTACTCTTTTTCTGCGCAGGGGCTGGTGCCGGAGCCTGGCCGTCTTTTTTCTGCAGTTGAGAAGGGACCAGAACGGTGGTGACACGTTTACCTTTTTCGCTAAAGGCCTGCATCTTCTGTTCTTTCACCAGATAAGTAATTTTGTCGCCTTTGATATTGCTGTCGACCTGCTCGAGATAAGCATTACCGGTCAGAACTACAAAGTCGTTTTGCAACTCATAGTGCATGGTCGCTGAGTGGCCGCTAACGGGTTTACCGCTATCTTGCATCTGATAGAACGTGGCTGGATTACCATAACCATCAATGACTTCTTTGCCTTCTTCGCCGCCAGGACGAGTCACAACCACTTTGTCGGCGTTAATTTTGATACTGCCTTGTGTCACGATCACATTGCCAGTGAAGGTGACGACGTTGCCCTGCATATCCAGCGACTGTTGGTCAGATTCAATGTGAATCGGCTGATCGGTATCACCGGTCAACGCAAATGCCGAAAAACTAGCGGCTAAAAGCGTACTGGTTAGTACTAAATTACGGCTGAGTTTGTTTATTTTGGATTTCATAGGATGTTCTAACCTTTTCAATCAGCTCGGCATTTTTGCTGCGTAAATTTCCACGCATTTTGAGGCCGGTGGAGTTAAAGCTGGTTCCATACAAGGTTACCTGGTCATCAGAGGCAACATCCTGAGTGACTAAATTAACCTGCGCATTGTCCGTGGTAATTTTGCGTAGCTGAGAATCCGGCGTCAGAGCCGTCAGCACCACATTCCCATACAAATACAGCATCCGATCGTTAGTAAGTTTGGCGCGATCCGCTCGTAAAGACCAGGTTGCCACTTTGTTTTCGTCATACTGCGTCATCACCGGGTTGGTAAACCACGAAATAGCAGTCTCAGAAAAATATTCAACGTGTTCCGAAACCAGCCGATAATTCAGAGCCCCTTCAGGACTGTAGGCGAGCGTCGTGGAATGTTCACTTTGATAGGTTGGCTCGTTGCTGTTTACCGTCGGTGTAGCAACGGGGTCTTTATCGACCAGATTTAAGCCAATCAACACTAATGCCAGCAATGAAAGCAGGATGATAACCCAACGTCTGGTCTTACTCATATAGATAGCCCTTTGGCCTCATCAAGCTTTCCTTGTGCCAGTAACAGAAGATCACAGACTTCGCGAACCGCCCCACGTCCGCCAGCAATACGTGTAACGTAGTCGGCACGAGGAATCAGTAAAGGATGAGCGTCGGAAACCGCTACACTCAAACCCACTTTTGCCATCACTGGCCAGTCGATTAAATCATCACCAACGTAAGCAACATGTTCCGCGGGGATGGCGAGCTTATCTAATAGATCGTGAAAAGCCAAAAGCTTGTCAGATTGCCCTTGATAGAGATGGGTAATCCCGAGTGTTGCGCATCGGTCTTCAAGTAGCTTTGCTTTGCGGCCGGTAATAATCGCGACTTCGATGTCGGAAGTCAGTACGCAGCGAATTCCGTAACCGTCACGCACGTTGAATGCTTTCAGCTCTTCGCCGCTATTACCCATGTAAATCAGGCCATCAGACATGACACCGTCAACATCTAAAATAAGCAGGCGCACGTTTTCTGCCCGCTCCATCACGCGCGTGCTCACCGGGCCATAACAGGTGGCAAGTGACGCTTCATGGTTACTCATTAAGGCTAATCCTTTGTTAAACCACGCCAGCGCGTAGCATGTCATGCATATGTACCACACCGAGAAGTTGGTCGCCATCTGCAACCAATACCGAGGTAATGTGGCGAGATTGCATCAAATTGAGCGCATCCACAGCCAGTAGTGATGGACGGACCCTAATTCCACCGACAGTCATGACATCTGCGATATTCAGAGAGTGGAGGTCAACGCCCATATCAAAGACGCGTCGTAAATCGCCATCGGTGAAGATCCCTTCGATTTTCATCAGGGAGTCACAGATTACGGTCATACCCATATTTTTACGCGTAATTTCCAGTAGAGCATCGCGCAAGGACGCATCTTTACTGACATGAGGGATCTCATCACCGCTGTGCATGATATCGCTGACGCGTAGTAACAGTTTACGACCCAATGCGCCGCCTGGGTGAGAAAGTGCAAAATCTTCTGCAGTAAAGCCGCGAGCTTTAAGCAACGCAACGGCAAGGGCGTCACCCATAACCAGTGTTGCTGTGGTGCTGGAGGTTGGAGCCAGACCAAGAGGGCAGGCTTCTTGCGGGACTTTGACACACAAATGGATATCTGCCGCTTTACCCATAGAGCTATCCGGGCGGCTGGTGATGCAAATGAGCGGCACCTGTAAGCGCTTGAGAACGGGAATCAATGCCTGAATTTCGTTTGATTCGCCGGAGTTTGAAATCGCGATAACAATATCCTGGGGGCTCACCATTCCGAGATCGCCGTGGCTTGCTTCACCAGGGTGGACGAAAAATGAAGGTGTGCCGGTGCTGGCAAACGTTGCCGCCATCTTTTTACCGATGTGACCAGACTTACCCATGCCCATTACGACAACTTTACCCTGGCAATAAAACATTTTTTCACAGGCTGCCGAGAAGTCTGTGTTGATGTATTGCTCAAGTTGATCCAGGCCTTCACGTTCGATCTTCAGGACTTCTTTGCCTGCTTGCTGAAAGTCAAAACCCGGTTGTAAATCTATCTGTGACATAATTTCCGTTCCGTTTTACCCAACGACCGGTGATGCAACAAACCACAGCACCACAATCCATACGAAGAAACTACATGTTAACAGAGCGCCTGCTGTCTTGCCGATAGAGCGAGGCTTTCGCCAGCAAAGTACGGCGAAAATGACACTGACGACCAACATCACCCAATAGTCACGTGCAAAGACAAGTGGGTCGATTTCACCTGGTGCGATTAGCGCAGGAATGCCCATTACCAGAACAATATTGAAAATGTTTGAGCCAATAATATTACCAATCGCAATATCATCTTCGCCTTTACGGGCACCCGCGATGGTGGTGGCAAGTTCAGGCAGGCTAGTGCCAACCGAAATAATCGTCAGGCCAATCACTAACTCACTCACGCCAAAATAGTGCGCCAACACACTGGCGTTATCGATAACCATGCGTGTGGCCATCGGCATAATAATTAGGGCAACAGCGAGCCATAAAAATGCGACGGGGCGGTTTCCTTCTCGAGGAAGCTCTGCCAACTGTTCACGGGTCAGTTTGTCGGCACCTTCATTTCCGGCAAGGCGCGTTATTTTAATCGTAAACAGCAGATACGCCACTGATACCGTAATCAAAATAACACCATCAACAACGCTTAGCTGGTTGTCAAAAAGCAGCCAGCCAATAATTGCGCTGACAACTAACATTAGGGGTAACTCGCGCCGTAGAATATCGGAATTCACGGTAAATGGATGCAAAAGAGCCGCTAAGCCAAGAATTAACAAAATATTGGTGATATTTGAGCCTAACGCGGTCCCTACCGCTAAATCCAACTGACCATGCAGGGCTGCAGAACTGGCGACGATGAGCTCTGGTAGTGAAGTGCCAATACTGACCACAGTCAAACCGATTAGCAGTGGTGGAACCCCAAAACTGCGACAAAGTATTGATGCGGCAAACACTAATCGGTCAGCGCCATAGACGACCAAAAGCAAACCAATAATTAACAGAGCTGTAGCTAACAGCATGCAGAATCCTTAATTCAGGTATAATCGCCGGTCTTGTGCTGTGAAAGTACCGGCAGAGCATACAGTTCTGTAGGGCCGGGCATGATTCTTAATTCTGACTTTATGTGGCAGAAAAGTAAAACAAATGCCAGTTTTCGCTAATCAGGACGGGTATTATTCTGCAAGGATATTGGATTGGAACTCAGTTTCCAGTAAATGCTTCGTCCGTGAACTTGATAAAAGGAAAGATGATGAGCCAGACGCAGACTAATCTGGTCGAAATTCGCGGAGTAAGTTTTACTCGCGGCAGTCGGCGCATCTTTGACAATATTTCACTGAACGTACCCCGCGGTAAAATTACCGCCATAATGGGGCCTTCAGGGATTGGGAAGACAACGCTATTGCGGCTGATCGGTGGTCAAATTCAACCCGACAGCGGTGAAATCCTATTTGACGGTGAAAACGTCCCCGCCATGTCTCGTTCGCGTTTATACAATGTTCGTAAACGCATGAGTATGCTGTTCCAGTCTGGCGCGCTATTTACCGACCTCAATGTCTTTGAAAATGTGGCGTATCCACTACGTGAACATCGTCGCCTGCCGGAAGAATTGCTGCATAGCACGGTGATGATGAAACTTGAGGCGGTGGGGTTACGTGGTGCCGCTAAACTGATGCCTAACGAACTCTCCGGTGGTATGGCCCGACGAGCAGCTCTCGCTCGAGCCATCGCACTCGAACCCGATCTGATCATGTTTGATGAACCATTTGTTGGTCAGGACCCTATTACTATGGGGGTATTAGTCAAACTGATTTCAGAATTGAATAGCGCCCTTGGCGTCACGTGTATTGTGGTTTCTCACGACGTCCCAGAAGTGCTGAGCATTGCCGATTACGCCTATATTGCCGCGGATCAACATATTGTGGCTGAAGGTACGCCTGCTGCCTTGCGTGAAAATTGCGACCCGCGAGTGCGTCAGTTCCTCGATGGTATTGCCGATGGGCCAGTACCGTTCCGTTATCCTGCAATGGATTATCGGAATGATTTGTTATCAGAAACAGGGAGTTAAGTTGCTCATGTTCTTTAATGCACTGGCATCATTCGGACGGCGGGGATTGAAAACCTGCGCGTCATTTGGCCGGGCTGGGATTATGCTTTTTAATGCGCTGGTAGGGAAACCTGAATTCCGCAAACACGCACCATTGCTTATTCGCCAACTGTATAACGTTGGTGTGTTGTCGCTGATTATTATCATTGTTTCTGGTTTGTTTATCGGCATGGTGCTTGGCCTGCAAGGTTACTTAGTGCTGACGACCTATAGTGCGGAGTCAAGCCTTGGTATGTTGGTCGCTTTGTCATTATTGCGAGAGCTTGGTCCTGTTGTCGCTGCATTGCTCTTTGCCGGGCGTGCCGGTTCAGCACTAACCGCAGAAATCGGCTTAATGAGGGCAACAGAACAACTTTCCAGTATGGAAATGATGGCGGTTGATCCTCTACGCCGGGTCGTTTCACCGCGTTTTTGGGCTGGCGTGATTTCACTACCCTTGCTGACGCTTATTTTTGCTGCGGTCGGCATTTGGGGTGGGGCGCTGGTGGGTGTGAACTGGAAGGGAATCGATGCGGGCTTCTTCTGGTCTGCAATGCAAAACGCCGTCAGCTGGCGGACTGATTTGGTTAACTGTGTCATCAAGAGTGTGGTGTTTGCGATAACAGTGACCTGGATTGCTTTATTCAATGGCTACGATGCTATTCCTACGTCCGCAGGGATTAGTCGGGCAACAACACGAACCGTTGTGCACGCTTCACTGGCCGTTTTAGGTCTGGATTTTGTGCTCACAGCACTGATGTTTGGGAATTAAGTTCATGCAAACTAAGAAATTTGAAACTGGGGTTGGAGCATTTTTAATTATTGCGCTGGCAGCCATCGTCTTCTTGTGTCTGAAAGTGGCAAACGTCACTTCGCTACGCAGTGAGCCAACGTACCGGGTCTATGCGACTTTTGACAACATCGGTAGCTTGAAAACGGGTTCCCCGCTGCGCCTCGGTGGCGTGGTGATTGGTCGTGTTGACGATATTACTCTGGATCCGAAAACTTACTTACCACGAGTCACCCTGGATATCGAAGAACGCTATAACCACATTCCGGATACCAGTTCGCTGGCTATCCGTACTTCTGGCTTGCTGGGCGAGCAATATCTCGCGTTGAACCTCGGTTTTGATGATCCAGAACTCGGTTCATCTATCCTTAAAGAGGGCGGGACGATTCAGGACACCAAGTCAGCCCTGGTGCTGGAAGACCTGATTGGCCAATTCCTGTATAAGAGCGGCAATGGTGATAATCAGAATTCAGGGGATTCCTCATCGCAGGATTCACAGAATAATAGTGCAGCGCCACAGCCTGGTACCACGCATTAATCTAAGAGGAAAAGTGTTATGTTTAAAAGACTTATTATGATTGCTATGCTGGTTATTGCACCGCTGGCGAATGCTGCGGATCAAAGTAATCCCTACAAGTTAATGGGCGAAGCGGCACAAAAAACTTTTGACCGCCTTAAAAACGAACAACCTAAAATTCGCCAAAACCCTGATTATTTGCGTGAGATCGTTGGTCAGGAACTGCTGCCTTACGTGCAGGTAAAATACGCGGGGGCTCTGGTTCTGGGTCGTTATTATAAAGATGCGACCCCTGCGCAGCGTGATGCTTACTTCAAAGCATTCGAAGAGTACTTGAAGCAAGCCTACGGCCAGGCTCTTGCCATGTATAACGGGCAATCCTACCAAATCGCCCCTGAGCAGCCGCTGGGTGATGCCACTATCATTGCGATTCGTGTCACCATCGTCGATCCAAACGGTCGTCCACCAGTACGTCTTGATTTCCAGTGGCGTAAAAACACCCAGACCGGTGGCTGGCAGGCATACGACATGATTGCTGAAGGTGTCAGCATGATCACCACTAAGCAAAATGAGTGGAGTGATATCTTGCGTACCAAAGGTATCGATGGTTTGACGGCGCAACTGCAAAGTATTTCCCGTATGCCAATTACACTGGAAGCGAAAAAGTAATGGCAGGCGAGCTTAACTGGCAGCGTGAAGCAGCAACTTTACACCTGACGGGTGAGCTGGATAGCGACACCGTGGGGCCTTTATGGCGGCAACGGGAGCAAATCATGGCCGGTATCAAGGCGCTTAACCTTTCTGGTTTATCGCGTGTAGATACCTCAGGTTTAGCGTTGTTGATTCATCTTGTGGCTTTCGCCAGACGACAAAACGTTGAAGTAGAGCTTCAGGGAGCCAGTGATAATCTACAAACACTGACTAAACTTTATAACCTTCCAGAAGACATCCTTCCCGCATTTGCAGGCTAGTGTTTTCATAGCGTTACTATCATTGCCCCTGATCGATTGAGATCAGGGGCTTTTTGCTTATTTAAGACAACGCCACTTTCCTCTAAGATGTGTGGCTTGTTTCCTTAACCGACGAATTATATCCCATGGAAAATCATGAAATTCAGACAGTGCTGATGAACGCACTGCCCCTCCAGGAAGTCCACGTCTCAGGCGATGGTAGCCATTTTCAGGTGATTGCGGTGGGTGAGTTATTCGCCGAGTTAAGTCGCGTGAAGAAGCAACAGACAGTTTATGCGCCATTGATGGAGCTGATTGCTGATAACCGTATTCATGCGGTTTCCATCAAGACCTATACTCCGCAAGAGTGGGATCGCGATCGTAAACTTAATGGTTTTTGAGCAATTCGCCGCGGCGGATTGTAACGATTTGAATTTAATAGAGAGCAGTTGCAATGGATAAATTTCGAGTTCAGGGGCCAACCCGACTGAGTGGTGAAGTGACGATCTCCGGGGCGAAGAACGCCGCGCTGCCGATCCTCTTCGCAGCTCTGTTGGCTGAAGAGCCAGTTGAGATTCAGAACGTTCCAAAATTGAAAGACATTGATACCACAATGAAGCTGTTAAGCCAGTTGGGTACCAAAGTTGAACGTAACGGTTCCGTATGGATCGACGCCAGTGAAGTGAATATCTTCTGCGCACCTTATGATCTGGTTAAGACCATGCGTGCTTCTATCTGGGCGCTTGGACCGTTGGTTGCACGTTTTGGTCAGGGGCAGGTTTCTTTACCTGGCGGCTGTGCAATTGGCGCACGTCCGGTTGATTTACATATTACCGGTCTTGAGCAACTTGGTGCGGAAATCAAACTGGAAGAAGGCTACGTTAAAGCCTCTGTACAGGGCCGTCTGAAAGGCGCACACATCGTGATGGATAAAGTGAGCGTAGGCGCCACCGTCACCATCATGAGTGCTGCTACGCTTGCCGAAGGCACAACCATCATTGAAAACGCCGCTCGTGAGCCGGAGATCGTTGATACAGCGAACTTCCTGAATACTCTGGGTGCGAAAATCACCGGTGCAGGTACCGATCGCATTACTATCCAGGGCGTTGAACGCCTCGGTGGTGGTGTTTACCGCGTAGTGCCTGACCGTATTGAAACCGGGACTTTCCTGGTGGCTGCGGCGATTTCCGGTGGCAAAATTGTTTGCCGTAATGCTCAACCAGACACCCTTGATGCGGTGTTGGCGAAACTGCGCGAAGCAGGTGCCGACATTGAAGTTGGCGAAGACTGGGTGAGCCTGGATATGCACGGTAAGCGCCCGAAAGGCGTGACCATCCGTACTGCACCGCACCCTGGTTTCCCGACCGATATGCAGGCTCAGTTCACCTTGTTGAACCTGGTGGCTGAAGGTACGGGTGTTATCACCGAAACCATTTTTGAAAATCGCTTCATGCACGTTCCAGAACTTATCCGTATGGGCGCACATGCAGAGATTGAAAGTAATACGGTGATTTGCCACGGCGTTGAAAAACTGTCTGGTGCACAAGTGATGGCGACCGACCTGCGTGCTTCAGCAAGCCTGGTTCTGGCTGGCTGTATTGCCGAAGGCACAACCGTTGTTGACCGTATTTACCACATCGATCGTGGCTACGAGCGCATTGAGGATAAACTTCAGGCGTTGGGTGCGAAGATTGAACGTGTGAAAGGTAGTGGCAGCGAATAAATTTTGTTGTTAACAAGAGAAAACCGGGCATGCCCGGTTTTTTTATCGCTTACGCATTAAACTCGCTCGGTTAATTAACTGATGAGTTTGTGGGTCGTAATACCGCGAGGGCCAAATCATCCAGGGTGATGTATCCAGTGCCGTTGCTATGATTAACTCACCTTTAGGCCATGGGCGCGTCAACGCATTAGCCAGCGTCGATGAACTTAGCCCTGCCTTCCTGGATTCAGCCGCCAGGCTTGTTCCACGTTTACGTAACCCTGCGATTATGTCTGCCGGGTGCCAGTCAGAATAATTACTTTCCATGTTCCTCCCTGTAACCGTTTCGTTTAACCGGTCTACTCAAGAATGTTTATAACATAGCAAAGTGCCAAAAGATTCCAATAAATGGCTTAAAAAATTAAATCTGTGTTAACCCACACAAAGTGAATGAAATCCAATGAAAACAGATTGGTTATAGGAAGCGTGCTGAAGCGGGGAAAAAAAATTATTGGAAACTTAGCGCGCCTTTAGCTGGCGCGCTAAAAAGATTAACGGTCGCGTTGAACGGCCATATGAGCCAGTGCAATTAGTGCTTCTTTGTGTTCACTTTCTGGCAAAATACTCAGCGCAGCAATGGCTTTGTCTGCTTCTTGCTCTGCGCGTAATTGAGTCCATTCCAGTGAACCACAGGCCGCCATCGCGTCCAATACTGGTTGCAGCAAATGACGCCCGTTACCTTGTTCAATGGCTTCACGGATCATTTTTGCTTGCTCTGCATTGCCGTTACGCATTGCGTGCAGTAACGGGAGAGTCGGTTTGCCCTCGTTAAGATCATCACCAACATTCTTACCCAGAGTTTGCCCGTCCGCACTGTAGTCGAGAAGATCATCAATGAGTTGGAATGCAGTACCCAGATAGCGACCATAATCCTGAAGGGCTTTCTCCTGCTCTACAGTGGCATCAGCTAAAATACCGGAACATTGAGCGGCCGCTTCAAACAGGCGTGCTGTTTTGCTGTAGATCACCCGCATGTAACTTTCTTCAGTGATATCCGGGTCATTGCAGTTCATTAATTGCAGAACTTCACCTTCAGCAATCACGTTCACTGCTTCGGACATGACTTCAAGTACCTTGAGTGAACCAAGTTGAGTCATCATCTGGAAGGCTCGGGTATAGATAAAATCGCCGACCAGTACACTGGCCGCATTGCCGAACGCCGCGTTGGCTGTGGCTTTGCCACGGCGCATATCCGATTCATCTACTACGTCATCATGCAACAACGTCGCCGTGTGAATAAATTCGATAAGCGCTGCAATATTGACATGCGCCTTACCCTGATAACCGAGCGCACGAGCAGCAAGTACAGCAATCATTGGGCGGATACGCTTACCACCGCCACTGACGATGTAATACCCTAACTGATTGATCAATTGGACATCTGAATTCAACTGCTCAAGGATGACCGCATTGACACCCGCCATATCTTGCGCGGTTAACTCATTAATTTTTTCTAAATTCATCGCAAAAGTCTGGCTTAAAGTCCTGTTTACCACATGCCTGTACGGAATCACGTGAGGGAAGAGGAGTAATAATGTAGTACAGATTGTACTGAAAAAACGAGGCAGATAAACGGCTGGTGTGATGTTGCGTTTTTTTTCTACTCTGTTTCATGAGAGGGCTTGTCAAAGGCTCTCGTTTTGCGTAATATTCGCGCCCTATTGTGAATATTTATAGCGCCACCTGAAACATACATAGGGTGCGTGCGGAAAGCGGAGTTTTATATGTACGCGGTTTTCCAAAGTGGTGGTAAACAACACCGAGTAAGCGAAGGTCAAACCATTCGCCTGGAAAAGCTGGACATCGCAACTGGCGAATCTGTTGAGTTTGCTGAAGTTCTGATGATCGCTAATGGTGAAGAAATCAAAATCGGCGTTCCTTTCGTCGATGGCGGCGTAATCAAAGCTGAAGTTGTTGCTCATGGTCGTGGCGAGAAAATTAAGATTGTTAAGTTTCGTCGTCGTAAACACTACCGTAAGCAGCAGGGTCATCGTCAGTGGTTCACTGATGTGAAAATCACCGGCATCAGCGCTTAATACAGGGGAGCATATTAAATGGCACATAAAAAGGCTGGCGGCTCTACTCGTAACGGTCGCGATTCCGAAGCTAAACGTCTGGGCGTAAAACGTTTCGGCGGTGAAGCAGTTCTGGCAGGCAGCATTATCGTTCGTCAACGTGGTACTAAATTCCACGCTGGTACTAACGTAGGTTGCGGCAAAGATCATACTCTGTTCGCTTTGACTGACGGTAAAGTTAAGTTCGAAGTTAAAGGTCCGAAAAACCGTAAGTTCATCAGCATCGTTGCTGAATAAGTTTTTCGCGTCCCGGTAACGGATAGAAGCCCCGCAACACGTTGCGGGGCTTTTTACATTCTGCGACCGGTAAATCAGGTAGTCGCAGGGAATAAGCAATGAAACAGCAGGCAGGCATTGGCATTCTGTTGGCGCTCACTACAGCAGTTTGCTGGGGGGCATTGCCGATTGCGATGAAACAGGTGCTGACGGTAATGGAACCGCCGACAGTGGTCTTTTATCGTTTCCTGATGGCAAGCCTGGGGCTGGGTAGTATTCTTGCAATACGCGGAAAATTACCTCCATTACGCCTGTTCCGAAAACCACGTTGGTTGGCGTTACTCGCCATTGCAACCGGTGGTTTGTTCGGAAACTTTTTGCTGTTTAGTTCATCGTTGCAGTACCTGAGCCCAACAGCATCTCAGGTTATTGGCCAGCTTTCCCCCGTGGGAATGATGGTGGCAAGTGTGGTTGTGCTCAAAGAGAAGATGCGCGGCACACAAGTCATTGGGGCCATAATGTTACTTTGTGGGTTGGTGATGTTCTTCAACACCAGCCTGATAGAGATTTTTACCCGCCTGACAGATTACACCCTTGGAGTGATATTCGGTGTTCTGGCGGCGACAGTGTGGGTCATCTATGGCGTGGCGCAGAAGGTATTATTACGCCGCCTGGCCTCGCAACAGATCCTCCTTTTGCTGTACACTTTATGTACTCTTGCACTTTTGCCTCTGGCTCAGTTGGATAAAATTTTCCAGCTCAGTGACTGGCAACTGGCATGTTTAGTTTTCTGTGGCCTGAATACACTGGTTGGGTATGGGGCACTGGCAGAAGCCATGGCACGGTGGCAGGCGGCACAGGTTAGCGCCATTATTACGCTGACTCCGCTGTTTACTTTGCTATTTTCTGATTTATTAGCGTTAGCCTGGCCCGATTTCTTCGCCATGCCGTTACTTAACCTTGTGGGTTATAGCGGCGCGTTCGTCGTGGTTGCAGGTGCAATGTATTCAGCCATTGGTCACCGTCTTTGGGGACGTTGGCGCAAAACCGAAGCTGTTCTTCCAGTACAACGTTCGGGCGAATGATTTACGGAGAAGTGAAATGAAGTTTGTTGATGAAGCAACGATCCTGGTCGTAGCAGGTGATGGCGGTAACGGCTGCGTTAGCTTCCGTCGTGAAAAATATATTCCCAGAGGCGGCCCGGACGGTGGTGATGGCGGTGATGGCGGTGATGTCTGGCTTGAGGCGGATGAAAACCTCAACACCCTGATCGACTATCGCTTCGAGAAATCTTTCCGCGCTGAACGTGGTCAAAATGGCCAGAGCCGTGACTGTACCGGTAAACGTGGTAAAGACATTACCGTAAAAGTACCTGTAGGAACGCGTGTTATCGATCAGGGCACTGGCGAAACCATGGGTGATATGACCCAGCATGGTCAGCGTTTGATGGTGGCTAAGGGCGGTTGGCACGGTTTGGGTAACACCCGTTTCAAGTCATCTGTGAACCGTACTCCGCGTCAGAAAACCATGGGTACACCTGGCGAGAAGCGTGATATTCAACTTGAGCTGCTGCTGTTGGCAGACGTGGGTATGCTTGGTTTGCCAAATGCTGGTAAATCTACCTTTATTCGTTCTGTCTCTGCGGCAAAACCAAAAGTGGCGGATTATCCGTTTACTACGCTTATCCCAAGCCTTGGTGTTGTCCGTATGGATAACGAGAAAAGCTTTGTGGTTGCCGATATTCCAGGGCTTATCGAAGGTGCAGCTGATGGCGCAGGCCTCGGCATCCGCTTCCTGAAACACCTTGAGCGTTGCCGCGTGTTATTGCACCTCATCGATATCGCACCAATTGACGAATCAGATCCGGTTGAAAATGGCCGCGTCATCATTGGTGAGCTTGAAAAATACAGTGAGAAACTTGCTGAGAAGCCACGCTGGTTGGTCTTCAACAAATGCGATTTGATGAGCAAAGAAGACGCCGAAGCGCGTGCAAAAGAAATTGCGACCGCTATGGGCTGGGAAGAGAAATACTACCTGATCTCTGCCGTTAACCGCGAAGGCGTGAATGCGTTGTGCTGGGATGTAATGGACTTCATCATTGCTAACCCGAAAATCGCTGAGCTCCAGCCGATTGCACCGGAAAAAGTTGAGTTCATGTGGGATGATTATCATCAACAGCAACTCGATGCCGTGGAAGCGGAAGAAGACGAAGACTGGGATGACGACTGGGATGAAGATGACGACGAAGGTGTCGAAATCATCTATCAGAAATAAAACGTTATCTTATGAAAGGCCGGAAATTTCCGGCCTTTTTTATTGGTTTTGCGATGGGATCCAGCAGCTTGCTTGCAGGCCAACACCATCGATACCGTTATCTAATGCTAGTTTTCCATGATGAAGCTGAACAATACGTTGGACAATATTCAGTCCAAGCCCACTCCCACCATAGCGTTCATCCATTCGACGGAAGGGATCGGTAATCGTCTGACGATGTTTTTCATCGATACCTGGCCCCTGGTCTGAAATAGTTAACTTCGCGCCTTTATCCTGGGCGTTTAAAGAGACCGAGATGGTACTTTCAGCTGGGCTATAACGAGAGGCATTTTCCAGAAGGTTACGCAGCATCAAACGCAGCAGTACTGCATCACCCTGAACGATAATTTCATTTTCCTCCGTCCAGATAATATTTTGCTTACGCAAGGCCACCATCTCTTCCATTTCCATTTTGAGCGGCGAGATAATGTCACGATGCCAGTTGAGAGTATCGTAATGACCACTCGCCAGCGCTTGTCCAGCGCGCGAGAGCATCAGCAACTGCTCAATGGTGTGCATCAGTTGATCGATACGCTCCAACAGCATAGGGGCCTGCTGAATGCCTGCATTTGCCATTAACTCGAGGTGCAGACGAATGCCTGCCAGAGGAGTTCGTAATTCATGAGCGGCGTCTGCGGTAAATAAGCGCTCTTGCTGAATGGTATGGTTTAGTCGCGCCAGGAGTTGGTTCAGCGAGTTGGTAACAGCAACCATCTCATCCATGTCTGAATACATTGACAGTGGTGACAGGTTATCGGCAGATCGATTAGCAAGGCTGGTACGCAGGCGATTCAACGGACGGGTAATCCAGGTGATTGCCCAGAATGAGAAGAAAAGCGTGAATCCAATCATCACCAGAGAAGGAACCAATAACGAAGCAATCGCCTCGCGGATTTCCTTTTCTACATGCTGATTTCGGGCTTTGGCTGATAGCGTTTCACTGACCAGAAAACTGATTTGCTCACGGCTTTCATGCCACAACCAAATAACGCTAATTAGCTGGAAAAACAAAAGAATAAGTGCGAGTAGGACCATCAAGCGCTGGCGCATGCTGTTCATACACGGCTATCCAGCCGATAACCCACGCCACGGACAGTTTTGATCCTGTCTTTGCCTAACTTACGTCTTAGGTTGTGGATGTGGACTTCAAGGGTATTCGAGCCGGGATCGTCCTGCCAGCTGTAGATATCCTGCTGCAAAGTTTCACGGTGCACGGTCTGACCGATACGCATCATCAAGCGTGTGAGCAGGGCGAACTCTTTTGGTGTGATTTCGACGGGCTGATCTTGCAATAGCACCTGTTGAGTTTGCAGGTTGAGTGTCAAATCATCATGCTGAAGAAGGTTATCGCTATGACCCTGATATCGGCGAATCAGCGCCCGCGTGCGGGCTTGCAATTCAGCGAGAGCAAATGGCTTGACCAGATAATCATCTGCACCAGAATCCAGTCCGTTGACGCGATCTTCCAGTGCGTCACGAGCCGTTAGTATCAGCACGGGTGTACTGATACTGCGACGTCGCCATTGTCTTAATAATGTGGCTCCGTCTTTATCAGGCAGGCCAAGATCGAGAATGATCATGCCGTATTCGCCACTTTCGATCAGCGCATCTGCTTCGGCGGCGGTCGTAGCACAATCAAGCGCATAGCCTTCGCTGCTCAATGCCAGCACCAGGCCTTCCCGCAACAGTAAATCGTCTTCAACAATCAGCAGTTTCATAACTCAATTATTCTGGTAGATATCCTTGTAGAGACGACTTTCAAATCGCACTAATGGGATACGGCGGTTACGTTGATCGGCAGGCTCTACAGCGTAGCCTGACAAATATTGCACAAAGGCCATTCTTTGGCCGCTGGCAGTGGTAATAAATCCAGCAAGGTTATAAACACCTTGCAGTGAACCGGTTTTCGCAGAAACTTTGCCATCAACACCGGCCTGATGAAGACCAGCACGATACTGTAATGAACCGTCGTAACCCGCTAACGGTAGCATTGAGATAAAATTAAGCTCACTGTCATTTTGGGCGATATATTGCAACACCTGCATCATAGTGGCGGGGGAGATGAGATTGTGGCGCGATAGCCCCGAACCATCAACGACGATACTGTTACCTAAATCAACACCTGCTTTCTGCCGGAGGATTTGACGTACGGCATCAGCTCCGGAACGCCAGGTTCCCGGCACTCCAAAACGGTTATGGCCGATAGTACGAAAAACGGTATCGGCAATCATGTTGTCCGATTTCTTGAGCATAACCTTTAGCAAATCGTGCAATGGGGCCGATTGCTTACTGGCGATGACCGTTCCTGGTGTATTCGCTTGCGTCTGGCGTAATAAGGTTCCGCTATAACTGATGCCCGCTTCTTTTAGCTCAGCTTTCAAAATCGCACCAGCGTAACTTGCGCCATCTTGTATCGCGAATGCCAGCGGGAGAGGGTCTGCACGTTGTGTCATACATCCGGTTAGCGTAAAGCGATTTAAATCACCCGGAACGACGTCCAGTTCGCAATATTGTGCATCCGCGGAGCCTTTGGCGAGGGTACGAACCTGGCTGAACATCACTACTGGGTAGTAAGAAGCGATGCGAATAAACGCTAAGTCATCAGCTTTTGGTGCGCTGTATAGCGAAATAGAGAAACAGTTCCGGTCAACAATTGCGGCAGCTGGCGGGGCGCTAAAGCACTGTGTCATGTCATTCCATGGCCAGCCAGGTGCTTTGTCATGGCTGGCGAAAACGGAGGTATCTACCAGCACATTTCCCTGAATTTGCTGCACACCCGATTTTTTCAGGACTGCCACCATATTGCGAATATCCTGACGTTTTAACGTAGGATCGCCACCAAATCGCGCAATAAGGTCACCTTGTAAGACACCATTACTGACTTGAGCATGACTCTCAAGGGTGGTGGTAAACCTGAAGTCTGGTCCTAATTGAAGCAGTGCTGCTAGCGCCGTAATGACCTTTTGAGTACTTGCGGGCAGAGCCATCTGTTGACTGTGGTAGTCAATAGAAGGAGCTGGCGCACCTATTTTTTGCACCATCAAAGCCAGATTCGCACCCGCAGGTAATTGGGAGGTATAGTCTTCTATGTTGGCAGCCTGGACGTTAAACACCACAGCACTGGTCAATCCAATGACAAATCTAAAAAATCGCATAATCTCGCGGTAACAACCTGGAAACGTGTCGTCATACTACGGTGCATCGCGGTGCAAAGTAAACGATGACCCTCAGTGAACTCCAGGGTAAAATACAGGTCAATTTGGAAACCGTTCCTGGCCTGGTGCTTCGCGCCGGGTCAGTTTTATTTTGCTTAGTGCCAGGGGTTTGCCTTACTTATGCAAACCAGGCTCTGGATTCAGAGGTGCCGCAGGGCAGTTCTGAACAGGAAAGTTTTGAAGAGGTATAACAATGCAACCTATTCCGATGACCCTACGTGGCGCAGAAAGATTACGTGAAGAGCTGGATTTCCTGAAGTCCGTACGTCGCCCACAAATTATTGCCGCGATTGCAGATGCCCGCGAACACGGCGATTTAAAAGAAAACGCTGAATACCATGCCGCGCGTGAGCAACAGGGTTTTTGTGAAGGTCGTATCCAGGATATCGAAGCTAAGCTGTCGAATGCTCAGGTTATCGACATCTCCAAAATGCCTAATAACGGTCGTGTCATTTTTGGCGCGAGCGTGACAGTTTTGAATCTGGATAACGAAGAAGAGCAGACTTATCGCATTGTTGGCGACGATGAAGCTGATTTTAAACAAAATCTTATTTCTGTGAACTCGCCGATTGCTCGTGGCCTTGTCGGTAAAGAGCAGGATGATGTCGTTGTTATCCGCACGCCGGGTGGTGATGTAGAGTTCGAAATTGTAAAAGTGGAATATTTATAATATCTGCTACGCTTTTTTATGACGTGGCGTATTGTAAAGAAAGGAAAAAGGCCGCATCGCGGCCTTTTATCAACTAACAGAGCGTGGCATTTTGCACACTCTCTGCTTATTTTGGCAGAGAAATCTTGCGCTCTTTAGACGGGCGATAGAGCACCAGCGTTTTACCGATAACCTGTACATTACAGGCGCCGGTTTCACGCACGATGGCATCGACGATCAAGGTTTTAGTTTCGCGATCTTCAGTTGCGATTTTCACCTTGATTAACTCATGATGTTCGATCGCTTGTTCAATCTCGGCCAGTACCCCTTCGGTCAAACCGTTATTGCCAAGCATGACTACAGGCTTGAGCGGATGTGCAAGACCTTTCAGGTGCTGTTTTTGTTTAGTACTCAGATTCATCGTATTTTTTGCTTACGTTGGGATTGAAAACGGTTCATTCTACCGCCATATCCCTCGTATCGCCAATCGGCTGTGCTGATAACTCTACAGCCTGCTACTCACGATGAACAAAGTTGGAAAATGAGATGACAGGTAAAAAGCGTTCTGCCAGCTCTGGTCGCTGGCTGCAGGAACACTTTAGCGATAAATATGTAATTCAGGCGCATAAAAAAGGGTTACGTTCCCGTGCCTGGTTTAAACTTGATGAAATACAGCAAAGTGACAAACTTTTTAAGCCAGGAATGACAATTGTCGATCTTGGTGCTGCTCCCGGAGGCTGGTCACAATATGTCGTGACTCAGATCGGGAATCAGGGGCGAATCATTGCTTGCGATCTTTTACCAATGGATCCTATCGTTGGTGTTGATTTCCTTCAGGGTGACTTTCGTGATGAACTAGTCGTGAAAGCTCTGTTGGATCGTGTTGGTGGCAGTAAAGTTCAGGTTGTCATGTCAGATATGGCTCCAAATATGAGCGGGACACCGGCAGTTGATATTCCTCGGGCTATGTATTTAGTAGAACTGGCACTGGAAATGTGTCGTGACGTTCTGGCACCGGGCGGTAGTTTTTTAGTGAAAGTGTTTCAGGGCGAAGGTTTCGATGAATACCTGCGAGAAATTCGCTCCCTGTTTACGACAGTTAAAGTTCGTAAACCGGACTCTTCTCGTGCCCGCTCACGTGAAGTGTACATTGTAGCGACTGGGCGAAAACTATAGTACCCTGACGCTGTTTGTTAACACAGTTGTAATATGAGGTTAATCCCTTGAGTGACATGGCGAAAAACCTAATACTCTGGCTGGTCATCGCGGTTGTGCTGATGTCTGTGTTCCAGAGCTTTGGGCCCAGCGAGTCAAATGGCCGTAGGGTGGATTACTCCACTTTCCTGTCTGAAGTAAATCAGGACCAGGTACGCGAAGCGCGTATCAACGGACGTGAAATCAACGTTACCAAGAAAGATAGTAACCGATACACGACTTACATCCCCGTTAACGATCCTAAACTGCTTGATAACCTGCTGACCAAAAATGTGAAAGTAGTAGGCGAACCGCCTGAAGAGCCAAGCTTGCTGGCTTCTATTTTCATATCCTGGTTCCCAATGCTTTTACTAATTGGGGTCTGGATCTTCTTTATGCGTCAAATGCAGGGCGGCGGTGGCAAAGGTGCCATGTCGTTCGGTAAGAGCAAGGCGCGTATGCTCACAGAAGACCAAATTAAGACCACTTTTGCTGACGTTGCAGGTTGTGACGAAGCAAAAGAAGAGGTTGCTGAGCTGGTTGAGTACCTTCGTGAGCCAAGCCGTTTCCAGAAACTGGGCGGTAAAATCCCGAAAGGCGTGCTGATGGTTGGCCCTCCGGGTACCGGTAAAACCTTGCTGGCGAAAGCCATTGCGGGCGAAGCGAAAGTACCATTCTTTACTATTTCCGGTTCTGACTTTGTTGAAATGTTCGTGGGCGTGGGTGCATCCCGTGTTCGTGACATGTTTGAACAAGCTAAGAAAGCGGCACCATGCATCATCTTCATCGATGAAATTGACGCCGTAGGCCGTCAGCGTGGCGCGGGTCTTGGTGGTGGTCACGATGAGCGTGAACAGACACTGAACCAGATGCTGGTTGAAATGGATGGTTTCGAAGGTAACGAAGGTATCATCGTTATCGCTGCAACTAACCGTCCAGACGTACTTGACCCAGCGTTGCTGCGTCCAGGCCGTTTTGACCGCCAGGTTGTTGTTGGTTTGCCAGATGTACGTGGCCGTGAGCAGATCCTGAAGGTGCATAGCCGCAGGGTGCCACTGGCTCCAGACGTCGATCCAGCAATTATTGCACGTGGTACTCCAGGCTTCTCCGGTGCTGACCTTGCAAACCTGGTCAACGAAGCTGCTCTGTTTGCTGCACGTGGCAACAAGCGTGTGGTTTCGATGGTTGAATTCGAAAAAGCGAAAGACAAAATCATGATGGGTGCGGAACGCCGCTCTATGGTGATGACGGAAGCGCAAAAAGAATCAACTGCATACCATGAAGCAGGCCACGCGATTATTGGCCGCCTGGTACCAGAGCATGATCCAGTGCATAAAGTAACGATTATCCCGCGTGGTCGTGCGCTGGGTGTAACGTTCTTCCTGCCAGAAGGTGATGCAATCAGTGCCAGCCGTCAGAAACTGGAAAGCCAGATTTCTACGCTGTACGGTGGTCGTCTTGCTGAAGAGATTATTTACGGTGCTGAGCATGTTTCTACTGGTGCGTCTAACGACATCAAAGTAGCAACATCCATCGCTCGTAACATGGTTACCCAATGGGGCTTCTCTGAGAAACTCGGTCCGTTGCTGTATGCGGAAGAGGAAGGTGAAGTGTTCCTGGGTCGTTCAGTCGCGAAAGCGAAACATATGTCCGATGAAACTGCGCGTATCATCGATCAGGAAGTTAAGCTGTTGATTGAGCGTAACTACGCTCGTGCTCGCCAGCTGCTGAATGAAAATATGGATATTCTGCACACCATGAAAGACGCACTGATGAAGTATGAAACCATCGATGCGCCACAGATTGATGACCTGATGAATCGCCGCGATGTGCGTCCGCCAGCAGGTTGGGAAGATTCAAACAACGGCAACAACAATTCTGATAATAACGGTACTCCAAGTGCACCGCGTCCGGTCGACGAACCGCGTACGCCGAATCCTGGTAATACTATGTCAGAGCAGTTGGGCGATAAATAAGTCGTCTCTGTCGGATGTTACTGCAGTAATCTATAAAACCCTGGGCTTGTCCCGGGGTTTTTGTTTTTGTCTTAACCAAAGTCGATGCAGGGAATTTTGATGAAACTCACCGCACAGGGCACTACGCTCGATCTCTCACATCCTCATGTTATGGGGATCTTAAATGTCACACCAGACTCGTTTTCCGATGGTGGTCAGCACAATTCATTAGTTGAAGCCGTAAAACACGCTAACGCGATGATTAACGCTGGTGCGACGATTATTGACATCGGTGGTGAATCGACTCGCCCAGGTGCAGCTGACGTTAGTGTTGATGAGGAGCTGTCGCGAGTGATCCCTGTTGTGGAAGCCATTGCACAACGCTTTGAAATCTGGATTTCAGTTGATACCTCTAAGCCTGAAGTCATTCGTGAATCGGCGCGAGTCGGCGCACATATCATCAATGACATTCGCTCATTACAGGAGCCTGGTGCTCTTGAAGCCGCTGCGGAAACTGGTTTGCCAGTTTGCCTGATGCATATGCAAGGTGAACCAAAAAATATGCAGCAGGCACCTCATTATGACGACGTCTTTGCTGATGTGAACCGCTTCTTTATCGAGCAAATTGCCCGCTGCGAAGCGGCTGGTATCGCAAAAGAAAAATTGTTACTCGACCCAGGCTTCGGTTTCGGTAAAAATCTGACCCATAATTACCAACTTTTAGCCCGACTCTCCGAATTCCATCACTTTGGTTTACCACTTTTGGTGGGGATGTCGCGTAAATCAATGGTTGGCCAACTGCTGAATGTCGGGCCGGATCAACGCCTGAGTGGCAGTCTTGCTTGTGCAGTGATAGCTGCAATGCAGGGGGCTAATATCATTCGAGTTCACGATGTGAAAGAGACAGTCGAAGCGATGCGCGTGGTGGAAGCCACACTTTCAGCGAAGGAAAAAAAACGCTATGAGTAACCGTAAATATTTTGGCACAGATGGCATTCGCGGTCGTGTAGGCGATTCCCCAATTACTCCTGACTTTGTGCTGAAACTCGGCTGGGCAGCAGGGAAAGTCTTAGCGCGTCATGGTTCGCGTAAAATTATTATCGGCAAAGACACCCGTATTTCTGGTTACATGCTGGAATCTGCTCTCGAAGCGGGCCTGGCTGCGGCGGGTTTGTCTGCTTCATTCACCGGCCCGATGCCAACGCCTGCCGTTGCTTATCTGACCCGTGCATTCCGTGCAGAAGCTGGGATTGTTATCTCTGCATCGCATAACCCGTTCTATGATAACGGGATTAAATTCTTCTCAATCGACGGCACAAAACTGCCAGATGAAGTTGAAGAAGCCATTGAAGCGGAAATGGAAAAAGAGATCACGTGTGTTGATTCTGCAGAACTGGGCAAAGCCAGCCGTATCGTTGATGCCGCGGGTCGCTATATCGAATTCTGTAAAGGCACATTCCCTAATGAATTAAGCCTCAGCAGCCTTAAGATTGTTGTCGATTGTGCTAATGGTGCGACTTACCACATTGCACCAAATGTGCTGCGTGAACTGGGTGCAACGGTCATTACCGTGGGTTGTGAGCCAAACGGCGTCAATATCAACGAAAAATGTGGTGCTACTGACGTGCGCATGCTGCAAGAGCGCGTGCTGGCTGAGAAAGCTGACATTGGCATTGCACTGGATGGTGATGGCGACCGTGTCATCATGGTGGACAATCTGGGCCACAAAGTTGATGGCGACCAGATCCTCTACATCATCGCTCGTGAAGGACTCCGTCAGGGCCAGTTGCGCGGTGGTGCAGTTGGTACACTGATGAGCAATATGGGGCTGGAGCTGGCATTGAAACAGCTCGGTATTCCGTTTGCGCGTGCAAAAGTGGGCGACCGCTATGTGCTGGAAAAGCTTCAGGAAAAAGGCTGGAGAATTGGCGCTGAAAACTCAGGTCACGTGATTCTTCTGGATAAAACCACCACTGGCGACGGTATCGTGGCAGGTTTGCAAGTACTCACTGCAATGGTGCGTAACCATATGAGCTTGCATGACTTGTGCAGCGGAATGAAATTATTCCCGCAAATTTTGGTAAATGTACGCTTTACTGCAGGCAGCGGTGATCCACTTGAACACGATTCAGTGAAAAAAGTGACTGCTGAAGTTGAAGAGGCGCTCGGCAATCGTGGCCGCGTGTTACTGCGTAAATCTGGCACAGAACCATTAATCCGCGTAATGGTTGAAGGCGAAGATGAAGCGTTGGTCATTGAATATGCCAACCGTATCGCTGATGCTGTAAAAGCAGTTTAAAGTCACTCTTGGTTGTTGTGTGAAAAGGCGGCATTTGCCGCCTGTTTTCCAGGCGAAAGTCGGTGTGTTGCTGTTTTTTTCCGCAGTCAGCGAAATGTGAATAAATTGCCCTTGCGCAGTTCGAAGGCTTTGGTTAGTATTCTCACCCGCTTCAGTGGGTAAACTTAAACGTATCCGCTTGACTGGTTTGAAGCTTTGGTATGCGGTAATCCCGCAAGGAACAGGTTGATTATGTACGAAGCTCTTTTAGTTGTTTTCCTTATTGTAGCCCTGGGCCTTGTAGGTCTTATCATGCTGCAACAAGGTAAAGGCGCTGATATGGGAGCCTCCTTCGGAGCAGGCGCTTCCGCTACGCTGTTTGGTTCTAACGGTTCTGGTAACTTCATGACCCGCATGACCGCTGTGTTAGCAACGCTGTTCTTTATTATCAGCCTGGTACTGGGTAACCTCAATACCAACAAAACCGATAAAGGAAGTGTGTGGGATAATTTAACTCAGCCTACAAAAACTGAGTCACAGCCAGCGGCACCTACCAAGCCGAGCAGCGATATCCCGCAGTAATAAGTAGTAAGCTTCAATACGGTAAGAAGTGATTACCGTGTTCAAAGTGCCGAGGTGGTGGAATTGGTAGACACGCTACCTTGAGGTGGTAGTGCCCGATTGGGCTTACGGGTTCAAGTCCCGTCCTCGGTACCAAAATATCTGCATTTCTTGCATTTTATGCAATATCGGCGTAATATTTGCCACGTTTTCGGACGCGGGGTGGAGCAGCCTGGTAGCTCGTCGGGCTCATAACCCGAAGGTCGTCGGTTCAAATCCGGCCCCCGCAACCACTTTCCCTGAGAGTTCTTTTTCAAATATACTGTGAACACCAGTTGGTGCCTCGCGAAGAATTTAGAAAAAAATTCTCCTGGATGGTGTCCGGGCCGCAATTGCGGTGTACAGGGTTCAGTTATATAAAGCCTCGATTTATCGGGGTTTTTTGTTATCTGACTTCAGAATAACTGGGCTATATGCCCTTTTTTTATTTCTCGGGGGTGGGCTTGTCCACATTAGAGCAAAAATTAACAGAGATGATTTCAGCACCGGTCGAGGCGCTGGGCTATGAATTAGTCGGTATCGAATTCGTTCGAGGTCGCCAATCTACGCTGCGCATCTATATTGATAGTGAAGCTGGCATCAATGTTGATGATTGTGCTGATGTCAGTCACCAGGTAAGTGCAGTTCTGGATGTCGAAGACCCTATCACTGTAGCTTACAACCTGGAAGTTTCCTCACCAGGCCTTGATCGCCCAATGTTCACCGCAGAGCATTACGTTCGCTTTACCGGCGAAGAAGTGAGCATTGTGTTGCGAATGGCTGTGCAAAACCGTCGTAAATGGCAGGGTATAATTAAAGCCGTAGAAGGTGAGATGATCACGGTCACGGTGGAAGGTAAAGATGAAGTGTTCGCGCTGAGCAACATCCAGAAAGCGAACCTGGTACCCCACTTTTAATAGTTTGGATTGAGGTGAAAACCCAGGATGAACAAAGAAATTTTGGCTGTTGTAGAAGCAGTTTCCAATGAAAAATCACTGCCGCGCGAGAAGATTTTCGAAGCGCTGGAAAGTGCACTTGCAACAGCGACCAAGAAAAAATACGAACAAGAGATTGATGTGCGTGTCAGCATCGATCGTAAAAGTGGTGACTTCGATACTTTCCGCCGCTGGGTTATTGTTGAAGAAGTGACCCAACCTACGCGTGAAATTACCCTTGATGCAGCTCAATTCGAAGATCCAGAGCTGAATGTTGGCGGATACGTTGAAGACCAGATCGAATCTGTGACTTTCGACCGTATCACTACTCAGACCGCAAAACAGGTTATCGTACAGAAAGTACGTGAAGCTGAGCGCGCAATGGTAGTTGATCAGTTCCGCGAACACGAAGGTGAAATCATCACTGGTGTCGTGAAGAAAGTTAATCGCGAGAACATCTCTCTTGATCTCGGCAGCAACGCTGAAGCAGTTATTCTTCGCGAAGATATGTTGCCGCGTGAAAACTTCCGCCCAGGTGACCGTATCCGCGGTGTGCTTTATGCTGTGCGTCCGGAAGCTCGCGGTGCTCAACTGTTTGTTAGCCGTTCCAAGCCTGAAATGCTGATCGAACTGTTCCGCATTGAAGTGCCGGAAATTGGCGAAGAAGTTATTGAAATCAAAGCCGCTGCTCGTGATCCTGGTTCTCGTGCGAAAATCGCTGTGAAAACCAACGACAAGCGTATTGACCCAGTAGGTGCTTGTGTCGGCATGCGCGGTGCGCGTGTTCAGGCAGTTTCTACTGAACTGGGCGGTGAGCGTATTGATATCGTGCTGTGGGACGATAACCCAGCACAATTCGTTATCAATGCTATGGCTCCGGCTGACGTGGCTTCCATTGTTGTTGATGAAGACAAACATACAATGGATATCGCGGTAGAGGCAGGCAATCTGGCACAAGCAATCGGTCGTAACGGACAAAACGTTCGTCTGGCTGCACAGCTGAGCGGCTGGGAACTCAACGTAATGACTGTTGATGACCTGCAAGCCAAGCATCAGGCTGAAGCACATGCTGCCATTGATACCTTTACCAAATACCTCGAGATCGACGAGGACTTTGCCACTGTATTGGTAGAAGAAGGTTTCTCCACTCTCGAAGAGTTGGCCTACGTGCCGATGAAAGAGCTGTTGGAAATTGATGGCCTTGATGAAGATACAGTGGAAGCATTACGTGATCGCGCCAAAAACGCCCTCACCACACTGGCATTGGCGCAGGAAGAAAGCCTGGGCGATAACAAACCTCAAGAGGATCTGCTGAACCTCGAAGGTATGGATCGCAACCTGGCATTTAAACTCGCTTCGCGCGGTGTGAGCTCGCTTGAAGACCTGGCTGAGCAAGGTGTCGACGATCTGTCAGATATTGAAGGTTTAACCAACGAGAAGGCCGGTGAGTTGATTATGGCTGCTCGCAATATCTGCTGGTTTGGCGGCGAAGCGTAATAAACTGTAGCAGGAAGGAACAGCATGACAGATGTAACCGTAAAAGCGCTGGCCGCAGAGATTCAGACCTCCGTGGACCGCCTGGTACAGCAATTTGCTGATGCAGGGATCCCTAAGGCTGCTGATGACTCTGTCTCGGCCCAGGAAAAACAAACATTACTGGCGCACCTGAACCGTGAACATGGTTCTGCGCCAGATAAGTTGACATTACAGCGCAAAACGCGCAGTACTTTAAACATTCCAGGTACCGGTGGGAAAAGTAAATCGGTACAAATCGAAGTCCGCAAGAAGCGCACCTTTGTGAAACGTGATCCGCAAGAGACAGAACGTCTTGCCGCGGAAGAACAGGCGCAGCGTGAAGCGGAAGAGCAAGCCCAACGTGAGGCGCAGGATGCTGCCAATCGTCAGGCGCAAGAAAAAGCTAAACGTGAAGCTGAAGATAAAGCTAAGCGTGAAGCCGCTGATAAAGCGAAACGTGAAGCTGCGGAAAAAGACAAAGTGAGCAATCAACAAGACGATATGACAAAAAGCGCCCAGGCAGATAAAGCCCGTCGCGAAGCAGAAGCTGCAGATCTGAAGCGTGCTGCTGAAGAAGAAGCCCGTCGCAAATTAGAAGAAGACGCCCGCCGTGTAGCTGAAGAGGCCCGTAAAATGGCTGAAGCTAACGCAGGTGTTTGGACGGAAGAAGAGAAAGTGGAAGACGACAAATCTGATTACCATGTAACCACTTCTCAACACGCTCGCCAGGCTGAAGACGAAAACGACCGCGAAGTTGAAGCTGGCCGTACTCGTGCTCGTACTGCGACAACTAAAGCACCACGCCAGAAGAAAGGCGGCAAACACGGCGAGTCTAAAGCTGACCGTGAAGAAGCACGTGCTGCAGTTCGTGGCGGTAAAGGCAAGCGTAAACCAAGTTCACTGCAGCAAGGCTTCAACAAGCCTGCACAAGCAGTTAACCGTGACGTTGTAATCGGCGAAACCGTTACTGTTGCAGAACTGGCTAACAAAATGGCTGTTAAAGGCTCTCAGGTCATCAAAGCAATGATGAAACTGGGTGCTATGGCAACCATTAACCAGGTCATCGACCAGGAAACCGCACAGCTGGTTGCCGAAGAGATGGGCCACAAAGTTATCCTGCGTCGTGAAAACGAGCTGGAAGAAGCGCTGATGAGCGACCGTGACACTGACGCAGTTGCTGAGTCTCGTGCGCCGGTTGTTACCATCATGGGTCACGTTGACCACGGTAAAACTTCACTGCTCGACTACATTCGCTCTACTAAAGTAGCGTCTGGCGAAGCGGGTGGTATTACCCAGCACATCGGTGCATACCACGTTGAAACTGACAACGGTATGGTTACCTTCCTGGATACCCCGGGCCACGCAGCGTTTACTTCTATGCGTGCTCGTGGTGCTCAGGCGACGGATATCGTTGTTCTGGTTGTTGCCGCAGACGATGGCGTAATGCCACAAACTATCGAAGCTATCCAGCACGCGAAAGCGGCGCAGGTACCGGTAGTCGTTGCGGTAAACAAAATTGATAAGCCAGAAGCCGATCCAGACCGCGTTAAGCAGGAACTGTCTCAGTACGGCATCATGCCAGAAGAGTGGGGCGGCGAAAGCCAGTTCATCCACGTGTCTGCTAAAGCAGGTACAGGTATTGACGAACTGCTGGACGCAATCCTGCTGCAAGCTGAAGTTCTCGAACTGAAAGCAATGCGTGACGGTATGGCGAGCGGTGTAGTTATCGAATCCTTCCTGGATAAAGGTCGTGGTCCGGTAGCAACGGTTCTGGTTCGTGAAGGTTCTCTGAACAAAGGCGATATCGTTCTTTGTGGCTTCGAATATGGCCGTGTTCGTGCAATGCGTGACGAAATGGGTCGTGAAGTTACTGAAGCTGGTCCGTCTATTCCTGTTGAAATCCTTGGTCTGTCCGGTGTGCCGGCAGCGGGTGATGAAGTAACAGTTGTTCGTGACGAGAAAAAAGCTCGTGAAGTTGCTCTGTATCGTCAGGGTAAATTCCGCGAAGTTAAACTGGCTCGCCAGCAGAAATCTAAACTGGAAAACATGTTCGCCAACATGACCGAAGGCGAAGTGTCCGAAGTGAACGTTGTGCTGAAAGCAGACGTTCAGGGTTCTGTTGAAGCAATCAGTGATTCCTTGCTGAAACTGTCTACTGATGAAGTTAAAGTTAAAATCATCGGTTCTGGTGTGGGCGGTATCACTGAGACTGACGCAACGCTTGCAGCAGCTTCTAACGCTATTCTGGTTGGCTTTAACGTCCGTGCCGATGCATCTGCGCGCCGCGTGATTGAATCAGAAAGCCTGGATCTGCGTTACTACTCCGTCATCTATCATCTGATTGACGAAGTTAAAGCGGCAATGAGCGGCATGCTGTCTCCGGAACTGAAACAACAGATCCTCGGCCTGGCCGAAGTTCGCGATGTGTTCAAATCACCTAAATTTGGCGCAATCGCAGGTTGTATGGTTACCGAAGGTGTGGTCAAACGTCACAACCCAATCCGTGTACTGCGCGACAACGTTGTTATCTATGAAGGTGAGCTGGAATCCCTGCGCCGCTTCAAAGATGACGCTAACGAAGTTCGTAACGGTATGGAATGTGGTATCGGCGTGAAGAACTACAACGATGTGCGTGTTGGTGATGTGATCGAAGTCTTCGAAATCATCGAAATCCAACGTACCATCGCCTGATATCAGCCGAGCAAATAGCTAATATCTTTAGGGGGGCCGAGCGCCCCCCGATTTGTATGGAGAATTTATTATGGCGAAAGAATTTGGTCGCCCGCAGCGTGTTTCCCAGGAATTGCAGAAAGAAATCGCAATCATCCTGCAGCGCGAAATTAAAGACCCGCGTCTGGGCATGATGACCACCGTTTCTGGTGTCGAAGTGTCACGCGATCTGGCTTATGCCAAAGTATTTGTTACTTTCCTGAACGACAAAGACGAACAAGCAGTGAAAGAAGGCATCAAGGTTTTACAGGATGCTTCTGGTTATATTCGTTCTTTGCTGGGTAAAGCAATGCGCCTGCGTATCGTGCCGGAACTGACTTTCTTCTACGATAACTCGTTGGTTGAAGGTATGCGCATGTCGAATCTGGTTTCAAACGTCATCAGAAATGATGATGAGCGCCGTGTAAATGATACGGATGACAGCAAGGAGGATTAATGAGTCGTCCTCGTCGTCGTGGTCGTGATATCCACGGAGTACTGTTGTTAGATAAACCTCAGGGTTTATCCTCGAACGATGCGTTGCAGAAAGTTAAGCGTATTTATAATGCTAACCGTGCCGGTCATACCGGAGCGCTTGACCCGCTTGCAACCGGAATGCTGCCGATTTGCCTCGGTGAAGCGACGAAATTCTCGCGTTATCTGCTCGACTCCGATAAGCGTTACCGTGTTATTGCCCGCCTTGGGCAGCGTACTGATACTTCTGATGCTGATGGCACAGTCGTGCAGGAGCGCCCGGTCACTTTTACCGAACAAGAGTTGGCAGTAGCTTTAGAGAGTTTTCGTGGTGAAACACAGCAAGTTCCATCGATGTACTCCGCACTGAAATATCAAGGCAAGCCGCTTTATGAGTATGCACGCCAGGGTATAGAAGTGCCGCGTGAAGCGCGGTCTATCACGGTTTACGAACTTCTGTTTATTCGCCATGAAGGCAATGAGCTTGAGTTGGAAATTCACTGTTCTAAGGGAACATACATCCGAACTATCACCGATGATCTAGGTGAAAAACTCGGTTGTGGTGCTCATGTGACTTTCCTGCGTCGCCTTGCGGTGAGCAAGTATCCTGTCGAACGAATGGTAACGCTTGAACAATTGAATGCGTTGCTTGAACAAGCACAAACGCAAGAAATTGAGCCATCTGTGTTGCTAGATCCACTGCTAATGCCAATGGACAGTCCTGCTTCGGACTTCCCCATCGTGAATTTATTACCTGCTGTTGCGGGTTACTTCAAGAATGGGCAGCCGGTGCAAGTCTCGGGTAGCCCAGCAGAAGGGTTAGTTCGCGTCACCGAAGGTGATGAAGGCAAATTTATCGGCATGGCTGAAATTGATGATGATGGACGCGTTGCGCCTCGTCGTCTGGTCGTTGAGTATCCGCTCTGACACCTGGAGTTGCCTTGCGATAAGAGGTGGCTACAGGTAAAATGGAGCGGCTTAACTTTCATACCCTTGTTTAACATTGTTGTGAAAGTGCACTGGAGTTGCTGAATTAGAGATCGGCACTCTATCTTTTTATCTATAATTTTGGAGTTTAAAATGTCTCTAAGCGTTGAAGCTAAAGCTAAAATCGTTTCTGAGTTTGGTCGTGGTACTAACGACAGCGGTTCTACCGAAGTTCAGGTTGCACTGCTGACTGCACAGATTAACCACCTGCAAGGTCACTTTGCAGAACACAAAAAAGATCACCACAGCCGTCGTGGTCTGCTGCGTATGGTTTCTCAGCGTCGTAAACTGCTCGACTACCTGAAGCGTAAAGATGTAGCACGTTACACCAGCCTGATCGAGCGTCTGGGTCTGCGTCGCTAAGTCTTGCGAGTTTCAGAAAAAGGGGCCTTTTAAGGCCCCTTTTTTCAACCATATGGCAGCAATTCTATGGAAACTAATGTATTGTTGCAGGGTGTGATCTTTATTGCAGAGGTTCGCGCGGCTAATGAGAGGCTTTATCCGCAGGGGCGGGTCAGGGTTGTCATTAGTCGCGAGGATGCGATTTAGATCGGGTTAAACGAAGCAAGTGCAATCACCTGCCTCCAAAGATTATTAAGGATATTATTTTGCTAAATCCGATTGTCCGTAAATTCCAATACGGTCAACATACGGTCACTTTAGAGACCGGTATGATGGCTCGCCAGGCTACCGCTGCAGTAATGGTAAGCATGGACGACACTGCTGTATTCGTGACTGTTGTTGGTCAGAAAAAAGCGAAAGCAGGTCAAGACTTCTTCCCACTGACTGTTAACTATCAGGAGCGTACTTACGCTGCTGGCCGTATCCCAGGCAGCTTCTTCCGTCGTGAAGGCCGCCCAAGTGAAGGCGAAACACTGATTGCGCGTCTGATTGACCGCCCAGTGCGTCCGCTGTTCCCGGAAGGCTTCGTTAACGAAGTACAGGTTATCGCAACCGTCGTTTCCGTGAACCCGCAAGTTCACCCTGACATCGTTGCAATGATCGGTGCTTCTGCCGCTCTGAGCCTGTCTGGTATTCCATTCAATGGTCCAATTGGTTCTGCTCGCGTGGGCTACATCAATGACCAGTACGTGCTGAACCCAACTGCTGACGAACTGAAAACCAGCAAGCTGGATCTGGTTGTTGCCGGTACCGAAGGCGCTGTGCTGATGGTTGAGTCCGAAGCTGAACTGCTGAGCGAAGACCAGATGCTGGGCGCGGTAGTCTTTGGCCACGAACAACAGCAGGTTGTTATCCAGAACATCAACTCTCTGGTTGCTGAAGCTGGCAAACCACGTTGGGACTGGCAGCCTGAAGCTGCTAACGAAGCGCTGAATGCGCGCGTTGCGGCACTTGCTGAATCCCGCCTGAGCGATGCTTACCGTATTACTGATAAGCAAGAGCGTTACGCACAAGTCGACGTTATCAAATCTGACGTTATCGCTGCACTGTCAGCTGAAGACGATTCAATTGATGCTGGCGAAGTTAGCGACATTCTGCACGCTATCGAGAAAAATGTTGTTCGTAGCCGTATTCTGGCTGGTGAACTGCGTATCGATGGTCGCGAAAAAGACATGATCCGTGGTCTGGATGTGCGTACTGGCGTTCTGCCACGTACTCACGGTTCTGCACTGTTCACCCGTGGTGAAACTCAGGCGCTGGTTACAGCAACTCTGGGTACTGCTCGTGATGCACAGAACCTGGATGAGTTGATGGGCGAACGTACCGACAACTTCCTGTTCCACTATAACTTCCCTCCGTACTCCGTAGGCGAAACCGGCATGGTCGGTTCACCGAAGCGTCGTGAGATTGGTCACGGTCGTCTGGCTAAGCGTGGCGTACTGGCTGTTATGCCAGAAGCTGACCGCTTCCCGTACACTGTGCGTGTAGTGTCTGAAATTACCGAATCTAACGGTTCTTCTTCCATGGCTTCCGTATGTGGTGCTTCTCTGGCACTGATGGATGCAGGTGTGCCAATCAAGGCCGCTGTAGCCGGTATTGCGATGGGTCTGGTTAAAGAAGGCGAGAACTTTGTGGTTCTGTCTGACATTCTGGGTGACGAAGACCACCTGGGTGACATGGACTTTAAAGTTGCTGGTAGCCGTGAAGGTATCTCTGCGCTGCAGATGGATATCAAAATTGAAGGTATCACCCGCGAAATCATGCAGGTGGCTCTGAACCAGGCTAAAGGTGCGCGTCTGCATATCCTTGGCGTAATGGAGCAAGCTATCAATGCACCGCGTGGCGACATCTCTGAGTTCGCTCCACGTATTCACACTATCAAAATCAACCCAGACAAGATCAAAGATGTGATCGGTAAGGGTGGTTCTGTGATTCGTGCGCTGACCGAAGAAACCGGTACTACTATTGAAATCGAAGATGACGGTACAGTGAAAATCGCTGCGACCGATGGCGATAAAGCGAAATTCGCAATTCGTCGTATCGAAGAGATCACTGCTGAAATCGAAGTAGGTCGTATCTACAACGGTAAAGTCACTCGTATCGTAGACTTCGGTGCATTTGTTGCGATTGGCGGCGGTAAAGAAGGTCTGGTACACATTTCTCAAATCGCTGACAAGCGTGTAGAGAAAGTGACTGACTACCTGCAAATGGGTCAAGAAGTTCCAGTTAAAGTACTGGAAGTTGATCGCCAGGGCCGTGTACGTCTGAGCATCAAAGAAGCAACTGAGCAGTCTCCAGCGGAAAACGCTGCACCTGCTGCACCAGAAGCTGAGTAAGCGATACCGATAAAGCTCTCCATGGCGACATGGAGAGCTATTTATTACGGGGCAGGGAGTCTCGTTTTAGAGCCGGTGGACAGGACGTCATCCATTAGTTGTCTTCGGGAGTGGGAAATGAAGCCTTTTTTGCGCTGGTGTTTCGTTGCGACAGCTATCACGCTGGCAGGATGCAGCAACTCTGCCTGGCGTAAAAGTGAAGTCCTGGCGGTACCATTGCAGCCGACTTTGCAGCAAGAAGTCATTCTTGCACGCATGGAACAGATACTTGCCAGCCGGGCTTTAACCGATGATGAACGCGCACAGCTTTTATATGAGCGCGGAGTGTTGTATGATAGCCTCGGCTTGCGGGCTCTGGCGCGAAATGATTTTTCACAAGCGTTGGCAATCCGCCCCGATATGCCTGAAGTATTCAATTACTTAGGCATATATTTAACGCAGGCAGGCAATTTTGATGCTGCCTATGAAGCGTTTGATTCTGTACTTGAGCTTGATCCAACTTACAACTACGCGCATTTAAATCGCGGTATCGCCCTCTACTACGGTGGTCGTTATCGTTTAGCGCAAGATGATCTGCTGGCGTTTTATCAAGACGATCCCAATGATCCTTTCCGTAGTCTGTGGCTCTACCTTGCTGAAAGCAATTTAGATGCAAAGCAGGCTAAAGTGGCGTTACAACAGCGCCTCGATAAATCGGATAAAGAGCAATGGGGATGGAACATTGTCGAGTTCTACCTGGGGAACATTAACGAAGCAACGTTAATGGAACGCCTCAAGGCGGACGCAACGGATAACACCTCGCTCGCTGAGCATCTCAGTGAAACCAACTTCTATTTAGGTAAGTACTACCTAAGTCTGGGGGAAAAGGACAGCGCCACGGCACTGTTCAAGTTAGCGGTCGCTAACAACGTACACAACTACGTTGAGCATCGTTATGCATTGTTGGAATTAGCGCTCTTGGGCCAGGAGCAAGATGACCTGGCAGAATCGGACCAGCAATAGCTGACGAACATCGATCAGCCCATAAACTTTTTTATTAAAGTCATCACCTTAACGGGTGAGGGCGTTTTTGTTCGTTAATCAACCAAATTTGAGCCGGTTCACACTTTTCAATGAAAATTGCAGGTCAATTTCACGATGAGTTATGTAGACTGGCCGCCATCTACGAGGCACGTGTACTACATGACTGACATCATCGAGACTACTACTATCGAAACTACTTTTTCTGATCTGGGTCTTAACGACTCCATCCTTAAAGCCCTGAACGATCTGGGTTACGAAAAACCATCTCCAATCCAGGCAGAGTGTATTCCACAGCTGCTGGCTGGCCGCGATGTACTGGGTATGGCCCAGACGGGTAGCGGCAAAACTGCAGCGTTCTCTTTACCGCTGCTGCACAACCTTGATCCAGAGCTGAAAGCACCACAAATCCTGGTGCTGGCACCGACCCGCGAACTGGCGGTTCAGGTTGCTGAAGCCATGACGGACTTCTCTAAACATATGCACGGCGTAAACGTGGTAGCCCTTTACGGTGGCCAGCGTTATGACGTGCAGCTGCGCGCCCTGCGTCAGGGACCACAAATTGTTGTTGGTACCCCAGGTCGTCTGCTTGACCACTTAAAACGCGGTACGCTGAATCTGTCCAACCTGAAAGGTCTGGTACTGGACGAAGCTGATGAAATGTTGCGTATGGGCTTCATCGAAGACGTTGAAACCATCATGGCGCAGATCCCAGAAGGTCATCAGACCGCTCTGTTCTCTGCAACTATGCCAGAAGCGATTCGTCGTATTACTCGTCGCTTCATGAAAGATCCGCAGGAAGTTCGCATTCAATCTAGCGTAACGACTCGCCCGGACATCAGCCAGAGCTACTGGACTGTCCACGGTATGCGTAAAAATGAAGCGCTGGTTCGCTTCCTGGAATCTGAAGATTTTGATGCGGCGATCATTTTCGTACGTACCAAAAACGCGACTCTGGAAGTGGCTGAAGCACTGGAACAAAGCGGCTATAACAGCGCAGCACTGAACGGTGACATGAACCAGGCACTGCGTGAGCAAACCCTGGAGCGTCTGAAAGACGGTCGTCTGGACATCCTGATTGCAACCGACGTTGCGGCTCGTGGCCTGGACGTTGAGCGTATCAGCCTGGTTGTTAACTATGACATCCCGATGGACTCAGAGTCTTACGTTCACCGTATCGGCCGTACCGGTCGTGCAGGTCGTGCTGGCCGTGCGCTGCTGTTCGTTGAGAACCGCGAGCGTCGTCTGCTGCGCAACATCGAACGCACCATGAAGCTGACTATTCCTGAAGTTGAACTGCCAAACCGTGAACTGCTGAGCGAGCGTCGCCTGGCTAAGTTTGCCGCTAAAGTTCAGCAGCAACTGGAAAGCAGCGATCTGGATCTGTACCGTGGCCTGCTGGCGAAAATCCAACCTTCTGCTGAATCAGAAGAAGCGCTGGATATGGAAACACTGGCTGCAGCACTGCTGAAAATGGCACAGGGCGAACGTCCTCTGATCCTGCCACCAGATGCACCGATGCGTCCACGTCGTGAATTCCGTGAGCGTGATGAGCGTTTCGAACGTTCAGACCGTGCTCCACGTGGTGACCGTGGTGATCGTGCACCACGCGGTGATCGTCCAGAGCGTTCAGATCGTCCACAGCGTGATGGCGATGCACCACGTCGTGAACGTCGTGACGTTGGCGATATGGAACTGTATCGCATCGAAGTTGGCCGTGATGATGGTGTTGAAGTTCGTCATATCGTTGGCGCTATCGCTAACGAAGGCGATATCAGCAGCCGTTACATTGGTAACATCAAGCTGTTCGGTACCCACTCAACCATCGAGCTGCCAAAAGGCATGCCAGGTGAGATCCTGCAGCACTTTACCCGTACTCGTATTCTGAACAAACCAATGAATATGCAGTTGATGGGTGATGCACAGCCACGTACTGACCGTGGCGGCGAACGTCGTGGCGGCGGTGCTGGTGCAGGCGCAGGCCGTAGCTTCGGTGGTGGTGGTGAGCGTCGTGAAGGCGGTCGTGGTCCACGTCGTGACGGTCCAGGTGCTGGCGCACCACGTAGCTTCAGCGGCGAACGTCGCGAGGGCGGTCGTGGCCCACGTCGTGAAGACGGTGCAGCTCCTGCTCGTCGTCGTACCACAGAAGCATAATTGACAGAAGTTTATGCCTGCTGTTAATCAGCAGGCAGTGATAAAAATCCTGGTTAATGCAACCGGGATTTTTTTTATCCAAATTGTACTCATGTACTGGTACAATGTTGCGCAGTAAACCTGTCGCTTCGACAGCCGTTCAATGTTTCAGGAATTCGTATGGCAACCTTATCGACCACCCAGGTATCGCCGTCTATTTTCGGCGGAGTCATGATTATTGGCGGCACCATTATTGGTGCCGGAATGTTTTCCCTGCCGGTGGTTATGTCAGGCGCGTGGTTTTTCTGGTCTTTAGCGGCACTGATTGTGACGTGGTTTTGTATGTTGCACTCTGGTTTGATGATTCTGGAAGCGAACCTGAATTACCGTGTGGGTTCAAGTTTTGACACCGTCACCAAAGACTTACTGGGCAAAGGCTGGAATCTGATTAACGGTCTGTCCATCGCATTTGTGCTGTATATCCTGACCTACGCCTATATCTCGGCAAGCGGCTCAGTGATTCATCACACGCTGGGAAAAATGTCCGTCGATTTCCCCGCGAGATTTGCCGGGCTAATCTTTGCCCTGGTAGTGGCGTTTATTGTCTGGTTGAGTACGCGCGCAGTTAGCCGCATGACGACGATTGTGCTCGGTGCCAAAATCCTGACCTTTTTTATGACGTTTGGCGGCCTGATGTGGCATGTCGAACCCGCAACACTTCTTGATAGCAAAGCAGTCAACCCAAGCTATTTACCGTATCTGTTTATGACGCTGCCATTTTGCCTCGCCTCATTTGGTTACCACGGCAATGTACCGAGCCTGATGAAGTATTACGGTAAAGATCCCCAAACCATCAAGCGTTGCCTGGTCTGGGGAACACTGATGGCGCTGGGTCTATACGTCATTTGGTTGATAGGCAGTATGGGAAATATTCCGCGCAACGACTTTATCGCCATTGCAGATAAAGGCGGGAATATTGATGTGTTGGTCGGCGCGTTGAGTGGCGTACTGAACAGCCGCGCACTGGATTTATTGCTGATTGTGTTCTCCAATTTCGCCGTTGCCAGTTCGTTCCTGGGCGTGACGTTGGGTTTATTCGATTATCTGGCCGATTTATTTAAGTTCGATGACTCACCTGTTGGTCGCCTGAAAACCGCGTTGGTGACATTTATTCCGCCAATGTTGGGGGATTTATCTGGCCTGACGGGTTTATCTACGCGATTGGTTTTGCGGGGCTGGCAGCCACTATCTGGGCAGCAATCGTTCCGGCGCTGTTGGCTAAAGCTTCACGTAAGAAATTCGGCAGCCCAATTTATCGGGTATGGGGCGGGAACAAAATGATCGTGCTGGTTCTTGTCTTTGGCGTAACTAACGCCGCGATTCATATTCTTTCAAGTTTCGATCTACTGCCGGTTTACCATTGAATTCTCGATCTTCACCCTCTTCCTGAGGGCGAGGGGATTGATTGGTTTCTCCCTCTCCCTTTGGGCTGTCTCTTAGTCACATCTTTGTGAGACGGGAGGCAGTTCCGTTCACCCGATGTTCAGTATTTCATATAGCCACTGAACTGGTGAACGTCTTAGGATGACCACCGTCGTCACCCTAAGAACCCGGACTCCCGGCAAATAAATCGCCGCAAGCGGTAAACCTCCATTTTGCCTCCGTGTCAGGGTCGGTTGCGATTCGTTCCCGACGATCGCGCCCTCCAGCCGTTCCCGACGGCTGGACCCTGCCACCAGGAGTCAAAATGGAGGCGATTTAAGCCGGACCTGAAAGTCAAAGTCAAAGTCAAAAGACAGAGCGGTTTTGACCTTGTTGCCGGCTTCAATCGCACCGTTTTTCGCCCTTCAGTCGGGGTCACGTGGCCGGGAGCCACGTGAGAGAGCGATCGTCTGGAACGAATCGCGAACGACCCCGAATGTTGGGTGAAAAACGGTGTTTACCGCTTTAGCGGCGATTGATTTGCCGGGCGCCTGGATTATCAAGGGGTTGGCGTTAACCCCTTGATACGTTCACCGTTTTCGGGAATTAAAGAGATAACAGAACGCACAGGTGAACGGAAAATCAACGAGGCTTACAGGTCTCACCCTGACAAAATGCCCGGGTGAGTTGTGTATAAGAGACAGCCCTTTGGGAGAGGGCCGGGGTGAGGGGAAGGTTAGTCCGTCAGGCTCTCATGCACATCCATTGCCAAATCAAATGAATGTAACCGCGCTTCAGTATCAAAAATCTGGCCGTTGACCATAATCTCATCGGCCTGGGTTTCCCGCAGTAACGAAATCAGCCCATGACGCACCTTCGCTTTATCGCCTACCAGCGACATGCTCAACGCTTGCTGCACGCCATACTTCTCGGCAGGGCTCCAGAAGTTATCCATATTTTCAATCGGTGGCGGTAGTTGACCAGTCTCACCGCGACGTAATTTAACGAAAGCCTGCTGCATAGAGGTAAACAGGAATTCGGCATCGCGGTTACTGTCGGCGGCGACGATATTAATACATACCATCGCATACGGTTTTTCAAGACGAGCAGAGGGTTTGAACTGGGCGCGATAAAGTTGCAGAGCCTGGAACAACATATCTGGCGCAAAGTGCGAAGCAAAGGCAAATGGCAGCCCAAGTTGTGCCGCGAGTTGTGCGCTGTACAAGCTGGAGCCTAACAACCAGACCGGAACTTTAGCGTTGTAACCCGGAACCGGGCGCACCGCTGGATTGGGATCGGTTGCATCAAACCAGGAGACCAACTCACTGACATCGCGCGGGAAGTTATCGATATCACCACTCATATGGCGGCGCAGCGCCATCATGGTTCGTTGATCGCTACCAGGTGCGCGGCCTAAACCCAAGTCAATACGCCCAGGATAAAGAGTTTCCAGCGTACCAAATTGTTCGGCAATCACTAAAGGTGAATGGTTCGGCAGCATCACGCCACCGGAACCCAGGCGCAAAGTCTCAGTATTCGCCGCCAGATAACCAATCAGTACCGACGTTGCCGCACTGGCAATCCCAGTCATATTGTGGTGTTCAGCCAGCCAGTAGCGGTGATAGCCACGTTTTTCGGCCAGGCGCGCTAAATCCAGAGAACGATGAAATGCATCACGAGGCTCGGAGCCTTGTGGAATAGGGGCTAGATCGAGTAAAGAGAACGGGACTTTTGTGATGTCAGGCATAACGGCTCACTTTGTTTGGGTACTACGTTTGCTGATAATCTCTTCAGTATTGCTGAAAATCATCAACATTTAAGTAACAAAGTGAGCCTTTTCTCAGCTCTGAGTGACTAACTCTAAGCCTGCGACGCGCCGCCAGTAGCCATTACAATCGCTTTGCTGTGCCAGAGTTAAAGGCGCATTGCCGTTCTCATTTTTTCGGAATGCTTCCAGCACGCGCAGGGTATCCATGCCCATTGGCGATAAACGCACCATGTCGACCAGGCCTTTCATTGATGCCAGTTCATTACCGAGGTTGTAAACATAACCGCTCATGGTTTGAATGCCGTTAAGCACAAACACTTGCTGATTTTCCTGTGAAAGCATGTTGCGCCCGACAGGATATTTAATGCAGCAGGTTTCGCATTCATCTTTCGGTTTGTCTTCTGAACGAGCGGTAAAACAACGGGCAGAGTAGGCCAGTGGCAAGTGCCCGTAACTGAGGACTTCAACTTCAAACTTGTTGCGGATGCCCAACTCATCGCACTGAATCAACATGTTTTTCAGCCAATCTCGCGACAGCTCAACGGGCATACACCAGCGAACCATGCCTTGTTTGAGCAGCAAGCGCAGCGTCACTGCGTTGTAACAGTTAAGCGCATGCCCGGCGACAAATGGCAGCTTGCGTTCTGCCGCCATGTTCACGGCACCAAGGTCATTGGCTTCAATCAGGAACTCGCCATTCTCAACATAGCGTTTTAGCTCGTTCAACTCAGACGGAGCTTGAACCAGTGCCAAAGTAGAGAGCACCACTTGCTTGCCCTGGCTTGCCAGGCTTTTCGCCATATCCAGCCATTCACCCGTCTTGGTAGCACGACGTTTGCTGCATACCGACTCACCAAGATAAATAGTTTCAGCACTGCTTTTTGCCGCAGCCTGGTAAAACTTTTCCAGCGTCTCTTTTGGCCAATAATACAACACTGGCCCTAATGAATATTTCATGGGATTTCCTACTGCCATTTACGGTGATAGGCACCGAGAGTGGTTTGTGTGCCTTCGGCCATCGCCCCTAATGCTTCCATCCATGCCGGTTGTGCACGGTAATTTTCAGGATCGGCCATGCAGCGGTCGATTGCCTGACGCCACACTTTAGCGACCTGGCTGACATATGCCGGGCTACGTTGGCGACCTTCGATTTTCACGGATGCAATATTTGCGGCGAGTAATTCAGGCAGCAGCTCAAGCGTGTTCAGGCTGGTTGGCTCTTCTAGCGCGTGATATTTCTGGTCATCAACCAGATAGCGCCCTTTACAAAGCGTCGGGTAACCGGCGTTTTCGCCATCCTGGTAACGGTCAATCAGCACATCATTGAGGCGTGATTCCAGACCTTGTGGCGTTTGTTGCCAACGAACAAAGCGCGCAGGAGAGCATGCGCCCACCGTATTTGGCGACTCGCCAGTCAGATAAGAAGAAAGATAACAGCGACCTTCCGCCATGATGCACAGGCTACCGAAAGCGAAAACCTCCAGTGGCACCGGTGTCACGCGGGCTAACTGTTTTACCTGATGAATGGATAACACACGCGGCAGAACGACACGAGCCACGTCGAAATGACGATGATAAAAACGAATCGCTTCTTCGTTGGTGGCGGAAGCTTGTACTGAAACATGGCGTTCGATATGCGGATAACGCTCAGCCGCGTATTCAAGCATAGCGAGGTCAGCCAAAATGAGGGCATCGGCTCCGAGTTGCGCTGCCATATCCACTGCTCGTTGCCAGCGCACGTAGCCGTCAGGGTGCGCGAACGTATTGATAGCGATATGGAGCTTACGGCGATGTTGATGCACGTAACTTACCGCTTCTTGCAGTTTCTTCTCCGTGAAATTCAGTCCAGCAAAATGGCGTGCGTTGGTATCATCTTTAAGACCAATGTAAACCGCGTCGGCACCATTATCGATGGCCGCTTTCAACGCCGGTAAGTTTCCGGCTGGGCAAAGCAACTCCATAATTTATCCTGAATCATCGGGAAACCTCAGAGGTGACCCGTGCAGCCCAAGGCAAGGGCCGCAAAATTGTTAACGAACTGGGATTTTAGTTAACCCGACAGCGACAAATTTTGATTTAAGGCAGCTAATGGCGTATTGATCGCTTATTGATGTGACCTATAAGTCGTCTTGATAACCCGCGTAATTGTTGATTTGCACCGCTACGGAGAATAGTTGGTGTGGCAAAATAGCGGATAAATTTCTCAAGGAGTAAAGCTCGTGTTGGATAAATTGCGTTCACGCCTGGTCCATCTTGGCCCGTCACTGTTAAGAACACCGGTTAAACTCACGCCCTTTGCTCTAAAGCGCCAGGTGCTAGAGCAGGTACTTGGCTGGCAGTTTCGTCAGGCGATGGAAGAGGGTGAGCTAGAATTTCTTGAGGGACGCTGGTTAAGTATTGAAGTACGCGACCTCGATCTGAAGTGGTTTACTTCGGTACAAGATAATAAACTGGTAGTGCGTGAAGATGCCCCAGCAGATGTCAGCTTCAGTGCAACCGCCAACGATCTGTTGATGATCGCAGCCCGCAAGCAAGATCCAGATACCTTGTTTTTCCAGCGCCGTTTGGTCATTGAAGGCGACACTGAACTTGGGCTATATGTTAAAAACCTAATGGATGCCATTGAGCTGGATGCGATGCCTAAACCATTACGCATGCTGCTGCTACAACTGGCTGATTTTGTCGAAGCAGGTATGAAATATCAGTCTGCTCCAGAAAGTAACTCGGTAGGTGAGCCATGCTAATTCGTGTAGAAATACCCATTGATGCTCCGGGCATCGACGCCTTACTTCGCCGTTCTTTTAAAGGTGATGGTGAAGCCGATTTGGTCAAAGATTTACGAGAAGACGGCCTGCTAACGCTTGGCGTTGTTGCCACTGATGACGAAGGTCAGGTTGTGGGTTACGCCGCTTTCAGTCCTGTCGCCGTAGAAGGTGAAGAGCTGCAATGGGTGGGGCTTGCGCCGCTTGCCGTTGATGAAGCTTACCGTGGGCAGGGCCTGGCGAAGCAACTGGTTTACGAAGGACTGGATTCGCTCAATGAGTTTGGTTACGCAGCCGTTGTGACTTTAGGTGAGCCGGAACTCTACAGCCGCTTTGGTTTTGTTCCTGCCGCTCAATACGGCTTACGCTGTGCCTGGCCAGACACCGAAGCTTATTTCCTGATCCATCCGTTAGCTGACGATGCGCTGACTGGTGTTTCAGGACTGGTGGAATACCACGAGCATTTCAACCGGGAGTTTTAATTTCCGGAGTCTTTTGAAGATCTGCCAGCAGGTCTTCAAAAGGCAGTATCCCCTTTACCAACATCTCTTTGCTCGCTTTCGGTAGTTGTTTGATGCGATATTCCAGGCGTAACGCACTGGAACGATCGCCCACCAAATGGCTGAATGCCAGTGTAAGTTCGCCTTTCCCGCGCAGCGCTTTCGCACCTTTCCCTGTTTGATGCTGTGAGAAACGGCGCTCCACATTAGTGGTAATGCCCGTATATAAACGGTTATCGAGAGTGCGGACTAAATAGAGATACCAGGGAGACATAGGTCAGGCGCATAATTGACATTTCCCGCAGAATATCACTCTTCAGGTTGCACATGGAAACTCTCAATGCCATCAGTCGTTGGCTGAACAAACAGCATGTACTGACTTACTGCGCAGGTAGTCACGGCGATTTATGGTGCGCGAATGCGTTCTACCTCTTTGATGAACAACGGGTGGCTTTTTATCTGCTCAGTGAATCCCATACCCGTCACGGTGAGTTAATTGGCCAGCAGGCCCATGTCGCCGGAACCGTCAATGGACAGCCGAAAACTGTCGCATTAATTCGTGGTGTGCAGTTCCGAGGTGAAATCAAATTAGTAGAAGAAGGCGAAGTGGACAGTATCCGCAGCCGTTACTGTAAGCGCTTCCCGGTTGCCCGAATGATGTCTGCACCGGTATGGGAACTTCGGCTTGATGAAATAAAAATGACCGACAACACGCTCGGTTTTGGAAAAAAACTACACTGGCTGCGGGATGAAACTAAGCTTGGTGAATAAGCGAAAGGAGAACTTATGAGCCGGGTTTTGCTAACAGGGGCCACAGGTCTCATTGGTGGACATCTATTACGCATGTTGATCAATGCGCCGCAAGTCAGCCACATCATTGCGGCGACAAGGCGTCCCTTGCCTGCGATGAACAACGTCACCAATCCCTACGATCCTCAGTTGAGTGACGCACTCACACAATTAACCGAGCCGCTTGATACGGTCTTTTGTTGTCTCGGTACCACTATGAAAGAAGCGGGTAGCAAAGAGGCTTTTGTATTAGCGGATTACACGCTGGTGGTGGATACCGCGATAACCGGCTTGCGTCTGGGGGCAAAACATATGCTGGTGGTCAGCGCTATCGGTGCAAACAGCAAATCACCGTTCTTCTACAACCGGGTGAAAGGGGAAATGGAAGAGGCGCTTATCGCGCAGAACTGGCCACGTTTAACCATTGCTCGCCCGTCTATGCTGCTTGGGCATCGTGAATCACAACGCTTTAATGAATCGCTGTTGGCGCCGTTGTTTAAAATCATGCCGGGGAAATGGAAATCCATTGAAGCGCGGGATGTGGCAAAGACGATGTTGCGAGAAGCGCTGGCTCCCTCTCGCGAAGGCGTGAACATTCTGGATTCACATGACCTCAGATTGCTGGCAAAGGGTGATTAACGTGTTTTTGTAGGGTGGATAAGCGTTTTAGCGTCATCCACCATTTGCATCAGTGGTGCCGGATGACGCTGCGCTTATCCGACCTACGAGGGGCTTTATCGTAAATGATGCACAACCTGGTTGCTGCTGCCGCGCCAGACAAGCGCCGGATCTTTGAGATCCTGAACAAATTTACCGTCAATCAGCACATTGATTAAATCAACAACTTCACGTTGAGCTTCGGTTAATTCATCAAGCCTATAGCCCGTCCACATCCAGATATCTTTGCCGGGACATTCCGTTTTCACTCGTCGCACCAGTTTCAACACATCCGCGATATTTTGCGGATGAAGCGGATCGCCGCCTGAAAGCGACAACCCCTGGCGGCGGATACGCGTGTCGTTCAGATCGTTAATGATCCGGTCTTCCATCTCCTGCGTGAACGGCACACCGGAATTCACCCGCCATGTGCTTTTGTTATAACAGCCTGCGCACTCATGCACGCAGCCTGAAACAAACAGTGTGCAGCGGGTACCCGGCCCGTTAACAATATCAACCGGGTAATATTGATGCATGTTCACTTAGCCGATCTGCCCGTTGCCAAGGTGCTTCACGCGGCGCTTCACTTCTTCTTGCTTGCCGGCGTTAAACGGGCGAGCATCCGGGCTGCCGAGGTAACCGCAAACGCGGCGCGTTACCGAGACGCGAGCGGCGTCGTGGTTACCACATTTCGGGCAGGTGAAGCCTTTGCTGGTGCATTCAAACTCACCGGTAAAGCCACATTCGTAGCACTCATCAATTGGCGTGTTAGTGCCGTAGTACGGAACGTGTTGGTAGCTGTAATCCCAGACATCTTCCAGCGCTTGCAAATTGTGCTGAATATTTGGGTATTCGCCGTAACAGATGAAACCGCCGTTCGCGACTGGCGGATAGGCAGCTTCAAAGTCTATTTTGTCGTAAGGGTTAACTTTCTTCTCAACATCTAAGTGGAAGCTGTTGGTGTAGTAACCTTTATCCGTTACGCCTGCAACCACGCCAAACTCAGCGGTATCAAGACGGCAGAAGCGGTCACACAGGTTTTCACTTGGCGTGCTGTAAAGGCTGAAACCGTAGCCGGTTTCTTCTTTCCATGTGTCAGTTGCCTGGCGCAGACGCTCAACAATTGCCACGGCTTTCGCACGCAGTTCTTCGCTGTCGTAAACGTGCTGATTACCAAACAGCGCATTCACCGTTTCGTGGATGCCGATATAACCCAGGGAAATCGACGCACGGCCATTTTTGAAGATCTCCGACACGTCGTCGTCGGCTTTCAGGCGCACACCGCAAGCCCCTTCCATATACAGGATTGGCGCAACGCGAGCTTTCACTCCTTCCAGCCGTGCAATACGCGTCATCAGGGCTTTAAAAGCCAGCTCCAGACGGCTATCGAGCAGCGTCCAGAAAGTGGCTTCATCGCCTTTTGCTTCCAGCGCAATACGCGGCAAGTTCAGGCTGATCACGCCGATGTTATTACGGCCATCGTGAATCTGCTCGCCGTTCTCTTCATATACGCCAAGGAAACTACGGCAGCCCATTGGTGTTTTGAACGAGCCGGTCACTTTCACGACCTGGTCATAGTTCAGGATATCCGGGTACATGCGCTTGCTGGCGCACTCCAGAGCCAACTGTTTAATGTCGTAGTTTGCATCGCCAGCCTTGTGGTTCAGACCCTCTTTGATAGCAAATACCAGTTTCGGGAACACCGCCGTTTTGCGGTTTTTGCCCAGACCTGCGATGCGATTACGCAGAATAGATTTCTGAATCAGACGTGATTCCCAACTAGTTCCCAGGCCAAAACCAAAGGTGACAAACGGCGTCTGACCATTGGCTGTATGCAGCGTATTCACTTCATATTCCAGGGACTGGAAGGCGTCATAACACTCTTTCTCAGTACGGGAAAGCGCATAACCTTCGGCATCCGGGATCTGCCATTCCTCGGCGGTTTCACGGTGTTTTTCAAAGCTTGCGGTGACAAATGGCGCCAGCACTTCGTCAATACGGTTAATCGTGGTGCCGCCGTAAATATGGCTGGCAACCTGAGCAATAATTTGCGCAGTCACCGCTGTGGCGGTAGAGATGGATTTTGGTGGCTCGATTTCCGCATTACCCATCTTAAAGCCGTGCGTCAGCATGCCTTTGAGATCGATAAGCATGCAGTTAAACATCGGGAAGAACGGGGAGTAATCCAGATCGTGATAGTGAATATCGCCACGCTCGTGGGCCAGTACCACATCACGCGGTAACAAATGCTGTGATGCGTAGTGTTTAGCCACGATCCCGGCTAACAGGTCGCGCTGTGTCGGGATAACCTTGCTGTCTTTATTGGCATTTTCGTTGAGCAAGGCGGAGTTAGTTTGTTCAACCAGACCGCGGATCTCCTGGTTTAAGCGGCCACGTTTTTCGCGCTCAATATCACGGTCATGACGATATTCGATATAAGCACGCGCCAGTTGCTTGTAGTCACCAGCCATCAGCTGATTTTCCACGGCAGTCTGGATTTCACCGATATCAACCTGAGTGCGGCCTTCCATTTGCGCACGAACAATATCTGCGACGGTGGCGCAATAGTCTGCGTCATCGACTCCCGCTGCTTTAGCTGCACGAAGAATAGCTTCTTTAATGCGCTCTGAAGTGAAAGGCACTTTGCACCCGTCTCTTTTCATCACATGCGGTGTCATGATCTCTCCATTCTAAAAAGGTTATCCACAAAGGATTGAAATTGTTCGCAAGCCGAAATTTGCTCGCGTTGCCATAGGCTTTATGATTTTGAGCCGATGTTTATCCACAGATAATCCCCTGAATCCTCTGTGGTACTTGTTGCTATAATAGTCGAAAAATACAATATGTGGGGTCGGGGCGCATTTTAAGGTCTATATGTAGTGCTTTGCATCAAAGATGTTTGTGGTTTTATTGATGCAGAACAAAGTAAATCAGGCGACGCAGTCACGATGGGGGTGTGCTTATTTACGGAGGCGTTTTTTCGTAGAAATACCCAGCAAATGGATGGTGTGATGGAACAGAATCTATACCGAGCCACCACACCGTTAAACAATCAGGTGTTTCCGTTCCAGGATAATGCAGCAAGTAGAAACGCTGTGGCTGAAATCAGCCCCAGAATAGCGGGAACGACCTTATTCTGGAGTACAGGTTTTTCTTGTGGAGCGATTTCATCGCTTTCAGCGCAAAGTAGTGCCATGACTTCATCAGGTGTTCTGACTGCTAATAACGCTTCGCGAAACGCGTCTTCCGTTAAACGACTGGTTAAGGTTGTCAGAAGCTGTATATGGGTGTTACCCGCTTCCTGCGGTGGGATTGCTAACAGAAAAACTAGTCTTACCGGTTCATCCCCCTCAATGCCTGTCCAGTTAATAGGCTGCGGCAATATTGCCAGCGCGAAAGCGGCTTGTGCTACAGCATCACTTTTGCCGTGCGGTACCGCGAGTTCTTCCCCTAGCGCAGTCGGACCTTCAGCTTCACGTTTCATCACACTGTTGATAAATACTGAGGCATTCCGTACTTTTCCTGTTTGTACCAGGCGTTCAGTCAACAGTGTAATGAGCGTGGCTGGCGTCGGATTGACGGGATCAATCAAAATCAGCTCTCGCTGAGTGAGCATGTCCAGTTCCATATTTTTATCCTTATTATTTAGTGTGTTGTATCCACATTACCTGCCAGCCTTTCAGTGTACAGTTGCCAGAAAAAGGGGTGTTACTGAGCAGATCGATGCCACTGATGTTCAACATTAGCGGTTGTGTGTCATTTCTGACATTCACCACGCAGGTTAGCGTTTCGCCGCTTATCGGGTGATGGCGCTCGACGGCAAAAAGCGCATCGTTCAGGGTCAATACATGTTGGTTGGCAAACGGGGAAAAGGCGCTGTGCAGTCGACGGATAGACAGTAACTGGCGCAGACTGTTAAATACGCAACTACTCAAGCTTGTTGTATCCGCTAAGTTTTGCTCAACAATCGCCAGAGGCAGTTTTTTTCGGTTGATCCGCCGATTTATGCCCGATTGTTCTGCCGCCGCCAAATCGTTTTCACTGCCAAGCAGGCTGTGATAATAGATCGCAGGTACGCCGCGTAGCGTGAGCAAAATGGCATGGGCCGCAGTAGTACAGGCGGTTTTTTCTGCCACGCTATGCCATGGTTCACTCAGTGCGCTGAGGAAATTAATGTTCAGCTCATAGGGTGACTGGCTGCCGTCCGGGTTGTTTTTCCATGAGACTAAACCTTGCTTGCGTAATACTTCACTGACAATAAATTCCCGCTCTGCATCCTCAAGCAAATCTTCGGTTGGACGTAAACCAATGCCGTCATGACTCGCCAGAAAATTGAAGAAAGTGACGTTTTCTGGCAAAGGCTGAGTTTCAAGTGATTGTGCCCAATCGCGTAGCCAGCGCACATTGCCACGCAGAAAAGCATGCAGAGTTAACGGCGGCAATGGGAACTGATACACCATTTGCGCTTCGTTTCCGTCACCAAAATAGCTGATGTTTTCAGCATGCGGCACGTTGGTTTCGGTAATCAGGCGGCAGCAAGGAAAAACCTCGTCGAGGATCATGCGCCAGATCTGAATAATCTGGTGAACCTGTGGTAGATGGATACAGCAGCTAGCAGGCTCTTTCCAGATAAAGCCAATCGCATCCAGACGAATGGAGCGCCCACCACGTGCGGCGTATTCCAGTAAAATGTCGATGCTTTCCAGTAGCACCGCAGGTTCGCGGAAATTGAGATCGATCTGATCGGCGCTGAAGGTCGTCCAGATATGCAGCTTTTCACCATTGTGTTTCACGAATGGGGTCAGTAGCGGCAGTGTCCTCGGGCGGGTCACCTGGTGATAATCGCCCTGAGGATCGGCGGCGATGAAAAAATTCTGATACTGCGGCTCACCGCGAAGAAACCCCTGGAACCAGGCGCTGTGCTGCGAGATATGGTTAATCACGCAGTCAAACATCAGATCTGCGTCTTGCGCCAGTGCGGCAATATGCGACCAGTCTCCCAGCTGTGGATCGATTTTCCGGTAGTCGGTGACGCTAAAACCATCGTCAGAAGTCCATGGGTACATCGGCAACAGATGCACGTCGCTTATTACATTCTTGAGATGGCGACGGACGAAATGGTGTAATACCGTAAGCGTTGGCTCACTGTTGTGCTGGAACGCATCGCCGTAGGTAATCATGTAAGCCGTTTTTTCATCTACAGGCGTGGCGGCATAATCCGGGAGTGCCCAGTGTCTGCAACGCTCCATAATGGCGTCACACAATACGGTGTTATCGTTGTCGGGATAAACCCCGGTCAGCGCGGTTTTCAGATGCAGAGCAAGTTCTGAATCATCAGGTTTCATGCGAGTTCTCCATGCACTTTAACTAAAAAATCGACTGTATTAGCTGGGGCGATGTACGATGCGGGTGCGACTTTTTCTTCGAGATAATTCACCTGGCGATGGCGCAGTAACTCAGGCGGCAGTGCCACATCATCATCCGTCGCATTAAATGCCCTGATGACGGTTCCATCTGTGGTGAGTGAATGTGGGATCGCCGACAAAAATAGCGAGTCAGGCAGCGTGATTAAGCTGAATTCGGGTGCCAGCAGGCGTGCGCTAAAGCGTAAGGCAAAGCGTTCCAGGCGATGTTCGGTGGTATTAAGCGCCTGACGCTGGTAGCAGAATGGCTGGTGGATGGCATCTGCTTCAAGTTGGCGCAGGGTAAGATGGCGGGCGTTGTCGGTTAATGCCAGTGCTAGGCTAAAACGCAGCGGTTGTAGCAGTTGTGCGTCCGGCGTTTCCACCACCGTGTTGTTGATACCCGAAGCGCGCCCTGGTCGCCATTCCAGATCGTCACGCCCAAGTACACCTGTGGCTTTAAACAAAGTCAGCGCCACACGGTTGGGTGAGGACTCCAGCACCTGGAATTCTTTCATTCCCATGCTATTGATAACCAGTGCTTTCCCTGGTTGCTCAATGGCGATAATTCCGTCGCTGGTTTCGATATCGACCGGATTTTCCCGTAGTGTGTGCTGCCAGCCGTGAGGATGATTATTCAGCGGACGTGCGATCATAGAGAACGGTTGGGAGGCCAGCGAGTGGCTAGTGTGAATATCGCTGTTAATCACCAACCGTAACCGGTGATCGCAAACTGTGTTGGTCAGCTCGACATGAATGAAAAGATGCGGATTGTCATGATGCAGCTCGCACACCACGGTGACTGGTAATGTCGCTGCGTGCTGTTCTTTCCCCTGTCGTGCTGCCAGATTCGCCGGCAGAGCCAGCGTGGTGCGAAGCGTCAGGCGCTGGAAGTGATCTTGTGTTTCACAGGAGAGAAGCGTGAAATTATCGGCTGCTATTGGGACGTCGCCCGCTAAAGGTGAGAAATCGTAGCTGTCGCCTGCATCGGCGCAATCTTCCAGCGCCAGCAGACTCTCAATTATGCGGCCGGTTTTTTTCTCCACCAGTTTCAATTTTGCGTTTTCGAGGCTCAGGCAGTAATGCTGGTTTTGAATCTCCGCGGTGGCTTTTTTTACCGTTGTGGCAATGAGTTGCGATGGGCTTTCATTCACCTGTACCACGGCATAGCCTAACGCCGGGAGGTCGACGGTTTCTATTGCCACACGCCAGCGATAGTAAGAGGGTTGAGCAACCTCTTGCTCCCCTTGTGGTGTGAGCTGCACAGTTTTACCGCCGGAAAGCGTTTGCTTTTCTATCACGCTAAAAGCCAACGGCTGGCCTGCGCGAGTGAGCGTGAAGCCTGGTGCGACGGTATACAGCGTAGCTTCCACCGTGCCAGACCAAATGCTTGCACGGGTGTTGAATATCAGGAAATCACCTTCACGGCAGGTAGCAAATGCTAGCTCTTTTACCACCAGGTTCCACAAGCTATGGACGACCTGTTCTGCCTGTTTCAGGCGATGCACAATATCCTGATTAGTCGCGTCGCTATTACAGCCGCCCATTGAGTCATGCGCGTGGCTACGCAGAATCGTTTTCCAGGCGTTGTCGACCCATTCGGTATTGACACTGATCCCCTGATTGCGAGCGATAGCGACTACCGGTTCCAGCTTACGTAGCAGGAATTGTTCGATGTCATAATTGCGCTTTTTAATGTCATAACGCACGGAACCAATGGTTTTGTGGATGCGTGTGTAACGTGGGGCTTTCAACTCGCCTTGCCATACCGTTTCTGCATCACATTGCGGGCGCACAGCATCGATAAACTGTTCCAGTGAGCTGAGTATCCATTCGTCCTGTTGCAGAGACGATGCTGACGCCTGAGCCAGAATTTGCGGTAGATTGGGGTCGATATTCACCTGATCTCCACCGCAGGGAAGCAGCACATCAGCAAGGCCTGAACGTTGCTTAATCTGCTCCACCATAGGGAAAATCTTCTGTTCAAGATGGACGCTTGTGGCCTGGATATTCTTGGCGGCACCGTAACCATACGGCATGGAACAGGCCAAAATAGTGGCACCGGATGGCGCTTGCCACCAGAACTGGCTGCGTGGAACTTGCGTGTCGTGGTCAATCCCGCGCCAGAACACCAGGTTATCAAGGCCGCAACCGCGCAAAAGCGTCGGCATCTGGGCATTATGGCCAAACGTATCGGGCAGATAACCCACCTTCATGGCATGACCCAATGAACGGGCAAAAGTGATGCCATATTTCAGATTACGAATGATGGATTCGCCATGCACATTGTAGGTATCGGTTTGAGTATACCAGGGGCCGATAAACAGCCGTTTATCGCTGACAAGCTGTTGTAAAAGATTGCGGTAATCAGGTTTGATCGCCAGAAAATCTTCCACAATGGCCGTTTGCCCATCAAGGTGGTAGTAGGCGTAATCCGGCGCATCAGAGAGCGTGCGCAGGACTTCGATAAAGTTATATGACGCCAGAACGCTGCTGTCCTGATGCGTGAAATACCACTCCTGATCCCAATGGGTATGTGGGATTACATGAATCCGGGTCATGTTCTTTTCCTTATATGATGAAGTCATGCGACGCTTTTCTTGCTAAGAAACAACACACCCAGTGCGCAAATCAGCGAGCCAATCAGCACCCCGAATAAGTAACCCGGCACATTGGTCGCCAGCGGCCAGCCCCAAATCGCAGGTAACGGAAGGGTTTGTTTCACGCCCAGTGAGATGGCGACCAGCGTTCCGCCTACCGCTCCGGTCATAAAAACAGGGATCAGGCGTGGGTTCTTCAGAATGAAGGGAATCGCCCCTTCAGAGATACCGATAACCCCCAGCAGAAGTGATGTGCTACCCAAGGTTTTTTCTTCACTGCTGAAGACATCGGGTAAGCCAAAGCGTCCATTGAGTAATGCCGCAAAACCGACGCCAATCGATGGGATAACAATCGATAGCTCGCGGGCGGTTAAATCGAATGTCGGGCCAGCACCGTTTAACCCCAGCGCTACAGAACCTGCTGCTTTATTGATTGGGCCACCTAAATCGAAGGCGGTACCGGCAGCAATCATTGCGGAGTAGAAACCGCGCCCGGTATCTCCGGCGGCGGTGAAGAATCCCACCATCCATTGGTTGAGTGCGCCAAAAACGGGATTAATCAGATACTGCATCACCATCACCAGCGTAATGCCCGTCAGAAGCGGTACCACCAGCATGGTTTTGATGGTAGTCAGCTGTGTGCTGACTTTGATCACATCGTTGAGATAACGCACCATATAGCCGACGAAAAAGCCAATCGCAATCGCGCCAAAAAAGCTGGATGGCATAAAACCGTCCAAATCAAAGAAGCGTTTATAGATTTCATCAGACATTATGCCACCGATAAAACCAGGGATCAGTGCAGGTTTTCCGGCGATAGAAAAAGCCAGATACATGGCGAAAATCGGGTACATAAATTTGATGGTCATAAAACCCAATTTATCGAGTACCGCGAAAGGGGTGTTTTCAATCTCAATAAACTGACCAGTAATTTTGGCGACGGCCATGAGCAGCCCGCCTAATACCACTACCGGCAGCATATAGCTGATACCCGTCATAATATGACCGATAAAAACCTGGTAAGCCGTGCGCGATATTTCTGGCGATCCTGTTGTTATATGAGGCGTTTTACCGGCATTGAGTGCCTGTTGTAAAAATTCATCCGTATGCTTGATTAATTCCTGGGTGCGGACTTTAAGCTGCGGTAATCCATCAAAGCGTTCTTGATCCTGAATTGGGACATCGACGGCAAGAATAATGGCGTCTGCGCTGGCGATATCTTCGCGCGTAAGGAGATTCTTTACACCATCACTACCTTGTGTTTCTACTTTGACATGAAAGCCATGCTCTTTAGCCCAACTTTCTATTTTCTTTGCCGCCATAAAAGTATGAGCAATACCTGTCGGACACGCAGTGACCGCAACAATACGTTTTGTTTTCATTATGAGACATTCCAGTCATTATATTATTCTGGCGAGTATAAATAGCTCCCAGTGGTATCTAAATAGTTTGCTGATACATATCACGTATCATCATACTAATTACGATCAAAATGTGATTTATGTGGCAGTGGAAAAGAAACTGAAAGTGTAATCTTTACATTTTTAATGACTAAAGGTTTAATTCAGTGAATGCATTTCAGGGAAGTGAACGTCTTATTTATGAGTACATCTTACGGCGTGGTAAGGAAATAGGGGGGCTATCGGCTAAAACTATTGCGCATGATAATTTTACGACTACGACATCCGTTAATCGGGTGTGTAAAAAAATGGGCTATGCAAGTTATACCGAACTGCGTTACAAATTTACTCGTGACCAGGCATTATTTAAACCGATTGAGCGGGAAATGTCCTCTGATGAACCACCATTTCTGAATAGCGTTTGTGAGTTACTGGCGAACTCAGGGCATATCTACCTTTATGCCCGTGGGGCAACGCTGACCAGCCTGAATTATTTATCGCGTTTTCTTTCACTTGCGAACTTACCCCATCTGATGCTCAACGATATTCACCAGCTTACCTGTGTGGTGAAAGGAACCCTGGTATTATTGAGCAAGTCTGGTGAAACACATTCATTGATTGAAATGGCCCATAATGCTCACCGCAAAGGGCTTAAAGTGCTGGTGATTACCAGCCGCAATTCGACACTGGAATCCCTGGGAACAGTCTGTTGGCCGCTGGAAATTAATCGTAATCCCATTTCGCTCTATCAGCGTGAAGGGCAGCTGGATTTGCTGATGGTTGTAGACCGCATTGGCTGTCATCTTTTACAGCACAACGCAGTCTGACTCTATCGTTTTATAAGGACTTAACGAGTCCCAGGCGTACGGCGTAATCATTCTCATGATTGCCGTCATTGTTGATGTAGGTTTTATCCAGCGAAACCAGTTCGACGTACGGTGTCCAACCGTCATCCAGTTTGTAGTTGAAGGCCAGAGTATGTTCCCAGTAGGTATCATCACCAGTCCCCTGGTCGACGCCATCCTGCCAGCGGAAACGAGGGTTATAAGACATACCAAATTTACCCATGTTGTAGGCAAACCAGATATCAAACTGATGTGACTGGCGGCGGGTATAGCCGCTGCCGTCCAGTTCCCGGTCGCTGTGGGCATCATTCACAGTGTTATAGCGGTAACGAGTAGAAATATTTAACCCATTATCAAAGGACTTCCAGCCCTGAATAAATGGACGATAGTGGGTGTTGGTGCCGGTAAAAACAGTGACCATCCCCGGAGCAACGGCATAACCATTACCGAGGTCAAAACGCCAGCGGGTTTCAATTTCCTCTGCTGCCTCGGTAACACCTTTATCATCTGGATTATAACGGTCGGTATCACCGAAAAATGTATCATTATGATTTTGTGCAGCTTCAACAGAAAAATAAAATCCATTATCTGCTTGATGCATCACTTTAATACGCGAATCATTAACATCTGAATTTGTATTATGCCCGAAACGAACATCCACTGCGGTAGTGGAACTCCAGGCAACGTTAGAGATGAGTAATGAAGCTAGTAATGATATTTTTGAAATAGAGGTATTCATAAACGTCCTGTCTAATAAATGAAATGTAGGCAGGACAAATTGTGATTAATTCATTGCAGCGTGTTAAAGGTTTTATAATCCATTCGTTGTATAGCAATACTACGAGATAATAAAAGAGAAAAAGCAGATAAAATACATTGTGTGTTTTATCTGCCACTTAAAATTACTGCAACCAATAAACCGCCTCAAATGGCCGTAAGCTGATCTCGCCAGGTTTCCCCGCTGCATCAGCGTAGTTGCTCATCAGTACATCCCAGTCGCCTTCAAAGGCTTCCGGCATCCACCATTGATTTTCACGGCTGAGGTTCGCCGCAACCACCAGTGTTTGCCCTTGCCATTCACGGCGGTAACACCACAAATACGGATGCTCAGGCAGCAGATCCTGATAACTACCCCAGGTGAAAACAGGGTTGGCTTTACGCAGTTTGATGAGGCGTTGGTAGGCATAAAATACTGAATCGGCATCGTCAACCGCTGCTCTGGCATTGATGGTCTGATAGTTATCGCACAGGTTGATCCACGGCGTACCGGTGGTAAATCCTGCGTTTTCGCCATCGTCCCATTGCATCGGCGTACGGCTGTTATCGCGCGATTTACTGGCGAGGATCGCCAGCAGATTGTCACTCTCGCGGCCCTGGGCGCGCAGTTCGGCGTACATGTTGTGGCTTTCGACATCACGGTAATCAATGATGCGTTTGAAGTGCGGGTTGGTCATCCCCAACTCTTCGCCCTGATAGATATACGGCGTGCCCTGCATGCCATGTAGCACCATCGCCAGCATTTTGGCTGCCGGCACACGCAGCTCGCCTTCGTCACCAAAGCGCGACACAATGCGCGGCTGGTCGTGGTTACACCAGAACAACGCATTCCACGCTACGTTGTGCATGCCTTGTTGCCAGTGGCTGAAAATCGCTTTCAGTGCGATGTAATCAGGGGCTGCCAGCGCCCATTTTTGCCCGTCCGGATAATCCACTTTCAGGTGATGGAAGTTGAACGTCATCGACAGTTCATTGCTGTTGAGTGCGGCATATTGCTGGCAGTTATCGAGCGTGGTGGAGGACATTTCGCCCACCGTCATTAACTCGCGTGGTACAAACACATCGCGGCTTAATTCTTGCAGATATTCGTGGATGCGCGGCCCGTCGGTGTAAAAACGACGCCCGTCACCGCCTTCAATATCCGCCGGGAAATCCTGATCCTTGGAAACCAGGTTGATCACATCAAGACGCAAACCATCTACGCCACGGTCGGCCCAGAATTCGCAGACCTTTTTCAGTTCAGCGCGAACTTGCGGGTTTTCCCAGTTGAGATCCGCCTGCTCCGGCGCAAACAGGTGCAGATAATACTGGCCGCTCTCTGCGTGCCAGCGCCAGGCGTTACCACCGAATTTAGAGCGCCAGTTGTTGGGTAAAACGTCTGGCGTACCGTCGCGCCAGATATAAAACTCGCGGTACGGGCTCTCTTTGTTCAGCGATTCGTGGAACCATGCATGTTGCGTGGAAGTATGGTTAAACACCATATCCAGAACGACGCGGATACCGCGCTCGTGGGCGCCAGCAACCAGTAAATCAAAGTCATCCAGCGTGCCGTAGGTATGATCGATGGCACAGTAGTTCGCCACGTCATAGCCGTTATCGACCTGCGGCGAAACATAAAACGGTGTCAGCCAGATGGCATCCACACCAAGCAGTTTGAGATAGTCCAGGCGCTTAATTACGCCAATCAAATCACCGGTACCACTGCCAGTCGTGTCCTGGAAACTCTTCGGGTAGATCTGGTAAATGACACCGTGTTGCCACCAGGGAGGAGTTGTATTCATAAATCATTCCTAAAACCAGTGAGGCCAATGTGACCTCTGTTGTCGGATGACGCTAGCGCTTATCCGACCTACGAAAAGCCTTTGTAGGGTGGATAAGCGTTAGCGTCATCCACCACCGATTGTGAACCGATTACACCACCAGCAACAAACCTTGACGGTGTTTGCGTTTATACATCACGCTGGTCAATACAATCGGCACGATGACCGCAATCAGAATCGCCAGCGAATACACTTCCCAGTAACGCGGCTGAATGGACAGAATGCCCGGTAAACCACCCACGCCAATCCCGTTTGCCATCACGCCACTCAGGCCACACAGTAAGCCCGCAAGCCCTGAGCCAATCATTGCGCACAGCATCGGGAAGCGGTATTTCAGGTTGATGCCGTACATCGCCGGTTCGGTCACGCCCAGGTAGGCAGAAATCGCCGCCGGAACTGAAATCTCACGTTCGTTGTGCTTACGGCTGCAAATGATAATGCCAACCACCGCAGACGCCTGAGCAATGTTAGACAGCGCAATCAGCGGCCAAACTGGGGTTCCGCCCATGCTCTGAATCATCTGCATATCGATGGCGAGCGTGGTCTGATGTACACCGGTAATCACCAGCGGCGCGTAAAGGAAGCCAAACAACGCAGCGCCAATCGGGGCAAAACTGCCGGTCATCAGGTGGCGAACCGCAAAGGCCACACCGTCACCAATCCAGCGGCCAAACGGGCCGATAAACGCGTGCGCCAGGAATACCGCCAGAATCAACGAACACACAGGCACTACTACAAGATAGAGGTAATCCGGCACGATGCGTTTCAGACGCGTCTCAATAAAGCCCAGAGCCAGGCCCGCCAACAAGGCTGGAATCACTTGCGCCTGGTAGCCCACTTTCTCGATGGTAAACAGGCCAAAGTTCCACACTTCAGGAATTTTGCTACCCAATTCATAGGCATTCATCAGCTGTGGTGATACCAGCGTGACGCCAAGCACAATCCCAAGGATAGGTGTCCCGCCCATTTTTCGCACGGCTGACCAGCAAATACCGACTGGCAGATAGAAGAAGATTGCCTCGCCAATCAGCCATAAGAAGTCGTAAATCGATTGTAGCGACGGGTGCATTTGCGCCAGCGTCTGCCCGTTGCTCATCGGCAAGTCGCCGATCACATTACGGAAGCCGAGGATTAGACCGCCGCTGATCAATGCCGGTAACAGTGGGAAGAAGATCTCGGCGAAGTGGGAGATCAAACGCTCATGCCATTTCATATTCTGGCGCGCGGCGAGTTTTGCTTGTTCTTTGTCTGAGTTGCTGTGGCCACTTGTGGCGATCAACGCCTGATAGTAATCGCCGACTTCGGGGCCAATCACTACCTGGAACTGCCCGGCATTGGTAAAGCAGCCTTTCACCATCGGTAATTCTTCAATCTGTTTTGGTGATGCAGCGGCTGGGTTATTCAATACAAAACGCAAGCGGGTAATACAATGGCTCACAGTGGCGATGTTGCCACGTCCGCCAACCAGCTCTATCAGCCTGTCTATATCTTGTTGTTTCACTTTGGCCATGATGATGTCCCGAGGTAGTGAGGTGTTATCTGCCAGCAAGGTTATCTTTTAATCTTTTTTACGAAAATGGGAACGTTCCCTAAATAAGGCGACGATCACAATAAACCGTAAAAGAGGGGAGATTACTGTAATGATCCGGGGATAACGATCTGCTGTAGATCGCGGGTTTGGGTGATCTGGCCGATCAGTTGTCTTGCGGCCTGGCGACCGGCTTCGGCGTAACCGGGATCGACGGTAATGATCTCGGGATGGAGGAATTTCATCAGCGGCGTGCTACCGACGCTCGCCAGTTGCAAAGCGCTGTTTTGTTGTTCTTGCAGATATTTACTGGCACCCAAAGCGAGGGTATCGGTGGCGCACAGCAGCGCGGTGGTTTCCGGAGTCAATACTTCGGCCACGTGGTCATAACCTTGTTTCATTGCCAGGCCCGGCAGGACGAAATTCGGTGTTAGCGCGTGGCTTTTACAGAACGCGAGATACGCCTGATGGCGGCGAAAACCGGTAGTGACATCGCTATGGGGAACGCCGAGGAAACTAATCTGGCGGTGGCCTTGCTCATACAGACGAGCCATCAAAATATCGATAGCGCCTTCATCGTCATAACACACCGAAGCAAACCCTTTGGCGTCCCGCGCCATCAGCACCAGCGTCGATTGCCACGGAGCGAGTATTTTCTCATTGATGCCGGTGAAGCCAAACAAAATCACCCCGTCGATATGGCGACGCCTCAGCACGCCTAAATGCTCTTCGACCAGTTTCGGGGAAAATTGGCTTTCCATCATGATCGGATCATAGCCTTGCTCATAGAGCGACGGCAGCAGGGTTTGTACCGCGAGGTTTTCCGATAGCGAATCCAGACGGGTCACAATAATAGCGACCACTTTATCGCTCTGTCCACGCATCGCACGTGCTGACCGGGAAGGGGAAAAACCTTCTTGCTGCATCACCGCTTCCACGCGCTCACGTGTACGCGCACTGACCCCGCTTTCATTATTCAGAACTCGCGAGACAGTGGATTTACCCACACCGCTTAAACGGGCGATGTCTTTGATAGTGAGGCGGCTTTGCATGTGTCGGTTCCTGGCAATCAATTGCTCATTAGAATTAAGGCTAGTCAACGATACCACAACGGAAAAAATCTGGTTTACGTGAGGTTTAGTTTTGTCGGCGTAGAATATCCGCCAGTATCGTAATGACTTTTTCTTTTAACCGGAGGCGACATGGAACCTGATCCCAGTCCAGACCCTGTAATGACAGGAATAATCCGGTAAGACTCCCTTCTTTGAAGCGACTGCCTTACCGGATTGCGTAAGGCAGAGATCTCTCAATTAATGATATCCCTGCTGATGAAAAAATTTGGCCTGCAAGGCAAGGATTAGCCGCGCCTGCACGTCACCAGGTGCCACAACACGTGGCGCCGAGGGACTACTATGCTGTTAAAAAATCTGACCCGGCAGTTGTTTGCACAACTCAGCCGCCACCTGCCTCGTCGCTTGATCCAGCGCGACCTGATGCCGGACGACAATACCATTGCACTTGCGCAAGAGGTTCCCGCTTCGCTGAGCGAATCGTGCCTGAAGTATGCGCACGCATCCGAAGAACAACTGTATCGCGATTTCCACAGCCATCCTGAAGGGCTGAATGCGCGTGAAGTTGAGAGTGCGCTCGAGAAACATGGCTCAAACCAAATCCCGGCGCAAAAGCCATCGCCATGGTGGGTGCATCTTTGGATGTGCTACCGCAACCCATTCAATATTTTGCTCACTATTCTCGGCATTGTTTCTTACTCCACCGAGGATATGTTTGCCGCAGGGGTGATTGCGCTGATGGTGGCGATCGCCACTTTGCTGAACTTCGTCCAGGAAGCGCGCTCCACCAAAGCGGCTGACACGCTCAAAGCAATGGTCAGCAATACCGCCACCGTGCTGCGCGTGGTGGATGAAACGGGGGAAAATGCGTTTATCGAAATCCCTCTCGAAAGACTGGTGCCAGGCGACATCGTTAAACTGGCTGCGGGCGACATGATCCCGGCAGATCTACGTGTTATGCAGGCTCGCGATCTTTTTGTCGGCCAGGCCTCGCTGACCGGTGAATCCTTGCCGGTGGAAAAAGTGGCGGTCAGCCGCGACACGTCGCACAACAACCCGCTGGAATGCGACACGCTGTGCTTTATGGGCACCAACGTGGTGAGTGGTACGGCGCTCGCGATGATTATCGCAACGGGTGGTAACACCTGGTTTGGGCAACTGGCCGGGCGCGTGACTCAACAAGAAAGCGAGCCGAATGCGTTCCAGAAAGGCATCAGTCGCGTCAGTTGGGTGCTGATTCGCTTTATGCTGGTGATGACGCCGATCGTCTTGCTGATCAACGGTTTCACCAAAGGCGACTGGTGGGAAGCCGCACTCTTCTCGCTCTCTGTGGCAGTCGGTTTGACACCAGAAATGCTGCCGATGATCGTCACCTCGACGCTGGCTCGCGGGGCGGTAAAACTCTCTAAACAGAAAGTGATCGTCAAACACCTCGATGCGATTCAAAACTTTGGCGCGATGGACATTCTGTGCACCGATAAAACCGGCACGCTGACGCAAGATCGCATTGTGCTGGAGTCGCACACCGATATTCTTGGTGCGACAAGCAACCACGTTCTGCATACCACCTGGCTCAACAGCCATTACCAGACCGGGCTGAAAAACCTGCTGGATGTGGCGGTGCTGGAAGGGGTGGATGAAGAGACTGCGCGTCATGCAGCTACGCGCTGGCAAAAAGTGGATGAGATCCCGTTCGACTTTGAGCGCCGCCGCATGTCAGTGGTCGTCTCCGAACAACCGCAAGTGCATCAGCTGATCTGCAAAGGCGCCTTGCAGGAGGTGCTCAACGTCTGCACACAAGTGCGTTACGGTGATGAGATCGTGCCGCTCAGCGAAACCTTGCTGGCACGTATTCGCCGTGTGACGGACGATCTTAACCGTCAGGGACTGCGTGTGGTGGCAGTGGCGAGCAAAGTCCTGCCTGCACGCTGTGACGATTACGGTCGTGTGGACGAATCGGATCTGATTCTCGAAGGTTACATCGCGTTCCTCGATCCACCGAAAGAAACCACGGCACCTGCGTTGAAAGCGCTGAAAGCCAGCGGCATTGCGGTGAAAATCCTCACCGGTGATAGCGAGCTGGTGGCGGCGAAAGTGTGCCGCGAAGTGGGGCTGGATGTCGGTGAGCTGGTCACTGGCAGCGACATCGAAAACATGAATGACAAAGATCTCGCGGCACTGGCGTTGCGCACCACACTATTTGCGCGCCTGACGCCAATGCACAAAGAACGTATTGTGCGCCTGTTGCGGGGCGAAGGGCATGTGGTCGGCTTTATGGGCGACGGCATTAATGACGCACCCGCATTGCGTGCGGCAGACATCGGGATTTCCGTCGATGGCGCGGTCGATATTGCGCGTGAAGCCGCAGATATCATCTTGCTGGAAAAGAGCCTGATGGTGCTGGAAGAAGGGGTGATTGAAGGGCGCAGAACCTTCGCCAACATGCTGAAATACATCAAAATGACCGCCAGTTCTAACTTTGGTAACGTGTTCAGCGTGCTGGTAGCGAGCGCCTTCCTGCCGTTCTTGCCGATGTTGCCGTTGCACTTACTGATTCAGAACCTGCTGTACGATGTGTCCCAGGTGGCGATTCCGTTCGATAACGTCGATGACGAGCAAATCCAGAAACCACAACGCTGGAACCCGGCGGACTTAGGGCGCTTTATGGTGTTCTTCGGGCCGATCAGTTCTATCTTCGATATTCTGACGTTCTGCGTAATGTGGTGGGTGTTCCAGGCAAATGTGCCGGAAGCGCAAACGCTGTTCCAGTCTGGCTGGTTCGTGGTCGGGTTACTGTCGCAAACATTGATTGTGCATATGATTCGTACCCGTCGCATTCCATTCATTCAGAGCCGTGCGGCCTGGCCGTTACTGGTAATGACGCTGGTGGTGATGGTTGTCGGGATTGGCCTGCCGTTCTCGCCACTGGCAAGCTACCTGCAACTCCAGGCGCTACCGCTGAGCTACTTCCCATGGCTGATTGCGATCCTTGCCGGATACATGACGCTGACGCAGTGCGTGAAAGGTTTCTATAGCCGCCGTTACGGCTGGCAGTAAATACCCATCATCCTTCAAGCTGCAGCGGCGTTGGCTGCAACTCGAATGCTAATGGGTATAGTAAATATCAGCGGGATGTGATCTGCATCCCGCGTTTCCCGCCCATAATCTTGATGAATATTTCTACACGTGTTACCAGATTGTTTTTGCTTTTTTCTGGCCCGTCACTGTTAAAGGAATATTCATGTTTAAATCAATTCGTTTGAGCCTGCTGGCGGGTTGCATCGCTGCAACTTGCCAGGCTTGGGCGGCACCGGCAGGCGATTTGCCGCTGATGCCCTGGCCGCAGCAGGTCGATCGCCCTTCAGCGGAAGGGACGCTGGTTATCGACAATGCCATTTCCATAAAAATCACTGGCGACAAACTGCCTGGTGCCACCGAACGCTGGCGTCAGCGCATTTCCCGGCAAACTGGCTGGCAGCTACAACCGGCACAGACCAACCCTGCAAAACCCACCATCGACATTCAAATCAAACAAGCGGTTGCTCCACTCCCTAAACTCGACAGCGATGAAAGCTACGAATTAAGCGTTACCGCAGACGGTGTGAAACTGACGGCGAATAGCCGTTTTGGTGCCTTGCGCGGCATGGAAACCTTATTACAGCTGATTCAAAACGGCCCAGAAAACACCGCCATCCCGTTTGTTGCGATTAAAGACCAGCCGCGCTTCCCGTGGCGTGGGTTGCTCCTCGACTCCGCTCGTCACTTCATGCCAGTCAACGATATTCTGCGCCAGTTGGATGGCATGGCCGCCGCGAAAATGAACGTCTTTCACTGGCATTTAACCGACGACCAGGGCTGGCGTTTTGCCTCAACCGCCTATCCAAAATTGCAGCAACTGGCCAGCGATGGGGACTTTTACACCCAGGCACAGATGAAAGAAGTGGTGCGCTATGCAACATCGCTCGGTATCCGCGTGGTGCCAGAAATGGATCTTCCAGGGCACGCTTCAGCCATTGCTGTGGCCTATCCGGAATTCATGAGCGCGCCGGGGCCGTATCAAATGGAACGCCATTGGGGCGTGTTAAAACCGCTGCTGAACCCGACCAACGAAGCCGCCTATAAATTTGTTGATACGCTGATTGGTGAGCTGACCGCAATTTTCCCGGACAGCTATCTGCACATCGGTGGTGATGAAGTTGATGACTCACAGTGGAAAGCTTCGCCAGAAATTCAGGCGTTTATGAAGCAGCATAATTTGGCCGACACCCACGCTTTGCAAACTTACTTCAACCAACGGCTGGAAAAGATCCTCGAAAAACATCATCGCCAGATGATGGGCTGGGATGAGATCTACCATCCGGATCTGCCGAAAAATATCCTGATCCAATCATGGCAAGGGCAGGACGCACTTGGTGCTGTGGCAGCCAACGGCTACAAAGGGATCTTGTCGACCGGCTTCTATGTTGATCAACCGCAGGCGACCGCTTACCACTATCGCAACGAGATCCTGCCGCAAGGGTTGAACGGTATCGACAAAATTAGCGAATCCGACAGCGCCCAAAGCTGGTTCTTCAGTATGCCGCGTCTGAAAGGCAGTGCCGTAGAAGGGAGTTTCACCCTGGTGAGTGGCCAAAGCGGGTGGCGTGGGTTTATCGATTTTAAAGGAAAGTCTCGTCGTGCGGTGCGTGATGTTGACTGGTTGAGCCCGACTCAGGTGACTTTTACCGTCGATACCTGGATGGGGGAAACCCGCCCGGTATTAACGCTTGATAAAGACAAATTGAGCGGCTATTTGCTGGTGGGCAACGTACGTTATCCGGCAACTGGCCAGAAACTGGATGATGTGCCAGACGGCATCCAGCCTGTGGTGCCAACGCCTGAACAGATGAACAATATTCTGGGTGGCGAAGCGGCGCTGTGGGCTGAAAACGTGATATCGCCATTGCTGGATATCAAGTTGTGGCCACGGACTTTTGCGGTGGCAGAGCGTTTATGGTCAACGGAAGACGTGAAAGATGTCGACAATATGTACCAGCGTATGCAGGCGATCGACGCCTGGTCGACCGTTTCTGTGGGTTTGCAGCAGCACGCAGCGGCAGCGCGGCAAATGACACGCCTGGCGGGGACGGCGGAGATTATGCCGTTGCAAATTCTGGCTCAGGCGGTTTTGAACCGGCGCAGTACTACACGCGCCAGCATCTGAAATTCCAGGCCGGAAACTATCATCACTTTGAGCCGCTAAACCGTTTTGCTGATGCGTTAGGTGCGCAAAGCAGCCAGGTGCGTGCGCTGGATATGTGGGTCGATAAACTGATTGCTGACCCGGAAGATAACAACAGTGTCGATTCCCTGCGCCATACCTTTGCGCGCTGGCAAAGTAACACGCCGGATGTGCTGGAGTTGATCGACGGTAATTATCAGCTCAAGGCGCTAAAACCGGTGGCGGAAAACGTCGATAAACTGGCGGGAATAGGGCTGCGTCTGACGGATTTGGTGGCTAGACAGGGCACGCTGAGCGCTGATGAAGTTCAGGGGATTCAGAAACAGCTCGATGATGCAGCACAAACGCAAGATGAAGTGGTGATTGCGGCGGTGTATCCGTTGCAAAAATTATTGCGGGCGAGTGTGAAACCGTAATTATTTAAAAGGCCGCGTTTGCGGCCTTTTGACTGAAACGTTAGCGGCGAATCGCAATCGCTTCGATTTCAATCTTCACATCTTTAGGCAGACGAGCCACTTCCACGCAAGAACGCGCCGGGAAAGAAGCTTTATGCTCATTAAAGAAGGCTTCGTAAGTCGCATTCACGGTAGCGAAGTCGTTCAGGTCTTTAACGAAAACGGTGGTTTTCACGATATCGCCCACTTTCAGGCCAGCCGCTTCAACAATCGCCTGCACGTTTTCCAGAGACTGACGCGCTTGCGCTGCTACGTCTTCCGGTACGGTGCCAGTTTTTGGGTTCACTGGGATCTGACCTGAAGTGATAATCATGCTGCCCAGGTCTACACCCTGAACATATGGGCCGATAGCTGCAGGTGCGTTTTCGGTGCTGATAATACGAGACATATTAATTCCTTCAATAAAGTTCGTAGATGCTTGAGTCGTGGATGGCGTTTATCCATCCTACAAACAAAAAGCTCCCGTCCATTATAGGGACGAGAGCTTAAGCGGCAATGATTAATCAGCCAGCACAACGTAATGTGCGAACTCCTTCTCACAATATTTGCATTTGAGGCTGATGCTTTCGTCGCGCTTTTTCACTGCGAATGAAGAATGAACAGGTTCGCTGCGGCTGATGCAGTTGGTATTCGGGCAAACCAGCACTTTATCAATACGTGAAGGCAGGCTTGGTTTGCTTTTACCGACCACTTCATATTCATCAATACGGTTGACGGTGGCATGCGGTGCATACAGCGCCAGTTGGTTAACTTGTTCGTCCGTCAGGAAGGTATTTTCTATTTTAATCAGGTCTTTACGGCCCTGTTCGCGAGAAGGCAAGTTCAGGCCAATAGTGATGCGCTGGTCGGTTTCCGTTAACTGGAAGAGAGTCAGCAGCTTAAAGCCTACCAGGGCAGGAATATGATCGATAACCGTGCCGCGTTTAATCGCTTCCACTTGTAATTTGTTGTCGTGTGTCATCTTAATCTTCCTCTCACTCAAACCAGTTCAGGTTGCAAAACTAACGCCAGCAGAGCCTGGCGGGCATAAATACCGTTGCCTGCCTGCTGGAAATACCAGGCGTGGGATGTTTTGTCGACATCAGTCGTAATTTCATCAATGCGTGGCAGCGGGTGCAGGACTTTCATGTTTTCGCGAGCATCGACCAGATCGGCCGCGCGCAGCACAAACTGTGCCTTCACGTTGGCGTATTCAGATGGGTCAAGACGCTCTTTCTGGACTCGCGTCATGTACAGAATATCCAGATCGGCGACCACATCGTCGATAGCTTCATGGCAGCTCCAGGCAATCCCTTTTTCATCCAGCATATCGAGAATGTACTTCGGCATCGCCAGCGCATTTGGTGCGATGAAGTAGAAGCGGTTACCTTCAAATTTCGCCAGTGCCTGCGCCAGAGAATGCACGGTGCGGCCATATTTCAGGTCACCGACCATCGCGATGTTCAGGTTTTCCAGACGGCCCTGCGTTTCCTGGATGGTGAACAAATCCAGCAGCGTTTGAGTTGGGTGCTGGTTGGCACCGTCACCAGCATTCAGCACCGGAATGTTGCCAGAGAATTCAGTCGCCAGGCGTGCAGCCCCTTCTTGCGGGTGCCGCATGACGATGGCGTCAACGTAAGTGCTGATCACCGAAATGGTATCGGCCAGCGTTTCGCCTTTTTTACCCAGCGACGTGTTGCTGCTGTCCGAGAACCCGACAACTGACGCGCCGAGGCGGTGCATTGCGGTTTCAAAAGAGAGGCGTGTACGCGTTGAAGCTTCAAAGAAACAACTGGCAACAACGATATGCTTTAACAGTTCCGGCTGCGGGTTGGCTTTCAGTTTTGCCGCGGTCGCGAGCACTAGTTCAAGCTCTTCACGACTGAGATCGTTTATGGAAATGATATGTTTTTGATATAGGGGGTTAGCCATGGTTATCTCCTGCTCTCGGGCGTCGGGCAAAAAAAAAGGCCCCTCAACGAGGGGCCTTTGGAATTGATTGAAGCAACGGAAAGAAAAACAGATTCGCGCCGTCTTTTAGACGACGTGGTGTGGCAATTTTTTGAACACACTTGACCATGCTTCCTCCCGGCAAATTGTGGCGCATTATACGCGTGTAAGGGGACACTTCAAGCGATTAATTCACATATTTTAGCTATTCGCAATCGGTTGCTGTGGATACTTACCCGCTATAAATGCGCCAGTGATTTGTTCAATCACACACCGGTTTTACGCAGTTCAAAACGCGGAGAGATAAGGCCATATAGTGTCCAGCCGAGGAAAGTCACGATGGCACCATACATCATCGCTTCTTCACCGGAAGAATACAGAGCGTAGAAGCTATACATCGCGCCAATGAATGCGAAGATGTTGGCAAGACGCGCTTTACTCGGTTCCACTTTCGCCACTTTCTGGATAATGACCAACGCCGCCATCGACAGGATGTAAGGGATAATATTGGTCACTACGGCCAGGTTAACCAGCACGTTGAACTGTTTGTTCAGCGATGGGCTGATGGTCATCAAAGACAACACTGACTGGATGATAACGATAACGATCATCCCTTTCACTGGTGCTTCTGCTTTGGTTAATTTAGAGAAAACTTTCGGGAAATAACCTTCGTCAGCAGAAGATTTGAATACTTGAGCGATAGTGAACTGCCAGCCCAACAGTGAACCTACGCAGGACATAATCATCAATGCCATGATGATTTTACCGACGCCAGGGGTAAACATCTGAGCAAAGGCTAAACCAAACGGAGCGGTTGAGTTTGCCAAATCCATGTTTGGCACAATACCGGCGATCACGTTAGTCGAAATAATGTAGATAACCGCAGCGCCCAGCGTCCCGCCTAATACGGCGATAGGTACGTTACGCTCTGGGTTTTCAACAACATCGGTGTTTGCACAGGCAGATTCTAAACCCAAGAAGGCCCACAGCGTCATGGCGATAGAAGAACCGATGGCTTCAAAAACAGGAAGATGATGCGGGTTCCAGGAGGCCACATACATTGATGGACTGAACCAGAACCAACCAATGATTGAGATGCCCAGTACAGGAATAATTACGCCCCAAACGGTCACGCCACTAATACGCCCGGTAATGCGTGCACCGCCAAAGTTTGCAACTGTCGCCAGCCACAACACCCCGATGGTTGCAATACAAATTCCGATTGGCGATAACGTGGCATCCAATAATTCGGTGCCGTAACCCACTGCAGAAATCGCAATCGCGACGTTGGCAATGAGTAATGAAACCCCGTAAGTGTAGTTCGCCATGAAGTTACCAGATTTGCCAAAGGCATATTCTGCGTAACCGCCCATGCCACCTGATTTGCGGCTGAACATCCCACATTTAGCGAAGGCGTAAGCCAGGGCCATCGAGCCCAATGCCGTCACTAACCATGAAACGATTGAAAGTGTGCCCACTTCCGCTAATTTGGTCGGCAACATGATGATCCCTGATCCCATCATGTTAACTGCTGTCAAAATTGTGAGCTGAACGACGCCCATTTTGTTGCTGCCCTTAGACGTACTCATAATCTGTTCCTTTAATAAACTTGAGTTGTGAAGAACCGAAAAATCACGGTTCTTCACTGTTTCTTTTTATGGGAAAATCAGTTTTTGCCAGTAACGCTGACGCCTGCTGATTTCAGATTTATTGTTTAATAACATAGCCATAAGCGCGTTTTTTACGGTCATCATCCAGTTTGATATAGACACCCTGTAATTCAGGAGCAAAGCCTGGTAACAGATTGATCCCTTCTTCCAGCGCCAGGAAATAACGCTGCACAGAACCGCCCCAGATTTCGCCTGGAACCACACATAAAACACCTGGAGGATATGGCAGAGCACCTTCAGCAGCGATGCGGCCTTCAACCTGAGATAACGCCACTAATTCAACGTTACCGCGCACAAACTCAATGTTTGCCTGTTGAGGATTCATCACGACTTTCGGGAAGTGGTCTTTACGGAACATCTCTTTTTGCAGCTGTTTGACGTTATGGCTGACGTACAAATCGTGCATTTCCTGGCACAACTGACGGATGGTGTAGCCCTGATAGCGTTCTTCGTAGGTTTTATAGATTGATGGCAGAACTTCAGATAACGGCGCATCTTCTTCAATCAGGCGCTCAAAACGGGAAATTTGAGCAACAAGATGCTGCATTTTTGCCATGTCTTCGGCAGGTGTCATCAGGAACAGAATGGAGTTGAGGTCGCATTTCTCCGGGACAATGCCGTTCTCGCGCAGGAAGTTGGCGAGGATAGTCGCTGGTACGCCGAAGCTATCGTATTCACCGGTCTGAACGTTGATACCCGGAGTGGTCAGCATCAGTTTGCATGGGTCAACGAAGTATTGGTGCTCGGCGTAGTTATCAAATGAGTGCCAGCGTTCGCCTGGGATGAAGTTAAAGAAGCGCAGGTCGTTTGCCATGGTTTCGGTATCAAACTCTTCCCACTTACGGCCATCAATAGTTTCTGGTACGAACGGACGAATATGTTTGCAGAGTTTTAACAGCAGCTTGCGGGTCTCAATCCCGACTTTTACGCAGTCCATCCACATACGTTTACCGCTTTCGCCTTCATGCATTTTGGCGTTAACGTCAAGGGCGGCAAACAGCGGATAGAACGGGCTGGTGGAAGCGTGCATCATAAACGCATTGTTCATACGCTTATGATTGACATAGCGATCTTGCCCTTTGATATGCTTGTCTTTTTTATGAATTTGCGAAGTCTGAGAGAAGCCAGCTTGCTGTTTATGTACGGATTGTGTGACCAGAATGCCTGGGTCATTTTCATTTAATTCAAGCAGCAGAGGTGAACAGTCGTTCATCATCGGAATGAATTGCTCATAACCTACCCATGCAGAATCAAACAGGATGTAGTCACACAGATGACCAATCTTATCAACGACCTGGCGTGCGTTATAAATAGTGCCGTCGTAAGTGCCCAACTGGATAACGGCCAGGCGGAATGGACGTTTCTCAGCACCTCGATTTGGTGCAACTTCACGCACTAAATCACGGAGATATTTCTCTTCAAAACAGTGAGCATCAATACCACCGATAAATCCGAACGGGTTACGAGCTGTTTCCAGATAAACTGGCGTAGCGCCCGCCTGAATCAATGCACCATGGTGGTTGGATTTATGGTTATTACGGTCAAATAACACCAGATCGCCCGGTGCCAGTAATGCGTTCAACACCACTTTGTTAGAAGAAGAAGTCCCGTTTAAGACAAAGTAGGTTTTATCAGCGTTAAACACTTTCGCTGCGTGCATCTGTGCAGTACACGGAGCGCCTTCATGGATCAGTAAATCACCCATGGAGACGTCAGCATTACAAAGGTCAGAGCGGAAAAGCGTTTCACCAAAGTAATCAAAGAATTGGCGTCCAGCCGGGTGACGGCGGAAGAATTGGCCGCCCTGGTGTCCCGGGCAGTCGAAGGCAGCATTACCCTGCTGCACATATTCCACCAGGCTGCCAAAGAACGGTGGTAGCACTTCTTTTTCATATTTAACCGCTGCGGCTTCCAGCTGTTTGCCATAGAAATCCACATTTCCATCGCACAGTTCAAACACGCCAGTAACGCGAGGTAGCACTTCGGCTGGTAACTCTTCTTCGCAGCAAACGGCGACAAAGATTGGAATACCAAAACCCGTCTGTTCAATGGTATCTAACATACCTGATGTTGCATCTTTTACGGAAATGACGGCGGCCGACACATCAGTAAAATTAGTATTTGTTATCTCGACGATTTCACGTTCGGTACTAAAGCATTCAGTCGCGCTGGTATTAACTGCTATTTTTAATTTTTCCATTTTGACTTTGTTCTCTTGTATTTTGAATAATTGAAATTTTGGCATGACATGGTCGTCAGATATTCCCCACAGGGAATCCGATGTTTATTATTTTTTTAAAGACAATAACTACCCGCAATAATTCTTATTATTGAATTACTGATGTGAGTCGATATATGTCAGGTGATTGATTCACCGGATTGGCTAAAAGCTAATTTGGATAGTCAAATGCCATACGAAAAACGAAAGATAATAGTAGCTATATTCAACAGCTTACTTTATTTATCAGTGTTTAGAGACAAGCAGGCACGAGTATCCACAAAAGCAGATGCCGTGGGGGAGGGGTTTACTTAGAGTTGAAAAGATGAAAATCAAAGCAGCTACGGTGTATTAGCATCATAATATGCGTAACACGTCGTATGTGTGGCATGGATTTATTATTGTTTTCCATTTCTCTATTTCCTTATATGGTGGGAAATCGAGGTCATTGTAATCATGAGAAGATATAAAACTGTGACATTTGTCACTAATGGTTTTAGTGTTAAAAATAAAACAATGTTTTTATTTAAGTCAAATGAATAAAATATCATTTATCAGGGTTGCTGAAATGTGAAGTTATTATTATGCGAGTGGTGAGTATTAAATAAATAGCCACGAAGCATCAGGAACATTCGCACCCATTATTGAAAATGAACCCCGTAAAGCATCATGGGTGATAACAAGATGAAATCTTAATGTTAATCGTTTGTCACAATGGTAGATTTTCATGATCTACATAATGATTCATTTTTTATATTTGTTTTCGCATGTTTATTCACTAAAATTATCTAAGCAATAAATGCTGTGTAGTTTGAATTTTATGAAGCATATCTCTGCATGTTGATCGTTTAATGACTTTTATCTGCTGTTTTTTTTCTGTTTACGGTGTCTGGCACCCGCGCTTAAAAAGGTCAAAAACGGTGTAAGTAGAATTTTTTAAGATGCAGCACAGGTTTTCATAAAAAACTCGTAGCGGTAGAAGATGAATGCTCGTATAAATACCATAATAAAACATCGTTTCAAAAAAGGTATCGAACATGATTATTGGCAACATTCATTCTTTGCAATCCTGGCTACCGGAAGAACTGCGTCAGGCAATTGAACACGTGAAACAACACATCACTCCAGAAACGCCACTTGGTAAACATGACATCGACGGTAACCGCCTGTTTATGCTGGTTTCTGAAGATTCCACACAACCAATCGAAGACCGCCCTGCGGAATTTCACCAGCGCTATCTGGATATCCAGATTGTGATGAAGGGTCAGGAAGGGATGACGTTTAGCTGTCAGCCTGCGGGCGCGCCTGAGACTGACTTGTTGGCGGAAAAAGACATCGCGTTCCTGCCTGAAGGTGTGCAGGAAAAAACCATTATCATGAATGAAGGGGATTTCGTGGTGTTCTACCCAGGCGAAGTTCACAAACCACTGTGCGCGGTGGGCAAACCCGCGCCGGTGCGTAAAGTTGTGGTGAAGATGTTGGTAGGATAAGGGAATTTTCACCCTCACCCTGGCCCTCTCCCTGAGGGAGAGGGGACTGGCTTTCTCCCTCGCCCCTTTGGGGAGAGGGCCGGGGTGAGGGGATGTTACTTAACCAGCGTCGCCACCATCACCGCTTTAATGGTGTGCATGCGGTTTTCAGCCTGAGAGAACACCACGCTGTTTGGCGATTCAAACACTTCATCCGTCACTTCCATGCCACCGTGCAGACCATATTGTTCCGCCATTTGTTTACCCAGTGTCGTTTGGTCGTCGTGGAATGCAGGCAGGCAATGCAGGAATTTCACCTCAGGATTGCCAGTCAGCGCCAGCATTGCGCTATTGACCTGATAATCCCGTAACAGGCTGATACGCTCAGCCCACTTCTCTTTAGCCTCGCCCATCGACACCCATACATCGGTATAAATGAAATCGGCCCCTTTCACGCCTGCGGCAATATCTTCTGTCAGCGTGATATTCCCACCGTTGTGAGCCGCCAGAGCCTGGCATTCGGTCACCAGTTTTTCATCCGGCCAGCATGCTTTTGGAGCCACCAGGCGCAAATTCAGCCCGGTCAACGCGGCAGCTTCCAGCATCGAATTACCCATGTTATTGCGCGCATCACCTGCATAAACCAGCGTCATCTGTTGGAAGGTCTTACCGGGCATTTGCTCCTGCATAGTCAGCAAATCTGCCAATAATTGCGTTGGGTGAAATTCGTTAGTCAGCCCGTTCCACACCGGCACACCGGCATACTGCGCCAGCGTTTCAACGATTTCCTGGCCATACCCGCGATACTGAATGCCATCGTACATCCGGCCTAATACACGAGCCGTATCTTTAATTGATTCTTTATGCCCAATTTGGCTGCCGCTTGAACCGAGCCAGGTGACTCGCGCGCCCTGGTCAAATGCGGCAACTTCGAAAGAGCACCTCGTACGAGTCGAGTCTTTTTCGAAGATGAGCGCAATATTTTTTCCAGTAAGATGCTGAACTTCAGTGCCTTTTTTCTTGTCACTTTTCAGTTTGGCAGACAGGGCAAGCAATTCTTGAAGCTGTGCAGGGGTGAAATCCAGTAATTTTAGAAAATGTTTTTGATAGAAATGACTCATATTTTCCTCTCATGGCATAAGCCAGTAATTGAATGCAAATTCAATTTATATGTATGAATATTCATTTGCAACCCCGAAAGTAAAATCTTTAGCGGGAAAGGTGGAGGCAAACTCAGCCGTGTGTGAAAATAGAAGTATCTGCCGACAAAATTGAGGAAAGGGCCATGGCAAATCCAGAACTGCTGGAAGAGCAACGCGAAGAGACGCGTTTGATTATTGAAGAATTACTGGAAGACGGCAGCGATCCTGACGCGCTGTACACAATCGAGCATCACCTTTCCGCAGACGATTTCGAAACTCTTGAAAAAGCCGCTGTTGAGGCATTCAAAATGGGTTACGAAGTGACTGACCCTGAAGAGCTGGAAGTGGAAGAGGGTGACACCGTTATCTGCTGCGATGTGCTGAGCGAATGTGCGCTGAAAGCTGAACTGCTGGATGAGCAAGTTGAACAACTGCTAAACCTCGCCGAGAAATTCGGTGTGGATTATGACGGTTGGGGCACTTACTTCGAAGACCCGAACGGCGAAGAGGGTGAAGAAGGCGATGACGAAGATTTATTTGACGAAGATGACGACGGCGTACGCCACTAATCTCTTCAGTGCAGCGGCGTAATGCCGCTGCACATCAAGGAAAGACAATAATCCAATATGAACTACCCGCAACTCCTCTCCCCGGTACTCAATTTCCTGCATTGCCCAACGCCTGACGCCTGGATTGAAAAAGCCCGGCAGCCTGAGTATTTACCTCTGTTGCTCACCGACCATCTGGTATGCGAACTCAAAGCGGCGCAAACCGCCATGTTCCTGATTCGTAAATATGTCGCCGATAAGAGTAGCGCGCAGGTTTTACTTGATTGGCTAAAACCTTACGAAGATTTCACTTTCCGTGAAGGCAAAGAACCTGATTTTGTCGCGCTGCATAAAAGCCTGAGTAAAAGCGTGATGCCAAAAACGCAAAACGCCTGGGGTCAGCAACTCATCGACAGCATGGTTTTGTTGATTAAAGAAGAGCTGCACCACTTCTTTCAGGTGCGCGAGATCATGCTCGCTCGCAATATTCCCTACGTTAAAATCACGGCCAGCCGTTATGCCAAAGGCTTACTGAGCGAAACACGTACCCATGAGCCAGTGATGCTGGTGGATAAATTGATTTGTGGGGCGTATATAGAGGCGCGATCTTGTGAGCGCTTTGCTGCACTGGCGCCCCATCTGGATGATGAGCTACAGAAATTCTATTTGTCGCTGCTGCGTTCAGAAGCCCGGCATTATCAGGATTATTTAGCGTTAGCTGAAAAGATTGCTGGTGGGGATATTCGTGAACGAGTGCGTTTCTTTGGTGATATAGAAGCAGCTTTAATTAGCAGCCCGGATAACGAATTTCGTTTTCATAGTGGTGTGCCTGGCGGTCAATCGCTTAAGGCTTGAACAGCAACACGCTTATCGCTAAGGTAAGCGCGTTTTTACCTTCCTGGAAAGTATCATGACAACCATCGCCCTTATTGACGACCACCTCATCGTCCGCTCCGGCTTTGCGCAGCTATTGGGGCTGGAGCCGGACTTTCAGATTGTGGTTGAGTTCGGCTCCGGGCGCGAAGCGCTGGCTGGGCTGCCGGGCCGCGGTGTGCAGGTGTGTATTTGTGACATCTCGATGCCGGATATTTCCGGGCTGGAACTGCTCGGCCAACTGCCAAAAGGAATGGCGACCATTATGCTGTCGGTGCACGACAGTCCGGCTTTGGTGGAGCAGGCTTTAAACGCAGGCGCACGTGGCTTTCTGTCTAAACGCTGTAGCCCGGATGAGCTGATTGCCGCCGTCCGTACGGTGGCGACAGGTGGCTGCTATCTGACGCCGGACATCGCCATCAAACTGGCGGCCGGACGGCAGGATCCGTTAACCAAACGCGAGCGTCAGGTAGCCGAAAAGCTAGCCCAGGGCATGGCGGTCAAAGAGATCGCCACTGAGCTTGGACTATCGCCAAAGACGGTTCACGTCCATCGTGCCAATCTGATGGAAAAACTCGGCGTCAGTAACGACGTTGGGTTGGCTCACCACCTGTTTGATGGATGGTGATGCAACCCTTTTTCTCCCGGTTTATTTCCGTCGTCGCCAGCTTTTTTATCTTCACGGCCAGCTGGTTTTGCCTGTGGAGTATCAGCCTGCATTTGGTGGAACGGCCCGATCTGGCAGTATTGCTGTTTCCCTTTGGGCTGCGTTTGGGCCTGATGCTGCAGTGTCCACGTGGTTACTGGCCCGTGTTGCTCGGCGCGGAATGGGTGATGCTTGGCTGGCTGGCGCAGGAAGTGGCTCTGACGCATGTTCCGTTGCTAATGATTGGCGGTGTGCTAACCGTCCTGCCAGTCGCGCTGATTTCCCGCTACCGCCATCAGCGTGACTGGCGCACTTTACTCCGTCAGGGCGGGGCGCTGATTGCCGCCGCACTGTTGCAGTCACTGCCGTGGATCGGGCAAGGACAGGAGACGCTGAACGCGTTGCTGATCACACTGACCGGCGGGCTAACTCTGGCCCCAACCTGCCTTGTCATCTGGCACTACCTCACCAGTACCGTCTGGCAGCCGCTGGGACCTGGATTGGTTTCACAACCAGTAAACTGGCGTGCCCGCCACCTTATCTGGTACCTGTTACTGTTTGTGCTCAGCTTGTGGCTACAGCTCGGGCTACCTGACGAACTTGCTCGCTTTACGCCGTTCTGCCTGGCGTTGCCGATTATCGCCCTTGCCTGGCACTACGGCTGGCAGGGCGCGCTGATCGCGACGTTGATGAATGCCATCGCGCTAATCGCCAGCCAGACCTGGCACGATCATCCTGTGGATTTACTCCTCTCGCTGCTGGCTCAAAGCCTGACCGGACTTCTGCTGGGGGCGGGGATCCAGCGCCTGCGTGAGCTTAATCAGTCCCTGCAAACCGAACTGGTGCGTAACCGTCGCCTTGCTGAACGCTTGCTGGAAACCGAAGAGAGTGTGCGGCGCGACGTGGCTCGTGAGCTACATGACGACATCGGCCAGACCATTACCGCAATTCGTACCCAGGCGGGTATTGTGCAGCGACTGGCGCAGGGCAATGACGGGGTCAAGATGGGGGGATTGCACATCGAACAGTTATCCCTTGGGATTTATGATTCGGTACGCCGTCTGCTGGGAAGACTGCGTCCACGCCAGTTGGATGATTTATCTCTGGAGCAGGCAATTCGCTCGTTGATGCGTGAAATGGAGCTGGAAAGTCGGGGCATCATCAGCCATCTCGACTGGCAAATTGACGAACCGCTGCTGAGCGAAAGCCAACGAGTGACACTGTTCCGCGTTTGCCAGGAAGGGTTAAACAACATTGTGAAGCACGCTAGCGCTAGCGCGGTAACGATTCAAGGCTGGCAGCAAGATGAGCGGCTGATGCTGGTGATTGAAGATGACGGCAGCGGCCTGCCTACCGAATCCGGGCAGCAAGGCTTCGGCCTGACGGGCATGTGCGAACGTGTGACAGCGCTCGGTGGAACTCTCAATATTTCCTGCACTTACGGCACTCGCGTAAGCGTAAATTTGCCATTGCGATACACCTAAGGGCTGACGATGCTCACTTTTCTGAAAGTCCCCCGGTGGCTACGCCTGTCAGCGGTAAAGCCGAAATTGACGAGCGCTATCGCTACTGGCGTCGGCACATTCTGGTCACTATTTGGTTGGGTTATGCACTGTTTTACTTCACCCGTAAAAGCTTTAACGCCGCGGCACCGGAAATCCTCGCCAGCGGCGTGATGACGCGTACCGATATCGGCCTGCTGGCGACGTTGTTTTACATAACTTACGGGCTGTCGAAATTTGTATCCGGCATCGTCAGTGACCGATCCAACGCTCGTTATTTCATGGGAACAGGGTTAATCGCAACAGGTATTGTTAACATCCTTTTTGGTTTCTCTACCTCCCTTTGGGCATTTGCCTTGCTGTGGGTATTGAATGCTTTTTTCCAGGGCTGGGGCTCGCCGGTGTGCGCGCGATTGCTAACGGCATGGTACTCACGCACTGAACGCGGTGGCTGGTGGGCGGTATGGAATACTGCGCATAATGTCGGTGGGGCTCTAATCCCGATGGTGGTTGGGGCTGCAACACTGCATTACGGTTGGCGGGTGGGGATGATGATCGCCGGTTCGCTGGCTATTCTTGCTGGGCTATTTCTCTGTTGGCGTCTGCGAGATCGCCCGCAAACCGTTGGCTTGCCGCCGATAGGTGACTGGCGGCATGACGAACTGGAAATCGCCCAACAGCAGGAAGGAACAGGGCTGACGCGTCGGGAAATCCTCTACAAATACGTTCTGGGGAATCCCTATATCTGGCTGCTGTCACTGTGTTATGTGCTGGTCTACGTGGTACGGGCGGCGATTAACGACTGGGGAAACCTCTACATGTCAGAGACTCTGGGCGTGGACTTGGTTACCGCCAACTCCGCGGTAACGATGTTTGAGTTGGGTGGGTTTATCGGCGCACTGGTGGCAGGGTGGGGATCGGACAAACTTTTCAACGGCAACCGCGGGCCAATGAATCTGATATTTGCCGCCGGAATTTTGCTTTCAGTAGGCTCGTTGTGGCTGATGCCATTTGCCAGCTACGTCATGCAGGCGGCCTGCTTCTTCACCACTGGTTTCTTTGTGTTTGGCCCGCAGATGCTTATCGGCATGGCGGCGGCGGAGTGCTCCCACAAAGAGGCCGCGGGGGCCGCTACCGGCTTCGTGGGCTTGTTCGCCTATCTCGGGGCATCACTCTCTGGATGGCCGCTGGCGAGGGTTATCGACATTTGGCACTGGAACGGTTTCTTCGCCGTAATCGCCATCGCCGCAGGGATCTCTGCACTGCTGTTGCTGCCATTTCTTAACGCCCAGTCCCCACGCACCTGCAGCGAAGCGTGATGCATCTCACCTTTTTACCTCGAATGGCGCAAAACTAAGAAATTTTCCAGGTTTCCCCTGGAAGCCATCTCAGGCCAAAGCTGCTGCTGATTTTTACAATACCTGCTATCACGCAGGTTTTTAAATCAGGAGTAATCCATGCTGGCCTTATTAAACCAGGTGCGCAAGCCGACCCTGGATCTGCCGCTCGATGTACGGCGCAAGATGTGGTTCAAACCGTTCATGCAGTCTTATCTGGTAGTTTTTATTGGCTACCTGACCATGTACCTGATTCGTAAGAACTTCAATATTGCGCAGAATGACATGATCTCGACCTACGGGCTGAGCATGACGCAACTGGGGATGATCGGCCTGGGCTTTTCCATCACCTACGGCGTGGGCAAAACCCTGGTTTCCTACTATGCAGATGGCAAAAACACTAAGCAGTTCCTGCCGTTTATGCTGATCCTCTCCGCAATCTGTATGTTAGGTTTTAGCGCCAGTATGGGAACGGGTTCTGTCAGCCTGTTTATGATGATTGCCTTCTACGCCCTGAGCGGCTTCTTCCAAAGCGCGGGTGGTTCGTGCAGCTATTCCACCATTACCAAATGGACGCCTCGCCGTAAGCGTGGAACCTATCTGGGGCTGTGGAATATCTCCCATAATCTGGGTGGTGCTGGCGCGGCGGGTGTGGCGCTGTTTGGCGCGAACGTCCTGTTCGACGGTCACGTGATTGGCATGTTTATCTTCCCGTCCATCATCGCGTTGGTTGTTGGCTTCATTGGCCTGCGATATGGCAGCGACTCCCCTGAATCTTACGGCTTGGGTAAAGCTGAAGAGCTGTTCAGCGAAGAACTGAGCGAAGAAGATAAAGTGACCGAAGATGAGTCGATGACCAAATGGCAGATCTTCGTTGAATACGTGTTAAAGAACAAAGTTATCTGGTTGCTATGCTTTTCCAACATCTTCCTCTACGTGGTGCGCATTGGCATCGATCAGTGGTCTACGGTTTACGCCTTCCAGGAGCTGAAGCTCTCTAAAGAAGTAGCGATTCAGGGCTTTACTCTGTTTGAAGTGGGGGCGTTGGTCGGCACATTGCTGTGGGGCTGGCTGTCGGATCTGGCGAATGGTCGCCGTGCGCTGGTCGCCTGTGTCGCACTGGCATTAATTATCGCTACCCTCGGCGTTTATCAGCACGCCAGCAACCAGTATGTCTACCTGACATCACTGTTCGCGCTGGGCTTTCTGGTGTTTGGCCCGCAGTTGCTGATTGGTGTAGCGGCGGTCGGTTTCGTTCCGAAAAAAGCCATCGGCGCGGCCGACGGAATTAAAGGAACCTTTGCTTATCTTATCGGTGACAGTTTCGCTAAATTGGGGCTGGGGATGATTGCCGATGGTACGCCAATCTTTGGCCTGACCGGCTGGGCAGGGACTTTCGCTGCACTGGATGCTGCTGCTATTGGCTGCATTGTACTGATGGCGATGGTCGCGATAATGGAAGAACGCAAAATCCGCCGCGATAAACGCATTCAGCGTTTAGCTACCCAGTAATAGTTGACAGTAATAGTTGAAGGGTTTGCTGGATCTAATGGATTCAGTAAACCCGTTTTCGAAGGGTTACAGAGACTTAATCATCCGCACTTCGCAATCCACGTGTCCGGTACAGCCAAGTGGTTCAGAAATATGTTCAAAGCCCAGGTGCTCATACAGCGCAATCGCTTCGGTCAGAAACGCAGTGGTTTCCAGATAGCAGCGTTTAAAACCCTCTTCGCGGGCGAAATCCATCGCCTGTAACGCCAGACGTTTTGCCAGACCTTTGCCACGAACCACCGGCAGGAAATACATCTTCTGCAATTCACAAATATCCGGCTCGCTACACGTTAAAGGTGCGACACCTCCGCCACCGACCACTTTGCCATCCATTTCTACAATCCAGAAAGCATGCCCAGGTTGGCTATAAACCTGAAATAGCTCGTCCAGATTGGGATCGGCCACCGTGTAGCCTTTATCGGCAGTTAAACCATATTCAGCAGAGACTTCACGGATAACACGGGCAATAGCCGCATTATCGTGGGGGGTTATCCGGCGCAGAGCGATTTCAACCGGAGCTTCGATATTCATAAATTAGCTCGTGATTTATTAAAGAATATTCCGATTTAATAGCACTCCCCTCAGGAGGGTGCAAGCGTATAAAAAAGGCCGGGAAATTTCCCCGGCCTTTTAACTTTCAACCAACCTAATTACAGCGCGGCAATCGTCGCTTTCTGTTCAGTCAGTTTCACTTTAGCTTCGCCACAAGCAGCCAGACGTTCGCGTTCTTTCGCGACAACAGCTTCAGGCGCGCGTGCCACAAAGCCTTCGTTAGACAGCTTGTTTTCGATGGCTGTAATTTCAACATCCAGCTTCGCCATCTCTTTATCCAGACGTGCAAGTTCAGCCGCTTTGTCTACCAGACCCGCCATAGGGATCAGCAGCTCTGCACCTTCGATGATTTTGGTCACGGAAACCGGGCCTTTATCATCAGCAGGCAGCAGGGTGATGCTTTCCAGGCGCGCCAGGTTTTGCAGGAAGGTACGGTTCGCATTAACGCGACGTTCCGCTTCTGCACTGACGTTGCGCAGCAATACTGGCAGTGGTTTACCCGGAGAGATGTTCATCTCAGCACGAACGTTACGCACTGCGGTGATTGCCAGCTTCAGCCACTCGGTATCGGCAAACGCAGCTTCATCGTCCTGTGCGCTGTTATACGCCGGGAACGGTTGCAGCATGATGGTATCGTCGGTGATGCCTTTGAAGGTTTTCACGCGCTGCCAGATGGTTTCAGTGATGAATGGAATGATTGGATGCGCAAGACGCAGCAAACCTTCCAGCACGTTAATCAGCGTATTACGCGTGCCGCGCAATTCCGCTTCAGAGCCACTGTTCATGACCGGTTTGGTCAGCTCCAGATACCAGTCACAGAACTGGTTCCAGGTGAATTCATACAGAATGTTGGCAGCGATATCAAAGCGATAGCTGTCCAGCGCTTCACGGTACGCTTTCACCGTGCGGTTGAATTCCGCCAGAATCCAGCGGTCTGCCAGAGACAGAACCATTTCGCCGCCGTTAAAGCCGCAATCCTGGTCTTCGGTATTCATCATCACGAAACGGCTGGCGTTCCACAGCTTGTTACAGAAGTTACGGTAACCTTCCAGGCGCTTCATGTCCCAGTTGATATCGCGACCGGTAGAAGCCAGTGCAGCCAGCGTAAAGCGCAGTGCATCGGTGCCGTGTGGCTCAATGCCGTTCGGGAATTGCTTCTCGGTACGCTTACGGATTTTCTCAGCCAGTTGTGGCTGCATCATGTTACCGGTGCGTTTCTCAAGCAGGTCTTCCAGGGAGATACCATCAACCATATCCAGTGGATCGATAACGTTACCCTTGGACTTGGACATTTTCTGCCCTTCGTCATCACGGATAAGACCGGTCATATAGACGGTTTTAAACGGAACCTGTGGTTTGCCGTCTTCATCTTTGATGAAGTGCATGGTCAGCATGATCATGCGTGCAATCCAGAAGAAGATGATGTCAAAGCCGCTAACCATCACGCTGGTAGGGTGGAAGGTTCGCAGCGCTTCGGTGTTTTCCGGCCAGCCGAGTGTGGAGAACGTCCACAGACCGGAGGAGAACCAGGTATCCAGTACGTCTTCGTCCTGGTTCAGAACAACGTCGTCGCTAAGATTGTTTTCAGCACGGACTTCCGCTTCGTTGCGGCCAACGTACACGTTGCCTTCAGCATCGTACCAGGCCGGGATACGGTGACCCCACCACAGCTGACGAGAAATACACCAGTCCTGAATATCACGCATCCAGGAGAAGTACATGTTTTCGTACTGCTTCGGCACGAACTGAATGTCGCCTTGCTCAACCGCTTCAACCGCGACTTTCGCCAGCGGAGCAGTACGCACGTACCATTGGTCAGTCAGCATTGGCTCGATAACCACGCCGCCACGGTCGCCGTAAGGTACGGTCAGATCGTGTGGTTTGACTTCTTCGAGCAGGCCCATTTCATCAAACGCCGCAACCACCGCTTTACGCGCGGCGAAACGTTCTAATTTCTGGAATTGAGCCGGGATTTCGTTGCTATACACATCGGCTTCTTCGCCGTTGGTATCGAACACTTCTGCTGTTTCGCGGATATCACCGTCGAAGGTCAGAATGTTGATCATTGGCAGGGCGTGACGACGGCCAACTTCATAGTCGTTAAAGTCGTGTGCAGGCGTTATTTTCACGCAGCCGGTGCCTTTTTCCATATCGGCGTGTTCATCGCCAACAACTGGAATGCGGCGGTTAACCAGCGGCAGCACCACAAATTTACCGATCAAATCTTTATAACGCGGATCTTCCGGGTTCACGGCCACGCCAGTATCACCGAGTACGGTTTCTGGACGGGTGGTCGCAACAACCAGGTAATCTTTGCCATCAGCGGTTTTCGCGCCGTCAGCCAGCGGATAACGCAGGTGCCACATGGAACCTTTGGACTCACGGTTTTCCACTTCCAGATCGGAAATTGCCGTGCGCAGTTTCGGGTCCCAGTTTACCAGGCGCTTACCGCGATAAATCAGGTCTTCTTTGTACAGGCGAACGAACACTTCTTTCACCGCGTTGGACAGGCCTTCATCCATGGTGAAGCGTTCGCGCTCCCAGTCAACTGAGTTGCCGAGACGACGCATCTGACGGGTGATGGTGCCACCAGACTCTGCCTTCCACTGCCAAATTTTCTCGATAAAGGCGTCGCGGCCATAGTCGTGACGTGTTTTCCCTTCTTCGGCGGCAATTTTGCGCTCAACGACCATCTGGGTCGCGATGCCGGCGTGGTCAGTCCCCGCCTGCCACAGAGTATTTTTACCCTGCATGCGCTGGTAACGAATCATGGTATCCATGATCGTTTGCTGGAAGGCGTGACCCATATGCAAGCTGCCGGTAACGTTCGGCGGCGGGATCATGATGCAGAAGCTTTCCTGGCTGGTATCGCCATTTGGCTTAAAGTAGCCCTGCTGTTCCCAGTGCTCGTAAAGCGGCTGTTCGATATCTTGCGGGTTATATGTCTTTTCCATTGTCTGCTATGTCGTTCCCGGCGGGGTATGAGTCGCCGTAGTCAAGTGGAAACCAGCAACGCGATATGCTTTATAGCGATCGCGGGCCAGTTGTTTTTGAGTGTCTTCGTAAGGTACGAAGTCTATCACTTCATGGAAAGCGGTGGCAAAATCTGCGAACTGTGGCAACAGGCTAATCAGCACATCGCGGGCTGAACTCCCACGCCGCTGCGGCCAGGCCAATTCCACAGGGGCTCCGTAACGCGGGCCTTCACCGGCAAGATTATGCGGTACAAACGCGTGCGCGTCGCGCTGCCAAAGAGCTTCATCCAGACGGATCGCTTGTTGTTCATCAACACAAGCAATCAGCAGGCGTTTTCCTGCGCGAAAGCTTTCTGCCGCCAGTTCACACACCAACGCTTCAACGGCACTCAACTCACCGGAAGGCGTGTCGTTGTCGAGCAGGTAGAACGTCGCGTTTTTCATTAAGCCAGCTTTTTCTATTGAATATGGACGCCCTCACCCTAACCCTCTCCCCCAGGAGAGGGAACATTCTTTTCACCCTCTCCTGAGGGAGAGGGTCGGGGTGAGGGGAAACAATCACTCTTCGCCGTTAAACCCTGAACGGTTCAACAGGAATTGCGACAACAGTGCCACCGGACGACCGGTTGCCCCTTTCGCTTTACCTGAACGCCAGGCGGTACCTGCGATATCGAGGTGTGCCCAGTTGTACTTACGGGTAAAGCGCGACAGGAAGCAGGCTGCAGTGATAGCGCCGCCTGGACGGCCACCGATATTTGCCATATCAGCAAAATTGGTTTCCAACTGTTCCTGATACTCATCGGCAATCGGCAGACGCCACGCGCGGTCACCCGCTTGCTCAGAGGCGCTAATCAGCTCATGTGCCAGTGGGTTGTGATTCGACATCAAACCGGTGATGTGATGGCCCAGGGCAATCACACATGCGCCGGTAAGCGTTGCCACATCGATAACCACTTCAGGTTCGAAGCGCTCAACATAAGTCAGCACATCACACAGCACCAGACGGCCTTCCGCATCGGTATTCAGTACTTCAACGGTCTGGCCAGACATCGTTGTCAGCACGTCGCCTGGGCGATACGCACGCCCGCCAGGCATGTTTTCACAGCCCGCCAGCACGCCGATAACGTTAATTGGCAGATTCAGTTCAGCCACCATACGCATCACGCCGTACACGGAAGCTGCGCCGCACATATCGTATTTCATCTCATCCATGCCTTCGGCAGGTTTGATAGAAATACCACCTGAGTCGAACGTCAGGCCTTTACCGACCAGCACGATAGGGCGCACATCCGGTGAATTATTGCCTTTGTATTCGATTACGGACATCAGAGATTCGTTCTGGGAACCATCACCTACTGCGAGGTAAGAGTGCATGCCCAGCTCTTTCATCTGCTGCTCACCGATGACACGAGTGACCACATTTTTGCTGTAAGAATCAGCCAGTTGACGTGCCTGGGAAGCCAGGTATGCCGCGTTACAGATGTTTGGTGGCATATTGCCAAGATCTTTTGCTGCTTTAATACCGGCAGCAATCGCCAGACCATGCTGAATGGCGCGCTCGCCGCTGGTCAGTTCGCGACGGGTTGGCACGTTAAAGACCATTTTACGCAACGGACGACGTGGCTCGCTTTTGTTGGTCTTGAGCTGATCGAAGCTATACAAGGACTCTTTTGCCGTTTCCACCGCCTGGCGTACTTTCCAGTAAGTGTTGCGGCCTTTAACGTGGAGTTCGGTCAGGAAGCAAACGGCTTCCATCGAACCCGTATCGTTTAGTGTATTGATCGTTTTTTGGATAACTTGCTTATACTGACGCTCGTCCAGTTCACGTTCTTTGCCACAGCCAATCAGCAGAATGCGCTCTGAGAGCACGTTCGGAACATGGTGAAGCAATAAAGTTTGGCCGGCTTTTCCCTCGAGCTCACCACGGCGCAAAAGCGCGCTGATGTAGCCATCGCTGATTTTATCGAGTTGTTCGGCGACCGGGGACAGGCGACGCGGTTCAAAGACTCCCACAACGATGCAGGCACTACGCTGTTTCTCGGGGCTACCGCTTTTTACACTGAACTCCATGCACTACGCTCCTGAATCTTAAAGACAACGACGGTGGCTACAGCTAGAATTACAAGCTTTCGTAACTCATGTCCGCGGTTGCGATGACTTCGTGTTAATCTTACGAGTATGTTTGTACTGTTTTGGCGACGTCAATTAAATCACCCTGTGCCAGAAACATGCTGAGCTTCTTAATCTTAGCGATGTTTTCGACGACTCAAGAGAATAAATGACGTATAAGCGATGAAACAAGCAATTTTCCTGCAAAAAGACTCGTTTTCACAGGCGTATTTAATGTGATTATCATAAGATATCTGGTTCGGGAGACGTTCAAAAGCCAACTTGCGATCCTCTTCATCCTGCTGCTGATCTTCTTTTGTCAGAAGCTAGTCAGGATTCTTGGGGCAGCGGTTGACGGCGATATTCCGACAAATCTCGTTTTCTCTCTCTTAGGGCTGGGCGTGCCTGAAATGGCGCAACTTATCCTGCCTCTTAGCCTTTTCCTTGGGTTACTCATGACCTTTGGCCGCCTGTATACCGAAAGCGAAATTACGGTAATGCATGCTTGTGGCTTGAGTAAAGCGGTGCTGATCAAAGCTGCAATGATCCTCGCACTCTTTACCGGTGCTGTTGCTACCATCAACGTGATGTGGCTCGGCCCGTGGTCTTCACGCCACCAGGATGCAGTGCTGGCGGAAGCCAAAGCTAACCCTGGCATGGCTGCGCTGGCTCAAGGGCAATTCCAGCAAGCGACCGATGGCAACTCAGTGCTGTTCATTGAGAGTGTTAACGGTTCAAGCTTCAACGATGTTTTCCTGGCGCAATTGCGTCCGAAAGGTAATGCGCGTCCATCCGTCGTTGTTGCGGATTCCGGCCATTTGTCACAGCGGCCAGATGGTTCCCAGGTGGTGACGCTCAATACGGGCACTCGTTTTGAAGGCACCGCACTGCTGCGTGATTTCCGTATTACAGACTTCCAGGATTACCAGGCGATTGTTGGGCACCAGTCGGTCGCGCTTGATCCCGATGACTCCAGTCAAATGTACACGCGAGCCTTGTGGGCAAGCGATGCGCCTAACACGCGAGCTGAATTACATTGGCGTCTTACGCTGATAGTGACCGTCTTTATCATGGCATTGATGGTTGTTCCGTTAAGCGTAGTGAACCCGCGACAAGGTCGTGTGCTTTCAATGCTGCCAGCCATGTTGTTGTATTTGGTCTTCTTCCTGCTGCAAACTTCTCTGAAATCGAATGCGGCGAAAGGGAAAATCGACCCAATGCTATGGATGTGGTTGGTTAACCTGGTCTATTTTGCCATCGCAGTGGTGCTCAATGTGTGGGATACGGTGCCGATGCGCCAGCTACGTGCACGCTTTAGCAAAACACGAGGAGCGGCATAAATGTTTGGTGTTCTCGACCGTTATATCGGTAAAACCATCTTCACCACCATCATGATGACATTGTTCATGCTGGTGTCGCTGTCGGGCATTATTAAGTTTGTTGACCAGTTGAAAAAGGCCGGTCAGGGCAGCTATTCGGCGATGGGGGCGGGGATATATACCGTCCTTAGCATTCCAAAAGACATCCAGATTTTCTTCCCGATGGCCGCACTTCTCGGTGCGTTGTTAGGGTTAGGGATGCTGGCACAGCGCAGTGAGCTGGTGGTTATGCAGGCCTCCGGTTTTACCCGCATGCAGATTGCCTTGGCCGTAATGAAAACGGCTATTCCGCTGGTGTTGCTGACTATGGCCATTGGTGAATGGGTGGCACCGCAAGGCGAACAAATGGCGCGTAACTACCGTGCGCAACAGATGTACGGCGGTTCTTTGCTGACGACCCAGCAAGGTTTGTGGGCAAAAGATGGCCACAACTTTGTCTATATCGAACGTGTGAAAGGTAACAACGACCTCGCCGGTGTGAGCATTTACAGTTTCAGTAAAGAAAAACGCCTCGAATCAGTTCGATATGCCGCATCAGCACAATACGATGTGGAGCATAAAGTATGGCGACTGTCTCAGGTTGATGAATCTAACCTCACCGACACGAAACAAATTACTGGCTCACAGACGGTTAGTGGCGAGTGGAAAACTAACTTAACCCCAGACAAACTGGGTGTTGTGGCACTCGACCCGGATGCGCTATCGATTAGCGGTCTGCACAACTACGTTAAGTACCTTAAGGCCAGTGGACAAGATGCCGGGCGTTATCAGCTCAATATGTGGAGCAAAATCTTCGCGCCACTCTCTGTTGCGGTAATGATGTTAATGGCACTGTCGTTCATCTTTGGCCCACTGCGTAGCGTGCCGATGGGGGTGAGAGTTGTCACCGGTATCAGCTTTGGTTTTGTGTTCTACGTGCTCGACCAAATATTTGGCCCTCTCAGCCTTGTGTACAGCATCCCGCCGATTTTGGGTGCTTTGCTACCAAGTGCAACGTTCTTCTTAATCAGCCTGTGGTTAATGATGAAGCGCTCCGGCTAATACCCATCATACTTCAAGCTGCAACTGTGTTGGCTGCACTCACAAACCCCAGTCACTTACTTATGTAAGCTCCTGGGGCTTATGCGGCCCATCCTTGGGTCTTACCCCTTTGGGGACGCTGCAAGCAGCGTTCAAATTTGTTCCAGACAAATTTGTTGTTCTTTTGCCGCCTTGCTGCAACTCGAATTATTTTGGGTATAGATAGTTAACGTGTAGATATTACCGTTTACGCCCACCCATAATACTACCTAAGACTCCACGAATAATTTGGTTAGTCACCTGGCGTGCTGCACTCTTGGCCATGGTTTGCACCACACCGTCTTTTTTGCCACCACGCGGCCCTGTGGTTCCAAACAAAATATCCTTCAGTCCGCCAAGGATGCCGTCATCTACCGCAACAGATTCGCCTTTTGCAGGCGGTGCATTTTGTTGCTCACCTGCGGCTTGCACACCCTGTTGTAATCGTTCATAGGCGGATTCACGATCGACCGTTTCATCGTATTTGCCGTATAGCGGTGAATGATTCAGTAACCCGTTACGTTCATCTTCAGTGACTGGCCCCATGCGTGAGCAAGGTGCAATTACCATGGCGCGCTCGACTACCGTTGGGCTGCCTTTTTCGTCCAGCAAAGAAATCAATGCTTCCCCAGTCCCAAGCTCCTGAATCGCTTTCTCAGTATCGAATTTAGGGTTGGCTCGCATGGTTTGTGCCGCCGTTTTTACTGCTTTCTGGTCCTTCGGTGTAAAGGCGCGTAGCGCATGCTGGACCCGATTACCTAACTGCCCCAGTACGGTATCTGGAATATCCGACGGGTTTTGGGAAACAAAATACACCCCAACGCCTTTGGAACGAATCAAACGAATAACCTGCTCGATTTTATCCAGTAGCACTTGCGGCGCGTCGTTAAATAGCAGATGCGCTTCATCAAAAAAGAACACTAGTTTTGGTTTTTCCAGGTCACCAGCTTCTGGTAGTTGTTCATAAATTTCTGAAAGCATCCACAGCAAACTGGCGGCATACAGTTTCGGCATCTGGTACAGCTTTTCGGCAGATAAAATATTGATAATGCCTTTACCGTTGGCATCGGTACGCATCCAGTCTTTAATATCCAGCATCGGTTCGCCAAAGAAATACTCAGCACCTTGTTGTTCGAGCTGTAAAAGCCCACGTTGAATGGCACCGACAGAAGCACTGCTGATATTGCCGTACTGGTTCTGGAACGATTTTGCGTTATCGCCGATGTACTGCGTCGCGGCGCGCAAATCTTTAAAATCGAGCAGCAACAAGCCTTGATCATCAGCAATGCGGAAGATGATTTGTAGCACACCAGACTGTACTTCATTGAGATTAAGCAGGCGGGCGAGTAACAGCGGGCCAAGATCTGAAACAGTCGCCCGTACCGGATGGCCTTTTTCGCCAAAGATGTCCCACAGCACCACCGGGTTTTTGTGCGGTGACCAGTCAGTCACACCAATTTTTGCCAGCCGTGCGAGCAGCTTTTCAGACTCAACGCCTTCTTGTGCAATACCGGTGAGGTCACCTTTCACATCCGCCATAAATACCGGTACGCCAATCTCTGAAAACGACTCAGCCAGCTTTTGTAACGTCACCGTTTTACCGGTGCCGGTCGCCCCGGTTATCAGCCCGTGACGGTTTGCCATGCCGGGCAGTAAATGCAGTTCTTGTTCAGTGGTTCTGGCAATCAGCAGTGGTGCAATCATGATGATTTCCTGTGGCGATATTTCCATAAGCATAGCAAGCGCATACGGAACGTCACCCGCCAAAATCCTGGTTTGCGCAGATCCTCGCAGCAAAGGCTATGCTTTGCATATGTATTACTTATTATTGGGAAGCCATGTCCAGATTCTTCTTTAACGACCGTCAGAAAATGGTCGACGATGCCATCGAAGGTGTGATCATCAGCTCTCGTTTTCGTAATTTGACCCGTTTAGATACCGATCCCGCTATACGTGTGGTGGTACGCAAAGACTGGAATAAGAGCAAAGTGGCGATTATTTCAGGTGGCGGTTCGGGGCATGAACCGGCTCACGCAGGCTTTGTTGGCAAAGGGATGCTAACCGCTGCGGTATGTGGGGACTTGTTTGCCTCGCCAAGCGTGGATGCGGTTTTAAACGCGATTGTTGCGGTCACGGGCGATCGCGGTTGTTTGCTTATCGTCAAAAACTACACTGGCGATCGTCTTAATTTCGGGCTTGCGGCGGAGAAGGCCAAAAAACACGGTCTCAAAGTGGAGATGGTGATCGTTGGCGATGATATTTCGTTGCCCGATAACAAACAGCCACGCGGCATTGCCGGAACGGTACTGGTGCATAAAATTGCGGGCTTTGCCGCAGAACAAGGCAAGTCTTTGAGCGATGTTCGAGACATCGCGCAAAGTGCCTGCGATAGCATTGCCAGCATGGGTGTCGCCATGCAAACCTGCAACCTTCCGGACCAAAATGAAGAAGAAGGGCGCATCAAAGGCGGGCATCTCGAGCTAGGTCTGGGGATTCATGGTGAACCTGGCGCCAGTACACTGGATAGCCAAAACAGCCAGAAGACGATTGCTACTCTGGTGAATCATTTGCGTAAAAAGACCGGCAACGACGCAAGACTGGCAGTGCTGGTTAACAATCTTGGCGGCGTATCGTCTTTGGAAATGGCCATGCTTACCAAAGAGCTGGTGCATTCAGAATTAAAAGACCAGATCGATTATTTGATTGGCCCGGCACCACTGGTCACTGCATTGGATATGAAAGGATTTTCACTGTCCGCTATAGTGCTAAATGATCGTTTTATCAAAGCATTGCATGCAGATGTGGAAACGGCAGGCTGGTGCCCGGTGGTAAAACTCCACGCGATGCCAAAGCGGAAACACAGTGTGATACGTATCGAATCATCGGCGAAGCCGTCAGAAAATGCGGACGTTAAAACGTTGGTGGCGAATATTACGAATACGCTTATCGCACAGGAAAAAGCGTTGAATGCGCTGGATGCCAAAGTCGGAGATGGTGATACTGGCTCCACGTTTGCACAGGGTGCACGCGACATTGCACAGCTTAACGATGACGGCAAACTGCCATTAAATGACCCAGCGGCGCTGCTGGAATTAATCGGCGAACGCCTGGCAACGGTGATGGGTGGCTCAAGTGGCGTACTGATGTCGATCTTCTTCACTGCGAGCGGGCAGCAAGTCGCTAAAAAGCAGCCACTTGTCGATGCCTTGCTATTTGGCCTTGAACAAATGAAACGCTACGGTGGGGCAGAACTGGGTGATCGCACGCTAATTGACGCGTTACAGCCAGCACTGGAAGCATTAAAAAATCAGGATTTGTCTGCTGCAATAGAAGCCGCGGAAGCTGGTGCAGCAGCCACGGCGAAAATGCAGAAAGCTAATGCCGGGCGTTCGTCGTATGTAAACAGCGAGAATCTGAAAGGGGTAAAGGATCCAGGTGCAGTAGCGATTGCCGCAGTATTTGCCGGGATAAAGTAAGTTAGAGCATTGAACGTGATTTTGTAGGGTGGATAAGCGCCAGCGTCACCCACCATTTTTTCCGATCACGCCTGCCCGCTCAATGCCATCTGCGTTAACCAAAGCCGCGTATCAAACTCCAGTTGGTGATATTGCGGCTCCATATGGCAGCACAGCGAGTAAAACGCCTTGTTATGATCTTTCTCTTTTAAATGCGCCAGCTCGTGCACCACGATCATGCGCAAAAAGGCTTCTGGCGCATTTTTAAATACTGTCGCCACGCGAATTTCAGCTTTGGCTTTTAGCTTGTTCCCTTGCACGCGCGACACGGCAGTATGCAAACCCAGCGCATTATTCAGCACATGAATTTTGCTGTCATAAGCCACTTTATTAATCGGCGGCGCATTACGCAGATACTGGTTTTTAATCTCTTGCGTCCAGGCATACAACGCTTTATCGGTAGTGATGTTATGCGTTTCTGGATAGCGTTTTTGCAGTACCTCGCCCAGACGTTGTTCCGCAATCAGCGTGCGAACCTGAGAGAGCAAATGCTCTGGGTAGCCCTGTAAATAAGTTAAATTGCTCATAGTTCTCGCTTGCTCGAAGTCTTTCAAAAGGCAGTTGCGCAGTTTTTGGAAAAAAAAGGGTATACTCACGCCCCCATTCGGGGATTACGCCGAAATTTTACCATCCAGGAGGGCCGATGAGCCAATTAGACAACGGTTTCCGTTCACTGACACTAAAACGTTTTCCAGAAACGGATGACGTTAACCCACTACAGGCGTGGGAAGCTGCCGATGATTATCTTTTGCAGCAACTGGACGAAATCGAAATCAGTGGCCCGGTCCTGATTTTTAACGATAACTTCGGGGCGCTGTCTTGCGTGCTGGCTGAACACAAGCCGTACAGCATCAGCGACTCGTATCTTAGCGAACTGGCTATCCGTGAGAACTTGCGCGAGAACGGCATCGTTGAATCCAGCGTCACGTTTGTTGATAGCACTGCAAAATATCCAGAAGCTCCAGCAGTGGTTCTGATTAAGATCCCTAAAACGCTGGCATTACTGGAACAACAACTGCGCTCGCTGCACAGTGTCGTGACCCCAGAAACACGTATTATCGCGGGTGCGAAAACACGCGACATTCACAACTCAACTATTGAGCTGTTTGAAAAGATCCTTGGGCCGACCACGACCACTCTGGCCTGGAAAAAAGCGCGTCTCATCAACTGTACTTTCAATGCACCCGTGTTGAAAGAAGCCGCAGAAACCCTGAGCTGGAAACTGGAAGGTACGCCGTGGACGATTCACAACCACGCCAACGTATTCTCCCGCACTGGCCTGGATATTGGCGCTCGTTTCTTTATTGAAAACTTGCCAACTAACCTGGAAGGCGAAATTGTCGATTTAGGTTGTGGTAACGGTGTGATTGGCCTGCACTTGCTGGAGCAAAGCCCAGAAGCAAAAGTGGTATTTGTTGATGAATCACCGATGGCCGTTGCTTCAAGCCGCCTGAACGTTGAAACCAACATGCCGGAAAATCTGGATCGCTGCGAATTTATGATCAACAACGCGTTGTCAGGTGTTGAGCCATATCGCTTTAACACGATTCTGTGCAACCCACCGTTCCATCAGCAACATTCGTTGACCGATCAGGTGGCGTGGGAAATGTTCCACCACGCCCGTCGTTGCCTGCAAAATGGCGGTGAGCTGTACATCGTTGCTAACCGCCATCTGGACTACTATCACAAGCTGAAGAAAATCTTCGGTAACTGCGATACCGTTGCTACGAACAAAAAATTCGTGGTGCTAAAAGCCGTGAAGCTGGGCCGTCTTCGCTAAGCGTTTGGTCACTTCTGCTAAAAGTGGTGGATGACGCTTATCGCTTATCCACCCTACAAAACCTGGCCTGTAGCTACCGTCTTGGACGTCAAGCGGTAGCTGCATAATTTTCATCCCATGGTAATCGGGTTTTCAGTACGCCGAAGCACATATGTACCAGCTTACGCATCACTGCACCCAGCGCCGCTTTTTTCGCCTTACCTTTCGCTACCAGCCTTTCATATATCGCCTTCGCGGGTTTATTCCACCGGATTGCACTCAGGGCTGCTACATACAGTTTGGCTCTGACTATTGAGGGGCCTGTTTTTGACATATGTGCCCGCCCGCGTACCGAACTGCCGGACACTCTCTCCACCGGTGTTATTCCCAGATACGCTGCCACCTGCGAGGCACTTTTGAACGTCCCGTCTTTCAGTAGTGCCAGCATCTCCCGTCCCACCTGCTCCTTCACACATTTTATCGATTTCAGCAGCTCCAGATCGGCCTTCAGTCCCGGGTCGTTATCTGTGTGGTCAGTAATGAGCTTTTCTATCCGTTCCAGTTCATCACTCAGCCAGCCGTGTGTCCGCTCCAGTGAGCCTATGACCTCCCGTGGTGTCGAGGTTGAATGCGCTTTTTCAAGCCGGTTGGCCGTCCTCTGCACATCCTCTTTCAGCGCGTCGCGCTGACGCAACAACGCCCTGAGTTTACGGACTTCAACTGACGGTGGGACCCAGGCATCGGGATGCTTCAGCTCGCCATAACAGGCCAGCACAAATGCGTCCACTGTGTCATTTTTCGTGAGGATATCCATTCCGCAGGCAAACTCACGGACACGGTATGGATTGGCCATGCAGACAGAAATCCCCGCATCATGAAGCCCATACGCCAGATTCTCATGGTAGATACCCGTGGCTTCCATCACGACTGTCATATTATCAGAGGCGCATTTTTGGGCCTCCAGCCAGTCGATGATTTTGCGGGCCACACAGGGTTCATTGGTGAAGACTTTCTGCTTTTTCTTACCCTTAATACCGGCAACAAGCAGACAGACATCTATTTTATTTTTGCTGATATCAGCACCGAGAAAAGCCATATTTCATCTCCTTCCACGTGAACCAACACGCCATTCCAGCCTTGTACATGCGAAGTCAGAGCTTCTGGTTACCGTTCGGATTTTGAGTGGCGTGAAAGGTGAAACGGAGGGCTTAAGCTACGTCGGAAGATCGAGGTCTTCAGGTCGGATACAAGCTTCCTCCGTTTCATGTAACCGGTAGCTAACCAGCTACCGGTTCAAGATACAAGGTCGGATAAGCGCAGCGTCATCCGACGTTTAGTTCTAAATTTCCAGCGCTAAACGGGTGCCCTGCGCGATTGCGCGTCGGGCATCCAGCTCCATCGCCACATCTGCTCCACCAATCAAATGTATCGTCTTCCCTAATTCTTGCAGCGGTTGCGTCAATTCACGGCGCGAATCTTGCCCGGCGCAAATAATCACATTATCGACTTTCAGCGTTTGCGGCTCACCGCCTACCGTAATGTGCAGACCCTCATCATCAATGCGTTCGTAAGTTACGCCCGCCAGCATTTTGACACCGCGTGCCAGCAGCGTGGTGCGGTGAATCCAGCCTGTCGTTTTACCTAAACCTTCACCTGGCTTACTGGTTTTGCGTTGCAGCATTACAATCTGGCGCGGGCTTTTATGCAGATGAGCGCCTTCTGGACGCAATCCTCCTGCGTGTTGCAGGCTGGTGTCGATGCCCCATTCCACGCAAAACTCAGCGATATTCTGGCTGGTGGACTCCCCTTCCTGGCTTAGATACATCGCGGTATCAAAGCCAATACCGCCGGCACCGATAATCGCCACGCGGTCACCCACTGGCGCTTTTTCACGCAACACATCAATATAATTCAATACTTTAGGATGAGTAATACCGTCGATAAGCGGCATGCGTGGCTCGATCCCGCAGGCGAGAATAATCTCGTCGTATTCTTCGAGCATTGGCGCGGTGACGTATTGATTCAGGCAAACTTCCACTCCGGTCAGCTCCAACATGCGGCGGTAATAGCGCAGTGTTTCGTAAAACTCCTCTTTGCCGGGGATCTGCTTGGCGATATTAAATTGGCCGCCGATTTCAGAGGCTGCATCAAACAATGTCACTTTGTGGCCACGCGCTGCGGCATTGATCGCAAAAGCAAGCCCGGCAGGCCCAGCACCAATTACCGCCAGATTTTTATGCACGGAAGCGGGGACAATCGGCATTTTGGTTTCATGGCAGGCGCGGGGATTGACCAGGCATGAAGTCACTTTGCCGAGGAAAATCTGATCCAGGCATGCCTGATTGCAGCCAATGCAGGTGTTGATTTCATCTTCGCGCCCCTGCTCGGCTTTGGAAACAAACTCCGCATCGGCGAGGAATGGCCTCGCCATTGACACCATATCGGCGTCGCCATCAGCAATGATTTTTTCTGCGGTTTGCGGATCGTTAATGCGGTTGGTAGTGACAAGCGGAATAGAAACCTGGCCTTTGAGTTTGCGGGTCACCCAGCTAAATGCGCCGCGTGGCACAGGTGTTGCGATGGTTGGAATACGCGCTTCATGCCAGCCGATGCCAGTGTTAATTAACGTGGCACCGGCTTTTTCAATCGCTTTTGCAAGCTGTACGGCTTCTTCAAACGTGCCGCCGCCATCGACCAAATCCAGCATCGACAGGCGATAAATGATAATAAAATTCGCTCCCACTTTTTCACGCACCGCGCGGACGACTTCAATGGCAAAACGCATGCGGCGAGGGTAATCGCCGCCCCATTCGTCATCGCGCTGGTTGGTTCTTGCCGCTAAAAACTGGTTAATCAGATAGCCTTCGGAACCCATGATTTCGACGCCATCGTATCCGGCAAGCTGTGCCAGACTTGCGCACTGAGCAAAATCCTCGATCAAAGTCAGGATCTCTTCATGGCTCAAGGCGTGGGGTTTAAAACGGTTAATCGGTGCCTGGATTGCGGAAGGGGCGACCGGGTTTGGCTGGTAGCTATAACGCCCGGTATGCAGGATTTGTAGCGCGATTTTCCCGCCTTCTTTGTGCACTGCATCGGTAACAATCTGATGATGGGCAAGCTGGCTTACGTCATTGAGTACCGCGCCGCTTTCCACGCCGACGCCAGAAGGCGAGGGGGCAACGCCGCCAGTGACAATTAACGCCACGCCGTGGCGTGCGCGCTCGGCATAAAACGCCGCCAAACGGTCAGCGCCTTTAGGGTGCTCCTCAAGTCCGGTGTGCATCGAACCCATCAGCACACGGTTTTTAAGCGTGGTGAAACCCAGGTCTAGTGGGGAAAACAGCGACGGATAGCTCATATTCTCTTCCTGCGGGTCATTATTATTATGTGGTCGGATGAGTTAGTAATCTAGCTTGATGTAGCGCAAATGGGGAGAAGTTGTCGAATGATTGTGACATAACTCAAAGAACGGCAGTCATGCAGGTCGGGTAAGCGAAGCGCTTCCCGACACAACAGAAGCTGTATTTAGTGCGCCAGGCGCTTACCCAGTGCATCAAACAGATGAAGATGTTTTTCATCTACGCCCAATGTTAGCGCCGTCCCACTGGTGAAATTGAGCTGCTGGAAGGATTTCAGGCAAACCGATTGCCCGGCTAAATCCAGATAAACCAGCGTTGAATCACCCTGAAGTTCAGTAAATTTGGCGCTGGCATCAAACTGGTAATCTGCCGCTTCGCCGAGGCGCAGGTGTTCCGGACGAATGCCGATAAACACTTTATCGCCCTGTTGTAACGTTGCGGGCGGGTTCGCCATAGGCAATATCACATCGTTGGCAATATGCAGCGCATTACCCTGGAACGTCGCGGGCAAGATATTGATTTTCGGCGTGCCAATAAACTCGGCGACGAACAAGTTTTCAGGCCGGTTATACAGCTCCAGAGGTGTACCAACCTGCTCAATTTTACCTTTGTAGAGCACCACAATTCTGTCCGCCAGCGTCATGGCTTCAACCTGATCGTGGGTGACGTAAATCATCGTATTGTGCAAATTGCCGTGTAGCTGGCTAATTTCCTGGCGCATTTCAACGCGCAATGCGGCGTCTAGATTCGACAGCGGTTCATCAAACAGAAAGATTTTGGGTTGTTGAACGGTAGAGCGGCCAATCGCCACACGTTGCCGTTGCCCGCCAGAAAGATTCTGCGGCAGGCGGTCGAGCAACTCTTCAAGCTGTAACATTTTGGCGGCTTGCGTAATGCGCCGCGTAATTTCGTCTTTCGGTGTTTTGACATTATTGAGGCCGAAAGCGAGATTTTCACGCACCGTCATATGTGGATAAAGCGCGTAGGATTGAAACACCATCGAAAGACTACGCTGACCAGCAGGTAAATCAGTGACATCCTGGTCACCGATGATTATCGAGCCACTGTTTAAACTTTCCAGCCCGGCAATAATGCGCAATAACGTTGATTTACCGCAGCCAGATGGGCCGACCAGCACAATAAATTCGCCGGAATGAATATCGAGTGACAGGTTTTCGATGATGGTATTTTTTTCGTAGGTTTTATTAATATTTTTTAGGGTAACAGTGGTCATCATTTTCTCCGTATTGATTCACAGCGATTCAATAAGTGATAACAGCAGCGAAGTTTTCATCTTCATCAACGCATGATCGCCACGGCTTTCAACGTTCAGGCGCAGCAAGGGTTCAGTATTCGAGGTGCGTAAATTAAAACGCCATGTGTCAAATTCCATGCTTAAGCCGTCACAATGGGATTGGCTCACACATTGTGCTGAAAACTTCGCTTCAATATGTGCCAGTACGGCAAGAGGGTTCTTAACGGTGATATTGATTTCGCCGGATATCGGGAATTGGTTTTTACGCTCGGCGACGAGTTCGGATAAATTTTTGGCGGTGGTATTCAATAACTGAAAAACTAACAGTGCGGGGAGCATGCCGCTGTCACAATAACCAAATGAGCGAAAATAGTGATGACCACTCATTTCACCGCCATAAATGGCATCTTCCTGGCGCATTTTATCTTTTATAAATGCATGACCCGTTTTGGACTCAATCGCTATTCCGCCACACTGGCTGATGATTTGTTGTGTATTCCAGGTCAGGCGCGGGTCATGAATAATTTTCTCACCCGCAGCCTGGTTAAGAAACCCACTTGCCAGTAACCCCACCAGATAATAGCTTTCGATGAACTCGCCCTGGCTGTCGAAGAAAAAACAGCGATCAAAATCGCCATCCCAGGCAATACCTAAATCGGCTTGGTGTAACATGATTGCCGCACGCGTGTCATAGCGGTTTTCTTCAAGCATTGGGTTCGGCACACCATTAGGGAAATGGCCATCCGGTTCAACGTATAACTTGATGAATTCAATGGCCGCATGGCTTTTGCGCAGCGCGTTTTCCAGGGCTTCAAGGGCGGGGCCAGCCGCGCCATTTCCCGCATTAACCACCACTCGCAACGGGCGGCTTAACGGCGTGGTGATATAACTCATCAGATGGTTAATCCAGGCGTCACGATGTGAAACTCGCTGGTAACTCCCTGGTTGTGCCGCTTGAGTAAAATCATTCGCCAGCGCCAGCGCTTTAATCTCCAGCAACCCGTTGTCGTTACTGACCGGACGGGCTTGCTCACGCACAATTTTCATGCCGTTATGATTGGCTGGGTTATGGCTGGCAGTAATTTGAATGCCACCATCGGCTTTCAATATCCGCGTAGCAAAATAAACTTCTTCCGTGCCCACCATGCCAATATCGATAACATCGACACCGCTCAGCGTTAATTCTTTTGCCAGGATATGTTTATATGCATCCGACGTCAGACGGCTGTCGCAGCCAATGACCATGCGCTTGGGTTTTAACCAACTGGCGACAGCGTGTGCAATTCGCAGAATAATATCGTGATTAATGGTGACATCCACTTCACCACGAATATCGTAGGCTTTGAAACAGCTAAGTTCATCCATAAATTAACCCGTATCAGTAGAACGTCACGTTGACGCTCCTTCAATAAATTGATAATCCAGCTCGTAATGGGTTTTATTATTTTCGTCGAGTAATAACTTCACGGCGATCGCCCCTTTTTCCTCGGCATGCTGGGAAATGGTGGTTAAACGAATGCCTGATGTATTTACCGGAATATTATCGAAACCCGTAATCGCCACTTTCTGTGGAATAGCGATATTATTTTCGACGCAATAATTGATTGCACCAGCGGCAAAACGGTCAGATAAACAAATTAATGCGCTAATTTCAGGGTGCTCGGTTAACAGAATTTTTGCTGCCTGCGCACCGTGTTGTTCATTGTGAATGGTTTCGTACAACCAGCATTCGTTAAGGGCAATCTCATGAGCGGCAAAGACATCGCGGCAGGCATTGACACGCGTTAGCATCACGCTGTTATCGCCGTTCACGGGTTGCTCAAGTGAACGCATACCCGCAGCCGATTTTTGTGATGGGAAGGAGATGATACCGAAGCGGCGATGGCCTTTATTAAGTAAATAACTGCATATTTCGTTCATCGCTTTTTGGTTATTAATTGACACGCTGCTGTGGTCGGGTAAAGAAAAATCGATAGTGACCACAGGAATATTCTTCGCCAATGCCTGCTGGATAACTTCATCATTATTGTGGGTGGCGTTAAGAATATAACCATCAACCAGCGTATTGATCGTTTTTATTTTAATGTTTTGGCTATTTTTTAACGGAATCAGCACCAGGTTGATATCATGGTTTTCGCACTGCGTAGCGATACCTTTCATCAAATTGAGATCGTGATTATCGATAAACACGTAGCTCATTGAGTCATTAAAAATCACCCCGATGGTATCTGACTTGCCGGTACGCAGCGCCCGGCCCAGTCTGTCTGGCCCCTGAAAGCCGCAAGAAGCGGCATATTCAATAATTTTCCCCCGTAGCTCAGCGGAAAGTTTGTCGGGGTTGTTCCACGCGTTAGAAACGGTGGTATGCGAAATACCTAATGCTTTTGCGATGGATTTGGTGGTTACTTTTTTGTTGTCATTCATCTTCTTCAGTACGTCTTTTTTTGTTTTTCATACTTCGTAATTTGCCATGAGTTTAACGTTAAACAAAGCTGTTTTTGTGACTTGTTTAACGTTAAACATAAATTCCTGGTGTTAGCGTGAAAATAGGATGCGCGCTTACTGTTTCAAAGGAGAGTTTCTAGTGAAAATTTTTACACTGGTTAAATGGACAGCCCCAGTTGTATTAGCAATGGTTATTTCGGGCTGCGGGCAGGATGACGAAAAGACAGCGGAACAAGACGCTACACCAATAAAAATGTGGGTTGCACCGAATGAAAATGAAGAAGCTTTCTGGAATGCAATGGTCACCGAATGGAATAGTTTGCCGGAGCACCACAAAGTAGAATTCACGACCATTCCGGCAGCCAGCAGCTCTGAAGAAGCCATTATGAATGCACTGGCTTCGGGAACAGAACCTGATATTTCGAGTAATATTTTTATCGGTTTTGCCAGCCAACTGAATGAGATGGATCAGCTCATCGATCTGGCGAAATTACCCGGTTACCCGCAACTGATTGAAAACCGCCATATGGGGAAAATTGTTCCGGCCTGGGAAATTAACGGCCAGAAAAATGTGTTGCCGATTTACATTAATCCTATCGTCTATTGGTGGCGAATGGACTTATTAAAGCAATATGGCTATGACAAAGTTCCAACCACGTATCAGGATATTTATACGCTTTCACAGCGTCGTGCGGATGATAAATCAGGTTATGCCATTCAACTTACCGCCGGAAAAAACTGGTGGGATCGCTGGTTCGATTTCATCCCATTATTTTATGCCGCCACCAATGGCCAAGCTTATATTACTGATAACAAAGCCCAATACAATAATGCCCAAGGGGAAACCGTCCTGACATTTATGGCGAAAATATTTGCCAATAAGTGGAGTAGTTATGATTTCACTGCCGTAGATGATCCATTAGCCACCGGCCAGGTAATGGCATCGGTGCGTGGCCCGTGGGATATCGCCCGTTATCGCAAGCAATACCCAACCATTCTTGAAAGTATCCAGATTGGCCCGATGGTCACCGCTGATGGGCACCCTCAGCCTCACACCCTGGCAGACAGCAAAGGCGTGGTGATGTTTAAAAGCAGCAAACACCAAACTGAAGCCTGGGAGTTTATTCAGTGGGTATTTAACGCGCCAGAACATGACCTGAAATGGCTGGAATTAACCGGCATGCCACCTGCACGTGAGGACTTACTCACCAACAGCCTGTTCACCGCATATCTTGGCCACAGCCCAGTGGAAAAGCAGATTGCAGCCTTTGTGGCGAATGCACAACCGCCAGCGGCGACCACCAAAACCAGCGAAATTCAGCGCAGCATGACGCAAATGATCGAACGCACTATCTTCTCTGGCAGCGCCCCGATAGAAGCACTCAATCAGTCTGCCGCTGAAACTGACAAGTTGCTCGGGCAATAATTATTATGCGCAGAATAAGAATTAGTGATTCTTCATTAGGGGGCCTGTTGGCCTCCTCGTGGCTCGGCTATTCCGTGTTGTTTTGGTTTTATCCGTTTGTCTGGTTAGTCATCTTAAGTGTGACCCAATGGCAATTTATTGGCACTCCTCGCTTTAACGGATTGTATAACTTTATTGGCGTGATGCAGGACGAATTATTCTGGAAATCAATGCTCAATGTGCTGCGCTTCTTGCTCTATTACATTCCGATAGTGTTAGTTGCATCATTACTTTTTGCTGCGGGATTAAAACGCATTAAATATGGTAAAGGTTTTATTGCCTTGAGCTTTCTGTTAGCGAATGTCTCATCGGGTGTGGCGTATTCCATCGTGTTTTCAAAGCTGTTTAGTGAATACGGGCCGATAAACGAATTTCTGCGCGAATGGCTTGGTTTTGCCATCCCATGGTTTACTAACCCAGACTGCGCCATGTTATCTATTGCTTTAATTGTGACATGGAAGTTTGTTGGCTATTACGGCTTGATTTTATATTCCGGCATGATGGCAATTCCAAAAGATATTTATAGCGCGGCGATCCTCGATAAAACCGGGCGCTTTAAACAGCTGTATGCCATCACTCTGCCGATGATGAATGCGCAAATCATCATGGTGCTGGTGCTGGCAATTACCGTCGCCTTCGGCATTTTTACCGAACCTTATTTAATCACCGGCGGTGGCCCGCTCAATAGCACCACTACACCAATGGTGGTGATGTATGAAGCCGCCTTCCAGAATATGAAACCCAGTTGGGCGGCAACCATGTCTATTATTGTCGCGGCTTGTAGTTTTGCACTTATTTGGATCTTGCGTCGAATGTTTGAAAAAAATATCGAGATCGTCTGATGAAAAAATTTAAACCGCTCAGTTTATTGATTCACCTGGCGATGCTGACGCTGGCGATAACCTGGCTATATCCGTTTATCTGGATGGTGGTGGTGTCGTTTAAAGATACGGCGCAGATTTATACCACCGCATTATTCGATGGGCGCTTCTCGCTTGATAACTATGCTTTTCTTTTTGATAACAGCGCCCGTGCGGATAAACCCTTTTTACGCACGCTGTTTAACTCGATGTTTATTGCCATCACCATTACCGCCAGCGTGACGTTAACCTCGACGCTGGTAGGTTATGCGGTGGCGAAAATTCAGTTCCGTGGCAAAAGCGCATTTAAAAATTTGCTGATTGTGCAGATGGTTTTCCCGGTATTCATGTTCATTATTCCGCAGTTTGTCTTAATGCGTGAGCTGGGGCTTATCAACAGTTACGGGGCGATGATCCTGCCGTTTATGATGAGCGCATGGGGAATATTCATGGTGTCGCAAAGCTTTAAAGGGACGCCAAATGATTATATTTATGCCGCTAAATTAGACCACGCCAGTTTATGGGGGATTTTGCGCCACGTGATGATGCCGCTGAATAAATCGATTCTGGCGATTGTCGCGCTGTTTACCTTCTCCAGCGCGTGGGACAACTTCCTCTGGCCGCTGATTGTGATGCGCGAAGCAGAAAAAATGCCGTTTTCGGTATTACTGGCAACGTTCAGCAAATCGTATGGCGTTTATCTCGGGCCGGTGATGGCTGGTGCCGTAGTGCAAACGTTGCCAGTGGTTATTCTCTTTATCTTGTTCCGTAAATATTTCCTGCAGGGAATGTCGCTGTCATTAAAATAATAGGGATCTGGAGATGGATAATTCCCATTGGTGGAATGAGACAGTTTTTTATCAAGTCTATTTACCGTCATTTCGTGACGGTAATAATGATGGATTAGGTGATTTTTACGGCTTACTGGAAAAAATAGACTACCTCGCAAGCCTTGGCGTGAAAGGACTGTGGATAACGCCTTTTTACCCTTCGCCACTGGTCGATAACGGCTACGACATCAGCGATTACTGCGCTGTAGACCCGCGTTTTGGTGATATGGCGGCGTTCGGCGCCGTACTGCAAGCGTGCCATCAACGGGGCATGAAAGTGATTATTGATGTGGTGATTAACCATGTCTCGTCTTTGCATCCGTGGTTTCAGGATGCCTGGAACAATCCTGCCAGCCCGTGGCGTGATTTCTTTCTGTTTAGTGACGCCCCCAATAATTGGCAATCATTCTTTTCTGGCCCGGCATGGAGCAAAGAGCCGGATACCGGCCAGTATTACTTCCATAAATTTTCCCCGCAGCAGGTGGATCTCAACTGGCGCAATCCGCGCGTCGAGCAGGAAATTTTGCAGATGCTCGATTTCTGGATAGTGCAGGGCGTTGATGGCTTCCGTTTTGATGTGATCAATTTCCTCACCACCGACGGCATCACGGCGGATAACCCGCAAAGCGAAGGTGAGCAGCAGCACCTCAACGATATTAATCAGCCTGGTTTATGCGCGGTACTGGCGCGCTTATGTCGCCATGTCCGTCAACAAGGCGACTACTTTCTGGTGGGTGAAGTGGGCAGCGAAGACCTCGATGTGCTGCAACGTTATCAGCGCCCCGAATTGTTGGATGTGGTGTTTAACTTTAATCTCGGCAGCCAGAAAACCTTTTCCGCCACCGCGATTTATCAGCAACTGACGGCGATGGAAAAACAGTTAACGGGTGTCCCGACGTTGTTTTTCTCAAGCCACGATATGCCGCGAATGATCAGCCGGTTTGGTGAGTCAGAGCGAGATACTGCACGCGCCATTGCTGTGATGGCACTGCAAATCACCGCCCGTGGCGTGCCATTTATTTTCCAGGGCGAAGAGAATGGTATGACCGATTATGTGCCTGAATCTCTGGAACAAATTTATGACATTCAGGGGCGCACGCATTACCACTCCGCGCTGGCCGACGGACTACCTCCAGGCCAGGCATTAGTGCAGGCGATTCAACATTCGCGCGATGGTTCGCGTTCTCCATGTCAGTGGCGGAATACGCCGCACGCCGGGTTTTCATCATGCCCGCCATGGATACCCGTTAACGCTAATTATCCCGAGGTGAATGCGCGGGCGATGCAGGACGACCCAGATTCTATCTTTCATGCTTATCAAAAGCTTATCTTGCTGCGTAATCAGTCACCGGCATTGCAGCATGGCGAATATCAGTTTCTGGAATGCATTCAACAATGCCTGTGGTTTGCCCGCCGCTTTGGTGACGAAACGGTGATGGTGGCGATTAATTTTGGCATGGAAATCAGCAACCCCGGCCGGGAAATCGCCGGGGAACTGTTGTATGGCGAAGATGCGCCAGTGCTCGGAAAAAATCATATTGTTATTAAGAGGACAGTTCATGGAAAGGAATAGCAAAAACCCGTTGATCACACCGGCAGATATCAAGCCATCGCACCCGTCAATGAAAGTAGAGTGTGTTTTCAACGCTGGAGTCACTGAATTCAACGGCGAAATTATTCTTCTACTGCGTGTAGCCGAGAGCGTAATTAGTGATTCGCCGCAGACAATCCATGTGCCTTTACTGGAACAGCAGGGCGATAAATGGGTTTGTACGACACGCATCTTTGACCGTAATGATCCACGTTTTGACTACAGTGACCCGCGCACTATCGTGAATATCGATCAGCCGGACGAAGTCTATTTAACCTCGATGTCCCATCTGCGGTTAGCACGTAGCCGTAATGGCATTGAATTCGTTATTGATAGTGAGCCGTTTATCTTCCCGGATAATCAATATGAGCAGTTTGGCTGCGAAGATCCGCGCATCACTGAAATCGACGGTGTCTGGTATATCAACTATTCAGCGGTGTCGTGTTACGGCATCTCGACCGCATTAGCGGTGACGCGTGACTTCCGGACTGTTGAAAAGCAGAGCGTCATTTTCTGCCCGGACAACCGTGATGTTTGCTTCTTCCCTGAGAAAATTCACGGCAAGTTTTATGCCTTAACCCGCCCGGCACCGAAACACTTTGGTAAGCCGGAAATCTGGTTAAGTGAATCACCGGATCTTCTGCATTGGGGTAATCATCGGCATTTACTGGGTGCTTCCGGGGATATTTGGGATGCCCGTAAATCGGGTGGTGGTGCCCCATTACTGAAAACAGATCGCGGCTGGCTGGCGATTTATCATGGTGTTGATGCCAGCCAACGTTATTGCCTCGGCGCGCTGCTGCTTGATCTTAACGACCCGACGAAGATCCTCGCCAAATCACCGGTTCCGTTGCTGCAACCTGAGGCAATTTATGAGCGCGAAGGGTTCTTCGGCAATGTGGTGTTTACTTGCGGCGCGCTGATTAAGCACGACACGCTGCACGTCTGGTATGGCGCGGCGGATGAATGTATGGCGCTGGCAACGCTGCCATTGACTGAACTCTGGCAACATTTACGGCTGGCATGAATGAAGAAAAATCCCACTGTTAACGCGCTGCTGGCGGCTTATCGCCAGCGCCGTCCCTACCGTCTTGCGTGTCATAAAATAGAGTTCCATGGCGTGGCGGGGTTTGATGTTTACAACCCGACGAAGCCGTTCCGATACCAACAGCAATGGATAATGGCGGCGCGTGTTGAAGCTCGCGAAAGTGAGTTTTCACAGGTGCGTTTTTTCCGTCTGGAAAATTTTAAATCGGCTTATTTACTGGAAGATGCGCCAGTTTTTGATTTGCAGGATCCGTTTATTTGCCAGGTCGGCGGAGAGATGGTTTTCGGTGGTGTTGAAGTGGCTTTCACATCGACTGGCGATCGGACCCTGATCTGGAAAACGCATTTTTGGCGCGGTAAAGATCTCGCTTCGTTGCGTCATTTTGCCGATGGTCCGCCGGGCATGAAAGACATTCGGCTGGTTGATTTAGAAGATGGGCGCATTCTGCTGTTTACCCGTCCTCAAGGTGCGTTGGGTGGGCGCGGCAAAATTGGCTGGAAAATTATCCACACGCTTGAAGAGCTTACACCGGAGGTTATTGAACAGGCGCAATTGCTGGAACATGTTGATGCGTTGTCGTGGTGCGGAGTGAACGAAGCGTGGCTCAGTGCACCAAACTGCGTTGAGGTACTGGCGCATGTTGCCTGTTTCGATGAGCAAGGGAATCGCCATTACTACGCCGCAGCTTTTAGTTTTGATGTGTCTCAGCGGCAAAGTTCGCCAATCAGAATTATGGCTGAACGGAATGATTTTCTGGCCGGAGAGGCAAAACGTAGAGATTTAAGTGATGTGATATTTCCTGGGGGATTACTACTAAAAAATGATAATGCAGTGTTGTTATTTTGTGGCACCAGTGATTGTGAAGTACAGGTGTTACTAATAGCTAAAAATCTTTATGGGATTTACCTCGCAAATTAACCATTGGTTGCCCCTTAATAAATAATAAGATGATAAAAAGAAATTGCTTTAATTCACAACAGCAAAGCATTTAGTTTATCAATATAAATACGAATTGCATTCATGGTAATTATTCTGTGTTGTTTGCATTACGTAATAAGTCACACCCAATTAATTGTTCTCATAAATGTTTCATGAACTATATAAGGATATAGGTGATTATGAAAAGAAAAGCTTTGGCTTTATTTATCGGCCTGACGATTTCTACTGGTGCATTAGCAGCGAATAAATCAACGAGTAGCGATTTGGAACAACGTCTGAATCAATTAGAGCAACGTCTAATCGCTGCAGAACAGCGTGCTGCCACTGCGGAAGCCGAAATCCAACAGATTAAAACCACCCCTAAACCCGCTCAGACTACGGCACCGGTTCAAGTGGTGAGCGAACAATCTGTTAATGATAAAGCTGATAACCAATCACCGAAATTATCTTTAACCGGATATGGCGATTTAAAAATTTATGGCGACGTTGAATTTAATATGGATGCCGCCAGTCGCAGTAATGGCCTGACATCTGTACGCCGTAGTGCCAATACTAATTGGGCTGATGGCAATAACGAACGTTGGGATATTAATGGTCGTTTATTATTGGGCTTTGATGGTTATCGCCGCATGGAAAATGGCCAATTTGCCGGTTTCTCAGCACAGCCGTTAGCGGATTTAACCGGTGATATGAATCTTGATGATGCGGTATTTTTCTTTGGGCAAGAGAACGACTGGAAAATAAAAGTCGGGCGCTTCGAAGCCTACGATATGTTCCCGCTGAATCAGGATACTTTTGTTGAGTATTCCGGTAATACCGCCAACGACTTGTACGGCGATGGCTTTGGCTACATCTATATGATGAAAGAAGGGCGCGGGCGTAGTGATTCCGGTGGTAGCTTCCTGATGAGTAAAACCATCGACAACTGGTATTTCGAATTCAATACCCTGCTGGAAGATGGCACTTCGCTGTATCAAGACAAGTCTTATCATGGCAATGAACTGACCAAAGACAAAAATGTTGCTTATCTGCGTCCGGTGATTTCCTGGTCGCAAGATGAATTCTCAGTTGCTGCTGCGATGGAAGCGCAGGTGGTGGATAACGCATACGGTTACAAAGATGCCAATGGCCAAATGGTGGATCAATCGAGCCGCACCGGTTATGGCTTAACCATGACGTGGAACGGACTGAAAAGCGACCCGGATAACGGCATCGTTGCCAACTTCAATACTGCCTACCTTGACGCCGCCGATGAAACTGACTTCACTGCGGGTGTCAACGCACTGTGGCAGCGTTTCGAGCTAGGTTATATCTATGCCCACAACGACATTGATAAGTTTGATGTCAACTCGGCGATGGATACCTGTGAAGACGACTGCTGGATAACCAATGCGGGGACTTACGATATTCACACCATCCATACTTCGTATCAATTCCCGAACGTGATGGGCATGAAGAACTTTAATATTTATCTCGGGACTTATGTGTCGTGGGTTAGCGCTGATAATGACGGCAGCGATAGCGACGACAATACCCGCTATGGCGGGCGTGTGAGATTTAAATATTATTTCTAATGTGAGTTAGCTTGCCCTCATCCTAACCCTCTCCCCCAGGAGCTGTCTCTTAGTCACATCTTTGAAGGACGGTTCCTGCTGATTGGGAGAAGGTTTCGTTCACCGGGCGATTTAAGCCGGACCCGAAAGTCAAAGTCAAAAGCCAGAGCGGTTTTGACCTTGTCCCCGGCTTCAATCGCGCCGTTTTTTACCCTTCAGTCGGGGTCACGTGGCCGGGAGCCACGTGAGAGAGCGATCGTCGGGAACGAATCGCGAACGACCTCGAATGTTGGGTGAAAAACGGTGTTTACCGCTTTAGCGGCGATTGATTTGCCGGGCGCCTGGATTATCAAGGGGTTGGCGTTAACCCCTTGATACGTTCAACGTTTTCGGGAATTAAAGAGATAGCTGAACGCACGGGTGAACGGAAAATCAGCGAGGCTTGCAGATCTGACCCTGACAAGATTGCCAGAGCAAGTTGTGAGCCCTCAGGGAGAGGGCCGGGGTGAGGGTGGCATCACCAGGCCAGGAGCCTGCCACATCGACGTCGTCAAACCACTATCAACCAGCGTTAACTGGTCGGCATAAACCTTCATCCATTTGCGTTTCATCTCGTCATACAACCCGCGATGCGCCTGATTAGGTGTAAATTCACGCTGCCATTGCACCAGGCGCTCGCCTGCATCAGCCATATTATTAAACAACCCGACACCGACGCCTGCGGCTATCGCACAACCCAATGCTGTCGCTTCTTTGACAACCGGAACACGCACCGGTAGGCCCGTCACATCACTTAAAATCTGGCTCCACAACGCGCCTTTTGAGCCGCCACCGGCAAACACCAGCGACTCAAACTGAATGCCAGAAAACCCGGAAATTTGCTCAAGATTGCAGGCCGACACGATCGCTGCATTCTCTTCCAGTGCTCTGAATAATGTCGCTTTGTTGCATTTTTCTGGGTCGATGGAGAGATTAATAAACGACGGCGCTGCGTGATACCACTGCTTGAAGTGCATCGCGTCGGAGAAAATCGGCATCACACCGTGAGACCCCGCCGGAACACGCGCTGCCATCTCCTCGAGCAAAGCGTAAGTATCCACGCCAAGCCTTTCGGCCAGCAGTTTTTCTTCCGCGCAGAAGGCATCCCGGAACCAGCGCATCGTCAGGCCGGTAAAAAAGCTGATGGATTCGGCCTGTACCATATTGGCGATAACATGTGGATTGATACGAATGTTCATATCCGGATCGGTTTTGATCGCTGGCAGATTCACTACCTGTTGCCAGAAGGTGCCACCCAGCACTGCCGCTTGCCCGGCGCGCACCACGGCAAGCCCGAGGCAACCCAGTTGCACATCGCCGCCGCCCATCACCACGGGGGTTCCAGCCAGCAAACCACTCTGCTGTGCGGCTTGCTGGGTCACGGCTCCCAGCACGCTGCCGGTTTCTTTTACCGGAGAGAGAATATCCGCGCGCAGCCCCGCCATATCCAGCAATGCGGGCTGCCAGTCGCGGGTGGCTAAATCCAGCATACCGGTAGTTCCTGCGTTGGAAGGGTCAACCGCCAGCTCACCGCTGAGTTTGGCCGCCAGCCAGTCGCTGATCATCGTCACGGTCGCCGCCTGGCGATAAATATCCGGGCGATGATGTGCAAGCCACAGCAGACGCGGCATGGCGCTTAACGCCAGCGTCTGGCCGGAAACGTGGTAAACCTCGGATTCAAACTGATAGTCGTGGATCTCCTTTAGCTCGGAGACTTCACGGCTGGCACGGGCATCAACGTTGGCACAGGCCCAGATAGGTGTGCCATTTTTATCGTAAAGCACGATCCCCTCACGCATCGAACAGCAGGAAATTGCGCTGATAGCACCAGGGGGAAGGTGGGCTTTTTGCAGTGCATCACGGATGCACTGGCAGGCGAGCTGCCAGTTGGTGATGAGGTCAAACTCCATCGAGCCGGGGACATCAGCCACGCTCAGGTGTTTCCATTCGGCCTGGCCGACGGCAATCTGGTGGCCTGAAGTATCGAAGATCACGGCGCGGATGCTGCCCGTTCCGGCGTCCAGTGCAAGTAAATAACTCATCGCCATTCCTCTTATGAGCGCGGCTGGCGACGAATCAGGTTTAATCCGCCAACGCCAGTACCGCCCGCGCAGTCTCTTCTTCCGTCACCAGGCCATTGATATGCTGACCTAGCAGTGCGGCATAAATCGCGTCCGCTTTGTCTGTCCCGCCCGCAACACCCACAATCGTCGGGAGATGCGCCAGGTCATCAAGCGTCACGCCAAGTAGTTCGCGGTGAATTTCCAGTCCTTCCACCCGTTCGCCATCCGCTTGCAGGAAATAGCCAAGAATATCGCCCACCGCACCTTTGCGGGCGTACATCAGTTGTTCGCCTTCGCTGATATAACCGGAGCGCAAAATGGTGGCATCGCGCTTTTGATTAATCGCCCCAATCCCGACCACCGCGACATCGGCGGCGGTAGCCGCAAGAATCACATCGCGCACGCTGGATTCCATGCGCAAAATCTCGGCCACTTGTGGCGATGACACCCGCAGCGGTGCCGGGATCATGCTGACACTGCAAGCCGCATCTAACTGGCCGATGCCGGTCATATACGGCCCGACACCGCCGGAAAGCGTCACCAGGCGAATCTGCTGTGAGCTGATAAAGCCGCTCAAATGTTGCAGGCAGTTCATGGTCGCTTCGCCAAATCCCACCGCCAGTAATTGCCCTGGCTCCAGAATGCCCATCAGCGATTGTGCCGCGCCAATCCCCAAGCGGGTGTTCATCGGCGGCGTGTTATGCGCCGGAAGCACGCGGGCGATTTTGAGACCGAAACGCTGCTGCAACTGAGTTTCCAGCGCCAGGCACCCTTCAAAACGCGAGTTAATCTGCACGCGAATCACGCCAGATTGACGGCCTTTTTCCAAGAGTCGTGAAATCTTTAACCGCGGTAAGCCGAGGCGCTCGCCAATGTCGTTCTGCGTCAGCCCGTCGTGGTAGTAAGACCAGGCTACACGCGCCAACAACTCCTCTTCTGCCATCGGCAAGGCGGCTAGTTTGCCTTCTTCTGCTGTTCGTTTATCGCTCATATTTGAACTCTTCTTAAAATTTAGATCATATGTTCGAAGATGCGGGGCAAGAAAATGTGAAGCACACGGCAAAAAGATCATTTTCTGATACCAGGGGTTTAGCCGATCTATTTAAAAATTTTGTGATCCCAGTCCGGTTGTAAAGATAACCCTGCGTCTACGCTTTTGAACATTATTAATTCAATTTATCTTTTGTTCAATTGTGGAGTGCCGATGCCCAACACCACCGCAATGCTGGAAGCTCATCACATCAGCAAACAATTTTCAGGCGTCAGCGTTCTGAAAGCGATTGATTTTGCTCTGTATGCCGGGCAGGTCCACGCATTGCTGGGCGGGAATGGTGCCGGTAAGTCGACGCTGATGAAGATTTTCGCCGGGGTCGAAACCGCGGATAGCGGTGAACTGAAGGTGCACGGTAAAGCATTTGGGCGGCTTAAACCGGGTCAAGCGCATGAGCTGGGTATTTACCTGGTGCCGCAGGAACCGATGTTGTTCCCCAATTTGACGGTACGTGAAAACATTCTTTTTCGTCTGCCGCGGCAAAGTGACATTGAAAAACGGCTGCAAGAGAAAATGCGCCAGCTTGAGTGCCAGATCCCGCTCGGTGCCACTGCCAGCACGTTAGAAGTGGCCGATCAACAGATGGTTGAGATCCTGCGCGGTTTAATGCGCGAGGCGAAGATCTTGATCCTTGATGAACCGACCGCCTCTCTCACACCAGGTGAAACCGAACGCTTGTTCCGCCAGATCCGCGCGCTACAAAACCTCGGCGTCGGCATTGTTTTTATCTCGCACAAATTGCCGGAGATCCGCCAGATCGCCAGCCATATCTCGGTGATGCGCGACGGCGCGGTGGTGCTACAGGGCGAAACCGCACAACTGCTGGATGAGCAGTTAATCAATGCCATGACGCCACTCGACCGCAAGCATACGCTGAGCGATACGCAAAAACTGTGGCTGGCGCTGCCGGGAAACCGCCGCACGCAGCCGCAGGATTTTCCGGTATTGCGCGTTGAAGAACTCACCGGAGAAGGTTTTATCGATCTCAGTTTTGAGCTGTACGCCGGTGAGATCGTCGGCCTTGCCGGGCTGGTCGGATCCGGGCGCACCGAGTTAGCTGAAACGTTGTATGGCCTGCGCCCGGTGCGTGGAGGCCGGATCTATCTGGAGAACCGGGAAATTAGCGGCGACCGGACGAAATCACGCCTCGATCGTGGGCTGATTTATCTGCCGGAAGATCGGCAAGTTTCCGGTCTTTTTCTGGATGCGCCGATTCGCTGGAACACCGTCGCGCTCAATGAGGCGAGTGTCTGGCAGCAAAGCAAGCGGGAAGCAGCGGTAGTGGAACGCTACCACCGGGCGCTGGGCATCAAACTCAATAATGCCGAGCAAACTGTGCGCACGTTGTCCGGCGGTAATCAGCAGAAAGTCCTGCTGGCGCGCTGCCTGGAAGCCAACCCGTTATTGCTGATCATCGACGAGCCGACGCGCGGCGTGGATGTAGCAGCGCGGGCGGATATTTATCAACTGATCAAAAGTGTCGCGGCGCAAAACGTCGCGGTGCTGATGATCTCATCCGATCTTGACGAGTTCAGTGGGCTTGCGGATCGCGTACTGGTGATGCATCAGGGCGCGATGAACGGCGAATTACGCAAACCTTCGATCACGGTCGAAAGCATGATGAGCATGGCGTTTGGCGGAGGTAAAGCATGAAGAAATTGCTCCGTAACCGCGAATTGAGCGCACTGCTGGCGATCGTCGCCCTGTTTGCCGTGCTGGTGGCGCTGAATCACAGCTATTTCAGCTTGCAAACGTTAAGCATGATCTTCACCAGTGCGCAGATCCTGATCCTGTTGGCGGTGGGCGCGACGATGGTGATGCTAACGCGCAACATCGACGTTTCGGTGGGATCAACCGTCGGCTTGTGCGCCATCGCGGTAGGGGTTGCGCTTAACAGCGGTTACGGCCTGCCAGCGGCGATGCTATTTGCATTGCTGATTGGCGCAATTGCAGGGTTTTTTAACGGGGTGCTGGTGGTGTGGCTGCGCATTCCGGCGATTGTCGCCACGCTGGGCACGCTCGGGCTTTATCGTGGCGGCATGCTGCTGTGGACCGGCGGAAAATGGATTGAAGGGCTGCCTGCCAGCCTAAAAGCGCTCTCCGAGCCGGTTGCTATTGGGGTTTCACCGCTTGGGTTTTTGGTACTGATTGTGGTGGCTATTGCCGCCTGGATGTTAGCGCGTACCGCCTTTGGTCGCGATTTCTACGCGGTGGGTGATAACCTCGCCGCTGCGCGCCAGTTGGGCGTTGCGGTCAATCGCACCCGTCTGCTGGCGTTCACGTTTAACGGCATGCTGGCGGCCATCGCCGGGATTATCTTCGCTTCACAGATTGGCTTTGTACCGAACCAAACCGGTAGCGGGCTGGAGATGAAAGCTATCGCCGCCTGTGTGCTGGGCGGCATTTCATTGCTCGGCGGCACCGGAACCGTGATTGGCGCATTCCTCGGCGCGTTCTTCCTGACTCAAATCGACACCGTCTTAGTGCTGTTCAAACTGCCGGCCTGGTGGAATGACTTTATCGCCGGACTGGTTTTGCTCGGCGTTTTAGTGCTCGACGGGCGCTTGCGACAGGCGCTGGCTCGCCACCAACGGGCGCAGAAATACAGCCGTTTTGTACCGCCATTGCCTGGAGCCAAAAACGTGCGGCAATTTCCCCGTAAGAAAAAGGATGTGGCGTAAATGAACAAGCTGAAACTTAACTGGGAAGTGGCGTTGTTACTGATTCTGGTGGCGGAGATTTTACTGTTTGGGGCCATCAACCCGCGCATGCTCGACGTTAACATGCTGCTGTTTAGCACCAGCGATTTTATCTGCATCGGGATTGTCGCACTGCCGTTGACGCTGGTGATTATCAGCGGTGGCATTGATATTTCGCTCGGTTCCACCATTGGCTTATGCGCGATTGCGCTGGGCGTGATGCTGCAGGCGGGAATGCCGATTTCTCTGGCGGTGATCCTTACGCTCGCCGTCGGCCTGCTATGCGGGTTGTTCAACGCGGTACTGATTCACTACACCGGAATCAGCCCGTTGGTGATTACGCTGGGCACACTGTATCTGTTTGGCGGTGCGGCGCTGCTGCTTTCGGGGATGGTGGGGGCGACAGGTTACGAAGGCATTGGCGGTTTCCCGGATACCTTCACCAACTTCGCCAATCTGACGCTGTTTGGCTTGCCGATCCCGCTGGTGATGTTCGCTGTCATCACGTTGCTGTTCTGGCTGCTGACCCACCGCGCACGCTTTGGCCGCCATATTTTTCTTATCGGACAAAACCCGCGTGCGGCGCGCTATGCCGCGCTGCCAGTCAACGGTTCGCTGTACGGCGTTTACGGCATGGTTGGGCTGGCGTCGGCGATTGCCGCCATTGTGCTGGTTTCTTACTTCGGTTCGGCGCGTTCCGATTTAGGCCGCGATTTACTGATGCCTGCGCTCACGGCGGCGGTGCTGGGTGGAGCGAATATTTATGGCGGTTCCGGTTCCATTCTTGGCACCGCGCTCGCCGCGCTGTTAGTGGGATATTTACAACAAGGTTTACAGATGGCTGGCGTGCCTAATCAGGTATCGAGTGCGTTGTCCGGTGCGTTGTTGATTGTGGTAGTCATTGGTCGGTCGGTGAGTTTGCACCGCGATTATCTACAGACGACATGGCGTCGTTTGCGCGGTCACAAAAAACTAACGGGGGTTTGAAGATGAAGCAGACAACAAAACGCGTGCTACAGCTCAGTGCATGGGCTTTGGCCTTTGGTGTGGTGAGCGCGCAAGCCGCCGACAGGATTGCCTTTATCCCAAAATTAGTGGGTGTCGGCTTCTTTACCAGCGGCGGCAATGGCGCGATGCAGGCGGGTAAAGACCTCGGTGTACCGGTGACCTACGATGGCCCCACTGAACCGAGTGTCTCCGGCCAGGTGCAGCTGATTAACAACTTCGTTAACCAGGGTTACAACGCGATTATTGTCTCGGCAGTTTCGCCAGACGGCCTGTGTCCGGCGCTGAAACGTGCGATGCAGCGTGGAGTGAAAGTGCTGACCTGGGATTCTGATACCAAACCCGAGTGCCGCAGTATTTATATCAACCAGGGCACCCCGCAACAGCTCGGCGGCATGCTGGTGGATATGGCCGCGAAACAGGTGACTAAACCGGCCGCCAAAGTTGCCTTCTTCTACTCCAGCCCCACCGTGACGGATCAAAACCAATGGGTGAAAGAGGCGAAGGCGAAAATTGCTAAAGATCATCCACAGTGGGAGATCGTCACCACCCAGTTTGGCTATAACGACGCGACTAAATCGCTGCAAACCGCTGAAGGGATCTTAAAAGCGTATCCGGATCTGGATGCGATCATCGCCCCTGATGCCAACGCGTTACCTGCCGCAGCCCAGGCAGCTGAAAACCTGAAACGCACTAATGTCGCGATTGTTGGCTTCAGTACGCCAAACGTCATGCGCCCGTATGTTGAGCGCGGCACGGTGAAAGCCTTTGGCCTGTGGGACGTGGTACAGCAGGGCGAAATTGCGGTCAACGTCGCCAATACGCTGCTGAAAAAAGGCGATCTGAACGTCGGCGATACTGTTGATGTGGCGAAAATTGGCAGCCTGAAAGTCGAGCCAAATAGCGTGCAGGGCTACCAGTATGAAGCGAAAGGTAACGGCATTGTGCTGCTACCTGAACGTGTGGTGTTCACCAAAGACAACATCGGCAAATACGACTTCTGAGGGAGGAAAAATGGCAGATCTTGACGATATCAAAGAGGGAAAAGATTACGGCATTGGCCGCCCGCAGGAGAATAAAGCGTTTTACCTGAAGGGCAGCGGGGCGCTGGATTGGGGCATGCAGTCGCGGCTGGCGCGGATTTTTAACCCGGACAGCGGGCGCACCGTGATGCTGGCCTTCGACCACGGCTATTTCCAGGGGCCGACCACCGGCCTTGAGCGCATTGATTTGTCTATTGCGCCGCTGTTTCCGGAAACCGATGTGCTGATGTGTACCCGCGGTATTCTGCGCAGCGTGGTGCCGCCAGCCACCAACAAACCGGTGGTTTTGCGGGCTTCCGGTGGTAATTCGATTTTGAGCGAGCTGTCGCGGGAAACGGTGGCGGTGACCATGGAGGATGCCTTGCGTCTCAATGCCTGCGCGGTGGCCGCACAGATCTACATTGGCAGCGAGTATGAACACCAGTCGATTAATAACATCATCAAACTGGTAGATGAAGGCACGCGCTACGGTATTCCTACGCTTGCGGTAACAGGCGTGGGCAAAGAGATGGCACGCGACGCACGTTATTTCTCGCTCGCCAGCCGAATTGCCGCAGAAATCGGTGCGCAGTTTGTGAAAACTTACTTTGTGGAAGAGGGGTTCGAGAAAGTCACCGCCAGTTGCCCGGTGCCAATTGTCATCGCCGGAGGCAAGAAACTACCGGAGCAAGAAGCGCTGGATATGTGCTTCAAAGCCATCGACCAGGGCGCATCCGGTGTGGACATGGGGCGCAATATCTTCCAGTCAGACGCACCGCTGGCGATGCTAAAAGCGGTGAAAAAGGTGGTGCATGAGAATCTTTCTGCCCGCGAAGCGTACCAATTCTGGCTGGATGAAAAACATCATGGAGGCAAAGGATGAACGTGACGTTGGTGGAAATTAATATCAAACCGGAACGGGTTGATGAGTTTATGGATGTGTTCCGCGCCAATCACGAAGGCTCAATCAAGGAACCGGGCAATTTGCGTTTTGATGTGTTGCAAGACCCGGATGTCGCGACGCGGTTTTTTATTTATGAAGCGTATCAAAACGATGAAGCGGTGTTGGCGCATAAGCAAACACCGCATTATCTGGCCTGTGTCGATAAGCTAGACGCGATGATGTCGGAACCGCGTAAGAAAAGGAGTTTTGTTGGGTTGTTGCCTGAAAACTAATTATCATGAAATTCTATAACGCCGCAGATTTTTTCTGCGGCGATGTTTTGCGTGCTGTAATAAATACTTAAATAGAGTTGTCGTTTATTAATCTCTCTAGCATGGTATCTGCGGTATAGTTTTTCATTAATTTAACATTTATCGGTGGCAAAGTTAGATTCATAAAGCCGGATAAACTATCTAAAGAATCCACTCCCCATATAAAAATCCTTTCTGGTGAGTAGAAGTCACATTTTTTTATTTCATTATTAGTTGTGATCAGTTTTTTATTGAAGAATAGCGCTTCAAGAGCACGAAGTGTAAGCCCTGTTTGCCCCGTCCTGTTTATTTCAATGAGTATTTCGCAGTGTTTTATTTTTTCGAGATTTTCTTTATATGACAGGAATTCATTTTTGCAACAAGCTGGATATTTTTCTTTATCTTCTTTGGTCACTAAATAGAAATCCGAGGTGTAATTTAATTCTTTGATAGTTAAGTCTATTTCGTTTAATGTTCTGACGCGATAATTATCATACCCACCAACATAAAAACACGTTTTTGAATGGGGGGTATTATTAGATGGTGCAAGAGAAATAAACTGTTGAGAGGTAAAGCTGATAAACTGCGGCAAATAAACCATATCATGATTTAGGCAGTCAAGTTGGTCAAAGCTATAAACTTTGTCAAAGACGGTTTTAACCCTGCCTAAATAATCTTCATGCTGAGTCAGCAAACCTTTTTCTCGCATGTGATAATTTAGTTTTTCAATGGTATCACGGACTATAATTATCTTTTTACATGGTAATGTGGCTACCATGTCAATTATTGCCAATGCACTGTAGCCAGTGCAAATTACCAGATCATTTTTAGTGATGTTTTTAAATTTCAAACGTGCATGAGCTTTTGTATGCAGTTTTTTCAGGAAACTAAAATGAATGTGTTTTTGAATGGTTTTATATCTATGTAATACACGTGATATTTTGGCAGTATTATAATGAGAAGATAAATTATCAATCATTAACTTTCCGTGCTCTGCATTCCACTCAACAAAAAAAATACGCATGTGAGATTCTTCTCTCATTCTAAATGAGGGGTATTGTACTATAAAATATCGCTCATATCTGCGGATGTTTATGGTGAGTTATCGTGGTCACGATATCAGATATAAATGGCATCTAATACCGTAACCACTTGTCATGTTAACCAAAGACCATTTTATTAATGTCTTCTTGTGGGTTAACGTTTTTCAGGCTTTGTAGTGCTTTCCGCGCACAACTCAACACATGTTCGCACTGCTCAATCGTGATAGTCAGTGGAGGCTCAACACGAATGGTTTTCGCATTGTTGAGCGTCCCGGCGACCAGCACCTGCTGGCGGAACATAGCACTAGCAAAGTTATAGCCAATTTCGTTGTCGCTGAACTCGATGGCAATCAACAAACCTTGCCCACGCGCATCAACAACCAGCTCAGGAAACTCGCGTTTCAGAGCCAGGAAGCCATCCACCAACAATTGCCCTTTCTGTTGTGCCTGAGCGGGAAGGTTTTGCTCAAGCAGAACATGGATTGTGGCAAGCGCTGCAGCACAGGCTAACGGGTTGCCACCAAAAGTTGTGGTGTGCAGGAAAGGATTATCAAACAGCACAGAGAAAACTTCTTCCGTGGCAACAGTCGCGCCAATCGGCATTACGCCACCACCGAGTGCTTTGGCGAGGCATAAAATATCAGGCTGTACGTTTTCGTGTTCACAGGCGAACATTTTGCCGGTACGGCCCATGCCAGTTTGCACTTCATCAAGAATCAACAGTACGCCGAACTCATCGCACAGCTTACGAACCGCAGGTAAATACCCCGCTGGTGGAATAATGACGCCACCTTCACCCTGAATAGGCTCAAGGATCACGGCTGCGACATCATCACCGGTTTTACGGCATTCGTTGAATAGGGTGCGTAATGCATCGATATTGCCAAACGGTACATGCCTGAAGCCCGGAAGCAGCGGCATAAATGGTTTACGGAATGCAGCTTTTGCTGTTGCTGACAATGCCCCGAGAGATTTGCCATGGAACGCGCCACTGGCTGCGACAAAGGTAAATTTCCCGCGTGGAGATTGATAGGCTTTAGCGAGTTTAATCGCCGCTTCAACCGATTCTGTACCGCTGTTGCTAAAGAAACTGTACTTAAGTTTACCCGGTGTGAGTGTCGCAAGGGTTTTGGCTAACATCGCCCGTAGGGGGTCGAGCAGCTCCTGACTGTGCAGGGGTTGTTTTTCGAGCTGATGCTGTACGGCGGATACCACTGTTGGATTACGGTGCCCCACGTTAAAAATTCCGAACCCACCCAGACAATCTAAATATTCCTTACCCTGGGTGTCGACAAGCGTATTTAAGCTGCTTGCTTGCCACTCTACGGCTCCGTAATCCCCGCCGGCGGTCACTGATTTGCGATACTCAAGAAAACCCGGATTCACATGCTGTTGGAAGTTATCAATAACTTCGCGATTTAACGCCTTCATCTCCTCATGACTCAGCGACTTCTTTTCAATGATGTTGAGGGCGTGCGCTGTACAGGCAAGAGCCGAAGCGCTGGTAGGTAACCTGTTCAAAATGTGCTCCTGGGGATGACGTATCACGCGATACACGAAATAAGTATTGCAGGGAATACGCCACTTCGCTTTCCCTAAACAAAATCAGGATAAACGATCTGAGTGAATGCAAACTGCGTAATAAATAAGCACACGGGATGAGTTTTTTTGGTTGAAAATTCCATAATGGCGGGACTTTGGTCTGCGTTATCTGGTTGTAGTGCACCATTGCCGTGCATCGTGCTACTTAAAGGTGCATCGCTAAGAAAAGTTAGCAGTTTTAAATTCATAAAATGAAAAGAAGTAATTTCATTTTAATTTATTTTTGCGATGAATTGCGAATAAGTAAATTATAGAATGATGCCTGCCAGTTTAATGACTCTTGAATTAATGATTCACCCAGTGAATATTTCACCGCTGAACGTTATCATTTTGTGGGGGTTATTAAATAAATGCAGTGTATAAGTGGTTTGAATATGTATATAAATGACCTTGATTATTCAATAACTGAATTAAATTTGGCGATAAATGATCATTATGATTGGGCCGGAAAATTCCTTCGTTTGAGTCTGCTGGGGGGGAAGTTGACGGCGATATTCTTGACCCCAACTCGGCTCAGCACTGCCGCTTCAGTCGTTGGCTATCATTGCGTATGAATGGTGAAGCTTTAGATAAAGAGATGGTCATCACCATCGATAAAAATCACACCCACATGCACAATGTTGCCCGCGAATTGATGCAGTCCATTGTTCATCAACATGTGACTGATTCATTACTGATGAAGTATCAAAAAGCCCAGCAGGAATTTATTCATAACTTGGATCAATATAAGGAACATCTCTTTTCCTGGCGGAATTTGCATGATGCATTAACCGGGTTACCGCTGCGCCATTTATTATATCGGGAGTTCCCATTAGTTCGTGCGCAGTGCCAACGTATGAATCATCATTTGTATCTATTAATTATCGATATTGATCATTTTAAGTCGATAAACGATACATGGGGCCATAATGCTGGTGATGATGTATTGCGCAATGTCGCGTTGGCGCTAAAAGAGGCGACGCGCAAAGCCGAGCGAATTTATCGTTTTGGTGGTGAAGAGTTCATTATTTTACTTGATGCGAAAAACGACCGGGATGCACAGACCGCAGCGCAGCGTATACAGCAATACTTACAACAGCATAGTTTCCTTGTGGGTGACGATAAGATCACTGTCACGGCAACCGGTGGGTTGGCAAAAGTCCTGGAAACTGACACCTTACATCAGACCATTGGCCGCGCGGATAAAGCGATGTATTACGGTAAAAACACCGGGCGCAACCGTTGCATTATGGCGATGACAGATAGCGAAATGCTGACTATCAGTTAAAAAAAACGCCGGCATTCACCCGGCGTTTTATCACAAACAGAAGTTATTCATTAATACGCGGATGCTGCTGAACCAGCAGTGTGCGTTTTTCCTGAAGCGCTTCGATTTCACGGTCCAAATCTTCGATTTTGTGCTCGATATTGTCGTGATGTTCCTGAACAATTTCACGCGCTTCCGCAATATCAGACGCCGCAGGCGTTGCCCCTTTAAGCGGCTTATTCGCGGTCTCTTTCATAGTCAGGCCGGTCACCAGGCCAATCACCGCAACCACCATCAGATAATAGGCAGGCATCATCAGGTTGTTGGTTGTTTCGACTAACCATGCGGCAACCGTTGGCGTAATACCCGCAACCAGCACTGAAATATTAAAGGCACTTGCCAGCGCACTGTAGCGAATATGGGTTGGGAACATCGCAGGCAGTGTCGATGCCATGACGCCAGTGAAGGAGTTGAGGATCACCGCCAGAATGAGCAGCCCGGCGAATATCAGACCCAGCACATTACTGTTAATCAAGACAAATGCAGGAATCGCCAGTATCAGCAATGCCACGCTACCAAAGACGATAAACGGACGGCGTCCATAACGGTCACTCAGCAGGCCAATCATCGGCTGCACAAACAGCATACCGATCATAATGGCGATGATGATCAGCACGCCATGTTCTTCAGAATAATGCAGGTTATGGGACAGGTAACTCGGCATATACGTCAGCAACATGTAATAGGTCACGTTGGTAGAAATAACGATACCGATACAGGTCAACAGACTGCGCCAGTGCTTAGTGGCAATCTCTTTGAAGGAGATTTTTGGCCCTTCCGCCAGGCCTTCTTTATCGCCTTGTTCCAGCTTTTCAATGTGCTGCTGGAACGCCGGTGTCTCTTCAAGCGCATGGCGCAGATACAGGCCGATAATCCCTAATGGCAGTGCCAGGAAGAACGGTAAACGCCAGCCCCATTCGAGGAAGTTAGCTTCGCCGACAATCGCGGTAATCAGAACCACGACACCCGCACCACAGACAAAACCGGCAATCGAACCGAAGTCCAGCCAACTGCCCATAAAGCCACGTTTACGGTCGGGCGAGTATTCCGCCACAAAGATGGATGCCCCGGTGTATTCGCCGCCCACTGAGAACCCTTGCGCCATTTTCGCAAGTAACAACAGGATTGGCGCCCAGATACCAATGGTCGCGTACGACGGGATCAGGCCAATACAGAAGGTACTCAATGACATAATGATGATAGTGATGGACAGGATCTTCTGGCGCCCGTACTTATCACCCAGCATGCCGAAGAACAGGCCGCCTAGCGGGCGAATCAGGAACGGAACAGAGAAAGTACCCAGTGCTGCAATCATCTGCACGCTTGGGCTGGCATCCGGGAAGAAAACTTTACCGAGGGCATAGGCCACAAAGCCATAAACGCCGAAATCAAACCATTCCATCGCGTTGCCCAAAGAAGCGGCAGTAATCGCTTTTTTCAGGCGGCTGTCGTCGATGATGGTGACGTCACTGACCTTGATAGGTCTGACTTTCTTTTTCCTTTTTAACATTATTTTCCTCTTTTTCCTTGCGGGAGCAAAAGCGTCTCCCAGTCTAAGTGTAGTGGGCCGATCGCAAATTGAAGGTTAAAACTCCTGCACTCAGCGTCACTATGCAAAAGCCACTAATAACTTTATGAAATTATTGGAAAATGTGGCTCTCTTCTAAAAACATTATAAAAAATATGGCTTAGTTAAAAAAGTGTGATCGCCATCAAGTTTAACCGCTAAAGGAAATCTTTGCAGCGCCGAAATAACAACACGATGAAAAAAATTAACAATTAGCTAACCTATTCAAGGGAGTTGCTATGACTGCGCGCACGGCTATTACACAGCACGAATACCTGCTTGATGACGATACGACTTTGATGTCCACGACCGATTTAAAAAGCGTGATCACCCATGCGAATGATGCGTTCGTGAAAGTGAGCGGTTACCAACTTAACGAACTTACCGGACAGCCACATAACCTGGTGCGCCACCCTGATATGCCAAAAGCCGCTTTTGCTGATATGTGGTTCACCCTAAAACAGGGCGAGCCGTGGACCGGAATTGTTAAAAATAGGCGTAAGAATGGTGATCACTACTGGGTTCGCGCCAATGTAGTGCCGGTGGTGCGCAACGGTAAAACCACCGGATATATGTCGATTCGCACCAAAGTACGGCCGGAAGAAATTGCTGCCGTCGAACCGCTGTACAAGGCGCTGAAAGAAGGGCGCTGTAAACGCCGTCTGTTTAAAGGACTGGTGTTGCGCAAAAGTATGTTGGGGAAATTGCCCGCTTTACCACTAAGAGCCCGCATTCGCCTGATTATCAGCAGCGTATTTTTATCGATGATGGCCGCACTCATTGTGACGGAACAAGGTGCGTTGCCGCTGGTAGTCAGTGCTGTGGCAAGTGTGTTGGCCTGCGCGTTGCTGGAGTGGCAAATTGCACGCCCGTTAGAAAATGTCGCCCGCCAGGCGCTGGAAGTGGCGACGGGCAACCAGCAATGTGTGCAGCATCTGGCACGAACCGATGAAATCGGCATGACGTTACGCGCCATAGGCCAGCTCGGGTTGATGTGCCGCTGGCTGATTCATGATGTCAGTCATCAGGTCGAAAACGTGCGCAGCGGCAGTGAAACTCTGGCGCAGGGCAATGTCGAACTCAACGCACGCACGCGCCAGTCGGTGGTTAACGTGCAGCAAACGGTCACTACCATGAGCCAGATGGCGGTTTCAGTACAGAACAACTCTGAAACTGCCGCCGCTGCCGATAAGCTTTCCAGCTCTGCGAGCGATGCCGCAGCACATGGCGGTAAGGCAATGGAAACCGTGGTAACGACGATGGATGATATTGCCGACAGTACGCAGCGTATCGGCTCCATTACTAGTCTTATCAACGATATTGCTTTCCAAACTAATATTCTGGCGCTCAACGCTGCCGTGGAAGCCGCCCGTGCTGGCGAGCAGGGCAAAGGGTTTGCGGTAGTGGCGGGTGAAGTGCGTAACCTGGCACAGCGTAGTGCGACGGCGGCAAACGACATCCGCAAGCTTATCGATGCCAGCGCCAGCAAAGTGCAATCAGGCACTATTCAGGTGCACGAAGCGGGGCGCACCATGAATGACATCGTGGCGCAGGTGCGTAATGTGACGCAGCTTTTAGGGCAAATTAGCCACGCGACATCGGAGCAAGCGCAAGGGCTGTCTGATTTAACCCGCGCGGTGGCGGAACTGGATGCCATCACACAGAAAAATGCGGCACTGGTCGAAGAAAGTGCCGAAGTCTCGGCGATGGTAAAACACCGCGCCGCACGGCTGGAAGATGCGGTAACGGTTCTGCATTGATTCAACAGTGGCTGGAGAAGCGTTAGCGCCATCCAGCCTTTCAAACGAATGCTTAAAGGCACTTTTTTCATGCCACACTCAGCAATTATTAGCTAGGCTGGGACAGATTGACCGTTTATTCACGACCCTAACCTATGGAGAGCGTTATGACTCAGTCGTCCCAGATTAACCGCCGCTTTGTGCTTAAGCAGCGTCCACAAGGTATGCCAACCGATCAAGATATTCGCCTCGAAGAAGCACCCGTCCCACAACCTGCCGCAGGTCAGTTGTTGTTACGTACCCTCTATCTGTCACTCGACCCGTATATGCGCGGGCGCATGGATGATACGGAATCCTATTCTGCCCCATTAGCCATTGGCGATGTGATTGGTGCAGGTACCGTTTGCCGGGTTGAAAAATCTGCACATGCGGATTACAAAGCGGGTGACCTGGTGTTGGCTTATACCGGCTGGCAGGATTACGCGCTCTCTAATGGCGAAGGTTTGCAAAAACTCGACGCCAATATGTCGCACCCGTCGTATGCGCTCGGTTTACTCGGCATGCCCGGTTTTACCGGCTATATGGGCTTGACCGATATTGGCCAGCCAAAAGAAGGTGAAACGGTAGTTGTAGCCGCCGCCAGCGGCGCGGTAGGTTCGGTTGTTGGCCAGGTGGCGAAATTACTGGGTGCAAGAGTGGTGGGTATTGCGGGTGGCGCGGAGAAGTGCCGTCACGTCACCGATACTTTAAAATTCGATGTCTGTATTGACCACAAAGCACCAGACTTTGCCGAACAGCTTAAAAAAGCCTGCAACAAAGGGATTGATGTTTATTTTGAGAATGTCGGTGGTGCAGTGTTTGACGCCGTTTTGCCTCTGCTCAATACCAAAGCGCGTATTCCGGTGTGCGGTGTTATCAGCCAGTACAACGGCATGAACAGCGCATTCGAGCAGGACAGATTACCGTTGTTGATGAGTAGCATTCTGAAAAAACGCATGCGCGTACAAGGGTTTATTATTTCCCAGGATTACGCCGATCGTTATCCAGAATTCTATCAGCAGATGAGCCAATGGCTGGCTGAAGGGAAAATTCAGTACCGCGAAGATGTGGTTGATGGCCTGGAGAAGAGCGTAGAAGCGTTTCGCGGTCTGTTGAGCGGTAAGAACTTCGGCAAGTTGATTGTGAAAGTCGCGAGTTGATTTTTATTGAAACGGCGCTAATGCGCCGTTTTATTAACCTTTATATGGCCCATCAATCACCGAATTTCTGGCTAACAAATCCGACGTAAACACATTATCTTTCGATAAGTATCCGCCATCCAACATGGATATTAAGCGGTTGATGACCTCACTGATCATATCGCTCACCGGATCTTTAATACTGGTTAACGCCGGAGAAAGATAAGGTGCAGTCGGAATATTATCGAAGCCAATAATCGATATATCCTGTGGAACAGAAATTTCCATATCGTTTAATTTTTTCATGGCTCCGACCGCCATTTCATCATTACTGGCAAGAATCGCGCTGATCTTATGCTTGCGCGCAAGCAATGCTTCTACCGCAGAAACACCGCTGGCTGGCGTCCATTTTCCGTGGGCAATCAACTCTTCGTTTACAGCAATATCATATTGATTCAACGCTTCTTTATAGCCCGCTAAGCGCTCGATAGCGGTAGGGGAATCCATTGCGCCGGTAATAAAAGCAATATCACGATGCCCGCGTTCAATAAGATATTTTGTCGCCATCAAACTGGAGCCTTTATGGTCACAACAAATACAGTGGCTCTGGTGTTTTCTGAGTTTTCGGTTCACTACCATAATCGGCTGTTTATGCTGATCAATAATGTCGTCCATTTCATCAATGGTCAAAAAGCGTGGATAAATAATTACCGCATCACAGCGTAAATCGAGCAAGAACTGAATCGCTTCGCGTTCTTCCTGCGCACTGTGTTTACCATCCACCAGAATAAGCTGACGGCCATTGTCTTCTAATTTCTTCGCTGCCTGCGAAAGTATTTCACTGAAATAACTGCCGTTATAAAGCGTGTTGGTGACCACTAAACCAATACATTCTGACTTATTCGTCGCCAGATTTCGCGCCAGCAAATTGGGCCGGTATCCCGCTTCTTCAATGGCTTTATAGACCTGCTCTTTTGTGGCTTCGCTGACGTATCCCTTGCCGGATAAAACGCGTGAAACAGTGGCTTTTGAGACGCCGGCTTTTTGTGCCACTTCTAGCATTGTCGACATGGGAGCTTCCTGGCTTTTTTGAATGCCTCATTTTACACATTCCGCGGCGACAAAATACTGCCGAAAAGGTGTGGTGAGTGCCCTTTTAGAACAACTTGTGGCGATCGTCATCACAAAATTAACAATATGTAAAATTAGGATTTGATCTGTTCTATTTTCATGGTCAATCTAATGTGGAACCGGTTACCTATCTCTCAGACCCCTACAAGTCGATGCGGAGTTGCCGGAGAGTTTTTAGTAACTACATGAATTTAAAATTATTAAAGTCTCATGACGAGAGAGTGGTAACTCATGGCTAAGAATTATGCGGCAGTATCTCAGTCGATAGTCGACGCAATAGGTGGCGCGGGCAACGTCGGCGCGGTGACTCACTGTATGACCCGTTTGCGTTTTGTCCTCAACGACGATAGCCGGGTCGATACCGCAAAGTTAAAAGCTATTAGTGGCGTGATGGGCGTCGTGCGTAGCGAAAATCAGTGCCAGGTGATCATCGGCAACACCGTTTCACAAGCTTACGCTGAAGTGCTGAAACTGCTGCCGGAAGGGATGCAGCCCGCGCAGCCCGCTCCGGGTAAAAGCAAAATTACGCTCAAACGTATTGGTGCCGGGATTTTGGATGCGCTGATTGGCACTATGTCACCGTTGATTCCGGCGATTATCGGCGGCTCAATGGTAAAACTGCTGGCGATGATTCTGGATATGACCGGCGTCTTCGGCAAAGGCTCCTCAACGCTTATCATCCTCAATGTGATTGGCGACGGCGCATTCTTCTTCCTGCCAATCATGGTTGCGGCATCGGCGGCGGTAAAATTCAAAACCAATATGTCGCTGGCAATTGCTATTGCCGGTGTGCTGGTTCACCCAAATTTTGTTGACCTGATGGCGAAAGCGGCACAAGGCCAACACGTTGAATTTATGGGGATGTCGGTCACTGCGGTGAAATATACCTACACCGTCATTCCTGCGCTGTGCATGACCTGGATTCTTTCGTATATCGAAAAATGGGTTGACCGCATCACCCCAGCGGTGACGAAAAACTTCCTCAAACCGATGCTGATTGTGCTGATTTCCGCACCGATTGCCATCATGTTGATTGGCCCGCTGGGTATCTGGATTGGTACCGGAATTTCCGCACTGGTTTACACCGTTCATAGCTACCTGGGCTGGTTGTCCGTGGCGATTATGGGCGCACTGTGGCCGCTGCTGGTGATGACCGGTATGCACCGAGTATTCACACCGTCTATCATTCAGACCATTGCCGAAACGGGTAAAGAAGGCATGGTTATGCCATCAGAAATTGGTGCTAACTTGTCGCTCGGTGGTTCATCTCTGGCAGTCGCATGGAAAACGAAAAACCCTGAACTGCGCCAGACTGCGCTGGCTGCGGCGGCATCGGCCATTGTGGCGGGGATTTCGGAACCGGCACTTTACGGTGTGGCGGTACGTTTAAAACGCCCGCTGATTGCGGCATTAATCAGTGGTTTTGTCTGCGGCGCGGTCGCAGGAATCGGTGGGTTGGCCAGCCATTCCATGGCATCTCCGGGCCTGTTCACCAGTGTGCAGTTCTTTGATCCAGCTAATCCGATGAGCATCGCTTGGGTGTTTGGCGTGATGATTCTGGCCGTGGTGCTCTCTTTCGTCCTGACGTTAATCCTGGGCTTTGAAGACATTCCCGTTGAGCAAAGTCACGAGAAAGAGCCAATCCAGCCAAACGCCGTTGTTGCACCGCAACATGCTGTAAACGCTAACTAACTTAGAAGAGGGACTTTATGTCAGCATCCATTTTTCCTGATGACTTTTTATGGGGCGGTGCTATTGCTGCGAACCAGGCTGAAGGTGCCTACCTCGCAGGCGGAAAAGGGCTTTCAACCGTCGATACCATTCCGCACGGTGAGCATCGTCTGGCGGTGAAACTCGGTTTAGAAAAACGTTTTTCACTGCGTGATGACGAATTTTACCCGAGCCATGAGGCGATCGATTTTTACCATCGCTACAAAGATGATATTGCGCTGATGGCTGAGATGGGTTTTACCGTTTTCCGTACCTCGATTGCCTGGAGCCGTATCTTCCCTCGGGGCGATGAGAAAGAGCCTAATGCGGAAGGGATCGCGTTTTACCGTGATCTGTTTGCCGAGTGCAAAAAACACAATATCGAACCACTGGTCACGCTGTGCCACTTTGATGTGCCGATGTATTTGGTGCAGGAATATGGTTCGTGGCGCAGCCGCAAAATGGTGGAGTTTTTCACCCATTACGCGCGTACCTGTTTTGAAGCCTTTGACGGCCTGGTGAAATACTGGCTGACCTTCAACGAAATCAATATTTTACTTCACGCTCCATTCTCCGGTGCGGGTCTGGTATTCGAAGAAGGCGATAACAAAGAACAAGTGAAATACCAGGCGGCGCACCATGAACTGATCGCCAGTGCGTTAGTGACCAAAATTGCTCACGAAGTTAACCCTGATAACCAGGTCGGCTGTATGTTGGCGGGTGGGAATTTCTATCCGTATTCTTGCAAACCGGAAGACGTGTGGGCGGCGCTGGAAAAGGATCGTGAGAACCTGTTCTTTATTGATGTGCAGGCACGTGGTGCTTATCCGTCGTACTCCAAACGTCTGTTCCGCGAGAAAGGCTTTGAGCTTGAAGTGCTGCCTGGCGACGACGAAATCCTCAAGAATACCGTCGATTTTGTCTCATTTAGCTACTACGCCTCACGTTGTGCTTCCGGTGAGATGAACGAGCTCAACAGTAACGCGGCAAACATCGTTAAGTCACTGAAGAACCCGTACATTCAGGCGAGCGAATGGGGCTGGGGCATTGACCCGCTTGGCCTGCGCATCACCATGAACATGATGTACGACCGCTACCAGAAGCCACTTTTCCTGGTAGAAAATGGCCTGGGTGCAAAAGATGAAGTTAATGCGCAGGGCGAAATCAACGATGACTACCGCATCGACTACCTGCGTGAGCACATCAAAGCGATGGGCGATGCTATTGAAGATGGTATCCCGGTTATCGGCTACACCTCGTGGGGCTGCATTGATTTAGTCTCCGCATCGACCGGTGAAATGAGCAAGCGTTATGGTTTCATCTACGTTGATCGTGACGACCAGGGCAACGGCACATTGGCACGTACACGTAAAAAGTCGTTCTGGTGGTATAAGAAAGTGATCGCCAGCAATGGCGCTGATTTAAGCTAACAAGCCCCGTTTTACGGCCCGGTTTCAACCGCCGGGCCGCCTTCACACATTCTAAACCCGCACCACCATCTCCAGAGCATCGCTGTCTTGTAACCAGTCGCGGGTGTTAATTCTTAGCATTTCCATAAAGGTGTGTCCGGCACTGGAAAGACGGCCGATATTCGGGCAAAGAATGCTGATATTGCTGGCTGGAAGCACTTCGCGCAGTACCAGCGGGCGCAAGTTTGAACTGTAGCCAGGGAAGCGCAAACGCACTGACGTCCACATGCTGACCATATTGGTTTGTTCCATCATGCGCGCCATGATCCACGGCGATGAGCAGTGGATAATATTTTGCGGCAGCGGCAGGTTATAACGCCGGAAAACCTGGCCTAAAATCGAGTGTTCACCAGGTTCATCCCAGTCCAGCCACGGGTAATCCATCAGGTTTTTCAGCGAGGTTGTATGGGTGACGGGATGCTGGTTTCCGGCAATAATCGTGTTGCTCAGCGCATACAGCGTTTCGTGATACATACCGTTTTGCACCGCATTGCTGGCGCTGGTGATGACGGCAATATCCAGGCGTTGGTTCTCCAGCGCATCGTGAATTTGTTGCGGTCTGCCTTCCATCACGATCAGTTTCACGCCGGGGAAACGTGCCTGAAATTGAATCAACGTGTGGGTAAATGGCCCGTAGGATGCAGCAGAGGTAAACCCCACTCGTAACTGGCGCATCGCTTTGCCGAGCAGATTGTCGATTTCGTCACGCGCCTGGTGCAGCGAGCGGTCGATGTCGCGCGCATGGCGCAGCAGAACTTGCCCATACTCATTTAACGTTACGCCGCGTGATGAGCGTTGCAGAATCGGCATGCCGATTTCCGCTTCCATCTCCTGAATGGTTTTCGAAATGGCCGGTTGTGTGAGGTGTAATGCTTTCGCCGCTTTGCCAATGCTGCCTTGCGCGGCAACCTCTAACAAAATATCTAACTGATTTAGTTTGATTTTCAATTTTCCATCCCGCCTGAGCCACCACCGTGGTGCAAATTTTGCTCTCTAACAATACAAACAAGATAACCAAAGGCATAACTAATTTTTATGATTGTAATGTTCTTTTTTTATGCAGATAGTTAAATCCAGCCCCAGTTTGTTTACATCTGAATAACAAAAGAGGACGTGAGCATGAAACAGCGTGTCAGCTATGCCCAGTTAGATGCCGGGATCTCCGCCTCGCTTCCCGTAGATGTGGCGTTGGTTCCGGAACGTGCCAACTTTAAGTCATTGGTGGCGGTGACGATTGGCAACGGCCTCGAGATTTACGATTTTGCGGTTTACAGTTTTTTCTCGGTGATTATTGGGCATCTGTTTTTCCCCAGCTCCAATGAATACACCTCGTTGTTGTTAGCGGTGGCGACCTTTGGCGTGGGGTTTGTGATGCGCCCGCTCGGCAGCATGGTGCTTGGGAGCTATGCCGATAAACATGGGCGTAAAGCGGCCATGACGTTGATACTGGGGCTGATGTCTTTAGGGGTGATGATGGTGGCTTTTGCGCCCACTTATCAGCAAGCCGGGATTATGGCGCCTGTGGTGCTGGTGGCCGGGCGCATGTTGCAGGGCTTTTCAGCAGGTGGTGAAGTGGGGGCGGCAACCTCGTGGTTGATGGAAGCCGGTGATAAATCTCGCCGCGGTGCGCGAGTGAGCTGGCAGATGACCAGCCAGGGCGGCGCGGCACTTTTTGGTGCGGCAATGGGCGCGGGCCTGAGCCATGTTCTGAGCGAACAGCAGTTGTATGACTGGGGCTGGCGTATCCCGTTTATTGTCGGCCTTGCGATCATGCCGATTGGTTTATACATCCGTCGCCAGCTTGAAGAAACGCACACCGTGACGCCTGCGGTGAGTGCAGAAAACCCAGCATTAACGCTGTGGCGTGAACATCGCCGCGCTCTATTACTGGGCATTTTACTGGTGATGAAAGGCACCACGACTTTTTACATCATCATCTATTACATGCCCGCGTATATGGTTAACACGCTGCATATGCCAGCCAGCACCTCATGGTGGGTGAGTTTGACCGCGGCGGCTCTAACGCTGCTGGTGCCTTTCTTCGGCGGTAAACTGGCGGACAAATTGCCACGGCGTAAACCGATCCTGATTGGCTGCGCAGTGGGATCATTTGCCCTGATTTGGCCGATCTTCGCGACAATTCTGCATGGCGCTCCGCTGGGCGTCACCCTGCTGCTGATTGCTATCGATCAGATACTGGCAAACATCAGCTCGGCTGCATTTTTCTTGTTGATCCTTGAAGCGTTTCCAAAAGCGGTTCGTGCCTCCGGTATGGCGATGGTTTATGCCATTGGCGTTACGCTGTTTGGTGGCTTCGCACAATTGATAGTGACCTGGTTGTTGAAAGTCACCGGCCAACCGATGGCTCCGGCATGGTATTTGATGTTCTGCGCGGTGGTGACTTTTGCCGCGTTGCTGGCCTGGCACGAACGCAAAACTTTCTGTGATGAATAAAAAGGAATAACCCTATGCTGATTAAAGAAATTCTCGATTACGAAGAAGAGATGATTGCCATTCGTCGTGATTTCCATCAACACCCGGAGCTAGGTTTTGAGGAGTTCCGTACCAGCGACCGTATTGCCGAATTGCTGACGGGCTGGGGCTATGAAGTTCACCGTGGGCTAGGTGGCACAGGGGTTGTTGGCACGTTGAAAGTGGGTAGTGGCGGTAAGCGCCTGGGCATTCGCGCTGATATGGACGCCTTGCCGATGCAGGAACAAACCGGGCTGCCGTGGGCGAGTGTGGTTGAGGGGAAAATGCACGCCTGCGGGCACGACGGGCATTGCGCTATTTTGTTGTCAGCCGCGCGTTATCTGGCAGAACATCGCCCGTTTAGCGGCACGCTCCATCTGATTTTCCAGCCGTCAGAAGAGACGATTGGCGGTGCCAAACGGATGATTGATGACGGCTTATTCAAGCTGTTTCCGTGTGATGCGGTGTTCGGTTTGCACAATTTCCCTTTGCTGCCAGCAGGTGAGATCGCCACCAAACCAGGCGCGTTGATGGCTTCCTCAGACAGCATGACCGTGACGCTCGAAGGAAAGGGCGGACATGGATCGATGCCGGAGCACTGTATTGATCCGACCGTTGCCGGGGCGTCGATCGTTATGGCGCTGCAAACGATTGTTTCGCGCAATGTTGATCCGCAGGATTCTGCCGTGGTCACAGTGGGAAGCCTGCAAAGCGGCACCACGCACAACATCATCCCGCACAGCGCGGTACTCAAGCTCAATATGCGTACTTTCAAATCGGATGTGCGTGATGCGGTGAAACAGCGCATTCAGAAATTAGTTCATGCTCAGGCCGAAAGCTTTGGCGTGAAAGCAACGATCGCCGTGGATTTTGGTTATCCGGTGACGGTGAATGATCCTCAGCAGACCGAGTTTGCGTTGCAAGTTGCGCGCGATGTTTTTGGCTCCGATAAAGTCGCCGATCCTGCGCAGGTGAAAAGTGCCATGGGCAGCGAGGACTTTTCATTTATGTTGGAAGAAGTCCCTGGCTGCTATTTATGGTTGGGGACGGCAACGGGCAACAATGATTACTCGGTTCACCATCCGCTCTATCAATTTAACGATGCCTGTATTTCAGGTGGCGCGACTTACTGGGTTAAATTGACCGAGTCATTTTTACGCTAGCTTTTGCTCCTCACCCTGCGTCATGCGCGGTGAGGAGGTACTTTTCAAGCGGTAATCCAGCCTGCAAATTACAACTTTCTGCTGACGGTCAATCACGGAGGATTTTCTAGACTGAAAGAAAACGTCTGCAGAGGTTTTACATGTCCTGGCAACCTTTTCTCTCAGTGATCCCAGGATCGGTGCCTGCGGATCTTGCCATTAAACACATCACTTGCAGCGACATCAGTGATGACTGGCCGATGAAGGATCAGGTATCAGAGCAGATCGATGACATCAATCAACAGCTAGCATCAGACCCTTCTTTGGAAGCCCCGGAAATCATTTTAGACAACCTGGGAATACGCCAGATTAGGTGCCGGAACAAACACTCAGAATTTGCCTTTCATAATCGCCCCGCGCTCGCGGAGTGGCGTTGCCAACTGGTGCCGACCGCACTTGCGCTGTGGGCGGTGCAGCACCCGCTTGCCGAGCGGCTGATCAGCGGCGGGGAGATGGATCTCAATAGTCGGCCATGGTTTATTCACGCCAACGATGCACGGGGGATTCGCTCGCGCGCCAAAGTGATGGCGGCCATTGCCGATATTCATCTCAACGACCGCGTTTCAGGAAACTGGATAAGCCTCGCTTGCGGCGCGGCGGTGCCGGTTTTAAAGACTTTGCGCGGGGCAAAATTAAAGGCGCAGAAATTCACGTTGTTGCTGGTTGACCACGACAGGCAATCGCTGAAGTTTGCCCGCGGGCTGGCGACACAATATGGGTTGGTTGAAGGCCACCATTTTTCGCTGTTAATGCGCAATTTGTTCGACCGGATGATTGCCAGTGACAAGCTGGTTCAGGAACTGGGCGAGGAGTCAGCGGAGCTGGTCGACGGGCTGGGTATTTTCGAGTATTTCTCGCAGGCCGAAGCGGTGCATTTCATTCGCCACGCGCTGCGCCTGGTGAAACCCGGTGGCGTGCTGATTATTTCTAATATGCTGAAAACCAGCCCGCAAATTGACTTTGCGCTGCGTTGTGTCGGCTGGACCACGATTTATCCACGCACGCTGTTTGAGCTTAGGGAGATTATTCTGGCCGCCGGAATCAATCTGCAAAACGTCACCGTGACGTTACCCAGCGATGGGGTGTATGCCGTGCTGGAGATTAATGTTAAGGAGTGAGTATTGATGATCCGCCCTACAGCCGCTTTACGCAGGGCGGTAATTCAACTTAGGAAAGGTAGCTCATGCCCTGCTTGAGGACAAAATCACAGGCCTGAGTTTTTACTTTTTCTGCTATCGGCGAACTGCCAATAGTGTCCAGATTCAGTTGCTGGCCTTTGCCGGTATTGAGCATCCCCATCAAGCCTTGTGTGTAATCCTGTGGCTGAGTTTCTTTCTTGCCGCTATCAAGACCCAGTTTATCGAGCAGCTCGCTTTTCACGTTGTCGGTGTTGGTGGCTGAAACCAGTTTGTTTTTCATGCAGTACTGCAAAATGCCCGCCGCGTTAGTCATGCTGTTGGCGCTAAGGGCCTGAGTACCGCCGCCGAGCAGGCTGGTTAGTGAGGAAAGTGAGTTGCCTGTGGTTGCGGTGGTCGCAGGTGTTGCAGTATTGCTGGTGGTGGTTTTGCTTAATTCACTCGCAGCACTGGAGAGTTGATCCTGCCAGCTCGACGCCATCGCCTGGCCTGCAAATACGGATGTTGCCAACGCCAGTGCACAGAGAACCCGATTGCTTGCTTTCATCATTTTTATACTCTTTTCGTTAACCTGCATCGCAGGAGAATTTTCGACGAGTATACCGCTATCTGTAGGGCGATGGGTGCCAGGAGATTTCCTAAAGCTTCCAGATTTACCCGTTATAATTCAAGCTGCAGGTGCGTTGGCTGCAACTCGAATTATTTAGGGTAGAGATTTATGTTTATGGCCCGATATAACGCAGCACCACTTTTACCGCCATTTCACGGTAATGTGCTGTGCTATCAACCGGTTCTGAACCATCTTCAAAGAAATTCGAAAATGTGTAGCTGTTTGCGACGTGGTAGAAACAAAAACTACTGATCAGGCGGTGGACGTCTTTAGCGGTGACGAGTCTGCTGAATAGCTGTTTATCCTGGCCTCGGGAAAGCACATCTTGCAGTAATTCCAGCGCACTGCGGTTTATCTCGCGTAAGTAAGCCGACTCTTTCACAAAGCGCCCACGCTGCATGTTCTCCATGCAGATGATCCGAATGAAATCGGGGTGAGTGACGTGGAAATCAAAGGTCCATTCTACCAGTTCCACCATCGCTTCGACTGGCGGCTGGTCAGTGAGATTAAGCTGGCGCTCACAGCTGCGAATTTGGGTGTAAACATATTCCAGCACCTGAACGTAAAGCAGCTCTTTGCTTTTAAAGTGATAAACCACCATCCGTTTGGTGGTGTTGGCTTTCTCGGCAATTTGCTCCATGCGTGCGCCGTTAAGGCCAAATTCAGCGAACAAACTAATGGCGCTGAAGAAAATCTTTTCTTTCAAACTGGCGTCATCAAAACGCTCAGGAAGATAAATTTCGTGGGTTTCCACGCAAGGCTCCTTAATGTCATCAGGCCGCTGGTATCGCCCAGGCCAGATGACATTAAAACAAGTTTGCGTGGGCAAAGCACTGATGAGTTAGCGAAGCCCTGCAACACATCACACTCGCGGGCGTTTACGGTACAGCCACAGGCCTGGAATGGATAAGCCAATCGATAATGCTCCGACGATAAACGACGCCTTCAGGAAGTTGGTGAGCAGTTGAATCATCAAGTCTTCGGTGTAACCAAAGTGGCTCAGTTTCACGGCTGAAATCATGGCGGTGTAGGCAGAAATGCCAGGGAACATCGGAATAACCGCCGCCACGGTAAAGACTTTAGGATGGGCGAGATACCAGCGCGACCACTGAATACCGATGCTGCCCACCAGAAGTGAAGCGATAAACGTGCTCCATTCAATGTTCATGCCCGCCGTCATCATCGCCATTCTCGAACCGTGGCCAATGGCACCCAGCAGTGCGCAATAAGGTAAGGCACGCTGTGGGACGTTAAACACCAGGGCAAAACCTGCGGCGGGAATGGCGGCCAGCGTCATGTCCTGAAGCAGCGCCAGTAAAAAGTCGATTACTCCCATCCTTTTAACCCCCACAGTGACATCGCCATCACCACTCCAATACACGTGGCAAGCGTAAGCAGGCTAGCCATCGCCCATCTGGCAAGGCCAGTATTGACGTGGCCTTTAAACATATCGGCGACGGCGTTAATCAGCGGAAATCCAGGAACCAGCAACAAGACGCTTGCGGCCATCGCAATATTTGAGGTCATGGCGAACGGGCCTTTGGCAATCAGCAGGCCAGAAATCGTGGTGGCGACAAACGCCGTGATGCAGAAGTTAATTTGCGGATGCAGGTGGTGTGATGTGAGCACCAGGCGCACATACATCGCCACCGAACTGGCAAGGAAAGCAACCATTGCACCATCCCAACCGCCGCTATTGAGCTTACAGAAACAGCCGCAGGAAAGACCGACCATCAGCACTACTAACCAGCGGGGATAGCGCAAGGGTTTAATGTGCTCAAAACGCTTCAAAACGTCTTTATGATCCAAAAGCTTATGCTCGGCCAGGATCACGATGTGCTGCACTTCCGTCACCACATGCATATTGATGCCGCGGTCGCTGTTTTTGCGTGTCGTCGTGAGGCACTGATTGTCTTTGATGGTGCTGAGTACGATGGCGTTCGCTGAGATTGAGCTTTCAACGCTGTCCATCCCTAATGCCACACCTAAACGACTGGAAAGCTCTTCTACAAGGGCGCTTTCGGCGCCGTGTTGCAACAAGAAAAGCCCACATTGAATGCAGAGGCGGGTGACTTCGCGCTGCGGGTTGACATCTGTCGACATGCCTGGCCTATGTAAGATGAAAAGCGACGGCGGTCGCTGAAATTTTAACATCCCCCATTTTTAACATATGCCGACCCCTGTACTCAGGCGCACCAGATCAACATTTAGCGTAATAACGCATTTCGCACACTTTTTCGGCGAAATATGAGCTTGTCCGCACTTTGAGTGAGACTTTCGAAAAGTGCACGTTTTAGACAGATATTGGCCTTCTTTTTCTCTCTGTGGACGCTAAAAATGCACGAATGAGCATTTGTTAAACATAAAAACAACATTCATGTAACGTTTTATTAGAGAGCATATCTTATGAAAACTCAGGTCGTGATAATCGGTGCTGGCCCGTCGGGTTTGTTGTTGGGGCAATTGCTGCACAATGCAGGTATTAGCAATGTGGTGTTAGAAAGACAAACCCCGGAGCACGTACAGGGGCGAATTCGGGCGGGTATCCTGGAAAATGGCACCGTAGATTTGCTGCGTGAAGCCGGGGTCAGTGAAAGAATGGATGCCGAAGGGCTGGTCCATGAAGGCGTGGAGTTTTTGGTAGATGGAAAACGTATTCCGGTTGCGCTAAAAGAGCTGACCGGTGGCAAAACGGTGATGGTGTACGGCCAGACCGAAGTGACGCGTGATTTGATGGACGCACGCCGCAAAACCTCAGCGCCGACGATGTACGGTGTCAGCAATGTACAATTGTTTGATGTGAAAAGTGATTCGCCGTATGTCACTTTTGAAAAGCAGGGCGAAACCTACCGCATTGATTGCGATTACATTGCCGGATGTGATGGTTTTCATGGTGTTTCACGTAAAGCGATTCCGGCAGAGATTACTCGCGAGTATGAACGGGTTTATCCCTTCGGCTGGCTCGGCTTGTTATCTGACACGCCACCAGTAAATCACGAGCTGATTTATGCCCATCATCAACGCGGATTTGTGTTGTGTAGTCAGCGCTCACTAACCAGAAGTCGCTACTATTTGCAGGTTCCTTTAATCGATAGCGTTGACGCCTGGCCGGACGAACGCTTCTGGGATGAGCTTAAACAGCGGTTGCCAAAAGAATTGGCGGATAAGTTAGTGACTGGTCACTCACTCGAGAAGAGCATCGCGCCGTTACGCAGTTTTGTGGTTGAACCGATGCAGTATGGCAACCTTTTCCTGGTGGGAGATGCAGCGCACATCGTACCGCCAACCGGAGCCAAAGGGCTAAACCTGGCCGCCTCTGATGTGAATTATCTGTTCCGGATCTTATGTAAGGTGTACCACGAAGGGCGAACCGATTTGCTGGAAACCTATTCACCTATGGCGTTGCGCAGGGTGTGGAAAGGTGAGCGTTTTAGCTGGTTTATGACTAATCTCCTGCATGATTTTACAGGAATGAATGCGTTTGACCGCAAAATGCAGCAGGCAGATCGTGAGTATTATCTGACCTCACGCGCTGGATTGACGACTATCGCCGAAAACTACGTCGGTTTACCGTTCGAGCCCGTTGAATAAACTACACTTATTCACTATTAGTCTGTGGATCTTATGCTTAAAAAGAGGACGTAATGAATCTGAATGCCAGTATTCCGGTATTTAAACTATATGGTGAAAGCCGGAACTGGCCTGCAGCAGATTTGCTGCATTGCGAATCGATTCAAAGCCGCAGCAGCCTTTATGAATGGCACATTCGCATTCATCAGCATGCGGATTTGGTTCAATTACTTTATTTGCACAAAGGTGAGGTGGAGATAGATATTGAAGGCGTTAAGCATCATGTGCGACAGGCGTGTATTCAGGTGGTACCTGCGTTGTGCGTGCACGGTTTTAAATTCTCACCGGGGACTCAGGGTTATTCGCTTTCGTTTTCAGCTCCGTTAATCGCCCAGTTTGAGCAGCAATTTGGCCGCCCTTTACAGGTACTTAAGCAGGCGGCGTGTGTGCCGGTGAAAGGCTCGAACAGGCAAATTAATACACTGTTTAGTACCTTACAAAGTGAGTATGAAGGCGCGGGGGAAGCCCGTGACATGATGCTGCATTCATTAATCAGCGCGCTTTTAGTTTGGCTCAATCGGCAATGTGCTCCGGTACCAGGCAGCAGTTCGCGTGTCGAGCGAAAACGGGCGGTGATTCATCAATTTAATCAATTGGTTGAGTGTCATTATCGTGAGCAGTTGCTGGTCACGCATTATGCCAGCGAAATCGGTTTATCAAGTGTGCACCTGAATACCCTGTGCCATGAGTTCTTTGGCTGTAGCGCTCTGAATGTCCTGCATCAACGCGTGTTGCTCGAAGCCAAACGCAGGTTGCTGTATACCAGTATGACGATCAGCCAGATCTCTGATTATCTTGGCTTTAGTGATGCGACCTATTTTTCGCGTTTTTTCCGCCGTTATACGGGTACGACGCCAAAGGATTTTCGTCAACATCCGATGCGTGAATTGAAAGCGTCTTTAATAGAAGGAAGGTAATTGTTTAATTAAATTTAAATAGTTATTTAGTCACACTGACTATTATTTTGTAGTTTGTAGGTTATTTGTAAATAAGATCATAACTTGAAATATTATTTCATCATAAAACACTCCTTCTAATTTAAATTTCCATCTGAATAAACTATTGTATTTTTGTTGTTCAAAGCACTTATATGTTTAATGTATGAGTGAATCATCGGACATATTTTAAATAATATGAATGCATTAATCAAAGGAATGATATGGAAAAAATTATTAGTACAAATAGTTTACCTGGAAAAATAATGGTGGTTGTACCCTGCGTGTTAACGGCAGCAGGAATTGTACATCGATTAAAATCCATGCCAAAAATTCATAAATTAGTGAGCAATATCAAAAGGATTGATGAGGCTTATGGAGAGGTATTAAAAGCCACGGACTCACTTGTTATTTTGAATATTAGCGAGTCATCTACTCAACTCGCTGAGGAGATAAAATTTATTAACTGGTGCCGTACAGTGCAACCTGGCGCTGCCATTGTTGCTTACACACGAAATCATAAACTTAGCGTGTTGAATTATATTTCTGCTTTGGGTGCGCGGGTGATTATTTCTCAATACGAGTCATCCTCAACATTCACCGATTTAATTATAAAGTCTTTTTCCTCCAGATCGATGCTTTCCAGCCCGATGATCAAGAATATTCTGGATACGAGAATTTCAGGTGAACTGACGGTATGCGAAGTTCAGGTAATAGGGCAGTTATTTCTTGGGCACAACGTCAGCCAGGTTGCTCAAAGTTTAGGACGCGATATCAGAACGGTGAGCGCACATAAAAGACATGCGATGGAAAAACTCGGCCTTCAGTGTGAGAAAGATCTCCATGTCCTGGGTTGCGCACTGCTAGGAAAGTGAAAGTTTTAAAAGGAGATAAATATGCAGGAAAGCAAAGCAAAGGTCTTTTTGCGTAACCCATTTTGCCGCGCGTTAGTTGTTAGCAAGCGGCCAATGATGAGAGAAGGCCTTCAGTTTATGATGAAAGAACGCGCTGAGAAATCATCGCTCATTCTTTGTGAAAACTATTTAGATATCAGGCCAGAAATATTGCTGCAGATCGATGTGGTGGTTATTGAACTGGATAGCACGTTGCAGGAAATCTTCGAAGCCTGTGATTTCTTCAACCAATTACAAAATCAGCACCGGCAAGTGGAGTGGGTTTTCACGCTTCCCGTGAACTTGGTGAATATTGCCATTGAACGGTTGTTGACGGCCAAAACAGCATTGCTTTCTTTACATGAACCGATGAGCCGTATTATCGAACATGTCTTTAATAGCGGTGGTCAAACCGAAAGAATTAGCCGGCTTCTTTTGCAAGAAAAAGCGGTTAATACGTCCGATATTACGGTGACGAATGCCAATTTAACTTTTTCAGAGCGTCGTGTTCTACGGCTGCTTAGCAAAGGGTGGCAACTGACCCAAATTGCGACTCTGCTCGAGAAAAGTTACAAAACCATCAGTGCACAAAAGAGCAGTGCTATGCGCCGCCTGATGCTGAAAACGGACGCCGAAATGTATGCATGGATGATCAGTGTACATGGGATGCAGGAGCTGAATTTGCCTCCGTATCACCAGGGGATATGAAGAAAATTAGTGATGACTGAGGTTCGCTAGTGCGTCCTCAGTCATCTGATTATTGGCAGACATCGACCCAAAGTGCAGCTGTGAGTTCAGCCAGACGAGCCGGGGAAATACGCACTGCGCTATGAATCGCTCCTGCTGCGGGTAAAACTTCTTCGTACTGTTTTAGTGAAATATCACAGTAAACCGTTAACGGATTTTCCAGGCCAAACGGACAAACCCCGCCTACCGGATGACCTGTCCAGATAACCACTTCATCGCTGCTGAGCATGCGGGCTTTTGCCCCTAAAGCCGCTTTGAGTTTTTTATTATCCAGGCGTGCGTCACCTTTCGCGACAACCAACACGACTTGATCCTTAACTTTCAACGACAATGTTTTAGCAATTTGGCCCGGTTCAACGTTATGGGCCATGGCTGCCAGAGCAACGGTGGCGGTGCTTTGGTTTAATTCGATAATGTCGATATCCGGGGCGTTTTCGGCAAAGAATTGCCGGACTGACTGCAGGCTCATGCTTTTCTCCCATTCTTGGCCGCAAATAATTTGGCATAAGGCTGTGCTATATGTAAACCAGTGAACGCATAATTTCTATGTGTCATGAATACATACCGTCAATAGCCAATGCTGTGATGTGAAATAGCTAAACAACTCAAAGTTTCAGTGATTTCTGGATCTTCTTCACAATCACTGCAACCGGTTTCAGTAACCGGTTGCAGAGTAAGAAAAGGCGATGAATACTGAAACGGTCACACACCTGTACCCAATAATAAGAGCAGCCTATGAAACCTATTTTTTTATGCTGTGCCACTGATGCCCCTGCCAGTGTTTTAGACATTAAAGCTGTATCTAAAAAGGTCCCGGCTACGGGGATCAATTATATAAATTACGGATTGTTGCGCAGCGATATTCTTCCCGCTGTAACATTCGCGTTGAAAGCCTGACAGGAGCACTGCTATGTCATCGAATCATGCCGCTTTTAATCTGATCTTTCGCTTCGTAGAAAACTACGTGAGTCCCGTCGCGGGAAGAATTTCATCACAACGCCACGTTATGGCGATTCGTGATGGGTTTATTTCTGCGATGCCATTCATGATTGTCGGTTCGTTCCTGCTGGTCTTCGCCTATCCGCCTTTCTCGCCAACCACCACCTGGGGCTTTGCTCGTGCATGGCTGGATATGGCAAAACAGTTTGAAGGGCAAATTCTGACGCCGTTTGATATGACGATGGGCATTATGTCTATCTACATTTGTGCGGCGATTGCCTATAACCTCGGTAAACATTATGTGAAGTCGCACGGCCTGGATCCGTTCATGTGTGCGATGCTTTCGCTAATGGCATTCCTGCTGGTGGCGGCTCCGAAAACCAAAGGTGTGATGCCGATGGATAGCCTGGGCGGGACGGGGATCTTTACCGCGATTCTGGTGGCGGTTTACTGTGTTGAAATGATGCGCTTCCTGAAAGCGCACAATATCGGGATCAAGCTGCCGGACCAGGTTCCACCAATGATCAAAAACTCCTTTGATCTGCTGATTCCTGTGCTGGTTGTGGTTCTGACACTCTACCCGCTGAGCCTGCTGATTCAGTCGCAGTTCGACATGTTAATCCCGCAAGCGATTATGTCGGTGTTTAAACCTCTGGTATCTGCTGCTGATTCATTGCCGGCGATTCTGCTGGCGGTGCTGATTGGTCACTTGCTGTGGTTTGCCGGGATTCACGGTGCGGCGATTGTTTCCGGCATGCTGCAAATGTTCTGGCTGACCAACCTGGGGATGAACCAGAGCGCGTTGGCACAAGGCGCACCTTTGCCACACATCTTCATGGAAGCATTCTGGACCTTCTTCATTGTTGTCGGTGGTTCGGGGGCCACTATGGGTCTGGTGATTTGCTATCTGCGGAGTAAATCTGCCCACCTGCGTTCCATTGGCCGTCTGAGTATTGTCCCAACTTGCTTTAACATTAACGAACCCGTCATCTTTGGTACGCCAATCGTAATGAACCCAGTGTTCTTTATTCCATTCTTGCTGGCACCAATGGTTAACGCCGTGCTGGCATGGGGTGCTATGAAGATGGATTTGATTGGCCGTGTGATTTCAGTGGTTCCATGGACTGCACCCGCGCCAATCGGTGCTGCATGGGCATTAGGCTGGGATTTCCGTGCGGCGATTTTGGTGATTCTGTTGGCTGTTGTTTCCGCCATCATCTACTTCCCGTTCTTTAAAGTGTACGAGAAGCAGTTGCTGGAGCAGGAAGCGGAAGAAGCTCAGAAAGCCTCTGGCGAAGAGAGCCAACAGGCTGCTTAATGAAATGAAAGAGTGAGATGAAACGGTGGGGAAACCCGCCGTTTTGCTTTATTACTTCAGGGTACAGTCGCCACAACCTTGTACATCAGGCAACTTATAGCGCTGGCAGCAGGTGCGGCGTACCAACAAACCTTCGCGCAGGATTACAGTGCGGTAGAGGGGGTTATCCTGGCCATCGCGCAGTTGTTTTTCAAAGAAACAGGCGTGGCGCAATTCAGCGATTGTCGCATCATCAAGCAACTCTCTCAGCTCACCAAAAAACCAATTTAGCAAATACCCAGTATTGCTCCAGATGAGTTTCCCATTGATCTCACCGCTGTTTTCCAGCGCCTCAACGACCGGCATTAGCCCTTCAACCAGCAGTTTCTCAAGGCGTTGTTGCAACGGCTGGGTGGTTGCCACTCTATCTTCCTGAACGTCTATCCAGAAAGTGGCGGCTCTGCCCGTTTCATGAAACTCGACATGAATATGTTGTGGGCCGATATCCAGCGCTCGGGGCTGAGTGATCAGCGCCATCACCAGCGGTGGAACCAGCAGGCCAAGATACCATTGCGCCCACAGTGATTTCAGCGGTTTCCCCTCACGGGCAAGTTGCGGCTGGTTGCGATAAATATGGTCACTGTAACAGGCAAGAAGCGAGGTTAACGCAGCGGGTTGGGCCCATTGATACAACGTCTGGCTGGTTGCCGGAGCGGGCTCATTGAATTTGATGATGTCATTAAAATAAGGTCGATGGGTGATGAAATGCGCGCGCAGCTCATCTGCCAGCTCTGGCTGTGAGCTGGTAGCAAATGGTGAGTGCCATGCAAAATCATCAAGAAACTGGGAAGACTGAAAAGCCATCGACAAACAAGACCACTAATACAAATGATAATGATTGCCAATCCTATCTATAGGCAAAGCCTTTAGCAAGGCTATTTTGTGCGCGTGTTCTGATGGGGGATTTTTGCTCAGGCAGGCAGCAGCGATTCGCTGACAAAAATGCTATTACGACCCTGGCGTTTGGCTCGATAAAGAGCGCTATCAGCCTGCCGAAAGGCCTCTTCGATGTTTTGCTGTTCCAGCACGGCAAGGCCAATGCTGGCCGTCACATGGGTTGCCACGTCGTCATTAAACAAGTGTGGGATCTTTAAATCATAAACCCGTTGGCGGATACGTTCAGCGGTTTGCAAAGCCTGCTCGGCATCCACATCGGTCAGCAACACCATAAATTCTTCACCGCCATAACGGGTGACAATATCGCGAGAACGAACGGCATCGCGAATGGCGGCAGAGACATGGATCAAAGCCTGGTCGCCCATGCTATGACCATAGTTGTCGTTGTAAGCTTTAAAATGATCGATATCCAGCAACAAGACGAAATGCGTGCCGCTTCCAACGGCTAACACTGTCTCAAGTCGATTTTGAAAACCACGGCGGTTATACAGACCGGTAAGGGGATCTAACATACTCAAATCGTTAAGAGTTTCTTTCTCTTCGAGTAGTTTATCCATTAAACGACGAGTAAAATTATCATTACGTTGCTGAATGATATTCTGAATGATAATGCCAATGCCCGGGAGGGCCACCGAATATAAAACTCTCGGCCAATTATTCCCGTGGTCGAGCCATAAAATCATTAGCGTTACTGGCAAGCATGAGGCGATAAATGCTTGTATGTTATTGATAAAAGAGATTGAGCCAATAAATAATATCGCCAGTAAGGCAATAATTAGAAAATTAAGATCTTTAATCGGCATCACACTGACTTTTATATAGATATGCCATGCCCAAAGTGAGCCAATTATTAACGAAACAGCGTTAATGTTGATCAGTGTTTTTTTGTTAAAAAACTGCCAGAGTAGGCAGCAGAGGCTTATCACCAGCACCATGATAATCGGTAAGGTAAGGTGCTGAGTGTGGGCAGAAGGCGACGCCATACTAAATCCCGCAGAAAACGCGTTCAGTAATAAAAATAAACGCAACGAGAGTTGATGTTTCCCATTGAGTAAAGCGCGCCAGGTTGTTGCTGTCATATCAGATAGTTCTTTTTACTCGAACTCAACATTATGCTGTTGAATAATATTATAAAAATAGATAGGAAAGTGATTTCTTAAGGAAATTATTTGACTGTTAATTATGTATTTTTAATCGTCGCTCAATCTATCACCTTAATGAATATATGTCATCTGGTGATCAGGAATGCTAAACATTTCTAATGTAAAACAGAATCTACACAAGCGCTGACAAACGAGAAATTATATCATATGATATTGGTTATCATTACCAATTGATGAGATAGAGATAATGTTACAACGGCAGTTAGAAAGTGCGTGGGCAGTGTTGATACCTGGAGGAATTGTCGCCGCATTGTTGTATCTGGATCTTTCTTTTAGTCAGTGGCGAGTGCTGATTGTGCTGGGATTATTGGTGACGACGGCAATGCTCTACCATAAACGGTTACGTCATTTTGTCTTGTTGCCATCATGCGTTGCATTTGCCAGTGGGCTTGCACTAGTGATGATGAATCTGGAAGCTATGAAATAGGGATGTGAAACAGAGAATGACGAGAGTGAAGCCAGAAGAGGGTGATAAGAATTGGTGCGAAGAGAGGGACTTGAACCCTCACGCCCGTTAGAGCACTAACACCTGAAGCTAGCGCGTCTACCAATTCCGCCACCTTCGCAAATCAAATCTTATCTGATATCGCCTTCGCATTGGTGCGAAGAGAGGGACTTGAACCCTCACGTCCGTAAGAACACTAACACCTGAAGCTAGCGCGTCTACCAATTCCGCCACCTTCGCGCAGTGCGAACGATATCTTGCGTGGTTAATGGTGCGAAGAGAGGGACTTGAACCCTCACGTCCGTAAGAACACTAACACCTGAAGCTAGCGCGTCTACCAATTCCGCCACCTTCGCATACCCACAACACCGAAGTATTGTAACCACGGAGGCGCATTCTAGATGTTTTCTGCGCGTCGTCAACAGTTAATTTAGTGCCGCTTTTCTAATCGCTGCAAAAAGCGGCACAACAACGTGTTAGCGCTTCTTCACGCCACGCATCACAACTGAGCGGTAAACTTTGAAACGGCCTGTCTGAGCGATAACTTCGTGGTTACCGAAGGTTTCATCCAGCACGTCCGGATACGCCAGGAAGGCGTTCGCCACGATACGCAATTCACCACCCATATTCAGGTGGCGTACTGCGCCACGAATCAGCTGGTGAGCCGCATCCAGGCTGGTTTGTAAACCATCATGGAACGGTGGGTTTGAGATAATCATGTCGAAACGGCCATTCACTTCGGAATAGACGTTACTGGCGATAACTTCGCCTGCAATTTCGTTGGCGGCAAGCGTTGCACGGCTTGCCGCAACGGCTGGTGCAGAAACATCACACAAAGTCAGACGGACTTTTGGTGAATGCTTAGCAAGCGTTACCGCCAACACGCCTGCGCCGCAACCGACATCCAACACTTTGCCTTTGGTGTGCGGTGTCAGCGTGGAAAGCAGTAATTTACTGCCAGTGTCCAGACCGTCACGGCTAAACACGCCAGGCAGAGTTTTTACGGTCAGGCTTTCGTGTTGATACTCATCCCACCAGGAATTCTCATCAAACTGCGGCTGTTTTTCCAGGCGACCATGATAGAAACCGCAACGACGTGCGCTATCAATTTTATTGAGTGGGCTAAATTCGGCGAGCATCTGCTCAGCACTGCGCACACCACTACGGTTTTCACCAACCACAAAAATATCGCTGCCAATTGGCATCAACGATAAAATGTTCATCAGCTGGAACTGAGCTTCTGGCTTATTCTTCGGCCAGTAATAAATTAATGTATTGCAGTCGCCAATGCTGCTGGCGTCAGCCACCAGGCCGTATTGTGCATCTTCGCCCATCTGAGCGCTTAATACCTGCCAGTGGTGAAATTGTTGGGTATGGACGCGACTTGCTGCCGTTTCGAAACGGGCAGGCATGTCGTCTTGTAAATCACCGGCAAACAGCACGCGGCTCTCGGTAAAATCATCGCTATGGCGCAGCAGCACTTCACTTGCCGGGGTTAACGCAGTCATCAAATTACTCCTGGGAAATCAGAACCGGGATTATAGAGCTTTAATGGCGCACATTCGATGAATTTGCTATATTTGCGCCCCAATTGGCACTCTCTACCTGGTTTCGCTATGCCCCATATACCTTTGCGACGTGACTGGTTGTTACAACAGCTGGGCATCACCCAGTGGGAGCTGCGGCGCCCGGCTGCGTTGCAGGGCGAAATCGCGGTCTCGCTGCATGAAAACGTTAAGTTATTGATAATCGCCGAAGATCTTCCTGACTTAAACGATCCTTTCGTTTGCGATGTTTTGCGCAGCCTGAATCTGGATGCACAGCAGATTATGCAACTGACCCCGGAACGAGCTGCAATGCTGCCAGGTGAAAGTCGTTGTAATAGCTGGCGACTGGGTGTGAGTGAACCGCTCCCTATTTCTGGCGCGCAGTTAGCGACCCCGGATTTAAACGAGCTTTATCATAATGGCGCTGCCAGACAGGCGCTGTGGCAACAAATTTGCGAACATGAACACGATTTCTTCCCTCAACACCAGTGACTTGAGCCTGGCTTACGCCATCGAACAACGCAGCCATGCTTTCCCATGGAGTGAAAAAACCTTCGCCAGTAACGAGGGCGAACGCTATTTGAACTTACGACTCGATGTTGACGGTAAAATGGCAGCGTTTGCGGTGACGCAGGTCGTGCTAGATGAAGCGACGTTATTTAATATTGCGGTCGACCCGGATTTCCAACGACAAGGTTTGGGCCGCCAGTTGCTGGAGCATTTAATCAGCGAGCTGGAAGCGCGAGATGTGTTTACCCTGTGGCTTGAAGTGCGCGCCTCGAATACGGCGGCGATTGCACTGTATGAAAGCCTGGGCTTTAACGAGGCGACGATTCGCCGTAACTATTACCCCACAAAAGAGGGTCGGGAAGATGCCATCATCATGGCATTACCTTTAGGCTGAAACGACAGGTGTGTAAATGAACTGGGACTGGATTTTATTTGATGCTGACGAAACGCTGTTTACCTTTGACGCGTTCGGCGGCTTACAGCGGATGTTTCTCGATTATAGCGTGACGTTTACCGCTGAAGATTTCCAGGATTACCAGGCTGTTAACAAACCTTTGTGGGTCGATTATCAGAACGGTGCCATTAGCGCGCTTCAGTTACAGCATCAGCGTTTTCTGGGCTGGTCGGAAAGATTGTCGGTGCCTGCGGGTGACCTGAACGCTGCGTTTCTCAATGCTATGGCCGAAATTTGTGTGCCGTTGCCCGGTGCTGTTTCGCTGCTTAATGCGTTAAAAGATAAAGTAAAAATCGGTATTATCACCAACGGTTTTACTGCGCTGCAGCAAATCCGCCTGGAACGCACGGGTCTGCGCGATTATTTCGATTTGCTGGTGATTTCCGAACAGGTCGGTGTCGCGAAACCCGATCGTAAGATTTTTGATTACACCTTTGAGCAAATGGGCCATCCGCCGCGCGACCGCGTCATGATGGTTGGCGACACCGCAGAATCAGATATTCTGGGCGGCATGAATGCAGGAATTGCCACCTGCTGGCTCAACGCCCACGGACGAAGCTTACCGGAAGGCATCTCACCGACCTGGGAAGTGACCACACTAAATGAACTGGAGCGATTGTTGTGTAATTGATGATTGCATCACAGCTGATTGTTAAACCTGACCTGATGGGTAAAATAGCCGCCAGGTAACGTTCATTTGCCGCGCAGTTACGCCTGTGCGCAATTCACAGAAGAATTCATTATGACTTTGTCTCCTTTTTTGCAAGAAGTGGGGAAACGCCGCACTTTTGCGATCATTTCTCACCCCGATGCCGGTAAAACGACCATCACGGAAAAAGTGTTGCTGTTCGGACAGGCGATTCAAACTGCGGGTACGGTAAAAGGCCGTGGCTCCAACCAGCATGCAAAATCTGACTGGATGGAAATGGAAAAGCAGCGTGGTATCTCGATTACCACCTCCGTCATGCAGTTCCCGTATCGCGACAGCCTGGTTAACCTGCTGGATACCCCAGGGCACGAAGACTTCTCCGAAGATACTTATCGTACGCTGACCGCGGTTGACTGCTGTTTGATGGTTATTGATGCCGCGAAGGGTGTTGAAGATCGTACCCGTAAGCTGATGGAAGTTACCCGTCTGCGCGATACGCCAATCCTCACTTTTATGAACAAACTTGACCGCGACATCCGTGACCCAATGGAAGTGATGGATGAAGTTGAACGCGAGCTGAAAATTGCCTGTTCACCTATCACCTGGCCAATCGGCTGCGGCAAGCTATTTAAAGGTGTTTATCACCTCTATAAAGACGAAACTTATCTGTACCAGACCGGTAAAGGTCACACCATCCAGGAAGTGCGTATCGTGAAAGGGTTAAACAACCCTGATCTGGATGTGGCGGTAGGTGAAGAACTAGCAGCACAGCTGCGTGACGAGCTGGAACTGGTACAAGGTGCTTCCCACGAATTTGACCGTGAGTTGTTCCTTGAAGGCGAACTGACTCCGGTGTTTTTCGGTACAGCATTGGGTAACTTCGGTGTTGACCATATGCTGGACGGCCTGGTCGAGTGGGCTCCGGCGCCAATGCCACGCAAAACTGATACGCGTGTAGTAGAAGCGGCTGAAGATAAATTCACCGGTTTCGTGTTTAAGATTCAGGCCAACATGGACCCGAAACACCGTGACCGTGTGGCTTTCATGCGTGTGGTTTCCGGCAAGTACGAAAAAGGCATGAAGCTGCGCCAGGTTCGTACCGGTAAAGACGTGGTGATTTCTGATGCGCTGACCTTTATGGCGGGTGACCGTTCGCACGTTGAGGAAGCCTTCCCTGGCGATATCATCGGCCTGCACAACCACGGCACCATTCAAATTGGTGATACCTTCACCCAGGGCGAAATGATGAAGTTCACCGGTATTCCGAACTTCGCACCGGAACTGTTCCGTCGTATTCGTCTGCGTGATCCATTGAAGCAGAAGCAGTTGCTCAAAGGCCTGGTACAGCTTTCTGAAGAGGGCGCGGTACAGGTATTCCGCCCAATCGCCAACAACGATTTGATTGTGGGTGCGGTCGGTGTGCTGCAGTTTGATGTGGTTGTGGCGCGTCTGAAGAGTGAATACAACGTTGAAGCGATTTACGAATCCGTCAACGTTTCGACCGCGCGTTGGGTTGAAAGCACTGATGTGAAGAAGTTTGAAGAATTCAAACGGAAAAACGAAATGCAGTTGGCTCTTGATGGCGGCGACAACCTCGCTTATATCGCTCCAACTATGGTGAACTTGAACCTGACGCAAGATCGTTACCCGGAAGTGACGTTCCGTAAAACTCGCGAGCACTAATCCCCTCTCAGGGCGCGGCAGTCGTCGCGTCCTGCTACTTTTCCCGTCTTATTAATCCCTTACGGATTGTTCTTAATTTCCTGCATTTTCCTTACGTTCCTTCATTCACACCATGCAAATCTGTGATTGTTGTCTATATTTAACAAACCAGTGACAAATTGGTTGGTCGAATATGCCATGTAAACGAAGCTTTCTGGCGGGTTCATCCACTCTAATTTTTATTGGCGTTATTAAAAACTGAACGGAAAATTTTTGGGCCGTAACACTTGGCCTGAGGTTTAAGGAAAGCCGTTACGTTAAGGCTTGTGCTCAAATTGTGAGCAAAACTATAGGAATTAATCGATGACTATGACTACGACTAAGATTTCTAAAACTCTGTTAGCTGTTGTTCTTGGCTCTGTGCTGGCAAGCGGTAGCGCTTTAGCAGAAGACAAGATGCTTAACAAAACCGAATCGACAGCGGACACAGCAGGCGAAAAAATTGATAGCTCCGTAAAAGACGTCGGTAATTTCATGGATGACAGCGCTATCACTGCGAAAGTGAAAGCCGCCCTAGTCGATCACAAAGATATTAAAAGTACCGATATCTCAGTGAAAACCGACAAAAAAATCGTCACGTTAAGTGGGTTCGTTGAAAGCCAGGCGCAGGCTGAGCAGGCCGTAACAGTTGCCAAAGGCGTGGAAGGGGTCTCTTCTGTCAGCGACAAACTGCATGTGCGTGACGGGGCCGATAAATCAGTCAGCGGTTATGCAGGCGATACTGCTACCACCAGCGAAATTAAAGCTAAACTTTTAGCAGACGACATCGTGCCTTCGCGCCATGTGAAAGTTGAAACCACCGAAGGTGTAGTCCAGCTATCGGGTACTGTGGAATCAAGCGCGCAGTCCGAGCGGGCTGAAAGTGTTGCCAAAGCAGTTGATGGCGTTAAAAGCGTCAAAAACGACCTGAAAGTGAAGTAACCGATCAATCGAAACTTTCTCCTCTGGTTATGCCGGGGGAGTCAGTAACCAAGTAAGCAACATCAATACCAAATATCGCCAATGAGTGCGCATCCCGCACCCATCCAGAAGCGATTCGGGTTCACTATGGTTAAGGAGAGGCTTATGTTTCGTTGGGGCATTATTTTTCTGGTCATTGCGTTGATTGCAGCAGCTCTGGGTTTTGGTACTCTTGCGGGTACTGCGGCAGGTGCTGCAAAAATTGTCTTTGTGGTAGGTATTATTCTGTTCCTGGTTAGCCTGTTTATGGGCCGAAAACGCCCATAGCGATTTTTACGTGCTATAACCATTAGAGACAGACCAGAGAGCCAGTCTATTTAGACTGGCTCTCGCGTTTTTAAGCGACTAACAAATAACCAATAATAAATATCCTTTAGATTAAGGAAAGCAGGGTGGGACAAAGAATACCCGTAACGCTCGGCAACATTGCGCCGCTTGCGCTTCCAACGTTTCGTCCAGGAAAACTCGCCATTATTTGTGAAGGTGGCGGGCAGCGTGGGATATTTACAGCCGGCGTGCTGGACGAGTTTATGCGCGCTAACTTCAACCCGTTCGATCTCTTCTTAGGCACCTCCGCGGGTGCGCAAAACCTTTCCGCTTATGTTTGTGACCAGCCTGGTTATGCCAGAAGAGTGATCACCCGTTTTACCACGACCCGTGAATTTTTTGATCCTCTGCGCTTTGTGCGTGGCGGGCATCTTATCGATCTCGACTGGCTGGTTGAGGCCACATCGTCAAAAATTCCGCTCTCAATGTCGAGCGCGGAAAAACTGTTTGAGTCCGGTAAAGCGTTCTATATGTGCGCCTGTCGCAGTGATGATTACACCCCAGGTTACTTTTCGCCGAACAGCACAAGTTGGCTGAATATCCTCAAAGCCTCCAGCGCCATCCCGGGTTTTTACCGTAGCGGGGTAGAGATTGATGGCATCGGTTATCAGGATGGTGGAATAAGCGATGCGATTCCGGTTCGCGAAGCCGTGCGCCTGGGGGCTGATACGTTGGTGGTTATCCGTACTGTTCCTTCGCAAATGTATTACACGCCTGAATGGTTTAAACGCATGGAGCGCTGGCTTGGCGATAGCAGCCTGCAACCGTTGCTCCATTTGGTGAAACATCACGAGGCAAGTTATCGTGAGATACAGAATTTTATTGAAAAGCCACCGGGCAAACTGCGTATTTTCGAAATCTATCCGCCGAAGCCACTGATGAGCATGGCGCTTGGCAGCCGAATGCCCGCGCTGAATACGGACTATAAAACGGGCCGTTTATGCGGGCGCTATTTCCTTGCTACCGTGGGTAAACTGCTGGCGGCTCAACCGCCGATAAAACGCCATCATCCGCGTATTATCGTGCCAGGCCCGGTTGTGGTGGCGCCGGGAATCGTGACGCATGAGCCTTTATCTCAGGCGGTGATTGAAACCCCAGAGGCGAACGATTCCACCTTTAATAATGAAGGTACGGCGTGACAATGACTTTTTACGATACGCATTGTCACTTCGACTTCCCGCCGTTTAGCAATAACGAAGCCAGTAGTCTGGCGCTTGCTGCACAAGCGGGTGTCGAAAAAATTATCGTTCCGGCCATTGAAGCCGAGCGCTTTGGTGTCGTTCTGGCTCTGGCCGACAATTATCCGCCGTTGTATGCCGCGCTGGGCTTGCACCCGATTGTGATTCACAAACACCAGGATGCGTCACTGGCGTTGCTGGAACATCATCTGCAACAACGTCCGAAAAAGCTTGTGGCAATTGGCGAGATCGGTCTTGATCTCTATATGGATAATCCGCTTTTTGAGAAACAAGAAGCGATGCTCGATGCGCAGTTAAAGCTGGCAAAACGTTATGATTTGCCGGTCATCCTTCATTCACGTCGTACCCACGACAAACTCGCTGCCCATTTAAAACGCCACGATTTACCGCGAGCCGGTGTGGTGCATGGTTTTTCGGGCAGCCTGCAACAGGCTGAACGTTTTGTGGCATTGGGCTACAAGATTGGAGTGGGGGGAACCATAACCTATCCGCGAGCCAGCAAAACGCGCGATGTGATGGCGCAACTACCGCTCAGCGCGTTGGTGCTGGAAACGGATGCGCCCGATATGCCACTCAATGGCTGGCAAGGACAGGCTAATCGTCCGGAACGCATTGTTGAGGTTTTTCAAACCCTTTGTTCTCTCCGTTCTGAACCTGCGGATGTTATCGCAAATACTTTCATTCATAACTGCAATGAATTATTCAATCTGAAATAGTCAGTAACAAAATGTGATCCAGCTCACCTTATAAGATAAACGTTTCCATGAATGTGTATAAATACGTGATTGCCGTTCCATTTGCTGGCTTCCCTGCCGCTATAATCCCGCCAGTTGTCGGTTTTTAGCTCGCTTTCACTTTTATCAACTAATACACAGGGATTCTGTATGCAACTCTTCATGGGATTGATCGGCATGATCGTTCTGCTGCTGATCGCCGTTTTACTTTCCAGTCATCGCAAAGCGATAAATCTTCGCACTGTTCTGGGCGCATGGATTATCCAGGTCGGCATCGGTGCTCTTATCCTGTATGTTCCGGTCGGTCGTAAAGTTCTGTTGGCCATGTCTGAAGGTGTCGCTAACGTTATCGCTTACGGTAACGCCGGTATTTCCTTCCTGTTTGGTGGCCTGGTTTCGGACAAAATGTTCGAAGTCTTTGGCGGCGGCGGCTTTGTATTTGCCCTGCGCGTTCTGCCAATTATTGTCTTCTTTTCCTCACTGATTGCAGTGCTTTACTACTTGGGCATCATGCAGTTAGTGATTCGTGTTCTCGGCGGCGGCCTGCGTAAGTTGCTGAAAACCTCTCGCACTGAATCCCTGTCTGCGACAGCCAACATCTTTGTTGGCCAGACTGAAGCTCCGCTGGTGGTCCGTCCTTATATCGCGACCATGACGCGTTCAGAACTTTTCGCCGTCATGTGTGGTGGTTTGGCATCCGTGGCAGGTTCCGTGTTGGCCGGTTACGCACAAATGGGCGTACCGCTAGAATATCTGATTGCAGCATCCTTCATGGCGGCACCCGGCGGTTTACTGTTTGCAAAAATCATCCTGCCTGAAACAGAAACACCAAACGATGCACCAGAGCTGGAATCCATGAAAAATGATCCAGATCGCCCAGCGAACGTGCTGGATGCTGCGGCATCAGGTGCAGCTTCGGGTATGCAGTTGGCTCTAAACGTAGGCGCAATGTTGCTGGCGTTTGTGGCTCTGATTGCCTTACTGAACGGGATGCTTTCTGGCATTGGCGGCTGGTTGTTTAACTACCCGCAACTGTCGATGGAACTGATCCTTGGTTGGGTGTTCTCACCGCTGGCGTGGGTTATCGGTGTGCCATGGAGCGAAGCTAACGTTGCGGGTTCCTTCATCGGCCAAAAACTGATCATCAACGAATTTGTCGCCTACCTGAACTTCGGGGAATACCTGAAAGATGACGCCACCGTTGCGGCAGCAGGCCTGCAAGTTCTTTCAGATCACACCAAAGCCATTATTTCCTTCGCGCTGTGTGGTTTTGCTAACCTTTCTTCTATCGCTATCCTGATTGGTGGCCTGGGAAGCATGGCTCCAAACCGCCGTCACGATATTGCTCAGCTTGGCCTGAAGGCTGTAGCAGCAGGTACCTTGTCTAACCTGATGAGTGCGACAATTGCCGGGGTGTTCCTGTCATTATAAAAAGGTGATGTTAAAATTATAACATCCCTGTGAAATCAATGGTCGGCACTTTTGCCGGCCATTTTTTTATATTTGAATCACATTTTTACTCTATCTAACCTTGTTAAATCACATATACTGTACAAAGCATGTAATTTCTCCTTTGGCTTTTGTGAAGCGAGACACAATATTATCAAGATGGTGAATGTTATAATTATAACATTGCTACATATGATGTGCGGTGAGAAGGATCTCAACGTGACGGTGACCCGTGTTACCTCTGCTCTTCAAGGAACCAAGTCCGCTCCAACGTGTTGAGTTTCGAAGCCAGAGACTTCTATATCTTTTGTTGGAGAGTGTTATGACCGATTTAACTGCAAGCAGTCTGCGTGCCCTGAAATTGATGGACCTGACTACCCTGAACGACGATGACACCAATGAAAAAGTGGTAGCACTTTGTCATCAGGCCAAAACAGCGGTAGGTAATACTGCGGCGATCTGCATTTATCCTCGTTTCATCCCAATTGCTCGTAAAACTCTGAATGCCCAGGGCACTCCTGAGATCCGCATTGCTACCGTGACCAACTTCCCACACGGCAACGACGACATCGAAATTGCGCTGGCTGAAACCCGCGCGGCTATCGCTTACGGTGCCGACGAAGTTGACGTGGTGTTCCCATACCGCGCGCTGATCGCGGGTAACGAACAAGTGGGTTTTGACCTGGTGAAAGCCTGTAAAGAAGCCTGTGCTGCGGCAAACGTTTTGCTGAAAGTGATCATCGAAACCGGCGAGCTGAAAGAAGAAGCCCTGATTCGTAAAGCGTCGGAAATTTCTATCAAAGCCGGTGCTGATTTCATCAAAACCTCTACCGGTAAAGTACCGGTCAATGCCACGCCGGAAAGCGCTCGCATCATGATGGAAGTGATCCGTGACATGGGCGTTGAGAAAACCGTTGGTTTCAAACCAGCCGGTGGCGTGCGTACTGCTGAAGATGCGGCGCTGTTCCTGTCTATCGCGGATGAACTGTTTGGTGCTGACTGGGCTGATTCCCGTCACTACCGTTTTGGTGCGTCCAGCCTGCTCGCGAGCCTGTTAAAAACGCTGGGTCACGGTGACGGCAAAAGCGCAAGCGGCTACTAATCTCTTCCTTGCGGCGGTTTCCCCGCCGCATTTCACCTGATGAATTCAGGGGGTTACCTTGTTCCTCGCTCAAGAAATTATTCGTAAAAAACGTGATGGTCATGCGCTAAGCGATGAGGAAATTCGTTTCTTCATCAATGGTATTCGGGATAACACTATCTCTGAAGGGCAGATTGCAGCACTGGCAATGACCATTTTCTTCCACGACATGACTATGCCGGAACGCGTATCTCTGACCATGGCGATGCGAGATTCAGGAACCGTGCTGGACTGGAAGAGCCTCAATCTGAACGGCCCAATCGTTGATAAACACTCAACGGGCGGCGTCGGTGATGTGACTTCGTTAATGCTTGGCCCAATGGTGGCGGCATGTGGCGGTTACATCCCAATGATTTCTGGCCGTGGTTTAGGCCATACCGGCGGTACGCTCGATAAACTCGAAGCAATCCCTGGATTTGATATTTTCCCGGACGATAACCGTTTCCGCGACATTATTAAAAACGTCGGCGTGGCAATTATCGGCCAGACAAACTCGCTTGCTCCGGCGGACAAACGCTTCTACGCCACGCGTGACATTACCGCGACCGTAGACTCCATCCCGCTGATTACCGCTTCCATTCTGGCGAAGAAACTGGCCGAAGGCCTGGATGCGCTGGTGATGGACGTGAAAGTCGGCAGCGGTGCATTTATGCCGACTTATGAGCTTTCTGAATTGCTCGCCGAAGCGATTGTTGGCGTGGCAAATGGCGCAGGCGTTAAAACCACTGCGCTGCTGACCGACATGAACCAGGTGCTGGCCTCCAGCGCAGGTAATGCGGTTGAAGTGCGCGAAGCGGTGCAATTCCTGAACGGCGAATACCGCAACCCGCGCCTGCATGAAGTCACCATGGCGCTGTGCGTGGAAATGTTACTTTCCGGCAATCTGGCAAAAGATGACGCCGAAGCCCGCCAGAAACTGCAAGCGGTGCTCGATAACGGTAAAGCGGCTGAAGTGTTTGGTCGCATGGTTGCGGCGCAAAAAGGCCCGACAGACTTCGTCGAAAACTATGCGAAGTACCTGCCAACCGCCGTGCTGAGCAAAGCGGTTTATGCAGATAAAAATGGCTTCATCTCTGAAATGGACACCCGCGCGCTAGGTATGGCGGTGGTAGCGATGGGCGGCGGTCGTCGTCAGGCTTCTGATTCCCTGGATTACAGCGTCGGCTTCACCGATATGGTGCGCCTGGGCGATAGCGTTGAGATTTCTCGCCCGTTAGCGGTGATTCACGCTGCAAGCGAAAGTCAGTGGCAAGAAGCGGCTCGTGCGGTTAAAGCGGCAATTAAAGTTAACGATACGGCACCGGCTAAAACGCCAGACGTTTATCGCCGTATTAGCTAAATGCTGGCATACTGATCTGATCACTTTTTGAAACGCTCTCGGGCGTTTCAGGCGCAACGACGCAGGAGAAATTATGAAACGTGCATTTATTATGGTGCTGGACTCTTTCGGCATTGGCGCGACTGAAGATGCTGACCGCTTTGGCGACGTTGGCTCTGATACCTTCGGCCATATCGCGCAAGCTTGTGCAAATGGCGAAGCCGACAAAGGCCGTAAAGGGCCACTGCATTTGCCTAACCTGACTCGCCTGGGTCTGGTGAAAGCGGCTGAAGGTTCTACCGGTAAAATCCCGGCGGGTATGGACGGTAACGCAGAAGTTATCGGTGCATACGGTTGGGCGCATGAACTTTCGTCTGGTAAAGACACTCCGTCAGGCCACTGGGAAATCGCCGGTGTTCCTGTGCTGTTCGAGTGGGGCTACTTCTCCGATACCCAAAACAGCTTCCCGCAAGAATTGCTGGATAAACTGGTCGAGCGCGCAAACCTGCCAGGTTACCTCGGTAACTGCCACTCTTCCGGTACTGTGATTCTGGATGAACTGGGCGAAGAGCATATGAAAACCGGCAAGCCGATTTTCTATACCTCCGCTGACTCCGTGTTCCAGATTGCCTGCCACGAAGAAACCTACGGCCTCGATAAACTCTACGAACTGTGCGAAATCGCCCGCGAAGAGTTGACCGAAGGCGGCTACAACATTGGTCGCGTTATCGCGCGTCCGTTTGTTGGTGACAAAGCGGGTAACTTCCAGCGTACCGGCAACCGCCATGATCTGGCTGTTGAACCGCCAGCACCAACCGTGTTGAAAAAACTGGTTGATGAGAAAAATGGTCAGGTTGTTTCCGTGGGTAAAATCGCAGATATCTATGCTGAAGTCGGTATCACCAAAAAAGTGAAAGCGACCGGTCTGGATGCGCTGTTTGACGCGACAATTACCGAGATGAAAGAAGCGGGTGACGACACTATCGTGTTCACCAACTTCGTCGATTTCGACTCCTCTTACGGTCACCGTCGTGACGTAGCAGGTTATGCCGCCGCGCTGGAACTGTTCGACCGTCGTCTGCCAGAACTGATGGAATTGCTGAAAGAGGACGATATTCTGATCCTCACCGCTGACCACGGTTGTGACCCAACCTGGCAAGGTACTGACCATACTCGCGAACACATTCCGGTATTGGTCTACGGCCCGAAAGTGAAAGCTGGCTCTCTGGGCCATCGTGAAACCTTCGCGGATATCGGCCAGACCGTGGCGAAACACTTCGGTGTTTCAGATATGGACTACGGCAAGAACATGCTGTGATACCCGTCATTCTTCGAGCCGCAGGGGTGTTGGCTGCAAAAGCTCACCCCAGTCACTTACTCAAGTAAGCTCCTGGGGATTCGCTTTCTTGCCGCCTACCTGCGACTCGAATTATTTAGGGTATATGGATTACAGATTTGGGTGAGATGTTTTATCCGCCCAGACGTTAACCTCTTAAAACAAGGAATAAAAACATGGCAACGCCACACATTAATGCAGAAATGGGTGATTTCGCAGACGTCGTTTTGATGCCTGGCGACCCGCTGCGCGCAAAACATATCGCTGAAACTTTCCTTGAAGATGTTCGTGAAGTGAACAACGTGCGTGGCATGTTGGGCTTCACCGGGACTTACAAAGGCCGCAAAATTTCTGTAATGGGCCACGGCATGGGTATCCCATCCTGCTCGATTTACACCAAAGAGCTGATCACAGATTTCGGCGTGAAGAAAATCATCCGTGTGGGTTCTTGCGGTGCAGTACGTATGGATGTGAAATTGCGTGACGTGGTTATCGGCATGGGTGCTTGCACCGATTCCAAAGTGAACCGTCTGCGTTTCAAAGACCATGACTTCGCTGCAATCGCTGACTTCGACATGGTGCGTAACGCGGTTGATGCAGCTAAAGCGCTGGGCGTTGATGCTCGCGTGGGCAACATCTTCTCTGCAGACCTGTTCTACTCCCCAGACCCGACTATGTTCGACGTGATGGAAAAATACGGCATCCTGGGTGTGGAAATGGAAGCCGCGGGCATCTACGGCGTGGCAGCAGAATTTGGTGCTAAAGCACTGACCATCTGTACCGTGTCTGACCATATCCGTACTCACGAGCAGACTACTGCTGAAGAGCGCCAGACAACCTTTAACGACATGATCAAGATCGCTCTTGAATCTGTGTTACTGGGCGACAAAGAGTAAGATTTTAAAGGGTGCTCCGGCACCCTTTATCTTTTCAAATTATCTATTCATATGAGCGCTCTGACAGATTTATTGCTGCATGGCCCACAAACTGCAACCTCATTACGCCAGCGTTTGGGTGTCAGCCAGGCGACGTTTTCACGTCTGGTGAATACTGAAAGCGATGTCATAAAAGCAGGCGCTGCCAGAGCGACCCAATATGCCCGGATCAGACCAGTGCGCCAGATCCGGCAATTTCCATTGTGGCAAATAGATGATGCGGGGCAGGCCTGGCGTTTCGGTGACTTGTATCCCATCTGGCGCAGGGAAGCTGTCTGGTGATACTGAATAATGGCACCGCGCAATGGTTTAACGGTATCCCATGGTATTTAACCGATCTGCGTCCTCAGGGTTTTTTGGGGCGAGCGTGGGGGAAGCGCTTAGCACAGCAAACAGGATTACCGGAAGATATTAGCCCGGCGTTTCGCGAGCTTTGCAGAGAGATGTCATTGCAACTTGATACCGTTGAGGCAAGCGTTAAGCGACTCGCCTAGCGCACCGTCTGCGCAATCCACGTGCTCAATTCACGTAATTCCATTTCTTGTTCCGGGAAGTCGGCAATCAGCGTTTCGCATTGCTGTTGCAACATGTCACTGCGATACAAACAGCCCTGCAAACGGGCGGCCAGCGCTTCAAGAGGCGCAGGATTTAGGCTGTCTGTGAATATTTTCGCTTGGGTGATATGCCCTTTCTCAACGTCGAAATGCAGTTCAACACCACCCCAGGTAAAACGCTGATCCAGTAAATGGCTAAATGCCGGAGCCTGGCCGAAATTCCATTCCCAGCTACTTTGGCGGGCAAAGGTTTCAGCAAAGCCGGGTAGGTCGGGCAGGGCATCAGGAGAAATATGTTCTGCTGCCACTTGTTCGCCGTAGAAGGCAAAAAATGACTCGCGTACCGCATCGCAAACTTGCTCGTGTGTCAGGCCAGGCAGCAGATCGCTGAGGTTTGCCACTCGTCCACGTACTGAAGTTATGCCTTTGGCCTGCAGTTTTTTCTGGTCTGGATTCAGGTAGTTTGCCAGGCGGCTTAAATCGGCATTCAACAGCAAGGTGCCGTGATGGAAACCGCGATCCATCGTTTCCTTATAAGCCGAGCCGGAAACTTTGCGCACCCCCTCAGCGGTGGCAACTTCCAGATCATTGCGTCCGGAAGCGGTGGCACTGATGCCGAGCGCATTAAGCGCATTCACCACAATGGCCGTCGACACACTTTTGTCGTATTCCGGTTTTCCCGCCATAAAGGTGAAACAGGTGTTGCCCAAATCGTGGAATACCGCGCCGCCGCCGCTGCTGCGTCTGGCCAGCCGCACGTTATCTTCTTCCATGCGCCGGGTATTACATTCTTTCCACGGGTTTTGCGCCCGGCCAATGACCACCGTATCCGCGTTGCGCCATAAGAACAGCACGCGCTGGGTTGCAGGCATCTGGCGGAAAATACACTCTTCCACCGCCAGGTTGAACCAGGGATCGTAAGAGTCCGAAATAAGCAGACGTAATGTAGACATAGCAGAAGTCCTTTCTTATTGGGGTTTATTGGCGCTCGGTTCTTCCTCATCTTCTTTTACTTCGGTATTCGCCGTCAGAAGAAAAGGAGATTGTTGCCAGCGGGTGCGTTTGCCCTGCAAAAGCGTGCGCGTCAGCACAATGCCAATTGCCAGCGCCAGTAACATCATCAGGCGCAAAATATTGGTGGTGTTATCCACTTGCTTGGCTTCAGTGGGTAGCGTGTGGGTATCGAGCGTGATGCGTAGATAGCCTACAGGCCCATCTTTATCTTCAATCGGTTGAACAATTTGCTGATTAAAATAACTGCCCGCTTTTTTCCCATCCAGAGCGAGTCGATCGCGCACGGCGATCCCTTCGCCCGCATGTGCGACCTGGCTGCCGCCGTTGTCGTAAACACCTGCATCCAGAATTCGGCTGTCCTGAGTCAATAAATTCAGCACTGTTGAAATCTTTTTCTCATCAGGATTTTCAGACTTCATCAATGGAATCAGGTTATAGCTCACCTGCCGTGCCAGGGTTCTTGCCAGTTCTTCAAGTTGCACGTTCCGGGCTTGTTGATGCCCCTGGCTAAACCACGACGCGCCCTGCATCAGTGCGACTAAAAGTGCGAGGCAGATAAGCACAATCACTGCACGATGCAGCCTAAATTTCATTTTTGCCCGAGCCATAATGCACCTTCAATAAATTGCTTACTTTAATGTTGCCAGAAGCGGCGTGGACAAGGTAGCCTCATGCGTTGTTTTGTTCCGAATACCCTTAATCATTCGAATTGCTGCAGTGTTGGCTGTAATCCGAATGATTAATGCTATCTCTTAAATCTTTCCTGGAGTTGTGATGCCGAATAGTCTGACCTGGTGCGACCTGCCAACCGACGTATCTCTCTGGCCTGGTTTGCCGCTATCGTTAAGTGGCGATGAAGTTATGCCACTCGATTACCGTGCTGGCCGCAGCGGCTGGCTTCTGTATGGTCGGAATCTGGATAAAGAGTGCCTGAATCGCTATCAACGTAAGTTAGGCGCGGCGATGGTTATCGTCACCGCGTGGTGCGTTGAAGATTATCAGGTTATTCGCCTGGCCGGTTCATTAACTCCTCGCGCTACCAAACTTGCCCACGAAGCCGGTCTGGATGTTGCGCCACTGGGCAAAATCCCGCATCTGCGCACGCCTGGCCTGCTGGTGATGGACATGGATTCCACCGCCATCCAAATAGAATGTATCGATGAAATCGCGAAACTGGCAGGCACTGGCGAAATGGTGGCTGAAGTCACCGAGCGCGCGATGCGTGGCGAGCTGGATTTTGCCGCAAGCTTGAAACAACGCGTTGGCACGCTTAAAGGTGCTAACGCGTCTATTCTGCGCCAGGTGCGTGATGAACTACCGTTGATGCCAGGGCTGACGTCACTGGTACTTAAGCTTGAATCTCTTGGCTGGAAAGTTGCGATTGCCTCCGGTGGTTTCACCTTCTTCGCCGAATATCTGCGCGACAAATTGCATTTAGATGCAGTGGTGGCAAACGAGCTGGAAATCTGCGACGGCAAGCTCACTGGCGAAGTCATCGGTCAAATCGTTGATGCACAATTCAAAGCCACAACGCTCCAGCGTCTGGCAGATAAATACGAAATCCCCGTCGCGCAAACCGTCGCGATTGGTGATGGGGCGAATGACTTACCGATGATTCAATCGGCGGGCCTGGGCATTGCTTTCCACGCTAAACCTAAAGTGAATGAGAAAACAGAAGTCACCATCCGTCATGCTGATTTGATGGGCGTATTCTGCATTCTGTCCGGTAGCCTTATCCAGGAAGAACGCTAATGGCAAAAGCTCCGAAACGCGCCTTTGTCTGCAACGAGTGCGGCGCAGACTATCCTCGCTGGCAGGGGCAATGTAGCGCCTGTCACGCATGGAACACGATCACTGAGGTGCGCATTGCCGCCTCGCCGACGGTTGCGCGTAATGAGCGTTTGTCAGGTTATGCCGGTAGTGCGGGCGTCAGTAAAGTTCAAAAACTTTCTGAAATCAGCCTCGAAGAGCTGCCGCGTTTTTCTACTGGTTTTAAAGAGTTTGACCGCGTGTTAGGCGGCGGTGTGGTGCCGGGAAGTGCCATTCTGATTGGTGGTAATCCTGGTGCAGGTAAATCCACGCTGCTGTTGCAAACCTTATGCAAGCTCAGCGAACAGATGAAAACGTTGTACGTCACCGGTGAAGAGTCTCTGCAACAGGTGGCGATGCGCGCCCACCGTCTTGGGTTGCCGACCAATAACCTGAATATGCTTTCGGAAACTGGCATCGAACAAATCTGTATGATTGCCGAAGAAGAAGCGCCGAAGCTGATGGTTATCGACTCCATTCAGGTGATGCACATGGCCGACGTACAGTCGTCGCCTGGCAGCGTGGCGCAGGTGCGTGAGTCAGCCGCTTATCTGACGCGCTTTGCTAAAACGCGCGGTGTGGCGATTATCATGGTCGGCCACGTCACCAAAGATGGTTCGCTTGCCGGGCCAAAAGTGCTCGAACACTGTATCGACTGCTCGGTGATGCTCGATGGCGATGCCGATTCCCGTTTCCGCACGCTGCGCAGCCACAAAAACCGCTTTGGTGCGGTGAATGAGTTGGGCGTGTTTGCCATGACGGAGCAAGGGCTGCGTGAAGTGAGCAACCCTTCCGCTATTTTCCTGAGCCGTGGAGATGAAGTGACGCCCGGCAGTTCGGTTATGGTGGTGTGGGAAGGCACGCGCCCATTGCTGGTAGAGATTCAGGCGCTGGTGGATCAATCCATGATGTCCAACCCGCGCCGTGTCGCCGTGGGTCTTGAGCAAAACCGCCTGGCGATTCTGCTGGCCGTTTTGCACCGCCACGGTGGCCTGCAAATGGCTGACCAGGATGTGTTTGTCAACGTGGTCGGTGGCGTAAAAGTCACCGAAACCAGTGCTGACCTTGCCTTGTTGTTGGCGATGGTTTCCAGCCTGCGCAACCGTGCTTTGCCGCAAGATTTGGTGGTGTTTGGTGAAGTCGGGTTAGCCGGGGAAATTCGTCCGGTGCCAAGCGGCCAGGAGCGTATTTCAGAAGCTGCAAAACACGGCTTTAAACGTGCGATTGTGCCGCAGGCCAACGTGCCGAAAAAACTACCGGAAGGGATGCAGGTCTTCGGTGTGAAAAAACTGGCTGATGCGTTGTCGGTGTTTGACGACTTATAATTGATATTTGCCCAATTTTGCAGGAGGCAGCATGTCGTCTTTTGATTATCTGAAGACTGCTATTCGTCAGCAGAGCGTTACGCTACAGCAAGTTGCAGAATCCTGCGGCATGACCAAGGGCTATCTTAGCCAGTTACTGAACGCCAAAATCAAAAGCCCAAGCGCGCAGAAACTGGAAGCATTGCACCGTTTTTTGGGGCTGGAATTTCCACGGCGTGAGAAAAAAGTGGGCGTGGTATTCGGTAAGTTTTATCCGTTGCATACTGGCCATATCTATCTGATTCAGCGCGCGGCAAGCCAGGTTGATGAACTGCATATCATCATGGGCTATGACGAAACCCGCGATCGCTTGCTGTTTGAAGACAGTGCGATGTCGCAGCAACCGACCACCGGTGACCGCCTGCGCTGGCTGTTACAGACCTTCAAGTATCAGAAAAATATCCGCATTCATTCGTTTAACGAAGAAGGGATGGAACCGTATCCGCACGGTTGGGATGTCTGGAGTCGCGGTATCAAAGCGTTCATGGAAAGCAAAGGGATTAACCCCGACTGCATCTATACCTCCGAAGAGAGCGATGCGCCCCGTTTTATTGAACAGCTCGGCATTGAAACGGTGCTTATCGACCCGAAGCGCACCTTCATGAATATCAGCGGCGGGCAGATTCGCGAAAACCCATTCCGCTATTGGGAATACATTCCTACCGAAGTAAAACCGTTCTTTGTGCGAACCGTGGCTATTCTGGGCGGCGAATCGAGCGGTAAATCGTGGATGGTGAATAAGCTCGCCAACATTTTTAATACCACCAGTGCCTGGGAATATGGGCGTGATTACGTCTTTTCGCACCTTGGCGGTGATGAGATGGCGCTGCAATATTCTGACTACGACAAGATTGCTATTGGGCATGCTCAGTACGTTGATTTTGCCGTTAAATACGCCAATAAAGTCGCATTTATTGATACTGACTTTGTGACGACTCAGGCGTTCTGCAAAAAGTATGAAGGGCGTGAGCACCCGTTTGTACAGGCCCTGATCGACGAGTACCGCTTTGATCTGGTGATTTTGCTGGAAAACAATACGCCGTGGGTAGCGGATGGTTTACGCAGCCTTGGCAGTGATACCGACAGGAAATCTTTCCAGAACTTGCTGGTGTCGATGCTGAATGAAAACAACATTAGCTACGTGCATGTGGAAGAGTCTGACTACGATTCACGCTTCTTGCGCTGTGTGGATTTGGTGAAGGGCTTAATTGGCGAGCGTGGATAAAACAACCCTCACCCCGGCCCTCTCCCTGATGGAGAGGGAGAAAACCGCTTAATTCCCTCGCCTGAGGGAGAGGGATAAAACCGCTTAATTCCCTCGCCTGAGGGAGAGGGAGAAAACCGTTAATTCCCTCTCCTGGGGGAGAGGGAGAAAGCCGTTAATTCCCTCTCCTGGGGGAGAGGGTTAGGGTGAGGGCGTTACAACAATTACTTCGTTACACGCTTGTACTTAATACGCTTAGGTTCCAGCGCATCTGCACCCAGGGTGCGTTTCTTGTACTCTTCGTACTCAGTAAAGTTACCTTCAAAGAACTCCACTTTACCTTCATCCTGGTAATCCAGAATATGCGTGGCGATACGGTCAAGGAACCAACGGTCGTGCGAGATAACCATGGCACAGCCTGGGAACTCCAGCAGGGCGTTTTCTAACGCGCGCAGGGTTTCGATATCCAGGTCGTTGGTTGGTTCATCGAGCAGCAGTACGTTGCCGCCAACTTGCAGCAGCTTCGCCAGGTGCAGACGACCACGCTCACCACCGGACAACTCACCAACACGTTTACCCTGGTCAACGCCTTTAAAGTTAAAGCGACCAACGTAAGCGCGGCTTGGCATTTCGGTGTTGCCGATACGCATGATGTCCTGACCGCCGGAAACTTCTTCCCACACGGTTTTGCTGTTATCCATCGCGTCACGGAACTGATCGACAGAAGCCAGTTTCACGGTTTCACCTAGTTCAATGGTGCCGCTGTCTGGTTGTTCCTGGCCTGACATCATACGGAACAGGGTAGATTTACCCGCGCCGTTCGGGCCGATGATCCCGACAATCGCGCCTTTCGGTACGGCGAATGTCAGGTCTTCAATCAGCAGGCGGTCGCCGTAGGATTTACGCAGGTTGGTAACCTCAACGACTTTATCGCCCAGACGTGCGCCTGGTGGGATAAACAGTTCGTTGGTTTCGTTACGTTTCTGGTATTCAGTGCTGTTAAGTTCTTCAAAGCGAGCCAGACGCGCCTTGCCTTTAGACTGGCGGCCTTTCGCACCCTGACGTACCCACTCCAGCTCTTTCTCAATGGATTTACGGCGAGCCGCTTCCGATGAGGCTTCCTGAGCCAGACGTTCGTCTTTCTGCTCAAGCCATGAGGAGTAGTTACCTTCCCACGGAATACCTTCGCCGCGGTCAAGTTCCAGAATCCAGCCAGCCACGTTATCGAGGAAGTAACGGTCGTGGGTAATCGCCACAACGGTGCCTTCGAAATCGTGCAGGAAGCGCTCGAGCCACGCCACGGATTCAGCATCCAGGTGGTTCGTTGGTTCGTCGAGCAGCAGCATGTCTGGTTTTTCGAGCAGCAGGCGGCAAAGTGCTACGCGGCGGCGCTCACCACCAGACAGGTTTTCAATTTTAGCGTCCCACTCCGGCAGACGCAGTGCATCAGCAGCACGCTCCAGTTGAACATTCAGGTTATGGCCATCGTGTGCCTGGATGATTTCTTCAAACTTGCCTTGCTGTGCAGCAAGCTTATCGAAGTCAGCGTCTGGTTCGGCATATTTTGCGTAGACTTCATCCAGACCTTTCAGCGCGTTAACGACTTCGGATACCGCTTCTTCAACGGATTCACGAACCGTGTGCTCGAGGTTGAGCTGAGGTTCCTGAGGCAGATAGCCAATTTTCAAACCAGGTTGTGGACGGGCTTCGCCTTCGATGTCGGTATCAATGCCGGCCATAATGCGCAGCAGCGTGGATTTACCGGAACCGTTCAGACCCAGTACACCAATTTTGGCGCCAGGGAAGAAACTGAGCGAGATGTTTTTCAGAATATGGCGTTTCGGCGGAACAACTTTGCCGACACGATGCATGGTATAAACGAATTGAGCCACAGTGCGACTTCGCCTCTTTTTCGTGATTTAAGATGGTGCGTATTAGTGGCGAAGTGTAGCCGTTTTCAGCAGGTAATCCCAGCAGGGGAAGCGGGATGTGTTACCCGAAACCGCCTTAACGCTTTTATCGACAAAATAACGCCCTTTGGCGTGGCGAATCTGTAATACCAGGGTTAGCATGAAGTAATTAATGGCGGCACGATGCTGCCGGTGAACATGTGAGGAGAACTTGTGGGGATAGCCAAACAAGTCGTGGGACAATTGCTGGTCGCAGTTGTAAGCCTTGCGGCAATAACTCATGCAGTTCGCGCGGATTCGCTCGACGAGCAACGCAGCCGATATGCACAAATCAAACAAGCATGGGATAACAAGCAAATGGATGTGGTGCAGCGCATGTTGCCCACGTTGCAGGATTATCCACTTTATCCTTATCTCGAATATCGCCTTATCACTGATGATTTAATGAATGAGCCAACGCTCGCCGTCAGTCAGTTTATTGAGGCTAACCCTACGTTACCACCAGCCCGCGCGCTGAAATCACGCTTTGTTAATGAACTGGCTCGCCGCGAAGACTGGCGTGGTCTGCTGGCGTTTAGCCCTGAACAACCGGGCACCACCGAATCCAAATGTAATTATTACTACGCCAAATGGAATACCGGCCAGGTAGATGCCGCATGGGTCGGAGCCAAGGATCTGTGGCTAACGGGCAAAAATCTGCCATCGAGCTGCGATCGTCTGTTCTCAGCATGGCGATCGTCGGGAACGCAAGATCCGTTGGCTTACCTGGAACGTATTCGTCTGGCGATGAAAGAAGGTAACTCTTCACTGGTGACCAATCTCGCAAGCCAAATGCCTGCGCAATTCCAGACCATTTCCAGCGCACTGATCAGCCTACAAAACGACCCGAAAACAGTGCTGTCGTTTGCCCGCACCGTTGGTGCAACTGACTTTACGCGCCAGGCGGCTGCGGTGGCGTTCACGCGTGTCGCGCGCGATGACGTAGAAAATGCGCGTTTGATGATCCCCTCACTGATTCAGGCGCAGCAATTGAATGACGCACAGGCTCAGGAACTCAGAGACACTGTTGCATGGCGGTTAATGGGCAACGACGTGACGGCTGAGCAAGCGGCATGGCGCGATGATGCAATCATGCGTTCTGAATCAACCTCGCTGGTTGAGCGACGTGTGCGTATGGCGCTGGGAACGGGTGATCGTACAGGCCTGAATACCTGGCTTGCACGCTTGCCAATGGAAGCTAAAGAGAAAGATGAATGGCGCTACTGGCAGGCAGATTTGTTGCTGGAACGTGGTCGTGATTCGGAAGCAAATGAGATCCTTCTCTCGCTGATGCAACAACGCGGATTTTATCCAATGGTGGCGGCTCAACGCCTGGGGGAAGAATATCCGTTACGCGTCGACAAAGCGGTGGCGGTGAATCCGGCGTTAGTTCAGGGGCCAGAAATGGCGCGTGTTCGCGAGCTGATGTACTGGAATTTGGATAACACTGCACGCAGCGAATGGGCTAATTTGATCTCCAGTCGCAGCAAACCAGAACAGGAAGGATTAGCACGTTACGCGTTTGATCAAAATTGGTGGGATCTCAGCGTGCAGGCGACGATCGCCGGGAAGCTTTGGGATCATCTGGAAGAGCGATTCCCACTGGCTTACAAAGATATTTTCGCCCGCTACGTGAGCGGCAAAGACATCTCGCAAAGTTATGCCATGGCGATTGCGCGTCAGGAAAGTGCCTGGAACCCGAAAGTCAGGTCACCGGTGGGGGCGAGTGGTCTGATGCAGGTTATGCCGGCTACAGCCGCACATACGGTGAAGGTTTTTGGTATTCCGGGTTACAGCAGCCCATCGCAACTGCTTGAGCCAGAAACCAATATCAATATTGGTACGACTTATTTGCAGTCCGTCTCTCAGCAATTTGAGAACAACCGGATTTTCTCATCCGCTGCTTATAACGCGGGGCCTGGGCGAGTCAGAACCTGGCTTGGCAATAGTGCCGGACGCATTGACGCGGTGGCGTTTGTTGAGAGTATTCCTTTCTCGGAAACACGTGGATATGTGAAAAACGTGCTGGCATATGATGCGTACTATAAGTACTTCATGGGTAAATCTGCACCATTGCTGACAGAGGCTGAATGGCAACGCCGTTATTGATTTTGCAGTGTCTATGATATTGTATCGTACTAGTTGAATAGTATGGTGGCGACATGACTCAGCATTCTCAATACTCGGCAGAGCACGCCGAGCAAAGCAATCAGGAGTGGCTCCGTTTTGTGGAGCTGCTCCAGCAATCGTTCGATAAACAGCTGCATATGCCGTTGTTAATGTTGTTGCTGACCCCAGACGAACGTACCGCCCTCGGAACACGGGTCAGAATTATCGAAGAGTTATTGCGCGGTGAGATGAGCCAGCGGGAACTCAAAAATGAACTTGGCGCGGGAATTGCCACCATTACGCGCGGTTCAAATAGCCTGAAATCTGCTCCACCGGCATTGCGTACCTGGCTGGAGCAGGAATTATTAGGCAATAAAAGTTAGCTATAAATCGCGTTGTGGAACGGGCTAAGCGCCAGAATCACCGCCTGCTGGTAAACGCTGCTGCGCGTGAGCTTCCCGGCGGTAAATACCCCAATCGCGCCTTCTTTATTGCCAATTTTATCGATGCCGGTATATGCCGACATCACCGGCCCTAAAGCTTCTCCCGCGCGGACTTTTTCAAGAATAATCGACGGTAGAGGCAGTGTGGCCGAACGGGCTTCGCCGCGCTGGTTTTGGTTTTCAATAACCACCCAGCTAAAAGTACTGTCGTCATCAATTCCCGCTTCAACCGCAACCCAAAAATCGGCTTCAGGGCGAACCTGACGGGCATTCATTACCCGGCATCGTGCGCCAGTTCGCGTTTCATGGTTTCCGAAGGGTTGTTCTGGCACTCCGCTATCGACGGCAACGGGTTCAATATGGCAGCATCCTTCACCAAAGATGTCGTCGAATGCCTGGTGAATTGCCTGAATTTTAGCTGGATTGGTTGTTGCGCAGACGACATGGTACATAATCAGTGAAACTCTCTAGAAATTGTTGCCGCAGTATAACGGATAAATCGCATGTTACAGGTATACCTTGTTCGCCACGGCGAAACGCAGTGGAATGCAGAACGTCGCATTCAGGGCCAGTCAGACAGTGCGCTGACTGAAAAAGGGGAACGTCAGGCCGAGCAGGTGGCCGAGCGTGCCAAAACGTTAGGCATTACACACGTCATCTCCAGTGATTTAGGGCGTACCCGCCACACTGCTGAGATTATCGCTCTTGCATGTGGTGTAGATGTCACGCTGGATTCGCGTTTACGTGAACTGGATATGGGGGTGTTAGAACGCCGCAATCTGGACACGCTAAACGAAGAAGAAGAAGGCTGGCGTCGCCAACTGGTGAATGGCACGACCGATGGGCGAATTCCCGATGGGGAAAGCATGCTTGAGATGAGCGAGCGTATGCACGCGGCTTTAAATGCTTGCCTGGATTTACCATCTGGTAGCCGCCCATTGCTGGTTAGCCACGGTATGGCGTTAGGTTGCCTGGTGAGTACCATTCTGGGATTACCGGCCTGGGCTGAACGTCGCTTACGTTTAAGAAACTGTTCGATTTCCCGTGTCGATCACCAGCACAGCCCGTGGTTAGCTTCTGGCTGGGTGGTAGAAACGGCAGGGGACATCTCACATTTAGACGCCCCTGCGTTGGATGAATTACAGCGTTAATTAACGACGTACTGGGATCAGATATTCACATCTGATCTGCATTGGTCGGTCCTGAACACGCGCTTCTTCTTGCGGGAAGAAGCGTTCAATATCCTGACCTTTACGGCGCGTCAGATTAAGCGATGGCATGCAGGTGCCATAAATTGTCAGGATGAACTCCTGCAAACCGGTGCCCGGGCCTTCGTAGTCGAATTGCACGTAGTCACCACCTTCCAACCTGACCGGATGAGAGTCTGGTAAGAATCCATTCGCCATTTCTGGTGTCAGCGCAGTGGTATAGAAGACTTCCTGTTCGTCATCTTTCTCAATGCTTGGACGTGGCTCATGCAGGCCGTATAACACACGTGGCAACGTTGGCGCATTGCCGAGGAATTGTGTCCAGAACTGAATACGCATTTCATTACGGAAATCAGATATTTGCTCAAGCGTACAGCTGTAGCTTTGCGTGACACCCACTAAATGGGTTTCCGGCAGCGTGACAAATTGCGCTTGCGGCAGTGTAAACGCATCTAAACGCAGCGGTGGACGCATACCGAACGAGCTCCAGTCTGGAGAACGGCGATAGAGCGCTGGCGTTTGAGCAAACTGCTTTTTGAATGCACGAGTAAAGGTTTGCTGTGAGTCAAAACGATACTGCAACGCAATATCGAGAATCGGTCGCGCAGTCAGGCGCAGTGCCACAGCAGATTTTGAAAGTCGGCGAGCACGGATGTATGCGCCAATGGCGTGACCCGTGACCTCTTTAAACATCCGTTGTAGATGCCACTTGGAATAACCTGCTTTTGCCGCCACATTATCCAGTGACAGAGGTTGATCCAAATGGCCCTCTAGCCAGGTTAATAGATCACGAATGATCCCTGCCTGATCCATATAATATCCTCATCCTGACACGGTGAGTGCCGTTAATGTGGGCGATGATAGCACTTTTTGTTGTTTTGACATTCAGAGTTTTTTTTAACAAGACGTGCCAAAATCAGCTACTCATTCGGAAAATTTTATTAATAACGTGATATTAAACGATTTTTTAGCACAAAGAGTTAATAGTCTCTAAAGGCAACCTTAACTAATGGTAACAATATGAAATATAAAGTTTTAGCTCCCCTCAGTTTATTACTGCTTGTTTCGTTGGGCGTCAAAGCCGAACAAATTGGTTCAGTAGACACTGTTTTTAAGATGATTGGCCCGGACCATAAAATTGTTGTTGAAGCATTTGATGACCCGGATGTACAAAACGTGACTTGCTATGTTAGCCGTGCAAAAACGGGTGGCATTAAAGGCGGACTGGGTCTGGCAGAAGATACTTCCGATGCGGCGATTTCTTGCCAGCAAGTGGGGCCAGTTGAGCTAAACGAAAAGATAAAAGCAGGTAAAACAGAGGGTGATGTTGTTTTCCAGAAGCGGACATCACTGGTCTTCAAGAAGCTGCAAGTGGTACGTTTCTACGATGCTAAACGCAACACGCTGGCGTATCTGGCTTACTCCGATAAAGTGGTCGACGGTTCGCCTAAAAACGCGATAAGCGCCGTGCCGATTATGCCGTGGAAATAACAGGGAGTTCGTGATGAGCCAGGCCACTATCTGGTTAGTTGAAGATGAAACCAGTATTGCGGATACGTTGATCTATACGTTGCAGCAGGAGGGGTTTTCTGTGCGTGCTTTCGAACGGGGTTTGCCTGTGCTGGATGCCGCGCGAGAAGAACGTCCTGATCTGGCGATTCTTGATGTCGGCTTGCCAGATATTAATGGCTTCGAGCTTTGTCGCCGTTTACTTGCGGATTATCCAGATCTCCCGTTGCTATTTCTGACAGCTCGCAGTGAGGAGGTTGATCGGCTGATTGGCCTGGAGATCGGTGCTGATGATTATATCGCGAAGCCGTTTTCACCTCGTGAAGTGTGTGCGCGGGTGCGAACAGTGCTACGTCGTTTGCAAAAACAACGGCAAGGTCTGACGATAAGTGTACAGCGCATTGGTCAGTTCGAAGTCAATGAAATGGCGGCGCATATTACCTGGTGCCAGCAGCCATTGCTGCTCACCCGCTATGAGTACTTGTTACTGAAGACTTTTTTGCAATGGCCTGGGCGTGTGTTTTCACGCCAGCAACTCATGGATTTAGTGTGGAGTACAGCCGAGGATAGTTTTGATCGAACGGTTGATACACACATCAAAACCTTGCGCGCCAAACTGCGTGCAATTAACCCCGATCTTTCACCGATCAATACGCACCGTGGCTTAGGCTACAGCCTTGGAGTGAGTTGATGCGTATTGGGATGCGTCTGTTGCTGGGCTATTTTTTGATTGTGGCGATTGCGGCCTGGTTTGTTCTCTCTATATTTTTGCAAGAGGTGAAACCAGGCGTCCGGCGTGCAACGGAAGGCACGTTAATTGATACAGCTACATTGCTTGCTGAATTTGCGCGTGCAGATATGCTGGCGGGTAACGCGCAAAATGGTGAGCTGGCCCAGGCTTTTTCCCATCTCAATCAACACAAGCTTAGTGCCAATATCAGCGGCATTACCAAGTCTAAAAATGAATACCGTGTTTATCTGACCAATGACAAAGGCATAGTGCTTTTTGATTCCACTGGAAAAGCGACAGGCCAGGATTACTCGCAATGGAACGATGTTTGGCTCACGCTGAAAGGAAAATACGGCGCACGCAGTACGCCAGTTAATGCAAACAATCCTGAAAGCACCGTAATGTATGTGGCTGCACCCGTCCGCGACGGACAAAACATTATCGGCGTGTTGAGCGTAGGCAAACCAAACAGCGCAATGGACCCGGTAATACGTCGCAGCGAGCGGCGTATTTTGTGGGCGGGTGTTGCGCTGCTTGGCATTGCTTTGATGATTGGTTTCGGGTTTGTGCTGTGGATTAACCGGGCTATCGGGAAACTGGTTCGCTATGCCGACTCGGTCACTACGGAACACCCTTTACCGCTGCCTAAACCTGCCAGTAGTGAATTACGTAAGTTGGCGTTAGCCCTGGAAAGTATGCGGCTGAAACTCGAAGGGAAAACCTACATTGAGCAGTACGTTCATGCTCTGACTCACGAGTTGAAAAGCCCGATGGCGGCGATTCGTGGTGCGGCAGAAATATTACGTGAAGGCCCACCGCCAGAAGTGGTGGAGAAGTTTTCGGCTAACATTCTTCAGCAAAATCTACGCATGCAGCAGTTGGTCGATAATTTATTACGCCAGGCTAAGTTAGAAAGCCGCGCTGAAATTACGGCACAGGCGATAAATCTGCCCACACTTTTTTCCACGTTATGCGATAGCCGTGAAGTGGTCGCTAGCAGTAAACAGATAACGTTAAGAATCGATGAAAACAGCCCTGACGGCACTGTCGTAGAAGGTGACGCCGCCTTACTTGAACAATCGATCGGTAATTTGCTGGATAACGCGCTCGATTTTACCCCGCCAGGTGGTGAGATTGTGTTGAGTGTTGAGCAAAACATTGGGCAGACCGTCATTGTTGTTTCAGACACCGGAAGTGGGATTCCAGATTACGCTCAAGGCCGTTTGTTCGAACGCTTTTACTCATTGCCGCGTAGCAACGGGCAAAAGAGCAGTGGCCTGGGGCTGGCTTTTGTTCAGGAGGTGGCGCGTTTGCACCGCGGAACGATTTCTCTTGAGAATCGCCCTGAGGGTGGTGCGGTCGCTCGTCTGATTTTGCCCGGGAAATAATAATTTCTTCACTTCACTGTCTCTTCACATAACTTCATATCGTCCCCACAAACGCTCGCTATCCTCGCCAAATCAAAAATGGAGGGGATTATGTTTAAATCTGCGTTGTTCTGGAAAGTGATGACTTTGTTGGGATGTATGGCTGTGTTGTTGATTCCGTTGAGTATGCTGAGTTCGCTGATTAATGAACGCAGCAGTTACCGGGATGATGTTGAGCAGTCGCTACGCCAAAGTGCCAGTGGGCCGCAAACCCTTACCGGGCCGCTTATCGCCATTCCTGTCGCGGAGCTGACGACTGTTATGGAAGATAATAAAGAGGTCAAAAAAGAGCGCCGCTTCATTCGCTATTACCTCCCGGAAAACCTGGATATTGTGGGAAAGCAGACCGTTGAACCACGTCATATCGGCATTTATGAGGGGCAAATTTGGCGTACGGCGGTGACTGTGGATGCCACGTTTAATCGCCAGTTGCTCAATCACGATATGGATGAAAATACTCGTTTTGGTACGCCATACGTGGTGCTGGCAGTCGGTGATTCGCGCGGTATCGGCAAAGTAGGTGAACTGGAAATCAACGGAAAAACCTATCCTATTGAACCCGGTAGCAATCTGCCCGGCGTTGAGCAGGGTTTGCATGCCATTCTCCCCATCGAACGCCTTCAGGATGAAAAGCTAACACTGCGTTTTAATCTGGATTTGATGGGCACGAAGCAGCTCGCTGTCGTGCCAATCGGGCGTAATAGCCAGTTCAGCTTAACCAGTAACTGGCCGCATCCTAATTTTATGGGCGATTTCCTGCCACGTGGGCGTACCGTGACGGAAACCGGGTTTACCGCAAACTGGCAAAGTACCTGGTTTGCCAACAATCTTAATGCCAACTTCAGTGATGCTCAGTTAATCGATGTTAATCGCCTTCCTGCGTTTAGCGTCACCGTAGCGAATCCGGTAGACCAGTATCAACTGACAGATCGCGCAGTAAAATATGCCATCTTGCTGATTGGTATGACGTTTATGTGTTTCTTCCTGCTGGAAACATTGACCGGTTTACGCGTTCACCCAATGCAGTATTTACTGGTCGGCCTTTCGCTGGTGATGTTCTATCTCGTTCTGTTAGCCGTTTCTGAACACACAGGGTTTAACCTGGCCTGGCTGCTGGCAAGTTTGGTCTGCGCGGGAATTAACGGTTTCTATCTCAAAGCGGTGCTGAATAGCTGGAAAGCGAGTGCGATGTTTACGCTTGGGTTACTGACTCTTGATGCGGTGCTCTGGCAACTGCTTCAGTCTGAAGACAGTGCTTTGTTGCTTGGCACTGGGGTACTGTTCGTTGCTCTTTCCTCCATTATGCTGCTAACCCGACATATCGATTGGTATGGGATGGGGCAAAAAGTGCAGGCGCTGGCAACAGACGATGCCCAGAAAGATCCAGAGCGGTTCAGGCTGTGGAAATAGCGGTTTAATTCTGGCAAAAGAAAAGGGCGGATTAAAAATCCGCCCTTTCGCAATCATGTTTGATTACAGGTTTATTCCTGTAAATCGCCGCAGAAGCGATAACCTTCGCCGTGAATCGTGGCGATGATTTCAGGTGTATCTGGGGTCGATTCAAAGTGCTTACGAATGCGACGAATCGTGACGTCAACAGTACGGTCGTGTGGTTTCAGCTCACGGCCAGTCATCTTCTTCAGCAATTCAGCACGAGACTGAATTTTCCCAGGGTTTTCACAGAAGTGCAGCATGGCGCGGAATTCGCTACGCGGCAACTTGTACTGCTCGCCATTTGGGCTGACCAATGAACGACTGTTGATATCCAGTTCCCAACCATTGAACTTGTAGCTTTCAACGGAACGACGTTCTTCGCTGATTGCACCGAGGTTCATCGTGCGAGACAACAGGTTGCGCGCGCGGATGGTTAATTCACGTGGATTGAATGGCTTAGTGATGTAATCATCTGCACCGATTTCAAGGCCCAGGATTTTATCCACTTCGTTGTCGCGGCCAGTCAAGAACATCAATGCGACATTGGCTTGCTCACGCAATTCACGCGCCAGCAGCAGGCCATTTTTGCCAGGCAAGTTAATATCCATAATGACCAGGTTGATGTCATTATCGGAAAGAATCTGATGCATTTCAGCGCCATCGGTCGCTTCAAAAACATCATAACCTTCAGCTTCAAAAATGCTCTTTAACGTGTTGCGTGTTACTAATTCGTCTTCGACGATAAGAATGTGCGGGGTCTGCATGTTTGCTACCTAAAATTGCCAACTAAATCAAAACAGGAAGTACAAAAGTCCCTGACCTGCCTAATACATGCCATAAATTAACATGTCTGGCGTAACATGACTAAAGTACGTAATTGCGTTCTTGATGCACTTTCCATCAACGTCAACAACATCATTAGCTTGGTCGTGGGTACTTTTCCCTCTGGACCCGACGGTGTCAAAAACGGTTGTTATCCTATACCATTTTAACAGCAACATAACAGGCAGGACCGCTTTAGACATCTGATAAAACTACGCTTCGTTGACATATATCAAATTCAATTGTAGCACGTTAACAGTTTGATGAAATCATCGTCGCGTTTTGCGAGCATGCGTCACATTTTTCCAATAATCAATATAGTTACGCGTATTGATTATTAAACAATGCAAATCTGATTATTGATAGCAAGCTTATGTATTATTTATCATATAAAACAGAATGATAATGAGCATCAATACATCTTGTAATACTGGTCTAACTACGAAAAAGCATTCAGTGTGTTTATGATTCCCATTGAATGTATTTTATAGATGAATGTTGCGCTAATGTAAATTTTTGCCGCGTATTATCATTTTAATTTTGTGACTATCCATATTTGGATACTTTTTTAAGAGAGTTTTAATGCGTTTTCTAATTATTTTGGTCGCTCCTGCCAGAGCTGAAAATGTTGGTGCAGCAGCCCGCGCAATGAAGACCATGGGATTTGCTGAGTTGCGTGTTGTGGCTAGTGAAGCCGACCGTCAACCAGAAGCCCGTTGGGTCGCGCATGGTTCTGGTGATGTGCTGGATAATGCTCAGCATTTCAATACGCTGGAGGAAGCTTTGCATGACGTCGACTTTACCATTGCGACTACCGCTCGTAGTCGCGCAAAATTCCATTACTACGCCACACCGCAGCAACTGGTTCCGTTACTCGAAGAAAAGCGTAATTGGGTGGGCACTGCCGCGTTGGTGTTTGGGCGTGAAGATTCAGGGTTGACCAACGAAGAGCTTGAACTGGCCGATGTGCTAACTGGCGTACCGATGGTGGCAGATTATCCATCGCTTAATCTCGGGCAGGCTGTAATGGTTTACTGCTATCAGTTATCAGCACTGATGCAGCAAAATGTACCAGAGCATGATGTGGTTGACGCTCAGCAACTGAGTGCACTGCGTTCCAGAATGGCAACGCTCCTTGAGCGTGTAGAAGCCAGCGACGACCAAAAAATGGTCGACTGGCTGCAACAGCGGCTTGGTCTATTAGCTCAGCGTGACACGGCAATGTTGCACCGTTTGCTGCATGATATTGAAAAAAAACTGCCAGTGAAAAATGCTGATAGCTGAATTAATATCAGTGAAAATGGGGTGTGATGCCCCTGCTTTTTCAGCGCAATAAGTACGTTTTTGATGGTTTATCAGCGTTCAGTCATAGTCTTGCTCTTTGTGGCAAAATTAAAAATAAATTGACTTAGCCTACCGGATACTTTAGTCAATATAGGTAAATCATATTACGAGCACACAACATCCATGATTCGCATCAGCCCAATGACAACAATTATTACAACCACCATTACCACAGGTAACGGTGCGGGCTGACGCATACAGGAAAAACGAAAAAAGCCCGCACCTAAACAGTGCGGGCTTTTTTTTGGACCAAAAACTCAAAGGTAATAATAAATGCGAGTGTTGAAATTCGGTGGTACTTCAGTGGCAAATGCAGAACGTTTTCTGCGTGTTGCCGATATCCTGGAAAGCAATGCCAAACAGGGGCAGGTGGCAACCGTGCTGTCTGCCCCGGCGAAAATTACCAATCACCTCGTTGCCATGATTGAAAAAACCATCGGCGGCCAGGATGCAGTACCGAATATCAGCGACGCAGAGCGTATTTTTAGTGAGCTTCTGAAAGGCCTTGCTGATGCACAACCTGGTTTTCCACTCGAACAACTCAAAACTACGGTTGACCAGGAGTTTGCTCAGCTGAAACATGTTCTGCATGGTATCAGCTTGCTGGGACAATGCCCGGACAGCATCAATGCGGCAATCATCTGCCGTGGTGAAAAGCTCTCTATCGCGATCATGGCTGAATTGCTCAAAGCTCGTGGGCACAATGTGACAGTCATCAATCCGGTAGAGAAACTTCTTGCCGTTGGTCACTACCTTGAGTCCACTGTCGATATCTCCGAGTCCACTCGCCGCATCGCCGCAAGCCGCATTCCGGCTGACCATATGATCCTGATGGCAGGCTTTACTGCCGGGAACGACAAAGGTGAGTTAGTTGTTCTGGGACGCAACGGTTCTGATTATTCTGCTGCCGTGCTGGCTGCCTGCTTACGTGCGGATTGTTGTGAGATCTGGACGGATGTAGATGGTGTTTATACCTGTGACCCGCGCCAGGTTCCTGATGCCAGATTATTGAAATCTATGTCGTATCAGGAAGCCATGGAGCTTTCTTATTTCGGCGCTAAAGTTCTTCATCCACGTACCATTTCCCCCATCGCTCAGTTCCAAATTCCTTGCCTGATTAAAAACACCGGAAACCCACAAGCGCCTGGCACCCTCATCGGCGCGGAAAGCGATGATGATGAACTTCCGGTCAAAGGCATCACCAACCTGAATAACATGGCGATGTTCAACGTTTCAGGTCCTGGCATGAAAGGCATGGTTGGCATGGCGGCCCGCGTTTTTGCGGCGATGTCTCGCGCCGGAATTTCTGTGGTGCTGATTACTCAATCATCTTCTGAATACAGCATCAGTTTCTGTGTGCCGCAGGCGGATAGCGTACGTGCACGTCGTGCGATGGATGATGAGTTTTATCTGGAGCTGAAAGAGGGGCTACTGGAGCCGCTGTCTATCATGGAGCATCTGGCGATCATCTCCGTGGTGGGTGATGGCATGCGTACTCTGCGTGGTATTTCTGCCAAGTTCTTTGCAGCGCTGGCTCGCGCCAACATTAATATCGTGGCGATTGCCCAGGGCTCTTCCGAGCGCTCTATCTCTGTTGTGGTCAGCAATGACGAGGCCACCACCGGCGTGCGCGTGACTCATCAGATGTTGTTCAATACCGACCAGGTTATCGAAGTGTTCCTGATTGGTGTCGGCGGTGTGGGTGCGGCATTGGTTGAGCAGGTGAAACGCCAGCAGGCGTGGCTCAAGCAAAAACATATCGATTTGCGCGTGTGCGGCATTGCTAACTCGAAAGCGCTGCTGACCAATATCCACGGCCTGAATCTGGATAACTGGCAGGAAGAGCTGGCGCAGGCAAAAGAGCCGTTCAACCTTGGCCGCCTGATTCGCCTGGTGAAAGAGTACCACTTGCTGAACCCGGTCATTGTTGACTGTACTTCCAGCCAGGCGGTGGCCGATCAGTACGCTGATTTCCTGGGTGAAGGTTTCCACGTGGTGACGCCGAACAAAAAGGCGAACACGTCCACTATGAATTACTACCACCAGATGCGTAACGCTGCGGCGAAATCACGCCGTAAATTCCTTTACGACACTAACGTGGGCGCGGGTTTACCGGTTATCGAAAACCTGCAAAACCTATTGAACGCGGGTGATGAATTACAGCGTTTCTCCGGTATTCTTTCGGGTTCGCTGTCGTTTATCTTTGGCAAACTCGACGAAGGCATGAGCCTTTCTGAAGCTACCAAAGTGGCGCGGGAAATGGGTTACACCGAACCCGATCCGCGTGACGATCTTTCCGGCACGGACGTAGCGCGTAAACTGTTAATCCTGGCGCGTGAAACCGGCAGCCACCTTGAGCTTTCCGATATTGTTATCGAGCCAGTATTGCCAGAGTCGTTTGATTCTACCGGTGACGTCGAATCGTTTATGGCGCGTATTCCACAACTGGACGATGAGTTTTCTGCGCGTGTGGCACAAGCCCGCGACGAAGGAAAAGTGCTGCGTTATGTTGGCGTGATTGAAGCGGACGGCAGCTGCAAAGTTAAAATTGATGCGGTCGATGGTAACGACCCGTTGTATAAAGTTAAAAACGGCGAGAACGCCCTGGCGTTCTATAGCCATTACTATCAGCCGTTACCGCTTGTTCTGCGTGGTTACGGAGCAGGAAATGATGTGACTGCTGCCGGTGTTTTCGCCGACTTATTGCGCACTTTGTCATGGAAGTTAGGAGTTTAAGATGGTTAAAGTATACGCCCCGGCTTCCAGTGCCAATATGAGCGTCGGGTTTGATGTTCTGGGCGCGGCGGTTTCGCCAATAGACGGTTCGCTGCTCGGCGATTATGTGACGGTCGAAGCGGCAGACACCTTTAGTTTGAATAACATCGGCCGCTTTGCCAGTAAATTGCCAGACGAACCGCGCGAAAACATCGTGTATCAGTGCTGGGAACGCTTCTGCCAGGAACTCGGCAAAAATATTCCGGTGAAGATGACGCTGGAAAAAAGCATGCCGATTGGTTCCGGTCTGGGATCCAGCGCATGTTCGGTGGTCGCAGGCTTAATGGCGATGAACGAATACTGCGGCAAGCCGTTGAGCGACACCCGTTTGTTGAGCCTGATGGGCGAGCTGGAAGGGCGCATTTCAGGCAGCGTTCACTACGACAACGTAGCGCCGTGTTTCCTGGGCGGTATGCAGTTGATGATTGAAGAAAATGGCATCATCAGCCAGTCTGTTCCGGGGTTTGATGAATGGCTGTGGGTTCTGGCATATCCGGGCATTAAAGTTTCTACCGCTGAAGCTCGCGCTATTCTTCCTGCACAATATCGCCGTCAGGATTGCATCAGCCACGGTCGCCATCTGGCGGGCTTTATTCACGCCTGCCACACTCGCCAGCCACAGCTGGCGGCAAAACTGATGCGTGATGTGATTGCCGAGCCTTACCGGGCTAAATTACTGCCGCGCTTTAATGAAGCGCGCCAGGCCGCAGCAGATATCGGGGCAGTGGCGAGTGGTATTTCGGGCTCCGGCCCAACTTTGTTTGCGTTGTGCGATAACACTGATACCGCACAACGTGTGGCTGACTGGCTCAGCCAACATTATTTGCAGAACCAGGAAGGTTTTGTACATATTTGCCGTCTGGACACGGCGGGCGCACGAGTTCTGGGATAACGCATGAAACTGTATAACCTTAAAGATCATAACGAGCAGGTCAACTTTGCCCAGGCGATTGTGCAGGGTTTGGGTAAACAGCAGGGCCTGTTTTTTCCTCACGACCTGCCGGAATTTGAACTGACCGAAATCGACGAAATGTTGAAGATGGATTTTGTCACCCGCAGCAGCAAAATTCTGTCTGCTTTTATCGGTGATGAAATCCCGCAAGAAATTCTCGAAGAACGTGTGCGTGCGGCGTTTGCTTTCCCGGCACCGGTGAAAAGCGTCGAGCCAGATATCGGTTGTCTTGAGCTGTTCCATGGCCCGACGCTGGCGTTTAAAGACTTCGGCGGCCGCTTTATGGCGCAGATGCTGACGCATATCAGCGGCGACAAACCGGTCACTATTTTGACCGCGACTTCTGGCGATACCGGGGCTGCGGTAGCGCATGCATTCTACGGCCTGAAAAACGTGCGCGTCGTTATCCTGTATCCGCGTGGCAAAATCAGCCCGCTGCAGGAAAAACTGTTCTGCACGCTCGGCGGCAATATTGAAACTGTCGCGATTGACGGTGATTTTGATGCCTGCCAGGCGCTGGTGAAACAAGCGTTTGATGATGAAGAGCTGAAAGTGGCGCTGGGGTTAAACTCTGCCAACTCCATCAACATCAGCCGTTTGCTGGCGCAGATTTGCTATTACTTTGAAGCGGTGGCGCAGTTGCCACAGGAAGCTCGTAACCAGCTGGTGGTTTCCGTGCCAAGCGGCAACTTTGGCGATTTGACCGCGGGCCTGCTGGCTAAATCGCTCGGTCTGCCTATCAAGCGCTTTATTGCGGCGACCAATGCCAACGACACCGTTCCACGTTTCCTGACCAACGGCGAATGGGCACCGAAAACTACGGTGGCGACACTTTCTAACGCTATGGATGTTAGCCAGCCAAACAACTGGCCGCGTGTGGAAGAGTTGTTCCGCCGTAAGATTTGGCGCCTGACCGATCTGGGTTATGCGACGGTAACTGACGAAACCACCAAAGCCACCATGAAAGAGCTGAAAGCGGTGGGTTATGTTTCCGAGCCACACGCGGCGATCGCCTATCGTGCGCTGCGTGACCAGCTCAAGCCCGGCGAATACGGTTTGTTCCTCGGCACTGCGCATCCGGCGAAATTCAAAGAAAGCGTGGAGGAGATCCTCGGTGAAACTCTGCCACTTCCTGCTGAGCTTGCCGAACGCGCTGATTTACCGCTGCTTTCCCACAATCTACCTGCCGATTTTGCTGCGCTGCGTAAATTGATGATGGCCAAAGCGTAAGTTTTTCGGCTCTCGCCGTGCTAATCCGAGCTGGGAAGCTATAAAGTAATGCCGTTCGTTTAATCGCGAGCGGCATTTTTTTGTCTGATATTTACTGTAGCTGGCAGCCTGGTTCCACGCTTTGGCTAACCACGCGAGTGAACGTCGACAGCGGGCAGTATCCTTCAGCCGTCTGGTCGTTACAGCCAGGAATTTTTAGCTGTACGCTTCCCGCAGGTTGATTAAGGCTAAGTGGTGTTTGGGAGCGCAACTGCTCGAGAGTCTGATACACCATGCTCACGCTAACATATTGTTTCCCTGACTTATCGGCCAAACGCTCAAAGACTAAAGCGCCGCCCGGAGGGGTGTTATCGGGTTGCCCTGGTAGCGTCCAGCGCATGTTGAGCATGCCTGCGATATTGGCAATATTGGTATCGTGCCCGGCAAGAAACAGGATCTTATTGTCAGGTGAGATACCAGGCAGTTTGCTTACGTCGGCTTTCGGCTCCAGCGCGTTGCTGATGGTCTGCAATAAAGGCGTGCCGTTATGTGTGGCGATGTAAGGTGTGCGCGCCATCAAATCAAACTGGGCGTTATGCAGTTTCAGTAGCGACGCCCACTCTTGCTCTGAATGAATATTCTCCCACGCCGCTTGCGGCATCCCTTGGGCATATTCCAGCAGGAAAATTTCAGCAAGCGTAGACGAAAGGCCAATGGCCCCGTCGAGAGCGACTTTGTTGCCATTATCTTTTATCGACAGCTTGCTCGGCATGGATTGCGCTAAATCACAGCTTTTATCCGCACTGTGTTTCTGACACCAGGCCGACGTCGAAAAGTTGAGGGTCGTATTCATCAAGGCCAGAGAGGGAATATAGTGCTGATTCAGATTATCAATGGGGGTTTGAGCTTCTTTTTCAACGGCCTGTTGGACCTGAGTTTTATCCATTGAACAGGTGCCCGCTTTCACCGGATGGAACAGCGGATCGGCTTTTTCAAGATTTTGCTGGTGGTGAATAGTTAAACCACATTGCGGAGCAAGCCCTGCCAGGAAAGCTTCGCCAGTTTTAAGCGTGCGCTGATCAACGTCTGCCCAGACATAAATTGAGTTTGGTGTGGGGCAACTGCCCTGCGATAAAATGCCCTGTTGTTGAAACTTCTCGCGATAAAACCCGCCCATCAGGCTAATCAGATGCTCACCGCGTGGCGTGATATAACCCAATTTTACTGGCCATTCTGGCCAGGTATTGGGTGTTACGTCGCGCATGGTCTGTGTCATTTTGGTGGGTGCTCGCACCCCGTGGCGGCTGAGGATTACCACTTTCTCAACCTGGTAGCCTGAAGCGGGAGTGTCGTTGGCATAGGCCGTAGAGCTTAATGAAAATATGGCGCTCAGTGCTACGAACAGACCAGGGTGAAGCGTCAGTTTTTTGCGGTTAAACGCAGAGAACGTCATTTACAGCCTCTTTTCTTTGGGGTGTTTGAGACTGATAAATATACTCCAGAAGCAAAGCGGTAACGTCGAGTTCGTCTCGTTGTTGTTTGGTCTGTGAAAAAGATCCACGCAGGTGCGTGGATCTTAAAGGGCTTGCGGGAGCATTTTTAGAGCCCGCGTTTAGCCATCATTGCTGCAAGGTCGACCAGGCGGTTAGAGAAGCCCCATTCGTTGTCATACCAGGCCAATATCTTGACCAGATTACCGCCAATCACCAGCGTCGAAAGCCCGTCGATGATAGAAGAACGTGGATCACCCTGATAATCACTCGATACCAGCGGTTCATCGCTGTAGCCCAAAATGCCTTTCAGCGGGCCGCTTGTTGCTGCTTCCAGGAATGCTGCATTCACCTGCGCGACGGTGACCGGGCGTTTTAAGGTTACCGTTAAATCAACGATAGAAACGACGGGTACAGGCACTCGCAATGAGTAACCGGTCAGGCGTCCGTCCAGTTCAGGAATGACTTTGCCTAACGCTTTTGCCGCGCCGCTGGAGTAAGGAACGATGGAGAGGGCGGCAGCTCGCGCCCCACGCAGGTCTTTTTCCGGCTGATCGTGTAACGCCTGACTGTTGGTGTAAGCGTGAGTGGTGTTCATCAAACCGTGTTCAATACCAAACTGCTGATGCAAAACCTGTGCGGCAGGCGCAAGGCCGTTAGTGGTACAGCTGCCATTGCTCACGACATAATGGCGTTCCGGATCGTACTGCTGATGGTTAACGCCCATCACTATCGTCAGGTCGTCATCTTTACCAGGTGCCGAGATGATGACGCGTTTTGCTCCGCCGCTATTGATGTGTACTGCGGCCTGCTCGCGACTGGTAAAGAAACCCGTGGCCTCAATAACAATATCGACGCCCACATCATGCCACGGGATATTTGCCGGATCTCTTTCGCTAAACACGCGAACAAGTTTGCCGTCCACATGCAAATGCCCGTCAGCCGCTTCAACCGGAACAGGCAATCTTCCCATCAGTGAATCGTGTTTCAGCAAGTGAGCAAGGGTTTTGCTGTTTGTCAGATCGTTGATTGCTACAATTTCTACGTCTGCGTTACCCAGCGTGGCGCGTAATACGTTACGACCAATTCTGCCGAAACCATTAATACCGACCTTAACCATGATTGACTCCTTCTTTGAAATGTCTGGAATCACTGTAGGCTTCAGGCAAAGTGGCGTAAATGACAAAAAAGGATCAATTCACGCCATTTTTCGACAATGAAAACGCTCGCGGTATTCGCCCGGTGTGAGGTGTAGTTGACGCTCGAAGGCGCGGCGCAAAGTGATGGTATTGCCGAAGCCCACTTTACTCGCAATCTGCTCGAGCGTTTCCCGCGTTTGCTCAAGGCAATGTCGGGCTGCTGCAAGGCGGGCTTCTTCAACATAGCGCGCTGGTGTGATGCCAGTTTCTTTGCTGAAAACACGCGTGAAGTTACGAGGACTCATCGCGACCCGGTCTGCCAGTTTCTCAACCGACAAATCGGCGGATAGATTTTCAATAAGCCAGTTTTGCAATTGACCTATCGGACTGGAGATGTCGCTTTGCTGGAGGTGGTATCGACTAAATTGCATTTGCCCGCCGGGACGACGCAGATACATCACCAGATCCTGTGCCACGTCGCGAGCAAGCGTAAAGCCATAATCTTCTTCGACCAGTGCGAGGGTCAGATCAAAACCTGAGCTTACTCCGCCAGAAGTCCAGATAGGGCCATCCTGAAGATAGAGCGGACCACTTTCGACTTTGACGTGCGGGTAAGTGGATTGCATCTTTTCCAGCAGATGCCAGTGGGTTGTCGCACGACGGCCGTTAAGTAACCCAGCCTGTGCCAACAACATTGCCCCGCCGCAAATGGAAACAATGCGCTGAGCGTGAGGTGCGGCAAGCTTTAACCAATTGACCACCGCGGTACCTTCTAACTCATCTGATCCTCTCCCCGTGATCATAATGGTATCCCGAGGTTCATAAGGATCAAGTTCGTGCAGGCGATAGTCGGCCAGCAAGTTCAGCCCGGATTGACCGTGGATCACCTGATGAGGCTGAGTGGTCGCAAGTCTTATCTGGTAGCGAGGTTGAGACAAACCTTCCGCCTGTAAGCGGTTGGCTTGCATCAGTATGTCGGCAATTCCGGCGGCTTCGAACAGCACCCCGCCATCGGGAACAATAATCAGAAAGGTTTTCATGTCCTGAAAAGTACGCTTTTAACAAAATAAGTCAAGGTGGGTGTGAGTCTGAATCATGGAGGAAATATGCAGGAAACAAGGAGGGAAAATGTAGGAATTCCCATTAAATGCGGGCGTTCAGAGATTAGGATTGCACAGTATAACAACTCCGCGTTGTTCGGCTTATGCTTTCCTTAACGACCCATAGCGGGTGTGAATGTAGTAAGGAGTGACTTATGTTGAAATCAATAATGTTGGCTTTATCGATTCTGGTGGTGACTCCGCTGGCAGCGCAAGCTTCTGAAATTACGCTTGTCCCGTCAGTCAAACTGCAAATTGGCGAGCAGGACCGGGGCGGTAACTACTGGGACGGTGAACACTGGCGCGACCGTGGCTGGTGGGACGACCACTATGAGTGGCGTGATAATAGATGGCATCCGCATGATAATCACGGTAAGAAAAATGGCCATTATAAAAAAGATAAACATGACAACGGTAATCACTACGGCCAACACAAAAATCACTAAACGGGGTTTGTAGGGTGGATGAGCGTTAGCGTCATCCACCATTTACGCCAGTGGAGTCGGATGACGCAAGCTTATCCGACCTGGGAAGAGGTTTACTGTTCGTGACGCTTAAACACTAACTCATGTTTGCCCGATGCAGCTTCATCAAAGAAGTAGCCATCGGTGTTAAAATCAGTGAGTTGTTCAGGTTTAGTGAGTCGATTCTCAATGATGTAACGGCTCATCAGCCCACGCGCTTTCTTGGCATAGAAGCTGATGACTTTAAACTTGCCATTTTTCTCATCCAGGAATACCGGCTTGATGATTTCTGCATTGAGCTTTTTCGGTTTTACCGATTTGTAATACTCGTCTGATGCCAGGTTAATCACCACATTGTCGCCCTGAGCTGCCAGCGCCTGGTTCAGCTTTTCGGTTATGGTGTCGCCCCAGAAATGATACAGATCTTTGCCCTTCGGGTTTTCAAGCCTAATGCCCATCTCCAGACGATAAGGCTGCATCAGATCCAGCGGACGTAACACGCCATATAGCCCTGAAAGCATGCGTAAATGCTGCTGGGCAAAATCGAAATCTGCGTCGCTAAACTCTTCAGCTTGTAATCCGGTATACACATCGCCTTTGAACGCCAGAATCGCCTGACGCGCATTTTGCGGTGTGAAATCAGGCTGCCATTCATGAAAACGGGTTTCGTTCAATGACGCCAGCTTGTCACTGATGTGCATCAATGACGAAATTTGCGGTGCGCTAAGCTTGCGCGCCACCGCAATCAACTGCTGCGAATGGTCCAGCAGTTCTGGCTGAGTATAACGATCGGTAGGAAGATCGCTTTGATAATCCAGTGTTTTTGCAGGTGAAATTAGTATGAGCATCTCTGTTCCTTGCCGCCGCGATGTAACTCGACATATTTTGGCTACATGGTAGCAAATTTACTGAAAGTATCTGCCAATGGTTGCGATTAGCGCCTGGTTTCAGGTGGCTTGTGATTGTCCCAAATACCGGGTTCCAGTTGGCTTTTAATTTCGGGAAAACGATTCGGATCGAAAACTGGCGTCATACCGAGGCGCAACTGGCGCAGGTAATCGGCGCTCAAATCACGTGCGATAGGCGATAGCAATAAAATCGCCGTGAGATTAGTGACCGCCATAAACGCCATTGCCACATCTGCCATCTGCCAGACTATCGGCAACGGAGATAAAGTACCAAACATCACCATCACCAGCGCCATGCAGCGAAATAACACGATGGAAAATGGACTTTTATTTTGTAGAAACAAAAGGTTGTTTTCTGCGTAGGCATAGTTGGCGATAATCGACGTGAAGGCAAACAGCAACACAATTAGCGCGATAAACCCCGCCCCCCATGAACCGACCACATTACTCAGCCCCTGTTGCACCAGCGTAACACCATTCATCTGTGGATTTGCGGTATCCAGAATTCCCGAAAAAAGGATGATTCCCGCGGTGGCGGTACAGATGATCATGGTATCGATCAACACGCCGAACATTTGCACCAGCCCTTGCGAGGCGGGGTGTGGAGGCCAGGTGGCTGCTGCGGCTGCGGCGTTGGGTGATGAACCCATTCCTGCTTCGTTGGAGAACATTCCTCGCTGAAAACCGGTGGTAATGGCCTGGCTGATGCTAAATCCAATCGCACCCGATGCCGCTTCTTGCCAACCAAACGCGCTTCTGAATACCAGTGAAACGACTTCAGGCAGGCGTTCGATGTTCATTGCTACAACCACGAGGCTCATCAACACCCAGATAAATGCCATGAACGGCACTAGCCATTGGGAGACACGCGCAGTGCCACGCATTCCGCCCCAAATCACGCCAGCCGTCAAAACAACAAGTGCGATGCCAATCCAGGTTTTAGGGATCCCGAAAGCATGGTTAACTGCGCTGGCGATGGAGTTGGCTTGTACCGCGTTGAAAATCAATCCAAAGGCGACCATCAGGAAGACGGAAAACATCACCCCCATCCAGCGCATTCCAAGCCCGCGTTCCATGTACCAGGCGGGGCCACCACGGTAATTACCTTCACTATCACGGGTTTTATAGAGCTGGGCGAGGGTACATTCGGCAAAGGATGTTGCCATTCCAAGCATGGCGACTACCCACATCCAAAAAATAGCGCCAGGGCCACCGAGAGTTAGTGCAATTGCGACGCCGGAAAGATTACCGCTGCCGATGCGTGCGGCAAGGCTTGTACACAGCGCCTGAAATGAGGAAAGTCCGGAAGAATCTTCGTTTTTATTGGTAAGGATTAGACCGCGAAGCTGGGTCAGATAGCGAAACTGGACAAAGCCACATTGCCAGGTAAACCAAATACCGGCCCCGACTAATAAATAAATGAGAATAGAACCCCACAGTATCTCATTGATGAACATAAAAAAATCGGCCATTAACATCCCTCGTTTACATGCACTGCGAGCACGACTAATGCGCGGTGGTTGCGCATGTTCCATTAGATTGCAGGCGAATAATACACAGAATATATCAGTTTCGCGTTCAGTTCCTGACGATGTGTTGCTGCGGTTGCGCCTGAATGACGTCGTGATATCATCAAGCCAGACCGGTTACATCCCCCTAACAAGTTACACCTAACGAGAAACACTATCATGACGGATAAATTGACCTCCCTGCGTCAGCTAACCACAGTTGTGGCGGACACCGGGGATATTGCGGCAATGAAGCTGTATCAACCGCAAGATGCTACCACCAACCCATCTCTGATCCTGAACGCTGCGCAAATTCCTGAATACCGCAAACTGATTGATGATGCGGTTGCATGGGCGCGTGAGCAAAGCAGCGATCGTGCACAACAAGTTGTGGATGCAACTGACAAGCTTGCGGTGAATATTGGTCTGGAAATCCTCAAACTGATCCCTGGTCGCATTTCTACTGAAGTTGATGCGCGTCTGTCTTACGACACCGATGCCAGCATCACCAAAGCAAAACGTCTGATCAAAATGTATAACGATGCGGGCATCAGCAATGACCGTATCCTGATCAAACTGGCTTCTACCTGGCAGGGCATTCGTGCTGCTGAACAGCTGGAGCAAGAAGGTATCAACTGTAACCTGACGCTGCTGTTCTCCTTCGCTCAGGCTCGTGCTTGTGCTGAAGCTGGCGTGTTCCTGATTTCTCCATTCGTGGGCCGTATCCTCGACTGGTACAAAACCAATACCGATAAGAAAGAGTACGCTGCGCACGAAGATCCAGGTGTGGTTTCTGTTTCTGAAATCTACCAGTACTACAAACAACACGGTTACGAAACCGTCGTTATGGGCGCAAGCTTCCGTAACCTGGGCGAGATTATCGAACTGGCTGGTTGTGACCGTCTGACCATCGCGCCTGCTCTGCTCAAAGAGCTGGCTGAAAGCGAAGGTGCGGTTGAGCGTAAACTGGCTTACACCGGTGAAGTTAAAGCACGCCCTGAGCGTATGACTGAATCCGAGTTCCTGTGGAGCCATAACCAGGATCCAATGGCAGTTGATAAACTGGCTGACGGCATCCGTAAGTTTGCTATCGACCAGGAAAAACTGGAAAAAATGATCGGCGACCTGCTGTAATCATTGGCGTGGCCGGAGTGTTCCGGTCACGCTTTTTAGTGTTTCACCCTGTCTGCAATTCCCTTCGCCGTGTATCATTCCGTTAAGTTTGCTGATTTCCCGGGAATGATATGAATACCTTACGCATTGGCTTAGTTTCGATCTCTGACCGCGCTTCAAGCGGCGTTTATCAAGATAAAGGCATTCCGGCGCTCGTTGCCTGGCTGGAGAAAACCTTAACCACTCCTTTTCAAATAGAAAACCGCTTAATCCCTGATGAACAGCCGCTGATTGAACAAGCGCTGTGTGAGTTGGTGGATGAAATGGCCTGTCATTTGGTGCTTACCACGGGTGGTACGGGGCCGGCGCGTCGTGATGTGACCCCTGATGCAACGCTTGCTATTGCTGACCGCGTGATGCCTGGCTTTGGCGAGCAGATGCGCCAGATAAGTCTACAGTTTGTGCCGACGGCGATTCTTTCGCGCCAGGTGGGCGTTATCCGTAAGCAGGCGCTAATCCTCAATTTACCTGGCCAGCCAAAATCGATTCAAGAAACGCTTGAAGGCGTTAAAGATGCTGATGGCAAAGTTGTGGTACCGGGTATTTTTGCAAGTGTACCGTATTGTATACAGCTACTGGATGGTCCTTACATTGAAACAGATACGACTGTCGTAGCATCTTTTCGTCCAAAAAGTGCAATCCGTGAAGTAAATATCTAAAAATAGGTTGTTTGTGACATAAGATGATAAGATGTAGTGGCTCTGGTATGTCGTGTGGGGAACGTTATAGTAAGTTTTGCTTTACAGCAAAATGGAAACTAAAAACCACACTCATCTTTATGCGCAGGTTCTTATGTCACAACAATTGCCGTCAACACCACACACAAGACCTTTGAATCGTCAGGATTACAAAACCCTGACTCTTGCCGCCCTTGGTGGCGCGCTCGAATTCTACGACTTCATCATCTTCGTCTTCTTTGCCACCGTCGTCGGGGCACTGTTCTTCCCCGCGGATATTCCTGAATGGCTACGTCAGCTACAAACGTTCGGCATCTTTGCTGCGGGTTATCTGGCGCGCCCGCTAGGTGGCATCATCATGGCGCACTTTGGTGATCTGGTTGGACGCAAAAAAATGTTCACCCTGAGCATTTTGCTGATGGCGTTGCCGACTCTGGCGATTGGTATGTTGCCGACCTACGAAACTCTCGGCATTGCCGCTCCGGTATTACTGCTGTTGATGCGCGTTCTTCAAGGGGCGGCAATCGGCGGTGAAGTGCCGGGCGCCTGGGTGTTTGTTGCCGAGCACGTACCTTATAAACGTATCGGCATCGCCTGTGGCACGTTAACTGCTGGCTTAACTGCCGGGATTTTGCTGGGTTCCGTTGTCGCCACCATTATTAATACTTCGATGACGCAGCAGGCGATTCATGATGGCGGCTGGCGTATTCCGTTCTTCTTAGGCGGTATTTTCGGGCTGGTGGCGATGTACTTGCGCCGCTGGTTGCAAGAGACGCCGATTTTTATTGAGATGCAGCAACGTAAAGCACTGGCAGAAGAGTTGCCGTTGAAATCCGTCATCGTGAACCATAAAAAGGCTGTCGTGGTTTCGATGCTGCTGACCTGGTTGCTGTCTGCAGGAATTGTTGTGGTTATTTTGATGGCGCCAACCTGGTTGCAAAAACAGTTGGGCATCGCGCCAGCACTGACGCTTCAGGCAAACAGTATTGCGATTGTGATGTTGTGTATCGGGTGTATTTTAGCCGGGATGATTATCGACCGTATTGGTGCCAGCAAGACCTTTATCATCGGTAGTGTGTTGCTGGCGGTTTGTAGCTGGATGTTCTATCACCTGACGGCGAGCCATCCTGAATATTTGTTCTTCTTATATGGCCTGGTTGGTTTGAGCGTTGGAGTGGTAGGTGCGGTGCCATACGTAATGGTCAGGGCATTCCCGGCAGAAGTGCGGTTTAGTGGGATTTCGTTCTCTTATAATATGTCTTATGCCATTTTCGGTGGTCTGACGCCTATCTTTGTCACCATGTTGTCGGCGGTATCACCGATGGCGCCTGCCTGGTATGTGCTGGCACTGGCAATGGTTGGCCTGGCACTGGGAATTTGGCTGAGAAATGATTTAACGCATGAAGGGAAGGTGGTTGAAAGACCGCTGCAACATTCATAAAAAAACGCGGAGCCTGGCTCCGCGTTTTTGTCTTCTGGCTCGTTGCTTGCCGGAATTAGTGTTTTTCACCAATTGGCAGCACGGTACGGCCAAACTGCTCGTTGAGCACTTCGCCCATCGCCAGGTAAATGGCGCTAGCACCACAAACCAGACCGATCCAACCCGCAACGCGCACGATGCTTTCGTTATCAACCAGGTGGCCAATAGCCAGCAGGGCAAACAGAACTGTCAGGCTAGCAAACACGAACTGCAGCATGCGGTTAGCTTGCAGGGTGCCGAAGAACATGAACAGAGTGAAGACACCCCACAGGCCGAGATACGCGCCAAGGAAGTGTGCGTTTGCCGCGTCTGCAAGACCCATCTTAGGCATGATCAGAATGGCGACCAGAGTCAGCCAGAAAGAGCCATAAGAAGTGAATGCTGTCAGGCCGAAAGTATTACCTTTCTTGAATTCCAGCAGGCCGGCAAAAATTTGCGCGATACCACCGTAAAAAATACCCATTGCAAGAATGTTGACATCCATAGGGAAGATGCCGGTGTTATGCAGGTTGAGCAGGATGGTGGTCATGCCGAAGCCCATCAAGCCCAGGGGAGCTGGATTAGCCAACTTAGTGTTGCCCATAGTTCCTCTAAAATTCGTCTGAAAATGGATATATGTGAGCGCCGCATAACCGCTAAAGGGCAGCGGGGCGCGGCATCATAATCAGGTGAAGGGCGCGAGTCTATGATCTAAACAGGTGTGAAGATGAAAATTTTTTTTACCTTGCCCCTTGATGGCGAGCTTAGTGACCCCATCTTGTATCCAACCGCAGTTGATGAGCCTGCAAAAAAAGCACGTTTGGGCAGTTGAAAGACTCTTGTTTGCCCGCATAACAGGTTCACAACCACATGACGAACAAATTTTAAGTGGAGACGTTTAGATGGGTAAAATTATTGGCATCGACCTGGGTACTACCAACTCTTGTGTAGCAATTATGGATGGTACTACTGCACGTGTGCTGGAGAACGCCGAGGGCGACCGCACCACTCCTTCTATTATTGCTTATACGCAGGATGGTGAGATTCTGGTAGGTCAGCCGGCTAAACGTCAGGCAGTGACTAACCCGCAGAACACTCTGTTCGCGATCAAACGCCTGATTGGCCGTCGCTTCCAGGATGAAGAAGTGCAGCGTGATGAAGCCATCATGCCGTACAAAATTATTGGCGCTGATAACGGCGATGCATGGATTGACGTTAAAGGCCAGAAAATGGCACCTCCGCAGATCTCTGCTGAAGTGTTGAAGAAAATGAAGAAAACCGCTGAAGATTACCTGGGCGAACCAGTAACTGAAGCTGTTATCACCGTTCCTGCGTACTTCAACGATGCACAGCGTCAGGCAACGAAAGATGCTGGCCGTATTGCAGGTCTGGAAGTAAAACGTATCATCAACGAACCAACCGCAGCCGCTCTGGCTTACGGTCTGGATAAAGAAGTTGGCAACCGTACTATCGCGGTTTACGACTTGGGTGGTGGTACTTTCGATATCTCTATTATCGAAATCGACGAAGTTGATGGCGAGAAAACCTTCGAAGTTCTGGCAACCAACGGTGATACCCACCTGGGTGGTGAAGACTTCGATAGCCGTCTGATCAACTACTTAGTGGAAGAGTTCAAGAAAGATCAAGGTATCGATCTGCGTAACGATCCACTGGCTATGCAGCGTCTGAAAGAAGCTGCTGAAAAAGCGAAAATTGAGCTGTCTTCTGCTCAGCAGACCGACGTGAATCTGCCGTACATCACTGCAGATGCAACTGGTCCAAAACACATGAACATCAAAGTGACTCGTGCAAAACTGGAATCCCTGGTCGAAGACCTGGTAAACCGTTCTATCGAGCCGCTGAAAGTTGCGCTGCAAGATGCTGGCCTGTCTGTATCCGATATCCAGGACGTTATCCTGGTCGGTGGTCAGACTCGTATGCCAATGGTGCAGAAGAAAGTGACTGAGTTCTTCGGTAAAGAACCACGTAAAGACGTTAACCCGGACGAAGCTGTTGCAATCGGTGCTGCTGTTCAGGGTGGTGTGCTTGCTGGTGACGTGACTGACGTACTGCTGCTGGACGTTACCCCGTTGTCTCTGGGTATCGAAACCATGGGCGGTGTGATGACTTCACTGATCAACAAAAACACCACAATCCCGACTAAGCACAGCCAGGTGTTCTCTACCGCTGAAGACAACCAGTCTGCGGTGACCATCCATGTGATTCAGGGTGAGCGTAAACGTGCAGCTGATAACAAATCTCTGGGTCAGTTCAACCTGGATGGTATCAGCCCGGCACCACGTGGTATGCCGCAAGTCGAAGTCACCTTCGACATCGATGCGGATGGTATTCTGCACGTGTCTGCGAAAGACAAAAACAGCGGTAAAGAACAGAAGATTACTATCAAGGCATCTTCTGGTCTGAACGAAGAAGAAATCCAGAAAATGGTGCGTGATGCAGAAGCTAACGCCGAAGCTGACCGTAAGTTCGAAGAACTGGTTCAGACTCGCAACCAGGGTGACCACCTGATGCACAGCACTCGTAAGCAAGTTGAAGAAGCGGGCGACAAACTGCCAGCTGACGACAAAACTGCTATTGAGTCTGCATTGAGCGCGCTGGAAACTTCTTTGAAAGGCGAAGACAAAGCTGACATCGAAGCGAAAATGCAGGCTCTGGCGCAAGTTTCTCAGAAACTGATGGAACTGGCTCAGGCACAGCACGCTGAACAACAAGCGGGTAACGCGACTGATGCTGGCAACGCAGCTGGCAAAGACGACGACGTTGTTGACGCTGAGTTCGAAGAAGTTAAAGACAAAAAATAATCGCCCTTTTATTCATATTCGAAATAATTCGAGTTGCAGGTAGGCGGCAAGGGAGTGAATCCCCAGGAGCTTACTAAAGTAAGTGACTGGGGTGAATGAGCGCAGCCAACACCCCTGCAGCTCGAAGAATGATGAATAGAGCGGTTGGTAACTGGCACGGGCGTTGAGGTTTTCCTCTGCGCCCGTGCCCGCATGTTAGGGGCAGACAAAAAAGATGGCGAAGAGAGACTATTACGAGGTTTTAGGCGTTCCGAAAAACGCGGAAGAGCGTGAAATCAAGAAAGCCTATAAACGCCTGGCAATGAAGTTCCACCCGGATCGTAATCAGGGTGACAAAGAGTCCGAGGCGAAGTTTAAAGAAATTAAAGAAGCCTACGAAATCCTTACCGACGAACAAAAACGTGCAGCCTACGACCAGTATGGTCATGCCGCGTTTGAACAGGGTGGTATGGGTGGCGGCGGTCACGGTGGATTTGGTGGCGGTGGTGCTGACTTCGGCGATATCTTTGGCGACGTATTCGGCGATATCTTCGGTGGTGGCCGTCGTCAACGTGCTTCCCGTGGTGCCGATTTACGCTACAACATGGACTTAACGCTGGAAGAAGCGGTTCGTGGCGTCACCAAAGAGATCCGCATTCCAACACTCGAAGAGTGTGGCGTTTGCCACGGTAGCGGCGCGAAAGCGGGATCTAAACCGCAGACTTGCCCGACTTGTCATGGGCAAGGCCAGGTGCAGATGCGCCAGGGCTTCTTCACAGTGCAGCAAAGCTGCCCGCACTGCCAGGGTCGTGGCTCGATTATTAAAGATCCGTGCAATACCTGCCATGGCCATGGTCGTGTAGAAAAAACCAAAACCCTGTCCGTGAAGATCCCGGCGGGCGTGGATACCGGCGATCGTATTCGTCTTGCTGGTGAAGGTGAAGCAGGCGAACACGGAGCACCATCAGGTGATTTGTACGTTCAGGTTCAGGTCAAACAGCACCCAATCTTTGAGCGTGAAGGCAATAACCTGTATTGCGAAGTGCCAATTAACTTTGCAATGGCGGCGTTGGGTGGTGAGATTGAAGTGCCAACCCTGGATGGTCGTGTGAACCTGAAAGTACCTGGTGAAACGCAAACTGGCAAATTGTTCAGAATGCGTGGCAAAGGGGTGAAATCCGTACGTGGCGGGGCTCAGGGCGACCTGTTATGCCGCGTTGTGGTGGAAACACCTGTCAGCCTGAACGAAAAGCAGAAGCAGTTGCTGCGCGATCTGGCTGAAAGTTTTGGTGGGCCAAGCGGTGAAAAGAACAGTCCGCGTTCAAAGAATTTCTTTGATGGCGTGAAGAAATTCTTTGATGACTTAACCCGCTAAACTTCACACTCCTTTGTGTAGCGCCAAAGCCTGAATCGAATATTTTTGATTCAGGCTTTTTTATGCGCCGAATTTGATTAGCTCAATTAACATTCCAATTCGATTTTTTCGAGTTATTCGCGCCATATAATCTACTTTTATCGAGGTGTTGGTTGGGTTATGCTTAATACATATTAATGCCCTAAATGTTTAAGGCAGTAAAAATAAGTTGGGTGAAATAATGACAAAAAAACTAAAACGCTTTTTCCATAGCGATGCCTCAAGCGGTATCTTTTTAATCCTTGCAGCAGTTCTGGCAATGGTTCTTGCTAATCTGGGTTCCACCAGCGAGTTGTATCAATCATTTCTGAATACACCGGTTGAAGTTCGCATCGGTTCACTGGATATCAGTAAAAACCTGTTGTTGTGGGTGAATGATGCGTTGATGGCGATCTTCTTTCTGATGATTGGCCTTGAAGTAAAACGCGAAATGGTGAGTGGATCGCTTGCCAGCATGCGCCAGGCGTCATTCCCGGTCATTGCTGCTCTGGGGGGGATGGTTGTCCCTGCGGCAATTTACCTGTTGTTCAACTTCCAGGACCCAATCACTCGTGAAGGTTGGGCGATTCCCGCAGCAACAGATATTGCCTTCGCGCTGGGTATTCTGGCGTTGCTGGGCAATCGAGTGCCGGTAGCATTGAAAGTATTCCTGATGGCACTGGCTATCATCGATGACCTGGGCGCGATTGTTATCATTGCCCTGTTCTACACCAATGATCTTTCTATGCTTTCGTTGGCTGTTGCAGCAGGTGCTATCGCAGTTCTGGCATTACTGAATATCTTCAACGTACGTCGCACCGGGCTGTACATTTTGGTCGGCGTAGTGTTATGGACGGCGGTGTTAAAATCGGGCGTACACGCAACGCTTGCTGGGGTAATTATTGGTTTCCTTATTCCGCTCAAAGACGAAAAAGGCCGTTCCCCAGCAAAAGAACTCGAGCATGTGCTTCATCCCTGGGTCGCGTTCTTGATTCTGCCGCTGTTTGCTTTCGCCAATGCCGGTGTGTCGTTAAGTGGAGTCACATTTGCAGGGTTGACCTCACTGCTGCCAATGGGAATTATGGCGGGTCTGTTTATCGGTAAGCCGCTGGGTATTAGCCTGTTTTGCTGGGCGGCTCTCAAATTGAAGTTGGCGACCTTGCCAGAAGGGACGACGTGCAAGGAAATTATGGCGGTGGGCGTACTGTGTGGCATTGGTTTCACGATGTCTATCTTCATCGCTTCACTGGCGTTTGATGGCGCCGACCCGGCACTCATTACCTGGGCGAAACTGGGTATTCTGTTGGGGTCGCTGTTCTCGGCTGTGGTTGGCTACTGGATGTTGAGAAGCCGCTTCAGCCCACAACACCAACACAATTAATATTTCCACTAACGGCTCCTCAGGAGCCGTTATCTCATGGACTGTTGATCAGGGAGCGAAAACCGTATGTCACACATCAATTACAATCATCTCTACTACTTCTGGCATGTTTGCAAAGAAGGTTCAGTTGTTGGAGCTGCGGAAGCACTTTATTTAACGCCGCAGACCATCACCGGTCAGATCAAAGCATTAGAAGAACGCCTGCAAGGTAAACTCTTCCGCCGTCAGGGCCGTGGCCTGGTGCCTTCTGAATTGGGGCAGCTCGTTTTCCGTTATGCGGATCGTATGTTTACTTTAAGCCAGGAAATGCTGGATATCGTTAACTATCGCAAAGAGTCCAGCTTGTTGTTTGATGTGGGTATTGCGGATGCGTTGTCAAAACGCCTGGTGAGTGGTGTGCTTGATGCGGCTGTCGTTGAAGATGAGCAAATCCACCTGCGCTGTTTCGAATCAACTCACGAAATGCTGCTTGAGCAACTCAGCCAGCATAAACTCGATATGATCATCTCTGACTGCCCGATTGACTCAACTCAGCAAGAAGGGCTGTTCTCGGTGAAAATTGGCGAATGCGGCATTAGCTTCTGGAGCCAGAATCCAGTACCCGATTTACCTTTCCCTGCATGCCTTGAAACCCGACGGTTGCTGATTCCTGGCCGTCGTTCAATGTTAGGGCGCAAGATCCTGAACTGGATTAACACTCAAGGACTGAACGTCGAAATTCTGGGTGAGTTTGATGATGCGGCGCTAATGAAAGCCTTTGGTGCGGCACACAATGCGATATTTGTCGCACCGACGCTTTACGGTGAAGACACCTACAAAGATGAGAGCATTGTTGAAATCGGGCGCGTTGAGAATGTGATGGAAGAATATCACGCGATATTTGCCGAACGTATGATTCAGCATCCCGCGGTACAGCGTGTGTGTAACCGGGATTACTCAGCCCTGTTCAAAGAGGCCTGAATTGCAGACATAAAAAAACCGGCATAAGCCGGTTTTTTTTAAGCTAACAACAAGTTGGCAATTAAGCCAGTTTGTTGATTTGCGCTACAAGGTTAGCCTTATGGCGCGCAGCTTTGTTTTTGTGGATCAGACCTTTGCTAGCCTGACGATCCACGATTGGTTGCATTTCGTTAAATGCTTTCTGTGCAGCAGCTTTGTCGCCAGTTTCAATCGCTGCGTATACTTTCTTGATGAAAGTACGCATCATAGAGCGACGGCTTGCGTTGTGCTTACGAGCCTTTTCAGACTGTACAGCACGTTTCTTAGCTGATTTGATATTAGCCAAGGTCCAACTCCCAAATATGATCTGTGTAGACAATTCAAAGGCCGAGGAATATGCCCTCTTAGCCTTCTTTTGTCAATGGATTTGTGCAAATAAGCGCCGTTAAATTTCCGGTGCCTCTTACGTTGTGATGGCGCGGATTCTAACAGCTTCATGGTCATGAATACAGCTTTAAGCAACAAAAATCGTCCAGTGATGCGCATCTATGTAGAAACTCAGTGCCAGTTCGATGAAATCCTTAATGCTTTATGTCTAAGGGTACAATCGCCGGTTAACCTTCACCGCGGTAATTGATATAATCCGCCGATTTCCACTGTCTTGAGCCAGCCATGAAGCTGATACGCGGCATACATAATCTACGCCAGAACCACCACGGGTGTGTCCTCACCATTGGTAATTTTGATGGTGTTCATCGAGGCCACAAGTCCCTGTTAAAAGGGCTATGTGCCCAAGGGCGTGCGCGCAATCTGCCGGTGATGGTCATGATCTTTGAACCGCAACCGCTTGAGTTGTTCGCGGGCGATAAGGCTCCTGCGCGCCTGACACGTCTGCGCGAAAAGCTGCGTTATCTGGCCGAATGTGGTGTGGACTACGTGCTGTGCGTGCGCTTCGATCGTCGTTTTGCTGCCTTCACTGCGCAAAACTTCGTCAGCGATCTGTTGGTCAACCGCCTCGGGGTAAAATTTCTCGCGGTGGGGGATGATTTCCGCTTTGGTGCTGGTCGCCAGGGGGATTTCTTGTTATTACAGAAGGCAGGCGTTGAATATGGCTTTGACGTCACCAGTACGCAAACTTTCTGTGAAGGCGGTGTGCGCATCAGCAGCACAGCGGTGCGTCAGGCTCTGGCTGAAGACGACTTAGCACTTGCCGAAAGTTTACTGGGTCATCCGTTTAGCATCTCCGGGCGAGTTGTCCACGGTGATGAACTGGGAAGAACCATTGGTTTCCCAACGGCGAATTTACCGTTGCGTCGTCAGGTTTCCCCGGTAAAAGGGGTGTTTGCGGTAGAAGTCGCAGGCCTTGGCGATAAACTGCTGCCGGGCGTTGCCAATATAGGCACGCGGCCAACGGTGGCGGGTCTGCGCCAACAGCTGGAAGTCCATTTGCTGGACGTTGCAATGGACTTATATGGGCACCATATAGATGTGGTGCTGCGTAAAAAAATACGCAATGAACAACGGTTTGCTTCACTTGATGAACTGAAAGCGCAAATCGCCAAAGATGTGGTAACCACCCGCGAATTTTTTGGGTCTAAGACCTGAGCAAGCTAACTACGGAACCGAGAATCTAATGAGTGACTTTAAATCTACCCTGAATTTGCCGGAAACAGGGTTCCCGATGCGTGGCGATCTCGCTAAACGTGAACCGGGCATGCTGGCTCGCTGGAATGATGATGACCTGTACGGCATCATCCGTAATGCAAAGAAAGGCAAAAAATCCTTCATTCTGCATGATGGCCCTCCATACGCGAACGGCAGCATTCACATTGGTCACTCCGTTAACAAGATTCTGAAAGACATTATCGTTAAGTCCAAAGGGCTTTCTGGTTTTGACTCGCCGTATGTTCCAGGTTGGGACTGCCACGGTCTGCCAATCGAGCTGAAAGTAGAACAGCTGATTGGCAAACCGGGTGAGAAAGTCTCCGCCGCTGAATTCCGTGCGGCGTGCCGCAAATACGCCGCAGAGCAGGTTGATGGCCAACGTGCCGACTTCATCCGTCTGGGTGTGCTGGGCGACTGGTCACGTCCTTACCTGACCATGGATTTCAAAACCGAAGCGAACATCATTCGTGCGCTGGGTAAAATCGTCGGTAACGGCCACCTGCATAAAGGGGCTAAACCTGTGCACTGGTGCGTCGACTGTCGTTCGGCCCTGGCTGAAGCGGAAGTTGAGTATTACGACAAAACCTCTCCTTCTATCTTCGTTAACTTCCAGGCTGTCGATGCTGATGCCGTGAAAGCGAAATTCGGTGCCACGCAAGTTAATGGCCCAGTTTCGATGGTTATCTGGACCACCACTCCGTGGACGCTGCCTGCTAACCGCGCAGTTTCTCTGAACGCAGAATTCGAATATGTGCTGGTGCAGGTTGATGGCCAGGCGCTGATCGTCGCCAAAGACTTGCTCGAAAGCGTAATGAAGAGCGCGGCAATCGTCGAGTGGACAGTTCTGGGTACTGCCAAAGGCGCAGACCTGGAATTATTGCGCTTCAAGCATCCGTTCTTAGATTTCGACGTGCCAGCTATTCTGGGTGAGCACGTAACCCTTGAAGCCGGTACTGGTGCGGTGCACACAGCTGGTGGTCACGGTCCTGACGACTACGTTATCAGCCAGAAATACAATCTGGAAATTGCCAACCCGGTTGGCCCGGACGGTTGCTACCTGCCTGGTACCTATGAAGGTCTGGATGGCGTTCAGGTGTTTAAAGCTAACGACCTGATCGTTAACATCCTGCGTGATAAAGGCGTCTTGCTGCACGTTGAAAAACTGCTGCACAGCTACCCGCACTGCTGGCGTCACAAAACGCCAATCATCTTCCGTGCCACTCCGCAGTGGTTCATCAGCATGGATCAAAAAGGCCTGCGCGCGCAGTCTCTGAAAGAGATCAAAGGCGTGCAGTGGATCCCAGACTGGGGTCAGGCGCGTATTGAATCAATGGTCGCTAACCGCCCGGACTGGTGTATCTCTCGCCAGCGTACATGGGGCGTGCCGATGTCGATGTTCGTCCACAAAGACACTGAAGAGCTGCACCCGCGCACGCTGGAACTGATGGAAGAAGTGGCGAAGCGTGTTGAACAAGACGGCATCCAGGCGTGGTGGGATCTCGACCCGCGCGACATCCTTGGTGACGACGCTGATAACTACACCAAAGTGCCAGACACTTTAGATGTGTGGTTCGACTCCGGTTCAACGCATTCATCGGTTGTTGATGTGCGCCCTGAATTCAGCGGCCACGCGGCAGACATGTATCTGGAAGGTTCGGATCAGCATCGCGGCTGGTTCATGTCTTCACTGATGATTTCGACAGCGATGAAAGGCAAAGCGCCTTACCGCCAGGTACTGACTCACGGTTTCACCGTTGATGGTCAGGGCCGCAAAATGTCTAAATCCATCGGTAACACCGTTTCTCCGCAGGACGTGATGAACAAATTGGGCGCCGATATTCTGCGTCTGTGGGTAGCATCAACGGATTACACCGGCGAAATTGCTGTGTCCGATGAGATCCTGAAACGTGCTGCCGACTCTTATCGTCGTATCCGTAACACCGCGCGTTTCCTGCTGGCGAACCTTAATGGTTTCAATCCAGAAACCGATATGGTGAAACCGGAAGAAATGGTTGTACTGGATCGCTGGGCCGTCAGCTGTGCGCAAGAAGCACAAGCCGATATCCTTGCCGCTTATGAAAACTACGATTTCCACGAAGTGGTGCAACGCCTGATGCGTTTCTGCTCCATCGAAATGGGCTCGTTCTATCTCGATATCATCAAAGACCGCCAATACACTGCGAAGTCCGACAGCGTAGCGCGTCGTAGCTGCCAGACCGCTCTGTTCCACATTGCAGAAGCGCTGGTTCGCTGGATGGCACCTATCATGTCCTTCACCGCCGATGAAATCTGGGCGTTCCTGCCAGGCAACCGTGAGAAATATGTCTTCACCGGTGAATGGTACGAAGGTCTGTTCGGTCTGGCTGACAGCGAAACGATGAACAATGATTACTGGGACACGCTGTTAACCGTGCGTGGCGAAGTGAACAAAGTTATCGAACAAGCACGTGCTGATAAGCGTGTGGGCGGTTCTCTGGAAGCTGATGTGACTCTGTTTGCCGACAGCGAACTGGCAGCGAAGCTCAACAGCCTCGGTGATGAATTACGATTTGTCTTGTTGACCTCGGGTGCAGCAGTTGCCGATTATGCACAGGCAACTGAAGACGCGCAGCAAAGCGAAATCCTCAAAGGATTGAAAGTTGCTCTGCGTAAAGCTGACGGTGAAAAATGCCCGCGTTGCTGGCATTACACCACCGACGTCGGCCTGGTGGCGGAACACGCAGAAATCTGTGGCCGCTGTGTAACTAACGTAGCCGGTGACGGCGAAAAGCGTAAATTTGCCTGATGAGTAAATCGATTTGTTCGACCGGCCTGAGCTGGCTGTGGCTTGTGGTGGTGGTACTGATCATCGATCTTGGCAGCAAATACCTGATCCTCCAGCATTTCATGCTGGGGGACACCGTATCCCTGTTCCCATCGCTGAATCTGCACTACGCCCGTAACTACGGCGCTGCGTTTAGTTTCCTTGCGGATAAAGGCGGCTGGCAGCGCTGGTTCTTTGCGGGTATTGCTATCGGCATATGCGTGATTTTAGCGGTAATGATGTATCGCTCAAAAGCGACGCAGAAGCTGCATAACATCGCCTATGCTTTAATCATCGGCGGCGCACTCGGCAACTTGTTTGACCGTTTATGGCATGGCTTTGTGGTCGACATGATCGATTTCTATGTCGGCGACTGGCACTTCGCCACGTTTAATCTGGCCGATACGGCAATCTGTATCGGTGCGGCGCTGATTGTTCTGGAGGGGTTCTTTGTCTCCTCCGACAAGCCCGCTAAGCAAAAAGGATAACCCATGGCTGAGTCTATCCAGGCTAATAGCAGAGTTTTCGTGCATTTCACGCTGAAACTCGAAGATGGCTCCACCGCCGAGTCGACCCGCAACAACGGCAAACCGGCACTCTTCACGCTGGGTGACGAAACACTGTCGCCAGGCATGGAAGACCAGCTAGTCGGTTTGAAAGCAGGGGACAAAAAAGCGTTCTCTCTGGCACCGGAATCGGCGTTTGGTATTCCAAGCCCGGACATGATCCAGTATTTCTCTCGTCGTGAATTTATTGACGCGGGTGAGCCGGTGCCGGGTGCCATTATGTTGTTTACTGCAATGGATGGCAGCGAGATGCCTGGTGTAGTACGTGAAGTTAACGGCGATTCCATCACCGTTGACTTTAACCACCCACTCGCCGGGCAAACCATTCATTTTGATATCGAAGTACTGGAAATTGACCCGGTACTGGAGGCGTTGAATGCAGATCCTGTTGGCTAACCCTCGTGGCTTTTGTGCCGGGGTAGACCGCGCTATCAGCATTGTTGAAAACGCGCTGGCCATATACGGCGCGCCGATTTATGTCCGTCATGAAGTGGTGCACAACCGTTACGTGGTTGATAGCCTGCGGGAACGCGGGGCGATTTTCATCGAGCAGATCAGTGAAGTGCCTGATGGCGCAATCCTGATTTTCTCAGCACATGGTGTTTCTCAAGCAGTACGCAGTGAAGCCAAAGGCCGTGATTTAACGGTGTTTGATGCGACCTGCCCGTTGGTGACCAAAGTGCATATGGAAGTGGCTCGCGCCAGTCGTCGTGGTGAGGAATCCATTCTGATTGGCCATGCTGGCCATCCGGAAGTGGAGGGCACCATGGGCCAGTACAGTAACCCGAAAGGGGGCATGTACCTGGTTGAATCGCCGGAAGATGTCAGCAAGCTGGATGTGAAAAACGAAAATAAACTTTCGTTTATGACCCAGACCACACTCTCTGTAGATGACACTTCTGATGTGATTGACGCGCTGCGTACCCGCTTCCCGAATATTATCGGTCCGCGTAAAGACGACATTTGCTACGCCACCACCAACCGCCAGGAAGCGGTCCGTGCGTTGGCTGATGAAGCAGATGTGGTGCTGGTAGTTGGCTCGAAAAACTCGTCCAACTCCAACCGTCTTGCTGAACTGGCGCAACGCATGGGCAAAGCGGCGTACCTGATTGACGACGCAGCGGACATCCAGGAAGAGTGGGTGAAAGACGCTATTTGTGTTGGGGTGACGGCAGGGGCATCAGCCCCCGACATTCTGGTGCAAAACGTTCTGGCTCGCCTGCGTGAACTCGGCGGTAGCGACACCCGTGAACTGGTAGGGCGCGAAGAAAACATCGTTTTCGAAGTTCCGCGTGAGCTGCGTGTGGATGTGAAAGAAGTGTAGGGTGGATAAGCGCTAGCGTCATCCACCATTTACGCCTGTTATTGCATATAAAAGTGTCGGATGACGTTGCGCTTATCCGACCTACGAAGACGTTTGTCATCAGTTTCGGGGGAGCATTTGCTCCCCTTTTTCCTTACGCATCGTCCTCATCCTGCATAATCGCACTGCGCCCGCCATCCATCACAATTGTCGTTCCGGCAATAAACCCGGCTTTATCGCTGGATAAGAACAGGCACAAATCGCCGACTTCCTCGGCACGCCCAATGCGGCCTACCGGGTGTTTGCGAATAGTTTTGTCGCGGGCGGCTTTGCCATCGGCATGCGAGTCAAACCAGACCTGATTGCCGTCGGTGTCGATAAAACCAGGCGCGATACCCACGGTGCGAATTTCTGGCCCCCATTCGATAGTCAGGCTTTGCACCAGTGAAAGCAGGGCGCGCTTGCTGATGTTATACGGCGCGCAGCCAGGCATGGTTGAAAACGCATGATTCGAGGTGATCACCAGGATCGTCCCTTTGCTTTTTTGCAGCGCCGGGCGGGCGCATTTCGCCAGATACCAGTGCGATCGCAAGTTCAGATCGAAGTTATGCGCCCAATCGCTCTCTTCACAATCGATCCCTTTAAAGACGTTTTTACCGGCGTTAGACACCACCACATCAATGCGCCCAAAAAGCTTTTCGGCATCAATAACGAATTGCTTAATAGACTCCGTTTTGGTCACGTCGACGGAAAAATAGAAATAGCGTTCGGGATATTCAGCCAGCATTTTTTGGGCATTTGGCGCTCTTTCCAGCGCTGAAAAAGCACAACCGATAACAATATCGCCATTGCTCAGAAAGGTCTGTGCAATGGCCTGGCCGATACCCTGGCTGGTTCCGGTAACAATCACAACGCGTGCTGATTTTTGACTGCTCATTTCGTTAACCTCAAAAAGCTAAGCTTAGAGTTGGAATTCGTTCAGGAAGCGATCAAGGGTCTGATGGTCTTCCGTAGAAAGCTGCCAGCCCGGCTTGCGGCAATAATCGCTGGCAATAATCCCACGTCGTTGCAGCAGGGTTTTCTCAACCTGAATGATGTATTCGCAGTGCGTCATCCAGCGCTGGATATACGGCAACAACGCCTGATGTAACGCCTCGGCTTGCGCCGTTTCGCCCCGTTGCCAGTGCTGGTAAATCCGCACATAAACCTCGGTAAACGAACAACCCGGCATCACACCTTTTCCGCCTGCCGCCAGCATTTGCAGCATATACAGCCCGGCATAACCGTTCAGCACGCTGGCCTGTGGTGCCAGTTTCAGGAACTCGCGGGTATAGTCGACCGGTGGGTTACACTCAATTTTGAATACCGCATGCGGGTAGCGGTCTGCGACCACTGCCAGTTGTTCCGGCGTAATCGGCAGGCCGGTTTCACCCGGTGCGTACTGAACCATGACCGGGATATCGACCGCTTCCAGCACGGCAAAAATATGTTCCTGAATGGCCTGTGGATTAGGGCTAAGGAAGAACGGTGGCAGTAGCATCAGCGCATCCACACCTAATTTGGCGTAGTAACGCGCCCGTTTTATCGCCAGCTCAGTGCTGTGATCGGTCACCGACATCGCCCGATAAAGCGGGCTACCTGCCAGCGTCGAGACAAACATTTGTGCCAGCCGATCGCGTTCCTGATCGTGCAATTTCGGGAATTCACTGGCGATGCCAAACAGCGTGGTGCCTTGCGCTCCGCTGGTGGAAAGATGCTCCAGCAGGCGCACAAAACTGTGTTCGTCAATTTCGCCCGCCGGCGTAAACGGCATCGCGGTAATGGGATTCACGCCACCGATGTCTTGCGCCGTATAGTGCTTAGTCATCAGTCGTCCTCCCGGTCAGCCAGCACCGCGCCTTGCGCGGCAGGCAGCGCCCAGCGGCGATACAAACGTAAGAACCCGCGAGGCACTTCTTTGTTTACCGGCTGCCAGTTTTCACGGCGTGTTGCCAGCACATCTTCCGCCACATGCAGCGTCAGCAAGCGTGATGGAATATCAATTGAGATTTCATCGCCGTTTTCCACCAGCCCTAACTCACCGCCATCTACCGCTTCCGGCGAGATATGGCCGACGAACAGCCCACGGTTGGAGCCAGAAAAACGCCCGTCGGTAATCAACGCGCAAGTATCAGAAAGCCCCATGCCTTCCAGCGATTTCATCGGCTTATACATTTCCGGCATCCCCGGCCCGCCTTTCGGGCCTTCGTAGCGCAGCACCAGCACGCTGCCGGGCTGAATCTGGCCGGACATAATCGCATCCACAGATTCCTGCTCGCTGTTGAACACCACCGCAGGGCCACGGAACACCATCAGGTTTTCCGGAACGGCAGCCGGTTTGACTACGCAACCCAGCGGCGAAATGTTGCCATGCAGCACGGCGACACCCGCTTCGTTACGCACCGGAATAGCCAGCGTGTGAATCACTTCCGGGCGGCAACTGCGTTTAGTGTCGGCAAGCAACTGGGCTTTAGTTTTACCGGCAACGGTCAGCGCATCCAGGTGCATCAGTTTGCTGATTTCAACTTCTACCGCCTGCACGCCACCGGCTTCCCAGAAGTCGATCATGTCGTGCTCGGAGGCCGGATACAGCGAGGCCACCAGCGGCACACGGTGGCTGAGTTCATCAAAAGCGGACAGCGGCAGATGGCCTAGCTCGGCTTCGTAATAAATGGCTTGTAGATGCAAAATTGCATTGGTTGAACCGCCGGTTGCCAGCAAATAAACCATCGCGTTATGAATGGATTGCGCGGTAATAATCTGGCGCGCATTCACGCCATTGAGCACCAGTTCCACCGCCTGACGGCCGGTTTCTACGGCGCAATCGCGGCGTTCTTGCGATACCGCAGGCAGCGTACTGCTGCCCGGCAAACTCATACCCAATACTTCACCAATGCAGCACATGGTATTCGCGGTGCCGTACATGGTGCAGGAGCCAGGGCCTGGCTCGGCAATATTCTCGATATGGGCAAACTCTTCTTCGCTGATTTCACCGCGCATCTTCCAGCCAATGGCTTCAGTGACGATATTGCCGTCCCAGTGTTTACCTTTATATTCAGCCGGATACATTGGCCCGCCGTTAACCATAATCGCCGGTATATCTAAACGCGCCGCCGCCATTAACATCGCCGGAACGATTTTGTCGCATGAGCCAAGCAGCACCATGCCGTCAAAACGGTGAGCGCGCATCATCACTTCGATAGACGCGGTAATCACTTCGCGGGCGGCGAGGATATAACGCATCCCCAAATGCCCTTCGGCGATACCGTCACACGGCGCGATGGTGCCAAACACCATGCCCACGCCACCGGCTTCGTCGATACCTTCCAGCACTTTTGCCGTCAGCTCATTCAGGTTGGCATGGCCCGCCGTAGCATTTGTATAACTGTTCACCACGGCGATTACCGGTTTGCGCAGTTGCTCATCGGTATGCCCCATGGATTTGTACAGCGCACGTTTCAATGCGCCATCATCACCTTCGAGGATCGGGTTGAAATGCGTGCCACAGCTGGCACATCCGCCACATCCGCTCATATTCACAATCTCTTTTTGTTCGTTAACGACGAGGTGCCGCATTGATTTGATGCGCAGCATTAGGCTGCACACCGCTTTGTTCAGGTTGAACTATCACTTTTTTAGGGTTTGCCAGGCGTGCAGGCAAAAGCAGGATGAGCGGTACACAAAGCAGCAGGAAACCCGCCAGAATGTATAAGCCGATATCTGTACGTCCGGTGGTATCTTTCAGCCAGCCCAGCACAGTCGGGCCGAAGAAACCGGCCAGGTTGCCAATCGAGTTCACGAAAGCGATACCTGCAGCGGCGGCAGTGCCAGACAGCAGCGCGCCGGGCAGACTGATATAGGTTGGAATCAGCGCCAGGGTGCCGGACATCGCCACGCAAATCCACGCCATCATCCAGAAGGTAGAGCCGCTGCAATACGCGCTTAACGTCAGGCCGATACAGCCAACCAGCGCAGGGATGGCGATATGCCAGCGGCGCTCTTGCTTGAGGTCAGAGTGGCGGCTGTTCCACACCATAAATGCCGCGCCGAAGACATACGGCAGCGCCGCCAGCAGGCCGATATACAAATCGTCATTCACGCCGGAGCTTTTGATGATCGAAGGCAGCCAGAAGTTGATGCCGTAATAGCCGATGTTGAAGCTGAAAAACACCAGTGCCAGCAGCCAGACATAACCGTTTTTCAGCATCCCTTTCAGGCTGCTATCCACTTTGCCTTTATTGAGCAGCGCGCGGTTGGCTTCATCTTTTGCCAGATCGTTAATGACCACCTGCTTTTCGGCATCGCTCAGCCATTTCGCTGACTTCACGTCGTTATCGAGATAACGCAGCACCACAAAAGCGAGCAGGAAAGAGGGGATCGCTTCAACCAAAAACAGCCATTGCCAGTTATGCAGGCTGCCAACGCCTTCAAAAAGTTTGAGGATCAGTCCGGACAGCGGGCTACCGATAATGGTTGAAAGTGGGGTGACCAGAATAAACAGCCCCAGGGTGCGTGCAGAACGCCACGACGGGAACCACAGCGTGAGATAAAACACGATGCCAGGGAAGAAACCTGCTTCGGCCACGCCGAGTAAAAACCGCACCACGTAGAATTGGGTCGGCGTGGTGACGAACATCATGCCTGCTGAGAGCACCGCCCAGGTTGCCATAATGCGGGCAATCCAGAAACGTGGCCCAAACTTCTGCATCAGCAAGTTGCTTGGCATCTCAAACAGGAAATAGCCGATAAAGAAAATACCGGCACCCAGGCCATACACCGTGTCACTGAAATTCAGCGCATCCTGCATATGCAGTTTGGCGAAGCCGACGTTAACGCGGTCCAGATAGGCGAAGAAATAACACAAAATCAAAAACGGAATCAGTCGCCGGGTTATCTTGCTGTAAACCCGCGATTCAGCGGCTGAATTCGCTGATGTACTCTCGATTATGTTACTCATTGTCATCTCCAGAGGTAGGGGGCCTGAATTCTGAGCTCAGGCCTGTTGTTGTTTTATTCGGTGGTGATTGGGTTACTGGTCTTGCTCTGTTGCGGCTGGCCGATATGGCGCAGCGCATTACCGCGCATTAAGTTGCGTTCGATATGTTCCAGAGAAATATTTTTGGTTTCAGGAATGAACAGAAGGGTCAGCACAATACACACCACGTTCAGCGCGCCATACAGCCAGAAGGTATTCGGGCTGCCGATGGTGTCGATCAGCGTCAGGAAAGTAGCACCGATGATCATATTGGCGATCCAGTTCGCCATCGTGGAACAGGTGACGCCAAAATCGCGCCCAGCGAGCGGCTGGATCTCTGAACACAGCACCCAAATCAACGGGCCAGCACTCATCGCAAAACCGGTGATGAAAATCAGCAACACGATAACGGCGGTGTATTGCTCAGTCGGGTTAGAAATGCCGCTATGGAACATATAACCGAGAATGCCCATGCAGATGGCCATGCCTGAGAAGCCCAGTTTCAGGATAGGTTTGCGTCCCCAACGGTCAACCAGAGCAATCGCGATAAACGTCGCCAGCACGTTGGTTAAGCCTGCAATTACGGTGCCCCACATTTGTTCGCGGGTGGTGGCAAAACCGGCGATCTCAAAGATCTTCGGGGCGTAGTACATGATCACCGTCATACCGGTGAATTGCTGCATAAACTGGAGTAACACGCCGAGGTAAGTGGAACGGCGGAAGTGTGGGTTGTGCAAGAAAAGCTGCAAACCGCGTTGCTTCATCTTCACGCTTTCGCGAATTTGATTCAGCTCGTCCTGCGCTTCTTTATCGGAGTTACGCAGCAGCTTCAGCACTTTTCCAGCCAGTTCATGCTTGTTTTTCATTGCCAGCCAGCGCGGGCTTTCAGGCAGTGTCAGCACGCCGACAAACAGGATGATCGCCGGGAATGTAATAACGCCCAGCATCCAGCGCCAGTGGCCGCCTTCGCTCAATGCCGCATCAGACAAAAACGCCGCCAGAATGCCGATCGTAATCATCAACTGATAAAGAGAAATCATGCTGCCACGAATACGTTCCGTTGCGATTTCAGACAGATACAGCGGCGCGGTAAACGATGCAACGCCCACGGCCAGGCCGAGAATAAAGCGCGATACCGCGAGCACTTCCATGCTGTGCGCGACGGCACAACCCAGAGAACCGACGATAAATAGCACTGCACCGAGCAACAGGCTTTTCTTGCGTCCAAGGGTTGATGACATCGGGCCGCAGCACAGTGCGCCGAGCGCCGCACCTAACATCATGATACTGACGACAATTTCCTGGTGATGGCTGCTGAGATTAAATTCGCTAGCGATAAACGGCAGTGCGCCGGCGATGACGCCCATATCGAGGCCAAATAGCAGCCCGGCGAGTGCGGCAAGGAAGCAGACCAGTAAAGTCTGCCGATTAGTCTGTGTAGGGGAAGAGATCGTATTCATTAATAACGCCTCAAAGTTATGGATTTTTAGATCCTGAATTTGCGGGCGGGTGTGCCTGCAATTGTTGTTGTTATTTTTAAAACCGCGCCATCCAGGGCGACGGGTCGGGCAAGTCCATCTCGTGCAGAAGTGATGTAAAGATCGGATAAATTTGGGCCACCGAACGTGCAACTGCTGGGCTGGCTGACGGGCAAGGTTATGCGGCCAGATTCAACCAGTTGGAGATTGTCTATTCGGTAGCGCGCCAGGCAGGAACTTCCCCAGCAAGCGTTAATCAGTTCGCCATCGTCGGTCAGCGTCGAGCCATCGGGAATGCCGTTGACCTGGTATTCCTGTTCGATGTGCAGCCCGTGTGGCTGCAACGTCGCACGGTAAAAATGGTGACGTAACGAATCGGCAAACCAGACGTTTTCGCCGATCCATTGCAGGGTATTCGGGACTAACAAACCGCCCAGCAAATGCTGAGGCGTGGGGGAATCCGCGCAGACTCGATACCAGCTGCCAATCGCCTTCTGAGCGGTTGGGTCCATGGTGCTAAACCACAGCGAACCATCAGGCGCAATGGCGGCTTCATTTGGGCGTGTTCCGTGGGCATCATTCGGCCACGCACAAACCGCACTCGACTGTTGGTTTTGGTAGTTGTACAGCGAGATACCACTCTGACTGACCACCAGGAAAATCTCTGGCTCAGAGGTCAGCAGCACCGCGCTGGTGAAAACCGGCATCGGGCGAACATCAACGCTTCCGGCTTGATTCGGCCAGTAACGCAACAGGCGATTTTGCAAGATATCGACCCACAACAGCGAACCGCTCCGGCGACACCACACCGGCGTTTCACCCAACTGCGCACGATATTCACCGATTGCCTCGATATTGCCGCCGATACCTTGATTCATGATTTAGCCCGCGCACTGGCGCCAGGCGTGTTGATAAGCCTGGGCACGTTCACGAAGGGTCGGCATGCTCAAACCGGCCTGATACAAACCGCCGCCAAGACCAAAACCGTTAGCGCCTGCCTGGATGTAACTGCGCATTTGTGCGGCGTCTGGCTGGATACCGCCAACCGGCAGCATGGCGACACTGCGTGGAACCACCGCGCGGAAAGCTTTGGTAACGACCGGGCTGACATGCTCCGCCGGGAACAACTTCAGTGCGCTGGCTCCGGCGTCGATCGCGATGAACGCCTCGCTGGGCGTCATGATCCCCGGCATGCTGATCAACTTGAGCAGGCGCGTGCGGCGAATCACTTCAGGGCAGCAACTTGGGGAAATAATCAGTTGCCCGCCGCATTCGGCTACCGCATCAACTTGTTCAACTGTCAGCACCGTTCCGGCACCCACATAGCCACGCTCGCCCACCACGCTGCGCATCAAAGCAATCGACTCCAGCGGTGACGGGCTATTCAGCGGCACTTCAAGATAGTGAAAACCGCACTCGAGCAGGATTTCTGCCGCTTCGACGGCATCTTCAGGCGTGATGCCGCGCAAAATGGCGACCAGCGGTAACGGCTCTTGTTGCCATTGGGCAATGAAATTTTCCGGGCTCATGATGGGTTTCCTTGAAGCTGGGTAAAGAGGTGCCACAGGCCATGAATAAAACAGTCATCGCCGTTAATTGCCGTGAGATTCAGCCCCAACTCGCCTGCGGCAAGCTGATAGCGGGCGGTTAGTGACGGGCTGCCGACCAGCCACGCCTGTTGCCCGGCGGGTACGGCCTGCAATTCGTAGCCAATGGTTAAGCCGGACAAATAGCTGTGAACACCAGTTTCAGCAATTTCGCCGGCCAGGCGGCGGGTGCGGGCTGAGAAGATTAAGTGGGTAAATGGCGCGCCTTGCCGGGCGGCTTTCACACCTGACAAGAAAGCGTCTGTATCTTCCTGCTGTTCTGGCAGCGCACGCCCGAGAATGGAATGCTGACTGAGCAGCGAGAATATTTCGCCGCTCATAAAGGTGGCGAACGAGGTAATTTCACCATTCACCATTTGCGCATGTTTGCTGTGCGTGCCGGGCAACAAGGCGGTGTGCTGGCTGGCAGGATGCAGCAACGCCAGGCCTAATAGTTGTACTTCTTCACCGCGCATTACGTCTGGCTGAGAGAACCGACTGTTGCCGTTCGCGCCGGGAATAATCCACGCCGGGCTGCCCCAGTCGGTGGTGAAAGCCAGCGTACGAGCAGCCAGATCTTCGGCAAGACAGGGGAGCGGTGCATAAGGCACTTCATGCCAGCCTTGCTGCGAACCAACCATTCTTGCCATTACAATCGGCAGGTTGCCGAGCTCTTCTAACCACGCGTGCAGCAACGTTTGCAGCGTCGAGGCAAATTGCCCCTTTTCAACGGATAACAACCCGCAAGGCTGGCTAATTCGGGAAACAGGCTGCGAACCGGACATTAAAAATGCACGGAAGTTGGTGGTTCCCCAGTCGATGGCAATCCAGTGAGTTTTCATTCAAGTAATACAAACCATGCAATCTTGTAATACAAGAATGCTAGAACAAAAAGCACCCACAGTGTGTGAGGGAGATCGAAATTACGTCAGATGAGGATCAAATAATGTGGTCGAACATTTCCGGTCGATCCTGCCAGATGCGTTTTTTAGCGGCATTGAGCAAAATATTACGCATTTGCAGGCGGGCTTTATCGACTTCTTTCAGGCGGATAGCATCGAATAGCAGGTAGTGTTCGTCGACGGCGGCTTTGGTCTGGCGCACGTCTTTTTCCAGCGTTTGCTTAAAGGAGAGCGCCATGGCGGCGGAAAGCGCGTTGCCAAGGGCTAAAAGAAAGGGATTATGCGTGGCGCGTAATAACGCATGGTGGAACGCCATATCGCCTTCTTCGAATAACGATCTTTGTGCTTCGAGTTGGCCATTGCGCATTAACTGGAGCGCATCTTCCATCGCCGCCAGATCGTGTCCGTTGGCGTTTAACGCCGCAAGCGTTGCCACATTAGGCTCGAAAATCAGGCGCGTCACAATCAGTTGCTCAACCAGTTTAAGGTCAAGTTCACCTTCAGCCAGCCAGCCCAACACATCAATATCCAACAGGCTCCACAGTTCGCGGCTATTCACCGTGCTGCGTTTCTTGGCCTGAATCGAGATAAGCCCCTTGGCAGCTAATACCTGAAGTGCGTTACGCACTGAAGTCCGGGAGACTTCGTATTCAACGGCTAATTCGTTCTCGCCAGGCAATGACAGTCCTGGCGCAAGATCGCCGTGCATAATTCGCCGCGCAAGATGCTGGGTGACGGATTCTGAAATGCTGGCCTGTGGGAGTTTCATTACACTTTCTCGATCAAGTCTGAACCTGGAAATGAGCGACATAATAAGCTAATCGCACTTTGATCGCACTGTATGTACTTAAAAGATAAGAGAGCATGGCTCCGTAATGAATTAACGCGACGCAGATCGACATTCTCCGGCCTGGGCTTAGGGTTAATCGATTAACCTTGCTATGCTGATTAGGCAGTTCTCCTTGGGCCGGAGAATCAAAATGAACATTTCTGTCAACATGCCGCCTTGCGTGGCATTCCACAACGGCCATTTTACGGCTGAAGATCTCATCACTAAGGTTACCCGTAGCGGCGATCTGGCTGGCGTTTTTTACGATACCGACGCCTGGCGAGCATTGCCGCCGGAAACGGCAATCTATCAGGTCGAAATGCTGAAATCTCCGCAGGGCGAAGGTGAGCTTTATGCTGGCACCACGCACCTGAATCCGGGGCGAATCGGCGACGAGTTTTACATGACGCGTGGCCATTTCCATCAACGGCGTGAACAAGGCGAAGTCTATTTTGGCCTGCGCGGAACGGGCTTATTGCTGCTGCAGGATGAGCAGGGAAAAGCGCGCTTTGAGCAGGTTTCGGCGGGTTCAGTGCATATTATTCCAGGTGCGACAGCGCACCGTTTGATTAACACCGGAACTGAAGTTCTCTCCGCACTTGCCGTTTGGCCAACCATTGCCGGGCATGATTACGCGGCGCTGGCACAAGGCTTTGCGCTGCGCGTGGTGTTGCAAGGCGGAAAAATTCACGGCAAAGAGGTGCAAAATGGCTGAACAGCACCTGAATTTTGGGCTGGATATGGCGATCCACCACCAGCCGATAGGCTTTAGCTATGGCGAAGAGGTGATTGGCCCCGTACCGGAGATCCGCAAACTCGATCAGATCCGCGCCTCGTTGCGCGATCCAGCATGCAATGGCCCGGAAGACGTGTATGCCATCGTGATGGATGTGGCGCGTTTGCAGGACACCGATGAGCTTAAAAAACGCATGCTGCTGTTTGGCGTGGTGACTTACGCTTCTGGCCGCCTGGGCGATGAGCCGATTCGCAGCCAGGGACATATTCACCGCATCAGTGAACACAGCGGTTGGTCGCCGCCTGAGCTGTATGAAATCTGGCAGGGCAAAGCGATTATCTACATGCAGGAATATGTAGCTGACGACCCAGGGCGCTGTTTTGCGGTTTGCGCGGGGCCTGGTGAGAAAGTGCTGGTGCCGCCGGGTTGGGCACACGCGACGATTTCTGCCTCGCCGGATGAACCGCTGACGTTTGGTGCCTGGTGCGACCGGGAATATGGTTTCGAATACGATGCGGTGCGGGCATACAAGGGGCTGGCGTGGTATCCGCTTTTGCAAGATGAGCATATTGCCTGGCAGCATAATCGCCGTTATATGCCGGGGCGTTTACAGGTGACCTCGCCACGCCAATATACCGAATTTGGGATTACCGATGCGCCGCTGTATCAACAATTTATTGATGATCCGGCGCGTTTTCAGTTTATTTCAAAGCCGGGAATGGTGAGCGGGAAGTGGGTGGGGTTCCATCCTTAAAAAAGTCGGGTGACGCTGCGCTTACCCGACCTACGAGTTTGGTGTCGTAGGGGGGATAAGCGCAGCGTCATCCACCATGTTTTACGAGAACAGCCCCACAGCCACACCCGCCGCCGCCAACACCAATAACAACAACATTGCTTTCACCGGTGACACACCGCGTTTCGCCATCAAATACCAGGTGCCAATCACCACCAACAGCGGCAGCAGATTAGGGAAAATTCCGTCCAGCATCTGCTGCACATGGATATTCACGCCATCTTTGGTGACAAACTCTAGCCCAGTGCCGAGTTTCACGTAACTTGCCGCCACGCCGCCCATCACGAACACGCCTAATAACGATAGCGCTTCACGCAGGCGCGTCGATTTGCTGCTTACCAGCATCTCAACCGAGGTTGACCCCATGCGGTAGCCTTTCAGGAACAGGAACCACGAGCCGGGAATAATAATCGCCAGCCACGCCACGCAATAAAACAGTGGCCCGAGAATGTTGCCGCCCGCTGCCAGCGCCATGCCGATACTGAGCAGAATCGGGATCAGCATGCCCGGTATCATCGAATCACCAATCCCCGCCACTGGCCCCATCAGGCCAACTTTCAGCGTGTTGATGGTTTCGCCGTCTATCGGCTCGCCGTTGGCGCGTTTCTCCTCAAGACCCAGCACCATGCCGTTGACGATCGCCCCCAGCTGCGGCTCGGTGTTGTAGAACGACGCATGGCGTTTGAGCATCTCTTTGCGTTGTTCGTCATCGGGATAGAGCTTTTTCGCCACCGGCAACATACTCAAACAAAAGCCGAATGACTCAAGGCGCTCAAAGCTCATGGACGAAAGGTTGTACATCATCCAACTGCGCCAGCAACGGCGCAAATCCTGGCGAGTGAGTTTACGTTCTTCCATCAGAATTCATCCTCATCATCAGCGGGCGTGGAGGCTGTGCGTTCAGCCTGCGGCTCAGGTTTGTAGTTGTAGTGAATCAGTGCCAGCAACGCGCCGACAATCACCAGCGCCACCATGTTTAGCTTCAGGAAAACAATGCAGATAAACCCCACCAGAAAGTAAATCAACATGCTGTAATTCTTGATAATTTGCTTAAGCAAAATCGCGATACCTACCGCAGGCAGAATCCCGCCCAACACGTTCATGGTGGAAAGAACGATGTGCGGCAGGCTGTCCATAAAGGCGTTGATGTACTGCGCGCCGAAATAGACTGCGATAAACGTCGGAATAAAACGCATCAGGAAATTGGTGGCTTGCGGCCAGATAGCACTGTTGAGATACACGCCGCGCTCGTCGCCTTTCTCCAGCGCAATATCCGCGCGGTGGTTCCACCAGGAATTGAGCACCATCATGGCGTTAAACAACACCGTACCCGCAATGCCGATGGTCGCTGCCAGCGCCACAGCCACTTCCGGGCCTTTATTGGAAAGAATGCCGAGTGCGATTGCCGGGAAAGCAACAAAGTTGAGATCCGCAGGCATCGAACCGCCGGGAGTGACCATCGCGATATACACGGCCTGAACCGCCACGCCGATGATAATCCCGGTTTGCACATCGCCGAGAATAAAACCTACCAGCATCCCTGAAACCAGTGGGCGGGTAATTAAATACCAGCCGCCGGTCAACCCCAGCAGCCATGGGCTGCTAAGTGCACCGAGGTAACAGAGAATGCCGATTAGAGCTGCTTCGAAAGCCATAAATGCACTCCTTTATTTGAGTTTTTGTCGAGCATCCTGCCAGCTGTAACTGCTGGCATCAGGTACCAGTCGAAATTCAATCTGATGCCCGCGCAGCAGCAGATAGTCGAACGCCGCTATCTCTTCGGGGTTCACAGATTGATTCGGGCCAATGGTGGTGGTGGTGGCTCGCGCGCTCATCGGGCCAACGTTGATTTTCTTATTGCTGTTTTGCAGGCTGATACCCGCTTCCTCAATGCGTTTTAGCGTTACCGGAGATTTACCAATCACGAAATAGTGCTTCTCACTGGCGATGATCTTTGGCAGTTTTTCAATCGCGGTGGCGGTATCAAACAGCCAGACTTTGGTGTCCTGCACAGCGCCTTTCATCACCGATGACAACAGCGGATCGGCGGCAACGGCATCATCAATGGCGACGATCCCATCGCACGGCAACTCTTTTGCCCAGCGGGTGATCAGCTGGCCGTGGATCACTCGATCGTCAATGCGCACAAAAGAAATACTCATCGTTGCCCCTTAGAAATCATCAGATTGTGTGGTTTCAGTCAGTTGCGCCTGAACCAGCGTGTCGTGTGTTTCTGCCAGTAAAACCTCTGCCGCCTGTGCGACATCGGTCAGGTCTTTTATTTCATCGCTCAGCAATACCATCGGGAAATTCACCCCACCTAACACCGCCATAGGTGGCTGCGTTTGCGGGTCGAATGCATGATGGCAGGCGATATTCCACGGCGTGCCGCTTTGCAAATCGCATAACACCAGCACGCCGTCAGCACCTTTACCGGCCTGTTTCAGCACTTCGGCAAACTCATCGCCAAAACTATTGATGCCCTTGTTTTCCGTCAGCATTACGGGGAAAACATGCGGCAGTTCGCCGTAGACCATTTTGCCGCCAGCCAGTAATGCTTCGGCAAGCGAACCATGTGTTGCCAGAATCACGTTGATCATCTTGTTATCCTCTTACCCAGGCTTTCATGGTGGCGAGTTGTTGACCCGCAGCACAACCGTATGGGGAAATGCGATATTCGCCGACAGCCGCCGGCACAATGAAGGTTTCGGCGTAATGCACCACAAAGGGTTCGAATGCGCCGTGCGGGCTTTCAACCAGAGCGGCATCGCCTTCAACCAGATTCAATACGTTGACGCCGCCGTGGGTGTGGTGGGTGACCGGTTGAGTAAACCAGTGGCGACGGGTTTCGATAAATTCACGTTCATGCAGGCCGGTGCGTTCTTCACTCCAGCCATCGCCTGCGGCAATCGACTCAAAATGGTTGACCAGATGTTCGGACACCCATTGCGTATCGCGTTGCCAGTCAATCACTTGTGCGCCGTGTTCCAGATGCACCGGGCGCGGCAGGCCATCCAGACCCAAACGCCCCCAGTCCCACAATTTGAAGGTGAAAATGTACGGCGTGGCGCTGATTTCCAGCACCATCGCGCCGGATCCGGAACAGTGCACGGTACCTGCCGGGATCAGGAAGTGATCGTGTTTACGCGCCGGAAAACGATTCACAAATTTCTCGTCATCAAACGCTTTTTCGCCACGTTGGGCGGCCGCGAGATCGTCGAGCATTTCTTGTGGACTGATACCTGTTTTGGTCCCCAGATACACTTCGGCACCCGGTTCGGCTTCCAGCATGTAATAGCTCTCATCCTGGGTGTAGTGCATGCCGAAATGCTGCTGGATATATTCGGTTACCGGATGAACCTGGAAGCTTAAATTCTGCCCGCCGATGGTATCGAGGAAATCGAAACGGATCGGGAACTCCGCACCAAAACGGGCATGGACGCGCTCGCCAAGCAGCGGACGCGGGTAAAGCAACACCAGATCCTGAGAGGGGATCTCGATCCGCACATCACCAAAACGCAGTAACAGGCTGTTCTCCTCGGGCACACAGTCAAAACACCATGCGTAATTTGGCTTTGAGGGATCGAGATCGAATTTATCTTTCATCCATTGCCCGCCCCAGACGCCTGGGTCGAAGAATGGCACCACGCGGAACGGTTGTTGCGTGGTTTGTTGCAGCGCGCAGCGCAGCGCTTCGCCGCTGACCATCGCCGGTTGTTCGGCGTTATTGGTATCGAGCAGGAAATCCGCACGCTTCAGCAACGGTGTTTTATGGCGGTCAAACACGCGCCATTCAATGAAAAAGGCACGCTTGTAACGGCGCAGAATATCTTCATCGGTGTTATTCGCACCCCAGTTGCCGAGTTCGCCACGGCGAAAACGCTGCTGGATTTCCCAGCGCGCCAGATCCGCATACACCAGCACATCACCGCTATGAATTAGTGCGGCTCCTGGGCCGTAAACCACCACCAGGCCTGATGTGATGTCAGCGACTTCACGCTGCGCTTGTGCCAGTTTGTCGGGGCAGAAAAACTCAGGTAACTGGTGACAAGAAAGTACGCCGAATACGCGGTCATCCGTCAGGTTATAGGCCAGTAAATCATGCAGATGTTGTTCACTGAGGCGCGCAGATTCCGCGTTAATCACGCATTGTGGGTTCAGTTGGCTAATCAATTGTGCGTGGAGCGTGTCGAGTTCAACGCCGGGATAGCAGTCAATCACCAGCACGGTTTTCGCTGAGCGTGTCAGTTTCTCGCTTACTGCATGTTTGATGGCAGACCATCCCTGCCAGGCTTGATGGTCAAATCCCGAAACGCGGACTTCGGGATACTTGTCATAAGATGCCGGATACATAGTTTTCTCCCTGTTTCTGATAGATTAAGATTAATCGATTAACCGTCTTTGAACAGAGTGGTAAACGCGATTAACCTGTCACTTTTGCTAAGATGTTGCCTAAAGTTGGGTTATCTGTGATGGCATTCACACGTGGATAAGCAAATTTTTGGTTATTCGATTAATCTATTGGGAATAACGTAATTCCGAGGAGTGCCGATGAGCACCGTTACCCTTGCCCAGGTGGCAAAACAAGCGGAAGTTTCCACCGCAACCGTTTCGATGGTGCTGCGCAATCGTGGCCGCATTTCTGACGCTACTCGCCAACGCGTGCTCAAAGCTCTGGATGATTTGGGCTACGTGTACAACCAGACAGCAGCGAATTTACGCAACCGCACCAGCAACCAGGTGGGGCTGTTATTGCACGACATCACCAACCCTTTTTACGGTGAAATGACGGCGGGACTTAGCCAGGAAATGGAACGCCACGACTTGCTGCTGTTTCTGGCAAACAGTGAGGAATCTGGCGAGCGTCAGCAAAAGTTCGTTGATTCTCTGATGCGCAATAACGCCTGCGGCATGGTGTTGTGCGCGGCGCGGGAAACGCCTCCGCTGTTTTTTGAAACCCTGAAGCGGCGCAATATTCCGGCGATTATGGTGGTGCGCCCGATGGATGACGTGGATTTCGATTTTGTCGGCACCGACAACTTCCTTGGCACCCAACTGGCAACACAACATTTGCTGCGCATGGGGCATCGCAATATTGCGTTTATCGGCGGCAGTGAAAACTCTATCAGCCGGGCGCAGCGTATCGGCGGTTACAGCAGCAAATTGCTGGAGCATCGAATACAGCCGAAAAGCGAATGGGTGGTTTCATCGCTTGCCAGCCAAAGTGATGGGGCCCGGGTGGCCGAGGAGTTGTTCCGCCGTTACCCGGAAATTACGGCAGCGGTGTGTTATCAGGATATTGTGGCATTGGGCGTGATGCAGACGCTGCGCAAAATGGGGCGTCAGACCGGTGTGGATTTCGCGCTGGTGGGGTTTGACGATATTACCGAAGCGTCGTTAGTGCAGCCTGCATTGACCACCGTTTCGGTGGCAGCCAAAGAGATTGGCCGCAAAGCCGGAGAGTTGTTGTTTAGCCGCATTCAGGGCAACGACGAGCCGCCAAAACGGATTATTCTCCCGCCCACGCTGGTGGTGCGGGAGTCATGTGGGTTTGGTTTAAGATAGATAAACGGGTTTTGTAGGGTGGATAAGCGATAGCGTCATCCACCATTTGCGCCTGTTGTTACAGATAAAAGCGTCGGATGTCGCTACGCTAATCCGACCTACGATAAAAGTTTGTCCTCAGTCTCGGTTAAACGGCGCACCAATTCCATTTCGCGCTGGCGGAAGGGAATGCCGTATTCGTCGAGCACATCGTGGAACCATAATTGCGCATAATCCACGCCGCTTTTGCGTACTGACGGCCAGGGGAGGGTGGTTTGCGTTTTGCCGCGTACCAGCCCCCACTGGTAACAACCGACGTTCAGGGCGGCAAACAGCGGCAGTTGCTCCTCCATAACGCAACCGACGTGGCGCGCCAGCCATTCAGTGCATAACAGCGGGCGCTCGAACGTATGCCAGAAGCGCAATACTTGCAGCATTTTCGGCGTTGCAAGATATGCGTGGAAACTCACCACGTCCGAAAGCCTGGCGGCGGTAACGTCGATTGGATGCGCGAAATACTCCGTTAGCGGTTGATCGGGATCCTGCGAAATATGCCATGCGCCAACAGTCAGCGGTTGCGCAGGATCTTCGTCACGCGCCCAGGCGAAAACTTTATGCAGCAGCTCCAGCGCAAAATGTTCCAGTTTTTCATCGAACTGTATTTCCTCAAGCCCGCTGGTAAACGTGCCACGGTTGCCTGGTTCGTTGTACAAATCCCAGATAGCAATACGCGAATCGCTTCTGAAATGGCGCACAATGTCTCGCACGTAGCGCTCAAGCTGCGGCCACATCTCGCGATTGCAGACAATTTCTCGCCCAGGGCTGGCTGCCGCCTGGCTGTTATGTTTGCCGGGAACCGGTGCTTTTTGTGGCCCTAAAAATGGTTCGTCCCCGGAAAACGCACAGTCATCCATTAATGTCAGCATCACTTTTATGCTGTGGCTATCGGCTATCGCCAGAAACTGTTCGATACGCTCCAGCAGCCCGTCGCGGTCGTTCTGCCAGACAATAAACGGCAGATTGATGCGCAGTTGGTTATAGCCAATCTCCTGCGCCCAACCCAGTTCCTGGTCGATGGTTTCGGCGTCAAAAGTTTCGCGTTGCCACAGTTCTGTCCAGTTCACGGCACTGCGGGGCAGGTAGTTAAAGCCGCAGATCCAGCCCTGATTTTTGTGCCATTCTGCGGCTTGTTGTTTGCTCCATTGGGTACGCATGTGTCGGCTCCTTTACGGTGCACCTGGGGTTAAAGTTGCGGTGGTTTTACGCCCCGGCGTATTGCCCCAGACTTTGTCATATTCATAACCGGTAAGATCTTTGATGACTTTGCGGGTTTCCATGTCGCAATCTTCCAGATTGCCACCCAGTTTCAGGCGCGCCACTTCTTTGATTAGCGTCTTGTGGGATTCACGCGTTAACTTGAATTTGAACGTCATATAGAAGCTGATAGCCAGTAAGGCTGCGGTGGCAAAGATCATTAGCCCAACAATGGCGTGCAAGGCTTGAATAGGTTGCTCGCCCTGGCCTTTAACAAAACCGTTCTCTTCCAACACCACACCAATCAACATGATGGCTATCGCCACGGTACTTTTGCGGGTTAATACCATGACACCGGCAAATATTCCCTCGCGGCGTTTTTTGGTGACAATTTCATCAATGTCGGGAATAAAGCTGTAAATGTTCCATGGGATAAAATAAAGACCCGCACGCGAAATACCCAATACCACAAATACTGCTGAGAACACCATGAACGAGACATTCAGGTTGGTGATATAGGCATAAAATAAGAAGGCTAATACCGAGAAAATACAGCCATAAGATAAACGCAGAGCAGCGGACGGTGAGAAGTCAAATTTGCTGAGGAGCATCATAAAGACAAATGTTCCCGGAACAGAAACAAATGCGGCAACGCTTAAATAACCTGAAACCGCAGCCGTATCCTGATGCAAACCGTAAACCACGTAATAAGTAAATACTGAACCAAAGACATCCATCGCCGTAAATGAGGCGATGTAGATAATAATGTGCTGGCGGAACATTTTAATTTTAAATGAGGAGTGAAGGTCTAAAACCAGGCTTTTTAAATGATGCCAGAGATTGCCGCTATTTGCGCCTTCCGCTTCGGGTTCAAACTCTTCGCGCACATCTTTCGCTTCCCAGGTGCACATCCAGGTAGTGAAGACGGCGATGCAGAAAATAGCCGAGAACAACAGGCCGGTGTAGGTATAAGTCATCGGGTTATCTTTGCCGGTGAACTGCATAATCACGCCCGGCACTGAAACTGCCAGAAAACCACCGAGTTGTGAGCAGATCATTCGCACACCCGATAAACGGGCGCGTTCGGCATAGCGATTAGTCATTTCTGCGGCCAATGTTTCCCACGGCACCAGCACCATTGCTGACAGCAGTTCAATGGAAAGATAGGTACCGAGATAATACCAATAGCCCATATCTGTTACCCACAGCAGGGCGTATAAGAACATCAGTGGGGCGCTGAGCAGTAAAAAGAAGCGACGGCGACCGAAACGTTTACCCAGCCAGGTATTGGCGAAGTTATCGGTGATATAACCCATAATCGGGCTTAATACGGCGTCAATAACACGGGCAATAGCAAATATCGAACCGGCTTCCAGTACTGATAATCCACAATAGGTGGTGTAGAAAAATAATAACCATGTGCCAATAATGGCAAAAGCTCCGCCGCCAAATAAATCGGTAACACCATATCCTATGGCTGTTCCGTAGCCAACTCTGCGTTCAGTAGGTTTCATATTGTTATTCCATTTTTGTAGGGCAAAAGGAAAGTGTGTTTATTCTGAAATCTCTATCCAGTTCCTGGTTATCGAAGATTGATAAATAGCCTCTACCATCCGTAGCGATATTTCTGCCTGGTGAATATCGACGTAATTACGGGCATTTGTTTCTGACAATGAGTGATAAAAATTATTAATTGCTAACTGGTGGCTGCTGCCCCAATAACATTTTTGCGCGGCATTGGGGGATTCATCACTGGCCAGCAGTTCTTTACCTTCATCTGAAATGCACCACAAATTATTGTGATGCAGTTGCAGTAAACCGTTTTCGCAGTGGATCTCTAAAAGCAGCGGCGAGTCGGTGGTATGGCAGTTGGTTGCATAAAAAATCCCACGCGCCCCGTTTGCCAGTTCCATATTGGCCATTGCCGTGTCTTCAGCTTGTGTGGCGTGGCTCAGAAAACTGCTTTCCACCACACCTTTTATTGCGTCCACGCCCCCGGCAAACCACTGCATTAAATCCAGCGTATGAATCGCCTGGTTGATCAGCAGGCTACCGCCTTCGCTGGCCCAACTCCCGCGCCAAGGGCTCTGCGCGTAATAATCGAGCGAACGGCTCCAGGTCAACACTGCTTTAATACTCAGAATTTTTCCGTAGTGGTTCTCTTCTAGTAACGCTTTAATCTTCTGGCTGCTGGGGTTCAGGCGATTTTGGTAGCAAACGCCAAGCTGTGAGGTCGTAATCGCCAGCGTATTTTTGATGTCTTTGACTTCGGCGGGATTGAGCGCCACCGGTTTTTCGGTGAACACATGTTTTCCGGCGATGAGCGCTTTGGTAATCATCTCTTTATGCGCGGCGTGCGGGGTGCAGATATGCACCACATCAATCTCGTTATCGAGCAGCATCTCACAGTAATCTGCGTAATAGCGGCAACCGTAGCGTTCGGCGAGTGCCTGGCCTTTTACGGGGTCGGTTTCGACAATGGCCCGTAATTGGCAGGCTGGGTTGGACTGAATGGCCTCCACATGCAAGGTGTGGATTGCGCCACACCCGACAACCGCAGCTTGAATCGCTTTCATCATTCTTCCACTCCATTGGCCAGCATTTGGGCGCGGACACACAATTCAGCCGCTTTGAACGCATGTTCCTGTGTCATCGCATTTTCGGTGCGATTCAAACAATCCAGAATCAGCTCGCCGAAGAACGGGAAACCGACTTTTCCGGCCACCGGATAGCGGAATTCACCCTCTTGATTTACCAGATACACCACGTCTTGTTGCTGGCGGGTGATGTCGACGTATTTGCGGATTTCGATATAGCCGTCAGTCCCGAGCAGGGTAAGACGCCCGTCGCCCCAGGAACTTAGACCTTCTGGCGTAAACCAGTCGCAGCGAAAATAGCCGCTGGCTCCGTTTTCGCCCTTGAGCATGGCGTCGCCGAAATCTTCAAATTCTGGGTATTGAGGATGGGTAAAATTACTGGTTTGTGCTGCCACAACTTGCGCGTCGTGGTTGCCGGTATAAAACAGGAACTGTTCGATTTGATGGCTGCCAATATCGCAGAGAATGCCGCCGAAACGCTTCTTAACGTAGAACCAGTCCGGGCGGCCCTGCCCTTCGCGATGCGGCCCGGTTCCCAGGGTTTGAATAACCCGGCCAATGGCACCCTCGCGCACCAGTTGCCCGGCAAAAACTGCGCTTTCAACGTGCAAACGTTCGCTGTAATACACTGCATATTTGCATCCGGTTTCCGCCACTTTTTCTTTGGCTGCGGCAAGTTGTGCAAGGGTTGTCAGCGGCGCTTTATCGGTGAAATAGTCCTTTCCGGCATCCATCACCTTCAGGCCAAGTGCACAACGCTCCTCTGGTATCGCTGCTCCGGCAACCAGGTTCACACTGTCATCGCCAAGAATCACTTCAAGTGATGGTGCAACGTTGACCTGCGGATATTGCTTAACAAACTGTTCCACTTTCTGCGGGTCAGGGTCGTAAACCCATTTAAGCGTGGCACCCGCTTCAATCAGGCCGTTGGACATGCCGTAGATATGGCCGTGATCAAGTGCGGCGGCGGCAAAAACGAAATCACCCGGTTGCACGACTGGCTGCGGTTTGCCTGTTGGCGCGTAATTCATACCGTCGTTGAGACTCATGCTTATGCTCCTTGATCCATATTTTTGCCCAGCGGGATAGCGCCTTGTTCGGCAAAATTTTCCACCGAGGACGATTTTTCAAAGAAGTGGGGAGCCTGGTTGACCAGGCCGCCAGTCAGGTAATACGGGTCACTGGCCGCGATCGGCAATGAGACAAAGCTGCGGGTGATGGCGGATTTATAGATTGCGGTGATGAGTTCCAGCGAACGCTTGCCTTGCGGCCCATCAACTAACGGGGCGGTGCCAGTGTGTAGCGCGTGCAGGAAGTTATCGATTTGCCCGGTGTGCAGTGTCCAGGCCAGGCGCGGCACCGACTGGTAGCTATCTTCAAGCTGGTTTTCCAGCGGGGTATTACGCTCTTCAAGCGGGAAACCGTTGGCGGCGGCGATGCTGGCGAATTTATCCCATGGTGCGGAAATACGTGCTTTTTCACCCTGAATCACAATCTTCTGATCTTCGCCGTGATGCACCACGGAGGAGGTCAGTTGCGTGAGTGCACCATTGCCATATTTGAAAATTGCCGCACTGAGGTCTTCCACTTCGGCGTTGTCATGGGAGACGTTGGTGGTGACTGCAACCACTTCAGTCGGGAAGCCCAGCATCCACTGAATGGCATCAATATGGTGTACCGCATGGTTGAGCGTGCAACCACCGCCTTCTTTTTCCCATGTGCCGCGCCACCACAGGTCGTAATAGGAGTGGCCACGCCACCAGAATGAATCCACCTGCGCGTGGCAAACTTTGCCGATTTGGTCACTTTCGAGCACTTTTTTCAAACGCCAGAAGGCATCGGTAAAACGGTTTTGGGCAATGATAGACAGCGTTTTACCGCTCGCCACGGCGGCGTTGATCATCGCGTCGCATTCCTGAAGTGAAGCAGCCATCGGTTTTTCACACAGGACGTGTTTTCCCGCATTCAGCGCATCAATAGAAATAGCGGCGTGAACATAAGGCGGGGTACAGATATCGAACACATCAATGGTGGGATCATTAAGAATATCCTGGTGGTTGTTGTAAACTTTTGCGGCTGTTAATCCGTAATGTTTTTTCTTTTCTTCAGCTTTTTCTGGGTAGATATCTACCAGCGCGACAATCTGGCAACGATCAGGAAATTCAAGATAACTTTGGATGTGATTGTGGGAAATATTACCGGTTCCGATAATTGCGATTCTTTGCATTATGCTCTCTCTTATCAAGGGTAGCGTTTGATACAGACAATAAAAGTTACTGTTTATTTTCAACAAGAATCATTTTTTGAGAGCATAGTTATGGTTTTTTTTGCACACAACAGCTATTTATGACAGGAATTGCACGGCGAAAATATTACGGGCAAGCAGAAAGTGAAATGCTCTGGATTATAAAGAGTTGATGGTGAAAATAATGTAATTTCTCTAATGAGGTATCGATCACAAAATGACGGGGAAGCTGAAAATTAAAGAGATAGCTGTGCTGACAGGGCTGTCACCAAGCACTGTGTCACGGGTGCTGGCTGGTAAAAGTAATGTCAGCCCGCAGGCCAAAGAAAAGGTATTTTACCATGCTCGTCATATGGATATTTTACGGGATATTCCCGCCAGCCGTTTACTTATTAACTCATTATTAATATGTGCCCCTGCGGAAGCGTTTACTCCTCATGGTGATCATTATTATTACGAAGTGATTCAGGGGGTTGTTTCCGCTGTCTCACATTATGATACGCATGTTAAAAAGTGTTCTCTTGATATTAATGAAGCTGATACTTCATTATTCATGAGGTCGATTAGTCAGTCGGATGTTGATGGCGTAATAATTATTGGTATTGATGATGAATCACTGTATCGCATAGCCGCGGAAAGCAATAAGCCTATCGTGACGATAAATGCCAGAGATAAGAAAATGCGTCTTGATTGTGTCTCACCAGACCATTATTCCATTGGCTATAGCGCGGCAAACTATTTATTAGAGAAGGGGCATCGTCCCGTTCTGCTATTTACCGATTTGCGCCGTGAAACCATGATCCAGCGTCTTGACGGCTTTAAAAGAGCCTGCCTCGACCATCACCTGGTGTTTGATGAATCCGAGCATTTGCTGGTAACCAAAGGTTATGGTGAAACCGAAGCCCGCGCCAATTTCAAAAAATACCTCCAGTCGCGCACTAAAGCCGAACTCCCTTCAGCTATTTTTTGCGGCAGCGCAGCCATTGCGCGGGCCGTATTGAGTGAGCTAAAAAACCAGCATCTGCAAGTGCCTGAGGATATTTCTCTGATGAGTTGTGCCTATTCCCATGAAATGGATGAAATTAAACAGCTCGGTTTATCCGCGGCCTGCCAGCCTTGCCGTGAATTGGGCAGCGAAGCGGTTTATGTTCTGCAAAGTCGTTTAATGCGTGAAGTCAGCCCGCGCTTTAATTTATTGCTTCAGGGTTCCATTCAGCCGGGGGATTCGGTGGCAGATGTGAACTGGCGGCGTCGGGAACTGTATCAAACTCATTCAATTCCATAATTCTTTTAAGGCATTAATGGGTTTTACTGATAATTCCGCCGTTTTGTCATAAATTTCTTATTATCGGTGTTTTCATGTGGCGAGCCTCCCAAGGCCTCGTTAATCTGAGAACAGTTTCATTGGTTATTGAATAAAGAAAAGAGAGTCAATATGGATGAGTCACAAGTCCGCGTTGCAATCGCGGGTGCGGGTGGTCGCATGGGGCGACAGCTGATTCAGGCAGCATTACAGATGGATGGCGTAAAACTGGGTGCAGCGCTTGAACGCACGGGTTCATCCTTAGTGGGCAGCGACGCGGGTGAATTAGCTGGCGTCGCCAAAACGGGAGTTATCGTCAGCGATAGCCTGGATGCGGTAGTGAATGATTTCGATGTCTTTATCGATTTTACTCGTCCCGAAGGCACGCTTCATCATCTGGCTTTTTGCCGCCAGCACGCTAAAGGCATGGTTATCGGCACCACCGGTTTTGATGATGCGGGCAAGCAGGCGATTACTGATGCTTCAGCAGAAGTGCCGATTGTCTTTGCGGCCAACTTCAGCGTGGGTGTGAACGTGATGCTTAAGCTTCTGGAGAAAGCCGCCAAAGTGATGGGTGATTATACCGACATTGAGATCATCGAAGCGCACCATCGCCATAAAGTGGATGCGCCATCAGGCACCGCATTGGCAATGGGCGAAGCCATTGCTCATGCGATGGACAAAGATTTGAAAGATTGCGCGGTTTACTCCCGTGAAGGGTACACCGGCGAGCGCGTTCCAGGCACTATTGGTTTTGCGACGGTGCGTGCGGGCGACATTATTGGTGAACATACGGCGATGTTTGCGGACATCGGCGAGCGTATTGAGATCAGCCATAAAGCATCAAGTCGCATGACTTTTGCAAACGGTGCAGTCAAATCTGCATTGTGGCTGAGTTCGATGAAAAGTGGACTTTACGATATGCGAGATGTGCTTGATCTCAATAGTTTGTAATCGTTATTACCCATCGTGATGTGGTTATTGCAATCATAACTGTTTGATTGATAGGGCAATGTTTTATTGCCCTTTTTATTTGTTATGTTTTATCCGCATTTTTTTATGTTTTTTAATCGTAACCATCATAAGTTTTACTTTTCCTGCTAATAATCGTTGTTCTATGTCTAATTTTGACCATTTGGTCCACTTTTCATGCCGCCATGCCCAGCTTTCCTGCTCATCCTGGTCCGCAACCGATTACGCACTATAAGTTAGTTGTTGATTTCATCGGTCAATTCCTCTTTTATCCATTAGATTGGTAAAAAACACATAAAAAGTTGCGCTTATGGTAGACTTTTACCCGGCCTCTCACTAGAATGCCGCCGTTTGTCAAAAATCCAAATGACAGGCTGTTTTGCATTGATTCCTGAATTCATTTTGAATTAATATGCAAATAAATTGACTGTTTATTCCCTGGAGGGCGTTTTGATTAAGTCAGCAATATTGGTTCTGGAAGACGGAACCCAATTCCACGGTCGGGCCATTGGGGCATCGGGTTCGGCCATTGGGGAAGTCGTTTTCAACACCTCTTTGACCGGTTATCAAGAAATCCTCACTGATCCTTCCTACTCCCGCCAGATTGTCACTCTTACTTATCCTCATATCGGAAATGTCGGCACCAATGCTGCTGATGAAGAATCCTCCCAGGTACATGCGCAAGGCCTCGTCATCCGTGACCTACCACTGATTGCCAGCAACTATCGCAATACCGAAGACCTTTCTTCTTATCTCAAGCGCCATAACATTGTGGCCATCGCCGATATCGATACCCGTAAGCTGACACGTATTCTGCGTGAGAAAGGTGCACAGAACGGCTGCATTATTGCCGGTGATAACCTTGATGCCGCACTGGCGCTGGAAAAAGCAAAAGCTTTCCCAGGCCTCAACGGTATGGATCTCGCGAAAGAAGTCACCACGAAGGAAGCTTACGCCTGGCAGCAGGGGAGCTGGACACTTGAAGGTGAGTTGCCTGAAGCGGCTAAAGAAGAAGATTTACCGTTCCATGTCGTCGCCTACGATTACGGCGTGAAACGCAACATTCTGCGTATGTTGGTTGACCGCGGTTGCCGCCTGACGGTGGTTCCGGCGCAAACATCAGCTGAAGATGTGTTGAAGATGAATCCAGATGGCATCTTCTTATCTAACGGCCCTGGTGACCCGGCGCCGTGCGACTACGCCATCAGCGCCATTAAATCCTTCCTGGAAACAGACGTGCCGGTATTCGGTATCTGCCTGGGCCACCAGTTGCTGGCTCTGGCGAGCGGCGCGAAAACCGTGAAGATGAAGTTTGGTCACCACGGTGGCAACCACCCGGTTAAAGATTTGGATCGCGATTGCGTGATGATCACTGCTCAGAACCATGGTTTCGCCGTAGAGGAATCAACACTTCCGGCGAACCTGCGCGTGACTCATAAGTCACTGTTCGATGGCACGCTGCAAGGCATTCATCGTACAGATAAAGCAGCATTCAGCTTCCAGGGGCACCCAGAAGCAAGCCCTGGCCCGCACGATGCGGCGCCGCTGTTTGACCACTTTATCGAATTGATTAAGCACTACCGTTCTACCGCCACTCTTAATAGCAAGTAAGTATCAGGAGCTAAGAAAATGCCAAAACGTACAGATATAAAAAGCATCCTGATCCTCGGCGCAGGCCCGATTGTTATCGGCCAGGCGTGTGAGTTCGACTACTCCGGTGCCCAGGCGTGTAAAGCGCTGCGTGAAGAGGGTTACCGCGTCATTCTGGTGAACTCCAACCCGGCAACGATTATGACCGACCCAGAAATGGCCGATGCAACTTACATCGAGCCGATTCACTGGGAAGTGGTTCGCAAAATCATTGAGAAAGAGCGCCCGGACGCGGTTCTGCCAACCATGGGCGGCCAGACTGCACTGAACTGTGCGCTGGAGCTGGAGCGTGAAGGCGTGCTGGCAGAATTCGGTGTCACCATGATTGGTGCAACCGCAGACGCCATTGATAAAGCTGAAGACCGCCGCCGTTTCGACGTGGCGATGAAAAAAATCGGCCTTGATACTGCGCGCTCTGGCATTGCTCACAATATGGAAGAAGCGTTGGCGGTTGCGGCGGACGTCGGTTATCCGTGCATCATCCGCCCTTCATTCACCATGGGCGGCACCGGCGGCGGTATTGCATACAACCGTGAAGAATTCGAAGAAATTTGCGAGCGTGGCCTGGATCTTTCGCCAACCAAAGAGCTGCTGATTGATGAATCGCTGATTGGCTGGAAAGAGTACGAGATGGAAGTTGTGCGTGATAAAAACGACAACTGCATTATCGTCTGCTCTATCGAAAACCTTGACCCGATGGGTATTCACACCGGTGACTCCATCACCGTTGCACCAGCGCAAACGCTGACCGACAAAGAGTACCAAATCATGCGTAACGCCTCGATGGCGGTGCTGCGTGAAATCGGCGTGGAAACTGGCGGTTCTAACGTGCAGTTCTCGGTTAACCCGAAAACTGGCCGTCTGATTGTTATCGAGATGAACCCGCGTGTGTCGCGCTCTTCTGCGCTGGCTTCTAAAGCAACCGGCTTCCCGATTGCCAAAGTCGCGGCAAAACTGGCGGTGGGTTACACCCTCGATGAGCTGATGAACGATATCACCGGTGGTAAAACGCCAGCCTCGTTCGAACCGTCTATCGACTACGTTGTGACTAAAATTCCTCGCTTTAACTTCGAGAAATTCGTCGGCGCTAACGACCGCCTGACCACGCAGATGAAATCTGTTGGTGAAGTGATGGCGATTGGCCGCACCCAACAGGAATCACTGCAAAAAGCTCTGCGCGGTCTGGAAGTGGGCGCGACCGGTTTTGACCCGAAAGTGAATCTGGATGACCCGGAAGCGCTGACCAAAATCCGCCGCGAGCTGAAAGACGCTGGCGCTGAGCGTATCTGGTACGTTGCTGATGCCTTCCGTGCGGGCCTCTCCGTTGATGGCGTGTTCAACCTGACCAACATTGACCGCTGGTTCCTGGTACAGATTGAAGAGCTGGTTCGCCTGGAAGAAAAAGTAGAAGAGATCGGCATTACCGGTCTGACTCATGACTTCCTGCGCTTCCTGAAACGCAAAGGCTTTGCCGATGCGCGCCTGGCGAAACTGGCTGGCGTTCGCGAATCAGAAATCCGCAAACTGCGTGAGCAATACAACTTACACCCGGTTTATAAGCGTGTTGATACCTGTGCGGCAGAGTTCTCTACCGACACGGCGTACATGTACTCTACTTATGAAGACGAGTGTGAAGCTAACCCGAACAACGACCGTGACAAAATCATGGTGTTGGGTGGCGGCCCGAACCGTATCGGCCAGGGTATCGAGTTTGACTACTGCTGCGTCCACGCATCCCTTGCGCTGCGTGAAGATGGTTACGAAACCATCATGGTTAACTGCAACCCAGAAACCGTTTCAACCGACTACGACACGTCCGACCGCCTGTACTTCGAACCAGTAACTCTGGAAGACGTGCTGGAAATCGTGCGCGTTGAGAAACCAAAAGGCGTCATCGTGCAGTACGGTGGCCAGACTCCGCTGAAACTGGCTCGTGAACTGGAAGCCGCTGGCGTACCGATTATCGGCACCAGCCCGGATGCCATCGACCGTGCAGAAGACCGTGAGCGTTTCCAGCACGCTGTTGACCGCCTGAAGCTGAAACAGCCTGCCAACGCCACCGTCACCGCCATCGAAATGGCGGTCGAGAAAGCGGCCCATATTGGTTACCCGCTGGTTGTGCGTCCATCCTACGTTCTGGGTGGCCGCGCGATGGAAATCGTCTATGACGAAGTGGATTTACGTCGTTACTTCCAGACTGCGGTTAGCGTTTCAAACGACGCGCCAGTGCTGCTCGACCGCTTCCTTGACGATGCGGTAGAAGTGGATGTTGATGCCATCTGCGACGGTGAAACCGTACTGATTGGCGGTATTATGGAGCACATCGAACAAGCTGGTGTTCACTCCGGTGACTCCGCATGTTCTCTGCCAGCTTACACGCTGAGCCAGGAAATCCAGGACGTGATGCGCCAACAGGTGCAGAAACTGGCTTTCGAGCTGCAAGTTCGCGGTTTGATGAACGTGCAGTTTGCGGTGAAAGACAACGAAGTCTACCTGATTGAAGTGAACCCGCGTGCTGCGCGTACCGTACCGTTTGTCTCTAAAGCGACCGGCATGGCACTGGCGAAAGTGGCGGCGCGTGTGATGGTTGGGCAAACTCTGGTGCAACAGGGCATGACCAAAGAAATCATCCCGCCTTACTACTCGGTGAAAGAAGTGGTACTGCCGTTCAACAAATTCCCGGGCGTTGACCCACTGTTAGGGCCAGAAATGCGCTCCACCGGTGAAGTGATGGGCGTGGGTCGTACCTTCGCAGAAGCGTTCGCCAAAGCGATGCTGGGCAGCCAGTCTACGATGCGTAAACCAGGCCGCGCGCTACTTTCTGTTCGCGAAGGCGACAAAAAGCGTGTGGTTGACCTGGCAGCAAAACTGCTGAAACAGGGCTTTGAACTGGATGCAACTCATGGCACCGCTGTGGTGTTAGGCGAAGCTGGCATTAACCCGCGTCTGGTGAACAAGGTGCATGAAGGCCGTCCGCACATTCAGGACCGTATCAAGAATGGCGAATACACCTACATCATCAACACCACCGCAGGCCGCCAGGCGATTGAGGATTCCAAACTCATCCGCCGCAGCGCACTGCAATATAAAGTGCATTACGACACCACGCTGAACGGCGGCTTTGCTACGGCGATGGCGTTGAACTCTGACGCGACAGAGAAAGTGATTTCAGTTCAGGAAATGCACGCGCAGATTAAAGGCTAATTTCTTTAACTGATATAAAAAATAAACGGCTCCTCATTGCAGGGGCCGTTTGTCGTTTAAGAGTGTTCTGGTTCTGAAAGCGAAGCGCATGCCGCTGACTATAATTACCCTGCTAATGAAAATTGAACGCAGGGAGAAAATAATGCTCAATAAATCAATCATCACTCCAATTCTTGCCGCTATTGCGCTGATGTCTGTTGCGGGTTGTTCTTCCAACCAATCGGTGAAAACTGCTGACGGGAAAACTATTGTCACCGATGGCAAGCCGCAAGTGGATGATGATACCGGACTGGTGTCATACAAAAATGCGGAAACCGGAAAAACAGAACAGATTAACCGTGACCAGGTTAAATCAATGGGCGAACTGGATAACTAATTCAGACTTATCCACTTAACCCGTCAAGAATATTGACTATTAGCCTGTTGAATTACTGACTACACTCTTTCGTTAAAAGAGAGCAGTAAAACAACAGGCTTATTCATGATCTTAATTATTTATGCACATCCGTACCCGCATCACTCCCACGCCAACCGAAAAATGCTCGAACAGGCTTCACTACTACCTGATGTGGAAGTGCGCTCTCTTTATGAGTTATACCCAGATTTCAACATCGATATTGCCGCTGAACAAGAAGCGCTAAGCCGCGCTGATTTGGTTATCTGGCAACATCCGATGCAGTGGTATAGCACGCCGCCTTTGATGAAATTGTGGATTGATAAAGTGCTGGCTCATGGCTGGGCGTATGGCCACGGCGGCAAGGCGCTGCGCGGTAAACCCGTGATGTGGGCTGTTACCACTGGTGGTGGCGATAACCATTTCGAACTCGGCGACCATCCGGGTTTTGCTGTTCTCGGCCAACCATTGCAAGCTACGGCGCTGTACTGCGGCATGAACTGGCTGCCGCATTTCACTATCCATTTCACGTTTGTCTGTGACGAAAATACCCTCGAGGTACAAGCCGAAATGTACAAGCAACGTTTGCTCGACTGGCAGGAGGCAAATCATGGATAGCCACAGCATGATCCAGGCGCTGATTTACCTCGGTTCAGCGGCGATCATAGTACCGATTGCGGTGCGTCTTGGCCTGGGGTCAGTGTTGGGCTACCTAATCGCAGGCTGCATTATCGGGCCGTGGGGATTGCGACTGGTGACGGACGCCGAAACTATTCTTCACTTTGCGGAGATCGGCGTGGTCTTGATGCTATTCGTCATCGGACTGGAACTGGACCCACAACGTTTGTGGACGCTGCGTGCGTCAGTATTTGGCGGCGGTGCGCTGCAGATGGTAGCGTGTGGATTGCTGCTCGGCTTGTTCTGTATGTTCTTAGGATTGCGCTGGCAAGTGGCGGTGTTAATCGGCCTGACTCTGGCACTTTCTTCTACCGCAATCGCCATGCAGGCGATGAACGAGCGAAACCTGACCGTTTCACAAATGGGGCGCAGTGCCTTTGCGGTGCTGTTATTCCAGGACATTGCAGCAATTCCGCTGGTGGCGATGATTCCCTTATTAGCCAGCAGTAGCGCAACCACGACCTTTGCCGCCTTTTCTATTTCGGCTCTGAAAGTGGTTGGCGCTTTGACCATTGTTGTTTTGCTTGGGCGTTACGTCACACGCCCGGTTCTGCGGTTTGTGGCGCGTTCAGGCCTGCGCGAAGTGTTCAGTGCCATGGCGTTGTTTATGGTGTTCGGCTTTGGCCTGTTGCTCGAAGAAGCCGGGCTTTCAATGGCGATGGGGGCATTTCTGGCGGGCGTGTTACTGGCAAGCTCTGAATATCGTCATGCGCTGGAAAGTGATATTGAACCGTTTAAAGGCTTGTTGCTCGGGCTGTTCTTTATTGGCGTGGGCATGTCGATAGACTTCGGCACTTTGCTGGAGAGCCCTTTGCGGATTATCGTTCTGTTACTCGGTTTCCTGGCGATAAAAATCATCACGCTATGGATCGTAGCAAAACCGCTTAACGTGCCGCGTAAACAACGGCGCTGGTTTGCCGTCCTGTTAGGGCAGGGCAGTGAATTCGCATTCGTCATTTTTGGTACTGCGAGAATGGCTGAGGTACTGGACGACAGTTGGGAAAAATCGCTTACGCTTGCTGTCGCGCTATCGATGGCGGCCACGCCATTGTTGCTGGTGCTGCTCAACCGCCTGGAAAAATCAGGCCCAGAGCAGGCGCAAGAAGCGGATGAAATCGATGAGGAACAGCCGCGTGTGATCATCGCAGGTTTTGGTCGTTTTGGGCAAATCGCCGGGCGTTTGTTACTGACCAGCGGCGTGAAAATGGTGGTTCTCGATCACGACCCAGATCATATCGAAACGCTGAGAAAGTTTGGCACTAAAGTGTTTTATGGCGATGCGACGCGCGTGGATTTGCTGGAGTCTGCGGGTGCTGCAAAAGCGGAAGTGCTGATCAATGCCATCGACGATCCGGATGCAAATATGCAGTTAGCAGAACTTGTACAAGAGCATTTCCCACATCTGAAAGTGATTGCGCGCGCACGTGACCTCGACCATTTCATTCGCCTGCGACAGTTGGGGGTTGACCAACCTGAGCGTGAGACTTTTGAAGGTGCGTTGAAAGTGGGGCGTAGGGCGCTCGAAGGGCTGGGTGTAGGGAGTTATGAGGCACGTGAACGAGCCGACCATTTCCGTCGCTTCAATGCGCAGATGGTGGAAGAAATGGTGCCTGCACCTGACTGGTCAGCACGCGCCGATGTTCTCAAACGCACCAGCGCCATGTTGGCCGATGTGATTAACGAAGACCGTGCGCATCTCAATGTGATTCAGCGCCATGGTTGGCAGGGTACTGAGGAGGGGATTCATTCGGGGAAACTGGCTGATGAACCGCCTGTTAAGCCCGAGTAGCTAAAGGCTGTGTCGGATGACGCTAACGCTTATCCGACCTACGCAAACCGTTTTAGGGTGGATTAGCGTTAGCGACATCCACCGATTTTTTGCGGTAAGAAATCAGCTCAAGGCGACTTTTATTCCCAGAGCTATCAACATCCCGCCCAGCAATTTATCAACAATTTTCTGCGCTTTGGCAAGTCCACGACGCACCGGTTCGCTTTGAATCAGCACCACTAATAACGGCCACCAGACGACGGACAGCATCAGGATGACGCCTGCGTACCACAGTTTTTCCATAGTATCTGAGTTCACGCTCAAAACCTGGGTGAAAACGGAAAGGAAAAAGAGTGTCGCTTTCGGGTTTAGCAGATTGCACAAATAGCCTTGTAAAAAGGCTTTCTTGAGTGTGGTTTGCTGGCGTTCAACCTGGCTGACATCCATTTTACTGCCGCCGCGTGCTAACAGTGCCTGTACGCCAATCCAAATTAGATATGCAGCACCGGCATATTTCAGCAAGCCGAACAACCACGGAGTGGTGGTAATCACTACCGCTAACCCGGCAACACAATAAGTCATGTGCGTTGCCACTCCGCTGATAACTCCCAGCGAGGTCATCATTGCTGCCGAGCGTGAATAGCGAGCGGCGTTCTTAATAACCAGGAAGAAATCAGGCCCAGGGGAGAGCATCCCCAAAGTGGCAATAGTGGCGACAAAAAGCGTGGTTTCCAGCATGGCAATGTCCGGTAAAGATACGATCAATAATCGTGAACTATACCGCAGCTAGAGCATAGACTTATAGTATGTGGCAGGCCACAGTTAAGAATTTTTTACGTTACTTTGGGCGCTTTTACGCTAACTCATTGTTCCTGTTATATCAGGAAGCATTACGTGACAGGTTTACAGTCGCAGAACGAAAAAATTCTTACGCAGAAGCTTGTGGATAGTCGACGAAAGATTGCGCTTTCCGTATAGTGGCGGCAATTTTTTTCACCACCCGTGGGTTAATAGAATGATCAGTCTGATTGCTGCATTAGCGGTAGATCGTGTAATTGGCATGGAAAACGCCATGCCCTGGGACATCCCTGCCGATCTGGCATGGTTTAAACGTAATACACTGAATAAACCTGTCGTTATGGGGCGTTTGACCTGGGAATCTATCGGTCGTCCGCTTCCAGGACGCAAGAATATCGTCATTAGCAGCAAGCCAGGCACCGATGACCGCGTTGAGTGGGTTTCGTCCGTAGAGGACGCTATTAAAGCCTGTGGCGATGCGGAAGAAATTATGGTGATTGGCGGTGGGCGTGTTTACGAACAATTCCTGCCAAAAGCACAGCGTCTGTATCTGACGCACATTGACGCAGAAGTGGAAGGTGACACGCATTTCCCGGATTACGACCCGGACGAGTGGCAGTCAACGTTCAGCGAATTCCATGATGCGGACGAGAATAACTCGCACGGCTACTGTTTCGAGGTTCTGGAACGTCGATAAGACGGGCTGGAAAAGAAAAAACCCGGTTAATGACCGGGTTTTTTCTTATGAAGCGATAGCCGTTTCACCATCGCCCACATCTTTCTGGCGATTGGAGGGCTGAACGAAATAGGTTTTGTCTTCCCAGCGTAAGCAAGTTAGATCGCCACCCCAGCAGCAGCCGGTATCAAGCCCGTATATGCCCTCTGGCGTGCCTTTGCCTTCCAGCGATGCCCAGTGCCCGAAGATAACGGAATATTCAGCAGTCACAGGCCCAGGGATAGCAAACCACGGCTTCAGCGGAGCGGGCGCGCTTTCAGGCGTGTCTTTGCAGTACATATCCAGTTGCCCGTTCGGGAAGCAATAACGCATACGGGTCAGTGAATTGGTAATAAACCGCAGGCGCGCTAATCCTGAAAGTTCTGGTGACCAGTTGTTAGGCATATCGCCATACATCGCATCGAGGAATAACGGATAGCTGTCACTCGATAACACGGCTTCGACATCACGTGCACAGGCCATTGCGGTGTTCAAATCCCACTGCGGAGTGACCCCAGCATGAGCCATTACCAGTTTTTTCTCTTCATCAACCTGAAGCAGCGGCTGGCGGCGTAGCCAGTTAAGCAATTCGTCAGCATCAGGTGCTTCCAGCAGCTGGGACACGCGATCTTTGGGCTTATTGCGGCTGATGCCTGCATAAACGGCCAGCAGATGTAGGTCATGGTTACCGAGAACCAGACGCACGCTGTTACCCAGTCCACGCACAAAACGCAGGACTTCAAGTGAACCCGGCCCACGCGCGACAAGATCGCCCGTAAGCCATAAAGTATCTTCACCAGGCTTAAAATCAACCTGTTGCAGTAGAGCGACCAGTTCATCGTAACAGCCGTGAACATCGCCAATCAGGTATGTAGACATTGGATTAGTGAATGAAGGCTGGAATAGCCAAACGGAATACGGGAATAGCGACGCGGAAGGCATCGCCCTGAGAGTCGACCATTTCGTAATGGCCTTGCATGGTGCCAAGCGGTGTTTCAAGTACCGCACCGCTTGTATAGCTGTATTCGTTACCCGGTTCAATATGCGGCTGGACGCCAATCACACCCTCGCCCTGAACTTCAGTTTCATGACCGTTACCATTGGTGATAAGCCAGTAACGGCCAAGTAATTGCACCGGTGTTCGCCCCAGGTTACGGATGGTTACGGTATAAGCAAAGACGAAACGTTCGTGCTCCACAGAGGACTGTGATTCGATATAGACGCTTTGTACCTGAATGCATACGCGGGGCGAATTTAACATCGTTAACTCTCCTTCGGCTGCTGCTGTGGGTGCTCAGCCAAATAGTTTGCCAGTTGGCAATACTGAGCAACTGAGATGTTCTCAGCGCGCAGAGTTGCGTCGATTCCCAGCTCCGCCATCACCTCTGGGCTAAACAGATGGCCAAGGCTGTTACGAATCGTTTTGCGACGCTTATTAAAGGCTTCAGTAGTGATGCGGCTTAATACGCGCAGCTCTTTTACTGGGTTCGGTATTGTTGCATGTGGTACCAGGCGCACGACGGCAGAATCCACTTTTGGTGCCGGTGTGAAGGCGGTTGGTGGCACTTCAAGCACTGGAATCACATTGCAATAATACTGCGCCATCACTGATAAACGACCATACGCTTTACAGTTAGGGCCAGCAACTAAACGGTTTACCACCTCTTTTTGCAGCATGAAGTGCATGTCAGCAATGGCATCAGTATAGCTAAAGAGATGGAACATCAATGGCGTGGAGATGTTATACGGCAGGTTGCCAAATACGCGCAACGGCTTACCGATTTTTTGCGACAGCTCTCCAAAATCCATGGTCATGGCATCTTGCTGATAAATTGTCAGCTTTGGTGCCAGGAAAGGATGCGTTTGCAGGCGAGCCGCAAGATCGCGGTCCAGCTCGATGACGGTCATTTCATCCAGGCGTTCACCCACAGGCTCGGTTAATGCGCCGAGGCCGGGGCCGATCTCAACCATTGCCTGGCCTTTGAGTGGATTTATAGCAGAGACAATACTGTCGATAACGAACTGGTCATTAAGGAAGTTTTGTCCAAAACGTTTACGGGCTAAATGGCCCTGGTGGACACGAGTATTCATTGAGTATTAACAATCATTTTGATGGCGAGATTAAGCGCCGTAATAAAACTGCCGACCTCGGCTTTCCCCTGACCCGCTAGTTCTAGCGCGGTTCCATGGTCAACCGAAGTGCGGATAAAAGGTAAGCCTAGCGTGATATTGACTGCGCGGCCAAAGCCCTGGTACTTAAGGACTGGCAAGCCTTGATCGTGGTACATCGCCAGAACTGCATCGGCATTATCGAGATACTTAGGCTGAAACAGGGTATCTGCCGGTAGTGGGCCAGAAAGATTCATCCCTTGAGCGCGCATTTCATTCAGTACTGGAATGATGGTGTCAATTTCTTCGGTACCCATGTGACCACCTTCCCCGGCATGGGGGTTGAGGCCACAAACCAGCACGTGCGGCTGTACGATACCAAACTTGGTTTGCAGGTCATGATACAGGATGGTGATTATCTGGCGTAATAAATCTGGCGTTATTGCATCACTAATGGCTTTTAGCGGCAGATGTGTTGTCGCCAGAGCCACACGTAGCTCTTCGGTCGCCAGCATCATCACCACTTTTTCACTGTGCGATCGCTCTTCGAAAAATTCGGTATGCCCGATAAACGGAATGCCAGCATCGTTGATGATGCCTTTGTGCACCGGCCCGGTAATCAGTGCCGCAAATTCGCCGTTAATGCAGCCGTCACAGGCACGAGCCAACATCTCTACCACGTACTCACTGTTTCTCACATCCAACTGCCCAGGGATGACTGGAGCGCGTAATTCGATGGGGAGCACGGTCAGGGTTCCGGCAACATGCGGAGTCGCAGGTGTGCCTGGTTGGTAAGTTTTGAGTTGTAGAGGAAGGCCGAGGAGGGCTGCACGTTCCTGAAGGAGTTCAGGTGCGGCAACCGCAACCAGCTCAACAGGCCAGTCACGGTTTGCCAGTGCGATAATCAGGTCAGGACCAATCCCGGCGGGTTCGCCGGGAGTGATGACCACACGATGGATGTTAGCCATTGTCGCCTATAATTTTTACGTAAGCAGAAGCCCGTTGTTCCTGCATCCAGGTTTGTGCTTCTTCAGAGAACTTACGGTTGAACAACATACGATATGCACGATCTTTCTGTGCTGCATCAGTCTTATCAACGTTGCGTGTATCCATAAGCTGAATCAAATGCCAACCAAATGATGAGTGAACAGGTTCGCTCGTTTGGCCTTTGTTCAGTTTCATCAAGGCATCACGGAACGCCGGATCATAAATGTCTGCTGAAGCCCAACCTAAATCCCCACCCTGGTTAGCAGAGCCTGGATCGTCGGAGAACTCTTTTGCCGCTTTTTCGAAAGTGGTTTTGCCACTCTTAATATCAGCTGCAATCTGGTTCAGCTTAGCTCGCGCCTGGTCATCATTCATGATTGGCGACGACTTCAGCAAAATATGTCGGGCGTGAACTTCGGTAACAGAAATGCTCTTGCTTTGACCACGCAGGTCGTTCACTTTCAGAATGTGGAAACCTACACCTGAACGAATCGGGCCGATGATATCGCCTTTTTTCGCAGTGCTTAACGCCTGTGCGAAAATAGATGGCAGCTCCTGGATTCGTCCCCAACCCATTTGACCGCCTTTCAGGGCTTGCTGGTCAGCAGAGTAGGTGATAGCCAGTTTGCCGAAATCACCACCGCTTTGCGCTTGTGAAACGATGTCACGCGCTTGTTTTTCCGCATCATCTACTTGAGTAGAGGTTGGGTTTTCCGGTAATGGAATCAGGATGTGGCTGAGGTTCAGCTCAGTGCTGCTGTCGTTCTGGCTACCCACTTGCTGTGCAAGAGCATCGACTTCTTGCGGCAGGATGGATACACGACGACGGACTTCGTTATTACGCACCTCCGAAATCGTCATCTCTTTACGGATTTGAGCACGGTAAGTGTTGTAATTAATGCCGTCATAGGCCAGACGGCTACGCATCTGATCCATGCTCATCTTGTTTTGAGCTGCGATATCAGCGATCGCCTTATCAAGCTGTTCATCTGTCACTTTGACGCCCATTTTCTGGCCCATTTGTAACAGAATTTGGTCCATGATCAGACGTTCAATAATTTGATGACGCAGCGTGTTGTCGTCAGGAAGTTGCTGCCCGGCTTGTTGGGCACCTGTCTTCACTGACTGCATCATTCCGTTAACGTCACTTTCCAGCACAACACCGTTGTTCACTACGGCTGCAACTTTGTCGACCACTTGCGGGGCCGCGAAAGAGGTATTCGCCACCAGGACGACACCGAGAAGCAGCGTTCTCAAATTCTTCATACTTTTTCCATTTACTTAGCCGCAAAGCGGATTACGTTTTACTAGTCAAAGTGAATTACATCGAGCTTTGATACGGCAGAATGTTTGAACGCAACATCTGCTGTGTGCCCAGGCCATAGTTAGAACTCAAGCCACGTAACTCGATGTTAAAGCCAATTACATTATCGTATTTGCTTTCGTCGTTTTCCCAGCCATTAATTTTACGCTCGTAACCCAAGCGAATGGCATAACAGCAAGAGTTGTACTGCACCGCCAGCATGGAGTCTGCGGTTTGTTGTGCTTTGGTGTCGTAGTAATAAGCCCCAACGACAGACCAACGATCAACAACTGGCCAACTTGCTGTCATCCCAACCTGCGAGATGCCGTTCTTGTATTGTGGCGCATTAACATCAATATTTGAGATTGTTGCACCAATATATTCCGGGCTTGCGTAACGGTAATTAAACTGAACCAGACGATCGTTGTCTTTGCGATATTCGATAACGCCGTTGCCGGTCGCTATGTTATCCAGACGCGTATCGTACTGTAGACCGCCACGTACACCCCAACGATCGGTCATACGCCAGTAAGTATCACCAGCCCATACAACAGAACCAGTTTCGTCACCTTTTTCACTGTTGATCGTCTCGTCACCGGTACGAGACGGAGTGAAGTAGTAGATTTGACCCACAGAAACGTTAAAACGTTCAACTGCGGCATCATCATAAATACGGGTGGTAATACCGGTTGTGACCTGATTGGCGGAGGCGATACGGTCAAGCCCACCATAGCTACGGTCACGGAATAAGCCGTTGTAGTCAGACTGCAGCAGAGATGAGTCGTAGTTATTGATGTTGCTCTGATCGCGATACGGCACATACAAATATTGTACACGCGGCTCCAGCGTTTGTTCCCAGCCCAGGGCTGAGTCCATGGCGCGGTCGAAAATCAGCTTACCATCCATTTTGAACTGCGGCAGAACACGGTTAACAGTCTCATCCAGTTGATTATCAGCGTGAGCAGCGTTGTAGGAATCCAGATTGGTCTGCTGATAGTGCGTTGCCATCACTTTGGCTTCAGTATTCAGACTTGCCCAGCCGTTAGACACTGGCAGACTAATGACTGGCTCAATATGCAGACGAGTCGCTTCGGGCTGGCTGTCATTTACGTTAGTAAAATGAACGGCTTGACCGTAAATACGCGTATCAAATGGCCCAACATCATTTTGGTAGTAATTCATATCCAGTTGCGGTTGTGCACTGTAAGAGCTAGTGCCGCTATTCAACTGGGAACCAAAGACCTGAAACTGTTTTGTTGACAGCGTTGCATCAAAGTTTTCAACGGCATAACCGACACTGAATTTTTGCGTTGCGTAACCGTCGGTGCTGGAACCGTATTGCGAACTAAAGTCGGTGAAGTAGGTTGGATCGCTGACTTTGGTGTAGTCGATATTAAAACGCCACACCTGATCTACCACCCCGCTGTGGTTCCAGTAGAACAACCAGCGTCGCTCGTCCTGGTCTGGGTTAGCAGCCGTGTTGTCTTTATATTCTTTATCAGAAAGCATGTAATCGAATTCAATGATACCCGCCCCAGCTTTGGTCAGATATCGGAATTCGTTCTGCCACTGCATGCCACGCTCTTCCATATAGTGCGGAGTAATGGTGGCATCAAAGTTGGGTGCAATGTTCCAGTAATACGGCAGAGTGAACTCAAGACCGCTATTGCTACTGTATTTCGCATTTGGGAGCAGGAAACCGGAACGGCGTTTATCACCGATTGGCAACTGTAAATATGGGCTGTAAAATATCGGAACCGGACCCACCTTAAAGCGGGCGTTCCAGATTTCCGCGACTTCTTCTTCGCGGTCCTGAATCACTTCGCTACCTACCACGCTCCAGGTATTAGAACCTGGCAAACAGGAAGTAAAGGTGCCATTTTCCAGAATGGTGTAGCGATTATTACCGCGCTGCTTCATCAGGTCGGCAGTACCACGACCCTGGCGGTCTACCATTTGATAGTCGCCTTCCCAGACATTGGTATCTTTGGTATTCAGGTTTGACCAGGCTTTTGGCCCTTTAAGAATGACCTGATTATCGTCGTAGTAGACGTTGCCAACGGCATCAACAGTACGAACGGGGTCAGGTTGACCCTCAACTTGTTTCTGATGCAGTAGAACTTCGTCAGATTGCAGGCGGCTATTGCCTTGCTGTATATCCACATTGCCACTAAATACCGCATCGTCAGGATAATTTCCTTTTGCGTGATCGGCATTTATAGTGACAGGCAGGTTGTTGGTGTCCCCTTCAACCAAAGGGCGGTTGTAACTTGGGACGCCAAGCATACATTGCGACGCGAGATCGGCCGCCATGCCTTGTTGACTATACAGCGCTGCGCCAATCAAGGTGGCCAGCAAGGTGGGAATACGTTTTTTCATACGTGTTATTCGTTGTTCCGTCATCAATGGCTTATACCCATCATCATTCAAGATGCAGAGGCGTTGGCGGCACTTAGTTATTTGACTCATCATGAGCCTCACCCTTTTGGGGCCGCTCTAAGCAGCGTCCAAATCTGCTCTGAACAGATTTGGTGGTTCCTGTCATTGGGTTAACTTAATGACGGGATATTTTCTCAATTGCCGCTTTGCTTCATATTGAATGCTATAGGGTATAGCGTCGGCAAACGGTCAGAGACTAACTTACTCATCACTACAGCGCTAGTGTTAATCCTGCCCGCTCAATAGTCTGCCGTTAGGCACTACTATCAATGACGGGTATGATAAAGCAAATTCTAGCCGACGACATGACGATTTGGGGAGTATATGCAGTATTGGGGAAAAGTACTCGGTGTCGCAATAGCACTTATTATGGGTGGTGGCTTCTGGGGTGTGGTTATAGGGTTGCTGATCGGTCATGCCATTGACAAGGTGCGCAGCCGCCGTCAGTCCTGGTTTTCTAACCAACAACAGCGCCAGTCATTGTTCTTTAGCACCACATTTGAAGTGATGGGCCACCTGACTAAGTCAAAAGGGCGCGTCACGGAAGCGGATATCCAGATAGCCTCACTATTAATGGATCGTATGCAGTTACACGGTGATGCGCGAAGTGCCGCGCAGCATGCGTTCCGGGTGGGTAAAGAAAATGGCTACCCGCTGCGTGAAAAAATGCGTCAGCTACGCAGCGTATGTTTCGGGCGTTTTGACCTAATTCGGATGTTTCTTGAAATTCAAATTCAGGCGGCGTTTGCTGATGGTTCTCTGCATCCGAACGAGCGGGAAGTGTTGTACGTAATTGCCGAAGAACTCGGTATTTCACGAATGCAGTTCGACCAGTTCTTACGCATGATGGAAGGCGGGCAGCAATTCGGTGGTGGTTACAACCAATCGCAAGGTGGTTTCCAGCAACAACGTGGGCCAACGCTTGAAGATGCATGCAACGTATTGGGCGTCAAAAGTAGCGATGATGCCACTATCATTAAGCGCGCATACCGCAAATTAATGAGTGAACACCATCCCGACAAACTGGTCGCCAAAGGCTTGCCGCCAGAAATGATGGAGATGGCCAAACAGAAAGCGCAGGAAATTCAGAAAGCGTACGATCTGATCAAGACGGCAAAAGGGTTTAAGTAATAGAAGAGACCCTCACCCCGGCCCTCTCCCTCAGGGAGAGGGAGAAAACCGGACAATTCCCTCTCCTGTAGGAGAGGGTTAGGGTGAGGGGATTTAGAAGTCAGCCGGAGCACGGAACGTCATCGGCGTGCCATATTCAGGGTGAGTGATAGTCAGCATTTCTGCATGGAGCTGCAAACGCGGCGCCATCGCTAGCGCTTCAGGTGACGCGTAAAAACGATCGCCCAGAATCGGGTGTCCCATTGCAAGCATATGGACGCGTAACTGATGCGAACGCCCTGTGATCGGTTTTAGCAGCACACGCGCGGTATTATCCGCCGCATACTCCAGCACCTGATATTCCGTCTGTGCCGCTTTGCCGGTTTCATAACACACTTTCTGTTTAGGCCTGTTTGGCCAGTCACAAATCAGCGGTAAATCTACCAGCCCCTCTTCCGGCTGAGGATGACCCCAAACCCGTGCCACATACTGCTTCTTCGGCTCACGTTCACGGAACTGACGCTTCAGCTCACGCTCAGCCGCTTTAGTCAGCGCAACGGCAATCACGCCGCTGGTGGCCATATCCAGGCGATGCACTGATTCCGCCAACGGGAAGTCGCGCTGAATGCGGGTCATCACGCTGTCTTTGTGCTCATCCAGACGGCCCGGTACAGACAACAAGCCCGAAGGCTTGTTGACGACCATGATATGTTCGTCCTGATATAGGATGACTAACCATGGTTCCAGTGGCGGGTTATAGGGTTCCATAATCATTTACTCTACATCCTTCAAGCTGCAGCGGCGTTGGCTGCTTTCGCCCACCCCAGTCACTTACTCTAGTAAGCTCTTGGGGATGTTCTCTCTTGCCGCCTTGCTGCAACTCGAATGATTTGAGTAAAGCGGTGTGCAAACTACTGATGTGTCACGACGATCAGACGCAATGCATCCAGGCGCCAGTTGGCTTGCGCAAGGCTTTCCAACACTTGCTGACGGTTGCTCTCGATAGCTTCAAGTTCATCGTCACGAATGTTTGGGTTGACCGCTTTCAGCGCTTCCAGACGGGAAAGCTCGGAACTCAGCTTCTCATCAGCTTCTTCACGAGCCGCTTTGATCAACACTTGTGCTGCGGCTTCCACTTTCTCTTCTGCCAATTGCAAAATAGCGTGGACATCTTGCTGCACCGCATTCACCAGCTTACTGCCGGTATGGCGATTCACCGTGCTGAGCTGGCGGTTGAAGCTTTCGAACTCCACTTGAGCGGCAAGGTTGGTGCCATTTTTGTCCACCAACATACGCACTGGCGTTGGCGGCAGGAAGCGGTTGAGCTGCAATTGTTTCGGCGCTTTTGCCTCAACAACATAAATCAGCTCCAGCAGCAACGTGCCGACTGGCAACGCTTTGTTTTTCAACAAAGACAACGCACAGCTACCGGTGTCGCCAGACAGAATCAGATCCAGGCCGTTGCGGATGATCGGGTGTTCCCAGGTGACGAACTGTGCGTCTTCGCGAGACAACGCCACATCACGCTCAAACGTAATGGTGCAACCGTCTTCCGGAAGACCTGGGAAATCAGGCACCAGCATATGATCACCAGGGGTCAGCACCACCATGTTGTCGCCGCGGTCATCCTGATTAATGCCGACGATGTCGAATAAGTTCAGGGCAAAACTCACCAGGTTGGTGTCGTTATCCTGCTCCGAAATGGACTCAGCCAACGCTTGTGATTTCTCACCGCCGTTGGAGTGAATTTCTAGCAGGCGGTCACGGCCCTGCTCAAGCTGAATCTTCAGCGCATCATGCTGTTCACGGCATTGCTTAATCAGCGCATCGAAACCGTCGGTATTTTCCGGTGCTGCAAGATACTCAATCAGTTGCGGATACACGCTGTCGTAAATTGTGCGGCCAGTTGGGCAAGTATGCTCGAAAGCATCCAGGCCTTCATGGAACCACTTCACCAGGACGGATTGCGCGGTTTTCTCAAGATAAGGAACGTGGATCTGGATATCGTGCGCCTGGCCGATACGGTCCAGACGGCCAATACGTTGTTCCAGCAGATCCGGGTTAAACGGCAGATCGAACATCACCAGTTGGCTGGCGAACTGGAAGTTACGGCCTTCGGAACCAATTTCGGAACACAACAGCACCTGAGCGCCGGTATCTTCTTCGGCAAACCATGCGGCTGCACGGTCACGCTCGATGATGGACATGCCTTCATGGAACACGGCGGCACGGATACCTTCGCGTTCACGCAGAACTTGTTCAAGTTGCAATGCTGTCGCGGCTTTGGCACAAATCACCAGCACCTTCTGAGAACGGTGGCTGGTCAGGTAACCCATCAGCCATTCAACACGCGGATCGAAGTTCCACCACGTGCCGCTATCGCCTTCAAATTCCTGATAAATCTGCTCCGGGTAGAGCATGTCGCGAGCGCGTTCTTCCACAGATTTACGCGCCGCCATAATGCCGGACACTTTAATCGCGGTTTGATACTGCATCGGCAGCGGCAAACGAATGGTATGCAGTTCGCGTTTCGGGAAACCTTTCACGCCATTACGGGTGTTACGGAACAACACACGGCTGGTGCCATGGCGGTCCATCAGCATGGAGATCAGCTCCTGGCGAGCCGCATCGCTACCTTCACGGTTACTGTTCGCGGTTTGCAGCAGCGGTTCAATATCCTGCTCGCCAATCAACTCACTCAACATATTGAGCTGATCGTTAGTCAGATGGTTACCCGCCAGCAGCAGTGCAACGGCATCAGCTACCGGGCGATAATGCTGCTGTTCTTCAACAAATTGCTCGAAATCGTGGAAACGGCTCGGGTCCAGCAAACGCAGACGCGCGAAGTGGCTTTCCATACCCAGCTGTTCCGGCGTTGCGGTTAACAGCAAGATACCCAGAACATGTTCAGCGAGCTGTTCTATCGCCTGGTATTCACGGCTTGGTGCCTTCTCGCTCCACACCAAATGGTGGGCTTCATCGACCACCATCAAATCCCATTCAGCTTCACAAAGGTGCTCAAGACGTTGCTTACTGCGGCGCACAAAATCCAGCGAACAGATAACCAGTTGTTCTGTTTCGAATGGGTTATCGCTGTCGTGCTGGGCTTCGGCATAACGCTCGTCATCAAAGAGAGCAAAACGCAGGTTAAAGCGGCGGAGCATTTCAACCAGCCATTGGTGTTGCAGGGTTTCCGGCACCACAATCAATACGCGCTCAGCACTGCCAGCCAGCAGTTGCTGGTGGAGAATCATCCCGGCTTCGATGGTTTTACCCAAACCTACTTCATCAGCCAGTAATACGCGCGGTGCATGGCGACGGCCAACATCGTGGGCGATGTTCAACTGGTGTGGAATCAGACTGGTGCGCATACCGCGCAGCCCGCTCCATGGTTGGCGATACTGTTCGCTTTGGTAGACGCGGGAACGGTAACGCAGAGCGAAACGATCCATCCTGTCAATTTGCCCGGCAAAAAGACGGTCTTGCGGCTTACTGAACACCAGTTTGCTGTCGAGGAAAACCTCACGCAGCATCGTACCGGTTTCTTCAGTGTCCAGACGCGTACCAATGTAGGCTAGTAAGCCGTTTTCTTCTTTAACTTCATCAACTTTTAGTTGCCAGCCTTCATGGCTGGTAATGGTGTCGCCTGGGTTAAACATCACACGGGTGATAGGCGAGTCATTTCTGGCATACAGGCGATTTTCACCGGTGGCAGGGTAGAGCAAGGTAACCATCCGTGGGTCTAAAGCGACCACAGTTCCCAGTCCCAGTTCGCTTTCGGTGTCGCTGATCCAACGTTGACCAAGTGTAAAAGGCATAAGATTTCGGCTCTATTATCAGTTACTAAGATTTGCAGGCAATAGCATAACGACCGCACAGAAAAGGGAGCGGTTGTCTAAAAGTAGATTTAAGGGTACTTCAGGAGGGCGCTATGGTACTGGAAGGGAGCGCATTCGTCACCGTCAAAATAGCCCTAATTGCCCTGTCATCAGTGTAGCAAAGTCATCTTCAAGGAAAGGTAAAATTCCTTCGGCCACCGGTTGGAGTTGGCGAGTCAGGTAATGATCATAGTCCAGAGGGGATTGCTGGTAATCCACTGGCTCAGGGCCGTTAGTGGTGATCACGTACTTGATAGTGCCACGGTTCTGATACTGTGGCGCGCGGCCAAGCCGTTGATTATGCTCATCTGCGAGGCGTGCAGCCCGCACATGCGGCGGTACATTTTTTTGATATTCACTTAGCGGACGACGCAGGCGTTTACGGTAAATCAATTGGTCATCCAGCTCACCCGCCATCAAACTGGCAATAGTTTCGCGGATATAATCCTGATACGGTTCGTTACGGAAAATTCGTAAATAAAGGGTTTTCTGGAATGCCTGCGCCAGTGGCGTCCAGTCAGTGCGTACAGTTTCCAGCCCTTTAAACACCATGCGTTGCCGATCATTTTCCTGAATCATCCCGGCATAGCGCTTTTTGGAGCCTTCAACGGTACCGCGAATCGTCGGCATTAAGAAGCGGCAAAAATGCGACTCAAATTCCAGTTCAAGCTTACTGTCTACCTGCTGCGTTTCTTGCAGATGCGCTTTCCACCACACATTGACATGCTCAACCAATTCGTTGCCGATACGCACAGCATCATCTTCTGAATGTGCTTTTTTTAGCCACACGAAAGTGGAATCTGTATCACCGTAAATCACGTCATAACCCTGAGATTCGATCAACGCCTTGGTTTGCAACATGATCTGATGCCCACGCATGGTGATCGACGAGGCCAGACGAGGATCAAAGAAACGGCAGGCACTGGTGCCTAACACGCCATAAAAAGCATTCATGATAATTTTCAGCGCTTGCGATAACGGCTTATTGCCATGACGTTTTGCCTCGTCACGGCCTGACCAGATTTGCCCGACGATGTCCGGCAGGCAATGTTTCGTTCTGGAAAAATGTGCCCCCAAAAAGCCGTCAACGGAATGCTCTGGTTCCGGGTGCGCCATACCTTCAACCAGGCCAACAGGATCGATAAGAAAAGTGCGAATAATCGACGGGTAAAGACTTTTGTAATCCAGTACTAATACCGAGTCGTAAAGACCCGGACGAGAGTCCATCACATAACCGCCGGGGCTGGCTTGCGGTGGCACTTCGCCAAGATTTGGGGCAACGTAACCGGCGCGGTGCATCCGTGGTATATAAAGATGACCAAACGCGGCGACGGACCCGCCATGCCGGTCGAGCGGTAAGCCGTTAACGGTTGCCCGCTCGAGTAAAAATGGCATCAGTTCCGTTTTGTGAAAAATCCGCGTCACCAGTTCACAATCCTTCAGATTGTATTTCGCCAGTGCCGGCTTATCTTCGGCAAAACGGCGGTCAATTTCGTCCATTCGTTGCCACGGGTTATCAATCGCTTTGCCTTCGCCGAGCAGTTCGCGGGAAACGGTCTCCAGGGAGAACGATGAGAAATTCCAGAAGGCAGATCGCAGCGCTTCGATACCATCGATAATCACCCGTCCGGCGGCTTGTGCGAAAAACACACCTTGCTTGAAGCCATGTTCTCGCCATTCCAGCAAACTGTTCTCACGCCCAAGACGCAGCGGGACTTGATAGCGATCCGCCATTTTTTGCAATACACGCAAATCAAACTGCACGACATTCCAGCCGATCAGCACATCGGGATCGTGCTGTGCAAACCAGTTATTAAGCTTTTCAATCAGCAGTGGGCGGCTGGCGACATATTCCAGCGTAAAATCGAGCCCGCTGGCGTCACCATTTTCCGGACCAAGCATGTACACAACGCGCTGCCCGCACCCTTCAAGGCCGATGCAATACAGCTCGCCATGACGATTGGTTTCGATATCCAGCGACACCCATTTCAGCGGTGGGCGGTAGTCCGGCGCGGGTTTCAGCTTAGTATCAACCACCAGATTATTTTGCGACTCACCGCTAAACCAGACTGGCGCGGTAATAAAACGCTCCATAAGGAAGCGCTCTGGCGGACGAATATCGGCTTCATAAACCTTGACACCGCCATCGCGCAGCAGCTTTTCGATACGCATGAGTTGGCGATGCTGGCGGGTATAAAGGCCACAGACGGGCTGACGGTGAAAGTCTGTGAGGGGCAGCGGCGTGAGCCGGTACTGGCTTTCATTTGCGAGCAAGCGCATGGCTTCAGACTGTTGCGACTGAGGAATAAACGCGACCGATTCCTGGCGCGGCAGACGCACCTTAACCGGACCATCGTCTGTTGCCAGCCAAAAATCAACTTCAGTACCGAGCGGTGTATCTCGCCAATGTCGCGTTAGCAAAAAACCAGAGCGGGCTTGTGACACGCTGCATTCTCATCAAGAAAAAGTGGTCTGATTATAGACCACTTTAAGCAGGATTACTGATTTTATGTACAGCGGTTTACTGCCCGTAATAAGCCTTTGCACCATGTTTACGCAAATAATGTTTATCGAGCAGCGTTTGCTGCATATCGGGTAATTCTGGTGCGAGTTGGCGGCAAAATATGCCCATATACGCCACTTCTTCCAGAACGATTGCGTTATGCACCGCATCGACCGGATCTTTGCCCCAGGCGAATGGGCCGTGGGAATGCACCAGCACGCCAGGCATTTGTGCGGCGTCGATTCCACGTTCGGCAAAGGTTTTTACGATCACTTCGCCGGTTTGCCACTCGTAATCACCATTGATCTCTTCATCAGTCATTTTGCGGGTGCAAGGAATGGTGCCGTAGAAGTAATCCGCGTGAGTGGTGCCGGTAGCGGGGATTGATTGCCCAGCCTGCGCCCAAATGGTCGCGTGGCGTGAATGGGTGTGGACAATGCCGCCGATGTGCGGAAATTGCAGGTACAGCAAACGGTGAGTCGGGGTGTCGGAAGACGGTTTTTTATTCCCTTCAATCACTTCACCGGTTTCGAGGCTCACCACTACCATATCTTCGGCGGTCATGATGCTGTAATCAATGCCGGAAGGTTTGATCACCAGCACGCCGCGTTCACGATCGACTGCGCTGACATTACCCCAGGTCAGCGTCACCAGATTATGTTTAGGTAGCGCGAGATTAGCTTCAAGTACCTGGCGTTTGAGTTGTTCTAACATATCGTTCTCCGGGATTTCCCCTCACCCTAACCCTCTCCCCAGGGAGAGGGGACTTTCTTTCCTCCCTCGCCCCTTTGGGGAGAGGGCCGGGGTGAGGGGCAAAACGCCTTAGCGTTTGAAGCTGTAATAAACCTCGTTCCAGCGCAGCGAATCTTTAAACGCAGGCAGGCGAGTGTCGTTATCAATCACCGTCAGCTCAACGCCGTGCAGTTCGCTGAACAGGCGCATATCGTCAAGCGTCAGTGACTGGCTGAATACCGTGTGGTGCGCGCCGCCTGCCAGGATCCACGCTTCAGAAGCGGTTGGTAGATCCGGTTGGGCTTTCCACAGCGCGTTGGCGACCGGCAGTTTCGGCAACTGATGCGGCGCTTCAACGGTATCAACACAGTTCACTAGCAGGCGGAAACGATCGCCCAGATCGATAAGGCTGGCGTTCAGCGCCGGGCCAGTTTTTGTGGAGAAGATCAGGCGTGCAGGATCTTCTTTGCCGCCGATCCCTAAGTGCTGCACATCAAGAATCGGTTTTTCTGCAATGGCGATCGACGGGCAAACTTCCAGCATGTGGGAGCCGAGCACCATATCGTTGCCATTTTCGAAGTGATAGGTGTAGTCCTCCATGAAAGAGGTGCCGCCTTCCAGACCCGTCGACATCACTTTCATGATGCGCAGCAGGGCAGCGGTTTTCCAGTCGCCTTCGCCCGCAAAGCCGTAGCCTTGCTGCATCAGGCGTTGCACTGCCAGACCTGGAAGCTGTTTCAGGCCGTGCAGGTCCTCAAAGGTGGTGGTAAAGGCGCTAAATCCGCCCTGTACGAGGAACTGTTTCATCCCCAATTCGATGCGTGCAGCATCAATCACATTCTGGCGTTTGTTGCCGTTGATTTGTGCTGCGGCGCTCAGGCGGTAGCTGCTTTCGTACTCATCGACTAATGCGTTAACGTCACCGTCGCTGACGGCATTCACCACTTGCACCAGGTCGCCCACTGCATAAGTGTTCACCGCGAAACCAAACTTCATCTGCGCTGCTACTTTGTCGCCGTCAGTCACGGCAACTTCACGCATATTGTCGCCGAAACGCACCACTTTGAGCTGGCGAGTATCTTGTTTAGACACTGCCTGGCGCATCCACGAACCAATGCGTTGATGGGCTTGCGGATCCTGCCAGTGGCCGGTTACCACGGTGTGTTGCTGGCGCATACGAGCGCCGATAAAACCGAATTCGCGGCCACCGTGCGCGGTCTGGTTCAGGTTCATAAAGTCCATATCAATGCTGCCCCATGGGATCTGCGCATTGAACTGGGTGTGGAATTGCAGCAGCGGCTTGGTGAGAATGCTCAGGCCATTGATCCACATTTTGGCAGGCGAGAAGGTATGCAGCCACACCACCATGCCCGCGCATTTATCGCTGTAACTCGCATCGCGGCAGATAGCGGTAATTTCGTCAGGCGTGGTTCCCAAAGGTTTCAGCACCAGTTTGCATGGCAGTTTGGCTTCTTTATTGAGTGCATTCACCACTTGCTCGGCGTGTTGATTCACCTGACGCAACGTTTCCGCGCCGTAAAGATGCTGGCTACCAATTACAAACCACACTTCATATTGTTCAAAAATGTTCATCGTTATGTCCTTAATGGGTCACTGTGGCCTGGGCTGCGGGAGTCACCGCTGCGGGGGCTGAAGGGAGATAATGTTGTTCGGCGCTAACAGCCCACTGCTGATAACGGCGGTAAAGTTGTTCAAAGCGTTCGGCGCGTTGCGGGATGGGCTGCAAGGTGTTTTCGATTTGGCTGGCCATCGCTTGTTGCGCGGTGGAAATATCCTGGTGAACGCCTGCGGCAACGGCGGCAAAAATGGCCGCGCCTAATGCACAACACTGATCCGAAGCGACGATCTGCAATGGGCGATTCAGCACGTCACAGCACACCTGCATGATCACGGGGGATTTACGGGCGATCCCGCCAAGCGCCATCACGTTGGTGACCGGGATCCCTTGTTCGGTGAAACACTCCATGATCGCGCGGGCACCAAATGCGGTAGCGGCAATCAGCCCGCCGAACAGCGCTGGCGCATCGGTGGCAAGGTTCAAATCGGTAATTACGCCTTTCAGACGCTGATTGGCATTTGGGGTGCGGCGGCCATTAAACCAGTCGAGCACCACTGGCAGATGTTCAAGTGAAGGGTTTTTCGCCCAGGCTTCCGTCAGTGCGGGCAGCAATTGCTTCTTGCTGGCATTAATTTGTTCACGCAGTTCAGGGTGCTGTTGCGCCAGTTGTTCCAGCGGCCAACCCAGTACGCGTCCAAACCAGGCGTAGATATCACCAAATGCCGATTGCCCGGCTTCTAGACCAATAAAATCGGGCACCACGCTGCCGTCGACTTGCCCACAAATTCCTTTCACTGCGCGCTCGCCAACGGTCGGTTTGTCGGCAATCAAAATGTCGCAAGTCGAGGTGCCAATCACTTTCACCAGCGTGTTGGGCTGTGCACCCGCGCCAACGGCACCCATATGGCAGTCAAACGCACCACCGGAAATCACCACGTTTTGTGGCAGGCCAAGACGCTCAGACCATTCAGAGCAAAGCGTGCCGACCGGAATATCCGCAGTCCAGGTTTCGCTGAACATCGGGTAATCCAGATTCTGGTTAATCAACGGATCTAATTCATCAAAGAAACTGGCCGGAGGCAGGCCACCCCAGCTTTCATGCCACAAAGATTTATGCCCGGCACTACAGCGGCCACGGCGAATATCTTGCGGGCGAGTAGTGCCGGAAAGCAGCGCCGGAACCCAGTCACACAGTTCAATCCACGACACCGCAGCCTGTGCCACTTTTGGGTCAGCGCGGGTGACGTGCAGGATTTTTGCCCAGAACCATTCGCTGGAATAAATACCGCCGATGTAACGGGAATAGTCATTTTTCCCGGGCTGGTGGCACAAGCGAGTAATCGCTTCGGCTTCTTCAACGGCAGTGTGGTCTTTCCACAGCACAAACATGGCGTTGGGGTTGTCGGCAAACTCTGGCGTCAGTGCCAGAACATGGCCGTTAGCATCAATCGGCGCGGGAGTTGAGCCGGTGCTGTCGACGCCAATGCCACAAACTCGGGCGCGTTGTTCAGCGGTCAGTTCTGCGAGAACGGTTTTTACCGCCTGCTCCATGGATTCAATGTAATCCCGTGGATGGTGGCGAAATTGGTTATTGGTGGCATCGCAATATTGGCTTTCTTGCCAGCGCGGATACCATTCCACGCTTGTCGCCAGTTCGGCACCGCTTTCACAATCTACGGCTAAAGCGCGAACTGAATCACTGCCAAAATCGAGGCCCAGCGCAATCGACATTTTTTAACTCCCTGACCTGGTTATCTATGCAAATGACATTAGTTTTTATGCCGGAAAACAGTCAGGTCGTATTCGCTGAAGTTATGGAGAAATGTGCTGTGCCGTTGAGAAGTGTGACGCCCCGCAAATAATCGATGTGGACATTTCTGCTACTTTTATAAACACTTTGGTTATCTTCACAAAAGCCCTCGATTGCCAGGTAAAAAGCACCGGTTCAGGTAAGTTGCGGCTTTATGATGAAAATCTGACGGTTTACGGTTCAGACAGTGTTGTCCTGGCAAGGAATAGCACGGATATGGACAAATTGTTTCTGTGACTCAATTGAAAAGTGAGCTTATTGATGCCTGAATTGCAAAATGATCCCTTGTTGCCGGGGTACTCTTTTAACGCCCACTTAGTCGCCGGATTAACGCCGATAGAAGCTGAAGGGCCTTTGGATTTTTTCATCGACCGGCCATTAGGAATGAAAGGTTACATCCTGAATTTAACGGTGCGGGGTGAAGGGGTTATCAATAACCAGGGAAAAAACTATGTCTGCCGCCCTGGGGATATTCTGCTGTTTCCACCGGGGGAAGTGCACCACTATGGCCGCGCACCGGACAGCAAAGAGTGGTATCACCAGTGGGTTTACTTCCGCCCACGGGCTTATTGGCAGGAGTGGTTAAACTGGGATCCTATCTTCGCACACACCGGTTTTTTCCGCCCGGATGACGCCCACCAACAAAGTTTTTCCCAGTTGTTTGGGCAAATTATTGAAGCCGGACAGGCGGAAGGGCGCTATGCCGAATTGCTGGCGATTAACCTGTTAGAGCAACTACTGTTACGGCGCATGGAAGTGCTGAACGCATCACTCAATCCGCCGCTGGATAACCGCGTCCGCGATGCTTGCCAGTACATCAGCGACCATCTGGCCGATCACCATTTTGATATTGCCAGCGTTGCGCAGCACGTCTGTTTGTCGCCGTCACGCTTGTCGCATTTGTTCCGCCAGCAACTGGGTGTCAGTGTGTTGAGCTGGCGTGAGGATCAACGCATTCTTCAGGCCAAATTGTTGCTGAGCACCACTCGTATGCCAATTGCCAGCGTAGGGCGTAATGTCGGTTTTGAAGATCAGCTCTATTTTTCGCGCGTCTTTAAGAAATGTACGGGTGCCAGCCCGAGTGAGTTTCGTGCAGGATGTGAATGATTACTATAATTGGGTCAAACAAAACTTGGCTTGACGCCTCTCATCACACTCAGGAGAATCGCCAACTCGTTACTTGACGGATGATTTATGGAAGCTTTGCTGGAACACTTTATTACTCAGTCAGTGGCATATTCGCTTTTTGCGGTGATGCTGGTGGCCTTCCTGGAATCACTGGCGCTGGTCGGACTTATCCTGCCGGGTACCGTAATGATGGCAGGCTTGGGTGCGCTAATTGGCGGCGGCCAGGTCGGTTTCTATAACGCCTGGGCTGCGGGGGTTGTCGGTTGCCTGTTGGGGGACTGGATTTCGTTTTGGCTGGGTGGGCGTTTCAAAGCGCCGTTGCATCGCTGGTCGTTTATGAAAAAGAATAAGGCGCTGCTGGATAAAACCGAACATGCGCTGCATCAGCACAGCATGTTTACCATCCTGGTTGGCCGCTTTGTTGGCCCGACGCGCCCGCTGGTACCCATGGTGGCGGGCATGTTAGACCTGCCGGTTTCTAAATTTATCGTGCCGAATATTATTGGCTGTATCTTCTGGCCGCCGATCTATTTTCTACCGGGGATTCTGGCGGGTGCGGCGATTGATATTCCTGCGGATATGCAAAGCGGCAGCTTTAAATGGCTGTTGTTGCTGGTGGCGTTGGTTATCTGGCTGGCGGCATGGTTGTGCTGGCGCTGGTGGCGAAGCGGTAAAGCGGGTCAGGATAGCTTGACCAAATATTTACCACGAGCGCGTTTGCACTGGCTGGCACCAGCCATAACGGCTCTGGCGATTGGTAGTTTTGTCGCGATTCAGATGCACCCGATGATGCCGATTTACCGTAGCATTTTATGGAAAGTGCTTACCGGGCAACATTAATTCCTAACATTTATCCCCAACAACGCAGACGCGCTGGCTTCTCCGCTCAATAAGGTCGCTGTGTCGCCATCCCAGGCGATACGGCCATCGACCACCACCAGGCTTCTTTCGGCTATCCGCGCCGCATCTTCAATACTGTGTGACACCATGATTAGCGTCAGTTGTTGCTGTCGGCATAAGTCATCAAGCAACTGGAGCATTTCCTGGCGCAGCGCCGGGTCGAGTGCCGAAAACGGTTCATCCAGCAGTAAAATAGGTTGTTCGCGCACCAGACAACGGGCGAGGGCGACACGTTGCCGCTGGCCGCCAGAAAGCTGCGAAGGCAGGCGGTCGAGCAATTCGCCGATCGCCATTTGCCCGGCAATCGTTTTCAGCCGTTCCTGTTGTGTGGCATTGAGCTTCAGGCCAGGATTCAACCCCAGGCCAATATTTTGCCGCACCGTCAGATGCGTGAAAAGGTTGTTCTCCTGGAAGAGCATTGAAACCGGACGTTGCGCGGGAGCCGTGCGGGTATGGTCTTCGCCATGCAGCATAATCTGCCCGCTGGCGGGCGTCAGAAACCCGGCAATCAAACTGAGCAGCGTACTTTTCCCCGCGCCGCTAGGCCCCAGTACTGCAACGCGTTCTCCAGCGTGAATCTTCATCGAAAAACGCATCGGCAAATGGTGATAGAGCCAGGTTACATCAGTTAGCGTTAGCATTCCCTTCATCCTTCAAGTTGCAGGTGTGTTGGCTGCTTTCATTCATCCAGGTCACATAGTTTTCTATGTTCCCAGTCTTCATTCACTTGCCGCCTTCCTGCAACCCGAATCATTTTGGGAATAGCGTCCCGGAAGTTTTTCAATCAATGTGAATAAAGCAAAGCACAGTATCAGCAGGACAAGCGCGGTAACTGCACCATCCTGGCTGCGATATGAACCAATTTGTTGATAGAGATAAAACGGTAGCGTGCGGAAATCTTCATTGCCGAACAACGCCACCACGCCGAAATCACCAATCGACAGCACGCAGGCAAACGCCAGCGCTTGTGCCAGTGGGCGCTTGAGTGCACGCAACTCAATGTAACGCAGACGGTTTACGCCCGTAATGTTCAGCGACTGGCACAGCTTGTTGTAGCGTTCTGCGACATCCAGCATCGGGTTTTCCAGCACTTTTAGCGCGTAGGGAATCGCCATCAACGCATTGGTGAAAATCACAATGCCATCGGCGGATTGCGGCAAGCCCACGGTGTTATTGAGCAGCAGGAAAAAGCCGGTCGCCAGCACGATACCCGGCATCGCCAGAATCAACATACCGCTGAGCTCCAGCGCCTGGCCTGCAAAAGCGCGGTTGCGCAGGCGCAATTCCCGCGAGCTCCACAGCAACATCACCGTGATGACCACGCTTATTAACCCAGCGCCAACCGCAATTCTTAACGAGGTAAATAATGCCTGCCACAGTACCGGTTGCGACAACACGCTGTTAAAGCCACTATTGATGCCATCAATGATTACTGCCAGCAGCGGCGGTAATAACAGCAAGAGAGCAAGGGTGATGAGTAGCCCGTCGCACAGTTTGCGGCGCAGGTTATCTTGCGGATCACGCCAGCTTTGCATTTGGCTGACGCCGGCTGAAATGGCTCTGCTCAGCCGCTGGCTCATCAGCACCAGACCCAAACAGCAAACCATCTGCACCATGGCGAGCAGAGCCGCCCGTGCGGGGTCGTAGTCGTAACTCAGCGCCTGGAAGATAGCCAGCTCGATAGTGGTCGCCTGCGGGCCGCCACCCAGCGACAGCACGGTGGCAAAGCTTGCGAAACAGAGCATAAAAATCAGTGCCGCAGCGGGCAGAATTTGGCGGCGCAACCACGGCCACTCGACAAAACGGAAGAAATTCCAGCCTTGCATGCCCAGTTGCGCAGCAACCTGGCGTTGTTCGTTGGGGATATTTTCCAGTGCCTGTAGCAGCAGGCGTGTTGCCATCGGTAAGTTGAAAAAGACGTGGGCCAGTAGAATGCCCTTCAGGCCGTAAGGCGAGAAACTCCATTCGATGCCAAGCCTTGCGCACAACACGGCCAGCCAGCCTTCGCGCCCATACACTGTCAGAATCCCGAATACCGCCACCAACACGGGCAGAACCAGCGTCATTGCGCACAGGCGTAACAGCGCAACGCGCCCAGGGAAGCGGCGGCGATACAGGGCGCGAGCGAGGAAAATAGCCGGGAACACGGAAAGGCTTGCTGAGAGAAACGCCTGCCAGAAAGAGAAACGCAGCACGTGCCACAAATAGCTATCCTGCACCAGCGCACGGATATCGGTTTGTGGCGCGTTAAACCACAACGCCATAAAAGCCGCCAGGGCTACGGCTACCACCAGTGTGGCGGCACATAGCCCTGGAATCAGCCAGCCGGGAATTAGCGACTGACGGCGCGTTGCCATTCGCTAATCCAGTTGGCGCGTTGTTTAGACACTTCTGCGGCGCTGTATTCCAGCGTGTTGTTCGGTTTGACCAGCCCGTTAAATCCTTCAGGCAATTTCACATCGGTCACCGGATACATCCAGTTGCCGGTGGCCACAGTGTTCTGGAAGCCCGGTGAAGTGATAAATTTCATGAATTTTTCAGCCAGTTCAGGCTGCTTGCTGGATGCCAGGCGTCCGGCCACTTCCACCTGTAAATAATGCCCTTCGCTAAAATTAGCCGCAGCATAGTTATCTTTTTTCTCTTCAATAATGTGATAAGCCGGAGAGGTGGTGTAGCTCATCACTAAATCGCCTTCACCTTTCAGGAACAGGCCATAAGCCTCGGACCAACCTTTGGTGACGGTGACCGTTTTCTTCGCAAGCTTTGCCCAGGCTTCAGGCGTTTTATCGCCATACACTTTCTGCATCCACAGCAGCAGGCCCAGGCCTGGTGTGCTGGTGCGCGGGTCCTGATAAATCACTTTCCATTGTTGGTCACTTTCGACCAGTTCTTTCAGGCTTTTCGGTGGGTTTTTCAGTTTGTTTTTATCGTAGACGAAAGCGAAATAGCCGTAATCGAAGGGAACGAAAGTGTCGTTTGTCCAGCCGCCAGGGATCTTCAACGCGCTAATGTCTGTTTTGCTCGGCGCAAATAATTTAGTCTGCGCGGCAGCTTCCAGAAGGTTGTTATCCAGTCCCAGAACCACGTCAGCTTTGCTGTTTTTACCTTCCATCCGCAGGCGGTTGAGCAGCGAAACGCCATCTTCCAGCGCCACGAATTTCAGCTGGCAATTACAGTCAGCCTCAAAGGCTTTTTTCACCGCAGGCCCTGGCCCCCAGTCGGCAGCAAAGGAGTCGTAGGTATAAACAGTCAGCAGGGGTTTGGCAAAAACGGGGGCGGCGATCAGTGCCAGCAACGGCAGGAATTTTTTGAACACTTTGCACCTCTTAGAATTAGGGGTGGCAAAGGACATTTGAGAATAGAGCCTCAAATCCCTTCGCCGGCGTTATCCGGATCAGGTTCGACGGGTATTATCTCAGCCAGACTTTCGTCTTAGCACCCCGTTGAGAACGCGTGCATTGTAATAACTTTGTGAATGATTCGAAAGCATTATACCCGTCATATTTCAAGCCGCAGGGGTGTTGGCTCCGGTGGGGCAAACCACGCCGATTTAAAGTCAAACCATCCCAGTGTGTTCATGCGCACACCACGCATACTGCGTTGCCCTTCGATGCGTAGCCAGTGGTGGATTAACGGTAAAATATCATTGTTTTCAACCAGGTTCTGGCACCACTCAGGCAGAGAAAGCTCGCCGTTATGCCAGTTGCGGGTATCCGTTTCCCAGTCGATAGCAATGCACTTTTGAATCAGCGGCACTTCATAAAGATGCGAGTAAAGCGAAAACTCTAACGGCAGGGTGAAATTCGCGCTATTGAGCCAGATATCGCTGACGGCATCGCCCTGATGCCACTCTTCATAACTGACTTCTTGCACCACCAGTTTTACGCCAACACGTGCCAGCAATTCTTCCATCACTTTGCTGATTACCCGATGTTCGACGTGATCGCGATAAAACGTCAGCGTCACGGATTCCAGCCCGGCCGGTTTTTCGACGGCTGGTTGTGGATGCGTGTGGTGCCAGCGTGGCAGCAGTCCGTAAGCCGGGAACCAGTACTGCTGGTTTTGCTCGCCCGCGCTATACAGCAGATGAATTGGTGCCAGCACATGACTGAGCCAGCGGCGCACTTCTTTATTGCTGCCGGCGCTTGAGCGGTTATCAAATAAAATGTAGTAGCAGCCTTCTTCAAGGCGGCTTTCGACGGCTTTCTCGCTGTCGGGCATTCCCGATAATTGCACCGCACAACTGACCTCTTCACCAATGTCCGGCAGCACCCAGAAATTCACTTCGTCAATCAATGCGCGATAACCAAAGTAATCGTCATAGGCCTGAATTTTCAGCTGGTTAGTATTATTGCGCACCACCGAATAGGGACCGGTGCCGACTGGCTGGCGGGAAAAATGGCTTAAGGTTTGCCATTCGCGCGGCAGGATCATCGCGTTAACGCTACCCAGCAACCACGGCAGCCAGTTATCGGGCTGTGAGAGCTTAATATCCAGCGTCCAGGCCGTCGGAGAAGTAATTTCCGTGATATGCGAATACAGCGGCAAAGAGCTGATGCGTTGCAGGGACGTCGTCACATCCAGCATATCCAGCTCACGGCCATGGTGAAAATGAATGCCGGGGCGCAGATAAAAACGCCAGTGTAATGGGGATATTTGTTGCCAGTGGTGCGCAATATCCGCTTCCAGTTCCCCATTTTCCTCATTTATACGGATCAGTCCGCTGAAAATTTGCCGGGCAATATGCGTTTCTGAACGGCGCAAAGCGGAACCGGGCAACAGATTGAGTAACGGGCGATAGTAGAGAACGCGCAGAATATGCCGCCCTTGCCGGAAGCTGCGCCCAAGGTGAGAAATCAGCATTTGGCGCACGGCGGCTTTATCGCCGACTATCTGCACCAGTTGGTCAATTCTGTCCTGCTCAAGAAGGTCTTCGGCGCGCTGTTGCTGGAGTGCAAGGCCGGTATACAAGAACTCAAGCTGTGAACGCTTGCCGCGCCCGACTTCCGCTTTCCAGCTCAGCCAGCCCTTTTCCTGCATCGCGCTAAGCAATGTACGCATATGACGGCGGGAGCAATTCAGCAAATCGGCCAAATCATTCAACGTCGTTTCTTGCGGCTTACCTTCAAAGTTTTGCCACAAACGGATGAACTGTTGTTGCAGACGACCAGACGACATAAAAGAGGAACTCCCGGCAGAAACTCATCAATTTAACTTTCCTCATATTACGCCAATAATCATCAACGTTGAAAGCGAGGAGGTACAACCCCGTCATACTTCAAGTCGTTGGTGCGTTGGCTACTCGCGTTCACCCCAGTCACATAGTTATCTATGCTCCTGGGGACTCACGCGTTTGCCGCCTTCCCACAACTTGAATTATTTGGGGTTTTTATGAAACGGTCGCCAGTGGTTAAGTTTTATCAACAGTATTTTGCCGCAACCCAAAGTGTTTCTGTTGGATGGCTGGCTCGCCTGAAAGCAGAGCAACGTCTGGAGATGCTTGAGAACTTAATGCAGTGGGAGTCCGCGTTCGTAGAGCACCAAATCGCTGACAGCAAGTGTGACTGAGAATTGGTGGTTTTCACCTGGCCAGCAGATTAATACTGCTGGCTTTTTTATACCCGTCATTCTTCGAGCCGCAGTGCCGCCTTCTCGCAACTCGAATTATTTAGGGTATAGTCGAGGCCTTGCACACTTATCACCCGCTTAAGTAAAAAGGATCTTGCTGCATGATTTGGTTTCTGACCAAAGGACGACGCCTTAACCCGGTGTACGCCGCATTTATGATTGTGGCTTTCATGATGGGGATTGCGGGGGCACTCCAGGCGCCCACTCTTAGCCTGTTTTTAAGTCGCGAAGTGGAAGTGCGCCCATTCTGGGTTGGCCTGTTTTATACCGTCAATGCGATAGCCGGGATCCTCGTCAGTCTGGCGTTGGCGAAGCGTTCAGATAACCGGGGCGATCGTCGCAAACTGATTATGGTTTGTTGCGTGATGGCTGTAGCAAACTGTGTGCTTTTTGCTTTTAACCGTCATTACCTGACGTTAATCACCGTTGGCGTGATGTTCGCCTCTATTGCCAACACCGCGATGCCGCAAATATTTGCCCTTGCCCGTGAATATGCCGATAACTCAGCGCGTGAAGTGGTGATGTTCAGCTCGATAATGCGTGCGCAGCTCTCGCTTGCCTGGGTTATTGGCCCGCCGCTATCGTTTATGCTGGCATTAAACTACGGCTTCACCACTATGTTTCTTATCGCCGCGGGGATATTTGTTATCTCGCTGGCGTTGATTTTCTTCGCATTACCCTCGGTCGCAAGGATTGAGCAGCCCGCAGATGTGGCGCTTACCCAGGTCAGCGGCTGGAAAGATAAAAACGTCCGTCTGTTGTTTATTGCTTCGATGCTGATGTGGACCTGCAACACCATGTATATCATCGACATGCCGTTGTGGATCAGCAGTGATTTAGGCCTGCCCGAATCGCTGGCTGGGCTGTTGATGGGGACGGCGGCGGGGCTTGAGATCCCGGCGATGATCCTTGCGGGCTATTATGTAAAGCGTTTTGGTAAACGGCGCATGATGGTGATTGCCGTAGCCGCCGGCGTGTTGTTCTACGTCGGACTGATTATGTTCCACAGCCGTACGGCGCTGCTGTTGCTTCAGCTATTTAACGCGGTATTTATCGGCATTGTTGCCGGGATTGGCATGTTGTGGTTCCAGGATTTGATGCCGGGCAGGCCGGGGTCGGCGACCACGTTGTTCACCAATAGTATTTCGACGGGCGTGATTCTGGCGGGGGTTTTACAAGGCGCGCTGACCGAGAGTTTTGGGCATTATTCAGTGTATTGGTTGATTGCCGGGTTAGCGGTGTTTGCGTTGGTTTTGACCAGCCGGGTGAAGAATATTTAAGTTTTGGTGTTGGAGTAATGTCGGATGACGCTTGCGCTTATCCGACCTACAACTGCATTACTGGCGGATAAGCGCAGCGTCATCCGCCAGTAATGCAAATCGGTTTTCGTAGGGGGGATAAGCGCAAGCGTCATCCGCCAGTAATGCAAATCGGTTTTCGTAGGGCGGATAAGCGCAAGCGTCATCCGCCAGACAATGCCTGATTATTCAGCCAAAAACAGCTCCAACAGCGAATTCAAAAACAGCTTCCCGTGCTCGGTAATCTGCCAATAATCCTCAGTCTCAACCAGGTAATCTTTAGCTATCGCTTCATCTAACTGCGCGCGAATCACCGACTCATCAAGCCCGGTATATAAGCTAAATTCGTTGCGTGGCGCCGCTTCGAGCAAACGAAAACGATTCATAAAGAACTCGAACGGTTTATCGGCTTGTTCCACATCGTGCTGCTTGTCGAGGTATTTACCTTCCATATAACCGCGTGGATGGCGTGTTTTCGCGGTACGAACAATGCGCCCGTCCTCGAACGTTACCTTGCCGTGTGCGCCACAGCCAATCCCCAGGTAATCGCCAAAGCGCCAGTAGTTCAGGTTGTGCTGGCACTGGTAACCCGGTTTAGCATAGGCCGAGGTTTCATATTGCTGATAACCTGCCGCAGTCAGCAGCTTATCGCCTTGCTCGAAAATATCCCACAATGCGTCGTCGTCCGGCAGTTTTGGCGGACGCGAACTAAACAAAGTGTTCGGCTCAATCGTTAACTGATACCAGGAAAGATGCGGCGGGTTGAGTGCAATTGCCTGGCGCAAATCGTCCAGCGCTTCTTCTAGCGATTGATCCGGCAGGCCGTGCATCAAATCGAGGTTAAAGCTGCGCAAACCGAGTCCGCTTGCCAGATTCGCCGCGCGTTTCGCTTCACCAGAATCATGAATACGCCCCAGACGTTTGAGCTTAGGCTCGCTGAAACTCTGCACACCAATAGAAATACGGTTCACGCCAGCACGCTGATAACTCACGAAACGGTCAGCTTCTACCGTTCCGGGGTTAGCTTCCATTGTGATTTCCGCATCGGCTGCCAGCGGCAGGCGCGCACGCACACCGTCCAGCAGGTTTTGCATCGCCTCTCCTGAAAGCAGGCTAGGCGTACCACCACCAATAAAGATGGTCTTTATTTCACGTCCTTGTGCCATTGGCGCGTCGATATCCAGATCGCGCAACAGGTGGGCGACATACTCATCGTGCGGCACGTCGCCCTTAAGTGCATGGGAATTGAAGTCACAGTAGGGGCACTTCTGCACGCACCACGGGATGTGAATATAGAGACTCAGTGGTGGCAAATTAGCCATTTTTCATTGCTTCCAGTAACAGTTTTAGCGCTTGCCCGCGGTGGGAAATGGCGCGTTTTTCGTCACGAGTCAATTCAGCGGCAGTTTTGCCTTCACTCGGGACAAAGAAAATAGGATCGTAGCCGAAGCCACCGGCACCCGCAGCTTCACGGGTAATCTGGCCTTCCCAACTGCCGTGGCAAACCAGCGGAGTGGGGTCTTCTGCATGACGCATATAAACCAGCACACAATGGAAACGCGCTTTGCGTTGCTCGTCTGGTACATCTTTCAGTGTAGCCAGAAGCTTTTCGAGGTTCTGCTGATCGGAGGCTTCTAAGCCTGCGTAGCGGGCAGAATAAATCCCCGGCGCACCACCCAACACATCAACCGCCAGACCTGAATCGTCAGCAATGGCTGGCAAACCCGTTATCTGCGCCGCATGGCGTGCTTTCAGAATGGCGTTCTCGATAAATGTCAGGCCCGTTTCTTCGGCAGACTCCACACCCAGTTCGGTTTGCGCCACGACATCCAGACCAAAATTGCTCAGTAAATCGGCGAGTTCACGCACTTTACCGGCGTTACCGGTCGCGAGGACAACTTTTTGCATAGTGAGAAAATCCTGTGAAATTAGGTAATTATTCGAGCAATGCCGCGACTTCCGTCGGGATGTGTTGCGGGTCGATAATTTTAATTTGTTTATGGCGGCCCAGATCGCCTTTCTCAAGCAGCACCTGACTTTTGGCGACTTTCAACTGTTTAGCCAGATATTTTACCAGATGGGCGTTAGCTTTGCCGTCAATCGGTGGGGCAGTGATGGCGACTTTTAGTTCGTCGCCATGCAGCCCGACAATACTATCGCGGCTGGCTTTCGGCTGAATGTACAGCCGTAAAACCAGCCCGTCTGCGGTTTGACTCACTGCACTCACAGCAAGAACCAAAGCCCCGGGAACAGATCCATACCAAGGTAGTTCAGCGCATACAGAATCAAAATCACCACCATCGCGGAGAAATCAATCCCGCCCATTGCCGGGATAATGCGACGAATCGGTGCCATCATCGGTTCAGTTAATTGCATCAGCACATATTCTACTGGGCTGCGACCCTGGCTAATCCAGCTCATCAGCGAACGAATAATAATCACCCAGAATACCAGCGTACCGGCGGACTTGAGCAACGATAACAAGCCAACCAGCAGGTTCATTGGGTCAAGTGATAGCGCACCGACCTGAATAAGCAGCAGGATCGGGTACTTCAGCGTGGTGAGAATAAACGCCACCAACAGGGAAGAAGTATCGATCGGCCCAATTGAAGGGATTATCCGACGCAGTGGCCCGACAATCGGCTGGGTAATCTTGACGATAAACTGTGCAAAAGGGTTGTAAAAATCACAACGCGACCACTGCATCCAGATGCGAATCAATAGCACCATCACATACAGTTCAATCAGTGTTTTGACCAGGAAAGTCAACGTCAGCATGGCGTTCCTCAATAATTATGGTGATTAACGAGCGGAGTAATCCCGCGCGCCGAAAATAGCGGTTCCAATGCGCACCATGGTGCTGCCTGCGGCAATCGCGGCGTCCATGTCATCGGTCATGCCCAGGGACAACGTATCAACCGTTGCATAGCGGTTTTTGAGCGATTCGAAAGCCGCTGCCATCTTCTGGCAAACCGCTAACTGATGCTCGTAATCAGGCTCAGGGGCAGGGATCGCCATTAAACCTCGTAATACCAAACCCGGTAATTCAGCGACACCAGCCGCAAGCGTTTCAAGCTCGCTCAGCGCAATACCAGACTTGCTTTGTTCATCACTGATGTTGATTTGAATCAGCACGTTAAGCGGTGGAAGCTCAACCGGGCGTTGTTCGCTTAAACGAGTAGCAATGCGTAACCTGTCGACGGTGTGGCACCAGTCAAAATGTTCAGCCACCAGACGGCTTTTGTTCGACTGCAAAGGGCCAATAAAGTGCCATTCCAGTGTGGCTTCACTGTTATCGGCAAAGTAACGAATTTTATCCACGCCTTCCTGCACGTAGTTTTCACCGAATGCGCGTTGGCCGGCAGCAATCGCTTCTGCGAGAGCGCTTGCAGGCTTGGTTTTGCTTACTGCAAGCAAAGTAACTTCTTCTGGAGCACGGCCGCAGCGTTCAGTTGCCGCTAAGATTTTGTGCTGAACCTGTGCCAGATTGTGCGTTATCTCGTTCATAGGTTGGAAAGTGATATGGATATCGAAGAAATTGTGGCCCTTAGTGTAAAGCATAATGTCTCTGATCTACACCTGTGCGCGCAGCTTCCTGCTCGTTGGCGGCGGCAAGGACGGCTTGAACTACTGCCTGGCGGCGCGCCTGAACCACAAGCATTGCTTGATGACTGGCTGTCAAAAGCACAAAAGGAACAACTGGAAGAAAGCGGGCAAGTGGATTTCGCCGTGACGCTAAAGTCAGGGGTACGGTTGCGGGCGAACGCTTTTCACCAGCTGCAAGGCAACTCACTTGCCTTGCGGTTATTGGCGTCGGACTGTCCCAAACTCGAGGCGCTAAACGTTCCACCGTTGATCCCCGAATTGTTGCAATCCCCAGACGGGCTAATTCTGGTGACTGGCGCGACAGGCAGCGGTAAATCCACCACGCTTGCGGCGATGGTTGAGCATCTCAACCATCAGCTAGATGGGCATATCCTGACACTGGAAGATCCTATTGAGTTCGTCCATCAATCAAAGCGCTGCCTGATTCAACAACGAGAACCTGGCACACATTGCCGCTCGTTTGCTGCAGCGTTACGTGCGGCATTGCGTGAAGATCCCGATGTGATTTTGTTGGGGGAATTACGCGATAGCGAAACCATACGCCTGGCGCTCACCGCTGCGGAAACAGGCCATCTGGTACTGGCAACATTGCATACTCGCGGAGCCGCACAAGCTGTAGAACGGCTGGTGGATGTCTTTCCTGCGGAAGAAAAAAACATGGTGCGCAGCCAATTGGCCGGCAGTTTAAAAGCGGTGCTGGCGCAGAAATTACAGCCTGATGCCCAGGGTGGAAGGGTGGCTTTGTTCGAGTTGTTGGTGAATACACCAGCCGTAGCGAGCCTTATCCGTGAAGGGAAAGCTCATCAGTTGCCCGGGCAGATTCAAACCGGGCAGCAATATGGTATGCAGAGTTTTTCGCACAGCGAAGCGCGGTTACGTGCGGAAGGTCGTATTGGTATTGCTCCCTCTCCTGGGGGAGAGGGCTGGGGTGAGGGATATTCCGATGATTAGAATTATTGCTTCTGTGTGTTTGCGTGTGTATGATTTTCATCTCAGAGAAGGTCAATGGATTCTTCCAATTCAGGAGTAAAGCCTATGTTTTTTTCTGTTGGCGTGGAGATGCCTGCAAACGATAACGAAGCGTATGGCATGATTGTTCCTGCGTTATGCAATGATGATTTCGGCTGTATTTCAGCGGCAGATAATCAAGATGAAATTGCACTGATGGTACGCGAGGCGATTTTATCGATTGTTGATTTCATGGTTGAGCGAGGAATGGATATCACCCAACTTAAAGATGCCGGGCCATTTGTTTATGCGGCAAATCCAGAATATGCGTACTGTAATCAGTGGCTGCTGGTGGATGTGGATTTGTCAGCTTTGGAGGGGAAGCAGCAGCGAATCAATATTTCTCTGCCAGATGCACTTTTGGAGCGGATTGATAACCGTGTAAAACAGCCGTCATCTGGTTACAAGGATCGCAGCCATTTTCTGGCAGTCGCGGCAAGGCATGAGCTGATCGGTGCGTCTTCAGACATGCCTGATAGCAAAAAAGACTAAGGGTTATAGTCAAACCAGCTTTCAAGAATGATGACCGCAGAGGCTGAATCAATGCTGCCTTTGTTAAGCGCGCGGAAACCGCCGTGTTCAAACAAACCAGCACGGGCTTCAACGGTACTCAGGCGCTCATCTTGCAACGAAACTTTTACACCAAAACGGCCATGCAGGCGATTGGCAAACTTTCTTGCGCGGACAGTAAGCGGTTGCTCGGTACCGTCCATATTCAGAGGTAAGCCAACAATCACTTCGTCGGGTTGCCACTCTTTAAGGATTTTCTCGATGACGTTCCAGTCAGGGGTACCGTCTTGTGCTTTCAGTGCTGTTAAAGGCCGTGCCGTTCGGGTAATACGCTGACCGATGGCGACACCAATACTTTTGGTGCCGAAATCAAAGGATAACAGTGTTCCGCTGCTCATTAAGCGTGCCCCGCTTCACTAGGCATATTATGAATATCAATGCCGATTAATTTTGCTGCTTCACGCCAGCGTTCAGAAATAGGGGTGTGGAAAAGAATCGACGCGTCTGCTGGTGCTGTGAGCCAGGCGTTGTCTAAAATCTCTTGTTCCAGTTGCCCTTTTTCCCACGACGAGTAGCCGAGCGCGACAATAATATCGGCTGGCTGCTTTGCGGTGCCAATGGTTTCGAGTACATCACGGGATGTGGTGATCACTGTGTCATCTGAAATTCGGATGCTTGAAGCAAAACAGTCCGGTGGGGAGTGCAGAATAAAACCACGGTCTTCTGCCAGTGGGCCGCCAATAAACACCGGTTTATCAAGGCGAATGGCTGGGTCACGCGGCTCTGGATCGATTTTGAGTTTTTCCAGAACACCGTCAACCTGAAGATTTTCGAGAGGTTTATTGATGATTATCCCCATTGCGCCATCTTCGCTGTATTCACAGATATAAACGACTGCACGCTTAAACAGAGGGTCCTGGAGCGCCGGCATGGCAATTAGAAAGTGATGCTGTAAATTCATTGTCAGAGGTTCTGGTTCCGGTTGAAAAAGCGGCATTAGATGCGCGAGGAATAGTCAGTTTATCACTTTTGAACTGCACTGGACACTCGGCCCATCCTTGGGCCGGGGTGGTGCAGGCTATTTCGCCAGACGTACTTCGATAGCGTCGAACAGCATACCCGTGATCGATACAGGGAACTCGGCTTCGATTTCGCGGATGCAGGTTGGGCTGGTGACATTAATCTCAGTGAGGCGGTCACCGATGATATCCAGACCAACAAAAATCAATCCTTTGGCTTTCAATGTTGGGCCGACACGGCGGGCAATTTCCCAATCGCTTTCAGTCAATGGACGTGGTTCGCCACGACCGCCAGCCGCCAGGTTACCACGAGTCTCACCACCTTGCGGAATACGCGCCAGGCAATATGGAACAGGTTCACCATCAACAACCAGAACACGTTTGTCGCCATCAACAATGGCTGGCAGGTAGTTTTGCGCCATGCAGTAACGATTGCCCAGCTCTGTTAGTGTTTCAGCAATAACGCCAATGTTAGGGTCGCCTTCTTTGACGCGGAAAATCGACGTACCGCCCATGCCATCTAACGGCTTGAGGATAATGTCGCCATGCTTTTGCCAGAATGCTTTCAACTGTGCTTTGTTGCGAGTGACAAGTGTTTCTGGGGTTAAATCAGCAAACCAAGCGGTGAACAACTTTTCGTTACAGTCGCGCAGGCTCTGCGGTTTGTTAACGATCAGCGTGCCTTGTTCTTCGGCGCGCTCAAGAATATAGGTAGCGTAGATAAACTCGGTATCAAACGGCGGGTCTTTGCGCATCAACACCACGTCGAGATCGGCAAGCTGAATATCTTGCTCGCTGCCAAATTCGTACCATTTATCGTAGTTCTGCTCGACAGTGACCAGACGGGTGCGCGCATGCGCTTCACCGTTGATCAAATACAGATCGGCCATTTCCATATAGTGGAGTTCGTAACCACGGCGCTGGGCTTCCAGCAGCATGGCAAAACTGGAGTCTTTCTTGATGTTAATGTTTGCGATGGGATCCATCACGATGCCAAGCTTGATCATTGTTTTCTCCGGTTTTAGCCCAGGTCGCCAAAACGCACTTGCAGTGCGGTAATCGCGGTGAGCGCGGTAGTCTCAGTACGCAGAACGCGAGGTCCCAACAGAATATCAGTAAATTGATGGCGCGAGGTCATGGCGATTTCGTCAGCAGTTAAACCGCCTTCCGGGCCAATCAGCAGGCGCACACGTTCAACAGGTTGCGGCAAGGTATTAATACTGGCGTTAGCGCGTGGATGCAGATTGAGCTTGAGACTTGCATCGTCCTCAGCACACCACGCTTCAAGATCCATCGCCGGGCGCACTTCCGGCACCACATTGCGTCCACACTGTTCACAGGCAGCAATGGCAATTTTCTGCCACTGCGAGAGCTTTTTATTCAGCCGCTCGGCATCCAGTTTTACGCCACAGCGTTCAGAAAACAAAGGGGTAATCACATTCACACCCAGCTCAACGGCCTTCTGAATGGTGAACTCCATTTTCTCGCCACGCGACATGACCTGACCAAGATGCAGATGCAGTGGGGATTCGCGGTTATCGATGGTGGCACTAAGCACTTTCACCCGCACACTTTTCTTATCTGCCTGAACGATTTCAGCATCAAAAACTTGATTGCTGCCATCGAACAACTGCAGTGCGTGGCCTGCATTCATGCGCAGTACACGGCCGACGTGGTTAGCCGCATCTTCACAAAGTGCCACGTCCTGGCCAACGGTGAGTAATTCAGGATGGTGAATGCGGGGTATACGCATGGTTTTTAATATCCAAAAGAGGTCGTGTTTTTCTCCCTCCCCCTGAGGGAGAGGGGACTAAACCGCTAGTGTAGGTTAGCTGTTTTGCGCCTGGCAAGCTCGTAGCACATAAGGGTTATGATTACCCTGAACTTTGGATATGCGCTCATCGCGCTCACATTCCCAGGCAGTGACCGGATATTGCTTGTTCCACGCCTCAAATAGCTGGGTTTGCTGGCGAGAAAGGTTGAGCTGATATTGGTCACGCATGTAGAAATAAGTACGGGCAATAGCACCACGCGCACGCGCAGGTGGCTCGGCAATCTTATCTTTGAAGTCGACTTTCATTTCACATTGCCCGTACTGACCTTCGCCGCCATTCCACTGGCTATACATGAAGTTGTTACGGTCAGCATTCACTTCGCCTACTGCGGGTTGCAGGTTGTGCATATCGCTTTCCATCTTGCGATATTCCGGATCTTTGGAGCAGTTTTTACGGCCGCCATCTTGCCAACACTGGCGCTGATGGCCGAACTGCCAGGCCGGTACGACATGCTCCCACTCTATGCGTGTCGCACGGTTTTCATTCTTACGGACTTTGTAACCGCAGGATTCGAGATCGGGAACGCCCTTTTTCCCTTCCCAGCTGATTTTACATCCGCAATAGAAGTCACCCGGCGCGTCGGCATTCACTTTGACGCCAGCGGCTTTAGCTTGAGAGAAATTATTAATACCGGCACTGAGTGCGGAAAAAGAGGAGAGGGCTGCAACAACTGCAACAGCCAAAGAATATTTGCGAGACATTTCCAGAATCCTTACTAAAACGTGCTCGCACCCTAACTGATGGGTTATCAGGATTCAATAAGCTAAATCAGGAAACTTTCCGATTATTATTTTTAATTACAGGAGGTTGTAGCGTCTGCTTTTAACAGGTCGCCGCACTGAACACAGCGGTATTCTGCTTCGCCACGCACCACACGGTTATGGCGTCGGACGGTAAGCTGATGCAACTGGCAGCGGCAGCGATAGGGAAAGGTGTTCTTACGCACGGATTGCACTTCAAACTTATGCGTGCGACGAGCGGGGACGCCAAGCACCGCTTCCATCATCCATTTCCACTCTTTGCCGTGTGGTGCTACGCGGCCAAAGTGTTTCCAGACCAACAGATGTGCCAGTTCATGCGGCACAACTTCATCAATGAAAGTTTGCTGATTTTCCATCAGCAATACCGGATTTAGACGAATTTCGTAGCTATCCATCCATGCGGTACCCGCAGCAGTGCCGCGCTGCTGATAGACCAGTTTCGGTTCAGGATAGTTTCGGCCCAACTGCTGATTGGCTTGTTGGAGTTTTTCTCGCAGGCAGCGCATAACGGCCTGTTGGAGTGCGATGGGGAGTCTTGGGGATTTCATAACGGCACAGATTAGTGCCAGGCGAAGCAGGGTGCAAGCCCCTCTCCATTGTGGAAAGGGGCGAGTGTGGTTTATTCGTGAGCGCCAATCTCACGTAAGCGGCGGCCTTTCATCAAGTTACGTTCGATGTGTTCCAGGGAAACGTGTTTGGTTTCTGGAATCAGCCACAGAGTGAGCACAATAAAGAACAGATTTAACGCCGCGTAGACCCAGAAGGTATTCGCGTTACCCAGAGTGTTAAGCATGGTCAGGAATGTTGCGCCGACGATCATGTTGGCAATCCAGTTGGTGGCGGTAGAGCAGGTGATACCAAAATCGCGGCCTTTCAGCGGTTGGATTTCAGAACACAGCACCCAAATCAGTGGACCCGCACTCATTGCAAAACCGACGATAAACATCAACAGCATTGCGATGGCGAAGTATTGCGCGCCCTGGGAGTGAATACCAATGTGCAGCATGGTACCCAGTATGCCCATGCCAACAGCCATCACCATGAAGCCCAGTACCAGCGTCGGTTTACGGCCCCAGCGGTCCACCAGACCGATCGCAATAAATGTCGCCAGTACGTTGATAAGCCCAACAATTACGGTGCCCCACATTTGTTGAGTGGTGTTGGTAAAGCCCGCTATTTCGAAGATTTTCGGCGCGTAATACATGATCACGTTCATACCGGTGAACTGCTGCATCACCTGAAGCAGAATGCCGAGGAACACCGCACGGCGGAAGTTGCTGTTGTCTTTAAACAGCGACCAACCGCTTTGTTTAACTTTCAGGCTTTCACGGATTTCTTCCAGTTCACGTTTGGCTTCGGCACTGGTATCACGCAGGCGCAACAGGACGCGCTCGGCATCGTGGAAACGACGTTTAGCAGCGAACCAGCGCGGGCTGTCTGGCAGGAAGAACACGCCAACCAGAAGAATCAGGGCTGGAATAGTAATGACGCCCAGCATCCAGCGCCATGAGCCGCTGTAGCTGAATGCGGTATCAGAAAGGTAAGCACCGAGAATCCCGATGGTAATCATCAGCTGGTACATCGAAATCATGCTGCCACGAATTTTTTCTGGAGCAATTTCAGACAGATAAAGCGGTGCGGTATAAGACGCAACACCGACTGCCAGCCCAAGCAACACGCGGGAAAGAATCAGGATTTCAGTATTCGGTGCAAACGCAGAACAGAGCGAGCCTGCAACGAATAGCACTGCGCCAATCATCAGGCTGTATTTGCGCCCGATACGGAACGAGAGCCAGCCACTACCCACTGCACCGACTGCTGCGCCAAACATCATCGAGCTGACAACCCACTCTTGTTGATGTGCGGTTATCTGGAAATCTTTCGCGATAAACGGCAACGCACCGGCAATAACGCCGATATCAAGGCCAAACAACAAACCTGCCAGGGCCGCAAGGAAACAGACGAAAAAGGTCATGCTTTTGTTCGAGCGCCCTTGTTTTTTTATGTCAGGCATAGTGCTCTCCAGTTGAATTATTTGGGGGTGTCTCGCTATTAAGGGTAGGGCAACGCTACGTGAAATTATGTGATGCAACTCACGTTAGTGTAATCGCTTACACTAATGTCAAGAAGTGTATGTATAAATTTATTATATAAAACATAGCATTAAATGCGGATAATAAAAGAGAAAATAAGTAATCCGGACTAGTCTGAACATTTATGTAAACAGTGCGTCAACATTAATCTGTCATGAGGATTAATCTTAATTAACTATCTTTTAACGCATATGTAATCGCTTTCACTGGGCGTTTGTTGGAGATGGCTGGGGGGCAGATGGGGGTTGTGGAAATAAAAAAGACCAGCAGAGCGCTGGCCTTTTAGATTGCTGACAAAGGTCACTAAACAGGTGTTGTAGGGTGGATAAGCGATAGCGCCATCCACCATTTTCGCCTGTTGTTGCAGATAAAAGTGTCGGATGACGCTGCGCTTATCCGACCTACGAAGAGGTTCGTCATCGGTCTAAAAGACCAGCAGAGCGCTGGCCTTTTAGATTGCTGACAAAGGTCACTAAACAGGTGTTGTAGGGGGGATAAGCGATAGCGCCATCCACCATTTTCACCTGTTGTTGCAGATAAAAGTGTCGGATGACGCTGCGCTTATCCGACCTACGAAGAGATTTGTCATCGCTCTTAAAGACCAGCAGAGCGCTGGCCTTTTAGATTGCTGACAAAGGTCACTAAACAGGTGTTGTAGGGGGGATAAGCGATAGCGCCATCCACCATTTTCGCCTGTTGTTGCAGATAAAAGTGTCGGATGACGCTGCGCTTATCCAACCTACGAAGAGGTTCGTCATCGGTCTTAAAGACCAGTAGAGCGCTGGCCTTTTAGATTGCTGACAAAGGTCACTAAACAGGTGTTGTAGGGGGGATAAGCGATAGCGCCATCCACCATTTTCGCCTGTTGTTGCAGATAAAAGTGTCGGATGACGCTGCGCTTATCCGACCTACGAAGAGGTTCGTCATCGGTCTAAAAGACCAGCAGAGCGCTGGCCTTTTAGATTGCTGACAAAGGTCACTAAACAGGTGTTGTAGGGGGATAAGCGATAGCGCCATCCACCATTTTCGCCTGTTGTTGCAGATAAAAGTGTCGGAAGACGCTGCGCTTATCCGACCTACGAAGAGGTTTGTCATCGGTCTAAAAGACCAGCAGAGCGCTGGCCTTTAATGTCTGGAGCTCTGACGGATTTTACTTCAGGCCGGCAGCATCACGCAGCAATTCTGCTTTGTCGGTTTTTTCCCAAGGGAAATGCTCACGACCAAAGTGACCGTATGCGGCAGTTTCTTTGTAGATTGGGTGCAGCAGATCCAGCATCTGAATCAGGCCGTACGGACGCAGGTCGAAGAACTCGCGCACCAGCAGAGTCAGTTGTTCGGTAGAGATTTTCTCGGTACCGAAGGTTTCAACCATGATAGAAGTCGGTTCTGCCACGCCGATGGCGTAAGACACCTGGATTTCACAGCGGTCAGCCAGACCCGCAGCAACGATGTTTTTCGCGACATAACGCGCCGCGTACGCCGCAGAACGGTCAACTTTAGACGGATCTTTACCGGAGAACGCGCCGCCACCGTGACGAGCCATGCCGCCGTATGTATCAACGATAATTTTACGACCGGTCAGACCGCAGTCACCCATTGGGCCACCGATAACAAAACGGCCTGTTGGGTTGATGTGATATTTGGTAGATGCATTCAACCATTCTGCTGGCAGAACTGGCTTGATGATCTCTTCCATCACCGCTTCTTGCAGCGTTTTCAGCTGTACATCTTCAGAGTGCTGGGTAGACAGAACCACGGCATCAATACCGACGATTTTACCGTCGTCGTACTGGAACGTGATTTGGCTTTTTGCATCCGGACGCAACCATGGCAGTGAGCCATTCTTACGAACTTCAGCCTGGCGTTGAACCAGAAGGTGCGCGTAAGTGATTGGCGCTGGCATCAGCACTTCGGTTTCGTTGGTTGCATAACCAAACATCAGGCCCTGGTCGCCCGCACCTTGTTCCAGTGGATCGGTACGGTCAACGCCCTGGTTGATGTCCGGGGACTGCTTACCAATCGCGCTTAACACGGCACAAGAATTGGCATCAAAGCCCATATCAGAATGCACGTAGCCGATGTCACGAATCGTTTGGCGAGTGATTTCTTCGATATCAACCCAGGCGCTGGTGGTGATTTCACCGCCAACCAGAACCATGCCGGTTTTAACGTAAGTCTCACAAGCTACGCGTGCTTTTGGATCCTGCTCGAGGATCGCATCGAGGACCGCATCAGAGATTTGGTCAGCGATTTTATCGGGATGCCCTTCTGATACAGACTCGGACGTAAAGAGGTGCTTGGCCATATTTTATTCACCCTAAGAGAATTAGGTTAGTGCAGACTGCCGCTAATTGGCGCTCGTATCAGTGCGATATACTGATATTCGGAGTTTTAGCCACAGGATTAATTTCAGGCAGTCTAACAGTTAATCGGTATAGATGGATTAACATCTGGACGGCTATTCTAGGTTATCCCTTAATCAGATTACCAGTGATTTTTCTACCCGCAAGTTTCTAAGCATAATCTTGGATGGCAATTTTTACTGACAGTGCCGCAAAGCAGGGATTTTTGTTTTGCAATTTTTGGCTGTTATCGGTATAAAGCGGCGCGCGCGGCTCATTCAACAAGCACACATTTCTACGTGTTGCCCACTTCCAGCCGGGTTGAGCAAATTTCTTAGCTTTGGCTTGTCGCATGCCCTAAATGGTATGTGTGGAGGTGTCAGGATTGAAAAACCGCTGTAATTCACAGAATCTGGCTCACCAGTCTGGTGTGCATTTGCCTCTCTCAATAAGCATCTCTTTGCTGCATTCCTGCCGATGTTATACCCATCTCGGCGCTTCTCAGGACTCTCGGGCCGGTTTTTAAACCCGTGAAATTCTGAACAAGGGCTCTCTTGTCATCGATAAGAGTATTCTCGTGGTTTCGCCGACTCGTTCTACGAAGCTCGGTTACGTGTTTTTACAATGATATGAAAAAGAAACCGGTCGCACAGTTTGTCTGTCAGCGTCTTATGCTGCCGATACGCGCTGTTAATGGGTTGTTATTGCGGGATACCCCTGCGATAGTAGTCAACTGTTTTGCACATTCGTTTAAATTTGAGGTTCGCCATGTCTGACAAAATCTCTTCTGTTTCGGGTTCGTCAGTGGGCGAGCAGGATGTACACCGCTCCATGCAGGAGGTTGCCATGAGCTCCCAGGAAGCCAGCAAAATGCTGCGTACTTACAATATTGCCTGGTGGGGCAATAACTATTACGACGTCAATGAGCTCGGTCATATCACCGTTTGCCCGGACCCGGATGTCCCGGAAGCGCGTGTTGATCTCGCTGAACTCGTAAAAGCCCGTGAAGCACAGGGGCAGCGTTTGCCTGCACTGTTCTGCTTCCCGCAGATTTTGCAGCACCGCCTGCGTTCTATTAATGCAGCGTTCAAACGTGCTCGCGAATCCTATGGTTATAACGGCAACTATTTCCTCGTTTACCCAATCAAGGTGAACCAGCACCGTCGCGTGATTGAATCACTGATTCATTCCGGCGAACCGCTGGGCCTGGAAGCAGGTTCTAAAGCAGAACTGATGGCTGTGCTGGCGCATGCGGGCATGACGCGTTCGGTCATTGTGTGTAACGGTTATAAAGACCGTGAATACATCCGCCTGGCGTTGATCGGCGAGAAGATGGGCCACAAGGTTTATCTGGTCATCGAGAAGATGTCTGAAATTCGCATTGTGCTGGAAGAAGCCGAGCGCCTGAATGTGGTACCGCGCCTTGGCGTGCGTGCGCGTCTGGCATCGCAAGGTTCGGGCAAATGGCAGTCTTCAGGCGGCGAGAAATCAAAATTTGGTCTGGCGGCGACGCAGGTTCTGCAACTGGTTGAAATGTTGCGTGAAGCCGGTCGTATCGACAGCCTGCAATTACTGCACTTCCACCTCGGTTCGCAAATGGCGAATATTCGCGATATCGCCACCGGCGTGCGTGAATCAGCGCGTTTCTATGTTGAGCTGCACAAGATGGGCGTTAACATCGAATGCTTCGATGTGGGCGGCGGTCTGGGCGTGGACTATGAAGGCACGCGTTCGCAGTCAGATTGTTCGGTCAACTATGGCCTGAACGAATATGCGAACAACATCATTTGGGCGATTGGCGACGCATGTGAAGAAAACGGCCTGCCGCACCCGACGGTTATCACCGAGTCTGGCCGTGCGGTGACCGCGCACCACACCGTGCTGGTGTCTAACATCATTGGTGTTGAGCGCAACGAATACACCACGCCAACAGCTCCGGCTGCAGACGCGTCCCGTGCACTGCAAAGCATGTGGGAAACCTGGGGCGAAATGCACGAGCCGAACAACCGTCGCTCGCTGCGTGAATGGCTGCACGATAGCCAGAACGATCTGCATGATATCCATACCGGCTACTCGGCGGGGAGTTTCTCTTTGCAGGAGCGTGCCTGGGCGGAGCAGCTTTATCTGAGCATGTGCCACGAAATTCAACGCCTGCTTGACCCTAGCAACCGCGCACACCGCCCGATCATCGACGAACTGCAAGAACGTATGGCGGATAAGATTTACGTCAACTTCTCGCTGTTCCAGTCCATGCCGGATGCGTGGGGTATCGATCAGCTGTTCCCGGTACTGCCGCTTGAAGGGCTGAATCAGATCCCAGAGCGTCGTGCGGTACTGCTGGATATCACCTGTGATTCCGACGGTGCTATCGATCACTACATCGATGGTGACGGTATTGCGACAACTATGCCGATGCCAGAATACGATGCGGAAAACCCGCCGTTGCTGGGCTTCTTTATGGTTGGGGCATACCAGGAAATCCTTGGCAACATGCACAACCTGTTTGGCGATACCGAAGCGGTTGACGTGTTCGTCTTCCCTGACGGCAGCGTAGAGGTGGAGCTTTCTGATGAAGGCGATACCGTTGCGGACATGCTGGAATACGTTCAGCTTGATCCAAAAACTCTGCTCAAGCATTTCCGTGATCAGGTCAAACAGACCGATCTGGATGCCGGTTTGCAGCAGCAGTTCCTCGAAGAGTTTGAGGCTGGGTTGTATGGCTATACTTATTTAGAAGACGAGTAAATTACTCGGCGTACTTCGAGTCGCAGGGGTGTTGGCCGCACTCACTTACCCCAGTCACTTACTTAAGTAAGCTCCCGGGGATAAGCTCCTTTGCCGCCTACCTGTAACGCGAATTACTAGAGTAATTAGTATACAAATAAGGTTACATTCGGCGATAATCCGCCAACAAGCAGTCTGAATGAATCCAGTCCCTTCCTCGTCGGGTTAACGACGCGGAAGGGACTTTTTTTTGCAAATAATTACCATCATCGTGAGGTCAAACCATGAGCACCTTAGGCCATCAGTACGACAATTCCCTGGTATCCAATGCCTTCGGTTTTTTACGTTTTCCACTGAACTTCATGCCGTATGACAGCGATGCCGATTGGGTGATCACTGGCGTTCCTTTTGATGCGGCAACCTCTGGCCGTGCAGGCGGGCGTCATGGCCCTGCGGCTATTCGTCAGGTTTCTACCAACCTGGCGTGGGAAGGTAACCGCTTCCCGTGGAATTTCGACATGCGTGAGCGTCTGAACGTTGTTGACTGTGGCGACCTGGTTTATGCCTTCGGTGATGCGCGTGATATGAGCGAACGCCTGCAAGCTCACGCAGAAAAACTGCTGGCTGCCGGTAAGCGTATGCTGTCTTTCGGTGGTGACCACTTCGTGACTCTGCCGCTGTTGCGCGCTCACGCTAAGCACTTTGGTAAAATGGCGCTGGTGCATTTCGATGCGCACACTGACACCTATGCGAACGGCTGCGAGTTCGACCACGGCACCATGTTCTACACCGCACCAAAAGAAGGTCTGATCGACCCGAATCATTCTGTGCAGATTGGTATTCGTACCGAGTTCGACAAAGATAATGGCTTTACCGTGCTGGATGCAGGCCAGGTGAACGACCGTACTGTTGACGATGTGCTGGCGCAGGTGAAGCAAATTGTTGGCGATATGCCAGTTTATCTGACCTTTGATATCGACTGCATCGATCCTGCTTTCGCACCAGGCACCGGTACGCCGGTTATCGGTGGTCTGACTACCGATCGCGCGCTGAAACTGGTTCGTGGTTTGAAAGATTTGAACATCGTTGGTATGGACGTTGTAGAAGTGGCTCCGGCTTACGACCAGTCTGAAATTACTGCTTTGGCGGGCGCGACGTTGGCGCTGGAGATGTTGTATATCCAGGCGGCTAAGAAAGGCGAGTAATCAGGCTATTTTACTTGCCATTTTGAACCCGGGCAGTGCTCGCCATCCTCACGTACTTTGTGTACGCTCCGGTGGCTGCGCGCTGCCCGAGTCCAAACTGCTTGCGACAATTACGCCTGAGGCAGTCATTTGAAAATTACTTCAGCCCATCTGCCGCCATACGGTCGCGAATATGTTGCGCACGTTCGGCTGAAGCCGGGTGGTCGTCAAGCATCGAGCTTTGGCGGCCTTCTTCTTGCTTCGCTAGCTTCTCAAAACTGGTTGCCAGGCCAATTGGGTTGATGCCACGTTTTCTCAACAAATCATACGAATAGTCATCTGCTTCCGATTCCTGACGCTGGGAGAACTGTGCATTTACCAATTTCTCACCCAAATCGCCAAGCTGTGACTGTGACAAACTGCCAATCATTCCGCCCGCAGAGGCCGCTGCAACACGAGCTGCGTTAGTCCCCAGCGCCACCTGCATCCCTTTCTTCACATGGCCGAGCGCCACGTGGCCCATTTCGTGGCCGATAACCGCTTCGACTTCGTTATCGTTCATCATATCCATCAGGCCGCTGTACACGCGGATACAACCGTTGGCCATCGCAAAGGCGTTCACGTCTTTGGTGACGTAAACCTTGTAGTTCACCGGCATGCCGTTGATGTTATCGCCCAATGCCGCAGCGATTTTGTTCAGGCGTTGCGCATACTCGCTACTGGCCGGTGCGATAGACGCTTTGCTGTCCAGTTCGGCACAGGATTTGTCGCTCAGCTCTTTGACCTGCGCATCACTTAATGTGTACGCCTGAAAGACTTCAGCACCGGAAGCCAGCAGGCCGTTGGAATCCATATTCTGGCAACCACTCACCAGGACTGCAACGCTCAGGCTCAGTAAAATTGGGCGCATCTTCATGCCAATATCCTTAATAAATGACAACTACTCTGGGGGATCGAGCCACATATCGCTGGCTGGTGGCTTGAGTATAAAGAAGTTAACGCATGCTGCGCATCAACATGCGCAACATGCGAGCAGCTTCCAGAGATTTCTTAACCGGACAAAAGGATGCTCCATGTACATGGCACACGGCTTGCGGTACATTGATGGCAATTTTTTGGGCGTAGCCCATAACGCATAGTAGTCAAGGCCTGACCTTCAACCATCCGATCTGGAGTCAAAATGTCCTCTCGTAAAGAGCTTGCCAATGCTATTCGTGCACTCAGCATGGACGCAGTACAAAAAGCCAAATCCGGTCACCCGGGTGCCCCTATGGGTATGGCCGACATTGCCGAAGTCCTGTGGCGCGATTTCCTGAACCATAACCCGCAGAACCCTGCATGGGCTGACCGTGACCGCTTCGTGCTGTCTAACGGCCATGGTTCAATGCTGATTTACAGCTTGCTGCACCTCACAGGCTATGACCTGCCGATTGAAGAACTGAAAAACTTCCGTCAGCTGCATTCCAAAACTCCGGGTCACCCGGAAGTGGGTTACACCGCAGGCGTAGAAACCACCACGGGTCCACTGGGTCAGGGTGTGGCAAACGCAGTCGGTATGGCCATTGCTGAACGCACCATGGCAGCACAGTTCAACCGCCCTGGTCACGATATCGTTGACCACTTCACCTACACCTTTATGGGTGATGGCTGCATGATGGAAGGCATTTCCCACGAAGTTTGCTCGCTGGCGGGTACGCTGGGTCTGGGTAAACTGGTTGCCTTCTATGATGACAACGGTATCTCTATCGACGGCCACGTTGAAGGCTGGTTCACAGACGATACGGCGAAACGCTTTGAAGCCTACGGCTGGCACGTTGTGCGCGGCGTTGACGGCCACGATGCAGACGCTATCAAACGCGCTGTTGAAGAAGCCAAAGCGGTTACCGACAAACCTTCACTGCTGATGTGCAAAACCATCATCGGTTTCGGTTCACCAAACAAAGCCGGTACCCACGATTCCCACGGCGCACCTTTGGGTGACGCAGAAATCGCACTGACCCGTGAAGCACTGGGCTGGAAACACGCGCCATTCGAAATCCCGCAAGACATTTATGCTCAGTGGGATGCTCGCGAAGCAGGCCAGGCGAAAGAAGCAGCATGGAACGAGAAGTTCGCTGCCTACGCTCGCGCCTTCCCGCAAGAAGCCGCAGAATTTATCCGTCGTATGAAAGGCGACATGCCTGCTGATTTCGCAGCTAAAGCGCAAGAGTTCATCAAGAACCTGCAAGCTAACCCTGCGAAAATCGCCAGCCGTAAAGCGTCCCAGAACACCATCGAAGCATTCGGTCACTTGTTGCCTGAATTCCTTGGCGGCTCTGCTGACCTTGCACCGTCTAACCTGACTATCTGGTCTGGTTCTAAAGCCATCAACGAAGACCTGGCCGGTAACTACATCCATTACGGTGTACGTGAATTCGGTATGACGGCGATTGCCAACGGTATCGCGCTGCACGGTGGTTTCCTGCCGTACACCTCTACCTTCCTGATGTTTGTTGAATATGCCCGTAACGCGGTGCGTATGGCAGCACTGATGAAGCAACGCCAGGTGATGGTCTACACCCATGACTCAATCGGTCTGGGTGAAGACGGCCCGACTCACCAGCCAGTGGAGCAGCTTGCTGCCCTGCGTGTGACGCCGAACATGAGCACATGGCGTCCATGTGACCAGGTTGAGTCTGCGGTGGCGTGGAAATACGCTGTAGAACGTCACGACGGCCCGACCGCGCTGATTTTCTCCCGTCAGAACCTGGCACAGCAAGATCGTACTGAACAGCAACTGGCGGATATCGCCCGTGGCGCATACGTTCTGAAAGACTGCGCAGGCACGCCTGAGCTTATCCTGATTGCCACCGGTTCTGAAGTTGAACTGGCGGTTGCAGCCTGGGATCAACTGACTGCTGAAGGCATTAAAGCGCGCGTGGTTTCCATGCCGTCTACCGATGCATTCGACAAACAGGACCCTGCTTACCGTGAAGCGGTACTGCCGAAAGCGGTTGCTGCGCGTGTTGCTATCGAAGCCAGCATCGCTGACTACTGGTACAAATACGTTGGTCTGAATGGTGCGGTTGTGGGTATGACCACCTTTGGTGAGTCTGCTCCAGCTGAACTGCTGTTCGAAGAGTTTGGTTTCACTGTTGCAAACGTAGTGAAACAGGCTAAAGCAGTTCTGTAATCGCTTCATGCTAGTTAAGCGGGTCGCTCAGGCGACCCGTTTTTTATGGTTATCCTCAATAAAACGGGTTGTCTTGCATTGCAAAAGTATAATCAATCAAGTATCAAATCGTGATCTTCATAGCATAATCGTAAATAACACAAAACATGAATTTGTGATTAGGTTAAAATTATTGCTATTGACATGTTTATATTTGATTTTTTTGTATTTTTAATTCTTTGAATTTATTGATTAAAATTTTTCTCACTCAATAAATAACATTTCCCCGCCCTCATTTGATTTATTTTCCACGCCGTCATACTTTAATTGAAAATAAAAACACCCTACAAAATGAGGAAGACAGTATGCGGTTAATAGATTATTTCCCTGATGCTGCCATATCTATAAAAAACTCTGCCGATGACTGGCAACAGGCAATAGATTATTCAATGGAAGTGCTATTGCAAAAAGGCTATGTCACCGCTTCATACATTGATGCAATTAAAAAGACCACCCAGGAAACTGGCCCATATTATATTCTGGCTCCTTTTGTTGCGATGCCTCATGCCAGGCCAGAATGCGGCGCAATTAAAACAGGTTTATCTCTTACGCTATTAAAAAACACCGTGGGTTTTGGCGATAACCACGAACCGGTGAAATTATTAATCGGGTTGTCAGCGGCTGATTCAGATGAGCATATCGGTGCTATTCAGGCATTAAGCGAAATGTTCTGTGAAGAATCAACAATTGAAGCTTTGCTGAATGCGAATACCGATCAGCAACTCAAGGATATTATCACTCAAGAGTAATCATTCTCTCGTCAGGATAAATATGAAAAATAAATCAGCTCGTGCCAAAGTCCAGGCTTTCGGCGGATTTCTTACAGCTATGGTTATCCCCAATATCGGCGCATTTATCGCGTGGGGTTTTATTACCGCGTTATTTATTCCAACCGGCTGGATGCCTAATGAACATTTCGCCAAAATAGTCGGCCCAATGATCACCTATTTGCTACCGGTGATGATTGGCTCAACCGGTGGCCATTTAATTGGTGGGAAACGCGGTGCGGTGATGGGCGGAATTGGTACCATCGGCGTGATAGTCGGTGCCGATATTCCGATGTTCATCGGTGCGATGATCATGGGGCCACTCGGTGGCTGGGTGATTAAAGTTATCGACCGCACGCTGGAGAAGCGTATTCCGCCAGGCTTTGAGATGGTGATTAATAACTTCTCATTGGGTATTGCCGGGATGCTGCTTTGCCTGTTTGCCTTTGAAATTATTGGCCCTGCGGTGTTAGTGGCGAACAATTTCGTGAAAGAGTGCATTGAAGCGTTGGTCAGCACCGGTTATTTACCGTTGTTGTCGCTGATTAACGAACCCGCGAAGATCCTGTTCCTGAACAATGCAATCGATCAGGGTGTTTACTACCCATTAGGCATGCAGCAAGCGTCTGACACCGGGAAATCTATCTTCTTTATGGTGGCGTCGAATCCAGGCCCTGGGCTCGGTTTGCTGCTTGGTTTTGCAGTGTTTGGCAAAGGAATGGCAAAAAAATCCGCACCAGGTGCGATGATCATTCACTTCCTGGGCGGTATTCACGAACTCTACTTCCCGTATGTTTTAATGAAGCCGTTGACGCTGATTGCCATGATTGCGGGCGGGATGTCCGGAATTTATACCTTTAATCTGTTGGGTGGCGGCCTGGTTGCAGGGCCAAGTCCGGGTTCCATCTTTGCTTATCTCGCCCTCACGCCGCGTGGTGCATTCTTTGCCACCATTGCCGGTGTCACCGTGGCGACAGCCGTTTCATTTGTGATTACCGCATTCATTCTGAAACTGGATCGCAGCAAAGAAGTCGAGAAAGAGGACAACTTTGATGAGACTGCCAGCGCCATGAAAGCGATGAAACAGGAAGGGGCGTGGAGTACCGGTCCAGTGAAATTGGTCGCGTTTGTTTGCGATGCGGGCATGGGCTCAAGCGCTATGGGAGCCACCACGTTTCGTAAGCGTCTGCAAAAACAGGGCATAGAAACAGAAGTTAAACACTACGCCATAGAAAATGTACCTGAACACGCAGAGATAATCGTCACGCATGCCAGCCTGGAAGGGCGCGTCAAACTGGTGACTAACAAACCGCTGATCCTGATTAATAACTATATTGGCGACCCGAAACTCGATGCGTTATTTAATGAATTAACCGCTAAGGCTTAATAATAAGGATTCTTATGAAAACTAAAGTTGCAGCCATTTATGGCAAGCGGGACGTCCGTATCCGTGAGTTTGAATTACCGGCAATCACTGATGATGAGTTATTAGTGAGCGTTATTTCAGATAGCGTGTGTTTATCAACATGGAAAGCGGCGCTACTGGCGAGTGACCATAAACGTGTACCAGATGATTTAAATAACCACCCAGTAATTACCGGGCATGAATGCGCAGGAGTCATTGTCGAAGTCGGGAATAATCTTCTCGGCCAATATAAGAAAGGCCAGCGTTATGTATTACAACCGGCAATGGGTTTGCCGAGTGGATATTCAGCCGGTTATAGCTATGAATACTTCGGTGGCAATGCCACGTATATGATTATCCCAAAACAGGCTATCGATCTGGGCTGTGTTTTACCTTATAGAGGATCATATTTTGCAGCCGCCTCTTTAGCGGAGCCAATGTGCTGTATTATTGGGGCTTATAAAGCGAACTATCACACCACGCAATACGTTTATGAACATCGCATGGGAATTAAACCCGGTGGCAACCTGGCATTATTAGCCTGTGCCGGGCCGATGGGCATCGGTGCCATTGATTATGCAATTAACGGCAATATCAAACCGGGCAAAGTGGTGGTGGTTGATATTGATGAAGCCAGACTGGCACAGGCACAAAAACTCTTGCCTGTAGAGCTGGCGGCCAAAAACGGTATCGAGTTGGTGTATGTGAACAGCAAAGAACTGGATAACCCTGCGGCGGCGTTACGTGAGATGACCGGTGGTACGGGCTTTGATGACGTCTTCGTTTATGCCGCCGTACCTGCGGTGATTGAGCTGGGTGATGACCTGCTCGCTGACGACGGCTGCCTGAATTTCTTCGCCGGACCAACGGATAAAAACTTCAAGGTGCCGTTTAATTTCTACAACGTGCATTACGGCAGCACGCATATTGTTGGCACATCTGGCGGCTCCGCCGATGACATGATTGAAGCCATTGAACTTGCTGCCAGCGGGCGATTACAGCCTTCGTTTATGGTTACGCATGTGGGTGGCCTGGATGCGGTTCCTGAAACCGTGCTGAATCTGCCGGATATCCCGGGCGGTAAAAAGCTGATTTACAACGGTGTCACCATGCCGCTGACGGCAATCACTGAATTCGCCAGCCTGGGTGAAACCGATCCATTATTTAAACGCCTTGCCGAACTGGTGGCTGAAACACACGGCGTCTGGAACGAAGCGGCGGAAAAGCATCTGTTAGCCCATTTTGGCGTTGATATCGGTGTGGAGGCGTAACCATGAAAACGCTGGCTTATCCATTTTTCCGCACCACGGAACGGGCCGCGCTTGCAGCCTGGCCATTGATCGGCTGCGGCGATAAGAATCAGATTGATGGCGTGGCGGTGCAGGCAATGCGTGATGCACTTAATCAAATTGATATGCAGGGGCGGATTGTCATTGGCGAAGGGGAGATTGACCACGCGCCGATGCTGTATATCGGCGAGATGTTAGGAAAGGGTAATTCCCCGCAAATCGATATCGCCGTTGACCCCATCGAAGGCACGCGCATGGTGGCGATGGGGCAAAATAATGCGCTGGCGGTGATGGCCTGCGCACCGGTTGGTACCTTGCTGCATTCCCCCGATATGTATATGAAGAAAATCGTGGTGGGCAAGAAAGCCAAAGGGGTGATTAGCCTTGCGGCAACGCTCGCAGATAACCTAAAAAATATTGCCAACGCGCTCGGCAAACCGCTGGAGCGTTTGCGGATGGTGACCCTCGATAAACCCCGCCACCAGGCAATAATTGCCGAAGCTACAAGCCTGGGCGTGAAAGTGATTGCATTACCGGATGGTGACGTGGCTGCAAGCGTGATGACTTGCTTGCTGGATAATCAATACGACGTGATGTACAGCATTGGCGGCGCACCAGAGGGCGTAATTTCTGCCTGTGCGGTGAAAGCATTAGGTGGCGAAATGCAGGTGGAATTAATGGATTTCTGCCAGGCAAAAGGGGAGACGCCTGAACATCGCCAAATTGCTGATTCTGAGCAACGCCGCTGCCGTGAAATGGGCGTCGAAATCAATCGTATTTACAGCCTTGATGAAATCGTCAAAAGCGACGAGGTATTATTTTCCGCAACCGGCGTAACCGGCGGGGATATTTTGCAGGGAGTGCGCGAAGAAGGTGATGTTGTACGCACTCAAACGCTCTTGATTAATGGTATAGAGCGCACCTGTAATATTATAGACTCTTTACATCACCTCTAATGTACTGAGCTATTAATGACCACCTTGAACGAAGATGAAGTACTTGAACAACTGGAAGCGCAAAGTGATTTGGCCTCATTTATGAGCGTCGCGCACGATATTTTGCTTTCCGGCATCAGGCAATTTCTACCTTCGTTATTTGTTGATAATGATGAAGAGATCGTTGAGTACGCGGTTAAGCCTTTGCTTGCCAGAAGTGGGCCGCTGGATGATATCGACGTTGCGCTGCGCCTGATTTACGCGCTGGGGAAAATGGATAAATGGCTGTATGCCGATATTACCTGTTTTTCCCAGTTCTGTGATTTTGTGCAACACAGCAAAGTGGCAATTCAGTTTCATGATGACCTCACTTACGATTTTATTGCGAACCTCAATTCGATTACCCAAAACGCGACATTGTTTAATGCAATAAAAAGCATGAAGTATTCGGATTTCTCAATCTATTCCGAAGCGCGTTATGGCGGCTTAGTGAAAACGGCGTTATCTCTGGCGGTGACTTCATTATTGAAGGAGCTAGTCTGGTGAAAGTCACATTAATTATTAATGGATTAGAGACACAAGCCTGTTTTAAAGAACAAGAAGTCGAAGCGTTACATAAGCCTTTATTAAAGCAACTCGCCGCAAAGCAAAAGCAATTACAGCGTCGGCTGGTGGTATTTTTGGCGGCTCCACCCGGCACCGGTAAGTCAACGCTGGTGGCGTTTTGGGAATATTTGTCTTCGCTCGATCCGGCATTACCTGCGATACAGGCTTTACCGATGGATGGCTTCCATCACTACAACGAATATCTGCTTGCGAACAATCTCAAGCAACATAAAGGCGCACCGCAAACGTTTAATATTCAGAAGCTAACTGGTGCATTGCAGGATCTGCAAAAGCCTGGCAGTCGCTGGCCGCAGTACGATCGTAATCTGCACGATCCGCTGGAAAATGCGATTACCGTTGAAGCGCCCATTGTGGTGGTTGAAGGCAATTGGCTGCTGCTCAATCAGCCAGAGTGGCAGGCATTGCGCCCCCTTTGCGATTTTTCTGTGTTTATCGCTGCTCCTGCGGAATTGCTTTCCGAACGATTGATTAGCCGAAAAATACGTGGCGGCTTGAGCCGTGAGCAGGCGGAGGAATTTTTCCACGCCACTGATGGGCCGAATGTTTTACGTGTGCTCGAAGGAAGCCTGTCTGCCGATATGCAGTTAGTTATGGATGAGCAGGGTGGCTATCATCTCAATTGATACCGGCAGGGTCGTGTGAACGACTCTGTGGTATTTCCATTATTCCTGCTGATAGCTGGTTGTTATTCATTCAACGTGGGTTTCTTGTTGCATTTATTCCATCAAATTTGTGACGTATGTCAGAAGATCGGTTGCCTGTCATGGGGTAACGTTCCATTTATTCCCCGTATCGCTTAACATGGCTGAAGCGTTTCAGTCGAATAAATGTTCGACAATTAAGCAAACAATTGCAGTTTCGAGAGTGCGAGGATTCCCCTCAGATGATTGCTGGATTACTCTGTCAGCCACTTAGTCTCAGGGATTCTGGCAGGAGAGATATGACCGTTCGCATAGCAATTAATGGCTTCGGTCGCATTGGGCGCAACGTGGTACGTGCATTGTACGAATCCGGTCGCCGTGCGGAAATTACCGTCGTAGCAATCAATGAACTGGCTGATGCTGCGGGCATGGCGCATCTGTTGAAGTATGACACTAGCCATGGTCGTTTCGCCTGGGACGTTCGTCAGGAACGCAACCAGTTATGGGTAGGTGATGACACCGTCCGTATTCTGCACGAATCGGATATTGCTGATTTACCGTGGCGTGAACTGGGCGTGGATGTGGTGCTGGATTGTACCGGTGTGTTTGGCTCCCGTGCAGACGGTGAAGCGCATCTGGCTGCCGGTGCCAAAAAAGTCCTCTTCTCTCATCCCGGCGGTAACGACCTCGACGCCACCGTGGTTTACGGTGTGAATCATGAAAGTGTGGTTGCTGAACATCGCATTGTTTCGAATGCTTCCTGCACCACAAACTGCATTATTCCTATTATCAAATTGCTTGATGATGCGTACGGTATTGAATGGGGCACAGTGACCACCATCCATTCCGCGATGCACGATCAACAAGTTATCGACGCCTATCATCCAGACTTGCGCCGCACACGTGCCGCCAGCCAGTCTATTATTCCTGTTGATACGCGTCTTGCTGCTGGTATCACACGTATTTTCCCGCAATTTAACGATCGTTTCGAGGCGATTGCGGTACGTGTTCCGACCATTAACGTCACGGCGATCGATTTAAGCGTGACGGTGAAAAAAGCAGTCAATGCTAATGAAGTCAATAGGTTGCTGCAAAAAGAAGCACGTGATTCATTTCATGGTATAGTTGACTATACGGAATTACCGTTGGTCTCGACTGATTTTAACCATGATCCGCACAGTGCCATTGTTGATGGCACACAAACGCGGGTCAGTGGGCAACATCTGATTAAAACTTTAGTCTGGTGTGATAACGAATGGGGCTTTGCTAACCGAATGCTCGACACGACGTTAGTCATGGCCGCAAGTGGTTTCAGGTAAGGCGCATAAAGCGTCCGCAAAACTTTAAGAATCAACGAGAGGATTCACCATGTCTGTAATTAAGATGACCGATCTGGATCTGGCTGGAAAACGTGTTCTGATCCGTGCAGATTTGAACGTACCAGTTAAAGAAGGGAAAGTGACATCTGACGCACGTATCCGTGCATCACTGCCAACTATCGAATTAGCCCTGAAACAAGGCGCTAAAGTGATGGTAACTTCTCACCTGGGTCGTCCGACTGAAGGCGAGTACAACGAAGAATTCTCTCTGCTGCCGGTTGTTAACTACCTGAAAGACAAATTGTCTGCTCCGGTTCGCCTGGCTAAAGATTACCTCGATGGCGTTGAAGTTGCTGCGGGTGAACTGGTTGTTCTGGAAAACGTTCGCTTTAACAAAGGCGAAAAGAAAGACGACGAAACCCTGTCTAAAAAATACGCTGCACTGTGCGACGTATTCGTCATGGACGCTTTCGGTACTGCACACCGTGCACAGGCTTCTACCCACGGCGTTGGCAAATTCGCAGATATCGCTTGTGCTGGCCCGCTGCTGGCTGAAGAGCTGAGCGCACTGGGTAAAGCATTGAAAGAACCTGCTCGCCCAATGGTGGCTATCGTTGGCGGTTCTAAAGTTTCTACCAAGCTGACCGTTCTGGATTCCCTGTCCAAAATTGCTGACCAGCTGATTGTTGGTGGTGGCATCGCGAACACTTTCGTTGCTGCTCAAGGCCACAACGTCGGTAAATCCCTGTACGAAGCAGACCTGGTTGACGAAGCTAAACGCCTGCTGACTATTTGTGACATCCCAGTTCCTGCTGATGTTCGCGTAGCGACTGAGTTCTCTGAGACTGCTACGGCAACTCTGAAATCTGTCAACGACGTGAAATCTGACGAGCAGATTCTGGATATCGGTGATGCTTCTGCGCAGCAACTGGCTGAAATCCTGAAGAATGCAAAAACCATTCTGTGGAACGGCCCGGTTGGCGTGTTCGAATTCCCGAACTTCCGTAAAGGTACTGAAATCGTTGCCAATGCAATCGCAGACAGCGAAGCGTTCTCTATTGCAGGCGGCGGTGACACCCTGGCAGCTATCGACCTGTTCGGTATTGCAGACAAAATCTCCTACATCTCCACTGGTGGCGGCGCTTTCCTCGAATTCGTGGAAGGCAAAGTTCTGCCAGCAGTAGCTATGCTCGAAGAGCGCGCTAAGAAGTAATGATGATGGGCAGGGTCTCCTGCCCGTTTAATTTTTGCCGCCGCTAAGTCTTAGGTGGCACAAACGTTTTTTCTAACGGCCGACGATACAGGACAACCAAACATGTCTAAGATTTTTGATTTCGTAAAACCAGGTGTTATCACCGGTGATGACGTACAGAAAGTTTTCCAGGTAGCAAAAGAAAACAATTTTGCTCTGCCAGCAGTTAACTGCGTAGGCACTGACTCTATCAACGCCGTTATCGAAACTGCTGCAAAAGTTAAAGCACCAGTTATCGTTCAGTTCTCCAACGGTGGCGCAGCGTTCATGGCGGGTAAAGGCCTGAAAGCTGAAGGCCAACAAGCTGCAATCCTCGGTGGTATCTCTGGTGCGCACCATGTGCATCTGATGGCTGAACATTACGGTGTTCCAGTTATCCTGCACACTGACCACTGCGCTAAGAAACTGCTGCCATGGTTAGACGGCCTGTTGGACGCTGGCGAAAAACACTTCGCAGCAACTGGCAAACCACTGTTCTCTTCTCACATGATTGACCTGTCAGAAGAGTCCCTGGAAGAGAACATCGAAATCTGTTCTAAGTATCTGGAGCGTATGTCTAAAATCGGCATGACTCTGGAAATCGAACTGGGTTGCACCGGTGGCGAAGAAGATGGCGTAGATAACAGCCATATGGACGCATCTTCTCTGTACACTCAGCCAGAAGACGTTGATTACGCTTACGAAAAACTGAATGCTATTAGCCCACGCTTCACTATCGCGGCTTCTTTCGGTAACGTTCACGGCGTTTACAAACCAGGTAACGTGGTTCTGACCCCAACTATCCTGCGCGATTCTCAGGACTATGTTTCTAAGAAACATAATCTGCCGCACAACAGCCTGAACTTCGTATTCCACGGTGGTTCTGGTTCTTCTGCTCAAGAAATCAAAGACTCCGTAAGCTACGGCGTAGTGAAAATGAACATCGATACCGATACCCAGTGGGCAACATGGGAAGGTATCCTGAACTACTACAAAGCGAACGAAGCTTACCTGCAAGGCCAGTTGGGCAACCCGAAAGGCGAAGACCAACCGAACAAGAAATACTACGATCCACGCGTATGGCTGCGTTCTGCTCAGACTTCTATGATCACCCGTCTGGAGCAAGCATTCAAAGAACTGAACGCGATCGACGTTCTGTAATTTGAAGTAGTCAATGCTTGAATCAAGCCCGCCTCGTGCGGGCTTTTTTATCACGATGAGAGCGCAATCGCTTTTATCTCAAGATTTATTATTGAAATATCGATCCATATTCACTTTTATTAATTTTTATATAAAAAATCTTACTTAAATACACATTCAAATATTATTAGAACTTTCATTAATTAAATTTTAAAAATAACAAAATTAGTTTAATATCGTGAAGTCCACTTAAGATAAATCTTCTCTTGCCATAATAAAAAACAGCATAAACAGCGGCTTATTTAAGCTTATATGTTTAAATTATCTCCATAACTTTATTTTATCAGGGTATATAAGGTTGATATTCATCATGTTAAGGGCAGATCGCCATTCTGTAATTCATTGTTTTTAAATGATATTTTTTATTTGACTGCTTTGTATGCAATTGATGGTCGAGTATTTGTGAGTCAAGCCACATAACATCGGTATCACTATTCGTTATGATCTGCGGCATGGAAATTAATTAGGCGCAGAACTTCATGGACAATAATACATTACCTAAAACACAACAGTTGCTTGTCTTTCAGGAAGTGGTGAGGAGTGGTTCATTTGGTTCTGCTGCAAAACAACTTAGTCTGACTCAGCCTGCGGTCAGCAAAATTATTAGTGATATGGAAGCCTATTTTGGCTTAGAACTTATCATCAGAAAAAATACCGGTGTAAAATTAACCGAAGCAGGCAAAGTTCTACTGACTTACTCAGAGTCCATCACACGTGAGTTGAGAAATCTGTGTAGTGAAATGAATCAAATGGTCGGCAACGGTGTGGTCGATGTTTCATTCGGTTACCCCTCTCTGATTGGTTTTACTTTTTTGCCAGGGATGATGAAAGAGTTTAAAGAAGTTTTCCCACAGGCTCAGGTTTCGATGTTCGAAGCTCAACTGTCCTCTTTCTTACCTGCAATCCGCGATGGTCGTCTGGATTTTGCGATTGGTACATTGAGCGACGAGATGTTGTTACAGGATCTGCATATCGAACCATTGTTTGAGTCAGAGTTCATTCTGGTAGCGAACCGAACCCGGAAGATTCAAGGGACAACAACGCTTAGCGATCTGACGCAAGAACAATGGGTGTTGCCGCAAACGGAAATGGGATATTACAGTGAACTTCTCACCACGCTGCAAAAAAATAATATTAAGAGTGAAAACATCGTTAAAACAGACTCAGTCGTCACGATTTATAATCTCGTATTGAATGCTGATTTCCTGACGGTCATTCCACGAGATATGATTTCTCCATTTGGCTCCAACTCATTTATTAAAATCCCTGTGGAAGATAAATTACCCATCGCTCGTTATGCCGCCGTATGGTCTAAAAATTATCGAATTACTCAATCGGCAGCAACATTAGTTGAGCTTGCGAAAAAACATTCATTACGTACTCGGTTTCAATTTAATCAATTAACTGAAGTAGCTTAATTAAACTCAGTAATTGAACTGAATTCTATAAACAATTCCCAGTGATAATTTGATTATATTATCACCACCTATATTTCTGTTTTTAAAATGTTGAGGTCAACATGCATATCGACTATGAACTTCCTGTCACTATTATTGATGTACTAGAAGCAAAGAAAAGACTTGCTGGTTATATCTATAAAACAGGAATGCCACGCTCAAATTATCTTAGCGAATGCTGCAAGGGCGAAATATTTTTAAAGTTTGAAAATATGCAGCGTACCGGTTCATTTAAAATACGCGGTGCCTTTAATAAGCTGAGTTCTTTAACCGAAGAAGAAAAAAACAAAGGGGTAGTAGCGTGTTCTGCAGGTAACCACGCGCAGGGTGTTTCACTATCTTGTGCCATCCTTGGTATTAACGGCAAAGTTGTGATGCCTAATGGCGCACCAAAATCTAAAGTTGCCGCAACCTCTGACTACTCTGCCGAAGTTGTGATGCACGGCGATAACTTCAACGACACTATCGCCAAAGTGAGTGAAATCGTTGAGATGGAAGGACGTATCTTCATTCCACCGTATGACGATGAAAAAGTGATTGCTGGTCAGGGGACTATCGGCCTCGAAATCCTCGAAGATTTATACGACGTCGATAACGTGATTGTACCTATTGGCGGCGGTGGTTTAATTGCCGGTATTGCGCTGGCGATTAAATCCATTAACCCGACAATTAATATCATCGGCGTTCAGGCTGAAAACGTGCATGGTATGGCAGCCTCGTTCTATAAAGGTGAGCTTATGTCGCATCGTACATCAGGTACTTTAGCTGATGGTTGTGATGTTGCGCGCCCTGGCCGAATCACTTATGAAATTGTCAAGAAATTAGTGACTGATATTGTATTAGTGAGTGAAGATGATATTCGTAATAGCATGGTGGCACTGATTCAACGTAATAAAGTCGTCACTGAAGGTGCTGGCGCATTAGCCACTGCGGCATTATTAAGCGGCAAGTTAGATCACTATATTAAAGGGCGTAAGACAGTCAGTATTATTTCTGGCGGGAACATCGACCTTTCGCGTGTTTCGCAGATTACAGGCTCAGTAGATTAATCCCCCTAATAATTAAAGCTGCATCACAGATAATAGCGATGCAGCTTGAAATATAACGCGTATAAAATTACTTAAAGGAATTTTATTATGAGTAATACAGATGCAACACTTGTTGGTCAAAAAGTTACATCGCAATGGCGCAAATCTGACACTACCTGGACATTAGGTTTATTTGGAACGGCCATCGGTGCCGGGGTTTTATTTTTCCCTATTCGTGCCGGTTATGGCGGTTTAATTCCAATTCTCATCATGTTGTTTCTTGCCTTTCCGATAGCATTCTATTGCCACCGGGCGCTCGCGCGTTTGTGTCTTTCAGGCAGCAATCCCTCCGGAAATATCACTGAAACAGTTGAAGAACATTTTGGTAAAACAGGTGGTGTGGTCATTACCTTCCTGTACTTTTTCGCCATCTGCCCATTGTTGTGGATATACGGTGTCACCATCACCAACACCTTCATGACATTCTGGGAAAACCAGCTCCAGCTCATGCCGCTTAACCGTGGTGTGGTGGCACTGTTCCTGCTGTTGTTAATGGCTTTTGTTATCTACTTTGGCAAAGACCTGATGGTCAAAGTGATGAGCTATTTGGTGTTCCCTTTCATTGCCTGCTTAATCTTGATCTCCGTGTCGCTGATTCCTTACTGGAACTCTGCGGTTATCGATCAAGTCAGTCTAAGTGATATTTCGTTTACCGGCAGTGATGGCATTCTGGTGACCGTATGGCTGGGTATTTCCATCATGGTCTTCTCCTTTAACTTTTCACCGATTGTCTCTTCGTTCGTGGTTTCCAAACGTGAAGAGTATGAGCAAGATTTTGGCAAGCAGTACACTGAAGACAAATGTTCGAAGATTATCTCTCGCGCCAGCATGCTGATGGTTGCCGTCGTGATGTTCTTCGCCTTTAGCTGTCTGTTCACGCTTTCTCCACAAAATATGGCGGAAGCCAAAGCGCAAAACATTCCTGTGCTTTCATACCTGGCGAACCACTTCTCCTCAATGTCTGGCACAAAATCGACTTTCGCCACCACGCTTGAATATGGCGCATCGATTATTGCTCTGGTGGCAATTTTCAAATCCTTCTTTGGTCACTATCTTGGCACCCTCGAAGGGCTCAATGGCCTGGTCCTCAAGTTTGGCTACAAAGGGGATAAAACCAAAGTATCCGGTGGGAAGCTCAACCTCATCAGCATGGTGTTTATCATGGGGTCGACCTGGGTTGTGGCTTACGCAAACCCGAACATCCTCGATTTAATCGAAGCCATGGGGGCACCGATTATCGCTTCACTGCTTTGCCTGCTGCCAATGTATGCGATTCGCAAAACACCTGCGCTGGCGAAATATAAAGGAAAAACTGAAAACATTTTTGTCACAGTAATTGGTTTGCTGACCATTCTTAATATTGTTTACAAGCTTATCTAATTATTTTGGGTATATTGGCTCAGGATGAGTGGGATTTAAAAATGAATGATTATCCGGTAGTGTTGACGATTAACTGTGGTTCTTCTTCGGTTAAGTTCTCAGTATTAGATGCAGAAACTTGCGATGTACTTTTAGCCGGAATTTGTGAGGGTATTAATACTGAGAAAGCTTTTTTAACGGTCAATGATGGAGAGCCAGTTATTCTGGCTCACCAGAATTATGAAGAAGCGCTTTCTGCAATAGCCGCTGAACTTGAGATACGGAATTTAATCGATAGTGTGGCTTTTGTCGGTCACCGTATTGCCCACGGTGGATCTTTATTTAGTGAGTCAGTCTTAATTACCGATGAGGTTATAGAACAGATTCGCCAGGTTTCACCGTTGGCACCATTGCACAATTACGCCAATTTACACGGGGTGGAATCTGCGCGGACTCGTTTCCCGGATGTTCCACAGGTCGCGGTATTTGATACCAGTTTCCATCAGACATTAAAGCCCGAAGCTTATCTGTACGGCCTGCCATACCGCTATTTTGAAGAGTACGGGGTTCGCCGTTATGGGTTCCACGGCACGTCGCATCGCTATGTCTCCCAGCAAGCGGGTGAGTTACCTGGCTTGAACCCAGTAAATTCAGGGTTGGTGATTGCTCACTTAGGAAATGGAGCTTCGGTTTGTGCGGTTCAAAATGGTGAAAGCGTTGATACCTCAATGGGTATGACACCGCTCGAGGGGCTGATTATGGGCACCCGTTGCGGAGACGTGGATTTTGGCGCAATGGCCTGGCTTGCTCGTCAGACCCAGCAATCGATGGACGACCTTGAACAAGTCGTCAATAAAGAGTCCGGCCTGCTGGGTCTTTCGGGTTTATCGTCAGATTTGCGCACTCTGGAAAAAGCCTGGCATGATGGCGATGTGCGTGCGCAATTAGCGATTAAAACTTTTGTTCACCGCATTGCCCGAACCATAGGCGCCCATGCTGCTTCGTTAAATAATTTTGATGGCGTTATTTTTACCGGCGGTATTGGTGAGAATTCAATACTGATTCGTCGCCTGGTGGCAGAACGGTTGCGTGTATTTGGTATCGATCTGGATATTGAAAGAAATAACCAACCTAATCGTATCGGGCAGCGAATTATTTCCAGCGACAGCTCTGCCATCGTTTGCGCGGTCATTCCGACTAACGAAGAAAAAATGATTGCGCTTGATGCCCTGCATTTAGGAAAAGAATGTCGTATCACGGAATACGCCTGAATTAATAATGTTGTACAGAGGATGAAGTAATGAAAGTGGATGTTGATATTACCAACGAAAATTATTCCCATGCCTGGCAGCAATTCTCGGGCGTTGAATGGAAAACGGCAATTAATGTTCGGGATTTTATCCAGCAGAACTATACGCCGTATGAGGGTGATGAATCATTCTTAGCGGGCGCAACTCCGGCGACCACCGCACTGTGGGAAAAGGTGATGGATGGCATTCGCATCGAAAATGCTACCCATGCGCCAGTCGATTTCGATACCAATATTGCCACGACGATTACTGCGCATGCTCCGGGTTACATCGTCAAAGAACATGAAAAAATCGTCGGTTTGCAAACCGACAAGCCGCTGAAACGCGCCTTACATCCGTATGGCGGCATCAACATGATCAAAAGCTCGTTTGAAGCTTATGGTCGTGAAATGGACTCAGACTTCGAATACCAGTTTACTTCGTTGCGTAAGACACATAATCAGGGGGTGTTTGACGTCTACTCACCAGATATTTTGCGCTGCCGCAAATCGGGTGTTTTGACCGGCCTGCCGGACGGTTATGGGCGCGGTCGCATTATTGGCGACTATCGCCGCGTGGCGTTGTACGGCATCGCTTATTTAGTGCGCGAACGTGAATTGCAGTTTGCTGACTTGCAAAATCAACTGGAGCGCGGTGAAAAGCTTGAGGATGTCATCCGTCTGCGCGAGGAGCTGTCGGAGCATCGCCGTGCTTTGTTGCAAATTCAGGAAATGGCGGCAAATTACGGCTTTGATATTTCTCGTCCGGCAGGCAATGCGCAGGAAGCATTGCAGTGGCTCTATTTTGCCTACCTGGCCGCGGTGAAATCACAAAATGGTGGGGCGATGTCACTGGGCCGCACTACCTCGTTTATCGATATTTATATCGAGCGTGACCTCAAAGCGGGTGTGCTGACAGAGCTTCAGGCACAAGAGTTAGTCGATCATTTCATTATGAAGATCCGTATGGTGCGTTTCCTGCGTACCCCGGAATTTGACTCTCTGTTCTCCGGCGACCCAATTTGGGCGACAGAAGTTATCGGCGGTATGGGGCTTGATGGGCGCACACTGGTCACCAAAAACGCCTACCGCTATTTGAACACGCTTTACACCATGGGGCCGGCACCAGAACCGAATCTGACTATCCTGTGGTCGGAAGCTTTACCGAAGCCGTTCAAGGTTTATGCGGCCAAAGTGTCCATCGAAACTTCATCGTTACAGTACGAAAACGACGATCTGATGCGCTGTGATTTTGACAGTGATGACTACGCTATTGCCTGCTGCGTCAGCCCAATGGTGATCGGCAAACAGATGCAGTTCTTCGGAGCACGTGCCAACCTGGCAAAAACGCTGTTGTATTGCATCAACGGCGGCATGGACGAAAAGCTAAAAATCCAGGTTGGGCCGAAAATGCCGATGTTGCTGGATGACGTGCTGGACTATGACAAGGTGATGAATAGCCTCGATCACTTTATGGACTGGCTGGCGACGCAATACGTGACTGCGCTCAATCTTATTCACTACATGCACGACAAATACAGCTACGAAGCGTCGCTGATGGCACTGCACGACAGAGATGTTTATCGCACTATGGCGTGTGGAATTGCCGGTTTGTCAGTCGCGGTGGATTCGCTTTCTGCGATTAAGTACGCCACGGTAAAACCGGTGCGTGACCAGACTGGGCTGGCGGTTGATTTCGTTATTGAAGGTGAATATCCGCAATATGGTAATAATGACGATCGCGTTGATGCCATTGCCTGCGATCTGGTTGAGCGCTTTATGAAGAAGATCCAGGCGCTGCCAACCTATCGCAATGCGGTGCCGACACAATCGATCCTGACGATCACCTCAAACGTGGTGTATGGACAGAAAACCGGTAACACGCCAGATGGCCGTCGTGCCGGAATGCCATTTGCCCCGGGCGCAAATCCGATGCACGGCAGGGATCGTAAAGGTGCGGTCGCGTCATTAACCTCTGTCGCTAAACTTCCGTTCAGTTATGCGAAAGATGGCATCTCTTACACCTTCTCAATTGTGCCTGCCGCGCTGGGACGAGATGACGCAGTGCGCCAGTTAAACCTAGTGGGTCTGCTGGATGGATATTTCCATCACGATGTAAGAACCGAGGGCGGGCAGCACTTGAACGTTAACGTGATGAACCGTGAAATGCTGATGGATGCCGTCGAGCACCCAGAAAATTACCCGACGCTGACCATTCGCGTTTCTGGATACGCGGTGCGCTTTAATGCGTTAACGCGTGAACAGCAGCAGGATGTGATTTCTCGTACCTTTACGCACTCGATTTAATCTCTCATCCTGAAATCGCAGAGAAGTGAGTGCCATTTTAAACCCCGCCTTGTGCGGGGTTTGAGACTGATGACAAACGTCTTCGTAGGTCGGATAAGCGCAGCGTCATCCGACACAACTGGCGTAAATGGTGGATGACGCTAACGCTTATCCACCCTACAAAACACATTTATCACCCTTTGTCAGCAATCTGAAACCCTGCCTTGTGCGCGGTTTGAGACTGATGACAAACGTCTTCGTAGGTCGGATAAGCGCAGCGTCATCCGACATAACTGGCGTAAATGGTGGATGACGCTAACGCTTATCCACCCTACAAAACACATTTATCACCCTTTGTCAGTAATCTGAAACCCTGCCTTGTGCGGGGTTTGAGACTGATGACAAACTTCATCGTAGGTCGGATAAGCGCCGCGTCATCCGACACAACTGGCGTAAATGGTGGATGACGCTAACGCTTATCCACCCTACAAAACACATTTATCACCCTTTGTCAGCAATCTGAAACCCTGCCTTGTGCGGGGTTTTTTGCATTTTTGTGGCAAAATTGTGACTAAGTTGGCATATTCTATTGTTTTGTTTAATCTTTAAAGTCTCTGTTGTGCCTTTGAGGCGCAGAATTTTGGTAATGACAAGGAACAGTGAATGGAAGATCTCAACGTAGTAGACAGTATTAATAATGCCGGAGGCTGGTTGGTGCGCAACCAGGCGTTACTGCTGAGCTATGCCGTCAACATTGTGGCGGCACTGGCGATTATTATCGTCGGGATGATTGTCGCTCGCGTGGTTTCCAATACCATCAACCGCGTGATGGTAGCGCGTAGTATTGATGCCACTGTAGCTGATTTCCTTTGTGCTCTGGTGCGTTACGGCATCATCGCTTTCACTTTAATTGCCGCTTTAGGGCGCGTGGGTGTCCAGACTGCGTCCGTCATCGCGGTGTTGGGTGCCGCAGGTTTGGCTATCGGCCTGGCGCTGCAAGGTTCGCTCTCTAACCTGGCGGCTGGCGTACTGCTGGTTACCTTCCGTCCATTCCGCGCGGGCGAGTATGTCGATCTCGGCGGTATTGCAGGCTCGGTACTGAATGTGCAGATTTTCTCCACCACGTTACGCACACTGGATGGCAAGATTGTCGTCGTGCCAAACGGCAAAATTATCGCCGGGAATATCATTAACTTCTCCCGCGAACCGGTGCGCCGCAACGAATTCATCATCGGTGTGGCATACGATTCGGATATCGACAAGGTTAAACAAATTCTGACCGACATCATCACTAGTGATGAGCGTGTGCTGAAAGACCGGGATATTACCGTGCGACTTAATGAGCTTGGGCCTTCTGCGATTAATTTTGTGGTGCGTGCCTGGAGCAACAGCAGCGATCTGCAAAACGTCTATTGGGATGTGCTGGAACGTGTTAAACGTGAGTTTGATGCGCAAGGGATCAGCTTCCCTTACCCGCAAATGGATGTGAATTTCAAACGCGTGAAAGAACCTGCGCAAGAGTGATTTTTCTGGGCCAGTTTCGGCTGGCCCCTGTTTTATTAGTTCTGCTTATAAACCATTAAAATTATCCATTTCCTCTAATAATATTTCCCCACTAAACTCTTCTTCAATTGATACAAATTGAAGAGTAAATCACCGTGTTATCTTATTTCTTTCAAGGTCTTACATTGGGTGCTGCGTTAATTCTGCCTCTCGGGCCGCAAAACGCTTTTGTTATGAACCAGGGGATTCGTCGCCAATACCATCTGATGATTGCTTCGCTTTGTGCAATCAGCGATTTGCTGCTGATTTGTGCTGGTATCTTTGGCGGTAGCGCGCTGTTGATGCAGTCACCGTGGTTGCTGGCCATTGTGACCTGGGGCGGCGTGGCATTTTTGCTGTGGTACGGCTGGGGCGCGTTGCGTACCGCGATGAGCAGCAGCGTGGAACTGGCTTCAGCGGAAGTTCTGAAACAGGGACGCTGGAAAATTGTCGCCACTGTGCTGGCTGTCACCTGGCTTAATCCGCATGTTTATCTGGATACTTTTGTAGTGCTCGGTAGCCTCGGTGGGCAACTGGCCGATGAACCAAAGCGTTGGTTTGCGTTGGGTACCGTGAGTGCATCAATTCTGTGGTTCTACGGCCTGGCCCTTCTCGCCGCCTGGCTTGCTCCCCGGTTACGCACTGCTAAAGCGCAGCGTATTATTAACGGCGTTGTCGGGTTGGTGATGTGGTTTATCGCATTGCAACTGGCGGCGGATGGGGTGCACCATATTTCTTCGCTGATAGGCTAATTCGCCTTAATCCGATAGACAAGTTACCATTACAGGCTAAGCTTGCTGCCAGACGCCCGTGGATTTTACGGGCGGAATGACAGTGGAATGTAGCATGGAGGTATTACAGTGAAGTTGAAAACTCTGGCATTAGCCGCTTTAGTTGGATTTGGTTCGGTTCCGGCATTGGCCGATGAGTTGCCAAATGGCCCGCATATCGTAACATCCGGCACTGCAAGCGTGGATGCTGTTCCTGACATTGCCACGCTCGCCATTGAAGTCAATGTGTCTGCTAAAGATGCGGTATCAGCTAAGAAACAAGCTGACGATCGCGTTGCACAGTATCTGACCTTCTTGCAGCAAAGTGGTGTCGAGAAGAAAGACATCAATGCCGCCAACCTGCGCACTCAACCAGAATACGAATATCTGAAAGATGGCAAAACGCAGCTGAAAGGCTATCGTGCCGTGCGTCAGGTTGAAGTCACACTGCGTAAACTCGACAAAATGAACGAGTTGCTTGATGGCGCGCTGAAAGCGGGTCTGAACGAAATTCGTTCCGTATCGCTTGGTGTAGCAAACCCAGAACAATACAAAGATAAAGCGCGTAAAGCGGCTATCGACGATGCATCTCGTCAGGCGAAACTGTTAGCCGAAGGCTTCAACAGTAAGCTGGGGCCGGTATATAGCGTGCGTTATCATGTTTCTAACTATCAGCCGGCGCCGATGGTGCGGATGATGAAAGCTGACGCAGCTGCACCAGTTTCTGCTCAGGATACCTACGATCAGCAGACTATTCAGTTTGATGACCAGGTTGATGTGGTGTTTGAACTGGGAGCGGCTTCCGCTCCGGCTACAGCCCCAGCAGCACAGTAAGACATTGATAGATGGTGGATGACGCTTGCGCTTATCCATCCTACAAAATCGTAAAATCGTAAAATCGTAGCTACCGTCTTGGACGTCAAGCGGTAGCTGCATAATTTTCATCCCATGGTAATCGGGTTTTCAGTACGCCGAAGCACATATGTACCAGCTTACGCATCACTGCACCCAGCGCCGCTTTTTTCGCCTTACCTTTCGCTACCAGCCTTTCATATATCGCCTTCGCGGGTTTATTCCACCGGATTGCACTCAGGGCTGCTACATACAGTTTGGCTCTGACTATTGAGGGGCCTGTTTTTGACATATGTGCCCGCCCGCGTACCGAACTGCCGGACACTCTCTCCACCGGTGTTATTCCCAGATACGCTGCCACCTGCGAGGCACTTTTGAACGTCCCGTCTTTCAGTAGTGCCAGCATCTCCCGTCCCACCTGCTCCTTCACACATTTATCGATTTCAGCAGCTCCAGATCGGCCTTCAGTCCCGGGTCGTTATCTGTGTGGTCAGTAATGAGCTTTTCTATCCGTTCCAGTTCATCACTCAGCCAGCCGTTTGTCCGCTCCAGTGAGCCTATGACCTCCCGTGGTGTCGAGGTTGAATGCGCTTTTTCAAGCCGGTTGGCCGTCCTCTGCACATCCTCTTTCAGCGCGTCGCGCTGACGCAACAACGCCCTGAGTTTACGGACTTCAACTGACGGTGGGACCCAGGCATCGGGATGCTTCAGCTCGCCATAACAGGCCAGCACAAATGCGTCCACTGTGTCATTTTTCGTGAGGATATCCATTCCGCAGGCAAACTCACGGACACGGTATGGATTGGCCATGCAGACAGAAATCCCCGCATCATGAAGCCCATACGCCAGATTCTCATGGTAGATACCCGTGGCTTCCATCACGACTGTCATATTATCAGAGGCGCATTTTTGGGCCTCCAGCCAGTCGATGATTTTGCGGGCCACACAGGGTTCATTGGTGAAGACTTTCTGCTTTTTCTTACCCTTAATACCGGCAACAAGCAGACAGACATCTATTTTATTTTTGCTGATATCAGCACCGAGAAAAGCCATATTTCATCTCCTTCCACGTGAACCAACACGCCATTCCAGCCTTGTACATGCGAAGTCAGAGCTTCTGGTTACCGTTCGGATTTTGAGTGGCGTGAAAGGTGAAACGGAGGGCTTAAGCTACGTCGGAAGATCGAGGTCTTCAGGTCGGATACAAGCTTCCTCCGTTTCATGTAACCGGTAGCTAACCAGCTACCGGTTCAAGATACAAGGTCGGATGACGCTTGCGCTTATCCACCCTACAAAATCGTAAAATCGTAGGTCGGATAAGCGTTAGCGCCATCCGACAAAAAAAAGGCCGCTATTGGATTGCGGCCTTTTTCTATTCTGCGTCCTGCCGTAGAACCTTATGCCCGTACTCAAGCAGCGCGTCGGTGACATTTCTCATCATGCGGCTTTCTGGTGCGAAGCGGTGCCAGTACAGCATGCGGCGCTGCATCAAGCCTGGCGTCAGGTCGATCAATTCGCCGTTTTTCAGCTCTCTTTCGATTTGCAGATGCGGGATCATGCAGCATGTGGTGCCCTGACGTGCCAATTGTACAAACGCTTCCGATGAGTTAACGATGTGGCACGGGACGCTACCCGGCGACAGATCGAAGTTCTGTTGTAAGAACGCCTGGTGCATATCATCGAGATGGTCGAACGCCACGGCAGGGGCTTTTAACAGTGCCGAGCGGGTAACTCCGTTCGGGAAATAACGCGCGGCAAAGTCTTTCGAACCGACAAACAGATAATCCAGCGCTCCAAGTCTGTCGACCAGGCAGCTTGGCAATGGCTGTGGTTGAATAGAAACCGCGCCAACCACTTCACCACGGCGCAGGCGTTCCTGGGTTCGGGTTTCATCTTCAACCTGAAGATTCAGACGAATAGGGGAGTCGGCCAGAACCGGCGCTAAAGCAGGCAGCAACCAGGTTGCCAGGCTGTCGGCGTTGACCGCAAGTGACAGCAGTAGCGGGGTAGAACCGGTTTGTTCATCGCCCAGCCACTCTTCTTCAAGCAGTTCGACCTGACGCAGTAATGCCAGCAACTTTTGCCCTTGCTCGGTTGGACGAGGCGGAACAGTGCGTACTAACAATGGCTGGCCGAACATATTTTCCAGTTGCTTGATACGTTGCGAGACGGCGGATTGAGTAATACAGAGTTTTTGAGCGGCGCGCTCAAACCCTCGTTCACGAATTACGGCATCCAACGCCTGTAGCGTTCTATAGTCCGGGCGTTTCATTGTTGTTTGCTGACTCCTGTTTTTGTTATGGCTGCACTATGACATAAATTTGCCGCTGATCCAGACCAAATCCGCAATGTTCGTCCGAGTTCTGCGCCAATCGCAGGACATTTTTTGGCGGCTTGCTCTATAATGCGCGTCAGTTTTCACAGCACAGGCAATTAACCATGACGCAGGATGAACTGAAAAAAGCAGTCGGCTGGGCAGCATTACAATACGTGCAACCAGGCACTATCGTCGGTGTGGGTACCGGCTCAACCGCCGCACACTTTATTGATGCTCTTGGGACTATCAAACATCAGATTGATGGTGCCGTTTCTAGCTCCGACGCTTCCACCGCCAAACTGAAAAGCCTTGGTATCACTGTTTACGATCTCAACGAAGTGGATACCCTCGGTATCTATGTCGATGGTGCAGATGAGATCAACGGCCAGATGCAAATGATTAAAGGCGGCGGTGCAGCACTGACCCGCGAAAAGATCATCGCGTCTGTCGCGGAAAAGTTTATTTGTATCGCCGATTCGTCCAAGCAGGTAGGCATCCTGGGTAACTTCCCACTGCCAGTGGAAGTCATTCCAATGGCTCGTAGTTGCGTGGCGCGCGCACTGGTCAAGCTGGGCGGTCGCCCGGAATACCGCCAGGGCGTAGTAACCGATAACGGCAACATCATTCTTGATGTTTACGGCCTCAGCATCGTTGAGCCTATCGCGCTCGAAAATGCGATTAACGGTTTGCCAGGCGTGGTCACCGTGGGGCTGTTTGCTAACCGTGGTGCGGATGTTGCGTTGATTGGTACTGCTGATGGTGTGAAAACCATTGTGAAATGATCTGGGGGGCGTTTTATACCCGTCATACTTCAAGTTGCAGGGGTGTTGGCTGCACTCACAAACCCGAATCACTTACCTGAGTAAGCTCATCGGGATTTGCTCACTTGCCGCCTACCTACAACTCGAATTATTTTGGGTATATACGCCCCATATCCATATAAAAAATGACAAAATAATCTAACGCTAAATTTGGTGACATATGTCACATTCATGCCAACCACCTGCTGTTCATTCCTGATTCTCTCTGCTACTCAGAGTTTTGTGCTGCCCCATGCCGCTTATTCCTTTTTTGCTTTGCGGACTGCGCAATCGTTTATATTGCCCCGCCCGTATTTTTTGATATTTTGGCAGAAGGGTGTCTTATCACACAGCACAACATCAGTACTAAAAATAGGGTCGGGAAATGGCAAAAGTATCACTGGATAAAGACAAGATTAAATTCCTGCTGGTGGAAGGTGTACACCAGAAAGCCGTGGATAACCTTCGCGCAGCAGGCTATACCAACATCGAATACCATAAAGGCGCGCTGGACAGCGATGCCCTGAAAGAGTCGATCCGTGATGCGCATTTCATCGGTCTGCGTTCCCGTACCAACTTAACTGAAGATGTTCTGGCCGTGGCTGAAAGGCTGGTGGCTGTCGGCTGCTTCTGTATTGGTACAAACCAGGTCGACCTGGATGCTGCCGCTAAACGTGGCGTTCCGGTGTTTAATGCCCCATTCTCTAACACGCGTTCTGTAGCAGAACTGGTTATCGGCCAACTGCTATTACTGCTGCGTGGCGTTCCGGAAGCTAACGCCAAAGCACACCGTGGTGTGTGGAATAAACTGGCGGTTGGCTCTTATGAAGCACGCGGTAAAAAACTCGGCATTATTGGTTACGGCCATATCGGGACTCAGTTGGGGATTCTGGCTGAAGCGCTGGGTATGCACGTTTACTTCTACGATATCGAAAACAAACTGACGCTGGGTAACGCGACTCAGGTTCAGCATCTTTCTGACCTGCTCAACATGAGCGATGTGGTGAGTCTGCATGTGCCTGAAAATGCCTCTACCAAGAACATGATTGGCGTCAACGAACTGGCGCTGATGAAGCCGGGCGCACTGCTGATCAACTGCGCACGTGGCACGGTTGTTGATATTCCTGCATTGTGTGATTCGCTGGCGCGTAAGCATCTGGCAGGTGCTGCAATCGACGTATTCCCGACTGAACCGGCAACTAACAGCGATCCATTCACTTCGCCACTGTGTGAGTTTGATAACGTGATCCTGACTCCGCACATTGGCGGCTCGACTCAGGAAGCACAGGAAAACATCGGTCTGGAAGTGGCTGGCAAACTGGCTAAATATTCCGATAACGGTTCTACACTCTCTGCGGTGAATTTCCCGGAAGTTTCTCTGCCGTTACACGGTGGCAGCACCAGCCGTTTACTGCACATTCACGAAAACCGCCCGGGGATTTTGACCGCGCTGAACCAGATTTTTGCCGAGCAGGGTATCAACATCGCCGCTCAGTATCTGCAAACCACTCCGCAGATGGGCTATGTGGTTATTGATGTCGATGCCGAAGAAGATGTTGCTGAAGCTGCGCTGAAATCGATGAAGGCGATTCCGGGGACTATCCGCGCCCGTCTGCTGTACTAATTAAATAATTGGGGAGCTAATCTGGCTCCCCACTTGACTCTTAAAATCCGTTTCCAGAGTTGTTTTTTTCGCGTGTCCCACTGATAGTTAAGCTTTTAGTCATACGGCGAAGCTACATGACCAGTACATTCTTAAAATCCGGTGCCTTTATACTTCTGCTGATTCTCATCTATACGGGGTTTAGCACTACGGATCGGCTCACCTGGCTGATGGAAGTGACTCCAGTCATTATCATTGTTCCTCTGCTTTTAGCGACCCACTCGCGTTTTCCCCTTACGCCATTGCTCTATTTTTTGATTTTCCTGCATGCCATTATTTTGATGGTTGGCGGTTTATACACCTACGCCAAAGTGCCGATGGGTTTTGAGGTTCAGGAGTGGTTGGGTCTGAGTCGTAATCCCTATGACAAACTTGGCCATTTTTTCCAGGGGCTAGTTCCTGCGCTGGCGGCACGTGAGATTTTGATTCGTGGTGGCTATGTTCATGGGCGCAAAATGGTCGCGTTTCTGGTGTGTTGCATAGCACTCGCCATCAGTGCCGTATATGAACTGATTGAATGGGCGGCAGCGCTGGCATTGGGGCAGGGGGCTGACGAGTTTTTGGGGACTCAGGGTGATATTTGGGACACGCAATCAGATATGTTTTGTGCGCTTCTTGGCGCACTGACCACGGTCTTGATATTGCAATACTGGCATACCAAACAACTGCTCAAGCTGCGTATCGCCTGACGCTACCATTCCCAAACTCGCGATGGCGTCACCACTGTGGGCAAGGGAATATCCCACTCTTCAGCGGGTAAGGCCGGAACATGCTGGCAATCATGTGCCAGCCCAACCGGCCACAAACCATGCTGCTGCCAGTTTTGCAACGTCCTGTCGTAGAAACCACCGCCCATTCCCAGCCTTTGTCCTTGCTCATCAAACGCGACTAATGGCGTAATCAGCACATCCAGTTTATCCAGCGGCAATACATCACGGACATCAAGCTTCGGCTCAAGAATTTTCAGGCGATTCATCACCAAATGGCTATTTTCGCTATAGCGCAAAAACAACAGATTGCCTTTGCTGAATGGATGAAGCACCGGTAGATAGACCGATTTTCCTGCTCGCCATAACGCACGGATGAGTGGTGTGGTGTCCAGTTCGCCATCAAATGACAAAAACAGGGCGACGGTACCGGCATCGGTTACCGGCTGATATGCCAGCATTCGTTCGGCTGCAAGATGAGCAAAGTGTTGTTGTTCAGTGGGGGTAAGCGCACGGCGTCGTTGCCGAATGTGTTGTCTGATTTCTTGTCGAAGCGATGGAATTAGCTGAATTTTCGTCATAGCGATGACTGGTTGGTAGAAAGAGGGAATCTCCGAGATGCCGCCGCAGGCTGTAACCCTTGAACCCTTGGTTCAAGGTGAATGCAGCGTCAGAATCATCAGGCTTCTCGGACGGACCGAGCATGCTCACAGAATCTGGAGCACCACATTCTTGTGGTATGAAATATCGGCTCAGGGGACTGGCCCGCATGCAAACATCTCAGAGAAATTTGGTCTTCAAAGTTACTCTACCATAGGTAACCGTGAAGTGTTATTCAAAATTTGGACCCTGTCTTTCAGTTATGCGACCTTGCTCAAGCAACGCTTGTTCGATGGTCTGCTGTAACATCCGAATACGTTCTTCCATGTTAGAAGCGTAGTCGCGGGTTTTCGATTTTTCCTGAGCCAATTCGTAGCAAATGTTCAATGCTGCGATGAAAACTAACTGCTCAGTATTTGTGACTCTAGTGCGAACTTTTAAATCTTGCAACCGCTGATCAAGCTCTTGAGCCGCAAGATTCAGTGCATCCTGTTGTTCAGGCGGACAATTCACGCGCAATGAACGACCGAAAATTTGGATATCGACTGGTTGTGCAGACATGCCACCTTCCTGCTGTTAACTCGCCTGCCTCTCGCTAACCTGTGCCAGGCTACGAAAGGGGCGTCACTATAGCTATCCCGAAATGAAGATACAAGCCCTTTTCTGGTGCCTTGGGGTCCCTGGTGGTAGCATAACATGAACTCTCACAGCCAACGATGGCGAATGCGCATGTCTATACAGAACACTATGCCTGACTACGACTTAGTCGGCCAACTATTGAACCAACAAGGTGTCGGTATGACGCCTTCAGAAATGCACGGCTTAATCAGCGGTATGCTATGCGGTGGTAATCAAGACACCAGCTGGCAACCGCTGCTTCATGACCTGACAAACGAAGGCCTGGCCTTCAGCCAAAACCTTGCGGATACTCTGCGCCAGATGCATGGTGCAACCGGTGATTCGCTTGAAGATGACGGTTTTCTGTTCCAGCTTTACCTGCCAGATGGCGACGACGTAACGGTATTCCAGCGAGCTGATGCGCTGGCGGGGTGGGTAAACCATTTCTTACTTGGCCTGGGTGTCACGCAACCTAAGCTCGATAAAGTGACCGGTGAAACCGGTGAAGCTATCGACGATTTGCGTAACATCGCGCAATTGGGTTACGACGAAGACGAAGATCAAGAAGAGCTGGAAATGTCGCTCGAAGAGATCGTCGAGTACGTGCGCGTGGCGGCATTGCTGTGTCACGACACCTTTACCCGCCCGGTTCCGACCGCGCCAGAAGTGCAAAAACCAACGCTACACTAAAAATAATAAGCTTCAGGAGGTGTGATGAATCAGCACGAATTTCTCCGGCGCCGCCAGGCGTTGTTGGCCAAAATGGCTCCGGCAAGCGCCGCGCTCATCTTTGCCGCTCCCGAGGTAACACGCAGTGCCGACAGCGAATACCCGTATCGCCAGAATAGCGATTTCTGGTACTTCACCGGTTTTAACGAACCTGAAGCGGTATTGGTGTTGATTAAAAGCGACGAAACCCACAACCACAGCGTTCTGTTTAACCGCCTGCGCGATAAAACCGCTGAAATATGGTTTGGTCGCCGTCTGGGCCAGGAAGCCGCACCAGAAAAACTGGGCGTTGACCGTGCGCTGGCGTTCTCCGAAATCGGCGAACAGTTGCACCAACTGCTTAATGGCCTCGATGTGGTTTACCACGCGCAGGGCGAATATGCCTGGGCTGACACCATCGTTTTTGCTGCACTCGATAAACTACGCCGCGGCTCTCGCCAGAATCTCACCGCTCCGGCTACCTTAACTGACTGGCGTCCGTGGGTTCACGAACAGCGTCTGTTTAAGTCGGAAGAAGAAATTGCGCTGATGCGTCGTGCCGGTGAAATCACCGCACTTGGGCATACCCGAGCGATGGAAAAATGCCGTCCAGGGATGTTTGAATATCAGCTCGAAGGTGAAATCCTTCACGAATTTAACCGCCACGGTGCGCGCTTCCCGTCTTACAACACCATTGTTGGCAGCGGTGAAAATGCCTGCATTCTGCATTACACCGAAAACGAGAGCCAAATGCGCGATGGTGATTTGGTGTTGATCGATGCCGGTTGCGAATACCACGGCTATGCGGGCGATATCACGCGTACCTTCCCGGTGAACGGTAAATTTAGCGCACCGCAGCGGGCGATTTACGACATCGTGCTCGAATCCCTCGAAACCTCTCTGCAACTCTACCGTCCAGGCACCTCAATGCAGGAAGTCACCGCGCAAGTGATTCGCATTATGGTGACGGGCCTGGTCAAGCTCGGCATTCTCCACGGCGACGTAGATAAGTTGATCGCCGAAAACGCGCACCGTCCGTTCTTTATGCATGGTCTGAGCCATTGGTTAGGGCTGGATGTTCACGACGTCGGCGTTTATGGCGCGGATCGTTCACGCAAGCTTGAGCCTGGAATGGTGATTACCGTGGAGCCTGGTTTGTATATCGCGCCTGATGCAGATGTTCCCGCCGAGTACCGCGGTATTGGGATTCGTATTGAAGACGATATCCTCATCACCGCCACCGGCAATGAAAACCTGACAGCCAGCGTAGTGAAGTCGGCAGACGACATCGAAGCGTTAATGGCGGCGGCGCGTCACTCATGAGCGTGATTATTGTCGGCGGAGGCATGGCTGGGGCGACGCTGGCGCTGGCTATTTCCCGTTTAACTCACGGTAAGTTGCCGGTTCATTTAATTGAAGCGGTGGCCCCGGAATCTGCGGCACATCCTGGTTTTGATGCGCGAGCTATCGCGATTGCGCAGGGGACTTGCCAGCAATTGACGCGTATCGGCGTGTGGCCTGCCATCAAAGACTGTGCAACCCCGATTACCACGGTTCATGTCAGCGATCGCGGCCATGCCGGTTTCGTCACGCTGGATGCGCAGGATTATCAGATTCCGGCACTAGGGCAAGTCGTGGAACTGCATGATGTCGGGCTGCGTTTGTTCGCTTTACTGCGCAAAGCACCGGGTGTGACATTACATTGCCCGCAGCGCGTTGCCTCGTTCACCCGTGAAACCGATAAAGTCAGCGTCCAGTTGGATAACGGTGAGCGTATTGAAGGTAAATTGCTGGTGGCGGCGGATGGCTCTCGCTCGCCGCTCGCCGCGCAATCTGGCATTACCTGGCAGCAACAGGATTACCATCAGGTTGCGGTGATTGCCAACATCACCACTTCACAACCGCACAACGGGCGCGCGTTTGAGCGTTTTACCGAGCACGGCCCGCTGGCGATGTTACCGATGTCCGACGGACGTTGTTCTCTGGTGTGGTGTCATCCATTATCCGCACAGTCTGAAATTGCCCGCTGGGATGACGAGCAATTTTGTAATGAACTGCAACGCGCATTTGGCTGGCGGCTTGGGCGAATCACACATGCAGGCGTACGGGCGCAATATCCACTGGCACTGACCACGGCGACGCAGTCGGTTTCTCACCGCGTTGCGCTAGTGGGCAATGCTGCGCAAACGCTACATCCGATTGCCGGGCAAGGCTTTAACCTCGGCCTGCGCGATGTGATGTCTCTGGCTGAAAACCTCGCCGCTGCACATGAAGCTGCCCAGGATATTGGCAGTTATGCAGTTCTGGCTGAATATCAGCAACGTCGTAGCGAAGATAAAATTGCCACCATTGGCGTGACCGATGGCTTAGTCCAGGTATTCGCTAACCATTGGGCTCCACTGGTGGTGGGGCGCAATCTTGGGCTGATGGCGATAGAACATTTTACCCCAGCGCGAGACGCGCTGGCTGAGCGTACTCTCGGCTGGGTTGCGCGTTAAAACAGGTTTGTTAAAGGAGAGTAATTTGCAAAGCGTTGATGTGGCGATTGTTGGTGGTGGCATGGTGGGTCTGGCGGTTGCCTGCGGCCTGCAAGGCAGCGGTTTACGTGTTGCGGTGCTGGAGAACCATCTTCCACAGCCGCAAGCACCTGAATCTGCCCCGGCTTTACGTGTCTCGGCCATCAATGCCGCCAGCGAAAAGTTGCTGACTCACCTTGGCGCGTGGCCGAAAATTATCGCCCAGCGTGCCAGTTGTTATCACGGCATGGAAGTGTGGGATCAAGACAGCTTTGGGCATATCGCTTTTGACGATAAAACCTTTGGCTTCAGTCACCTTGGTCACATCGTCGAAAACGCCGTTATCCATCATGCTTTATGGCAGCGCGCGGAACAATGCAGCGATGTCACCCTGATGGCGCCTGCCGAATTGCAGCAAGTCGCATGGGGTGAAAACGAAGCGTTTATTACCCTTAAAGACGGTGCGATGCTGACTGCACGCTTAGTGGTTGGTGCTGATGGCGCAAACTCCTGGCTGCGTAACCAGGCGGATATTCCACTGACGTTTTGGGATTATCGCCATCATGCACTGGTGGCGACCATTCGCACTACTGAACCCCATCAAGCGGTGGCTCGCCAGATATTTCACGGCGAGGGCATTCTGGCTTTCCTGCCGTTAAGCGACCCACATTTATGTTCGATTGTCTGGTCGTTGTCACCGCTGGAAGCGGAACGTCTGCAACAGGCGAGTGCTGAAGAATTTAACCAGGCGCTGTCGGTGGCATTCGATATGCGCCTTGGATTGTGTCACGTTGAAAGTGAACGCCAGGTGTTCCCGTTGACTGGCCGCTACGCGCGTAATTTTGCCGCGCACCGTCTGGCGCTGGTGGGCGACGCCGCACACACCATCCATCCGTTAGCCGGACAGGGTGTGAACCTTGGGTTTATGGATGCCGCTGAACTGATTGATGAAGTGCGTCGTTTGCACCGCCAGGGTAAAGACATCGGCCAGTATTTATATCTACGGCGTTACGAGCGCAGCCGCAAGCACAGTGCGGCGATGATGCTTGCCAGCATGCAGGGTTTCCGTGACCTATTTGCCGGTCAAAATCCGGCGAAGAAACTGCTGCGTGATATTGGCCTGAAACTGGCTGATACCCTTCCTGGTGTGAAATCAAAGCTTGTCCGTCAGGCGATGGGGCTACACGATTTACCGAGCTGGCTTCGTTAAACACTCCTCATACTTGCGAGTTGCAGCCGCAGCGCTGTAACTCGCATGACTTAGCGCATCCAGTGTGACTGAGATCACCTTCCCTCATTTGAAAAATTCTAATCTCACCCCTTATCTCGGATTACTTTTTCTCATCCCACGTTTTTAGCGTTGTAGTGAAATTGTTTCTGAAATGGTCGTAAATGTTAGCTAACACTAAATTTTGACTTAAACACTTCTTAATTATGCGCAGCGTCTCGCATTTTTGCAGTCGAATACTCTGCATCATGCCTCCCTGGTTTTGGTCATAAGCTAATGCAATGACGGTTTGTGCCTTATGGTTTACTCCCCCATTCAGTGGTAAGTTCAGACAAAAGGTAACGTTTGCGTCGCCCTCGGGATCGATGGTGATGCTGGGTTTCGTCTGACGAAAAGAAAAGCGAACAGCGCTTTTCAACCAGATGGTTAAAGAGGAAAAAATGACTCAAAAGACCCCTTTGTTTGAACAGCACAATCTCTGCGGTGCACGTATGGTGGATTTCCATGGCTGGATGATGCCATTGCACTATGGGTCGCAGATTGATGAGCACCACGCAGTGCGCAACGATGCCGGTATGTTTGATGTTTCACACATGACCATTGTTGATCTTAAAGGCAGCCGTACCCGCGAATTCCTCCGTTACTTAGTGGCAAACGACGTTGCCAAACTGACCCAGCCGGGTAAAGCCCTCTACACCGCCATGCTCAACGCCTCCGGCGGTGTCATCGATGACCTGATTATCTATTTCCAGAGCGAAGATTATTTCCGCCTGGTGGTGAATTCCGCCACGCGTGAAAAAGACCTGGCCTGGATTAATCAACACGCCGAACCGTTCAGCGTTTCTGTCACCGTGCGTGATGACCTGGCGCTGATTGCCGTTCAGGGGCCAAACGCTCAGGCCAAAGCTGCGCAGCTGTTTACCGAAGAACAGCGTAAAGCAGTGGCAGGCATGAAACCCTTCTTCGGTGTTCAGGCGGGTGACCTGTTTGTTGCGACCACCGGTTATACCGGCGAAGCGGGTTACGAAATTGCTATGCCAAATGAGAAAGCGGCCGAATTTTGGGCGCAACTCGTTGAGGTTGGCGTGAAGCCTTGCGGACTGGGCGCGCGTGACACACTACGTCTGGAATCCGGCATGAACCTCTACAGCCAGGAAATGGATGAAAGCGTTTCTCCGCTGGCCGCCAATATGGGCTGGACCATCGCCTGGCAGCCAGAAGACCGCGATTTCATTGGCCGTGAAGCACTGGAACTCCAGCGCGAGAAAGGCACCGACCAGCTCGTTGGCTTGATCATGACCGAAAAAGGCGTATTACGTAATGAGCTGCCTGTTCGCTTTACGGATGAATCAGGCAACATTCATGAAGGCGTAATCACCAGCGGGACATTCTCACCAACGTTGGGCTACAGCATTGCTCTGGCACGCGTTCCTGCGGGCATTGGCGAAACAGCCATTGTGCAAATCCGTAACCGAGAAATGCCGGTGAAAGTGACTAAACCTATTTTTGTTCGCGGCGGTAAAGCTGTCGCGCAGTGAATTTCGAAATCAGGAGAAAAACAATGAGCAATGTGCCGAACGAATTGAAATACAGCAAAGAACACGAATGGCTGCGTAAAGAAGCTGATGGGTCTTACACCGTAGGTATCACCGAACACGCGCAAGAGCTGCTGGGCGATATGGTGTTTGTCGACCTGCCAGACGTTGGCTCCACGGTCAGCACTGGCGATGATTGCGCCGTGGCTGAATCTGTAAAAGCGGCCTCTGACATTTACGCACCTATCAGCGGTGAAATCATCGCTGTGAACAACGAGCTGAGCGATACGCCAGAGCTTATCAACAGCGAGCCATACACTGGCGGTTGGATCTTCAAAATCAAAGCTAGCGACGAATCCGAACTGGACGAATTGCTGGATGCAACGGCGTACGAAGCGCTGTTAGAAGACGAGTAATCGACACCGACTCATCCCCTCGCCCCTTTGGGGAGAGGGTTAGGGTGAGGGGAATATCAGCACATCAACCCTCACCCCGGCCCTCTCCCTGAGGGAGAAGGGGGAAACACACATCAGGAATCACCGCTCATGACCCAGTCTTTACGTCAGCTTGAAAATCACGAAGCGTTTATCGACCGTCACATTGGACCGAACGCACAACAGCAACATGAAATGCTGGAAACAGTAGGTGCTCGTTCGCTTAACGAGCTGATTGCTTCAATCGTTCCTGCTGATATCCAGCTTGCTGAGCCACCGCAGGTGGGTGAGGCTGCTACGGAATTCGCGGCCCTGGCTGAATTAAAGACCATTGCCGGACGTAACAAGTGTTTTAAAACCTATATCGGCATGGGTTACACAGCGGTGCAAACGCCACCTGTCATCTTGCGTAACATGCTCGAAAACCCAGGCTGGTATACCGCGTACACCCCGTACCAGCCTGAAGTTTCACAAGGCCGTCTTGAAGCTCTGCTTAACTTCCAGCAAGTGACTCTGGATTTAACCGGTCTTGATATCGCCTCGGCTTCTTTGCTGGACGAAGCAACCGCTGCCGCAGAAGCGATGGCGATGGCTAAACGCGTCAGCAAACTGAAGAACGCCAACCGCTTCTTTGTTGCCGCCGACGTACATCCACAGACGCTGGACGTAGTACGCACCCGTGCTGAAACCTTCGGCTTCGACGTCATCGTTGATGACGCGGCGAAAGTGCTCGATCATCAGGACGTGTTTGGCGTGCTGCTGCAACAAGTGGGTACCACCGGTGAAGTCCATGACTACCGCGCTCTGATTGTTGAGCTGAAACAGCGTAAAGTCATCGTGAGTGTTGCCGCTGACTTTATGACACTGGTTCTGCTGACTGCACCTGGTAAACAAGGTGCTGACATCGTATTTGGTTCCGCACAGCGTTTTGGCGTGCCAATGGGTTACGGTGGCCCGCATGCTGCATTCTTCGCAGCCCGTGATGAATTCAAACGTTCTATGCCAGGCCGTATTATCGGTGTTTCCCGCGATGCTGCGGGCCGGACTGCGCTGCGCATGGCGATGCAAACTCGCGAGCAACATATCCGCCGCGAAAAAGCCAACTCCAATATTTGTACTTCCCAGGTTCTGCTGGCAAACATCGCCAGTCTGTATGCGGTGTTCCATGGCCCGGCTGGCCTGAAACGTATTGCCGGGCGTATCCACCGTCTGACCGATATTCTGGCGGCTGGCCTGCAACAAAAAGGTCTGGTGCTGCGTCACAAACATTGGTTCGACACTCTGTGTGTTGAAGTCAGCGATAAAGCCGCTGTGTTGGCACGCGCCGAAGCCAATGAAATCAACCTGCGTAGCGATATTCTGAACGCGGTTGGCATCACGCTGGATGAAGCGACTACCCGCGAAGATGTGCAGGCGCTGTTCACGGTGTTGCTGGGCGATAACCACGGTCTGGACATCGACAAATTAGATCAAAACGTTGCGGGTGACAGCCTGTCTATACCGGCAGCTATGGTGCGTAATGACGAATTCCTGACGCATCCGGTGTTCAATCGCTACCACAGCGAAACCGAAATGATGCGTTATATGCACTCGCTTGAGCGCAAAGATCTGGCGCTCAACCAGGCGATGATCCCACTCGGCTCTTGCACCATGAAGCTGAACGCGGCCGCTGAAATGATCCCAATCACCTGGCCGGAATTTGCCGAACTGCACCCGTTCTGCCCGGCAAACCAGGCGGAAGGTTACCATCAGATGATTTCCCAGCTGTCTGACTGGCTGGTGAAACTCACCGGTTACGATGCGCTGTGTATGCAGCCAAACTCCGGTGCTCAGGGCGAATATGCGGGCCTGCTGGCGATTCGTCGTTATCACGAAAGCCGTAACGAAGGCAGCCGTAATCTGTGCTTGATCCCAAGTTCTGCTCACGGCACCAACCCGGCGTCAGCGCAAATGGCTGGCATGGAAGTGGTCGTGGTGGCGTGTGATAAACAAGGCAATATCGATCTTCACGATCTGCGTCTGAAAGCCGAACAGGCTGGCGATGCGCTGTCTTGTATCATGGTGACTTACCCGTCAACCCACGGCGTGTACGAAGAAACGATCCGTGAAGTGTGTCAGATCGTGCATCAGTTCGGCGGCCAGGTTTATCTGGATGGCGCGAACATGAACGCACAGGTGGGGATCACTTCTCCGGGTTACATCGGCGCTGATGTTTCGCACCTTAACCTGCACAAAACCTTCTGCATTCCACACGGCGGTGGCGGCCCAGGTATGGGGCCAATCGGCGTGAAAGCGCACCTGGCACCGTTTGTACCAGGCCATAGCGTGGTGCAGATTGAAGAGATGCTGACTCAGCAGGGCGCGGTTTCCGCAGCACCATTTGGTAGCGCATCCATTCTGCCAATCAGCTGGATGTACATCCGCATGATGGGCGCGCAGGGTCTGAAGAAGGCAAGCCAGGTGGCAATCCTGAATGCCAACTATATTGCGACTCGCCTGAAATCTGCTTTCCCGATTCTCTATACCGGGCGCAGTGGGCATGTGGCGCATGAATGTATTCTCGACATTCGTCCATTGAAAGAAGAAACCGGCATCAGCGAGCTGGATATTGCTAAGCGCCTGATTGACTTCGGTTTCCACGCGCCAACGATGTCGTTCCCGGTAGCGGGTACGCTGATGGTTGAGCCAACGGAATCTGAAAGCAAACTGGAGCTGGATCGCTTTATCGACGCGATGCTGACTATTCGCACCGAAATCGACCGCGTTGCGCGTGGTGAATGGCCGCTGGAAGATAACCCACTGGTTAACGCACCGCACACTCAGGACGAAATCGTTGCTGACTGGACGCACCCGTACACCCGCGAACTGGCAGTGTTCCCGACAGGCCATGGCAACAAATACTGGCCGACCGTGAAACGCCTGGACGATGTGTTCGGTGACCGCAATCTGTTCTGCTCTTGCGTGCCGATGAGCGAATATCAGTAAGTTTTAACACCACCCTCACCCTAACCCTCTCCCTGATGGAGAGGGGACCCGTTCGGTTTTCTCCCTCTCCCTGATGGAGAGGGGACCCGTTCGGTTTTCTCCCTCTCCTTGATGGAGAGGGGATCTGTTCGGTTTTCTCCCTCTCCTGGGGGAGAGGGGCGGGGTGAGGGCGCTACAACGTTGGAGGTAAAATGGCCGTCGCATTAGTCACCGGCGCAAGCCGTGGTATCGGTAAAGCCACCGCCATCCTGCTGGCGCAATCTGGCTACAAAGTCGTCGTAAACTACCAGCGTAATAAACAAGCAGCCGATGAAGTGATTTCAACTATTCACGCGGCGGGCGGCGAAGCGATTGCTATCAAAGCGGATATCTCCGATGAACTGCAAGTCATGGCAATGTTTGTGGAAATCGACAACGCCTTCGGCCCCGTGACCGCGCTGGTCAACAACGCGGGCATTCTGTTCCAACAATCCACCATCGAAGAACTCACTGCTGAACGCATTAACTGCGTGTTAGCGACTAACGTCACTGGTTATTTTCTTTGTTGCCGCGAAGCCGTCAAACGCATGGCAATTCGCCATGGTGGAAATGGCGGGGCGATAGTTAATGTCTCGTCGGCAGCATCACGTCTGGGCGCACCTGGTGAATATGTTGATTATGCGGCGTCAAAAGGCGCGGTAGACACCTTAACCACTGGGCTTTCTGTGGAAGTTGCGGCGCAGGGGATTCGTGTCAATTGCGTGCGTCCTGGTTTTATTTATACCGAAATGCATGCTTCGGGTGGCGAAGCCGGGCGAGTTGATCGGGTAAAAGATCTCTTACCGATGAAACGTGGCGGCCAGCCAGAAGAAGTCGCTCAGGCCATCGTCTGGCTGCTTAGTGATAAAGCCTCCTATGTGACAGGCAGTTTCCTCGATTTAGCCGGCGGTAAATAAAAAAGGCAGTTGCCTGAAACTTCAGGTGAACTGCCTTTTCCTGCAAACGGTTTTAGTTAACCGGATAAGGCGTGTAGACACCGTTTAGCGTATTCAGAAAAGCCACAATGTCGTCGACATCGCTTTGCGGTAAGCTAGTTCCTACCTGATATTTCAGCATCAGCTTCACTGCTTCATCCATCGTTTCGACATCTCCGCGGTGGAAGTAAGGCGCAGTCAGGGCGACGTTACGTAACGTCGGGACTTTTTGGCGCAGACGGTCGCGCACATCGTTAGTGACATTCATGCGCCCGATATCTGCGGCAGTGACCTCACCAAAACCAAAGTCTTTCTTCAGTCCAAGCGGCTCAAACGAACGCCCGCCAAGTATTTTCCCGCTATGGCAGGTGGCACATTTATTGTCTTTAAATAGCTGATAACCGCGTTTCTGTTGCGATGTGATTGCGTTGTCATCCCCGCGCAGATAATTATCAAATGGCGAGTCCGGCGTAATAAGGGTCTTCTCAAACTCGGCAATCGCATCCGTTATGGACGTTCCCGAGAACCCTTGTGGATACACGGCGGTGAAGTCGCGTGTCAGGATCGGGTCTTTATTTAGCTTGTCGGTAATTTCATCCCAGGATTTCGAAGCCATTTCGATAGGGTTAAGCGGAGGTCCACCCGCCTGAGCCTGAAGATCGGCGGCACGTCCATCCCAGAATTGTTCGATATTGAATATCGAGTTATAGACGGTAGGAGCATTAATCGGGCCAATTTCACCGCCAACACCTCTGGATGTTTTACGTCCGTCCACACCACCTGCACCAAGCTGATGACAATGTGCACAGGAGATGGAGTTGTCGCCAGAGAGTCGTGGGTCATGGTAAAGGCGCATTCCCAGTGCGACCTTTTGAGCATCGACTGGCAAAGATTTGGGGATAGGTTGCACCGGTTCATTACGGCGATTATCTGCCATATCCGACGTAGTGTAATAATTCAGCCGCTGCTGTTTCACCCAATCAAGTAAAACGTTACGTTCCTCTTGATTCATCACACCAGCCCAATGCAGAGCATTATAACGGGTCGGAGGCATGGTCTGATGTCCCATCACCCACTCAATTTTAGTGATATCACTTTGCGGCGCTGCTTTATTATCAAGCAGGCTTTCACGAACCTGGGTCAGATTAAACGATTTGTAACCGAGTTGAATATCGTACTCCATAAGCTGTTTTGCCACAGGGAATGAAGCATAAAAGGGCAATTTGGTCGAAGGCGTGTGGCAATAGTCACAACCTTTTTCCTGCAATATATTCAGGACTTTTACATTATGTGGTGAAGGATTGGTTTGCGGAGGGAATGCTGCAGTTCTTTGATTATCATGGTGATAAACATAAGCCACCAGGCTAAAATAGCCGACGACTACACCCGCAATGGCTATCCCGGATAGTGTTATTATTTTTTTCATCTGGTTGTCCTTTCCATAGGTTGTCATACGCTTTTTATGCGTTTCCCATCATGTGAAAGAAAAGGATCTGACTCCTTGAGGATTATCAATCTATATAATTGGCAAGAGCTATTGTTTAAATAGGATTCGCCGATGAGCGAAAATAAGCTGAGTGTTTTCCCCTAAGATTGATCAATTAGAAAGTCAAAATGGCAGTTGCCTGAAAATTCAGACAACTGCCATTATCCTGATGTTGGTGTGAGAATTACTTTTTACCCATCTCGTCTTTAGACATAGAGTCTTTAGACATATGATCCTTAGACATGGAATCTTTCTTCATACCATCTTTAGCCATGCAATCTTTCTTCATGCCATCTTTGCCGCAGTCGTGAGACATTGCCATATTATCTTTAGACATAGAATCTTTAGACATATTATCCGCAGCATTAGCGCCAGCTACGCCAAAGAATAATGCTGAGCACATCAGAGCAGTGTAGAGTTTTTTCATTTTGTCTTTCCTTTACGTTTCATTAACTACATTGATTAACTTCCGCCAAACCAGTTATAACCCTGGTCTTCCCAATAACCACCGGGATAGCGGTTGGTGACTTCTATAACTTGAATATGTTTGGGGTTTTTGTAACCCAACTTGGTGGGCATTCTTAATTTCATCGGGAAACCATACTTACGCGGCAATATTTCACCATCGTAAGTCAGAGCAATAATGGTTTGTGGATGTAATGCGGTTGCCATATCAATGCTGGTGTAATAATCATCAGCACATTTAAAACTGACATAACGGGCATTTAAATCAGCGCCAATTCCTTTAAGGAATAAAGAAAACGGTACGCCGCCCCATTTACCAATCGCACTCCAGCCTTCAACACAGATATGGCGTGTGACCTGGCTAACCTGTGCCATCTGGTGCAGCTGTGCCAGCGTCCACGGGCGCTTATCTGCCACTAGTCCCGCAACCTCCAGGCGATAATCGTCGCCGTTAATGTTCGGCGCTTCGTCTTCGCTGTAAAAAGCATTAAAAGGGAATGGACGCGTCATCATGCTTTCGGGATAAACCGGTGCCAAATCATTGGCGTTAAATAACCAGCCTTGTACGCGGTCATTGAATCGTGAAATACGGCTTAAGCTATTTTCGACTGATTCATTACTGCTAATATCGCAGCCGGTCAGCATCATTAAACCACCGAGGGTTAAACCTTGCTTCAAAAAACGACGACGGCCTTCAGACGATAACTGTTTATTAATTTGCTGTGTCGCATCCTGAATAATTGCGGCCTTGTCAGAATCAGAAAAAATCTTATTATTTTTGCTCATTATTTTTCCCTATCGGCCACGCAACATCGCGAGTAAAGTTCGTGGAACCAGCGCCACCATAATCAGATGGATGACGACAAACCCCACCATTGCGGACATGGCATAAAAATGAATAAAACGTGCATTGTCATAACCGCCGAGTAATTCCCGCAATAACGGAAACTGTACTGATTTCCACACCACCAGACCTGAACTCACCAGAATGATCCCGTCGATCATCACAAACAGATACGCCAGTTTCTGCACAGTGTTGTAGTGGCTGAGATCCTCATGAGCCAGTTTTCCCCGTAGTGCGGCAATAAAATCATTGGCTAATGCACGCGGCGACAGAGGCCAAAATTTGTGTTTCAGGCGGCCGCTGAAAATATTAATCAGCAGGTAAATCACGCCATTAATACCAAATAGCCACATGCCTGCGAAATGCCACTGCAAGGCACCGCCTAGCCAGCCACCGAGCGTTAATTCAGCTGGAAAGGTAAAATTAAACAACGGTGAAGCGTTATATATCCGCCATCCACTTGTCACCATAATCAGCATGGCAAGGGCATTCAACCAGTGGCAAATCCTCAGCCACAGCGGATGAACTAGGGCGGGTTTAACCTGAAATATTGGCCTTTCCATCGTGTAATTCCGGTTATTGCGTTGAAATGATTGTGGCTGAAATCTGTTCTCCAAAACCTCACGAAAAGTTAAATTAAATGTGATAACTCGATGGGTGAATGTTGTATAGACTTGCTATCAACAGCGGATATAAGGCAGAAGTGATGAAAACCAAAAAATTATTAATCGTTGAGGATGACGAAAATATTGCTGAACTTCTGCAACTGCACCTGCGGGAAGAAGGCTATGAAATTGTGCATGCAGCAGATGGCACCCTCGGGCTGGAATTGCTCAAACAGGGTGGTTGGGATGCGCTGATATTGGATCTTATGTTGCCGGGCGTTGATGGGCTGGAAATCTGCCGCCATGCGCGAACCATGACGCGTTACACGCCGATCGTCATGATCAGCGCTCGCTCAAGCGAAACGCATCGCGTATTGGGGCTGGAGCTTGGCGCGGATGACTATCTGGCAAAACCTTTTTCAATGCTGGAACTCGTGGCGCGAGTTAAAGCGCTGTTCCGCCGCCAGGAAGCGATGAGTCAGAACCTGATGCAGGATGCCGGAACGCTGACTTTCGATCGGCTAACTATTGATCCCCTGGCTCGCGATGTGCGCCTCAGACAACAACCTGTTGAGCTGACACCGCGTGAGTTCGATCTGCTGTGGTTTTTTGCCAAACATCCCGGCAAAGTTTTCTCACGGTTGAATCTGCTTAACCAGGTTTGGGGCTATCAACACGAAGGCTATGAACACACAGTTAACACCCATATCAACCGTTTACGTATCAAGATTGAAGATAACCCCGCAGAGCCTGAATTCATTCTTACGGTGTGGGGAAAAGGGTATAAATTCATCGCACTGCGCAACGAGTAAACCATGCGAAAACTCTCTCTTTCACAGCGCCTGACTCTGGTCTTTGCCCTGCTACTCATCACCTCTTGCTCTTTACTGGGGTGGCTGCAAATCCGCACCAGCACGCAGTACAGCCAGGCGGTGGTTCAGCAACTTTCTGGCTCGCTTGCCGAGCATATCAACCAGAGCTACCCGCTGCTTGGGGAAGACGGGCTGAATGATGATTCAGTGCGCCGCTTGTTTGATCATTTGATGACGGTAAACCCAAGCGTTGAAGTTTATCTGCTGGATGAGAAAGGCGATATTATCGGCGACGCTGCGCCACCAAATCACATCAAACGCCATCGTGTAGATCTGCAACCAATTTTGACGGCACTCAACGAGAAACAATATCCGATCTACGGCGACGATCCTCGTAGTGTTGATGGCAAAAAAGTGTTCAGCGTGGCACCGATGTACCAGAACGGGGTAGTGAAAGGCTATTTGTACATTATTTTGTTGGGCGAAAATTACAATGTGCTGGCTAGTGATGCGCAATTTAATACGTTATTAAAAGTGGTTTTGCTTTCGATAAGTCTGGTTGCCTTGCTGGGACTTATCGTTGGCTGGCTGGCATTTCGCTGGATTACTCATCCGTTACGTTCGCTTTCCTGCCAGGTAAATGCACTGGAAGCCGGCGGCATGACCGAGATGAAGGCGATGGCCGAGCTGCCGCTGGAAAAAGTTCCGGGCCATGACGAAATCAGCCTGTTGCGCCAGGGGGTGATTATGATGGCCCGACGTATTTCAGATCAGTGGCATCGTCTTTCACAACAAGACCAGCTGCGTCGTGAGTTTATTGCCAATATTTCCCATGATTTGCGCACACCATTAACCTCGATGCACGGTTATCTGGAAAGCTTATCGGTGATGTCATCGACGCTTTCTGAAGCGGAAAAGCAACGTTATCTGGAAACCGCGTTAGCACAGAGCCAGAAAGTCCGCATCCTCGCACAGTCACTGTTTGAATTAGCTCGTCTTGAGTATGGCGTGGTGAAGCCGCAAAAAGAGCACTTCTGCCTCAGTGAGTTATTGCAGGATGTCTTCCAGAAATTCGAGCTGATGACGCAAACACGGCAGTTAAAGTTAGTGGCTGATATCCAGCCAGAGCTGCCATTAATTGACGCGGATTTGGGGATGATTGAACGGGTGCTAACTAACCTGCTGGATAACGCAATTCGTCATACCCCAGAGCAAGGTACAGTTGCGGTGCGCCTGTGGAAAGAGGGGCAAAAAGTGATGGTACAAATCAGTGACAGTGGGCCGGGCATCCCGCATGAGCTGAAAGAAGGATTGTTTGTGCGGCCTTCGATTATGAACCAGTCGCAGGTGAGAGTCGGCGGTTTAGGGTTGATGATTGTACGCCAGATGTTGCAGCTTCATGGCAGCGATATTGCGCTGGTAGAAAGGCCGGAAACCGGAGCGTGCTTCCGCTTTGCTTTGCCGACCTGAATAAAAACGCCCCGTAAACGGGGCGTTCAGGCGAGCAAATCAATCAGAGTTTTTCACCGTTACTGGCAATCACTTCTTTGTACCAGTTAAAGCTCTTCTTGCGCGAACGAGACATATCGCCGGTGCCATCGTCGTGTTTGTTCACATAGATAAAGCCGTAGCGTTTGTTGTATTGACCGGTGGTGAAGGAAACGCAATCGATGCAGCCCCACGGGGTGTAACCCATCAGATCCACACCATCGTAAGTGACCGCTTTCATCATCTCGGCAACGTGTGCTTTTAGGTAATCAATGCGGTAGTCATCATTGATTGAGCCATCTTCTTCCACTTTGTCGTAAGCACCGAAGCCGTTTTCAACGATAAACAGCGGTTTCTGATAGCGCTCATACAATTCGCAAAGTGCGTAGCGCAGGCCAACAGGGTCAATCTGCCAGCCCCAATCGGACGCTTTCACGAACGGATTCGGCACGCTGCCCTGGAAGCCAGATAATGCATCACCGGTGCCGCCGTCAGCTTTCACCGCGTTGGTCATGTAATAGCTGAAACCGAGGTAATCACACACGCCTTCACGCAGGATTTGCTCGTCGCCCGCTTCCATTTTGATGTTGAACTCGCGGCGTTCCCACTCGTTCAACACATAAGATGGGTAGTAGCCACGCAATTGCACGTCTGTAAAGACATAACGCTCACGCATGGATTCTTGCGCGTACATCTGATCTTCTGGTTTGCAGGAGAACGGATACAGCGGCACCATCGCCAGCATGCAGCCAATCTGCATTTCAGGATTAATGCGATGGCCAATCTTCACCGCCAGAGCACTGGCAACAAACTGGTGGTGCAGAACCTGGTACATCACTTCTTCAGGGTTATCGTGCTCGGTGTAAACCACGCCAGAACAGCAGTAGCCGAATAACGGTGCGCGCCAGTTACGCTGGTTGTTGATCTCGTTAAAGGTCATCCAGTATTTCACTTTGCTCTTGTAGCGTTCAAACACCACTTCGGCAAAACGAACAAAGAAATCAACGACTTTACGGTTAGTCCAGCCACCGTATTCGGTGACCAGATAATGTGGCATTTCAAAGTGGGAGAGGGTGATGACCGGCTCAATGTTGTACTTCAGCAGCTCATCGAACATGTCGTCGTAGAACTTCAGCCCTTCTTCATTGGGTTGCAGTTCATCGCCTTTCGGGAAAATGCGCGTCCAGGCGATTGAGGTGCGGAAACATTTGAAGCCCATTTCAGCAAACAGTGCGATGTCTTCTTTGTAATGACCGTGGAAATCGATGGCTTCATGGTTGGGATAATATTTGCCTGGCACCATTTCTTGAGTGATTTCACGCGGTACGCCGTGTGCGCCACCGGTCAGCACATCACAAATACTTGGGCCTTTACCTTCTTTGTTCCAGCCACCTTCTACCTGATGTGCAGCAACCGCACCGCCCCATAAAAAGTCTTTTGGTAAGGTCAATTTTTTCATATTTGTTAATCTCACTGTCAGTGCCAGAAATAATGTGGGATACATCACAAAATGGCAGTGTATTAATACGTTCTATTCTGGAGTCTAACAAATGAGAATTAATTGTCACGATATAACAAATCACGGTTAATGTGATTTGTTACATAGATAAAACAGGCTGTTATTTGTAGGGGCGTAAAAATAATGGGTTACGAATACTATCAATAACTTGAATACTTATTAAGGCTAATCAAAACCTATCAAAGCTTAGTGATTGGGTCAAAATGTGGATCTTCTGGATGTCCGTGTTTAATAAAACCATAACATTTTTGCTACTTGGCATGGGGGTGTTTTTTATTTAGTGGATTTAATAAAACAGCGTCATTTAAATAATCAGGCGCTAAATGAGAGTAAGCCATAGTTTGATTTATTGAAGCATGCCCGAGTATTTTTTGCAGGGTTAATATATTGCCGCCATTCATCATAAAGTGCGCTGCAAATGTGTGGCGTAAAACGTGGGTGGCCTGACCATCAGGTAAATCAAAAAGACGCTTAAGCAGGGCTCTGAACTGCCCGTAATGAGCGGCAGGGAACAGTAATTTTTTATCATTGTCGTCCGTTATCTCAACATACACATCTATCCCAATGGGCACCGTCCTGTTTAACCCATTTTTAGTTTGATTAAATGTGACTTTGTACCGTGTGACCGAACTGCGAGGAAGTGACGCAGCCTCCTCCCATCGGGCGCCAGTGGACAGGCAGAGCCGTGCAATTTTGAGGTTATCCCCGCTGAGCGAGCTGAGCAGCGTGTCGATTTCCTCATTTTCGAGGTAGTGCATTTCTTTTTGTGGATTTTTTACGCGCATAACCAGGGCAAGCGGGTGCTCTTTCGTGTAAATACCCAGCTTTATGAGAACGGTAAAAACGCCGCTCAATATCGCTTGTTCGCGGTTGATTGTTGCTGGGTTAATCCCCGCCTCAAGCCGTTTTTCCCGGTAATCCGAAAACTGTTTTTTGCCGAAATTCTCGGCGCGCGGATTCCGAATATCGTCACATATACGATTCAGCTCATTGTGTATTATCGAACCGGATGAGAGCCCCTGCCCGTGATGGGTCCACCATAAATTTATAAGTTCTTCCAGACTGTGGGGATCTGAACGTGAATTTGCCTGCCATTCTTTGTTGTTCTGGGTGGCTATCGTCCAACGCTCGAACTGCTGAGCCTCGCTTTTGGTTGGAAACTTACGGCGAACGCGCGGACCGCTTCGCCCCCGCGGCCTAATATCAACCAGCCAGCCGCCTTCAGTTACCTTAACACCCATGATCACCCTTATTTCATATTGACAAAGCAGAGAATAGTCACGGAATTAGATTATTTCCATAAACAAGAATAAATGTAAGAGACTAAATTTATTAGGATTTATGTATTAAAAAACTGATTTCCCATTGCGGACAGACCCATAACCCCACCTTGTGCAAATTTTGTAGATGGTTAACCTCATAGGCGCGCGATAGCGCCAGCAAGACACGCTGCCACCGTCACGCACTCAGTCAAACCCACTCGCCTCACCACACCCCGCACAGGCTGCACACGCCCCACGGTACGGAATGCCCACGCCACGGAAACGGCGCTACACCGCACCCGCCTGCACGGTTCGCGTATAAAAAATTTTTCAGTAAAAAGATCCCGAAAAGGATCACGCCAGCCCGCGCCGCCACTGGGCCGCAGGGAGGCAGGTATCCACTGAAAAAAATGAAATGAATTTCAGTGAATTACAGTAAACAGGACTCGGCGTCTGTCGGGTGTTTTTACTAACCAATTGATTAAAAAAGGATCGTTTGCTTTCCGTGGGGTTTTGTGGTCCGGATGGAGCTGCAATGTGTTGCGAAAAGTTATGATGCGGTACCCGATAAGGTCCATTTTGTCAGCCACCGCAACGGGTCAAAAAAACGACGTTATGCGGAGGTGATATTTAATTTAAGACAAAATAAAAACCATTCTCTTTATATGTCTTTTGTAGGATCGGTCGATATGGTTTTTTCTTTTCCGTTTCATTAGCTATCAGGCGCCCCAGATGACCCCGAATGAATTACAGCAAGCCCATGAACTGATTGAGTCTGAAATCAATATCCGGGATGACGCAGGCCTTTTACAACATATCGAACTGGTGCCACACCTGGTACAACATATTCAGTTGGCCCCACACCTGAACCCGCAAGAAGAGCCTGCTGTTCAACCCCTGATAGCGAAGACCCTGCTTAAGCTTGCCAGATGGTTCGATGCCAAAGGTGAGCCTGAGCAGGAAATAGCTCAGTATCAGGCATTGATAGCGCGCTTTGAGCACTCGCCGGATGATGTTATGCAGGGTTTTGTTGCCCAGGCCATGTTCCGTCTGGCTATTGCATATTATGAGCGGGGACGAGAGGAGGAAGAGCATGCTCAATATCAAATATTGATTGAACGTTTTGAGAAGTCACCAGATCGTGATGCACAGGCTATGGTCACTAAAGCAGTGTGCAATATGGCCGGAAGTGATTATGGCCAGCAAAAAATAACAGAGCGTCGGGATTTTATTGAGCGTTTCGAACACTCAACAGATAAAGCGGTGCAGATGCTGGTTGCACACGCCATGTTTACCATGGCCTTTTGCTGCTATATACAGGATCAGGAAGAGCAGGAAATGGCTTATTACCACTCTTTGCTCAGACACCACCAGGATTCGGCGGATGTTACCCTCCAGCGGCTGGTTGCAAAGACCCTGTTCAACTTAGCCAACAGGCTTGAATTTCAACAATTCCCCGATAAAAAAGTGACTCAGTACCAGGCTGTTGTCGAACGTTTTCAGGATTCAACGGACCCCGTCATTCAAAGTTGCGTGACCTCAGCTCTTCTTAATTTTAGCTTTTGGTACGATTTTCAGGGCATGCCTGAGCCAGAAATAGCGCAGTACCAGACATTGATTCAACGTTTCAGTGGTTCAGCAGATGCGGAAGTTCAGGGGGATGTCGCGAAGGCCATGCTCCATTTGGCAATCACCTATAAAGATCATGGGTTACCGGAGCGGGAAACAGAACAGCTGCGCACACTGATCGGGCGTTTTCAGGATTCAGCAGTCAGAGACGTTCAGGTGCTGGTTGCACAGGCTATGTACAACCTCGCACTCAGCTATGACGCTCAGGAACTGCTGGCGCGGGAAACAGAACAGCTACGCACACTCATCGGGCGTTTTCAGGATTCAATGGTCGAAGCTGTTCAGGTGGAGGTTGCAAAGGCTATGTACAGGCTGGCATGCACCTATGACGCTCAGGGGTTAACGGAGCAGGATACAGAACAACAGCGCACGCTGATTGAGCGCTTCCAGTATTTCCCGAACGAAGAAATTCAGATTAGTGTTGCAAACGCTATGTACAACCTAGCATGCACCTATGATGCTCAGGAGTTGCCGGTGCAGGAAATAGAACAACTGCGTACTCTGATTGAGCGATTTGAGGATTCATGGATCGGAGAGATTCAGATTCTGGTTGCAAGGGCCATGTACAGTCTGGCACTTACCTATGACGCTCAGGGGCTGCCGGAACAGGGAAAAGAACAGCTACGTACGCTTATTGGGCATTTCCAGGATTCCACGGTCGAAGGTGTTCAGGTTCGGGTTGCAAAGGCCATGTACAGTCTGGCACTTACCTATGATGCCCAGGGTCTGCTGGAGCAGAAAACAGAGCAACAGCTCACGCTGATTGAGCGCTTCCGGGATTCCACGGTCGAAGGTGTTCAGATTGAGGTTGCAAAGGCCATGTACAGTCTGGCATGCACCTATGATGCTTGGGGGCTGCCGGAGCGAAAAACAGAACAACTACGTACGCTTATTGTGCGCTTCCAGGATTCCACGGTCGGAGGTGTTCAGGTTGAGGTCGCACAGGCTATGTACAACCTGGCATACACCTATGATGCTCACGGGCTGCCGGAACAGAAAAAAGAACAACTGCGTAATCTGATTGAGCGCTTTGAGGATTCAGAGTACGAAGGTGTTCAGGTTCAGGTTGCAAAGGCTATGCTCAGCCTGGCACTTACCTATGACGCTCAGGGGCTGCCGGAACAGGAAACAGAACAACTACATACGCTTATTGCGCGCTTCCAGGATTCCTCGGTCGAAGGTGTTCAGGTTGAGATTGCAAAGGCTATGCTCAACCTGGCATGCACCTATGATGCTCAGGAGTTGTCGGAACAGGAAAAAAAACAACTGCGCTCGCTGATTGCACGTTTTCAAGATTCAGAGTTCGGAGGTGTACAGGTTCAGGTTGCAAAGGCTATGTACAACCTGGCATGCACCTATCGTGCTCAGAAGTTGCCGGAACAGCAAAAAGAGCAACTGCGCACGCTGGTTGAGCGCTTTGTGGATTCAGAACTCGAAGGTGTTCAGGTTCAGGCTGCACAGGCCATGTTCAGCCTGGCAAACTCCTATGATGCTCAGGGGCTGCCGGAGCAGGAAACAGAACAACTGTGCTCGCTGATTGCACGTTTTCAGGATTCAGAATTCGAAGGTGTACAGGTTCAGGTTGCAGCGGCCATGCACAACCTTGCACTGACCTACGACGATCAGGGGAAAACTGAACTGGGGACGGTGCAATATCGCAGTTTGATCGCACGTTTCCAGGATCTACAGGTTGAAGAAATTCAGGAGTATGTCGATCATGCCAAATCGAAGGTCTCAGTACCGGCAAAATCATGGCTAAAAAAACTCTTTAGGTGGTAAGTCACTCATGTCTGCACGGTATTATGAGAAAGCTCGTATTACGATTGAAACTTAGAGCGACTGCCGGCCCGTTTTACTACACTGCCACTTGCAGCCCTAATTTTTCTCCGTTGAATCACTTTGCTTAGCACCAGCAAAATTATTGGCGATGAAATCAAGCTACAGGCTCAAATACGCAGCATTACGCAACTGAGAAAGTCTTATAACTGATAACGTTATGAATTATAAGGCTTGATGATAGTTTTTAAAATAACTTGGGGGAAATGACATCCCAGCGTCAAAATGAGAAAACCCACGGCGGGCGAGGGTTTTCAGGGTGTTATGTGGTCCGGATGGAACTGTAATTCGCAGCAATAATTTATCTTAGCCCACTAAAAATAGAAGTGAACCTATTTTGTGATTTCTTCCCGAGTAATATAAGGCAGCGTCACTTGTTCGAGAGGAACCCGTAACTTTTTGGATATAAATAATTCAAGCTTATCCTCGTTCACTAGCCCGTGTTGCTTGAAAGAATCCTTATTTGCATGCCACTCTTTCATAATTGCCACATCTAAAGGCGTTAATTGCTGCTCACTGGCACTGATTTCCCATGCCTTACCATCACAATCTTTTCCACTGTTTCCGCAACCATCAGGCGTATAAGTCGCAATTGCTAACTGAGCCCCTTTATAAATAGTAAATTCATTTACCTCGAGGTGCACAGTAACCTGTTGCAGCAGGTGTTCTTTGAGATAAGCCTTTGCAGCAGCTTGCGCGGTTGCAGCTCTATCGGCCTGCGAACTCGCCATCTCTGAAACTATATGAATACGTGACCCACCCCTCTTGCCGACGCCATAGCTTACGCTTTCGAGTATTTTATAATCCCTGGCCGTACCGCCCTGAACGGTAAATTCATCCGCAGATGCAGCCCCCCCAGAACATGTGGTAAAGAATATTGCGATTAAAAATAAAAAAACCAACCCGATCAGTGCCTGCCATCGCTTAAAACCCAGGCGCTTAACGCCACACCCCGGACAAACTTTGGCAGATTTAGACACCTTTCTATTGCATTCCCTGCAGGTTGTTAACGCCATTTATGAAGCCCTCTATACAGTTAGTTTATTGACTGCAAGTGAGATACCTAAAAAAAATTTTTTCTTCATGCTGTTTTGAGTACAAAAAAGGACTATAAAAACAGAGACACTCCTTCGGCGAGGCCAAGTTGTGGATTGTTAATATAAATAATTTATATTTATCAGTATTTTACGTGAGAGCGCAAAAACAGGCTGTTTTTTTACGTCATTTTCTTGGCTAATTTACGGCCAATGGTTTCTAAAATATAAATAACCGGGATTTGCGTGGTGATGTCATAAACGCCACCAACACGGGTAAGCGGAATATGCCAGGAGATATTAAAGTCGGCAAGTTTTGCCAGTGAAGAGTTTTCGTGGCTAGTGATGGAGAACACCTTGCAGTTATGCAGACTGAACTGACTGGCGAAGCGCAGGATCTCTTCAGTTTCACCGGAGACAGAGAGGACAATCGCCAGTGCATTTTTAGCCATATCGTTGGTAACCGGAAAATAAGGGTCATCAATGTGGTTACTAAATTTACCGACATTAGAAAAGAAACGTGCACCATATTTAGCTAATGCGCCAGAGGTTCCTGCTCCGACAAATATAATACGTTCGGATGAACAAATAATATTTACCGCCTGGTCAATTAAATTATCAAACTCTTCATTGTTAGTGCTTTTAAAAAAGCTGATGATTTCGCTCGGGCCAAAATTAACCAATTGTTCATCATTTTGTTCAAGATATAATTTAAAACGAACGCGAAACTCGGAATAACCATCGCAATTTAACTTGCGGCAAAAACGCAGCACGGTAGTGGTAGAAACGCCGGTCGCATCGGCTAACTCGCGGATAGTCATGTACATCACTTTGTCACGGTTTTTAATGACATAGTTGTAGACCATCATTTCTAGTCCGTTGAGATTAGCAATTGCCGCATGAGTAAACATGGTATCTCTTCCTGAATGTTCCAAAGGATTAAGTGTCAGTAACAAGATTGTATCGGTAATTGTTATCACATCTGACAGATTTATTTTAGCGTACATGTGTTCGCTGGAATCATTCTCAGCTATTCTGGTCGAGATGAATTTTCCATCTATTGTTTCACCTGGAGTAGCCAAATGGCTGACAAACCATTGATCACTAAAGGATATTCACTGGCGGAGGAAGTCGCCAACAGCATTAGCCACGGTATCGGACTGGTTTTTGGGATTGTTGGGCTGGTTTTGTTACTGGTACAGGCGGTGGAATCCAACGCGAGTGTAACCGCAATAACCAGTTATAGCCTGTACGGCGGCAGCATGATCTTGCTGTTTCTCGCATCCACGTTGTATCACGCCATTCCCCATCAACGCGCCAAGCGCTGGCTCAAGAAATTTGACCACTGTGCTATTTACTTATTGATAGCCGGGACTTACACGCCATTTTTACTTGTTGGGCTGGATTCGCCTTTGGCGCGTGGGTTGATGGTCGTTATTTGGGGGCTGGCACTCGCCGGCATTCTTTTTAAGTTGACCATCGCGCATCGATTTAAAGTCTTATCGTTAATGACCTATTTACTGATGGGCTGGTTATCGCTGGTGGTGATTTACCAGATGGTGATTAAACTCGCTCCGGGCAGCGTAACGTTATTGGCTGCAGGCGGCGTGATTTACTCGTTAGGCGTCATTTTCTACGTCTGTAAACGTATTCCGTTCAACCACGCTATCTGGCATGGTTTTGTGCTGGGCGGCAGCGTTTGCCACTTCCTGGCGATCTATCTGTATATCCGTTAATTGTGGGTATGTATCAAACAAACAATACCCTAAATAATTCAAGATGCAGGCAGGCGACCAGGACGTAAGTCCCCAGGAGCATAGCTAACTATGTGACTGGGGCGCGCGGGTGCAGTCAACGCACCTGCAACTTGAAGTATGACGGGTATTTTTATTCATCTTCTAACGAATAAGGCAGCCGCTCGATAACAAGGTGGCTGCCGTTATCATCACGCACTCGCAACACACTGTCGGCTTCTAAATCGTTGTTCATCACGACTTGTACTAACACGCGGCCATCATCCAGTTGGCTGGCGGCGAGTACGGTGCCGGTGCGGCGCCAGTTGTCACCCATTTTCAGTTCCAGATCTTCACCTGCTTCTGGTAAGCGGCTGGCTTTCCCGGCCAGGAACCACAGAGCACGTTTGTTAGCGCCACGAAACTTCGCGCGAGCCACCATTTCCTGACCGGTATAACAACCTTTTTTGAAGCTGATACCGCCCAGAGCCTGAAGGTTGGTTGCCTGCGGAATAAACTGTGCGCTGTTAACCGGTTCAATAACCGGAATACCCGCTTCAATCTCTAAAGCCAGCCATTGTTGGCTGTCATTGCGTTGTGCTTCGCCCTGCAATTTATCGGCCAGTGCCTGCGCGGTGGCTTCATCGGTGACCAGCATAAAACGTTCGGCGGGCAGGTTAAACCATAGCAGTGTCGTCGCGCCTTCCTGAACCACTGGGTTTTCTGCGTCCGGCAAGGTTGTGAAAACATTGGCGAGTGCCGCACGAGCCTGGAACCCTGCAACGCCCAGAAGCACACTTTCATCATCAGGTGTGATGGTCACTTTGGAAAACACAGCATACTTTTTGAGTTCGACAAGCTGCGCGTCACGCAGATTACGACGTTCAATCAGCGCATAACCTTCGCCACGATGGAACAGGCGCAGGTTGCTCCACATTTTTCCTTTTGCGTCACAATGCGCGCAAAGCGTGTGCTGGTTTGCTGCCAGTTGTGCAACATCAGTGGTGACCTGGCCTTGCAGGTAGGTTTCTGCGTCGTTACCCGTCACGCTTGCCAGTGCCCAATCATCAAGCGTCATGAGTGTTAGCGGCAGGCGGGCTGCAGCCGTTGGCTGACGTGGAGGAAATGGAGTGAAAGCCATAATGATGTCCCTGGGTTTTGAGCATATGAATTGGCTCAATGGTAAAAGAGCCATTTGCCAATGCAAGCAGTTTGATAAGGTGAATTGTGCACTTACGGGATTTCTCGCAAGGTTAATGCAACTGCAACGCACAATAAAAATTTCTCACGATAAAGCGCGCAAACGGTAACATTCAGTTAATACGTGCCATGAAAACACGTTACACTAAGATTTGTACCTTCTTTGTCAGAGAACCAGGAAAGAGCACATGGATATCAATAACAAAGCCCGAATTCATTGGGCGTGCCGCCGGGGAATGCGTGAGCTTGATATTTCGATTATGCCATTCTTCGAATATGAATATGACTCGTTAAGCACTGAGGATAAGCAATTATTTGTCCGTTTGCTGGAAAGTGATGATCCTGACCTGTTTAACTGGTTAATGAATCATGGCAAACCAGCAGATACAGAGCTGCAACGGATGGTGACACTGATTCAGACACGGAATAAAGAACGTGGTCCTGTGGCAATCTGATCTTCGGGTCTCGTGGCGTGCACAATGGCTGTCCCTTTTGGTTCACGGTTTAGTGGCACTCTTTGTGCTGCTGATGCCGTGGCCGATGAGCTACACGCTAATTTGGATGCTGTTGCTTTCGCTGGTGGTATTTGACAGCGTTCGTAGCCAGCGCCGGATTCATGCTTGCCAGGGCGAAATGAAACTCCTGACCGACTACCACCTGCGGTGGCAAAACCAGGAGTGGGAAATGGTTGGTGCGCCATGGGTATTACGCAGCGGCATGATGCTGCGTTTACGCCGCGTGGGGCGCAAGCGCAGTCAACATTTATGGCTATCAGCCGACAGTATGGATACTGGCGAGTGGCGTGATTTACGCCGCCTGATGCTGCAACAACAGGCAAGCGGGAATGGGGAAGTTTGAGTCGCTGTCAGGCAAACTTCTCGGCCATTTCAGCGAGAATTTGCTCACACCAGTTTTGGATTCGCTCTTCGCTTAAATCGTACTGATTGGTTTCATCAAGTGCCAGGCCAACAAACAATTGCCCATCGGCAATGACAGGTTTCGGGCTAGTAAATTCATAACCTTCAGTTGGCCAGTAACCAATAAACTGCGCACCCCGTGGGGCGAGTTTATCGTGCAGCATACCGAGCGCATCAAGGAACCATTCGCCATAGCCGAGCTGGTCGCCCATGCCATAAAGCGCTACCGGCTTACCTTCGAGATTCAGATTATCCAGTTGATCCCAAATGGCCTCCCAGTCTTCCTGTAATTCACCGAAATCCCAGGTCGGGATGCCGAGAATCAACACATCGTACTGTTCCATCATGGCTGGAGCATCATCTTTAAGATTGTGTAGTGTCACCAGTTCCGGGCCAATGATGTCACGAATTTTTTCGGCAGCCATTTCGGTGTAACAAGTGCTGGAGCCATAAAAAAGACCAATGTTCATCGCATTAACAACTCTTTTAAAAACGTGCAGGATGGCAAGTGTACCAGATCCCATTGTGCATCAGGCATAATGGACACAATTCGCCAAAGGTGAGGCAAGTAAGTGAGGCTGTAGTGGAACAAGATCAGGCCCGAATAGAACAATTTCTTGATGCGCTCTGGCTTGAAAGGAATCTGGCACAGAACACGTTGGACTCCTATCGCCGGGATCTTAAAATGGTAGCGGAGTGGCTGGAACGCCACGATCTTGATTTGTTGAAGGTGCAAACCGGCGATTTACAGTCGCTGTTTGCTGAACGTCTTGAAGGCGGCTATAAAGCAACAAGTTCGGCGCGAATGCTGAGTGCGATTCGTCGATTATTTCAGTATTTATACCGTGAAAAATTGCGTGATGACGACCCAAGTGTGATGCTTTCATCACCAAAATTGCCACAGCGTTTGCCAAAAGATCTCAGCGAAGCGCAGGTCGATCGTTTGTTGCAAGCACCTTGCATTGACCAGCCTATCGAGTTGCGTGATAAAGCGATGCTCGAATTATTGTATGCTACTGGCCTGCGCGTATCGGAATTAGTGGGGCTGACCATGAGTGATGTCAGCTTGCGTCAGGGAGTTGTGCGAGTCATCGGTAAAGGCAATAAAGAACGCCTGGTGCCGATGGGTGAAGAGGCTGTTTATTGGCTGGAAAACTACCTGGAACATGGGCGACCATGGTTGCTCAATGGCGTGTCGATTGATGTGGTCTTCCCCAGCAATCGCGCGCAACAAATGACGCGTCAGACATTCTGGCACCGCATCAAACATTACGCAGTGCAGGCGGGTATCGATAGCGAAAAGTTATCACCCCATGTCCTTCGGCACGCATTTGCCACGCATTTACTGAATCATGGTGCGGACCTGCGAGTCGTACAGATGCTGCTTGGACATAGCGATTTGTCCACCACCCAAATTTATACGCATGTCGCGACGGAACGTTTACGTCAGCTGCATCAACAACACCACCCACGAGCGTGAGTGGTAGAAGATAAAGGAATCATCATGAAAAAGAGTTTATGGCTGCTCCCATTATTAGCGGCCTCTTTGTCCGGTTTTGTTCATGCAGACGATGCTGCAATCAAGCAATCTCTGGCTAAGTTAGGCGTGCAAAATGCTGATATTCAGTCAGCACCTGTAGCGGGCATGAAAACGGTATTAACCGATAGCGGTGTTTTGTATGTCACTGAAGATGGAAAACACGTTATCCAGGGGCCACTGTACGATGTCAGCGGTGCGCAACCGGTGAACGTCACCAACAAATTGCTGGTGGGCAAACTGAACGCGCTCGAAAAAGAGATGATCGTTTACAAAGCGCCGCAAGAGAAACACGTCATCACGGTATTTACCGATATCACCTGTGGCTATTGCCACAAGCTGCACGAAGAAATGAAAGACTATAACGCACTGGGGATCACCGTGCGTTACCTGGCCTTCCCGCGCCAGGGTCTGCAAAGCCAGACTGAAAACGACATGAAAGCCATCTGGTGTGCAAAAGACCGCAACAAAGCGTTCGATACTGCCATGAAAGGTGATGCCGTCGCTGGGGCAACTTGTGACATGAATATCGCCAATCATTACAACCTCGGCGTACAGTTCGGTATTCAGGGAACCCCTGCGATTGTACTGAGCAACGGTACTGTAATCCCTGGTTATCAGGGGCCGAAAGAGATGAAACAAATGTTGGATGCGCACCAACAACTCACCAACATAGGCGGGTAGTTAACGGGTGAAACAGCAAACACAACTTCGCCGTCGTACGGTCGATGAGTCAGTGGTGTTACCCCAGCAACTGCATCCACTTTTAAAGCGCCTTTATGCCAGTAGAGGCGTAAGCGGCGAGCAAGACCTGGAACGTAGCGTGAAAGGGATGCTGCCGTGGCAGCAACTTAATGGCATGGATAAAGCCGTTCAGATACTGCACGACGCTTTCCGTGAAGGCTTGCGCATTATCGTCGTCGGTGACTTTGATGCCGATGGCGCAACCAGCACCGCTTTGAGCGTGCTGGGGCTGCGTAGCCTTGGCTGCCAAAATGTTAGTTACCTGGTTCCCAACCGCTTTGAAGATGGTTACGGCTTGAGTCCAGAAGTGGTGGATCAGGCGCATGCGCGTGGCGCACAACTGATTCTGACCGTCGATAACGGCATCTCTTCGCATAGTGGTGTTGAGCGTGCTCATGCGCTGGGAATTCCGGTGGTGGTCACCGACCACCATTTGCCTGGGCCGGAGCTTCCTGCGGCTGAAGCCATCATCAACCCGAATCTGGTTGATTGCGAGTTTCCGTCAAAATCCCTCGCTGGTGTGGGCGTTGCCTTTTATCTGATGCTGGCGCTGCGTGCGCATTTACGCGATTGCGGCTGGTTTGAACAACAAGGCCTGGTGATTCCCAACATAGCAGAACTGCTGGATCTGGTAGCGCTAGGTACCGTGGCAGACGTTGTGCCGCTTGATACCAATAACCGTATTCTGACCTGGCAGGGGCTGAGCCGTATTCGTGCTGGCAAATGCCGCCCAGGCATTAAAGCTCTGCTGGAAGTCGCCAACCGCGAGCCGCAAAAGCTGGCGGCTAGTGATTTGGGCTTTGCCCTTGGGCCACGCCTGAATGCCGCTGGTCGTCTGGACGATATGTCCGTCGGTGTGGCGTTATTGCTTAGTGAAAACATTGGCGAAGCCCGCATGCTGGCTAATGAACTGGACGCGTTAAACCAGACGCGTAAAGAGATTGAGCAGGGCATGCAGGTTGAAGCGCTGACGCTCTGCCAACAGCTTGAACACAGCCATGATGAGTTACCGTATGGCCTGGCGATGTACCATCCCGAATGGCATCAGGGTGTTGTCGGTATTCTCGCCTCGCGCATTAAGGAACGGTTTAACCGCCCGGTTATCGCGTTTGCGCCCGCAGGCGACGGCACTTTGAAAGGCTCAGGCCGTTCGGTGCAAGGTCTGCATATGCGCGATGCCCTTGAGCGGCTTGATACCTTGTATCCTGGCATGATGCTGAAATTTGGCGGTCACGCGATGGCGGCTGGGTTATCTCTTGAAGAAGCGAAATTCGAAGAATTCCGTCAACGCTTTGGCGATTTGGTTGGGGAATGGCTTGATCCTGCGTTGTTGCAAGGCGTGGTTTGGTCAGACGGAGCAATCAGCGCGCAAGAAATGACGCTCGAAACCGCCGAGATGCTACGCGATGCCGGGCCGTGGGGGCAGATGTTCCCGGAACCTTTGTTTGACGGTAAATTCCGTCTATTACAGCAACGGCTGGTGGGCGAGCGTCATCTTAAAGTGATGGTTGAACCGGTCGGTGGTGGGCCATTAATCGACGGCATCGCCTTTAACGTTGATACCGCGTGCTGGCCGGATAACGGTGTGCGCGAAGTTGAGCTGGCCTTTAAGCTCGACGTAAACGAGTTTCGCGGAAATCGCAGTGTCCAGTTATTAATCGACCATATTTGGCCAATCTAGCCTGCTGACCTGGCTATAAGCGACTATAAAAAGCACCGTAAATCCGGTAAACTTTCCGGTCTACGACCGCATTTTCGTCTTCTGTCATCAACATAAGATAATACAGACCATGTTTGAAATTAACCCGGTAAAAAACCGCATCCAGGACCTCACAGAGCGCAGCGACGTTCTTAGGGGGTATCTTTGACTACGATGCCAAGAAAGAGCGCCTGGAAGAAGTAAACGCAGAGCTGGAACAGCCTGATGTGTGGAACGAACCTGAACGTGCACAAGCGTTAGGTAAAGAGCGTTCTGCGCTGGAAGCCATTGTCGATACCTTAGATCAAATGACTCAGGGTCTGGAAGATGTTAACGGCCTGCTGGAATTGGCTATCGAAGCCGACGACGAAGATACCTTCAATGAAACCATTGTTGAAATAGACCAGCTCGAAGCCAAACTGGCACAGCTAGAATTCCGTCGTATGTTCTCCGGCGAGTACGACAGCGCCGATTGTTATATCGACATTCAGGCAGGTTCTGGCGGCACCGAAGCGCAAGACTGGGCCAGCATGCTGATGCGAATGTATCTGCGTTGGGCAGAATCACGCGGCTTCAAAACCGAAATCATTGAAGAGTCTGATGGCGATGTTGCGGGTATTAAATCTGTGACTATTCGCATTCAGGGCGAATATGCCTTTGGCTGGTTGCGTACTGAAACTGGCGTGCATCGCCTGGTTCGTAAGAGCCCGTTCGATTCCGGTGGCCGTCGCCATACCTCCTTTAGCTCCGCTTTCGTGTATCCAGAAGTGGATGACGATATTGATATCGAAATCAATCCAGCGGATCTGCGTATCGACGTTTACCGTGCATCGGGAGCCGGTGGTCAGCACGTTAACCGTACAGAATCTGCGGTGCGTATTACCCACCTTCCGACCAACACCGTAACCCAGTGCCAGAACGACCGTTCGCAGCATAAGAACAAAGATCAGGCAATGAAGCAGATGAAGGCGAAGTTATACGAGCTGGAAATGCAGAAAAAGAATGCTGAGAAGCAGTCGCTGGAAGATAACAAATCGGATATCGGCTGGGGCAGCCAGATTCGTTCTTACGTACTGGACGACTCCCGTATCAAAGACTTGCGTACCGGTGTAGAAACCCGTAACACGCAGGCGGTACTGGATGGCGATCTGGACAAATTTATCGAAGCAAGTTTGAAAGCAGGGTTATGAGGAACCAACATGTCTGAACAACAAGTACAGGGTACCGAAGCGGTCGATTTAAATAATGAACTGAAAGCCCGTCGCGAGAAGCTGGCTGGTCTGCGTGAGCAGGGCATTGCTTTCCCAAATGACTTCCGTCGCAATCATACCTCAGACCAATTGCACGCAGAATTCGGCGCTAAAGAAAACGAAGAGCTGGAAGACCTGGGCATCGAAGTGTCCGTTGCTGGCCGTATGATGACTCGCCGTATCATGGGTAAAGCTTCCTTCGTCACTTTGCAGGACGTCGGTGGCCGCATCCAGCTTTACGTTGCGCGTGACGATCTGCCAGAAGGCGTTTACAACGAGCAGTTCAAAAAATGGGACCTCGGTGACATCCTCGGCGCTCGTGGCAAACTGTTCAAAACCAAAACCGGTGAGCTCTCAATTCACTGTACTGAGCTGCGTTTGCTGACCAAAGCATTGCGTCCGCTGCCAGATAAGTTCCACGGTTTGCAGGATCAAGAAGCGCGTTATCGTCAGCGTTATTTGGATTTGATCTCCAACGATGAATCCCGCAAGACCTTTAAAATTCGTTCTCAGATCATGGCTGGCGTCCGTAACTTCATGGTTAACCGTGGCTTTATGGAAGTTGAAACGCCAATGATGCAAGTCATCCCTGGCGGGGCTTCTGCGCGTCCGTTCATCACTCATCACAATGCGCTGGACATCGACATGTACCTGCGTATTGCACCGGAGCTGTACCTGAAACGTCTGGTTGTCGGTGGCTTCGAGCGCGTATTCGAAATCAACCGTAACTTCCGTAACGAAGGTATTTCCCCGCGTCATAACCCAGAGTTCACCATGATGGAACTCTATATGGCGTATGCGGATTACAAAGATTTGATCGAACTGACTGAATCTCTGTTCCGTACACTGGCGCATGAAGTGCTGGGTACTGCACAGGTGAAGTATGGCGAAGAGCTGTTTGACTTCGACCAGCCGTTCGCAAAACTGACTATGCGCGAAGCTATCAAAAAATACCGTCCGGAAACCGATATTGCGGATCTGGACGATATGGCTAAAGCACTGGAAATCGCCGCTGCCATTGGCATTAAAGTCGAGAAGAGCTGGGGTCTGGGCCGCGTAGTGACTGAGATCTTTGAAGAAGTGGCAGAAAGCCATCTGATTCAGCCGACCTTTATCACTGAATACCCGGCAGAAGTTTCTCCGCTGGCGCGTCGTAACGACGAGAACCCAGAAATCACCGACCGCTTCGAGTTCTTCATCGGCGGCCGTGAAATCGGTAATGGCTTCTCTGAGCTCAATGATGCAGAAGACCAGGCTCAGCGCTTTGCAGACCAGGTTTCTGCAAAAGACGCAGGCGACGACGAAGCGATGTTCTTCGACGAAGACTACGTGACGGCTCTGGAGCACGGCTTGCCACCAACAGCAGGTCTGGGCATTGGTATCGACCGTATGGTTATGCTGTTCACCAACAGCCACACCATCCGCGACGTTATCCTGTTCCCGGCTCTGCGTCCGGTTAAGTAAGTCGTTCAAGGGAGATGACCAGACTATGGTCGTCTCCCTCGCCCCTTTGGGGAGAGGGCCGGGGTGAGGGGATAAAAATACGCCACTCTCAGGCACTTTTTTGTTTTGCTATGATTTTAAGAGGATTAGTTTGCGCAAGGAAAGCACAGTCAGAAAGTGGGCACCGAATGCCATCGTCCTGCTAATCAGCCTATTTCTCGTCGCTTGCTCATCAGATAAAGCGGGCACCACTAAAGCATCCGCAGGAAGCTACAACGGCCCTGTTTACACCGTCAAACGCGGTGACACACTCTATCGAATCTCGCGCATGACCGGCTCAAGTGTCGGCGAACTGGCGCGTCTCAACGGTATTTCAGCCCCTTATACGCTGGAAGTTGGGCAAAAAATCCGCATTAAAAGCAGCTCTGGTTCTTCTTCCTCGAAAAAAACCGTCGTTGCGAAAACCTCTAAGCCAAGCTCCACTTCGACAAGCAGTGTTGCGAAAGTTGCACCACCTCCTGTTGGCTCAAAATGCTGGCGCTGGCCCACCAGCGGTAAGGTGACGGTGCCGTTCTCTAATAGCGATGGCGGTAATAAAGGTATCGATATTGCCGGGAAGCGTGGGCAACCGATTTACGCATCAGCCGCCGGAACGGTGGTCTACGTGGGCAACCAACTTCGTGGCTACGGCAACTTAGTGATGATTAAACATAACGAAGAGTACATCACTGCTTATGCTCACAACGAAACAACGTTGGTCAACACTAGCCAAAAAGTCACCGCCGGGCAGAAAATAGCCACCATGGGTAGTAGTGGTTCAGACTCGGTAAATTTACACTTCCAGATTCGCTATCGCGCGACCGCAATTGATCCTCAGCGCTATCTGCCGCCGCCAGGCAGTAAACCATCCTGCTAATGGTGAATTGCGTTGATTATTCAACGCAATGTCACCATGCGTCATCACCAATAATTTCTTCGGCTGGAATTAATCCAATATTTTTCAGAGGGTTTCATAGCCGATTCCGGTTTTGTCAAAATTAAACAAGTTAGCGCTATTTATTATATTCAGCCTGATTAAAAATTAAGCGGTGTACTTTGCTCCCTTTCACCACTACAGGACTGATTTATATGAAAAACTACTCTTTAATCCTTGGTGTTGTTTCTTGTTTGTTCTTCCTGACGGCAATGGCGTTTCTGCTGCTAAAAATTTCAGCCATTCCCGTATAACGCAGGAGAGGGCATTCATTATTCAATAAAAAGCAGGGGAGGTAAGCCTTGAGCATTGCTGTTCCTGGTGCCGAAAATAAAAACAATCGCTTAATAATCCATCACATAAACTAAAAATGCGCTTGCCAGTACAAGCTGAGCGTCTATAATGCCTACGCACTTCAAAGCGGGTGTAGTTCAATGGTAGAACGGCAGCTTCCCAAGCTGCATACGAGGGTTCGATTCCCTTCACCCGCTCCAAACATACCTCTCCCAACGTCTACTAAAGCCTACAAATCCCAGTAACCACAAGCCTTCTAACCTTTTCTCGTTATTTCTACGTCTACTAACATCTACCTGAATCTATACACACAGGTGTATAGTAATGTGAGTAGGATGGATGCGACTTTTTGGAGCTATACACAATGCCTCTCACAGACCTTGAAATTCGGCGTTCTAAGCCAATGGATAAAGCCTATACGCTTAGTGATGGGGCAGGGCTTTCCATGCTCATTGAGCCAAATGGGGCTAAAGGGTGGCGCTTTCGTTACCGCTTTGACGGTAAGCCTAAAATGTTGTCACTGGGTACTTACCCGACAATATCCCTTACCGATGCCCGACATAAACGAGATGAAGCAAAAAAGCTGGTGGCTTCGGGTATAAATCCGAGCGACGTCAGGAAGCAAGAGAAGCAATCTCGAATTGAGGTATCAGGAAACACATTTGAGAGCATAGCTCGTGAGTGGTACGGAAAGCGGATAGATCGTTGGTCAGCCGGTTATGCAGAAGAAATGATGAAAACATTCGAGAGTGATGTTTTCCCTTATATCGGTAATCGACCAATAACAGAAATAAAACCAATGAGCCTTATGGCTGTACTTTCTAAACTGGATGAGCGCGGCGCGACAGAGAAGCTTCGCAAAGTTCGCCAGCGATGCGGTGAGGTATGGCGTTATGCAATTATTACTGGCCGTGCGGAGTACAACCCGGCACCCGATCTCGCCAGTGCGTTCGCTCCACAGAAGAAAGAGCACTACGCATTTTTGAATCTAGGTGAGTTACCGGAGTTCTTCCGTACTCTGAATACCTACAGCGGCAGTATTGTTGTTAAGTTGGCTATGCGCCTTCAGGCACTAACTGGATTAAGACCTGGGGAACTACGCCAGGGTGAGTGGGCAGAAATTGATTTTGATAAACGTATTTGGGAAATCCCACCTTCACGAATGAAGAAGCGCCGACCTCATTGTGTTCCGCTGTCCGACCAGGCAATTGCTATTCTGGAACAAATCAAACCGATCACCGGTCATTACCAGTTTATTTTCCCCGGTCGCATTCATCACACCAAACCAATGAGCGAAATGGCTATGAACGTGCTGATTCGCCGTATCGGTTATGCAGGTCGAGTTACTGGCCACGGCTTCCGCCACACCATGAGTACCATTCTTCACGAACAAGGCTACAACACTGCGTGGATTGAAACCCAACTCGCTCACGTCGATAAGAATTCTATCCGTGGCACGTACAACCACGCCCAATATCTGGATGGTCGTCGTGAAATGCTTCAGTGGTATGCCGACTACATGGATAGCCTGGAACGAGGCGGGAATGTGGTACACGGTACGTTTGGTAAATCAGCATAAGTACTGGACGAGTAAACAGTAGTGTTCTATAGTACTACTTATTGGACGTTTATTGCTCTTTAAGGCTACTGGCTAGGGATGTTTCGTCCCTGTATCTATTTCATTATGGGTCACTGAAAGGTAGCGTTCTTTAAAAGAGAGCTCTGAATAAGAGCATTATTAATCGAGCGCTGGAAAGTGCAGGCTACTTTAACAACGGACATGGAGTCCTACGTCGCCGAAAAGGCGAAGCTCTTTAATAGTGTATAAGCACCAAGAAGCCCAAACAGCGGGGCAGGTGCGCCTAGCTATATCCGGGTAAGTCCGCATGGCAGGTAAACCGCTGCTTTATACAGATGATTACAATATACACCGCTCTTTAAAACCACTGGCTTCTCCCTGATACATGGAGAACCATCCTCTGCCGAGAAGGTGTTGGATGGATTATTAGTTACCTCCATGTTGCATGTGAGAGCCGCCGAAATGCGGTATACCCAGAAAGTTTGGGCAATAAAATGAAGCCAGTTTGGATTGCTGCCGAAGCAATATGTTCTTAAAAAATAGACTCCCCCAGGAATACCGGGGAAAAAATCTGGCGGGGTAATTCTGCTGCCAGTAAAAATGTATCGGCACCAATATGAAAATTTAAACCCTTTCAACAACTCCCTTTACAACAAACACGCAATTTAAATAACCGCACGTGATTTCACGCTGTGGGTATTGTCGTATCTAAAACCTAAGAATTAAGCCCATCCATTTTTGGTTGGGCTTTTTTATTGTCAAAATTCAATAAGTAAGAGGCAATAAATGTCAAAAACATTAATTCGATTATCAGAAGTTCTACGCCGAACAGGCTATAGCAAAGCATGGATCTATCGCCTGATGAGTCAACAGCGCTTTCCAGCAGCCATAAAAATTGGCTCACGCTCAATTGCTTTTGTGGAAAGTGAAGTGGATGAATGGATTAATCAGCGTATCGCTGAATCTCGCGGCGAGGTGGCGTAATGAAAAAAGACCGCCCAGAACAGCAGGCGGAATTGTCAGATATTTGCCTTGGTGATATTACGCCCACCGCAGATCTCACACAAGCGCCAAGACGCACACCGAAGAAGCATCGTGCACGTGATTTTATGCTGAACTCCGGGGTTAATGGTTTCACTGAAAACGAAATACTCCGCTACTGCCGTTTATCGTCTGGACGTAATTACTTTTCTGAGCTTGAACGCCAGCTTGATATTCAACTGGAGCGTATCGACGAGAAAAACCCAGATGGTATTGGCAGCCACTTGCGCTATCGCTTCACCTGCCGCGCTGATGTTCTGCGCGTTATCCAGTTTGTGAACCGTAACGCCAGTGCTGGGGGCTATATCGGCCTTTCATCTCAGCAGATTGACAACATCCTTTCCCTTTACCCGGAAGCGTTTAACGCCGCATAACGGAGCCTGAATATGAAACTCGAAAAACGCAGATTAACTTCTGAGGCCTCCCCTCAGCCAGCCACCAGCCTGGACGGTATTAGCAATAATGACTTTGCTGCCATTGTTCCTGTTATTTCCGGTCAAATTGGCGGGCGTGAAACCAATATTGCGAGCGCGAAAGCGTTACATAACGCATTAGGCGCAGGGCGTGATTTTACGAACTGGATTAAAGGGCGTATTGAGCAGTACGGCTTTATTGCTGGCGTTGACTACATCCGAGTAGAAAATTTGAGCACGCCAAAACGGGCGAGCACAAAATCTCGCCAGCAGGTTGAGCACGACTATCTGCTCTCATTGGATATGGCTAAAGAAGTGGCAATGGTTGAGCGCAATGAGCAGGGTCGCGCCGTTCGCCGTTACTTCATCCAGTGTGAGGAAGCATTAAGCCGCAGCGTACCGGAGATTGCCGCACAGTACCGTCGCCAGCTTAAAGCCCGTATTGGTGCCGCAAATCTGTTTAAGCCAATGTGTGCCGCACTTGATACAGCTCGAGCTGAGCAGGGCAAGCAGACATTGCCACGCCACTACAGCAACGAAAGCAACATGATCGCCCGCATTGTGCTGGGCGGGCTGACGGCTAAGCAGTGGGCGCAGGTTAGCGGTATTGCCGGTGAGCCTCGAGACAGCATGACTGCCGAACAGCTCGAGCACCTGACATATCTGGAAAGCACCAACATCACCATGATTGATATGGGCATGGCCTACGACCAGCGCAAAGCTGAGCTTATTCGTTTGTCTCAGCGTTGGTTAGCCAAGCGTCTGGGAGCCAATCATGCTTAATGCCGCCGTCCAGAGTAAGGGCTTCTCCCTGGCTGGCCTGTTATCAAATGTTATGGTCCAGGACTCAGCGAAAGTTTTCTTTCAGTGCTTAGCAAAACTTAGTCTGAACCTGTCAAAACCTGACATTCAATCAGCCGAAAGTTTGGCTGAGAACCTGTCAAAACCTAACATTCAGAATGCTGTTGCTGGTGGCACCCAAGGTTTTATTGCACTCACTACGCGAGGCGGGAAGATTAATCGGAAGTCACCACGCGAGGCAGGGAGTTTTTGCAACAGTACGCGCACGCGAGGGGGGTTTTTAGAGTCCATAAAAAAGGGCGATGACTTTTCCGAGTCCATAAAAAAGGGCAGCACCGCAGATGCCACCCCTTTGATTCAGAAGCAAAGCGCAAAATTGTGCTTTGGTTATTCTTCTGATGTTTCTGGCTTAACCTTGCGGCGTTCAGCTTTGAGTTTTCGCCCACAAGCATCAAGCACCCAGGAGGAAAAACTAGCATTAGGATTATCAGATTTTTCACTCTCTACGCTGGACTCAATGTCGGCTACCAGCTCGTGCGGAAAGCGAATCGCCTTCTTATCAGATTTGTTATTTTTGTTTCCTGTAGCCATTTCAAGCACTCATGTTCTGCTGTTAAGTGGTAGCACACCATACCGCAAATATAGCGCTAATAAAACTGTTGACGTGGTTGCACACCAAAATGTAAGGTGGTCGCACACCTTGTCCGCAGATAAGGCACAGGCAGTACACAAAATAGCGAAGCCCGGTAGTGCGTCAACACTAACCGGGCTTCTAACCACCACCGATAGGACATGTATCGAGGTAGCTATGTCAAATCGTACCACACCCCATATGGGGCGGGCATCACTCAGCCCGAACAAATTCACCTGGCGTTTTCTCGCTATTAATCGCCACGATAAAAAGGCCAAACCTTGCTGTCTCACAGTCGAAGCTGAAACAGAGCGAGAAGCCCGCAGTATTCTTGCGCCCCATTTCATCCTTTCGCTCGCTGCGCGTCTGCCTGTACTGGGGGTGGCCCATGTCTAAACTGCCTATTACTCAACATGCGCAATATGAATTTTCCCTCAGCCTTTTACACGGTATTCAGGCATCGCTAATCGCGCTGGAAAAATCCATGGAAAATATGGATAGCGAGGATATCAAAGCCGCTATTTCAGCGAATCGATTCATTGCTGCTGGTGCGTCAGATGCCCTTGTTGACTTGCGAAACTGGGAGGCAGGCAAATGAGCACAGCAAAATCAAGCCCTGTTGAGCAGCATTTCAATGATTACGAACGCATTCAGGCCGTTATCGGACGGCAACAGATGGTTATGCCGGTCACGCCAGAAAACCAATCCCGTGACAGTTTGATGCGCGTCAAAGCCGGTATTCACCATCTTTTAACTGAAGTTGTGCCGGGAATTGAAAACCAGCAAGACCGCCAGGAAGTTTATGCGTGGCTGGATGGTATGTATTCGATTTTGCGGATTGAAGAATTCAGCGCCCGCAGCGAGGCCCGGACATGAGCAGTCTATTGAAGTTTCCGAAAGCAAGCTCAGCTCAGGCCTTAAATCACATTGAAGCCACGCCGGAGGGTATCCGGCTTGATAGCAAACTTATCGGTTATACCACCGCTATTCGCCAGCTTGATGAGGGGCATTTCGATTATGCGCCACCTGATGGTATGCGCATCATTGCCGGAATTCATGAAGGTGAAGCGATGGGCTGGTTCGCCCCCACGACAGAGCAAATGGCGCTTATCTGGCGCTGGCTGATTACCTGCCTGTTTATCCATGAGCAGCAGGATAAAAACGGCACGGTGATAGTGGAAAACGAGGACGGCAGCACCAGCCAGGCAGTTATCTATTCCGGCGAGCATGGCGGCATGGCGATTTATCTCTCCACTGAACGTTGCTCACTGGCGACCCATATCGAGGGTATCGCCATTCAAAAATACGGTGCAGAGGCCGGGTTACAGCGGGCAATTCAGCTTTATCAGGGTATGGCAGAAGCCGATCCTGATGGTGGCGCACTGCGTTTATCTCAGTGGGGGCGCGACAGCCTCACTATGCTACACGACAACTTTATCCAGATGCTGAATACCGAAGGGTTGCCAGCAGCACCGACCGCGCACTGAGGGGCATTCTGATGCGTAATATCGACCTTATCCGCGAAGTCACTCACGCCGCCGCGGGCCAATGGCCTTCTGTACTGGCTGGCCTGAATATCGATGTTCCCGACTCACCCCGCAGGCATACAGCTTGCCCCGCTTGTGGCGGGCAAGATCGCTTTCGTTTCGATGATAACGGGCGCGGTAGCCATTTCTGTAACCATTGCGGGGCGGGCGATGGTTTAGACCTGATCCAGAAGGTGAACCGCTGCGACACCACTGAAGCGAGCCGCCTGGTGGCTGATGTGCTGGGTATTGATTACCGGGCAACCGAAACCGACCCGAAAGCAGCCAGCCAGAGAAGGGATCAACTCGACGCCGAACGCCAGCAATGTGAGCTGGAGCGCCAGCAGCAAACCACCGCAGACGCAGAACAGCGCCGGGCGACGTTTGCCACGAAATACCAGACACTGGCGCAGCAGGCAGCACCAGGCGAAAGCCAATACCTGATTACCAAAGGGCTGACGGGCTTCACCTTCCCCGTTCTCCACAATAGCTCGTTGCTGTTATCGCTGGTGGACGAGTTCGGGGACATTACCGCCGCGCAGATCATTACCCCACAGGGTGAGAAGCGCCTCGTATCAGGTTCGGCAAAGCGCGGGGCGTTCTATGTAGCTGACACCTCCGCTAATGTGTGGCCTGAGCCACCAGCCGTAATCATTGTCGAAGGGCTAGCTACAGCGTTAAGCATTCACCTGATGCGCCCTGACGTGATGGTTGTGTGCGCCGTTGATGCAGGAAATCTATTGCCGGTTGCGCAGGTCATGCGGAGGGAATATCCGCAGGCGCAAATCATTATTGCCGCCGATAACGACCATCACGGAGGAGCCTCCGAAACCGGAGCCACCAACACTGGGAAGATTGCCGCAGAGAAAGCCGCTTTATCCGTGGCGGGTTGGGTGGCACTGCCACCGACTGAGCACAAAGCCGATTGGAACGACTACCACCAGCAAAACGGGCTGGAGGCCGCTACACAGGCGTTTAATGAATCCATGTACCAACCGCAAGGGGAAAGCGTGAACCCAACGCTACAGGCCAGTGAGGACGGCAAGATTACGGCAAGGGATAGCGACCCGCTTAAACCGCGTATCGAAAGCCGGAAAGACGGTGTTTTCTGGGTAACTCCGAAGGTGGACAAGGAAAGCGGCGAGATCATCAATAACGAAAGCTGGTTAGCGTCACCTATGGACGTTATCGGTACCGGGCGCGATGACAAGGATCAGTACCTGATTATCCGCTGGCTGGCCTTTGGCACAGATACGCCGACAACCGCCGCTATCCCCCTGGCTGACATTGGAGAACGTGAAGGCTGGCGCACCATGAAAGCGGGAGGGGTTAATGTCACTACGAAAAGCAGCTTACGGGCAACGTTTGCCGACTGGCTACAGCGCAGTGGTTCGCGTGAATTATGGCGTGTTGCTCATGCAACCGGATGGCAGTGCGGGGCATACATCATGCCTGACGGGGAGATCATCGGTACTCCTACCCACCCAGTGTTATTCAGTGGTCGCAGTTCTGCCGCGGCGGGGTATAGCGTACAGGGAACCGCCCGGAGCTGGCGTGATAGTGTCGCGCATATGGCCTATGGCAATTACTCCATGATGACAGCTATCGCCGCAGCACTGGTAGCGCCACTAATCGGTTTATCTGGGGCTGATGGGTTTGGCATTCACTTCTACGAGCAATCAAGCGCGGGTAAGACCACCACCGCTAATGTGGCAAGCAGCTTATACGGCAACCCTGACTTATTACGACTGACCTGGTACGGCACAGCGTTAGGGCTGGCAAACGAGGCTGCCGCCCACAATGACGGGCTGATGCCACTGGATGAGGTTGGACAAGGAGCTGATCCCGTAAGCGTGTCACAGTCTGCCTATGCGCTGTTTAACGGTGTGGGTAAATTGCAGGGGGCAAAAGAAGGCGGTAACCGGGATTTAAAACGCTGGCGTACTGTGGCGATCAGCACCGGGGAAATGGACTTAGAAACCTTCATTGCCACGGCTGGGCGCAAGACCAAAGCCGGGCAACTGGTGCGGCTGCTTAATATCCCGTTGAGTAAGGCTGTACGCTTCCACGACCATCAGAACGGTAAACAGCATGCCGACGCACTGAAAGATGCTTACCAGCATCACCACGGGGCAGCCGGGCGCGAGTGGATTAAATGGCTTGCAGACCACCAGCAGCAGGCCATTGATACCGTGCGCGAGTGCGAAGCCCGCTGGCGCGGTCTTATTCCTGCTGACTATGGCGAGCAGGTTCATCGTGTAGGGGCGAGGTTTGCTATTCTGGAAGCCGCATTGATTCTGGGTGAGGTTGTCACTGGATGGGATGCCCAGACATGCCGTGATGCGATACAGCACAGCTACAACGCGTGGGTACGTGAGTTTGGCACCGGCAACAAGGAGCATCAGCAGATCATCGAGCAGGCTGAGGCATTTCTTAACGCTTTCGGCATGAGCCGGTTCGCCCCCCTCGACTACGATCCTCAGAGCATGCCAATCTCCGAGCTTTACGGGTACAGAGATAAGGGCGATAGATTTGATGATCCTGTGCTGTTCTACGTATTACCGACACCGTTTAAAGCGCAGGTGGCAAATGGTCATAACAAAGACGCTGTAGCAAAAGTGCTTCATGAAACGGGGATGCTAAAGAAGCCAGCCAGTGGAAAGAACTGGCAGATCAGAACGCCACGACTGAAGCACCTGAACGATGCGCGGCCGTGGGCTTACGTTCTGCTGTTTGCTCCTGAGCATGAAGAAGGTGAGAAAGAATAAAAACTCACGCATGAGCATAAATATAGTTGTCCCACTTATCCCAAAGCCTTTGCTTAATAGTTAAGCTTATGTTTTAGAAGGGTATTTGTCTTTAGGTCTGGGATGGGTCTGGGATAAAAACAGGGGTTTTTGGGACAACATCAGGCCGCTCTGGGATAACTTTTAGCGAGTGGCATTTAAGGAATTATTCTCTGGCTGGCAGTTGGGACAACTTTAAAACCCGCCGAGTTGTCCCAAAAAAGAGCCTGCTTATCCCAAAATGGAAATTAATAATCAATAAAATCAGTTTATTAAGTTTTCTGGGATAAGTGGGACAAGTGGGATAACTACTTTTATGTATATATACATAAAAATTCTGATGGAGTGCTCAACATGGATACTGAATACAAGATTGTTTCAACCACTCAGGCAGGCCCTGGCTGGTGGCTGATGTATGAGAGCGACGGGAAGCGATTTTATTACCCTGTAGCTGCATGGGCAAAGTGCGCGACATGGCAAAACGACCATACCGAGAATGTGAAAGAACCCAATGACGCCTGACGCTCGTCACTTGCTACATGTGCCAGTTCTTGATGGTTCGAGCCTGCTCTATCTGCCGGATACAAAGTTTTCCCCAGTGATGGGTAATGCGCCAACTTACTACGTTATTAACGAGGAATCGAAATGACAGCACAGATTTCCGCATACGGGCGGCTGGTGGCAGATCCCCAGACCCGCACCACAGCGAACGATAAGCAAATGACAATGGCACGGCTGGCGGTATCTCTGCCCTGCCATACGGGACAGAACGGAGAGGCTACATACTGGCTGGGCGTGGTGGCATTCGGTAGACAGGCCGAACTGCTGGCAAAGCACCAGAAAGGCGACCTTGTGAGCGTGGCGGGCAATATGCAGCTTAACCAGTGGGCAGGGCAGGACGGTGTGCAGAAAGAGCAACCACAGGTTATAGCCGACAGTGTGGTGAGTGCGAGAACGGCGCGTCCGGGTGGAAATAAAGGCTCACAGGGGCAGGCCACCAGCGCCCTGAATCATGCCCAACAGCAGCAGAACAGCGGCAATGATGACGACCAGACACCGCCGTTTAACGATGAAGTGCCATTCTGATGAGTGCGGAGGACAAACCAATGGTGAAAGACAGTAAGGCTGAGGCGCTGGAGGCTAAAGGGCTTTATCACCGTGCAGCCTCACGCTGGCTGGCAGTGATGGCGCTATGCACTGAGGAAACTGATCGTGACTGGATAACATGCCGCCGTGTGGAGTGCATGGAAAAGGCCAGGCGCCCGCCAGTCAAGGCAGACGATTACGGCGACCTTCACAGAGCCGTGACAGCGGCACAGCACCGCATGGGGATATCGCAACCAAACGGGAACGCATTCAGGCTACCCGAAAGCCGTAAGAAGCAGCGGGAGACGTAAACGCCAGGTTGATGCTGGTACGCAGCAAAACAGGGTTATTTTATTGCGTACCGACCACACGTTAGTGTGGGGTTAGGTCAGCGTTTAGATACGGGATAATCTGACCCTGTAAATAATCCAATGACTGCCCCACGTTTTCTCATATCCCGGATCGCGGATATTGTTCGGTATAACGTGTAGCTAACTTCTGCGCATCACTTAACTGCTCTGGCGTGATTTTTGCCGCAGTCTTATCACGCCAGCCTGACCGTTGGCGGCAGACACCGGGAGCCAGGCATAGAGTTGCCTGGCGTCTTGCGGCATCCCTAATTCATCATCCCAAGATTGTGTTTCGCATCGGCATTTCCCTGCTCAGCGGCCTTGCGATACCAGTCCACAGCCTGCTTGTCATCCTGTGTTACCCCTTCCCCCTCGGCGTACATCGCCCCAAGATTGTTTTGCGCATCGGCATCCCCCTGCTCAGCGGCCTTGCGATACCAGCCCACAGCCTGCTTGTCATCCAGCGCTACCCCTTCACCCTCATCGTACATCATCCCAAGATTGTTCTGCGCCCCGGCATGTCCCTGCTCAGCGGCCTTGCGATACCAGTCCACAGCCTGCTTGTCATCCAGCGGTACCCCTTCACCCTCATCGTAGCTCATTCCAAGATTGAACTGTGCCCCGGCATGTCCCTGCTCAGCGGCCTTGCGATACCAGTCTACAGCCTGCTTGTCATCCAGCGGTACCCCTTTACCTTTGTCGTACATCACCCCAAGATTGAACTGTGCTGTGGCATCTCCCTGCTCAGCAGAAGCGCGAATTTTCGCCGTATCTGCTGTCTCAGTGCTGGCTATTGCATTACCCAGAAAAGCGCTGCCCAGCACCAGTGTCGGTAAAATTTTCCGTAACATTATTATCACCACTAAAATCCAGTTATTTATGGTAAGTACAGCCCTCTTTGTATGCAGAGAGCGGGGAAATCCTCTTATACTGATGAATCACGATTTAATCATGAGTGAAAAATGCGCTCGACGATGACGAACCAGCAAAATACGGCAGCAATGATGTTCACATGGCTAATGCCTCGGTGGTTATCACTGCTTGTATGATGTGCAGGGGCTTAAATTTTCTGGTGCTAATTTCCCTGAAAATTGCGAATTGATGCGCAAAAAATTGCGCAGTGGAAACCTACTCCCTTGCAGACCGTGTCACGACTGGTTTCTTCGGGGCAAACATTGGGGCAAAAATAAAAAAATCGCCCCTGTTTTGGATTAATGATTTCGTTTATTGAATTGCGCAGTGCAGGCGTGATGTGATGGTTGTAACCACTTTGTGTAAAGCCTCCCCCCGTGAACTCTCACCAAAGCACCCACTCTTTAGCCCATGAGTACATGCTAATACTTACCTTTTCTTATTCAGGTCGTTACTCTATGTGATGTCTGGGTTCGTCAAGGTTTCCCCTGAACGTTACTCCATGCAATGCTAAGATTTGCTAAGGTTCCCACTGAGCGTTACCCCATGTGATCCTAAGATTTCCTAAGGTGTGCCGTCTGGTGGGTGTATGGATAAAGAGTTAAAGAGAAAACTGGCAGACATGCGCAAGCAGGCTGAAGAGCATCGCCACCAGCAAGACCAAAACCGGCAGCGCAGCAGCGAGCAGTGGAGTGCGTATTACTCTGTACCGCCACGATTCAGACCGCTATCCCCGCCAAAACCTTACCAGCAGTGGGTGCCATATCCGGAGCACCTTCTCGGTATCTCATGCGGAGCCACCACACGAGCGGGCACACCCTGCAAACTCACCATCATCTATTCTAACGGGCGCTGTAAGTACCATGGCGGCATGAGCACCGGTGCAAAAACGAAAGCAGGGATAAAGCGACAGCGCGAAGGTTACCGGAAATGGCTGGAGCGCCAGCGGGCAAGTAAAGCCGGACGCAAGCGTAGCCGGGTGTATGCCGGTGATGTTCCCTGTATCGACCTGCACACGCTCACGGCCATGTTGAACAGCGAGCCGGGCGTTATCCCCGTACCAGAACACGTAAGCCTTTCAGGGTTTGAGATTGAGCGCCACGGACCAGAACGGTTCACTGTCACATCTCTGGCGGGAATATGCGCCCCGCTCGAACTGGCTGCCACCCATCCTGCCCGTGGTGGTTTACGCTGGTGGTTTGTCTGCCCGCAATGCCATACGCGGCGCACAGCCCTGTATGTGACACCCGCCGCGTTAATCTGCCGTCAATGCGCCGGACTCCATTATGCCAGCCAGGGAAGCAAACAGGTATAGTGGTGTAGTCTGCCGGAATGATGGTTGCCAAAAGGCTGGTTGCCACCGTAATGCAGGCTTCAGAGTGGCAACTGATTGAGGCCGGTGGCCTGGTTCGCACCGAAACAGCGATTTCAGAATGCGGACCTGTCCAGACAATGACTGCTGTTTGCAGGGTATGCAGCAATCACTTATAGCCAGCCCATCTAACCCGCAACTTTCCACGGGTTATTTTTCTCTGCAAAACACCGTTACCGGTGCTTGAGGGAAATGACAGAGGGGAAAAGGTGAAGTACAAGCCCAGTAAGTGATGGGCCAGAACCGGGATAAAACTGCGAATTGCTAATGATGCGTTACAGATGGCGCTGTGGCGGTGAAAACGCCCGGAACAGTTTGAAAACCAGAATCTCGCTTAGGGGCGTGTCCACATTACATGGGTAAGATCAGTTTCCTTCCTGTTCTGTTCTTTGGACATATCCCGTTACCTGCTGAGCTTGAGGCTATGCGCTGATTGCGTATTATCGGTTTAACTTTAACCATATAAATCAGAAGGATTTGGTATGCCAGCAAAAGGCTGTTTTCTTTATCACCTGGATAAAACCACCTGCGGAGGGAGCATTGTTTCCGGCGCTTCCAATGAGACCTACGACATCGGTGGTATACGTCGCCAGCAGGCCAGGGTCGGAGACCCGGTAACGTGCGGTGTCCATGAAGGGCTGTTCCGTATCTGCGGCGGCATGGGTGATACCTACACCGTGAATGGTGCGCCGAAAGAATGGGCGGGTTCGATCGAGAGTTTCAGTTCCTGTCCGTGTCGTGCCCGGTTTGCCCCTTCGGTCAGTACGCACACTTATGATTACAACTGTAACGCCGGGCTGGCGGCGTCACGCGAGCAGGACGTGCGGAAGAAGAAGCTGATTGAGGCGAAGGCAAAAGGCCTTGAGCCAATGCCCCTGCCAGCCCTGATTTATCAGACGAAACGGCAGATGGATGACTATCAGGCGAAAGATATGCATCACGGTGATCTGGATATCCTGGCCCTGAGAAACACCTTCCGGCTTAACGTGGATGACGTTCCCATGAAGGTCAATCCGATGACCCTGAAGCTGAAAGAGCCGGAAGACCCTTTTGCTTTTGCATCGCCCTATGTACATCCCGATTTTCAACCAAAACCGATGCCGACGGTAAGCCGGGAACAGGCGGCGGCGCTGATGTTTGATGAGTTCCGGGAGCTGGCAAAACTGTTCTCATTCCAGGGGCCCTATAAAAATATCATCACCGAGATGATTGATCACATGCAGGAGAACAGTGGCACGCCGTACAGCAGCCTGCTACTGGACAGCGCGCTGAAAGAGCAGATCCTGAATGACCAGTCAGAGAAAAGTACCTTGCTGAAAATAAAAGATATTCTTGGTAAGAAAATAGACACTGAATACGGTTTTTATCCACTAAATGACAAGAGTGAATTATTTAACGGTATTGCAGAACAAACTATTTTACCTAAATTTAATCGTCTGATTGACCGGACTAACGGGCTGGTGATTTCCGTTCATGATACTTGGGCGACGCATATTACGCTGGAATCGCTGGAGGTGACAGGGAACAGCTACTGGGCGAAGGTGCATTACCGGATTCAGGATCACTTCGGGCTTGATGATACGGATGTTCAGAATGAATTGTTCTGGAAGTTTCGCATTTTTCGTCTGTGGTTTGTGCTTCAGCGCTGGGATCAATACGGCTATAAGCCGTTTATCACTGAGATGAATGCCACGGTAGACATCAGTGGGATACTGGATGAATAATCGACTGATAGCGGGCGTTATTGCGGCAGCGGCCTGTGGTTATGTACTTTGGCAGTATCTGACTCCGGTTGAAATTGTAGATGTGCATGGGAAGAATATGTGCAGCAAAATGTATGACTGCCATGGGGATATTCTACTTGTCAGACATTTTCCATACCTGAAAAACCGTCAGATAGCCTGGTGGGAAGCTAATAAGGACATGATACAGGCGAAATATGGTATTCCGCATAAGAGCGAAGATGGCTATTACAATGTGACTATCATGGGGTTTGGTGATGGTTATCGTACTGAACCGGACGAAAGTCTGCTGTTTTCGACTGATGAGGTATTCTGTTTTTATGACATGCCAACAGAGGTTCAATGTATTGACAGGAACCTTCTTTTTGACGTGGATCTGAGCCGGAATACTGGGCTTACATATGAGTCATACTAACTTTTTAGTTAGAGGGTGATTATTAAATCAAAAGGATCTCCATGAGATCCTTTTTTTCTGAGCGTAATCTCTTGCTCTGTAAACGAAAAAACCACCTGGGGAGGTGGCTTGATCGAAGGTTAAGTCAGTTGGGGAACTGCTTAACCGAGGTAACTGAGTATACGAGACCGCAATTACCAAATACTGTTCCTTCAGTGTAGCCGCAGTCAGGCCACAACTTCAAGACCTCTGAATACATCTCTCGTATACCCCAAGTTACCAATGGTTGCTACCAATGGCGTTTTTACGTGTCTTTCCGGGTTGGACTCAAGACGATAGTTACGGGGTTTGAAGTTCAGTGATGTAAAAAACCACGCTAAGCGGTATCAGAAATCGATTTTGATACTATTCGGTCTCAAAATGACCAAAAAACGATATTTGGAACCGCTTTTTTGCGCCAAACATGCCGTCTCATAAGTCTTGATATTTCAGATTGTTAGTTTCTTAACGTAGTTTTCCACACGGTTGGCCCTCGAACCCCAACTGTGCTTTTTCTGACGCGCTGCCGCTTGTCCAACACCTCACGACCCCGCAATAAATTGCGTACCCGTTCACCGTTTTCAGAGGTGGGCCGCGGGCCCACTTGCGGGACAGGGGATGTTTAGTCCCCGTGCTCTCTGGCAGACTACAGGGATTGTTTTATCAGGAGGTGTTATGTCACGACTGACCGAATTAACCCCGGCGGAGAAAAAATTCCTTGATGATGCCGTGGCGGAAGCGGAACGGGTTGCCGGGAAGAAGCTCAATCAGCCGAACAGGCATATTGTGCTTAACCAGGCGAGGGCGCAGATAGAGTCCGCCCGCTATGCGGCGAAGAAGCAGGCGGAGCGGGCAGAGGCGAGACAGGAAGCGGAGTTTACCTGGTCAAAACCGAAACCTTTCCGGCGCTGACAGGGCTCTTTCCGGCGGTTTCTGGGGGCAAGCGGGCTGAAACGGCCCGCCATGCAGTCCGGTGCATAGCCATTCACCCCTGCAAAATTCATCAGACGCGTTGCCTGGTAAGCTGTGGTTTTCGCTGTCTTCAGGCGAAAAACGCGCCCAGCGCGTTTTAGCGGTGCCGACAACGGATGTTATGTTTAATCTGGTCGTTACTTGGCCGGTTTTTCTGGCAGACCCATTTCGATGGTCTCAAGAGACTTGAGCATGTAGGGAGTGAAATCGACTTCTTTTCCGTCGACGATATTGATCATCGATCTTGAACCACAGAAAGCAGAATAGCTCTGATTTTGTATCAGACAGAATGAGATATATTTTTTTACCCCTTTCTTTTTTTCCCACAGGGGAATATTGCTGTCGATAACCGCATAGCCACGGGCATTGACGGACTGGATATTATACAGTTCCACAGGCTGTAGTTCGCTCAGACTTTTAATGCCATAAACCTCTTGAGATCGCTTGGTGCTCTCCTTGCTCAAGGTGTACTTTTTCTTTTCCCATAATCCTGTTTTTTCATCAAGATAGACCTTTTCAGGTAGGACTTGGTCAGGACCATATCCATTATTAGTAACATCAACAGAATACAGGCAAAGCCACGGGGTTTGGCCTGATGGTGGATATTTATTATGTTCAGGTGGATAGAATAATTTTAATGAAACAGTTCCGCAGCCAGCTGTATCTGCCAAGTAGTCATATCGATCCACCGTTTTTTGGTAAAAAGATAGGTCGCTGAATCTGTCTGGAATGGTAATCTCCGGCGTTATTTTTCCAGAGGAAAAAAAAGGGACTACCGCCAACAGTAATAATTTCTTCATCATCCTCTCCTTAGTTGGTTTGATTCAGGTTTTTCGTTGACAGGGGTGTTATTGCTGTCCGGGAATTTCTGCTCGGTGAGGACGGCTATTGCGCTGCCGTAGACACAGCATCGGGCATCAAAACCATTCAGCCCTTGATACTGCCTGTTGCCGACTTGGCTTGGCAGATTAACGGCTGCGCTGGCCTGCCAGAATGCCTGGCTCCTATAGTAAATTTTTATCCCACTCCCAAGGGGGGTAACGCTACACCGCTCCAGTACATGCTCGTTGTCGGCGTAGAAGGCCATATCCCTTGCCACCCAGTAAAATCCGGCGCTGCTGGTCGCCTCATAAAGGTCGTTGCTGACGTTATTTCGCCATTGGATAATATTTTCAGGTACGTGGTTTTCAGTATCAGACAGGTGATTGTCGGTGTAGCGAATGCCCCGGTGTAAATACAGGCGACTATATTCATTTATCAGGGTGTTTTTGATATTTTCAGCGCAGGTTCTTCCCTTGAAGCTGAAATAATCAAAGTAGTTTTCAGGATTAGTTAGCTGTAACAGGCCGCGCCCGTACCACGGGTAATACCAGATGTTGTAGCGGCGAATGACCTGATGTGTACGCGGGTCTGTTTCTGTATAACGGTAACCCTCTTCCATTGATCCCAGCCAGCCCGTTTCCTGAATACCGTTACCAAGAAAACAGGCCATACGCAGCGGGGTAGTTATCAGGTATTTTTGCATAGCCCTGTTTATGTGTGTGCGGATATTGTCCGCGACGCTCCCTGCTCCATCCCGGTAGGTGATGGCCTCCCAGCGGTAATCATTCCGTCGAACCATTCTTAACACGTTCCGGGGAACAACCTGCTTCAGCTCTGATTTGCTGAGCCAGTAACATTTGCGGAAATGGCTGATAAATGCGGCTGGGTGGAAATGCCACAGTCGGCCAGTGCCAAGTTCGCCCGTATCAAAGCACAGCGCAGAGGCATGCTCTTTGATTTTGCTGTAGTCCGTATCCGACATGGCGGGTACATCTTCACTGCCTTTTTTCAGCCAGGCATAGCGCTGGTCAAAGGTGGCTGGATTCCATTCCAGTGGAAAATGGCAGACAAGTTTGTCGCCCAGCTCGCTGAGGTGCCCGCTTTTCTGTAAATCCGCAATGAGCGGAGAATTGCACTGGCTGTTATTGTCCGTGTCATCGTCCACCATCCACCATCCACCATCCACCACCCCGTCCAGTGGGGAAAGTCGGCATCGCTGAATTTTTTTATGTCGGGAGAGGCCAGATTGACCATACCCGTACCACCGGGAAAACTGACGGTGCGCCACAGTGGAGCACTGGCAGGTGTCAGGGTTTCATGTTCAGTGTTGATGACCCGCCCGAAGCGGAGCAGCTCGAACCCGGCTGACGGATTTTGTGGATACAGGCGGCATGCAGTGCGGTACAGGCTGTATTCATAACCGACAGGTTTACCGTCATCATCATGCTTAATGCTGTCGGTATCCACCAGGGGATCGCCTACCGTGTCATAGATAAAATCACTGGTCGCATTTTTCCTTCGTGTGACCATTGTGCAGCTACCGTTTTCAAAGGTCATGCTGACGAACAACGGCTCTGTACTGGTATGAACCTTATTCAGATTGCCCGTATCTGGTGAACCTGCATCGGAAACCTGTTCATAAAACGGTATTCCTGCAGGCAGGTAAAAATGAATATCGCCGTAAATCGTGTCCGTTCTGCCGTCTGTTGCGATGTTCAGACCTGGAGTGGTTCGCCCAGTCAGTCTCAGCATGTTCTCGTCGTCACAGAACACCTGAAAATGGAAGGCATTCACGCCGTCCACCATGCCATTCATCCCGATAGGGTCTTTACGCCAGATTCTGGCACCCTCTGCCACTGCCGGGTCCAGTCGGTCGCGAAGGTGCATATACAGGGAATAGAAAACAATACTGCCGCTGTCACCTGAACCTATGGAGGTTTCATGTTTCAGCAGCACATATCCGTTATCAGTCTGCCCGTTGTAGTTCAGCGGGAATGCATCGCGCTTATCCGTTCCAGATGGCTTACGGAAAGAGACCACCACACCATCAGCAATCGCCCGGACCATTTCCGGGTGGTGGGTTTTGTCGGTATGGGTGACGTGTACACCACCATGCCAGGAACCATGCGCATTGAGTGGGAAGCTCCGCGTTGCGTCGATGGGAAGCATACTGTTTACCCATGAATCCTCACTGTCACCAGCGTTCTGTTCACGGATAAATGGCGGGCTGATTATCATGCTGACTCCCTGTCTGATTTTTAGAATTCATAAAAGCGCAGAATAGCGCAGTTTTATTTAAATAAGCATTGTCCACTTGCAAAGAAAATGCGGAATACTTACGCCTCACCAGATATTTTATAGACCGTGGAGCGGGCAATATTCAGTCGACGGGCTATTTCCGATGCGCCCAGGCCTTCCTGCCGTAGAGCCAGTACCTGTTCCCGGTTTGCGACCATTCAGTTTTGCTTCCTGTCTGCCTTCGTTTGTACGTTCCAGAATTCTCTGCTGCTCGGCCTGGGCTACAGCCGACAGAATGGTGGCCACCATTTCTCCCATGTCACCATCAGTACTGCTCCCGTCATCGATAAACCGGACAGCCGATTCATTGTAGGGCTGAGGTGGTATCCCTTGCTTGCCTCCAGCCAGCGCAGCCGCTGCCGCTTCCATTCGCTCCACCAGTACAAGCAGATGATTTTCAGGGTTGCTGTCTGGCCGGTTCAGTTTTTGACGTACTGCCTCAATCAGCCATGCCGTTTTATCGGTGCTTGACTCATTCACAGCAGAGTTGAACGCCCCGGCCAGTTCAGCAGGAACGCGGAAAGTAACAGACATTGACTTGCTCATGATGGTTACCTGATAAATAAACAGGTGGACATTTTACCAGTGTAAGACAGTGATGAAATTCAATATGCGGGGTTATCCCAGATGTAAACTTTAGAGCGGTACGCAAAGCAGAAGTACGCAAACAGGTACGCAGCGAAAACGCATTATCTGAACGCGTATTTATCAAAATGGAGCGTGGTAAAATTGGCATAAATTTATGACTGAGTATGACAAGGCGGTGATCAATGGCAGCACTAACAACAGCGGTTAAAGCCTACATAGTACAGGCGCTGGCCTGCCTCGATACACCATCCCAGGTAGTAAAGGCCGTCCAGGAAGAATTCGGTTTAGTTATCACGCGGCAACAGGTCGAATCGCACGACCCAACAAAGGCGAATGGTAAGAAGCTGGCGCAGAAGTGGGTTGAGCTTTTCCACTTCACCCGTGAGCAGCTTCAGAAAGAATTATCAGGCATTCCGATCGCTAACAAAGCAATCCGATTGCGTTCACTGGATCGAATGGCTTCTCAGGCTGAGAGTATGAAGAACTACCCATTGGCAGCAAAGCTTATTGAACAGGCTGCGAAGGAGTGCGGTGATATGTATACCAACAGGAAAAAGCTGTAACGGCCCAATGATGGTTTGGTATCCATGCTGGTGGTATCCACTCTGGTATCCACCGAAACGCATGGTTTCCACTGGTGAGGTTTCCAAGTTGGTTTCCACCGAAAAGGCTATTGATAATGGTAACCACGGTACCGAATACACAGCTCCCGACACCCAGAAGTGAAGTTCGCAGGCGTGAGGTTCGCACAAAGGTTCGCACCGAAATGACGTATTCCCATGCGAACCAAAGATGGTAACCAGCCCGGTAACCACTTTTGGTAACCACCGAAAAGCAGCATTTAGCCGACCCGCACCGCTTCCCCGTCTATGGCATCATGCTTACCGCCTTCATCACGACGCACAACACTGGAACCGGGCAACCCATACCGGCTACAGTTACACCAGACGCCTTTACCGCCACCTGATTGTGTCGTGTCCTGCCGCCGCTCATAACTGGTTATCTGCTCCAGCAAACCATCATTAACCATTGCCTCCAATGTGCGTCGGGTAGATTCAAGCTGATAACGGTTATCGTGACTGCTAAGGCCATGAAGCAACCAGGCTACACCGGACACATCGAACGGAGGCGCACCAATCTCACCCGTCACCCATTCCAGGCTATCCGGTTCGTAGTAGCTCAGGATTTCTTTTTTGCGGCTGGTCATTCTCATGGCGGGCAGATTCCTTAACGTGGGATACATCTATCCTACATTAAGGAATGTGCAGGCTTACGGTATATGAGGTGACCTGCGAAGGAGTCGAGTAAGTTTTCATTGGGCGAAAATTCATCATTTAACCGGCAAGCAAAAACAAATGTGTATAGAAATATGTATAGAATCAAAATTCAATATTCGCTGAATAGCTCTATCACTGATGTTGTATCGGTTTGTTCTACTCCCTTCACCCCCCTTGCGTCACCGTTTGAAAACCTCCAGTTCTGTCACTATGTATTACCTAAACAACCGCAGTCTCATGCAACAATTTCCACTTCGTATCGGTAAAGACGACGGTAGAGTAGCGCAGCGTGGGCTCTTGCCCTGGCAGGGTTTGCCTTTCGCTGTAGCTAACCAGCGCCCCAGTCAGCCAGTCTTCAACGATCTTAATTTCTTCGACGACAATTTTTAGCCCCGGTTTCGCCGCACTTTGCCCGCGGAAAAAGGCACTCAGCATCGCAAAATCCAGCTTTACACCGCTAGTGGTGATCATGGAAAACGACGGGGCGAAGCGTGCCAGCAGCGCTTCCACGTCACCTTCACCTTTGCCCAGCCAGTTTTCGATTGCGACGTGGGCATCAATGACTTCTCTGATATACGGGTTCATCTTTATTCCTTTTGAGCGTTAAGTTGGCGCACGATGGCGCGGTTGGGGATACGCAGACAGAGCATCGCAGGGATCAGCGCACTGGCGGCTGCCAGGTAAAAGCACCAATGCCAGGCTAACGTGGCAGGCATATTTTCCTGCAATTTATTAAGCAGCAAGCTTAATAGTGCTATACCCAGGCAGAAGCTGAGCTGGCGATTGATATTCCACAAGGCGCTGGCCTGGGCAAGCTGCGCATCGTTCACTTGCAGGAAGGCGCAGCTTTGCGCAGTGCTGCTGCATAGGCTCCCACCAAATCCCATCATCGCAAACGCCAACAGCAGCAATGGATACTGTTGTGCGCTCCCCACTTGGGACAGCACCAGAATCCCTAATCCTTGCATAATGCAGCCGGTAATCAGCAGAGGGCGCGGGCCAAAGTGGTTGAACTGTTTTCCGGTAAACGTTATCGCCATAAACGACGCCAGCGACCAGGGGATCATCAGGCTGCCGACATGCGTGGCATTCATGCCAAGCTGGTTCTGCAAATACAGCATTGCGACCAGATTTACGCCAATAAAGATGCCAGGAATGGCCTGGTAAATCATCATGGCGTTACGCAAAAGTGGGTTCAGTACCAACCGCAGATTAAGCAATGGATGGGAATGCCGCAGGCTGTGGCGCACATAACCTGCCAGCATCACCAGGCCACCGGCAAGCATAACCAAACCGGAAGCCAGCCCGTCGTCGCTCTCGGCAAGTCGGGTTAACCCGAGCAGAATTAGCAGCAGGGCGCTACAACCGCTGAGCAGGCCGATGGCATCAAGCGGCGTCCGCGTCTGTGTGCTGGATTCTCTGCGCAGCCAGAGTGCGGCAAGCAGTAGAGCAAGCAGCGCCAACGGCAGGTTGGCAAAAAAGACCCAGCGCCAGGAAAGCGTATCGACAATCAGCCCACCGAGTGCGGGAGAAATCGCCGGAGCAAGCAGGCCAACGAGCATAATTGCCGCCGACAGACCTGCTCTTTCGTGGGGGCGGTAAAGCTGGTAGGCGAGAGTCTGCCCCACGGGGATGAGCAGGCCACCACCCATGCCCTGTAACAGCCGCCAGCCGATTAGCTGCCCTATACTTTGTGCACAGCCCGCGCCCAGCGTCGCAACCAGAAATATTCCAAGCGAAAGCAGAAACACCCGATGCCCGCCCACTTTTTCTGCCAGCCAGGCACTGAGAGGAATCACCAGCGTCAGCCCGAGAATATAGGCGTTGCTCACCCAGGTCAGCTCGCTGACCGATGCCCCCAACCCGTGGCCGATGGCGGGATACGCGACGTTTGCGATAAACATATTGATTAAATCGACGAAAAAACCGAGCAGGTAGACAACGGCGACTTTAGTGCGATAGGGCATACCACCTCCGATTAGAGGGGAGGAGTGTAGCGACGCACAAAGGGAGGATAAATCACCGCCAGAGGATTACACTGTCAAAATTATTTTGACAGTGACAGAGTTCGAGATGCTTAATCTGCAAAGGCTAACGATATTTGTGGCGGTGGTAGAGGCGGGGAGTTTTACTGCTGCAGCCACGGCGCTTGGGCAAACCAAGGCAGCAGTGAGTTTTAATATCAAACAGTTAGAAGCTGAGCTCGGTGTGTCTTTGCTGGCTCGCAGCACCCGCCGGCTGTCATTGACCGACGTCGGAGAGCGCTTTTTCCTGCGTTGTCAGCGTTTGTTGGAGGAGGCGGAAAACCTGCTTGATAACGTCCAGCAGGATCATGGCGGGTTAAGCGGTGTACTGCGGATCACCAGCACGCCGGAATACGGTGCTAAGGTAGTGGTTCCTGCACTTGCTGCTTTCTCTCGCCTGCATCCACAGTTGCGTATTCAACACGTATCCTCTTCTTATCACGCTGATTTAATTGCCGAACGTTTTGACGTCGCCATTCGCCTGGGGCAGCTTGCGGATTCCAGCCTCCGGGCGGCTCCCATCGACAGTTTTGCTATTTATCCTGTTGCCTCACCTGTTTATCTCGCCGAACACCCGATAGCAAATTTGGCACAGTTAGCGCATGCGTCCTGGCTTGCCCACAGCAGGCTTAGCTCACCGCTGAGTTGGCAGGTGGTGACCCCGGAGCAGCAGGCGGTTTTATTTAAGGTCGAGAACCCTCCTGCGATTGTCGCAGACAGCGCAGGCGCGCTGCTTGCCTTCGCCACGCAAGGCTCGGGAGTTGCGCTGTTACCAGAATGGTTGGTGCGCTCGTCTCTTAAGCTCGGTGAACTGATGGCCTTGTTGCCGGACCACCAGTTTCCGCGCCAGAGTATCTATGCCCTTTACCCCAATACCCGCCACGTCCCCGAGAAAGTGCGTGTGTTTATCGATTTTTTGCGTGAGTGGGTCGACGCGGGAAAATAATTCGTTATCCCACTGCGGTATCTGGTAAGCCGGGTATCGCCGTTGCGGGCAAGCTTTCTATTGGCGCAGGTTTGCCAATTAAGTAGCCCTGGACATAATCAATGCCCATGCGATAAAGCGTTGTGCGAATGTCTTCTGTTTCAACAAATTCGGCCACCAGAGTCATGTTCTTAATGCGGGCTAGCTCGCAAATTGACTGCACAATTTTGTAGTCCATTTCACTGGAATTAATATTGTGGATAAAGCTCCCGTCTATTTTGAGAATATCCGCGCGCATGGTTTTTAACCGAGCGTAGCTGGCATAACCGGTTCCGAAATCGTCAATCGCAATTTTACAACCCAGGCGTTGTAAAGCATCCAGTGTTTTCTCTGCCTGCAAATTATTGGTTAACTCATCGGCCTCGGTGACTTCCAGCACCAGTTGCGCAGGTGAAATACCATGCTTAATCATCAACCTCTCAATATGGTTTGCCATATCAGTGCGGCAAATTGATGCCGGTGTCAGGTTAATGGCGTAGCGATGGTTTGGCCGTGAGTGACGAGTCTCATCCATAAATTTCATGGTGTTATGTAAAACCCATAAATCAATACTCGATGACATGCCAAACTCATTCGCCAGTGGCAGGAAGGTATTGGGGAAAATGAGTTCGTCGTTATTGCCACGCATCCTCAACAGGACTTCGTGATAGCAATCTCCCTTTTTACTTTCAATCGGTTGCACCATTAATACAAAACGGTCCAACTCCAGCGCCCGCTGCAACTGGTTCATCATGTCGACTTTGGTTTTCACCTGGTTTTGCACCTGGCGGCTACTTTGCTTTCTCAGGTCGACAGGCAGATTAGTGGTAAGTGAAATTTCGGCCAGTGTTCGTAGTTCACCGATTAATAAATACAGGTGTCCCACGGGGTAATTAATTATGCAGTAGCTACAACCGATTTGCGGATACAGTTTTACGCCATCGCGGATAAAACGAAAATCTTTGGCTTTGCTATAGATTTCCGCAATGCGTTTCTCAGCATGTAGAGGGCAAATTCGCATCACTAAATCATGGCCTGAACTCATATAAATAAGCTCATCCTTATCCAGAACGGGTTCTAAGTAGCGTGCTAACTGTTGTTTATATTGCACCTGCATGAGCAAACCATAATTTCGCCCTAACAACTCAAGGTCAGGCATATACAATTGGCATAAGACTGAGACCGTGTTTTGTTTTAAATCCGCTTCCAGTGCCAGCAAATTGGGTAAATGCACAACTGGGTCAATATACATCAAGCGCTGAGTCTTTAAATTCAAGACTCGCTGACGAGAAATATTGATTGCCATCAGGGTAATGGTTATTGAAAAGGCAGAGAAACAGGACGTGGCAACCGCAAGATGTAATGTGTAGTAAGCATCATGTGGGATGAATCTTTGAATATGGCTGCATAACACAATCAGCAGCACCCACCACACAATCGAGATAGCCGCATGGCCCAGACGCAACGTACCCCATATCATCAGCGGCAGTAATAATGTCAGCGTATAAATAGAATTCATCAGCGGCAATGAATGGCTGAGTGGGGCAATCATCAGTATCGTGAGTACCGCCAATGAACCGACTAAGCATGTCAGTTCCGGCAACCGCAAATCGTTGGCCACCTGATGACGAATTTTTTTCAGATATTTCAATGTGTAGGCAGGGGTTCTAATCGACCGAATGACCAGATATAGCATCGGCAAACCAATGATATTCCCCACTAACATTCCCTGATAGTTGATTAATGTTCGGGTCGTGAAAGGGCTGACATACATCATGGACGGATTCATCCCGAATAACCCTAAATAGAGCTCGGCATGAAAATAATTAAGAAATAGCGTAGCGTTAACCACTACCAGCCAAAAAATGCGTTGCCACGTCAGGTTATATCGCCCAAAACTTGCGCGGCCTCTTTTGCCAGTAAAGTAATAGTACCCCGCGCAGCAGATCGCTACTGAGGTAAAATAGTGCAGTATCGACATTAACGCGGGTTCTAAACCACGGTCCGGGTAAACGCGGTAAAAGATACACAGAATGATCCCGGGCAGTGCCTTAAAACCATAAATCACCGTCAGGATGGTGGTGAGAGCCATGTTCAGATAAAAGAACGGGATTTCAAAGCCATCCACCGTGCCATAGGTGCTCAAATACTGGGTGATGGGGTAGAGCATAAACGGTAGCACCAGGGGCAACGCCCACCATTTATCTTTATATCTGTTATATGCTGTAGAAAGTTTCATCATCAATGTTAGCTTTTCTTCACTAAATCCAGGTTTTGGAGTGATTCACAAGCATCCATTGCTTAAGAATGAGTATTTTGCTACTCGGTTGTGCTAATTCTTTACTGCTCTTCGTTTTTAAGTGCCGATTAACTCGGCAATGTCATCTCTATTTCATCATAAAATGTGATGCTATTTTTTCCTCGATTTTTGATGTAATACATCGCGACATCCGCTTTTTTAAGCAAAGTGGCGACATCATTACCATGCTCCGGGTAAATGGAGATGCCAATGCTGGCAGAGATAAAATCTACGCTAGTGGCTGAAAGCTCATAGGTATCAGCAATCCGCGCAAGCAACTTCTTCGCCAGTTGAATAACCACTTGTTTATCTTTTTGACAAACGACGACAATAAATTCGTCACCGCCAATTCTGGCGACAAAGCCTTCGCGACTGATATTTTCTTTGAGGGTTTGCGAAATTTTCACCAGCAGTTCATCCCCCACCGCATGACCCCAGACGTCGTTGACGCGTTTAAACCCATCCAGGTCGATAAACATGATAAACAACAGGTCTGTCTGGTTGGTGAAAAGGGTATTCAGATGTTTTTGCAGATACAGCCGATTGGGCAATTGCGTTAATGAATCATGCTGTGTCATTTGTTTAAGCTGCAAGTTCTTTTTAATTAACTCGCGCTTGAGTAGTTCATTACTTAAATGTTCTTTAAAATTAACAAACCAAATAAATATTGCCAGCAGAAATACCAGCGCGACAAGTACGATCAATGTCATGGCGATGGTATTTTCGATATAGTCATCCTTAGGCATTGATGACATCGGAATAGAGCCCATGTTGATGTCACATGACCCTAAAAAGTGCATGATGGCGACACCACAACACAACGTAAGAGTGGCACTTAGTCGATAGAAGTTGGCATAAATATCATTTTTGTTGGTAATGACCAACATGAGATGGGTCAGGCGCAACATGACTAACGATGTGATAAAAATCGCAATCAACGACAGGATGATTTTAGTATTGCTGACGTACCAATCGCCTGCATTGATGATAGCGGCCATCCCCAAATAGTGCATAGAAGCGGCTGTCGCAGAAAAGATTAAAGCAGGCAGAAGATAGTGTTGCCCACGCAGTCTTTTGAATAAAAAACACACAAACCCCAGCGAGCAACCGACTATAGCGATCAGCAATGAGGCCAGCGTTTTTTGAATGTTATAATTAATAACGTGGCTATGATGATGTGCCTGTATCACCATATAGTGCAAAACCCATATCCCGCAGCCCATTGTTGGGCCACTAAATAAAGGCCAGCAATAATGTTTTTTACGCGCGCCTGCTTTACATAGCCAAAAAGAGACATAAAAAGCTATGCCCGAAATAATTATAGCGAGTAAAACTAATGAAATATCATAATTAAATAACATATTTAACTTAAAATTTACTCTCAGGAGGCATGCTTATTTATTATAAACTGAATTATCCCGCAGCGTAATAGCGTTATGTAATAGCTTTATACTTAGGTAGGATAAATATCACCTTGGCACCAGGGGGCAATATTATCCTGGGCAAATCTTACTCGTCCTCAGGCAACATGTACTTCTGGCAGTATAAATAGGGAATACCTTCGCGGGTGATGAGATCGGCATCTTTGTTCAGGGTAAAGATATCGATATCTGTCACGCCAGCACTTTTGAGATAAAAGTCAGGGAGGAATTGCTGGAGTACCCCTGAAGGCGCGGTTTCGCGGTTTGATACGATTATCTGGCGAGATACCCAGACAGGGCTGAGCCCATAATCCGCATGGGTAAAGAGGATGGTTCGCTGGACGGTATACTCCTCCTGGGCACTTACATTAATGATGCCGTTAATGTGGGCAATGCCTTTGCCGTCGCCGGATTTAAAATCGATAATCCCACGGAAAGAAGCCTTATCTCTGTTTATCTGTAACGTCGCACGGCAGACGAGATTGTGTCGTGCGTCATTTGGCGGTTGATAAAGATACACCGCCAGGCCGGTTACAATCGCGACGCAGACTAAAAAAATGACGCGCGTCTGGGTTCGGAGTGAGGAGATCGCGGTGAATATCTTCATTGACTATCGTACCGAGGATAATAGACGGATTGGCAGGAATTACCGCGTGATAACTCCATACTGGTGGTGCATAGAATGACTGAAATATTTTTTGTTTCTGGATACGCAGTGATATAGAGGTAGTTATCGTCCTGGCACATATCAGGATGTTGCTGGATGAATTCCTTATGGCGGAGATGATTACTGGAATCTCCATTGAAAAAGTAATGGCATTGTCCATCATATTTCATTGGCGAAACATAGCCGGAAAAATATTGTTCGTTGAATACGCGGGGATAGATAATGATGCCGATGATTATCACGGTGGCGATAATCATCCACCATTCCGTCAGATTTAAAATAGAACGCTTATCATTTGTCGCTTTATAAGGTAGCGATTCAGTAATGGTTTCTGAGGGTGATGGTTCCGGTTGTGCTTCTGGCACTGGGTCCTGCTGTTCTTCCACGCTTATTTCTCGCTGGATGATAAGACCCTTACGTGGAACCGTGGTGATTATTTGTTTCTCAACATTCATTTGCGCAAAAGTTTTTCGCAAAGAAAGAATGCTTTGATAAAACGCGTTAAAACTCACCTGCCTGTGGCTTTCTCCCCATGCGAACGCGAGCAACTCATTCTGCGTGACAATGGCACCATGGTTTCTGAGCAGCAACAAAAGGCATAACGCAGCAGTTGGCTTGAGTTTTATCTGTTCGTGGCTATCCATATGCACCAGAGACTGCTTTGCAGGGATGAATAGTATTTTATTTTCAATGAGATAAAACAGATTATCTGCTTCGGGCATGCTCGTTAACTCAGGCTGGTATTTACACGTGTCATTATAAGCATATTGGTGCAGGGAATAACCTTATGTTTCATCTGACCTGCACCGCGTTGCGCTTTATTTCAGCTATTCACAATACTACTAACAAATAACACACACATAACGAACATTAAAACTAGCTTTAAATCAATATGTTACATATTTTTAGGTTTTCTTTTTTAATTGCAAAGAGAAAGATCCCGCCGCAAAGATGAAAAACATTACGTTAAACCCGCAGATAAATATACTCAGACACATAACGGCATAAAAGTTGACACCTGGAAGATGTTCTTCACGGTCAATGCACTCGATTGTGCCGCTAGAATATAATACCTGAGTGTTTTACTCGCCTTTACTCACCGCTAAATACCTCTGTTTATAACAATGGGTGAGTTATTGCGTATTATTTTACCAGGTAAACTATAAGTTTGATCATTTAAAGTCGCCTGGCAGCGGCCTTAAAAACGTTGGCTTATTAAGTGCAGGTTTGCCCTTATATCCTATATTGATATAAGTGAAGAGTAATGAGTTATCAAATTGCTTAAGGGCAGTCTCCTTCACTCAGTGAATGGAGATAATCTATATCCACAATCTAAGTAAGAGAAATTGATGTCCAGCCTTAACGTAGATGAATCGGTCATGCTCATTGGCGATGAATTAAAAAGATCGGAAAATGCGTATTTTTCGTTGCGAAAAAAACGTCAGCGCATTGAGCTAAGAAAGGACGGCAATTTATTTTTCCTGGAGAAAGGAACAGTCTCCGTATACCGAGTCGAAAATGATCTCGTCACGATAAGCCTCGCAGCTCCAGCAATACTTGGTCTGGCGCAGATGCGTAGTGAAGTGGCGTCGCATTATTTACGATGTGATTCTGACTGTGAAATGTGGGTCATGAGCACCGCGAATGCCAATGAGCTGCTGACGAAAAAGAGCTTATGGATTCACGCGTTTGATATTTTAACCAGCCATCTTCAGCGCTACTTCCAGCGTGAAAATATGCGTTCTCATAAAACTATCCGCGAAATTGTGACGGAACATGTGAAGCATATTTGGTCTCTTGAACCTGAGATCCGCGAAAAAACCTCGGTATATACCTTTATCCTGAGCCGCAACCATATCTCGCGCAGCGCGATTCATAAGGTTTTGCAGGAGTTAGTGAACGAGGAGAAATTGTCTTTGAATCGTGGGAAGTTGGCGTCTTGTAATTTTAATTCGTAATGTCGGGGGCGCAACACCTTCCCGACCTACGATTCTGGTAAAAAACCGCAACGTTACCCGTTGCGGTTTTTTTATTATCTTTCCCGTAATGCCTCAGCCTTTGCCCGAATAATCGGCTTCAGCAGATAACTCAGAATCGACTTCTTACCCGTCAGAATATCAACCGTCGCCACCATCCCCGGAATAATCAACATCGGGTGCTCTTTGCTCCCAAGGTAATTCTTATCGGTTCGCAGGCGCGCAACGTAGTAACTGTGGCCTTGCTTATCGGTGACGGTATCCGGGCTAATTTGCACCAGCTCACCGTTCAGGCCGCCATACGTGGTGTAATCGTAAGCGGTGAATTTCACCACTGCATGCTGTCCTGGGTGCAGGAAGGCGATATCGCGCGGCTGAATTTTCACTTCAATCAGCAACTTGTCATCAAGCGGAACAATCTCAACCAAATCACTGCCTGGCTGGATAACCCCGCCAATGGTATTCACCATCACCTGCTGCACAATACCGCGCACCGGTGAAACCACCATGGTGCGGTTCACCCGGTCTTCCAGTGCTTTGCCCGTTGCTTCGGCTTTACTCAGGTTGGTGCGCGCTTCATTGAGTTGCGATAACGCATCGCTCTGGAAGCGGTTACGGCTTTCACCAATCTTGTTCTCAATCTCTTTCGCTTCCGACGCAGACTTCGGCAGGGAAAGCGTAATAGAGTCCAGCATCCCTTTAGTTTCTACTTCGGTGCGGCGTAAACGCAGGATCTCGACTTTAGAAATCGCGCCAGACGCCAGCAACGGCTCAGACATTTTGATCTCTTGTTGTAGCAAACCGAGACTGTGTTTGTACTGATCCTGTTTCGACTTGAGGTCGCGCAGTTCCTGTTGTTTTTGCACCAGTTGTTCTTGCAAGCCTTCAATCTCATTCTGGAACTGGCGGTGACGGCTGTTAAACAAATCAACTTCGCCACGCGCCACTTGTGGGGCGAGCTTGACGATGTCATCTGAAATCACAAAGTCTTTGTCCTCCGCTTCTGCGGTCAGACGGTCAATCTTCGCCTGTAAGCCGAGCTTGTCCGCTTCGGTTTCGCCGACGTTTGACGCAAATCGCGTATCATCCAGGTGCAGCAGCGGTGTTCCGGCTTCAACGATTTGCCCTTCATGAACAAACAGTTCCGTAACAATACCGCCTTCTAAGTTTTGGATTTTTTGCAGACGAGAAGAAGGGATGGCCTTGCCTTCGCCACGCGTCACTTCGTCCAGCCTGGCGAAACCCGCCCAAATGAATGCCAGCACCACTAATGCCAGAATCGTCCATAGCGTCAGGCGGATAACACGCGGGGAATCATCAATAAGTGCATGACTTACCTCATTAATATTGTCAGCCTGATTTTCATCGCGCCCCTGAAAATAGCGGCGCAGCGGCTCACGATAACGGGAAATTAACTCAGCGAGACGCATTGATTTGCCCCTTCTTCAGCGCATCCATCACAATGGCTTTCGGGCCATCGGCAATAATGCGTCCTTTATCTACAATTATCAGGCGATCAACCAGCGTCAGCATCGACGCCCGGTGAGTCACCAGTAACAAGGTTTTATCGGCAACAAACGGCACCAGCGCCTGTTTAATCTTGTCTTCACTGGTGTTGTCCATTGAACTGGTCGGCTCATCGAGCAACAAAACTGGCGGCTCGAGTAACAATGCTCGTGCCAGCGCCACCGCCTGGCGTTGCCCGCCGGATAACTGCATCCCGCGTTCACCCACTTGCAGGTTGTAGCCATCAGGGTGAATGCGTGCGAACTCGCTCACGCCCGCAATCTCAGCGGCGCGCAGCATAGTTTCGTCATCGACATAACGCGCACCAGTGACCAGGTTATCGCGCAGCGTGCCATTAAATAGCTGAATATCTTGAGGAACGTAGCCAATGCTATGGCGCAGGTCGTTAACGTCCAGCTGGCGGGCGTCGACATCATCAATCAAAATATTGCCGCTGGAAGGCTGGTAAAGGTTGATGATGAGCTTGCTGATGGAGCTTTTGCCGGAACCGCTACGGCCAATAATACCGACGCGTTCGCCCGGTTGAATGGTCAGGTTTATCTTGTGCAGCGACGGGTTTTTCTGCTCGGGATAACTGAAATCGACGTCTTTAAACTCAATGCTGCCACGGAAGTTTTCGCGTTTCAGCGGATGCTCATGCTCGCGGCGTTCTTGCGGCATCGACATCATTTTTTCTGTGCTGTTGATGGTCAGTCGCGCCTGCTGATAACGGGCAATTAAACCGGTGAGTTGCCCCATTGGCATCAGCGCGCGGCCATTCAGCATGTAGCAGGCAATCAGGCCACCCATACTCAACTTGCCGCCAATAATCATATACACGCCAACAATAATCATCAGCACGCCGGACATTTGCTGGAACCAACCGGTCAGGTTACTGGCAAAACTCGACAGCGTTTTGACGCGCAATTCCAGGCGGCTTAAGCTGCCAAGCGTCTGTTCCCACTGGTACTGGCGCTCGCTCTGGGCGTTGTTCACTTTAATCGCATCAAGGCCGCTGAGTGTTTCAATCAGCAATGCCTGGCGTTCGCTGGCCAGGCTCATGGTTTTGGCAACGGCGGCATTCACCGGTTTCTGCAACGCCCAACTGATCAGCAGCGCGATAGGGAAGGTGAGCAGCGGGATCCACGCCAGCGAGCCGCCGATAATCGCGATCACCAGCAACAGCACCAGCGTAAACGGCAAGTCGATAAGCGTGGTCAGCGTCAGCGAAGAGAGGAAATCGCGCAGCGACTGAAATTCATGAATATTCTGTGCAAAGCTGCCGACTCGCGCCGGGCGGGCTTTCATCTCCATGCCGGTAATGCGCTCAAAAAGCGTGGCAGAGATAATCAGGTCACTCTTTTTCCCGGCAATATCGAGACAAATACCGCGCAGCATTTTTAAGATCAAATCAAACACGAACGCCAGGCAAATACCGACCGCCAACACCCATAATGTCACCGTGGCATGGTTCGGCACCACGCGGTCATACACGTTCATGGTGAACAGCGGCGTGCCCAACGCGATCAGGTTGATCAGCAAACTGGCGAGCACCGCATCCATATACAGATAACGCGACAGCATCAGCGTATCTTTGAACCAGGATTTGGTGCGCGGCAAGAAGGATTCAGACTGCAAATCAAACTCATGGCGCGGATGGGCAAAAATCACCTGTCCGGTGTAGCTTTCTTCAAGGATTGACGCATCAACGCGAATTTCACCACCTTCGCTTTCGCTTGGCATCACACGCGCGGAACCATCGGCGTTCCAGCCGAGCAATACCGCAGCTCCACCCTCGCGCAGCATCAGAATCGCCGGTAGCGACATGACCGGGATTTTATTAAGCGTGCGTTTAATGATGCGCGCTTTTAACCCGGCACGTGCCGCAGCACGCGGCAAAATGGTCAGCGTCAGGCGGTCGTTCTCCAGCGGCAAGCCACTGCTTAAAGTTGAACGGCTTGCCGATTTACCATGCAAAGTGCAAAGCACCAGCAGGCAATCGAGTAGGGGATCGTCATGGCGGCTGCGCGGATCATGATAATGCGACTCCTCCAGTGGAGGAGCCTCTGTCATTGTATTCATGGGTTACAACTTGTAAATTCATTGATGAGTTTTGTCGGATGAACGAAATAATTTTTGTCGGATGACGCTGCGCTTATCCGACCTACGCGAAACATTTTTGTAGGGTGGATAAGCGCAGCGTCATCCACCATTGAACGCGAAATTAATTAAGTTCTGGCAACGTATTATTACTCGCCGAATCAATTGGCTGAGCTGCTGGCGTTGGGCTAACTTTCAGGTCTTTTAATAATTCACCCATGCGCGCGGAAATTCGGTAGCCGGACGATATTTCCAGATAACGTAATTCAACCAGGCGGCGTTTAGATGAGAACACTTCGTTTTCACTGTCTAATAAATCCAGCAGTGTTCGTTCGCCGAGGCTGAATTGATCCTGATAAGCGGTACGCACTTTTACACTGCGGTCGGCATATTCTGCCGCTGCCGGTAATTGGTCGCGGGCATTTTTTAATGCCGTCCATGCCAGGCCAATTTCCTGATTCATTTGGCGCAGCGTGTTATTTCTCACGTCCTGTGCTTGTTTTTGCAAATAAGCACGGGAATCCATCGTGGCTTTATCGCTACCGCCCTGGTACAAGTTGTAATGCAGTTTCACCATCGCTTGCCACTCTTCGGCATGGGCACGCGTGGTATCGGTATCGTTACTCACGCTATGGGCAAGGGAAACATCAACACGCGGATAAAACGTTGATTTTGAAGCTTCATATTGCTGATGGGCGGCTTCAATATCGGCGTTAGCCGATTTCAACAGTGGGTTGTTGGCTTCCATCACCTGTTTAGCGTCCTTCAGGGATTTCGGCAGCGCAGCCGCAATATTCTCAGGCAAGCTCAGGTTTTCTGGCTCTCTGCCAGTCACGCTGGTAAACGATGTTTTGGCATCTTCAAGGTTGGTCTGCTCAGTCAGTAAATTGTTTTGAGCCTGTGCCAGACGAGCTTCTGCCTGCATTAAGTCGCCAGAACGCCCCACGCCTTGATCGGTGCGCAAACGAATCTGGTCGTAGATACGTTCATGGTTGGCTAAATCGTCTTGCGCCAAATGAACATATTCTTCGCGTTGCAACACATCGAGATAAGCCTGAACCACTTCTAATGCCGTGGTTTCGCTAATATTCATCACGCTAAAGGCGCGCGAATCAACGGTGGCTTTCTGGCGGCCCACTTCACTGGTGGTGGCAAAGCCGTCGAAGACATTCTGGTCAAGACTGACGGTGGCATCATTCGGGGAAAGATTCATCCCGTTATTATCACCACCGGCGCGCGTCGTCGCGTCGTCGAGGTTCTTTTGACCCGCTTCGGCATTTAAATTTAAAGAAGGGAGATAACCGCCGCGTGCCGCACGTAAATCTTGTTCCGCCGAATAGCGGCTATTTACCGAAGCGTTCACTTCTGGATGAGTGGATAACGCTTGCTTGACGGTATTCGGTAAGCTTTCTGCATTAACAGAATGTACAGATAAACAACCCAGGATAAAAACAAAAAACTTCTTCATTTTATGAAGCCTTATTACATGCGTTAACGATATCCCTATATCACGCTTTATATCCCCTTCATTCTTCGAGCTGCATATGCGTTGGCTGCGTTCACTCACCCGAATCACTTACCTTAGTAAGCTCATCGAGATTCCCTCGCTTGCCGCCTTCATGCAACTCGAATTATTTTGGGGAATTCCATTTCTGTTTTTAACACGAAACATCATATCAATTAACACGCGGTGTTTATCTGTCAGGCATTAAACAGACTTTCATTCGAAATGAAATTTAATGTTCTGTAATGTGATGTTTCACTTTGTGTCATTTTTGATTATATTTAGAACTCAGTCAAGCGCACGATAATAGAATTCTAATAACTGTGTTTTTTTCTACATTTATAAATTAGCGCCAAATGAGCAATGTCCATTAATGGGCATTTATGGCTATATTTGGCAATATTTAGTGAATGAAAGAATAATGTTATTAATTATTTAAATTATCGAAAAACAATACTAATAAAATCCAAAATAATTCGAGAGGGTACGGTGAGCAATTTACTCGGTGTAATCAAAGCAGTCATTGGTCAGGTTTATGTCATCGAAGCCGATGGCTCACAGCGTCTCTTGAAAGAAGGTGACAGAATCTACAGTGGTGAGGAAATTGTCACGGGTGCCAGCGGGGCGGTTAGCGTCGCTTTACCGGATGGTAAAACGTTGGATCTCGGGCGTAATAGCCACTGGACAGAGCATGGCCTGAATGCGGTAAGCAGCGCCGCACATGACACGCAAGATGTCGCCGCCCTGCAAAAAGCTATTGCCGACGGTGCTGACCCAACACAATCATTAGAAGCGACCGCCGCGGGTAACCAAGCGCCCGTGCAAATTGAAGGCGGTGGTGGCGGCCATACTCTGGTGCAATTAGATTTAACCGCGCAGGTTGTTGATCCAACAGCCGGTTTTAATACTCAGGGGCTGGGCGCGCCGACCTGGGAACATAACTTACCTGAAGGCGGCTTAAACGCTGGCTCACCTCCGGTTCTACCTCCGCAGGTTCACATCGACGAATTCGCGGGCAACGACGGTTACGTTAACAAAAATGAAATAAACCACGCCCACATTAGCGGCACCAGTAACCAGAAACATGTCACGCTGACTTTCACTGATAGCCAAAAAAACACATTGACGTTTGAGGTGGATGTTAAAGACGGGCACTGGACGGCGGACCCCGATTTAACCGCTCTTGCGGAAGGCGAAATTAACGTTATCGCCACGGCTACGGATATCTCCGGTCGCACCGCGCAAAGCACTACCGATGCGCTGATTGATACCGTCGACCTGCACGACACCATCACCATTGATGATGTTACCGCTGATAACGTGATTAATATCGCTGAATCCCATGAAGCGAAAACCTCCGTTCACGGCACCGTCGGCGGGGATGCCAAACCAGGCGATAAAATTACCCTGTTGGTGAATGGCCACGAATATAGCGACGTGGTTATCGACCTCGGGAATGGCGCACTGGGTTATCGCATCGACGTATTAACCCCAGACTTGCTGACTGACCCAAATATTCACGCCACCGTCACCTCAACTGATGAAGCCGGAAACACCACTCAGGCGTCGAGCGATCACCATGTTGATCTCGATTTCGATATTCATAATTCGATTACTATCGAAACCATTGCCAACGATGACATCGTCAACCGCAACGAATCGCGTATGCCGACGATGGTGACCGGTGTTGTGGGCGGTGATGCGCAAGCAGGCGACCCGGTAACGGTGACCGTCGGTGGCCGAGATTTCCACGGCGTGGTGGTCAACGATAACGGCCAGTTGCGCTATGAAATCCCGGTACCGAGCAGTCTGTTGCAAGAAGGCAATAACGACATTCAGGTACAGGTAACCAGCCATGATGCGGCGGGTAACGAAGCCACGGCAATCGAACACAAGAACCTGGTGCTCGACACCCAGGCTGAAGCCACCGTCACCATTGATAGTGTCACCAAAGACAACGTTCTTAATCACAGTGAACTGGACGCCGCAAAGCAGTGGGTTCACGGCACCGTCGGGGGCGATGCCCGCGAAGGTGATGCCATTGATCTGGAAATTAACGGTAAGCATTACAGCGGAAAAGTCATCTACATCAGCCCGAATCAACTCGGTTACCAGATAGCGGTCGAGCCACACGACTTTAGCAATAACAAGGGTGAAGTGGACGGCTCTGTGAAAGTCAGCGTTAGCGTTATTTCGCACGACGCCGTTGATAACGAAGTGATTGAAAAAACACAACATAAAGTTCAAATCGACAACCACGCTAACGCCACGATCACTATTGATGATGTCACGAAAGACAACGTGCTTAATCACGATGAACTGAATGCGGCGAAACAGTTTGTTCACGGCAATGTCGGCGGCGATGCGCGAGTGGGAGATGTGGTCGACCTTGATATTCGCGGCAACCATTTCACCGGCACCGTGGTGGATTTCGGTAATGGGGAATTAGGCTATAACATTGAAGTCGACTCTGCGGCGTTTAGCCGTAATCAGGGGGAAATCGACAGCAAAGTTAAAGTCCATGCCACCATTAAATCCCACGATGATGTGGGTAACGTGACCATTCAGACCACCGAACACACGGTTTATATTGATAACCACGCTAACGCCACCATCACCATTGACGCGGTCACTAAAGATAACATCCTCAATCATGATGAGCTGGCAGCGAAAACCCAGTTTATTCATGGCGTGGTCGGCGGTGATGCCCGTGAAGGTGATGTGGTTGATCTGGTGATTAACGGCACGCATTTCCGTGGCGAAGTGATTGCCATCGGCAATGATCAACTGGGCTATAACATCCCGGTCAACCCGCGCGTATTCAGCGATAACAAAGGTGAAGTGGACGGCTTTGTCAAAGTGATTGCCAGCGTCAAAGCACACGATGCGGCGGGTAACGAAGTGGTGGAAACCACGGAATATAAAGTTCAGATCGACAACCACGCCAATGCCACCATCACCATTGAGGATCTGACTGACGATAACATCCTCAACCACAATGAACTGAGCGCGCCGAAGTGGTGGGTGCACGGTGTGGTGGATGGTGATGCGGCGGTTAACGATCGCGTTGATATTGACATTAATGGCAATCCTTTTACCGGGGAAGTGTTTGATATCGGCAATGGTACATTGGGTTACCGCATTCCGGTTGATTCGCGAATTTTCAGCAATAACAAAGGTGAAGTGGACGACAGCGTCAATGTGCACGCCAAAGTGACCTCCCACGATGCCGCGGGCAACGTGACCATTCAGACCACCGATCACACGGTTTATATTGATAACCACGCCAACGCCACGCTGACCATTGACGATGTCACCGCAGACAATATCCTCAACCACGCTGAACTGGATGAGAAAGAGCACATCATCAGTGGCGTTGGCGGTGGCGATGCGAAGCCGGGAGATGAAGTGGTCATTGAAGTTAACGGTATGAAATTCACCGGCTACCTCGAAAATGACCTGAGCTACCATATTGCCGTACCGTCGGCGCAGTTCGCTGATAATAACGGCAAGATCGATGAAAACCTCACGTTCAAAGCGACAATTACTTCCCATGATCTTGCGCATAACGAAATTGTCGTTACCACCACGCACACACTGCATATTGATAACTTTGCGGTAAACGATTTCACCATCGATACCGTGGCGGGCGAAGACTGGGTTAGCAAAGCGGAATCTCAACAGCCTGTCATTATTCGCGGCGACGTCACCGGCGTGGATGCCAAAGATGGCGATCCGGTCGTGGTGCGGGTAGCAGGTGTGGAATATTCAGGTGAGGTGAAAACCGACGCTGGCGGCCATCTGTATTACGAAGTTCCGCTGCCTGCGGGCACGCTTCATGATGGGCTCGTCAATGTGGAAGTGTCTGTCACCAGCCACGATGCGCTCGACAACTATGTCACCACCACGCACACGCACGATATTGCGGTCGACACTAAAGCGGCAGCCAGCATTCATATTGATAAAGTGACGGTTGATAACGTGCTTAATCACGACGAACTGGCGCAGCCCAAAGTGATGATCACGGGTTGGGTGGATGGCGATGCCGCAGTCGGTGATAAGATTGTTATTGAGGTTCATGGCATTCCCTATCCAGGCAAAGTCATTGCTCTGGATAACGGAAAAATTGGCTTCCGTATTGAAGTTGATAGCGGCTCGTTCAGTGATAATTACGGCAAGATTGATACCGATGTGACCTTTAAAGCCACGATCACCTCCCACGACATTTTGGATAACGAAGTCACCAAAACCACCACTCACACCGTCCATATTGATAACCACGCCGTAGGCAATGCGACCATTGATCTGGTGACCGGCGATAACGTTATTAACCACCTCGAATCAAAACAGCAGCACACACACATCACGGGCACCATTACCGGCGAAATTAATGTTGGCGATAAAGTCTTCATCACCGTCAATAACATCAGCTATGAAACCACGGTCATCCAGCGGCCCCATCAAAACGGGGCGTTGGGCTACAGCCTGGATGTGGTCACCAAAGATCTGCTGGCCGACCCTTACCCAACGGTTCATGTGGTGGCGCACGATGCTGCCGGTAACGAAAATCACATCGACGTGACCTACCAGGTCGATATTGATCTGCAAGCGGAAGCGACGATTAACATCGATCCGGTAGCCGGCGACGATAAGATCAACGCTGATGAATCAACTCACGAATTCACCACGGTATCCGGCACCGTCGGCGGCGATGTTAAAGAAGGGGATTATGTCCACCTGGTGATTAACGGCAATGAGCTGACGGCGAAAGTGACCAAAGACGGCAATGGCAATCTGGTGTGGACCAAAGAGGTCAGCACCCACGACCTGATGGTTGATCCGCACTTTACCGCTTCTGTCACCGCCACTGATAACGCCAATAACGTGGCTACCGCGCAGGCGGACAGGACAGTGGAGGTTGATACCAAAGTTGAAGCGGTGATCACCATTGATAAGGTTTCGGGAGATGACACCTTAAATGGTGAAGAGCTCAACCATCACTACACGCTGGTGAGCGGCTCGCTGAGCGGTGAAATGAAGCCGGGCGACGAAGTGGTATTGAAGATCAACGGCCATGATTACCCAGGAAAAGTTGAGCAGGATGCTAATGGCGACATGGTTTACCACATCCTGGTAGAAACTACCGATCTTCATCAGGACCCGAATATTCACGCCAGCATCACGGTGGAAGATGATGCACACAACGTCGCTACTGCCACCGCATATCGGCCAATAAATATCGACGATCATGCCGATGCTTCGCTGACCATCAACACGGTTTCTGGCGACGATACTCTTAACCAACTGGATCAAAAATACCCGACCACTACCGTTTACGGCAGCGTGGGTGGCGAAGTCCATCAAGGCGATGTGGTACATGTTTTCGTCAATGGCCATGAATACACCGTCAAAGTTGAACCGCAGAAGTATCTCAATGGCGGCCTCGGTTATTCCGTTGAGGTGAAAACCTCCGGTTTGGTGGCCGACGGGCATATCGAAGCCTTCGTCAGCACCGTGGACAACGCCGGAAACACCATCACGGTACATGCCGATCACGACGTCAAACACGATGACCAGGCAGTTGCCACCATTACCATTGACAAGGTGACTGACGACGATGTGATTAATAATGCCGAAGCGCACCAGCCGCACACCACCATCACCGGTCAGGTGACGGGTGACGTTCATCTGGGGGATCAGGTCACTCTGGATGTTAACGGGGTGCACTACTACGGCGATGTTATCGATCTCGGGACTAAGGGCCTCGGTTACAGCATTGAAGTCAGCACCGATGATCTGATTTCTAAAGAGAACCCGACAATACATGCCTCGGTCACCGGCTACGATGAGGTGGGTAACACCGTGCTGGCTGAAGCCGACCACGATGTGGTGGTTGATACGCGTGCCGATGTCCACATTACGGACGATAGAGCCGATGGTGATAACGAAAACGGACCTGACCATTATTACGTGGCGGGGCGTGTCACAGGCCTGGATGTGCAGGAGCATGACCATGTTCTGATAACCATTGGTGATAAGACCTTTGACACCGAAGTGATCAAACTCAAGGGCGGTGGTTTAGGGTTTAACTATGCGGTTTCTCCATCCATTGTCTACGCTCATCCAGATATCCAGATCGAAGTCACCAGCACCGATAAGTTCGGCAACACGACGACGGCAGTTGATCATATCCAGGCGCATCTTCCTGCTTTCGTTAACAATAATGGCAATACCACGCCGCCGGATAACACGCCGGAGCATCACGATAAACCTCATGCGGAAATCACCATCAGCCCGATTGCTGGTAACGATGTTGTCAACCAAATCGAATCTGAGGCAGGTAAAACGGTGATCCGTGGCACCGTCAGTGGCGATGTGCAGCCTGGCGATCACGTCATGCTGCATATTGGCACGCAAAATATTGAGGTTGAGATTAAAGAACGCCCTAATTTGCCTGGTGAATTGGGCTATGAGATTGCAGTCGATACCCAATATTTGATGGATCACCCGGATATTTCGGTTAGCGTCAACGCGCACAATGAAGACGGTAAGACGATGAAAGTGGATGCACATAAAACTGTGCAGGTTGATACCGATGTGACGGCCGAAATCCACCTCGACACCATTGCGGGCGACGACATTATCAACATTGTCGAAGCCCAAAATGGGGTGACTACCGTCACCGGTACCGTCAAAGGTGATGGCATCCATGACGGCAGCAATGTGACGCTGATGATTAACGGTCACCAGGTGACCACCCAGGTGCATACCGACAGTAACGGGGAGTTGAGATTCAACCAGAAAGTCAGCATTGCCGATCTGCGCCAGGACCCGCATGTCTCCGTTAGCGTCACCGCGCATGATGACCAGGGCAACACTTTGACGGTGAGCGACGATAAAACCATCACCGTGGATACGGACGTTTCAGCCAATATCTTTATCGACATGGTCACTGACGATAACATCCTCAACCTGGCTGAAACCCAGCAGCCAAAAACCACCATCAGCGGCTATGTTTCCGGCGATGTGAAGCCGCATGAGCATGTCACGTTGAACGTGAATGGCGTGGAATATAAAGACGTTGAGATTGATGACAACCTGAAATATTCGCTTGATGTCTTAACTGATGATTTGAAGAAAGGCGACACCATCACAGCGCAAGTGACCGGCCATGATGATGCTCACAACATCACTGTCGGTCACGCCACACAGCATTATTCAACCGACCTCGCTGCTGCCGCGACCCTCACCATTAATACCGTTTCTGGTGACAATATCCTCAGCGCCAAAGATCTGGGCGCAGAATTTACCGGGATCAGCGGCACTGTCGGTGGGGATGCCGCAGTGGATGACAAAGTGACGGTGATACTTAATGGCATCCCGTATGACACTAAAGTGATCGAACTGCCGAATATGAACGGGCAGTTGGGCTACTCGCTGGATGTCAAAACTGACGATTTAAAAGTGGAGTTACAAAACCACCCGGATATCACGGTGACGGTATCCGGCAAAGACGACGCCGGTAATGACTTTAGCCAGAGTGCAAGCAAAGCGGTCAGCATTGACGACCACGCCGTGGTGACGCTGACCTTCGATAACGTCACGCAAGATAACATCCTTAACCTTGTCGAAAGTGGCAAAGCCACCACGGAAATTAGCGGCAAAGTCACTGGTGATGTGAAAGAGAATGACAAAGTTATTCTTACCGTTAATGGCCACGAACTGCCAGCAGCGCTGCACAGTGACGGGCATGGTGGGTTCATCTTCAAACTGGATGTGGCTACCTCTGAGCTGCTTGCCGATCAGACGATTACCTACCGAGTGACTGGTGAAGATGACGTCGGCAATACCTTAACGGTCGTCAAAACCAACGACATCACCATCGACCAGCAAGCGGCCAACAGCATCCATATCGACACTCTTGCCGGTGACGACAAGGTGAATGCTGCGGAGCATAGCAACCCTACCACCCTGGTCACAGGCACAATCACGGGCGATGCGCAGAACGGCGACACCGTGACGTTAACGCTTAATGGCACACGCCTGCCAGGCGTGTATACCCTGCATGATGGCCTGAAAACCTTTGAAATTCCGGTGGATAACCACCTCTTAAAAGAGGGGGATAACAAGATTGATGTCACGCTCACCGGGCAAGATAAGCCTGGTAACGTGGCGACCTCGACTGATACTCACCATATTGAGCTCGACACCCACGCCGACGCGGTGATCGCCCTAGATAAAGTCACCGGTGATAACCACATTGATGGCGATCGCGAAGCCCGTCACACCTTCACCCATATTACCGGCCACATCACCGGTGAAGTGCAGGATGGCGACCAGGTGACGGCAATGATCAACGGCAAGCCGCACCACACCAACATTTACTTAGAAAACGGTGAAATGAAGTATGACCTTCCGGTGCATACCTCGGAGTTTGCGGCCGGGCATAACAACGTGACGGTCGTGGTGACGGCGCACGATGCCAGCGGCAACCAAACCCCAATCTACCAGACGGTGGATGTCACGGTAGAGCCACCGCGCCACTCCGGCGACCAGCGAACGGACGTTGCAGACAAAGCCCATCACGCGGCGGCGCATGATCATGGTTTAAGCAACCTGTTTGATGACAGCCACGAACCGCTTACCTTTGCGCTGCATCCAGACGGTAAAGGCCTGCAAGGCGGGCAAGATCCTAAAGTCTTTACCGGAAAAGATGACCGCCACGACAGTAAACACGATCTCAGCTCGCTGGCTCATGAACTGCACGAAGTGAGCGACATTGCGCAGCTGATTAAAGGCGGCGCTGAACCTCATGGTGGCAAAGGCGATGCGGCAAACCCAACGCATCCGGTGCATAGCGTGGGGGATATGGGGCAGGATTCACATGGCTCATCGCACTACTCGCTGGATCACCTCATCGCAAAACCTGAGCATATTACTCACTAATTGATAGTCACCGCCCTTCACCGGGCGGTGAAATCACCGGCAATTTAAGGTATTAAAAATGAATGACGTTCAGCATCGTGAACTACTGCAAAAAAGCGACCTGGAAATGGTACGTGTTCTGGATGACCTGATTTTTCTGTTGATTCAGAAAGGGGTGATCACCATTACCGATTTGCCAGAGATGGCGCAGGTGAAGTTGATGAACCGTGCGCAGGCGCGCCAGGGGTTAGGTGGGCTGGAAGATTTATTGAATAGCGACGATAACGGAATTTTCTAGTGATTAAACCACCCTCACCCTAACCCTCTCCCTGAGGGAGAGGGGATTGAACGGTGCGGGCGCTATCTCTTAGTCACAACTTTGAAGAACAGTTCCTGCCAATTCGGAGAAGGTTCCGTTCACCAGGCGATTTAAGCCGGACCAGAAATTCAAGGTCAAAGTCAAAAACCAGGCCGGTTTTGACCTTGTTCCCGGCTTCAGTCGCACAGTTTTTTACCCTTCAGTCGGGGTCACGTGGCCGGGAGCCACGTGAGAGAGCGATCGTCGGGAACGAATCGCGAACGACCCCAAATGTTGGGTAAAAAACGGTGTTTACCGCTTTAGCGGCGATTGATTTGCCGGGCGCCTGGATTATCAAGGGGTTGGCGTTAACACCTTGATACGTTCACCGTTTGCAGGAATTAAAGAGATAACTGAACGCACGGGTGAACGGAAAACCTGCGAGGCTAACAGATCTCGCCCTGACAAGATTGCCAGAGCGAGATGTGACTAAGAGACAGCCTGCGAGCCAGGAGATAAGACGGTCTTCTCCCTCTCCTGTGGGAGAGGGCCGGGGTGAGGGCATTTACCCAAATTAAAACGGCGCAGGCTCCCCCAACAACTGGCCCATCGCGCCGTAAATCCCCACCTCTTGCAACACGCGCAACTCGCCTGCGGTTTCTACACGCTCGGCAATTAACGGCAAATCGATATTGTTGGTGGCACTGTGCAACACATCAATAAACAAGCGCTTATCGCTCTCAATATCAATATGGCGAATATAGCTGGAATCGATTTTCAGATACGCCAGCCCCCACTGCGAGAAATGGCCAATCATATCGAAGCGGCTACCGAAGTGTTGCAAACCCAGCCCACAACCAAACTGATTCAGCGACTTCACAAACACTTCCATCTGCGCAGGCTCCGGCAACTGGTTTTCGTCGAGTTCCAGAATTAACCGGTTGGCTAATGCGGAATTGACCTTCAACGGGTTCAGCAACTGCTTAATCGTGGCTTCATTGGCCAGCGAATGCCCCGACAAACTCAGCGCCAGCGAACCCGGGTAACTTTTCAGCTGCTTCAACGTCAGCGCCAGCATCACCTGATCAAGACGATGGCTCCAGCCAAAACGATGCACCCACGGCAGGAAACGCCCGGCAGTAATGCTATTGCCGTCTTCATCCACCATACGTGACAACACTTTGTAATGAATCACTTTCTTCGGATTTTTACAGTCCACTACCGGCTGGAAGAATAACTGGAACTGCCGTTGGCTCAGCGCATTATCAAGACGGGTAAACCACAAATGCTGATCTTCTGTCGCGGCATTGTCGATGGCGGGCACATCGTTTGTCTGGTGTGTGGTGCGCGTTTCGGCTTCGATTAATACGCGGTCAGCCTGCACGAACAGCGACTGCGGCGTATCGCCGGAATTAAAAGGCACCATTCCGGTATGCGCCACCGGGTTAATGTCCGACATGCCGGTGGCATAAAATGCCGAAAGCTGCTGGGTGAGGGCATGCTGCAAATTCAGCATCTCGGCGTGCGTCACGCCCGGGCACAGCAGCGCGAATTCGCCGCCACGGATACGCGCCAGAATACTATCCGCCTTGGCGTGCTGGCTTTTCACCACGCTCATCATATCGGCGACATGCTTCAGCAAATTATCAGTATGCGGGCCGCCAAAACGCTGGTTCAGGCCACTGAGATCCTGAATACGCAGTAGCAGCAAATAGCCCGGCGCGGTCTCTTCATCGCTCAAACGCGACTGCATTTGCAGGTCGAAGGCGCGGCGGTTGGCAACACCGGTTTGGCTGTCGAGATAGGCTTCATTGTGCAGACGTTCGCTGTGTTCAGCTTGATCCTCAAACAGCGATTTAAGCTTGGTGACCATCAGGTTCATCGCTTCGACGACACGGCGCAGCTCTGGGGTTTTCGGCAAATCGAGCTGTGTCAGATATTCGCGGCGGGTAATCGCTTGTGATTGTTCCACCATATAATTGAGTGGGCGTAACTGGCGGCGCAACAGCATGGCACCTGCCAGAATACACACGGCGCAACACGCCAGCATCCACAGCAAATTCGCCAGCGTGCTGTCCCATAAACGTTTGATGGCAAACACCGGATTGCTGACCACTTCGACGCGCGCCGCCTGTTGCCAGCCGCGCATAATCGTCGCTTCACCCGCTTGTGGTTTCACATCGACCAGGCCGACAAACCAGTGCGGCACATCCGGGATAGACGTAGACGTGCTGCGCTCCAGAATGGTTTTGCCGTTGCTCTGGTCAACAATGCGAATCGTATTGTAGTAGCCGCTATCAAAAATCGAACTGACCATCAGCTCAATCATCGCCGGATCGTCAACATGCGGGGTCAGCGACAGGCCTAATGCGGTGGCGGCATCCTGAGCATGAGACAGCAACTGATTAGTATATTGATCCCGCGAACTTTCGAGATTAACCACAAAACTGCCGCTGAAAATAATCAGCATAAAAACAAAGATAGCTATCAGAAGCTGTTTGAAAAGTGACACAGGCTTATCCTATTCATCAATCGGGAATCCTTCTTCGCGCATTTTTTTCAATACATCTTGCCAGCGAGAAAGGTGTTTACTATCCCCGACACGTTTATTATTTTGACTGCCAGGTAACCACAGTCCGCTATCATTAAAAGAGTAAACCGGTAATAAATCTGCACGTTGTGTTGCGGGTAAAATATTATTCGTCAAACTGTCTAAAACCACAGGGATCGCATTAGGTGTTTCATACCAGGTTAATACCATATGCGCGCGATTAAGACGGATGGCTTTAACGTAAGTAATCCGTGGTTTTTCGCCTGAAACACCTAACTGGCGTAATGTGAAATATTTAGCGATTGCATAATCTTCGCAATCTGCTTCCCCTTTTCGCAGCGATTCTATCGGCGTGGCCCAATAATCAATATTATTCCAGATATCGCTATCTTCGCGGTAATGCAGCTTTTGGTTAAAAAAGAGATTCACCGCGGTTAATTGTTCAGACTCACTTTTATTGCGTTGCTGCATAAGCAATTGCTGCCAGGCATCAATACGTTTTCCACCCTCAGGGCTGGCGGGGCCATAGAGGTTATCCGCGCGCTGTTGAATGGTGGTGAAATCCCAGGCGGCACGTAACGTGCTGCCCGCAAATATCAACAACACCGCGATGAATATTTTCGTAGGGTGGATTAGCGTAAGCGACATCCACCATTTCCCAGGCTTAATTTTTTAACACCACTTTTTGCGTCAACCACTTATTGGTCAACTGAGTATTCAGTGGTGAATCGAAAATGTGCTCCAGCGTTTTGTCAACAAACGCCACAAACAGCGGATCTTCTTTGCGCATCATGATGGCGTATTTCATCTTTTCACCGACAATCTCATGCGAAACCGTGAATGCTTCAGGCTTCTCGCTTTGGTTGATGAATGGATAAGCCAGGATATCATCCAGCACGACTGCTGCCGTGCGCTTCTGCGCCACCATATCGAAAGCATCGGCCATCGTATCTGAGGTAATAATCGACAGACTAAGATGTTTCTCACGATTTACCCGATTCAACTCTAACAGATCTTTAGAGCCCCGTGGCACGCTAACGGTATGGCCTTTTAAGTCATTAAGCGTCTGAATATTGTTTTGGCGTAGCGAAACAATACGCATATTGGCCGTGTAATAATCAATGGAAAACGACACACTCTTTTGTCTTTCAGGTGCATCGGTATTCACACTGCAATCAAAATCTATTTTACTGGAGTTAAGTGCTGAAACACGCTCGGTAAACAATGTGGGAATATAATGAATGTCGAGCTTTTTCAGCCCCAGCGAATGTTTTATTTCATCAGCGACTTTATTACACAGTGAAATGGTGTAGCCGGATACTTCGCCGCTATTATCCCGAAACGAAAAAGGCTCCAGCTGGCGATAGCCGATATTAATGATGTGGCTTGCTTTGATATGTTCAAGAGTGACGGAAGTGGGGGCGGCTGCCAGATAATGGGGAACACACATTAATGGCAACCACGAAACCGTTCGGAACAACAATTTAAGCTTGCTGGAAAATGTCTTTTTCATATTAGTACACATACTTAGCCGTTGTTGTGGTCAGTGCTTTGAGATCGGCCGACATCGGAATATTAAGATTTATGGCTTTCGGCGGGATCGGTGACAGGAACCAGCGCTGATAGAGTGCGGTAAAATCCTTACTGGTAATCAATGACAGCAACGTTTCATCGAGGAAGCTTTTGAATTCATTGTCATCGAGCGGCAGTAATAAACCTGCGGGGATCGGCGGGCTTAACGTTTCATCAGATATTTCTAATGAGTCCGGCTCCGGGGAAAGTGCCAGCATGCCTTTCAGGATCGCTGAACTGGAAACCAGCGCCGGTAATTCACCGCTTTGCACTTCTTCAAAGGCGGCGCGGTTATTGTTATCCAGTTCAATATTTAAGTTGAGATCGTTGGTTCTGTTTATATTATGCAATTGCTCAACATAGATAGTGCCACTTTTGACCAGAATGCTATGCCCGGCTAAATCTTCGATGGTGTCGGTGTGGTTATTTTTACGTGTAATAAAGCGGGTGCTGGAGAAGAAGTAAGGGATGGAAAACTCAGCTTTCTGGTGGCGCGCCTCAGAGTAAAAAGCCGGAATACACATAATATCGGTGGCATGGTTTTTGATTAACACAAACTGTGAGGCGGTGCTGCTTTTTATCCAGCGAACTTTCAGATCTTTTAATTTCAGTTTAGTTTTAATCGCCTCAACGACTTTATTACAAATCTCGATGGAATAGCCTGCTGGCTGTTTGTTTTCGACATAGGAAAAGGGGAAGGCGTCATCCTGGTAGCCGAGCGAGATGGTGTTGGTTTCGGTTATTTTTTCGAGCGTTTTCTTGCTATGCAGGTTGTGCGCCCGACACAACGGGCTACTCAGCAGCAGCAGCCCGAGAAAGAAATGGCAAAGCAAAGACTTAGACTGCATTGCAAATTTCCCCATCGATGACTCGGTTACCAAAAGTCGGTTGCAGATCTTTTTCTGGTAACGGTCGGCTGTAATAGTAGCCCTGCACATTCTGGCAAGAAATACGCCGCAAAATAGTCCGTTGTTGCTCGGTTTCCACCCCTTCTGCCGTCACGCTCATGCCATATTTTTGCGCAAACTGAATCAGCATCACCACCAGATATTGGCTGGCACTCTCTTTCTCGAGTTTCATAATCAGCGTGCGGGCAATTTTAATACGCGTAAACGGATAAATAAGCAGGTAATCCAGCGCCGCATATCCGGTGCCTAAATCATCCATCGCAATGGAAATACCCATCTCACGGATTTTCTTAAATACCGGCAGGGCAATCGACTGATCGAGTTTTTCTGACTCAGTGACTTCAATTTCCAGGCGATTAGCCGCCAGGCCGCTCTGTTTTAGGGCATCAATAATAATATCGATTAAGCCTGGGCCATGTAATTGATACGCCGAAATGTTAACCGCCACTTTGGTGGATTCTGGCCACTTAGCCGCCGCCATACAGGACTGGCGAATAATCCATTCGCCAAGACGGATAATTAAACCGGACTCTTCGGCGATATTAATAAAGTAGTCCGGGTAAATCATCCCCTTGGTCGGATGGTTCCAGCGGATCAGCGATTCGTAGCCACAAACGGTTTCATTTTCCAGATCGATAATCGGCTGGTAGTGCAGCACAAACTCATTGTTATCAATACCGTTGATTATTTCCTGATTCACAAACACGCTATTGGTGTGCTTCATCATCATGCCATCTTCAAAGAAGTGGTAGCAGCCACGGCCACTATGCTTTGAGGCATACAAGGCGAGGTCGGCGTTAATCATCAGCGTGGTCGCGCTGTTGCCCTGATCGGGGGCGGTAACAATGCCGACGCTACAGCTAATGGCGAATGTGTTGGTGCCGTAGGTGAATGGAATACTCAACGCGCGGACAATTTTTTGCGATAGCGCGCCCGCTTCCTGGCAATTGTCTGCTTTCACGCTCTGCAAAATCGCAAATTCGTCACCGCCTAAGCGTGCGGCAAAATCCATTGGGCCTAACAGCAAAGAAAGACGCTGTGCCACGCCGATCAGCACTTCATCACCCGCCGAGTGGCCGAAGGTATCGTTCACCGGTTTGAAGTTATCCAGATCAATCAGCAACAGGTTGAATAGCTGCCCGTTCTGATTCATTTCACGGATACATTTATCCAACGCCTGGCTAAAGGAAGCGCGGTTCGGGAAACCGGTCAGTGAATCATGGTGCGCCATGTACTCCATTTTTTGCGACATATCCTGCATGCGTTGCAGGTAATCACGCTCCACCATCGCAATACGGAGTTTTTCAATCGCTGCTGCTAACCGGCCGATTTCGTCATCCTGATCTAAGTAAGGGGTTATGTGGTCGGTTTGCTCATGAGCAATGCGCGTCAAAGAGTTAATCAACAGCGGTACCGGGCGGAACAGACGGCGCATAAACAGCGTCACCAGGGCCAGCGTGCCGAGCAAAATCAGCGCCAGAATCACCAGCGTTTTTTTGAGCATCGCGTCATAAGCCGCGTAAAGCTGGTTTTTGTTGCCAATGCTGCTGATCAAACTGCCAAGGATTTCGCCTGAAGGCGCAAGAATAGGGACGGCACTGATAAAGCACTCTTTGCCGTTGATGGTGGCAAAACCAATATAGTAGTTAACCAGCACATCAGTGGCGCGGTGTCCCTTGAAGCGGATACTGGCGTCTTGCGATTCTGAGTTGTTGCTGATGCCCTGGAAGCCTTTTTCAGGCGTGTAAAGGAACAGCCAGGTCGGGTTACGGGTTTGCACTGATGCCAGAGCCAGCACATCGACAGGGTTGTAACCGGTTTGGATTACCGAGTCGGGGTCACCCAATTTGTGTTCAGAAACAATGCGGGTTATTTGCCCCGTAGAGCTGGTCCCCACCGCGACATTGGTATACACGTTACGCACGATGTAGGTCATTATCTGGGCATTCGCTTCAGCCTGGTGTACCCATTGCTGGTAAGAGAAGCTGTCAATCAGCCCCCAGCCTGCACAGGCTCCCGCCCCAAAGGCAATAAGGATACCCGCCAGCAAAAACTGGGTAATTTTCCCGGCAATGGAATGGTGCCAACCTTTTACGCCTTTGAGCGAGATAAAACTTTTAGCCACTGATTACCAGCTTCCTGAGAATGATACTTGGGTTTGTCGGGGCTGTCGGATGACGCTGCGCTTATCCGACCTACGGTTATGGTTTTGTCGGATGACGCTGCGCTTATCCGACCTACGGTTATGGTTTTGTCGGGTGACGCTGCGCTTATCCGACCTACGGTTATGGTTTTGTCGGATGACGCTGCGCTTATCCGACCTACGGTTATGGTTTTGTCGGGTGACGCTGCGCTTATCCGACCTACGGTTATGGTTTTGTCGGGTGACGCTGTGCTTATCCGACCTACGGTTATGGTTTTGTCGGGTGACGCTGTGCTTATCCGACCTACGGTTATGGTTTTGTCGGGTGACGCTGCGCTTATCCGACCTACGGTTAAGATTTTGTAGGGTGGATAAGCGCAGCGTCATCCACCGTTTATTAGCCGATTGTTATGTGAGTTTTTTATTAATAGAGTTGTGTGTTGTATCAACAACAAATAACGGTTGTGTAACATCACTGCTGAAAAAATAAATAAAGACAAAACACGCGGCAGGACTATAGATAACCCTGATAGTCAAGTCAATCATTAAGAATACCCTTCAAACATTAATTGTTCTGTTGATTGATTCTCTTTAACAATGGCGTTAAATAAAGACGTTTGTCGCTGTTTGTTTTTGTTCTGAAATCCACAATATAAGACAGTTTTATATTAGTGTTAAAATAAATATTTTACTAATTATCAGTGTGTTAGGTTATTTTTGTGTTGGGGTTAATTAATTATCATCGTACTAATCAATGTCCATTTTTACCTATAAATGACTGTTCTTTTCTGAACAAAAAATGAATACAATCCAAAACGTTTTCAGTGTGCCGATGATTTTTAAGATTCATCATCTTCGGTATTATTAAAAAGAATAGTTAAAAATTATAGTTGTTAATTACTTGCTAATTTAACAGCGTATTTGTTTTTTTTTGATTATGTATTCTGCAATATTCTGTCCATTCTCCAAATCACATAAATAGCACTCTAAAGCATACAACACGGGTTAAATTCTTGGACTCTATAGCGAGCGATAGCACAGCGCATACTAATAAACGGTGGGGTTTACCGTTGATTCTTCCCTGCCTGCTTTACGCACTGGCGCAACTGCTCAGCAGCCATCTCATCGTTGATGACCAGGTTCTGGTGGTCTATGACCTCGAATTAGCGGCCATCTCCGCCGTACTGGTATTGTTTGGCTACCGCGCCGTAGCAGGCCTGGCTTTGCTCAGCGTATTAACCCTGTTATTGCGCCCTCTGACTGAATTTTATGAGCTGCTTGGCTATCTGGCCGCCGCCTTGATTAGCTATTTCTTCTATGCCAAAAGCACCGGCTGGCGTAGCCCATCCAGTTTTGGGCGCATCATTCTCACCAGTCAACGGCTCATCTGGCTGTGCTTGTGCAACGCCTTGCTCAATACCGTGTTTAGCGAAGTGGTCTGCCTGTTTACCACTTATCATCCCTGCGCTGCGATGGCGTTTGAGCATGTGTTTAACGCGGAAACGCTGGTCAGAATCCAGGGGGTGATGAACGGCTGCGTAACTGGTATTCCGCTGTTTTATACCGTGTTAAGGATTATCTGCCGCCCGAAATATGCCGCGATATGCCTGAAGTCTATCGGCGCACAGTTTTCAGAAAGCGTCGGGTACATCCGTTTTACGCTCTGGGCGGTATCGCTGCTTGTCTTGATGATTTTTCTCAACATCCCTTTCAAAGATAACGTCTTTTTTACCTTTTACAGCCTGATCCTGATTTTCCCGCTGATGCTGTGGAGCTCAGTGCGCATCGGCTATCTCTTCACCGCGCCAATCTGGACGGTGATGCTTATCATTTTGGCTAAGAATAACGAAAACTACATTGCCCTCAACGACGACTTCATGTTGCATCAGGTGCTGGTGTCGACGGCTATTTTTGTCTTTACGCTGACCATCGTCATCATGGGCGTATTGTCCAGATTCAATAAGTTACGTTTTGATCAGCTGCTGGAAATGGGGTTAACCGACCCGATGACCAACATGCCGAATCTGCGTGCCTTAAAGGCGGATATTAAACAGTCGCCACACTCCACGGTTGGCCTGATTCAGGTTCCAGAAATGGAACTTTTCTCACGCCGTTACGGTTTGCACTTTCGCGCCAGATACCAAAAAAAGCTCGCCGATCACCTGCGTAGCAATCTGCGAGGCGATGAGAAAATTTACTACCACGCGGGTTATGGCCTGCTGCTCAAGCTTGACGACCCAAGCTGGGGAAGGCTCAGCCTGCTGTATCAATCTGCCAACACCTTTCGTTATTCACATAACAATCAGCAGCTTGGTTTCCGCAGCGGCCTCGGTTATTGCCGGGCCACTCAGTTCTGTAATGACGTTTACAGCCTGACCGGAAAGCTGGGGATTGTTTCCGGGCTGTCGCTGGTCAATGGCAAACCTGAAAACCTTGAAGCGCAGTCCAGCCGCATTCTGGAAAGTTACATCGTCGGGCGCACTGATATTCGTACGGTGCTCCAAAAAACGCTGGATAACGACGCCTTCGTGTTAATGGCGCAGCCGATTGTCAGCACCCGTGGCGAAGAGCGCTACCACGAGATCTTGCTGCGTATGCTGGACGAAGAAGGGCGCTTTATTCCGCCGGACCGCTTTTTGCCAGTAGCGACCGAAGCGGGCCTCGCGCCGGATATCGATCTTTGGGTGATCCGCAACACGCTAAAAACCATGCAGCAGCAGCCGGATCGCAGCTTCTCGATCAATCTCGCACCGGTCACGGTGTGTCGCGCCAGTTTTGTTCACAGCGTGCAGTTGCTGCTGGCCGAGTTTGGTGTGGATCCGCAGCGCATCATCTTTGAGATAACCGAAGCAGACGCACTGTCCGATACCGAACAATCGCAGAACACCGTGCGTTCGCTCAAAAGCCTCGGTTGTCGGGTAGCAATTGATGACTTTGGTACCGGTTTTTCCAGCCATGCGCGGTTACGTGATGTCAGCGCGGATATTTTAAAAATCGACGGTTCGTTTATCCGTGAAATTACCGAGAGCGAAGTCAGCCACTACATTGTTGAGTCGTTTTGCCATGTTGCAAGAATGAAAAATATGCAGGTGGTGGCCGAATATGTTGAGAACGAAAGTATTCAGCTTTGCCTGGAAAGAATGAATGTCGACTGGTTGCAGGGTTATCACATTGGTAAGCCAGTGCCTTTGCTTACGCTTGTGTGATCCGATGGTGTCGGGGGCGCTGCGCTTGCCCGACCTACGAAACAGCCGTTGTAGGGTGGATAAGCGCAGCGTCATCCACCAGTTTTGATTAGTTGTAGGGTGGATGAGCGCAGCGTCATCCACCAGTTTTGATTAGTTGTAGGGTGGATAAGCGTAGCGTCATCCACCAGTTTTGATTAGTTGTAGGGTGGATAAGCGCAGCGTCATCCACCAGTTTTGATTAGTTGTAGGGTGGATAAGCGCAGCGTCATCCACCAATGAACAGCAATGAAACGAACAGCAGAACCTTCTTACACCACAATAAAAATGGAAACCCATGAGTCACTTATTTAAATTCAAGCGTCAGGAAGAGGCTGAATATTCCGCTACCAGGGAAAGTGGTCTGACAGCATGGCTGCATAAGTTACACGTGGGTGTCGCCATGAAGCTGGGGTTGATGCTGGTGGCGTGTATTGGCGTGTTGCTGGTTGGCGCGTCATTTCTGCTGTCGAATTATTTATCGAAGCAGCTGGAAAGCAATGCGCTGGAAGTGCTGCGTTCCAATACCCGGATATTCCATAACAATATTCTCACTGAATATAAACGCGTGACGCGCGACGCTGAACGCTACAGCAACGTTTATATCAACAACTATCAAAATATGTCTTCGGTACCGCTGCACTCAATGGATGCCGAGCCATTAAAAGCGCTATTAAATGACAAAAGCATTAATGCTCATTTCACTGAATTAACCAGTGTATTTGCCTCGACCTTTGTTCGCGAAGGCGATCAATTTGTGCGCGTCTCTACCTCGTTACAGGGCAAAGAGGGACGAATTGCCACCTCCACCGTCCTCAGCCACGACAACCCGGCGCTGGCCGAATTAGCCAGAAATAAACCTTTTACCGGCGTGGTGGTGTTATACGGCAAACAATTCATCAGCCATTACGAACCGATTGCCGATAAATACGGCCAGGTTGTCGGGGCGGTGGCGATTGGTTTTGACGTCAAACTGGCGCTGCAACCGGTGATTAAAGAGCTGCTGGCGGTGCATATTGGCGAAGGCGGTTACGCCTACGTGCTGGATGCCGGATTTAACCCCGGTCACATGGTGGCTCACCCAACATTAGCCAACCAGAACGTCGAGAATATTACTGACGCCCACGGCTACAAACGCTATGCCGATATTCTGGCGCGCAAAAACGGCACCATTTATTACGAAACCGTTAGCGGCTACGGCGCGGCACCGCGCAAGCGAGTCTCGGTGTTTGAGCATATTGAAGGGATTAACTGGATCATCGCCACCACCAGTTACGTGGATGACGTTGCCAAAAGCAGCAATCTGGTGCGTAACAGCCTGTTGCTGTTTAGCGTGCTGCTGATGCCGGTGATTTTGCTGCTGATTGCCGGAACCAGCCGCATCCTGATTTCCCGCCGTTTAAACAACGTGCTGAAAGTTTCGCAGTCTATTGCGCAGGGCGATCTGAGCGTTGATGTGCATGTTGATCACAACGATGAAATCGGTGATTTGCTCAGTGCCAATGAGAAGATGCGCGCCTCGCTGCATGCGCTGGTGGGCGAAGTGGTTTCCCATGCTCATCACGTTCATGAAGCGGCGTTAAACATTACCGAAGCGGTAGACGGGCAAGCCTCAACCAGCGTCGAAACGTCTTCCTCGGTGGCGGAAATTACTTCGACGATGGAAGAGTTGTCCGCCTCCTCAACGCAGATTGCCGAGCATTCGCGTGCGGTGGTCGATATTGCCAACGTCACGCTGGAAGACTGCAACAAAGGCTCCGACTCGATGGGTGAGTTGCTGACCCGCATGGCCGACATCGATAGCGACAACCAGCAAAGCATGCGTGAAATCATGATGCTCGGGAACAAGTCCAAAGAAATCAGCCGCGTGATGGTGATCATCAACAACGTGGCGGATCAAACCAAACTGATTGCTTTTAATGCGGCACTGGAAGCATCAAGTGCCGGTGAATCCGGCAAGCGTTTCTCAGTGGTGGCGGCAGAAATTCGCCGCCTGGCCGATTCAGTCACCGAATCGACTTTTGAAATTGAGAATAAAATCAGCGAGATTCAAAACTCGATTAACCGCCTGGTGCTCAACGCCGAAAAAGGCAGCAACAGCATTAAAGCGGGCACCAAAGCCTGCAAAGTGAGCGCCGACCGTTTGCATGACATTGTGGCGACCGCAGAACAAACTTCGACGGCGGCGATGCAGATTTCTCTGTCCACTCAGCAGCAGAAAACGGCGAGTAATCAGGTGGTGATGGCGCTGCGTGAAATCGTGGTCGCCAGTAATTACACCTCGCAATCCATCAAAGACATTCTTTCAATTAGCCAGGATATGACTCAGCTCTCCAAAGAGCTGAACCAGGCCACCGGGTCCTTCAAATTGACGGATAACCCTGATGACCCTACCTAAAATCCGCGTGCTGATCGTCGATCATGGCAGCGAGTCGCGAGACTCGCTGATCCGCCAGCTTGAGATGAATAAGAACATTGTCGTGGTCGGGCAGGCGGTGCAACGCGAACAGGCGGCGAGCCTGGTGCAAAAGATGGCGCCCAATCTGCTGGTGCTGACTTTAGGTGCGCCCGATAGCGAAAACGTCGAAACCGTCGAAACCATTATGGCGACCTGTGCGATTCCCATCATGGTGATGCGTTACTACGCCGACGCGCAGTGGGACACGGAATACATTACCCGTGGCGCGCTGGCGGTGGTCGACAACCAGGGGGAATCGCTGCAAGCGACCCAGGCTCTGCATCGCCAGGTTGAAATGCTGGTGGGCGTAAAGGTGATTCGCCATATCCAGGGGCTGCGCCATCATGCCGAGCCGCCAACAAAACCCGCCAGCGTAACCGAAGCCCCGCATCATCAATGGCCGTTTGTGCTGGCGATTGCCTGCTCAACCGGCGGGCCGCAGGCTTTGAGCAAATTGTTGCAGGCGCTACCGGCGGTGTTTCCCTGCCCGATTATCATCGCCCAGCATATCGCTGACGGCTTTGCGAAAAGCATGGTGCAGTGGCTGGATAGCGTCACCGAACTGGAAGTGCGTCTTGCCGGGGAGAATGACATTTTGACCGCGGGGCGGGTGTATATCTTGCCGCCTGAGCACCATCTGGTGGTTAAAAAACACCATCGTTTAGCCACCATTCCGCGCAAGACGAGTGATGTTTACCACCCAAGCTGCAACTTGCTGTTGGAGTCGGTAGCGGAAGTGTATGGCGAAAAATCCGTAGGGCTGATCATGACCGGTATGGGCAGCGACGGTTGTCGCGGCATTGAAGCCATTTTTCACAAGGGCGGTAAAACCCTCGCGCAAGATGAAGTCACTTCCGTAGTGTTCGGCATGAATAAATTCGCCATCGATAAAAACGTCATCCACAAAATTTTGCCGCTGGAAAAGCTGGCGGGAGCGTTGCTGGCGATGGCTCATCAAGGGAAATTCGAGGGCAAATTGCCATGATCCCCAATATTGCGGACTTCAAAGCGCTGATCAAAGACAGAGTCGGTCTGCATTTTTTTAACGGCATGGAAGGGTTGCTCAACACCGCTTTGTTGCAGCGTATGGGCGAGCGCGGGAAAGAGAGCAGCGAAAAGTACTATGAAAAACTCTGCGTCTCGACCAGCGAGTTCGACAAGCTTCTTAGCCTGCTGACCATCAACGAAACCTACTTTTTCCGTGAGCCGGAAGTGCTGGATATGGTCTGCGACAAGCTGGTGCCGAGAATGCTCGAGCAGCGCGGCGGCCCGGTGCGCATCTTAAGCGCGGGTTGTTCATCCGGTGAAGAAGCTTACTCGCTGGCGATTAAACTGCACCAGAAATACCACGACCATTTTGCCGCCCGTGTGGAAATTCACGGTTGCGACATCGACACCAAAATTCTCGACAAAGCGCGCGCGGCAAACTATTCCAGTTATTCGTTTCGCGGTGTTGATCCGCTTTTGCAGCAAAATTATTTCACCCGCAACGGCAACCAGTTCCAGTTACACGATCTGATTCGTAGCAAGGTGACGTTCCACCGTTCGAACATTGTCAAAGAGCAGCTACAGCCGAAGTTCGACATTATTTTGCTGCGCAATGTCTCGATCTATTTTGATGACGAAACGCGGCGTCTGCTGCAATTCAATTTGCTCACCATGTTACAACCCGATGGCGCGCTGTTCTTCGGCAATGCGGAAACGCTGGCCAATAACTTTGGCATCCTGAAATTAAAGCAGGAACACGGCCTGTTTTACTTCTGCCAGCCGAAAATTTCCCGTGCTCAGGTCGCCAGCGCCAGTGTGAAACCCGTCGTTATGCCTGCCGCTGCACCTTGTGTTGCGGTTCCCGTTCGTGCCACGCAACAGTGTGAAATCTGGATTAAAAAGGCGCTGGAGTGTGTGGCGGAAAAACGCTTTGCCCAGGCCGAAGAGTGGATAAGCCAGGTGCTGGATTGCGATATTCATCATCAGGAAGCGTTGGTTATCAAAGGGGCGATTGCGCTGGAAAAATGCGAATTCGAGCAGACTGCGCAAAGTGCACAACACGTTCTGGAACTGGATGAATGGTCGGCAGAAGCGAAAATGCTGCTGGGGCTGGCAATGATGTGGCAGCACCACACCCAGCAGGCGATTGCCTGGTTTAAACAGGTGGTTTATCAACAGCCTGGCTACTGGCCCGCGCATTATTACCTGGCGGAAATGTATCGCCAAAGCGAGCTGTATCGCCCGGCGCTGCGCACTTACCGCATCACTCTGCAATTGCTCAATGCGGAATTGAACAACACCAGCAACGCCTGCGCACTGCGGCTGCCGCTGTCATTTCCGAGTAATTCGTTTCGTTTTCTTTGTGAACATCAGTTGGCGCAGTTCACCGGTCAGGATGGGCAATAGAGAAGCGTATGGCTATCGATCTTAAAAAATTTGTGCTGCGCTTTATTGATGAAGCCAATGGCCATTTACACACCGTAAAAGAGGGCGCGTTTTTGCTCTCGTCCGGCGAAAGTAGCGACGCGCAAATCGGCGAGATGTTTCGTGCCGCCCATACCCTGAAAGGTGGCGCGCGGATGCTGAAGCTGCAAAGCATCGCTGACGTCACCCATCAGCTTGAAGAGATCTTAAGCGAGCTACGCGATAAAAAGCTCGCGCCGGACCAACAGCTTGGCACCTTGATCCTGCAAGCCTGTGATTACATTTCGGATCAACTGGCCCAGCTTTCGGCCACCGACGGCAACAATCAGTTACCGCCAGCCGATGAAGCCTTATGCGAGCGACTGGCGCGCGCCAGCCGTGGCGAAATGGATAGCAGTGCGGAGCAGAGCACGCCGCCGCCACTGGAAAAACCGTTCAGTGCGCTAAATCTTGAGGCGGTGGATAACGGGCTGAAACAGGCCAGTTCGGTGCGTGTCAGGCTCGAGAAACTCGATGACCTGATAAACATTTTGGGCGAAGTGGTCGCCAGCCATGACCGCCTGGAGCAGCAAGTGCAAAGCCTGGCGAACCTTGGGCCGCGGCTGGCGCAAATGGACGCAGCACAGCTTCGCCAGCAGATCGTGCAATTTAGCCGCCAATTTAAAGAAGATTTCCAGGTTCAGCATTTGCAGATGTTCGAACTGTACGACGTGGCGACCACCATCCGTATGTTGCCGGTATCGATGTTGTTCGAACCGGTTTCGACGCAGGTACGCGAACTGGCGACCGCGCTCAATAAGCAGGTGGATTGCCGTATTTTGGGCGGTGAAGTTGAGATCGACCGGCAGTTAATTGATCGCCTGTCTGAACCGTTAACACACTTGCTGCGTAACGCCATCGATCATGGCATTGGCGAGGCAGCGGAACGGCTGGCAGCAGGTAAATCGGCGCGTGGCACCATCACGCTGACCACCCAACAAGACGGGCGTGGCATCTTGCTGCGCGTGGAAGATGATGGCCGTGGTCTGGATTATCCCGGTATTCGTGCCAAAGCGGTGGCGCGGGGGCTGGTGGAGGCGGCGGTGGTCGATCAGCTTTCCGAGCAGGAATGTAACGAGCTAATTTTCCACCCTGGCTTTTCAACCAGCAAGATTGTCACCGAATTATCTGGCCGTGGTGTCGGGCTGGATATTGTGCGCAAAACCATTGTCGCGGATCTGCAAGGCACTTTGCAGGTACACAGCCGCGCCGGGGTTGGCACCACCTTTATTATCCGCTTGCCTATTTCGCTGGCGATGATGCGCATTTTGCAATTCGAGCAGCAGAACCATCTCTTTGGCCTCGCCGCGCAATATGTGGTGGAAGTGGTGAAATACTCGCGTGATGAAATCCGCGACATTGCTGGCCGTCCGGCGATCATTCTGCATAACGAATTTATCCCGGTGATTTCCGCCGCCGAGTTGCTGCGCATCCAGGACCGTCCTGCAAGCCAGACTGCGCCCGCGCCCATGGCAACCAGCTTGCTGCTGATCATCATTCAGAACCAGTTCGGCAAGATGGCGATGCTGGTGGATAACCTGCTCGACGAGCGCAACATGATGATTAAGCCGCTGCCGAAGCACATGCGCTCGCAGGCTTTAGTCTCCGGCATGGTGTTGTCGCCCGATAACCAACTGGTGAGTATTTTGCAGGTTCCGGTGCTGATGGAGATGGCGCAGAAGCGCGGGCAATCGCGAGCCACGGCGACAAAACCGCAAGTGCGGGCGAATGCCTGGCATGTGCTGATCGTCGACGATTCTATGAACACCCGTGAAATCGAGAAAAACGTGCTTGAAGCCCACGGCTATCAGGTGACGCTGGCTGAAGATGGTTTAGCTGGTTTGCAAAAAGCGCGGCTGACGCAATTTGACGCGGTACTGACGGATGTCGAAATGCCGGTGATGGACGGTTTCTCGCTCACCAGGGCGCTGCGCGCCGAAGAAAACTACCAGCATATCCCGATTATTATCGTGACATCACGAGCCAAAGAAGAAGACCGCCGCCGCGGGATCCAGGTCGGTGCGGATGCGTATATCGCCAAGGGTGATTTTGAACAAGATAGCCTGATAGAAACACTGAAAATGCTGCTGTGTTAAGAGAGAAAAAGATGCGTGTATTACTAGTGGATGATGACTTATTCGCGGCTGAACTGGCGGCGTTATTTCTGGAAATGAACGGCTACGACGTGCTGATTGCCGAAAGCGCTTTGAGCGCATTAGCCAACCTGGATTCTGACAGTTCGATTGAGCTGGTGATCAGTGATTTCCATATGCCGGAAATTACCGGGTTGGATCTGTTAGAGATGCTGCGTGCCAACGGCTGGAACAAACCGTTTGTGTTACTCAGCGCCAGCGAGATGACCGACATTACCGTTATCCCCGATTGTTGGGTGAAGAAAGACGAGAATATGGCGGAAAGACTGGTGGCGGTGGTGAATGAATTACTGATGCCAGTTGCGGCGGCTGAATAGATTACTCAATCATGATGAAACAAGAATTGACGCAAACCACGATGAATACCGCGCAGGATAAAATTGCTCGCCTACGCCAGCGCTTTTTGGAACGCATCCCGAAGATGCTGGGCCAGGCCGAAGAGCTGTTGGCTAAATTAAGCGCCCAGCCGAATGAAACGGACAGCAAGCAACTGCATCTGCTGTTGCACAGTATTCATGGCACCAGCGCTTCGTTTGGCTTCAGTAAAATCTCCAGCCAGGCGTCTGAAGGTGAGTATTTATTGGTGAATCATCCGCTTGATGAGGCGCTGTTTGGAAAATTAGCGCAGGTTATCAGTCAGTTGTATGCGTTGACGGAAGAGCAGGCGGAAAGCGCGCGTCGCGGTGGAGATGCGTTGGTTAAATTCCCGATTGCTGCCTCCAGCCAAGAAGAAGTGGCGATTAACCGCACCATCAAGCCCGTTTACCTGTGTGATGATGAAAGCGAGCAGGCCGAATTGCTGGCGACTCAGTTGCGTTGTTTTGGCTTCATTTGTTATGTCTTTACCAACACCGCCGATTTTACCAAGGCGGTGATTTCACAGCCGCCGTCGGTGGTGATTATGGATGTCAGTTTCCCCGAGCACGCCTATGGCGGCCCGCTGGCGATGTCGGATCTGAAAAAGAAAGTCGGCACGCCGTTCCCGGTGCTTTATCTTTCCTGTCACAGCCATTTCCACGCGCGGATTAATGCGATAAAAGCGGGCTGTGACGGTTACTACGTGAAACCCGCCGCCACCACCGATTTAGTGCAGGAGCTGCATCGTTTAACGCAGCCTTCGCTGAAAAAACCGTATCAGGTGTTGTTGATTGACGATGAGCCGGAAGTGGCGCAGTACAACGCAGAAATGCTGCGCATGGCGGGCATGGAAGTACACGTGCTTTCGCGAATTCCACATTTGCTGAATGTCCTGAATACCCATCCGATCGACATTGTGCTGATGGATTTCCATATGCCGGAATACAGCGGCGAAGAGCTGACCAAACTGATCCGCCAGATCCCGCAGCACATCGGTTTGCCTATCGCGTATCTTTCCAGCGAAACCAATAAAACCACCCAGTTTGGCGCGATGAGTACCGGTGCGGAAGATTTCATTATCAAGCAGGCCGACCCGCAGGAGCTGATTAACGCGGTGTCGATTCGCGCGGAAAGAATGCGCACCCTGCGTGCCCGTATGTCGCAAGACAGCTTGACCGGTTTGTATAACCACTCGACCACCACCCATTATCTGGAAAGTGCGATCACTGAATCCAAATATAGCGGCGTGCCTTTCAGCCTGGTGATGGTCGATTTAGATCACTTCAAAAGCATCAATGATACTTACGGCCATGTGGCGGGCGACCAGGTGATCCTCGGGATCTCACAGCTGTTTTCCCATCGCCTGCGCAGCACCGATATTGTTGGCCGCTACGGTGGTGAAGAGTTCGCGATCATTATGCCGGGGACCACCAAAGAGCAGGCAGCGGCGGTGGTGGAACGGCTGCGCCAGGGGTTTGAAAAGATTCACTTCTCGGTCAACCAGACGCGTTTTAGCAACACGTTCAGTGCTGGCATTGCCTCGTGGCTGCCGGGCGACGAAATCGACACCATCCGCGACCGTGCCGACCAGGCGCTGTATAGCGCCAAACAGCGAGGCCGCAATCGCTATTGCCTGGCTGAAGATAGGGAGGTCGCATGAGCGAGCCATTAGAGCAAATCCTCAGCCAGTATCAGACCGAAAAGCGCGAAATTACCAATGTCGACGAGCCGCAGTGCAGCCTGGTGTTATTTAAAGTCGCCGATAAGAACTTTGCTTTTTACGGCGCGCAAATCAAAGAGATTCTGGCCGACCGCCCGATTTCCTGGGTGCCAGGTTGCCCGCCCTCGCTTGAAGGGGTAATCAATCACCGTGGGCGCGTGGAGTCAGTGATTACCCTTAACTCGCTGATTGAAACGCCTGCGGCGGAGAACATCGCTAAGCGCACTATCCTGATGGGGCGTGGCCAGAAAATGCAAAGCGGGATTCTGGTCGACAAATTAGTCGATGTGCTGGACGTCGCGCAGAGCCAGATTCATCCGGCGGCTGAGCATTTATCTGCCGCCATGCAGAAAGTGGTAGTGGGGATTGTGCCTGTTGGGAAAGAGTATTTCGCTTTATTAGATTTGGATTTAATTTTTGAGCGTTACCTGGAAACCAGCGGTTATGACGCACTCGCTTAACCTTGCGAGCGTGCGTATCACGCTTGGGGATGTGCATTTTTATATTCCGGCAGACCAGGTGCAGCGTTGTGCGCTGGTGGATTATGAAACCGATGACGTCCCACGTTTTAGCCAATGGCTAGGTTTACCTGATGAGCCAGAGCAGGGTTTGCATCTGCATTTGTGGGTGCCCGCCAGCGGTGTGGCAGAGGGCTGGTATTTCTGGGGCGAGCTGGAAAATGTGACGCTACCAGCGAGTGATATTTTCCCACTGCCCGCGCTTATGCAGCACTGTTGCCAGCTCCCGGCGCTGCGGGCGTTAGTGAAAGATGAAAGTTTTAGCCCGTTGTTGAGTTGGTGAGACACCGTCACGTAGGGCGCGCAAGCGCAGCGCCCCCGCCAGCCTTTAAGGCTCACACTCTGATTTATTCAAGCTGGTTTACCGTAATTTCAGATTCTGAATTATCGCGACGGACAATGCCGTAAATTATTTTGTTTTCTACACTGCGATCATAAGCAATGCCTTGCCCGGAAATATCAGCCTTAATGGTATTGACCCAATTGAGCACTGATCCCATTTTTGGAATTTCCAGAACATATATAGCCGGGTTGTCATGCCCTGTTATATAGAGTTTGCCATCCTTTCCCCATGAGCCGCCAGAATTGCTCATGTCATCAAACAGATCAATTAAAGCATCGGGGAACACCCAGCTTTCCTGTACTTGCCACTTATCGTCGAAGCGCACAAGTTGGGTATTATATTTATTGCCGTATACCGAAGAGCTTTTTCCAAAGACACGATTGTAATTAGCAAAAGTCCCCCACCAAACCCCGTTCGCATCGCGATCAATCCAGGTTAGCGAGCCACGGTCAATACCGAAACTGTAACTGCTAACATGCGCCAATGTTGCGGTATCCCAGATTTCAACAGAACTGGTCATCGGCCACTGCGGGTAGTTTGTATGGGCTGCATAGAGCTTCCCATCGAATACCACACCGCTATCAAGATGGCTTAAAGGCCCCTCTTTTTCACCTTGCCAGCGTGCTAATTCGCGGCCGGTGTTTTTATCCATTTTTACGATGGTCTGATTGTTTATCGCATAAAATGCCTGGCCATCTACCGCAACAGCCTGACGAGCTTCCTTAACAGAATAACGCTTAATGGTGGTGGCCTGAGACGTCTCTGGAATTGCCTGTTCAGCAAGAGAGGAAAATGAGGCGAACAGGCAAAGTAAACATGCTGAAGTGTAATTAATTTTCATAAGTATCCTTACAGAATTATTAGTTTTCAGCATGCTAATTATCTTTTATTTCAGTGGTATGACAAAACAGAGCTATCAGTAGGGCGGGCAAGTGTTGCGCCCCCGCCAATAGGTAAAATTCGCCTCCGTACTCAATTCTCAACTCCGCCAGAAGCACTCATATTAAAAATATGTTAAAAACGAGCCTGAACTCGGCTTTCGTCTGCGCACTATTTTTAATACAGGTAATCATGCTTTATGTCTGACAATCTTATCGAGCGAATTTCCACGGCGTTAGAATCTGAATATACCCTCGAAGGTCTTGTCCGACAGCTGCTTGAAATGCTCGAACTGGTGACCAATATGGAGTCAACTTACCTGACTCGCATTGAACCGGATGGCAGCTTCCAACATATCCTTTTTTCCCGTAACACCCGGCAAATGCAGATTCCCGAAGGGCTTTCTGTGCCGTGGGGCGATACGCTTTGCAAGCGTGCGCTGGACGAAGGAAAGCGCTACACCAGCGATGTCGCCAGTGTCTGGGGCGATTCCCAGGCCGCGAAAGTGTTGGGTATCACTACTTATGTCAGCACGCCAGTTACCCTTGCGGATGGCTCACTTTATGGCACGCTTTGTGCGGCCAGCTCCGAACACCGGGTGTTGAATGAGCGCAGTGAACAAGTTCTGCAACTCTTCGCGCAGTTGATTGCTCAACAGATCCAGAATGAGCGGCTGTTACAGCAGTTACAGCAGGCCAATGTCGCGCTGACCACCGCCAGCTATACTGATGAGCTGACGGGATTGCCCAACCGTCGCGCTGTTTTTGAAGAGTTACCTAAACTCTTTTCCAGGGCGCGTGATGAAGCGCGTTACGTGCTGTTAGCCTTTACCGATCTCGATGATTTCAAACAGATCAATGATGTTTATGGTCACGATGCTGGCGATGATTTCCTGCGGGCAGTGGGGCAACGCCTGAAAGAGGGGGTTCGCGCTCACGAAGTACTAGGCCGGGTCGGTGGCGATGAATTCGTGGTCGCAGGCGTTGGGCCTGGTGAGTTTGACGAGGCGCAATTTGCGGCAGACGCCTTCAAAATTCGCCTGGCAAACTTGCTGATGGGCAAGTATCAGCTACATTCCAGTGTGATTAATTATGCTGGCCCAAGTATTGGGGTTGTCGCGGTTAATCCGGCGCTAACCGATCATGATCAGGCCTTGCGAGAAGCGGATACCGCGATGTATCTCGAGAAAGAACGGCGGCGGGATCTGGCCATTACTACATTAAACCCCCCTAAATAATTCTAATATTGCGGAGTTAATGATGAAAGACGTCGTTATCGTTGGAGCCGCTCGCACGGCCATCGGTTGTTTTCAGGGTGCACTTTCCCCACGCACAGCCTCCGAGTTGGGCAGTGCGGTTGTCAAAGCCTTGCTCGAGCGCAGTGGTGTGAGCGAACAAGAAGTTGACGAAGTGATTCTTGGCCAGGTGTTGACCGCTGGGGCCGGGCAAAACCCTGCCCGACAAACGGCGATCAATAGCGGTTTGCCGTGGTCTGTTTCGGCAATCACCATTAACGACGTGTGTGGCTCTGGCTTAAAAGCCTTGCACCTGGCGACTCAGGCAATTCAGTGCGGTGAAGCCGATGTGGTGATTGCGGGCGGTCAGGAGAATATGAGCCGGGCGCCGCATGTGCTGGCGGACAGCCGCAATGGCGCAGGTTTAGGCAACAGCCAACTGATCGACAGCCTGGTGCATGACGGGCTGTGGGATGCATTTAACGATTACCATATGGGCGTCACCGCTGAAAACCTCGCCCGCGAATATGGCATCAGCCGCGAAAGCCAGGATGCGTACGCTCTGGCGTCGCAGCACAAAGCGCGGGTGGCTATCGATTCCGGGCGTTTTAAAGATGAAATTGTGCCGGTGACGGTAGAGCTGAATGCCGGTAAATCGGTGATTGTCGATACTGACGAACAGCCGCAAACCGATGCCAGCGCGGAAGCTCTGGCGCAGCTGCGCCCAACGTTTGATAGCCAGGGCAGCGTGACCGCGGGTAATGCATCGTCGATTAATGATGGTGCCGCCGCGGTGTTAATGATGAGTGCAAGTAAAGCCGAAGAACTGAATCTGCCCGTGCTGGCGCGGATCCGCGCTTTTGCCAGCGTGGGTGTGGATCCTGCGTATATGGGGATTGCACCCGTGACCGCCACCCAGCGCTGCCTTGAGCGCGCGGGCTGGTCGCTTGATGAGCTGGATCTTATCGAAGCCAATGAAGCCTTTGCGGCACAGGCGCTTTCGGTTGGCAAAATGCTGGAGTGGGATGAGCGCAAGGTCAATGTCAACGGCGGCGCGCTGGCGTTGGGGCATCCGATTGGTGCGTCCGGCTGCCGAATCCTGGTTTCACTGGTGCATGAAATGATTAAACGCGATGCCAAGAAAGGGCTGGCGACATTATGTATTGGTGGCGGGCAGGGCGTAGCACTGGCCATCGAGCGCGATTAATTTCAGTTACACCGGGTGGATGCCGCTAACGCGAATCCACCCTGCATTTTCCATTTGTACAACTCATCTGCTTTCTCTCCTTCTTGAGTTATTAAACTCATCCTAATTTCATTCATATTTTTATGCCCTGGAATATCCTTAAGTAAATAAATTGAAAGTTTATTGAAATGTTTGCTTATTTATGGTTGCGAGCATTCCAATGTGATTTCTGTCGCGAAATTTTATAACTAGTTATTATTTTTCTTTATGTTTTCCGCTAAGTTTCGGACGCGATCGTTTATTTTTTTGATACCTGTCACACATATTGCCATGTGTGTATTTTGACATAAATTTTTACGATCCTGATCACTAAAATAATGTTCGTTTAAAAATAAACTTCAGTTTCATAAAAATGAAACGATATTTCAATGAAGGGAATGCGAACATGTTGAAGAAAGCTCTGGGTGTGGTTGTTCTTTGTGGTGTTAGTGTTGCAGCACAGGCAGTCACTGTTGATTTACGTCATGAATATATTGATGCTGGTACTAACGCAGACCGTGTTGCCGTTTCTCACCGTTTTGAAAATGGTTTAGGTTTCAGCGTTGAAGCAAAATGGAAATCTGGCGGCACCAATAAAGATGAACCATTTGCAGATTTGATTGGTAATGGTCATGAAGACCAAATTAGCTGGCGCTGGAAAGCATCAAATAATATCGCTATTACACCGGCATTAACGGTCGAAAGTACGGATAACCGTACCATTTGGAAGCCGAATTTACATGCACAATATAGCTTTGATAATGGTTTTTACGTGGCAGCACGTTACCGTTATGAATATACGCGCTACCCAAATGATGCTAAGAAAGATGATGATAAAGTGAACCGTGGCGATTTATGGGCAGGTTTCGTATTAGGCGACTGGCGTACTGAGCTGAACTATGTTTATGCGAAAAGCCAATATGAGATCCGTTCTAATAATAAGAAGGACTCTCAAGAATATAACGTGAAAGTGGCTTATAAATGGGATAAAAACTGGGCGCCGTATGCTGAGTTGGGTAATGTGAGCGGCAGTAAAACCGCAGATGAACGCCAGACGCGTTATCGTGTTGGTGTGGCCTATTCATTCTAATCGTTTCATTTTTAATTCCCTCTCATAAAGCTGTCTCTTAGTCACATCTTTGAAGGACAGTTCCTGTCAATTCGGAGAAGGTTCCGTTCACCAGGCGATTGATTTGCCGGGCGCCTGGATTATCAAGGGATTGGTGTTAATCCCTTGATACGTTCACCGTTTTCTGGAATTAAAGAGATAACTGAACGCACGGGTGAACGGAAAAACCTCTCATCTTACAGATCTTACCCTGACAAAATTGCCAGAGCGAGTTGTGCCTAGGAGACAGCCCTGAGGAAATATAAAGGCAAAAAAAAGCCCTCTCATAAAGAGAAGGCAAGGGCCTACACAGGACATACTCTTTTATCAGGCAGAAATTAATTCCGGGTTAGCAGGCATCTTCGCAATATATAGCGCAGGTTTACCGTCTTTATCGGAGCTGAAAAGAATGGCGCTGTCATCCGGAGTGAATGAAGGATGTGGATGCGTGACCTGGCGGCTATTGGCAAATGTTGCCCAGGAAGTATCATGACGAGCGACGCGGAAATACGCTTTTTTCGCAACATCGAAGGCATATAAATACGGGTCGTTATCGATGGTATAACCGCTGGTGTCTTTCACATCGACAGGCGTACCGGAACCATCGCCGACTAACAGCGAACCATCAAAGTTACTCATCAGATGTGAGCATGCAGGCATCTGCATCACTTCTGCGTTAACACCCGTGTCCGGGTTGTAGCTATAAATGGTGCGGCCTTGCTGGCCTTTAAGATAAGAAACGTACATCAGAGAAGAGCCGTTTGGCACCCAGAATTCATGTGTGCAGCTTTCACCTTCGGCATGCTCTTTCACTTTACGCACGTTGCTACCATCTTCGTTGACCATCCACATACGCGCATCTACCAGGTCATGCGGACCTTCATGGCAGAAGGCGACAGTGTTGTCGTCGAATGGGCGATAAATCGGATGGCCGAGCCAGTTTTTTTCCTGGTGGATCACTGCACTTTCACCGGTTTGTAGATCAACACGCAACAGGCGGCAGTTTGGACCTTTGTGGAAAAAGTCGTGGAAGATTTTCCAGTCGTTCAATGGAACCCAGTCGTCTTTGGAGATTTCGATTCCCACCAGTTTGCTGCAATCGCTGTTAGCCACCCAGGTGCCGTAACCAACCCAATCATCAGGTACGCGGTAAACTTCACGCTCAACCAGCGTCTCAAGATTCACTTCCAACAGCGTGCGCTCGTTCTTCACATAGTAAAGAGAGTTGTCATCAGGTGAGAGGAAGCCGCCAAAAGTGTTGTCGCCAGCGCCTTCGGTTAATTGCACCGCTTCGCCTGCGGCGATATCCAGCAGGTAGTAGTTCCAGTGGCCGTCAAATTCCCCGGCAAACAGTAGCTTGTTGCCATCATTGGTAAAGCATTTTTGATAGAAGTAATTACGATGACACGTGACTTCTGGTGGCGTTAAGCGGGTGACTTCGACGCCTGTGTCTGGGTCCTGACTCACTTCGTAAACCAGCTTAACCCGCATACCTTTAGCCATGATGCTCTCCTTTTACCTATCGGAATTGATGAACGAACAATGGGTGCTAATTTATCAAAATAATGTTTCAAAGTGTGTGATTGCATTCACTAAAAGTAATATCTGTCGTATGAAATGTTGCAAAGAAGGGCATCAGAACGTTGAGGTAAGCCGCTAAGCGTGATCGCTTTATCAAATATGAAAAGAACATCCTAAAATCTGAAACAACGTTTCATTTATAATTGAAAAGCAGTTTCAACAGGATTACTATTCACCCATCAAAGATTACGGAACAGTGTTTGCACCGTATGTAATTTATGAATTGCGCAGTTAGCGCGAACAATATTTTCCCCGAAATGCTTGCGCTAACAGCAGGCCCGTATAAATAAAGGAAACCTACATGATTCTGGATTCGTTCTCCCTACAAGGTAAAGTTGCAGTTGTTACTGGTTGTGATACAGGTCTGGGCCAGGGTATGGCTATCGGTCTTGCTGAAGCTGGTTGTGACATCGTGGGCATCAACATCGTTGAACCGGCTGAAACCATTGAGCGTGTTACTGCTCTGGGTCGCCGCTTCCTGAGCCTGACCGCTGACCTGCGCCAGATTGATGGCATTCCCGCTCTGCTGGAGCGTGCGGTTGCTGAGTACGGCCAAATCGACATTCTGGTAAACAACGCGGGTCTGATTCGTCGTGAAGATGCGATCAACTTCAGCGAAAAAGACTGGGACGATGTCATGAACCTGAACATTAAGAGCGTGTTCTTCATGTCTCAGGCTGTGGCTCGCCAGTTCATTGCGCAAGGCAAAGGCGGCAAAATCATTAACATCGCTTCTATGCTTTCTTACCAGGGCGGCATCCGCGTACCGTCTTACACCGCGTCAAAAAGCGCAGTGATGGGCGTGACCCGTCTGCTGGCGAACGAGTGGGCACAACACGGTATCAACGTAAACGCGATTGCCCCAGGTTACATGGCAACCAACAACACCCAGCAATTGCGTGCTGATGAAGAACGTAGCGCTGCCATTCTTGAGCGTATCCCTGCTGGCCGTTGGGGCCTGCCAGAAGATCTGAAAGGTCCAATCGTGTTCCTGGCATCTACTGCTTCTGATTACATCAATGGTTACACCGTTGCGGTTGATGGCGGCTGGTTAGCGCGTTAATTCGGATTGAAGTAAAGGTGGATGACGCTTGCGCTTATCCACCCTACGAAATCCATTCCTTTCGGTAGGTCGGGCAAGCGTAGCGCCCCCGACAAAATGAAACGAAATAGAAACCTCCTGAAGTCAGGAGGTTTTTTTATATCTATACCCTGGCTAAATACAATGCAGGCATGCCTTCTTCGTCGGAAGTGTAAAGCACCCACTGGTTATCCGGGCTAAATGACGGATGTGGATGTGTCACCTGCCGATCTCCATCAAGAACTTTCCACGATGTATTGTGCTGGCAAACCGCTTTCTGCGTCCCTTTCTGCAAATCAAACACCCAAATAAAAGGATCGTTAAGATCGATATTGCCGGTTTTATGTGGTGCACCATCACCGACGACCAGCGTGCCGTCGTGGTTACTCATCAAGTGTGAGCATGGGGGAATGGTTCGCAGCAGGCGATTCTCGAGAGTTAACGGGTTGGCACTCCACAAATAGCGGTGTGCATCACCTTCTTTGTGAGCGACGTAATAGAGCACAGTGCCATCTGGCACCCAAAATTCATGGGTAAAGCTTTCGCCTTGCTGATGCTGGCGCACTTTGCGCAGATTAGTGCCATCTTGATTAATCAACCACATGCGAGCATCGATGGCATCTCGCGGCCCTTCGTGACAAAACGCTACGGTTTGATCGTCAAATGGCCGGTAAATCGGATGACCTAACCAGCGTTTTTCTTGCAAGATGACTTGTTGCTCGCCGGTGTGTAAATCGATGCGGATCAGGCGGCATTCCGGGTTGGTGAAATAGAAATCACGGAATTTTTGCCAGTCAGTTAGCGGCGACCAGTCGCTTTTTTTGATCTCAATACCAACCAACAGGCTGCAATCCGAATTAGCAACCCAGGTACCGTAAGCCACCCACTGGTTATCAACTTGGTAAACTACATGCTCTTCGAGAGTCTCCAGGTCAACGCGGCGCAGTTCGCTGGTGTTTTTCACATACCACAACGATTGGCAGTCAGCTGACAGAAAGCCACCGAAAGTGTTGTCACCTTCACCTTCGGTTAACTGGGTCGCCATTTGTTTGTCCAGATCCAGCGAGTAGTAATTCCAGTGCCCTTCAAATGCGCCGCCGAATATCAACCGCTGACCATCATTACTGAAACATTTTTGATAGAAATAATTACGATGGCAAATGACATGTGGCGGGGTTAAACGCAAGACTTCTGCACCGGTTTCCTTGTCGCGTCGGGCGCGGAAGGAAAGTTGGATTTTCTTACCTTTAGCCATAACGACACTCCTGTTTAATCGTTAAAAAAATGCCCTGCCACGCAAGCGGGGCAGGGCATAGATAGCAAAACTAGCCTGCTTAATTAACGCATCGCACGTTTCAGGATGCGGTTACCCTGGCGCTCGAACTCAGCTGCAGTTTCTTCTACGGTTTTCTGGCCGTAGTCGATGTACTGCAAAGAGGTTCCGAACAGGGAAACAATCTGCGGATCGTCAAAGTACGGTGAGGTTGCCAGTTTGTTTGGCAGTGACTGCGCCAGTTTCAGACCTGCAACTGATGGGTCGTTATCTTTGATTACGCCATCAGTAGTCAGCTGGGTTACAGCCGCTTTGCTCAATGGCACACCGCGCTCCAGACCCAAAGCCTCCACGCCCGCCTTCTCGTTGAGCAAGAAGTTAATCAGCATCGCCGCTTCTTTCGGATGCTTGGTCGTTTTACTGATAGAGAACATTTGCGCAGGTTTGAAGAACAGACCGGCATCTGTCGCCCCTGGCAGCATTGGGTAAGAACCCAGTTCAAGCTTCGCTGGTGGCTTAAGGTTGTCGGAATATTTGTTAATGGTGGAGTTCCACATGTACGTCCCCGCCCACTCGCCTTCAATCCACGGCTTCATTTCGTACATGTTGCTCTTACCAAATGACGCATAGTATTTAGTGTCAGGCATCACGTGGCTGTCGATGAGTTTCTTGTACATGCCGAAGAACTCAACCCACTGCTCTTTGGAATAACCAAACTGCTTTTTGGTGGTGTCGATTTCAGGAATATTGTATTTCTGCACCATGTAAGAGCGCAGCAGAGCCAGCGTATCCTGGTGCTCTAACACCACCGGGAAGTATTGCTTGCCCAGTTTGCTCTCGAAGGTTTTACCCGCTGCCATCAGCTCTTCCCAGGTTTTTGGGTAAGCGATGCCTGCTTTCTTCCACGTTTCGTCGTTGAAATAGAACACGCGCGCGGTAACGGAAATTGGGATCCCGTTTAGCTTGCCGTCAACCGTGGTGGATTGCAGTTCTTTGGGATCAAACTGGGTTAAATCCAGATCACCTTTCACGGTATTAAGATCGTAGAAGCCAGTGCCGGTTTTAGAGAAAATTGGCAGCCAGTTCCAGTTAGTCTGCATCACGTCTGGCTCAGTACCGCCCGCGATTTGTGTGGTCAGACGGGACAAGTGGCCGTCCCAACCAGTGTATTCAGACTTCACCTTAATGTTTGGATGTTGTTTCTGGAACTCTTCAACTGCCTTCAGAGTCACCTGATGGCGTCCGTTGCCGCCCCACCAGGACATGCGTAAATCCACTTGATCTGCCGCGAATGCAGAACCAGCAGCCATGCCAAGGGTTGAGGCAATCAGGGTACTTAACAGCACTTTTTTCATTATCATAGACTCCTGTCAGAGTGAGATGTTCTGTTCTGTTTTTGCGTCGAAAATATGACATTTTTCCATGTCAAATTTGAAATACACCTTACGGTGAAGGCCCTTTTCAATCATTGGCTTAGCTTCATCGGAAGGGATGCGGCAGGTCATTTCGAAATCAGCGACTTTCAGGTAGATGAAGAATTCATGACCCATGTTCTCCACACGCACCATTTCACCGCTGGAATGGCTTTGGGCGAACGGTTCATCAGAGATTGAAATAAATTCAGGACGGATACCGAAGAAAATGTCCTGATCTTTGTATTCAGCGCAACGCTTTTGCTGGCGCTCGTTCAGCGCCAGCGTGTCTTGACCGACGCTAATTTGCAGACGTCCGTCTTTTTCGATCAACTTGCTCGGGCGAATGTTCATTTCTGGCGCACCGATAAAGCCCGCCACGAACATGTTTTTCGGGTAGTGATAGAGGTTATCTGGTGTATCCACCTGCATGATGTGGCCCAGTTTCATCACGCAGATACGGTCGCCCATGGTCATCGCTTCAGTCTGATCGTGGGTCACGTAAACGGTGGTGGCTGGCTTGCCGCTTTTCTTGAGTTGCTTATGCAGGTCGGAGATACGAATACGCATCGACGCACGCAGCTTGGCATCAAGGTTTGATAACGGTTCGTCGAACAAGAACACATCCGGTTTTTTCACAATCGCACGGCCTACTGCCACGCGCTGTGCCTGGCCGCCAGATAACTGGCGCGGCAGGCGGTCCATCAGCTCATCCAGCTCAAGGATTTTGGCCGCTTCATTCACTTGCGACTCAATCTGGTCTTTTGGCAGTTTGCTCAGCTTCAGGCCGAACGCCAGATTTTCACGTACCGTCATGTGCGGGTACAACGCGTAGTTCTGGAACACCATCGCGATACCGCGAGATTTAGGTGCCAGGTTGTTCACCACGCGGTCGCCGATTCTGACTTCGCCACCGCTGATGGTTTCCAGACCCGCCAGCATGCGCAGGGTGGTTGATTTCGCACAGCCAGACGGGCCGACGATAACCATGAATTCACCGTCTTCAATTTTCAGGTCGATACCATGAACCGCCTGGAAGCCGTTGGAGTAAACTTTTTGCAATTTGTTGAAAATAACTTCAGCCATGATATTCCCTCACTTAACCTTTAATTCCGCTGCTGGTCACGCCTTGTACGAAGTAGCGTTGAGCCAGGAAGAAGATGATTATCGATGGCAGAATGGAGATGCTCGCCATTGCCAGAATTTCGTTCCATGGAGCGCCTTCTGTCACGTCGATAGACATTTTGAGCGCCAGTGCAATTGGGTATTTGTCGACGCTGTACACATAAATCAGCGGCCCGATAAAGTCGTTCATTGACCACATGAACTGGAACAGGGCGACGGAGATAATGGCCGGTTTCAGAATCGGCACTACCACATACCAGAGCACCTGGAAGGAGTTACAGCCATCAATTTGCGCGGCTTCTTCCATATCGCGTGGTACGCCACGCAGGAACTGGATCAACATGAAGACAAAGAACCCTTGGGTGGCAAATGCCATTGGTAGCCACAGGGGTAAATAGCTATTCAACATGCCCATTTCACGGAACATCAGGTATTGCGGGATTAACAGCACAGTGCTTGGCAGCAACATGGTGGTAATCAACGTGGCGAACCAGAACTTCTTGAACGGGATTTCGAAACGGGCGAAGCCGTAAGCGACAATCGTTGAAGAGATAATGGTCAGCAGAACTTTGGGAATCACATACTGCATGGTGTTCAGCATGTAGTGACCAAAGGTGTACTCAGTACCGGTTTTCCAGCCGTTGACGAAACCGTCGCTGGTTGGGTTTGACGGCCACAGGCCCAGCGTGGTGAAGATCTCATGGTTCGGTTTAAACGCGGCAGAGAACATCCACACCAGTGGGTAGAGCATCAACAGGCCGACAATAATCAGCACCACATAGCGAATGCTACGGCTGATTTTTTCGCGACGTAATGTACGGGCGACTTCTTGCTCTGCCAATTCCGTCTGGCTTGGTGAACCGAGCTGGTTTGTTGGAATATCAGCCATTTTTGCCTCCCTTATCTGCGGAGTAGAACACCCAGTATTTCGATGACTTAAAGGCGATGGAGGCAAAGACCGCCACGACCAGGAACAGAACCCACGCCAGCGCTGCGCCATAACCCATATCGAAGTATTTGAACGCGGTGTCGTAGATATACAGCGAGAACAAGTAGCTGTAGTGAGTCGGGCCGCCGCCGGTAATGATGTATGGCGCGGTAAACTCCTGGAACGCCTGCGTGGTCTGCATGATGAAGTTGAAGAAGATGACTGGCGTAATCAAAGGAACCGTCACTTTGGTGAACATCTGCCATTTGGACGCGCCGTCGATCATTGCCGCTTCATACTGTGATTGCGGAACGTTTTGCAGCGCAGCCAGGAAGATGACCATCGCCGAACCGAACTGCCAGACACGCAGCAGCGTAACGGACATCAGCGCCAAAGAAGGCTCACCCAGCCAGTTCACTGGGTCCAGACCGAACACGCCAATAAAGCTATTCAGCAGGCCATCGATGGCAAACAGCGCACGCCATAAAACGGCAATCGCAACGGAGCTACCCAGAATAGAGGGGATGTAATACGCAGTACGGAAGAAACCGATGCCGCGCAGTTTAAAGTTCAGAACAAAGGCGATGCCCAGCGCGAATGCGAGTTTTAACGGGATAGTTAAAAACACGTAGGCAAACGTTACGCCCATGGATTTCCAGAAGAGTGAATCTTCGGTCAACATGTAGCGATAATTTTCAATACCGGTGAACACCGGTGGGTTCATCAAGTCGTACTCAGTAAAACTGAGGAAGAAAGATGAAACAAACGGGAAGGCAGTAAAGACTAACAACCCTATTATGTAGGGCGAAATCCATGCCAATCCCAGCATTCTGTTTTCATTCATACATACCTACCTGGTGGTCAATGGTTTAAAAATTGTTTGATACAAAAATGTTCTTGAAACTCATTGCCTCACCCAAGTGGAAAATCTGATGGGTCGAAAAGGGTTGGGCATCATCGTCATATTCATTCCCTGATAATTGATTGATAAATAAAAGATTAAAACACCATTGTGCTTATCGATTTTCTGTAATGGATAACAGGTTTCATAAACACGCGAACCATGGTTCTTGGTTTGTAAAACAGCGTTTTAATTTATCTTATTACGATTTGTAACTACGTCATTCAATTCATCAGAGAAATGTGATCGATGTCGAAACGCTGTTTTGATTATGTGAAACAGGCGAGGTTTTAGAGGCTTGTGTAAAAATGGACAGAATTTTTCTTGATTTAAAAACTACAAGAATTGAGGGTTGTTTTTAAGGCTATTCTTCGTGATAATGCCTACTCATAAGGAAAGTTTACGTTTCATTACAAGGTTGTGGCTTTGTTATTGATGCGTTAATAGATGGTAGAAATAACGTTGAAAACGCGTTTTTTTGCTCTCGATGATGACATGCACCAGGAAAAATATGCCGCCTTTATCCTCGCCTAAAACCTGACCTGTTCCGTTTTTTCTTAACGTCGCGTAACCGTTTTAATTTCCCAACTCAGGAAAGGTACTGCGCGTCCTTTTTCTTCATAAATAAAAAACCGGCCAGTTATGTCTTCTATTGAAATGAAAGCCAATCGCCTGGAAAATGTCTCTCCTTACCCGCTTGTGGCACCGCGCCATGAAGAGATTGACTTACTCGACTTGTTATCCACTCTGTTTGCCGCCAAAAAACAAATAGTCATTATTATACTATTATTTGCTTTGTGCGGGCTGGCAGCCAGCTTCCTGCTACCGCAAAAATGGACCAGCCAGGCGATTGTTACCCCACCTGAAACTGAAGAGGTTAGTGAGTTACACCGCGCGATGGTAAATCTCACCGTGCTTGGGGTCGAAACCAATCTGAGTTCCGTCAACTTGTATAATTCGTTTTTGAAGAAGTTTGATTCTCAGGAGCTTCGCGCACAATTCCTCAGCCAATCTCCGTATGTGCAGGCGCTGGTGAAGAATGGGGATGTCGATAACCCTGAATTGTACAAAGCCATCGTCAGGGCCTCGCAAAATTTTACCGCGATGGACAATAGTGACCCTAAAAAAACCACCAATATGCCTTACACCTCCTGGACCCTGGGTTTTACTGCGCCTGATGCTGATGATGCTCAGCAGGTGCTGCAAAATTACATTCAGTTTATTGCCGAACAAGTGAATAAAGACGTCATCGCTGATGTAAAAAATGCCGTTGAATTAAAAACAGCATATGAAAAAGACCGTCTGGCATTGGATCGGGTCAACCTTGAAAACCAACATAATGTGAACGTTGAGCGTTTGGGTTACTCGTTACAGGTGGCGAATGCTGCGGGCCTGAAAAATCCGGTATACAGCAATAGCCAGGCAGTGAAAGACGACCCTGATTACTCCATTTCGCTTGGGGCAAATGGCTTAGCCGAAAAGCTAAAAATTGAACAATCGATTAAAGACGTAGCTCAGTTGAATGTCTCAATACAAAATCGTGAGCATGTTCTGAGCGCATTGCAGGCGATAAATCTTGGCTCAGTTGATTTCACACCTTTCAAATACCAGATGCAGCCTTCGCTACCGGTAAAAAAAGATGGCGCCAGTAAATCACTGATTGTTGTGTTGGCGGCGCTGGTTGGCTTGATTGTGGCGGCGGGTTCTGTGCTGGTTCGTGGTGCGATGTCGTCTCGTATGAGAATTGAAGAAATATAATCGCTGATATTGCTGTATAAACGGCTGCTTCCAAAACCTGGAAGCAGCCGTTTTTTTGGCACTTACTTCAGAAAATCTTCACGGATTGGGGTGAAAGTATCCAAAAGTGTGCCAGCAGCCAGGCATACGCAGCCGTGCATCACGTGAGGTTCTTTATAGAGTGTGTCGCCCGTGGTCACACGGTGAGTTTCTTCACCGATGGTGAATTCAAATTCGCCAGACAGCACATAAGTTAACTGCTCATGTGGGTGATTGTGCATCGGGCCGATGGCACCTTTTTCAAAGTTAACCTGTACTGCCATCATTTTGCCGTCGTGCGCCAGGATACGGCGGCTCACGCCAGCACCTAAATCTTCCAGTTGAGTATCTTTAATAAAAGTGAACATCTTTCGATCCTTGGTTACGTGAAACATTGTTTCATTTAAATAATCGTAACCTGAAAATTCCCTTTGCGATAGTTGGCACCAGAGTTTTGTAAGGCCGATCACGCTTTCCTGCCTGATAATCTCTCTGTTATAACCAATGTCATGACAAAGAACAGGTGACGAAAAAATGAAAACAATTGGCTTGCTGGGTGGCATGAGTTGGGAATCGACAATTCCTTATTATCGATTGATTAATGAAGGTATTAAGACGCGTTTAGGTGGGCTGCATTCGGCAAAAATTGTGCTGCACAGTGTTGATTTTCATGAGATTGAAGCCTGTCAGGCCAGCGGTGAATGGGATTTAGCTGGCGATATGCTGGCGCAAGCAGCGCTTGGCCTGCAAAAAGCCGGGGCCGAAGGCATCGTGCTGTGTACCAACACCATGCACAAAGTGGCACACCACATTGAATCACGTTGCTCGCTGCCGTTCTTGCACATCGCGGATGCGACGGGGCGCGCCATTACTGCGCAAAATGTTCAGCGTGTTGCTTTGCTGGGGACGCGTTACACCATGGAACAGGATTTTTACCGAGACCGCCTGAATGCTGAGTTTGGCATTGAATCGTTAATTCCCCATGAAGAGCAGCGCCAGCGCATTAATCAGGTCATCTTTGAAGAACTGTGTCTTGGAAAAATCACTGCCGAGTCGAAGCACTATTATCAGCAAGTGATTAAAGAGTTGCAGAAGCAAGGCGCAGAAGGGGTGATTTTTGGCTGCACCGAAATTGGCTTGCTGCTTAACCAGCAAGATTGCCCATTACCAGTGTTTGATACTGCCGCCATTCATGCTGAAGATGCAGTGAAATTTATGCTTGCTGAGGTGTGATTTTTTCTTTTTTAATTTCAAAAAGATAAATGAAAAATCGAGTATCCTCAGCGCACGCCGGGTCATACCCGGCGTTTTTTGTGTTATTAATTTGTTAAGCAGCGCACGTTTTTTCAAACAAGCTGCACCTCTGACATCCTCGCATTCTGGCGGTTGAACCACGTTCTTCCGCCTTTTGTTATTTCTGCAACCTGGAGTTTTCCCATGCCTGTTTCCTTGCTGGCGCTGGCGATGAGTGCCTTTGCCATCGGCACGACGGAGTTCGTGATTATGGGCCTGCTGCCCGAAGTGGCCGGAGACCTGACGATCTCGATTCCCACTGCAGGCTGGCTGATTAGCGGCTACGCGCTCGGGGTCGCGATTGGCGCACCGATCATGGCGTTACTGACGGCACGTTTGCCGCGCAAACTTTCTCTCGTGCTACTGATGGTAATTTTTATCGTCGGCAACATCCTGTGCGCACTGGCGCTGAATTATCAATTCCTGATGCTGGCGCGCATTATTACCGCGCTGTGCCACGGTGCATTTTTTGGCATTGGTGCCGTGGTGGCAGCAAGCCTGGTCGCGCCAAATCGCAAAGCGTCGGCGGTGGCTTTGATGTTCACGGGTCTGACATTAGCGAATGTGCTTGGCGTGCCAATCGGCACCTGGTTTGGGCAACTGTACGGCTGGCGTTCGACATTCTGGGGCGTGGCGATTATCGGTGTGGTGGCGTTTATCGCGCTGATAGTTAGTTTGCCATCGCAAAAAGAGGAAACGCCTGCCGATCTGAAGCGCGAAGTGAGCGCCCTGGCGAACGGTAAACTTTGGCTTTCGCTGTCAATGACGGTCTTTTTTGCCGCCGCGATGTTTGCCTTATTTAGCTATATTGCGCCGATGCTGTTGCAGGTCACGGGCATTACAAATCAGGGCGTGAGCTGGACGTTGTTCCTGATTGGTGCGGGGTTAACGGTTGGCAATATTCTTGGCGGCCGACTGGCCGACTGGCGCGTTTCATTTAGTTTGATCTTAAGCTTCAGCCTGATTGCGATTTTCTCGTTGCTGTTCCGCTGGACCAGCCACGGTATGTGGCTTGCAGAAATCACGCTGTTTCTCTGGGCAATGGCGGCATTCGCCACCGTTCCTGCGCTGCAAATCAATGTGGTGCTACACGGCAAAGATGCACCCAACCTGGTGTCGACGTTGAACATTGCAGCTTTTAACGTTGGCAATGCGCTAGGTGCGTGGGTTGGCGGAGCCGTGATTGCTCATGGTTACGGCCTGACCGCCGTACCGGTTGCGGCGGCAGGACTTGCTGCTATTGGGTTGGTCATCTGCCTGATTAACTTCAGCAATGGCACTGGTCATCAACTGCCAGTAACAGAACACTAATTCAGGCATCCAACAACGCGCTAAGTGGCTCGGTGTAGATTTGCATGCTGTTTTGCAAATGTTCGCTGAATGCCGTGACCAGCGCAGAAGCAGGGCGGTGCAGTGGGCGAATCAGGCTCACGGTAAACGGCACCGCCACGCTAAAGCGCCGCGCCACAACGCCACTGGAAGCATAATCCAGAGCGGTCAACGGATTGACCACGGAAACCCCAACTCCCGCCCGTACCATCGCACACACCGACGCTGCACTGTGCGTTTCCATCACCATTCGTCGCTTAACGTCGTGTTCCTGAAACAGTGAATCCAGAAGCTGCCGATAACTGTCGGTACGCGACAAGCTGATGTAGTTTTCTCCGGCAAAATCTTGCGGTGTCAGCACTTTTTTATCGGCGAGGCGATGCCCGGCAGGCAGAACACAAACTTCGTTAAGCGTCAGCAAAGTCTGGCGGTCAGTTCCGGCAGGCGTCACGGTGTTTTCGGTCAGGCCCAAATCATGGCGTTGTGCCGATAGCCATTCTTCCAGCAACGGCGATTCTTGCGGCACAATATTCAGACTTAGTTCCGGATAGCGTGCCAAAAACGGTTGCACCAATACCGGCAAGAAAGATTGTGAAAACACCGGCAGGCAGGCGATAGATAGCTCGCCCTGGCGAAATTCGCGCAGGCTTTCTGCGGCACTCAGTATTCTGTCCAGCCCGTACCAGGAGCGCTGCACTTCTTCAAACAAGCGCAAGCCCTGAACGGTAGGGTGCAAGCGCCCACGGCTACGTTCGAATAATTGCAGGCCAATCAACTTCTCAAGTCTTGCCAGTTCACGGCTGACGGTGGGTTGCGAAGTATGCAGCAATGCTGCTGCTTCGGTGAGGTTACCGGCAGTCATTACCGCATGGAAAATTTCGATGTGGCGTAAGGTGATTGAGGGCATGTTTTGGCCTTTGTGTTTTGGGTCAGCAATGAGCGCCCTCACCCTGGCCTTCTCCCCCAGGAGAGGGACTCAAGGAGATTGGTCTGGTTTTCTTCCCTCTCCCTCAGGGAGAGGGCCAGGGTGAGGGGAGATATATCCATATCATAAATGAATAGACTTGGCAGAAAACGATATTTTTTCTACTCTTCAATCTATGGCGTAATACAAAAAAATGAATTGTTGCCGGAGTCACCATGCCACGCCCACTGAATAACCCTGAAACTGCGTTGAATGCGCAAAACTTGCTGGCATTGCCTGCTGAATTTGGTTGCCCGGTCTGGGTATACGATGCAGAAATTATTCGCCAGCAAATCGCGCAACTGCGCCAGTTTGATGTGATTCGTTTTGCCCAAAAAGCCTGTTCCAACATTCATATTTTGCGCCTGATGCGCGAACAAGGCGTGAAGGTCGATTCGGTTTCGCAGGGCGAAATTGAACGGGCGTTAGCGGCGGGATATCAGCCGCTGGAGAACAAAGACGACATCGTTTTTACTGCCGATATGATTGACCAGCCAACTCTGGCGTTAGTCGCCGAACAGCAAATCCCGGTTAACGCCGGTTCCGTTGATATGTTGCAGCAGCTTGGCGAAGTGTCGCCGGGGCATCGTGTCTGGTTGCGCGTCAATCCAGGCTTTGGTCACGGTCACAGCCAGAAAACCAATACTGGCGGTGAAAACAGCAAACACGGTATCTGGCATGCGGATTTACCGCAGGCGCTGGAGGTGATTCAACGCTACAAACTGCAACTGGTCGGCATTCATATGCATATTGGTTCAGGCGTTGATTACGGGCATCTGGAACGTGTTTGTGGCGCGATGGTGCAACAGGTGATTGATTTTGGTCAGGATCTGGAAGCTATTTCCGCAGGCGGTGGTTTGTCGATTCCCTATCGCGAAGGCGAAGAAACCATCGACACCAATCATTATTACGGTTTGTGGAATGCGGCTCGTGAAAAAATCGCTCAACGTCTGGGGCATCCGGTGAAACTGGAGATCGAACCTGGGCGTTTCCTGGTGGCGGAATCGGGCGTGCTGGTGGCACAAGTGCGTTCAGTGAAAAACATGGGCTCGCGCCACTTCGTGCTGATTGATGCCGGTTTTAACGATTTGATGCGCCCGTCAATGTACGGTAGCTATCATCATATTTCTGCGTTAGCGGGGGATGGACGTGAGCTGGCGACGTTGCCACTGGTCGAAACCGTGGTCGCCGGTCCATTGTGTGAATCCGGCGATGTGTTTACCCAGCAAGAAGGTGGCAAAGTGGAAACCCGTGCGCTGCCACCGGTGCAAGTCGGCGACTATCTGGTGCTGCACGATACCGGCGCGTATGGCGCATCGATGTCGTCCAACTACAATAGCCGCCCGCTGCTGCCGGAAGTATTGTTTGATAACGGCAAAGCGCGGCTGATTCGCCGCCGCCAGACGGTGCAGGAGTTGTTGGCTTTAGAGCTTATCTAAACTGTAAAACGGGCCAGGCCCCACGGATTCCCGCAACACCAGCTTGCCAACAAACGGTGGGATCGCCTCGAGCGACTCGCCGTTTGCCAGTTTTATTGCCTGATTGATAGCCGTGATGATCATGTTATCGATAGGCAAATAAACGCTGGATAACGCAGGCTCCAGCCACTGCGCGCTCGGCGCATCATCAAAACCAAACAACGAAATATCTTGCGGAATGCGCACTCCAGCCTGATGCAGCGCTTTCGACGCACCCAGCGCCATATCGTCGTTGCAGGCAAACAGTGCAGTAAACGGGACGCGGCTTTCCAGTAACTCCAGGCACAGCTTGTGGCCAAGCTCCATGCTGGAATCGCCGTATTTCACCCGATCTTCGCTAAAAGCAATGCTATGTTTTTGCAGTGCTTGCCGATAGCCCATCAGGCGCGCCTGGCCGGTTGGCGTGGAAATCGGTACGGTGATACAGGCAATATCGCGATGGCCCTGCTGAATTAAATAGTCTGTCGCTTTAAATGCGGCATCTTGTTGTTCGAAGAAAACGCAGCGATCGCGCGCCTGGCTCACATCGCGGTTAATCACCACCAGCGGCACTTTGATGCTATTCATTAGCGACAATAATGTACGTTCACTCATAAAACGGGTGTACAGCACAATGGCGTCACAGTGCCGGTCTACCAGCATTTGCACGGCTTCGAGTTCTTTCTGCGGTGTGTCGTGCCCATCGGTGACAATCAGTTGCTTTCCCCACACTTCAGTCTGGCGCGAGGCTTGTTGTAACAGTCGGCCAAAGTAGAAGCCATCAAACGTCGATACCACCAGACCCACACTATTACTGCTGCGATTGGCGAGCGATCGCGCCAGAAAATTAGGGCGATAACCTAACTCTTCCATAGCGCTAAACACCTGTTCGCGGGTGGTCTCTTTGACTTGCCCAATCCCGTTGAGCACGCGTGATACCGTTGCTTTGGAAACGCCTGCGCGTAGCGCGACATCCAGCATTGTTACCATCAATTCATTCCTGAGTAAGACGCTTAGCCGCGTGGTCGCATAATTTCGCTAGTTTATCACGCTGGGCTGATGAAACATCGTGCTTGCGGCTTCGCTATGCCATTTGGCGGAGCGGATCACGCTTTTGTACCCGTCATACTTCAAGTTGCAGGCGCGTTGGCTGCTTTCAATCACCCGAATCACTTACTTTAGTAAGCTCATCGGGATTCCTTCTTTTGCCGCCTTCCTGCATCTTGAATTATTTAGGGTATGAATTTATTTGGTATGCCAAATTGGTTTTATTGGAATTCCAATATAACGATGTGGGACATTTATCACGGAATTGTTAGGCGGTTGATCCTATTTTTGGCATACCAAAACGTTCGTTAAACATCACCCTACATAATAAAAAACGACAACACAGAGGTATACCCAATGGCATTACAGGAAAAGTTAATCGACTCGCTGGGGAGTTTCGCCACGAAATTCAACAGTTACCGTTATATTATGGCGATCAAAGCCTCGTTCATCACCCTGATGCCAGTGATTATTGTCGGGGCGTTCTCGGTACTGATTTCTAACATGGTGCTGGACCCGAAAAACGGCCTGGCCAGTTTTTCTGCATTGTCGTTTCTGGCACAGCTGAAACCAATCACCGCGGCGATTAACTACGCCACGCTTAACTTTTTGAACATCGGTGCGGTGTTCCTGATTGGTATCGAATTGGGGCGCATCAACGGTATTAAAAGTTTGTTCCCCGGCTTGCTGGCGGTGATTTGCTTTATTTGCGTGACGCCAACGACCATCGAAATGATGGTCGATGGGCAAATGCACATGGTGAAAGATATTCTGGCACGCCAGTTTTCTGATACCCGCAGCCTGTTCCTCGGCATGTTTATTGCCATTTTGTCGGTTGAAGTTTACTGCTGGCTGGAAAAACGCGAAGGGCTGAAAATCAAAATGCCTGATACCGTTCCGCCAAATGTCTCTGCCTCTTTCTCTGCATTAATTCCTTCAATCATCACCGTTACCGCCATCGCGACTTTCGGTTTCATCTTCCATCAGACCACCGGCATGTATCTGTATGACGCGGTGTATCAGGTGGTGCAGCAACCGCTGGAAAAAGTGGTGCAGAGCCTGCCGGGTATTTTGCTGCTGATGTTTGTCGCTCAGCTGTTCTGGGTTATCGGTATTCACGGTAACCAGATGATCAAACCTATCCGTGAACCGCTGCTGCTTGGCGCGATTACCGTCAACATGAGTGCTTTTGAGCAAGGTAAAGAGATCCCCAATATCATCACCATGCCGTTCTGGGATGTGTACATGAGTATTGGCGGTTCGGGTTTAACCATCGGCTTGCTGATTGCGGTAATGATTGCCACTAAACGCAAAGAAATGAAAGAGATAGCTAAGCTCTCTTTCGGCCCCGGCATTTTTAATATCAACGAGCCGGTGATTTTTGGTATGCCGATTATGCTAAACCCAATTTTGGCTATTCCCTTCATTATTACCCCACTGGTAACCGGCACGATTGGCTACTTCGCCACCGCAATGGGTTTTGCTGGTAAAGCGGTAGTGATGGTGCCGTGGACCACACCGCCGTTGATTAACGCCTGGCTCTCTACCGCCGGTTCGATGGGCGCGGTGGTGACACAATTGGGCTGTATTCTGGTTTCCGTGCTGATTTATCTGCCGTTTGTGAAAATTGCCTCTCGCCGTGCTGAGCAGGCGCAGTTGCAGGCCGAACAGCAACAACTTGCCAAAAACGCGTGAGGAAGGCATGAGCAACGTAAAAGTCACTATCCCAAAAGATTTTATCCTCGGCGCTGCGGCATCAGCCTGGCAAACCGAAGGCTGGAGCGGCAAAAAAGAAGGGCAGGATTCCTGGCTGGATGCCTGGTACAAAAACGACCGCCATGTGTGGCACGAGGGCTATGGCCCAGCAGTCGCCACTGATTTTATCAATCGCTATCGTGAAGATGTCGCATTGATGAAACTGGCGGGGCTGACGCATTACCGCACCTCAATTAACTGGTCGCGTTTTTTCACCGATTATGAAAAGGGCATCGTCGACGAGGAATATGCGCAGTATTACGACAATCTGATCGACGAAATGCGCCGCACCGGCATTGAACCGATGATCTGCCTCGAACATTATGAACTGCCCGCCACGCTGTTCGAAAACTATGGCGGTTGGGCGTCGAAAAAAGTGGTCGAGTTGTATGTGTTGTATGCGGAAAAAGTCTTTGCCCGTTACGCTCACAAGGTGAATCGCTGGTTTACGTTTAACGAGCCGATTGTAGTGCAAACCCGCGTCTATCTGGATGCGTTACGCTGGCCATACGAGCAAAATACCCATAAGTGGATGCAGTGGAATCACCATAAAAACCTCGCTACGGCGAAAGTGGTGAAACTGTTCCGTGAGAAAGGTTACAGCGGAACCGTGGGCTGCATTCTTAACCCGGAAGTCACTTATGCGCGTTCGAGTGCTGCCCATGATCGGCAAGCCGCGCAGATTTACGACCTGTTCTACAACCGGGTATTTTTAGACCCGTTAGTGCATGGTGAATATCCTCAGCAGTTGTTCGAACTGCTGGAAAAACATGACGTGCAATGGGATTTCAACGAACAGGAATTAGCGATTATTCGCGAGAATACTGTCGACGAGCTGGGTATCAACCTGTATTACCCGCATCGTGTCAAAGCGCCGTCGCGCGCCTGGAACCCAGAAACGCCATTCCATCCCGCTTATTACTACGAGCCGTTTGAATTGCCAGGGCGGCGCATGAATAAGTCGCGCGGCTGGGAAATTTATCCACGCATTGTTTATGACATGGCGATGCGCATTAAAACCGAGTATCGCAATATCCCGTGGTTTGTGGCGGAAAGCGGCATGGGGACGGAAAACGAAGCGCAATTCCGCAATGCCGATGGCGTGATAGCGGATGATTATCGCATCAGCTTTATCAGCGAACATTTGTACCAGGCGCTGCGTGCCCGCGAAGAGGGCGCAAACTGCCAGGGTTACATGCTGTGGGCCTTTACCGATAACGTTTCGCCAATGAACGCTTTCAAAAACCGCTATGGTTTGATTGAAATTGATCTGCAAAATAATCGTGCGCGGAGGGCGAAAAAGTCAGCCCATTGGTATCGCTCTTTAAGTGAGTCGCGCACTTTACAGCTCAATATTGATGATGAATGGAAATAATCATTCAGCAGCTTAATTTGATAAGCTAGCAGGCATTAATCAGCGGCAGTACGTTATGCCGCTGAGAATCGACAAATACGGGTGATATCGTGGACAAGGTAGTGCTTTCGCCAGAAAAAAAACAATACCAGGAAATTGGTGAGGATCTGCGCGCGCAAATCATGCAGGGATTGTATCCGGTCGGTTCGCGTTTGCCGCCTGAACGTAACATTGCCGAAACGTACGGTGTCAGTCGCACCATTGTTCGTGAAGCATTACTGATGCTGGAATTGCAGGGCACGGTCGATATTCGCCAGGGATCGGGTGTGTATGTGACGCGCGTTCCGGCAGAAAATGAAGCGGAAGAAGAAGCTTTTTTCAGTAGCGATATTGGTCCCTTTGAAATGCTGCAAGCACGCCAGTTGCTCGAAAGTAATATTGCGGCCTTTGCCGCAAAAATGGCCACCAAAGCGGATATCGATAACCTCAAACGTATCCTTGAACAAGAACAACGTGCCATTGCGATGAATGACCTGAGCCAGGACAACTGCAAGATGTTTCACCTGGTTCTGGCAGGGGCGTCGCAAAACCAGATGTTGTTGGCGACGGTAGAAAGTATCTGGCGTCATCTTGATAGCAGCCCGATGTGGCAGCAATTACGTGCGCATATCGACACCCGTAGCTATCGCCTGAAATGGCTGGGTGACCTGCAAACCATTCTGGCAGCGCTGCGCCGCCGCGATGTGATGGGTTCGTGGCAGGCGATGTGGCAGCATTTAGAAAACGTTAAAAACAGCCTGCTTGAACAGTCTGACTCCGATGCACCAGATTTTGATGGCTACTTATTCGAGTCGGTTCCCATTTTCCAGGGGAAGTTGATGTGAAGATTCTGCCACTCTACGCCGTACCACAATATGGGCCGCAAGTGACGGACTGGCTGTGGCAAGCGTTTGGCACCTCTGATAGCCGTGACTTTTTCGCCTCAATTGTGGCAACCAGCCAGCGAGAAGGGGAAATGCCGCTGACATTTGTCGCTGTAGAGGGGGACAAGTTAGTAGGAACGGTAGGGTTGTGGCGCTGCGATTTAATTAGCCGCCAGGATCTCTATCCGTGGCTCGCGGCGTTATACATTGATGAAAAGCAGCGTGGCCGCGGGTTAGGCGCACAATTGCAACAGCACGTTATTGAATATGCCCGTACGCTCGGCTACCCCCAGTTGTATCTCTATTCGGCCTGTAAAGATTACTACGAGCGTTTTGGCTGGCAGTATATCGGCGACGGACTAGACTACCCGAGCAAGTCTGTGCACCTTTATCGGTTTACTCTTTAAATCTCTCTTCCCTGAGTGCTCACTCACCAATTGTCTGAATTGTTGCCCATCACCATCGTAATACGACCGAAACCTCGCCTGCACTACTGAAAATCAGTAACATTATTCTCACATCTGTGAGGGCCGAGGTTTGGTGGCCTTATATCAACAACAAGGAGCGGAAATGAAGCTTAACTCAATTCAGTCAATGGTAGCGGGAACGGTGTTAGTTGCGATGACTTCGCTGCCAGCGGTTGCCGCTGAGTCTGCCCAGGCGCTTTACAAACAATGCGAAGCGAAAGAATCGACTGCCGAGCAGCGTGAATGTTATCCGGCCGTGGTGAAGCAATCTGAGGCCGAACTGGTCGCAATTGAGAAAAAGACGCGGGCGGATCTGGTCGAGCTTGAGAATATGAGCGAAGGGAGCAAGTCACTGCAGCCTGTTAAGGCATTCGACAATGCAGAGCGTGCGTATCGTGAGTTTCGCACTGCCGAAAGCCATCGCGTGTTGACGTCCTACGGTTCAGGTAATGGCGGCGGTCTTGCCGCTTACCAAACAATCATCGAAATGAACCTTTCGAGAATCAAACAGTTGAGTGATGATTAATATCATTACTCTCCTGAATAAGTAATCACCGAATGGCGGCGTACCAGCGTTGGGCTGAACATATGCGTGATTTCAGGTAACTCACGTTTTTCAGCCAGCGCCAGGGCCAGTTCTGCGGCCTGCGCCGCCATGGTGATGATTGGGTAACGAACGGTTGTCAGGCGCGGGCGTACGTAGCGTGAGATCAACACATCATCGAAGCCAATCAGTGAAATCTCTTTTGGTACATCAATCCCGTTGTCGTTCAACACGCCCATCGCTCCTGCGGCCATGGAGTCGTTGTAACACGCAACGGCGCTGAAATGTCTTCCACGACCTAACAACTCTGTCATTGCCAACTCGCCGCCGCTTTCATCAGGTTCACCGTAAGTCACTAACCGCTCGTTAACCGGTAAACCGTGTTCGGTTAGTGCGTCGTAATAACCTTGCAAGCGGTCCTCTGCATCTGAAATCTGGTGGTTGGAACAGAGGTAGCCAATTTTGGTATGGCCTTGTTGAATCAGATGGCGTGTGGCAAGCCAGGCGCCGTAGCGGTCATCCAGCGCCACACAGCGCTGCTCGAAACCGGGAATAATGCGGTTGATAACTACCATGCCCGGCATCTGCTTCATTAATGAAATCAGTTCGCTATCAGGGATTTTTTTTGCATGAACCACCAGGGCGGCACAACGATGGCGGATGAGTTGCTCAATTGCCTGGCGTTCTTTTTGTTCGTTGTGGTAACCGTTACCAATCAATAAAAAGTTGCCGGTACGATAGGCGACTTGTTCGACGGCTTTGACCATCGCGCCGAAGAAGGGATCGGATACATCACCCACTATCAAACCAATAGTTTCAGTAGTTTGCTGAGCCAGCGCTCGCGCATTTGCGTTAGGGTGGTAATTCAGTTCTTCCATCGCACTGGTCACCGCCAGACGTGACGCCTCGCTGGCTTTTGGTGAATCATTAATGACACGAGATACCGTGGCGACAGAAACGCCTGCCAGTTTTGCTACATCCTTTATTGTCGCCATCGAAAGTGTTCCTGAGTGGGTAAGCGTTTACACAATTTTAAGTGTTACGGAAAAGTCGTGCTACTTCAAGCGCGCAACTGTATTCATCGTCGCAAACTCATGCAAAAAACGGCCATTTTTAGTGTAATCGTTACACTTATTTGCCGCTGAAATTTAAGCGCAACGGGAGTGATTGTCATGTTCTGGATTTTTAATGATTTCAGACTAAATCTTTGCTTACAGTTTGCATCGCGCTGTTGCTATTTCGACATGGCGAAGACTGACTCGCCACTGCTACATTTGAAGTCCCAGAGGTATTGATAGGTGATGTCAGCTTCTAATTGCTGATCACATGAATTACACCAACCTGCGCGGATGCGCAGGTTTTTTTTGCCCAAAATTTGCCTGCCTGTAACAAGACTCAATGTTTTAAACACCTGGTTGCACTTTCCGCTAATTCCCTTGCTCTTTCTCGCTGGTGAGCCTGCCAGGAGTGCGCCACAATTCAAATCCCAGAGGTATTGATTGGTGAGAATTCCAGGTACGTTGTTGAGTACCATTCTTTTGCACCAACCTGCGCAGATGCGCAGGTTTTTTTTTGCTTTATTTTCAGAGTTCGTGTTCCTCGAAACTATCGCTCCTTTGAAGTTAGTCATGTAATCTGCCACTACACTTAAGTGCCTGCGGTTTATTCATGACAAAGGGAGTTGCTATGCTATTTGGTTTTTTCCGTACGTTATTTCGTATTCTGTTCAGAGTGCGTCTTTATGGTGATCCTCAAGTTCTCTCCCAATCGCGCGTTCTGATCGTCCCTAACCACGTATCCTTCATTGATGGAATTTTGTTAGCGTTATTTTTACCCGGACGCCCGGTATTCGCCGTCTATTCTTCTATCAGCCAGCAGTGGTACATGCGTTGGCTGAAATCACTGATTGATTTTGTACCGCTCGACCCAACCAAACCGATGTCGATTAAGCATCTGGTTCGCCTGGTGGAACAGGGCCGACCGGTGGTTATCTTCCCGGAAGGGCGCATTTCGGTGACCGGTTCGTTGATGAAAATCTATGAAGGGGCGGGGTTTGTTGCCGCTAAATCGAATGCGACGGTTATCCCGATTCGTATTGATGGCGCTGAGCTGAGCTTCTTTAGCCGCCTGAAAGGTCTGGTAAAACGCCGCGTATTCCCTCGTATCAACCTGCATATTCTGCCACCGACTTCGATTGCGATGCCGGATGCGCCGCGCGCCCGTGACCGCCGTAAAATGGCGGGTGAAATGCTGCATCAAATTATGATGGAAGCGCGGATGGCGATACGTCCTCGTGAAACATTGTACGAAGCGCTACTTGCCGCGCAGCGTCGTTACGGTGAGCGCAAAAACTGTATTGAAGATATCAATTTCAAACCGGATACCTACCGTAGCCTGTTAACTAAGACGCTGTTTGTCGGGCGTATTTTGGATAAATACACCGCACAAGGAGAAACTATTGGCCTGATGTTGCCGAATGCGGCGATTAGTGCCGCGGTGATTTTTGGTGCTTCTTCTCGCGGGCGAATTCCGGCGATGATGAACTACACCGCAGGTGTGAAAGGGTTGACCAGTGCCATTACCGCGGCGCAACTCAAAACCATTTTCACCTCCCGTCAGTTCCTCGACAAAGGCAAGTTATGGCATTTGCCGGAGCAACTCACGCAGGTGCGCTGGGTGTTTCTGGAAGATTTAAAAGCTGATGTCACGCTTGCCGATAAACTTTGGATTTTTAGCCATTTATTAATGCCGCGTTTGGCACAGGTTAAACAGCAACCCGAAGACGCCGCGATGGTGTTGTTTACCTCTGGTTCTGAGGGCAATCCAAAAGGTGTGGTGCATAGCCATAAAAGTTTACTGGCGAACGTTGAGCAAATTCGCACTATCGCGGATTTCACCGCCAACGACCGTTTTATGTCAGCACTACCGTTATTCCACTCGTTTGGCCTGACCGTCGGCTTATTCACGCCGTTGCTCACCGGTGCCGAAGTCTTCCTCTATCCAAGCCCGCTGCATTACCGCATTGTGCCGGAACTGGTTTATGACCGTAACTGCACCGTATTGTTTGGCACATCCACCTTCCTCGGCAACTATGCCCGTTTCGCTAATCCTTATGACTTCTACCGTCTGCGTTACGTGGTGGCGGGAGCAGAAAAGCTCCAGGAAAGCACTAAACAGCTCTGGCAGGATAAATTTGGCCTGCGCATTCTGGAAGGTTATGGCGTGACCGAATGTGCGCCAGTGGTTTCAATTAACGTCCCGATGGCGGCAAAAGTTGGCACCGTTGGGCGTATTCTGCCCGCGATGGATGCCCGTCTGATGGCGGTGCCTGGTATTGAAGAGGGTGGGCGGCTGCAATTGAAAGGGCCAAACATCATGAAGGGCTATCTGCGTGTCGAAAATCCAGGTGTGCTGGAAGCGCCGTGTGCTGAAAATGCGCAGGGGGAAATGGAGCCGGGTTGGTACGACACGGGTGATATTGTCCGGTTTGATGAGCACGGCTTTTGTGTGATTCAGGGGCGCGCTAAACGCTTTGCCAAAATTGCCGGTGAAATGGTTTCGCTGGAAATGGTCGAGCAATTGGCACTGGGTGTTTCGCCTGAGAAAATGCACGCAACGGTTATCAAAACTGACGCAGCAAAAGGTGAAGCTCTGGTGATGTTCACCACGGATAATGACCTCAGCCGTGAAAAATTGTTGCAACATGCGCGTGCAAACGGCGTGCCTGAGCTGGCGGTTCCCCGTGATATTCGCTTCCTCAAACAGTTACCTTTACTCGGCAGCGGCAAACCTGATTTTGTCAGCCTGAAAGTGCTGGTAGACCAACCGGAGACAGAGAATGCGTGATAGCGCCGTGAACGATACCTCTATTTGGTCCAGAGGTATGATGGCAGTAACAGGCGCGCAGTTTTTATCGGCGTTTGGTGACAATGCTTTGCTATTTGCCACGCTGGCGGTACTCAAACAGCAGTTCTATCCCGACTGGAGCCAACCGGTTTTGCAGATGGTGTTTGTCGGTGCTTACATTTTGTTTGCTCCGTTTGTCGGCCAGGTGGCGGATAGCTTTGCCAAAGGGCGAGTGATGATGTTTGCCAACTGCCTCAAGCTCATCGGCGCGGCGGTTATCTGTTTTGGACTTAATCCCTTTGTCGGTTACACACTGGTGGGAATAGGTGCTGCGACATATTCACCGGCTAAATACGGGATTCTTGGTGAACTTACGACCGGTGACCGCCTGGTGAAGGCAAATGGCTTGATGGAGTCATCGACCATTGCTGCGATTCTGCTAGGTTCTATGGCGGGCGGTGTACTGGCTGATTGGCATATTGTTGCGGCACTGGGCGTTTGCGTGCTGGTGTATGCTGGGGCGGTCGTCGCTAATATGTTTATTCCGAAACTTGCACCGGCGCGTCCTGGTCAGTCATGGCGCTTTACTCCCATGACCCGAAGTTTCTTCAATGCTTGCCGCACGTTATGGCAGAACGGTGAAACTCGTTTCTCATTAGTGGGAACCAGCTTGTTCTGGGGCGCTGGTGTGACATTGCGTTTCTTGTTGGTGTTATGGGTACCGGTAGCGCTGGGCATTACCGATAACGCGACGCCAACTTACCTGAACGCGATGGTCGCAGTGGGCATTGTGGTGGGAGCCGGGGCTGCGGCTAAACTGGTGACGCTTAAAACCGTGGCGCGGTGCATGCCTGCAGGGATTTTGATTGGCGTTGGCGTGTTGTTCTTTGCCATGCAACACGCGTTGCTACCGTCTTACATGTTGTTAGTGCTGATTGGTATTTTGGGCGGGTTCTTCGTTGTCCCGCTCAATGCGCTACTGCAGGAGCGGGGTAAACATTCGGTAGGAGCAGGGAATGCCATTGCGGTACAAAATCTCGGTGAAAATGCCGCGATGCTGCTGATGTTAGGGCTTTATTCACTGGCGGTTAAAATCGGTGTACCCATTGTCGGCATCGGTATTGGTTTCGGAGCTGTATTTGCGCTGGCCATTACTGGGTTGTGGGTTTGGCAGATTCGCCGTTAATAACTTGATCCATCTTCGAATAGAAGTTTGAATTGTTAAACTGTAAAATAAGCTGTTCTACAGTCTCGAAAATATACAGTGAATAAACTCATTTTTTCAATGATAAGGATTATCGAATGTTTTTATGTAATAAAACGCTTTTAGCCACCATTTTCACGGGGGTGCTATTAATAACTGGTTGTGATCAAAATACACCTAAAGCAACAACTGAAAAATCGCAAGTAGCAAAAGAGGATACTTTGGTGGTGGCTCGAGCTGGGTTTAAAACTAAAATTATCGAAACCAATTTTGAAGGAGATAGTGCGCCAATCACACCTCCTGCAGAGGTTTTCAATCTTATTCATTACCCAGCAAAAGATGGCGCGATGGCCGCCTTTATTACTCCTGATCCAAAGGATAACGTGAAACATCCTGCGGTTATTTGGCTGGTGGGCGGTTATGGCGGTATTGGAAGCGACGATTTTTTCTGGGCTGAACAACCCAAAGACAATGATCAAACCGGTAGCGCATTTCGCAAAGCCGGCATTACCATGATGATCCCTAGTTTTCGTGGTGAAAATGGCAACCCAGGCCGCTATGAGATGTTTTATGGCGAACTGGATGATTTGGAATCAGCCAGATCATGGCTAGCCAGTCAGCCATGGGTTGATGCAAACAGAATTTATGTGGTTGGTCACAGTACCGGCGGTACCCGAGCGTTACTTGCCAGTGAGCTATCCGATAAATATCGTGCGGTATTTTCGCTGGGAGGGATCCCTGATCTGAAAAAACGCATCGAAGGTGGGAAAATGATGGTTAACGTTCCATTTGATCAAACCAACCCTCAAGAATTCAAATTAAGATCGCCGCAATTCTTTATTTCTTCTATTAAAGTGCCGACCTTCTATTTTGAAGGTGAAGAATATTATTGGTCTGAATTTGATGAAATAAAGGCATCAGCTAAAGCGCAACACATACCATTGCAAGTCTATAAAATTAATGGTGGCGATCACTTCAATATTATTACCCCCGTATCAGAGACTATTGCAAAAAAAATACTCTCGGATACGGATAGTAAAACTTCAATTTCATTCGATGCAACGGATATTAAAAGTATAGAAAGTAATATTCATCATTAAACTGATAATGCTTCTGGTCGTTTTTTTGGGTTTCCTGCGGGCGAGATAATATGCCCGCAGGAAAACTATTATTACGGTGCCGGGTAGGTATAAACCCGGTTCACCGCTTCCAGTTCTTCAATCACTTCTTCACTTAAATCCAGATGCAGGCTTTCAAGGTTGGTTTTCAACTGCTCAAGCGTAGTTGCGCCCAACAGTGTGCTGGCAACAAATGGTTGGCGGCGAACAAAAGCCAAAGCCATTTGGGCGGGATCCAGATTGTGTCGTTTAGCGACATCGACATAAGCCGCAACTGCATGCTGAGCTTGTTCACCGCTGTAGCGTGTGAAACGACTAAACAGTGTGTGGCGCGCACCTGCAGGTTTGGCTCCATTGAGATATTTCCCGGTCAGTGTACCGAACCCCAGGCAGGAATAGGCCAGTAGCTCAACACCTTCACGCTGAGTGATCTCCGCCAGCCCCACTTCAAAGCTGCGGTTTACCAGACTGTACGGGTTTTGGATGGTGACAATGCGCGGTAAATCATGTTTTTCAGCCAGTTGCAGGTAACGCATAACGCCCCATGGCGTTTCGTTGGATACACCGATGTAGCGGATTTTCCCGGCTCGCTGGAACTCAGTCAGTGCTTCCAGGGTTTCAAGCAATGTGACCGGCACTGCGTTATCGGTCCACGTATAACCCAGCTTGCCAAAGCAGTTGGTGGCGCGTTGCGGCCAGTGAACTTGATAGAGATCGATATAGTCGGTTTGCAGACGCTTCAGGCTGGCATCCAGCGCATCACGAATGTTCCTGCGATCCAGCATTTGGTTTGGGCGAATGCCAACATCATTATTGCGGCTTGGGCCGCTGACCTTGGTGGCAATGATCAGCTTCTCGCGATTCGCGCGCTGCTTTAGCCAGTTACCGACATAGGTCTCTGTTAACCCTTGTGTCTCCGGGCGTGGCGGTACAGGGTACATTTCTGCGACATCAATCAGGTTAACGCCCTGGTGTACTGCGTAATCAAGCTGTGCATGTGCGTCGGCTTCGCTGTTTTGCTCACCAAACGTCATGGTTCCCAACCCTAGCGTACTTATTTCAAGGGCGCTGTGGGGGATACGGTGATATTGCATAGCCGCTTTCCTTATTCTTATGTCTTATCGGTCAGGCGAGCGCCCGACAAAAAATGGACTATAAACATGGCAGAGGGGGAGCAAAAGCGGAAGAGGGTAAGTGAAGAAAAAGTGTTACAGGCCAGCGAGGCGCTGACCTTTAAAGGCTGTATTTTCTAGCGTTCAATGATTTGTGAAACATCATCGCGATTAATTTGCATCTCGTTGCCTTGCTGATCGCGATAGCTGACTAAGCCTGTGTCGTCATCGACTTTGGGTTTACCGTCAGTCAGGATCATACGGCCATCTTTGGTCGCCATCACGTAATCACTGCTACAACCGGAAACCGCAAATGCCAGACCGACAGCGGAAATAAGAACTGCCCATTTTTTCATCGTTATTCGCCTCGTGTGGTTTGGTATGACCTATACAGTCTAGTAATAACTCGACTAGCCAGAGATGATAAGCAGTAAATTCTTAAAAGAAACAGAGGGGAAGCCAGAATGCTTCCCCTGCGTACGCTACAGCGGGTTCTTTTTGTTACGAATCAAATTCAATGTCTCTACGGCTATTGAGAAGAACATCGCAAAGTAGATGTAACCTTTCGGCACATGAATATCAAAACCTTCAAGAATCAGTGTGAAGCCGACCAGCAACAAGAATGACAGCGCTAACATTTTCACCGACGGGTGACGTTCAACAAAATCACCAATCGATTTTGCGGCGAACATCATCACCATCACGGCAATAATCACTGCCGCCATCATGATGAACAGATGATCGGACAGGCCGACGGCAGTAATAACCGAGTCGAGGCTGAAAATAATATCCAGCAGCATAATTTGCACGATGGCACCGAAGAAAGAGTGAACGTTAGTTTTTATGCTCTCTTCCTCGCCTTCAATGGACTCGTGGATTTCTTTGCTCGCTTTCCAGATTAAGAACAAGCCACCCAATGCCAAAATAAGGTCTCGCGCCGAGAATTCATGACCCATGATGCTAAACAGCGGGTGAATTAAGTGTGTCATCCAGGCGATAGAGGCCAGCAAAACCAGACGCATAATCATCGCGGCGCCCAGTCCCAGGCGGCGAGCTTTAGCCTGTTGAGCTTGAGGCAACTTCGCCACGACTAATGAGAGAAAAATGATATTGTCGATACCCAGAACAATTTCCAGAATCGTCAGAGTACCCAGCGCCATCCACGCATTAGGATCAGTAATCCATGCAAACAACATTAAAAAATCCTGCCTGAAATTTATAAAACGCCAATTATAAACTCCAGCAAGGATCTGGGTGCAAGTTAAATGAATCTACAACGAGAAATGATTAGCTAGCAGAGCCGCTGTAAAGTTCTTTTTTAGATAAAAACCGCGTGGTAACGTCAGAATTGGTGCGCCGTCGGCACCCACCGCATCAGTTAACGCTTTACTGTTGGCAGCTTTCGGACGCAACTGCAGTACTTCACCATGACGGGCAGTGATACGTTCGACCTGGCCCAGCACAATTAAATCCATCAACTCTTCCCAATCCAAACATAGCTGCCGCTCTTCTTCTGCTGAAGGTGCCCACAATAATGGTGAGCCGATATGCCTTTCCGCCAGCGGAATTTGCCGCTCTCCTTCAACAGGGATCCACAGCACGCGTTTTAGCTTGTGGCGCACATGGCTGGTTTCCCAAACCACGCCAGTATTGCCGGTGAGTGGGGCAACACAAACAAAAGTGGTTTCCAGTGGGCGACCGAGTCTATCAACTGGGATCGTTTTTAATTCGATACCTAGTGCTGCGAAATCTTGCTCGGGTTTGCTCCCAGCACTGGCACCCAGCCACAATTCAAGTAGAACTCCGATCCAACCTTTGTCACGTTTCAGATCTTTAGGGATCGGCAAATCGGCTAACGTCGCCAATTCACCCAGCGTATATCCCGCGAGTTTCTGGGCTTGAGCCAGTAAAATCTGTTCGTTTTCTGGAGGGTTAAGTAAAGGACGAAGTGCTTCCATTGTGCCTGATTGCCGATCGGTTAAAAAATGAACGTGGTTTACCCACAAGATGGAAATAGTTTAGCGTGTCGGGGGTAAGAATGGCAATCTACTGACTTTTAATCATTTTTATCGTCAAAAAGGAGAGGTTTTGGATTCTGTAAAAACCTTTTCCCATTCTGGTCACTGGCAATGAACAGGATCTTACACTGGGTTATCCACAGAAAAATGGGATAACTGGTAAAAAAGCTCACTACTGGTTCGATTTACAGCCTTGACTGGGGGGTAAAACCCATTTTTTCACCAGTTTGTGACTAACTTGTTGGCACAATCTGTGGATAAAAACGTCATTGGTCGATCTTTCATCAGTGTGAGATTCTGGCATGTGACGATCATCACACTTTCTGGGTGTAAGTTGATTTATTATTGGTTATCTAACTGAAATTTATGTTTTTTTTATTTATGGAAATCACGATGAATTTAGACTTATCCTAAGTTGTCCCGAGAGTATCAGGTAGTTCTTCACAGTTATATCCACAGAAAAAGTGAATAAATCCCATGCTCCAAACTGGCTAATGTTTATAACTCGGTCATATTTTGTGAGTTATTCAATTGTTATTCCTTCTTGCAACCGTTACACAGTGGTTTACCGTCTAGCGCTTGTATGAAACAATCGCCCTAATCTAAGTTTGTTTTGAGGTAGTCCGGTGATCGATGATGATGGCTACCGCCCGAATGTTGGTATCGTAATCTGTAATCGGCAGGGTCAAGTGATGTGGGCCAGGCGTTTTGGTCAACATTCCTGGCAGTTTCCGCAAGGTGGCATCAATCCTGGCGAATCCCCGGAACAGGCAATGTACCGGGAGCTTTTCGAGGAAGTGGGGTTACAGCGAAAAGATGTCCGAATACTCGCCTCGACCCGAAACTGGTTACGTTACAAGTTACCTAAACGTTTGGTGCGTTGGGACACAAAGCCGGTTTGTATCGGCCAGAAACAAAAATGGTTTCTCTTGCAGTTGATCAGCAGCGATAACGATATCAATATGCAAACCAGTAGTACCCCAGAGTTTGATGGCTGGCGTTGGGTTAGCTATTGGTATCCGGTTCGTCAGGTTGTCTCCTTTAAACGCGATGTTTATCGTCGGGTGATGAAAGAGTTTGCCAGCGTCGTAATGCCGCTGCAGGAAGTTGCGCCACCACGTAATAACGCGCCTGCCTGGCGACGTAAAAGAGGTTAAGTCACGCGAAAAATGCTTACCCGTTTGCGAGAAATAGTCGAGAAGGTTGCCAGCGCTCCGCGCCTCAATGAGGCGCTGGATATTCTGGTTACAGATATCTGCCTTGCGATGGACACCGAGGTATGCTCGGTTTATCTCGCAGATCATGACCGGCGTTGCTTTTACCTGATGGCGACGCGCGGCCTTAAAAAGCCGCGTGGTCGCACCATAACACTCGCATTTGATGAAGGCATTGTCGGGTTGGTCGGGCGCCTTGCTGAGCCGATAAACCTTGCTGATGCGCAAAAACACCCGAGCTTTAAATATGTTCCCGCAGTAAAAGAGGAACGTTTTCGAGCCTTCCTTGGGGTGCCAATCATCCAACGACGCCAGTTATTGGGTGTGCTGGTGGTGCAACAACGTGAGCACCGGCAATATGATGAAAGCGAGGAGTCCTTCCTCGTCACACTCGCCACACAAATGGCCGCCATCCTCTCTCAATCACAGTTAGCCGCCTTATTCGGCCAGTACCGCCAGACACGTATTCGGGCATTGCCTGCATCGCCGGGCGTGGCGATTGCTGAGGGCTGGATGGATTCGACGCTCCCGTTAATGGAGCAAGTTTCTGAAGCGTCGACACTGGATACCACGCTTGAGCGAGAGCGCCTTACTGCCGCACTGGAAGAGGCGTCTAACGAGTTTCGCCGCTACAGCAAACGCTTTGCAGCTGGGGCTCAGAAAGAAACGGCAGCTATCTTTGATCTCTATTCGCACCTGTTAACCGATGCCCGGCTTCGTCGAGAATTATTCGAAGAAGTGGACAAAGGCTCGGTTGCGGAATGGGCAGTTAAAAAAGTTATCGAAAAGTTTGCGGAGCAATTCGCAAGCCTGACTGACGGCTACTTAAAAGAACGAGCAGGCGACCTGCGTACCCTCGGCCAACGCTTGTTATTCCATCTCGATGACACCATTCAGAGTGCGAACACGTGGCCTGAACGCTTTGTCTTAGTGGCCGATGAGTTATCCGCAACCACGCTCGCCGAGTTGCCGCAAAACCGCCTGGTTGGTGTGGTGGTGCGCGACGGTGCGGCAAACTCCCATGCCGCCATCATGGTACGTGCGTTGGGCATCCCAACAGTTATGGGGGCGGATATTCAGCCTTCGGTATTGCATCGCCGTACTTTAATTGTCGATGGCTACCGTGGTGAATTGTTGGTTGACCCGGAAACGGTGCTGTTGCAGGAATACCAGCGCCTCATTACCGAAGAGAACGAACTTACCCGCCTGGTAGAGGATGACGTTGATAGCCCGGCAGCGCTGAAAAGCGGTGAGCGTGTCCAGGTCATGTTGAATGCAGGTCTGAGCCCTGAACATGAACAACTGCTTGGCAGCCGCATTGATGGCATTGGTCTGTATCGCACCGAAATCCCGTTCATGCTGCAAAGTGGTTTTCCATCGGAAGAAGAGCAAGTCGCCCAGTATCAGGGGATGTTGCAAATGTTTAACGATAAGCCCGTCACGCTGCGAACGCTTGATGTGGGGGCGGATAAACAATTGCCATACATGCCAATCAGTGAGGAGAACCCGTGTCTTGGCTGGCGTGGGATACGCATCACGCTTGACCAGCCCGAAATTTTCCTGGTGCAAGTGCGAGCTATGCTGCGTGCCAATGCTGCCACTGGCAACCTGAGTATTCTGTTGCCGATGATTACCAGCATCGATGAAATAGACGAAGCGCGTCGTCTGATAGACCGCGCTGGGCGCGAAGTAGAAGAAGTACTCGGTTATGAATTACCAAAACTGCGTATTGGCATCATGGTGGAAGTCCCATCAATGGTGTTCATGCTGGGCCATCTTGCCAGCCGGGTTGACTTCATCTCTGTCGGTACTAATGACCTGACGCAATATTTACTGGCCGTTGACCGTAACAATACTCGCGTCGCAAGTCTGTATGACAGCCTGCATCCGGCTATGCTGCGCGCATTGAATCACATTGCCAAAGAAGCTGAACGTCACGGCATCGATCTCTGTCTGTGCGGTGAAATGGCCGGCGACCCAATGTGTGTTGCGCTGTTGGTTGGCATGGGTTATCGCCATTTGTCGATGAACGGCCGTTCAGTGGCTCGTGTTAAATATTTGCTGCGCCACATTAGTCTGGAAGAGGTGCAATTGCTGTCACAGCGTAGTCTTGAGGCTCAGCTAGCGACAGAAGTGCGCCACCAGGTCGCGTCTTTCATGGAGCGTCGTGGTATGGGCGGTTTGATTCGCGGCGGGCGCTAAGGCGCCTGTCGTTTCCTTTCACTTCTGGTATTACATATCTTTTACAACTTCCGCGACTTAACCCTGGTACCCTTTGTGCTATGATCCGCTGCTTTCGGAGCGCATCCGCACAGATGCGTACTTGCAACCCATCGTCGGCTTTCGGTGGGGTAACAATGGTTTGTGGTGACAGATGAATAGTGGCTATCTGCATTTCCCTGAATTTGACCCAGTGATTTTTTCCATTGGGCCAGTCTCTTTGCACTGGTATGGCGTGATGTACCTGGTCGGCTTCGTGTTCGCCATGTGGCTTGCTGGCCGCCGTGCCAATAAACCAGGCAGCGGTTGGACGAAAGATGAAGTCGAAAACCTGCTGTATGCTGGCTTCCTGGGGGTATTCCTCGGTGGGCGCCTTGGTTATGTGTTCTTCTACAACCTGCCTACTTTTCTTGCCGATCCACTGTACCTGTTTAAAGTCTGGGATGGCGGCATGTCCTTCCATGGCGGGCTGGTCGGTGTTATCTGCGTAATGATTTGGTTTGCGCGCCGCACCAAGCGTTCATTCTTCCAGGTTGCTGATTTTATCGCACCGCTGATTCCATTTGGCCTGGGTGCGGGTCGCCTTGGCAACTTCATCAACGGCGAACTCTGGGGCCGCGTCGATCCGAGCTTCAAGTGGGCCATGTTATTCCCGGGTTCTCGCAGTGAAGATATTGGCCTGCTGGCGACACACCCGGAATGGCAGTCGTTGTTTAACACCTACGGTGTCTTGCCACGCCATCCTTCCCAGCTTTACGAAATGGTTCTGGAAGGTATCGTACTGTTCATTATCTTGAACCTGTATATCCGCAAGCCACGCCCGATGGGGGCCGTTTCCGGCTTGTTCCTGATTGGCTACGGTGCATTCCGTATTATCGTTGAATTCTTCCGCCAGCCAGATGCGCAGTTTACCGGTGCGTGGGTTCAGTACATCAGCATGGGGCAAATCCTCTCGATTCCGATGATTGTGGCCGGTGTGATTATGATGGTTTGGGCGTATCGTCGCCGTCCACAGCAACAGCTTTCGTGAGGAAACATGCAACAATATCTTGATTTGATGAAACATGTGCTGGAAAACGGCACACCAAAAGATGACCGTACCGGCACGGGTACGTTGTCGGTTTTCGGTCATCAAATGCGCTTCAATTTGCAAGATGGTTTCCCTCTGGTTACCACTAAACGCTGCCATTTACGCTCCATCATTCATGAACTGCTGTGGTTCCTGAAAGGCGATACCAACGTTGCCTATTTGCACGAAAACAACGTCTCCATCTGGGACGAATGGGCAGATGAAAATGGCGATCTTGGCCCTGTGTATGGCAAGCAATGGCGCTCATGGGCAACCCCTGATGGCCGCCATATCGACCAGTTAACCACCGTGATTAACCAGCTTAAAAACGACCCAGATTCGCGCCGCATTATTGTTTCGGCGTGGAATGTGGGTGAACTGGATAAAATGGCGTTAGCTCCGTGCCATGCGTTCTTCCAGTTCTACGTGGCTGACGGCAAACTTTCTTGCCAGCTCTACCAGCGCTCGTGCGACATTTTCCTGGGTCTGCCGTTTAATATCGCCAGTTATGCTTTGCTGGTGCATATGATGGCGCAGCAATGTGGCCTTGAAGTGGGGGATTTTGTCTGGACGGGCGGTGATACGCACCTGTACAGCAACCACCTTGAGCAAACTCGCCTGCAATTAACACGTGAGCCGCGAGCACTGCCAAAACTGGTAATCAAACGTAAACCTGAATCTTTGTTTGACTACCGTTTCGAAGATTTCGACATTGAAGGCTACGATCCGCACCCAGCGATCAAAGCTCCTGTCGCTATCTAACGAGTGACAGCCTGCCATAACCGGTGCCATTTGTGCGCCGGTTTTTTTTGCCTGTGCAATGGTATTGCGAGCCTCCTTCCAGCACTTCTGCAACCTAAAGCAACCACAAATCTTTCCTTCGAGAAGCCTCGAGAATAAAACGTTTGCCAGTAGCCAGGAATTTTATGGCTGGCACACTGCCGCCATGAAAACAAAACAGTACGGATTTAGCCTGATAGAAATGATGGTGGTGATGGCCATTGTCGTGATGCTTAGCGCGGGCGGAATGTACGGCTGGCAACAATGGCAACAACAGCAGCGCATGTGGATAACCATCCAACAAATTCGTCATTTATTCGAACAGCTGCGCAGTGATGCCTCCTGGCATAATCGTGACCATTTACTCACGGTGAATCGTCACGGGAAAACGTGGTGCCTGTCCAGCAAGCTCATTGAAGCAACCCAATGCCTGTCTGCAGGGCGGTGGCGGTTGGCTCAACCTTTTGCTGATGTCGATATTACCGAAGTAACAGCAGGGCTTGGATTTTATGGCATCAGAAGTACCGCCTGGCCGGGCCACGTTACGTTGCAAAGCGCGACAGGAAAATGGCGCGTGGTGCTCTCAGCTCAGGGGCGGATCCGGGTGTGTGACGTGACAGGGAGTAACAAATGCAGCTAAACCAGCAGGGATTTACCTTACTTGAAACTCTCATCGCGATGGCTTTAAGTAGCATTGTCTTGCTGGGGGCTGGCCGTTTATTTCCGGTGCTCCAACGCGCGGTATTACAACAATATCAAAAAGAAACAGTGCAAGAATCGCTGTGGCAACTGGCGTTTAGTTTGGGGAAACAGCTACAGCGGGCGGGTTATTGCCACGGAAATTGTACGGGGCAGGGGCTGGTGCTGAGCAAAGGGGGAGAATGCGTTTTGTTGCAATGGGATAGCAACAGCAACGGACGTTGGGAACCTGCTAGTCATGCACAAACAGAACAGACAGGTTTTCGGCTCAATGGTACTGACCTGGAAGCTTTACGCGGAGCGACTCGTTGCGAAGGTTCTGGCTGGGAAAAATTATCCGATCCAGCCACGATGGTGATACAGAAATTTACTGTTACCCGTTTGGCACGCCAGGCCATGTCATCTTTGTTGATTATCGATCTCGCTGCAGCCTCCAAAAGTGGTCGAAATCCAGTGTCTCTGCGTCATATAGTCGTGGGGTATAACCAGTGAACAAGCGGTTCGAACGGGGTAACGTCACCCTCGGGTTTGTCCTGTTACTGTTCGCTTTGGGGATGCTAATACTGAGCGGATTACAGCAGCAGTTAAGCCACCAAAAATTTCTGGTCGCCAGTGAGGTCGGTTTTCTTAAACAATATGCCAGTGCTGTCTCGGCTCAATCCTGGGGGAGTCAGTTATCGTGGCAACCACAGCAATCCTGGCATTGCCAGCAACAGACCGAAAACGGCTGGAAAGCCTGTGTGCGAATGCAAGAAAAAAATGAAGCTGTTATGGCGGCGTTCGGTATTGTCTCTGGGCAAAAAACGCCACTGATTCTTTGGGAATGGGGAACACTGGTCAACTCACGCTGGTCAGCAGTGCCGCATGGCTGGCTGGATTTCTGCCCGTTTGATGAGGTGACACGATGCCAGCTTCCCCAATGAAACCATTACAGCAAGGCTTTAGCCTGGTGGAAGTGCTTTGTGCTATGGCATTGTTTTCTGTGGTGATGTTGGCTTTACTTGGTTATCACCGGGTGTTGCAGCAGGGTTTTCAGTCTCAGTGGCAATTCCGACAACTTTGGCGGCTTGCGGTGGAAATGAGTGAACCAGAATCGCCCTTACCAACTGATGAATGGAAAGTCAGTCGGCAGCAGACATCCACGGCTGGATGTGTCAGCATCGACGTTACGATTAAGAGTCCGGCAGGGCGAACTGGGCAGTTGTCACAGTTACATTGCCTGAAGAAAGAGAAAAGTCAGGAGTAGCGATTCTATGTTGCGTGTTTACCATTCCAACCAGCTGGATGTGCTTGAAGCAATTATGGAATTTATTGTGGAACAGCGACCCTTACCAGATCCCTTCGAGCCCGAAGTGGTATTGGTACAAAGTACTGGTATGGCGCAATGGCTACAAATGACGCTGGCGCAAAAATTCGGTATCGCGGCAAACATCAGCTTCCCGCTTCCGGCGAGCTTTATATGGGATATGTTTGTGCGCGTGCTGCCAAATATCCCTGAGCAAAGTGCGTTCAACAAACAAAGCATGAGCTGGAAGTTAATGACGCTCATCCCGACAATGCTGGAACAGAGCGAGTTTGCCCTGCTTAAACAGTATCTTGAAGAAGATGACAACGGTCGAAAACTCTCTCAGCTAGCTTCAAGAATTGCTGACCTTTATGACCAGTATTTAGTTTATCGCCCAGATTGGCTAAGCCAGTGGGAAAAGGGAGAACTTGTCGACAATGTGGGCGAAGCTCAATTGTGGCAGGCTCCACTATGGGCGGCTTTGGTGCGCCATACGCAAGAACTTGGGCAACCAGAATGGCACCGTGCCAATCTGTATCAACGTTTTATTAAGGCTCTTGAATCTGCCAGCGAATGCCCGCCAGGTTTGCCATCCCGGGTTTTTATTTGTGGGATTTCAGCATTACCACCTGTTTACCTTCAGGCGCTGCAAGCCCTGGGTAAACACATTGATGTGCACTTGCTGTTTACCAACCCTTGCCGCTATTACTGGGGCGATATTAAAGACCCGTCTTATCTTGCCAGGCTTATCAGCCGTCGCCGTCGCCGTCGCAAACACACTCAGGAAGACATTACGCTGCCACTTTTTAAAGACAGCAATACGGCTTCTGCACTGTTCAACGACGACGGTGAGCAAGATATTGGCAACCCATTACTGGCCTCGTGGGGGAAATTAGGGCGAGACTACACATACTTGTTGGCCGAGCTGCAGCATTTCGAAGAAATAGACGTTTTTGTCGATATCGAACCTAATAACCTGCTGCGTAATTTGCAGTTCGATTTGCTTGAGTTACAAAACAATGCGGTCACAGGACTTACCATCGAAGAGTTTGAACACAGTCATAAGAAACGTGTCCTTGCTCAAGAAGACCATTCCGTCACCTTCCACGAGTGCCATAGCCCGCAACGCGAAGTAGAAGTGTTGCATGATCAATTGTTGGCGATGCTGGATGCTGATCCAACGTTGACACCGCGCGATATCATCGTGATGGTGGCTGATATCGACAGCTACAGCCCGTTTATCCAGGCCGTATTCGGTAATGCCACAGGCGAACGTCGTTTGCCATTTGCGATTTCTGACCGGCGGGCAAGACAAGCTCACCCGGCGCTACAAGCATTTATCTCCTTACTTTCACTACCTGACAGCCGCTTTGCCGCACAGGATGTTCTTGCTCTGCTTGAAGTTCCCGCACTGGCTGCCCGTTTCTCCATTAATGAAGAAGGGCTGCGTTATTTACGCCTGTGGGTGAATGAATCAGGTATCCGTTGGGGTATTGATGACGACAACGTTCGTGAATTAGATCTTCCGGCTACCGGGCAACATACCTGGCGCTTTGGTTTAACGCGCATGTTGCTGGGTTATGCAATGGATAGTCAGGCGGGTGAGTGGCAGTCGATCCTTCCTTATGATGAATCGAGTGGCTTAATCGCTGAACTCGTAGGGCAACTGGCTGAGCTGTTAATGCAGCTGAACATTTGGCGGCGCGAGTTATCTGTGGCGCGTCCATTGGCAGAATGGACGACCGTTTGCCGTGACATGTTGGCGAGCTTCTTCCTGCCTGATACCGAAACAGAAGGTGCTCTGGCGCTGATTGAACAGCAGTGGCAAGACATCATCAAATATGGTCTTGAGTCGCATTATCAGGAAAGCATCTCCTTAATTTTATTAAGAGAGGAGCTGGCGCAGCGGCTAGATCAAGAGCGTATTAGCCAACGTTTTCTGGCTGGGCCGATTAACTTCTGCACCTTGATGCCGATGCGTTCTATCCCGTTCAAAGTGGTGTGCTTGCTTGGCATGAATGACGGGGTGTACCCACGCGCGTTGGCACCACTTGGCTTTGATTTAATGAGTCAGAAGCCTCAGCGCGGCGACCGTAGCCGCAGGGATGACGATCGGTACTTGTTCCTCGAGGCACTTAACTCAGCACAATTGCGCTTCTATATCAGTTATATCGGGCGCTCTATTCAGGACAACAGTCAGCGCTATCCTTCTGTATTAGTTGATGAACTCCTGGATTACATCGCCCAAAGCCATTGTTTGCCGCAAGACACTGAACGAACCTGCGATGACAGCAGTGAGCGTGTGAAAAAACATCTGGTTCAGCAGCATAACCGTACCCCATTTGAGGCGGGGAATTTTATCCCTGGTCTATCGGCACAAAGCTATGCCAGGGAATGGTTGCCTGCCGCCAGCGAGCAAGGGGAAGCACAGGTTCCGTTTATTCAGTCATTACAAGAAGTTGTTCATGACGTCATCACTCTGGATCAACTACAACGTTTCTGGCGACATCCGGTGCGTGCCTTTTTCCAGATGCGTTTGGGTATCAATTTCCGTCTTGAAGAAACCGACCTCCCTGATGCGGAACCTTTCACATTAGATAGCCTTGAACGCTTCCAGATGAACCAGGAATTACTGAATACGCTGGTTCAGGAAGATGACACTCAGCAATTATTCCGCCGCTACCGGGCTGCTGGCCTCTTGCCATATGGCGCTTTTGGCGAAATTTTATGGGAAAGCCAGTTAACAGAAATGGAAGAACTGGCGCAAAAAGTGAGAGCCGAGCGGCAAAATGGCAACAGCCAGGAAGTGTCGCTGCTCATCGATGGAACAAGCCTGGAAGGCTGGCTGTCGGATGTGCAGGAAGACGGCCTGCTGCGCTGGCGGCCATCAATCCTCAACCCAGCACATGGTTTGCAATTGTGGATTGAGCATGTGGTTTGGTGTGCGATGGGAGGGAGTGGTGAAAGCCGTTTGTTCGGGCGGGATTCGACCGAGTGGAAGTTCCCCTCACTTGATGTTGAGCAGGCAAAAAACTATCTCCAGCAACTTATTGATGGTTATCGGAAAGGGTTAACGCAACCGCTACTCCTCCTCCCAATTAGTGGGGGGGCGTGGATAAAAGCCTGTTACGAACCGGCGAATGATGCCATTTTATGGGACGAGCAAACGCAACAGAAAGCCAAAAGTAAGCTATTGGCCGCCTGGGAAGGGAATCAGAGAGTCGAAGGTGAAGGGGCCGATATGTGGCTACAACGCTTGTATCGAACGCTGGAACCTGACTACTACGAAGCCATCATTACCGAGGCTGAGCGTTACTTGCTGCCGCTGTATCGTTTTAACAAAGCATAAAGTCCAGTATAAAAATTGCACAATTTCGTGGGTTCATCTATGATGCGCAACTTGCTCAGGATTGGCGAAAAAAGCATCAATTAAAATAACAAATTTGTTTGAAAATTGTTAATGATGAGTGAATTATACCTTTTGTACTGTAGATCACAGGCATACATAGCATGTGAAGTATGACGGGTATAGGAAGTTTCGTGATTATGAGGTTCGTGAATGCCTAGATGTAGCACCTGGTTAAAATCGCTTTTCTTGTTAGTCGCTCTTTGGGCACCATTAAGTCAGGCAGACACGGGTTGGCAACCCATCCAGGAAACTATCCGTAAAAGTGAGAAAGACACTCGTCAATATCAGGCTGTACGTCTTGATAACGGTATGACGGTTCTGCTGGTATCCGATCCGCAAGCCGTTAAATCATTGTCTGCGTTAGTGGTTCCGGTTGGATCCTTAGAAGATCCCGACGACCATCTTGGCCTGGCTCACTATCTTGAACATATGACGCTGATGGGCTCTAAAAAGTATCCCGAGCCGGATAGCCTGTCAGAGTTTCTCAAAAAGCATGGTGGCAGCCATAACGCCAGCACCGCAACTTACCGCACCGCGTTTTACCTTGAAGTGGAAAACGATGCGCTAGAAGGGGCGGTCGATCGTTTGTCTGATGCTATCGCTGAGCCAAACCTCGCCCCAGAATATGCTGAACGTGAACGCAATGCGGTCAATGCCGAGCTGACTTTAGCCCGTGCTCGTGACGGTATGCGCATGGCGCAAGTCAGTGCCGAAACCATTAACCCTGCCCACCCTGGCTCACGTTTTTCCGGTGGTAATCTGGAAACTCTGCGCGACAAACCTGGCAGCAAGTTGCTGGATGCGCTGGTGGCTTTCCGTGATAAATATTATTCCGCAAACCTGATGAAAGCGGTTATTTACAGCAATAAGCCATTGCCTGAATTGGCAAAGATTGCTGTGGAAACCTATGGACGGGTGCCGAATAAAAATATCGAACGGCCGAGCATTGACGTGCCCGTCGTGACAGACGCACAAAAAGGCATAGTGATTCACTACGTGCCGGCATTGCCGCGCAAGGTGGTGCGAGTTGAATTCCGAATCGACAACAATAGCGATAAATTCCGTAGCAAAACCGATGAATTGATTGGCTATTTGATTGGCGTCCGTAGCAACAACACCCTCTCTGATTGGCTGCAAAAGCAAGGCCTTGCAGACAGTATTCGTGCCGACTCCGATCCTATAGTTAACGGCAATAGCGGCGTGTTCGCCATTTCCGTGTCATTGACGGATAAAGGTCTTGCCCAACGTGATGAAGTTGTGGCGGCTATTTTCAGCTATTTAAATCAATTGCGTGAAAATGGTGTCGATAAAAGCTATTTCGATGAGCTTTCCCATGTGTTGGATCTCGACTTCCGTTATCCGTCAATTAGCCGCGATATGGATTACGTGGAATGGTTAGCTGACACCATGCTGCGCGTTCCGGTTGAACATACGCTGGATGCCGTAAATATTGCCGATCAATACGACCCGGCAGCCATCAAAGCTCGGCTGGATATGATGACGCCACAGAATGCGCGCATCTGGTATATCAGCCCGAAAGAACCACATAACAAAACCGCTTATTTTGTTGAAGCGCCTTATCAGGTCGATAAAATTACCCCACAAGTATTCAGCGACTGGCAGCAAAAAACCGCGGCAATTAAGCTGGAATTGCCTCAGTTGAACCCGTACATACCGGACGATTTTACGTTGGTTAAACCAGAAAAAACCTACGCTCACCCAGAGCTGTTGGTGAAAGAGCCTGGTTTACGCGTGCTGTATATGCCAAGCCACTATTTTGCCAGCGAGCCTAAAGCTAATGTGACGATGGTGCTGCGTAATCCACAGGCCATGGACAGCGCGAAAAATCAGGTGCTATTTGCCCTGAATGACTATCTGGCGGGAATTGCCCTGGATCAGTTAAGCAACCAGGCTGCGGTGGGGGCATTGGTTTCTCAACCAACGCTAACAGTGGTTTGATGGTGAATGCCAATGGCTACACCCAACGTTTACCGCAGCTTTTTGAAGCGCTGTTAAAGGGTTACTTCTCCTATACACCGACCCAGGAACAACTGGATCAGGCGAAGTCATGGTATACCCAAATGATGGATTCGGCAGACAAAGGCAAAGCTTACGATCAGGCTATTATGCCGGTGCAAATGGTGTCGCAGGTGCCTTATTTCCAACGTGAAGTTCGCCGTGCGCTGTTGCCAGAGCTGACCTTGAAAGATGTGCTTGATTACCGTGACGCCTTAAAAACCAATGCGAAACCTGAGTTTTTAGTGCTGGGTAACATGTCTCCTGAGCAGGCAAAAGAGCTGGCGCATAACGTACAAAGCCAGCTTGCCACCAAAGGAAATGAATGGTGCCGCAATAAAGACGTGCTGGTGGATAAACAACATTTAGCGATGTTCGAAAAGGCGGGTAGCAGCACGGATTCAGCGCTGGCGGCGATTTACGTGCCGAAAGGTTATGATGAAACCGTAAGTACCGCTTACAGCTCAATGTTAGGGCAAATTATTCAGCCGTGGTTCTACAACCAGTTACGCACTCAGGAGCAGTTGGGTTATGCAGTGTTCGCCTTCCCGATGTCGGTTGGGCGTCAATGGGGGGTTGGTTTCTTGCTGCAAAGTAACGACAAACAACCTGCATATCTGTACCAACGTTTTAAGGCGTTTTACCCCACAGCCGAGCAAAAGCTGCGTAGCATGAGTCCTGAGGATTTTGCGCAAATTCAACAGGGCATGATCAGTGAAATTATGCAGGCACCGCAAACCTTGTCTCAGGAAGCTTCGCAACTGAGCAAAGATTTCGATCGCGGAAACCTGGACTTTGATTCGCGTGATAAAGTAGTCGCCGAAATTAAAAAGCTGACTCCGCAGAAACTGGCTGATTTCTTCCACCAGGCCGTGATTGAGCCGCAAGGAATGGCAATTTTGTCGCAAATTTCTGGCAGCAACAATGGCAAGGCAGAGTACGCCGCTCCGGAAGGATGGAAAACCTGGAAGGAGGTCAGCGGGTTGCAACAGTCGTTGCCGCTCGTAGAATCTAAGTGATATACCCGTCATCCTTCAAGCTGCAGGGTGTTGGCTGCACTCACAAACCCCAGTCGCTTACTTAAGTAAGCTCCCGGGGATTTGCTCCCTTGCCGCCTACCAGCAGATCGAATGCTAACGGGTATAGCAGCCAACACACCTGCAATTTGAAAGACAAAGGGTAAATAATGACCGGAACCACGCAGCCTCTTAATCCCCTGAGTTTACCTTTGACGGGGGAGAGGCTGATTGAAGCCTCTGCCGGTACCGGAAAAACATTCACCATTGCAGCGCTGTATTTGCGCCTGTTACTTGGCCTGGGTGGGAAAAATGCCCATCCTCGTCCACTCTCCGTCGAAGAATTATTGGTCGTAACGTTTACTCAGGCTGCGACCGAAGAACTCCGTGGCCGTATTCGTGCCAATATTCATGAATTACGTATCGCCTGCGTTCGTAACCGTACTGAAAATCCCCTGTTCCAAAGCTTGCTGACGGAGATCCCCGATCTTCACCAGGCTGCACAAATTTTGCGTCTTGCTGAACAGCAAATGGACGAAGCCGCCATCTTTACCATCCATGGTTTTTGCCAAAGGATGCTCAGCCTGAATGCCTTTGAATCAGGTATGTTGTTCGAGCAACAGCTTATTGAAGATGAATCGCTGTTGCGCCGCCATGCATGTGCTGATTTCTGGCGTCGCCATTGTTATCCACTGCCAAAGCCGGTAGCGCAGGTGATGGCTGAGGAATGGGCGGGGCCTGAAGAGTTGCTCCGGGATATAAATAGCTGGTTGCAAGGTGAGCAGCCGGTACTGAAGCAACCGCCTGCCGATGATGAAACGCTGCTGGCGCGTCACCAAAAGATCATCACTGCGATTGAGGATGTAAAAGCACAATGGCGTGCAAGTGCTGACGACATCGTGCAGATTCTCAGTGAAGCGAAAATTGATCGCCGTAGCTACAGCAGTAAAAACTTACCTAACTGGTTGAATATTGTTGGCACCTGGGCGCAAACAGAAACCATGACCTATAAATTGCCCGAGCAACTCGAACGATTCTCTCAATCGATGTTGGATGAGAAAACAAAAGAAGGTCAGCCGCCACAGCATCCGGTTTTCAGAGCAATTAACTCGTTATTAGGCGAACCGCTGACGCTGCGTGATTTAGTCATTGCCCGCGCGATGGCGGAAATCCGTTATACGGTTCAGCAGGAAAAACGCCGTCGAGGGGAGCTGGGATTCGACGATATGCTGACTCGCCTTGATGAGGCATTGCATAAACCCGGTGGCGATGCGCTAGCTGCTGCTATTCGCGGGCGCTTCCCGGCGGCGATGATTGATGAATTCCAGGATACTGACCCGCAGCAATATCGCATCTTCAGGCGTTTGTATATCAATCAGCCGGACACCGCGCTATTGCTTATTGGCGACCCAAAACAGGCGATATATGCATTCCGTGGCGCGGACATTTTTACCTATATGAAAGCGCGTCATGAGGTAAGTGCCCACTACACGCTCGACACCAACTGGCGCTCATCTCCAGGGATGATAAGCAGTGTGAATACCCTGTTTCAGCAATTGGATAATCCCTTCTTATTCCAGCAAATTCCTTTCTTAGCGGTGAAAGCCGCAGCCAAAAATAGCGGTCTGCGTTTTACCCTCAAAGGTAAAAATCAGGCGGCGATGTCGTTCTGGGCGCAATCGGGCGATGGCTGCGGAGTGAGTGATTACCAACAAACCATTGCGATGCAGTGCGCGCAGCAGATACGGGATTGGTTAAGCGCCGGGCAGCGCGGCGAAGCGTTGCTGTGGAAGGGGGAAGAATCTCGACCGGTACGGTCATCGGATATTACTATTCTGGTTCGAAGCCGTGGCGAGGCATCTATTGTGCGCGAAGCCCTGGCGAGCCTGAACATTCCGTCCGTCTATCTTTCAAACCGCGACTCGGTATTCGCAACACCGGAAGCGCGTGAAATTTTGTGGATTTTGCAGGCGGTGCTGGCTCCAGAAATGGAAACCGCGCTGCGCAGTGCAGTCGCGACCAGTATGTTAGGTCTCGATGCCCGCATGATTGAAGCGCTTAACGAAGATGAAAACGCCTGGGATCAACTGGTCGAGGAGTTTTCAGAGTATCGGCACATTTGGTTGCGTCGGGGCGTCATGCCCATGTTACGTGCGCTCATCGCCCGCCGCCAAATTGCCGAAAATTTACTGGCTACACCAGGTGGCGAGCGCCGTCTGACCGATATTCTGCATATCAGCGAATTGCTACAAGAAGAAGCCTCACAGACTGACAGCGAACATGCTCTGGTCCGTTGGTTGGCGCAGCAAGTTGCCGAACCTGATAGCAACGCTTTCAGCCAACAATTACGTCTTGAAAGCGACCGCCATTTGGTACAAGTCGTCACTATTCACAAATCGAAAGGGCTGGAATACCCGCTGGTCTGGTTACCGTTTATCGCCAACTATCGTGCGCAGAACAGCGGTTTGTATCACGACCGTTCTACATTCGCGCCGTTGCTGGATTTAAGCGACGATGCTGAAAGCCTGAGTCTCGCTGAAGAAGAGCGCCTGGCAGAAGATTTACGTCTGTTGTATGTGGCTCTGACTCGCTCTATCTGGCATTGCAGTCTCGGTGTTGCCCCGTTGTTTAAAGGGAATCGCGCCAAAAAAGGAGCCAGTGACCTGCATCTTGGGGCATTAGGTTATCTTCTGCAAAAAGGTGAAGCGAAAGATGCTGCGGGTCTTCAGGCTTGTTTGCAGGAACTGGCGAGCGAGTCGATTAGCATTGAAGAACCAGGGTCTGAGGATTTCACGCCATGGCAACCCGTGAGTGCTGAACTTCCGCAACTTAGCGCCCGAATGATGAAAAGACAGGTGGCGGATAACTGGCGTGTGACCAGTTATTCCGGTTTGCAACAGCATGGCAGTAGCCTGGCACAGGATTTATTGCCGCGACTGGATGTCGATGCTGCAGGGGCTGCGCCGGTACAAAGTGAGTCATTACTCACTCCGCACACCTTCCCTCGCGGGGCCGGACCTGGCACATTCCTGCATAGCTTATTCGAAGGCATTGATTTTACTCAGCCACTTGATGAAACGTGGATGGCTAAGCAGTTAGACGAACAAGGTTTTGGCGAGAAGTGGCAGCCGGTGTTAACCGACTGGTTAAGCACAATTTTACAGGCTCCGTTGAATGAAACGGGCGTGTCTCTCAACCAATTAACGCCACGAGAGAAACAGGTCGAACTGGAGTTTTATCTGCCGATTGAGAGTGATTTACAGGCCACGCAACTGGATACCCTGGTGCGTGAATATGATCCGTTATCGTCAGGTTGCCCACCGTTAAACTTCAGGCAAGTGCGTGGCATGCTGAAAGGGTTTATCGACCTGGTGTTCCGCTGGCAAGGGCGCTATTACCTGCTGGATTATAAATCGAACTGGTTAGGCGAAGACAGCAGTGCTTACACTCAGGAAGCTATGGCTTCGGCAATGCAATCTCATCGCTATGATCTGCAATATCAGTTGTATACCCTGGCGCTGCACCGTTATTTGCGCCACCGCATTGCTGATTATGACTACCAGACTCATTTCGGGGGAGTCATTTATCTTTTCTTGCGCGGTGTTGAAAGCCACGGCTCGTCGCAGGGGATTTTTGCCACCCGCCCTGATGAACAATTGATTGTGAAAATGGACGCACTCTTTGCAATGAAAACGGATGTCGCGGCACAAACGGACGAGGTGACGCCATGAAAATGTCTGAGCTGTTACAGCAGGCTGTCGAGCAAAAGCTGTTGCGCGCACTCGATGCGCAGTTTGCCATGATAATTGCCGGTGACGAGCAACCCGCCGTGATGCTGGCCGCCGCGTTAGTCAGCCATGATGCCGGTGAAGGTCATGTCTGCATTCCTCTTTCTCGTTTAACGCCCGAGTTCTGTTTTGCCGGGCGACAACCCGATTTTGCAGAGCAACTGTTTTCCCTGGCTGCACTAAAGTCCGGCTGGCGCGAGGCGCTGCTTGCTTCTGAAGCAGTGAGTGAGCATGAAGGTGCTACGCCGCTGAAGCTGATTGGTGAGCGGCTGTACCTCAATCGGATGTGGCAAAACGAAGTGTCGGTAGCACGGTTTTTTGGTGAGGAAAATCGTGTTATTACTCTCGACGGAACACAGGTCATCCACGTTCTGAATCAACTGTTTGAACCGATGGCTGATATCGACTGGCAAAAGGTGGCGGCAGCTGTCGCCCTGACGCGGCGCATTTCTGTGATTTCTGGTGGGCCGGGAACCGGCAAAACCACTACAGTTGCCAAATTGCTCGCCGCCCTGGTGCAGCTTTCGGATGACAAACCTTTGCGTATCCAACTTGCGGCACCCACCGGGAAAGCTGCGGCGCGGCTGACGGAATCGCTGGGTTCGGCCTTGCGCCGCTTGCCGCTGGATGACGCGCAGAAAGCGGCATTACCGAACGACGCCTGTACGCTGCACCGCTTACTGGGAGCGCAACCCAACAGCCAACGCTTGCGTTACCATGCCGGGAATCCTCTGCATCTTGATGTGCTGGTGGTTGATGAAGCTTCGATGGTCGACTTGCCGATGATGGCGAAATTGATCAACGCAATGCCTGCCCATGCGCGCGTGATTTTCCTCGGCGACCGTGACCAACTGGCTTCAGTAGAAGCGGGTGCGGTGCTTGGAGATATATGCCACTTCGTCACGCACGGATATTCACCGGAGAGAGCCACTGAGTTAAGCCACCTGACGGGCTATTCACTGCCTGCGGGTGAGGGCAGCCAGGCGAGCGTATTGCGTGATGGGCTTTGTTTGCTGCAAAAAAGCTACCGCTTTGATAGCAAGTCCGGCATTGGGCAACTGGCGTTTGCCGTTAACGCCAGCGATGTGAAGCAGGCCAGAGAGGTCTTCTCAAAAGGTTTTGGTGATATTTCGAAACAGTCGCTCCGTGAGACTGAAGATTATGCGCGGATGATTGCCGACACGGTGGAAGGTTATCGGCCCTATCTTGAGTTGATGCGTAGCCATGCAGATCCCGCGGTGATTCTTGACGCCTTTGGCCGTTATCAGTTGCTGTGTGCGTTGCGGGAGGGGCCGTTTGGCGTTAGTGGCCTGAATAACCGTATCGAACTGGCACTGATTCAAAAACGATTGATTGAGCGGCCAAACCCGACGGTATCGCGCTGGTATAACGGCAGGCCAATTATGATTTCCCGTAACGACAGTTCGTTGGGGTTATTCAACGGCGATATTGGTATTGCTCTGGACATGGGGGAGGGGCTGCGCGTCTGGTTCCCGATGCCGGATGGCAACATCAAATCTGTGCAGCCGAGCCGTCTGCCTGGCCATGAAACCGCATTCGCCATGACGGTGCATAAATCTCAAGGGTCGGAATTCGAGCACGCCGCACTGGTTTTGCCAAATCAATACACCGCAGTGGTGACGCGTGAGTTGGTCTACACCGCAATCACTCGTGCTCGCAATCAATTGTCTTTGTACGCCGATGATCGGGTGTTAGAAAAAGCGATTGTAACGAAGACGGAACGTCGTAGTGGATTGATGGAAAGTTTTAGCTAGCCTTTTCAGGGCTAGCTTAGGGTGCTGACAAAGAAGGAAAAAACGTGGTTTTTCCTTCTTTGTGGTTATTAGCCGAAAATCAATAAATTGATTTTCCTTGTTTTTTATTTGGTGATATATGTTCGCTTTGCGAAAGAATAAGGTTTGTCATCAACCTAAGCTAAATCAGCCATCAACACTTTCGAGCGGCGCTGGTAGTTGTACATCTCTTTTTTGCTTTCTGGCAGCAGTTCAACATCAACCGGCATAAAGCCCCGTTCCTGGAACCAGTGAATGCTCCGGGTTGTCAGCACGAACAGTTTGCTCAGCCCCATTTGACGGGCTTGCGTAGCAATACGCTGCAACAAAACTTCACCGCGTGATGAACTGCGATAATCAGGATGAACTGCAACGCAGGCCATTTCACCAATGCCCTCTTCCTGGAACGGATAGAGTGCAGCACAAGCGATGGTCAGGTTGTCGCGCTGAATAATGGTGAACTTGTCGATCTCCATTTCCAGTTGCTCACGCGAGCGGCGCACCAGAATCCCTTGCTGTTCCAGCGGACGAATCAGCTCCAGAATACCGCCGATATCGTTGATGGTGGCACGACGAATTTGCTCCGCACTCTCCATCACAATCTGCGTACCAATGCCATCGCGGGAGAACAGTTCCTGCAACAGCGCACCATCTTCTTGATAGCTGATTAAATGACTGCGACGCACGCCGCTGCGACAGGCTTTCACTGCACCACGCAGAAAACGCACGGTGCCAGAGTGATAGTCCCCGGCTACTTCAAGCTCTTCAATGCGTTTTTGTGCATCGTTAGGGAACAGTTCTGAAACGATATTGCCGTTGTCATCGATAACGCCCTGAGAAGAGCAGAAGCCAATCATTTTTTCGGCTTTCAGTTTGACTGCAAGTTGCGTGGCAATCTCTTCTGAAGTGAGGTTGAAGCTTTCGCCCGTGACGGAAACCGCGACCGGGCCCATTAGTACGATTGCGCCGTTATCAAGCTGACGGTGGATGGCTTCTTCGTCGATACGACGAACACGGCCACTGTGGCAATAATCCACGCCATCATCCACGCCCAACGGTTGCGCGATAATAAAGTTGCCGCTGACGACGTTGATATGCGCCCCTTGCAACGGTGTGTTGCCAAGGCTCATGGACAAACGTGCTGTGATATCCAGTTGCAATAATCCTGCTGCCTGTTTTACCAGCTCAAGGGTTTTTGCATCAGTGACACGCGTATGTTTGTGATAGATAGGTTCATGATTATGCGAAGCCAGATTGGCATCTATTTGCGGGCGCGCGCCATACACCACCACCAGACGAATTCCCAGGCTGTGTAACAGCCCAATATCATTGACGATACTGGAAAAGTTCTCGTGTTCAATGGCTTCGCCGCCAAGCATAATGACAAACGTTTTTCCCCGATGGGCATTTATATAGGGAACAGAATGGCGGAATCCCTGTACCAGTTCGGTTCTACGTTCCTTCACCACGGCAAGCCCTCATTGCATGATTATTCGTAATTTCTGTATTTTTATTCTTTTATTGCTTCAGGTGCAAGCAGGATTTACCGCAAAGCAGAAATTTCTGCATCTGGCTTGTCAGGGGCTTGATTGCGAATGTTTACCCTTTTATGAGTGACAGTATGGGGATGTTTCGCTAAAGTTTTCGGCTCAAAAAATAAATGTCGTTATTTGGTTCACGGAAAAACACCGCTCAGGAGAGCTATGTCTGATTCCCGTTCTTTAATTAGTCGTCGCCGCTTATTGCAGGGCGCAGGCGCTATGTGGCTACTGAGTGTCAGCCAGGTTGGCTTTGCAGCCTCGAGCCTGGTCGTGGCGGTGCGTGTCTGGCCGGCATCGTCCTACACTCGTGTCACACTGGAATCGAACAAAGAGCTTAAGTATAAGCAGTTCGCACTGAGCAACCCCGATCGGGTGGTGGTGGACATTGAAGGTGTGAATTTAAATTCAGTATTGAAAGGTATTGGCGGCCAAATTCGTGGCGACGATCCTTTTATCAAATCAGCGCGTGTCGGGCAGTTTGATCCGCAAACTGTGCGCATGGTTTTTGAGCTCAAGCAGAACGTCACGCCGCATCTTTTCGCCCTGGCACCGGTAGCAGAATTTAAAGAACGCCTGGTGATGGATCTCTATCCGGCCAATATGAACAGCGAGCAAGATCCGCTGTTAGCCCTGCTGGAAGATTACAACAACGGCAAACTGGACAAAGATGCGCCACCGTCACCTGAACAAGGGCCGAAGCCGGGTAAAGCCGGGCGCGACAGGCCAATTGTGATCATGCTCGATCCTGGGCACGGCGGGGAAGATCCCGGTGCCATCGGGCCAAATAAGACGCGCGAAAAAGATATTGTGCTGCAAATCGCTCGTCGCCTGAAAGCGCTTATTGATAAAGAAGCGAACATGAAAGCCTATATGACGCGTAACGAGGATGTGTTTATCCCGTTAAAAGTCAGGGTGGCGAAAGCGCAGAAGCAACGTGCTGATTTATTTGTTTCTATTCATGCGGATGCGTTTACTTCAGGCGCGGCACGCGGCTCCTCGGTCTTTGCACTTTCAACCAAAGGTGCCACCAGTACGGCGGCAAAATTCCTTGCTCAAACACAGAACGCTGCCGACTTGATCGGTGGGGTGAGTAAGAGTGGTGACAGGTATCTCGACCACACGATGTTCGATATGGTGCAGTCGTTGACCATCAACGATAGCCTTAAATTCGGCAAAGAAGTGCTGACCCGATTGGGTCGAGTGAACAAGCTGCATAAAAACAGTGTTGATCAGGCTGGCTTTGCCGTGCTGAAAGCACCGGATATTCCATCGATTCTGGTGGAAACCGCATTTCTGAGTAACGTTGAGGAAGAGCGCAAACTGCGTACTGCAACTTTCCAGCAGGAAGTTGCGGAGTCAATTCTGGCAGGGATTAGGGCGTACTTTGCGGATAGTTCGCGATTAGCACGGCGTGGATAGAGCCAATTTATTGTCGGATGACGCTTGCGCTTATCCGACCTACAACTGCATTTCGTAGGGTGGACATCAAATCACCCGGATTTCAGATACAAAAAAACACCCGTTAAGGTGTTTAAATGTTGGTTGCGGGGGCCAGATTTGAACTGACGACCTTCGGGTTATGAGCCCGACGAGCTACCAGGCTGCTCCACCCCGCGTCCGTAAACTTCTTTAGTACCCAAATGATTTTCATCATTGCGCTAAACTTCAGCGTCTTAGTTGGTTGCGGGGGCCAGATTTGAACTGACGACCTTCGGGTTATGAGCCCGACGAGCTACCAGGCTGCTCCACCCCGCGTCCGTATAACTATTTACTGCTAATGGTTTTCACCACCGCGCTAAACTCAGCGACTTTTTAATTGGTTGCGGGGGCCAGATTTGAACTGACGACCTTCGGGTTATGAGCCCGACGAGCTACCAGGCTGCTCCACCCCGCGTCCGTGGAAGCGCACTATACTCTGCTCGGCTTTTGATGCAACCCTTTTTTTAAAAAATACCCGATTTGTCTCATCTAACTGATAATAATTTAATTTAAGTACAAATAACGAACACATCTGGGCTGTGCGAGGCGCAACTCGTTTAAATCTTGCGGCGTGTTTGCTATCTTCCCGTGGCGTAATGCGGCATAAACAGGGCGAGGAAGTAATGATAGGACGTTGGACGAAGTACATTGTAACTGGGGTAATGGTTGCCATTCTGGCTGGCTGTTCCTCGAAACCGACAGATAAAGGTCAGCAATATAAGGACGGGAAGTTCACCCAGCCATTTTCCCTGGTCAATCGCCCGGATGCGGTAGGGGCGCCCATTAACGGTGGCGACTTTGCTGAGCAAGTTAACCAGATTCGTTCTGCCTCTCCTCGCCTCTATAATAGCAAGAGCGATGTTTACGGCGCGGTTCAGCAGTGGCTGCAGGCCGGTGGCGATACCAGTAAGTTGAGCCAGTACGGGATTGACGCCTGGCAGATGGAAGGTGCTGACAACTACGGCAACGTGCAATTCACCGGCTATTACACACCAGTCGTGCAGGCGCGTTACACCCGTCAGGGTGAGTTCCAGTATCCGATTTACCGCATGCCACCAAAACGCGGACGTTTACCTTCCCGTGCCGAAATCTACAGTGGTGCCCTGAGCGACAGCTACATTATTGCTTACAGCAACTCCTTAATGGATAACTTCATTATGGATGTGCAGGGCAGTGGCTATATCGATTTTGGCGATGGCCAGCCATTAACCTTCTTTGGTTACTCAGGCAAGAATGGCCACGCTTATCGCAGTATCGGTAAGGTGCTTATCGACCGCGGTGAAGTAAAGAAAGAAGATATGTCGATGCAAGCCATTCGTCACTGGGGTGAAACTCATAGCCAGGCCGAAGTACAGGAACTGCTTGAGCAGAACCCATCTTTTGTCTTCTTTAAACCTGCAAGCTTCGCGCCAGTGAAAGGGGCGAGTGCCGTACCGTTAATTGGCCGTGCCTCTGTCGCATCGGACCGCTCGATCATTCCAGCAGGCACCACGATTCTGGCAGAAGTCCCGTTACTGGATAACAACGGTAAATTCAGCGGGCAATATGAATTACGCGTGATGGTAGCACTGGATGTTGGTGGTGCGATTAAAGGCCAGCACTTTGATATCTACCAGGGGATTGGCGCGGATGCCGGTCACCGAGCAGGTTGGTACAACCATTATGGTCGCGTTTGGGTACTGAAAAACGCACCAGGTACTACCAACAGCGTATTTACTGGTTAAATTTTCCCCCTGACGGGCTGTATAATCAGCCCGTCGTCTTTACCCGCAAGAACACCCGCAAAGATTTTTCCGAGGATAACGTAATGTCTGTAGTGTTGACTGATGCCTGGCTGCAACGCTTTGGTGGTACTGCTCGTTTGTATGGCCGCAATGCCCTACAACTGTTTGCGGATGCGCATGTTTGCGTGATTGGCATTGGTGGCGTCGGCTCCTGGGCGGCAGAAGCACTGGCACGTACCGGTATCGGTGCGATTACGCTTATCGATATGGATGATGTTTGCGTGACCAACACCAACCGCCAGATTCACGCATTGCGCGATAACGTCGGGCAGGCCAAGACCGAAGTGATGGCGGCGCGTATTCGTGAAATTAACCCGGAATGCCGCGTCACGGTAGTGGATGACTTTATTACTGCGGAAAATACCGCGCAGCTGCTTAATCAAGGTTTTAGCTACGTTATTGACGCTATTGATAGCGTGCGCCCTAAAGCGGCTCTGATCGCTTACTGTCGACGCAATAAGATCCCGCTGGTTACAACCGGTGGAGCAGGCGGGCAAATCGATCCTACGCAGATTCAAGTGGTCGATCTGGCGAAGACTATTCAGGATCCGCTGGCAGCAAAACTGCGCGAAAGACTAAAAAGTGATTTTGGCGTGGTGAAGAACAGTAAAGGAAAGCTCGGTATTGATTGCGTGTTTTCCACCGAAGCGCTGGTTTATCCGCAGGCTGATGGTTCAGTGTGTGCAATGAAAAGTACCGCCGATGGCCCGAAACGTATGGACTGTGCATCCGGTTTTGGTGCGGCAACGATGGTCACCGCCAGCTTTGGTTTTGTGGCGGTGTCCCATGTTTTAAAGAAAATGATGGCAAAAGCGGCGCGGAATCAGGGCTGAACCGCGGTACGAACGGCTTGCGCTAATGCCGCAAGCCCGCTGCTGCGCGAGGCGCTTAGCTGATTGCGCAGCCCTAAATCATCGAACAGGGTGAGCGGATCGTCATTCAGCAACTGTTCAGCCGTTTTCCCCTCGATTGCTGTGAGTAACACCGCCAGCAAACCGCGAACAATTCGCCCCTCACTATCCCCATAGAAATGCAGCGTGCCATTTGCCTGCAGGCTGTGACCCAACCAGACTCGGTTTTCACAGCCTGCAATTTCTATCTCATCGCGTTTGAGGTCTGCGGGAAGTGCCGGAAGTTGTTTCCCCAGCAGTATCAGCTGGCGATATTTATCTTCCCACTGCTGCAACGGAGCAAAAGTGTCTCGTAAACTGTCAGCGGTGATCGATGTGCCAAAAGGGTGACCGGCTAAAAATCCACTTGTCATTTAATCCACCAAAATTTCCAGCGCGTTGTCGATGGCTTTGACCAGCGCATCGACATCAGCCTGCGTATTGTAGGGGGCAAAAGAAGCACGCAAGGTGCCAGCAACACCCAATGCGGCAAGCAAAGGCTGAGCACAATGCTGGCCAGCACGCAGTGAAATGCCCGATTCAGCCAACAGTGTAACCATGTCGTTGTGGTGAACACCTTCAAAATCAAATGCTAACAGGCTCGAGTCCTGGCAGCGGAAGCTGCGAAAACCCGGTCGCTTTGCCAGTTCTGCTTCGGCAAGCGTCGCCAGCCCACGGCTATATGTTTCAGCTTCGGTTAAATCAACGCTTTCGAGCCACTCAAGTGCTGCACTCAGGCCAATAACTCCCGCAACGTTTGGCGTACCCGCTTCAAAACGATATGGCACAGGCTGCGTTTTAAAGCCTTCAAATGAGACATGCGTAATCATTTTCCCGCCGCCTAGCCACGGAGACATCTCTTCGAGCAGCGCAGTTTTTCCATAGAGCGCACCGATGCCGGTTGGGCCATACAGTTTGTGGGCGGAGAAAGCGTAAAAATCGATATCTAACGCTTGTACATCCGGTGGGCAATGCACCACACCTTGTGCGCCGTCAACCATGACAGCAGCGCCTGCTTCATGGGCAAGTGTAATCGCTTTGGCCAGATCCGGGCAGCCGCCGGTGACGTTAGACATTTGCCCCAACGCGAGGATTTTGGTTCGTGCGTTAAGTAACGCGGGCAATTTGCTTAAATCGGCGAGGTAATCTTTGCCAAGCGGTAGCTTGATAATTTTCGCGCCAGTTTGTTCTGCAACCATTAACCACGGCACAAAGTTGGCGTGGTGCTCGGCTTCGCTAACAATAATTTCGTCGCCAGCTTGTAGGCGAGGGCGTGCGTAGCATTGAGCGACCATGTTGATCGCTTCGGTAGTGCCACGTGTCCAGACGATGTCTTTGCCCGAAGGTGCGTTGAGCAGCGCAGCGACGCTATCACGAGCGGCTTCATAACGCTCAGTAAGGCGTTGTGCTTCGGCAAATTGGCTACGATGAACATTACCGGCGCTCAGGCTATAAAACTGCTGAGTCGCTTCAATGACGGCGAGAGGTTTAAGGGTGGTTGCGGCACTATCGAGATAGACACCAGCATCAGCCAGCGCCGGAAACTGGCTGCGAAAACTGGCGGGATTGAATGTTTTCATGATTTTCCTCGTATCACTATGAGACGATCGTGGCGCATTTGTCTTAATCGCACAAGGGATCAATGACCTTCGGAATAGTCTGCTTAGCCAGGCAAGCTCGTGAAAGAGGGTTATGCTGAATAATGTTAGGTGAATCTTTCACCCTGGTTATTTTTAAGAGTTAATCAGCATTAATCGCTACTAAGGAGAAGAATATGAACAAGGCAGCCGCAGCAGTATCAGCAGGTCTAATGGTTCTTGCTCTTTCAGCATGTTCAAGCCCGAACTACGTGATGCACACCAATGATGGTCGAAGCATCGTCGCTGATGGCAAACCTCACACCGATGACGAGACAGGGATGATTCAGTACAAAGATGCTAATGGGAACAAACAGCAGATTAACCGTACTGACGTCAAAGAGATGGTTGAGTTGGAACAGTAATCTTTTTGCTCAAACTTCAGGTTGTTCAAACTACAGATTACTCAAACTACAGGCAAAAAAAAGCACCGCAATTAGCGGTGCTACATTAATCACTATGGACAGACAGGGTAAATGTACAGGAAGTGAAAAAGGGGTAGCGAAGCTACCGGGGTCTGGAATGCCAGACCAATTGCAAACACAACAACACAACATCACAACCGTAAGCCAAAAGCCCTCCGAAACACGCATTCCAGATAACTTTTCGTTCCGGCTCAGGAAGTGACGCCACTATAGGTATTTGCTGGTGCATCCTCAACGGACAATTTATAATGGCTCAGATAAAAAAAACTAATAGGTTAATTAAGTTCACCTATTTGTTAATAGACTTTAACATTTAAGCCAATCAACTATGTCCAAGCGTTTGCCACCTTTAAATGCCTTACGTGTCTTTGATGCTGCAGCTCGTCACCTGAGTTTTACTAAAGCGGCCGAAGAATTATTCGTGACTCAGGCCGCCGTGAGCCACCAGATAAAGTCCCTGGAGGATTTTCTGGGCCTAAAATTGTTTCGTCGTCGCAACCGCTCGTTGCTGCTGACGGAAGAAGGGCAGAGTTACTATCTGGACATCAAAGAGATATTCTCACAGTTAACCGAGGCCACTCGTAAGCTGCAGGCTCGTAGCGCCAAGGGGGCGTTAACGGTCAGTCTGTTGCCAAGTTTTGCCATTCATTGGTTAGTGCCACGCCTCACTAGCTTTAATACAGCTTATCCGGGAATCGACGTTCGTATACAGGCGGTTGACCGTCAGGAAGATAAACTTTCAGATGATGTCGACGTCGCGATTTTTTACGGACGCGGCAACTGGCCGGGCTTGCGTGTGGAAAAACTGTACGCAGAGTATCTGCTACCGGTTTGTTCACCCATGCTGTTAACGGGCGACAAGCCGATCAAAACCCCAGAAGATTTAGCCCATCATACTTTGCTGCATGATGCGTCTCGTCGTGACTGGCAGACCTACACCCGCCAATTGGGGGTAAGCCATATCAATGTGCAGCAAGGTCCGATATTTAGCCACAGCGCGATGGTGCTGCAGGCTGCGATTCACGGGCAAGGCATTGCTTTAGCAAATAATGTGATGGCGCAATCGGAAATTGAAGCGGGTCGTTTGGTTTGCCCATTCAATGATGTTCTGGTGAGTAAAAATGCCTTTTATCTTGTTTGTCATGACAGCCAGGCAGAACTGGGTAAAATAGCGGCCTTCAGGCAGTGGATTCTGGCGAAAACCGCGAGCGAACAAGAAAAATTCCGTTTTCGCTACGATCAATAAGCAAACCAGTGCGTAGGCATGCCACTACGCCTTACTTTAGGGTTACACCATGACCAGCCGATTCATGCTGATTTTTACTGCGATTAGCGGTTTTATCTTTGTCGCCCTCGGCGCCTTTGGGGCACATGTATTAAGCAAAACGCTTGGTGTTGTTGAGATGGGGTGGATTCAAACCGGTCTCGAATATCAAGCATTTCATACATTAGCGATTTTTGGTCTGGCCGTTGCCATGCAGCGCCGGATCAGCATTTGGTTTTACTGGAGCAGCGTATTTATGGCGCTCGGTACTGTTCTATTCAGCGGCAGTCTTTATTGCCTGGCGCTGTCTCACTTACGCCTGTGGGCGTTTGTTACTCCCGTCGGTGGGATGAGTTTTCTCGCCGGTTGGATCTTGATGTTGATTGGTGCAATGCGCCTGAAACGTAGGGGCGCAAGCCATGAATAAAGTTATTTTGTACTGCCGACAAGGTTTTGAGAAAGAGTGTGCGGCAGAGATTACCGATAAAGCCAACCAGCGTGGCGTGTACGGTTTTGCACGTGTAAAAGAAAACAGCGGTTATGTGGTTTACGAATGTTATCAGCAAGATGATGCTGACAAACTGGCGCGTGAATTGCCGTTCAGGGATTTGATCTTTGCCCGTCAAATGTTCGTTGCCAGTGAACTGCTTAAAGATCTTCCAACCGACGATCGCATTACACCGATCACCGGCATGTTGACGGGTATGGTCGAGAAAGGCGGCGATCTACGCGTGGAAGTGGCCGATACCAATGAAAGCAAAGAACTGATGAAGTTCTGCCGTAAGCTGACAGTGCCATTGCGCACCAGCCTGCGCGAAGCCGGTATTCTGACCAACTACGAAACGCCAAAACGCCCGGTAGTGCATGTGTTCTTTATTGCACCGGGTTGCTGCTACACCGGTTATTCGTATACCACGAACAACTCGCCTTTCTATATGGGCATCCAGCGTCTGAAATTGCCTTCCGAGGCACCAAGCCGTTCAACGCTGAAACTGGAAGAAGCTTTCCATACTTTCATTCCTGCTGATGAGTGGGACGAGCGTCTGGCAAACGGGATGCACGCCGTTGACCTTGGAGCCTGTCCTGGCGGTTGGACTTACCAATTAACGCAACGCAACATGTGGGTTTGTTCCGTCGATAACGGCCCAATGGCGCAAAGCCTGATGGACACCGGGCAAGTGACCTGGTTGCAGGAAGATGGTTTTAAATATAAGCCAACCCGCAACAACATTTCCTGGATGGTTTGCGACATGGTTGAGAAACCGGCGAAAGTGGCGAGTCTGATGGCGACGTGGTTAGTGAATGGCTGGTGTCGCGAAACCATTTTCAACCTCAAGTTGCCAATGAAGAAGCGCTATGAAGAAGTGTCGCAAAACCTGGCGTTGATTCATGAAAAACTGGCAGAACATGGTATCAGCGCCGAGATTCAGGCACGCCAGTTGTACCATGACCGTGAAGAGGTGACTGTACACGTGCGCCGTATGTGGGCTGCAGTGGGCGGCCGTCGCGACGAGCGTTAATTTAATCACCCTCACCCCGGCCCTCTCCCTCAGGGAGAGGGGGAAAACCAGACGGTTCCCTCTTCCTGTGGGTGGGGGCTAGGGTGAGGGCGTTCCACCTGGTAAACGTAACTGCTGCAAATTCCCATCAAGCACCAGGTCCGTCTGCAACTTTGCCACCTGGCGGCTGATAAAAGCACTTTCCCGATGCTGTTCTAACTTCTTACGCCACTTCTCCGGGACTTCATCCAGCCGTTCGTACAGTGCTTCCAGCGTAGAAAATTGAGTGATCAGTTGTGTGGCACTTTTCGGCCCGATCCCCGGAACGCCGGAAATTTTGCTGCTGCTTATCCCCGCAAGTCCCCAGAAATCAGCGAGCTGTTCAGGCTGCACGCCATATTCCTGCGCAATAAACGGCGCGTCGAGCCAGCGTTTTTGGAAATAGTCGCGGATTTGAATGGTTGGCGCGAGTAACTGGCAAAAACCTTTATCAGTCGAGACAATGGTGGCGCGATGCCCACTTGCTGCTACTTTTACAGCGAGGGTTGCTGCCAGATCATCTGCTTCATTTCCTTGAGAATGCCAACACGCCACGCCTCTTTTGGCGAAGGCTGCACGTAATATTGGCATTTCTTGATGTAAGGTATCTGGCATTGGCGCACGGCCAGCTTTATAGTCTGGCAAGACCTGATGTCGCCAGCCTTCGCGGCGGTCCTCGTCATCAAACACGGCGACAGCGTGGGTGGGCTGACTGTGTGTTATCAGCGCATCCAGAGCGTGCAGGCAAGTATCAACGCAGGGTGAGCCTTGAACCGCATGAATCCGGCGTATTAAATTCAGGGCATCAACGATAAGTAAATGAATCATCATGGATATTTCGCTTTCAACATTCGCTTTGCACACACTAACATTTCTGTGGGGTGACCGCGAATACGAAAGGTTGATTCAGGAAAGCCGCTCGCAATAAATACATTGCTAACAAATTAGGTTGCTATGTAATACCCATTAGCATTCGAGTTGCAGCCAACACCCCTGCGGCTTGAAGGATGATGGGGATATTTTTAATGAATAAAAAATCAGAGATAACAACATGAGTCATAGTTCACACCTTGCACAACGTATTCAGGCCCTACAACCTTCAGCAATCAGAGAATTGTTAAAGCACAGCAAAATGCCAGGCGTTATTTCCCTTGCTGGTGGCATTCCTTCCAGTGAGTTATTCGATAAAGAAGGTCTGGGCATTGCGACACAAAAAGTGGTCGCTGAGAACTTTAACGACGCGTTTCAGTACGGTTTGACTGAAGGTACTGTCGAATTGCGTCAGCAATTAGTCGGGTTGTGCCAGGAACGGGGAATTACCACCAACCCGGAGCAGCTGCTGATTACCTCTGGTTCACAGCAAGCACTGGATTTGTTGATGCGTGCGTTAGTGAACCCTGGCGATGTTTTTGTTGTTGAACGCCCGACTTATCTGGCAACACTGCAAATTCTCAGCCTGAATGAAGCCGATGTGAAATCAGTTGGCAGCGACGAGCACGGTATGAAAGTCGATGAGCTTGAGGAATTGCTGAAAACCACGCGTATCAAAGGCGTCTATCTGGTGCCAACGTTCGGTAACCCAAGCGGCACAACGTTGAGTGCCAGCCGTCGTGAGCAACTGGTCAAACTGGCCGAAGAGCATCATTTCGTCATCGTTGAAGATGACCCGTACGGTGCGATTAGCTTTACCGATACCCGTGAGAAAACCTTGCTGCAAGTCGCCACTGAACGTGGCAGCCAGGAAAACGTGGTTTATACCTCGACGTTTTCTAAAATCCTGGCGCCAGGGCTGCGTGTTGGCTGGATTGTGCTGCCAGAGTGGATGAAGCAAAAAGTGGCTATCATTAAACAAGCTACCGATTTGCACGCCAACTCATTTACGCAATCACTGGTATCGGCGTACCTCACGCTGGATCGTCTGAACCCGCAGATTGAGCTGATTCGCGAAGCGTATAAGAAGAAGTGCTTGAGTTTATCGAAGTTCTTACATCAGGAACTGAGCGAGCACATTACCTTTAACCAGCCGCAGGGCGGGATGTTCCTGTGGGCAGCTTTCCGCTATGAATTTGATACCACGCGTTGGTTACAGCAGACACTGGAAAAAGGCGTGGTGTATGTGCCTGGTGAGTTCTTCTTTAGCGATCATGCAGACAAAAAAACGCTGCGTTTCTCTTACGCTACGGCCACAGAAGAACAGCTTTATGATGCTGTTCAGCGACTGAAGTCCGCGCTATAAAATAAAAAATGGAGCCGAAAGGCTCCATTTTATTATGCAATTAAAGAACAATATTAATGAGATAACTCGACTGGCTCATCGTCATTATTATTTTTGGCAGTACCACCCATACGTTTTGAATACAGTGCGGTAATAATTGGCACCAGAATCGCGGTCACAATCACGCTGGCTGCAACCAGCGCTGTTGCTGAAGCTGCAACCGGTGCAAATGATGGGTTGATCTGCGCAATGATTACCGGGTTTGCCACTGCAGCACCTGCTGCGGAAGAGGCGGCGATACCTGCTGTACCGTTGCCGCCACCAATGAATTTATCTGCCAGAATCAACGGAATACCGGTGATAATGATAACTGCCACACCCAGAATGATACCTAGCAGGCCAGTGTCCCAAATCACACCCAGGTTGATGGTGTTACCCAGCGCAAAGCCGAAGAATGGAATCAGTACCGGCGTTGCTTTGCTGAAGAAAGTACGGAAATCGTGGTCAAGGTTACCTAATGCAAAACCAATCAGGAATGGCAGGGTTGCACCGATAAAGTGGTGCGGTTCAAAAGAGCCCAGACCGGCTGCACCCAGAATAACCATGGTCATCAGTGGGCCAGATTCCAGCGACATCAGAACAAAAGCACCCGATTCTTCTTTAGTACCATACTGGTTCATCAGGCTCGCATACAGGCCGCCGTTGGTCATGTCCATCGCAGAAACGAGGGCCAGAACAGACAAACCTGCAAACATCCCCGTCTGAATGCCACCTTCAGGAATAAACGAGGCGGCAACCATTGCCACAACCCAGGCCACGGCAATTTTAGTCAGAACCAGCGTACCGGACTTACGCAGTACCGTGCCGGTTGCACGTAGATCTATAGAGGCTCCAATACAGAAGAACCAAACCGCCAGAATGGGAACGGTGCCAGTGATCATCCCTTTAGTAAATGAACCAAAATATGCGCCAGTGTCTGGAGCGAAAGTATTCAGCATTGCCCCAAGTAACAACGGGACTAGCATCATCCCACCAGGAATGCGTTCAATGGTGGCTTTAATTTTCATGGTAATTCCTTATTATTTTTTCATTATATACAAAGTGTTAATGAAAAAATTTCGTAATAATTAACGGTGAGAGCCGTTTGTATTCCTTGGTTGTATAGAGTGTCAGGTCAGTGATGTTGTTTGCTCTGAATGGCTGTTTCATTAACCTTATCGAGTGATTTACCGTAGCATCATGCCTCGGTGATGATCTCTCCAGACAAACTATCCATCCATTGGAATGATGATTCAATCAAATTGAAACGATATTTCAATTTGGATCACATTATTTTTCTATTCAGGTGATAAACTGTCTAAGTGGTGCGGTTAAATGTGGATTCTTTGTGATCAACAATATTTTAATTGCTAAATTTTTATTAATAGTAATGAGTGTTTCTTTTATTACGCTCATTAATCCCAGTAAGGAAAAGTAATGGACATTCGTCAAAGCATTCATAGTGATCATGCAAAAACCCTGGATACTGCGGGCTTACGTAAAGAGTTTCTGATTGAAACCATCTTTACCGCTGATGAGTACACCATGACTTACAGCCACATCGACCGCATCATTGTTGGTGGTGTCATGCCCGTCACTCGCACTGTGAGTGTTGGCGGTGAAGTCGGTAAGCAGTTGGGCGTAAGCTACTTCCTTGAGCGTCGCGAGCTGGGGGTTATCAACATTGGCGGCCAGGGCACCATTACTGTCGATGGGACTTGCTATGAAATCGGTACCCGCGATGGTTTATATGTGGGTAAAGGCGCTAAAGAAGTGGTGTTTGCCAGCATTGATCCGGCAAACCCTGCACGTTTCTATTACAACTGTGCTCCTGCTCATACCACTTACCCAACTAAGCGTGTGACTCCAGCCGATGTTGCTCCGGTGACTTTGGGCGACAGCGTTACCAGCAACCGTCGTACTATTAACAAATACTTCGTTCCAGATGTGCTGGAAACCTGCCAGTTGAGCATGGGTTTGACCGAGCTGGAACCAGGTAACCTGTGGAACACCATGCCTTGCCACACGCATGAGCGCCGTATGGAAGTTTATTTCTACTTCGGTCTGGAACAAGATAGCTGTGTCTTCCACATGATGGGCCAGCCGCAAGAAACTCGTCACATCGTGATGCAGAATGAGCAAGCTGTGATTTCCCCGAGCTGGTCAATTCACTCAGGTGTGGGTACGCGTGCGTACACATTTATCTGGGGTATGGTGGGTGAGAATCAGGTGTTCGATGATATGGATCACGTGAAGGTAGGCGACTTGCGCTAGTCGATTTTTGGGTGAGGAGTTGTTTGTTTCCCCTCACCCTAACCCTCTCCCAAAGGAGAGGGGATTGTCCAGTTTTCTCCCTATCCTAAAGGCTGTCTTTTAGTCACATCTTTGAGGGCCGCTTCCTGCCAAGCCGGAGAAGGTTCCGTTCACCAGGCGAAAGTGTATTTATGTCGCCACGGAACCGGTGAACGTCTTAGGGTAACCACCGTCGTCACCCTAAGAACCCGGACTCCCGGCGATTGATTTTCCGGGCGCCTGGATTATCAAGGGGTTGGCGTTAACACCTTGATACGTTCACCGTTTTCTAGAATTAAAGAGATAACTGAACGCACGGGTGAACGGAAAATCAGCGAGGCTTGCAGATCTTACCCTGACAAAATTGCCAGGGCGAGTTGTGTATAAGAGACAGATCCTAAAGGAGAGGGGATTGTGCGGTTTTCTCCCTCTCCCGTGGGAGAGGGGCGGGGTGAGGGCAATGATCCCTAATCGCAGGAAACTTTCATCGCCAGGCCACCGCGTGATGTTTCACGGTATTTGGCGTTCATGTCCTTGCCAGTTTCGTACATCGTTTCAATGACTTTATCGAGACAGACTCGTGGTTCACTGGTACGGCGCAGTGCCATACGAGCCGCATTCACTGCTTTCACCGCAGCAATCGCATTACGCTCGATGCATGGTACCTGAACTTGTCCGGCAACCGGGTCGCAAGTCAGACCGAGGTTGTGTTCCATACCAATTTCAGCCGCAATACAAACCTGAGTAGGGCTACCGCCCAGTAACTCAGCAAGACCCGCCGCCGCCATTGAACAGGCCACGCCAACTTCGCCCTGGCAGCCCACTTCGGCTCCTGAAATCGAAGCATTCATCTTATACAACGAACCAATTACACCTGCGGCAAGGAAGTATCGTGCACAAGAGTTAGTGTTCACTTCACGGATAAATTTGTCGTAATAGGCCAGAACCGCAGGAACGATACCGCAAGCGCCGTTAGTCGGTGCGGTGACAACACGCCCACCTGCGGCGTTTTCTTCGTTCACCGCCAGTGCAAACATGTTAATCCAGTCGACAACTGCCATTGGATCGGAGTTGTTCTTATCGCTGCTGACCAACATTCTGCGCAATGCCGCAGCACGACGAGGTACGCGCATCTTCCCCGGTAGCACGCCTTCGGTGGTGATACCACGTTCAATACCGCTGCGCATCACATCCCAGACATTGGCAAAGTGCGCGTCGATTTCAGCCTGTGGGCGCATTGCACGTTCGTTAAGCATCATCAAACCAGACAGCGAAAGCCCGGTATCTTTGCAATGACGCTGTAAATCAACCGCGCTTTTATACGGATACGGGACGGCAACTTGTTGAGTGTCTTCCACACCAAAATGCGCTTCATCAACGATAAAACCGCCGCCGATAGAGTAATACGTTTGGCTGTAGATAACGCTTTCGCCCGCGAGCGCGGTAATGCGCATCCCGTTTTCATGCAGTGAAAGGTTGTCTTCGTGGAAGTTCATGCAGCTATCGACCGGGAATTCCACTTCATGCTGACCGTTGGCTAACAGCAGACGACCGTGTGTATTCACATCCTGAATGAAATCAGGGATAGCATCGATATCGACAGTGTCCGGCAGATTACCTGCCAGGCCCATAATAATGGCGATATCGGTATGGTGACCTTTACCGGTGAGGGAAAGTGAACCGTAGACATCTACGACGACACGGGTGACGTTGTGCAAAATCCCTTGCGTTTTCAAATCGTCAGCAAATTGAAAACCGGCTTTCATCGGGCCGACGGTATGGGAACTGGATGGGCCAATACCGATTTTGAAAATATCGAATACGCTAATCATGTTGCGTCCGTTGCCTGAGTAACTTTAGAAGCGAAAAAACCGCCCGCATGAGCAGGCGGTTTAGAGCGGTTAGATGAACAGAGAGTATAAAGAGTAAGAGATAGCAGAAATAGCGACCAGACCCATAATTACCACAAATACATTACTGATATGACCACTGTATTTGCGCATGGCTGGGACTTTCTGAATCGCGTACATCGGCATCAGGAACAGAATCATCGCGATGATTGGGCCGCCGAGGGTTTCAATCATACCCAGAATGCTTGGGTTCAGAGTGGCAACAATCCATGTTGTCACCAGCATAAAGATCGCGGTAATGCGGTTCAGTTTACTCACTTCAATGCTCTTACCTTTACCACGCAGGGATTTGATAATCATCCCGTTGAAGCCTTCACGCGCACCTAAGTAGTGGCCGAGGAAGGATTTGGTAATGGCCACAATCGCGATAATCGGTGCCATCCAGGCAATAACTGGCGCGTTAAAGTGGTTAGCCAGGTAAGACAGAATTGAGATGTTCTGTGCTTTTGCTTCAGCCAGGTTTGCTGGAGACAGGCTCAGTACGCAGCTGAATACGAAGAACATCACGGTAATCACCATCATGATGTGTGCGTATGACAGGATGCGAGAACATTTCTTCTCAGCGTCTTCGCCGTATTCATTACGTTTTGCTACCGCAAAAGCAGAAATGATAGGTGAGTGGTTGAAGGAGAACACCATCACTGGGATTGCCAGCCACAAAGTCATCCACAGGCCGCTGCCTGTTGCCGGTGAGGCGCTGAAAGACATAGTTTCAAATGCGGCACTGCTCCAGTTAGGAATCAGATACAACGCCAGAACCATCAGTGCGGCAACAAACGGGAACACCAGAATGCTCATCGCTTTAACAATCATCTGCTCGCCGAAACGAACGATGGTCATCAGGCCAACGATTAGCAGCAGAGATAACAGCGCACGTGGCGGTGAAACCATACCCAACTGGTGAGTGATGAAGCTATCGACGGTATTGGTGATTGCTACGCTGTAGACCAGCAGAATCGGGTAGATAGCAAAGAAATAAAGCAGAGTGATGACTTTACCTGCCCCCACACCGAAGTGTTCTTCAACAACTTCAGTAATGTCTTCACCAGGGTTTTTGCCTGACAGCACGAAGCGAGTCAGCCCGCGGTGGGCGAAGAAGGTCATCGGGAATGCCAGAATCGCCATGATGAACAGCGGAATCAGGCCGCCAACGCCGGCGTTAATTGGCAGGAATAATACGCCTGCGCCAATCGCTGTGCCATACAGGCCCAGCATCCACATGGTATCGGACTTGCGCCATGAGCTTTTGCTCTCGGCTGCGGCAATACTGCCGGTTTGAGTGGTTTCCATCTACTACTTCTCCAAAGGAACATATTGATTCGAAATCTGAGTCAACCGCGATGTATTGCCATTGACCACTGAAACTAAATGCTGTTTCACGGCGCTTTTATAGTAATTTTTGCCAGTGATAATCAGAGGGCGGAAAGATACATTCATGACGTCAATTCATCAGTGATCAAGATCGCAATTGTAAGAATCCACTATTTGTGTGGTTTTTTTGCAGTTTTTATGTCTGCATTTGAGATTTTGATTGATATTTATACCCTTAAAAGTGTTTTATTTTAGATAATAAACCGTCGTTTCATTTTTATCGTGTAGCGTAATTGTCTGTATAAACACGGTTTCTGGAACGAGTGCGCACAAAATCATCACCTTTTGTGTAGATGAATATGCTGATACCGGTAACACTATGGTTGGAGGAATTGACGGTAATTTGTCAGAAAAAGTGGGAGAAATTCAGGAAAAAAAAGGGCGGAGTTGCTCCGCCCTGGGGATTCAGGTACAGATTTCGTAGCAAGGAATGTAGGCACTGCCTGGTAATTTCATGCGGTGCTGGGCAACAAAGCCTTTCAGCAGATCGTCCATGCGCTTCATCATTTGTACGTCGCCGTGGATTTTATACGGCCCGTACTGTTCAATTGCGCGGATCCCACCTTCTTTAACGTTACCCGCAACAATGCCAGAAAACGCCCGGCGCAAAGAGGCGGCCAGTTGTTCTGCCGGTTGATCCGGGTACAACTTGAGGTTAGCCATGTTTTCATGGGTTGGCTCAAACGGGAGTTGTAGATCTGGCACAATACGAATCGACCAGTTAAAGCTGTAAGCATCGCCAGTTTCACGGCGATTCTCTTTCACTCTTGGCATCGCTTTTTTCATCTGACGTGCCACTTCAGCCGGGTCGTCGATAATGATTTGATAATGACGACGCGCCTGCTCACCCACGGTATTGACGATAAATTCGTCCAGTACGCGGAAGTAATCAGCACTCTCTTTTGGTCCGGTTAAAATTAATGGCAGCACTTGATCGTGATTGTGCGGGTTCATCAAAATACCGAGCAGATAAAGCAGCTCTTCTGCAGTACCCACGCCACCCGGGAAGATGATGATGCCATGCGCGATACGAACAAACGCTTCAAGGCGTTTTTCGATATCCGGCATGATGATCAGCTCGTTCACCAGCGGGTTTGGTGGCTCAGCAGCAATAATTGACGGTTCCGTCATACCGATAAAACGGCTTTCTCTGTAACGTTGCTGCGCATGACCCACCGCTGCACCTTTCATGGGCGCTTCCATCGCACCTGGGCCACAACCGGTACAGATGTTGAGCTCACGCAGGCCTAATTGAGTACCGACGCGACGCGCATAGAGATATTCGTTTTCGTTAATGGAGTGGCCGCCCCAGCAAACGACAAGGTTTGGCGCTTCGCCAACATGTAGTGCGCGGGCATTGCGTAAAATCGAGAACACCATATTGGTGATATTGGCAGGGTCTTCCAGGTCGAGATTCTGGAAGCGACCAGCGCTAGAAAGCTGGCCGTTGACGAACAAAATATCGCGCAACACGGCAAACAGGTTAGCTTGCAAAGCCCGGATGATTCGCCCATCGACAAAAGCGTCATCAGGCGGATTTATGAGTTCGAGTTTGACACCACGCTCACGGCGCAAAATGTTGATATCGAAGTTTTCGTAACGCGACAACAGCTCTTTACTGCTATCCGTCTGGCTTCCTGAGTTAAGTACGGCAAGTGAACAATTGCGAAACAGTTGATAAAGGTCGCTACTGGCCGTGCGTTTAAGCATATCGACTTCCAGTTGCGACAACATATCCATTGAGCCTAGCGGGCTAATATGTGTAATCAAGTTAACTCCTTACGAAGCGTAAAGTGCTGCTCCCAATGATTACAATAGCCCTGGCGCGTTGAATTTAACAACCTGAAAACTACATTCCCTCCGCAGGCTGCGAGGTGTTTCGCACTTATTGACGAACCAGACGGCCAAATGCCGGATGGAAATCGGTATTTGTACGCCACGGGTTGATGTCCAGACCGCCGCGACGAGTGTAACGTGCATACACGCTCAGGCTTTGCGGCGCACAGAAATGCTGGATGTCGTTGAATATGCGCTCAACACACTGCTCGTGGAATTCGTTATGCTGGCGGAACGAAATGAGATAACGCAGCAGCTTTTCGCGGTCGATACGTGGGCCACGGTAGCGAATTTGAACAGAGCCCCAATCCGGCTGATGGGTAATCAGGCAGTTGGATTTCAGCAGATGACTGACCAGCGTTTCTTCGACAATCTCATCGCCCGCCGCACCGCTCAGGTAATCGGCGTTAAATTCGTAATTCTCAATCGTGATATTTTGCTCATCAATACACTCGCCAGTGAACGCGGCGATCTCCTGGCCTTCAAGCTCATGCAGGCGGAATAGCACCACGCTGACGTCGCCTTGTGCACAGGCACTTAAATCGCGTCTTAAGGCTTCTTCGACGGCTTCCCAATCGGCAAATTGCGTCTGGTTAAAGCTGTTCAAATAGAGTTTGAAGCTTTTGGACTCGACCAGGTTTACGCTGTTGGCATCAAGCTGTACATGCCCAACGGCGACCTGCGGCAAACCGTTGCTGTTTAGCCAGGACAGTTCGTATAGCGTCCAGATATCGCCGCCACTAAACGGTAGGTTATCCGCCTGTAGGCCGAGTGGATCACGATTCAGGCTACGTGGTACGGCTTGTAATAACGACGGTTGGTATTGATCCTGGTAAGCGGTTGGCTTACCTAGCGTCAGGCCGCTCAGCGCCTGGTGTTTTTCATAAGACATGTGTCACCGATAGAATGCAGGTACAATTGGTCTTTATTGTACCGCACCTTGAGAGAGTGAGAAATTGGTGGATAACGACGTACGTCAGGCGCTGGAAGATTTTACGAATCGCTTTTGTCACGCATGGCGTGAACAGGCTGGGGGATGGCCCGCGAGTGAAGAACTCTATGGTGTACCTTCACCATGTATCGTGACGACAACCGGTAATGATGTGCGCTGGCAACCACAGCCTTTTACTCCTGCAAACGATCTCAGCGCAGTCGAACGGGCGATGGATATAGCTCTGCAAGCTGGTGCGCATCAGTTTTATACCACTCAGTATGCTGGCGACATGCCCGCTTTGTCTGGTCATCAGGCATTAACGCTTTTGCAGGCCTGGAGCGAAGAGGATTTTCAGCGCGTTCAGGAAAATCTGATTGGCCATCTGGTGACACAAAAGCGCCTGAAGCTCTCTCCGACTCTGTTCCTTGCTACCACGCCTGACGAAATGGAAGTGGTTTCACTTTGCAATCTCACGGGAGAAGTCGTGCTGGAAAAAATCGGCACTAAACAGCGGACAACACTCGCACCGTCATTGAGTTTGTTCCTTCAGGAGCTTCAACCGCAGGTCATTTAAGCGTTGATCGCTGCTGAGTTTGTGAGAGATCTCTTACACAAGCTGTAAGAGATCTCTAACTTTTCATTCGGAGTTTTATTGATAATTAATGTAATAGTTGTTATTTATTAATTGGTTGCGTTGATTTCTTGTCGCTTTTGAATGAAAGGAAACGTAAGCATTGGTTGTGAGTGCCTTGCGAGATTGAACGAAATAGAGGATTCTATGTCCGTCGACAGGATGTCGGGAAATGAAGGAGATGTCAGGATGATGTCACTTCATTGAAGAAGGGGAACACACCAGGATGGTGTTACACGGAAGGCTTCATGATGAAGCAAGGAGCACTCAGGAAGAGTAAGGGACACCTCCAGGATGGAGAATGAGAACCGAGCCAGGACGTTCGGTGGGTCTGGAAGACTAAAGGATATTGCATCAGGACGATGCCGGAACACCTCAGGATGATGGTAGCAGGACGCGAGTACGATGGATTGTAGGTCAGGAGACCACAGGACATAGTTGTCACGGACGAGCAGGGAGCAACAAAAGTAGCCGGATTAGCTGCGAAACGAACCGGGAGCACTGTTTATACAGTGCTCCCTTTTTTTATGCTTTTTTCACCCGCACTAAGAAATCATGAAAGTAAGAAGTGGTATGCTTGCCGGCTTCTTTTTAACTGATGCCTGAGGTTTTCATGGAACGCCACGCGCTGGTTCGCCAGCATCTACAGATCATCGAACAGGTTTTGCGTGACCATCAACTTTGGCAGGGCTGCGCCCCGAGTGCCGAAGCCTTTGAAAGCACGCAACCATTTTGCCTGGATACTCTGCAACCGACCGAATGGCTGCAATGGGTTTTGATCCCGCGTATGCACGCCCTGATTGAGGCGCAACACCCTTTGCCCGCTGATTTCGCCGTAGCACCCTATTACGAAATGGCGCTCGATGCGGCACACGCTGGCCGTGAGCCGCTATTAAAAGCCCTGCAAGAACTCGATGCGCTGTTTGCGAGCGACAAATCCTGATGCTGGAAATTATTTATCAGGATGAATGGCTGGTGGCGGTGAACAAACCCTCGGGTTGGTTAGTCCACCGAAGCTGGTTGGACAGGCATGAAACCGTGTTTGTGATGCAAACCGTGCGCGACCAAATCGGTAAGCACGTCTTTACCGTTCACCGTCTCGACAGGCCCACTTCCGGCGTCTTATTGATGGCGCTTTCCAGTGAAGTCGCGCATTTGTTATCCCAGCAATTTGAAAATCACCAAATCCAGAAACGCTACCATGCGGTTTCTCGTGGCTGGCTGGAAGATGAAGCGGTGCTTGATTACCCGCTGGTTGAAGAGCTGGACAAAATCGCCGATAAAAAGGCGACACAGAATAAAGACCCGCAACCAGCAGTTACGCATTATCGCGGTCTGGCAACGGTTGAAATGCAAGTCCCGGTTGGCCGCTACCCAACGGCACGCTATAGCCTGGTAGAACTGGAACCTAAAACCGGTCGAAAACACCAGTTACGCCGCCATTTATCGCATTTACGCCATCCCATTATTGGTGATTCCAAACATGGTGATTTGCGCCAGAACCGTGGTGCTGCCGAGCATTTTGGCTGTGAACGTTTAATGTTGCACGCAAGTCAGCTTTCGTTGACTCACCCGATTACCGGTGAACCTTTATGCTTAAGGGCAAATCTTGATGATACCTGGATGCAGATGATGTCACAGTTTGGCTGGCGCGGATTGCTCAGTGATATAGAAAGGGTTGAGTTTGTGGCGAGCAACGGCCAGGATGAATAATACAGCCGTAACGCAAGGAGTTAACTGATGGCCGAAGTGGGGATTTTTGTCGGAACAATGTACGGAAACTCGCTGTTGGTGGCGGAAGAAGCCGAAGCGATTCTAAAAAAGAAAGGTCATAAAGCCACAGTATTCGAAGATCCTGAGCTGGCAGACTGGCAGAAATATCGCGACCAATATGTGCTGGTTGTCACTTCAACCACCGGTCAGGGCGATTTGCCAGACAGCATCGTCCCTCTGTTTCAGGCAATTAAAGATGAAGTCGGATACCAGCCTGAATTGCGTTACGGTTTGATAGCGTTAGGTGACAGCAACTACGAACATTTTTGTGGTGGCGGTAAACAATTCGATACCTTGCTACAAGAGCAGGGCGCAAAACGCATTGGCACCGTGTTAGCCATTGATGCCAATGATCATCCTGAGCCAGAAGCTGTCTCCAACCCATGGGTTGAGCAGTGGGCTGCGTTGTTAGATTAAGCCAATATCCTGGGTGGATTAGCGCCAGCGACATCCACCACTTTGCAGTGAACCCTGAACGTGATTTACCCCTCCTGGTTATAGTGTTGTTTCAAAAATCGTGAACCATCCCGCAACGTGTTGGACAGACGCCATAAAGTGCTCATTTAGCGAGCGGTAAACTTGTGTCTTTGCACGATGAGGCGTTGTAACTCCCTTCATATACTTTCTCTCGGTCAAATATAAAAACCACAGATACAGATTCACAAAAATACTGTGGACAGGCCAATACCTCATTCTGATAACCCTACAAGTGCAGAATGGACTGTAGCTAAAAGCTATGTTTCAGGAGTGCCACATGAATACAATTAGCCAGGCAGCGAGCGTTGCTGAAAAAAGAACCAACGCTCGTTATTGGATAGTAGTAATGCTCTTCATCGTCACCTCGTTTAACTATGGCGACCGCGCCACGCTATCGATTGCCGGTTCCGAAATGGCAAAAGATATTGGCCTTGACCCGATTGGCATGGGTTATGTGTTCTCTGCATTTTCATGGGCATACGTCATCGGGCAAATCCCCGGCGGCTGGTTGCTGGATAAATTCGGTTCAAAACGCGTTTACTTCTGGTCGATCTTTATTTGGTCGATGTTTACCTTGCTGCAAGGTTTCGTCGACATCTTCAATGGCTTTGGCATCATCATCGCGCTGTTTACCTTGCGCTTCCTGGTGGGGCTGGCCGAAGCACCTTCTTTCCCTGGCAACAGCCGAATCGTCGCAGCGTGGTTCCCGGCACAAGAACGCGGCACCGCGGTGTCCATTTTTAACTCCGCACAGTATTTTGCCACCGTTATCTTCGCGCCAATCATGGGTTGGCTGACCCACGAAGTGGGCTGGTCACATGTGTTCTTCTTTATGGGCGGGCTGGGCATCATCATCAGCTTCGTGTGGCTAAAAGTGATTCATGAGCCGAATAACCATCCAGGCGTAAATCAAAAAGAACTGGAATACATCGAAGCCGGCGGCGCGCTGATCAACATGGATCAGAAGAAAGCCAAAGAACATATCCCAATGGCGCAGAAGTGGGGGCAGATCAAACAGTTGATCGGATCACGCATGATGATTGGGATCTATATCGGCCAGTATTGTATCAACGCCTTAACTTACTTCTTCATTACCTGGTTCCCGGTTTACCTGGTACAGGAAAAAGGGATGTCGATACTGAAAGCCGGTTTTGTGGCTTCTGTTCCAGCGGTGTGTGGGTTTGTCGGCGGTGTGCTCGGTGGTGTGATTTCAGACTGGCTGATGCGCCGCACCGGTTCGTTAAATATTGCGCGTAAAACGCCAATCGTACTGGGGATGTTGCTCTCCGTCAGCATGGTGTTCTGTAACTATGTCGAATCAGAAATGATGGTTGTCGGCTTTATGGCAATGGCGTTCTTCGGCAAGGGTATTGGGGCACTGGGCTGGGCTGTTATGGCCGATACCGCACCAAAAGAGATCAGTGGCTTGAGCGGCGGCCTGTTTAACATGTTCGGTAATGTCTCCGGCATCGTGACGCCAATTGCTATCGGTTACATTGTCGGCACAACCGGTTCATTTAACGGCGCGCTGATCTACGTTGGGGTTCACGCAGTTATCGCGGTACTGAGCTACCTGGTCATTGTTGGCGATATCAAACGTGTTGAACTGAAACCTGTCACGGTAGGGCAATCATCATGAATACTCAGGCAAGCCCGATTATTACTGATATGAAAGTCATTCCGGTGGCGGGGAATGACAGCATGCTGCTGAATATTGGCGGTGCGCACGGCGCCTTTTTCACCCGTAATATTGTGGTGCTCACTGATAACGCCGGGCATACCGGTGTGGGTGAAGCGCCAGGCGGCGAAGTGATTTATCAGACGCTGGTGGATGCGATACCGCAGGTCGTCGGGCAAGAAGTTGCGCGAATGAATCGCGTGGTGCAAAACGTCCACCAGGGTAACCAGGCAGCGGATTTCGATACCTTCGGTAAAGGTGCATGGACGTTTGAATTACGAGTAAATGCAGTGGCGGCGCTGGAAGCCGCACTGCTCGACTTACTCGGCAAGGCGTTGAATGTCCCGGTTTGTGAGCTATTAGGGCCTGGCAAACAGCGCGATGAAGTCACTGTGCTGGGTTACCTGTTCTATATCGGCGATCGCAACAAAACTGATTTACCGTATCTGGAAGGGCAACATGCCCGTCACGACTGGTACGAGTTACGCCATCAGGAAGCGTTGGGTAGCGAGTCGATTGTGCGGCTTGCAGAAGCTGCGCATGACCGTTATGGATTCAAAGATTTCAAACTCAAAGGCGGTGTACTGCCTGGCGAGCAAGAACTGGATGCCGCAAGTGCACTGAAAAAGCGTTTCCCGGATGCACGAATTACCGTTGATCCGAATGGGGCATGGCTACTCGATGAAGCCATCGCGTTGTGCAAAGGCATGAGCGATGTGCTGACCTACGCTGAAGATCCCTGTGGTGCGGAGCAAGGTTATTCCGGACGCGAGATCATGGCTGAATTCCGCCGTGCCACAGGTTTACCGGTGGCGACCAATATGATTGCCACCAACTGGCGTGAAATGAGCCACGCAATCATGCTCAATGCCGTCGATATCCCGTTAGCCGACCCACATTTCTGGACGCTCAGCGGTGCTGTTCGTGTGGCGCAGATGTGCGATGAATGGGGCCTGACGTGGGGTTGCCATTCCAATAATCATTTCGACATCTCACTGGCGATGTTTACCCACGTTGGCGCAGCGGCGCCTGGCAAACCGACCGCCATCGACACGCACTGGATTTGGCAGGAAGGTGACCAACGCCTGACGAAAAACCCGCTGCAAATCGTTAACGGCAAAATTGCTGTTCCGGACGCTCCTGGATTAGGTGTGGAACTAGACTGGGAACAGGTGCAGAAAGCCCACGAAGTGTATAAATCCCTTCCGGGTGGCTCGCGCAATGACGCGACGGCAATGCAATATCTGGTGCCGGGCTGGAAGTTTGATCGTAAACGCCCGGCATTTGGCCGCAACTCATCCATCTTGATGAAAAGGAATAAATAACATGACAACCTCAACCCCGAAAGTCACCGCAATGCAGGTTATTCCTGTTGCGGGTCACGACAGTATGCTGATGAACCTCAGCGGTGCGCACTCGCCATTCTTCACCCGTAATATTGTGATTATCAAAGATAACTCAGGCCATACCGGCGTGGGTGAAATTCCGGGTGGCGAGAAAATCCGTCAGACCCTTGAAGAAGCCGCCGCGTTGGTGATTGGCAAAACTCTGGGCGAATACAAGAATATCCTCAACCTGGTGCGTGCAGAATTTGCCGACCGTGATTCTGGTGGCCGTGGGTTACAGACCTTTGATTTACGCACCACCATTCACGTGGTGACGGGTATTGAATCGGCCATGTTGGATTTGCTTGGGCAGCATTTGGGCGTGAATGTGGCATCTTTACTCGGCGATGGGCAACAGCGTAGCGAAGTCGAAATGCTCGGCTATTTGTTCTTTGTCGGCAATCGCAAACAAACACCACTGTCCTATCAAAGCCAGCCTGATGAGAAATGCGACTGGTATCGCATTCGCCACGATGAAGCGATGACGCCCGATTCAGTGGTGCTCCTGGCAGAAGCGGCCTATGAAAAATATGGTTTCAATGACTTCAAACTTAAAGGTGGCGTATTAGCCGGTAGCGAAGAAGCCGAAGCGGTGACCGCGCTGGCAAAACGTTTCCCACAAGCGCGTGTGACGCTGGACCCGAACGGTGCCTGGTCGCTTGACGAAGCGATTAGCATTGGCAAGCAACTGCGGGGTGTGCTGGCGTATGCAGAAGATCCGTGTGGCGCGGAACAAGGTTATTCAGGCCGTGAAATTATGGCTGAATTCCGCCGTGCGACTGGTCTGCCGACCGCAACCAATATGATTGCCACCGATTGGCGTCAGATGGGCCACACGCTTTCGTTGCAATCAGTCGATATTCCGCTGGCTGACCCGCATTTCTGGACCATGCAAGGTTCGGTACGTGTCGCGCAGATGTGCCACGAATTTGGCCTGACCTGGGGCTCGCATTCCAACAACCACTTCGACATTTCGCTGGCAATGTTCACCCATGTCGCCGCCGCAGCACCTGGTAAAGTCACCGCGATCGACACGCACTGGATTTGGCAGGAAGGCAATCAGCGCCTGACAAAACAGCCTTTCGAAATTAAAGGCGGCATGGTGCAGGTGCCAACTACCCCTGGCCTGGGCGTGGAGTTGGATATGGATCAAGTGATGAAAGCGCACGAGCTTTATCAGCAACATGGTCTGGGCGCGCGCGATGACGCAATGGCTATGCAGTACTTGATCCCACAATGGACTTTCAATAATAAACGACCTTGCATGGTGCGTTAGACTATAGCTAATCCTTCTTACAAAAGAGATTTTGTAGGTTGGATTAGCGTAGCGACATCCGACGGAAGGCACATGAAAATTGTAATCGCACCAGATTCATACAAGGAGAGCCTCAGTGCTCTGGAAGTAGCGACACAGATTGAAGCAGGGTTTCGGGAAATCTTCCCTGAAGCCTGCTATGTGAAGTTACCCATCGCTGATGGGGGGAAGGGACTGTTGAGGCGATGGTGGCCGCAACAAACGGTGACATCATTGAAGTGGATGTCACTGGGCCACTGGGTGACCCTATCCACTCTTTTTATGGAATTTCAGGCGACCGGCAGCAAGCCTTTATCGAAATGGCAGCGGCGAGTGGTCTGGAGCAAGTTGCACCTGAACTGCGTAACCCGATGAATACCACGTCGTGGGGAACGGGTGAGTTGATTCGTTATGCGCTCGACAGCGGCGTGCAAAGTATCCTGATTGGGATTGGCGGCAGCGCTACCAACGACGGTGGTATCGGCATGGTACAGGCGCTGGGCGCGCGTTTGCTCGACAGCGACGGCGAGCCATTGGGACTGGGAGGCCGGGAAGTTGCGCGCCTGGCCTCCATCGACATTTCCGGGCTGGATAAACGGCTGAAAGCGTGTCGTATCGAAGTTGCGTGTGATGTCACTAACCTGTTGACCGGCAAGGAAGGGGCGTCGGCGGTATTTGGCCCACAAAAAGGCGCCACTCCTGAAATGGTCACTAAGCTCGACCAGGCGCTGGAGCACTACGCAAAAATCATTTCCCGTGATCTCGATATTGACGTCATGATGCTTTCCGGTGGCGGTGCGGCGGGAGGTATGGGCGCGGCACTTTTTGCTTTCTGCGGTGCGCAATTGCAACAAGGTATTGAGATAGTCACTAGAGCGTTGAAACTAGATGAACTGGTGCGTGATGCAGATCTGGTGATTACCGGAGAAGGCCGTATTGATAGCCAGTCAATTCATGGCAAAGTGCCGATCGGCGTGGCAAAAGTAGCGAAGCGCTATAATATCCCGGTTATTGGGATTGCCGGAAGTTTAACGCCAGATGTAGCCGTGGTGTACGGCCATGGCCTGGATGCAGTTTTCAGCGTGTTGTATCGCATTTGTACGCTGGATGAAGCATTGAACGAAGCCGGAGATAATCTGCGAATGGCTGCACGAAATATCGCGGCAACCATTGCGATAGGTAAACACAAAACCTTCTGAATCCGCCCTGGTCGGATTAGCGATATTCGACATCAATCACCCACACGGCGCCTAACCGAACATCCGTTGGGCTTCTTTCGAGACATTATTCATCTCATCGAGTAGCTCAAAGAGTTCAGGCTCCAGATCTTCTGGCTTCACGCCACTGCGCAGTTCATGTTCCAGCGTCAGGCAGAGGTTTTTCAACCGTGGCACACCGCTGTAGCTACAGCTTCCGTGAAGTTTATGAATGATATCAACCAACTCCTGCGGGTTTTCCCCGACCAGTTGTTCTTCAACGGTATTGCGGACTTCAGGTAAGAATGCCAGCAGCATCTGGAGGAGATCGCGCGCCAGATCTGGCTTGTTGGCGGCTTGTTGCAATGCGAGTCGCCAATCAAGAGTCTGGTTTGGGCTACTAGTTTGCGCAGCAGAATCGACATTCGCCACCAACGCAGGTGCGGCTATCGCCCCCGGTTGATAACGTAACAGCAGGCTATACAACTTTTTCTCTTCGATTGGCTTGGCAAGATAGTCGTTCATACCCGCGCTTAGCAGCTTCTCTTTTTGCCCTGCCATGGCGTGTGCCGTCACCGCGATAACCGGCGTTTGCTGGTGGTGTGGCAATTGACGAATGACTTCGCAGGCGCGAATACCATCCATCTCAGGCATCTGAATATCCATCAGAATGATGTCTATCTGCATCTGTTTTGCCCGCTCAATGGCTTGTAAACCGCTGCCACACAGCTCAACGTTTTGCACATGATCATCGAGCAATGCGCCGATCAGTTTTAGGTTGGCTGGGTTGTCATCAACGGCCATAACCGTCAGCGGTAATTTTTTGTTCTCAATGTTATCAGCCAGTGCCGGGTGCGCATTGAAGATGTGCTCAGCCAACAGCGGCAGCAGACGCGGTGCGGTGACCGGTTTCAGTAAGCAAGCAGCAACGCCTTCTTTTTTAAGCGATTCAGCATCAATCTGGCAATGGCTTGGCAGAGCCAGAATCAGGCAGTCTGTCATGGTGACGGCTTTCGCCAGTTTTGGATTTTTAATGGATAGCGTGTCACGGAAGGTGACCGGCATACCGAGCAGCATAATGTCGTAGTGCGCTTCGGCGAGGGCGGTAAACGTTGGGCTATACACCACCTCAAGCGGCGTATTGGCTAAAATGTTGAGCGTGCTTTGTGCCGCAGAAGCATTTTGTTCGATATACGCAATGCGTTTGCCCGCCAGATTCTCGGTCGAATAACCGTCCAGCACCGCGTTAGAGTTCAGGTCCAGATTGATATAAAACCAGAAAGTAGAACCTTGATTTGGCTGGCTATGGAACGAGATATCCCCGCCCATTTCACTGACCAATTTCTGAGTGATAACCAGCCCCAGCCCGGTGCCACCATGACGCCGTGAAATACTGGCATCAGCCTGACGAAACGCCTGGAACAGACGCGACTGCTCCTGTTCAGGAATACCAATACCAGTATCATGAATGCGCATCTCAACCTGGACTTTATTGTTTCCTTGCGAGCGCTTCTCGACCACCAAATCAATATTGCCGTTCTCGGTAAACTTAATCGCATTCCCCACCAGGTTAGTCACTACTTGCTGCAAGCGCAGTGGGTCGCCAATCACGTTATCCGGCACATCGTTTTTAATGTTCAGCGTCAGCTCCAGACCTTTGTCATGGGCCGAATGCGCCAGCAATGTCACGACTTCATCGAGCGTATTACGCAGCGGGAATGGAATGCTTTCCAGAATCAGTTTACCCGCTTCCAGTTTGGAGAAGTCCAGCACGTCATTGATGATGGTGAGCAGGTTATTGGCTGAACGTTCGATGGTATACAGATGGTCGCGCTGGGTGGCATTCAAATCTGTTTTCAGCGTCAAACGAGTAAAGCCAATCACCCCATTGAGCGGCGTGCGCAGTTCGTGCGACATATTGGCGAGGAATTCAGACTTAATACGTGCAGCTTCCTGCGCGCGTTTCTTGGCGAGATCCAGTTCAACGTTCTGGATTTCCATCTGCTCAAGTGTTTCGCGCAGGTCAGAAGTGGCCTGGTCAATATTGTGCTGCATCTCTTCGTGATAGGCGGTCAACGACATCGCCATCGAATTGATACCGTTTTTCAGCATATCCAATTCGCCGAGCATGAAACCTTCGACGCGGCTATCGAGTTGACCGCGGCGTATCCGGTCGACGGTATTCACCATGTTACGGATTGGCCCTGTGACATCGCGCATCAGGCGATAAGCGAACAGCATGGCAATGCCAACGCAGAACAACATCATCAACGTCGAGATAAAAATTTCCCGGTATTGCTGCAAACGCACCGATTTCAGGTCGAGCTCAATCGCGACATAGCCGAGCGAATTGCCCGCAGGCTTAGCGTCGGTCACTTCAGATTCGTCTGGTGAATAACTTTCAGAAATAATGGGCGTGCGCAGAATGATTGAATCACCGTGGCGTGAAATGCTCAGGCTGTGCGGCGGTTTTTCATGGTTTGGTAGCTTCAGTACCGAAGCATTTAACTGATAATTCGAGGTGACAAACAGCTTGTTGTTTTCATCGAATACTGAAATTGCCCGCACAATATCGGAGTGGCGGCGGTGCAACACACTGACCAACTGGCGTATCGATTCGCGGCTATGGAAACTCATGCCATATTCGCTGGCAACTGCCAGCGGCTCGATAATGTTGGCACCCGAGTCTTCGAGCTGACGCTGCAAGTCGTTGTAGCGATGGACGACAAAAAAGATACTGAGCAATAAACCGATCATTAATGTCGGTGCCAGAATCAGGATCATCATGCGTGCGCGCAGGCTGTAGTTGGTCATGGGGTTCCGATATGGGACAATTGAAGCAATAGTTAATATTTTGAGAGAGCATACAGGCTCATGGCGCAATTCTACTCTGCAAAGCGACGGGTTACGACTCGTCAAATCATAAGCGTGACGGTTAACGACCTTGATCCGTTTGGTCAGGGCGTTGCCCGCCATAACGGTAAAGCGCTTTTTATCCAGGGTGCACTGCCTGGCGAACAGGTCGAAGTCACGGTTACTGATGACAAACGTAACTTTGCACAGGCTAAAGTTAAGCGACGTTTAAATGATAGCCCGCAACGTGTTGCGCCGCGTTGTCCGCACTTTGGCGTTTGCGGAGGGTGCCAGCAGCAACATGCCAGCATCGAATTACAGCAGCAAGCAAAATCCCGTGCGCTTGCCCGCATGATGGGGACGCGTGAAACCCCTGCGGTGGTCAACGAAATAATTTCTGGTTCGCCATGGGGTTATCGTCGCCGTGCGCGCTTGGGGTTGAATTACCTGCCTAAAACACAAACCTTACAGATGGGATTTCGCAAGTCGCAAGACAGTGAACTGGTGAATATTCACCATTGCCCTGTTTTGGAACCCCAACTTGAGGCATTGCTGGAACCTTTGCACCAATGTTTATCAACATTAAAAGCGGTGCGTCGTTTAGGCCATGTTGAACTGGTACTTGCAGATAATGGCCCGCTGATGGTGTTGCGTCATTTAGATGCACTAAATGACGACGACAGGCAAAAACTGGAACGCTTTTCGCATTCTACTGGCGTCGCGCTGTTTTTAGCGCCGGACAGTGAGACACTCACGGCGCTGGGTGAGGACGAGCCTTGTTATCATTCAGACGGGCTACGCTTAACGTTCAGTCCGCGCGATTTCATTCAGGTGAACGATGGTGTGAACCAGCAAATGGTTGCGCGTGCTATTGAATGGCTGGATATTCAGCCAACTGACCGCGTGCTGGACCTGTTCTGCGGAATGGGAAACTTTACGCTCCCGCTCGCAACCCGCGCTGAAAGTGTCGTTGGAGTGGAAGGCGTTGCTGCGCTAGTGGCGAAAGGCGAATATAATGCTCGATATAATTCGCTGAAAAATGTCACATTCTTCCATGAAAACCTGGAAGATGATGTGACTCGTCAACCCTGGGCTGCCCAGGGTTTTGACAAAATATTGCTCGACCCCGCACGAGCGGGTGCACCAGGCGTCATGCAACACGTGATCGCACTTGCTCCTAAGCGAGTGGTCTATGTTTCATGTAATCCGACAACACTTGCCCGTGATAGCGAGGCATTGCTGGCAGCGGGTTATCAACTGCGCCAATTGGCAATGCTGGACATGTTCCCGCATACCGGGCATCTGGAGTCGATGGCGCTGTTTGAGCGAAATTAAGTATTTGGATCAAGTCGTGTGAATGATTCAAGCCCCACCGAAGAGGACGGACAATGGTTGCGGTAAGAAGTGCACATCTCAATAAAGCTGGCGAATTTGCGCCCGATAGATGGATTGCTAGTCTCGGGATCACCAACCAGCAGTCATGTGAACGCTTAGCCGAAACCTGGCGGTATTGCGAGCAACAAACCAAAGGCCATCCTGACGCGGAGTTGCTGTTGTGGCGCGGCGTTGAAATGGTCGAAATCCTGTCGATGCTGAGCATGGACAACGATACGCTGCGAGCCGCCTTGCTGTTCCCTCTTGCCGACGCGGGCGTGGTCACCGAAGAGGTGATGCGCGAAAGCATCGATAGCCAGGTCGTCACGCTGATTCACGGCGTGCGCGACATGGCCGCCATCCGCCAGCTAAAAGCCGCACATACCGATTCAGTCTCTGCTGAACAGGTTGATAACGTGCGTCGCATGTTGCTGGCGATGGTGGACGATTTCCGCTGCGTGGTGATTAAACTCGCAGAACGCATCGCTCACCTGCGTGAAGTGAAAGATGCGCCGGAAGACGAACGCGTTCTGGCGGCAAAAGAGTGCACCAATATCTATGCGCCGCTTGCCAACCGCCTGGGCATTGGCCAGCTCAAATGGGAGCTGGAAGACTACTGCTTCCGCTATTTGCATCCCGATGAATACAAACGTATCGCGAAATTGCTGCACGAGCGTCGTATCGACCGTGAGCATTACATCGACGAGTTTGTTAGTGCGTTGCGTAAATCGATGAAAGAAGAGGGCGTGAAGGCTGAAGTGTATGGCCGCCCGAAACACATCTACAGCATCTGGCGCAAGATGCAGAAAAAATCCCTCGCCTTTGACGAGCTGTTTGATGTGCGTGCGGTGCGCGTGGTGGCGGAGCGTTTACAGGATTGCTACGCGGCACTCGGCATCGTGCACACCCATTATCGCCATATGCCCGACGAGTTTGACGATTACGTCGCCAACCCGAAACCCAACGGTTATCAGTCGATTCACACCGTGGTGTTGGGGCCAAATGGCAAAACTATTGAAATCCAGATCCGAACCAAGCAGATGCATGAAGATTCGGAACTGGGGGTTGCTGCCCACTGGAAGTACAAAGAGGGTAATGCCAAAAGCGGCAGTTCGGGCCACGAAGACCGCATTGCGTGGTTGCGTAAACTGATTGCCTGGCAAGAAGAAATGGCCGACTCCGGCGAGTTGCTGGATGAAGTGCGCAGTCAGGTGTTTGATGACCGCGTGTATGTGTTTACCCCGAAAGGTGACGTAGTGGACTTGCCTGCCGGTTCCACGCCACTGGACTTTGCCTACCACATTCACAGCGATGTTGGGCATCGCTGCATCGGTGCGAAAATAGGTGGCCGCATTGTGCCGTTTACCTATCAGCTGCAAATGGGCGATCAGATTGAAGTTATCACTCAGAAACAGCCGAACCCAAGCCGTGACTGGCTGAACCCTAACTTGGGTTACATCACCACCAGCCGGGGCCGCGCGAAAATCCACAACTGGTTCCGTAAACAGGATCGTGACAAAAACATACTGGCCGGGCGCCAAATCCTTGATGATGAAATTGAGCATCTGGGTATCAGCCTGAAAGAAGCCGAAAAATCGTTGCTGCCACGTTATAACTTCAATGAAGTTGAAGAGTTACTGGCGGCCATTGGTGGTGGGGATATTCGTCTTAACCAGATGAGTAACTACCTGCAATCGCAGTTTAATAAGCCGACTGCAGCTGAACAGGATGAGCAAGCTCTTCGCCAACTGAAGCAAAAAACGCATACACCACAATCGCGCAGCAAAGATAATGGCCGTGTGGTGGTGGAAGGTGTTGGCAATCTGATGCACCACATTGCACGTTGCTGCCAGCCGATTCCTGGCGACGAAATCGTCGGCTTCATTACGCAGGGGCGTGGGATCTCTATTCACCGTGCAGACTGCGACCAGTTGGCGGAACTGCAATCCCATGCGCCAGAACGTATTGTTGATGCGGTTTGGGGGGAAAGCTATTCCAGTGGTTATTCGCTGGTGGTGCGTGTGACGGCTAATGACCGTAGCGGCCTGTTGCGAGACATCACCACCATTCTGGCGAACGAAAAGGTCAACGTTTTGGGTGTTGCAAGCCGTAGCGATACCAAACAGCAACTGGCGACCATCGACATGAATATCGAAATCTACAACCTGCAGGTATTAGGCCGTGTACTGGGTAAATTGAACCAGGTGCCGGATATCATCGACGCGAAGCGTTTGCACGGCTGATTTATTGCCCCTCACCCCGACCCTCGCCCCTTTGGGGCGAGGGAGAAAAGATCGTTCCCTCTCTATCAGGGAGAGGGCCAGGGTGAGGGTTGTTTTTATTTGTAAGGATTCCTAATGACTCAAATTACCCGCCTGCTGAATATCATGAAGCGCCTGCGCGATCCGGAAACGGGTTGTCCGTGGGATAAAGAACAAACCTTCGCTACTATCGCACCCTATACCCTGGAAGAAACCTACGAAGTGCTCGACGCCATCAACCGCGAAGATTTTGATGATTTACGCGGTGAACTGGGCGATTTACTGTTCCAGGTGGTGTTTTACGCGCAAATGGCTCAGGAAGAAGGGCGCTTTAATTTCGATGACATCTGCGAAGCCATCAGTGACAAACTTGAACGTCGCCACCCACATATCTTTGCTGATGCTATTGCTGAAAACAGCACCGAAGTGCTGGCTCGCTGGGAACAAATCAAAAGCGATGAGCGTGCTGAAAAGGCGCAACATTCTGCGCTCGATGATATTCCTCATTCCTTACCTGCTTTGATGCGTGCGCACAAAATCCAAAAGCGATGCTCAACCGTTGGCTTCGACTGGACCACTCTTGGCCCTGTGTTAGACAAAGTCTATGAAGAGATCGACGAAGTGATGTTTGAGGCAAAACAGGTTGTCGTTGACGAAGCGAAACTGGAAGAAGAAGTCGGTGATTTATTGTTCGCGACCGTTAATCTTGCGCGTCATTTAGGCACCAAAGCGGAGACTGCTTTGCAAAAAGCTAATCTGAAATTCGAGCGCCGTTTCCGCCAGGTGGAACAGATTATCGCCGCCAGGGGCCTGACAATGACCGGTGTTGACCTGGAAATCATGGAAGAAGTCTGGCAAGAAGTTAAACGCCAGGAAACTGAAATTTAACGCGTTTTTGTGGTCAAACACATTTAATGGCAATTTCAATTTAACAAGCGATTGATTTACGTCAAAAACATTTATTCCAGACGGGCTATTTTCAGTGCCCTGACAAAGTGCGAGGTCAGGGCTTTGCAGACAGAATGAAAGTTTGTGGCGCCGATACTGTTCGGGTATACTACTTTCCCGTCCTGGTACTCCCATCGTCTTTAAACCTAACTTCTCAGGTTCAGCATGACAACGAACTATATTTTTGTGACCGGCGGGGTCGTTTCCTCTCTGGGTAAAGGCATTGCCGCAGCCTCCCTCGCAGCTATTCTCGAAGCCCGTGGCCTCAACGTATCCATCATGAAACTCGATCCGTACATCAACGTCGATCCGGGTACCATGAGCCCTATTCAACATGGGGAAGTGTTCGTTACAGAAGACGGCGCTGAAACCGACCTGGATTTAGGTCACTACGAGCGTTTCATTCGCAACAAAATGACGCGTCGTAACAACTTCACCACTGGCCGTATTTACTCAGATGTTCTGCGTAAAGAACGCCGTGGCGACTATCTGGGCGCGACTGTCCAGGTTATTCCACACATCACGAACGCTATCAAAGAACGCATCCTTGAAGGTGGCGAAGGCTACGATGTTGTTCTGGTTGAAATCGGCGGTACTGTAGGTGATATCGAATCCCTGCCGTTCCTCGAAGCGATTCGCCAGATGGCTGTCGAAGTGGGTCGTGAGCACACGCTGTATATGCACCTGACTCTGGTGCCATACATGGCCGCTGCCGGTGAAGTGAAAACTAAACCGACTCAACACTCCGTAAAAGAACTGCTTTCCATCGGTATTCAGCCAGATGTGCTGATCTGCCGCTCTGACCGCGTGGTTCCGGCAAATGAACGTGCGAAAATTGCATTGTTCTGTAACGTCCCGGAGAAAGCGGTTATTTCTCTGAAAGATGTCGATTCTATCTATAAAATTCCAGGCCTGTTGAAATCACAGGGGCTGGACGATTATATTTGTAAACGATTCAGCTTGAACGTTCCTGAAGCTAACTTGTCCGAATGGGAACAAGTTATTTACGAAGAAGCGAATCCGACAAGCGAAGTTACGATTGGTATGGTCGGCAAGTACATTGAACTGCCAGATGCCTACAAATCTGTGATTGAAGCGCTGAAACACGGTGGTTTGAAAAATCGTCTGACCGTTAACATCAAGCTGATTGACTCGCAGGATGTTGAAACTCGCGGTGCTGAAGAAATGCTGAAGGGATTGGATGCTATCCTTATCCCTGGCGGTTTCGGTTACCGTGGTGTGGAAGGCAAAATCGCCACCGCGCGCTATGCTCGTGAACAGAACATTCCGTATCTGGGTATTTGCTTAGGTATGCAAGTGGCGCTGATCGAGTTCGCACGAAACGTTGCAGGTATGGCTAACGCCAACTCAACTGAATTTGTGCCAGACTGTAAATACCCGGTGGTTGCCTTAATCACCGAGTGGCGAGACGAAGAAGGTAACGTTGAAGTTCGTACTGAAAAGAGCGACTTGGGCGGCACCATGCGTCTTGGCGGCCAGCAGTGTCAGTTGACCGATGGTAGTCTGGTGCGCCAGATGTACGGTGAACCGACAATTACTGAGCGTCATCGCCATCGTTATGAAGTCAACAACATGTTGTTGAAACAAATTGAAACAGCAGGTCTGCGCGTTGCGGGCCGTTCCGGTGATGACCAACTGGTAGAAATCATCGAAGTACCAAATCATCCGTGGTTTGTTGCTTGCCAGTTCCACCCGGAATTTACTTCGACTCCGCGTGATGGCCACCCACTGTTTGCAGGCTTTGTGAAAGCTGCAGGTGAGTACCAGAAGCGCCAGGAAAAGTAAGCAGAAAGTTAGAACGACAACGCGCGAATGTTTCGCGCGTTGTTTGTCTGGAGTTTTAGTTTAACTTGTACTGAGGAAAATCTAATGTCCAAAATCGTTAAAGTCATCGGTCGTGAAATCATCGACTCCCGTGGTAACCCGACTGTTGAAGCTGAAGTTCATCTGGAAGGCGGTTTCGTAGGTATGGCTGCTGCACCATCAGGTGCTTCAACTGGTTCCCGCGAAGCGCTGGAACTGCGCGATGGCGACAAATCTCGCTTCCTGGGCAAAGGCGTTCTGAAAGCCGTTGCTGCAGTTAATGGCCCGATCGCTGCGGCTGTAACTGGTAAAGATGCGAAAGACCAGGCTAACATCGATAAAATCATGATCGACCTGGACGGTACCGAAAACAAATCTAACTTCGGTGCTAACGCAATCCTGGCTGTTTCTCTTGCTGCTGCTAAAGCTGCTGCTGCCTCTAAAGGCCTGCCGCTGTATGCACACATCGCTGAACTGAACGGCACTCCAGGCAAATTCTCTATGCCACTGCCTATGATGAATATCATCAACGGCGGCGAGCACGCTGATAACAACGTTGATATCCAAGAGTTCATGATTCAACCAGTTGGTGCGAAAAACCTGAAAGAAGCCATCCGTATGGGTTCTGAAGTTTTCCATACCCTGGCTAAAGTTCTGAAATCTAAAGGCATGGGTACTGCTGTTGGTGACGAAGGTGGCTATGCGCCAAACCTGGGTTCCAACGCTGAAGCACTGGCTGTAATCGCTGAAGCGGTTAAAGCTGCAGGTTACGAGCTGGGTAAAGACATTACTCTGGCTATGGACTGTGCTGCTTCTGAATTCTACAAAGACGGTAAATACGTTCTGGCTGGCGAAGGCAACAAAGCTTTCACCTCTGAAGAATTCACTGCATTCCTGGAAGATCTGACCAAACAGTACCCAATCGTTTCTATCGAAGACGGTCTGGACGAGTCTGATTGGGATGGTTTCGCACACCAGACTAAAGTTCTGGGCGACAAAATCCAGTTGGTTGGTGACGATCTGTTCGTAACTAACACCAAAATCCTGAAAAGAGGTATCGACAACGGTATCGCTAACTCCATTCTGATCAAATTCAACCAGATCGGTTCTCTGACCGAAACTCTGGCTGCGATCAAAATGGCGAAAGATGCTGGCTACACTGCAGTTATCTCTCACCGTTCAGGCGAAACTGAAGACGCTACCATCGCTGACCTGGCTGTTGGTACTGCTGCAGGCCAGATCAAAACTGGTTCTATGAGCCGTTCTGACCGTGTTGCTAAGTACAACCAGCTGATTCGTATTGAAGAAGCTCTGGCTGCTGCGGGCACACCAGCTCCGTTCAACGGTCTGAAAGAAGTTAAAGGTCAGTAATTCGTTACTGCTTTAAATTCTTACAAAAAACCCGCTTCGGCGGGTTTTTTTATTTCTATTTTTGCTGGCTCCTGAACAACATATAGCCGATCTCACTAGTAGAGTTTGCAGTTCCCCCACCTGTCGACCAGGCTTACGGGGACTTTTCACTCACAGGTCAGGAGACCGACATGAAAGCAGCAGTTGTTAATAAAGATCACTCTGTAGGGATCATCGACAAACCTGTTCGAGCCCTTAAACACGGCGAAGCATTGCTGACAATGGAATGCTGTGGCGTATGCCATACCGATTTACATGTGAAAAATGGAGATTTTGGTGATGTAACAGGCATTACGCTGGGGCATGAAGGCATTGGCGTAGTGAAAACAGTTGGCCCAGGGGTGACTTCCCTGAAAGTGGGCGACCGCGCAAGCGTTGCCTGGTTCTTCCGCGGCTGCGGCAACTGTGAATACTGTAATACTGGCAATGAAACGCTGTGTCGCAGCGTCACCAACGCGGGTTATACCGCCGATGGTGGCATGGCTGAAGAGTGCATTGTCGTTGCCGATTACGCGGTAAAAGTCCCTGATGGACTTGAATCTGCGGCGGCCAGCAGCGTGACTTGTGCTGGTGTCACCACTTACAAAGCGGTGAAAGTCTCGCATATCAAACCGGGGCAGTGGATTGCGATTTATGGCCTTGGCGGCCTTGGCAACCTCGCGCTGCAATACGCTAAAAACGTCTTTAATGCCAAAGTCATTGCCATCGACGTCAATGATGCACAGCTCGAATTCGCCAAAGAGTGTGGCGCGGATTTGGTCATCAACTCACGCAATGAAGATGCGGCAAAAGTCATCCAGGAAAAAGTAGGCGGTGCCCATGCTGCGGTAGTGACTGCGGTGGCGAAAGCGGCATTCAACTCTGCGGTAGACGCTGTTCGTGCGGGTGCGCGTATCGTTGCGGTCGGTTTACCATCAGAATCCATGAGCCTGAACATTCCACGTCTGGTACTTGATGGTATCGAAGTCGTCGGTTCTTTGGTTGGAACGCGCCATGATTTAGCTGAAGCCTTCCAGTTTGCTGCCGAAGGAAAAGTGGTTCCTAAAGTGACCATGCGTCCACTTGAAGATATCAATGCTATCTTCAAAGAAATGGAAGACGGTAAAATCAAAGGCCGCATGGTGATTGATTTTAAAACCAAAAAGTAAGCTATGTGATTAGCTAAAAGTGGCCGGGAAACCCCGGCCATTGGTTTTTTAAAGCGACTGAATCACCCGCTTAAGCAGGCGGATTCTTGGCTCAATGCTATCCAGTTCCAGATACTCTGACACACTGTGGAAACCGGCACCTATTGGCCCGAAACCGTCCAGAGAAGGGATACCCAACGCTGCCGTATGGTTAGCATCAGAGCCACCACCGACGGACTTCCACTTCACGTCGATACCTTCTGCGACACCGGCCTGCTCAACCCGTGGGTCACTAAACCGGTTTTGTAGGGTGGATAAGCGATAGCGCCATCCACCATTTGCGTCAGTTTGTCGGATGGCACTGCGCTTATTACCCGATATCAGATAAGCAATGGCAGCGTGGCGCTGGCGGTTTGCTGGCTTGTGGCGGCGTATTGGTTATCGTGAGTAATCAGCTCTCCCACCAGTACCTCCACCAACAACATGGCTCCCACTTTGGCGTTTAACGCACCGGCGCTTAATGGGCCTTCTGGTTTAGCGGCAACCAGCAACAGATCGGCAAGATCGGCGAGAGGGCTGCGCAATGTGTTACTAATCAGCAGCACACAGGCATGGCGCTTTTTGGCGAGTTTCACCACATGCATTAAATCTTTGGTGGAACCGGAACTCGAAATCACCACTACCAGATCACGCTCGCTAAGCGTTGCTGCATTCATCGCTGCGCGGTGCATATCGCTAAACAACTGTGCAGGTTTGCCTAAGCGCAGCAATTTGTAATGCAGGTAATCCCCCATAATTGCGCTGGCTGCAACGCCATAAATTTGCACCGAAGTGGCACGATGCAGGGCAATGCCCGCCTGTTGCAGCACCTCGCGATTGAGCAGTTTCCCGGTATCTCTCAGCGCCTGCACAGACTCTTCGATTAACTCATCAATACTGTCTTCGCTCACGGGAGCGGGAGGCTGCTGCTGTTGAACATCCAGCGCCAGCGCCATCTTAAATTCGGTATATCCCTTGCAGCCTAAATGGCGGCACAGGCGAGTGACGCTGGCCTCGCTGGTTTCACTTTCACGCGCCAGCTCGGTGATGGTCAGATACAGCACCTTCTGCGGCTCGCCAAGAACGAACTCGCCTAGTTTTTGTAACGTTGGGCTGTAACCTGGCAGACCCTGACGCAAGTGCAGCAATAAATTTTCGTTTTCTGTCATCGGACCCATCCCACGGCCTTACTTAATTACTGGACATAGTGTGGAGGAAAGCGGCCCCGCAGTGCCAGCAGATTCGGTTAACTGTGATGTGGATCGTATTGATGGTGAAAATTTTCACTTGCTACGTCTTATTGTGGTAATAATTTTCATCACAGTAATTTGGCAGGAAGAAAATTTATGTCAATCTTTAGCGGTACCTCTTCTGGGGGCTGGTTTGAAAAGGCCCAGCGTTTTGGCAAGTCGTTCATGTTACCTATCGCTGTTTTACCGGCAGCCGGGCTGTTGCTGGGGATTGGCGGTGCGCTGTCTAATCCCAATACTGTTGCGGCCTATCCCTTCCTGGATGTCGCCTGGTTACAGGGTATTTTCACCATCATGGCGAGTGCGGGTTCAATCGTGTTTGCTAACCTGGCGGTGTTATTTGCCGTCGGCGTGTCTGTAGGGCTGGCAAAAGGGGATAAAGGCACTGCGGGTCTGGCGGCATTACTGGCTTATCTGGTAATGAACGCTACCATCAATGCGTTGCTGACATTAAGCGGCACACTGGCGGCAACCAATCCAGGTGCGGTCGGGCAGGGGATGGCATTAGGTATCCAGACGCTGGAAACCGGCGTTTTTGGTGGCGTGGTCATCGGTATCGTCACTTCACTGCTGCATAACCGCTATAACAAAATCGCGCTACCGCAATTCCTTGGTTTCTTCGGTGGTTCACGTTTTGTGCCGATAATCAGCTCGCTGGTCGCTATCCTGGTTGGCGCGGCGATGACCGTCATCTGGCCGCATTTCCAGAAACTCATTTTTGGCATGGGCGGCCTGGTGGATGCCACCGGTTACCTCGGGACATTTATCTACGGCTTCGTGCTGCGTATGCTCGGCCCATTCGGTCTGCACCATATCTTCTACCTGCCATTCTGGACGACGGCGCTTGGCGGTACCGAGATGGTTAACGGTCAACTGGTTGAAGGCACACAGCGCATCTTCTTTGCCCAGTTGGCTGACCCGAACACCCAGCAGTTCTACATCGGCACTTCACGTTTCATGTCTGGCCGCTTTATCACCATGATGTTTGGCCTGGTGGGTGCGTGCCTGGCGATGTATCACACTGCGAAACCTGAGAATCGCAAGCGTGTGGCGGGGCTGTTACTTTCTGCGGCGTTAACCTCTTTCTTAACCGGTATTACCGAACCTATCGAGTTCTCTTTCCTGTTTATCGCCCCGGTGTTGTACGTGATCCACGCGTTGTTCGATGGCCTGGCATTTATGCTGGCGCACATGCTGCACATCACCATCGGCCAGACATTTTCTGGCGGTTTTATTGATTTCATTCTGTTTGGTGTGTTGCAGGGCGAAGCTAAAACCCACTGGATGTACGTCCCGCTTGTCGGTATTCCGTGGTTCTTCCTGTACTACTTCACCTTCCGTTTCGTGATTACACGCTTCAATTTCAAAACGCCGGGCCGTGAAGATGCGGGAACGGAAAGCGTGCAGGTCACAGCAGGCGAGCGCCCGTTGCAAGTCATCATCGCGTTGGGCGGCAAAGAGAATATTGTCGAGCTTGATTGCTGTGCCACTCGTCTGCGCGTCACGTTACATGATGGTTCACTGGTTGATGAGGCCCTATTAAAAGAGACCGGCGCTCGTGCCGTTATCCAGCGCGGCAATGGCGTACAGGTGATTTACGGCCCGCACGTCACGATTATTAAAAATGAAGTAGAGGAGATTCTCGCCATATGAAACCGTCCATGTTGTCGCTGATTGAGGGAAAACTGATTGTTTCCTGCCAGGCGTTGGAAAATGAACCGTTACACAGCTCGTTTATTATGTCGAAAATGGCGCTGGCAGCCGCACAAGGTGGTGCTTGTGCGATTCGCGCCAACAGTTTGCCAGACGTTCAAACAATCATGGAAACAGTTGATTTACCGGTGATTGCGATCATCAAACGTGATTATCCGGGCAGCGATGTTTACATCACGCCAACTCTCAAAGAGGTGGATGAGTTAATGGCCGCAAACCCGGCGATGATTGCGCTGGATGGCACCGGGCATGAACGCCCTGGCCAACAGGACTTGCGCGGCCTGGTGGCGGCAATTCGCCAGCGTTATCCGCAGTTGCTGTTGATGGCGGATATTGCCACCGTTGAAGAAGCTCGTGATGCCGCCGCACTGGGTTTTGATTGTGTTGGCACCACGCTACATGGTTATACCGCTGAAACGAAAGGGCAAATTCTGGCGACGAATGGCTGCCAGTTCTTGCGCGATGTTCTGGCGGCGGTCGATGTGCCGGTTATTGCTGAAGGGAATGTGGAAACGCCGGAAATGGCTGCGCATTGCCTGGCTCTCGGGGCTCATGCGGTGGTAGTCGGCGGGGCGATTACTCGCCCGCAGCAAATCACACGCCGCTTCGTAAATGCCATCGCAACTTCCAGGTTGTGATGGCAGTGACAGGCCCAGTCTCCCCCTGATTGGGCCTGTCACACCGTTACGCATGATCTCAACCGTCACTTCTGCGATAATCACTCTTTACGCCCATTATTTGAGAAGACTATGCAGTATCTGATTAACGAGATGTTCCAGACCCTGCAAGGGGAGGGCTATTTTACTGGTGTGCCCGCCATTTTTATTCGCCTGCAAGGCTGCCCGGTGGGCTGCGCGTGGTGCGATACCAAACACACCTGGGATAAACTCGCGGATCGTGAAGTCTCTTTGTTCAGCATCCTTGCTAAAACCAAAGAAAGCGACAAATGGGGCAACGCTAGCCCTGAAGATTTGCTGGCGATTTTCCAGCGCCAGGATTACACCGCGCGCCATGTGGTGATTACCGGCGGCGAGCCATGCATTCACGATCTCACACCATTAACTTCGCTGTTTGAGCACCACGGTTATAGCTGCCAGATTGAAACCAGCGGCACGCATGAAGTGCGTTGCACTGCCGGAACCTGGGTGACCGTTTCCCCGAAAGTGAATATGCGTGGTGGTTACGACGTACTGTCTCAGGCTTTAGAACGTGCCGATGAAATTAAACATCCGGTGGGGCGTATGCGGGATATCGAAGCGCTGGATGAACTGTTAGCGACCCTGGTTGACGATAAAAAACGGGTGATTGCGCTTCAGCCTATCAGCCAGAAAGAAGATGCGACGCGTCTGTGTATCGAAACTTGTATCGCCCGCAACTGGCGGCTTTCAATGCAGACGCATAAGTATTTGAATATCGCTTAAAACCAAAAAGGCACCTCTACGGTGCCTTCAGATTGCTGACAAAGGGTGATAAATGTGTTTTGTAGGGTGGATAAGCGTTAGCGTCATCCACCATTTACGCCAGTGGTGTCGGATGACGCTGCGCTTATCTGACCTACGAAGAAGTTTGTCATCAGTCTCAAGGCACCTTTACGGTGCCTTTCTTTTAACCCTTATACACGCAACCGGCGGTACAGGTTTCTTTCACCATCACTGAACTTAGCAGCGGCACAAGCGGCTTCATTTCGTCCCAAATCCATTTTGCCAGCACTTCGCTGGTTGGATTCTCAAGCCCAGGAATATCATTCAGATAGTAATGATCAAGCCTGTCATAAGTCGGTTTAAACGCCGCCTTCAGCTCAGAAAAATCCATAATCCAGCCGGTATACGGATCAACCTCGCCAGTGATTTCCAGGCGCACCATAAATGAATGACCATGTAAGCGACCGCATTTGTGGCCTTCTGGTACATGTGGCAGGTGGTGAGCGGCTTCGAAGGTAAAATCTTTAAACAGGGTGGTGGACATAATTAAGTCTCTTTCATACAAAATAACCGCGGCATAGTACAGGAAATGACTATTTCACGCATTAACTATACCTGCCAGGCGGGTGCCAACTCCCCCTGATAGTATTTTTCTTTCTGTTATCTTTTATTTTTCATTAAGTTAACTAATCACTTTTAACGTTATGGATTACCCGTAAAAGTGGTTAGTCGTTTTGGTTATTTGTTATTTCTATCCCTTCTTTAATTGTTATTATCGCGATGGTTACCCTTACACCATTCCCGTTTATTCGTTCGATATTAAAAACGGATCTTTTGTTACTGGAACTCACAACGCATGACAATTCAGGCCCCACCGACCGCACTGTTACCGCTAACCCCGGAGCAACTGGCACGCCTCCAGGCGGCGACGACAGATTTCTCGCAGACTCAACTGGCCTGGTTATCCGGCTATTTCTGGGGAATGATTAATCAACAACCTGGTACTGTTGCGGCAGCTCAACCTGCTGCGGCTGAAGTTCCGGTCATTACGCTGATTTCTGCATCGCAAACCGGTAACGCGCGCCGCGTCAGCGAACAACTGCGCGACGATTTACTGGCGGCTAAACTAAACGTTAACCTGGTTAACGCGGGCGACTATAAATTCAAACAAATTGCCCAGGAAAAACTGCTGATTGTTGTCACTTCAACGCAAGGCGAGGGCGAACCGCCGGAAGAAGCCGTGGCGTTGCACAAATTCCTGTTCTCGAAAAAGGCACCAAAACTGCCAGGCACTGCGTTTGCAGTCTTTAGCCTTGGCGACACCTCTTACGAATTCTTCTGCCAGTCGGGTAAAGATTTTGATAACAAACTCGCGGAACTCGGCGGTGAGCGCCTGTTGGATCGTGTGGATTGTGATGTCGAATTCCAGCCAGCCGCCGCGCAGTGGCGGGCAAAAATTGTCGACGTTCTGAAATCCCGCGTACCGGCAGAAACTCCGGCGCAAGCGGCAGTCACCGCCACGGGCGTTGCCAACGAAATCTTCACCAGCCCGTACAGCAAAGAAGCGCCGCTGACCGCAACGCTTGCGGTTAACCAGAAAATTACCGGTCGCGATTCTGAAAAAGACGTGCGTCACTTTGAGATTGACCTGAGTGATTCCGGTTTGCGTTACCAGCCGGGGGATGCGCTGGGCGTCTGGTACCAAAACGATCAAGCATTGGTGAAAGAGCTGGTCGAACTGCTGTGGCTGAAAGGCGATGAAAGCGTCACTGTCGATGGCAAAACTTTGCCACTGAGCGAAGCGCTGGAGTGGCATTTCGAGCTGACCATCAATACCGCCAACATCGTTGAGAAGTATGCGCAGGTTACCCGCAACGCCGCGTTGCTGGATCTGGTGGGTGATAAAACCAAATTGCAGCACTTTGCTCACAACACGCCGATTGTCGACATGGTGCGTTACGCGCCAGCGGAATTAACTGCTGAGCAGCTGATTGATTTACTGCGCCCGCTGACGCCGCGCCTGTACTCGATTGCTTCTTCGCAGGCTGAAGCGGAAAGCGAAGTGCACATTACCGTTGGCGTGGTGCGTTATGACATCGAAGGCCGCGCCCGTACTGGCGGTGCTTCTGGTTACCTTGCTGACCGCCTTGGGGAAGATGGCGAAGTACGTGTGTTCATCGAACATAACGATAACTTCCGCCTGCCTGCCAACCCGGAAACGCCGGTGATTATGATTGGCCCTGGCACCGGCATCGCACCATTCCGCGCCTTTATGCAGCAGCGTGAAAGTGATGGGGCAACCGGTAAAAACTGGCTGTTCTTCGGCAACCCGCACTTTACCGATGATTTCCTGTATCAGGTTGAATGGCAGCGTTACGTCAAAGATGGCCTACTGACGAATATCGATCTGGCCTGGTCTCGCGACCAGCAACACAAAATATACGTACAAGATAAACTGCGCGAAAAAGGCGCGGAACTGTGGAACTGGATTAAAGAAGGTGCCCACATTTACGTCTGCGGCGATGCCAATCGCATGGCTAAAGACGTTGAGCAGGTTTTACTGGAAGTGGTAGCCGAGTTCGGTGGCATGGATACCGAAACGGCCGATGAATTTTTAAGTGAGCTGCGCGTTGAGCGCCGTTATCAGCGAGATGTCTACTAATGAGCGAAAAACACCCAGGACCATTAGTGGTCGAAGGCAAACTGTCTGACGCCGAGCGCCTGAAACGCGAAAGCAATTACCTGCGCGGCACTATCAAAGAAGATTTGCAGGACGGGCTGACCGGTGGCTTCAGAGGCGACAACTTTTTGCTGATCCGCTTTCACGGCATGTATCAGCAGGATGACCGTGATATTCGTGCAGAACGTGCAGAACAAAAGCTCGAGCCGCGCCATGCGATGATGCTGCGCTGCCGTCTGCCGGGTGGGATTATCACCACCGAGCAATGGCGTGCGATTGATAAATTTGCCGAAGATAAAACCATTTACGGCAGCATTCGTCTGACTAACCGCCAGACTTTCCAGTTCCACGGCATTCTGAAAAAGAACGTGAAACCGGCGCACGAAATGCTGCACGAAGTTGGGCTGGATGCGCTGGCAACCGCTAACGACGTGAACCGCAACGTGCTGTGTACCTCAAACCCGGTGGAGTCTGAGCTGCACCAGGAAGCGTACGAATGGGCGAAAAAGCTTTCTGAACATCTGCTGCCGCGCACCCGTGCTTATGCCGAGATCTGGTGGGATCAAGAGAAAGTCGCCACCACCGACGAAGAGCCGATCCTCGGTGAAACGTATCTGCCGCGTAAGTTTAAAACCACGGTGGTGGTACCGCCGCAGAATGACGTCGATCTTCATGCCAATGACATGAACTTCATCGCCATTGCCAAAGACGGCAAGCTGGTGGGCTTCAACCTGCTGGTGGGCGGCGGTTTGTCCATCGAACACGGCAACAAAGCAACCTATGCCCGCACCGCGAGCGAGTTCGGTTACATTCCGCTTGAGCACACGCTGGCGGTGGCGGAAGCCGTTGTCACCACACAACGCGACTGGGGCAACCGTACCGATCGTAAAAATGCCAAGACCAAATACACCCTTGAGCGTGTTGGCGTGGAGGTGTTTAAAGCCGAAGTTGAACGCCGCGCAGGCATCAAATTCGAGCCGACTCGCGCGTATGAATTTACCGGACGTGGCGATCGTATTGGCTGGGTAAAAGGCATCGACGACAAATGGCACCTGACGCTGTTTATCGAAAATGGCCGTATCCTGGACTACCCGGACCGTCCGCTGAAAACCGGCCTGATGGCGATCGCGAAGATCCACAAAGGCGACTTCCGCCTGACGGCAAACCAGAACCTGATCGTCGCTGGTGTACCGGCCAGTGAAAAAGCAGCTATCGAGAAGATCGCCAAAGAAAGCGGCCTGATGAACGCGGTGAAACCACAGCGTGAAAACTCAATGGCCTGCGTTTCCTTCCCGACTTGCCCGCTGGCGATGGCCGAAGCTGAACGCTTCCTGCCGCAGTTTGTGACTAAAGTTGAAGAAGTGCTGGAAAAACACCAGGTGCCAGATGAACACATCGTCACGCGTGTTACCGGCTGCCCGAACGGCTGTGGCCGCGCGCTGCTGGCGGAAATCGGCCTGGTGGGCAAAGCGCCAGGCCGCTATAACCTGCATATTGGCGGTAACCGCATCGGCACGCGTATCCCGCGCATGTACCGTGAAAACATCACTGAGCCGGAAATTCTGGCCTCCATTGATGAGTTGGTCGGGCGCTGGGCGAAAGAGCGTGAAGCTGACGAAGGCTTCGGTGATTTCACCATCCGCGCCGGGATTATTCGCCCGGTACTGGACCCGGCCCGGGACTTGTGGGACTAGCACTATTCTTCTCCTTCTCCTGGGGGAGAAGGCCGGATGAGGGCGTCTGGGCTTACTACGTGCGTAAGCACTCGACATGGGTCGCCCTCACCCTAACCCTCTCCCCAGGGAGAGGGAATACTATTTAGCGAGGTATCTATGCCTGTACTCGATCTAAAAGCGCTGAACGAACTCCCTAAAGTCGAGCGCATCATGGCCCTGGCGGAGGTCAACAGCCAGCTTGAAAAACTTAGCGCCGAACAGCGTGTCAGCTGGTCGCTGGAAAACTTGCCTGGTGAGTTTGTACTCTCCTCGAGTTTTGGGATTCAGGCAGCAGTGTCTCTGCACCTGGTCACCCAACAGTTCCCGGATATTCCGGTGATCCTCACCGACACCGGTTATCTGTTCCCGGAAACCTACCAGTTCATTGATGAACTCACCGATAAGCTGAAGCTGAATCTGCAAGTCTTTAGCGCGAAGGAAAGTGCCGCGTGGCAGGAAGCGCGTTACGGAAAACTGTGGGAACAGGGCGTTGAAGGCATTGAGAAATACAATGATATCAACAAAGTTGAGCCGATGAACCGTGCGCTGCATGAACTCAACGGGCAAACCTGGTTTGCTGGTTTGCGCCGTGAACAATCGGGCAGCCGTGCCCATTTACCGGTGCTGGCGATTCAGCGTGAAGTGTTTAAAATCCTGCCGATCATCGACTGGGACAACCGCCAGGTTTACCAATACCTCACCGCCAATGGCCTGAAATACCACCCGTTGTGGGATCAAGGCTACCTTTCCGTGGGCGATACCCACACCACGCGTAAGTGGGAAGAAGGCATGGCTGAAGAAGAGACGCGTTTCTTTGGGCTTAAGCGCGAGTGTGGTTTGCACGAGTAGTTATCTGATTGTTGTATATAAAAAACCCTTCGCGCTATGCAGAAGGGCTTTTTATTGGTTAAACAAAGAATTAATGCTTCGCCTTAGCCAGCTCCTTCACCAATGGCAACATCACGCGCACTACGTCACGGCTGCGTTTTTCAATGCGCTGCGGTAGCCACTTATCCAGATATTGCTGGTTATCAATTAAGGCATTATGCCAACTGGTTCCATCGGGGAACGCTTTGCTTTTTACGCGTTGCTGATAGCCATCTTTCTTACCCAGCGACCAGTTGGTGGCTTCCACTGAAAGCACCGGGATCCCGGCTTTATCAAACACTTCAGCATCGTTACAGCAGGCAGTACCTTTTGGATAATGGGCATTAAGTCCAGGATTGGTCGTGGCCTTAATATTTAACTGCCGTGCCAACGCTAATGCGCGGTCACGTGTCATTTTAGTGACGGCGGTCGGCGTCGATTTACCGCTGTTGAAATAGAGCTTTTCGCCGACAATCAGACTATCGAGATTAATCACCAGCAGGGTGTTTTTCTTGTCGCTGGCACTCATGCGTTTCAGGATATCTTCCGCGCCCAACGAACCAAGTTCTTCACCGCTGGTGGCGATAAAACGGATGCCGTAGCGTGTTGGTATATCTTTCAGGCGGGTGGCAAGCTCCAGCATCACGCCCAGGCCTGAAGCATTATCATCCACGCCTTGTAGCGTTAAACCGCCAAGGTTGTTATTCACGTCGTTGTCATTGAGCGGCGAAAAAGTATCGAGATGCGCCATGATGATGATTTGCTGCGGTTCAATACCTTCACGAGCGGCGATCACCGAGCTTGCGCTGACGTTATGCCAGTTCTGATGACCGTCTTTGCTGGTGTAAAGGTAACGGGTGTTGAAGCGGCGAATATCGCTTTGGTAGCCAAGCTGGCTAAATTGTTGATTCAGGTAATCCGCGGCCATCATTTCCGCCGGGCTGCCTGTCATTCGGCCTGGGAAAACGGTCGCGATGTGGCGCGTTTGTTGGTCGGCAATGTTGCCCATCGTGGTTGCGTTGGCAAACGCAGGCAAGGTACAGCAAATTCCTAACGCCAGGCTGGTAAGCGTTTGGCGCAATGCGGAAAACATAGTGAGTCCCTTTTAAACCGGAAAATTTTTTGCCTGCATAGTATGAAACTGTGATGGAGACTACACAATTTCTATCGTTCCGAAACCCAGGATAATTCGAGGGTTAAGCACATTTTGTCATTTGCTTTTGCATCTCGTTATTCTTTTGTGGAACTAGTCATTCCAATTAGTAATTTCATAACAAATCAACCTCAGCCGTATAGTCCCTGCATGAATTTAAAACGGCGGGCCATGACCCACCGTACTAAACCTCGGTTAAGGGAAGGTTATGGACCAAAAACGACTCACACACTTACGGCAACTGGAGGCAGAAAGCATCCATATCATCCGTGAGGTTGCCGCCGAATTTTCCAATCCGGTAATGATGTATTCCATCGGTAAAGACTCATCGGTGATGTTGCATTTGGCCCGTAAAGCCTTTTATCCAGGCACACTTCCGTTCCCGCTGCTGCATGTCGACACCGGCTGGAAATTCCGCGAAATGTACGATTTCCGTGACCGTACCGCGAAGAATTACGGTTTTGAATTGTTGGTGCATAAAAACCCGGAAGGGGTGGCGATGGGCATTAACCCCTTCGTGCATGGCAGCGCCAAACATACTGACATCATGAAAACCGAGGGCCTGAAGCAGGCGCTGAGCAAATACGGTTTTGATGCCGCCTTTGGTGGCGCTCGTCGTGACGAAGAAAAATCACGCGCTAAAGAACGTATCTATTCATTCCGTGACCGCTTCCATCGCTGGGACCCAAAAAACCAGCGCCCTGAACTGTGGCACAACTACAACGGCCAGATTAATAAAGGCGAAAGCATTCGTGTGTTCCCGCTTTCCAACTGGACCGAACTGGATATCTGGCAGTACATCTTCCTGGAAAATATCGAAATCGTGCCGCTGTATCTGGCAGCACCGCGCCCGGTTCTTGAGCGCGATGGCATGCTGCTGATGGTGGATGATGACCGCATCGATTTGCAGCCAGGTGAAGTGATTGAGCAGAAAATGGTGCGCTTCCGTACCCTGGGCTGCTGGCCGCTAACCGGTGCCGTTGAATCCGAGGCGCAGACGCTGCCGGAAATCATCGAAGAGATGCTGGTTTCGACCACCAGTGAACGTCAAGGGCGGGCAATTGACCGCGACCAGGCAGGCTCCATGGAGCTTAAAAAACGCCAGGGTTATTTCTAAGGAGCCGCCAGATGAACACCACTATTGCACAACAAATTGCTGATGAAGGCGGCGTAGAAGCCTACCTGCATGCGCAACAACACAAAAGCCTGCTGCGCTTTTTGACCTGCGGCAGCGTCGATGACGGTAAAAGTACCCTGATTGGCCGCCTGCTGCATGACACGCGCCAAATTTATGAAGATCAGCTTTCATCGCTGCATACCGACAGCAAACGCCACGGCACGCAGGGTGAAAAACTGGATCTGGCTTTGCTGGTGGACGGCTTACAAGCCGAACGCGAGCAGGGCATTACCATTGATGTGGCCTACCGTTATTTCTCGACCGAAAAACGTAAATTTATTATTGCTGATACCCCTGGGCATGAGCAGTACACCCGTAATATGGCGACCGGTGCATCAACCTGCGAGCTGGCGATCTTATTGATCGATGCGCGTAAAAGCGTGCTGGATCAAACGCGCCGCCACAGTTTTATCTCCACACTTTTGGGGATCAAACATTTGGTGGTGGCGGTCAACAAAATGGATCTGGTGAATTACAGCGAAGAGACTTTCGAGCAGATCAAACAAGATTACCTGACCTTTGCCGAGCAACTTCCGGCGGATCTGGATATTCGCTTTGTTCCGTTGTCGGCGCTGGAAGGCGATAACGTGGCGACGCAAAGCAACAGCATGCCGTGGTATTCCGGCCCAACGCTGCTGGAACTTCTGGAAACCGTCGAAGTGAAGCGTGTGGTTGAACAACAGCCGATGCGTTTCCCGGTTCAGTATGTGAATCGCCCGAATCTGGATTTCCGTGGTTATGCAGGAACGCTGGCATCCGGCGTGGTGAACGTCGGGCAGCGTGTGAAGGTTCTGCCGTCGGGTGTTGAATCTTCCATTGCCCGAATTGTGACTTTTGATGGGGATTTGCAACAAGCTGCTGCGGGCGAAGCCATCACTTTGGTGCTGAAAGATGAAATCGACATCAGCCGCGGTGATTTGCTGGTTGATGCCAGCGATGCGCAGCCTGCGGTGCAAACCGCGAAAGTCGACGTGGTGTGGATGGCAGAACAAGCGCTGGTCCCGGGCCAAAGCTACGACATTAAAGTCGCAGGCAAGAAAACCCGCGCTCGCGTCGACAACATCCATTATCAGGTTGAAATTAACAGCCTGACGCAGCGCGTCGTCGAAAACCTGCCGCTCAATGGAATTGGCCTCGTTGATTTAACGTTCGACGAACCTCTGGTGCTGGATAAATACCAGGATAACCCGGTCACGGGCGGGTTGATTTTCATCGACCGACTGAGCAACGTGACAGTCGGTGCCGGAATGGTGCGTGAACCGCAACAAGATGTGTATCAGGAGCCGTCAGCCTTCAGCGCTTTTGAGCTGGAACTGAACGCGCTGGTGCGCCGTCATTTCCCGCACTGGGGCGCACGTGATTTGCTGGGAGGCAAATAATGGCTGAGCACGACGAAAACGTCGTCTGGCATGCGCATCCGGTGACGGTTGCGCAACGTGAAAAGCTTCATCAGCATCGCGGTGCGGTGCTGTGGTTTACCGGGCTGTCTGGCTCGGGTAAATCCACCATCGCGGGGGCGCTTGAAGAAGCGTTGCACCAGCTTGGTGTGAGCACCTACTTACTGGATGGCGACAATGTGCGTCACGGTTTGTGCAGTGACCTCGGTTTTAGCGATGCAGATCGTAAAGAAAATATCCGTCGTGTCGGCGAAGTTGCCAACCTAATGGTGGATGCGGGACTGGTGGTGCTGACGGCATTTATCTCTCCGCATCGTGCAGAACGCCAGATGGTTCGTGACCGTGTCGGTGAAGGGCGGTTTATCGAAGTGTTTGTTGATACACCACTTTCTGTCTGTGAAGCGCGTGACCCAAAGGGTTTGTACAAAAAAGCCCGTGCCGGAGAGTTACGGAATTTCACTGGAATTGACTCGGTTTACGAAGCGCCAGTGAACCCGGAAATATACTTAGACGGCGAACAATTGGTAACAAATTTGATTGCGCAATTATTAGACCTGTTGCGCCGTGACGTTATTATCAAATCCTAAGACATTTCCAGGCACATCATGCGCCTGGTTTGCATGGTTTACGGATTCGTTATGCGCAATAGCACCAACCTGGCTATGACATCTACATCGGCTGAAGCTAGCCCCAGTACCGAAGAAACGACCTGGTCATTGGCTGGGGCGTTCATCGGCTTTTTGTCGTGGTTGCTGGCATTGGGTTTGCCCTTCTTGATTTATGGCCCTAATACCCTGTTTTTCTTTCTGTATACCTGGCCTTTCTTCCTCGCATTATTGCCTGTTGCCGTGGTGGTAGGGATTGCTTTGCATTCTCTGTTGCATGGCCGCTTGATCTTTAGCTGCATCGTAACCGTGCTGGCGGTGGGGCTGATGTTTGGCATGCTTTTCCTGTGGCTGATGGGTTAACGCAATATACCCGTCATCCTTCAAGCTGCAGGGGTGTTGGCTGCAATTCGAATGCTAACGGGTATAAACTTTTTATGACTGCAAGGCCGCTAACTCACCTGCAAACGCGCATGTCGGCGCAATCTGTGATAAATTCTGCCGCAAATACGAAGGCTCGCTTTGTACCCAGAGCGCAGCCAGATAAAATTTTGTGCGATGATTGTGCCGTTTTTCAGGGGGCTGGATGGGTAAACTAACGCTACTATTGCTGGCCTTGTTGGTCTGGCTGCAGTATTCGCTGTGGTTTGGAAAAAACGGCGTACATGATTACACCCGCGTGAGTGACGACGTTGCCGCACAGCAGGCGACGAACGCCAAACTCAAAGCGCGTAACGATCAGCTGTTTGCTGAAATCGACGATCTTAATGGCGGGCAGGAAGCCATCGAAGAGCGCGCACGTAACGAGTTAAGCATGACCAAACCAGGTGAAACCTTCTTCCGCCTGGTACCCGATAGCTCTAAGCGCCTGGGCAATTCTGCAGGGCAGAACAATCGACAATAACGCGTAAGTGAATCTACATGGCAGACTCCTCCCCGGACGTAATTGCCGTGGTGCCGGCAGCAGGTATCGGCAGCCGCATGCAAACGGAATGTCCTAAGCAATATCTAAAAATCGGCGATAAAACTATTCTGGAACACGCGGTGGCAAGCCTGATGGCCCATCCACGCGTGGCACATGTCGTGATCGCTATCAGCCCTACCGACCGCTGGTTTACCTCTTTGCCTCTTGCTACCCATCCCCACGTGACCGTCATAAACGGCGGAGCGCAGCGTGCTGATTCGGTTCTTGCCGGGTTAAACGTGGTGCAAGACGCGCAATGGGTTTTGGTGCACGACGCAGCGCGTCCTTGTTTACATCAGGATGATTTGGCCCGTTTACTGGCGATTACTGAAACCAGCAAAATTGGCGGCATTCTGGCCGCACCGGTGCGCGACACCATGAAACGCGGCGAGCCGGGTAAAAACCTGATTGCCCATACGGTGGATCGCGAAGACTTGTGGCACGCCTTAACGCCCCAGCTTTTCCCTCTGGAATTATTGCGCAGCTGCTTGCAGCGTGCGCTCGATGAACACGCCTCAATTACTGATGAAGCCTCAGCGCTTGAATATTGTGGCTTCCATCCCGAATTAATTAGCGCCCGCGCCGATAATATAAAAGTGACTCGTCCTGAAGACCTGGCGCTGGCGGAGTTTTACCTCACGCGGTTAACCCAAACGGAGCAAGAATAATGCGTATTGGACATGGTTTTGATGTACACGCCTTTGGAGGCGTTGGCCCAATTATCATCGGTGGCGTGCGCGTACCGTTCGAACAGGGGCTGCTCGCACACTCTGATGGCGATGTCGCATTGCACGCATTAACCGATGCTCTGCTGGGGGCTGCCGCGCTGGGGGATATTGGTAAATTATTCCCGGATACCGATCCGGCGTTTAAAGGCGCAGACAGCCGCGAATTGCTGCGTGAAGCCTGGCGCCGTATCCAGGCGAAGGGCTACACGCTCGGTAACGTCGATGTGACGATTATTGCCCAGGCGCCGAAAATGGCTCCGCACATCCCGCAGATGCGCGTATTTATTGCCGAAGATTTGGGCTGTCATATGGATGACGTCAACGTCAAGGCGACCACCACTGAAAAACTCGGTTTCACTGGCCGGGGTGAAGGCATTGCTTGCGAAGCGGTCGCTTTGCTACATAAGGCACGTAAATAATGGATATGCAGAATCTGACCTGGCTGCACGGTAAACCGCAAGGCACAGGGTTAATCAAAGCCAATCCAGAAGACTTCGTGGTTATTGAAGACTTAGGTTTCGGCCCGGATGGCGACGGTGAACATCTGCTGTTACGCATCCTGAAAAATGGCTGCAATACCCGCTTCGTGGCTGATGCACTGGCTAAGTTTTTGAAAGTGCACGCTCGTGAAGTCAGTTTTGCCGGTCAGAAAGACAAACATGCGGTGACTGAACAATGGTTTTGCGTGCGTCTGCCAGGTAAAGAAATGCCGGACATGCGCGCGTTTGAACTTGAAGGTTGCCAGGTGCTGGAATATGCCCGTCACCGCCGTAAATTGCGTCTGGGGGCGTTGAAGGGAAACAGTTTCACACTGGTGCTGCGCGACATTAGCGACCGTGCGGAGCTGGAACAACGCCTGAATGCCATTCTTCATCGTGGTGTGCCTAACTACTTTGGCAGCCAACGTTTTGGCATTGCGGGCAATAACCTGCATCAGGCTTTACGCTGGGCGCAAAGCAACGCGCCAATACGTGACCGTAATAAGCGCAGTTTTTATCTGTCCGCAGCCCGTAGCGCCATGTTTAACCAGATTGTCAGCGAGCGCCTGAAGAAGCCTGATTTTAACCAGGTTATCGACGGTGATGCGCTGCAACTGGCAGGTCGCGGCAGTTGGTTTGTTGCCACGCCGGAAGAACTGCCTGCATTGCAAAGCCGCGTTGATGACGGTGAGCTGCTGATAACTGCGCCGTTACCGGGCGACGGTGGCTGGGGCACGCAAAATGCGGCTCTGGAGTTTGAACAACAGTGTGTAGCCGAAGAAACTGATTTGCAGGCGCTGCTGGTGCGCGAGCGTGTTGAAGCGGCGCGTCGTGCCATGCTGCTGATGCCGAAAGATCTCAACTGGAACTGGTGGGATGACATCACCGTTGAGCTGAATTTCTGGCTGCCTGCCGGCAGTTTTGCCACAAGCGTAGTACGCGAATTGATGAACGTGGCGAGTCACTACGCCGACATTGCTGAATAACGGGTTTTGTTGTCATCTCAACCTCAGGGGAATGAATATTCATTCCCCTTTTTATTTTCTTCGTACTCATCGTTATCCTGCTAACATTATATGGCAGTATTATCTCGGCACTGATTATTGCTCTGTAATGTGTATTAAAAACTATATTCGCATTAAAACTGCCATTAATTCGCCTTTGATACCTTTTTACTAAAAGTGAAATTGTTATTTTCACTTTGCGATGGTTTTATTCTTTGCTTGTTCAATAATGCGTAAAAATAGACATTTATTTTGTTTTATGGAATGCAATGATAATCTTATGTAGTTGATTTAATTGTGCTTAATGGTTTCTTGTTATTTGTTTTATTTTCCACGATATGTGACCGAAAACGATCTCTCTGGCTTGCCCAGCTGGATTGCAATTTAACTTTATGACTCCTATAGTCGCTGTCCATATTCTCTGGGTGGTTTTTTATTCATTCAGTTGGCAGTCATTTTTATATTTATAACCATCTCTTTATGCGATTTAACTATCGGGAAAGGGATGTTCGTCATGTAAAAAAGAGGGGTTTGTATGAAGTGTTTTAAATTAAAATTAGTGGCAGCCGCACTGGCTCTGGGCGGGATGGTTTCTGCGGCAAATGCTGCAGACGGTTCCGTTCACTTTACCGGTGAAATTACGGAAACGGCTTGTAACGTGACTAATGGTGCCGGGAAAATCATTCCTGTTGCTCTGGGTAAAGTGGCAAAAACCAGTTTAGCTACCGTGGCTGCAAAATCATCTTCTGTCCCTTTTACCATTGACCTGGATAATTGCCCTGACACTAATGCCAACATCCGTTTTAGTGGTACCGCAGATTCAGTTGATAAAACTTTATTAGCTATTGATTCGACCAGTGTTGCGAGCGGTGTCGCTATTGAAATTGATTCTGATACCGGGCAGAAAATTGCCATGTATGCACCGTCAACCGATTTCAAATTAGCTCCAGGTAAAAATAAACTGAAATATCAGGCGAGTTATGTAGCGACCAATTCGGCTGTGACAGCCGGCAGCGTGGTTGCCACTTCGCAGTTCACCATCATTTATAACTAAGTTTATGCGTTAACGGGCAAGGATGCCTGACTGATACAGTTGGGGCAGCTATGTTAGTTTTTGTTAAATATCGTGCTATGGCATGGTTTGCCATGCTGGCAGTCATTGTTTTATTTCCATTAATCTCTCACGCCGGAATTATCGTCGGTGCCACGCGTGTTGTTTATCATGCTGAAAATAAAGAAGCTGAATTAAAAGTTGAAGCAACCAAAGATGCAGGAGCTTATTTAATTCAGTCATGGGTTGATACCGGTGATGAAAAGGTTAAAGCCCCTTTTGTGATTACGCCGCCTTTATTTCGTATCGACGGTGGTGAAGAAAACCAGCTGCGTATTATCTACTCCGGAAACCCTTTGCCTGGCGACCGGGAGTCGCTGTTTTGGGTCAACGTGCGTTCTATTCCTGAAACCGATAGCGAAATCACAAACAAACTACAAATTGCTATCAAAACCCGCATGAAACTGTTCTATCGCCCGGAAGGGCTGGGTAATCCACCTAAAGATTTTGCGGAAAAGCTGACGTTTAGCCGCAGTGGAAATACGCTGACAGTGGTCAATAACTCTCCCTGGTACGCCATTTTTAACCAGTTAACGCTGGGCGGAAAACCGATTAAAAATGCCGAATGGGTAGCACCGCACAGTTCGGTTAATTTATCGCTGGCGGGAATGTCCGGAAACCAGCTGAGCTGGAAGTTAATCAATGATTATGGCGGTGCCAGCGATCCCGGCAGCACCACGCTTTAAGAAACTGAATTTTTCCTTTATCAGCCAGGAAATATAAAATCATGCGTTATTTCCGCATATTTCACCGTGCTTATTTTTCGGCATTGCACTGGGTTGTGCCATTCGCTGCACTCCTGGCTGTAATTCCCCAAGGGGCAAATGCGAAGGCCTGGTTTAATCCGGCATTACTGGAATTAGACTCACCGGAAAAACCGACTGTTGATATTTCTCTGTTTGAAGAACAAGGGGCGCAACTACCGGGAAATTATCGTGTTCACATTATGGTGAATAGCGATAAAGTCGCTGATGAGAATATTGAGTTTGTGACCGGGGATGATAAAAAACTGGTTCCGGTGTTAACGCCAGCTCAACTGAAGAAGTGGGGCGTTAATCTCCATTCCACAGAACAGTTAGCCGCGGCACCTTTAGATAAAGCGATATCTTCGCTGGCAGAAATGATTCCACAAGCCAGCAGTACGTTTGCCTTTACCAGCCAGACGCTGAAACTGAGTATTCCCCAGGAAAATATTGATAGCAAAGCGCATGACTTTATCGACCCTGCACAATGGGATGACGGTGAGGCGGTGTTATTTACCAACTATGCCTGGTCGGCCTCGCAAAATAAAAGCAAGCATGGTGAGAATAGCAATAACGGCTACCTGAATCTGCAATCGGGAGTGAACCTTGGTGCGTGGCGTCTGCGTAATTACAGCAGTTTCAGCTATGGCCAGGGAGGCGAGAAATGGTCGTCGATGAACAGCTATTTGCAGCGCTTTTTCCCAGCGTTGGGCGGTGTGTCTCTGACAATGGGCCAGACCTATACGCCGGGGGATATTTTTGACAGTGTGCAATACACCGGCGTGCAACTGGCGACGGAAGAAGGGATGCGCCCTGATAGCCTGCGCGGCTTTGCACCGGTTATCCACGGTATCGCTAACTCCAATGCCAAAGTCACCATTCGCCAAAATGGCTATGTCATTTATCAGAACTTTGTTCCGGCTGGCCCTTTCCAGATAACTGACCTTTATCCCACCGCGTCGGGTGGCGATTTGGATGTGACGATCACCGAAGCCGATGGCAGCGAGCGCCACTTTGTGCAGTCTTTTGCTTCGATACCCAATATGCAGCGTGAAGGGAGCATGAAATACACCTGGTCAACGGGGCGTTATCGCAGTAATAGCGCCTCCAGCGATCCGCTGTTTAGCCAGGGCACGCTGACCTACGGTTTATCCAACTATGTAACGCTCTACGGCGGGGTGATTGCTGCGGCAAACTATTTCTCTGCGATATTCGGCTCGGGGATTGGCTTAGGTATTCTGGGTTCTATTGCCGTGGATATGAGCCACGCTAAGTCGCGTTTCACCGATTCGCCCGATGCACAAGGCCAGTCGTGGCGCTTCCAGTATTCCAAAGAGTTTGAAGCGACGAATACCGCCGTGACTCTGGCGGGTTACCGTTATTCAACCAAAGGTTATTACACCTTCGAGGAAGCGGCGGATCGTGAAGGGCAGGTGCAGGACTGGCAGGGAAACAAACGCAGCCGGATGCAGATTAATATCAGCCAGTCATTAAGCGACCACAGTAATTTTTACCTTGCCGGGACGAAGGATGATTTTTGGGGTTCCACCGAGGCACAGCAATCGCTGAGTGCGGGCGTGCGTGCCACGACGCAATGGGCAAACTTCGGTATTGCTCTGTCCTGGGTACATGATGATTACCATAGCGATAACGATCGCCAGATTGCTTTTGATATCCAGATCCCACTGGAAAAGTTGCTGCCTAAAGCGTGGGCGCAATACAGCGTCGCCACTAATACCCACGGCACCACGCAGCATCAGGTTGGCGTGAACGGTACGCTGCTGGAAAACGATCAATTACAGTATTCAGTGCAACAAACCTACGGCAACCGCCAGCAACAAAATGGTGGTAACGCGCAATTAGCGTGGCTTGCACCTTATAGCGACCTGGCGTTGGGTTACAGCTATGGCGACGACACCCAGCGCATTAACTACGGCATGAATGGCGCAGTGGTGGTGCATCGCCATGGGATCACGCTTGCTCACACGCTCGGCGAAACCTTCGGCCTGATTGAAGCACCTGGTGTGGAAAATCTCGAAATAACCAGCAGCCAGAACGTCTACACCGATTCACGCGGTTATGCCGTCATCCCTTACTTAACGCCATGGCATTACAACGACATCAACCTTGATACCCACAAACTGGCCGGCAATGCAGATATAGACGCGATTCACCGCGATGTTGTGCCCACCAAAGGGGCAATGGTGGTGATGCGTTACAAAACCCATTTGGGTCAGCGCGCCTTAATGACCATACACATCGGCAAGGGCGTGGTGCCATTTGGCGCAACAGTGACGCTGGAAGGCACGGATGAAACCGGCATCGTCGGCGATAACGGCGTGGTGTTCCTCAGTGGCCTGGCGGATAGCGGCAATTTGCATGTGGTGTGGGGGAAAGGGCGGGTCAACGAATGCCACGCGCCATATCGCCTTGCATCGCCGGGTAAAAATCAAACGCACATCCTTTCTGGTGATGCGCAATGTTCTGGAGGTACCTAATGAAACGAGTCTTTCTGGGGCTGATTGGCTTGCTGATGATGACCCTTGCTCCACACGTTTGGGCGGCTGCGTGTCAATCTATTGGCGCGACACAGGAATTCAATTTTAATTACGTTAAAAATATTACTGACCCGGACCAAAACGTCATCAGTAAGACCGCGTATCAGCAAAACTGGAATTCGCCAAATAATCTCTATTATGGCCGTTGTGCTTGCCAGGATACCCGAACCGTGAGGAAGGTCCATTATCGCGCTGTGAGCTCTTTATCACGCCCGGTCCCTTCAACCATTGCGACGCCAGATCCCAATAAACACTGGTATGTGATCCCGAATGATAAAGGTGACGGATACCTTGGCGTTGCTACGCAGGTGTATATCGCCGGTAACCGCAAGCAATTTTATAATGTGCCTTTCACGATGGATAACAATTATCCGCAGACTACTCTTTGCCCGACGACGCAAACTAACGCTAACCGGATTCAATTTGGGACTGGGGCGCAGGGGAAAATTAGCCTGATGTTTATTCGGCCTTTTATTGGCCACGTTACTATCCCAAAAGTAAAAATTATTGATCTGTTTGCCGCAACAGATAGCAGCTCATTTTCGGGAATGCCGATTGCCAGTGTCTATGTGAGCGGTGATGTTACGGTGCCGCAGAGTTGCCGAATCAATGACGGAAAAGCCATCGAAGTTCCATTCGGACAAATTGCGGCGAAAGATATTTTGACTAAAGGCAAGGCGCCGGACGGTTTTACTAAAAGGCAGATAATCGTCAATTACCAATGTACTAATATTGCCGATAGGGTTGCGTTGGAATTAACTATGGAAGCGGTGCCAGCAACAAGTTTACCCAATGCGGTGGCTACTGATAACCCCGATATTGGTGTGATGGTTGGCGATCAAAATCTGCAGCCTTTTATTTCGCGCGTCACGAAAATACCGGTTACATTTTCATCACAGACTCAGCAAGGTTCCACCACGCTTTATGCCTGGCCAGTCAATACCACTGGCAAACGTCCACAGCGTGGGCCATTTAGTGCTACCGCTTCGTTAAATATTAATTTGAAGTAATAAAAAAGCCAGGTGGTTATTCCCCCTGGCTTTTTTATTTTATGAATGGGTAATATCTTGTTTGAGTTGATTAATTAACGTGGTGATGTTGATGTCGTTGCTGCGATTTTTATGATAATGAGCATAAATAGTGCCGGTCGGTTTTTCATTGGGTAGTGGCAGTATCTGAACATCAGCAAACTGGGCAAATCCTGCGGCAAATTGCTCGGCACACAGCAAAATATAATCAGATGTTGTCGTCATCACTAATAAGTTCAACATTGAATTACTTGAGTAAATCGGTGGCTTATACACACCCAATAAAACATTATCTTCAATTAATGACGGCCACAGATTATAAGAAAGATACTCTTCATTTCTGAGTTCTTCCATCGTGAACCCCGGTTTTATACGCGGGTGCCCAGTTCTACAAATCACTCTTGGTGTAATATCAAATAACGGCTCGTTGACAATTGAACTGTCTGAATGCCTTTGTGGTGTCAGGCTTAAATCAATGCGGCGTGATCGTAATTGATTAATATCTCTGAGCAAATCGCCATCATGTGTTTCACAGGTTAATTCAAATTGTTCTAAGCACCGGCCATTCTTCTGCAATGTCGAGGTGACATAAAACTCTAATACCGGAGATAACGACAGGCGTAATGATGCACGGTCATTAAGTTTTTTGGCATAAGGTTTTGATACTTTAATCGCGAGTTCGACATGTTCTACCGCCCGCGTTAAGTTTGATGCGATAGTCAAGGCTAAAGATGTGGGTTCAAGCCCATTTTTGGTCCTGATAAATAAAGGGTTGTTAAATGTTTCACGCATTTTATTGATGGCGCGACTGACTGATGGAATAGAAGTTTCTAATAGTGCCGCAGCATTAGTTACGCTACGAGTGTCCATGACCATCAGGAATATTGAGATGGTTCCCATGTTCAAGGTGTGCATGTATTAGCCTTCATTATCTTAATTTTTGCAATTCCAGAGACATTAAATAGAAGCATAAAATAATTCACTGTTTGTTAAGAGTGATAATATTAAAAAAATTCCCAATAAGAACCAAAGTATACACGTGATACCTGCTAACTAAAAATTTATAGCTACAGTTAGCCGTGAGAGCATGAATGTTTTTTGATACTTTTAACTGCTTTAATTATTTGATTAACAATGGTTTTTGTTTTTAATGTTTGTTGTGCTTACATAATCAATTAACTATTGGTTGATTAATCTAAATGCCATTTAAAATTAGTATAATATCCTGTCGGGGTGGTGTGGGATATAACGTATTTGCAACTTCATACGAAGAATTTGTCTTTCGAAAATGATTCTAAAATTAAAATAAATAACATTTTGGCTATTTTAAGTGGGGTCTACTCCGGTTGAAGCTGGCTACACTTCGAACTTTACGGGGGAAATCACCTTCAGCAGTGCTCCGTAAAGGCCACTAAGGCGTTGTTTTCGGCACATTCCTTGGGCCAGAAAGGGTGATTTAGTCAACATTGAATTGTATAGTGTCCCCTGGACAGGACTTTGTGGTGAATGTTACAAAATCAGCAACAATTTCATTACGGGTGCACTAAAATCAACAGAATGGGATAAAACAACAGGTTGGGGCGATTTTGAAGGTTAACAGAACGCACAGAGTTGTTATGCCGGGAACCAACGTGTGGTTTTATCTTTTTCATATAAAAAGAAGCTTTGTAAATCCAATATGAGAATACTTTTGAGTAACGATGACGGGGTCAATGCGCCGGGGATTCAAGTTCTGGCGGCCCGACTAAGGGAATTTGCTGATGTGCAGGTTGTTGCCCCTGACCGTAATCGCAGTGGGGCTTCAAACTCACTGACGCTCGAATCTTCATTGCGTACTTTCACTCTCGCCAACGGCGATATTTCGGTACAGATGGGCACGCCGACAGACTGCGTCTATCTTGGTGTCAACGCCTTGATGCGTCCGGCACCTGATGTCGTGGTTTCTGGAATTAACGCCGGGCCGAATCTGGGTGATGACGTCATCTATTCCGGCACCGTTGCGGCGGCGATGGAAGGGCGGCACTTAGGCATTCCAGCGCTGGCAGTTTCATTAAATGGCCATGAGCATTATGAAACTGCAGCCGCTGTCACTTGCTCGATTTTGCGTGCTTTATCGCGTGAACCGCTGCGTACCGGGCGTATCTTAAATATCAATGTGCCTGATTTGCCGCTTGATCAAATCAAGGGCATTCGTGTCACGCGCTGCGGTAGCCGCCATCCGTCAGATAAAGTTATTCCGCAAGAAGATCCGCGCGGCAATACGCTGTACTGGATTGGACCGCCGGGCGATAAATTTGACGCAGGCCCAGATACCGATTTTGCCGCTGTCGATGAAGGTTATGTTTCGGTCACCCCATTGCATGTTGACCTTACTGCACATAGCGCACGTGAGGTCGTTAGCCACTGGTTGAGTAAATCAGGAGTGGACGAGCAATGGTAAGCAAACGCGTAGAAGCTCTTCTCGCACAACTGCGTACTCAAGGCATCAAGGACGAAAAAGTTCTGGAGGCGATTGCGCAGGTACCGCGGGAAAAATTTGTCGATGAAGCGTTTGAGCACAAAGCCTGGGAAAACACCGCCTTGCCCATTGGTTCCGGCCAAACTATCTCACAACCTTATATGGTTGCCAGAATGACCGAGTTGCTGGAGCTGACTCCGGAATCGCGAGTGCTGGAAATCGGCACCGGTTCGGGTTATCAAACCGCGATTCTGGCTCACCTGGTGCATCATGTTTGTTCAGTTGAGCGCATCAAGGGCCTGCAATGGCACGCAAGGCGACGTTTAAAGCAACTCGATCTGCACAATATCTCCACCCGTCACGGTGACGGCTGGCTGGGTTGGCATGCACGCAGCCCATTTGACGCTATTATTGTTACGGCTGCACCACCGGAAATCCCCAGCGCGCTGTTGTCGCAGCTGGACGAAGGTGGAATTTTAGTCCTCCCGGTAGGCGAAGATCGGCAGTATCTGAAGCGCGTTCGTCGACTGAGTGGGGAATTTGTCATTGATACGGTAGAAGCCGTGCGTTTTGTCCCCTTAGTTAAGGGTGAATTGGCATAACCTGGAACTATCTTGTTTTTTTCTAAAGGTATTGGCGTAACGTTACGCGCAGCGAAATTTTAGCATCTGGCTGTATAACCATTAGCATTCGAGTTTCAGGTGAGCGTCTGCAGCCAACACCCCTGCAGCTTGAAGGATGATGGGTATTAGCACCAGTTCTGCCGTATTTTCATTAGCATATGATTGTTTTTTTGGGGGATAAATGAGCGCGGGAAGCCCAACTTTTACTTTACGCCGTATTGCGGCCTTGTCGCTGGTGAGCCTGTGGTTAGCAGGATGTACCAGCAATAACACTCAGGCACCGATCAGTTCGGTGGGCGGTAACGGCAATACCAGCAGCAGTTCTTCTGGCGGCATGCTGGTGACTCAGCCACCGAAAATGTCTACCCAAACCCAGAGCCAACAAATTCAGCCTGTCGCTCAGCAGCCTGCGATTCAGCCGGTGCAAACGCAGTCGGTCGCTTCCGAGCCAGTACAAACTGAAAATGGCCGCATTGTTTATAACCGCAAATATGGCGCTATTCCGAAAGGGAGCTATAACGGCGGTAGCACTTACACCGTTAAACGCGGCGACACTCTTTTCTATATTGCGTGGATCACCGGGAACGACTTCCGTGACTTAGCCCAACGCAACAATATCCCCGAGCCGTACGGCTTGAACGTGGGTCAGACCCTGCAGATTGGTAACGCATCCGGTGCACCAATTACGGGTGGAAACGCTGTGACTGCGGCCGATGCCAGCGCGCAGGGCATCACCCCTACCGCTGCGCAAAAAACCGCCGTAGTGGTTGCTTCTAAACCGGTAATTACGTATTCTGAGGATTCAGGTGAACAAAGTGCTAACAAAATGTTGCCGAATAATACAGGGACTGCGACAACTGTCACAGCACCGGTTACGGCACCTGTGGTTAGCTCTACGACTACTGTACCGACTGCCAGCAGCACGTCCGATAGCGCGCCAATTTCGACCTGGCGCTGGCCGACTGAAGGCAAGGTTATTGAGAACTTTTCTGCTAACGAAGGTGGCAATAAAGGGATCGATATCGCAGGCAGCAAAGGCCAGGCTGTTATTGCTACCGCTTCCGGGCGAGTGGTGTATGCCGGTAACGCGCTGCGTGGTTACGGTAATCTAATCATCATCAAACATAATGATGATTACCTGAGTGCCTACGCCCATAACGATACAATGCTGGTCCGGGAACAAGAAGAAATCAAGGCGGGGCAGAAGATAGCTACCATGGGTAGCACCGGAACCAGTTCAACACGTTTACATTTTGAAATTCGTTACAAGGGGAAATCCGTCAACCCGCTGCGTTACTTGCCGCAGCGATAAGCCGGTAAAGCACTTTACATGCACAAAGTCGTTTAAGTGATATCAAGGCGGCAACTGAGTGAATCCCCGGGAGCTTACTTAAGTAAGTGACTGGGGTGAATGAAGGCAGCCAACGCAGATAGCGCTTAAAAGACGAAGTGCAAGGTGCTTTACCCAGGGATCACGGGTAGGAGCCACCTTATGAGTCAGAATACGCTGAAAGTTAACGAGTTAAATGAAGACGCGGAATATGATGAGAATGGAGTTGAGGTCTTTGACGAAAAAGCCCTCGTAGAAGAGGAACCCAGTGATAACGACATAGCCGAAGAGGAGTTATTGTCACAGGGCGCCACTCAGCGTGTGCTTGACGCAACTCAGCTTTATCTTGGGGAGATTGGTTATTCCCCATTATTGACAGCCGAAGAAGAAGTGTATTTTGCCCGCCGCGCTCTGCGTGGTGACGTCGCTTCCCGCCGCCGCATGATTGAAAGTAACTTGCGTTTGGTGGTTAAGATTGCCCGCCGTTATAGCAATCGTGGTCTGGCTCTGCTGGACTTGATTGAAGAGGGGAATCTGGGGCTGATTCGTGCCGTTGAGAAGTTTGACCCAGAACGTGGGTTCCGTTTTTCAACGTATGCAACATGGTGGATTCGTCAGACCATCGAACGGGCAATCATGAACCAAACCCGTACGATTCGTTTGCCGATTCATATCGTGAAAGAGCTGAACGTTTATCTGCGTACCGCTCGTGAACTTTCCCATAAGCTCGACCATGAGCCAAGTGCGGAAGAGATTGCTGAGCAACTGGATAAACCGGTTGATGATGTTAGCCGTATGCTGCGTCTCAACGAGCGCATTACTTCAGTAGACACCCCGTTGGGTGGCGATTCTGAAAAAGCGCTGCTGGATATTCTGGCTGACGAGAAAGACAACGGCCCGGAAGACACCACCCAAGACGATGATATGAAACAGAGCATCGTGAAGTGGTTGTTTGAACTGAACGCTAAGCAGCGTGAAGTATTGGCTCGTCGTTTTGGTCTTTTAGGCTATGAAGCTGCAACACTGGAAGATGTGGGTCGTGAAATCGGCCTGACTCGTGAACGTGTTCGTCAGATTCAGGTTGAAGGTCTACGCCGTCTGCGTGAAATTTTGCAGACTCAAGGGCTGAATATCGAAGCATTGTTCCGCGAATAAATGTTCCGCGAATAATCGACTGTTCAAATAAAAAAGCGGTGACCCTGGTCACCGCTTTTTTTATGACTGTGACCCGTCCTAAATAGCGTTGACACATTTAACTCGCAGGCAGAGGAAAATGTGATGAACCAATATGTTAAACGCACACAACGCGATTACCCTCTATCCTTTAAACTGGCCGTTGTCGAACAGGTCGAAAAAGGGGAAATGACTTACCGTCAGGCGCAAGACCGCTACGGTATTCAGGGTAGCCACACCGTCATGACGTGGTTGCGCAGATACGGTCAACTCGACTGGCACTCCCCCTCTCTCGCAAGAAAGTGCGGAGCTACTATGCCCAAAATACCTCTTACTCCCGAACAACGGATCAAAGAACTCGAGCAGCAACTGGCTGAATCAGAAATAAAAGCCCAGTTTTTTGAAGCTGTCGTGAAGGTAATGAATACCGAGTTCGGAGCCACACTGACAAAAAAGCAGTTGGCCACCTTATCACGCAAGCACAAACGCCGGGACTCACAGTAATGCGTGCTTGCCGGTTCATGGGGATCAGCCGACAGGCGTGGTATCAATCCCTGCAACGTGAGCGCGGAAGAGAAAGACAGGCGCAGCATATCGTTGAACAGGTGACGACCATCCGGCTACACCAGCCCCGGCTGGGGACACGTAAACTGCATTATTTATTGCGACAGTAACCAGAGCCGGCACTCCATGTCGGTCGGGATCGTTTGTTCCAGATACTGCGTGGCGCACGATTACTGGTAATACCGAAACGGGCGTATCACAAAACGACTCAAAGCCATCATCGCTTTTATCGTCATCCTAACTTATTGAAGGCGGGAGAAAATCAGGTTGTTGCCAGCCGCCCGGAGCAGGTGTGGGTCGCGGATATCACGTACCTTCCCCTGCGTAAGGGAACGGCGTACCTCAGTCTGATAACAGACGTCTGGTCGAGAAAAATCGTGGGATATCATGTGCATGAAAGTCTGCATACCCATCATGTGGCTAAGGCGTTCAGAATGGCGCTGGTCAGCAGGCGTACAGCACATCCACTGGTGCATCACTCAGATCGGGGTGTGCAGTACTGTTCAACAGAATATCAGGCACTACACCAACGCCATGGGGTCATCTGCTCGATGACAGACGGGTATGACTGTTATCAGAATGCGCTGGCGGAACGGGTAAACGGGATATTAAAAATGGAATATCTGCTCGGGAAGCCAGAAGATATCGGACAGGCAAGAAAGATGGTCAGGGAGTCGGTGGAAATCTACAACACGCGGCGGCCACATCTGTCGCTAAAATACAAAACGCCCGATGAAGTTCATCGGGCGTTGTAAGGCCGAAAAGTGTCAACCTATAGCAGGACTAGTCACTGCATTCCTGAATACCCTCACCCATGGGAACATGGTTTTCTCCTTCTCCTGGGGGAGAAGGACGGGATGAGGGCGACCCGATGGTGGAAACTACACCAGACTCTTCAAACGATAAATCCACTCCAGCGCCTGGCGTGGCGATAGCGAATCGGGGTCTAAGGCTTCCAGCGCTTCTACCGCAGGCGAGGTTTCCTCGGCAACAGACAGCAACGACATCTGCGTGCCATCAACCTGCGTGGCTGCCGTATTGTTAGAAATTGTCTCAAGCTCGCGCAGTTTCTGACGCGCGCGCTTAATCACCTCTTTTGGCACACCAGCCAACGCCGCTACGGCCAGGCCGTAACTTTTGCTCGCCGCACCATCTTGCACACTGTGCATAAATGCGATGGTGTCACCGTGTTCGATGGCATCCAAATGCACGTTCGCCACACCTTCCATTTTTTCTGGCAGGGTCGTCAGCTCAAAATAGTGTGTTGCGAATAGCGTCAGCGCTTTGATGCGATTTGCCAGGCTTTCGGCACACGCCCAGGCGAGTGATAAACCATCATACGTCGACGTCCCACGACCAATTTCATCCATCAATACCAGGCTGTGTTCGGTGGCGTTATGCAGAATATTGGCCGTTTCGGTCATCTCCACCATGAAGGTCGAACGCCCGGAAGCCAGGTCATCTGCCGCACCCACACGAGTGAAAATACGGTCGATTGGGCCGATTTCCGCCTGCTGCGCCGGAACAAAACTACCGATGTAAGCCAGCAACACAATCAATGCAGACTGGCGCATGTAGGTACTTTTACCGCCCATGTTCGGGCCAGTGATAATCAGCATCCGACGTTGTGGCGCCAGGCTTAATGGGTTGGCGATAAACGGCTCGCTAAGCACTTGCTCAACCACCGGATGACGCCCGCCAACGACTTTAATACCCGGTTTATCTGTCAATTGCGGGCAGGTGTAATTCAGGCTGTAAGCACGTTCCGCGAGGTTCACCAGCACGTCCAGTTCCGCAAGTGCTGTCGCACTTTGCTGCAACGCTTCGAGGTGCGGTAACAGGGCATCGAACAGTTGATCGTAGAGCTGTTTTTCCAGCGCCAGCGCTTTCCCTTTTGAGGTCAGCACTTTGTCTTCGTACTCTTTCAGCTCAGGAATGATATAGCGTTCAGCGTTTTTTAGCGTCTGGCGGCGAACATAGTGAATAGGTGCGTGATGGCTCTGGCTGCGGCTGATCTGGATGTAATAACCATGTACGCCGTTGAAGCCCACTTTCAGCGTATCCAGACCAAGTTTTTCACGTTCACGGATCTCAAGTTTATCGAGATAATCCGTGGCGCCGTCTGCCAGCGCGCGCCATTCGTCTAACTCTTCGTTATAACCTGGCGCAATAACGCCGCCGTCACGCACCAGTACCGGCGGTGCTTCTACTACGGCGTGTTCGAGTAGCTCGCGAAGCTCGGCGAATTCACCCATATTTTCGCGCAGCGTTTGTACGTAATCTGTTGGCACATCCGCCAGCATTTCGCGCAGCTCTGGTAACTGTTGGAATGCGTGGCGCATACGCGCTAAATCGCGCGGGCGTGCGGTGCGTAAAGCCAGACGCGCCAGAATACGTTCCAGATCGCCCACCTGGCGCAACACCGGTTGGATTTCCGCAGTACGGTCTTGCAGCGCGGCAATGGTTTGCTGGCGTTTTTGCAGCACATCGACGTTGCGGATCGGCATATGCAACCAGCGTTTCAGCATGCGGCTGCCCATCGCCGTGACGGTGCAGTCCAGCACTGAAGCCAGCGTATTTTCAAAGCCGCCAGCGAGGTTCTGGGTTATCTCCAGGTTACGGCGCGTTGCCGCATCCATAATAATGCTGTCTTGCTGGCGATCCATGGTGACAGAGCGAATATGCGGCAAAGAAGTGCGCTGCGTATCTTTAACGTATTGCAGTAAGCAACCGGCAGCACACAACGCACGATGAGCATTTTCGACACCAAAGCCCGTCAGGTCTCGCGTGCCAAACTGCATATTCAACTGCTGGCGAGCGGTGGAAATCTCAAATTCCCACAGCGGGCGACGGCGCAGACCGCGACGGCCTTCAATTAAGCGTGTCTCGGCAAAATCTTCGGCATACAGCAGCTCAGCAGGATTGGTACGTTGCAGCTCTGCCGCCATGGTTTCGATATCTTCTGGCTCAGACAGACGAAAACGGCCCGAGCTAATGTCGAGTGTGGCGTAGCCAAAACCTTTGCCCTCTTGCCAGATGGCAGCCAGCAGGTTGTCCTGACGTTCCTGCAGCAACGCTTCATCGCTGATGGTGCCAGGCGTAACGATGCGCACAACTTTGCGCTCAACTGGCCCTTTGCTGGTGGCGGGGTCGCCAATCTGCTCACAGATAGCTGCAGATTCGCCAAGATTCACCAGTTTCGCTAAATAGTTTTCAATGGCGTGATGTGGCACGCCAGCCATTGGAATCGGTTCCCCAGCGGATGCTCCACGCTTAGTCAGGGAAATGTCGAGCAGTTGCGATGCACGTTTCGCATCGTCATAAAAAAGCTCGTAAAAGTCACCCATGCGATAGAACAACAGGATCTCAGGATGCTGCGCTTTCAGGCGCAGGTACTGCTGCATCATCGGGGTGTGGCTGTCGAGGTTTTCCGTAGTAGTCATTTGATTTTATTAACCAACTTCACGATAAAATGAAGAAACGATCCTGAGTGTCATATCCAGGATCGAGGATGGGGCAAAGCGTATCACAATGGGGGTGGGGGTTAACATCTTATCGAAAAGGTTACGAGGCGGATCGAAAACTCGTATTTATAAAATCCCAGCCTGGTGGAAATCGTGCAGGTTAATCGCGCCGACCAGTTGACCGTTTTCATCGACTACGGGGGCCGCGCTAATGCGTTTTTTCATGAGCATTTCTTTAGCTTCAGTTGCACGTGTTTCAGTCTGTAGTACGGAGCAGTGAGTGGTCATTGCATCGCAAATGACAGCTTCAAGTTGACCGCCTTCCACCAGCCAACGGCGTAGATCGCCATCGGTGAATACCCCCACAACCTGTTGATGTGTGTTGGTCACGCATACCAGGCCAAGACCGGTGCGGCTCAGTTCGAGTAAGGCGTCCATGACCGTTGCGATGTCAGCGATGACCGGGAGCTGTTTTCCAGTGCGCATCAAGTGATGCACCCGGTTTAACAAGCGTGCCCCTAAAGCCCCCGCAGGGTGAGAGCGGGCGAAATCTTCTTCATTAAAACCGCGCTCCTGCATGACCGCCATGGCAAGTGCATCACCCATCATTAGTGTGTTAACCGCGCTTGACGTTGGGGCGAGGCGCATAGGGCAGGCTTCGCGTTCAACGGAGATGTCGAGTATTGCAAGTGCAGCTTTGGCGAGTGGAGAGTCTGATTTACCTGTTATAGCAATTAAGGTGACAGCTTTTTCCTGGAGGCGCGGGATGATTAAGTCCAGTTCTTTGGCGGTGCCAGAATAGGAGATGAACAGCATGATATCGCGGCTCTCGATCATCCCTAAATCGCCATGAAGAGCTTCAGCAGGATGAACGAAGAAAGCGGGAGTACCGGTGCTGGCAAGCGTGGCGGCTATTTTTTTACCAATATGCCCGGATTTACCCATACCTGAGACAATCACTTTACCTTCGCAGGCAAGCACCGCACGAGCTGCGTTAACAAATTGTTCGCCCAGTCTGTCAGATAAACGGCTGGCTTCGTACAGTTCTAACTCCAGTGTTTCTCGCGCGATGAGTATCATTCGTTCAGTCATGTTTTTCCTCTGTGATAATCACGTTGATTCCCTTTTCCTGCAAAGCCGTCAAAAACTCCTCGCTGATGCCGCTGTCGGTAATAATGGTGTGGACACTGTCCAGCCCACAAACAATGTTCGGGCTTTTGCGACCAAATTTTGATGAGTCAGCCATTAAAATCACCTGACGCGCTGCGTTGCACATCGCTTTACTGACGGTGTAAACCTCATTAAATGTGGTAACACCGGCATTCAGATCGATGCCATCGGTGCCCATAAAAAGTTTATCGAAGCTGAATTGTTCAAAAGCGGTTTCGGCCAGTTGGCCATGGAAAGAGGCTGATTTTTTGCGGAAGGTGCCGCCAGGCATCAGGATAGTTTGCTCGTTATCCAGTTCTGAAAGCGCATTAACAATATGCAGGCTGTTGGTCATGACGGTGATGTTATTAAAGCGCTGTAATAACGGAACCATTTGCAGCACCGTGCTACCGGCATCAAGAATAATCGAATCACCATCATGGATGAATGTTACTGCCACATCCGCGATTTGTTGTTTTTTATGAGTGTTGATTAAGGTCTTGTGGTCAATGGGGGGATCCGGTTCGTCCTTGTTCAGTACTACGCCGCCATAGGTACGGATAACCGTGCCTGCGTTTTCCAGCAGAACTAGATCTTTACGGATCGTGGTACCGGTGGTGGCAAAATATTGAGCGAGATCGTCAACAGAACTTTTCCCTTGTTTTTGCAGATACTCCAGGATTGCGGCCTGCCGATGGCGTGGTTTCATAAGCTCTTATTACCTTGCGCTAAATTTTAGTTTGATAATTTCGCAAGCAATAAGCGTTCGAAACGAAATTATCCATGTTTCATTTTAATCGCTAATGATAGAGCATTCTGACAGTTTTGATCATGGGGGAAGATCACATCAGGTTGCAATTCCTTTCGATTTATCCCATGTAGTTGTGACAACGGTAAGGGTCTGGCAAAAATAGTGATGCCTTTCATCATCAAACTGTCACAGATGTTTTGTTGTTCATCGAATGCCAGTGCAATGACCACCCGAGGCTTAAAACGCTCGCCAGAACGCCCGATACCTACGGCTCCTTTCTGGCATAACTGGTCGAATGCACGATTGAAATGGCGTATTTGCCAGCCACCCAAAACCAGTTGGCTCAGCCAGGCGATTACAGCGATTGCGATGAGTGCGTTAATCATAGATTTCTCTCGTTAGGGAGGTGAATAGCGCGTTTGCAGTCATACGGCTATCCACCCGTGGGTTTAAAACATCACCTGCCCGCCGGTAATGTTGATTGATTGCCCGGTGCAGTACGATGCTTTATCACTGGCATAAAACAGCAGCGTATTCAGCACATCCTGATAGTCGCAGCCACGCTTGAGCGGGACTTTGTCGATGTAATATTGCTCGACTTCATCCGCCGCAATGCCCAGTTTCTCGGCATATTGCGGGAGTAATGATTGAAACATTGGCGATTTCAACAGGTTGCCCAGCATCAAGGCATGCACGGTAATGCCGTACTCTGCTAAATCCAGTGCCAGTGATTGTGTCAGCCCTACGCCGCCGAACTTTGCCGCGCTGTAGCCGGAATTATGTTTGCTGCCCACTTTCCCGGATTTAGAGTTAATTTGGATGATGCGGCCATGTACGCCGTCGCGGATCATCAAGGCTGAAAACGCTTTGGCGCACAGAAAATATCCCACCAGATTGACCTGCAACGAACGGTCAAAATCGCCCAACGCGAAATCACCAATAAATGCCGCTTTGGCAATTCCGGCGCTATAGACCAGCAAATTCACCTGGCCGAAAATCTCGTCTACTCCGTTGGCGAGCGCGGTTACGCTCTGTTCGCTGGTGGCATCAGCGCCAAATCCCCAGGCCATGCCAGCACCGTACTGGTCGTTAATTTCCTGGGCGACGCGGGCCGCTTTTTCGCTTTGGATATCTACCACGGCAATTTTATAACCTTCCTTCGCAAGCCCATGGGCGAGAAACGCTCCGAGGGTTTGTCCTCCCCCAATGACAACGGCAACTTGGTTCATGCTCTACTCCTTTAATGTGCTTAGACTAAAAACTTCAACTGGCAGCCCGTTTCAATGTTGTGAGGTAGTGGCCCGTTAACATGGACGGTACCCGGGTATTCCGCCTGCGCTTCACCGTCGAAACGCAGGGTGATATGCCCCAGTTCCTGTAAATTTTGTTGAGCGACGTCGCCAACTGCGGTGACATCGTAATGCTGCCCGTTCAGTTCAAAACCGATACCGGGTTCAAGCGTGCCGCTCAATGCGCCGTGGCAGTGAATAAAACAGAAGTCCTGAATATCTGCTGGCGCGCCTTCGCTAAAAGTGATCAGCATGTTGTCATCCAGCGCTTCGCGGGCGGACTGGCCGATGTACGTGATAGTCGTTTGATAAATAGTTCGCATAATCCACCTTATTGATAGATAAAGCCGGACACGAGCCAGGCGATGAGCACGGTTGGCGCGCCCGTTAAAAAGCGGCCGACTAATACCGATGGCACGCCGACGCGCACCGTGTCTTGTCGGGCTTCAGCCAGAGAGAGGCCCACCGGGATGAAGTCACAGGCTGCTTGCGCATTGATGGCAAACAGCGCGGGGAGCGCCAGATGTGGTGGAATGTGACCGAGGCCAATTTGTACGCCAATCAGCACCCCGATAACCTGTGCGATAACCGCCCCAGGGCCGAGGAAAGGTGAGAGCAGCGGGAATGAACAAATCAGCGCCAGGGTTATCAGTCCGACGGGATTGTTGGCCAGCGGAGCCAGGCCGTGAGCAATCCAGTCGCCTAATCCTGAAGCCATGATGATGCCGATAAGCGCCGAGACAAACGCCATAAACGGCAGGATGGTTTTTAACACGGTATCGATGGTGTCGCGCCCGGCCTGAAACAGCACCGCTACGGCAGAGCCCATGCCCATGCCGACTTTTGCCAGCAATCCATCGCTTTGTTCCGTTATTTTCTTACTGGTGTCGTACTCACGAACCGGCGTTTTCGCGACGGACTGCGTTTCATCTGCTTGCCAGCTAATGTTTTCTTCGCGCACACCGGAAACGTAAATATCTTCAACGATGTACTGCGCCATTGGCCCGGACTTGCCGGTGGCATGGATATTAATGGTCGGGATGCGGCGTTTCGGGTACAACCCGCAGCGTAATGTTCCGCCACAGTCGATCACCGCCACAGCGATTTCTGCTTCCGGCGGCTCGCCTTCTTTAAAGCCGTCTACTGCTTCCCAGCCCGTCATTTCACTGAGTTTGTCGATAATCGCCGGGCGAGTCCCTGCGGTGATGTAGACGATTTTTTTTCCGGGTTCGACCGGCAGAATCAGCGGGCCGCCCCAGCCGCCCTGGCCTTTCTCAATACGAATAAGTTGCGTCATGATTTTTCCTTAAAGTCGCACCTGGCGTTCCAGTTCGATACCCATTTTCTTCTCGAAGATCGAGGTCGTGAGGTCGGTTATCCAGCCACGGAAGAAGTTAGTGATCAGACCGACAAGCAGGTAACTCACCGCGAGTGGACCCAGCGGCAAACCAAGTGTGGTCAGCCCGCTGGCGATCCCGAGGTACACAAATAGCTCGCCAGGATTGATGTGAGGGAAAAGGCCATTCATTGAGTGGCAACTGTATGAAGCGGCGGCGTAATAGCTCGGTTTGTATTTCTCCGGCATAAAGCGCCCCAGGCTTAGCGTCATCGGGTTGCAGAACACAAACGTACCGATGCAAGGCAGTAACAGGTAGCGGGAAACCGGGTTTCCGGCGCAGCGCTGCGCCATTCGTTCGATGCGATGCTGGCCGATGAAATTAATTAACGCGTTCATTATCACCAGCAGGCTTATTAGCAGCGGAAGAATACCGGTCACCATGCCGGTAAAAACTTCTCCCCCTTTTTGAAACAGGCCAATAAACCATTCAGCTCCATGGGTAATCATGTCGATCATTGTTATCTCCTGAAGGGTAAATGCTCACTCTGCGGTCAGTGGCAGCTCATAATAATCACTTTGAAACCTTCATGTATGTTATTTAGATCTCATTGTGAAACATAAATCTGTTAATTTGAAAGGTAATTTAATTTTAAATGGAAAATTTAATGGTGAACTGAAAGGAGTTAGAAAGGGGGATCCCTGATTATTGATTTTGATTTACCATAAGGAATACACATTCGTCGTCAGTCATATGGATATCCCTCACATGCGTTACTCCGTCGCGTTACTTCCACTTATCGTTTTGCTTGCTGCCTGTAGCAGTAAACCAAAAACTGAAACTTCGCCTCAGCAAGCTGGCGCGCCTTCAGGGGGGTTCTTGCTGCAACCGCAGCATGATGTGTTTATGCAGACGGGGGATTTTGCCAACAATCCTGAAGCCGAAAAATTCATCAATAAAATGGTGAGTGAGCATGGCTTTGACCGCCAGCAATTGCATGAAGTGTTATCTCAGGCCAAACGGCTGGATTACGTGCTGCGTTTAATGGACCAGCAGGCACCTACTACTGCACCACCTCCGGGCCCAAATGGGGCGTGGTTGCGTTATCGCGGCAAATTTATCACCCCAGATAACGTGCAAAATGGCGTGGCTTTCTGGAATCAATACGATAGTGCGCTGAAACGCGCTTTCCAGGTTTACGGCGTGCCACCAGAAATTATTGTTGGGATTATCGGCGTGGAAACTCGCTGGGGCCGCGTGATGGGTAAAACACGCATCATCGATGCGCTGGCGACCTTATCCTTTGCTTATCCACGCCGTGCGCAATACTTCTCTGGCGAACTGGAAACCTTCCTGTTGATGGCGCGTAACGAAGGTGATGATCCGCTGGCACTGAAAGGTTCATTTGCCGGGGCGATGGGTTACGGCCAGTTTATGCCTTCGTCGTTCAAAGAGTACGCGGTTGATTTCAACGGCGACGGTCATGTGAATTTGTGGGATCCCGAAGATGCGATTGGCAGCGTGGCAAACTATTTCAAAGGCCACGGTTGGGTGAAAGGGGATTTGGTGGCGGTGCCAGCTAACGGCCAGGTACCGGGGTTAGCCAACGGCTTTAAGACCAAGTATTCCGTTTCCGCGCTGGCGCAATCCGGTCTGAGCCCAACGGCTTCTCTGGGTAACCACCAGGAAGCCAGTTTACTGCGCCTGGATATGGGCGATCGTTACCAGTACTGGTACGGTCTGCCAAACTTCTACACCATCACCCGTTACAACCACAGCACGCATTACGCAATGGCGGTATGGCAGTTAGGCCTGGCTGTTGCGCAGGCTCGCGTTCAGTAATCTTTACCCCGCCTTGTTCTGAGGCGGGGTTCTTTCTCCAGCACTTCCCATGAAGGTTTTTCCCGATCGTCGATCAGGAATTTACATCGTCATCAATTTATTTTATGTTATGTTATAACAAATCAAATTGAAGGCTTTTTCCCGCAATGAATCCTTTACGGACACTTTTCACCGTGGCGGCATCAGCCCGGTTTTGTGCAGTCTTAATGCTGCTCGCCGGTTTATGGCTGGCTATTCGCTGGGCGATTGCACTGCCATGATCTCGTTGAATCAAGTGGTATTGGGTTATCAGGGAAGGGCGGTGACACCTGCACTTACCGGCCATATTGTGCAAGGCAGCATGACCGCCATTATTGGTGCCAACGGCACCGGGAAATCGACCCTCCTTAAAACATTATTGAAGTTACAGGCACCGGTATCGGGGCAACTGCAGTTTACCGATGGGTGTGCTCCGCGCATTGCGTGGTTGCCGCAACTGGCTGAAATGGAAAGACAGTTTCCTGTCACGGTTTACGATGTGGTGTGTATGGGGGCGTGGCCTGCCCGCAGCCTGTTTTCCGCATTGAAGCGTCAACACCGCCTGCGGATAGCCGATGCCATCGAACGAGTTGGCTTGAGCGCTTACCGCCATCAGCCTATCGAAATGCTTTCTGGCGGCCAGTTTCAGAGAATGCTGTTTGCTCGCTTACTGGTGCAAAATGCGCCGCTGGTGCTGCTCGATGAGCCTTTTACCGGGGTCGATTCGCAAACCAGCGATTTCCTGATGTCGTTAATCTGCCAAATGAATCAGGCGGGCCAAACGGTACTGGCTGTGCTGCATGATAACCAACGTGTTAGCCAGCATTTCCCACAGGTTTTATTGCTTACACAAGATCATTTCCATTGGGGGGACGCTGCTGAAGTGTTACCTCGTTATTCGCAAGTCAGTAATAATCTGGCGTTATCCGCATGATTTATCATTTCTTCTTGGAACCGTTTATTGATTACGGTTTTATGCGCCGCGCGCTCGTTGCGTGCCTGGCTTTATCACTGAGCACCGCTCCGTTGGGGATTTTCTTGCTGCTAAGGCGTATGAGCCTGGTGGGGGATGCACTTTCTCATGCCATCCTGCCGGGCGTTGCGGTGGGCTATTTGCTGGCAGGTATGTCGCTGGTTGCCATGGGGATTGGCGGCTTTGTTGCGGGGGTGCTGGTGGCATTAATTTCCGGCCTGGTGAGCTCACGAACCCAACTTAAAGAGGATGCTAGTTTTGCAGGTTTTTACCTCGGCTCGCTGGCGTTAGGCGTCACACTCATTTCGCTTCGCGGCTCCAGTGTTGACCTGCTGCACCTTTTATTTGGCTCAATACTGGCCGTCGATAATCAGGCAACAATCTTCGTTGGCGTGATTGCCAGCGTAACGTTACTTATCCTGGCGGGTTTATATCGCGGGCTGGTGATGGAAACCTTTGACCGCAGCTTCTTGCAGGTCAATAACCGCCAGGCACCTCATCTTATTCATGGTGTTTTTCTTGCGCTGCTGGTGCTTAACCTGGTCGCCGGATTTCAAATCCTCGGCACGCTGATGTCCGTCGGGCTAATGATGCTGCCAGCGGTTTCGGCGCGCTGCTGGGCGAAAACGCTACCTGGGGCGATGTTTATTGCGGTGGTCTGCGGTTTGTTATCGGCATGGATTGGGCTGGCATGGTCTTTTGCCGCCGCACTGCCTGCTGGACCGGCGATTGTTCTGACGGCAAGCGTTGGCTTCTTTATCTCAATACTTTTCGGTTCGCGCAGCGGACTGGCTCGGAGCCTTTGTAGAGGCTGGATAACAACAAGCAAGGGGATTAAATGAAACGTTTTGGGATGATGATGTCATTGGTGCTGGCTTGTTCCAGCCAGGCGGCGCTGGCGAAAAACCTCAATGTGGTCGCCAGTTTCACGGTGCTGGCTGATATGGCGAAACAAGTCGGCGGTGAACATGTCACGGTAAAAAGCCTGGTCGGGCCAAACGGTGATCCGCATAGTTTTGAACCCTCGCCGCAAGACAGCGTCGCGCTAAGCAAAGCTGACGTGGTTATTGTCAGCGGGCTGGGAATGGAAGGGTGGATGGACCGTCTGGTGAGCGCATCAGGTTATAAAGGCAAAGTCATTGTTGCTTCTGAAGGTATTTCCAGCCGCAGCATGGTCGAAGACGGTAAACAAATTACTGACCCGCATGCCTGGAACAGTGCTGAGAATGGCGCGGTCTACGCACAGAATATTATGAAGGCGCTGATGGCGGCAGACCCACAAGATGCGGCGGCAATCAATGAAAGCGGCAGCGAGTACGTTACGCGCCTGAAACTGCTGGATAGCTGGGCCAAAACACGCTTTGAATCGATTCCTAAATCGCACCGTAAAGTGCTGACCAGCCATGATGCCTTTGGCTATTTTGGCGCAGAGTATGGGGTGGCTTTCCTCGCGCCTGTTGGCTTCTCGACTGAAGCTGAAGCGAATGCCAGTGATGTCGCTGGGCTAATCAAACAGCTCAAAAACCAGCACATCAAAACATACTTCATTGAGAACCAGACTGACCCCCGTCTGGTAAAACAAATTGCTGCCGCGAGTGGTGCACAACCGGGCGGTGAACTTTATCCTGAAGCATTGTCTGATGCCGACGGTCCAGCCAGCACTTATGAGATGGCTTTTAAGCATAATGTGGAAGCCATCGCTAACAGTATGAAATGATTTATCCGGCCAGCATTCGCTGGCCGTTCTTTTCTCTGGAAGTGCCTCGCGTTATTGAATGTAATCCTCTGAAAGCGCGGTTAAGTGCTATCGTGTGACCCTGCGATATGTCTACAATCGGAGCCAATATGACAGAGAAAACATTGCGCCAATTAAGCCACCAGTTGGGCGAAGCGCTTGGGCAGCTTGGTGCCACCATCACGACGGCGGAATCTTGCACCGGTGGCTGGATTGCCAAGGTGATTACTGATGTTTCAGGCAGTTCCGCCTGGTTTGAACGTGGCTTTGTTACCTACAGTAACGAAGCTAAACATCAAATGATTGGTGTGGATAGCGGGACGCTGGAAACCCACGGCGCAGTCAGTGAAGCCGTGGTGCGTGAAATGGCTCAGGGGGCGTTATATGCCGCCGCTGCGGACTACGCGATTGCTGTCAGTGGTATCGCCGGACCAAATGGTGGCAGCGAGGAAAAACCTGTCGGCACCGTGTGGTTTGGCTTCAGCTCAAAGCTTGAAGGCACTGTCGCTCGCCATCAGCTTTTTGAAGGTGACCGTGATGCCGTTCGCCGCCAGGCCACGGAATATGCAGTGCAAACCCTGTGGGAAGAATTTCTCAAAAATAAGCTTGATACTGTATGACCATACAGTATAATTGGCACAACAAAACAGCATAGTAAGCAGCGTGGCGCACTTGTGTATCACCCTGCATGACAGGAGTAAAAATGGCTATCGACGAAAACAAACAGAAGGCGTTAGCGGCAGCACTTGGCCAAATTGAAAAACAATTTGGTAAAGGCTCCATCATGCGTCTGGGTGAAGACCGTACCATGGATGTGGAAACGATCTCTACCGGTTCACTTTCACTGGATATTGCTCTGGGAGCCGGTGGCTTACCAATGGGGCGTATCGTTGAAATCTACGGACCAGAATCTTCTGGTAAAACGACGCTGACTTTGCAAGTTATCGCCGCCGCTCAACGTGAAGGTAAAACGTGTGCGTTTATCGATGCCGAGCACGCTCTGGACCCGATTTACGCTAAGAAACTGGGCGTTGATATCGACAACCTGCTGTGTTCCCAGCCTGATACCGGCGAACAAGCTCTGGAAATCTGTGACGCATTAGCACGTTCCGGCGCTGTTGACGTCCTCGTGGTTGACTCCGTTGCTGCTCTGACACCGAAAGCTGAAATTGAAGGCGAAATCGGTGACTCTCATATGGGCCTTGCGGCACGTATGATGAGCCAGGCAATGCGTAAACTGGCGGGTAACCTTAAGCAGTCCAACACATTGCTTATCTTCATCAACCAGATCCGTATGAAAATTGGTGTGATGTTCGGTAACCCGGAAACCACAACCGGTGGTAACGCCCTGAAGTTCTACGCATCTGTCCGTCTGGATATCCGCCGTATTGGCGCGGTAAAAGATGGCGATAACGTAGTGGGTAGTGAAACCCGCGTTAAAGTGGTCAAAAACAAAATTGCTGCACCATTTAAGCAAGCTGAATTCCAGATCATGTACGGCGAAGGCATTAACTTCTACGGCGAACTGGTTGATTTAGGCGTGAAGCACAAGCTGATTGAAAAAGCAGGTGCCTGGTACAGCTACAACGGTGAGAAGATTGGCCAGGGTAAATCAAACTCCAGTAATTTCCTGAAAGAAAACAAGCCAATGGCTGTTGAAATCGAGAAGAAACTGCGTGATATGCTGCTGAATAATCAAGATGGCACACCAGACTTTGTTGTTGATGACCATGACAAAGACGTTGCTGAAACCAAAGAAGACTTCTAAATACTAGTAAGGGCTGCCACGGCAGCCCTTGTCTTTATCTGCTTTACTGCACTTTTCTTCTATACAGGTTATCCGTCATGCCTGAACCTATTACTCCTTCTACTCGCCGCAGCGCCTGGTCCCGCTTATTAGACAAAGCCACTCGTATCCTGGCGATGCGCGATCACAGCGAACAAGAACTCCGCCGTAAACTTGCTGCACAACCCACGTTTCCCGGAAAACCAAGAGCGGAAGAAGACCCGTTTACTCCTGAAGATATCGAAAAAGTTATTGCCTGGTGTTATGAACACCGCTGGCTGGACGATGCTCAGTTCGCTTCGCGTTTTATCGCAAGCCGCAGCCGCAAAGGTTATGGCCCGCAACGTATCCGTCAGGAATTGCAGGGTAAAGGTATCGCGCGTGAACTGAGCGAAGCCGCCATGGAAAATTGCGAAATAGACTGGCAAGAGATGGCGCGAGACATTGCCGAGCGAAAATTTGGTGAGCAACTTCCTACGGAATGGAAAGAGCGGGCCAAAGTGCAGCGCTATCTTCAGTATCGTGGTTTCTTTATGGAAGACATCCAGGCCGTTTATTCAAGATAAATACCGAAATTTTGCAGATTAGGCATACACGGGATTTTACTTCCCTCATCAGAAAACTTATCTTATTCCCACTTTTTCCAGGTAAACAGGTCAAGGCCAAAGTATCAAAATTGGCTATGTCAGGTTTGCAACTCCTCGTTAGCTTGATTTCAGGATAATTATGAGCAAGAGCACCGCTGAGATCCGTCAGGCGTTTCTCGATTTTTTCCATAGTAAAGGCCACCAGGTTGTAGCGAGCAGCTCCCTGGTTCCGAATAACGACCCTACTTTGCTGTTTACCAATGCCGGGATGAACCAGTTCAAGGATGTATTCCTTGGTCTCGACAAACGTAACTATTCCCGTGCCACAACGTCGCAACGTTGTGTCCGCGCTGGTGGTAAACACAATGACCTGGAGAACGTCGGTTACACCGCTCGTCACCACACTTTCTTTGAAATGCTGGGTAACTTCAGCTTTGGTGACTACTTCAAAAATGATGCCATCAACTTCGCCTGGGAATTATTGACCGGCGAACAGTGGTTTAACCTGCCAAAAGATCGTCTGTGGGTCACGGTTTACGAGACTGACGACGAAGCGTTTGAAATCTGGGAAAAAGAAGTTGGCGTTCCGCGCGAACGTATTATTCGCATTGGCGATAACAAAGGTGCAGCTTACGCATCTGACAACTTCTGGCAGATGGGTGACACCGGCCCATGCGGCCCATGCACCGAAATCTTCTTTGACCACGGCGACCACATTTGGGGCGGCCCTCCGGGTAGCGCTGAAGAAGATGGCGACCGTTATATCGAAATCTGGAACCTTGTGTTCATGCAGTTCAACCGTCAGCAAGATGGCACTATGTTGCCATTGCCGAAGCCGTCTGTTGATACGGGGATGGGGCTGGAGCGTATTGCCGCTGTTCTTCAGCACGTTAACTCCAACTACGAAATTGATTTGTTCAGCCAGCTGATTAAGTCTGTTGCCGAAGTTACTGGTGCAACCGATCTGAACAGCAAATCACTGCGTGTTATCGCTGACCATATTCGTTCTTGTGCGTTCCTGGTTGCTGATGGTGTTACGCCATCCAATGAAGGCCGTGGCTATGTGCTGCGCCGTATCGTTCGTCGTGCAATCCGCCACGGCAACATGCTGGGCGCTAAAGAAACCTTCTTCTACAAACTGGTTGGCCCATTGGTTGAAGTGATGGGGGCAGCGGGTGAAGAGCTGCAACGTCAGCAAGCATTGGTTGAACAAGTTCTGAAAACCGAAGAAGAGCAGTTTGCCCGTACCCTGGAACGTGGCTTAACGCTGTTGGATGAAGAACTGGCGAAACTGAAGGGCGATACGCTGGATGGTGAAACCGCTTTCCGTCTGTACGACACCTATGGCTTCCCGGTTGACCTGACTGCGGATGTTTGCCGCGAACGTAATCTGAAAGTTGACGAAGCTGGTTTTGAAGCGGCGATGGAAGAACAACGCCGTCGCGCACGTGAGTCCAGCGGTTTTGGCGCTGACTATAACAGCATGATCCGCGTAGATTCTGCCACTGCTTTCAAAGGTTATGATCACACGGATTTAACCGCGAAAGTCACTGCGTTGTTTGTTGACGGTAAAGCCGTTGAACAAGTGACTGCGGGCCAGGAAGCGGTTGTGGTGCTCAACGAAACACCATTCTATGCAGAGTCTGGTGGCCAGGTTGGTGATAAAGGCACAATTAAAGGTAACGGTGTGGACTTTGCCGTTAACGATACGCAGAAGTATGGCCAGGCTATCGGTCATCTTGGCAAATTAGTCTCTGGTGTGGTGAAAGTGGGCGACAGTGTAAAAGCTGAAGTTGATGAAGTGCGTCGTTCACGCATTCGTCTGAACCACTCTGCAACTCACTTGTTGCATGCTGCATTGCGCCAGGTACTTGGCACGCATGTCGCGCAAAAAGGTTCTCTGGTTAACGATAAAGGCCTGCGTTTCGACTTCTCCCATTTCGAAGCAATGAAACCGGCTGAAGTTCGCGCAGTAGAAGATATCGTTAACGGACAAATTCGTCGCAACCTGCCAATCGAAACTAACGTCATGGATCTGGAAGCTGCTAAGGCTAAAGGTGCAATGGCGTTGTTTGGTGAGAAGTATGATGACCACGTGCGTGTGCTGAGCATGGGTGATTTCTCGACCGAACTGTGTGGCGGTATTCACGCCAGCCGCACTGGCGATATTGGTTTGTTCCGTATCGTGGCTGAGTCTGGTACTGCTGCGGGTGTGCGCCGTATTGAAGCTGTTACTGGCGAAGGTGCGCTGGCTAATCTGCATGCACAAAGCGAACAGCTCAATGATATTGCTCAGTTGCTCAAAGGCGATAGCCAGAATCTGAACGAGAAAGTGCGTTCGGTACTGGAGCGTACCCGCCAGCTTGAAAAAGAACTACAGCAATTGAAAGAACAGCAGGCAGTGCAGGAGAGTGCAAACCTTTCCAGCAAAGCCGTCGATGTAAAAGGCGTGAAACTCCTCGTGAGTGAACTTGCCAACGTTGAACCGAAGATGCTGCGTACTATGGTTGATGATCTGAAAAATCAGCTTGGTTCGGCAATTATCGTTCTGGCGACGGTATCAGAAGGTAAGGTTTCTCTGATTACTGGTGTCTCTAAAGATGTCACTGACCGTGTGAAGGCGGGAGAACTGATTGGAGTTATCGCTCAGCAAGTTGGTGGCAAAGGGGGCGGTCGTCCAGATATGGCTCAGGCTGGTGGCACAGATGCAGCCGCATTGCCGGGTGCTCTGGCCGGTGTTGAAGCTTGGGTCTCGGCTAAGCTCTAAGTAAAAAAATAAAGTGCAGACAGACGCTATAACTCATTTAGGTTATAGCGTCTTCTTAAATTTGCACATACTCAATAATGATAAAGTCAGGTTAAAGTTGCGTATATCGGCTAGACTTATTCATAACAGAATGTAATGTCGTGGTGAGTGACACTTTATGTGTTTGTCACTACTTACTTTTTGTCGTATATGATGGAGAACGCCGGGATACAGAGAGACCCGACTCTTTTAATCTTTCAAGGAGCAAAGAATGCTGATTCTAACTCGTCGAGTTGGTGAGACCCTCATGATTGGGGATGAGGTGACCGTGACAGTACTTGGGGTAAAAGGTAACCAGGTTCGTATTGGTGTTAACGCCCCGAAGGAAGTTTCTGTACACCGCGAAGAGATCTACCAACGTATCCAGGCTGAAAAATCGCAACAAACGAGTTACTAAAGTTACTGCGTCTCGCTATCTGCTAGCGAGACGCTTCATTTAGAGCACTATTTTCTTCGCTTTATCTCGCAATCCCTCCTGTTTCTTCTGTCATGCCCACAATTTCTTACTTATCCCGAATGCTTTCGTACCTCTATAAACCCCATCTTGTTAGTTGATAAAACACTCTTTTTGCCGTGAATTCACCCTAATTGTGCGCGAAGTGTGCAATTGAAACTGAGTTGGGAAAAATTGTTTGACTTATAAGTGCGGGAAAGTAATATGTGCGCCACGCAGTGCCGATGAGCAGAAACAAGTTCAACGGTACACCTCGAAAGAGGCGTGTGGTGAGGTGGCCGAGAGGCTGAAGGCGCTCCCCTGCTAAGGGAGTATGCGGTCAAAAGCTGCATCCGGGGTTCGAATCCCCGCCTCACCGCCATTTTGCACCCATAGCTCAGCTGGATAGAGTACTCGGCTACGAACCGAGCGGTCGGAAGTTCGAATCTTCCTGGGTGCACCATTCTTCCTACTACCATTTTGCACCGGTAGTGTTGCAAAGAAAGTTAATTTCTTAGCGAACAACAGGGAGGAAAACGTTGCTAAAGCAACGGCCCGTAAGGGCAAGCACCGCGAGTAACGCTCCGGATGCACCATCTTGTTGATGTTGTTTAGAACAACAAACAGCATTAAGTCAGCAGTAAAAGAAGTAATCCTGTGCACCCATAGCTCAGCTGGATAGAGTACTCGGCTACGAACCGAGCGGTCGGAAGTTCGAATCTTCCTGGGTGCACCATCTTCTTCGATGTTACGGCAAGTTAAGTAACATTGAATCAGTAGTAAAGCAGTAACCCGATGCACCCATAGCTCAGCTGGATAGAGTACTCGGCTACGAACCGAGCGGTCGGAAGTTCGAATCTTCCTGGGTGCACCATCTTTCTCTGATTATCTTAACGATATTCACGAGAAGCGCAGTAAAGCATCACCCTGATGCACCCATAGCTCAGCTGGATAGAGTACTCGGCTACGAACCGAGCGGTCGGAAGTTCGAATCTTCCTGGGTGCACCATATTCCCCCCAAATACCAGCAATGGTACCGCTTCAGAGAAATTCGATTTCTCAGCAAGCACAAGGGAAGATAACGTTGCTTCAGCAACGGCCCGAAGGGCGAGCCTTCGGCGAGTAATCTTCCTGGGTGCACCATATTCCCCCCAAGTTTTACCTTCTGAATTTCAAAAACAAACTCCCAGTAACACCACACAAACCCATTAGTCACCTTCTGTACTATCTCAATTACAAATAAGCGACAATATTATTGGTTTACGCTAAAGTAACGCCTCAATATTGAGTGATGTGAGGGATGAGATGTACGAACGTTACGACGGCCTGATTTTCGATATGGACGGAACCATCCTCGATACCGAACCAACACATCGTAAGGCGTGGCGTGAGACGCTAGCGGGCTATGGCATGCAGTTTGATGAGCAAGCTATGGTTGCGTTGAATGGCTCCCCAACCTGGCGTATCGCGCAGGCGATTATCGAACTCAATCGTGCAGATCTTGATCCTCATCGTCTGGCGCAGGAAAAGACGCAGGCCGTAAGGGCTATGCTTCTTGATACTGTGCGCCCGCTTCCTCTCATTGATGTCGTTAAATCCTGGCATGGGCGTCGTCCTATGGCTGTCGGTACCGGTAGTGAAAGCGATATTGCCGAAGCGCTGCTTAATCATTTGGGTTTACGTCAGTATTTCTCCGCTGTTGTCGCGGCAGATCACGTTAAAAACCATAAACCTGCTCCCGACACTTTTTTACTGTGCGCCAAATTAATGGGTGTTGCTGCGCATAAATGTGTGGTGTTTGAAGATGCAGATTTTGGCCTGGAAGCAGCACGTGCCGCTGGTATGGATGGCGTGGATGTCCGTTTGCTGTGAGTGAAACACTGTCATTTGTTTCACTGTTTACCAGCAGTTTTCTTAGCGCAACATTGTTACCAGGAAGCTCAGAAGCTGTTCTGGTGGCGTTATTAGTTGCAGGTTCTGGGCCAACCTGGTTACTCATTTTAATAGCAACAATGGGTAATAGCCTTGGCGGCTTAACTAACGTTATTCTTGGACGTTTTTTCCCGTTGCGGGAACAATCGCGCTGGCAAGGAAAGGCAACTGCCTGGTTGGTGCGTTTTGGTCCGGCAACGTTATTACTCAGCTGGATGCCTTTAATTGGCGATCTACTGTGCCTGTTGGCTGGCTTATTACGAATGAGCTGGGGACCGGTAATCTTTTTCTTATGCCTTGGTAAAGCGCTTCGCTATCTCGTTGTCGCGGCTGCAACGGTACAAGGCATGGCGTGGTGGCACTAATTGGGTGATCTGATAATTATCATCACCATTTAAAACAATTATGCTTAATAAAAATGAATTCTACAGGCGGGAGGTCAATTTGATCCCGAACGTATCACAGGCGCTGGCCTGGCTGGAACAGCATCCTCAGGCAGTAAAAGGTCTTCGTCGTGGTCTTGAGCGTGAAACGCTGCGCGTCACGCCAGATGGTCAGTTGGCAACAACCGGCCACCCGGAAAGTCTAGGTTCAGCGTTTACCCATAAATGGATCACCACCGATTTCGCGGAAGCGCTGCTGGAGTTTATCACTCCGGTTGATGGTGACATCGACCATATGCTGACCTTCATGCGTGATATTCATCGCCATGTCGCCCGTCATTTGGGTGAGGAACGCATGTGGCCTCTGAGCATGCCGTGCTATATCGACGACGGTCAGAATATCGAACTGGCGCAGTATGGTTCATCCAACAACGGGCGTTTTAAAACGCTCTACCGTGAAGGATTGAAAAACCGTTACGGTGCGTTGATGCAGACTATCTCCGGCGTTCACTACAACTTTTCGTTGCCGTTTGAATTTTGGCAGGCGCGGTTGGGCGTAGAAGATGCCCAGAGCGGCAAAGAAGCGATTTCCGCCGGATACTTCCGCCTGATTCGCAACTACTACCGTTTCGGTTGGGTGATCCCGTATTTATTCGGTGCATCGCCGGCGATTTGCTCGTCTTTCCTGCAAGGGAAAGAAAGCTCGCTGCCATTTGAAAAAACCGAGTGTGGCATGAATTACCTGCCATACGCGACGTCACTGCGTTTGAGCGACCTCGGTTACACCAACAAATCTCAGAGCAATCTTGGCATTACGTTTAACGATCTGGAAACTTACGTCGCCGGATTAAAACGTGCCATTAAAACGCCTTCGGAAGAGTACGCGAAGATGGGAGTTGAGAAGGACGGTAAACGCCTTCAAATCAACACCAACGTGCTGCAAATCGAAAATGAACTCTACGCACCGATTCGCCCTAAACGTGTCACAGCGGAGGGTGAGTCGCCTTCTGACGCTCTGATGCGCGGTGGGATTGAATATATCGAAGTGCGTTCACTGGATATTAACCCGTTCTCTCCGATCGGGGTTGATGAGCAGCAAGTTCGCTTCCTCGACCTGTTTATGATTTGGTGTGTGCTGGCTGACGCGCCTGAAATGAGCAGTGATGAATTGCTTTGCACCCGTAAAAACTGGAATCGCGTGATTCTGGAAGGGCGCAAACCAGGCCTGACGTTGGGTATGGGTTGTGAAACCGCACAGCATCCGTTGCCTAAAGTGGGCAAAGACCTGTTTGCTGATTTACGGCGTGTCGCGGAAACGCTGGATGGTATCGCTGGCAATACGGAATACCAGGACGTGTGTGACCAACTGGTCGCCTGTTTCGATAATCCTGAATTAACGTACTCAGCACGAATTCTGCGGTCTATGATTGATAATGGCATTGGCGGAACTGGGCTGGCATTGGCTGAGCAATATCGTCAGATGCTGATCCAGGAGCCGCTAGAGATTTTGACCGAAGATGTATTGCAGAAGGAGCATGACGCTTCGTGGCAACGTCAGCGGGAAATTGAAGCTAAAGATACCGAACCGTTCGACGTGTGGCTCGCAAAACACGCGTAGTACAAAAGAAAAAGGCCACAATCAATGTGGCCAAAATATACATCTCTGAATCAGGGATGATGATAATAAATGCGCGTCTTTCATATACTCAGAGTCGTCCAGGAAAGAATGGTTCATTTTATTTTTAAATTAAATCACTATCGGAGGTGATCAGATGCCGTTGTTGGATAGCTTCACAGTCGACCATACCCGCATGGGCGCGCCAGCAGTGCGTGTGGCCAAAACAATGCACACGCCTCATGGCGATACAATCACTGTATTTGATCTGCGTTTCTGCATCCCGAACAAGGAAGTGATGCCAGAAAAAGGGATTCATACACTTGAACACCTGTTTGCAGGATTTATGCGTGATCACCTGAATGGGAACGGCGTAGAGATCATCGATATTTCACCTATGGGTTGCCGCACAGGTTTCTACATGAGCCTGATTGGTGTGCCAGAAGAGTCTCGAGTTGCTGACGCATGGAAAGCGGCAATGGAAGATGTTCTGAAAGTGAAAGAGCAAAACCAGATCCCAGAGCTGAATGTTTATCAGTGTGGGACTTACCACATGCACTCGTTGCAAGAAGCACAGGACATCGCGCGCCATATTCTTGAGCATGGTGTGAGTGTGAACAGCAACGAAGAGTTGGCTCTGCCAAAAGAGAAACTTAAAGAGCTGCACATCTAGTCAGAAGCCTCATAAAAAGGAGCTCATCGGCTCCTTTTTATATTCCTGCGCTATGCTACCTTTATCTTTTCGCTCATAAATAACGCTATGTCTACCACTCTCCAGTTCAACTTCGCGATGCGTCCGCTGGTTCCCTTTGCTCATGATTATCCACATGGCGCGACGGAGCCCTGGCATAGCCATGACTGCGCACAACTGCTGCATACTTTAAGTGGCGTGGTGCGGATAGAAACGGAACAAGGGTATTGGGTTGTGCCGCCCAGTCGTGGTGTATGGCTCCCGGCGGGAACACGTCATCGGCTTCAGGTCACAGGACAAGTCGCGGCCAGAACGTTGTTTATCGATCCTTTTGCTCGCGCGGATTTACCCTCGGTCTGTCAGGTTGTGCAGGTTTCTAATTTACTGCGTGAGTTGATCATAAGCTCGCTGGATCTACCAGGACGGTACGAAGCCGGGAGCAGGGAGGAGAGAATCTACGAGCTGATCCTCGATGAAATCCGCGTGATGACAGTGATGCCTTTTAATCTGCCGGAACCGCAGGCACCCACGATTCAGGCGCTATGCCGTCAGGTTCAGGCTGAACCAGGTAAATCATGGACCACCACAGTGGCTGCCGCCCAGCTCAACATGAGTGAACGAACCTTACTGCGCCATTTTCGCGAGCAAACTGGTATGGCGTTCAGCGAATGGGTACGACGCGCACGGCTAATGGAAGCACTAAATCGCCTGGCTCAAGGGCAATCGGTTCTGCGGGTGGCGCTGGATCTTGGCTATGAAAGCCACAGTGCATTCAGCGCCATGTTCCGACGGACTCTGGGCGTATCCCCAAGTGAATACTTCTAGTTCGAAGATTTTATCGGCAAGGCGTTAAGCAAAGCCTGTAGCGAAGCCCGCGCAACATCATTGTCGATACCGACTCCCCAGCAACTTTCACCATTGGCAAAAGTACAGCGTATATAGGCAGCTGATCGGCTCTCGCTATGTCTTCCAAGTGTATGCTCATGGTAGTCCTCGATAGAAAAAGCGACCTTGAACTGCGATTTTAGAGCATCAGCGGTGGCAGAAAGTAGCCCGTTACCTTTGCCCTGCAACGTCAATATTCCTTCTGGTGTCTGGACGCGCGCCTGCAGTGAAAGACCTCCTTCTGTCTGACTTTCACTGCGGTATTCCAGTAGTTGCCGATCAGCGAGTTGATGCGGCCCGTACAACTTGCGGAACAACTGCCAGAGGGCGTTAAGAGTCATTTCGTTACCGTCCCGGTCGGTCTGTTCCTGAACGTGGCGGCTGAAGTCCTGTTGCAACCCACGTGGTAATACCAGCCCGTGGTTTTGTTCCAGTATCCACGCCGCGCCGCTTTTACCAGACTGGCTGTTAACGCGGATCACCGCCTCGTAACTACAGCCAATATCGTTCGGGTCTACAGGAAGATACGGCATCTCCCAAAGCGGAGAAGAGGATTGCTGCCGGGCCGTGAAACCCTTTTTGATAGCATCCTGATGCGAGCCTGAAAAGGCTGTAAATGCCAACTTTCCGGCATAGGGATGGCGAGGGTGCACCGGTAACTGATTGCATTGCTCCACCTCTTCGACAACATGCTTTATGTCGCTGAAATCGAGCTGCGGTGAGACCCCCTGGCTGTATAGATTCATAGCCATGGTTACCAGACAGACGTTACCGGTGCGTTCGCCGTTGCCGAACAAACAGCCCTCTACACGGTCAGCTCCCGCAAGTATCGCCAGTTCAGCACTGGCCACACCGCTTCCCCGGTCATTGTGAGGATGGACGCTGATACACACCGCGTTACGCCGCGAGAAATGGCGACAGAAGTACTCAATTTGGTCGGCATAGACGTTCGGGGTATTCACTTCGACGGTTGCAGGTAAGTTGATAATCATCGGCCTTTCGCAGCAGGGCTCCCAAACATCCGCCACCGCCTCGCAGATTTGCAGCGCGAAATCAGATTCGGTGAAGCAGAAGGTTTCCGGGGAGTATTCATAACTCCACTGTGTTTGCGGGTTTGCCTCGCACAATGCCCGAATCTGGCGCGTCGCACTGACGGCCAATTGGATGATCTCCTCTTTGCTCTGACGGAATACCAGGCGGCGGAAAAGTGGGGCAGTGGCGTTATAGAGATGCAGTGTCGCGCGACTGGCACCCTCAAGAGCGGCAAAAGTGCGTTCAATCAAATCGGTACGTGCCTGGGTCAGCACCTGGATTGTGACGTCGTGCGGTATCCGCCGTTCTTCAATTAGCTGGCGAACAAACTGGAAGTCCGTTTCTGATGCTGACGGAAAAGCCACTTCAATTTCCTTAAAACCGCATTGGAGCAACAGTTCCCAGAAGCGCAGTTTGCGCAGGCCGTCCATGGGGTCAGCCAGCGCCTGATTACCGTCGCGCAGGTCGGTGGAAAGCCAGCGTGGGGCATGCGTGAGCTGTTTGTTTGGCCATTGGCGGTCAGGTAGGTGAATCGGGGGATGGGGCTGATATTTTTGCGATGGGTCGTACAGCATGTCGGTTTTCCTCGGCGTGGGTCAGTCTTTATCCTGACGACTTTAGGCTGGGCTTACTGGCGCAAAACTGACAACCTGTGCTGCAAAACCGCCAGACGACAGACAGAGAAAAGGGGCCAATTGGCCCCTTTTGTGTTTCTGACTTAGTGCGCTCCACCGCCGCCACCACCTGCACCAAACGGTGGTCTGGCAAACCAGATTAGACCCAGTAACAGAATAAATATTCCTGCAGAAACCCAGAAAATCTCATTGGCTGAGATAATCAGCCCCTGATTGGTAATCTGCTGCGCAATATAGCCAGAGGCTTGTTGCGGCGACATCCCCAGATTTTCCAGTTTTGAATACATCTCCTGCGCATTCGGGTTAAACGGTGAAACGGACTCCGTTAACTGCGCGTGATGTAGCGCTTCGCGGTTAGTCCACAGCGTCGTGGTTATCGACGTACCAATCGAACCGGCAAGGGTTCGGGTAAAGTTCGACAGACTCGACGCTGCGGCCATACGTTCAGGCGGTAGCCCGGAAAGCGTGATTGTCGTCAGTGGCATAAAGAAGCACGCCACGGCAAAGCCCTGAATAAACTGCGGCCAGGCCGACGCGCCGAAATCCATTCCCGGCTCGAAGGTATATGCACGCCAGTAGAAACAGACGGCATACATAATAAAGCTGAACGTCACCAGGCGCCGCATATCGAGCTTATGAGCAAAACGCCCGATAATCGGCGACAGCAATACAGGAAGAAGCCCGACCGGTGCCGATGCCAGACCCGCCCAGGTTGCCGTGTAGCCATATACCTCCTGCAATAGCTGCGGCAGTAACACAATTGCGCCGAAGTAGAGCATGTAGGCGAGACTGATACACAAGCAACCAATGGTGAAGTTTCGCGACTTAAACAACGACAAGTCGACTATCGGGTTGTCGTCCGTTAGCTCCCAGACAATCAAGAAACTTATCGTCACCACCGCGACGATTGTCAGAACGACCACTTCCGTTGAGTTAAACCAATCCAGCTCTTTACCGCGGTCGAGCATGATTTGCAGGCTACCAATGCCCACCACCAACAGCGCAAGGCCGATGGCATCAATACGGCGCTGCTCGGTTTTGGTTTCACGCCCACGCAAGGTTTGCATCGTCAGCAGAACGACCAGCGCGCCGATAGGCACGTTGATAAAGAAGATCCAACCCCAGTGGTAGTTATCACTGATAAAACCACCGAGGATTGGCCCACAAATCGGTGCCACGATGACCGTCATCGACCACAGCGCCAGCGCGATACTTCGCTTAGCAGGCGGGTAGTTATTGAGCAGCAGACTTTGCGACAGCGGAATCAACGGCCCGGCAACGATCCCCTGGATAACGCGGAAGAAGATCAGCATCTCCAGACTTTTGGACACGCCGCAAGCCCATGAAGCCAACACGAAGAGAATCGTCGACCACATAAACAACTTCACTTCACCAAAGCGCTTAGCAAGCCACCCGGTGATAGGAATTGAGATGGCGTTTGCCACCCCAAATGAAGTGATAACCCAGGTTCCCTGGCTCAGTGACGAGCCAAGGTTACCGGCAATGGTCGGAATGGCCACGTTGGCGATGGTCGAGTCCAGCACCTGCATAAAGGTCGCCAATGACAAGGCGATGGTCATGATGACCAGCGGTGCCCCTTCTAGCGGTTTTTGTTGTGCCATACAACCTCCGCTTTGTTAACCCGCATTGGCCTGGATGATGTTATTGATAAGCTCGTTGGCAGGCGCAAGATTCAGCTCGCGCGCATTGCTTTCATACACCGGAGAGTGACGAGTGGTGTTTGCCAGCATACTGCCATCGCGGTTACTGGTATCCACCGTCACCAGCGTCGACAAACCGATACGCAGCGGATGTTGTTCAAGCTGTTTGGCATCCAGTTCAATACGAACCGGCAAACGCTGAACCACTTTAATCCAGTTACCGGTGGCGTTTTGTGCAGGAAGCAGAGAGAACGCGCTGCCGGTACCCATATCCAGGCCAACAACTTTACCGGTGTACTCAACTTTGTCGCCGTAAATATCACTGACGACCGTCGCCGGTTGGCCAATACGCATATGCGCAAGCTGCGTTTCTTTGAAGTTTGCATCAACCCACAAACCACTCGCTGGCACGATAGCCATCAGCGGTGTGGTCGGGCTAATCTGTGCACCAACTTGCACCACACGGCGTGAAACATAGCCGGTCATTGGGCTGACAATCTTAGTCCGTTGCAGTGCCATCCAGGCGTTACGTAACTCGGCAGCCGCTTGTTTAACACTTGGCTGTTCTTCGAGTTTGGTTCCGAGGATCATGGCCTGATTGGCATTATATTGTTGAATGGCAACATCCAGTTGCGCTTGAGCCGATGCGACGGCATCTCGGGCGTGTTGCAACTCTTCACGGCCAATCAGGTTTGCATTCCCCAGCGGCACGCGGCGATTCAGGTCGCTTTGAGCTTGTGCCAGAGAAGTCTTTTGCAGCTCAATATTGGCCTGATATTGCTTACTGTTAATCATTAACTGACGAGTCTGGCGCACGCTTGAAGCCAGCACGGTTTGTGCTTGTTCAAAGGCTTGCTCAGCGTCAGCCTGGTCCAGCGTCACCAGAACATCGCCCTGTTTAACGAAGTCGGTATTATCTGCCCAAACTTTAGTTACGCTTCCGGAAACCTGGGACATTATCTGCACCTGATTACCGGCCACATACGCATCATCCGTGTTTTCGTAGTGACGTAATACTAAGAACCAGTAAATCCCATATGCCACAGCAATAATGACAAACAGCAAGGTCAACACAAGTAAGGCACCTTTACGTTTGCCTTTCTTGTTACCCGGCTGCTGCGAGGTTTGAGTCTCCGCATGTGCGCTCATGCTTATCTCCACACTTTTTTATTATAGTGATCGGCTGAGCCGACCTGTTAGATCCAACAGGCCAGCAAGGTAAGTTGCTGGCCTGTCAGTATTCATCTTTTTTGGGATACTACGATTTAACGCGATGACGGCACTTAGCGCACGGCTTCAAGTACAGTCTGGTTTTCGTCCATTTCATCAAGGCGGGTCAGCAGTTTGCGGGTGATCTGTTCCAACTGCTCTTTTTCCGAACCACTCAGCGTGGACCACAGCTCATGTAAGCAGTGGTGCTGCGGTGGTAACACCTGACGCAGGAACTCCTGACCTTTTTCGGTTAAATGCAGATGCAGGCAGCGGCGATCGTTATCGCTTTCACGGCGTTCAATCCAGCCACGCTTTTCCAGTTCATCGGCAATACGAGTCGCGTTAGTACGGGAAGACCCCAAAGCACAGCTCAATTCAGAAGGCTGGATGCTGTGGTTTTCCTGCGATTCAAGAGTAATTAACGCCATAAACAGCGTCTCGTTAATCCCCTGAGCTTTCAGCATTTTATTGCGGTTTTCCAAAAGCTTGCCCTGCATGTGCATGCAAAGGCGCGTCAGCAGGACTTCCTGGTACGGGAATTCCTCATAGCGTTTGGCGCGAAATTTTAGCATTTGTTCAATGGGCGTAAACGAACTATCCATTTTGGCATAACCTCATTAGTTTCGGTCGATATAATAACGATGGTGACAAATAAAGTAAATGTATTGTTGATACGTTTTTATTGGTCAGACTGATATCACCATCATGAGTTTCCAGGTTAATCCATAACCCAGAGCACTTAATAATGTCGGGACAATGATGCTGCGAGTTTTATAAAAACTCAGCCCGAGAATAATAAAACCGACAAGCGTCGGGACCAGACGTTGCGCGTTCTGCATAATCTCCGGAACACTAGAAACCACCAGCAACGCACAAATCGATGCGATTCCGATACTGTCGAGCAGTATGCCAGTGGCGCCGCGTTTGGCCGGACGAGTGGTATTTGCCCGGATACGCAGAGGCAAATAACGAAACAGATAGTTGGCAAGGCCGACCAGCAAACCCAGCAAAAGTACTTGTGTACTCATCCGTGTTCACCTTGATAAAACGCCTGTACTAATGCCGCCATACAGCCACAGACAATCCCTGCAAGAATCGCCACCGGAATAGAAACCAGCGTCACGCCCAACAATGCGCCAGCAAGCGAAGCGGTAACCGTCCATGATTGTTTACGCTGGAACGACGCCAGCATGAAACTCATGAACAGGGCGGGCAACATAAAGCCTAAAGCCGCTTCAACAGCGGGCAGGTGGTCCAGCAAACCATTACCAGACCAGGCTCCCAGCGCGGTGCCTAAAACCCAGGAAAACCATGAACTAAAGGCGATACCGATCATCCAGTTTTCGCTCCAGCGCCGGTTATCACGCACCAGTTTGGCGGTGGCGGCGGCAAAAACTTCGTCGGTCAGGCCGAAGGCCCAAATCGCGGTTTTAGGTTTACTCAACTGGCGGGTGATGCGCTGACGCAGGGAAGGGCCATACAACACGTGGCGCACATCCATTGCCATCACCGTTAAGGCGGCGACCCACAGAGAACTACCCGCAGCCAGTAACGCAGTTATCACAAACTGGCTGGCCCCGGCATAAATAATGCAGGAGAAAAACAAGCTTTCGAGTGGCGTAAATCCCAGCTTCGTGGCATTAAGCCCAAACGCAAACGCGACCGGAATATAACTGATGACAATCGGTAAACTGTCTTTCAGCCCTTCAACCCAGGTGGCATCGCTGTGATTATTATCTAATGGAACTGTTGCAGGACTATCCATATTAAATATTTATAAGTTTCTTACGTTAAAGTCACTCGAATTAATAAACGGGGATAACCTTAACAGACTGGTACGACCCTTAATACCCCAAATTATTTCTGGCGGTTGTAAAGAAATAGTGACATCACGGTTGGCGGTGATAACCACGCCACCACACTACTAAATTTAGTAGGGCGACAATCGCACCGGCCACGCACACGCCATTCCATCCGGCATGTTGATAAGCACTGGCGGAGATCAGCGAACCTGCGGCCCCGCCAATAAAGTAGCTGGTCATATAACCGGCGGTCAGACGATTTCGCGCATCCGGCATCATGCGGTAGATAACCGTCTGGTTAGTGATATGTACGCCCTGAACGGTTAAATCCAGCACCAGAATCCCGATGATCAATGCGATAACGGAATACTGCCCCATCGCGGTTGCAATCCAGGACACTAACAACAGCACCAGCCCAATAGTCGTGGTGAGATGGGCTTTGCCTTTGTCCGCAAACCCGCCAGCGGGACGCGCACCCAAAGCACCCGCAGCACCCGCGAGGCCAAACAAACCAATCACGCTTTCCGAGAAATTAAAGGGCGGTGACGCCAGCAGAAACGCCATCGACGTCCAGAGAATACTGAAGTTGGCAAAGGTCAGGCAGCCGAGCAAAGCGCGGGTCCGCAGCAGCGGAGTTTTGATAAACAAGCCGAATACCGACGACAACAATTGCGGATAATTCAGATGGGTGTCGGATTTCACTTTTGGTAAACCACGCCACAAAGCCAGCGCCATCACCACCATTAATACACTTGCAACCCAGTAAACGGTGCGCCAGCCGCCAATACCTGCCAGTAACCCGGCTACAGTACGTGCCAGCAAAATCCCCAGCAGCAGCCCGCTCATAATGGTGCCGACCACTTTGCCGCGCTTTTCCGGCTCCGCAAGCGTTGCTGCCAATGGCACAAGAATCTGGGCGACCACCGAGAACAAGCCGGTGAGTGCGGTGCCAAGAATCATCATCCACAGCGTCTGGCTGAGGGCGACAATCACCATCCCACCCGCGGCGAGCAGCGTCATAAACACAATCAACCCACGGCGTTCAAACATATCGCCCAACGGCACCAGGAACAGCAGACCTACGGCATAGCCTAGCTGCGCTGCGGTAACGATAAACCCGGCCTGATTAATTGAAAGGGAAAATGCCGTCGCGATAGTGTCGAGCAGGGGTTGCGCATAATAGTTACTGGCAACGGCCAAACCCGTGGCGAGAGACATCAGGACAATCAGAGCGGGGCTCAGTCCTTGAGTGGATGTTTTCATTGTTATTTTTCAGCTTGTGATGATGGAGCGGGAATAATAGCTAAAAATAAGGTAGGCAGGGGTCGGATTGTGCGCTTTGTTTTTGATTGGGACGCCCTCATCCCGACCTTGTCCCCCAGGAGAAGGGGAAAACTGGCATCAGTATGAGAAAGAGAGGGAGAGCGCCGGACTATTCCCTCTCCCGTGGGAGAGGGTTAGGGTGAGGGCAAAAACTTACTTCGTCGCCAAAGCCTCATTCACCCAGCCATCAAACTCGGCCTGGTGTGCTTTAATCCAGCCATCGACGTGACCCTGAATATCCGCTTCTGACGCTTTACCGTTGTGCATCATTGCATTCTCGGCGTTGATATCCGCCAGTGGCAGCTTCATCAGACTAAACAGCTTCGCCGCCTGCGGGTTTTTCTCAGCCCAGGCTTTGTTCGCCACAATGTGCATGGTATTTACCGGGAAACCATAGTTCGCGCCATTCGGCAGTTTGGTATCCACGTCTTTCTGTTTGCCTGGCATAGAAGAGAACGGCACTTGCAGCCACACCACATCTTTGCCCGGAACCATCACATCACTCACCCAATATGGCGTCCAGGTGTAGTAGATAACCGGCTTGCCTTCTTTGTGACGCGTAATGGTATCGGCAATCATCGCCGAATAGTTACCCTGGTTATGTTCCACGGTATTCGTCAGGCCGAAAGCGCCAATCTGGTGATTGATAACCGCTTCGCAGCCCCAACCAGGTGTGCAGCCAGTTAAATCGGCTTTACCGTCGCCGTTGGTATCAAACAGTTTGGCAATCTTAGGATCTTTTAGCTGCTCGATATTGGTTATCTTATATTGCTCGGCCGTTTTCTTATCTATCAGATAACCCTGAGCGGCACCCTGAACGTAAGTACCTTCACGATAAAACTTCTTATCGCCGCCAGCAGCGTCGTACATATCGTCGTGCAACGGCTTCCAGTTAGTGGCGATAAATGTGGTATCGCCTGCGGCCATGGAGGTGTAGGCCACGTTGTAATCCACTTCACTCGGTTTATTCACCGTATAGCCCAATTTTTCCAGGGCGCGGCTCACCAGCAAAGTCTGGAATGATTCTTCTGAGATAGTGCTTTGCGCAGGTTGAACCGTAATGCCTTTTCCCGGCAAATCAGCGGCAAAAGCGCTGGTGGTCATCAGAGTGGCGAGTGTTGCGGCTAAAATAGTTGTGTGTCGCATCATGCTTCCTTATCGGTGATGGGGCGTGAGGCGGCACGCATGCCGCCATCATGTTTATTTGATGAAGGGACGGGTCAAAAGACCAATTGGGCCGGTGTTAAACCAGCGGCGGTTGCCACGGCTGCGTGAATCGCGGCCAATGGACTGAGTTAAACGGTCGAGAATAATGGCCAGAATTACAATGCCGACGCCGCCAACGGTCGCCAGACCCATATCAAGGCGACCAATACCGCGCAGCACCATCTGACCAAGACCGCCGACGGCAATCATTGACGCGATAACCACCATCGAAAGTGCCAGCATCAGCGTCTGGTTGACGCCCGCCATAATGGTTGGCATCGCCAGCGGTAACTGAACTTTGAACAGCATCTGACGTGGGCTTGCGCCAAACGAACGAGAGGCTTCAATCAAATCTTCCGGAACCTGCTTAATTCCCAGAATCGTCAGGCGCACAATCGGTGGCAGGGCAAAGATAATCGTCACCACCACACCCGGCACGTTACCGATACCGAACAGCATCACAATTGGCACCAGGTAAACAAACGCTGGTGTAGTCTGCATGGCATCTAATAACGGACGGATAATCTTCGCGGCCCGTTCGCTTCTGGCAAGCCAAATACCGAGCGGTAAACCAATAATCATGCAGAACAGCAGGGCGGTCAGAACCAGCGCCAGCGTCACCATTGCTTGTGACCACGCGCCAATCGCGCCAATCGCCACCAGTGAAACCAGCGTCGCGATCCCCATCCCGAGGCTCGACATCTGCCACGCAATCAGCGCAAACAGAACGATGGCAACCGGGGCGGGCATCCCCAGCAAGAAATGCTGGAAGCCGCTCAGTATATAATCCACCGGCACGCGAATGCCCTGGAACAGCGGACGGAAGTGCGTAACCACCCAATCGATGCCGTGCGTCACCCAGCTATCGAGCGGGATCAGCGTCTTATGAAAGGGATCTAAAATATTAAAATGTTCAGGCTGCGGGGCAGGCGCTGAATTCAGCCAGTCTGCACTGCTACTGGCTGCGGGTGTTGAGGCCGCCTGGCTTCCCCACGCATCGGCGGTCGCTGCGGCCTGATTGGTTGTTGCGTCGGCAGCCGCACTGCCGGTATCCCACGGATTTTCTGCACTCATTGACTTACCCCCTCACGATCTAACGCCTGCAGCAGAACCCCTTTCGAGATAATGCCCACGTACTGACTCTCTTCCCCAACAACCGGAACCGCGCACGGTGCCTGGCCGACATGGGTGAGTAGATCACTCAGTGAAGTCTCTGCGGAAACGGCCGCTGGAGATTCGAGGTAAGCATTGTCCAGACCCTGGCCCGCAGCTAACGCGGCTTTCAGTGAATCAGTGGAAACAATACCGAGGAATTTTTGCCCGCGTTCAATGACATAACCAAATTCACGGTCTTCATCTTGCAGCAATTTCAGCGCGGATCTTGGGCCGAAACCGGCAGTTTTACGCAACAGGCCAGCCGGGCTACGACGGGCAATATCCTTAGCGCTAAATACCTGGCTAATATCTACGCCACGGAAGAAGGTGCGCACATAATCATTCGCCGGATTATTGAGAATTTCATCCGGCGTACCGACTTGCACCACTTCACCACCCTGCATAATGGCAATTCGGTCGCCAATACGCATCGCTTCATCCAGATCGTGGGAAATAAATACGATGGTACGCTGATGTTTCGCCTGCAATTTAATTAACTCGTCCTGCATTTCAGTACGAATTAAAGGATCGAGGGCAGAGAAGGCTTCATCCATCAATAATATATCGGGATTAATCGCCAAAGCACGAGCCAAACCCACACGCTGACGCATACCGCCAGAAAGCTCATCGGGATAAGCGTGGGCATAATTTTCCAGCCCAACCTGACGCAGTGCATCAAGCGCTTTTTCCTGACGTTCTTTCAACGCAATACCGGCTAATTCCATGCCGAATCCAGCGTTATTTAACACCGTCATATGAGGCATCAAAGCAAAGGACTGGAATACCATGGAAATCTTATTTTTACGTACTTCACGGAGTTCCGCTTCTGATATTTTGGCAATGTCTACGCCGTCAATCAGTACCTGTCCACGGGTTGGTTCAATCAGGCGATTGAGAAGGCGAACCATGGTGGATTTACCGGAACCCGATAACCCCATGATGACAAAAATCTCGCCTTCTTCAATGGCCAGACTGGCGTCTTTTACGCCAAGCGACAGCCCTGTTTTCTCCAGTAATTCTGCTTTTGAAATACCTTTTTCTATATATTTGAATGCGCGCTGTGGATGCTCACCAAATACTTTATATAAATTCTTCACTTCAAGTTTAATTGCCATGCAATAAAGTTATTCCTGTATTTATATATTTATACACAATTCCTGATGGAAATATTCACTGCATATACCCTAACATACTTAGAATCTGAGGCAACCCTCCATTTCCGATATATCCAATATCCGCACGGCGCATGTGGTCGGCATTTCCCATGAGTAAAGGGCTGAGGGTAAATATGAAAAAGATGATATTTTTTGTAACCGGAGGCGAAATTAGCCTGAATGAGACGAGGTTCACAATAATATCCATGGCGGATAAGCATCACTCTATCCGCCATAAATAAACGCAAAATTTGGTGGGTTATGTGTTCGATTATCCGCTGTAGATTAATCTATTTTTCTTAATTAGAAGTCCCAATCTTCGTCCTGAGTCTCCACCGCTTTCCCCATCACATACGACGAACCCGAGCCTGAGAAGAAGTCATGGTTTTCGTCGGCGTTGGGAGAAAGCGCTGCCAGAATTGCAGGGTTCACTGCGACCATTTCAGGCGGGAACAGCGCGTTATAGCCGAGGTTCATCAGTGCTTTATTGGCGTTATAGCAAAGGAACGCTTTGACCTCTTCCTGCCAGCCGACATTGCCATACAACGCATCGGTATACGCCACTTCATTATCGTAAAGATCCATCAGCAACTCGAAGGCGAAATTCTGCAATTCGCTCTGTCGTTCAGCGCTTTGCTGCACAAGATTTTTCTGAAATTTATAACCGATGTAATAGCCATGCACCGCCTCGTCACGAATGATCAGACGAATCAGATCTGCGGTGTTGGTCAACTTGCCACGGCTTGACCAATACATCGGCAAATAAAAGCCTGAATAAAATAAGAACGACTCCAAAAATACGCTGGCGATTTTCTTCTTCAACGGGTCATCGGCATGATAATGCGCGAGGATAATTTGCGCTTTGCGCTGGAGTGGTTCATTGGCTTCACTCCACGCATAAGCGGCATCAACATCTTTGCTCTGGCAAAGTGTCGAGAAAATCGAACTATAAGAACGAGCATGCACCGCTTCCATAAAACTCACGTTCGACAACACCGCTTCTTCATGGGGTGTTATTGCGTCAGCCATTAATACGGGTGCGCCAATGGTATTCTGAATGGTGTCCAACAACGTCAACCCAGTAAATACGCGGATCGTCAGCTGCTGTTCATCGTTGCTAAGTGATTGCCACGCCGGAATATCGTTCGACAGCGGGACTTTTTCCGGCAGCCAAAAATTACTGGTCAGGCGGTTCCATACCTCGAGATCTTTCTCATCCTCGATAATATTCCAGTTGATGGCGCGCACGCGGTTTAACTGAGTCATCTTCTCCCCTTATAAAGCGCAGGACACGCAGCCCTGGACTTCGGTGCCTTCCAGTGCCATCTGACGCAAGCGAATGTAATACAGCGTTTTAATGCCTTTTTTCCAGGCATAAATCTGCGCTTTATTAATATCGCGGGTGGTGGCGGTATCGCGGAAAAATAGCGTCAGCGACAAACCTTGATCAACGTGGCGTGTGGCTTGCGCGTAGGTGTCGATTATCTTTTCCGGGCCAATATCGTAGGCATCCTGGTAATACTCGAGATTCTCATTGGTCATAAACGGGGCCGGATAATAAACGCGCCCGGTTTTGCCTTCTTTGCGGATCTCAATACGCGAAACAATCGGGTGAATACTCGACGTTGCGTGGTTGATATACGAAATAGAACCCGTTGGTGGAATGGCCTGCAAATTCTGGTTATACAGGCCGAACTCCATCACATCATCACGCAACTGCTGCCACTGCCTGCGAGTGGGGATGGTGATACCGGCGTTGGCAAATAACTCGCGAACTTTTTGGGTTTTCGGCTGCCAGTTTTCTTGCAGATATTGCTGGAAATATTCACCGCTCGCATAGCGTGATTGTTCAAAACCTGCAAAACGTTGTTTGCGTTCCCGTGCCAGCAAATTCGAGGCGCGAATGGCATGCCAGGTCACGGTGTAAAAATAGATGTTAGTGAAATCCAACCCTTCCGCAGAGCCATAAGCAATGCTTTCGCGTGCCAGATAACCGTGCAGATTCATCTGCCCGAGGCCAATCGCATGGGAGGCGGAGTTGCCCGCTTCAATCGACGGCACCGAGCGAATGTGGCTCATATCGGAAACCGCCGTCAGCCCACGAATGGCGGTTTCTATAGTCTGAGCAAAATCTGCGGAATCCATCGCATGCGCGATATTCAGTGATCCGAGATTGCAGGAAATATCGTGGCCCACATTCTGGTAATCGAGGTTTTCGTCATAGGTCGACGCGCTATTGACCTGCAAAATTTCTGAACACAGGTTGCTCATATTAATGCGCCCGGCAATCGGGTTGGCGCGGTTGACCGTATCTTCAAACATGATGTACGGATAACCGGACTCAAACTGGATTTCGGCCAGTGTCTGGAAGAAATCGCGCGCGTTAATAAAGGTCTTGCGGATGCGTTCGTCTGCCAGCATTTCAAGGTACAAATCGCTGACCGCAATATCGCCAAACGGCTTGCCGTAAATACGCTCGACATCGTAAGGCGAAAACAGCGCCATCGGCTGGTTGTCTTTCGCTAACTGGAAGGTGACATCCGGGATCACCACGCCAAGTGAGAGCGATTTGATGCGGATCTTTTCATCAGCATTTTCGCGTTTGGTATCGAGGAAACGCAAAATATCGGGATGATGGGCGTGCAGATAAACCGCGCCCGCGCCCTGGCGCGCACCGAGTTGGTTGGCATAAGAAAACGCATCCTCCAGCATCTTCATTACCGGGATCACCCCGGACGACTGGTTTTCAATGCGTTTAATCGGTGCGCCGACTTCGCGTAAATTCGACAGCAGAAATGCCACACCGCCACCGCGTTTCGACAGTTGCAGCGCTGAATTCACCGCGCGGCCAATCGACTCCATATTATCTTCGATACGCAGCAGGAAGCAGGAAACTAGTTCGCCGCGCTGCATCTTCCCGCAGTTCAAAAACGTCGGTGTTGCAGGCTGGAAGCGGCCACTGAGCATTTCATCCATCAGCTGAACTGCCAGTTTTTCATCACCTTGCGCCAGCGTCAGCGCCACCATACACACGCGGTCCGGGAAATGTTCCAGATACTCTTTGCCGTCATAAGATTTCAGCGTGTAGCTGGTGTAATACTTCCAGGCACCCAAAAAGGTCTGGAACTGGAAACCGCTGCGATGCGCTTTCTCAAACAATTCCACCACAAAACGGCGCTGATAACGTTGCAGCACCGCGTTGTCGTAATAGCCTTCCGCCACCAGCCCGTCCAGACGCGCTTGCTGGCCAGAAAACTGGCGCGAGCGGGGCAGCACATGCTGTTGATGGAATTGCTCGACCGCCAGTTTATCTTTCTCAAACTGGATGCGCCCTTCGGAATCATAAAGATTCAACATGGCATTGAGCGCGTGATAATCCGCGCTTTCCGCTGCCATTACGCTGATAGCTTCTGTCGTTGCCAAAATTCTTTGACTCCCTTACGCACGTTTTCAATGTCTTGCCCGGTGCCCAGTAGCTCAAAACGATAGAGATACGGCACCTGGCATTTTTGGGCGATCACGTCACCTGCCCGGCAAAATCCTTCGCCGAAGTTGCGGTTGCCGCTGGCAATCACACCGCGCAACAACGACCGATTCATCGGGTTGTTTAAAAAACGAATCACCTGAGCGGGAACGGCTCCGGCAATCCCGCCGCCGCCATAGCTCGGCACGATCAAAATGTACGGTTCCGTCACTTCCAGTCGCTGCTTGAAATCCAGCGGAATGCGCACGGCGGGCAGCCCGAGGCGTTCGACAAAACGCAGGGTGTTTTCCGAGGTGCTGGAGAAGTAGACGAGGTTGCTCATGCGAGGGCCTGGCTGCGCAGGCGGTTGATCATATCCGGCCTAAACCCGCTCCAGCTTTCCTGTTCGGTGATAACAACTGGCAACTGGCGATAACCCAGCGTGCGTAAATCGTCCGCCGCTTCTGGGTTTAAATCGAGGTTAATCAGCTCAAAAGTGAACCCGCGGCTTTCGATAGCACGTTTGGTGGCGTGGCATTGGACACAGTCATTTCGGGTGTATATGGTAATGCGCATGATTCTTATTCTCTCTGGTGTTGAGAATATGAATACTAGATGTGGGTGAGAAAATTATCAACCATACAAGATATAGTATTTTCGATAAGAGGGAGGGAGTGGCGTGGTTTTCACCCTCTCCTTTGGGAGAGGGCCGGGGTGAGGGGAAAACTCAAAAACTACATACGCATACCGATCGCCAGGCGGTTAAACGCATTCATCAGGCTCGCGGCAAAAGTCAGATCGCTAATCTCTTGTGCAGTAAAGAATTGCAGCAGCGGCTGGTACACCGCATCTTCCGCACCACCTTCGGTAATCATGGTCACCGCTTCAGCCCAGGCCAGCGCCGCACGCTCTTTGTCGCTGAAGTGATGGCTCACTTTCCAGCCCGCCAGCGCATCCAGTTTGGTCTGGTCCACGCCATCTTTGCGCAGGGCTTTTGAGTGCATCTCCAGGCAATAAGCACAACCGTTAATCTGCGAGACACGCAGGAAAACCAGCTCAATCAGTGTTGAACCCAGCGAGCTGGACTCCAGACCTTTCAGCGCTTGCAGCATCGGCTTAAACACAGCAGGGGAAAGGTCAAAATAGGGTTGGCGTAATTCTGTCATGGTGTTGTTCCTCATGTTGGTGTGAAAGCAATTTAGCACTATGATGGACTACTAAAGAGAGCCATAAATTAACTAATAAAGCAGGCCATAATGGCAAAATCGAATCAACTGGTGGTCAGCGCTCACCACGCCATCCCGCGTTATCAACAAATTGCCAGGCAACTCAAACAGGCAATCAGTGATGGTGAGCTGGTGGCCGGAAGCCGTTTGCCGTCGAGCCGTACTATGGCACTTGAACTTGGCGTGGCGCGGGCGACAGTGGAAAACGCCTATGGCGAACTGGTGGCACAAGGTTGGCTGGAAAGGCGCGGCCAGGCGGGAACCTTCGTCAGCCCTTCAGCCACTTCGGGGGCAAATAACGTTGCCAATACCTCGAGCCAGCCGCAAGGTGCGCCACGTCCGTTTCAGATGGGGTTACCAGCCCTTGATGGATTCCCGCGCGCACTCTGGGCGCGGATGATGGGGCGGCGTCTGCGCCTGCAAACCCGCTATGACCTGATGCTGCCAGAGGCTAACGGCGAATCGACACTGCGCCAGGCTATTGCCGATTATTTGCGATTTTCGCGCAGTATTGACTGCCAGCCGGAGCAGGTATTTATCACCGCCGGATTTCAGGCCGCCATGCGTCTGGTGGTGCATACCCTGGCAAAACCTGGCGACGGAATATGGCTGGAAGACCCCGGTTATCGCTATGTGCGCCCGGTTTTTGCTGAAGCAGGAATGGCGCTACATCCCGTCCCCGTCGATAACGAAGGGATGCAGATTGATTACGGGTTAGGTCATTTCCCTGACGCTCGTTTTGCGCTGGTTACTCCCGCTCACCAAAGCCCACTTGGCGTGGCGTTGTCACTGGCACGCCGCCATCAGTTGCTGGACTGGGCAGCAGCGAATCAAAGCTGGGTGATTGAAGACGATTACGACAGCGAATTCCGCTACCATGGCAAACCACTGCCACCGATAAAAAGCCTCGATGGCCCACAACGGGTGATCTACGCGGGGACGTTCAGCAAATCGCTATTTCCCGCGCTGCGCGTCGCCTGGCTGGTGGTGCCGCAACAGCAAGTCGAGGCGTTTTCACAACATACTCATTACTTACCCTGCACCGCGCCGTTGTTGATTCAGCAAACCATTGCCGATTTTCTCCGCGAAGGCCATTTCTGGCGTCATCTGAAAAAAATGCGTCTGTGCTACAGCGAACGGCGAGTATGGCTGGAACAGGCACTGCAACAGCAAGGTTTTGATGTGGTTCCACAGGCCGGAGGCATTCAACTGGTGATGCGTGTCGGCGGCGATGATCGTGCGCTTGTGGCGAAAGCTCGCGAAGCCGGGCTGGCGGTGCAGGCATTAAGTGACTGGCGGATGGTGTCAAAAGGGGAAGGGGGAATTCTGATGAGTTTTACCAATCTCACATCAATGGCGATGGCACTCAAAGTGGCGCAACAACTTCGTGACGCGATTTTCTGACTGCACCTCTTCCCAGGTCGGATAAGCGCAGCGTCATCCGATACAACTGGCGTAAATGGTGGATGACGCTAACGGTACAAACCGGGCACATGGGTAACACTTTAGACCGGACACATGGGTAACAGTTATAAACGGTATAGCAGAGGAGACTCACTATGCCCTGGACTGAGACCCGACCCATGCAACGTCTTGATTTCATCCGTGCCAGCCAGACTGGCACGGAGCCTTTCTCCACTCTGTGCCGCCGCTTCGGCATCAGCCGCAAAACTGGCTATAAATGGCTGCAGCGCTTTAACCCTGATGACCCGGCCTCTCTTTTTGACCAGCCCCGTACCCGGCTCACACATCCTGAACGCCTGCCGCCCGGGATTGTTCAGCAGCTTATCGATGTTCGCGTAAAACACCCCGACTGGGGACCTAAAAAAATCCGCGCCTGGCTGATTAATCACCAGGTGCCGTTTGATGTGCCAGCCGCCAGCACTATCGGCGATATCCTGAAGCGTGAGGGGCTTGTCATCCCCCGCACTCATCGTCGCCGTACGCCCGGAAACCGGCAGCCACTGACGACCATCAGCGAGGTCAATCAGGTCTGGAGTGCCGACTTCAAGGGCAAGTTCCGCCTGCTCAGCCAGCAGTACTGTCACCCCTTCACCCTGACCGATAACCACAGCCGGTATCTGCTGTCCTGCGAGGGAACGTTCCGGGAAAGCGAGTCCTTTGTCCGGGGCTGCCTGGAGCGGGCGTTCCTTGAATACGGCCTGCCGGAGGTACTGAAAACCGATAACGGTCAGCCTTTTGCCGGCACCGGTATCGCCGGGCTGAGTCGCCTCGCAGTCTGGCTGATTAAGCTCGGTATCCGGCCGGAACGCATCCGTAAGGGTCATCCTGAAGAGAACGGTCGCCATGAGCGCATGCACCGCTCCCTGAAACACAGCCTGAGCTTCGGTAACCGGAGGGCTTCGCTCGAAGCACAACAGGCCTGGTTCGACAGTTATCGCCGGGAGTTTAATCAGGAGCGGCCGCACGAAGCGCTGGGCGGCCTGACGCCGGGCGGTATCTGGGTACCGTCACCGAGGCGATGGGATGGAAAAACGCCGGAGGTGAGCTATCCGGAAGGGGCACGGCTTTACAGGGTGCGAACCAAAGGTGACATCTACATCGGCAAACGGTTGTTCCTGAATCAGGCGCTGAGAGGGGAATATGTGATGCTGGAAGAGCGTAGCGACGGGCTTGAAGCGATAATATTTAACCAGATGGACCTTGCTTACTACGACAGACGTAAGCAAAGTATCATCCGGATAGATTAGGCAGAATGTGTTACCTATGTGGCCGGTCTGATCTGTAACCTATGTGACCGGTCATACACTAATGCTTATCCACCCTACAAAGTCAAAATCGAACCGTAGGTCGGATAAGCGTTAGCGTCATCCGACATAACTGGCTTATCACCCCACAAGAAAGTAAAGACCCCGGCAGAACCGGGGTCAGACGCATATTTGTTATCACTACACTTTTGTGGCTAACGACGGGACGCTAATAAAGCCCCGATGAAAATACCTACGGCGGCGCTAATACCCACGCTTTGCCATGGTTTGTCGCGCACATAAGTATCGGCACAACCTACCGCATCACAGGCGGCTTGTTTCACACGGGTGCGACCATGAAGGCGAGCTCGTGTCTCTTTGAGCAGAGATTCCGCTTTTTTGCGGGCGGCTTCCCCTTCTTCTTTAACATCGCTACCGAACGATTTAAGAACCTCTTCCAGCGTGTCGGCCAGTTGGTTCACGTCACGGTTAATATCATCAACACCTTCGTCTACATCATTTCGATTTACACGGTTAAACATTAGTTTCTCCCTTGTTGCGATGTACTTCTCAGTGTAGACCATAATTTTTAGTCATGAGACAGGTCACGCGCTTTTGCGGTCTTTATGGACTAATCTGAAAGCGCTAGTAATGCTGGATATTGTAATGTTGCGCTGCAATAGAAGATGATGAGGACAAATTATGTATTTACGACCCGATGAGGTGGCCCGCGTTCTTGAAAAAGTCGGTTTTACCATGGATGTTGTCACACCAAAAACATACGGATATCGCCGTGGTGAAAATTACGTTTATGTGAATCGCGAAGCGCGTATGGGGCGAACTGCGTTGATTATTCACCCAACCTTAAAAGAACGAAGCCAGACACTGGCGGACCCTGCCACGGATGTTAAAACTTGCGATCACTACCAGCATTTTCCACTCTACCTTGCTGGCGAAACTCATCAGCATTACGGCATTCCGCACGGTTTTAGTTCACGCATTGCGCTGGAACGTTATTTGTCTGGTTTGTTTGGCGAGCATTAATCGAAACCGGTGTTGTTGCGCGTCACGGCGCAACGCTAACCTCAAGCCCCAGCTTTTGCATTCCGGTAACCGCTGATGCGGAATAAGCGACGGCAATAATCCAAAAAGTAGCCATACGCGGCACCCATAAACATCGACACCACAATGTTAGAACTGACTGCTGCAGCTATCTGGGTCCAGTCAGCACCGACCGACCACAAAATGGCGACGTAAACCGGTGACTGGAAAGTCACATAAGCCAGCACATCAGCAAGATTTTTCGCCCAGTTAGCTTTGCTATAACGTTTAGTCAAACGCATGAAAGCATCGCGATATAAACCGTAGGGCCAGGCAATCAGGATATTCACCGGGATGGCGACCAGCCTTGATGAGAGCGACTGCTCAAAGCTCATGCCGGAGAGAAAAATCTCTATCATCATGTTCACAACCGAGCAATACACTACCATCGCAAAAGTATCTGCGACTGCATGACGCAGGCGTGACTCAGGAGAAAACATTCTTCCGACTCCTAATGAAAATTAGATATATACACTGCCAAGTAGACATGATGGCAGTGCTAATGCGTGGCTTATTTTGATTTGACTAGATTATATCGCTGGTTGAAATCGTACAATTAGTGATTAATTTTTATTTAATCGCGTTTTGTCAATAAAATCCGCTAAATGGCACATAAAAGGCAGGGTTTCATGATTTTGTCGCTTCGTTATTAATTTTCATTTAAAAATCACTGGGTTAATTTTTCGTCAGTCGCAGCGGTTTTTCGGGCTATTCAGAGCCTGAATTTTTGTTGTGGGGTTGTTTATATAACGATGAGTGGGGCGGGGTAATTATGTGGTTTCAGGCGGGTGAACTGTAGCCCGCCTGATCATAGCGGCATTAGCAAACGCCAAAATCGTCGTCTTCTTTATACAAAACCACGTCTTCTGCTTTTAGCGTGACCTTTTCGCCGCTCAAAATATTCCTCGGGGTACAGAACAAAGTATCGCCCTGAACATCCAGCACTTCATACTTCGGGCCACCTTTCTTGGGTTGCACCAAATCGCCTGCCTTGAACATAATTAACCTCATTCAATTGAGAGAAATGAATTACGTATACCCGTCATCCTTCAAGCTGCAGGGGTGTTGGCTGCACTCACTTACCCAAATCACTTACTTAAGTAAGCTCATCGGGATAAGCTCCCTGGCCGCCTGGCTGCAACTCGAATGCTAACGGGTATATACCGTTAACCATAGCCCAAAATAACGGGACAAAAAGCCGAACTCACTCAGTGCTTATTCCAGGGCATTACTGCCAGCAAGCGTGCCATGCCGCAAAAACCGCTGATACCCGCAAACAGCAAACCCGCACCGACAAAACCCGACAGTAAATAGAATCCTGGGTGAACAACAAACCCCAGAATCACACCCGCAAGTACCAGGCTTCCGGCGGCAATTTGCACCTGGCGCATTAACGGCAACGGCTGTGATTTATCTTCGAGAATTTGCTGGCCATCTTTCTTCCAGGCCGTTAATCCCCCTTCCAGCAGCAGCACTTTTGCGGGGGCCACGGCATCAACCAGTTTCTGGGCATTTTGCGTGGTGCGCATGCCGGACTGGCAATAAAAAATTACCGTATCGAAAGGGTCAAACGGGCCAAGTCTATCGCCATTTTCGATGGCAGAAAGCGATAGTAAATGTGCCTCGGCAATATTCTCACGCGCATATTCATCACGCTCGCGGATATCAATCAACGCCGCACCTTTGGTGAGCAGCGCTTTGGCATCGCTTGGGGAAATAGTCTGGATAGTCATGCTGTTCCTCACGGACAATAAATGGCTTTAAGCGTGCCAATGATCTCCCGAATGGCATCACTTTTAATGAAATAAAGAATGCGCTGCGCCTCGCGGGTACTGTCGATAAGCCCTTCATTGCGCATACGGGCAAGATGCTGAGAAGTGGCAGATGGACTTAGCCCAGTCGCCGTAGCCAGCTCGCCTGCTCCGGTGCCGGGGGAATCGAGCAACATGCAGAGGATCAGCAGCCGATTGGCGTTACTCATTGCTTTGAGTAGCTTTGCGGCATCGCTCGCGCTGGCCTGGAGTTTTAGCAGTTCGGGATTCATGGTTTTAGTTTAGCACTTACTTAATTAAGCAAATGCTAAACTAAAGGATGGGAAAATGCACGTGATTGTTAGCCATTGATCAGGATGATTGTTGATGCCTGGCCCAGGCCGCCAGTACCGTGCGCTCGGATAGCTCAAGGTACTCCGCGAGCGTACGGGCGGCTTTTTCATTTTGGTCATCAACCAGCAGCGCAAGGATGTGGGCATTCTTCTCAATATAAGGGGCATAGAGAATTTCGGGATCGTTAAGATGCCCGAATACTAGCCGGAGTTCTGCGGAGATATTGCGGTACAGGCGCGTCAGGCGCTCGCTGTCGGCCAATTCGACAATCGCCGTGTGGAACTTCATATTTGCCGTCCCCACCTGCCGCCATTCGCTGGTCTGGCGGTACTCCCGCGCTTCTTGCACAGCGGCTTCCATTTTGGCAACGGCTGGATGCAGCGGATAGGCATGGGTGAGGGCGTCGCACTCAATCAGCCGACGAATACGGTAAATATCGAGAATTGCCGCCATATCCGGCACTGCCACACAAACCCCGCGATTAGGCTCGTAACGCAGCAACCCTTCCTGGGTCAGCATGCGGAACACTTCACGCAGCGTATTGCGCGAAATATCCAGTTGTTCGCTGAGGGCAGCTTCCGAAAGGCGCGCGCCGGACGCGAGTTCGCCAACGATAATCTTCTGGCGGATAGTCTCGGCGATTTTCTCGCTCAGCATTTGAGTGGCGGCATCTTTCTTCATGTTGTTCTGCGGTAACCTGGTGAGCGGCAATTTTCACATATTAGCCTGGTAGCGGCAAGGCATTGAGACTGCGGGATTATTTCAATTCCATGCACTATAAAAGCGCATAACTGCATTTCTATGCACTCCACTGGTGCAATACCTCACTTTCTTTACGCCGCCGATCGGGAAAAAGTGATCGGCGTCGGTTTTTTATCATCCGGTTTTCGATTCTGTTTGTCTAATTAATCAACACTCACTAGCTTATTGTTCAACAATAATTTAATAGTTGATTAACAATTTCTGCTTTTACCTCAACGATGGTCTGTTTATTGCTTAACAGACAGGGTTATAATTCTAATAACGGAGAGAGTCAGATGGCAGCGCAAGAACTCGAAAATAAATCCTTTGTCCAGAAGCGTCGTTCCTCGCTGCTGGCGGCAATATTCCTGATGGCGACCTCGGCGATTGGCCCTGGTTTTATCACGCAAACGGCCACTTTTACCGCCACCATGGGCGCGGCATTTGCCTTTGGTATTCTGGCCTCGATCGTCATCGATTTTGTGGTGCAACAGAATATCTGGCGCGTGGTGACTGTTACGCGGATGCGCGCCTCTGACGTTGCCAACGAAGCGCTACCTGGCAGTGGTTACTTACTGGCGGTGCTGGTGATATTCGGTGGGCTGGTCTTTAACGTCGGTAACATTGCCGGTGCGGGTCTGGGCCTGAATGCCATGTTTGGTATATCACCAAAATGGGGTGGGCTGCTCAGCGCACTGCTGGCGATCTACATCTTCTCCTCGCAGCGCGCCAGCAGCGCAATTGACCGCCTGATTATTGTCCTCGGCCTGGTGATGATTGGCCTGACGCTGTATGTCGCGTTTGTCTCTTCCCCGCCGGTCGGCGAAGCGCTGCGCCAGAGCGTGTTTCCGGATACGATGAACTTCGCCATGATCACCACCATCGTCGGCGGCACCGTGGGCGGATATATCTCGTATGCGGGTGCGCATCGCCTGTTAGATAAAGGCATGACCGGTGTCGAAAATATTGAAGCGGTTTCTTCGGCGGCGACCAAAGGGATTCTGGTGGTCGGGTTGATGCGTTACGTGTTGTTCCTCGCCGTATTGGGCGTAGTCGCCAGCGGCGTAACGTTAGACATTTCCAGCCAGGTGGCGAACCCGGCTTCTCAAGCCTTCCAGCACGCTGTGGGTAGCTTTGGTGTGCGCATCTTTGGTTTTATCTTCTGGGCAGCGGCACTCACCAGCGTGATTGGCGCGGCTTACACTTCAGTCAGCTTTATGACTGTTTTTAATAAGAAAATGACTGAACGCCAGCGCAATATCGCGACCATTATCTTTATTGCTGTCTCATTAGTGGTGTATGTGTTGCTGGGGACAGCTCCGGCGGCGTTGCTGGTGTTTGCGGGCGGTTTCAACGGGCTTATCTTGCCAATCGGTCTGACGATTTTTGTCTACGTCGGCTGGAAACGTGCTGATTTAATGTCGGGTTATGTCTACCCGCGCTGGTTGCTGTGGACGGGTCTGGTGACCTGCGTGCTGACCTGGTACATGGGCGCACTCTCCGTTGGCGCTATTTTCGATTTCCTGAAAGTTGTCTGAGGAAAAGCAGATGTTAAAGACCATTGATCTCAATAGCGATTTAGGCGAAAGCTTCGGGCAGTGGACCATGGGTGACGACGCCGCCATCCTCAAAGTGGTGAGTAGCGCTAACGTCGCCTGTGGTTTCCACGCCGGTTCCCCGGCGGGCATTCTTGAAACGCTGAAAGCGGCAAAAACGCAGGGCGTAACGGTCGGCGCGCATGTTGCCTATCCGGATTTAGTCGGCTTTGGCCGCCGTAACATGGACATCGCCAGCGACGAACTCACCGCCGACGTGATTTACCAGATTGGCGCACTGCAAGGGCTGGCACGCGCTGCGGGCACTCAAGTGCGCTACGTCAAACCGCACGGTGCGCTGTACAACACCATTGCTTATCACGAACGCCAGGCGCTGGCGGTGATCGACGGCATTCTGGCGGTTGACCCGCAGTTGCCACTGGTTGGGCTGGCGGGTTCTCCGGTGCTGCAACTGGCGCAGCAAAAAGGGTTGAAAACCATCGCCGAAGCGTTTGCAGACCGTGCTTACCACGCCGACGGTACGCTGGTTTCGCGCCGCGAAGCGGGATCGGTACTGCACGATGCACAGCTTGTGGCGCAACGAATGCTGCAACTGATTACCGAAGGTGGTGTTGAATCCATTGAAGGGAAATTCACGCCGATTCAGGCCGACTCTATATGTGTGCATGGCGACAGCCCAGGCGCGATTGCTATGGCGAGCCAGATCCGCACCTTGCTGGAAGCGCAGGGCATTGCTATCCGCTCGTTTATTCCTCAGGCGTAAGGAGCGGCAGCTATGCAGAATAAGTTAATGAAAGCCAGCCAACAGGCGATTGCCGCCGCACGAGAAGCGCGCCAGGCGATTCGTCACGGTTTTGATAAACCTACCGCCGGAATGGCGCCAGGCATGACCCAGGCGAACATGATTTGCCTGCCGCGTGACTGGGCGTTTGATTTCCTGCTCTATGCCCAGCGCAACCCACAAAGCTGCCCGGTGCTGGATGTGATAGAAGCGGGCGGGCATCAGACCGTGCTGGCGGAAGGTGCCGATTTGCGCACCGACATTCCGCGTTACCGTGTCTGGGAGCAGGGTAAGCTGGCGGATGAAATCACCGACGCGCGCGCTGTCTGGGAAAAGCACCCTGACCTGGTCACCTTCTTAATTGGTTGCAGCTTTACCTTTGAAACGCCACTGCGTGAAGCGGGTATTGAAGTACGCCACATTACCGATAACTGCAACGTGCCGATGTACAAAACTAACCGCCTTTGCCGCCCCGCAGGGCGTTTACAGGGCGAACTGGTGGTTTCCATGCGCCCGATCCCGGCAGACAGGGTGGCAGACGCCGTGATGATCAGCGGCCGTTTTCCCGCAGTGCACGGTGCGCCGGTTCACATCGGCGAGCCGCATCTGTTGGGTATTAGCGATATTTCACGTCCAGATTTTGGTGATGCTGTGCGTATCGAAGCAGGTGAAATCCCGGTGTTCTGGGCATGCGGCGTGACTCCGCAAGCTGCGGTGATGAAATCGGGAGTGCCATTTGCCCTCAGTCACGCGCCAGGACACATGTTTATTACTGATGTACCGGATGCCGCCTGGCAGGGAGCGTGAAGTGAGATTTTTAGCCGTTAACTTAAGTAGCTTCCTGGTCGAACTGGATACGCTTGATGAAACACTGGCGTTGTTCGATGCGCTCAGCGCCGCGCCGGAAAAGGGGATCGAGGAGATCATTCCGGCAGCTCGAACCTTGTTGATCCGCTATCAGCCGATGCAAACCAGCATGGCGCAACTTGCTGGCAAAATCTCGCAGTGTTCTTTGCAGCATAAGGAAGCCCGCCACGGTCAACAGGTGACTATCCCTGTGCACTACAACGGCGAAGATCTTCCGGCAGTAGCGGAACTGATGGGTATCGCGGTGCAGGAAGTCATCCGCCGCCATCAGGAATCACTGTGGAACGTGGCGTTTACCGGCTTTGCGCCAGGTTTTGCCTATATGGTGTCTGACACTGGCGGCTGGCAAACACCGCGTCGCAGCACACCTCGCACCCGCATTCCCGCAGGTTCCGTGGCGCTGGCTGGGGAATTTAGCGGTATCTATCCACAAGCTAGCCCCGGCGGTTGGCAGCTTATCGGCCAGACTGACCTGCAAATGTGGGACTTAACGCGCGCGCAGCCCGCACTGCTGTTGCCGGGTAGCCAGGTGCAGTTTGTGGATGGCGCCGCAGGTAAGAAAATGGTTTCTCTGCCTGCCGTTGTTGCGCCACAAATTGCCCCCGCGAGTGACGCACCAACGCTGACCGTGCTGGCGACAGGCCTGCAAACCTTGTGGCAGGACAATGGCCGCAGCGGCAAAGCGGCGCTGGGTTTATCGGAATCCGGCGCGATGGATAAAACAGCGCTGCACACCGCAAATCGTATTGTTGGCAACCCGAGTGATTCACCTTGCCTCGAAATCACACACGGTGGTTTCCGCGCCCGGGCAAATGGCGATGTGGTGATTACCCTGACCGGTGCGCCATGCCCGTTGACCCTGAAAACGGCGGACGGCGAGCGTTATCGCGTGGAAAGTTATTGCCCACTCAATTTAGCCGCCGGAGATGAAATTCACGTTGGTACGCCAGTTCGCGGGTTACGCAGTTATCTGGCGGTGCGCAGCGGGTTTGTGGTCGAACAAATTCTTGGCAGTGCCGCGCGTGACAGCCTGGCGCAGTTAGGGCCAGCCGCGATTGCTGTTGGTGACATTTTACAGACTGGCGCACATTCGCACTGTAACGCCGTTTTGCTGGATGAACTTCCACAATCTGCCCTTCCTGCGGTGGGTGAAATAGTTACGCTGGATATTGTCGCAGGCCCGCGCACCGACTGGTTCACCGCCGATGCACTCGCTCGTTTAACCGCGCAGGACTGGCTGGTCACGCCACAGTCTAACCGCATCGGTTTGCGCCTCGCAGGTGAGCAACAACTGGAGCGCCGTCAGCACCAGGAGCTGCCGAGTGAAGGCACTTGTAGCGGCTCGATTCAGGTTCCTGCCAGCGGGCAACCGGTGCTGTTTTTGCACGACCACCCATTGACCGGTGGCTATCCGGTGATTGCTGCGGTGGCAGAATATCATCTTGATTTGGCAGGGCAAATTCCGCCCGGCGCTGCCATTCGCTTTAACATTATCCAACCGTTTATCGAAATAACAGGGAGTAATGCCCGTGACCACCTCGCCGCATAAAGTTCTGATCGCCAACCGTGGCGAGATTGCCGTTCGCATCATTCGTGCCTGCCGTGATTACGGTGCGCAGGCGGTGGCGGTGTACGCTGACCCGGATGCCAACGCGCTACACGTGCAAATGGCTGATGAAGCCTGGGCGCTACCAGGCACTAGTTCAGCAGACACCTACTTAAACATTGCAGCGCTGGTGGAGGTTGCAAAGCGCAGCGGTGCAACAATGGTGCATCCTGGCTACGGTTTTTTGTCTGAACGTGCCGAGTTTGCTCGCGCCGTACAGGAGGCGGGGCTTATCTGGATTGGTCCGCAGCCGGACACTATCGAGAAACTCGGCGATAAAGTGCAGGCGCGTAAAATCGCCATGGAAGTGGGAGCTCCGCTGGTCAAAGGCACTACAGATCCGGTGAATGGCGCGGGAGAAGTGCTCGATTTTGCTGCCACGCACGGTTTGCCGGTAGCGATTAAAGCTGCCTTTGGCGGTGGTGGGCGCGGCCTGAAAGTGGCCTGGAAACTGGAAGAAGTGGCTGAACTTTATCATTCCGCAACACGCGAAGCGCTAACGGCATTTGGCCGTGCAGAATGTTATGTCGAACAATATCTCGACCGTCCACGCCATATTGAAGCTCAAGTTATCGCGGATAAACACGGCAATGTGGTGGTGCTTGGCACGCGTGATTGCTCGCTCCAGCGCCGTAACCAGAAACTGGTGGAAGAAGCGCCCGCACCGTTTATTAGCGATGCCCAGCGCCTGCAAATCCACAGTGCCGCCCACGATATTTGCGCCCATGCGGGCTACGTTGGCGCTGGTACCGTGGAGTTTTTATTAAGCCGCGACGGTACGCTTTCGTTCCTCGAAGTGAACACCCGTTTGCAGGTAGAACATCCGGTCACCGAAGAAACTACCGGCCTTGATATTGTCGTGGAACAACTGCGCATTGCGGAAGGTTTACCGCTCAGTATTCTGGAAACCCCAGTCCCGCGTGGACACTCGTTCGAATTCCGAATTAACGCTGAAGATGCTGGCAAAGGCTATTTACCGACACCTGGCAATATCACGGTATTCCGCGCACCAGGCGGGCCTGGTATTCGCCTCGACACTGGCGTTAATGCGGGCTCAACCGTCCCAGGCAATTATGACTCGCTGATGGCAAAACTCATTGTCACGGGCAGCAGCCGTGAACAGGCCATTGCCCGTGCACGTCGCGCCCTGCGTGAGTTTGAAATCGACGGTGTAGCCTCAGTGTTGCCATTCCACCGTGCGGTGATGGATGACGCTGATTTCACCGAAGGCTTCAAGGTGCATACTCGCTGGATTGAAACTGATTTTGCCGGGCGCATTGAATTTGCACCGCGTCAGACGCCCAAGGCCAATGAAACTTTAACCCGCACCTGGATTGAACTTGATGGCCGTCGCGTGCAACTGGGCTTACCTGCGAGCCTGTTTAGCGGTGCGGCATTGTCTCAGCCAGGTCAAGCGCACCCGCCAGTGAACGAGCCGGTAAACGACGCGGCAGTTGAAGCACCGATCTCCGGTGTGCTCCATAGTTGGCTGGCAGAAGAGGGCAAAACGGTGCAGCAAGGGGAAGTGATTGCGGTAATGGAAGCGATGAAAATGGAAGTTCAGGTCGTCGCACATCGCAGTGGAACCCTGAAACAGCAGGCGACAACGGGGGATTTAGTCGAAGCTGGGCGCTCACTCGGTGATATTAGTTAGAATCTTACGGCGGGTGAACAGCCCGCCTGAATTACCCTACTAATATTTATAGGTATCATGCTTTTCAGAGTATTTGTTATTGATATGTGTTGGTGGTAGTCCAGCGTAAGAATATACTGGACACGTTTTAGATGGACTGAAATATACCCACAGTTTTTAGAACACATAATGGAATAACATGAAAAATATCTTCTTTTTTGGGTCGTGTATTCAATATGGTGAATTGCATTACAATACATAATGTTCTCGCTCGATAAATGTACCAATGATCTTGTCATGCATTTCTGTCGATTTTGAGTACCCCAGTGTCTTGCGGTTTAGTCGTTTCAATCTGTTGCGAAGGTTCAGGTTTTCACGCTCAATACGTTGCGTGTAAAGCTTACCCGTAATATGTTTTTCATTCGGTAACACGTCATAAGCACTGAAATTATCTGTGCATCAGAAGGCCACATTAAAACCTGACAGCAACCCCAGTAACTGACGAAGCGTTTTCTTGCTCCGGTGACCAAAAGCATGGGCAATAATACGTTTGAGACGAGGTTCCCATGCGTACCACAGCCAGCGTTGCTTCTTTTTATTGCCGACAAATGACCACATTTCATCCACTTCGTAAATGGGCTGAATTTGCAGATTACCCAGTGGAAGAAAGGTTACGTTTTGCGGTGAGAGTTTTTTAGTGTACGCACAACGGCATTAATGCTGATATTCAATGCCCGAGCGGTGTCGCGGATACCGGCATTATTCATGGCAAGATCAATAATTTGAGTCTTCATACCCTGTTGGCAGGCATGGTACTCATATTCAAGTTGAAAGCTCCGACAGCACGCCTGGCAGCGATAACGTTGATGTCCGGAACTCCCCTGTCCGTGTTTTTTTACTGGGGCTGTTTGCTTACAAAACGGACATTTTACATCAACCTTAGCCATCAGAATCCCTTTGATAAAAACGATGAGTTTATCTGATGATCTCCGGATTGAATACACGACCGCTAATAACAGAAAAAATATAAGGTATACTCAAACTACACTGTGAATTAGCTTGTTTGATAATTTATCAAACAAGCTATTCATAACTTTATCCTGAGACTGGATTACTCTCAATTATGCTCCAGTAGATAGTATATCTGATTAAGAATTTATGATTTTTTTCTCCCAAATAAAAATTTGGCCAACACAGCGAAAGCAGCAATGATAACCACAAAGAACTTCTTAACGAATAAAATAACCAGCCCCAACATACCGACTTTCTTTGCAGCCACCGCAGCACCACCGGCAACCAAAGCACCTAGAGTATATGTTGATGTAGTATCCCAGAAACGGCGATCTTGATAGCGGTGACCTTCAGCAAAAGAGACTATTTTTAGTAAATTTGAGGCTTCTTTCTTAATGGTCGGTAATTGTTCGGCAGAAGCAATAATATTAATATTAAAGACTCCATAGCGCCCAAGATTTCTTATGTAGTAGTTTATAAATTCGCCAGAATCCTTACTGTGCAGTCGTAAAGCCCAATAAATGGTATGAGACGACGGATCATAATGGGGGGGTTCAGCCCAACCAATGAGATGAAGAGCCTCATAACCATGACGCTCTCTTACTTTATTTTCCTCAATATTGCTTTTCTTCATATCTTTGAGAATAAGATCATAATCGATGGAATTTGCATCCTCATCAGAAATATAACTATCGCTTTCAAAAAATAGTTCAGCGCCCCAGCCTTTATCATCAAATGGTGAGGTATCAGCAGGTACAATCATCCCAAGAAGAGAAGGTTCATCAGGTGATGTTGGCGGATTACCCCACCCGTCAACCAGTACCTTTTCCGCATCCTCCGGTGATAGATACCGAAATTTTACTCCGGGTTTAACAACCACACTTTTATCCATTAAACTAACAACATCCTGTTTATAATTTAATGACTCGTCTAGTTTTTTATCCTCTGGGTCCATGTCCGCGTGAACTGTCAACAGGGGAAATACTGCCAGAAACATAACTATCAAGCATTTTTGCAAAATATATCGTACACGGTGAAATATCATTTTCATTTCCTAAATAACATTAGTCTTATGCATTGAAATACGTTGTTAATATATTTCTTATTCACATTGCCAATTCAGCTTCAGCGAAATATTTTTTTTGCCACCAATAGCGTGTTAGCTACAACTTGTGAAGGATGCCATCAATATAAACACTATCTTTTAACACGCAGAAAAACCAGGCACCCTTTAACATTAGTTAATAAAAACCACCAACCGTCCTCTAGCCTATCTATTGGCAGATTGCCAAACACTCAAAGCAATGAAAAAATAAATACTATCAATTAAACTGATGCATAAAATAAAATATTTGTTTATTTTTAAACAAATATTCGTATGGATTCTATAATGATTCGGTTACATAAAATAAATAGCGGCGCAAAATAGTAATTCACATTGAGGGAACTCAGGGGGACTGTTTGATCCTACCCGCGAATAGTGGACACGCGATTAAGTGAGTGAACTCCCAACAAGAGGTGACTCATGACAAAACCAGCATCAATTCAAAAAAAAAGGTTCATCGCGCCTTACCGGGGAACGCTGCTTTTATCTTCATAAAAAAGTAGTCGTTATCCCGGTACCCATATGCCATACGTTTTATCACTTTTATCACTTTTATCACTTTTATCACTTTTATCACTTTTATCACTTTTATCACTTTTATCACTTTTATCACTTTTATCCTGTTGTTCATCCCCTCCAGCACGCTGGTATTCAGACGATGGGTGGCACTCGCGATTATGCCGTTCACGTAACACTTCAGCTTATCCGCGAACTGCTGCAACGCCTTAATGCCACTTTCCTGTGACTGCCTGTGCCACTCATTCCAGCGACGCTGCGCAACCTCCTCATCCGGCGCATACCACAGCTCTTTCAGCGCCGTTTTCATCACGTACACCGTATTTAACGGCTGGTTCGCCGCCAGCAACTCTGCCAGTTTCACCTCATGACCGTCCGGTAGATTCTCCGCATTACGCAACAGCAACCAGCGGCTGCGTTTAATGACCTTCCGTGCTTTTTTGTCGTCACGCAGCTGATTTGCCTGGTCGACCCTCACTCTGTCGATGACTTCCCGGCCGAACTTCGCCACCACATGGAACAGGTCATAGACGACTTCCGCCTGCGGACATTGCTCTCTCACCTCCAGGTCCAGGGCTGTATTCATATCCATCGCGACAGATTCGATAGCGGCACAGCCTTCCTGCCCCAGCCAGGTGAAGAACGGGCGGACGGCTACACGACTACGACCTTCGCCAACCCACAGCACCTGTTGCGTATCTGCATCCACCACAACCGTGGCATAGCGATGACCTTTAAACAGCGCGAACTCATCTATTATCAGGCGGCGGAGAGTATGCCGTTCAGGCTCCCGGAGTTCCCGCCGCAGGCGTCGGCAGTCGATATTTTTAATGGTGTGCCAGTGCAGACCCGTCAACTGTGCCACATGTTTAATGGGCAATAACCGGGTGAGCGTTTCCACCCAGGTGGCTAACGAGGACGTGTAACGCTGGCGTTCAGGCAACCATGAGATGTGCTCAGTGGCAATCCCGCAGCGAGAGCAGCGCAGACGGCGGCAGGAGGGCGCAAAATCGGAGTCAGGCTGAAGAGTAATAAGCAGAGCATCCGGTGCAGGATGCGTGAAAGAATCAATAGTGAAACCTTCCCAGAAGAGGGAAGAAAGATTAGCATTCATGGCAGACGGCGGTTGAGTGGCAGGTTAGTGTTTTGGCGAATACAAAACTAACCACTTTTACCGCCGTTTTCTATTGGTTCACGCTTAACCGCGATGAACCAAAAAAAAGCCCACATAACTTTCGCTATGCGGGCCTTTAATTTTCTATACCCGTCATACTTCAAGTTGCAGCGTTGTTGGCTGCACTCATAATCCATGAGGCTCACCCTTCGGGCCAGCGCAAGCGCTGTTCAAATCTGTTCCAGACAGATTTGTTGCTCCCTTGCCACCTACCTGCAACTCGAATTATTTAGGGTATAAGGTGATTATTCGTATTGCTGGTCGCGCTCTTTGGCTGCGCGTTGACGGTCGTAAAACTCATCTTCCGCAGCAATAATTTCATCAATCAGTGAACCCATATCCACATCATGGGCTTCTTCGATGAATAGCCCCGTTAGCGGTGTTTCTGGGGTTAATTTTCCGTCTTCATATAACGCCCAGATCTCTTTCGCATAGCGTGTTTGCAGTAATTGCGGGGCGAACTGGCCGTAATATTCGGTGATGTTATTCACATCACGTTCAAACATGGATTCAGCATGGTTGTTTGCTGCGGCGTCCACCGCTTGTGGCAAGTCGATAATCACCGGCCCTTGCGCGTCTTGCAGTACGTTAAACTCCGATAAATCGCCATGCACCAGGCCCGCACACAACATGCGTACGATATTGCGGATCATGGTTTCGAAATCAGCCAGCGCACTTTCTTCGCTCATCGCCACATCGCTCAGACGTGGAGCCACCAAACCTTCAGCATCGGTGACCAGTTCCATCAATAACACGCCATCAATACACATATATGGCTGTGGCACGCGCACCCCGGCGTTTGCCAGGCGGAACAACGCTTCCACCTCAGCCATTTGCCAGGTTTCTTCTTGTTGCTTGCGTCCGAACTTTGAGCCTTTCTGCATGGCACGGGTGTTGCGAGAATTGCGGACTTTGCGCCCTTCCTGATACTGCACAGCTTGCTTAAAGCTACGCTGCATAGCTTCTTTGTACACTTTGGCGCATTGGATCTTGTCACCGCATAAAACGGTGTAGACGTCGGCTTCTTTGCCACTTTTCAGGCGCTGAAGTACATCGTCGATCAGGCCATCATCAACCAGCGGTTGGAGTCTATTTGGGATTTTCATGCGGCTTTATACCTTATTTCAGCCATTTTTCGTATCAATAACACAGACGGCGATAGCAGAAAAAGTGGACAATATTTGCCACGGAATCGGAAAGTTAACGTAACTGTCTGTATTCATTTGCTTGTCTGCAATTGTAGGGCGGATAAGCGCGAGCGACATCCACCGTTTACCCCAGCGATGTCGGGTGAAGCTATGCTTTCCCGAACGACACCAAAGTTTGATTAAAGGTACTCAGAATGAAAATTTTAACCGCTTTCATGCTGTTGGTCTCCACTTCAACGCTCGCCGCCAGCGATTACGACCAGCCTATTAAACTGGCACAGGAATTCAACCAATGGTACCTGCAACAAATCAGTCAGAATAAAAATCCTCTTACCGATGGCCATGATATTGATAAATATGTGACTAAAAGCACGCTGGAAAAACTACGTTCAGCCATCGGTAACGAAGCTGAATTTTACGACGCCGACTTTTTTATTCGCGCCCAGGATTTTGGCGAAGACTGGCCGACGAACGTCACCGTAGTATCCAGTGACTATGACCCCGTTTGCTTCAACATTTATGTTTCCTACGGCAAAAAACAGCAACACACCGTTATTGACTGCATGGTAAAGGAAGCCGGAACCTGGAAAATCCAGTCTGTTGCAGGCCAGACCATACTGAGAAATGAAAACGTGAAGTAGCGGGAAAAAGGTCACTAAAGTGGTGTTGTAGGGTGGATAAGCGATAGCGTCATCCACCATTTTAGCCTGTTTTTCGGACGGTGCTGCGCTTATCCGACCAGGGAATAGGTTTGTCTTTTTTTCCACACTTTTCAACGTGATTTTTGCCTTCTTTAACATGGCGCTCATTAATCCAGCAAAAGAACCTTTATACTAATACACCTGTGTTTATCAATAATCCTCAGATATTTTTTTGGAAAAAGGTTTTATTAAAAATGGAAAGCTTTATAGAAGCTCTGTGGCGCGTTGTTATTTCGTTTAGAAATAAAACAAATGAACACAGAGTCACCGATATGGGTCTGGTAAAATAATGACTCACTTCACCTTTATTCTCAAGAATAATAAACATGCTATTAACATATTAACCGGATATAAAGGTTATACGGCCAGGCTGAAGCAAAAGATGAAAAAACAGCAATGAGATGAGAATTATCTTGCGTCAGTCCTTATGGGGTTGAGAAAGATAATTTCATCCCTAAACTATTTTAGTTCACTGCAAATGGAAGGCACGATGAGAGGAAAAATACCGAAGACCGAATTGCTGGTGACGTTTGAAGTGGTGGCACGTCACGAAAGTTATACTCGGGCAGCAGAAGAGTTGGCTTTGACACAGAGCGCTGTGTTCAGACAAGTAAACGCGTTGGAGGATTTTCTGCATACTGCATTATTTGACCATGCAAAAAAACGTATTCATTTAAATGCGGCAGGTAAGCATTATCTGAACATTGTTAAAGAAACGCTAAATAAACTTGAGCGTGATACTCATTCGATAATGGCCTGGCAACCTGCGGTTCAGGCTATTGAGTTAGCCGTCAATCCGACATTAAGCACTCATTGGTTGATTCCCAATTTACGCGAGTTCAATAAATTAAATCCCGATATTACGGTCAATATTCATTCACTGGCTAATATCGGCGATTTTCTAAACAATGATTATGACGCCGCTATTATGCGCGAAGATTTTTGTACACCATGGTCTGGAATGGAATATTTATTTGAAGAGGAGATTTTGCCCGTTTGTAGCAGAAGCCTGTTATCCCGACCTGATCAAAAATTCGCTGTCGATGACTTGCTGAATGAATTTCCTTTGTTGCATCAAAGTACCCGCACCACCGGTTGGCAAGAGTGGTTTGCGCTGTCGGATGTTAACAGCCCGCTGGTGAACAAAGGCCCGCGCTTTGACTTGCTCTCGATGTTGATTGCGGCGGTACGCTCAAATCTGGGAACCGCATTATTACCTCGTTTTGCTATTCAGCGTGATCTGGACAGCGGTGAAATGGTCATTCCTTGTGATGTTCCTATCCGTACCGGGAACCGCTTCATTTTGACATGGCGGGCAGAAAAAGCTGAGTCCCGACATTTGCAGATTCTTCGCGCCTGGTTACTGGAAAAATCACTGATATCTGAGCCAGCCTGATTGATGATGCCGCCCGGTTTTCACCAGGCGGCATACCTTACCAGTCAATACCAGATTGAGCCTGAATCCCGCTATCAAAGGCATGTTTTACCGGTCGGATTTCACTGACGGTATCTGCAATATCCAGCAACTGGCTGTGACAACCGCGCCCGGTCACCACCACACTTTGATGGGCGGGGCGATTCACTATCGATGAAATAACCTCCTGAATATCCAGGTAGTGATAAGCCAGCATATAGGTGAGTTCATCGAGTACCACCAGGTCGTAACGCGCATCGGCGAGCATGCGCTTACTTTCCTGCCAGACCGCGAGAGCAGCCTGGATATCTTCTTCTCTATTCTGGGTTTCCCAGGTAAAACCGGTGCCCATAATGTGGAATTCAACATTGTGCTGATGCAGCGTGTTGTATTCACCATTATCCCACTGGCCTTTAATGAATTGCGCGACCCCGACGGTTTTGCCATGGCCGATAGCGCGCGTCACTGTCCCAAAGGCTGCGGTCGATTTTCCTTTTCCGTTGCCGGTAAAAACAATCAGGATACCTTTCCTTTCGGTTGCCGCCGCCACACGGCTATCTACCCGCTCTTTGATCTTTTGCTGGCGCTGACGATGGCGTTCAGTATTGGTTCGCGTTTCCATAAACGCTCCTTAATGCTTTGCAGGGCAAGATGCGCAACTTTGCTTTTGCTCAAACTGTTCAAAGAAGTTATTGCCTTTATCGTCGACCAGAACAAAAGCCGGCAGGTTTTTCACTTCCATCATCCACACCGCTTCCATGCCCAGTTCAGGGTACTCAAGGCAGCGCAGGCTTTTCACATATTGCTGCGCCAGTAATGCCGCCGCGCCACCGATACTCCCGAGGTTAAAACCACCATGTTTGAGGCAGGCATCGGTCACTTGCTGGCTGCGGTTACCTTTCGAAAGCATGACCAGGCTGCCACCTGCTGCCTGGAACTGGTCAACATAACCATCCATGCGCCCGCCAGTGGTCGGCCCGAGCGAACCACACGGCTGGTTGTCCGGCGTTTTGGCGGGGCCCGCGTAATAGACGATATGGTTTTTCATGTAGTCGGGCATCGCTTCGCCCTTGTCCAGCCGCGCTTTGATTTCAGCATGGGCAATGTCGCGGGCGACCACGATGGAGCCGCTTAACGACACGCGTGTGCCAATCGGCAGCTTAGACAAGTCGGCCATAATCTCTTTTAGTGGGCGGTTCAGGTCGAGTTGCACCGTCTGGGCGCTATTCTCTGTACGCTGAGAATCCGGAATAAATTTGCCTGGATTGTGCTCGAGTTTTTCCAGCCAGATTCCCTGCTTATTGATCTTGCCTTTAATATTGCGGTCGGCAGAACAGGACAGCGCCATCGCGATTGGGCAGGAACCGCCGTGGCGTGGCAGACGGATAACCCGGATATCATGGGCGAAGTATTTGCCGCCAAACTGCGCGCCGATGCCAAATTCACGACTGGCATTGAGTAACGCGGTTTCCAGTGCCGTGTCGCGGAATGCCTGGCCGAGTTCATTCCCCTCGGTTGGCAGATTGTCGTAATACTTGGTCGAAGCCAGTTTGGCGACTTTCAGTGACTGGTCGGCCGACAACCCGCCCACCACAAACGCGATATGGTAAGGAGGGCAGGCGGCAGTACCCAGCGACTTCATTTTTTCAATCAGGAAGGCAGTCAGCTTTTCAGGCTGGAGAATAGATTTTGTTTCCTGGAATAGCGCCGCTTTGTTGGCAGAGCCACCGCCTTTGTTGACGAACAGGAAACGATATTCGTTGCCAGGTGTGGCGCTAATATCAATCTGCGCAGGCAGGTTGGTCTGAGTGTTGACCTCGGTGTACATGTCCAGCGGCGCATTCTGCGAGTAGCGCAGATTATTCTCCTGGAAGGTGGTGTAGATGCCTTTACTTAAGGCTTCTGCATCGTCGCCGCCGGTCCAGATAGACTGACCTTTACTCGCCACAATGGTGGCTGTCCCGGTATCCTGGCAATTTGGCAGCACACCTTTCGCCGACACTTCCGCGTTGCGTAACAGTTGCAGCGCAACGTATTTATCATTATCACTGGCCTGTGGGTCGTGCAGGATGCTGGCAATCTGCTTGAGATGGGCAGCACGCAGGAAAAACGACGCTTCGTAAAAAGCATGCTGCGCCAGTAGCGTTAAGGCCTCAGGGGCAACTTTGATGACCTCTTCACCGTCCAGCTCCGTCACCGTAATGTGTTGGCCGCTGAGCAATGTATATTCCGTATTATCTTTGCTTTGTAAAAACGGTTCCTGCCAGGCAAATGGTTTAGACATGTCGACTTCTCACTTATCAGTCATTAATGAAGGGCATCTGGTGCGATGCCCTTTTCTTCGGGCTTACTTCGCTAAAAAGAGATTGGATTGTGTCGCTTGCGCAACATACTCAATGGTTTGCTGGGCGCGAACGCTGTTGCCCGCGGAATCAAGCGGCGGAGAGTACACGGCGATGGCATATTTCCCCGGCACCACGGCGACCATGCCGCCGCCGACACCGCTTTTCGCCGGAAGGCCTACGGTGTAAAGCCACTTGCCGCTGCCGTCATAAAGCCCGGCAATAGCCATTTCCGCTAACACCTGCGGGACATATTTCTCGTTTAACAGTTGCTTGCCGGTGTAAGGCGATTTGCCATTATTGGCGAGCACCGCGCCCATTTTGGCGAGCTGCTCGGTGGTGACATCCACTGAACACTGACGGGTATAAATCTCTACGGCTTCACGGGTATCGCCATAGAAACTGTTATAGGACTCCATTAACTGCGCCAGCGCCTGATTGTGCTGGTTGGTGTCCATTTCAGATTTGAATACCGGCTCGTTGACGGTCAACGAGGCATCCGCCCACGCATTCAGGTTGTTGAGAATTTTGTTCCAGCGGTCGGTTTTATCTTTGGCTTCAACCAGGCTAACGGTGCTCATCGCTCCCGCATTGACCAATGGATTTTCTGGCGCGCCTTTGGTCAGCTCCACGGCTAAACCGGAATTGAATGGCAGCCCGGTGGCATTGGCACCGAGTTTATCCAGCACCTCTTTTGGCCCGTGCTGTTCCATCGCGAGCGCCATGGTGAAGACCTTGCTCAGGGACTCCATCGGGAAGGCTTTTTTGACATCACCTGTCTGGTAAATTTTGCCGTCCACCGTGGCGATGGTGATGGCAAAATTCTGTGGGCTGTAAGTGGCAAGCGCCGGAATATAGTCAGCGACTTTTCCGTCGTTATTATTTTTATATTTTTGATGCGCTTGCTTGATGAGTGCGTCGTAGTCTGGTGCAGTTTGCGCCAGCGTCGTGGTGCTGACTAAGAAACTGAGCGATAACACTGCTGCTAAGAGTTTTATTTTCACGTTGTAGCCCTGTGTTGTTGTGTTAAAAAAGGCCGACGAAAGTCGGCCTTGAATATCAGTACATGGTCACTTCAGATGCTTTAGTCGCCGGGTGTTCTAAGCCAGGCGTTTTGGCTGGAGCGTCACCACGGCAACCTTCACCGAAGTGTTCACCTTCCCAGCGGCCAACAATCGCAGCACCCATGGCGTTACTCATCACGTTAGTCGCTGAACGGCCCATATCGAGGAACGGATCGACACCCATCAGCAGAATCAAACCGGCTTCTGGAATATTGAACTGGTTGAGTGTTGCGGCGATAACCACCATCGATGCACGTGGTACACCGGCCATGCCTTTAGAGGTCAGCATCAGGATCAACAGCATGGTGATCTGCTCGCCCATACTCAGTTCAATGTTGCAGGCCTGTGCGATAAACACGGTGGCAAAAGAGCAGTAAGCCATTGAGCCGACGAGGTTAAAGGAGTAACCGATTGGCAGTACGAAGCTGGCAATCTTCGAGGAAACGCCAAACTTCTCCAGTTTATCGAGCGTACCCGGGAAAGCGGCTTCGGAGCTGGAAGTGGTGAAAGCCAGAAGGGCAGGTTCGAGGATTGATTTGGTCAGACGGCCAATACACGGCCCGATGAGCATAGTGGAAAGGCCAATCAGAATCGCCCACAGCATCCCAAGGGTCAGGTAGAACTCACCCATGAAGATACCGGCGCTGACCATCACACCCAGCCCACGTTCGGCAATCAAACCCGAGATCGCTGCGAAAACGGTCAGTGGCGCAAACAGCATCACATAGCCAGTCAGCTTCAGCATGACGTGCACCAGAGAATCGAGCACTTTCACGATTGCCTCGCCTTTCTCGCCGATTGCTGCCAGGCTGCAACCGAGGAAAATCGAGAACACCACAATTTGCAGGATTTCATTACGAGCCATCGCATCGACGATACTGGTTGGTACGGCGTGCGAGATAAACACTTTCAGAGTGAACGGTTCAGATTTAACCGCTGATAACGCTCCGACATCGTGCGGTACAAAGTTAATGCCAGCACCTGGCTGGAAGATATTAACAATCACCAGACCCAGTGCGATGGAGAGCAGTGAGGCACAAATAAAGAGGAAGAACGTTTTCGAGAATATACGCCCCAGCGTTTTAGCATCGCCCATTTTGGCAATGCCGACCACCAGAGTAGAAATAACTAATGGTGCAATAATCATTTTTACCATACGTAAGAATATGGTGGTAAAAATGGAAATATCGCCTGCGTACGATTTTGCCGCATCAGCCGATGCCATATTATTAATGGCCACGCCTGCGATCATACCTAATATAAGGCCTAGTATGATCATCTTCGTTAAACTAATTTTCTTCATGTTTACTCCATCGGATAATGGTTGGGTATTAAGGTGTAGGGCGGCGTGTACCCCGCAGCTACCAAGGCACACACCTGTTTATGACCAACCGCATGAATAATTTGGTGTGCTGGGATACAGCAATATTCCGCACACCATTTAATGTTGTTGTATTATTTTTACTACAGGTCGAACTGAATGCTTAATAATGGTGCATGTTGCTGGGCACCATAAACATCATTGTCACCGACGCTTCCTGAAATAATATCGCGAGGCATGACAATCTTTACCGCGTTGGCTGGGTCAAACCAGATAATGCGGTGAACAAATTCAGGCTCGACGTGATATAAATCGGCAATAAGCTGTGGTGTTAATTGCTCAGATGCTTTTACGCGCTGATAGTCTTCACGGGTTTTAAATAAAATATCTAATACCAGTTCGTACGGTCCGGCGTTTTTAGAACGAATGACCTGCGCCAATGAGCAGATTGACTGTTTCATGCCTGAACTCCTTCTGGCGTCACCTGTTCAAGGGTGAAATCAAAACGTAGGTCGTCGTTCGCTTCAATCAGGTGATAGATCGAGAACTCATACACTGGCCCGCTTTGAATGTCGGATGGCGAGAACGGGAAGGCGAGGTTGCCTGCGGTCGCCATGCGGTTTTCATAGCCGTAGTGCAGCAGGGTAGAGCGCACCAGCGAACAAACGCTGTTGGCGATCTCCTGAGTCGGCGCGACCACGTCCAACAAAATCCCCAGCTCATGTCCGGCTGTTTGCATCGGTTCATGGATACCCATGACACCGTTTTTGCCATACAGATGGAACGTGATGCGGATGCTGTCGTCATTGAGCGAGAGGTTGCTCGCCACGCTGGCTTTCACCTCTTCAAGAATGGTGTCGATGCCGGCAATCATAATCGGGTCGCGTGTCCCGGCGATGGTCAGGCAACGGAAACCGACCTGGCGCGCACCTTCGAGTTTCAGCGCATAAGGCGTTTCTTCGTGACGTGAACCGCTAACGTACACTTCACCGTCGTTAACGGCCTTGAAGCTACAGCCTTTCAGATTCAGCACGCCGCCAGGGCCTGGCAGGAAGTACGGATCCGACTTCTCATACAACGTGTGTGCTGCCGCTGAAGTCTCGGTAAATTTGCGCTTCGGATTGAATGTTTTGAGCGTAAAGCCGTGTTCATCAATGATGCCCATCGCGCAATCAGAACCGGAACCTGGCGTTGCGGCAATGGCCGCACATTCGAGGATCTTCCCGCAGTGCAGCGCCAGCCCTTCATCAAACCCTTTCATGATGGGCAGCGCGGCGAAGCAGGCCGGATCGTAAGCACGTCCGCCCAACACCACCTGCGCACCCGCTTCCAGCGCACGCTGGAAAGGTTCGATACCCATTTGCGCGACGATGTAAGTGCTCTCTTCAATCGCCTCGTGGGTCAGTTCAGGGACAAAATCCAGCGCGGTAATCGCACCGTTATCCAGCGCCTGATGAACCGTGGCTTTGTCGACATCCGACGGGATCAACGCCATCGAGAAGCTTAAATTCTCTTCTTGCGCGATCTCGAGGATTATCTGGCGGCACCATTCCAGATGCGGTGCGGCGCCGGAGCCTCCGGCGGTGCCAATCACCACCGGAATGTTGTGGTTAACACCCGCGGTGATCATATAGCGCAGATCGCGTTTAACGCCTGCCCGATCGGTGAACGGTTTGCCTGCCCCTAAATAATGAGGGCCAGGATCGGAGGATCCCGCGTCAACCGCAATCAGATCCGGTGATTCCAGCATGGCTTTGCGAAAGCTCTCTTCCGGGAAGCCATAACCCAGGATAGCCGTCGGTGACAAGATCTTAAATGTGCGTGCCATTTCTCAATCCTTTGTCTGCAACAGCGCAATAGTGCGGTTCATTTCGTTGAACACAATATTGAGCCCTTCATCGAAGCCCATACCAGGCTTTATCAACATACGCATTGGACGAGCGGCTAGCGCCACGTGTACGCAAGTGCGAGCACTGATCTCGGTTTCGTTACAGGTACCGCCCTGGTAGGCTTCCATACCGTGTTTGTTGCAATAGAGCACGGCGTCAACGATGTTGTGAATGCCACCCAGGTCCGGGGTTTTGATCTGCACCATGTGGCAACTGCCCGCATCGGTGAAATCAACGATATCCTGATAGGTGTTACACCATTCGTCGGCGACGATCTTCACACCGGAACCCAGACGAGTCAGCTCATGGGTAATCTCGGTCAGCATGCGGATCTGATCCGGTTTATTACCGGCATCCACCGGACCTTCAATGTACAGCGGCAGGCCCTGTGCTTCTTTTTCCAGGCTGGCGATGTACTCGGCGCAGCGCACCGTGTCCATATCGAAAATCAGGCCAATGGTGCCGTAGACGTCGATATGCAGGGTCGGTTGGTATTTCTCGCTGGTGCGCAGTTTCAGAATGCGGTCAGACAACCAGCGCACATATTCACGCAGTTTCTCACCGTGAAAACCGAGCTTCTGCTCCACGTTGTTGATCAGCGCATGCGGCAGGACATCCACACCTTTAAGGATCATTTTATCGACCGCGATATAGCGGTCATCGCCGCTCTGGCCGAATAATGGAATCGCTTCCGGAACGCATGGCAACTGCCATTCATTACAGACCACTTCCGCTTTCAGGCAGCCGGTTGCCAGCGCGGTGGCATCGAGCAGCGCCTGAGAAAGACCATAACGCACAGCGGTATGCAGCAGATGCCCGTCGATCATTAACGTGTCGAAGAAGCGCGCATTCGGCAGGAACGCATCGACATCGCGGCCTTCCAGCAACGGTTTGATATGGTCGTTGAGGAAAGGAATAAAGTTTGCCGCCAGGAACAGCGGGTCACGGCCACCCGCCCCTGAATATTGCACTGCCGCACAGTCGCCGACAGCAACCGCACCATTTTCAAGAATCAGTTGTACCGAAACGCATTCCCCCGCCTGACGCACCGCTGTGAAACCTGGCGTGACCGGTTCGCCGGTATAGATGAAGCCGTCATGACCGGCACCGTCTTTAATAGCTTGTTGATCGTCAAAATAAAATGAGGAGTAGCCTGCGGTGAAAAGCGCTTGTTTAATTTTCATCATGGTCTTCCTATTAATTTACTGTGGGATACAGCGTTGATGTCATCAATAACCATCTGGAATGAAGGTTTGCGGCCTTCGAATTGCGCGCGCTCTGCGACGTAATCGTGGTGCAGGGCCAGAATGTCTTCCGGCAGCGGAACCGCTCCGGCATCAAGAATACGAATGGCGCCATAGTTATCGCGCACCGGTAAAATTTTGCCTGCGTTACAGGAAGCCGGAGCGAATGGCACATCCAGTACGCCTGCTTCAAAGGCCAGCACCGTACCGCGAGCAATATCGCCATTGCCCAGCTCGAAGACTTTCTTCAGCACGGCACGCACTTCGCTCTTAATCAGAGACACTTCCTGATCGACGGCAGGGCATGGTGGGAATTTCTGGTCGCTGACCATGTTGAGCATCTGGCGTGAAGCTTTCAGACCCTGGGCGTTAGCCGCCGCGGTAGGGATACCGAAGGCTTCGTGTGGGCTCTTGGTGATCACCTTAGTGGCACCGGACATACCCGCTACCGCCGCACCCCAGGAGATAATGCCGAAGGCTTTAGCTTCGTCTTCCGGGAAGCCACCCATCCACTGGTGGAATACGGTGCTCAGCTCGTAATCGTCGAAGCCGTAGTTATGGAAATACTCATGAGACAACTCGCGCAGCGACTGAATCGCGGCGATGTCCTGAGTCAGGCTTCCCACCTGGCCGTAGCCGACGGTAATAGATTTCACGCCCTGTTCCAGCGCCAGCAAACCTTCAATGATCGCCACGGAATGCGACATGAATGGCGGGATAAGCGTGCCGGTCAGCGGGCCGAACGGTTCGCGGTTAATGCGAATACCATGTTCTTCATACAGGCCCATCAGACGGTCGCAGTACTGCCAGTCACGGATCGATTTTTCTAGCGTGACGCGCTTAGCGTAAGGAATGTTGTAGGAGATGCCGCCGCCTTCGTAGCTGGTAAAGCCACTGGCCATGGAGATCTCTGCCAGCAGGCGTGCATCCGGCGTACCGTGGCGAATTTGCAGCGGTTTTTCCAGCGTTTCGGTCAAACGACGGCAGGCAGCCACACCGTGGTTGACGACCGGCAGGCCGTTCAGCTTAGACGTCCCGGCTTCAATGGATTTCTGAATCCCGACGGCGGCTTCTTCGTAGCGGTTCAGACGGGTATAGGCATCAATGGTGGAAGGCAGCAGGTCACACTCTTCCTGCAACGTTTTGAGCAGTTCGATGTGCTCATCCATTAATGCCACGCCTGCACGTGGCTGGCTCAGGGTTTTGCCTTCCTGATCGGCTTTCAGCAGAGCGTGAGAGAAGCGTTTTTTCTCAGGAATTGTTTGTTGGTACTTCACGCCATCTTCAAAGTTTTCAACGTCCTTACCGGTATGCCAGGTCTGAAGAACCTGGTGCCGTTCGGTCATGAATTCATCATGGGTTAACTTTTTATTACGGAGTTCCATTCGTTGCTGCCTTATCTATAGGGTTAAACATTGAATGCTGGTGCGAGCGGCGAGCTGCGGATAAAGCCTGGCGACGTTTGCCAGCAGCGGTAACAAGCCTTTTGAATCGCGGTAATATTCAAATTGGGTGGGGAGCAGAATGCGTCTGCCGTCATCGTCAAGTTCTCGGTATTTCATCCAGTTGTGGATGTCGAACCGGTTGGCGCGTGAAAGCCATCCGCCGGACCCGACAACACGACGAACGGTGGTCAGGTCACGTCCCATCTGCAAATCGACACTACCCACGCAGGTGCACACCTGTTTTTTGGTGCCCGCATGACGTTCGCTGGCGTAGCCGACACACAACCCTGCCAGTACGGTGTCGAAATATTTTTCTTCCTCGTTACACGGCAGATAATCGGGATGCGCCACCAGATGTTGCAGATAGCGATAAAAAGCTTCCTGGCGTTGCGGCTGATGCGCGAAGAGCACGTTCACCAGTTCCCTGGTGCTTTCGCCGACCACCATGGCCGAGACACGCATCCCCAAATCACCTTCTACGGTGCGTTTGACGAAGGGTTCAGGCACGCCGTGCAACACGGTGTCAGGAGAAAGGGTATTGTTGCTGGTGGAGTAAATATCGGTGGTCGCGCCACCCATATCGATCAGCATGAATTCCTTCCACGAGCTGTCGGAATCGCTGATCGCTTTCACCAGTTCATAAACGGTCCACGGAGTCGGCATCGGCTCCTCACCCGTTTCCCCGACGATGACGTCCAGGCCTTTTCCTTTGACGATCCGTGATAAAAAGAGATCGCAAATCGCCTGCCGCGCGGCATACGGATTCGGGTGATCGAGATCCGGTAGAATGTTGTCTACCGTGGTCAGATCTTTATGCCCGAGGATCGTCTGCACATCGTCCTGAATGTCGCGGTTACCGGCGTAGATAATGGCGCAATCCAGGTTTGACTCTGCCAGCGCATGGGCGTTGGCCAGGCCGTAACTTTCTTCCCCACCGTCGGTGCCACCGGCAAAGAGCAGAATGTCGGGAGGTGTGGTTTCCAGCGCCTTGATGTCGTGGCGATTCAGCTTGTACGAGTAATACTGCGCGATTTTCGCCCCTGCTGAGTGGGCGGTGACTTTCGCGGATTCCAGGGTGATTGACGGCACCAGCCCCATTGCGGCAACGGCAAGACCGCCTTTCGCAGATGAGGAGTATTTCAGCGTCACTTCACCGCTGTTGAGCAGTGGGCGAGCATCGGCAACATTGAGCACCTGATTCAGGCTGGCAAAGAAACCGTCAGCCAGGTGGTGCGTTGTGGTTGGGGTCAGGACGTGGTTCACCAACGTTAACGCATCCCCCTCCCGAGCGAAGAGGGCTGCTTTGGTCCACGTCGAGCCGATGTCGACAGAGACAATTTGCATCAGATGGCCTCTTCAAGGCAGCGTTGGTCAATGTCGTTTGTTATCAGAGAACAAACACTTTCAAGATCGTGGCTTGGGGCAAAGACGCGGTTAAAGCCCATCTCTTTGAACTTGGTCTCGATATCCCCAAAGTCATGCTTGCCGACCACCAGGTTGCCGCCAACGTACAGCAGAATGTCGCCGATACCGCGTTCAATACAACGCTCGCGCAGACCGAGGCAGTCGATGTCACCGTGGCCATAAATTGACGACACCACAATCGCATCGGCACCCGTTTCGATAGCAGCATCGATATATTCATCCTGGCTCACCATCACCCCAAGATTGATTACGCGAAAATCATGGGCAGTAAAAACGCGATCCAAAACTTTATTGCCTACCGCATGGCAGTCAGCACCAATGACGCCAATAACAAGTGTTGATTTTTTCATTAATAATCCTCTGTAGGGCTGATAATCAGAAAGTAAGAGCTATTGCTATTATTTATTGCGCAGGCTGATTGCGCCTTTTAACTGAGCTGGAGTTTCTTTGTCTGATGTAATTGAAGCAATTGATCTATTTTCAGAATATCTTTCTAAAAATGATTGTTGTGAAGTGTGTTTTATAAATAATGTTTAATATCAGTATGTTATGATTATTTTTCCTGGGGTTTTTATTATTTTAATTATAATGGTGAACAGGTGTGTTTTCATGTTTGTGATCTGAATCTTATTTTGTGTTTAATCTAAATGCATTCATGAATAATAATTAATTAAGAAGGATCTATAAATAAAAGTGTGAATTGCTTAACGGTTTTTTATTTATTAAGTGTGTACTGCAGGTGCTATATAAATAGGTGTCAGGTGATTATGGGTTTTTTGGTTAATAAGATGTTAATATTGATGTGTTAATTTGCTATGTCGGCAGCAAACAGACTTAATTAAATTAATCATTAGTCTCTATTTGCCGATTTTTGATATTTGCGTATGAGATCTTTCTTTAAACTCAATAAATAATGAGAAGCCCATCAAGTATTTTTAAAGAAGACTCCTGAATAATGTGCGTGAATTTAAGCGCCAAATTACGATGTTGCCGTTAATTTTAATACTGACCATTTAGGATGATTCTATGAATGAAGGGAAAGTCTGGCTTGTTGGTGCTGGCCCCGGTGATGTTTCTTTAATTACCGTAAAAGGATTACATGCGATCCGTCACGCAGAAGTGATTGTTCACGACCGGTTAGTTAACCCTGAACTATTAAAACAGGCGCCAAAAAACTGTCTCATTATTAACGTTGGTAAAAACCCCAATCACCACCCGATTCCTCAGTCAGAAATTAATGCCATCCTCGTGGAATATGCCCGCATGAACAAACAGGTTGTCCGTCTAAAAGGCGGGGACCCGTATGTTTTTGGCCGTGGCGCGGAAGAAGTGGAAGAACTGGCCAAAGAAGGGCTGAAATTCGAGGTGGTACCTGGCATCAGTTCCGCGATTGGCGGCTTAGTGTACGCGGGGATCCCGGTGACGCATCGCGATTACGCCTCCAGTTTCCATATCATTACCGGCCATATGTGCCAGGGGAATGACCCGCAAAACTGGCATGCCTTTGCGCAGCTCGACGGCACGCTGGTTATCCTGATGGGAATGACCCGGCTGAGCGAAATTTGCCAGCAACTCATCGCCGGTGGAAAGTCAGCAGACACGCCAGCTGCGGTGGTGATGTACGCCAGCCAGGCACGCCAGCAAGTGGCGCGGGGAACACTTGCCACCCTTCATCTGGAAGTTGAGCGTCAACAACTTCACGCCCCGGCACTGATTGTTATCGGTGAGGTGGTGAATCTGCATGACGTGTTAGCGTTTACGGCCACCCAGATAGAGATCCAGGATATGGTCTGCTAATGCGGGAGCGGCCAATGAGTGAACATGGTGGGAATAGTGTCGAAATCGCCCAACAGCTCGGTATTGCGCCAGAAGCTCTGCTGGATTTCAGTGCCAATATCAATCCGCTGGGTTTATCTGCACGAGTTAAGTCGCTCATCACTACTCATCTGGAACTTATTGAGCGCTATCCGGATGTTGAATATCGTCACCTTCATCAGGCGCTGGCGTCGGCCAATCACTGCGATGTTGAACAGGTTATTGCCGGTAATGGTGCCACGGAACTGATTTACGGCCTGGTGCGCGCGTTATCGCCACGCAGCGCCATGCTTCTGGTGCCCGGTTTTGCGGAATACCGCCGGGCGCTGGCGCAGCAGGGTTGTCGGGTAATTGAATATCGCTTAGAAGAGTCACAGGGTTTTCAGCCCGATCAACAGCTGCTAGAAGCTGTTCGTCAACAACGGCCTGACTGCCTGTTTATTGCCACGCCGAATAATCCAACAGGGTTGATGCCCGATGCGCAGCTGTTAAATGAACTGGTAGAACTGTGTGAAACGAGCCAGATAGCGCTGATTGTTGATGAAGCTTTTATTGATTTTCTTCCTCAAGGATCAAGCCTGGCTGCGCGTTTGGCGGATTCGAATTATCTCTACCTGTTACGTTCGCTGACCAAATTTTTTGCCATTCCGGGTCTGCGGCTTGGCTATTTGCTAAGTGGTAACCGGGCGACTATTCGTCATCTGAAAGATAACCGCGAGCCCTGGTCGATAAATGGGCTTGCTTCACTCGTGGGTCAGCACTTATTGACTGATGACGATTACATCAATTTGAGCCACCAATATATTGCCCGCCAGCGGGAATATTTATGGCACGCCCTGAAGCAATTTACGTCACTGGTGGTCTGGCAACCTACCGCCAACTACTTGTTTTTCAAATGTACCCATCAACACATTAACCTGAAATCGGCGCTGTTAGCGCAGCGTATTCTTATTCGCCACTGTGAAAATTATCCGGGGCTTGATAGCCATTTCTATCGGGTGGCCGTTCGTCGCGAAGATGAAAACCGGCAGTTGATTCAGGCGCTGAGCCAGATATTAACGCCTGACTCATAAGTGAAACCTCTCCAGAGGTCGGATAAGCGCAGCGACCTCCGTCACCCTCGGCGTAACTGGTGGATGACGCTGGCGCTTATCCCCCCTACAACGGCTATCCCGTAGGCCGGATAAGCGCAGCGACCTCCGTCACCCTCGGCGTAACTGGTGGATGACGCTGACGCTTATCCCCCCTACAACGGCTATCCCGTAGGTCGGATAAGCGCAGCGACCTCCGTCACCCTCGGCGTAACTGGTGGATGACGCTGACGCTTATCCCCCTACAACGGCTATCCCGTAGGCCGGATAAGCGCAGCAACCTCCGTCACTCTCGGCGTAACTGGTGGATGACGCTGACGCTTATCCCCCCTACAACGGCTATCCCGTAGGCTGGATAACGCTGACGCTTATCCCCCCTACAACGGCTATCCCGTAGGCTGGATAACGCTGACGCTTATCCCCCCTACAACGGCTATCCCGTAGGCTGGATAACGCTGACGCTTATCCCCCCTACAACGACTATCCCGTAGGCCGGATAAGCGCAGCGACCTCCGTCACCCTCGGCGTAACTGGTGGATGACGCTGACGCTTGTCCCCATACAACGGCTATCCCGTAGCTACCGTCTTGGACGTCAAGCGGTAGCTGCATAATTTTCATCCCATGGTAATCGGGTTTTCAGTACGCCGAAGCACATATGTACCAGCTTACGCATCACTGCACCCAGCGCCGCTTTTTTCGCCTTACCTTTCGCTACCAGCCTTTCATATATCGCCTTCGCGGGTTTATTCCACCGGATTGCACTCAGGGCTGCTACATACAGTTTGGCTCTGACTATTGAGGGGCCTGTTTTTGACATATGTGCCCGCCCGCGTACCGAACTGCCGGACACTCTCTCCACCGGTGTTATTCCCAGATACGCTGCCACCTGCGAGGCACTTTTGAACGTCCCGTCTTTCAGTAGTGCCAGCATCTCCCGTCCCACCTGCTCCTTCACACATTTTATCGATTTCAGCAGCTCCAGATCGGCCTTCAGTCCCGGGTCGTTATCTGTGTGGTCAGTAATGAGCTTTTCTATCCGTTCCAGTTCATCACTCAGCCAGCCGTGTGTCCGCTCCAGTGAGCCTATGACCTCCCGTGGTGTCGAGGTTGAATGCGCTTTTTCAAGCCGGTTGGCCGTCCTCTGCACATCCTCTTTCAGCGCGTCGCGCTGACGCAACAACGCCCTGAGTTTACGGACTTCAACTGACGGTGGGACCCAGGCATCGGGATGCTTCAGCTCGCCATAACAGGCCAGCACAAATGCGTCCACTGTGTCATTTTTCGTGAGGATATCCATTCCGCAGGCAAACTCACGGACACGGTATGGATTGGCCATGCAGACAGAAATCCCCGCATCATGAAGCCCATACGCCAGATTCTCATGGTAGATACCCGTGGCTTCCATCACGACTGTCATATTATCAGAGGCGCATTTTTGGGCCTCCAGCCAGTCGATGATTTTGCGGGCCACACAGGGTTCATTGGTGAAGACTTTCTGCTTTTTCTTACCCTTAATACCGGCAACAAGCAGACAGACATCTATTTTATTTTTGCTGATATCAGCACCGAGAAAAGCCATATTTCATCTCCTTCCACGTGAACCAACACGCCATTCCAGCCTTGTACATGCGAAGTCAGAGCTTCTGGTTACCGTTCGGATTTTGAGTGGCGTGAAAGGTGAAACGGAGGGCTTAAGCTACGTCGGAAGATCGAGGTCTTCAGGTCGGATACAAGCTTCCTCCGTTTCATGTAACCGGTAGCTAACCAGCTACCGGTTCAAGATACAAGGTCGGATAAGCGCAGCGTCATCCGACACCATTAACGGTGATCACAGCAAGGCCACGCCGCCTTCGACCATCTTCAACAAGTGATGCATCGGCCAGTGTGGAGTTAAGCGTTTTTCCGTCAATAGCCCTATCACCCGCTCTACATCATGCTTGTTGCGGTCTAACAACAACCCCACCACGCTGCCGCTGTGCGCGACATTAATACCGTAGAGATCGCACTCTTCAACCAATGATAACAAGGCGTTAAATTCCGGTTTAGGCAAAATATTCTGGCTCGCCACGGCGCTAAGCGTGGCGGCTTCACCCATCAAACGTGGGTTGTTCTGCGCGCACGCTTGCTGAATTTTCCCCCAGGCTGTTTCCAGTTCAGGGGCATGCCGTTGCAGCAACGTGTTTCTTTCCATGCGGTGATAATCTGCAGTCCGCAAAGTCAGTGGGCTTTCAAGCACCAGCAGATCCAGCGCCGGTTGCGAGTCACAGGCGATGCGCGTCGCACCTTTGTTATGGTCAAACAACGTCAGGCTGCGAAAAATAGTGCTGTCGGTGGGTTCGAGTGCAACACACTGCGCCGCCAGTGTTTGTTCACTGAGTTCACGGCCTAAATAACTCGCGGTAGCGAGCGCCGTGGCGGCGATATCTGCGGTGCTACTGGCCATTCCCTTGGCGAGCGGAATCGTCGAGTGGCGCTCAATGCGTATTTCACGGCTCAACTCTGCGGGATATTGCCAGTGCGCCAGCAGCTGTTTCACCATTGCGCGCGACAGAGGAAGTTCGCTTGCTAGCGGAGCGCCAGTGGTGACTTCAACGGTGCTGTACCAGTCCACCGGACACGACACCAGCTTTTCGCCGCCAACAATCCACCCCTGGATAAGCTCGCCACAGGATGCAGGACACTGAGCTACTGCCACATTGACCACCTTTTTCACTCAATTATATCTGCGCGATAGTGACATGGCGCTTTATAGGATTTATTGATTTTCCACAATATAGCTTAATCCGCCATGGCGATAAAAAGAATAAAGATGTTATATCTGCGCGCTAATAATATGGCTTTGATTTATTTTCATATTAATATGATTTATTTTCATGAACTTATTTGTCTATTTGGTGTAAGGGTTATTTCATTTAAAAGTGAGGTTTTGTTATTGCTTTACGAAAAGGTAATTAATTGTGGGGCGTGTCAAAGTAAGCGAATTTAATTGGTCTGATAAATTGTCGTAGCGCAATAATTTAATTGCTTAGGCGCTATAACCTGTGTCGAGTTTTTATTTGGCGATATTCAACAGAATTCTTAAATTATGTTTCCACGTATGCGCAACAGTGAATTTACGGCATACGCGGTTAACTGCAATGCTAATAGATACACCACATTGTGTGGTTGGGAAGGGGGTTTAAATCCCCCGCAGCCCCCGCTGCTGTGATGCTGACGAACCCGTGATACCACTGATCGCAAGATTGGGAAGGACGGGTGAGAGTGACGCTAAGCCAGAAGACCAGTCTGTTAGCTAAAAACAACAACTTCGGTGGGAAGTGGGTTGCTCAGAAGCGTCGAGTCGCAAGACTGGGTCAACGCACATCCTGGCACCCGTACCGCCCAGAACAGGATTGGGGTATGGCAGCCAGGAAAAGGACATTCATTGTTGCAGGCACTTCCAGCGGATGTGGCAAAACCACGGTTACGCTGGGTTTGCTTAGCCTCCTCACACAGCGCGGATTGCGTGTACAACCCTGCAAAGTTGGCCCTGACTATCTTGATACTGGCTGGCATAGCGCCGTGACCGGGACTGCCTCCCTGAACCTTGACCGTTTTATGCTGCCGGTTGCCACGTTAAATGCGCTGTTTGCCGAACGTATGCAGCATGCGGATGTGGCGGTGATTGAAGGCGTGATGGGGCTGTTTGATGGCTACGGCATCAGTCCTGATTATTGCAGCACCGCAGGGATGGCGAAGCAACTGAACTGCCCGGTGATTCTGCTGGTCGATGGGAAAGCTGTTTCGACGTCGATTGCCGCGACGGTCATGGGGTTTCAACATTTTGACCCCGCATTAAAGCTGGCGGGCGTGATCGTCAACCGCGTGAATAGCGAAAGCCATTACCAGTTGTTGAAAAGCGCTATTGAACGCTACTGCGGCGTGCCGGTGTTGGGCTACGTTCCCCGTGTTGAAGGGGTTTCGTTACCGGAAAGGCATTTGGGGCTGGTCACCGCACGCGAGTCGGTCGTCAATTCACAACCCTGGGCAGACTTCGCCAGCCAGCTTGAAAAAACGCTGGATATCGACCAGTTGCTGGCACTCAGCGTCTGTGATGCGCTCCCTTCAGGGGCGTGGCCTGAACTGCCAGCCGCCGGCAGTGGAGCAGGGTTAACGCTGGCGCTGGCCGATGACGAGGCGTTCAACTTCTATTACCCCGATAACATTTCTCTTCTTGAGCGTGCTGGCGTGCGCATTGTGCGCTTCAGCCCGCTGCATGACAGCCAGTTACCGGAATGTCAGATGATTTGGCTCGGCGGTGGCTATCCGGAACTCTACGCCGAAAAGCTATCCGCGAACCACACCATGCGCGCTCAAATCCTCGCAGCCCACCAACGAGGCGTGGCGATTTATGGCGAATGCGGCGGCTTGATGTACCTCGGCAGTTCGCTACAAGACAGCCACGGCGCGACTTATCCGATGGTCGGCGCTATTCAAGGCCATAGCGCGATGGGCAAAAAATTAACCCGCTTTGGCTACTGCGAAAGCCGGGCGCTGGCGCCCACCTTGCTGGCTGACACAGGCGAAACGCTGCGTGGTCACGAGTTTCATTATTCTGAATTTACGCCGCAAATCCCTGCGGTGATGGCGTGCAGCAAAACCCGCGACGGCGCAGTTTTACAGGCGTGGTCGGGTGGCTGGCAGGTGGGAAATACCTTCGCCAGCTATCTGCATATTCATTTTGCCCAGCGTCCCACGCTGCTTAATCGCTGGATAAGTGCAGCCAGGAGAGCGAAATGACACTCCTGGCCTGGGCGGTGGCGTGGATTCTGGATCGTCTGCTGGGCGACCCTCACCACTGGCCGCATCCGGTGCGCTGGATTGGCGCACTGACAGCGTTGGCACAACGTATCGTCCGGCGTTACTGCCGTAGCGAAGCGGCCTTGTCCATCGGCGGTGGTTTGATGTGGCTCTGCGTGGTTGGCACCACCTTCGGCGTGGCGTGGGGGCTGCTGCATTTTGCCAATGCCATTCACCCCTGGTTGGGCTGGATTGTCGAAGTGTGGATGATTTTCACGGTGCTTGCTGCCCGCAGCCTCGATGACGCCGCGCGTGACGTGGAGCTGCCGTTAAGTGAGGGCAATCTCGAGGAAAGCCGCAAAAAACTCGCCTGGATTGTCGGGCGCGACACTTCCCAATTGCAAATGCCGCAAATCAATCGCGCGGTAGTGGAAACCGTTGCGGAGAACACCGTGGACGGCGTGATAGCACCACTGTTCTTTTTACTGCTCGGCGGCGCGCCACTGGCGATGGCCTACAAAGCCGTCAACACGCTGGATTCGATGGTCGGCTACAAACACCCAAAATACCGTGCAATCGGTATGGTTAGTGCGCGAATGGACGACCTCGCCAACTTCATTCCGGCGCGTATCAGTTGGTTATTGCTGAGTGCTGCCGCGTGGATGTGCCGCAACAATGCCATCGACGCGCTGCGTATTGGCTGGCGCGATCGCTACAACCACAGCAGCCCCAACTGCGGTTGGTCGGAGGCTACGGTGGCAGGGGCGTTAGGTATTCGTCTCGGCGGGCCAAATGAATACTTCGGGCAACGGATGGACAAACCCTGGCTCGGAGAGGCTTCCCGCGAGATAGCCGTTGGCGATATTTCAGCAACGATTCAATTGATGTGGGTGGCTTCCACGCTGGCGCTGCTGCTGTTTGCGCTGGCGCGGGTTATCTGGTCTGGAGCGGTTTGAGGGCAATATGATGAATTACATACAACAACCACAAGCGATTGAAGCCAAAAGCTTCGTCATTATCGACGAGATTGTCCGGGAAACCCGGCCAGAATACCGTTTTGCCAGCGAGCTGCACGAGGCGGTGATTAAACGGGTTATCCATACCACCGCCGATTTCGACTGGCTGGATATTTTATGGTTTTCCGAACATGCGCTGGACAACTTGTGCGCCGCGTTGCGCAGCGGCTGCACGATTTACACTGACACCACGATGGCGCTTTCCGGGATCAATAAAACGCTGTTAGCCAGTTTCGGTGGCGAGTGCCGTTGCTATATCAGCCATCCCCACGTTGTCCACCAGGCGAAAGAACTGGCGATCACGCGCTCTATGGCGGCGGTTGATCTGGCGATGCAAGAAGAAGGCGAAAAGATCTTTGTCTTTGGTAACGCGCCAACCGCACTGTTCCGCTTGCTGGAAAAGGCGACCCCGGTGCGTGCTGTGGTTGGCGTTCCTGTCGGGTTCGTCGGCGCCGAAGAGTCGAAAGATGCGCTGATTGCCAGCGACCTTCCGGCCATTGCTGCACGCGGGCGTAAGGGCGGTAGTAATGTCGCCGCCGCCATCGTCAACGCCGTGCTGTATCACCTGCGGGAGGCGTGATGAGCGAATCCTTCGAGGCACCGGTGTGGCATAACGGAAAAGCGTTACGCAAAGGCTATACCACCGGCTCCTGCGCAACGGCGGCGGCAAAAGTCGCGGCGCTGATGGTATTACGCCAGCACCTGATTCATCAGGTTTCTATTACCACGCCTTCCGGCGTGACGCTGTGCCTGAATGTTGAATCGCCACAAATCGAAGGGCAGCAAGCGATCGCCGCTATCCGTAAAGACGGCGGTGATGATATTGACGCCACCCACGGCATGTTGATTTTTGCCAGAGTCGCGCTGAACGATTCCGGCGAGATAACCCTTCATGGCGGCGAAGGGGTAGGCAAAGTCACCCGCAAAGGCATTGGCTTGCCCGTCGGCAGTGCCGCGATCAACCGTACGCCACGCCAGACCATTGAATCTGCGGTACGTGAAGTGATTGGCCCGTCGCGTGGTGCGCAGGTGGAAATCTTCGCCCCTGAAGGGGAGCTACGGGCGCAAAAAACCTATAACTCGCGCCTTGGCGTCATCGGCGGTATCTCGATTATTGGCACCACAGGCATTGTGACGCCGATGTCGGAAGAGAGCTGGAAGCGTTCTCTGGCGCTGGAACTGGAGCTGAAACGCGCAGCGGGTCTGGAGCGCATCGTGATGGTGCCTGGCAATCATGGCGAACGTTTCGTACGCGAACAGCTTGGCGTGGACAGCCAGTCCATCGTCACCATGAGCAACTTTGTTGGTTACATGATTTCGGAAGCGGTGCGCCTGGGCTTCCGTCAGATCGTGCTGGTCGGGCATCCGGGGAAGCTGATTAAGGTCGCCGCCGGAATATTCCATACCCACAGCCATATTGCCGACGCGCGCATGGAAATACTGGTCGCCCATCTGGCATTGCTCCACGCGCCTTACGAATTGCTGGCTGCCGTCAGCGAATGCGACACCACCGAAGCGGCGCAAGAGCACATTGACGCCTGGGGTTTCCAGCGCATCTATCACCATCTTGCCGAACGTATTTGTCTGCGGGTTGCCCAGACGCTGCGTTTTACCAGCCAGCCTCCCGTTTGCGATGCCGTGATGTTTTCTTTTGATAACCAACTGTTGGGTAGTAACCGCCCGTTGCAGGAGATAGCGGAGGATTTGCAATGCTGACGGTGGTTGGAATGGGGCCTGCGGGCGTGCAACTGATGACGCCCGCTGCCCGCCAGGCGGTTGCCGAAGCTGAAATTCTGATTGGCGGGAAACGCCATCTGGCGCAGTTCCCTGATTTCAGCGGTGAAACGCGCCAACTTGATGCCGACATCGCCGCTTTACTGAGCTGGATTGAATGCCAGACCGCGCGCCGCGTGGTGGTGCTGGCATCTGGCGATCCGCTGTTTTATGGCATTGGTACGCGAATGGTTGCGCACTTTGGAATCGATCGCCTGAAGGTGATCCCGGGGATCAGCGCGGCGCAATATCTTTGCGCGAAAACCGGCATCGATATGAATGACATCTGGTTAACCAGCAGCCACGGCAGAACAGTCGATTTCGAAGTCCTGGTCCGCCAGCCCAAAGTGGCGATGGTGACCGATAAATTGTGTGGCCCGCGAGAAATCGCCGCTGAGCTGGTCGCCAGAGGCGCCGGGCAACGCAGGCTGGTTATCGGTGAAAACCTGGCAATGGAAAACGAACGCATCCACTGGCTACGCGCCTGTGATGTCACTGCACAGTACGACATGAATGTCCTGGTGATCCTCAATGAAAGATGAACTGTTTTTACGCGGGGCAAAAGTCCCGATGACCAAGGAAGTGGTGCGCACCGTGGCGCTCGCCAGGCTTGCGTTGCATCAGGCCCGCCATTTTATTGATGTTGGTGCAGGCACGGGCAGTGTCTCGATTGAAGCAGCGCTCAGCCACCCTGAACTGCGGGTGACGGCCATTGAACGAAACCCCGATGCACTGACGCTACTGGCGGAAAACCGTCGCCATTTTGATTGCTGCAATATCGAGATTATCGCCGGTGAAGCTCCGGTGATGCTGGGGGAAAAAGCCGAGGCGATTTTCATCGGCGGCAGTGGCGGCAACTTGACGGAGTTAATTGACTGGGCGCTGGAGCAGCTCAACCCGCAAGGGCGGCTGGTGCTGACGTTTATCCTTCAGGAAAACCTCACCACCGCACTGGATCATCTTTCCTCCCGCGGCATGCACGATTTTGATTGCCTGCAACTACAGATTTCCGAGTTAACCGCACTGGGATGCGGGCATTACTTCAAACCCAATAACCCCACTTTTATGATTTCCTGCCAGAAGGAAAAGAATCATGGCTAAGACTTTTGATCCCCGCAGCGTTTGGTTTGTGGGCGCCGGGCCAGGTGACCGCGAACTGATTACGCTCAAAGGCTACCGCTTGCTGCAAGAGGCGCAGGTGGTGATTTACGCCGGTTCGCTTATCAACACTGAGCTGCTGGACTATTGCCCGAAAGAGGCGCAGTGCCACGACAGTGCGCAACTGCATCTGACGCAAATTATCGACCTGATGGAAGAAGGGATTAAGGCCGGTAAAACGGTGGTGCGCCTGCAAACCGGCGATGTGTCGCTCTATGGCTCAGTGCGCGAACAAGGCGAAGTCCTCGCCCGTCGCGGTATCCCGTGGCAAGTGGTGCCGGGCGTCAGTGCTTTCCTGGGGGCTGCGGCGGAGCTGGGTGTTGAATACACGGTGCCTGAGGTTTCGCAAAGCCTGATTATCACGCGCCTGGAAGGGCGCACGCCTGTGCCGCCGCTCGAGCAGATTGAACTGTTCGCCAGCCACCAGACATCAATGGCGATTTACCTCTCCGTGCAACGCATCCACCGCGTCGCCGAACGGCTGATTGAAGGCGGCTATCCGGCTTCGACGCCAGTGGCGGTTATCTATAAAGCGACCTGGCCGGAAAGCATGACCGTACGCGGCACCCTCGCGGATATTGGCGACAAAGTCCGTGACGCGGGGATCCGCAAAACCGCGCTGATTCTGGTCGGCGCATTCCTCGGCGAAGAGTTTCACTATTCACGCCTGTATGCCGCGGATTTCAGCCATGAATACCGCAAAGCCTGAGTTAATCACACTGGGAGTTTCACACTGATGTTAACCGTAATTGGGATTGGCCCTGGCTCGCAGGCCATGATGACCCTCGAAGCCGTAGAGGCGTTGCAGGCTGCTGAAATCGTGGTGGGTTATAAAACTTACACTCATCTGGTGAAGGCGTTCACCGGCGACAAGCAAGTGATCAAAACAGGGATGTGCAAGGAAATTGAACGCTGTCAGGCGGCGATTGAGCTGGCGCAAAGCGGGCGCAACGTGGCGCTGATTAGCAGCGGCGATGCCGGTATTTACGGCATGGCTGGGCTGGTGCTTGAGCTGGTCAGCAAACAGAAACTGGATGTGGAAGTGCGGTTGATTCCCGGCATGACAGCGAGCATCGCCGCCGCATCTTTGCTTGGCGCGCCGTTGATGCACGATTTTTGCCACATCAGCCTCAGTGATCTGCTGACACCGTGGGCGGTGATTGAAAAACGCATCATCGCCGCGGGCGAAGCCGATTTTGTCATCTGCTTCTATAACCCGCGCAGCCGTGGCCGCGAAGGGCATCTGGCTCGGGCTTTTGAACTGCTTTCCGGTAGCAAAAGCGCCCAGACGCCAGTAGGCGTGGTGAAGTCAGCCGGGCGCAAAAAACAACAGAAATGGCTCACCACACTCGGCGAGATGGATTTTGAACCAGTGGACATGACCAGTCTGGTGATTGTCGGCAACCACGCAACCTATATCGAGCAAGGGCTGATGATCACCCCGCGTGGTTACACGTTGTGACGCCTGGCTGAAACAAAAGGATTAAACCATGAAAAAAGCGCTTCTGGTGGTGAGTTTTGGCACCAGCCATCACGACACCGGTGAGAAAAATATTGTGGCGTGTGAACGCGACCTGGCTGCCAGTTGCCCTGATCGCTGCCTGTTCCGTGCCTACACCTCAGGGATGATCATCCGCAAGTTAAAACAGCGTGATGGCATTCATATCGATACGCCGTTGCAGGCGCTGCGCAAGCTGGCAGAGCTGGGTTATCAGGATGTGGCTATTCAGTCATTGCACATTATCAACGGCGATGAGTACGAAAAGATCGTCCATGAAGTGCAGGTGATGCGGCCATTGTTTGCGCGCCTGGTGATTGGCGCACCGTTACTCAATAGCTTCGCTGATTATTCGCAACTGATGGCGGCTTTACGCCTGCAAATGCCTGCGCTGGGCGAACGGGAAGAAGTGGTGTTTATGGGCCACGGTGCCAGCCATCACGCTTTTGCCGCTTACGCATGTCTCGATCACATGATGAAGGCACAGCAGATGCTCGCACGAGTTGGTGCGGTGGAAAGTTACCCGGAAGTCGGGCAACTGATTGACAACATGCTGGCCGAAGGCGTGCGCGCCGTTCATCTGATGCCGCTCATGCTGGTGGCAGGTGACCACGCCATCAACGATATGGCGTCTGATGAAGACGATTCGTGGAAATCACAGTTCTGCGCTGCGGGGATTCCCGCGACACCGTGGTTGCAGGGGCTGGGTGAAACCCCGGCGGTGCGCGCGATGTTCGTCGCACATTTACAGCAGGCGATTAAAGGTTCAATGGAGGAGGCAGCATGAGCGGAAAACTCTACGCAATTAGCACCGGCCCTGGGGCGAGCGACTTAATTACGGTGCGCGCGTCGCGGATACTTGCCTCGCTGGACGTGCTGTACACCCCCGCCGGACGTAAAGGTGGCGATAGCCTGGCGCTTTCTATCGTGCGCGAATATCTCGGTGAGCACACGCAAGTCTGTTGCCGCCATTTCCCAATGAGCGCGGACAGTGCCGAAAAAGAAGCGGTATGGGATGCGGTTGCCGCCGAACTGTACCGCGAAGTTGAGGCGGGAAAACGCGTCGGCTTTATTACCCTCGGCGATGCCATGTTGTTCAGCACCTGGGTCTTTTTACTCAAGCGGTTGCCGCATCCTGACTGGCTGGAAATTATCCCAGGCGTGACCTCTTTTGCGGCGATTGCTTCACGCTCTGGAACGCCGCTGGCGATGGAGTCGCAATCACTGGCGGTGATTTCTTGTACCTCACCGGAGGACGAGATTCGCCAGGCGCTGGAACGGCATGACAGCCTGGTCTTAATGAAGGTGTATGGCCGTTTTGCGCGAATTAAGTGCCTGTTGCAGGAAGCGAATTTGCTGGATAACGCGTTGATGATGGCCGAAGCGACACTGCCGAACGAGCAATGCTGGCGAAACCTGCGAGAGGTGCCGGATGACCAGGAGTTGCCGTATTTTTCGACCATTTTGGTGAACAAGCAGTGGCGTAATTAACTGAATCGGTGGATGACGCCTGTGGCTTATCCCCCCGACAAAATCAAACCAATGACGTAGACGTAGGTCGGATAAGCGCTGCGTCATCCGACAACAATGCTGAAGGGGAAATCATGGAATCGTTACTGAAAAAACTCTCACTAAGCGGCTTCGGCATGGGAATGCTGTTGCTCATCGTGCCGCAAGATGCGTTTGCCATGCACATTATGGAAGGTTTTTTACCGCCGATGTGGGCGCTGGCCTGGTGGCTGCTGTTTCTACCGTGCCTGTGGTATGGCCTGGTGCGCCTGCGCCAGATTGTTGCGAAAGACAGCAACCAGAAAGTGTTGTTGGCGCTGTGCGGCGCATTTGTTTTCGTGCTCTCGGCGCTGAAAATTCCGTCGGTAACCGGAAGCTGCTCGCATCCTACCGGCGTTGGGCTAGCGGTGATTTTGTTCGGGCCCGGTGTGGTGGCAATCCTCGGCGCGGTGGTGTTGCTGTTCCAGTCACTGCTGCTGGCTCACGGCGGTTTGACCACGCTTGGCGCTAACGGCATATCGATGGCGGTGGCGGGGCCGATTGTCGGTTATCTGGTGTGGAAACTGGCTTGCCGCGCAGGGTTACGTCGTGATGTCGGGGTGTTTTTATGCGCCATGCTGGCGGATCTCACCACTTACTTTGTGACCTCGGTGCAGTTGGGCGTTGCGTTTCCCGACTCGCAGGCGGGCATGGGCGGATCGACGCTTAAGTTCATGAGTATCTTCTGCCTGACGCAGATCCCGATCGCCATAGCGGAAGGGCTGCTGACGGTATTGATCTATGACCAAATCACGAAACGTAATTTGATCACGGCACAGGAGCATTAAGGATGAAAAAGACGATAGTTTTGCTCGCGATGGTGATTGCACTGGTGATATTGCCGTTCTTCATTGACCACAACGCTGAATATGGCGGTTCCGACGGTGAAGCGGAAAGCCAGATCCAGATTATTGCTCCGGATTACCAACCGTGGTTCCAGCCGCTGTATGAACCGGCAAGCGGTGAAATAGAAAGCTTGCTGTTTACCTTGCAGGGCTCTTTTGGCGCGGCGGTGATTTTCTACATCTTCGGTTACTGGAAAGGCAGACAACGTGCAACTGACCGGGCTTGACAGACTCAGCTACCAAAGTCGCTGGTACCACGTTTCACCGGTGCGCAAATTCTGGTTGTGGCTGGCGATGATGGTGCTGGCGTTTGCTCTGCCGCCGCTCGGCCAGGTTTGTTTGCTGGTGCTGGTCGCGGCGCTCACCTGCTGGTTACTGCGTATTTCGCTGTGGCGCTGGTGCCGATGGATGGCACTGCCGTTTGGTTTTTTGCTGGTGGGGGTGGTGACAATCCTGTTTAGCATCAGCCGCGAATCGACGGAGCTGTTGTGGAGTGTGCCGGTTGGCAGCGTCTGGATTGGCATCAGCCATGACGGATTGCTGATGGCGAATGCGACTGTCTGGCGCAGCCTGGCGGCACTGGCATCGACCTTCTGGCTGGTCCTCAATCTGCCTTTCCCGCAGCTGATTGTGCTGCTGCAACGTGCGCGGGTGCCGCGGTTAATGACCGAACAGATCCTGCTGACCTGGCGCTTTATTTTTATCTTGCTGGAGGAGGCGCTGGCTATCCACCGTGCGCAGACGCTGCGCTTTGGTTATCGCAGTTTGCCGCTGGGGTATCGATCGTTTGCGATGCTGGTCGGAATGCTATTTACCCGCGTGATGATGCGCTATCAGCAAATGGTGACGGTGCTGGATATCAAATTGTATCAGGGTGATTTTCACCTCTAAGGACAGCCATGCTAGCCACAGAATCTCTCTGGTTTCGTTACCAGGACGAACCGGTACTTAAAGGTGTTTCGCTGGATTTTTCTCGCCATTCGGTTACCGGGCTGGTGGGGGCAAATGGCTGCGGAAAATCGACATTGTTTATGAACCTCAGTGGCATTCTGAAGCCGCAAAAAGGGGCGGTGCTGTGGCAGGGCAAGCCGCTGGATTACAGCAAACGAGGGCTGCTGGCGCTGCGTCAGCAAGTCACCACGGTTTTTCAGGATCCGGAGCAGCAGATTTTCTATACCGATATCGACAGCGACATTGCGTTTGCGCTACGCAATATCGGGGTGGAAGAAGCAGAGATTACGCGGCGGGTCGAAGAAGCATTGACGCTGGTCGACGCGCACGCTTTTCGTCACCAGCCGATTCAGTGCCTGAGTCACGGGCAGAAAAAGCGCGTTGCCATTGCGGGCGCATTAGTGCTCCAGGCGAAATATCTGTTACTCGACGAACCGACGGCAGGGCTGGACCCTTCAGGGCGCACGCAGATGATTGAAATTATTCGCCGCATCGTCGCTCAGGGCAACCATGTGGTGATCTCCAGCCACGACATCGACTTGATTTACGAAGTGAGCGACGCGGTGTATGTGCTCAACCACGGCGAAGTTTTGGCGCAAGGGACGCCGGAAGACGTCTTTTCTCGTCAGGCCTGCATTGAGCAAGCGGGATTGACGCAGCCCTGGCTGGTCAAAATGCACCTCGAGCTGGGTTTACCGCTTTGTAAAAATGAAGCGGATTTCTTTGCCCGTATGCGGGCGACATATCTTCAGGAGGCGTCATGAAGCAGGCAATCATGTTGCAGGGAACGGCATCGGATGTCGGGAAAAGTGTTCTGGCTGCGGGGCTTTGCCGTATTTTCCATCAGGATGGCTGGCGAACCGCGCCGTTTAAATCGCAGAACATGGCGCTGAATTCCGGCATCACGCCGGAAGGTAAAGAGATGGGGCGGGCGCAAATTTTCCAGGCCGAAGCGGCGGGCGTGGTGCCGGATGTGCGCATGAACCCGGTATTGCTCAAGCCCACCAGCGATAGCAAAGCGCAGGTGGTGCTGATGGGGCAGGTGGCTTGCAATATGGACGCCGTCAGTTACCACGAGTACAAACCGCGCCTGCGGGAACAGGTGACGGCGGCGTATAACAGCCTGGCGCAAGAGTATGACGTGCTGGTGCTGGAGGGGGCGGGAAGCCCGGCGGAAATCAATCTGCGCGACCGCGACATCGTCAATATGGGAATGGCAGAAATGGCCGGATGCCCGGTTATCCTGGTGGCAGACATCGACCGTGGCGGCGTTTTCGCCTCTATTTATGGCACGCTGGCGTTATTGCAGGAGCATGAACGCTGGCGAGTAAAAGGCGTCATCATTAATAAATTCCGCGGTGACGTGGCGTTGCTCCACTCCGGGATTGAACAGATTGAGTCGTTAACCGGCGTCCCGGTGTTGGGCGTGATGCCGTGGCTGGATGTCGACCTGGAAGATGAAGACGGTGTGGCGCTGCAGCGCGGTAAATATTTGCACACCGAAAAGCGCGATATCGAGATTGCGGTGCTGCACTTACCACACATTTCCAACTTTACTGATTTCAATGCGCTGGCGGCGCAACCGGATGTCCGCGTGCGCTATGTCCGCCATCCAGAAGAACTGGACGGGGTGGATCTGGTTATCTTGCCGGGCAGCAAAAATACCCTCGGCGATTTGAGCTGGATGCGCGAACACGCCCTGGCGCAGAAGGTGCTGGAGCTACATCGCTGCCGCGTGCCGATCATCGGCATTTGCGGCGGTTACCAGATGCTCGGCGACACCATTATTGACGAGGTGGAATCCGGGCTTGGCACCTTACCAGGGCTGGGCTTGCTCAATACCGTGACCCAATTTGCCAGTAGTAAAACCACCACTCTGGTGGCGGCAGAAACTGCCGCGTCGTTGCCTGGCTGGCTGGCGCAGGCTTCGGGGATTGCGCTACGCGGCTATGAGATCCACATGGGGGAAACGCAATTAACATCGGACTGCCGTCCGGCATTGTTACTGCAAAAAAACGGCGAATCGATTGCCGACGGTGCAGTCAGCGATGACGGGCTGGTGTTTGGCACTTATCTGCATGGGCTGTTTGACAGTAACACCTTCACGCGCGCGGTGGTTAATGGGCTACGGGCGCGTAAAGGCTTAGCGGCGCTGACCAGCACAGTCGATTACGCGAGTTATAAATCCCAACAGTTTGACATTCTGGCAGCGGCCATGCGGCAAAACATTGATATCGAAAAAGTCTATCAAGTGATGCGTGAGCACCAGGAGGCAACGGCATGATTCTGGTCACTGGAGGTGCCCGCAGCGGCAAAAGCTCGCATACGGAACGGCTGGCCGCTGAGGATTGTGACCATGTTTTGTATATCGCCACTTCGCTGGTCACCGATGACGAGATGGCATCACGCGTGGCTCAGCACCAGGCGCAACGCCCACAACACTGGCGGACCTGGGAAGGGTTCCGCGATTTGGGCGAGGTGATTCGCCACCATCTGCAACCAGGCGAAGGCGTGATGCTGGAGTGCATCACTACTATGCTGGCAAACCTGCTTTATGAAGAGAGTGCAGGCGCTGAACCGGAGAGCCTGGATTTTGCGGCTCTGGAGGTGATTCTGCTGCGCCAGATTGACGACCTGATCGCCGCATGCCAGCAGTCGCCCGCGCCAATCTACATTGTGACTAACGAACTGGGGATGAGCATCACGCCGCAAAACCGCCTGGCTCGCCATTTTGTCGACATCTCTGGCAGGGTTAATCAGAAGCTGGCGCAGGCGGCAGATGAGGTGTGGCTGGTGGTGGCGGGGATTGGGGTAAAAATCAAATGTCGCTGAATATGTTGGCTGCGACCATGCGATTTATTACCCGCATTCCAGTACCAGAGAAGTGGGCTGACGGGGTAGAGTTCCGGCACTACGGCCAGGGCGTGCGCTATTTTCCCGTCGTTGGCTGCGTTGTTGGCGGGCTTGCCGCATTCGTCGCGGTGGTTGCCAGCCAGAGCGGTGGCGGCATTTATGTCGGTGCGCTGGTCTACGTTTTGGCACTCGCTTTTCTGACTGGCGGTTTTCACCTCGACGGGCTGGCGGACACCTGTGACGGCATTTTTTCTGCCCGTAAGCGCGAGCGTATGCTGGAAATTATGCGCGACAGCCGCCTGGGGACACACGGTGGCCTGGCGCTGATTTTCTGTATTCTCATCAAAACATTCGCCGTTATTTCGTTATCGCAATTTCCCGCTAAAGAACTTTTCACGCTGTTGCTCTGTGCACCAGTGGCTGGCCGCGCAGCCATGGTGCTGGCGATGTATAAGCAGCGCTACGCCCGTGCCGGTGAAGGGATGGGCAATATTTATATCGGCCAGATTAGCGGTTATCAGGCCGCCATCACCTTGTTGATTGGGGCGCTGATTGTCGGGCTATTCGCCGGAACGCGCGGGCTTATCGCCATTCTGGTGACTTATGTTGTGGTTTATGGCGTCGCATCCTATTTCCGCCGCCAGTTAGGCGGGCAAACCGGCGACACGCTGGGAGCCTCGGAAGAAGTGGGGGAAATGGTATTTCTGCTGGCATTGCTGTGGGCCTGAATGATGCGTTAAACAATTGAGGATAATAACGGTGCAAACATTAACGGAATTAGTGGCAAGCATCAGGCCGCTTGATCAACAAAAAATGGCGCAAGCGGCTGACTATATTGAAAGTTTAGCCAAGCCAGCAAAAAGCCTCGGGCGGCTGGAAGTGATGGCAACCCAACTGGCGGGTATGCGTGGGATAAGCCATCTGGATAACCTGCAAAAAGAAATTATTGTGATGTGCGCCGATCATGGTGTGTTTGATGAAGGAGTCGCTGTAACCCCGAAAGAGGTCACTTATATTCAGGCGTTGAATATGCAGAAAGGGCTGACCGGCGTGTGCGTACTGGCAAAAAACAGCCAAACCTCTGTTTTGCCGGTGGACATCGGCATTGATTGCGAACCGATCGCCAATATGGTGAGCCTTAAGCTGGCACGCGGATGCGGCAATATTGCGCAGGGGCCAGCCATGTCGCGCCAGGACGCGGAACAACTGCTGCTGGCAAGCGCTCAGCTGGTAAAAAAACGTGCGGAGGAAGGGGTGTCTATTTTTGGCGTCGGTGAACTGGGGATTGCCAACACCACGCCCGCTTCGGCGATGATCAGCGTATTTAGCGATTGTGATCCGCACGATGTGGTGGGGATTGGTGCCAATCTGCCACTCGATCAGTTGCAGCATAAAGAGTCGATTGTCAGAAAAGCTATCCACGTTAACCAACCCGACGGCAACGATGCGCTGGATGTGCTGGCAAAAGTGGGTGGATATGACCTGGTTGGGATGGCGGGAGTCATTCTCGGGGCGGGGGCGTGTGGCCTGCCGGTGGTGCTGGATGGTTTTCTCTCGTATGCGGCGGCGATTGCGGCGTGCCAGCTAGCGCCGGAAGTCAAAAGCTATTGTATCCCTTCACATTTCTCGGCAGAGAAGGGCGCACAACGTGCATTAGAACACCTTAACCTGAAGCCTTATCTGTATCTGGATTTGCGCCTCGGCGAAGGCAGTGGCGCAGCCATTGCGATGTCGATATTAAGTGCGGCCTGCGCGATGTATTGCCATATGGGATTACAAGCGAACAGCGGTTTTAGCCTGCCGGATTCACCGACGTAATTGGGGATGTGAGGGGATGGTGTATCCAGCCCCTTTCACCCTCACCAGGCTAACCGATAATCGTGATCCCCAGGCGCTCCATTATTTGGATCACCTGATAATTATCCAGTTTGACCCCTTGTAAATCGGTGCCGCGAACGTCCAGATTACCCAGTTCTGAATTGGTCAGGTCACAATGGGTAAAGTTGGCTGATCGCCAGTCGAAGGAAGAGAATTCACCGCCGGAAAGGTCAGAGCCACTAAAGGTCGCCCCCAGAATTTGAGCACCATTCCAGCGGTTTTCCCACAGCTCGCACTTCTCGAGCACCACCTTGCTAAAGTTGGCGTAGCTCAAGTTGGTTTTGGTTATGTAAGCACTGCAAAACCAGCTGCGGGTGGTGATCATATTCATGAAGCTTGCGCCACGAAAGTCTGCGCCTTGCGCCCGACAGTCGCGGATTTCGATACCCAGGGCGCTGGCATTTCTGAAATCTGCCATCGATAAATCACAGCTTTTGAAGGCTGCGTCTTTCAGTATTGCCCGGTTAAAATTACCGCCTTGCTGGCTTTGGCTTTCACGGTCATAAAACTGGCAGCCGACAAACTCGGTACCGGTCAGGTCAGTGCCTGAAAAGTCGCAGTTAAAAAAAGTGCTGTTCTCAATTTTCGCGCCAGTGAACTGATTGCGGCCAATCTTTGTACCATTCAAAGCCAGAGTCATAATAATTAACCTGTTTATTTGTACAGTGAAAATTTATTGTAACCCAAAGACGGAGCAGTAGAAAATCGCTCAGCGCACGTTTTTGTGTGTGGGTGTAACAGGGCAGATAAGCGTAGGGAATAATAGCCAATAAGTTGCCAGAAACCGTTGCGTGAACCTAATCTTAAACGATGGATTGGGTGAGCAAAAGTGTGAGCATTAATGAGAAAAGTGGCGATTATCGGCGCGGGGCCAACGGGGATTTATACTTTTTTCTCCCTGCTGAAGAATAAGACACCTGTAGCCGTTTCTGTCTATGAGCAAGCCCCTGAAGCGGGTGTCGGTATGCCTTACAACGATGAAGAAAACTCGCGCATGATGTTGGCGAATATTTCCAGCATCGAAATTCCGCCCATTTTTTCGACCTATATCGACTGGCTGCGCCGCCAAAGTGAAGCGCATCTGGCGCACTATGGTGTCGAACATGCTTCGCTTCATGTCCGTCAATTTCTACCGCGCATTCTTCTTGGCGAGTACTTTCGTGACCAGTTTTTAGCGTTGGTGGCGCAGGCAAAAAAACAAGGTTTTGATGTTGAAGTGCATGAGTCTTGCCAGGTCACTGACCTGCAAGCCACAGCAGACGGCGTCAGGTTATGGGCGCAAGGGGAGGCGGTGCCCCATTTGTTTGATCTTGCCGTTATCGCAACGGGGCATGTCTGGCCAGACGAAGATGCCGCGACACACAGCTACTTTCCTAGCCCGTGGTCGGGGCTGATGGAGGCGCATATTCCGGCGGGCAAGGTTGGCATTATGGGGACATCTTTAAGTGGCCTGGACGCCGCAATGGCGGTGGTTATCCAGCATGGCGAATTTATTGAAGATGATGACGAGCACTGCCGGTTCATTCTTGATGAACAAAGTACCGCGCTTAACATTGTGCTGATGTCGCGCTCTGGCATCCTGCCAGAAGCGGATTTCTACTGCCCGATCCCGTATGAACCTTTATTGGTTGCCACCGAACAGGCTATTAACGACGAAATTGCGGCCGGTTCAGACGGCCTGCTCGACAGGGTTTTCGGCCTGATGATGGAGGAAATCGAACGGGCTGACTCGACCTGGAGCGAGCGTATATCCCTCAATACTCTGGATGCCGACAGCTTCGCCAACACCTGGTTTTCCGACCGGAAAGAAAATAACCCGTTTAGTTGGGCCGAAGCCAATCTGCAGGAAGTCGAACGCAACAAACGCGACAAACGAACCGTGCTCTGGCGTTACGCCATTCTGCGTTTACATGAAGCGGTGCAGGAGATTGTGCCCCATCTTAACGAACAGGACAGCAAGCGGTTCGACGCCGGGCTTGCTCGCGTGTTTATCGATAATTATGCCGCCATTCCTTCACAATCGATTCGTCGGCTACTGGCCTTACGTGAGGCGGGGATCATCAGCATTCTCACACTTGGGCAAGATTATCAACTCGATGTCAAAGAGCACCAGACCGTGATTGCCGCACAAGGCGACAGATATGAGTTCGATGTGTTTATTGATGCTCGCGGGCAAAAAGCGCTGAAGACAAAAGACCTGCCGTTCCCCACTTTACGCCAGCAACTTGCCGCTAATGGTGATGATATTCCGGATGTTGGCGACGATTACACCTTGCTGGAACCGGCCTGCGCCCGTGGGCGTATCGGGTTTGGCGCATTGCCGTATTTGATGCACGACCAGCCTTTCGTTCAGGGGCTAACCGTTTGTGCGCAAATCGGTGCCGCGATAGCAAAAGCCCTTTCAAAACCCGCGCTCAGGCCGCGCAGAAAGCTGCCGTTTTGGGATGAGTGACCGACATTAGGATTGCAGGGCGGAAAACTCGAGCGCCAGACCGATGAGCGTCATATTTTGCACTGAGGGTTCCGCAGTTGCCGCAATCAGAGTGCCCTGGAATTTCAGTTTCTTGAACGGCCCATTAATGATGAGCCTTGCGCGCAGGCTGGGAAGTGCCTGGGAACTGACAGGATAAACAACGCGTCCTTTGATGGGGACAGGGATTTTTCGTAACTCAATGCGTTGCAGCACGCCGATATTGGCGTAGAGCACGGCAATCGGCGTGACGGAAACCAGCGGTTGTGCGCAGACACTAATAAAATCCAGCAGCAATTCTGGTTGCAGGTAATTTAACCCACCATGCGTTACGGTAACGCCTGGGATTTCCGGCATCGGGAAAGACAGCGGCAGGAGTGATGAATCAGTCATTGATCCCTTTCCATTATGATTTCGCCTTATTGACCCGATAAGAGTAGACCATCCTGAATGAGAAGAGCTTTGCCAATACCGCAGGAATAGTTTTGGTGAGGTGTTGCTTTTGCCATTTTTGAGAATCTACGTTGCTTCCCTTTTGATTTGTTCATAAACTAATTCTGTTCATGAATCATGAACTGTGGAAAGGTGTGAACAAATGAAAGAAGAACAGCTTTTGTCCGGGGTTTTAGAGAACCTGCCAAAAGGCTTCGAGTTGCAATATGAGCATAGCAACAATGGTGTACATGACGGTTGGGGCAAGTTAACGGGACCGAGTGGTGAAACGATGACATTTGCCCTGGAAATAAAGCAGATCCATCGTAAAGAATCGCTGATAGCTGCCCGTGAACAAATGGCTCGCTTTCCTGGAAATGTCCCTGCATTACTCGTGTGCAACCGACTGACGTCTACGTTGGCGGAATATTGTGCCGAGAGCCAGATTAATTTCATCGATACGGCGGGCAACGCCCATATCCAGGTTCCAGGATTATATCTGCTCAGAGAAGGGCGCTATGAAAAGAAACCCGTTGTTGCCAGTAGTCGTTTTGCGGAAGGAGTAATGAAACTTCTTTTTGTGCTGTTATCCAGCCCAGAAACCCTGAACGATACGTACCGCAGCCTGGCGGAGAAAGCGGGGATTTCCCTGGGGATGGTTAGCAAGGCTTTCGATTATCTTGAAGCACAGCGCTATTACCGAAAATCGCAGCAGGGGCGGCGTTTGATGAATGAAGAAGAATTACAGGTTCTGTGGCTTAAAGATTATGCCACTGCTCTGCGCCCAAAACTGGATTCTCTTTCTTTGTCTGCACCTGTTTCATGGGGTGAGATAGCGTTGGCGTCCGAGGAATACTGGGGGGGCGAAATTGCTGCCGCCCAGCTGAGCGGTGGATATCTGATTCCGGAAACAGGCGTGATCTTTACCCCTCATCATCTTTTACAAAGGCGGAAAGAACTGGGGCTAAAACCTGTTTCTGGCGGAAAACTGCAACTGATTTCCCGTTTTTGGAAGCACTTTGCACTGAGTCGCAAAGCAGAAGCGATGCTGTGCGTGGCAGAATTGTTGGTGAGCGGCGACGACAGAAACAGAGAAGCAGCAAGGATAATCAATGACAAATACCTTCACCTTAACGAATCCGATCTTTTCAGTTACTGAAACATTGCTAAGCCTGATTAACCGAATTTGTACCGCCCAGGAGATCCCGTTTTTTATTGCAGGTGCAACGGCGCGTGAAATTTTACTCCACCATGTTCACGGCAGGAGTATTGGTCGTCGAACTCGCGATATTGATATCGCTGTGTTTGTAGATGGCTGGCCGAGGTTTGATGTGCTTAAAAATGCCTTTATTGCTGAAGGTGCACATGCTGTCCGTGATAATGCTCATCGTATGATTTCCGAAGGGATCGAGCTGGATATTATTCCTTTTGGCGGAGTTGCTGAAGGGAGTCAAATTACCTGGCCGCCGGAGCGTGAGGTAATCATGTCCGTGGACGGATTTGCTGAGGTATTTAATCACACCGTAACAGTGCAACTGGGCAATGGGGAAAATCTGCCGTTTTGTTCCTTACCGGGATTAGCATTATTAAAACTTTTTGCCTGGCGCGATCGCGGGCATGGCAATGCGAAGGATGCGACCGATCTCTACAAGATTATTCGTGAATATGGCGCTATTGAAGATGAGCGTATATATGAATCCCCCATCGAAGGTGAAAAACTAGACTGGAATCCTGTGCGTATGGGCGCAATGCTGTTGGGCGGCGATATCGTTGCAATTAGCGAGCACACTTCTTTAGCCGAGTTGATGCGTCTTGATAGAGAACGTTTGACCGACGCTATAGTGCGGCAAACTGATGTGGGCGATATGACTGTTGAGCAGATTATGAATGATTTCTGGAACGGTATGATGAGTGGTGGTTGAGATACAAAACCCGCACGGCACAAAATATGCGGGTTTTCAGGATTTCGTCTGGAATTATTCAAGCTAATCACAGCGTCACCCGCACTGAGTTTCTGGCTGATGACGCTGATCGTTTATTTCGGATGATGGGTGCGCATTAGCCGAACGACAGGCTTGTGCGTTTGAGGATCAAAGTAGCGGCTCGGCCAGATGGTTTCGGCGGGTACGCCAATGGCTTTGCTTATTAGCAGTTCCCCTTTTGCCCACGGGCGGCTCAGCGCGTTGGCGAGAGTTGAAGAACTTAAACCTGCGGCGCGGGATTCGGCTGCCAGTGAGGTGCCTTTTTTACGTAGTGCCGCGATGATGTCGGCTTGATGCCAGTCTTGTTGAAAAGGCAGGAAAGTGGGGTTGTGTGAAAGTGTCATATTCGCATTCTCCGTTGCAAGCGATGATTGCTACCACCGGAGGTGCAAATCTCTTGGGTGGTAGCTCAGACGGAGTTTGCACTACCGGTCACAACGGATGCCGGCCAGCCCGAAGGCTGCCCCGCCTGAGCCACCATTGAAAAATTGCGTTATTACATTGAATTGTAACAGGCAACAGGTGTGCGCATGCCTCGACGTATAAACTGAATTTATAAATCGACGTTGTGATATCCAGGGTGCAAATCCCAGCTGCGGATTTTGCCGCAGCGGCGCTGACTATAACGTAAATCGGCAGTGTTAACCAACCCGCTAATAGGCGGAATGCGAGTTGTTTTCCAGACATTTTTCTTTAGTTGCAGGTGTTGCAGAAGAGGGACGCCCTCACCCTAACCCTCTCCCACAGGAGAGGGGACTGTCCGGCGATCGCCTTCTGCACAGGAGAGGGGGCTGTTCGGCTGAATCAACAGACACAAAAAAGCCCGCGTAACTTTCGTTAAGCGGGCTTTCGACTTCATCAAGTGGCTCTGGTAACCACTGACGGAGGATTTTGGTGGGCTGGGGGAATCTGAATAATTCTCTTAGTTTGTTGTTTGTATTGGTTTTTTATTAATTCAACTTTCATGTGTATACCTAAACGTATACCAATTAAATGATCTCTAGCTTAATAGTCTTGCACCAGCGAAGAGTGCTTATAGATTTGAATTTTGCTATACCTAACTGATTTCTCTCGTTTCTTGACCTTGAACCTGGTGCTTCTAAGGCAGTAATGACTTTTTCTCGCGGCGCTTCGTACATCGCCAAAGCATCATAATTTTCATCAAGTAAGACCAAAAGAACGGAATCAAAGGGTTTAGATATATCAATCGCCCCCAGCCTTGCGGAAACTTTTTTTGGATCAGGCATATAACGACCTTTGATTTGAATTTTATATTCCTTTCCGTTTAGAACCTCGATCGCATCATATCCAGATTGTCGCGCCTCACATAGAGACAACCCCAGAAGAGTCGCTGCTTCATACTCTGCAATTTCACCTGTGATACCGAGTGGTTTCTTAGTTAATTTGTAATACCTCAGAGCAACATTTTTAGCATCTTTAAGTATTGTTTTAATTTGATTTTGATTATCAGAAAGCAAAACTAATCCTCTTGGTAATACCGTTAAAATCAGATTTAACAAGTTACCAATTAAAGCGCTGATTTAATACGGTTATTATTGGGGTTCAAGCTGTACATATGTTGGTACGGGGTTTCAGGAGTTGATTGAACATTAATCTCATGAATTTAATATATTTTTATGTTCGAGACTTGCTTTGATATGCGTCTTCACATTTGATTGGTTGTATGAAATTAGTTCTCAATATCCTCCTGGATGATATCTAACCCCGTGGTCTGGTATGCCGGTACTATTTTCAGAAAAAATCTTTTTTTCCATTTAACTGTTCACTCTGTTCACCCTCTATTTTTGTCATTTAAAATCATAATGTTAGATGGTGATCATACGGTGAAGGGTGAACAGTCCATTGTTCACCTCTAATGGAATGACCTGGCACGAGGGGTTGTCGGGTTCTGATGCGCCTGAAGCATTTTCAGGAAAAAAACTTTTTTTCGGTTTAACTGTTCACTCTGTTCACCCTGCATTTTTATGATTTAAAATCATTATGTTAGGTGGTGAACAAACGGTGAAGGGTGAACAGTCGATTGTTCACCCCGGCCATGTTCAGGCGTAAAAAAACCGGCTTGCGCCGGTTATGTGGGTTAAATCGCGAGGGTGTCATCGCACTTGGGTAGCCAGTCGGGATTGCTGTCCTCTGTCAGCATCAGGTTGGTCTGTGTTCCCTGTTTCGTGTGCCGCTTCTCATAGTCCAGCCCATACTCTTTGAGCATCATCGGCAGTCCCAGCCCGAACATTTTCAGGCTCAGCACATTCTTGTAGCCGTTCGCCTCCATATAGGTCAGGTAGGCATGGTAAAGATAGTTACGGGGCTGTCGCGGCACGATATTGGCGTTACCCATAAACATGCCGTTTGGCTGTGCCAGCGCTTCGAGGTAGCCGCAGAAATCAAACACCGGATCAGCATCGCGCTTGATGTTAATCGCCTCGTCGGAGTTCTGCTGTGCCTGGAGCAAATTGCGCGCCGTCGCAGGCTGGCTGAACTGCTGCATAAGCTGGCGCACAATCACGGCCAGTTCTTGCGAGATTTTATCCCTGAGTTGCGGGTCGCGTTCTTCCGGGGCAATCTGCTCCGGGAAATGCAGAATGACACGACGACGGGAAACACCGCCGCTGCGGTCGGTAAAACGCATCGGGTTGTTGTTCACCGCCAGAATCACCGCCGGGATATGGGTCGAATACGCATCACGGTATTTCGGGTCGACCGAGACCGCATCGCCGCCGGTAATCGCTTTAATACCTGCACCGTCACCGCTCCATTTCTCCTGGTCAGGGAGAATAATCAGCGAGTAGCCAATGACCGCCGCACGTTCACGGGACGATTCAAGTGTTTCGATGGTGGCTGAGGTGGTGTTGTCCTTCCCGGCGAGCATGGTGGCAATCTCGGCCATGATACTTTTCCCGCTTCCCCCTGGTCCGGTCACTTCAAGAAAAAGCTGCCAGTCGTAGCGGTTCGCCAGCACCATAAACAGGGCGGCGAGAATAATGTCGCGCTTCTGTGCGTTCCGGCCTGCGGCACGGTCGAGCCATTGCCAGAAATGCGGCGCATCGCGCTCCAGCGTTTCCCCTGCCACCGGCGGGGTGAAATCCACATCACACAGGGTGCGCAGCCAGTGCGTTTTACTGTGCGGGTTGAAAATGCCGCTTGTTGTATCGAGCACGCCGTTTCGGAAACCGATTAAACGCCGTGCCGGGGCTTCGTGCTGCGCCAGTATCAGTTTCAGGGTATCGACCACTGCTGAGATTTTCCCCGACGAGAAACCCGCGCCGATACGCTGGAACAGTGCCGCCACATCGCGGGCAAACTGCGTGGAGGGCAGCACTTTCCAGGCACCCGCTTCATAGCGGGAAATAATCTCACCGTTCGGGTCAACCGCCAGCGCATGGCCGTAATGTTCGCTGACACGCATCGCCTTTTCACTGGTACTCATGGCGGTAAATTCAGCCTCGCTCATTTGCTCGAACGGACTCGCCTCCGGTGCCTTTACGGCCTCGTTTAGCGCATTGCGGGTGGCCTCTTCGCCGTACTGCATAAAGGCATCATTCCAGTCACCAAATACCGGCGGCAGCGCGACAATGCCCTGACAGGCACTGGCGGCGGCTGTGGCTTTGGTCTGTCCGTCGCCGTTGAGGTCACGGTCGGCGGCAATGATGAGCTGCTGCACCGGGTGGCGTTCCCGGACAAGGCTTGCCAGAGAAAGAAGGTTCACGGACGAAAGCGCCACCAGAACGGTATCGCCGGTGAGCTGGTTCACCGTCAGACCGGTGGCGTAACCCTCCACTAACCAGAGCCGTTTTGAGGCGGTGTTTTTCCCCTCGATGGTGTGGCAGGTGCCTTTCACCTGGCCGCCTTTGAGCGTGCGTTTGGTGCCGTCAGCATTAATCAGTTGCAGGTTAACCAGTTCCCCCTCCGGGGTATGCAGCGGCACAAGCACATCACCGGCGCGGTAATTGATGGTCGCCACTTTATGCGTGGTGGTCAGCACCTGACAGGCCAGAGGCGCTAAGCCCTTGCGGGTGAGATAGGCATTGCCGGTAGCCGTGCGGCTGGTCTCAAATAAACGGGTAGCCAGTGCTGCTGCTTCCTTCATGGTTTTCTCACTGTCCGGGGCGGTGGCAACTTCATCCGCTGGCACCGGCGGCAGGTTGCCGGTCACGCTGTTGACCTGGCTTGCCGCTTCCGCAACCGACACGGCCAGCACTTTTGAAACCAGGCTCAGGCCGTCACCGGCTCCGCACTGATTACAGAACCAGGTGCCGCGCCCGTCTTTATCGTCAAAGCGGAAACGGTCTTTACCCTGGCACACCGGGCAGGGTTGATGGCGGTTAAGCACCACATTCACGCCCAGCGCCGGGAGGATGTGCGGCCACTGGCCTTTAGCGGCGTTCACAGCTTCGGTAACTTTCATGTTCATTGTTTTTTCCTTACGGCTGCGCCGGTTGCGTTAAGTGGCGGGTGCAAAGTTCATCCATGACGGCCAGCCCGAGAAACGACAGCGCCGGTGTGGTTTTCAGTGCGCCGCTTTCCAGTAAGTCCTCCAGTAATGCACAGGCAATTTCCCGGCCTTTCTCCAGTCCGTGCTGGCGCAGATAAAACCCCTCAAGCTCACCGGCAATGGCATCCTCCACCGCGCCGAGCGTGAGCTGCGGATAGCGCTTCTGTTGCTGGCAGATATTCAGCCAGGCACAGGCCACGGTGCGACGGTAGAGCGCCGCGCGCAGAACGGGTGAAAGTGGCATTCTTTTCATTGGTTTTTCTCCGTAGTCATCCAGCTCATGTGGCAGCGTTCGACCACACCGTCGAGCTGCGTGGTCATCAGAAACAGCAGGGAAGCGAGTTGTGTCTGTTGCGCCGGGGGCTGGCTCAGCACGGTGCATTCCTGATGCTCCAGCAAATCACCGGCAAACTGGCCGACACGTAATAAATGTTCAAGGCAACGCAGGTCATCCAGCGTAATGGTGGCGTTAATTCCGGACGGTGTTACCGGCTGGCTGATATTCATGATTCGGTCTCCTGAGGGTGTGCGAAGCCCTGCGCAGGGGCGCACACAAAATGTTTAAAGTGTTTTTAATTACAGATAATGGCGGTAACTGTTATCCGGTTGTAGGCGGGGAATATCACGCCACGAATACACCACCGGTTTGTTTTTAATTACCGGTCTGTTCTCTTCCGGATAAATATCAATATTTTGCTCACGCCAGATTTGTAATACCGGGTCATTCGTTATTATTTTCAGCACGGTATAACGGTTCTCAGGGTTTCGCTTAAACACGTCAGGACGAATACAGGTAAATTCCCGCAAAAAACGCCCGAGCGGTATTTCAATCACCTGCCCGTCAGACTCAATACGGATAAGGATGGTGTAAGGCTTGCGGAACGGGTTCCAGACCATATCCGGGCAGCGGTAAGGCAAATCCCACGGAATGCCATCGGCCAGAATGCCCACCACCGTCACAGCGGCATAAATATCCGTGCGGTATTTTTCACCCGGCTGAGGAAAATCAAACATGATTTATTCCCCGCCGTGTAATTCTGACAGACCACCCTGCGACAGAAATTCCTGGCACAGCCCTTTCGCTTTTAATTCCTCCAGCACAAAACTGATGTCCTCGTGCAGATAGCTGAATATCTGCGGAATATAGAGCTGGTGTAAGCCGTTCATTTCCCGGCGCTGTAAATCACCGCCGACAAACTGCGATACGGCACTGGCGCGGTTGAGTTTGTGGTACGCCTCGATGCTCAGATGAGCAATGACAGGATTTTCGTTACCACGACGTGCTGAGACATTTTTAGATGGAGTTGCGTTATGCATGCGCCACCTCCGCAACAGGCAGACGGGCGGCAAAGGAAAGAATGTAATCACGGACAAGGGAAAGACGGGCGGTGTGCTCATCACCGGCGACGGTGCGGAGCATGGAAACACGGCTGGTGCGTTCGGTACGACGAACGGCGGCAAAAACAAAGACAAACTGCGGGTGAGTCGGGGTGAGGGTCGAAGCCATAAGGGCAACCTCCTGTGAATAGCGGTTAATGCCACCACCGGAGTTCCTACACTCATGGGTGGTGACCCGAACGGGGGTAGGAATACCGGCTTCACAGAATACCGGCCAGCCCGAAAGCTGCCCCGCCCGGATCACCATTATCTGACTGGAACCAGGGTGTAAACACCACAGTTCGAAAAATGGGTATACCTGAGCTACGACGTAAAAAAACACGCATGGCGCGTGTCGTGTCGCCTGTGAATTACACGGGTTCCTACGCCCGGCTGCCGATTTTGCGACAGCGAGAAAACTATAACCGCAAACCTGGAAGGGATGCAAGCCAGGGAAAGGGGCTTTTTGAAAACGGGGCTGATTCATGCGTCACATCCCCGGTTACGTTCTGCGATACGTTCTGACATCCAGACGGTGACTTCTGACTGAAGCCAGGCGACATTTTTTCCGCCGAGGGAGACCTGTGACGGGAACGCATTGCGGGCGATTAAATCGTAGAGCGTGGAGCGGGACAGCCCGCACTGGTGAATGACTTCCGGGAGACGTAAAAAACGTTCCTGAGTCGGGGCAGAAACAGGTGGCAGATGCGCGGCTGGCGCGGAAGATGGTGCGGAAAAAGCGGTGTGCATAAAGCTACCTCATAACAGTCCATAGAGATCCGGTCGTGTCCGTCCGGCTTCGGGTAGCTCTCTATTTTGTGAATATTTTCCCTCAATGCAACAAGGCCTTTTGTGTCATGCCACCACACAATTTTGATGAAAAAAACACCGCCTGCTGAATACTGTTGAATATGAGTCAATATTGGGGAGCTGACTGTGTTTTGAGAAAGTAAAACTACTTTTATCAATTGATTACAGGATTATTAAAAGGAATAAACATTCAAAAAGAGAATGAATTAGCAGGGTACGTTTATCAAAGGGTGAACAGTGGTGAACAGACGGTGAACAGTCAGGCTTCGATTGTTCACCCTCTAATATACTGTATTACTTATCTTTTTTTTAAAGGTGAACAGAGTGAATAGTTAATAGTAAAAAAATAATAAAAGAGGGGGGTATGTTCCTGCGACCTTTCCTCTGGCAAGCCGGTTTTCAGGTCTTCTTGTGCCATATCTGATACATCCGGTGTGGCTCACTGATGTTGTGCCATCACAGGCAGAATGACGTCAGGTTGAAAAAACGGAGAACTCAATGATGAAAACTGACTCATTCAACACGGCAACAAAAGCTACCAGTAGCGCGCAGGATGGAAAAACGCAGAACGGCGTCAAAAATGCGCTGAATACGCTGAACGGACAGGAAAGCCAGATTCTCACCGCCGCACTGACCCGCGACCTGAAATCCTTCGGCGAGGCGAAATCCCGGCATACCGCAAACATGCTTGAGCTTAATGAGATTGGCACCGCTATCAGCCGCAGCGAGAAGGAACGGCAAACCGCACTGGAGGAAAGTGAGGAAGCCGGGCAGAGCTGGCGTAGCCGGTTCCGTGCCCTCAAAGGTGCCATTACACCGGAAATGAAAAACGAGCACACTCAGCGGATTGCTAATCGCGAGCTGGCGGAGGAGTTCACCGCGCTGATTGGCGAACTGGAAACAGATAAAACCCGCACCATGCTTAGTGCCTGCGCATCAGGCAAGGCCTATGTTGAGGCACACCGTACCGCTTTCAGCACTTACGCTAATAATGAATGGAATGCGGCAATAAAAGACCTGAGTCCTGCGCTGATCCGGGCATTCTGTCTGCGCCTGCGTGAGCTGGATATTCAGGGGAATGAGGCACCGAAAAGAACGCTGGTACAGGAGCTGGGCGACCGCATTCTCAGCCAGAGCCAGCTCTACCATTTCAGCATGGAAAATGAACCTGTGCTTTCTCAGCTTGGCCTGTACCGCCCGGCACTCACCGGCGTCGATATGAATCTCTACGACAGCCCCATCAAACGGTCGATGATAGCCAAAGAGCTGGCAGAGAAAGCAGACAAAAAACAGGAGGGCTGATCATGATGCACTGCCCGTTCTGCAAAACCTCAGCGCATTCACGTACCAGCCGTTATCTGTCTGACAGTGTCAAACATCGCTATTACCAGTGCCAGAATGTGCTTTGCTCAGCGACGTTCCGGTCGATGGAGTCCGTTGAGTCGATTATTTGTCATCCGGTGACAGGAGATGAACCGGCAGATGAATTTATCCAGGGGGAAATGGATAAAGCACCGAAACAGCGACAGTCAGCGACACAATGACCTACCGGGGATGAATCAATGAGCGACACACCATTACAGCAGGCCTTTGCCGTGTGTCAGGCGAATAAAACCGCCTGGCAGAATAAAAAAGATGAACTGAAAGCGGCAGAGATTGCGCTGGATGAACAGCTTGCACCGGGACATCCCCGGAACGCGGAGCGGATTACTTATCTGAGTGAATATATCGACGTTAAACAGTGGGAAATCACCTGTGCGGCGGGGCGTTATATTCGCTCGCATGAAGCGGTACAGCACACCAGTATTTGCCATTCACTCGATGCGTTTATGAAGCAGAACGGGGTCGCGCTGGTCAGCACACTGGCACCAGAATTAATGGGGATTAATCAGCTTCAGGCGTCAGTCCGTGAGATGGCCATACGGCGAGCGACGCATTACATCGGGGAAGCCCTGCGGGATTATCTGGCGACCGGCCCGGAAATTCATTACACAGCGGAAAACAGCGATATTTTGACAGCCATCGGATTCAGGCCTGATAAGGCTTCACGGGCTGATAATCAGCAGAAATATACACCAGCACAAAACCATGTTTACGCGCACCGGCTGGCAGAACTGAACCAGCAACAATCCGCATAAAATTGACCTGAAAATCCCGCCATTTAATTCAATTAAACCATGCATTACGGTGCATGGTTTTGCATGTAAAACCCCGTATTTTTCACACCTCATCACCCCAGAGCTGGCGCGGCTCCGGGGTGTTCATGCATCTGCATTAAAAACCACCCATGAAGCGGGCAGGCGTGGCGGGGATAGCATTGCGCGCAGTGGCAAATAATTAATTTTTATAATTTAATCTGACTCAGCTGCATCTGCGTTCAATAGACGTACGATTAAAAATTGTGGTGCTTATGTTATTGAGCACAATTTGAATTTATAAATACAGAAAAAGCCGCTAAACAAGCGGCTTGAATTTTAGTTATCTTCAATTACATTTTTATACAAGGCGCAAAAATTACCCGACATAAAGGAACTTGCTCTCTTGGACTTTCCAAAATTCGTCTGAAGGTGCATCTAACGACTGTTTGAAAAAATCTATATGCTCTTGGATGAAATGTGATTCAGCATAAATCTTCCATGCTTTAGGATAAAATGATCTCAACACAAAAGCAGTAAATGAAATGGGGGTAAGTATTTTTTTTGTTGCAATTCGCCCATCATTTTCTGAACCAAAATGGAAGTGGCAATAAGGATGTGAATGTTCACAATAGTGATCACAATCGATGTCATATCTGATTGGCATGGGGGGGCAGTTTTTAGTATGTGTATCAACGTAGTTATCATATTCTTGACTAATCATAACCCTATACTCCTCAGCATGCTGCCATTCTTCTTCAGGGTAAAAAGTCATCATATATTCTTCATAGCTTAATGTTTTCACTGGTGTCATAAGATATGTATAACTATCCCTCTTAAAAATAAACAATGAACCATCATCCAGTTGAATATTAAACCATTTATTATATGTGCATTTCTCCCAGGCTTTTTCATAACCCAAAGAACGCAACTCACCGGGCATATGGTCAGGGTAAATGATATTATTGCTATAATTTCCCAAAAGGTTTGTGTTCCTGACGAGTTTCACAGACTCTCTGGCGGAATTATTAAATGTGGCGATAGGAATCATGATTTTTTTGTCCTTTTTGCCTCATACTCACGAATCATCGCTTTTAGTGCATCTATACTATGTGTCTCCATTAGTTTTTTGAAATCCTCAGATTCTTCATTGTTTTCAAATCGCTGAAGGTCGATCTCAATCTTATGTAGTAATTCCCCGGACGGATAAGTAAATTTCAGATATGGTACATTATCCTTCGCTTGTTGTATCTCATCGAATAATTCTAAAGCTGGATGCCCAATGCCTGTCATGCATAACCATCCCTTAGTTCTGGTCATCGCAGTGAATAAAAGATTTCTATTTTTAACATTGGGATTGTGATAGAGACATTCACTACCAATAATATAAACGCTATACCCCTCATTTCCCTTTGCTTTATGAATTGTTGAATACGTTATTTTGTTGTCAACAGAGAAGTCGCTGATGTTATATTTGTCAGCGTTAACGTTATTAACATCAATACTATATTCTGAAAGGTAATTGGTTAAGTTGTTGTAATAGTTTTTATAATGTTTATCGTCAGCGCAAATGACCAAAATATCAGAAGCATTCAACCCCTCCGAAACTATATCTTGATTTATTTTATGGGCAATCCATCTACATTCTTCATCAATATTACCAAGCGCTTGTGTAATAATTAATTTGTCTTTATCTGCATTATAAAGTGTTGGAGATGTTTCTTCTGTTCTATAAACAGAAACATCTTCTCCAGAATTGAAACGCTCACCATGTTCACCTTCGACTTGGTAGCCTAAATTCTTCCAGTCCTCTGGAGTCCTAATCGCTTGAACTGGCGTGTTGTATGTACCAAGTCCAATTGCATGCGCACAAACTAAAGTTGCACAAGGAGTTCTGTAACAGCTGTTTAAGAATTTATCGAGGCTCAATGTATTCCCTTCACCTAATATATCCTCAATGGAAGGGGCGCTAGTCTGGAAGATATTCTGGAAAACATCTAAACCAAATACCATTTTGTCTTGTCGCGCAAGTTTTAAACATAGTTGTAAAAAAGGACTGTCGAAGTCCTGTGCCTCATCAACAAACACATAATCATACTGTTCTTTTATTTCATAGTTTTCTAATAAATGACGGCAAGCGTATGAAAAAGGTTCTTTGGGTGCAATTCGTTGCGCTTCACCAAAATTAAGATACTTTGCTGAATTATTTATGCAAGTATTGTAATAAACTCCAGGTGTATTTCCCCCGCCCCATGCATGTAAAATATCAATTGAATTATCAAAATCAGGATCCAAATCATCAAATTGTCTGTAGAATCTCGTAATCAGACGTTTTACATGTTGATAAAGGGCTTTTGTGCTAAATGTATACAATATTTTTTTATTAGGGTTGCGCAAATGCGTGATTGCAACTTTCATTGCTAGTACAACAGTTTTCCCAGACCCTGCTAAACCTCTTATTCGCTCAATCCCATCCACTTCATTAACACAACTTCCTAATTGATTACTGTCGAACCTTGCAATAGATGATTCTAATTTGCTGATAATCTGAACTTTAGATTCTTCTGAGAAACCTTCTGTATCACGTGGTTTTACCCTGATTAAACCTTTTCCACCTTCAATAGTAGAGGCTGCTTCACTATAGATGTCCGCATCTACAGGTTCTTCAAGATTTTCAATGAAATTTTCAAGGGATGCTTTAGAAACAATGACTTCACTTTCTGTATCATAATCTTCACCAGCATTTACATATGGTGCAAAAATAGCTGATTCCACAGATATTTTTAAGTCTTTTCGGTTTTTTCTTAAGTTTTTTTGCTTTAATAGTCTTGAGTAAATTTGGCTGTATATATTTTCTAATGAGAGATCATTTTTAGGAAGTATGGTGGCAGCATCTCTTTCATGACAATCGGACAAATAGAATATTATAATTCCGTAAAGACGTGATACAAGCATCAACGGGGAGATAACCAGATTGTCTTCATCATCTTTATATAATGGGAAGTCATAATAAAGCTCTGATTCATGTAAGTGAAGTTTATGTTCTTGATCAAGTTCATTGAGCAAGTTAAACAATCTGCCAGCTTCTATATTATTGGATAGTTTTTCACGGTCTGCATTAAGCTTCATTAAAATGCTCCTTTTCGGCGATTTTTCTGGCAAATGATGAGTGTATTAAATCTCCCCACCACTGCATTAATTCTTGTCTATGGTCTAAATATGTAGATCTATTGTAAGCTCTTCTGACTTCATTTTTATCACTATGTGCAAGAGCTGCTTCAATTACATCGGGATTAAATCCAGCCTCATTCAATGCTGTACTAGCTATTGAACGTAAGCCATGTGCAACTAATCTACCACCGTAACCAATCCGTTTTAAAGCAGCATTAGCCGTTTGACTATTCATTGGCTGCTTTGGATCATTTCTGCTTGGAAATACATGCTCGCGATGAGCGCTGATAGGTTTCATGACTTCCAGAATCTCTAAAGCCTGTGTTGATAGCGGAACAATGTGCTCGCGCTTGGCTTTCATCCGTTCTGCGGGAATTGTCCATAACTTCGCATCAAAATCGATCTCTTCCCATCGAGTGCCTGAAGCCTCAGCAGGACGCACAAGTGTCAGGAGCTGCCATTCAATCAGGCAACGAGTCGAAACTGAAAGGTTAGACATGACAAGGGAGCGCATCAGCTTTGGCAGTTCTTCCGGTCGCAGCGTTGGCATATTTTGTTTTTTGGGCTTCTCAAAGGCCATTCCAACACCTGATGCAGGATTAGCATCAATCAGGCCGGTGTTGACTGCGTAAATCATAATTTCGTTGATGCGTTGTACCAGACGGCGAACTGTCTCCAGTGCTCCACGTGCTTTGATGGGTTCAAGTGCTTCAACTATCGAGCGGGCTTTGATTTCCTGAACAGGGATCTCCCCAATGGCTGGGAACACGTCTTTATCCAGAGAACGCCAAATATCTTTTGCGTAATCCGGGGTAACGCTTTTGCTTTTGAGCTGGAACCAGTTAGCGGCCACGGTGGAGAAAATACTGTCGAGGGCAATTTGCTGCTGTTCCTCTGTGACTTCGGCTTGAACCTGTGGGTCGATACCTTTGGCTAACAATGAAAGGTAGTCAGCTCGTAATGCTCGGGCATCCGCAAGCGAAAGGGCAGGGAAGGAACCTAAACCAACCATCGTTCTTTTTTTGGTGGTCGGTCGTTGATACCGAAAGCGCCAGAGCTTTTTTCCGGTCGTCTTAACGATGAGGAATAAACCCTCGCCGTCATGAAGCGTCAGCTCTTTCTCGCCCGCTTTGGCTCTTAGAACTTCAGTGTTAGTGAGGGGGCGCGTTGTCCGTGCCATATGGCCGCTCCTTCGTGAATTGGTATACGTTTTTAGGCCTACATCTTACCGTATACCTAAACGTATACCAATTATCACTGGATTCAGGCGGATCTTCTCGGATGGTTACGGACAAATAACAGATACAAAAAAGCCCGCAGGGCTTGTGCCATACGGGCTTCTAGGACTTCCTCGGACGACTCTGGTAATCGTTGAGGGAGAATTTTGGTGGAGCTGGGGGGAGTTGAACCCCCGTCCGAAATTACTACGCCGTCGGTACTACATGCTTAGTCTATCTTTACATTCGCCGGGCAACTGCGGGTAGACACGCCATTACCAAACTATCCTGATTAGTTTTAGTGCTTCAACCCCAGGCAAGGTTTACACACGATCTCTTTTGGGTTTGACTTCTCTTGATCCCCGTCTTAAGAGCGGAAGCTAGGGAGAGAAGGCTCTAAGCAGGGTATTAAGCTGCTAGTGCGTAGTTTTCGTCGTTTGCGACTATTTTTTTGCGGCTTTTTACGAGGCAAACCGCCCCTCGGCATGCACCTTGGGTTTCGCGAATCCCGTCGAATCCAGAATCAGCCCCACAAGTGTTTTGTAAGTATAACAGAGTTGTAGCATCACTTACTACCCCTTGAGTTTGTTAACGTTCACGTAGCGCTTCGCGGGCGCGGTTAAACGGTTTAATCAGGTAGTCGACAATGGTTTTTTGCCCGGTTTTGATGTCGACAGTGGCGACCATACCTGGCGAAATTGAAAAATGGTGTCCGGCTTTGTTCACCAGGTAGTCCTGTTGGGTGCGGATAAACACCCGGTAATAGACGATTTCTGGTTTCACTTTGTCCTGAATGGTGTCCGGCGAGATGGTTTCAACGATGCCCTCCAGCCCGCCGTAAATGGCGTAATCGTAGGCGGTGACTTTCACCAGCGCACGCTGGCCTGGGTGGATAAACGCGATGTCACGCGGTGAGAGGCGCGCTTCAATCAGCAAGTGGTCATCGAGCGGCACGATTTCCATCATTTCGCCGTTTGGCGGGATCACGCCACCAATGGTCGTTACCTGGATATTTTTGACGATGCCGCGCATTGGCGAGCGCACCGTCATGCGCGATACCGAATCTTCACGGCCTTTGATAACCGCTGAAAGCATATCCACTTCGGCGTTCGCTTTGGAAAGCTCCTCGCGGGCTTGTACGTAATATTGTGAACGCAGGTCGGTGATTTTGAGTTGCAGGTCGCTTTTTTGCCGCTGCAAGCGCAGCACTTCCACGTTACTGGCGGCACCGCTTTTTGCCAGCCGTTGGGTTATGCCCAGCTCTTGATTGACCGAAACCAGCGCGTCTTTAATATCCGCAGCCGAGTCGTTAAGTTGTGCGCGGCGGCTTTTATATAGCCGGGTTTCGGATGCGGTTAGCTCCGGCCAGGCTTTTAGCGAGTCGGGGAAGACCAGCGGCAGGTCGTTCACTTCTGCGTTCAACCGCACGCTGGATGCCAGTGATGCGCGGTAACGTGCGGCACTTTCGCCGACGTTCGATTGCGAACGCGTCGGGTCGAGTTGGGCAACGATTTGCCCGGCTTCAACTTTGTCGCCTTCGTGCACCAGCAACTGGGTGACGATACCGCCGTCGAGCGACTGAAGGATTTGCTCGCGCGAGCTGGGAACCACTTTTCCGGTGCCGGTCGAAACCTCATCAAGCGTGCCAAACCATGCCCAGACGCCGAGCAAAATAAACAGTAAAACGCTAAGAGTGATAATGCGGCTCGCGCCGGAAAACTCGCTTTCACGCTGGATATCCGGGTCGTCCATTGCGGCATCATGCTGACTGGTTTTCATTTTTCCACTCCCGTCCGTTTGCCTGTGCTGCGGCGCGGCTGTTACTCAGCGCCTGGGCTTTCGGTGCGTCCATCACCAGTTGTCCTTCCTTCAGAACCAGCACCCGCTCCACCAGCTCCAGCATCGGCACCCGATGGGTAGCGACAATCAAGGTGCGGTTGCCAAGCCAAAGCCCGAGGCGCTGAATAAATTCACGTTCGGTGTGGTCATCAAGAGAGGCGGTGGGTTCGTCGAGCAGTACGATGTTCGGCGAGCGCAGCAGCATACGCGCCAGTAAGATGGACTGACGTTGCCCGCCAGACAGCCCGGTGCCGCCTTCCATAATGCTGTGGTCGAGGCCTTTGGCCAGGTGCTTGACAAAATTGCCCGCGCCGCTGATTTCCAGTACTTCGAAGATTTCTTCATCGCTGGCGTGCGGTGCGCCCAGCGTCAGGTTTTCACGCAATGTGCCGTAAAACAGCCGCGCGTTCTGGCTCAGGAAGCCAATGTTGCGCCGTAAATCAGCCATGTCGATTTGCGTCATGCTCAGGTTGTCGAGCCGCGCATCGCCACTCATCAAATCGATGCCGCCCGCTAAGGCCTGAAGCAACGTGGATTTGCCCGCGCCGTTGCGCCCCAGCACCGCGATTCTTTCGCCAGGCTGGATCTCTAAATGTGAGATGCGCAGCGGAATGCGTTGGTCGTCGCTGTGGTAGCGGAACTGTGTGTTTTCAAACAGATAGTGGCCGTGGAAAATGTCCTGGTGCACCAGGCTTTCATCGCGTTGGGTTTCGACCGGCAACTGCATAATGCTGTCCAGCCCTTGCTTCGCCGCTTTCACTTGTTGCCAGCGCGCCAGCACGCCGCACAGGTTTGCCATCGGCGCAATCATGCGTGACGCCAGCATTGACGCGGCCACCATCGCGCCGGTGGTCATATCGCCTTCAATCACCAGCGGCGCGCCAAACAGGATTACCGCCGCGTAAACCAGGCTTTGAATGGTGATCCCCCAGCTGATCAACCCTTGCGAAATCTGGCGAGTCCGCAGGCCGGATTCCGCGGTAATACGGATGTAGCTGTTCCATTGTTGCAGGAAGCGGTTTTCTGCCTGCATCAGTTTGATGTCTTCCAGCCCTTGCACGCTTTCAACCAGCACCGCATTGCGCAAAGTGGCTTCGTGCGCCGACTGGTTCGCCAGCATCGCCAGCTTTTTTTGCAGCAAAATACCAGGCAGCACCATCAGGATGGCGGCGACGGGTGCAATCCATGCCAGTTGCGGCGCGATGATCGCCAGCACGATGATAAACATAAAGAAGAACGGTAAATCGACGAGGGTTGAGATGGTTGATGAGGTGACCATCTCGCGGATTTGCTCCAGCTCGCGAAGCTGCGAAATAAAGCTGCCGGTGGAGCGGGGAACCGCACTGTTACGCAGGCGTAGTGCATGGCTAAACACGCGGTCGGAAACCCGCATATCGGCGCGTTTGCCGAGTACATCCATAATATGGCCACGCGCCACGCGCAGCAGGAAGCCAAACACCACCGCCAGTAATACGCCGGACGCCAGCACATACAGCGTCGGGTAGGATTGCGCCGGAATCACCCGATCGTAGACCTGCATCGAGAAAATAATCCCGGCAAGCGATAACACGTTAACGAGGAACGCCGCCAGCATCACCGGGCCGTATGGCCGGAGATCCTGCATCACCAGCTCTTTTAACCAGTCCGGGCTAAAGCGCGAAATATACGCATCAACACGGCTGTCTTTCAGGGCCGAAAGCGGGCGCAGCGCAGCAACAAAACGGATGTCCGGCAGCAGTTCGCTGAGTGCCACGCGGTTGGTCTGGTGTTCGTCATCGATAAGGCAAATATCCACGGTATCTGCGCCGTCAAAATGCTCGATAACCGCCAGTTGGCCGTTTTTTAAATCCACCACTATCGGCAGCCGCCATTGGGCAATCGCCAGTTCCGGCACGTTCAGCAGGTGAAAAGAAAGCCCCGCCTGGCGCGATAACTGTGTGAGAGCCGCAAGCATGCCTTTGTCTTTAAACCACGGGGCGTTGGCCTGAATGGTGCCTGGCGAACAGACCACGCGGTAATGGGCGGCAACGTGGCTAATGGCTTGCGCCCAGTGGCTCAGTGACTGTTCAGTCAGCCGTTCATCAACAGCAGGGGGGATTTTGCTCATGGCTGGATCTCCAGTGACTGGATGGTGCGATGCTCCAGGCCAAATGCGTTGCGCAACCGGCCGCTGTTATACAGGCAGTTGAGCTGCAATTGATGAAGTTGGCTCAGGGTTTGTTGTTGAGCGAAGCGTGCCTGGAAAACTTCCTGTTCGGCGTTAAGCACATCCAGCAGCGGGCGCGAACCCAAACCGAGATATTGCTGTTGATACAGTTCGCGCGTTTGCGCGCTTAACTCTTCCTGGCGTTGCAGGACTTGAATGGCACCCATCAGGCCAAGCGCCTGGCTGCGCGATTCCATTAACTTCTGGCGAATATCCAGGCGTGTGCGCTGAACGCCGGATTGCGCGGCTTCAACAGCATGGCTTGCGGCGTTGCGGCGGGCGGTTAATCCACCCCCCTGATAAATCGGCATTTCAACTTTGATAAACGCCGAGTATTGCGTGCGATCCAGCACTTCGTGGCTGGCGTATTTGTCGTTGAGATAGTGCTGAACCTGCGGTTCCAGTGAAATGGTTGGCGTCATCTGCGCGTTGGCGTAATCCAGATTCGCCTGCGCGACGCTGGCCTGCGCCCAGGAGGCGAGAACGGCAGGCACTAAGCGGTCATCCGGTTTGGCAACGTCGCAGCTTTTGGCTAGTTTGTCCGGGAAATCGTTGCTAATACCGTTAAGGCTATTCCAGCCCAGCCAGCTCATTAACGTGGCCTGTGCGCTGTCGAGGTTGGCCTGGTATTGAATCAGTTGCGAGCGGGCGGATTCAATACGGGCGTTGGTTTGCACCACATCGGACATCGACGTGGCACCTTCGTTGTTGCGCTGTTCGGTCAAACGGCCAATCGCGCTTAATGCTTCGAGCTGATCTTTGGCGATATCGACCATTTGTTGCCACATCTGCGCCTGAACCAGGGAAACGGCGGTATCGTGGCCGACGTTATCAATGCTCACCAGCACGTTGGCCTGTTCTTGCGCCACGCCTGCGCTTTCGGCGCGTACCTGGCTTGAGACTTTGCCGAAGTCGTAGAGCATTTGTGAGATGGAAAGCACCAGCGACGGGCTGAAACCGCTGTCGGTGTAGCCGTTGCTGTAGCCGTTATTCATGCCCGCGCTGATTTGCGGATAGTATTTGGATTTCGCGACGTTGACCTGTTCGGACTGGCCGTAAAGTTTGCCGATGGCTTCGTGAATGCTCGGGTGCCAGTTTACCGCGCGGTTGACGGCGTCGTTGAGCGTGAGCGTTCCGGGCGCAGGCGCGTTGAGCGGCAGGGATGACGACCCGTCAAGGTTTGGCAGTTCGTGTTGTTGAGCAAGCCCCTCAGTGGTGATGAACTGTGGCGTCTCTTCGGCATGCGTTTGGGCTACACATAGGCTGCATGCCAGCCACAGTGCAAACGGCTGTAATTTTCCCATAGTTTGTCCCTTTTAAAAGTCACTACGTTCTAATTAGTGTTGCTATTGCTTGCCTGGTTTTGTCTGATTTTTGTCGGATGACGCTGCGCTTATCCGACCTACGTGTCGGGGGTAAGCGCTAGCGTCATCCACCACTTTTTTAGGTAATAATGTGGTGCTGCTGTACCAGTTCATCGAGCGTGACGTGCGTGTTCTCCAGGGTAACGAGCGTGGTTGAGTTGTAGGTGCCGCCTGTGCCGTCGCGATCAATGGAAATAACGGTGTTATTGCCGCTGGTGGTGACGTTGAGGTAATTGCCCAGTGTGGCGGCCTGCCCATTCCAGCCGGTCAGCAGGTCGTGAACGTTGATCGTGTCGCCTTGTGCCGCCGAGAAGTTGTGCCAGGTATCGGCACTGTTGCCGCCGGTCGCACTTGCGCTGGTTAACAGGTGATAAATCAGCGTGTCGCCATAAGCCGAGCCGGTAATCACATCGCTTTGCGCGGTGCTGACGAATTGCGGGCTCATATTGATGGTTAACGTGGCGCTGTCGCTCTGGCCGTTCTGGTCATTTAGCGTGTAGGTGAAGGTCTCTTTGGTGGTCATCGACGCCGGAGAAAGCCCGCTATTGAGGGTGTAGGTGTACGCACCATCAATCCCCATCACCAGCGTTCCGTAATGCCCCTGAATCGTGGCGGTTGAGTTGCTACTGGTTAGCGGATCAAGCGTGGTCGTCGTGCCGTTGAAGCCGGTAATACTCAGCAGGGTGTGAACGGTGCCGAGCTGATCGGCAGCACCTGAGGCTTCCGTACCGTCGTAGATATTGCCGTGAACCGTGTTACCGGCAAGCGTTGAATAGCTGTCCAGATCAATGGTGGTGCCGGTGATAGTTGGCGTGATGGTGATTTGTCCGGCACCAAGAACACCGACTCGCCCAGTGTAATTTAACGTGTAGGTACCCGATTGCAGATCCAGCCCTGCCAAATCAATATTCGCCACGCCGCCTAACAATATGCCACCGCTGAATGAGCCGTTTCTTACCACGGTTCCTGAGCTGTTAGTGATGTTCCAGTCAACGTTCAAGCCACCCAATGAAAGCAATGATTGCACAGTAAAATGTAACACTGGGTTATGCAGAACTTCGTTAGCGCCGACCGCAAAAGTCCCGTTGCCGCTTCCTGATGACGGGATTACCAGGGTTGTCCACGACGCCGACCCCACGCTGGTATCCGAATAAACCGCCGTATTTTGCGCGGTGTTCACCGCCATCACAGTGCTGCTGTCATCAAACGCATCCACGGTATGCGGCGTGGCAGTGACATTCAGCGAGGCGGTGTCGGTATCGCCGTTTGGTGCAGTAATGGTGTAAACAAAGCTGTCAGGCGTTTTGATGCTGTCCGCGCCCAGGCCGCTGTTCAGTTTGTAGGTGTAGTTACCCGCCGCATCAATGGTCAGCGTGCCGTATTCGCCAACAATAGTGGTGGTTCCGCTGGCCGCAATGGCGACGCCATTCACCTGAGTAATGTGGCTATCTACCGGATGAATATCATCATTCATCACATTGCCGCTGGTACTGGCTGTGACGCTCTCCACCGCATAAGTATGGTCTTGCAGAATATTCAGCGTATAGCCGGTTAGCGCCGCCACACCGCTGGCATTTTTGAGCAAGAACAGATACTCGCCACCTGGCAGCGTCAGGGTTAATTGCGATGAGGTGCCGCCCAGCAATGGCGCGGTAAGCCAGGTATTGACCACCCGATATTGCTCATACTGCTGAGTCACATCGTTGAACTTGTAGACATAGAGATCGAAGGTGGAGAGTAACGCGACCCCGCCAACGCTCGCCTGCAACGTCATGGTGCGCGTTGAACCTTCATCGACATCAAAGAGTATCGGGTTCGCCATATTGGCTAACGCGCTGAGGCTCAGCACATTTCCCACACCGACGCTCAGCACCGAGAAACCACTTTGCTGTGAAGCCCCGTGGTCTACCGCTTCCACATCGGTGTTGTAGGTCAGCGCCGCCGTGTTATCGGTGGCGGTCACGGTGCTGGCAGGTGTTGGGTTGCCGAGTGTCACCACCAACTGCGCCGAATCACTGACGCCATTATGGGTGATGGTGTAAGTGAAGTTTTCGGTGCTACCCAGTACCGAGGCAGAGGTGTCCGTCAGGGTGTAGGTGTAACTTCCGTCCTGGTTGATATGCAGCGTGCCGTATTCACCTGTGATATCCGCACCGCCTGCGCCAATCTGGGTGGTGACGCCCTGCGAGTTGGTCACCGATGTCACAACAGTGCCTGTCGGCGCGGTGTCCTGGCCGCTGTTCGGATCAATATCGGTGATCACGTTCCCCGGATGGGTCGTTTCCCCGCTGACTGTCCCGCCACTGATTTGTTCAATACTGACATCAAGGCTGGTGAAAGAACCGGTCGCCAGCAGGCTGGTGTTGTAGCTTAGTACCCGATAAGTGCCTTCTTCCAGCCCGGTGACATTCAGTGTTACGCCGCTGGCACCCAGCGTTAGCAGGTTGGCAAACTGTGGCAGTCGCGAATCGATTACCGTAGTCCAGGTTCCGCCGACAAATTGCTGAATCACCACTTCCATCGTGTTGAGCAGTGTCAGTACCACACCTGTAGCGGCGGCATCAATCGTGATATTGGCAGTGCCGCCCGCGTTAACCGTAAAGCCTACTTGCGCGGTATCGTTGCCGAGCACCTGTACTGTGTCGCCCAGCGCCCCGACCAACAGCACGCCGTAATCGCTGTAATGCTCTGGCGGTGAAACGACGGCGCTGCTGGTCAGCGCCAGGTTGACCACGTTGTCATCGGCGGCCAGTGGCAGAGTCGGTGCGGTTGCAGTGACCGATGGCGAGGTGTTGCCTGCCGCATCGGTGGCGGTGACGGATAACTGCTCTCCGCCAATTTCGCGCGTTGGCAGTGTCAGGGTGTAGCTTCCGCTGCCGTTAGCGGTGGTGGTGACAACGGTGCCGCCCGGCAAGGTAATGTTCACCGTGCTGTTGGCTTCCGCCGAACCGCTGATGGTGGTGCCGTCGGCACTGATGGTCGCCGTTGGTGTCAGTGGGGCGATGGTGTCAACGATCACGGTGAGCGCCGTTGACGGGCTGCCGGTGCCATTCGGGTTGGTGGCGGTAGCGGTGAAGGCGTGTGAACCTTCGGTGAGCGCAGATGGCGTGTAACTCCAGGTGCCGTCCGTCGCCACCACGCTGCCCATCAACACGCCATTGTTGTAGATACTGACGGTTGCACCGATGTCTGCCGTGCCGTTAATGGTCGGCGTGGCATCGTTGGTGCTTTGCCCGTTGTTAACCGTTCCGGTAACGGGAGCGAAATTATCCAACACTGTGGTAATCACCGGCACGCCTGGTAATGCAGTGTTTGGCGCAGCAAACCCAGCCGATGCACCCAGGTTACCCGCGCTATCTGTAGCCGCAGCTTGTAGGGATTCGCCGTTGGTTTGCGCGGGCGTTATCGTCACGCTGAACTTACCGTTACCGTCCGCCGTGGCGCTGCCGAGAACCGTTCCGCCGCTGGATATGGTGACGGTGCTGCCCGCTTCGGCATTCCCGGTGACGATTGTCCCGGTGGCGTTGACCACCATGCCCGTTGGTGCGGCAGGCGGCGTGGTATCGACAATAATCACCGCTGGCAGCGAGTTGGCGCTAGTATTGCCTGCCAGATCGGTGGCCGTCACGGTGAAGGTGTGGTTGCCTTCGGTCAGCGCGGTGGTCAGTGGGTAAGTCCAGTTGCCGCTACCGTCGGCAGTGACGCTGGTGACCAGGTTACCGTTATCGTAAATCGCCACCGTAGCACCTGCTTCGGCTGTGCCGTTAAGCGTTGGCAGCGTGTCGTTGGTGGTCTGGTTGTTGGCAACCGGGCCGGTCACGGTGCCGACATCGTCAACAACCGTGGTGATAAGCGGCGCGTTTGGCGCGCTGGTATCCACCGTGATGGTAAAGCCCGCGGTTGGGGTGGTGACGTTACCCGCCGCGTCGGTGGCGGTGAGGGTGAAGGTATGCGCGCCGGTAGCCAGCGGTGTGGCTGGGGTAAATGTCCAGGTGCCACTTGCCGGAACGGTCACCGTGCCAATTTGTATCGCTCCATCAAAGATAGCGAGGGTGCTGCCTGGTTCGCCGGTGCCGTTCAGCGTAGGGCGTGCGTCGTTGGTGATTTGTCCGTTGCTGAGTGAGCCGTTAAACCCAGCCACGTCGTCCACCACGGAGGTGAGCACAGGAGTGGTCGGCAGCACCGTGTCGATAGTTAGTGTGAAGCTTCCCGAAATCGCCCCGACGTTGCCCGCCGCATCGGTTGAGGTGGCGGTGAAAACATGGGTACGATCGGGTAGCGGATTGGGTGGTGCCAGGCTCCAGATCCCTTCCGCGCTGGCGGTGGTGGTAACGAGCAGGATGCCATCGTCGTAAACCTTAACCGTGGAGTTGGCTTCTGCGGTGCCGCTCAGTAATGGTTGGTTGTCGTTGGTCGACTGCCCATTCACCAACGCGCCAGTCACCGGGCCGACATCATCAGTTGCCTGGATGACGATCGGTGCGGTGGGAACGGCGGTATCCACGACAATATTGAACGCCCCTGAAGCCGGGCTGACGTTGCCTGCGGAGTCCGTCGCGGTCACCGTAAATGCGTGGTTGCCATTGGCGAGCGGTGACCCTGCTGGTGGCGTGAAACTCCATGTACCACCAGTGACGATTGCTGTGCCAATCAACGTGCCGTTGTCGTAGATATTGACGGTCGATCCGGCTTCTACCGTGCCGTTGATTTGTGGACGGGTATCGTCCGTCACTTGCCCTTTGGTTAAATTACCGGTGACTGTCCCTGCATCGTCCGCGACGGTGGTAATAGCTGGCGCAACAGGCGCTGTGGTGTCGATCACCACGTTAAACGCTGCGGATGGTGCGCTGACGTTACCTGCCGGATCGGTAGCGGTAACGGTCAGGTTGTGCGAACCGCCTGGCAGTGCTGAAGGTGGTGTAAAGCTCCAGGTGCCGCCAGCCCCCACGGTTGCCGTACCCAGCGGCGTTATGCCGTCATATACCGTGATCGTCGAACCGACTTCGCCGGAACCGGTGATAGCAGGGCGCGTTTCGTTGGTCGGCTGGCCGCTGGTAATTGGCCCAATATTTGGCGCGGTGTTGTCGGTGACGGTCAAAATGGCTGGCGCGGTTGGGGCGACAGAATCCACAACTACGCTGAAGGCTGCTGACGAGTTACTGATATTCCCGGCGGCGTCGGTGGCTTTGACCGTCAGGGTATTGTTGCCCTGGAGTAACTGATGACCGGCGTCCGGCGTGAATGACCATGTACCGGTGCCTGTGGCTGTTGTTGTGCCAAGAAGCGTGGTGCCAGAATAAACATTGATCGTGGCATTGGCTTCACTGGTGCCGCTGAGGGTTGGCTGCGTGTCTTTGGTGAGCTGGCCGTTGGTCAGGTTAGTCACCGGCTGAGTCTGGTCATCGACCACCAAAGTTATGGCTGGCACTACAGGAGCAGCGGTATCCACCACCGCAGTAAAGGTGGCTGGCGGGCTGACGTTGCCTGCCGCATCGGTAGTGACGAGCGTCAGATTGTGGCTGCCATCGGCCAGCGGCGTGGCTGGCGTGAACGTCCAGTTCCCCGCGCCATTAACCGGAACGGTGCCGATAACCGTGCCGTTTTCGCTGATGGTTAGCGTCGAGTTCGGGTCGGCGGTGCCGTTGAAGGTTGGCGTGTTGTCGTTAGTCGGCTGGCCGGAAACCACCGGGCCTGGCGTGCTGGTGTCGTCAACCACTGACGTAATAACCGGTGCCGCCGCGACGCTGGTATCAACAATCAGCGAGAAACTGGCAGGTGGAGCGCTGACGTTTCCGACAGCATCGGTTGCGGTGACGGTGATGGTGTGCGGACCCTCAGCCAGATTGGTTGGTGGCGTGAATGTCCAGGTACCGCCAGTGGTGACGGTTGCGGTGCCGAGTGTCGTGGTGCCATCAAGAATCGTGATCGTCGAACCTACTTCGCCAGTGCCGGTAAAGGTAGGGCGCTGATCGTTCGTGGCCTGCCCGCTGGTGATGATGCCCGTTACCGGAGCGACATCGTCGGTGACGGAGGTGATGGCGGGAGCGGTGGGTAACGTGGTATCAACGGTAATGTTGAAATTCGGCGTCTGGCCGCTGGACACACCGCCAACACTCTGGCTGACGGCAAAAGTATGCGGGCCATCTGCCAGCGGTGTAGTGAACTGGTAACTCCAGGCTCCCCCGGTTCCCGCCGCGAACGGGGTCTGGGCAATGCCGTCAATATAGAGGGTGATCATGGCACCGTCTTCAGCCACGCCGCTAAGTGTTGGCAGGTTATCGTTGGTGCTGGCACCGCTGTCGACTCTGCCAGTGACCGGCGCTACGTCATCCAAAACTTCAATTGTCGGCGGATGCGGAACATTCGTATCCGCGGCAATGAAGCCAGTCGGGCCACTCTGATTGCCAGCGGCATCCTGAGCAATTGCCTCTAGTTCTTCAGCGGTGGTTTGCGCAGGCGAAATTGTGACGGAGAAGGTTCCGGTTGTGGAATCAGCCAGGCCTCTGCCCAATACTGCATGGGTATTGGCATCCCTGATAATCACCGTGCTGCCGGGTTCCGCCGTCCCGTTTACCAGTGTGCCATTCGGATCTGCTGAACTTACCAGCGGAGCATCAGGTGGCAGCGTATCAACATGCAACGTAATTGGATTTGGTGATACGGCGGTATTTCCTGTGGCATCGCTGGCACTAAAGGTGAATGTGTGGTCGCTTACACCCGTCGGGAGTGTTGTCGTGAAGCTCCATGTACCATCCGGAGCAACAGTAACAATAGGGGGTGAAGTCACCACCGGTGTACCGTTATCTAAAACAGTAATGGTACTGCCTAGTTTACCTGTGCCGCTGAAGACTGGGGAGGTATCGTCGGTATAGCTGCCATTGACCAGCGAAGTGGTAATCACACCCACGTCATCGGCAATCTCCGTCACGACCGGAGCGGTGAGCGGCGTGTTATCGACAGTCAGATTAAAGATTGCTGACAATGGGCTGAGGTTGCCCGCTGCATCGGTTGCGGTGGCGGTAATCTCCAGTGCGCCGTTCGGCAGTGGGCTCGTTAGGGTGATAGTCCAGTTTGTGCCAACAACCGTTGTGCTACCCAGCACCGTGGTGCCGTTGTACAGCGTGATGATGTCACCATTCGCACCGGTGCCATGGAAGGTTGGGGTGTTGTCATCGGTGACCGCGTTGTTGAACAGCGGTTGTTGTACCGCACCTACGTTATCGTCGGCATTGACGATAACCGGTGCAGCAGAAGCGGTGGTGTCGACCGTAAAGGTAATAGCCGCAGAAGGCGGGCTGACGTTCCCTGCCGCATCCGTTTCTTTGACGGTCACGTTGTAAACCTGTTCGGTCAGCGGCGTGGTCGGAGTGAAGCCCCAGCTGCCGTCTGCCCGTACCGTGGTTTCGCCGAGTTTTGTGCTGCCGTTGAACACTTCAATTTTATCGCCAACTGTGCCGCCAGTGCCGGAGAAGGTTGGCGTGGTGTCGTTGGTGCTGCCACCATTGCTGACGGTGCCAACCACCGGAGCATGATCATCGGTGACCGTTGGTGTGCCTGGTGCGGCTGGTGGCGTTGAGTCGACGTTCAGCGTAAAGCCTGCGGAAGGTAAGCCAACGTTACCCGCGGGATCGATTGCCACGGCAGTCAGCGAGTGAGAGCCTTCAGCGAGCGCCGGAGAAGGGGTAAATGTCCATATGCCTCCAGCGGGAACCGTCACCGAACCAATCGGTGTGCTGCCGCCATTATCATAAATTTTGATTGTCGCCCCGACTTCGCCGGAACCGGTAAGGGTTGGCGTGCCGTTTTGCGTGCTGCCACCGTTGGTGACTGTCGCAGGGATTCCGCCCACTTCCCCTTGCGCGTTGGTAATGGATGGCGCAGCAGGCGGTGTGGTATCGACCGTCAGGTTAAAACTGGCGGCTGGGCTGGCGTTGCCTGCGGCATCGGTCGCCACAGCCGTTATGGTATGTGGCCCTTCGCTCAGTGGTTGTGTCGGGATAATGCTCCATTTACCATCGCCGCCCACCACGATAGAGCCGATAGCGGTAGGGCCATCATACAGCGTCACGGTGCTGCCAGCCGGGCCGGAGCCATTAAATTGCGGCAGGGTATCGTCGGTCGCCGAGTTGTTGGCAAGCGTTGCGGTAACCGTTCCGACATTATCTATTGCGCCGTCAATGGTGGGTGCAGACGGAGCGGTAATGTCGATGGTGATGACATATTCGGCGGAAGGCGCGGTGGTGTTGCCCGCCGCGTCCGTGGCGCTCACCGTGAAGCGGTGGGTGCTGTCGATCAACGTTGACGGTGTGTAACTCCAGGTACCCGATACACCGACCGTAAAGGTGGTCAGCGCGGTGGCGCCATCGAACAAAGTGACGACAGATCCGGGTTCGCCGGTACCGCTGATCGTTGGCGTCCTGTCGTTGGTGAAACCATTGTTTGGCACCGAACCGCTGACGGGGGCGAAGTCATCGCTGACCAGCGTAATGGTCGGCGCTTGCGGAGCAATGGAATCAACGGTGAGCGAAAATGCCGCTTCAGGGCTGACGTTGCCTTTGGCATCGGTGGCGGTGACGGTCAGGTTATGCAGGCCCTGTGCGAGTGCGGTGGTTGGGGTATAACTCCAGTTTCCGTGCTCATCGGCAGTGACGCTATTTAACAGCGTAGCGTTGTCATAAATTTTCACCGTTGCGCCAGCTTCGGCGGTGCCTGTGAGTTGTGGCTTATCGTCGTTGGTGGTTTGTCCGTCGCTGAGATGATCGGTCGTGTAAAGGGGGACATCATCCACCACGGCGCTAATCACCGGAGCATCCGGCGCGGTGGTGTCAGGTGCGGTAATCGGTGTTTCTGGCCCGGTGTTTCCAGCGTTATCTGTCGCAGAAACTTCCAGTTTTTCGCCAGCCGTTTGCGGCGGGAATATCGGAATACTAAAACTACCGTCTGAACCTGCTGTTCCAGTCCCCAGTGGGGTGCCGTCGCTGTCAGTGACATTAACCGTGCTGCCTGGCTCGGCGTCACCGGTCACCACTGACCCCTCATCGTTGATGTCCACATTGGTCGGTGCCCCAGGAGGCGTGCTGTCTTGTGCAAAGACGGTGCTGTTGTCACTTTTGTTGTCTGCGCTGTCTGTCGCTGAAACCAGTAAGGGTTCGCCGTTGGTTTGTGCTGAGGTTAACGGTGAAATATCAAACCTCCCGTCAGCGCCTGTGACGCCCGTTCCCAGAACGTTGCCGCTACTGTCGGTGACGATGATTTCACTGCCCGCTTCCGCGCTGCCGGTGACATGCAGGCCGTCTTGTGAAACCAGTAAATCACCCGGTGCTGCGGGCGGGGTGGTATCGACATTGACGGTAAAGACTGCCGAGGTGCCGCTAGTGCCGTACAGGTTGGTGGCGGTAAAGGTGAATTCTTGCGGACCGTCTGCCAGCGCGGATGGGGTATAGGTCCAGTGGCCGGTGCCGTCAGCGACAACGCTATCAAGCAGCAAACCGTTGCTGAAGATTTTAACGGTACTTCCCGCTTCAGCCGTGCCGCTCAGGGTTGGTGTGGTGTCGTCGGTGGCCTGGCCGTTGCTTAGAAGACCCATAGTGGCGCCGGCATTGTCGTCAACAGAATCCAGCACTGGCACGGTTGGGTACTGGGAGGTCGATGCCGTAAACGGTGTATCCGGGCCAACGTTACCGGCTTGATCCTCAATGTGTGCTGTCAGCGTTTCACCGTGAGTCTGCGCAGGGGTGATCCCAACAGTAAAATTACCGTCGCTGTCGACATCGGCATGGCCGAGTTCAGACCCATCGGCAGCCGTGATGGTAATGGTGGTTCCGGGTTCGGCGGTGCCAGAAACGGTGGTGCCGTCGAGGCTGACATTCTCAATGACGGCAGCGGCAGGTGGCGTATGGTCGACAATAAATATTGGGCTGGTGGTGGCGGAACTGACGTTCCCCGCAGCATCGGTTTGTACCACGATGATTTGGTGGCTACCGTCGGCCAGCGGTTGGTCAGGGGTAAAGCTCCATTTTCCGTCTTCGCCAACGGTGGCTTGCCCAACCTGGATGCCGTTATCATAAATGGTAACGGTGTCGCCCACTTCGCCGGTTCCGTTTAATCCCGGTCTGGTTTCATCGGTGTAGGTACCGCTGCTGATAATGCCGGTCAGCTTGCCGACATTATCCTGCAACTGCTCTAATTCAGGCGCGTCAGGGGCAACCGTGTCGATAGTGACGGTATAGGTATCCGAATGCGCACTTTCACCTTTGGCATTAATGGTAGTGACGGTAAAACTGTGAGAACCATCGGTTAACGCGTTGGCGGGGGTAAAGTTCCAGCCTCCGTTGGCATCAACCACTGCGGTGCCAATTTCGGTTCCATTGTCATAAATATGAACGGTGGTTCCTGGCTGACCCGCGCCCAGAAGTGTTGGGGTGTTGTCATTGGTTGGCGTAGTAGGGCTATTATTGGCAATGGTGCCGAATCCCGGAGTGACGTCATCCACCACGTTGGTGAGTGTCGGTGCGTCCGGTAACGGAATATTAGGCGCGGTCACGCTGCTATCAGGGCCAGTATTCCCGGCGGGGTCGGTGGCATGTGCCGTTAACTCTTCGCCACTAATTTGCGGATTTGTGAGCGGAATCGAAAAATTGCCATTACTGTCGGCAGTGCCGGTTCCGATCACCTGGCCGTTGGCATCGGTAATTGTCACGGTGCTGCCAGCTTCTGCGTTTCCGGTTATGGTTTTACCATCTGCCGAGACGCTCAGATTTGTTGGGGCTGCGGGCGGCGTGGTGTCATTACCGTTAGAGGGCTGGTTCGGCGAGTTGGGATTGCCGCCACCGTTGTTCGAGTTATTATCGTCACCTCCGTCACCTCCGTCACCTCCGTCACCTCCGTCACCTCCGTCACCTCCGTCACCTCCGCCGCCTCCACCTCCGCCACCACCGGCGGCCAGAGCAATACCGCCAGCGACGGCGACGCCACCCAAAATCCACGGCCAAATGGCTTCCCCATCATGTGATTCTGCACCTGTAGCCGCCATCAGCTCATCAATATTATTGATATGCTCGAAGTGAAATGCGGAGTCGGTATCTTGTACCCACCACAATGCGCCCTGGTCGTCTTCGAGCACTAATTGGTTGCCACCCTGGTCGGCGAAGGCGTAAAAGTTTTTTACGGTAATCACTTCGCCATCGTGCAGGGTAATGATCATATCGTGGCTGGAGCGCACGATACTGGCGATATCAGAGCGTTCAGCTTTGAGTTCAACAATGGAAGGGGAGTTCAGCGTAATTTCAGACGCTTCTACTTTATTCGTTACGCCAGTCAGCTTTGAGATGATTGATATTGAACGCATTGTTATCACTCCATTCTGTGTGAACGTGGGTGTAGTCTTCAGTCGCGCTTGCGCACGCAAATCATTCCCCTGAATAAAGTGTTAAAACGATCTTAACTATTTATAAAATTTAAGACGAACGAATCCAGGCATCAAAATAATGATGGCTAATGTTATTGATGAAAAATTTGTTGGTTACTGAAGCATTAATTTATATGAATATAAGATTCATACTTTCTTATCATTTTCATAAGGGGGTATTGAAGATATAGACAGGATTGGATAAAAGCGCAAATGAAGTGCATAAGAGAGGAACGTAAGTTTTTTTCAGGAGTTATGTGCGCATTGTATGAGTTTTAGTTATGACTATAAAGTGGTATTTTTATTGGTAATGCATTGATATTTATTTGCTTTGTTTCGTGATTGATGGCGGTTTTATTTAAGTTATTATCGATTGGTTCACTTTAAACTTAATCCAGAGTTAACAAAATACCGTCGTGATAATCATCTGCCTTACTGCGGTGAAGCCAGGGTGGACACTAAAAATTTAACTTTTGTTAGTATGTATTCATGCGGTGAATATAAAGGATAATTTATCCTTTCCGCTTGTTAGTCGACTAGCACAGTTTTAATCAATTAGGGGGTTATATTTTATAGAAGATGACTTGATGGAATGAGTTATGCGGATTAATAAATTTGGCTTTGGTAATAAATAATATTTAGGATAGGGGGAAGATAACTTTTCAGTATTAGCCCCCCGGAAGAAGGACTAATACTGTTTTTTAAAACCGTATTAACGACCCGCGTGCTTCATAATACGTGCTTTATCTACCGCCCACTCTTTGTCTTTTAAATCGTTGCGCTTGTCGTGCTGCTTCTTACCTTTCGCCACGCCGATTTTCACTTTGCACCAGGCATTTTTCCAGTACATCGACAGGGCGACAACGGTGTAACCATCACGGTTAATGCGCCCGTAAAGGTTATCAAGCTCACGTTGGTTAAGCAGGAGTTTACGGGTACGTGTTGGGTCGCAGACCACATGGCTTGAGGCCACGTTTAACGGAGTAAAGTTGGCGCCAAACAAAAATGCTTCGCCATCTACCAGTATGACGTAGCTGTCACCGATGTTGGCCTTCCCGGCACGCAGAGATTTTACTTCCCAGCCTTGCAGCACGAGTCCCGCTTCAAACTCATCTTCGATAAAGTATTCATGGCGGGCGCGTTTGTTTTGCGCAATGGTGGCTGAACCTGGTTTGTATGCTTTTTTCTTTGTCATAGTGCTGCTCAGTATAAGTAATCCAGGAGTTCAAATACACCCCGCTTCGCTGCGAGGATGAAGGCATATCTTAGCACGGCTCTGGGCTAAGAGTTTTTCTTTGCAGAGTGATAAATGTTATTATTTGCCCGTTTTGTGACTCTCAGGAAATGCTATGCCTCAGATTACCCGTACTGCGCTAGTGCCTTACAGCGCGGAGCAGATGTATCAATTAGTTAACGATGTGAAATCCTACCCTGATTTTTTACCGGGTTGCACTGGCAGCCGGATTCTTGACGCGTCGCATAATCAGATGACGGCGGCGGTAGATGTTTCCAAAGCGGGGATCAGCAAAACGTTTACCACGCGTAACTCCCTTACCGATAATCAAAGTATTTTGATGCATCTTGTCGATGGGCCATTCAAGTCATTGATGGGCGGCTGGAAGTTTACGCCGCTGAGTGCAGAAGCTTGCCGTATTGAGTTCCAGCTCGATTTTGAGTTTACCAATAAGCTTATCGAGCTGGCGTTTGGCCGTATCTTCAAAGAGTTGGCCGGGAATATGGTTCAGGCGTTTACCGTACGAGCCAAAGAGGTCTACAGTGTCGCCTGATATCGCTGTTGAAGTCGTTTACGCATTGCCTGAAAAGCAGTACTTGCTCAAGGTTAGAGTTGCAGAAGGTGCGACTGTTGAGCAGGTGATTTACGCGTCAGGTATTCTTGAACTGCGCACGGATATTGATCTTGCGAAGAATAAGGTAGGGATTTTTAGCCGCCTGGTGAAATTGACCGATACGGTTAATGAGGGGGATCGGGTAGAAATTTATCGGCCTCTGATTGCTGACCCGAAAGAGCTTCGACGCCAGCGAGCTGAGAAATCCGCTCAGAAGTAGCCAAAAAAAGGTGCCAATCAGGCACCTGAGACTGATGACAAAACTGGCGAAAATGGTGGATGATGCTAGCGCTTATCCACCCTACAACACCTGTTTAGTGACCTTGTCAGCAATCTGAGGTGCCCATATCGGCACCTTTTTTATTGGTTATTCGTTTACCAGCTTCGGCTTGTTGTCGATGTTGGTCAACACACCGCTGCTGTTGAAAGTCAGCGTCAGCGTTTGCTGAGTCACTTTCTCATGGCCTGGTTGCTGACGGAAGACATAGAACCAGGTACTTGTACCAAATGGATCAGTCATCATTGGCGTACCCAGAGCATACGCAACTTGCTGTTGAGTCATGCCAGTACGAATCTTTGACACGTCGTTTTGTGTCAGGTAGTTCCCCTGGTTAATGTCGGGGCGGTAAACCACTCGCTCCAGAGTGGAACAGCCTGCGGTCAGCATAAGAAGAACCGCTGCGGCAGCAGTCAGCGTTTTACAGCGCATAGTGATTTGATTCCTTTTCGGGCCCGAGCAGCACATGGCTCATTCATAATATGCCGATGATAATAAACCTTTACGCAGTTTAAAACATTAAGGCGCTTAACTCTGACCCTGGTACAGCAAAAAAGTTGGCTTAAAACCTGTTCAATTAACAATATGCTAGCTGAGTGATTGTTTTTTGAACAGCGCGCACAACAACTACCGGGTTGTGTATATAAAATCGTTGCCGTTAAGCCGCCAGCAACTCTTTTGCGTTGGCCAATGTGTTGCGTGTGACTTCGCTGCCACCAAGCAAACGAGCCAATTCTTGCAGGCGTGAGCGTTTATCCAGCGGTTGCATATGTGTTTCTGTCATTTCGCCATCGGTTTCTTTGCTGACAAAGAAGTGATGATGCCCACAACCTGCGACCTGTGGCAGGTGCGTGACACACATAACCTGAGTGGACTCGCCTAACTGACGCAATAATTTGCCGACCACCGCCGCTGTTGGGCCGCTGATCCCGACATCCACTTCATCGAAGATGAGAGCCGGGGTTTCCATTTTACGTGCGGTGATGACCTGAATCGCCAGTGCAATACGTGAAAGCTCGCCGCCGGAGGCCACTTTTGCCAGTGGCTGCAAGGGTTGGCCTGGGTTGGTACTGACGCGGAAATCAATACGGTCTGCACCTTCAGCGGTCAGATGGTTTTCATTAAATTCCACGTCAATAGCTAGCTTGCCGTGAGGCATTGATAACGAATGCATGCTTGCGGTAATCAACTCGCAAAGTTCCGCCGCATAATGTGCACGACGCTGATGCAATTCTTGCGCGATGTTCAGCGCTTGCTGGTGATGGACAGCCACTGCCTGCATCAGTTCATCCTGGGAGCTGGCCTGCTCATCAAGCTGTTGCAGTTCTTCGAGCAGCTGTTGATGGAACAATGGCAGTTCTTCCGGCGAAATATGATGTTTACGCGCTAGTGATATTTGCCTGGAGATACGTTGTTCCAGTTCATACAAACGGTTAGGGTCAAGATCCAGACGGTCGCAATAATGGCGCAGTTCATCGCTGGCTTCTGAAACTTGAATAGTTGCCTCTTCCAGCATCGTTAACACACCAGACAGTTTGCTATCCATCCCGGCCAGTTCTTCCATTAAATGACGTGCGCTATACAGCTGGCTTTGCAGGTTGTTGTCTTCACCATCCGCGAGGATCGCCAGTGCTTGCTGGCTAACAGAGATCAGTTGCCCGCTGTTTGCCAGCCGTTTGTACTCTTCATCAATTTGTTCAAACTCGCCCGCAATTGGAGAAAATTCATTGAGCTCTTTCAGTTGGTACTGAAGCAATTCAGTGCGCGCGGCACGCTCTTGAGCCTGTTGCTGATGCTGCGCAAGAGTTCGGCAGCTTTGATGCCATTCGCGGTAGCTTGTTGCCATTTTGGCGAGAAGTGCAGATTCACCCGCATAACCGTCAAGCAGGTATTTTTGGTGTTCTGGTTTTAACAAAAGCTGGTGGGCATGCTGGCCGTGAATTTGAATCAGCATCTGGCCGAGGTCACGCAACTGAGAAAGAGGAACCGCCGTGCCGTTGATGAAGCCTCGTGAACGGCCATCGCTGCTAATGACGCGACGCAGTAAACATTCACGTCCGTCATCAAGTTGATTTTCTTCCAGCCAGCGCAGGGCGGCAGGTGTGTCTTTCAGGGAGAAGCGGGCGCAGAGGTCAGCCCGGCTGGCACCCTGACGCACCATGTCGGCTTCAGCACGGCCACCGAGACACAGACCTAAGGCATCAATCGCGATAGATTTACCGGCCCCTGTCTCACCGGTAATGGCGGTCATACCGTGGTGAAAATCAATTTCCAGTTCACGAACGATAGCGAAGTTACTGATGGTGAGTTGTGCCAGCATAATTGCTTTCCTGTATGAAAAGACATGACTGTGTTTTCATACAGTATAAACTGGTTTTATATACAGTAAAGAGCCTGGGGCACTTTTTAGAACAATTTTTTCGACCAGCCGAGTTTAGAGCTCAATGTATTGAAATAGCTGTAATCTTTGGGGTGAATGAGATTGAGATGATAGTCGCAACGGCGGATCAGCACGTCTTCGCCTTCCTGAATAGGTAGCGCTATTTGGCTATCACAACTGATTTCCAGGTCGCTACGCATATGTGAAAAACGCAGGCGTATTGTGCTGCTACTGTTGATGACCAATGGGCGTGCAGAAAGCGTGTGCGGGAACATTGGCACTAGCGTGATGGCATCAAGCGATGGGGTAAGAATGGGGCCGCCAGCCGAGAGGGAATAGGCGGTAGAACCCGTTGGTGTTGAAATAATCAGCCCATCGGAACGTTGCGAGAACGCAAAAATTTCATCGATATAGACTTCGAATTCAATCATGTGCGCGACTTTGCCGGGGTGCAGCACCACCTCGTTAATCGCGGTACTCAGGCGAGTCGGCGTATCTTGCTGGCAAACCTGGGCTTCGAGCAAGAAACGGCGCTCGGCAATGTAGTGCCCTTCGAGCACATCGGCGAGTTGTTGCTGCGCGTTGTCTGGGTCAAGGTCGGTAAGAAAACCGAGATTACCGCGGTTGATACCGATGACTTTGATATCATAACGAGCAAGAACGCGGGCAGCGCCTAGCATATTGCCGTCACCACCGACCACAACCGCGAGATCGGCCTGTTGGCCTATTTCCGCCAGGGTACCGGTTTTTACGTTTTTGAGGTTAAGTTCCTGGGCAATTTGCTGCTCGACAATAACGTCGTAGCCTTTGGTGCAGAGCCAGCGATACAGCATTTCATGCGTGGTTAGGGCTGTAGGGTGACGTGGGTGCCCGACGATACCAATGCAGTTGAAATGTTTGTTCATTATGCTGATGGTCCTTATGCGCAGTGATGCAGTCGTTTATGACAATATGTCACGTTCCCTTGAATCCCGGAAACTGATCCCCATAATAAGCGAACCAGCGAGATGAATGCTAAAAACGCGGAGAAATTCATGAGTAGTAAAGATCAGAAAACACCAGACGAGCAAGTCTCGGACGAAATTGCAATGGAAAGCCACGAAGAAGTCGAGGCCGTAGAGGGTGCCGAAGTGGTTGATCCGCGCGATGAAAAAATTGCCGATTTGACTGCGCAACTGGAAGAAATTCAGCAGCGCGAGCGTGAACTGGCGTTACGCAATAAAGCGGATATGGAAAACCTCCGTCGCCGTACTGAGCTTGATATTGAGAAAGCGCACAAGTTTGCTCTGGACAAATTTGTCAACGAGCTGCTGCCGGTTATCGACAGCCTTGACCGTGCTTTGGAAGTGGTAGACAAGTCCAACACCGATTTAGCCGCCATGATTGAAGGCATCGAATTAACTCAGAAATCGATGCTGGATGTGGTGCGTAAATTTGGTGTGGAAGTGGTTGGCGAAACTAACGTGCCGTTCAACCCGGATGTGCATCAGGCCATTGCCATGGTTGAGTCTGAAGATGTGGCGCCAAACCACGTGCTGATGGTGATGCAAAAGGGTTACACCCTGAACGGTCGCACACTGCGTGCTGCGATGGTTTCTGTGGCTAAAGCAAAAGCGTAATTTGTTTTAATCGCTTGAAATAAAAAGCCAGCCTTTGCGGCTGGCTTTTTTGTGCCTGCTAGAAAGGCGATTTACTCTTGAACACTCTCGCGAAGCGGAGTGACAGGGGTGACGCGTACCTGCTTAATCATGTTGTCCTGCACGTCGAGAATATCAATATCGTAATGGCTTAAGCGCACACGCGTATCGATAGCTGGGATCTCTTGCAGTTCTTCAAGCAGCATACCGTTTACGGTACGGGCTTCGTCTTCTGGCAATGTCCAGTTGAAAGCTTTGTTGATTTCGCGCACGTTGGCACTGCCTTCAATAATCACTGAGCCATCGTTTTGTGGCATCACTTCTTCAGCCAGTGTTGGAGACATCGATGTCGTGAAGTCACCAACAATCTCTTCAAGAATATCTTCCACCGTTACCAGCCCTTGAATATCACCGTATTCATCTACGACCAGGCCGACTTTCTTCTTGTTACGCTGGAATTTTACCAGTTGAACGCTAAGCGGCGTTCCTTCCGGCACGAAGTAAATTTCATCAGCGGCACGAAGCAGCGTTTCTTTGGTGAACTCCTGCTTTTCGGTCATCAAGCGATAGGCTTCACGCACGCGCAGCATGCTCATGGCATTGTCCAGAGTATCGCGATACAACACAATGCGGCCATGCGGCGAGTGGGTGAGTTGGCGGACGATAGATTTCCAGTCGTCATTGATATCGATACCGACGATTTCATTTCTCGGCACCATGATGTCGTCGACGCTCATTTTTTCGAGATCCAGAACCGAGAGCAACATATCCTGGTTGCGGCGGGAGATTTTCGTGTGTGACTCATGCACCAGGGTACGCAATTCGTCTTTGTTTAACGCGCTACTCACGGTGCTGACGTTTTTGATACCCATCAGACGCATCAACATACGCGTGATGATGTTCAGTAACCACACCAGGGGCATCATCAGTATTTGCAACGGGCCGAGCAGGAAGCTGCTCGGGAAGGCAACCTTTTCCGGATACAGCGCGGCAATGGTTTTTGGCAGTACTTCAGCGAACACCAGAACCACGAAAGTGAGGATACCGGTGGCGATGGCAACACCCGCATCACCGTACAAACGCATGCCGACGATGGTGCCGATGGCTGAGGCCAGAATATTGACCAGGTTATTACCGATGAGGACCAGACTTATCAGGCGGTCTGGTTTGCGAAGCAGTTTTTCGACCCGTTTAGCGGCGCGGTTGCCCTGTTTGGCGAGGTGGCGCAGCTTGTAACGGTTAAGCGTCATCATGCCGGTTTCAGAGCCGGAGAAGTACGCTGAAACGACTACCATGATGATCAATGTGACAATCAACGTAGTCGTTGAGATCTGTTCCAAAAGGATTTCCTTTATAAAGACAACATTAGCCGACGAATTGTTGCAGGACGCGGCTACCAAAATAGGCGAGGGTCAGAATCGCTGCACCCGCGACGTTAAACCACACCACACGGCGGCCGCGCCACCCCTCATGATAGTGTCCCCACAGTAAAACGATGTAGACAAACCATGCGAGAATCGACAGGACCGCTTTGTCGACATTTTCCAGGCTGAAAAGATTTTTCAGATAAAACAGGCCGGTGCAAAGGGTTAACGTCAGCAGTACTACGCCGACTTGAGTGATGTGAAACATTTTGCGCTCAATGCTCATCAACGGCGGCATTTCAGCACGGAAGGCGAGTTTTTTATTTTTGAGCTGATAGTCAATCCAGGCCAGTTGCAGCGCGTAAAGTGCGGCAATAATCAGCGTGGCATAGGCAAAGAGCGACAAACCGATATGCACCATCATCCCCGGAGTTGTTTCCAGATGCGTGATGAATTCGTTGGGCATAAAGGTTGCCAGCGCCAGATTGATTAAGGCGAAAGCGTAAACAATCGGTAACAGCAGCCAGCCGCGATTTCGCGATGCCACAATCGTCATCACGGTGCAGATCATCAAACTGACTAATGAGCCGACGTTGAGCAGGCTCAGGTTTTGACCGCCGTCGGCGGCAAAAATACGAGCTTCAAGCGCCAGACCGTGGCATACAAGCGCGATAATGGCCGATATAATAGCGAAACGGCGCCATCCGCTGTTTTTTGTCAGCAGGCTTGGAATGATCAGCGCGAGGCTGCTGGAATAGGCTACAAGCGCAAGGATTGCGAAAACAGGCATATAAAGTGTCGGTCAATTAGCCAGAGATGAAAAAAAACAGTATAACGTTACCTGCCGCCTGCTCCAACTCTAACCGTTACATCACACCGAAGGCGGCTTCATGTTATATACCCGTCATACTTCAAGTTATGGGGGTGTTGGCTGCACTCACTTACCCCAGTCACTTACTTTAGTAAGCTCCTGGGGATAAGCTCTCTTGCCGCTTACCCACAACTTGAGCTATTTAGGGTATAATCCGCTAAATTCTGTTTTGTGTCGCAAGCTGCGGCCCTAAGTTACCACGTTAGGCAAAAGACAATGTTTGATAATTTAACTGACCGTCTGTCGCGCACACTGCGCAATATCAGCGGCCGCGGGCGGCTGACTGAAGAGAATGTGAAAGAAACATTGCGCGAAGTGCGCATGGCATTGCTGGAAGCTGACGTTGCGCTGCCGGTGGTGCGTGACTTTATCAGCCGCGTAAAAGAAAAAGCGGTTGGTCATGAAGTTAACAAAAGTCTGACCCCAGGCCAGGAGTTCGTCAAAATCGTTCGCGCCGAATTGGTTGCCGCGATGGGCGAAGAGAATGCCAGCCTGAATCTTGCTGCACAGCCGCCAGCCGTTGTGCTGATGGCGGGTTTGCAAGGTGCGGGTAAAACCACAAGCGTAGGTAAATTAGGTAAGTTCCTGCGTGAGAAGCACAAGAAGAAAGTGCTGGTGGTTTCTGCAGACGTTTATCGCCCGGCGGCGATCAAACAGTTAGAAACGCTGGCTGAACAAGTCGGTGTCGATTTCTTCCCATCTGATGTCGGCCAAAAGCCGGTCGATATCGTTAATGCGGCGCTGAAAGAAGCGAAGCTGAAATTCTTTGACGTGCTGCTGGTGGATACCGCCGGTCGCTTGCACGTTGACGAAGCGATGATGGATGAAATCAAGCAGGTTCATGCTGCGATTAACCCAGTTGAAACCCTGTTTGTTGTTGACGCCATGACGGGCCAGGATGCGGCGAATACCGCAAAAGCTTTCAACGAAGCATTACCACTGACGGGCGTCGTGCTGACGAAAGTCGACGGTGATGCGCGTGGTGGTGCAGCGCTTTCTATTCGTCATATCACTGGCAAGCCGATTAAATTCCTCGGTGTCGGTGAAAAGACTGAAGCGCTGGAGCCGTTCCACCCGGATCGTATTGCTTCGCGTATTCTGGGGATGGGCGATGTTCTCTCACTTATCGAAGATATTGAGAGCAAAGTTGACCGTGCTCAGGCAGAGAAGCTGGCTAACAAGCTGAAGAAAGGCGATGGGTTTGATCTCAACGATTTCCTTGACCAGCTTAAGCAAATGAAAAACATGGGCGGCATGGCGAGCATGATGAGCAAATTGCCGGGTATGGGGCAATTGCCGGATAACGTTAAGTCGCAAATGGATGACAAAGTCCTGGTGCGTATGGAAGCCATTATTAATTCCATGACGCTCAAAGAGCGTGCGCAGCCAGAGATTATCAAAGGTTCACGTAAACGTCGTATCGCGATGGGTGCGGGTATGCAGGTGCAGGACGTCAACCGTCTGCTTAAGCAGTTCGACGACATGCAGCGCATGATGAAAAAGATGAAGAAAGGCGGAATGGCGAAAATGATGCGCGGCATGAAAGGTATGATGCCGCCAGGTTTCCCAGGCCGTTAATTTCTGTAATTTTTGTTTTGCTTGTAAAACAAAAATTGATTTCCGCTCAGGAATGAGTACAATTTTCGGGCTTTTAATATGACACCAGGCTCCATCCCTCGATGGGGCCTGGTGTTTTATTCACTAAAGAGGATGTTATGGTAACTATTCGTTTAGCACGTCACGGCGCTAAAAAGCGTCCGTTCTACCAGGTTGTTGTTACTGACAGCCGTAATGCACGTAACGGTCGCTTCATTGAGCGCGTTGGTTTCTTCAACCCTATCGCTGGTGAAAAAGACGAGGCAACTCGCCTGGATCTGGATCGCATCGAGCATTGGGTTGGCCAAGGCGCAACCGTTTCTGATCGCGTATCTGCGCTGATCAAAGCAGCAAAAAAAGCAGCTTAATCTGTCACGGTGGTCATGATGAGCAATCAAATCGCTGCAAAGGCTCCTGTTAACCCAATAGTATTGGGCAAAATGGGCTCCTGCTATGGGATCCGTGGTTGGCTCAGAGTGTTTTCCTCCACCGAAGACGCCGATAGCATTTTTGACTATCAGCCCTGGTTTATCCAGAAGGCGGGTCAGTGGCAGCAAGTACAGCTGGAAAGCTGGAAGCACCACAATCAGGATCTGGTCATCAAGCTGAAAGGTATTGACGATCGGGATGCAGCGAATCTTCTGACCAATTGCGAAATTGTCGTCGATTCAACGCAATTGCCTCATCTCGAAGAGGGTGACTACTACTGGAAAGACCTTATGGGTTGCCAGGTTGTCACTACTGAAGGATATCAGCTCGGTAAAGTCATCGACATGATGGAAACCGGCTCAAATGACGTTCTGGTCATTAAGGCAAACCTGAAAGATGCGTTCGGCATCAAGGAGCGGCTGGTTCCGTTCCTCGATGGGCAGGTTATCAAGAAAGTCGATCTCGCTACTCAAACCATTGAAGTAGATTGGGATCCTGGTTTTTAAAACCTCCGGATTAACGGTAAAAGACGGCGTAATGGGGATTGGCTTGTGTTTATTGGTGTAGTTAGCCTGTTTCCAGAGATGTTCCGTGCAATTACCGACTTCGGGGTAACTGGCCGGGCAGTAAAAAATGGCCTGCTGAGCATCCAGAGCTGGAGTCCGCGTGACTTCACTTATGACCGGCACCGTACCGTGGACGATCGTCCTTACGGCGGCGGACCGGGTATGCTTATGATGGTAAATCCTTTGCGGGAAGCCATCCACGCAGCGAAAGCAGCGGCGGGGGAAGGTGCTAAGGTTATCTATCTGTCACCTCAGGGACGCAAGCTTGATCAAGAAGGCGTCTGTGAACTGGCAACAAATGAGAAGTTAATTCTGGTTTGTGGCCGTTACGAAGGGATAGATGAGCGCGTAATCCAAACCGAAATTGATGAAGAATGGTCAATCGGCGATTACGTTCTCAGCGGTGGTGAGTTACCAGCGATGGTATTGATTGACTCAGTTTCACGGTTTATTCCGGGAGTTCTGGGACATCAGGCATCAGCAATCGAAGATTCGTTTGCCGATGGATTGCTGGACTGCCCACACTATACTCGTCCTGAAGTGTTAGAAGGCATGGAGGTTCCGCCAGTTTTGCTGTCGGGAAACCATGCAGATATTCGACGTTGGCGCCTGAAGCAGTCGCTGGGCCGTACCTGGCTTAGAAGACCTGAACTTCTGGAAAACCTGGCTCTGACTGAAGAGCAAGCAAGGTTGCTGGCGGAGTTCCAACGTGAACACGCAAATACAGCAACATAAACATGATGGGATGGCGTAAGCCCCCGATTATCAGTTTACCCAGGATAAGAGACAAAATTATGAGCAACATTATTAAGCAAATTGAACAAGAACAGATGAAACAGGATGTACCTTCATTCCGTCCGGGTGATTCCGTGGAAGTGAAAGTATGGGTCGTTGAAGGTTCTAAAAAACGTCTGCAGGCATTTGAGGGCGTGGTTATCGCTATCCGTAACCGCGGTCTGCACTCTGCATTCACTGTTCGTAAAATTTCCAACGGCGAAGGTGTTGAGCGTGTATTCCAGACTCACTCCCCAGTAATCGACAGCATTACTGTTAAACGTCGTGGTGCCGTTCGTAAAGCTAAACTGTACTACCTGCGTGAGCGTACTGGTAAATCTGCTCGTATCAAAGAGCGTCTTACCAAGTAAGATTTCGCTAACGCGACATCCATATCAAGGGCTGCCATCTGGCAGCCCTTTTTTATTTAACGCATGAGCGATTGCTGCAATCCTTCTCGGCTGGCCTTTTCCCATACCGCGCGACGATCCGTAACATCAGGTAAGGTTTCACAACTGGCAGGAAATGATTTCCCATTTTGCCCCTGAACGGTTAAGAAATTGGGATCACAAATCCGCTGCTGGCCATCTGCATATCCTTTTAACCATTCTTCTCGATCGACATTTTCATCGTTATGCAAATGCGCAATGACGGGATTACTTCTTATGGGTTGTCCAGACATCGCATCATCCCAGCCAGCCTGATACCAGTCGGTGGGGGCCGGAGTTGGGGCATGGGTGTATGGGTCAACATAACAAGCAGACAGCAATAAGATTGGAATCAAGGCTAAACAGCGCATAGTGAGGATATCCATTTCAAACTGTATTAACTGAGCATAGAGCGCTTATGGCTTTGCATTACGCTATTTTCACAGACTGCATGCTTGAGCAGATAAATAGCGTGCTTATGCAGTCGTGTATAATTTAGTTTACAATAAGTGATGTTAAGTGTGCTTTAAGCGGCAATTATTTGATTGGTGTAATGTATTGTTTACGTATTTTGGATTGCAATCTTTACTAAAGCTGGTAAGGTAGTGCCATCCTCACTGAGGAAACGACTATCGCAAACGAGCTAACAGGAAAGCCATCATGCAAAAAGACGCGCTGAACAACGTTCATATTTCTGACGAACAGGTATTAATCACTCCGGATCAACTGAAAGCGGAATTCCCGCTTACTGCCTCTCAAGAAGCGCAGATCGAACACTCCCGTCAGACGATTTCCGACATTATCGCAGGGCGCGATCCTCGTCTGTTGGTAGTCTGTGGACCTTGCTCGATCCACGACCCTGATACCGCGATTGAATATGCTCGTCGTTTTAAAATTTTGTCTGAACAAGTTAGCGATAGTCTGTACCTCGTGATGCGCGTCTATTTTGAAAAGCCACGTACCACCGTTGGCTGGAAAGGGCTAATCAACGATCCACACATGGATGGCTCGTTTGATGTTGAAGCTGGTTTGAAAATTGCTCGTCATTTGCTGGTTGAATTGGTCAGCATGGGTCTGCCGCTGGCGACGGAAGCGCTTGATCCGAATAGCCCACAATACCTGGGTGATCTGTTTAGCTGGTCCGCAATTGGTGCCCGTACTACTGAATCCCAGACCCACCGTGAAATGGCATCTGGTTTGTCTATGCCAGTTGGTTTTAAAAATGGTACTGATGGCAGCCTGGGTACGGCGATTAATGCGATGCGTGCCGCATCTATGCCGCATCGTTTCGTTGGTATCAACCAGGCAGGCCAGGTCTGCTTGCTGCAAACTCAGGGTAACCCAGATGGTCACGTGATTTTACGTGGCGGAAAAGCACCAAACTACAGCCCGGCAGACGTTGCACAGTGTGAAAAAGAGATGGAACAGGCAGGACTCCGCCCAGCCTTGATGATAGATTGCAGCCATGGCAACTCAAATAAAGACTACCGCCGTCAGCCGGGCGTGGCTGAATCAGCCGTCGCCCAAATTAAAGATGGTAATCGTTCGATTATTGGCCTGATGATTGAAAGTAATATCCACGAAGGTAATCAATCTTCAGAGCAGCCACGCAGTGAAATGAAGTACGGCGTTTCTGTCACCGATGCTTGCATCGACTGGGAAACTACCGAGACTTTACTGCGTGAGATTCATCAAGATCTGAACGGTACGCTTGCGGCGCGTAAGGCATAAGAGGTTTTACTATGGTGGCTGAATTGACCGCGTTGCGCGATCAAATTGACGAAGTGGATAAGGCGTTGCTGGGGCTACTGGCACGCCGCCTTGAACTGGTAGCGGAAGTTGGCGAAGTCAAAAGCCAGTATGGTTTACCGATTTATGTCCCGGAACGTGAAGCAGCAATGTTGGCTTCACGTCGCAAAGAAGCCGAAACGCTGGGCGTTCCACCGGATCTGATTGAAGACGTACTGCGTCGGGTTATGCGTGAGTCATACTCAAGCGAGAATGACAAAGGCTTTAAAACCCTGTTTCCTGCACTTCGCCCGGTAGTTATCGTCGGTGGCGGTGGCCAAATGGGGCGCTTGTTTGAAAAGATGCTCACACTGTCTGGTTATCAGGTGCGTATTCTTGAAAAAGAAGACTGGGCTAACGCAGCAGAATTGATGGCTGATGCTGGCATGGTCATTGTTAGCGTGCCGATTCACATCACTGAACAAGTAATCGCTCAGTTACCGCGCTTACCTGATGACTGTATTCTGGTTGATCTGGCGTCGGTGAAGAATGGCCCTCTACAAGCTATGTTGGCAGCTCACCAGGGGCCGGTTCTTGGCTTGCATCCAATGTTTGGGCCAGATAGTGGAAGCCTTGCGAAGCAGGTCGTGGTGTATTGCGACGGTCGCCAGCCAGAAGCGTATCAGTGGTTCCTTGAGCAAATTCAGGTTTGGGGCGCGCGTTTGCACCGCTCTACAGCCGTTGAACACGATCAGAACATGGCGTTTATTCAGGCGCTGCGCCACTTTGCAACCTTTGCATATGGTCTGCATCTGGCAGAAGAAAATGTTCAGTTAGAGCAGCTACTCGCGCTTTCATCACCGATTTATCGCCTGGAGTTGGCGATGGTAGGTCGCTTGTTTGCACAAGATCCGCAACTTTACGCTGATATTATTATGTCGTCAGAAAGCAATCTGGAGCTGATTAAGCGTTATTACAAAAGGTTTGGGGAGGCTATTGGCCTGCTTGAACATGGTGATAAGCAAGCGTTCATCGATAGCTTCCGTAAAGTTGAACACTGGTTCGGCGACTACGCGCAGCGCTTCCAGAGTGAAAGCCGAACTTTGTTACGCCAGGCGAATGATAGCCGACCGTAGTCGTGAAATAGTCTTATAATCTAAAGCCATCAGGGAAACCTAATGGCTTTTTTTATTGGCAATTAAGGATAGAAAAATGGCTCAGCCGCAAGTTCTGTTCAATTACACCGGTCACTTACCTGAATGCCCAACCTGGAATGCTCAAGAAAGTTGCCTTTACTGGACGGATATTCTCGAAAACGAAATTCATCGCTATAACATCGCCAGCAAAAAGCATGATGTGATTCAGTTTTCCGAAGAGGTTGGCTGTTTTGCATTGTGCGAAACGGGTGGTTTTATTGTCGCGCTGCGAAGTGGAATTTATCTGACCAATCGCACCGGGCTTATTACTCGCAAAGTCTGTGATAACCCCAATAACCCGACATTAGCTCGTTTTAATGATGGTGGAACTGACAGGGATGGGCGTTTTTATGCTGGAACATTTTGGGGGCCTGGTGATTACAACGGAGCCTTGCTGTGCCGCGTGGATAACGACCTGACACCGCATGTCATTCAGCATGATATCCATGGTGCCAATGGTCTGGCGTTTAGTGCAGATAAAAAATGGATGTTTACATCAGACACGCCGAACCGTGTGATTTACCGAACTCCGTTAGACAAGCAAGGTGAGCCTGGCAAGCGTGAAGTGTTTAAACGCTTTGAACCGGGGCAGGGAATACCTGATGGTGCGGCGATTGACGAAGAAGGTTGCTACTGGACGGCATTGTTTGATGGCTACCGTATCGCGCGATTATCGCCTGATGGCGATGTGCTGGAAGAATATCAATTGCCGGTGCGCTGTCCAACGATGGTGTGCTTCGGTGGCGATGATATGAAAACGTTGTTCATCACGACGACGCGAGAAAATATGGATAACGTCGAAGTTGCAGAAAGGCCACTGTCAGGCGCGATTTTTACGCTTAAAGTCGCCGTTGCAGGAATGCCGAAACTGAAATTTAAAGTGAATGAGTAAGCCAGCTTCGAGCTGGCTTACTGCCAATTTTAAGCCGGATCAACAGGCACTACATTCTCACTTGGATAACAGCCAAGCACTTTCATAGAACGGGTAATTTCACCGAGTTCGCGAAGTGCTTTGCGCATTGCTTCATCGTTCAGGTTTGCCTGAACATCCAGATAAAACATCTCTTCCCACGGGTTGCCGTTAATTGGTCGAGACTCCAGTTTTGTCATGATCAAATTGTGATTACGCAACACCAGAAGGGCTTCAACCAACGCACCGGCTTGCTGACCTGTCGCCATGAGTAGTGTTGTTTTGGCTGGGACCTGGTCGGTGACTTCGACCGATTTGCGAGCGAGAACGATGAAACGGGTGATGTTTTGCGTCTGGTTTGCCAGATTACGTTCCAGAACTTGCAAACCATATAACGCCCCACCAGCCTCGCTACCCAGCGCCGCGACATGCGGTGAGTTTGCCTGCGCCACTTTTTCCATTGCCGCCGAGGTACTTTCGCAATATTCGATTTTCCAGTTTGGATACCGGTTAATGAATTGGCTGCATTGCTGGAAAGGCTGTGGGTGGCTATATACCGTCTGAATCGTGTCTAAATCGGTAGTGCCCTTCACTAACACGCAGTGGTCGATGGGCACGGTCATTTCAGCAACGATAGACAAGCTGGTGTGCTGTAATAAATCGTATACATCATTGATGGCGCCAGAGCTGGTATTTTCTAACGGTACGACGGCGTAATCGGCCTGGCCCGTTTCAACCTGGTTAAAGATGTCCTGGAATTTGGCACAGCCACTTTCAATGAATTGCTCAAAGTGGCGAGCAGCATACTGACGTGCAGCGAGGTGTGAGTACGAACCCTTCGGGCCTAAAAACGCGATTCTCGCTGACTGCGGATTGGTTTTATTAAGATGCTGCTGTAAAAGTGTTTGCTGCGTCAGAACTGAATCTTCAATGATGAGTTGGAACAAGCGTGTAATGTAATGGGCGTCCAGATTATGTGTTTTACCCAAAGTAATCAGACGCTCCAGCAAATCACGCTCGCGGTCGATATCTCGAACCGGGCGGTGAGTCGCGAGCTTGGCTTTTCCGACTTCAACAGCCAGCAAGCGACGCTCTGCCAGCAATGCCAGCAATTTTACATCCAGGGCGCTGATTTTATCGCGCAGTGCCAGCAACGGGTTTGTCTCACTCATAACGCTACCTTTTCGAAGTCCATAAAAAAGGCCTCCCGCTTGGGGAGGCCTGTTTGTTCGTCTTCGCATTCTTTATCACACGACGAATTGCCTCCCATTCAGGGGAAGGTAAAAAAGAATGCGAAGAAAAACGGAATTAATTTCATGGTTGGTTCCTGATAAGTCAGACAAGTAAGGTACTCGCTCTGTTTTCGCTCTGTCAATAAAAAACGCGCCCGGAGGCGCGTTGGTGTGATTGATAAAGCTAAAATTTACTCTTCTTCAATTTCCGCGATAGCAACGTCTTTCACTGAGCCTGCTGTGCGACGCGCTTCACCTTTGTGTTGCACTTTATTCAACTGCCGCTCCAGTTTGTTAATCAAATCGTTGATAGCCGTATACATATCATCGTGTTTGGCGCTCGCTACGAGCTGGCCGTTTGGCGTATTAATGGTGGCATCAGCCACGAAACCTTTCGGTTCTTTGGACAAAACAATGTGTGGGTTAATTAGATGAGTTTGCCACTTGTCCAGTTTAGTGAGACGGTCTGCGACGTGCTGACGAATAGCTGGGGTGATTTCCATTTGCTTGCTGGTAATGTTCATTGTCATAAAGTTACCTCTTGTCTTTCCCGTCTTGGTAACTCCAGCATACCTTTCTGAATGTCAAAATGTGTGATGTGAATCACACTATTTTGTCACTTTTTGTCAGTAAACCCTTTTTGTGAGGCAGGACAGGATCTCTGTTTTTAAAGCTTGTGGAACTTAAGAATAGCGTCCATATTTGATTGGATGACCTGACGCTAAACCGTTTCAGTTTTGTGTTTTCAGGCAATAAAAATGGCAGCCAGTTGGCTGCCATTTTGTTTTTCATCTCGGGTAATCAGTTGGTATTGCCGTTGGCCGCGATAATTTTTGCAACTTTTTCGGCTTGAGCCGGCATTTGCATTTCACGGTAGGCATTTTCCATCAACTTCAGACCATCACGTGTAGCCTGGGTATCAGGGAAATCACGCAGCATTCCTTCAACACGGTTAACTACTGCAACCCACGCGCCGCGTTTAGTGTAGTATTGCGCGACGGAAAGCTCATATTTCGCTAAACGATCTTTCAGGAACACCAGGCGCTTGCTGGCATCGGTGACATACTGGCTGTTCGGGTAACCTCGAACCAGCTTAGAGAAATCTTTGAAAGCATCACGCGCGTGTGCAGGATCTCGGTCTGAACGATCTACGCCAAAGAACCCTTGTAATGCGCTATCATCCAGTGCCATGTCCGTCAGACCGCGCATGTAAAGTACGTAGTCGATGTTTGGATGGGTAGGATTTAGGCGCATAAAGCGGTCAATAGCTGCCTGAGCCAGTGGCAAGTCAGCATTCTTGTAGTAAGCGTAAATAAGATCTAACTGCACTTGCTGCGAGTATGGCCCGAACGGATAACGGTTATCCAGCGCTTCCAGTTGCGTTATCGCCGCTTTAAAGTTACCGTCCTGCAACTTTTGTTGGGCAGTCGCATAAATCTCGGAAGGTGGACTATCAGGAACCTCATCCTTGGAACTGGAGCAACCAGCCAAAGCCAGGCTCAACGTGGCTGCTGCCACCAGATATTTCATACGCGTCATGACGTTTTGACTTTCCTCAGAATGTTATCCGGGAGGCTCTCAATACCAGCTCCCGATAAAGACCAGCTACAATAGCACACTATATTAAACGGCATTGCCGTAAAACCCAACGTTAACGAAGAAGCTGTCTATGGCACAACTAGTACAACTCAACGCAACAGTATCCGAATCGCAACTCGGTCAACGCTTAGATCAAGCTTTGGCCGAATTGTTCCCTGATTATTCACGTTCGCGTATAAAAGAATGGATTCTTGACCGGCGCGTGCTGGTCAATGGCAATATTAGCGACAAACCGAAAGAAAAAGTATTGGGTGGCGAAGCTGTCACTATCAATGCTGAAATCGAAGAGGATGTGCGCTGGGAACCACAAGATATCCCGCTCAATATCGTTTATGAAGATGACGATATTTTGGTGATTAACAAGCCGCGTGATTTCGTTGTGCATCCTGGTGCGGGTAATCCTGACGGGACCGTACTGAATGCGCTTCTGCATTACTATCCGCCGATTGTTGATGTTCCACGTGCGGGCATTGTGCATCGTCTGGATAAAGACACGACGGGTTTGATGGTCGTGGCGAAAACCGTTCCTGCGCAAACTCACCTGGTTGAGGCTTTGCAATTACGTGAAATCACGCGTGAATATGAAGCGGTTGCCATTGGTCATATGACGGCAGGTGGCACGGTTGAAGAACCTATCAGCCGACATTCGACTAAGCGTACTCATATGGCTGTGCATCCGATGGGGAAACCTGCGGTGACGCATTATCGAATCATGGAACATTTCCGTGTGCATACGCGTCTGCGCCTGCGTCTGGAAACGGGTCGTACTCACCAGATTCGTGTTCACATGGCGCATATCACTCATCCATTGGTTGGCGATCAGCTGTACGGTGGCCGCCCGCGTCCGCCAAAAGGTGCGTCAGAAGAGTTTGTCAGCGTGCTGCGTAAGTTTGACCGCCAGGCTCTGCATGCAACCATGTTGCGTCTTCATCATCCAATCAGCGGTATGTTGATGGAATGGCATGCGCCAATCCCTCAGGATATGGTTGAGCTGATTGAAGCGCTGCGTGCTGATACGGAAATCCATAAGGATCAACTGGACTGGCTATGAGCAAACTGATCGTCCCGCATTGGCCGCTTCCTGAAGGGGTTGCCGCGTGCAGTTCGACACGTATTGGCGGTGTAAGTCAACCGCCTTACGACTCGCTTAATCTGGGGGCCCACTGCGGTGATAACCTGGATGATGTCGAAGAAAACCGTCGCATGTTTTATAGCACTGCCGACTTGCCTTCAAAACCGGTTTGGCTAGAGCAAGTGCACGGTACAGACGTGTTAAAACTTACTGGCGAACCTTATTTGTCAAAACGTGCAGACGCTTCTTATAGCGCAACAGCGGGTACGGTTTGTGCGGTAATGACAGCAGATTGTCTGCCAGTGCTATTCTGTAATAAGGCTGGAACCGAAGTTGCGGCTGCTCATGCTGGATGGCGTGGCTTGTGCGAAGGCGTTATTGAAGAAACTGTGGCTTGTTTTAAAGATGCGCCAGAAAACATTATGGCGTGGCTTGGCCCGGCTATTGGTCCTGATGCATTTGAAGTTGGCCCTGAAGTGCGTGAAGCGTTTATGGCTAAAGACATTCATGCTGATAGTGCTTTTCGCCCGTCAGGGGAAAAATACATTGCTGACATCTACACCCTGGCTCGTCAGCGTTTGTCTGCAGTAGGCATTAACCATGTTTATGGCGGCGATCGTTGTACCTACAGCGAAGCGGGTGATTTTTTCTCATATCGACGCGACAGAACCACAGGCCGTATGGCAAGTTTCATTTGGCTGATATAACCTATTGAATCAAGACGATCCAGTGCGGGTAATTAACGCTTCAAATATTTCAGGTCATTAACCTTGAATAATTGAGGGATGACCTCATTTAATCTCCAGTAGCAAATTTGACCTGTATATGGGAGGAGTTATGCGTCTGGATCGTCTTACTAATAAATTCCAGCTTGCTCTCGCCGATGCCCAATCCTTAGCTCTCGGGCACGACAACCAATTTATCGAACCTCTTCACTTGATGAGCGCACTGCTCAATCAGGAAGGTGGATCCGTACGTCCTTTACTGACTTCAGCTGGCGTCAACGCTGGCAAGTTGCGTACCGATATTGAGCAAGCTTTAAGCCGTTTACCACAAGTTGAAGGCACGGGCGGTGATGTTCAGCCTTCGCAGGATTTAGTTCGTGTATTGAATCTATGTGACAAACTGGCGCAAAAACGAAATGACAACTTCATTTCGTCAGAGTTATTTGTTCTGGCAGCACTTGAATCTCGCGGAACATTAACAGATTTACTGAAATCAGCGGGTGCTACCACGGCAAATGTGACAGCAGCAATTGAGCAAATGCGTGGAGGCGAAAACGTGAACGACCAGGGTGCCGAAGATCAACGTCAGGCATTGAAAAAATATACTGTCGATCTGACCGAGCGTGCGGAACAGGGCAAGCTTGATCCCGTTATCGGTCGTGATGAAGAAATTCGTCGCACTATTCAGGTATTGCAGCGCCGTACCAAAAACAATCCCGTACTTATTGGTGAACCAGGCGTTGGTAAAACGGCCATTGTTGAAGGTTTGGCGCAGCGCATCATTAATGGTGAAGTGCCTGAGGGGCTAAAAGGCCGTCGGGTGTTAGCGCTGGATATGGGTTCGCTGGTAGCCGGTGCGAAATATCGTGGTGAATTTGAAGAGCGTCTTAAAGGTGTACTGAATGACCTTTCTAAGCAGGAAGGTAATGTCATTCTGTTTATCGATGAATTGCACACCATGGTTGGCGCGGGTAAAGCGGATGGCGCTATGGATGCGGGTAACATGCTCAAGCCAGCCTTGGCTCGAGGTGAACTGCACTGCGTCGGGGCGACAACGCTGGATGAATATCGCCAGTATATAGAAAAGGATGCCGCGCTTGAGCGTCGCTTCCAGAAAGTGTTCGTTGCCGAGCCTTCTGTCGAAGACACTATCGCTATTTTGCGTGGGTTGAAAGAGCGTTACGAACTGCATCACCATGTACAGATTACTGACCCGGCTATTGTGGCGGCGGCAATGCTGTCGCATCGCTACATTGCCGATCGTCAGTTGCCGGATAAAGCCATCGACTTGATTGACGAAGCGGCTTCCAGCATCCGTATGCAGATTGACTCGAAACCAGAAGAGCTCGACCGTCTTGACCGCCGTATCATCCAGCTCAAACTGGAACAGCAGGCATTGAAGAAAGAGTCAGACGAAGCCAGCCAGAAACGTTTGAGTATGCTTGAAGACGAATTAGGGCAGAAAGAGCGTGAATATTCAGTGCTGGAAGAAGAGTGGAAAGCTGAAAAAGCGTCACTTTCTGGTACGCAGACGATTAAGGCTGAGTTAGAGCAGGCAAAAATCGCCATTGAGCAGGCGCGCCGTGCAGGCGACCTGGCGCGAATGTCTGAGCTGCAATACGGGAAAATACCGGAGCTTGAGAAACAGCTTGCAGCGGCAAGTCAGAGTGAAGGGAAAACCATGCGTCTGCTGCGTAACAAAGTTACTGATGCAGAAATTGCGGAAGTGCTGGCGCGTTGGACGGGGATTCCTGTGGCTCGCATGCTTGAAGGTGAACGCGAGAAACTGCTGCGTATGGAACAACAACTTCATACCCGTGTTATCGGGCAGAATGAAGCTGTTGAAGCCGTTTCAAACGCAATTCGCCGTAGCCGTGCCGGTTTGTCTGACCCGAATCGCCCAATTGGTTCGTTCTTATTCCTTGGGCCAACGGGCGTGGGTAAAACTGAGCTGTGCAAAACGCTGGCAAACTTTATGTTTGATAGCGATGACGCAATGGTGCGTATCGATATGTCCGAGTTTATGGAAAAACACTCCGTATCTCGTTTAGTCGGTGCACCTCCAGGCTACGTCGGTTATGAAGAAGGTGGCTACCTGACTGAAGCGGTTCGTCGTCGCCCTTACTCTGTCATTCTTTTGGATGAAGTAGAGAAGGCACACCCGGATGTGTTCAACATTTTATTGCAGGTGCTGGACGACGGGCGTTTGACTGACGGGCAGGGGAGAACTGTCGACTTCCGTAATACGGTTGTAATTATGACGTCTAACTTGGGCTCTGACTTAATTCAGGAGCGCTTCGGTGCGCTGGACTACGGTCATATGAAGGATCTGATTCTTGGTGTTGTCAGCCAGAACTTCCGCCCAGAGTTTGTTAACCGTATAGATGAAGTCGTGGTATTCCATCCGCTCGGTGAGAAACATATTGCTTCTATTGCGCAGATTCAGTTGCAGCGTTTGTATAAACGCCTTGAAGAGCGTGGCTATGAAGTCACTATCTCTGAAGATGCGTTGAAGCTGCTTAGCGAGAATGGTTACGACCCGGTATATGGTGCAAGACCATTGAAACGTGCTATCCAGCAGCAAATAGAGAACCCGCTGGCTCAGCAAATCCTCTCAGGTGAGCTGATTCCAGGGAAAGCAGTTCATCTGGAAGTAAAAGACAATCATATTGTGGCAGTGCAGTAAGTCACAAAAAAGATAAAACGAGCCCTCCGGGGCTCGTTTTTGTTTAAAAACCAGGCGATATTGTATCTCTCGATTGCGTTATGATTAAAAGTTGAGCTAACGATAAGTTTTTTGAATTTTATACTTGTCAGCTCCCAGAAAATCCCTATACTGCGCCTCCACTGACACGGCACAACGGCTTACAAACCGGCCCGTCAGCCAGATGAAAAGCGAAAATAAACGCTTGACTCTGAAAGAGGAAAGCGTAATATACGCCACCTCGAGTTAGCAAGCGAAAGCGCCTAACTCACTGCTCTTTAACAATTTATCAGACAATCTGTGTGGGCACTCGCAGGATTGATATCTCAGATACCTTCGGGTATCAAAAAAATATCAAGTCTTGAAGAGTGACCAAGCAGTAATTCATTTAGTTGAATTATTACGAAAGTTAATTTTTGAGCACCGCTTCACGAGTTGAAGCAAATCAAGCTTTTAATTGAAGAGTTTGATCATGGCTCAGATTGAACGCTGGCGGCAGGCCTAACACATGCAAGTCGAGCGGTAGCACAGGGAGCTTGCTCCTGGGTGACGAGCGGCGGACGGGTGAGTAATGTCTGGGAAACTGCCTGATGGAGGGGGATAACTACTGGAAACGGTAGCTAATACCGCATAACGTCTTCGGACCAAAGAGGGGGACCTTCGGGCCTCTTGCCATCAGATGTGCCCAGATGGGATTAGCTAGTAGGTGAGGTAATGGCTCACCTAGGCGACGATCCCTAGCTGGTCTGAGAGGATGACCAGCCACACTGGAACTGAGACACGGTCCAGACTCCTACGGGAGGCAGCAGTGGGGAATATTGCACAATGGGCGCAAGCCTGATGCAGCCATGCCGCGTGTATGAAGAAGGCCTTCGGGTTGTAAAGTACTTTCAGCGAGGAGGAAGGCATTGTGGTTAATAACCGCAGTGATTGACGTTACTCGCAGAAGAAGCACCGGCTAACTCCGTGCCAGCAGCCGCGGTAATACGGAGGGTGCAAGCGTTAATCGGAATTACTGGGCGTAAAGCGCACGCAGGCGGTCTGTCAAGTCGGATGTGAAATCCCCGGGCTCAACCTGGGAACTGCATTCGAAACTGGCAGGCTAGAGTCTTGTAGAGGGGGGTAGAATTCCAGGTGTAGCGGTGAAATGCGTAGAGATCTGGAGGAATACCGGTGGCGAAGGCGGCCCCCTGGACAAAGACTGACGCTCAGGTGCGAAAGCGTGGGGAGCAAACAGGATTAGATACCCTGGTAGTCCACGCCGTAAACGATGTCGACTTGGAGGTTGTTCCCTTGAGGAGTGGCTTCCGGAGCTAACGCGTTAAGTCGACCGCCTGGGGAGTACGGCCGCAAGGTTAAAACTCAAATGAATTGACGGGGGCCCGCACAAGCGGTGGAGCATGTGGTTTAATTCGATGCAACGCGAAGAACCTTACCTACTCTTGACATCCACAGAATTCGGCAGAGATGCCTTAGTGCCTTCGGGAACTGTGAGACAGGTGCTGCATGGCTGTCGTCAGCTCGTGTTGTGAAATGTTGGGTTAAGTCCCGCAACGAGCGCAACCCTTATCCTTTGTTGCCAGCGGTTCGGCCGGGAACTCAAAGGAGACTGCCAGTGATAAACTGGAGGAAGGTGGGGATGACGTCAAGTCATCATGGCCCTTACGAGTAGGGCTACACACGTGCTACAATGGCGCATACAAAGAGAAGCGACCTCGCGAGAGCAAGCGGACCTCATAAAGTGCGTCGTAGTCCGGATCGGAGTCTGCAACTCGACTCCGTGAAGTCGGAATCGCTAGTAATCGTAGATCAGAATGCTACGGTGAATACGTTCCCGGGCCTTGTACACACCGCCCGTCACACCATGGGAGTGGGTTGCAAAAGAAGTAGGTAGCTTAACCTTCGGGAGGGCGCTTACCACTTTGTGATTCATGACTGGGGTGAAGTCGTAACAAGGTAACCGTAGGGGAACCTGCGGTTGGATCACCTCCTTACCTAATAGATACGAACTTGCGTAGTGCTCACACAGATTGTCTGATAGAAGTAAATGAGCAAAAAGCGATATCCTGCAAAGGATTATTCGTGTCCCCATCGTCTAGAGGCCCAGGACACTGCCCTTTCACGGCTGTAACAGGGGTTCGAATCCCCTTGGGGACGCCATCTCCGATAATGTGTGAAAGACATTATCACCGAATATCTCAAAACTAACTCAGTGAGTTATGTTTGAGATATTGCTCTTTAAAAATCCGGAACAAGCTGAAAATTGAAACGACATGTCGTCTCATTCCTCCGTAATAAGGAATGGGAATACGATATGTTCGAGTCTCTCAAATTTTCACAACATACGATTGTGTCTTACGAGACATCTTCGGGTTGTGAGGTTAAGCGACTAAGCGTACACGGTGGATGCCCTGGCAGTCAGAGGCGATGAAGGACGTGCTAATCTGCGATAAGCGTCGGTAAGGTGATATGAACCGTTATAACCGACGATTTCCGAATGGGGAAACCCAGTGCAATTCGTTGCACTATCGTTAAGTGAATACATAGCTTAACGAAGCGAACCGGGGGAACTGAAACATCTAAGTACCCCGAGGAAAAGAAATCAACCGAGATTCCCCCAGTAGCGGCGAGCGAACGGGGAGCAGCCCAGAGTCTGAATCAGTTTGTGTATTAGTGGAAGCGTCTGGAAAGTCGCAGGGTACAGGGTGATACTCCCGTACACAAAAATGCACATACTGTGAACTCGAAGAGTAGGGCGGGACACGTGGTATCCTGTCTGAATATGGGGGGACCATCCTCCAAGGCTAAATACTCCTGACTGACCGATAGTGAACCAGTACCGTGAGGGAAAGGCGAAAAGAACCCCGGCGAGGGGAGTGAAACAGAACCTGAAACCGTGTACGTACAAGCAGTGGGAGCCTCTTTTATGGGGTGACTGCGTACCTTTTGTATAATGGGTCAGCGACTTATATTCTGTAGCAAGGTTAACCGTATAGGGGAGCCGCAGGGAAACCGAGTCTTAACTGGGCGTTAAGTTGCAGGGTATAGACCCGAAACCCGGTGATCTAGCCATGGGCAGGTTGAAGGTTGGGTAACACTAACTGGAGGACCGAACCGACTAATGTTGAAAAATTAGCGGATGACTTGTGGCTGGGGGTGAAAGGCCAATCAAACCGGGAGATAGCTGGTTCTCCCCGAAAGCTATTTAGGTAGCGCCTCGTGAACTCATCTTCGGGGGTAGAGCACTGTTTCGGCTAGGGGGCCATCCCGGCTTACCAACCCGATGCAAACTCCGAATACCGAAGAATGTTATCACGGGAGACACACGGCGGGTGCTAACGTCCGTCGTGAAGAGGGAAACAACCCAGACCGCCAGCTAAGGTCCCAAAGTCATGGTTAAGTGGGAAACGATGTGGGAAGGCACAGACAGCCAGGATGTTGGCTTAGAAGCAGCCATCATTTAAAGAAAGCGTAATAGCTCACTGGTCGAGTCGGCCTGCGCGGAAGATGTAACGGGGCTAAACCATGCACCGAAGCTGCGGCAGCGACGCTTATGCGTTGTTGGGTAGGGGAGCGTTCTGTAAGCCGTTGAAGCTGGACTGTGAGGTCTGGTGGAGGTATCAGAAGTGCGAATGCTGACATAAGTAACGATAAAGCGGGTGAAAAACCCGCTCGCCGGAAGACCAAGGGTTCCTGTCCAACGTTAATCGGGGCAGGGTGAGTCGACCCCTAAGGCGAGGCCGAAAGGCGTAGTCGATGGGAAACAGGTTAATATTCCTGTACTCGGTGTTACTGCGAAGGGGGGACGGAGAGGGCTATGTTAGCCGGGCGACGGTTGTCCCGGTTTAAGCATGTAGGCGGAGAGTTTAGGTAAATCCGGACTCTTATTCAACGCTGAGGTGTGATGACGAGGTACTACGGTACTGAAGTAACAAATGCCGCACTTCCAGGAAAAGCCTCTAAGCATCAGGTAACATCAAATCGTACCCCAAACCGACACAGGTGGTCAGGTAGAGAATACCAAGGCGCTTGAGAGAACTCGGGTGAAGGAACTAGGCAAAATGGTGCCGTAACTTCGGGAGAAGGCACGCTGTCGGTAGGTGAAGTCCCTTGCGGATGGAGCTGAAGGCAGTCGAAGATACCAGCTGGCTGCAACTGTTTATTAAAAACACAGCACTGTGCAAACACGAAAGTGGACGTATACGGTGTGACGCCTGCCCGGTGCCGGAAGGTTAATTGATGGGGTTAAGCGCAAGCTGAAGCTCTTGATCGAAGCCCCGGTAAACGGCGGCCGTAACTATAACGGTCCTAAGGTAGCGAAATTCCTTGTCGGGTAAGTTCCGACCTGCACGAATGGCGTAATGATGGCCAGGCTGTCTCCACCCGAGACTCAGTGAAATTGAAATCGCTGTGAAGATGCAGTGTACCCGCGGCAAGACGGAAAGACCCCGTGAACCTTTACTATAGCTTGACACTGAACACTGGTCCTTGATGTGTAGGATAGGTGGGAGGCTTTGAAGCGAGGACGCCAGTTCTTGTGGAGCCAACCTTGAAATACCACCCTTTAATGGCTGGTGTTCTAACGTAGACCCGTAATCCGGGTTGCGGACAGTGTCTGGTGGGTAGTTTGACTGGGGCGGTCTCCTCCTAAAGCGTAACGGAGGAGCACGAAGGTTAGCTAATCACGGTCGGACATCGTGAGGTTAGTGCAAAGGCATAAGCTAGCTTGACTGCGAGAGTGACGGCTCGAGCAGGTGCGAAAGCAGGTCTTAGTGATCCGGTGGTTCTGAATGGAAGGGCCATCGCTCAACGGATAAAAGGTACTCCGGGGATAACAGGCTGATACCGCCCAAGAGTTCATATCGACGGCGGTGTTTGGCACCTCGATGTCGGCTCATCACATCCTGGGGCTGAAGTAGGTCCCAAGGGTATGGCTGTTCGCCATTTAAAGTGGTACGCGAGCTGGGTTTAGAACGTCGTGAGACAGTTCGGTCCCTATCTGCCGTGGGCGCTGGAGAATTGAGGGGGGCTGCTCCTAGTACGAGAGGACCGGAGTGGACGCATCACTGGTGTTCGGGTTGTCATGCCAATGGCATTGCCCGGTAGCTAAATGCGGAAAAGATAAGCGCTGAAAGCATCTAAGCGCGAAACTTGCCCCGAGATGAGTTCTCCCTGACCCTTTAAGGGTCCTGAAGGAACGTTGAAGACTACGACGTTGATAGGCTGGGTGTGTAAGCGTAGCGATACGTTGAGCTAACCAGTACTAATGATCCGTGAGGCTTAACCTTACAACACCGAAGGTGTTTTGGTTGAGAGACTAAGCATTTTGATTTTCAGCTTGAACCGAGATTAAGTTGATGGTTGTGTGAATAACGCAACGGTTAACAAAACAGACAAAATCGTAGGGAACGATTTTGAACAACGCTTAGCGTTGGCCCCGAAGGGGTGAGTATCAGGATGATACGAATAATAAGAATTCAAAGAATATGCCTGGCGGCACTAGCGCGGTGGTCCCACCTGACCCCATGCCGAACTCAGAAGTGAAACGCCGTAGCGCCGATGGTAGTGTGGGGTCTCCCCATGCGAGAGTAGGGAACTGCCAGGCTCCAATTAAGTTAAAAGCCCTGTACTGACGTACAGGGCTTTTTGCTGTCTGCGATTTATGAAATTCCTCAACAGAAATCCAAAAGATTAACTTGTTCACAGTTTTTGGCACTGCAACATCAATACCAGATAATTCTATATAACATCTGCATTACCACCTGCTTTACTGGATCTGTGGAATTTGTTCCGATTCAGGAAGACAGGAGATTAATAAAGTGACCGAAGCAACAACAACGCATCAGGATAAAACTATTATTACTAGCTCAGATTCGCGCCGGCGTATTCGGTCGATTGTAGGCGCGTCATCAGGGAATCTGGTTGAATGGTTTGATTTCTACGTTTATTCATTTTGCTCTTTGTATTTTGCCCATATCTTTTTCCCCTCAGGTAATAACACAACACAGCTTCTACAAACAGCAGGCGTATTTGCAGCAGGGTTCTTGATGCGACCAATTGGCGGCTGGCTGTTTGGTTACATTGCCGATAAGCATGGGCGTAAAAACTCAATGCTGATTTCAGTATGCATGATGTGTTTTGGCTCGTTGGTAATTGCCTGTTTACCAGGATATTCCATCATTGGGACTTGGGCTCCTGCACTTCTATTGCTGGCACGTTTATTCCAGGGGTTATCCGTAGGCGGTGAGTACGGCACGAGTGCGACTTACATGAGTGAAGTTGCCATTGAAGGGCGAAAAGGTTTTTATGCGTCTTTTCAATATGTAACGCTTATTGGCGGGCAACTTTTAGCATTGTTGGTGGTTGTTGTACTTCAACAAATACTCAGCGAAGGCGAATTACGTGAATGGGGGTGGAGAATTCCTTTTGCACTTGGTGCCGTGCTGGCAGTGGTTGCTCTCTATTTACGTCGCTCACTTGATGAGACCTCAGATAAATCTACACGGGAACATAAAGATGCAGGTAGCCTGGTGGGGCTGTGGAAGAACCGCCGTGCCTTTATTATGGTTCTTGGATTTACAGCCGGTGGTTCGCTAAGCTTCTACACTTTCACCACCTATATGCAGAAATATTTAGTAAATACCGCTGGAATGCACGCCAATACAGCCAGTGCATTAATGACGTTTGCATTGTTGATATTTATGTTGGTACAACCCTTCTTTGGTGCGCTGTCTGACAAGATTGGGCGGCGTAATTCCATGCTCTGCTTTGGTGGCCTTGCTACAGTAATGACTGTACCTATTCTTACCGCTTTGCAAAACGTAAATTCACCGTATGCAGCATTTGGTCTCGTTATATTAGCTTTGCTGATAGCCAGCTTTTACACTTCTATAAGCGGTATTTTGAAAGCAGAAATGTTTCCACCTGAAGTTCGAGCATTAGGTGTTGGCCTGTCCTATGCGGTAGCGAATGCGTTGTTTGGTGGTTCGGCTGAATATGTCGCACTTTCACTGAAATCGGTAGGAATGGAAACCGCATTTTTCTGGTATGTCTCCGTGATGGGAGCAGTGGCATTCCTGGTATCACTGCTGTTGCACCGTAAAGGGAAAGGGATCAAACTTTAATATTTGGCGAGTTGCCAGATAGCGTAGCCGGTGGCGGCACCGGCTATATCCCATGTGAAATCTTTCCAGCTCCATCCACTTCCAGCGGGCCGGCTATCCCAGAATTCTTTTGTTGCGCCCAGGCTGACCGAAAATAAGAAACCGAAATTTGCGCTACGGGAATCGCTCCAGCCCTGATGTTGACCATACTCATTACCTGCTGCGGATAATATAGCCGATGCAATAAAGTGCTGTGCTTTGTCCTGGCCATGCCACTGGTCTTGCGCCATATGGCTGCAACCGCTGAGAAGTACTATCGAAGGGAGTAAAAGACGCTGCATTCATGATCCTCTGGCTATAAAAAAACCCTGCAAGCAGGGCTTTAAATATAGCGATGAATTACAGAATGCGACTGATCAAGCGGTCGATACGGATTCTACGCAGGCGGCGGATAAGCTTACGGACTTTCTCCGGATATTCCGAGATGCTTTGTAGGTCACGATAGTGTTGAACTACCGTCGTGTGAGTACGGATTAATTCTAATTCATGGTCACGCTGTACAGCCAGTTCCTGTTTAGGGTCATGAATTAGAATCGCATTCTCCAGATCCAGTCGCCATGCTCTCGGGTTAAGGTTATTACCCGTCAATAGCATCCACTCATCATCTATCCACATGCCTTTGAGATGGAAAGTATTGTCGTCATCTTTCCACAGACGTACCACCAACTGGCCACTGTTCACGTAGTACTGTAAGCGACTCAGGAAACGGCGAAGATTAATTTCATAAAGATAGGGTAACGCACCAATTATCTTAAACGGCTGATCTTCTGGAATATAAAAATCATTCGCTGTCTTATCACCGACAATAATCTCGACTTGTTTTCCTTCGCGTAACAGCTCAATGATGCTACGTACCAGTACCGCGGGTAGGTTGAAATAAGGCGTGCAGATAACCAACTTGCGTTCGGTACACGGCATTAAATGATAGATAGTTTTATTGAGCAGACTGGCTTTACCCAGCCCAACCAGCGGCGTAACGGCAAGTTGCTCGTTATCGGCATTGCCCTGAAAATGGAAACTGGCATCGCGTAATTCCTGACGGAACAAGCGGATATCATTTTTGATTTCTGGGCTTTTGGGTCTGTGTTGTTTGTCTAATCGATGTACTGCACGACCACCCACCAGATTTTCGTGCATCCAGTTATACATGACGTCGGAAAGCTGAGGGTTACAGATAACCTGATAGCGGTCATAACGATATTTGTCATGCTGATGCAGATAAACATCATTAATACTCGCGCCGCTATAAATCACGCAATCATCAACAATAAAACCTTTGAAGTGTAGAACACCTAACGCTTCGCGGGTATTTACAGGCACGCCATAAACTGGAATTTCTACGCCGGGATATTCCTCGGTCATACGATGATACCAGTCAGCATTGGTGTTGGTTGCAGCAGCGCCAATGCGGCCTCGTTGAGCACGATGCCAATCCACCAGAACGGTCACTTCAATTTCCGGGCGTTGTTGCTTGGCCTGGTAGAGAGCATTTAGCACGGCTTTACCGGCATCATCTTGCTCAAGATATAAAGCAACAATACAGATGCGGCGGGTGGCGCTCGCGATTTTTTGCAGCAGAACTTCACGGAAATCTGCTGGGGAGAAAAGAGTCTTTACATCATCAACTGACTGAGAAAGCTTCGGCAATTGGGCAAGGTGTTGTTGATGTTTATTACGTTTAAATTTAGACAACATCACAGTGCGTATCTTCTCTATTCATTGGATGGCCTTCTGCAAAATCCAGACGTCAGAACTTGCTGATAATACCACTACTGACCCGCAAAGTGAGTAAGTTTTCCAGTACCTTACTCACGAATCCATGCTTTTTATCAATGGAAGAGTCAGACTGACGATGCCATCTTCCAGTTGTATATCGACATCAAATCCGAGTTTTCGCGCCAAAGAGACCATACCTCGGTTGTTTGGCATGGTAATGCCATTCAATCTTTGCAGCCCATGTTCGCCGGTGTAACTAATCAGTTTTTCCAGCAGACGCCGCCCTAACCCGAGTCCCTTCAAATCGGAACGTACAAGCACAGCAAACTCGGCATCAATGTTGTCGGGATCTGAGATCGCACGAGTCACACCGATTATCTCCGGTGATCCGTTTAGCTCACGAATAGCCACAAAAGCCATTTCTCGATCGTAGTCGATCTGGGTCATATTGGCTAAATCTTCATGGGTAAATTCGTTGATCTCGCTGAAATAGCGATAGTAAAGATCCTCTTTGGTTACCAGGGAAATAAACTGTTGCAACAAAGGTTCATCTTCCGGGAGGATCGGGCGGAACAGACATTGTTCGCCATTCTTGAGAGTGATGCTTTCTTCCAGCTGGTACGGATATGGGCGTATTGCAAGGCGGCTTTCCGGATCCCCCTCAAACTTATCGAGTTGCAATGTGACATCCAGAAGCGTGAACTCATTGCCTGAAGCCAATAGTGGGTGAATATCCAGGCGACGAATCTCCGGGCAATCAACGATTAAGTTTGAAACCTGAACCAGGATCTGGCTAATACCTGGCACATCCAGCGGGCGTAATGCACTGCGTCCACGGATTTTGCCGCTTTTTATCGCCTGAATAACAAGGTAGCGGGCAAGGTTCATATTGAGTGGTGGAAGAGCCACAACAGCCTGCTGGTCCGGACGCCACTCAACGCCACCTTCGCCCAACATTATCAGCGGGCCAAACACCGGATCGTGCTCAACCACGATTCGGAGTTCCTGAGCGCCAGCACGGTTAGCCATACTTTGTACCAATAGCCCATGGATACGAGCTTGCGGCCACGCCATTTTCACGCGGTCAATAATTGCATCAGCGGCTTGCTGAACCTCAGCGGCGGTTCTTAGATACAGCATTACCCCCTGAACTTCAGATTTATGCGGAATATCTGGGGAGCGTAGCTTCAGCGCGACCGGATAACCTATTTGTTCGGCAATATGCACTGCTTCTGCACTGTCACCGGCAATCCAGGTGGGTAGCGTATTCAACCCATAAGCCTGCAAAATCGGACGTACTTCGTGAGTATCGAGCGACGTCGCACCTTCGCTTAATGCTTGCTGGATAAGAAGATGGGCATCGCTGGCATTGGCTTTCAAATTGGCGGGTAGCGCTGGGGTTTCACGCAGTTGTTTCTGATTTCTGCGATATTCCACCATGTGCATAAAGGCGGTGACTGCACCTTCAGGGGTACGGTAAGTGGGAATGCTTGCGTCGCTGAATAATCGCCTGGATTCCTGCGAGGAATACTCGCCACACCAGTTGGTGATCAAAGTTATATATTTGCTACGCGGATGACGGTGTATTAACTCAATTAAGGCCGTGGCACTTTCGGTTCCCGGGGCTGCTGCACTCGGGGCATGAATAATCATTAATGCGTCAAAGTCCTGGCTATCAAGCAGGGTTTCCACTGCCCGGAGATAGCGCTCAGGTGTCGCATCGTCGCGTAAATCAAGCGGGTTTCCAGTTTCAACACTGATTGGCAACACACTTTTTAGCTTACCGAGGATTTCGTCACTCAGGGTCGCAAGTTTACCGTTGCGTAACCATAATTCGTCCAGCGCCAGTGCCGCGGGCGCCGCACCATTACTGATAATCATTAAGCGTTCACCGCGCAGTGGGCGCATGTGGCTTAATGTTTCTACAGCTGAAAAGAGTTCATGAGTGTCTTGAACGCGCAATAAACCGGCTCGTTGAATGGCTGCGTCCCACGCTGCATCAAGCCCAATATGTGTTTTGAGCAACTCCTGGGCTTTGCCACTTCTTCCGCTTTTAATCACCAGAATGGGTTTGTTACGTGAAGCACTTCGTGCCGCCGAGACAAAACGTCGCGCATCGCTCAGGTGTTCGAGATAAAGCAAAATCGCACTGGTTTTGGTATCGCGAGCCAGATAATCCAGCAGCTCATCAACATCAATATCCAGACTGTCACCCAGCGCAATAAACCACGAGAATCCCATTTCTCGTTGTTGAGCCCAGTCAAGAATGGTGTTGGACACAGCTGCAGATTGCGAGATGAATGCCAACTTGCCCTTCTGAATCGGAACGGGTGAGAAACTCGCATTAAGGCCTTGCCATGGCGCAAGCAGCCCAAGGCTATTTGGACCGAGCAAACGCATTTGCCATTGATTAGCACAAGCTAATAATTCGGGAAGTTGTTCTGGTGGAGCGGAGAGAATAATGCAGGCTTTACACCCTTTTTCTCCCAGTGATTGCAGTAATTCCGGGTTACGTTTCGAATGAGTGCAAATTACCGCAAGGTCAGGGGGGAAGGGGAGGCTTGCGATATCTGGCCAGGCAAGAACACCACACACCGCTTTATGGGTTGGTGTCACTGGCATTACCGGGCCATTAAAGCCTCCGGCCAACAGATTGCGCATCATTAAATAACCGGCCCGATCTGTTTTTGCAGAAGCTCCGACAACAGCGATTGATTTGGGGCGCAGTAGCGCCTCCAGCCCACGTTGACTCATTGTTCTCTCCCCTGAGAATTAACCCAGTGAGTTTAAACGCTTTCTGGCTCCGCTGCTGTGACACTGGATTGATGATGAGGTTTACCTGCCAGATATCGTTCACGGAACAACGTAAAATGCTCTGTCAGCCCGACGGCTGCGTGCTCATCGTCTGCAAGTGCGAGCAACGCTGCAGCAACTTCGGCGGTGCAGTATTGTCCATCGGCATGGGCTTCACGCAGTCGGTAGGCAGAAACAATACTCAAATCCACAGAAATGACCGGCAGATTATCCAGATATGGGCTCTTGCGGAACATCTTACGGGCTTCAGTCCATGTGCCATCGAGCATGATAAAAAGTGGTGGTTTGCCACTTTTTGGAGGCGTAGTCAGGACTTCTCGCTCAATGCTTGCATAAGATGCAGGGAACACAACCATTGGTTGGTAATCTGGGGAGCTGACTAAATCGAGCAGTGCCTGTGGTGGTTCTGTTCGTGACCACTGGAATGCTTCAGTGTCTGGCAAAATATCTGCAATAAGTCGCCCGGTATTACTCGGCTTCATTGGCTCTGTGTCAAACATAACCAGGCAGAAACGGCTTCGTGCATTCTGTGGCTGTAGTGTTTCACACAGGCATTGTTTTAGCGGCAGCAGGCAGCGCTGGCAACGGCGGATGCGGTTACCACGAGCAAGAAATGGACGAGTTGCACGCGCCAGGCGTTCGGCACGAAGACGTAAGACGGCGTTTTCAGTCATCAGATAAACAAGCTTAAAAACGCCATTCTAACGTAGATGAAGTTCACGGGTACAAAGAAACGTACCTGTGAACTTAGAGATTTTCGTTCAGCCAGCTATCAAATGGTGCTTTCGGCATTGCTCCGTTTAGCATGTCGACCATCTCACCTTTTTTGAAAACCATAATGGTCGGAATGCTGCGGATACGAAAACGTGCGCTAAGTGCAGGCTCCGCTTCGGTATTAACTTTAACGAAACGTACTTTGCCACTGCGTTCTTCGGCTACGTCTTCGAAGATTGGCGCGAAGTTGACGCAAGGGCCGCACCATGGCGCCCAGAAATCTACAACTACCGGTAAGTCGTCTTGCAGCAATTTATCCAGGGTTTCGCTGGTGGCATTAATAACCTCACCATCGAACAGTTCATGACCACAACGGCCGCATTTAGCACCGTCATCAATACGCTCATCGGGGATGCGATTAATTGCCTGGCAGGCGGCACAAACGGTATTCATAACTAACCTCTAAAGGATGTGTTGTCCAAAAATGACGAAAATCACAGATGATGTTTCTCATATGTTAAATATTATTGGCGATTAGTCGAGTGCCAGCCAAGTGATTTATTCGATGGCTACAATAGTTGCCGGCTTTTGACCAAAGTTAATGGCTAACCAGTGCCACATCGGGTAATCTGCGCGCCACGCGCTCAGCCAGGTGGAGAAAAGCATGAACGACGAATTTAAAGGTAAAAGCGGCAAGGTCAAAGTGATGTATGTCCGCGGTGACGATGACAGCGAAAAACGCAGCCAAAACCCGCGCACAGGTAAAGGCGGTGGGCGTCCAGCAGCACCGTCACGGGGTGAGGGCCGTCGTGGTCCACGTCGCGATGATAAACCTGGCGCAGGGCGCGAGCGGAATCGTAGTGACGATCGTGAAGATCGTGGTGATAATCCATGGCGCACGGTTTCACGACCGCCAAGAGAAGAAGTGTCTGATGCAGGCGAGCAAATGGGTGCCAATGGCAGACCTATTGTTGACCCTGAAATCATTCGCCGCCAACGTGCGGAAGAAACACGTGTTTACGGTGAGAACGCATGTCAGGCTCTGTTCCTTAGCCGCCCTGATTGCATCGTACGCGCCTGGTTTATCCAGAGCGTGACCCCGCGTTTCAAAGAAGCATTACGTTGGATGGCTGCAAACCGTAAAGCCTACCATGTGGTAGATGATGCGGAGTTGGTAAAAGCATCCGGTACAGAACACCACGGTGGCGTTTGCTTCATCATTAAAAAGCGTCGCGGCATTACTGTTGACAGCTGGTTATCTAAAGCTGGCGAAGAAGATTGTGTACTGGCGTTGGAAAACGTTGCTAACCCGCACAACCTCGGCGGCATTATGCGCAGCTGTGCACACTTTGGTGTGAAAGGCTTATTGGTGGAAGATGCAGCAATGCTGGAGTCTGGCGCTGCAGTTCGTACTGCCGAAGGCGGTGCAGAGCATGTTGAAGCTATCAGCGGCGAGACTTTCGAAGAAGGTCTGGAGCAGTTCCGTAAAGCCGGTTACGCGATAGTCACAACATCAAGCCACAAAGGGACTCCGCTTTTCAAAGCTGAGCTGCCGAAGAAAATGGTTTTGGTGTTAGGTCAGGAACGCGAAGGTGTGTCTGACGCAACCTTTGAAAATGCTGACATGAGCGTTGCTATCACAGGTACTGGTAACGTTGAAAGTCTGAACGTATCAGTGGCAACCGGTGTGTTGCTGTCTGAGTGGTGGCGTCAAAACAAAGCGTAATGCATTGTTAATGACTGATTTGAAAAGCCAGCGAAAGCTGGCTTTTTTGTCTGTTTAATCTGGTAATACCGGCGTCCAGTTTATTGCTGGCTGGTTATGTTCCATCAGATATTGATTGGTTTTCGAGAAGTGGCCGCACCCCAGAAAACCACGGTGTGCCGACAAAGGTGACGGATGAGGGGCTTGTAATACATAGTGGCGGTTCCGGTCAATAAAGCTGCCTTTCTTCTGTGCATGTGACCCCCACAGTAAAAAGACGACGCCTTCGCAGTGTTCGTTAATCAGCGCAATCACCTTATCTGTGAATGTTTCCCAGCCTAATTTCGCATGCGAATGCGCATTACCCGCCTCGACGGTTAATACCGTGTTGAGTAAAAGCACGCCCTGACGCGCCCAGCTTTCGAGATAACCATGGTTTGGTTGCACAAAATCAGCAATGTCGCTCTGCAACTCTTTGTACATATTCTTTAAAGAGGGTGGCACAGCAACCCCCGGCAGAACAGAAAAAGCCAGGCCATGCGCTTGCCCAGGACCATGGTAAGGATCTTGCCCAAGAATCACGACTTTCACATCAGCCAACTCAGTAAATCGGAAGGCTTTGAAGACGTCTTTCTGAGGTGGATAAACCGTCACCCCTGCAGCACGTCGTTCAGCAACGGTTGCCAGAGTATTCGTGAAGTAGGGTTGTTGCTTTTCTTGCGCTAGCACATCGTGCCAGGTGAGGGGGGTAGTCATCTCGCTCTCCTGCGATTCGTAATGCGACTAGCTTAACGGCTTCTTTCTTCTAAGGAAATGAATCAGCAACGGAAGCGCCATAAACTTAAAAAAAGTTGAAAATTTACATAATTTTTAATTTTCACGAGCCTCGCTAAGTTGATGTAAAACAAATAAATGATATCATAGGCACATTGATGGCATGGATTTAATTGATTTAAATCAAGGTTTGAAGCTGGTTTGGCTAGTATAAAGATCAGTAACGCAACAATGGTTTTACCAATGAGCCAGTTTATGGCCCGAAATAGAATCACAAAATTAGCCCAAAGGGAGAAATAAAATGATTACTGGTATCCAAATTACTAAAGCTGCAAATGATTCACTCTTGAACTCTATCTGGCTGTTAGACAGCGAAAAAGGTGAAGCGCGTTGTGTATGTGCTAAAGCTGATTTTGCAGAAGACGAAGTTGTCGCAGTGAGCAAATTGGGTGAGTTCGAATATCGCGAAATCGGCGTGGAAGCAAAACCTGAAGTTCGTGTAGAAGGTGGCCAGCATCTGAACGTGAACGTTCTGCGTCGTGAAACTCTGGAAGATGCTGTTAAGCACCCAGAAAAATACCCACAGTTGACCATTCGTGTGTCTGGCTATGCGGTACGTTTCAACTCACTGACTCCAGAACAACAGCGTGACGTTATTGCTCGTACTTTCACTGCAAGCCTGTAATTCTTAAAATATTTAAAAAGCCGGTGGCAGTTGCACCGGCTTTTTTTATGGTTCTGGTTCAAGAATGTAACGGAACGGTTAAAACTCTAACTCAAATCATAAAAAAACCGCCTCCTGGGAGACGGTTTCTATAGCTGCTGACGAATTATTCAGCGGATTCGGTTTTCGCACTGCTTGGTTTACGGCGCTTACCGACATTCTTTTTATCGCGTAGACGGACCTTCACACGCGGCTTTTCTTTATCGTCTTTTTTCTTTTCTTCACGCTTAGCGAGCACTTTCTTCGACGGCTTACCAGTGAGCTTCTCACTTGGTGCACGGGTCGTTGGGCGCAGCTCTTCAATTATGCGCGATTTCATGGGTTCTTTCATGTAACGCGTCACTTTGCCAAGTAGCAAATGGTCATGCGCTTCAACCAGAGAAATAGCGATTCCTTTGAGGCCAGCACGGCCTGTACGCCCAATACGGTGCAGGTAAGTATCGGCTGTACGCGGCATATCAAAGTTGAAGACATGGCTGACTTCTGGAATATCAATACCACGTGCGGCAACATCTGTAGCGATCAATACGTTCACGCGGCCATCAGTCAAACGCTTGATAGCTTCGGTACGCTTCATCTGCACCATTTCGCCTTCGAGGTAGCAGGTGTTGATACCCGCTTCACGCAGCCAGGCAACCAGCTCATGCACACGGTCACGTTTGCGAACAAAAACGATCGAACGGGTGGTATCCGGCTGTTTCAGCAAATGCACCAGCAGTGCAGTTTTGTGCTCAACGTTGTCGGCGCGGTAGTACCACTGGTGGATTTTCTTGCGCTCGCGTGTTGATGATGTCGCGGAAACTTCAACTGGATCTTCTAACAAACGTTCTGCGAAATTCTTAATCGCATCGCCTTCCAGCGTTGCAGAGAACAGCATGGTTTGTTTGCGCCAGCGAGTTTCAGCAGCAATGGTTTCAATATCCTGCGCAAAGCCCAGATCCAACATGCGATCGGCTTCATCAAGAATCAGTGTCTCTACTGCACGGCAATCAAAGTTTTCTTCTTTAATGTATTGCAGCAGGCGACCCGTTGTTGCAACAACGATATCCTGGTTTTCGCTGAACACTTCAGCGTGGTTCATATATGCCACGCCACCCGTGATGGTTGCGATATCAAGATGGGTATGTTTTGCCAGTTCACGAGCATGATCGGCTACTTGCATTGCCAGTTCACGTGTTGGCGTGACAATCAAAATACGTGGTGGTCCAGACTTCTTACGCGGGAAATCGACCAAATGCTGTAACACAGGCAGCAAATAAGCGGCTGTTTTACCGGTACCGGTTGGTGCGGAACCAAGGACATCACGCCCTTCAAGTGCAGGTGGAATGGCGGCAGCCTGAATAGCTGTCGGGCGGGTAAAGCCCTTGTCCTGGAGCGCGAGCAACAAGCTCTCGTCAAGTTCCAGTTCGGAAAAAGTGGTTACAGTCATGGTCTTCCTCTATGTAGGGCGCCGATTATAGACGTTATGGCTGCGATCTTCATCTGTTTGTGTGGATAACTGATGCTTTTCCTGGCAGCGACTTTCCCCTATGCTACACCCGTTTCTCTACAGGGTAGCTAAGATGTGCAGTCAAAAAGCAGTATTGCGTCGTGATGGATTCACCTTCAAACAGTTCTTTGTAGCGCACGATCGATGCGCAATGAAAGTCGGTACCGATGGCACATTGCTGGGCGCATGGGTACCCGTAGCAAATGTGAAAAACGTGTTGGATATTGGCACCGGAAGCGGCTTGCTGGCATTAATGCTAGCGCAGCGCACGCCTGACAATGTCACGATCGATGCAGTAGAACTTGATCCTGTTGCCGCTGAGCAAGCTGCGGAAAACGCCGCAGGGTGCAAGTGGTCTTCGCGTATCTCAGTTCATTGCGCTGATATTCGTGAATGGGCGCAACAAGCCACGCAACGTTACTCGTTAATCGTCAGCAACCCGCCATTTTTTTCCCAGGGCAGTGATTGTGCTTCGCCGGAGCGCGCTCAGGCTCGCTATACCACAACGCTTGATCATAACGCGTTGTTGAGTAGTGCCGCACAGTTGATCACTGAAGATGGTTTTTTCTGTGTGATCATGCCTGAAACGTCGGGAACGGCTTTTTGTGAACTGGCAAAAACACAGGGATGGTTTGTACGTTACCGTACGGATATCGCAGATAATGAAACTCGCTTGCCGCATCGTGTGATGTTGGCACTGTCACCAACTGATGGTGAGTATTTTACCGAGCGTTTGACGATTCGTGGGCCAGACCAACACTATTCCGAAGGTTACTGTGGCCTGACCCAGGACTTCTATTTGTTTATGTAAAGCGGTGAAAGAATGCTTGGCCCAGAATTTTCAGCCAAATCCGGGTAGTCCAGCGTGTAGTGCAAACCCCGGCTTTCTTTACGCATCATGGCACAGCGCACAATTAACTCGGCAACCTGCACAAGGTTGCGCAGTTCCAGTAAATTGTTCGACACGCGGAAGTTGGCATAGTACTCGTCAATTTCCTGCTGCAACATGGTAATTCTGCGCAATGCTCGCTCCAGTCGGCGCGTGGAACGCACAATACCGACGTAATCCCACATAAATAAACGCAGTTCATGCCAGTTATGCTGGATAACGACCTGCTCATCAGGATTATCGACCCGGCTGTCATCCCAGTCAGGTAATGATCTGGAAATACGCGCGTATGGCATACGCTTCATAATATCTTCTGCAGCAGACCAGCCATAAACCAGGCATTCTAACAACGAGTTCGACGCCATACGGTTTGCACCATGCAGACCGGTATAAGTCACTTCGCCAATAGCGTATAGCCCATCAACGTCAGTACGGCCATTTTCATCAACCATCACACCGCCACAGGTGTAATGGGCAGCGGGCACCACAGGTACTGGTTCTTTAGTCAGATCGATACCCAGCCCCATCAACTTTTCGTAAATCGTTGGGAAATGGTGGCGCACAAACTCTTCGGGCTTGTGGCTAATATCCAGATACATGCAATCGGCACCCAGACGTTTCATTTCATGGTCGATGGCACGAGCGACGATATCACGCGGAGCCAGTTCGCCACGCTCATCAAAATCTGGCATAAAGCGACTGCCATCTGGGCGCTTGAGGTAAGCACCTTCACCGCGCAATGCTTCGGTTAGCAGGAAATTACGAGCCTGAGGATGGAAGAGGGCTGTTGGATGGAACTGATTAAATTCCAGATTGGCAACGCGGCAACCTGCACGCCACGCCATGGCAATGCCATCACCTGAAGAAATATCTGGATTAGTGGTGTACTGATAAACCTTCGACGCGCCGCCAGTGGCTAAAACCACGGCTTTCGCACGGCAAGTTTCCACTTTCTCGCGATTACGGTTCCAGATCCAGGCCCCCACGACACGTCGCGTGCCAGGCAGACCGATCTTGTCTGAAACAATAAGATCTACGGCGTTACTACGTTCGATAACACGAATATTTGGATGGCTCAGTGCTTTGCCGACTAGTGTGGTTTCAACTTCTTTGCCAGTGGCGTCTGCAGCATGGAGAATACGGCGATGGCTATGCCCACCTTCGCGAGTTAAATGATAGCTTTCCGCGCCATTAGCCTGGATCTCAGTGTCAAACAACACACCTTGATCGATTAACCATTGCACGCAATGGCGTGCGTTACTGGCGACAAACTCCACCGCATCTCGATCGCAAATTCCGGCGCCTGCAATCAGCGTATCTTCGACATGTGAATCGATGCTATCCGTTTCATCAAACACCGCGGCAATGCCACCCTGAGCATAAAACGTTGAGCCTTCATTAATTGGCCCTTTACTCAGAACAATAACTTTGCAGTTTTCGGCAAGCCGTAAGGCTAGAGAGAGGCCAGCAGCTCCGCTACCAACGATTAATACATCACAAGCGAGTTCGGAATTTGCGTTCATCGTGTTTAATTTACTAAACAAAGGTCAGGCCAGCATATCACCCGATGTGGGCTGTAACACGTTTTTTTTAAACTGGTGTTATATGAACTAAACAAAAGTAAGGCAAAGCTCAGTTTCATCCGAATAATAGTGTCTTTAAGCACTTTTTCGTGCCAGTTCACTGTTAGTGGCAGATTTTCTAATGAAAAATCATCATTCATGCGATACTCTGCATGAATCTAGCGATCGCCTTTTCGGACAAAAAAGGTGCCACCATTTGTGCCATGAAACTTATAATCAAGAAGAGATAATTCGTGGGACAGATCAGGAAAACAACGGCGTAATGGAACTTTGCTCAAATCGAGTGCTCCAACCGTGAACTTGCTCATTTATGCAGAGTTCGGGTGGCTTTTCAATTACGCGTGGAAATAGGTTTGGGGAGACATTACCTCGGATGAGTGAGCAGTTAACGGATCAGGTCCTCGTCGAACGGGTCCAGAAGGGAGACAAGACGTCATTTAATTTACTGGTGGTTCGCTATCAGCATAAAGTGGCGAGTCTGGTTTCCCGATATGTACCTTCAGGAGATGTTCCTGACGTGGTGCAGGAGTCTTTTATCAAAGCTTATCGCGCACTGGATTCATTCCGTGGCGATAGTGCGTTTTATACATGGTTGTACCGCATCGCGGTCAACACGGCAAAAAATTATCTGGTTGCTCAGGGTCGTCGTCCTCCATCAAGCGATGTGGACGCAATTGATGCGGAAAACTACGAAAGTGGCAGTGCATTGAAAGAAATTTCGAACCCTGAGAACTTAATGTTGTCTGAAGAACTGAGACAAATAGTTTTCCGTACTATTGAGTCACTCCCGGAAGATTTACGCATGGCAATTACGTTGCGGGAGTTGGATGGTTTGAGCTATGAAGAAATAGCCGCCATCATGGATTGCCCGGTAGGGACAGTACGTTCTCGTATTTTCCGTGCGCGGGAAGCTATTGATAATAAAGTTCAACCGCTTATCAGGCGTTGACGATAGCGGGTTACTGGAAGGGTAATTAGGCATGCAGAAAGAACAGCTTTCCGCTTTAATGGATGGGGAAACTCTGGATAGCGAACTGCTAAGTGTCTTGTCACAAGACAAATCATTGCAGCAAAGCTGGGAGAGCTACCACCTAATCCGCGATACTATGCGCGGCGATACCAGTGAATTGCTTCATTTTGATATTGCAGCCAATGTTATGGCGGCAATCGAAAATGAACCAGTGCGTCATGTCACGCCACTTATTACTGAACAGCAGCCTGAACCTCAGCAATGGCAGAAAATGTCGTTCTGGAAAAAGGTACGTCCGTGGGCCAGCCAGCTTACCCAAGTGGGTGTTGCAGCATGCGTATCGCTTGCGGTAATCGTTGGTGTGCAGCAATATAATGGCCAATCTGACAATCCTGCGCAGCCTGAAGCTCCTGTGTTCAACACTTTACCGATGATGGGTAAAGCGAGCCCGGTAAGCTTGGGTGTTCCGTCTGACAGCACTGCAAGTACTGGTCAGCAGCAGGTACAGGAACAACGTCGACGTATCAATGCTATGCTGCAAGATTACGAATTGCAGCGTCGTTTACACGCCGAGCAACTCCAGTTTGAACAGGCACAAACCCAGCAAGCTGCGGTACAAGTGCCAGGAAACCAAACGTTAGGAACTCAATCGCAGTAATGAAGCAACTTTGGTATGCACTGTCTCTTATGACAAGCAGCCTGTTGTTCAGCTCAAATGCCTCGGCGGACACAGTTTCGTCCGGGGCGTTGTTGCAGCAAATGAACCAGGCGAGTCAGTCACTCAATTATGAGTTGGCATTTATCAGTATTAATAAGCAAGGGATAGAGTCCTTACGCTATCGCCATGCAAGACTTGATAATCGTCCACTTGCGCAATTGCTTCAGATGGATGGCCCACGCCGAGAAGTTGTCCAGCGTGGCAGTGAAATCAGCTATTTTGAACCAGGGCTTGAGCCGTTTACGCTCACTGGTGATTACATTGTTGACTCGCTTCCATCAATCGTCTACACCGATTTCAAACGCTTAACACCTTATTACGACTTCATTTCTGTCGGACGCACTCGTATTGCCGACAGGCTTTGCGAAGTAATCCGAGTCGTGGCACGAGATGGCACGCGTTACAGCTATATGGTGTGGTTGGACTCGGAAACCAAATTACCTATGCGTGTTGATTTGCTGGACCGTGATGGTGAAACGCTGGAGCAATTCCGCGTTATTTCCTTCAACGTCAGCAAAGAAGCCAACGGCATGATGCAAAGCCTGGCGAAGGCGAATTTACCGCCATTGCTGTCAGTGCCGGGTGCTGAAAAAATCAATTTTGCCTGGGCACCGACCTGGTTGCCGCAAGGTTTTAGTGAGGTCTCCAGCAGCCGTCGTCCATTGCCGACTGTTGATGTTCCTATCGAATCTCGCCTGTATTCTGATGGTCTGTTCAGCTTCTCGGTCAACATTAGCCGTGCAGCCAGCAATAGCACCGATCAGCTACTGCGCACCGGGCGCCGCACGGTGAGTTCTGAAGTTCGGGATAAAACTGAAATTACGATCGTCGGTGAGCTTCCGCCACAAACAGCGAAACGTATTGCTGACAGTATCAAATTCAGGACAGCGCAATGATCAAGGAGTGGGCTACCGTTATCTCCTGGCAAAAAGGTGAAGCACTGTTAAGCTGTGACGTAAAAGCGTCATGCAGTAGCTGTGCTTCGCGCGCAGGCTGCGGCAGCCGCATTCTCAACAAACTCGGCCCACAAACCAGCCACACCTTGTCTGTTGCTTGCGATACGCCGCTGGTGGCGGGGCAAAAAGTCGAATTGGGTATTGCTGAAGGCAGCCTGATAGGTTCTGCGTTGCTGGTTTATATGTCCCCATTGCTGGGCTTATTTCTGGTTTCGGGAGTGTTTCAGGCGCTGTTTGGTACCAACCTTGCGGCGATTTGCGGTGCTGTTCTGGGCGGCGTGGGCGGTTTTCTGATCGCGCGCGGGTTCTCATTAAAGCTCAGCCGCCGTGAAACCTGGCAACCTGTTATTCTCAGTGTCGCACTACCACCAAATGTTCTTAGAGTCGAAACGACGACTCCTGCGGATAGCCAGTAGAGTCTCCGATATCCGCAATCTGTTAGACACACTTTCTATAGGTCTTTCATCTCTCAGCTACGCTTGCATGATGACCTGTTTCCTCGCTTTCTCGTTGTAGTGTAGAATGCGGCGTTTCAGGCAAAAGACAGCCATTGACATCACGCTCTGTACAGCGCATTGCGCCGAGCTTTCCCGGATTTGTAAGGCATAAAAACCTCTAACTATGAAGAATATACGTAACTTTTCTATTATTGCCCACATCGACCACGGCAAATCGACGCTGTCTGACCGTATTATCCAAATTTGCGGCGGCTTGTCTGACCGTGAAATGGAAGCTCAGGTTCTTGACTCCATGGATCTGGAGCGTGAACGTGGTATTACCATCAAAGCGCAAAGCGTAACGTTGGATTACAAAGCATCAGATGGCGAAACCTATCATCTGAATTTCATCGACACCCCAGGCCACGTTGACTTCTCTTATGAAGTTTCCCGTTCTCTGGCAGCCTGCGAAGGTGCGCTGCTGGTGGTCGATGCTGGTCAGGGCGTAGAAGCTCAGACCCTGGCAAACTGCTATACCGCCATGGAAATGGATCTGGAAGTGGTTCCAGTTCTGAACAAAATTGACTTGCCAGCTGCCGATCCTGAACGCGCTGCGCAGGAAATTGAAGATATTGTTGGCATTGATGCCGCTGATGCGGTGCGCTGCTCGGCTAAAACCGGCTTTGGCGTAACAGATGTACTTGAACGTCTGGTGCGTGATATCCCGGGCCCAGAAGGTGATCCAGATGCGCCATTACAGGCACTGATCATCGATTCCTGGTTCGATAACTACCTCGGCGTTGTTTCTCTGGTTCGTATCAAAAACGGTACCATGAGAAAAGGCGACAAAATCAAAGTTATGAGCACCGGCCAGGTCTATAACGCTGACCGTTTGGGCATCTTCACGCCAAAACGTGTTGATCGCGATGTACTGGGTTGTGGTGAAGTTGGCTGGTTGGTTTGTGCGATCAAAGACATTCTCGGCGCACCGGTTGGCGATACCCTGACCCTTTCGCGTAACCCAGCAGATAAAGCGCTGCCAGGTTTCAAAAAAGTGAAACCACAGGTTTATGCGGGTCTGTTCCCGGTAAGCTCTGACGATTACGAAAACTTCCGTGATGCGTTGGGTAAATTGAGCCTGAACGATGCCTCCTTGTTCTTTGAGCCAGAAAGCTCAACGGCACTGGGCTTCGGCTTCCGTTGTGGCTTCCTTGGTCTGTTGCACATGGAAATCATTCAGGAACGTCTGGAACGTGAATACGACCTTGACCTGATTACCACAGCGCCAACCGTAGTTTACGAAGTTGAAACCACCAGCGGCGAAACAATTTATGTTGATAGCCCATCTAAGCTGCCAGCACTGAATAACATTGCTGAACTGCGTGAGCCAATCGCTGAATGTCATATGCTGATGCCACAGGAATATCTGGGCAGCGTCATCACTCTGTGTATCGAAAAACGTGGCGTACAGACCAACATGGTCTACCACGGTAACCAGGTTGCGTTGACTTACGAAATCCCGATGGCAGAAGTAGTACTCGACTTCTTCGACCGTCTGAAATCAACATCCCGTGGCTATGCTTCTCTGGACTATAACTTCAAACGTTTCCAGACCTCTGACATGGTACGTGTTGATGTACTGATTAACGGCGACCGTGTTGATGCTCTGGCATTGATCACTCACCGTGGCAACTCGCAGTTCCGTGGCCGTCAGTTGGTTGAGAAAATGCAGGAGCTGATCCCACGTCAACAGTTCGATATTGCGATTCAGGCGGCAATCGGCGCACATATTATTGCGCGTTCTACCGTGAAACAGTTGCGTAAAAACGTTCTGGCGAAATGCTACGGCGGTGACGTAAGCCGTAAGAAAAAGCTGTTGCAGAAACAGAAAGACGGTAAGAAGCGTATGAAGCAAGTCGGTAACGTCGAATTGCCTCAGGAAGCGTTCCTCGCCATTCTGCATGTCGGCAAAGACAGCAAATAAATTAAGGAGTTGGCATGGCGAATATGTTTGCGCTAATCCTCGTGATAGCGACGCTGGTAACGGGCCTTTTATGGTGTATCGATAAATTTATCTTTGCGCCAAAGCGTCAGGAAAAACAGGCGGCAGCGCAAGCTGCCACTGGTGATGCACTTGATAGCAAAACGCTAAAAAAAGTGGCACCTAAGCCAGGTTGGTTAGAAACGGGGGCATCCGTATTCCCGGTGCTCGCTATTGTCTTGATCGTGCGTTCGTTTATCTATGAACCGTTCCAGATCCCATCAGGATCAATGATGCCAACGTTATTAATTGGCGACTTTATTCTGGTGGAGAAATTTGCCTACGGCATTAAAGATCCGATTTACCAGAAAACGCTCATTGAAACGGGTCATCCAAAACGCGGTGATATTGTGGTCTTTAAATACCCGCAAGATCCTCGTCTGGATTACATCAAGCGTGCTGTTGGTTTACCGGGCGATCGCGTCAGTTACGATCCCGTTGCAAAAGAAGTCACGGTCCAGCCAAATTGCAGTTCTGGCCAGGCATGTGATAACGCTCTGCCAATTACTTACAGCAACGTAGAGCCGAGCGATTTCGTTCAGACCTTTGCGCGCCGTAACGGCAGTGAAGCGAATTCTGGTTTCTTCCAGTTGCCGCTGAACCAGACCAAAGAAGACGGTATCCGTCTGTCTGAGCGCAAAGAAACGTTGGGTGATGTAACTCACAACATATTGACGGTGCCAATCGCTCAGGATCAACTGGGGATGTACTACCAGCAACCAGGCCAACAACTGGCGACCTGGATTGTTCCACCAGGCCATTACTTCATGATGGGTGATAACCGCGATAACAGCGCTGATAGCCGTTATTGGGGCTTTGTTCCTGAGGCAAATCTGGTAGGTAAAGCGACGGCAATCTGGATGAGTTTTGAGAAACAAGAAGGTGAATGGCCAACGGGTGTTCGTTTAAGCCGTATTGGCGGAATTCATTGATCAATTAAATCTATTCAGATAACGACTTTCTATGTCGTTATCTATAGAATATCCCCCCGTATTAAGGTTGGCTCCTCTTAGAGGAGCCACGGCAAACGAAACAGCGTTGGTTCTCTTTTTCAGGTCTGTTCCGTGTGCTGAATAATTGACGCATTCATTAATTGGTATCGCATGAACCCCATCGTAATAAATAGGCTGCAGCGTAAGCTGGGCTACACTTTTGTACATCAGGATCTGTTGCAACAGGCATTAACGCATCGCAGTGCCAGCAGCAAGCACAATGAGCGTCTGGAATTCCTGGGTGACTCAATTCTTAGCTACGTTATCGCAAACGCGCTTTACCATCGTTTCCCTCGTGTTGACGAAGGCGATATGAGCCGTATGCGTGCGACGCTGGTGCGCGGCAATACGCTGGCAGAAATTGCCCGCGAATTTGAATTAGGCGAATGTCTGCGCCTTGGGCCGGGTGAATTGAAAAGCGGTGGTTTCCGCCGCGAATCTATTCTGGCCGATACCGTCGAAGCCTTAATTGGTGGTGTTTTCCTCGACAGCGATATCCAGAACGTTGAGCGCTTAATTCTTTCCTGGTATCAATCTCGTCTGGATGAAATTAGCCCAGGCGATAAGCAAAAAGACCCTAAGACGCGTCTGCAAGAGTATTTGCAGGGTCGCCACTTGCCACTGCCATCTTATTTGGTGGTGCAGGTTCGTGGTGAAGCGCACGATCAGGAATTTACCATTCACTGTCAGGTGAGTGGCCTGCCTGAGCCGGTCGTTGGTACCGGTTCAAGCCGCCGTAAAGCGGAACAGGCTGCAGCTGAGCAGGCGCTTATCAAGCTGGAGCTGGAATAATGAGCGAAGAACAAACCTTTTGCGGATTCGTGGCCATCGTTGGTCGCCCGAATGTCGGCAAATCCACGCTGCTAAACCAGTTGCTTGGGCAAAAAATCTCTATTACTTCCCGTAAAGCGCAGACCACTCGTCACCGCATTATGGGCATCCATACTGAAGGTCCGTATCAGGCGATTTACGTCGATACCCCAGGGCTGCATATGGAAGAAAAACGTGCCATCAACCGCCTGATGAACAAAGCTGCCAGCAGCTCCATCGGTGACGTTGAGCTGGTTATCTTTGTGGTTGAAGGCACTAAGTGGACCGCAGATGACGAGATGGTGCTTAACAAACTGCGTGACGCGCGAGCGCCGGTAATTCTTGCGGTGAACAAAGTCGATAACGTTCAGGATAAAGGCGTTTTGCTGCCGCACCTGCAATTCCTCGGTAGCCAGATGAACTTCCTCGATATCGTGCCTATTTCTGCTGAAAACGGCATGAACGTGGATACTATCGCCAGCATCGTGCGTAAACGTCTGCCAGAAGCGATTCATCACTTCCCGGAAGATTACATCACTGACCGTTCTCAGCGTTTCATGGCTTCTGAAATCATCCGTGAAAAGCTGATGCGTTTCCTTGGCGCGGAATTACCGTATTCCGTGACCGTTGAAATTGAACAGTTTGTGACTAACGCTCGCGGTGGTTACGACATCAATGGTTTGATTCTGGTTGAACGTGAAGGCCAGAAGAAAATGGTGATTGGCAACAAAGGCGCCAAAATCAAAACCATCGGTATCGAAGCGCGTAAAGACATGGAAGACATGTTTGAAGCGAAAATTCACCTGGAATTGTGGGTGAAGGTTAAATCCGGCTGGGCAGATGACGAGCGCGCGTTGCGCAGCCTCGGCTACACAGACGACTAACCAATGGAAGGCTGGCAACGGGCTTTTGTCCTGCATAGTCGCCCCTGGAGCGAAACCAGCCTTCTGCTAGACCTCTTTTCTGAAGAGTCCGGGCGCGTTCGTTTAATTGCGAAAGGCGCTCGTTCTCGCCGCTCTAACCTTAAAGGGACTCTACAACCCTTTACCCCTTTGCTGGTTCGCTGGGGCGGTCGTGGTGAAGTCAAAACACTGCGTAGCGCCGAAGCTGTCTCACTGGCACTTCCACTTAGTGGTATTACGCTCTACAGCGGCCTGTACGTGAATGAACTGGTTTCACGCGTGCTGGAAGATGAAACCCGTTTCTCTGAATTATTTTTCGACTACCTTCATTGCATTCAGGCATTAGCGGGAACCAGCGGCTCGCCGGAACCGGCATTGCGCCGATTTGAATTGGCTCTGCTGGGGCACCTGGGATATGGCGTGGATTTCCTGCACTGCGCAGGAAGCGGGGAAGAAGTCAGCGACACCATGACTTATCGCTATCGTGAAGAGAAAGGGTTTATCGCGAGCCTGGTGGTGGATAACCGTAGTTTCACTGGGCATGAACTCAAAGCTCTCGCCAATCGCGAATTCCCTGATATTGCATCCTTACGCGCCGCGAAACGTTTTACCAGAATGGCGCTGAAACCTTACCTCGGTGGCAAACCGCTTAAAAGCCGCGAATTATTCCGCCAGTTTGTGCCTAAAATTCCACCACTCAAATCACCGCAAGACCCGCAATAACGTCTGGTCGTAGCCATGCTTTCCTTACCCGGTGTAAACTGCCTGAACTCAAACCGTTCTGACCCGAGGAAAGGCATGTCTAAATTACTGTTAGGCGTCAATATCGATCACATCGCAACTTTACGTAACGCACGTGGCACGGCATACCCAGACCCAGTGCAGGCGGCATTTATCTGCGAACAAGCAGGGGCTGACGGTATTACCGTTCACCTGCGTGAAGATCGCCGGCACATCACCGATCGCGATGTACGCATCTTGCGCCAGACCCTCGACACACGTATGAATCTGGAAATGGCCGTTACCGAAGAGATGCTTGATATTGCTTGCGAAACCAAGCCTCATTTCTGCTGCCTTGTGCCAGAAAAGCGTCAGGAAGTGACTACCGAAGGCGGGCTAGATGTCGCCGGTCAACTGGATAAAATGCGTGATGCCTGCAAACGGCTGGCCGATGCTGGCATTCTGGTTTCACTGTTTATTGATGCTGACCACGCGCAAATTGATGCAGCGGTAGCTGTTGGTGCGCCATATATCGAAATTCACACCGGCTGCTACGCTGATGCAAAAGACGACGTGACTCAAGCCAAAGAACTGGCGCGTATTGCCGAAGCAGCAACCTATGCCGCCGGAAAAGGCCTGAAAGTGAACGCCGGACACGGGCTGACTTATCACAACGTCAAAGCTATTGCCCGTTTGCCAGAAATGCATGAGCTGAATATCGGCCATGCAATAATTGGCCGTGCGGTAATGAGCGGTTTGAAAGAAGCGGTAGCAGAAATGAAACGTCTGATGCTGGAAGCACGTAGCTAATGGCTATTCTTGGCCTTGGCACCGATATCGTGGAGATAGCGCGTATCGAAAGCGTTATCTCACGTTCCGGCGACCGCCTGGCGAAGCGTGTGCTTAGTGCCAATGAATGGCTGCAATACCAGGCGCACCAGCAGCCGGTGCGCTTTCTTGCCAAACGCTTTGCAGTAAAGGAAGCTGCAGCCAAAGCGTTTGGGACAGGAATTCGCAATGGCCTGGCGTTTAATCAGTTCGAGGTTTTTAACGATCCACTAGGCAAACCGCAATTACGGTTTTGGGAAGAGGCGGAACGAGTCGCGCAAAGAATGGGCGTGCGCTCAGTGCATGTTACGCTTGCCGATGAACGGCACTATGCGTGTGCAACGGTAATTATTGAGAACTAAAGTTTGTCTGCATGATGCAACTGAACGAACTTGTCCCACAGTTGCTCCTGGTTCTCAATATGCGCCGGATCGCTAATGATAGTATTCGGGATCGGACAGACTTTCTGGCAGGTTGGCGTTTCGTAATGCCCGACGCATTCAGTGCAGCGATCGGTGTTGATCTCATAAATGCTCTCCCCCATGGAAATAGCTTCGTTCGGGCACTCCGGCTCGCACATATCGCAGTTAATACATTTTTTAGTGATGAGCAGTGCCATGGGAAGATCTCGATAACAACAGAAACAGGGCGGGCATTATACGCCCAATCACCGGTCAAACCAGTTTTTTTACCAGTGCTTCACTGTGGCGAATTCGCCCCGGCGCGTGCTCCAAATCCCTTTGTACCAGCGCCATAAACAGAAGGTCGGTCAGCATCATTTGCGCGCTGGTGGATGAAATTGCCGCGCTGCGTGTCGCCTGTTCTTCAGCGATGGTATACAGGCAAAGAGTGGCGCGTTGTTGTAAAGCGTTAGGTGTAAAACCGGTAATCGCGAGGATTTTTGCTCCGGTACGCAGGGTTTCATCAGCGGCAAGATTTATCTCACGCCGTTCACCAGAATAGGAAATAGCCAATAGCACGTCGTCACTGCTTGAAGCTTGGGCCGTCGCCAGTAATGCATGCATGTCTTGCTCCGCCACCGCATTAATACCAATTTTCATCAGCTTCCAGGAAAAATTCTTGGCAACCAGGCCAGAGGCGCCAATACCTACCAGCAGCACCCGGCGTGCATTGCGCAACATATCCACACTCGCTAGCAGTTTTTCTTCACTGTTGACATCAAGCGTGGCACGCATCGCGGCCAAATTATCCTTAATCAGCTTTTCGCCCACTAACCGCAGTGGGTCATCACCCAATATCAGATTATGAACAGGCACAGATTGTGGTTCCTGGCCGCTGGCCAGCGCTTCACTGATTGCCAGTTTCAGAGCAGGAAAACCTTTGAACCCCAGTTTTTGGGAAAATTTCACCACGCTGGACTGGCTGACACCTGCCTCGGTGGCAAGCTGCTGTGAACTTAAATGGCGCGCGTAGTCGGGCTTCTCCAGCAAAAAGTCAGCCAGTCTACGGTCGCTTTGTGCCAGGGTTGGGTAGCGGCTTCGAATACGCAATAAGCAGTTCATGTCCTCTCCAGTCCGTCGGGTCAATTATGTGAGCGGCTCCATAATAACGTAAATTACGCTCGCCTGAATGAATTTAATATTCCATCATGTAGAAACTTTAAGGAATTAAATATTCAAAGGCACATGATGAATCTCGGCTCACTCGTTTCTGAAACTCGTAATCCACAAACCATGGATCTCGATTGTCTCTCTACACTTGAAATGGTCCAGCGCTTTAATCAACAGGATGCCCTGGTGGCAGAGGCTGTTGAGAAAACATTGCCCGAAGTTGCCAAAGCCGTTGATGCTGCCGCTGTGTCGCTTCAGGCGGGTGGCCGTTTGATTTATATGGGCGCGGGAACTAGCGGACGGTTAGGTGTGCTGGACGCCTCAGAATGCCCGCCGACTTTTGGCGTGCCACACGGTCTGGTGATTGGTTTAATCGCTGGTGGCCCTGGCGCATTACTGAAAGCCGTCGAAGGTGCTGAAGACAACCAGCAATTGGGCGAGGACGACCTGAAAGCCCTGGAGCTAACCGCCAACGACATGGTGGTTGGGCTTGCTGCGTCAGGCCGCACGCCGTATGTGATTGGTGGCCTGCGTTATGCGCGCAATCTTGGCTGTCGTACCGCAGCGATTTCCTGTAATCCAGGTTCTGCCATTGCACTGGAAGCTGAAATTGCCATTTCTCCGGTCGTCGGCCCGGAAGCCCTGACGGGTTCCACGCGCCTGAAATCAGGCACTGCGCAAAAACTGGTGCTGAATATGATTTCCACTGGCGCGATGGTGAAACTGGGTAAGGTTTACCAGAACCTGATGGTCGATATGAAAGCCACCAATATTAAGCTTGTGGATCGGGCGTGTCGTATTGTCATGGAAGCGACCGGAGCCGCTCGTATTGATGCTGAAAATGCGCTCAAACAAACAGATTACGAAGTGAAGCCCGCCATTCTAATGATACTCACTGGTGTGGATGCGCAGACGGCTTACACGCGTCTGGCAGACAGCAATGGTTATCTTCGCCCAGCACTGAAAAACTAAAAGCAGGCACTGAATCATGGATATGACAGCAACTCTTGCCAGTGAAATATTGCTTGGAATCGGTGGGCAGGCAAATATCGCCCGTCTGGAAAACTGTATGACACGCGTACGCGTCGAAGTACATGACGATAACCAGCTTGATATTGCCCGTCTGAAGAAACTGCCGGGAGTTAGTGGCTATGTGAAACAAGGAACGCAGCATCAGCTTATTGTTGGGCCGGGTCGTGCAGCTCAGGTAGTCGATGCCATGCGTGAACTGTTGCAAAGCAATGGCCAAACGCTCTTAGCAGAAGACGATATTGCACAGAATAAAGCTCAGGCGAAAGCGCGTTATCAGGCTCCGATGAGCGAAGCGCTGCGTAAACTGGCCAACGTCTTTATTCCATTGATTCCAGCTTTTATTGCTTCAGGGCTTATCACCGGGATTATTAATATCCTCAAACGCCCGGATATTGTGGGTGACCTTGCCACGCAGTATCCGAACATTCTCGGCTTACTTGCCATCTTCGGTAGTGCCGTGTTTGCTATCATGAATATTCTGGTGGGCGTAAATGCCGCTAAAGTATTCGGCGGCTCAATGGCGATGGGCGGCGTGATGGCCGGGATTCTTTCCAGCCCGCAACTGGCGCAAATCCACCTGTTTGGCGAAAACCTGCAACCGGGGCGCGGCGGGGTTATCGCGGTGTTGCTGGTGGTGGCGCTGATGTGCTGGATTGAAAAACGGTTACGCAAGTTATTGCCAGGTTCAATTGAGCTGATCCTCAACCCACTGCTGACCACCTTAATTACTGCATCGATTGCGATTGTGGCGTTACAACCGCTGGGTGGCCTGATTTCTGATGCGATTGCCCACGGTGCGACCCTGGCAATTGATAAAGGTGGACTGGTGGTCGGTGCAATACTTTCTGGCGTCTTCCTGCCGCTAGTCTTGTCGGGGTTACATCAGGGACTGGTGCCGATTCATGTTGAGCTTATCCAGACACACGGCCAAAACGCTTTGCTGCCCATTCTGGCGATGGCCGGTGTCGGGCAGGTCGGGGCGGCACTGGCGGTATTGCTGAAAACGCGTAACCAACGCCTGAAAAAACTGATTAAAGGCGCATTACCCGTTGGGTTGCTGGGTATCGGTGAACCGTTGATTTTCGGGGTAACGTTGCCGTTGGGTAAACCATTTATCGGCGCCTGTTTAGGCGGCGCGGTGGGTGGGGCGCTCATCAGTTACTGGAAAGTGGCGACTGTCATCACCTTCGGAATTTCAGGTTTACCGCTGGCATTAACCATTGTTGCCGGAAAAGTGATGTTCTATCTGTTAGGCTTTCTGATAGCGGTTATCGCCGGGTTCTTATTTACATGGTTTATGGGCTTTAATGATCCAGAGGAGTAACGTTTGGCAACTCAGAGTGAGCGTCGGGTAGTTTTTTTCGATTTAGATGGCACGCTGCATCAGCAGGATATGTTCGGCAGCTTCTTGCGCTACTTGCTGCGCCATCAGCCCCTCAATCTGTTACTTGTCATTCCGCTTCTGCCGGTGATCGGTGGCGCGTTATTGTTTAAGGGGCGCGCCGCTCGCTGGCCAATGAGCCTGTTGTTGTGGGGCGCAACCTTCGGTCACAGCGAAACGCGCCTCAAGCAACTGGAAACGAATTTCGTGACGTGGTTCCGTGAGCGCGTGACTGCATTCCCCGTAGTACAACAGCGCCTGACCGATTACCTGACCAGTTCAGATGCTGATGTCTGGCTTATCACCGGCTCCCCACAACCGCTGGTGCAGCAGGTTTATTTCGATACGCCGTGGCTGCCAAAAGTGAAGCTTATCGCCAGCCAAATCAAGCGCTCCCACGGTGGGTGGGTACTCACATTGCGTTGCCTCGGGCATGAAAAAGTGTCACAGCTGGAACAACAAATCGGCACGCCACTGCAACTCTACAGTGGTTACAGCGACAGCAATCAAGACAACCCGCTACTCTTTTTCTGCCAGCACCGCTGGAGGGTTACACCGCAGGGTAATCTCCAGCAACTCGAATAATTCCGTCTCTTGTAACGACTGTGTATAATGCGCCGCCCTAAGCTAGCCCGGAGAGTCCCTTGTCAGAAAGTGAATTTACCCACGAACACTGGATGCGTCATGCGCTGACCCTTGCACGTCGTGCGTGGGAAGAAGGTGAAGTTCCGGTTGGTGCGGTGCTGGTGCATAACAACCAGGTGATTGGCGAAGGCTGGAACCGACCGATTGGTAGACACGATCCGACAGCGCATGCGGAAATTATGGCGCTGCGCCAGGGTGGGTTGGTGTTGCAAAATTATCGCCTGCTGGAAACCACACTTTACGTCACCCTTGAGCCTTGCGTCATGTGTGCAGGCGCGATGGTTCATGGCCGCATCGGCCATTTAGTCTTTGGCGCGCGTGATGCCAAAACTGGCGCGATTGGATCGCTAATGGATGTGCTGGGCCATCCTGGTATGAATCACCAGGTTAATGTGACTGAGGGCGTAATGGCAGCAGAGTGTTCGGCAATGTTGAGCGATTTTTTTCGCGCTCGTCGCCTTGAGAAAAAGGCCCTAAAGGAAAAGGCCCGAAGTGCGGAGTAGCCCGATCTTCAGCGTCAGCGACGGGATCTTGTAGTGCATTTTCTTCTTCTTGTTTTTCCGTTTGCGCTATCAGTTTCTCTTTTTCGAGCAAATATCCCACCAGGCTAATGTAATATTTGCGGATATTCTCCACATAGGCATACGCCTCATGACCACGGGCGTAACCATACTTTGTTTTCGAGTAGTACTGTTTTTGGCTAAGTAGCGGCAGGCGCATTTTGACGTCCGCCCAGCTGTCCGGATTACCTTTTTGCTTCGCCGTCAGTTGACGGGCATCCAGCATATGAGCGTATCCCATGTTATAGGCGGTCAGCGCAAACCAAATTTGTTCATCCTTTGGCACACTGTCAGGGACTTTCGTCATCATATCTCTCAGATAACGGCTTCCTCCTTCAATACTTTGCTCTGGATCTAACCGGTCAGTCACTCCAAGGCTTTGTGCGGTATTTTTGGTCAGCATCATCAACCCACGCACACCGGTTGGCGAGGTCGCCTGGTTATCCCAATGTGATTCCTGATAGGAGATGGCAGCCAGCAAACGCCAGTCTATTTCGGTGGCATGTTTTTCAAAGAGTGGCTGTAGCTCTGGCAGCACGGAATCTACCGCTTTGAGGAAGGTGCGGGTATCGACATAATCAAAATCGCCAACATGGCCGAGATATTTTTCTTCGAGGCGCGCAAAGGTATCGTCGCTATTGAGACGGTTATAAAAGTCGAGCAGGGCAGCGGAAAGGCTGTCGTCGCTATCTAATGCGCTAAACCACGTCACCGGCTGCTCGTCGGTGATATCCAGTGCGACAGCCAACTGTGGATGAACGCGCTGGAAGGTGCTGATTGCCACGGAATCGGCAATGGTAAATGCAATCTTCCCATCCACGACTTGCTGCATCAGCTCTGTACTGCTGAGCTGATTATCAATGCGCCAGCTTAAATCCGGGTATTTCTGTTGTTTAAGTTTGTTCAATGCGCCCAGCGATGTGACACCAGGTGACAGCACCAGCTGGTTTTCTTTGATGCTCGCCAACGTCTTTGGGCGTTGGCTACCCATGCGATAAACCATCTGCTGGGAAACGGAATAATATGCCGGCCCCGCCTGGTAATGCTGGCTACGTTGTGTGTCATACACCAGACCCGCTGCGATAATATCGGCCCGGCCACTATCAATGTCGTCAAACAGTTCCTGAATATTTGGGCGAACAGTCACTTCCAGCTTCACGTCCAGATACCTGGCAAACTGTTCCGCCAGCTCATAATCGAGGCCAATTTTTTTACCCTGATAAAGGGTGTAGGTCAGCGGAGACTCAATAGTACTGACGCGCAAAACCCCCCGCGCTTGAATGGCGGCGATGCGGTTTTCGGCTTGTCCGAACCAGGGAATGGAGGGCCAGAGCGCCACTGCCAGCAACACGGTTACGGCACCGATAAGCAGATAATTAATCTTAAATCTTTTCAAGTATTTAATCTGCAACGAGGCGTCGAGTTTTCGCTAACAACAGAGCATCAAAAATGGAGGTTATACAATAAGGTGTGGCGCATTTTGCTTAACAAAACGCCACTGTGCAACTTATTCAACATTTATGGCTAAATTCTCGCCACTGAAAACTAATCCGTTTATTTATACGCAAACGGTTTCGTCAAGGCCGCGGATTCTCTATAATGGCGCCCGTTTTCCCCTTGCGCCCACTGAAGCGTCCCCCTGGCGTTTCGAAGACGAGAGATCTTTGATGATGGAAATTCTGCGTGGTTCGCCCGCTTTATCGGCATTTCGTATTAACAAATTACTGGCCCGCTTTAATGACGCCAACCTTCCGGTCAGCGACATTTATGCCGAGTATGTTCACTTTGCCGATCTTGACGCGCCGCTGAGCGCTGATGAGCAAGCCCGTCTGCAACGGTTGTTGAAATATGGTCCAACCCTTGCCGACCACGCCCCGACCGGCCACCTGATTCTGGTCACGCCGCGTCCTGGTACCATCTCACCCTGGTCCTCTAAAGCGACTGACATTGCCCATAACTGCGATTTAGCCAAAGTTAAGCGTCTGGAACGCGGTGTGGCTTATTACGTGTCTGGTAGCTCGCTGACAGATGCACAGCGCCAGCAAGTTGCCGCACTACTGCATGACCGTATGATGGAAAGCGTGTTTGACTCGCTCAATGATGCCCAGCAACTGTTCTCTCAACATCAGCCTGCTCCAGTGCAAAGTGTTGATCTGTTAACGCAAGGTCGCGAAGCGCTGGTTGAAGCTAACATCCGTCTGGGTCTGGCACTGGCAGAAGACGAAATCGATTATTTGCAGGATGCGTTTAGCAAACTGGGGCGCAACCCGAACGATATCGAGCTGTATATGTTCGCGCAGGCTAACTCCGAACATTGCCGCCACAAAATTTTCAACGCCGACTGGATTATTGACGGCGTAGAACAGCCTAAATCGCTGTTTAAAATGATTAAAAACACCTTTGAGAAAACCCCGGACTACGTGTTATCGGCTTATAAAGATAACGCCGCAGTGATGGAAGGTTCGGTCGTCGGGCGTTTCTTTGCCGATCATGAAGCGGGCCGCTATGACTACCACCAGGAAGATGCGCACATCCTGATGAAAGTCGAAACCCACAACCACCCAACTGCTATTTCCCCATGGCCGGGTGCGGCGACCGGTTCCGGTGGCGAAATCCGTGATGAAGGTGCGACAGGCCGTGGTGCTAAACCTAAAGCCGGTCTGGTCGGTTTCTCGGTTTCCAACTTGCGTATTCCTGGCTTTGAGCAGCCGTGGGAAGAAGATTTTGGCAAGCCAGACCGTATCGTAACGGCGCTGGATATTATGACCGACGGCCCATTGGGCGGTGCGGCATTTAACAACGAATTTGGTCGTCCGGCGCTGACGGGCTACTTCCGTACTTACGAAGAGCAAGTCAACAGCCACAACGGCGTAGAACTGCGCGGTTACCACAAGCCAATTATGCTGGCGGGCGGTATTGGCAACATTCGTGCTGACCACGTTCAGAAGGGCGAAATCACCGTTGGCGCGAAACTTATCGTGCTCGGTGGCCCATCCATGAACATCGGTTTGGGTGGCGGTGCTGCTTCTTCTATGGCTTCAGGTCAGTCTGACGCGGATCTGGATTTTGCATCCGTACAGCGCGACAACCCAGAAATGGAACGTCGTTGCCAGGAAGTTATCGACCGTTGCTGGCAGTTGGGCGATGCCAACCCAATCCTGTTTATTCATGATGTCGGCGCGGGTGGCCTCTCCAACGCAATGCCAGAACTGGTGAGCGATGGTGGGCGTGGTGGGCGTTTCGAACTACGTGACATTCTGAACGACGAGCCGGGCATGAGCCCGCTGGAAGTATGGTGTAACGAATCCCAGGAACGTTATGTCCTGGCGGTTGCTCCAGACCAGTTGCCGCTGTTTGACGAACTGTGCCGCCGCGAACGCGCGCCGTACGCCGTCATTGGTGAAGCCACCGAAGAAAAACATCTGACACTCAACGATAGCCATTTCGACAACCAGCCGATTGATATGCCGCTGGACGTTCTGCTTGGTAAAACGCCAAAAATGGAACGTAACGTTGAAACCCTGAAAGCAACAGGTGATGCGCTGGATTGCCGCAATATCACCATTGCTGATGCGGTCAATCGCGTGCTGCACTTGCCGACCGTGGCAGAAAAAACCTTCCTGGTCACCATTGGCGACCGTTCGGTAACCGGTATGGTTGCTCGCGACCAGATGGTTGGGCCGTGGCAGATTCCGGTCGCTAACTGTGCGGTCACCACCGCGAGCCTCGATAGCTACTACGGTGAAGCGATGTCTCTTGGCGAACGCGCACCAGTTGCATTGCTGGACTTTGCGGCATCAGGTCGCCTGGCGGTTGGTGAAGCACTGACTAACATTGCGGCGACGCAAATTGGCGCGCTGAACCGAATTAAGCTCTCGGCAAACTGGATGTCCGCAGCCGGTCACCCTGGTGAAGACGCCGGTCTTTACGAAGCCGTGAAAGCCGTGGGTGAAGAACTTTGCCCAACGCTCGGCCTGACTATTCCGGTGGGCAAAGACTCCATGTCGATGAAAACCCGCTGGCAGGAAGGTAACGAACAGCGTGAGATGACTTCTCCGCTGTCGCTGGTTATTACTGCATTTGCCCGTGTGGAAGATGTTCGTCGTACCGTGACGCCACAACTGCAAACTGAAGATAATGCCTTATTGCTTATTGATTTAGGCGCAGGCCACAACGCATTGGGCGCTACCGCGCTGTCTCAGGTTTACCGTCAACTGGGCAACAAACCTGCGGACGTGCGCAGTGCTGAACAACTGAAAGGCTTCTTTAACGCGATTCAGGCGTTGGTTGCCGAGCAGAAATTGCTGGCCTACCACGACCGTTCTGACGGCGGCCTGCTGGTGACACTGGCCGAAATGGCCTTCGCGGGTCACTGCGGCGTGGAAGCTGACATCGCAACCCTCGGTAAAGACCATCTGGCAGCACTGTTCAACGAAGAGTTGGGCGCAGTGATTCAGGTTAAAGCTGCTGACCGTGATGCGGTTGAGAAAACCCTGGCAGAGCATGGCCTGGCTGATTGTGTTCACTTCCTCGGTAAAGCCGTGGCGGGTGACCGTTTCACGCTGACGGCTGACGGCCACGCGGTATTTAGCGAAAGCCGAACGACGCTTCGCATGTGGTGGGCAGAAACCACCTGGCAGATGCAGCGTCTGCGCGACAACCCAGAGTGTGCCGATCAGGAACATGAAGCGAAAGCCAATGACAACGATCCTGGCCTGAACGTTAAATTGAGCTTCGATATCAAAGAAGATATCGCAGCACCGTTTATCGCGACGGGTGCGCGCCCGAAAGTTGCCGTACTGCGTGAGCAGGGCGTTAACTCACACGTTGAAATGGCTGCGGCCTTCCATCGTGCGGGCTTTGATGCCATCGATGTGCATATGAGTGACTTGCTGGCAGGCCGTCGCGGTCTGGAAGATTTCCAGGCGCTGGTAGCTTGTGGTGGCTTCTCTTACGGCGACGTACTGGGCGCAGGCGAAGGTTGGGCGAAGTCCATTCTGTTTAACTCCCGCGTGCGTGATGAGTTCGAAACCTTCTTCCACCGTCCACAAACCCTGGCGTTGGGCGTGTGTAACGGCTGCCAGATGATGTCGAACCTGCGTGAACTGATTCCGGGCAGCGAGCTGTGGCCGCGTTTTGTGCGCAACCATTCAGACCGCTTTGAAGCGCGCTTCAGCCTGGTGGAAGTCACTTCTAGCCCGTCGTTGCTGCTGCAAGGCATGGTGGGCTCGCACATGCCAATCGCGGTTTCTCACGGTGAAGGGCATGTTGAAGTACGCGATACGGCACATCTCGCGGCACTCGAAAGCAAAGGTCTGGTGGCGCTGCGCTTTATCGACAACTTCGGCAACGTGACACAAAACTACCCGGCGAACCCGAACGGTTCACCAAACGGCATCACGGCGGTCACCAACGAAAGCGGGCGCGTCACGATTATGATGCCACACCCGGAGCGCGTGTTCCGTACCGTTAGTAACTCCTGGCACCCTGCTGAGTGGGGCGAAGATAGCCCGTGGATGCGTATTTTCCGCAATGCGCGTAAGCAACTGGGTTAATTAACCACCCTCATCCTGACCTTCTCCCTGAGGGAGAAGGGACTTTGACTTTCCCCCTCTCCTGGGGGCTGTCTCTTAGTCACATCTTTGAGGGCCGCTCCCGACGGCTGGACCCTGCCACCTGGAGTCAAAATGGAGGCGATTTAAGCCGGACCAGAAATTCAAGGTCAAAGTCAAAAACCAGGCCGGTTTTGACCTTGTTCCCGGCTTCAATCGCACCGTTTTTCGCCCTTCAGTCGGGGGCACGTGGTCGGGAACCTCGTGAGAGAGCGATCGTCGGGAACGAATCGCGAACGACCCCGAATGAAGGGTAAAAAACGGTGTTTACCGCTTTAGCGGCGATTGATTTGCCGAGCGCCTGGATTATCAAGGTGTTGGCGTTAACACCTTGATACGTTCACCGTTTTCAGGAATTAAAGAGATAGCTGAACGCACGGGTGAACGGAATACCTGCGAGGCTAACAGATCTTACCCTGACAAAATTGCCAGGGTAAGTTGTGTATGTATAAGAGACAGCTCCCGTGTGAGAGGGCCGGGGTAAGGGCAAACAAATATGTCCCCAATCCCCGACACTACCTCACCCTGAATGTCTCCTAAAGGAGACATTTATCTTATTGATTTAAAGTGGTTTAATTTTTCATTAATAATATTGTTGCAAATTAGCGACACCATGTGCAAAAAACAAACAAATTCATAAACAAGCATTACTGCAAATAAACATAATAAAAACATTTAGTTGTCTATTTTGTAGCAAATGTGGCACACATACTGCATAATACTGCGCAGTGGCTCATTCACCTTCTTATGTCAGCCCCCGCAAGGGTAGTGCTACATAAACCATAGAATGACGCACACAAGGTGCCTGCCGTCCGACTTTTGATTATTGCCAGCTTCGTGCTGCTTTATCATGCTCCGGGCGAAACGTTGAGTAAGGCACCGCCTGATTTCAGAACAAAGGCAGAGATTATTCTCTGCCTTTGTCATTTCTGAACTTTAAACTCCCCCCATTCCCAGCTAGCATCGAATTATTCACAATCCCAATGAGATGAAGCTATTGAACCAGTGGCATTTTTTCCCGCGCTCTTTACGCCAGCTTGTGATGATGGCTTTTTTGTTGGTGTTGGTGCCGCTGCTGGTTCTGGCATGGCAAGCCTGGCAAAGCCTCAACGCACTTAGCGATCAAGCGGCACTCACCAACCGCACTACGCTGGTGGATGCCCGTCGTAGCCAGGCTATGACGAACGTGGCGCTGGAAATGGAACGTAGCTACCGGCAGTACTGTGTGCTGGATGACGCCACGCTTGCCACGCTTTATCAAGGGCAGCGTAAGCGTTATGCGCAAATGCTAGAAGCCCATCAAGGGGTTTTACCGGACAATCAACTTTATAGCGCTCTACGCCAGTCGCTAAACGATCTTGCCGAAATACAATGTAAAAATAGCGGGCCAGATGTCGCCGCTTCTGCACACCTTGAAACCTTCGCTACCAAAAATGCCGAAATGGTACAAGCCACACGCGCGGTGGTCTTTTCCCGTGGGCAACAACTTCAGCAAGAAATCGCCGAGCGCGGGCAATTCTTTGGCTGGCAGGCGCTGGTTTTGTTTCTGTTGAGTTTCGCGTTGGTAATGATCTTTACGCGCATGATTATCGGTCCGGTAAAAGGCATTGAGCGGATGATTAATTTGCTTGGCGAAGGGCATTCACTGGGCAATACGGTATTGTTTAAAGGCGGGCCGCGCGAACTGCGTTCTGTCGGGCAGCGGATTGTCTGGTTAAGCGAGCGCTTGTCGTGGCTCGAATCCCAGCGCCATGAATTTTTGCGCCATATTTCCCATGAACTAAAAACGCCACTCGCCAGTATGCGTGAAGGCACCGAACTGCTTGCCGACCAGGTCGTCGGGCCACTGACTAACGACCAAAAAGAAGTGGTAGAAATTCTCGATAATAGTAGCCGTCACTTACAAAAATTGATTGAGCAATTACTGGATTACAACCGCAAACTAGCGGATGTTCCGGTCGAACTTGAAAAAGTTGAGATCAAACCGCTGATGGATGTGATTATCGCCGCTCACAGTTTGCCAGCACGGGCTAAAATGATGCGTACCGAGTGCCACTTTAGCCCGCAGGCTTGCCTCGCGGAACCCATGTTGTTAGCCAGTGTGCTGGATAATCTCTATTCCAATGCGGTGCACTATGGGTCTGAATCCGGTACCATTTATCTGCGAAGCTCGCAGGTCGGAAACATGCTACTGATTGATGTCGCGAATACCGGCGACCCCATTCCGGCTGCAGAGCGAGAGATGATTTTTGTACCTTTTTATCAGGGAAGCCACCAGCGTAAAGGTGCGGTAAAAGGTAGCGGTCTGGGTCTGAGTATTGCCCTGGATTGTATTCGTCGCATGCGTGGCGAATTGCACCTGATTGACGATGAAACGGCAGATGTTTGCTTCCGGATCGAGTTACCTGTATTTCCCGAGAAAAATAAAAAATGAAAGTGACGATTTTTAGTCCGCTGTCAGCATTGCTACTGCCCTTGTTGCTGGCGAGTTGTGTACAAAACACAGCACCGAAAGATGTTAAACACCCGCCACACGTTGAAGAACCAGAACAACAACTGGCTGATTACCTGTCGACGAATTGTGATGATATCTGGCAAAACCAAAGCCAGGATTCCATGAGCAACCCGCTGTACTGGCTGCGTGCGATGGATTGCTCTGAACGTTTAGCGCCCGCAGAAGCACGAGCGGAAGCCCGTCGCTGGCCGGCCGATAACTGGCGTGACACTTTCAAGCGCGGCATTTTGCTCTCTAACGCCAAAATTTCCCCCACTGAACGTCGTCGTTACATGACGAAGTTGGATGCCATGACCGCTGATGTCCCGGCGCAAGTGCGTTCGTTGTTCCAGGTCTGGCGTGATGGCCAGGCTTCTCTACTGGCGCTTTCTGACGAACGCTCGCGCTATAGCAAATTGCAGCAAAGTTCAGACAATGAACTCGATACGCTGCGTGAGCAGCAGCAACGGCTCAGAAGCCAGTTAAGTTTGACCACCCGGAAACTGGAAAACCTTACGGATATTGAACGCCAGCTTTCGAACCGTAAACCGGCCGTTGCCGAACTACCGGACAACACCAAACCCGCGCAGGAGGCGAAACCATGACACAGCGTAAACCCGCCAGATTGCTGTTGGTTGATGACGATCCTGGTCTGCTAAAACTTCTTGGCATGCGTCTGACCAGCGAAGGTTACACCGTCTCAACCGCGGAAAGTGGTGCTGAGGGGTTGCGTCTGTTGGGTCGAGAAAAAATCGACTTGGTTATCAGCGATCTGCGAATGGATGAAATGGATGGGATGGCATTATTTGCCGAAATCCAGAAAGTGCAGCCAGGGATGCCGGTCATTATTTTGACCGCCCACGGCTCTATTCCTGACGCGGTTGCCGCCACACAGCAGGGTGTTTTTAGCTTCCTGACCAAACCCGTTGATAAAGACGCGCTCTACAAAGCCATCGACGATGCGTTGTCGCACTCGCACATCGCCGGAGATGAAATGTGGCGCGATACTATCGTCACCCGCAACCCAGTCATGCAGCGTTTACTGGAACAAGCACGCATGGTCGCGCAGTCTGATGTTAGCGTGCTGATTAACGGGCAAAGCGGTACTGGTAAAGAAATTCTCGCCCAGGCGATTCATAACGCCAGCCCACGCAGCAAAAAGGCCTTTATCGCCATTAACTGTGGCGCGTTGCCGGAACAATTGCTGGAATCTGAACTGTTCGGCCATTCACGCGGCGCATTCACCGGCGCAGTCAGCAGCAGAGAAGGGCTGTTCCAGGCGGCAGAAGGCGGGACATTGTTTCTTGATGAGATTGGCGATATGCCGATCCCGTTACAGGTTAAATTGTTACGTGTGTTGCAGGAACGCAAAGTGCGCCCATTGGGCAGTAATCGCGACCTCGATATCGACGTACGTATCCTGTCGGCAACTCACCGTGATTTACCCAAAGCGATGGAGCGCGGCGAGTTTCGTGAAGACTTGTTCTATCGCCTGAATGTGGTGAGTCTCAAGATCCCGGCACTGCATGAACGCGCCGAAGATGTACCGTTGCTGGCAAATCACCTGTTACGGCAATCAGCCGATCGCCATAAACCTTTCGTGCGTAGTTTCTCGACCGACGCCATGAAACGCCTGATGGCAGCAAGCTGGCCGGGTAACGTGCGCCAGTTAGTCAACGTGATTGAACAGTGCGTGGCCCTGACTTCCGCTCCGGTTATCAGCGAAGCGTTGGTTCAACAGGCGCTGGAAGGGGAAAACACCGCACTGCCGACTTTTGTCGAAGCGCGTAATCAGTTTGAGCTGAATTACCTGCGCAAATTGCTGCAAATGACCAAGGGAAATGTCACTCAAGCGGCACGCATCGCGGGGCGTAACCGGACAGAATTCTACAAACTACTCTCACGGCATGAACTCGATGCCAATGACTTTAAAGAGTAGTCTGTGGTAGTTTGAGCAATCGACGAAGTGCGGGATGACAGAGAGAATTATGAAAAAAATTGATGCGATTATTAAACCGTTCAAACTGGATGACGTGCGCGAAGCGCTGGCAGAAGTTGGCATCACCGGCATGACGGTCACGGAAGTTAAAGGTTTTGGTCGTCAGAAAGGGCATACCGAACTGTACCGTGGTGCTGAGTACATGGTGGACTTCCTGCCGAAAGTGAAAATTGAAATTGTCGTGACCGACGATATCGTCGATACCTGCGTGGACACCATTATTCGTACCGCGCAAACCGGTAAAATCGGCGATGGTAAAATCTTTGTCTTTGACGTGGCGCGCGTGGTGCGTATCCGTACTGGGGAAGAAGACGACGCCGCGATTTAATCCGCATCGTTTGCCCTCACCCTAACCCTCTCCCTCAGGAGAGGGGATTTTCTTTTCTCCCTCGCCCCTTTGGGGAGAGGGTCGGGGTGAGGGGAAAATCACATCACCTTATGCGGGCCAAAACACTCATAGTTAATTCGGCTCTGCTCAACGCCCAACGTCACTAACTGCTCCGCTGCAAAACGCATAAAGCTCACCGGGCCGCATAGGTAAAACTGCATATCCGGCGTATTGATTTTGCTCTCCAGTGCAACCAAATCCATCAAGCCTTCGCTATCGAATTTTGACTGTGCACGGCAGTCCGCGCTCGGTGTGCGGTACCACACGTGGCTATCAAAACGTGGCAACTGCGCACCCAGCACATTCACTTCGTCGGCAAACGCATGCACGTCGCCATGCTCTGCGGCGTGGAACCAGTTTACGGGGGCGTGATGGGCATTTTTCGCCAGCGTATCCAGCATCGCCAGCATCGGGGTCTGGCCGACGCCTGCGGAAATCAACGTCACTGGAGTTTGTGCGTTGACGTTCATAAAGAAATCACCCGCCGGAGCGGCAAGATGCAGTTCATCGCCTACTTGTGCGTAATTGTGCAGCCAGCTTGAAACCTGGCCCTGGTCTTCACGTTTCACCGCAATGCGATAGCTTTTACCATCTGGCTTGCGGGTCAGTGAATACTGGCGAATTTCCTGATGCGGGAACCCTTCTGGTTTCAGCCACACGCCGAGGTATTGGCCAGGCTGATAATCCGCGACCGGTTTGCCATCCGCGGGTGCAAATTCAAAACTGGTGATAAGCTGGCTTTGCGGCTCTTTTGCCACAATGCGGAAAGCACGCGTGCCTTCCCAGCCGCCATTTTTCGCCGCGTTATCCTGGTAGATTTCCGCTTCACGGTTGATAAATACACCCGCCAGCACACCATACGCCTTGCCCCACGCATCCAGCACTTCCTGGCCTGGGCTGAACAGCTCATCCAGCGTTGCTAACAGGTGGCCGCCGACGATGTCGTACTGCTCTGGTTTAATCTGGAAGCTGGTGTGCTTCTGGGCGATTTTTTCTACCGCAGGCAGTAACACCGCCAGATTTTCAATATTCGTCGCATAAGCACAGATGGCATTAAACAGCGCTTCACGCTGATCGCCATTGCGCTGGTTACTCATATTGAAGATCTCTTTTAGCTCAGGGTTATGGCTGAACATACGATCGTAAAAGTGTGCGGTAAGTTTTGGGCCGGTTGCTGCAAGCAGGGGAATGGTGGATTTCACAACAGCGATAGTCTGGGCATCAAGCATGGTATAGCTCCATTTTCTGACATTAAAATTTAATAGTGCATTTAAAATGCATCTTATAAAACTCTCCGCTAAAAAAAAAGCACTACATTGTAAATGGATACTGACTGAGTCGATTCGGCTCACAGAACGTGAAATTTATGCATGTTGATGATGAATTAATATCCGCTGAAATAGCTTGCCACTTTCCCCTTCAAACCCTTGCAGGACGCCAAGCCAATCGTTTGCGTAAAAACCTCTGTCAAGGCCTATCACCCAGCACTGTTTCGGTTTACACTGTTGCCCGTCGCCCAAAAGGGCACCCTCGTTGCTGTAAATTTTTACTGTTAGCTGAGTTTAGGAGATGCGGATGTTAAAGCGTGAAATGAACATTGCCGATTATGATGCCCAACTGTGGCAGGCTATGGAGCAAGAAAAAGTACGTCAGGAAGAGCACATTGAACTGATCGCCTCCGAAAACTACACCAGCCCGCGCGTGATGCAGGCTCAGGGTTCTCAGTTAACCAACAAATATGCAGAAGGCTACCCAGGCAAACGCTACTACGGCGGTTGCGAATATGTTGACGTGGTTGAGCAATTGGCTATCGACCGTGCAAAAGAGCTGTTCGGCGCTGATTACGCTAACGTGCAGCCGCACTCAGGTTCACAGGCTAACTTCGCGGTCTACACCACGCTGCTGGAACCAGGCGACACCGTTCTGGGTATGAACCTGGCGCACGGCGGCCACCTGACTCACGGCTCCCCGGTAAACTTCTCCGGCAAGCTGTACAACATCGTTCCTTACGGCATCGATGAATCCGGTCATATCGATTACGCAGATCTGGAAAAACAAGCCAAAGAACACAAACCGAAAATGATCATCGGTGGTTTCTCTGCTTATTCTGGTGTGGTTGACTGGGCAAAAATGCGTGAAATCGCCGACATGGTTGACGCGAAACTGTTCGTTGATATGGCACACGTTGCGGGTCTGATTGCCGCAGGCGTTTACCCGAACCCGGTTCCACACGCTCACGTTGTGACTACCACTACGCACAAAACGCTGGCAGGCCCACGCGGTGGTTTGATCCTCGCTAAAGGCGGCAGCGAAGAGCTGTACAAGAAACTGAACTCTGCAGTATTCCCAGGCGCGCAGGGCGGCCCACTGATGCACGTCATCGCGGGTAAAGCTGTCGCACTGAAAGAAGCGATGGAGCCAGAGTTCAAAACTTACCAGCAGCAAGTGGCTAAAAACGCGAAAGCGATGGTTGCTGTGTTCCTGGAGCGTGGCTACAAAGTGGTGTCTGGCGGTACTGACAACCACCTGTTCCTGCTGGACTTGGTTGATAAAAACCTGACCGGTAAAGAAGCCGATGCTGCATTGGGTCGTGCGAACATCACCGTCAACAAGAACAGCGTACCAAACGATCCGAAGAGCCCGTTTGTGACTTCCGGTATCCGTATCGGTACCCCTGCGGTGACTCGTCGTGGCTTCACTGAAGCTGACGTTCGTGAACTGGCTGGCTGGATGTGTGATGTGCTGGATAGCATCAACGACGAAGCGGTTATCGAACGCACTAAGCAAAAAGTTCTGGATATCTGCGCACGTTTGCCTGTTTACGCATAATCCCTGACTTGTAAGAGTAGCTACCGTCTTGGACGTCAAGCGGTAGCTGCATAATTTTCATCCCATGGTAATCGGGTTTTCAGTACGCCGAAGCACATATGTACCAGCTTACGCATCACTGCACCCAGCGCCGCTTTTTTCGCCTTACCTTTCGCTACCAGCCTTTCATATATCGCCTTCGCGGGTTTATTCCACCGGATTGCACTCAGGGCTGCTACATACAGTTTGGCTCTGACTATTGAGGGGCCTGTTTTTGACATATGTGCCCGCCCGCGTACCGAACTGCCGGACACTCTCTCCACCGGTGTTATTCCCAGATACGCTGCCACCTGCGAGGCACTTTTGAACGTCCCGTCTTTCAGTAGTGCCAGCATCTCCCGTCCCACCTGCTCCTTCACACATTTTATCGATTTCAGCAGCTCCAGATCGGCCTTCAGTCCCGGGTCGTTATCTGTGTGGTCAGTAATGAGCTTTTCTATCCGTTCCAGTTCATCACTCAGCCAGCCGTGTGTCCGCTCCAGTGAGCCTATGACCTCCCGTGGTGTCGAGGTTGAATGCGCTTTTTCAAGCCGGTTGGCCGTCCTCTGCACATCCTCTTTCAGCGCGTCGCGCTGACGCAACAACGCCCTGAGTTTACGGACTTCAACTGACGGTGGGACCCAGGCATCGGGATGCTTCAGCTCGCCATAACAGGCCAGCACAAATGCGTCCACTGTGTCATTTTTCGTGAGGATATCCATTCCGCAGGCAAACTCACGGACACGGTATGGATTGGCCATGCAGACAGAAATCCCCGCATCATGAAGCCCATACGCCAGATTCTCATGGTAGATACCCGTGGCTTCCATCACGACTGTCATATTATCAGAGGCGCATTTTTGGGCCTCCAGCCAGTCGATGATTTTGCGGGCCACACAGGGTTCATTGGTGAAGACTTTCTGCTTTTTCTTACCCTTAATACCGGCAACAAGCAGACAGACATCTATTTTATTTTTGCTGATATCAGCACCGAGAAAAGCCATATTTCATCTCCTTCCACGTGAACCAACACGCCATTCCAGCCTTGTACATGCGAAGTCAGAGCTTCTGGTTACCGTTCGGATTTTGAGTGGCGTGAAAGGTGAAACGGAGGGCTTAAGCTACGTCGGAAGATCGAGGTCTTCAGGTCGGATACAAGCTTCCTCCGTTTCATGTAACCGGTAGCTAACCAGCTACCGGTTCAAGATACAAGGTCGGATAAGCGCAGCGTCATCCGACACAACTGGTGGATGACGCTAACGCTTATCCACCCTACAAAACACATTTATCACCCTTTGTCAGCAATCTGAAAGCCCACATCATGTGGGCTTTGTTGTTTTTAGCGTTACTGCCGATCGCGCGTAATTGCCGAACATTTCTCAGCAATAGTCACGGTATCGCCATTTTTTGTTGCCTGGTTACACTCGTCCATTGGCGACATCGGCGGTGGCGTGTTAACGGTCTGGGCGGCACATCCGCTTAATAATATCCCGCAAAGTATGACTCCTGCTTTGAACATCACTTCACTCCTGATTTGAAAGGCGCGCGGCTATAAAGGGCAAATAACAAATCCTGGTTGGTAGCAGTCTGCCAGGTTTTTCCGTTGTCCACAGAATGGCGAAGTTCTCCGTTGGCGTAGGGATTATTTGTGCTTACCCAGAGGCTGTAACTGTTTTTTCCCGTAGGTTGAGAGGTTGATCCCTGTGAGCTGAAAATCAGCGCATAGCGTTTATGGATATCCAACCCCGTCAGACGCGGCCAGAGGGAGTAAACCGCCGGCCTGGACGGCAGATTAAACGGTGGCAGGGCTGCCGAAAACAGCGTTTGTGCCGGGTTACCTTTGCTATCGAGCAAGACAATCTGAATCCGGAAGTTATCTCCTGGCACCGCATCCACGTAGCGTTCAAACAACCAAAAATCGAGCTTTGGCAGATCGGGCTGTTGCAGGGTGAAGGTCTGCATCAATTGCTGCTCGCCCTGCATGTCTGTCCGTTCGCTGCCCGGCGCAATACTTTCCTGCACGATGTGCATGGCGGGGACTGCCGTGGTGTGCTGATAAACCTCAATTTCAGGCGCGTTAAGGTTCCCTTCGTGGTTTTCAAACTGAACTCGCAGACGACGAGCGCTCATCTCCGGTAACGAAAAGGTACGCTTATCACCGAGGATAAAGCCACGCGTTAACGTGTGCCATGCGCCGCCTTCCTGATAAGCCAGCGCATAATTGCGTATCGCAAACGGTGCAGGCTCTTTAACCACTATCTGGTTAAATTGCGTCAGCTTGTCCAAATCCAGTTCATAGCTGTTTATTCCTGCGGTAATCGTTTTGCCCTGCGCGAGGTTATCAGGCACCGGAATCGTCACGCCAGATTGTTTACTGAAGTGGAGCAGCGCGGTAGCCCCTCCCGCCAGCGGGTAGCTCACAACGCCGAGTTTTTGCTGCCAGCTTTGCCCGCTATAAAGTTCGGTTATCTGCCACTTGCTGCCTGCTTTAAGCCCCAGTGATGCAGGCGTGAGTTGCAAGGTTTGCGGTTTGCTCTGCCAGTTGGTTAGCCCAACATACACGCCGCCTTTATCGTCTTTTCGCACCAGCATCGCTGGGCTATGTTCGCCCGCGTGGTAGAAATTATTCATGGAAACTGGCCGTGCGGCACTGCCATCGGCGGCAACCTTCAGTAAGGCTTTATTTTCCAGCCATGCACTGCGGTCTTCATCGACAAACGGCAGATTATCGCCAACCAGCCAGTGGCCGCCGCCGAGGGCTACCGTGGTGGCAAGGCGCTGTGCGGCTAACTGGCCGTAGCGGTTATTACCCTGAATGATGTACTCCGGCAGGAACATATCGGCATCGTTATAATCGTATAGCGTGCCGTTGCTCCACCAGGAGGCTGCGCTGTTAAAGGCCTGGCGTTCGATACCACTGTAGTTTGCAACGCCCAGCGAAGTATCGCAGGCAGCGCGGCGGCCGTGAGTAAACGCGGCGGGCAGCAGTGGCGCAATGGATGCATTCAGGAATACCGGGCGGCCACTTGCCAGTACTTCGTCACGCATAATCTTCATGCCGATGCGGTAGTTCTGAATGCCGTTTACCGCCGGGTTGTGGTGTTTCCCTTCATACAAACCCATATCCAGGAAATCGAGCTTGATGTAGTCATACCCCCATGCGAGATAATTTTTGATATTACGCCGCACAATGTACTGCGCCGCCGGGTGTGACATATCCAGCGCGTAACTGCCCAGATAGGTTTTCACCAGTTGTCCTTTTTCATCATGCAGGCAGGCGTCGCGATGGCTATAACCCGTGTCGTCTACCGGCAGATCCAGCCAGTTTTCATAGATGGCAAATGGCGTCAAATAGCCGCCCGCTTTCAGCCCCTTCTTATGCACATAGTCGGTGAAGGTTTTCATTCCCTCGGGATAGCCATCAGGCTGAAAACCACCGTCCATATTGATGTACTCGTACCCCAGCGGTTTGAGATTTTTAGCAACATAATCGGTGATGTCATACATATCCCGCGCTTTACCGTAGCTATCGTGCGAGTAAAACGCGTTAAATCCAACGGGCACCGCACCCTGCCAGTTGAGGCGGGGTTCACCCTGGTTGTAAGCTTTGCCGTAGCTTTCCAGCCCGTCGCGGTAGTCGTTGAAGTAGCCGATAAAAAACAGATCGGAGCTAACCTGTTTGCCACTTTGGGTTCCGCCCCAGTTATAAAGTGCGAATTCGCTGAGCGCGCCATTCGCCTGCTGTGCTTCCCCCAAAAGCTGGCTACTTTTCCATTTCTGCACGCTTGCAGCCCCGGCGACTAAACCGTGGTGGTTGGTATTGTCGAATAGCGCGGTGACCCAATGGCTGACACCGTTGAACTTCACCATCGGTTCATCAGGGTTGGCAAAGCGATCCGTTCCGTTCTGGCTCAGGCCAAAATGATTTACCGCCGCTACGCCAAAGTCGAAATTATTGGAGTAGGGCGTGGTGTAAATTCGTTTATCGCCGCCTTCTCCAATATCGGCAAACGAGGCGCTGATGGGCGTAAGTTTTGTCACGTGCAGATTTTTTTGTGCCGATACCTGCATGTCGCTGAGCAGCCAGCTTTTATCGTTAAAAAACCAAAAACGCACCGTCAGAGTGGTGCCGTCGGCAAAGCGGTTGTTCAAGGTAAGTGTTTCACCTTCACCGCGAGCCGGGTCTTTTACTTTCTGCCAAAGCGCGCTGCGGCCTACCGCTTTGGCACTGTCCAGACTTGCCTGGCTTAATTGTGCCGTACTACGAAATGTTTTGATAACGGGGACATTGCCCCACAGCAAATCCCCCGTTCCCCGGTTAAGATCGTAATGCAATTTATACTCGCCGTGGCGCACCGTAACCTGCTGCCCCTGCTGAGAAAACTCGGCGGCGTGGGCGGCGTTGAATGTGATCAGGCATGCCAGAGTAAAGACTATTTTGTTGATCATTTTTCACACCTTAAAAGATTGAAAACGGTGCAATGACATTGAATTTGATATCAATTTCATCCTGAAACATATTGTTGTAGCCACCGCTGTAGTTTGGGTTGCTGCCGTGGTTGTCGTAATTGATGTAATGGAGATTGAACAACGTGCCTTTCAGGCGACCCGTTTGCACGACGTGGGCAATATTGAACGTCCAGGCCGATTCGTCGATGCGTTGGCTCTGGTCAGCCAGTTCGTCGTTGACGGTACACGTCGTGCAGGGCTTGCCGCCCCAGCCATAGGCGTAGCCTGCGCCAACCGCCCAGCCGGGAAGTTCGTAATTTTTCAGGTCATACGTCACGCCCGCGAAAACGGAGGTTTCACCGTTGGCGTCGAAGTCAGAAGCCGCATCCCACCAAATATCCAGCCGCCCGTTGGAGCTGGCGTAAGCCGGGGTAATACGTTGCAGGAAGAAGCCCTGATTTCCTTCGGCCTTGACGGTTTGCGCCTCCAGACGGAAATCCAGCGTGTCGAGTGTGTAGCCGAGCGTGATGCCTTGCAGCCAGGCCAGCCCTTCGTATTCGTCATTGACCGAGCCGTAGGCGGCAATGGAATTGTCACCGACCTGATCTCTGGCGCCGTAAAACTGATAACTCAGGCGCAGATCGTTGCCCGCGACAGGGAAGCTGTATGAAAGCTTGGTCATGTACTGATCCATAAAATCAGCGGCCTGCGCCCAGGAGGTTTCCAGCACCAGCTTATTTTTAAAGTCGTAGCGCATACCGAGGGCATGAACATAATCGATTTTGGTGGTGTTATCCGCGCCGCGGAATTCATACATTTCGGTGTACCACGGCGCTTTGTATTTATCAGACCAGAAATAAGAGCTGGAAAGCGCGCCGTACTGACCGAAGTCCCAGCTACCGCCCATTTCAGCGCCCTGATACGCACCGGGAACAAATCCCCAGTGCACGGCAAGCAGCGTTTGGCCGGACGGCTGGATGTAACCGGCTCGCATCCAGTAATCGTCATGTTTTAATTTCAGCGCGGCTTTGTAGAGATTGAAACCGCCTTTGTCCCCGGACCAGTCTTCATCCCAACGCTGGTTTGCCGAACTTAAACTGATTTCATTGGGGTGTGCGGCATTGCCGGTGGCGAGGTTGACGGCGGCAAACCCGGCGACATCAAGGCCAATAAAACCCCCGGCATAACCTGAAACAAAATCGAGATTAGCGTTAAAGGTCGCGTGGTGAAGGTCTTCGACGTAATGGCCGTAATCCGGGCTGCCCACGGTCATATCGCGTTTGTCACGGTAACGCTGCGAGTAATAAATTCCTCCGGATAAATGAGAGTCGTCCACGAAACCTTCGGCCTGGACGGGGGCCGATATCATCAGGGTGGGGGTTGTTGCCAGTATTGCGGCAAACAGGGGCCGTAAGGATATGTCACGCATAGGGAATCCTTCCATGAATATACCCGTCATACTTCGAGTCGCAGGGGTGTTGGCTGCACTCACAAACCCCAGTCACTTACTCAAGTAAGCTCCTGGGGATAAGCTCCCTTGCCGCCTACCTGCAACTCGAATTATTTAGGGTTTAGAATAAGTAAGGAATGGGGCGATAAGCCCCCTAAAAAACTATTGCAGGCGCTTCAGGTGCCAGATACGGCTGGTGTAGTCGCGGCTAAGCGGTGGATCGATATAAATCCCCCGATACATCAGCTCATCCCCGCCAATAGGCTGCGGCTGGTCGTCTACCTGATAAGTAGCCTGCGCATCCAGTCCGGCAAGGCGCACTTTACGTAATGGCGCAGAAGCCTCGCTGACAAGAGAAAATGCCATCAGCAATGCCTCGCTTTTATCCGGCGAGACAAACATCCACGCGGCAAAGTCCGGGTTCTGCCACGGGCTAACCAGCCGCCAGAAAGTGCCGAACTGCAACAGTTCGCGATGCTGCTTATAAAAAGCAATTTGTTCGCTCACCGCTTTGTCGCGCTCGGTATCGCTGCGCATCAAATCCAGCATCAGCCCATAGTTGCCGCTCATTGCCACTGCGCCCCGCATCTCCATGCTGGTGGAGCGCCCCATTTGGTGATTGGGGACTTCCGATACATGTGCGCATTGCACAATCGGCGGGTAGAGCAGGCTGGTGGAATACTGAATATGCACGCGTGAAGCGGCGTCGGTGTTATCGCTCACCCACGCCTGCGCCATGTAATGCAACATCCCCGGGTCGAAACGCCCACCGCCGCCCGCGCAGCACTCAAAAAGAATATGCGGGAAGCGAGTGGTGAGAGCCTCGAGCAGTGCGTACAGCCCAAGTATGTAGCGGTGCGCCGTTTCCTGTTGGCGCTCGGGGCTGGCCGTGTGCGACCCCACTTCGGTCATATTGCGGTTCATATCCCATTTAATGTAATCAACAGGATGCTGCTCGAGGAAGGTGCTCATTTGCTCAAGAATATTGTTGCGCACTTCCGGGCGACCTAAATCGAGAATGTACTGGTTACGGCCCTCGGAAAGGGGCTGCTCGCCTGCGCTAAGTACCCAGTCAGGATGTAACGCAAACAGCTCACTGCGGCGGGAAATCATTTCTGGCTCAAACCACAGGCCAAACTTCATCTCCATTGCGTGCACCTGGTCGATTAACGGGCGCAGGCCGAGAGGGAATTTTTGCTGATTGACAAACCAGTCGCCGAGCGATGAGGTATCGCCGTTTCGCTCGCCAAACCAGCCGTCGTCAAGCATGAGCAGTTCCACGCCAAGCTGTTTTGCGTTGTGGGCAAAGTGCAGCAGCTTTTCTTCATTAAAATCGAAGTAGGTGGACTCCCAGTTATTCGCCAGAATCGGGCGCGTTTGATGGCGATGCTGGCCGCGTACCAGGTTATCGCGATATAGCCGATGCAGCGCCTGCGAAAGCCCGTTAAGGCCGCAATCGCTCCAGGCCATTACCGCTTCTGGCGTCTGGAAGCCTTCACCCGGTAGCAATTGCCAGCCGAATCCGTGCGGGTTAATACCTAACAACACGCGAGTTTGTTTAAAGGCATCGACCTCGGTGCGGGCGGTGAAATTGCCGCTATAGACGAGGTGCATTCCCCAGGCTTCACCTTGCATTTCGGTGGTTTCCGCGCGCACCAGGCCGATAAACGGTTGTTGATGCGTGCTGCTGGCTCCGCGTTTGCTGTCCAGGACGCTAATGCCTGGGTTGAGCGGCTGGCGATGCCACTGGCGCTCGCGCGCCCAGGCTCCGGGAAACTGAATCTGCTCAAATTCGCCATCCGGGAAATCAACGGCACAACTCAGAGCGCGCAGCAGGCGTAACGGCTTATCACCTTTGTTAACCAGCCGCGCCGCGCGGGCAATAACCGGGAGGTCGCGAAACACCGTATAGCTCAACTCAACCTGCAAATGAGTCACCGGATCGGCAAGCGTGATAACCAGCGTTTCAGCTTCGTCAGGCGTTTCTACCCACGTTGCTGGCAGCCCTTCAGGGCGGGGTTTACCGGCAACTATCTGATGCGAAAGGTAGTGCAAATTGCTGACCTGGTTGCCATCCGCATAGCGCACCTCAAATGCCGGTTCGCGATAATCCCCTGCGCCGTGGCCGGGATACTCCTGCAAAACGGTATCGAGTGAAAATGTTCTGTCCGGCCAGTTTGCTGGCGTGGGTGAAAATGACGAACGATCAAGTTTTGGATAATCGTGATACTGATTAAACGTGGCAATGCGTTTGCCCCAGTAGCAGTGAACCAGATAACGTTGGTGTTCAATCCCCATCACATAGCTAATCTGCTGATTGTGAAGGTGAAATGTTTGCTGTTGCGCATTCCAGGTAATCATACTTTCACCTCTTCAGGCTTGCTGGTATTACGTTGATGAATATCGTCGAGAATTTCATAAAAGCGTTTCTCGGTAATTTCATAACCGGCTAGTGGGATCAGGCTAATCAGCGTTAACGCACCAGGAATTAAGGTAAATAACAGGCCAATCCACATGGCTGTTTCCACCGCCTGTACCTGGTGAGGAATATAACCCGCCCACGACAGCATAAATCCGCCAATGGCACCGCCGATAGCGCCGGACAATTTGGTTTTAAAAATATTCAGTGAAAACACCATGCCTTCGGAGCGGTTGCCGCTGCGCCATTCGCCATATTCCACACAGTCTGCCACCATGGAATAAAGCGATATTTGCCCCACGCCACCACAGAATGGTGCCAGTGCGCCAATGATGAAAATAAGGGTGATGTTGGTCTGGAAAAAGAACAGCAACATACAGGCGGCAGCCATAATCGCGCTGCTATATAGTGCGGTATTCTTCTTGCCTATTTTTGCGGAAATAAACGGCGAGACGACCGCGCCAGCAACCTGAGCAATCATTGAAACCGTGAGGAAAATACCCAGCATCATTTCGGCATTCAAATTATAAATGAAGAAATAAAGCTGGAAGGTGCCGCGAATAACACCAATCATTTCTAATAAAAACATACCGGTCAGCAGCAGACGTAACGGGCGATGTTGTTTTAATAAAGTCCAGAATCCTTTAAAACTTTGCCGTTCTTTGCGTGGTACGGAATATTTTTCTTTGACACCAAAGAATGTAATCAACATGCAGATTAAGAAAATAGCGCTGTAAATCACCGCCACGCCTGCCCAACTACCAACAAATTTGACCAACCACAGCGTTGCGGCACTGACAGAGAGAAAGCCAAAGGTGGCAATGGTGCGCGGGATAGTGATGACTTTACTGCGCTCGGTCGGGTCCTGCGTGATGGCGGCGGACAATGACCAGTAGGGAATATCGATAATGGCGAAGCAAATACTCCACAAAATATAGGTGGAGTAGGCATACGCCAGCTTTCCTGCTTCAGATAAGTCTGGGCTTAAGAAACAGGCGACCGTCGTCAGCGATACCAGAATACTGCCAATCAGAATCCATGGTCTGAATTTCCCCATTTTGGTGTGGGTATTATCTACCAGAATGCCAAGGGCAATATCTGTTGCACCATCAACCAGGCGAGCGATTAAAAATAATAATCCGACGGCAGCGGCTTTAATGCCAAAACTATCGGTGTAATACAACATTAAGTAAATAGCGATAAACGCGTACATCACATTTGCGCCGTAACTGCCAATGCCATAGGAAATGGCGGTAGTCCAGGACACTTTGTCACGTGGATATCTATCTTTTTCAGTACCAGAACCTTCACTTGAATGGGCTAATTCCATTCGAACCACTCCTGTGTTAATGGAACAATTAACTCGGAAAGATATTCGGTAAATTAAGCTGATATGCCGAAGGTGGCTAAGCGTAGTGGATTAAAATCGGTGGGACTTTGCGCGGGGGTTTATATTTAACTAAACAGAGATTACTAATAATTGCAGTGAATTATTGAAATATGTCGGGTGGAAAAACAGGTTTAATATTTTCCACCCAGGTTTTGCTACTCTGCTTCCAGTGCATTTTCGACATATAAATAGCCAATTCCCATTATTTGCTGGGCACGAGTTAGCTTGCCAAAATTAATCTGCGTTGCTTTCACTTTCAGCGCATCGCCATGATCAAAGGGATTAAAGCCAATCTGCCGGTCAACGGTTGCCAGCCATTCATCACCAAACGCACAGCTTCTGCCGTAAAACCAAATCTGATTGATATTCAGGATATTGAGAAAATTATACAGACTCAGCCCAATGGCATTGGCGGCGCTCTCAACCCAGCGCCGCACCTGCTCGTTGCCATCGTGCCAGGCGGCAATTAATTGCGTTGACGTCAATGTTTCAGGGTCAAGTTTAGGCGAGCTGGGTTGCGATTTAAGCCAGATGCGTGCCTGTTTTTTCAGCGCGCTAAGCGAGGCGACGGTTTCAAGGCAGCCGTACCTTCCGCAATCACACGCCATGCCGTCCGGGTTGACAATCGTGTGGCCAATTTGCCCGCTGCCGTACAGGCTGCCACGGTAAATCTGCCCGTTGATCACAAACGATGAACCGATACCGTAATCCACATTGATGACACAAAAATCCTGGCGGCTTTCCGGATTCTGCCATTTCTCCGCTAGCGCCAGCATCACACAATCGTTATCCACACGTACCGTAATACCCAGTTTTTCTTCCAGCAAGTATTTGATTTCAATCGGTTCACGCCACGGTGCTTGCGGCATGGTTTGTGAAACACCTGTCACCGGATCGACTTGCCCGTGTATGCCCAACGCCAGGTTAATGGTTTTTTTCGGCCAGTTTTTATGATGATGACGCCAGATATTCTCAATCGCTGCCAGCAAAACCTGCGGCGTGGCAGCATTGACATGAATACGTTCAAATTCGCCCAGTGGCGAAAGTTGCGCATCGCACAGTTGGCTCTCAATGCTGGTGGGTGTCACATTCATGCAAAGAATGAAATCACCGTCGGGTGGGATTTGGTAACTGCCGCTGTTAAGGCCGCGATTACTGAGATTTTCAGTGGAGTGGTTGAGCTTTCCATCATTCACTAACTCATCAAGAATCTTACTGACCGCAGGGATAGAAAGACCGGTGTACTGGGAAAACTGCGACTTACTGAGCCGCTTATGCTGCCACACCAGCTTCATCATGGTCTGGCGATTAACCTGCCGCACCCGCTGATTGTTCAGCCCTGAAATCTGCATTTCACTTAACTCCGTTAACTATATTGCGTGAGCATTAAGCGTTTTAAGCCGCGATGAGTTCCCTACACTGCAAACATATCCTATTTAACTGTTTAATGTTTACTGGAGATGCGAAATGTACGGAGCCGTTAACGTCTGGCAAGAGACTATTGCTTTACCCACCTGGACCACCGGTGCGGAAGACCCGAATCCGATGTTTTTAGAAAACCGTGTCTATCAGGGATCTTCAGGCGCTGTTTATCCTTACGGTGTGATTGACACTCTCACCGGCAAGCGTGAGATGCGTGATTACAAAGCCGTGTGGATTGAAAACGATTTTATCAGGGTCATGCTGCTCCCGGAGTTGGGTGGCCGTATTCACCGTGCTTATGACAAAGTGATGGAGCGTGATTTCGTTTACTACAACGAAGTGGTGAAACCCGCGCTGGTGGGATTAGTGGGGCCGTGGATCTCCGGCGGCATTGAATTTAACTGGCCGCAGCACCACCGCCCAACCACCTTTATGCCGGTGGATGTGACTTTCCAGCAACATGAAAACGGCGCACAAACGGTGTGGCTCGGTGAAGTGGAGCCGATGCGCGGTTTGCAGGTAATGACCGGCTTTACGCTCTATCCGCAAAAAGCGCTGATTGAAATCACCGGCAAAGTATTTAACGGCAACGCCACTCCGCGCCATTTCTTGTGGTGGGCGAACCCGGCGGTGAAAGGGGGCGATGAGCACCAAAGCGTGTTCCCGCCAGATGTCACGGCAGTATTCGACCACGGCAAACGCGACGTATCGGCCTTCCCGATTGCCCACGGCACTTACTATAAAGTCGACTATTCCGCAGGCGTGGATATCTCACGCTACAGAAACATTCCCGTTCCAACGTCGTACATGGCGGATAAATCGGATTACGATTTTGTCGGCGCATACCATCACGGTGAACAAGGCGGCCTGTTGCACATCGCCGATCACCATGTTTCACCGGGTAAGAAGCAGTGGACATGGGGCAATTGCGATTTCGGCCAGGCCTGGGATCGTAATCTGACGGATGAAAATGGCCCATACATTGAACTGATGACCGGGGTGTTCACCGACAATCAGCCAGATTTCACCTGGATTGCGCCGTATGAAGAAAAAATCTTCGTGCAGAATTTCCTGCCGTATAGCCAGCTTGGTACGTTGCAGAATGCCAACACCCAGGCGGCAATTAAACTGGAGCGCCACAATGGCGAACTCCGTCTTGGTGTTTATGCCATCGCGCCGCTGACAGGCGCCACGCTTGAAATTGAATCGGCTGGCAGCCTGTTTTGGAAAACAGCGCTGACGCTGCAACCGGCGCAGGCGTGGCAGGAAACTCTCGCAGACAGCTGGCCGCAACGCCTGACCCTGAATTTGCGAGATGCGCAGGGCAAGCTGATTCTCACTTATTGCGAACATGTTGCAGAAGACTTGCCGCTGCCACAGCCCGCCTGCGTTCCTGCCAAACCGCAAGAAATTACTAACTGCGACGAGTTGTATTTTATCGGCCAGCATCTGGAGCAGTATCTGCACGCCAGTCGTTCGGCATTCGATTACTACCAGCGTGCGCTGGCGTTAGATCCCGAAGATTACCGCTGCAACGTGGCATTAGGGCAGCTTGAATTTAACCGTGCGAACTGGGCGCTTGCTGAGCAGTTGGCAGATGCGGCACTGAAACGCGCCCATCGCCTGAACAAGAACCCGCAAAACGGCGACGCCAGCATGTTACGCGGTGCGGCAAAAGAGAAGCAGGGCGACTTTGCAGGCGCGTTTGATGATTACTTCAAAGCGAGCTGGAGTGGCAACTGCCGTGATGCGGCTTTTTATGCCCTGGCGCGCCTGGCGCTGCGCAAAGGCGATGACGCCCAGGCGCTGGCGTTTGTGAATCAAAGTCTGAAATTTAATGGCAGTAATAACCTGGCGATGGGGCTAAAAGCCCTGCTGTTACAGCAAACGGGTGCCGTAAAACAGGCACAACAGTGGATTGACCAGCAGCTTGAAGAATATCCGCTGAGCTACGTGCTGCATTACGCCCGTTGGGCCAGCACGCAAAACGAAACTGATAAAGCAGAACTGCTGCGAGTCACCGGACGGCGCGGGATCAACGCCAGTGTTCTGGCGGGGTGGCTGGTGAGTTTGGGTCAGGAAACGGCGGCCAAAAAAGTGTTGAGCGTTCTCGATGCCCAGGAAGCGATGCCGCTGTTGTGGCAAGCCGCTCTGGAAACTGACCACGCACAACAACTGGCTTTGGTGAAACAGGCGCAGCAAGTCTTTGCTCGCAAAGTGCGTTTCCCCAACACGCTGGATGAAGTGCAAATGCTGCAACGCTTGCCGCACGATGGCTTCGCGCAATATCTGCTGGGTTGTTTCTGGTACAGCAAACGTCGTTATGGCGAAGCTGTCGCCTGCTGGGAGTTTGCGGCGCAGCAGTTGCCTGAATTTGGCGCGGTGCAGCGTGTGCTGGGCATTCATGCGTGGAATAAACAACACAATGCGCAAGTGGCGGAACAGTATCTGCAACATGCGGTTGAACTTGAACCGGAAAACGCCCGCTTCCTGTTTGAACTCGACTATCTGCAAAAACTCACTGGCCGCTCAACCGAGCAGCGGCTCGCACTCCTTGCAGTACGTCGCGATGTGGTCCTCAAACGCGATGATCTGACCGCTGAATTACTCAGCTTGTGGAACATTCATGGTGAAACTGACGCGGCAGCCCAGGTGTTGGCGCAGCGTAAATTCCATCCGTGGGAAGGCGGGGAGGGCAAAGTCACCGGGCAGTATCTGATTAACCTGCAACGCCGGGCGCTGAACGCGATTGCTAATAAGCAGTATGGCAAAGCGGAAGAACTGCTACAGCAGGCGCTGAGCTATCCCGAAAACCTTGGTGAAGGGCGCTTAGTCGGCCAGAGCGATAACGATATCTGGTATCTGCTCGGCTGGTGTGCACAGCAACTTCAACAATCGGAGCGTGCGCAGCGCTATTTCGAACGCGCGCTGGAAGGGGGGGCCACTCTGGAAGCCGGGCGCTACTACAACGATCAGCCGGTCGATTACCTGTTCTATCAAGCGATGGCGTTAAGCCGTATCGGTGACAAAAACCAGGCCGAGGTGCAATTCCGCAGCTTTATTGCCTGGGCGGATGAACATTTTAACCACCATTCTGAGCCAGATTTCTTCGCCGTCTCGCTACCTGATCTGGTCGCGCTGGATGCCGATCGTCAATCTGCACATCAACAGCACTGCCTGTTTGTCGCCGCCCTTGGGCATCTTGGACTGGAGGAATATCCCGAGTTTGAATCAGCACTGAAAGCCTTGCTGTCGCAAAACCCGGCTCACGATAAAGCTCATTTATTGCAGCTTGCGGTGCAGCGCGGTGTGTTTGCCTGAGCGTTGAAATAACAATAAACGGCGGGAGAACAATCCCGCTCCTCTGTATCTCTACAAGATTTTATTGAGGAAACAACATGATTAATGCACCGACACAATTACGCATGGGGTATGTCTGGACTATCTGTCTGGTCGCCGCCTGCGGAGGTTTGCTGTTTGGTTATGACTGGGTGGTGATTGGTGGGGCGAAACCGTTCTACGAAGCCTATTTTTCGATTACCGATCCGGCTCAATCTGGCTGGGCGATGAGTTCTGCCCTGGCTGGATGCATTTTTGGCGCATTGATTTCTGGCTGGAGTGCGGACAAATTCGGGCGCAAAGTCCCGCTGATTATGTCGGCTATCCTGTTTAGTGCCTCGGCCTGGGGTACGGCGATGGCCAGCAACTTCGATATGTTTGTGGTGTTTCGTATCGTTGGCGGTGTGGGCATCGGCCTGGCTTCAGCGTTAAGTCCGATGTACATCGCAGAAGTCAGTCCGGCGGAAAAACGCGGCAAGTTTGTTGCCATCAACCAGTTAACTATCGTGGTGGGCGTGCTGGCGGCTCAGTTGATTAACCTGATGATTGCCGAACCGGTGACCTCAACCGCGACCATGCAGCAAATCACTGAAAGCTGGAATGGGCAAGTCGGTTGGCGCTGGATGTTTGGTGCGGAACTGGTTCCCGCGCTGGCGTTTTTAGTGCTGATGTTCTTTGTACCTGAATCACCGCGCTGGCTGGCTCGCGCCGGTAAAAATGAACGTGCTCACCAGATGCTCAAACGCATTGGTAACCAGAAATATGCCGATGAAACGCTCAATGACATTCTGCAAACTCTGAACAAAGACACGCAAAAAGTTTCCTGGAGTGCGTTGTGGCAGCCACAGGTCAAACCGATCATTATCATCGGTATGGTGCTGGCGGTGTTCCAGCAGTGGTGCGGCATTAACGTAATATTCAATTATGCGCAGGAAATTTTTGCCTCTGCCGGGTTTGATATTAACAGCACGTTGAAATCCATTGTGGCGACCGGTTTGGTTAACCTGATCTTCACCCTGGCCGCATTGCCGCTGGTGGACAAAATTGGTCGTCGCAAACTGATGTTGTTTGGCGCAGCGGGTTTAACCATTATTTATGCGTTAATCGGCGCGGCATATGGCCTGGGTATTATGGGGTTGCCGGTGTTGATTCTGGTTCTGGCGGCGATTGCGATTTATGCACTGACGCTGGCACCGGTGACCTGGGTGCTGCTTTCAGAGATTTTCCCGAACCGTGTGCGAGGACTTGCGATGTCTATAGGGACGCTGGCCTTGTGGGTGGCGTGTTTCCTGTTGACCTACACCTTCCCATTATTGAATGCGGGGCTGGGGGCGGCGGGGAGTTTCCTGCTGTACGGTGTGATTTGCGCAGCTGGCTTTATCTACGTGCGCCGTTATGTGCCTGAAACCAAAGGTGTCAGCCTTGAAGCGCTGGAAAAACGCATGGCGGACCAATACGGCGCAGAAGCGAAAGCGCGTGCGCAAAGAACGGCGCATTAAACTATGGAAACCTTATTACTCGAAAATGAATTTCTGCGTTTAACCGTCGCCCCGCAAGGGGCGGCAATTCTCAGTCTGGATTCTCTGGAACATCAGCAGGCGATTTTGTATGGCGGTGAAAAAGCCTTGTTCCCGATGTTGCCGCTGGCAAACCGGGTCGCCGGGAATAGTTTTACCCTTCATGGCGAGAAAATCGAACTGCCGCAAAGCCCGGCGGATAAGCAATTCTTTCTGCATGGCGACGGCTGGCTGAAAGACTGGCAGGTCGAAAAGCATGATGTTTTGCAACTCGTCCTTACCCTTGAAAGTCAGTATGACTGCGGGTTTGACTATCACGCCCGGCTGATTTACCGGCTAGAAGGAAAACGCTTTATTGCTGAGTTGGAATTGACTCACCAGGCCAACAAACCGATGGTTTATGGCCTCGGCTTTCACCCCTTTTTCCATCTTACGCCTGCTACGCAAGTGCAGTTTTCTGCCACTGGATTCTGGCCGGAGGGTGCTAATCATTTACCGCAGCAATGGTGTGGCGAATTGACGCCGCAAACCAATTTCATCAGCCCGAAAACCCCGGACAACCAGTGGCTGAATGTCGGCTATTCCGGCTGGAGCGGTAGTGCGTTGATTGAAACGGGCGAGATGCGTGTGCAGTTAAAATGCGCCACGCCGTACTTGATGGTATTCCGCATGGCCGACGAGCCGTTTATTTGCCTGGAACCGCAAAGCCACCCGGTGAATGCCCACAATATGGCTGGGCTTCCGGGGCTGGTTTTGCTGGCAAACCAGCAATCAACGGCGTTAACCATGGAGATTGCGCTTTTGTAGATCAGAAACTGTAGCCCATTTTTAAATAGATGCCCTGGTTGTCATCTTTACCCATCGCGTACTCGAGATTGACGACAATCCCCGCTTCGGGTTTAAGCAAATACTGGACGCCTGCGCCCCACGCCGGGTACAGGTTTTCACTGTCGCCACAGTTGAGTTGCTCACCGCTGGTGGAGTCACCATAAAGACAGGCGGCACCGGCAAATACCGTTGCGGTCCAGCGTTCTGCCAGTTTGTAACGCTCTTCAATCTCGATGGAAGACATGTGCTGAGCGAGGTATTCACCGGGCGTGTAACCACGAATATAAACCGGGGAATAGGCGCCAGCTGGCGCATCGTTGGAAAACTGGTGGCGGCTGCGCACGGCAAAGACGTTGCCATCGCCGTGTTGCCAGTAACCACGGTAATCGACGCGCCAGATATCAAAGTCTTGTTCGCCGCCCAACGCTTCCCGATACGCCATGTTATTAACGTTGAGATACCAGCCTTTGGTGGCTTTAAAATCGCTGTCGCGGGAGTCGTGCATGATGACCGCACCCACACCGCCGGACTTGTAACCGACCAGCCCCATTTCATCGAGGATTTCGCTCGACGAAGGATCTTGCCCTTGCAACTCATAGTTGGAATAGGCACCTTGCGCACCGATGAACCAGTCGCCCTCGACACGATACAGGTAGCGCAAAAAAGCGAAACTGTAGTTGTCGTTGGTACTTAGCGGCTGGCCGGATCCCAAATAGTTTTCGTAGTCGTTGTTAATATCACCGACCATCATGCCACCCAGAATACGGTGGTGATCTTCACCAAACGACGTTTTGGCAAAGGCGTTGGCAATCAGTGATTGCGAAGTGGTGTATTTGGCTGACACCCCGAACATCGAAGGGCGCGATTTTTCATCGAAGCGGTGCATATAGGCCACCATCCCACCCGCGGCAGTATCGAGTTTTGGGCTGGAGCTGAATAGCGGAACAAACAACCACGGCGATGGCGTCTCTTTTTTGGCTTCAGCAGAGGATGGCTCAGCGGCAGTAGCCGGTAACGTGAGCATCGACAAAGTCAGGATTAAGCCCCTGAAAAGGGTAGTGTTAGACATGAATACAATGAACTTTTGATTCGAATTTACGGTGCGTGATTTTAATGGAATGAGTATCCGTTAGAGTTAAGCGTTTCATCCAAAAATAAATTACACAGTTAAATCCGATACATAGATCATAACAATATAGTTCATGTGTGTTATTAGTCTGTTAATGATTGCTTGCAAGCCTGTCGGTGCTCGGCGACACTAACGCCGTCCAAAACGGGAGGGATCATGGTTTTGCATTCAACGCGCTGGCTGGCGCTCAGTTATTTTACCTACTTCTTTAGTTACGGGATTTTCCTGCCATTCTGGAGTGTCTGGCTTGCCGGAGTCGGTCTGCCTCCAGAAACTATCGGTTTGTTGCTTGGGGCCGGTTTAATCGCCCGTTTCCTCGGCAGTTTGCTGTTGGCACCTCGTGTGACCGATCCTTCCCGGCTGATTTTTGCCCTGCGTCTTCTTGCCTTACTGACACTGCTATTTGCCGTGGCTTTCTGGTTTGGGCAAACCGCCACCTGGCTGCTGGTGGTGATGGTCGGCTTTAACCTGTTTTTCTCACCGCTGGTGCCGCTTACCGATGCGCTTGCTGGAACCTGGCAGCGACAAATCACCATGGATTACGGGCGCGTGCGCTTGTGGGGCTCGCTGGCATTTGTGATTGGTTCGGCGATGACCGGCAAACTGGTGAGCGTGTTTAGCTATCAGGCGATTCTTGTACTGCTGAGTATTGGTGTCGCGTCGATGCTTGTCGGCATGCTGCTGCGCCCATCAGTGATGCCGCAAGGTGAAACCCGCCATAGCGAAGGCGCGGGTTGGCCTGCGTGGAAGAAACTGGTGCTCGGTTCCTGGCGCTTCCTTGCCTGCGTGACGTTATTACAAGGTGCGCACGCGGCATATTACGGGTTCAGTGCAATTTACTGGCAAGGCGCGGGATATTCCGCCTCGGTGGTTGGCTATTTATGGTCGCTGGGGGTCGTGGCAGAAATTGTAGTTTTCGCACTCAGCAAAAAGTTGTTCCGCAACTGGAGCGCGCGCGATTTGCTGCTGCTTTCGGGGATGACCGGGATTCTACGCTGGAGCCTGATGGCGTACACGACCGAGTTGCCGTGGCTGATTGCCGCGCAAATCCTGCACTGTGGCAGTTTCACCGTCTGCCATTTGGCGGCGATGCGTTATATCTCCGCGCGTGAAGGCAACGAAGTTATCCGTTTGCAGGCGGTCTATTCTGCCGTGGCGATGGGCGGGGGTATCGCGATTATGACGATGTTCTCCGGCTACCTTTATCAGCACATGCAGGGCGATGTATTCTGGATTATGGCGCTGGTGGCCGTACCTGCACTATTCATACGACCGCGCCCCATCGCGTATTGTGTTAACACTCAATAATCTTACGGATCTGCTGCTGCTGGTGTTCGCCCAGCGGCAGCGTGACGTGAATCAGCGGCGGGGAAAAGAGCGGTAACGAAGTGGAATAAGGCGTAATCACCAGCACCACTTCTTTCGGCGCTCCCTCTTTCTGATAGCTGTGAATGGTCAGATGTTTAATATTGAGCGGCAGCAAGGTCAATTCGCGAAGCTGCTGTTCAATATTCTGCTCAAGTTCCATATTGTTGCCGGTCAGCAGTAAAACCTGCTTCTCATGTAAGTCACTTTCCTGCATTAACCACGCCCCAAAAATCACCGCCACCAGACCGACTTCTTCGTCAGAAAAACGCATTTCAAAATGCGCTTCAAAGTCGCGGAACACTTCTCGCGTGGTGCGCATTAGCCGCGGATATAAACGAGTAATTTCTTCAGGCAGGCTGTTATCGATGCCGATACCGTACTGGCAGCGATCCAGTGCCTGAGCAAGATGAATATACAACTGGTCGCTCAGGCCTTGTTCATCACTAAACGACATTCCCCCTTGCTCACGAAAACGCGTAATCATCCCGCAAATTGCGGTACGCAGGCGTAAGTCTTGCTGATGGTTATCGCGAATCGGATCGGGAGTGCGCAGTAACTGGAATAACAACGCCAGGAATAGCTGCTCGTTTTCATTGGCCGATTGCATCACCCGGCGCTTCCAGTGGCGGGCAATTTCAAGCGCGGCCAGATACTCCGGGCGCATTTGCGTCCATATCCGTTGTTGCTCGGTGAATTCAGGCGTTATCCCCGCATGATGCTGATGCAGGCAGTACTGCAAAAATAGCGTTAAAAACTGCACGTCACGACTATCAAATTGACGTTGCAAGCGTCGTGAGCACAGACCAATCAGTGCCTGGAGATTCTTTTCATCGTATAGCGCGGTCAAAATCCCTTGTTGTTTAAGCTGGATTTTGAGCGCTGGGGTAAAATGTTGTTGCACAAAGTGTGGGCTTAATCGTAGCGCACGGCGTAACCAGTGCAGTAAGCACAGACGACGGTCTAAAGGCGTACCCTCAATCCGGTAGCTACCATCCTGTTGTGTGATAAGCCTCAGCCGGTGATAGCGCTGGATTTCATCCCCCGTGTCGGCTATATCTTGCAGGGCTTTAGTCCCATCAACCCCGTTGAGTCTGGCGAGGATCTCTGGAGTCACGGTGTATCCCGGTAAGTAAAGCAACAAAAGTAGGTGGCAGCGACGCTGCGGACTGGAGAGTACAGATGGTGGAGAGGAGAGCAGTGTCATCATCCGCATTACCAAGTCAAAGTTGATTAATGCTAAGCGTAGCTAAAGCTTTTATCGCACAGAGTCACATTTGAGCTTTTTAATTACGGAATTTTGACTGGCTCACAGAATTTTAAGCTTGAGAGAATAATGAGCAGGAAAATGTGTAACAGAGTTGTTCTTTTTGCCTTAGGTACGGCGCTTTTTAGCCCGTTAGCATTGGCCCATCCGCACAGCTTTATTACGCTTGTGACCACGGTTATAACCAAAGATGACCAGCTAACGGGTCTGAAAATGCAGTGGACAATGGATGAAATTACTTCAGCAGATCTACTGTATGACGCCGGTGACGCAAAGCCTGATTCACCGGTCTGGAAGAAGCTCGCCGCCGAAGTGATGGCCAATGTTTTAGGGCAACATTACTTCACTGAATTCTGGCACAACGGCCAAAAAGTGACGTTTAACAATTTACCACCCGAGTACGGGCTGGCACGGGTAGGGCATCAGGCAGTGTTAACCTTTGTTTTACCGCTGGCACATCCGCAGCCGTTAAAAGGGCAAACATACCAATTCGCGACCTTCGACCCGAGCTATTTTGTCGATATGAGTTACGACCGTCCTGAAGATGCCAAAGTGCCGAAAACATTAGCCGCACTTTGCAAAATCTCGGTCAAAACACCGCAACCGACTGAAGATATGCAGGCGTTTGCCTTGTCGTTAGATAAAGCCGATGCGCCACCAGAAGATATGGAACTCGGTAAACAATTTGCTCAACAGGTTACGTTGCAATGTCAGTAATTCCTTCAGCTCGAACCTCTTCACGCCGCTGGATACAACTGTGGCCGCTGGCTCTTTTCCTGCTTGTCTGTGCGGTTGGGCTGTACAGCCTGTGGCACTACTGGCCGCAAATTATCCTTAATAGTGCAATTTGGCAGAAAGCAATTAACCAACAAATGAGCGCACTTTTGCGTGAGGTTGCCGAAAACCCGGAGCGAGCGGGTTGGTCATTACTGTCGTTTAGCCTGGTTTACGGTGTGCTGCACGCGTTAGGGCCGGGGCATGGCAAAGTGGTGATCGCCACTTGGCTTGCCACCCATCCTTCGCGTTTGAAAAGCAGCCTGAAACTGACTTTTGCCGCTGCCTTAATGCAGGGAGGCGTGGCTATTGCGTTGGTAACGGTGGTGCTGGGGATTCTGGAATTGCCATCACGGGAACTGCATACGAGCAGTTTCTGGTTGGAGAAAAGCAGTTATTTGCTGGTGGGGATTTTAGGCTTGATGTTGTGTGGTCGCGCCTTACGAAATTTACACCGCGTTTTGCGAAAACCGAAGCGCTTTACCTCGTTCACGCCGCATCATGTTCACGACGAAAAATGTGGTTGTGGCCATCAGCATTTGCCGACAGAAAAACAGCTTGATGCAGGAGAGGACTGGCGTGCCCGCGTGATGATTGTGCTGTCGATGGGGATGCGCCCGTGTTCCGGTGCCATCATGGTGCTGCTGTTTAGTAAAGTCATTGGCGTGTATAGCTGGGGAATGTTGTCGGCATTGACGATGGCTGCCGGGACATCAATTACGATTTCTGGGCTGGCGTTTCTGGTACACGGTTTCCGTCAGCTTGCGGTGCGAGTGAGTGGTAACAAAGCCCCGGTTTTATGGCGACAAGTAGCCTGGGCGACACTGGCGTTAGCGGGCGGTGGGATTTTAGTTTTAGCGGCGGCGGTGATGTGGCTGAGTGCTCAACCGGTAATGCGCGGGATACGACCGTTTTAGTCCTTGATTAAAACAACCCTCACCCCGGCCCTCTCCCTGAGGGCGAGGGGGAAAACCGGACATTCTCCTCCCCGAAGGGGGAAACCGAACAGTCCCCTCTCCTGGGGGAGAGGGTTAGGGTGAGGGCTTTAAAGATTAACGCTTCAGCGCTTCGCTCAATTCATCACGCATTGTTGCCAGCATGGCTTTAACAACACGTGGATTACCTGCAACGATGTTGCCGCTGGTCAGGTGGTTATGGCCGCCGGTGAAATCACATACCAGGCTACCAGATTCGCGAGCAATCAGTTCACCTGCTGCGAAATCCCACGGCTTCAGGCCAATCTCGAAGAAACCATCAACGCGGCCAGCCGCAACGTATGCCAGATCCAGTGCAGCAGAACCGGTACGACGGAAGTCAGCACACTGCGTGAACAGTTTGGCAACGATGTTGATATATGGAGTGGCGTGTTGCTTCAGTTTGAATGGGAAGCCGGTTGCCAGAATAGTGCCGTCAAGATCGCGTGCATTGCTGCCGCGCAGACGGTAACCGTTCAGCTGTGCGCCTTGACCGCGAACGGCTGTGAACAGCTCATTACGCATTGGGTCATAAACCACAGCAACTTCGGTGCGGCCTTTAACACGAACAGCAATAGAAACAGAGAAGTGTGGCAAACGTTTGATGAAGTTTGAAGTGCCATCCAGAGGATCGATAACCCATTGCACATCCTGCTCGGTACCCGCCAGTTCGCCTGATTCTTCAGCGATAATGGTGTGTTGCGGGTAGGATTTGCGGATAATTTCGATAATCAGGCGCTCGGCCTCTTTATCTACGTTAGTCACAAAATCGTTGCTGCCTTTCTGGCTCGCTTCTACAGCGTCAGGGGTTTCGTAGTTCTTGGCAATTAAATTGCCCGCCTTGCGCGCAGCGCGCACGGCGATGGTGAGCATCGGATGCATCGGTCTCTCTCTGGATGTTAAAGAACGGGAAAACGCGGCGGAGTATAGCAGAGCGTTCGGAATATGTCCCAGGGTTATGATAGGATATCGCGATAATCTTTTCAGGCTATGAGTCAATAATGCTGCAAAACGTACGTATAGTGCTGGTTGAAACCTCCCATACCGGCAACATGGGCTCTGTAGCCCGTGCGATGAAAACCATGGGGCTGACCAATCTTTGGCTGGTCAATCCGCTGGTTAAACCTGACTCTCAAGCTATTGCGCTTGCTGCGGGTGCCAGTGATGTTATCGGTGAAGCTAAAATTGTCGATACCCTTGATGAAGCGTTGGCTGGCTGTAGTCTGGTGGTTGGCACCAGTGCGCGTTCGCGTACATTGCCGTGGCCGATGCTCGATCCACGCGAATGTGGTTTAAAGAGTATTTCTGAAGCGCAACATGCGCCAGTCGCCATTGTTTTTGGCCGCGAGCGTGTAGGCTTAACCAATGACGAATTGCAGAAATGCCACTACCACGTGGCGATTCAGGCAAACCCGGAATATAGCTCGCTGAACCTGGCGATGGCGGTGCAGATCCTGGCTTATGAAATTCGTATCGCCTGGCTTGCGACTCAAGAAGAAGGCAAAGAAGCGGTCGTTGTTGAAGACGAAACACAGTACCCGGCGGTTGACGATCTCGAGCGTTTTTATGGTCACCTGGAACAAGTGTTGCTGAAAACTGGCTTTATTCGCGCAACACATCCAGGCCAGATTATGAGTAAGTTGCGCCGCCTGTATACTCGTGCACGCCCGGAAATTCAAGAACTTAACATCCTGCGCGGCATGCTTTCTTCTATTGATAACGAGAAAAAACACGGCAAATAATACTTGAGTAAATTACTAGGTTAAATAGTTGACCAATTTACTCGGGAATGTCAGACTTGCGACCTGCTATGTGACAATCACATTTATAAAAAACCCCCGGTTCGAGGGGCGATTTGAGGTTATGTAAGACATGAGACTGACATCGAAAGGACGTTATGCCGTGACCGCAATGCTTGACGTTGCGTTGAACTCCGAATCAGGCCCGGTACCGTTGGCTGATATTTCTGAACGTCAGGGAATCTCTCTCTCCTACCTGGAGCAGTTATTCTCCCGTCTGCGTAAAAATGGCCTGGTTGCCAGCGTACGTGGTCCAGGCGGCGGTTATCTGCTGGGTAAAGAAGCAAACAGCATTGCAGTCGGCGAAGTGATTAGTGCCGTCGATGAATCTGTAGATGCTACGCGTTGCGCGGGCAAAGGTGGTTGTCAGGGCGGCGATAAGTGCCTGACTCACGCACTGTGGCGCGATCTGAGTGACCGTCTGACCGGTTTTCTGAATAACATCACCTTGGGTGAGCTGGTGAATAACCAGGAAGTGCTGGACGTCTCTGGCCGTCAGCATAATGAAAACCATCGCAGTACGCGCTCTCAAGACGCAATCGACGTCAAACTGCGCGCCTAATTTACCCATCATATTTCGGGTTGCAACTGTGTTGGCCGCACTTGTTCACCCCAGTCACTTACTTGATGTAAGCTCCTGGGGACTCTCAAGTTTGCCGCCTTGCTGCAACACGAACTATTTAGGGTAAAGATAAAAAAGAATTTTAGAATCTTTGTCATTTTTTAAAGAATGACAATCCCCAAAATATTTCAAGTTGCAGGCAGGCGGCAAGCGAAGGAACCCCGATGAGCTTAGTAAACTAAGTGATTCGGGTGAGTGAGAGCAGCCAACACACCTGTAACTTGAAAGATGAAGGGGATTTCGCATTGAGTGATGTACGGAGTTTAAAAGCATGAAATTACCGATTTATCTCGATTACTCTGCCACTACGCCAGTTGACCCGCGTGTTGCGCAGAAAATGATGCAGTTTTTGACTATGGACGGAACCTTCGGTAACCCGGCTTCTCGTTCGCACCGTTTCGGTTGGCAGGCGGAAGAAGCTGTTGATATCGCCCGTAACCAAATCGCTGAACTGGTTGGTGCAGACCCGCGTGAAATCGTCTTTACCTCCGGCGCAACTGAATCCGATAACCTCGCTATTAAAGGTGCCGCTAACTTCTATCAGAAGAAAGGCAAGCACATCATCACCGTAAAAACCGAACACAAAGCCGTGCTGGACACCTGTCGTCAGCTTGAGCGTGAAGGTTTTGAAGTGACTTATCTGGCACCGCAGAGCAACGGTATCGTTGACCTGAACGTGCTGGAAGCGGCGATGCGTGACGACACCATTCTGGTTTCCATCATGCACGTGAACAACGAAATCGGCGTGGTACAAGATATCGCGGCAATCGGCGAAATGTGCCGTGCGCGTGGCATTATCTATCACGTAGATGCGACTCAGAGCGTGGGTAAAATGCCTATCGACCTGAGCACTCTCAAAGTTGACCTGATGTCCTTCTCTGGTCACAAAATCTATGGCCCGAAAGGGATCGGCGCGCTGTATGTTCGTCGTAAACCACGTATTCGTATCGAAGCTCAGGTACACGGTGGCGGTCACGAGCGCGGCATGCGTTCTGGTACTCTTCCTGTTCACCAGATTTCTGGCATGGGCGAAGCTTACCGTATCGCAAAAGAAGAGATGGAAACAGAAATGTCCCGTCTGCGCGTATTGCGTAACCGTCTGTGGAATGGCGTGAAAGATATGGAAGAAGTGTATCTGAACGGTGACCTGGAACATGGCGTTCCAACTATCCTCAACGTGAGCTTTAACTACGTTGAAGGTGAGTCACTGATTATGGCACTCAAAGACCTCGCGGTTTCTTCCGGTTCGGCCTGTACTTCAGCAAGTCTTGAGCCATCCTACGTGCTGCGCGCACTGGGCATGACTGATGAACTGGCTCACAGCTCTATCCGTTTCTCTTTGGGTCGTTTTACTACTGAAGAAGAGATCGACTACACCATCGAACTGGTACGTAAGTCCATTGGCCGTCTGCGCGACCTTTCTCCGCTGTGGGAAATGTTTAAGCAGGGCGTGGATCTTAATTCCATCGAATGGGCTCATCATTAATTGTCCGTCACGGACGTCGATATCGGATTCTGGAGAATAAAAAATGGCTTATAGCGAAAAAGTAATCGATCACTACGAAAATCCACGCAACGTGGGTTCTTTTGACAACAGCGATGACAGCGTCGGTTCCGGCATGGTGGGTGCGCCTGCTTGTGGTGACGTGATGAAGTTGCAGATTAAAGTCAACAATGAAGGTATTATTGAAGACGCTCGCTTCAAAACCTACGGCTGTGGCTCTGCCATTGCTTCCAGTTCGCTGGTAACCGAATGGGTTAAAGGTAAATCTTTGGATGAAGCGCAAGCAATCAAAAACACCGACATCGCAGAAGAACTTGAACTGCCACCGGTGAAGATTCACTGCTCAATCCTTGCAGAAGACGCTATCAAAGCGGCTATCGCGGATTACAAAAGCAAGCGTGAAGCTAAATAATTATTGTTGAGTAGAGGTTGTTGTATGTCGATTACCCTTAGCGACAGTGCTGCCGCACGTGTGAATGCCTTCCTGTCCAATCGCGGAAAAGGCTTTGGTTTGCGCTTAGGCGTTCGCACCTCAGGCTGCTCCGGTATGGCTTATGTTCTGGAATTTGTTGACGCACCGATGGCAGATGACACCGTGTTCGAAGACAAAGGCGTGAAAGTGGTCGTCGATGGTAAAAGCCTGCAATTTTTAGACGGCACTGAGCTCGACTTCGTCAAAGAAGGTCTTAACGAAGGGTTTAAATTTACTAACCCGAACGTGAAAGATGAGTGTGGCTGCGGTGAAAGCTTCCACGTCTGATACTCGCCAATCCCCCGTGTAACTTCACGTTGCGCGGGGTCTAAAGTTACCCGAGCCTGTTATGGACTACTTTACCCTCTTTGGGTTACCGGTAAGTTTTGCCCTCAATACTGAGCTGCTGGCTACCCGTTACCAGGAGCTGCAACGTCAGTTCCACCCTGATAAATACACCAGCCGCCCTCAGGCGGAGCAACTGCTGGCGGTCCAACAATCTGCGACCATCAACCAGGCCTGGCAAACGCTGCGTCATCCACTGCCGCGCGCCGAGTACATTCTCTCCCTCAACGGTTTTGACCTGGCGAATGAACAGCATACCGTGCGCGACACCGCGTTTTTGATGGAGCAACTCGAATTACGCGAAGAGCTTGATAACATTGAGCACGCCAAAGATAGTGACCGCCTGGAATCCTTTAGTGCCAACGTTAATGCAATGGTGAAAACCCGCATGGCGCTAATGGTGCAGCAACTGGATAATCAGGACTGGACGCAGGCGGCGGATACGGTGCGTAAACTGCGTTTTCTCGATAAACTGCGCAGCCAAATAGAACAACTCGAAGAAAAGCTGCTCGATTTTTAACTGGAAGCTCAATATGGCGTTATTACAAATTAGTGAGCCGGGCCTGAGTGCGGCACCTCATCAGCGCAAGCTGGCGGCGGGCATCGACTTAGGTACTACCAATTCACTGGTTGCAACTGTTCGTAGCGGGCAAGCCGAAACGCTGCCTGACCATGAAGGGCGTCACCTGTTACCTTCTGTGGTGCACTATCAGCAACAAGGCCTGAATGTGGGCTGGGATGCGCGTGCGCAAGCCGCAACCGACCCGGCGAACACCATCAGCTCGGTAAAACGTCTGATGGGCCGCTCGCTGGCCGATATTCAGGCGCGCTATCCGCATCTGCCTTATTCACTCCAGGCGAGTGAGAATGGCCTGCCGATGATCAACACGCCAGCTGGGCTGCTGAACCCTATCCGTATTTCATCCGACATCCTTAAAGCCCTTTGCGCACGCGCCACCGAAGCGCTGGAAGGCCAGCTTGATGGTGTGGTGATTACCGTTCCGGCGTATTTCGACGATGCACAGCGTCAGGGCACCAAAGATGCCGCGCGTCTGGCCGGCCTGCACGTGCTGCGTTTGCTGAATGAACCGACTGCGGCAGCGATTGCCTACGGTCTGGACTCTGGCAAAGAGGGCGTTATCGCGGTTTACGATTTAGGCGGCGGTACGTTTGATATTTCCATCCTGCGTTTAAGCCGTGGCGTGTTTGAAGTGCTGGCGACCGGCGGTGATTCTGCACTAGGCGGCGATGACTTTGACCACCTGTTAGCCGACTGGTTACGCGGGCAAGCAGGCGTTGCTGACCGTAGCGACGACCGCGTGCAGCGCCAGTTACTGGACGCCGCCATTGCCGCGAAAATTGCTCTGAGCGATGCCGAAACTACCACGGTAGAAGTGGCTGGCTGGACGGGTACCGTGACCCGCGAACAGTTCAACGAACTGATTGCAGCCCTGGTTAAACGTACTTTGCTGGCTTGCCGTCGCGCGTTGAAAGACGCAGGCGTGGAAGCTGACGAAGTACTGGAAGTGGTAATGGTTGGCGGTTCAACCCGCGTGCCATTAGTGCGCGAACGTGTCGGCGAGTTCTTTGGCCGCACGCCGTTGACGTCCATCGACCCGGATAAAGTTGTCGCCATCGGTGCTGCCATTCAGGCGGATATTCTGGTGGGCAACAAGCCGGACAGCGACATGCTGTTGCTGGATGTGATCCCACTGTCGCTCGGCCTCGAAACCATGGGCGGCCTGGTAGAGAAAGTCATTCCACGTAACACCACTATTCCGGTGGCGCGTGCGCAGGACTTCACCACCTTTAAAGACGGCCAAACGGCGATGTCGATTCAGGTGTTACAGGGCGAGCGCGAACTGGTACAAGATTGCCGTTCGTTGGCTCGTTTTGCACTGCGCGGTATTCCGGCAATGCCTGCGGGCGGGGCGCATATCCGCGTCACCTTCCAGGTTGATGCGGACGGCCTGCTAAGCGTCACCGCCATGGAGAAATCCACAGGTGTTGAAGCTTCTATTCAGGTGAAGCCTTCTTATGGCCTGAGCGACGGCGAAATTGCCTCAATGATTCAGGACTCCATGAGTTTTGCTGAGCGAGACGTGCAAGCGCGCATGCTTGCGGAGCAAAAAGTTGACGCGGCCCGCGTGCTGGAAAGCCTGCAAGGTGCGTTAGCCGCAGACGCCGCGCTGTTAAGCGCCGCTGAACGTGCAGATATCGACGCGACAATAGTGGCACTCCATGCCGCTGCTGCGGGTGACGATATCAATGCGATTGAACAAGCCATTAAAAACGTAGACAAACAAACCCAGGATTTCGCCGCACGTCGTATGGATGAATCAATCCGTAAGGCGCTGAAAGGCCACTCCGTGGACGAGGTTTAACATGCCAAAGATTGTATTTCTGCCTCATCAGGATTTGTGCCCAGATGGCGCAGTATTGGAAGCGAATGTCGGTGAAACCATTCTTGATGTTGCCCTGCGCAACGGTATCGAGATTGAACACGCCTGTGAAAAATCCTGTGCTTGCACCACTTGCCACTGCGTAGTGCGTGAAGGTTTCGACTCCCTGGCTGAAAGCACGGAAGACGAAGACGACATGCTGGACAAAGCCTGGGGTCTTGAGCCGGAAAGCCGCTTAAGCTGCCAGGCTCGCGTCACAGACGAAGACCTGGTCGTTGAGATGCCGCGCTACACCATCAACCATGCGCGTGAGCATTAACAGGAGTCGCAAATGGGATTGAAATGGACCGATAGCCGCGAAATCGGCGAAGCACTGTACGACAGTCGCCCGGATCTCGATCCGAAGACGGTACGCTTCACCGATCTGCATCAATGGATCTGCGACCTGGAAGATTTTGACGACGATCCAAACGCATCCAATGAAAAAATTCTGGAAGCAATTCTGTTAGTCTGGTTAGATGAAGCAGAATAAAAATAAGCGGGCTGCCTCTGGCGGCCCGTTTTTATATGTAGCATGAGCTGAAAAATATAAGGAAAAGAACATGACAGAAGCCATGAAAATTAGCCTTTCCACGTCGCCTGCCGATGCGCGTTGGGGCGAAAAAGCCGCTTATAGTATCAACGACGAAGGGATTACCCTGCACCTGACAGGCAAAGATGACCTGGGGTTAATCCAGCGTGCTGCCCGTAAAATTGACGGCCAGGGCCTGAAGCATGTGCAACTGGCAGGTGACGGCTGGGATGTAGAAAAAAGCTGGGCATTTTGGCAAGGCTATCGCGCACCAAAAGGTACGCGTAAAGTTGACTGGGCAGTGCTGGGCGAAGCAGAGCAAAAAGAGCTGAATAACCGCCTGAAAATCATCGACTGGGTACGTCATACCATCAATACACCAGCCGAAGAACTTGGCCCAGAGCAACTGGCTTCACGCGCCATAGACCTGCTGTGTGATGTGGCATGCGATAACGTTTCTTACCGCATCACTAAAGGTGAAGATCTGCGCGACCAGAACTATATGGGTATCCATACTGTTGGCCGTGGTTCAGAGCGTGCACCGGTTTTACTGGCGCTGGATTACAACCCAACAGGCAACCCGGATGCACCGGTTTATGCCTGCCTGGTGGGTAAAGGTATTACTTTCGACTCCGGCGGCTACAGCATCAAGCAAAGCGCGTTCATGGACTCCATGAAATCGGATATGGGCGGTGCGGCCACCATCACCGGCGCACTGGCATTTGCGATTACTCGTGGCCTGAACAAACGCGTCAAACTGTACCTGTGCTGTGCAGATAACTTGATTAGCGGCAATGCCTTTAAATTGGGCGACATCATTAAATATCGCAACGGCAAAACTGTTGAGATTATGAACACCGATGCGGAAGGCCGCCTGGTACTGGCTGACGGCCTGATTGACGCGTGTGCGCAAAAACCAGAATTAATCATCGACTGCGCAACCTTAACGGGAGCGGCGAAAACGGCACTGGGTAACGATTACCACGCGCTGTTCAGCTTCGATGATGAACTGGTTAATCGCTTGATGGCGAGTGCTGCGGCAGAAAACGAACCGTTCTGGCGTTTGCCACTGGCTGAGTTCCACCGCAACCAGTTGCCGTCCAACTTTGCCGAGCTGAACAACACCTCCAACGCCTCCTTCCCTGCGGGTGCGAGTACGGCGGCGGGCTTCCTGTCTCACTTCGTGGAAAACTATCACGAAGGTTGGCTGCACATCGACTGCTCTGCAACTTATCGTAAAGGTGCGGTTGAGCAGTGGTCTGCTGGCGCAACCGGCATTGGTGTGCGTGCGATTGCAAATCTGCTGGTTAGTCAGTAATTCGCTTTTCGCCCTCACCCCGACCCTCTCCCCCTGGAGAGGGGGAAAACGGCCAATTCCCTCTCCCTCAGGAGAGGGGGAACACCGATCAATTCCCTCTCCCCCAGGAGAGGGGGGACACCGATCAATTCCCTCTCCCCCAGGAGAGGGGGGACACCGATCAATTCCCTCTCCCTCAGGGAGAGGGTTAGGGTGAGGGTTGTTTGCCCCACAGACTCATTCTGGAACCACCATGTCAGAACTCAAAAACGAACTCGAAACGCTGCTTGAACAGGCGGCCACTGAACCTGCTCACCGCCCGGCATTTTTCCGCGTGTTACTGGAATCCACCGTTTGGGTACCGGGTAGCGCCGCTGAAGGCGAAGCCATTGACGCCGGTAGTGCCGTCGAATTGCAGCACTGGGAAAAAGACGATGGCACCTCTGTCATTCCGTTTTTCACCTCTGTTGAAGCGTTACAACAAGCCATCAGCCACGAGCAGGCATTTGTTGTGATGCCAGTGCGCACGCTGTTTGAAATGACGCAGGGCGCGACACTGTTTCTGAACGCTAAACTGCCGACCGGCAAAGAATTTACCCCGCGTGAAATCACTCATTTAATCAGCGATGAAAGCGATCCTTTAACCCAGCAGGAAGTGCTGGATGGCGGGACATCGTTGCTGCTTTCCGAAGTGGCTGAGCCACCGGCGCAAATGGTCGATTCATTAACTACGCTGTTCAAAAACCTGAAAACTGTAAAACGTGCGTTCATCTGCTCTATCAAAGAACGTGCTGACGAGCAGCCAAACCTGCTGATTGGTATTGAAGCTGAAGGGGATATCGAAGCGATTATTCGCCAGGCTGGAAGTGTCGCGACTGATACGTTACCAGGCGATGAGCCAGTTGATATTTGCCAGGTGGTGGAAGGCGAAAAGGGCATCAGCCACTTTATGATGGCGCACATTACGCCATTCTACGAACGCCGCTGGGGCAGTTTCTTGCGAGATTTTAAAACCAATCGGATTATCTAAAAAAATAAAAACAGCACACGCATGGTGCTGTTTTTATTACCATGTAAATTTTTCAGAGTTTGGTGCCTTGCATTTATAATTACCTGCGAGCAATATTATTTTATAATGTTTAATATTCTTATTTTCAATGACCGGGATGGTTGTGATGAAAAACAAAGGGTTCTTGTATATATTTGTTATTCCAGTGTTAATTACGCTTTATGGGTTTTTCCAACTGTATCGGATGAATGATGGAGTTTCGCCTTCAGATTACGGTTATGATTATAATGAAATGGCTTTACGGCATTTTTTATCAACAATAGGTTTGATATCGTCACTGCTTAGTTTATTTATCAGTGGTGCCGCGATGGCACTCTGCCGCTATAGTACAACTGTTGCCAGAAAATCCCAGAACACACTGGTTATCATGTTTAACCGCTGCCGAAAAGTATTCCCATTCATGATGTTGGGGCAGATTGTTTTTTGTGGTCTCAGTATAATATTTTATGCCTTTTCAGAAATTGCCTGGATCGTTTCTGCATTTGAAATGGATACCGGGAGTTATAAATTACTTACCCTGATTGGAATGGGGGTATTAGGTGTTTTATGGATATTAATAAAAAGTCTCATTAATATTAAAAATTGTTTTGCCATGTTCCAACCCACACCTTCATTAGTTATTGGACATAATGTTTCTGAACAACAGGCTGCTGGCCTCTGGCAATGGGTTCGGGAGCTGGCTGCGAAAATTAATGCAGTCATTCCGGATAATATCGTTGTGGGTATGGAAGAGTGTTTTTATGTTACCGCTAATTCAGTGCAGCTTGTTGATGGTGAGCATTTAACCGGTAATACGTTGTATTTTCCTGTCACTTACGCACGCTTTATGAGTGAAGATGAAATTGCTGCGGTCGTCGGCCATGAACTGGGGCATTTTACCGGGCAAGATACCCAGTACAGTTTGCGTTTTACACCACTGTACAGCGGCCTGCAAAATAGTCTGGAACAGGTTGCTATTAAAGCGATGGGCAATTCATGGATAGATAACATCGTTATCTATCCTGCTCTTTATATCGGGAATTATTTCCTCAAGAATCTCGACGAAACAGTTAATTACTGGAGCCGTATCCGTGAGCATGCTGCCGATGCTGTTGGTGCAAAAGCCAGTAGCGAGCAGGCGTTTTCTAGCGCATTACTGCGCATTTGTGCATTGAGCGATGATATTAGCCAGCAAATTCATCGGCTTTATCAAGGGAAGTTTAACGACCCCGATCTGGCTGCCACAGTCTTTGAAGCTCTGAAATCAAGAGAAACTATTGATGCGAAAGCACAGCTTGAAAACAGTACCATCCATCCACTAGACAGTCACCCACCCACAAGCTTACGCATTGCGGCCCTGAATGTGCAGGTTGATGATGCACTGCTCATACAAGCTTCTCGTCCAGTCAGTGAACATGACTATCATAATATGGATAAGTGGTTTGCAGACCCTCAAGGCTTATGTCAACAACTCACACAGGCTCTCAAAAAAGAACTGGGTGAACAGGGTGAGCAAATTCGCAAAGAGTTGGAAGCCGTCTCTCAAATCGTCGCCCCAGAAGAAACGCTGACATTTCGCTTAGGCAAAAAAAACGTTTGGTTTATGGGGGGATTTGCAATGGTATTATTTATTATCGCTGCATGGGTTACATCTCTTATCTTTTCAGGCCCTGGTGCTGCCGGTTCAACGCAAGTAAAGGTAGCGGCATGGACAGCTGGCTTCTCACTATTCTTTGCTCTTGCTTCTGTGGCCATGTACAGGAAAACGCTTCAACCGCTATTTACCTTGTCCAATGACAGTATCTTGAGTGTACAGCTCAATAAACCTGTCATGCTTGTTGATATAGAAGATATTTCAATGCGAGTGATTCAGAGTAATTGTTATTTGGATCTCATTATGCGCGAGGATGCGGAATTGCCCATTTCTTTACTGGGGCGTTTTTCTCGATCCATTGCCGTCGTTACCAAAAAACATAAAATAACCATGATCATTGCCGGGACGCTGCTCAAAGAAGGCTGCAACGAAAAGATAAGCTTTGATGAATTGTATGAATTATTAGCGAAATATCTGCAGGCTGCACATGCGCGTAGAGTTCTTATTGAGTTGAATAGTTAAACGAGAATATTCTGGTGCAGGTAAAACTGATATTTAGTTTATTGCCTGCGCCAGCAGTAAATCCATTAACAGCAACAGATTCGACTCAAACGAGGTGATCCCAGAAGCTTCTGCTGCATAGTGGACTGCCTCGTCATACAGTTGAAAATGCACATCCGCCAGTTCGGACAGACTGTTCGGCGACGCGCGAGTAAATGCCACAATCGACATCCCAACATTCTGTGCAATCCGCGCTTTATCCAGTACCTGTTCGGTTTCACCGCTGCGTGAAATGGCGATAAACACCTGATACTTCGACGCGTTACTCAGAAAAATGCCTCGGCTATCGGCTGGCCCGGAAATAAACGCAGTTTTCCCCAGCACCTGAAGTTTCTTGGTGAGGTATTCGGCAAACAGATAGGAAAAACCCGCGCCGTATAAAAAGAAGCTCTCTTTTTCGCGTAACAGCGCCGCGAATTGCGCCATTAGCTCGGGCGTCACCCAACGAAAGGTTTGCCGGTAGTTAGCCACAAATTCATCGAATAAAACCGGCAGGGCGCCTGCGGGTGGTGCGGGTTGTTGAGCAATATGCGGTGTATTGGAAAGCAGTTGCTTACAGTGCCAGATAAACTCGCTGTAACCGCTAAATCCAAGCTTCTGGCACAGCCGCATAATGGTCGCGCTGGAGACAAACGTCGCCTGGGCAAGTTCGCGAACCGTGATTTTGCCGACCAGCAATGGATGGTTGGTCAAATGCGAAAGAACACGGTACTCAGCGCGGGTTAAAGACTCTCCGCGCTCGAGCAAGCCTGCCAGGCGGTTGTCCATTACAGTGATTGTGCAGGTTCAACAGGTAAATCAGAACGGGCACCCCATTCACTCCAGGAGCCGTCGTACAGAGAAACACCGTTGACGCCAAGCGTCGTTAACGCCAGCACGACCACCGCCGCAGTGACACCTGAGCCGCAACTGGCGATAACCGGTTTATCAAAACTCACACCCTGGCGGATGAAAATTTCATTCAGCTCATCAGTGGTTTTCAACTGACCATTTTCTACCAAATCACTCCATGGCACGTTTAAGGCACCCGGAATATGACCACGTCTTAAACCCGGACGCGGCTCGTCCATTTGTGCATTAAAGCGTGGGGCAGGGCGAGCATCGACGATTTGTGCGGTGCCTTCATGGCTGACCAGCAGCACATCGGTCAGACGTTTAATCACTAGTGGGTCGAAATTCACATCGAACTCGCCTTCGGGTAATTCAACATCACCTTTTTCCAGCGGTAATTCTTCGCGCTGCCAGTCGGCGAGCCCCCCGGCCAGAATCGAGACTTTCTCAACGCCAAAAGTCCGCAGCATCCACCAGGCGCGTGGGGCGGAAAATAGGTTACCTTCATCGTAAACAATCAGATGTTTATCCTGGCTGATACCCAGCTCGCGCATGGCGACAGCAAAGGCTTCAGGGCGCGGCATCATATGCGGCAGAGGACTGGTGTGATCGGACAGGGCTTCGATATCAAAAAATACCGCACCGGGCAGATGGCCTGCACGGTATTCACCTGCGAGATCACGATGCTCCTGGCCTGGAGGCGCCATGCGAGCATCAATAATCTGGATATTCTCATCATTAATATGTTCTGCGAGCCAGTCGCCCGCAACGAAGAAAGTGGTGGACATGGTTGCCTCCGAATCGTCATTGATTAACGGATTGTCGGTGTTTTTAAGCAAACCGACAAGCAACCATATCCACTGCTGCGAAGTGTGCCGTAAATATTAGATAAAGTTACGCTTTCACCGCTTCGCCATCTTTCCAGGCTTGTTGCAATTGCGGCCAGTAATCACGATTGGCTTCAATCATATCGTCGAGAATCGCTTTCGCATGCTGCATGGTTGGCACAGTACGGTTAAGCGTAAATGCCTGTAACGCCTTCTCGTAGCTGCCTTCGATGGTGGCTTCAACCAGCAACTGCTCTGAGGCTAACTGCTGCATTAACAATGTCTGGTGGAACAGCGGAACCGCGCCCATGCGCACCGGTTCTGGCCCTTCGGAAGTAATATAAGCAGGCACTTCCACCATGGCATCGTATGGCAGGTTGGCAATGGCACCTTTGTTTTCCACAATCACCAGGTGGCGCTGGCGTAAATCAAAGGCCAGCGAACAGGCAACATCAACAATAAACGCACCGTGCACACCAACGTGGAAGGCATCCGGCAAAATACCGGTTTGCTTATATTCGGCGGCGGCGGCAAACAGTTTCTTCTCGCGCCCATCCATCACTTCGTTAGCGCGGGTGTAGTCCGGGTTTTGATGCTCAACGATGTCGTTTGGCATCAGGTAATACTGCAAATACGGGTTTGGCAGGAATTGCGGGAAATGGTCCATAATCGGCTTGATGTGACGCCAGGTTTTTACCCAAGACGGATCGGAATGCTGCGGATCGGTTTGCGCAGCATCTTCGGTCAGCAGGCCAAATTTCGCAATATGGCGGCGCAATTCCGGCAGGCGATCTTCCCCATCAACCAGCACACGGGTAAACCAGCCAAAATGGTTGAGGCCGAAGTAATCGACTTCTAATTTATGGCGGTCAACACCGAGAATGGCACCCATATTGCGCATCGCGGCGACCGGCATATCACAAATATTAAGTACTCGCGCTTTTGGGCGCAGGCGACGCACGCCTTCGGCAACAATCGCCGCAGGGTTGGAATAGTTAACAATCCACGCTTTTTGATGCGCGTAACGTTCGACAAAATCACACAATTCCACCATCGGCAAAATGGTGCGCAGGCCATATGCCAGCCCGCCAGGCCCACAGGTTTCTTGCCCTACCACGCCATGGCGTAGTGGGATTTTTTCATCCTGCTCGCGCATTTTGTACTGGCCAACGCGCATTTGAGCGAAAACAAAATGGGCACCGCTAAAGGCAACTTCCGGGTCGGTGGTGACGGTAAATTTAATGCTTTGGCTATGGTCGCGAATCACTTTCTCAACCACCGGAGCAATCACTGACTGGCGCTCGCCATCAATATCATAGAGGCGGATTTCAGCTAATGGGAAATCGGCCAGGCGCACCATCAGGCTCTTAACAATGCCCGGTGTGTAAGTACTACCGCCACCGGCAATGGACAAAATAAACGGGGGTTTAAACATCATTAGCTCCTTTAGAGATAAGTCTCTACTGCTTCACGCATTTTTTTGACATGCAGCCCGTAGACCACCTGAACGTTATTACCTTGCTTAATCACCCCTTTCGCGCCAGTCGATTTCAGGCGGGGTTCGTCGATAACTGTCACATCACGTACCGTCACTCGCAGGCGGGTGTAACAGTTGTCGACCACTTCGATATTGGCTCGTCCACCGAGGCCCTCAATAATGGCTTCACCTAATCCATCGTTGCTGCCTTTGGCCTGATACTCTTGTTTGCTATACAGTTTTGTTTCTTGCTCGTCGTCCTCACGGCCCGGCGTTTTCATGTCGAAACGGCGAATCAGGAAGCGGAACACCAGGAAATAGATGACCGACATCGTCAGCCCGACGACGATATACATCGGCCAGTTGGATTTCTCAGTCCCCAGCGGCAGGTTATAAAGAATGAAATCGATAATGCCGTTGGCACCGATGGCGTGAACGCCCAGCAAATAGAACAGCATCATGCCGATGCCGGTCAGAACCGCATGCACACCAAACAACAATGGGGCGACAAACAGGAAGGAAAACTCCAGTGGCTCCGTGACCCCAACCAGCATGGATGTCAGCGCTGCCGGGATGAGAATGGCTTTCGCTGCCGCTTTGCGTTCCGGTTTCGCCGTCATATACATGGCGAGTGCTGCCGCAGGGAGGCCGAACATTTTGCTGATTCCGCGTGCGTCCCACACCACAGTACTGCTCAGTTGATGCACGCTCGGGCAGGCCATTTCTGCGAAGTAAATATTGCGCGCGCCCTGGTAAATATTGCCGCAAACATCGGCCGTGCCGCCTAATTCGGTATACAGGAATGGGGTATAGACCAGGTGATGCAGGCCGGTTGGCACCAGGATGCGTTCCAGGAAACCGTAGATGGCAACGCCAAACGCTCCGGCGCCTTTAATCGCCAGCGCCAGTGCGCTGATGCCATGCTGAGCAAACGGCCAGAGTTCGCTCATCACTACACCGAGTAACATCGAGACGGGAAGCATGATAATGGCGACAAAACAGTGCCCTGAGTAAATCGCCATCGCACCAGAAAACTGTACGCTGGAATAACGGTTGTACAAATATCCCGACAGTGCGCCCGTGAGGATCCCTGCGAAAACGCCCATCTCAAGCACCTGGACACCCAACACCATGCTTTGCCCTGCGGCACGCATTTGGTCGGCAGGAGCCAGTTCGCCTTGAAGCTGTAACGTTACGTTCATCGCATTAATGAATACGATAAAAGTAACCAGACCAATTAATGCAGCATACCCTTTGTCTTTGGCCGCCAGACCAATGGGAATGCCTACGCCAAATACCAGCGCCAGGTTCGCCAGAACCGATACCGCGGATTTGGAGATGAGAACGCCAGTGTGTTGAATGGAAGGGTGGCCGAGGAAGGGTAAATATTCTGCCAGGTTGCCATTGCCCAATACATTACCGAACGCGATAAATAAACCGACGATCGGCAAAATAAGCACCGGGCCGTAGAGTGATTTTCCGAAATTTTGTAGAGCGTTAACGGCACTTTTCATTTAGCAGTCTCTTATTATCACTTTGGCTAAACACCGCGTTGAGGCAGCGACTCAGCTTGAAATGTAGCAAGAATAAAGACTGCTAATCCAGCTATCTTATTGTTTTAAAAGCAAATGACTCACAAGGTAACATGTAACGTTTCAGGCTGTGATCATGCTTCCACTTTGCATCCAAATTTCAGTTGAAACCGTTGCACAATAAAACGTTTCCTTTGCGAGAAAGTACGCAATGCCGAATCTTCATACTTTCGTTTTTTTAATGTACCCGCATAATACATGTACTACGTAGTGAGTTAATGGGCCTTATCGGCCAGGGATAAAACATGAAAGCAATACGTCTGGGTGCGCTGGTAGCGGCGCTCGTAGCAGCTTTGGCACTTTCAGGGTGCGACAATAACGATAAACCTCAGCCAGCAGCGAAAAGCGATAGCACGGCTCAGCAAAGTACTGCTCCTGCGGCGAAGCCTGATGCCTCGCAACTCGAAAAGTTAGCTAAAGACTCTGCGGGCAAACCGCTTAAATTGCTCGATGCCTCCGAGGTACAACTCGATGGCGCAAGCACGTTAGTCATGACTTTTTCAATTCCACTCGATCCCAATCAAGATTTCTCCCGCGTGGCCCATCTGGTGGACAAAACCAGCGGTAAAGTCGATGGTGCGTGGGAACTTTCAGCCGACCTGAAAGAATTACGTTTGCGCCATCTTGAGCCGAAACGTGAACTGATATTGACCGTTGATAACAGCTTGCTGGCTCTCAATAAAACGACTTTTGACAGCCACTTCGAAAAGAAAATTTCGACCCGCGATATCCAACCAAGCGCGGGGTTTGCCAGCCGGGGTTCATTGCTGCCAACCAAAGTGATGGCAGGTTTACCGGTGATGGCACTCAACGTTGATAAAATCGACGTCAATTTCTACCGGATAAAAAGTGAATCTTTAAGTTCATTCATCAGCCAGTGGCAATACCGAAACTCAGTGTCTAACTGGGAATCTGACAATTTACTCAAGCTTACGGAACTGGTTTACAGCGGCAGGTTTGATCTCAATCCGGCACGCAATACCCGCGAAAAACTCCTGCTGCCATTAGGCGAAATTAAACCGCTGCAACAGCCTGGTGTCTACATCGCGATAATGAGTCAGGCTGGTCATTACAGTTATAGCAATGCTGCAACCTTGTTTACGTTGAGCGACATCGGTGTGTCAGCACACCGCTACCATGATCGGTTAGATGTCTTCACGCAAAGCCTGGAAAATGGTGCCGCGCAATCCAGCGTGGAAATCTCCTTGCTTGATGAAAAAGGGCAAACACTGGCACAAGCGAAGAGCGATGGCGATGGTCACGCTAAGCTGGAAAAACCAGGTAAAGGCACAATCTTGCTGGCGAGAACAGGCGAGCAAACTACGCTGCTGGATTTAAGCCGCCCGGCGCTGGATCTGGCTGAATTTGATATTGCCGGGGAAACCGGCTTCAGTAAGCAGTTCTTTATGTTTGGCCCACGCGATCTTTACCGCCCTGGTGAAACGCTACTGCTGAATGCCTTGTTACGTGATGGCGACGGTAAAGCACTACCTGCGCAGCCGGTAAAACTCGAAGTGGTGAAACCAGACGGCCAGGTCGCCAGGACGCAAGTCTGGCAACCTGAAAATGGTTTGTACAAATTTAGCTATCCATTGAACCCGAATGTGCAAACCGGCAACTGGCAAGTACGTGTGAATACTGGCGATAACCAGCCACGTATCTGGTCATTTAAAGTTGAAGACTTTATGCCGGAGCGCATGGCGCTCAACATCACTGGTAGTAAAGAGCCTGTCAGTCCTGATGATTCTGTGAATTTCGAAATTGTCGGTCGCTATCTGTATGGTGCGCCAGCAGCCGGTAATAATCTGCAAGGGCAACTGTTCTTACGCCCACTGCGTGAAGCGGTGTCTGCATTGCCTGGGTTCCAGTTTGGTGACATCAACGAAGAAAACCTCACTCGTAATCTGGATGAAGTCCAGCTCCAGCTTGATGAGCAAGGTAAAACTACCGTCAGTGCAGACAGCCAATGGTCTGACGTTCATTCACCGTTACGGCTGGTGCTGCAAGCCAGTTTGCTGGAATCAGGTGGCCGTCCAGTGACGCGTCGCGCTGAACAAGCTATCTGGCCAGGCGCTGCGTTACCGGGTATTCGTCCGCAATTTGCCAGTAAAGAAATTTACGATTACCGAACCGACAGCACCCGTACTCAACCTATCGTTGACGAAGACACTAACGCCGGTTTTGACATCGTGTACGCCAATGCTAAAGGGGAAAAACTGGCGGTTTCGGGGCTGGATGTACGGCTCATCCGTGAGCGCCGTGATTACTTCTGGAGTTGGGAAGAGGGCGAAGGCTGGCAGTCACAATATGACCAGAAAGATCTGGTAGAAGCAGAGCAAAAACTCACGCTTGCCGCGGGTGAAACCGGCAAAGTGGCTTTCCCCGTTGAATGGGGTTCTTACCGTCTTGAAGTCCGTGACCCGGAGACAAACATTGTCAGCAGTATGCGTTTTTGGGCGGGTTATAGCTGGCAAGATAACAGTGACGGCGCAGGCGCTGTACGCCCAGACCGTGTGACGCTGAAAATAGACAAACCAGCTTATAAGCCAGGTGACACCATCAATCTGCATATTTCCGCCCCAGCCGCCGGTAAGGGCTACGCGATGGTGGAATCCAGCGATGGCCCATTGTGGTGGAAAGAAATTGATGTGCCAGAAAAAGGGCTGGATATTGCTATTCCGGTCGATAAAAGCTGGCAGCGCCATGACCTTTATCTGAGTACCCTGGTGATTCGTCCTGGTGATAAGAGCCGTGCGGCAACGCCGAAACGTGCTGTTGGTATTTTGCATCTGCCACTGGGTGACGAAAGCCGCCGCCTGGCACTGGCGCTGGAGGCTCCGGCCAAAATGCGCCCGAATCAAAATCTCACCGTAAAAGTTAAAACCCAGCCGATTAATGGCGAAATGCCGAAGCAAATTAATGTGCTGGTATCCGCTGTTGATAGCGGTGTGCTGAATATTACTGACTACAAAACGCCAGATCCTTGGGAAGCCTTCTTTGGTCGCAAACGTTATGGCGCAGATTTATATGATATCTACGGTCAGGTGATTGAAGGGGAAGGGCGCTTAGCCGCGTTACGCTTTGGTGGTGATGGCGATGAAGGCGATGCACTAAGTCGCGGGGGTAAAAAACCCGTTAACCACGTCACTATCATTGCTGAGCAAGCTCAACCAGTACAACTGAACGAGAAGGGTGAAGGAATCGTCACGCTGCCGATTGGCGACTTTAACGGCGAGTTACGGGTAATGGCGCAAGCCTGGACCGATGACCGTTTTGGTAACAGCGAGCAAAAAGTAGTGGTTGCGGCACCTTTGGTGAGCGAACTGGCGGCACCGCGCTTTATGGCAAGTGGTGACAGTAGCCGCCTGGCAATGGATCTCACTAATCTTACCGACCAGCCGCAACAACTGAACGTAAACCTGAAAACCAGTGGTTTGATTTCGCTGGACTCATCTGCTGAGCAAACAGTGCAACTGTTACCTGGTGCACGTAAAACCCTGTTTATCTCAGTCCATGCGTTGGATGGTTTTGGTGACGGGCAGCTCACTGCGCAAATCAGTGGCATAAACTTACCTGGCGAAACATTCAGCGCACTGCAAAAACAATGGAAATTGGGCGTACGGCCTCCGTTCCCGGCGCAAAACATCAATAGCGGTGCGGTGCTAGCTGCGGGTGACGTCTGGGATATTCCACCGCAGCATATTTCCGGTTTGGCACCAGCAACGCTTGAAGGACAAATTCTTCTCAGTGGCCGTCCACCGTTGAACCTGGCGCGTTATATCCGGGAACTGAAAGCCTATCCGTATGGTTGCCTTGAACAAACAACCAGCGGTCTGTTCCCTTCGCTTTATACCAATCAGGCGCAACTCGCGGCTCTGGGGATAAAAGGAACCAGCGATGAACAGCGCCGTGCCGCCATCGACCTGGGGATTTCTCGACTGCTTGATATGCAGCGTGATAACGGCAGCTTTGGCTTATGGGACAAAGAAGGGCCAGAAGAATACTGGTTAACGGCGTACGTCACTGATTTCCTGGTGCGTGCCAGTGAGCAAGGTTATAGCGTGAATACAGATGCGCTGACTAAAGCAAATCAGCGTCTGTTGCGTTATTTGCAGGATTCAGGGCTTATCGCGTTGCGTTATAGCGATGACTCTGCGGGCAGTAAATTTGCGGTTCAGGCCTACGCCGCACAAGTATTGGCACGTCAGCAAAAAGCACCGCTCGGGGCGCTGCGTGAGCTTTGGTCGCATCACAGCTCAGCCCGTGCCGGATTGCCATTGGTGCAATTAGGCGTGGCGTTAAAACTGATGGGTGATGCTCCGCGAGGCGATGAAGCTATCAAGTTAGGTTTGCAAACTAGTCGCAGCAATGAGCGTATTTGGTTAGCTGACTACGGCAGTGAACTGCGTGATAACGCGATGATGCTGAGCCTTCTTGAAGAGAACAAATTGCTGCCGGACCAGCAGAATAACTTGCTTGTGAATCTCTCTAACCTCGCTTTTAGCCAACGCTGGTTGTCGACTCAGGAAAGTAACGCACTATTCCTGGCTGGCCGTAACTGGCAAACCGCAAAAGGGGAGTGGCAATCGCAGGTTTCCTTTACTGACGAACCACTGGCAAGCGGGCAATCAATGACTCGTAATTTGACTGCTGAACAACTTGAGCGTTTGCAAGTGACTAACACCGGTACAGGTAATCTTTATCTCCGCTTAGACAGCGTCGGCTATCCACAACGGGCTCCAGCGCCATATAGCAATGTGCTGCATATTGAGCGCCATTTCCTGGATGCTAAAGGCAATAGCAAATCGTTGTCAGAACTGAAAAGCGGTGAGTTAGTGATTGTCTGGTTAGATGTATGGGCGGATAAAAATGTGCCTGATGCACTGGTGGTCGATTTACTGCCAGCGGGGCTTGAGCTGGAAAACCAGAACCTTTCTGAAAGTAGTGCCAGTTTAGGTGAAGGTGATAACCAGGTTCAGGGCTTACTGAGCCAGATGCAGCAGGCTGATATCCAGCACCTGGAGTTCCGTGATGATCGCTTTGTGGCTGCATTACCACTCAATGAAAGCCAGCATGCCACTCTGGTTTATCTGGCGCGGGCGGTCACTCCCGGGACTTATCAGGTGCCGGTTTCACAAGTGGAATCGATGTATGTTCCGCAGTGGCGGGCTACAGGAGCCAGCACTGGTTTGCTGACAGTTCATCCGTAACTGGCCTTGCGAATGTTAAAAGCTTTATTCTGGCGGCGCCGCTACCTTTTGGTTGTGGTGCCGCTCTTTATTTGTCTGGGAATTTGGCTGGCAGACCGGATTTGGCCATTGCCGTTGTCACAGGCGAATCCTGCACGTGTCGTGGTTGCAGCAGACGGCACGCCGCTGTGGCGCTTTGCCGATGAGAAAGGCATCTGGCGTTATCCGGTCACGCTGAATGATGTCTCTCCCCGCTATCTCGAAGCTTTGATCAACTACGAGGATCGTTGGTTTTGGGATCATCCAGGGATCAATCCACTTTCGATTTTACGAGCGGCCTGGCAGGATCTTCGCAATGGGAAAGTGATCTCAGGTGGCAGTACGTTGACGATGCAAGTCGCGCGTTTGCTTGATCCGCATCCTCGTACGTTTGGCGGGAAAATCCGCCAGGTCTGGCGAGCGTTGCAGCTTGAATGGCATCTTTCAAAACAAGAAATTCTCACTATTTACCTTAATCGAGCCCCCTTTGGCGGCACGTTACAGGGCGTAGGGGCGGCCAGTTGGGTCTATTTGGGTAAGTCCCCGCAACAACTTAGCTATGCGGAGGCGGCCTTATTGGCAGTACTTCCACAGGCGCCTAGTCGTTTGCGCCCGGACCGCTGGCCAGAACGGGCTCAGACCGCGCGTAATAAAGTGCTTCTTCGTATGGCAGAACAAGCCGTTTGGGAACCTCAGCAGGTTAAGGAATCGCTGGAGGAACCGGTATGGCTGGCCGCACGGCAGATGCCGCAACTGGCTCCGCTGCTGTCGCGCTATCTGGCAAATCGCAGTCCCGCTCAGAAAATCACGACCACCATCGACGCATCGTTACAGCGTCAACTGGAAGAACTAGCCCTTAACTGGAAAGCACAATTGCCTTCGCGATCATCACTGGCGATGCTGGTCGTCGATCACACCACCATGGAAGTGCGCGGTTGGGTAGGTTCGGTCGATATCAATGACCAAAACCGTTTCGGGCATGTTGATATGGTGACGGCCATTCGTTCACCCGGTTCGGTGCTGAAACCCTTTGTTTATGGCCTGGCGCTGGATGATGGGCTGATACATCCCACTTCGTTGTTACAGGATGTGCCACGCCGTTTCGGCGATTACCGGCCAGGAAATTTCGACACCGGTTTTCATGGGCCAGTGAGTATGAGTGAGGCTCTGGTGCGCTCGCTTAACCTTCCTGCTGTTCAGGTATTGGAAGCGTATGGGCCAAAACGGTTTGCAGCACAACTGCGTAATGTGGGGCTGGATCTGCGTTTCCCGGCTGGCAGTGAGCCCAATCTTTCGCTCATTCTTGGTGGTGGGGGGGCGCGACTGGATCAGTTAGTTGCTGCTTATAGCGCTTTTGCTCGCCATGGTCGCGCGGCGCATCTACGTTTGCAACCCGACCAGCCATTACTTGAGCGTCCTTTGATGTCTGCGGGAGCCGCGTGGATTATTCGTCGAGTTCTGGCAGGCGAAGCGCAGCCGCAACCGGATGCCACTTTGCCTGCTGTGGTGCCTTTGGCCTGGAAAACGGGCACCAGTTACGGCTATCGTGATGCGTGGGCTATCGGAATAAATCCCCGCTATCTCATTGGTATTTGGACCGGACGCCCTGATAGCACGCCGGTTGCTGGGCAGTTTGGATTAGGCAGCGCCGTGCCACTGCTAAACCAGGTTAATAATCTGCTGCAAGCCACTTCCGCTGTTCAGCAAGCGCGTTTACCGGTTGACCCGCGTCCGGCAACGGTTTCTGCCGGTGAAATTTGCTGGCCGGGCGGGCAAAACCTGGCGGCTGGAGACAGCAATTGCCGACGCAGACTATCGGGCTGGTTACTGGATGGTAGCCAACCGCCAACACTAGAAGCTCCGGGGCAGGAGGGGATTCAGGGGTCGAGAAAGGTAATATGGCTGGATGAACAAGGGAAACGTGTGGCTGCCGATTGCCCGGGGGCAACACAACATACTATTGCACTATGGCCCCTGCCGCTTGAGCCATGGTTACCGGAGGGCGAAAGAAGAGTCGCTCGTTTGCCTGCGGTCTCGGAACAGTGTCCACCACAGCAGAAAGATGAAGTTACGCCTTTATTGTTGTTAGGGGTACGCGAGGGCGCTATTTTGAAACGTCTGCCGGGTGAGTTGCGCCTGGTGCTCCGCCTTAGCGCTCAGGGGGGCCAGGGCGATCGCTGGTGGTTTTTGAATGGCGAACCGGTCAGTGAAAACCAGAACGGAATTGCGCTGAATCTGGATAAACCGGGTAAGTATCAGGTATTGGTCCTTGATGGCGCCGGGCAGATTGCCGCTGCTCATTTCACATTGCAGTAGAGTAATAGTGTGATTTTTAGGCGTTTAGATGAGAAGTGTTGCCGATGTTCGTTTTATTTTAAAAAAATGTTACCTGCATCCATAGGCAACTCGAGACTTGCTCATTATAATCGGCGCCAAATCATAACCGGGTATCCCCTAAATGAAGAATGGTGGGGACCGGGCAAACAGAACAGACACAGAGGTAATCATGGCTATTGAACGTACTTTTTCCATCATCAAACCAAACGCGGTGGCAAAAAACGTTATTGGTAATATTTATGCTCGTTTTGAATCCGCAGGGTTTAAAATTGTTGGCGCCAAAATGTTGCACCTGACTTCAGAACAGGCTCAAGGCTTCTATGCTGAGCACACAGGTAAGCCATTCTTCGATGGTCTGGTTGCGTTCATGACTTCTGGCCCAATCGTGGTTAGCGTTCTGGAAGGTGAAAACGCCGTTCAGCGTCACCGTGACATTCTGGGCGCGACTAACCCAGCAAACGCTTTGGCAGGGACTCTGCGCGCAGATTACGCTGATAGCTTCACCGAGAACGGCACCCACGGCTCTGATTCTTTAGAATCTGCTGCTCGTGAAATCGCCTATTTCTTCGCTGAAGGCGAAGTTTGTCCGCGCACTCGTTAATTAGCACTATCTGTTAAGCGGCCGTTACATTTTATTTGTATGTACATCGCTTTCAGTCATGGCATCTGAGCCATAGAATTTGTACAATGCTACGCCCCGGATGAGCTTGCTCTCTGGGGCGTATCTTTTTAACCCTCCTGGGGCCGTAACGTGTAACAACGAGGCCGGAAGAAAATATGTCAGAGCAAATTGTCACTCCTGAGACGCCTGTTTCAGTCGTTTCCAACAAGTCAGAAAAAATTAACCTGTTGGATCTTAACCGCCAGCAACTGCGTGAGTTCTTCGCTGATATGGGCGAAAAACCTTTCCGCGCTGATCAAGTCATGAAATGGATGTATCACTATTGCAGTGATGATTTCGATGACATGACCGACATCAACAAAGTTCTGCGCAACAAACTTAAAGAAGTCGCTGAAATCCGCGCTCCTGAAGTTGCTGAAGAGCAACGTTCTGCCGATGGCACCATCAAATGGGCAATCAGAATCGCTGATCAACTGGTCGAAACCGTGTATATCCCTGAAGAAGACCGCGCCACACTGTGCGTTTCCTCTCAGGTTGGTTGTGCCCTGGAATGTAAATTCTGCTCAACCGCTCAGCAAGGTTTTAACCGTAACTTGCGTGTTTCTGAAATTATTGGCCAGGTATGGCGTGCGGCGAAAATTATCGGTGCACAAAAGAAAACCGGCGTACGTCCTATCACCAACGTGGTGATGATGGGCATGGGTGAGCCGCTGCTGAATCTCAACAACGTGGTTCCAGCAATGGAAATCATGCTTGATGATTTCGGTTTTGGGCTTTCTAAACGTCGCGTAACGCTTTCCACATCGGGTGTAGTTCCGGCTCTGGATAAATTGGGCGATATGATTGATGTAGCACTTGCTATCTCTCTTCATGCACCGACCGATGATATTCGTGACCAAATCATGCCGATCAACAAAAAGTACAACATCGAGACTTTCCTGGCGGCTGTTCGTCGCTATCTGGAGAAATCCAATGCCAACCAGGGCCGTGTCACCGTGGAATACGTTCTGCTGGATCACGTCAACGATGGTACTGAACATGCGCATCAACTGGCTGAATGTCTTAAAGATACGCCGTGTAAAATTAACTTAATCCCATGGAACCCGTTCCCGGGGGCACCATACGGACGCAGTTCCAATAGCCGAATTGACCGTTTCTCGAAAGTACTGATGAGCTACGGTTTCACAACCATCGTGCGTAAAACGCGTGGCGATGATATTGATGCGGCTTGCGGCCAGTTGGCAGGTGAAGTGATTGACCGTACCAAACGTACGTTGCGCAAACGTATGCAGGGTGAACCTATTGATGTTAAAGCAGTCTGATAAGCATTCATTTTGAACAGACTGGCGCCATGCAGTCATGCCGCTGTACGGCGCAAAAAACACGTAGTGATATCTTGCAGTTATGCAAGGTTCGCAAGCGTGTTTAAGATTAATAATTACTGTGCGTTTCACCGCACTTTAAGGCAGTATGTAGCGGCACAACAATAGTTTAGGCGCATCTATTTAAGCCATCATGGGTCGCAATCCACTGACAACATTCAAAATGATGTCTATGGTTAACTCATCGGTGACAAATCGTTCATGTAATGCAGTTGTTTTAGGTGAATGAGTAGTTTGAGCTGAATATTATGTTGTCTGAAGGGGTGCCCTTCAGAAGATAAATTAGTTTCGCGGAGCGGGAGAGTGTGGCGTAGCGGAAATGCTGTGCGACAAGGCTCCTGCCTAATTCCTCAATCGAACAGCACCAGTAGTTGTAGCTAATGAATACTGAAGCCACTCAAGAATCAAATGCAGCAAAAACCACGGGTGAACGTCTACGTACCGCTCGTGAAGAACTCGGTCTTAGCCAACAAGCTGTGGCAGAACGCCTGTGCCTGAAGGTTTCTACCGTCCGGGATATTGAAGATGACAAGGCGCCTGCCGAGTTAGCGTCTACGTTCCTGCGTGGTTATATCCGCTCTTATGCACGACTGGTGCGTATCCCTGAAGAAGAACTGTTGCCGATGATGGCAAAACAGGCACCGATTAAGGCTGCCAAAGTTGCCCCAATGCAAAGTTTTTCCCTGGGGAAACGTCGCAAGAAACGTGACGGTTGGTTAATGAGCTTTACCTGGCTCGTTCTGTTTGTTGTTGTCGGTCTGACGGGCGCATGGTGGTGGCAAAACCACAAAGCGCAACAGGAAGAGATTTCGACGATGGCAGATCAATCTTCAGCTGAACTTTCAGCAAGCAATAGCAATTCTCAATCAGTTCCATTGAGTACCAATGATTCATCTGCAACTGATACCTCAGCACAGCAGCCCGTGCAGACACCTGCGACACAATCTGCACCTGGAACTGATTCAACACAAAATCTGGCTCCGGCAGCAACGGCCCAGCAAACCACTCCAGCGGACTCCTCCGCTGTAGTGGCTCCAGGCCAGGCTCCTGTTGAAAATGTGCAGGCCACTACGCCGCCTGCACCAAATGCCACCTTACCGACCGATCAAGCCGCTGTGACTAATCCTGCCACGGCGGCAGCAGATCCGAATGCGTTAGTCATGAATTTTAATGCCGATTGCTGGCTTGAAGTGACCGATGCGACGGGTAAAAAATTATTCAGCGGCATGCAGCGTAAAGATGGCAATTTGAATTTAGCCGGCCAGGCTCCGTATAAGTTGAAAATTGGTGCTCCGGCGGCAGTACAGATTCAGTTTCAGGGTAAACCTGTCGACCTGAGTCGATTTATCAGAACTAGCCAGGTTGCGCGTCTGACGGTAAGTGCTGAATAATCGCAGCCAGCATGACGCGTAATTGTGGAGATTTGTAATGCATAATAAAGCCCCAATTCAACGTAGAAAATCCACACGGATCTACGTCGGGAATGTGCCAATCGGCGACGGGGCACCGATCGCCGTCCAGTCTATGACCAACACCCGTACTACGGATGTTGAAGCAACAGTTAATCAGATCAAAGCGTTAGAAAGAGTGGGTGCCGATATCGTTCGTATATCTGTACCGACTATGGACGCAGCAGAGGCGTTTAAGCTTATAAAACAGCAGGTCAATGTCCCGCTGGTCGCTGATATCCATTTTGATTACCGCATCGCCCTGAAAGTTGCTGAGTATGGCGTTGATTGCCTGCGCATCAACCCTGGTAACATTGGTAATGAAGAGCGTATTCGTATGGTTGTCGATTGCGCCCGCGACAAAAATATCCCTATTCGTATCGGCGTTAATGCCGGATCGCTGGAGAAAGATCTCCAGGAAAAATATGGCGAACCCACACCGCAGGCGTTGTTAGAGTCAGCGATGCGTCATGTCGATCATCTTGATCGTCTTAACTTTGATCAGTTCAAAGTCAGCGTCAAAGCGTCGGATGTTTTCCTTGCTGTTGAATCCTATCGTTTACTGGCTAAACAGATTGATCAACCGTTGCATCTTGGGATCACCGAAGCGGGTGGCCTGCGCGCCGGTTCTGTTAAGTCTGCGATTGGCCTGGGTTTGCTGCTTTCTGAAGGCATCGGTGACACGCTGCGCGTTTCACTGGCGGCCGATCCTGTAGAAGAGATCAAGGTTGGTTTCGACATCCTGAAATCTTTGCGTATTCGTGCTCGTGGTATTAACTTCATCGCCTGCCCAACGTGTTCGCGCCAGGAATTTGATGTTATCAGTACCGTGAACGCTCTCGAAGAGCGCCTGGAAGATATCATCACGCCAATGGATGTTTCGATCATCGGTTGTGTGGTGAACGGGCCGGGTGAAGCACTGGTTTCCACTTTGGGCGTGACGGGGGGCAACAAGAAAAGCGGTTTCTACGAAGACGGCGTGCGTCAACGTGAGCGAATGGACAACGACAACATGATTGCGCAGCTTGAAGCGCGTATTCGTGCCAAGGCCTCCATGCTTGATGAATCGCAACGGATTAATATCCAGCAGTTGGAAAAATAGTGCGAAACATGGGAAGCATTCGGCTTCCCGTGTATGATTGAACCCGCCAGACGTTTCGCGATAGCAAACAGTCTGATTTCGGGTTCATTTTTTGTATAAATTCGGTAGAGAATAAACGTGGCAAAAAACATTCAAGCCATCCGCGGCATGAACGATTACCTGCCTGGCGAAACCGCCATCTGGCAGCGCATTGAAGGCATTCTGAAACAGGTGCTCGGCAGCTACGGTTACAGTGAAATCCGTTTGCCGATTGTAGAGCAGACCCCGTTATTCAAACGCGCCATCGGTGAAGTGACCGACGTGGTTGAAAAAGAGATGTATACCTTTGAGGACCGCAACGGCGATAGCCTGACTTTGCGCCCTGAAGGCACCGCGGGCTGCGTGCGTGCCGGTATCGAACATGGTCTTCTGTACAATCAGGAACAGCGCTTGTGGTACATCGGGCCGATGTTCCGCCATGAGCGTCCGCAAAAAGGGCGCTATCGCCAGTTCAATCAGTTGGGTGTCGAAGTCTTTGGTCTGCAAGGGCCTGATATTGACGCAGAACTGATCATGCTGACGGCTCGCTGGTGGCGTGCCTTGGGTATCGACAAACACGTCAGTCTGGAACTGAATTCTATCGGTTCTCTTGAAGCGCGCGCTAACTACCGTGACGCGCTTGTTGCGTTCCTTGAACAGCATAAAGAGAAGCTCGACGAAGATTGCCAGCGTCGCATGTACAGCAACCCGTTACGCGTACTGGACTCAAAAAATCCAGACGTTCAGGCATTGCTGGATGATGCGCCAACACTTGGCGATTATCTGGACGAAGAGTCTCGCGAACACTTCGCAGGTCTGTGTCAGTACCTGGATGCTGCCGGTATCGCGTATACCGTGAATCAGCGCCTGGTGCGCGGCCTGGATTACTATAACCGTACCGTTTTCGAATGGGTAACAAGCAGCCTGGGTTCTCAAGGCACCGTTTGTGCGGGCGGCCGTTATGACGGCTTGGTTGAGCAACTGGGTGGCCGTGCAGCGCCTGCTGTTGGCTTCGCAATGGGTCTGGAACGTCTTGTTTTACTGGTTCAGGCCATTAATCCGGAATTTAAAGCAGAATCTGTTGTCGATATTTACCTGATATCGTCAGGTCAGGGAACGCAAGCTAAGGCAATGCTGTTGGCTGAGCAATTACGTGACCAGGTCCCGGCTATCAAGCTGATGACTAACTACGGCGGTGGTAACTTCAAGAAACAGTTCGTCCGTGCAGATAAGTGGGGTGCACGTGTTGCACTGGTGCTGGGCGAAACTGAAGTTGCTAATGGTCAGGTCGTCGTGAAGGATCTGCGCACGGGTGAGCAAACTACCGTTGAACAAGTAAACGCGGTCGCTCATTTACAGGCGCTACTGGGTTAATTTCCCCAGTGATTAATCGTTAAGGAGAAGGACTGCGTGGAAATTTACGAAAACGATAACGAGCAGGTTGATGCGGTAAAACGCTTCTTTGCCGAAAACGGCAAAGCGCTGGTAGTGGGCGTGGTTCTGGGTATTGGCGCACTGGTTGGTTGGCGTTACTGGAATAGCCATCAGGCTGAAAGCTCAATGGCATCTTCTCTTGAGTATCAAACCGTGACTCAAGCTGTGCGTGCTGACCAACCTGCAACGTTGAGTGCAGCAGAGAAATTCGCTGCAAACACGAAGAACACTTATGGTGCCCTGGCATCACTGGAAATTGCTCAGAAGTATGCAGATAACAACGACCTCGCGAAAGCGGCAGCTCAATTGCAGCAGGGTCTGAGCAGTACTAAAGACGAAAATTTGCAGGCGTTGATTAACGTGCGTCTGGCACGTGTTCAAATCCAACAAAAGCAAATTGATGCCGCGCTGAAAACGCTTGATAGCATTAAAGGTGAAGGTTGGGTAGCCATTATCGCTGATTTACGCGGTGAAGCACTGCTCAGCAAAGGTGATAAGCAAGGTGCACGCGATGCGTGGAGCAAAGGCTCACAAACTGATGCTTCTCCAGCTCTGCGCGAAATGATGCAGATGAAAATTAATAATTTGTCGAGCTAAGAGGGACCCGATGCAATTGCGTAAACTACTTGTACCAGGGCTGATTTCTCTGACGCTGCTCAGCGGTTGTTCACTGTTTAGCGGTGAAGAAGATGTGGTTCAAATGTCTCCACTGCCGACAGTCGAAAACCAATTCGAACCTGAAAAATCATGGAGTACTTCTGTTGGTAGCGGAGTGGGTGATTTCTATTCCAATTTGCATCCAGCGTGGCAGGACGGCAACATTTATGCAGTCGATCGCCGTGGTATCGTGAAAGCCGTTAACGCGGATGACGGTAAAGAAGTCTGGTCTGTCGACCTTTCCGAAAAAACGAGCTTTTATACCAGCAACGTTTCGGCACTGCTTTCTGGTGGCGTAACTGTTGAAGGTGCACATCTTTACGTTGGTAGTGAAAAAGCGCAGGTTTATGCGCTTAACACCTCTGATGGTAGTATTGCATGGCAAAGCAAGGCCGCTGGCGAAGTGCTTTCTCGCCCAGTGGTTAGCGATGGTTTAGTTCTGGTTCATACCAGCAATGGCCAGCTTCAGGCATTTGATGAAGCTGATGGTGCCGTGAAGTGGACGGTGAACCTGGATATGCCAGCACTTTCTCTGCGTGGCGAATCAGCACCTGCAGTCGCGTTTGGTGCTGCAATTGTTGGCGGTGATAACGGTCGTGTAAGCGCGGTTATGCTGAAGCAAGGCCAGTTGATTTGGCAGCAACGTATCTCTCAGGCAACCGGTTCGACAGAGATTGACCGTCTGAGCGATGTCGATACGACCCCTGTTGTTGTTAACGGTGTGGTTTATGCGCTGGCATATAACGGTAACCTGACTGCGCTGGACTTACGTTCAGGCCAGGTGATGTGGAAACGTGAATTAGGTTCAGTAAACGACTTTATTGTTGATGCGAACCGTATTTTCCTCGTTGACCAAAATGACCGCGTGATTGCACTGAATGCTGATGGCGGTGTCACGATGTGGACGCAAAGTGATCTGCTGCACCGTAATCTGACTTCACCTGTTCTGTACAACGGTTATCTGGTTGTCGCCGACAGTGAAGGTTATATGCACTGGCTCAACGCTGATGACGGTCGCTTTGTTGCCCAACAAAAAGTGGACGGCTCTGGATTCCAGACTGACCCAGTTGTTGCCAGTGACAAGCTGTTGATTCAGTCAAAAGACGGTACGTTGTACGCTATCAAGCGTTAAACTTGCCTGAAGTAATTAAGAGAAAAACGGTTCCTGTAGTCCGGGAGCCGTTTCCTGTTTTTAGAAACGATGTGATTTGACGTCGTTTTATGATGAATTTTGAGTAATGAGGCTTTTATCATGGTACCTGTGGTTGCGCTTGTCGGGCGCCCTAATGTCGGAAAATCCACGTTGTTTAACCGCTTGACGCGTACCCGAGATGCGCTGGTCGCGGATTTCCCGGGGCTGACTCGCGACCGCAAGTATGGTCGTGCTGAAGTGGAAGGTCGCGAATTTATCGCCATTGATACCGGTGGTATTGATGGAACGGAAGATGGCGTTGAAACACATATGGCTGCACAGTCGCTGTTAGCGATTGAAGAAGCCGATGTAGTGCTGTTTATGGTGGATGCGCGTGCTGGCCTGATGCCTGCCGATGAAGCCATTGCCAAACATCTGCGTTCTCGTCAGAAGCCAACCTTCCTGGTGGCGAATAAAACTGACGGCATGGACCCTGATCAGGCGGTTATCGATTTCTACTCTTTGGGATTAGGTGAAATTCACCCTATCGCAGCATCTCATGGCCGCGGCGTAACAACGCTGCTGGAACACGTGCTGATTCCGTTCATCGATGAAACTAATCCGCGTGAACCGGAAGAAGAGATCGATGAAGATACAGCCTACTGGGCGGCATTCAATGCTAAACATGGCATTGTTTCTGAAGACGACGAAGAGATTGAAGAAGAGGAAGAAGAAGCTTTCAACCCTATCGATTTACCCATCAAACTGGCAATTGTTGGTCGTCCGAACGTAGGTAAGTCAACGCTTACTAACCGTATTCTTGGCGAAGACCGTGTTGTGGTCTATGACATGCCGGGAACCACGCGTGATAGCATCTACATTCCAATGGAACGTGATGAGCGCGAATACATCCTTATCGACACCGCAGGTGTTCGTAAGCGTGGCAAAATCACTGAAACCGTTGAGAAATTCTCGGTAATCAAAACCCTGCAAGCGATTGAAGATGCCAACGTTGTGATGCTGGTTATCGATGCTCGTGAAGGTATTTCTGATCAGGATCTGTCGCTGCTCGGCTTTATCCTGAATAGTGGGCGCTCACTGGTGATTGTGGTCAACAAGTGGGATGGTCTGAGCAACGAAGTCAGGGAGCAAGTCAAAGAGACCCTGGATTACCGTCTCGGCTTCATCGATTTTGCTCGTGTGCACTTTATCTCTGCGTTGCACGGTAGCGGTGTTGGCAACCTGTTCGAATCTGTTCGCGAAGCCTATGACAGCTCCACGCGTCGTGTAAGCACCGCGCTTCTGACTCGCATCATGACCATGGCTGCGGAAGATCACCAGCCACCGTTGGTTCGTGGTCGCCGTGTTAAGCTGAAATACGCTCACGCCGGTGGTTATAACCCGCCAATTGTCGTCATCCACGGCAACCAGGTGAAAGACCTGCCGGATTCCTACAAGCGTTACTTGATGAACTACTTCCGCAAATCGCTGGATGTTATGGGCACGCCAATCCGTATCCAGTTCAAGGAAGGCGAGAACCCGTTTGCCAACAAACGTAACACGCTGACACCGAATCAGATGCGTAAGCGTAAGCGTTTGATCAAGCACATCAAGAAAAGCAAATAAAACTGCGCGGTTACCAGCCGTTAGCAAAACAAAAAGCCCGCATCGCGGGCTTTTATACATTCAGGCTATTGGTAACGATTTTGCTTATTGTACCTGGTACTTTTTCTGTAATTCGCTGATGCGTTGCTGATATGAGTCATTCAGGCAAGAGGTTTTGTCATCTGCTTTCCAGCATTCATCACGCCCCTTAATCCATCCACGCTGCTCAGCTTTAAGCGTGGAATTATTATTTGATTTCACCAGAGCTTGCTTGTAGATATTCGCCAGTTTGAGATCCAGCGCGGAAAGCGTTTCGTTTTGGCAAATCAACTCTTCCATACTGCTTTTACTTACTGCTGAACATGAAAATGAAGGCCCAGATTTCTGCTCATTTTTTTTCTGTGCAGTCGGCGCGAAGCTTACTTCATCTTCGGGTAAACAGACGCCGTGAGTACGATTGGGGCCGGTAAAAGAAATCTCAGGATTACCGTCTGCTGAACGCACAATGCTGATCACTGTTTTTCCACTGGTCGCTTCCCAATAGGTCGGGCTGCTCTGTTTAATCGTCGCTTTTTGACCATTCACCCACACGCCACCTTTACCGTCACTGTAAGTTCCGCCAGTTTTCCCACAGCTAAAATTGAACGCCTGCGGAGGGGCAGCCAATGCTGAGAGAGGGAGTAAGGCCACTGCGATAAGAAGCAACTTTTTCATGATGAACCCTCAGGTAAAAATACTAAATTAAGTTATTCACTATTCACCCATTTTTTCCAATCAGCACTATCTGGTTTTAAATAAATGAACCCCGCCCAACACGATATCCCCAATAGCCGTTTGCCAGCATGGGGAGTGTTATTGGTGATTATTGGCAGGTTTGTCTTTATCATCAAAAGACAAATATCGCGAAGAGTTGTCAGGAGTAATTATGGAAGTGAAATGTCCGGTGTGTGAAACCCCATTACAGCAAACAGACTCGGGCGCGCGCTGCGAAACCTGCCAGCAGGATTTTCGCCTGGAAGCCCACTGCCCGGATTGCCATAAGCCGCTGGAAGTTTTAAAAGCGTGTGGCGCAGTCGACTATTTCTGCCAAAACGGCCACGGATTGATTTCGAAGAAACGCGTCGATTTCGTGCCTGTTGCGAACTAAGTTCTAACTTTTCGCAACCGTTTTACGCTTGCGAGCAGGTTTCACCGGTGTAATGCCGGTGACCTGGCTTTCTACCCAACCATCCTCCAGACGCGTCGTTAGCGTATCTCCGGAATGCACTTGTTTGGTCTTTTTCAGCACTTTGCCGTCTGTCGCCGTAGTCACGCTATAACCACGCGCAAGGGTTGCCAGCGGGCTGACTGCTTCAAGCTGCGCAATAGCGGTGCCAAAGCGCTGGCGCGTATTGCTCAGGCGGGCAGTCACAACCTGCGATAAGCGATATTCAAGCTGTTGCAAGCGAGTCTGCGCACGGTGAATTCTTGGCTGCGGTTGTTGTTGATTCAAACGTTGCATCAGGCGTTGCTGCTGCTGAGTGGTGCGGCGCAGTTTGGCATCCATTGCTCCATTCAGGCGCTGTTGCAAGCGCTCGAGCGTAGTTTGCTGGCGAGCTAAACGCAGCTGTGGATGTTGTTGTTGCAAACGATGATGTAAGCGGGTGAAACGCTGCGAGCGCTGGGCGAGGTAGTAATCCATCGCCATTTCCATGCGTTGCTGTTGCGACTGAATCTGGCGTAACAGCTCCACCTGATTACGGCTAACAATTTCTGCCGCTGCAGAAGGGGTCGGAGCACGAACATCGGAGACAAAATCGGCGATCGTGACGTCAGTTTCATGGCCTACGGCGCTAACTACGGGAATTTGACTGGCAAATATGGCGCGAGCCACGCGCTCGTCGTTAAAACTCCACAAATCCTCCAGCGAACCACCGCCGCGCCCAACAATCAACACGTCGCACTCTTTGCGGAGGTTGGCCAATTCGATAGCACGCACGATTTGCAGTGGCGCATCGGCGCCCTGAACCGCAGTGGGGTAAATGATCACTGGCAACGAAGGGTCACGACGTTTCAGGATATGCAGGATGTCATGCAGTGCGGCACCGGTTTTTGAGGTAATGACCCCAACCTGATACGCAGGGGTTGGCAATGGCTGCTTATGAATTTGGTCGAATAAACCTTCAACGGTGAGGCGCTGTTTTAATTCTTCATACTGCTGCTGCAACAGCCCTTCACCGGCAGGTTGCATACTTTCTACGATGATTTGGTAGTCACCACGCGGTTCATACAGTGTGAGCGTGGCGCGCACCAAAACCTGCTGCCCGTGTTGCGGACGGAAGGTGACGCGACGATTGCTGTTGCGGAACATCGCCCCACGAATTTGAGCGGTATCGTCTTTGAGTGTGAAGTACCAGTGACCGGAAGCCGGTTGGGTAAAGTTGGAAATTTCACCGCTGATCCAGACTTGCCCCATCTCTTGTTCCAGCAGCATACGCACCGTCTGATTCAGGCGGCTGACAGTAAAAATTGCAGGGGTATTTTTCGTTGGCATGTGACCTGGATCAAATTCTAAATCAGCAAGTTATTCGGTCGATAGTACCTTTCGTATTCGTCTTGGCAAGGAGTTTTCTTAAAAAAGTGTGGATGCAATCGATTCCGCTCTGTATAATGCCGCGGCAATATTTTATCTGTTCTCATTCACCCCAGGTTGAGATATTGCCATGCTACGAATCGCTAAAGAAGCACTGACGTTTGATGACGTTCTCCTCGTTCCAGCTCACTCTACAGTTCTGCCTAACACGGCCGATCTCAGCACCCAATTGACCAAAACTATTCGTTTGAATATCCCTATGCTCTCAGCAGCAATGGATACCGTAACGGAAGCCCGTCTGGCCATCGCATTGGCTCAGGAAGGTGGACTTGGTTTCATTCACAAAAATATGTCTATTGAGCGCCAGGCTGAAGAAGTCAAACGCGTGAAAAAACACGAAAGTGGCGTTGTAACTGACCCACAGACCGTGCTGCCGACTACCACTCTGCACGAAGTTAAAGAACTCACCGCACGTAATGGTTTTGCGGGTTACCCTGTGGTCACTGAAGCCAATGAACTGGTCGGTATTATTACCGGTCGCGACGTTCGCTTTGTCACCGACTTAAACCAGCCTGTTAGCGTGTACATGACCCCGAAAGAGCGTCTGGTTACCGTGAAAGAAGGCGAAGCTCGTGATGTCGTGCTGTCTAAAATGCACGAAAAGCGTGTTGAGAAGGCGTTGGTCGTTGACGGCAATTTCCATCTGCACGGTATGATCACCGTAAAAGACTTCCAAAAAGCGGAACGTAAACCTAACGCCTGTAAAGACGACCAGGGCCGTCTGCGTGTTGGGGCGGCCGTAGGCGCAGGTGCGGGCAACGAAGAGCGTATCGACGCTCTGGTGGCCGCTGGTGTCGACGTTTTACTGATTGACTCCTCTCATGGTCATTCCGAAGGCGTTCTGCAACGTATTCGTGAAACTCGCGCTAAATATCCTGACCTGCAAATCATTGGCGGCAACGTTGCTACAGCCAATGGCGCGCGTGCGCTGGCTGACGCTGGTGTGAGTGCGGTTAAAGTCGGTATCGGCCCAGGCTCCATCTGTACCACTCGTATCGTCACTGGCGTGGGTGTTCCGCAAATTACTGCGGTTGCTGATGCTGTTGAAGCACTGGAAGGCACAGGCATTCCTGTTATTGCTGACGGCGGTATCCGCTTCTCTGGTGATATCGCTAAAGCTATCGCGGCGGGCGCATCTGCTGTGATGGTTGGCGGCATGCTGGCAGGAACTGAAGAATCTCCAGGCGAAATCGAACTCTACCAGGGCCGTTCTTTCAAATCCTACCGTGGTATGGGTTCTCTGGGTGCTATGTCTAAAGGTTCTTCTGACCGTTACTTCCAGACTGACAACGCAGCGGACAAACTGGTACCGGAAGGTATCGAAGGCCGCGTGGCTTACAAAGGCCGTTTGAAAGAGATCGTTCACCAGCAGATGGGGGGCCTGCGTTCCTGTATGGGTCTGACTGGCTGTGGTACCATCGACGACCTGCGTACCAAAGCGGAATTTGTACGCATCAGCGGTGCGGGTATTCAGGAAAGTCACGTCCACGATGTGACGATTACTAAAGAGTCCCCGAACTACCGTATGGGCTCCTGATTCTCCTCGCCCGGCTTTATGCCGGGCGATTTTCTTTATCTGTTTCACTTGCCTTGGAATAAGCGTCAATGACGGAAAATATCCATAAACATCGCATACTTATCCTTGATTTCGGTTCTCAGTATACTCAACTCGTTGCGCGTCGTGTGCGCGAGCTTGGCGTTTACTGTGAGCTGTGGGCATGGGATGTCACGGAAGCACAGATTCGTGATTTCAATCCAAGCGGTATCATTCTTTCTGGTGGACCGGAAAGTACTACCGAGCAGAACAGCCCACGAGCGCCTGAATATGTCTTTACTGCAGGTGTGCCAGTATTTGGTGTGTGCTACGGCATGCAGACCATGGCGATGCAGCTCGGCGGCCATGTTGAAGGTTCCAGTGAACGTGAGTTCGGTTACGCGCAAGTTGAAGTGAAAACTGATAGCGCATTGGTTCGCGGTATCGAAGATTCCCTGAGCGCCGATGGTAAACCGTTGCTGGATGTCTGGATGAGCCACGGCGATAAAGTCACTGCGATCCCGTCTGACTTCGTTACCGTTGCCAGCACCGAGACTTGCCCGTTTGCGATTATGGCAAACGAAGAAAAACGTTTTTATGGCGTGCAGTTCCACCCGGAAGTGACCCACACCCGTCAGGGTCAGCGTCTGCTGGAGCGTTTTGTTCTGGATATCTGTGGCTGCGAAGCGCTGTGGACTCCGGCAAAAATCATTGAAGACGCGATTGTTCGTCTGCGTGAACAAGTGGGTAACGACAAAGTTATTCTGGGCTTGTCTGGTGGCGTGGATTCTTCCGTTACCGCTATGCTGCTGCACCGCGCGATTGGCGACCGTCTGACTTGCGTATTCGTGGATAACGGCCTGCTGCGTTTGAACGAAGCTGAACAAGTGATGGACATGTTTGGCGACCACTTCGGCCTGAACATTGTTCACGTTAAAGGTGAAGAACGCTTCCTGTCTGCGTTGGCGGGCGAGAACGAACCAGAAGCGAAACGTAAAATCATCGGCCGTGTGTTCGTTGAAGTGTTCGATGAAGAAGCACTGAAACTGGAAGATGTGAAGTGGCTGGCGCAGGGCACCATTTATCCGGACGTTATCGAATCTGCTGCCTCTGCGACCGGTAAAGCACACGTCATCAAATCTCACCACAACGTGGGCGGCTTGCCGAAAGAGATGAAGATGGGTCTGGTTGAGCCGCTGCGTGAGCTGTTCAAAGACGAAGTACGTAAAATTGGTCTGGAACTCGGCCTGCCGTACGACATGCTTTACCGTCACCCGTTCCCGGGGCCAGGTCTTGGTGTGCGCGTATTGGGCGAAGTGAAGAAAGAATACTGCGACCTGCTGCGTCGTGCTGATGCCATCTTTATTGAAGAACTGCATAAAGCAGATCTCTACAACAAAGTAAGCCAGGCATTCACCGTGTTCCTGCCAGTTCGCTCCGTTGGCGTGATGGGCGATGGTCGTAAATACGATTGGGTTGTCTCACTGCGCGCAGTGGAAACCATCGACTTTATGACCGCGCATTGGGCGCACCTGCCATATGATTTCCTTGGCCGCGTATCCAACCGTATTATCAACGAAGTTAACGGCATTTCCCGCGTGGTTTACGATATTTCTGGCAAACCGCCAGCGACTATCGAGTGGGAATAACCCGTCTTTAGGCATAACTGTCACTATCTGGCAGTCGATTGCTGACAAAGGGTGATGAACGGGTTTTGTAGGGTGGATAAGCGTTTGCGTCATCCACCATTTTCGCCAGTTTTGTCGGATGACGCTGCGCTTATCCGACCTACGAAAAGGTTTGTCATCAGTCGAAGCCCATTTTTTAATGGGCTTTTTTTATGATGTAATTTAACCAAGCCGCGCATGCAGCCAGGGAAGGAGCTGTTTTTTGCGACTTAACATTCCGGCGATGGTGCAGGGGGCATTATCGGCAAGTGCAGGGCCAGCAAAATAGAGCCTTGAGCACTCAGCGCTGATATCGGTCAGCATCAAAACCACCAGGTCAGCCCCGGATGTGGTGACCCGCTGTTCCATCGCTAATTTAAGTTCATCCATAAGCGGTTCTACCTGGTCCAGCGAATATAATTCGAGTTGTGCAGCTAGCACTTTATTCCCCGAAATATCAAACATTTTACTGTCTTTATTCAGCAACTCTTCTGCGCTCAAACCGACAATATCTGTCTTCGCGGTCAGTAAATCACGAATGAAATCTTCCCGATCTACTTTTGCCAGAGAGCAGAGCTCATCAATGGCCTGGCGATCGTCGTCAGTGGTGGTCGGCGAGCGAAGTGCTACGGTATCACTCAGCGCGGCTCCTAACAGCAAAATGGCTTCGCCAGGGGAAATCTCACGGCGAATAGCTGGGGTCATCAACTGCCATAACAAGGTCGCACTGCTGCCGACAGGTTTTATCCAGACTTCAGGGGGGAGTTGAGTGATTAGGCCGCCAAGACGGTGATGGTCGATAATCCCGACAACATTGCTTTCACTCAGTGACGCAGGCCCCTGAGCGGGTTCGGTGAAATCAACCAGCCAGACATCTTTGCCCGCCAGGGAATCATCAAGCAGCGGCGGAGGCGTCAGGCCCGCATGGCGAAAAATATAGGCTGTTTCTGGGTTTAATTCACCGAGGCGAAATGCCTGAGCATTTTGCCCTTTAATCGTCAGCCAACGCGCAGCCATGTATGCAGTGCAGACCGTATCGCTGTCGGGATTCAGATGGCCAAAGACATGTATCATTTAATCTCTCCTGGTCACAAATTTATTCTTCGCGCTTCATGGCGGGTCGTTAGAGTATAGGTCGCCATCCGCAGTCATTTCACAATGTTCAGGCGAGCAGAATCGACCACCTGTCTGGCGGTTAGAATATCAATGTTTTGAGGTGAGGCGTTACCGGCTAGTGTTATCCACAGACAAGCTGTTTTGCTGTGTTTCTACTTTGTCCTGATGATGGTACCAGGCACCGATAGCAGAGTAGACAAAACGGCCAAAAAGGAAGAGAAAACTGATGAGCAGAATAATGCGGGTCATACGATTGTTAAACTTATGTCGTCTTCGCATACTCGTAACCTGTGTCACGCAAATGAACCTTGATGTTTACCCGTCAACCGCGGGCGACGGTGGTATTTAGACACAGCGTTACTTGAAGGTCAAATGCCGGACATCTCAGAGTCATTTACGGAATCATTCACCCTTGTTATATGAGCATATCTTAATATTGGCTGATTAATATATATACAGTCATTGTTTTGAATTCTTTACTCAAGAAATGAAAACTCCGGCAAGAAGTTGATATAGATCACCTTCATCAGATAATCCCTAACTAAAATCTGCACTCCGTTCCATAGCAATATGGCTTATCGACCAGGCAGGATTCCTGTTCGGAGTTTACCCAGGCTGGATGACAGGGTTTTTGGCGACAATCAATGTATCTGGCAAGCTGGTATCAGAAATCTAAAAACAAATGGTGGGCGCTTCCTTTGGTGCTGCCAAGTATTCTGCTGCCCATCGCGATGTGGTGTAACGCCCATACCATCATGGATGGCGGGCTGGTGTTCCTGGTCTACATGCCGCTTGGTTTGATGACCGCATTTATGTTGATTTTCGGATGGACGGCCCTGCCGGGAATTATGCTTGCGCTATCGATCTGCTTTATTCCATTTAGTGGTGAGTTTGCCCCATTAATTGCGGTCATACATTTCTTAATTCCCATAATGATAAGCTGGGGTGGCTATCGTATTTTTGTGCCCCGACGCAATTCAGTTATGTTTGGTGTCATCACCCTTACAGCACCACGCATGATTTGGTTGATACTGATCAACTCATTGATTTTTTTGGCTATCTACCAGTTTGGTATTTTCTTTGGCTGGTACCAGGTTGCGGGCCAAAACAGTGTAGAAAATCTTTTCCATGCCAGGACATTAATCAATTTTCAGGCAGTGCTGATTGGTTGTTTAACCGGTATACCGTTCTTTTATATCGTCATCCGGATGTGCCGCAATCCGCGTTTTGTTTTCTCGTTTATTTCGCGAATGAAAGCGCAGATGCAGTCGGGGGTGACGAAAACGGAGATGGCACTTTGGGCCGCATTTGTCGTCCTTCTGATTAGCCTGCTGTTATTGCCAAATAATGATTACAGCACCATTTTCACCACCGATTACACGCTAACGCTCATTCTGCCGGTCATGCTGTGGGGTGCAATGCGTTTTGGTTTCCTGTTTATCACCACCATCTGGACCGTTATTTTAACTATCCTGTGCAGCGGTTTTCATAACTACTTGCCGCCCTACATGGGCTTTCAGCTCCATCTGGCTATAGCTTCATCGTGTTACGCCGTCTTCTCGGTGACTATTTATCTGATGGCGGTTGTTACCACTCGCCAGCGCTTTCTGCATAGAAAAGCACGCCGTGTTGCGTTTATTGACCCCGTCGTACAGATGCCAAATTTACGGGCACTTAACCGCGAATTATCCACTCATCCGTGGTCGGCGTTAGCTTTTTTGCGTGTGCCAGAGCTAGAGCTTTTAGGGCGTAACTACGGCGTACAACTACGTATCCAATATAAGCAGCAGCTCAATGATTATCTGCAACCTTTCTTGAGCAATAACGAAAATGTTTATCACCTGTCAGGCCATGAATTGGCAGTGCGCGTAAATTATGATTCGTATCATGAGCGCATTGAGTCTCTTGATCAGCATGTGAAAAAATTTCGCTTTATGTGGGATGGCATGGCGATGCAGCCACAAGTGGGCATCAGTTATTGCCATATTCGCCAACCCGTCACCCACATTTACTACCTGCTGGGCGAACTCAGCACCATGGCTGACTTGTCGCTAACGACCCTAAAACCAGAAAGCCTGCAGCAACAGGGGTCAAACCATGTGCAGAACGCGGTGAGAAATAAAGTCGCAATGATGAACCGCCTGCAGATAGCGATTGATTCCGGAAGTTTCGTGTTGATGGTGCAGCGTATCGAAGGGATCCGCGGCGATAATTATCATGAAATATTGCTGCGTATGAAGGGCGATAACGCAGGGGATAATCTGTTTATGCCTGACGCGTTTTTGCCGGTGGCACATGAGTTTGGCTTATCTTCTAAAATCGATAGATGGGTATTAGAAGCCACATTGAAATTTATGAATAACCATCGGGAACAACTCCCCGGCAGCCGTTTTTCCATCAACTTAACTCCGGCATCGGTGGGACGATTGCAGTTCGCCAGTGAAGTGAAAAACTTGTTGAAATGCTACAGCATTGAACCCTGGCAGCTTATTTTTGAAATTACTGAAAGCAACTCGTTAACTAATATTGAACAGGTCAATGCGACGTTGAACGCATTACAAAATATGGGGTGCCGGATAGCGATTGATGATTTTGGTACCGGTTACGCCAGTTATGCACGTCTGAAAGATATTAATGCGGACATCCTCAAAATCGACGGCAGTTTTATTCGCAATATGATGACCAGTAGCCTGGATTATCAGATTGTGGATTCTATCTGTCAGTTGGCACGCATGAAAAAGATGCAGCTGGTGGCTGAGTATGTTGAAAGCGAACAGGTCAAAGCCGCCGTGCAAAGCCTCGGAATCGATTACGTTCAGGGCTATTTGATAGGACGCCCGCAACTGCTTGAAACTCTGCTTGAGCAGCCAGATAAGGCGTAGAAAGTAATAAACGCCCTGATGGGCGTTTTAGATGGCTGACAACGGTCATTAAACAGGTGTTGTAGGGGGGATAAGCGCTAGCGCCATCCGCCATTTTCGCCTGTTGTTGCAGATAAAAGTGTCGGATGACGCTGCGCTTATCCGACCTACGAAGAGGTTTGTCATCAGTCTGAAACGCCCATCAGGGCGTTTGTGCTTTTTGCTGTCAGGCAGCCACGTTCGGGCTGACTTCTTCTTCGATTGATAGCCGCCATCCGGGAGTACTCTCCCAATATTGCTGTTCACGCTCTAAATCCAGCAACACCAGCGTGTTTTGGCTGAACCAGTCGTGTGGAAAACGCAACGTCCAATGGCTTTCATCCGTTTCCAGCACCAGAGTCGGTGGGGTGGTGGTGGCCTGGCGCTGGTTATTAAGCAACACGCCGAGGCGCAGGATCTGAATTAACGGCAAGAACTGCTTTTTCTTAAACAGGGTAAAGCGTGGTAGATCGTCAATCTTTATCGCTTTACGATGATAGCGCACCAGGGAAGCTATCAACATCTGCTGTTCCTGGTTAAACCCCGGCAAGTTGCTGTGTTGCAGAATATAAGCTGAATGGCGATGTAACCCGCTGTGATTAATATTCAGCCCCACTTCGTGCAGCATCGCAGACCATTTCAGTAGTGCGCCCATCTGGGGATTGGCCAGTTTCGGGTTTTGAATCTCCCACTGCTGATACATATGCTCGGTGGTTGTCAGCACCCGCTTAGCCTGATCACTATCGATATGGTACTGATCTGCCAGGCTTTGCGCGGTACGAATACGAATGTCCTGATGGCGGAAACGGCCTTCCATTTCATACAGCACACCTTCGCGAAGCGCTCCGTCAGACAGACGTAATTCACGAATTGCCAGTGAATCAAACACGCCGCAAAGAATCGCCAGACCCGGCACAAATACCGCTTTTCGTTCTTCGGATAACCCCGGCAGGCTCATGGCGCTGAAACTCTTGTACTTCAATACTTCATCGCGCAGCATTTCCAGGCGTTCAGGGGTAATTATTCCGTCTTTCTCACCCATATTCACCAGCACTTCATGAGCGGCTTTGATGGTGCCGGAAGCGCCCATCGCCACATTCCAGCCTTGCAAGCGATACTGCCAGGAGAGATTCTCCAGTTTTTGCACTGCGGCAAGGCGCGCACGTTTGAAGTTTTCTGGCGTGATATTCCCGTTGGGGAAAAAGTTTTGCGCAAAGCTCACGCAGCCCATACGGCGGCTTTCGACCAGCTTCGGTTCAAAATCCTCGCCAATCACCAGTTCAGTGGAACCCCCTCCAATATCAATCACCAGTTTGCGGCCTTTTTCCGGCTGGGTATGTTCCACACCCATGAAAATCAGACGCGCTTCTTCGTTACCGGAAATAATTTCAATCGGGTAGGGAATAACCTGCTCGGCGCGTTTCAGGAACGCTTCGGCGTTGACCGCCTGGCGCAAACTATGCGTACCGACAATACAGACGTTTTCGGCTGAGAACCCTTGCAGGCGTTCAGCAAATAACGCCAGGCATGACAGCCCACGCTCCATTGCTTCTTCGCTTAACTCGTTATCAGCATTCAGACCATCAGCTAAGTGGACGCGTTGTTTCAGGCGCCCGATAATTTGCATCGCGCCATCAACCACACGGGCGATAACCATGTGGAAGCTGTTCGAACCAAGGTCTACCGCGGCAAATTCTTGCGGTCGTGGAGCGTGTTTTTTTATCGGCATGGCGTTATTCAGGTTGTTCCAGAGATTTGATGTAATCGTAAATCGCCAGTTGCGAGCGCACCTTGCGGCGGTTGCCACGCGGCACATAGCGATTACTGAGTTCTTTGTCGATGTAGCGCGCTTTCACCGTATCACTGAATAAAATTTCAATGATATCCAGCACCCGCTGTTTCAGGCGCGGGTCGAGAATAGCGACGGCTACTTCAATGCGGTAATCAATGTTACGGGTCATCCAGTCGGCGGAGGAGAGATAGACTTTCTTATCGCCACCATTTTCAAAAATATAGACGCGATCGTGTTCCAGATAACGGTCAACAATACTGATCACGCGGATGTTATCGCTGATGCCTTCCAGATTAGGGATTAACGAACACATTCCCCGCACCAACAGATTCACCTTCACGCCAGAGCTTGACGCAGCATACAGCCGGTCTACCAGCCCTTTATCGACCAGATTATTCAGTTTCAGAGTAATGCCAGACGGTTGTCCGTTTTGCGCATTGGCAATTTCTTTATCGACCAAATCGTACAGCAGGCGGCGCGAGTTTTGCGGCGAGACCATCAGGTGCTCAAAGGTCACCGGACGATACGGGTTTTCGATAAAGTTGAATACCCGGCGTACTTCATTAGTGATACGTGCGTCACAGGTCAGCAACGAATAGTCAGTATAAAGACGGGCGGTTTTCTCGTTAAAGTTGCCGGTGCCGATGTGGGCATAACGCACCACTTCCTCACCTTCTTTACGGGATATCAGGAATAACTTGGCGTGAATTTTCAGCCCAGGTGCGGAGAAAATAACGTGCACGCCGGCTTCCGTCAGGCGTTTTGCCCAATGAATATTGGCTTCTTCGTCAAAGCGCGCCTGCAACTCAACCACCACGGTGACTTTCTTGCCGTTATGCGCGGCGTGGATCATCGACTCAATGATGCGCGAGTCTTTTGCCACACGGTAAATATTGATTTTTATCGCCAGTACGCTGGGGTCGAACGAGGCCTGACGCAGCAATTCCAGCACATGCTCGAACGTGTGATACGGATAATAGAGCAGCACGTCGCGATTACGGATCGCATCAAAGCCGTTGCGGAATTTGTCGAACCAGATATGACGCAGGCGCGGCAGCGGTTTGTTGATTAAATTGGCTTTGCCGACATTCGGGAAGCTAATGAAATCTTTAAAATTGTGATACCGACCACCAGGAATAATAGAGTCGTAATTAGTGATGGTGAGCTTATTACGCAGCATTTCAACCATCGCGTCGGGCATATCTCGCTGATACACAAAGCGCACCGGTTCGGCGGTCAAACGCTGTTTCAGGCTTGATGACATCAGTTCCAGCAGGCTGGATTCCATTTCGGTGACCAGATCATATTCTGCGTCACGAGTCATTTTCATCGAATACGCGTTTAATGAGTCGTAATCGAAGAAGCCTTTAAAAATGTCGTCCAGGCAATAGCGCAGAATGTTATCCAGCAGGATCATCGGCTTGCGGCGGCGTGGTGCTTCCGGTGGAAGATTCACAAAACGCGGCACTTTATCGGACGGGATTTCCAGCAAGGCGTAGCGGATGTCGCTGCCCTGGATAATTTCTACCGCCAGATAGGTGTAATCATCTTTCAGGAACTGCACCAGGTCGGTGTCGTGGTTAATCAGAATCGGGGTGATGTGCTGGCGCAGATAATGTTTAAAGTAGTGGCGCAGCCAGTTTTGCTGATTTGGGGAAAGCTGGCGTTCGTTGATCAAAAATATCTGATTACGCGCCATTTCCAGCAGCAGATCGTTGTATAAGCCATCAAATTCTTGATCGGCTTTCAGCACCCGCGCCTGAATTTTATTGAGTAAATGACGCGAATTGGGCGCCGTACCTTGTTCTTCACTGATCAGAATGCGCCGTTTGAGTTCAGCGAAACGGACTTTGTAAAACTCATCAAGGTTATTCGAATAGATGCCGAGAAAACGCATTCGCTCAATCAACGGATTAATTTTATCCGCTGCTTCCTGGAGCACACGTTCGTTAAAAGACAACCAGCTCAGTTCTTTTTCGATATACAGCTTATCCTGACCCATTAGCCCTCACTTGCGTTTTCGTGGACGTTAAATGCCGTCACGTTGGACATTATGGCGAGCTTTGGCGGGGATTGTCCAATGCTGGGGTCTGAATAACTTCAGGTATAGCGCATGACTCTGTGAGAAAGGAAACAGTCACAGGCGAAACTATAAATTAAAATAGCGTTTTAAACTGTAGTAGGAGTAGGGAATGTGGGAAACACGGGCGCTTGAACTGAACAACCAGGAGCTATGGAACTGGCATCAAGCCTGCCAGTTTGTCGATTACGCTTGTGCACATAACTTTAATACCGTGGTGATCGGGCAAACCGATCTGCTCGGCAAGCTTGTCACTCCGGCGGGCTACACTCCTGCGCAATACAATGACCGTATCTCCGTGCATCAGCGTTGCTGTTGCGTTTACCTGAATCGGCTTGCTCAGTATTGCAAAGCGCGCGGTCTGCGTTTTTATCTGCAGGCTAAAGAGCTAGGCTTTCCGGCTGATTTACTGCTCCATCAACCGCAATTATTCGATGGTCACGGCGGCCTGCGTTTTGATGTTGATTTCTGGAGCCAGTATCTGGCCGATAAACTGGCGCTGGTGTGCCAGCAGATTCCCGCGATAGATGGCCTGCTGCTGGCCATTTCCAATACCGACAGTCTGGTGCCGATAGCCACGCCTGACTGGAAAAAGAACGTGGCGCAGCAAAAAAAATCGGCCAGCTCGGCGCTTTATCGTTGCTGCTTTAATGCTGCCGCTCAGGTCATGGCTCGCCATCACAAACATCTGGTACTGCGTCTTTTTCCCGCCAGTATCGACGGCGTTGAACCGGTTCTTGAAGCTATCACCGGTTTACCTGCTGATGTGGCGGTGTCGATAAAACTGACACCAGAACGCTTCTGGCCCGAATTCCCTAATAACCCGGCATTGCTGGCGATTACAGACCGCGAAGTCTGGGCGGAAGTCGATGCCGCAGGCGAAGAGGTCTGCTGGGGAAATCTGCCGTTTATCCGCGTTGATGAAATCCAGGGGCGATTACTGTGGTGCCGGGCCAGCAATCCGGCGATCAAAGGTGTGTTATGCAAAGCCAGTTGGGAAGGTATCGATAACCACTGTGTGATTGGCACGTTAAGTGAATTTAATCTGTTTAGCTGCGCCAAATTTCTCGATCCCCAGGCTCCGTCAGAGAATATCGCGCAACTGCTGAAACGTTGGTTACTGGAATGCTGGCAATGGCCGGCGGATGAACAACAGCTTCTGGTACTAATGGGGTTATTTGAACAGGCGCATCAGGTGATTTACAGCGCTATTTATGCCCGCCACCATGTTTTTCATCGTCACAGCTTGTTGCCTGAAAGCTACGGCCAGGTGGTCTGGAGTTTGTACGGGCAACTTAACCGTAACCACTGGTTGCCCGGTTCTGCTGATGACATCGTCTTTGCAAGCCAGGATGCGGTAGGGGCTTCACGGAAGCTGTCGTTGATTGCTGCCGAGAAAGATCTCGCCTGGCAAGGGGCGGAAAATGCACAGCGCCAGGCATTAGAATTCGCGAAACATGCTGGCTTCCCGCCAGCATTAGCGCAACGCTGGCAAACGGAGTGGCAGGGGCTGTTTTTATATTGCCGGGCGTTTATTCATGCGCAGAAAGCCTTTTTCACCCTGCACTACGCGCGTGAAGTTGAAAACAACTGGAGCCTACGTGAAGTTTGCCAGGCCAATATTCAGGCTTTGTATGGCACCGCTCATGAGATGGAAGATTTCTGTGGCAAATGGAGTGACATTCCTCCGGCCATTCATGTGATGTTTGATGCCGGGCGCGCCCGCGCACTGGCCGGGAGTTTAAGCAAAGAGTTAGCGAAATTGTCAGGTTAGGGGGAGAAAAGGTGGATAAAGCAAAAGCTTTATCCACCTGATGACTAGATGTGTAAACGCAGTGATTCAACCAGGCAAAGAATGGCCATTGCTTGCCCGTATGGCATTGAGGTCAGTGGAATGTTTCGGTAGTGGTCAAGGTCGTGACCCATCGCGGTACCAAATGAAACCTGCGTCAATTCACCTTCTGGCGTGATGTGCTTGATAATCCCATCGGTGGCGCGTTGTGCGACTGGCAGCCAGTGGCTTTCCAGGTAACCCAGACGCACAGCTTTGAAGATCCCCGCCGCGAAGCCAGCACTGGCCGAAGCTTCAACATAGCTTTCAGGGTCATTAAGCAGCGTTGGCCACAGGCCATTTTCCGCCTGGCATTCGGCCAGTGCCGCGACCTGATTGCGCAAAACATTGCACAACTGGCGATACAGCGCGTCCTGCGGTGATAAATCTAACAACTCCAAAAACTCAGGAATGGCGAGCGTAATCCAGCTGTTGCCACGCGCCCACAGTGCGCCAGCAAAATGGTGTCGCCCTTCAAAGTTCCAGCCGTGATACCACAGCCCTGTTTTAGGTTCCGCCAGGTACTGAATATGCTGAGTAAACTGATACTTCGCTTCTTCAATCCACTCTGGTTTGTTGAGCATTTTGCCAATCTTAGCCAGCGGAAGAACTGCCATCATCAGCGTATCGTCCCAGATTTGCTGGTGGTGGTCGTTTTCATAAGTCACATGCTGGAAGCAGCCTTCATCGGTGCGCGGCAGCTGGTGCTGGAGCCAACGGCCCCAGGTTTCCAGGTATGGCAGCCATTGCGGATTTGGCTGCTCTTCATAACATAATGCCAGTGTCAGGAATGGGCAGGCAGTATTGACGTTTTTGACCGGAGTGCCTTCGGCAAAACGATCGCTAAACCAGAGGTCGATAAGCTCTTTGGCGCGCTCAGAGCCGCTTACTTGATAGTAGCGATATAAACCAAACAGGCCGATTCCGTGTGTCCATTCCCAGCCTGCCCAGCCTTTGGTATCAACAATTCGGCCATCACTGAGGCGTTGTAAAAAACGCCCGTCAGCGTCTTTGATGTCGACCAGACCACCAATCAGGCTATCAATCAGCTCAGTGGTGTGTTCACGGGTTGGGGATAACAGTGTCGTAGTCATGGTCTGTTCCTTAAACAGAAGTTGTAGCTGGAGTAATTTTGATTTCGTGGGTTGGACGATACGCCCAGTTAGCATTGCTGTGCGGGTGGCCGGTCAGGGTTTCGACAACCTCTTTGGTCTCAGGGCTGGCATCTTCCGGTTTCCCACCTGCACGTAAGCGTTCCAGTTCGCTGATCAGTACCTGGTGGCGTGACTGGCTGAGGCGGAAGCGGAAAGCACCGCACATCGCCATGACTGCCAACACACCAGGGCCGACAACGAACACCCACCAGATGCCATCAATGGCCGTGCTGCTTTGCGATGCCACACCTTTGGTAAAACCGAAAGACTCAAGCGCCAGACCAACAATAAACAGTGCCAGTGCCTGGGAGAATTTGCGGGTCAACATCATGACACCGGCATAGATCCCTTCACGGCGCACGCCGGTGTAAGCCTCATCGACATCAGGTAAGAAGTTGTACACGTTCCATGGAATGAGATAGGTACCACCACGCGCGATACCCATCATGACAGCCCCGCCAAGCACCAGCATGCCAATGGAGGCGTAGCTTGCGGAAAGTTGGCTGAAGTAGACCAGGCTTATCAAAATCATGCCGATAGCCGCTTTATACGCATGGCCGTTGCCGACGCGAATACACAGCCAGGTGAAAACAGGGATGGCGAGAAACTGGAACAAGGTCATCAGGCTCAGCGCCTGCGAAGCCAGACCGGCACTGATTTGCAGCACGTAGGTCATGAAGTGCATAAACAGCGAGCCGAAGATATCCAGTGCAACCGCGCCGCCGACATACATCATGATATGAATGCGGAAGGTCTTAAGGCGAAACGTTGACAACATTTCCCGATACAGAGATTTCAGCGTGTTGAGCAGCCCGGTTTGCGTTTGTGGCGGCGGCAGGTTGTCACGCTCCCAGGTGCCACGCCAGACGAAAATCCACGGCAGCGAGAACAGCACGGCGAAGGTAATACCGATAAGCATAAATGCCTGATCTTTATCAGCAACATGCGCCAGAATTTGCCCAGGTATCAGTGCGGAAAGAAACGCGGTGGCTTGTGCAAACAGCATACGTGCACCCGACATTTTCGAGCGGGTTTCGTAGCGGTTGGTCATCTCCGCAGGTAGCGTATCGTAAGGCACCATCAGCAATGTGAAGACAGTGCTGAACAGCAAATAGGTGCCGAGATACCAGAAGTATCCGTAGCCACTCATCCACATCAAGGCGAAGGTCAGTGAGAACGGTGCGCCAATAATAAAGAACAGGCGGCGGCGTCCCCAACGGCTGCGAATGTTATCCGTGATGTAGCCCATCACCGGGTCGGTAATCCCATCCCAAATTTTGGCGATGGCAAAGATGGAAGCGGCAGCAGCAGGCGATAACCCGGCAACCTCAATATAGAAATACAGCAGCCAAAGGCCGGTAATGGTCATCGCGCCACTACCAAAAATATCGCCCATACCCCAGGCGAGAATATTTTTGGTTTTGACTTCCCTTCCAGCTGGAGCCGTGTTTTTTGTCGTTGTGTCCATTGTTCTTATCTCGTGTCGATAAAAAAGGAGTTCGGCATCTACGGTACGAAGTGTGGGCCGCAGTCTCTATGGCGACAGGAAGGGTTTTGTCCGGTAATGCGAAGGGGGTGGGGAAATATCGAATGTGTATTCATCGTTCCCCTGGTATTTGAGCGGCGTGGAAGCCAGAAAGGGCAATAAAGTGCGATCTGCGTCACTAATGGAAAAATGCTGCTTAAACCTGATGTGATGAAGATCACCTTTTACCCCAGGGCAAAAGGTATTTTGCGAGTCAGGCAACATTCCTGCTAATCAGCTATTGCGGCGCGGTGGAGTGCTGAGAAGGGGCATGGTGAGATGTCTGGGTCTATTACATCGAGTGATGAGAGAACCATGAAACTGACTCTGACCCCGCAGTGGGCGAATACTGACGATAAGAATCACGATACGCTCCGCTTCCAGAAAGCGCTGGATACTTTGGCGCAACAGGGGGGAGGAACGCTGGAAGTTGAAAGTGGCTGTTACAGACTGGGTGGTCTGACACTTGGTTCCAATATTACACTCAGTTTGCAGGCTGGTGCTGAGTTGTGGGTCAGCGATGACGGCCAGGACTTTGGGCAAGCCACCACTAAAAGCCAGGCGGAATGCTCGCGCTGGGCATTCTTATACGCCTATGGTGCGCATAACATCACCATCTGTGGCGCCGGGAAGATTAATGGCAATGCTGACGGCTGGTTTGATGCACAGGCCGATGATATGGGCTATCGCAAGCCTGCCGAACAGCGCCCGCGCATGATTGTTTTTGAAGATTGCCGTCACGTACAGCTCCGCGACTTTACTATCGAAAATGCCCCAATGTGGACGATTCATCTGGTGGCGTGTGAGCTGGTAAAAGTACATGGCATCACCATCGATAACGATCTTTCACTGGCTAATACCGATGCACTGGATATCGACAGTTGCCAGCAAGTGCATATCAGCAATAGTCATTTCAGCGCCGCCGATGACACTATCTGCCTGAAGACGAGCCGTAAACCGGCACCGTTGCAACGCCCGACGCGCCATGTGGTAGTGAACAACTGCACGTTACGTTCCAAAAGTTGTGCGGTAAAAATTGGTACTGAAACCTGGGAAGACATTGAAGATATTTGTGTCACCAACTGTGCCATTTACGAATCAAACCGCGCCATCGGGATTGTCTCCCGTGACGGCGGACGCTTACGACGCATGGTCTTCAGTAACATCACTTTTAACTGCGAGATGGTGCATGCCTGCCATTGGGGTAAGGCTGATCCAGTCTACTTGTCTGCCCGTTTCCGTGACCCGGCGATTCAACCTGGTGCGATTGAGTTTATCCAGTTCCGTGGTTTAACCGGCGTGAGTGAAGGGGCGGTTAATTTACACAGCGAGCAACCAGGACTGGTGCGCCAGGTAATCATTGATGGTTTGCAACTCACCCAAAGCATCAGCGCCTCCCCGGAGCAGGGTTTATACGACATTCGTCCACCCTGTAACCCGCTTTCGCCAACGGGTATGGGGCTGGACAACGCCTGGTGTCTTAATCCAGATACGCAGCGTGCTTACGGTGTTGAGGCTTATCCCGGTGGTTTGCCCGCGCTGTATTGCTGTGGAGTGAATGGCCTGACGCTGCGCAATATCGATGTTTTTCGTCCACAGCCTCTACCTTCCGACTGGAACGAACAGGCTGTGGTATTGGTAGAGTGTGATGGAGTAAAACAAGATGTCTGATTTCGCATGGCTGGGTGGAGTTGCTGCCTGCTGCACCACCGGTTCTTTTGCCCTGCAAGTGATTCATATCCTGAAAAATCGCGATACTAAAGCGATCTCTCTGAGTATGTATCTGGTGTTTGTTTTTGGGGTGTTATGTTGGTTGCTTTATGGGCTAACAAGCGGTGATATGCCGCTGATGATCGCCAACGGTATCACCCTGTTGTTAGCGGCGACCGTGTTAACAATGAAGGTGATGAACGAACGAGCGAAATAAGCGGGATACTGCCTTCTCTGTTGAGGAGAAGGCAGTTGATTTACTCGTCTGCAGCGTGGCCTTGCGGTGGTAATTCTTTGCCATCAAGCCAGGCGCTGTTTTCACGCATCTCCAGCCGCCCCTCAATAAACCAGGAAACGACTAACGGATAAATTGCGTGTTCTTGATTCTGCACGCGAGCGGTGATGTCTTCTTCGTCATCACCTTCAAAAACAGGCACTTCGGCTTGCAGAATAACCGGGCCACCATCCAGTTCTTCGGTGACAAAATGCACCGATGTCCCATGGACTTCATCACCGTTTTCCAGCACCTGACGATGGGTATGCAGGCCGGGATATTTCGGCAACAGAGAAGGGTGGATGTTAATCAAGCGCCCGGCATAATGCCCGACAAACTCTGGGCTCAAAATACGCATGTAACCTGCCAAAACCACCAGATCCGGGGCGTAAGCGTCGATCTCAAGCATTAACTCACGATCGAACGCTGCGCGATCGACGAACTGGCTGGCGGTTAACGCGTGAGCAGGAATTTCTGCTTCACGCGCACGTTCAAGCCCAAAAGCTTCGGTTTTATTACTGAATACAGCCGCTACAGTGCCATTAATCTTTTTAAGCTTGCAGGCATCAATGATTGCCTGAAGATTGCTTCCGTTGCCGGAAACCAGCACCACAATGCGTTTCATCACTCAATAACCACGCGCTCAGAGGAATCGGAAGCTTTGATACTACCGATTTTCCAGGCGTTTTCACCTTTTGCATTCAAAAACTCAACCGCTTTGTCCGCTTCAGCAGCAGGCAGCGCAATCAGCATACCCACGCCACAGTTAAAGGTGCGGTACATTTCATGACGGCTGATATTTCCGGCTTGTTGTAACCAGCCGAATACCGCAGGCCACTGCCATGAAGATTCAGTGATAATCGCCTGAGTGTTGTCTGGCAGAACGCGTGGGATATTTTCCCAGAAACCGCCACCGGTCAGGTGAGCAATCGCGTGAACGTCAACCTGTTCAATCAATTCCAGAATCGACTTCACGTAAATGCGCGTCGGTTCCAGCAGGTGATCTGCCAGCGGTTTGCCTTCTAATTCGGTAGTCAGTGGGTCAGTACCGCTCACTTCCAGCACTTTACGCACCAGAGAATAACCGTTGGAATGCGGGCCACTGGAAGCCAGCGCAATCAGCACATCGCCATCGGTCACTTTGGAGCCGTCGATGATTTCAGATTTCTCGACCACGCCGACACAGAAACCAGCCACGTCGTAATCTTCACCGTGGTACATGCCCGGCATTTCAGCAGTTTCACCGCCGACTAATGCGCAGCCAGATTGCAGACAACCTTCGGCAATACCAGTAATGACGCTTGCAGCCGTTTCGACTTCAAGTTTGCCCGTTGCGTAATAATCGAGGAAGAACAGCGGTTCAGCACCCTGAACGACCAGGTCGTTCACACACATGGCCACCAGGTCGATGCCGATTGTGTCGTGACGTTTTAAATCCATAGCCAGACGCAGTTTAGTACCCACACCGTCGGTGCCGGAAACCAGCACAGGTTCACGATACTTCTGCGGTAACGCACACAGCGCACCGAAACCGCCCAGGCCACCCATCACTTCCGGGCGGCGGGTCTTTTTCACTACACCTTTGATTTTATCGACCAGAGCGTTACCAGCATCAATATCAACACCGGCATCTTTATAGCTAAGAGAAGTTTTGTCGGTCACTGCTAAGTCCCCGCGGATGGGTTAGGAATAAAAAACGCCGCAATTCTAACAGTGCAGGCAAACGTTTGCGAGCCCCTTATTCAGCAGGATGTAATTATTGTTGATATATACTCATTCCAGTCTCGTTGATCTTGATCAACCCCAATCAGTGCCAATTCCTGTGGCACCACCATCAAAAAGCGGTATAATCCGGCGATTTTTTTTGTGGTGGCCAACTATCTCGGGGAGAAAGAGTATGAAGATCGTGGAAGTCAAACACCCACTCGTCAAACACAAGCTGGGCCTGATGCGTGAGAACGACATTAGCACCAAACGCTTTCGTGAACTCGCCTCAGAAGTTGGCAGCTTGCTAACTTACGAAGCCACGGCGGATTTGGAAACTGAAAAAGTCACTATCGAAGGCTGGAATAGCCCGGTAGAAATTGACCAGATCAAAGGCAAAAAGATTACCGTTGTGCCAATTCTGCGTGCCGGTTTGGGCATGATGGAAGGCGTGCTGGAAAACGTTCCAAGCGCACGTATCAGCGTAGTGGGTATCTATCGTAATGAAGAAACCCTGGAGCCGGTGCCTTACTTCCAGAAACTGGTTTCTAACATTGAAGAACGTATGGCGCTGGTGGTTGACCCAATGCTGGCAACCGGCGGTTCTATGATTGCCACTATCGACCTGCTGAAGAATGCCGGTTGTACCAGCATTAAGGTGCTGGTTCTGGTGGCAGCACCAGAAGGTATCGCGGCACTGGAAAAAGCGCACCCGGACGTAGAGCTGTTTACTGCTTCTATCGATCAGGGTCTGAACGAGCACGGATACATTATTCCGGGGCTTGGCGATGCCGGCGATAAGATTTTTGGTACCAAATAATGCTCTTCATCTTTCGAATTGCTGATGCGTTGGCTGCCTTTGCTCACCTTGGTCACGTAGCAAATCTACGCTCCCAGGGATTTGCGCAGTTGCCGCCTTCCTGCAATCCGAAATCTATTGAGCATTAAAAAATTGAGCCGACTTTGAGAGTCGGCTTTTTTTTGACTAAAACACAACAACACCATCATTCAGAGGACAACATTATGACGCGCCGCGCCATTGGGGTACACGAAAGACCACCCCTGCTGCAAACGATACCGTTAAGCTTACAGCACCTGTTCGCTATGTTTGGAGCTACCGTTCTGGTGCCATTCCTGTTCCACATCAACCCGGCTACGGTTTTGCTGTTTAATGGGATCGGGACGCTGCTGTACCTCTTTATCTGTAAAGGCAAAATCCCGGCGTATCTCGGTTCAAGTTTTGCGTTTATTTCGCCAGTGCTGCTGCTGTTGCCATTGGGTTATGAAGTGGCGCTGGGCGGCTTTATTATGTGCGGTGTGTTGTTCTGTATCGTGGCGCTGATTGTGAAAAAAGCCGGTACCGGCTGGCTGGATGTGATGTTCCCTCCGGCGGCAATGGGCGCAATTGTGGCGGTTATCGGCCTGGAACTGGCACGTGTTGCCGCAGAAATGTCAGGCCTATTGCCAGCTGCGGGTACCGAACCGAATACCACCAGCATCCTGATCTCGCTGGTAACGCTGGGTGTGACGGTATTTAGCTCAGTCTTGTTCCGTGGTTTTCTGGCAATTATCCCAATTCTGATCGGCGTGCTGACTGGCTACGCGCTGTCATTTGCCGTCGGGATTGTGGATACCGCGGCGATTGCTCAGGCTCCGTGGTTTGCATTGCCAACCTTCTACACGCCGCGCTTTGAGTGGTTTGCCATCTTCACCATTTTGCCAGCAGCGCTGGTGGTTATCGCCGAGCACGTCGGGCACCTGGTGGTGACGGCGAATATCGTCAAAAAGGATCTGATCCGCGACCCAGGTCTGCATCGTTCGATGTTTGCTAACGGTCTTTCCACCGTGATTTCCGGTTTCTTCGGCTCTACGCCGAACACCACTTATGGTGAAAACATTGGCGTTATGGCGATCACCCGCGTGTACAGCACCTGGGTTATCGGCGGTGCGGCGATTATCGCGATTCTGTTGTCGTGTGTCGGTAAACTGGCGGCGGCGATCCAAATCATCCCGGTTCCGGTAATCGGCGGTGTTTCTCTGTTGCTGTATGGGGTGATCGGCGCTTCAGGTATCCGCGTGCTGATTGATTCGAAAGTGGATTACAACAAAACGCAGAACCTGATCCTGACCGCTATCATTCTGATCGTTGGCGTCAGCGGTGCGACCCTACATATTGGTGCGGCTGAGCTGAAAGGGATGGCGCTGGCGACTATCGTCGGTATTGGTCTGAGCCTGATCTTCAAATTGATCAGTATCCTGCGTCCGGAAGAAGTGGTGCTTGATGCAGAAGAAACCAACGTAAAACCGTAGTTTTGATGCAAGCCGGGCGACGTGTGCGCCCGGTTCTCCTGATCGCCAATTCTGTGATAGACTCTCTGCGTTTTTCTGCCTGTTATGGTTGAGGTAATTCTGAATACGCCGGCACAGCTATCACTGCCACTCTATTTGCCTGATGACGAAACTTTTGCAAGTTTCTGGCCGGGTGATAACCCTTCTTTACTCGCCGCACTCCAGTCCGTGCTCCGTCAGGATCACAGCGGATATATCTATTTCTGGTCGCGAGAAGGAGGAGGACGTAGCCACTTGCTTCATGCAGCCTGTGCGGAACTCTCGCAACGTGGCGAAGCCGTTGGCTATGTGCCTCTCGATAAACGCACCTGGTTTGTTCCGGAAGTGCTTGATGGCATGGAACAGCTTTCGTTGGTGTGTATCGACAATATTGAGTGTGTTGCGGGCGACGAACTGTGGGAAATGGCGATTTTTAATCTCTATAACCGCATTCTGGAATCTGGCAAAACGCGGCTGTTAATTACCGGCGATCGCCCACCGCGCCAGCTCAACCTGCAATTGCCCGATCTCGCATCACGCCTTGATTGGGGCCAAATCTATAAGCTGCAACCGCTTTCCGATGATGACAAACTCCAGGCGCTGCAATTGCGATCCCGACTTCGTGGTTTTGAATTGCCCGAGGACGTGGGGCGTTTCCTGCTAAAACGTCTGGACAGGGAAATGCGTACGCTGTTTATGACGCTTGATCAGCTTGATCTGGCTTCGATTACAGCGCAACGTAAATTGACTATCCCGTTTGTGAAAGAGATTTTGGGGCTGTAAAACCACCCTCATCCCGGCCTTCTCCCTGAGGGAGAAGGAGAAAACCAAGTCCCTCTCCTGAGTGCGAAGGAGAAAACAGGGAAATTCCCTCTCCTGGGGGAGAGGGTTAGGGTGAGGGCGTTAAATCACTAAATTACAAAATCTCCAGCACCGACTCCGGCGGGCGGCCAATTCTTGCTTCGCCATTCGCCAGCACAATCGGGCGTTCAATCAATTTTGGATTCTTGACCATCGCCTGAATCAATTGATCCTCGCTTAATGTCGGCTCAGCCAGATTCAACTCCTTGTATAAATCCTCTTTCTGACGCATCAGGTCACGTGCGCTGCCAAAACCCAGTTTGCTCAGCAATGATTCTATCGTTGCGGCATCGGGCGGGGTTTCCAGATACAACACCACTTCAGGTTCTATGCCATTCGCTTTCAGCAGGCTTAATGTTTCACGGCTCTTGGAGCAGCGTGGATTGTGATAAATAGAAACAGTTGTGGACATCGTAACTCCTGTTACATCTTCGAATACTGAAGGAAACGTTTTTGCAATTCGCGGAACTGATCGATTCTCGCGTCATAACGCGCTTGTTGCAAACTACCCAACTTAACTTGAGCGCTGGCACCACTGAGCAGCGTAATAGCCTGATCGAGTTTCCCGACCAGCGCCATAACTTCGGCACGAGCGGCGAGTTCTTGATCGCGATTACCCAACGCAGCCTGGGTTTGCGCTAACAAGTCCCAGCCGTTGCTGTCGTCCGGATGAGCAAAGGTATAGCGATTAAGGATTTCTGCTGCCTGGTTAGGCTGGCCCGCCTGCATGTAGGCGTTGGCAAGGTTTAGCTGCAACACCGGGTTTTGTTTCAGGCCTGGGGCGTTCTTCAGGCGATTAATCGCATCTGCGGTTTTCTTCTGCCCAAGGTCGATATCGGTCGATAAATCGAGATACCACTCATTAGCCGGCTGCGCTGAGAGTAGCGGTTGCAATAGCTTGCGCGCCTCATCCCATTTTTCTGCCCCCATTGCCTGAAGCGCACGGCCATAAGTGGCGGCATGCTGTTCACGGATATTGCCCTTCGACCAGCTATCCAACAAATCATTGGTTAACTGGTTACGACCTGAGTTGTACATCCCAAGCGTACGGGCTTTTGCCATGTAAAAATCTTCAGAAGATTGCACCACCACTGGCCGCATTTGGTTGGCGCGGTTACGGGCATCTGATAAACGGCTTTCTGGTAATGGGTGAGTAAGAAGAATTTCCGGCGGACGCGAGGAATAACGTGACTGGTCGAGGAGTTTCTCCAGGAATGTCGGCATCGCTTGCGGATCAAAGCCCGCGTGCTGCAACACCTGAATCCCGATGCGGTCAGCTTCCTGTTCGTTCTGTTGTGTAAAGCTGATCATGCCCTGCTGCGTTCCCGCAAGCGTACCGCTAAGTGCCGCCATACCCGCTTGTGGGCTAGCCATCGCCAGTAAAATGGACCCTAACGCACCCACCCAAGTCAGAGGGGCGTTCTTTTTCTGATCTTCCATGGCACGCGCCAGGTGGCGCTGCGTAACGTGTGAAATTTCGTGCGCCATAACCGAGGCGAGTTGGCTTTCATTATCGGCATAACGGAACAGGGCTGAGTGCAGCACCACATTTCCGCCGAAGAAAGCAAAGGCGTTAATTTCGTCGTTGTTAATCAGGAAGAAGTGGAACGGGGTCTTAACCGAATTGGCATTACTCACCAGGCGCATGCCGAGTTTATTAATGTACTGTACGAGTAAAGGATCATTGATTAATGGGGCGCTGCCTCGCAGTTGGCGAACATAATAGTCGCCCATCTGCAATTCCTGGCCGATTGACAGGGTGCTTGAGGCTGAAGTTCCCATATCTGGCAGTTGATCGGTCACATCAGCAAACGCTGGTGTGACCGGACCCGCAAGCAAAGCTGCCATCAGTGTTGCAACCAGCGATTTTTTCAACTGCTTGAACATACGTCCTGTCCTGTTTAATCAAAGTTAATCTTCGACAAGTGTTACCTGATTTTGTTCGCACACTACGATGAACTCTAACTCACCGCATGACTAAGACATATCTTATCTGCGTCAATTTTAAACTGCTATTGAACAGCGATAAAAAGCGAAGTCTTTATTGTGACATTTAGATACAATCGATCCTCGCACAATGCTGTCAGGGAAGGGATGTATGCTCGAAATGTTGTTGCAGTGGTATAGACGGCGGTTTAGCGACCCCGAGGCTATCGCACTGCTGGTCATTCTGGTTGCAGGATTTGTTATTCTTTTCTTCTTCCATGGGCTGTTAGCGCCGTTATTGATGGCGATTGTGTTGGCTTATTTGCTGGAGTGGCCCACTGCGCGTCTTCAGCATGTCGGGTGTTCCCGTACCTGGGCGACGACAATTGTTCTGGTGTTGTTTGTTGGTATTTTGTTGTTGTTAGTCTTAGTGGTGGCTCCCGTCGCCTGGCAACAGGGTATCTACCTGATTCGTGACATGCCGAGGATGCTGAATAAACTCTCTGATTATGCCGCAACGCTGCCGAAGCGTTATCCGGCGCTGATGGACGCGGGCATCATTGATGCGATGGCGGAAAATATGCGCGGGCGCATGATAGGCATGGGCGATCAGGTGGTGAAGTATTCGCTTGCCTCTTTAGTTGGCCTGCTAACGCTAGCTATTTATCTGGTACTCGTCCCGCTAATGGTGTTCTTCCTGGTCAAAGATAAAGAGCAGATGCTGAATGCTGTGCGCCGCGTGTTACCCCGAAATCGTGGGCTTGCGGGGCAGGTGTGGCTGGAGATGAACCAACAAATTACCAACTATATCCGCGGTAAAGTGCTGGAAATGCTGGTTGTGGGTGTGGTGACGTACATTGGCTTTGTGGTTTTTGGCCTGAATTACTCGTTGCTGCTGGCGGTACTGGTCGGGTTCTCGGTGCTGATTCCCTACATTGGCGCATTTGTCGTGACTATTCCGGTAGTGTGTGTCGCTTTATTCCAGTTTGGCCTTGGCACTGAGTTCTGGACGCTGTTTGCCGTCTACTTAATCATTCAGGCACTGGATGGAAACTTGCTGGTGCCGGTGCTATTTTCCGAGGCTGTTAACCTGCACCCGTTGGTCATTATTCTGTCGGTGGTGATTTTTGGTGGACTGTGGGGGTTCTGGGGGGTGTTCTTTGCTATCCCACTTGCCACGCTGATTAAAGCGGTGGTGCATGCCTGGCCAGATACTCTGCTTATCGACGACAAGCCAAATTAGAGACAGTAAAAAGCCGACGTTAAGTCGGCTTTCAGATTGCTGGCAAAGGGTTATAAATGTGTTTTGTAGGGTGGATAAGCGTTAGCGTCATCCACCATTTACGCCAGTGGTGTCGGATGACGCTGCGCTTATCCGACCTACGAAGACGTTTGTCTTTAATCGGGTGATGCGCTAATTAAGCGTTTTCTTTCAGCCAGTTCACCACAATATCGTGATGGTTACTGGTTTTAAAATCATCAAACACTTTCTCGACTTTCCCTTCGCCATCAAGCAGGAAGCTAATACGATGGATGCCGTCGTAAGTTTTACCCATAAACGATTTCTCGCCCCACACCCCAAATTGTTCGCAGACTTGATGGTCTTCATCAGAAAGCAGGGTGAAGTTAAGTAACTCTTTTTCGGCAAAACGTGACAGTTTTTCTGGTTTGTCGGTGCTAATACCCAGCACTTCCACACCCTTCTTTTTCAACTCGTCCATGTTGTCGCGCAACCCGCATGCTTGCACGGTACAGCCTGGCGTCATTGCTTTAGGATAGAAATAAACCAGAACGCGCTGTCCCTGGAAGTCGGTTAAATTTATTTGCTCACCGTCTTGATCGGGTAAGCTAAATTTCGGTGCGATATCACCGGCTTTCAGTGGGCTCATTACAACTCTCCGTCTTAATCATCTTGCTGTGGATAATTCACAACGTTAATACTGCCCTGTGCTTTGAGTTCTGTACAGAGGGCCTTGAACTCATCTTCGATCCGGCTCGCATCTTCTGAGGCGGGACTATGCGCAGTAATCTGAATATAAAGCTGTGCTGGTTGGCCATCTTGAGTCGGTTGGGTACGAGAACTCAGTTCGGCAATATTCATATGGTGAATATCAAACAGATTGGTGAAGCGTTCGATTAAATGAGGGGAATCAGTGACTTCCACCTGTACCCAGACTGTCGCTGGCATTGCCGGGCGTTCTTGCGCGGCGGTACGCTTCATGACAATCAGCAAATCCAACTCTGCGCCCTTCAGGGGGAGAGTCGATTCAATCAGGGTAATCGCATTCCAACTGCCTGACAGCAGCATAATAAACGTGAACTCTTCACCGAGCATAGCCAGGCGACTGTCTTCAATATTACAGCCGCAACTGCTCACATGGCGGGTGATGGTATTAACAATACCAGGTCTATCCGCCCCAAGGGCCGTAATGACCAAATAATGGTGTGGTGAGGGAGTCAAACGTATTCTTCCTGTGAATCGGTGAGATATCATAAGGAAAGCATAAAAAAAACCTGCGTACAACCGTGTAGCGTCACCTGGTGACTTGCTTTTGATCCTGCACCAAACGTACCATTGAGACACTTGTTAGCACAGAGGATGGCCAATGTTCACTGGAAGTATTGTCGCGCTTGTGACGCCGATGGATGAGAAAGGTAATGTCTGCCGGTCAAGCCTGAAAAAACTGATTGATTACCATGTTGCCAGCGGGACTGCGGCGATTGTCTCGGTGGGGACCACCGGAGAGTCTGCTACGTTGAGCCATGAAGAGCACGGTGATGTGGTTCTGATGACGCTGGAGCTGGCCGCTGGCCGTATCCCGGTTATCGCAGGGACTGGCGCAAATGCCACCTCTGAAGCTATCTCCCTGACTCAGCGTTTTGAAAATAGTGGGATCGTCGGCTGCCTGACGGTAACGCCTTACTACAACCGTCCAACTCAGGAAGGACTGTTCCAGCACTTCAAAGCGATTGCTGAAAGCACCGACCTGCCGCAGATGCTGTACAATGTTCCTTCTCGTACCGGTTGTGACATGCTGCCTGAAACAGTAGGCCGCCTGGCGCAAATCAAAAATATTATCGGTATCAAAGAAGCTACCGGGAACTTAACTCGAGTAAACCAGATCAAAGAGCTGGTTGAAGATGACTTCATCCTGGTTAGCGGCGACGATGCTAGTGCACTGGACTTCATGCAGTTAGGTGGCCACGGTGTGATTTCTGTGACGGCAAACGTAGCCGCGCGTGAAATGGCAGAAGTGTGTAAACTGGCCGCCAATGGGCAATATGCGCAAGCGCGCGTTATCAACGAACGTTTGATGCCGCTGCACAATAAATTATTTGTTGAACCCAACCCTATCCCAGTCAAATGGGCATGTCGGGAGTTGGGACTTGTGGCAACCGATACCTTACGCCTGCCAATGACACCGCTGACTGAAGCCAGTCGTCCGGTGATTATTAGCGCGCTCAAGCATGCCGGTTTGCTGTAAAGTTTAGGGAGATTTGATGGCTCACTCAGTACAGAAGTCGATGGTGGCGAAAGTTGCAGTGGTTTCGTTAGCCATGCTGTTGGCAGCATGCAGCACCGACCAGCGTTATAAGCGCCAGGTTAGCGGTGACGAAGCCTACTTAGATGCAGCACCACTTGCGGAAATCCATTCTCCGGCGGGGATGATCCTGCCGGTGCAGAACGGTGAATATAATGTTCCGGTCACCAACGGCAGCGGCGCAGTAGGCAAAGAGCTGGATATTCGTCCGCCAGCTCAACCTCTGGCATTAGTCAGTGGCGCGCGCACTCAGTTTACTGGGGATACCGCCACGCTGATGGTTGAAAGTGCGCGTAGCGCAACGCTGTGGCCGCAAGTTGTCAGTGTTCTTCAGGCAAAAAACTACGGCATTGATAAACGTGATGACGCGAGCCAGACTCTGTCCACTGAGTGGGTAGAATGGAACCGTGCTGATGAAGATCAACAGTACCGTGGGCGCTACCAGATCAGTGTGAAACCGCAGGGCTATCAACAAGCTGTGGTGGTTAAACTGCTGAATCTGGAACAGGCTGGCAAGCCAGTTTCTGACGCGGCATCCCTGCAGCGTTACAGCGCAGAAATGTTGAACAGCATTAGCGCAGGCCTGGATAAAACCCAGACTGACCAGCAGAACGCGAAAGACAACCGTGCAGCGACGCAACTTGATGTGCAAAGTGCCGCTGACGACACTGGCTTACCAATGCTGGTAGTGCGTGCTCCGTACAACGTTGTTTGGGGCCGTTTACCTGCAACGCTTGAGAAAGTCGGCATGAAAGTCACCGATGCTACGCGTTCAACCGGTAGCGTGGCGGTGACCTACAAACCATTGTCTGATAGCGCATGGCAAGATTTAGGGGCGAAAGACCCAGGTCTGTCCAGTGGCGACTATAAACTGCAAGTGGGCGACCTCGATAACCGCAGCAGCCTGCAGTTCATCGATCCAAAAGGTCACACGCTGACGCAGTCCCAGAACGATGCTCTGGTCGCTGTATTCCAGGCAGCATTCAGCAAGTAACTTTTAGAGGCCAGAGCAATCTGGCCTTTTTTCTGCCAGGCTACGCAAACGTGTGCGTAGCGATGGATAACGAAATTTTTAGTTAAATCACACCTGGAGTAAGAAAGATGCAAAAGCAAGCTGAGTTGTATCGTGGCAAAGCGAAGACCGTATACAGCACGGAAAACCCGGATCTGTTGGTGCTCGAATTCCGCAATGATACGTCAGCAGGGGACGGTGCCCGCATCGAACAGTTCGACCGTAAAGGCATGGTGAACAACAAGTTTAACCATTTCATTATGGCCAAACTGGAAGAAGCTGGCATTCCTACGCAAATGGAAGCACTGCTCTCCGACAACGAAATACTGGTGAAGAAGCTCGATATGGTGCCGGTTGAGTGCGTTATCCGCAACCGTGCTGCGGGTTCATTGGTTAAACGCCTGGGTATTGAAGAAGGCATTGAACTGAATCCACCCTTGTTTGATTTGTTCCTGAAAAACGATGAGATGCACGACCCGATGGTCAACGAATCTTATTGCGAAACGTTTGGTTGGGTGAACAAAGAGAACCTGGCGCGTATGCGTGAGCTGAGCTACAAAGCTAACGACGTGCTGAGCAAGTTGTTCGATGACGCAGGCCTGATCCTGGTCGATTTCAAGCTGGAGTTTGGTTTATTCAAAGGTGAGGTCGTATTGGGTGATGAGTTTTCCCCGGACGGTAGCCGCCTGTGGGACAAACAAACGCTCGACAAAATGGACAAAGACCGCTTCCGCCAGAGCCTCGGTGGTTTGATTGAAGCTTACGAAGAAGTGGCTCATCGTCTTGGCGTTAAATTAGACTAATTTCCTGCATAATTATTTTTAAAGCCGAATGTGTTTTCACATTCGGCTTTTTCACATCTTGTTTCCTATGGTAATCCTGCTATTAACCACCTACGATCTACTGATTACAAGATGTGAATATTGAGGTCTATTATGCGCTGGCAAGGTCGTCGCGAAAGCGACAATGTAGAAGACAGGAGAGGTCAATCTTCAGGTCCAAACTTTGGCGGTGGAGGTGGCGGGTTCCGTTTACCTGGCGGTAAAGGCGGTATTGTCATTCTCATCGTGGTTGTGGTCGCGAGTTATTACGGCGTTGACCTGACTTCACTGTTGTCTGGCGGGCAACCCGTTCAACAGCAATCTACACAGCGTTCAATCAGCCCTAACGATGATGAAGCTGCCAAATTTACCTCGGTGATTCTGGCAACCACGGAAGATACCTGGGGGCAAATTTTCCAGAAGATGGGGCGGACGTATCAGCAACCAAAACTGGTGATGTACCGTGGCGCGACACGTACCGGGTGCGGCACTGGTCAGTCAATCATGGGGCCATTTTACTGCCCGGCAGACAGCACGGTGTATATCGATCTGTCTTTCTACGATGAAATGAAAAACAAACTGGGCGCAGATGGTGATTTCGCTCAGGGTTATGTCATTGCTCATGAAGTGGGGCATCACGTTCAGAAATTGCTCGGCATTGAACCGAAAGTTCGTCAGCTCCAGCAGGGGGCGAGCCAGGCTGAAGGAAATCGTCTGTCGGTAAAAATGGAATTACAGGCAGACTGCTTCGCGGGTGTCTGGGGTAACAGCATGCAGAAACAAGAAGTGCTGGATGCCGGAGATTTACAGGAAGCATTGAATGCCGCAGAAGCCATTGGCGATGACCGCCTGCAACAACAAGGGCAGGGGCGTGTAGTGCCAGATAGCTTCACCCATGGTACTTCCGAGCAGCGTTACACTTGGTTTAAACGCGGTTTCGATAGCGGTGACCCTACCCAGTGCAATACCTTTGGCAACACTGTCAAATAACAAGATGTGACAAGGATTCAAGCTATGGAACAGCTTCGGCAAGCCACCACCCGCATGGTAGATGCGGGTATTCGTCGCATGTTGATACTGGCCGGTGAAAGCACGTGGAGCAGCCAACAAGTCCGGTCTCTCGTCCGGCAACTGCCAGGAGACTGGTTGTGGGTAGGAGCTGCGCCTGAGCTGCCACTTCACTGCGCCACCACCGCGCTGCGCACGTTGCTGGGGCGAGAGTTTCAGCACGCAGTATTTGACGCGCGAAACGGGCTGGATGCCGAAGCGCTCGCTGCCCTGGCCGGTACACTCAAAGCGGGAAGCTGGTTAGTACTGCTTGCGCCCGCGTGGAACAGTTGGCCGCTACGTCCCGATTCCGATTCGACCCGCTGGAGTGAGCAATCTGAAGCCATTCCCACGCCGCACTTTATCTCTCATCTGCAACACTGTATTCAAGCCGACAATGAATGCGTGCTCTGGCAGCAGCATCAGCCGCTAAAACTCTCTGAGTTTCCCCCACGTCCACAGTGGCATATGGCTAATGGTGCGCCTTTCGATGAGCAGGCGACTATTCTGGATACATTGCTGGATATGCCTGGAGGGGTTGCGGTGGTAACCGCGCCGAGAGGGCGTGGAAAATCCGCTCTTGCGGGTATGTTACTGCGCAGGATTACCGGTACGGGGCTGGTGACAGCGCCCGCCAAAGCGGCAACGGATGTGCTCGCTGAACATGCCGGTGATTGTTTTAATTTTGTTGCGCCAGACGCGCTGCTCACCAATAGTGAGGCCTTTAAGGCCGACTGGCTAATCATTGATGAGGCGGCCGCTATTCCGGCTCCTCAATTACGCCAGTTAATCTCCCATTTTCCTCGTGTGTTGCTGACCACCACGGTTCAGGGTTACGAAGGAACCGGAAGAGGCTTTATCCTCAAATTTTGCGCAAGCCTCGACACGTTAACGCGCTATACCCTGTCGACCCCTGTTCGCTGGGCTATCAACGACCCGTTGGAAAAACTCATCGACACGGTTTTGCTGTTTGATGAGGTAGATGTCAGCACCGTTGCACAGGGCACGATTTCCCTGCAACTCATTGAACACAATCGTGAAGCACAACCCTCGCTTCAACTGCAACATATGTATCGCTTACTGTCAGGTGCGCACTATCGCACTTCACCACTGGACTGGCGGCGGATGCTGGATGCGCCAGGGCAGCATTTCATTGCCGCCAACTGCGGTGAAGAAACCATAGGTGCCAGCTGGCTGGTGGAAGAGGGCGGGCTGAGTGAGAACCTGAGCCGTGCTGTATGGGCTGGCTTCCGGCGCCCGCGTGGGAATCTGGTTGCACAATCACTGGCGGCTCACGGCGGTAGCCCATTAGCGGCCACGTTTAAAGGCTTGCGCGTCAGCCGCATTGCGGTGCATCCCTTGCGCCAGCGCCAGCAAATCGGCCAACAAATGATTGCCAGAGTGAAAGCTCACGCGCAGCAGGCCGCAGATTACCTTTCAGTCAGTTTTGGTTTTACCGACGAGCTTTGGCGCTTTTGGGAAAGTTGTGGCTTCGTGCTGGTGCGCGTGGGCAGCCATCGTGAGGCCAGCAGCGGGTGCTATAACGCGATGGCGTTGTTACCGCTTACACCACAAGGGGAAGCACTCACTCACCACGAACAGCACCGATTACAGCGCGATATTGCCTGGTTACAGCCGTGGATTGACCATCCATTACCCGTGATTGGCTGTGAAGAGGCTACGCTAAACAGTGATGACTGGCTGGAGTTGGCAGGTTTTGCGTTTGGGCATCGCCCGCTGGAAGCCTGTCTGGGTTCCCTGAATCGCTTATTACTCACTAGTGATATGCCACTGAATGCATTGCGTGGCCGCATCCAGCAACACCTGAGTGTAGAAATGCTCTGCCAACAATGGCGCATATCCGGGCGCAAAGCACTATTGAACGTCATGCGTCAGGAAGTGCAAAAGGCGCTGGAAAAACTCGATGAGCAACAGTGCATTGCGCTGAAAAGCGCGCTTTTGCAATTGCAATTTTTCCACTAAGTCGTTCAGTCAAATGGCATGGTCATCGCGATTCGTCGGCGTATAGTCAACTCCAGAAACTTAAGGAGAACACCATGCAACATGACCATTTTGTAGTCCAAAGCCCTGCCACTCCGGCTAAGCAACTGATGTTGTTATTTCATGGTGTTGGCGATAATCCTGTTGCCATGGGTGAAATTGGCGGCTGGTTTGCACCACATTTTCCTGATGCGTTGGTGGTCAGCATTGGCGGCCCGGCACCCAGTGGCCCGTATCAAGGTCGGGAATGGTTTTCCGTTGCCGGAGTGACGGAAGAAAACCGCCAGGCAAGGGTTGATGCCATCATGCCAACGTTTATCGAAGTGGTGCGTGACTGGCAGAGACACAGCGGTGTCGCGGCAAATGCCACTGCGCTGATTGGTTTCTCGCAAGGGGCTATCATGGCGCTTGAAGGCGTGAAAGCCGAGCCGTACCTCGCTTCTCGCGTAGTTGCTTTTAATGGTCGCTATGCAACGCTTCCTGAAAGCGCATCAACCTCAACCACCATCCATTTGATTCATGGCGATGTTGATAAAGTGATTGATGTGAAACATGCCTTTGACGCCTCGGAAAAGTTAACGGAACTTGGAGGCGATGTGACGCTGGATGTGATTGACGATCTAGGTCACGCCATTGATGACCGCAGCATTCAGATTGCGCTGGACCATCTGCGTTATACCGTACCGAAGCATTATTTCGATGAAGCGCTGAGCGGCGGTAAACCGAACGACGACGATATTGTTGAGTTTATGTGAGATGGGACTCCCTCACCCCGGGAGTGGTTCTTCTCCCTCTCCTGGGGGAGAGGGCTGGGGTGAGGGCAAAAACTAAGGTTTTTTCTTCGGGAAGTCGTCTTCGTCATCCCACTTGTCGTTGAAGTCACGATGCGGGGGAAGCTCGGGTTTATTCTCCATATATTTTTTCGGATCGATACGCTTCAGATCCTTAATAACATTCAGGAAAATACCGAGTAGAAATACCAGTACGATAATCCACCAGTAGTGTGATAGCCATTCCATGCCAATACCTCACTTAAGTTGCGCAGCCTGTCAGGCGACAAGCTGCTCCATAATACGTTGATACATACGGGCAAGCAGTTGCAGGTCTGCGGCGTTCACACACTCATTAATTTTATGAATGGTCGCGTTGACTGGCCCAAGCTCCACCACCTGCGCACCCATACGCGCGATAAAGCGTCCATCTGACGTGCCGCCCGTGGTCAACAGTTGCGGTCTAATTTCATTATAGTGCTCAACTGCATTCACTACCGCATCGACCAACTTGCCGCGTGAGGTCAGGAACGGCTGGCCGGAAAGCCACCAGTCGAGGGTATAGCGCAGTTGATATTTATCCAGCAGGGCAATCACGCGCTGTTTGATATCTTCGTCAGTCAGTTCGGTGCTGAAACGGAAGTTGAATTGCACATACAAATCGCCAGGAATGACATTGTTGCTGCCGGTTCCGGCCTGAACGTTGGCAATCTGCATACTGGTGGCCGGGAAAAACTCGTTTCCTTTGTCCCACTCAATAGTGACTAATTCGTTCAGCATCGGTGCTGCGCGGTGCACCGGGTTATCGGCCAGATGCGGATAAGCAACATGCCCCTGCACACCATGTACGGTGAGATTGCAGGTCAATGAGCCGCGACGACCATTTTTCACCACATCGCCGACCACTTCAGTGCTGGACGGTTCTCCGACCAGGCAGTAATCGAGGCGCTCATTACGCGCCATCAAGGTTTCAACCACTTTCACCGTGCCATTTTTGGCGCTGGCTTCTTCATCTGAAGTAATCAGAAACGCGAGGCGGCCTTTGTGGCGCGGGTTCTGTGCAACAAAACGCTCTGCCGCAACCACCATGGCTGCCAGCGAGCCTTTCATATCAGCTGCACCACGGCCAAACAGCAGGCCATCGCGGATAGTCGGTTCAAACGGCGGGTTAATCCAGCGATCGGCGTCACCTGAAGGTACCACGTCGGTATGGCCAGCAAACGCGAGCGTTTCGCCTTTTCCTCGCCATGCCCAGAAATTTTGTGTATCGCCAAAATCCATGTGCTCGATAGTAAAACCGATAGCACGCAGTCGCTCAATCATCAGCGCCTGGCAGCCAGCGTCGTCTGGGCTCAGGGAAGGACGGCGGATAAGCTGTTGCGTCAGCTCAATAACTGGGCAAGACATAGGACTACACCTCGTTGATAAACTGCTGATAGTTCGATTCATTGAAACCCAGCAGCATAGGCTGACCGGGCGCGTAGAGCAATGGGCGTTTGATGATTGCAGGCATTGAAATCATCAGATCCGCTGCGCTCTGCGCGTCAGTTATGCTCGCCCGATGGGCTTCATCGAGTTTCCGCCATGTTGTTCCTCGGGTATTTAACAGCGCTTCCCAGCCTAACTGCGCGATGAAACTATTCAATAAATCCGCATCCAGCCCGTCGACGCGATAATCATGAAATTGATAATCCACACCTTGAGTCTCCAGCCAGCGGCGTGCTTTCTGGATGGTGTCGCAGTTTTTAATACCGTAGAGAATTATCACGGAGTCAATCCTTATCTTTAGAGGTGATTATTTATGCAGGTAATTAGAATAATTAAAATGATAAAAAAGTCGCAAGGCAAAATATAGCCTAATAGCTAATCTAAAAGTTAGGTAATAGCGTTTCTTTTTACCGGGGTGGTTAATTTATAGCCATTAGATGTTACATAAACTCGGAGCCTTTGAACGCTGCGATAAGTCAGATTTTTCGTGGCCTACAGGGTAAAAATCCGAAAGTTGGTGAATCATTTTGTTTCAAGTTCGTCGTCACATTTTAAATTACCTGCTGAGCTGATAATTAACGCAATACGCAGTCGACTCTCAATATTTGATGATAGCCAGTGAAGCCACTAAGTATCGTCGCTTCACTCCATGGAAGGGATTACGTATAATTAGAGCAGTTATAAGAGAGGCGGTTATGATCGAACACGAACTAGGGAACTGGAAAGATTTCATCGAAGATATGCTTCGTAAATGAAACTAACAGCAAGAGCATGATGCTCTTATTCTCAATACACTTTGAGCCATACAAAAAGCGACCTGTTCAGGTCGCTTTTTTGTGGACTACTTTTCAGCATGCTCTTTAAGCGGGAAGCGCCGCCGCACCAGCACAAAGAACAGGGGAACGAAGAATATCGCCAGTATCGTGGCAGAAATCATCCCGCCCATCACGCCTGTCCCCACCGCATGCTGGCTACCGGAGCCTGCGCCACTGCTGGTGGCCATCGGCAACACGCCAAAGATAAATGCCAGAGAAGTCATTAATATTGGGCGTAAACGTTGGCGGCAGGCATACAGCGTAGCCGACAGCAAATCCTGACCCTTCTGATTCATTTCATTGGCAAATTCGACGATTAATATGGCGTTCTTCGCTGATAGCCCAATGACTGTCAGCAGGCCGACCTGGAAGTAGACGTCATTTTCCAGCCCACGCATCCAGGTGGCAAGTAACGCACCGATTACCCCTAATGGCACAACCAGCATCACCGAGAACGGCACAGACCAGCTTTCATAAAGTGCAGCCAGACACAGGAAAACCACTAACAGGGAAATGGCGTATAACGCTGGCGCTTGCGCACCGGAGAGGCGTTCCTGATAGGACATCGCTGTCCACTCAAGACCCAACCCGCCAGGTAACTGGTGCACCAGGTTTTCCATAATATCCATTGCTGTACCGGTGCTGACGCCTGGTGCTGCTTCGCCGACAATTTCTAATGCTGAATAGCCGTTGTAGCGCTCAAGACGTGGCGAACCGGTTTCCCAATGTGAACTGGCAAACGCCGAGAAAGGCACCATTCCGCCGTCTTTGTTGCGCACATACCACTGGTTAATGTCTTCCGGCAGCATGCGGTATTTCGCCTCCGCCTGCACATACACCTTCTTCACGCGACCCCTGTCCATAAAGTCATTCACATAACTTGAACCCCATGCTGTTTGCAGGGTGTCGTTGATATCGTCGATGGAGACACCCAATGCCTGAGCTTTGCGCTGGTCAATATCGACTTGCAACTGTGGGCTGTCATCAAGGCCATTGTGGCGCACTCGAGTGAGGCGATCGTCTTTCCCCGCCAGGTCCAAAAGCTGATCCCTGGCGGCCATTAGCACGTCGTGACCGACGCCACCGTGATCTTGCAATTCCATATCAAAACCTGCCGAACTGCCTAAACCGTTGATAGCAGGCGGGCTGCTGGCGAAGACTCGTGCTTCTTTAATGCGGTTAAATGCTTTGGTGGCTCGCTCGATAATGGCAAATGAAGTGCCGGTTTTAGCATCGCGATCGTCCCAGTTTTTCAGACGAATAAACATACGTGCGACGTTCTGACCATTCCCCCCTGGACCGGAGCCTACGGTGGCGAAGATGGAGAGAATATTTTCCTGCTCATGGCTGAAAAAGTAATCTTCCACTTGCTCTACAACCTGTAGCGTTTGTTGCTGGGTCGCACCGCTTGGAAGCTGAACCGAGGTGGTAAACATTCCGCGGTCTTCCTGCGGTAAAAATGAAGTGGGCAGATGTAAAAACAGCACTACCATGCCCCCCAGCAGCAGAACATAAACCAGGATCCAGCGCAGACTGCGGTGCAAAATCCGGCCAACGGCATTTTCGTATCTCAAGGCATTGCGGTTAAACATACGGTTAAACCAGCCGAAAAAGCCCTTTTGTCCGTGCTGTTCACCTTTGTGCAGCGGTTTTAATAATGTTGCACACAGCGCTGGGGTGAGGATCAGCGCCACCAGCACTGACAGCACCATGGAGGCAACAATCGTGATGGAAAACTGGCGGTAAATAGCTCCGGTAGTGCCACCGAAAAAGGCCATGGGCACAAATACGGCTGAAAGCACCATCGCGATGCCTACCAATGCGCCCTGAATCTGGCCCATTGATTTTCGGGTCGCTTCTTTGGGCGATAACCCTTCCTCGGTCATGATGCGCTCGACGTTTTCCACCACCACGATAGCGTCATCCACCAGCAAACCTATCGCCAGCACCATAGCAAACATGGTCAACGTATTAATGCTGTAGCCAAAGGCATAGAGAATCGCGAACGTTCCCATCAGGACCACTGGAACGGCAATAGTGGGAATGAGTGTTGCGCGGAAGTTTTGTAAAAACAAATACATGACAAGGAAAACCAACGCGATGGCTTCCAGCAATGTTTTGACTACATCGGTAATGGAGGCCTTAACAAAAGAGGTGGTTTCATTGGCAATTTTATATTCCAGCCCGTGGGGGAAATAGGGGGCCAGTTCGTCGAGGCGAGAGAGAACTCTTTCCGCCGTCGCCATTTCATTCGCGCCGGAAGCCAGCTTGATGCCAAGGCCGGATGCCGGGTCGCGATTGTAGCGGTTGATGTAGTTGTAGTTCTCTCCCCCCAATTCCACCGTGGCCACCTGACCGAGGGTGACAACGGAGCCGTCCTGGTTCACCCGTAGCGTAATATCGCGAAACTGCTCTGGCGTTTGTAACAGGGATTGCGAATTAATGGTGGCGTTTAATGCCTGTTTATCGACCGATGGCGTGCCGCCCAATTGCCCAACGGCGATCTGCGCATTTTGGGAGGAAATGGCGTCCGTCACGTCTTTGGCGGTCATTTGGTAACTAGTGAGTTTGTTCGGATCGAGCCAGATGCGCATTGAGAACTGCGAACCAAAGGCGTCGATATCGCCGACACCGTTCACACGGCTCAGCGGTTCCTGAATATTACTGGCGACGTAATCGGCAATGTCCTGCTTATCCATACTGTGGTCAGTAGAAACGAAAGCGAGCGTCAAAATATTGGTATCGCCGGTTTTCCTGACGGTTACGCCCTGGGTTTGCACCGCTTGCGGAAGCTTACGCAAGGCGGATTGCAGCTGGTTTTGCACCTGTTGCACGGCTTCGTCAGGATCGGTTCCTGCAATAAATGTCAGTGTCACACTAGCCTGGCCGGTGGCGCTGCTTTGTGACGACATATACATCAGGTTATCCAGCCCGGTCATATTCTGCTCAATCACCTGCGTAACCGTGTTTTCCAGCGTTTGTGCCGATGCACCTGGATAGTTTGCGGTGATACGCACGTTTGGCGGTGCGAGGTCTGGATACTGTTCGACAGGAAGAGAGAAAATCGCGAGCAAACCAGTGAGGCACAAAATAATGGCTAATACCCACGCAAAAATGGGGCGATTGATAAAGAAATTCGCCATTCAGTCAGGACCTCGTTAGTACTTCAGATTGTGATTATGAGTCTCAGTCGTCACTGTAGCCTTTACCGCAGGTCCAAACGTGGAGAAATTGAGGAGATATTGTAAAAAATCTTCGCGCTCTGTAGTGGAATCGGTTTGCTGTTGGCGATGTTAAAAGCCACGACGTTCAAGATATAAGACGGTTGCTGCGACTCGGGAACGAACCTGAAGTTTACGCAGCAAATTGCGAATATGCACTTTCACGGTTTCTTCAGAAATATGCAGGCCTGAAGCAATTTGTTTATTTGATAACCCTCTGGCGACTTCTTGTAACACGTCTAATTCACGTTCGGTCAACACGGCAAACGGATCTTCACTGTATTTTTCGAAACTGCGGGTACGTAAATATTCCGCGACTTGTTTGCTATAGGCTTCGCCCTCAGTGGCTCCACGACGAATATCTTCGAGCAGCACGTCGGGATCGCTATCTTTCAGCAAATATCCATCGGCACCGGCATCAATCAGCGTGAAAATATCGCTACGTGAATCAGATACCGTCAGCACCACGATACGCCCACTGACACCATCACGACGCATCGCATTGAGCGTGTCCAACCCACTCAAACCTTTCATATTGAGGTCGAGCAAAATCAGATCGGGAGCCAGGCGATTCGCCAGACTAATAGCCTCAGCACCGCTGCTGGCTTCACCCACCACGCGAAAGCTGTCATCCATTTCCAGCAACTGGCGGATGCCACGACGCATTAACGGATGATCATCAACGATCAACACCTGACAGACAGTTTTCTCACTCATCATATACCCCAATATGTTTCACATTTTTATCATTATAAATTTATGGATGTTTCGTGCGTCGCTTGTTCTGCCGGTGGCGATCTAAAACTCAACGCAATCAAAGTCCCACCCTGAGGAGGGCGGGAAATAGCCAGCTCACCACCTAAACGGGTGGCACGTTCCTGCATGATGTTAAGTCCGTAATGTCCCTCGGGTTCGGTCAGGCTGGCAATCCCAGTGCCGTCATCGAGTATATTCACAGTATGAATTCCTGAGCGTGAAGTGCTACAGCTTACGGATATTTTAGTGGCATGCGCATGTTTAATCGCATTTAACACAGCTTCGCGAATAATTTGCAGTAAATGCACCTGCTGCGAGGCATCTAACGCCTGAGTCGGAATATTACAATCCAGAGTGAGAGTTGCGTCGGTCTGCTTGCGCAGCGGAGCGATCATTTCCTGCAATGCCGAAGGTAAGTCTGCTTGCTGGAGCGTCAGGCGGAAGGTGGCTAACAACTCGCGTAACTGGCGATAGGCATCATTCAATGCCTGGGAAAAATCATTAATAATGTGCTGTGCAGGCTGGTTCTGGGCCGGAACTGCACGTTTTAGCAAGGTGAGTTGAATGCGTAAATAGGAGAGCACTTGCGCCAGCGAATCATGCAGTTCGCGGGCAATGGTCGCGCGCTCTTCCATCAACAATAGCTGCTGATAGTGCTTTTGCGCCTGATTGAAATAGAGCCCGCGCCCCAGCATATTGGCCAGGCTTTGCATCAGCGGCAGCGGTGGAACACCTTGTGGGGCTTGCCAACGGAGCAGACCCAGTTCTTTATCCTCAAGCACAATCGGCAAGGTTTGCCATGCCTGATCATTATGTTGAACGCCGTTTTGTATCTTCCAGTTTTCACCGGTTTTCATCTCAAGATAATTGACCTGCGTTTTCTGTCTTACTTGCTGCAACACGCGCTCGAAACAGTGTTGATCGATGGTACTGACCGTCAGTGCTTGCGAGCAGGCGTACAAGACTTCCAGTGTGCGGTTGGCCTCTTGTAAATCCAGCGTTTTTTCCTGCACGCTCTCTTCAAGTGAGCGATAAAGTTTCTTCAACTCACCGGACATGCGAGTGAAGGTCTGTGACAGCAAACCCAGTTCGTTCGGCAACTGCATACTCAATAGCGGGTAATCGAATTCACCGCGCTCTATAGCGCGGCTGGCTTCCATCAGTTTATTGAGTGGAGCCACCACCTGCTGGCGGAAGCGGCGTAACGTGAAAAACACCAGCGTGAAAATGGCAATAAAACCCACCACCGAGGCGATAACAACCTGCATCATTTTGCGTTCAGCATAATGCTGAAGCGCCAGCACAAAGAGATCGATTTGCTCGACGTAGCCTGCGATGTTTGCCCGATACCATTGCAAATCGCCCTGGCGGATGTGTTGTTCCATCTCCGCCCAGGCGTAATTAATTGTGGCAAAGCGAGTTCGGACTTCCGCTGGCACCCAGAATTTCTCGATTTTAAGCAGGGCAGGTGAGAGTAATGATTGGCTGTATTGCTCAAGGTGCTTATCGATATGGGCACGGTCGCCCTGCAAATCATAACCCAGGCGATAGCTTTGCATACGCAATGACCCTGCGACATTCACCGCTTCGGCATCACGTAAACTGCTCGCAAGGGTAAGCATCGCAATGCCTGTAGAAAGCAGCGATAGCAAAATAATATAAAAAAAGGCGCGGGCCAGGCTCGTGGAAACCGAGCGTTTTACTATCACTAAATATTTACCCGTCGAAATAATAGAGAGCGAAACGTACCAGAAACTGGCTTCGTCACAAATCCTGGTTGTTTATATTTCGGCATATCTTCCAAAATAGGGCTTAGGAATTAACTCTGTGACATCACAAGCATAACTGCTGCATAACAAAACGCAGAAAAACGAGGTTTCATCAAACACGAAAAGAAATTGATCCGTACCAGGTTATTAGCAGATTTCAGAGCAAACTGGGCAAATGACCATTGCCAGTGATTGGTTACCCAGGTGATAACATCACCCCATAAAAAATTTACCCGTCATCCTTCAAGCCGCAGGGGTGTTGGCTGCACTCACTTACCCGAATCACTTACTTAAGTAAGCTCATCGGGATAAGCTCCCTGGCCGCCTACCTGCAACTTGAATGCTAACGAGTAATCGCCTTCTGTTCTTGATAACAGGCAAGGGGTAAAGATGAATCGTTTTGTTCTCGCTAATGCTCAACAATGTATTGGCTGCCATGCCTGCGAAGTGGCATGTGTGATGTCCCACAATGATGAAAAGCATGTTCTGACCAGCCAACAATTCCAGCCACGGATTGCGGTGATTAAACATGAGGGACGACGCAATGCCGTGACTTGCCGCCATTGTGAAGATGCCCCATGTGCCAGCAGTTGCCCAAATGAAGCGATATCCCGCGTCAGAGAGAGTGTGCAGGTTAACCAGCGCAAGTGCATCGGCTGCAAATCCTGCGTGGTAGCCTGCCCGTTTGGTGCCATGCAAATCATCACCGTTCCGCTTAATGATGGCCGGTCGGTAAAAGCCAGCGCCCATAAATGCGATTTATGCCAGCACCGTGAAAATGGCCCGGCTTGTGTAGAAAACTGCCCCAGCAAAGCACTGAAACTCATCAGCAGTGAAACACTTGCTGGGCTGGCAAAAGCCCGACGTTTACGCTCAGCGGCTCAGGAATCTCAGCCGTGGCACAGTAGCGCGCAGCAACACATGGCGCAACAGCCGTTACTGGCTGCTGACTTAACCAAAGTGAACAAAATGCGCGCCACACCAGCGCGACAAGACCCCGACAAAATTGACCTGGTACCACGCAAAACCGGCTTTGGTGAAATCTATCGTACCTTCGATAAAATCCAGGCGGAAAGCCAGGCCGACCGCTGTCTGAAATGCGGTGAACACAGTATTTGTGAATGGACTTGCCCGCTGCACAACCATATTCCACAGTGGATTGAACTGGTCAAAGAAGGGCGCATTCTGGAAGCGGTCGAGCTATCGCATCAGACAAACTGCCTGCCGGAGGTGACCGGACGCGTCTGCCCGCAAGACCGCTTATGTGAAAGTGCCTGTACCCTCAAAGATGAATACGGTGCTGTCACCATCGGCAATATTGAACGTTATATTTCCGATAATGCGTTTGCGAGCGGCTGGACGCCGGACCTCTCTTATGTCACACCGACAAACCGCCGTGTCGCGGTGATTGGCGCAGGCCCGGCTGGGCTTGCCTGTGCAGATATTCTGGCGCGAAACGGCGTTCAGGCCACGGTGTTTGACCGCCATCCAGAAATCGGCGGGCTGCTGACGTTTGGCATTCCTGCGTTCAAGCTGGATAAATCGTTATTAAGCCGTCGTCGTGAGATTTTCAGTGCGATGGGTATCGAATTTAAACTCAACACTGAAGTGGGTCGTGACATTCCGCTGCAACAGGTTCTGGCTGAGTTTGATGCGGTATTTGTTGGTGTTGGCACGTACCGCTCAATGAAAGCCGGGCTGCCAAACGAAGACGCGCCAGGGGTTTACGACGCGCTACCGTTCCTGATTGCTAACACCAAACAGGTGATGGGGCTGCCTGAATTACCTGATGAACCGTACATCAATATGGCGGGTCAGCAGGTGGTAGTTTTGGGCGGCGGTGACACGGCAATGGACTGTGTGCGCACTTCTTTACGCCATGGGGCGGAGCGGGTGACATGTGCTTATCGTCGCGACGAAGCCAACATGCCGGGCTCCAAAAAAGAGGTCAAAAATGCCCGCGAAGAAGGGGCATTGTTTGAGTTCAACGTGCAGCCGCTGAACATTGAGCTTGATGAAAGTGGCCAGGTGATTGGAATTCGCATGCTGCGCACGCGCATGGGTGAGCCGGATGAACAAGGTCGCCGTCGTCCGGAACCGATTGAAGGTTCCGAATTTGTGATGCCAGCAGATGCGGTGATTATGGCATTTGGCTTCCACCCGCACGGTATGCCGTGGCTGGAAGAGCACAGCGTGAAACTCGACAGCTGGGGGCGAATCATCGCCAGCGTTGAGGATAAATTGCGATACCAAACCAGCAACCCAAAAATTTTTGCCGGGGGCGATGCGGTACGTGGAGCCGACCTGGTGGTGACCGCGATGGCGGAAGGCCGCCATGCCGCTGCGGGAATAATGGAATATCTGGCGGTTCCCCCTCAGCGCCTGAATTAACGGCAAATCTCACCCCGGCTTTGTGTCGGGGTGAGTGTTTGTTTTACAAAACGAATTCCTTTTTGATCCCACCCCTGTATTTACCCCTAAAGGGTGATGCCTCTACCACCCCTTCGTCACATATGGTAACGCTCATAAAAACCAGGGTTGATGACTAAGCTCTTCGTAGGTCGGATAAGCGCAGCGTCATCCGACAAAACGAGTGCAAATGGTGGATGACGCTTTCGCTTATCCACCCTACAAAACCTCATAAAAATTACGGAAATAGCATAATTATTTTTGCTGGTTTCGCCGTCGCGACCTCGGCACTTGTGATGCAAGGATGTGCTTTATGGCTAATTTTTCCCGACGTGGATTACTCACCGGGAGCTTTCAACGCTCCTCGACTGCCTTCCGCCCACCCTGGAGCGGAGATGAAAACCATTTTCTGGTGGATTGCACGCGCTGCGATGCCTGCCTGTCGGCCTGTGAAACACGTGTTTTAAAACGCGGTCAGGGTGGCTATCCCGAAGTTAACTTTGCCCACGGTGAATGCACCTTCTGCTACGCCTGCGCGCAAGCTTGCCCTGAAAAAATCTTTCTTAAACGCGAGGTTTCCCCCTGGGAACATACCTTGTCGATTGGCGATAACTGCCTTGCCAGAAACAGCATCGAGTGCCGCAGTTGCCAGGACAGTTGCGAAACTCAGGCGATTGCCTTTCGCCCCTCGCTACAAGGCATCGCACAACCTCTACTTAACCACGCTGATTGCACCGCTTGCGGCGCATGTATTGCCGGTTGTCCGGTTTCAGCCATCACTATGAGACACGCAAATGCAGGCTAACTGGCACGTCGCAGGCCTGGTGGTTCAGGCCCAACCCCACAATATTCTCGCGGTTGGCGCCGCAATAAACGAACTACCGGGCAGCGAAGTTGCAGCAAGTGATGCTGAACACGGCAAATTAGTCGTGGTTATGGAGGCAGCGCGCAGTGATGTGCTGCTGAATCAAATTGAGTCGGCACGCAATATTGCGGGTGTGCTGGCGGTGTCGCTGGTTTATCACCAGCAGGATGAGCAAGGTGAGGAAACACCATGAAACTCAGTCGTCGTAGCTTTATGAAAGCGAACGCTATTGCAGCCGCGGCGGCTGCCGCAGGTCTTAGCGTACCGAGCGTTGCCCGAGCCGTTGTCGGGAAACAAGACGCCATCAAATGGGATAAAGCCCCGTGCCGTTTTTGTGGCACCGGTTGTGGCGTATTAGTCGGCACACAAGATGGACGCGTAGTGGCAAGCCAGGGCGACCCTGATGCGCCGGTAAACCGTGGCCTGAACTGCATCAAAGGCTACTTCCTGCCAAAAATCATGTACGGAAAAGACCGTCTTACCCAGCCGCTGTTGCGCATGAAAGACGGCCAGTTCGATAAAGAAGGCGAATTCGCTCCCATCAGCTGGGAGCAGGCCTTTGACATCATGGAACAAAAATTTAAAGCCAGCCTGAAGGAAAAAGGGCCGGAAGCGGTCGGGATGTTTGGCTCCGGTCAGTGGACGGTTTGGGAAGGTTACGCTGCCTCTAAATTATTCAAAGCCGGTTTTCGTTCTAACAACCTCGACCCGAACGCGCGCCACTGCATGGCTTCGGCGGTGGTGGGCTTTATGCGCACTTTCGGCATGGACGAACCGATGGGTTGCTACGACGACATCGAGCAGGCCGACGTCTTCGTGCTGTGGGGCTCGAACATGGCCGAGATGCATCCGGTTTTATGGTCGCGCATCACCAGCCGTCGTCTGTCGAATGAAAATGTTAACGTCGCGGTTCTTTCGACTTTCGAGCATCGAAGCTTTGAGCTGGCCGACAACGGCATGGTGTTTACGCCGCAAAGCGACCTGGCGATTCTTAACTACATCGCGAACTACATCATTCAGAACAACGCCATCAACGAATCGTTCTTTAAGCAGCATGTGAATCTGCGCAAAGGCGTGACGGATATTGGTTACGGTTTGCGCCCAACCCATCCGCTGGAAAAAGCCGCCAAAAACCCAGGGTCTGATGCCTCCGAGCCGATGAGCTTTGAGGATTACAAAGCGTTCGTTGCCGAGTACACGCTGGAAAAAACCGCTGAGATGAGCGGTGTACCGACAGACCAACTCGAAGCGCTGGCGAAGTTGTACGCCGACCCGAACAAGAAAGTCATTTCTTACTGGACGATGGGCTTCAACCAGCACTCACGCGGTGTCTGGGCTAACAATCTGGTTTACAACATCCACTTATTGACCGGCAAAATTTCCCAGCCTGGCTGTGGGCCGTTCTCGTTAACCGGCCAGCCTTCGGCTTGTGGCACGGCGCGTGAAGTCGGGACTTTCTCTCACCGCCTGCCAGCCGACATGGTGGTCACCAACGAGAAACACCGCCAAATCGTCGAAAACACCTGGCAACTTCCTGCTGGCACCATCCCGGCGAAAGTCGGTTTACATGCCGTGGCACAAGACCGTGCGCTGAAAGATGGCAAGCTCAACGTTTACTGGGTGATGTGTAACAACAACATGCAGGCCGGGCCGAACATTACCGAAGAACGAATGCCGGGCTGGCGCGATCCGCGCAACTTCGTGATTGTCTCCGATCCTTACCCGACGATCAGCGCATTAAGCGCGGATCTGATCCTGCCAACCGCAATGTGGGTGGAAAAAGAAGGCGCTTACGGCAATGCCGAACGCCGCACCCAGTTCTGGCGTCAGCAGGTTAAAGCGCCGGGCGAGGCTAAATCCGATCTCTGGCAGCTCGTTCAGTTTGCGAAGCGCTTCAAAGTTGAAGAAGTGTGGCCAGCTGAATTGCTCGACCAGAAACCGGAGTATCGTGGCAAAACGCTGTTTGACGTGCTGTTTGCCAACTCCAGTGTCAGCAAATTCCCGGTCACGGAACTGGCTGAAGGGCAGTTGAATGACGAATCCCACGAGTTAGGTTTCTACCTGCAAAAAGGGCTGTTTGAGGAGTACGCCAGTTTTGGGCGTGGCCACGGGCATGACCTGGCACCGTTTGATGATTACCACAAAGCGCGCGGTTTACGCTGGCCGGTGGTTGATGGCAAAGAAACGCTGTGGCGCTACAGCGAAGGCCACGACCCGTATGTGAAAGCGGGCGAAGGCTTCAAATTCTATGGCAAACCCGACGGCAAAGCGGTGATCTTCGCACTGCCATTTGAGCCTGCGGCAGAATCCCCGGACCAGGAATACGACCTGTGGTTATCCACCGGGCGCGTGCTGGAACACTGGCATACCGGCAGCATGACACGCCGTGTACCGGAACTGCATCGTGCCTTCCCGGAAGCGGTGTTGTTTATTCATCCGCTTGATGCCAAAGCGCGTGATTTGCGTCGTGGCGACAAAGTGAAAGTGATTTCACGCCGTGGCGAAGTGATTTCGATTGTCGAAACCCGTGGTCGTAACAAGCCGCCGCAGGGGCTGGTGTACATGCCGTTCTTCGACGCCGCGCAACTGGTCAATAACCTGACGCTCGACGCGACCGATCCGCTTTCAAAAGAGACGGATTATAAGAAATGCGCTGTCAAACTGGCGAAGGTGTAAGGGGGATATCATGAAAAACAGAATGTTATTCAAATGGATGGCGGCATTGACGCTGCTGGTGAGTGGCGCATTGTGGGCGGCGAACAGCGTCGATCTCACACCATCTCCTGAAGTTTCAGGCACGCCGGAAGGTTCGGTAAAAATGCCTAAACAGCAGGGGCGCATGGCGCTCAACTACGTGAACCAGCCGCCAATGATCCCGCATAGCGTTGACGGTTATCAGGTGAGCAAAAACACTAACCGTTGCCTGCAATGCCATGGCGTTGAACATTACCGCACCACAGGAGCGCCGCGTGTCAGCCCGACGCACTTCATGGATAGCGATGGCAAAGTGCTTTCGAACGTCGCACCGCGCCGCTATTTCTGCCTGCAATGTCATGTTCCTCAAACCGATGCGACACCGATTGTGGAAAATACCTTCACGCCGTCTAAAGGCTTTGGAAACTAGGGGCCATTATGGATAAATCAACCGGTAAACCCGGCATCATCCGCCGTATATGGCAGTGGTGGCGTCGCCCGAGCCGCCTGGCTCTGGGCACGTTGCTGCTGATTGGCTTCGCTGGTGGGATTATTTTCTGGGGCGGTTTTAACACCGGCATGGAAATGACTAACCGCGAAGAATTTTGTATCGGCTGCCATGAAATGCGTGCCAACGTCTACGAGGAATACATGCAGACCGTGCATTACAACAACCGTAGCGGCGTGCGGGCCACTTGCCCGGATTGCCACGTCCCGCACGAGTGGGTGCCGAAAATTATCCGTAAACTTCAGGCCAGCAAAGAGTTGTATGCCAAAGCGTTTGGCATAATCGACACGCCACAAAAGTTTAATGACCATCGTCTGGCGATGGCGCAAAACGAGTGGCGCAGGATGAAAGACAACAACTCGCAAGAGTGCCGCAACTGCCACAACTTTGACTACATGGATTTCACCGCGCAGAAAACTGTAGCGGCGAAAATGCACGATAAAGCAGTTAAAGATGGGCAAACCTGTGTGGATTGCCACAAGGGGATTGCACATAAGTTGCCGGATATGAGCGAAGTAAAAAATGGCTTTTAGTCTGTAACCACCCTCATCCTGACCTTCTCCCTGAGGGAGAAGGAACGGGTTCGGTTCTCTCCCTCTCCTGTGGGAGAGGGCCGGGGTGAGGGTAATCAAATTGACGCTTACCCACTTAGCAGCCTATGATTATCGGCTCCCCTAACTCGTTGTGGAGACGGTATGTCGATTAAAATCGAAGTCATCAAAGATAAAATCCTCTCAGATAATTACTTCATCCTGCGCAATATCACCTACGATTTATACCGTAACGACTCCGAAGCGATTCGCCATAAACGCGAAGTCTATGACCGGGGTAACGGCGCGACTATGATGCTGTATAACCGCGATAAAAAAACCGTGGTGCTGACACGCCAGTTCCGCGTCGCGACGTGGGTCAACGGTAACCCTGACGGCATGTTGATTGAAACTTGCGCGGGGCTGTTGGATGCCGACGAACCGGAAGTTTGTGCGCGTAAAGAAGCCATCGAAGAAACGGGTTACGAGGTCGGGGACGTTGAAAAATTGTTCGAGCTGTATATGTCGCCGGGCGGTGTCACTGAGTTAATCCATTTCTACATGGCGGAATACAGCGACGCTCAACGCGAAAATGCGGGTGGTGGGATTGATGACGAAGATATTGATGTGCTCGAAATTCCCTTCCAACAAGCGATGGAAATGGTCGCGACAGGTGAAATTCGTGATGGAAAAACAGTCATTCTGTTACAACAGCTGAAATTACGCGGATTTATGGATTAAAGAGTTTAAAATTCAATGGATTATGGATGGGTGTTTTTAACAATATCTATCCGATAAATCTGATTGAGCACAAACGTTAACCAGACGAAGATATCGCCACATTTTGTCCATTTTTTCTCTTCGTCTTCTCAGGATACGTGTCGCCAATGTTTCTGCGCAAAGCATCGCTGTTACTGTTTTTATTCTTTATAGCGAACTCTGCCTTTGCGGCAGCGGCACAAAAATCGTTTTCCGATTGGCAAGTCACCTGCAACAACCAAAATTTTTGTTCAGCCCGTAATTCTGGGCTGCATAAAGGTCTGGTCATGACACTGACCCGCAGTGCCGGTGCGCATACCGACGCGACGCTGAGAATCGATTTAGGCAATATGACCACTGCCGACATGACAGCGCTGCCGATTGCCTCACAGTTGTTAGTGGATGGCGAGCTGCTGGTGTTGGATGCGGAAAAATGGCAGATAACACCCCACCATCTCAAAACCGGTGATGCGGATGCGATAAATGGTTTCCTCGAAAAAGTCGGCAATGCGGATGCCATTACCCTGAAACAAGGGAAAGGAAACATCTCGCTCAGCGGACTAAAAGCATCGTTGCTGTTTATTGATAGCCAGCAACAGCGCGTCGGTAGCGAAACAGCCTGGGTCAAAAAAGGTGACGATCCGCCATTGAGTGTCCCGCCCGCTCCCGCTCTAAAAGCCGTCAAACTGACTAACCCAACACCGACGCCATTGACGCAAGTGGAAGTCAGCGACTTAATGGATTATGGATCCTGGCGCATCAATAGCAGCCAATGCTCGTTAGATCCTGCGCGTCGGGATGTTCGCGTGTTTGCTGTCAGTGACGACAAAGCGTTGCTGATGATTGGTTGTGAGGCAGGAGCTTACAATATTGTCGATCTCGCGTGGGTGGTATCGCGCCAGAAGCCGTTCGCTGCACGGCAAATCCATCTAAAACTGCCTTTCACACCAGCAAGCGGTAACACCGAACTTGAACTGATGAATTCAGGATACGACGAAACCAATAAAGAGCTGACCACGCTTGCGAAAGGGCGCGGTATCGGTGACTGCGGAGTCGCGACGCGCTGGCGTTTCGACGGGCAACGTTTCCGTCTGGTGCGTTATGCCGAGGAACCGACGTGTGACGGCTGGAATGCTAGCCCGTCGTGGCCGACGTTGTGGGTGACGAAGTAAGATTTATTGTAGGGCGGATAAACGCAGTGTCATCCGCCAATTGCACCGGAGTACAACGGCGGATGACGCAAGCTTATCCGCCCTACAAGAGCGTAAACGAATCAGACACCTAAAACCTTCTTCGCCTTCGCCACCACATTCTCGGTGGTAAAGCCAAAGAACGGGAACAGCTTATCGGCAGGTGCCGATTTCCCGTAAGTGGTCATGCCAACAATCGCCCCTTTCAGGCCGACATACTTGTACCAATAATCCGCAATACTCGCTTCCACCGCCACTCGTGCAGCAACTCCAGAAGGCAGCACTGACTCGCGATACGCCTCTTCCTGCGCATCAAAAATATCGGTGGAAGGCAGTGAAACTACGCGCACTTTATGGCCTTCAGCCGCCAGCTTATCTGCCGCCAGCACCGTAATTTCCATCTCTGAACCTGTCGCGATCAGAATCACATCCGGCGTACCGCCACTGTCTTTGAGAATGTAACCCCCACGGCTGATGGCGTTGACCTGTTCTGGCGTGCGTTCCATTTGCGCAAGGTTCTGGCGTGAAAGAATCAGAGCTGTCGGGCCGTTATGCCGCTCGATTGCCGTTTTCCACGCCACCGCGGCTTCCACCTGGTCGCATGGGCGCCAGGTGCTGAAGTTTGGTGTCATGCGCAGGCTGGCGAGTTGCTCAACTGCCTGGTGCGTTGGGCCATCTTCACCCAGGCCAATTGAATCGTGGGTATACACCATAATTTGCCGCGCTTTCATCAGTGCTGCCATACGCGCAGCATTACGCGCATATTCAACAAACATCAGGAACGTGGCGGTATATGGCACAAAACCGCCATGGTGGGCGATGCCGTTGGCGATGGCGGTCATACCGAATTCGCGCACGCCATAGTGAATGTAATTCCCGGCGATGTCCTCTTTGATGGATTTGGACTCTTTCCAGATGGTCAGGTTACTTGGGGCCAAATCCGCAGAGCCGCCAAGCAACTCTGGCAAACTCGGGCCATAGGCGTTGAGCGCGTTTTGCGAGGCTTTACGGGTGGCAATTTTTTCCGGATTAGCCTGCAATTTTTCGATGAAGTTCTGCGTAGTTTCCTGCCAGTTTTCTGGCATGTCTCCGTGCATCCGGCGGTTAAATTCAGCAGCCAGTTCAGGATGAGCTGTGGCGTAAGCGGTGAATTTATCATTCCATGCGGCTTGCGCTTGCTCGCCTTTTTCTTTGGCATCCCAGGCGTGATAAATCTCTTTTGGGATTTCAAACGCCGGATAGTTCCAGCCCAGTTGTTTACGGGCGAGCGCTACTTCTTGCTCACCAAGCGGTGAGCCATGCGCTTCTTCCTTACCGGCTTTATTGGGTGAGCCAAAACCGATGACGGTACGGCAAATAATCAGCGACGGTTTATCTTTAACACTCTGCGCTTCCTGAATGGCTTTCTTCAGGGCTTCGGGGTCGTGACCGTCAATTTCGTGCACCACATGCCAGTGATAAGCCTCAAAGCGTTTCGCGGTATCGTCGGTAAACCAGCCTTCGGTTTCACCGTCAATTGAGATGCCGTTGTGATCGTAGAAGCCAATCAGTTTGCCCAGCCCGAGGGTACCCGCCAGCGAACAAACTTCATGGGAGATGCCTTCCATCAGGCAACCATCACCCATAAAAACGTAAGTAAAGTGATCGACAATTTCATGGTCGGGGCGGTTGAATTGCGCCCCTAATGTGCGTTCAGCAATCGCCATGCCGACGGCATTAGCGAGACCCTGGCCAAGTGGACCGGTGGTGGTTTCCACGCCTGGCGTATAGCCAATTTCCGGGTGGCCAGGGGTTTTGGAGTGAAGCTGACGGAAGTTTTTTAATTCCTCCATCGGCAAGTCATACCCGCTCAGATGCAACAGGCTGTAGAGCAGCATCGAGGCGTGACCGTTGGAGAGAATAAATCTGTCCCGGTCAGCCCAGGTGGGGTTCGTCGGATTATGGTGCAAGAAGTCATTCCATAACACTTCGGCAATATCTGCCATCCCCATCGGGGCACCTGGGTGGCCCGAATTGGCTTTTTGTACCGCGTCCATACTCAGGGCACGAATGGCATTAGCAAGCTCTTTACGAGATGACATGTTTCACTCCGTGGTTGTCGTTCAAAGTTTGGCGGCGAGTAAATCTTCCAGTTTGCGTTGATCAATGGCGAACAGGCGGATGCCTTCTGCGAGTTTTTCGACGGCCATGGGATCCTGATTATGTTCCCAACGGAAATCAGCTTCGCTAATCGGTTCTGGACGGCGGAAGCCTTGCGAAGTCGGCACCAATTTACGCACTACCGGTTCATCACTTTCCTGCAATTGTTGCAGCAGGTTAGGGGCGATAGTCAGGCGGTCGCAGCCCACCAACGCCAGAATTTGCTCGGTGCGGCGGAAACTCGCGCCCATCACAATGGTGTTGTAGTTATGCTGCTTAAAGTAATCATAGATATTGCGCACCGATTTGACGCCTGGATCTTCTTCAACCACATACGGGTCCATCGGTTTACGAGCCTGATACCAGTCGTAGATACGGCCAACGAACGGTGATATCAGGAATACGCCCGCTTCGGCACAGGCACGCGCCTGGGCAAATGAGAACAGTAGCGTCAGATTGCAGTCGATACCTTCTTTTTGCAGTTCCTCAGCGGCACGAATCCCTTCCCATGTTGAAGCGAGTTTGATAAGAACTCTCGATTTATCAATGCCAATTTCTTCATAAAGCGCAATCAAATGGCGCGCTTTGGCGATGCTTTTTTCTTTATCGAAAGAGAGGCGGGCGTCGACTTCCGTCGAAACACGGCCAGGAATGCTTTTAAGTATTTCCGCGCCGAAATTAACTGCCAGTTTGTCGCTGGCCTGTACAACCTGCGCTTCTAGCGTGTCTCCGCGCTGTTTACCGTAAGCAATGGCATCATCAATGAGCGTTTGATAGTGCGCTAAACCTGCGGCTTTCAGTAATAACGAGGGGTTGGTTGTTGCATCAATAGGCTGGTAATGGCGGATAGATTCGATATCGCCGCTGTCGGCAACAACGGTGGTGAACTTCTTGATACTCTCTAGCTGGCTCATGACTATCTCCTTAAAATACAGAATATTACTTACATGCTCCATGTTGCTTGTGACGAAAATTCATCAAAGGCATAACTAAAAAGCATAGCAGATAGGCATGGCATTGTTGTTAATGCCAGGTAACATAGTAGTTCTGGTTTTCTAACATTTTTATAAGTCGTTGCTGATAGTATGGCTATGTTCAAAGTTTAGAGCGCCTGCAAGCGCGATACTACGTGGCCTACAAAGTCCTTACCGACCCTTGAGAGTAATAAGAAAGGAACGAAGAAATGGATGAACAACTGAAGCAAAGTGCCCTCGATTTTCATGAATTCCCAACTCCCGGAAAAATTCAGGTATCACCAACCAAACCACTCGCCACTCAGCGTGACCTGGCATTGGCATACTCCCCGGGCGTGGCGGCACCTTGTCTTGAGATAGAAAAAGACCCGCTTGCGGCCTACAAATACACCGCACGTGGCAACCTGGTCGGCGTGATTTCCAACGGCACTGCAGTGCTGGGTCTGGGCAACATCGGCGCACTGGCAGGCAAGCCGGTGATGGAAGGTAAGGGGGTTCTGTTCAAGAAGTTTGCCGGTATCGATGTGTTTGATATCGAAGTCGATGAAATGGATCCGGATAAGCTGATTGAAGTTATCGCAGCGCTCGAGCCTACTTTTGGTGGCATCAACTTAGAAGACATCAAAGCCCCAGAGTGTTTCTACATCGAGAAAAAACTGCGTGAGCGCATGAACATTCCTGTGTTCCATGACGATCAGCACGGCACAGCCATCATTTGTACCGCTGCGGTGCTTAACGGCCTGCGCGTAGTTGAGAAGAATATTTCTGATGTCCGCCTGGTGGTTTCTGGCGCGGGCGCTTCTGCGATTGCCTGTATGAACCTGCTGGTTCAGTTGGGTATCCAGAAACACAACATCGTGGTTTGCGACTCGAAAGGCGTTATCTACAAAGGCCGTGAAGCCAACATGGCGGAAACTAAAGCGGCCTACGCGGTGGACGATAACGGCAAGCGCACGCTGCTTGAAGTCATTGAAGGTGCGGATATTTTCCTCGGTTGTTCTGGCCCGAAAGCCATGACACAGGAAATGGTCAAGAAGATGGCGCGTTCGCCACTGATTCTGGCGTTGGCGAACCCTGAACCGGAAATCCTTCCACCGTTGGCAAAAGAAGTGCGCCCTGATGCGATTATCTGCACCGGCCGTTCTGACTTCCCAAACCAGGTGAACAACGTGCTGTGCTTCCCGTTCATCTTCCGTGGCGCGCTGGATGTTGGCGCAACGGCGATTAACGAAGAGATGAAACTGGCAGCAGTTCACGCCATTGCCGAGCTGGCACATGCCGAGCAAAGTGATGTGGTGGCTTCAGCTTACGGCGAAGAAGAGCTGACTTTCGGCCCGGATTACCTGATTCCAAAACCGTTCGACCCGCGTCTAATCGTGCAAATCGCACCAGCGGTAGCGAAAGCGGCAATGGACACCGGTGTGGCTACGCGCCCAATTCAGGATTTCGACGCTTACCGCGAAAAACTGACCGAGTTCGTTTACAAAACTAACCTGTTTATGAAGCCGATCTTCTCGCAGGCGCGTAAAGATCCGAAACGTGTGGTGCTGACCGAAGGTGAAGAAGCGCGTGTGCTGCATGCGACTCAGGAACTGATTACCTTGGGCCTGGCGAAGCCGATTCTGATTGGCCGCCCGGCGGTTATCGAAATGCGTCTGAAGAAACTGGGCCTGCAAATGCGCGCCGGTGTCGACTTCGAAATCGTGAATAACGAATCCGATCCGCGTTTCAAAGAGTACTGGAACGAGTACTACAACATCATGAAACGCCGCGGCATTACGCAAGAACAAGCGCAGCGTGCGGTGATCAGCAACACGACGGTGATCGGCGCTATCATGGTGCATCGTGGTGAAGCTGACGCGATGATTTGTGGCACCATCGGTGAATATCACGAGCACTTTAGTGTGGTTGAGAAGCTGTTCGGCTACCGTGAAGGCGTGAAAGCGGCGGGGGCGATGAACGCGCTGTTGCTGCCAAGCGGCAACACCTTTATTGCTGACACCTACGTCAATGACGATCCATCGCCGGAAGAGTTGACCGAAATCACTTTGCTGGCTGCAGAAACGGTGCGCCGCTTTGGGATCGAGCCGAAAGTTGCGCTGCTGTCGCATTCCAACTACGGTTCTTCCGATTCGAAAGCCGCCTGCAAAATGCGCGCGACGCTGGAGATGGTGCGTGCTCGTGCACCAGAGCTGGAAATTGACGGCGAAATGCACGGTGATGCGGCATTGGTGGAAAGCATTCGCAACGAACGTATGCCAGACAGCCCGCTGAAAGGTTCGGCAAATATCCTGATCATGCCGAACGTGGAAGCGGCACGCATTAGCTACAACTTACTGCGTGTTTCAAGCTCCGAAGGGGTGACCGTCGGGCCAGTACTGATGGGCGTGGCGAAACCGGTGCACGTGTTAACGCCGATTGCTTCTGTTCGTCGTATTGTGAATATGGTGGCGCTGGCGGTAGTTGAGGCGCAGACCGTTCCGTTGTGATTGTTTGGTGGAGTCTTGTAGGTCGGATAAGCGCAAGCGTCATCCGACAACAGGGTTAGACCCAATCTTTAACCGGCAAGAAATCACGATATAAGGCAGCCTCCGGGCTGCCTTCTTCTGGCTGATAGTTATATTCCCAACGCACCAGTGGTGGCATCGACATTAAAATCGACTCTGTACGCCCGCCGGTCTGCAAACCAAATAACGTGCCACGATCCCACACCAGATTAAACTCGACATAACGGCCACGACGATAAAGCTGGAAGTCGCGCTCACGCTCGCCCCACGGCAACGCTTTGCGTCGCTCGACAATGGGCAAATACGCATCCAGATAACCGTTGCCCACTGCCTGCATAAAGCTAAAGCAATGCGCAAAATCAGGCGTGTTGAGATCGTCAAAGAACAAGCCGCCAATACCGCGCTGTTCGTTGCGATGCTTAATAAAGAAGTAATCGTCGCACCACTTTTTGTAACGCGGGAATACGTCATCGCCAAACGGTTGGCACAGGTCGTGCGCAGTTTTATGCCAGTGAACGGCATCTTCTTCAAAACCGTAAAACGGCGTTAAGTCAAAACCACCGCCGAACCACCACACCGGTTCACAGCCCGGTTTTTCTGCGATGAAAAAACGCACATTGGCGTGGCTGGTGGGAATGTACGGGTTGAGCGGATGCACTACCAGCGATACGCCCATTGCTTCAAAACTGCGTCCGGCAAGTTCCGGACGATGTGCGGTGGCTGATGCAGGCATGGCATCACCATGAACGTGAGAGAAGTTAACTCCCGCTTGCTCAAAAATACCCCCGCCACGTAACACCCGACTGCGCCCACCGCCGCCACCTTCGCGCTGCCAGCTATCTTCTTCAAATGAGGCACCATCAACGGCGCTGAGTTGTTGGCAGATGGTGTCCTGCAATTGCAGCAGGAATTGTTTTACGGCGTGAATATCAGGCGTGTTCATAGGCATCAACGTTTTTTGCTGTGAGCTTTTTGGTTATCAAACCAATGGAAGTAGCTAATGACGCCAGAGGCAATGGCATTAGCAATTTTTTGGCGGAACGCGGTCGTGCCAAGCAGTTTCTCTTCACCGGGATTAGTGATGAAGGAGGTTTCGACCAGTACTGACGGGATCGACGGTGATTTCAGGACCACAAACGCCGCTTGTTCCGTATTACGGCTGTGCAGTTTGTGCACTGGCTTTATCTGTTTGAGGATATGTGAGCCGAGTGTCAGGCTGTTTTTGATGGTATCGGTTTGAACCAAATCGAACAGAACCTGCTGTAAATACTGATCTTTGTGTTTCACTTTGCTGCCCGCGACGTCATCGGCGGCGTTTTCTTTATCAGAAAGGTATTTTGCCATCGCACTACTGGCGCCACGATTGGAAAGGGCAAACACCGACGCACCGGCTGCGGATGGGTTGGTAAATCCATCGGCATGAATCGACATAAAGAGATCGGCACCGTGTTTATGGGCGATTTCAACGCGATCGTATAGCGGAATAAATTCATCGCTGGTACGTGTGAGTTTGGCCTCTATCCCATTACTTTTTAAAATGTTTCTCACATTTTTAGCAATGGCCAGTACCACATGTTTCTCTTTGGAACCATTATGACCAATCGCGCCGGTATCAATACCGCCGTGACCAGGGTCGAGCATCACCACCCGGCGAGCGCCAGATTTTTTCGTCGGTTTGCTGTGGTTAGTGGTGGTTTTAAGGGGTTTAGCTTCGGAACTGGCCAAAGCCTTATTTACGCCTGTTAAGGTTAAGGCAGCCAAACCAGTCAGCAGTAGCTGGCGGCGAGTAGTCAAATGCGTCAGTGATTTAATTTTGCTCATACGGCGAGTTTTTTTATCTTCAAAATTGCTGATAGGCATTTATAGCGTATCGGCAAAGGGTAAACGACAAGCATTTTCCGGAATTTTTATTTCGAAAAATGAATGAGTGGCTAGTATGCCATTTTTTCGCTGCTTATTGGCTAAACGGAAACTTAAAGCCATAATCAGGCTTTTAGACTTTCAGGTGGCTGATCCCATGGAAATACGTGTTTTTCGCCAGGATGATTTCGAAGAAGTCATTACGCTTTGGGAACGTTGCGACTTACTGCGTCCGTGGAACGATCCTGAAATGGATATTGAGCGCAAACTTAATCATGACGCGGATCTGTTCTTAGTCGCGGAAGTGGGTGGCGAAGTCGTTGGCTCATTAATGGGCGGCTATGACGGCCACCGTGGCTCCGCTTATTACCTCGGCGTGCACCCAGAATTTCGTGGTCGCGGCATCGCCAATGCGCTGCTCAGCCGGCTGGAAAAAAAGCTGATTGCCCGCGGTTGCCCAAAAATTCAAATCATGGTGCGTGAAGAAAACGACCTGGTGATTGGCATGTATGAGCGGCTCGAGTACGAGCAGCAGGATGTGATGCTACTCGGCAAACGGCTGATTGAAGACCAGGAATATTAATGCCTGAGCTGTATCCACCGTCGGATTACGATACTCACGGTAATCTGAAAACACCCATTTTGTTTTGGTGTATTCTCCTGCTGCAGGCACGAACCTGGTTTGTGTTGGTGCTTGCAGCGGCGTCCCGCCAGCAGGGCGATGCCATCCTCAGTGTGTTCTATCCTGACCGCGATACTTTTTGGTTTGGATTATTGCCCGGTATCCCCGCCGCGCTGGCATTCATGATTAGCGGTCGTCGCCATTTGCACCCTCGGTTATGGGCGATTTGGCGCTGGGTTTTAGTTGCCGCGCAGGGTATCGTTCTGGCCTGGCAACTGCTGCTTTTATGGCAAGGCGAAGAGTTAACCGCTGTGACTTTATCGCTGCTGATAGCCGATATCTTTGCCTTGTGGTGGCTGTGTAGCAGCCAACGTTTACGCGATTACTTCACTCTTAGCCGTGATTAACCTGGCACTTTTGGGAAAGTTTGTACTCCAAAACGCGTCCCCATGCTTAATAAAGGAATTTCTGATGAAAACACTGCGCCTGATGCTAATAGGATTGCCACTGGTTTTAAGTGGGTGCTCGACGCTGTCTTCGGTCAACTGGTCTGCGGCAAATCCAATGAACTGGTTCGGTTCGTCGCTTGAAGTGAGCGAGCAAGGTGTGGGTGAAATCACTGCCAGCACACCAATGGATGAAAAAGCCGTTAGCAGTGCATTGAACGATAACTACCGTTTGCGCAGCGGCATGAAAACCGATAACGGCGAGATTGTGCGCTTCTATGAAGCCATGACTGACAGAACGGTGATGGTTGTCGTTAACGGCGAAAAAGGTACGGTCAGTCGTGTCGATGTGCTGGATAGCGATATTGAAACCGATAGTGGCGTTAAAATTGGCACCACCTTTAGCACTCTTTATGACAAAGCATTTGGTTCGTGTGTCAAAGCGACCGGTGACGACAGCGATGGCGTTGAGTGCAAAGCACCTAACAGCCAGCATATTAGCTATCTGTTTAGCGGCGAATGGCATGGTGCGCCGGAGTTGATGCCATCTGACGACACGCTCAAAAACTGGAAAATCAGTAAAATTATCTGGCGTCGATAAAAATTAACCCTGGGTTTGCGTCTTCTCAAGAAGGCGCCGCCGCGATTGGGTATCATCAGGGAATAAACGCCACGTAGAGTGGCGTGTTCATTTAGGAGGATTCATGTCTCGTGTTCAAACTGGCATTCTGCCAGAACATTGTCGCGCCGCTGTTTGGCTGGAAGCGAGTTTTCAGGGCGATTTCGATGCCATTCGTCAGGGCTGCAAAACCTTCAATCAGTCACTGAGTGCTTTGCAGGATAAATTCCCGGAAGCCAATTTAGGCGCGGTAGTGGCATTTGGTCATGACCTGTGGCGCGATTTAAGTGGCGGCGTGGGTGCAAGCGAGCTGAAAAACTTCACGCCGTTAGGCAAAGGCCTGGCACCAGCGACCCAGCACGATGTGATGATCCACATTCTTTCTTTACGCCACGATGTGAATTTCTCTGTGGCGCAAGCGGCACTGGCGGCATTTGGCGACGCGCTGAAAATTGAAGAAGAGATCCACGGCTTCCGTTGGATTGAAGAACGCGATCTCAGTGGTTTCGTTGATGGTACTGAAAACCCGCAAGGCGAAGGGACGCGCCGTGAAGTCGCGGTAATTAACGATGGCATTGATGCCGGCGGCAGTTATGTGATGGTGCAGCGTTGGGAACACAATCTCAAGCAGCTCAACCGCATGAGCATTAGTGACCAGGAAATGGTCATTGGCCGTACCAAAGAAGCCAATGAAGAGATTGATGGTGACGAGCGCCCGGTCACGTCGCATCTGACCCGTGTCGATTTAAAAGAAAACGGTAAAGGTCTGAAGATTGTGCGCCAGAGCCTGCCATACGGCACCGCCAGCGGCGCTCACGGCCTGTACTTCATCGCTTATTGCGCGCGTTTGCATAACATCGAGCAGCAATTGCTGAGCATGTTTGGCGAAACCGACGGCAAGCGTGACGACATGTTGCGTTTCACCCGACCAGTGACCGGCGGTTATTACTTCGCACCGTCATTAGATAAGTTATTGAACCTGTAGAATTAAATAGTGGATGGTGCTTGCGCTTATCCACCTTACAACCCGTCGGGTTAGCGTTCGCGACGCCCGACAAATCCCCGCAAAAAAACCTTATACCCCTTTCTTATTGCAAATCACCAAACGATATATAAAACCGTTACAGCTTTGACACTCGTTATAAATACACTGGTAACCATAAAGCATGACCGTTACCACAATTATAAGGGTGCCCAATGGCCAATACATCTGTGAAAAAACTCTGGAGTGCGCTTGTTGTTTCTGCATTATTGGCAGGTTCAGCCCATGCTACAGAACTGCTGAACAGCTCTTATGATGTGTCTCGCGAGCTGTTTGCCGCGCTGAATCCGGCCTTCGAAAAACAGTGGGCGCAGGAAAATAGCGGTGACAAGCTGGTGATTAAACAATCTCATGCCGGGTCATCAAAACAGGCGCTGGCGATTTTGCAGGGTTTAAAAGCAGACGTTGTAACTTATAACCAGGTTTCAGATGTGCAGATCCTGCATGACAAAGGCAACCTGATCCCAGCCGACTGGCAGACCCGTTTGCCAAACAACAGCTCGCCTTTCTACTCCACCATGGCATTCCTGGTGCGCAAAGGTAACCCAAAAAACATCCACGACTGGAGCGATTTGGTTCGCCCGGACGTAAAACTGATTTTCCCTAATCCAAAAACTTCCGGTAACGCGCGTTATACCTGGTTAGGTGCATGGGGTGCGGCGAACAAAGCTGACGGTGGCGATAAAGCCAAAACCGAACAGTACATGACGCAGTTCCTGAAAAACGTTGAAGTGTTTGATACCGGCGGCCGTGGCGCAACCACCACTTTTGTTGAGCGTGGCTTGGGTGACGTGCTGATTAGCTTTGAATCTGAAGTGAATAACATCAGTAAGCAATACGAAAAAGACGGCTACGAAGTGATCGTCCCAAAGGTCAATATTCTGGCTGAATTCCCGGTGGCGTGGGTGGATAAAAACGTTAAAGCCAACGGCACTGAAAAAGCCGCCAAAGAGTATCTGAACTTCTTGTACAGCCCGGCGGCGCAAATCATTATCACGGATTATTACTACCGCGTGAATAACCCGGAAGTGATGGCGAAGCTGAAAGATAAATTCCCGCAGACCGAGCTATTCCGCGTGGAAGATGAATTCGGCGGCTGGCCTGAAGCGATGAAAACCCATTTTGCCAGCGGCGGTGAGTTCGACAAGCTGCTCGGAAAGGGGCGTGAGTAATGTTTGCTGTTGCCTCCAAACGGGTGCTGCCAGGCTTTACCTTAAGTCTCGGCACCAGTTTGCTGTTCGTTTGCCTGATTTTACTGCTACCGCTCAGCGCGCTGGTAATGCAACTCTCTGAGATGACGCTGGCGCAGTATTGGGAAGTGATTACCAACCCGCAGGTGGTTGCCGCTTATAAAGTGACGCTGCTGTCAGCGGGCGTGGCTTCCATCTTCAACGGTTTCTTCGGCATGCTGATGGCGTGGATTTTAACGCGCTACCAGTTTCCAGGCCGCAGCCTGCTGGATGCGTTAATGGATTTGCCGTTTGCCTTGCCAACGGCGGTGGCGGGTTTAACCCTTGCGGGGCTGTTTTCGGTCAATGGCTGGTACGGCGAATGGCTGGCGCAGTTCGGCATTAAAGTGACTTATACCTGGCTGGGCATTGCCGTTGCGATGGCGTTTACCAGTATCCCGTTTGTGGTCCGTACCATTCAGCCAGTGCTTGAAGAACTGGGGCCTGAATATGAAGAAGCGGCTGAAACCCTAGGCGCAACGCGCTGGCAGAGTTTCCGTCGCGTGATTTTACCCGAGCTTTCACCGGCGCTGATGGCGGGTGTTGCGCTGTCGTTCACGCGCAGCCTTGGCGAATTCGGCGCGGTTATTTTCATCGCCGGTAACATCGCCTGGAAAACCGAAGTGACATCGCTGATGATTTTCGTGCGTTTGCAGGAGTTCGATTACCCGGCAGCCAGCGCGATTGCTTCGGTGATTCTGGCCGCTTCACTGCTGTTGCTGTTCACCATTAACACGTTGCAAAGTCGCTTTGGTCGGCGCGTGGTAGGTCACTGATGACGGACGTAACTGAATTGAAAAGCTATCGCCGCACCGGTTTTAACTGGGGAAAATGGACGCTGATTGGCCTCGGCGTACTGATTTCGTTTTTGCTGCTGGTGGTGCCGGTGGCGTCTATTTTTGCGCAGGCTTTCTCGAAAGGGTTGATGCCTGCGCTGCAAAATATTGTTGACCCGGACATGCTACACGCCATCTGGCTGACGGTGATGATTGCGTTGATTACCGTACCGGTGAACCTGGTGTTCGGTATTTTGCTGGCCTGGCTGGTGACGCGTTTTGATTTCCCTGGCCGCCAGTTATTACTGACGCTGCTGGATATTCCATTTGCGGTTTCGCCTGTTGTCGCAGGCCTGATTTATCTGCTGTTTTACGGCTCCAACGGCCCGCTTGCTGGCTTTATGGATGCGCATAATATTCAGATTATGTTCGCCTGGCCGGGCATGGTATTGGTGACGATTTTTGTCACTTGCCCGTTTGTGGTGCGTGAACTGGTGCCGGTGATGTTAAGCCAGGGCAGCCAGGAAGATGAAGCGGCTATTTTGCTTGGCGCATCCGGTTGGCAAATGTTCAGACGCGTCACGTTACCGAATATCCGCTGGGCGCTACTTTACGGCGTGGTGTTAACCAACGCCCGCGCCATTGGCGAGTTTGGTGCCGTGTCGGTGGTTTCCGGTTCTATTCGTGGTGAGACTTTCTCGCTGCCGTTACAGATTGAATTGCTACAGCAGGATTACAACACCGTCGGCTCGTTTACTGCCGCCGCGTTATTGACCCTGATGGCTATCGTTACGTTGTTCTTAAAGAGTGCGGTGCAGTGGCGTTTGAATAGCCAGGAAAAACGCCTGCAACAGGAGGGGAATCATGAGCATTGATATTACCAATATTAAGAAATCTTTTGGTCGCACCCAGGTGCTGAACGATATCACGCTTGATATCCCTTCGGGTCAAATGGTAGCGCTGTTGGGGCCGTCTGGCTCCGGTAAAACCACGCTGCTGCGTATTATCGCCGGGCTTGAGCACCAGAACAGCGGGCGCATTAGTTTCCATGGCACCGATGTGAGCCGCATTCATGCGCGTGAGCGTAAAGTGGGCTTTGTCTTCCAGCATTACGCGCTGTTTCGCCACATGAACGTGTTCGACAACATCGCTTTTGGTCTGACGGTTTTGCCACGCCGTGAGCGTCCTTCAGCCGCGGTTATCAAACAGAAAGTGACGCGTTTGCTGGAAATGGTGCAGTTAGCCCATCTGGCGGATCGTTTCCCGGCACAGCTTTCCGGAGGGCAGAAACAGCGTGTGGCACTGGCGCGTGCGCTGGCGGTTGAACCGCAAATTCTGCTGCTTGATGAGCCGTTTGGCGCGCTGGATGCGCAGGTGCGTAAAGAGTTACGCCGCTGGTTGCGCCAGTTGCATGAAGAGCTGAAATTCACCAGCGTCTTCGTCACCCACGATCAGGAAGAAGCGATGGAAGTCGCCGATCGCGTGGTAGTGATGAGCCAGGGGAATATCGAACAGGTTGATACACCGGAAGCGGTATGGCGTGAACCTGCGACTCGCTTCGTGCTGGAATTCCTCGGTGAAGTGAATCGCATGAAAGGCACCATTCGCGGCAGCCAGTTCCATGTTGGTGCGCACCGCTGGCCGCTTGGATTTACGCCTGCTTATCAGGGCGCGGTGGATTTGTTCTTACGCCCGTGGGAAGTAGACGTTAGCCGCCGTACTAATCTGGATTCACCGCTGCCGGTGCAGGTGCTGGAAATCAGCCCGCGTGGGCATTACATGCAGTTGGTGGTTCAGCCACTGGGCTGGTACGACGAACCGTTAACCGTGGTTTTGCGTGAAAACCATGTTCCGGTGCGCGGCGAACGTCTGTTCGTTGGCCTGCAACATGCACGTTTGTATGAAGGGAAGAATCGAATCCAGCGCGTTTTTAATGACCAGGTAGACCTGGCGCAGACTGCCTGATAAGTTTACCGCACAACACGACACGCAAAGGCGGCCCACGTGGCCGCTTTTCTTATTTTTTGGACAGGCAAGTGAACACCTTAGAAAGCACAATTGGCAATACGCCTCTGGTTAAATTACAACGCACTGGCCTTGATAATGGCAGTGAAATTTGGGTCAAGCTTGAAGGCAATAATCCGGCAGGTTCGGTAAAAGACCGAGCGGCACTCTCGATGATTGTGCGCGCTGAAGCTCGCGGTGAAATCGCGCCTGGAGATACGCTCATAGAAGCGACAAGCGGGAATACCGGAATTGCGCTGGCGATGATTGCTGCCCTGAAAGGCTACCGCATGAAACTGTTGATGCCGGACAACATGAGCATGGAACGCAAAGCGGCGATGCAGGCTTATGGTGCCGAGTTGATTCTGGTGACCAAAGAGCAGGGCATGGAAGGCGCGCGCGAACTGGCGCGTTTGATGGATGAGCGTGGTGAGGGCAAAGTTCTCGACCAGTTCAATAATCCCGATAATCCTTATGCGCACTACAGCACCACCGGGCCAGAAATCTGGAACCAGACGCAAGGGCGAATCACACACTTCGTTTCCAGCATGGGAACCACTGGTACGGTAACCGGCGTCAGCCAGTTTATGCGTGAGCAAGAAAAACCGGTCAAAATTGTTGGCCTCCAGCCGGAAGATGGCAGCAGCATTCCGGGGATCCGCCGCTGGCCTGAAGAGTGGCTACCGAAGATTTTCAATCCCAGCCTGGTTGATGAGGTGATGGATATGTCACAAGTCGAAGCCGAGCGAACCATGCGAAAACTTGCGCGTGAAGAGGGGATTTTCTGCGGTGTGAGTTCTGGCGGTGCAGTTGCTGGCGCGATGCGTGTAGCGCAGGCAAACCCTGGTTCTGTGGTGGTGGCAATTATCTGCGATCGTGGCGACCGCTATTTATCAACCGGCGTTTTTGGCGAAGAGAGTTATTCGCAAGGTTCCGGCATCTAAGTTCAAAATGGTTTTGTAGATAACGCTCTGCAAAACCTTTTCCCCTCGCAGTTATCCTCCCGATGCTGAGTTAATCGGCAAAAATGATAGTAATGTCACGGCGACTTACGCTGTAGTGCCATTTCACTATAATGACTTGTCATTAATATTAAGCTCTAATATCTCTATCACCACGATGTAATAAATAATTGGCAGGTGAATAGATGGAAATTAAACAACCAGAGGACTTTTTTCTCTCACAGGCACACGCTTTCTGTTTATTCATGTTGAATAATCAGGAGGTGGCGGATGTTCATGGTCATGATTTTGATGAGCTGGTTATTGTTCGCGGTGGCAGTGGTTTTCATATTATTAATGATCAGGTGGAGTTGGTTTATGCGGGAGACTTCTTTTTTGTTTCTGCAAATGACACGCACTACTACGAGTCGACCAATAATCTTTCTTTGATTAATCTTCTGTTTCATAAAGACCGGCATTTTAGTTTTATACATAATATTGATGTATTGCTTGATGTGGTAAGGGAAAGTATCCGTCCTCCATCGAGAGAGTTTCTCTCTTTAACCGAAAGTGAACTGGATAAAATCGTATTGTTAACCGATGGGGTCACGGCGAGGCGTGATGATCCTTTTGATGCGATTTACTTCTCGACAACGGAGGCGGTTATTCTGGAAATAATTTCTTTGTTGTGCCGTTGCATTGCACGCAAAGGTGAAAGAAATCGAAGCATAGAGAATAGCGGACAAAAAATTATTAATTATGTGCGGCAAAATTACGCGAAGAACATTAACTGGAGCAATCTATGTGATGAATGTGGCATGGCTAAACGCACGATGTTTCGTTTTTTTAAACAGATCACAGGCACCACGCCTGAGAAATTTCAGCAAATTTGTTGCCTGTTAAAAGCTCAGGAACTGTTACGCACGACTGACTGGCCAATAAGAGATGTTGCCTTATTTTGTGGATATGTTAATGCCTCTCGATTGACTGATGTTTATAAGAAGAGATTTTCCCGCACCCCTACACAAGAAAGACATCTAAGTTTTTCAATAGCAGAGTCATAAATATCATTGTATTAATCCTTTATACGAATGTGTTTTTATTTTTATGGGAAGAAGTAACACATGATGTAAGTCATAATTTAATGGAGTAAATAATATGGGCAAATTGAAAGTAACTAACCCCTGGTATGTTGGGGTGGTTTCAGGGATGGCTTCTTATATCGACTCGGCCGCTATAGTTTCCAATGGTACCGCTTTAGTTATTTATCAGAAGGCTATTGGTATTACTTCTGCTGATATCGGTGTCCTTTCAGGCGTGTTAACGCTATGCATTGCTATCGGGGCATTTTTAGGTGGCCGGCTGGGGGATCGCCTTGGCAGGCGCAAAGTGTTTATTGCCACCATGGCAATGATTGTTCTGGGGTCGCTGATGTTGGCATTCGGTGAAGTCTTTGTCGTGTTGCTGGCTGGGACAATATTTGTTGGTCTGGCGACAGGTGCCGATTTACCGGTTTCTTTAGCAACCATTGCAGAGGCTGCCAACGATAACAACCGCGGCAAGATAATCGGCTTATCCAATCTTCTTTGGCTGGTGGGCATCAGTACTACGATGGGGGTTTCAGCCGTTGTTGGGGGCTGGGGACAATTGGGGGCACAAATTATGTATCTCCATGTCGGTATTGTCGCCGCCGTATTACTGCTGTTGCGTTGGACTATTCCTGAATCACCGATGTGGCTGGTTGCTCGTGATGAGAACCGTCGAGGTGCGACAACCGTTCGCGCACAAAAGTCATCGTTTAAAGATTTGCTGCATGGGAAGTACTTATGGCCGTTTGTCGCATTATGCTTTTTTTATACGCTGGTCAATCTGGCGGCAAATACCGGTGGGCAATTCGGGACTTATGTCGCGGTGAATGTGGTTGGTATTACGGTTGAAGAAAATTCTCTCTGGAACCTGTTGTTAATGCCGGTGGGCGTGTTGTCCGGTTTGTTATTTATGAAGATGGTCGATACCTCAAAAAGGATGCTGGTGTTTATTATTGGCGCATTCTTTTTTGCCGGTGGTTTCTTGATGCCGGTGTTGCTTAATTTCTCTCAGTTATCATGGTTCTGCTTCCTTTTATTTACGGCTACCGGTAGCGGTATGGCTTTTGAAGGAATTATGAAAGTATGGTCGCAAGAGTCATTCCCGACCATGTTACGTTCAACGGCGCAGGGCGCGATTGTGGGTGTCGCTCGTTTATCATGTGCTTTATTAGCTTTTGTCACACCGGTATTACTCGATGCCGGACCGGTGGCGTTGTATACCATTCTGACTTCGATTGTTGCATTAGGTATGTTTATAGGCTGGTTGTGTTTCCATCGCCAACAACGTAATGAATTCTCCAGTGAAGGAGAAATGATTACCGAGAAACAGATTACAGCATCGACCTTGCCCGTAGAGGCCATTCAGACAAAATAATTATCTCGTATAAATATTCAGTAATCTAAGGAGCATATCATTATGCTATCAGTAAAAAAGATCACGCTTGACTATGAATTGTCTTTATCGGGAGTCGATAACTTTCCGGTTATCGGTTGGGAAATTGCCAGTGATCAACAGAGTGTTAAGCAAATTTGCTATCAGTTACAGGTTAGTCATGATAAATATTTCGACGTTATTTTATTTGATAGTGGATTGATAAATAGTGATGCTTCGGCGAATGTTAATATTAATGACATTTTGCTGCATCCTTCAACGCGTTATTTTGTACGGGTGAGAATTAACGATAACCACGGAGAGGAGAGCCCGTGGAGTGCAGTCGCTGAGTTTATTACCGGGATGATGGATACCCCGTGGTTAGGTGATTTTATTTCTGCTGAGAAGTCCGCTGATAAAGATAATTCTAAAGTCACATTAGTGAGAAAACCCTTTTCACTCAATAAAGGCAGTGCAGTTGCTTCTGCTTATTTACATGTCTCCGCATTAGGGCTTTATCAGTTCTATCTCAATGGTCAAAAAGTCGGTGATGATGTGCTGACGCCAGGCTGGACTAGCTATCATCACCATCTGCTTTATCAAACTTATGATTTGAGTGAGCAACTCCAGCGTGACGATAACGTTATTGGCGCGGAGCTAGCGGCGGGCTGGTTTAAAGGCGATATGGGTTTTACCCGTGACAGAAATTATTATGGTGAACAAACCGCACTGATCTGCCAGTTAGTCATTCACTACCAGGATGGAACCCAGCAGATTGTTGTGACGGATGATTCCTGGCATGGGGAAGATTCACCAATTCTGTTCTCGGAAATCTATGACGGTGAAATTTGCGACGCAAGCCTTGAGCGGGAAGGCTGGAATAATACCGGTTATGATGCCTCTTACTGGCGGCCTGTCAGCCTTGTTCCATATGATAAAAAAGTACTTACCGCGCAGAGTGCCTGCAAGGTGAAAAAAATAGCCGCGCTGGAGCCGGTTGCCATTATCACTACTGCGCAAGGCGATACGGTTATCGACTTTGGGCAAAACCTCAGTGGCTGGGTCGAATTTAAAGTGAGTGGCAAGCTCGGTGACAAAGTTATCTTGCGCCATTTCGAGACATTGGATGCTGAGGGCAATGTTTATCTCGATAATCTGCGTTCTGCGAAACAGCGTGTGGAGTATGTTTTAAAAGGCGATGCGGAGGAGGTCTATCATCCTCAGTTTACTTACCAGGGATTCCGTTACGTTAAAGTCGAAAGCTACCCTGGCAAGATATTGCCTGAGAATTTCAAAGCGCTGGTACTCCATTCTGATATGGCACATACCGGGCATTTCAACTGCTCAAATGAAGACTTAAACCAGCTACACCACAATATTTTGTGGGGATTAAAAGGCAATTTTGTTGATGTCCCAACCGACTGCCCGCAGCGTGATGAACGGCTGGGGTGGACCGGTGATGCGCAGATATTTTGCCGTACTGCCAGCTATCTGATGCACACGCGTAATTTCTTCGCTAAATGGCTCAGGGATCTGAGACATGACCAGACGCCAGAAGGCGGCGTACCGCATGTGGTACCTGATATCCTCACCGGGCATTGCGCGAATGATATCAACCTGGCCGCAGGTGGGACGCACTCTGCGGCGGCATGGGCGGATGCTGCGGTGATTAATCCGTGGACGATGTACCTGATGTACGGCGATACGCGGATTCTGGAAAACCAGTATCAGAGCATGAAAGGCTGGGTGGATTTCATGCTTACTCATTCAGAGAACCTGATATGGCGCTATAAATTGCAATTTGGCGATTGGGTGGCGCTGGATGCCAAAGAAGGGAGCTATTTTGGCGCGACGCCGACGGATCTTGTCTGCACGGCCTATTTTGCCCATTCAACCGAGTTATTCAGCCGGGCTGCCAAAGCGTTGAATCGAACAGAAGATTTTGAGCGCTACAGTGCCTTGCACCAGCAAATCGTCCAGCGTTTTCAGGATGAATTTTTCACGCCATCAGGCAGGCTGGCGGCGAGAACCCAGACTGCGCATATTCTGGCGCTCTATTTTAACCTGGTGCCGGAACCGTTCCGCGAACGCACGGTGAATACGCTGGTTGAACTGCTGCATGAACATGATGGGCATTTGGTGACGGGTTTTGTCGGGACACCTTATTTTTGCCATGCACTAAGCCAGAATGGGCGAGAAAAAGAGGCGTGGGAGCTGTTGCTAAAAGAGGATTTCCCTTCCTGGTTATATCAAGTAAAAGCTGGCGCGACGACCATTTGGGAGCACTGGGATGGCCTGAAACCCGATGGCACAATGTGGAGCGCAGATATGAACTCGTTTAACCATTACGCGTATGGCGCGGTGGGGGAGTGGCTATATCGCTCTGTAGCGGGGATTGAGGCTGACGTCGATGAGCCGGGCTTTAAGCATCTGATTATCGAGCCGACTATCGGTGGTGGTTTGTCTTTTGTTGATGCGAATTATCAGTCTATTTACGGCGAAATTGCGGTTAGCTGGAAGGTACTGGATGAAAGAGTGACGCTAAATGTTACGGTGCCGCATAACACGCATGCCACCATCAAACTTTCGAGCCTGGGAGAACTGCTTTCAGCTCAGGACGTGGACTTCAAACAGCAGGGAACCAGCGGGGTTGCCAACGTAGGATCGGGGAATTACACAGTCGAATATCTGCGCGCATAGAATCGAATTAGCGACAGACGAAAAAAAACCGGGAATGCTGACATTCCCGGTTTTTTTCTTTAAATACAGGACGGTTAATCCTGTATCTAATAATTACTTCTTGATGCGGATTACCGGGGTTTCGCCCACAGTCACGCTACCAGTCAGTTTGATCAGCTCTTTGATTTCGTCCATGTTGGAGATAACAACTGGAGTCAGGGTAGACTTCGCTTTCTCTTCCAGCAGGGCCAAATCGAACTCGATAACTACGTCGCCTTTCTTAACACGCTGGCCTTCTTCTGCGATGCGCTTGAAGCCTTCGCCTTTCAGTTCAACAGTATCGATACCGAAGTGAACGAACAGCTCAATGCCGCTATCGGATTCGATAGAGAAAGCATGGTTAGTTTCGAAGATTTTACCGATGGTGCCGTCAACCGGAGCAACCATTTTGTTGCCAGTCGGTTTAATTGCAATGCCATCACCAACGATCTTCTCGGCGAACACCACATCTGGAACATCTTCAATATTGACGATTTCGCCAGAAAGTGGGGCAACAATCTCAATGGTTCCGGTGTCTTTTTTATCATCAGAAACCAGAGATTTCAGTTTATCAAACAAACCCATGATCTTCTCCTAAGCAGTAAATTGGGCCGCATCCGGTGGATTAGCAGATTGTTTTTTCTTCAATGAACTTGTTAACCAGCATCATTAACTCGTCCGTTGTCGGTTGAGCAAGAGCTTGCTCTGCTAACACCTTCGCATCTTCGAAGTTCGTGTTACGAATAATCTTCTTAATGCGCGGGATAGAAATGGCACTCATACTAAATTCGTCCAGACCCATACCCAGCAACAGAAGTGTAGCACGTTCGTCGCCTGCAAGCTCACCACACATACCGGTCCATTTACCTTCTGCATGAGAAGCATCAATAACTTGCTTAATCAGAGTCAGTACGGACGGTGACATTGGCTGGTAAAGATGTGAAATCATATCATTACCACGGTCAACTGCCAGGGTGTACTGAGTTAAATCATTGGTACCGATACTAAAGAAGTCGACTTCTTTTGCCAGATGGCGAGCAATCGTGGCCGCAGCCGGAGTCTCAACCATCACACCGACTTCAATAGTTTCGTCAAACGCTTTGCCTTCTTCACGCAGCTGCGCCTTCATGATTTCAATCTCAGCTTTCAGTGCACGCACTTCTTCAACAGAGATAATCATTGGGAACATGATACGCAATTTACCGAAAGCGGAAGCACGCAGGATAGCGCGTACCTGGTCATGCAGGATCTCTTTACGATCCATTGCGATACGCACAGCACGCCAGCCCAGGAACGGGTTTTCTTCTTTCGGGAAGTTCATGTACGGCAGCTCTTTGTCGCCACCGATATCCATGGTACGTACGATAACTGCTTGCGAGCCACAGGCTTCAGCAACAGCTTTGTACGCCGCGAACTGCTCATCTTCAGTTGGCAGTGAATCACGGTCCATGAACAGGAATTCTGTACGATACAGACCTACACCTTCTGCACCATTGCGCTCAGCACCGTCGACATCACGAACAGTACCGATGTTTGCGCATACTTCTACCTGATGACCATCGAGAGTGATTGCTGGCAGGTCTTTCAGTTTTGCCAGTTCAGCTTTCTCAGAAGCTTCTTGCTGCTGTACAGCGCGCAGGGCTTCGATCTCGTCGTTGGTTGGGTTAACGTAAACTTTATTGTTAACAGCATCGAGGATCAGGTAATCGCCGTTCTTCACCTGGCTGGTCACGCTACCGGTACCGACGATCGCTGGCAGTTCAAGAGAACGCGCCATGATGGAGGTATGGGAAGTACGGCCGCCGATATCGGTGATGAAACCCAGCACCTTTTGCAGGTTCAGCTGTGCAGTTTCAGACGGAGTCAAATCTTTAGCCACCAGGATAACTTCATCCTGAATAGAGCTAAGGTCGATAATTGCCAGACCGAGGATATTGCGCAGTAGACGCTTACCGATATCGCGTACGTCAGCCGCACGTTCTTTCAGGTATTCATCGTCTAGCTCTTCCAGCGCGACCGCCTGGCCTTCGATAATTTCGTGAGCCGCTGCATCAGCAGTCACTAATTTATCTTTGATAAGGGCTATGATTTCCTGCTCAAGCTCTTCGTCTTCCAGCAACATAATGTGCCCTTCGAAGATAGCTTCCTTTTCTTCACCGAAGGTCTCGCCAGCTTTAATTTTGATCGTTTCCAGCTGTGCTGACGCTTTCGCGCGCCCGCTTAAGAAACGTTCAACTTCCTGCGCAACTTTGTCGGCAGAAATTTTCTTCCGGTCGATGACAATTTCATCTTCCTTCAGCAAAAGTGCCTTGCCGAAAGCGATACCCGGGGATGCTAAAATGCCTGAAATCATAACCCTACCTTACTTGTGACTGATATTTACGAAGAACCCAGAACTTACTCGAGTTCAGCCATCAGTTTTACCAGATGCTCAACTGCTTTCTGATCATCTTCACCTTCAGCGGAGATGGTCACTACAGTCCCTTGAGTCAGGCCCAGAGTTTGCAGTTTGAACAGGCTTTTGGCGCTTGCGCTTTTGCCGTTGGAGGTCACAGTGATCTCAGAAGTGAAGCCTTTAGCTTCTTTAACAAACTGAGCAGCAGGGCGGGTATGCAGACCGTTTGGAGCGGTAATGGTAACTTCTTGCTGGAACATTGTATTTCCCCAACTTATAGGTTTTGTGTTGTGGAACTAAAGTCTAGCCTGGTGGCAAAACTTTAGCCTGTATAGTTAGCGTCGACGTTAACTGAAGACTTTACGCGACACAGGATGCTTTCGGGAACCACGAAATGTGCTCTGACATTTACCATGCGCTTCGCGGCTCGCTCGTCATTAATCATTATGCCGTGAAATGTGATTTTGCACCAAATCGATAAATCGATTCAGCAGACGTATCTCACACTTCGATTAATTTCGCGCATCAAAATAATTTGCTGGATAGATACCAGACCTGAAAGGGTGACGCAATGCCAGGGTAGCTAAAAGTTTGACGGACGCCACAAAAAAGCACCCATTTGGGTGCTTTTTTACTCGAACCTACCTGGTTGGCATCACTGTTGCAGTTCTTTTTCAGTGAAAAGATCGGCAAACAGGGCGGTACTCAGATAACGCTCCCCGGAGGATGGCAGTATAACCACAATATTTTTATTGGTAAATGCTTCATCTTCCTGAAGTTTTAATGCTGCAGCCACTGCCGCACCGGATGAAATCCCAGCAAGTATGCCTTCTTCTTCCATCAGACGGCGCGCAGTAGAAATAGCTTCGTCGTTAGTGATGGCGATAACTTTGTCGATCAGTTTGAGGTCGAGGTTGCCAGGAATGAAGCCTGCACCAATACCCTGAATTTTGTGCGGCCCAGGCTTGATTTCTTCACCTGCTAACGCCTGAGCAATGACTGGAGAATCCGTTGGCTCAACGGCCACGCTTATCAGATCCGTTTTGCCTTTGGTGTTTTTGATATAGCGGCTCACGCCGGTCAGCGTACCGCCAGTACCTACGCCGGCAATGAAGACATCGACTTCGCCGTCAGTATCTTCCCAGATTTCTGGGCCTGTGGTTTTTTCGTGGATTTCTGGGTTGGCCGGGTTACTGAACTGCTGCAACAACAGGAATTTTTCTGGATCGCTGGCAACGATTTCTTCAGCTTTCTGAATTGCACCTTTCATGCCTTTCGCGCCTTCAGTTAGTACCAGATTAGCGCCAAGTGCTTTCAACAGTTTACGACGTTCAATACTCATGGTTTCAGGCATGGTTAGCGTTAACTTGTAGCCACGCGCTGCAGCAACGTAAGCCAGGGCGATACCTGTGTTACCACTGGTAGGCTCAACTAACTCGACTCCCGGCTTGAGTACACCGCGTTTCTCGGCATCCCAAATCATATTGGCTCCGATACGGCATTTGACGCTAAAGCTCGGGTTGCGGGACTCTACCTTTGCCAGGATGCGTCCATTACCGATACGGTTCAGGCGAACCAGCGGCGTATGACCGATTGTCAGAGAGTTGTCTTCATAGATCTTGCTCATAGCCTGTCCTTTAACTGTATGAAATTTGGGAAACCTCTTCAGCATACCTGCTTAGAAGTTATGCGGAAGTAAAGAAATCGTATATCTATATGTAGAAGGGTAATAAGCTGTAGCAAGAAGGAATAACAAGGAATAAGGAGCGGTAGAAACCGCTCCAGAAAAAACTACTTCCACATGGCGTGTTTTGGGCGATAACAATCAACCCACATCGCGGTCGCGCCGCAGACCGCAACCGGCATGATGACCAGGTTCAGGAAAGGAATCAGTGTGAACAGACTGATCAGCGAACCAAACTGCATGTTAATACCTTTCTTCTCACGCAACGAAATGCGCATCTCCTTGAATGGCACTTTATGGTTATCAAACGGATAGTCGCAATACTGGATAGCTAGCATCCAGGCGCTAAATAAGAACCATAAAACGGGTGCAACAGTTTGGCCGATGCCCGGTATGAAGTAGAGCACCAGCAGCACCAAAGCACGCGGTAAATACCAGGACAGCTTCTGCCATTCGCGTTTCATAATCCGTGGGACATCTTTCATGATGCCCAACACGCCGGTATCTGGCGGGGTGCTCCCTGTCAGACGCGCTTCAAGTTGCTCTGCCAGCAATCCGTTGAATGGTGCGGCAATCACGTTCGCAATGGTCGAGAAGAAATAACCAAATACCAACAGGATAGAGACCACTGCCACTGGCCAAATCAAATAGCTTAACCACTGCAACCAGTCTGGAACGTATGAAAGTAGGGTTGGAACCCACACATCCAGGCGTGTAAATAGCCACCAGAATGCGCCACCCATCAGTAAAATATTGACCAACAGCGGCATGAGCACGAAACGTTTGATTCCAGGCTCACGGACCAACTTCCAGCCCTGCGAAAAATAATAAACGCCACTGCGTGGCACGCTTCCTGATGGTGAAACCATAATCTGAACGAACTCCTTTTTGGGCTTTGCTTTGACATGCATATCCATCATAACTGAGTGTCAGCAGAAAAACTTATTAGGAAATGGTCGAAAAAACAGCAAAAAGTCGATTTCAGTCCATCTTTATGCTGAGAAAACTCTGTGCGGACTTGCACTTGAGCAGATGGGCAAATACTCTTAGTGAGTAAATGTTTGCCGCGGTGGCAAGGTGTTAGAACAACAGAGAATATAATGATGCAGGATTTGCGTCTGATATTAATCATTGTTGGCGCGATCGCCATAATAGCCTTACTGGTTCACGGTCTGTGGACGAGTCGTAAGGAACGTTCATCCGTTTTTCGTGATCGTCCATTGAAACGCATGAAGTCTAAGCGTGACGAATACGAGCCGGATGGCGACGAGGCTGACGATGAGCAAGATGATGGAGTAGGTGAGGTGCGTGTGCGTCGGGTAACTCCTGCGCCAGAAACAGTGACTCGCGAGCCAGAAATGCCTCGTCAGCCGCAAGCACCTCAACACCAATACGAGCCACCTTACGCTTCTGCTGAACCACGTCAGAGTTCGCCTGTGCGTCAACCTGAACCGGTCATGCCGCGTCAGGAAGTGCCAGTCGCACCGACGAATCACCAGCCAGCACCTCAACAGCATGTGCAGCCGGCGGTCCATCAAGCCCCACAACCGGCGCTACAACAGCCTGTTGTACCGCCAGTGGCACCGCAAGCTCCGATTCAACAGCCAACAGTTCAGCACGTAGAACCTGCGGTTGAACCGGCTGTTGCTCAACCGGCTCCGACACCAGAACCACCGGAACGTCGTAAAGAAACGGTGATTGTGCTTAATGTCTCGGCTCATGCGGGCAGTATGATTAACGGTGATGTGCTGTTAAACAGTATTCAGCAGGCGGGCTTTATTTTTGGCGAAATGAATATTTTCCACCGTCATCTGAGTCCTGATGGTAGCGGCCCGGTTCTGTTCAGCCTTGCTAATATGGTTAAACCAGGTTCGTTTGACCCAGAAAGCATGACGAATTTTGCAACGCCTGGCGTGACAATCTTCATGCAGGTACCATCTTATGGCGACCCGGCGCAGAACTTTAAGCTGATGCTTCAGTCTGCTCAGCATATTGCTGATGAAGTCGGTGGTGTTGTGCTTGATGATCAACGTCGCATGATGACGCCGCAAAAAATGCGTGAATATCAGGATCGTATCCGCGAAGTGGTTGAAGCAAACGCAACCCACTGATACCCATCCTGAACATGTTTATCCCTAAACCCCCGCATGTCGGGGGTTTTTTATATTGATGGTGCGATATGGACACAATCGAACAACAAATTACTCAACTGCGAACCACGCTTCGCCATCATGAATACCTTTATCATGTGCTTGATAACCCAGAAATCCCTGATGCGGAATACGACCGCCTGATGGGGGAATTGCGCTCACTTGAAGAAGCGCATCCTGAGCTCATTACCCCCGATTCACCGACACAGCGCGTAGGGGCTGCACCTTTAAGCGAATTTACCCAAGTTCGCCATGAAGTGCCGATGTTGTCGCTCGATAACGCCTTTGATGAAGCGAGTTACCTGGCATTTAACAAGCGTGTCCAGGACCGCTTAAAAAGCACCGAAGCCGTGACTTTTTGCTGTGAACTGAAACTGGATGGCCTGGCGGTAAGCCTGCTCTATGAAGACGGTGTATTGACTCGTGCTGCCACGCGTGGCGACGGTACGACGGGTGAAAATATCACCGCCAACGTGCGTACCATTCGTGCTATTCCACTCAAATTGCGCGGCACAAATTTTCCTCGCCGCCTGGAAGTACGTGGTGAAGTGTTCCTGCCACAGGCGGGCTTTGAGAAAATTAACGAAGAAGCGCGCCGTACGGGCGGAAAAATTTTTGCCAACCCTCGCAATGCGGCGGCCGGATCATTGCGCCAGCTCGATCCTCGCATTACGGCAAAACGCCCATTAACCTTCTTCTGTTATGGCGTCGGCTTGCTTGAAGGTGGTGAATTGCCAGCCAGTCATCATGCACGTTTGCAGCAGTTCAAAGAGTGGGGCCTGCCAGTTAGCGACCGCATTCGTCTGTGCAACACACCAGAAGAAGTACTGGCATTTTATCACCAGGTTGAGGCCGACCGCCCAACACTCGGCTTTGATATTGACGGTGTAGTCATCAAAGTGGATTCGCTTGCGTTGCAAGAAACACTCGGCTTTGTTGCTCGTGCACCACGCTGGGCAGTGGCGTTTAAATTCCCGGCTCAGGAACAGATGACCTTTGTTCGTGACGTTGAATTCCAGGTTGGGCGTACTGGCGCTATTACCCCGGTTGCACGTCTTGAACCTGTTCAGGTCGCGGGGGTGTTGGTCAGTAATGCCACACTGCATAATGCGGATGAAATTGAGCGCCTGGGCTTAAGAATCGGTGATCGCGTGGTCATCCGTCGTGCTGGCGATGTTATCCCACAGGTTGTTGGTGTGGTGGAATCTGAGCGCCCGGAGAACACCGCAGAGATAGTTTTCCCGACTCATTGCCCGGTTTGTGGGTCAGACGTTGAACGTGTGGAAGGCGAAGCGGTAGCTCGTTGCACCGGAGGTCTGATTTGTGGTGCGCAGCGTAAAGAAGCGCTTAAGCATTTTGTCTCTCGCCGTGCACTGGATGTTGACGGGATGGGCGACAAGATCATCGATCAACTGGTGGAGAAAGAATACGTTCACACCCCAGCCGATCTATTTACTTTGACGCCGGGTAAACTTACCGGGCTCGACCGCATGGGGCCGAAGTCTGCGCAAAACGTGGTTGATGCGTTGGTTAAAGCCAAAGAAACCACCTTTGCGCGTTTCTTATATGCACTCGGTATTCGTGAAGTCGGCGAAGCGACAGCTGCTAGTTTAGCCGCTCACTTTGGTACGCTTGATGCGCTGTCTGCTGCGAGCATCGAGGAGTTACAAAAAGTTCCTGACGTCGGCATTGTGGTGGCTACTCATACGTTTAACTTCTTTGCCGAAGAGAGCAACCGTGAAGTGATCCGCCAGTTGACGGAAGAAGCGGGCGTCCACTGGCCAGCTCCCGTGGTTATCAAAGCCGAAGAAATTGACAGCCCTTTCGCCGGTAAAACGGTGGTGCTGACTGGCTCGCTGAACATCATGTCGCGTGACGATGCGAAAGCACGTTTGGTGGCGTTAGGTGCAAAAGTGGCAGGTAGTGTGTCGAAGAAAACGGATCTGGTGATCGCGGGCGAAGCGGCGGGTTCTAAGCTTGCTAAAGCTCAGGAACTGGGTATTGAGGTGATTGATGAAGCTGAAATGATTCGCTTATTGGGTGAATGAAATGGATAAAGAACAGCTTATTGAGATAGCCAATACTGTGATGCCGTTCGGCAAGTACAAAGGCCGCGTGTTGATCGATGTACCGGAAGAATATTTGCTGTGGTTTGCTCGCAAAGATGAGTTTCCGCAAGGCCATCTGGGTGAGTTGATGAGGCTCACATTGCTGATTAAAACTGAAGGGTTAGAGGGGCTGGTTAAGCCCCTCAAACGGCATTAATTAAGCATTGTCGGTGGCGGCTTTGGCCGCCACTTGAGTCTCTTTCTGGTAACGCCTTGCCAGAACAGCACAAATCATCAGCTGCAACTGGTGGAAGATCATCAGTGGCAGCACCATCATCCCCACGGTAGCGACCGGGAATAAGATATTTGCCATCGGAATACCATTCGCCAGGCTCTTTTTTGAACCGCAGAACACGATAGTAATTTCGTCCGCCTTACTAAAACCCAGACGTCTGGCGACGAACATATTGATACTGATAACAATGGCCAGCAATATCAGGCTCACAACAACGATAAACAGTAGTGAACCTAAACCGACTTTGTGCCAAATTCCATGTCTGACCGCCTCGCTAAACGCCGTGTAGATAACCAGAAGAATTGATGTCTGGTCAGTCTTACCTATCCATTTTTATGGCGTGCAACCCAATCACCAATCCACGGGCGCGATAAATGCCCGGCGACAAATGGCACCAGCAACTGCAACATAATACTGCCGACTTGTTGCAGGCTACCGCTTGCGCCGTGGACGTGCATCACCATGCCAACTAACAATGGCGAGAGGAAAATACCGAGCAGGCTTGAAGCGGAAGCGGCGCATACGGCCGCAGCAACATTCCCTCCGGCAAGTGAAGTGAAGGCAATGGCAGATTGCACGGTGGCAGGCAGAATGCAAAGGTACAAAAAGCCGGTGTAAATTTCCGGACTGACATTAACTGGTGCCCACCAGGCAAACAAAACACCCAATACCGGGAAGAGTACAAAGGTGCTGCACATCACCCACAAGTGCAGCCGCCAGTGGCTGCTACCCGCGATAATTGCCTCACGCGAAAGCTTTGCGCCGTGCATAAAAAATAGCAATGCAATAGCCGCAGTTGTTAGCCCTTCAAAAAAGCCCACAAAACTACCTTGAGCCGGGAAGAAAGACGCCAGCAGTACGGTAACAATCAACGTCATCGTAAAAGGGTCGAGCACGCGAAAGAGTTTCATCATCATTCCTCAAACTGTTATCGCCCCATTGTGCTTTTATCGTTTTTAGAAATAAAATTGATTTATTGAATACATTAATGAAAAAAAACAGATGAATTACTCTCTGCGTCAGTTAAAAGTCTTCGTTGCCGTGGCTCATGCTGGAAGTTTTAGCCGGGCAGGGGAGCAAATTGGCCTGAGCCAATCGGCAGTCAGCCACAGCGTGAAAGAGCTGGAAAATGAAATAGGCGTAAAACTGTTGGATCGCACCACGCGCGAAGTTGTGCTGACGGATGCGGGCCAACAACTGGCAGCACGGCTTGAGCGGTTGCTGGAAGAGTTGACCAGTACATTGCTGGACACGCGCAGTGTCGGCCATCAACTAAGCGGTACCGTGCGAGTTGCGGCAAGCCAGACTATTTCCGCTCATTTGATGCCACAATCTATTGCGGCGGCGGCACTGAAATATCCTGCTATTCGCTTCGTGCTACATGACCGTCCGCAGCAGTGGGTGCTGCAAAGTATTCGCCAGGGGGAAGTGGATTTTGGCATGGTTATCGACCCCATTCAGGCAAGCGATCTGGATTGTGAGGCTGTGCTATCTGAGCCTTTTTTATTACTGTGCCGTAATGACCATCCATTTGCTGCCTGCAAACAGGTTCCATGGCAGGAGCTACAAGGTACAAATCTGGTTTTGCAGGATTATGCATCGGGCAGTCGACCATTGATCGATGATGCATTAATGCGCCAGGGCATTGAGGCAAATATTGTGCAGCAGATAGGTCATCCGGCGACACTGTATCCTATGGTTGAAGCTGGAATCGGCATTAGTGTACTTCCCGCACTTGCATTGCCATTACCGCAAGGCCGGCCATTGGTTGTGCGGCCACTTGTCCCGGTGGTGGAGCGGAAATTAATGCTGGTACGGCGCAAAAATCGCTCGCTATCGCGTGCAGCGGAGGCGATTTGGCAGGTTGTCCGTCAACAGGCCCAGCAGTTAACTGCAGCGCGCCAGGGCGATCCGCTATTTGATAATAATGAGGTTTTGTAGGGGGAAATTAGCGTAAGCGGCAATGTTGTTTCGCAGCACTCAGCTTGAACCTGCCGTAGGTTCAAATCCCGCCCGAATCGCGTATAGCAAAAAGGCGCCTTTAGGGCGCCTTTCTACATTGGTGGGGCGTGCAGGATTCGAACCTGCGACCAATTGATTAAAAGTCAACTGCTCTACCAACTGAGCTAACGCCCCGAATGGTGGGTGATGACGGGCTCGAACCGCCGACCCCCTCCGTGTAAAGGAGGTGCTCTACCAACTGAGCTAATCACCCAAACTTCGGTACTGCTATCGCAAGAGTAGATAATGGTGGGTGATGACGGGCTCGAACCGCCGACCCCCTCCGTGTAAAGGAGGTGCTCTACCAACTGAGCTAATCACCCAAATCTTATCTCTTACTGTACTTCTTAATGACTACACACTGCGGTATCACTCACTAATGAATGGTGGGTGATGACGGGCTCGAACCGCCGACCCCCTCCGTGTAAAGGAGGTGCTCTACCAACTGAGCTAATCACCCCCGCTGTGTGGAGTCGCATTATAGGGAGAGTTGAAAATGAGTCAACGCCTTTTCTAAAGATTTTGTTTGTTCGTCGTAAAAATAAACAATGCGATCGCGAAATATCCATTGGTGATTGATTTATCACCAGAATATAAGGATTGCTGAGAACACAAGGTATCGACATTGAGGAATCAGCACACAGTGGTAGAATGTTTTCGACTAAATATTCCCTGGCATTTGCCGGTTTCCCGGCACTTTTGCGTAATTAAGGCCGTTTAATGAAAATCAAAACTCGCTTCGCGCCAAGCCCAACAGGCTATTTGCACGTTGGTGGCGCTCGTACTGCTCTTTACTCATGGCTTTTTGCTCGTAACCACGGCGGCGAGTTTGTGCTGCGTATAGAAGACACTGATCTTGAGCGTTCAACCCCAGAAGCTATCGAAGCTATTATGGATGGCATGAATTGGTTGAGCCTTGAGTGGGACGAAGGCCCGTACTACCAGACCAAACGTTTTGATCGCTACAACGCGGTTATCGATGAAATGCTGGAAGCGGGCACAGCGTATAAATGTTACTGCTCTAAAGAACGCCTTGAAGCGCTGCGCGAAGAACAAATGGCGAATGGCGACAAGCCGCGTTACGATGGCCGCTGCCGTCACGGTCATGAACATCACGCGGCAGACGAACCTTGTGTGGTGCGTTTTGCCAACCCGCAAGACGGTTCTGTGATTTTCGACGACCAGATCCGTGGCCCAATCGAATTCAGCAACCAGGAACTAGACGATCTGATCATTCGCCGTACCGACGGTTCCCCAACTTATAACTTCTGTGTGGTGGTCGATGACTGGGATATGGAAATCACCCACGTTGTTCGTGGTGAAGACCATATCAACAACACACCTCGCCAGATCAACATCCTGAAAGCGTTGAATGCACCTGTTCCGGTATATGCGCACGTATCTATGATTAATGGCGATGACGGTAAAAAGCTTTCTAAACGCCACGGTGCCGTAAGCGTCATGCAATATCGTGATGATGGTTATCTGCCTGAAGCTTTGCTGAACTACCTGGTACGCTTGGGTTGGTCACACGGCGATCAAGAGATCTTCACGCGTGAAGAGATGATCAAGCTGTTCACCCTTGATTCAGTCAGCAAATCTGCCAGCGCATTTAACACGGAAAAATTGCAGTGGTTGAACCACCACTACATTAACCATTTGGCACCTGAATATGTTGCCACGCATCTGCAATGGCATATCGAGCAGCAAAATATTGATACCCGTAATGGCCCGCAATTGGCTGAACTGGTGAAACTGCTTGGCGATCGCTGCAAAACTCTGAAAGAGATGGCTGAAACTTGCCGCTACTTCTACGAAGACTTCAGTGAGTTTGATGCGGATGCTGCGAAGAAACACCTGCGTCCGGTTGCGCGTCAGCCACTGGAAGTGGTGCGTGACAAACTGGCAGCGTTAACTGACTGGACAGCAGAAAACGTGCATAACGCAATTCAGGCAACAGCTGATGAACTGGAAGTGGGTATGGGCAAAGTTGGCATGCCACTGCGCGTAGCGGTTACTGGAGCAGGGCAGTCACCTGGTCTGGATGTCACCGTCCATGCAATTGGTAAACAACGTTCTATTGCGCGTATCAACCAGGCGCTGGAATTTATTGCACAGCGCGAAGCACAACAGTAACGCGTACGGTAATAAAGAGTACTTGCTAACAAGCCGGCTTATGCCGGCTTTTTAATACTCGTCTTATTCATCACGAATACTTAAACGTTTTAAAACTCCCGCAATTCCTTCCCGAAGAAGCAGTGCAGACAACTTTTCTTGCTCAACTATCGACATCTGTTTCATCGAATTAAGCAGAAGGCCTTCCAGGGAAGTGTCATTAACATGGTAGTTGCTGTGTTTCTCAGAAACACGTTTTGCACTATTAATAAAATCGCGTACACGTTCGTCAACATGAATCAGCCGAGCTTTACCACCTTGAACACCGGGTTTTTGCGTGGTGAGCCAACATTCTTTACGTACCCATTTGTTGATTGTTTGACGACTGTAACCGGTAATTATCGCCAGCTCTTCTGGGGTCATACGTTCCTTGAGCACAGTTTTTCCTTAAGTCCAAAGGGGTTATTAGTGGTTCATTTTAGAGGATCATTTTACTGGAAACTGTGACAGGATTAACTACAGCATCATGATATGCAATTAGCTTTGTTCACATTGTTTGCTTTTTCGACGATCAACCGCAGAACAAGAATTTGCCGTTGACACTGTTGAATGGGTTTCATATGATGCCGCCCGTCGATACGACACGGTGTTCACGGTATGGGGCTATAGCTCAGCTGGGAGAGCGCTTGCATGGCATGCAAGAGGTCAGCGGTTCGATCCCGCTTAGCTCCACCAAATCTTAACCAGCAAGATTTGAACCGTTTACACAATAAGACCCTTCGTGGGGCTATAGCTCAGCTGGGAGAGCGCTTGCATGGCATGCAAGAGGTCAGCGGTTCGATCCCGCTTAGCTCCACCAAAATATAAAACCCTCGCCTGATGGCGGGGGTTTTTTCGTTTTAATAACAAAAAAACTCAAAATCACCGCACACCAGCGACATTTATTACACATCTATTCACCTAGTGAATATATCAAACTATTTCTCTTTGTTGGGATGTGTAAAAGATGAAGTAAATTAAAGAGATGTGGTATTTCGCAAACTTGATCTGCGCAATAAATAAACGTATTATTCATCACCGAATAACGCTGCCAAACAATGCAGAATACTCACTCCAGAGCTTATGACTTTCCGAAAAATGATAAAAAAATCCGTCACAGCACTGGTTTTAAGCCTTCTGCTTGTTCCTCTTTCTCGCTACATCTCACCCGCTACAGTTGTTGAATCTAAGCAGATTTATCTCGCATACCTTCCAATAAGTTTCATGATCGCGATGGTGCTTATCTATGGGCGGTTAGGTATTATTCCGTTAATAATAGCTTCAATCGTCGCATATTCATTCTGTTTGAAAATATCCTGGTTTGCGGTGGTGGTATTTGTCCTTTGTCTGGTCTCTGCAATATCAGTTTGTTGCATGATGGCTCGTTATTATCTCGGTGCACGCTGGCGTCATGGTTTAGCAGATAAAGGTATTGGCATCAGGATATTTTGGCTTGGTTTTGTTGTCCCATTCTTTATTAAAATATTGATGTATATTTCCGGAATATATATTCATTTTCCTGCTCGGGTTGCAGCGTATTTCGGTGATAACTCACTTATTTTCATGGTGGTCGATTTCCAAAGCCTGGTTGCCGCATCGCTTATTTTTACCCCTTTATTCTATTACCCATTAAGGATGATCCTGAATCCTTATTATGCGCGCGCATTCTGGCTCCGTTGTGTGGTGCGTGATTTTGTTGGGCCGCGCCGTTGTTACTCCTTGACTTGGGTCTTTTGCTTAATAACCCTGCTGGGGGTTTTGTGTTCCTCCTGGGGGGTTCTGCAGGTTTCTGGCTATCTGGTACCGGTCATCTTCGTGCTATTTGCTCTCGGAATCCGCCATTTCGGCCCGCGTATCATGGGGCTAATGTGGGCGATTTCTGCATGGTTATTGCTGACCTATAACGATGGTTTCCTGTATGGGGTAAATACTGAATTTGCTCTGTCCTTTATTCTCTCGGTATTTATCTCATTTAGCGTCTGTATGGTGTATATGACGTCGATGTTCAAGAAAAATGAGTGGATGAAGCGTATTTATCGTTCGCAAGCCCTGACTGACCCCTTAACTCAGTTACCGAATATTCGTGCGCTGGAACATCATGTGCAATGTTACCCAAAAGGGACGTTGTGTTGCTTGCGTATGTCTAATCTGGAATTTTTAAGTCGCCATTATGGCATGATGATGCGTATTGACTGTAAACGTATTATCACCAGCCAATTAACCCCTTTGCTACATCAAGGTGAACAGGTATTTCAATTACCTGGCAGTGAATTATTAATATTTTTACATACTCAGGATGCTGCTGCACGCCTCGGCAATATGGTCGATACACTCAATAGTAAACAAATAAAATGGCATAACACCATGCTGGACATTGAGTACAGTGCATCTTATAGCGCTATCGATAATGACCTTGTTGAATTACACCATACATTAGGGCAATTAAGTTATCTGTCTGAACAGGCTTGTGCCAGCAGGCGTGTGCTAAGTCTGAATACCCGAATTGAAGATGTTTCAGGCCAGACGACAGATCGCGTTTTACTTCTGCAAAAAATTAAACATGCTTTGAATGATGAACAATCTTTTGTGCTGTATGCCCAACCCGTTATGAATGTGCAGGGGAAGGGCTATCACGAAATACTCAGTCGTTTAATATTAGAGGGCGAAGTTATTACGCCGGATAAGTTTATTCCTGTGATCACTGAATTTAACCTCAGTACCCGCTTCGACATGCTAATCATGAAGAAACTGGTGAGTTTCCTGCAGCAACATGCTGTTGAAAGCCAACAACCGCGTTTTTCTGTCAATCTTATGCCGTTGACGTTAATGCAAAAAGATATCGCCCAGGACATTGTTTCCTTGTTTGCTGAATATCAGGTGCCAACCTGCAGTGTAATTATTGAAGTTACTGAGGAACAGGCATTTTCAGAATCAGAAATCTCAATGCAGAACATCACGCTGCTGCGTGAAAGCGGCTTTAAAATTGCTATTGATGACTTTGGCACTGGCTATGCCAATTACGAAAGACTCAAACGGCTTCATGCGGACATTATCAAGATTGATGGGTGTTTCATCAAAGACATCACATCGGACTCGCTTGATCCGCTGATTGTTAAATCAATATGTGACATGGCACAAGCGAAGCAGCTCAGTGTCGTTGCCGAGTTTGTTGAAACTGAAGAACAGCGCACCCTTTTGCTTAGCCTTGGCGTAGAGTTTTTACAAGGTTATCTGATTGGCAAACCAGAGCCTCTTAATACAGTCCATACTTTTTAAGGTAGCAGTATGTTGCGAGCATCTGATCACAGGACTTTATTGTGAGCACTTCCAGAGCGAATAGATTCCGTTTACCGTTGGCCAACACACTGCGTGTTATTCATCTGTGCTTTATTTTTGTTTTTGTCCTGACCGCCATATTGTTCTGGCAGCAAGGGCAGTTGTTTAGCCAGGGTTATCGCACCGGGCAGTTAAGCCACCTGGAAAGCGTGATTGCGCGGCTTGAAAGCAGAGCACAATACAAGGTTGATAATCTTCGCTATTTAAAACGAATTTTTATTGAAGCGATGGATGATCCGATTTTTCCTGGTAGCCCGGTGGCTCCCTGGGAAGTCAATGAGAATGCGATTCAAAGGCCACTATGGATAGGCGAGTTACCCCTGCCTGATACTGTCACTGAAGATGAAGCTTTTCAGGGCAAAGAATCACAGGAAGTGCGTAATCAACTCAATGGGTTGCGTAAAATACAGGGGCTTTTCCCGCTGGCAACCGGGGAACATGAACTGCTTGCCGATTTGTACTATATCTCGCGTGAAGGTGAATTTATCGCCTCTTTATCGCAAGAAGTTAACGAGCAACTGATCAATAGTTATAACCCGCACGAAAAGCAGGGTAGTTTCGTATTGGCTTCACCGCTTTTGAATCCCCGGCGCGCACCGTTCTGGACGCGGCAAAACATCGCTAACAGCGATGAGACAGTGATTAACGCGGCGATACCAGTCGATTTTGGTGGTGAATGGGTCGGGTTGTTGGGCATTGCATTTGATAATCAGTCAGTACAGAAATTTCTTGCCTCTTCATTACCTGAAGGGACGCAAAGTGCCTACCGATTATATGATGAGCAGTTAAAACCGCTGACAAAAGCGGTGGGTGCGGAAAACAACGTACAGCTGAACGTGGAGCAGAAGAAAACCATTCTCAAGATGTTGATTGATAAACCGCGCGGCACTTTCCGTTCCGGGTCGGTATTTATCACTTTTGGTAAACTGAGAGGGACACACTCGGTTCTGGTGAGCACCCAAACCCTGAGCCAGGGGCTGCACGAAGATTTTGGGCGATTCAGTCTACTTCTCGTCACGATGTTTTTGATTTTTGTGCTTTCTCTTTTAGGAGCACATCGCATTATTTGCCGCCTGGTGGGCAATATGGGCAATTTACAACGTGAAATGCAGCATCATGCGCTTCACGATGATTTGACCGGAGTACTTAACCGGCGTGGTTTCTTCGAGAAAACATCGCAAGTCAGCCCTAATTATGTCGATTACACCCTCGTTCTGTTGGATCTCGATCACTTTAAAAAAGTCAATGATATGTATGGACACCAGGTCGGTGACAATGTGTTGATCCACGCCACTGGGCGTATCCAGCGTGCCATACGTAAACAGGATATTTTGGGGCGTATAGGCGGTGAGGAGTTTTGTATTTACCTGCCAAACTCTGACCTTAAAACCGGGATCATGGTGGCGACACGTATCAAATGGGAGCTTGAGTCATCGGCGTTGATTCTTGAAGATGGCTCGCAGTTACCTGTCACCGCATCGCTGGGTGTCGCGTCGTATCGCGAGCATCCTGAATACATGCTTGAGCAGATCCAATCCCTTGCGGATATGCGTATGTACAGGGCCAAAGCACGCGGAAGAAATCAGGTGTGTTGGTTGGGTGAAGATAAATTTCAGGCATAAAAAAACCGAGGCGTAAGCCTCGGTTTTTGTTTGTAGCGTCAGGATTACAAGAACAGGCCTGCAATAGAAGCAGACAGAATGCTCACAAGCGTTGCGCCATAAACCAATTTCAAGCCGAAGCGAGAAACCACATTACCTTGTTCTTCGTTCAGGCCTTTAATCGCACCAGCGATAATCCCGATAGAAGAGAAGTTAGCAAACGACACCAGGAACACAGACAGGATACCTTCCGCACGTGGGGAGAGCGTACCCGCCAGTTTTTGTAGATCCAGCATCGCAACGAATTCGTTCGATACCAGTTTGGTTGCCATGATACTGCCAACCTGCAGGGCTTCATGTGAAGGAACACCCATCACCCAGGCTATTGGATAGAAGATGTAACCCAGAATGCCCTGGAAGGAGATACCGAAGATAGCTGCAAACAGTGCGTTCAATGCAGAGATCAAAGCGATAAAGCCAATCAGCATTGCGGCAACGATAATCGCAACTTTAAAACCTGCCAGGATATATTCACCGAGCATTTCGAAGAAACTTTGACCTTCGTGCAGATTAGACATCTGCAGGTTTTCTTCGCTCTCTTCAACACGGTATGGGTTGATAAGAGATAACACGATGAAGGTACTGAACATGTTCAATACCAGCGCTGCGACCACATATTTAGGTTCGAGCATCGTCATATAAGCGCCGACAATCGACATGGACACAGTAGACATGGCCGTAGCGGACATAGTGTACATGCGGTTGCGGGACATCTTACCGAGAATATCCTTATAGGCGATAAAGTTCTCTGACTGTCCCAAAATCAGTGAGCTTACGGCGTTAAAGGATTCCAGTTTACCCATACCATTCACTTTAGACAGAAGGGTACCGATAAAGCGGATAACAATTGGCAGCACGCGAATGTGTTGCAAAATACCAATCAGCGCAGAGATAAAGACGATTGGGCAAAGTACTTTCAGGAAGAAGAAGGCGAGTCCTTCGTCATTCATCTTACCGAATACAAAGTTTGTCCCTTCATTAGCGAACGACAGGAGTTTCTCAAACATTTCTGAGAAGCCTCTCACGAAGCCCAGGCCCACTTCTGAGTTCAGGAAGAACCAGGCGAGAATGAGTTCGATCACTAACAATTGAACGATAAAGCGAATACGGATCTGCTTACGATTGCTGCTGAGCAACAAAGCAAGCAACGCAACCACGGCAAGCGCTAAAACAAAATGCAGAACGCGGGACATATTTGCTCCAAATATTATGAGGCAGGTTTAATTTCGTTGCACATTCTATGTAACAAGCAATAAGAAAACGAGAGCAATCGCACACTATAGTAATGACATGTGACCAATCTCAAAATTAGTGATCAACCATACATTTCTGCTATGTTAAGTAAAGAAGGTAAAAGTTGCGTCAATGCACATATCTTCATAATAGTTGTTGTCTTCATTGTGGTTCGTTAATCGGCGCCTAAAAATCCCTCATTGTTTCAAACTATAGAAGAAATCAGTTTTTGTCCCTTAAATGAATTTGATAATCATTCTCACTTTTGCTAGCTTGAAACATAGCAAAGGCTATATCTCAGAGGCAGATGATGACTAATACTCGCGTTGAAAATAGTGGTACTCGCACAGCGCGCAGATTACGCCTGGCGTTGATGGGGCCGGCTTTTATTGCTGCCATTGGTTATATCGACCCTGGTAACTTTGCCACCAACATCCAGGCGGGGGCCAGCTTTGGCTATAAATTGCTGTGGGTGGTGGTCTGGGCCAACCTGATGGCGATGCTCATCCAAATCTTGTCTGCAAAACTCGGCATCGCGACCGGTAAAAATCTTGCCGAACAGATTCGCGACCATTATCCGCGCCCGGTCGTCTGGCTTTACTGGGTACAAGCCGAAATTATTGCCATGGCGACAGATCTCGCCGAATTCATTGGTGCGGCGATTGGTTTTAAATTAATCCTCGGTGTTTCTTTATTGCAGGGCGCGGTGCTGACAGGTATTGCCACGTTCTTAATCTTGATGCTGCAACGGCGCGGCCAAAAACCACTCGAAAAAGTGATTGGCGGGTTATTGCTATTTGTCGCAGCCGCTTACATTGTCGAACTCATTTTCTCACAGCCTAAACTGGTGGATCTGGGCAAGGGTATGTTGATCCCGAGCCTGCCAAACAGCGAAGCGGTATTTCTGGCGGCGGGTGTGCTTGGCGCCACCATCATGCCGCACGTTATCTATCTGCACTCGTCGCTCACCCAACATTTACATGGTGGCAATCGGGCTGAACGCTATTCAGCGACCAAATGGGATGTGGCGATAGCAATGACCATCGCCGGATTTGTTAACCTGGCGATGATGGCCACCGCCGCCGCGGCATTTCACTTCACGGGCCATACCGGTGTTGCTGACCTCGACGAAGCTTATCTCACACTGCAACCGTTGCTCAGTCACTCGGCGGCTACCATCTTTGGTTTAAGCTTAGTTGCTGCGGGCTTGTCGTCTACTGTGGTGGGGACGTTAGCCGGGCAAGTGGTGATGCAGGGCTTCGTGCGTTTTTATATCCCGCTATGGGTTCGCCGCTCCGTGACCATGGCACCGTCATTCATTGTGATTCTGATGGGGCTTGATCCCACTCGCATCCTGGTGATGAGCCAGGTATTACTCAGTTTCGGGATTGCCCTGGCACTGGTTCCACTGCTGATTTTTACCAGCAATGACAAACTGATGGGCGATTTAGTCAATACACGCGTCGTGAAAACAACGGGGTGGGTGATTGTGGCGATAGTGGTTGCGTTGAATTTGTGGCTGCTGATTGGGACGGTGTTGGGGCTGTAAGAGTGAAAACGGTGGGGGTGATAATCCCCCCACCGTTAAGTATTAGTGGCGATGACCGCCGCCGTGACCATGTCCACGGCCACCACGTCCTGGGCCGCGATGGTCATCCCGGTCATTCCAGCCCGCGCGGTAGCCCTTCTCAAAGCTGCTACGGCCACGGTCTTTATACCAGCCACGATGGTAACCATTGTCATGACGGTGCCAACCGCGATCGCGCCATTCATAGTTACGATGCCAGTAATCGCGGTCCCTCCAGCCGCCACCATCCCAGTAATTACCGCGATAATCCTGATCGCCAATTTGAAGCTTCACCGACGGCAGCAGGGTGATTTCGCCCGCATTCGCCATCATCGGTACAGATGCCAGTAATGCAATCGCAAGAATCAGTGACCTGAACATACTCTCTCCTCATACACGGTAACCGCCAGGGCGGCTTGTTATCCGTATAGTAAGTTGTGGTAACTAAGTGTTTCATCGCCACAACTCCTAATTCGCAGGGTAGAGCACTTTTTGCTAATTTAGTTTAACAATTGACCATTCAATGTTAACGGTTACACTAAAATTTCTTCGATCTCGGCAAGCTCTGCGGCGCTGAAATGACGATTTGCTAACATCCCCACCGCATCATCAATTTGGCTGGTCTTACTTGCACCAATCAGAACCGATGTCACTGCGTCACCACGCAGTACCCACGCCAGCGCCATCTGCGAAAGCTTCTGCCCACGACGTTGTGCTATCGCATTCAATTTACGCACTTTTTCCAGTTTTACCTCGGTGAGTTGCTCAGCATTAAGGAACTTGCTGTCACTGGCTGCGCGGGAATCGGCAGGGATGCCGTCCAAATAACGATCGGTCAACTGGCCGCCTGCGAGAGGCGAAAACGCGATACTGCCGACGCCTTTCTCTTGCAGCACATCCAGCAAACCGCCTTCAACCCAACGCTCAAACATCGAATAACGAGGCTGGTGGATCAGGCATGGTGTACCCAGATCGTTCAGAATATCAATGGCTTGAGCAGCCAGTTCTGCCGGATAGTTTGAAATGCCGACATACAGCGCTTTGCCCTGGCGCACGATGCTATCCAGCGCGCGCATCGTCTCTTCAAGCGGGGTTTCCGGGTCCGGACGGTGATGATAGAAGATATCGACATACTCAAGCCCCATGCGCTTCAGGCTCTGATCAAGGCTTGAAATCAGATACTTACGAGAACCCCAGTCACCGTAAGGCCCATCCCACATGGTGTATCCCGCTTTTGACGAAATAATCAGTTCGTCACGATATGGAAGGAAATCTTCACGCAGGATGCGGCCAAAGTTTTCTTCTGCCGAACCTGGAGGCGGCCCGTAGTTATTCGCCAAGTCCAGATGGGTAATACCGCAATCAAAAGCACGGTGTAATAACTGGCGGCTGTTAGCCAGAAGCGTGGTGTCGCCAAAGTTGTGCCACAGGCCCAGCGAAATCGCCGGGAGTTTTAAACCGCTGCGTCCACAACGACGATATTCCATTGATTCATAACGTGCAGAATTTGCCTGATAGACCATGTTGGTTCCTTCGTCAGTAAAAATACCCAATTTAGTGTATACGTTTTCACAAGGTTTCTGGCTATCAGACTACACCGCAGTTAAGTGTAAATCCTTCTTTCCATAGCCTTATTCGTGTGGATTCTCGACAGCGATCACATATGCCCAATACTCACTGTAAGCCCTCTGAGAAGGAATGCGTCATGACTTACCGTGTAGCGGACTATATTCTCGACCGATTCACCGAAGCCGGGATCAACCATTTATTTGGTGTCCCAGGTGACTACAACCTACAGTTTTTGGATAGCGTGATTGAAAACCCGACTCTAGCCTGGGTTGGATGTGCCAACGAACTGAACGCCGCTTACGCCGCTGACGGTTATGCGCGTTGTAATGGTGCCGCCGCGTTACTCACCACCTTTGGCGTGGGTGAATTAAGCGCAATAAACGGCATCGCCGGAAGTTACGCCGAATACTTACCGGTTATCCATGTGGTGGGCGCGCCCTGCCTTGGGGCACAACGGCGCGGCGAATTGCTGCACCACACATTAGGTGACGGCGATTTTTGCCATTTTGCCAGAATGGCGCAGGAGGTGACGGTGGCTCAGGCTTCGCTCACACCGGAAAACGCCTGTTACGAAATTGACCGTGTTTTACAACAAGCCCTCACGCAACGCCGTCCGGGTTATTTGCTGCTCCCCAGCGATGTCTCCCAGGCTCCAGCCATTCGCCCGACTCAACCTCTGTTCGCTGTGCAATCAGGTTGCGATCCGGCATTGCTGGCCGAATTCCGCGCCTGTGCCCAGGAACGCCTCGCAGAAAGCCGAAGCGTGGCGTTATTGGCTGATTTCCTGGCGCTGCGCTTTGGGCAACAAAAAGCGCTGCAGCAATGGATGGACGACACCCCGATGCCTCATGCCACCATGCTGATGGGCAAAGGGTTATTTGATGAAGGCCAGCAAGGGTTTGTCGGAACCTACAGCGCCTCGGCCAGCGATGAAAAAGTGAAGCACGCTATTGAACGCGCTGAGCTGGTCATCTGCGCCGGCGTCAAATTCACCGACACGCTCACCGCCGGGTTCACGCAACACCTCACCGAACAACAAACTATCGACATTCAGCCACACGCCACACGCATTGGTGACCGTTGGTTCAGTGGCATTGCGATGGCGCAAGCCGTTGAGGTGCTGCATCAGCTGTGTAAACACCAGGTTTCCGGTTGGCCGGTGCCACAACAAAAGCCGCCTGCGTTACCCTCCACCACCAACGGAACGCTGGACCAGCACGCCTTCTGGCAATTAATGCAAAACTTCCTGCAAGCGGGGGACATCGTGCTGGCCGACCAGGGAACCGCCGCTTTTGGTGCCGCGACGCTGACCTTGCCTGCAGGTGTGACCTTTATCGCTCAGCCGCTCTGGGGCTCGATTGGTTTTACCCTCCCGGCGGCATTTGGCGCACAAACTGCCTGCCCAAATCGGCGAGTGATATTGCTGGTAGGGGACGGTTCGGCACAACTGACTATTCAGGAAATGGGGTCGATGCTGCGTGACCAGCAGCGGCCAGTGATCTTCTTGCTTAATAATGATGGTTACACGGTTGAGCGGGCGATACATGGCGCGGAGCAGCGCTATAACGACATTGCGCCATGGAACTGGACGCAAATCCCGCAAGCGATGAATGTTCACAATCCGGCGCAATGCTGGCGAGTAACAGAACCGGTGCAGTTAGAAGACGTGATGCAGAAGGTGGCAAAAGCAGAACGACTTACGCTTGTGGAAGTCGTCCTGCCGAAACAGGATATACCCGAATTGTTGCATGCCATCACAACATCGCTGGCAAAACGCAATGCCGCAAGAGACTGATGACTGGCCTCTTCGTAGGTCTGATAAGCGATAGCGTCATCCGACAAAGCAGGTAACGCAGAGCTACACTTTCGGTTTCTCGGCCATCATCACCGGTTTACCCGCCAGCAGCAGCCAGGCGGGTAACATCACGATGCACAGCAGCGGCAGCAACTTGATATCTGGCACAATTGCCATTGCCATAAACAGGCTAAGCCAGCCGTCACGCGTGACCACCAACACCAGGCCAAGGACGGCACATGACAGGGTAATTGCTGCCGGAACCGCTTCGACATGCTGATGGAGCATCATCCCCAGCGCAACCCCGACAAACACCACCGGGAAAATCCGTCCGCCACGGAATCCGCAGGCTGAGGCAACCACCAGCGCGGCCAGTTTTACCACCACAAACATGAACAGGGTGGCCACGGAAAAACTCCCGGCGGTCAGCTGGCGCATTTCATCCAGCCCCTTGAACAGTGTGACTTCGCCGCCAATCAGCCCTAATACCCCTAACAGAAAACCGCCGGTGCCAAGAATAAACACCGGGTGCTTGAGCTGGTGAATCATGCGATGCGCACGCGGCAAACACCAGACGGCGACCATCCCCAATGCAATCGCGATAGTCGCTACCACGGCTCCACTGAAGATATCCACCACGCGCAATTCCGTATATTGCAGCACCGGTATCGAGAAATCAGGCTGGAAGAACAAATCGGTGGTCATGGCTCCGGCAGCGGCGGCCATCAGCGGGGCGAAAAGCCGGTCCCACAACGGTACATCGTTGCTGCTGTTCAGCGTTTGCGAAAACACTAACGCCGCCGCAACTGGCGTACCAAATAGCGCACCGATGGTTCCTGCTGCGGCGAGAATAGTCCAGTCGAGCGCGGCGACTTTAGGCAATAAACGCGCACCAATCGCCACCGCCAACGCAATATTCACCGACATAATAGGGTGTTCCGGCCCGAGGCTAACCCCACCGGCAAGCCCCAGCAGCAGCGCAATAATCAGACCTGGTAGCACCATCACCGGTACCGGCGAGCCAATCAACGGCTCTGTTGCCGGATCGGGCCCCGCGTGGCCTGGCATATAGCGCACCACCAACCCAACCGCGATGCCGGTGACGGTCAGCATCAAAAGAATCCACATCGGGGAGTTCATATTGAGGTCGAAATTGGCGGGCAGGGTAACCCACAGGTATTTTTGCAAAACCGCAGCGACTTTCATCACTACAATCAATACCAGACTGGAACAAACCCCAATGATTAACGCTGGGACAGAAAGAACCAGCATGGTTCTGGCTCGCGGATGGAGCATAAATTTTCCTTACTCTAAATTTATTCAGCGCAAATCGTCGCGGCAAACCCTCTGCCTGATTAGTTTTAAGCCACTGTGCAATACCGGCTGAAACGCTCAAGCTAATCTGTGACGAAGATCGATAATCCCAAGGCACTTCTCATCTGGTCGTTGTTGTTTAGGCTAGCTAATTTTACAGTGATGCCAGATCTTATTTTGACTTTAGCGGAGCAGTGAAAGAATGACAAAATATGCTTTGGTGGGAGATGTAGGCGGCACCAATGCGCGTCTGGCACTGTGCAACGTTGAAAATGGTGACATCACCCAGGCAAAAACCTATTCGGGCCTCGATTTCCCAAGCCTGGAAGCGGTGGTGGCGCATTATCTCAAAGAGCACAATGTCGCCGTGACTGACGGTTGTATCGCCATTGCATGCCCGATTACTGGCGATTGGGTGGCAATGACCAACCATACCTGGGCATTCTCTACCGCCGAGATGAAAAAGAACCTCGGCTTTGAACATCTGGAGATTATCAACGACTTTACCGCCGTTTCCATGGCTATTCCGGCTCTCAAAAAAGAGCACCTGATCAAGTTTGGTGGCGATGAGCCAGTCGAAGGCAAACCGATTGCGGTTTATGGTGCTGGCACCGGGCTTGGCGTCGCACATCTTGTTCACGTCGATAAACGCTGGGTGAGCCTGCCGGGTGAAGGCGGTCACGTCGATTTTGCGCCAAACAGCGAAGAAGAGGGGATTATCCTCGAAGAACTGCGTACCGAAATCGGCCACGTTTCTGCAGAACGTGTGCTTTCCGGCCCCGGTTTAGTGAATTTGTATCGCGCGATTGTTAAATCAGACGGGCGTGAACCAGAAAACTATAAACCGAAAGACATTACCGAAAAGGCTGTTGAAGACACGTGCACCGACTGCCGTCGTGCCTTGTCGCTGTTCTGCGTCATCCTCGGGCGCTTTGGCGGTAACCTTGCGTTAAACCTTGGGACGTTTGGCGGCGTGTACATTGCGGGCGGTATCGTGCCACGTTTCCTCGAATTCTTTAAAGCTTCCGGTTTCCGTGGCGGTTTTGAAGACAAAGGGCGTTTCAAAGAATACGTGCACAACATTCCGGTGTATTTGATTGTTCACGATCAACCAGGATTGCTGGGCGCTGGCGCGCATTTGCGCCAAACGCTGGGGCAGGTTCTGTAATCCCATCGGGCGCAAATTCTTGCGCCCGTTTTACAAACGCATCAACTGGCGAAACTCTTTCACTTTGCTACGACTCACCGGCACCTGAAATTCCAAATCCTGCAAACGCAAAATATAGGTATTGTTAAACCACGGTTCTATCTCACGGATTTTACTCAGGTTAACGCAATATGAACGATGGCAACGGAAGAAATGGCTTTCCGGTAGGCGATGGCAAAACTCAGTGATGTTCATCGACATGACATACGCTTCACGTCGCGTATACACAAAGGTCATTTTCTCGTGCGCTTCGGCGTAATAAATATCGTTAACATCGGTAACGATAATCCGCTCATCTTTCACCAAATTAACCGTCAACGCTTCACGCCCCGGGGTGTTAGCAGCGGCAGGGGCGTTTTGTTGCTGGAAAGCGGCTTCCAGCTTTTGCAGCATCCCAATAATGCGCGACTCTTGATACGGCTTGAGAATGTAGTCGAAAGCCTCCAGCTCAAACGCCTCCACTGCATGTTCTTTCCAGGCGGTGATAAACACAATAAACGGCTTATGAGCAAACTTACTGATGTTTTGCGCCAGCAACACGCCATCTAAAGAGGGGATGTTGATGTCGAGAAAAATAGCATCAACTTCATGATGTTGCAGATAACGCAGCACATCCATGCCGTCATCAAAGGTGCCCACCACTTCCATCTGGCTGTGCTCTTTGATAAGCCAGTTAAGCTCCTGCTGAGCCAGGACTTCATCTTCTACGATGAGGACTTTCATAGATTACCTCCTTGTTGCGGCAATAAAGGTGGAACGGTACTGGCGGCGTGAGGCACATAAAATGCAATCTCAGTGCCTGGCTCAAGGCGACGAATATGCAGGCCTTCACCGTAGAGTAATTTTACGCGGTGATGCACATTCAACAGGCCGATTTTATTGCCCGGCATTTCGTTGGCCTCCACGCGTTCAATCACCAGCGGATCAATACCGTTACCGGTGTCGCGCACCGCAATTCGCACGCGATTACCGCTCTCCTCAACGCTGATGGTCACCACGCCTTTGCCTTTACATGGCTGTATCCCGTGGACAATCGCATTCTCAACCAGCGGTTGGATCAGCAGGCTGGGGATCAGGCAATTCACCTCTTCATCAATGTGATAAATCACCGTCAGCTTGTCGCCAAAACGTGCCTGCTCAATGGCGATGTAATCCTTTATTTGATACAGCTCTTTTTTAATATCGATCTGTTCATCGTCTTTTAATTCAATGTTGTAGCGCAAATAGCGCGACAAGTTATAAATCAACTGGCGTGCGGTATCGGGATTCATGCGAATAGACGAGGATATCGCGTTCAGGGCATTGAACAGAAAATGAGGGTTAATTTTGCTTTGCAGCGCGCGTAGTTCGGCTTTATTTGCCATTTCGCGCAACTGCTCGGCACGGGAAACTTCCAGTTGGGTGGAAATAATCTGCGAAAGCCCGACTGCCATCTCCTGCAAAGTAGAGGTAATTTGATGAGCATGGCGGTAATAGATTTTCAGCGTGCCGGTGACGACACCTTTTTCCCATAACGGAATAATAATCAGCGAGTGAATTTCCGGGGTGCGATAAGCCTCATCATCGTTACGGATAATGATTTTTCCTTCGCGCAGCGCCAGTTGGGTGCGGGGGCTAATCCCGTTATCATTCTGTTTATAATTGCTTTCCCCAAAACCCACGTAGGCTAACACTTTCTCTTTATCGGTAATGGCTACCGCGTCGGCGTTAATATCCTCGCGGATAATATTACAAACCTGGCGCAGTGATTCGCTGTTCACCTTGCGGAACAACGGCAGCGTTTTATTGGCAATATCCAGCGCCAGCTTGGCCTGACGCGCGGCGCTGGCCTCTTTCTCACCTTCAACACTTTGCACCAGCAACACAATAAAGCCGATGGAAACGGTGCCGACAATCATCGGAATACCGATTTTCGACACAATATCGATGCCCAGTGAAACAGACGGCGCCCACAGCACCACTAAAACCATGGTCATGGTTTCGCACAACATCCCGGCAATAATCCCCACCCGCCAATGCTGAGCTTTCGGTATTTTGCGGTTTATCCAACCGGCAATACAACCGGCGACAATACTGGTTATCAGGCAAGGAACGGCGGTAATCCCGCCGATATCAATCAGATAACGATGAAGCCCGGCGATAATACCGGTAATAATGCCGACCCACGGCCCAAATAAGATCCCGCCCGCCATCACGGCGATAATCCGCACGTTAACCAGCGAACCTTCAACATGCACGCCGGACCAGGTGCTGAACAGGGCAAACATCGAGAAAATAGCGGTGACGGCCAGTAACTCTTTCGGCGTGTGGGCGTTCTTATGCAACAACTCGCGGAACAGGCGGATGCGGATTAAAAAGAACAGGCAAATAAGCATCAGCGCCGCTCGGTCAAACACCGCCAGCAGCATATTAAAAATTTCGTGCACGGGTAACTCGCGTGACCAGGAATGGAAGGGCAATGATAAGGAAATTACTGAGTGGTTACCAGAAACGTGGATTTTTGGGACATGGTTGCCCTCATCCCGGCTTCTTCCCCAGGAGAAGGGGAAAGAAAACCGTTCAGTTCCCTCTCCCTGGGGCTGTCTCTTAGTCACATCTTTGAAAGGCGGTTCCTGCCGAGCCGGAGAAGGTTCCGTTCACCAGGCGACAGAGGGTTTATGTCGACCCGGAACCGGTGAACGTCTTAGGGTGACCACCGTCGTCACCCTAAGAACCCTGACTCCCGGCAAATAAATCGCCGCAAGCGGTATACCTCCATTTTGCCTCCGTGTCAGGGTCGGTTGCGATTCGTTCCAGACGATCGCGCCCTCCAGCCGCTCCCGGCGGCTGGACCCTGCCACCTGGAGTCAAAATGGAGGCGATTTAAGCCGGACCCGAAATTCAAGGACAAAGTCAAAAACCAGAGCGGTTTTGACTTTGTTCCCGGCTTCAGTCGCACCGTTTTTCGCCCTTCAGTCGGGGTCACGTGGCCGGGAGCCACGTGAGAGAGCGATCGTCGGGAACGAATCGCGAACGACCCCGAATGTTGGGTGAAAAACGGTGTTTACCGCTTTAGCGGCGATTGATTTGCCGGGCGCCTGGATTATCAAGGGGTTGGCGTTAACCCCTTGATACGTTCACCGTTTTCGTGAATTAAAGAGATAACTGAACGCACGGGTGAACGGAAAATCAGCGAGGCTTGCAGATCTGACCCTGACAAAATTGCCAGGGCGAGTTGTGACTAAGAGACACCCCCCTGGGGAGAGGGGATTACTTCCCACCTAACTGCTCGCGCCCGGCGGCTGTCATATCCGCTGGCATCGCACGTCCGGTGAAATCAACCTCGAAATCATCGGCGGCAAAATCAGGTGGTGATTTACCTTCAACAAAGGATGACCACTGGCGCTCAAGGTAAGCGGCGTTCTTCTCACACCATGGTGCGGCGGCGATATACATCACGTTGCTATCAAATTCACCAAGATGTTCATTTTCAACAGCATGGATCACATCGCAGTGCCAGAAAACCGTATCGCCCGCTTCCATATCCGGAATTGAGGAAATCCCTGTTAATAAAAGGGGATGCCACTGCTCGTTAATAGAAAGTGCGCGGCCAGGCTTCGCTTCGCACAGCGATTCTTCCGGCACATCATCCTGCAAAGCGCGCAGTAAAATGTAGGCCATCGCATTCGCTACCGGCAGCAAGGTTAGTGTGCCGCCATGTTTACGCTGCGGGCTAAGCGCCGTCCAGCCCTGGAAAGTACGGAACATCGAACACACCGCTGGCGATGGGAATTCACGCACTTCGGTACGCCCTTCAGCAGCAAACGGGCTGTATTTCTGCCATTCACCAGAAAACACATGGCGATAAACATGGCGGAAATTCTCATCCAGCCAGCGTTCAACTGAACCGCCATCCACATGTGGAGACAGGCCCAAAGAGTTGGAACGCGGCGGGCGGCGGCGGGTACGGTCGGCATAGCTCACCACACGGTCCGGGTCGAAATGCTGCTTACCGTTGCTTTCGGTTTCCCATAAATTATTCAGAAACACCTGCACCGCTTTCATGCGGGCATGTTGGCGCGCTTCAACCTGCGGCTTCGACCAGTAGATGCCGTAAATTTGCGGCTTACTGGCGGCAAGTGTGCCAAAATAGTTATCTTCTGCAGCGTTCTTCAGTTTCTCGACAAAGTTATTGCGCTCCAGATAATTCCCGACTTCCTCATTCCAGGCTTGCGCCTGAGATTGCGGGAATACCCCTTTCACGGTGCAACAACCCCGCTGGCGAATAAGTGCTTTTTGCTGCTCGCTAACGCGATGATTCACGATATCGTCAGCATTAATTTTTGGCACTGGGTTTTCCCCGCGCGCCAGCTCTGCGCGGATCTCGTCGATCTGGCGCTTCATATCGCCTTCGAGTTGCTCAAAAGCGGTTTGGTAATTTGGCAGTTCGTGGCGAAGTTTTTGTTTTATCTCACGGATTGCACGCGGTAAGTCATCAATCTGTAGGGTCATGGTGATACTCCACGTCTCTTAAAGAAGGTTATTGGATTGTTGCGACATGGTTAATGTAATCCACTTGTATCAAATAAAATAGGGATAGGCTTCGAATGAAGCATCCTCTTTTTGGTGGAATAAAAATATTTCTCTTTCCCTCTCGACAGATGATTTTTATTCAGGCTATTTTCTAAACAAGCCACATCGCGTGGCAGCGTCGCTCGGACGGTCCGGGCGCTAACGTTAATCTGAGGAATTTATGGCTGACTCCAGTCCAAAACGTCGTTTTTCGCGTATCGATCGCCTCCCGCCGTATGTATTTAATATCACCGCTGAGCTGAAAATGGCGGCGCGTCGCCGTGGCGAAGATATAATCGATTTCAGCATGGGCAACCCTGATGGCCCAACTCCGCCGCACATCGTTGAAAAACTCTGCACCGTTGCGCAGCGTGAAGATACCCACGGTTACTCCACCTCCCGAGGTATTCCGCGTTTACGCCGCGCTATTTCGCGCTGGTATAAAGATCGTTACGACGTCGAGATTGATCCGGAAAGCGAAGCCATTGTCACCATTGGCTCGAAGGAAGGCCTGGCGCACCTGATGCTGGCAACCCTCGACCACGGCGACACGGTGCTGGTGCCGAACCCAAGTTACCCGATTCATATTTACGGCGCGGTCATTGCCGGAGCGCAAGTGCGCTCGGTGCCGCTGGTGGAAGGCGTCGATTTCTTTGCCGAGCTGGAACGTGCGATTCGCGAAAGCTACCCGAAACCGAAAATGATGATCCTCGGCTTCCCATCGAACCCAACCGCGCAGTGCGTAGAACTGGAATTTTTCGAACGTGTGGTGGCACTGGCAAAACGTTACGACGTGCTGGTGGTGCATGATTTGGCCTACGCCGATATCGTTTATGACGGCTGGAAAGCCCCGTCAATTATGGAAGTCCCTGGCGCTCGCGATGTCGCAGTTGAATTCTTTACCCTGTCAAAAAGCTACAACATGGCGGGATGGCGCATCGGGTTTATGGTGGGCAATAAAGAGCTGGTGAACGCACTGGCGAGAATCAAAAGTTACCACGACTACGGCACATTTACGCCGCTACAAGTCGCGGCCATTGCGGCACTAGAAGGTGATCAACAATGTGTGCGCGATATCGCCGAGCAGTACAAGCGCCGGCGTGATGTGTTAGTGAAAGGCTTGCACGAAGCGGGCTGGATGGTGGAATGCCCGAAAGCGTCGATGTATGTGTGGGCGAAAATCCCTGAGCACTATGCACAAATGGGGTCGCTGGAATTTGCCAAAAAACTGCTTCAGGATGCGAAAGTCTGCGTTTCGCCAGGCGTGGGTTTTGGGGATTACGGTGACACGCATGTGCGCTTTGCGCTGATTGAAAACCGTGACCGTATTCGCCAGGCGGTACGTGGCATCAAAGCGATGTTCCGTGCCGATGGGGTATTGGGTTAACGTTTAATGGTTGAATGATGAAAAACAGGAGCCAATGGCTCCTGTTTTTCATCATTCAACCATCATCACAAACGTACCGACCCAAACCAACAAAATAAACGACAAGCCCATCATGAAATATTTCACGTTACATTGCTCCGCGCGTGCTGCCGCGCAATTTTGCTAAAAAATTCAGTATAGAAAGATGAAACCGCCATTCATGACTTTTGGGATTAACTTCACCATATGGCCGCTGCATATTGTATTTTTTTGGCTAATGAATCGATTCGCCGGCGCTAATGTACTCTCCCTTTCAGAGTGAATACAAGAGCCAGCAAACTGAGAAAAGCATCATTTTTTAAACTTTACATTTCGTGCGAATCGACTGTGACAAAGTCGCCATAATTCAATGAATTATGTGGGATGTATTTTGGAAGGGGAAAGCAGGAACAGGCCCTTGCGAGCCTGGATTAATGACGAAGCCGTTGGGTTATTTCACCGCGTCGTGGGCATTTTCCATCGCCTGCTTTAAGGCTACGTTTTGTCTGTTTTGCTCGGCCATATAACAGGCATCTTTGCTGACTCCCTGAGCCTGGCATTCTGCCTGGCGCTGCGCCGGAGTACTACAGCCAACCAATGTTCCAGCCATACCTACAACCATCATCAACATTATTTTTTTCATTGCTGTTTAACCCAAAATTAAGAAGAAGCCGCCGCAGCGGAAACGCCGTTTCTGGCGCTGGCATAATCCATTATTTTTGGTATGGGTAAATTAGGAAAAAGCTTAATCATTGATGCGGAAAATGTATTTATTTCCAGATCACAAATTGCTAAATGGCCGGTGAATCTCCAGTGACCCGATACTACAAGGCGGGCAATGGTGTGATTTCGGATTTATCACAGCCGTTTTTAGGGGCGTTTCGTGCGCCATCCATTGACCGGGTGAAACTATTCACCCTACATTAATTACCAAATTAATTAATCCCAAGCTGACAGGTAACATGACAGTCACCGAAACACCTCAGGCAGAAACGCATCAGCAGGCAACTTCAATTCGTTTATTGTTCTGTGCGCTGATGCTGGTCATGCTGCTCGCCGCACTGGATCAGACCATCGTTTCCACCGCCTTGCCGACCATTGTCAGTGAGCTGGGTGGGCTGGAAAAACTCTCCTGGGTGGTCACCGCTTATCTGCTTTCTTCCACTATTGTGGTGCCGCTATACGGTAAATTTGGCGATCTGCTGGGGCGCAAGATCGTGCTGCAAACGGCTATCGTGATTTTCTTGCTTGGCTCCGCGTTATGCGGGCTGGCGCAAAATATGACGCAGTTAATTCTGATGCGAGCCTTGCAAGGGTTGGGTGGCGGCGGGCTGATGGTGGTCACTATGGCGGCGGTGGGCGATGTTATCCCGCCTGCGGATCGCGGCAAATATCAGGGCTTGTTTGGCGGGGTGTTTGGCCTTGCCACCGTAATTGGCCCGCTGATTGGCGGGTTCCTGGTTGAGCATTTCTCCTGGCGCTGGATTTTCTACATCAACCTGCCGCTCGGTGTCTTCGCGCTGCTGGTGATTGGCGCGGTGCTCAAACCGCAAACCGCGCGTATTCGCCACCAAATCGATTTTCTTGGCGCGGGTTATCTCGCCGCCTCGCTGACCTGTTTAATCCTGTTCACCAGCCAGGGCGGCACCGTAATGGCGTGGTCTGACCCGCAACTGTGGTGCATTTTTGCCTTTTTTGTGGTGACGCTCGGCGGTTTTATTTATGAGGAGCGGCGGGCATTTGAGCCGATCATTCCCCTCGGCCTGTTCCGTGACCGCACTTTCTTATTGAGTTGCCTGATTGGTTTTATTATCGGCATGTCGCTGTTTGGTTCGATGACTTTCTTGCCGCTTTACTTGCAGGTGGTGAAATCGTCCACGCCGACCGAAGCCGGGATTCAGTTACTGCCGCTGATGGGTGGGCTGATGCTGACCTCAATTATCAGTGGCCGCATCATCAGCAAAATAGGGCGCTATCGCATCTTCCCGATCGTTGGTACCTTGCTGACGTTTATCGCCATGTTATTGCTCGGCACGCTTAAAATCGACTCACCTATTCACACTCTCTATCTCTACATCGCGTTGTTGGGCTTTGGTCTGGGCATGGTGATGCAGGTGTTGGTGCTGGCGGTGCAAAATAGCGTGGAGCAAAAAATGATTGGTGTTGCGACCTCCAGCACCACGCTGTTCCGCCAGATTGGTGGCTCGATTGGCGTGGCGGCCTTCGGCGCAATTTTCACTAATGTGCTGCAAAACAAACTGAGCGAATTGCTCCCACCTGATACTCAATTGCCCCGTCAACTGGGTGCAAAGGCGGTGCATGAACTTCCGGCGGCGCTGCAAAATGATTATCTGCAAGCCTTTGGCTCGGCATTGCATTCGGTGTACCTGATTTCTGCGGCAGTGGTGGTGTTTGCGTTCATCCTGTCATTGCTGATGAAGGATGTACCGCTGCGTAAATAATCCAGGCTGGCTAGTGTTGCCGCTGTTGACTAGACTTCAAAACAGCCACTTACTCTGCATTGGCCGGATCAATAAATGAAAACAACGCCCGCCAAACAATCTTCACCCGTGGCCGAAAAACCGTTCTGGCTGAACTTTGAATTTCAGCTGCGGCGTGTCGGTTTTGTGCTGTTGCTGCTGATTGTTGCGGCCGCTCTGGCGGGGCTATTTTCACGCGGCTATCTCAGTGAGGCCACCCGTTCGAACGACGACCATTCCCTCACTGTTGATTACGAAAAATTCAATCGCCTGATGAGCGACATGGACATGAAAATCACCTCGGTTACCCCGCCTGGGAAACGTAACCGTATTGTGCTGGGCGGTGATTTTATGGAGGGCTTTCGCATTGATACGCTGCAGCCGCAGCCGGATAAAATGTACAGCCTGAATGGCGAGATGATTCTGGAATATCAACCGATGGCACCTGGTGTTAAGCAAACATTGTGGTTAAGTCTGACGCCGATGAAATTCGGGGCCATGAAAAGCACCGTCGCAATTGATAACGGCGCTGAAATCCCTTTCCAACAATTTATTTATCCCTAAGGTAACCAGACAATGGATATGGTAATAAGGGCGCTGGCCATTTATCTGATATTGATGGTGGTGTTCAAGATTGCTGGCCGCCGTACGCTATTACAGATGACCTCCTTTGATTTGATATTGCTATTAATTATTAGCGAGGCCACGCAACAAGCGTTATTAGGCAATGACTTTTCCGTCACCGGAGCCATGCTGACCATTGTCACCTTGATCGTGGTGGATATGCTGTTTGGTTTGATAAAGAAACATTTACCGGGAGCTGATGATTTTCTTGATAATACGCCAGTCATTTTGGTTGAAAGCGGCTATTTGTTTCAGGAGAAAATGAAAAAAGTCGATATTTCCTGTGATGATATTTTACAAACAGCCCGTGTTGATCACGGAATCACCCAACTGGCAGAAATTAAATTCGCCATTCTCGAACGCAACGGGCATATCTCGATTGTCCCGGAAAGCAAATAATCCCGCCGCTCGTATTCATTAATGAATTCTGCTAATAAACCCTAGCGAATTAGGGTGCCTAATCAGATAAACCTGTTTGCGTTATGCTTTTTCCCACACCACAGATTAGGGGGAACGCTATGCAAACCGTCACATTGAACAACGGTATCGAAATGCCACTGCTGGGCTTTGGCGTCTTTCAGATGACAGAGGCCGCAGAATGCGAACGTGCGGTTATTGACGCCATTGAAACCGGCTACCGTTTGATTGATACCGCCGCCTCTTATCAGAACGAAACGCAAGTCGGTAATGCTTTAAAAAACAGTGGCATTGCCCGTGAAGAGTTGTTTATCACCACCAAACTATGGTTGCAAGACGCCAACTACGAAGGCGCGAAAGCGCAGTTCGAACGTTCGCTCAACCGCCTGCAAATGGATTATGTCGATTTGTATCTGATTCACCAGCCGTACGGTGATGTGCATGGCGCGTGGCGTGCGATGGAAGAGTTGCAGCAAGCCGGGAAAATCCGCGCCATTGGCGTCAGTAACTTCCAGCCTGATCGACTGGCTGATCTTATCGCTTTTAACAGCGTGGTTCCCGCCGTCAACCAGGTGGAGGTGAACCCGTTCCATCAGCAACTGCATGCCGCGCCGTGGATGCAAAGCCGTGGCATTCAGCCAGAGGCCTGGGCTCCGTTTGCTGAAGGGCGCAACAATCTGTTCCAGCATCCGCTATTAGCGGCGATTGCGGCAAAACACGGTAAGAGCATCGGGCAAGTCGTCCTGCGCTGGATCTTCCAGCGTGGCATCGTTTCGCTGGCGAAAACCGTGCGCCAAACTCGCATGGCAGAGAACCTCAATATTCTGGATTTCGAACTGAGCCGCGACGATTTTCTGCAAATTACCGCGCTGGATACTGCGACCAGTGCCTTCTTCTCGCATCGTGATCCGGCGAGGGTTGAGTGGCTAACCGGCCGCAAACTAGACGTATAACTTCCACCCATTCACGAGGAATCATTATGCAAAAGCGTTATCTCGGTCATTCTGGTCTTGAAGTTTCCGCACTGGGTCTGGGTTGTATGGGGCTAAGCCACGGCTATGGCCCGGCAACGGATACCCGCCAGGCCGTGGAATTGATTCGTGCTGCCGTCGAGCGTGGCGTGACATTTTTCGACACCGCCGAAGTGTATGGCCCGTATCTCAATGAAGATGTTGTCGGCGAAGCATTAAAACCGTTCCGCGACCGCGTAGTTATTGCCACCAAATTCGGCTTCACTTTTGGTGAGGATAATAAGCAGCAAATTTTAAACAGCCGTCCGGAACATATTCGCCTGGCGGTGGAAGGGTCGTTACGCCGTTTGAAAACCGACGTTATCGACCTGTTGTATCAGCATCGTGTGGATCCCGATGTGCCGATTGAAGACGTCGCAGGTGTAGTAAAAGACCTGATTGCTGAAGGGAAAGTGAAGCACTTTGGTTTGTCCGAAGCGGGGGCGCAAACCATTCGCCGCGCCCATGCTGTGCAACCGGTCACCGCGCTGCAAAGTGAATATTCGATGTGGTGGCGTGAGCCGGAGCAAGAAATTCTGCCGGTGCTAAAAGAACTGGGGATTGGGTTTGTGCCGTTTAGTCCGTTAGGCAAAGGCTTCTTGACCGGCTCAATTAAGTCTGGCACCACCTTCGGCGCGGATGATTTCCGTAGCAAAGTACCGCGTTTTGCTGCTGATGCACTGGAAGCCAACGAAAAACTGGTTTCTTTGCTCAGTGAACTGGCCGCAGAAAAAGGGGTAACCCCGGCGCAAATCGCACTGGCGTGGTTGCTGGCACAGGAACCGTGGATTGTACCGATTCCGGGAACCACGAAGCTACATCGTCTGGAAGAGAACCTGGCGGCGGCGGATTTAACCCTTGCGCAGGATGATTTGCGTAAAATCACCCTGGCACTGGAAACGGTGAAAATCGTCGGTGAACGTTATCCGGCGGCATTGCAGGCTCGCGTCGGGCGTTAATCCTGAAAATGTCGGGTTGGGTTTTGTAGGGTGGATAAGCGTTAGCGTCATCCACCGTTTTTTATTCTGAATAACGCAACGAATCGATAAGTAATGCAAAGGCAGGTGGGTGTTGTTTACGGCTGGGATAATAAAGGTAATAGCCCGGAAATGTTGGGCACCAGTCGGCAAGAACCTGCACCAGCTCCCCCGATTTCAGCTCATCCTGAACCATATCATCAGGGACGCAGGCCAGGCCAAACCCAGCCAGCACGGCATCAATCCGTTCGGAAAGCAGATTAAAAATCAGCTGGCCTTCCACGCGCACGCGCAGGGGTTTAGCGTCTTTTTCAAATTCCCAGTGATACAAACCGCCTGCGGTGGGTAAACGCATATTAATACAACGATGATGTTGTAATTCATGCGGCGTTTGCGGAATGCCTTGCGCCTGTAGATATTGCGGCGAACCGACAACCACCATGCGTAAATCCGGCCCGATTCTCACCGCCACCATGTCTTTATCGACACTTTCCCCCAGCCGAATTCCGGCATCGAAACGGCCCTCGACAATATTGACAAAACCGTTATCGACCACCAGCTCGACATTAATATCCGGGTACTGTTTGAGGAACGGTTTTAGCTTCGGCCACAGTAGTTTACGCGCGGAATGTTCACCGGCAGAAAGCCGGATATTACCTGATGCACCGCCATTTAATTGCAGAATGCTTTCCAGTTCGCTCTCAAGTTCCGCCAGGCGAGGCTCGAGGCTGGCAATGAGTCGCTCACCGGTTTCGGTGGGGGCAACACTGCGGGTGGTGCGGGTCAGCAACCTCACATTTAAACGTTCTTCCAGGGCTTTCACCGCATGACTTAACGCGGATTGTGAAACGCCCAGTTTCCCTGCGGCTTTGGTAAAACTCCTTTCTTTTGCCACCACCAGAAAGATTTGCAGCTCATTGAAATTTTCTTTAAGCATCTCGCTACCAGATATAACCTACGGCCAAAATCCCATACAACTCACCGTTATGCTGCACGATAGGGCTGTCGGCAATATCTTTATCATAAAACTCGTAGTTGGCCGCCAGCATCCCCACCCATTTTGGGCTGAAACGGTAACTAGTAATCACTGCAGCCATAGGCGAGAAGGTGGTTCCGGTATCCCATTCTGGCCGTTGGGCGGTGGCCTCACTTTTCGAAACGCCACCAAAGTAATAGTTCGCCATCTTATCGCTGCGAATCATCATCCCCATGCCAGGCATCACCAGCAAATTCCCTTTTACGATAGGGAAATCCGCCCACAACAGTAGTTCCTGGCCATTACTGCGCCCGGTGACATCAGAACTGACACGGGCGCTAAGCAGTGCATACGGGGTAATAATAGTGCCGCCGACGCCCGCTTCAAATTCTGACTTTCGCTTGTGCATCCCATCGAAAGCATCTTCATCATCGGGATCCAGGTTACCAAAGCGGAACCTGCCATACGCATAAGCGGCGGTGTTGTCATCAAGATGAAAATAGTAGCGACCACGGTCGCCGAGATACATGAATTGATCGCCAAAATAGAGCGCGCCGGGGATGACATAAGTTTCATCTTTTTGCGCTTCGTAACGTGCCGTGCCGCTAATCACCGCGCCGCCCAAAATCAAACCCTTGGGGATGGGGCTGGTGTCATTGTCTTTCGCGAATAGCTCTAAGGAGCCAAGATCGACCTCGGCGTGAACAGAGGCACTAAGCAGCAACAGGGGGCTGAGTGCTGTGGCTAAATGTCGGTTTAGTCTCATCGGGTTTCCCAAAAATGGTGAGCGCGTCGGGTATTTTAATTTCTGCCACAATGTCCGTCCTGTTCTAATCATTGCTGATGATTTCATTATATAAATGATGGACTTTCTACCTGGCGGTTACTCGCATAGTTTAGCCCAAAGACCGAGAAGATCACTAAAGGTGACTTGTTTCATTTTGCGGAGCATTTTCTGGATAAAAAAAGCCCAGAATAGCGATGTGCATTCCGGGCTTTCATCATTCAAAGAGGCTATTTTCAGTGTTACAAACTGCTTCTTTGCGCCATCTTCTTCATCGGAATCAATGAAATAACAATTGCGCCCAACACCAGGAACCCAGCAACCATATAAATACCGGCGTTGAAATTACCGGTGACATCTTTCATCCAGCCCATCAACAATGGCCCTAACGCGGCACCAGTCATACCGGTGGCGTTGATCACCACAATACCCAGGGCGCGGGCTTGCAAAGAGATGGATTGATCCGGCGTGGTCCAGAAAATGACCATCGCGGCAAATGCACCTGACGAGGCCATCACAATGCCGGTAAATTGCAGCATCGGATTGCTGCTTGAAGCTGTTAAAACCCAGCCTGCGGCGGCAAACAGATACGGCAACAGAGTGTGAATTTTACGTTCATTAAAGCGGTCAGAACGCTTACTCCACCAAATCATCCCGACAATAGTACAAACTTGCGGAATCGCGCTGAGTAAACCAATGGTGATGTTATTACTTTCCTGGTTAAAACTGCGCAGGATAAGCGGCGTCCAGACGCTCAAGGCGCTTAATGTGTTGGTGAGGCAAAAATAGGCCAGCGTATAAAGCATAATCACCGGCGTAAATAATTCCCGCAGCATGCCGCGTTGGGATGTCGGGCCGATATTGGTGCCTTGTTGTGATTTCTGAATCGCCAGTTTATCGGCTTCCATCATCTCGTTCAGGCAGGCTTTATCATCGTCGGTCAGCCATTTGGCTTTCGACGGTGAGTCATCCAGCCAGAACCACACCACCAGACCTAACAACACCGACGGGAACCCTTCGAGCAGGAACAGCCATTGCCAGCCTTTCAGGTTGAGCAAGCCATCAAGGTTAAGAATATAGCCGGAAGCGAGCGAGCCCAGCGCCATGGTGACGGGCATCGCAATCATGAACAGCGCATTCGCCCGAGCGCGATATTGCGCAGGGAACCAGTATGTTAAATAGAGCAACAAACCCGGTAAGAATCCGGCTTCAGCAATCCCCACCAGCATACGCAACACGTAAAGGCTGCCAGGGCCGGTGGCAAACATCGTCGCGGTGGAAGCAATCCCCCAGACCACCATCAAAACGGCAATCCAGCGGCGTGCACCGACAATACTCAGCATGATGTTACTCGGCACGCCGCAGATAACATACATCACATAAAACAGCGTGGTCGCCAGGCCAAACATGGTGCTGGTGAGGCCCAGATCTTTGCCCATTGTCAAACCGGCAAAGCCAATGTTGATGCGGTCCAGATACGAAAAAACAAACAGCACAAACAAGAAGATAATCAACCGACGAAACAGTTTTTTAATCACCGCCTGTTGCCGGGGATCCAGTGCTATTTCGCCTGGTGATGGCGGTGCCAGCACCTCGGAGCGAGCCTGTTCCAGAGAAGGACTTTCGTTCATGAAGAGCTCCACATTGCGTTTATTAGTATTGTTAGTCCGGTGTTGTCATGGATTGAGCACTGCCCGTCCCAGCCAACGCAAACCCGTGCGCTAACGTATAGGAAAGAGGAAGATTGGATGTCAATGCGGTGTTGTAAAAATGATACAAAAATGTTGTTCATGTGGCATTTTTGAATCATTAAGTGTGCGGTAATCGCCCAAAATTCAGAATTGAACAATAGCGTTGTCCGAAGCGCTATAGCCGCCAGGTTTAAGCAGGTATAATCGCCCAATTGACAACTGTCTTGCTAAGGAACCTCATGAGTAACCTAAAGAAAACACCGGATGTGGATGCCGAATTTCACCGTGAGGAGTTCCCGTTTTACTGGATAGTCAACGTCTATGCGCGCTACACCCAAATCATGGAAGTGACGCTGAAAAAGGTGCAACTGGATGTCTCTGGCTTCCGGGTCTTAATGGTGACGCAGCAATATGGCAAGGCCAGCATTTCGCAAATCTCCGAATACGCGATGGTCAAAATGCCGACGGTAACCAAAATTGTTGGCCGCCTGCGCGATGAAGGTTTAGTCACCACCGCCAGCAGTGAACAAGATGCGCGAGTCACCGAAGTGATGTTGACTGCCAAAGGCCAGCAAAAAGTGGAAGAAGCGTACCGTCTGGCAGGTAAAGTTTTCGAGAAAGGGTTTAAGGGCATGAGTGTGGCGCAGGTGGAAAAAATGAATCTTTCACTGGCTAAAGTGCTCGATAACCTGAACGAAATTTGATCCTGATCGACAGAATGACAAATTTGTGACCGCGTTAAAAATTTCTTCCAACCCACTGTAAAATAAATATTTTTTATCCACTCGTCGTCCTGGGTTCTCATGACGACTTTTTGGCATTCGCCAAATATTTCCTTATCAATTCATCAGCATAATCAAAAATTCATTTGTTAAATCTAGTTAATTTCATGTTAATTGTTCGTGAAATTTACGTGAAATATTACTTGAATTTTCATCTAAATATTCCATGATTGATTCATATTTACTCAGAACGAAAAAGCAGCGATGACTGCTTACCTAATGTGATTCACATTATCTGATTAAGGCCTTAATGATGAAGTCTATTTGTGAGAACAATGGTTATGTAGAGCAGTTTGTCCTCGGCGAGGGTGAACTGCGCTTTGCGGTAAAAGACACCCTGGATATCGCTGGTTACCGTACTCGTGCCGGATGTCCGGCTCTCGCAGCAGCACCTGTTGCGCAGCATCATGCTGGCGTAGTGGCGACGTTACTCAACAACCGCTGCGTGCTGACCGGCAAAACCACGCTGCACGAACTGGCATTCGGGGTGACGGGCATTAACGCCTGGAGCGGCACCCCGGTGAACCCGCTGTTTCCGGCGCTGATCCCTGGCGGTTCATCGAGTGGTTCTGCGGCGGTTGTCGCATCCGGTGAAGTCGATTTTTCACTGGGTACTGACACTGGCGGTTCGGTGCGTATGCCTGCCGCTTGTTGTGGAGTGTTGGGGCTGAAACCCGGTTACGGTGTCATCAGCCGCGATGGGGTTTTACCGGCACACAGCTCGCTGGATTGCGTCGGCATTTTTGCCCGTAACGCTACGGTGCTGCGCCAGGTTCTGACGCACCTTTCGATTCCTGTCGGCGAGCCAATCACTGCGTTGCCTGAAGTGGCCTTTGTGGCGGCGGCAATCCCAGAAATTGACGCGCTTCTGCTGGGGCAACTCGAACAACAGGGCATTCGTCCGCACCATTCACAACTTCCTGCGCTTGCCGACGCACACCGCGCCGGGCTGGCGATTATTAGCCACGAAAACTGGCAGGCGTTTAACTCATTGCTCAGCAGTGAAGAGGTTTCGCCAGATGTCGCGAGCCGTATTCGGGCGGGCAAAGATGTGGACGCTGCCGCTTTGGCTAACGCCGAACGTGTGCGCATCAAATTCACCGCCGAGGTGGATGCGTTACTTGAGCAAACACCTTTGCTGGTGCTGGCAACCTTGCCGGAACTTCCTCCAACGCTACAAGAAGCACAAGACCCGCTTAGCGTCGTCAACCTGACTCGCCTGGTGCGGCCTTTCAATCTCAGTGGACATCCGGCAATCACCCTGCCGATGGGCGAACTACGTGGTCGTCCGGTCGCCTTGCAATTAGTGGCGGCCAAAGGACGTGAAGGCTTGTTGGTTCAGGCCGCCGAGTGGTTTTGTCGGGGATTAGTGTAAGCGCCATCCACCATCTGCACCCCATTACTTCGGGAGTTAGCCATGTCTGTCGTCAACGTTCGTGAAGAGCTGGTTCCGTTACTGAGTGAAGTGACGACTCGTAGCGCCGATTTTGAACATCAACGCCATATTTCTGAAGACATTATTACCCGCTTCAAACAGGTCGGTGTGTATCGCGCACTGGTGCCGAAAATTTACGGCGGCGACGAATGCTCACCCGCGCAGTTTTGCGAACTGATTGAGCAAATTGCCACAGCAGACGGTTCGGCAGGTTGGGTGGCAAGTTTTGGCATGAGCCCGTTCTACCTTGGGGCGTTGCCGCCGGACACCCTGAAAGAGCTATACCGCGATGGGCCAGACGTGGTGTTTGCCGGTGGAATTTACCCGACACACAAAGCCATGCGGGCCGATGGGGGTTATCGCGTTAGCGGGCGCTGGAGTTTTGCCAGCGGCAGCATGGGCGCATCGGTGTTTGGCGTGGGTATCCAGCCAGATGAAGAAAAAGCGCTGCCGCGTATGGCTGTGCTGCCACGGGAATATGTGCAGATTGATCCGGTGTGGAACACCGTCGGGCTGGCCGGAACCGGCAGCCACGATCTGCTGGTTAACGACGCGTATGTTCCGCAGGAGTGGACGTTTATTCGCGGTGGCGCACTGAATCTGGAAGGGGCGCTGTATCGCTATCCGGTGCTTTCCCTCGCCACGCAAGTGCTGTCAGTGGTGGCGTTGGGTGTGGCTCGCGCGGCACTCAATGAAATCTACCAGATTGCCCATCGTCAGCAGTCGGTTACTGGCGCGCCGAAGCTTGCTGAAAGGCCACAGGCACAGATGCAAATTGCCCGATGTGAAGCGGATCTGCGCTCGGCCCGCGCCTGGTTCTACGAAGCTATCGACGAAGTGTGGCAAAAATTGCTCGCCGGTGACGAAGCCAGCCCAGAACAAATTAATGCCTTGCGTCTTTCTTCGACGCACGTTACCCGCGTGGCAGCAGAAGTGGCACGCCAGGCGCTGGCACTCAACGGCATGGGCGGCGTTGCGATGACCAGCCCGCTGCAACGTTATGTGCGCGACACCATGGTGATTACGCAACACGCCTTTATGGGCGACCTCTCTTATCTCAACGCCGGTACGGTCTTTTTCGGTGGCAAACCGCTGCCGGGTTACCTGTGATTCTTTTCTAAAGGAGCAATAAATGAGCCAGACAAACAAATTACGTGTGCTGTTCTGCATCGGGGTTAATCAGAACTTTTTCGATGCCAGCCCAACGGAAGCGAAGCAAGTGTGGGGCGCTTTTGGCGTGATGATGAAAGGGGTTGAAGAAACCCCCGGCATCCGCGTGATTGGCAATATGGATGACGACCAGTTAATGGTTGGCCCGTCCACCACCGCACCGTGGACGACTTACATTCTGGCCGATGCCGACGCGCTGGAAAACGTCGCGGCAGTATGCAACTTGTTCCGCACCACGCCAGTGGGTGATAGCGGTAGCAAGCTGTGGAAGTACTGCAAAATCGAAGCGCGTGTTGGGCGTGAACTGATTATTCAGGGCTAACGGAGTCGATGATGAATTCACCGGACGCGCAGCGTTTACAGCAGCTTGAAGACCAGCAAGCCGCCAGGGTTTGTATCAGCCAGTACATGTGGTTGTGCGACAAACTCGACACGGCAGAAACGGTACAGGCTATCGGCGAACTGTTTACCGCAGACGCCTGCTGGGAAGGTGTCGGCGAGCCTTACGCCGCGCGCCTGGGAAGACATCTTGGGCGTGAGGCGATTGTGGCGATGATGGCAGGTTATGTGCGAACCCCGGCGCATTTTGCCATGAACGCCCATTTTCTTTGCTCTGAAGCGCTCAGCCAGCAGCCCGACGGCAAGCTCTGTGGCCGCTGGCTGATGTTGCAAACCTCCGAGTTTTCCGCCGGAGGCGCTCATCTCAACGCGGCGGAAATTAACGTGGAATTTTGCCGCGAAGCCAGCGGTATGCGTATCCACCGTTTTACGACGCGCAACCTGTTCAGCCGCCCGGTAAACCACTGGCATGCAGCGGATGAACTCCCGGTGCCGGATAAAAAATAGACAGCCGAAGACGTGCAGGAGATTGGACATGAATTGCGACAACATCATCAACATAAAAAATATTGATACCACAGCGCCAGCGGTGCCTGATTGCGCGGAAATTGCCGCCTTAGTGCAACACGATCGCGTGCACACCTCGCTGTATAACTCAGAGCAATTATTCCAGCTCGAGCTGGACAGAATTTTCAGCAAAACCTGGGTTTGGGTGGCACATGCCAGCGAAATCCCGGAAACCGGCAGCTTTAAAACCACCGAAATCGGCACCCAGCCGGTGATTGTGGTGCGTGACCGTAAAGGCACCGTTCATACCTTACTGAATCGTTGCCGCCACCGCGCCGCCACCGTTTGCGAACACCGCAGCGGCAAAACCAACAGCTTCGTCTGCCCGTACCACGGCTGGGGTTATGCGCTGGATGGCACTCTGCGCGGTGTTCCGCACCCGGAAAGTTATGCCGACCAACTGGAAAAGGGCGAGTTAGGGCTGGTGTCGCTGCGTACCGAACAATACGCCGGAATGATTTTTGCCACCTTCAATGAACAGATTGAACCGCTGGAAGATTTCCTCGGTGCTGCCAAAAAATGGATGGACCTGTTTATGAAACAGGGCGCGGGCTTCCCGATTAAAACCGGGCCTGCACACCGTTTCCGCTTCCCGGGTAACTGGAAAATCCAGCTCGAAAACACCACGGACGGCTATCACTTCCCGGTGGTGCACCGCTCGTTCCTTAGTTCTGTCGATAAGCAGACCGAAGAGATGCTCAACTTCGTCGATGGCAGCGGTTATGTCGAAGATTTGGGTAATGGCCACAGCGTGATGGTGATGATCCCGGAACTGGTGGATTTGGACGCTAATCTCGACGCGCCGATCCCGGAACGCTTTAGCGAACTTGCTGATGCGTTGCGTCTGGAGCACGACGAACAGCAAGTGCGCCGTATTGTCCGCGCCGTCGGCGGTTCCGGCTTTAACCTCAATATCTTCCCGAACATTGCCTGCTCGATGGCGTTCTTCCGCGTGTTACAGCCGGTTTCGGTCAAGGAAACTGAAATTCACCATGCGGTGATCATGATGGACGGCGGGCCAGAAATCGCCAACCAGGCCAGATTGCGCCTGCATGAACACTTCCAGGGGCCTATGGGCTTTGGCACACCGGACGACTCCGAAGCGTGGGAACGCGTGCAGCGCGGCGCAACCTCCGGCAACGATCTGTGGATCATGCTCAACCGCGGGCTGGCGGGGGAATACCGTACAGACGATGGTTTGCGCAGCGATGTCAGTGCTGAAACCGGCATGCGAGCGGCTTACCAGATGTGGAAAAAACTGATGACGGAGGCGGAATAAATGATGAAGCCAGATTCTGATCTGTTTGCGGCGATGTCGCTGATTAACCTCGAAGGCGATCTGCTTGATCAAGGCGAATTCAACGCCTGGCTGGAGTTATGGCAGCGCGACGGCTTGTATGTGGTGCCGATTGACCCACAGGAAACTGATTTTAAAAACACCCTGAACTACGCCTGCGACGACCATGAAATGCGCGCCCGCCGCGTGAAACGCCTGTATAGCGGCGAGTCGATCTCCACTACGCCGCGCGCCAGGACGTTGCGCACCTTGTCGCGTTTTCGCCTGCTGGAATCGCAGGATGACGTGATTGTGGTGCGTGGGGCGCAGTCGCTGTGGGAACACCGCAAAGGCCACAGCCGCCACTACGCCGCAGACATTACCTGGCAGTTACAACGTCAGGGTGATCAACTGCTTATCAAACAAAAAGTGATCCGCTTGATCAACAGCGACGATGTGCTGCACAGCATCGGTTACATCCTTTAAGGGGCTATTTATGACACAAACCGTATTAGTCACAGGTGCTGCTGCCGGACTGGGAAATGTCATCGCCAAATACCTGCTGGAGCAGGGATTCCAGGTGGTGTTGTCGGACGTGAACCGCGAACGTGCGCAGCAGGCGGCAGACAACCTAGATAACGGCCAGGGCAAGGTGCTGGCGGTCGGGCTGGATATTCGCCAGCCGCAGGATTTTGAACTCGCGCTGGCGGCAACCGTTGAGCGTTTTGGCAGCCTGGATGTGCTGGTTAACAACGCCGCGCTGACGCTGGCAACCCCGGTAATGGACATCACTGTCGATGAATTTGACCAGGTGATCTCCACTAATCTGCGCGGCACGTTTGTTGGTTGCCAGACGATGGGGCGCTACTTCGCTAAGCGTGGCTACGGGCGGATTATCAACCTCGCTTCGCTGGCAGGACAGAACGGCGGCACCGCTTCCGGCGCGCATTACGCCGCGTCAAAAGGCGGCATTTTGACGCTGACCAAAATCTTTGCCCGCGAGCTGAGCAAATCCGGCGTCACGGTTAATGCCATCGCCCCAGGGCCGATGGATTTGCCTTCGGTTCATGCGCTGGTGCCGGAAGAAAAAATGGCCGGACTGTTGCAGATGATCCCGGTCGGCAAGCTGGGCGAGGCCGAGTTTGTTGCTCAGGCCGTGGCATTACTGGCTTCACCACAGGCATCGTTTGTTACTGGGGCAACCTGGGACATCAACGGTGGCCTGTTTATGCGCTAAGGAGCGGACATGCTGACTTTGCAAATTATTAAGCGCGAATTGCAGGGCGATGTCGTGCTACTCACGCTCGCCCACGCCGACGGCCTTGAGCTTCCGGAATACGGTGCAGGTGCGCATATCGACCTGCATCTGAGTGAAGATCTGGTACGCCCGTACTCGCTGTGTGGCGACCCAAAAAACCGCCAGCATTACCAACTGGGCATTCTGAAAGACAGTCAATCTCAGGGCGGATCGCTGGCGGTGCATACCCTGCGTGAAGGCGATGAAGTGCAGGTCAGCGTGCCACGAAATCTGTTTGCTCTTGAAGCCTGTGCGGCACATAGCCTGCTGATTGGCGGCGGGATTGGCATCACGCCGATGCTGGCGATGGCCGCAGAACTGCACGCCGCCGGGCGCTCTTTTACTCTGCATTACGCTTGCCGTTCACGCTCTGGTGCGGCGTTTGTCGCGCAACTGGAAAGCGCGCCGTATGCCGAAAAAGTTCAGCTGCATTTTAGCGACGAGCAGCGCCTGAACCTTTCAGCGGTGCTCAGCGATGTACCACCGAATACCCATGTGTACGTCTGCGGCCCGACGCGATTAATGGATGCGGTCAATGAGACGGCCAAAACCCTGAATTACCAGGCGCAACAGATTCATCAGGAATGTTTTAGTGCCGATGTCCAGATTCAGGGCAAGGCATTTGAAGTGGTGGCGGCGGCCAGCGGGATCACCGTGCAGGTGGCTGAAAACCAAAGCATCGTCGAAGCACTGGCACTGGCGGGTTTGAAAGTGTGCGTTTCCTGTAAACAAGGGATTTGCGGCAGCTGCCTGACCGATGTGCTGGAAGGCGAACTGGACCACCGCGACAGCTATCTGACGGATGAAGAGAAAGCCGATGGCGATCAAATCCTGTTGTGCTGTTCCCGCGCCAAAGGCGCGCGTTTAATCATCGATTTGTAAGGAATATCCCATGACTCTGCAAACAGATTTTCGTAATGCGATGGCGCAACTGGGGAGCGCGGTTTCGGTGATTACCACCGATGGCCCGGCGGGAAAATTCGGCTTCACGGCGTCTGCGGTATGCAGCGTGACCGACCAGCCGCCAACCTTGCTGGTGTGTATGAACCGCAACTCCTTCGCTAACGACCATTTCAAACAAAACGGCGCGTTATGCGTCAACGTGTTGTCCGGTGAGCATCAGGATTTGTCCGGCGTTTTTGCCAACGCCAGCCTGCGTTCTGAGCAACGTTTTCTGCACGATAACTGGCAGGTAATGGCCAGCGGTGCGCCGGTTCTCAGCTCATCAGTCGCCAGCTTCGACTGCGTTATTGATACCTGCCACGAAGTCGGCAGCCACACGGTGTTTTATTGCCAGGTGCAGGCGATTCGTGTCAGCAAACAACCACGCGGCCTGGTCTACTTTAACCGCCGTTACCACACCATCGGCGACGATGTTGAAGTGTAGCCGCCAACGGTTTAGCGCATCTTTTATCCACGAGGAAACGCTCCATGAGTGACATCGCGAAAGAAAATGCACCGCACGATGCCCGACAAATGCGCAAGCTTGTTATCGCGTCGGTGCTTGGTAATGCGCTGGAATGGTACGACTTTTTCCTCTATGGGACGGCCGCCGCACTGGTGTTTGGCCCGTTGTTCTTCCCGGTGGGCGGCGATCCGCTACAGGGAACGTTGTTAGCGTTTTCAGGCTTTGCGGTCGGTTTCCTGGCTCGCCCGCTGGGTGGGATTGTGTTTGGGCATTTGGGTGACCGATACAGCCGCAAAATGACGCTGGTGATGACGCTGTCGTTAATGGGCGCGACCACCTTTGTGATTGGTCTGCTGCCGGTTTACGCACAGATTGGCATTTGGGCGCCGATTTCACTGATCAGCCTGCGCTTCTTACAAGGCGTGGCATCCGGTGGCGAGTGGGGCGGTGGTGTACTGATGTTGAGCGAAAATGCGCCGACATCACGCCGTGGATTCTTTACCGCCTGGAGCCAGATGGGGGTTTCCGGGGGCTTTGTGTTGTCGGCATTTGCCTTCTGGCTGGTGCAGAAACTCCCGGAAGCGGCTTTCATGAGTTGGGGTTGGCGGGTGCCGTTCCTGCTGAGTCTGCTGATTTTTCTGGTCGGGGTTTATATCCGTAAAAACATCCGTGAAAGCCAGGTCTTTCAACAGGCTAAGCCTCAAGACCAACACGAAAAACTGCCATTGCTGGTGCTGATTAAAGAGCACCCGAAAGCGCTGTTGCAGGCCATCGCGCTGCGGTTGCCAGAGAATGGCGCGTCCTACATCTTTTTCACCTTCTCGGTGGTGTATGCCAAACACATTGGTATCAGCACCGGCGTCATCATTAGCGCGGTGACGCTTGCGATGGTGGTGGAGCTGTTCTCGATTCTGTTCTGGGGCGCATTGTCTGACCGTATCGGCCTCAAACCGGTGTATTACGTCGGTGTGATTGGCTTGCTGGTGATGGCTTTCCCGTTCTTCTGGCTGCTGTCGACCGGCGATTATGGCTGGATCATGGTCGCGATGATCCTCGGTTTACCGGTGTGCCACGGGGCGATGATCGGTACTCAGCCGTGCATCATGAGCGATCTCTTCCCGGTGCGGGTACGTTACTCAGGCCTGGCGCTGGGGCATGAAGTGGGATCGATATTTTCCGGTGGTTTAGGGCCGATGCTGGCGGTGGCGTTGCTGATTGAATTTGATGCTTACTGGCCGGTTTCATTATTGCTGATGGGCTATGCCCTGCTGGCGCTGATTGCGCTGTGGAGCCTGCCTTCACAGAAAAAATCACCGGCGTTGCCGCGTTTAACTGAAGGAGCTGTTAATGAGTCTCACAATTGAGTCAGTTGCTTGCTGGCTGGTGGATATCCCGACCATTCGTCCACACAAGCTTTCCATGGCAACCATGGGCTGCCAGACGCTGACTATCATTCGCATGACCTGTGCGCAGGGTGTTATCGGCTGGGGAGAGGCGACCACCATCGGCGGTTTGAGCTACGGATCGGAAAGCCCGGAGGCGATTAAGTCAGCCATTGAGTGCTACCTGGCACCGTTATTGTGCGGCAAAACCTTTAACGGCGTGGCCGCGCTGGCGGACGTGATGAACGCCAGCGTGAAGGGAAACACCTTTGCAAAATCGGCACTGGAAACCGCGTTTCTTGATGCGCAGGGAAAAGTGCTGGGATTGCCGGTCAGTGACTTGCTGGGCGGTGCGTTAACTGAGCGCCTGCCGGTGCTGTGGACGCTGGCGAGTGGCGATACCGAAAAAGATATCGAAGAGGGAAAACGCCTGCTGGCCGAAGGGCGACACAATACTTTCAAACTGAAGATTGGTGCGCGCGCTCTGGAAGTGGATATTCGCCACGCGCTGGCAATTAAATCTGCTCTTGGCGGTGATGTCAGTATCCGTGTTGACGTTAACCAGGCGTGGGATCTGACCACCGCCATAAAAGGCATGACGCAGTTGCAGGACGGCGGTATCGACCTGGTGGAACAGCCGACGCCGCAGTGGGACCGACAAGCTTTGATCACGCTAAGCCAGCGTTTTGCAGTACCGATCCTCGCTGATGAATCCGTGGCAACCAGCCACGATGGCTACGCCCTGGCGAGCAACGGGTTCAGCGGTGCTTTTGCCCTGAAAATTGCCAAAGCAGGCGGGCCAGTGCAGGCGCTGAAACTGGCGCATGTGGCACAGGCGGCGGGCATTGGGCTGTATGGCGGCACCATGCTGGAAGGAACGCTGGGCAGCGTCGCCTCATTGCACGCCTGGTCGACAATCAACATGCAGTGGGGAACCGAAATGTTCGGCCCGTTACTGCTTAAGGACGACATTGTGGTACGCCCGCTGGATTTCAGCGACGGGCAGGTCACATTACCGCAGGGGCCAGGGCTGGGCATTGAAATTGACGCAGATAAACTGAATTTTTACGCCAGAAAATAAGACAGACTCTTACCCTACAGTGAGGAATATAAAATGACAGTGAATCCAGTAAAAACATCTGAATTAGAAAAGTTACTTGCTATCAGCAGCGGGTTAGTTTCACAGCAAGGCAACGAGCGCTTAAAAGTCATTCTGCATCAAGTGCTGGGTGATATTTGCCAGACCATCAAAAAATACGATATTACCGATGAAGAATTCTGGCTGGCGGTTAATTACCTGAATGAATTAGGCGAGCGTAAAGAAGCGGCATTATTAGCGGCGGGTTTAGGGCTGGAACATTATCTGGATATCCGTGCTGATGAAAAAGAAGCGGCAGCCGGAATTGAGGTGGGAACACCTCGTACCATCGAAGGCCCGTTGTATGTGGCAAATGCGCCATTAAGCCAGAATTATGCGCGCATGGATGACGGCACAGAGCAGGCTGAAATCATGTGGTTACAAGGCAAAGTGACGGACTCCAACGGCAAGCCAGTTGCTGGGGCGGTTGTTGATATCTGGCACGCCAACACGCTGGGGGGATATTCATTCTTTGATCAGTCGCAAAGCCAATACAACTTGCGCCGCCGCATCCAGACCGGTGCCGATGGCAGCTATGCCGTGCGCAGTATTGTACCGTGCGGCTATGGTTGCCCGCCAGATGGCCCAACGCAAAAACTGCTGACTGCCGTGGGTCGCCATGGCAACCGCCCGGCGCATATCCACTTCTTTGTCTCAGCGCCTGGTTATAAACATTTAACCACCCAGATTAACCTGAATGGTGATGCTTATTTATGGGATGACTTTGCTTTTGCCACCCGTGAAGAATTAATTGCCGACCCGCTTAAAATTACCGACACGCACATTGCAGAACAGCGCAAAATTAACCAACCGCACACCGAAGTGAATTTCGACTTCACGCTGGTGGCGGCAAGCGATAATAGCGATGAAGCCAAAATTAAAAGAATGCGCGTGATGGAATAAGACGGGAAATATTAGATCTGAGAGGCAGCGTGATTCTGCTGCCTTATCTATTTTCTCGCGTATGCCATACCCGCAGAATATGCAGCGAATTAACCTTGAGTTCATAGTGCATTTCATAGCTGCCAACAATCAGACGGCGTACTTCGCGTGGCTCATATTTTTCCAGCATCGGTCCCATGCGTGAGTATGTTAGTAAATTTGCTGGAGCAACCACCAATGATTGAAGAACGTGTGCGGCCGCTTCTGCATTGGCTTTAGCAAGAAAGGCATGGAGCCGATCTAGATCCTGCAATGCGTGATCGGTCCAGAAAACCTGCATTTATTTGCGCCTGGATTGAGGTGTTGTGAGTGGGGTTTCAGTGTTCAGACTGTTTACCCATTTCATGACATCAGCATGTTCAACCACACGCCCTTCGTCAACATCCTGCATCCCTTGCAAAATCATCTGATGACGGCTTTCTTCCTGCTCAATGATCGCGGCCAATGCCTGCTTAACTATCCAGCCACGAGAGCGGTCATAATTTGCTGCCAGTTCATCGATTTTTTCAGCCATCTCAACGGGTATATGAGCGGTAATAACTCTGGTTTGTGATTGTCCCATGGGAATTGCTCTATATGATTAAAAGTTAATCATAGCTAATCATCGGTAAGGGGGCAACGCTATTCAGGTGCAGTACGCTAACCCCCTGGAGAAAAACGTTGCTGCCTAACCGTGCAAAAATCGCGGTGCCTGCAAATCCTCGACCAGTTCATTGATTAACTCAAATAACATGCCAGTTAATGCGCGGTTCACATCCGCCGAATGGGCACGGCTTAATAATGTTTGGGTGAGCGCGTGGCAATACTGGCGCTGTATTTCTGAATCGTGATTCACCTGTATTTTGACTTCTTTTTCGACGGTGAGGCATTCCACCAGATAAGCAGGCAGCGGCTGCTCAAAGGTGGTTTTCATCACTTCCAGACAGTGCGCAATTCGCCCGCAAAGCGCTTGTTGTTCGGTTACTGTTTTGCATTCGATCAGCTCATCGGCAAGCAATTCGCAGACATTGAGGATCTGGAATAAATCCATGCTGGCGGTAATGGGGGAAAGCAGGGCGTTGCTGGAGTGCAGCTGAGAAAAATTTTGAGCTGACATCATGATGATTGTCTCCGTAGCGAGAGTTATAAACTTCGTCACCACCGGAGTTCCTACGCTCAAGTTGGTGGCGCTAATGGGGGTAGGAATACCAGACTCTCTACGATAGCTGGCCAACCCGAAGGTTGCCCCATCAGCGCCACCGTTGATAAGGATAAAGGTGTGCGAGTGCTGCGACAATCAAAAAGACGCTAACGCCATGATTTCGCCATAGAGAGTGCTCAGGTTCCTACGCCCGACACCAGATTTTGCTGGTGCGCAGAAAGAATACGACCTAAGGTTTGCAGCTGACAAGTCAGATTGTTGGGTTTTCAGCGTTGCATTTGTGCGATGCGAGACTGCTCGCAGAATTGTTGTTTCAGGAACCTCAAAGATTTTTATGCAATCGGTTATAGCGTATTGAAATGTCTTCTTTGCTCTTTTGCCGCATTACTCGGCGGAGTCTCGCCCCATTGGGGCCAGCGCAAGCGCTGTTAAAAAGGCTGAAACCATTTATTCTGCAACTCGAATGCTAACGAGTATATAAATGAACCTTTTAGGTGAGGAATAGATTTGATTAACGCTGCTTAAATATTAGATGATACCGAATGATAATATCAGACATTGGTGCTATTGAATAAATAAAAATAAGAAATTTATTGGTTATTTGGTATGGCGCAGTTATTCATAACTTATTGATTTTTTGTCATTGCATTTTTCTTGAGTTATTTTTCAAGATAAATATATTTTCGTGGCAGGCTTTAGAAAGCCACTTGAATTTTATTGACTATACTTATCTAAATGTTGGCTATATTTTAAATCTTGGTGGTTGATAAATAATATGGAGGCGTTATGGCTAAAACATCAAAAGTTATTGTCGGCAGAAATACATGGGATCGTGAGACAATTCCCCTTTCTGCAACATCCGTAGTAAAACGAATAGAGGGGTTTTATAGCTCGCCCTATGATGATAACGGGGCAAAACCAGGAGGGACGTGGACTATCGGATATGGCACCATAATTGACGCACAAGGCAAAGCAGTTACTTCGCAAACACAACCGATCACAGAAGCAGAAGCTGAAACGCTACTTCGGCGAGATATGGAAGGAGCTACACGCGATGTCGCACTACGAGTGAATGTACCTCTGCTAGAGTGCGAAGCCGCAGCGCTCATCTCGTGGACATATAACCTTGGTGGTGGAAATTTAGCAAAATCAACAATGCTGAAGTGTATAAATTCAGACCAAAGGTCGAGCGTGCCTGACGAGATGCGTAAGTGGATTAATCAAGAAGGTAAGCCGTTGCTCGGTTTGCTGCGACGGCGCTGGGCAGAAGCGGCAATTTTCATTGGCATAGATTCTGTAAATGCCTGTATCAGAGCGTGGAATGAAATTGAAAGCCTGGACGATTGGCCATCATTTTAATTAACCGTGTCGGTTTTTTATCATAATGAATATATCAGGGACGAAAAACCAATTCTGAAAAATGACGAGATTTATCGTGCAGTTCTGCTGCGCGAATTAGTTTGTTGTGATAATGGTATTGATACATGATTTTGACGAGAAAAAAAACAGGATCTATTACTTCCCCCCCTGTTAATGCTTAAATGAAAATCCTTATGATGAGTACGAAAAATGGAACCAATTCTAGTTATTGTGTGGATTGCTGTAGTTGTTTTTGCAATGACATCATTAATAGCATTGTTATATCTTTCTGGTTTTTTGCCTAGTGTTAATCCTGATCATGGTAAGTATCTATTCAAGATACTCATTGTGGAAATAGTAATTGTATCAGTATCTTCTTTCAGCTATTACATACAGGCCCAGTCACACCCTAAAGATCTGCTCACAATACCTCTTTCAAATGTCATGTTAAAAGAGCAAGACGAGGTAATAGCTGCTAAGGATGAGAATAAAATGCTATTTATACGATCTCCGGATGTAAGCAGAGCAAGGAGAAAGGCAGAGGTTCAAATATCCAACCAACAAAGCTTCTCGAATTCACGCCCCCTAATATTAGAGCCAGACGCACCACAATCTGTTGATGTTTCTGGGAAAAAATATAAAATTTACTATATGCAAATGGGTACGTTAGATCCAGACCCAAGAGAAAAACAGGCACATCCAAAAGATTTTGTTCTTTTATCAATAGAAAAGTCGAATTAATCACCAGGCGTTGTTGTAAGTATTTAGACGGCAATAACTATTATCTGGTTTATGTCATGCACAATTCAGGTTTAGTACCTGAATTGATATTTTAATCGGTTATTATACCTGCTTTATGACGGAATAATTCAGAGTCTGAAACTGGGTTTCAGAATTTCATAGTAAGAGGGGATAGCTTTTTCTGTATACGCTTAAATTTAGGAGATACGACTTATTGAGATGAGGGCAACGGAGTCAGCCCGTTGCCCTATGAGATTCTGACCAGCTAAACACCTGGAAATCTTGATTACCACATCAAATCATCAGGAACGATGAAATCTGCGTATGGATCTTCTTCGTCCTGCGCTTCCTGGCTGAGCGCGCTATTCAATACAATATAGCTCGCATCACGCTGGGCAATTTTATCGGCGACACTCGCGGGGATAATCGCGTATTCACCGTCAGGGTTACTGTCTGTAACCAGACGAGCGATGGCGAGGCGGCCATTAGTTAATTGAGTTTGCGTTACCTTATCCACATAGACTTTTTTAATTAAATTATTATCTGTGAAGTTGTAACCAATATCACCTTTTGGAATAACAATTCTGTTCATTTCAATGAGTTGTTTTATCTGCGCTTTTAATTCTTTAGATAACGTAGCTTGCTTTTGTTGCTCGCTTAACTGTTTATCACGTTCGATCTGTGCCTTTTTATTTTCTTCCACAGCCTCTCTTGCCTCACGAGCCTGAACCCGCGATTTTTTAGCCGTTCTTTGTACTTTCGCTACTTTTTTACTGCTGACTAAGCCAGCTTTAAGCATCTGTTCTTGTAATGTGAGTTTTGTCATGTTCGTGTCTAAAACCAATAAAAAATGTTGAGGGGATTATACCTTTAATTTTCGAGGCTGTGCGAGGTTGTAGGAGCCAGAGTGCATCAGTTTGGTTTAACGCCTTGTAAGGCTGTGGTTTGGCGGTACCTGATGTGTTGCACGAGTAAAAATCACCCGAATGCATGATTTTATGTGATGCAGATCACGTTCATGGTGAGGTGTTCCTTGTGAACACATCGTGACACAACCAGATAAGGTGGTCAGAAATGAAATATTATTTTGCTGCTTTGTTGTTATCTGCCATTGCCGCACCTTGTTATTCGCAAACTGTGGAGACCGAGAGTAATCAACCTGTCCCTAAAAGGACCAGCACCAGCGAGTATCAGCTCCAACACGCCCAGTCTTTCGGACCGGGAGTATTGGAGCTTGATACGGAGTGTTACAGCTTACCGAAGCCGGAGCATCAGCCCGGTGTAAATTGTGTCCCTGATTATTAAAACTCGGTCTTCCCCCAGTCATCTCATGGCTGGGGTTTAGTTCCTGTCTTTTTCATCTCAGCTGCCTCATCCCAACCGTGGGCTTCATTGATAAAGTGCAGTACTGCGCTTGAACGCTCATCAATCCTTGAAATCAACAACAACTCACTCACCATTTCCGGTTGATCCAGCGGCACAATCCTTATCCCAGGCATGGTTAAGTGGGTGATGGTTTCTGGCACGATGCTCAGCCCAATGCCTGCTGCGACCAGGCCGGGAATACTCATCAGCGACGGGACATACATAATGTTCTCAGGGTGCAAATGGTTTTGTCGGCACGCCTGAAGAGTATGTGAGGTCAAGCCGATACCGGCAGCGTCTTGCAAAAACACGAATTTCTCGTGGCGCAGCGTCGACAGATCACTGGTAAAACTATCTGCCAGCTCGTGGTTATCCGGGATCAGCAACACCAGTCTCGACTTGCTGAATTGATGAATGCGCAGACGGTCCGGCAGGTGATCTTTAAACACCCTGGCAAAGGCCAGATCCAGTTTATGGTCGAGCAACATTTCGAACTGCGCGCTAATTCCCGCATCCACCAGCGAGACTTTGACGTCGGGGAAGGTGCTGAAGTAGTGCCGCAGTAATTGCGGCAGGTTGGCCTCGAATAACGCCGAGTGATAGCCGATGTTTATCTCACCCACCTCGCCACGCCGGGCACGCCGTGCTGCGGCAATCGCCAGCTTACCGGACTCGATGGATTGCCGCGCATGGGGTAAAAATGCCTCGCCCGCCGCGGTCAACACCACGCCACGGTTTTCCCGCCGAAACAGCGCCAGCCCCAGCTCAGACTCAAGAGTACGCATTAACTGGCTCAGTGCGGGTTGCGCAATGCCCAGTTGTTCGGCCGCCCGGCTGAAATGCTGCAAATCTGCGGCGACAACGAAGGCTTTCAAATGACGTAGTTCCATAATCCTCAGTGATAAGTTGAGCTTATCTATTTATCGTAATTTTGATAATTATTCTGCAGAGGGGATGCGCTAATGTCTACTGACTTCGACGTTTCCTGCGTGCACCTGTGCCGGAGCGGAGTGGTATGGATATCCTGCAACCATAATAATTAAAGGACCACTACCTCAATGAATACAACAACTCACGCGAGTCATGACCTACGCATGCCCCGCAAAGCGGTCACCGCCGCGACCATAGGTACTGCCCTGGAATGGTTTGATTTCACGCTGTATGGCGCGGTGTCAGCAACCATTCTGCCTAAATTGTTTTTCCCGGCGATGGAGCCGACCGCCGGTTTGCTCGCCTCGCTTGCAACCTTCGGTGTGGGTCTGGCCGCTCGCCCTGTGGGCGCGATCACCTGCGGTTATCTCGGTGACAAATTGGGTCGTCGCAACCTGATGTTGGCAACCGTGACACTGATGGGTCTGGCATCAGTACTGATGGGCCTGTTGCCGACCTATGCCCAGGTCGGTATTTGGGCACCCATATTGCTGGTTATCCTGCGAATTATTCAAGGTTTCGCGCTGGGCGGTGAGTCCACTGGGGCACAACTGATGGCGCTGGAGCACGCTTCTCCAGACCGACGCGGGCGTTATTCCGGCTTACTCGGCCTGTGTTCACCACTCAGTCAGATACTGGCCAACGGCGTGTTGATGGGGCTTGCCGCGACACTATCAACCGCGCAATTCGAAAGCTTCGGCTGGCGCATTCCCTTCGTCATGAGTTTCGTGCTGGTGGTGGTCGCCATCTTTATCCGGCTGAAAGTCGACGAAACCCCTGCGTTTGTCGCCCTGAAAAAGACGCCGGTCAAGCAGGAAAAAAGCCCGCTCAAGACCGCGGTAGGCAGCCACTACAAAACCATCCTGCGCCTGATGTTCTTCTTCTGCTCGCCAGCGGCGCTGTTCTATCTGATTGTGATTTTCTCCCTCAGCTACCTGACCAAGCACCTCGGCTTTAGCCAGTCGACAGGCTTTATGTCACTGATGGTGGCAAACATGTGCGCGATTTTTGGTGCGCTGGCGGGAGGGTATTTGTCCGATCGTTGGGGGCGCAAAAAAGCACTGGCCTTTGGTTCGTGCATGACCCTGCTGATCCTGTTCGTCTACTTCCCGATCCTCAATACATTAAACGTCGGGGCGATCATGGCTGTTATGGGGTTGTTCCTTGGCTTCACCCAGTTTCAGAGCGGCATCCAGCCCGTGGCCTTCGCCGAAGCGTTTCCAACCCAGGTGCGTTATTCGGGTTCCGCACTGGCCTACACCGGCGCAAACCTGGTGATCGGTGGCCCGATGCCGATGATCGCCGTGTGGTTGATGAGCCAGTCGAACAACTCGCCATGGCCTCTGGTGACGCTGTGCGCTGCTATCAACCTGATCTCGCTTGCCATGATCCTCATTGGCCCAGAAACCCGCGGCATCGACCTGAATACCGTCGCAGCACCTGACACGGAAGCAAATGCTGCTTCAGCTCTCTTTTCAAATAACACAATAGGACGACCATGAACCGCACCGTCTTCATCCTTAACGGCCCAAACCTGAACCTGTTGGGTCGTCGTGAGCCGCACATTTACGGACACACTACGCTCGAGCAGATACGCCAACGCAGCGAACGGCTCGCCGGAGAACTTGACCTGGTATGCGATTTTCGCCAGACCAACCACGAGGGCGTGATGGTCGACTGGATTCAGGAAGCCTTCGAGCAGGGCGCTGCGGTAATCATCAACCCGGCCGGCTTTTCGTTTCATTCGATTCCGGTGCTCGATGCCCTGAAGATGCTCGACACACCGCTGATTGAACTGCATCTGTCGAACATCCATGCCCGTGATGAACTGCATCGATACTCAATTATGTCGGGCGTGGTCAATGCCGTGATTTGTGGCATGGGGGCCGACGGTTATCCTTTGGCGATCCGCGCCATAGATGATTTGCTGCGCAGGCAGGTGGTTAACAACTGATCCTTTTTCGACGGATGCATGCAGGGCGGTCCAGAGGCAGATAAGTGCCGGGGCCGCCTTTTCATGTTTTCAGTTGCAAGCTTAGGAAGCAAAACGTCAGCGATTGGGGAATAGAGTCTGGAGGAGACGGGATGTATTGGGACTTCTCGTTATTGGTCTTCAAACAGCTTTTCGATGGACTTCGTTGGATAGAAAAGCGAATTTTCGTTACTTCCTGTAAGGGTAATGAAACCTAGTTTTAAGTAGAATTGTTTTGCCCGCGCATTTATAGCTTCAACAAACATTCCATGTACACCAACCGCCAGGGAAGCCAGATAAACGACGTTCATCGCATGCGTGACGAGTGTGCTTCCCCATTCTTGTCCCTGAAGGGATTTGTGAACGGCCAGACGACCCAATGTGACACCTGGAACATTGGCATAAGGCACTTTCCGCTTCAGTGAATTCGATGGAAGCGTTTCCTTTTAAAAAAAGCTACCAGTAAGAGTGTAATAACCGACGACCTTCGGATTCGGCTCTTTAGTCAGAAGCAAATAACCCCGCAAAATTCGACCACTATGCTGGCGTGCAAGATGTGCAGTAAGAAAATTATTTAGCGACTCCTCACCACAATCGAAGCCCGAAAAATCATATTCGATATCTTCTGAAAAAATCTCAATGGTCAAATTAGCCACGTCCTACTCCATGTTTTGTAGACGCTTAACAGCTCGATTCAGCCTCTCATTCGGAGCAGGCGGATTGCTGATGGCATCCATCACAAGGTTCCATGATTCTTCGTTGAGGAGCAGACGACGATGCTGCTCAATAATTTCCGCTGCTCGTTCTGAGGCACTGGCAACCATAAACTGGGTAATCGTCTGGTTGGACATGGCTGCCGCTTCTTCGATCATGCTCTTGTCGTCATCGGTTAATCTGAGATCGATGCGCTGTTTCTTCAATGCTGACATTACGTGCTCCTTGCCTGTTCACGCTATGCGGCAGTCATTCTCTTCGCTTCAGTTATTCAAAGAGATTTAAACTCATCTGAATTGTACGGCTTAGTTCCGTACGTCAGCTATAGAGATCGTCGACAAATCATTCAACTCGTCATTTTTAAATTATGAGTTCCGGATCCCGCGAATGTGTTCTGGAGACGCCAATACCACAGCTAACTCAGAGGTGAATGACGTGTTTAATTAGCTTATCTTACGCTCGCTGGTTTTCAGGTGACAAGTAGAATAATGGGAGTTACAGCGTTGCATTTTTGATGTGCGAAGGGGCTCGCAAACAACAAATTAAGACTGGATTAGTAGGGTGGATAAGCGGCAGCGTCATCCACCATTTGCTGCATATTGTCGGAAGACGCTTCGCTTTTCCGACCTACAAAAAGCGGATGTGAGAAGACGTTGAGATACGGAAATATGGTTATGTAGGCTGATTTATTGGGTTTTTGTAGTCTTGGGTAGACGATGGGATATATGTAAATGGTGTCCCCTGCAGGAATCGAACCTGCAACTAGCCCTTAGGAGGGGCTCGTTATATCCATTTAACTAAGAGGACTCATACCCTTCATACTTTAAATTGTGGAGGTGTTGGCTGCATTCACAAATCCCAGTCACTTACTCAAGTAAGCTCCTGGGACTTTGTTCTCTTGCCGCCTACCCACAATTCAAATTATTTTGGGTATTGCGGGCAGTAGTATACCCGCTTTTAGAGCGGAGTTAAGGGGCAAACAGGCTGATTGCCTGAAACGTAACCAGTTTTATCTGCGTTGCGCCTGTTTTCCGCTTTTGCCGTCTTCCACTTCCTGTTTGCGTTTTGCTTCAGCTTTCGCCTCGGCTTTTTTCTTATTGCTCATATCGTTACGGATTTGTGCGTGGCTGATCAGCGCGAAGATAAATGTTCCGCCGCAAATGTTGCCTGCAAGCGTGGGTAATGCGAATGGCCAGAAGAAATCGCTCCAGTGGATGGTGCCGTTAAAGACCAGGTAGAGAATTTCTACAGAGCCGACCACGATGTGGGTTAAATCACCCAGTGCGACGAGCCAGGTCATGATGATGATCACCACTATTTTTGCCGCACCCGCCGCCGGGAACATCCACACCATGGTGGCGATAATCCAGCCGGAAATAATGGCGTTGGCAAACATTTCACCTGCGGTGTTGTGCATGACTTCCATGCCGATGGTGACGAAAGCATCCCGCGTTTCTTCGTCGAATATTGGCATATATTCAAACGCAAACGCGGCAAGCCCGGTGCCGATAATATTACCCAGTAGCACCACGCCCCATAAGCGCAGCAACAGCAGGAGGTTTGCCCCGTTGGGTTTGTGCATGACAGGCAGTACGGCGGTGACGGTGTTTTCGGTGAACAACTGTTGGCGCGCCATGATGACGATAATAAACCCAAAGGTGTAGCCGAGGTTTTCCAGTAAAAAGCTGCCGGGTACACCTTCGAGATTGACGTGAAATACCCCTTTCGCCAGCAGCGATGCGCCCATCGATAAACCCGCCGCAATCGCCGACCACAGCAATGCCATCGCGTCCCGTTCTAACTCTTTTTCACCGTCCTGACGGATATGTTCGTGGATGGCCATCGCCCGCGAGGGTAGGCGTTCCTCATCGACTTCTATCTTTTCGCCGTGATCTTTCTCATCACTTTCGACCTCGATGGCATCGGTGGATTTATCGATTTTGTCTTCTTTTAATTCATCCATATTTCGGGGCACTCGCGGGGTGTTTGTTTCTTTAAGCGTAGCGGTTTTTAGCTCTGTGCCTCCTGGCGTCAGCTAATTCGACTTAATTTTGATCCAGGGGGTAAGGATTACCTCTTTTGGAGTACCGCAACGGCGCGAGCCAATCTGGAGCAAAGCCTATGATGTGTTATGATTTTGCATCCCGAGACAAGGAGTGACTCCTCAAATGCTTGATGCGATTAACCTGACCTGCGTACGTGATGACCGCGTGTTATTTAGCGAGTTGTCGTTTAGCGTACGCCCAGGTGAAATGGTGCAAATCGCCGGGAAAAATGGTGCCGGGAAAACGTCGCTGTTGCGGATTTTGGCGGGGCTGGCACAAGCTGAGGATGGCGAAGTGAAGTGGCAAGGGGAAACGTTATCCCGCGCGCGCGAACACTATCATCAGGATTTGCTGTGGCTCGGGCATCAGCCCGGTATCAAAACGGTTCTCACCGCCTTTGAAAATCTCAGCTTTTATCACACGCAAGGTGCGGAATCACTACGTTGGCAAGCACTTACTGAAGTGGGTTTACTGGGGTTTGAAGATGTCCCGGTTCACCAGCTTTCGGCCGGGCAACAACGGCGAGTGGCGTTGGCCCGTTTGTGGTTAAGCGCACACAAACTGTGGATTCTGGATGAGCCTTTCACCGCCATTGATGCCGCGGGTGTAGAAAAACTCACGCATCAGCTCCAGCGCCATACCGAAAATGGCGGCATGGTCATTCTTACTACGCATCAGCCGCTGGCGGTCGACAATCTGCGCCAGATTCATTTGCAGGAGAAACGGGCATGATGCGCCGGATTTTTCTGCATGAACTGCGAGTGGTGTTCCGCAAAGGGGCGGAAATCGCCAACCCGTTGTGGTTCTTTCTGATCGTTATCACGCTGTTTCCACTGGGGATAGGTCCTGAGCCGCAATTACTGGCGCGCATTGCGCCGGGTGTGATTTGGGTTGCGGCGCTGTTGGCGTCGTTGCTGGCGATGGACAGGCTGTTTCGTGATGATTTTCAGGACGGTTCGCTTGAGCAACTGATGTTGCTACCCATCCCTTTGCCAATGGTGGTGTTAGCGAAAGTGACCGCTCACTGGGTGGTGACCGGTTTGCCATTGCTGATCCTCTCGCCGCTTGCCGCTTTGTTGCTCGGGCTGGATTTTTACGCCTGGAAAGTGATGGCGTTGACGCTGTTGTTGGGGACGCCAACGTTGAGTTTTTTGGGCGCCCCAGGCGTGGGGTTGACGGTGGGGTTGCGGCGTAGCGGTGTGCTGCTGAGTTTGCTGGTGCTGCCGCTGACTATCCCGCTGTTAATTTTTGCGACCGCCGCTATGGACGCAGCCTCTATGCATCTGCCGGTTGACGGTTATATGGCTATTCTTGGTGCATTTTTAGCGGCCAGCGCGACATTAAGCCCGTTTGCTACGGCGGCGGCGCTGCGTGTGAGTGTGCAATAGATTTGTCGGATGACGCTGCGCTTATCCGACCTACGTGAAACATAACATATCAATATTTTGTAGGGTGGATAAGCGCAGCATCATCCACCATTGTTTTGATTTCGTGAGCAAATAATTATGTGGAAATGGTTACATCAGCTCGCTAAACCCGAGCGCCTTTACCAGCTTTGCGGGCTGTTTGTGCCGTGGTTTGCGATGTTCAGCGCGGTGCTGTTAGTGGCAGGTTGTGTCTGGGGTTTTGGATTTGCGCCTGCGGATTATCAACAAGGCCAGAGCTATCGCATTATGTATCTTCACGTACCTGCGGCGATCTGGTCAATGGGCATTTATGGCTCGATGGCGATGGCGGCGTTTATTGGCCTTGTCTGGCAGATGAAAATGTCTGACCTTGCCGTGGCGGCGATGGCGCCAGTGGGCGCGGTGTTTACCTTTATCGCGCTGGTGACTGGTTCTGCATGGGGTAAACCGATGTGGGGAACCTGGTGGGTATGGGACGCGCGGCTGACATCCGAGCTGGTGTTGCTGTTTCTCTATATTGGCGTGATTGCGCTGTATAACGCCTTTGACGACCGCCGTCTGGCCGGGCGCGCGGCAGGGATTCTGGTACTGGTCGGCGTGGTGAACTTGCCGATTATTCACTACTCGGTGGAGTGGTGGAACACGTTGCATCAAGGTTCAACTAACATGCAGCAAAGTATCGACCCTTCAATGCGCACTCCGTTGCGCCTGACCATTTTCGGTTTTCTGGTGCTGTTTGCCACGCTGACGCTGATGCGTTTGCGTAACCTTATTTTACTTCAGGAGCAGCGCCGCCCGTGGGTGATGGAACTGGCGAATAAAGGGAGAAACTCATGACCGGGGCATTTTTGAGTTGGGGTGATTTTTTTGCCATGGGCGGCTACGCGTTTTACGTCTGGCTGGCTGTCGCGCTGACCTTTATCCCGTTGCTGCTTTTGCTGGCACACACCCGTGTGCAGCGTCGTGCCATTTTAAATGCGGTCAGACGCCAACATGCACGGGAAAAGCGTATTCAGGCGGCACAACATGCAGAGGGAACTGAATGAATACTCGTCGCAAAAATCGACTCTATCTGGCGCTGTCTGTGCTGGTGGGGTTAGGGCTCACTATCACGCTGGTGTTGTATGCGCTGCGCAGCAATATCGACCTGTTTTATACGCCGAGCGAAATCCTGTATGGCAAAGGTGAAAGCCATCAGTTGCCTGAAGTGGGGCAGCGTTTGCGCGTTGGCGGCATGGTGCAACCGGGCAGTGTGAAGCGTGATAAAGATACGCTGAAAGTCACCTTCAAACTTTACGATGCCAGCGGCGTAGTCGACGTCAGTTTCGATGGCATTTTGCCAGACTTGTTCCGCGAGGGGCAGGGTGTGGTCGCACAAGGCGAGTTTGAGGCTGGTAATAAGATTGCCGCCAAAGAAGTGCTGGCAAAGCATGACGAAAATTACACCCCGCCGGAAGTGAAAGAAGCGATGGATAAGAACCACCAACGCGCCCCGCAGGCCTATAAGGATAACGCCTCATGATGCCAGAAATTGGCAGTTTTTTGCTTTGTCTGGCGCTTGGCTGGTCATTGTTACTCAGTGTTTATCCGTTGTGGGGCGTAAAGCGTAATGACTCGCGCCTGATGGCCTCTTCGCGTCCGTTGGCCTGGGCGCTGTTTATCACGCTGTGCGCCAGTTTCCTGGTGCTGGTAAACGCCTTTGTGGTGAACGATTTTACCGTGCTGTATGTGGCGAATAACTCCAACAGCGAGTTGCCGGTATGGTATCGCGTTGCCGCCACCTGGGGCGCACACGAAGGTTCGCTGCTGCTGTGGGTGTTGCTGCTGAGCGGATGGACGTTTGCGGTGGCGTTGTTTAGCCGCAGCATGCCGCAAGATGCTGTCGCACGCGTGTTGGCAGTGATGGGGATGATTAATTTCGGCTTCCTGCTGTTTATCATTTTCACTTCTAACCCATTTACCCGCACGCTACCGGATTTCCCTATCGAAGGGCGCGACCTGAATCCTCTGCTGCAAGACATCGGGCTGATTTTCCACCCGCCGTTGTTGTACATGGGGTATGTCGGTTTCTCTGTGGCGTTTGCATTTTCGATTGCCGCACTGATGGCGGGAAAACTGGATTCGGCCTGGGCGCGCTGGACACGCCCGTGGACTTTAGCGGCGTGGTCATTTTTAACCATCGGCATTGTGTTGGGTTCGGCCTGGGCTTATTACGAGCTGGGCTGGGGCGGCTGGTGGTTCTGGGACCCGGTTGAGAACGCCTCGTTTATGCCGTGGCTGGCGGGTACTGCGTTAATTCACTCGCTATCGGTGACGGAAAAACGTGGCAGTTTCAAAGCCTGGACGGTGTTGTTGGCGATTACCGCGTTCTCTCTGTGTTTACTCGGCACTTTCCTGGTGCGTTCGGGCGTGCTGGTTTCGGTACATTCGTTTGCATCCGATCCGGCCCGCGGCATGTTTATTCTCGCTTTCCTGGTGATTGTGATTGGCGGCTCGCTGCTGCTGTATGCGGTGAAAGGCAGCAAAGTCCGTTCACGCGTCGGAAATAGTCTGTGGTCGCGGGAATCCTTTTTACTCGGCAATAACGTGCTGTTGATCGCCGCCATGCTGGTGGTGTTGCTGGGCACGTTGCTGCCTTTGGTGCACAAGCAACTGGGGCTGGGCAGTATTTCTATCGGTGAACCGTTCTTCAACACCATGTTTACCGCGCTGATGGCGCCGTTTGCATTGTTGCTCGGCATTGGCCCACTAGTGCGCTGGCGTCGTGATGAACCACAAAAGCTGGTGCGCAGGTTGGTGGTTGCCGTGGTGGTGACCGTGGCGCTGGCGTTAACTTTGCCGTGGCTAATGCAAGACCGCATCGAAGCGATGACGGTGGTCGGTTTGCTGATGGCGGTATGGGTGTTTGTGCTGGCGTTAACCGAAGTCTACGAGCGTGCTACGTATCGCCATGGTTTGCTGAAAGGCTTATGGAAATTGCCACGCAGCCACTGGGGCATGGTGTTTGGCCATCTGGGGCTGGCGGTGACGGTGGTGGGTATCGCGTTTAGCCAGAATTACAGCATCGAGCGCGATGTGCGCATGAAAGTCGGCGACAGCATCGACATCCACCAGTATCACTTTGTGTTCCGCGATGTTCACGAACTGAACGGCCCAAATTACCGTGGCGGCGTGGGGATTATCGACGTCACACGCAATGGCAAACCTGAAGCCACGCTGCACGCTGAAAAGCGTTTCTACAACAGCAACCGCGCCATGATGACCGAAGCGGCGATTGATGGCGGCGTGACGCGTGACCTGTACGCCGCGCTCGGTGAAGAGCTGGATGACGGCAGTTGGGCGGTTCGCCTCTATTACAAACCTTTCGTGCGCTGGATTTGGATGGGCGGAATTTTGATGACGCTCGGCGGGCTGTTCTGCTTATTCGACCCGCGTTATCGCCAACGCAAAAACATGCCGGAGGCCGCATGAATCGCAAAGTCTTATTTATCCCGCTGGTACTGTTTTTACTGCTGGCTGCGATGCTGCTGTGGCAACTAGCGCGTAATGCGCAGGGCGATGACCCAACCAATCTGGAATCGGCGTTGATTGGCAAGCCAGTGCCGGTGTTTCGTCTCGAATCGCTTGAAAATCCTGGCAAGATTTACGACCAGTCTGTGCTGACTGATGGCAAACCGTTGTTGCTTAACGTCTGGGCGACCTGGTGCCCAACTTGCCGCGCCGAACATCAATACCTTAACGGCCTGAAAGCGCAGGGCGTGCGGGTGGTCGGCATGAACTATAAAGACGATCGCCGCAAAGCCATTACCTGGCTGAATGAATTAGGTAATCCTTACGCGCTGAGCCTGTTTGATGGCAACGGGATGCTGGGGTTAGATCTGGGCGTTTATGGCGCACCGGAAACCTTCCTGATCGACGGCAAAGGGATCATCCGTTATCGCCATGCCGGTGATCTTAACGATCGCGTCTGGCAACAGGAGCTGAAACCGCTGTGGGAAAAATACAATAAGGAGGCAGGCGCATGAAACGCGGTTGGCTAATTCTCATCGCATTCCTGTTCTCCTTTAATGTTCTGGCGGCGATCGATACTTTCCAGTTTAAAGACGAAGCGCAAGAACAGCAGTTCCGCCAGCTCACAGAGCAACTGCGCTGCCCGAAATGCCAGAACAATAGCATTGCCGATTCTAACGCCATGATCGCTTCGGACATGCGTTTGAAAGTTTATGAACTGCAACAGCAGGGGAAAACCAAGCAGCAAATCATCGATTATATGGTGGAACGTTACGGTAATTTCGTGACTTACGAACCGCCAATGACGCCCGCAACGCTGATTTTATGGGTACTTCCGGTGCTGTTTGTGCTGGGCGGTGCGGGTGTGATTGTGAGGCGCAGCCGCAAGCGGCGGGTGCATTTTAGTGACGAGCCTGAAAAAGCAGCGCTGCCTACCGTCAGTAAAAAAGCCCATTTTTGGTTTTTTGCACCGGGAGCGGTGATTTTGCTGGTCGTGAGTTCGGGCGTTTATCTGAAAACGTCGGATATAAAGCAGGTTCGAGCCTGGCAAAAAGTCTCAAATCAGACACCTCAACTATTGCAACGTGCTTTAGACCCGCAAGCCAGGCCGCTGAATATGCCGGAAATGGCCAATCTCGGTCTTGGATTACGCACGCAATTACAGCATGAACCTAACAATATTGAGGGCTGGATGATGCTCGGACGTATTGGTATGGTTCTTAATAATGCATCAACCGCTACACAAGCCTTTGCTCATGCGTATAAACTGTCGCCCACTAACGATAATGTAAAGCTGGGCTATGCTGAAGTATTGACCCGTAGCGGCGACCCGCAGGATAACCAACTGGGTGGTGATCTGTTGCGAGAGTTGCTCAAATCGGATCATACAAATGTTCGCGTTCTAAGCTTGTTGGCGTTTAACGCTTTTGAGCAGCAACATTACTCTGAGGCAATAGGTGCATGGCAAATCATGTTGCGAGTTCTGCCAGCAAATGACTCGCGTCGCGCTGTGGTGCAAAGAAGTATTGAGCAGGCGACCGCAGCGCTTGCTGGCGGGGGCGGCACCAAACCTGAGAGCGTAGAACAGCAATAACAGGGAGAGAATTATGAATTTCCGCCTCACTGGGCTGGCATTGGCTGTGACTGTTTTGGTCGGCTGTGCCAGCTCGGGCGATACACAACCGCAAGGGCGTTCGGACCCGCTAGAAGGGTTCAACCGCACGATGTACGACTTCAACTTCAATGTGTTGGACCCGTATGTGGTGCGCCCGGTGGCTGTGGTATGGCGTGATTATATGCCGCAACCGGCACGTAATGGGATAAGTAACTTCACCAGTAACCTCGAAGAACCTGCCTCTATGGTGAACAACTTTATCCAGGGCGACCCGTATCAGGGGATGGTGCATTTCACTCGTTTCTTCCTGAACAGCTTGTTGGGGATGGGTGGGTTAATCGATGTTGCGGGGATGGCGAATCCGAAGTTACAGCGTCTTGAGCCGAACCGTTTCGGTACTACGCTTGGGCATTATGGCGTGGGTTATGGCCCATATGTGCATTTACCGGCATACGGTAGCTTCACGCTCCGTGAAGATGGCGGTGAGTTGGTCGATGATTTGTATGCGCCACTGTCCTGGCTGACCTGGTGGATGTCACTGGGTAAATGGACGCTTGAAGGTATCGAAACTCGTGCGCAATTGTTGGATTCCGAAGGCTTGCTGAAGCAATCTTCAGACCCCTATATTTTGGTGCGTGAAGCCTACTTCCAGCGCCATGATTTCCAGGCCAACGGCGGGAAGCTCACGCCACAAGAGAATCCGAACGCATCAGCTATTCAGGATGATCTAAAAGATATCGACTCTCAGTAACCTTCTGGAATGAGAGACATAAAAAAGGCGAAACTGAGGTTTCGCCTTTTTTTTCACCGTTAACTATTAGAATGCGTAGTTAAAGTTCATGCCGTACAACCAGGCTTTACCTGCAGACTGGAAGGTGTATGGACCTTCTTTGATCTCAACGTTCTGGCCATGCATGTAGGAAACACCGACATCGACAGACGCATCTTCGTTAAATGCGTAGGTGGTACCCGCACTGATCCAGAAGCGGTCCTGATCCGGGATAGAGATTGAACGATGGTCTGCCGGAACTGGGCTATCGTCAAATGCAATACCGGTACGGAAGGTCCAGTTCTTATCCATAAAGTAGGTGGTACCTAAAGCAATACGGTACGCATCTTTAAAGCTTTCATCTTTATAGAACAGAGTCTGGCCGTTGGTGCCAGTGGCTTTCAGCTCCTGGAACTGGCTCCAGCTGGTGTAAGCGATGCTGTAGTGAATCGCCCACTGTGGATCAACTTTGTTATAACCGGACAGTTCCCACATTTCTGGCAGGTTCAGCGTCAGAGAACCTGGAACGGTTTGCCCGTTGGTACCAGCAGGCAAGCCAAATCTGGACAGCAGTGGGTTATACGCAGAAGGCAGGTTGCTCTTATAGTCGCCGTCGAAATCGATTTTGATTTCTGAGCGATACGTTAAGCCGTAACGGTTGTTCTTATCGATTTCATAAAGAATACCGGCGTTCCAGCCATAACCCCACTCGTCACCTTTCAGGTGCGCGATTTGAGTATCGCCAGGAATACGGGAAACCGGGCCTGCCAGTGACGGAGGCAATGCGCCAGAACCGGCAACGATTTGGCCTAAATCACCTGCGTAGCGCTCGATTTTAGCTTTAGCGTAAACCGCATCAAAGCCAAGACCGAAGCTCCAGTTGCTGTTCAGGCGGTATGCGCCGCTCAGATTCAGGTTCATCGTGGTCAGATCGGTCTTACCACCCATCGAACCTGCGGTGTAATCGTCGGCAAATTCTGTCGCCAAACCGTAGTTAGAGGTAACAGAAGCACCCCAACCAAACTGTTCGTTAATCGGTGCAACGAAGTGGATGTTTGGCACCCAGGCGGTCGGTGCGATGTTATTCGCATCGGTGCTGCGGCCTGTTGGTGAGGTTCCGGAAATATTGACGTCGGGATCGATGAAGACGGCACCGCCAGAGAAAGAAGGGCGGTCAAACATCATAATTGTTGCAGGGTTACGGCTGGCAGAGCCCGCATTATCTGCAACTGCACCTTCCCCCGAATAAGCTCGGCCCAGGCCAGAGGAAGAGAACTCGTTTAATTGAAAGCCGGCCGAGTACGCCTGCGAAGAGACTATTGCCACTGCAACCGCGAGGGCTGACTTTGTAAACAGGTTTTTCTGGCTCATGACCAAAACCTCATCGTAGATTTATTTTTATACAAACAATGTTACATACCGTAACAGGAGCGCGAATAGTAGGGGCTGATCTGTTACAGAGAAATCAGACCAGTGGCGAGAGTATAGGTCTGACCAGATGGAGTGTTGCAAGTTTGTATCTAAGAATTTTCAAATTTGATCGTAGAAACGAGATCTGCCTGGCAAAATCGGGTTCTTCGTCACTACGCAAAATAGGTGAATCTTGTTTTAGATCATTTTTAAGTGTGATTTGGGTCACTTGCGGATTTTGACAAGATTAACGACTGGAGTCGCTTCAACAGGGAGCGTAAAATAAGCAGGAATTGTTTAATCCTATTCAATGCGAAATACAGAGGAAATCATAAAATGAGTAAGAACACTGCTGATGAAACCCCGGTTTGCTGCTGTATTGATGTTGGTTCCATCATCGATAACACCGATTGCACAGCAACATACAGCCGCGTGTTTGCAACCCGTGCTGAAGCTGAAGAAACTCTGGCTGCGCTGACCGAAAAAGCACGTGCCGCAGAATCTGAACCTTGCCAGATTGTTCCGCGTTATACCGAAGAAGCTGACGGCGTACGTCTGGATATCGACTTCACTTTCAGCTGCCAGGCTGAAACTATGATCTTCCAGCTCGGCCTGCGTTAAATGTAAAAATGTCGGATGGCGCAAGCTTATCCGACCTACAAGTGCCAATCGTGGGTGGATAAGCGAAAGGGTACAAACCGGGCACATGGGTAACACTTTAGACCGGACACATGGGTAACAGTTATAAACGGTATAGCAGAGGAGACTCACTATGCCCTGGACTGAGACCCGACCCATGCAACGTCTTGATTTCATCCGTGCCAGCCAGACTGGCACGGAGCCTTTCTCCACTCTGTGCCGCCGCTTCGGCATCAGCCGCAAAACTGGCTATAAATGGCTGCAGCGCTTTAACCCTGATGACCCGGCCTCTCTTTTTGACCAGCCCCGTACCCGGCTCACACATCCTGAACGCCTGCCGCCCGGGATTGTTCAGCAGCTTATCGATGTTCGCGTAAAACACCCCGACTGGGGACCTAAAAAAATCCGCGCCTGGCTGATTAATCACCAGGTGCCGTTTGATGTGCCAGCCGCCAGCACTATCGGCGATATCCTGAAGCGTGAGGGGCTTGTCATCCCCCGCACTCATCGTCGCCGTACGCCCGGAAACCGGCAGCCACTGACGACCATCAGCGAGGTCAATCAGGTCTGGAGTGCCGACTTCAAGGGCAAGTTCCGCCTGCTCAGCCAGCAGTACTGTCACCCCTTCACCCTGACCGATAACCACAGCCGGTATCTGCTGTCCTGCGAGGGAACGTTCCGGGAAAGCGAGTCCTTTGTCCGGGGCTGCCTGGAGCGGGCGTTCCTTGAATACGGCCTGCCGGAGGTACTGAAAACCGATAACGGTCAGCCTTTTGCCGGCACCGGTATCGCCGGGCTGAGTCGCCTCGCAGTCTGGCTGATTAAGCTCGGTATCCGGCCGGAACGCATCCGTAAGGGTCATCCTGAAGAGAACGGTCGCCATGAGCGCATGCACCGCTCCCTGAAACACAGCCTGAGCTTCGGTAACCGGAGGGCTTCGCTCGAAGCACAACAGGCCTGGTTCGACAGTTATCGCCGGGAGTTTAATCAGGAGCGGCCGCACGAAGCGCTGGGCGGCCTGACGCCGGGCGGTATCTGGGTACCGTCGCCGAGGCGATGGGACGGGAAAATACCGGAGGTGAGCTATCCGGAAGGGGCAAGAGTGTACCGAGTGGGTCCCAAAGGGGTGATACACATCGGGAAACGAGTGTTCCTGAATCAGGCGCTGAGAGGGGAATATGTGATGCTGGAAGAGCGTAGCGACGGGCTTGAAGCGATAATATTTAACCAGATGGACCTTGCTTACTACGACAGACGTAAGCAAAGTATCATCCGGATAGATTAGGCAGAATGTGTTACCTATGTGGCCGGTCTGATCTGTAACCTATGTGACCGGTCATACAGAAAGCGTCATCCACCTTCTTTCACTTTAATATCCTTCTTTAAAGCGTGTCCCCCCTCCCAATTCTTTAGTCCACCGGTTGGCTGATTGTAACTTTTTGGTTAAAACTGTGATCAGGTCAGACCACTATTGGTCATTTACAATTTTATTCCTGGAAATATGTAGTTACAGCAATATGGCTGTTGTTTCATAGACAAAGGGAAAAACAGGGGAGCGTTATGAGTCAGGCACTTCCGCTGGTCACCCGTCAGGGCGACCGCATTGCCATCGTCAGTGGGTTACGCACACCGTTTGCTCGCCAGGCTACGGCATTTCACGGTATACCTGCCGTCGATCTCGGCAACATGGTGGTCAGCGAATTGTTGGCCCGCAGCGAAATTCCCCCAGAAATCATTGAACAATTGGTTTTCGGCCAGGTTGTCCAGATGCCGGAAGCGCCAAACATTGCCCGTGAGATTGTCCTGGGGACAGGAATGAGCGTGCATACCGATGCCTACAGCGTCAGCCGTGCTTGTGCGACTAGCTTCCAGGCAGTGGCGAACGTCGCCGAAAGCCTGATGGCAGGCACCATTCGCGCGGGGATTGCCGGTGGTGCTGATTCATCATCCGTTTTGCCCATTGGCGTGAGTAAAAAACTGGGGCGCGTACTGGTGGATGCCAATAAAGCGCGCACGCTGGGGCAGAAGCTGAAACTGTTTTCACGTTTGCGCCCGCGCGATTTATTACCTGTTCCACCAGCCGTTGCGGAATACTCAACCGGTTTACGGATGGGCGACACCGCCGAGCAAATGGCGAAAACTCACGGAATTACTCGTGAACAACAAGATGCGCTGGCGCATCGCTCCCACACCAAAGCAGCGATTGCATGGCAAGAAGGCAAACTGAGCGAAGAGGTCATGACTGCCTTTATCCCGCCTTATCGCCAGCCTTTCAGCGAAGATAATAACGTTCGCCAAAATTCGTCGATTGCCGATTATGCAAAACTGCGTCCGGCGTTTGACCGCAAACATGGCACGGTGACTGCGGCAAACAGCACTCCGTTAACCGACGGGGCGGCAGCGGTTATTCTGATGACCGAATCACGCGCCAAAGAATTGGGTTTGAAGCCGCTGGGCTATTTGCGCAGTTACGCTTTCACTGCGGTTGATGTCTGGCAGGACATGCTGCTCGGCCCCGCATGGGCAACACCGCTGGCGCTTGAAAGAGCAGGCATCACATTGAATGATCTGACCTTATTCGATATGCACGAAGCCTTTGCTGCACAGACGCTGGCTAACCTGAAGATGCTCGCCAGCGAGCGTTTTGCTCGCGATGTATTAGGCCGCGCTCATGCGACCGGCGAAGTGGACGACTCTAAATTTAACGTTTTAGGCGGCTCGATTGCTTACGGACACCCGTTTGCTGCAACGGGGGCGCGCATGATCACGCAAACGCTGCATGAACTGCGGCGCCGTGGCGGTGGATTTGGTTTGGTTACCGCCTGCGCGGCAGGTGGCCTGGGTGCTGCAATGGTTCTGGAGGCCGAATAATGGAACAGACTTCCGCTTTCAACTTACATGTCCGCCTCGACAATATCGCCGTTGTGACAATTGATGTGCCGGGCGAAAAGATGAATACCCTGAAAGCCTCTTTCGGGCCTGACGTGCACAACATTATTAAACAGGTTCGCGATAACACGGCCCTGCAAGGCTTGATATTTATCTCAGGAAAGCCTGATAACTTTATTGCCGGTGCTGACATCAACATGATTGCCAGTTGCCAGACTGCGCTTGAAGCCCAAACGCTGGCGCATCAGGGGCAACAAATCATGGCCGAAATTGCAGCGCTTCCGATTCCGGTGGTGGCGGCTATTCATGGCGCGTGTCTCGGCGGCGGGCTGGAACTGGCGCTGGCCTGTCATTCGCGTATCTGCACCGATGATGAAAAAACTAAACTCGGCTTACCTGAAGTGCAGTTGGGTCTGTTGCCGGGTTCTGGTGGCACACAGCGTTTGCCGCGTTTGATTGGCGTCAGCCATGCGCTGGACATGATCCTGACCGGGAAACAATTGCGCCCGCGTCAGGCGCTGAAACTGGGGCTGGTCGATGAAGTGGTGCCGCAGTCGATTTTGCTGAAGGCGGCAGTTGAACTGGTGGCAAAAGGCCGCCAGCCATCGCGCATTTTGCCGGTTCGGGAACGTATTCTTGCAGGCCCGCTTGGCCGTTCACTGTTGTTTAGCATGGTGGAGAAAAAAACCGAGCAAAAAACGCGTGGTAATTATCCTGCCACGTTGCGCATTATCGAAGTGATAAAAGTCGGGCTTGGGCAGGGCAGTTTTAGTGGTTATGAGTCGGAGGCGAAAGCCTTTGGCGAACTGGCGATGACGCCACAATCAGCGGCATTACGCGGGTTGTTTTTTGCCAGCACAGAGCTTAAAAAAGAGCACGGTGCTGATGCATCTCCACGGCCGATAAATGCGGTTGGCGTGTTGGGCGGTGGCTTGATGGGCGGCGGGATTGCCTTTGTCACTGCCACCAAAGGCAAATTACCGGTGCGCATCAAAGACATTAATAACGGCGGCATTAACCATGCGCTGAAATACAGTTGGGATTTGCTGGATAAAAAAGTGCGTCGTCGCCATCTGAAAGCGGCGGAGCGCCAGCGTGAAATGGCGCGGATCTCCGGCGGTACTGATTATCATGGTTTCCATAACCGTGACATCGTTGTGGAAGCCGTTTTTGAAGATCTGGCGCTTAAGCAAAAGATGGTTGCGGAAATCGAACAAAACTCCGCACCGCATACTATTTTTGCTTCTAATACTTCCTCGCTGCCGATTGCCGATATTGCGGCAAACGCCGCACACCCTGAACTTGTCATCGGTCTGCATTACTTTAGTCCGGTAGATAAAATGCCATTGGTTGAAGTTATCCCACACGCTGGAACCAGTGCGGAAACCATTTCCACAACCGTTGCATTGGCTAAAAAACAGGGCAAAACACCGATTGTGGTGGGCGATAGCGCAGGCTTCTACGTCAACCGTATTTTGGCGCCTTACGTTAATGAAGCGATGCGTTGCCTGGTGGAAGGGGAGCCTGTCGATAAAATTGATAATGCGCTGGTGGCGTTTGGTTTTCCGGTCGGCCCAATCCAACTTTTGGATGAGGTGGGAATCGATGTAGGGACTAAAATTAGTCCTATACTTCAGCATGCTTATGGCGATCGTTTTGCCGCACCACAAAGTATTACAGCAATATTGAATGACGATCGCAAAGGTAGAAAAAATGGGCGTGGTTTCTATCTTTATCCAGGGAAAGGGAGTAGAAGCAAAAAGCAGGTTGATGCTGCAATTTATACCCTGCTGGGCGTTTCGCCAAAAGGCGCACTGGCTGAAAAAGAGATCGCACAACGCTGCGTGATGATGATGCTCAATGAGGCGGCTCGCTGTCTCGATGAGGGCGTGGTTCGCAGTGCTCGCGATGGTGACATCGGCGGCGTATTTGGTATTGGTTTCCCACCGTTCCTCGGTGGCCCGTTCCGTTATATGGATACACTGGGAGCGGGTGAAGTCGTCGCGCAGTTGCAACGCCTGGCTAGTCAGTACGGGGAGCGTTTTGCTCCTTGCGACCGACTTTTACAAATGGTGGAAGAACAACGAAATTTCTGGGGAAAGTGAACCTCAGAAATGAAACTGTAGTCAAAGAAACATAAACATATGGCTCGGTGAATGGATGCTGGTCGGTCATTTAATAAACAGTGATTGACTATACTTGCACCATTGAGGTAAAAAACAGCGTTTCATTCGATGTACGGATAAGGCACAATGCCCGGCTGCTGAATTCTCCTCTCAAGTTTCAGGGGAATTCAAGCATTCCTGGTTAACAAAAGCGGTGCAATATGCAAGTTTTTATCATGCGTCACGGCGACGCAGCACTCGATGCCGCCAGCGACTCGGTACGTCCACTCACCCAGTGTGGTTGTGATGAATCCCGAGTCATGGCGACGTGGTTGAAAGGTCAAGTAGCGGATATCGAACGTGTTCTGGTGAGCCCTTACCTGCGAGCCGAACAAACCCTGGATGTAGTGCGGGAAGCACTGAGTCTTCCAGGTAAAGAAGACATTCTGCCGGAATTGACACCGTGCGGCGATGTGGGCCTGGTGGGTGATTACCTGCAAGCTCTGGCAAATGAAGGGGTTGAATCAGCGTTGGTGATTTCCCATTTGCCGTTGGTCGGCTACCTGGTGTCTGAGCTCTGTCCACAAGAGACACCTCCGATGTTCAGCACTTCGGCTATTGCTAATGTCACACTTGATCCCGAAACCGGGAAAGGGGTGTTCAACTGGCAGATGAGTCCGTGCAATCTCAAGGTTGCTAAAGCTATCTGAAAGCCGTAAGCATGAAAAAAAGAGCCGCGAAATGCGGCTCTTCTTATTTGTGCGATCATACGATAAGTTTGGTGGATGACGCTGCGGTACAAACCGGGCACATGGGTAACACTTTAGACCGGACACATGGGTAACAGTTATAAACGGTATAGCAGAGGAGACTCACTATGCCCTGGACTGAGACCCGACCCATGCAACGTCTTGATTTCATCCGTGCCAGCCAGACTGGCACGGAGCCTTTCTCCACTCTGTGCCGCCGCTTCGGCATCAGCCGCAAAACTGGCTATAAATGGCTGCAGCGCTTTAACCCTGATGACCCGGCCTCTCTTTTTGACCAGCCCCGTACCCGGCTCACACATCCTGAACGCCTGCCGCCCGGGATTGTTCAGCAGCTTATCGATGTTCGCGTAAAACACCCCGACTGGGGACCTAAAAAAATCCGCGCCTGGCTGATTAATCACCAGGTGCCGTTTGATGTGCCAGCCGCCAGCACTATCGGCGATATCCTGAAGCGTGAGGGGCTTGTCATCCCCCGCACTCATCGTCGCCGTACGCCCGGAAACCGGCAGCCACTGACGACCATCAGCGAGGTCAATCAGGTCTGGAGTGCCGACTTCAAGGGCAAGTTCCGCCTGCTCAGCCAGCAGTACTGTCACCCCTTCACCCTGACCGATAACCACAGCCGGTATCTGCTGTCCTGCGAGGGAACGTTCCGGGAAAGCGAGTCCTTTGTCCGGGGCTGCCTGGAGCGGGCGTTCCTTGAATACGGCCTGCCGGAGGTACTGAAAACCGATAACGGTCAGCCTTTTGCCGGCACCGGTATCGCCGGGCTGAGTCGCCTCGCAGTCTGGCTGATTAAGCTCGGTATCCGGCCGGAACGCATCCGTAAGGGTCATCCTGAAGAGAACGGTCGCCATGAGCGCATGCACCGCTCCCTGAAACACAGCCTGAGCTTCGGTAACCGGAGGGCTTCGCTCGAAGCACAACAGGCCTGGTTCGACAGTTATCGCCGGGAGTTTAATCAGGAGCGGCCGCACGAAGCGCTGGGCGGCCTGACGCCGGGCGGTATCTGGGTACCGTCGCCGAGGCGATGGGACGGGAAAATACCGGAGGTGAGCTATCCGGAAGGGGCAAGAGTGTACCGAGTGGGTCCCAAAGGGGTGATACACATCGGGAAACGAGTGTTCCTGAATCAGGCGCTGAGAGGGGAATATGTGATGCTGGAAGAGCGTAGCGACGGGCTTGAAGCGATAATATTTAACCAGATGGACCTTGCTTACTACGACAGACGTAAGCAAAGTATCATCCGGATAGATTAGGCAGAATGTGTTACCTATGTGGCCGGTCTGATCTGTAACCTATGTGACCGGTCATACACTGCGCTTATCCACCCTACAAAATCAAAATCAAAATCGTAGCTACCGTCTTGGACGTCAAGCGGTAGCTGCATAATTTTCATCCCATGGTAATCGGGTTTTCAGTACGCCGAAGCACATATGTACCAGCTTACGCATCACTGCACCCAGCGCCGCTTTTTTCGCCTTACCTTTCGCTACCAGCCTTTCATATATCGCCTTCGCGGGTTTATTCCACCGGATTGCACTCAGGGCTGCTACATACAGTTTGGCTCTGACTATTGAGGGGCCTGTTTTTGACATATGTGCCCGCCCGCGTACCGAACTGCCGGACACTCTCTCCACCGGTGTTATTCCCAGATACGCTGCCACCTGCGAGGCACTTTTGAACGTCCCGTCTTTCAGTAGTGCCAGCATCTCCCGTCCCACCTGCTCCTTCACACATTTTATCGATTTCAGCAGCTCCAGATCGGCCTTCAGTCCCGGGTCGTTATCTGTGTGGTCAGTAATGAGCTTTTCTATCCGTTCCAGTTCATCACTCAGCCAGCCGTGTGTCCGCTCCAGTGAGCCTATGACCTCCCGTGGTGTCGAGGTTGAATGCGCTTTTTCAAGCCGGTTGGCCGTCCTCTGCACATCCTCTTTCAGCGCGTCGCGCTGACGCAACAACGCCCTGAGTTTACGGACTTCAACTGACGGTGGGACCCAGGCATCGGGATGCTTCAGCTCGCCATAACAGGCCAGCACAAATGCGTCCACTGTGTCATTTTTCGTGAGGATATCCATTCCGCAGGCAAACTCACGGACACGGTATGGATTGGCCATGCAGACAGAAATCCCCGCATCATGAAGCCCATACGCCAGATTCTCATGGTAGATACCCGTGGCTTCCATCACGACTGTCATATTATCAGAGGCGCATTTTTGGGCCTCCAGCCAGTCGATGATTTTGCGGGCCACACAGGGTTCATTGGTGAAGACTTTCTGCTTTTTCTTACCCTTAATACCGGCAACAAGCAGACAGACATCTATTTTATTTTTGCTGATATCAGCACCGAGAAAAGCCATATTTCATCTCCTTCCACGTGAACCAACACGCCATTCCAGCCTTGTACATGCGAAGTCAGAGCTTCTGGTTACCGTTCGGATTTTGAGTGGCGTGAAAGGTGAAACGGAGGGCTTAAGCTACGTCGGAAGATCGAGGTCTTCAGGTCGGATACAAGCTTCCTCCGTTTCATGTAACCGGTAGCTAACCAGCTACCGGTTCAAGATACAAGGTCGGATAAGCGCAGCGTCATCCGACATAAAATCTTAAGGCAATTCCGGCGGCATCCACTCTTCGATTTCAATCAACACCAGCAATGCGGCATCACCGCCATACTCTTTCGGCGCCTGGTGAAATGCCATAATGTGCGGGTGTTGCGCCAGCCACAGCGGTGTTTGCTGTTTCAATACATGTTTTCCATGTCCGTGCATCACACAGGCACAAAATACGTGTTCACGACGACAAGCGGCGATTAACGCACCTAATTCTTGTTTGGCTTGTAACTGCGTCAGGCCATGTAAGTCGAGGAATAACTCTGGCGAATAATCACCACGACGAATTTTTTTCAGCTCAAAGTGGCTGACATCTTCGCGCACATAGCGCGTAGGGCCTTCTGTCGCCAGGCGTGGCTGGAATTCATCAGAAAAATAATGACTGGCATCGGCTTGTTCCTGTAACAGCCGTTTCACCGGGACTTGCTGTATTTTCTTGCGCATTGGACGATGAACAATCGTGTCCTGAGTCAGTTTTTTGGTACCGCTCATCAAACCACGGAAAAGGTTCTGATCATCAACGCTGAGCGGAGTTTTCTTTTTCATCTGGCTCATCTCGCATTCGTTATTGCCGCTAGTTTACCTGGTTTGCCGTCCATCACTAAATAAAACGCAATTTTCCCGACGGTGAGCGTAATTGATATGCTGATTTGTCGCGGTCTTCATGGCAAACTAATCGATTATTGAATTAGCGCGAACGGCCTGCGGAGGGCAACGTGGATAAAATTTTCGTCGATGAGGCAGTGAATGAGCTGCACACCATTCAGGATATGCTGCGCTGGGCAGTAAGTCGTTTTAGCGCCGCCAACGTCTGGTATGGTCACGGTACCGATAACCCGTGGGACGAAGCCGTTCAGCTAGTGCTGCCAAGCCTCTATCTGCCGCTGGATATTCCAGAAGATATGCGTACAGCACGCCTGACTCCTAGCGAGCGTCATCGTATTGTTGAGCGCGTGATTCGCCGCGTAAACGAGCGCATTCCGGTCGCTTATCTGACTAACAAAGCCTGGTTCTGCGGCCATGAGTTTTATGTTGATGAGCGTGTGCTGGTGCCACGTTCCCCGATTGGCGAGCTTATCACCAACCGTTTCGCCGGTCTTTTCGACCAGGAACCACACCATATTCTGGATATGTGCACCGGCAGTGGCTGTATCGCCATCGCTTGTGCTTATGAATTCCAGAATGCGGAAGTGGATGCGGTCGATATTTCTTTGGATGCGCTGGCAGTTGCCGAGCAAAACATCGCTGAACACGGTCTGGAAAACCAGGTAACGCCGATTCGTTCCGACCTGTTCCGCGACCTGCCGAAAATTCAGTACGACATTATCGTCACTAACCCGCCGTATGTGGATGCGGAAGATATGTCTGACCTACCAGGCGAATTCCGCTTCGAGCCGGAATTAGGTTTAGCTGCGGGGACGGACGGCCTGAAACTGGCGCGTCGTATTCTGGCGTGTGCCCCGGACTACCTCGCTGATGGCGGCATCCTGATCTGTGAAGTCGGGAACAGCATGGTACATCTGATGGATCAGTATCCGGATGTGCCGTTCACCTGGCTTGAGTTCGACAACGGCGGTGACGGCGTGTTTATGCTGACTAAATCGCAGTTGATTGACGCGCGTGAACATTTCAGCATTTACAAAGATTAATCTGTGCAGGCGGGCCTTTTGGCCCGTCTTCTTTTGCTGACAACACAACGAAAATGACAACGGTAAGGAGCCGTGACAAATGGCAGGAAATTCTATCGGACAAGTATTTCGCGTAACGACATTTGGTGAATCCCACGGTGTGGCGTTGGGTTGTATCGTTGATGGTGTGCCGCCCGGCATTCCGCTTACCGAAGCTGATTTACAACACGACCTCGATCGCCGCCGCCCAGGGACGTCCCGCTATACCACGCAACGTCGTGAACCTGACCAGGTCAAAATTCTTTCTGGTGTATTTGAAGGCATGACCACCGGTACCAGCATCGGTCTGTTGATTGAAAATACCGATCAGCGTTCACAAGATTACAGCGCAATCAAAGACGTGTTCCGTCCGGGCCACGCTGATTACACCTACGAACAAAAATACGGCCTGCGCGATTACCGCGGCGGTGGTCGTTCTTCCGCCCGCGAAACCGCGATGCGTGTAGCCGCTGGTGCAATTGCTAAAAAATATCTGGCGCACAAATACGGCATTACCATTCGTGGCTGCCTGACGCAAATGGGCGATGTACCACTGGAAATCAAAGACTGGGATCAAGTTGAGCAGAACCCGTTCTTCTGCCCGGATCCGGATAAAATTGAAACGCTTGATGAACTGATGCGCGCGCTGAAAAAAGAAGGCGACTCCATTGGTGCGAAAGTCACCGTGGTGGCGGACAATGTGCCACCAGGCCTTGGCGAACCGGTATTTGATCGTTTAGATGCCGATATTGCCCATGCGCTGATGAGCATCAACGCGGTGAAAGGTGTCGAAATCGGTGATGGCTTTGGCGTAGTCAATCTGCGCGGTAGCCAGAACCGTGACGAAATCACTAAACAAGGTTTCCAGAGCAACCACGCTGGCGGCATTTTGGGTGGTATCAGCAGTGGCCAGCAAATTATCGCCAATATAGCGCTGAAGCCGACCTCAAGCATTATGGTGCCGGGCCGTACGATTAACCGCGAAGGCGAAGAAGTTGAGATGGTCACCCGTGGCCGCCACGATCCTTGCGTCGGTATTCGTGCTGTTCCTATCGCCGAAGCCATGTTAGCGATTGTTTTGATGGATCATATGCTGCGTCAACGTGCTCAAAACGGCGACGTGACGTTCCCTCTTCCGCGTTGGTAATGCGATGAAAAAAATGCTCGTCGGGCTGCTGGCGTTACTTGCCAGCACCGCTACTTTTGCAGCCACTCCGTGGCAGAAAATTAGTCATCCGATTGCGGGTAGTGCGCAATCTATTGGTGCTTTTTCTAACGGCTGTATCGTTGGTGCCCACGAGTTGCCGCTAAACGATCCGCGCTATCAGGTGATGCGTCAGGATCAACGTCGCTATTTCGGTCACCCCGATTTAGTGATGTTTATTCAGCGCCTGAGTAATCAGTCCACACAGCTTGGTCTTGGTACGGTGTTGATTGGTGATATGGGCATGGCGGCAGGTGGGCGTTTTAGCTCAGGCCACGCCAGCCACCAAAGCGGGCTGGATGTAGACATCTTTTTGCAGTTACCTAAAACACGCTGGACGTCTGCACAGTTACTTAAACCGCAGGCGCTGGATTTAGTCGGCAGCGATAATCAGCATGTGGTACCGCGTTTGTGGCAACCTGAAATTAGCAGCCTGATCAAACTTGCGGCGAAAGATAACGACGTCACGCGGATCTTCGTCAATCCGGCGATTAAGCAACAATTGTGTCTGGATGCCGGAGCCGATCGTGACTGGCTACGCAAAGTTCGCCCGTGGTTTGCTCATCGTGCGCATATGCACGTGCGTCTGCGTTGCCCGGCTGATAGCCTTGAATGCGAAGATCAACCCTTACCGCCGCCAGGCGACGGTTGCGGGGCTGAATTGCAAAGCTGGTTTGCACCACCGCCTCCTGGGAGTAGTGCACCGAAAAAGAAAACTCCACCCCCAATTCCGGCCTCATGTCAGGCCTTACTGGATGAGCACGTTCTCTAACGGATAAAATCATGGAATGGTTTATGGTTTCCCCCCTGATGCTGGCGGTGCTGTTTTTTGTCGCCATGGGTGCAGGGTTTATCGATGCTCTGGCGGGTGGGGGCGGTTTGATTACTATACCCGCATTGTTAGCGACAGGAATGTCACCGGCTCAAGCTCTGGCGACCAACAAGTTGCAGGCCTGCGGCGGTTCAGTTTCATCCTCGATCTATTTTATTCGCCGCAAAGTGGTCAGCCTGCAAGATCAGAAACTCAATATTCTGATGACGTTGATCGGCTCAATGACCGGTGCGTTACTGGTTCAGCATGTAAAATCAGACGTGCTGCGCCAAATTCTGCCAATACTGGTCATTAGCATCGGTCTGTACTTCTTATTGATGCCAAAACTGGGTGCCGAAGACCGGCAGCGTCGCTTATACGGCCTGCCATTTGCGCTGGTCGCTGGCGGGTGTGTCGGGTTTTACGACGGTTTCTTTGGCCCTGGTGCGGGTTCTTTTTACGCGCTGGCATTTGTCACGTTATGCGGCTTTAACCTCGCCAAAGCTACCGCTCACGCCAAAGTGTTAAACGCCGCGTCTAACCTCGGTGGCTTACTGCTGTTTATCATTGGCGGGAAAGTGATTTGGGGAACCGGTTTTGTGATGATGGCCGGGCAATTTATAGGGGCGCGAATGGGATCGCGTCTGGTATTGAGTAAAGGCCAAAAACTGATCCGCCCGATGATAGTGATTGTCTCGGCGGTGATGAGTGCCAAACTCTTATTTGATAGCCACGGAACGGAGATCCTCCATTGGTTGGGGATAGCTTGAGATGACAACAGCAATGATGACAATAAAAACAGAACACCATTATCAGGAACTTATCGATATTTTCGATAGCTGCTTTAAAGACGATTTTAATACACGTCTGATTAAAGGCGACGACGAACCGATCTATCTTCCAGCAGATGCGGAAATTCCTTATCACCGTGTAGTGTTTGCCCACGGTTATTACGCCAGCGGGATGCACGAGATTTCCCACTGGCTTATCGCTGGCAAAGCGCGCCGTGAACTGGTGGATTTTGGTTACTGGTATTGCCCTGATGGGCGTGATGCCGAGACACAAAGTAAATTCGAGGATGTGGAAGTTAAACCCCAGGCGCAGGAATGGTTACTGTGCGTGGCAGCCAACTTCCCGTTCAATGTCAGTTGCGACAACCTGAGCGGCGATGTCGACCCGGACAGAATCGCCTTCCAGCGTCGGGTGCATGCGCAGGTGATGATTTACCTGCAAGAGGGCATACCGGCTCGCACGGCAAAACTGATTGAAGCACTGCGGGAGTATTACAAAACCCCGCCGCTGGCCGCAGAACAATTCCCGTGGCCGGAAGATTTAAATTAATTACCTGCAAAAAAAGAGGAAGTACGATGATCGCGGAATTTGAGACACGCATACTGGCGCTAATTGATGAAATGGTTGAGACAGCCAGTGATGACGAGCTGTTTGCCAGCGGTTATCTGCGTGGCCACCTGACTCTGGCTGTTGCCGATGTAGAGCATGGTGAAGATCACAGCCCGGAAGCGCTGCACGGTGCGGTATCCGGCAGCCTGGAGAAAGCGATTCAGGCAGGTGAGCTTTCGCCGCGCGACCAGTCTTTGGTGCTGGAAATGTGGGACAACTTGTACCAGAAAGCGCAATTTTAAGTTATTCCCCTCACCCTAACCCTCTCCCCAGGGAGAGGGAACTGTTCGGTATGCTTTTCTCCCTCTCCTGGGGGAGAGAGCCGGGGTGAGGGCGTTAAACTCACCCCTATTTAACTTCTTTCCCCTTCAGCAATTTTCTCACCCAAAATCGATTCGGATTTAACGCTGCCAATATTTCACCATCCATCGGAACGGGTTCATCACTCATTTGTGCTGCCAGAATCTCTGCCGCCAGTGGCGCACTGCAAAGCCCTCTCGAACCGAGGGATGCCAGCATAAACAGATTTGGGTACACCGGCGCGGTTTCGGCATTTTCATGGCTTTCAACCAGCGTTGCGTAAGCTTCAAGTGTGGCGTTGTAGTCAGGAACAGATCCAATCATCGGCATATGATCGCGTGACGCGCAACGGACTCCACAACGAGCTTCTCCGGCACTGACATCGACGTCTTGAGGCCATTGCACATCCGGCAGGCAGTTAAGCAAACGCTGGCGATTATGCTGCTGATCTTCATCGTTATAGCGCATCTCCTCCACGCCCCGATGATAGCTCGCCCCGATGCAATGTTGCTGATTGTTCGGGTTTTGTGGCGTCAGATAACCGTCGTAACACAACACCTGGCGTAACTCTGAAAGTGATGGCGTGGTGGGAATATGGCTCACCTGTCCGCCGACAGCGGAAATCGGTAACTTCTCGGTTTGCGGGAATTTATTGATTTTATAGCCGTTGGCTAACACCACTGCGGCATGCTGCTGAACGGTATTGTCAGCGAAGGTTAATTGCCACGCATCAGATGCCTTGCTTAAGGATTCAACACGATGCTGATAATGCGTTTTTAATCCCATCTTTTCGGCGCACGCCAATGCTCCGGCTGCCAGTTGTGCCGGGCATAGCCAGCCACCGAGCGGGTAAGTGACTCCGCCATGGCCTGTTTCAACGCCACACAGTTCTGCCACCGTTTCGGCACTCACCGCTCTGGCAAGTAATTCTGGAAATTCGAGGCTCAGCAGTTGCTCGATTTTATGCTGGCTCTTTTCGTCCCAGCCCAGTTGCGTGACGCCACACCAGTCATGATCAAACTCTACTGGCAATGAGTCATATAAACGGCGGGCAAAGGTAAATGCAGCGCTGAAAAAGCGGGTGAGTGTGGCGCTGTGGGTATTGAGCAGCGGGTAAAGCGCGCCCTGGCGGTTGCCGGAAGCGCCAAGGGCCGGAGCACTATCTTCGCAGTACAGCGTGACCTGCCAGCCACGACGCAGCAAAGCGAGTGACAGCAGGGCGCTGGCAATACCGCCGCCAATAATCGCGACTTCGTTGCCTCGGGCTGCGGGGCGAGCATACCAGGGCGCGCGGGGTGGCGATTCGAGGGCGTTTTCCATCACTCCCGTCAGCATTTCCCGCTTGCGGCCAAAGCCTTTGCTTTTGGTCATCGTGAAACCGGCGTCAATCAAACCACGACGCACAAATCCTGCGGAGGTGAATGTCGCCAGCGTGCCACCTGGGCGAGCCAGTTTTGCCATTGCGTTAAATAGTTGCGGCGTCCACATGTCTGGATTTTTTGCCGGGGCAAAACCATCAAGGAACCAGGCGTCGACCTGATTATTTAACGTGTCATCTAACTGCGGTATTAGCTCGTTAATATCCCCAAACCAGAGGTCCAGAGTGACGCGTCCACCAGACAGCAAAAGGCGATGACAGCCCGCGATAGGTAGTGGCCATTGTTGCTGTAATTGCTGAGCAAAAGACGCCAGTTCGGGCCAGTGCGCATGAGCAGCGTGTAAATCTTTCGCTGTCAGAGGGAATTTTTCAAAACTAATAAAGTGCAGGCGCTGTAGGGTAGAATTCGGCTGTTTTTGGCAGAATTGTTCAAAAACTTCCCATAAAGTCAGGAAGTTAAGTCCAGTGCCAAATCCGCTTTCACCGACGATAAACAGTGAGCGGTCGTGGGTCGCAAAACGTTCTGACAAACGATTTCCCCCAAGAAAGACATAACGAGTTTCCTCCAGTCCATTATCATTAGAGAAGTAAACATCGTCGAACTCTCGGGATACAGGTGTACCCTCTTCGTTAAAGCCCAGATTGGCCGATTGTATTGGGGAGTGTTTCACGTAAGTTACTCGTCTGGCAGGCAGTGAAAGGATAGTAACGATGTGTGCGAAGCGGCGCAAATTTCAGGCCGTTTTGTCTGATCGGACTTGTTCGGCGTACAAGTGTACGCTATTGTGCCTGTCGAAATCCTAAATAGTGCAGTGGAAGAGGTATTGAATGAAACGTGCAGTGATTACTGGTCTGGGCATTGTTTCCAGCATCGGTAACAACCAGCAGGAAGTCCTGGCATCTCTGCGTGAAGGTCGCTCGGGGATCACTTTCTCTCAAGAGTTCAAAGATTCTGGAATGCGCAGCCACGTGTGGGGTAACGTTAAACTGGACACCACCGGCCTGATTGACCGTAAAGTTGTCCGTTTCATGAACGATGCCTCTGTCTATGCTTATCTTTCAATGCAGCAAGCTATTGAAGATGCTGGTTTGAAAGAAGAAGTTTATCAAAGCAACCCGCGTGTTGGCCTGATTGCAGGTTCCGGTGGTTCTTCTAAATCTCAGGTATTCGGTGCAGACGCAATGCGTAGCCCGCGCGGCCTGAAAGCGGTTGGTCCTTATGTTGTGACCAAAGCGATGGGTTCTGCGGTTTCCGCATGTCTCGCGACTCCGTTCAAAATTCACGGTGTGAACTACTCCATCAGCTCCGCATGTGCGACTTCTGCGCACTGTATCGGTAACGCTGTTGAGCAAATTCAGCTGGGCAAGCAGGACATCGTTTTTGCTGGCGGCGGCGAAGAGCTGTGCTGGGAAATGGCCTGTGAGTTCGATGCAATGGGCGCACTGTCGACCAAATACAACGAAACGCCGGACAAAGCGTCCCGTACCTATGATGCGAGCCGTGACGGTTTCATCATCGCAGGCGGCGGCGGTATGGTTGTAGTTGAAGAACTGGAGCACGCTCTGGCTCGTGGCGCACACATCTACGCTGAAATCGTTGGCTACGGCGCGACTTCTGATGGCGCAGACATGGTTGCTCCATCTGGCGAAGGCGCAGTGCGCTGCATGAAGATGGCAATGCATGGTGTGGATACCCCGATTGACTACCTGAACACCCACGGGACTTCTACGCCGGTTGGCGATGTGAAAGAACTGGGCGCAATCAAAGAAGTCTTCGGTGACAACTCACCAGCTATGTCCGCGACCAAAGCGATGACTGGCCACTCTCTGGGTGCCGCTGGCGTTCAGGAAGCTATCTACTCTCTGCTGATGCTGGAACACGGTTTTATCGCGCCAAGCATTAACATTGAAGAGCTGGATGAGCAGGCTGCTGGTCTGAATATCGTGACTGAAACTACCGAGCGTCAACTGAATACTGTTATGTCTAACAGCTTCGGTTTCGGTGGGACTAACGCCACGCTGGTGATGCGCAAAGTTAACGCGTAATTCATCGCAAACAGCGATTATTTCTAACGGGGTGCCTTTGGCGCCCCGTTTTTTTTGCCATTTACAATTATTGACAGCATCAATCACTGAAGGCACTATCTCGCCATAACATTATCAATTTGATAATGCGTAAGCGTTCAACGTCAACCAACGCACCCTTAATCTGAACGTTCAGAGGGAAAGGGCGTGGTGGTCTCCTCGCCTTACTCTGCAATAAATGGAGTAAGCAGCATGTCTGCATTGATTGATTCTCAGCTAAAAAATACCAAATCAGGAAATAAGTCTTTATTTAATATCACCTTTGCGGTGTTTCTTACCTATATGACAGTTGGCTTACCGCTGCCTGTTATCCCGCTTTTTGTGCACCACCAACTCGGCTATGGCAACACCATGGTGGGGATTGCCGTGGGGATTCAATTCCTGGCAACGGTTTTAACACGTGGTTACGCAGGGCGCCTGGCGGATCAGCAAGGTGCAAAGCGCTCGACCTTACAAGGCATGTGTGCCTGCGCCTTTGCGGGAGTTGCTTATCTGTTGGCAGCATTGTTGCCGGTTGATGCAATGGCTAAATTCGGGTTACTGATTGTCGGTCGTTTGATTCTCGGTTTTGGCGAAAGCCAACTGCTGACTGGCAATCTTACCTGGGGAATGGGTTTAGTGGGCCCGGCGCGTTCCGGCAAAGTAATGTCCTGGAATGGGATGGCGATTTATGGCGCATTAGCTGCTGGTGCACCGCTGGGTTTGTTGTTAAATAGCCATTGGGGATTTGTCGCGTTGGGTGTGTCGACCATTGCACTGCCATTGGTCGCCTGGGCGTTCAATGGGCGCGTTCGTGCAGTACCGGCGCATAATGGTGAGCGTCCTGCGCTGTTTGCCGTGATTGGGCTTATCTGGAAACCCGGAGTCGGTCTGGCATTGCAGGGTGTTGGTTTTGCTGTTATCGGTACTTTTGTTTCGCTCTACTTTGCTGCTAAAGGCTGGGCCTGGGCGGGTTTCACGCTCACCGCATTTGGTGGCGCTTTTGTCCTGATGCGTGTGTTTTTTGGCTGGATGCCAGACCGTTTTGGTGGTGTGCGTGTGGCTCTGATTTCGCTGGCGATAGAAACTGTCGGGTTGGTTTTGTTATGGCAAGCGCCGGAAGCGAGCGTTGCGCTAATGGGCGCGGCGCTCACCGGTTGCGGCTGTTCACTGATCTTCCCGGCGCTGGGTGTTGAAGTCGTGAAACGCGTTCCGGCGCAAGTGCGCGGCACAGCACTCGGCGGTTATGCGGCATTTCAGGATATCTCTTACGGTATCGCTGGCCCGCTAACCGGGCTGTTAGCCACATCGATGGGCTATCCATCGGTGTTCCTTGCTGGAGCGATTTCTGCGGCCATGGGGATTGTCGTGACATTAATCGCTTTCCGTAAATAATGTCTGCCACCCGTTATGGGTGGCAAATTGCTACAACACGATCCACAGCAGTGCCATGACCACAACCAGCGCAACCAGCGCCATGCCTGGTCGCGCACTCACTATCTTCATCGGCCCATAAAGGGTGCCCCGTTTTTTTGCCATCCTTACACGATCTCCTATGGAGGTAGTGATCGTTGTAAGTCAATATTCCAAAAGTTAGATCTTGTAGATTTGTTTTTATTTCTCTTATTCCCTACCAATTTGCTTTGAGTCAGAACGATTAATTCACAGTGTAAATCCCTTTAGGGTAACCATACGCAAAATTAATTAAATAGTTGATATATAAGTGATATATTTATCAATTTTCTGATTTTCAACCTGAAAAACTGACCGCGGTCACACTATAAAAAAACAGACTGCTTATTCTTCTTCACCTGTTAACCATGTTTATCATTTGTCCGGCAGCGCGTCGGCACAGGGAAGAATTATGTCAGTAAAAGGACTGCGTTTTACGCTACAGGTGGCGGGGCTTGAGCCGGACACCTTTGCGGTGGTGAGTTTCTTCCTCCGCCAGCATTATTCCTCCTCCTTTATCCTCGACGTCGATGTTGCCAGCGACTCCTTCCGCCAGACTGCCGAACAGTTACTCGAGCAGAATGCCACGCTGACGGTCTGGCAGGGTGCCACCGCCGTGCGCCATGTCAGCGGCATGATTGCCACCTTCGGCATGAGCGAGAACAACGGCTGGCAGATGCGCTACCGTTTCCGCATTCATCCTCCCCTGTGGCGCTGCGGCCTGCGCCAGAACTTCCGTATTTTTCAGCAGCAGGATATCCGAACCATCACCGCCACGTTGCTGGCGGAAAACGGCGTCACGGACTGGACCTCCTCCTTTTATGAGAGCCATCCGGCACGGGAATTCTGCGTTCAGTACGGGGAAACTGACCTGGATTTTCTGGCAAGACTGTGGGCCGAGGAAGGCATCAGCTTCTTCGATGACGCCTCAGCGCAGGTGCAGAAACTGACGCTGTGTGATGACGCAGCTGGACTGGTCCGCGCAGAAAATACCTTTCCCTTTAACCCGAATACCCCGGACGTGACCAGGGAGTGCATCAGCGTGTTTCGTTACGAAGCGAACGTGCTGCCGTCTTCGGTCATGAGCCAGGATTACACCTTTAAGGTACCGGACTGGCCGGGGAGGTATAACCACAAGGCCGACAGCCTGAACGGCCAGCGCGCACAGTATGAAATTTATGATTATCCGGGGCGTTTCAAGGATGAGCAGCACGGCCGGGATTTTACCCGTTACAAAACCGAGGGCTGCCGCAATCAGGCGGAAACTGCCACGGGGACCAGCACGTCAGCGACGTTATGGCCGGGGGTGCGTTTCACCCTTTCCGGTCACCCGATAAAGGCCCAGAACCGGGAATGGCAGGTGGTGAGCAGTATCCTGACCGGTGACCAGCCGCAGGCGCTGCATGGCAGTCGCGGCGAGGGCACCACCCTCATCAACCAGTTCAGTGTGATGCCCGCCACACGCACCTGGCGTCCGGCCCCGCGCTTCAAACCGAAAGTCGATGGCCCGCAGAATGCGGTGGTGACCGGCCCGCCGGGGGAGGAGATTTTCTGCGACGAACACGGGCGGGTGCGGGTGAAATTCCGCTGGGACCGTTATCACGGCGGCACGGAAGACAGCTCGTGCTGGATACGGGTGTCACAGGGGTGGGCCGGTGCCGGGTTTGGTCACCTGGCGATACCGCGTGTCGGCCAGGAAGTGATAGTCGATTTCCTCAACGGTGACCCGGACCAGCCGATAGTGATGGGGCGGACTTATCATGAATTTAACGGTTCACCGGGAGACCTGCCGGGAACGAAAACGCAGTTTGATCCTACCCGCGAATAGTGGACACGAGACTAAGTGAGTAAACTCTCAACCAGAGGTGACTCACATGACAAGAACAGTATCAACCAGCAAAAAGCCCCGTAAACAGCATTCCCCTGAATTTCGCAGTGAAGCCCTGAAACTCGCTGAACGCATCGGTGTTGCTGCCGCTGCCCGTGAACTCAGCCTGTATGAATCGCAACTTTATAACTGGCGCAGTAAACAGCAGCAACAGCTCTCATCCTCTGAGCGTGAAAATGAACTCGCTGCTGAAAATGCTCGTCTCAAACGCCAGCTGGCGGAACGGGACGAGGAGCTGGCCATTCTCCAAAAGGCCGCGACATACTTCGCGAAGCGCCTGAAATGAAGTATGTCTTTATTGAAAAACATCAGGCTGAGTTCAGCATCAAAGCCATGTGTCGCGTCCTCCGGGTGGCCCGCAGCGGCTGGTATGCGTGGGCTCAGCGGCGTGCGAGGCTAAACTCACGCCAGCAGTTCCGTCTGAGTTGTGACAGCGCCGTGCACGAGGCTTTTCACCGGGCAAAACAGCGCTACGGCGCACCGCGCCTGACCGATGAACTGCATGCTCAGGGTTACCGCTTCAGCGTGAAAACCGTGGCAGCCAGCCTGCGTCGTCAGGGGCTTCGGGCGAAAGCGTCACGGAAGTTCAGCCCGGTCAGTTACCGCGAGCATGACCTGCCGGTGTCGGAGAACCTGCTGAAGCAGGATTTTTACGCCAGCGGTCCAAACCAGAAATGGTCGGGTGACATCACCTACTTACGTACTGATGAAGGCTGGCTATATCTGGCTGTCGTCATCGATCTGTGGTCACGTGCTGTTATCGGCTGGTCAATGTCATCGCGGATGACGGCACAGCTGGCCTGCGATGCGCTACAGATGGCGTTGTGGCGACGTAAGCACCCGGAAAATGTCATCGTTCACACCGACCGTGGTGGGCAGTACTGCTCAGCGGATTATCAGGCGCTACTGAAGCGGCATAACCTGCGCGGTAGCATGAGTGCAAAGGGTTGTTGTTACGATAATGCCTGTGCAGAAAGCTTCTTCCACTCACTGAAAGTCGAATGTATCCACGGTGAACGCTTTATCAGCCGGGAAATGATGCGGACGACGGTGTTTAATTATATCGAGTGTGATTACAATCGGTGGCGTCGCCACAGTGCCTGTGGCGGACTCAGCCCGGAACAATTTGAAAATCTGAATCTCGCTTAGGGCCGTGTCTGCATTACGTGGGTAGGATCAGATGACCCTCCGCTCAAAAACCTACAAGGGCAGCGGGTTTAACGAACTGCGCTTTGATGACGCGACCTCAGCGGAGCAGCTGTACCTCCATGCGCAGAAGAACATGGACACTGAAGTGCTCAATAACCGCACCACCGATGTGAAAGTCAACCATAGCGAAACCATCGGTGGCAACCAGGTCATCACCGTGAAGCAAAACCAGCTGCAGACGGTGGTGCAAAACCAGAAAGAAATCGTGGGGCAAAACCAGAGTATCACCGTCGGCCAGAACCAGTCGGAGACGGTGGGTATTGTCCGCGCGCTGACCGTGGGGCTGGCTTACCAGACCACCGTCGGGGGCGTGATGAACACCTCGGTGGCGCTGACGCAGTCCTCACAGGTGGGGATACAGAAATCGCTGGTGGTCGGTAAGGGGTATCACGTCAGCGTCGGGGAGAATGTCACCTTCACGGTGGGTAAAAACCGCACCGAGAGCACCGGCAAGGTGGCGGTGTATTCCGCAGGTGAGCATCTGGAACTGCGCTGCGGGATGGCGAGGCTGGTGCTGACGAAGGACGGGAAAATCTTCCTCAACGGCACCGCCATTAATCTGCAGGGTGTGCAGAGCGTCAGCGGCGATGCCCTGATGATTAACTGGAACTGCGGTCTGACGGACAATCCGCCGGAAGCACCGGAGGCGGACAGCCGCCAGCCGCCGGACATGCGGCAGTTCTGAATGGCAGCCCCGCGTAACCATCAATTTTCAGTTCATGTAAACAGAAGGATTTGTGTATGACCGGTAATCTTACTGGAATTTTAAGTGTAGGTCCTGGTATTGGAGCCTGGGTCGGTGAGTTGAGTAATTGCTCACAATATGCAAAATGTTTATCAGAGTTGTTGGGGTAATGATGAACAAAAATAAATTGACAATACTGATCATTGTTGTAATGGCTTTTATATTATTCAGATACATGTTTAGTGTTATCTTTAAAAACGATAAACCTTTAAGGAAGGAAGCTGAAAATAAGGTTTCTTTATTTCAATCTCTTTATAACAGCCAGCATTTAGATAAGATATACAATGAATCCTGTGATGATTTTCAGCAAGCAACACCCCGAGATGAATTTCTATCAATTATGAATGGAAAGATGGAGGTGTTCGGTGAGTTTGAACATTCAACTTTATTGCATAGTAATGTTATCAACTCAAAAAAAATAATTTTAAGTTACCGAACAACTTATAAATACTACTCTTTAATTGAGGAGTTTATCTACAATTATAATGATAAAAAAGACTTATGCCTGCAAAGCTTTTATATCGATGATTCAGGTAAACGAGGTAATGTAATTAAACTGAAATAGGACTATTACTCAGTACACAGATAAACTGTACGTACCCCCCGTCGTACCTTGGCGGAGAAACTGCAGCAGGATGCAGGGATGGCGTTCAGGCCGGAACTGGTGAGCCTGCTGGATAACCTGGAGCGGGAGCTGCGGACTGACCAGGTCAGTGAACAAAGCCGCCAGTGGCTGATGCAGTGTGGGCTGACGGCAGAACAGATGAAAAGCCAGCTGGAGGCGGAGCACACACCGGAGAGAAAACTCCACCTGTACCACTGCGACCACCGTGGACTGCCGCTGGCACTGATTGATGAAGGGGGAGCTATTGCGTGGCGTGCGGAATACGATGAATGGGGAAACCTGCTGTCAGAGGATAACCCGCAGGCTCTGCAACAGCTCATCCGGCTGCCGGGGCAGCAGGCGGATGAAGAGTCGGGGCTGTACTACAACCGCCACCGTTATTATGACCCGCAACAGGGGCGGTATATTACCCAGGATCCTATTGGGCTAAGGGGTGGGTGGACTGCTTATGTTTATCCGCTAAATCCAGTTCAATATAGAGATCCGAAGGGGTTGAGCAGCCAAATCAACTTAGGTACAGGGTTTGAGGGTTATGGTAGAAATATTAGTAGCTTAGATATTTTAATGACACAGAATGGAGCATCACCCTATGAAGTAGCACAAGCTAATCACAATATGTGTATAGGTGCTAATGGTTGGAATCCAGGGAATACTTATGCCAAAGGAATCGTGTTTGATGCATCGGCAATCGGCATAGGTGGGCTTGGTGGTGGGAGTTTTAATGGTGTTCTTACTTGTCAGCAATATACTAAATGCATAGTGAATTAACATGAAAAAATATAAATTCTATATTGTTGGGGTTATGTTAAGCACCCAAGTATTGATTGGCTGCAGCGATGAAGGTTCCCGTGATGCAATGCTTACAGTCGAGGCATTTCACGAGCAATTCAATTTAAAAGATTTTGAAAAAATTTATGTAGATATAGTTTCTAAAGAATTTAAAGATTCAATGACAAAGTCAGATTATTTTTCCCTTATGAACAAAAATGCTTCTGTGCTTGGAAGTTATCAATATGGGAGGTTATTAAAAAGCGATCAGGTAAAGGTATTGATTGGGGATGGTAATATAAGATTGACTTATCATTCGATATACTCTAATTATGAATTGAATGAGATGTTTATAATAAAGAAAGAAGATGGTCGGGATAAAATAAAACAAATAGTTTATGACGATATTCATGTTGTAACACTCAAAGAGAAATAATTCAGTTAATACTTAATTATGGCACTGTAGTGGCTGGCGAAGTGCGGGCTGAACGTGGAACAGATGGAAAACCAACTGGAGCCGGAACACATCCCGGAGAGAAAAATCCATCTTTACCACTGTGACCACCGGGGACTGCCGCTGGCGCTGATTGATGAAGCAGGAGCGATAACCTGGCAGGCAGAATACGATGAATGGGGCAATCAGCTGACAGAAGAAAACCCGCATCATCTGCAACAACTCATTCGTCTGCCGGGCCAGCAGGCTGATGAAGAGACGGGATTGTATTACAACCGCCATCGTTATTATGACCCGCAGCAGGGGCGGTATATTACCCAGGATCCGATTGGGTTGAGGGGGGAATTTATATAAATATACGAATAATCCAGTGCAGGAGGTTGATCCACTGGGTTTGGTTAACCTATTTGACATAATTTGGGTTGATGAAATTGAAGGAACAACTTCTATTGATCTAACAGGATCACTTGATATTGTTACATTAGGCGGAAATGCTGGCTTTGGTGTTGCGTTTAGTAAAAAGAAAGGTGATTGGATTTCAGATATTTGCTTCTATCTGGCTGCATGTGGACATATGGGTTCAGGAGGTAATGTCGGAGCAGTTCTGACCGTAAGAACCTCAGGTGCTCAACCGTCGACAGGGGTAGGACGCTCAGGTGGGATTGGCGCAAGTGGTGGGGCTTTTGGACGATTTGGCATTGCGATACAGGATGATTTAGACAATCCAGGTTCACCTTTAACATCAGCTAGTATTGGTGTCGGCGCTGGTTATTATTCAGGAAGCCTTGTTTGTCAAACACCTCAAATCTGCTTGGTTAATTAAAAGGAATATTTATGCGATCTTTGAATATTTTAGTAATTATGCTCGTTGTATGCGCCTGTACTCCAATAGATGTGGATTTGGCACAAAAATGTGTTGATAGATTTCATTCTATGTATGAAAAAAAAGAGTATGCTGAAATTTATGCCGAAACATCTAGTGTACTTAAAATTGAAGCAACGGAAGAGCAATTTGTAAGTGTTTTAACTGAAGCTGAGAATAAAAATTTGGGGGTATTCAAAAAATCGACATTGAAAAGTAAAAAAAATCATATTATTTATTTAGTAATAATGAGATTGTATTGACATATATCTCAGAGTATACAAAAAGAAATGTTTATGAGGTTTTTGTCTATGAAATAGTTAATGGCGCAATGAAATTAAAAGGATATCATTATGATTCTATTAATTAATGCGTCGTATATTATGTAGTATTATCCTTTAATGTACTTTGTCTACGATACCCTGGACCGGCTGACGCAGGAAAGCGGCTTTGACGGCAGAACACAGCGTTACCACTACGGCCCCACCGGGCAGCGCATCCGCAGCGAAGATGCGCACTGTTTTTACCATTACGATCGCTACGGCAGGGTGACGGAAAAGGATGAACGGCGCATTCACCCGCACGGCAGCATCACGCACCACTACAACACAATCCACAGCAGTGCCATGACCACAACCAGCGCAACCAGCGCCATGCCTGGTCGCGCACTCACGACTTTCATCGGCTCGATAAACGGTGCCCAGATTGGGCTGGCTATAGGCTGAATATGATGTGTCTCAAGCGCCGCTGGCTGGCGTTGCGCCCGCTTTAAAAACACCTGATTCAAAATATCCTGCACTTGTGCTGCGGACAGTAACGTCTGTGGCGTCGCCTGGAAGCGTTGCTGGGAGTAATCGGTCATCTCTTGCCATTCAGCCGGTTCCAGTGGCTGCTTCAGTGCGGCCTGAATGGTATGCAGGGTAGGCGCATTTTGCTGACTCAATGTCTGGCGCGCTTGCAGCCAGGTGGTCAGCAAAGTGAAGTGTTTGGCTGGAATCAGTTCGCCTGTTTTCACGCCAGAAAGCTCAAGCATCGATTGCCAGATTAATTTTCCGGATTCGCCCGTCGCGGCGGTCAGTTTGGCGACCTGTTTATTTAACGAGTTATGCTCTGCCGGAAGCAGCGGGCGGTCGGTGGCCTGGCGCTGTTGCGGTTGTGGGATCGCCAGTTGGTTATTTTGCAATAACGTCAGCACGCTTTTGAGCTGCTCTGGGGTGAGCTGACTTAGCGCAGTCTGGCCAAATTGCTGGCGAATGTAGTCGCTGACAGCCTGGCGATTATTGCCCTGCGCCAGCAACTCGCTGAGCTGCTGAACCACCTGGCGTGTGGCGTGGCTGGTTTGAGCCACGCTAACTCGCTGATTAAGATTTTGTTCGGCTGCCGGGAAGTGGCGCGACAACAGTGGTGTTTCACTTTTTAGCCCGAGATCATGCTTGAGTCCCGCCCACACTTCAGCACTTTGTTGCTGGTTTAGCGCAACAATTCGCGTGATCAATCGTTCCAGAACGGTACGTTGTTTGGAGGAAAGCGGAAATTCGCCTGCCGCAGAAGGTGTGGAGGGAGGTTCCCCGAAGGACGCGTAGCCGCCCCTTGAATGGGTTGCATAGTCTAAAAATCCTTTGTCGTTCCCCGGCTCAAGTATGCCAGGCCGCAAGATTATGGCACACTATCGGGCTTATTCTCGACGTTTAACAAACAGGTAGCGTAAAGTGAAAATCCTCGTTGACGAAAATATGCCCTATGCACGCGAATTGTTCAGTCGCCTTGGTGATGTGACTGCTGTTCCCGGGCGCCCGATCCCAGTCTGTGAACTGGCGGATGCCGAGGCATTAATGGTGCGCTCGGTCACCAAAGTAAATGCCGATTTGCTTGATGGCAAAGGGATTAAATTTGTCGGTACGGCAACGGCGGGTACTGACCACGTTGACGAAAACTACCTTGAGCGCGCAGGTATCGCGTTTTCTGCAGCCCCTGGTTGCAACGCTATCGCCGTTGTCGAATACGTCTTTTCTTCACTGTTAATGTTAGCTGAACGTGATGGTTTCGAGTTGGCCGACCGCACGGTGGGGATTGTTGGCGTCGGTAACGTCGGTTCACGCTTGCAGGCACGCCTTGAAGCCTTCGGCGTTCGTACACTACTTTGCGATCCACCTCGCGCGGATCGTGGCGACACAGGCGATTTCCAGCCGCTGGAAACGCTGGTGCGCGAAGCGGATGTGCTGACATTCCACACGCCATTGTTCAAAGATGGCCCATACAAATCGCTGCATCTTGCCGATGAAAAACTGATCTCAAGCCTTAAACCAGGCAGCATTCTGATTAACGCCTGTCGTGGCCCGGTGGTCGATAACGCCGCGCTGCTGAAGTGTCTGGAAAATGGCCAGGATCTTAGCGTGGTGCTGGATGTCTGGGAACCAGAGCCAGACCTCAATGTGGCGTTGCTCGATAAAGTCGATATTGGCACCTCACACATTGCCGGCTACACGCTGGAAGGCAAAGCACGCGGCACCACGCAGGTGTTTGAAGCATTCAGTGAGTTTATTGGGCAGAAACAACAATTGGCGTTAGACACTTTATTGCCCGCCCCTGAATTCGGTCGCATTACCCTGCATGGTCCGCTCGATCAGCCGACACTCAAAAGACTGGTTCATCTGGTGTATGATGTGCGCCGCGATGATGCCCCGTTGCGTAAAGTGGCGGGAATTCCTGGTGAGTTTGACAAGTTACGCAAAAACTACCTGGAACGCCGTGAATGGTCATCGCTGTATATTCAGTGTGATGATGAATCTGCGGCACAAACACTGCAAAATCTCGGTTTTAGCGCAGTTTATACCCGCTAGCCCTAATCTTTGTCCCATCGGGCGAATGTCCGGTGGGACGCTGTTTTATCAAGTCTGGAGTAAACCAACATGTCTGAAGGCTGGAATATTGCCGTTTTAGGTGCCACGGGTGCCGTAGGCGCAGCTGTGATTGAACTGCTTGCTGAACGCCAGTTCCCGGTTGGTGAATTGTATGCCCTGGCGCGTAATGATAGCGCGGGTGAAAACATTCGTTATGAAGGCAAAACGGTGATGGTTCAGGATGCTGAATCATTTGACTGGACTCAGGTTCAGCTCGCGTTCTTCGTGGCAGGCGTTGAAGCCACGGCGCGTTACGCAGAAGAAGCCACTAACGCCGGTTGCCTGGTGATTGACTCCAGCGGCCTGTTCGCCATGGAACACGATGTGCCGTTAGTGGTGCCTGACGTGAATCCTTTTGTGTTGGGTGAATACCGCAATCGCAACCTGGTGGCTGTTGCCGATAGCCTGACCAGCCAATTGCTGACCGCGCTGAAACCGCTGATTGAACAAGGCGGTTTGTCGCGCATTCAGGTGACCAATTTACTGGCGGCTTCTGGGCGTGGCAAAAGTGCAGTCGATGCGCTGGCCGGGCAAAGTGCGCGTTTGCTGAATGGTTTGCCAATCGAAGATACCGATTTGTTTGGTCGCCAGTTGGCCTTCAACATGCTGCCATTAGTGCCAGATGCGGAAGGCAGCGTGCCTGCTGAACGCCGCCTGGTGAATGAAGTGCGTAAAGTGTTGCAGGACGAAGGCGTGATGATTTCTGCGAGCATGGTTCAGGCTCCGGTATTTTACGGTCACGCACAAATGGTCAACTTCGAAGCGATGCGCCCGCTGGCAACTGAAGAAGCGCGTGATGCGTTTGGCCAGTTTGAAGATATCGAGCTTTCTGAAGAAGGGCAGTTCCCGACTCAGGTTTCCGATGCTTCCGGCAGCTCACATCTTTCTATTGGTTGTATTCATAATGATTACGGTATGCCTGAGCAGATTCAATTCTGGTCTGTTGCCGATAACGTGCGTTTCGGTGGCGCGTTGATGGCGGTGAAAACAGCTGAAAAATTAGTGCAGGAGTATATGTACTAATGTCCGACGTGTTACCTGAAATACCGCGGCGTAAAATTGCGCTCGGCATTGAGTATGACGGCAGTAAATATTATGGCTGGCAGCGCCAGAACGAAGTGCGCAGCGTGCAGGAGAAGCTCGAAAAAGCGCTCTCTAAAGTGGCGAATGAGCCGATTCACGTGTTCTGCGCAGGACGAACGGATGCTGGTGTGCATGCCACCGGTCAGGTCGTGCATTTCGAAACCCGTATGGATCGTAAAGATGCCGCATGGACTCTGGGTGCAAATGCGAATTTACCTGGAGACATTGCGGTGCGTTGGGTTAAAGCTGTGCCGGACGATTTCCATGCCCGATTCAGCGCCATGGCGCGTCGCTACCGTTATGTCATTTATAACGAACGGCTGCGTCCGGCTGTGATGGGGCAGGGTGTGACGCACTTTTATCACCCGCTTGACGCCGATAAGATGCACCGTGCAGCGCAGTGTCTGTTGGGCGAGAACGATTTTACCTCGTTCCGTGCGGTGCAGTGCCAGTCGCGCACACCGTGGCGTAACCTGATGCACATCACCGTGACCCGTTATGGCTCATACGTGGTGGTGGACATCAAAGCGAACGCATTTGTGCATCATATGGTGCGTAACATTGTTGGCAGCTTGATGGAAATTGGTTGTGGGAATCAGGACGAAAACTGGATGGCGCAATTGCTGGCGGCGAAAGACCGCAAGCTGGCAGCAGCCACCGGTAAAGCAGAAGGTCTGTACTTAGTCTGCGTTGATTATCCTGAACATTTTGCGTTACCTAAACCCCCGATGGGTCCACTTTTTTTAGCTGACTGACCCTTGTCGAAAAGGTAGATAACTATGGAATTTATCCGCTTTATTATTGATTTTATATTGCACATTGATGTGCATTTGGCGGAGTTGGTTGCGCAGTATGGTGTTTGGGTTTACGCCATTCTGTTTTTGATTTTGTTCTGTGAAACCGGCCTGGTGGTGACACCATTCTTGCCTGGCGACTCTTTATTGTTTGTTGCCGGTACGCTGGCAGCCTTGCCAACCAACGATCTGAACGTCCATACCATGGTGATTTTAATGGTCATCGCCGCCATTATTGGCGATGCCGTGAACTACACTATCGGGCGGTTGTTTGGAGAAAAGCTGTTCAGTAATCCGGACTCAAAAATCTTCCGCCGCAGTTATCTTGATAAAACCCACGCTTTTTACGAGCGTCACGGCGGAAAAACGATTATCCTCGCGCGCTTCGTACCGATTGTGCGAACTTTCGCACCGTTCGTCGCCGGGATGGGGCATATGTCCTATCGTCATTTTGCGATGTATAACGTGGCCGGTGCGTTGCTGTGGGTACTGTTATTTACCTACGCAGGTTACTGGTTTGGAAACTTCCCGATTGTGCAGGAAAACTTGAAATTACTGATAGTGGCGATTATCGTCCTGTCAATTCTGCCGGGTGTCATCGAAGTTCTCCGTCAAAGGTATGCGGCCAAACGCCTACAAAAGTAACCCCATCGCGCGGTTCGACCACTTTTTTATCCAAAGTCGCGGGCCGTTATGTTTTAATGAGCACCATTTATGGTCTGGGGCAGCTATTGCTGCCACAGAAAAACTGGCATCGACCAGGTTCAAGCAGAAAGGTCATCAATGAGCTGGATTGAACGAATTCTCAATAAGAGCAACGTCACCCCTACCCGCAAGGCGAGTATCCCTGAAGGGGTGTGGACTAAATGCGACAGCTGTGGCCAGGTTTTGTACCGTGCCGAACTGGAACGCAATCTTGAAGTCTGCCCAAAATGCGATCACCACATGCGCATGTCTGCGCGCGATCGCCTGCACAGCCTGTTAGATGAAGGCTCGCTGTTTGAATTGGGTAGTGAACTTGAGCCAAAAGATATCCTCAAGTTTAAAGACTCCAAAAAGTATAAAGATCGTCTGGCATCAGCCCAGAAAGAAACTGGCGAGAAAGATGCGCTGGTGGTGATGAAAGGCACGCTCTATAACATGCCAGTTGTTGCTGTGGCGTTTGAGTTTGCCTTTATGGGCGGTTCTATGGGTTCTGTTGTGGGCGCGCGTTTTGTGCGTGCCGTTGAACAGGCTCTGGAAGATAATTGCCCGATGATTTGCTTCTCCGCATCCGGTGGCGCACGTATGCAGGAAGCGCTGATGTCGCTGATGCAAATGGCGAAAACCAGTGCCGCACTGGCAAAAATGCAAGAACGCGGTTTGCCGTATATTTCGGTTCTGACTGACCCAACGATGGGTGGGGTTTCTGCAAGCTTTGCGATGCTTGGCGATCTCAACATTGCTGAGCCAAAAGCGTTGATCGGCTTTGCAGGCCCACGCGTTATCGAACAGACCGTTCGTGAAAAACTGCCGCCGGGCTTCCAGCGCAGTGAGTTCCTGATTGAGAAAGGGGCGATCGACATGATCGTTCGCCGTCCGGAAATGCGTCTGAAACTGGCAAGCGTTCTGGCAAAACTGACAAATCAGCCTGCACCAAATCCTGATGCGCCGCGTGAACCGCTAGTGGTTCCGGCAGCACCGGAAGAAGGTCACGAGGCCTGATTGTTAATAAGGGCAGGCCGCACAGGTTCTGCCCTTTTTCTTGAACCGTAGCGTAGAGCGGGCATCATGGAAAAAACTCAAACACCTCAAGCCACGTCGCCCCTTGCCACGTGGCTTTGTTATCTGGAAAACCTCCATTCTAAAACCATCGAGCTTGGCCTTGAGCGCGTCAAAAAAGTGGCGGCTACGCTTGATGTCCTGAAACCTGCGCCAACGGTGTTTACGGTTGCCGGGACAAATGGCAAAGGCACAACTTGCCGTACCCTGGAAAAGGTGTTGATGGCGGCGGGTTACAGCGTTGGTGTGTACAGTTCACCGCATCTGGTGCGTTACACCGAGCGCGTACGCGTACAAAGCGAAGAGCTGGACGAGGCTTACCACACGGCGGCCTTTGCGCAGATTGAAGCGGCGCGTGGCGAGACATCACTGACCTATTTCGAATACAGCACCTTGTCGGCCCTGTTGCTGTTTAAGCAACTGGCGGTTGATGTTGTGATTCTTGAAGTGGGTCTGGGCGGGCGCCTGGATGCGACCAATATCGTCGATGCCGATGTCGCTGTCATCACCAGTATCGCGCTTGATCACACTGACTGGCTGGGGCCAGATCGCGAAAGCATCGGGCGTGAAAAAGCCGGGGTCTTCCGTGGTGGAAAACCTGCTGTCGTCGGTGAGCCGGATATGCCGCAGACCATCGCTGATGTGGCGGCTGAAAAAGGCGCTCATTTGCTGCGCCGTGGTGTGGACTGGTCTTACAGCGTTGAAGAGAATAGCTGGAGCTTCAAAGACGCTCAGGGCGAGTTGAGTGGGCTGCCGTTGCCACTGGTGCCGCAGCCAAATGCGGCAACGGCGCTGGCAGCATTGCGCGCAAGCGCGCTGAATGTTAGCGATGACGCTATCATTCAAGGAATTAAAGAGGCGACTCTACCAGGGCGATTCCAGGTCATTTCGCAAGCGCCATTGGTTATTCTGGATGTGGCGCACAATCCCCATGCGGCGGCTTATCTTGCCGGGCGGCTGGCAGAGTTGCCGAAACGTGGCCGCGTGCTGGCGGTCATCGGAATGCTGCATGATAAAGACATCGCCGGGACGCTGGCATGTTTGTCCCCGCAAGTCGATAGCTGGTATTGTGCTCCATTAGAAGGGCCACGCGGTGCGAGTGCTGAACAACTGATTGAACATCTCGGTCAGGGTGAAGTCTACGACACAGTGGCTGAGGCCTGGTATGCTGCCATGAACGCAGCAACGGAAAATGATACCGTGCTGGTGTGTGGTTCATTTCATACAGTAGCCCACGTAATGGAAGCGCTGGACGCGGAGAAAGCAGGTGGCGAGTAAGTTTCAAAATCGATTAGTCGGAACCATCATTCTGGTCGCACTGGGGGTCATTATCCTGCCAGGGTTGCTTGATGGTCAGAAAAAGCATTATCAGGATGAGTTTGCAGCTATTCCTCTGGTTCCAAAACCAGGTGATACCGATGAGCCAGATATGCTACCCGCGGCGACTCAGGCACTCCCTTCACAACCACCGGAAGGTGCAGCTGAAGAAGTGCGTGCCGGTACGGCGGCAGCGCCAGGGCTGGATATCGCTTCGCTGCCTGGTGATAGCGGGGCGGGCATTGATGAAGTCCCTGTTTCCCGTGAACAGCCGAAACCGAAGCCCGTCGCTGAGAAACCAAAACCGAAGCCGGTAGAGAAACCGCAGAGCAAGGTCGAGGCTTCTCAAACGGAAGAGCGCCTGGCGATGATGAACGAAGAACCGCCAGTGCCAGAAAAGCCTGCGAAGCAAGAGACGACCGAACAAGCACCAACCGGGAAAGCTTACGTTGTGCAACTTGGTGCATTGAAGAATGCCGACAAAGTGAATGAAATTGTTGGTAAACTACGCGGCGCAGGGTTCCGTGTTTACACGTCACCATCAACACCGGTACAAGGAAAAGTCACCCGTATTCTGGTGGGGCCGGATGCCTCGAAAGACAAGCTTAAGTCTTCACTGGGCGAGCTGAATTCGCTTTCCGGGCTGAACGGTGTGGTGATGAATTATACGGCGAGATAGAAATTAGCCCGATTTGAGTTCAGGTCGCCCTCACCCCGACCCTCTCCCCCAGGAGAGGGGGAAAAGTGGCACTGATCTCATCCCCTCTCCCTCAGGGAGTGGGCCAGGGTGAGGGTTGTTTTAGGGCAAAATTTTAATGGCGTTGAGCATTTTTTCAACGCCATTATTTATTTACGCGAGGGAAGGAAATCCCTACGCAAACGTTTTCTTTTTCTGTTAGAATGCGCCCCGAACTGGACGTCAGGGCGATTTGTCGTGAGATTTGTTCATGGTCTGGATAGATTACGCCATCATTGGAGTCATCGGTTTTTCGGCTCTGATTAGTGTTATTCGTGGGTTTGTGCGTGAAGCGTTGTCGCTGGTGACATGGGGTTGTGCTTTCTTTGTTGCCAGTCATTACTACACTTACCTGTCAGTCTGGTTCACTGGCTTTGAAGACGAACTGGTACGTAATGGAATAGCTATCGCGATACTGTTTATCGCGACACTCATCGTCGGTGCGATAGTCAATTATGTGATTAGCGCACTGGTTGAGAAAACCGGCCTGTCGGGTACAGACAGGGTGTTGGGGATCTGTTTCGGTGCGTTACGTGGAGCGCTGATCGTCGCCGCCATTCTGTTCTTTCTTGATACGTTTACTGGTTTTTCTAAGAGTGACGACTGGCAAAAGTCGCAGCTTATCCCGCAATTCAGTTTCATCATCAGATGGTTCTTTGACTATCTGCAAAGCTCGTCAAGTTTCTTGCCCCGGTAATCGTATCGGGGGGTTGTGGCTTAATGAGGAAAAGACAACATGTGCGGTATTGTCGGTATCGCCGGTTTTATGCCGGTCAACCAGTCGATTTATGACGCGTTAACGGTGCTTCAGCATCGTGGGCAGGATGCCGCAGGCATCGTCACCATTGATGCTTTAAACTGTTTTCGTCTGCGTAAAGCTAATGGTCTGGTGAGCGATGTATTTGGTGCCATTCACATGCAGCGCTTGCAGGGAAATATGGGCATCGGCCATGTGCGTTACCCGACAGCGGGTAGCTCAAGCGCTTCAGAAGCTCAGCCATTCTATGTGAACTCCCCGTACGGCATTACTCTTGCACACAACGGTAATCTGACGAACGCGCACGAACTGCGCCAAAAGCTGTTCGAAGAAAAGCGTCGTCATATTAACACCACCTCTGATTCCGAAATCCTGCTCAATATTTTCGCCAGCGAGCTGGATAACTTCCGCAACTATCCGCTGGAAGCCGACAACATTTTTGCTGCCATTGCTGCGACTAACCGCCAAATCCGCGGCGCATATGCGTGTGTGGCAATGATTATCGGCCACGGCATGGTGGCTTTCCGTGATCCGAACGGTATTCGTCCGTTGGTGATGGGCAAGCGTGATTTGGGTGATGGCCGTACCGAATACATGGTGGCCTCTGAAAGCGTGGCGCTTGATACGCTGGGCTTTGAGTTCCTGCGTGATATCGCGCCGGGCGAGGCGGTTTACATCACTGAGAAAGGGCAGTTGTTCACCCGCCAGTGTGCCGACAACCCAACCAGCAACCCTTGCCTGTTCGAATACGTTTACTTCGCGCGTCCGGACTCGTTCATCGACAAGATTTCCGTTTACAGCGCTCGCGTTGAAATGGGTAAAAAACTCGGTGAGAAAATTGCCCGTGAGTGGGAAGATTTGGACATCGACGTGGTTATCCCGATTCCAGAAACTTCCTGCGACATCGCGCTGGAAATTGCCCGTATTCTCGACAAGCCATATCGTCAGGGCTTCGTGAAGAACCGCTACGTTGGCCGTACCTTTATCATGCCAGGCCAGCAACTGCGTCGTAAATCTGTGCGTCGTAAACTCAACGCCAACCGCGCTGAATTCCGCGATAAAAACGTGCTGCTGGTGGATGATTCCATCGTGCGCGGTACCACTTCCGAGCAGATTATCGAGATGGCACGTGAAGCGGGTGCGAAGAAAGTTTACCTGGCTTCTGCGGCACCTGAGATTCGCTTCCCGAACGTGTATGGCATCGATATGCCAAGCGCCAACGAACTGATTGCTCATGGCCGTGAAGTGGATGAAATTCGTCAGCTAATCGGTGCAGACGGTTTGATTTTCCAGGATCTGGACGATCTGATTGAAGCGGTTCGCATTGAGAATCCGGACATCACTCAGTTTGAGTGCTCGGTATTCAATGGTATCTACGTCACCAAAGATGTTGATCACGAATACCTTGAGTATCTTGAGTCACTGCGTAATGACGATTCGAAAGCGATTCAGCGCCAGAACGAAGTGGAAAACTTAGAGATGCATAACGAGGGTTAATACCATCCTCACCCTAACCCTCTCCTTGAAGGAGAGGGGATAGAACGGTTTCTCCCTCTCCTGTGGGAGAGGGCGGGGTGAGGGGCAGCACTGCTTGCATCCCGCCCCATCTTGCGGCAAAGTCAGCCCAGATAAACTCCTCGGGCGAACGTAAATTATGAAACGGTTAATTGTTGGGATTTCAGGTGCCAGTGGCGCGACTTATGGTGTGCGACTGCTTCAGGTGCTGCAACAATTGCCGGATGTCGAAACTCATCTCATCCTCAGCAATGCCGCTCGCCAGACACTCGCGCTGGAAACCGATATTTCCTTAAGAGAAGTTCAGGCATTTGCTGATGTAGTTCACGACTCGCGTGATATCGCCGCCAGCCTCTCCTCAGGCTCTTTTAAGACCCACGGCATGGTCATATTGCCCTGCTCAATCAAAACCCTTTCTGGCATCGTTCATAGCTATACAGATGGCCTGCTGACACGAGCCGCCGATGTAGTGCTGAAAGAACGTCGTCCGTTGGTGCTTTGCGTACGTGAAACCCCGCTGCACCTTGGCCATTTGCGCTTGATGACCCAGGCGGCTGAAATGGGCGCGGTGATTATGCCGCCGATGCCGGCGTTCTATCATCGCCCACAGAGCGTGCAGGATATTATCGACCAGACAGTGAATCGGGTCATCGATCAGTTTGATATTGAGCTTCCGCAAGATCTGTTCACACGCTGGAGTGGGGCTTAAACACTGTCCCAGTGTGGTGCATCACAAAACCCTTCGCCTCAAAATGGGGCGATTTTGTAACCTCGATCACTTCCAGAACATTTATCCGCTATTTTCCTCCGTTAATGCTTTTTCCTCATACCAGACCTGCTATCTTTCAATCTCGTGACAGGGTTGTAACTTTTATTTAACACGCTGGTGCGCACTTTCTTTCACGCAAGAAAAAGTGGCATGAGAACTGCAACTCTGCTTCGCAACACAAAACAAATACAACACGACATTACACATAATAAGACCAGTTACTTGAGGGTACCGTATGAAAAAGCAAGTTCTTGCTCTGTCTTTACTGCTTGGCCTGAGTGCCACCGCCAGCGTTTTCGCAGCCATTCCACAGAGTCTTCGTCTTGGTACGGACACGACATACGCGCCGTTTTCTTCTAAAGACGCGAAAGGGGATTTTGTTGGTTTCGATATTGATCTCGGCAATGAGCTCTGTAAGCGCATTAATACTAAATGTACGTGGGTTGCCAGTGACTTTGATGCGCTGATTCCATCGCTTAAAGCGAAGAAAATCGACGGTATCATCTCCTCACTTTCCATCACCGAAAAGCGCCAGAAAGAAATCGCCTTCTCAGACAAACTTTATGCTGCTGACTCCCGCCTGATTGCCGTTAAAGGCTCCCCAGTTCAACCGACTCTTGATTCCCTCAAAGGCAAGCACATCGGTGTGTTGCAAGGCTCTACGCAAGAAGCGTATGCCAACGCTGAATGGCGTAGCAAAGGAATCGATGTGGTGCCTTATGCTAACCAGGATCTGATTTATTCTGACCTTGCAGCGGGTCGTCTGGATGCTGCTTTCCAGGATGAAACCGCGGCGAGCGAAGGCTTCCTGAAACTGCCTGCCGGTAGCGGTTATGCGTTTGCTGGCCCTGCGGTGAAAAACAAACAGTACTTTGGTGATGGCACCGGTATTGGCTTGCGCAAAGAGGACACTGAGCTGAAAGCGGCCTTTGATAAAGCACTGGCTGAAATGCGTAAAGACGGCACTTACGACAAATTTGCGAAGAAGTACTTCGATTTTAATGTTTACGGTGAATAACGTTATCCCGTAGTCTGTAGCCCGGTTATGATTCGTCATGGCCGGGCTGAATAGAATTGCAAACTAGCGCTGAATTGTTTGCACTGATTTAGTGCAAATTTTTTCGGGTGCACCAGAATGGCAATTTCCTTGCATCCTGTTGGTGCAGTGTCTTTTTTGAGTGAAAGTGCCGGAGTAGCATGGCGAGCTTACACCCAGGAAAAACACTATATTAAGATGCATAAATTGGCATAGAACATGCAATTTTATACGGTTAAAAAGCCATCGCACATAAAATTTACCCGAGCATCTTGAAGGGCGACGGGTGCAGTCTATTCGAGGATAATTATGAACAAGCAGATCATTGCTCTTTCTTTAGTACTGGCATTTTCCAGTGTATCCACAGCTTTCGCCGCAATTCCTAAGAATTTACGTATCGGCACTGACCCAACTTATGCTCCGTTTGAGTCGAAAAATGCTCAAGGGGAATTGATCGGTTTTGACATCGATCTGGCAAAAGAACTTTGTAAACGCATCGAAACCAACTGCACCTTCGTGGAAAATCCACTGGATGCGCTGATCCCTTCGTTGAAAGCGAAAAAAATCGACGCGATTATGTCGTCACTTTCCATCACTGAAAAACGCCAACAAGAAATTGCCTTCACCGACAAACTGTACGCGGCAGATTCGCGTTTAGTGGTCGCTAAAGGTTCGCCAATTCAGCCAACGCTTGAGTCGCTGAAAGGTAAGCGTGTTGGTGTGCTGCAAGGCACCACGCAAGAAACCTTTGGTAACGAGCACTGGGCACCTAAAGGCATTGAAATTGTCTCTTATCAGGGTCAGGACTCTATTTACGCCGACTTAACCGCTGGCCGTATTGATGCGGCATTCCAGGATGAAGTGGCCGCCAGCGAAGGTTTCCTGAAACAACCTGTTGGTGCCAATTACCAGTTTGGTGGCCCATCAATTAAAGACGAAAAGCTGTTCGGCGTGGGTACCGGTATGGGTCTGCGTAAAGACGATACCGAGTTACGCCAGGCGCTGAACAAAGCGTTTGCAGAAATGCGCAAAGATGGAACTTACGAGAAGTTAGCGAAGAAATACTTCGACTTCGATGTTTACGGTGGTTAACAGTCACCAGTGGTTCAACCTGCCCGTAAAGGGCAGGTTAGGTTTGTGCAAACACTGACGACAGGATACGCACCATGCTGTACGGTTTTTCAGAAGTCATTTTTAAAGGGGCGATCGTCACGCTGGAACTGGCGTTAAGCTCCGTTATCCTCGCCGTTATTATTGGCCTGGCGGGAGCTGGTGCTAAGTTATCCAAAAATCGCCCGTTAGCCATGCTGTTTGAAGGTTATACCACATTGATTCGTGGTGTTCCTGATCTGGTGCTAATGCTGCTGATTTTCTACGGCCTGCAAATGGCACTCAATGTGTTAACCGACTGGCTGGGCGCGTCTCAGTTTGATATCGACCCGATGGTGGCTGGTATCATTACACTCGGTTTTATCTACGGAGCCTATTTTACCGAAACCTTCCGTGGCGCTTTTATGGCGGTACCGAAAGGCCATATCGAAGCGGCAACCGCTTTTGGCTTCACCGGTTCGCAAACTTTCCGCCGTATTCTCTTCCCGGCCATGATGCGTTATGCGCTTCCGGGCATCGGTAATAACTGGCAGGTCATTTTAAAGTCCACTGCGCTGGTGTCGTTGTTAGGCCTGGAAGATGTGGTTAAAGCTACTCAACTGGCCGGGAAAAGCACCTGGCAGCCGTTCTACTTTGCGATTGTCGCTGGGCTTATCTACCTGTTCTTTACCACGGTATCGAACGGTGTGCTGCTCTGGCTTGAACGCCGTTACTCGGTTGGCGTGAAGAGGGCTGATCTATGATCGAAATTATTCAGGAGTACTGGAAAGCGCTGCTGTGGACAGACGGTTATCGCCTCACCGGTGTGGCTATCACGCTGTGGCTGTTGATTTCTTCGGTCGTGATGGGCGGGATTCTGGCGCTGTTCCTGGCAATTGGCCGTGTCTCAAGCAATAAGTTTATCGCGTTCCCTATCTGGCTGTTTACCTACATCTTCCGTGGTACACCGCTGTATGTGCAGTTGCTGGTGTTCTATTCCGGGATGTACACGCTGGAAGTGGTGAAAGGCACGGTGTTGCTCAATGAGTTTTTCCGCAGCGGCCTGAACTGTACGGTGCTGGCGCTGACGCTAAATACCTGTGCCTACACTACAGAAATCTTTGCCGGGGCGATTCGCTCTGTGCCGCACGGTGAAATTGAAGCGGCTCGTGCTTATGGTTTCTCGCCATTCAAATTATATCGTTGCATTATTTTGCCATCGGCGTTGCGTATCGCGCTGCCTGCGTACAGCAACGAAGTGATTTTGATGCTGCATTCTACGGCGCTGGCGTTTACCGCTACAGTGCCGGATTTGCTGAAGATCGCCCGCGATATCAACTCCGCTACCTACCAGCCGTTTACGGCCTTCGGGATTGCTGCGGTGCTGTACCTGTGTATTTCCTATGTGCTGATTAGATTGTTCCGCAAGGCTGAGCAACGCTGGTTGCAGCATGTTAAACCAAGCTCAACACATTGAGTGTGCAATGATGACTGATAAAAAATTAAGCGTTACCGACCTGCACAAGCGCTATGGGCAACATGAAGTGCTGAAAGGGGTTTCTTTACAAGCCAACGCTGGCGATGTCATAAGCATCATTGGCTCATCGGGTTCCGGTAAAAGTACCTTTTTACGCTGCATTAACTTCCTCGAAAAGCCGAGTGAAGGGACGATTGTCGTCAATAACCAGAACATAAACCTGGTGCGCGATACTGACGGGCAATTGAAAGTTGCCGATAAAAACCAACTCCGTTTGCTGCGTACGCGCCTGACGATGGTGTTCCAGCATTTTAACTTGTGGAGCCATATGACGGTGCTGGAAAACGTCATGGAAGCGCCGATTCAGGTGCTTGGCCTGAGCAAGCAAGAAGCGAAAGAACGTGCGGTTAAGTATCTGGCGAAAGTCGGCATTGACGAGCGCCAGCAGGTGAAATATCCGGTGCATCTGTCCGGCGGCCAGCAACAACGTGTTTCTATTGCCCGTGCGCTGGCGATGGAACCGGAAGTGTTGCTGTTCGATGAACCGACTTCCGCGCTCGACCCTGAGCTGGTAGGCGAAGTATTGCGTATCATGCAGAAACTGGCCGAAGAGGGGAAAACCATGGTGGTAGTCACGCATGAGATGGACTTTGCGCGCCACGTTTCAAACCATGTAATTTTCCTGCATCAGGGCTTAATCGAAGAAGAAGGGACGCCAGAAGAGTTGTTTGGTAACCCGAAAAGTGCGCGTTTGCAGCAGTTCTTGTCGGGATCGCTGAAATAATTCCCCCTCACCCTCTCCCCAGGGAGAGGGTGCTCGCTTTCCCCTTCTCCTGGGGAGAAGGTTGGATGAGGGCGTTTCCTACCGCACCACATCCCCAAGCGCTTCCTCAAGGTCATACCAACGAAAACCAAACCCGGACTCCTCAAGCCGCTTTGGCAATGCGCGTTGCCCGCCTAACACCAATACCGAAGATTCACCCATCATCATTCTTACCGCAGTTGCCGGTGCTCGCATAAACGCCGGGCGATTGAGTACGTGGCCGAGTGCATGAGAAAATTGTTCATTGCGAACCGGGTAGGGCGAAACCATGTTGAAAGGCCCGCGTAGATCGTTATCCAGCAACCACAGAATGCCGTTGACCATATCGTCGATATGAATCCATGCCAGATATTGCCGCCCATCGCCCATCGGCCCGCCCAGGCCTAAGCGGAAAATCGGCAGTAGTTTCGCCAGAATCCCGCCTTTTGGAGCCAGAACTACGCCGGTACGCAGCAGGCAGACACGTGTGTGCTCGCTCTGCGCGCCACAGGCGATTTGTTCCCAGCGGGCGCAGAGTTTATGGGTAAATTCATTGTGCGGCGGCTCATCTTCGTTGACGACCACTTCGCCGAGATCGCCGTAATAGCCTGCGGCTGAGCCGGAGATAAATACTGACGGCGGCGTTTGACTGGTTTTAAACATCTCGACCAGACGTTCGGTGATTTGCCAGCGGCTGTTACACAACCGTTGTTTTTGCGCTTCGGTCCAGCGTTTGTCAGCAATAGGTTCGCCCGCCAGATTGATGACGGCATCAAAGCCATCAAGACTGGAGTTCTCACTTAACCCTTTCCAAAGCATGACTTTTTGATCAAAAAGTACGCGGGCTTTCTCAGGGTTTCGAGTGACGACGGTGACATCGTGCCCTAATTCCAGCAAGCGCGGCACCAAATGGCGGCCAATCAATCCGGTTCCGCCGGTAATCAGTATCTGCATGGTCGTCTCCAGCTTATTACGCCTGGCGACGCCAACTCATCGTCATGGATACCGAGTCGGCATAACGCAGCGCGTGAAGTTTATCGATTTCCACTTCAGCATAAGACACCCACGGATGGTCGCATGCGATATCGAGCACATCCTGAGTTAATTTTTCTAACAATGAGAAGCGATGATTTTCAACCAACTGGATGATTTGTTTGGTAATGGTGCGGTAGTTCAGCGCATCGTTGATGTCTTCGCTGGCACGCGCTTTATCTGCCGGATAATGAATCGCGACGTTAACGACAATATCCTGGCGATTGGCAATTTCTTCTTCTTTGATGCCAATGAAAGTGCGCAGGCGTAAATTTTTAATTCGAATAATCGCGTCTGGTTGTGGGGATGACATTGCAGGTTGCCTCCATGTAGTAATTTCCGACCTAGACTATACCCAAAATGCATGAGGAAAAAAATTGCGCGCCTTGTCGGGCGCGCAGGGTTTAGTTTTGTTGCGCTTTCTCATAGGCGCGTTCGGTTGCCGGGCGTGAGCGGATTCTCTCAAACCAGTTTTGAACAGCAGGGAAGTGCGCCAGGTTTATGCGTTGGCGCTCATGGGAAACCGTCCACGGGTAAGTCGCAATATCGGCGATGCTGTACTCATCGCCGCCAAGCCACGGGGTTTTCTCCAGTTGCTTATTGAGAACGCCATATAAGCGTTGAGTTTCCACCTGGTAACGCTCAATGGCGTAGGGGACAGGCTGGGGGGCGAAATGATTAAAGTGGTGGTTCTGGCCGAGCATTGGGCCAAAACCACCGACTTGCCAGAACAGCCATTGCAGGGTGTGGGCGCGCTCACGCAAATCTTTACTCAATAGCTCGTTGGTCTTTTCGGCCAGATAAAGCAGGATTTCGCCTGACTCAAACAGGCTCAATGGGCCGCCACCATCGGTAGGATTCCTGTCGATAATTGCCGGAATTTTATTGTTCGGGGAAATCGCCAAAAAGGCAGGCTGAAACTGATCTCCTTTGCCAATATCAATACGATGAATGGTGTACTCCAGACCTGCCTCTTCCAGAAACAGCGTGATTTTGTGGCCGTTTGGTGTGGGTGCGTAGTAAAGGTCGATCATCTCATTACCATCCTGACATCAGTTTTCTTATAAACCTATGGAGTATAGACTTTTTGAAAAAACTGCTCTGTAGATGAGTTTTGCTCAAGTGACAGGCGTGATTTTCCGCTATATGTTCAATAGCCTGGGTAACTAAATCATGGGGATATTATGAGTCAGCCGACAATAACGCTTTGGTCCGATAGCAACTACTTTAGCCCGTATGTCATGTCTGTTTATGTTGCCTTGAGAGAGAAAGGTCTAAACTTCACGTTGCAAACTATCGACCTGAATAGCGGCCAAAATCTGCAACCTGGCTGGAAAGGGTATGACCTGACTCGCCGTGTCCCTGTCATTGCGGTCGATGATTTTGTACTGAGTGAGTCTTCGGCCATTACTGAATATCTCGAAGAACGTTTTGCTCCACCGACATGGGAGCGCATTTATCCACACGATCTGGAAAAACGTGCCAGGGCCCGCCAAATTCAGGCCTGGATCCGTAGCGATTTAATGCCGATTCGCGAAGTGCGTTCTACCGACGTTGTTTTCGCAGGAGTGAAGAAGCCACCATTAACAGAGCGTGGGCAGGGTGCGGCACAAAAACTTCTGGCTACCGTCGAGGGATTATTGCCCATCGGCCAGCAAAATTTGTTTGGTGAATGGTCAATTGCCGACCTGGATCTGGCATTGATGCTGAACCGTTTGATCTTAAATGGTGATGAAGTGCCTGAGCGCTTAGAAGAATACGCAACATTCCAATGGCAGCGGGCTTCGGTTCAGCGTTTTCTGGCACTTTCCGCAAAGCATTCTGGCTGATTCGTCCCATAATTCGTTATGATAAATTTGCTTATCATTAACAGGAATGTGGTTTTATGAAGCTAATGTTTGCCTCGGATATTCATGGTTCGCTACCCGCGACAGAACAAGTGTTGATGCACTTTGAACGTAGCGGTGCTAAATGGCTGATATTACTCGGTGACGTGTTGAATCACGGGCCGCGTAATGCCTTACCGGCGGGCTATAATCCAGGTGCTGTTGCTGAGAGATTTAACAGCATTGCGGATAAAATTATTGCGGTACGCGGGAACTGTGACAGCGAAGTCGATCAGATGCTGCTACATTTTCCGATTACCGCCCCCTGGCAACAGATTTTAATGGCTGACCAGCGTTTATTTGTGACGCATGGTCATTTATATAATCCTGACAAACTGCCGCCGCTGGCAGAAAATGACGTGCTGGTTTTTGGCCACACTCATTTACCATTGGCTGAAAAACAAGACACGGTTTATCTATTCAATCCAGGTTCGGTAAGTATCCCAAAAGGTGGGTTCGAAGCGAGTTACGGCATGCTAAACGATGGTGTTCTGAGCGTTCACGCACTGAATAACGATGGGGTTATTGCACAGGTGGAGATTACCCCGTAACTTACCTTAAAAATTAGACCCGTTAGCATTCGAGTTGCAGCCAACACCCCTGCAGCTTGAAGGATGACGGGTATAACCATTACGCGCCATAAGAGCGCCCTGAATAAGGTTTCCCCGATGGTGGAACAGAGTCATTTTGTTGGCACGGAATGGGTAGACATTGTCAATGAAGACAATGAAGTCATTGCGCAATCAAGCCGTGAGCAAATGCGCGCACAGCGTTTACGTCATCGCGCGACCTATATCGTTGTGCATGACGGTATGGGTAAAATTTTGGTGCAGCGCCGCACCGAAACTAAAGATTTTATGCCTGGTATGCTGGATGCCACTGCAGGTGGAGTGGTTCAGGCCGACGAGCAATTACTGGACTCTGCTCGCCGCGAGGCTGAAGAAGAACTGGGTATTGCGGGTGTGCCGTTTGCCGAGCATGGTCAGTTTTACTTTGAAGATGCCAATTGCCGCGTATGGGGAAGCCTGTTTAGCTGCGTTTCGCATGGCCCGTTCGCGTTGCAGGAAGAAGAAGTCAGCGAAGTGTGCTGGATGTCGCCAGAAGAGATTACTGCTCGCTGTGACGACTTCACGCCAGACTCTTTAAAAGCACTGGCATTATGGATGACCCGCAACGCTAAGAATGAATCTCAGCACACCGCTGCTGCGGAATAATTCATTTCTGATATTGTTTTCTGCGAGACCTGCCCCGGAAGTTAATTCCGGGGTGAGTGTAGAAAAATACACATTACGTTAATGGTACGAATGTTTTTTTACTTATAACCTCTTCCCCGTATTTACAATAACACTACAGTGCTCCGCTCGAATTAATAACTTCTTTAATTCTTCTGATTGCCACATGCACGTTTTTTGTCGAGTAACTAAAATAGTCCAGATGGATTATCTTTTTCTTATCAAACCCTCTGCGGGCAAACATAAATTTCAAACCTGGAATGACGACGATAATATCGAAGCCCTGAAGCTCGATTTCTTTTGCGTCAGCATAGGTCGTGTCTGACTCGACTAGCCATGGCAGATCAAGGCTTTCAACCTGTTTACGTAATGAATATATGTATTCATTGTGGTCGACGATAAAATGAGATAACGCGTTGCCTTGCATCATGATAGGGTTAAAACATATTGAAAAACTGGGTGTGCAAACAACACATATTTTCGTCATTCGGTTGCTGTTTTCCATATGGTTCTATTCCTGGTTTATTAGTCTGTGAACATCCAGAGGGTAAATTTTATGATGTTTTTGATTGTGTAAAAAACACCTATTATAAAAAACAGGGCAATAAACGTTAGTTTTGGATTCTCAACGCCTGGCGTAAAGGAGTACCAACCTGAAAATGTTAAGCTCGAAATGACATAGGTCAAATATAACAATAAAATATTGTCGGTGTATTTTTTCCGCATAGTCACAATGTCCTTTTGTCATAAATAATGATGGGTAAGAATTGGTGATTAGCAATGAGTGGCACTTTTCTTTAAAAGCCTGAAATTTCTTTTTTGTGCAAAAAGTGCTATTACAATATCCATACTATAAAAGTGTATTAGTAGAATTAATATGTAATTTTTTGTAAATTTGCGCGAGATGAAACGAATGGACAGTCGTTGTATGTGATGTGCAGTGGGGAAGAACCAATAAAAAAGGCCGCATATCAATGCGGCCTTTTTGCTTCTCTTAAAGATTTAGTCTTGTTGAGAAGACTGAATCGCCGTCAGAGCGATGGTGTAAACGATATCGTCTACCAGTGCGCCACGAGACAGGTCGTTGACTGGTTTACGCATACCTTGCAGCATTGGCCCGATGGAGATCAGGTCTGCTGAGCGCTGTACCGCTTTATAGGTGGTGTTACCGGTGTTCAGGTCTGGGAAGATGAACACGGTAGCGCGACCCGCAACCGGTGAGTTTGGCGCTTTGGACTTAGCAACGTCAGCCATCACTGCGGCGTCGTACTGCAACGGACCATCGATAACCAGGTCAGGACGTTTTTCTTGAGCAATACGTGTAGCTTCACGTACTTTTTCAACATCGCTACCTGCACCAGAAGTCCCGGTGGAGTAGGACAGCATTGCAACGCGTGGGTCGATACCGAATGCAGCAGCGGAATCCGCAGACTGAATGGCGATTTCTGCCAGTTGCTCAGCAGTTGGATCCGGGTTGATCGCGCAGTCGCCGTAAACGTAAACCTGTTCTGGCAGCAGCATGAAGAACACAGAAGAAACCAAAGAGCTACCTGGTGCAGTTTTGATCAGCTGCAACGGTGGACGAATGGTGTTCGCGGTGGTGTGAACAGCACCGGAAACCAGACCGTCAACTTCGTCTTGCTCAAGCATCAATGTACCCAGCACTACGTTGTCTTCCAGTTGCTCACGCGCAACGGCTTCGGTCATGCCTTTGCTCTTACGCAGCTCAACCAGACGTGCAACGTAGCTTTCGCGAACCACTTCAGGGTCAACGATTTCGATGCCTGCACTCAACTCAACGCCTTGTGCTGCTGCAACACGGGTGATTTCATCCGGGTTACCCAACAGTACGCAAGTTGCGATACCACGTTCAGCACAGATAGATGCCGCTTTCACGGTACGTGGCTCTTCGCCTTCCGGCAGCACAACACGTTTACCGGCTTTACGCGCCAGTTCAGTCAGCTGGTAGCGGAACGCTGGAGGAGACAGACGACGGCTGCGCTCTGAAGTTGCAGTCAGAGACTCGATCCAGTCTGCATCGATGTGGCTTGCCACATATTCCTGCACTTTCTCGATACGCTGATGGTCATCAGTTGGGACTTCCAGGTTGAAGCTTTGCAGGCTCAGGGAAGTCTGCCAGGTGTTGGTATCAACCATGAACAGCGGCAGGCCAGTGGCAAATGCACGCTCACACAGTTTGGTGACGCGTGGGTCCATTTCGTAGCCACCAGTCAGCAGAACTGCACCGATGTCTACACCGTTCATGGCGGCCAGGCACGCGGCAACCAGCACGTCTGGACGGTCTGCAGAAGTGACCAGCAGAGAACCCGGACGGAAGTGTTCCAGCATGTGCGGGATGCTGCGCGCACAGAAGGTTACAGACTTCACGCGACGAGTTTTGATATCGCCTTCGTTGATGATGGTTGCGTTCAGGTGACGCGCCATATCGATTGCACGTGTGGCAATCAGATCGAAGCTCCACGGCACACAACCCAGAACTGGCAGCGGGCTGTCAGCAAACAGGGATTTAGGATCGATATTAGCGATGCTCGCTTTTGTGGAGTCATCAAAAATTTCGGACAGATCGGGACGGGTACGACCCTGCTCATCAACTGGGGCATTCAGTTTGTTAATGATAACGCCAGTGATGTTGGTGTTCTTGCTGCCACCGAAGCTGCTACGAGCCAGTTCGATACGCTCTTTCATCTGCTCTGGGGAGTTGTTACCCAGGGACATGACGAAGACGATTTCAGCGTTCAGTGTTTTTGCGATTTCGTAGTTCAGAGACTGCGCAAACTGATGTTTACGAGTCGGAACCAGACCTTCAACCAGAACCACTTCAGCGTCTTTGCTGCTGGTGTGGAAGTTGGCGATGATCTCTTCCATCAGCACGTCTTGTTGGTTGCTGGACAACAGCGACTCAACGTGGTTCATGTGCAGCGGTTCAGCAGTAGGGATGCTGGAGTTTGCACGCACGATGCTGGTGGTTTGATCTGGAGTATCGTCACCGGTACGCGGTTGGGCGATAGGTTTGAAAACGCTAAGGCGAACGCCTTTTTGTTCCATAGCACGGATAACACCAAGGCTGACGCTGGTCAGGCCGACGCTGGTTCCGGTAGGGATCAACATAATAGTACGGGACACGGTATAACCTCTTTGTCTTTACCCTTCATACTTCAAGTTGCAGGGGTGTTGGCTGCAACTCGAATTATTTTGGGTATAGCCCTTTTCAGGGTTCAGAAAACAACACCGCCAGCGAAGGCTGGCGGTAAGGAGAATCAAGCGGTCAGGCGAGATGCATCCTGAGCGATAACCAGTTCTTCGTTGGTCGGAATGACCATCGCAGGAACGGTACCCTCTTTGTTGATGTAGCCTGATTTGCCGAAACGAGCAGCCAGGTTGCGTTCGTGGTCAACTTCAAAGCCCAGAACGCCCAGTTTGCCCAGAGACAGTTCACGTACCATTGCTGCGTTTTCACCAATACCACCAGTGAACACAACGCCGTCCAGACGACCTTCCATCAGCGCAGTGTAAGAGCCGATGTATTTCGCCAGGCGATGGCAGAACACGTCCATTGCACGTTTAGCATCTTCTTTAGTGGTGTAGTTATCTTCAACATAACGGCAGTCGCTGGTGACTTCAGTCAGACCCAACAGGCCAGATTCTTTAGTCAGCATTTTGTTGATGTCATCAACGCTCATGCCCAGGGAGTCATGCAGGTGGAAGATAATCGCAGGATCGATGTCACCAGAACGAGTACCCATTACCAGGCCTTCCAGTGGAGTCAGACCCATAGAGGTGTCAACACACTGGCCGTTACGGATAGCAGAAACAGAACCGCCGTTGCCCAGGTGGCAAGTGATGATGTTCACTTCTTCCACTGGCTTGTTCAGCATTTTTGCGGCTTCTTGAGTCACATAGAAGTGGCTGGTGCCGTGTGCACCGTAGCGACGAACGCCGTGCTCTTTATACAGTTTGTACGGCAGAGCATAGAGGTAAGATTCTTCTGGCATGGTCTGATGGAACGCGGTGTCAAACACAGCAACGTTTTTATCAGCCAGTTTAGGGAAGGATTTCAGTGCTTCTGCGATACCGATCAGGTGCGCTGGGTTATGCAGTGGTGCAAAAGAAGCAGTATCTTTGATACCCTGAATCACGGTCTCGTCGATAACAACGGAGCTGGTGTACTTCTCGCCGCCGTGAACAACACGGTGACCGATAGCAGTCAGTTGCTCGGACAATTCAGGTTTTTGTGCCAAAATGGTATTAACCATAAAGTTCAGAGCTTCGCTGTGAGCGGCGCCTGCGCCCAAAGCCGCTTCTTGTTTACCGCCATCCATTTTCCACTTGATACGTGCTTCAGGAAGATGGAAACATTCGGCTAAACCAGAGAGGTACTCATCACCGTTTAACGCATCAATAATTGCGAATTTCAGTGAAGAGCTACCGCAGTTCAGAACCAGTACTAGCTTACTCGACATGGAAGTACCTACTTTTATACGTGGCTAAAAAAACGTCAGTGAGTCTCTCAGCGTAGCGCATGATGAGCCTGACATTTATGATTAACGTCATGCCAGAAGCGTTTTTTTTGGCATGGCGAATAAATACTCTAATGTTTACGCCATCTTGCACGTTTATTCGGCGATGGCTAACAGAGCAAAAATTTGACAACCTGCGGTTTCCCTTCTATGGCCGTCAAAGGCCGGCACAGGATACCTGATTGCGATGGCTAAAGACAAAAGTTTTTGAACCATGTAATTTAGAGTTGTTAAGTTGCACAAAAATTTTATTTTTTATATGTGAAGTTGAGGTAAAGCCATGTCAACACCCCAAAATAGCCATGTAAGTTGGTTTAGTCTGTTCAGCCGTGGACAACACTATTCAAAGACCTGGCCTGTTGATAAACGCCTCGCGCCTATCTTTGTAGAAAACCGTGTGATCCGCGCCACGCGTTTTGCCATCCGCTTTATGCCTCCACTCGCTGTGTTTACGCTGACCTGGCAAATTGCCCTTGGCGGCCAACTTGGCCCCGCCGTTGCCACCGCTTTATTCGCCTGTAGTCTGCCGATGCAGGGGTTATGGTGGTTAGGTAAACGTTCCGTGACGCCACTTCCGCCATCCATTTTGAGCTGGTTCTACGAAGTCCGTGGCAAATTGCAGGAAGCTGGGCAGGCGCTGGCGCCAATCGAAGGCAAGCCAGACTACCAGGCGCTGGCAGAAGTTTTGAAACGTGCGTTCAAGCAGTTGGATAAAACTTTTCTGGATGATTTGTAAAGTCCCTGCCGTTACGCATATAAAGAAGGATATTTTTTCGCAGGATTAATCCTGCGCAACAGGAGCTAAGAAATGGAAATGACTAACGCCCAGCGTCTGATTTTATCTAATCAGTACAAAATGATGACCATGCTCGACCCGGACAACGCCGAGCGTTATCGTCGCCTGCAAACGATCATCGAGCGCGGTTACGGCCTACAAATGCGCGAACTGGATCGGGAGTTCGGTGAGCTGACAGAAGAAACCTGCCGCACAGTTATCGATATCATGGAGATGTATCACGCTCTGCATGTCTCCTGGACTAACCTGAAAGACAACCAGGAAATCGACGAGCGTCGTGTGACTTTCCTTGGTTTTGATGCAGCAACTGAAGCGCGTTTCCTGGGCTATGTTCGCTTTATGGTGAACATTGAAGGCCGTTATGCTCATTTTGATGCGGGCACTCATGGCTTCAATGCGCAGACCCCAATGTGGGAAAAATATCAGCGTATGTTAAAAGTCTGGCAGTCTTGCCCACGTCAGTACCATTTAAGTGCGAACGAGATCGCGCAAATTATTAATGCCTGAGGGGAGAAGCGTAGTGAAGTGCAAAGGTTTCTTGTTTGATTTGGATGGGACGCTGGTTGATTCTCTGCCAGCCGTCGAACGAGCCTGGATTAACTGGGCAAAGCGCTTCGATATTTCGCCACAGGAAGTTTTAGGTTTCATTCATGGTAAACAGGCGATCACTTCGTTACGTCACTTTATGGCGGGCGCGCCTGAAGAAGAGATTCAGCAGGAGTTTTTGCGTCTTGAAAAAATCGAGTCTGAAGACACCGACGGCATTGTGGCGCTGCCTGGTGCCGTTGAGCTGCTGGCTCATTTGAACGAGGCGGGCATTCCGTGGGCTATCGTGACTTCGGGTTCATACCCGGTAGCGTCTGCTCGTCGTGCTGCGGGTGGTTTACCTAAGCCCGAAGTGCTGGTCACCGCTGAACGTGTTGCTCGTGGGAAGCCAGAGCCTGATGCCTACTTGCTCGGTGCGCAACTGCTTGGCCTCGAGCCAGAAGAGTGCGTAGTGGTCGAAGACGCGCCAGCTGGCGTGTTGTCGGGTTTAGCCGCGGGCTGCCATGTGATAGCCGTTAATGCTCCAGTAGATACGCCACGCCTTGAGCATGTCGATTATGTGTTGCATTCACTGACTGAGCTTCTGGTTCAAAAGTTGTCTGATGGCACCGTCGAAGTGTTTAGAAAACACTGAACACATGATTTAGCCCCGCGATAGCGGGGCTTTTTTATGGCAAAATTTTATCCCCCTGAGACAACTACATAAGGAATTGTTTTGAACTCAGAACTGGTTTGGGTTTTATCACTCTTAGCGATTGCAGTGGTGATGTTCGCCACTGGTAAAGTACGTATGGATGCGGTCGCATTACTGGTTATCATCGCTTTTGTCCTTAGCGGGACACTCACTCTTAGCGAAGCCTTCTCGGGCTTTAGCGACCCCAACGTTATTCTGATTGCTGCGTTATTTATTATTGGCGATGGCCTGGTGCGCACCGGCGTTGCCACCAAAATGGGCTCCTGGCTGGTGGATGTGGCGGGCAGCAGTGAAACCAAAATGCTGGTTTTGCTGATGCTAACCGTTGCCGGACTGGGCGCATTTATGAGCTCGACGGGCGTGGTGGCGATCTTTATCCCAGTAGTACTCAGCGTTTCAATGCGCATGAAAATTTCACCGTCGCGCTTAATGATGCCCCTGAGTTTTGCGGGGTTGATAAGCGGCATGATGACGCTGGTCGCGACTCCGCCAAACCTGGTGGTTAACAGCGAACTGTTGCGCGAAGGTTTGCAGGGCTTTCAATTCTTTAGTGTTACGCCAATCGGTCTGGTTATTTTGCTGTTGGGCATCGGCTACATGCTTATCGCACGCTTTGCGTTAAACGGGCAGAAAAAAGACGACGGCAAACAACACTGGCGACGCCGCACGTTTCGCGACCTGATTAAAGATTATCGGCTAACCGGACGCGCGCGTCGTCTGGCGATTCGCCCTGGCTCACCGATGGTTGGTCGCCGTCTTGATGATTTAAAGCTGCGTGAGCGCTATGGCGCAAACGTGATTGGCCTTGAGCGTTGGCGCAAATTCCGCAAGGTTATCGTTAATGTTACGGGCGTCACCGAATTCCGCGCTCGCGACGTTTTGCTTATCGATATGTCGGCTTCTGAAGTCGATCTGCGTGAGTTTTGTAGCGAGCAAATGCTGGAGCCGATGATACTGCGCGGCGAGTATTTCTCGGACCAGGCGCTGGATGTTGGCATGGCGGAAGTGTCGCTTATCCCGGAATCAGAATTAATTGGGCAAACGCTGCGCGAAATAGGTTTCCGTACGCGTTACGGATTGAACGTTGTCGGATTGCGTCGCAATGGCGCAGCGCTGGAAGGTCTGCTGGTAGATGAAGCTTTGCAATTGGGCGATATTTTGCTGGTGGTCGGTGACTGGAAACTGATTAGCCAGCTGCAACTAAAAGGCCGAGATTTTCTGGTACTCAATTTGCCAGTGGAAGAGGGTGAGGCATCACCTGCTCACAGCCAGGCTCCCCACGCGATTTTCTGCCTGGCGCTGATGGTTGCCCTGATGCTGACTGACGAAATCCCTAATACCATTGCGGCGATTATCGCTTGTTTGTTGATGGGAAAATTCCGCTGCATCGACATGGAAAGTGCTTATAAAGCGGTGCATTGGCCAAGCATTATCTTGATTGTCGGGATGATGCCGTTTGCACTTGCGCTGCAAAAAACTGGTGGCGTGGATTTGATAGTTAACGGGCTGATGCAGATGGGTGGGGGTTATGGCCCATACCTGATGTTGGTTTGCCTGTTCGTTATGTGCGCCGCGATTGGTCTGTTTATCTCGAACACGGCAACGGCGGTTCTGATGGCACCGATTGCGTTAGCGGCGGCAAAAACGATGGGCGTCTCGCCTTATCCATTTGCGATGATTGTGGCGCTTGCAGCCTCTGCGGCATTTATGACTCCGGTATCTTCACCGGTTAATACTCTGGTCCTGGGGCCGGGGAACTATAAGTTCAGTGATTTTGTGAAGATGGGCGTGCCATTTACCGTCATCGTGATGGTGGTGAGTGTGGTGATGGTGCCGATGCTGTTTCCATTCTAAAACAACCCTCACCCTGAGGGAGGTGTCTCTTGGTCACACTTTGAGGGGCGGTTCCTGCCGATCCGGAGAAGGTACCGTTCACCAGGCGATTGAATGTATATGTCGCTAATGAACCGGTGAACGTCTTAGGGTGACCACCGTCGTCACCCTAAGAAGCCGGACTTCCGGCAAATAAATCGCCGCAAGCGGTAAACCTCCATTTTGCCTCCGTGTCAGGGTCGGTTGCGATTCGTTTATTCGGCACAGGGATGTGCCGAATAAACGAATCGCGAACGACCCCGAATGTAGGGTGAAAAACGGTGTTTACCGCTTTAGCGCGATTGATTTTCCGGGCGCCTGGATTATCAAGGGGTTGGCGTTAACACCTTGATACGTTCACCGTTTTCGGGAATTAAAGAGATAACTGAAAACACGGGTGAACGGAAAACCTGCGAGGCTAACAGATCTTACCCTGACAAAATTGCCAGAGTGAGTTGTGTATAAGAGACAGCCCTGAGGGAGAGGGGGAACACCAATCCGGACAATTCCCTCTCCTGGGGGAGAGGGTTAGGGTGAGGGCGCAATATCCAGAGTTAAAGCGGCGAATCCTGGCTAATCTCATCGAGCGAAAGCTGGAAACTTGGCACAAACACATTCATGAAGTAATCCATCTCTTCGCTGTGGCGATCCGCCAGCGTTTTTTCGAGTCGGCTTTTTGCCAGCAAGAATTCATTGTTACCCGCAGAGAGTTCTTCGAGGCATTTCAGATACGCACATAGCGCATCAGCCTGTTTGACGATGGCGCGATCTTCTTCGCTGCTCTGATGTTCATCAATTAGCGGTGCCCAAATATCGCGTAACTCTTCTGGCACCATATCGATCAATTTCTGCTGCGCAATTTTCTCGATAGCTTTGTATTCGTGGGCTATTTGCGTGTTGAAATATTTCACCGGAGTCGGCAGGTCACCGGTCAGCACTTCACTGGCGTCGTGATACATCGCTAAGAGTGCGACATGCTCAGCGTTAACCTGCCCGTTAAATTTTCGGTTCTTGATCACGGCTAAGGCATGAGCAACCATCGCGACTTGTAGACTATGCTCCGAAACATTTTCGGTACGCACATTGCGCATCAGTGGCCAACGATTGATTAATTTCAGACGTGAAAGGTGGGCAAAGAAATGGCTCTGGCTCATGGGTACACTCGGGGTCTACTGCAAAGAAAACCATTGTGCGGGGAGTCGGGGGAAGATGCAAACATCTCCCCCCGTGGGTATTACTGGTGGTAATGACCGAGGAAGCGACCAAACTTATTGATAGCCATATCCAGCTCATCAACGCGCGGTAAAGTCACGATACGCACATGATCAGGCCACGGCCAGTTAAACGCTGTTCCTTGAACTAACAGCACTTTTTCTTGCAACAAGAAATCCAGCACCATTTTTTGGTCGTCATGGATATTAAAGCGCTTAGCGTCAATTTTAGGGAACATATACAGCGCACCGCGTGGTTTCACGCATGACACCCCGGGAATATCGTTTAGCAATTCCCATGCCCGGTTACGCTGTTCATACAGACGCCCACCCGGTGCAATAAATTCGCTGATGCTTTGATAACCGCCAAGTGCGGTTTGAATGGAATGCTGTGCCGGAACGTTGGCACACAGGCGCATTGACGCCAGCATCTCCAGCCCTTCAATATAACCTTTCGCGTGTTTCTTCGGCCCATTCAGAACCATCCAGCCCTGGCGGAAACCGGCAACACGGTAAGTTTTCGACAAACCATTAAAGGTAATTGTCAGCAGATCTGGCGCGAGTGCTGCAATTGAATGGTGCTGGGCTTCGTCGTACAGAATCTTGTCGTAAATTTCATCCGCAAAAATAATCAAATTATGCTGGCGGGCGATTTCAACAATTTCCAGCAGCAGTTCTTTGGAATAGACCGCACCGGTAGGGTTGTTCGGGTTAATAATCACAATACCGCGGGTACGAGGTGTGATTTTAGAACGAATATCATCAAGGTCCGGGAACCAGTCGGACGACTCATCACATAAATAGTGAACAGCTTTGCCACTCGATAGTGAAACTGCGGCGGTCCATAAAGGATAATCAGGCGCAGGGACCAGCATCTCATCACCGCTGTTAAGCAATGCCTGCATAGATTGAACAATAAGTTCAGATACACCGTTACCGATGTAGATGTCTTCAACCGTCACATCCCGCATTTCACGTGCCTGATAATGCTGCATGATGGCTTTACGTGCGGAGTAGAGTCCTTTCGAGTCGCAATACCCTTGCGCTGTAGGCAGGTTACGAATCACATCGACAAGGATCTCATCCGGGGCATCAAAGCCGAATGGCGCTGGGTTGCCAATATTCAGTTTGAGGACTTTGTTTCCTTCTTCTTCGAGGCGTTTCGCCTCTTTGAGAACCGGGCCACGGATGTCGTAACAGACGTTATCAAGTTTGCTGGATTTTTCGATTGGGGACATGAACCTGACCTTAAATGTTAGCGCCACTTCCTGCCGTGGAAGCGACCAGGGAACAATGTACTCCTGCGCCGCACAGATTTGAAGGTTATCGAAGCGCCAAATAGTAATAAATCTTCAATTTTGAGAGTGGTAGTAAATTGCTGTTGAATAGTGATTTTGCAGGATTATATGTTGATGATCATATCAATATTGACCGAAAATATAGGTTATTGAGTTGTTTGCCATGGTAGTCACTGCGTTAATGCATAGAGTGCAGTCAGTCATGCTGACCGAAATGCGAATTATATTGAGTAATAGTTAAGGAAAATTGAATATTCATGCTTATGGTTAAATGAAGTGCATTAGTGCGAGTTAATAATATGTATATAAAAATAACCGAGTATGTGATTAATATAAACAAGGAATATAGTTAAATTGCTTCTCTTTTAGCTTGTAGAATTTTGGACATTTCTGCGAATAAGCTACTGATGAATGAATTAAAAAAGAGAATGAGATCGGATAATTCGCAACAAAAGTTATGGGATGGCGTGTTTTGCGGTAAGATACACTACTGAAAATGGTAGGTGGTTTTCGGTATAAATAACGCAACTCCATGTTTTATGGTGGGTTGGTTTGTCTGCGTTGTAGTGTGTCAATTGCCAGTACAATGAAGTGACTTAAAGAAAATCCCCATCCTGTTTACACTTGTTTCTGCTATGAGTTGAATAAATAAAGCTCAGTACTGAAGTGGATTTACAATAATTACTCAGTTTTAATTTCAGTGACTAGTACGTTAAGACGAATGTTTGTATGTTGTTAACGACAGTATAATATCCCAGAAATACGTGCTTTGCATTATTGCTTCGCGTACCTCTGGCAGTATGAAAAATAAATAAGTCAGAACGGCTGTCAGGATGACGGTGCTCCCCTTCGGGAGGCGTTCTGTAAAAGGGAATTGCTTTATCTTTTTGATAAATCACAGCAATAAAACTAAGGCAGACTCGTAAGAGCAACCTGATAGTGAAAAAATTATGATTAACGCAAATCGTCCGATACTCAATCTCGACCTCGATCTGCTCAGGACTTTTGTTGCCGTAGCGGATCTGAATACTTTTGCCGCTGCAGCCGTTGCGGTTTGCCGCACTCAATCGGCTGTAAGCCAGCAGATGCAGCGCCTTGAACAGTTAGTAGGAAAAGAGCTTTTTGCCCGTCATGGCCGTAATAAACTGCTGACCGAGCACGGTATCCAGCTCCTTGGTTATGCGCGAAAGATTCTGCGTTTTAATGATGAAGCTTGTACTTCGCTAATGTTTAGTAATTTGCAGGGCGTATTAACGATTGGAGCATCTGATGAAACTGCGGATACCATCCTGCCGTTTCTGCTTAACCGGATAAGCTCGGTGTACCCTAAATTGGCGTTGGATGTGCGTGTTAAACGTAATCCGTTTATGGTTGAAATGCTTAATCAGCAGGAAGTGGATCTCGTCGTCACGACGTCGAAACCTGCGCATTTTGAATCCATTGTGTTACGGACTTCGCCAACTTTATGGTACTGCGCCGCTGATTACGTGTTCCAGAAAGGTGAAACGGTGCCTTTAGTGGTGCTCGATAACCCTAGCCCGTACCGTGACATGATGATTGAACAACTCAACGCTGCACGCATTCCGTGGCGTATTGCTTATGTTGCGTCAACACTTTCTGCTGTACGCGCTGCGGTAAAAGCCGGGTTGGGGATTACATCACGGCCTGTAGAAATGATGAGCCCAGAACTGCGCGTGCTTGGAGGTGCCGATGGTTTGCCAGCGATGCCTGATACGCAATACATGCTGTGCCGTAATTTGCAAACCACTAATGATTTAGCTCAGGCTATTTTCAGTGCGCTGGAAAACAACCCGAATCCATATCGTTACGTGGTTTCCTCAGACGAGGACGGCGATACCATGTTGATGGAAGGCGATTTCGAGTAACGCATTCCCCGTCATAATTCGAGTAGCAGGGGTGTTGGCTGCACTATTCGGCTCATCCACGAGCCTCACCCCTTTGGGGCCGCCGCAAGCGGCGTTCAAATCTGCCTACCTGCAACTCGAATTATTTAGGGGATGTAGCCGTCATAAGGGTTTGTTAGTAACAATTTATGAAATTCGAAAACAGGTCATTGAGCACTTTTTGGGTCTCAATGGCTTGTTTTTTAATCAGTGAACGTTAAGTTGACGGGTGTTTTGTAAAAACACGTTTTAAAACAATCTACTTTACCTCCTCTTTGTCACCTGTCTTCTCCTGCTAGCCTACTAATCAACTCGTGTTTAATTGTTAAAAAATACGCTGCAATGTTGTCATTTTTTGATATGAATTAACAGAAGCGTGTCTCAGATCAAGAAAATACTCCCTATAGGGGGGATGAATAGTTGAGAAATCCTGCCAAAATAGAGCAGCAGTTAATTTTTTCCTCCTTAACGGACACGATTCACCTTCATTAAAACCGAGTTAATAACTCGGCGTTACTAGCTTTTAAGGTACTTAATGTTAATGAAGTTGGCTTCATGTAAATTAATGTGTGGATACTTTTGTTAAAGTTGACAAAAGGTTATAGAAAGGAGTAAAAAAACCCATCAATGTGCTGGTAAAGTTTTGATTCCGGCAGTTATTGTAAGGTTTATTGTTCCTCCCCATGAATCGATGTGGTGTTCATCTGCCAGCAAGAGCAGAGACTTTGGCGCCACTTTTGATGAGTAAGCAATGAGTATGTCAACATCCACTGAAGTTATCGCTCACCATTGGGCGTTCGCAGTCTTTCTTATTGTTGCCATAGGCCTGTGTTGCGTAATGCTTCTCGGGGCCTGGTTCCTTGGCGGGAGAGCTAAGGGTCGGCACAAAAACACTCCCTTCGAGTCAGGTATCGACTCAGTTGGTACAGCGCGCTTACGCCTATCCGCTAAGTTCTACTTGGTTGCCATGTTCTTCGTCATCTTCGACGTGGAAGCCTTGTATCTCTACGCGTGGTCAGTGTCTATTCGTGAAAGCGGATGGGTAGGCTTCGTCGAGGCCGCAATTTTCATTTTTGTGCTACTGGCAGGCCTGGTGTATCTCGTGCGCATTGGCGCGCTTGATTGGACTCCCGCGCGTTCGCGTCGCGCCCATATCAACCCAGAAACCGACAGTATTACTAACCGTCATACGCAGTAAAAATGAGGCAATAAGATGGACTATACGCTCACCCGCATAGACCCCGACGGTGAGAACGACCGTTACCCCCTGCAAAAACAGGAGATCGTAACCGATCCCCTTGATCAAGAAATCAACCGTAGCGTGTACATGGGCAAGCTCGAACATGCCATGCACGATATGGTGAACTGGGGGCGTAAAAACTCAATTTGGCCTTATAACTTTGGCCTTTCTTGCTGCTACGTTGAGATGGTGACCTCGTTTACCGCGGTTCATGACGTGGCACGTTTTGGTGCCGAAGTACTGCGTGCATCTCCGCGTCAGGCCGACCTGATGGTGATTGCAGGAACCTGCTTTACCAAAATGGCTCCCGTTATTCAGCGCCTTTACGATCAAATGCTTGAGCCAAAATGGGTGATCTCGATGGGTGCCTGCGCTAACTCCGGCGGCATGTACGACATCTACTCTGTGGTACAGGGCGTGGATAAATTCCTGCCTGTGGATGTTTACATCCCTGGTTGCCCACCGCGCCCGGAAGCTTACATGCAGGCTCTGATGCTGCTGCAAGAATCCATTGGCAAAGAGCGTCGTCCATTGTCCTGGGTTGTTGGCGATCAAGGTGTTTATCGCGCCAACATGCAGTCAGAACGTGAACGTAAACGTGGCGAGCGTATCGCTGTCACCAACTTGCGGACACCAGACGAGATTTAATATGCGCCTGTGGGCAGTGTGAGTTTACTTCGCATATCAATAATACTAGCGCGAAGCCACTGCTGACAGTCACCACAGTACCATTTGCAATGGTGAGAATTATGACCGATTTAACTGCGCATGATGCCAACCAGGAAGCCTGGCAAACCCGTGACCATTTAGATGATCCGGTAATTGGCGAACTGCGTAACCGTTTTGGGCCGGATGCCTTCACTGTTCAGCCAACCCGCACTGGTGTTCCGGTGGTCTGGGTTAAGCGAGAGCAATTACTCGAAGCAGTCGATTTCTTAAAGAAACTTCCGAAGCCCTATGTCATGTTGTTCGACTTACACGGCATGGATGAACGTCTTCGTACTCACCGCAACGGTTTACCGGCTGCGGATTTTTCCGTTTTCTACCACCTGATTTCTATCGATCGCAACCGCGATATCATGCTCAAGGTGGCGCTGTCTGAAAACGATCTGAATGTACCGACAATCACCAAACTTTTCCCGAATGCCAACTGGTATGAGCGTGAAACCTGGGAAATGTTTGGCATTACCTTTAATGGCCACCCGCACCTGACGCGCATCATGATGCCGCCAACGTGGGAAGGCCATCCGCTGCGTAAAGATTATCCGGCGCGTGCCACCGAATTCGATCCGTTTGAATTGACCAAACAGAAAGAAGACCTCGAGATGGAAGCGCTGACCTTCAAGCCTGAAGAGTGGGGCATGAAGCGCAGCAGCGAGCATGAAGATTTCATGTTCCTGAACCTCGGTCCAAACCACCCATCCGCGCACGGTGCATTCCGTATCGTTCTGCAACTCGACGGTGAAGAGATTGTCGATTGCGTACCGGACATCGGTTACCACCACCGTGGTGCTGAGAAAATGGGCGAGCGTCAGTCCTGGCACAGCTACATTCCGTATACCGACCGTATCGAGTATCTCGGCGGTTGCGTAAACGAAATGCCATACGTGCTAGCGGTTGAAAAACTGGCGGGTATCAAGGTTCCAGAACGTGTAGACGTTATCCGCGTCATGCTGTCTGAACTGTTCCGTATCAACAGCCACCTGCTGTACATCTCCACGTTTATTCAGGACGTGGGCGCGATGACTCCGGTGTTCTTCGCCTTTACTGACCGTCAGAAAATTTATGACCTGGTTGAAGCGATTACCGGTTTCCGTATGCACCCGGCCTGGTTCCGTATCGGCGGTGTGGCTCACGACTTACCAAACGGTTGGGAACGTCTGCTCAAAGAGTTCCTCGACTGGATGCCAAAACGTCTGGATTCCTACGAGAAAGCTGCGCTGCGTAACACCATCCTGAAAGGTCGTTCTCAGGGCGTTGCTGCCTATGGCAAGAAAGAAGCGCTGGAGTGGGGCACCACTGGTGCTGGCTTGCGCGCAACGGGCGTTGACTTCGATATCCGTAAAGCTCGCCCTTACTCTGGTTATGAAAACTTCGACTTCGAAATCCCGGTCGGCGGTGGCGTCAGTGACTGCTACACCCGCGTGATGTTGAAAGTTGAAGAGCTTCGCCAGAGCTTGCGCATTCTTGACCAGTGTCTGAAAAACATGCCTGCTGGCCCGTTCAAAGCTGACCATCCGCTGACAACGCCGCCGCCGAAAGAGCGCACGCTGCAGCATATCGAAACCCTGATCACTCACTTCCTGCAAGTTTCGTGGGGCCCGGTGATGCCGGCTAACGAATCCTTCCAGATGATTGAAGCGACGAAAGGGATTAACAGTTACTACCTGACCAGCGACGGCAGCACCATGAGCTACCGTACCCGTATTCGTACTCCGAGCTTTGCGCACTTGCAGCAAATCCCGTCGGCGATTCGCGGCAGCCTGGTTTCTGACCTGATTGTCTATCTGGGTAGTATCGATTTTGTAATGTCTGATGTGGATCGCTAACTATGCACGATAAACAACAACCCCAGGCAGAAGCCTTTGAGCTGAGTCAATTCGAGCGTGATGCGATTGAGCACGAAAAACATCATTACGAAGATGCTCGCGCAGCGTCTATCGAAGCGCTGAAGATTGTTCAGAAGCAGCGTGGCTGGGTGCCTGACGGCGCGATTTATGCCATCGCTGAAGTTCTGGGCATTCCAGCCAGCGACGTAGAAGGTGTTGCCACATTCTACAGCCAGATTTTCCGCCAGCCGGTAGGCCGCCACGTTATTCGCTATTGCGATAGCGTGGTTTGCCACATTACGGGCTACCAGGGCATTCAGTCGGCAATCGAAGCAAAACTGGACATCAAACCGGGTCAAACCACGTTTGATGGTCGCTTTACCCTGCTGCCAACCTGCTGTCTGGGTAACTGCGATAAAGGGCCGACCATGATGATTGATGAGGACACTCACAGCCATCTGACGCCGGAAGCGATCCCTGACTTGCTGGAGCAGTACAAATGAAAACCGTTATTCGTACTGCCGAAACCCATCCGCTGACCTGGCGGCTGCGTGATGACAAACAGCCGGTCTGGCTGGATGAATATCGCAGCAAAAACGGCTACGAGGGTGCTCGTCTTGCGCTGACTGGCCTTGCACCGGATGAAGTCGTTAACCGTGTTAAAGACGCTGGCCTGAAAGGGCGCGGCGGTGCGGGCTTCTCCACCGGTCTGAAGTGGAGCCTGATGCCGAAAGACGAGTCCATGAACATCCGTTACCTGCTGTGTAATGCCGATGAAATGGAACCGGGTACTTATAAAGACCGTTTGCTGATGGAGCAACTGCCACACCTGTTGGTGGAAGGCATGCTGATTTCTGCATTCGCCCTGAAAGCTTACCGCGGTTACATCTTCCTGCGCGGCGAGTATATCGAAGCGGCTGTGCATCTGCGCCGCGCGATTGCTGAGGCGACCGAAGCGGGCTTGCTGGGCAAAAACATTCTCGGTTCTGGTTTTGATTTTGAGCTGATCGTACATACCGGTGCCGGGCGTTATATCTGTGGTGAAGAAACCGCGCTGATTAACTCCCTGGAAGGCCGCCGTGCGAACCCACGTTCAAAACCCCCATTCCCTGCTTCAAGCGGCGTGTGGGGTAAACCAACGTGTGTAAACAACGTTGAAACCCTGTGCAACGTGCCAGCGATTCTGGCCAACGGCGTGGAGTGGTATCAAGGCATTTCGACCAGCAAAGATGCTGGCACCAAGCTGATGGGCTTCTCTGGTCGTGTGAAAAACCCAGGCGTTTGGGAGTTACCGTTCGGTACCACCGCGCGTGAAATTCTCGAAGATTACGCTGGTGGCATGCGCGATGGCCTGAAATTCAAAGCCTGGCAGCCGGGTGGGGCAGGGACGGATTTCCTGACCGAATCACACCTTGATCTGCCGATGGAATTCGAAAGCATTGGTAAAGCGGGTAGCCGTTTAGGTACCGCACTGGCGATGGCCGTAGACCATGAAATTGGTATGGTGCCGCTGGTTCGTAACCTGGAAGAGTTCTTCTCCCGTGAATCGTGCGGCTGGTGTACACCTTGCCGTGACGGTCTGCCGTGGAGCGTGAAAATACTGCGTGCGCTGGAACGTGGCGAAGGCCAGCCTGGGGATATCGAGACACTTGAGCAACTGTGTCGTTTCCTTGGGCCAGGTAAAACCTTCTGTGCGCATGCGCCAGGTGCGGTTGAGCCATTGCAGAGTGCGATTAAATATTTCCGCGACGAATTCGAAGCGGGCATTGCCAAACAAGATTTCGGGAACACCCGCGCGATTAGCGGGATTCAACCGAACTTGTTAAAAGCGCGCTGGTAACACCTGACAACAAGTTTGCAGGTTATAAAATTTTATAATTAATGCCTGAAAAGTAATCAAGAATTTCGCACTGAGGCAAGGCGGCAAAGGAGTGAATCCCTGGGAGTTTAGTTAACTAAATGACCAGGGTGAGCGAGAGAAGCCAACGCAGTCGCAGTGTGAAAGACGAAGATTATTCAGGCCAACTGGAAGCATGCTGACTATGGCTACGATTCATGTAGACGGCAAAGAATATGAGGTAAACGGGTCAGACAACCTGCTACAAGCATGTCTGTCTCTCGGCCTCGATATTCCTTATTTTTGCTGGCACCCGGCGCTAGGCAGCGTCGGTGCTTGCCGCCAGTGCGCGGTGAAGCAATATCAAAACGCAGAAGATCTCCGTGGCCGCCTGGTGATGTCTTGTATGACACCCGCCTCTGACGGCACGTTTATCTCCATTGACGATAGTGAAGCGAAAGAATTCCGTGAAAGCGTGGTTGAGTGGTTAATGACTAACCACCCGCACGACTGCCCGGTTTGTGAAGAAGGTGGCAACTGCCATCTGCAAGATATGACGGTGATGACCGGCCATAGCTTCCGTCGCTACCGCTTCACTAAACGTACTCACCGCAATCAGGATCTCGGCCCATTCATCTCTCACGAAATGAACCGCTGTATCGCCTGTTACCGCTGCGTGCGTTATTACAAAGATTACGCTGACGGCACCGATTTGGGTGTTTACGGCGCGCACGATAACGTCTACTTCGGTCGTCCTGAAGACGGTACGCTGGAAAGTGAATTCTCCGGTAACCTGGTAGAAATCTGCCCGACCGGCGTATTCACAGATAAAACGCACTCCGAGCGTTATAACCGTAAGTGGGACATGCAGTTCGCACCAAGCATCTGCCAGCAGTGCAGCATCGGCTGTAACACCAGCCCGGGTGAGCGCTACGGTGAATTGCGTCGTATCGAAAACCGCTACAACGGCACCGTGAACCACTACTTCTTGTGTGACCGTGGCCGCTTTGGTTATGGCTACGTCAACCTGAAGGATCGTCCACGTCAGCCGATCCAACGTCGTGGCGACGATCTGATCACCCTGAACGCTGAACAAGCGATGCAGGGCGCGGCAGATATTCTGCGCCAGTCGAAGAAAGTGATCGGTATCGGATCCCCACGCGCCAGCGTAGAAAGCAACTTTGCGCTGCGCGAGCTGGTCGGTGCGGACAACTTCTACACCGGTATCGCAACCGGTGAACAAGCTCGCTTGCAACTGATGCTCAAAGTGCTGCAAGAAAGCGGCATTCATACTCCGGCCCTGCGTGAAATCGAATCTTACGATGCGGTTTTGGTACTCGGAGAAGACATTACTCAGACCGGTGCGCGTGTTGCGCTGGCTGTGCGTCAGGCCGTGAAAGGCAAAGCGCGTGAAATGGCAGCGGCACAGAAAGTGGCTGACTGGCAGATTGCCGCAATCCTCAACATTGGTCAGCACGCTAAACACCCACTGTTTGTCACCAATATAGACAGCACTCGTCTGGACGACATCGCAGCATGGACTTACCGCGCTCCGGTTGAAGATCAGGCTCGTCTGGGCTTTGCGGTTGCTCACGCGCTGGATAGCAATTCCCCAGCCGTTGAACTCGATCGCGACCTGAAAAACAAAGTCGACGTGATTGTGCAAGCGCTGGCGGGTGCGAAGAAACCATTGATCGTTTCCGGTACTAACGCCGGTAGCGAAGCGGTCATTCAGGCGGCAGCCAACGTGGCTAAAGCGCTGAAAGACCGTGGTGCCGATGTCGGTATCACCATGGTGGCTCGTGCGGTCAACAGCGTTGGCCTCGGTCTGATTGGCGGCGGCTCGCTTGAAGAAGCGTTGAGTGAACTGGAAAGCGGTGCTGCCGATGCGGTAGTGGTGCTGGAAAACGATCTGCATCGCCATGCTTCTGCAACTCGCGTTGATGCAGCACTGAGCAAAGCGCCGTTGGTGATGGTTATTGACCACCAACGCACGGCAATTATGGACAAAGCCCATCTGGTGCTGTCCACCGCAAGCTTCGCTGAGAGTGACGGTACGGTGATTAACAACGAAGGTCGCGCACAGCGTTTCTTCCAGGTTTATGACCCGTCTTACTATGACCACTCCGTGGTGATGCTCGAAAGCTGGCGCTGGCTGCATTCTCTGCACAGCACCGTTGAAAGCCGTGAAGTGGACTGGACGCAGTTAGATGATGTTATCGATGCATGCGTGAAAGCGTTGCCACAACTGGCCGGAATTAAAGATGCGGCACCGGATGCCAGCTTCCGTATTCGTGGTCAGAAACTGTCGCGTTCTCCAATCCGCTCCAGTGGCCGTACCGCGATGCGCGCCAACATTAGCGTGCATGAACCGCGTCAGCCGCAGGATAAAGACACCATGTTCGCCTTCTCTATGGAAGGGAACAACAGCCCGACGGCTAATCGTCAGCAAATTCCATTCGCATGGGCACCAGGCTGGAACTCACCGCAAGCATGGAACAAATTCCAGGCCGAAGTGGGTGGCAATCTGCGTCACGGCGATCCGGGTGTGCGCCTGATTGAAGCCTCCGAAACGGGTATGGATTTCTTCACTGATGTGCCGGAAATCTTCCACGCTGAAGACGGGAAATGGCGTATCGCGCCGTACTACCATCTGTTTGGTAGTGATGAAATGTCCCAGCGTTCTCCGGTGTTCCAGAGCCGTATGACTGAGCCGTACATCAAGCTTAATCCGTCTGATGCTGCAAAACTCGGTGTTAATGCGGGTAGCCTGATTTCGTTTAGCTATGAAGGCCAGACGCTAAGTCTGCCGCTGCAACTTTCCGAAGGACTGGCGGCAGGGCAGGTAGGTTTACCGATGGGGATGCCTGGCATCGCTCCGGTACTGGCGGGTGCTTGTCTTGAAAATCTTCAGGAGGCTGGCCAATGAGTTGGTTAACACCGGATGTTATCGACATTCTGCTGAGCATTCTCAAAGCGGTCGTAATCCTGCTGGTCGTGGTGACATGCGGCGCGTTCATGAGTTTCGGTGAGCGTCGTTTGCTGGGCCTGTTCCAGAACCGTTACGGACCGAACCGTGTTGGCTGGGGCGGCTCGCTCCAGTTAGTCGCGGACATGATCAAAATGTTCTTTAAAGAAGACTGGACTCCGCGCTTTGCGGACCGCGTCATCTTTACTCTGGCACCGATGATTGCTTTCACCTCGTTGTTGCTGGCCTTTGCTATTGTGCCGGTCAGCCCAAGCTGGGTGGTTGCCGACCTGAACATTGGTATTTTGTTCTTCCTGATGCTGGCGGGTCTGGCGGTTTACGCCGTGCTGTTCGCCGGTTGGTCAAGTAACAACAAATACTCACTGTTGGGTGCAATGCGTGCTTCTGCGCAGACACTCAGCTACGAAGTGTTCCTCGGTCTGTCTTTGATGGGCGTTGTGGCGCAGGCGGGGTCGTTCAATATGGGCGATATCGTGGATAACCAGGCGAACCTGTGGAACGTGATCCCACAGTTCTTCGGTTTTGTGACCTTCGCTATCGCAGGCGTCGCGGTTTGTCACCGTCACCCGTTTGACCAACCAGAAGCCGAGCAAGAGCTGGCCGATGGTTATCACATCGAATATTCAGGCATGAAATTTGGCCTGTTCTTCGTGGGTGAATACATCGGTATCGTGACTGTTTCTGCCCTGATTGTGACCCTGTTCTTTGGTGGCTGGCATGGCCCGTGGTTACCGCCGTTCATCTGGTTCGCGCTGAAAACCGCGTTCTTCATGATGATGTTCATTTTGATCCGTGCAGCATTACCGCGTCCACGTTATGACCAGGTAATGTCCTTCGGCTGGAAAATTTGCCTGCCGTTGACACTGGTCAATCTGCTGGTGACCGCCGCGGTCATTCTCTATCAGGCACCATAAGGGGTGAAAAAACCATGACATTGAAAGAGTTAGTGGTTGGTTTCGGCACCCAGGTACGCAGTATCTGGATGATTGGTCTGCACGCGTTTGCCAAACGCGAAACGCAGATGTATCCGGAAGAGCCAGTCTATTTACCGCCGCGCTACCGTGGCCGCATCGTGTTAACGCGCGATCCGGACGGCTCCGAGCGTTGCGTTGCCTGTAACCTGTGTGCGGTAGCCTGCCCGGTAGCCTGTATCTCTTTGCAAAAAGCAGAAACCAAAGACGGCCGCTGGTATCCAGAGTTCTTCCGTATCAACTTCTCGCGCTGCATTTTCTGTGGTTTGTGCGAAGAAGCGTGCCCAACCACGGCGATTCAGCTGACACCAGATTTCGAACTGGGTGAGTTTAAGCGCCAGGATTTGGTCTACGAAAAAGAGGACCTGCTGATTTCCGGTCCGGGCAAATACCCGGAATATAACTTCTACCGGATGGCGGGTATGGCAATCGACGGCAAAGATAAGGGCGAAGCGGAAAACGAAGCCAAGCCTATCGACGTCAAAGGCCTATTACCTTAAAGGAGCAAGGCAATGGAATTCGCTTTTTATATTTGCGCAATCATCGCGGTTGGGACCACCTTACGGGTGATCACGCATACCAATCCGGTGCATGCCTTGCTGTATCTGATCATCTCGTTGTTGGCTATCTCCGGCGTGTTCTTCGCGCTGGGAGCGTACTTTGCCGCAGCGCTTGAGATTATCGTCTACGCCGGTGCCATCATGGTGTTGTTCGTTTTCGTGGTCATGATGCTGAACCTCGGTGGTGCGGTCGTTGAACAAGAGCGCAACTGGCTGAAACCGCAGTTGTGGATTGGTCCTGGCATTTTGTCAGCCATCCTGCTTTCGGTGCTGGTGTACGCGATTCTGAGTCTTAATGACCAGGGGATCGACGGTACCTCCGTCAGTGCTAAACAAGTGGGTATCGCACTGTTTGGACCGTACGTTCTGGCAGTGGAATTAGCCTCGATGCTGTTGTTGGCGGGTCTGGTTGTGGCATTCCACCTTGGTCGTGAAGACCGTCCGGGTGAAGTGCTGAGCAACCGCCAGGCTGACCAGGCTGTGAAAAGAAAAACGGAGGAGCACGTATGATTCCGCTGCAACATGGACTTATCCTCGCGGCTATCTTGTTCGTACTGGGGCTGACTGGCCTGGTGATTCGTCGCAACCTGCTTTTCATGCTGATTAGCCTGGAAGTGATGATTAACGCCGCGGCTCTCGCCTTTGTGGTCGCGGGCAGTTATTGGGGCCAGGCTGATGGCCAGGTGATGTATATACTCGCGATTAGCTTAGCTGCTGCCGAAGCCAGTATCGGCCTCGCACTGTTACTGCAGCTCCATCGTCGTCGCCAGAGCCTGAATATCGATTCAGTAAGTGAGATGCGTGGATGAACCTTCTCTGGTTAACCATTCTTTTGCCTTTTATTGGCTTTTTGTTGTTGGCGTTCTCGCGTGGTCGTTGGTCAGAAAACCTTTCTGCCACGGTTGGGGTCGGCTCGATTGGGCTGTCCGCGTTAGTCACGGCGATTGTTGGGTTCGACTTCTTCAATAACGGGCAACAAGCCTTTACCCAGCCGTTGTGGACGTGGATGTCAGTGGGCGATTTTAATATCGGCTTCAATCTGATCCTCGACGGTTTGTCACTGACCATGCTGTCGGTGGTCACGGGTGTTGGCTTCCTGATCCACATGTACGCTTCCTGGTATATGCGTGGGGAAGAGGGCTATTCCCGCTTCTTCGCCTACACCAACCTGTTTATCGCAAGCATGGTTGTTCTGGTGCTGGGCGATAACCTGCTGCTGATGTATCTCGGCTGGGAAGGCGTGGGTCTGTGCTCGTATCTGCTGATTGGTTTCTACTACACCGATCCGAAGAACGGCGCTGCGGCCATGAAAGCGTTCGTGGTAACCCGCGTGGGCGACGTGTTCCTCGCTTTCGCACTGTTCATTCTTTACAACGAACTGGGCACGCTGAACTTCCGCGAAATGGTTGAACTGGCACCGCAGCACTTTGCGGCTGGCAACCAAATGCTGATGTGGGCAACCCTGATGCTGTTAGGCGGCGCGGTAGGTAAATCTGCTCAGTTGCCATTGCAGACCTGGCTTGCGGATGCGATGGCTGGCCCAACGCCAGTTTCAGCGCTGATCCACGCGGCAACCATGGTTACCGCCGGTGTCTACCTGATTGCCCGTACTCACGGCCTGTTCCTGTTAACGCCTGAAGTGCTGCATTTAGTGGGCATCGTGGGTGCAGTGACGCTGGTAATGGCAGGCTTTGCGGCGCTGGTGCAAACCGATATCAAACGTGTGCTCGCGTACTCGACCATGAGCCAGATTGGCTACATGTTCCTGGCACTGGGTGTACAAGCGTGGGATGCGGCGATTTTCCACCTGATGACGCACGCGTTCTTCAAAGCGTTGCTGTTCCTGTCGTCTGGTTCGGTGATTCTTGCCTGCCACCACGAACAAAACATCTTCAAAATGGGTGGTCTGCGTAAGTCCATTCCGCTGGTGTATATCTGCTTCCTGGTCGGTGGTGCAGCCTTGTCTGCGTTGCCACTCATTACTGCGGGCTTCTTCAGTAAAGATGAGATTCTGGCCGGTGCGATGGCGAATGGTCATGTGAACTTGATGGTTGCTGGTCTGGTCGGTGCGTTTATGACCTCACTGTATACCTTCCGTATGATCTTCATCGTCTTCCACGGTAAAGAGCAGATTCACGCGCATGCACTTAAAGGCATTACTCACCACTTGCCGCTGATTGTGCTGCTGGTGTTGTCCACTTTCGTGGGTGCCATGATTGTTCCGCCATTGGCGGGCGTCCTGCCAGCAACCACTGAGCTTGCGCACGGTAGCGTGCTGACCCTGGAGATTACCTCAGGCGTTGTGGCTATCGCCGGTATCCTGATTGCTGCCTGGTTGTGGCTGGGCAAACGCACTCTGGTCACCGCCATTGCCAACAGCGCACCGGGCCGCTTCTTCGGTACCTGGTGGTTCCATGCCTGGGGCTTCGATTGGCTGTACGATAAAGTCTTCGTTAAGCCATTCCTGGGTATCGCCTGGTTGATTAAGAGCGATCCGCTGAATTCACTGATGAACATTCCGGCAGTTCTTTCACGCTTTGCAGGCCGTGGCCTGCTGGTGAGCGAGAACGGTTACCTGCGCTGGTATGTGGCTTCAATGAGTATCGGTGCGGTCGTGATTCTGGGCTTGCTGCTGGTCTTGCGCTAACTCCATACAACTCCCCCTCTCCATCAGGGAGAGGGTCGGGGTGAGGGTGGTTTACCTTCCCCGGCGTCTTAATACAGATGGGAAAGTGAGTGATGTTTTGGTTTATTTTGACTTAGGGACACAAATGCCATGCTATTACCCTGGCTGATACTCATCCCCTTTATTGGCGGCTTCTTCTGCTGGCAGACTGAACGCTTCGGCGTAAAAGTGCCGCGTTGGATTGCGCTGATAACGATGGGACTGACACTGGCTCTCTCGATGCAACTGTGGTTAGCCGGTGGCTACACGCTAACGCAATCTGCAGGTTTGCCGCAGTGGCAGTCTGAATTTGTTTTGCCGTGGATCCCACGTTTTGGGATTGAAATCCACCTGGCGTTGGATGGCCTGTCACTGCTGATGGTGGTCCTGACCGGCCTGCTCGGCGTGCTGGCGGTACTCTGTTCCTGGAATGAAATCGAAAAATATCAGGGCTTCTTCCACCTCAACCTGATGTGGATCCTCGGTGGCGTTATCGGCGTGTTCCTGGCCATCGACATGTTCCTGTTCTTCTTCTTCTGGGAAATGATGCTGGTGCCAATGTACTTCCTGATTGCACTGTGGGGCCACAAAGCCTCCGACGGGAAGACGCGTATCACCGCTGCAACCAAGTTCTTCATCTATACCCAGGCAAGTGGCCTGGTGATGTTGATTGCCATTCTTGGCCTGGTGTTTGTGCATTACAACTCAACCGGCGTCTGGACATTTAACTACGAACAACTGCTGCACACCGAAATGTCCAGCAGCGTTCAATGGTTGCTGATGCTGGGCTTCTTCATTGCATTTGCGGTAAAAATGCCAGTGGTTCCCTTGCACGGTTGGCTGCCGGATGCGCACTCCCAGGCACCAACGGCGGGTTCTGTCGACCTCGCAGGTATCTTGCTGAAAACAGCAGCCTACGGCCTGCTGCGTTTCGCACTGCCGCTGTTCCCGGAAGCTTCCGCTGAATTTGCCCCAATCGCTATGTGGCTGGGTGTCATCGGTATCTTCTACGGCGCGTGGATGGCCTTCGCACAAACCGATATCAAACGCCTGATTGCTTATACCTCCGTTTCCCACATGGGCTTCGTGTTGATTGCCATTTATACCGGCAGCCAACTGGCTTACCAGGGTGCGGTGATTCAGATGATTGCGCACGGTCTTTCTGCGGCCGGTATGTTCATCATCTGTGGTCAGATTTACGAGCGTCTGCATACTCGTGATATGCGTCTGATGGGCGGCCTGTGGAACAAAATTAAATGGCTGCCGGGTCTGTCGTTGTTCTTTGCGGTGGCAACTCTGGGGATGCCGGGTACCGGTAACTTCGTTGGCGAATTTATGATTCTGTTCGGCAGCTACCATGTCGTGCCAGTGATTACCATTATCTCTACCTTCGGCTTGGTCTTTGCCTCTGTTTATTCTCTGGCGATGATTCATCGTGCTTACTTCGGTAAAGCAAAAAGCGAAATCAGTGATAAGCAACTGCCAGGCATGTCGCCGCGCGAGTTCTTTATCATCCTGTTGCTGGTGGTGTTGTTAGTCCTGTTGGGCTTCTACCCGCAGCCAATTCTGGATACTTCGCATGCCGCGATGAGCAATATTCAGCAGTGGTTTACCAGTTCAATTCCAACTACAAGGCCGTAATTCGCCATGACTATAACTCCTCAACAATTGATCGCGCTGCTACCGCTGCTCGTCGTCGGATTGACGGTGGTGGTTGTGATGCTCTCCATAGCGTGGCGACGCGACCATTTTGTCAATGCAACACTGGCAGTAATCGGCCTGAACGCCGCACTCGTTTCACTGTGGTTTGTTGGCCAGGCTGGCGCAATGGACGTCACGCCGCTGATGCGCGTCGATGGCTATGCGATGCTTTACACCGGTTTGGTTTTGCTGGCGAGCCTCGCGACTTGTACCTTTGCTTACCCGTGGCTCGAGGGTTACACCGACAACCGCGAAGAGTTTTACCTGCTGGTGCTGATTGCAGCCCTCGGCGGTATTCTGCTGGCAAACGCCAATCACCTGGCGGCACTGTTCCTCGGCATTGAGTTAATTTCACTGCCGCTGTTCGGCCTGATTGGTTACGCCTTCCGACAGAAACGTTCGCTGGAAGCCAGTATCAAGTACACCATTTTGTCTGCCGCAGCCTCTTCATTCCTGCTGTTCGGTATGGCGCTGGTGTACGCAGAGTCTGGCGACTTGTCGTTTGTAACGCTCGGTAAGAGCCTCGCAGACAACATGCTCCACGAACCGCTGCTGCTGGCAGGTTTTGGTCTGATGATTGTCGGCCTCGGCTTTAAACTGTCACTGGTTCCATTCCACCTGTGGACCCCAGATGTTTATCAGGGCGCTCCGGCTCCGGTTTCCACTTTCCTGGCAACCGCCAGCAAAATCGCCATCTTTGGTGTGGTGATGCGTCTGTTCCTCTACGCGCCAGTCGGCGATAGCGAAGCGGTACGCGTGGTGCTCGGTATTATCGCCTTCATCTCTATCATCTTCGGTAACCTGATGGCGTTGAGCCAGACCAATATCAAGCGTCTGCTTGGTTACTCGTCTATCTCACACCTTGGTTATTTGATGGTGGCATTGATTGCGCTGCAAAGCGGCGACATGTCGATGGAATCGGTTGGTGTTTATCTGGCAGGCTACCTGTTCAGCAGCCTTGGTGCGTTCGGCGTGGTGAGCCTGATGTCCAGCCCGTACCGTGGCCCGGATGCAGATTCGCTGTATTCTTATCGTGGTCTGTTCTGGCACAAACCAATTTTGTCTGCGGTCATGACGGTGATGATGTTGTCACTGGCAGGTATCCCAATGACACTGGGCTTTATTGGTAAGTTCTACATCATTGCGGTCGGTGTTCAGTCTCACCTGTGGTGGTTGACTGGCGCTGTGGTACTGGGTAGTGCGATTGGTTTGTACTACTACCTGCGTGTGACGGTGAGTTTGTATCTGAATGCACCGCAACAGCCAAACCGTGATGCTCCGACTAACTGGGCGTTCACTGCTGGCGGTGTGGTGGTGTTGATCTCCGCCGTGCTGGTGTTGTTGCTGGGTGTTTATCCGCAACCGTTGATCAGCCTGGTGCGTTTGGCAACACCGATGATGTAAGTGGTTTTGGTCGGGTTAGCGCCCGCGACCCCTGCTAAATCCCCAAATATAAAGGCTACCGAATCGGGTAGCCTTTTTTTTGCTCTGAGTTTACTGGGGAGCCGAAGCCGGGTTTTTCCTGCCGCCTTACAGACGGAACTGATTCACCGCAAGAGTCAGTTCACTTGCCTGATCCTGGAGTGCCGCCGAAGCGGTGGTTGATTCCTCAACCAGGGCGGCGTTCTGCTGCACCATGGTATCGAGTTGCGCTACCGCAGTATTGATCTCTGCAATGCCTTTCATTTGCTCATCCGCAGCCTGGTTAATCTCCGCCATCATCGTCGTGACTGAAGAAACACTGGTGACAATTTCCTGCATGGTATTACCGGTATGGTGAACCTGCTTTGCACCCGATGACACACTCGTCACTGTCGAGTCGATAAGCACTCTTATCTCTTTAGCTGCCTGCGCACTACGACTTGCCAGGTTTCGTACTTCATTTGCCACAACCGCGAATCCTCTTCCTTGTTCACCTGCGCGAGCGGCCTCTACCGAGGCATTGAGTGCCAGAATATTTGTCTGGAACGCAATGCCATCAATGACGCCGATAATATTGCCGATCTTCTCGGAGGCAGCTTCTATGGTGTTCATGGTCTGAATCACTTCGCGTACTGAGTTACCACCACGACGTGCCACCTCAGCGGCAGAAAGAACGGCCTTGTTTGCTTCATGAGATGAACTGGCAGAGTGCGCGACTGTTGAGGCGATCTGTTCTAGTGCCGCTGAGGTTTCTTGCAGGCTTGCGGCAGCAGATTCTGTCCGCGCAGAAAGATCGATATTCCCGGAGGATATTTCCTCGGAAGCAATGCGCACCGACTCGCTGCTGCTACGAATAGATTTCATCACCACCGCGAGTTTGTCGACAAACCGGTTAAACGCGCTGGCAATCTGTGCCACTTCATCTTTGCCGTCTACCGCTAAGCGCTGGGTTAAGTCCTCCGTACCCTGAGCGATGGAATCCATTGCCTCGCGAATGCGGATCAGCGGGCCAAGGCTGCGTTTAGTGATAAAGCTGACGATCAGTGCGGCGAGCGCAATTAGTACGAACATAGAGACAGTTGAAGTCCAGAGCAGTGAACGCATGCTTGCGGTTGCCTCTGCTTTATCCATCGCCACAACGATGTACCAGTTGGTGCTTTTAACCGGCATGGCAATCATAAAGGTTGGGCGTCCCAAAACATCAGCCTGAATCGGTACTGAAGAATTCAGCAACTCTGGCAGGCTGAGTGCCTGTGCGATACCGGACAGGGGTTTGAGGGTGAGCGATTCGTCCGGGTGCGCGATGATCGTCCCATTAGCATCCATCAACATGCCGAAGCTGCCTGCGGTTGGATGAATAGCCCGAACGTTGGCTATCACCGCATCCATATTGATGTCGCCTTCTACCACACCCAGTAGTTCTCCGTTTTCAATACGCGGAGCTGCCACGGTGACAATAAGTTTTCGCGTACCGGCATCCTGATAAGGATTCGTCACAATGGGCTTTTTCGCTTGAGCAGCCTGGATATACCACGGACGAGAAGTGGGATCGTAACCTTCAGGAATACCCGACGCATCGGAGGAAATATCTCGTTTGTCCGGATAACCAATATCGACATTAATAAAATTCCCTGAAGTGGCAACCAGGGTTAACAGTGGAACCGGATCGGTATCGCTGACATGGGGTGTCAGAGAGCTAATTTGTGCGACTTTGGTTTCAGTCCACTGATTCACGGTTGCCGAGTGACTCTGCGCCAGGGCGGTAAGCGTACTATTGATTGAATTATTGTTTGCCGAATGGCTAATTAGATAATTAATAGAGGTATTTACACATAATGCGCCGACGACAATTAATGTAGTCGCAACTAAAACCCTACTGCGGATGGAGTTAAACATGCTGTAACCTTCCGGGTTAATTATAAATTCATTAGTGGCTATTAACGACCGGAATGGGGATAACTTTAATTATTTATACCGATAAAGGGTGGCTGAATATAGTCAATATATACGCAAGTTGTTGCTGTGTTAAAACGCTACAATCCCAATCCAAAAGGGTTGTTAATATATCTTATGAACTGAGCTTCAAATTCTCGTAGTATTAATGAGTCAAAGGGCGGGAAAACATTAGCTTTGTTTAAAATACGTTGGCTTGTCATAGAGTTATCCTTTAAAAAATAATTCTGGTTGTATTGAGATGGTAAGAGAAGTCATCCCGATGCAGCAAAGATTATCTGTTGGGCTTGCTACACTTAACGGGACACATTCAAAGGAGTACGTCATGAGCGATAAAATTCCCATTGGCATCAGCGCTTGTTTACTCGGGGAAAATGTCCGCTTTGATGGCGGGCATAAACGGCTGGCATTTGCCGTCAATGAATTAGCGCCGTGGGTGCATTTCGAACCTGTATGCCCTGAAATGGCGATTGGTTTACCGACACCAAGGCCTGCTTTGCGGCTAGTCAAACTAGATGAGGGGCAAGTAGCCTTGCGCTTTAGCAATCATCACGAAGGGGATTTAACCCTGGCGATGCAACAATTTTCCACACGTCGTGTAGCCAGTCTCGATCATCTGTGCGGTTATATTGTTTGTGCCAAATCTCCAAGCTGTGGCATGGAACGGGTAAGAGTTTACGACCCCGAGGGAAGTAATAACCGAAAAAGTGGCACCGGGATATTTACCGCGGAACTGAAACGACAATTGCCGTGGCTTCCGGTTGAAGAAGATGGGCGTTTGTACGATCCGGCAATTCGCGAGAACTTTGTCGAGCGCATTTATACACTTCATGAACTTAATAATTTACGCCAGTCTGGTCTGACACGAGGCGGACTCATTGGTTTTCATAGCCGATACAAATTATTGCTCCTCGCTCATTCTCAGCCGCAATACCGCGAACTGGGGCGCTTTGTTGCCGATATAGAAAGCTGGGATTCACTGGATGCTTTTTTCATTGAATACCGTCAGCGCTTGATGGATTTGCTTGCCCATCAGGCGACACGTCGTAACCACACTAATGTGCTGATGCACGTTCAGGGATATTTCCGCCGCCAGTTAAATTCGCGCCAGCGCCAGGAGCTATCAGGGCTTATCGACAGATATCGCCAGGGAACCCAGCCTTTACTGGCACCCATCACCTTGTTAAAACACTATATGGCAGAATATCCTGACGCTTATCTGGCGCAGCAGCGCTACTTTGAGCCTTATCCTGAAACGTTACGCTTACGTTTGGGCAATTAATCATGGAGTTGTATGACCACGCATTTGGTCTGGTTTCGCAATGATTTACGGGTGAACGATAACCTGGCGTTGGCAGCGGCCTGCCGTGACCCTGGTGCCCGAGTGATTGGCATATTTATCGCCACTCCGCTGCAATGGCGTAAACATGAGATGTCGCCTCGTCAGGCTGAATTCATCTGGCAGCATTTGCAAAGCTTGCATGCCGCGCTTGCGGAAAGGGGAATTGAGCTGTTTGTTCGGCAAGCTGATGGTTTTGATGACTGCGTCGGTTTCCTGCAAAACTTCTGTGAAACGCAGAAGGTGGACGCGTTTTTTTATAACTATCAATACGAGCTGAATGAGCGCCAGCGCGATGCCGCAGTAGAAAAGGTGTTATCCCCAGGCGTGGTTTGCCAGGGTTTTGATGACAGCGTTTTATTGCCGCCAGGTAGTGTGACGACGGGTAATCACGAGATGTACAAAGTGTTTACGCCGTTTAGCAGAGCATTTATCAAACGCCTTAATGAAGGTCTGCCTGAATGTGTTTCAGCGCCGCAAGTGCGCAAAACCACTATGCCTGAACCACAAAAACTCACCGTATTTGATTACCCGTGCCAGCCCATTGACCCGAATCTTTTCCCCTGTGGTGAAAAACAGGCGATTAACCAGTTGCGCCTGTTTTGCCGCCAGTCGGTCGTGGATTACGCGCAACAGCGAGATTTTCCCGCCATCGACGGCACCAGCCGTCTGTCGGCTTATTTGGCTGTTGGGGTGTTGTCGCCGCGCCAGTGCCTGCATAGATTATTGAAAGAGCATCCTCAGGCGCTAGAAGGGGGGGCGGGGCCGTCTGGTTAAACGAGTTAATCTGGCGTGAGTTTTATCGCCATTTGCTGGTGGCATACCCAAAACTTTGCCGTCATCAGCCGTTTATCTCATGGACAGACAACGTCACCTGGCGACAAGATGACGCTCAGTTTGTTGCCTGGCAACAAGGCAGAACCGGTTTTCCAATTGTCGATGCGGCGATGCGGCAGTTGAGCTCCACGGGCTGGATGCACAACCGCTTACGAATGGTGGTGGCCAGTTTTCTGGTCAAAGATTTATTGGTCGACTGGCGGCAGGGTGAACGCTACTTTATGTCACAACTGATTGATGGCGATCTGGCCGCAAACAACGGTGGCTGGCAGTGGGCTGCCTCGACGGGGACTGATGCCGCACCCTATTTTCGTATCTTTAACCCGACCACCCAAGGCGAGCGATTCGATGGGAAAGGTGAATTTATCCGCCAGTGGTTGCCAGAACTGAGTAGGGTGCCTGATAAACACATTCATACCCCATGGGTTTGGGCCGATAAGCAGTCACTGACGCTGGACTATCCCCGTCCCATTGTTGACCATAAACAAGCACGTATAACGACACTCGCGGCTTATGAAGCGGCGCGTAAATCTTGAGAGAAAGAAAATGAAAAATAGCGAACTGGAACGCCTGATTAACGAAAAACTCAACAGCGCCGCAATCAGCGACTATGCGCCAAATGGTTTGCAGGTTGAAGGGCGCGAAGAAGTGCGCAAAATTATCACTGGCGTGACGGCAAGTCAGGCCTTGATAGATGAAGCGATACGCCAGCAAGCGGATGCGGTGATTGTTCATCACGGTTACTTCTGGAAAGGAGAGTCACCGGTGATTCGTGGCATGAAGCGCAATCGCCTGAAAGCGTTGCTGAGTCACGACATCAATCTCTACGGCTGGCATTTGCCGCTCGATGCTCATCCACAGCTTGGCAACAACGCGCAACTCGGGGCGCTGCTGGGGATTGAAACCAAAGGTGAAATTGAGCCGCTGGTGCCGTGGGGCGAGTTTCCGACGCCGCTGTCAGGTGTCGAACTGGCATCATGGATTGAGATGCGCCTTGGGCGTACACCGCTGTGGAGCGGTGATACCGGTCCTGAGCAAATTCGCCGTGTCGCCTGGTGTACTGGTGGTGGGCAAAGCTTTATCGATAGTGCGGCTCGTTTCGGTGTTGATGCGTTTATCACTGGCGAAGTGTCCGAACAAACGATCCATTCGGCACGCGAACAGGGTCTGCATTTCTATGCGGCCGGGCATCACGCCACTGAACGCGGCGGCATTCAGGCACTGAGTGGCTGGCTGAATAGCGAAACAGATTTGGACGTAACCTTTATCGATATCCCTAATCCGGCATAGCGCCAAACCAAGGAGCAAAAGTGCAAAGAGCACGGTGTTATCTGTTAGGCGAAAGCGCAGTGGTTCTTGAGCTGGAACCCCCTTTATCGCTAGAAAGTCAGCAACGCATCTGGGGATTAACTCAACGACTATTGGAATCACCAGCGGTTTCGGAAGTGATTCCTGGGATGAACAACATCACTGTGGTTCTGCGTGAACCACAAAGCCTGGCACTGGATGGCATTGAGCGGATTCAGCGCTGGTGGGAAGAGAGTGAGGCGATGGTACCGGAATCCAGGCGCATTGAGATCCCGGTGATTTATGGCGGCAGTTTCGGCCCCGATCTCGACGAAGTGGCTGGGCATTGTGGATTATCGCCGCGTCAGGTTGTGGAGTTGCACTCCTCGGTTGACTACATCGTCTACTTCCTTGGCTTCCAGCCTGGTTTCGCCTATCTCGGCGGTCTGGCACAAAGGCTTGAGACTCCGCGCCGTGCTGAACCGCGTTTGATGGTTCCTGCCGGTTCGGTGGGGATTGGTGGCAGCCAGACAGGGATTTATCCGCTCGCGACACCGGGTGGATGGCAGCTTATCGGCCAGACCCCGGTGCAATTATTCAATCCGACAGCTGAAATGCCAACGTTGTTAACGCCGGGTGATACCGTACGCTTCGTGCCTCAAAAGGAGGGTGTGTGCTGAAAATAATTCGTGCAGGAATGCACATGTCGGTGCAGGACACCGGACGTTATGGTTATCGGCAATTGGGCGTGAGCCGTTGTGGTGCGTTGGATGCGCCAGCACTGCAAATGGCGAATTTACTGGTGGGTAATGCACCAGAAAGTGCGGCGCTAGAAATCACCCTGGGCAATTGTGTCATTGAGTTCACCCAGGATGGTTGGTTTGCCTTAACCGGGGCGGGCTGCCACGCTGAGCTGGATGGTCATGCCGTGTGGACAGGCTGGCGCCTGGCAGTGAAAGCAGGCCAACAACTACGCCTGAAAGCACCGGAACGTGGGATGCGAAGCTATCTTGCTGTGGCGGGCGGGTTAGATATTCCTGAAGTGCTGGGTTCTTACAGCACCGATTTGAAAGCACAGGTTGGCGGTCTGGAAGGGCGGTTAATTAAAGATGGCGATGAAATCCCACAACTGCCTGCAACGCGGCATTTCCGCGAAGCGCGTGGGGTGAAGCAACTGCTGTGGGGAAATCGCATACGCGCACTGGAAGGGCCGGAATATCACGAGTTTACGCAAACCTCGCAGGATGCGTTCTGGCGTTTACCATGGCAGCTAAGCCCGCAAAGTAACCGGATGGGTTATCGCTTGCAGGGGCAGCGTCTGGAGCGCACCACCGACCGCGAATTGCTGTCACACGGACTGTTGCCGGGAGTGGTTCAAGTCCCCCATAACGGTCAGCCCATCGTATTGATGAATGATGCGCAGACCACAGGTGGCTATCCAAGGATTGCCTGTGTTATCGAAGCGGATATGTTTAATCTGGCACAATTACGGCTTGGTGAACCGATCCATTTTGTGCACTGCACTCTGGAAGAGGCGCTCAAAGCACGACGCGAACAGCAAATCTATCTTGAACAGTTGGCCTGGCGGCTGAATAACGAAGACTGATTATTAAGGATGATGTGATGCCAGAAGGCCCAGAAATCCGGCGCGCAGCAGATAAACTCGAGGACGCCGTTTTAGGCAAATCGTTAACGGGTGCCTGGTTTGCGTTTTCGGAACTGAAGGCGTTTGAAACTGAGTTGGTTGGTCAAAAAGTCGCGCGGATAGAAACGCGCGGCAAAGCCTTACTGACACACTTTTCCAGTGGCTTAACCCTGTACAGCCACAATCAGCTTTATGGGGTATGGCGCGTGGTTAATGCCGGTGAAATGCCGCAAACCACACGAATCTTACGCGTGAAATTACAGACTGCGGATAAAGCCATTCTGCTCTACAGCGCGTCAGATATCGAAATGCTCGATGCAAATCAGCTATCGAACCATCCTTTCTTGCTACGTGTGGGGCCGGATGTGCTTGATATGACGCTGACGCCACAGCAGGTAAAAGATCGTTTATTGTCGTCACGCTTTCGTAAGCGGCAGTTTAGTGGTCTTCTGTTGGACCAGGCTTTTCTGGCGGGTTTGGGAAACTACCTGCGGGTTGAAATTCTCTGGGCCGTTGGGTTACTGGCGCATCATAAAGCACAGGATTTAACCCCTGAACAACTCGAAAAACTGTCTCACGCGCTGCTGGATATTCCACGGTTTTCATACAACACGCGTGGCACTGTGGATGAAAACAAACACCATGGGGCGATTTTCAGCTTCAAGGTTTTTCATCGGGCAGGGGAGAAATGCGGGCGCTGCGGTGGGGTAATCGAGAAAACGATGCTCTCTTCGAGGCCGTTTTATTGGTGCCCTGGCTGCCAGCATTAAAGAATCCTGAAGATTGCGTTTATTTCATAGGATGGAAATCGAGTATATTGAGATGCAGATCACAAAAAAGTCTTAAAGGAAGATGTTGCACCATGAGTTATCGTTTCGCCATTGCTGCCGTGGCAGCCGTTTTAGCCCTGACAGGGTGTGCAAAATCGAAAAGCACCGACCCGGCGCCAGCATTTGATTTCGGTTCGTCGCGGGTGACCGTGACGCATATCCCGACAAAAACCGACGATGGCACCGCTATACACGTGACCATTGATAACAAGGATGCCGGTGTGCTGGGGACGGGTGAGAGCCTTGAGGTACAACTTCCAGAGGGCAAACACAAAGTCGGCGGCTATGCTCGTACGCTGATTGGCCGTGTGACCATAGCACCTGTCGAAGTGTCGTCATCGCGCGATGTTATCAGCCATGTGACCTATTCTGTTACGAACGGCAAACCGATATTTATCGTCCGTGCCGCAACCCCGGTTCCGCAACCGAAGTCAGAATCGATTCCCGCAGAACCCGTTCCGGTTATGCCGCAGCAAATTGAAGCCCCAGTCACTGCCGAACCGGCGCAAACTGAAGCACCTGCTGCGCCAGTAGTAACGCCGGAAACGCCGCAGGTATAATGCTGGCCAACTCCCCGCTCAGAAAAGACAAAGCCCATGTAAAACATGGGGATGCCAGCAATTTTAAGAATAAAAAAACGCGCCGATTGGCGCGTTTTTGTTTCCAGCATCGAACTTATTTTTTCAAATCAGATTCGAAATCACGCTGCGCGTAGCCAGTATACAACTGACGTGGGCGGGCAATTTTAATGCCGTCATCATGCATTTCGTTCCAGTGAGCAATCCAGCCAACGGTACGCGCCATCGCGAAGATAACGGTAAACATGGACGATGGAATACCCATTGCTTTCAAGATAATGCCTGAGTAGAAGTCCACGTTCGGGTAGAGTTTCTTCTCGATGAAGTACGGGTCGTTAAGCGCGATATGCTCAAGCTCCATCGCCACTTCCAGCAGGCTGTTATCTTTCAGATTCAGCTCTTTGAGAACTTCATGGCAGGTCTCACGCATTACAGTGGCACGCGGGTCGTAGTTTTTGTACACGCGGTGACCAAAGCCCATCAGGCGGAAAGAGTCATTTTTATCTTTCGCGCGACGGATGAATTCTGGAATGTGCTCAACGCTGCTGATTTCTTCGAGCATTTTCAGTGCAGCTTCGTTAGCACCACCGTGTGCTGGCCCCCACAGGGATGCGATACCGGCAGCAATACAGGCGAACGGGTTAGCGCCAGAAGAGCCTGCGGTACGGACGGTAGAAGTAGAGGCGTTTTGCTCGTGGTCGGCGTGCAGGATCAGAATACGGTCCATTGCGCGCTCAAGAATCGGGTTAACTTCGTATTTCTCGCACGGCGTAGAGAACATCATGTTCAGGAAGTTACCGGAGTAGGACAGGTCGTTACGTGGATAAACGAACGGCTGGCCAATAGAATATTTGTAACACATTGCTGCCATCGTTGGCATTTTGGACAGCAGACGGAACGCGGCTATCTCACGGTGGCGTGGGTTATTCACGTCCATGGAGTCATGGTAAAACGCAGCCAGCGCGCCGGTTACACCACACATTACCGCCATCGGATGGGAGTCACGACGGAAACCGTGGAACAAACGGGTGATTTGTTCGTGGATCATGGTGTGACGGGTAACGGTAGTTTTGAATTCTTCGTATTGTTCCTGAGTCGGTTTTTCGCCGTTCAGCAGGATATAGCAGACTTCCAGATAATTGGAGTGGGTTGCCAACTGATCGATTGGGAAACCACGGTGCAACAAGATGCCTTCATCACCGTCGATAAAGGTGATTTTTGACTCACATGAAGCCGTAGAGGTGAAACCCGGGTCAAAAGTAAACACACCTTTAGAACCAAGACTACGAATATCAATTACATCCTGGCCGAGTGTGCCTTTTAGCACATTCAGTTCCAGAGCATCATCACCGTTGTAGGTGAGAGTTGCTTTCTTATCAGCCATTACGGTCTCCTTAGCGCCTCATTTTATCAGACTGCGGGATACCTGATTTGCGTTCAAACACATCGTGTTCGTTACCCGTTTTTTGTTCGCTCGTGGCTCTGTTTTGATTGTGTACTGCCAGGGTACAGAGCGATGGGCGCTTGCAGGTAACATATGCCACGCAGGCGAAAAATCAGCAAATCAAGGTGTTAGCAGTCCATATCATTCAAACCTGTATACCACTAATAACCGTCCTAATTGACTGGGTCAAGACTGACACACTGTTACATAACTTATTATCAGGTGAAAGGCTGACCCTATAACTTTTACGAATTATACGGCTTTTCTGGCTCCGTTTGTAACAATAATGTTTAACTTTTGTCAAATTAAGTGATTAAAATTTAAAATAATGTTGTTATCGTGATCCTGCTCACTGTTCCGACTAAAACCCTTCAAACTATATGTAGGTTAATTGTAATGAATTTGTGAAACGCCTATACTGCCGCCAGGTCTCCGGAATACCCTGCCACCGGGAGCCACCCAGCGTTGTAGCCAGTTTTTTGGCATCTGGATGTAGCTGTTTTTGCATGACGCACAGTTATAGAAAGTTCACGCTGTCTGACCCCGCCTGCAGACCCGGAGGAAGGAAACAATAAGAACAGCATGTGGGCGCTATTCATGATAAAAAATGCGAAAAAAGAAAGACCTGTAAACCTCGATCTCACTACAATGAGGTTCCCCGTCACTGCAATCGCTTCCATCCTCCATCGTGCATCCGGCGTGATCACCTTTGTGGCTGTAGGCATCCTACTGTGGTTGTTAGGCCAGTCACTCTCGTCTCCAGAAGGCTTCCTTGTTGCGTCAGCAATAATGGGCAGCTTCTTTGTTAAATTCATTATGTGGGGCATCCTCACAGCACTGGCTTATCACGTTGTTGTGGGTATTCGCCACATCATGATGGACACCGGTTTGCTGGAAGAAACCCTGATAGCGGGCAAACGATCCGCGATGATTTCCTTTGTTATTACTGTCGTGCTTTCACTTCTCGCAGGAGTCCTCGTATGGTAAGCAATGCCTCCGCATTGGGTCGCAATGGTGTGCATGACTATATTCTGGTTCGTGCATCCGCCATCGTAATCACCCTGTACATCATTTATATGATTGGGTTCTTCGCCACCGCTGGCGATTTAACCTACGAGGTCTGGAGTGGCTTCTTCGGCTCCGCCTTCACCAAAGTGTTCACCCTGCTGACATTGTTCTCGATTTTGATCCATGCCTGGATTGGCATGTGGCAGGTGTTGACCGACTACGTTAAACCAGTGGCGATTCGCCTTGGGCTGCAACTGCTGATTGTTGTTGCACTGTTGGTTTACGTCATTTATGGATTCGTTGTGGTGTGGGGTGTGTAATGAAGTTACCGGTCAGAGAGTTTGATGCAGTTGTTGTCGGTGCGGGTGGTGCAGGTATGCGCGCCGCATTGCAAATCTCCCAGTCAGGCCAGACTTGCGCCTTACTGTCCAAAGTTTTCCCAACCCGTTCCCATACCGTGTCTGCGCAGGGTGGTATTACCGTAGCACTCGGTAATACCCACGAAGACAACTGGGAATGGCATATGTATGACACGGTAAAAGGTTCCGATTACATCGGTGACCAGGACGCCATTGAATATATGTGCAAAACCGGCCCGGAAGCGATTCTGGAACTGGAGCACATGGGTCTGCCGTTCTCCCGTCTTGATGATGGCACTATTTACCAGCGTCCGTTTGGTGGCCAGTCGAAAAACTTCGGCGGCGAGCAAGCGGCACGTACAGCTGCTGCGGCTGACCGTACCGGTCACGCACTGTTGCACACGCTGTATCAACAAAACCTGAAAAACAAAACCACGATCTTCTCCGAATGGTATGCGCTTGATCTGGTGAAAAACGCCGATGGCGCTGTGGTCGGTACTACCGCGCTGTGTATCGAAACCGGCGAAGTGGTGTACTTCAAAGCGAAAGCGACCATTCTGGCAACCGGTGGTGCGGGCCGTATTTATCAGTCCACCACTAACGCGCACATTAATACCGGTGACGGTGTTGGCATGGCGCTGCGTGCAGGCGTGCCAGTACAAGATATGGAAATGTGGCAGTTCCACCCAACCGGCATTGCTGGCGCAGGTGTACTGGTCACAGAAGGTTGCCGTGGTGAAGGCGGTTATCTGCTGAACAAACACGGCGAGCGTTTCATGGAGCGTTATGCGCCAAACGCCAAAGACCTGGCGGGCCGTGACGTTGTTGCGCGTTCCATCATGATTGAAATCCGTGAAGGTCGCGGTTGTGATGGCCCATGGGGTCCACACGCTAAACTGAAACTCGACCACCTGGGTAAAGAAGTTCTGGAATCTCGTCTGCCGGGTATCCTTGAGCTTTCACGTACCTTTGCACACGTTGACCCGGTTAAAGAACCGATTCCGGTTATCCCAACTTGCCACTACATGATGGGCGGCGTTCCGACCAAAGTGACTGGTCAGGCACTGACGGTGAACGAGCAGGGCGAAGACGTCGTCATTCCGGGCCTGTTTGCGGTAGGCGAAATTGCCTGCGTATCGGTTCACGGTGCTAACCGTCTGGGCGGTAACTCGCTGCTGGATCTGGTGGTGTTTGGTCGTGCAGCTGGCCTGCATCTGCTGGAGTGTATCGCTGAGCAAGGCGAACTGCGTGATGCCAGCGAAGACGAAATTAATGTCGCTCTGGAACGCCTGAACCGCTGGAACAACAACCGTGACGGTGAAGATCCCGTGCAAATCCGCAAAGCGCTTCAGGAATGTATGCAGCATAACTTCTCGGTATTCCGTGAAGGTGATGCGATGGCGAAAGGCCTTGAGCAACTGAAACTCATCCGCGAACGCCTGAAAAATGCCCGTCTGGATGACACTTCAAGCGAGTTCAACACCCAGCGTGTTGAGTGCCTGGAGCTGGATAACCTGATGGAAACCGCTTTTGCTACCGCTGTTTCCGCTAACTTCCGCACCGAAAGCCGTGGCGCACATAGCCGCTTCGACTATCCGGACCGTGACGATGCGAACTGGCTGTGCCACAGCTTGTATTTGCCTGAGTCGGAAAGCATGACGCGCCGTGAGGTCAACATGCAACCGAAACTGCGTCCGGCATTCCCGCCAAAAGTGCGTACTTATTAATAGCGGAGCAAAGTGATGAAACTCGAATTCTCTATTTATCGCTACAACCCGGATGTTGACGATGCTCCGCGTATGCAGGAGTACACCCTGGAAGGGGAAGAAGGGCGCGACATGATGTTGCTTGACGCGCTGATGCAGTTGAAAGAAAAAGATCCGTCGTTGTCGTTTCGTCGTTCATGCCGTGAAGGGGTTTGTGGCTCCGATGGTGTGAACATGAATGGCAAAAATGGTCTGGCCTGTATCACCCCAATCTCCGCATTAGGTAATGGAAAGCAAAAGATTGTGATCCGGCCACTACCTGGATTGCCAGTTGTGAGAGATCTGGTGGTGGACATGGGACAATTCTATGCTCAATATGAGAAGATTAAGCCTTACCTGTTGAATAATGGACAAAATCCACCTGCTCGTGAGCATTTACAGTCACCTGAGCAGCGTGAAAAACTGGACGGCCTGTACGAGTGTATTCTTTGCGCATGTTGCTCGACTTCCTGTCCGTCCTTCTGGTGGAACCCAGATAAGTTCATCGGGCCTGCAGGTTTACTGGCGGCATATCGTTTCCTGATCGATAGCCGTGATACTGAAACCGCCAGTCGTCTTGACGGTATCAGTGATGCTTTCAGCGTATTCCGCTGTCATGGCATCATGAACTGCGTCAGTGTTTGTCCTAAGGGGCTGAACCCGACGAAAGCCATCGGCCACATTAAGTCGATGTTGCTGCAAAGAAGCGCATGATAGTCCCCTCTCCTGGGGGAGAGGGTTAGGGTGAGGGCAATCGATGCTGAACACAGCCTTCACCCCGACCCTCTCCCTGAGGGAGAGGGAGTAATAAAAATGCAGGAAATCTTTAAAAACTGCCCTGTTGCGACAGTTTTTAAAGGTTCCTTCGCGAGCTGCCTGACAAGTTAATGGCTCGTTGTTGTGAACCCCGGTAATGCGTACAACTTCTGTATTCTGTACGTAATAGTTATTCACGGCGAAATAAGCATATAAATGCTTAAGGGATCACGATGCAGAACGGCGAAATGAAAGCCTGGCTGGATTCCTCTTACCTGGCAGGTGCAAACCAGTCCTGGATAGAGCAGCTCTATGAAGACTTCTTAACCGATCCTGACTCTGTTGATGCGCACTGGCGCTCAATGTTCCAGCAATTACCTGGAACCGGGGCCAGACCGGATCAATTCCATTCCAAAACACGTGATTATTTCCGTCGTCTGGCGAAGGATGCCTCACGTTATTCCACCGCAATTACCGACCCTGACACTGACGTTAAGCAAGTCAAAGTGTTGCAGCTGATCAACGCCTGGCGTTTCCGCGGGCATCAAGCTGCAAATCTTGACCCGCTTGGCCTGTGGAAGCAGGACGCGGTTCCCGATCTGGACCCAGCCTTCCATAATCTGACTGATGCTGATCTTCAGGAAACCTTCAACGTGGGTTCTTTTGCCAGCGGCAAAGAAACCATGAAGCTGGCTGACCTGATTGATGCGCTCGAACAGACTTACGGCGGTTCAATCGGTGCGGAATATATGCACATCACCAGCACCGAAGAGAAACGCTGGATTCAGCAGCGTATTGAATCGGTTGTCGGTCACTCAACATTTACTGTTGAAGAGAAAAAACGCTTCCTGAGCGAACTGACCGCAGCAGAAGGCCTTGAGCGTTACCTGGGCGCGAAATTCCCAGGAGCTAAACGCTTCTCGCTGGAAGGCGGTGACGCACTGGTGCCAATGCTCAAAGAGATGATCCGCCATGCGGGTAAGAGCGGCACACGTGAAGTGGTTCTGGGCATGGCACACCGTGGCCGCCTGAACGTGCTGATCAACGTGCTGGGTAAAAAACCACAGGAACTGTTCGACGAGTTCGCGGGTAAACATAAAGAGCACCTCGGCACCGGTGATGTGAAGTACCACATGGGCTTCTCATCTGACGTTGAAACCGAAGGTGGCCTGGTTCACCTGGCGCTGGCGTTTAACCCATCGCACCTTGAAATCGTCAGCCCTGTGGTTATCGGTTCGGTGCGTGCGCGTCTGGATCGTCTGGAAAAACCAGGTATTAATCAGGTTCTGCCAATCACCATTCACGGTGACGCAGCGGTAGCCGGGCAGGGCGTAGTTCAGGAAACCCTGAACATGTCCAAAGCGCGTGGTTACGAAGTGGGCGGTACTGTTCGCATCGTTATCAACAACCAGATTGGTTTCACCACGTCCAACCCGCTGGATGCGCGTTCTACACCGTACTGTACTGATATCGGTAAGATGGTGATGGCACCGATTTTCCACGTGAATGCTGATGACCCTGAAGCGGTGGCGTTTGTCACCCGTCTGGCACTGGATTTCCGTAACACCTTTAAGCGCGACGTGTTTATCGACCTGGTTTGCTACCGTCGCCATGGTCATAATGAAGCTGATGAGCCAAGTGCCACTCAGCCAGTGATGTACCAGAAAATCAAGAAACACCCGACGCCACGTAAGATTTACGCTGACCGTCTTGAGCAGCAAAAGCTGGCCACGTTAGAAGATGCTACCGAAATGGTGAATCTGTACCGTGACGCGCTGGATGCTGGTGAATGTGTGGTGAAAGAATATCGCCCAATGAACATGCATTCCTTTACCTGGTCGCCATACCTCAACCACGAGTGGGATGAGAGCTATCCGAACAAGGTAGAAATGAAGCGTTTACAGGAGCTGGCTAAGCGTATTAGCAGCGCGCCTGAAACCGTGGAAATGCAGTCACGCGTGGCGAAAATCTACAGCGACCGCATGGAAATGGCTAACGGCGCCAAGAAATTCGACTGGGGTGCAGCTGAGAACCTGGCGTACGCAACACTGGTAGATGAAGGTGTTTCTGTGCGTCTGTCTGGCGAAGACGTTGGCCGTGGAACCTTCTTCCACCGTCACGCTGTGATTCACAACCAGACTAACGGTTCGACTTACACCCCACTGCAACACGTTCACAACAGCCAGGGCCAGTTCAAAGTTTGGGACTCCGTCCTGTCTGAAGAAGCGGTACTGGCGTTTGAATACGGTTATGCCACGGCGGAACCACGTACGCTGACTATCTGGGAAGCTCAGTTTGGCGACTTCGCTAACGGTGCTCAGGTTGTTATCGACCAGTTCATCAGCTCTGGCGAGCAGAAATGGGGCCGTATGTGTGGCCTGGTGATGTTGCTGCCGCACGGTTACGAAGGCCAGGGCCCGGAACACTCATCCGCACGTCTTGAGCGTTATCTCCAACTGTGTGCAGAGCAAAACATGCAGGTTTGCGTGCCTTCTACTCCAGCGCAGGTTTACCACATGCTGCGTCGTCAGGCGCTGCGCGGGATGCGTCGTCCTCTGGTCGTCATGTCACCGAAATCTTTACTGCGCCACCCACTGGCCGTTTCCACTATGGATGAACTGGCTAACGGCAGCTTCCTGCCAGCGATTGGCGAAGTTGACGAGCTGGACCCGGCAGGCGTGAAACGCGTGGTCATGTGTTCTGGTAAGGTTTATTACGATTTGCTGGAACAGCGTCGTAAGAATGATCAAAAAGATGTCGCAATTGTGCGCATCGAACAGTTGTATCCATTCCCGCACCAGGCGGTGCAGGAAGCATTGAAACCATTTGCTCACGTACATGATTTTGTCTGGTGCCAGGAAGAGCCGCTTAACCAGGGCGCATGGTACTGCAGCCAGCATCACTTCCGTGAAGTCGTTCCATTTGGATCAGCCCTGCGTTATGCAGGTCGCCCAGCCTCCGCATCACCTGCGGTAGGGTACTTGTCCGTTCACCAGAAACAGCAGCAAGATCTGGTTAATGACGCGCTGAACGTCGATTAATTAAAGGATAAAAAATGAGTAGCGTAGATATTCTAGTTCCTGACCTGCCTGAGTCCGTTGCCGATGCGACAGTTGCAACCTGGCATAAAAAACCGGGTGACACCGTTACCCGTGACGAAGTGCTGGTAGAAATCGAAACTGACAAAGTGGTACTGGAAGTACCGGCGTCTGCAGATGGTGTTCTGGATGCTGTACTGGAAGATGAAGGGACAACCGTAACCTCTCGTCAAATCCTTGGCCGCCTGCGTGAAGGCAACAGCTCTGGTAAAGAGACTTCTGCGAAAGCTGAAACCAAAGAGTCTACTCCGGCACAGCGCCAGCAGGCTTCTTTGGAAGAGCAGAGCAATGACGCACTCAGCCCGGCGATTCGCCGCCTGATTGCCGAGCATTCCCTGGACGCTAATGCCATTAAAGGTAGCGGTGTCGGTGGTCGTATCACCCGTGAAGATGTTGATAAACATCTGACTCAGGCGAAATCAGCTCAACCAGCTCAAGCTAAAGCGGCGGCAGAAACTAAAGCACCGGTTGCTCCACTGGCTGGCCGCAGCGAAAAACGCGTGCCGATGACTCGCCTACGTAAGCGTGTTGCTGAGCGTCTGCTGGAAGCGAAAAACTCCACCGCCATGCTCACCACGTTTAACGAAGTGAACATGAAGCCAATCATGGAACTGCGTAAGCAGTACGGTGAATCTTTCGAAAAACGCCACGGTGTACGTCTGGGCTTCATGTCCTTCTACATCAAAGCGGTGGTTGAAGCACTGAAACGCTACCCAGAAGTTAACGCTTCTATCGATGGCGAAGACGTGGTTTATCACAACTATTTCGACGTGAGCATCGCGGTTTCCACACCGCGTGGTCTGGTAACGCCAGTACTGCGTGATGTTGATACCCTGGGTATGGCTGACATCGAAAAACGTATTAAAGAACTGGCTGTTAAAGGCCGTGACGGCAAGCTGACCGTGGAAGATTTGACCGGCGGTAACTTCACCATCACCAACGGTGGTGTGTTTGGTTCACTGATGTCTACGCCGATCATCAACCCGCCGCAGAGCGCGATCCTCGGCATGCACGCTATTAAAGACCGACCAATGGCGGTCGACGGTAAAGTTGAGATCCTGCCAATGATGTATCTGGCACTGTCTTACGATCACCGTCTGATCGATGGCCGCGAGTCTGTGGGCTACCTGGTGGCAATTAAAGAGCTGCTGGAAGACCCAACTCGTCTGCTGCTGGACGTTTAGTACCCTACGCCCGGTAGTTAAAGCTACCGGGCCTACAATTATCACCTGCCTTGTAGGTCGGATAAGCGAAGCGTCATCCGATGAGAATTGCGACAACTGACCTACATGTTTTTATGAAGGATGGATAGAACTCATGAACTTACACGAGTATCAGGCGAAACAGTTGTTTGCTCGATATGGCCTACCGGCTCCAGTCGGTTACGCCTGTAACACACCGCGTGAAGCGGAAGAAGCGGCATCCAAAATTGGTGCAGGCCCGTGGGTAGTAAAATGTCAGGTTCATGCTGGTGGCCGCGGTAAAGCGGGTGGCGTGAAAGTGGTTAACAGCAAAGAAGACATCCGTACTTTTGCTGAACACTGGCTGGGCAAACGCCTGGTGACCTATCAAACAGATGCAGGCGGCCAGCCGGTTCACCAGATTCTGGTTGAAGCTGCAACTGACATTGATAAAGAACTGTATCTTGGCGCGGTGGTTGATCGTAGTTCCCGTCGCGTAGTGTTTATGGCGTCCACCGAAGGTGGCGTTGAAATTGAGAAAGTTGCGGAAGAAACCCCGCACCTGATCCACAAAGTTGCCCTGGATCCGCTGGCAGGCCCAATGCCTTACCAGGGCCGTGAACTGGCGTTCAAACTGGGTCTGGAAGGTAAGCAAGTTCAGCAGTTCACCAAAATCTTTATGGGTCTGGCGAACATCTTCCTTGAGCGCGACCTGGCGCTGATCGAAATCAACCCGCTGGTTATCACCAGGCAGGGTGACCTGATTTGTCTTGATGGCAAGCTGGGTGCCGATGGCAACGCACTGTTCCGCCAGCCAGAGCTGCGTGAAATGCGTGATCCAAGCCAGGAAGATGCACGTGAATCTCAGGCTGCACAGTGGGAACTGAACTACGTTGCGCTTGATGGCAACATCGGTTGCATGGTTAACGGTGCAGGCCTGGCAATGGGCACCATGGACATCGTTAAACTGCACGGCGGCGAACCAGCTAACTTCCTGGACGTTGGCGGCGGCGCAACGAAAGAGCGCGTAACCGAAGCATTCAAAATCATTCTGTCTGACGACAAAGTGAAAGCCGTTCTGGTTAACATCTTCGGCGGTATCGTGCGTTGCGACCTGATCGCAGACGGCATCATCGGCGCGGTTGCAGAAGTGGGTGTTAACGTTCCAGTGGTAGTACGTCTGGAAGGTAACAACGCGGAACTGGGTGCGAAGAAACTGGCAGATAGTGGCCTGAATATTATTGCAGCGAAAAGTCTGACGGATGCAGCACAGCAGGTTGTTGCTGCCGTGGAGGGGAAATAATGTCCATTTTGATCGATAAAAACACCAAGGTGATTTGCCAGGGTTTCACCGGCAGCCAGGGGACTTTCCACTCCGAGCAGGCGATTGCATACGGTACGCAAATGGTTGGCGGTGTAACGCCAGGTAAAGGCGGCACCGAGCATCTGGGTCTGCCAGTATTTAACACCGTACGCGAAGCAGTAGAAGCTACTGGTGCAACTGCAACGGTAATCTACGTTCCAGCTCCGTTCTGCAAAGACTCCATTCTGGAAGCTATCGATGCAGGTATTAAGCTGATTATCACCATCACCGAAGGCATCCCGACGCTGGATATGCTGACTGTGAAAGTGAAACTGGACGAAGCAGGCGTGCGCATGATTGGGCCAAACTGCCCAGGCGTTATCACCCCAGGCGAGTGCAAAATCGGTATCATGCCAGGTCACATCCATCTGCCAGGCAAAGTGGGCATCGTTTCCCGCTCTGGTACGCTGACTTATGAAGCGGTTAAACAGACTACTGATATCGGTCTGGGCCAGTCCACTTGTGTGGGCATCGGCGGTGACCCAATCCCTGGATCTAACTTCATCGATATCCTGAAGATGTTCGAGGAAGATCCGAAAACTGAAGCTATCGTGATGATCGGTGAGATCGGTGGTAGTGCCGAAGAAGAAGCTGCTGCTTACATCAAAGAGCATGTCACCAAGCCAGTTGTTGGTTACATCGCAGGTGTGACTGCGCCGAAAGGCAAGCGTATGGGTCACGCGGGGGCAATCATTGCAGGTGGTAAAGGTACCGCGGATGAGAAATTCGCAGCACTGGAAGCCGCTGGCGTGAAAACCGTTCGCAGCCTGGCTGACATCGGCGACGCACTGAAAGCTATTTTGCCTCAGTAAGTAAAAGAAATAAGAGTAAATCCCCTAAGCAGTTGAAGCTGTAGTTTCAAATGGGAAGGGGATAATGTTCGACATGGTTGGCCGCTCTATTGAGTGGCCTTTTTTATGATTGGCATATTTCGTTCGTATGAACGAGTCATTAAAACTCGGTCATGATCCCAAAGGGTTATTCTGAACTTTCACGGTTTCGGGCATGGAATTCCCTCTTTCAGTCGTCTGGTATCATACCTGGTGCGGCAGCTAGTGCTGGCAGCTGCGTAGTTCCCGCTCCTGGTTATCCAGCAGCGCCAACAGTTCTGGCATCAATTCCAGCCCTGCGTCCTGCTGCTGCAGTTTCTCCGCCAAGGTACGACGGGGGTTTTGGTCAGGTCATGCTACGTACATTTTATCTGTGTACTGAGTAATAGTCCTATTTCAGTTTAATTACATTACCTCGTTTACCTGAATCATCGATATAAAAGCTTTGCAGGCATAAATCTTTTTTATTATTATAATTGTAGATAAACTCCTCAATTAAAGAGTAGTGTTTATAAGTTGTTCGGTAACTTAAAATTATTTTTTTTGAGTTGATAACATTACTATACAATAAAGTTGAATGTTCAAATTCGCCGAACACCTCCATCTTTCCATTCATAAATGATAGAAATTCATCTCGGGGTGTTGCTTGCTGAAAATCATCACAGGATTCATTATATATCTTATCTAAATGCTGGCTGTTATAAAGATATTGAAATAAAGAAACCTTATTTTTAGCTTCCTTCTTTAAATGTTCATCGTTTTTAAAAATAACACTAAACATGTATCTGAATAATATAAAAGCCATTACAACAATGATCAGTATTGTCAATTTATTTTTGTTCCTGCGATAGAGAACTTACCTAATAAACCGCCTCCCATCATTGCCCCTTTTGAGTCTGTCTATCCTGGTGACACATCCGCTTCAGAAGCGGAAAGTGATGCTGCTCCTTTCATCGCCAGACCCGCTCCACTATGGTCGCAGTGGTAAAGATGGATTTTTCTCTCCGGGGTGTGTTCCGGCTCCAGTTGGTTTTCCATCTGCTCCACGGTCAACCCGCACTGCGTCAGCCACTGCAGTGCCATAATTAAGTATTAACTGAATTATTTCTCTTTGAGTGTTACAACATGAATATCGTCATAAACTATTTGTTTTTTAGAAACTATATCTACATAAATTTTTTCAAAATCTTTTAAATTGAATTACTCGTGAAACTCTTCGACTGTAAGCATTGCATCACGGGAACCTTCATCGCTGCAGCCAATTAATATCTGGGTGCTTAACATAACCCCAACAATATAGAGTTTATATTTTTTCATGTTAATTCACTATGCATTTAGTGTATTGCTGACAAGTAAGAACACGATTGAAACCCCACCACCAAGCCCACCTATGCCGATTGCCGATGCACCAAACACGATTCCTTTGGCATAAGTATTCCCTGGATTCCAACCATTAGCACCTATACACATATTGTGATTAGCTTGTGCTACTTCTCATCAGCCTGCTGGCCCGGCAGGCTGATCAGTTGTTGCAGATTTTCCTCATCATAGTGCTGGTTCTGCATTCTGACGGGATGGTACAACTCTTTCGGGTTGCGGCCATCTACCTCATTACCCCACGGATCGAACTCAGCCTGCTAGTCCGCTTCCCCCTGCAGGCTGAGCAGCGCCAGAGGCGTCCCCAGGTGGTAGCAGTAATACAAGTGCACAAGGGAGAAAACCCCTATGTTGAGACCATAAAGTAATCAATTCTTAATATTTACTTTACCAGGGTTTAACTTTATAACTTCGCCACGCTTACCCCCATCATCAATAAAGTAAGTGCCTAAATATAAAGGCTCTTTGTTATTTTTTCGAATAAATTTATAATCTTCTATTAATGAGTAATTATCATAAGTTGAACGATAAGTAAGAATCACTACATTATGGTTTATGACGTTACTGTATGTTAGTTTTAATTCGTTTAAATTACCTAGCACTTCTTTTTTTCGCTTCATGAAATCAATGAAATCAATGAAATCAATGAAATCAATGAAATCAATGAAATCAATGAAATCATTTTCTGTTATTATTTTTTTGAAATCATTAGTTGTGTTGTTATAAATCTCGTTTATTTTCCCTTGATTATAAAGTTCCTGTATGTAAACAACTTTATTTTGTGCTTCAAGTCGAATACCCTCATCATCTTCTAAAGGTGAACTGATTATGTATATCCAGAAAAAAAATAACACATATTAGGATCATGATAATGCATATGATTTTTTTATTATTCATCATTACCCCAGCAGTTCAGATATACATATCGTAGGTTGCGAGCATGTTATAGCACCACCGTAAACTCCCGCGCCAGGACCAAAACTTAATGTTCCAGAAAAATTACCACTATTGTCTTTTGCTCCTGATGCAGATAGTTTGCCCAATAAACCGCCAGAGTATATCACACCACTTGAATCTGTCTGGCCAGTGGCTAGGCCCCCACTTGAAAGAGTTCCAGATAAAGCTAATCCAGCTGCAGCGCCGATACCACCATTGTCACCATGTTTACAGGTCATATAATATGCACATATATCTTTATTTCCTGAGGCTGCGCTGTTTGTTCCAATAGCGATTCCGGCAGAAAGACTTCCTCCAGTAAACACATCCACTGAGGCGCCAATATCAACTGAAATAGACCCTGATAGTGGCTGATAATGAGGCCCATTTGCTGCATCTAACGCAGCACCAATGTCTTCAGTTGGTAAATTAAATGCTGAACCAGTTCACTTACCAAACTCGCTCAACCCCAATGGATCCTTTCTTTGTAGTGGATCTAACGGATAACTGTACTGATTCCACCCACCATTCAGCCCAATAGGATCCTGGGTAATATACCGCCCCTGCTGCGGGTCATAATAACGATGGCGGTTGTAATATAACCCCGTCTCTTCATCAACCTGCTGGCCCGGCAGACGAATGAGTTGTTGCAGATGATGCGGGTTCTTCTCCGCCAGCTGATTGCCCCATTCATCGTATTCTGCCTGCCAGGCTATCGCTCCTTCTTCATCAATCAGCGCCAGCGGCAGTCCCCGGTGGTCGCAGTGGTAAAGATGGATTTTTCTCTCCGGCGTGTGCTTAGGCTACAGCTGCTCCACGCTCAGCCCGCACTGCGTCAGCCACTGGCGGCTCTGGTCACTGCGCAGCTCCCGCTCCAGGTTATCCAGCAGGGTCACCAGTACTGGCATCAAAACCATGCGCTCGTTTTTTTGAGCGGATAAATCTTGCATCATATTATGAAAATTGTATTCCCCATGACTTTTTTTGGTATTTCATTGCGAACTTTACTTTCTCAAAATGTATTTATTATAGTTTTCACTTTCCACAAATTAAATTTAAAGTTGATCTCTGGTTATAAAGCTATAAAGGTAAAAAATTAATTTCTTATCTCCCATCATGATTGACAAATCTAAAGGTGTATACCTAGAGCCAACATTCTGATTGAAATTTGCACCTGAATTTAATAAAAATCTCATCATGTTAAAATCTTGTAACCCGATAGAGTAATGAAGTGCAGTAAAATAATATCCATCATCTGTTACCGAATCAATATTTGCACCATTGTGTAGTAAACATATCATTTCAGGTTTGTTTTTTCTTTTAGTCGCTATATGGATTGGATACTCACCATATTCAGATATAGAATTTACACTCATTTCCTCCCCGATAAATAGCTCCTCCATTTGATATCGTTGGAGCAATTTTTCCAAATCCAACAGGGAAGAATTTTTTTTAAACTCAGATAGCCATTGTACAATGGCAGTTTCCCCTTTTGACTCTGCAAGCTCTAATGCTGTTTTACCAAATTTATTTTTAAACTCAATATCAGCACCTTGCTTTACCAAAATTTTAACAATATCTAGATACCCTTTAGAAGCAGCTTCATGCAATGCAGTATAGTCCTGTTCTTCTGGTGAGTTAACATCAACACCTAATCTAATAAGTTTTTTTACAGTGTCAACATCACCACAAGATGCAGCATAATTTATTGGATATGTTTGAAGTAATTTAGACTTAAAATGATAATTTTTAGGTTTTAAGAAAAAATCTGGAACATCATCAGAATAGAAATTTTTCATTTGCTCGAAGGCCTACAATAGCGTTTAACATCATTAGCAGATCTACGCAATGCATTAATAACTTCGTTTATTTGTGAATTATGCTTTCCTGGTGCCCATTTGTCATCCCATTCTTGCCTCATACGCGCACAGTCCTCCCAACGCTTTTGGTTAGTCAAAGCTGCAACACATTTACTTAAACCATCGTTTGGTTTCTGCTCGCAGCGATATTTATATGCTTCATATTCCAATTGTGCCTGAGTTTCTTCCTTAGACGTGCGTGATAGTTCCCTCTGACTATCACCTGATGTCGCCAGAACCGCTCCCCCAGCAGCAGCACTACTTACCATTAGCCAGTCAATACCTGCGAGCGCAGCAGGTATTACAAATGCAATTAAACCCAGTGGATCAACCTCCTGCACTGGATTATTCGTATATTTATATAAATTCCACCCACCCCTCAACCCAATAGGATCCTGGGTAATATACCGCCCCTGTTGCGGGTCATAATAACGGTGGCGGTTGTAATACAATCCTGTCTCTTCATCAGCCTGCTGGCCCGGCAGACGAATGAGTTGTTGCAGATGATGCGGGTTTTCTTCTGTCAGCTGATTGCCCCATTCATCGTATTCGGCCTGCCAGGCTATCGCTCCTTCTTCGTCAATCAGCGCCAGCGGCAGTCCCCGGTGGTCACAGTGGTAAAGATGGATTTTTCTCTCCGGGGTGTGTTCCGGCTCCAGCTGCTTTTCCATCTGCTCCACGCTCAGCCCGCACTGCGTCAGCCACTGGCGGCTCTGGTCACTGAGCTGGCCGCTGCGCAGCTCCCGCTCCAGGTTATCCAGCAGCGTCACCAGCTCCGGCATCAGCACCAGCCCCGCGTCCTGCTGCAGTTTCTCCGCCAGCGTGCGGCGGGTGGTGGTGCTCAGCGCGGCTGTCGCCGTCTCCACCCGCAGCAGGGGCGTAAAACTCCCCGGCAGGTACACCGTCTGGATACGCGATTTATCCGTCTGCGTGGTGGTCAGCCGGTCGCCCTCCTGGCCGTACCACACGCTTTCCGCCGGCTCTGTCGGCACGTACCAGCCGCCATCATATGCCTCACCCTGCCACACCTGTTTGCGGATGCGGCGGCCCAGCGGATCATAAGCATAACGGCCCTCCGTCAGCAGGTGACCGTTCTGCATCCGGCGGTAATGCGTCAGCCGGTGCTGGTGGTCATAGCCGTAGTGGTGCGTGATGCTGCCGCGCGGGTGGATGCGCCGTTCGTCCTTTTCCGTCAGCCTGCCATGCCCGTCGTAATGGTAAAAACAGTGCGCATCTTCGCTGATGCGGTTAGCCGGCCAGCTCTGCGGCAGTGCCGGGAAGGCCTTCCTGTCCGCCACCCGGTTGCCCGCCGGGTCGCTCAGGCTCAGTTGCGACAGCGTATGCTGCGCGGAGGTTATCTGGGTGCTGAGTAACCGTCCGGCCCCGTCATACCGGTAATCGCGCTGCTCATGCGCCCCACGGATACCGGTCAGCTGCCCGTCTGCATTCCAGCCGTAATCGCGGTTAAGCTGAGGGAGGCTCAGGTGATGGTGCTGTAACTGCCCGGCGGGGGTCCAGGCCGTCGTCAGTTCATAACCCCCGAAGGTGCGCTGTGTCTCGCGGTGCAGGCGGTCACGGGTGAAGTCCATCAGCGGCGAGTCACCGAACTTCATGCCTGCCAGATACCCGCTGCCGTAGGTCAGCCACGCCACCGGCGGCAGGTTATCCGGCTTAAACCGGTTCATCAGCCCCTGCTCACTGTAGGCCTGTTTTGTCTCGTGCTGCCAGAGCAGCGCCTGCGTTGCCGGATCATGCACCGTCTGGCGCTCACTGATAAGCCGCCCCCGGCTGTCGTAAGCGTAGTGAACCGCCACCTGCTGTCCGGCGCTGAGATGGCTGATATCCGCCAGCCAGCCCCGTTCGTTGTAGCCCCACTGTTCTGCCGGTTCGTCATTCACCGTGCGGTGTGTCAGGCGGTCTGCCTCATCGTAATGCCAGTGCGTGATGAGCTGTTCATCTTCGCTGCGGATGAGCTGCCCGGTGGGGCCGTAGTGGTAACGCTGCGTTCTGCCGTCAAAGCCCGTTTCCTGCGTCAGCCGGTCCCGCACATCGTACCCAAAGGTGGTGGTGGCACCGTTCTCGTTTATCAGTGCCGTGACACGCCCGGCCGGGTCGTGCTCCATCCGGCGTGTCAGCCCGCCCTGGGTGGTGCTGACCACGTTACCCCACGCATCATACGCCGTGGTGGTACGACTGCCGTCCGGGGACATCACGGCGGTGAGGTCGCCGGCGACGTTGTATTCATAACGCGTTTGCCTGCCCTGCGCGTCCTGCTGACTGACCAGCCGGCCGCGCGCATCGTAAGTCCGGTAGCGGCTGAGGCCTTCTTCCTGATGCACGGCACTCAGTTGCCCGAACCGGTCATATTCATAGCGGGTTTCATAGCCCGAGCAGTCGGTGTACGTCAGAAGCTGGCCGTAGCGGCTCCAGCTCATCTGGCGGCTGCCGGTGGCATCGTCGCGGGTGGTGGGATATTCGCTGTGCGGATCATCATAACCATAACGCGTCACACTGCCGTCCCGCTGCACTTCGCCGGTCAGCCTGCCGTGCTCATCATAGTCACGCCGGCTTTTCAGTCCGTCCGGGTGAACCGTGCTGGTCAGTTGCTGCTGGCGGTTGTAGTAAAACGCCGTGCGGCGGCCATCCGGGGCGACGGTCTCCGTCAGCTGGCCGCTGCCGGGGCTCAGCCGGTACTGCGTTGTGCGTCCCGCCGCATCCGTCTGCGCCACCAGTCTGCCGGCCGGATCGAACTCGCTGCGGGTGAGGCTGCCGTCGGCAAATTCCTGTTTGACCACCCGTCTCATGCCGCCTTCACCGTCGGTGTGCAGCACCTCGCGGCGGTTCAGGCTGTCGGTGGTGGTGACGCGATTCTGCTCATAGCGGTAGGTGTAGCTTAAGCCAGCGGGGTTGCGCTGCTCCGTCACCCGCCCGTCAGCGTCATAGACATAACGCATCTCCGGGCGACCGGCGTAACGGTGCGCCACCATCCTTCCGGAATGCAGTGCATCATACGTGAAGCCGCGCACGGCGGTGCCGCTGCGGTCGTCCACCCCGGCCAGCTCGCCCCGCGGGGAATAGTGATAGCGCACCAGCGGCTCAGCCGGCAGGTTATCCGGGTAAAGCGGGTCACGGGTGAGCCACACTTCCGCCAGGCGCACGCCGGTGTCGGTGCCGTAACCGGTGGCGGGCAACGCCTCCGGGAAAAGCGGCTGTTTTTGTTTCCGGGCCTGTTCTGCGCGCTGTGCCTGTGTGGTCAGCACCAGCCGGAAGCGGCGGCCTGCGCCATCGGTGACACCGGTGATGTCACCGCTGAATTCACCGGCAACCTCACGGTGAAAGGTCATCCTGTGCCCGACATTATCCACCAGTCCGGTCAGTATCCGGTACGGCGGCAGCGGCGCGGGCAGCACCTCGTCGACGCCGGGGATGCGCTCACACCCGCCGAGCACCCACCACGGCCGCTGCGGGCTGCTGGTGGCGAGGTAGCGATGGGGGCTCAGGCGAAGGTCTTCCGGGAGTGCCCGCCAGAGGGCATACAGCGGGTGGTTATCCTGCAGGGCGGCCACGCCCCCCCGCGCCAGCCAGAGGGATTCACTGCGGCTGAGCGCCACCTCCCCCGGAAACAACGGAGTAAAGTGCAGGCTTCTGCCGCCGTTGTCATTGAGTATCAGGGCGTTATCGCGTATCTGCAGATGCACATCAAAAGGCGCTTTCCAGCCGGGGCCAAACACGCCCACCGGTGCCGGCGTCCGGGTCTGATAACTGCTGTAGGTACGGGAAAGCACCAGCGGCAGCGGCCCCGGCAGGGCAAGGTCGGTTTCACCGGGCAGCACCTTGGCCCCCAGCAGCGGGTTCACCGGGTGGCCGGAGGTTCTGCCGCCCGGGCACACCGAGCAGGCCACCCCGGTTGGTGCGCCAATCATCACCCCTGGGGAGCCCTGAACTATCGGGCCGCCCGTTGCCGTCATGTCACCCATCCGTGCCGCGGGTTTACCGGTCATACACAAATCCTTCTGTTTACATGAACTGAAAATTGATTGGCTTCAGGCGCTTGCCTGCGGACGACATCAACGCCGTAGCGGGCAAAGAATAAACACCGTGAACAGGGGGAGAAGAATAATCTGTCTGGTTTTTTATTATGTGAAAGACATCAACTTTTTAGGTTGAAAATCAGAGGGCGTGTAAATATATATTCTATATATCAATTAATTAATTGATTTCATGGATAGGTGTGATGAAGGGATTCGTGTTGTGAATTAAACGCAATATCATCATTGTTATTTTCAGCATTGCCACCCTTTGAGTGATGAAGTCATTCAGACCCAAATCGATTCCACAGTTTGCATACGAATGCGCTCTTGCTCACTGATTGCTGTTTATAGCACCATTTGATGTAGTGAATTCAATGATGCTATGAGGGAAATAATATGAGGGAAATAAGTGGAAGGGCTTTAACAAATTTAATGCTTACGCCGCGCCACTAACGTAAATTTGTAATCGTCACTTTTGAATACGTTACGGCTGAACTCAAACACCTGTCCGTCCCTTAAATAGCCACGCGACACCTTTTCCAGAACCGGTTTGCTGGCATCAACTCCCAACGCTTTAACGACGTCTTCAGATGGCATCACCGGAATTATCTCTTGTTCGCTGCGGTCGATAACCATCTTCTTCACGTTCTCGATGAAGTGATATTTCGAATTCTCCATCACCTCCCAGGTGAGATCGGGGAACAGCGTGAGTGGCATCCAAGTTTCTTCCAGCGTAACGGGTTTCTGTTTAATGAAACGCACGCGTTTCACATGCCAGACTTTGTCGTCGACCGCCAGTTGCAGGTGGGCGGCCAGAATGTCATCCGCTTTAGTAACTTCAAAAATCTGCACTTCGCTGTGGGTTTCGACATTTCTGTCGGCCAGTTTTTCATAGAGGCTGGTCAACTGGTAAATGTCGTAATTGACCTTTTCCTCTTTAACGTATGAACCGCTGCCTTGAATGCTCTCGATGATTTGCTGTTCGGTGAGTTGTTTGAGCGCCTGACGGACAGTCACCCGGCTCACCGCAAACTGTGCCTGAAGCGCTGATTCTGTGGGCAGTGCGTCACCCGCTTTCAATTCACCGTTTTCCACCTGCAAGCGGATAGCATCGGCAATCTGACGGTACATCGGTTTTTTACCCACCACATAGTCCTCTTAGAACGTTAGAAATCTCACCAGATGATAGCCCCAATCATGGCAGCTGTTAATCGATAAGTATTAATACAAATTAAATACAAATTATCGATAAGGTTAAATTGATCACATAAAGGTATTATTTATATCGATACACTGCGCAACATCAAAACTCATTCCCGACGAGGAAATAATGAAGCTGACGGCGTTAACTCACCCGGATTTGATCACGCTGCAAACCACGTTTAACAGCCGTGATGATGCGATTCGTGCCATGGCAGGCCAACTGGCGGCATTGGGGAAATTACATAATCTGGAGCAATTCCTGGCCGAAGTATTTTCCCGAGAAGCGCAAGGTCCAACCGCTTTGGGCGAAGGGCTGGCAGTCCCTCACGGTAAAACGAATGCCGTAAAAGAAGCGGCTTTTGCTGCCGCGACGCTGGCGTCACCGATTGACTGGGAAGGAATCGACGGGCTGGAGTCGGTACAGATGATCTTCTTGCTGGCAATCCCTGAAGGGGAGGCTGGATCAACACATATGCAGCTTCTGACCGCGTTGACCACTGCATTGGTGGATGACGAGGTGCGCGAGAAAGCGATGCGTGCCACGACGGTGAATGAGTTTATGGCGTTGCTAAATAGTGAGCCAGAAAGTGTGGCGCGGGATGAAGATACAACACGCCCGACCATTGTTTGTGTAACCGCTTGTCCGGCAGGGATTGCTCATACTTATATGGCGGCTGAATATCTGGAAAAAGCCGGGCGTAAGCTTGGCATCAATGTTTACGTCGAAAAGCAAGGGGCGAACGGCGTTGAAGGGCGGTTAACGGCCCGGCAGATTAATCAGGCACATGCCTGCGTGTTTGCGGCAGAAGTGGCAATTAAAGAAGCCGAACGCTTCAAAGGTATTCCTGCTATTCGTACCCCTGTTGCCGAACCGATTAAACACGCCGAGCGCATTTTGCAGCAGGCGCTGGCGCTGGAACCCATTTCTGATGAGCGCCTGCAACAGCAAGATGAAACGCAATCCACACCAGGTTTTAAAACTGAGTTAAAGCAGGCGCTACTCAGCGGCATTTCTTTTGCCGTTCCGCTGATTGTTGCCGGTGGCACCGTGTTAGCGGTCGCTGTTTTGCTGGCGCAGATTTTTGGTTTGCAGCATTTGTTCGAACTCGAAAACTCGTGGTTGTGGATGTACCGCAAACTTGGCGGCGGAATGCTGGGCACGCTGATGGTGCCGGTTCTGGCGGCTTATACCGCTTACTCTTTGGCTGATAAACCCGCGCTCGGGCCTGGTTTTGCAGCGGGCCTTGCGGCCAACATGATTGGTTCTGGTTTTCTCGGTGGGGTAGTGGGTGGCTTAATCGCAGGCTACCTGATGCGCTGGGTGAAAAAACACATTCGCCTCAGCCCTAACTTCAACGGCTTTTTAACCTTCTATCTCTATCCGGTGATTGGCACGCTGGTCGCGGGCAGCCTGATGCTGTTTGTCATTGGCGAACCTGTTGCGTGGCTCAACACTTCGCTCACCCACTGGTTGAACGGATTATCCGGCAGCAATGCCTTATTGCTGGGCGCAATTATCGGCTTTATGTGTTCGTTTGACCTCGGCGGCCCGGTGAATAAGGCTTCATACGCATTTTGTCTCGGCGCGATGGCGAACGGGGTGTTTGGCCCATACGCCATTTTCGCCTCGGTCAAAATGGTATCGGCCTTTACGGTCACCGCTTCTACGTTAATCGCTCCTCGTCTTTTCAAAGATTTTGAGATTGAAACCGGTAAATCAACCTGGTTGCTCGGGCTGGCAGGGATCACCGAAGGCGCGATCCCAATGGCAATTGAAGATCCGATCCGTGTGATTGGTTCCTTCCTGGTGGGATCGGTAGTCACTGGTGCGATGGTTGGTGCGATGAATATTGGCTTATCGACACCGGGTGCGGGCATCTTTTCTTTATTCCTGCTGCATTCCGGTGACTTCAGTGGCCTGACTGCCGCTGCGGGATGGTTCGGTGCGGCATTGGTTGGCACGGTCATTTCAACATCGGTATTGATTTTGTGGCGTAAGCACGCCGTTAAGCAGGGCAAATATTCCCCAGAAAGCGCTCTATCGTAATCACTCAGAAGTAAGGCAAACAAGAATGAAAGCTGTATCTCGTGTTCATATTACTCCCCATATGCATTGGGACCGTGAATGGTATTTCACCACTGAGGAATCCCGCATCCTGTTGATTAATAACATGGAGGAGATTCTGGCACGCCTTGAGTGTGACCCTGACTATAAATATTACGTGCTCGATGGACAAACGGCGGTACTGGAAGATTACTTCGCGATTAAGCCGGAAAATAAAGCACGTGTTAAAGCGATGGTAGAAGCGGGCAAGCTGATTATCGGCCCGTGGTATACGCAAACTGACACCACCATTGTTTCTGGTGAGTCGATTGTGCGCAACCTGATGTACGGCATGCGTGATTGCATGGCGTTTGGCGAGTCGATGAAGATTGGTTATTTGCCCGATTCGTTTGGGATGTCGGCACAACTGCCGCATATTTTTAACGGCTTTGGTATTAAACGCGCGATGTTCTGGCGAGGTTGTTCCGAGCGTCACGGAACAGACCGAACCGAATTCTTATGGAAAAGCAAAGACGGCAGTGAAGTGGTCACTCAGGTACTGCCGTTGGGTTATGCGATTGGTAAATATTTGCCAGAAGATGAAGTCGGCCTGCGTAAACGCCTCGACAGTTATTTTGAGGTGCTGGAAAACGCTTCCGCCACGCAGGAAATCTTGCTGCCAAACGGGCATGACCAAATGCCACTGCAACAAAATATCTTCGCGGTTATCGATAAACTGCGCGAGATTTACCCGCAACGTGAATTTGTCATGAGCCGCTATGAAGACGTATTCGAAAAAATTGAAGCGTTACGCGACAAACTTGCCACGCTGGAAGGGGAGTTCATTGATGGTAAGTACATGCGAGTGCACCGCACTATCAGCTCTACTCGCATGGATATCAAAATTGCTCATGCGCAGATTGAAAACAAAATCGTCAATATTCTTGAGCCGCTGGCGTCTATCGCTTGGTCACTAGGTTTTGAGTATCACCACGGCCTGCTGGAGAAAATGTGGAAAGAAATCCTCAAAAACCACGCTCACGACAGCATCGGTTGCTGCTGTAGCGATAAGGTGCATCAGGAAATCATGACCCGCTTTGTGCTGGCGGACGACATGGCTGAAAATTTGATTCGTTTTTATATGCGTAAAATTGTCGACAATATGCCGACAACAAGTGCCGATAAGCTGACATTTTTCAACATGATGCCTTATCCACGCGAAGAGGTGATTAACACCACGATTCGTATCCGTGCCCGTGAGTTTTCCCTGAAAGATGAACATGGCAATGAAGTGGAATACTTCATTCGCGAAGCGCGGGAAATTGACCCAGGACTGGTCGACAGGCAAATCGTCCATTACGGCAATTACGATCCCTTCATGGAATACGATATTCAGCTCAACCAGGTACTGCCTGCGATGGGGTATTGCACGTTGTATGTTGAAGGGCAAAAACCAGGACTGCAACGTGTACTGCCTGAAGCGGGTGAAGCGCTGTTGGAAAACAATTTCTATCGTATCAATCTCAATCAAAACGGCACGCTGTATATTACCGATAAGCAAAGTGGGCTGAGTTACGACCAGGTTTTGCAGCTGGAAGAGGGGTCAGATGATGGCGATGAGTACGATTACTCACCTGCCAAAGAGGAGTGGCTGATTTACTCGACAGAAAGTGCTCACCAGTGTGAGGTGAAGCATGAAGCCTGGCAAAGCATCGCAACGCTGAAATTGCGCATGGTGCTGCCTGATAATCTGCAACAACGGGCTCAACGGCAAACTAGCGGTTATCTGGATGTGGAATGCCACGTTACGCTGGCGCATCACAGCCGCCGCATTGATATCGAAATGTGCCTTGATAACCAGGCCTGCGATCATCGTGTGCGAGTCCTGATCCCAACGCCATTTGCCTCGTCAACGGTGCTGGCGGATAACCAATTCGGCACTATCACGCGTCCGGTAGAGGATGTGGCAATGCAAAACTGGCAGGAGGAAGGCTGGAAAGAAGCGCCAATCCCGGTGTGGAATTTGTTGAATTACGCTGCATTGCATGACGGTAAGAATGGAGTGGCTCTGTTTACTGACGGGCTGCGTGAATTTGAAATCGTCGGTGAGAGAAAAGACACTTTCGCACTGACGTTATTCCGTTCGGTAGGAGTATTAGGTAAAGAAGAACTGGTATTACGCCCAGGAAGGCCATCAGGTATCAAACTGCCAACGCCTGATTCACAACTGCGCGGAAAATTATGCTGTCGCTTTAGTCTGATGGCATTTTGCGGTTCGCCAACGACTGCGGGCATTGCTCAGCACGCTCGTACCTGGCTGACACCGGTTCAGTGCTATAACAAAATTCCGTTTGATGCGATGAAGCTTAACCGGGCAGATTTTTCCACACCGGGCACATTTAGCCTGCTTACGATGCCTTCAGTCGGTTGTATGCTCAGTGCACTCAAAAAAGCCGAAGATCGTGATGAGTTGATTATGCGTATTTTTAACCCTGATGAGCAGCATTGTGGGGAAGGCATGGTGGCTTGCACACTGCCTGTCGTGGGGTGGATGGAAACAGGAATGGATGAAAATCCGTTGCAACAACAATCAGAAAGGGCAGGGCACTTTGCGCGGCTTCAACCTTGCCAGTCACGCACATTTAGCCTGGCACCAGACCGCTCAAGATAGTTTCATTGTCATCATCGGTGTTTTAAAGCCACGTTTTTACGTGGCTTTTTTGTTTTTTTTGACTTCATCACGACCTGCTAACCCTATCAAAAATAATGTTTTGTTAAATTAATAATTATTAAAGGTGAAATATTTGTTAATTTAAAGCCAGAAAAGAAACGAATTCAGAGAAATACCGTGAGGTGATTAACACAATACGTCACTACTTCGTGAAAGTTTAATTTCCAAACCTGGCTTCAAATAAATAACTTTTGTTTATAGATATCATCCTTTCATTAACGACGGTGTGTTTTATAAAACACATCATTAACAATGGGTTTACCATTAAGCTCAATGAGAAACTAAATTAACAAAAGAAGGGAAAATTGCGCTAGATCAATATGTAAAACTAGCAAATGGTGTGGAAAAGGGCGTAAATTGTTGCAGATCAAGATGGCGGTAAGACGACATTTTCGCTATAAATTGATCGCTGTCGAGAAACGTAAATAACACTAAGCAATTACCTGTTTATCGTAGGGAAATTGCAGGGTAATATATTTGCGGATTATTTTTGGTTTTTATTAACGTGTTTGTAACCTTTCATCTTTCTTCGTTACATGTAAATAAAATGACGGAGGGATGAAGTCTGGAAGCGAATGTTTTTGTATTAGGGCATGCGTTGTGGTTTTCCCTACGGCGAACCACGGTCGGAGTCTTCATGCGAAGAGCAAGGAGTCAAGATGTTTGATATTGTCGAACTGTCGCGCTTACAGTTTGCCTTGACCGCGATGTACCACTTTCTGTTTGTGCCACTAACGCTCGGTATGGCGTTCCTGTTGGCCATTATGGAAACCGTGTACGTTCTGTCAGGTAAGCAAATTTATAAAGATATGACCAAGTTCTGGGGCAAGTTGTTTGGTATCAACTTTGCTTTGGGTGTGGCCACTGGTTTAACCATGGAGTTCCAGTTCGGCACAAACTGGTCTTACTACTCACACTACGTGGGTGACATTTTTGGTGCCCCGCTGGCCATCGAAGGTCTGATGGCGTTCTTCCTTGAATCCACCTTTGTAGGTCTGTTCTTCTTTGGTTGGGATCGCCTGGGTAAAGTTCAACACATGGCGGTAACCTGGCTGGTGGCTCTTGGCTCCAACCTTTCTGCTCTGTGGATTCTGGTCGCCAACGGCTGGATGCAGAACCCAATTGCTTCCGACTTCAATTTCGAAACCATGCGTATGGAGATGGTGAGCTTCTCCGAACTGGTACTGAACCCGGTTGCTCAGGTTAAATTCGTTCACACCGTGGCTTCTGGCTACGTGTGCGGTGCGATGTTCATCCTCGGTGTCAGTTCTTACTACTTGCTCAAAGGCCGTGACGTCGCATTTGCGAAACGTTCATTTGCCATCGCTGCAAGCTTCGGTATGGCGGCAATCCTGTCTGTTATCGTGCTGGGTGATGAGTCTGGTTACGAAATGGGTGATGTGCAGAAAACCAAGCTGGCTGCCATTGAAGCCGAGTGGGAAACTCAACCGGCTCCGGCAGCCTTTACGCTGTTTGGTATCCCGGATCAGGATAAGCAAGAAAACCACTTCGCAATTCAAATTCCTTACGCGCTGGGCATCATTGCCACTCGCTCAGTGGATACACCGGTTATCGGTCTGAAAGACCTTATGGTGCAACACGAAGAGCGTATTCGTAATGGCATGAAGGCTTATAGCCTGCTGGAACAACTTCGTGCTGGTTCGAAAGACCAGGCCGTTCGCGATAACTTTGAGTCCGTCAAGAAAGACCTGGGTTATGGCTTGCTGCTGAAACGCTATACCCCGAATGTTGCTGATGCGACGGAAGATCAGATTCAGAAAGCAACCAAAGACTCGATTCCACGTGTTGCTCCGCTGTACTTTGCATTCCGTATCATGGTGGGTTGTGGCTTCCTGATGCTGTTCATCATTGCGGCTTCCTTCTGGACCGTAACGCGTAATGCCATCGGCTCGAAAACGTGGCTGCTGCGCGCTGCGCTGTATGGTATCCCACTGCCGTGGATTGCGATTGAATCTGGCTGGTTTGTTGCTGAATACGGTCGTCAGCCATGGGCTGTTGGTGAGGTATTGCCGACTGCGGTTGCCAACTCCTCTCTGACCGTGGGCGATCTGATCTTCTCCATGGTACTGATTTGCGGCCTTTACACGCTGTTTATGGTGGCGGAACTGTTCCTGATGTTCAAATTTGCTCGCCTTGGGCCGAGCAGTCTGAAAACAGGTCGCTATCACTTTGAGCAGTCCAATGTGGCTTCTCAGCCGGCACGCTAAGACAGGAGTCGTCAAATGATCGATTATGAAGTATTGCGTTTTATCTGGTGGCTGCTGGTTGGCATTCTGCTGATTGGTTTTGCAGTCACCGATGGCTTTGATATGGGCGTAGGTATGCTGTCCCGCATCATTGGCCGTAATGACGTTGAACGCCGCATCATGGTGAACTCCATCGCCCCTCACTGGGACGGTAACCAGGTATGGCTCATTACCGCAGGTGGTGCGCTATTTGCTGCCTGGCCGATGGTTTACGCGGCTGCGTTCTCCGGCTTCTATGTAGCGATGATTCTGGTGCTGGCTTCATTGTTCTTCCGTCCGGTAGGTTTTGACTACCGTTCGAAGATTGAAGACATGCGCTGGCGTGGTATGTGGGACTGGGGCATTTTCATCGGTAGCTTCGTGCCGCCGTTGGTTATCGGTGTGGCGTTCGGCAACTTGCTGCAAGGCGTGCCGTTCCACGTTGATGAATATCTGCGCCTGTACTACACCGGTAACTTCTTCCAGTTGCTGAATCCGTTTGGCCTGTTGGCAGGTGTCGTGAGCGTATCGATGATTCTTGCTCAGGGGGCAACTTACCTGCAAATGCGTACCGTAGGTGAACTACATCTGCGTACCAAAGCGGCGGCGCAAATCTCAGCGCTGGTGATGATGGTGTGCTTTGCACTGGCGGGTGTTTGGGTAATCTACGGTATCGATGGCTACGTTGTGACTTCAGAGTTGAACCACCACGCAGCATCGAATCCGTTGACTAAAGAAGTGGCACGTCAGGCGGGTGCCTGGATGGTGAACTTCAATAACATGCCGATTCTGTGGCTCATCCCTGCGTTGGGTGTGGTATTGCCGCTGTTGACTGTGTTGATGTCCCGTCTGGATAAAGGTGCGATGGCATTCCTGTTCTCCTCACTGACTCTGGCTTGTGTGATTCTGACTGCTGGTGTGGCGATGTTCCCGTTCGTGATGCCTTCGAGCACCATGCTGAACGCTAGCCTGACCATGTGGGATGCAACATCCAGCCAGCTGACGCTGAACGTGATGACCTTTGTTGCTGCGGTATTTGTGCCGATCGTTCTCATCTACACCATCTGGTGTTACTGGAAAATGTTCGGTCGAATCACCAAAGAGCATATCGAAAGCAACACCCACTCTCTGTACTAAGTAAGGAGCTGATTATGTGGTACTTTGCATGGATTCTGGGGACGCTGCTGGCTTGTGCTTTCGGCATCATTACCGCCCTGGCACTTGAGCACGTAGAAGCTGCTAAAGCGGGTAAAGAAGAACATTAATGGACGGAATTATCGCAAAGTTGTATGCGGTAATGGATAAGAGCCCTTTAAGGGCTCTTTCCTTGATCATGGCATTAGTTCTGGCCGGATGTATGTTTTGGGACCCGTCACGTTTCGCAGCGAAAACCAGTGGTCTGGAAATCTGGCATGGTTTTTTGCTGATGTGGGCGGTGTGCACCGGTGTGATACATGGCGTGGGCTTTCGCCCGCGCAAAGTGCTGTGGCAGGGCGTTTTTAGCCCGTTACCTGCGCAAGTAGTTTTGCTGGCCGGATTGGCTATTTTCTTCTTCTGATGCTTCTTTAACCGCTAAGATTTTTCCTTAATATTTATGGGCATTAACAAGCCCATAAATATTTACCTAACGTTTAGTGCTACCCATTCCCAACCCCCATCCTCTTGCGTATAGTAGCAACGTTTAATTGCATTACCGGGATGTAAAGTGAGTACAACGTTGTTTCGATGGCCGGTTCGTGTCTACTACGAAGATACTGACGCCGGTGGTGTGGTATACCACGCCAGTTATGTTGCTTTTTATGAAAGAGCACGCACAGAGATGCTGCGCCAACACCACTTTAACCAGCAGGATTTGTTGGCAGCGAGCATCGCCTTCGTCGTACGCAAGATGACAGTGGATTATCTTGCGCCTGCCCGACTCGACGATTTACTCGAAATCCAAAGTGAAATTACATCAATGCGTGGCACATCTTTGGTGTTTACGCAGCGAATAGTCAATGCCGATGGCAGGGTACTCAATGAAGCTGAGGTCCTGATCGTTTGTGTTGATCTTCTCTCAATGAAGCCTCGTGCGCTTCCCAAGTCTATTGTCGCGGAGTTCAAGCAGTGACTGACATGAATATCCTTGATTTGTTCCTGAAGGCTAGCCTTCTGGTCAAATTTATCATGTTGATTTTGATTGGTTTTTCCATTGCATCATGGGCAATCATTATTCAGCGTACGCGAATCCTCAATGCTGCTACTCGTGAAGCAGAAGCGTTTGAAGATAAGTTCTGGTCGGGCATTGAATTGTCCCGTCTTTATCAAGAAAGCCAGGGCCGCCGTGACAATCTTGCTGGCTCTGAACAAATTTTCTATTCAGGCTTTAAAGAGTTTGCCCGACTGCACCGTGCTAACACACATGCGCCGGAAGCGGTCGTCGAAGGGGCATCTCGTGCCATGCGTATTTCCATGAGCCGTGAGCTGGAAACGCTTGAAACGCACATTCCATTCCTCGGAACGGTCGGTTCCATCAGCCCATACATCGGCCTGTTTGGTACGGTTTGGGGGATCATGCATGCCTTTATCGCACTCGGTGCGGTAAAACAAGCAACCCTACAGATGGTTGCGCCAGGTATCGCAGAAGCTCTGATTGCAACCGCAATCGGCCTGTTTGCTGCAATCCCTGCGGTTATGGCGTATAACCGCCTGAACCAACGTGTGAACAAACTGGAATTGAATTACGACAACTTCATGGAAGAGTTCACGGCTATCCTGCACCGTCAGGCTTTTACCAGCAGCGATAAGCAGTAAGGGGTAAGTCATGGCCAGACGTGGACGTGGGCGTGGTCGTCGGGAATTAAAGTCCGAAATTAACATCGTTCCTCTGCTAGACGTGCTGTTAGTGTTGTTGCTCATTTTTATGGCAACGGCTCCTATTATCACGCAAAGCGTTGAGGTTGATTTACCTGATGCGACAGATTCGCAAACGGTAAGCAGTAATGATGAACCGCCGGTCATTATTGAAGTGTCCGGGGTAGGGCAGTACAGCGTGGTGGTTGAGAAAGATCGTATGGACCAGTTGCCGTCTGAGCAGGTTGTTGCGGAAGCACAACGTCGTTTACAGGCAAATCCAAAAACGGTCTTTTTGATCGGTGGTGCTAAAGATGTTCCTTACGAGGAAATCATCAAGGCGCTTAACCTGCTGCATAGTGCAGGGGTGAAATCCGTCGGTCTGATGACGCAGCCAATCTGATCCATCTCGCGATATTTGGGAACCGATAGTGTCAAAGGCAACCATAGAAAACGATAAGCTCAAGCGCGCGATAATCGTCTCAGTGATCCTGCATATCATTTTGGTTGCAGTCCTGATTTGGAGTTCGTTTGACGAGAACATCGACGCCAGTAGTGCTGGTGGCGGTGGGGGTTCGGCTATTGACGCGGTCATGGTCGACCCAGGTGCAGTTGTTCAGCAGTACAATCGTGAACAGCAACAGCAGGCGAGTAGCAAACGTGCAGCAGAGCAACGCGAGAAACAAGCGCAACAACAGGCTGAAGAACTTCAGGAAAAACAGGCTGCTGAACAACAGCGTCTGAAAGCTCTGGAGAAAGAACGCCTGGAAGCGCAGGAACAAGCGAAGCAGCAAACAGAACAGCAGAAACAAGCGCAAGAAGCAGCCAAAGAAGCGCAAGAGCAACAGAAACAAGCAGAAGCCGCGGCAGCGAAAGCTAAAGCAGATGCCAAAGCTCAAGCTGATGCTCAGGCGAAGGTTGCGGAAGACGCAGCGAAGAAAGCGGCTGCGGATGCACAGAAGAAAGCGACTGAAGAGGCTGCTAAAAAAGCGGCTGATGCTGAGAAGAAAGCTGCTGCAGTAGCTGTGGCTGCGGCTAAAAAAGCGCAGCAAGAAGCTGAGAAGAAAACTGCGGAAGAAGCAGCGAAGAAAGCTCAGCAAGATGCAGAGAAGAAAGCCGCTGCTGAGGCTGCCAAAAAAGAAGCTGCAGCAACTGCCGCTGCAGAAAAAGCGGCGTCGGATAAAGCCGCGGCTGAAAAGGCTGCTGCTGCAAAAGCCGCTTCTGATAAGAAAGCCGCTGCGGATGCTAAGAAAAAAGCAGCTTCTGATAAGGCCGCTGCCGATAAAGCAGCAGCTGCAGGCGTTGACGATCTGTTCGGCGACCTGAGCTCAGGTAAGAATGCACCGAAAACGGGTGCTGGGGCGCAAGGTAATAGCGCTGCGGCTGCCGGAAAAGGGAATAATAAAAAAAATGGCGCTACTGGTGCTGAGATCAATGGTTACGCAGGGCAGATAAAAGCAGCAATTGAAAGCAAGTTTTACCAGGATCCTGCCTTTAGCGGCAAGACTTGCACATTGCGCATAAAACTGGCTCCTGATGGCCTATTACTTGATATCAAATCAGAAGGTGGCGATCCGGCACTTTGTCAGGCTGCCATTGCGGCGGCACGACTGGCGAAGATTCCGAAACCGCCTAGCCAGGACGTTTATGAAGTTTTCAAAAACGCGCCTATCGACTTTAAGCCATAGTAAAATTTTCCTCGCGAAAGTGGGGAAAACTAACCAGGCTGTGTCACAGAGTTTTGGTAGTTTTGTGTATTTGAGTTTGTTAACATTCTGCTAAATTATCGTGGGCTGTGGGTCCAGATAAGGGAGATATGATGAAGCAGGCATTTCGAGTTGCATTAAGTTTTTTAATGCTGTGGGCAGCAGTACTGCACGCAGAAGTTCGTATTGAGATAACCCAAGGGGTTGACTCAGCACGTCCAATTGGTGTTGCGCCGTTCAAATGGGCAGGCCCAGGTGCTGCACCAGAAGATATTGGTGGCATCGTTGCTGCTGATTTACGTAACAGTGGCAAATTCAATCCATTGGATCGTTCACGTTTACCGCAGCAGCCTGGCTCCGCCCAGGAAGTGCAACCGGCAGCGTGGACCGCTCTGGGTATTGATGCCGTTGTCGTCGGCCAGGTCACACCAAACGGTGATGGCAGCTATACCGTTGCTTACCAGTTGGTTGATACCTCTGGCGCACCGGGTACTGTACTGGCTCAGAACTCCTACAAAGTGAACAAACAGTGGCTTCGCTATGCCGGTCATACCGCCAGCGACGAAGTGTTTGAGAAGCTTTCAGGTATCAAAGGTGCATTCCGTACGCGTATCGCTTACGTTGTGCAGACTAACGGCGGCCAGTTCCCATACGAACTGCGCGTGTCTGATTACGATGGCTACAACCAGTTTGTGGTTCACCGTTCTCCGCAGCCGTTGATGTCACCAGCCTGGTCTCCAGATGGTAGCAAACTGGCTTATGTAACGTTTGAAAGTGGCCGTTCAGCGCTGGTTATCCAGACTCTGGCAAATGGCGCAGTGCGTCAGGTAGCTTCTTTCCCACGTCATAACGGTGCGCCAGCCTTCTCTCCAGATGGCAGCAAACTGGCGTTCGCATTGTCGAAAACCGGTAGCTTGAACCTGTATGTAATGGATATTGGCTCTGGCCAGATTCGTCAGGTGACTGATGGACGTAGCAATAACACTGAACCAACCTGGTTCCCGGATAGCCAGAACCTGGCTTACACCTCAGATCAGGCTGGTCGTCCTCAGATTTACAAAGTGAATGTAAATGGCGGTGCTCCACAACGTATTTCCTGGGAAGGTTCTCAGAACCAGGATTCCGATGTGAGTTCCGACGGTAAGTTTATGGTGATGGTGAGCTCCAATGGTGGGCAACAACATATCGCCAAACAGGATCTGGTAGCGGGTGGCGTACAAACTTTATCGTCAACGTTCCTGGATGAAACGCCAAGTCTGGCACCTAACGGCACGATGGTAATCTACAGCTCTTCTCAGGGGATGGGATCTGTGCTGAATCTGGTCTCAACAGATGGGCGTTTCAAAGCGCGTCTTCCGGCAACCGATGGTCAGGTTAAATTCCCTGCCTGGTCGCCGTATCTGTGATAATAAAATATTAAAGGATCAAAGAAATGCAACTGAACAAAGTGCTGAAAGGGCTGATGCTGGCACTGCCTGTTATGGCAATCGCTGCGTGTAGTTCTAACAAGAGCGCCAACAACGAGAGCGGCGAAGGTATGCTGGGCGCCGGCACTGGTATGGACGCTAACGGTAGCAATGGCAACATGTCATCTGAAGAACAGGCTCGCCTGCAGATGCAACAGCTGCAACAGAACAACATCGTATACTTCGGTCTGGACAAATATGATGTTTCTTCTGAATTCGCTGCAATGCTGGATGCGCACGCTAACTTCCTGCGTAGCAACCCATCTTACAAAGTGACTGTAGAAGGTCATGCGGACGAACGTGGTACTCCGGAATACAACATTTCCCTGGGTGAGCGTCGTGCTAGCGCTGTTAAGATGTACCTGCAAGGTAAAGGCGTTTCTGCAGACCAGATCTCCATCGTTTCTTACGGTAAAGAAAAACCAGCAGTACTGGGTCATGACGAAGCGGCTTACGCTAAAAACCGTCGTGCCGTTCTGGTTTACTAAGAGAACAGTATGAACAGTAACCTCAGACATCACTTGTTGAGTCTGTCGTTACTGGTTGGCATAGCGGCCCCCTGGGCCGCTACTGCTCAGGCGCCAATCAGTAGTGTCGGCTCAGGCTCGGTCGAAGACCGTGTCACTCAACTCGAGCGTATTTCTAACGCTCACAGTCAACTCTTAACCCAACTTCAGCAACAACTCTCTGATAACCAAAATGATATTGATTCCCTGCGTGGTCAAATTCAGGAAAACCAGTACCAGTTGAATCAGGTTGTGGAGCGTCAGAAGCAAATTTTATTGCAGATTGACAGTCTCGGCAGTGGTGCTGCGGCAGGACAAGCGGCAGGCAGTACCGATCAGGGTGCCGCTGCAGCGGCAACACCTGATGCCGGTGCGGCAGCTCAGACACCTGCAGCAGCAGCCCCTGCGCAAGGTGGTGACGCTAACAGTGACTACAATGCAGCTATTGCCATGGTGCAGGATAAGTCCCGCCAGGACGAAGCTATTGCTGCATTTCAAAGTTTTATTAAGAAGTACCCAGATTCAACTTATCAGCCAAATGCAAATTATTGGCTCGGTCAGTTGAATTACAACAAGGGGAAAAAGGATGATGCGGCGTTTTATTTTGCTTCTGTGGTGAAAAATTACCCAAAATCTCCTAAGGCCCCGGATGCAATGTTTAAAGTCGGTGTGATCATGCAAGACAAAGGCGATACCGCCAAAGCGAAAGCTGTCTACCAACAAGTGATCAAACAGTTCCCAAATACCGACGGCGCAAAGCAGGCGCAAAAACGTCTGAATGCGATGTAGTGAGTGCGGCCTGACCAGATATTGCTGTTTTTCTGGTCAAGCCGAACGAAACGCGAGCCATTAGGTGATCTTGATCGAAATTCTTGTTGCGTCAAAATCTTAAATCAGTAATATATGCCGCCGTTGCCAAGGGATATCAAACAAACCGAAAGTGACACGAAATTGGGGCGTTAGCTCAGTTGGTAGAGCAGTTGACTTTTAATCAATTGGTCGCAGGTTCGAATCCTGCACGCCCCACCAATTTCGAAGCAGTACGAAGTAAGTGAATCGTGAAGAGTTTGAAGAAGCAGTAAACCGCATTGCGGGGCGTTAGCTCAGTTGGTAGAGCAGTTGACTTTTAATCAATTGGTCGCAGGTTCGAATCCTGCACGCCCCACCAATTATGGATGTAGTGCGAAGTCAGTGAGTCGTGAAGAGTTTGAAGAAGTAGTAAACCGCATTGCGGGGCGTTAGCTCAGTTGGTAGAGCAGTTGACTTTTAATCAATTGGTCGCAGGTTCGAATCCTGCACGCCCCACCAATTATGGATGTAGTGCGAAGTCAGTGAGTCGTGAAGGGTTTGAACCTGCAGCAGGTTCGAGTTGAGCGAAAGCGAAACAGCGTTGTTTTAGCAACGACCCGAAGGGTGAGGCCAAAGGCCGAGTCATCCTGCACGCCCCACCAATTTTTAAAGTAGTACCGAAGTTTGGGTGATTAGCTCAGTTGGTAGAGCACCTCCTTTACACGGAGGGGGTCGGCGGTTCGAGCCCGTCATCACCCACCATTCGGGGCGTTAGCTCAGTTGGTAGAGCAGTTGACTTTTAATCAATTGGTCGCAGGTTCGAATCCTGCACGCCCCACCAAATTCAGACAAAAGCGCCTTCAGGGCGCTTTTGTTGTTTCTAAGGCTCGATCTTTTTCGTGCTGGGTTCGAAGCTGCAGCAGATTCGACAAAATCGTCGGGAACGATTTTGCATCACCGCTTGCGGTGACCCGAAGGGCGAGTCTCTGGATAAGGCGAGTGATATCCTGCACGCCCCACCAAAGGCGCCTTTTTGCTATCTGCAATTCCGAGTTGAAAATAAATTCCCCACGACAATTCACCTATAATTCGCTATCTTGTTTAGCATATAAAACAACCTTAGCCATTTCTGGTCAGTCTTTATCAGAATAGTGCTAATTTGGTTAAGTCAGGCAAACGAGAAAGCACTATGAGCGTAATGTTCGATCCAGAAACAGCAATTTATCCCTTCCCACCTAAACCACAGCCTTTGAGCGCGGATGAAAAGCAATTTTACCGTGAGAAAATCAAGCGTCTGCTGAAAGAGCGGAATGCTGTGATGGTGGCTCACTACTATACCGACCCCGAAATCCAGGCTCTGGCTGAAGAGACTGGCGGTTGCATTTCTGACTCCCTCGAGATGGCACGTTTTGGAGCAAATCATCCTGCTACCACGTTGTTGGTGGCAGGGGTTCGCTTCATGGGTGAAACCGCGAAAATCCTGAGCCCAGAAAAAACTATCCTGATGCCAACGCTGAACGCCGAGTGCTCTTTGGATCTCGGCTGCCCAATCGAAGAATTTAACGCCTTCTGCGATCAACATCCTGATCGCACAGTGGTGGTCTATGCTAATACTTCCGCAGCGGTAAAAGCGCGTGCTGATTGGGTCGTGACATCGAGTATTGCAGTCGAATTAATTGAGCATCTCGACAGTCTTGGCGAGAAAATTATTTGGGCACCGGATAAACATCTGGGAAGTTATGTACAGAAGCAAACTGGCGCAGACGTGTTGTGTTGGCAGGGGGCATGTATTGTACATGACGAGTTTAAAACCCAGGCGCTAACGCGCATGAAAGCACTCTATCCGGATGCCGCTATTCTGGTACACCCCGAATCGCCGCAAGCCATAGTGGATTTGGCAGATGCTGTCGGTTCAACCAGTCAGCTCATCGCCGCCGCTCAAACGTTGCCAAATAAACAACTGATCGTGGCCACTGACCGCGGTATTTTCTACAAAATGCAGCAGGCATGTCCGGATAAAGAATTGTTTGAAGCGCCTACCGCAGGTGAAGGCGCAACCTGTCGTACTTGTGCACATTGCCCGTGGATGGCGATGAACGGCCTTAAAGCCATCGCTGAAGGGCTGGAGCAGGGTGGAGCAGAACATGAGATTCATGTTGATGCTGCGTTGCGTGAGGGCGCACTGGTGCCTTTAAATCGAATGCTCGATTTTGCTGCTGAATTACGACGTAATATTAAGGGTAACGCGTAAGGAATTTAACCCCAAGGAGCGAATATGGATTTTTTAAGCACGCAGAATATTTTGGTCCACATTCCCATCGGAACGGGTGGGTATGATTTATCGTGGATTGAAGCGATTGGAACCGTGGCGGGTTTGCTATGTATCTGGTTGGCTAGTTTAGAAAAAATCAGCAATTACGCATTCGGTTTAATTAACGTTACGCTATTTGCGATTATTTTCTTCCAAATCCAACTCTACGCAAGCCTGTTACTACAGTTGTTTTTCTTTGCGGCTAATATTTACGGTTGGTATGCCTGGTCGAGACAGACGAGTGAAAATCAAACCGCTCTCCATATTCGTTGGTTACCTCTGCCCAAAGCATTTGCCTGGATTGCAATTTGTGTGGGGGCGATTGGGTTGATGACGGTATTTATCGATCCGGTCTTTGCTGTCCTGACCCGAACTGCGGTTACCGCGATGCAGGCCATGGGTCTGAATGTGACGATGCCGGAGCTTCAGCCCGATGCGTTCCCATTCTGGGACTCCTGCATGATGGTACTGTCGATTGTGGCGATGATTCTGATGACCCGCAAATACGTCGAAAACTGGCTGCTGTGGGTAATCATTAACATGATCAGCGTGGTTATCTTCGCCTTGCAAGGCGTCTACGCGATGTCACTCGAATATTTGATCCTGACGTTTATTGCGCTCAACGGTAGCCGCATGTGGATCAACAGCGCGCGTGAACGCGGCTCACGCGCACTGTCTTAATTAGTGGTGGTGATGAGCATGGCCGTGATGGTCATGCTCATGTAAATCACAGTCCTGACCGTGGCAAACCTGATACTCCATTTGTACCGTGGCATGTTCAATCTGATATTCATCTTTCAGAAAATGGTGGATGCGTTCCAGCAGGGCGTCGTGATCGTGCGGTGGCACCACCTGAACATGCAACGTCATTAACGGTTTTTCACCGACCAGCCAGATATGCACGTGGTGAACGTCGCGGACTTCGGGAATCGTTCTGATTAACTTGCGCTGCAAAACGGGGATATCAATGGCGTTTGGTGCGCCTTCGAGCAACTCATTAACGCTCTCTTTTAGTAAATTCCACGCGCTGCGCAACACCAGGCATGACACCAGTATTGAGAGAATAGGGTCAATTGGCGTCCAACCGGTCCACAAAATAATAAGCGCCGCAGCGATAGCTCCCACCGAACCTAACAAATCTCCCATAACGTGCAGAGCAGCAGCACGCACGTTGATATTTTTTTCTTCATTTCCGCGATGCAAAATCCAGAACGAAAATAGATTCGCCAGTAACCCGGCAAAAGCGATGATCAGCATGGTCCAGCCAGCAATCGGCTGCGGCTGATAAAAACGCTCTATCGCCTCCCAGACGATCAAGATCGTTATCACCACTAAGGCAATCGCATTCACAAATGCGGCAAGCGTGGTCAGCCTCAGCCAACCGAAGGTATGACGGGCATTCGGCGGACGACGGGCAAATTTCACCGCCATTAGCGCGACCAGCAGCGCTGCCGCATCAGTCAGCATATGCCCTGCATCAGCAAGTAAGGCAAGTGACCCTGATATCACCCCACCGATGACTTCCGCCACCATAAATAGCGCCGTGATGGAAAATGCCCAGAACAGACGTTTGGAGTTGGAATCACCCGAAGAATGTTGATGTGTATGCGCCATGATTTCTCAGTATTTGAAAAGCAACAATGCGCTAATTATAACCACTAAAGCTGATCAACTTATTGAATAAAACCTATAAAAAAGGAGAGCCTAAGCTCCCCTGGTTTTTTCAGCTGGCTGATTTTACTGTGAAGTCCCGTCCACTTTGCTGTTCACATCATTGCCGCTGCCGGTTTCAACCTTTTGGTTGGTATCCGGGCATTTACCGTCTTTACACATCGAATTTTTATGAATTTCATCCTTGCTCATTCCATCACTGGTCAAACCGCTATTACTGGTTGAGCCATTTGGATGGAGCATGGTGCCGCTATTGTTGATATTGCTGTTATCAACGCCTTTCGGGGCTATGTTCTGATTCGCGCCAGGTGCAACCTGGCCTGCTTCAGCGCCAGCATTAGCCTGGCCGTTATTCATGCCGCTGGTGTCGGCAGCCAAAGCTGCGCCGCTGGCAAGAGTGAGGGTTGCTGTCAGGAAAAGAGTGGTTAATTTATTCATCATGATGCTCCTGTTATGGTCGTTATTGCTGGATAACTTCTTCCAACAGTGCACAGGTCCTATTCGGATTAAATTATTTCTATCGGTGATACCTGCCAACTTTAATAATCTAATCAGAATACAATTTTGCCAAAATGATACTTTTTGGTGTTAACAATTAAAAATTGTAGCGTCATACCGAGCTTTTACCATTTATTGACCGCTTTTAGGTCGTTTTCAGGAATATTCTGCCTGAAGTGTAAAAGCCCGTTTACACTTCAGGCTTGAAGCGATAGATTGAAGGGATTGCAACTAAGCTAAATCTAAAGGCCATTTCCGGAAATATCATGAATTATCAGAACGACGACTTACGCATCAAAGAAATCAACGAACTTTTGCCTCCAGTAGCGCTGCTCGAAAAATTCCCTGCCACTGAAAAAGCAGCTGCAACGGTATCTGGCGCGCGCAAAGCGATTCATAAAATCCTTAAAGGAAATGATGATCGTCTGCTGGTTGTCATCGGCCCTTGCTCCATTCACGATATCAAAGCGGCGAAAGAGTATGGCGCGCGTTTACTGACATTGCGTGAAGAACTGCAAGGTGAGCTGGAAATCGTTATGCGTGTTTACTTCGAAAAACCACGCACGACGGTGGGCTGGAAAGGCCTCATCAACGATCCGCAAATGGATAACAGTTTCCAAATCAACGATGGCCTGCGCATTGCTCGTAAGCTGTTGTTAGATATCAATGACTCCGGCCTGCCAGCAGCGGGTGAGTTCTTAGATATGATTACTCCGCAGTATCTGGCGGACTTGATGAGCTGGGGGGCTATTGGCGCACGAACCACAGAATCTCAGGTTCACCGTGAACTGGCGTCGGGTCTGTCATGTCCGGTCGGCTTCAAAAATGGTACCGACGGCACGATGAAAGTGGCGATTGATGCTATTAATGCCGCTGGCGCGCCACACAGCTTCCTGTCTGTGACGAAATGGGGTCATTCTGCCATTGTGACGACCAGCGGAAATGGTGACTGCCATATCATTCTGCGCGGCGGTAAAGAGCCAAACTACAGCGCGGAGCACGTCGCTCAGGTTAAAGCGGATTTAGTGAAGGCAGGCCTGCCTGCACAGGTGATGATCGATTTCAGTCATGCCAACAGCAGCAAGCAGTTTAAGAAACAAATGGAAGTTGGCGCCGATGTTTGCCAGCAAATCGCTGGTGGCGATAAAGCCATCACCGGTGTGATGATTGAAAGTCACCTTATTGAAGGCAATCAGAACCTGGAAAGCGGTGAACCGTTGGTTTACGGCAAGAGCGTGACCGATGCTTGTATCGGCTGGGAAGATACTGAAGTTGTGTTGCGCCAGTTGGCTGATGCAGTGAAAACGCGTCGCGGCTAAGTCTTGACGCAGTAACAATAAAAAAGGCGTGGTTTTCACCACGCCTTTTTCACATCTAACGAATTACTTCGCTTTACCCTGGTTTGCTACCGCTGCGGCTTTTGCTGCGATCTCATCAGCATTGCCCAGATAGTAGCGCTTCAGCGGTTTGAAGTTCTCGTCAAACTCATACACCAACGGTACGCCAGTTGGGATATTCAGCTCAAGAATTTCGTCTTCGCCCAGGTTATCAAGGAATTTAACCAAGGCACGCAGGGAGTTACCGTGAGCGGCAACAATCACGCGTTCGCCGCTTTTCATGCGTGGCAGAATGGTTTCATTCCAGTAAGGGATTACGCGATCGATAGTTAATGCCAGGCTTTCAGTTACCGGCAGCTCTTTATCGGTCAGGCTTGCATAACGTGGGTCATGGCCTGGGAAGCGTTCGTCATCACGCGTCAATTCTGGAGGTGTTATCGCAAAGCCACGACGCCATTGTTTAACTTGCTCATCGCCGTATTTTTCTGCGGTTTCTGCTTTGTTCAGACCCTGCAGCGCCCCGTAATGACGCTCATTCAGCTTCCAGGATTTTTCAACTGGCAACCAGGCCTGGTCCAGTTCATCGAGGATGTTCCACAGAGTATGGATGGCACGTTTCAGCACAGAAGTGTAAGCAAAGTCGAAAGAGTAGCCTTCGTCTTTCAGCAACTTACCTGCTGCTTTCGCTTCAGTTTGACCTTTCTCAGACAGATCAACGTCATACCAACCGGTGAAGCGGTTTTCGTTGTTCCACTGGCTTTCACCGTGACGAACCAGAACCAGCTTAGTAACAGCCATAGTTTACTCCTTAATGAGCCTGTGATTAATGATAACGATTATCATTATATTGCCGCGAAGGGGCGAGCGGCAATGCTAAACGTTTAACATAGCGAAAAAGAGTGTGGAGTGTAAGTTGGATGTGAATAGTTGTTATATTTTTGTCGCTAAACGGCGGGAAATCCAGCGATTCGCAGAAGAATTGCCCTCCGTGGAGGAGGGCAAGGCACTTAGAGTGGAATGAACTCGTATTCCGTAATGCTTAAGTACTCTTCATGTGGCTGTAACCAGCAATCAGGTTGTGGCCATTCCGGATGATTAGGGCTGTCTGGCAGGAATTCGCTTTCCAGCGCCAGGCCCTGGTACGCATTGTACGTTCCTTGTTCCCTTGCCGGTGTACCGTCCAGATAATTCCCGCTGTAAAACTGCAATGCCGGTGCGGTGGTGTAGACCGTCATTTGCAGTTGATTGTCGCTCGACCAAAGGTGTGCTGCTGGCAGGCTGGCATCGCCCTGTGCTTGTAACAAGAACGCATGATCGTAGCCTTTAACCAGCACCTGGTCGTTATCAGACAGGAAATCATCAGCGATGGTTTTCACTGTGCGGAAATCAAAGCTGGTACCTGCCACATCTTTAAGCCCGGCCTGTGGAATACCGTTGCTATCGACTGGCAAGTAGCTATCGGCCAGCAGTTGCAGGCGATGTTGACGAATATCGTTCTGCTTACCGTCGAGATTAAAGTAGGCGTGATTGGTCAGGTTCACCGGGCATGCTTTGCTGGTTTTGGCGCGGAACTCAACAGTAATGCAGTTATCTTCGGTGAGAGCATAACGCGCGGTTGCACGTAATTCGCCAGGGAAGCCTTGATCGCCATCTTGTGAATCGAGGGTGTACAGCACTTCATGTTCGTTCTGGCGCACAATACGCCAGCGACGTTTGTCGAAGCCATCTGGCCCGCCATGTAGCTGATGTGCGCCCTGGTTTGCTGTCACGTTGATGGTGACGCCATCGCGCTCAAACTGGCTGTTGGCAATCCGGTTTGCGTAGCGCCCGACAGTTGCTCCCAGATAAGCTGACTGATTCAGATAATCTTCCGGTGTTTCGCAGCCAAGCAGCGTTTCGCGTACGCTTCCGTCTTTCATCGGCACACGACACGACAACAGGGTAGCGCCCCAGTCCATGACTGAGACAACTAACCCCGCGCTGTTGCGCAGGGTGGAGATGCGGAACGGTTGCCCATCCGGTGCAAGCTGTGGTGTTTCTTTTAGCATTGGCCCGCGCCCTCCGAAGGTTTGCAGACATAAAAGGTTTCTTTTATGCCGGTTTTGGCTTCGTACTGTTTGGCGACCGCTTGTTGTACTGCAGGAACCAAATCTTCCGGGATCAATGCAACGATACAACCACCGAAGCCGCCACCTGTCATACGCACGCCGCCTTTATCGCCAATTGTGGCTTTCACGATTTCAACTAACGTATCGATTTGTGGCACGGTGATTTCGAAATCATCGCGCATTGACGCATGAGACTCAGCCATCAGTTCGCCCATACGTTGCAAATCGCCTTTTGCCAGCGCATCGGCAGCTTCTACGGTACGAATATTTTCGGTGAGGACATGGCGCACACGCTTAGCGACAACCGGATCAAGTTCATGTGCCACAGCGTTGAATTTTGACAACTCAACATCACGCAGCGCTTTCTGAGTGAAGAAGCGTGCACCAGTTTCGCATTGCTGGCGACGGGTATTGTATTCGCTGCCCACCAGCGTGCGTTTGAAGTTACTGTTGATGATGACCACGGCCACGCCTTTTGGCATCGAAACCGCTTTGGTACCCAGCGTGCGGCAATCAATCAGCAACGCATGATCTTTTTTACCTAACGCAGAAATCAGCTGATCCATAATGCCGCAGTTACAGCCGACGAACTGGTTCTCTGCTTCCTGGCCATTTAAGGCAATTTGCGAGCCGTCCAGCGCCAGATGATAAAGCTTCTGGAACACGGTACCCACTGCGACTTCCAGCGATGCCGATGAACTCAAGCCCGCACCTTGTGGCACGTTGCCGCTGATCACTAAATCGGCGCCGGCAAAGTTTTTATCACGCTTTTGCAGATGCTTAACCACACCGCGAACATAGTTGGACCATTGCTGCGTGTCGTGGCTCAGAATCGGTTTGTCGAGTGAAAACTCGTCGCTTTGATTGTCATAATCCGCGGCGATCACGCGTACCATGCGGTCATCACGTTTTGCGCAGCTAATGACCGTCTGGTAATCGATAGCACAAGGAAGCACAAAACCGTCGTTGTAATCGGTGTGCTCGCCAATCAGGTTAACGCGGCCAGGAGCCTGAATAGTATGGGTTGCCGGATAACCAAAGTGTTCGGCGAAGAGGTGTTGGGTGTTATCTTTCAGACTCATTTTTATTCTCCGGATTGGCGAAAGTGAATATCGGAAACGGCACGCAAGCGTTCTGCGGCTTGCTCTGCGGTTAAATCACGTTGGGTTTCAGCCAGCATTTCATAGCCGACCATAAATTTACGCACGGTTGCGCTACGCAATAGTGGTGGATAGAAGTGAGCATGCAACTGCCAGTGACCATTTTCCTCGTCATTAAACGGTGCGCCATGCCAGCCCATAGAATAAGGGAATGAGCACTGGAAAAGGTTGTCGTAACGGCTGGTCAGTTTTTTCAGCGCGAGTGCTAAATCACTGCTCTGTTCAGCCGTCAGGTCAGTGATACGCAGTACATGAGTTTTCGGCAGCAGTAGCGTTTCAAACGGCCAGGCGGCCCAGTAAGGCACTACTGCAATCCAGTGTTCAGTTTCGACGACTGTGCGGCTGCCATCTTTAAGCTCGCGTTGTGCGTAATCGACCAGCATTGGCGAGCCATTTTCTGCAAAGTATTCGCGCTGCAATACATCTTCACGCGCCACTTCATTAGGCAGGAAACTGTTCGCCCAAACCTGGCCGTGCGGATGCGGGTTGGAGCAGCCCATCGCCGCGCCTTTATTCTCAAAAACCTGCACCCACGGGTAAGTTTTGCCTAAATCCGCAGTCTGTTCTTGCCAGGTTTTCACCACTTCTTCCAGCGCATTTACGGAAAGCTGTGGCAGGGTTTTACTGTGATCTGGTGAGAAACAGATAACCCGGCTGGTGCCGCGAGCGCTTTCACAACGTAAAAGTGGGTCGTTGCTCGCTGGTGCATCTGGGGTATCCGTCATCAACGCGGCAAAATCATTAGTAAAAACAAAAGTGCCGGTATATTGCGGATTTTTGTCACCAGTAACGCGTGTGTTGCCTGGGCACAAGAAGCAATCCGGATCGTGGGCCGGTAAAGTTTCATTGGACGGAGTTTCCTGCGCCCCTTGCCACGGGCGCTTAGCGCGGTGCGGGGACACCAGAATCCATTGTCCTGTCAGTGGGTTAAAACGGCGATGTGGATGATCCACCGGGTTAAACTGCTCCATCACATTTCCTTAGTCTGGATAACCTTGAGGGTGGCGAGACTGCCAGCGCCAGGTATCATCTGCCATTTCTTGCAGAGTACGGCTGACACGCCAGTTAAGTTGTTGATCGGCTTTGGTGGCATCTGCCCAGTAAGCTGGGAGATCGCCATCTCGACGCGGGGCGAAGTGATAATTCACCGGTTTTCCGCAAGCGGTGCTGAAAGCATTGATCACATCCAACACGCTGCTACCAATGCCTGCGCCGAGGTTATAGATATGCACGCCAGGCTTGCCTTGCAGCGTTTGCATGGCGGCAACGTGGCCTTCAGCGAGATCCATAACGTGAATGTAGTCGCGAACGCCAGTGCCGTCTTCGGTTGGATAATCATTCCCGAAGACCGCCAGTGAATCACGGCGTCCTACCGCAACCTGTGCGATGTATGGCATCAGATTATTTGGGATACCTTGCGGGTCTTCACCCATATCACCTGATGGATGCGCGCCGACCGGGTTGAAGTAACGCAATAGCGCCACGCTCCAGTTCGGCTGGGCCTTTTGTAAGTCAGCCAGAATCTGTTCAACCATTAACTTGCTGCGGCCATATGGGCTGGCAGGCGTGCCGGTTGGGAAGCTTTCAACGTAAGGGATTTGCGGCTGGTCGCCATAAACTGTCGCGGAAGAACTGAAGATGAAATTGGTGACATTGGCGGCGCGCATCGCTGAAATCAGGCGTAACGTGCCGGTCACGTTGTTGTCGTAGTATTCCAGCGGTTTGTTAACCGATTCGCCGACCGCCTTCAGGCCAGCAAAATGGATCACGGCATCAATCTGGTGATCGTGGAAAATTTCTGCCAGTAGCGCTTCATCGCGAATATCACCATCAATGAACATAGGGTGTTTACCGCTGAGGCGTTCAATCACTGGCAGAACGCTGCGTTTGCTGTTGCACAGATTATCCAGAATGACTACGTCGTGGCCATTTTGTAGCAGTTGTACACAGGTATGACTGCCAATGTAACCGCTACCACCTGTTACCAATACTCTCATTTTTCGCTCCATTACGCGTATGGTATGTAATAAACATAGCATAACAGAGATGTCAAAAGTGTGACATGTGCTAAATTAGTGGAATCGCTTACACTAATGTTTCATCGACAATCATTAGCTGAAAAAATGATTATAAATCAAATGGTCATAGCGAGGGTGCTGCGGGTTATCCGAAAGTCGCTGCGCTAATCCGATTGATAAAAAATGAGTAACGGAAGCGACTTCCAACAGTGTTATTGAGCTGGTGCTAAATCGTCAATTTGATAGCGATATGCCTCGCCATCAGCCACAAAAGTGAGCCGTTTAGTGATGCACTCTGGCGCGTCTTCGGCGTGGTGAGAGACAAACAGCAACTGGGTTTCCCCTTCACCAATCAGAATATCAATGAAACGGCGTACTAGCTGGCGATTCAGCGGATCCAGCCCTTGCAGAGGTTCGTCGAGGATTAAAAGCGTCGGGTGTTTCACTAACGCCCGAGCGATCAGTGCAAGGCGCTGTTGGCCCCAGGAAAGGCTATGGAACGGTGCGTCGGCAATGGCGTTGTCCATACCGAGCATGTTCAGCCATTGGCGAGCTAGTTTTTGCTGGCGGTCAGAAACAGCCTGGTAAATGCCAATCGAATCAAAATAGCCGGAAAGCACCACATTGCGCACCGTGGTACTAACACGGTAATCAAGATGCAGATTACTGCTGACATACCCGATATGCTTTTTGATGTCCCAGATGGTTTCACCGCTGCCACGACGGCGGCCAAACAGAGTCAGATCGTTGCTGTAACCTTGAGGATGATCGCCGGTCACCAGGCTTAATAACGTCGATTTACCTGCGCCATTTGGGCCGACTATTTGCCAGTGTTCGCCAGGATTTACCGTCCAGGACAGTTTGTGCAGGATTGGCCTGTCGTTATATTCCACCACGCCGTCACGCAGAATAATACGCGCCTGATCCACAGGAAGTGTGTAGCGAGCACTCGGGTCGTCTGCTTCCGGCAGTGCGACGCCCACCAGTTTTTCACTATGGGCCAGTTGTGCAATCAGCGCTTGTTCGAGCAGTTTTTGCTTTTTGCCTACTTCAATCAGCGCACAATCGGCCAGCACGCCCGCAAATTGCACAAAATCAGGAATTTCATCGAAGCGGTTAAGCACCAGCACCACGGTGTAGCCCTGGGTGCTCAGTTCACCTAATAACCCAGCGAGTTGCTCACGGGACTGCACATCCAGCCCGTCAAACGGCTCATCAAGAATAAGCAAATCAGGTTGCGGCATCAGCGCCTGACAGAGCAGCGTTTTGCGCGTTTCACCGGTCGAAAGGTACTTAAAACGGCGGGTTAATAACGGAGTAATACCAAACAGTTGCGCCAGTTTCTGGCAGCGAGCTTCATCTTTAATTTCATCCTGAATAATTTCTGCCGTGGTGCGGCCGGTATCGTCTTCGTCAGGGCTCAACAAATCAGTGTTATTACGCTGCCATTCATCGCTAACTAACTTTTGTAGTTGTTCAAACGAAAGGTGAGCAATACGGGCAAACGAGCACTGGCGCTCGCCTTTTTGCACGGGCAGGGATCCTGCAAGTGCACGGGCCAGCGCTGATTTTCCACTACCGTTGGCGCCGACAAACGCCCAGCTTTCACCGGCGTTAATGGTTAAATCATTGAGGGCAAGAGTTCGGGTGTCGCTAAGGTGGAAGACCCCTTGCGATATTTGCAACACAGACATATACCATCCCAGTTTTTGCAGTGATTAAACTCAGATTTACGGATTGCCTGTGTTGTTGTCAATTCACCGTTTGGTTTTAGCACAGAGTGGCGATAATCACGCGATCGGCATTAAAAAATGCTATGACTTTAGCACCTTCTACCAGACTCTGAATTTCTACCACGCTATTAGGAACCGTGGCGCACAGCGTTTGTCCGTCCGGCAATTGCACCAGAACTTCGCTCTGTTCGCCACCTTGCTGAATATTGCTGATAATGCCAGTGAGTTGGTTATCGGCGCTGCTGGCGCGTTGAGGAGCCGTAGTGATTTCAACCCACGGCGCTTTAATTAACACCAGCACTTCTTTGCCTTCGCTCAAACCCAGGCGTTCGGCGCTCTGGCGCGTAATGGCGGCTTGCAAACGTGTGGCACCATCCGCCAGTAAAATATCGACATGTTGCTGCACTTGTTCGCTATCGCGATGCAATACGGTGCCGAAAAGCTGGTTACGGGCGCTGGTTTGCAAAGAAAAGCGGGAAATCGCGGCGAGCAGGCTATCGAGCGGCAATGCGTCATCACGCAGCACATCGAACGCTTTTTGCTGGATCTGCGCGAGCAATTCATACAACTGAATCAGGCGTTCGCCGTAACGCGTCAATATTGCACCACCGCCGCCTTTACCGCCGGTCGCTCGCTCAACTAATGTCTCGTCGCTTAACTGATTCATCTCGTTGATAGCATCCCAGGCACTTTTGTAGCTAATACCTGCGAGTTTGGCACCCTGGCTAATTGAGCCGGTATGTTGTATTTGTTTAAGCAGCGCGATACGACGTGGATCGGCGAACAGCCGCTGTTGGAGTTTCAGCGTGAGTAAAATTTCAGCCTGCATAACCGCTCCGCAATAGTAAAAACGTCATTTTCTTCTATTGCGGCGGGATGAGCAAATGGCACAAAAGGAGAGTGCGTTTTTCTGTCAGGTCGTTAGAATACTCGTTCTCACTTTTGTTGGAGGCATCCATGTTAGAGTTACTAAAAAGCTTGGTGTTTGCCGTGGTCATGGTGCCAATCGTTATGGCGGTGATCCTCGGTCTTATCTATGGATTGGGTGAAGTCTTTAACGTCTTCTCAAAAGTCGGTCACAACGACCAGCCGAAACAACACCATTGATTTTCTAAGATTTCCCTAACGCCCGCATCAGCGGGCGTTTGCTTTTTTATCTTCCCTTCATAAATTCAGCAACGGTAGCGCCGCAGGTATCTGCGACAGCAGGTACAACACCAACCCGATTGAACCGCCAACCAGCGTGCCGTTAATGCGGATAAACTGTAAATCCTTACCGATATTCAGTTCAATTTGCCGTGACATATCCTGAGCATCCCAGCTTTTGACCGTGTCGCTAATATGGCGAGTCAGGAAGATGGCGAACTCCGGTGCCATTTTCTGCACTGCCTGCTCCAGATGCTCATTCAGTGAAGTGCGTAGCGCACTGTCAGCAATCAGCGTTTCGCCCAACCACTGTCCGGCCTCTGCAATTCGCTGCTTCACGCGCGAGTCTTCAGAATTGACGTCCACTTTCAGCCATTGGCGCAAATCCCCCACAGTTCGCCCAGATAGCGATTGAACGCCTCATCTTCTTTCAGATAATTTTTGATGCTGTCGGCTTTTTCAGCCATTTGTGGCGAGTTTTTAAGATTGTCGATGAGCTTTAACGTCGCGCGATCAAAAGCCTGGCGGATCTGATGCCCCTGATCATGGCTCACGTCATCCAGAAACGAATTAACTGCACTGGAAACCAGATCGGCACTATGTTCCCCCAGCCATTCTGTTGGCAGGAGTTTGGCCTTACGTGGATGCTCTGTTTCCAGCCAACGTACAATCTGGCGGGCAATAAAAGCCCGCGTGCTTTCACGTTTTATCAGCGTCAGCATCTGGGCAATAACCGAGTCGAGCAGTTCCTGATGGCGGTTATTTTTAGTCAGGCTCTCCAGCAGCAGGGCACTTGAATGTGTCAAATCGACTTTATCGATGGCCTTGTGAACGGCCTGGCGGATTAAACGCTGAATACGGGTGTCATCCGTCAGGTCTAAAAAACCGCTCATCACTTGCAACAGATGTTGCCCGACACGCTGTGCGTTGTCGGGCTTGCTGAACCACTGGCCAATCATCTGTGCCGGTTCATGGCGACGAATTAGCGCAATAAGGGATTGGGTATCGAGGAACTTTTCTTGCACGAAGATACCCAGATTCTCGCCAATTCTGTCTTTATTGCGCGGGATAATCGCCGTATGGCGGGAGATAAAGGGAATCGGTACGCGATGAAACAGTGCTGCAACGGCAAACCAGTCAGCCAGTGCGCCCACCATGGCCGCTTCGGCGATAGCTTTTAAACCGCTAACCCAAAATCCCGGTGGCAAAAAGAGGGTGGCCACAAACGTTACAGCGGCAACCAGCAGTAAGGACAGCGCAAGGCGCTTGGTACGTTTTAGTTCAGCTATTTTCTCCATTCGCTAAGCATAGAACGGTGAGAGCGGAAGCGGTAGGGCAAGTTTGTATGGTGATTTCTTCCGTAGAGAAGCGCGCTTATTTTTACCACCTAAATTTTCCGCGACTTCAGTTTGTTATAAGAATCTTCCTGTAAGCAACTTGATCGGGATGCTTATTTAAATAATGCTGTGTTTATATACAGTATTTGTTGGTGGGGATTTATGGCTCCGTTTGTTTCTATTAATTATTGTCAATCAACGACATCGGGGGCATGACTATGGGGGATTTCCATCACCGGCGCAGGATTATGCAGAACAGAGCATTGATATTTACCAATTGCTGATGAAGCATCCTGCCACCTATTACATGCGGGCCTCTGACGATTCGATGATTGAGGGCGGCATCGCTAATGGCGATTTACTGGTGGTCGACAGTGCGCGAACGGCGGCGCATGGCGATATTGTGATTGCGGCGATTAACGGTGAGTTTTTTGTCAGGCAATTACAACTCCGGCCCTCCAGGCAATTAATTCCACGCCATCGTGGCTGCAAACCTATTCACCTCGGTACTGATGAGGCGCTTGAGGTATTCGGTGTTGTCACTTTCATCGTGAAGTCGATGAGCTAATAATGTTTGCCCTGGTTGATGTGAATAGTTTTTACGCCAGTTGTGAAACCATATTCAGGCCGGATCTGAAAGGTAAACCGGTGGTTGTTTTAAGCAACAATGATGGATGCGTTATTGCTCGTAACGCCGAGGCCAAAAACTGTGGTGTACAAATGGGGGGCGCTTACTTTAAGCACAGAGAGCTCTTCCGGCAAAATGGGGTTATTGTTTTCAGCAGCAATTACGAGCTGTACGCTGATATGTCTGAAAGGGTTATGACGACGCTGGAAGAAATTTGCCCACGCGTGGAGATTTACTCTATTGACGAAGCGTGCTGTGATTTTTCGGGCGTAAGCCATTGTCTCAATCTAGCGGAATTTGGCCGAGAAATACGTACCACTCTTTTACAGCGTACGCATTTAACTGTTGGTGTGGGGATAGCCCAGACAAAAACACTGGCTAAGCTAGCCAATTACGCGGCTAAGCGGTGGCAACTGCAAACGGATGGCGTGGTTGACCTATCCAGTGTTGAACACCAGCGCAAACTGATGGCGAAATTACCGGTTAATGAAGTTTGGGGAGTTGGCCGTCGAATCAGTAAAAAACTCGACGCGATGGGGATCAAAAATACGTTGCAATTGGCGGAGACTGACACGCGTTTTATCCGCAAACATTTCAGTGTGGTGCTTGAGCGCACGGTACGCGAACTACGGGGGGAATCGTGTCTGGGGTTTGAAGAGTTTATGCCGACGAAACAAGAAATTATCTGTTCTCGCTCGTTTGGTGAACGGGTGACGGAGTACGAATACATGCGTCAGGCGATTTGCAGTTATGCAGTGCGCGCCGCAGAAAAACTCAGAGCCGAGCACCAGTATTGCCGCCACATTTCTGCTTTTGTCAAAACGTCACCTTTCTCAGTCAATGAGCCCTACTACGGCAACCGGGCTACGGTCAAACTGCTAACCCCCACGCAGGACACCCGCGATATTATCGCCGCGGCTACACGTTGCCTGAACGTTATCTGGAGAAACGGCTATCACTATCAAAAAGCCGGGATTATGCTCTGCGACTTTTTTAGCCAGGGGGTTGCGCAGCTCAATCTGTTCGATGAAAACCCGCCAAGGGTCAATAGCGAAGCACTGATGCAGGCGATAGACAGTATTAATAAGAAGGCAGGTAAAGGAGCGCTCTATTTTGCAGGGCAAGGAATTGAGCAACCGTGGAAAATGAAAAGAGCGATGCTTTCGCCGCGCTATACCACGCGTTGGTCAGATTTGCGGATGGTCAAATAGGGCATAGCTGGCATTAGACAACGTCCTTCAGGTAAGTGGAAAAGCGTTGTGGCGAGCAAAACGTTTTTCCCGATCAACATCAGTTTGTGATCCCGGCGTAACCGTGTATGCCCATATACAGGCCAACCATTGCTATCAGGGCGCTTGAGAAATAAGGCGCTCTTCTGGCTATGGTGCTAAAACCGCTCCAGCGTTTCGTTGCTTGTTGCACGCTCACCGCAGCGGCAACACCTACAGTGACCAGAGTTAACGCAAGGCCAATACTGAAACAGACCACCATTGCCGCTCCCAGAGTGAATGCCTTTAACTGGATACAAATAAGTAGCACGGTAATAGCAGCAGGGCAGGGAATTAAGCCGCCAGTGAGTCCGAATAATAATATTTGCCAGTTTGTCACTTCCTGGCCGGTAAAGCGGCGTTTAATGTCGTTCGCATGGGCCAGTTCGTGCGCGTCCTGATACTCTTTAGAGCCCACATCCAGGCCTTCCAGTGCTGAATGATCGTGTTCATGAAACGCGACGTTGTAATCATGCACATGGCCTTGATGACCTAAAGACAGGCGAACAGTAAAGTTGTGGGGCTCAGGGATAGGCTGCTTAGATTCTAAGAAGTCGCCTTTATCAACAAAATCGAACACTTGCGAAAATGTTCCTGCACCACGATGAGTTGTCAGTGAAACCTCATTCGCTTGCCATTTGTTGCCAGACAACGTGCGTAAACGCCATTGCGGGGGCTGATTTTCCTCAAAAATTGAAAGCTCAACGCGCCCGTGACCCGTATTGATGATTCTGGATTCATCATGCGAGTGGTGCTCTGTCTGTTGCTCAAGTTTCCAGAGTTGTTCTCCTTTCCAGGTGCGCCAGAACATCCAGATTGCTGTTCCCAGAATAATAAACGCGGAGATTAACTGTAACCATGGTTCAACAGATTCAGCGGTAAACTGCTTGCTGAGATACATCCCACCAAACGCGATTAGCCAAACGATAGCGGTGTGCGAAACGGTCGCTGCCACTCCCAGCATCACAGCCTGCTTGATACTCCCTTTAATCGCAATGATGAAAGCCGCCATCATAGTTTTGGAATGACCGGGTTCAAGGCCATGTAATGCGCCTAGTAAAATCGCGCTGGGGATGAAAAACCAGGCGTTACCTTGCTGAATCAGTGTTGAGAAATCGTTCATGAGAATGTTTCTTAGTCATTTATTATAAGCGCTGCGATTCTACTCCCCCCCAGTACCAAATACTACCCCCCAGTAGATTGGCAATGATACAATCTTATCTGTACTTCACTTATTGAGGCCTTTGTATGTCGCATACCATCCGGGATAAACAAAAACTAAAAGCACGTACAAATAAAATTCAGGGCCAGGTTGTAGCACTAAAAAAAATGCTTGATGAACCGCATGAATGCGCCGCCGTACTACAACAGATTGCGGCTATACGTGGCGCAGTTAACGGTTTAATGCGAGAGGTGATCAAAGGTCATCTTGCTGAACACATTGTTCATGAGAGTGACGAGGTGAAGCGTGAGGAAGATCTTGAGGTGATATTGAAAGTGCTGGATTCCTATATTAAGTGACCCTGGTTGCCGGAAGTATTGCAGATAAAGAAAAGGGGCTAATCTTTCGATTAACCCCTTGACCTATCAAAGTATTCTGGTCGGCACGAGAGGATTTGAACCTCCGACCCCTGACACCCCATGACAGTGCGCTACCAGGCTGCGCTACGTGCCGACTGCCAAATAATACTACTTATTTCATGATTGTTTGCAAGCCAGCTTTTTGCTAACTGGCTCATAAATAAGCAATCAATTGGCGATGAAGCGTTTCTCGTCGGTCAGTACTTGCAGTAATAATCCCAGCTGCGGCTTGGTTTCTTTAATCGCTTCGCCTTTCAAATTGTACATCCGATAGTTGCCGTTGTTATCCAGCACCAGCGTCATGGTCGGTAAAGTAATCGCGAGGCTGTTATTGTCAGCACCCACGACCCAGTTATTGCGTCGAGTTGCTGCAAACAGGTCTTCACCCTGTGAGTACTCATTTGCCGGGTTTTTGACGTGTAGCAGGCGCTGCATCAGCGTGGTCATCACATCCTGATGATCGGTGAGTTTGGCGATGGTTTGTGCCGGAGTACCAGGCCAATGGATAACCAGTGGCACCTGAATGCGTGAGCGTGACCAGGCGAAGGAATCCTGCTCTTGACCCAGCGGCACACCGTGACCTGCGGTAATAATCACTACCGTATTCTGGAGTTTCCCGGCCGCATCAAGTGCGTCAAGTACGCGCTTAATTTGCTCATCAACGTTGCCTGCTGCGCGAGAATAGCGACGAGTAAAGGCTTGCTGATTACTGTCTGCCGTGATGTTGGTGCCATTAAAGGCAACCCAGGAGAACCAGCGGTTGTCATCAGATGCGTATTGCGTCAGCCAGTTAATCCATTGCGAGGCGGTTTGTGTGTCAGACTGGCTTTGCGCAGAAGGCAAAGAGAAGTCGGACAACAACGCCTGGCGATACATTGAAGAGTCGAAGCCATCGGAGGCGAAAAGCCCCAATTGATAGCCCTGCTGGTTCAATGCAGTAATTAATGCGGCAGGGACGCGGGCAGATAAAACACCGTCCATATAGGCCGGTGAGATACCGTAGAACAGGCCAAAGATGCCGTTATCGGTGCCATTACCCGCGCTCATATGCTGAGTGAAGTTAATATTGTTGCTGGCGAACTGGCTCAGATTCGGCAGAGTTTTCTGCACACTTTCGGCATTCAGGCCGTCGACGGTGATCAGCAAGACATTATTGCCCGTTCCCATATCGCGGAATTGCAGGTCACTCAGCGGATACTGTACCGAAACGGCTTCAGGATTACCCTGTTCCACGAGGCGACGCTGGTACTCTTTCGCATCCAGCAGGCCATGTTTTTCAAGGAATCGGCGGGCCGTCATCGGGTAAGAGAGCGGCAGGTTGGCGCGCTGCATAGTAATCGGGCGATAGAAGTTCGCATCCGCCCAGATATACATAATGTGGCTGCTAAAGAAGGCGACAAAAAACAGCGTAACGACGGGTTTAGCATAATGCTTGCGCCGCCCGAGGCTGCGCAGTTTTTGCCAGCTCCAGGTTGCAAACAGCATCTCTATCAATAAAATCACCGGCACGCTGATAAACATCAGCTGCCAGTCACGCGCCATCTCACTCTGGTCGGGGTTAATCACCAGTTCCCAGACAATCGGATTAAGGTGGAGATGGAAGCGAGTAAAGACTTCACTGTCGATGAGTAGCAGCGTCATGCCAGCGGTGGCAAGTGCTGCCGAGAAAAATCGCATCAAACGTTGCGACATGACAATGAATGTCAGCGGGAAGAGGATTAGTAAATAGGTGGCGAAAACCACAAAGCTGAAATGGCCGATAACACTCAGCCAGGAATAAATACGACCCGTGAGCGTTGTCGGCCAGTCGGCGACAAACAGATAGCGGCTACCCAGCAGCGTTGCCAGCAGGATATTGAACAGGGCGAACCAATGTCCCCAACTGACCATCTGGGAAACTTTTTCGCGGTAGCGCTGACGGTTAGTCACCATAACGTGTAACTAGAATCCCTTATTGAGCTTTGTCTTCGCTCACGGAGGCTTGCAACGCCTCTGCGAAAGAGCGAGCCAGCGAGCGGCGTTGAGCTGAAGCCACGCTGGTATTAATCAGGTTGGTGACCATATTTCCCAGCACCATCAGGGAAAGATCGGTTGGCGTTTGGTGCTTTTCCAGCACGCTAGCCAGTTCACTCAACAGTTCTTCGACGCGTTCGTCACTATAACGGGATATTTGTGGCATAAATTAACAATCAGTTAGATTCAGGAAAGGGCGTTATCTTACCGTAGGAAGACTTGGTTTTCTGCTTTTTTATCTTCTATTGCACAAGGCTTCCGGCAATGGTTGAATACCGCCGAGTCTAAAAGGAGAGTTTATCATGAGTCTGGATATCAACCAGATTGCCTTACACCAGTTGATCAAGCGCGGCGAAGAGACACTTGAAGTTGTGCTGCGCGATTCTCTGTTGGCAACGAACGGCGCCGTAGAAGAAATGATGGCCGAATTGCACCGTGTCTACAGTGCGAAAAATAAAGCATATGGCCTGTTCAGCGAAGAGAGTGAATTAGCCGAAGCGTTACGTTCACAGCGTAAAGGCGACGAGGATTTCCTGGCGTTCAGCCGTGCAGCGACCGGTCGTTTGCGTGATGAACTGGCCAAATATCCGTTTGCTGATGGCGGCATTGTGCTGTTTTGCCAATACCGTTATTTGGCGGTGGAATATTTACTGGTCGCCGTGCTTAATAATTTAAGCAGCATGCGCGTCAACGAAGAGCTGGATATCAGTTCCACGCACCATCTGGACATCAACCACGCCGATATCGTGGCGCGTATTGATTTGACCGAATGGGAAACCAATCCGGAATCGACTCGTTACCTGACTTTCCTGAAAGGGCGAGTCGGGCGCAAAGTTGCCGATTTCTTCATGGATTTCCTGGGAGCCAGCGAAGGTTTAAACGCCAAAGCGCAGAACAAAGGTTTGTTGCAAGCGCTGGACGACTTTACCAACGAAGCGCAACTGGATAAAAACGATCGTCAGGCCGCGCGTCAGCAGGTTTATGCTTACTGCAACGAGCAACTTCAGGCAGGTGAAGAGATTGAACTTTCTTCGCTTGCGGATGAGTTACCATGGGCTGTCGATGACAAAAATTTCCAGCAGTTCACCGCGGATAAAGGCTATGAACTTGAAGAGAGTTTCCCGGCCGACCGCAGTACGCTGCGCCAGTTAACCAAATTCGCCGGTAGCGGTGGTGGGTTAACGATTAGCTTTGACGCCATGTTATTGGGCGAGCGCATTTATTGGGATCCTGCGACCGATACGCTGACCATTAAAGGCACGCCGCCTAACCTGCGCGATCAGTTACAGCGTCGCAGTTCTGGCAAATAGTCATAAAAAAACCCGCCGAAGCGGGTTTTTTTTTCGAGCTAAATTCGCGATTAAGCGCGAACGAAGTCGATGTGGTTCAGTTTTGGCTTGAACGGGTGACGCTGAACAGCCTGAACTTTAACCTTAACTTCTTTACCGTCTACAACCAGAGTCAGAACTTCTTCGTAGAAACCTGGTTTAGTTTGCAGGTTCATTACGTTGTCGTGATCCAGTTCGATAGAGATCGCAGCTTCGGAACCACCATAGATGATTGCCGGGAATTTGTTAGCTGCACGCAGGCGGCGGCTCGCACCCTTGCCCTGCTCTTTGCGTTCTACTGCATTGATAGTAAACATTAACTGTTTCTCTCTTAAATAATCCTGTTACAGGCGACCCAGCAACAGGTAAACGTTCTGCTTTGCGGATGCAAAAGCGGGCGGGATTATAGCCATATCTGGCTCTGGCTTCAATGAAAAGAACCTTTAGCCACGCAATTCATTTGCGCGACGGAAGCGTCCTTCGTAATCAAATACCTTTTCCCGCACGTTCCAGAAGTTGCCATTCTTGCGTGCCACGACAAAGTCCGGGTGGCGAAGCGCGGATTGCTGAGCGACCACATCGGCGGCGTTTATCCAGCGCAGCGGCACGCCAGGCGCACGGCTGTGAGGGCGAATAAATAGCTGTTCAAACGCCATACGCTGGGCGGGTGTTTGCAGGCGGAACCGTTCGCTGACATCGGTGCCGTCTTCATCAAAATAGGTAATCTTCAGCCAGTCGCCTTTTTCATCGCCACCGTGTTGCAGCGTCATGCCGCCGCAGCGCAGAACCAGCGCGTCTTTTAATTTCAGTGCGGCTTTTAACATATCGTCCGGGTCGACCAGAACACTCGCGCATTGGTGGCAGCGCCGCGCGGCAATATCATTTTCTGCGTTGCATTGCGGGCAATTTTTAAAGCGGAAACGGTAATCGCACTGTTCGCGCGTACCGTCATCATCTTCAAACCAGCCCTGGCAGCGGCGACCAAAGTGCTCAATCAATTTGCCGTCGCTGGTGGTTTTTCCCCAGAAGGTGTTGGCAAAACCACAGGAAGGGCAAAAAACTTGTACCGGCACATTGTCGCTTTTGCCTTTCGCCGCACCCACTTCCGGCGTGAACAAATCATGAGGATTCCCGGCGTAGTCCAGAATCAAACAATCCTTTTTACCGGGCGCCAGGCGCAACCCGCGACCGACAATTTGCTGATAAAGACTGACCGATTCCGTCGGGCGCAGAATCGCAATTAAGTCGACATGCGGTGCGTCAAATCCGGTAGTAAGCACTGAAACGTTGACCAGAAAACGGAACTGCTGGTTTTTAAACGCTTCTATTAATGTATCGCGGGCAGGGCCTGGGGTATCTGCGGTAATCAGTGCCGCATCATTTACGGGTAACAGAGCCGTGACTTCTTTGGCGTGTTCAACGGTTGCGGCAAAAACCATCACGCCGCGCCTGTCGGCGGCAAATTCTATAATCTGGCTGATGATGTGCGGGGTAATGCGTTTTTGCTGTTTGAGCTCGAGGTTAAGATCCGCTTCGCTGAACAAACCATTGGATTGCGACTGTAAACGGCTGAAATCGTACTGCACCACCGGCATATCCAGGCGTTCCGGCGGTGTTAAATAGCCGTGCTTAATCATGTAGCGCAGCGGTAATTCGTAAATGCAGTCGCGGAACAGCGCATTTTCGTTGCCGCGCACCATACCGTGATAGTGAAAATGATAAATCCAGCCTTTCCCCAGACGGTAAGGTGTAGCGGTCAACCCCAACAGGCGCAGCTTAGGATTGGCGGTGCGTAAATGGGTGAGGATTTGCTGATATTGGCTATCGTCAGAATCACCAATACGGTGGCATTCATCGACAATAAGTAATGAAAACTCGCCGTGGAATTGCTCAAGATTGCGCGCCACTGACTGTACGCTACCGAAAACAACTTTGCCGTGGCTCTCTTTACGTTGCAGACCCGCGGCGAAAATATCGGCTTCCAGACCAAGTGCACGATATTTCGCATGGTTTTGCGCCACGAGTTCTTTGACGTGTGCCAGCACCAGCACCCGTCCGCGAGCGACTCGGGCAAGCTCAGCAATCACCAGGCTTTTTCCCGCACCCGTCGGCAATACAATCACCGCTGGTGTGATGTGTTTGCGGAAATGGGTGAGGGTGGCGTCTACGGCTTCTTGTTGGTAGGGGCGGAGTGTAAAAGACATCGTGGCTCTGATTTAGGGAAATAACGCGCTCAATTATGGCATGAATCGGGGTTTTACCTTGAGAGACTTTTCTATCCCGCTATACTGGCAAACTAATTAACAGGCAAACGATTTATACCCTTATAAAATGGGCGAATGCCCTGTCAGCCGTTTTGTGCTGGCACCTCTATGAAACAGGCAATATTTTAATGCGACTCGATAAATTTATCTCTCAGCAGCTTGGCGTGAGCCGCGCTATTTCTGGCCGTGAAATCCGTGCCAGCCGTGTCACTATTGATGGCGAAGTGGTGCGTGATGCCTCTTTCAAACTGAACCCTGAACATCAGGTTGAGTTCGACGGACGCTCGTTGACCCAGCAAAACGGCCCTCGCTACTTTATGCTGAATAAGCCACAGGGTTACGTTTGTTCCACCGAAGATCCGGACCATCCAACCGTGCTGTATTTCCTTGATGAGCCAATGGCGCACAAACTGCATGCCGCCGGGCGTCTGGATATTGACACCACCGGACTGGTGCTGATGACCGACGATGGCCAATGGTCACACCGTATTACTTCTCCGCGCCATCATTGTGAAAAAACCTATCTGGTGACGCTTGAGAATCCAGTTTCCGATGACACAGCAGAACAATTCACCGCGGGTGTTCAACTGCATAATGAAAAAGATTTGACGCTGCCTGCGGTACTTGAAGTGATTACTCCGCTGGAAGTGCGTTTGACCATCAGCGAAGGGCGTTATCACCAGGTAAAACGTATGTTTGCCGCCGTGGGTAACCATGTGGTTGGTTTGCACCGTGAACGCATTGGCGCCATCGCGATGGATGCGGATCTTGCACCGGGTGAATATCGCCCATTAACCGAAGAAGAAATTGCCAGCGTAGGCATGCCGCCGCGTTGATTCCGGGAGGATGCGTTGAGTAGTAAGCAAAATTCGTCAATTGGTATCGTGGTTATCCTTGGCCTGCTGGCCATGTTGATGCCGCTATCAATCGATATGTACTTACCGGCTTTGCCGGTCATCGCCTCGGAATTTGGCGTGCCAGCAGGCAGCGCGCAAATGACGCTGAGTACTTATATTCTTGGTTTCGCGATAGGCCAGCTCTTTTATGGCCCGATGGCGGACAGTATTGGGCGTAAGCCGGTGGTGCTTGGCGGTACGCTAATCTTTGCGGCGGCGGCGATTGCTTGCGCGCTCTCCCAAACGATTGACCATCTGATTGCCATGCGTTTTCTGCATGGTCTGTCAGCGGCAGCGGCCAGTGTGGTGATTAACGCGCTGATGCGCGATATTTACCCGAAAGAAGAGTTCTCGCGCATGATGTCATTCGTCATGCTGATAACCACCATTGCGCCGCTGGTTGCGCCAATGGTTGGCGGGGCAGTGCTGGTGTGGTTTAGCTGGCACGCTATCTTCTGGATTCTGGCGTTAGCGGCTCTGCTGGCATCGGCGATGATCTTCTTCATGATTCATGAAACGTTGCCGGTTGAGCGGCGTCAGAAGTTCCATTTGCGCACCACGATAGGCAACTTCGCGACTTTGTTCCGCCACAAACGCGTTTTGAGCTATATGCTGGCAAGTGGTTTTAGCTTTGCGGCGATGTTCTCATTTTTGAGCGCCGGGCCGTTTGTTTACATCGAACTCAATCACGTTGCGCCGCAGCACTTTGGTTATTACTTCGCGCTTAACATCGTGTTCTTGATTGTGATGACCCTAATTAACAGTCGCTTTGTGCGCCATTTTGGCCCACTGGCGATGTTCCGCTTCGGGCTGTTCGTGCAATTTGCCATGGCAATTTGGCTGGTGCTAAGCACCGGGCTGGGGCTAGGTTTTTGGTCAATGGTGTTGGGCATTGCGGTGTTTGTTGGCTGTGTTTCGATGGTGTCGTCAAATGCGATGGCGGTTATTCTCGATGAATTCCCACATATGGCAGGAACGGCGTCGTCGCTGGCTGGCACGTTCCGTTTTGGTATTGGTGCGTTAACCGGCGCGCTGTTATCAATCGCAAGCTTTAACTCCGCATGGCCAATGATTTGGTCGATTGCGGTGTGCGCCACATGCTCAATCGTTTTTTATCTCTACGCCAGCCGTCCTCGACTCGCCGCGACAAAATCCTAAAGTCCAAAAACGGGTATCGCCAGATACCCGTTCTTTAATCCAAATCAACGAAATTCTCCCATAAGCGCCTACAATTTGTTTCTCAAATGTAAACGCATCGACAATAAAAAGTCACAGCTTTGTGGTTAAAAAGGTTGAGTTACATCGTGGAAAGCGTTACATATAGCGCCGAAACGTGTGCAGCACCACAAAAATTAAACGTTAAATATGAAATGGTAGACAAATAATTACAACGGATGTAAGCGGTTTCGAGGTTGTTTACACACAAAACATCAACATTGTGTTAACCTTTTATGTAAATCGTTTGTGAAATAATTTTGGATTCTTTTGGGGATACCACAGTGAATACGTTACAACTTTCCATCGTTCATCGCTTACCACACCGTTATCGTTGGTTGGCGGGTTTTGCAGGTTCCCGAGTTGAACCGATTCCGCAAAGCGGGCAGAGCGCTGAAAATTGCCTGATTGGTCTCAAATTGTTGAGCGACAACAGCGATTCTGCATGGCCAACAATGCATAAATTAAGCCTCGCATTGCGAGATATCGAAGTAGATTCTTCGGTCGTGGAATGTGAAGGTGAGCCGTGCTTATTTGTGAATCGTCAGGATGAGCTTGCAGCAACTTGCCGACTGAAAAATTTTGGTGTTGCTATTGCTGAGTCTTTCTCCAGCGCGAATCCTTTTTGACTCTAAAATCTGCGAGTCAGGCAAGTGCAAGTAACTGGCGTGTGTATTCCGCCTGGGGTGCAGCAAAAATTTGCTGGCAGGCTCCTTGCTCGACCACCTCTCCCTGTCGCAATACCACAACCTGATGGCATAACGATTTCACCACGCGCAAATCATGGCTGATAAAAATGTAGGCCAACTGATGCTTCTCTTGTAACGACTTCAGCAGTGCCAGAATTTGCGCTTGTACCGAACGATCCAGAGATGATGTCGGTTCATCAAGAATCATCAATTCCGGTTGTAAAATGAGCGCTCTGGCAATCGCAATCCGCTGTCTTTGTCCGCCAGAAAACTCTGCTGGATAGCGATGCATCGTTTGTGGATCTAACCCCACTTCCTGCATGGCAACGCTAACTTTCTGCTCACGTTCGGCTGCACTTAACGCAGGCTGATGGACGCGCAAACCCTCTTCAATGATCTGCAAAACATCGAGCCGTGGATTAAGCGACGAATTTGGGTCCTGAAAGACGACCTGGATGCGGTTACGCAGTGGTAGCAGCTTTTTGCGATTGAGAGAGTGCAGCGGCTTTCCGTCAAACCAGATCTCTCCGCTGGAGTGAATCAGGCGCAACAGCGCAAGCCCCGTGGTGCTTTTCCCCGAACCGGATTCCCCAACCAGACCGATGCTTTCACCCGCGCGCAGCGCAAAGCTCAGATTTTTAATCCCATAGTGGTGGCCGACGGTTTTCCTGAGTAGCCCACGGCGAATCGGGAAGGCAACCTGTAAATCACGAACCGTTAATAGTGGCGTGCTGGTTTCATCGACGGGTCGCGGGTTTCCCCCTGGTTCTGCGGCTAGCAATTGTTGGGTGTAAGGATGCTGCGGTGAGGCTAACAATCTCATCGTCGAGTTTTGCTCAACACATTTTCCGTTACGCATTACGGCGACGTTATCCGCCAGCTTTTTGACGATATTCAGATTATGGGTGATGAACAGCAGTCCCATATTCAGCTCTTGCTTGAGCTCTTTCAGTAATTGCAGAATTTGAGCCTGCACCGTGACATCCAGCGCCGTTGTCGGTTCGTCGGCAATCAGCAATTCCGGGCGGGTTAACAACGCCATGGCAATCATCACGCGCTGGCGTTCTCCGCCGGAAAGCTGGTGGGGGAAATCGGATAAACGGTTTGCCGCGTTACGAATCCCTACTCTATCCAGGCAGGTCAGCATTTCCGCGCGAGCGGCTTCACGGCGCATGCCACGATGCAGCGATAACACTTCATATAGCTGCTTTTCAATATTGTGAAGTGGATTGAGCGAAACCATTGGTTCCTGAAAAATCATGGCGATTTTATTGCCACGCACACCGCGAAGTGTGCGTTCAGGTGCGTGGAGTAGCTCCTGACCCTTAAAGAAAATCTCCCCCGCAGGGTAGACAACCGGAGGGGCTGGCAATAAACGCAGCACCGATAACGCGGTAACGCTTTTTCCGGAACCCGATTCCCCAACTAGCGCCAGCGTTTCACCGGCATTCACCTCAAGGGATAAATCGTCCACCACTTGCCGGACGGTATCGCCGCTACGGAAAGCGACAGACAGATGACTGATGGAAAGCAGCGGGGTTGTCATATCAGTACACCTTGCTCGGGTCGAAGGCGTCGCGCACTGCTTCACCGATAAAAATAAGGAGTGTCAGCAAGATGGCCAACGAGAGGAATGCAGTGATGCCAAGCCACGGAGCCTGAAGATTATTTTTCCCCTGCAACAACAGCTCACCGAGTGACGGTGAGCCAAGCGGTAAACCAAAGCCGAGGAAATCCAGTGAGGTGAGGGTGGTAATCGAACCGCACAGAATAAATGGCAGGAATGTCAGCGTGGCGACCATGGCGTTTGGCAACATATGGCGCGTGATTATCGACCAGTCACTCACACCCATCGCCTGAGCGGCACGAATGTAATCAAAGTTTCGGGTCCTTAAAAATTCAGCGCGCACCACGCCGACCAGACTCATCCAGCCAAACAGTACGGTAATGCCGAGTAGCCACCAGAAATTCGGCTGGATAACGCTTGAAAGCAGGATTATCAGAAATAGCGTCGGCATGCCTGACCAAACCTCGATAAACCGCTGGCCCCACAAATCCACACGCCCGCCGTAATAGCCCTGAACCGCACCGGCAAGTATCCCAATGACACTGGAAAACAGTGTCAGCATCAGCCCGAACAGGATAGAAATGCGGGTGCCATAGAGGATCCGCGCCAGCACATCTCCGCCGTTGGCATCCGTCCCCAGCCAGTTTTGGCTACTCGGTGGTGAAGGAAAGGGGACAGAAGTGGCAAAGTTAATCGCATTGTAGCCAAAGCGGATCGGTGCCCACAGCACCCACCCTTTTTGACTCAGCTGCTGCGTAAGCCACGGATCCTGATAATCGGCAGGTGTTGCCAGAGGGCCGCCGAAATCGCTTTCGCTGTAGCTGGCGATAAACGGGAAATAAAGCCGTTCCTGATAATGCACAATCAACGGGCGATCGTTGGCTATCAGTTCGGAACCTAACGTGAGCAAAAAGAGAAACGTGAAAATCCATAGTGACCAATAGCCGCGCTTATTTTGCCGAAACCGTGCCCAGCGGGCTTGATTGACAGGACTTAAATGGCTCATCCACGGCCCTCGAAATCAATACGCGGATCAACCAGCGTGTAAGTGATATCGCTCAGAATATTGAGCAGCAAACCTATTAAGGTAAAAATGTATAAGGTGCCAAACATCACCGGGTAGTCGCGGGAAATGGTGGAGTCATAGCCCAATAAACCCAGCCCGTTTAGTGAGAACATCACTTCGATAAGCAGCGAGCCGGTAAAAAACATACTGATGAACGTGGCAGGAAAACCTGCAATCACCAGCAGCATCGCGTTGCGGAACACATGGCGGTAGAGAATTTTACTTTCATCCAACCCTTTGGCTCGTGCAGTGACCACATACTGCTTGCGAATTTCATCAAGGAACGAGTTTTTCGTCAGCATCGTCAAGGTCGCAAAGCCACCCACCACTGTTGCCAATACTGGTAATGTGATGTGCCAGAGATAATCAATGATTTTGCCATACCACGGCAGGGTATCGAAATTTGTCGATACCAGGCCACGCAGCGGGAACCAATCCAGGTAACTCCCACCAGCAAACAAAACAATCAGCAAGATAGCGAACAGGAATGCAGGGATGGCGTAACCAATAATAATTAATGTACTGCTCCAGATATCAAAACTGCTGCCGTTGCTAACGGCTTTGCGGATCCCCAGTGGGATCGACACCATGTAGATAATTAAGGTGCTCCACAAACCAATCGAGATAGAAACCGGCAAGCTTTCTTTGATCAGATGCAAAACCGAAGCGCTGCGGAACAGACTGTCGCCGAAGTCAAAACGCAGATAATCGCCGAGCATTTTGAAGTAGCGTTCATGAATCGGTTTATCGAAACCGTAGCGGTGAGTGATTTCAGCAATCACTTCCGGGTCGAGGCCACGCGCGCCACGGTACTGGCTGTCGCCAACGTTACCCACACCGACTCGAGCATGACCGCTCCCCATGTTATCCGTCGTCAAACCCGGGACCCCTGCGTCGCGGCCAAATTGAATCGCTGCGATAGCCTGATCCACTGGGCCACCAGGTGCAATCTGTACGATGAAAAAATTGATGGTGATAATCGCCCACAGTGTCGGGATTATCAGCAGCAAGCGACGTAACAGATAACTTCCCATGAGTTCCCTTAACGCCGGTTTTCTGGTAATTGAGCGGCTTTATTGACGTCATACCACCAGGTGTCAAAGCCAGTTGTGTATAACGGATGGATGGCAGGTTTGGAGAGTTTTCCCCACCAGGCGAAGCGGTCTGCTGCCATGTACCACATCGGAATCATGTAATTATTCCATGTCAACACACGATCCAGTGCACGCCCCAATGGCAGCAATTTTTGTTTGTCACCTTGATGCGCCACAATTTGAGAGACCAGTTTATCGACTACCGGGCTTTTTACTCCCGGCGCATTGTAAGAGGAGTCGATGTATTCTGAGGCCCATGAAATTTGCACATCCGCGCTAGGGTAAGGCATGGCGCTGTAAACCCTCGGCATCATGTCGTAGTCACGGCTGCGCAGGCGATTGGTGAGCTGCGAGTTATCCACCTGACGCACCTCCATTGTGATCCCCAGGCGTTGTAAATTATGCTGGAACGGTAAAACCCACTGGGTGTTGCCGGTGGTGCCAATCAACAACTCGAAGCTAAACGGTTTCCCGGTTTTCATATTGATGAGCTTCTGGTCTTTGAGTTCCCACCCAGCATCTTTCAACAAGTTCAGCGCTTTGAGTAGGTTGTCACGGTCAAAGCCATCACCGCGGGATTTTGGCGGGTTGTAGATAGTGGTAAACACCTCTGGCGGTAAGTCATCTTTCATGGGGGCCAGGATCGTCAATTCATCGGCATTCGGGTAATCCCGCGCGGCATATTCTGTGTTCTGGAAATAACTATTCGCCCGATTGTAGGCCCCATAAAACAGCGCTTTATTCATCCATTCAAAATCGAACGCCAGGCCAATCGCTTCGCGGACTTTTCGGTCTTCGAAGATCGGGCGCTGGATATTAAATGCCAGCCAGCGTGTGTCCTGAGCGGCATCGTTGGGCCGTTCTTCTTTTATAATGAAATGATTCGCAAAGTTCTTTCCGGTATAGCGTGTCGCCCAATTCTTTGCGCTTGCTTCGATGTGAAAATCGTAGGCTCCGGCCTTAAAAGCTTCAAAAGCGACATTGTCATCGAGGTAGTAGTCGTAACGGATGGAGTCGAAATTCCAGCGACCACGGTTTACCGGTAAATTGGCAGCCCAATAGTCTCTGACGCGGGAGTAGGTAATATATTGCCCCATGCGCCATGCCGTTATTTTATAAGGGCCACTGGCCAGCGGAGGAGCAGAAAGCGGGTCGCTGAGCTTATGATCTTTCCAGAATTTTTCAGGGAACACCGGGAGCGAGAATAGCCCCAGCATCCGTTCTTTACTGGGGTCCGCCAGCTCGATGCGCACCGTTAACGGCGCGATGGCTTTAACTTTTGCGCCCTTATAAATCAGGCGAAACTGCGGCACACCTTCAGTCATGAATTTATTGAAAGTGAAAGCGACATCGCTGGCTTTGATGGGCGTCCCATCATGAAAACGTGCGCGGGGATTAATTTCAATTTCAGCCCAGGCAAAATTGCTGGGATAGCGCGCCATTTCACCGATTAACGGGTAATAACTGCCAGGCTCATCATCTGAGGTGGTAAAAAGCGTGTCATACAAGGATTCGGTACGCACGCCAGGATTGCCGCGTAGCGCATAACGGTTGAAGTTATCAAAGGTGCCAATCGCCGACAGTGTGATGTTTCCGCCCTTTGGGGCTGCGGGGTTGACGTAATCAAACTGCGTGAAGTTAATGGCGTACTTAGGTTCACCTAACACGGCGAAGGAATAGCTTTCCTTGATGTTTTCAGCCTGGCTTGAGGTCGCAATCAGGCAAAGGCTTAGCAAAGCAAAGGCGCGGGCAAACATCTATGGGCCTATCCTTGTCAGAGCGGAGATATTACCTCATTATTTTATCCCAAAATAATATCAATTCTCAGGTAACACGCCACCGCATAATAACTTCATGATGATGAATCATAAGTTATACCCGTCAGACTTCAAGCTGCATCTGTGCTGTCCTTTCTTATGTAAGCTCTTGGTACTCTTTTTGCTGGCCTTCCCATTCCTGCAATTGCTCAAAGGTGAGAGGGCGGGAGAAGTAGTAACCCTGTAAGTAATTCACCCCCTGGTCAATCAACCATTTGGCTTGCTCACGGGTTTCAACCCCTTCGGCGACGGTGGTCATACTGAGTTTACGTGCCAGAGTAAGCACGGCGTCGAGCACCGGAGAGGTGACGGTTTCAAAGCCGATCGAGTTAACAAAGCCACGATCAATCTTGAGATAGTCCAGTTTAAAGCGTTCGAGATAGATTAGTGCGCTGTGTCCTGTTCCAAAATCATCGACAGCAATTTCATATCCCTGCTCGTGCATCCAGGTAAACAGGCAACTGGCTTCATTTTCTTTAACCATATCGCGTTCGGTGATTTCAAAAATCAACTGGAAGTGATGAGGGGGCATCGAGGCGGCAAAAGCTTGAATATCTTCTTTGAAGGTTGGCGAGTGCAAATGGCTGGGCGCGAGATTGATACCAAGTCGTGCACCGGGCGGTAAAACATGCTGGAGTTTTTTGGCATCCCGCGCGATCAGTTCAAACAAGTGGCGGGTGAGGGGAACAATCAATTGCTGGGCTTCTGCAAAGGCGATAAATGCATCTGGAGGAATGGGGCCGGCAATAGGATGGTTCCAGCGCATCAACACTTCAACCCCGGACATCTTAAGCTCTTTGGCATTCACGACGGGTTGATACACCACAGAGAATTGCCCGCGTTTAATGCCGGTCAGAATCTCTTTTCCTGAGCGTAGGCGCACAGTAAGCAACCAGGCACATAACGCACTGCTCAGTATGCCGAAAACTAAACCTGTAAGAATGGATATTTGAATGTCTTCAGCAGGCCAGGTTTCACCATATAGCGCTAATTTGATGGGGTAATTCTGAAGAGTAATGATGCGTGTAGGGTGCGTTGGCAACTCTGACACATTCATTACGTTGTTGGATTGCGTGGTTAGTGCTTTATTGCCGACGATAATCGCCATCGAAACCAAATCGCTTTGACGAGTGCTGAATAATAAATAAGGCGTGAGGTCAACATTCAGAGTAGCGAAAACGCCGCGGCCAGCAATCACCGGGTTTTTAAACCATGCGGTAACTGTCGGTTTGCCGGGCATCATTGGCGTGCCGTGCAGGATATCAATATCGACGCTTTGATTAAGATCGATGTCAGGGACGATTTGGTGCATATCCATCAGCATGCTGCCCGTTGCGGAAGAGCAGTAAGCTTCACCATTTCGCACTAACACAAAGGCGCGGACGTTGGCGTTAAAGGCGGCTCGCGAGGTGAGTTCACCCGCAACTTGATGGCAATCAGAAAGCGTTAACGGCTGGATACTGCTGGTGGTGGACTGAAGTTCATTGAAAAAGCGGCTTAGATAGTCACGTATATCTTGCGTCAGCATGTCATAACTGGCTTCACGCTTACTGTGTAGCGTGAGGCTGGTTATTCCACCAATCAATAGCGCAGCAAGGATACCCGCCAAAATACTGAAGGCGGCAATTTGCCGGATAGAGGTAAAGTAGCGTGAAAATATATTCTTCGAAAACATGGATAACGGGTTCCTGCAAGCGCAAGAGACTTATGGTTTATTTGCGTTTTTTTGGACTATAACGCAAAAACTGCCATTGCGTCATAAAGTTTCTAACGGAAATTATGATCATTTTGGAATCGTTTACTGTTAGAACTTACTGAATTTCAGACAATAAAAAACGCTGCCTGGGCAGCGCTTCTTGTCTCGTCGAATTGTTTTCTTGCAAACAGCCAAGGGATTAACTGTCTGCAAGAACCGCATCAACTGCGGCTCAGTACGCGTCGGGCTTCGTTATAACGCTTCTTCCAGTACGGTTCGTCCATGCTTGAAATCGTCACACCACTGCTGGTGGAAGCATGTACAAACTGATTGTTGCCGATATAAATACCAACATGTCGACCGGTCGAACCTGCACGGAACAGAACTAAATCACCAGTACGTAATTTATTACGTGAAATCGATTTACCTGAGTCCTGTTGTTCAGAAGTTGAACGAGGCAACTCTAAACCAAATTGTTCACGGAATGTGCGTTGTACAAATGCTGAACAATCAATACCGCTTTTATTGCTGCCGCCAAGACGATAACGAACGCCTTTCCAGCTTGCATATTGATCCATGAGACGTGTTTTCACATCTACATTACGGACCATCTCTTCGAATTCATCCTGAGAAGCTTGCAGTAAAAAACCATCTTTATTGCCGACTGCATGCGTCTCAGAATGCATATTTGCGGTGTTTGTCGAACTACATGCTGACAGCATTACTGCCACAGCAATTGCGGGAATCGCCCGCAAGATATATCTCAAAATAGGCTGAGATTTGACCATTATGTTTGTTATCCCTTGAAGTCCTTAACGATAAATATCGTTATGCAAAATGCCAACGTGACGAGACTAATTACCTGAACGCCATGAAACAATTGCTTATACGCAAAACTGTGGCATGACGCACAAATTTATTCACACTGAGAATGATTTGGCTTTAAGCACAAAACGTATCCGAGGGTACCCTATCAACACAGACGTGGCGAGTGGTTTTCACTGATTTTTTATAAGAAATTGTGATGTTAATAAACGATAAAGAATATTGCTCATTTGTTAATCGTGATTGGTGTTTATATGTGCAATCACTTCATTTTTGTGGGGAAATGTAAAGGTTAAATATTAGCCTTTTTTGATGGCGAGATGAAAAATCATCAGAGTTCATTCCATTCTCTGATGATTGGGATTCATTCGTGTTTTTCAGATGTTAATTATTTGTATTGGAGCGTTCCGGTAAATAGCGATCCAACAGACTAATTAACCCGTCGCTTATTGTGGTTAATAGCACCCATGGCAAACAAACAAGCGCAATAGAGAGCGAGCCTACGAAGATATCAGTAAACCAATGTGCGCCAATCATCATGCGTGGCATCATGAAAATCAGGAAAATAATAACGGCAATACCAAACGCTTTTTTGCCGAAATAGCGCAGCATGAAGCCAGTGAAAATCAGCAACATTAACCCGTGGTCGCCAGGGAAACTGTCTTTGGAAGCATCCTTCGTCGGGAAATGCAGCAATTCACTGACGCGATAAATATCGGTGAAATACAGCGAAGGGCTGACGTGAGATTCCGGAATCAAATGGCCGAGCTGATTAATAATCACTGCGCAAAATAGCATCACAATCCCCATGATGAACATGCGGCGGCGACCGGTGGCTGATTCTTTACGCCAGAAGCTGAAAAACAGTGAACCCATCGCTAATAACGAAATACCATCAAACACCCGATTATTGGTCACAGCAACAAGTAACAAAAAGGTATGGCTCTTAACCAGCGCCTGGTTAAAGAAATGGAAAATGTTTGAATCGATTACGAACCAATAGCCGTGGCTTGGGGGTAGATACCAACTAAAAAATAGGGCTAAACCCAGCGCGTTCAGCGCCAGGATTACTGATAATCGAAGATTTTTCATACAATATCACGAGGCATTTTAACAAAGGGCGAAAGGGTAGACTTACAAACTTAAACGTAACTTCAACAGGGAAGTTTGCAGTGCGTTCCAGTCAACTTCACCGCTATGAATTAACTCGATGCGGCTGTCCGGTGGTGCGACATTTTGCGTTTCAATATGGAAATCAAGTCCCTGGCGGTTAATGCGCACCAGACCTTCCGCAATTCGCAGCACACCTTTCACGCGGTCGACGGGGGCAAGTCTGGTCCATTCCAGAATCCCGACAGTGTCAAAAAGTGTATCGGCATCAAAAATCCAACCGCAACCAACATAACCCTGGCCACTATTAATGCTGCGTTGCCAGCGTTGATGCTCCGGCAGGCTTAACGCGGCAAGCCCCTTTGATGCGGCGTGGCTGTGACTGTGTTCAGGGCTGGAAGGAAGCTCGCGGAGATTTATACGTGGTCTATCGAGAAGACGGATGTCGATGTTGCCGTTACTCGCTGCAATAATTTCACGCCCCGCAGCTTCGCGCTGTTGCCATTCGGCCAATGCATTGCGGCTTTCATCGCAGGCCCGGTCTTCTTTATTGGCAATAATAATATCGGCGGCAGCCAGCTGATCGCGGAAGTTATCATTATTAATTGCGCGTTCATCAAGCAATTGGCGAGGATCCAGCAAGCAGAGCGTGGCGTTGAGCTCTATCCACGGTTGGTAAACTTCAGCGGTCAGCATATCAAGGATTTGTTTGGGATGCCCGAGGCCGGTTGGTTCAATCAGCAAACGGTCGGGTTTACCCTGGCGTAGCAACGTGTTCAGGCCAACTTGCATTGGCAAACCATTCACGCAACACATACAACCGCCGGGGATTTCTTTCAACAATGCGCCACTGTCAGCTAACAATGCACCATCGATGCCGACTTCGCCAAATTCGTTCACCAGCACAGCCCATTTTTCATGCTCAGGTTTATTGGCCAGCAAATGCAGAATGGTGGTGGTTTTACCGCTACCGAGAAAGCCGGTAATAAGGTTGGTTTTAGTCACAGGTGCTCCGGACAGGTTTAGTAAACCTTACGTGATTGAATGATCACAATCCTGAACAATATTGATGAAAAAAGGAAGACTGAACGCGCCTCGCTTCCTTGTTCAGCGCGTTTAAGGGCATAGATCGTTAAATTAATCGACCAGTTTTGCTACTGCTTCGCGCGCGCCGAGGTTGCATAATTCGCTCCACGCAATTTGGATACGGGCAACAAATTGTTCATCAACAGGCAGGTCGCTACCAAAGATTTCATGCAGGTTGAGTAGGGCGAGTACCCGTTCTTCAGCAGTGCTGCCTTCAACCAGCATTTTTATTTTTCCGGCCAGCGGATCACGAATATCAATCTCATTGCCAGCGTCATCAGTGCCGCTGACATAACGCATCCAGCCTGCGATGCCCAGTGCAAGACAAGGCCATTCATCACCTTGCTGGAGATGCCAGCGCACACTTTCCAGCATACGTTGCGGCAGTTTCTGGCTACCGTCCATCGCGATTTGCCACGTGCGATGTTTCAGCGCCGGGTTTTCGAAACGGTCGAGTAACTTATGTGCATACTGCTGCAAATCGACACCAGTCACGCGCAGTGTCGGCGCTTGTTCCTGCATCATTAAGCGATGCGCAGCCAGGCGGAAATTGTTATCAGCCATACAATCATTGACGTGCTGATAGCCCGCCAGATAGCCGAGATACGCGAGGAAAGAGTGGCTGCCGTTAAGCATGCGCAGCTTCATTTGTTCCCATGGCATCACGTCGTCGACCATCTCAACACCCACTTCTTCCCATGCCGGGCGGCCAGCGACAAAGTTATCTTCAATCACCCACTGGATAAACGGTTCGCCTGAAATCGCGCACGGATCTTCTACGCCTAAGGCATCGGTGATTTCTTGCAGTGATTCCGGCGTTGCCGCAGGGACAATTCTGTCGACCATGGTGCTTGGGAAGGTCACGTGCTCACGGATCCAGTCGGCTAACTCCTGGCTGCGCGTTTCTGCCATGCCAATAACCGCGTTGCGAACGACATGGCCGTTGTCGGGAATGTTGTCGCAGGAAAGTACGGTAAAGGGACACAACCCGCGCTCGCGACGGCGATTAAGTGCTTCCACCAGAATGCCTGGTGCAGAATGGGGCTCGGCAGGATTTTGCAAATCGTGAATAATTCGTTCGTTACTATTGTCGAGTTTTCCGGTCGCCGGGTCGATGCAATAACCCTTTTCAGTCACAGTCAGGGAAACAATCGCCACCTGCGGTTCGCAGAACTTCTCAATGATTGCATCAAGGCCATCAAGTTTTGCGTTCAGGCACTCATTCACCGCACCAATAATAATTGCCTGGTTACCGTCACGGCCTTTTTCCAGCACGGTATATAAATGATCCTGGGCCCGCAGCGCGCTCATCAGTTTGTCGCCACTGAACAAGCTAATTTCACAAATGCCCCAATCGCCCGCCAATTTATTGAGTACCCGATCGGTTAACAACGCCTGGTGTGCACGATGAAATGCGCCAAAACCAAAATGGACGATGCGGGTTTTTAACGCTTTGCGATCATAGCGTGGCTGCTGAACGCTGGCGGGGAGCGTGACCGAAGCAATTGTATTCATAATTGTAAATCCTGATTAACGAATTAGTAACATTGCGCAGTCTAAAGTTATATGACAACAAATTAAATTGGTGTGCTGGCTTTATCCCTTTAATGTGAGCTGGATCAACCAATATCACCGCAAAAATTGACCGAAAAGAAGAATCCGGTATGGTAGTAGTCAATACAGCATTTATAATTGGTATGACAACTTAACTGAGGAACTGTCGATGGAACAAACATGGCGTTGGTATGGCCCAAAAGACCCGGTATCTCTGGATGATGTGCGTCAAGCGGGCGCGACCGGTGTCGTTACTGCTCTGCATCACATCCCAAATGGCGAAGTGTGGCCGGTTGCTGACATTAAAGAGCGTCAAGCCGTGTTGGCAGCGAAAGGGCTGACCTGGTCTGTAGTAGAAAGTATCCCGGTGCACGAAGAAATTAAAACTCACTCCGGTGACTACGATAAGCATATCGCAAACTACCAACAAAGCATTCGTAACCTGGCAGAATGTGGCATCGACACCGTGTGCTACAACTTCATGCCAATTCTGGACTGGACGCGCACCGACCTGGAATATGAATTGCCAGATGGCTCAAAAGCCCTGCGTTTTGACCAGATTGCCTTTGCGGCATTTGAGCTGCACATCCTGAAGCGCAAAGGCGCTGAAGCGGATTACAGCGAAGAAGAGCAGCGTCAGGCGCTGGACTACTTCAACAATATGTCTGATGCCGAAAAAGAAAAACTGACCCGCAATATCATTGCCGGTTTACCCGGTGCGGAAGAGGGTTACACCCTGGACCAATTCCGTGCGCGTCTGGCGGAATATGACGGCATCAGCAAAGATCAATTACGCGAAAACATGGCGTACTTCCTGCGTGCGATTGTTGCCGTAGCAGAAGAAGTTGGCGTGCGTCTGGCAGTTCACCCGGACGATCCACCGCGTCCAATTCTTGGCTTGCCGCGTATCGTTTCTACCATTGAAGATATGCAGTGGCTGAAAGAAACCGTCAACAGCATTTATAACGGCTTCACCATGTGTACCGGTTCTTATGGCGTTCGCGCTGATAACGACCTGGTGCGGATGATTGAAACCTTCGGCGATCGCATTCACTTTACCCATCTGCGCGCAACTTGCCGCGAAGATAACCCGAAAACCTTCCATGAAGGCGCGCACCTGCAAGGTGATGTGAACATGGTTGCGGTGGTGAAAGCGATTCTGACTGAAGAACAGCGTCGTAAAAATGCCGGTGATGTGCGTCCGATCCCAATGCGTCCGGATCACGGCCACCAGATGCTTGACGACCTGCACAAGAAAACCAACCCTGGTTATTCAGCAATTGGCCGCCTGAAAGGTCTGGCTGAAGTACGCGGTGTGGAACTGGCTCTGAAACAGACCCTGTTCCCGGACTTGCTGAAGTAAGCTAAAAATTCCCTGATTGTCTCCTTCTCCCTCAGGGTGAAGGTCGGGATGAGGGGGTTTTACAGACATAAAAAAACGCGCCAATTGGCGCGTTTTTGCATTCTAAACAGCAATTAATCTGCACGACCCATAGAACGCTTTTCAGCGATATGGATGCGGATCTTTTCACCGGTCACCATATATTCTGGAACCTGAATCACCAGGCCAGTCGACATCGTTGCGGGCTTGGTACGGGAGCTTGCTGACGCGCCTTTGATGCCTGGTGCGGTTTCAACAATTTCCAGATCCACAGTCTGTGGTAGTTCAAGTGCCAGCAGTTGGCCATCCCAGGTCAGAACCTGCATGTCTGGCATGCCGCCTTCTGGAATGAACTGCAACTCGTCTTCAATCTGATCTTTAGAGAAGATATACGGGGTGTAATCTTCTTTATCCATGAACACGTATTCGTTGCCATCGATGTAAGAGAAATCAACGTAACGGCGGGTCAGGGTAATGGTGTCGACGATATCGTCACCTTTAAAGCGTTCTTCAACTTTCTGGCCAGTACGGACATCAGAAAAACGCATTTTATAGAGGGTTGCAGCGCCACGTGCGCTCGGTGCCTGAATATCAATATCTTTAACAATCAGCAGTTTGCCGTTGTAATTCAGTACCATACCTTTTTTGACTTCGTTAGCTCTTGCCATCGATGTTTCCTGTAAAAAATTGAGAGTCGAAAATATTGCGACAAATTACTCGCGGGGCGAGTTTCAGGCAAGCGGATTCACTGCTGAAAGCCGATAAATGCACATAGTAAAGCCACGTGACTACTGCTACAGTCCAGATCCTTGTCAGCCCACCGGAGCATTGCAGATGGACTGTCGTCCCGATTGCGGCGCATGTTGTACCGCGCCTTCCGTATCAAGCCCAATCCCTGGCATGCCGCATGGCAAGCCGGCCAATACATCCTGCATTCAACTTGGCGCTGACATGCGTTGTAAAATTTTTCTTTCTCCGCTCAGGCCGAAGGTCTGCGCCAGTCTGCAAGCCACGCGTGAAATGTGTGGCACCACGCGCCAGCAAGCCATGGATTATCTGATATATCTCGAAGCGGCGACGGCCCCTTAACGGCCCATATCCTGGCCGTTTATTCTACCATAACCAGAATAGGGTCAAATATTTAACATGTTGATCATGATATAAATTCCTTGCCTTTGCCTGTCTGAATCTATCAGCAGGAATCAATCATTGGGAAAAGGAAATACCATGAGTAAAAATCTACTGTTATGGCTGGTCAGCCTGATGGCAGTGCTGCCTCTGCAGGCCGCTGAAATCCCACCAGGAACCGTGCTCTCCCCCCAGCAAATTTTCCGCTATAACAATCACAGCGATCCGAACAGCATTGATCCGCAAAAAGTGGAGGAAAATACTGCCGCGCAGGTGGCACTGGATCTTTTTGAAGGGCTGATATGGCTGGATGGCGAAGGGAATCCCCAACCCGCGCAGGCACAGAGTTGGCAAAAAAGTGACGATGGAAAAACTTACATTTTCAGCTTACGTCCTGGACTAACGTGGTCAGACGGATCGGCGCTGACGGCGCAAGATTTTGTCACCGGCTGGCAGCGGGCAGTTGACCCGGCGATTGCCAGCCCCTTTGCTGACTATTTAGCCGCGGCACACGTTGTTAATGCCCAACAGATTGTCAGCGGAAAACTCGCTCCTCAGGAACTGGGTATCCGTGCTGTGGACCAACATACGCTGGAGATCAAGCTCGACCAGGCTACACCATGGTTTATTTCCATGCTGGCATGGCCCACGACATTCCCGGTACCGCACCGCCAGGTGGCGCAGTATGGTGACCGTTGGACGCGGCCAGAGAATATTGTGACCAACGGGGCGTTCGTGTTGGAGCGCTGGATAGTGAATGAGAAAATTATCGCGAAACGTAATCCACATTACTGGAATAATCAGAAAACAGTGCTGGAGCAGGTTGAGTATCTGGTCATCGACAATGCTGTTTCAGGTTATAACCGCTACCGGGCTGGGGATGTTGATTTAACCTGGGTTCCCGCCCAGCAAATCTCTGCGATTCAACGACAAACGCCACAAGAGTTGCTGACTCTTCCACGCCTGAATACCGAGTTTTACACCTTCAATACCATGAAAGCACCGTTTAACGATGTGCGAGTCCGCCGTGCGTTATACCTGACAGCAGACCGGGAGCTGATTGCTGAAAAAGTGCTAGGTCTGCGCGTGCCTGCTACAACTTTGACGCCTGCTCAGGTCGCGGATTTCATGCCTCCTGAATTACCCGATCTGTCGCAACCCATGCGAACGCGTATCGCCGAGGCACAAGCGTTGTTAAAGGAGGCTGGATATGATGCAGAGCATCCACTGTCGTTTGAGATTTTTTACAACAAATACGATCTGCATGAAAAAACGGCGATAGCGTTGGCTTCAATTTGGCAGAAAAATCTACGAGCTAACGTCACTCTGCGTAACATGGAGTGGAAAACCTATCTCGATTCCCGGCGGAGCGGGGATTTTATGTTATCGCGTCAGTCCTGGGATGCTACTTATAACGAACCTTCTACCTTTTTGAATACGCTACTGGCAAACAACCCTGAAAATGTCGGGCACTGGCAGGATGCTCAGTATAATCAACTGATTACGCAGGCTGCCAGCAGCACTGATGCCAAAAAACGCAACGAGTTGTACGCCGAAGCCGAACGCAGAATCAATCAACAAGCTCCGCTTATCCCGCTGTATTATCAGCCAATGATCAAAGTGCTAAAGCCTTATGTCGGCGGTTTCCCACTGCATAACCCGCAGGATTACGTCTATAGCAAGGAGCTGTATATCAAGCAGCACTAAATAAGCGAGCAGGCTAAATGTCTTTGATGCGTACCATGCACCAGGCTGTGATGCCAATCATGCCCAGCGCGATATAAAACACGGTGTGGTAGTTCCAGATTTCAGCTACCACACCGGCCATCGACCCGGCAATAATCCAGCCGACACGCGTGGTATTGGTATACAGCGTGGTTGCAGCTCCTGCCTGGCCTGGCATTAAATCCTGAAAATAGAGCATGCCGATACCCGCCAAAATGCCGATGAAAATCGCGTTCAGCAGCTGCAAAGCCAGCAGCATAAATTCGTTATGCAGCGTTAGCATACCAATGTAAAACAGCAGTCCTGCAACGCCTGCAATACGCATCAGGAAGCGCTTACCGAAGCGTTTGGCGTAGTAACCGGCAATCAGCATCGTTGGGATCTCAAGCCCGGCGGCTGTCCCCATCATCACACCCGCTAATTTCTCCGGCAGATGTAATTCATGAATGATGTAAAGCGGCATATTAATGATGTACAGGCTGTTACAGCCCCACATCATGGTGCAAGCAACAAACAGCAGTAAGGCGTCACGACGGTTACGGCGGGGGGCTTCAAGCGTGGTGGTTTTCACTGCCAATTCTTTACGCATCGACGGTAACAGCATTCGCACCATCACACTGCACACCACAAACGCCAGTGCGGCACTGAGATACATCGCGGTAAAGCCAAACCCAAGAGCCAGTGCATAAGCGATTGGCGGGCCAATAACCCAGGCGAGCGATACCTGCGCACGCAAAATAGAGCTGAACATCACGGCCTCGCGACCAGTGCGGTCTGCATGTTCGCGCGCCAGGGCAAACATTTGTGGGTTCGCGGTAGAGCCAAAGCTACTGAGGAAAACCCCGACAAACAGCAACACGAAATAGTTACGGTTCCAGGCAAACAGCACGCAGGCTAAAGCGCCCAATAAACAGCAAACAAAAATGAGCGATTTACGATCGCCTTTGCGATCGGAGCGGCCAGCAAGAAACTGGCTGACCAAAATACCGATAACCGCGCTGCCGGTAAAAAAGAAACCTACCATCGCCGGACGGACATGAACTTCTTCAGTCAGAAACAGGCTCAGAGTCGGGGTTTGTAATGCACCCGCAATTCCGGTCAAAAAAGCTACAATCAAAAAGGCAGAAGAAGTGATATCAAGGGGCTTGCGGGTTGCTGCTATCGGGGAGTTTTGCATGCTCTCAGTGTCGCTTATCAATGAACGCGCGGAGTTTACGCGCCTTGTCAGGAAATAAACAGTTGTTCAAATCAAAAGCAGCCCGAAAAGTTAAAACGCTGTTCCTGTTTAGGTTCAGCAAAAGCTGAAGTTTCTACATTGAGTGCTGAACGTACCGTGTCGTTGTTTGTAATTGCCGCGACTATCGCGGTAAAAATGTGCGTAACCTCTAAATTTCGGCAACGAAATCACAACATGACTTGCCTGAATCGCGGGGAATCTTCACACTCCTTGAAACGTTTCAGCGTCGTCTTATTTTGTATCAGGAGTGGGATGGCGCATTTTTTCTCATTGCAGCTGAATCGTTTCAATTCAGCAGGAGAGGAGAACCATGTTCCAGTTATCTGTGCAAGACATACATCCCGGTGCTAGTGCCGGAAATAAAGAAGAAGCGATACGTCAGGTTGCCGCAGCACTTGCGCAAGCTGGCAATGTCAGCATTGGCTACGTTGAAGGTATGCTGGCTCGCGAGCTGCAAACCTCTACTTATCTGGGTAACGGTATTGCCATTCCGCACGGCACCACTGATACCCGCGATTTAGTATTGAAAACCGGCGTTCAGGTGTTCCAGTTCCCACAAGGGATCGAGTGGGGCGAAGGCCAGACTGCTTATGTCGCTATTGGTATCGCCGCCAGCTCTGATGAGCACCTCGGTTTACTGCGTCAGCTGACACATGTATTAAGCGATGACGAGGTAGCTGAACAACTTAAAAACGCCACTTCAGCAGAAGAACTTCGCGCTTTGCTGATGGGCGAAAAACAGTCTGCATCTTTACTGTTCGATAACTCATTACTGGCGCTGGATGTCACCGCAACCGACTTGATGACTCTGCAAGCATTAAATGCCGGGCGCATCAAACAGGCTGGTGCGGCAAACACCGAATTTGTTAGCCATGTTATTTCCAGCAAACCCCTTTATTTAGGCCAGGGCATCTGGCTGAACGACAGCACAGAAGGCAATCTTGCCAGCGCTGTCGCTATCAGCCGTCCTGCAGCTGTATTTGAAACTGAAGGCCAGCCGGTATCGCTTTTGATGACGGTGGCTGTGGCCGACGATCAACCCTTACAGGTCCTTAACCGCCTGAGCGACATGCTGATCAACAACACGGCTGACCGCTTGCTGAACGCAGATGCGCCAGAGTTGCTGACGCTGCTGACCAGTGACGCAGCGCCTGCACAAAATAGCCTGAGCGCCGAATTCCAGATTCGCAATGAACACGGTTTACATGCTCGCCCGGGCACCGTGCTGGTGAACACCATTAAACAATTTAACAGTGAGATAACCGTGACCAACCTTGATGGCACCGGCAAGCCTGCCAATGGCCGCAGCCTGATGAAAGTTGTGGCGCTTGGCGTGAAGAAAGGCCATCACTTGCGCTTTACCGCACAAGGTGATGATGCTGAACAAGCGCTGAAAGCGATTGGTGAAGCAGTCGCAGCCGGTCTTGGCGAGGGGGCAGCATGAGTCGTCGCGTCGCAACAATTACTCTGAACCCGGCATACGATCTTGTCGGTTACACCCCGGAAGTTGAACGTGGTGAAGTTAACCTGGTACGTACCACTGGCCTGCACGCTGCGGGTAAAGGCATCAACGTTGCTAAGGTTCTGAAAGATCTGGGCATCGACGTTACCGTTGGCGGCTTCCTGGGTAAAGACAACCAGGATGGTTTTCAGCAATTGTTCAGCGAACTGGGCATTGCTAACCGTTTTCAGGTGGTGCAGGGCCGTACCCGTATCAACGTTAAGCTAACCGAGAAGGACGGTGAAGTTACCGATTTCAACTTCTCTGGTTTTGAAGTCACGCAGTCGGATTGGGATCGCTTTGTTGCGGATTCCCTGAGCTGGCTTGGTCAGTTCGACATGGTCTGCGTCAGTGGCAGCTTACCCGCAGGTGTTTCTCCAGAAGCCTTCACCGACTGGATGACCCGTCTGCGCAGCCAGTGTCCGTGCATTATTTTCGATAGTAGCCGCGAAGCATTAGTCGCCGGTCTGAAAGCGGCACCATGGCTGGTGAAACCGAACCGCCGTGAACTGGAAATCTGGGCAGGTCGTAAACTTCCGGATATGAAAGATGTGATTGATGCTGCCCACGCGCTGCGTGAACAGGGGATTGCTCATGTGGTGATTTCTCTGGGTGCTGAAGGCGCACTTTGGGTTAATGCATCCGGTGAATGGATAGCGAAACCACCAAGTTGTGAAGTCGTCAGCACTGTAGGTGCCGGGGATTCCATGGTCGGTGGGCTGATCTACGGCCTGTTAATGCGTGAATCCAGTGAACATACCTTACGCCTGGCGACGGCAGTTGCGGCACTGGCGGTAAGTCAGAGCAACGTCGGTATTACCGATCGTACTCAACTGGCGGCCATGATGGCTCGTGTTGATCTGAAACCTTTTAACTGACAGCAGGAGAGGAACAATGAAAACGCTGCTGATTATCGAACCTGGTCTTGGACAGGCTCGCGCTTACCTCGCTAAAACGCTGTTGGGTTCCGCAGCTCAGAAGGCGCGTCTACAGATTATCGACAACCCGAACGATGCCGAAATGGCGATTGTGGTAGGTAATGCCATTCCTGCTGATAGCTCGCTGAACGGCAAAAAGGTATATCTGGGTGATATTGACCGTGCAGTTCAGCACCCGGAACTGTTTTTAGGTGAAGCGAAAGACAAAGCCAAACCTTACACGGCACCGGTAAACGCAGCACCTGTGGCTTTGGCTAAAGGGCCGAAACGTGTGGTTGCCATAACCGCTTGCCCAACGGGCGTCGCGCATACCTTTATGGCTGCTGAAGCCATTGAAACCGAAGCGAAAAAACGCGGCTGGTGGGTAAAGGTTGAAACTCGCGGTTCGGTTGGTGCGGGTAATGCGATTACGCCAGAAGAAGTCGCGCAAGCGGATTTGGTGATTGTTGCGGCAGACATCGAAGTGGATCTGGCTAAGTTTGCCGGAAAACCGATGTACCGCACCTCAACCGGTTTGGCGCTGAAGAAAACCGCGCAGGAGCTGGATAAAGCCGTTGCTGAAGCGACACCTTATGAAGCGGTTGGGCAAAGCAACACTGCCGCCAAAGAAGGCAAGAAAGAGTCAGCGGGCGCTTATCGCCACTTGTTGACCGGTGTGTCATTCATGTTGCCGATGGTGGTCGCGGGCGGTTTGTGTATCGCGCTGTCATTTGCTTTCGGTATCGAAGCGTTTAAAGAGCCGGGTACGCTGGCGGCGGCACTGATGCAAATCGGTGGCGGTTCAGCCTTTGCGTTGATGGTTCCTGTTCTGGCGGGCTACATCGCGTTTTCTATCGCTGACCGTCCAGGCCTGACGCCAGGTCTTATCGGCGGTATGTTAGCGGTTAGTACTGGTTCAGGTTTTATCGGCGGTATTATTGCGGGCTTCCTCGCAGGTTACATTGCGAAGCTGATCAGCACTAAGCTGAAACTGCCAACCAGTATGGAAGCGCTGAAACCGATCCTCATCATTCCATTGTTCTCAAGCCTGATCGTGGGTCTGGCGATGATTTATCTGATCGGTACGCCGGTTGCGAAAATCCTCGAGGGTCTGACTCACTGGCTGCAAACCATGGGCACGGCGAATGCGGTTCTGTTGGGCGCAATCCTTGGCGGTATGATGTGTACTGACATGGGCGGGCCGGTAAATAAAGCGGCTTACGCCTTTGGCGTCGGCTTGCTCAGCACTCAAACGTACGCACCAATGGCGGCGATTATGGCTGCTGGCATGGTGCCACCGTTAGCGATGGGCCTGGCAACATTTGTTGCGCGTCGTAAATTCGACAAAGCACAACAAGAAGGCGGCAAAGCGGCGATGGTTCTCGGCCTGTGCTTTATCACCGAAGGGGCTATCCCGTTCGCGGCTCGTGATCCAATGCGTGTTCTGCCGTGCTGTATCATTGGTGGTGCAGTGACAGGTGCGATTTCCATGGCGGTGGGTGCCAAACTGATGGCGCCACATGGCGGTCTGTTTGTGTTGCTGATTCCTGGCGCGATTACACCGGTTGTCGGTTACCTGATTGCGATTGTGGCAGGTACCTTGCTGGCAGGGTTGTCTTACGCCTTCCTCAAACGCTCAGAAACTGAATTAGCGGTTAAAGCGGCGTAATACACTTTACTGATTTCAAGCTCCCGGTTTCCACCGGGAGCTTTTTTTTTGCTTATGCAGCAGCTTCTTGATGCTGTTGTGCTTTCAGCCACGCAATCTCTTCGGCCCATATATCCGGGTTCGTGGTTTCCAGAATCAACGGAATTCCGTCAAAGCGGTTATCACGCATGATCCAGCTAAACGGCGTGTGGCCAATATTGCCTTCGCCGAGGCTGTTATGACGGTCAACACGGCTAGCGAAGGCACTTTTCGCGTCATTCAGGTGCATGCCGCGCAAGTATTTGAAGCCAACAATACGCTCGAATTCAGCGAAGGTTTTTTCACAATCAGCTTCAGTACGCAGGTCATATCCCGCAGCAAAGGCGTGGCAGGTATCGATACACACGCCAACGCGTGATTTATCTTCTACGCCATCAATAATCGCCGCCAGATGTTCAAAGCGGAAGCCAAGGTTGCTACCCTGGCCTGCTGTATTTTCAATCACCGCCGTCACGCCTTTGGTTTTATCCAGCGCAATGTTAATCGACTGCGCGATACGCGCCAGACACTCTTCTTCAGGGATTTGCATCAGGTGGCTGCCCGGATGGAAGTTCAATAGTGACAGGCCCAACTGCATGCAGCGTTCCAGCTCATCAATAAAGGCTTCACGGGATTTTTCCAGCGCTTCTTCAACGGGGTGACCGAGGTTAATCAGGTAGCTATCGTGGGGGAGGATTTGGCCTGGACCGTAATGGTACTTTTCACAGGCACGTTTGAAATTGCTGATAACTTCTTCGGTCAGCGGCGCGGCACGCCACTGACGTTGGTTTTTGGTGAACAGGGCAAAAGCAGTGGCTTCAAGCTCATGTGCGCGAATCGCGGCATTTTCCAGACCACCAGAGGCACTAACGTGTGCGCCAATAAACTTCATCATTCTTTCTCCTGTCAAAACCCGCTACCGGGAAAGCGATAATGATAGCGGGTTAGGCAGGAAATATCAGGACATAAAATGATGCACGCCGAGGTTAATCGCGCCACCCCCAACGATGAGCCAGATAAACAGCACCAGGGCCATCAACAGCGGGCGCACACCGGCTTTTTTCAGCGCGCTGAAGTGGGTGGTCAAACCCAACGCGGCCATTGCCATGGCTAACATGAAAGTATCCAGTGTTATCAAGGCATTGACAGCCCATGTTGGCAGCAGGTGTAGCGAGTTAAACATCGCGACGACAATAAACAGCACTGCAAACCATGGGATAGTAATTTTACTTTTCTGCGCCTGACCTGCCGGAGCCAACTGCTTAACGCGAGCGGCCAGGAAAATCAGGAACGGAGCCAGCATCATCACGCGCAGCATTTTCGCAATTACCGCAGCATTTTCAGTCTCAGGGCTGATGGCATGACCCGCCGCCACCACTTGCGCCACTTCGTGCATGGTCGAACCGGTATAAATCCCGAAGGTTTCCGGTGTAAACCAGTGCGTCACATACGGATAAATCATCGGATAAATAAAGATTGCCAGCGTGCCGAAAATCACCACCGTCGCTACAGCTACCGTAACTTTACTGGCTTCAGCTTTAACTACCGGTTCGGTTGCCAGAATCGCTGCGGCACCACAAATACTGCTACCGGCACCAATTAACCAACTGGTTTGTTTATCCAGACCAAACACTTTCTGACCTAACCAACAGGCGAGGGCAAAGGTGCTGCTTAATGTCAGCACATCGATAATCACACCGCTGACCCCGACATCGGCTATTTGCGAAAACGTCAGTCGAAAGCCATAAAGAATGATGCCGAGGCGCAACAGATGTTGTTTGGCAAACAGCACGCCACCATCACAGTGTTGCCAGATTTTTGGGTACAGCGTATTGCCAATGACCATCCCGCATAAAATGGCGAGAGTTAGTGCTCCAAGGCCAAGGCCAGCAACGGAAGGAATGTTACCCAACCACAGTGCCAGCGCAGTAATTGCGCCTGCAAGCGCAAGACCTGGCAGGAAATGCCACAATGAATGACGATGAGTGGGAATTGATAACGTAGCCATAACCTTCTCCTTAGTGTTGGCAAAAGTGTATGGCTTGCTGGCTTAAAAATAAAATTGATTATATATTTATAACCAATCTGAATAAGTGTTAAGGCGCAATCACGATGCACATCACTCTGCGGCAACTCGAAGTTTTTGCCGAAGTCCTCAAAAGCGGTTCTACCACCCAGGCTTCACAGATGCTGTCGCTGTCGCAGTCGGCAGTAAGTGCTGCGCTGTCCGATCTCGAAGGGCAATTGGGTGTGCAGCTATTTGATCGTGTTGGTAAACGTTTGGTGGTCAACGAACATGGTCGTTTGCTGTATCCGCGCGTCGTGGGCTTGCTGGAACAGGCAACGGAAGTCGAACAGTTATTTAAAGAAGATAACGGCGCGATTCGCGTTTATGCCAGTAGCACCATCGGCAACTATATTCTGCCGGAAATGATTGCCCACTATCGCCGTGATTTCCCGGCGCTACCGTTGGAAATGAACGTCGGTAATAGCCAGGATGTGATTAACGCAGTGGCAGATTTCCGTGTCGATATTGGCCTGATAGAGGGGCCGAGCCATATGACGGATCTGGTCACCGAGCCCTGGCTTGAAGATGAGCTGGTGGTGTTTGCGCCGCCGAGTGCACCTTTCTTGCAACAGCCGATCACCCTGGATAGCCTGGCGGAACAGCCGTGGATCCTGCGCGAGAAAGGCTCCGGTACGCGTGAAATCGTTGATTACCTGTTGTTATCGCATTTGCCGCAATTCCAGCTTTGTATGGAATTAGGCAATTCAGAAGCGATTAAACACGCCGTGCGTCATGGCCTGGGCATTAGCTGCCTGTCACGTCGGGTGATTGAAGAACAGTTGGCCGCGGGATCGCTGGTGGAAGTGCCTGTGCCGTTACCACGCCTGGTGCGGACGCTGTATCGTATTCACCATCGCCAGAAGCATATATCCAACGCCTTACAGCGTTTTTTGAAATATTGCGATGAGTAAGATGGGTTTATATAAATATAAATCAATACACCGTAATTAAACGAAAGTTAATTAATGGAGTCAGTGCAGTGTAAAATACGATTAACCGTAAATCTATTTTATATTGCTGCGTTTATTGATTCGCTGTTTATAAAGCGCCACATAGTATGGCGTTTTTAAATTCAGAGTATTTCAATATGAGCAAACTACTGATTACCGGCGCAACAGGCTTTCTGGGCGGCGCTGTACTGGCGCGGGCGCTATCAGATTCATCTTTTGAATCCATTCTGCTACTGGTTAGAGCAAACACGGCTGGTGAAGGTGTCGCTCGTGTCAGAAATAACCTGGCTAATTTTGGGTGTAACGAAACACTACTCGCTAAAATTAATGAAAAAAATATATTGCTGGGTGACCTGGCTTATTCCGAAGACTTTTTGAATGATGAAAGACTTTCCTCGGTGACTCATGTTATTAACTCCGCTGCCGTCGCTTCATTTGGTGATAACGCATTAATCTGGAAAGTGAATGTTGAAGGCACACTAAAATTCGTTAAACGCATGGCTGATGTTTCTGGTTTAGTGCGCTTTGTGCATGTGGGAACTGCTATGTCTTGCGTGCCTGAAGCGGGAACCCTGGTCACTGAGAGCATGACACGTAAGCCTGAAGAAGAGCATTTGGTGCAATACACCTGGTCTAAATCCACCATCGAACAATTAATCGTCGAACAATGCCCGCAGCTCCCGCTGGTGATTGCACGTCCGTCGATTGTGGTCGGCCACAGTGAAGAAGGGTGTCGTCCATCCAGCAGTATTTTCTGGGTATTCCGTATGGCTCTGATGCTTGGGAAATTCATGTGCGCGATGGAAGATAAGATTGATGTGATTCCGGTGGATTACTGCGCTGAAGCTTTGTTGTTATTAACTCAACATATTGAACTCACTGACAAGGTTTACCATATTTCTGCCGGGGATACGGGAAGTACCCGATTTGTTGAAATTGACCGCGCTATGGCAGCTGCATTAGATCAGAACCCTATTTATGCGACTTATCAGCAAGTAGATTATAGCGAGCTTGTCAAAAATCGTAGAGAATTCAAAACTATTTATGGGCCATGTAACGAGCGTCTTATGCTAAGAGCGATGCGTTTATACGGTGAATTCTCGATGTTAAATGTGCGTTTCTCGAATAAAAAACTGCTGGATTTAGGCATGTCGCTGCCGCCGCGCTTCGTTGACTACATTAATCGCTGTGTCGACACCACCCGCGATTTCAGTATCCCTGAATTAATGAAGGTTGATTTTAAATAAAATAACCCGCCAAACCGCATGGGGAATGGATTCCCGCGTAGCACGACAGCCTGGCTCACGCCCTCTTTTCATCTACTATCATAAGTGCGTTACTTATAATTCTTCTCCGATCATGAAGCTCTCTTATAACTTCGTATTTCTACTACATGTATAGGGCTGGTTTGCTACAATCGCGCCTCATTTTTTGGAAGGACCGCAATTTTCTATGGTTTCTCAAGATCAAACAACACAAGCGCCTGGCTTACGACGTGAGCTAAAAGCGCGCCACTTAACGATGATCGCCATTGGCGGATCCATCGGTACCGGGCTATTTGTTGCCTCTGGTGCAACCATTTCTCAGGCGGGTCCTGGCGGCGCGCTGTTGTCCTACATGCTGATTGGTCTGATGGTGTACTTCCTGATGACAAGCCTGGGCGAGCTTGCGGCATACATGCCGGTTTCTGGTTCATTTGCCACCTACGGGCAGCAATACGTTGAAGAAGGCTTCGGCTTCGCGCTGGGCTGGAACTACTGGTACAACTGGGCAGTCACTATCGCGGTTGACCTGGTCGCCTCACAATTGGTGATGAACTACTGGTTCCCGGACACCCCAGGCTGGATCTGGAGTGCGTTGTTCCTCGGCATCATGTTCCTGCTCAACTACATCTCTGTTAAAGGCTTTGGCGAAGCAGAATACTGGTTCTCACTGATTAAAGTGACGACGGTTATCATCTTTATCATTGTCGGCGTGATGATGATTCTTGGCATCTTCAAAGGTGCACAACCTGCGGGGTGGAGCAACTGGGCGGTAGGCGATGCGCCATTTGCGGGTGGGTTCTCCGCCATGATTGGTGTGGCGATGATCGTCGGCTTCTCCTTCCAGGGGACTGAGCTTATCGGTGTTGCTGCGGGTGAATCTGAAGATCCAGGTAAGAACATTCCACGCGCTGTGCGTCAGGTGTTCTGGCGTATCCTGCTGTTCTATGTGTTCGCGATTCTGATTATCAGCCTGATCATTCCTTATACCGATCCGAGCCTGCTGCGTAACGATGTGAAAGACATCGGCGTTAGCCCGTTCACTCTGGTATTTGAACATGCAGGTCTGCTCTCTGCTGCGGCAGTGATGAACGCCGTTATCCTGACTGCAGTACTGTCAGCGGGTAACTCCGGGATGTACGCATCGACTCGTATGCTTTACACCCTGGCATGTGATGGCAAAGCGCCACGTATTTTCTCTAAGCTGTCCGCTGGTGGTGTGCCGCGTAATGCGTTGTATGCAACCACGGTTGTGGCGGGCTTGTGCTTCCTGACATCAATGTATGGCAACCAGACCGTGTACCTGTGGCTGCTGAACACATCCGGTATGACTGGCTTTATCGCCTGGTTAGGTATCGCGATCAGCCACTACCGTTTCCGTCGTGGTTATGTGAAGCAAGGGCTGGATCTCAACGACCTGCCGTACGTTTCTGGCTTCTTCCCTGTCGGGCCTATCTTTGCCTTCGCCCTGTGTCTGATTATCACACTGGGCCAGAACTACGAAGCGTTCCTGGCCGATAAGATTGACTGGGCTGGGGTGACAGCGACCTATATCGGTATCCCGCTGTTCCTGGCAATTTGGTTCGGCTACAAAATTACCAAAGGGTCTCGTTTTGTGAAATACAGCGAAATGACATTCCCAAAAACGTTTAAGAAGTAATAAATTTCGAACCGACAATATTACAAGGTTCGTTAATAAAAAAAGGGCAACGATATATTCGTTGCCCTTTTTTATTTATCAAGAAAGCCCTTTTTTACCCTGATTATCTATTGGATATTCCTTCGCCGTATCGCCGTTTCTTGGGTGTCAGGCGGCAATATGCAGCCGCAATTGCTCGATAAACACTATCTGCGTAAGCACGGTAAAAGCGCCTATTACGGTCAATAAATAGCGGTCAATAATTCACTTCACAATGGCGGATGACACTTCGTTTATCCGCCCTACAAACCCCGTTCCTGCCGTTACAACTGCACTCGATACCTTACAAAATTTAACAATTTGATTGATAACCATTCTCGTTTAATTTATGGTGTCGCCACGCTTTACCCCGGCTGGATGTCGGTGAGTAAGGTTCGACGTCGTTTGCCAATGTAGCGGGCGACGCACCAAGGAATGTGAGCCTTTTAGCTTGTAATTCACCTCATGGAGAAAGGAATGTTAAGGTTGAATCCCATCGTCCGGGGAGGACTCTGCGCGTCAATAATCACCGCTGCGTTTCCGGTAATTGCCGAACAACGTGAAGACACGATGGTGGTGACTGCGTCTGCCACCGAGCAAAACCTCAAAGATGCCCCAGCCAGTATTAGCGTTATTACTCAAGAAGATCTGAAGAAAAAGCCTATCCAGAACCTGAAAGATGTTTTGCAGGAAGTCCCAGGTGTGCAACTGACTAATGAAGGGGATAACCGCCAGGGCGTCAGTATTCGTGGTCTGGACAGTAGCTACACGTTGATTTTGGTTGATGGTAAGCGGGTGAACTCGCGTAATGCCGTCTTCCGTCATAACGATTTTGACCTGAACTGGATCCCGGTTGACGCCATTGAACGTATCGAAGTGGTGCGTGGGCCGATGTCTTCACTTTACGGTTCCGATGCGTTAGGCGGCGTGGTCAACATTATTACACGCAAAGTGGGCAAGGCCTGGCACGGCACCGTGACGGCAGATACCACCATTCAGGAAAATCGCGATCGCGGGGATTCTTATAACAGCAACTTCTTTACCAGCGGCCCCATCATCGACAACCTGCTCGGCGTCAAAGTTTACGGCAACCTTGGCAAGCGCGAAAAAGACAAACAAGAATCTTCCAGCACCAGTACTACGGGTGAAACGCCGCGCATTGAAGGCTATACCACGCGCAGCGGCAGTGCGGAATTTGCCCTGACGCCAACCGAAAACCAGGACATGAGCTTTGGTTATGGTTTTGACCGCCAGGACCGTGATTCTGACTCGCTGAATAAAAACCGTATGGAGCGCCAGGATTACTCGATTTCCCATAACGGGCGTTGGGATTACGGCAATACCGAACTGCGTTTTTATGGCGATAAAATCGATAACCTCAATCCAGGCAACAGTTCACCTATCACCTCGCGCAACAACAGCCTCGATGGCAAACTGGTGCTGCCTTTGGGCGACATCAACCAATTACTGACCTTTGGCGGCGAATGGCGTCACGATAAATTAACTGACCCAGTTAACCTCACCGGCAGTAACAGCAGCGAAACCTCTGCCAGCCAGTACGCCTTGTTCCTGGAAGATGAATGGCGGATTTTCGAACCGCTGGCGTTGACCACCGGCGTGCGTATGGACGACCACGAAACTTACGGCGATCACTGGAGCCCGCGTGCCTATCTGGTGTATAGCGCGACCGATACCATCACCATGAAAGGCGGCTGGGCAACGGCATTTAAAGCGCCATCGTTGCTGCAACTGAGTCCCGACTGGACCAGCAACTCTTGCCGTGGCTCTTGTAAGATTGTCGGCAGCCCCGATCTGAAACCAGAAACCAGTGAAAGCTTCGAATTCGGTCTGTATTACGCAGGCGATGAAGGTCTACTGGATGGTGTGTCTGGCAGTATCACCACCTTCCAGAACAACCTCGACGACATGATTGATATTGACCGCACGCAGAACCGTGCACTGGCGCCGTCGTATCCAAACTTTGTTGGTTTTGACAGCGCGGGTCGGCCAATTTTCAAATATTACAACGTTAACAAAGCGCGTGTTCGTGGCGTAGAAACTGAGGTGAAAGTGCCATTCAACGATCAATGGAAATTGACGCTGAATTACACCTATAACGATGGGCGAGATTTGAGTGGCGGTGACAATAAGCCGCTGGCTTCACTGCCATTCCATACCGCCAACGGCACGGTGGATTGGTTGCCGCTCGATGACTGGTCGTTCTATGTTTCTGCGAACTACACCGGCGAGCAGCGTGCCACGACTGATGGCGCACCAACACCTGGCGGTTATGTGGTGTGGAATACCGGTGCGGCATGGAAGGCGACGAAAGACATCAAATTGCGCGCGGGTGTGCTGAACCTCGGCGATAAAGATTTGAGCCGCGACGATTACAGTTATAACGAAGATGGTCGTCGTTACTTTATGGCGGTGGATTACACGTTCTGATTTTCCCCCCTCGCCCTGGCAATCTTGTCAGGGTGAGATCTGTAAGCCTCGCTGATTTTCCGTTCACTCGTGCGTTCAGTTATCTCTGTGATTCCCGCAAACGGTGAACGAATCAAGGGGTTAACGCCAACCCCTTGATAATCCAGGCGCACGGCAAATCAATCGCCGCAAGCGGTAAACACCGTTTTTCACCCAACATTCGGGGTCGTTCGCGACTCGTTCCCGACGATCGCTCTCTCACGTGGTTCCCGACCACGTGACCCCGACTGAAGGGTAAAAAACGGCGCGATTGAAGCCGGGAACAAAGTCAAAACCGCCTTGGCTTTTGACTTTGACCTTGAATTTCGGGTCCGGCTTAAATCGCCCCTCAAAGTTGTGACTAAGAGACAGCCCTGAGGGAGAGGGGATAGCCCAGTTTTCTCCCTCTCCTGTGGGAGAGGGTCGGGGTGAGGGCAAACTAAATCAAACAGTTACCCCAAATGCTCCGCGTGGAACCGCAAATGGTCTTCCACAAACGAAGCAATAAAGTAATAACTATGGTCGTAACCTGGCTGTACACGCAGAGTTAACGGCCAGTTTTTCTGCCGCGCCACTTCAGCAAACTGCGCGGGTTGTAGTTGATCTGCTAAGAACTGATCGGCATCCCCTTGATCGATAAGCACCGGAATCGCCTGCGCGCTATCGGCCTGCATCAATAAACAGCAGCTATCCCATTCGCGCCATTTCTCTTCGTCTGCACCTAAATAAGCCGCAAACGCTTTTTTCCCCCACGGGACGCGCGTTGGATTCACAATCGGCGCAAATGCAGAAACCGAACAATAACGACCAGGGTTTTTCAACGCGATGCTCAGTGCGCCGTGGCCGCCCATCGAATGGCCGAAAATAGAGGCCTTATCGCTGATGCTGAAATTATCGGCAATTAACGCGGGCAACTCGTGATTAATGTAGTCGTATATGCGGAAATGGTCAGCCCACGGCTGCTCTGTCGCGTTCAGGTAAAAACCTGCGCCCTGGCCGAGATCGTAACTTTCATTATTCGGCACATTTTCACCGCGCGGACTGGTGTCCGGCATCACCAGAACAATGCCCAGTTCAGAAGCGACACGTTGTGCGCCCGCTTTAGTGGTGAAGTTTTCGTCGTTACAGGTCAGGCCTGACAGCCAGTACAGAACGGGTGGGGGAGTGGTGCGCGGAGTTGGCAGAAAAATACTGAACGTCATCGGGCATTTCAATACCGCGGAATCATGGCGCCAGCGCTGCTGCCAGCCTTCAAAACATCGGTGTTCTTCAAGCAGTTCCATATAAATGTCCTTAAATATATTCAATATCAATGAATAACTTTCACTTCACCCCAGTCTAGTCATGCGGCATCATGCTGGCAACGAAATCGTAACAATTGGGGGCGATGTGGCACTTCGTATCGCGTTGACGGGATTTCTGGTGTTGGTGGTGGCAATGGGCATTGGCCGCTTTGCCTTTACGCCACAAGTCCCGCTGATGATAGCGGAAGGGCAACTTACCTTAACCAGTGCGGGTTTGGTAGCCGCGATTAACTATCTCGGCTATCTGATTGGCGCGTGGGATGCCATGCGCGCGCACCGGCGTGTCGAATTCCGTTTGATGCTCGGTGTTTGGGGGGCGGTGGTTTTGACGCTGTTATCCGCCACCGTCGATTCCGCATTGTGGCACGCGCTGATTCGCTTCCTGATTGGCTGTGCCAGTGGCTGGGCAATGGTGTTAATTGCCGCCTGGAGCAACGAGCAACTGGCGCGTTTAGGCAAGCCCGGTTTAAGCGCTGCGGTATTTGCCGGTCCTGGTGCCGGGATATTTATCAGCGGTTTGCTGGCGGTGGCGATCCACAGTTATGGTTTATCCGCAGCTCACGGCTGGTTGGTTTATGGCGTTCTGGCGTTGTTATTGATCTTATTAATCGCCCGCAACTTACCACGCAAAGGGGAGTTACATCGCCCGGAAACGGCACCCGAACCGCTGGTTTTAACCGCGCCGCTCAAACGGCTGCTGTTGAGCTACAGCCTCGCCGGATTTGGCTATATTCTGCCCGCGACGTTTTTATCGCAAATGGCTAGCGCACGTTTTCCTGGTAGCGCATTCGCGCAATTCGTCTGGCCGATATTTGGCGGTGCGGCGGTATGCGGTATTTTGCTGGGTATTGCCACACGATTTTGGCTGCAAACCCATCAACGCTTAGCGCTGGTCCTTTGGTTGCAGGCGCTTGGAGTATTCGCCTCAGATATCATTCCCGGTATTAGCGGGCTGGTTCTGGGGGCGTTGTTAGTGGGCGGCGGGTTCTTATGTGCGGTGCAATTGTCATTACAATATGGCCGTGAACTGGCACCGCAACATACCCGTTATATGGCGGGATTACTGACCAGCGGATACGCGATGGGGCAGTTGGTTGGGCCAATGTTATCGGCAACCTCGACTTCGCTAACCGGGCAACTGGAGCCAGCTTTATATGTCGCAGGGTTGGCATTGTTGGTTGGTGGCGGTTTAGTTTGGCGAAGGTTTTGACGATTTCATTAATTATCGTTCGCACTACTGGATTATGCGACCGTGCTCACGCACAATAAGCGCACACTTTGCCCCATGTAGGGCCGAGGTCAGCCACACCTGCAGGAGAAAATAGTATGCCATCATTAAGTCCAGAAGCCGCATTGGTTCACGAAGCATTAGTTGCACGCGGCCTGGAAACCCCGCTGCGTCCGCAATTGCGTGAACTTGATAACGAAACCCGCAAACGTCAGATTGCCGAGCATATGACGGAAATCATGCAGTTGCTGAATCTTGATTTGAGCGACGACAGCTTGATGGAAACGCCGCATCGCATCGCCAAAATGTATGTCGATGAGATTTTCTCCGGCCTCGATTATGCCAACTTCCCAAAAATCACCGTCATCGAAAATAAGATGAAGGTCGATGAAATGGTCACCGTGCGCAACATCACGCTCACCAGTACCTGTGAACACCATTTCGTGACTATCGACGGTAAAGCGACAGTTTCATATCTGCCAAAAGACACCGTCATTGGCCTGTCAAAAATTAACCGCATTGTGCAATTCTTTGCCCAGCGCCCGCAGGTTCAGGAACGCTTAACTCAGCAAATCCTGATTGCCCTGCAAACGCTGCTTGGCACCAACAATGTGGCGGTATCTATTGATGCGGTCCATTATTGTGTGAAAGCGCGTGGTGTGCAGGATGCAACCAGTGCCACGACGACCACGTCGTTAGGCGGCTTGTTCAAATCCAGCCAGAATACCCGTCAGGAATTTCTGCGCGCTGTGCGTCATAACTAACATTTATCAGGCAGGGTGTATGGAGAGAAACGGTACGCTGGATTTTGTCCGTGGCGTCGCTATTCTCGGCATTCTGCTGCTTAATATCGTGGCCTTCGGTTTGCCGAAGGCGGCGTATCTGAACCCTGCCTGGTCCGGTGCTATTACTGACCGCGAGGCCTGGACATGGGCCATTCTTGATCTCTTTGCCCAGGTCAAATTCCTCACCTTATTCGCTTTATTATTTGGCGCTGGCTTGCAGATGTTGTTACATCGCGGCAAACGCTGGATTCAGTCACGTCTGACGTTATTAGTCTTGTTGGGTTTCATGCACGCTATCTTGTTATGGGATGGCGATATTTTGCTGGCTTATGGTTTAGTCGGCCTGGTGTGCTGGCGCTTGATTCGCGACGCGCCGGGGATTCGCTCACTGTTTAATACCGGGGTAATTCTCTATCTCACCGGCATTGGGGTATTGCTGTTGCTGGGCTTTATCTCTGGTGATGCGCCGAACCGTTCCTGGGTGCCGGATGCGGCCAACCTGCAGTATGAGCAATGGTGGAAATTGCAGGGCGGGAGCGAAGCTATCAGTAATCGCATTGACTTACTTTCCTCAAATTTAGTGGCGTTAGGCGCGCAGTACGGCTGGCAACTGGCTGGAATGATGCTGTTGGGCGCGTCATTAATGCGTAGCGGTTGGTTGCGTGGGGCGTTCAGTTTGCATCATTACCGCCGCACCGGCTGGTGGCTGATTATCGTCGGTATGTTAATCAACATTCCGGCTATTTATGCCCAGTGGCACCTTGGCTGGGGTTATCGCTGGTGTGCTTTCTTGCTGCAAGCCCCGCGTGAATTGAGTGCGCCGTTTCAAACTATCGGTTATGCCGCGCTGGCATTTGGCTACTGGCCGCAGCTTTCGCGTTGGCGACTGGTGAATGCTGTCGCGCATGTCGGGCGCATGGCGCTATCGAATTACTTGCTGCAAACGCTGATTTGCACCGCATTCTTCTTCCAGATGGGCGGTTATATGAAGTATGACCGCCTGTCGCTGCTGGCTTTCGTTCCCGCGGTCTGGGTCATCAACATTGTCTTTTCAATGCTATGGCTGCGTTTCTTCCGCCAGGGGCCAATTGAATGGCTATGGCGACAACTCACAGCACGTGCTGCTGGGGTTTCTCTGAAACATACAACAAGATAATGATATACATCACAAACGTTAACGATTTGTATGTAACCGTTTTCATCGATGTGATCATCCTCACGTAGTCATTCCCGCGTCGCTGCCAGAATAGCCACCTTGCCAAATACAGGGTGCATTCATGAGACTAACTCCTCTTTCGACTGGTGAAAAATATGATCACCATTCGTGACGTTGCCCGCATCGCTGGTGTCTCAGTGGCGACCGTTTCTCGTGTACTTAATAACAGCGCGCTGGTCAGTGCGGACACCCGTGAAAGCGTAATGCAGGCGGTGGCGCAGCTGGGTTATCGGCCAAACGCTAACGCCCAGGCTCTGGCAACTCAGGTCAGCGATACCATCGGCGTGGTGGTGATGGATGTGTCCGATCCGTTCTTTGGCGCGCTGGTGAAGGCCGTGGATGTTGTGGCACAGCAGCACAACAAATATGTGCTCATCGGCAACAGCTACCACCAGGAAGAAAAAGAGCGTCATGCCATTGAAGTGTTGATTCGTCAGCGCTGTAACGCATTGATTGTTCATGCTAAAGCTCTCGGCGATCAAGAATTAGCTGAGTTCCTCGATCAAATTCCCGGCATGGTGCTGGTTAACCGAATTGTGCCGGGCTACGAACACCGTTGCGTGGGGCTTGATAACGTCAGTGGTGCGTTGATGGCAACACGAATGCTGTTTAATCAAGGTCATCAACGCATTGGTTATCTGGCCTCCAGTCATGCGATTGAAGATAACGCACAACGCCGTGAAGGCTGGATGCGTGGCATGACAGAGCAGGGGATTACCCCGCCAGAAAGCTGGGTAGGCGTAGGTTCACCGGATATGCAGGGCGGCGAAGCGGCAATGGTGGAATTGCTTGGCCGCAATCTGCAACTCAGTGCGGTGTTTGCTTACAACGACAGCATGGCGGCCGGAGCGTTAACTGCCTTGAAAGATAACGGGATTGTCGTGCCGCATCATGTTTCAGTGATCGGTTTTGATGATATTCCCATCGCACGTTACACCGATCCGCAACTCACCACGGTGCGATACCCCATTGTTTCAATGGCGCGTCTGGCGACGGAACTGGCGCTACAAGGGGCGGCAGGAACGCTCGATATTGGTGCAACGCACTGTTTTATGCCGACTTTGGTGCGCCGTCATTCGGTGGCTCCACGGCAAATTGCGGCATCGATCACTCTCTGAATAAAGTCTTTGATGTAACCGGTTTCAATTTGTGAGTAAATTCACAGTTAATTAACATTGCGATGACTATGATGTCAGCGTTTTATCAGCTGAAACTATATGTAACGCTGACTCATCAGTTTGCGCATAGGTATTAAGCAAAAAAATCATCAATAAAAGCAGTTATGGATCGTTACCGAACACGGAAGAGTTTTTTACTATAGAAAATTTTCGGCATTCAGTAACATTTTTGTAACAGTGCTGCCTGCCTGAATACCTAATGTACTACCCTGCAAAAAACCGGAGATACCATGAATAAGAAGGTTTTGACCCTGTCCGCTGTTATGTCTTGCATGTTGTTTGGCGCAGCCGCTCATGCAGCTGATACCCGTATTGGTGTGACCATTTATAAATATGACGATAACTTCATGTCAGTGGTTCGCAAAGCAATTGAGAAAGACGCAAAAGCTTCTCCAGACGTAGAACTGCTGATGAACGACTCGCAAAACGACCAGTCCAAGCAGAACGATCAGATTGACGTACTGTTGGCAAAAGGCGTGAAAGCACTGGCAATCAACCTGGTTGACCCTGCTGCTGCGGGCACCGTTATCGAAAAAGCTCGCGGCCAGAACATTCCAATCGTGTTCTACAACAAAGAACCTTCTCGTAAAGCGCTGGATAGCTACGACAAAGCTTACTACGTGGGTACTGACTCTAAAGAGTCTGGCATCATCCAGGGCGACCTGATTGCTAAACATTGGGCAGCTAACCCGGCATGGGATCTGAACAAAGATGGTCAGGTTCAATTCGTTCTGCTCAAAGGCGAACCAGGCCACCCGGATGCTGAAGCTCGTACTACCTATGTTATTAAAGAGCTGAATACCAAAGGCCTGAAAACTCAACAGCTGCAGTTAGATACTGCAATGTGGGATACCGCTCAGGCAAAAGATAAGATGGACGCATGGTTGTCTGGCCCGAACGCTAACAAAATCGAAGTGGTTATTGCCAACAACGATGCGATGGCAATGGGTGCAGTTGAAGCGCTGAAAGCGCACAACAAATCTTCTATTCCAGTCTTTGGTGTTGATGCCCTGCCAGAAGCTCTGGCACTGGTTAAATCTGGCGCAATGGCCGGTACCGTTCTGAACGATGCCAACAACCAGGCTAAAGCAACCTTCGATCTGGCTAAAAACCTGGCCGATGGTAAGCCTGCCGCTGAAGGCACTAAGTGGAAGATTGAGAACAAAATCGTTCGTATCCCATACGTCGGTGTTGATCAGAGCAATCTGGCTGAATTTACTGGTAAATAAGTATCCTTCATACTTCGAGCCGCAGATGCGTTAACTGCACTCGCTCACCCCGGTCACTTACTTAAGTAAGCTGCCGGGGACTCACGAGCTTGTCGCCTTTGTGCAACTCGAATTATTTTGGATATGGTTTTAAAAAAAGTGTCGAGCCGGATGTGATTTTCGTCCGGCTCAATCCACTCAGTGACACTATTGGAACCGTAATTATGGTCGACAATATTACAAATCAGTCGTCGGAATATTTGTTGGAAATGACCAACATTAATAAATCATTCCCCGGCGTTAAGGCACTGGATAATGTTAATTTAAAAGTTCGTCCTCATTCCATTCACGCATTAATGGGTGAGAACGGTGCAGGCAAATCAACATTATTAAAATGCCTATTTGGGATCTATGCCAAAGATTCCGGCAGTATTCTTTTTCAGGGACAAGAAGTTAACTTTTCCAGCACCAAAGAAGCGCTGGAAAATGGTATTTCTATGGTGCACCAGGAATTAAACCTGGTTTTACAACGTACCGTAATGGATAACATGTGGCTGGGGCGCTACCCAACTAAAGGTGTATTTGTCGACCAGGACAAAATGTACCGCGATACCAAACATATTTTCGATGAACTGGATATTGATATTGACCCTAAAGCACGTGTGGGCACATTGTCAGTATCACAAATGCAGATGATCGAAATTGCCAAAGCGTTTTCTTACAATGCCAAAATCGTCATTATGGATGAGCCAACATCCTCGCTGACAGAAAAAGAAGTTAATCACCTTTTCAAAATCATCCGTAAATTAAAAGAACGCGGCTGCGGTATTGTTTATATCTCCCACAAAATGGAAGAAATTTTCCAGCTGTGCGATGAAATCACGATTTTACGTGACGGGCAGTGGATTGCCACCCAGCCATTAGAAGGGCTGGATATGGATAAAATTATCTCCATGATGGTGGGCCGCTCGCTAAACCAACGCTTCCCGACAAAAGAAAACGTGCCGGGTGAAGTGATTATGGAAGTCCGTAACCTGACTTCACTACGTCAGCCTTCGATTCGCGATGTTTCCTTTGATTTGCACAAAGGGGAAATTCTTGGCATTGCTGGTCTGGTCGGTGCAAAACGTACTGATATTGTTGAAACACTTTTTGGTATCCGTGAAAAATCAGACGGTACTATTACGTTGCACGGCAAAAAGATTAATAACCATAGCGCGAACGAAGCGATTAACCATGGCTTTGCCCTGGTGACAGAAGAACGTCGCTCAACCGGTATTTATGCGTACCTGGATATTGGTTTTAACTCACTGATTTCTAATATTCGCAATTATAAAAACAAAGTTGGCTTACTGGATAATTCGCGCATGAAAAGCGATACCCAATGGGTAATCGACTCAATGCGTGTCAAAACACCAGGTCATCGCACGGCGATTGGTTCGCTGTCCGGTGGTAACCAACAAAAAGTGATTATTGGCCGTTGGTTATTAACACAGCCAGAAATTTTAATGTTAGATGAACCGACTCGCGGGATTGATGTTGGGGCTAAATTTGAAATTTATCAGCTTATTGCTGAACTCGCCAAAAAAGGGAAAGGAATCATCATTATTTCGTCCGAAATGCCAGAGTTGTTAGGGATTACAGATCGTATCCTGGTGATGAGCAATGGTCTCGTTGCCGGAATTGTAGACACTAAAACAACCACGCAGAACGAAATATTACGTCTTGCGTCTGTGCACCTTTGATAATTTAGGGGCTATTAAAATGAGTGCGTTAAATAAGAAAAGTTTTCTAACTTATCTGAAAGAAGGCGGCATTTATGTCGTATTGCTGGTGCTGCTGGCGATTATTATTTTCCAGGACCCAACGTTTTTAAGCTTGATGAACTTAAGTAACATTCTGACCCAGTCTTCCGTGCGTATCATCATTGCATTGGGTGTGGCGGGGCTGATTGTGACTCAGGGTACTGACCTGTCAGCAGGTCGCCAGGTAGGTTTAGCGGCGGTTGTCGCGGCGACATTCCTGCAATCAATGGAAAACGTAAACAAAGTTTTCCCTGAAATGAGCACCATGCCAATCCCGTTGGTTATCCTGATCGTTTGTGCTATCGGCGCAATCATTGGTCTGGTTAACGGTATTATCATTGCTTACCTGAACGTGACGCCGTTTATCACCACTTTGGGTACCATGATCATCGTTTACGGTATCAACTCCCTGTACTACGACTTTGTTGGCGCATCGCCAATTGCGGGGTTCGATAGCGGGTTCTCGACCTTTACCCAGGGCTTTATCAAGATGGGTAACTTTAAGCTCTCGTACATCACGTTCTATGCGTTGATTGCGATTGGCTTTGTCTGGATTCTGTGGAACAAAACGCGCTTTGGTAAGAACATCTTCGCCATCGGTGGTAACCCTGAAGCCGCTAAAGTTTCTGGTGTTAACGTTGCACTGAACCTGATCATGATTTACGCGCTGTCTGGTGTGTTCTACGCCTTCGGCGGGATGTTAGAAGCTGGGCGTATCGGTTCTGCGACCAACAACCTTGGCTTCATGTACGAACTGGATGCGATTGCGGCGTGCGTCGTCGGCGGTGTGTCATTCAGCGGCGGCGTGGGGACGGTCGTGGGCGTGGTGACCGGTGTTATCATCTTCACCGTCATCAACTACGGTTTGACGTATATCGGCGTGAACCCTTACTGGCAGTACATCATCAAGGGTGCGATCATTATCTTCGCGGTCGCACTGGATTCATTGAAATACGCACGTAAGAAGTAATTTATTGTCAGGGTGGGCGAAGGCTCACCCTGATCATTTAATCAAAATGCACTGTCAAACTGCTCTTTTTTATCCACCGGATAAACTTTCCCATCAAAACGCAGAATAATATCTGTTTCCTCTTCGCCAACCTTTGTTTCTGCACATTTACCGGCTTTATCCCGGTTTGTTTCATTTGAGACTTTTTTATCGTGTACTCGCAGATCGGCATAGCCGTTGCTGGTAGTGTTTAACACCGAAATAGTTCGCTTGTTTTTCGTAAAATATCCCGTGCAAGCCCCATCCCACTCTCCGCTGTCAATCACCATACTGAAGTGATTAACCAGCAAAGGCAGCGTTTTGTCTTTAAGCACATACATATTCAGGCTTTCAACACCGAACTGGTTAACATTGGAAGAACCAGTATGGACAAAGCGGATGGCAAAGGCGCGTAAATCTGGGGTGAGCTGGTAACGTGCTGTATCGATGGTGACAGAGCTAGTTGCTATCGCATCATCCTGAATGGCTTGCGGGTGGGTATTGCGCGCAATTACCTTACCGCTATGTGTGTCCGTCACTAACACATCGACGTCGTAGATGGGCATATTGGGGTCAGCGTCGGGTGCGGATAACATCATCACCATAATGGTTTTGTCTGGAGCCCACGGCCACACTTTGCAGGCACTGTTACTTTCATTTAGCTGACTTGTAGGATGCAGCAACGCGGCCTGTGTTTTTAACTGCGCCATGCATTCTTCTTCTGCCTGCGCCAGTGCAGGTGCAGCCAGCAGACTGAGTGCGGGAACCAATGCCAGTAATATTTTATTAACAGCCATTCTTCCTTCCTTGAGGGCTTACTTTAGGGTTTTTTCTGTAACTCCAGCAACTGTTCTGGCGTCACAGCCGGATAAGCTTGTGCATCTTCAGGTACTTCATGCATTGCAGGAATTGGCACCAATGGGCCAAGAAAACGCGGTTCACGTTTAAAGATATACAGATCCGCGAGCGCGCCTAATCGGGCACCAAATTCACGGATACGTACAGTCATCATATTTTTTGGCGAGGGAACGGCGTAACACTGCGCCTGGATACCCATATGCAAGGCAATAAATAGCGCACGTTCGCAATGGAAACGCTGGGTGATAATGATGAAATCGTTGGTATCAAAGACTTTGCGGGTACGAACGATAGAATCCAGGGTACGAAAACCAGCGTAATCCAGCACGATGTCGGCCGGGTCAACACCACCGGCAATCAGATCTTTACGCATGGTCATGGGTTCGTTGTAGCTTTGCAGGGCATTATCGCCGCTTAACAGCAGGTAATTTACTTTACCGCTGTTATAAGCATTTAACGCGCCCTGAATACGGAATTGGTAATACTGATTAATCACGCCTGTGCGGTAATATTTGGCGGTTCCAAGCACCACGCCGACCTGGCGGTAGGGCAAGTCCTGCAATTCATCATAGACGTAAGGCGCAGTTTTCCAGCTTATCCAGCGGTCAAGACATAGCGCAGCGACCACAGCCAATCCGATTATCACCAACAGGCTATAAAACACGCGCTTCAACATGGACTTGCGGCTCTAAAAAAGGAGGGAATTTTATTCAAGGCTACTTTACCTGGTGGGTAAGAGCAAGATTCACTGCGTTGGTTGCGTTAAATTTAAACAGTACGGACGCAAGCACGCCCGTACTGTGAATATCAATTCAAAAGTGCGCGGTCAATATTCATACAGCCCAGCGCTTTTAATGTGGCAGCGGTCGCATCCCATTGAGTTAGTGGTGCTTCGGCTTTTTCAGCAAGTATTGCCCGCTGAATATCGTTATAGTCATAACCCGAAAGACTCAGCAGATTCAGTGCGGCCTGCAGTGGTGGCAGGGAAGGATTGAATGCCGCGTTTTCTGCATAGCTCCCTTTGAAAATCGTCCCGTCACGCATTTCCAGCGCCACACCTGAAGGCGCGTTGCTGTACGGCGCATGGCTACGGTTTGCCGCGGCAATGGCGGCACGGCTTAATTCATCGCCCTGCAACTCAAAGCCATGGTCCATTTCATCAAGCAGCAAGGTTTTGATTTCTAAATCGCGTGGGCCAAAGGCATCAGGCAGATAATCGCCAAGCGTGGCGGGTTTACGGCCTGGCAAATTAATGCGTAGTGCTACACCGCTATTCAGCTCGTTCATAAACTGGCGGCAATGGCCACAAGGTGTGTAGTTAACCGTAATGGCGGAGAGTGCTTTTTCACCGCGCATCCACGCGTGAGTAATTGCGCTCTGCTCGGCATGAACGGTCTGCTGCATGGTGGAGCCGAGAAACTCCATATTGCCGCCAAAATAAAGGTTACCGCTTACACCGCGCGCCACAGCGCCGACATAAAACTGTGATAAATCAGCACGTGCACAAGAGGCTGCGAGTGGCAATAAGGCGAAGGCCAATGCATCGTCATCAAGGCCGGTCTGAGCTTTCAGTGATTCTACTTCGGAAGCAATAAACATTGCCGGGAAATGAGAGTCAGTAATCAAGGGTTGCAGTGCGGTTTGCAGTGCAGCCGGGAGTTGTGCGAGAGCAGCCTGAAAACGTGAGCGCATGGAAATTAGCCTCATAACAAGTGATTGACCCGTAGTTTACGGGTCTGTATAGGCTTTATATGTGATCTTCATCTAATTACAAATGCAACGTATGAAATAAAGAATGAAAATGCGCGATCTCTCGCAAGTTTTAACCTACAACGGCCAAAATAACCGGGAACAGGAACGGGGCAATCAGTGAGGTAATGATGCCGCAGATCACCAGCGCCAATGAGCTAAAAGCCCCTTCCTGGTAATCAAGTTCCGCGCAGCGAGCGGTGCCGAGGGCATGAGATGCCGTCCCCATCGCAAGACCACGAGACGCCTTAGTGGTAATGTTCATTAAATTCAAAAGGGTATGACCAAATACGGCACCCAAAATACCGACAAAAATCACACAGACTGCGCTAATCGCCGGGATCCCACCGATACTGCCACCGACTGCCATTGCGATAGGGGTGGTCACTGATTTCGGCAAAATCGAAGCGGCAATTTGCGGAGTTGCCCCCATCAGTAATGCCACCGAAGTACCGGTAATCATCGCCACCATACTGCCAATAAAACAGATAGTGATAATGGATTTCCAGCGCGCGCGAATCTGGTGAAGCTGTTCGTAAAGCGGGAAGGCGAGGGCAACAACGGCCGGTTGCAGCAAGTCATTTAATACTTTACTGCCTTCGAAATAATGTTCGTAAGGGGTACGGGTCAAGACCAGGATTGGGATTATCACAATCATGGAAATCAGCAACGGGTTCAGAACCGGCGATTTATAACGGACAGCAACCTGGCGAGCCAGGAAAAAAGTCGCCAGTGTTAAAGGTAAAGACCACCAAAGATGATGAATCATTTTGTCTCACCCTCGCGCTCGCTCACCACTTTACGCTCGCCATGCATTAACTGGGAACTCCAGCTCACCACCACTAACACCACCAGGGTACTGATAAAACATGAGACCACGACAGGGCCAAATTGTTGTTTTATTACATCGACATACTGCATCACACCTACGCCAATCGGCACAAACAGCAGCGCCATGTTACGAATCAATATTTGGCAACCGGGTTTAACCCATTTGGCAGGGACGATTTGCAGCGACAGCAATACAAACAAAATCAGCATGCCAATAATGCTGCCGGGGATGGTGATAGGAAGCAGTGACGAAATGGCAATACCTGCATATAAGCATATGTAAATTAATATAAATGCCCGCAGGTACTGCCATAGTGTGGTGAGTGAGTTACGCATAGTGATTACCTTTTAGAAAACGCATTCATCATACAATTAAACTCAAAAATGTGCTACCGGTCACATCATGAATTATTAGCATACCAAACATTCCTGTCTGGAACGTTCCAGAAAGTTTTGGGCATTATCACAACACATATTTTGAGGACAAAAAAAGCGGCCCGTAGGCCGCTCTTCAAAGCTGTAATCTTCGCTTAGTTCAAGCGTACCGGCATACCGGAACGGCCCTGAATAGCTTGATCCAATACGGTGCTGTCAACGTCAGGCTGAGCGGTAATCGCGGTCACGTTGTTTTTCAGCGTGATAGGGACAATCTCAGTGGAGTTGAACTGCGCTTCAGTGGTCGACAGTGGGTTATGCACTTCAATGTAGCGCGTACCATCTGGCTCAACGGTGGCTTTAACCGGTTCGTTGATGAACTGAACGCGGGTACCGACCGGCACTTTCTCGAACAGGAATTTGATGTCTTCATTACGCAGACGCACACAACCGTGGCTCACGCGCAGGCCGATACCAAAGTTTGCGTTGGTACCGTGAATTGCATACAGACGACCAATGTACAGTGCATACAGACCCATCGGGTTATCCGGGCCAGCTGGAACAACCGCTGGCAGTGGCGTACCGGCAGCAATATATTCTGCGTGCATTTTCTTCGTTGGCGTCCAGGTTGGGCCCGCTTTCTTACGTTCTACTTTTGTTGTCCAGTTCAGTGGGGTGTCTTTACCCAACTGGCCGATACCGATTGGCAGCACGATAACCGTGTTGGAGCCAGCAGGGTAATAGTAGAGGCGCATTTCAGCACTGTTAATAACAATACCTTCATGGACGGTGTCCGGCAGAATCAGCTGCTGAGGAATATTCAGGATGGTACCAGGCTTTGGCAAATACGGGTCAACACCCGGGTTTGCTTCCAACATGTTGGAAAGACCCATCTGGTAACGTGCTGCGAATTCTTCCAGCGGTGCGGTGCTACCTTCAGGAATGGTGACAACCTGGTTTTGACCAATCAAACGGCTGCCATCAGTAGGCAGAGGATAGGTCACGGCAGAAGCTGTTTTGCTAAAAGACACGACAGCCACAAATGCCAGTAAAATAGTGCGTAGTTTCATATTCATGGTATGCGAATTATTTACGGCCATGCAGGCTAGTTAGTGAAGAAACGGAGCGGTTTAGCCGCGCATTATATGTGCATTCTCGCGACCAGGGAAATCAGATGTGTATTAAATCACATTTTTTTCCATATTGATTATTTTATCGCCAGTGAACAAGCAGGGCGATCTGCACATTGAGTTATGGCATAATGTGCCGGATCTCACATCTTAAAACTTCTTTTACCAGGACATCTCTGTGCTAGTTTCCAGCAACGTCACAATGCAGTTCGGCAGTAAGCCGCTGTTTGAAAATATTTCTGTCAAATTTGGCGGCGGCAACCGTTACGGCTTGATCGGCGCTAACGGTAGCGGCAAGTCTACCTTTATGAAGATCCTCGGTGGCGATTTAGAGCCAACGCTGGGTAACGTTTCACTTGATCCGAACGAACGCCTCGGTAAGTTGCGTCAGGATCAATTCGCCTTTGAAAAATTCACCGTGCTCGACACGGTAATCATGGGCCACGCTGAACTCTGGGAAGTAAAAGAAGAGCGCGACCGCATTTACGCGTTACCAGAGATGAGCGAAGAAGACGGCTACAAAGTGGCTGACCTGGAAGTGTTGTACGGCGAAATGGACGGTTACACCGCTGAAGCACGCGCGGGCGAACTGCTGTTAGGTGTCGGCATTCCTGTAGAACAACATTACGGCCCGATGAGCGAAGTTGCTCCAGGCTGGAAACTGCGTGTGTTGCTGGCGCAGGCACTGTTCTCAAACCCAGAGATTCTGCTGCTTGATGAACCGACGAACAACCTGGACATCGACACCATTCGTTGGCTGGAAACCGTGCTGAACGAACGTAACAGCACCATGATTATCATTTCGCACGACCGTCACTTCCTGAACATGGTGTGTACTCACATGGCGGATCTGGACTACGGCGAACTGCGTGTTTATCCAGGCAACTACGACGAATACATGACGGCAGCAACACAAGTGCGTGAACGCCTGCTGTCTGACAACGCGAAGAAAAAAGCGCAGATTGCAGACCTGCAATCCTTCGTTAGCCGTTTTAGTGCCAACGCCTCTAAATCTCGCCAGGCGACTTCTCGTGCGCGTCAGATTGATAAAATCAAACTCGACGAAGTTAAAGCATCCAGCCGTCAGAACCCGTTCATTCGCTTCGAGCAGGACAAGAAACTGTTCCGTAATGCGCTTGAAGTTGAAGCTATGTCTAAAGGCTTTGATAACGGCCCACTGTTCAAAGGCGTTAACATGCTGCTGGAAGTGGGTGAAAAACTGGCGATTCTGGGTACCAACGGCGTGGGTAAAACCACTCTGCTTAAAACCCTGGTTGCTGAACTGTCTCCAGACGCAGGTACTGTGAAGTGGTCTGAGAATGTGCAAATCGGCTATTACGCACAGGATCACGAATACGAATTCGAAAATGACCTGACGGTGTTCGACTGGATGAGCCAGTGGATGCAGGAAGGCGACGACGAGCAAGCGGTGCGCAGCATTCTTGGCCGTCTGCTGTTCAGCCAGGATGACATCAAAAAGCCTGCTAAAGTGCTTTCCGGTGGTGAAAAAGGCCGCATGTTGTTTGGTAAGTTAATGATGGAACGCCCGAACGTTCTGGTGATGGATGAACCTACCAACCACCTGGATATGGAATCTATCGAGTCGCTGAACATGGCGCTGGAGATGTACCCAGGAACGCTGATCTTCGTTTCTCACGACCGTGAGTTTGTTAGCTCGCTGGCAACGCGTGTGATTGAGATTACCCCAGAGCGTGTGATTGACTTTACCGGCGGGTACGAAGATTACCTGCGCAGTAAAGGTATTGACGGTTAATTTAGTTTTGTAGGGTGGATAAGCGCTAGCGTCATCCACCATTTGCACCTGATTGTCGGATGACGCTGCGCTTATCCGACCTACGAAATAGCTTCGTCAGCAGTTTTAAACCGCCTTTCGGCGGTTTTTTTATATCTTAAATCTTCAATAAATCCTGCTCAATGCCATCAACAACCAAACGGCGTTTTTCCCCAGCAGGAAGCGTCAACTTCATCTCGCTCCATGCCGGTTGATAATCCCCTTTACGGCTAAACGACACATGAATCTCATCTGCCGTACAGCGAATTTCCCAGCTCAGCCACAACGCATTACCTTGCTGATAACCCCATGACTCGCCGTCGTCTTCAAACAGGCTGCCGTGTGAAACGCCAGTCCCTTGCAACGGATACACTTTCAACTCGCGCACATTATCAGCGCTCGCTAACACATGCGTAATGCGTGCAGAGTGCGGCAGGGCAGCACCGGCGCGCACCAGCAGCGGCAGGCGTTCGAGCGGAGCATCAACCACAATTGTCTGGCCGCCGCTATACCACTGGCCGGTGTAGTAATCGTACCAACCCGCGCCGTTTTCTGGCAGCCAGATTTCGCGCTCGCGTTGGCCTTCTTCCACCACACTTGCGACCAGCAAATCACGGCCCAGCATAAAGTCATCACACTCTTCGAAGGTTTTCGCGTCGTGCTCATGATCAAGGAAGGTGGAGCGCAGCATCGGTTCGTCGTCAGCATGGGCTTGCCACAGCAGCGTGTAGAAATACGGTAGCAGGCGATAGCGTGTTTCAATCGCGCTACGGATTGCCGGAGTCACACTTGCGTACATCCACGGCTCGTTGACAGTCTGGTCATCATTCCATGAGTGAATGGTGAAGCGCGGGTGCATCACGCCATTTTGTACCCAACGGACAAACAGCTCGGCATCTGGTTTGTCGCCAGAGAAACCGCCGACGTCATGCCCGACGTTATACAAACCTGACAGGCTCATGCCCACGCCCATACGAGTGTTGTAGCGCAGCGTATTCCAGTTGGTGCGGTTATCGCCGCTCCAGGTTTGCACGTAACGCTGCATCCCGGCGCAACCTGAACGCGAAATCAAATACGGGCGTTTTTCCGGTGCAAAGGCTTGTTGTGCTTCGAGCGAGGCACGCATCATCAACAGCGGCATGACCGGGCGAATATTTTTGATGGCGATTTCCTGGCCAAAGCCGTAGCAACGCGCTTCGCCATCCCACACTTCGTATTCGTTGTTATCGTTCCAGGTGGAGTCGATACCCATTTCCAGCAGTTGCGTAGTGACGCCGTTTTGCCACCATTTGACCGTTGCCGGGTTGGTGAAATCGAGGTGTGAACCTTCATCGTCCCAGAAGACCGAGCGTTCCGGGCTATCTTGCTCGGAATCTTTAATAAACAGACCTTGCTCAACCACTTCCTGATAACGAGGGTGATCCTGCAACAGGCACGGCTTAATGTTCGCCGCCAGTTTGATGCCCGCATCGTGGAATGCCTGGCTCATCACTTTTGGTTGCGGCACTTTGTCGTCGTTCCAGTTGAACACATAACGCTTGTTTTTGATGGAAGTGTAGCCCGATGACAACTGGAACGAATCGCATGGGATCGCATGCTCGTTACATAGTTTGATAAAACTCATCAGCTGGTTTTGCGCATCAGGTGCATCGGTGTAATGCATGGTTGAGCCGCTGTAACCGAGGCTCCATTTCGGGCCAAACAGCGTTTTACCGGTCAGGCGCACAAACGCTTTGGTGACATCTAAAACCTGCGGGCCGAGGAACAGGTAATAATCGACATCGCCCGACTCTGCCTGCCAGCGGCGATACGGCAGGTGATAGTTGTCAATTTCGTTACCCAAATCCAGCCAGCAACTGCTCAGGTTGTCGTAAAACATCCCGAAGCTCACATCCGGACGGCGCGTGATGGTAAACGGAATATGCTTGTACAGCGGGTCAGTGGATTCCGCGTTGTAACCCATCGCATCCAGGTTACGCATTTCGTAGCGTTTACCGGTACGCTGCAACGGGCCAGCTTTTTCGCCCAGGCCGTAATAACGTTCTTCTTTGAAGCGGCGCTGATAATGCGCCACGCCATCGCCATGGGCGTTCAGCAGATAAGCGCTGGTTGGGCGGTCGCTTGCCAGCAATTGCCACTGGGAATCCTGATTCAGATATTCCCACTCCAGCCACAGCGGCTGGTGAACAGTGACGCGCAGTTTATCGGTGCTGATGCGCAGAGTGTCATCTAATTCTTCTACCGTGAAACCAGGCAGAGCGAAACCTTGCAGGCTTTCACGGTCGCGGCCTTCCCACGGCACATCACTTTCTGGCGCAATGCTCCAGGTGCGGTTCAGTGCCAGTTTGTTTTCGCGCTTAATCAGCACGCGGAACATGCCTTGCTCCAACACGAACAAATTCAGGCGATGTTTCCCATCCACGCTTAACTCAACGTGGTTGGCATCAGATTTTAATAGTGTCCAGGTTTTCAACGTTTTCATCGTTCACAATCCATCTATCAGGCGCGCTTAGTGCGGCGTTCAGCAATAAAAGAAACCAGGAATACAGCGCCAATCAGGTCAAAGAAGCCCATGGCGATAAACAGCGGGTTGTAGCCAATTTTGTCGGCGGTGACGCCAATCAACAGTGAGAATAAGAAGCTGGCGATCCAGGCCGCAGAACCGCGCATGCCGTTAACCGTCGCCATCTGGCCTTTATCAAAGGAGTCCACAACCAGCGCACTCAACATGCAGGAAATAATCTGGTGCCCGAAGCCACCAATCGAAATCAATGCAATGGTGACGTACGGATCTTTAGTGATGGCAACCAGTGCCAGCGAGATCATCAGGAAAGCCCCGGTCACCGAACTGGCGACGATGGAGTTGGTGCGTGAGTAACCAAACCAGCGGGTATAAAGCTTGGTCAGATAGCCACTTGCCACGCTGCCGAGGTCGGCGGCGAGGAACGGCAGCCAGGCGAACATGGCAATTTGTTTGAGATCCATTCCACGTTCGTTTGCCAGATACAGCGGAACCCAGAAGCTCAACACCGCCCATGCCGGTTCGGCCATAAAAGCAGGGATAGCAATACCGTAGAAACGCTTGTTTTTGCCGACGGTTTTCAGTGCAGTCAGGAAAGGCAGTTTCACCGCAGCAGGTTCGTTATCTTGTTTGATGAACTCCAGTTCTTCTTTGCTGAGGTTCGGGTGCTGTTCCGGGTTGTGATAGAACATCCACCACAAAATAACCCACAACATGGCTAACACGCCGGTGAACATAAACGCGCCCTGCCAGCCGAAAGAGGAATGCGCAAAATAGACAATTGGCGGTGCCAGCATGGCACCAATCGAGAAACCAACGCCTGCCCAACCCGCAGCAATAGGGCGCTCTTTTTTCGGGAACCATTCGCCAATCGTTTTGGCGTTAGCTGGGGTTGCCGCAGCTTCAGCACCTCCCATAAAGAAGCGCAAGATAGCCAGATGCAGCCAGCTTCCGGCACCTGCGTGCATGATGCACACTACCGCCCAAAGACCTGCGCAAATTAAGAAGCCCAGCTTGAGGCCGATTACGTCAATCAGCCAGCCACAAATCGGTTGGAAGAGGGTATAAGCAAGCTGGAATGAAGCGACAATCCAGGAATATTGTTCAGTGGTAATACCAAGACTGGTTTTCAGCTCTGGAGCCAAAATACCCAGTGAGTTCCGGGTAATGTAGTTAACGGTAACGCCTAACAAGAACAGCACCAGAACCCACCAACGCAGGTTGCGGATGGTGCGCCTGCCCTTTACGGCAGTGACACCCGGATTAATGCCATGACTCATGTCGTTCTCCACGAAACAGCTGTATCTATCGGAAAAATTTATCCATTCATTGATTGAATAAATTTGTATCTCATTGATTAATAATTATTTTAATGAATGCTTGCCAAGAAATAGCAGGTTCAATCTCGGCAATGGAGAAAGCGTAGAGCAGCAAGAACATTCGCAATAGCGACTTCGGTGCAAAAATTTTCATTTGAAAGCCAATTACGTGCGTTCGATAACGAAAAAACCAGTAATAAAGCCCTACAATTTGTCGTGAAAATTTTTTCATTGCCAAAATGGGCATAGATCACATAATGAGTAAAAAGCTAAAAATCACTGAAATTGCAGCAGAAACAGGGCTCTCCATCAGTACGGTTTCCCGCGTGCTGGCCGGGAAATCAAATACCAGCGAACTGGCCCGGCAACAGGTGCTCAACTGCGCCGAGCGAAAAGGCGTGCTTGAGGGCATGGCGGCGGGGCGTATGTTACTTAACAGCCTGGTCGTTTTTGCGCCGCAGCGTGCATTTGATGAGCGATCTGACGTTTTTTATTATCGCGTCACCCAGGGGCTGAGCAAGGCGCTGATACCCCATGAAGTGCGGCTGCGTTACTGCGCGCTGGAAGAAAACGACAGCGACGCCAACATGTTCCTGAGCAAAATGAATGAGCCAGAAACGGAAGCGGCGATCTTACTGGGCATTGACGATCCGCACATTCACGATCTGGCAGTCGATCTCGGTAAGCCTTGCGTGTTGATCAACTGCCGTGACCGCAAAATGCGTTTGCCGGGAGTGGCACCGGATCACCAGTTAATTGGCGACTTTGCCGCGAGTTATCTGTTTGAACAGGGCCATAAAGAGATCGTCACTTTGCTGTGCTTACGGCGCTATACCATGGAGTTGCGTCTTGCCGGTATTCGCGATGCCTGGGAGGCTAGCAACCTGCAATTTGATGACGCACGCCACCTGATTACCGCGCAAAGTTTCAGCTCCAAAGAGAGTGAAAAGTTAATCAGCGAATTTCTGGAAAACACGCCGCGCCAGCAGTTACCCACGGCTTTTTTGGTGGGTGGTGATTTTATGGCGGCAGGAGTGGTCAGTGCGCTGCAAAACGCGGGTTTGCGCGTGCCGCATGACATTTCGGTAATGAGTATCGACGGTTTTAATCTGGCTGCAATTCACGATGTGCCGCTAACTTCGGTACACGTCCCACGCGACCAGTTAGGCGAAGAAGCGGTGCATATTCTCCAACAGCGTTTAATCCGCCCGGATGCGCCGGTGGGGAATTTATTGCTCAATGGAATGTTGGTGGTGCGTGATTCAGTGCGCCGTATTCGCCCGAATAAAAACCATACGGCGGTCAGCAGCGTGGGGCTTTATGACGAGTGAAAGCTGCACACCTCAGATTGCGAGGTGTGCAGTAATCAATTAATCCACCGTCGGCGTGGTTGGCGTGAAAATCACACTCAACGTTCCGCGATAATGCCCGGCATTTTTATCCCGAATCGAAAATTTATCGACGCTGATAACTAATGGGGCGGGTACGCATAACACGGGATAGGTGAGGCTGGGCAATCTGACCGGGCGAATTTTGTTCTGGTTGATTTGCGTCCAGACAATACTCTGATTGTTTTGCACCGCCAGCATTCCGCCGGTTTCCGGGTCCTGAAGTTTAACGTGATAATCAATTCTGTCGCGTTCAGGGCCTTTTGTTCCTTCCTCCCGGAAAATTGAAAAATCGCCGCTCGCCCGGTCTGCTGGCAACACGCCTTCATCCTTGAGCCGCAATTCAAAGCGGGTACTGTTTGAGTTGTAACCATCGTACAAACACATATCCAGATAAGTGGTATCTTGCGCATACGCGCTGGCATCTGGCGCTCCACGCGGGCGTAAATCAAGCTCCACTAAAGGAGCTGCGCTGCTAAATTCCGGGAAATAAATATCAATATGGCTTGGGTCAATGACATTCAGCTCGATATGGGAATTGAAATCGGCCAGAAATGTTACGGGACTCCACTGCATTAATTTAAAGTGCAAATCAGCCTGCCACAGCCCGCCTACGGGTAATTTTCGGAGTTCAGCGGCGGGAATAGAGGTGGTGAGTGACGTCTCTGAAGTATGGGCTGTACCAACCTCACAGTCGTAAATGGCGGCAGAATAAATTTGGAAGTGCCCCTTATATCCGGGACAGTCTCCTCCGAACTCTCGTTGTTCAGAAAAACCGGATAAATTCAGTACCACCTGCATTCCGCTGCGTTTTTCCGTAAATAACAGCGGTATCGTTGTAGTCCCGGTGGCAGCCCAGACTTGTTTAGTGCTGCATTTGCCATGCTTTGGATCGCTGTTACTTTCGCAGACCCATCCATTCCTTCCCCACTTACCATAATCTTCTGTGTCATATCCACCCGATTCGCGCGCCCAGATGCTGATATCGGCGGAAGGCGGTGACACGCGGTCAAAGGTGCGCTGAATATTGACCGTGCTGGGTGCCGGTGGTCTTACGTCTGCCTGTGCCCCATATGTCATAGCCCACAGCATGATTAAACTGATTATTCGTTTCATTGTTTTCCTCCCTGAGCGGATGACGCGGTTTCAACGGCCTGGCTGGATTTCAGTTTCACCAGCAACAATTCATGCACATCGTCAGGCAAATCTTCACGAAGAATGGGTTGGCAAGATACATCGCCCACGAAGCGGATAATGCCGCGCTGTTTTTTCACCTTCAGAGGGCACTGATAAACGGTGTCCTGGGACAAAACATAAAGCGCTGGGGCGTTGGTGGTCAGTTCTGCGGTAAATCCGCCTCCCTCGCTGAGCAATAGCATTTTGCTGTTCAGCCCGACAACCGGTTGCGCAGTGACAGCCAGCGGTAAAAGAAGGCGGCCAGTAAAGCCATAACGATGCTCAATCTGTACATGGCGTAGGCGTAATTTACCCGGCAGCAGCATAATATTTCGCCCTCCCGCTCCATTGACGATATTGGTTGTGCTGCCCTGATTGAGCGGTGCACTGCTGTCGCTCACGTCTACCACCGCAGGCTCGAAGCCCATTAACGGGAATAATGCTGCTCCCCCTTGTGTGATATGTGCGGTACGGTTTCCGCTAACTTGCGCGTCCACGGCAATGCCTTCATCCACTCCAGCAGAGTCTTCAATATCTACCAGTACGGCAGAGGAGGGTTCATTGAAACCTGCCGCACCCCAGTGAATGCCTTCCCGGCTGGCAGCAACGGTTGAACTCCAGGTTCCGCTGAATGCGGTAGTGTGTTTATTGTCTTGCTGGTCATAACTGTCAGACAGCGCCGAACTCAGGTTGCCGTATTGCCCCTCCAGTCGCCCACTGATCCCGGTATCCAGCGTATCGGTGTTGATGCCACCCGCTTCAAGCGTCAACTCTTTGTGTTTATCACGATCCTGATACCAGCTATGCGCGACGTTATAAGACAGTTGTGATGGCTGGTTTTCGCTGTCACGGTAATCCGTGCTCAGACGGGTTGACTGGCTGTTGCCTGTTTCATCAGCGCGGGGGGACTGGTTCACGGAAAGTGAAAGGTACACGCCATTATCTGTGCCGTTGAAACCGTCATCCTCGCGCCGGAAAACACCCAGCGTTGTATTGAATATCCAGTCGCTGCGGCTGAATGCTCGCGAGGCGCTGAACTGTAGCGTTTTCGAGGTGTTATTTTCACTGGCCTGTTGTAACAGGTTGTCTTCGTAGCTTTTGTCTTCCTCCCACGGCGTGTGGTAGTCAGAATTATTTTTTGTGCGGATGTAGCCCAGCATAAAATTCCATGCCAGGGCATTAGCCGTGAGTGTGGCATTCAGACTCTCATAACATCCCTGGCTACTGTAATCGTTACTGTCATTTTGGGTGCTAGAACAATGGTCGCCGGAAGAAGAAAAACGATAAATGTTCAGGCCGGGCATGTTGTTGGCAGACCAGTTAATTTGTTCGCTGTCGCCCTGGCTTCCTTCTGTGCTGTGAAACAGTCTGCCGATCAGGTCAACGGTACCCGCAGCGTCCAAATCCTGGGAATAATCTATGCCGGGTTCAATGTAACCGGCGCTGTCTACAGCTGCCGTGCCCAGCGTGAAAGAAAGTGTAGAGATCAACGGAACGCGCACGCCAGCCTGGAAGGCTGCGTTGTCCTGCGTGTCGCTGTCGCTTATTTTGCCACCCTGTATAAACCAGTGGGCTTTACCGTCATCCAGCCCGCCAGTTTTGGTAAACGGGGCGCTTTCGGTGCGCACAAGCTGGTTACTTTCATAGACGCGCAGGGTGACGTTGTAACTCCCCGAGGGGAATAATGCGCTATCAATATTCTGGTTGCCGGGCGAGAGATAAAAAGAGCCAAGCAGTTGTTCATTACGGTAAGCATCGACCCGCGCACTACGGGTCAGCAGAATAGTAAGCGGTGTACCCTGGCCTGCCTGTTCACGGTTCAGGTAACTCATTGTGGTGCCGATACGCACGCCGTCAATGGCTCCGAGGGGCAGGAAACTGAAGTTGAAATTCCCTCCCTGGTTGTTGAATAACATTCGGCTGTCCATGCGGCCCAACTGCGTGTAATAACGTTGCCCAATGTCATAGCGATAATAAAGATCGTTAAGATCAGCCTGGTTATCGTAGTCATCTTCATTTTGTGAGGCTGAAAATGACCAGTCACCACCGATATAACTGTTGTCGCTGACCCCCAGCGCACCCGAGCCCTGTATATAAAAATTGCTGAAGTCTTCCTGAGCAAGAAAGTTCATATCCTGCTGGTGAATAAAGGCATTCACCACATCTGTGGTAGTCGGGGAGAGATATAAAGACTGCTCACCGGAAGCGGGGAGCCACTCCTTCTTTATAAACAGAGTTACGCTGTTTTCATTGTTATCGTAAATAGCATCAACGCTGTCAGTTTTAATAAACCCACAACCGGTACTTTGCTGTCCATAACTGCAAGCAAGAATATCATTGCGCGCCAAAGGTGCCGCCAGGGCATTAAGGATTTGCTGGTAATCTCTATCGGTGGGTTTTACGGGTAATTCGAGTGCGGCGAGGACTTTTTCTGGCTCGAGGAATTTCACGCTATCCAGACTGACAATTGCATCAAAAAGGCCGACATGTTTAGCCGCTATCACTACATCGACACGCTCCTGTATACCCTGCGCAAGAATTTCAAACCCGGCGGGGATTTTTAAAGAGGCTGCATTAGTATTCAGTGAAAATGTGGCAAGGAGTATAAAATAATATTTCTTCATTGATGTACGCCTGCACGGGGAAATAATACCCATCATCCAACTTTTATTAACTAAGAAGGAAATGATCGCTGAATATAAATACAGCCAGCATATTACTGGCTGTATTCGGAGAAAAAGGGCGAATTATGGCCCTGTAACGACATCCTGATAAAGATAAATACTGACCACACCCTGATACATACCGGTTTCCACAGGCCCTTTAGTCGCCTGGGCAATGGTTAACTCTTTCGACACAGAGCCGGTTTTTGCTGCATCTGCGCCATTAGGGAACAGAACCGCGGTGGTGATATCAATCGGTGTGGTGCTGCTCATTACTTCACCGCCCCAGCTTACAGAAAGAGGGATCAGGGTAGCCGTCGGCCCGGTGTTATTCACTAACTGCGCGTCAGTGATTAATTGCAGATGCACATCACCAGCGGTAGATGCGGTGGCATTTGACCATATTTTTGTCATCAGAGAGACAGGAGATAAACCATTACCTGGAATATATTGCATATCTACCGATTTCGGTAACGCGCTACCGTCAGAAAGTGTCATATCAATACTGGCATCAACGTTTGCTGTAACAGTAATATCTTTCTGCACGGCAACCGCTGAGCCTGCCAATGAAATAAACAAGGCAGCAACAGTAAGGGGTTTAACCATAAATGACTTCATTAAATTATCCTTAATATAATTAAATTTACAATAGAGTTAAGTAACATGTCGTTACTGGTGTTTCGGTATTATTCCCGTCATACTTCAAGTTACATGTGCGTTGGCATTCCGCGCTCACCCCAGTCATTTACTCAATTAAGCTCCAGAGGATTCACTTGATTGCCATCTACCTGTATCTCGAAGTCGGCGGATATAATTAGTTAGGGTGTATCGGTAGTGCATTGGTGAATGTAAATACTGACCACTCCATAATATAAATCAGTATTTAATTGACCCTGATTCAACATTGATATTACTAGCGGCCTAGCCAGTGATCCAGTATTAACTCTACTCTCCGTATCGGGGAATAATGTTGATATGGGGAAGCAAATATCAGTATTAACGCCAGCGTTTAATCTACCCCCCCCAGGTAACTTTTAAATCGGCATTAGTATTGATACTTTCATCGTAAGAAAATGGGATAAGCTTAGGGGCTAAAGGCAGATTCAGGCATATACCACCTGACACATAATTTTTAGTTTAGATTAAATTCAACGCTGGTGACTTTTTTATCAATCCAGTTTTTATATTTAACCATAACTCTTTCATAACCTACTGTGGCGGGCAATGAGTATTGCTTATCAGGGAATATATTACGATTATCTTTTTCCCATTGGCATTCAGCGTCTTCTTTTCCATGCTGACACAAACCCACATCAATAATTTTCACACGCTGTGTGCCATTATTTTGTAAATACCGATTATCTTTAGTCAGGGAAATATCAATTTTGGGCTGACTGGGGGGGACAGTCACTAAAATTCCCCAGACAAGATTCACACTGACATCGGTTTTAATCTCTGTTCCTGTCGTAGTCGATGATGGTTCATCAAGCGACGGCACACTCTCAAACATGACGCGATAGATTTCTTCTTTTTCTGGCATGTTCATGGCGACAAAGCGGATAAGCTTACTGCTGCCGCCGGGAATGGCAAATTTAGGCGGCATAATGGCTAAGCCATTTTCGCTTCCGGTCTCGACAACAACTTCTTTTTCTTCGGGAGTGCCGGGATTAGTTATTTTAAGCAGGCGGGTTTTTACAAACTGCACATCATTAGTTTTTGATAATAACCTTACGCTGCCTTCGCCTTTTGTATCAAGGCCCACAGCCATCGGGTAAACAGTAATGTTTGCCTGGGTAATAGTACAATAAAGAAAACACATCCAGGCTACCGGGCGGAAAAATGTGGACATAAATTAAAATCCTTAGTTACAGGCAGTCACTAAATCTTAATGATTAAGCAGAAACAGATACCAGACAAATCCGGAAGGACTATAAAAAATTAAATTGATTTAATATATGTAAAAAAATAGATCGATAAGATCAATATATTTAATCGTGAGGCTTGATGGGCGTGGTAATTCATTTGTGACGTGAATTGATGATAATACATTAATAGTTTTTGATAAATAATTAACTTTGAAATATGACAAATTAAATCAGGAATATCAGGAGGTGGTTTATGAGGAGGGAGCCACTTTTTATAGGGATAAAAAATGGCTTTCAGGAAGTTAATGTAGTTTGCGGTTACCCGCACACCTCACATTGCGGATTGCGCGGCAGTTTCATCTCGCGGAACTGGCAGGTCATCGCGTCGTACATCACGATTTTCCCGCTGGCCGGCGTGCCGTAATGCGCCAGCAGTTTGATGGCTTCCATCGCTTGTAAAGAACCAATAACGCCGACTAACGGTGCCATCACACCCGCTTCAACACAGGTGAGCGCGTTGTCGCCAAACAGGCGGCTCAGGCAGCGGTAACACGGTTCGCCATCCTGATAAGTGAATACGCTGATTTGCCCTTCCATACGAATGGCCGCAGCGGAAACCAGCGGTTTTTTCAGCGTAAAACAACACTGATTGAGCTGATTGCGAATCGCCACGTTATCAGTGCAATCCAGTACCAGATCGTGCTTCGCTACTAACTCCAGCAGTTGCGTTTCATCAAGCAGCGCATTAACCGTATCAATCTGAATATGCGGGTTGATTGCGGCCAGCGCATTGCGCGCAGAGTCGACTTTTAACTGCCCAATTGTGGCATCGCGGTGCAGGGTCTGGCGCTGCAAATTAGACAGCGCCACAGTATCAAAATCTAACAATGTCAGGTGGCCGACACCTGCCGCCGCCAGATACGGCGCGCTGGCGCAACCGAGACCGCCGAGCCCAACAATCAAAACACGCGCGGCTTTCAACGCTTCCTGGCCGTCAAAATCAAAACCACGCAAAATAATTTGCCGGTTGTAGCGCATCATTTCTTGATCGCTCAGTTCAGCGCTCATGGTTAGCCCCCAAACAGATGATTAAATGGCTCAACGTCAACCCAGTCGCCCGCCTCAACGTTACTACGTTCAAGCTCCAGTACGATAAAACAGTTGGCCTGGCTAAATGAGCTGAAAATATGTGAACCCTGATGGCCAGTGCTCAATACTTCTAATTGCCCATCTTCACCGGTACGCATAATGCCACGCTGGAAATCGAGGCGGCCGGGGGATTTTTTCAGGCGGCCGACGGTACGCACACGCTGGCGTGGTGGCAGGGCATTACCTTGCTGGCCGCTTAATTTGGCTAACAGCGGCTGAACCAATTGGTAGAAGGTTAGTGCCGCAGAAACTGGATTACCCGGCAGGCCGCAGAACCAGCTGTTTTTCAGGCGACCAAAGGCAAACGGTTTACCTGGTTTAATTGCCAGTTTCCAGAAACCAACTTCACCGAGTTCTTCAAGCAACTGTTTGGTGTAATCCGCTTCACCGACCGAAACGCCGCCGCTGCTGATCACCACATCGGCCTGGCTGTCAGCTTCAATAAATGCCGCTCGCAGAGTTTCAGGATCATCACGGATAATCCCTAAATCAATGACCTCGCAACCTAATTGCTCAAGCATGATATGCACCGCCAGGCGGTTGGTGTCGTAAATTTGCCCTTCGCCAAGCGGAGTGCCTGGCAGTTGCAGTTCATCACCGGTTGAGAACACGGCGACGCGAATCGCGCGTAGCACCGCGACTTCGGCGATACCCAGTGAGGCAATTAGAGGTAATTCCGCGGCAGTCAGTTTTTTACCCGCAGGTAGCACGCTCGCGCCCTGGCGAATATCTTCGCCACGCAGGCGAACGTTTTGCCCGTTTTTCACGGCTTCGTTAAAACGCACGCCGCTTTCGGTGACGGTGGTTTCTTCCTGCATCACCACCGCGTCGGTACCTGCTGGCACCGGTGCACCGGTCATAATGCGAATGCAGGTTGCCTCCGGCCATTCACCGCTAAAAGGTTGACCAGCGAAAGCTTTTCCCGCCACCGGCAATGCCGTACCTAACGCCAAATCTTTCAGGCGTACCGCGTAGCCATCCATTGCAGAGTTATCAAACCCCGGGACATCAATTGGTGAAGTGACAGGGTGCGAGGTAATGCGCCCGGCAGCCTTCAGCAAAGGGATGGACTCAGATTCGGTGACAGGAACAATACGCGACAACATCTGTTCCATTGCGGTTTCGAGGGGGATAAGACCGGCGGTAAATTCCATGAAAGCTCCTGCAACGCGGGAAAAATATGGCGAACATTATGTCAGAGAAATGCCTGGTGCTGAATGTTCCATTGGGAGTAATCGAATTCGGCATTTTCCTTTACATCACATTTACATCTTTCTATATTCAAAAATCGTCTCATAGCGATTCAATTTATCTGATATTTATAGCTTTCCCTGGTCGGATAAGCGCAGCGTCATCTGACCACACAACGGACTCCGACAATATAACGAACTCTGACAAGGCAATGTCGAAATGAGCAAAGCAGTAATCGCGATTCACGGTGGCGCGGGAGCCATTACTCGTGCACAACTCAGCCCTGAAAAAGAGCTGCTATATATTAAAGCTTTATCGGAAATCGTTGAGGTGGGCCAGTCCGTGCTGGGGGCGGGCGGCAGCGCGTTAGACGCCGTCACCGAAGCGGTGCGCTTGCTCGAAGAATGCCCGTTGTTTAACGCCGGTATCGGCGCCGTCTTTACCCACGACGGCACCCATGAACTGGACGCCTGCATCATGGATGGCAACACCCTCGAAGCGGGTGCCGTGGCGGGTGTCAGCCATATTCGCAACCCCGTTCTGGCAGCGCGCCAGGTGCTGGAACACAGCCCACATGTGCTGTTGATTGGGCGCGGTGCAGAAAACTTTGCACAGCAACAAGGCCTTGAGCCTGTTTCGCCGGACATCTTTTTCACTCAGGAACGCTGGGATCAACTACAACGTGCCCGAACCAGCCAGCAAACCGTGCTTGATCACGATGGTGGTGAGCCGATCAATTCAGATACCAAATTTGGCACGGTCGGAGCCGTGGCACTCGATCAATATGGCAATTTGGCCGCCGCAACCTCTACGGGCGGGATGACCAACAAAATGCCAGGCCGCGTAGGCGATTCACCGATTATCGGTGCGGGTTGCTATGCCAATAACGCCAATGTGGCCGTCTCTTGTACCGGAACTGGCGAAGTATTTATGAAAACGCTTGCGGCCTACGATATTGCAGCGTTGATGGAATATGGCGGGCTGAGTCTGCAACAAGCGACAGAACGCGTAGTGATGGAAAAACTTCCGGCGCTGCAAGGCAGTGGCGGGGTGATTGCTATCGATAACGAAGGCAATGTGGCGTTGCCATTTAATAGTGAAGGGATGTACCGCGGCTACGGTTATGTCGGGGACGCCCCAAACGTTGGAATTTATCACAGCCAGGAGCATTGATGCCCCATAGTCACGAACTGCCCGACGACGAAGTGCTGTCTGTTAGCCGACTGAACGTTCGTTTTCGCCAGGAAAATGCCGACACCCAGGCGGTGTCCGATTTGTCGTTTGTGCTAAAGCGCGGCGAAACACTGGCGATTGTCGGGGAGTCCGGCTCTGGGAAATCAGTCACAGCGCTAGCCTTAATGCGCCTGCTGGAAAAGACCGCGAGCATTGTTGAAAGCGAAAAAATTTTGCTGCGTCGCCGCAACGGTGAGGTGATTGAACCGGCGACGCTGAGTTCATCGCAAATGCGCCATGTGCGCGGCGCGGATATCGCCATGATATTCCAGGAGCCGATGACGTCGCTCAACCCGGTATTTCCGGTGGGTGAACAAATTGCCGAATCTATCCGCCTGCATCAGGGGCTGGATAAACAGGCGGCGCTGGAAGAAGCACGGCGTATGCTCGAACGGGTACGCATTCCGGAAGCAAAAGCTATTTTGGGGCGTTATCCGCATCAGCTTTCTGGTGGCATGCGCCAACGCGTGATGATAGCGATGGCGCTGTCGTGCCGTCCGGCGGTGTTGATTGCCGATGAACCGACCACCGCACTCGATGTGACGATTCAGGCGCAAATCCTCCAGCTTATCCGCGTGCTGCAAGATGAAATGCATATGGGCGTGATATTTATCACCCACGATATGGGCGTGGTGGCCGATATGGCCGACCGCGTGCTGGTAATGTATCGAGGCGTGGCCGTCGAAACAGGCAGCGTGGAACAGATCTTTAACGCGCCTGTTCATCCTTACACCAAAACGCTATTGGCTGCGGTGCCGCGTCTTGGCGCGATGAATGGCCGTGATTTACCGCGCAAATTCCCGCTGGTGAATCCAGAACATCCTGACCGTACAGAACCTGAAACCGAACAAGACACTATTCCGTCTGGTGCGGTGCCGGTGCTGCAAGTGCGCGACCTGGTGACGCGTTTTGATATTCGCAGTGGCATTTTCAACCGCGTCACCAGTCGCGTATACGCAGTAGAAAAAGTGAGTTTTGACTTATGGCCTGGCGAAACGCTGGGGCTGGTGGGAGAGTCAGGAAGTGGCAAATCCACCACCGGACGGGCGCTGTTGCGGCTGGTAGAAACTCAGGGTGGCAGCATTCATTTCAACGGCCAACGTATCGACACGCTCTCCAATGCCGACATGCAGCATGTGCGCAAAGACATCCAGTTTATTTTCCAGGATCCGTATGCCTCGCTCGACCCGCGTCTGACGGTGGGTTATTCGATTATGGAACCGTTGCTGGTTCATAACGTGATGTCCACAGCGCAGGCGCAACAACGCGTGGCGTGGTTACTCGAACGCGTGGGATTGCAGCCCGAACATGCGTGGCGTTATCCCCATGAGTTTTCCGGCGGTCAACGGCAGCGCATTTGCATTGCGCGCGCACTGGCACTCAATCCGAAAGTGGTGATTGCCGATGAGTCTGTCTCGGCACTGGATGTCTCTATTCGTGCGCAAATCATCAACTTGCTACTCGATTTACAGCGTGAGTTTGGCATCGCCTTTTTGTTTATTTCCCATGACATGGCGGTAGTTGAGCGCATTTGTCATCGCGTGGCGGTGATGTATCTCGGGCAAATTGTCGAAATCGGCCCGCGTCGCGCGGTGTTTGAAAACCCGCAGCACCCGTATACCCGCAAACTCATGGCTGCTGTACCGGTTGCCGACCCCGCGCACCGTCGGCCTAAACCTGTTTTGCTTTCTGATGACATCCCCAGTAGCACGCACAAACTGGGGTTTGAACCGCATGTTGCAACGCTTGTGAATGTTGGACCAGGGCACTTTGTTGCCCGGTCACAGTGATATTTTTGGCAGGGATAATCAGGAGAACTTCATGACCGCATTAAAAAGTACCAAGTGGCTAGTGGCCGCAGGTCTGGCAACCAGCGTGATTGCCGCTCCGGCATTCGCTGCAAAAGATGTCGTTGTTGCTGTGGCATCCAATTTCACCACGCTTGACCCGTATGATGCCAACGATACGCTGTCGCAGGCGGTGGCAAAGTCGTTTTATCAGGGGCTATTTGGTCTGGATAAAGAGATGAAACTGCAAAACGTGCTGGCAGAAAGCTATACCGTTTCTGACGACGGGCTGGTTTACACCATCAAACTGCACTCGGGGGTTAAATTCCAGGATGGCACCGATTTCAACGCCGAAGCGGTGAAGGCCAACCTTGATCGCGCCAGCAATCCGGAAAACCACCTCAAGCGCTACAACCTGTATAAAGCGATTGCTAAGACCGAAGCGGTTGACGCCAGTACGGTAAAAATCACCCTCAAACAGCCATTCTCGGCGTTTATCAATATTCTGGCCCATCCGGCAACGGCGATGATTTCCCCGACGGCACTGAAAAAATATGGCAAAGAGATTGGTTTCCATCCGGTCGGCACTGGCCCATATCAACTGGACACCTGGAACCAGACCGATTTTGTGAAGGTCAAGAAGTTCGACGGTTACTGGAAACAGGGTTTACCTAAACTCGACACCATCACCTGGCGCCCGGTGGTGGATAACAATACCCGCGCGGCCATGCTGCAAACCGGCGAGGCGCAATTTGCCTTCCCAATTCCTTACGAACAGGCAGGGGTGCTTGCGAAAAACGACAAGCTGGAACTGGTGGCTTCGCCTTCCATCATGCAGCGTTACCTCAGCATGAACGTGACGCAAAAGCCGTTTGATAACCCGAAGGTGCGTGAAGCCATTAACTATGCGATTAACCGCCAGGCGCTGGTGAAAGTGGCGTTTGCCGGTTATGCGACGCCAGCCGAAGGCGTAGTACCGCCGTCTATCGACTTCGCGCAAAAATACAAACCGTGGCCGTATGACCCGGCCAAAGCGCGTGCATTGCTGAAAGAAGCAGGCTATCCGAACGGTTTCGAAACCACTTTGTGGTCGTCTCATAACCACAGTACCGCGCAGAAAGTGTTGCAGTTCACTCAGCAGCAACTGGCGCAAGTGGGCATCAAAGTGAAGGTTACCGCGATGGATGCCGGGCAACGAGCTGCTGAAGTGGAAGGCAAAGGGCAAAAAGAGAGCGGCGTGAGAATGTTCTACACCGGTTGGTCGGCCTCGACTGGCGAAGCTGACTGGGCATTGTCGCCGTTGTTTGCCTCATCTAACTGGCCACCAACGCTGTTTAACACCGCGTTCTACAGCAATCCGCAAGTGGATAAAGACCTGACGGACGCGCTGAAAACCACCAACCGTGATGAAAAAGCGAAACTGTATAAAGACGCGCAGGACACTATCTGGAAGGAAAATCCGTGGGTGCCACTGGTGGTTGAAAAACTGGTTTCTGCGCACAGTAAAAACCTCAGCGGTTTTTATGTAATGCCGGATGCCGGGTTTAGTTTTGATGATGCGGATTTGAAAGAGTGATGATTTTGGTGGCGTGTTTTCACCCTCACCCCGACCCTCTCCCTGAGGGAGAGGGGGTACGACACTCGATCCAATCCCCTCTCCTGGGGGAGAGGGTTAGGGTGAGGGGGGACAATGTTTAACTATTTCCTCAAACGCCTACTGGGCCTGATCCCCACATTGCTGATTGTCGCGGTGCTGGTGTTTCTGTTCGTCCATATGCTGCCAGGTGACCCGGCGCGGTTAATCGCCGGGCCTGATGCAGACGCCACCGTTATTGATATGGTTCGCAAACAGTTAGGCCTGGATTTACCGCTCTGGCAGCAATTCTTACACTATATCGGCAACATTTTGCAGGGCGATTTTGGTATCTCTATGGTATCGCGCCGTCCGGTTTCCGAAGAGATCGCCAGCCGTTTTATGCCAACATTCTGGCTCACGCTCACCAGCATGGGGTGGGCGGTCATTTTCGGGCTGTTCACTGGCATTATTTCTGCCGTCTGGCGTAATCGCTGGCCGGACAGACTGAGTATGACGATTGCGGTTTCCGGTATCTCTTTCCCAGCCTTCGCACTCGGCATGCTGCTGATGCAGGTTTTCTCCGTAGAACTGGGCTGGTTGCCGACGGTAGGGGCCGATAGCTGGCAGCACTACATTCTGCCGTCTGTCACGCTTGGCGCGGCAGTGGCGGCAGTGATGGCTCGTTTCACCCGTGCTTCCTTCGTCGATGTGCTGCAAGAAGATTACATGCGTACCGCGCGTGCTAAAGGGGTCAGCGAAACACTGATAGTTCTCAAACATGGGCTACGCAACGCGATGATCCCCGTGATTACCATGATGGGGCTACAGTTTGGCTTCCTGCTCGGTGGCTCAATTGTGGTCGAAAAAGTGTTTAACTGGCCGGGGCTTGGGCGCTTGCTGGTGGATTCGGTCGAGATGCGCGACTACCCGGTGATTCAGGCGGAAGTGTTGCTGTTCTCGCTGGAATTTATTGTCATCAACTTAGTGGTGGATTTGCTGTATGCCGCCATTAACCCAGCTATCAGGTACAAGTAAGGATGCGACTCTTTAACTGGCGACGCCAGGCGGTACTGAACGCGATGCCGATAGTTCGGCCCAATCAAGTGCGCACCCCGTGGCACGAATTTCTGCGCCGTTTGCGCAAGCAGCCGGTGGCGATGTTTGCCGGGGCTTTCGTGCTGTTTTTGGTTGCTATCGCGCTTATCGCGCCGTGGATTTCTCCGTTCGATGCGGAAAACTATTTTGATTACGATCGGCTCAACGAAGGGCCGTCGATAGTGCACTGGTTTGGCGTAGATTCGTTAGGGCGCGATATTTTCAGCCGCGTGCTGGTGGGAGCGCAAATCTCGCTGGCGGCAGGGGTGTTCTCGGTGTTGATCGGCGCGGTAATTGGCACCGTTTGCGGCCTGCTGGCGGGATATTACGAAGGCTGGTGGGATCGCGTCATTATGCGTATTTGTGACGTGTTGTTCGCCTTCCCTGGGATCTTACTGGCGATTGCAGTAGTGGCAGTAATGGGTACCGGCATGTCGAACGTGATAATCGCGGTGGCGATTTTTAGTATTCCTGCTTTTGCCCGCCTGGTGCGCGGCAATACGCTGGTGCTAAAACACCAAACCTTTATTGAATCGGCACGCAGTATTGGCGCCTCGGATGCGACGATTATCTTCCGCCATATTTTACCGGGCACGGTTTCGTCGATAGTGGTCTATTTCACCATGCGTATTGGCACATCGATCATTTCCGCGGCGAGCCTGTCGTTCTTAGGGTTAGGCGCACAGCCACCAACACCAGAGTGGGGCGCGATGTTAAACGAAGCACGCGCCGATATGGTGATTGCCCCACATGTGGCAATTTTCCCGAGTCTGGCGATTTTCCTGACGGTGCTGGCGTTTAATTTATTGGGAGATGGGCTGCGCGACGCGCTGGATCCCAAGATAAAAGGTTAACCCATTTTGTGTTCCCGTCGGGTGACAAGGCATAACTCTGGTAAGGAATGCACCGGAGGTTGTTCGCCCTGCATGGCATTGAGAATAGCGGTTGCCAAATCTTCACCTATCACCCTGAAAGGGACGTCAAAACCCGTAGGTTTTATCGGCAGAAATGATGAGATATCGCTGCTAAAAACTCCGGCAAAGAACGGGTAGTGACAGCGCTGTTGCCGGGTATAAAAGCTTGCTCCTAGCATCTGTAAGTCGCTGAGAAAGATGATGTAGTCAGGAGGGATGGGGAGCTGGTGGAAATAACGCAGCGCCTCGAAACCGGACGCCTCACTGATTTCACCCTGGAAGAGATATTCTTCATTCACTTTCAGGTTTTGCTGGCGTAAGGCTTCGCGCCAGGCCTGCGTGAAGATTGCTCCCTGCGCACTCGATTTTTCCAACGTGACCAGCGCAATATTTTGATATCCCGCCATTTTTCCCTGTTGCACAGCTTCTTTTGCTACCGTGGCAAAATCCAGATCTACCCAGTTGAATTGGCCATTCAGGGTAGAGCTGCGTCCAAGCGTGGCAAACGGGAAATTATTTTTATGCAAATACTCAATACGAGGATCGTTGATTTGAGTGTTGGTCAGTATGACGGCGTCGGCTTTGCGTTGCTCAACAATTTTTTGTAGCCACAGTTTTTCATCTGCATCGTCCAGTGCCAGGTGCAGGATGGTGTCGATATCCTGCTGGCGCAGGCGGGTTTGCAGACCCGCAGCAACGCGCATGAAAAAAGAGGCCGTGTAGAAGTTGTCCCGTTCACCCGATGGTAGCAGGAGCGCAACGGTGTTGACCTTACCCTTGCGCAGATTTCTGCCCGCAGCATTGGGCCGATAACCATAGAAATTTGCCGCCTCAAGTACGCGCTTTTGCGTTGCCATACTGACTTCAGGGTGGCTATTCAGTGCTCTTGAAACGGTGGCAATGGAGAGATCCAGTATTTTTGCCAACTCTTTGATATTCATCTATTCCTTTTCCCACACATGGACGATTACGCCATATCTATATTTTACTCTGCTAAGTTTTACCATTTGCGATGACTGCCGCATAAATATATCACGGTTGACCTGGGGATATTTGAATAATAAACACGAGATCACAACTCTCAGATCCTTTTACTTATTGGGCTAGTTCCTTCATTGACTTGCTGCTTAATGTTAACCATTATCGGAAACGTTTCCGGAAAAATAATTATAACTTCCAATAAATAAAATGAGGTCATGATGAACACCCTACAAATTAAAGATAACTCGCTGTATTGGTCATGGAATGGTTATTACCTTTCCATTTTTCCTTGGGGTAAAGATAGTTTAAGAATTATTTCAGGTATTCAACCTGATAGTAGTGAAATTCCGGGTTGGGCTTTGCTGGAACAACCCGATATTACTGTGCGGTTTGAACGAGATGATACAAGTCTGACGCTGATTAATGGGAATATCAGCGCATCTGTTGACCAGCAAGGACGGATTGCTTTTTATAATCAGAAAAAAGAGTGTTTACTGGAAGAATTATGGCGGCAAAGAGACAATGGAGAGCATTTTTGGGATGAGGGCCATCAATCAAAAAATAAAGTCAGCGCATTAAAAATATCTGGCCGGGAAATGAAACCATTAGCTGGAAATGCAATGGAAATAAATGTCAGGTTTGAAGCTAATCCAAATGAAAAAATGTGTGGGATGGGACAGTATCAGCAGCCTTTTATTAATTTAAAAGGCTGTGCTATTGAATTAGCTCAGCGAAATTCTCAGGCCAGTGTGCCCTTTATGGTCTCGAGTCTGGGATATGGTTTTTTATGGAATAACCCCGCGGTAGGCGAAGTTATTTTTGCGAATAACGAAACGCGCTGGCATGCTCAGGCCGCATCGCATATTGATTACTGGATAACGGCAGGTGATACCCCTGCGCAAATCATCAGAAACTATGCGAACGCCACCGGTAAACCCCCTTTGATGCCCGAATTTGCCCTGGGTCTGTGGCAATCCAAATTACGTTATCGCACCCAGCATGAGTTGCTGAGTGTGGCACGTGAGTATCGTGATCGCGGTATTCCTCTGGCGGTGATTGTCGCCGATTTCTTCCATTGGCCGGTGCAGGGCGACTGGAAATTTGATTCACGGGAATGGCCCGATCCCGCTGCGATGACCGCAGAACTCAAGGATATGGGTACGGAATTGATGGTTTCAGTCTGGCCGACGGTGGATGTGAAAAGTGAAAATTATCCTGCGATGAACGAGCAGGGCTTGCTGGTGAATACCCGCAAAGGGCTAAACATCAACTTCGATTTTTTAGGTAATAGCCGCTTTATCGACCCTACGAATCCTGAGACTCGCCAGTTCGTCTGGGATGTCTGTAAGAGGAACTATTTTGACAATGGCGTAAACCTATTCTGGCTTGATGAGGCTGAGCCAGAATATGGTGTCTATGATTTTGATAACTATCGTTATCACATAGGTAATACCCTCGAAACGGGCAATATCTATCCACTGCATTATACCGAGGCTTTTTACGACGGTCTGCGCGAAGCGGGGCAGAGTAATCCGGTAAGCCTGGTGCGCTGCGCATGGGCCGGTAGCCAGCGCTACGGTGCCTTGGTTTGGTCTGGCGATATCCACTCATCATTTGAGTCGATGCGTAACCAACTCTGCGCTGGGTTAAGCATGGGCATGGCGGGTATCCCGTGGTGGACCACTGATATTGGTGGATTCCATGGCGGTGATGTCAGCGATCCCGCATTTCATGAGTTGTTAATACGCTGGTTCCAGTGGGCGGTATTCAGCCCGGTGCTGCGCATGCATGGACACCGCGACCCCATTACTGAGCCAGAAATCCCTTACCGCGACGGTATCGCACAATGCAACACCGGAGCCGGCAACGAGCTATGGAGTTTTGGTGAATCCACCTTTGCGATTCTCAGCCGTTACGCAACGCTACGAGAAAGGCTGCGGCCGTATCTACGCAAACTCATGCAGCAAGCCCATGAGACAGGCGAGCCGTTAATGCGCCCGCTGTTTTATCACTATCCCGAGGATGAGCAAGCCTGGCAGATAACCGACCAATATCTATTTGGCGAAGACGTTCTTGTTGCGCCAGTGGTTAACGCAGGGGAGAGGCAACGTCGTGTCTGGTTACCGGGTAACACGGTGTGGGTTGACGTGGTTTCGGGTGACCGCCATGAGGGCGGCCGGTTTATCAGCGTTGCCGCACCACTCGAAACGTTACCTTTGCTGGTACGTGATGGCGCAGAGGTTCTGCGGCTGATTCGCCCATTCTGACACGGGTAAATAGGGAGAGCATGATGAGTGGAATATCTAATGATTTGGGTGTGGCCAGTCACCCAGTTGGGCTGGCAAAACTTTCAGTAAGTGAAAAGATAGGTTACGGCTTGGGAGATGCTGGTGGCACGATTATTACCGGACTTATCTCGAACTTTTTAACCTTCTTTTATACCGATATTTTTGGGTTAACACCGGCGGTGGTGGGAACACTATTCCTGGTGCTACGTGTGATTGACGCTATTTCTGATCCACTGATCGGGGTTATTGCTGACCGCTCCTCGACCAAAATGGGGCAGTTCCGGCCGTTTATACTCTGGACAGCCATTCCATTAGGACTGATTGCATTTCTGACTTTTAGCGTTCCGGATTTGGCTTATCACTGGAAGGTGCTTTACGCCGTTGTGACCTACTTTGCGCTCTCGGTGCTTTATTCCCTCAACAACGTGCCTTATTGCGCATTGATCACCAAAATCACCACTAATCCGCTGGAGCTTGTTTCATGCCAGTCCTGGCGTTTTGCGTTGTGTGGCGTGGCGGGTTTCGCCGTCTCGGTTGGTTTGCCGATTATGGTGGATTACTTTGGCAAGGGGAATGCGGTTCGGGGATATCAGTATGGTGTAGGCGTTCTGGCATGTTTAGCCATCGCGATGTTTCTACTGTGCTTTTATGGTGTGAAAGAGCGAGTAGTGGCTCGAAACAATCATACGTTTAACCTGCGTGAAAGCCTGAAAAGTATCCGGCGTAACGATCAGCTTTTACTGACCTTTGTGATGTCGTTACTGATCATCAGCATCTTTAACACTAAGGGTGGGGTCGCCATGTATTTCATTACTTATGTACTGCATGGTGATGCGACCTATACCTCGTTATTTTTTGGCATGGCGACGTTGGGAGGAATTACAGGTTCAATTCTGGTGCAATATTTGACGCGCAGTTTTGAGATTAAAACCCTCTATTTCTGGGTGAATATGGTTCTGGCACTCGCTCACTTCGCAGTTTGGTTTGTTCCCGGGACAGCGACCACAGTGTGGCTGGTTTTAGTCTTTGTTTGTTGTGTCGTGTTGGGTCTTATTTTACCGATGCACTTTACCCTTGTGACCTTTGCCGATACGTATGGTGAATGGAAGTCAGGCCGCCGTTCATCGGGCATGAACTTTGCGTTTAACCTATTTTTTGTCAAGCTGGCATGGGCAGTAGCAGGGGTTATCGTCAGCGTTGTACTGACCGTTGTGGCTTACCGTTCCGGTATGGAAAACCAGACACCATTGTCTTTGGCGGGGATCACGATGCTTTCCACTGCGATACCCGGTGTGCTGCATTTATTGCTGGCAGCGACGGTGTGGTTTTTCAGGATTGATAATAAAATGGTCGCACAAATGGAGCAGGAATTAGGTCGTTAAAGTAAAGAGCCTTTCCAAACAGGAAAGGCTCTTTTGAAGGATTAAACCACTGAACCCCACAGGTCATATTCGTCTGCGTTTTCCACTTTCACGCGCACGACATCACCTGGTTTCAATTTTGTTTCGCCATTCAGATAAACCGCGCCGTCGATTTCTGGTGCATCTGCCATGCTGCGGCCAATCGCGCCTTCTTCGTCAACTTCATCAACGATCACCAGAATCTCACGGCCCACTTTTTCTTGCAGACGTTCAGCAGAAATCTGCTGTTGCAGCTGCATGAAGCGGTTCCAGCGCTCTTCTTTCACGTCTTCCGGCACCGGATCGGCCAGTTCGTTAGCGGTCGCACCTTCTACCGGGCTGAACTTGAAGCAACCGACACGATCCAGACGGGCTTCTTTCAGGAAGTCGAGCAGCATCTGGAAGTCTTCTTCAGTTTCGCCAGGGAAGCCGACAATGAAGGTGGAACGCAGCGTCAGATCCGGGCAAATCTCACGCCATTGCTTAATGCGCTGCAACTGACGATCCACGCTGCCTGGGCGTTTCATCAACTTCAGAATGCGCGGGCTGGCGTGCTGTAAAGGAATATCCAGATACGGCAGGATCTTGCCTTCGGCCATCAACGGGATCACATCATCAACGTGCGGATACGGATAAACATAGTGCAGACGTGTCCACACGCCCAGTTTGGAAAGCTGCTCGCACAGGCTAACCATGCTGGTTTTCACCGGCTCGCCGTTGTAGAAACCGGTGCGGTGTTTAACATCAACGCCGTAAGCAGAGGTATCTTGTGAGATAACCAGCAACTCTTTCACACCGGCATCAACCAGACGTTTAGCTTCGGACAGCACATCGCCAATCGGGCGGCTGTCGAGATCGCCACGCATCGAAGGGATGATGCAGAAAGTACAACGGTGGTTGCAGCCTTCAGAAATTTTCAGGTACGCGTAGTGACGCGGGGTCAGTTTCACGCCTTGTTCCGGCACCAGGCTCAGGAACGGGTTATGTTTTGGTTTCGGCACATAGTGGTGAACGTGCTGCAAAACTTGCTCGTAGCTATGCGGGCCGGTGATTTCCAGAACTTTAGGGTGCACTTGGCGGATTTGATCTTCTTTGGCCCCTAAACAGCCGGTCACAATCACTTTGCCATTTTCGTTCAGCGCTTCGCCGATCGCTTCGAGCGACTCTTGTACGGCACTGTCGATAAAGCCACAGGTGTTAACGATAACCATATCGGCATCATCATAGCTAGGCACTACATCGTAACCTTCGGTGCGCAGCTCAGTCAGGATCCGTTCAGAATCAACGAGATTTTTTGGGCAGCCTAGGGATACAAAGCCAATACGGGGTTGTTGCATACGGGTTACGCTCACAAAGTAAACAGAAAATAAAAGCCGGGCGATTCTACACGGGTTTTCGGTATGGCTCTACTGGTTGTTTTTAAAGTGACGCAGGATCAAATTCAGACTAATCGACATGCCTTAGCTTTTGCTTAGCCAGGACGCAGGCTCTATTATCTCCCCGCTTAACTTAATTGTAACGTCCCGTTCAACCAGAGAATCCCTAATGCCTAAGATTTTAGCCCTTTCCGGGATGCTAATTGCTGTCCTGGCGACCACTGCCTGCAACATTATTCCTACGCCACTTAACACCCCACCGGCAACTGCGCAGAAGTTTGTTTGCGGCGGCGAAAAACTGGCTATCGATGGCGACTACGCCTGGTATAACGGCAACCGTTACTCCTATCAAAATATGACTAACGGGCAGGCGTTTTATCGCTATCACAGCAGTAACTTCGGCCTGAAGAAAGTCGGTGAAAACCGCACCATGCTGATTGGTCTTGATGCCAAACCTTGTGTTGCGGCGAATTAATAAATGAATTCACCCCGTCACCTGACGCGCCTGAGTACGCTGCTGCTCGGTTTTATGCTGGCGGGGTGTGGCACGCTGTCGAACGTTGCTCCTGAGGCGGAAGTGCCGCAAAAGGCGCAACGTGCTTGCGGTTCGCCTGCAAATCACGATATTAACCAGTGGCTGCCCGCTCTGGTTGAACAGCAGTCGCCGGCGATGGTGGTTGGGGTGATTGACGCCAATAACCAACGTCACTACTGGCAATTTGGTGTCACCGATACGAAACACCACCATCCCGTCAATGAACAGACGTTATTTGCCGTCGGTTCCCTCAGTAAAGGCATGACCGCCGAAGCGACCGCGGTATTAGTGGCGCAGGGGCGCCTGCATTGGTCTGATACGCTAGAAACCTTAATGCCGCCGTCGGTGCCATTAAGTGCCGATGCGAAGCAAATCACCTTGCTGCAACTGGTGACCCATACCTCCGGCTTGCCACGGCAAAATATGGATTTGCCGATGCTGACGGCTTTTATTCGTTATCTGGGAAACGGTGAGAATTTTTACGCACATCTCGATAGCGACGAAGTAGTGGCCGATCTGGCTGATTTTTCAAAACCAGGCAGCACCGGGCCTCTATATTCCAACCTCGGCTATGCGGTGCTGGATTATGTGTTGCGTTATCAAACCGGCCAGCGCGCCGACCAACTGGTGCAAACGCTGATTTTCGATCCATTAGGGATGCGCAATAGTAGCTTTACCCCGCAAAAACTGAAAAGTTACCCGCAGCGCGCCATCGGGCATGCCGGAAGCCAGCCGAAGTTTATTCCCCGTGGGCAAGTGGTACCTGACTGGCAGTTCACCGGCAATATGCTCGGTGCAGGCGGTTTGTATACCGACACCGCCGATTTACTGACTTTTGCCAGCGCACATCTTGCCAGCACCGGCGATGCCACACTGGATAAAGCCCTCCACGACACGATGCAAATCTATTACCCGCGTGACAAAGAAGCGGCTAATATCGCCTGGGTAACGGACACCTACGGCGAACAAGCCATCACTTATCAGGTCGGATATATCGGTGGTTATTCCAGCTACATCGGTATTGATCGCCAGAATCATTTCGCGGTGGTGGTGTTACAAAATAGCTTCACCTGGCAAAACAACCTTGGACACAGTGTGTTACGTCAAATGTTTGAGGAAAAGTATCAAGCCGCCACTTGCCGCGGGGTAACTGCTTCGTAACACCTTGTTTCTACGTAGATATTACTATTTGTAAAATTTGTTGCTGAGGATCAAGAAATACGGGGAAATAAAACTGGTTTGCCTAAAATTTATCCATACTATTACTGTGTGTTATAGATTCTAATCACACGGGGGGTAAATGTATGAATGGGGAATCACTCAAACGCGATCTCTTGAAAAAGATGATTATCGCCAAAATAGACATCGCTGCTTACCTCTTGATGAGAAAAGCAAAAGGCTATATGTCTGTGATTGAAACTGGGCATTTACGCGATAATTTGTTCGACTTGTCTGCTGAGTATCGTGAGATGGCTTCACGCCTCAATTCCCATCTTGCCGCACCAGAAATGGCGAGCATCAATCAGGGAATTGGCGCGGTATCTTCAGCCGCCGTTTGCCTGATGACAGGGTGTCACGACTGCCCGCAATATATCGCCATAGATGCTGAAAAACTGGAAAACTGCCTGCGACAACTTTCCGCCAGCCTGAAAGATATTATGAGTCACCAACTGGCCGTAGAAAGTTGAAACCTCGAGGGGAGGAGACTCCCCTCTGGTAAAGTTTTTGTAAAACTCCCATCCCTGAAATTCTGCAAAGCTAACCTTATCGGGTAGATCCGCAAAGGAGCAAGCTATGTCACGGTTGCCGTTCCGCTCATTCATTGCCGCATCTTTACTGCTTTGGGCAGGCGTTGCCCTCGCCGCTGAGGTCAAAGTGGAGGTGCTACAAAGTAAGCTCGATCATCCCTGGTCGTTAGCTTTTCTGCCCAATAATCAAGGAATGCTGATAACGCTGCGTGATGGGCAATTACGGCGCTGGCGACCAGGCGAAGGTTTAGGTGACCCGATTGTTGGCGTGCCCAAAGTTTGGGCGCATGGACAAGGGGGATTACTGGATGTGGTTTTGGCGCCAGACTTTGAAAAAAGCCGCCGCGTCTGGCTGAGCTTTGCAGAAGCCAACAGCGATGACCAGGCGGGTACTGCCGTCGGTTACGGCACGCTGAGCAGCAATATGCAGCGGCTGGAAAACTTCAAAGTGGTGTTCCGTCAGATGCCGAAACTGTCGACCGGCAACCACTTTGGCGGGCGCATGGCGTTTGATGGTAAGGGCTATCTGTTTATCGCATTGGGCGAAAACAACCAACGGCCAACGGCGCAGGATTTGGATAAGTTGCAGGGCAAACTGGTGCGCCTGACGCAAAACGGCGACGTGCCAGCGGATAACCCATTTGCCGGTCAACAAGGCGCGCGCAGTGAAATATGGTCGTACGGGCACCGCAACCCACAGGGTATGGCGTTTAATCCGGCCAATGGGGAATTGTGGCTCAACGAGCATGGCCCGCGCGGTGGCGACGAAGTCAACGTGGCAAAACCGGGTAAAAATTACGGCTGGCCGCTGGCAACCTGGGGCATCAATTACAGCGGAATGCCGATCCCTGAAGCCAAAGGAGGAATTGTAGCCGGTACTGAACAGCCAATTTATTACTGGAAAGTCTCTCCGGCGGTGAGCGGCATGGCGTTTTACGACGCCGACAAATTTCCGCAGTGGAAAGGGAAACTGTTTATCGGTGCGCTAAAAGAGAAAAACCTGATTGAACTGACGCTTTCTGGCGACAAGGTCACCGATCAACAGCGTTTACTGGATGAGCGGGGTGAACGTATTCGCGATGTGCGCGTCGGCCCGGACGGCTATCTGTATGTCCTGACCGACGAATCTGACGGGCAATTACTGAAAATCAGCCCCTCTGGCTAGTTTTTAGCTCAATGGAATCATAACGATTTTCTTGAATGCCGGGCGCTGGGTCAGTTGCTGATACCAGCGTTGCAGGTTGGGGAAATCATTCCACTTGATATCGAGATTGAACAGGTTATAAACGCTTGGCGCCAGCGCAATATCCGCCACGCTGAATGTCTCGCCACCCAACCATTTTTGCTGCGCCAGTTCGGCGTCCACCATGGCAAACAGGGCGTTACAAGCGTCGACACTGTCTTCAATCAGCTTTTGATCGCGCAATTCCGGCGCGGTGCGCACCAGGCTGAAAAACACGCCACGATGTGGGCCTGCCAACGAGGTAGCTGCCCAGTCCATCCATTTTTCACCGCGTGCTCGAGCGGCAGGTTGGGCAATCCACAGCGATTCTTTGCCATACTGTGCGGCCAGATAACGCACGATAGTATTGGATTCCCACAGCGTCAGGTCGGTGGCATCGTCGTGAATACACGGCACCAGCGCATTCGGGTTCATCGCCAGATATTCTGCATCATGGGTTTTGCCAAATTTGCCGCCAGCCGGAATCGAGCGGTATTCCACGCCTAACTCTTCCAGGCACCACAAAACTTTCTTCACATTCGTTGAATTGTCTCTGCCCCAAACTGTGATCATTTTGTTTCCTCTTTGTTAGTTTGCATCTCAGTATGCCGTGTGCTGGCGAAGAAAACAGCACGCAAGTTCAACGGTTGCTAAAAAACTCATCAACGTGGCGGCAACTCACGCAGTTATCGAATAAACTTAAAAAACTTTACCAACGCTATGTTTCATTAAGCGGTTTCACACGTTAGCTTACTGGCAACTTGAAATATTAAGTAACGGCGTGTGTCGTGACTTTTTTAGAATGGATACTGGGTGGTGTTATGAAAACTTTGCAAATTCCTGCTTCGCTACGTGCTTTACTGGCAGGGTCAACCCTGCTGCTGTTAGCCGCGCCTGCGGTGAGTGCTGAACAGACGGCTGATGCACCGCAAGTTGATGCTAAAGCCTGGATCTTAATGGATTACGCCAGCGGCAAAGTACTGGCGGAAGGTAATGCCGATTTGCAGCTCGATCCGGCGAGTCTGACCAAATTAATGACCAGCTATGTGGTTGGCCAGGCTATCAAAGCCGATAAAATCAAACTGACCGATATGGTCACCGTCGGCAAAGACGCATGGGCCACCGGTAACCCGGCGCTGCGTGGATCTTCGCTGATGTTCCTTAAACCCGGCGATAAAGTCTCGGTTGAAGATTTGAATAAAGGCGTGATCATTCAGTCAGGCAACGATGCCAGCATCGCGATTGCCGATTATGTGGCGGGCAGCCAGGATTCGTTCGTCAGCCTGATGAACAACTATGCGCAAAAGCTGAATCTCACTAACACCACCTTCAAAACCGTACATGGCCTTGATGCGCCAGGGCAGTTCAGTACCGCACGCGACATGGCGCTGCTAGGCAAAGCCTTAATTCACGATGTGCCAGAAGAGTACGCCATCCACAAAGAGAAAGAGTTCACCTTTAACAACATCAAGCAGCCGAACCGTAACCGCTTGTTGTGGAGCTCAAATCTTAACGTCGACGGCATGAAAACCGGCACCACCACAGGCGCAGGCTACAACCTGGTGGCCTCCGCAACTTCTGGCGATATGCGTTTGATTTCCGTGGTGCTGGGCACCAAAACTGACCGTATTCGTTTCAATGAAAGTGAAAAGCTGCTGACGTGGGGCTTCCGCTTCTTTGAAACCGTCACGCCGATTAAACCAGATGCCACTTTTGTCACTCAGCGCGTGTGGTTCGGTGATAAAAGCGAAGTGAATTTGGGTGCGGGTGAAGGTGGCTCGGTTACCATTCCGCGCGGCCAACTGAAGAACCTGAAGGCAAGTTTCAAACTTAACGATCCGCAACTGACCGCGCCGCTGAAAAAAGGCCAGGTTGTCGGGACTATCGATTTCCAGCTTAACGGCAAGTCAATCGAACAGCGTCCGTTAATGGTGATGCAGCCAGTGGAAGAGGGTGGTTTCTTTAGCCGGATGTGGGACTTTGTGATGATGAAGTTCCATTCGTGGTTCGGCAGCTGGTTTGCCTAATCCCTCCTTCATACTTCGAGCCGCAGATGCGTTGGCTGCACTCGTGAACCCCAGTCACTTACTTATGTAAGCTCCTGGGGCTTCACTCCTTTGCCGCCTTTCTGCGACTCGAATTATTTTGGAGGACTATTTTGCTATTTCCATTGAAGAGAAAGATTCTCTGATACCGCAAACGCCACAAACTCGGCGTCGGGTTGTTCGTTGCTGATTAGCAAATCAAATGCCGAAAGTGGCCCCATGCAGGCTGCGCGAACTTTGCCAAATTTACTGCTGTCGACGACAAGTACACGCTGTTGTGCCATCGCTAATGCCCAGTTTTTTACGGGTAATTCATCAAGATTAAAACAGGTTGCGCCATGACGAGGATGAACGCCTGCCGCTGAGAAAAAAGCGATGTCCGGGCAAAAATTATTCAGGCATTCCTGGAAATTAATCGGCTTGAAAATCGCATTGCTGGCGTGAAATTCACCGCCACTTAAAATCACCCGACAGCCGGGTTTATCCTGCAACGCCAGAAAAGTGTTTAACGAATAACAAACGCCGGTAAATTCCAGAGAGTCATCGATGGCTTCAATGATGTACGGCGTTGTGGTGCCGCAGTCAAAAAACACCGTTTGATGCGGGCGCACCAGTGCCGCTGCGAGGCGTGCAGCGTGGCGTTTTTCCTCAATGCAACGGGTTTTCTGGTCACTTAACAGATAGTGATTGGCGGTGACGCTACGGGGTTCGAGAACCACATAGCCGCCCAGCAGTACGACCGGCCCAGCGTCATTGCTCAGGTCACGGCGAATGGTCATTTCAGAGACACCTAACAAAGCAGATGCTTCTTTGAGGTGAATTTTGTCGCTGCGTTTAAGCGCCTGAATCAGGCGGTTGATGCGTTCGTCGCGCCGGGTTTCCATGATGAGCAGCTAAACCTTTTTGTGCCCTCTCCAGGCGGAGAGGGTTAGGGTGAGGGCGTTAATTAACGCATCTTACCTTTGCAAAAACAGTTAGTCACGCACCCAGCCTTTGCGGATGAACAGGGCAAAACAGAAACGATAAGCCTGATGCAGGCTTGCATACATCTGTTTGCCAAGCAGGTTCCATACCATTTGCGCCAGCAGGCAAGAACAGAGTCCGACCAGCAACCCACCGAGCATATCCAGCGGCCAGTGCACGCCGAGATAAACTCGCGACCAGGCGATGACGCAACCGATGGCAAACAACAGCACACCCGACCACACACGATGCCAGAGCAAAAATGCCAGCGCGAAAGTGAAAATCACTGTGCCGTGGTCGCTCGGGAACGAGTCGTCCGGTGCATGATGCATGAAGTTATAGCCAAATCCAGTGACGAACGGTCTGTCATGCGGGAAGAGATGGCCAATAATCCACGATAACGACACGCTGATAATCAGAGCTAAAGCGGTTTTGATAACCATCATTCGTTGGGCCGCCATGTGTTGGCGTTGGCCCCACAACCAAAGAATGGCAATCAGCAACGGCACGATGCTTATCAAATCTTTGGCGATAAAAATCGCGAGCTTAATTAGCCACTCGGGTGATTCTGGCGTGGCGTTAATCAGCAAGAAAAGTGCCTGATTGAGTTGTTCGAGCATAATGTTTTAAGTCCCTAAACCAGCAAAAATAGCGCCAAGCTAAAAATTCATTGCGCCTTGCTCGGGCACCTGGAGCCAAAAGAGAATTTACAGATTATGTAGAGGATATTAAGAGAACCTTAAACCACAGAACAATCGACCGGTTGTTTGCAACAATGACTATCTACTGCGCTGGCAATTTATTAAACTGCGCATGTTTTTCGTTTCTTCAAGTCATTATCCTTCTGAGTAACTCATGCAAAATAATAAGCGACTGGGTCGCCAGGCATTGCTGTTCCCGCTGTGCCTGGTGCTCTATGAATTCTCGACCTATATCGGCAACGATATGATCCAGCCAGGCATGCTGGCGGTTGTTGAGCAATACAATGCGGGAATCGAATGGGTGCCGACCTCCATGACGGCCTATCTGGCGGGCGGGATGTTTTTACAGTGGTTGCTCGGGCCGCTATCAGACCGTATTGGCCGTCGCCCGGTGATGTTGACCGGCGTGGTGTGGTTTATCGTCACCTGTCTTGCCACGCTGCTGGCGCAGAATATCGAGCAATTTACCTTCTTGCGGTTCTTACAGGGCGTCAGCCTGTGCTTTATTGGCGCTGTGGGGTATGCCGCAATCCAGGAATCCTTCGAGGAAGCGGTGTGTATAAAAATCACCGCGCTAATGGCGAATGTGGCGCTAATCGCGCCATTGCTTGGCCCGCTGGTCGGTGCCGCGTGGATTCATTACGCGCCGTGGGAAACCATGTTTGTGCTGTTTGCGGCGCTGGCGGCATTTTCGTTTTACGGATTACACCGTGCAATGCCGGAAACTGCGACGCGTCTGGGTGAGAAGCTCTCGCTGCGAGATTTAGGCCATGATTACAAGCTGGTGCTGAGCAACGGGCGTTTTGTTGCAGGCGCGCTGGCGATTGGTTTTGTTAGCCTGCCGCTACTGGCGTGGATTGCGCAATCACCGATTATCATTATCAGCGGTGAAAAACTGTCGACCTACGAATACGGGTTGCTGCAAGTGCCGATCTTTGGCGCGTTGATTCTGGGTAACCTGGTGCTGGCGCGTTTAACCTCACGCCGTAGCGTACGCTCGCTGATTATTCTTGGCGGCTGGTGGATTGTGCCGGGGCTGGTGGTTGCCGCTGTAGCAACCGTAGCATCGTCCCATGCGTATCTATGGATGACGGCCGGATTGAGTATTTACGCCTTTGGTATTGGCCTTGCCAACGCAGGCCTGGTGCGTCTGACACTGTTCGCCAGTGATATGAGCAAAGGTACTGTTTCGGCGGCGATGGGTATGTTACAGATGCTAATTTTCACCGTTGGTATCGAGGTGAGTAAGCATGCTTATCTGTTTGGTGGCAATGGTTTGTTCAGCCTGCTGAATTTGTTGGGTGGGGTTATCTGGCTGGGTTTGATGTTCGTGTTTTTGAAAGATAAGAGTGTGGGTAATCGTACTGACGCGTAGCAAAACCACCCTCACCCTCACCCTAACCCTCTCCCTGAGGGAGAGGGGATAGCCGGTTTTCACTCTGAGGGAGAGGGGAGTCCGGTTTCCTCCCTCTCCTTTGGGAGAGGGCCGGGGTGAGGGGACAAATTACTTAACAGCCATACCCGCTTGTGCGCCGCTATCCGGGCTTAACAGGAAGATATCTTTCCCGCCAGGACCTGCTGCCATCACCATCCCTTCAGAGATGCCGAAGCGCATTTTACGCGGTGCCAGGTTGGCGACCATAATCGTCAAACGGCCTTCAAGTGCGGCGGGATCAGGATAAGCAGAACGGATACCCGAGAACACGTTACGTTTCTCGCCGCCCAGATCCAATGACAGACGCAGCAGCTTGTCAGAACCTTCAACAAATTCTGCTTTCTCAATCAGCGCAACACGCAAATCCACTTTGGCAAAATCATCAAACGCGATAGTTTCAGCAATCGGGTCATCCGCCAGTGGGCCAGTTACCGGTGCCGTCGTCGCCTTCACTTCTTCTTTCGAGGCTTCAACCAGCGCTTCAACCTGTTTCATCTCAATGCGGTTATACAACGCTTTGAAGGTATTCACTTTATGGTTCACCAGCGGGGTGTTGATGCCATCCCAGCTCAGCTCACAGTTCAGGAAGGCTTCAGCTCGCTCAGAAAGCGTAGGTAGAACCGGTTTCAGCCAGGTCATCAACACGCGGAACAAGTTAATGCCCATGGTGCAGATGGCTTGTAGGTCGGCATCGCGGCCTTCTTGTTTTGCTACCACCCATGGTGCTTGCTCATCGACATAACGGTTTGCGGCGTCGGCCAGCGCCATAATTTCACGCACGGCTTTACCGAATTCGCGGCTTTCCCACGCTTCGCCAATTGACTGCGCCGCATCGGTGAAGGTTTTGTACAACGCCGGGTCAGCGATTTGTGCAGACAGTTGCCCGTCAAAACGCTTGGCAATAAAACCTGCGTTACGGGAAGCCAGGTTGACCACTTTGTTGACGATGTCGCTATTCACGCGCTGCACGAAATCTTCCAGATTCAGATCGATATCGTCGATACGTGAGGACAGTTTCGCGGTGTAGTAGTAACGCAGGCTGTCGGCATCGAAATGGTTCAGCCAGGTGCTGGCTTTAATGAACGTACCGCGCGATTTGGACATCTTCGCGCCGTTGACCATCACATAACCGTGGACAAACAAATTGGTCGGCTTGCGGAAACCGCTGCCTTCCAGCATGGCTGGCCAGAACAGGCTGTGGAAGTAAACGATGTCTTTACCGATGAAGTGATACAGCTCGGTGGTGGAATCTTTCTTCCAGTATTCGTCGAAGCTTTCGGTATCGCCGCGTTTGTCACACAGGTTTTTGAACGAACCCATGTAACCGATTGGCGCATCCAGCCAGACGTAGAAATATTTACCCGGTGCACCAGGAATTTCGAAGCCGAAATAAGGCGCATCGCGGGAGATATCCCACTGTTGCAGGCCAGACTCGAACCACTCCTGCATTTTGTTCGCCACTTGCTCTTGCAGCGCACCACTTCGGGTCCAGGCTTGCAGCATTTCGCTAAACGATGGCAAATCAAAGAAGAAGTGCTCGGAATCACGCATTTCAGGCGTTGCGCCAGACACCACCGATTTCGGGTCGATAAGCTCGGTTGGGCTATAAGTTGCGCCACAAACTTCACAGTTATCGCCGTATTGGTCTGGAGCTTTACATTTCGGGCAGGTGCCTTTGACGAAACGGTCCGGCAGGAACATGCCTTTTTCCGGATCGTAGAGCTGAGAAATGGTGCGGTTTTTAATAAAACCGTTCTCTTTCAGGCGGCCATAAATCAGCGACGCCAGCTCACGGTTTTCATCGCTATGCGTAGAGTGATAGTTGTCATAGCTGATGTTAAAACCAGCAAAATCAGTCTGATGCTCCTGGCTCATTTCGGCAATCATCTGCTCTGGTGTAATGCCTAACTGCTGTGCTTTCAGCATGATAGGTGTGCCGTGGGCATCGTCTGCGCAGATGAAGTTGACCGTGTTTCCGCGCATTCGTTGGTAACGGACCCAGACATCAGCCTGAATGTGCTCCAGCATATGACCGAGGTGGATTGAGCCGTTAGCGTACGGAAGTGCGCACGTTACCAATAATTTTTTCGCGGTTTGAGCCATAGTAGAAATTGCATCTTCTAAAGAGAAAAGGGCTTTAGATGTTAACCGAGTGCCGCCCCGCGGTAAACCACACAAGGTGCACAAGGAAATTTTTATCGCGCCGGATGGCTTCTGGTATGCTTAACAAACTGCAATGTCCGATAAAAAAACATAAGGAGTCGGGATGAACTCTCAATCCCAGGCAAGCAAATCCCCCGAGCAGCTACGCGCTATGGTCGCCGGGACACTGGCCAATTTTCAGCACCCCACCCTCAAACATAATCTGACCGCCCTAAAAGCCCTGCATCATGTCGCGATGCTCGATGACACGTTACACGTCGAGCTGTTGATGCCGTTCGCCTGGCGTAGTGGTTTTGAGGCTTTACAAGAGCAATGCAGCTCAGACTTATTGCGCATCACCGGCGCAAAAGCGGTTGACTGGAAACTCAGCCACAACATCGCCACGTTAAAGCGCGTGAAGAACCACCCTGGCATTAACGGTGTGAAGAATATTATTGCGATCAGCTCTGGCAAAGGTGGGGTTGGCAAGTCTAGTACGGCAGTCAACCTGGCGCTGGCGTTGGTTGCCGAAGGGGCGAAAGTCGGGATTCTGGATGCGGATATTTATGGCCCATCAATCCCGACCATGCTGGGTGCAGAACACGAACGCCCAACCTCACCGGACGGCACACACATGACGCCGATTGTGGCGCATGGTCTGGCAACCAACTCCATCGGTTACCTGGTCACAGACGAAAACGCCATGGTGTGGCGCGGCCCAATGGCCAGCAAAGCGCTGATGCAGATGCTGCAAGAAACCATGTGGCCGGATTTAGATTACCTGGTGCTGGATATGCCGCCGGGTACGGGTGATATCCAGTTAACGCTGGCGCAAAACATTCCGGTTACCGGCGCTGTGGTGGTCACCACGCCGCAAGATATTGCGTTAATTGATGCGCGCAAAGGCATCGTCATGTTCGAGAAAGTCGACGTGCCGGTACTGGGCATCGTTGAGAACATGAGCATGCACATTTGCAGTAACTGCGGCCATCACGAGGCGATTTTTGGCACCGGCGGTGCGCAGAAACTGGCGGATCAATACCACACCAAATTGCTGGGGCAGATGCCATTGCACATTACGCTGCGTGAAGATCTTGATGCCGGTAAACCGACGGTGATTAGCCGCCCTGAAAGCGAATTTACGGCGATTTATCGCCAGTTGGCGGGGAGCGTTGCCGCGCAGCTATACTGGGGCGGGGAAGTGATCCCTGCGGATATCGCGTTCAGAGCGGTGTAATTTTCTACCCCCCTCATCCCAACCTTCTCCCTGAGGGAGAAGGAGAAAACCGAGTTCCCTCTCCAGGGGCTGTCTCTTAGTCACATCTGCGCGAGTCGGGAGACAGTTCCGTTCACCCAGTGTTCAGTGTTTCACATAGCCACTGAACCGGTGAACGTCTTAGGGTGACCACCGTCGCCACCCTAAGAACCCCGACTCCCGGCAAATAAATCGCCGCAAGCGGTAAACACCGTTTTTTACCCAACATTCGGGGTCGTTCGCGACTCGTTCCCGACGATCGCTCTCTCACGTGGTTCCCGACCACGTGACCCCGACTGAAGGGTAAAAAGCGGCGCGATTGAAGCCGGAACAAAAGGTCAACGTCAAAACCCGAATACCACACCGAGCCGGTTTTGACCTTGTTCCCGGTATAAATTGCCCCAGTGTTCCCCATAAGTCAGGGTGGAGCTGCCGGGAGCAGCGAAAGAAAGCGATCGTCGGGAACGAATCGCGAACGACCCTGAACGTTGGGGATAAGCTGGGGTTTACCGCGCAGCGGCAATTTAATCACCGGGCGCCGGGGTTGCCAGGGGGCTGGCGTGAGCCACCTGGCACGTTCACCGTTTTCGGGAATTAAAGAGATAACTGAACACACTGGTGAACGGAAAAACCTCTCATCTTACAGAGCTCAACCTGACAAAATTGCCGGGGTGAGGGCTATTTATTCCCAAAATCAATAATTATTGAATCGCTTCAAAGAAAGTTAAGCGTGAACGTTGTATGTTACGCGCCCTCAAAGACTCAACGGCGGGCGCAATGTACGAATTTAACCTGGTGTTACTGCTGCTTCAGCAGATGTGCGTCTATCTGGTTATCGCCTGGTTGATGAGTAAAACGCGGCTGTTTATCCCGCTGATGCAGGTCACCGTTCGTTTACCACACAAATTACTCTGCTACGTCACCTTCTCCATTTTTTGCATTATGGGTACCTATTTTGGTCTGCACATTGATGACTCCATCGCCAATACGCGAGCGATCGGCGCGGTGATGGGCGGGTTGCTCGGCGGGCCGTTGGTGGGTGGCCTGGTCGGGCTAACCGGTGGGCTACATCGTTATTCCATGGGCGGCATGACCGCGCTGAGCTGCATGTTTTCTACCATTGTTGAAGGCTTGCTCGGCGGCTTGTTACACCGTTTGCTGATTCGCCGTGGGCGCAGCGATTTGCTGTTTAACCCGCTGACCGCCGGTGGTATCACGCTGCTGGCTGAATTCTTCCAGATGGGTATTATTCTGCTGATTGCACGCCCGTTCGCTGACGCACTCAACCTGGTGAAAAGTATTGCCGCGCCGATGATGGTGACCAACACCGTCGGTGCCGCGCTGTTTATGCGCATCTTGCTAGACAAACGCGCGATGCTTGAAAAATACACCTCGGCATTTTCTGCCATGGCGTTGAAAGTCGCGGCCTCCACCGAAGGGATTTTGCGCCAGGGGTTTAACCAGGAAAACAGCATGAAAGTGGCGCAGGTACTGCATCAGGAGCTGGATATCGGTGCCGTCGCGATTACCGACAATGAAAAGTTGTTGGCGTTTACCGGCATTGGCGCGGATCACCATCTGCCGGGCCGCCCGATTTCTTCGGCTTACACCTGGCAGGCCATTGAACGCGGTGAAGTGGTGTATGCCGATGGTAACGAAGTACCTTACCGCTGCTCGCTGCATCCAAACTGCAAGCTTGGCTCAACGTTAGTGATCCCACTGTACGGCGAAAACAGCCGCGTGATTGGCACCATCAAACTGTATGAAGCGAAAAACCGCCTGTTCAGCTCGATTAACCGCACGCTTGGCGAAGGCATCGCACAACTGTTATCCGCACAGATTCTGGCGGGGCAGTACGAACGGCAAAAGCAGATGCTCACGCAATCAGAAATCAAACTACTCCACGCGCAGGTCAACCCGCATTTCCTGTTTAACGCACTGAATACGCTGGTGGCGGTGATCCGCCGCGATAACGAACAGGCTTGCCAACTGGTGCAATATCTCTCGACATTCTTCCGTAAAAACTTAAAGCGCCCGAGCGAGATAGTGACACTTGCCGATGAAATCGAGCATGTGAACGCCTATCTGCAAATCGAACAAGCACGTTTTCAGTCGCGCTTACGCGTGCAACTGAATGTTCCGCAGGCGCTGGCGCTGGTTCGCTTACCCGCCTTCACTTTGCAGCCGATTGTCGAAAATGCGATCAAACACGGCACCTCGCAACTGCTCGGGGTGGGAGAAATTACCATTAACGCCTGTCAAATAGGCGAACATCTGCACTTGTCTGTGGAAGACAATGCCGGGTTATATCAGGAAAACCCCAGTGCCAGCGGGCTGGGTATGAGCCTGGTGGATAAACGCCTGCAAGCCCGCTACGGCGATGACTGTGGTATTAAAGTGGATATAGAAGCAGACCGATTTACCCGTATTACCCTACGTTTACCTCTGGAGGAAACCCCATGTTAAAAGTACTGATTGTCGACGACGAGCCGCTGGCGCGTGAAAACTTGCGCATCATGCTGCAAAACGAGCCTGACATTGAGATTGTGGGGGAGTGTGGTAATGCAGTTGAAGCGATTGGTGCTGTGCATCGTTTGCACCCTGACGTGGTGTTTGCGGATATTCAGATGCCACGCATCAGCGGCCTGGAAATGGCGAGCATGCTCGACCCTGAACAGCGTCCGTACATCGTGTTTCTCACCGCGTTTGATGAATACGCGGTACGGGCATTCGAAGAACATGCTTTTGACTATTTGCTCAAACCGATAGACAGCAAACGGCTGGAGAAAACCTTGCACCGTTTGCGCCATGAACGCATCGATCAAGACATCACCCTGCTGGCACCAAACCAGGAAGATCTCAAATTTATCCCGTGTACCGGGCAGAGTCGCATCTACCTGCTACAAATGGAAGAAGTGATGTTTGCCAGTAGCCGGATGAGCGGTGTGTATGTCACTAACGCGCAAGGTACTGAAGGATTTACTGAACTCACATTACGTACGCTGGAAAGCCGCACTCCCCTGGTACGCTGCCATCGGCAATATCTGGTCAATATGAAGCACCTCAAAGAGATCCGTTTTGAAGATGGCGGCCAGGCAGAGCTAATGCTGCGCGACGGGCAATCCGTTCCGGTCAGCCGCCGCTATTTAAAAAGCCTGAAAGAGGCGTTGGGGCTAAAAGCGATGTAGTTTTTATCCACTCACCGGCCTATACTTGTACAATAAATTGCACAAGTGGAGCTTACATGCAGGTTATTACATTTTCTGAGGCGCGTAATCGGCTCAAAACCGTTCTTGATGACGTTGTGGACAATGCCGATATTACAGTTATCACCCGCCGTGATGCTGAAGATGCGGTAGTGATGTCGTTGGATTACTACAATTCCTTGATGGAAACCGTTCATTTGCTCAGCTCTCCGGCAAATGCGACACGCCTGATGGAATCAATGGCGCAGGCACAGGCAGGTAAAATCTCACGGAGAGAGATTATTGATGAAGACAACGAATAGATTACTCGCATGGACCGATCACGCCTGGGATGATTATCTATGGTGGCAAACGCAAGATAGAAAGACGTTAAAGCGCATTAATAAACTGATTGAAGATGCGCAAAGAAATCCTTTTGATGGTTTAGGAAAACCTGAACCGTTACGTGAAAACCTCAGTGGGTTGTGGTCCCGGCGGATAAACGAGGCAGATCGTCTGGTTTATAGTGTTAGCGACGATCTGCTCACCATTTTCCAGTGTCGCCTGCATTACTAAATCTGCGCACAGCTTCAGAACGCTATATACTGCCCGCTTTCAAGATTTAGAACGAGAGAACCATCACTATGATGAATAACGACGTATTACGCAGCGTGCGCTACATGCTGAATTTGGGCAACGACGATATGGTGAAAATTTTCGCCCTGACCGACACTGCCGTGACTGCTGAGCAAATCGTAACCTGGACCAAAAAAGAAGATGAAGAGAACTTCAAACTGTGTCCAGACATCCTGATGGCGAACTTCCTTAACGGTTTGATTTACTTCAAACGCGGTAAAGATGAAAGCAAACCTGCACCGAAAATTGAACGCAAGATGACCAATAACATCATCCTGAAAAAGCTGCGTATTGCGTTTGATTTGAAAACCGACGACGTTCTGGAAATTCTGACCACCCAAGAATTCCGCATCTCAATGCCAGAAATCACCGCGATGATGCGCGCTCCAGAGAACAAAAACTTCCGCGAATGTGGCGACCAGTTCCTGCGTTACTTCCTGCGTGGTTTAACTGCTCGCGTGCACGTCGCGAAGAAGTAAGCCTTATTGCGGCGGATGACGCTTACGCTTATCCGCCCAAAAAAATTATCCCCGAGCTTCGTTTTTCCGTTTCACGATATCCGCCATCACCGCCAGAGCAATTTCTGCGGGTGTCTTGCTGCCAAGCGGCAAGCCAATGGGCGCGTGAATACGTTGCAGCTCTGATGTGCTTAACTCCGCAAGTTTTTCTAAGCGCTCAAGCCTGCGCGCACTGTTCTTTTGCGACCCCATCGCACCAATGTAAAATGCGGGTGTATTCACCGCTTCCATCATCGTCAGGTCATCCATGCGTGGATCGTGGGTCAACGCGACAATCGCGGTATTAGCGTGGCAGGGGTGTTGCTCAAGATAGTTAGCCGGAAACTGTTTCAGCAGCGTAATGTCAGCTTTTAGCTGGGCGGCAAAGTTTTCCAGCACTTCTGGACGGTTCTCGCAAACTAACACTTCAAAACCCAACGCACTGGCAAACTCGGCGCAATACAGCGCCACACTCGACAACCCGGCAATCAGCAGGCGTGGAGCGGCGGCAATATGCAGTGTCACCTGTTGTCCATCGCGTGCAACCTGGGTCATATCAGCGAACTCTTTCACTTCCAGATGGCGGCAAGGCTCAGGCAACGTCAGGCATTTTTCCAGCGCAAAATGGCCATTCAGCGCCTGATGCATCTTTTCGAGATATTCCACATTTCCCGGCGTAGCAGGCAGGTATTCGACCAAAATATCCAGCAAGCCGCCACAGGGGAGTGCTATCCCTGGTTCCAGCCCTCCTTCGCCATAACGCACAATCTGGCTGGCTTGCTGATACTCACCTTGCGCAATACGTTGTAAAAAATCCTCTTCTACACAGCCACCGGAAAGCGAACCGCAAAAACGCCGATCGGCGGTGGCGACCATCAAGGCTCCTGGTGAACGGGGCGATGAACCATAAGTGTTTAATACCGTACACAACCAAACCGGTTGCTGAACAAGCCAGATACACGCCTGGCGGACCACGCTGATATCAAGGTGCTGCATGATTTTTCTCACTCCGTTGAGCCAGTTGTGAGGGGAGGTCGATATCGCGCTGTGAATCGCTATCTTTAACTTCGATAAAATGAATGGTTTTACCATGCAGCAATTCCCGCGCACCGTTGTCACCGGTTAACTGGCAAAGCTTGCCAAACCAGGCCGGTGAAAACCCCACCGGATGGCCAGGTTGTGCATTCACATAAGGGCGCACCAAAGGGTGAAATTCCAGAGCCTGTGCCACTTCGACAAAAACAGAAGGGGGGACAAACGGCATATCCGCCAGATGAATCAGCCAGCCATGCCACTGTGGGGTTGCGCAAACACCTGCGGCAATCGACTCGCCCAATCCGCTGCTCGCGATAAGCGTAAAGGGAACCTGTTGTGCGCGGCACAACGCTTGAATTTCACTATTTTCCGGACGCGTCACCACATGTACCGCAAGGCCAGAAGCCAGAGCATGGTGCAGTGTTTGCGCAAACACGCTGCCATCGTTGAGCAACGCATTGAGTTTATTGCCTTGTCCACCCGCTTTTTTGAAGCGCTCTGCACGCCCGGCTGCGGTGATAATAATGCCAGCTTTCATGTTCAAGACTGATTCCTCAGTGCTTTTCTATTTGCGCCAAAACGCCAATGATTTGCGCAATAATGTTTTTTTTATGAAAATGAGATGTTAATTCTCACATGATTTAAGTTAAATACATATACTTATATTCACTACGGAAATACGTTGAAAATACACTCAATTGTTTGAAAAAAAGACAATAATAATTTAAATGGGATGTTTTATGAGCAATTTTAATCCATCACGGCGCAGCTTTATTAAACGCGCGGTGGTTGCCGGAGTCGCGGTCTATCTCGCCCCTCTCTATAGCCGAGCCTATGCCGCGCTATTTGAGCAAAAAATTCTCCAGTCTCCGAACTGGGATGCGAAAAACAAGCGCATCCGTTTCCGTATTGATGGTCGGGCGAAAGTCATGGGGCATAAAGTTTTTGCGCGTGATATTCGCGCTGTCGATATGCCGCACTGGCCGCAGAAACAGGCGCACGCTTTTATTCTGCGCACCACCAAAGCCGACAGGCTGTTTAATGGTATCGATCTCTCGCTATTAGGCGATGACCTGAAACCGGATCGCGTTGTCACAGCCGTTGATCTGGCGCGTGATGGCCTGGCATTCCCGGCGTTTTACGGCGAAGACATGCTCCTGCCGACCGGCAAAACGCCAGCTTACCTCGGGCAAGCGGTCGCTATTCTGATCTACCACGATTTTGCTCGCTTTCGTTTTGCCAAAGATAAACTGAAATTCAAAGACGAAGTGATCCAATACGGCGCTGAAACTGGCCCGCTGGAGCGTGACCCCTGGGGCACTTTCCGTTTCGTGCGTGTCGGTGGCGCAACTTCGCAAGATGACGACCATTTCTCCAGTCTGAAAGATATGCCGATTTTCCCGTTGTCGATGAGAAGGCATTTGCCGGTCTGGCCGGAAGGGCGTGAAGGCGGCAAACTCGATGAAGAAGGGATGTTCTACGCAGGCCAAATTGCTGACGAACTGAAAAATCCGCCACAAGACTGGCTGGTCATGTCTCGCCGTTACACCACCCAATCTATCGATACCGCGGCACTTGAGCCAGATAACGCCAACGGCTGGTTCGATGAAGCGACCCAAACTTTGCATTTAGTTGTGCCAACTCAATCCCCGCAGGAAGTGGCTGACGAAATGCCGCGCATGCTGGCAAAACGCACCACGCCGGTGAAACAGCTGATTCTGCATCCGTGTTACACCGTCGGTTACGGTTCCAAAGATCACTACAACTTCCCGTATTACGGCGCGGTGGCGGCAATGTATGGCGACGGGCATCCGGTGCGTCTGGCGAACGACCGTTACGAGCAGTTCCAGAGTTCGCTCAAACGCCACGCCTTTGACATGAATTACACCATCGCGGTCAACAAAAATACCGGCATCATGCAGTCGTTCCTTGGCGATATGACGGCCAACGGCGGCGGGCGCAGCAACTTTACGCCGTCTGTGTCGATGGTTGGTGCAACGGCGGCGCAGTCCATTTACTACTTCCCGAAAAGTGATTTATCGGCGGTGGGCGTTGCTTCTCGTGCTATTGATGCCGGTTCAGCTCGCGGATACGGCACGCTGCAAAGCATGGCAGCCACCGAAATGATGGTCGATGAAATTGCTGCAGAACTGAAGATTGATCCGATTGAATTCCGTATGCGCAACGCGCTGAAATCGGGCATGAAAAACACCCAGGGGGCGATCCCGGCTGGGGCGATTCGTGTGGACGAAGTGCTGGCAAAAGCTGCAAAACATGAGATGTGGCTGAAACGTGCTGAACGTAAAGCTGAATTTGAAATGAAGAACCCCGGCAAGCGCTTTGGCGTGGGCTTTGGTTGTGTACAAAAAGATTTTGGCACCGGAGCGGAAACCTCGTTTGCGCGGGTAGAAGTCAGTGCTGACGGGCGCATAGCTTTGCATCACAGCGGTGCGGAAATGGGTACCGGCATGTCGACTTCGCAATCGGTGCTGTGCGCACAATGGCTGGGGAAACCTGCGGACGAAGCGCATTTCTCGGTCACGGACTGGAGCACGCTGCCGGTTGTCACCAGCGGCGACCCGTACATTATGTCGCAGGAAGAACAGGACAAACTGGCGGCGAATCCTTCCTGGTCGCCGTCTTACTGTTCGCCATCCAGCGCCAGTAACTCAGCATATTACTTCTCCCACAGCACGCGTGAAGCGGCGCGCCTGGTGTTTGAACACGGCTTGTGGCCTGCGGCAATGTCTATCTGGACCACCGGTATTGGCGGCGGTCAGGCTGCACCATTAGTGGTGCGCATCGAAGACGCTCGTTGGGTAGAAGGCGGTTTAACTGCCGCTGGTATGGAAATTTTAAGCCTCGAACTGCTGGCGAAAAAAGCCCACGAAATGGGGCTGATGACCGGTGCGACGGTACACGTCTTTAACCGCTGGCAGTGGGCCGAAGCCGATTTCAATATTGGCGGACAAAGCAAACGCCTGCCGATTGACGGCCTGTCGGTGCGTAATGGCAACGGTGAATTCACCACACTTGCCCGCGAACATGTTTACTATCCGCCAACCCAGCGTAATAACGCCTCTGTAACCTATTACAGCGCAGTCGGCACGCTGGCTGAAGTGGCTGTGAGCCTGGCGACCGGCGAAGTCGAACTGTTGAATCACCACTCGATTATGGAGTGCGGCAATTTAATCGTCCCGGAGCTGGTTTCCGGGCAATTGCAGGGCGGGCTGGCGATGGGTATCGGCCACGCGCTACACGAATATTTACCGCTTTATGAAGACGGACCCGGCAACGGCACATGGAACTTCAACCGTTATCACCTGCCGCGTGCCAGCGACGTTGCGGTCTGGAAACAGACTGGCGATGTGCTGCCTGCGCTTTCGGAAACCGACCCGCCAAAAGGTATGGCTGAAGTCGTGATGATCCCAGTGGTTGCCGCGTTGGTTAACGCCATCGCCGACGCCACCGGCCACCGTTTCCGTGATTTGCCTGTCCGTGCTGAAAATATTCGTGAGGTATTACCATGAGCATCAAAACTAAACCAATGACGCTGACCATCAACAACAAATCGTACGGCCCAATCGACGTGCCTGAAGGGTTGATGATGATCGATTTTCTGCATGAATATGTCTATTTGACCGGCTCACGTCTGGGTTGCGGGCAGGGGATTTGCCACGCCTGTGTGGCGATTGTTGATAACCCAAGCGGCACCAGCGAAGAAGTGCGCACCTGCATTACCGGCGCGCATTTCTTTAACGGCAAAAAAGTGCGCACCGTTGAAGGCCACGCCAAAGTTGATGAACAAGGTGAAGTGGTCGAGCTTTCGCCAATTCAGCAATCTTTCCTCGATCATTACAGCTTCCAGTGCGGCTACTGCACACCGGGCTTTGTCAACGCGGCGACGATTTTCGTTGAAAAACTCAAGCGCGAACCGATTGCCCGTGAAGAACTGGAAGGGGCAATTTCTACTGCGCTGGAAAACCATATCTGCCGCTGTACCGGCTACGTGCGCTACTACGAAGCGGTGCGTGATGTGGTGCTGAAAACGCCAGGATTAGTGAAGGAGGCGGTGAAATGAAAAAACGTCTTGCGCTAATTGTGCTGGCGATTGTCGTCATTATTGTGGCGATTTTGTACTGGCGGGAATACCGCACGTATGACGGCCCGGTGCAGAAAGTGACCGCCAGCAAGGAACAAATCGAACGTGGTCGTTATCTGGCAAAAGCCGCTGACTGCGCGGCTTGCCACACCGCATCTGGCGGCGCACCACTGGCGGGCGGCTATCCGTTAGAGTCCCCTTACGGCACCATTTATGGCAGCAACCTGACGCCCTCTGCGGATAACGGCATTGGTCGCTGGACGAAGGACGATTTCTATCAAGCGTTGACCGAAGGTGTGACCCCTACCGGGCGTCACCTGTTCCCGGCGATGCCATACACCTCTTACAAAAATATCTCGCGCCAGGATTCAGATGATATTTACGCGTATCTGATGACGCGCCCGGCCGTCAATGTGGCAACACCAGATAACGAAATGAGTTTCCCGTTCAACCAGCGTATCGCGCTGATTGGCTGGAATATTCTGTTCCATAACAAGGATCCTTTACCGGCGATATCTGAAGGCAAATCTGCCGACTGGCAGCGCGGGCGTTATCTGGCTGATGTGCTGGGGCATTGCGGTGAATGCCATACCGAGCGTGGGTTACTCGGACAGATGAAGCTGGATAAAGCGATGCAAGGCGGGGAATTAGGGCGCTTTATGGCTCCTGATATTACGCCAAAAGCGTTAGCACAACGTGGCTGGACGCCTGACGATGTGAAGCAATTCCTCACCACGGGCTTTGCCCCGCAGGGCAGCGCGTTTAGCGAAATGCACATGGTGGTCGACCTCAGCACCCAGCATCTGACGCCTGAAGACCAAAAAGCGATGGCGACGTATCTGATGGGCGAAATGCCTCCTGCTGCGGTTCCGGCGGCATTGGGCAAAGGTAACGAAGCAGGGCGCATGACTTATCTCGACCAGTGCGCCGGTTGCCACGCACGTGAAGGCGAGGGCAAACCGCACGTGGCGGTGTCGATGCTCAACAACGCCACGTTGCGCCAGCCAGATGCCAAAAACCTGATTGTCTCAGTACTTGACGGCCTGCCAGCGCAGAATTTCCCGAACGGCGAAAGTATGCAGAGTATGCCTGGTTTCGGTGACCGCTTGAACGATGAGCAAGTTGCTGAACTGGTGAATTACCTGCGCGTGACGTGGGGTGGTTTGCCGGGGGATGTGACGGCGGAGCAGGTGAAAGCGTTGCGGGCTGAGAAGTAGTGTGAGGTCCTGTCCCTCTCCCTCGGGTCACACCCACCGTTGAAGGGTGTTTCCTGCCGGTTCGGAGACGGTTCCGTTCACCAGGCGACAGAGTATTTATGTCGCCACGGAACCGGTGAACGTCTTAGGGTGGCCACCGTCGCCACCCTAAGGACCCGGACTCCCGGCAAATAAATCGCCGCAAGCGGTAAACCTCCATTTTGCCTCCGTGTCAGGGTCGGTTGCGATTCGTTCCCGACGATCGCGCCCTCCAGCCGCTCCCGACGGCTGGACCCTGCCACCTGGAGTCAAAATGGAGGCGATTTAAGCCGGACCCGAAATTCAAGGTCAAAGTCAAAAGCCTGGGCTGTTTTGACGTTGTTCCCGGCTTCTATCGCACCGTTTTTCACCCTTCAGTCGGGGTCACGTGGTCGGGAACCACGTGAGAGAGCGATCGCCTGGAGCGAGTCGCGAACGACCGCGAATGTTGGGTAAAAAACGGTGTTTACCGCGCAGCGGCGATTGACTTGCCGGGCGACGGGGTCGCCAGGGGGATGTCGTAATCCCCATGGCACGTTCACCGTTCATTGATATTTATGGGATCGGATTACATTCAGGTGAACGGAAAATCGCCGCTCCGCCATAGGCTCCCCTCAGGTGAACGGAAAATCGCCGCTCCGCCATAGGCTATACCACTTACTCCCCATATCTAACCGCTCACACGCCAATACAACCACTCACTAAAACTCCCCCCACTTGCCTGAGTCACCCATGCCAGCATATCGCTGAACTTTTTATCTTTGGCACTGGAGTGGGTTATGCAACACGCACTAACGTTTGTTATCGCGACCCTGTGTATTCTGGCTATCTGCTATCGCCTTTACGGGGTGTTTTTCGTCCGTAAAGTGTTGAATGCCGATGACTCGGAAATCACACCGTCACATATTCTTGAGGACGGCAAAGACTACGTCCCAACTAAAAAATGGGTTAACTTTGGCAGCCACTTTGCGGCGATTGCCGCCGCTGGTCCGTTGGTCGGCCCGGTGCTGGCAGCACAATACGGTTATCTACCAAGCTTCTTATGGCTGTTAATTGGCTGCGTGGTGGGCGGTGCGGTACACGATACCGTGGTGCTTTTTGCCTCCATGAAGCACCGCGGTAAGTCACTCTCAGAAGTGGCGAAAGCGGAGCTGGGGCCTGTAGCCGGCTGGTGTACTGGCCTGGCGATGTTATTTATCATCACGATTACCATGGCAGGTTTGTCGATGGTGGTGGTTCACGCACTGGAACGTAACCCGTGGGGCACCTTCGCGGTGTTCATGACCATCCCGGTGGCGATTGGTGTCGGTCTGTGGGAGCGTTTCACCGGCAGCATGCGTGGTGCAACCTGGGTTGGCATTATCGTGATTTTCGCCTGTGTGATTGCAGGGCCGTATATTCAGGAATCTGCTTTCGGTGAATGGCTGAGTTTCCGCGCATCTACCGTCAGTTTGGTTCTGCCGTTCTATGCATTTTTTGCCACCGCACTGCCTGTGTGGATGCTGCTTACGCCGCGTGGTTACCTCTCCAGCTTTATGAAAATCGGCGTATTCGGTGCGCTGGTGATTGGTGTGGTGTTCATTAACCCGGAAATTCAGTTCCCGGCGGTGACGCAATTTATTCACGGTAACGGCCCGGTATTAGCAGGCCCAGTCTGGCCGTTTATCTCTATCACCATCGCCTGTGGCGCGATTTCTGGTTTCCACGCGTTTATCGGTTCCGGTACCACGCCGAAGCAAATCGATAAATGGAACGACATTCTGCCAGTGGCTTTCGGTGCGATGCTGGCTGAATGTGTGGTCGGTGTGATGGCGTTAATCGCGGCAACCGCTCTGCATCCTGCGGATTACTTCGCCATCAACGCGACACCTGAAGTCTTTGCCGGTCTTGGCATGGATGTGGTCAATCTGCCACAGCTTAGCGAATCCATCGGACTGGATTTATACGGGCGTACCGGTGGGGCAGTGACTCTGGCAGTGGGGATGGCAGACATCTTCACGCGTATCCCGTGGTTCAGCCATTTAGCCTCGTATTTCTTCCAGTTCGTCATCATGTTTGAAGCGGTATTTATCCTGACTGCGGTAGATTCCGGTACCCGTGTTGCGCGTTACTTGCTGCAAGATTTCCTCGGCGACATCTGGTCTCCGCTGAAACGCACCAACTGGATGCCTGGCGCAATTGGTTGCAGCATCGTGGCCTGCGTGTTGTGGGGTTATCTGCTGAACTCCGGTGACATCAACTCAGTGTGGGCGCTGTTTGGGGTATCGAACCAACTGATGGCTTCCATTGGCCTGATGATCGGTGCGACCATTATTCTGCGTATGTCGGAAAAACGCTGGTACGTACTGACCTGTCTGATCCCGCTGTCGTATCTGTATGTGACCGTAAACTATGCCGCCTACTGGATGGTGAAGAACGTTTACTTCAATAGCGCAGCTAAAGGCTTCAACATCTTCAACGGTACGATTTCGATTGTGATGGTCGCGTTGGGGCTGGTGATTATGGTGGCGTCGATTCAACGCTGGTTTGTGCTGTGGCGTGCTCGCGGTAACTCAGAGCCGATTGAATTGTTGTCATAACTTAAGTCGTTATTTAAGCAGTACTAAAAGCCGGTCTTCCATGACCGGCTTCAGATTGCTGATAAAGGGTGATAAATGTGTTTTGTAGGGTGGATAAGCGCAGCGTCATCCACCATTTACGCCAGTTGTGTCGGATGGCGCTGCGCTTATCCGACCTTGTATCTTGAACCGGTAGCTGGTTAGCTACCGGTTACATGAAACGGAGGAAGCTTGTATCCGACCTGAAGACCTCGATCTTCCGACGTAGCTTAAGCCCTCCGTTTCACCTTTCACGCCACTCAAAATCCGAACGGTAACCAGAAGCTCTGACTTCGCATGTACAAGGCTGGAATGGCGTGTTGGTTCACGTGGAAGGAGATGAAATATGGCTTTTCTCGGTGCTGATATCAGCAAAAATAAAATAGATGTCTGTCTGCTTGTTGCCGGTATTAAGGGTAAGAAAAAGCAGAAAGTCTTCACCAATGAACCCTGTGTGGCCCGCAAAATCATCGACTGGCTGGAGGCCCAAAAATGCGCCTCTGATAATATGACAGTCGTGATGGAAGCCACGGGTATCTACCATGAGAATCTGGCGTATGGGCTTCATGATGCGGGGATTTCTGTCTGCATGGCCAATCCATACCGTGTCCGTGAGTTTGCCTGCGGAATGGATATCCTCACGAAAAATGACACAGTGGACGCATTTGTGCTGGCCTGTTATGGCGAGCTGAAGCATCCCGATGCCTGGGTCCCACCGTCAGTTGAAGTCCGTAAACTCAGGGCGTTGTTGCGTCAGCGCGACGCGCTGAAAGAGGATGTGCAGAGGACGGCCAACCGGCTTGAAAAAGCGCATTCAACCTCGACACCACGGGAGGTCATAGGCTCACTGGAGCGGACACACGGCTGGCTGAGTGATGAACTGGAACGGATAGAAAAGCTCATTACTGACCACACAGATAACGACCCGGGACTGAAGGCCGATCTGGAGCTGCTGAAATCGATAAAATGTGTGAAGGAGCAGGTGGGACGGGAGATGCTGGCACTACTGAAAGACGGGACGTTCAAAAGTGCCTCGCAGGTGGCAGCGTATCTGGGAATAACACCGGTGGAGAGAGTGTCCGGCAGTTCGGTACGCGGGCGGGCACATATGTCAAAAACAGGCCCCTCAATAGTCAGAGCCAAACTGTATGTAGCAGCCCTGAGTGCAATCCGGTGGAATAAACCCGCGAAGGCGATATATGAAAGGCTGGTAGCGAAAGGTAAGGCGAAAAAAGCGGCGCTGGGTGCAGTGATGCGTAAGCTGGTACATATGTGCTTCGGCGTACTGAAAACCCGATTACCATGGGATGAAAATTATGCAGCTACCGCTTGACGTCCAAGACGGTAGCTACGAAGAAGTTTGTCATCAGTCTCAAGCCGGTCTTCCATGACCGGTTTCAGATTGCTGTTAAAGGGTGATAAATGTGTTTTGTAGGGTGGATAAGCGTAGCGTCATCCACCATTTACGCCAGTTGTGTCGGATGGCGCTGCGCTTATCCGACCTACGAAGAAGTTTCGTCATCAGTCTCAGGCCGGTCTTCCATGACCGGTTTCAGATTGCTGACAAAGGGTGATAAATGTGTTTTGTAGGGTGGATAAGCGTAGCGTCATCCACCATTTACGCCAGTTGTGTCGGATGACGCTAACGCTTATCCGACTTACGAAGAAGTTTGTCATCAGTCTCAAGCCGGTCTTCCATGACCGGTTTTTTTATTGGCAGGCTTTCATTTCTGCGTTGGTCAAATCAGCACGGCTGCAATCCAGTTCACGGCCAGAAGGGCCTTTAGCGGAAGCTTCACCGGCTGGCATGATCATACCGTTCGCACGGTTTTTACCGGTCCAGCTAACACCCGCGCTACCATCTGGAGAAATAGCAATCGACAACACTACGCCCTGGCCGGTGGCTTCATAGTAGTTATCGTTTACTTTCTTCAGCTTCATCTGTTTACCGTTGAGATAAACCGGGCCGCCCTGGTCGATATGCACTTCGCCCGGATGACCTTTGCCGTTAAACAGCGGCAATGCGGCACTCGCGGAAAAGACTACAAAACCCAGAACCAGCGCCATCGTTTTTAGTTTGCTCATCATTAACTCTCTTATCATTATCGTGCTCAATCTTCACCGTGGTGAAGTCGAGAAGTGGAATATTTCCGGTGCGAGATAATGCTGCCGTGAGCCAGATACGATATTGACTTATATCAAATTGGTGAATGAGTTGAGGGGGTAAAGATTCTTAATATTGATGTGTTGAGGGAGCAGAGAATAAAGCCGCAACGCGTTTCAGGCGTTGCGGCCAGGCTCTTATTCTTCAGTTGCGCGTTTAGGGGCAGGTTGTTCGAGAACCATCGTTTGTGTCTGGCTCAGGCTTATCCCTGCGGCACGTAGCATTTTAAGGATCTCGTACAGCAGGTCGCTACGCGTTGAGCTGACCATACGTGGGCTATTCACATAACCGGTGACACTCAGCACAATCCCGGTTGGCCCCAGCTCTTTAAAGCTGACTGACGGCGCGGGGTTTTCCAGAATAGATTCATGCAGCTTATAGGCTTCGAGCAGCAAATTACGCACTTGCTCCGGGTCGATATCCAGCGGGAAGGTGAGCGTAATGGTTGCCACACCTTGCGCGTTACCCATCGTGGCATTACGCACGTTCTGCGAAATAAGCTGTGAATTGGGCACAATAACCGTGGATTTGTCACCTAACTGGATCTCGGTGGCGCGCACGTTAATACGGCGAATATCGCCCTCAACGCCGCTGATACTCACCAAATCTCCCACTTTCACTGGGCGCTCAGTTAACAGAATCAGGCCGGAGATAAAGTTCTTCACTATCTCCTGTAAACCAAAACCGATACCTACCGACAAGGCACTGACGATCCACGCCAGTTTGTTCCATTCAATGCCCAGCATCGACAGCGTCAGCATGATAATCAGCACGTAGCCGACGTTGGTGAACAGCGTGACCAGCGAGGCACGCAGGCCCCTGTCCATATTGGTTTTTGGCAGGAAATCGTTATCCAGCCAGCGGCGTGTTGAGCGCAGTACATACCAGCCGACAGCCAGACACAACACGGCGTTAACGGCGTGTGCCGGGATAATATTCATCCCTTCGAGACCTTTACCGCCCCATATTTCGGCAATTTTGATCAGCAACTCCATCGGCGTCGTGGTGCCGAAGGTGCCATTCAACAGTGCAACGGCGGCCATCACCAACAGGCTGGTTTTGCCTAAAGCGGAGAACAGCGTGGCGGCAAGCGAGAGATGGCGGTCATTAAGGCTCAGCGTGCTTTTGAGGAGCTTCCCGCTCTGGGTGGTCGGTGAAAAGACCGCTTCACATAAATCGACCACGAAATGAATCAGCAGATACAGGCTACAAACCACCAGGCCAATCCACAGCAGTTCGAACGTGACGAAGCGCGCCAGCGGAATGTAGCCAATCAGCAATGCCATCAGGATAACGAAGGCGGTCAGGCTAATGACCAGATGAATCAGACCGGCAACCGTCGAGCGGGCCTCGGTTTGCTCGCCTTCGGCACTCATTTTTCGGCGGATCCTGTTCACCCGAATCGGTGCAATCAGGCAATTGAGCGCCACCAGTAAGGCCGCCAGTCCGTTGCCAAACAGCGTGGCGGCAATGCTGGCACCGACTAACGCATTCAACTGTTCGATGATGCCAAAGATAAAGATGAAGGTTGCCAGCAAAATTGGGAACGAGGCCAGCGTTTTTGCCAGTGGGTCGGCAATACCCGGCAGACGCCAGGAAGGATGGCTATTCGACAGTAACGCGATACCCAGTCCAGCAATCACCGCTGAAAAATAGGTCAGTTCGACCATCTGGTCGGCAAATTCAAGCACCCATTGCGAGGTGTCAGGCAGGCGGGTCAGGGTATAGCACAACAACTGCATGCTGATACCCAGCGTCAGCGTGGTGCTTAATGTGGTAAAGCAGGCGAGGAAACTGCGACGAAAACGGCCTTGCGGCAGCCAGCGAGGCAGCACCCAATTCATTGGCTTGTCCAGCGCTTTGCGGCCAAATAGCCCAATGGCTAACGCCAGCAGCAGATAAACTGCGCTCCCAAAACGCCAGTCGTCGCTCCAGGCCTGATGCCAGGCCGCACTCACTTGTGTGCCGAAATCGTCGAAACGCGAGGCATCTTTATCGCTTGGGTCAAAGACTGGCGACCAGAAGTTCTCGCCAAGAATACTGCCGGTGTTAAGCGCGATTTGGGTTTTCAGCGCGTCACGACGCAGCCCTGAAATTTGTGATGAGAGGTTTTGCGCCCCCACGGCAATGGCTTTGCTTTGCTCTATTTGCGTGGTGAGCAAGGCTTTACTGTTGTTCAATTGTTTGCGCTGGCTGACAACCTGCGGTGTTTCCGTCAGCGTACCCGGTGCCGGGGCTGGCCCAAGCACATCCAGTTGCCCCTGAATCTGTGCCAACTGCGGAGCCAAAGCAACGGCGAGCTTATCCGCATCACTGACCAGTTTTAGCGCATCGTCATTCAGGGTGGTGAACTGTTTGTCCGCTTTCGCAGTCGAGACGCGCTGTTTGAGTGAATCCAGGCGTTTTTGCAACGCAGGTAACTCAGTGCTGGCGTTGACCTTAACCGGTTCTTCCGTAGCAGATTGCCCGGCGGCGTCATCAGCCTGAGAAAGAAATGGGGTCATCATCAAACAAGATAGCAATGCCAGTAAGAGCAGCGGCATTCTTAATGGTTTACGCATAGAAAGAATTTTCCGGGATATCGAAAAGACAGAAATTGGAGACAAGCGGATAAGGATACTCGGAATTTAGCGGATGCCAATCAGAGTAAGTCTATTTATGTTCCCGATGGCGTCAGGTTGGCGGCCATATGAACCGTGTTGCTCTGCTAATCGGCCACTGGTTTTGTAATGGTACTATTTTTTAATTGGTGACAAATAAATATGGAGCGCATCACAAACCAGTATGCTTTTTTGACTCGGATCTCTCTTTTCTTGCCTCCCCACATAATTCGTTTCCTCTTCCAGGCGGAAAATATCTCTCTTTTTGCATGAACAATATGCTCTAGTATATCAGTCAGCCTAATTACAATAATACGTTGCTGGAGATAGACGTATATGCTCATTACTCGTGATAATATTTTCTTAAATAAAACATTCAGGGATAAGCGGGAAATTTTTTGCTTCCTGGCGACACATGCTGTCGCACAAGGGTGGGCCGAAGATGCTAATAAAATTGAAGCGGATCTTTGGGCGCGGGAGAATCAATATTCGACGGGTTTTGAAAGCCAGATTGCTATTCCCCACGCTAAAACTGCCAATGTTTCCCATGCCGGGGTGATTTTTATTCGTCTGCAAAATCCCATTGATTGGGAAAGTCTGGACGATCTTCCAGTACAAATTATTTTTGGCCTGCTGGTTCCTGAATCTGGAGCGAAATTGCTGCACTTACAAATTATTAATAGCCTTGCAAGCCAAATCGTTGATGACGAATTCAGAGCGCGTTTATTTGCGGTCAACGATGAAGACGAACTATTTCAGTATATGAAATCGCGTATCGCTATTGAGGAGGAAGTATGAATATTGTCGGCGTCACATCATGTATTGCTGGTTTAGCCCATACTCCGATGGCAGCCAAATCCCTGGAAAAAGAGGGAGGGCGTCTGGGGCATCAGATAAAAATAGAGCAACAGGGTGCCATGGGGATCATGAACAGAATCACCGATGATGATATTCAAGCTGCAGATTTCGTACTTATTGCTGCTGACCGTACCATTGAAGAAGAAGAACGCTTCGCCGGGAAAGTCATTATTCGGGTAAAGATAGGCCAATGTGTTAGCCATGCATCTGATGTCATAACGAAATGCGTTTCGGCTGTTGAGGCTCGTCTGAATAAATAACCAAGGTGATGTCATGAAGAAATTAATGATAGAGATAAAGAATCATCTTATGACGGGTATTTCCTTTGCCCTGCCAGTTATTATTGCCGGTTCCCTGATGGTGGCGGTTGCCAAAATTATCGGTCTGGCGATCGGTGAGTCTAATCTTGATGCCTTCGCTAATAGCCATGGACTGGCAAACTGGCTGTACCTCACGCAGGACATTGGATTTAAAATTATTGGGCTAATGAACTATGTTCTCGGTGCCTATGTTGCCTATTCAGTGGCAGGTAAAAAGGGTCTGGCCTCCGGTTTTACTGCTGGCCTAATTGCCTCGCTAACCGGCTCTGGTTTTATCGGCGCAGTGCTGGGTGGTTTGTTGGCCGGTTATTCTTCTGAGTGGGTCGCACGTAAGATAAAAATTACCGGCTCGGCGGCAAGCTCCGTCCCGCTGATTATTCTGCCATTTATCACCGTTGGCTTGCAGGTACTGGTGATGTTATTGCTGCTCGGGGATGTGCTGAGCTGGCTGAACACCTCGCTGATGGCCTGGGTTCAGCAGATGACGAAAGATGGCACCAGTACAGTTGTGCTGGCGGCTGTTCTTGGCGGGATGATTTGCTTTGATCTCGGCGGGCCGGTTAACAAAGCGGCATGGGGAACAGCAAATGTTTTGTTCCTGAGCGGTGTATATCTTCCTGCTATTCTGGTTAATGTCGCCATTATTATTCCACCGCTAGGCTACGCGGCTGCTCGTTTTTTACGCCCTGACAACTTTAATCAGACGCTGAAAGAAGCTGGCAATGGTTCGATTATTATGGGGATTCTGGGGATCTCCGAAGGTGCCATTCCCTTCACCCTGCGCAACCCGGCGCGGTTAATTCCTCTTAATGTTCTGGCAGGGACTCTGGGGGCGGTTACCGTTGCGTTATTAAAAGCTTATCCAATTATGCCACCGTTGGGTGGGCTATATGGTGGTTTCACCGTTGGAAACCCGTGGGCTTATTTCATTGGTGCATTGGTTGGCACTGCTGTTATTGCTTTTGGGGCCAATCTACTGGTGAATTTCAATGATGAAGAGTCAGGTATTAAATCCAGTAATAATCCTACTGAAGAGATTGAAATAAAATTTGATTAAGTTTTGCACTTTGCGTAATGGGAGATTGGTATGAAAAATAAAATTGTCCATATTTACAGCCATACTCACTGGGATCAGGAGTGGTATTTCACATCATCGCGTTCACGTATTTATCTCTTTAATCACATCAAAAATGTGATTCGTATACTGGAGAATAACGATGACTTTCCCTGTTACCTGCTGGATGCGCAAAGTGCGTTAATTGAAAGCTATTTGCTGTGGGCTCCGGAAGACAAAGATGTATTGTTTAAATTAATTGCTGAAAAACGTCTGCTCACGGGACCGTGGTACACCCAAACCGATCAGCTGGTTATTCATCAAGAGTCGCTGGTACGCAACCTCTGGTATGGAATTAAGGTCGCTACTGATGCGGGCAGCAGCATGGCTCTGGGCTATGTTCCTGACTGTTTTGGTCAGGGGGGCAATATGCCGCAGATCTACAAACAGTTCGGTATTCACCACGCGCTTTTCTGGCGTGGTATCGCGGACAACACGCTGCGGGAAACCGAGTTTATCTGGCAGGGTGAAAACGGCGATCGGATCTTTGCAGTGCAGATGCCATGGGGTTACCACTATGGTGGGCTTCTTGATGAAACTCCCGAAAAAATGGCGACGTTCCTGAATGAAAAAATGTCACCGATTGAAGCGCGTAGTGACCGTGAAAACTTGCTTTACCCGCACGGTTTTGATCAGGCTCCGGTGCGTGAGAATCTGCCGGATCTGGTGAAGCAATTCAATGCCTGCGACGATGAAGGACACTACCAGATAAGTAGCCCTCTGGACTTCCTGGAGGCGCTGGAAAAAGAGTCTGCAAACGATGTGCGGATACTCCAGGGCGAGCTGACTGAGGGCAAACACTCCCGCGTGCACAAGACGATTTTCTCATGCCGGGCCGATCTGAAGTTACTCAATAACGAGATTGAATCGCTGTTGGTCAATACGCTTGAGCCTGTGCTAGCCATTAGCCGCAGCCTTGGGCATGCATATCCGTCAAAAATCATCGCTGATATTTGGAAACTGATGTTTTATAACGCCGCCCATGACAGCATCGGCGGTTGTAACAGCGACGATACTAATCAGGATATTTTCTTCCGCTATAAGCAGGCTCGCGATTTAGCCGTCAACTTGCTGGAGCTGCATAGCCGATTAATTGCCATTCGTACCCAGCGCGAGCACGATTACACGTTCACTGTATTCAACCCGCTAACTAATACAGCCGCGCCACAGGTGACCTTCGAGGCATGGTTGCCGGGTATCCCATTCACCCTGCGCGATTCGGCGGGCAATGCATTGCCCTATGTGATTGAAGAACAGACCGATTTGACCAGTTACGTATTGAACCAGACCATTCGACTTAATCCTGGCAAGCCATACCATAAACCGGAGAAGGTTTATCGCACTAAAGTGACGGTGAACAGCAGTGACTTACCTGCTCTCGGTTATACCCGCTGGCATCTTGATTTTGATGCTGATGGGGCAAGTAAGCGGGTCACGGATAATATGATGGTCATCGAGAACGCATTTTATCGCATGGAAGTGGAAGAGAACGGGTTGCTCACCATCAAGCATAAAACCACCGGTAAACGCTATGAGCGCCAGATGCTGTTGGTGGAAAATGGCGATGATGGAGATTCCTACAACTATTCGCCGCCGCGTGGTGACTTGATTGTTACCTCCGAAGGTTGCCTGGCTTCAGCCCACCGGGAGAATAATGGCCTGAATCAGTCGTTGTTACTTGATTATGTACTTAAAGTTCCTGGCAACCTCGAAGAGCGGGCGCAGGGTATCGCCACCTCTACAATGAAAGTCGCGGTGCATGTGACTCTGCAGTATGACGACATAATCCGCTTTACAGTTGACGTGGATAACCAGGTGCTCAGTCATCGTTTATGCGTCCATTTCGCGACGGACATACTGGCAAATGTCTCTTATGCGGATCAGTTGTTTGGTGTGGTTGCGCGCCCGGTGCAACTGAGTAACGCCCTGAAAGTGTGGGAAGCGGAAAACTGGCATGAAAAACCGATTTCCATTGAGCCAATGCAAAGCTACGTGAACCTGCATGATGAAAAGCATGGTTTCACATTGCATACCAATGGCGTGCGTGAATATGAAATCGTCGGCGACAATTTCGATACCATTTCCGTTACTCTATTCCGTTCATTCGGTTACATGGGCAAAGAGAACCTGCTCTATCGTCCGGGGCGTGCGTCGGGTGAGTCGGTAGTGGCGACACCAGATGCACAGTTGTCTGGACCGTTGTCCTTCGCATTTGGCTGGCGTATCTATAGCGGCTCGTTTGACGAGGCACAGCATGCGCGGCTATCGAAATCGTTGCTGACATCGTTTCCGGTCTATCAGGACAGCGACTTCCTCAATGGCCGTCTGCGTTTTTGCCTGAGCGATGAACAACGCACATATCCGCAGGAATACAGTCTGCTGGCCCTGCCTGATGGCCCGGAAGATGCACTGGTCAGCGTGGTGAAATGCGCAGAAGAGGGCGAGGGGTTAATTTGCCGCTTCTATAACCCAAATCTGAATGCCACAGCCACCATTCCGGCGCTGAATAATGCTCGTTACGTCTTGCTGGACGAGAAAACCCCGTCACAGGAAAGGGCGGCGCTAAACCCTAATGATGTGCAGACGTTGTACGTAGAAATAGTGTGAAGAGAGAAATGAGACTGTTTACCAATAAGCGGATCAGAGATATTTTCACCCAGATTGCTCAAGGGAATGTGACGCAAACCTCTTTGGCCAAAGAGATGAATGTGTCCACGCGAACCATCCGCAGTGACCTGAAAGATCTAAATGATATCGTTGGCGGGTTTGGTAACAGTCTCATTCACCATCGTAAGAAAGGTTTTTCCATTCAGGTTAACAATCCTGCGGGTCATAAAACGCTGCTTGAACAGTCACAAAGGCCCTGGAAAGAGACTCGTTCGACAGCAGAACGCCGCCGGGCTTTACTGTCGACGCTATTGCGCCAGGATGCGGAAATCTCGCTTGAGGAGTTGGAGTCGACGTGGTTTATCAGTATCTACAGCCTGAGAAACGACATTGCTTTGCTTAAGCGTCATTTTGCCCTCTATGACCTGAGTATCGTTTCTGGAGGGGTCGATAAATTTAAACTCTCTGGCAGCGAAATAGCGTTTCGTCGCTGCATTTACGATAACCTGCTGCGCTCAAAAGAAGCGGAAGAAGATTACCAGGGGATCTTTGATTCGTTGGCGAAGATTTCCAACATCAAGCTGGCGCTGAGTGACTACTTTGTTAGCCATGGATTAGTGGTAAGCGATGTCAATTTGCGGTTTTTTACCCTGATTTGTGGGATTACCTGTGAGCGCATTCTCCGGGGAAGTTGGCTGTTGGATTATGAGTTTGACGCTTGCGAACCGCACTTAAAAATAGTCGCGCGCGATATTCTTCCCCTGCTGCTGGCGGATGCCGTACCTAACATTGCGCAAAGCGAAATCGATTATATGGCGATGAATCTCGCCGCGTTTTGTTCAATGACGAGTGAAAATGCGCTCGAGCATGAGCAGCACGACGCCGAGCGTGCGGTGATGAACCATTTTTTGAGTTATGTCAGTTCGTCCTGGTTCTGCGACGTCAGTTATGATGAGCTGTCACGCAAGAATCTGCTTAGTCACATTCAGGCCATGCGTATACGCGTTAATAATAACATCACTATTATCAACCCGTTGATTGAGCAAATTAAGCGTCACTATCCGTTGATGTACGAAATGACGCTGGCTGCTTTTAGTGAGCTGGAACACTTCTTTTCTAACAAAATTAGCGATGATGAGATTGGCTATCTCGTCATGCATATCGGGGCCATTCTTGAAGAGATTCATCTGAAAGACGAAGGTCACACTATCAGTGCATTAGTCGTCAATGATCAAGGTGAAGCCTCAACCCGGATCGTCTGCCAGAAAATAATCCGGATGTACCCCAACATTGCTATGACAAAGTGTGTTTCGGTTGAGCAGTACAAAGCGATGACCCGTGTGGAAGAGAGCATTGTCATAAGCTTTGTAGCCATTGAAGAGAAGAACAAACGTGTTATCAATTTGCCTCCGTTGCCAGAAAGATGGCAGTTAGAAAACATGAAGTACTTTTTAACCGCTGAAAACACGCCACCTGCGGCGATGGTGAATTATTTTTCTGCGGATCACTTTTTTGTATTTGAAAGCCACGTCCATACCAAGGAGTCGCTGATTAACTTTCTCTCCTCACAATTAGAATTAAAAGGAAGAGTTGATGAGCATTATTTAGACTCAGTAATTGAACGAGAAGTGCGAGCGTCAACATTGCTGGATGATAAAATCGCCATTCCACATCCATTAGGTCTGGTAGCATTAAGTACTATGGTGACGGTGGCTATATTTCCTGATGGAATTGAATGGGATGTGGGGAAAAAAGTTAAACTGGTCTATATGCTAGCCATTAGTGAGGATGCTTTTGTCGATAGCATGATTATTTATGATTATCTGACAAATATTCTTGATAACGACGTTATTGATAATTTAAGTCAGTGTGAAAATTATTCTGAGTTTATAGCATTGTCACAAAAATATTTTTTATAAAACATTCGGAATAAGAATGTTATACATAATCATTTTAGCCGCTTACAAAATCCCTCCCGGTATCCTTTCCTAACGTCTATACCCTAAATAATTCGAGTTGCAGTCAGGCGGTAAGGCCAGCACTCCCTGGCACCCTGTAGCGTAGTATGGGGTGGATTTTAACAAGTTTGAAACAAATTTCTTAATCCAGAAGATACTAATAACCTACTGTAATAAAAGCCATTTAAGTAACAAATCACTATTGTTTACTGATTTCCCGCCGTTGTTTCCTGGTCTTTAATAAGACATTCCTTAGGCAAGATAAAGGATTTACACATGTTATTAGCTATGCGATTAATTTAAATTATTAACATCGAGAAGATGGTGTTTTAAATGTTAATTCATCGTTTTCGAGAAGATGAAAATATCTCCGCATGGATTGGGGAGTTGGGGGCTATTTGGCTCAGTAAATCAACTGGAATAATGAATGAAGGATACATTATTCAAACAGGATATTTTAATAATTAAAGGAATCTCCATGAAATTTAGTAAAATTGCTTGCTCTTTGGTTGCTGGCATTGCATTAGTGAGCGGTGCGGCACAGGCCGATGCGGTGACGGTAAATGGCGGTACCGTACACTTTCAAGGTGAGCTGGTGAATGCTGCCTGTTCGGTAAGCACCAAGTCTGCCGATCAGATTGTGAAACTCGGCCAGTACCGTACCGCGGCGTTCACTAAAGTGGGTGACACTTCAGCGCAGATCCCTTTTACCATCGTCCTGAACGATTGTGATACCAGCGTATCCACACTGGCTTCTGTGGCTTTTTCAGGCCAAACGGATGGCACTGACCCAACGCTTCTGGCTATTAACTCTGGTGATAATAGCACCACCGCAGGCGGCGTAGGTATCGAAATTCTGGACAATAAATCGCAAGTATTGACCCCGGATGGCAGCACATTCTCTACCGCGAAAACTTTGGTTGATGGCACCAACACCTTGCCATTTACCGCGCGTTATAAAGCGACCGCTGCCACTGCAACAGCAGGCCAGGCGAACGCAGATGCCACCTTCGTGATGAAATACGAGTAATCGGACCAGGCAGGGATGACGATAGCCACAGGGATGAGGCTAAACAGAAGATTATTATTCCGCATGCCGCACCTGGCTCTGTTACGTCGATTAATAATAATGATGGTGCTTTGTAATGACGACTTTATTTAAACCAGGTCTGGCGGTAATGCTGTGCCTGTTATTAACATGTTTTAATGTGCATGCTGCTGGAGGCGTTGCTCTGGGGGCAACACGAGTTATTTATCCGGCCGATGCCAAACAAACTTCGCTCTCAATTAATAATAGCGATGACAAAGAGCGTTATTTGGTGAATTCGTGGATTGAGAATAATCGTGGGGAAAAAGACAAAAAATTTATTGTTACGCCCCCGCTTTTTGTCAGTGAGCCTAAAAGTGAAAACACGCTGCGGATTATTTACGCCGGGCCACCGTTGCCAACCGATCGTGAGTCCATTTTCTGGATGAACGTGAAAGCGATTCCCTCGGTGGATAAATCCAATCTCGCAGGCAATAACGTGCTGCAATTGGCGATTTTGTCACGTATCAAATTATTTGTTCGTCCTAAAAACCTGCAAATGCAGCCAGATGAAGCGTTTAAACAACTGCGTTTTAGCCGTAGCGGCGAGCATCTGAGTATTCACAATCCTTCGCCTTATTACATCAGTACGGTCAATCTGAAGGTCGGTAACGAGAAACTGGCAAATACCATGGTTGCGCCAAAAAGTGTGGCGCAGGTGACGGTCCCAGCCACGCTAAAAGGAACCATCTCCTTCCAGACCGTGAATGATTACGGTGCGGTAACCCCTGTGCAAAAGGGCGCAATGCTGTAATGCGGGCTCTGCACAACAAGGATACCGGGCAGATGATGAACAAGTCAGTTACTCCGATTGCGGCGATGGTGATGGCAGCGCTTTGGCCTGCAATCAGTTCAGGAGAAAGCTATTTTAACCCTGGTTTTTTGTCGCCAGAAGATGCTGCTGTTGCGGATTTATCGCGTTTTGAAAAAGGGAGCCAACAGGCTCCTGGTGTGTATCGTGTGGATATCTGGCGTAACGCTGAATTTATCGCAACCCAGGATCTGCGCTTTGATGCCAGTAACAAGGCGGATGGAAAGGTAAGCGCGGACGGTCTGGTGCCGTGCCTTGATACAGGCTGGTTGCAGCGTCTGGGGCTGAATATGCTTGCTTATCCTGCGCTTGCGAAATTAAAGCCTGGGGAATGCGTGCCGTTGGCGGAGCTCATCCCTGGTTCAGAAACCCACTTTGATTTTGCCAAACTGCGGTTGGATATAAGCCTGCCGCAAGTGTCGTTGCTTAATAGCGCTCGCGGGTATATTCCTGCGCAAGAATGGGACGAAGGCATCCCTGCGGTACTGCTCAACTACAGCTTTACTGGAAACCACGGCAGTTATGACGATAACTATTATTTAAGCCTGCAAAGTGGCCTGAACTATGGGCCGTGGCGGCTGCGCAACAGTGGTGCCTGGAGTTATACGCGCGGTGATGGTTACCATTCCAACAACTGGAATAACATCAGCACATATGCGCAGCGGACAATCATCCCACTCAAAAGCGAGTTGGTGCTCGGCGACAGCAACACCAGCAGTGATGTGTTCGATAGCCTGGGTTTTCGCGGTGCACGGCTCTATTCGGCAGACAGCATGTACCCGGATAGCCTGCAAGGTTACGCGCCAACGGTGCGCGGCATCGCACGGACAAACGCCAAAATCACCATCCGCCAGAATGGTTTTGTGATTTACCAAAGCTATGTGTCACCGGGCGCGTTTGCTATTAACGACCTGAATCCTACCTCCTCAAGCGGCGATCTTGACGTTACCCTGGAAGAAAAAGACGGTACGCTGCAAAAATACACGGTGCCTTATTCCACCGTTCCGCTGTTACAGCGTGAAGGGAGGCTAAAATTCGACCTGGTTGCCGGGGATTTCCGCAGCGGTAGCGACCAACAAGAAACGCCATTTTTCACTCAGGCTACGCTGATTGCCGGTTTACCCCGCGGTTATACAGCTTACGGCGGCACACAACTTGCCGAGGATTATGCCTCGGTGGCGCTGGGCGTTGGTAAAAATATCGGGGAGTGGGGGGCCATTTCACTTGATGTCACTCATGCCCGTAGCAAACTGGCGGATGACAGCGAACATGAAGGCCAATCGCTTCGTTTCCTGTATGCCAAATCCCTCAGCAATTACGGTACTAACTTTCAATTGCTCGGCTACCGCTACTCAACTCGTGGCTTCTACACGCTGGACGAAGTGGCCTACAAAAATATCGAAGGTTACGAATTCGCCGATGAACAAGACGGCAACCACAACACTGAGCCGGTGGTGCAGAGTTATCACAACTTGCGCTACAGCAAGCGTGGGCGTTTTCAGGTCAACATTTCTCAGGGGCTTGGCGATTATGGCTCATTCTACGTTTCAGGCAGCCAGCAAACCTACTGGGAAACCAACGAGAACAACACCTCTTACCAGGCAGGATATGCCAGTGGCTGGCGCGGAATCAGTTACTCGATGTCGATGTCATGGAACAAATCGGTCGGTATTTCCGCCAGCGATCGCATCATGGCATTTAACCTATCGGTGCCGTTCAGCACGTTATTGGGGCATGGTTACTCACGTTCCAGCACCCTCGACCGCGCCTACGCCACATTTGCCGCCAGTAACAATTCAGAAGGTGACTCCACGCTGCAAACTGGGATCGGCGGCACATTACTTGAAGGGCAAAACCTGAGCTACAACGTCACCCAGGGATACAGTGACAGCAACGGCTACACCGGAAGTGCCAGTACCAACTGGCAAGCCACTTACGGCACGGTGGGATTGGGCTACAACTACGACCGCGACCAACATGACTATAACTGGCAAGCATCGGGTGGTGTGGTAGGACATGCCGATGGCATCACCTTTAGCCAGCCGCTCGGAGATACCAATGTGTTAATCAAAGCGCCGGGTGCCAGCGGTGTTGGCGTCGAAAACCAAACCGGGGTGAAAACCGACTGGCGCGGTTACGCCGTGATGCCTTATGCCACGGTTTACCGCTACAACCGTATCGCACTGGATACCAACACCATGGATGACCATACCGATGTTGAAAATAACGTCAGTAGCGTGGTGCCAACGGAAGGGGCATTGGTACGGGCCGAATTTAAAGCGCGGATTGGCGTGCGGGCTATCTTCAACGTGACGCGTGGCGGACGCGCCGTGCCATTCGGCTCGATGGTGCGTGAAGAAACCAGCGGTGTCACCAGTATGGTGGGAGATGAGGGGCAAATTTATCTCAGCGGCTTGCCGCTGCAGGGAAAACTGCTCATTCAGTGGGGCGATGGCAAAGATTCACACTGTTACGCACCTTATACATTACCGCCAGAAAGCCTGACTCAGGCAGTCGCCGTGGTGAGTGCCACCTGTTCATAGAATGGCGCACTATTCAGGGATTTGTTTATGAAATTGATGACATCTTTAGCAGGGGCGGTGCTTCTGGCATGTGTACTACCGGCGTCTGCCACGGTCTGCAAAAACTCAAACGGCGTGCCGACGGATATCTTTTATGACCTGTCAGACGTATTCACCAGTGAAAATAATAACGTCGGGCAAATCATTACGCTTGCTAACAAAACCGGTTGGGTTGGCGTCAATGCCACCTGCCCGGCAGGGACCAGCGGCAACACCACCATGCGTAGTTATGTGAACGCGTTGCCGGTGCAAGAAACCATTGGTGGGTATCAATATATGAAACTCAATGACTATCTCGAAGGGGCAATGAGCATCACCGACAGCTATTCGGGGCAGTTTTTCCCGCCGAAAAACTATATCCAGATGGGCAGCCATCCTAATGTTTCTAAACAACAACCCTTTCCAGTTAATGATTCTAAACTGGTTTTTAAACTCAAAGTGACACGGCGATTTATCAACATGGTGCCGATTCCAAAACAGACCATGTTTACGGTGTATGTCACCACGCGTAACACCGACCCGTTGACCACACCGGTTTATACCATCAGCTACAGCGGTAAAATTGAAGTACCGCAAAGTTGCGAAATCAATGCAGGCCAAATCGTCGAATTTGATTTTGGCGACATTGGTGCTTCGTTATTTAGCCAGGCAGGAGCCGGGAACCGTCCGCAAAGTGTTACGCCACAAAGTAAAACCGTTGCCATCAAGTGCACCAATGTGGCGGCGCAGGCCTATCTCTCTTTACGTATTGAAGCTGAAAAAGCTTCCGGCAATATCATGGTCTCTAACAACGACGATCTCGGCTTTGTCGTTGCGGATAGCAGTGGTTTGCCGTTAATTCCTAATAATCTGAGCAGTAAAATCCATTTTCGCCTCGATGATGCAGCTGCTGCGCAGGTGGGGATTCGCGCCTGGCCTGTGAGCGTCACCGGGAATAAACCTGCAGAAGGGCCGTTTACCGCGCGGGGCTATTTGCGGGTGGATTATGACTAAAACCTGGAGTGGCAATTTTCTGCTGGTCTGCATGCTGGTCGCAGGCGTGATGAACAGTGCGCAGGCCGATTCCCCGCTAGGCGAAGTCAATATCGAGCTGCGTGGCAACGTGGTGGATTTTAGCTGTTATGTCGAAATGGGTGATGACAATAAAACGGTGCAACTCGGTAGCTGGCCGACAAAACAACTGCGTACTGCAGGCAGCACTACGCAAAGCATGCCGTTCAGTTTGAAACTAAACGGCTGCCCGCCAGGAGCGGCATCAATCACTTTTTCGGGGAAGCAAGCCACTGGCAACCCCGGTTTGCTGGGGTTAAATGAGAGTAGTGTCAGCAATGTGGCTATTGAGCTGCGCGACCGGGATAAAACGCAATTGCCACTGGGGCAGGCAAGCCAGGATGTGGTTGTAGATGAGAATGGTAATGCGGTATTAGCCTTTTTTGCTAATTACATCGCCCTGGCCAATAACCCGCAACCGGGACCGGCCAACGCAGATGCTACGTTTATGATTAATTATTATTAACGGATAAAATATACCGCAGTGAAATAATAAAGCCGGGTTTTATTTCCGGCTTTATTATTTTAATTGTGACCTGCAACGTGTTTTTATAATAATTCTTTTACACGGGCATAGTCGATGAGTTCGACAATCGAGGAGACGTGAAGCTTGGAGAAGATATTTGACTTATGTGCGCTAATGGTCTTGCTGCTGAGCAGCAGTTGTTCGGCGATTTCCTTATTTGATAACCCATTAGCAAGGTGACGTAATACGGTTATCTCCCGATTAGATAATGGCATGTCGTCAGTTGCACCATTGCGTGATGCCGGGTTGCTAATTAATTCCAGGGTTTCAGAGGGAAAGAACGAATACCCTGCAAGCAACATTTCTACCGCGTGATAGATATCTTCCTGTTCTTTCCTTTTGCTGACAAAGCCGTTTGCACCAGCTTGAATGGCGCGGCCAGCATAAAATTTTTCAGACTTAGATGACAAGAAAAGTATGCGGGTGTCGGCTTGTATACTTTTGATTCTCTTTAATAAAGCAAATCCGTCGATGGACGGCAATTCAATGTCAAGAATCACCAGGTCGACAAGATGGCTGCTCATGTAGTTAATGACCTCGCGGCTGTCATCTGTTTTCATCACGACTTCTATATCTTTATTTTTCTGTAACAGTACTTCAATCGACATTCTGACAATAGGGTGTTCGTCCATGATAATTACGGATGCAGGTTTCATATTATTGCCTCATTTTTTGAGAAACTCATCGCATTGATACATAGTCACTGGCGGCTAAAGTGATGAAACGCTTTATTAGCTATTATTTTATAATGTATGCAATATGTTCCCTTCAACTTAAAACCATACCTCAATGTACTGTTTGCTAATGATTTCGAGTGTAACTGGATAATTATTTGTCTAATCGAAAATACATATTTAGATTTTCTAATCAAGCAATTTGATTATACATCTATATAAATTCAGAGAAAGGCTGCTGTTATCTATAGCCAGTAATGGTGCGATCAAATTCTAATTATTCAGGTTGAGTATTTGTTATTTGGATAATACAACTATGTTAGTTAAAATATTTGGATAAAAAGTTTGTTTTTAATGTGAAGAATAGTGCGATATCTCAAATGTATATTATTTGTTATATCTGGCATGAGGTTGTCAGATGGGACATCGTTCTGTAGTCGCCTGGCGGGCGGAAAAAGAGTGTCCAGGAATAGTTATAATTGTTAATTACTTGCTCTGATTTAACAAAATTAATACATTAAAAATAGGCAATTTCCTATGTTTCGCTCGAAAGTGCTTTCGTTAGCACTTCTGTTTGTTTCAACTCAATGGCAGGAGACATTTTATTCAGCAGATGTATCAGAGATTTATTGTTCTCAAGATCAAGGCGAGCGGCAATACGTCCAAGGGTATAAACGACGTAGTGATAGGGCTTGTTTAATTTAACGGCAATTGCTTTCAGCGATTCTCCTTGCGCCACCCCCAACAGAATATTCCACTCCCGATTAGAGAACAGTGTCGAAGAGGATAAATCCGATGAGGAAGATAGCTCCTGCAGGCTTTGTTGCTGTGTCAATCGGTTGACCAGATTGGTGATTTCCTGCCAGCGTTCCACGACAGGAAAGCGTGACGCAGCATTAATCAGCTTCACGGCGCTTACGCAGCGGCAGGCTGTTAATTGCGTTATGTTGAGTTGCGGCCAGGTTTTTTGCCATTGCCGTATCGTATTCAACATATCAAGGGGCGCTTCATTAACACCATCAAGATCGAGGAAAATGCGTGGTAGGGGAATTTGTTCAAGCCACGCCTCAACTTCCTTTAGAGAAGCGCAGACCTGCGTATGTTGAGACTTGAAAAAGTGTTGCGTCAGCGCCAGGGCAAGCCAGGAATCGGTTGTCACCAGGATAAGATCAAGTGGTTGCGCAAGGGGTTCTGCGTGATTTTTTTGTTGCAGGTATTCCAGGCGGTCAAAGACAATCAGTGTTGTACTGCTATAGAGATTGGCCATGCTGCCATTTCTGATACGACGATATCTGCGTTTGCGTGCGGCTATGTACAAATGCTTAGCCATCCACTGCGCGAACTGAGGGCGTGTTCGCTCTGATTTGGACCAGCGTCACTGTTGAAGCAGATGTCATTTCCATATTTTTCGCTGACAGTATGAGTTAATACTGAGATTGCATCGCTAAAATTAATCAGAAGCTAAATGATTTAGACTTCTGATTATATCGTTACAATGTATTCTGTCAGAAAATAAAAATATAATATATTAGGCATGCCTTAAGAGCATGTAAGTAGTTTCTTAAAGAGATAATAACATTTGTGGGTGTTAAATGATAAGGAACGCTAACTAGTCGTTGCGGCGCAAAAATATTGGCTAATGAATTAAAGAAAGAAGATGGATTTTTATAAAGTTCATCAACTCATACTGGTCCCGGATTTTCAGTTTTTTCATTATCACTTTACGATATATTCTTGCAGTATCTTCCTCTATCTGCATTAGATGGGCCGCATCCTGTAGCGAATGTCCCCGGGCGATGTAGATAAGTAACTGCCGTTCAGCACTGGTGAAATTGCATGTGGTGCAGTAGTAGCAAATCCTGGCAGACACCGCCGTGGTGTTGTTTCTGCGCCAGCCAGCCTCCGTCCAGTGGGCTATTTTACGGGTGACTTCATCAACCTCATCTTCGCGAAAGATAACCGGAAGCATATACAGGCATGGGCGGAACATGAGGCTTTGGTGTTCTTTATGTCGGCAAATAAGAATAACTCGTTGGGATTTTGTCGCATTGGGAATTTCAAAACAGTCAGCAGTAAACCAATTATCAGCCAGTGACATAAAAACAATATCGGCAGTACTATGTTCTTCGCCGGGTAAAAAATAAAAATCTTCATTTCGCTGGCGGTAAATTTTTTCAATGATAATTTTTAGACCATGAGCAAAATGACTATTATTTTCCCGTATCGCAATTGTAAGCATGGGGTTTCTCGGTGAGTAATAGAACGGATAACGATCGTAATGAAATAAATACTGAAATTAAATAACCTGAAACTTAATTGACAACTCGCTCGGGATGAGACATTGCCAGGGGATTTCCTGGTGGTTGGTAGCCAAGTGAAGAAATGGCGAGAATTAAAAAAATGAATCAACCCATTTAGCCCACAGTGATATCCCTGGTTTACAGCGCTGGCCACTCGCTTTATCCTGATGGGCGATTAATCACATATACGATTAATCAATGACTCGGGGTGCCCTTCTTTGTGAAGGCTGAGAAATACCCGTACCACCTGATCTGGATAATGCCAGCGTAGGGAAGTCAGATGCCTGTCCGGCATCCCTTCTTCACGCCGGACAGGAGCTTTATGATGCAGCCTGACCTGCTACCCGGCCACCGCGCCGTTTTGTCTTTACAGCAACTTCGCAACATTTCCCCGCTTGTTCACTGCATGACTAACGACGTCGTGCAGAGTTTTACCGCCAACGTTTTGCTGGCTATAGGTGCGGCTCCCGCCATGGTGATTGAAGCACAAGAAGCCGCTCAATTTAGCCCGGTTGCCGACGCGCTGCTAGTCAATATTGGCATGCTGACAGCCGATCGCCGTGATGCCATGCTTGCAGCCATTCATGCTGCAAATGAATCCGCCACACCCTGGGTGCTGGATCCGGTTGCCGTTGGCGGCCTGACGTTCCGTACTCAATTCGCCCATCAGGTGCTCGCGCTAAAACCTGCGGCCATTCGCGGGAATGCATCTGAAATCCTCGCACTGGCGGGGGAGCATTCTGGTGGAAGAGGCGTGGATAGCACCGATGATGCGTTTTCCGCACTACCTGCGGCGCAGGCGCTTGCTCGACTGACTGGCGCGATTGTCGCGGTGACGGGTGAGCGTGATTACATTACTGATGGTGAAAACAGCTGGAGCGTGGCGGGCGGCGGCATTTTGATGACGCGTGTGGTCGGCACCGGTTGTGCGCTTTCAGCGGTAGTTGCCGCCTGTTGCTCTTTGCCGGGCTCGCGGCTGGATAACGTCGCTGCGGCTTGCCAGTTTATGAAGTTTGCAGGCCAGCAGGCTATATCCGCCAGCTGTGGTCCCGGGAGTTTTATTCCGGCATTTCTCGATGCACTTTACGGGCTGAATGGGGAGGCGTTGGCATGAAAGGGTTAACACGTATCAATGCACTGACCATTGCCGGAACCGACCCGAGCGGCGGCGCGGGTATTCAGGCCGACCTGAAAACTTTCTCGGCGTTGGGGGCATATGGCACCAGTGTGATTACCGCGTTAGTGGCGCAGAACACGCGTGGCGTGCAGTCGGTTTATCGTATTGAACCGGCCTTTGTTGCCGCGCAACTGGACTCCGTGCTCAGTGATGTGCGCATCGATACCATTAAAATCGGCATGTTAGCGGAAACCGATATTGTGGAAGCGGTGGCTGAACGGCTGGCGTTTTACCACGCACAAAATGTCGTGCTCGATACGGTGATGCTGGCGAAAAGTGGCGATCCTTTGCTTGCGCCCTCGGCGGTTGACAGTTTACGCCGTCGGCTTCTGCCGCAAGTGGCGCTGATTACGCCGAACCTGCCGGAAGCCGCCGCCCTGCTGGATGCCCCACACGCACGCAATGAACACGAAATGAAGCTACAGGGCGACGCATTGTTAGCTATGGGCTGCAAAGCGGTGCTGATGAAAGGCGGACATCTTGACGATGCTGAAAGCCCGGATTGGCTATTTACCCGCGATGGCGCACAGCGCTTTACCGCGCCGCGCGTACAAACGCGCCATACTCATGGCACTGGCTGTACGCTTTCTGCGGCACTCGCCGCACTTTATCCACGCTATCACGACTGGCCGCAAACAATTCTGGCGGCGAAAACGTGGTTGTCTCAGGCTTTAGAGCAAGCAGATTCGCTGGAAGTGGGTAACGGAATTGGACCGGTGCATCATTTTCACCAATGGTGGTGATTGAGGTAATACCACTATAAGACCATTGAGTTATACTGGTTTCACCTTATCTTCCGGACATTTGCGCGACATGGAACAGGTTCACACTCAGCTCATTGAGCAACTTATCCAGCGGTTTTCGCAGGCTGATAACACGCCGCTGTATTTGAAATTCGCCGAAACGGTGAAGGCGGCAGTACGCAGCGGTATTTTGCCCCAGGGCAATATTTTGCCGGGCGAACGCGATCTCAGCCAGTTGACTGGCGTTTCGCGCATTACGGTGCGCAAAGCGATGCAGACGCTGGAAGACGACGGCGTGGTGACGCGATCCAGAGGTTACGGTACGCAAATTAACTCCACTTTTGAGTATTCGCTCAAAGAGGCGCGCGGGTTTTCTCAACAGGTGGTTTTGCGCGGTAAAAAGCCGAACACGCTGTGGGTCAATAAACGGGTGGTGAAATGCTCGCCGGAAGTGGCAGAACAATTAGCCGTGGCGGCAGATAGCGACGTGTTCTTGCTCAAACGTATTCGTTACGTTGATGAAGATGCGGTATCAGTGGAAGAATCGTACGTTCCTGCGGAGTTGATCGCCGACCCTGATGAAATCGGTGTTTCATTGTATGACTACTTTCGCAGCCAGAACATTATTCCTCAGCGCACCCGTAGCCGCGTCAGCGCCAGAATGCCGGACAGCGAATTCCAGTCGCACATCAAACTGGAAACGCCAGTGCCGGTTCTGGTTATCAAACAGGTTGCTTTTGACCCACAAAACCGGCCCATCGAGTACAGCATCAGCTACTGCCGCAGCGATCTATACGTTTTTGTTTGCGAGGAGTAGACCCGTCATACTTCAAGCTGCATCTTTGTTGGCTGCGTTCTCTCACCCGAATCACTTAGTTTACTAAGCTCATCGGGACTCGCTCTCTTGCCGCCGCGATGCCGCTCGAATTATTTTGGGTATCGGTATAGTTGTTCCAGAAACGGCGCACAGTCGCCGCCCCGATGGCTGACAACATAAGACGCAACTGCATTTCCCAGACAAACTGCTTCTGCCAGACTCCATCCTGCAGCCAGCCCCGCTAACGTGCCGCCCGCATGGCTATCGCCCGCACCAATGGTATCAACCACTTGTGCCGGGAAAGGAGCCACCAGCGCGATGGCGTCGTGGGAGCCAAACCACGCGCCTTGTTTATCGAGCCGCACGATGAGCGGCGCGTCATAACGTTCAAGCCAGGCACGGCAAATCCCTTCTATATTGTCGCCAGCCACCTCCAGCCATTCGGCTGCAATCGCGGCCTCCTGGCGGTTAAGCGAAACAATCGGTTTGCAGGCCATAATCCGCGTCAGCAGCGGGGCGGGAATATCAGCGATGCGTGGGCCAAAATCGATAAATGCCGTGACGCCGTTCAGCGATTCAAGCCAGCTCACCAGCAGTTCCGCACATGGCCCGGCCAGTTGATAACCCGAAAGCGACAGCAAAGTGCCAGGAGCGAGCTGTAACTTATCCAGCCACGGTTGATTCCACTGATGTTCGACACCTCGAAACGACATAAACGTTCTTTCGCCATCCGGCTCGACCAGCGCCAGGCACCAGCCGTTATCACCGCTGTTGGTGTGGATTTCGCTTTCGATGCCTTGTTTTTCAAGACTGCTGCGGATGATATCCGCCCAGGTTCCCTGGCCAATGGGCAGCGCATTTTTCGAAGCGATGCCGAGGCGTGACAGTGTTAGTGCGATATTCAGCGCACAGCCGCCGATATTTACGCTTTGTTGTTGCAGCTCGATATCGCAACCGCGCCACGGCAGAGAGTAAGCGTCGGCAATGACATCAATCACCGCCGAACCGAGTACGCAAACCGGGCGTTTTGCTGCCAGCCCTGGTAAGCGGGAACGTAATTCAGCGGCTTTCATTGCGCGCCTCCCTTTGCTGGCGATAGCCCATAAACAGGCGGCTGTAACGCGTAAAGTCGAGCTGGTTGACATCATCAAGCTCGCGTTTGAGTTCAGTATCAATGCTCTCTACGCCGTGCAGTGCGCCACAAATTGCCGTCGCCATCGCGCCGATGGTATCGGTATCGCCGCCGAGATTGGCGCATAAAATCGCGCAGCGGTTAGGATTGGTTTGCGCCAGTTCCACCATCGCAATGGCTGCCGCGACAGATTCAATAGTGCTGGTGCCGGTACCGACCAGTTGATAAATCTGTTCCATGCCAGACTCGGTGCCGGGTGCGTTTCTGGCCACGTTGAGCGCCAGTTCGATACGTGCGCCCAGGGAAGCATTAAATGTGGTGACGCGCTTTTCCTGAGCGTGGCGGGCAATCGACGGCAGTTCATCGCAGATGGTTTCCCAGCTTGTTCCTTCAATAGCTTTCGAAATTGCCCAGGCAATGACTACCGCACCGGCAAGGGCGAGGTCGGATTTGTGCGTCGGGCTTGAGGCGAGCGCTACTTCATCAATAAAAGCATCAAGATTGCCGGTAGGTAGCAGGCAGCCCAACGGTGAAGCGCGCATCGCCGCGCCGTTGGTTACGCCATTGTTTTCCAGCGCGCTAACCGGCGTGCCTTGTTTAATCGCATTCAATGCAATCTTTGATGTCGGGCCGAGGACGTTTTTATTGAACGCATCAAAGCCTTCAGCCCAGCTTAAAATGTGGCGGCCAATGGTATCGGCATTAATGACGCCATCATGTTCGATAATCGCGTCCGCCAGCGCCAGCGCCATCGAGGTGTCGTCAGTAAACTCTGCCCGGTTAAAATAACAGGCGGCGTTATTTTCCGCAGGGCCGGGCAGGAAGCGGTCAATCCAGCCAAAGTGCGCTTTCACTCGCGAGCGTGGCCACAACTCCGACGGCATTCCCATTGCATCACCTAACGCCTGGCCATAAAAGGCTCCAAGAATTCGATTTTCCATCATTTATGCTTCCTTTAGATCTTTTTCAGTTTGATTGCCAGCAACGGCAATAGTGGTGATCTCTTTGTCCGACTCGCGGAAAAACACCATAAACAGCACGGTAATGACTGTGATCATGATGGCACCAAAGCCCCACATTCCGGCCCAGTTGAAGGTCTGACCGTTTACAGGCGTTGGGTAGGCGAACATTTTTTCCATCAGCGCTGCACCGATGCGATAGCCGAGCAAGCTACCGAACCCCTGACAACACAGCGTAATCAGCCCTTGTGCTGCGGTGCGCATATGGACGGGCGCTTTTTTATCAACGTAAATGTAGGCGGTGACGTAATAGAAGTCGTAACTCACGCCGTGCAACAAAATGCCAAGGAACAGCAGGCCGTAGGTAAAGATGTGGTCGGCGCCACCGTAAACGAAGAAGCCGTAACGGATGGCGGCGGTGATAAGACCAAGCAGTAATACCTTTTTAATGCCAAAGCGCTTAATAAAGAATGGCAGCGCCAGCATAAAGAAGATTTCGGAGAACTGGCCGAGCGTCATCCATCCAGTGGCGTTATGCATACCGACTTCGGTCAGATACCCGTTGGCGAAGATGTAATAGAACGCCAGCGGCATAGCAAACAGGAATGAGCAGAAGAAAAAGACCAGGAAGTTTTTGTCTTTGAGCAACACAATTGCATCAAGACCGAGCATCACTTTCAGGCTCATTTTGCCGGTGCTTTTTGGTGGTGTGTTGGGCAAGGCCAGCGCAAAAATACCCAGCAGCAATGAGCTACCGGCGGTTATCAGTAACGGAACGTTGGTGGGCGAGATATCGCTAAAACCGAGCATTTGCGGCAAGAAACCGCACACTAAACCCGAGGCAATCCAGCCGATAGTGCCCATTACACGAATGCGCGGGAAGTCCCGCTCCACATCCTCGACGTTGGAAAACGCGATGCTGTTAGTCAGCGCGATGGTTGGCATGTAGGTCAGGGAATAGGCCAGCAGCAGCGGGAAGAAATAGACAAACTCGGTTTGTTGCGCCGCCAGATACATCAGCACCGCACCGACAAACATCAGCAGTGCCAGCACCTTTTGCGCGGCAAAGAAACGGTCGGTCAGCGAGCCGACCAGAATCGGCGACAGAATAGCGGCGATAGCGGTACAGGCGTAAGACCAGCCGATTTCAGTTGGGCTAAAGCCACTTTTGTTGAGGAACAGCCAAAGCGGGACGAACCAGGCGCCCCAGATAAACCATTCAATAAACATCATGAATGAAAGGCTAATTGTTGTACGTTTCATACGTTGAACCTTCATGATTGTGTTGGGTACACCATAACCATACCAATCAATAATACCTTTTAAATACCTTTGTGTTGATTATATGATCGGTGTGGCAAAAAAACGCATCCGTGTTTACCAGACTATACAACCCAAAACCAACCAAAAGTGCTCCCGGAGTGGCGAAGAACGCCACTCACGACCAGGATTAGGTCTGCTTGTTTTTTAGCAGGACTATTCATCAACAGCGGGCAGGGCGCTCGCTGAAATAACGGGAGCGTATTATGACTGATATTGCGCAGTTGCTTGGCAAAGATGCCGACGGCTTGTTACAGCATCGTTGTATGACTATTCCGGCAGACCAGTTGTCTCTGCCTGGCTCGGATTATGTAGACCGCGTGATGGTGGATAACAACCGCCCGCCTGCGGTGCTCCGTAATATGCAGACGCTGTATAACACCGGGCGGCTGGCAGGCACCGGTTACCTGTCTATTTTACCTGTCGATCAGGGTGTGGAACACTCTGCTGGGGCATCGTTTGCGGCCAATCCACTCTATTTTGATCCCAAAAACATTGTTGAGCTGGCGATTGAAGCGGGCTGTAATTGTGTTGCCTCAACCTATGGCGTGCTGGCCTCTGTGTCGCGCCGCTACGCGCACCGCATTCCTTTCCTCGTCAAGCTGAACCACAACGAAACGCTGAGTTACCCAAATACCTTTGACCAGACGTTGTACGCCAGTGTTGAGCAGGCGTTCAATATGGGCGCGGTGGCGGTCGGCGCGACCATTTACTTTGGTTCGCCGGAATCACGCCGCCAGATTGAAGAGATCTCGGTGGCGTTTGAACGTGCGCATGAACTGGGGCTGGTTACTGTGCTGTGGGCGTATCTGCGTAACCCAGATTTCAAAAAAGATGGCGTGGATTACCACGTTAGTGCTGATCTCACCGGGCAGGCGAACCATCTGGCGGCCACAATTGGCGCGGATATTGTGAAACAGAAGATGGCGGAAAATAACGGCGGCTACAAGGCGGTGAACTTTGGTTATACCGACGACCGTGTTTACACCAAACTGACTAGCGATAACCCGATCGATCTGGTGCGTTATCAACTGGCGAACTGCTATATGGGCCGCGCCGGGCTGATAAACTCCGGCGGTGCTGCGGGTGGTGAAACCGATCTTTCTGACGCGGTGCGCACTGCGGTAATTAACAAACGCGCAGGCGGTATGGGGCTGATTCTGGGGCGCAAAGCCTTTAAGAAATCTATGTCTGAGGGCGTGAAGTTAATTAATGCGGTTCAGGATGTTTATCTGGATAGCAAAGTGACTATCGCCTGATTTATTGCCCCTCTCCCTGAAGGCTAGCTCCAGCGCCTGTGGGAGAGGATTAGGGTGAGGGCACTCATCCGGGAGTTAACCCAGCAGCGGGCAGTTTGGTGGCAGGCGGCAACTGAGCGCATTGGGATGGATATCAATGCGGAATTTCTGGCTGGTCAACGGCTCGCCATCAAGGTTAAAGGTAATGTCGTGCGGGGCGGTTATCTCAAACCAGGATGAACGCCCATCAATAATATTGGGGTTGTCGTCTGATTGCGTGAGAGTTTTAAAAATTGCTGGCAGCAACTCTTCGCCAGTGAAAATCCGCAACTCTAACAAACCATCATTAATCAATGCCTGCGGGCAAAGTTCCTGCCCACCGCCCGCCTGGCGGCCATTGCCGATACCGATCACCAGCGCATCACCTTGCCATTCAAAACCTTCCCCACGAATTTCGCAGCGGTCAGGTTTGAGCGTGTCCAGGCGAATCAAACCATGAACAAAATAGGCGATACCACCCAGGGCGGCTTTTAGTTTTTCTGGTGTTTCAGTGGTGATACGCGTGCCAAAACCACCGGTCGCCATATTAATAAAGAAGTAAGACTCGTTAACCTGCACCAGGTCGATATCGACACCTTTACCGACAATCGCCAACTGCAAAGCTTTGTCGAGTTCCTGAGGAATGCCGACGCTGGTGGCAAAATCATTGGCGGTGCCTAGCGGGAGAATGCCTAGCACCGGACGATGTTCCGGAGCAAGTTGTGCCAGCGCCGTCGCCACTTCGTTTATCGTGCCATCGCCACCGCCCGCAACCACGGTATCCGCGCCTATGCGCGATGCTTCTTCCACATAACGAATCGCATCCCCTTTTTCCCAGGTGACGCGAATATGTAACGTATATCCTTCTTCGCGCATGACCTTCACGGCGCTACGCAAGATGTCGTTTTCCGCACCTTTGCCGTTCAGGATAATAAGCGTGACTGGAAACTGCTCCATGGTACACCTCTGGAAATGTGGTTGAGTTCAGAGTGTATCTTATCTGTGGCAATGACGAGTAAGAACAGGCTGAGTCTGTGGAGTTAAGCAAAAAAGAAGTTCCTTGGCAGAGATTTTATTTTTAATAGGATGTTGTACTTTTCACGAGTTAATTTATTTGAATTACGTCAACAATATTTCCCGTAATTAAACCTGAACAATATCACTATTAATTAATGGGCAGATAAAGTCGTGCCTGCATAACGGTGGTTCATCTGCGTTGAATGCGTGTAAAACCCTGGTGTATCGAGCTAACATCAACACTAAAAACAGGGTTATCAGACCAGTTGATGAAGTTGGTGTTATGTTGATTTTTGGATGTAAATGCGACTGAATTGCATTTGAGTTGGTTTTTTTATCTTTTAAATGGTTTTAAATTGCTATAATTCACTAAGACTTTTTCTTAGATCGGTAACCACGCAGGCAAACGCTTCGGCAGGGAAAAACGAGCGTGAATGAGGCTGAAAATGAGCCTAAAAAATGTGATCTATGTCATGTTTTTCAGTAACATAATGTCAGTGTTTGAATTGTTTTAATATTTCCAGTAATCAATTTTTAATGATTTTTAAGAGTCGCGCGCTCTTATTTTTCGACGAAAATTATCACAATTATCTTGTCAATTTAACTTATGTTGCATTATATTTCGCCCCCAATATAGATACGTGTCATGACAAGTGACCTCGCTACTGGTACTTCTTCTTAAGAAGTATCCTGTACTTCATGGATATTATAATTACTGGAAGTAATAAATTTAATTATGAAATTAAATAAACCTAACAATTTTAAATTGTCATTGCTGGCATCTTTAATCGTTTCTAATATCTCGATTTCTTATGCTGCTTCAACAATGGATTATGAACTCGAGGTTTTAAAAAATGTCGGGCAAGGTACGGCAATATCTTCTGATGGTAGTGTGATCGGTGGTACCTATGAAATATCTGACCAGGTTTACCGTTCATTTATCAAAAAAAATGGTCAGGATATTGATATCTCAGTATTGAATAACGATGGTCGTGATGTTTATATCACCGGGATTTCCGATAACGGTGAAGTTGCGACGGGTTACTTTAATGATGCTCAAGCCACTGAGTCAGAAGCCTATGTATATAACCTGGTCACGGGTAACGTCACCATTGTAGGTAAAGATAAAAGCCTTAAGGAAGTTTCTGCTCTTGCGGTATCTGGTGATGGTAAAACCATTGTTGGTTTGGCAGACCAACACGCCTACCGTTTTTCAGAAGTTGAAGGGCTTTCATTTTTAACTAACAGCAATTCCGGTCCTTCTAGTGCCAACGGCATCAACTACGATGGCAGTGTTATTGTCGGCCGAGCGTTAATCAACAATGAAGCTCAGGCATTTAAATATACTGATGCTAAAGGTGCTGTTTCATTAGGTTCTTTGCGTAAAAATAATGATGGTTCATCCGCTGCCAATGCCGTTTCTTCAAATGGCCTGGTGACGGTGGGTTATTCAGATGATGACAATGATGAGATGCATGCATTTCGTCATACTGATGCCGAAGGCATGAAAGATCTGGGTACCCTGAAAAAAGACAATACCGGTTTTTCATCTGCATCTGCGGTTTCACATGATGGCGAATTTATTGTCGGTTCTTCATGGAATGAAGATGATAATCAGCGCGGATTTGTCTATGTCTCAAGCGCGAACAAAATGTTCGAGCTAAGCCCTCTGGATAAAAGCCTGAATGGTGGCGAGTCCAGCGCCGAGGCGATTTCTGATGATGGCAAAGTGGTTGCCGGATATGTAGAAACGAACAACAATGAAACGAGCGCAGTGCTGTGGAAATTACACTATTCCACAGGTATGACGCCACTTGAGCCGTCTAAACCCGTTGAACCACAGAAGCCCGTTGACCCGATTGACCCACCAAAACCGGTAGACCCAGTTGATCCACCGAAACCAGTTGATCCGGTTGACCCGCAGAAGCCAGTTGACCCAATTGTTCCGCCGGACACGGGTGATCGCACTCAACCATCAAAACCAGTTGACCCGATTGTACCGATTGATCCGCGTGAGCCGACAGTGCCCTTGGTATCAGACCCAATTGATATCAATAAAACACGCCAGTCAATCAACAAAATGGCAGAAAACGGCTATAAGATTCTCGATCTCTATCAGACCGCGTTATATAACCTGGCTGAAAGCCGTTGCCAGATGGGCGATAGTGACCACTGCGTAGGTTTATTTACCCAGTATGATGACGTTCACCAAAATAACCGTATTGCGACAGGTCTGTTTGGTTCATTCCGTTTCCCGGCAGAAAACTGGACGATGGGTGGGTCACTGAATTTAGCCAATCATACTAATCTGGTCGAAGGTTATAAAACCAGCGGGAATAACCAACCTGGCGTGGGGACGTGGTTACGTTACCAGGAAAATAAAGATAACGTCGGCTTCAGTTCGGAAATTTCAGCGGCCTTCTTACAACAAGGACTGGAAATTAGCCGTGCCGCTCAATATGGGACAGAAGCGGGCAAAGGGAATTCTAAAATTAAAGGTTATTACGCCAGCTTAACCGCCAGTTACGGTATTGTTCTCAACGAACAAACACGCGTAACCCCACTGGCTGCGCTGAAATATCATAAGGTTTCTCGTGCCGGTTACACTGAACAAGATAATATTGATTTCCCTGCTACTTATGGGCGCATGGGCAATGAAAACTTCGATCTTCAGTTAGGTGTTGATATGAATCATCAGCTCACTGAGTCTGTCGAATTAGATGCGGGTGTCGGTGCTGATATTAAGCTTCATCATAAACGTGATGCGTTCACCGGCTTGATTCAGTATGTCAACGATGCGGATTCTATTTACGACCGTGGCGATAGCCAAAGCGTTAAGCCTTATGCACAAGTCGGCGTAAATTATTACATCACCCCTAATTCAACCCTGCGCGGGAATGTCGGCTACCAGACGACTGATTATCAGAACGACGGTATGCAGGTTGGGTTGAGTTATTCCTACCACTGGTAATGTTAATACCCTGCAAGCTGCAGATGCTGTCGCAGTATCTGCGGCTTTGTGGGAGCCCGCACTATTACACCTACTGCATCTGAACATGCCAAAGTGGTGCTTCATCTTCTTCTGAGTGATGGTATTGATAATTTGGGTGAATGATAACAGGTCTGAATTATAACTGATGTTGTATAAGATCAAAGCTCACCCTATCTCATTGAGGTAGGGTTCTGACCCATACAATAATAATTATGATGGGCCGCAAATGCAGCAAGACCGCCAGGAACTTATCCGATCGTTGTACAACGAGTACATCGAGATGTACGCAGCACGCGATGAACGCCTAACCACGCGGTTCAGTAACAATTTCAGTGGCTACACCGGCAGCGGTGATTTTCTGGTCAAAAACTCGGATGAGTGGGTGGAAATAACCCGCCAGGATTTCGCACAAATACCCGAACGTCTGCGCATCGAAACGCTGGATCTTTCTTTCCAGGATGTCAGTGACGATGTGGTGGTGGTCACAGCCTTCTTCCATATTCATTTGCCCATTGTTGATCAAATTTTGTCGAACGAAACGGCCCGGCTGGTATTGATTTTCCGACTAGAAAATGATGACTGGAAAATTGCGCATAGCGGTATCTCTATTCCGTACAGTTCAGGTCAGCAAGACGAAATTTACCCATTGATTGCAATGCGAGAGCAAAACCGCAAGCTCGAGGAACTGGCCAGGGAACGCACCCGTGAATTGTCTGCACGTAACCATATTCTGTGGCTGAACAATCAGGTGCTGGAGCAACTGAGTCAGAATGCTCCACTGTCCAGAGTACTGGACACCATGGTGAGTATTATCAATGAGTATCGTCCCGGCATGCAGGGAGCTGTATTGTTAGTTTCTGACGATGGCCGAGAGCTGAGAGGATGTTCCGCACCTGATTTGTCTGAGGCGTGGTTAAGCGCGACAAAGTGTCTCCCAATATTGGAAGGATTCGGGTCTGCTGTGACAGCCGTTCTTCGTGGAGAAACAGTCATTGCGGAGGATGTGGCAACACATCCATGCTGGGCCGAAAAGCGTGAAAAAGCGCTCGACCTCGGAATGCGTGCATCCTGGGCTCAGCCTATCAAAAACAATGAAGGGGAAATCCTCGGAGCCTTCACCCTGTATAAACGAGCGCCAGCAGTACCAGATATCCATGACCTTGCCCTGCTAGAAGACTACGCCCGGCTCGCGCAAATGGTCATCGAGCGTTCGCGTCTGGCCGAGGCATTGCATGAAAGCCAGGTACTCTATCGCCTGATAGCAGAAAACAGTAACGATGTGGTCTGGGTGATGCAATACCCCTCGATGCAGTACAGCTATATCAGCCCTTCAGTGGAGAGATTGCGTGGCTGGAAGCAGGAAGAATTGTCCAGTCACTGTCTGGCTGCCTCGATGTCACCGGACTCATTCAGGCAGTGTCGAGATGTACTGGCGGAGCATTTTCAGCGCGTTAATGACGGTGATATGACGGGCCGTTTCATCCATATTGAGACAGAGGTCTTGCACAGGGAAGGGCATTGTGTCCCTATCGAGGCAGCGGCGACTATCATGCTGGACTACGCAGGAAAACCGACCCACGCAGTGGGCAGCTCGCGGAACATCACCAAGCGTAAGACGGCGGAGAAAGCACTGGCTCAGGTTCGTGAAGAACTCGCCAACCAATTACTGTTTGCGCAAACCCTCATCAACGCAATCCCTAACCCGGTATTCGCTAAAGACTGTGCCGGACGCTATCTGATGTGTAACAGGGCGTTCGAAGAACTCAAAGGAAAATCACCCGAAGAAGTCCTGGGCAAAAACGCTTTCGATCTCTGGCCTCAGGAAGTGGCTCAGGTCTTTGTCGAGGCAGACATCGCTCTGTTAGATCATCCAGGTTCTATGGCCTATGAAGCGAGGATAGTGCATCGCGATGGATCATGTCGGGACGGGGTGTTTAGCAAGGCAGTATTCCACGACAGCAACAGCGAAGTGGCGGGTGTAGTGGGCGTCATGATGGATATCACAGAGCGTAAAGCTGCGGAGGAAGCCATCCGCAACATGGCGTTTGTCGATCCGCTGACCGGTTTGCCCAATCGGCGGATGATGGAAGAGCGGCTTGGGCAAATGCTTGCGCTCGCCCAGCGGGAAAAGCGCAAGTTGTCACTGCTGTTTATTGATTTGGATAAGTTCAAGGTGGTCAACGATCAGTATGGGCACAATGCCGGCGATTGGTTACTGATGCAGGTTGCGAGCCGGATACAGGCTGTTCTACGAGCGTCTGATATTGCCACGCGCATCGGCGGCGATGAATTCGTTATCCTCCTGCCTGATGTTAGCAACACAGAAGATGCTGTTTTGGTGGCTGAGAAAATCCGTGCCTTTCTTGAAAAACCTTTCATCATGGACGATGGTGTGGAGCTGGATATTTCATCAAGTATCGGTGTGGTGATGTACCCAGACCTGGCAGATAACGCTCGCGATTTACTGCATTCTGGTGACGAAGCCATGTACCGTGCCAAAAAGAGTGGCAGGAATGCAGTGGAAGTGTTTTGTAAGCCGACCCCGGATACAGAATATGTCATGCGCCGAGGACTTCAGTGCAATAGTCTTCATTAGCCCTGACGCCTGGGGGAACAGCATTGAAGAGTGCCGTTGCTTTTGCGATGGCACACTGCGTCACGAGCAACCAATCTACTGGATGTAAAAAGCACCTCAAACGGGATAAGTACAAAAAAGAAGGCCTGCGCAAGGGCCTTTTTCTTTGCCGCTAATACGGGCTTTCAGCGGTAGAATGCGGGTTTGCGAGATACTCAAGCCCCCTGAAAGCCCCGTAAAGCTACTCTTCTGTGGACACTGTGTGGACGTTTTTCACGTCAGTTCCACCGTGTAATGGATTTCGCATCACTGCATCTTGCAGGTACTCGGGTGCAAAGTGAGCATAGGTCATGGTTTGCTCTATTCGCGAATGCCCTAGTATTCTTTGCAACGTAATAATACTTCCCCCGTTGATCATAAAGTGAGTTGCAAAGCTGTGCCTAAGTGCGTGGGTTGCTTGACCAGATGGTAAATCGGGTTTCACTTCTTTAAGGGTTCTTCTGAACTGTGTATAAGACGCATCCAAAAACAGAAACCCTCGCTTGTTACAGCTAATCAGTTCGGCTACTTCTTTTGATACCGGAACTGTGCGCGGCCTGTTTGTTTTCGTCTTAACGAACGTCACACGATTCTGGATGATGTGCTCGGCTTTTAATTTCGCAGCCTCACCCCATCTTGCTCCAGTGCTCAGGCAGAGTACGGCGATCTTCTTGTTATCACCTTGCAACCTTGATAACAAAAGCACGATTTCATCCTGCGTCAGATACCCAGTTTCCGGTTGCTGCTCTTTGAGCCGCTTCATGCCTCTGAACGGATGTTCACCATTGAATAATTCAGCATCAATGAGCGCTGTAAACATTCCGCTCAAACAAGTCAGGTCGCGATTAATACTTGCAGGTTTAATACCCAAGCTCCTACGCACAGTGCTGTACTGGCTGATTAACGATTTAGTAATCTGAAACGCACATGGGTCTTCGGTTATCTTGGTAAAGAGTTCAATCTTACTAAGATACGATTTACCATAATCCTCATGCTGTCCTTTTAACTTCCACCACACTTGGGTCAGTTGTGACAGACGTCGTTTGTCTGTTGGCTTCGACAGCCATTCTTTATTGTGGTGGTTGTATTGAGTGTGCTTTTCAAATGCAACTGCCTCGCTTTTCTTTTCAAACTTCCTGCGGATACGCTTTCCGTCGCGACCAGCAGGTCTTATGTCCACTTCCCATCGACCATCATCGAGTTTCTTGATTGTCATCAGAAAACCCTCCGAGTGGTATGTTTACTTTTTGCTCGTAATTCTTTACGTCTGTACTTAGGGTATTTATCTGCCAATAACATACATTTCGAATGTATGTATCGATGATAAATGGTTATCCAGTTTTTTGCTCTGAGTGGGGTGAGATTGTTATTCCTTGCCCAAAGTGTGCGAGTGCCGGTGCAATCTGCCCGGATTCTGGATTTATTTGGTCGGTAATGAACCACATCGTATATTTATTAAACTGAGGGTGTTGCAATATCTTCATTACTGCCTGTATTCCCATATCTTTAACCCCCTTCTCATAGCTAGACATTGAACTATAGGGGATTCCTGTTAACTCACTGAATTGTCTTCGATTAAGTCTTTCTGACTCACGCAAAATAGCAAGCTTTTCATGGATAGGTAGTGTCATAGATTTAAGTCCATTGTTGATAATAAAACGATAACAGAGTAATCTTTGCGAAATCGGGTGCTTAGTGAGTCGATTAAGCAACTACTCATGGTGACTATTAGCGATTTTAGACGACTAATAACGTAAACGGAGAATCGTAGCAGATGAGCAAACAGGTTGTAAGCGCCTCGGATGCCGTACCTTATCAAGAGTTCGCTCGGCTTATTGGGAAGCCGGTATCGGCAGTAAAGAAAATGATAGAGAGAGGAAAGCTTCCAGTAGTTGAAATGACAGATCCGCAATCTTGCACTGGTCGTGCTGGTGAGTATTGGATCTACCTGCCAGCCTGGAATAATGGGATGAAAATGGCGTATGAGAGCCGCCCTAAAGAAATCAGGGAAGGGTGGTTAATGTGGCTGGGTTTAGGCGAGCCGATGAGCTGAGGGGAATGTGATGACTGAACCACGATGTATTGCTCAACTCCTGCACACCCATCAGGCAATGCGCCCGATGGATTTCACTATTACCCACGGCAAAGGACGTAAAGGCGTAATCATTCGTCAGCCGCGTCGTTATAACGTTACCGGAGCTTTTCAGCGTTGCCTGAAAGTGGCAGGGAGACTATTTAAATGACAGTCATGACATTTGCAGTAGTGAAAAATCAACCTTCTGGCCTGCGTGGTCTGGTCGCTAAACACCTGGCAAAACCTCGCTGGGTTGAATCCTGTAATTTCTACAATGACATGCTGGAACGTGAACGCCTTACACTTTGCTTTCACGCTCAGTTAAAACAACGCCATTCAGTCATGCGTCTGGAAGAAATGAACGATTGTGATCGTGAGCGTATTGTCTGCGCCATTGATGAACTGCGCGGCGCATTCACAAAACAGCGAGCTTTAGGCGTAAGTAAAGCAGGGTTCATTGGTCGTCTGACCGTGAGCCAGCGACGCACGTTGTTTTTACATGCAGGGCTGACAGAAGATGAATTTAATCAACCGTACTGGTATATCGAAAACGAACAATGTCATTGGCGGGATGCTCTCATACGGGCAATGCGCGAGCTGTTTAATTTATTTGAATACACGCCAGTAATATTGACAGCAGTTAAACCTGAACAATATCTCCATTAATTAATGTACGGAAAAAATTAACGCACTTCACGGTGTGTGGCTTTTTATTATCTGGAGTCAGGGATTATGGCCGTAAGAATTAACCACCAACGTAACACCGAACAATTAAATTCACTTCTCACTCAGGCTCGAGCGGAAGGCAAGGCTGATGCGGCTGTTAAGTACTCGTCACACATTGACGGGCTTATCCGTCATATCACAAACAACGAACTGTCTGGTGTTGAGATTGTGGAACTGCTTCACCAGGAATCGCGGAAGTTGCATGAATCAGGTCTGAGTTATCAGCAAGGGGCTGGCTTGTGAGTAACCGTCGGGTCATCGTCAAAAACTGGTATTCGGTCACTAAGCTGAATGGCTCATTTGTTCTGGCTGATGTTAAACACGATAAGGATACCGGTGCGGTTTCTTATCCAACGGTCGCCATTTATTCCAGTGAGTTAAAGCTGATTTCCGACCTGATTAACCTGATGGTTAAACGGGCTATTTTTCTGAAACGAGTCAATAACACCAACGAACTTTTAAAAGAGATAAATCACTGTGGCGAGCTGTGTCAGACCGCCATGAATAAAATCAATAATGTTGAGGGTTAAATATGTCTGTCCATATTCAGGTTGGCGATAAATGGGTCATTACCAGCGATCAGTATCAGTTTATTTTGCAGGAAAAAAAGATAGCGAAAACAGGGAAAATGGCAGGCAAAGAATGGTTAGATACTATCGGTTATTACCCGAAAATTAACCAGCTTGTATCCGGCCTGATCCACCATCATATCCAGACCTCCGCTGTCGATTCGATTGAAACAATGACCGCAGAAATTGCGCGCATTGCACAAGTATGTGAAAACGCTTTTAAAGCCAATGCACAGTAATGAGCAGGGGCATACAGCTCCTTCTGCAACACCTCTGATTCAAAGCACCGGCAAGTCATTCGTCGGTGCCTATCCCTGGAACGCTCCGCGCGAGGCTATCTCGCGAGATCCCTATGACAGACCTCTTACACGTGACGAACACCGTCAGGTGCAAGCGGTTTTAGCTGATATTAATACACTTCCTCATACCCTTGGCACCAAATTCAGTAACCGTTATTACTGGCTTAAACGCCACTCAAGCCAGCTTGATGCTCTGCGATTCCTGACCTCCACTTTTAAACGGCGCTTATGGCCGCGCATTGAACGCGTCAATCTCAATCACCGGATGAACACTGCCGCCTCGATGCGTTTTCTGTCCGAACAGGATGCTTATTCACAGCTGCCGGGTATGAACGATAAAGCGCTGGAGAAGTTCGCGGGTCGGATAGCGGCTCAGTTATTCAGTGCATACGAAGAACTCAGCGACAGCTACGCCAGTGAACATGAGGGCGATAAAAAGGAAGTGCTGTTTACTGATGAGGCGCAATCCTGGCTCTACGGTGAAATTGCGGGGGCAGCCCGCGCATTCAACGTTACGCCACTGCACTGGAAAAAGTATCGCAAAGGAAAACTCACAGTACGTGAAGCATTTTCAGCGGTGTTCCGTCTGATTACCGATGACTGGTGGGTGGGGCAGTTTAAAGCACAGCGCACCCGCTGGAATGAAGCGCTGTTAATTGCAGTCGGTGAGGTCAGTAAGAAACGTTCACCTTACGCCAGTAAACAAGCCATTCGTGATGTACATGCGCGTCGCCTGGCTAATCTGGAATATCTGAAAAGCCGCGAATTGGAGAACGTGGAAACCGGCGAGCGGATCGACCTGATTGATAAGGTGCTTAAAAGCATTTCTAACCCTGAAATCCGCCGCATGGAATTAATGAACACCATTGCGGGGATTGAGCGTTACGCTTCCAGCAAAGGTGATGTCGGAATGTTTATTACCATCACTACTCCATCCAAATATCACCCTACACGCGTCACTGGTGCGGATAAAACCGTCCAGCTTAACCATAAATGGAACGATGAAGCCTACAGCCCAAAAGAGGGTCAGCGCTATCTGTGTGACATCTGGAGCAAGATGCGCACCGCATTCAAAGACAATGGCCTTAATGTGTATGGCATGCGCGTCGTCGAGCCTCACCATGACGGCACACCGCACTGGCACATGATGCTTTTCTGCCAGCCTGACCAGCGTCAGCAGGTTATCGGGATCATGAGTCGTTACTCTTTAAAAGAAGATGGTGATGAGCGCGGGGCGGCCAAAAATCGCTTTGAGTGTAAGCACCTCAACAAAGGTGGGGCGGCGGGTTATATCGCAAAATACATCGCGAAGAATATCGACGGTTACGCGCTGGATGGCGAACTGGATAAAGATACAGGTAAACCGTTAAAAGACACTGCAGCCGCAGTTAATGCCTGGGCGTCCACATGGCGCATCCCTCAATTTAAACCGATTGGTGTTCCGACAATGGGCGCTTATCGCGAGCTGCGTAAATTACCGCGTGGCGTGAGCATTGCCAGTGAGCTTGATGAGCGAGTCGAAGATGTCAGAGCCGCAGCCGACGGCGGTGATTTTGATTTGTACATTGCCGCACAGGGTGGGGCAAACGTTCCACGTGACGCACAAACCGTCCGTGTCGCCCGTAAGGTGGCTGACGAGCTTAATGCGTATGACGAGGAGGTGCAGAAGGTTGTGGGCATCTTCGCCCCGCATCTTGGCTCTGACAATGTTCATGTCACGCGTACAACTCAATGGCGTATCGTTGCTAAAGCCGTTGACGTTGACCTTAATCTTTTGACCTTAAAGAGCTGCTCTGCCGCGACTCGGAGTCCTGTCAATAACTGTGGGTCAGGTGGTTTGAATAGTGAAGCGGAAATAATCCCTATAGCATCTGAGCAAGCCACCGCGGTGCCGAATCTTTTGGATAGTGGTGCTGCTAGCTGGGATGATTCTGAAGTTAAGAAAATGTTTAGAGACGCACTAACAGAACAGACATTCGGAATGTCGGTACACGCAACGAACTTTTGCTCCAGAAAAAGCGTGGGGCCGAACTCCATCAGTAACTCAAATGTATTAGCTCAGACTTGATATGACGATGTTCTGTAGTAAGACATGATTACATCTGACAGTCTGCTAAGAGCTGTGAGTTCAACCGATGCATGCAACACACTTATTGAACCGTTCTGCGGGTGATTCAGCTATTAGCGGGAATGCCAGTGTATACTGGCATAAAGAAAAGTGTAGTATGTCAAGTTCAGTGCTGGCTGCAAAAAAATGCTCTGTTCATTGGATGCTATAAGACCTAGGCTTGTTAAGCCTAAATTAGTTAAAAAATAATATGTATCGTTATAATATTTTTTTCAAAGGAGATTTCTAAATGTCATCTATAGCCATTTTTAATAACAAAGGCGGTGTCGGCAAATCAACAATGACCTATCACTTGGCCCATGCATTAGCAGAGTCAGGAAAAAAAACATTGATGATAGATCTAGATCCTCAGTCTAATTTAAGTCTTTTCGTCCTTGACGATGAGCAGATAGAAAAAATTTGGGATGCAGAAGATCCATTTATTGAAGATTATGAAAAGGCAAAATCTGATTGTTCGGATATTGAATTCAGTCAAATACATAATGAGCCACGATCAATTCACTACATACTGAAACCCTCAGAAGATGGTCAGTCAGAAGAAGAACAACTACCCCCGAGTATAAAAGTTAATGATAACTTACATTTAATTCCTGGCAGATTAACATTGCATCTTTTTGAAAACAAACTTTCAAAGCAGTGGAGTGAAGCATTTTTGGGTGAACCTCAAGCCCTTCGTGTTATCACTGCCATAAGAAGGATTTGTAAAATTTATACGGAGAAACTTGGCTTCGATGTGATATTGATTGATACATCTCCGAGTCTAGGTATCTTGAATAAGGTTATAATATCTAATTCAGATGGTTTTTTGATTCCATGTGCTCCTGATATGTTTTCTGGTTACGGAATAAAGAATATAGGGAGTGCATTAAAAACATGGAAAAAAGACTTTGATACAATGATGTCGTTACTTCCTAATTCTAAAAAAACGTACCTACCTAACAAGTTCGTAAAATTAATAGGCTATACAATATATAATGCAAAAAAAAGAGAGGATGCATCCAATCCACTTAAAATAGCCAAAGCACATTACAACTGGGCAGAAAAGCTACCAAATAAAATTTTAGATCATATACCCGAAGAATGCTATGCCCCTATCCCTAAAGAAACCATAAAGAAGTTTATTGGTGGAAACTCCATAATATATGGTCACGCTACAATGCCTGCGAACGCCCAAAAATATAAGAAACCTATGTGGCTTCTTCCATCAAGCGACTCCATTTACGACGCTCAGGATAGAAGTACTATCAATGGACGAAGGGATGAATATCTCGCAACTCGTCAAGTGTATACATGTTTTGCTAATGAAGTCCTTTTACGAGTAGAGGAGATTAGCAAATGAATATGAAAAATGAAGATATCATTCAAAGCATCAATGAACATATTCATGACTATGAGATATTCTCAGATAGAATCGTATCATATATTACTAGGGATCCTATTCTAAAAGAGCATGTTCATAGTCATAAAAAAAGAACAAAAGATATAGAGCATTTAAATGAGAAAATTACTAGAAAAAATGAGAAAATAAGAGAATTAGGTGGTTTAGAAATAAACAAAGACAATGTAATGGATTTAATTACTGATATCGTAGGAATAAGGATACTTCACATACACCAAGGTCAGTTTGATGCCATACACAAACGACTTATGAAATATGTTGATGATGGCGAGTTAGCTTTGTATGAAACCCCCAAAGCTTACACATGGGATCCTGAATATGCATCATTCTTTAGAGATGAAGGCATAACTACAGAACAAAAAGAAAGCTTCTATACTAGTGTTCACTATGTTTTCAAAGCTAACTCCACGAGCAAAATAACATGTGAGGTTCAGGTTAGAACCCTGTTTGAGGAGGTTTGGGGTGAAATAGATCACGCAGTTAACTATCCAAAAGTAAGTGATAATATTTTCATAAAGGAACAACTAAAGGTTTTTGCTAGAATTGTTGGCGCAGGAACCAGAATGTCACACTCAATTTTTAAAATAAATAACAATTAGATTTAGAATTAAAATCAAGTACAGTCATTGATTGTACTTGATTTTGTTAGACGCTATTTTATTTGTATATCCCATAATGCTCTTCACTACAAACTAAATATTTTTATCATTGCATGTCTATTTACTCAGGTAGGTCTGAATCACCACGTATAATCCAGACTTTTCAACCCTGTATCCAAAGGCAGTCCTGCCTTAGTGCTTGTAATATCCGCTCCTGGCGCAGAGCAGCCTGTCAAATCAGGTTTAGCTCTGTGCCGTAACAGCGTCAGATCAAATCTAAGTTAATACAATTCCATGGTTAGTGAGCAAGTCATCAGGTTCATGACTTGTGTATAATAGCTATTTTCTTTTGTATGATGCAATTGCATCATCTAACCAGTTAGGCTGTGATAGATTAGAAATGAACCAATTGATGAATTTATCTGAATAACGGTGTCGGCTATCAATTTCATAGTGCATTTCAGATTTTCTATCTTTTTGAATACCATGTTTTTTTATTACGGCCTGAAATGAATACGTGGTTATATTGACATCTTGCTTTGAATTTATAAGTGCAATTGCACCAGTGCTATAATGTGGATGAGTTGTGTCAGGGTCCTTTGTTTCCCTAATGATAATGGCCTTTTGGCCGTTATCACCTGTACTCAGCACCAAATCACTATTTTTCTTACTGCGACTTAATGTCAAACGGTAATCCATCGGAATACTGAACTCAAAGGAATTAGCTTCCGCTGCAGTTTTATTAAATTTATCTAAAAATTCAGCCACGGCATCTGCTGTCATCTCTCCATAGTTTTCCTTAATCATCGCGATTTCACTATGAGCTCCATCTACAACTAAACTGAGCATGCCAACACTTTGGCCAGAAAGTGGCGAACAACCCATTTCGAGGGTGTATCTTTGTTGATAGTTCAGTACATTAGCTTGAAATAAGCGGGACAATTGAGGTTGTAGCTCTGGGATCAGCAGATGAATGGCGCTATCTCGGAGCTCAATCAATGATTCAATGTTTTTTCTAATGGGGTCATTCTGCTGCAAAGTTTTATTTACCGCATCGGTAATAGAAATCGAGCGTCTATTCTTTTGAAAAACAGCTTCCGAGCCGGATGTTTTTATCAGAATGGCCTTCAGCATCAGTTCCCAAGCATTGACAGAAAAAATGCAAAAAGCCTCAACTCGGTTCTCTAAGCTAGGACGATTGTATACTTCTAATGCAAGTGTAAAAGCATCAAGGCTACGTTTCATCAAGCTACGACTTAGGCGCATGTCGGGCGTTAGAGCTTTCGCTTTTAAAGACTGTGACATCAACTGGCAGAAATCGTCATCAGAAAGCTTGAGCACCCCTTCGGCTCGCCACAGTTTTTCGTCTATTTGGTGTAGATGTACGCCATTTAATTTCTCATTAATATATTTCCGTACACTGTTTTCGTTGTAGCCTGTTTTGGCCACTAAATCGCCTATCGTAAAATTTTTATTATCACGTTCGTATTCGCGTAACGCACAAACCAGTTGAATCTGCTTAGCTGACCGACTCATCATAAAATCCATATTACTTGAGATAGAAGAGCGATCTTCCATAATAAACGTTCATTTTCCATGACTTAGATCCCATATGAGTCATGCATGCACCGTACGCATCAAATTGCATTAATCCATCTACTAATTTTTCACTCTAAAGCGCCAGGCGTCATACGGGTTACGATATGTCAGGCAACTGCATTAAAACCGACCCATGAAGCGGGCAGGCGTGGCGGGGATAGCATTGCGCGCTGGCGTGGTATTTATTTTATTTAATTTGCGCCTGAGCGCGTCGTGATGGCGAGTTTTGGTGTTCCGCTTCGCTTGGGTGGGGTTGTTGGTGTACGCACTGTGTGGCGCTTCTGAGGGCGTGAGGCTAGGGCGTAAAAAAGCCGCTACGTGAGCGGCTGAAAGCGGGGGATTATTCGGCGGGTGTCAGCTCGTAAGCCTTAAAGCGGATCACCTCCTCACCAATCCACTCATTCACCTCCTTGATTCGCTCCTGCAACGGCGTCAGCTCATTACGCACAAACACCTGTGCGGCCTTCACCACGTCACCGAAACCGCCGGTATTATTCGGGATGACACCCATCATTTGCGGTGGCACACGGTGCGCGCTCATTAAATCCTCGGCGCTGGCTTTCTTGATGTTAAAGAAATCATCTTTGGTCGCCACCTCGCTGAGTGGGACGATTTTAATCCCGTCCGGTTTACCGTTCGGCGCGTAGAAAAACAGGTTCTTGAAGTTCCCCAGTCCCTTCGAGCTGCGCATCGCCTCGCGCAGGGATTCCACATCCGTGCTGCTCTGCGCGGCGTCCGTCACATACATGATGTAACCGGCGTGCGCGCCGTTCTGGTAATACTTGCGACGGAAAAGCGTTGCCGATTCATTCAGCCAGGCTGAATTAAGGGCGCTGAGGTATTCCGGCAGGCCGTACAGCTCCTGGTTAATATCCGGCTCCAGTAAATGGAACACCGAACCCGGCGCAAACTCATGCGGGGTGACAAACGACTGCACAAACCAGTACGCATCCTCGCCGGTGCCTTTACGGGTGTATTTGGCCGGTGAGGTTTCGAGCCGTAACAGCTTGCCGGTGACACTCATGCGCTTTTCTAAAAACGCATTGCCGAACACCAGAAAATCCAGCGCGAAGCGGCTGAAATCCTGCTGCGAAAGCAGCGGGTGCGGGATAAAGGTCGAGGCGAGAATATTACGCTTTACATAAATCGGCGAGCTGTGGTGAACGGCAGCGCGCAGCGTTTTAGCAAGACCGGTAAAACTCACCGGCGGCTCAAACCATTTACCGTTACCGACGCACTCGGTGTAGTCGAGAATGTCACGGCGATCGAGCACCGGCGACGGCTCACCAAAGGTGAAGGCTTCCATTTTTTGCGGTGCCGCAGCCGGTGGTGTGATGGTATTTTTTGCTGCGTGATATTTGCGTTTCTTCGCCATTAGTTGAACTCCAGAATTGAGGTTGATGCGTTGCCGCTACCGGCAGTTAATGGCTCATTTAACAGGGCGTGCATGGTTGCCCACGCGACATCGGCGTGGCTGGCTTCTTCGCTGCGGCTGGCGTCATAGGTGGCACTGCGCCCGCTGCTGGTCATGGTTTTACGGATAGCCATAAACGAGGCGGTGATGTCGGTATAACTCACGTCATATTCCAGGCATCCGCGGCCAATGGTGTCTTTGGCTTTGAGCACCATCGCGGTTTTCACCTCCGGGCTGTAACGGATTTCCCGCGCTGCCGGGTAGAACGCTCTGACGAGCTGGTAAACACCCTGGCCGATACCGGTCGCATCGATACCGATGTACTCGACGTGGTATTTTTCGGTCAGCTTTTTGATGGACTCGGCCTGGGTCGCAAAGTCCATCCCTTTCCACTGGTGACGCTCCAGAATGCGGAATTTACCGCCAGCTACCACCGGCGGAGCCAGCACCACGCATCCGGCACTGTCGCCGGTGTGTGACGGGTCGTAACCAATCCACACCGGGCGATAACCAAACGGGCGTGTGGCGAACGGCTGCCAGTCATCCGCCCAGGCTTCCATACTGTCGACCATGCAGCGTTGCAGCTCCTCGAACGGAAACACCGAGGCTTTGTCGTCGACAAACTCGCACATGAACAAATTGCGGAAATCTTCGGCGCTGTTTTCTCGCTTCAGCGTGTCGAGATTAAACAGGTCACAGCCCCCGGCGAGCGCATCCTCAATGGTGACAATCTGCCGCCACTGGCCATCGGCACAGGCCATGCCGTTTTTTAATGCGGTGTGGCTGATATCGAGATCCACACACTCGCTTTTATCCGACCGGCCTTTGTTAAACAGCTCGCCTGACCAGAACGGGTACGCGCCATGCGCCAGCGTGGACGGGGTCGAAAAATAGGTTGAGCGCAGATGCTGTTGCGAAGCCATGCCCGATGCCACTTTGCGCAGTTTTTGGAAGTTGGGGATCCAGAAAATCTCATCGACCAGCAGGTCACCGTTATGGCTCTGCGCAGTGTTGGAATTGGTGCCGAGAAAAATCAGTTTTGCGCCGTTGTTGCCGATGACAATCGGGTCGCCTGTCAGGTCAACATCGACCAGGCGCGCAAACTGGATGATGTACTCGCGGAACACATACGCCTGCGTCTTGGATGCCGAGAGAAAAATCTGGTTATGGCCGGTTTTCAGGGCGCGTAACAGCGATTCACGCGAGAAATAAAATGTTGCGCCAATCTGGCGGGATTTGAGGATATTGCGGATACGGTGTTGCAGTCCCGCCTGATGCCAGCCGAGCTGATACTCAAAGGATTCGGCAAAGAAAATCTCCTCCAGTTTCTCGATAGCCTCGTCGCTGAAATAGTTCTTTTTCGGCTTCTTACGCTCGCCTTTATTGCGGTTCGCCACGTTGGGATTTAAATCCGCTTCACTGCCGGTCTGGTTATAGCGATTCACCCGCGCCAGCCGCTCAATCTGTCGGCCTAACAGGTCGATTTCTTTGAAGTCGCCGCCGTCTTTTTTCGGCTTGGTAATCAGCTGAATTAATCGTGCTTCGAGGCTGTTTTCGACTCGGGTGATCGGCGCGATGCCGTCCCATCCGTCGCGCTGTTTCCAGCTCTGCACTGTCGGGCGTTTCTGTCCGAGCATTTCGGCAATCTGTGGCACGGAAAACCCCTGCCAGTAGAGCAGTGACGCCTGTCGTCGTGGATCTTTAAGAATGGAGGTATCGGTGGTGATGGTCATGTTTGCCTCGCGTTATTCGACAGAGGCAAGGCTACTGAAGCGGGGTGCGATGCGCGCTAAGGTGCTGTTGTGTCAGGGGTAAGCCATCCGGGATGAATGGCAGGCCGGGTGCAGAGTCAGGAAACTAAGCCTGACCCAATCACCCCACACTCAGGACTCCTGAACATGGCAAAGAAAGTTTCTAAATGGTTCCGCATCGGCGTCGAAGGTGACACCTGCGACGGTCGCGTGATCAGCGGCACCGATATTCAGGAAATGGCCGATTCATTCGACCCGCGTGTCTACGGCGCACGCATCAATCTCGAGCACATCACCAGTGTGTTACCTGACAGCCCATTTTGCCGCTACGGCGATGTCACCGAGCTGAAAGCCGAAACCATTGATGATGATTCGGTACTGAATGGCAAGCTCGCGCTGTTTGCCCGCATCACCCCGCTGGCGAACCTGGTGGAAATGGTCGGCAAAGGCCAGAAGGTTTACACCTCGATGGAAATTCGCCCGAATTTCTCCAACTCCGGCAAGTGCTATCTGATTGGCCTCGCGGTCACTGATGACCCGGCAAGCCTCGGCACTGAATATCTGGAATTCTGCTCGCGTGCCAAAACCAATCCGCTCGCGGGTCGCAAAGAACGTCCGGAAGATTTGTTCTCGGTTGCCACCCTGGCTGAGCTGGAATTTGAAGACCAGCCCGACACCCTGCTGAACAAACTGACCGACACCGTCAAAGGCATTTTCAGCCGTAAACAGGCTGATGATGACGCACGTTTCAGCGATGTGCACGAAGCGGTAACGGTGGTCACAGAGCAGGTGCAGGCCAACCACGACGCCACCGAGCAACGCCTGAACGCGATGGAGCTGTCATTCAGCACCCTGAAAGGCGAACTCTCCACGCTGGAAACCTCACTCGACAACACGGAGAGCTTTACGCAGCGCCGTCGCGAACCGGCAAGCGGCGGCAATGGCGACTCAGTGCTGACCAACTGTTAACCCCGAACAACCTCATTAATCAGGAAAAACAATGCGCCCACAAACCCGCTTTAAATTTAACGCCTACCTCACCCAGGTGGCGAAGCTCAACAACGTCGACACCGGCGACATGACCAAAAAATTCAGCGTTGACCCGTCCGTCACGCAAACGCTGATGAACACCATGCAGGAGTCATCCGACTTTCTGACCCGCATCAACATGGTACCGGTCGCGGAAATGAAGGGGGAAAAAATCGGTGTCGGTGTCTCCGGCTCAATTGCCAGCACCGCCGATACCGCCAGTGGTCATGAGCGTCAGACCGAAGATTTCACCGCGCTGGAGTCCAATAAATACGAATGTGATCAGGTCAATTTCGATTTCCATATTCGTTTTCGTACCCTCGATTTATGGGCGCGTTTCCAGGACTTCCAGCTGCGTATTCGTAACGCCATTATCAAACGTCAGTCGCTCGATTTAATGATGGCCGGTTTCAACGGCATTAAGCGTGCTGCAACCTCTGACCGCAGCAAAAATCCCCTGTTGCAGGACGTGGCGGTCGGCTGGTTGCAGAAATACCGCAACGAAGCGCCCGCACGTGTGATGAACAAACATACCGCTGAAGATGGCACTGTTTCGGATGTGATCCGCGTGGGTAAACACGGCGATTACGCCAACCTCGATGCGCTGGTGATGGATGCCACCAATACCATGATTGCGCCGTGGTATCAGGAAGACCCTGACCTTGTGGTGATTTGTGGTCGTCAGCTACTGGCCGACAAATACTTCCCGATTGTGAATCAGGAGCAGGCCAACACCGAAGCGATGGCGGCGGACGTGATTGTCAGCCAGAAACGCATCGGCAACCTGCCAGCGGTGCGCGTGCCGTTCTTCCCGGCGAATGGCCTGATGGTGACTACCCTCGAAAACCTGTCGATTTACTACATGGATGACAGCCATCGCCGCATCATCGATGAGAACGGCAAGCTTGACCGCATCGAAAACTACGAATCCATGAACATTGATTACGTTATCGAGGATTACGCCGCCGGTTGCCTGGTTGAAAACATCCAGCTCGGTGAGTTCCCTGCGCCGCCAAAAGATGAACCGGCAGCGGAGGCATAAACCATGACGAGTCCCGCCGCACGTCACATGATGCGGGTCTCGGCCATTGTGACCGCGCAGCGGGACGATAACCCGCTGCGCCATGCAAATGCTTACGAGCAGATGCTGGTCAAACTGGCCGCCGACCAGCGCATTTTAAAAACCATTCATTCCATCGAGCGCAAGGCCGACAAAAAGCGCGCGCTGTTGCCGTCCTATGCGCCGTGGGTCGCCGGTGTGCTGGCCGAAGGCAAAGGCGCGCAGGATGACATCGTGATGACCGTCATGCTGTGGAAGCTCGATGCCGGTGATATTGCCGGTGCGCTGGAGATTGGCCGCTATGCGATGCAGTACGGGTTGACCATGCCCGCGCTGCACAAACGCACCACACCGTATGTGCTCGCCGAGGATGTGGCACTGGCGGCCATGCGTGCCCATGCCGCTGGTGAGTCAGTGGATGTCGCTTTGCTGCTGGCAACCCAGACCCTGACCAGCACCGCTGATATGCCCGACAAAGTGCGTGGACGCCTGCACAAAATCACTGGTCTGGTGCTCCGTGACAAAGGGATGCTGGCGGATGCCCTAGAACAGCTTAAGCGAGCCATGCAGCTCGATGCACAGGCGGGTGTGAAAAAGGACATTGAGCGCCTCGAAAGCGCGCTGAAACCTAAGCCCGTCATCGTGAAAAAACCAAAGACAAAACCGCGAGCGCGTAAACCAGCGACCACACCAGGTAAACGCGGTCGTCCCCGCAAAGTGGCTAACACCACCGGTTAAGAATGCGCCCCGCGCCGGACGGCACGCCGGTTGAGACTGGATTTATTCCTCATCGATACCGGCGTCCACCGTCCACCTATTTTGAGGTTGTCATGACGACAGTGATTATCAGCAAGCCTGAAAGCCCGCAGGCCGGTCAGGGTGTGGTTATTCCCCCGCGCCCGGTCGCGGAAGCGGCCATTACCAATACGGCTTTTTTCCCCGACGTTGAGCCGCTGCGCATTCGCGAGCTGCTGCGCCTTGAGCACACCATCACACCGGTTCGGCTGCGCGCCGCCATTGTTGACGGCATGGCCGAAACCAACGCCGAGCTGCGTGACTACCGCCGTGAGCAGATGGCACTCGGGTATGACAGCCTGGCTGCCGTACCGGCTGACGCGATTGATGGTGAAAGTGTGCGGTGTTTTTACTACCTGCAAGCCGTGACCGCGATGACCACCGCGAAGCTTTATGAGAACTATCGCGGTGTGGATGCGAGCGCCAAAGGGGATAAAAAAGCCGACAGCATCGAGAGCACCATTGATGAAATGTGGCGGGATATGCGCTGGGCGGTGTCGCGCCTCCAGGACAAATCCCGCTGCATCATCGGGCAAATCTGATGAAGGTTTTTGCGCTCCAGGGCGACACCCTCGACGCACTGTGTGCACGCCATTACCGGCGCACCGAGGGTGTGGTCGAAGCAGTGTTACTCGCCAATCCAGGTCTTGCAGAACTCGGTGAGGAGCTGCCTCACGGCACCGCGGTTGAACTGCCGGATGTCGATTCCTCACCGGTCACGGAGACCCTGAATTTATGGGACTGACAATGGAAAAAATCACCACGTTTGTCACTTACTGGCTGTCGGTGGCGCTGGCGTATTTCGGTACGCAGACGCCGGAAAAACTGGCGCTGTATGTCGGCGGGGGCTGTGCGATTTTCACCGCGCTGGTGAATTTCTGGTATCGCCGCCAGACCTTCCGCTATCTGCGCGCAATGGGGCTGAATGAGGAGGTGGTGCGTGGCATCAATCGTTAAACGTTGCAGTGTCGCGGTAGTGCTGGCGCTTGCCGTTCTGCTGCCGGATTTCTCATTACTGAAAACCTCACCCGACGGGCTGGCACTGATTGCCGACCTCGAAGGGTGTCGCCTGAAACCGTACCAGTGCAGCGCCGGTGTCTGGACATCAGGCATCGGTCACACCGCAGGCGTTACGCCAAAAGGCGATATTACCGAGCGTCAGGCCGCGCAGAACCTGGTCAGCGACGTGCTCAATGTTGAGCGCCGTCTTGCGGTCTGCGTGCCGGTAGATATGCCGCAACCGGTGTATGACGCGGTGGTGAGTTTTGCGTTTAACGTTGGCACCGGTGCGGCCTGTCGCTCAACGATGGTGAGCTACATCAAGCGTTACCAGTGGTGGCAGGTGTGTGACCAGTTCCCGCGCTGGGTGTTTGTGAATGGCGTCAGAAATACCGGGCTGGAAAACCGCCGCGCACGTGAGCGCGCTTACTGTCTCAGGGGGATGGAATGAAAACACTGATGATTTTGCTGTTGCTGGCCGTCGCCGGTCTGATGTGGATGAAGCGCGAAAACAACACGCTGACCCGCTCGTTTGAAAAGGCAAACCGTGTCGCCGGTGAGCAGCAAACCCAGATCATCATGCTGCGCAATCAGCTCGGTGTTGCTGCAAAACTCAGGCAGCGGAATGAACAGGCGCAGGTGGATTTACGCAACCAGCTCACCACCGCAAACACGCTGGCGGCGAACCGTGGCAACACCGTGACGAGGTTACTCAATGAAAATAAAGCGCTGCGTGAGTGGTATGAGTCTGATTTGCCTGATGACATTATCCGGCTGCACACCCGCCCCGCCTTCACCACCACCGCTGATTATTTACAGTGGCTGTCCGAAAGTGGCGCTGTGTCCGATACCGGCAAGCAGCCCGCACACTAACGGTGATTTAAGCGCGGACATTCGCCAGCTTGAGGCGGCACTGGTCAGCTGTGCCACCCAGACTGAAACCATCAAACATTGTCAGGACACACTCGATGCTCAAGCCCGCCAGTTTACGCAAAGCGCTCTGTGATGCGGCACCGGTGCTGCGCAATAATCCCGACATGCTGCGCATTTTTATCGACAGCGGGAAAATCGCCTCCACGCTTGCCAGTTCGCTGTCGTTTGAAAATCAGTACACGCTGAATGTCGTGGTCACCGATTATCACGGCGATCTGGATTACCTTATCGTGCCGGTCAATGCCTGGCTGCGGGAAAACCAGCCCGACATCATGACCACCGATGAAGGGCGCAAAAAAGGCTTCACGTATATCGCCGATATTAACGACGACGAAAGTGTTGACGTGAGTATCAGCCTGTTGCTGACTGAGCGCACGCTGGTCAGGCAGGAAGGGGAAACGCTGCACGTGAAGCACGCCGCCGAGCCACCGTTGCCGGACAATGTCACCCGCCCGATGGAACTCTATGTGCACGGCGAACTGGTGAGTCAGTGGCATGAATGAGCTCAAACCCTTTGAAGATAAGCTCGCTGGTCTGATTGCCAGCCTGTCACCGGCTGCGCGCCGCAGGATGTCGGCTGAGATTGCGAAACAGCTCAGAACCTCGCAACAACAGCGCATCAAACGTCAACAAGCCCCGGACGGCACGCCGTATGCCGCCCGTAAACGCCAGCCGGTGAAAGGTAAAAAAGGCCGGGTGAAACGTGAGATGTTTACCAAACTACGCACCAACCGGTATATGAAGGCGAAAGGCTCTAACGAGGCTGCGGTGGTGGAATTTACCGGACGCGTGCAGCGCATGGCGCGTGTGCATCAGGAGGGGTTAAGGGATAAGCCAAACCGGTATAGTGAGGGTGTGCAGTATGAGGCACGGCCATTGTTGGGAGTTAATCAAGATGAGCGACAATTAGTCGAGGATATAATTATCAGTCATCTTGCAAAGGTTTAGCTACAGTCTTTTACTAATACTAAATTAATACTTTGCATTACGTTGATGTATTTATACTTACAAATAGTCCTAAGCTATCAATAACACCAACCAAGTAATTTATTTCTCCCAAATCAATTTACTAATTTTCGTATTAATTCTGTGTTTTTTTAATGAACTGCATTTGTTTGGCATTAGTTGTCGAGGTTAACAATGAGCAAACAACGAGTACTCATAGCAATAGCACAGCATGTGCAACTGATCGAACGTGCCAAACGTATGCTTGCAGCGGATGCTGCGGGTCGCCCTTTACCTGAAGAGGCTCAGTATCATCAACGCGAATTAGAAAATTTTGAGGCATTACTGAAGAATATTGTTTTCGATATTAAAGGTGAGATACCTGAAGAAAGCGAGTGGATAGCACCCTCATCATTTGCACTTTCCAACACAATTCGTAACGATGATTTTGGCTGGTTAAAAGCATATAAGCGTGGGTTAGAAATATCAAAAAACTATTTTCAGTCTTTGCTTACCATCTATTCTGATGAGGTGCATATGGGCGATAAGTATAACGTAGGAGAAGGGAATGTTGTGCTTATTCACTCAACCGCTCAAGACATTTCAAATCGACGAGATACCGAAATTACTACACGCGAATCTATAGATCTGGTTGTGCTGGCAAGCCAGTTATCTGAACTTCGTAGGGAGCTGAGACGAGAGTTAGCATTAAGGGATGATTCACTTCCCGAGCATGACATTGCACTTGGTGTTTTAGCTGAAGCAGAGGAAGCCGCCAGGGAGGGAACTGGTGATATAAGTAAAATTCTTGGCCGCCTCAAGGGGGCTGCGAGTTGGTGTTTGGATGTAGCCACCAAAATTGGGGTTAGCGTTGCTGCAGACATAATTAAATCAAGCTTGAAATAGACTAAATGGATATTTCGCAATAAGTTGCGACTAACATATAAGCTGGACGGTTTTACAGCTTCAGTAAGATTACATCCTGGTCTGGTTGTGCTATCAATCAGATAACGCTCTTGCGTTGCTGCTCGCCCGTACAGGCGGCATCCTTTCCCTCATGAATACTCTCTCATCACTCCAGGATCTCGCGCGCCTGCTGCGCAACCTTATCCGCACCGGCGTCGTGACCGATGTCGACACCGTGCGGGCATTATGCCGTGTGGAAACCGGCGGTATCATCACCGACTGGTTGCACTGGCTGACACCCCGCGCTGGTCGCTCACGTACATGGTGGGCACCGTCTGTCGGCGAGCAGGTGTTAGTGCTGGCGATGGGCGGCGAGCTGGACACCGCTTTCGTTCTGCCTGGCATCTACTCCGATGATAACCCCGCGCCGTCAGTCTCCGCCGACGCGCTACACGTTTCTTTCCCTGATGGTGCAATTCTCGAATACGAACCGGAGACCGGTGCACTGACTGTTTCGGGTATTAAAACCGCCATGGTTACGGCGTCTGAATCTGTGGTCGTCACAGTGCCGCTTGTGACCGTCAAAGCCAGCCAGAAAATCACCCTCGATACACCGGAAGTGGTCTGCACGAACAAGCTCACCACCGGCACGCTGGAAGTGAAACAGGGCGGCAGCATGAGCGGCAATATCGAGCACAGCGGCGGCACGTTTAAATCCAACGGCGTGCAGGTTGATGACCACGACCACGGTGGAGTGCAGCGTGGCGGAAGTCTGACGGAGGGTATCCTGTGACGGCTCGTTATCTCGGCATGGATCGTGCCACCGGCCTGAGTTTGTCCGATTCCGGACATATCAGTCAAAGCGTGCGCGACATTCTTATCACCCCCATTGGCTCACGCGTGATGCGCCGCGATTACGGCTCGCTGTTATCAGCACTGATTGACCAGCCCGATAACCCGGCGCTGCGCCTGCAAATTATGTCGGCCTGTTACATGGCCATCCTGAAATGGGAGCCGCGTATCCGGTTGACGGCCATCACCTTTGAGAGCACCACCGCAGGCGCGTTATTCGTCGATATCACCGGCACGCGTACCGGCACCGGTGGCGCGCCTTTTTCCTTAACCATTCCCCTGAGCTGAGATTATGGCAACCATTGACCTGAGCCAGTTACCGCCGCCGGACGTGGTCGAGGTACTGGACTATGAAACCCTGCTCGCCGAGCGCAAGGCGACACTGATTTCTCTTTACCCGGAGGAGGAGCAGGAAGCCGTCGCGCGGGTGCTGGCGCTGGAATCCGACCCCATCGTCAAGCTGCTGGAGGAGAACGCGTATCGTGAGCTGATTCTGCGCCAGCGGGTTAACGAGTCGGCACTGGCGGTGATGCTGGCATTTTCCAGGGCAAATGACCTCGATGTGCTCGGCGCAAATAATAACGTCACACGCCTGGTCATTACGCCAGCCGATGACAGCGCTATCCCGCCAGTGGCGGCGGTGATGGAATCCGACAGTGATTTCCGTCTGCGTATTCAGCAATCGTTTGAAGGGCTGAGTGTTGCTGGTCCTGTCGGGGCGTATCAGTTCCATGGCCGCAGTGCCGACGGGCGGGTCGCTGATGTGTCGGTGATCAGCCCGTCACCGGCCTGTGTAACGATTTCCGTGTTGTCGCGTGAAGGGAACGGCACCGCCAGTGATGAGCTGGTGAACATTGTCAGCCTTGCCCTGAATGATGAGAACGTGCGCCCGGTGGCTGACCGTGTGACGGTGCAGTCGGCGGTCATTGTCGACTATGTAATTGACGCGACACTTTACCTTTACCCTGGACCCGAACTGGAGCCGGTGAGGCAGGCTGCCGAGGCCAAACTGAAAGCCTATATCAGCGCGCAGCACCGCCTCGGGCGCGATATTCGCAAGTCGGCCATTTATGCCGCTTTACATGTGGAGGGTGTGCAGCGCGTCGAGCTGACTAAACCGCTGGCCGACATCGTGCTCGATGACACTCAGGCCTCGTACTGTGCGGATTACCAAATCGTTATCGGGGGTGCTGATGAATAACGTCCGGCTGCTGCCGGTTGGCTCCTCTGAGCTTGAGCTGGCCGCCGCAAAAGCCTGTGCCGAACTGACGCGCGTCCCGGTGCCGCTGCGCCAGCTCTGGAACCCGCTGGAATGCCCCGCACCGCTGCTGCCGTATCTGGCGTGGGCGTTTTCGGTTGACCGCTGGGATGAGAACTGGACGGAAGAAGCCAAACGCAACGTTATCCAGACCGCCAAATACATTCACAAACACAAAGGCACCATCGGCGCTATCCGGCGCGTGGTGGAGCCGCTCGGCTATCTGATTAATGTCACCGAGTGGTGGCAGAGCAACGAAGCACCCGGCACGTTTCGTCTTGATATTGGCGTGCTGGAAAGCGGCATTACCGAGGAAATGTACCTCGAAATGGAGCGCCTGATTGCTGATGCAAAAGCCGCCAGCCGTCACCTGACTGGCCTGAACATTACCCAGGATGTCAGGGGCGAATTTTACGTCGGTGGCATGAGCTATGACGGCGACATTATTACCGTGTACCCCGGATAAAAGAGGCAATTATGACCGTGAAATATAAAACACTGCTGACCACCGCCGGGGCGGCAAAACTGGCTGCTGCCACCGCAGGCGGCACACTGATTAGCCTGACACACATGGCTGTCGGGGATGGCGGCGGCTCGCTGCCGGAGCCGGATGTCAGCCAGACAGCCCTCATCCGTGAAAAATGGCGCGCAGAACTGAATAAAATCAGCATCGATGTCAATCACGATAATTACGTGGTGGTCGAGCTGGTTATTCCGCCGGAACGGGGCGGATTCTGGATGCGGGAAATGGGCTTGTTTGATGCTGATGGCACACTTATCGCCATTGCCAATATGGCCGAAAGCTACAAGCCGAAACTGGCTGAGGGTTCAGGCCGCGCGCAAACCGTGCGTATGGTGATTATGGTCAGTGCCATTGAGTCGGTTGACCTGACCATCGACACCACCACGGTGATGGCGACCCAGGACTACGTTGATAATCAACTCGCGGAACATGAACGCTCGCGCCGACATCCTGATGCCACGCTGGAGGATAAGGGTTTTACCCAACTGAGCAGCGCGCTCAACAGTGACAGCGAGGTGCTGGCCGCCACGCCGAAAGCGGTGAAAGCCGCATTTGATATGGGCGATAAGGCGAACAAAAATGCCGACAGCCGCCTGCTCAAAGAAAACAACCTGTCGGATTTACCTGATGCTGGTCAGGCTCGCCAGCATCTCGGGCTGAAAGGTGCGGCGGTGATGGATACCGGCACCACGGCGGGAACGGTGGCGGCGGGTGACGACGCGCGTATTGTTAACGCCCTGCAGAAAGACAAAAACCTTTCTGATGTGGAAAACAAGGAACAGGCTCGGGAAAACCTCGGGCTGAAATCCGCCGCCTTGTGTGACGCTCAGACCTCAAGCGCGGATGTCACTCCCGGGCGCGTGCTCGTCAACGGAGGCACATTCTCCATTGGTGCTAATCAGGTTCAGATGCAGGTGGGCAAGGCCAGCTTCCGGTTCAGTGATAATGGCGACGTCACCGTCCCACGCGCAATTAACATCGGCGACAGTGACACGGGGTTCCTGGCAAACGGCGACGGCAGCGCATTTATCCGGGCCAATAATGCGAATATTGGTTGGTGGGATAGCAGCAAATTTGTACTTGATAGATATTTTCAAGCTAATGGCGGATTACAGACATCCAGTATTGAACTGACGGGCGGCGCATCGGTTATCGACTTCCATTTTAATTCTGATGCCAATGACTACAACATCCGTCTGTTTAACAATGCTTACAACCAGCTTTCCATGCAGGGCGTGGCAGCCAATCCACTCTTTAACCATTCCTCTGGGCAGTTTGTTGGCAAAGGATTTGCGGGAGGATGGGGATCTGAGTGGGGTAATTTTCAAGTTGCCCCATTTAATGCCGCAGACACCTATTCCCCTGATGGAGATGCCTGGTGTCCTCTGATTAAAGGCCACGGTCAAAAAGGTACTGGCTACGCCTCCAGTGTTGCCTTTGGTTTTTACATCCCTAAAGGCCAGGCTTTCAATGACCCCGTTATCCTGGTCAAAAATGATAACGGAACAATTAGTCGGTGGATGTTCAATAACCAGAGCGGGGATATCGGTTACTCCACTGGTCCGGTTAATCGTAATGTTGCGTTTATGGACTGGGTCAATAACCGTGTAGTCGATGTACAAACCTGGGTAAATGGCAACTTTTGCACCATTCCGCAACGTGATGCAAAAGCCGATATTTCATGGGTGCGCACCTATTTTGTGCAGAGCATCCGCTTCGGGGCATCTGGTGAATATCAGGAGCGTAGTAACAACGAACGAGTAGGCGGCGGCGTCATGACATCTTTTGCTGACCGGGGGAGTTCAAATTACTGGATCCGTATCCGTCCCCTGCAATACCTCATTAATGACGTCTGGTATACAGCCGCCTACTCATAAGGATTTACAACAATGAAAATAATGAAGAATTTCACCCCATCGGTTAAACAAATGGGTGATATTGCAGTACTGGTTTTTAGCGATGAAGACGGGAAAGACTGGTACGAAGCGCAAAAGGAATTTTCGAAAACCAGCCTGAAATTTATGTTTGATGCTAGGGGCAATATTATTGCAGCTTCATGGGATGCTTCCATGCTGGCGCCTGATAATTTATCCGTTTCAGAAATTAAAAAATCCAGTGTTCCCGTGACGTTTTTTGAAGCGGGTACGCGCTGGGTCTTTGATGGTAAAAAAATCATCCCATTCAGCTATTCGCAGGAAGAACTACAGCAGCAGGCTGAGGACGAACGCGCCCGGCTTATTAGTGATGCGAAAGGAAAAATCGTTGTCAGCCAGACAAAATTAGTACTGGGCCGCACTTTAACTGATAAACAAACGACCAGCCTAAATATGTGGCTTGATTATATTGATGCGCTGGAAGAACTCGACCTGACAGAATCCTCCATTAACTGGCCACCTTTCCCGGCAGACAAATAGCAGACAAAAAAAAGCCCGCATCAGCGGGCTAGACAGACTTTTTCTCTCTTATTTCTCTGTTCGTCACATCAACGCAGTCATCACAAATATCACCGTCCAGTGACATCAGTCTGGAAAACAGGCTCCGACGTTTTCCGCAGTGCGCACACTCAAAACCCATCGGCAGCAACGCGTGGGCAACCAGTAACAGCATCAAGACACCCGTGATCATCAGCACCGCACATACTCCCTTATGAATATTGCGGAAAACGATAACGGCAATACATCTTTATAGATAATGGATATAAACGATCAATTCTCGCTAATTGATCGCTCTCGTCGATCAATCTCATCACCTGACAATCCAGTGAGTTAACTTTGGTTTGTCCTTGTTGTGCCTGACCTCAGCCAGCACCCATCGTTAGCCCTCATATCACACAACACCTGAAAATAGACACTTCTGAAAACTACGGAGTGAGCCGGATGAGTGATTACCACCACGGCGTGCAGGTTATTGAAATTAACGACGGCACGCGTGTTATTTCCACGGTCTCGACGGCGGTCATCGGCATGGTGTGTACCGCCAGCGATGCCGACGCGCAGACCTTTCCCCTTAATGAGCCGGTCTTAATTACTAATGTGCAGACCGCCATTGGCAAAGCCGGAACCAAAGGCACCCTGGCGGCTTCCCTCCAGGCGATTGCTGACCAGTGCAAGCCGGTGACGATTGTGGTGCGTGTCGAAGAAGGTGACGACGAGGATGAAGATGCCGCCCGCGCGCAGACCATCAGCAATATCATTGGCGGCACTGATGTAAACGGTAAATACACCGGCATTAAAGCCCTGCTGACGGCTGAGGTCGTAACCGGTGTGAAACCGCGCATTCTCGGCGTGCCGGGGCTGGATTCGCAGGAAGTGGCGGTTGCGCTGGCATCGGTGTGCGTCAGCCTGCGCGCCTTTGGCTATGTCAGTGCGTGGAACTGCAAAACAATTTCTGACGCCATCAAGTATCGCGACAACTTCAGCCAGCGTGAGCTGATGGTTATCTGGCCGGACTTTATCGCCTGGGATACGGAGACGAATGCCAGTGCTCCGGCGTATGCCACGGCACGTGCACTCGGTTTGCGTGCCTTTATTGACCAGACCGTCGGCTGGCACAAAACCCTGTCCAACGTCGGGGTGCAGGGTGTCACCGGTATCAGTGCTTCGGTGTTCTGGGATTTACAGGCCTCCGGCACCGATGCTGACCTGCTCAATGAGGCAGGAGTCACAACCCTTATCCGCAAGGATGGTTTTCGTTTCTGGGGAAACCGCACCTGTTCTGACGACCCGTTATTCCTGTTTGAGAACTACACCCGCACTGCACAGGTGATCGCCGACACGATGGCCGAGGGGCATATGTGGGCGGTGGATAAGCCGATCACACCGGTACTTATCCGCGACATTGTTGACGGCATCAAGGCCAAATTCCGCGAGCTGAAAACCGCCGGTTACATCGTCGATGCAGATTGCTGGTTTGATGAAACCGCCAACGATAAAGAATCCCTGAAAGCCGGGAAACTCTATCTCGATTACGACTACACGCCGGTGCCACCACTGGAAAACCTCACCCTGCGTCAGCGCATCACCGATAAATACCTGGTGAACCTGATCGCCTCGGTCAACGGATAAGGAGCGCTGAATCATGGCAATGCCCCGCAAGCTTAAATCACTCAACCTGTTTAACGACGGCCTCAGTTATATGGGTGTGGTGTCCTCGGTGACGCTGCCGAAGCTCACCCGCAAACTGGAAAATTATCGCGGCGGCGGCATGAACGGTGCCGCGCAGGTGGATTTTGGTCTCGACGATGATGCACTCACGATTGAGTGGACGCTCGGCGGTTTCCCGGATGAAGAACTCTGGGCGCAGTACGCGCTGCCGGGTGCCTCCAGTGTGCCGCTGCGTTTTGCAGGCTCCTACCAGCGCGACGACACCGAAGAAGAAACCGCCGTCGAGGTGGTGGTGCGTGGCCGTCACAAAGAATTTGACGGCGGCGACAGCAAACAGGGTGAGGACACCGAAACCAAAATCACCACGGTGTGCACCTATTACAAGCTGACGATGAACGGTAAAGAGCTGATTGAAATCGACACCCTCAACATGATTGAGAAAGTGAACGGCGTCGACCGTCTGGAGCAGCGCCGCCGCAATATCGGTCTGGCTTAAAGTATTGACCGGTCAGCCAGGCTGGCCGGTTATCCCTTGTGAAATCCACGGAGAACAACCCCATGAGCAACGCAAAAAAATACAAGAACACTTCTGATAACCCGAACATTGTGACCCTGGTGAAGCCGGTTAAACGCGGTGACATTGTGATTGAAACGGTCACCCTGATTAAGCCGACCGCAGGCACCCTGCGCGGGGTGAGTCTCGCTGATGTCGCCAGCTCGGATGTGAACGCGCTGATTAAAGTGCTGCCGCGTATGACTTACCCGAGCCTCACCGAGTCGGATGTCGCCGCGCTGGAACTGCCGGACATGATGACGCTAGCCGCGAAGGTGATCGGTTTTTTGGCTCCGGCTTCGGCGGCTTAAGCTTCCCGTCGGGTTTATCGGTCGACGACCTGATGGCGGATATTGCGGTGATCTTCCACTGGCCGCCATCAGAACTCTACGCCCTGAGCCTGAGCGACCTCATCAGCTGGCGCGAGATGGCGCTAAAACGTAGCGGAAATTCTCATGAGTAATAACGTCAGAATTGAAGTGCTGCTTAAAGCCGTTGACCAGGCGACGCGCCCGTTTAAACACATCCAGACGGCGAGCAAGGCGCTGGCGGGGGATATCCGCAACACGCAGAAAACCCTCAAGGATTTAAACGGCCAGGCATCGCGTATTGACGGTTTTCGTAAAACCAGCGCGCAGCTTGCGGTCACCGGTCAGTCACTGGCAAAAGCAAAACAGGAAGCCGCCGCGCTGGCGGTGCAGTTCCGGAATACCGCCAGTCCGACGCGTGCACAGGCGCAGGCACTGGAAGCCGCAAAGCGTTCGGCTTCGGAATTGCAGACCAAATATAACGGGTTGCGTCAGTCGGTACAGCGCCAGCGGCAGGAGCTGGCACAGGCGGGAATTAACACCCGCACCCTGTCATCCGACGAGCGCCGTCTGAGAAATTCGCTCAGCGAAACCACCGCGCAGCTTAATCGCCAGCGGGAAGCCCTGGCGCGGGTCAGCCGACAGCAGGACAGACTCAACGCCGTCAACAACCGTTATCAGGCCGGTAAACAGCTGGCCGGAACAGCGGGCGCGGTCGGGGCGGCGGGTATCGGCATGGCAACTGCCGGTGTAGCCGCCAGTGTCGGTATCCTGAAACCCGGCTATGACTTTGCGCAGAAAAATTCCGAGTTGCAGGCGGTACTCGGGGTGGAAAAAACCTCACCGGAAATGGAAGCCCTGCGTAAACAGGCGCGCCAGCTCGGCGATAACACCGCAGCGTCAGCAGATGATGCCGCCGGTGCGCAGATTATTATCGCCAAATCCGGCGGGGATGCGGCGGCCATTCAGGCAGCGACACCGGTCACGCTGAATATGGCGCTCGCCAACCAGCGCACCATGGAAGAAAACGCCGCGCTGCTGATGGGGATGCGCTCGGCGTTCCAGCTTTCCGACGACAAGGTCGCGCACATTGGCGATGTGCTTTCGACCACGATGAACAAAACCGCCGCAGACTTTAACGGGCTGAGTGATGCCCTCACCTATATCGCGCCGGTGGCGAAAAATGCCGGTATCAGCATTGAAGAAACCGCCGCGATGGCCGGTGCGCTGCACGATGCGAAAATCACCGGCTCGATGGCAGGCACCGGCAGTCGTGCGGTCATCAGCCGTTTGCAGGCACCGGTCGGCCAGGCGAAAACGGCACTCACTGAGCTGAAAGTCAGCACCGCCGACAGCAAGGGCAACATGCGCCCGCTGTTTACCATCCTGAAAGAAATGCAGGGCAAATTTGAGAAAAACAAACTCGGTACAGCGCAGCGTGCCGAGTACATGAAGGTCATCTTTGGCGAGGAAGCCAGTTCGGCGGCTGCGGTACTGATGACCGACGCCATGACCGGCAAACTCGACAAACTCACCGCCACCTTTAAAGCCTCGGACGGCAAAACCGCCGAACTGGTGAAGGTGATGCAGGACAACCTCGGCGGCGACTTCAAAGAGTTTCAGTCGGCGTATGAGGCGGTCGGTACTGACCTGTTTGACCAGCAGGAATCTTCCCTGCGCCAGCTGACACAAACCACCACCAAATATGTGCTGAAACTTGACCACTGGATTGTGCAGAACAAAGGACTCGCGCAGACGCTGCTCAAGGTCGGGGGCGTGGCGCTGGCGGTGGTCGGTCTGGTCGGGGCGATTGGTCTGGTGGCATGGCCGGTGATTGCCGGTGTCAATGCCCTGATTGCCGCTGCTGGTCTGCTCGGCACCGCGTTTACCGTGGCCGGTGGCGCAATGATGACGGTGCTCGGCGCGCTCAGCTGGCCGATTGTCGCCATCGGTGCCGCCATCGCCGGCGGTGCGCTGCTCATCTATCAATACTGGGAGCCGCTGAGCGCATTCTTCAGCGGTGTGGTGGAAGGACTGAAGGCTGCCTTTGCGCCGGTGGCTGAGATGTTCGCGCCACTGGCTCCGGTGTTTGAGGCTATCGGCCAGAAAGTTCAGGGGGTCTGGCAGTGGTTCAAAGAGCTGATTGCCCCGGTGAAAGCCAGCAAGGACACGCTCGACAGTTGCAAGGAGTCTGGCGTGGCGTTTGGTCAGGCACTGGCCGGTGCTTTCCGGCTCGCCATGACACCATTTACCGCCCTGCGTGACGGAATCGAGTGGGTACTCGACAAGCTCGGCCTCATCAACCAGGAGTCCGGTCAGCTCAGTGTGCAGGCCGAAAAGGTCAACGCTTATGCCAGCGGTACCAGTGGTTATCAGCCGGTCACCGCCAGCAGTGGCAAAACCTACACTGACCAGAGCCGCAATGAGTATCACATCGCCATCGGCGGCAGTGTGCAGAACGGTGGTGAACTTGACCGCCAGCTGCGCGACAGCCTGGAAAAATACGAACGCGAGAAACGGGCGAAACAGCGTGCCAGCATGATGCACGACTAAGGAGGAATCACCATGATGCTTGCCCTCGGCATGTTTGTTTTTCAGTTACAGACACTGCCTTATCAGAGCCTGCAACGAGACGTGGATTATCGCTGGCCGTCGAACAGCCGCGTCGGTCAGCGACCGGCGATGCAGTTCCTCGGCGTGAATGAGGAAAAAATTGTCCTGAGTGGAAGCCTGTTGCCGGAAATCACCGGCGGCAGGCTGTCGCTGCTGGCACTCAACCTGATGGCGGATGAGGGGCGTGCCTGGTCACTGCTCGATGGCAGCGGCACCATTTACGGCATGTTTGTGATTAATTCGGTCAGCGAAACCCACAGCGAGTTTTTTGCCGATGGCTCAGCCATGAAAATTGATTTTACCGTCAGCCTGACCCGCGTGGATGAAACGTTGACGGCGATGTTTGGCGATATCGAGAAGCAGGCCGAAAGCCTGGTCGGGAACATGCAGAGTAAAATCGGAGGGTTATTTTAATGCTGACCGGAATGACACTGGATGCCGGGGCAAGCATGGCACCGGCGTTTATGCTCACCCTCAATCAGCAGGACATCACCCGTAATATCAGTGACCGGCTGATTAGCCTCAGCATGACCGATAACCGCGGCTTTGAGGCTGACCAGCTCGATATCGAACTCGATGACACTGACGGCCTGATTGAGTTGCCGGTGCGCGGCACAGTCTTGTCGCTGTTCCTCGGCTGGCAGGGTTCGGCGCTGCTGGGGAAAGGCCAGTTCACGGTCGATGAAATTGAACACCGTGGCGCACCGGATACGCTGACTATCCGTGCGCGCAGTGCAGATTTTCGCGGCACGCTCAATTCACGCCGTGAGGCGTCCTATCACGACACCACGCTCGGGGAACTGCTGAACACTATCGCCAGCCGTAACAAACTGACGGCCAGCGTCGCCCCGCAGTTCGCCGCGATTGCTGTCCCGCATATTGACCAGACGCAGGAGTCGGATGCGAAATTCCTCACCCGTCTGGCAGAACGCAACGGAGCGGAGGTATCGGTCAAGGCGGGGAAACTGCTGTTCCTGAAAGCGGGTGCCGGTGTTACCGCCAGCGGCAAACCCATTGCGCAGATGAGCATCGAGCGCCGCGACGGTGACCGTCACCAGTTTGCGATTGCTGATCGGGGTGCTTACACCGGCGTGACCGCTAAATGGTTGCACACCAGAGAGCCGAAAGAACAAAAGCAGCAGGTCAAACTCAGGCGTAAGGCTAAACCGCAGAACCTGCGCGCCCTCCAGCACCCGAAGGCTAAGCCGGTAAAAGCGAAGAAAGCACCAAAGGAAAAGGAAGCGCGCGAGGGCGAGTACATGGTCGGTGAGGAAGATAACGTGTTTGCGCTGACCACCACTTACGCCAGCAAGACGCAGGCGATGCGCGCGGCTCAGGCTAAATGGGACAAACTGCAACGCGGGGTGGCGGAGTTTTCGATTAGCCTGGCGATGGGTCGTGCAGATCTTTACCCGGAAACACCGGTCACCGTTTCAGGCTTTAAGCGCGTCATCGACGAGCAGGCATGGACAATCACTAAGGTGATGCACTCACTCAGTAACAGCGGCTTCACGACGTCTCTAGAGCTTGAGGTGAGGCTTATTGATGTAGAGTATCAGGAGGAGGGGGAACGCGAATGAATGATTTCAAGTTGTTGTTATATAATGATTTAATGGGTAAAATAACGACATCAAACGAATTCAGTCGAGGTGTTGAAATGTTCCATTGCCCATTGTGTCAGACCGCTGCCCACGCCCGTACAAGCCGCTATCATTCCACCGAAACAAAAGAGCGTTATCACCAGTGCCAGAACGTGAATTGCAGCGCGACTTTTGTGACACTGGAGACCGTAAAGCACTACATCGTTAAGCCAGGCGAGAGAACACCGGTACTGCCTCACCCGATGCAAGGTGGCCAACAACAAATCCACTGGATGTAAAAAAAGGCACCTCAAATGGGGTGCCTTTTTATCGATGTGGTCAATGTGTGGACATGACCTGAAATAAATCCTTTTATTTCAACTAAATACAAACAAAAAAGAAGGCCTGCGCAAGGGAGATTGCACAGGCCAATGAGGTGGTTCCTGGTACATACCCATCATACTTCAAATTGTAGATGCGTTGGCTTTCCTCGTTCACCCCAGTCACTTACTTGAGTAAGCTCCTGGGGATTCACTGCGTCGCCGCCTTTCTACAATTCGAATTATTTAGGGTATAGCTTGAATTTATGGGTTATGTTTTTCAGCTCAGCGATAATAACCGCATCTAACGAAGCGGTATGTGATCGGTTTCTAAGAAATCCTCTTGCGCTAAAAAATCCCCTAAATTAACTATTTAGCGTGTGGATCGCGTGAGGTCTGACCTGCCAAATTGCGCATCAGCAGCGCATAATCCAGCGAGACATCTTCCGGCACAGGCATCCATACGGTGTGACCATCACCCGGAGCCACGTCAATCGGCTGCGCTTTAGTATTTTCCAGCACTTCGAGGGTGAAAGTGACGTTACCTTGCGGCGTCATTAATTCCAGGCTGTCGCCGAGCAGGAATTTATTCTTCACTTTTACCGCCGCCAGCTCGCCACGACGCTCACCGGTAAATTCGCCGACAAACTGTTGGGTTTCAGAAACCGAATGGCCGTAATCATAATTCTGATACGAATCGTGATTGTGACGGCGCAAGAAACCTTCGGTGTAGCCGCGATGTGCCAAACCTTCAAGTGTGGTCAGCAGCGTTGGGTCGAATGGCTTACCGGCAGCGGCATCGTCAATCGCGCGGCGATAAACCTGAGCGGTACGCGCGCAGTAGTAATAGGATTTGGTGCGGCCTTCGATTTTCAGTGAGTGCACACCCATTTTGGTCAGGCGTTCAACGTGTTCAATGGCGCGCAGATCTTTCGAGTTCATGATGTAAGTGCCGTGTTCGTCTTCGAACGCGGTCATGTATTCACCTGGGCGTTTGGCTTCTTCCATCATAAACACTTTGTCAGTCGGTGCGCCGGCGCCCAAAGTTGGCTCGATATTTTGTACCGGAATCGGCTCATGAAGATGCACGATATTACCGACATCATCTTCTTTGCCTTCTTCAACTTTGTATTCCCAACGGCAGGCGTTGGTGCAGGTTCCCTGGTTTGGGTCGCGCTTGTTGATGTAACCAGAAAGCAGGCAGCGGCCTGAATAAGCCATGCACAATGCGCCGTGAACGAAAATTTCCAGTTCCATATCCGGCACTTGTTCACGCACTTCGGCGATCTCTTCGAGTGACAGTTCACGGGAAAGGATCACGCGGGTCAGCCCCATTTGTTTCCAGAACTTCACGGTTGCCCAGTTTACGGCGTTGGCTTGCACCGAAAGGTGAACATCCATTTCCGGGAATGCTTCACGCACCATCATGATTAAACCAGGATCGGACATGATCAGCGCATCCGGGCCCATATCGATAACCGGTTTCAGGTCACGGATAAAGGTTTTCAGCTTGGCGTTGTGCGGGGCAATGTTGACAACCACGTAGAATTTTTTACCCAGCTCATGGGCTTCGTTGATGCCCAGTTGCAGGTTTTCGTGATTGAATTCGTTATTGCGCACTCGCAGGCTGTAACGCGGTTGGCCCGCATACACAGCATCGGCGCCATAGGCGAAGGCGTAACGCATATTTTTCAGCGTTCCGGCTGGCGAAAGAAGTTCTGGTTTAAACATGATTTTCTCGTTCTGATTTCAGGTCAGAACCACCGCACAGGATGCGATGGTTTTAAGGCACAATTTTAGGGCGGGCATTGTATCGCCAGTGAGCGCCTGAGTAAACGGCTACACCATCGGGTTGACCTCGCCTGGCAGTTCGGAGGCCGGGATACGCGCGGTGTGCCAGGCGTAACGTAAACGTTTCCAGAACGTGTCAAAATGCACCACAGCCAGGCAATCTCTTACCACATCACTATCCGGATAGAGTGCTTCGGCAAAATGGGCCCATCTCGCACTTTGTTTGATATTAAACAACGTCTTATCCTGCTTGTTGCCATACAAACGCGACAGCGTCACCATCGCCTGCAACGTGCCTTTGTTAGCTTCTTCCTGCACCAGCGCCAAATGCGCATGTGCCAGCGTCAAATCGGTGACTTCAAAAATATTGAGCATGAATAGCGCCCAGGCCTGTTCGTGACCCAACTGGTGCGCCTGCCAGAGGTTATCCAGCAGATTTTTTTCGTAGCCGGGCCACTTAGCGCAGTCGCTTTCTTCCTCGCACAATCGCTGATTACAGATAGCGAGGCTGAAATGAATATCCCGTAAATCCGCTTCATATTCGCTATAACCGCCATTGGCGATCAGGCTCCGCGTGCTGTCGCGAAGGGCGATTTGCTCAAGCAAAATTTGTGCGGCGCGCTGATAACAGTCCAGTGCAGTCGCGGTTTGATAAGGGACAAGAGTGCCATCGATACGATTGTTATATTCATCACCCAGCCATTGGAGTGCGCCGGGGATATTACGCTGCGCACCAGCTTCTGCCAGCGCTACGCAATACTCCGGGCGGTTGAGCCAGCCGAAGGAGCGGATGGTCCATTTCCAGGTCGCGCTGTATTTTATGGCTGAAACTTTCGCAAGCCAGGCGTTACCCTGTTGTTCATTTTTCTCAAAGCCAAACAGCCCTGCGTGCTGGAAATAACCGCGATAAATCAACGCCGCCCAGCCTTCTGCCTGTTGTGAGTTTTGGCAAATAAAATTATAAATCCAGTGGCTGTCCGGGAAATCGCGGAGCGCAAATTTGAGTGCCTGATAGGTGAAATAGTTACTTAGGCTCTTTTTCTCCATGACTACTCGCTGGATACAGCGCCAAAGTGCTTCTTCATTCTTTGAGTCGTCATAGCAGTCCAGCAACCATTCCAGCGCATTGTGGCGGTCTTCCTGGTTGCGGGCATGGCAGGCAATAGCTTCCGCTTTGGCGATGGTTTTCTCAAGGGTTGCTGGGGAGTCAATATCTTTGATGCGCAGGTCGCGGCATTCGTCCCACCAGATCAGCAGTTCCAGGTGCTCACGCTCGCTATCAGACAGATGCGCACAGGATGGCGATGCGAGGAACTCCTCAATTTCTTGATGGGAACCGCGCCAGCGTGGCATGCGAAACGGAAGATACTCGTCCAGCGCGTGGTATGCCGTCGGGAAAATGGCCAGACATACTGTTATCCAGTATTTTTGGGGGGATTCGTTGTCGGGTGCTGGCAGCACCTGTGGGCGTGGCAGGGAGGGGCAGACGGCTTTGTCCAGTGATAAACCGGAATACGCCATCAGCGCGTCCATTTCTTGCGGTGAACGCAGATGAAATTTAGCCAGTTTCGGTACGCCAGCGGCGCCAGCAGTCTCTGCACCTTCCAGAAAATCAGCCAGCCAGTCGGGTTCGCCAAATACCTGCGCGTTGGTGCTGGCGAGTGAGGCCGCCATCCACTGGCGCGGTTCGCAGTCAATAGCGTTGATTGCAGCAATCACCATCTGTTCATTGCAGGCGCTGGCGCAAACCCACATTGCGTCCGTCGTATCGCGCGCCCAGCCGTAGCTGCGGTATAGCCAGGCACGATGGTTCCAGTATTGCGCTTCGGCAAGCCAGGCGTGAGTGGAACGCGGGCGGGCATTTTGCCAGGCTTTGATCAGCGCCAACCCTTCTGGGCCAGCTTCAACCAGTGGCTCCATATCATTGAGGGGGTTACACATCTGTGTCCAGGCGTGGAAATAGCGTCTTTCCGCCTCGCGGCTGGTGAAGCTTTCCGCCAGCGCATGGTTAAACAGGGCGTCCAGTTCGTCGTAGCGTTTCGCTTGCAGCTGGCTGGCAATATCGGCGATAAACCACTCTCGTTGCCCGCTATTTTCCTCCATTTTGCTGTTACACATTGTCGCGGTGGCGTTAATAACGGCATCGTTCAGTTCCATGTGTTCATCCCTCAATTCAGTTCGAAAATTTTAAATTCATTCCACGGCAATGCCCGCCAGTGACTGAACGGATTCTCCAGATATTGCATGACGATCTGGAGATCGCGCCCGGCAACCGTCGCTGGCGTGCGGTGGAGTTCCAGCCAGATCTGGCGAGCGCGCACGTAGGCGGTGGCGTAATCTTCCCAACTGCTGAAACAGTCCTGGGCGCGCTGGGCGTTGAGCAGTAAAACCAGCCACGCGTGTTCTTCACTGCACCAGCCTAACCCGGCGATGCAGCGTGTTAAAAAGGCGGTGCGCGCGCAGTCGAAAGCCAGTGCGTCGCGTACCTGTCCACGGGCGGCTAACTGGTCATAAAAACCGTAGGGTGTTTGACCCACACCGCCAGGCCAATGATTTAAAATATCAGCCACTTGTCCGCGTAGTGCGCCGCCATCAAGATCTTCTTTCAGCCCGAGTTCTTTTTTTACCTGTTGCGCCAGTTGCTGGCGTTTAGCGTTATCAATCTTGAACGTTAGCGTGATGTCTTTAGTTTTAAGCCCGTTACGCAACATGAGAATATCAGCCAGCGCCAGTGCCCATTGGCGTCGACGGGTATCGTGGCGTCTTTTCTCAAGATGTTCTTTTCCTGGTTCTTGCGCTGTTCTGGTTTTAGCTCGCTTCGCTTTTTTTCTGGCTCTCCAGAAAATAATCAGCATGGCGATTAGCAGTGAAAGGAGGAGATGCAACGTTACTTCCTCTCGTCAGCGGTAAGATAGCGGGTGGTTTGCAGCGTGAGGCCTTCAATTTCAAACGGTTCGCTGCTGGTGTTTTTCCCGGCAAATGTCGGGTGCCATTTTTTTTGCGGATACAGCATTTCAGCCGCGGTTGCCACCGTCGGGTCAATGGTTTGCAGATGGTGCATTTCGCCTGGCGCGCTGTGAAGCAGCAACCACTGGAACGCGATGGGCGGCGTGGCGAAGTGTTGCAGCAAATGGAAATTGTTGTGCAGCACGCTCAGCAGAAATCCCTCGTCCTGGATATCGGTAATGAATTTCCAGCCTTGATGTTCCGCTGTCTTTTCATAAACGATACCCATGCCTTCGCAGTCGGCATGGCGTACCGGTAGCGGGGCAACATGGCGCAGTAAATGCAGAACGTCGGTGGCGTATTTTTTTACCGGATGGCGGTTTTGCTTACCTTTGATCTGCTCGATCTCAGGCCCATCCGGGGTGACCCGCAGGCTGATGGTGACGTGGGGAATATTGTTATCGTCGCGCAGGCTGAACAGGCGCATCGCTCCCTGTTCAAGGCGGCTGGCATAGTGATCGCCGTAACCGCCAGTGAGGGCGTTAGCATCCTGGAAGTGCCCCACACAGTGCTGCATATGCCAGGATTCATAGGCCATTTCACTGCGTAGCGCCGGATGCGTGGCGTCAAACTCATACAGCGTCCCGCTGGCCACGCTGATGACTTTTTTCAGCACCTCCTGGGTGGTGGGGCACCAGCCTTGCTGACGGCGGCGCTGCATTTTTTTATGCTCAGCCTCGCGCATCTCCAGTACGGTAAAACAGTTGATACGCTGTAGTTTTCCAGCCAGACGGGTGTCGTTTTGGCGGGAGAGAAATTCCACCACATTACGCTCAGTGGCGTGGATGTCCGGATGCTGTGGGTCGAGATAATAGAACGTGCCGCCGTCGGCCAGTTTCGGCGGTAACCATGCAGGCATGTCAGTGCCGATTCCGAACCAGGTGGCGTAATCAATTGCGTTGCGTACCGGGTTTACGTGAGGGAAACTGCCAATTACCCAGCGATAAAAATGGTTGGCCAACCAGCGGCGAATGTCTTCGCTATCGCTGCGCTGTTCACTGCGCATGACGATTGTCGCCATGACATCGGTCGAGTTGATGACATTGCGCGGTTGATAGGTTTTTTGAGCGTTATTGTCACACATGGCTTTCCCTTGCCTGGTTTGTCAGCGTCAGTCTACTCGCAGATAGTGCCCATCGGCTCGGACGTTCATGCCAAAACCGCATTCAGCGGGTTCACCTGTGGTGGCGTCGATGGCTTCGGGCGAAACGGTGAGCGAGATGTCACATTGAATATAGTCGCCTTCCCGCAGAGCGATAACCCCTTTGTTGTTTTTGAGTGTCACCTTCTCTGAGAACTCGCCCATATTGGGGCCGTAATAAAGCGCCATCATGCCGAGATAGTAACCCTGAAAATCAACAGAATAGGCGGATTCTTTTTCGAGGTCTTTTAAGGTGAATGTCTCCCAGGATGCCAGCCCAGCGTAATTCCAGTATTCACCCGCAGCGGAAGTCGGCTTCGGCAAGGCCGCCAGCTTTTCTTTGATAAGCCCCAGGTTGTAAACAGACTTGGCATCGTCAGGTTTGAGCATCAGCCAGGCGCGAGCTTTACGCCATTCTTTCTGGCGCATCCAGGTGAGTGCCACATTGTTGTACGCGGTGGCGATAGCCTGGTCATCGAGTCGGCAACCTTCGCTCCAGGTCACCTGATTTTCGAAGGCTTCGCGTGCTTTAGGGTAATCTTTGGCTTTGTAGAATTGTTCGCCCTGGCTTGCGTAAGAAGGGATTTTTGCGCAGTCGGCGGCCATTTGTTGTTCGGTGATTTCTGCATGGGCCATGCCCGATACCAGCAGCAATAACGCAAAATTGCGTATCTTCATTGTCACTCACATCCGTATAAATGAGGTTAATCAATCCGGCTGGCATCGGCTTCCCAGCGGTAACCCACGCCATACACGGCACGGATAAACGACTGTTCTTCATCCAGCGCTTCGAGCTTACGGCGCAGGTTTTTAATATGGCTGTCGATGGTGCGGTCGGTGACGACGCGGTAATCGTCATAAAGCTGGTTCAACAGTTGTTCGCGTGAAAAGACTTTACCCGGTTCATGTGACAGGGTTTTTAACAGACGAAATTCAGCCGGAGTTAAATCCAGCAGTTTGTCGTGCCAGCTAGCCTGGAAGCGGCTTTCATCGATAATCAACGGGCTAATTTCATCGGCAGCGATGGGGTCGCGCTGGCGTTTGCAGCGGCGCAAAATGGTTTTGACTCGTGCCACGACTTCACGCGGGCTGTAAGGTTTGCAGATGTAATCATCGGCACCAATTTCCAACCCTAACAGACGGTCGATTTCCTCGATTTTGGCGGTCACCATCACGATGGGAATTTCGCAGAAGCGGCGGATTTCACGGCACAGTGTCAGGCCGTCGGTGCCGGGGAGCATTAAGTCGAGCAGGATTAAATCCGGTGGTGTCTGGCGCACAAAAGCCAGCACTTTATCGCCGTGGGTAATTAATTCTGGTGCATATCCCGCGGCACGTAAGTAATCAATTAACAGTTGGCCGAGCTTAGGCTCGTCTTCAACAATTAAGATGCGCGGTGTGTTTTCGTCAATCGGTAACTCGGTCATACAGGTCTCAACGATTCTGGCTCCAGCGGTAACTCTACTGTAATGCTAACCCCGCCGAAAGGCGAATGGGTCGCGGAAAGCTTGCCATTATGGGCGTCGACAATGTTCTGGCAGATAGACAACCCAAGCCCTGAGCCGCCACTGGCGCGGTTGCGCGAACCTTCAGTTCGGTAAAAGCGCTCAAACAACATGGTCAACTGTTCGTCATTGACGCCCGGCGCGCTGTCGGCGAAGTGCATCACGAAACGCTGATTCACCACTTCACCGGAAATAACCAATTGCCCACCGGCATCAGTATAACGCAGGCTGTTTTCCAGCAAATTATTGAATAATTGCATTAAACGGTCACTATCACCAAAAATGGTCACGCTGTCCGGCAGTGCCAGGCTAATGGTTAAACCGCGCGAATTAAAACGCTCACGGAACGCACCAGCAACAATTTCCAGTAAGTTAATAATATCCAGCGACTGCTTCTGATAGGCCAATGCCCCTTCGTCGGACATCGACAACTGGTGCAAGTCATCAACCAGTTTGGTTAGCGTCGCGACTTCCATTTGTAGCGAGACAACGGATTCAGGGGTGAATTTGCGCACGCCATCCTGAATCGCTTCCAGCTCGCCACGCAAAATGGCCAGCGGGGTGCGTAATTCATGGGAAATATCCGCCATGTAGGCGCGGCGCATGTTGTGGTTTTTCTCAAGCGTACTGGCAAGTTGGTTAAAGTCTTGCGCTAGTTTGCCCAGTTCATCCTGGCTGGTGGGATCGACGCGAGTGGTGAAATCCCCGGCGGCCAGTTTATGGGTGCCTTCAACCAGCCGTTTCACCGGAGCCAGTAGCCCGCGAGCGAGGAAGAAGGTGGCCGCCGCCGCAAGCAGGGAGGAGAAAGCGACGATAATCCAACTGGTGCGACGTTGCTGTCTGTCGAAATTAATATCGGTGTTGCGTGTGAGCCGTTCAACGGGCGAAGCCACCACCCAACCGGCGTCACGGCCATTCACGTTAATCGCCCGGCGCATACCATCGCCGGGAACCGGGCCACGCGGGCCAACCAGTACTTTGTAATCTTCATCGACAACCCAAAACTGGGTGCGCCAGCCGTGGGGTGGCAGGTTATGATTTTCATCATCGCTATGCTCAAAAGAGCGCAATAGCTTGAACATAAAACGGTCGTTGTTGCGCAGGAACTGCCAGTTACCGTGCTGCGCATATTGTTCACCCAGCGCTTCGCTGAGCATCTCCAGACGCTGTTCATTGCCGCGTTTGATGTAGTCAATAAACCCATGTTCGAAGCTGAGCCGCACGCCCCAGTGCATGGTGGCGAGTACCACCAGGCAGGTGGAGAAAATCGCCAAAAACAGTTTGCCGGTAATGCCTGGCCGCCACAGCTTCATGAGCTACTCCTTTTACGCCGCGCAATCACGACATTTTTGGTGGTGTCCTTTGGGACGCGAGCAAAAATTAGCGCTGGCAGAGCGATAACCACTGCCATGCTGAGATACGTATACATAAAGACGCTGTGAACCACGGTGCTATCTGCCGTCAGTTGATGATGGCCATACATGCCCAGTAACAATCCGGCGATGGTGACGCCAATACTCATCGAAAGCTGCATCACCATCGACAACAAGCTGTTGCCGGAGCTTGCCAGATCGTCAGGCAGATCTTTTAGCGTCAGGGTGTTCATTGAGGAGAAACGGGTGGAGTTCACCATTCCGAGCAAGAACAGCACCACCGGCAACGCGTAATACCAGCCCATCAGCGCGGTTGCCATAAACAATAAGATGACCAGCGCCAGAGCAAGCGTGGAGGTGACTAACACGTTGCGGTAGCCAAAGCGGTTTACCACCTGCACCACAATGCGTTTCATGCCCATGCTGCCCAGCACCATCGGGACCATCATTAACCCAGCGTGGAACGGCGAAAACCCGAGGCCGATTTGCAGAAACACTGGCGTCATAAACGGGATCATGCCGCTGCCGATGCGTCCGCAGAAGCTGCCCAGTAAACCGAGTGAAAAGGTCTGCGTCTTAAATAGATTGAGGTTGAATAAAGCGTTGTCATTGGCTTTGGCGTGCCACAAATAGAGCGCCATTGCCGCCGATCCGCCGCCGACCAACATCCACAGCGTTGATGGTGTGATGCCCAAACCTTTGGCGCCATCCAGCGCAATGGTCAGCGCCGCCATACCGAAGGCCAGCAGCACAAAACCCATCATGTCGAATTTGCGCGTCTGCATGGTGTAGTTTGGCATTAGCCACAGCGTGGCGATGGCACCGATAATGCCCACCGGAAGATTAATTAAGAAGATCCAGTGCCAGGAGGCGTATTCCACCAGCACGCCGCCGAGCGCGGGGCCAAGCAACGGGCCAATTTGCCCAGGCAAGGTGACGAAGGTCATCGCCGCCATATACTGCTCGCGCGGGACGATTTTCATCACCGTCAAACGCCCAACCGGCACCATCATTGCGCCACCGATCCCTTGCACCACGCGCGCCATCACCAGCTCGTCAAGGGTTGCTGCATGGGCGCATAACAGCGAACCGATAGTGAACAAGACGATGGCGGTGAAAAAGATATTGCGCACGCCAACACGGTCAGCCAACCAGCCGCTGGCCGGCAACATTACCGCCACCGTTAAGACATACGACACAATCACCGAGTGCATATGCAGCGGGCTTTCACCGAGGCTCGCCGCCATGGAGGGCAGGGCGGTATTGACGATGGTGGTGTCCAGCGACTGCATGAAGAAGCCGAAGGCGACAATCCACAGTTGCCAGCGCACGGCAGCAGGCAGTTCAGTCATTTAACTATCCTTCATAAACGGTGGATGACGCTGGCGCTTATCCACCCTACAACGGCAAGGTTTTGTAGGGCGGTTAAGCAAAGCGTCACCCGCCAGCGATTGCTGAAGTGGTTTTACGCGCAAACCGCATCCGTAAACGGTCAAAGAACAGATACACCACCGGCGTGGTGTACAGCGTCAGCAATTGGCTGACCACCAGACCGCCGACAATGGTAATCCCGAGCGGCTGGCGTAGTTCCGCGCCATCACCGCTGGTAAGCACCAAAGGTAATGCGCCAAACAGCGCTGCCAGCGTGGTCATCATAATCGGGCGGAAACGCAGTAAGCAGGCCTGGAAAATAGCCTCTTCAGGTTGCAGATTGCCGTTGCGCTGCGCGTCGATGGCGAAGTCCACCATCATGATGGCGTTCTTCTTCACAATGCCGATTAACAGCATGATACCGATGAGTGCAATCAGGCTAAATGGCGCACCAAAAATTTCCAGCGCCAGCAATGCGCCAACCCCCGCAGACGGCAAAGTCGAGAGAATCGTCAACGGGTGAACGTAGCTCTCATATAAAATCCCCAACACGATATAGACCGTGGCGATGGCGGCGATGATTAACAACACCTGCGATTTCATGGTGTCCTGGAAAACTTGCGCGGTACCGGCGTACATGCCGCGCACCGTTGAAGGCACGCCGAGCGCGGTCATGGTACGGTCGATAGCTTCACTGGCTTGTGACAACGAGACACCCGTCGGCAGGTTAAAGGAAACCGTCGAGGCGGCAGAAAGCCCCTGGTGGTTCACCGACAGCGGTGCATTCGCGGGCTGCCATTTTGCAAACCACGACAGCGGTATTGCTTTGCCTTCTTTATTAATGACGAACATTTGATCCAGTGCGCTGATGTCTTGCGTATAGCGCGGGTCAACTTCCATCACCACTTTGTACTGGTTAAGCGGCTGATAGATGGTTGAAATCTGGCGCTGGCCGAAGGCGTTATTCAACAAGGCATTGGCGTCTTGTACGCTAATTCCCAGACGCGCCATCGAGTCACGGTCATAAAGCAGATCCATTTCCGCGCCATTGTTTTGGCTGTCGGAGTTAACGTCAGCAAGTTGCGGCAGTTTGCTCAGCGCCTGGCGGATTTTTGGCTCCCAGGTTCGCAGATCGGCCAAATTATCGGAAAGCAGCGTGTACTGGTAACTGGCGTTGGCCTGACGACCACCGACACGAATATCCTGCACCGCCATCAAGAACAGGCTGGCACCCGGCTCTTTTGCCAGTGATTTGCGCAGGCGGTCGATCACTTGTTGCGCGGTTTCTTTGCGCTCGGAAAGTGGCTTGAGCGAGATAAACATCATGCCGCTGTTAACGCGCGAACCACCGGTAAAGCCGGTGACGTTCTCCACCGCCGGATCATCACGCACAATCTTCATGAAATCCTGCAACTTACCGCGCATCGCCTGGAAGGAAATGCTTTGGTCGGCCTGAATATTGCCCATCAAACGCCCGGTATCTTGCTCCGGGAAAAAGGTTTTCGGGATGGCGATATACAACCAAATGTTGAGCGCCATGGTCGCCAACAGCACTACGCCAACCAGTTTGGTATGATTCAACACCCACTTCAGCGAGCGGCCATAGCCTTGCTGCATCGCCACTAACAGGCGACCAAATCCACGCTGACGAGTCGGAGAATGCTTCGGGTTATTCTTTAATAACCAGCCACACATCATCGGCGTCAGGGTAATCGACACCACCAGCGAAATCCCGATGGCGACCGACAGCGTGACGGCAAACTCTTTAAACAAGCGGCCAGGCAACCCGCCCATTAATAACAGCGGCAGGAATACCGCCACCAGCGATAAGCTCATCGACAGCACGGTAAACCCGACTTCGCGCACCCCCTGAAGTGCGGCCTGCAACGGTTTAACTCCCGCTTCGAGATGACGTGAAATATTTTCCAGCACCACAATGGCGTCATCCACCACAAAACCGGTGGCAATCGTTAGCGCCATTAGCGACAAGTTGTTCAGGCTAAAGCCGCACAGATACATGGCGATAAACGTGCCGATTAACGACACCGGAACCGCTACCGCTGGAATAAGCGTGGCGCGGCCAGAGCGCAGGAACAGGAACACCACCAGAATCACCAGCGCGACTGAAATCACCAGCGATTGCTCGACTTCCGCAAGTGAGGCACGAATGGTTGGCGAGCGATCCTGAGCGATTTGCAAATCTATTGAAGCCGGAATGGTTTCACGCAGATCGGGGATTTTTGCCCGAATGCGGTCCACCGTTTCGATGATGTTTGCTTCCTGTGACTTACGGATCATCAGCAAAATCGCCGGTTTCGCGTTCGCCATCCCGGCGTTACGCACATCCTGCACCGAGTCGGTCACGGTGGCGACATCGCTCAAATGCACCGCCCCACCGTTGTTGTAATGGATGATCAACGGCTGATATTCGGCTGCGGTTTTCAGTTCATCATTAGTCTGCAATTGCCAGCGGCGTGAGCTGTCTTCCACCGCACCTTGCGGGCGACGGACGTTGGCGTTATCAATAGTGGTACGCACGGCATCCAGTGAAACACCCTGGTTAAACAGCGCTTGCGGGTTGAGCGCCACGCGTACCGCCGGGAGCGAGCTGCCGCCGACATCCACATCGCCCACGCCATCAATTTGCGCCACGGTTTGCGCCAGTTGCGTGGAGGCAAAATCATATAACTTCCCCTGGGAAAAGGTGTCGGAAGTCAGCGTCAGAATCATAATCGGTGCATCTGACGGGTTGGCTTTGCGGTAGGTCGGGCGGCTTGGCATTCCGCTCGGTAACAAACTTTGCGCCGCGTTGATTGCCGCCTGCACATCGCGTGCAGCGCCGTTGATATCCCTGTCGAAGGTAAATTCCAGAATGATGCGCGTACTGCCCAGTGAACTTGATGAGGTCATCTCATTCACGCCCGCAATGCGCCCGAGTGCGCGCTCAAGCGGTGTGGCAACCGACGAAGCCATAGTTTCTGGCGAAGCGCCCGGCAGTGATGCACTAACCATAATCACCGGGAAATCCACCTGCGGCAGCGGGGCTACCGGCAGCAGACGGAAGCCCAGCACGCCGCACAAGGTAATGGCGACAGTCAGTAAAATGGTGGCGACTGGCCGATAGATGAACAGTGCGAAGAATTTCACAGCACTTCCTCATCACGACGAGCAAAACGGCGACGCACCGCGTGCGACAGGTTATCGAACAGCAAATAGATAACCGGCGTAGTAAACAGCGTTAGCACCTGGCTGACCAGCAACCCGCCGACCATGCCGATACCCAGCGGGCGGCGCAGTTCCGCACCAACACCCATCGACAGCATCAACGGTAATGCACCCAGCAATGCGGCAAGGGTGGTCATCAGTATCGGGCGGAAGCGCAGTAAGCAGGCCTGATAAATCGCGTCGTAGGGTTTCATCCCTTGTTCACGTTCAGCTGCCAGCGCGAAGTCGATCATCATGATGGCGTTTTTCTTGACGATACCGATCAGCAAAATGATGCCGATAATGGCGATAACATCCAGTTCGGCTCCCGCCAGCATCAGCGCCAGTAGCGCCCCGACACCTGCCGTTGGCAACGTCGACAAAATAGTAATCGGGTGAATAAAGCTTTCGTACAACACGCCGAGCACGATGTACATCGCCACTACCGAGGCAACTATCAACCAGATGGTGTTGCCTAACGCCGCCTGGAAGGCGAGGGTGCTACCCTGGAATTGGGTGCTGATGTCTGCTGGCATCGCCAGATCTTTTTCCGCCGCCGTAATCGCCTGCACCGCTTCGCCGAGCGAATGGTCACTGGTGACGTTGAAGGAGAACGTGGACGACGGGAACTGGTCGAGATGGTTGACGGTCAGCGGTGCAAAACGCTGCTCGATTTTGGCAATGGCGCTGAGCGGCACGCTGCCGCCATCGGTGCTGGCAAGGCGAATGTTATCCAGCCCGCCTAGCCCAGGCGTGGTAGTGGTGTCGTGCTCGAGCACCACGCGATACTGGTTTGCCTGGGTGTAAATGGTGGAAATCAGGCGCTGACCAAAGGCGTTATACAGTGCGTTATCGACATCTGACATCGAAATACCCAGGCGGCTGGCGCTGGCGCGGTCAACATTGATATATGCCACCAGCCCCTGATCCTGCCAGTCGCTGCTGACATCCGCGAGTTCCGGCAGCGCGCGCAGTTTTTCGGTTAGTTGCGGCACCCAGGTGCTGAGTTCGTCAAGCGAGGTGGCCTGTAAGGTGAACTGATACTGCGTGCGGCTGACGGTGGTGTCGATGGTCAGATCCTGCACCGGTTGCAGGTAAAGCTCGATGCCCGGCACTTTAGCCACATTATTTTGCAGCCTCTGAATCACCACCGGAATACGGTCGTCACGGTCGTTCAGCGGCTTGAGGTTGATTTGCAAACGCGCACTGTTGAGCGACGGGTTGGTGCCATCCACGCCAATAAACGACGTCAGGCTTTCGACCGCCGGATCTTTCATGATGACATCGGCAACCTGCTGCTGGCGCTGCGCCATGCTGGAAAACGAAACTGATTGGGGTGCCTGCAAGGTGCCCTGAATAATCCCGTTATCCTGAATCGGGAAGAAGCCTTTAGGAATGAAAATCCACAGCACCACCGTCAGCGCCAGGGTGCCAAACGCCACGCCCAGTGTCAGCCACGGGTGGTGCAACACGCGGGTCAACAGGCGGCCATATCCGGCAATCACACGGTCGAAGAAACGCTCACTGGCGCGCGAAAAACGGTTCTGTTTGCGCAGCGATTCGTGGCTTAACATGCGTGCGCACATCATCGGCGTTAGCGTTAATGACACTACCGCTGAGATTAAAATGGCGATCGCCAGCGTGACGGCAAACTCGCGGAACAGGCGGCCAACAATATCGCCCATAAACAGCAGGGGGATCAGTACCGCAATCAGCGAAAAGGTCAGCGAGATAATCGTGAAGCCAATTTCTCCGGCCCCTTTCAATGAGGCAGCCAGCGGCTTTTCGCCTTTTTCGATATAACGCGAGATGTTTTCAATCACCACTATCGCGTCATCAACCACAAAACCGGTGGCGATAGTGAGCGCCATTAGCGTCAGGTTGTTGATCGAAAAATCAAGAAACACCATCACGCCAAAGGTACCAATCAACGACAGCGGAACCGCCACCGCCGGGATAATGGTCGCCGGGACATTGCGCAGGAACAGGTAAATAATCATCACCACCAGGGCGATGGCGAGCATCAACTCATGCTGGGTGTCGCTGACCGAGGCACGAATATTGGTGGTGCGGTCGCTGAGTAATTTCACCTCGACCGATTTAGGCAAACTTTTGGTTAATGCGGGCAACATCGCACGAATGCTGTCGGCGGTGTCGATGATATTCGCGCCAGGCTGGCGTTGCACGTTCATCACAATCGCCGGCTGCTTGTTGGCCCATGCACCGAGCCAGGCGTTTTCCGCCCCTTGCTCAACGGTGGCGACATCGCCAAGGCGAATCGGTGCACCGTTCTGGTAAGCAATAATCAGATTGCGATACTCAGCGGCAGACTGCATTTGGTCGTTTGCAGATAGCGTCACGGAGCGGCCCGGGCCATCAAGGCTGCCTTTTGCCGAATTGACGTTGGCGCTGGTAATTGCGGTGCGCACGGTTTCGCTGGTTAAACCTAGTGCGGCAATCGCTGGCGCGTTCAGTTTCACGCGCACCGCAGGGCGCTGGCCGCCGGAAAGCGTTACCAGGCCGACACCGGAAACCTGCGATATTTTCTGCGCCACACGCGTTTCCACCATATCTTCGACTTGCGTCATCGGCATGGCGGTTGAGGTGATGGCGAGCGTCATAATCGGCGGATCGGCCGGGTTCACTTTGCTGTAAACCGGCGGGTTCGGCAGGTCAGTCGGCAACAGGTTAGTGGCGGCGTTAATCGCCGCTTGCACTTCTTGTTCGGCGACATCAAGCGGCAGCGTTAGCTGGAATTGCAGCGTCACCACCGAAGCTCCACCGGCACTTTGCGAAGACATTTGTTTCAGGCCAGACATCTGCCCAAACTGGCGTTCAAGTGGGGCGGTGATCGCCGACGTCACCACATCCGGGCTGGCACCTGGATAGAGTGTGACGACCTGAATTGTCGGGTAATCGACTTCTGGTAGCGCTGAAACTGGCAGGAAGCGGTAACCGATAATCCCGGCAATTAAGATAGCCACCATTAGCAGGGTGGTGGCAACCGGCCGCAGGATAAACAGGCGCGATGGGCCTCCTGTGGCGCCAGGGGGTAATACCTGCATCAGGAAGCCGCTCCGTTACGATGATGTTTTGCTGGCGCGTCAGTGCTTTTTGCCGGCGTGGTTGAGGTCGCGGATTGTGCTTCAACCACTTCCACTTTGGCGCCTTCGGTCAGGCGGTCAATACCGTCGGTTATCACGCGGTCACCGGCAGAAACTCCGGCGGTGATCACGACTTTCTGGCTATCCTGAATGCCGATGGTTACCAGATGTTTGCTGACTTTATCTTCGCTATTAAGCACCCAAACGAAGTTGCCTTCGTTACCCATTTGTACCGCCGCAGTCGGGATAACGACCGCATTTTGCTGGGTATCCACCAACATGCGCGCGTTAACGAACTGGTTTGGGAACAGCGCGTCGTCTTCGTTATTGAAACGCGCCTTGAGTTTGATGGTGCCGGTGGTGGCGTCGATTTGGTTGTCGAGACTCAGTAAAGCACCGCTGCTTAGTTTCAGCTTGTTGGTACGATCCCACGCTTCGACGCTCAGTGTCATACCCGCTTTCTGTGCTTTTACCACCGTGGCAATATCATTTTCAGGCAAGGTGAAAATCAGGTCGATAGGGTGCGTTTGGGTGAGCACCACAATGCCTGTGGTATCACTGCTGGAAATCTGGTTGCCGACATCGACTTGTTTTAAGCCGACGCGGCCATCAATCGGTGCGGTGATGCGACTCCAGTCGAGCTGTAATTGCGCGCTGGCAACGGTGGCTTCATCGGCCTTAATGGTACCGACAGATTCATTGACTAACGCTTGTTGGGCGTCCAGTTCCTGGCGGGATACCAGGTTGGTTTTGACCAGTTGCTGAAAACGCGCCAAATCCCGGCGGGCATTGGCGAGAGTCGCCTGATCTTTTGCCAGTTGGCCTTGAGCCTGGGCAAGAGCGATTTTGAACTGGCTTGGGTCGATTTCTGCCAGCAAATCACCGGCTTTAACTTGTTGCCCTTCCTGGAAGTGAATCGCCTGTAATTGCCCGTCGACACGGCTGCGTACCGTCACGGTATTTGCCGCAGTAATGGTACCGAGGCCAGTGAGATAACGCGGCACCGATTCACTGGTCGCTATTGCCGCCTGAACCGGAGCAAGCGCCGCACCGCGTATCCCATGACGACTGCCAGCGGAGCGCTGTTGTGCTGATTGCGAACCTGCGGTGTCGTTACTGGAATTCGTGCTGCGCCAGTAAAAAACGGCGGCAATAACGACAATGACTGCGGCTGCAATCCATAACCCACGTGCGGTGCGAGTGCCTTTCATAGTTGTAAGTGTTCTCTTCCTGGAGCCTATAGGCCTAATGATACTAGTGTAGTGAGTGAGGGTGGCGGAAAAATGGAGGAAATATGAAGTACTGTATGGATAAGTCTTAGAAGGCGGTTTTTTGCGTACAGGCTCGTAGGAATACGCTTGAATAGTATCCTGTTCATTTCTTAAGCAATAAACTGTAGTTTATATTTCAAATATAACCTATAGTTTATAAGGCGACGCTATGACATGGAAGATATTGACTACAAAACGGTATGAAGAATGGTTTGATGAGCAACACAATGATCTTCAGGAAAAGATGCTTGCAGTGATGGGGCATTTACGGTTTTGGGGGCCTTGTTTGCCTCGTCCCTATGCCGACACTGTAAATGGTTCACGTTTTGCCAACATGAAAGAGTTGAGAGTTCAGCACCAGGGTAAGCCCGTTCGGGCATTTTATATTTTTGATTACCGCCGGAATGCTGTTCTGTTGTGCGCAGGTGATAAGTCGAAAACTAAACGGTTCTACGAATCGATGATCACGATTGCGGACAAAGAGTTTATAGCTTGGTTGAAGTCACAGGAAAAATAATATGAAAAACAATCCGAAAGGTTACAGCACATTAGAAGAGTTAATTGCTCGTCGTTCACCTGAAAGTCAGCAACGAATAGCTGAAGCGACTCAGGAACTGATTCTGGAAAGCTGTTTGAATATGATTCGCGAGCAAATGGGCTGGTCGCAGCAACAACTGGCCGACGCGATGGGCATTAGCCAACCGGCGGTGACGGCGATTGAAAAACGCGGTAATGAAGTCAAATTGGGAACGTTAAAACGTTATATCGAAGCGTTGGGCGGCAAGCTTTCGCTGCAAATTGAATTTCCCGATGGGGTGAAACATCTGAAAATCTAAAACGCCGTGAGTTTCCCCACGGCGTTGTGTTTTAGTCTTTAAATACCACATCAGCCCAGCGGGCCAGACCTGCGGTCACCGAGCCGAAATCATCGCCGCCTGCCAGCGGAATGCCTGGTAATTGCTGCGCCAGTGCCTGTTTTAGCAAAGGTGAACGGGCGCTACCGCCGGTAAGATAAATCACGTCCGGTTTCACGGCGCTGTTTTCCAGCGCCAGCGTGACTTGCTCCAGAATCCGTTGCAGCGGCTGGCTAATCGCACTTTCCAGCTCGGGTTGGCTGATTTCGCAGCCTAATTCTTTGCTGATAAACGGCAGCAGCGTGGCGACTTGTTGGCTGTCGGAAAGCGCAATTTTGCTCTCTTCCGCAGCACGCACCAGGCGATAGCTCAGGCGCTGACGCCAGACTTTTTGCAGATACGCGACTTTTTCAGGATCGCGTGAATCGCGTACCAATTCATTGAGCATGCGGCCATTGGCACTGCTGTAAAAATCATTTTGCGCGGGAACGTCGTTTATCGCCACCGCATTCCACCACGGCAATACTGGCAGTGCGATGCCTTTCTCTGTTTGACCACCCATCCCTAATAATGGGGAAAGCTGTTTGAACGCCAGCATAATATCGAGGTCGTTACCGCCAACACGGCAGCCACTGTGGCCGAGCAGGCTTTGTTCGCGGTCGCGACGGGCGCGCCATTGCGGCCCCATCAGCAAGACTGAGCAGTCGGTGGTACCGCCACCGATATCGACGACCAGCACCTGTTTTTCTTCGGTTAGCGTGGCTTCAAAATCCAGGCCCGCCGCTACCGGTTCAAACTGAAACACCACATCTTTAAAGCCAGCACGATGTGCTGCGCGGTCAAGAATGCCTTGCGCCTGCTGGTTTGCTTCATCGCCACCTAAGCCCTGGAAGTTAATCGGGCGGCCAATCACGGCCTGGGTAATCGGCTCGGCCACCTGGCTTTGCGCCTGATTGCGGATGTGCAGCATCATGGCGCAGACTAAATCTTCAAACAGCGCGACTTGCTGCGGTTTTAAGCCGGTGGCGCCAAGGAAAGATTTTGGCGATTTAACAAAGTAAACCTCTTCCGGGTCTTCCATGTACTGGCGCAGGGAACTGAGCCCGAACTGCACACTAGCGGGCAAAACATCAATATCTTCTTCGCGGTTAAAAGAGACCGCACGGCGTAGCAAAGCCTGGGTTTCTTTCCCGGTTGCCGGAACCTCATGATGGCGATATAACCACTCACTGACCGCTTCACGCGTTGGTGCACACAGCATCGACGGAAGCAATGTTGAACCGTTTTCCATCTCCAGCGCCTGTGGAACACCATCGCGCATCACTGCTACAGAGCAGTTTGCAGTACCATAATCAAAGCCTATAAATTGCATAACGTCCCCATGCCGTGAAGAAGGGGGGCGACTTTAGCGGAATGTCAGGCGTCGGGCAACTATTTGGGCAGAAGTTAACGAACCACAGGACGAGATAATGTATCAACTGAACTACAACCCGCCTTATGACTGGCAGTGGATGTTTGGATTTCTGGCTGGCCGCGCGGTCAGTGGCATTGAAACCGTCAGTGAAACACGTTACTGCCGCAGCTTTGCACTCGGTCACTATCAGGGATTACTGACGCTAGTTCCTGACGAAGCGGCCTGTCAGTTGAATGTGACCCTGAGTGCAGGTTTGCAGCCGGTTGCCAGTGAAGTTCTGCAACGTATAAAGCAACTGCTGGATCTCGAATGCCAGCCGCAGATCATTCTTGAAAGCCTGGGGGATTTATCGGCGGCCCGCCCAGGATTGCGTTTGCCGGGTTGTATGGACACTTTTGAACAGTCGATACGGGCGATTTTAGGTCAACTGGTGAGTGTGGCGATGGCGGCAAAACTCGCCAGCAAACTGGCGCAAGCTTTTGGTGAGCCAATGGCCGAAGACCCGAACTGGCGGATTTTCCCAACGCCCGAGCGCCTGGCATCATTAAGCCCTGAACAGCTCAAAGCCCTGGGAATGCCGCTTAAACGCGGCGAAGCGATTATCCATCTGGCGCGTTTAATGGTGGCAGGGGTATTTCCGCAACAGTGCCCTGCAGATGTGGAACAAGGGGTCAAGGCGCTGACAACGTATCCAGGCATTGGCCGCTGGACAGCAAACTACATTGCTTTACGCGGCTGGCAGGCCAGCGATGTCTTCCTGGCCGATGATTACCTGATTAAGCAACGATTCCCGGGCATGACACCGGCGCAAATTCGCCGTTATGCCGACCGCTGGAAACCCTGGCGTTCTTATGCGTTGTTGCATATTTGGTATAGCGAGGGTTGGCACCCCGATATTCCCGATTGAATCCCAATTCCCACAGGGAATCAGTTAATCGCGAAATAGCTGGTATTAAGCAACATCTCCAGCGGCAGCGGTTGGGTGACAGCTTCACCATAGATCAGGTCGATGCCGATGCCGGAAAGCGTGTCCATTACCATCGGCATATCGGCTGGCCCGGCAATGGTTTGCAGGAACTGGCGCTGTGCATGACCGTGGATAATGGTGACCATCATTTCGTCCATCAGGTTGGAATGCACGTTCTGAATCAGTTCCTCATCAACAATGATGTAGCTGAACTTCTGGCGTGAAATTCGTTTAAAGATGTCGAGGTCACGCCCGACGTGACTGAGGATTAAATGGCAGCCGCTGTCACGCAGGCGTTGCAGGTTGCTGTCAATTTTTTCATCTTCACTCTGCAGTGCTTCGCAATGGATGACCAGGTGCAGCAAGCGTGCTGGCAACACACTGCGCGCTAAACGTGCCAGGATTTCATCGACCACTTTGTCACTGGCGAGACCGTGAGAGGAGAGGGCTAGCGCCACTCCAAAGCCTTTATTGGTCACTGGCTGGGCATATTTACTGAAGAACTCTTCGAAAATCCGCAGATCGAGCGTGCATTGCAGCTCTTTGTCCGTTACTGCGGCGCGGAATGCAGACTCATCCAGCACCGCGTCGTCACTTCCCCAGAAACGTAATGACAGCAGATAGAAACTGGTCGATTCCGGGATGCGCGGTGGGGCAATGGCACGGGCGACCATCAGGATTGGGCTGTCGTTAATGATGCGCTTTTGCTCATCCATCGGCAGGTTTTGGTTCTCTTTGCGGATGCTGTGCTGTGAAGATTCAAACACCGTAACCCGGCCACGCCCGCCATTCTTCGAGGCGTAGCAGGCAATATCTGCCTGCGAGAGTACTTCAGACGCAATACGGTTGTCGGCATCAACTTGCGTGATACCGGCACTTGCGCCGATACGATGTAAACGCCCATTCCACGTAAAGTGATAGTCGTTAATGCTTTGGATTATTCGCTCAGAAATATGGCGCGCATTATCCGATGAGCAATCAGGCAGCAGTAAGCCAAATTCATCGCCACCCAGGCGCGCGAGGAAATCGCCGGTGCGTAACATGCTGAGCATCAATGACGACAATTCACGCAGTAACGCATCGCCAGCAGCGTGACCTGCGGTGTCGTTTACCGCTTTAAAGCGGTCGAGGTCGATAAACACCAGGGCATGGCGTTGACGATTTTCTCCGGCACTTTGCAGCAAACGTTTGAGATGATTTTCGAAGCTGACGCGGTTGGCAAGGTGGGTTAGCCCATCGTGCGAGGCGCTGTAACTCAACTGTTTGAGCATTTTGCGCGATTCGGTCACATCCTGAATAACCAGCACTGAGCCGATACTTTGCCCATCGAGCGTGGTGAGCGGCGTGATGCTGTAATGGATATCGTAACTGCCGCCATTACGGCAATGCAGAACCACCTCATGTTCGATGGTGGTGCGTGAATAATCGCCGCTATGAATGTTTTCCATCACCGGGCCTGTGTCGCCGAAAGTGATGTGCAGGATAGCCAGAATATGTTGGCCGATAGCCTGCTGTTGCGGCCAGCCGCTGAGCTTTTCGGCGATCGGGTTCATAAAGGTGATATTCATATCGACGTCGGTACAAACTACGGCCTCACCGATGGAGTCCAGCGTGATGTGCAGACGCTCTTTTTCCTGATACAGCGCTTCGTTCAGTTGCTTAACTTCCGTCATATCCATGTTGATGCCGAGCAGGCGCTCAACATCACCATTTTTATTCAGCACGCGGTTTGCCAGCGAACGAATATGGCGAACGCCTTCTTTAACATGGATGCGGTATTCCATCTTAAACGGAATACGAGCTTGTAGGGCATCGCGCACCGTTTTCTCAGCAGCGGCCGCGTCATCTGCAACAATACGTTCAAGCCACAAAGCGTATGTTGGTTTCACATGTGGCGGGACTTCGTAGAGGTCGAACATGCGTTTATCCCAACTGATAACATCGCTCCCCAGATCCCATTCCCAAATACCAATGCCGCCTGCTTCATTAGCCAGCGTGATGCGCTCCATCAGACGTTTGTTCACCCACTCGGTATGTTTGAGGTCGTTAATGTCTTCAATTTGCGCGATTAAATAGAGTGGGGAACCGTCAACGTCACGCACGATAGAAACGGCCAGTAACGCCCACACCACATCACCTTTACTGGTGTAATAGCGTTTTTCCATCGAATAGCTATTAATACTGCCGCTAACCAACATATTGAGTTGCTGTAGATCGGCGTGTAAATCTTCCGGATGGGTGATTTGTTGGAACGTCAGCGAACGCAGTTGTTCTGCCGTATAACCGAGGAATTTGCTCAGCGATTTATTGACTTGCAGCCACTGGCCGTCTGTCGAAACCAGTGCCATACCGATGGCGGAATACACCATCGCGTTACGAAAACGCGCTTCGCTTTCAGTGATGTGCTTGCGCTCTTCACGGAATGAATACATCACCATGGTCATGACGTTGGCAGGCAATAAAATCATCAGGAAGGGGAGCCACGGAGCATTATTCATTACCGTGGTATGAGGCTCCATGGAGACCTGGTTGTGAGTAGCCATCATTAATGAAACAACCATCAATGTGCCGAGGAAAACAATAAAGGCTTCCAGACGTGGCAGGCGAATCGCACTCCACATCAGAAACACAATAATAAAGGTAAATGGCCACGGCATATAACGCAGTGTCAGGTAGCTAAGGGCCAACGTAACGACCAAAGTGAATATGGTTTCTAGTAATAAATTGGGATTTTTATGGCGCAATAAATAGCCAGGTTTAAACAATAACGCCGTTGGCACTAACGCAAGCGCGCCGATAGTTTCGGAGAGCACCCAGACGAAAAAAGTTTTGGCGAGGTTACCGCTATCAGGACCTGCCAGCCATAACGCCAGTACGCCGCCGACAATAGGCGGAACGATCGCGCTACAGATGACCAGCTTGACCCAATTGCTCAGGTTTTGCAGCGGGTTATGCTGCGGCAACATGCGGCGCATTAATGAGGCGCCGAGCAACGCCTCAATAATATTAATGATGGTGTACCCGAGACTAATCTCATGCAGTGGCTGAAAAATAGCGGAAGCGCAGAGATTCCCTAATGTACACACCGCAATGACCATGGGCCATTTACGGAAAGTATTGCGGAATAAAGCCACCATCATTAGGGAGGTCGGGAACCACAGTGGGGCTAAAACAGTCCCTACAAGAGATAATTCCAGCGAGTACCAGGTAAATATAAAGCTTAAAAGCCCCAACCCCACAGGCAGTACGAAGGAAGGCATCGCGAATAACTCTTTTGTGCTTTGTTTGATCATTACCGCAAATCCGTTAAGGCGTGCCGCCAGGTGCCATGCCCGGATGCAAATAAAAAGATAAGTTTCGGTTTATGCTAGTACAAACAATTTACATTTCCTATGTAGTCTGGTCATAAATTAGCATCAAGAAGTCATAAATACTGATATTTGACAGACTTATTTTCCTTTTGCATGAAAAACCATTCTTATTGCGCGGGTATTGATTCCTTTGCATTCCTTTGCTTTGTGCAGCTTATCTGTCTGGTAGCTTAAATCACCTCCCAAAGCGCATTACTCTGGTATCAGCGGGCGGATCTCCCTATAATTGCCGCGTTTGACGTCTCTCACGTCGCCCCTCCTCAACATTTAAGTCAACAAGGCTCGTTACAACATGACTGACAAGTCCCATCAATGCGTCATCATCGGGATAGCCGGTGCGTCGGCTTCAGGAAAAAGTCTTATAGCCAGCACACTGTATCGCGAACTGCGTGATCAGGTTGGTGATGAACACATTGGTGTCATTCCAGAAGACAGTTACTACAAAGACCAAAGCCATCTTTCGATGGAAGAACGAGTCAAGACCAATTACGACCATCCCAACGCGATGGACCACAATTTGCTGTTCCAGCATCTTCAGTCGCTGAAAGCCGGTAATCCGATTGAGCTGCCGGTTTATAGCTATGTGGAACATACCCGTACCGGTAACACTGTTCACTTAATGCCCAAGAAAGTGATAATTCTGGAAGGGATTTTGTTGCTGACCGATGCGCGCCTGCGCGAAGAGATGAACTTCTCCATCTTTGTGGATACGCCGCTGGATATTTGCCTGATGCGCCGTATGAAACGCGATGTTAACGAACGTGGCCGTTCAATGGATTCGGTGATGGCCCAGTATCAGAAAACCGTTCGTCCTATGTTTTTACAATTCATCGAACCCTCCAAGCAGTATGCCGATATTATCGTGCCGCGCGGGGGAAAAAACCGTATCGCCATTGATATTCTGAAGGCGAAAATCAGTCAGTTCTTTGAATAACCCTGGTATTTACCTGTCGTAGCGTGGCTATATCTGGCGCGCTGTGGCAGGGTAACCAAAACTGAGCTTGATAAGGAGCATCAACGATGCGTTTGTGTGACCGCGATATAGAAGCCTGGCTTGATGACGGGCGCTTAACGATTACCCCTCGTCCGCCAGTTGAACGCATTAGCGGTGCGACTGTTGATGTCCGTTTGGGGAACAAATTCCGTACCTTCAGCGGCCATACAGCACCGTTTATTGATTTAAGCGGCCCGAAAGATGAAGTGAGCGCCGCTCTTGAACGCGTGATGAGCGACGAAATTGTCCTCAACGAAGGCGATGCCTTCTACCTGCACCCTGGCGAGTTGGCTCTGGCGGTCACGCTTGAATCCGTTACGCTGCCTGCTGATTTAGTCGGTTGGTTAGACGGACGTTCATCCCTGGCACGTTTGGGGCTGATGGTGCACGTCACCGCACACCGTATTGACCCAGGCTGGCATGGCTGTATCGTTCTTGAGTTCTATAATTCCGGTAAACTACCGCTGGCTTTACGCCCTGGCATGATGATCGGTGCACTGAGCTTCGAGCCACTCTCAGGCCCGGCGGCACGCCCTTATAACAGCCGCCAGGATGCAAAATATCGCGATCAGCAAGGTGCGGTTGCAAGCCGTATTGATAAGGACTGAGTTCCCATCTGTATGAGGGCTGTATGAAACGATTTTTAACCACGCTGATGATCTTGCTGGTGGTACTGATAGCCGGTCTTTCTGCGTTGGTGCTGTTGGTTAACCCCAATGACTTTCGTGCATATATGGTGCGCCAGGTTGAATCACGCAGTGGCTACCAGTTGAATCTGGATGGCCCACTGCGTTGGCACGTCTGGCCACAACTGAGTATTTTATCCGGGCGTATGTCACTCACGGCACTCGGCGCCAGCCAGCCATTACTCACGGCTGAAAACATGCGTCTGGATGTGGCGTTAATTCCGCTGATTTCCCACCAATTAAAAGTTCACCAGGTGATGCTCAAAGGGGCGGTGATTCAACTTACCCCGCAAACTGAAGAGCGCCGTGCGAAAGATGCCCCAGTTGGCCCATCAGGCAATATCCCGGAACCTGACGAAACTCGAGGTTGGTCTTTCGATATCGCCAAATTGAAAGTTGCCGACAGCGTGTTGGTGTTCCAGCACACCGGTGACGAGCAAATCACGGTGCGTAATATCAATCTGCAAATGGAGCAGAATGAGAAAAAACAGGCGCACATTGAGCTGAGCAGCCGCATTAACCGCGATCAACGCGATATGAACATGTCGTTGGTCGCCGATCTGAATGCTGCCGATTATCCGCAGCAGCTTAGCGCCACTATCTCTAAGTTCAATTACCAGCTTCAAGGGGCCGATCTTCCTGCTAACGGGATTTCTGGCACCAGCTCAATGACGGCACGCTGGATTGAACCTGAGCGTCGTCTCGAACTCAGCCAGTTGCAATTGACGGCGAACGACAGTGATTTGCAAGGCAGTGCGAGTGTGGTGCTGGAAGAGAAACCTCAGTGGGTGCTCAATCTCCGCTCCAATAAATTGAATCTCGATGCTCTGGTGGCTGCGAATGCAGTAACCAACACCCAGGCGGTACAGCGGGCGCAACAGCAACCGACGTTGCCACGGCCGATTATCGCCTCAGGAATTGAAGATACCACTTACCAGAACCTGCGCGGCTTTAGTGCGCAGGTTAACCTTGCCGCTTCCAGTGTGCGCTGGCGCGGGCTGAACTTCACCGATGTGCAATCGGCGATGACTAACCAGTATGGTCTGATGACGGTGTCTGAGCTGACGGGGAATCTGGGGCGCGGTAGCATGTCGTTCCCGGGTGAACTTGATGTTCGCAACAATCCACCGCAATTAACCTTCCATCCGAAAGTAGACAACATCGAGATCGGGCAGATTCTGACTGCCTTCGACTATCCGATTGCCCTGTCTGGCTTGCTGTCGATGGAAGGGGAGTTTAACGGCGACAAACTCAATGCCGACGCTTTCCGCCGCAGTTGGCAAGGTGATGCGAGCATTACTCTGTCAAATTCCACTATGCAGGGGATGAACTTCCAGCAGTTGATTCAGCAAGCGGTAACGCGCAGCAATAGCGATGTGCAGGCTAAACAAAACTTCGACAATGTCACAACGCTTGATAACCTCACGGCGCAGGCCAGGCTCAATAACGGCAATCTGGAGCTCAAGAAAATGGAAGGGAAATCTTCTATGCTGGAGCTGACCGGGCAAGGTTCACTGGATTTAGTCAAACAGCAATGTGATACCCGGTTTAATGTCACCGTGCTGGGCGGTTGGGAAGGGGACAGCAAGCTGATTGAAGTGCTGAAAACCACGCCAATCCCATTGCGCGTGTATGGCCCGTGGCAGAAGCTGAATTACTCTCTGCAAGTGGATCAGGCACTGCGCAAGCAGTTGCAGGGTGAAGCGAAACGTCGATTGAATGACTGGCTGGATAAGCACAAAGACAGCAATAATTCGAAAGATGTGAAAGAGTTATTGAAGCAGCTTTAATCACATCAATATGGCGGATGACGCTTGCGCTTATCCGCCCTACAACGGCTAAATCTCTTTCGTAGGTCGGGTAAGCGAAGCGTCACCCGACATTAACTTCGCGCCTTACACTTCGTAATCCATCTCTTCATCGTCCTCGAGCGGCACAATCTGCACTTTCTGAACACGATGGCTTTCCACTTGCAGAGTGCGTAACAGGAAATTCCCTACCTCAACCGTTTCTCCGGTGACCGGAATATGCTGGAGCGATTCCATCAATAACCCGGCAATAGTGTGATAGTTACGTTTGTCTTCCAGCGGCAACGGTACGTACTGGACTAAATCCTCGAGCGGCATATGGCCGTTTGCCGTCCAGCTTCCATCCGGGTTTTTCTGGATGTCGTGGCGCGCATCGATCTCTTCCACTTCATTGGGCAGATTACCAGCGATGGTTTCCATCACGTCACTTATCGTCACCACTCCTTCGACGGAACCAAACTCATCCACCACAAAAGCAAAGTGTGTTCGGCCATGACGGAATTGCTCCAGCGCCGTCAGCAACGGCAGTGTTTCCGGGAAAACCAGTGGCTGGCGAATCAGCACTTCAAGATTTAACGGCTCGCCATTAAGCGACTGCTGGAGCAAATCGATGATATGCACCACACCCAGAATTTCATCGTCATCTCCGGTTATCACCACGCGGGTATGTTGGTTTTTATCCAGTAGCGCGCGGATCTCTGGCTCGGGCTCACTCAGGTTGATGTGTTCGACGTCATGGCGTGAGGTCATGATGCTGCTCACTGTGCGCTGGTTCAGGTTCAGCACACGTTCAATCATCAGCCGTTCTTGCGGTTCGAAAATTTCGTCTTGCTGCGCGTGATCGGCAATCAACGATGCCGTCTGTGCGTCTAACTCAGCCTCTTCCTTTTTACCGTTTAACAAACGCAACACGGCTTCAGCAGTGCGCTGGCGCAACGACTGGTCGGCTGATAAGAAGCGGCGGCGATTGAAAATGGCGAGTTGGTTCAGACTTTCAATGATCACTGAGAAGCCAATGGCGGCGTACAAATAACCTTTCGGGATATGGTAGCCAAAGCCGTCAGCCACCAGACTAAAACCAATCATCAGCAGGAAGCTCAGGCACAAAATCACAATAGTCGGATGGCTATTCACAAAACGTGTCAGCGCTTTGCTGGCTAACAGCATCAGGCAAATCGCGATAATCACCGCCGCCATCATGACGGGTAGATGGTCAACCATCCCGACGGCCGTAATCACCGAATCCAGCGAAAACACGGCATCCAGAACCACAATTTGCATCACCACGGGCCAGAACCGCGCCCCGCGCCGCTGGGTCTGGCTTTCGCTGTCTTTGCCCTCAAGCCGCTCATTAAGTTCAACGGTTGCTTTGAATATCAGGAACAACCCGCCGAATAACATGATCAGATCCCTCGCACTAAAGGCGAGATCGGCGACATGAAACAGCGGGCGAGTCAGCGTGACAAGCCATGATATCGAGGCCAGCAACAGTAAGCGCATCAACATGGCGAGGATAAGCCCGGTTACGCGTGCGCGGTCACGTTGGGCTGGAGGTAATTTTTCGGCAAGAATAGCAATAAACACCAGGTTATCGATTCCAAGGACTAGCTCAATAACGACCAGTGTTACCAAGCCTGCCCAAATCGAGGGGTCGGCAATCCACTCCATATGCTTTTCAGTAGCTCCACTAAAGATGACAAATGTCACCATGAAATGATGGTGAACCAGGATAAAAAATGCAATGTCAGGGGTGGGATAAATCCTGTACCGCTTAAATGCCAGGTAATCCTCCGCGTAAAACCTTTTAATTTCCATGGTAAACGATTCATTATTTTGTGAAATAAACGCCGATTGCATTTTCTTATAATGAAATTCACATGAGATAGTTCTGTATATTATTGTTTGACGTACCACTTATTAATTTCCTGTCAATATAAAGAAAATCCTAAAGCGATATAAATGTGCGGTTAATATTATTCTTAAAAGTCCCGATATTGTTCGGTGGTGCCTTGCCTGATATAGGCTTAACTGCAACAATCGATATCGTTATCTGATAATAGATGTATTTTTATTATTTCCTGTATACAAAACTATTTTATTTTTAGTGGGTTGGTAGCTGCAAGCCAGGGGCGGTAGCATGCTTGAAGGCCAGAGAATAAGCCTCAATTATTCTGTCAATAGGATGTCGGGAAATAAGTGTTTTTTTAGGATTGATGCCAGTTATTCCTAACGGCAACCAGGTTTCAATTCATGCCTCATTCATAAACCTAACGAGTCACTTATTTTATTCGTTCAGGATAATTACTCTGCCATAGTGATAAATACTCAATGATAAAATACAAACTTAAATTGATGCCTTTATTGGTGTCGGTAACCCTTATGAGTGGTTGCACAGTCCTCCCCGGAAGCAATATGTCAACGATGGGGAAAGATGTTATCAAGCAACAGGATTCAGATTTCAATCTGGACCGTATGGTTAACGTGTATCCGTTAACACCGCGCCTGGTAGAACAATTACGCGTTCGTCCGGCTGTCGCGCAGCCAAATATGTCCCTCGATCAGGAAATTTCTGCTTATCAATATCGCGTAGGGCCAGGGGATGTCCTGAACGTCACCGTTTGGGATCACCCGGAACTTACCACGCCTGCGGGCCAATACCGTAGCTCAAGCGACGCCGGTAACTGGGTGCAGTCTGACGGCACCATGTTCTATCCGTATGTCGGCAAAGTGAAAGTTACCGGCAAAACCCTTTCTGAAATTCGTAGTGATATTACCAGCCGCCTTGCGACGTACATCGCAGATCCGCAGGTGGACGTTAATATCGCTGGGTTTAGATCTCAAAAAGCGTACGTCTCGGGCCAGGTCAACAAATCAGGGCAGCAGGCGATTACCAACGTCCCGCTCACCGTTCTGGATGCGATCAATGCCGCAGGTGGCCTGACCGATGCTGCCGACTGGCGCAACGTCGTGCTGACGCACAACGGCCAGGAAAAACGGATTTCCCTGCAAGCGTTGATGCAAAACGGTGACCTGAGCCAGAACCATCTGCTCTATCCTGGCGACATTTTATTCGTGCCACGCAATGACGATCTGAAAGTGTTCGTGATGGGTGAAGTGAAGAAACAGACCACCCTGAAAATGGACTTCAGCGGCATGACGCTGACCGAAGCGCTCGGCCAGGCCGAAGGTCTGGATATGACCGCCTCAAACGCCAGCGGTATCTTTGTGATTCGTCCAATCAAAGAGAAGCAGGGCGGCAAAATTGCCAACATTTATCAGCTTGATATGTCCGATGCGACTTCGCTGGTGATGGGCACCGAATTCCAGTTGCAGCCTTATGACGTGGTGTATGTCACCACCGCACCGGTCACGCGCTGGAACCGTCTGATCAACCAACTGCTGCCAACCATCAGTGGCGTTCGTTATATGACGGACACCGTCAAAGATATCCATACCTGGTAAGGCGCTATGTTCAACAAAATATTGGTTGTCTGTGTGGGGAACATCTGCCGTTCCCCAACCGCTGAGCGGTTACTGAAAAGTTATCACCCGCAGCTTACCGTGACCTCGGCGGGGCTCGGGGCACTGGTGGGGAAAGGGGCGGATGTTGGCGCTGTACGTGTGGCGCAACAACATAACCTCTCACTTGAGGGGCATTGCGCGAAACAGATCTCCGGCAAACTGTGTCGCGAATACGATCTGATTCTTGCGATGGAAAAGCGCCATATTTCGGCAATTTGCGAAATGGCTCCAGAGATGCGCGGCAAGGTGATGTTGTTTGGTCACTGGGATGCGGAGCGGGAAATTCCCGACCCGTATCGCAAAAGCCACGACGCTTTTGAAGCGGTTTACGGTCTTCTGGACCAGAGCGCCCAAAAATGGGCTCATGCACTCAACGCTCATCAGGGATAACAATGACAGAAAAATCACACCGTTCGAGCGCCCCGACTGAGGGCAATGATGAAATTGATATTGGCCGATTGTTTGGTACGGTTCTCGAAGCCCGTTGGTGGGTTTTGGGGATCACGGCAATCTTTGCAGTGCTGGCGATGGTTTATGCGCTGTGTGCCACGCCAATTTATAAAGCCGACGCCCTGGTGCAAATCGAGCAAAACGCTGGTAACTCACTGGTCAATAATATTAGCTCCGCACTGTCTAACAAACCACCAGCCTCTGCCGCAGAAATTCAGCTGATTCAGTCGCGTCTGGTGCTGGGTAAAACGGTTGATGATCTTAACCTTGATATTGCGGTGCAGAAAAACAGTTTCTGGCTGTTGGGTGCCGGTTGGGATCGGCTACAAGGTCGTCAGAATGACACCGTCGTCGTAGACTCTTTTACCCTTCCGGCAGGGCAGGGCAAAAATCTCTTTACCCTGGAAGTGCTCAGCCCAACGCAGTATTTACTGACCAGCGATAACGGGCTCAGCGCGAAAGGGCAGGTAGGGCAACCGCTAAGCAAAGATGGCATCACCATCAATGTGAATGCGATTAAAGCACAGCCTGGCGATAGCTTTACGGTGACCAAATACTCCACGCTCGGCATGATAAACCAAATTCAGGGCAACCTGACGGTGGCCGAAAATGGCAAAGACACCGGGGTGCTGAGTCTCTCTTATACCGGCGAAGACAAAGAGCAAATCCGCGCCATCCTCGACAGCATCACCCGCAACTATCTTGAGCAGAACATCCAGCGTAAATCGGAAGAGGCGGCGAAAAGCCTGAAATTCCTCGCCGAACAACTGCCGGACGTGCGCAGTCGTCTTGATGCGGCAGAAAACAAACTGAACGCCTATCGTCAACAGCAAGACTCCGTTGACCTGTCACTGGAAGCGAAATCTGTCCTCGACACCATGGTGAATATTGATGCGCAGCTCAACGAGTTGACCTTCAAAGAGGCTGAAATCTCCAAGCTTTACACCAAAGTGCATCCGGCTTACCGCACGCTATTGGAAAAGCGCCAGACCCTGGAAGAGGAAAAAGCTCGCCTGAACGGGCGTGTGACCGCGATGCCGAAAACTCAGCAGGAAATCGTGCGTTTAACGCGTGATGTTGAGTCCGGCCAGCAGGTTTACATGCAGTTGTTGAACAAACAGCAAGAGCTGAAAATCACGGAAGCCAGCACGGTCGGCGATGTGCGCATTGTCGATGGGGCGATCACCCAACCGGGCATGGTCAAACCGCAACGCGCGCTGATTATCTTTGGCAGCATTATTCTCGGCCTGATGTTATCGATTATGGGCGTGTTGTTACGTTCGCTGTTCAACCGTGGCATTGAAAGCCCGGCGGCACTGGAGGAAGCGGGAATTGGTGTCTACGCCAGTATCCCACTTTCTGAATGGCAGAAATCCCACGACAACGCCATTGTGCGCAATGTTAAAGGGGCGAAACGCAATAAACAGAGCCAATTGCTGGCGGTGGGCAACCCGACGGACCTGGCCATCGAAGCGATTCGTAGCCTGCGCACCAGTCTGCACTTCGCCATGATGCAGGCGTCAAACAATGTGCTGATGTTAACTGGCGTCAGCCCGTCCATTGGTAAAACGTTTGTTTGTGCCAACCTTGCGGCGGTAATTAGCCAGACTAACAAGCGCGTGCTGTTGATCGACTGCGATATGCGCAAAGGCTATACCCACGAATTGCTGGGCACGACCAATACCAATGGACTGGCAGAAGTGTTGACAGGCCAGGCAGATATTACCCGCTGCGCACAAAAAACCTCGGTGCCTAATTTCGACCTCGTGCCGCGTGGCGTGGTGCCATCCAACCCTTCCGAACTCTTAATGAGCGAGCGTTTTGGCGAACTGGTGAGCTGGGCAAGCAAGAACTATGACCTGGTGTTAATCGATACCCCGCCAATTCTGGCCGTGACCGATGCCGCAGTGGTTGGTCGCCATGCTGGCACCACGCTGATGGTGGCGCGTTATGCGGTGAATACGCTCAAAGAAGTCGAAGCCAGCCTCAGCCGCTTTGAACAAAACGGCATCGCCGTGCGTGGCGTGATCCTCAACTCAATCTTCCGCCGCGCGGCAGGATACGAGGATTACGGTTACTACGAGTATGAATATAAATCTGATGCGAAATAGATAAGTTTGTCGCCCTCACCCTAACCCTCTCCCCCAGGAGAGGGGATCTATTGCTCCTTCTCCCTCAGGGAGAAGGCCGGGATGAGGGGTGTTTACCACTGACTCGTCATAAAAAATTTCAAGGGGAGTGTCATGAAACGCCCACTTATCTCTATCTATATGCCGACCTGGAACCGCCAGCAGTTGGCGATCCGCGCCATCAAATCGGTGTTGCGTCAGGATTACGAAAACTGGGAAATGTTAATCGTGGATGACTGTTCTTCCTCCTTTGAACAGCTCCAGCGTTTTGTCGACGAACTCGGCGATGCTCGTGTGCGCTACATGCGCAATGATTTCAACTCTGGTGCGTGTTCGGTGCGTAACCAGGCCATCAGCCAGGCTTTGGGCGAACTCATTACCGGGATTGACGACGACGATGAATGGACGCCCAACCGTCTGTCGGTTTTTTTGGCGCATCAACACCAACTGGTGACGCACGCTTTCTTGTATGCCAATGACTATGTTTGCGAAGGCCAGGTTTACTCGCAGCCTGCCAGCCTGCCGCTGTACCCGAAATCGCCGTTTTCCTTAAAGCTGTTTTATAAGCGCAATATCATCGGCAACCAGGTGTTTACCTACGCCGATCGCTTCAAAGCCTGCCTGTTTGATACCTCTCTGGCTGCCGCTCAGGATTACGACATTTTCCTGCGTATGGTGGTGGAATACGGCCAGCCCTGGAAAGTGGAAGAAGCTACGCAAATTCTGCATATCAACCACGGCGAAATGCAGATAACCAAATCCCCGAAAAAGTTCGCCGGTTACTTTCACTTCTATCAAAAGCACAAAGACAAATTCGACCGCGCCAGCAAGAAATACCAGCTGTTTACGCTCTATCAAATTCGCAATAAGCGCATGTCTTTGCGCACCTTATTAGCGTTGCTGAGTGTGCGTAACACCAAACGCCTGGCTGATGGATTACGGGGGAAATAACGGTGCTTGAAGATCTGCGCGCAAACTCCTGGAGCCTTCGCCCATGCTGCATGGTGCTGGCTTATCGCATCGCCCACTTTTGCTCGGTATGGCGTAAAAAAAGTGTCATTAACAACCTCTGGGCTGCACCCGTCATCCTGCTGTATCGCTTTATCACCGAGTGCCTGTTTGGTTATGAAATCCAGGCGGGTGCCACCATCGGACGACGCTTCACCATTCACCACGGTTATGCCGTGGTGATTAATAAATTCGTGGTCGCTGGCGATGATTTCACTATTCGTCACGGCGTCACTATTGGCAATCGCGGTAAAAATCTTGCCTGCCCGGTGATTGGCAACGGGGTCGAACTGGGCGCGAACGTGGTGATTATTGGCGATATCACTTTGGGTCATAACGTGACTGTCGGTGCGGGCAGTGTGGTACTGGACAGCGTGCCGGATGGGGCGTTAGTGGTCGGCCAGAAAGCGCAGATAAAGGTTATAAAATGAATATCATGCAATTTAACGTGCGCCTCGCCGAAGGCGGTGCTGCGGGTGTGGCGCTGGATCTCCACCAACGCGCCCGCGCGGCGGGTTTCAGTTCACGTTTTATCTACGGGTACGGTAAAGGCGGTAAGAAAAGCGCCAGCCACGATAAATTCCCTGGTGTGGAAAAACATACGCCACGCCTGACTTCAATTGCCAACATTGTGCTATTTCGCTTTTTTAACCGCGACCCGTTTGGCAACCTCAATAACCTGTATCACAAAGTGACGCGTAGCGCGGAGCCGGTGGTTCTGCATTTCCACGTGGTTCACAGCTACTGGTTGAATCTCGAAGAGATGGTGACATTTTGCCAGCGCGTCAAAGCGCATAAGCCGGATGTCACGTTTGTCTGGACGCTGCACGATCACTGGAGCATTACCGGGCGTTGCGCGTTTCTCGACGGCTGCGACGGCTGGAAAACCGGCTGCCAAAAATGCCCTTCTTTGAATAACTATCCGCCAGTGAAGCGCGACCGCGCTCATCTGCTGATCGACAGCAAGCGCCAGCTGTTTCGCGAAATGTTAGCACTGGGCTGCCAGTTTATTTCCCCGAGCCAGCACGTAGCCGATGCCTTTAACCGCATTTACGGGGCAGGGCGCTGCAAAATCATTAACAACGGCATCGATGTGGCGACCGAAGCGATTCTGGCAGAACTGCCGCTGACGCACGCAACACGAACAAAACCGAAAGTCGCCGTGGTGGCGCACGATTTACGTTATGACGGCAAAACCAATCAGCAACTGGTGCAGGCGATAATGGCACTGGGCGACGAAATCGAGTTGCACACCTTCGGTAAATTCTCGCCATTTAACGGCGCGAACGTCGTCAACCACGGTTACATGACCGATAAAAAAGCGCTGATGAGCCAGCTGAATGAAATGGACTCGCTGGTGTTTAGCTCGCAGGTGGATAACTACCCGCTGATTTTGTGCGAAGCGTTGTCGATTGGCGTGCCGGTGATAGCCACGCAAAGTGAAGCGGCAGATGAAGTGCTGCGCAAAGTCGGTGGTAAAACCTTTAGCGATGGGCGCGTGCTTGAACTGGTGAAAATGCCAAAAGAACAACTGGCGCAGCAGGTGTTTGGCAAAGAGTTGCCGGCGTTTAAAAGCGCCAGTCGCCAGGCGTTTAGTGGACAACAGATGCTGGAGGAGTATGTCTCGTTCTATCAAAATCTGTAGTTATCTGCTGCTGCCGTTCATCTATCTGGTGGTCAACGTCAAGTTGGCCTCACTGGGGGAAAGCTTCCCGATAACGATAGTGACCTTCTTGCCCGCGATCCTCTTTTTGTACATTGAACGCATCAACGTAAAAAAATTGATGATTGCGTTGGGCATTGGCGCGGGGCTGACGGCATTTAACTACATCTTTGGTCAATCGCTGGATGCCAGTAAATATGTCACCTCGACACTATTGTTTGTTTATATCGTGCTGATTCTGGCGATGACCTGGAGCTGCCGCTTCAAAACTATTTCACAGCATAATCACCATAAAATACTAAGGGTATTTTATGGTGTAGTCGGCATTATTGTGATGCTGGCTGCGGCGGAAATGGCACAGATTATTCTGACTGGCGGCAGTAGCCTGATTGAGAAAATTTCGAAGTTTCTTATTTACAGTAATAGCTATGTTCTGAACTTTATTAGCTTTGGTGGTAAGCGAACGACGGCATTGTATTTTGAGCCAGCATTTTTTGCTCTGGCATTAATCTCAATTTGGCTCAGCATCAAACAGTTCGGTATCAAAACGCCAAAAATTGATGGTATGATTCTGGCAGGGATAATTCTTTCAGGATCGTTTTCAGGGGTAATGACTTTTATCCTGTTTTATCTTCTTGAATGGGTATTTCAGTACCTTAATAAAAATGCCATAAAGAAGAAGTTGCCTCTGGCAATTATTTCTTTTTCCGTATTTTTAGTTGGGTTGATATTCGCATTCCCTTATATCGCGACGCGTCTTGGCGATTTAGGAACGGAAGGGTCGTCATCGTATTATCGCATCATTGGTCCGTTAGCGATGGTCGGATATTCATTGAGCAATATCGATGGGGTGGTTCGTTTCGGATCTTTATATGAATATGTCGCATCATTCGGAATCTTTAACGGTGCGGATGTCGGTAAAACAGTAGACAATGGTTTGTATCTGCTGATTATTTATTTTTCCTGGTTCGCAGTATTACTGACAATTTGGTATATGTCGAAAGTCGTTAAAATGATGCGCACGGCATTTGGGAATAATGAAAATTTCCGCGTGCAATTATGGCTTTTTACGCCTGTATCACTCTTTTTTACCGGCTCAATATTTAGCCCTGAATATGCGTTCTTAATTGTTTGCCCATTTATTTTGCGTAAGGCACTCAAAATTACGAACACCTGAGGTCCAATATGTTATTAAGTGTCATCACTGTTGCTTATAAAAATCTCGCCGGTATAGAAAAAACCTGGCAGTCGCTGGCTCATTTAGCAAAGGCACCAGGCATCACATTTGAGTGGGTTGTGGTGGATGGCGCCTCAAACGACGGCACGGCAGAATTTCTGGAAAACCTCAACGGTCAGTACCAGTTACGCTATGTTAGCGAGAAAGATAACGGCATTTATGATGCGATGAACAAAGGTATTGAGATGGCTCAAGGCCGTTATGCTTTGTTCCTCAATTCAGGTGACATTTTCCATTCGGATATCATCACTGTCGCGCATCAGCTCGCTGCTATGCCGCTTACCGATAATGCGATGGTGATTGGTGATGCATTATTAGACTTTGGTGATGGCACCAAAATAGAACGCCGGGCAAAACAGGGCTGGTATATTTATCATAGTTTACCCGCCAGCCATCAGGCGATATTTTTCCCGATGTCTGGGCTGCGCAAATATCCTTACGATCTGCAATATAAAGTTTCATCTGATTACGCGTTAGCCGCCAGAATGTATAAAAAAGGCTATGCATTTAAACGCGTCAAGGGTCTGGTGTCCGAATTTTCCATGGGTGGTGTGTCGACTTCAAATAATATTGAGCTGTGCCGGGATGCAAGAAATGTACAGCGCAAAATATTAGGCGTGCCGGGTTTTATTGCAGAATTATCTTACAGGCTTCGTTTGCGTACCACTGGAAAAGCTAAAGCACTTTATAACAAAGCATAAGGTGGATGACGCTGGCGCTTATCCACCCTACAACTACGACTGACCCGTAGGTCGGATAAGCGTAAGCGCCATCCGACAAAGTGAATAAGAGAATATTATGCAAGAATTAAATGGCTTCTCGGTACCGAAAGGTTTCCGTGGCGGGCACCCTATTAAGGTTCAACTGTGGTGGGCGGTACAAGCAACATTATTTGCCTGGTCGCCACAAATATTTTATCGCTGGAGAGCCTTTTTATTGCGTTTATTCGGCGCACGAATTGGCAAAGGGGTGGTGATACGCCCGTCAGTGAAAATTACTTATCCATGGAAATTAACTCTTGGCGATTATGCCTGGGTGGGCGATGACGCGGTGTTATATACACTGGGTGATATTACCATCGGTGCAAATTCCGTGGTGTCACAAAAGTGTTATTTATGTACCGGTAGTCACGATTATATGAGCAAACATTTCGATATTACTGCCACACCAATTGTTATTGGTGAGAAATGTTGGCTGGCAACAGATGTATTTGTTTCACCTGGCGTGACGATTGGCAATGGCACCGTCGTCGGTGCGCGCAGCAGTATTTATAAATCATTACCGGCGAATGCCGTTTGCCGGGGAAACCCGGCTGTAGTGGTTCGGGAACGTATTACGCCCTAATGGGGTTAAACGTCGCCCTCACCCTAGCCCTCTCCCCCAGGAGAGGGGACCGCTCGGTGTTCTCCCTCTCCTGGGGGAGAGGGTTGGGGTGAGGGGGATGTCGACATGTTAAAAGAGGAAAAATCCATTATGACTAAAGTAGCTCTCATCACGGGTGTAACCGGGCAAGACGGCTCCTATCTGGCGGAACTGCTGCTGGAAAAAGGTTATGAAGTTCACGGTATTAAACGTCGTGCTTCTTCTTTCAACACCGAACGTGTTGACCATATTTACCAGGATCCGCATTCCGGTAATCCTAAATTCCATCTGCACTACGGTGATCTGACGGACAGCTCCAACCTGACCCGTATTCTTTCCGAAGTGCAGCCGGATGAAGTGTATAACCTCGGCGCAATGAGCCACGTTGCGGTTTCATTTGAATCGCCGGAATACACCGCCGACGTTGATGCGATGGGGACTTTACGTCTACTGGAAGCGATTCGTTTCTTAGGCCTTGAGAAGAAAACCCGTTTCTATCAGGCATCCACTTCTGAGTTGTACGGCCTGGTACAAGAAACGCCGCAAAAGGAAACCACGCCTTTCTATCCGCGTTCACCGTATGCCGTCGCCAAACTTTATGCTTACTGGATAACCGTAAACTACCGCGAATCCTACGGCATGTACGCCTGTAACGGCATTTTGTTCAACCACGAATCCCCACGCCGTGGCGAAACCTTCGTGACCCGCAAAATCACCCGCGCTATCGCCAACATCGCGCAGGGCCTGGAAAAATGCCTGTATCTGGGCAACATGGATTCCCTGCGTGACTGGGGCCATGCCAAAGACTACGTGAAAATGCAGTGGATGATGCTGCAACAAGAAACTCCAGAAGATTTCGTGATTGCCACCGGTGTGCAGTATTCCGTGCGTCAGTTCGTGGAAATGTCAGCCGCGCAACTGGGTATCAAACTGCGCTTTGAAGGCACTGGCGTTGACGAGAAGGGCATCGTTGTTTCTGTTACGGGCCACGACGCACCTGGCGTGAAACCAGGCGACGTGATTGTCTCCGTTGACCCACGTTATTTCCGTCCTGCTGAAGTGGAAACCCTGCTGGGCGACCCAACCAAAGCTCACGAAAAGCTGGGCTGGAAGCCAGAAATCACGCTTAAAGAGATGGTTGGCGAGATGGTCGCTAAAGATCTGGAAGCGGCGAAAAAACACTCGTTGCTTAAGTCCCACGGTTACGAGGTTGCCATCGCGCTGGAGTCCTGAGCATGAATAAACAACGTATCTTTGTTGCCGGCCATCGCGGGATGGTCGGTTCCGCCATCGTGCGCCAGCTTGAGCAACGTGCAGACGTTGAACTGGTGCTGCGTAGCCGTGACGAACTAAACCTGTTGGATGGCGCGGCGGTTAACGCTTTCTTTGCAGAACAGCGTATTGACCAGGTTTACCTGGCGGCGGCAAAAGTCGGCGGAATTGTGGCGAACAACACTTATCCGGCGGACTTCATCTACGAAAACTTGATTATCGAGAGCAACATTATTCACAGCGCGCATACGCACAATGTCAATAAGTTGCTGTTCCTCGGCTCATCGTGCATTTACCCAAAAATGGCGAACCAGCCGATGGCGGAAAGCGAGCTGCTGCAAGGCACGCTTGAAGCGACTAACGAGCCGTATGCGATTGCCAAAATCGCCGGGATAAAACTGTGCGAGTCGTATAACCGCCAGTACGGTCGCGATTACCGTTCGGTGATGCCGACTAATTTGTATGGCCCGCACGATAACTTCCACCCAAGCAATTCGCACGTGATCCCTGCGTTACTGCGCCGTTTCCACGAAGCGACACAGCAAAACTCGCCGGATGTGGTGGTGTGGGGCAGCGGTACTCCAATGCGTGAGTTCCTGCATGTTGATGATATGGCGGCAGCCAGCATCCACATTATGGAACTGGCTAGCGAAGTGTGGCAGGAGAACACTCAGCCGATGCTTTCGCATATTAACGTCGGCACCGGTGTGGATTGCACCATCCGCGAACTGGCGCAAACCATCGCCAAAGTCACGGGATACCGTGGCCGTGTGGTATTTGATGCCACCAAACCCGATGGCACGCCGCGCAAACTGTTAGATGTAACGCGCCTGCGCCGTTTGGGTTGGTATCCGGAAATCACTCTGGAACCTGGCCTTGCCAGCACCTACCAGTGGTTCCTCGAAAACCAGCAACGGTTCCGGGGGTAATGATGTTTCTGAGTGCTGAAGACTTCGCCACCGTTGTCCGCTCCACGCCGCTTCTCTCCATCGATCTGATTGTTGAAAATCAGGCCGGCGAGTTCCTGTTGGGGCAACGCACTCAGCGCCCGGCACAGAACTTTTGGTTCGTGCCGGGTGGCCGGGTACGCAAAGATGAAACGCTGGAGCGGGCTTTTGCGCGCTTAACCGAGGCTGAATTAGGCACGCCGCTCACGCTGCAGGACGGTGAGTTTTACGGCGTGTGGCAGCACTTCTATGACGACAACTTCTCCGGCCCCGAATTTTCCACGCACTACATCGTGCTGGGGTTTCGCCTGCGCGTCGACGCTGATGCGCTGCAACTGCCGGACGCGCAGCACAGTGATTATCAGTGGTTAACACCTGCTGATTGGCTTGCACGCGGCGATGTGCATGACAACAGTCGCGCTTATTTCCTTGCTGGTAAGACAGAAAAGGTCATCGGATTATGAAGATTCTGGTCTACGGCATTAACTATTCACCGGAGCTGACGGGCATCGGCAAATACACCGGCGAGATGGTGGAATGGATGACGCGCCAGGGCCATGAGGTGCGGGTGATTACCGCACCACCTTACTATCCGGTCTGGGAAGTGCATCCCGATTATTCCGCCTGGAAGTACCAGAAAGAAGTGGGGGCCGCCACCGTCTGGCGCTGCCCGTTGTATGTACCAAAGCAGCCTTCAACCTTAAAGCGCCTGATTCATTTGGGCAGCTTTGCACTGAGCTCTTTATTCCCGCTGCTGGCGCAACGCCGCTGGAAGCCGGATCGCATTATCGGCGTGGTGCCGACGTTGTTTTGTGTGCCGGGCATGCGCCTGCTCGCAAAACTCAGCGGTGCACGCACCTTGCTCCATATTCAGGATTACGAAGTCGACGCGATGCTCGGCCTCGGAATGGCGGGCAAAAAGCAGGGCAAAGTGGCGCGCCTGGCGCAGCGCTTTGAACAGAGCGGTCTGCATAACGTCGACAACGTTTCGACGATTTCCCGTTCGATGATGAACAAAGCGGCCGAAAAGGGTGTTGATCCTAAACGCGTGATCTTCTTCCCTAACTGGTCGGAAGTGGAGCGTTTTCACGGTATTTCCCGCGAAGAAATTCTGGCGGTACAAACCCACCTGCAACTTCCGGTTGATAAAAAAATCATCCTCTATTCCGGCAACATCGGCGAAAAGCAGGGGCTGGAAACGGTGATTGAAGTGGCGGAGCGTTTTGCACTCCAGCCGTATGTATTCGTGATTGTTGGCCAGGGAGGCGGCAAAGCTCGCCTGCAAAAACTCACACAAGACAAAGGGCTGCACAACGTGGTGTTCCATCCGTTGCAGCCTTACGACGCGCTGCCCGCTTTGCTAAAACTCGCCGATTGCCATCTGGTTATCCAGCGCCGTGGTGCGGCTGATGCCGTGCTGCCATCAAAACTGACCAACATTCTTGCGGTGGGCGGCAATGCGGTGATTACCGCAGAAGCAGACACCGAGCTTGGCCAGCTTTGTGAGGCGTTTTCCGGTATTGCGGTGTGTGTCGAACCGGAATCGGTTGACGCCTTAGCCGAGGGCATAGAGCGCTGCCTGCAACTTCCAGAACACAACACTGTGGCATGTGACTATGCCGAGCGCACGCTCGAGAAAAACAGCGTGTTGAATCAATTTATTGCGGACATTCAGGGTTAATTATGACTCATTCCAGACTCTATCCGGTCATCATGGCTGGAGGAAACGGCAGCCGTTTGTGGCCGTTGTCCCGCGTGCTTTACCCGAAACAGTTCCTGTGCCTGAAAGGCGAACTGACAATGTTGCAAACCACCGTTAGCCGTTTAAACGGCGTCGAGTGCGAAAGCCCGGTGGTGATTTGCAATGAAGAACACCGTTTTATCGTCGCCGAACAACTGCGTGAGTTGAACAAGCTGACGGAAAATATTGTGCTGGAGCCTGCCGGGCGCAATACCGCACCGGCAATCGCGCTGGCTGCACTGGCGGCGAAGCGTAACCAGCCGGATACCGATCCGCTGATGCTGATCCTCGCTGCCGACCACGTTATCCAGGACGAAGAAGCCTTCCGAAGTGCGGTACGTAATGCCCTGCCGTATGCCGAAGCCGGGAAACTGGTCACCTTTGGCATCGTGCCTGACTTACCAGAAACCGGCTACGGCTACATTCGCCGTGGCGAAGTTGCCAGTCTCAATACCACTGATGCGGATGCCGTGGCCTTTGGCGTGGCGCAGTTTGTCGAAAAACCGGATATCGACACCGCGCAGGCTTATGTTGCCAGCGGTGAGTATTACTGGAACAGCGGCATGTTCCTGTTCCGCGCTGGGCGCTACCTGGAAGAGCTGAAAAAATTCCGCCCGGATATTCTCAGCGCCTGCGAAAAAGCGATGGCAAATATCGACCCGGATCTCGACTTTGTGCGCGTTGACGAAGCGGCGTTCCTGGCCTGCCCGGATGAATCTATCGACTACGCCGTGATGGAAAAGACCGCCGACGCCGTGGTAGTACCGATGGACGCGGGCTGGAGCGATGTCGGTTCATGGTCATCGCTGTGGGAAATCAGCACCAAAAACCAACAAGGCAATGTGCATCACGGCGATGTCATCAGCCACTCTACCGAGAACAGTTACATCTATGCCGAATCCGGTCTGGTGACCACCGTTGGCGTGAAAGATCTGATTGTTGTGCAGACCAAAGATGCGGTGCTGATTGCCGACCGCGACCACGTGCAAAGCGTGAAGAAAGTGGTGGAGCAAATCAAATTTGATGGCCGCCATGAACACCATAACCACCGCGAAGTATATCGCCCGTGGGGCAAATACGATTCCATCGACGAAGGCGAACGCTACCAGGTGAAACGCATCACCGTGAAACCGGGCGAGGGCCTGTCTTTGCAGATGCACCATCACCGTGCCGAGCACTGGATTGTGGTGGCGGGTACCGCAAAAGTGACGCTGGGTGAAGAAGTGAAACTGCTGGGCGAAAACGAGTCCATCTACATTCCGCTGGGCGTCACGCACTGCCTGGAAAACCCCGGGAAAATCCCCCTCGACCTGATTGAAGTGCGTTCCGGCACTTACCTCGAAGAAGACGACATTGTGCGTTTTCAGGACCGGTACGGGCGCATTTAGCTTTTGTCGGATGACGTTGCGCTTATCCGACCTACGAAATCTGTTGCTCCAGGGAGCGAAAATGACACAGAAACTGACCTGTTTTAAAGCCTACGACATTCGTGGTCGCCTGGGCGAAGAGTTGAACGAAGACATTGCTGAACGTATCGGCCGCGCGTATGGCGAGTACCTGAAGCCGAAAACCATCGTGCTGGGTGGCGACGTGCGCCTGACCAGTGAGCGGCTGAAACTGGCGCTGGCGAAAGGGTTGCAGGACGCGGGCGTCGATGTGCTGGATATCGGACTGTCGGGCACCGAAGAGATCTATTTTGCCACCTGGCATCTGGACGTGGACGGCGGCATCGAAGTGACCGCCAGCCATAACCCGATGGACTACAACGGCATGAAACTGGTACGCGAAGGGGCGCGCCCGATCAGCGGCGATACCGGCCTGCGTGATGTGCAGCGTCTGGCGGAAGCCAACGACTTCCCGCCGGTAGATACGGCTGCGCGCGGCAGCTACCAGAAGATTTCGGTGGTTGAGGCGTATATCGACCACCTGTTCTCGTACATCGATGTGGCCAATATCAAACCGCTGAAGCTGGTGATTAACTCCGGTAACGGCGCGGCAGGCCCGATTGTCGATGCCATCGAAGCGCGTTTTAAGCGACTTAATGTGCCGCTGACGTTTATCAAAGTGCACAACCAGCCTGACGGCAATTTCCCGAACGGTATCCCGAACCCGTTACTGCCCGAGTGCCGCGACGACACCCGCAACGCGGTGATTGAACACGGCGCGGATATGGGCATTGCCTTTGACGGTGATTTCGACCGCTGCTTCCTGTTCGACGAGAAAGGGCAGTTTATCGAGGGCTATTACATCGTTGGCCTGCTGGCGGCGGCGTTCCTCGAAAAACAGCCGGGGGCAAAAATCATTCATGACCCGCGCCTGTCGTGGAACACGGTCGATATCGTGGAGCGCGCAGGTGGCACACCGGTGATGTCGAAAACTGGTCATGCGTTTATCAAAGAGCGGATGCGCCAGGAAGATGCGATTTACGGCGGTGAGATGAGCGCCCATCACTATTTCCGTGATTTTGCCTACTGCGACAGCGGGATGATCCCGTGGCTGTTGGTGACAGAACTGTTGTGTCTGAAGGGCAAAACTCTGGGCGAACTGGTGTGTGACCGCATGGCAGCGTGGCCGGCGAGCGGGGAAATCAACAGCAAACTGGCCGACCCGAAAGTTGCGATTGCACGGGTGCAGCAGCACTTTGCGCCACACGCTGAAGAAGTGGACCACACCGATGGCGTGAGCATGGCGTTTGCTGACTGGCGCTTTAACCTGCGGAGTTCAAATACCGAGCCGGTGGTGCGCCTGAATGTGGAATCTAAGCGCAATGAGCAGCTGATGCAGGCACGAACGCAGGAAATTATGGAACTGTTGAATCAGTGATCTGACCAGGCATAGGTCGCCCTCACCCTAGCCCTCTCCCCCAGGAGAGAGGATGTTCTTTGTTCCCTCTTCTGGGGGAGAGGGGCGGGGTGAGGGGGAATTTTAATAAAGGTAAAACGATGACAAACCTAAAAAAGCGCGAGCTACCAAAAACCAACGCATCGTTGATCTCTATGGTGCAACGTTTTTCTGACATCACCATTATGTTTGTTGGGTTGTGGGTGGTGTGTCAGGTCAACGGGTTACCGTTTTTGTACATGCACTTACTGATGGCGCTCCTGGCTCTGGTAGTTTTCCAGATGATTGGCGGAATGACCGACTTTTACCGTTCATGGCGTGGGGTGAGGATCACCAGCGAGCTGATGTTGCTGCTGCAAAACTGGACGTTGAGCCTGATCTTTAGCGCCGGATTACTGGCGTTTAATCCCGACTTTGACGGATCTTTCTGGGTCTACCTGGCCTGGTACGTGCTGACGAGTTTCGGCATGATGCTGTGCCGTTCGTTTATCCGTCTGGGTGCCGGTTGGTTGCGCAATATGGGCTACAACACGCGGCGTATTGCTATCGCCGGTTCGCTCCCGGTGGGTTATACGCTGGCCGAGAGTTTCCGCAACGAACCGTGGCTGGGCTTTGATGTCACGGGCGTGTATGACGACCAGCAACCAGAATCTCCGCATGGTGATTATGCGGGCTGTTTCGCAGATTTAGTGGAACAAGCACGCGCCGGACGTATCGACAATATCTACATCGCGATGGCGATGAGCGAAGAAGTACGCATTAAATCACTGGTGCGTGAGCTAACCGATACCACCTGTTCAGTGATGCTGATCCCCGATGTTTTCACCTTCAATATTCTGAACGCTCGCACTGAAGAAGTTAACGGTGTGCCCGTGGTTCCGCTATTTGATACGCCGCTCAACGGCATTAACCGCGTGCTGAAACGCCTCGAAGACATTGTGCTGTCTGCCATGATCCTGCTGTTTATTTCGCCGGTGTTGTTGTGCATCAGTGCGGTGGTGAAATTGACCTCCCCTGGCCCAGTTATCTTCCGCCAGACACGCTACGGCATGGACGGTAAACCGATCAAAGTCTGGAAATTCCGCTCCATGAAGGTGATGGAAAACGACAGCGTGGTCACGCAGGCCACCAAAGGCGACAAACGTGTGACGCCAGTTGGCAATTTCCTGCGCCGTACTTCTCTGGATGAACTGCCGCAATTTATCAATGTGCTGATGGGGGAGATGTCGATTGTCGGCCCGCGTCCACATGCGGTGGCGCATAACGAGCAATATCGCTCGCTAATTGAAGGCTACATGCTGCGCCATAAAGTGAAACCGGGGATTACCGGCTGGGCGCAAATCAACGGCTGGCGTGGCGAAACCGACACGCTGGAAAAAATGGAAAAGCGCGTGGAGTTTGACCTGGAATACATCCGCGAATGGAGCCTGTGGTTTGACATCAAAATTGTCTTCCTGACCATTTTCAAAGGCTTTGTTAACAAAGCTGCGTATTAGATGACAAACCTTTTGTAGGTCGGATAAGCCTCGCGTCATCCGACACTAACGACGTAAATGGTGGATGACGCATGCGCTTATCCACCCGACACATTAACGGATAACACCATGAGCCTGAGAGAAAAAACCATCAGCGGTGCTAAATGGTCTGCCATCGCCACGGTGATTATTATTAGCCTCGGCCTCGTGCAGATGACTTGGCTTGCACGCATTTTCGACAACCACGAATTTGGTTTGTTGACGGTATCGCTGGTGATTATTGCGCTGGCGGATACGTTGTCGGATTTTGGGATTGCCAACTCAATTATCCAGCGTAAGGAGATAAGCCATCTTGAGCTGACGACGCTGTACTGGCTAAACGTCGGCCTTGGCGTAGTCGTGTTCGCGTCGGTATTTTTACTCAGCGATGTTATCGCCTCGGTGCTGCGTACCCCGGCACTTGCCCCGTTGATTAAGACGCTTTCATTTGCATTTATCATCATCCCGCACGGCCAACAATTCCGCGCATTAATGCAAAAGGAACTCGAGTTTTCAAAGATTGGCTCGATTGAAACCGTTTCAGTGATGGCCGGCTTTAGTGTGACGGTTGGCGCTGCGATGTTTTACCCGTTTGCCATGACCGCGATTATGGGTTACCTGGTCAACACCACGGTACGTACCGCATTGTTTGGCTTCTTTGGCCGCAAAATCTATCGCCCTGGCCTGTATTTCTCGCTGAAATCGGTCAGTTCCAATCTGAAGTTTGGTGCATGGTTAACTGCTGACAGCATTATCAATTATGTGAATACCAATCTTTCCACGCTGGTGCTGGCGCGCATTCTTGGTGCCAGCATCGCCGGTGGTTACAACCTCGCTTACAACGTGGCGGTGGTGCCACCGATGAAGCTGAACCCGATTATCACTCGCGTGCTGTTTCCGGCCTTTGCCAAGATCCAGGACGATACCGACAAGTTACGCATCAACTTCTACAAACTGCTGTCGATTGTCGGGATAATTAATTTCCCGGCACTACTCGGCCTGCTGGTGGTGTCGAATAATTTTGTGCCGCTGGTGTTTGGTGAGAAATGGCAGTTTATTACGCCAATCCTGCAACTGCTGTGCGTGGTCGGGCTGCTGCGTTCTATCGGTAACCCCATCGGCTCGCTGCTGATGGCTAAAGCGCGGGTTGATATCAGTTTTAAATTCAATGTATTCAAAACCTGTCTGTTCATCCCGGCGATTATTGTCGGTGGACATCTCGCTGGCGCATTGGGCGTGACGTTTGGCTTCCTGTTTGTGCAGGTGGTGAACACCGTTCTGAGCTATTTCGTGATGATTAAGCCAGTGCTCGGTTCCAGTTATCGCCAGTACATTCAGAGCATCTGGCTGCCGTTTTATCTCTCTATTCCAACCGTTGTGGTCAGCGCTGCTTTGGGCATCGTCCTTAAAGGGCATCTTTCGCTCGGCCTGCTGGTCAGCGTGCAAATTGCAGCCGGTGTCCTGGCGTTTATCGTGATGCTGGCAGCCTCCCGTAATGCGCTGGTGGTAGAGATGAAGCGCCAGTTCATTCGCATTCACCCTCACTCTAACCCTCTCCCTTAGGGAGAGGGGATCTGCCGGACTCCTCCCTCTCCTGGGGGAGAGGGCTGGGGTGAGGGCGCCCATTTGAAAAAGAGGTCTATATGAAGTTATTGATTCTTGGCAACCACACTTGCGGCAACCGCGGTGACAGCGCCATTCTGCGCGGATTGATTGATGCCATCACCACGATTGATGACAGCGTGCAGGTCGATGTCATGAGCCGTTATCCAGTGAGTTCGGCCTGGCTATTGGGTCGCCCGGTGCTGGGTGACGGTCTGTATAAGCAGATGAAACAACATAACAACGCGGTCGGGCTGATGGGTCGCGTGAAAAAAGTCCTGCGCCGTAAGTACCAGCACCAGGTGTTGATGGCGAAAGCCACTGACAACGGGCGCTTGCGTAATATCTCTATCCCACAAGGGTTTATCGATTTCGTTAAGTCGCTGCAAAAGTATGACGCGATTATTCAGGTCGGTGGTTCGTTCTTTGTCGATTTGTATGGCGTTTCGCAGTTTGAACACGCGCTGTGCAGTTTTATGGCGAAAAAGCCGGTCTACATGATTGGTCACAGCGTTGGACCATTCCAGGACCCGCAATTTAACCACCTGGCGAGCTATGTTTTCGGCCATGCCGAGGCGCTGATTTTACGCGAAACCGTCAGCCTGGATTTGATGAACCAAAGTAACATCGATAGCAGCAAAGTGGAGCAGGGCGTCGATACCGCCTGGTTGGTGGATCATCACAATGACAGTTTTGTGCCGAGCTACGCGGTGCAGCACTGGCTCAATACCATCAAACGCAAGAAAACGGTCGCCATTACGCTGCGTGAACTTGCACCTTTTGACAAACGTCTTGGCACCACGCAGCAAGCCTATGAGCAGGCATTCGCCTCGGTGGTGAATCGCGTGATTGACCAGGGTTATCAGGTACTGGCGCTCTCGACTTGTACCGGTATCGACAATTACAACAAGGATGACCGCATGGTGGCGCTTAACCTGCGGCAGTATGTGAACTCTCCCGAGCAATATCACGTCGTCATGGATGAGCTTAATGACCTGGAAATGGGCAAGATTCTCGGTGAATGTGAGCTGACAGTTGGCACGCGTCTGCATTCCGCCATTATTTCGATGAACTTCGGCACCCCAGCGATTGCCATCAACTATGAACACAAATCCGCAGGCATTATGAAGCAGCTAGGCATGCCGGAAATGGCGATCGAAATCCGCCAGTTGTTGAATGGTTCCTTACAGAGCGTGGTAGCGGATGTGTTAGGGCAATTGCCGGCAATCAATGAACGCCTCGCGCATGCCGTGCGTGCCGAACGTGAAGATGGCCTGCGCATGGTGGAGTCAGTTCTGGCGCGCGTGAAGGGGGTGAAATGAAAGTCGGCTTCTTCTTGCTCAAATTTCCGGTGGCATCCGAGACTTTCGTGCTTAACCAAATCGTCGCGTTCATTGATATGGGCTATGAAGTGGAAATCGTCGCCATTCAAAAGGGCGATTTGACCCATACCCATTCGGCTTTCAAAGAGTACCAGCTCGCCGAGAAAACCACCTGGCTGATGGACGAGCCTGCGGGCAAGGTCGCAAAACTGCAATCCCGCGTGTTGAATACTTTGCGCGGTTCGCTGCGCCCACGAACCTGGCGCGCGCTCAATGCAAAACGCTATGGCGATGAAGCTCGTAATCTGATTCTCTCCTCGATTTGTGGCCGTAACCCACAATCTGTGCAGGCTGACGTCTTTATTGCCCACTTCGGCCCGGCGGGTGTGACAGCGGCAAAACTGCGTGAACTTGGCTTGCTGAAAGGCAAGATCGCCACGGTTTTCCACGGCATCGACATTTCTGGTCGTGAGGCTTTGGCGCATTACACCCCTGAATATCAAAAACTCTTTAGCCGTGGCGACTTGATGTTGCCAATCAGCAATTTGTGGGCAGGGCGTCTGCAAAAAATGGGCTGCCCAGTCAACAAAATTAGCGTGTCACGCATGGGCGTCGATATGGAGCGCTTCTCGCAGCGCCGCGTGAAAGCTCCCGCTAAAACGCTGGAGATTATCTCGGTGGCACGGCTGACCGAGAAGAAAGGGCTGCATGTGGCGATTGACGCCTGCTTGTTGTTAAAAGAGCGCGGCGTGAACTTTCGTTACAACATTCTTGGTATCGGCCCCTGGGAAACGCGCCTGCGCACGCTTATCGAACAGTATCAGCTCGACGATGTGGTGTTTATGCCTGGCTTTAAGCCGAATCACCAAGTGAAAGCGATGCTCGATGAAGCCGACTTATTCTTGCTGCCGTCGGTCACGGGCGAAGACGGCGATATGGAAGGGATCCCTGTCGCGCTGATGGAAGCGATGGCGGTCGGGATCCCGGTGCTTTCTACCGTACACAGCGGTATCCCGGAGTTGATCGATTCGGGGCGTTCTGGCTGGCTGGTGCCAGAAAACGATGCGGGAGCGCTGGCAGATAGCTTGCAGGACTTCTGCAATATCGATGAAAGCGAGCTAAAACCGATGCTGAGTTTGGCTCGTAACAAAGTTGAAACAGAGTTCAATCAAAAAGTTATCTATCAGAACTTAGCTCGCCAGTTACAGATGTTAAGTATGTAATGAGGACGTATGCGTAAACAGTCTAAAACTCCCCACACTTCCTTCTCTTCCTCACGCCGCCAGTTACTCAAAGCCAGTTCCGTGCTGGCCGCGGTGCCATTCATCTTGCCACGTAGCGTGTTCGCGGCAGCGGGCAACAGCGCAATCAGCGTGCAAAAATTCTATAGCGGCGACTGGATTGCCGCCTTCAAACAAGCTTTTACTACGGCTGATACTGTCAGCGTTCCCGCCGATATAGTCTGCGATAACATCAACACTGCGATTTTTATGCCGGAAGGGAAAACCTTGCGGGTTGCGGGTGGTTTGAAGGGCAACGGCAAAGGGCGTTTTGTGCTGCAAGACGGCTGCCAGATTTTGGGCGAGAAGGGCGGGCGGTTTAACAATATCACCCTTGATGTGCGGGGTTCAGACTGCACCATCAAAGGCATTGATATGAGCGGCTTTGTGCCAGTGACGCAAATCTACATCGGCGGCAAAGACCAGCGCACCATGCGCAACCTGGTGATTGATAACATTACGGTACACGATGCGAACTACGCCATTTTGCGGCAGGGTTTCCACAACCGGATGGAAAACGTCAAGATCACCAATGGCCATTTTAGTCGATTGCAGGGTGACGCCATCGAATGGAATGTGGCAATCAACGACCACAATTTGCTTATCTCCGACCATGTGATTGAAAACATTGATTGCACCAATGGGAAGATCAATTGGGGGATTGGCATTGGTCTGGCGGGCAGCACCTACGACAACGAATATCCGGAAGATCAGGCGGTGAAAAACTTTGTTGTTGCCAATATTACGGGTAGCAATTGCCGCCAGCTAGTCCACGTTGAAAACGGTAAACACTTCGTTATTCGCAATATTAAAGCTCGAAATATCAATCATACTTTTAGTAAGAATGCAGGCATCGATAACGCGACAGTGGCTATTTATGGCTGTGATAATTTCGTTATTGATAACGTCGATATGGTCAACAGCGCGGGATTTCTGATTGGTTACGGGGTAATTAAAGGTAACTACTTGTCTATTCCGCAAAATTTTAAACTAAATGATATTACGCTTGATAATACGGACATGCGGCTTAAAAGTAGGGGTATCCAAATTTCATCAGGCAATGCGACATCTTTCGTAGCGATTACCAATGTGGCGATGAAACGGGCAACGCTTGAACTGCATAACAAACCGCAACACTTATTTCTGAGAAACATCGATGTGATGCAGTATTCTGAAGCCGGTCCAGCATTGAAACTAAACTTCGATTTGCGTAAAGACGTGCGTGGCCGCTTTATGGCCAAAGATGATACGTTGCTGTCGCTTGCCAATGTGCGTGCGGTGAACGAGAAGGGCAGTAGTTCGGTTGATATCGACCGGGTAGATCATCAACACGTGAACACCAGTGGATTGAATTTTTCGCTGCCAGCGGTGAATAAGTAGATTGTCAAATCAGATTGCGATTTATCCGAGCTTTTGAAAGGCTTAAATCAAGACTTTAGTTTTGCGTACTTTCTTGAGAACGTTAAGATGAAGGTCTATTTTTTGGGGATCAATTCATGCTGGCATCAGCGCACGAAAAGACTATAATCCCCGAACCATTTTGAGGTGGGTTTGAATATGATTAATTTGAAAGCAGTTATTCCGGTAGCAGGCTTGGGTATGCATATGTTGCCTGCCACAAAAGCGATTCCAAAAGAGATGCTACCGATAGTCGATAAGCCGATGATTCAATATATCGTCGATGAAATTGTGGCTGCTGGTATCAAAGAAATCGTGCTGGTGACGCATTCCTCAAAGAATGCCGTGGAAAACCATTTCGACACCTCATACGAACTTGAAGCTCTGCTTGAGCAGCGTGTTAAACGCCAGTTGCTCGCGGAAGTTCAATCTATCTGCCCACCGGGCGTGACCATTATGAACGTGCGTCAGGCTCAACCGTTGGGTCTTGGTCACTCCATTCTGTGTGCTCACCCTATCATCGGTGATAACCCATTTGTTGTCGTGTTACCTGACGTTATCCTCGATGGTGCCAGCGCTGACCCATTGCGTTATAATTTGGCGGCAATTATCGAGCGTTTCAGAGAAACGGGGCGTAGCCAGGTTCTGGCAAAACGTATGCCGAACGTAGATTTGTCTGAGTACTCGATGATCACCACTGAAGAACCTCTGAGCAACGACGGGCAGATTGGTCGCATTGTTGATTTTGTGGAAAAACCTGACCAGCCACAGACTCTGGATTCCGATCTTGCAGCGGTAGGGCGTTATGTTTTATCTGCAGATATCTGGCCTGAACTTGAGAAAACCGAACCGGGTGCCTGGGGCCGTATCCAGCTTACCGACGCCATTGCGGCACTGAGTAAAAAGCAAGCAGTAGAAGCTGCGTTGATGACCGGCGAAAGCTACGACTGTGGCAAGAAAATGGGTTATATGCAGGCATTTGTGCAGTATGGTCTGCGTAACCATAAAGAAGGCCAGAAGTTCAGGGATAGCATTCAGAAATTGTTAGCTCGTTGATTGCTTTGTAATCAATGAAGATAGGTGTCTGATGAAAAGAACGGCAGTCAAAAGTGGCGGTGTAGTTACAATTTTGTAACTTTACTGCGGCTGACTGCCTTTTTTTTGGATAAAATTGGGTATAACAATTGCCGCTGCGTATTCGAATATTCATCATCCTGAATATCCGAATGTGTTGCAAAATGTAGGTCGCTACCTGGCGAAACGGGTAGTACGAGAAGAAGTTCAGTCCACTGGTAGCTGTTGAGCCAGGGGCGGTAGCATGCCTGGGGCTAAATTTTACTCATACCATCTTTAGCCACACTAAAAATAAACGCCCGATATTTTTTATCGAAGAAAATTATTACAAGATCATAGAGAGACTTTCCCGTGAAAATTCTTGTTACTGGTGGTGCCGGATTTATTGGCTCTGCGGTCGTTCGTCATATTATAAATAAGACTCAAGACAGCGTCGTTAACGTCGATAAATTAACCTATGCAGGTAATTTAGAATCATTAGCTGAAGTATCGACTAATGATCGCTACGCATTTGTTCAGGCTGATATTTGTGACAGAAATACTCTGGATAAAATTTTTGCCGAACACCAGCCGGATTCGGTAATGCATTTGGCTGCTGAAAGCCATGTTGATCGCTCTATCACTGGTCCTGCTGAATTTATCGAAACCAATATTGTTGGCACTTATACGTTGTTAGAAGCGGCTCGCGCATACTGGTCGCAAATGAGTGATGCTCGGAAAACCAATTTCCGTTTCCATCATATTTCTACCGATGAAGTTTATGGTGATTTACCGCACCCGGATGAATGCCCGGCAGGAGCAGAACTTCCGTTATTCACCGAAACAACCTCTTATGCGCCAAGCAGTCCTTATTCTGCTTCTAAAGCATCGAGCGATCATCTAGTTCGTGCCTGGCAGCGTACCTATGGTTTGCCTTGCATCGTAACAAACTGCTCAAATAACTACGGCCCATATCACTTCCCGGAAAAACTCATTCCGTTGGTAATCCTGAACGCCCTCGAAGGCAAAAACTTACCTGTCTACGGCAAAGGCGATCAGATCCGTGATTGGCTGTATGTCGAAGATCATGCGCGTGCGTTGTACACGGTTGTGACTCAAGGTGTGCTTGGCGAGACTTATAATATCGGTGGGCACAATGAGAAGAAAAATCTCGATGTGGTACTGACTATTTGTGACCTGCTCGATGAAATGGTTCCTAAAAACACTTCATACCGTGAACAAATTACCTATGTTGCGGACCGTCCAGGCCATGACCGCCGTTATGCTATTGATGCCAGCAAAATCAGCCATGATTTGAACTGGAAACCACAAGAGACCTTCGAAAGTGGGATTCGTAAAACGGTTGACTGGTATTTAACTAATCAGCAATGGGTCGAAAATATTAAAAGTGGCGCGTATAAATCCTGGATTGAACAGAATTACGGTGAGCGCAAATGAATATTTTATTATTTGGTAAAACAGGGCAGGTTGGTTGGGAGTTACAGCGCTCATTGGCACCGCTCGGGAATATAATCGCAGTCGATGTTCAATCCACTGAGTATTGCGGTGATTTTAGCAACCCAGAAGGGGTTGCAGAAACGGTTCGTCGCGTGAAACCAGATGTTATTGTCAATGCTGCAGCCCATACCGCAGTTGATAAAGCCGAAAGTGAACGTGATTTCGCCCAATTGTTGAATGCCACAAGTGTTGAAGCCATCGCAAAAGAAGCAGAAAAAATTAATGCCTGGCTGATTCATTATTCAACGGACTATGTTTTCCCTGGCGATGGCGACAAACCCTGGATAGAGACCGATGCGACCGCACCGTTAAACACCTACGGTGAAACAAAACTCGCGGGTGAAATTGCCGTACAACAGAATTGCACTAAACACTTAATTTTCCGTACCAGTTGGGTATTTGCTGGAAAAGGTAATAACTTCGCAAAAACCATGTTGCGACTGGCTAAAGAGCGTGAAGAGCTTTCTATTATTAACGATCAATTTGGTGCACCGACTGGCGCAGAGTTATTGGCTGATTGCACAGCTCATGCGATAAATAAGGCTATAGTGAACCCTGAAGTTGCGGGCTTATATCACCTGGTGGCTTCTGGTACGACGACCTGGTTTGATTATGCGAATCTGGTATTTGCAGAAGCAAAAGCAGCGGGTCTGGAATTAGCTGTCATGAAAACGAATCCGGTTCCTACAAGCGCATACCCTACACCTGCGCAACGTCCTCACAATTCACGTCTAGACACTACCAAATTCCAAAAAACCTTTGGTTTAACACTACCGTCCTGGGATTCAGGCGTTAAACGTATGCTAGCGGAAATCTTTGCTGCTTCGAATACGCAATAAATAAAATTAATTAGTTGCCTGAGAGCTAGCTGCTTCATTAAACGGAATATTAAAAATGACTTCACGTAAAGGTATTATTCTTGCTGGTGGTTCTGGAACCCGTTTGTATCCAGTAACCATGGCGGTGAGTAAACAACTGCTGCCTATTTATGACAAACCAATGATTTACTACCCACTCAGTACACTGATGCTGGCGGGTATTCGCGATATTTTGATTATTAGCACTCCTCAGGATACTCCGCGCTTTGAGCAGTTGCTTGGTGATGGTTCCCAGTGGGGGCTAAATCTGCAATATAAAGTTCAGGAAAGTCCTGATGGTTTGGCGCAAGCCTTTATCATCGGTGAAGAATTTATTGGAAATGACAATTGCGCATTAGTACTTGGCGATAACATTTTCTACGGACATGATCTCCAGAAACAACTTGAAAATGCCGTTGCCAAAGAGTCAGGTGCTACGGTATTTGCTTATCATGTTCATGATCCAGAACGTTACGGTGTGGTTGAGTTTGATAAAGAAGGTAAGGCAATTTCTCTTGAAGAAAAGCCCCTTGAGCCAAAAAGCAATTATGCAGTAACGGGACTTTATTTCTACGATAATAGCGTTGTAGAAATGGCGAAAAGCCTGAAACCTTCTCCTCGTGGTGAATTAGAAATTACGGATATTAACCGGATCTACATGGAGCAGGGACGTATGTCCGTGGCGATGATGGGTCGTGGGTATGCCTGGCTGGATACTGGAACACATCAGAGTTTAATTGAAGCAAGTAACTTTATTCAGACCATTGAACTGCGTCAAGGCCTGAAAGTCTCTTGTCCTGAAGAGATTGCTTTCCGTAAAGGTTTTATCGATGCTGAACAAGTTAAAAAATTAGCGGAACCATTATCAAAAAATGACTATGGTAAGTACCTGCTGAAAATGGTTAAAGGTCATTAATATGAATGTCATTAAAACAGCAATCCCAGAAGTAATGATCTTTGAACCGAAAGTCTTTGGTGACGATCGAGGTTTCTTTTTCGAGAGTTTTAGCAAAAAAATATTTGAAGAAGCCATTGGCCGCCAGATTGAGTTTGTACAGGATAACCACTCAAAATCGCGTAAAGGTGTTCTACGGGGTCTGCACTTTCAAAAAGATGAGCACGCACAAGGTAAATTAGTGCGATGTACAGCTGGTGAAGTATTTGATGTCGCTGTTGATATTCGCAAAGGATCGCCAACTTTTAGTCATTGGGTTGGTGTTCATTTGTCGGCAGAAAATAAGCGACAGCTATGGATCCCTGAAGGATTTGCTCATGGTTTTTTGACGATAAGTGAGACTGCCGAGTTTCTTTACAAAGCGACAAATTATTACGCACCGTCAGCTGAAGGTAGCATCCAATGGAATGACGAAACGATTGGCATTGAATGGCCATTGTCAGGTGTTCCAGAATTGTCTGCAAAGGATGCTATCGCCCCATCCCTTAATTCCATCTCTCTACCCGAGTAACAATTGTGTCGCATATCATCAAAATTTTTCCTTCAAGCATTGAATTTAGCGGGAAGGATGACGAATCAATTCTCGACTCTGCGCTTAGCGCCGGTATTCATCTTGAGCACAGCTGCAAGAATGGCGACTGCGGCGTTTGTGAGTCTGAGTTGTTAGCCGGCAGTGCTGTCGATGCAGAAGGTAAGTTATATGGTGAAGGGGATCGTATACTCACCTGCAACTGTAAGCCGAGAAGCAGTCTTGAGTTGCATGCACATTATTTCCCTGAGTTAGCAGGGCAGGTGAAACGAGTGGTGCCATGTAAAGTCAGTTCAGCAATGATGGCATCCCATGATGTATTGAAATTAATTTTACGCACACCGCCAACTTCGAAAACAGGCTTTCTACCTGGTCAATATATTAACTTGCAATTTAAGGGTGTGACGCGCAGTTATTCGATTGCCAATGCAAATGAAAATGATGGCATTGAATTACATATCCGCAATGTTCCAAATGGCCAAATGAGCAGTCTGCTATTTGATGCTCTTCAAGAAAATACGCTTATGCGTCTTGAAGGGCCTTGTGGGACTTTCTTTATCAGATCAAGTGAAAGACCTATTATTTTCCTTGCAGGTGGCACCGGATTTGCACCCGTAAAGGCTATGGTTGAACAATTGCTTGCGGATAAATCAAAACGCGAAATCTATATCTACTGGGGTATGCCAACAGCAAAAGATTTTTATTCGGATTTGCCATCAGAATGGAGTAGTACATTTAATAATGTGCACTTTATTCCTGTTGTTTCAAGTAGTGATGATTCATGGGCCGGACGTAAAGGCTTTGTTCATCGCGCAATAATGGAAGATTTTAACAGTCTTGAGTCCTTCGATATTTATGCTTGTGGATCACCTTTGATGATCGATGCAAGTAAAAAGGACTTTATTGCAAAGAATCTATCTGTAGATAATTTCTATTCCGATGCTTTCACAGCATCTAAGTAAAATAGAGGGTTAGACATGAAAGCGGTGATTTTGGCAGGTGGGCTTGGGACTCGTCTAAGCGAAGAAACAGTTTTAAAACCAAAACCGATGGTTGAAATCGGTGGTAAACCTATTCTGTGGCATATTATGAAAATGTATTCCTCTCATGGAATTCGTGATTTCATTATTTGTTGTGGATATAAGGGATATGTCATTAAAGAGTATTTCGCAAACTATTTCTTGCATATGTCAGATGTGACTTTCCACATGGCTGAAAACCGTATGGAAGTACATCATAAACGTGTTGAACCATGGAATGTCACCCTGGTTGATACCGGTGATTCTTCCATGACTGGTGGCCGTTTGAAACGTGTAGCTGAATATGTCAAAAATGACGAAGCTTTCCTTTTCACCTATGGTGATGGTGTGGCTGATGTCGATATTTCCGCAACGATCGAATTCCATCGTGCGCATGGTAAGAAAGCTACATTGACTGCTACATATCCACCAGGCCGCTTTGGTGCACTGGATATCCGTGATCGCCAGGTTCACTCCTTCAAGGAAAAACCAAAGGGTGATGGCGCATTGATTAATGGTGGTTTCTTTGTTCTTCACCCATCAGTCATCGACTTAATCGATAATGATGCGTCAACCTGGGAACAGGAACCTCTGATGAAGCTTGCCGAGCAAGGTGAATTGATGGCCTACGAGCATACCGGCTTCTGGCAGCCAATGGACACATTACGCGATAAAATCTACCTTGAAGAGCTTTGGGAAAAGGGCAATGCCCCCTGGAAGCGCTGGGAGTAATTGAATGATCGATAAGAATTTTTGGCAGGGTAAGCGAGTATTTATTACCGGCCATACTGGGTTTAAAGGCAGCTGGTTATCGCTTTGGCTGGCAGAGATGGGTGCTGAATTAAAAGGCTACTCGCTGCAAGCACCTACCGAACCGAGTCTGTTCGAAATGGCAAAAATTGGCGATGTCATGGAGTCTGAGATTGGTGATATCAGAGACTTCGAACAACTTCGCAATTCAATGCAGGCATTTAAGCCAGAAATTGTTTTTCATATGGCGGCACAGCCGTTGGTTCGTTTGTCCTATGATGAGCCAATTGAAACCTACTCGACTAATGTGATGGGAACAGTCCATTTGCTTGAAGCTGTTAAGCAGACGGGCGGAGTGAAGGCTGTAGTAAACATCACCAGCGATAAATGTTATGAAAATCGTGAATGGGTGTGGGGTTACCGTGAGCATGAAGCTATGGGGGGTATGATCCTTACTCCAATAGCAAAGGATGTGCCGAACTCGTTGCTGCCGCATATCGCAGTTCTTTCTTTAATCCAACTCAGTATGCAAAACATGGTGTCGCACTTGCTTCGGTAAGAGCGGGTAATGTTATAGGTGGCGGTGATTGGGCAAAAGATCGATTGATCCCGGATATCCTCCGTTCGTGCGAAAATCACCAGTCCGTCGTAATTCGTAATCCGCATTCCATTCGCCCATGGCAGCATGTGCTTGAGCCACTTTCTGGCTACATCCTTATTGCTCAGCACCTGTTTAACGATGGTGTTGAATTTGCAGAGGGATGGAATTTTGGGCCACGCGAAGATGATGCACAACCTGTTGAGTTTATTGTCGATACAGTAGTGAAACTTTGGGGTGAAGACGCAAGCTGGCAACTTGACGGTAAAGACCACCCCCATGAAGCCCATTATCTGAAATTAGATTGCTCGAAGGCGCGCATGCGTTTAGGCTGGCAACCCCGCTGGGGGCTGGTGGAAACATTGGGTCGCATCGTCGAATGGCATAAAGCGTGGAGAAACGGCGAAGATATGCTGGCTTGCACAAAACGCGAAATTCATGACTACATGACATCCTCTTCTTTAAGTTAAGTTTATTAGTAACAGGAACCAGAGCAATGACAGTAAATAACCTGCGTGAACAAATATCCCAACTCGTTGCCCAGTACGCTGATGAAGCATTGAGTCCTAAACCTTTTGTTGCAGGTGCCAGCGTCGTACCGCCATCAGGTAAAGTTATTGGCGCGAAAGAATTGCAACTGATGGTTGAGGCTTCATTAGATGGTTGGTTAACAACCGGTCGCTTCAATGACGCATTTGAAAAGAAACTGGGTGAATTCATTGGTGTTCCGTATGTATTGACCACAACTTCTGGTTCATCTGCTAACTTGCTGGCATTAACCGCGCTGACTTCACCAAAATTAGGCGATCGTGCCCTTAAACCAGGCGATGAAGTGATTACCGTTGCTGCTGGTTTCCCAACTACAGTTAACCCAGCCATCCAGAACGGTTTGATTCCAGTATTTGTTGATGTTGATATCCCAACTTACAACATTGATGCTTCGCTGATTGAAGCTGCTGTCACTGACAAATCTAAAGCAATTATGATTGCCCACACTTTGGGTAACGCATTTAATCTAACAGAAGTGCGCCGTATTGCTGATAAATACAATTTATGGTTGATTGAAGATTGTTGTGATGCGTTGGGTACAACCTACGATGGTCAAATGGTGGGAACTTTCGGTGATATCGGAACAGTAAGCTTCTATCCTGCACACCATATTACTATGGGTGAAGGTGGTGCGGTATTTACTAAATCAGGTGAACTGAAAAAGCTGATTGAATCTTTCCGTGACTGGGGCCGTGATTGTTATTGCGCACCTGGTTGTGATAACACTTGCGGTAAACGCTTTGAGCAGAAATTAGGATCATTACCACATGGCTATGATCACAAATATACCTATTCTCATCTTGGCTATAACCTCAAAATTACTGACATGCAGGCAGCTTGTGGTCTTGCGCAGTTAGAACGTGTAGAAGAGTTCGTTCAAAAACGTAAAGAGAATTTCGCCTACCTGAAACAGGGTTTACAGTCTTGCGTAGAATTCCTGGAACTGCCTGAAGCAACCGAGAAATCTGAACCATCATGGTTTGGTTTCCCTATCACACTAAAAGAAACTAGTGGTGTGAACCGTGTTGATTTAGTTAAGTTTCTTGACGACGCCAAAATCGGTACCCGCTTATTGTTTGCTGGTAATCTGACCCGCCAGCCATATTTCGAAAATGTGAAATATCGTGTAGTTGGTGAGTTAACTAATACCGACCGTATTATGAATCAAACTTTCTGGATTGGTATTTATCCGGGCCTGACAACTGAACATTTAGATTATGTTGTCAGCAAGTTCGAAGAGTTCTTTGGTTTGAATTTCTAATTACATATACTAAGGATAAGAGAGTGGAAACTCTCTTATTTATTTAAATGAAAATTACAGAATTACAGATACCAGGTTGTTTTTTGATTGAATCACCAAAGTTTGGTGATGCAAGAGGAAGTTTCGTAAAAACATATCATGAAGCGATTTTTAGTGAACTTGGTATTGATATGAAAATTGCCGAAGAATTTTATTCCTTTTCAAAGAAAGATGTAATTAGAGGAATGCATTTTCAGTTACCACCAAGTGATCATGATAAATTAGTTTATTGTGCAAACGGCTCTGTATTAGATGTCTTTTTAGATATTCGGAAAGACTCTAAAACATTTGGACAATATCTCGCAATTGAACTATCTGCGATGAATGCCAGGAGTTTATTCTTGCCAAGTGGTATAGCACATGGTTTTTTATCTCTCGAAGATAATAGTCTGATGGTTTATAAAACCAGTACTGTTCATAACCCAATTAAAGATGCCGGTATTTCGTGGGACAGTTTTGGATTTAAGTGGCCAGTAAAATCCCCCATAATTTCTGATAGGGATTTAAAACATACGAGCTATACTGATTTTAATAATCCATTTTGAGATTAAAAATGAAAATACTTTTGACGGGTACTACAGGATATATTGGCCAAAAAACTGCTGAATTTCTTGCAAATTCCGGACACGATATTCACTCTGTTGTTAGAAAATTACCTGAAAATGTGCATTTGTTGAACGAGAATAAAATAAAGTATTATCTTCTTTCGCAATCATCGATCAAAGATATTGTTTTTGATGTCAAACCCGAAATAGTAGTTCATATAGCATCAAAATTTCTGGCAGTACATAACTATGATGATATTGATGATTTAATATCAAGTAATATTATCTTCCCTACGCAATTACTTGAAGCGATGTGTCTCGCCGGGGTTAAGAATTTTATCAATACAGGAACATCATGGCAGCATTATAATTCAGAGAGCTATAATCCAGTCAACTTATACGCAGCAACTAAACAAGCATTTGAAGATATTATTAAGTATTATACTGACACAAATAAAATTAAAAGCATTACGCTTAAAATATATGATTCCTATGGGCCCCAGGATAACAGAGGAAAGCTTATATCTTTATTAGATCGACTTGCGACTTCTCAGGAAAAATTAGAGATGTCTCCAGGTCAACAAAAAATTAGTTTGGTACATGTTAATGATATTTGTCGTGCATTTCATATCGCTGTAGATGATATTATTGAACGGGATCTTGGATATAATATTCAGTATGGGCTAATGAACGATGAAAAAATATCTCTTATGGAGTTAGTATCTGTATACGAAAGTGCGAACAATTGCAATTTAAATATTATCTGGGGGGGGCGTGAATACAGAGAGCGTGAGGTTATGTACCCTGCGGAAAATCTCAACACCTTACCAGGTTGGTCCCCCCAGATATCGCTCTTGGATGGCCTTAAAATTTCTAACAGATCTTAACCACTGTGGCATTCAATGAACATAGCTGTAATGTTAAAAAAATATAGCCAATTATTAATTGGGCTATTTAATCAATTTTTTAATATGGTTACACCATTTATAATTACAATTATTGGACTGAAATATATTAGTGTTGATAAAGGAAGTATTTGGATAATATTTTTATCAATGATGGTATTAATTAGCCTTTTTGACTTTGGGCTTTCACCGACAACAATTCGTAATATTAGCTATGTAATTGGTGGCGCGAAAAAATTAACAAAAGATGGTATTTCAAATTTTGAGCATGATTCTAAAATATCATATCCGCTGTTATCAAGACTTCTTAAAGATGTTAAAAATATATATGCGTATATAACTTTTTTCGCATTTTTCATAATAGCAATTGGTGGTGGAGGTTATTTCTTTCTAATTTCACCATCAGGAATGAAGTGCGAAATATTAGTGGCGTGGTTGATATATTCAACTGGGCTTTTATTGAATTTGTATTATTTGTACTACACTCCTGTATTATGCGGAGTAGGGGTAATACAACATGCTTATTACTCTAATATAGCTGGGCGCATATCTTGGTTGATTGCAACAATCATTGTTGCTTTATATTGGCCTGGCTTAATAGGTTTCTCTTTAGCTTTTGTTTTTTCTGTGCTTATTAATAGACTTGTTATTTCACATTACTATAATCGTAATTCGTACATTATTGAAGCTAAAAAATTTACGGCTCAAGATGAATCTACAATACCTTATATAGCTCATAATACAGTTAAGCTTGGGACAGTAAGTATTGGCAGTTTTATGATAAGTCGCGCTACAGTATTAATTGCTGCAGCATTTCTACCGCTCGCAATTGCTGGTGAATATACATTCACTTTACAGGTATATATGGCGTTGTTAGCTGTAGGTAATGTGTATATTTCTATTAAAATTCCTGATTTATCAAGATTTGTTATGAGAGGTGATATAATCAATTCACGCGAATTAATTATAAAAATACTATCTGTTTCAGCAGGGATTTATTTATCTGGATTTTTGTTTTTTTATTTTTTATCTGATTATATCATTAAAGTTTTTCATGCAAAAGTAGGCTTCCTTCCTGATAAATACTTACTTATTTTGGGAGGGGTATATTTTCTTGAGTTACTTCATTCGCTTTGTGCTACGATTTTAACAACAAAAAATAAGATTCCATTCGTAAAACCAGCACTTATTTCCGGTGTGTTAATAGTAATATCTTCATATGCATTACTCAAATACACATCTCTAGGTCTTGTTGCTGTAATTGTTGCGCAGGGTTCTGTTCAACTTATGTATAATAACTGGAAGTGGCCATTGGTTGTTTATAGGGAGTTTTTTACGCATGATAAATATAAAACCTAATCGTTGTTTGATTAATACATCGAAAGATAGCAGTGATATTATTCTAACAATAGCTATCCCAACATTTAAAAGATTTGATCTCCTAAAAGAAACTATGAGAAGTGTTTTTGCAAATGCTTTTTTTCTAAATGTAGAAGTCATAGTTATTGATAACAATCCCGATGAAGATGAGCTAGCTATAAATGAAATGGATGAATTTTTGAATGAATCATTCAAATATTACAAAAATTCTGAGAATTACGGCATGTTTGGTAATTGGAACCAATGCTTAGCTTTGGCTACTGGTAAATATATAACAATACTCCATGATGATGATCTACTTCGAACTTGTTTTAGTCAAAAGGTGGAGGAGGCTATTCATCTAGGATGTTCTGCATTTGGGTATTCTTGGGAGACCTTAGATGAAAGACTTGTTGATAAAAAACAAAACGTAAATCCTATATATGAATGTTTGAAAAAAAGATTCCAATTTATGAAAAGAGAGAAAGCAAAAAGTTTTCTTGAATTAAGGGATTTTTTCTTTGCAAATCAATTTATAGGAACATTAGGTGTTGTCTTTGAAAGAGATAAAGCATTATTGATAAATGGTTTTGACGAGAATCTTTACCCAATAGCCGATTATGATTTTTGGATTCGATGGGTGGTTAACTATGGGGGGATTAACTTTTTCCCAGAAAAAATATCAATTTATCGAGTGAGAGTTAATGAATCTATGAGGCCAGAAGTTATACATTCGTTCATCGAAAAAAACCATATGCTTAGAGATGACATACAAAAGAAAGGATTAATAAATGTTTCGGAATCATGCCTTAAATCATTAAAAGAAAGGGATGAATTATTATTTAATTTTATCTGGAGTTCCCCAGAGTTTTATAAAAAAACATATAAAAATATTCTTTTATTTCTTATTCTTCGATGCAAGTGTTACTTCTTTTTAAAAAAATGTGAAATACAAAACAATAAATAAGTTTCAGTGTTGGTTATTTTTAACTGCTAAAAAAATATATCAGCAATTAGTAAGCGTAAGCATGAATAAAACATTATAGGTTAGATGAACGGCTATCGGTTATGCCTAATATCTTTGTAGTATAAGTTTTATTTCTGATTCTTTTGTATAGGCTTGGTTTAAATGTCGAAAATTTTAGTTGTAACAACGGCTCCTATTTTTCCAATGAACAGCGGTTATAAAAACTCAGTGTTGGGTCGAATTGACGAATACGTGGAATTGGGACATGATGTTGTTGTTGTTCAAATTATAATGGAATCTGAAAGGAACAATACAGATAACCTTGTTCCCGATAAACTTTCAGGACTGTCTTTTTATGATGTGTACCCTTCGAAGCGTACTTTTAAAAAAGAAATCCTGAGTCTGATGACGACGAAGACCAGATTTGAGCAATTATACGAGGATGTATTACTTAGAGAAAGCATAGAAAGAATTATTGATACTGAAAGGCCAGACATTGTTACAGCAGAATCTTTATGGGCACTCAATGCTTTACCTCTAAATAGCAATTTCGTACTTACTTGCATTTTCCATGATGTCGTGAGAAACTTTTTTTGGGAAATGTATAAATCTCAGCCATTATCGCTAAAAAAAATTATATTTCTAAATGACGCTATTAAAATTTTTAGTCGTGAGAAAAAACTATTAAGTAGAAATAAAATTAATGAATATATTTTTTTGACAAAAGAAGATCGTGATTGGTACATTTCGAATTTTAATTTTGATAAAAAATTATGCAAGCTGGCCTCAAATCACTTATTAGTGAATAAAATTCAGCGTGAACCCAATTATAAAAAACCTTTTATATTAATACCTGGTAGCATAGAGTTTTCCCAAAACTATTATGGGCTGAAGTGGTTTGTAAAAGATATTTACCCATTTATAAATAAAAAAATTGATATTTTTGTTACTGGTAGAGCATCTGTCGAAAGAGTTCACATGATTTCGGCAGATGGAAATTTTCACTTTACAGGAGAATTGAATGGTGCACAGTTCAATAAACTTAGTTCATCCTGTATATGTGTATTAGCTCCTATAATTACTGGGACCGGTATTAAAATTAAAATATTAGAGGCAGTACAGAAAGGCATACCAGTAATTACTACAAAATTCGCATCAAAAGGTATAGAATCTGCGCTTTGCATATATGGTGATAAGGATACAGACGAAAGTTTTATTACAAAAATAAATGATTTTCTTAATGAGAATGTAAAGGAATGATTAAGGATTATATACTATTTTCTCTTATGTTTTTTGGGATTATATTATCTCTATTTTCCTCATCTAAACGTGACGTTTTTAGTTGTGTATTGTTAATATTGCTAGCGGTACTAATGGTTTTTATAGCCGGTTTAAGGGCAAACGATAGTGATTATTATGCGTATAAGGAAATGTATGAATCGGTGCCTATGGTATACGATTTTAGTTTAACTTCAATACGTGATATACATGGGGAAGTAGGTTATCTTTATCTATCCTCATTATTTAAAACAATTGGTATTTCATTTCAGGTTTTCCTTTTTTTTATTGCTTTTTTATCAATAACACTGACAGTGTCAGCATTTAATAAAATTAGCATATTACCTCTTCTTTCACTAATTTTTTATCTAAGCCATGCATTTCTTGTTAGAGATATGATACAGATCCGAGCAGGTTTAGCTGTCAGTATAATATTATTTTCTATTGTAAATATTAAAAGCTATAAGAAAGGTATCTTGGCAATTTGCATTGCTGGCCTAATTCACTCAGGTGCGTTTGCTGTTGCTATCATTTATCCTTTTCTTAGAAAAAAAGTAATATCTGTGAAGATGTTTATTTTTGCTTTTGTCGTACTAATGCTATTTTCATACGTAAATGGCTTGAGTGTTATTCTATCGACACTTGCAAATTACAATCTATTACCTTCTAGCATTTCAACCTATATAGGTTGGGCTGAATATGATTATAGAATTCCTGTTGTAACAAATCCTGTATTTATAAAAGGATTATTAATAATTTTTTTACTTCATAAATATATTGGTAGAGAGCTAAAGTCGGAAGCAATCATTACCTTATATAATCTCTATGTAATTGGTATGCTTTTCATGGCGGCATTTAGTGAAATGGCGATTCTATCTGGCAGGCTATCTTCTTTCTTGACTGCTGGGGAAAGTGTATTAATCATTTATGCGCTTTTCTATAAAAGAAACCTTTCATTGTCTTATATGCTATTTTTAGCAATAGTTATTCTCCAAATGTTTTACGATTTGTACATTTCAAATGTTCATCCAAATGTAACAATTTTGGGCATGAGTTAAAAATGAAAAAAATTAAAGTAGGAGTAGTACTCTCAGGACTAAAGAACCAAGGTCCAGTGAATGTTGTCAGGACTTTAGTGAATAAAAGAAAAAGTGTCAAATATACCATCTTTTGTTTATCAGATAACATTGATGATATAATTTTGTCAGAGTTTATTGACTATGGTGTTGAAGTTTATTTTACTAAAGAAAATTCTTTTTTTAAAAGAATTTTATTCTTGTATCAAATTTTAAAAAAACATCCCCAGGATGTAATTCATTCTCATGGTATTACTGCAGATCTATATTGTTGTTTTATTAAGAATAAAAAAATATCTACTGTGCATAATAGATTGCTTGAGGACTATATACCTTTATTTGGCTTTTTTGTAGGTCATATGGCGTACTATGTTCATGCATTTATCCTTGGTAGATTTAATCATCTTGTGTCATGTGCTGAGTCGGTTGATGTTATCCTTGAAAATGCAAAAATTAATCCCAATAAATCAGTTATTAGAAATGGAGTTAACCTTGAGAAATTCAAGGTGTTAAATCCTGATGAAAAAGAAAAATTGCGTGTACAGTATGGCTTTGACCATAAGGATAATATTCTTGTTTATTGTGGGTCTCTTTCTAAAAGAAAGAATGTAATAGGGTTACTGAAGCGACTTCAACTCAACGCCAATGATAGATTAATTATTGTTGGTGATGGTCCTCTTGATAGTGAATGTAGAAAAATTGTTGAGCATGATGCTCGTTATATTTTTACAGGCAGTATTGAGTCTCCTGTAAATTATTACCAAATTGCGAATGTTTTTTTATCTGCGTCTGAGTCTGAAGGTTTCCCATTGGCTCTCTTAGAGGCTTATGCTTCAGGATGTATTCTTTTTGTAAGTAATATTCCTTCTCATGCAGAGATTTCTCACCTCCTAAATAATAATTGCATATACTTGTTTGATTTGTCTGATATGAAAATAAATATTCCAAATAATATTTTTGAGAATGTACCCGCTCATCAAAATTTTAGTAAAATTTCTGACGCTGAGATGTCGCGCCAGTATGAATTATTATTTCATTCTATTATCGATTAAGGCTGCATGTAATGATCTATGTTTCAATTGTTTCTCATGGACATTTTGAACTTATTAAAGAATTAGGGGCTGTAAAATGTCTTTCCCAAAGCCCCAATATAAAAATAACCATTAAAGATAATATAGGGGAGAAAAAATTAGAAACCTATAGTGAAGAAATTGGCGTCAGTTATTTGAAATCCAAAGATAAAAAAGGTTTTGGTGCAAATAATAATGATGTTTTTGAACTTAATTCAAAATTGATGACAGGTGAAGATTTCTTTGTCATTATGAATCCTGATATATATGTTACCGCCAAATCAGTATTCGAAGTGGTTTCTGAAATGAAAAGTACTAATGCAAAAATAGCTACTATAAATTTGTATAGAGATGAAAATAAAACAGAATATGATCATTCAATAAGAAAATTCCCAGGTCCATTAGATTTTATTAGTTCTTTCTTTTTTAAAAAAAATAAATGTATTATTGATAAATCTTTAATTACTGAACCTGTTTATGTTGATTGGGCTGCTGGATCTTTTTTGATCTTTAACTCTGATTTTTATTCTAAACTAGGTGGTTTTAACGAGAAGTATTTCATGTACTGTGAGGATGTAGATATTTGCTGGAGAGCAAAAATTAGATATAATGTTTCTGTTTTATATTTTCCACAAATTTCAGCTGTTCATCTTGCTCAATTTAACAACAGAAGTATTTGGTCTAAACATTTTTATTGGCATGTTAAAAGTATTATGCGTTTTTTAATTTGCAAGTATAAGTTTCACCTATTCAATCAATAGATTTTTTGATTTTTATTTATTCATATTATTAGGTCGCTATTATGATCCCAGTCATCCTTGCCGGTGGTACAGGCAGTCGCCTGTGGCCACTATCTCGAGTTCAATATCCAAAGCAATTTTTGAATCTAACTAATAATCAATCTATGTTGCAGGTGACTCTGCATAGGTTATTCCCTCTTATTTCAGAAAATCCGATTGTAATATGTAATGAAGCCCATAGATTTATTGTGGCTGAGCAGTTGCTGCAGTTAAATAAGTTAGCGAAGAATATCATTCTAGAACCTGTTGCGCGAAATACTGCTCCAGCTATAACACTTGCCGCATTAGCAGCTCAGCGTAATTCTGCTGATTACGATCCAATATTATTAATCTTGGCTGCTGACCACGTTATTCAGGATGAAGAGGTATTTCGTGAAGTGGTTCAGAACGCGCTGCCATATGCGGAGTCTGGAAAACTGGTGACCTTTGGTATTATTCCGACTCAACCAGAAACTGGTTACGGTTATATACGGCGTGGTAATTCATTAGATGGTTTAAGTCTAATTTCAGGATTTGAAGTTGCTGAATTTGTCGAAAAACCTGATATCACTACCGCGGAGGCCTACGTTGCCAGCGGTGAATATTACTGGAACAGCGGTATGTTCCTGTTCCGCGCCGGGCGCTACCTCGAAGAGCTAAAAAAATTCCGCCCGGATATTCTCAGCGCCTGCGAAAAAGCTATGGCCAACATCGACCCGGATCTCGATTTTGTACGTGTCGATGAAGCGGCGTTCCTGGCGTGTCCAGACGAATCTATTGATTACGCGGTAATGGAAAAAACTGCCGACGCCGTTGTAGTGCCGATGGACGCAGGCTGGAGTGACGTCGGCTCCTGGTCATCGCTGTGGGAAATCAGCACCAAGAATCAGCAGGGTAACGTGCACCACGGCGATGTGATCAGTCACGACACCGAAAACAGTTTCATTTATGCCGAGTCCGGCCTGGTCACCACTGTTGGCGTGAAAGATTTAGTAGTGGTGCAGACCAAAGATGCGGTGCTGGTTGCCGATAGAAATTGTGCTCAGGATGTGAAAAAGATTGTCGAGGAGCTTAAAGCAAGTGGTCGCCATGAACACCACAACCATCGCGAAGTGTATCGCCCGTGGGGTAAATACGACACCATTGATTCCGGTGACCGCTATCAGGTGAAACGCATTACCGTTAAACCGGGCGAGGGGTTGTCTTTGCAGATGCACCATCACCGTGCCGAGCACTGGATTGTGGTTGCGGGGACCGCAAAAGTGACACTGGGTGAAGAAGTGAAACTGCTGGGCGAAAACGAGTCCATCTACATTCCGCTGGGCGTCACGCACTGCCTGGAAAACCCCGGGAAAATCCCCCTCGACCTGATTGAAGTGCGTTCCGGCACTTACCTCGAAGAAGACGACATTGTGCGTTTTCAGGACCGGTACGGGCGCATTTAGCTTTTGTCGGATGACGCTGCGCTTATCCGACCTACGAAATCTGTTGCTCCAGGGAGCGAAAATGACACAGAAACTAACCTGTTTTAAAGCCTACGACATCCGTGGCCGCCTGGGCGAAGAGCTGAACGAAGACATCGCCGAACGAATTGGCCGTGCTTATGGCGAATACCTGAAACCGAAAACCATTGTGCTGGGCGGCGATGTGCGCCTGACCAGTGAAACCCTGAAGCTGGCATTAGCGAAAGGGTTGCAGGATGCAGGCGTCGACGTGCTGGATATCGGTTTGTCCGGCACCGAAGAAATCTATTTTGCCACCTGGCATCTGAACGTGGACGGCGGCATTGAAGTGACCGCCAGCCATAACCCGATGGACTACAACGGCATGAAACTGGTGCGCGAAGGTGCCCGCCCAATCAGCGGCGATACCGGTCTGTTCGATGTACAGCGCCTGGCCGAAGCCAATGACTTCCCGCCGGTTGATGCAGCTAAACGCGGCAGCTACCAGAAAATCTCCGTGGTTGAGGCTTACATCGACCACCTGTTCTCGTACATCAACGTGGAAAACATCAAGCCGCTGAAACTGGTGATTAACTCCGGTAACGGCGCGGCTGGCCCGATTGTCGATGCTATCGAAGCGCGCTTTAAAGCGCTCAACGTGCCGCTGACGTTTATCAAAGTCCACAACACCCCGGACGGCAATTTCCCGAACGGTATCCCGAACCCGTTATTACCGGAATGCCGCGACGACACCCGTAATGCGGTGATTGAACACGGCGCAGACATGGGGATTGCCTTTGACGGTGATTTCGACCGTTGCTTCCTGTTCGATGAGAAAGGGCAGTTTATCGAAGGGTATTACATCGTTGGCCTGCTGGCCGCGGCGTTCCTCGAAAAACAGCCGGGCGCGAAAATCATTCATGATCCACGTCTGTCGTGGAACACGGTGGATATCGTCGAGAGCGCAGGCGGCACGCCGGTGATGTCGAAAACCGGTCATGCGTTTATCAAAGAGCGTATGCGCCAGGAAGACGCGATTTACGGCGGCGAAATGAGCGCCCATCACTACTTCCGCGATTTTGCTTACTGCGACAGCGGGATGATCCCGTGGCTGCTGGTGACCGAGCTGCTGTGCCAGAAAGGAAAAACCTTGGGCGAACTGGTGCGCGACCGTATGGCGGCCTGGCCGGCGAGCGGTGAAATCAACAGCAAGCTGCAGGACCCGAAAGTCGCCATTGCCCGTGTGCAGCAGCATTTTGCACCGCACGCGCAGGAAGTGGACCACACCGATGGCGTGAGCATGGAGTTCGCCGACTGGCGCTTTAACCTGCGCAGCTCCAACACCGAGCCGGTGGTGCGTCTGAACGTAGAATCGCGCGGGGACACTAAATTGATGGAACAGAAAACGGCTGAAATTATGAAATTGCTACTTCAGTAATTTTCTAGACTCTGAATAATAGTTCGTCAGCAGGCTATTAGAGCAGATCAAACTCTACCCAGGCCCTACAAACCTGAGTTAACATCAAGACAATATTTAGTACGGCGTTGAAGTCGTAGTAACCTTCCAAAGACAGGAGTTTGTAATGTCCAAGCAACAAATCGGCGTCGTCGGTATGGCAGTAATGGGGCGCAACCTGGCGCTGAACATCGAAAGCCGTGGTTATACCGTTTCCGTGTTCAACCGTTCAGGCGATAAAACTGAAGAAGTTATCGCTGAGAATCCGGGTAAGAAGCTGGTTCCTTACTATACGGTGCAAGAGTTTGTTGAGTCTCTAGAAACTCCACGCCGCATCCTGTTGATGGTTAAGGCTGGTGAGGCCACGGACAAAACCATTGATTCACTCAAACCATATCTTGAGAAGGGCGATATCCTGATTGATGGTGGCAACACCTTCTTCCTGGATACTATCCGTCGTAACCGTGAACTGTCTGCTGAAGGATTTAACTTCATCGGTACCGGTGTATCTGGTGGAGAAGAAGGCGCATTAAAAGGCCCATCCATCATGCCTGGCGGCCAGAAAGCCGCTTATGAATTGGTTGCGCCAATTCTAAAACAGATCGCGGCCGTTGCTGAAGATGGCGAACCTTGTGTGACCTATATCGGTGCGGATGGTGCTGGTCATTATGTGAAGATGGTTCATAACGGTATTGAATATGGCGATATGCAGCTTATTGCTGAAGCTTATTCTCTGCTGAAACATGGCCTGAATCTGTCTAACGAAGAGCTTGCTTCTACCTTTACCGACTGGAATAAAGGTGAGCTGAGCAGTTACCTGATTGATATCACCAAAGATATCTTCACTAAGAAAGATGAAGACGGTAAATATCTGGTTGATGTGATTTTGGATGAAGCGGCTAACAAAGGGACGGGTAAATGGACTAGCCAGAGTTCACTGGACTTGGGTGAACCTCTGTCATTAATTACTGAGTCGGTCTTTGCTCGCTATATCTCTTCTTTAAAAGAACAGCGTGTTGCTGCATCTAAAGTTCTTAGTGGCCCGCAGGCTAAACCATTTGCTGGTGATAAAGCTGAATTCGCTGAGAAAGTACGTCGCGCATTGTATCTGGGTAAAATAGTTTCTTATGCTCAAGGTTTTTCCCAACTACGTGCCGCATCTGAAGAGAATAACTGGGATCTCAACTATGGCGAGATTGCTAAGATCTTCCGTGCGGGTTGTATTATCCGTGCCCAGTTCCTGCAGAAAATCACCGATGCTTATGCAGAAAACCCAGCCATTGCCAACTTGCTGTTAGCACCGTACTTCAAGCAGATTGCCGATGAGTATCAGCAAGCGCTGCGTGACGTAGTTTCTTACGCGGTACAAAACGGTATTCCAACACCGACCTTCTCTGCAGCTATTTCTTACTACGATAGCTACCGTTCAGCAGTTCTGCCTGCCAACTTGATTCAGGCGCAGCGTGACTACTTCGGCGCGCATACTTACAAGCGAACTGATAAAGAAGGTGTGTTCCATACCGAATGGCTTGATTAAAATCTATCTATAGATGTTTTATCCAGCGGTCCTTTCGGGGACCGTTTTTTTTAAGATAAGCTCTCTGGTTTTCTATGCTAATCCTGAGTATAGTTGATGCTATTGTTGTAAATGTAACAATTTAATAACATCGGAAAGGTGTTTTGAGCTGTAAACAAAAACATACTTTTCAACGAATTTTTTTATAACCCCTTGTTATACTAGCGCTGTAAACAATTACCTCTCTGAACAATTTCGATTAGGGTAACCATGAATCAAAATAGCAATGATGTGATAAAAAATCGCATCGACAGCAACGAAGAATCTATTGATTTGATTGATCTTTTAATGCAGTTGTGGAAAGGGAAAGTGACTATTATCGCTTTCGCTGTAGCGACCGTTATTCTTGCAGTGATCTATTTGTTTGTTGCTAAAGAGAAATGGACCTCTGAAGCTATCATCACATTGCCGGATTCGGGGCAAATAGCGAACTACAACAATTCGATGAACGTTTTATATGGCCCAGCAGCTCCTTCAAACGTAGAAGTTCAGCAGCGCTTCTTTAGTCGTTTTAATTCCGCTTTATCTGCATTGTCAGAACAGTTAGATAATCAGGCAAAACCTGAAAAACTGACTATCGAACAATCCGTTAAAGATCAACCTGTCCCACTAAAAGTAAGTTATGTAGCCACGAGTGCAGCAGATGCGCAAAAAACGCTCACAACTTATATTCAGCAAATCAACAAACGTGTGGTTACTGAACTGGATGATGACTTGCAAACCAGCATGAATTCTAAAGTTGACGATCTGAAAGTAGATTTAGCAACTAAAGAAAAAATTGCTCAGGAACGCAAAGACAAGCGTCTGGAGATCCTGAATCAGGCATTGATTGTTGCGCAGCAATCCAACATCAAAAATACCCTGGTTCAGCAGGCTGAAACGCTGTCTGAAGACACCTTGTTTGTACTGGGTAGCGATGCGCTCTCTGCGACTATAAAGAACGAAGCGACGCGTCCATTGCCGTTGGATGAGTCTTACTTCAATGCGCGCCAAACTTTGTTAGCGATTAGCGCTTTGAAATCTAAGCCAGATACCACTTACGCGTTTCGCTACGTGATGAAACCAAGTTTACCTATTCGACGTGATAGCCCGAAAAAGGGACTAACGCTTGTGTTAGGTGCTTTGGTTGGTCTGATTCTTGGCTCGGGTGTTGTGCTTAGTCGTAACGCATTGCGTAATTACAAGCCTGTTGTATAAGCATTAGTGATAGTTATAGAAAAGGCCGCGTAAGCGGCCTTTTTCACATCTAAACGTCCAAAACCTACTTATGCCTTTCCCGTAAATTCTCAATCACCGCACTCAAATCCAGTTCCTGATCCTGCAAGAGCACCAGCAAGTGATAGACCAAATCAGATGCTTCATTCTTCAGCTCAAAGCGGTCATTAACCGTTGCTGCCAGCGCCGTTTCCACGCCTTCTTCACCCACTTTCTGGGCAATACGCTTGGTTCCACTTGCGTATAGTTTCGCGGTATACGAACTTTCCGGGTCTGCACTCTTACGCGAGGCCAGCAGTTGCTCAAGTTGATACAAGAAGTGCCAGTCGTGATGGGTTTCACCGAAGCAGCTTGAGGTGCCTAAATGGCAGGTTGGCCCAATTGGGTTCACCAGAATCAGCAGCGTGTCGTTATCGCAATCTGGGGCAATACTGACCACGCCCAGGAAGTTTCCGGAGGTTTCACCTTTGGTCCACAAACGCTGTTTGGTGCGGGAGAAGAAAGTGACTTTTCCGCTTTGTTCAGTCTGTGCCAGCGCTTCCGCATTCATGTATCCCAGCATCAACACTTCGCCAGATTTCGCGTGTTGGACGATGACCGGCATCAGGCCAGCGGTTTTTTCCCAGTCCAGTTTTTCTCTTTGTTCTTGTGTTAGCACACTCTTATCTCCACGCCTTGTTGAGCCAGAAAAAGTTTCAACTCACCAATATTGATAATTTGCTTATGGAACACAGATGCAGCCAGTGCACCGTCGACATCTGCATCACGGAAGGCTTCAAGGAAGTGTTCCATGGTTCCCGCGCCACCAGAAGCAATCAGCGGGACGTGGCAAACTTCACGCACTTTCTTTAATTGCGCAAGGTCGTAGCCGTTGCGCACGCCATCCTGGTTCATCATGTTAAGCACGATTTCCCCGGCCCCGCGCTTTTGCACTTCCTGCACCCAGTCCACCGTTTCCCACGTCGTTACGCGCGTACGGCTTTCGTCACCGGTATATTGATTGACGTGATATTTGCCGGTTTCGCTATCAAACCAGGTATCGATACCGACCACAATACACTGCACACCAAAACGGTCCGCCAGACGAGTGATTAGCTCCGGGTCTGCCAGGGCAGGGGAGTTGATGGAAATTTTATCCGCGCCATATGAGAGAATTTGCGCGGCATCTTCAATTGACTTAATCCCGCCTGCCACGCAGAAAGGTATATCGATAACTTCCGCCACGCGCGACACCCAGCTTTTGTTGACCACACGGCCATCACTTGATGCGGTAATGTCGTAGAACACCAGTTCGTCTGCGCCTTCCGCAGCATAACGTTGTGCCAGCGGCACGATATCACCGATGATTTCATGGTTGCGGAACTGCACACCTTTTACGACTTGCCCGTCGCGTACGTCCAGGCAAGGAATTATCCGTTTTGCCAGCATGAAATCGCCTCCATTACGTTGAATTTCCCTTCCAGCAGTGCGCGACCAACAATCACACCTTGTACGCCAGTGCCACGCAGTGCGGCTATATCGTTAATGTCGCCAATGCCGCCGGATGACTGGAACGCCACTTGCGGGAAACGTGCGCAAACTTCCTCATACAGCGAAACGTTCGAACCCGCCAGCGTGCCATCGCGAGAAATATCGGTACACAGAACGTGCTTGAGCCCAACGGGTAGATAGGTTTCCACCAGTTCTTCAAGCGAAACGCCGGAGTTCTCTTGCCAGCCACTCACCGCAACATGTTTGTTGCCTTGTTCATCGATACGCACATCCAGCGCTAGTACCAGTGCATCCGCGCCAAAACGCGTAAACCAGCCCTTTACGACTTCAGGTGATTTAACGGCTGTTGAGCCCACCACTACGCGGGCGACACCGGCTTCCAGCAGCGCGGCCACATCGTCTTCAGTACGGACTCCACCGCCGACCTGAACCGGAATATTGACGCCAGCCACCAGTGTTTTAATCAGTGGAATTTGGCGTTTTGCCGGGTCTTTTGCGCCGGTCAAATCGACCAGGTGCAACACCTGCGCGCCTTGCGCTTCGTAATCTTGCAGGCGCGGTAACGGATCGTTGCCGTAATCGCGTTGCTGACCGTAATCCCCCTGATGGAGGCGCACCACTGTGCCGTCTATTAAATCGAGAGCGGGAATGATCATGGTGCTTACATCTCCAGGAAGTTTTTCAGTAATTTTGCGCCTGCCGCACCCGAGCGTTCCGGGTGGAATTGCACACCAAAGAAGTTATCTTTTTGCACCGCTGCGGTGAAGGCTTCACCGTAGCTGGCTTGCGCGATGGTATTGGCGCAAACCGGCATTGCATAGCTGTGCACAAAGTAAAAATAATCGCCGTCGTCGATGCCACGGAACAAGCGGTCGCCCGCTTTCGGGTAAACGCGGTTCCAGCCCATGTGTGGCAAAGGCAAACCGTGGTCGACCATTTTCAACACCGGTTGCTCGATAATGCCCAGCATATCTATGCCGTTGCTTTCGTCGCTGCGCGCGCCTAATAGCTGCATGCCGAGGCAAATCCCCAGTACCGGTTGGGTACAGGCTTTAATGAGATCGACCAGTTCACGCTCGCGGATTTGGTTCATTGCCGCCTGAGCGGTGCCCACACCGGGTAAAAAGAGTTTATCGGCGCGTAGCACCACATCCGGGTCGCGGCTGACCAAAGGTTCATAGCCGTGGCGCTGAATGGCTGATTTTACCGAATGCAGGTTGGCGCAACCGGTATCGAGGATCACCACATCCATCACAACACTCCTTTCGAGGAGGGCAGCGTGTCACCTTCAACTTTAATCGCCTGGCGCAGCGTGCGGCCAAAGACTTTAAACAGGCTTTCGACACGGTGATGGTCATTTTTGCCTTTGGTTTTCAGGTGCAGCGTCACGCCCATGGTGTATGACAGCGAACGGAAGAAGTGCTCGACCATCTCGGTGCTCAAATCACCCACGCGCTGGAAGTTGTACTCGGCTTTATATTCAAGGTGCGGGCGGCCAGAAATATCCAGCGCACAGCGTGCCAGGCATTCGTCCATCGGCAAGGTGAAACCAAAACGCGTAATACCGCGTTTGTCACCCAGAGCAATTTTCAGCGCTTCGCCCAGTGCCAGGCCGGTGTCTTCAACGGTGTGGTGGTCGTCGATATAAAGATCACCTTTCACGCTGATATCCATCCGGAAACCGCCGTGGGTCGCAATCTGGTCCAGCATATGGTCGAAGAAGCCCACGCCAGTGTTAATTTTGCTGCTGCCTTCGCGGTCGAGCCAAACCTGCACGTCGATTTGCGTCTCTTTGGTGGCGCGTTCAACATGGGCGTAGCGGTCACGTTTAGTCAGCTTTTCGCCGATCATCGGCCAGTTCAGCGTTTCGCCGTGGTAGCGTAAACCCTGAATCCCCATGTTTTCAGCCAGTTCGATATCTGTAGCACGGTCACCAATCACATAGCTGTTTGGCTTATCCAGCACACCTTCTTCCAGGTAACCTTTCACCAGAGCAATTTTAGGCTTACGGCAATCGCAATTGTCCGCAGGTAAGTGCGGGCAAATCAGCACATCGTCAAAATTTACGCCCTGCGAGGTAAACACTTGCATCATCAGGTTGTGCGGGCCGTCGAAATCCGCCTGCGGGAAACTGTCGGTTCCCAAACCATCCTGATTGGTGATCATCACCAGCTTGTAGCCCGCTTTTTGTAATTGCAGCAGAGCGGGGATCACCGCTGGCTCAAAGGCTAACTTGTCCATGCGATCCACCTGGAAATCTTTCGGTGGCTCGGAAATTAAGGTGCCGTCACGGTCGATAAAAAGAATTTTCTGGCTCACACGCCCTCCGTGGCCGTCAGGCCGGGTTGTTCACGCAGCGCAGCAAGGGTGCGCTCGCACTCAAGACGGGTGCCGACGGTAATCCGCAGGCAGCCGCTTAATGATGGTTGTTTGTTTTGGTCACGTAAGATAATGCCCTGATCCCACAGAGATTTAAATACAGCACTTGAGGCGGTGATGCGCGCGATGACATAGTTTGTTTCGGAGTCGAAAACTTGCTCAACGCAGTCAATGTCTTGTAGTGCGGTGACCAGAAATTGGCGATTCACCAGCACTTGCGCCACACGTTCACGCATCGCATTAATGCCTTGCGGGCTTAATGCCTGAGCGGCGATATCAGCAACCGGCGTTGAAAGCGGATAAGGTGCGATGACTTTCATCAGCAAGTTAATCACTTCTTCATTCGCCAGGGTGAAGCCACAGCGTAATCCGGCCAGCGCAAATGCTTTGGAGAGTGTACGCAGCACCACAAGGTGCGGATATTCATTCAACCAGCCAGCGAGTGTGGCCTGCGGGCAAAACTCAATATAGGCTTCGTCGGCTACCACCAGTGCTTTACCGCGTGCCATTTCCAGCAGAACACGCAAATCCTGAGGATTGATCAACTGTCCGGTGGGGTTGTTCGGGCTGCAAACGTAAACCACTTTCACGCCATCAAGATTTTCGGCGATGGAGGGCAAATCAAGTTGCCAGTCTTCCAGTGCTTGTACGGTGCGGCATTCCACACCAATAGTTTCAGCGCTGACGCTATACATGCCGTAAGTCGGCGGGCAATACAGCACCGCGTCTTTACCCGGTTCGCAAAATGCGCGAATCAGCAGTTCGATACCTTCATCGGCACCTCGGCTCACCAAAACTTGCTCGGGTTTCACGCCAGAGTATTCAGCGTAGCGTTCAATCACCAGTTTTGGCTGGCATTCCGGATAGCGGTTCAGCGTCTGTTGCGTCAGCTGATATTCCACTGCCGTGGGATATTCATTGGCGTTTAACCACACATCGCCATTACCGCCCAGACGGCGAGCCGACTGGTAAGGGGTCAGGGCGCGGACATTTTCGCGGGCTAACTCAATAATGCTCATTGCATCTCCTTCAGCGCAGCAACGCGCAGGGTAACAGCGTTTTTGTGGGCATCCAGCAGCTCGGCGGCGGCCAGAGTTTCAATGGTTTTAGCCAGGCTTGCAAAACCTTGTGGCGAGAGTTCCTGAACCGTCATACGTTTCTGGAAATCCGCCAGACCAAGGCTTGAACAGGTCGAGGTGTAACCGTAGGTCGGCAGGACGTGGTTGGTGCCAGAAGCATAGTCGCCAGCGGATTCCGGTGACCAGTCACCGAGAAATACCGAACCGGCACTGGTGATAGAGTCGACCAGGTCACGGGCGTTACGCGTTTGGATAATCAGGTGCTCCGGGCCGTACTGGTTAGAAATCTCAATGCACTGCTCTAAATCACGGGCCACAATCAGGCGGCTGCTTTCCAGAGCTTTACGCGCCGTTTCAGCCCGTGGCAGAGCTGCTAACTGGCGTTCGACGGCTTCGGCAACGGCTTGCGCCATTTGCGCGTCTGGCGTCAGTAAAATAACTTGCGAATCCGGGCCATGCTCTGCCTGAGAAAGCAGGTCGGACGCTACAAAATCAGGTGTTGCGCCGCTGTCGGCAATCACTAAAACTTCAGACGGGCCAGCAGGCATGTCGATGGCCGCGCCATCAAGACGCTGGCTGACCTGGCGTTTAGCTTCGGTAACAAAAGCGTTACCTGGCCCAAAAATCTTATCCACTTTTGGGATGCTTTCGGTGCCCAGTGCCAGCGCGGCGATGGCCTGTGCACCGCCTACCTGAAACACTTCCTGCACACCACACAGTTGCGCGGCATAGAGAATTTCATCGGCAATCGGCGGTGGTGAACACAACACCACTTTTTTGCAGCCGGCAATACGTGCAGGCGTGGCAAGCATCAATACGGTTGAAAACAGCGGGGCAGAGCCGCCAGGGATATATAAACCGACGGAGGCAACCGGGCGCGTCACTTGTTGGCAGCGTACGCCAGGCATGGTTTCAATATCGACCGTCGCCAGTTGCTGAGCCACGTGGAATTTTTCAATATTCGCAACAGCCACCGCCATCGCATCTTTAATTTCTGAACCCAGGCGCGCCACGGCTGCGGCAATTTCCTGCTCGCTGACTTTCAGTTGTTGCACATCGGTTTTATCAAACTTTGCGCTGTATTCACGCAGAGCCGCATCACCGTTGGCTTTCACATTATTAAGAATTTCAGCAACCGTGCGGGTAATGCTTTCCGATGCAGAAATGGCAGGGCGGGTGAGCAACGCCTGTTGCGCTGCTGCATCGCACTCATTCCAGTTAATCAACGTATTGAAGTTTGCCATGGTGTTACTCCATCATCTTCTCAATTGGTAACACCAGAATTGAACTGGCTCCCAGCGCTTTCAATTTTTCCATGGTTTCCCAGAACAGGGTTTCACTACTCACCATGTGCATCGCTACGCGTTGCTGGTCGCCCGCCAGTGGCAGAATGGTTGGGCGTTCAGCGCCTGGCAGCAGAGAAATAATTTCATCCAGACGCTCGCTTGGTGCATGCAACATAATGTATTTCGATTCACGTGCCTGAATCACACCCTGGATGCGGGTCATCAGTTTGTCGATCAGTTGTTGTTTTGCTTCTGGCATTTCGCCGTCACGCTGAATCAGGCAGGCTTTAGAGCGGTAAATTACTTCTACTTCGCGCAGGCCGTTAGCTTCAAGTGTTGCGCCAGTAGAAACCAGGTCACAAATCGCATCCGCCAGTCCCGCACGTGGTGCAACTTCCACAGAACCATTCAGTAAACAGGATTTGAATTGCACGCCTTTGCCATCAAGGTAGCGCTTTAACAGGTGCGGATAAGAAGTAGCGATACGTTTATTGTTGAGGCTTGCCGGGCCATCCCAGGGCTCATCAACTGAAATCGCCAGTGAGAAACGGCAGCCACCGAAATCAAGGCGACGCAGCGTGAAGTAACGCGGGTCTTCGCCCTGGGCGCGGCGCGTCAGCAACTCTTCTTCCAGCACGTTCTCGCCAATAATGCCGAGGTCGACCACACCGTCCATAATCAGCCCAGGAATATCGTCATCACGGACACGCAAAATGTCGATTGGCATATTTTCTGCCAGCGCAATCAGGCGCTGAGTGTGCAGGTTGATTTTTATGCCACAGCGAGCGAGCAATTCGCGTGAATCATCGCTTAAACGGCCTGATTTCTGAATAGCTATGCGTAAACGGTTGTTGTCTAACATGGGTAAATACTCCTGGTAAATTCTTGTCTGACGCCCAAAAAAAAGCCCCCGGAAGAAATCTTCCGGGGGCTTTTTGACTCGTTCATGCACCACTGGAAGATTTTTCTGTCTCCCAGCACACATCGCCTGAAAGACTAGTCAGGATGATGGTGATGATGGTGGTTAGTATTTTGAACGCGTGTCATAAAATTCTCGTATGAATGACTATTCATTGTGTGCAATTAACCTAAACCAGTTCCCCCTTTCAGCGCAAGTGCTTTTTATCCCCGCAATTAATATTCTGTTTAGCAGCACTGATTGTCAGTTGCGCAGTCCTGGCGTAGCCTTAATCAAGAGCTAAAAATCGCAGCAGTGAGAAATGCTGCAATCCAGGAGAGAATGCATGAAAAAAGTTGCGATTGTCGGGTTAGGCTGGCTGGGAATGCCGCTTGCGATGTCTTTGTCAGCGCGGGGTTGGCAAGTGACAGGAAGCAAAACCACCCTTGATGGCGTCGAGGCCGCGCGCATGAGCGGTATCGACAGTTATCAACTGCAACTGACCCCCGAACTGATTTGCGAGAGCGACGATCTAGATGCATTGCTTGATGTGGATGCGTTGGTCATCACGCTGCCAGCTCGGCGCACCGGTGAAGGCGACGATTTTTATCTGCAGGCGGTGCAGGAAATTGTCGACAGCGCGTTAGCTCACGATATTCCGCGTATCATTTTCACTAGCTCCACCTCGGTGTATGGCGAAAGAGAAGGCACGGTGAAAGAAACGTCGCCACTTGAGCCGGTTACCGCCAGTGGGCGCGTACTTAAAGAGCTGGAAACCTGGTTACATGATTTACCTGGGACGTCGGTCGATATTCTGCGTCTGGCGGGGTTAGTCGGGCCGGAACGCCATCCAGGACGCTTTTTAGCTGGAAAAACTGACGTGGCGAATGGTGCACATGGCGTCAATCTGGTGCATCTGGAAGATGTCATTTCAGCAATTACGCTGTTGTTACAGGCTCCAAAGGGCGGTCACATCTATAATTTATGTGCGCCAGATCACCCAACGCGTGCCGAGTTCTATTCTTTGATGGCACGTCAGATGAATCTCGACGCACCACAGTTCAGAACTGAAGTGCAAAATGGCCGCGGTAAGCTGGTGGATGGCAACCGTATTTGCAATGAACTTGGGTTTGAATATCAGTATCCAAACCCGCTGGTGATGCCCATGCAGTAACTGCTGTGGGGCATGACTCGTGACTGCCAGGAACGAGTATGAAACCACTGCTGGATGTATTGATCATTCTCGATACCCTTGATAAAGAAGGGAGCTTTGCTGCGGCGGCGGCAAAGCTCTTCAAAACGCCTTCCGCGCTCAGTTATACCGTTCAAAAACTCGAAAACGATCTCAACATTCAAATTCTTGACCGCTCCGGCCACCGCGCGCGTTTTACGCGAACGGGTCAGCTTCTGCTGGAAAAAGGCCGCGAAGTGCTGCATTCCGTACGCGAACTTGAACAGCAGGCAATCAAACTTCATCAGGGCTGGGAAAATGAGCTGGTGATCGGCGTCGACGATTCGTTTCCCTTTTCTTTGCTGACGCCGCTGATCGAAGGTTTTTACAAAAGTTACAGCGTGACACGGCTGAAATTCATCAACGGTGTGCTGGGTGGTTCATGGGAAGCGCTGACCGAAGGGCGGGCCGATATTATTGTTGGTGCGATGAGTGACCCGCCATCCATCAGCGGTTTCGGTTTTACCTTGCTCGGCCAACTCGAAAGCGTGTTTGTCGTCGCACCTCATCATCCACTGGCCGATGCCGAAGAGCCGCTGAATCGCCGCGTCATTAAACGCAGTCGTGCGGTTATTGTGGGGGATACTTCGCGCCTGGAACCGTCACGATCGATGCATTTACTCGAAGATCAAGATGCTATCACCGTTTTTGACTTCAAAACCAAACTCGAATTACAGATAAGCGGCATTGGTTGCGGCTACGTTCCGCGCTATATGGCGCAGCGTTTTATCGAAAGCGGCGTGTTGATTGAAAAAGACGTCGTTTCCCATGTGCCGTTTGTGCCGGTGTGGATTGGCTGGAATGAGCAAACCGCAGGGCTTGCCAGTGAATGGTGGCGCGAGCAAATCGTCAATAATCCTGAAATCGCGGTGGTGTACGGAACCTCGAAAAATAATACCAATGGGTGAGTGGCAGGTCATATTCATCACATCTATTGTTTATAGTGGAACGATATTTCTTCGAAAAGTGTCTTCGCGTTTAAATTCTCTCCTCAACTTTGTTTTGTTGAGGTTTTTTGTGCGCAAGGAGTCTGTATGAAGCAAACCAATCAGCAATGGCAGTCACGGCGTGAGCAAGCAGTTCCGCATGGGGTCGGCAATGCGTTGCCGGTCTATATTGAAAAAGCGAAAAATGCGGAAATTTGGGACGTTGAAGGCAAACGCTATATTGATTTTGCTTCTGGTATTGCGGTGCTGAATACCGGGCATAACCATCCCGCAGTGATTGATGCAGTACGTCAACAGCTTGAACAATTCACCCATCCTTGTTTCCAGGTCACACCTTACGGCAACTATATTGAGCTTGCCGAACGGTTGAATAAACTGGTGCCGATAAGCGCACCTTGCCAGACCTTGTTCCTGACAACAGGAGCAGAAGCGGTGGAAAATGCCATTAAAGTGGCGCGTATTGCTACCGGGCGCTCGGCCATTATTGCATTTCGTGGCGCGTTCCATGGGCGCACGCTGCTGGGCATGGCGTTAACCGGTAAAGTTCAGCCGTATAAAAAAGGTTATGGCCCGTTCCCGGCTGGTATTTACCACGCGCCATATCCTGCTGCTTATCTTGGTGTAAGTGACACTCAGGCTTTGGCATCACTGGCGGGTATTTTTGCCGCTGATGTTTCGCCGGATGAAGTTGCCGCCATCATTATTGAACCGGTACAAGGGGAAGGGGGCTTTTATGCAGCATCACCTTCCTTTATGAAACAATTGCGTGCGCTATGTGATAAGCACGGGATTGTGTTAATTGCCGACGAAATTCAAAGTGGTTTCTGCCGTACCGGTAAAACCTTTGCTATTGAACACAGCGGTGTGGAGCCGGATCTCGTCACCATGGCCAAAAGCCTGGCGGGTGGCTTCCCGTTATCCGCGCTAGTCGGTAAGAAATCGCTGTTTGAAAAAGCGATGCCGGGTGGGCTCGGCGGTACTTATGCCGGGTCGCCGGTGGCAATTGCAGCAGCGCTGGCCGTTACAGACATTATTGAGCAGGAAAGTCTCAATCAGCGCGCCCAGATTATTGGCGAGCAAATCACCCTGCGTTTACAGCAAATGGCAGAGCAATTTGACTGCATCGGTGATGTGCGTGGATACGGGGCAATGATTGCGATGGAACTGGTCGAAGAGCGTGACAGCCATCGTCCGAATAAAGAATTAACTCAGGCACTTGTCAAAGAAGCAGGCAAGCAGGGACTGGTTTTATTGTCATGCGGCGTGCGTGCGAATGTGATTCGTTTTCTTGTCCCTTTAACAGCCGAAAAAGAAATTGTTAATGAGGGCCTCAATATCTTGTCTTCTTGCCTCGAATTAGTGCAAAATACGCGCCTCACTAAATGAGAACAAAAAACCGACGTTAAACGCGTCGGTTATTTTTTTGCATTAAGTTCAAGCAGTCAAACAGGCATCCGCCAAAAAAACCAAGAGGCCGGGCTTCGTACCGGATAGATACTAGCTTTTAAAAAACGACAGTCGTGTCGCCGAGGAAATTTAGATGGGGCAGCTTTTTGCTTTTGCGCAGGTATTCGCCGTTTGGGGGAATGACCATGTCGCTTAACGTCACCGCAGGTGCAAAATCTCGTGTTGAACTCCGTAAGAGCCTTACGCTTATTCCGGTAGTTATGATGGGCCTCGCTTATATGCAGCCTATGACCTTGTTCGATACATTTGGGATTGTATCTGGCCTTACCGACGGACATGTCGCGACGGCTTACGCGTTTGCCCTTGTGGCAATTTTGTTCACCGCGTTAAGTTATGGAAAGCTAGTACGCCGCTTCCCGTCTGCGGGTTCCGCTTATACCTACGCTCAAAAAGCAATCCACCCAGTGGTTGGCTTTATGGTGGGCTGGTCGGCATTGCTTGATTATCTGTTCATGCCGATGATCAACATTTTGCTGGCTAAAATCTATTTTGAAGCCCTGGTGCCGTCTATCCCATCGTGGATTTTCGTGGTGCTGCTGGTTGGCTTTATGACTATCTCCAACCTGCGCGGCATTAAAACCGTGGCAAACTTCAACAGCCTGATTGTTGTGCTGCAGATGATTGTTATGGTGGTTATCACCGGTCTGGTTATTTACGGTGTTGCAAACGGCGAAGGTGCCGGTACGCTTGCCAGCACACGTCCATTCTGGTCTGAGCACGCCAACGTGGTGCCGATGATAACCGGTGCGACCATATTATGTTTCTCGTTCCTTGGTTTTGACGGCATCAGCTCGCTGTCTGAAGAAACCAAAGATGCAGGCCGTGTCATCCCGAAAGCGATTTTCCTGACCGCCCTGATTGGCGGTGTGATCTTCGTTGTGGTGTCTTACTTCCTGCAACTGTACTTCCCGGACATCTCTCGCTTCCATGATCCGGACGCGTCGCAGCCTGAAATCATGCTGTTCGTGGCAGGCAAAGCCTTCCAGTTCGGTATCCTGATTTTCTCCTGCGTGACCGTTCTGGCTTCTGGTATGGCGGCACATGCGGGCGTTTCACGCCTGATGTATGTGATGGGCCGTGATGGCGTGTTCCCGGAGCGTTTCTTCGGCTACATTCATCCGAAATGGCGTACCCCTGCGCTGAACGTGGTTCTGGTGGGTATCATTGCATTGTTCTCGGTTAAATTTGACCTAGTTACTGCGACTGCGCTGATTAACTTCGGTGCGCTGGTGGCGTTCACCTTCGTTAACCTGTCAGTGATTTCCCAGTTCTGGATCCGCGAAGGCCGTAACAAGACCATCAAAGATCACTTCAACTATCTGGTGCTGCCAACTTGTGGCGCGCTGACAGTGGGTGCATTGTGGATTAACCTGGAAGAAAGCTCGATGATTCTGGGTCTGATTTGGGCGGCTATCGGCCTGACCTATCTGGCCTTTGTGACTCGTCGCTTCCGTAACCCGGTTCCACAGTTCAACGAAGATTTAGCGTAATCGCTAAACACCAAAAAGGCCGCGCAAGCGGCCTTTTTGTTATGGATGCTTCGTCCTGAATGGGTCTTGTCCTTTGTAGGGCGGATAAGCTTGCGCCATCCGACATCTTGCTATCACCCCACTAAAAACTGCGCATACTCGAACAACTCCTTCAACAACGCCGTCTTCTCTTTATCACTTTCATGCAGGTTATACAGCGCTTCCAGTTCTTGCGCGTAGGCTTGCAACGCTTCCTGAGACAACACTTCACGGCGATGCTGCAACCAGCGCTGCTGCTCGGCTTCATCCAGGGTGCCAGGGAAGTTACGCGCCCGATAATTAAACAACAGCTTCTCAATCCGTTTATCGGCGAAGGTAATGTCCAGCGCGGGTAAATTCTGCGGATCGGTTTGCAGCACAATACGCATGGCTGCGCGGTCGGCATCGCTGAAAAAGCCGTTATACAGCTGCGCATCAACATTATCTGAAGGCACAAAAGGCTCAGCTTCAGCAAAAATCGCCACCGCTTTCTCGCGTACGGAAGGGTGCTCTCGCAATAGCTTCAGGTTATCCAGGCAACGTTGACGATCGATTCCTAAACGTTCTGCATCTTCCGGGCGCAACGTATTCGCCACCGCTAAGACCGGGCATTTATTCAAATGAACCAGCTTGATTGGCACGGCCGCAGTATCACCAAGTGCGGCTTTCGGCGTATACAACCGCTCGCGCAACGCATCCGCATCCAGCTCCAGAAGTGGAGAAATATCACCCGCCAAATCGACCATAATCACCGCGTTTTTGTTATCCGGGTGCCAGGCGAGTGGGGCAATCCAACTGGTGTTACCGCGCCACGCGCCAAACATTCCCGAGACATGTACCAGCGGTTTCATCTGCGGAACATCAATCAGCGTGGTGAGTTTGTGTTTGGAACGGTGGCTGTAGAGATACTCAAACAGGCGCGGCTGGCGGGTTTTCACTAGTTGTGCCATCGCGATAGTGGCGTACACATCAGACATCGCATCGTGTGCATTCGCATGCTCAATGCCGTTGGCTTTGGTCAAATGTTCAAGGCGGAAGCTCGGCAAACCGTCTTCGTTTTCCGGCCAGACAATTCCTTCCGGGCGCAATGCGTAACAGGCGCGCATCACATCGAGCAAATCCCAGCGCGAATTATCGTTTTGCCAGCTCCAGCCATACGGATCATAAAAGTTACGGTAAAAGATATTGCGCGTCACTTCATCATCAAAGCGCACATTGTTGTAACCCACGACGCAGGTTTTTGGATGGGTAAAAATGGTGTGGATGCGTTTTGCAAAATCCGCTTCGTTGACGCCACGCGCCAGCGCTTGTTGCGGAGTAATGCCGGTAATCATCACGGCTTCTGGCTGTGGCAGATAGTCATCCGCCGGTTTGCAGTAAAAAACTTCCGGTTCGCCAATCACGTTAAATTCAGCATCGGTACGAATAGCCGCGAATTGCGCCGGGCGGTCGAGCGATGGACTTTTACCGAAGGTTTCATAATCATGAAAAAGGAAGGTCGGTTGTTGCGTTGTCTTATCCACGGTTTACTCCCGCCCTTGAGTGTTGTTTAACGTACTGTTATTAAACTGAAATCCCACTAAAACCCTCTCCATGTGCCAATCATTGTTATCAGGTACTGCAACCGCCAATGGTAAACCATTAACCGCCCTGCAAGAAGTCTTCGCGATGACGGAATAGTATATTCCTCAACTGTATGCGAGCGCTCTCATTCATATCTTTTTGCAATTTAATTGCGAAAAAAGTCGCAAACTGCAGTAAAAGTGGCGGCTGAATTTTTTGTTACTGAGGGTATATCGTTGAAGATCCGTCTGTTTGTTGTCTGTTCCTTGCTGTCACTTTCTGCTCACTCCGCTTTTGCCGACGATACCTTTTTTAATGCGCCACCCCCTCCACAAATTCAGGCGGGCTCTTGGGTATTGATGGATTACACCACCGGGCAAATTCTGGCAGCGGAAAATGAGCATGTGCGACGCAACCCGGCGAGTCTGACCAAGCTGATGACCGGATACGTGGTCGATCGTGCCATCGACAGTGGCCGCATCACGGCAAACGACATGGTCACTGTCGGCAAAGATGCCTGGGCAAAAGGTAATCCGGTATTTGATGGCTCGTCGCTAATGTTCCTGAAAGCGGGTGACCGACTGACAGTCCATGACCTCAGCCGCGGGTTAATTATTGATTCAGGGAATGATGCTTGTGTTGCTCTGGCAGATTACGTCGCCGGTGGGCAGCCACAATTTGTAGCGATGATGAACAAATACGTGCAGCAGCTCCGCCTGCGCGATACCCACTTCGAAACGGTTCATGGTCTGGATGCACCTGGCCAGCACAGCACAGCCTATGATCTTGCGGTACTTTCGCGTGCAATAATCCACGGTGAACCCGAGTTTTATCACATGTATAGCGAGCGCAGCCTCACCTGGAATGGCATCACGCAACAGAACCGTAATGGTTTGTTGTGGGACAAAGGGCTGAATGTGGACGGCCTGAAGACCGGCCATACTGCGAGCGCTGGCTTTAATCTTATTGCGTCAAGCGTGGTCGGTGAGCGCCGTTTAATTGCGGTGGTCATGGGCGCTGAAAGCCCGAAAGGGCGCGAAGATCAGGCGCGGAAATTACTGCACTGGGGCCAGGATAATTTCGATACCGTACAGGTTCTGCATAAAGGCAAAAAAATTGGTACTGAGGCTATCTGGTACGGTGATAAAAAACAGATCGAAGTTGGTACAAATCAGGATGTTTTTTTGGCGCTGCCAAAATCTGAAGTCCCTAACATCAAAGCTAAATATGTCCTCGACAAGCAAGAGATCGAAGCGCCGATTGCTGCCAACCAACATGTGGGTGAAATCGAGCTTTTTGATCGCGACAAGCTGATTGCCCACTGGCCGTTGGTGACGCTAACGGGCGTCAAAAAGGGCAGCACATGGTCGCGGTTTAGCGACTATCTGAGCCACAAATTGTAATTCCTTAATCAGTGTTAAAAGGGTCGACAGTCATGTCGGCCCTTTTTTTCATCTGAACGGCTGGTCTGTACTACGATCTACAGGCGGATCTACAGGCGAAAGTTTTTCAAAAAGCGATCCTGCTCGCAAAGTAACCACATCACCCTGACAATGGATTGTTTCCCTGCACAAGAGTGGTGTATAAGCATACAGTGTTTTTAAATCTGTCAGGAGGTCATATGGAATTTAACGTACAACAAGTGAATGAACGTAAAGTCGCTGGTTTTCATATGGTTGGGCCGTGGGAACAAACGGTCCATCAGGGCTTTGAGCAACTTGCCCTGTGGGTCAAAACCCACCAGATAGCCGGGGAAGAATGGCTGGCGGTTTATTACGACAACCCCGACGTTGTACCCGCAGAAAAACTGCGCTGCGACACCGTGGTCTCGGTGGCTGAAAACTTTACCGTGCCGGATAACAGTGAAGGCGTGATTGTGACGAGCATCCAGGGCGGCCAGTATGCGGTGGCACGCGCCCGGGTTGATGACAACGACTTTGCCAAGCCGTGGAATCTGTTTTTTGACAGCGTCCTTGCTAATAATAGCTACCAGATAACCGGAAAACCCTGCTTCGAACACTATCTTAACGATGGTTCAGAAAGTGGAGTCTGGGAAATAGACATGTATATTCCGGTGGCAGATCAAGTCTGATGCTAAAGGGGGCTTATGCCCCCTAACTTTGTGATGTTCATTCCATAAAAACAGGTACAATCCCGTTTTTTATTTTCTGGGGAACTGAGTGTGCGTCCTGACAAATCACTAAGCCCATTTGAGATCCGCATATACCGCAATTACCGTATCGTGCATGGGATCCGCATCGCACTGGCTTTTATTCTCACCTTTCTTATTGTTCATCTTCTGAAAGTGCCCGAAGGGACATGGCCGTTGATCACGCTTGTGGTGGTCATGGGGCCGATCTCTTTTTGGGGCAACGTCGTGCCACGCGCCTTTGAGCGAATTGGTGGGACGATATGCGGTGCAGTCATGGGACTTGTGGCGCTGAAACTTGAGCTGTTCTCGCTACCGCTGATGTTGGTGTGGTGTGCCATTGCCATGTTCATCTGCGGCTATCTGGCGCTGGGGAAACGCCCGTATCAGGCTCTGCTGATTGGCATCACCCTTGCGGTGGTGGTTGGCGCACCGGCAGGAGACATGGAAATTGCCCTTTGGCGCAGCGGCGATGTCATCTTCGGCTCGTTGCTGGCGATGTTATTTACCAGCATTTATCCGCAGCGCGCCTTTATCCACTGGCGCATACAAATGGCGAACTTCGTCACTGCCTTTGGTCGGGTTTACAACGCGGGCTTCTCACCTAATTTATTAGAGCGCCCAAGGCTTGAAAAACACTTACACAAAGTGTTGAGTGATGTCGTAAGAATGCGTGCACTCATCGGGCCAAGCAGCAAAGAAACGCATATTCAAAAGTCTATCTTCGAGGCAATACAAACCGTCAGCCGCAATCTGGTGTGCACTCTTGAGTTGCAGGTCAACGCTTACTGGGCATCAAGGGAAAGCCACTTCCTGATGATCAACGCACACACGCTGCGCGAAACGCAACAAATGACCCAGGGCACGCTTGCCGCCATCGCACTGGCCTTGCACGATGGCAACCCGTCGACGATTTCAGCGAACAATGAAAAGCTGACTGAAATCGTCAGCGAGTTGCGCGAGCTCATACAAAATGGCCAAAATGGGAAACTTCAGGAAACGCCTATTCATGGTTACGTCTGGCTGAGTCTGGAACTTGCTCGTCAACTAGAATTGCTGTCGCAGTTGATCTGTCGCGCGTTACGCAAATAATTGCTCAGCCTGGTGTGAATTGCTGGTTTCGATTCAGCAGCAATTGAGGTTAAGATAGCGAAACAATGAATTATCAGCGGCTGCCGCTACCATTAAGGTTATCTTATGGCGGCTGTCTTAACGAATCCGAGTATGAAATTAGCAGGGGTATAAAAATGGAACCAATCAAACCATCTTTCCAGGACGTGCTTGAGTTCGTGCGTCTGTTCCGTCGCAAAAACAAACTGCAGCGTGAAATCCAGGACGTACAGAAAAAGATCCGTGATAACTCAAAACGTGTTCTGCTGCTTGATAACCTGAGCGACTACATCAAACCGGGTATGAGCATTGAAGCTATTCAAGGCATCATCGCCAGCATGAAAACCGACTATGAAGACCGTGTTGATGACTACATCATCAAAAACGCTGAACTGTCTAAAGAGCGTCGTGAAATTTCCAAAAAACTGAAAGTCATGGGCGAAATCAAGGCCGATTAATTAGCTGTCGTAGTGTGGATAAGCGAAAGCGTCATCCACCGTTTGCGCCAGTGTTGTCGGATGGCGCTTCGCTTAGCTGACCTACGCAGAGTTTTTCCAACAGTGTTACCAACCGCCGCCAGGCGGTTTTTTTTATCCCCAGTCTCTGGGGGCAGATACGCGTCAGCGACATTTACCGTAAAGATTAAAAAATCAGTAAAAATTGTCATAGCGCAACTCTCGAAATCTATTAGCTTTTACACTGTGTCTGCTTTTAAATATTTAAGAGTGTGATGCTTTGAAGGTCATGCTCGCAATAACTGACTCGTTTATGCCACGCGATTAACCAAAATAGTCCGTGGCTGGGAAGGGGGTGACAATCCCCCGCAGCCCCCGCTGCTGTGATGCCGACGAACCCGCAAAACCACTGATCTAATGATTGGGAAGGGCGGGCGAGAGAGACGCTAAGCCAGAAGACCGACTTGTCATCCTTATTCTCAACAACTCCTTCGGTGGGAAGTCAGTTGTCATCAGATGCGTGCAGCCTCAGGGTGCGCGTACGTGCTGACATCCGTGCTTTGCCGAAACAGTGATAAGGCAACCATGGCAGCGGCAGCAAAACACGCATTCGTCATTGCAGGCACCAGCAGCGGCTGTGGTAAAACCACCGTCACGCTCGGGCTGCTCCGCGCCTTCATGCAACGCAACCTTTGCGTTCAACCCTTCAAAATTGGCCCCGACTACCTCGACAGCGGTTGGCACAGTGCAGTAAGTGGCATTGCCTCGCGCAATCTCGATGCTTTCATGTTGCCCACTTCCACGCTAAATGGTTTGTTCGCTAAACAAATGCAGCACGCAGATGTCGCCGTCATCGAAGGGGTGATGGGGTTGTACGACGGCTACGGCACCGACCCCAACTATTGCAGCAGCGCCGCGATGGCTAAACAGCTCGGTTGCCCGGTGATATTGCTGGTCGACGGCAAAGCGGTGTCTACCTCCATTGCCGCCACTGTCATGGGCTTCCAGCGCTTTGACCCAACGCTAAACATCGCAGGCGTTATCCTCAATCGCGTCAACAGCGACAGCCACTACCAGTTACTTGCTGATGCCATCACCCGTTACTGCGGCTTGCCCGTCTTAGGGCGCTTGCCGGTGATGGCCGATGTCGAGTTACCGTCGCGCCACCTCGGCCTGGTTCCGGCACAAGAACACTCCCCGCAAGATGAACGCTGGCAGCGCCTGGTGCAGCAAATTGAAGAAACCGTTAACCTCGACCATCTTCTGGCGTTATCTCGCCTTAATACCCTGCCTCAGGGTGCTGCGCCCGCCATTGCTGATGCCGCACTGGCCGACGGGCTAACACTCGCCCTTGCTGAAGACGAAGCTTTCAACTTCTACTATCCCGATAACCTCGAAATGCTCGAGCACGCCGGGGTGAAAATCCAGCGCTTCAGCCCGCTGCATGACGCAAAAATCCCTGACTGCCAGATGATTTGGCTTGGCGGTGGTTACCCCGAAGTCCATGTGGCAAAACTCGCCGCGAACAGTCGCATGCGCGAATCCCTGCAAGCTGCCCATCAACAGCACATTCCGCTGTATGCCGAATGTGGCGGCTTAATGTATTTGGGCGAAACGCTGACTGACAGCGAAGGCGAAACCCACGCGATGTGCGGCGTGTTGCCAGGCCATAGCCAGATGGGCCAACGCCTGACACGTTTTGGCTATTGCGAGGCCACCGCTGTGCAAAACACCTTGCTGGCGAAAAAAGGCGAAACCTTGCGTGGCCACGAATTTCATTACTCCGATTTCAACGGCCCGTTGCCCGCAGCGTTAGATTGCTGCAAATGGCGTGATGGTGTCGCCGTTTCCCGCTGGCAGGGAGGCGTTCAGCAGCAGGCGACTTTTGCCAGCTACCTGCATGTCCATTTCGCTCAACGCGCGAATTTGCTCAACCCCTGGCTAACGCTTGCGAGGAATCACCTATGACATTGCTTGCCTGGGCCATGGCCTGGCTGCTGGATTACTGGTTTGGCGACCCGCCGCACTGGCCTCATCCGGTGCGCTGGATAGGCAATCTAATCACCGTAACCCAACGCATTATTCGCCAATTTTGCAAAAGTGACCGCGCGCTGAAAATCGGTGGTGGCGTGCTGTGGCTGGTGGTGGTCGGCACCACATGGGGCGTGAGCTGGGGCGTATTGTATCTCGCCAACCTGCTGCATCCGTGGCTCGGGTGGTTAGTCGAAGTGTGGATGATTTACACCGTACTTGCCGCACGTTGCCTGAGCGATGCCGCACTCGACGTTTACCGCGCGCTCAAACATGGAACCCTTGCCGAAAGCCGCGAAAAATTGTCGTGGATTGTTGGGCGCGACACCTCGCAACTTGAGCGCCCGCAAATCACTCGCGCGGTGGTAGAAACCGTGGCTGAAAATAGTGTCGATGGCGTGATAGCTCCGCTGTTTTTCCTGCTGTTAGGCGGCGCACCGCTGGCGATGGCCTACAAAGCGGTCAACACGCTGGACTCGATGGTGGGGTACAAAACTGAAAAATACCGTGCCATTGGTTATGTCAGCGCCCGGCTCGATGACCTTGCCAATTATTTTCCTGCTCGCCTGAGCTGGCTGCTACTGACCATCGCCGCTTTTTGCTTACGGGCTAATCCCCGTCAGGCTCTGCGCATTGGCTGGCGCGATCGCTATCAACACAGCAGCCCAAACTGTGCCTGGTCTGAAGCCACGGTTGCAGGCGCACTAGGGATCAGGCTCGGTGGGCCGAACACCTATTTTGGCGAGCGGGTAGAAAAACCGTGGATGGGCGATGAGCATCGCGGCGTCGCCATCGACGACATTACCCGCACTATTCAACTGATGATGTTGGCTTCCCTGTTGGCTTTACTGCTCTTTGCTGCCATGCGCGCACTCGTGCTCGGCATCGCTTAAGGACACCCGATGAACTACCTGCAACAACCGCAGCTTATTGAACAACACAGCTTTGAAATCATTAGCGAAATAATTGCTGCTGAGCACCCAGCGTATCGTTTTAACGATGCGACCGAGGAAGCGATAATCAAACGGGTTATCCACACCACCGCCGATTTCGAGTGGCTGGATATTCTGTGGTTTTCGCCGGATGTCATTGCACAACTGACAAACAGTTTGCAGCGCGGCTGCACCTTGTACACCGACACCACCATGGCGCTCTCAGGCATTAATAAAACCCTGTTGGCCGAGTTTGGTTGCAGTTGCCGCTGTTATATCAGCGACCCACGCGTGGTGGCTCATGCCAAAGAACAGGGCGTGACCCGCTCGATGGCGGCAGTGGATCTTGCCTTAGAGGAACAGGGCGAAAAGATCTTCGTCTTCGGCAACGCGCCTACTGCACTGTTTCGCTTGCTGGAAAAAGGCGCACAACCGGCGGCGGTAATCGGCGTACCAGTCGGTTTTGTCGGGGCGGAAGAGTCCAAAGAAGCGCTGGTGGAAAGCGGCTTACCGGCGATTGCGGCGCGTGGGCGCAAAGGCGGCAGCAACGTTGCGGCGGCGATTGTCAATGCGCTGCTTTATAGCCTGCGGGAGGCTCAGTGAGCGAACAACCTGCCGATTGCGTCTGGCATAAAGGTAAGGCGTATCGCAAAGGGTACACCACCGGTTCTTGCGCTACGGCGGCGGCAAAAGTCGCCGCACTCATGGTGCTGCGCCAGCACGTCATTGACCAGGTTTCAATCGTGACACCGTCTGGCGTCACGCTACACCTCAACGTTGAAATGCCCGTCATCGAAGGCCAACAGGCGACGGCGGCTATCCGCAAAGACGGCGGCGATGATGTCGACGCCACCCACGGCATGCTGATATTTGCCCGCGTGCAGCTCAACAACAGCGGCACTATCACCCTGCGCGGCGGCACCGGTATTGGCGTGGTCACACGCAAAGGTATCGGCTTGCCTATTGGCGAATCAGCAATCAACCGCACGCCACGCCAGACAATTGACGCGGCGGTACGTGAAGTGATTGGCCCTGAGCGCGGTGCGGAAATTGAAATTTTTGCCCCGGAAGGCGAGGCGCGCGCGCAGAAAACCTATAACCATCGCCTCGGGATTTTGGGCGGCATTTCAATCATCGGCACCACCGGCATTGTGATGCCGATGTCTGAAGAGAGCTGGAAACGTTCGCTGGCGTTAGAGCTGGAAATGAAACGCGCAGCCGGGCTGGATAAAGTGATTCTGGTACCGGGCAACCACGGCGAACGCTTTGTGCGCGAACAGCTGCAACTGGATGGTGAATGTGTGGTGACGATGAGTAACTTTGTCGGCTACATGATTCAGGAAGCAGTGCGCCTCGAATATCGCCATATCGTGCTGATTGGCCACCCCGGCAAACTGGTGAAAGTCGCCGCCGGAATTTTCCACACCCACAGCCACATCGCCGACGGGCGCATGGAAACGCTGGTCGCTCACCTCGCGTTAATGGGCGCGCCGTTTGCGTTACTCGAAGCCGTCAACCAGTGCGACACCACCGAAGCGGCGCTCGAAATCATTACGGAACAGGGCTGGCAAAGGGTGTTTGAACGCCTGGCAATGCGTATCTGTGAGCGCGTTGCCGAGATGCTGCGTTTTACCCAATCCCCGCCAAAATGTGACGCCATTTTGTTCTCGTTCGAAAACCAGGTGTTAGGCAGCAGCCGTCCGGTCGCAGAGATTGCCGGGGAATTAGCGGGAGAAAAGCGATGCTAACCGTGGTCGGAATTGGGCCTGGTGCCACGGAATACCTCACTTTGCAGGCGCACGCTGCAATTAATGAAGCGCAGATTCTGGTCGGTGGTGCACGTCAGTTGGCGATGTTTGCTGATATCGGCGCTGAAACCCGTCTGCTGGATAGCGATCTTGACGGCTTAATTTCTTGGCTCCGCGAGCGCCTGGATAAGCGCGTCGTGGTGCTGGCCTCGGGCGATCCGCTGGTTTACGGCATCGGCAAACGGCTGGCGGCGAATTTCCCGCCCGAACAGTTACGCATTATGCCAGGCATTAGCTCTATCCAATATCTGTGCGCTAAAGCAGCGGTTGATATGAACGACTTATGGATAACCAGCAGCCACGGGCGTGAACCTGATTTCAATGCCATTGCGGCGCATCAAAAAGTGGCAATGGTGACGGACCAAATCATCGATCCTTACGCCATCGCCCAGGCCATGCTGATGCGCGGCCTGAACCCGACGCTCATTATTGGCGAGAACCTGTCGTCAGCGGATGAACGAATCCATCGCTTGCCAGCCAGTGATGTGGCGCAAAGCTACGCGATGAACGTAGTGGTGATCCTCAATGAAAGATGAACTTTTTTTACGCGGTGCCCGCGTGCCGATGACCAAAGAAGTGGTGCGTACTCAGGCGCTGGATCGCCTGCAATTACAGCACGCCACGCACTTGATCGACATCGGCGCTGGCACCGGCAGCGTGTCGCTGGAAGCGGCAATACGCTACCCACAATTGCAAGTTAGCGCGATTGAACGCAACCCCGATGCACTGGCGTTAATGGTGGAAAACCGCCAGCTCTTTAACTGCCCGAACGTTGAAATCATCAGCGGCTACGCGCCAGTTGAGTTGAATGTGATGGCCGATGCGGTGTTTATCGGCGGCAGCGGCGGGCAATTAACCGAGCTTATCGACTGGTCGCTGGCCCATTTGCATCCTGCCGGGCGGCTGGTGATGACCTTTATTCTGCAGGAAAACTTAACCTGCGCCTTAGCGCATCTCGAGCAGTGCGCTGTGAGCGAAGTTGACTGTCTGCAATTGCAGGTCGCGCAATTCACCAGACTTGGCAGCGGGCACTACTTCAAACCGAACAACCCCACGTATTTGATTTCTTGCCTCAAGGAAGGAAGCCATGACTGAACAATTTGATACCCGCAAAGTGTGGTTTGTTGGTGCGGGGCCAGGCGACAAAGAACTGATCACCCTGAAAGGCTACCGCGTTTTGCAACAAGCGGAAGTGGTGATTTACGCCGGATCGCTGATTAACCCTGAACTGCTCGACTACTGTCCGCCAGGCGCGCAATGCCATGACAGCGCCGCACTTAATCTTGAAGAAATCATTGAACTGATGGAGAACGGCGTAAACGCGGGCAAGCTGGTGGTACGCCTGCAAACCGGCGATCTCTCGCTGTACGGCTCGATTCGTGAGCAGGGCGAAATGCTGACTGAGCGTGGAATTGGCTATGTTTCTGTGCCGGGTGTGAGCGCATTTCTGGGGGCTGCCGCGCAACTTGGCGTGGAATACACCGTGCCGGAAGTCTCGCAAAGTTTGATTATCACGCGCATTGAAGGCCGCACGCCGATGCCTGCGCTCGAACAGTTAGAAGCATTCGCACAGCACCAAACTTCGATGGCGATTTTCCTTTCTGTGCAGCGCATTAACCGCGTGGCAGAGCGCCTGATTGAAGGGGGTTACCCTGCGGATACGCCAGTCGCGGTGGTCTACAAAGCGACCTGGCCCGACTGCCAGGTGTTACGCGGCACCCTGACCACCATCGCCGAACAAGTGCGTGAAGCCGGAATTCGCAAAACCGCGCTGATCATGGTCGGGGCATTCCTCGGCGAGGAGTACCACTACTCGAAACTTTATGACGCAGGGTTCAGCCATGAATACCGCAAAGCCTGAGTCGATGGCGCTGTTTTGTCTCACCCCTGGCGGCGTGGCGTTAGCCGAACGGTTGCGCGCGACCCATCCACTGACCTGTTTCACCAGTGAAAAACTGCTGCAACCGGGGTTTATCCCGTTCGGCGGCAGCTTCGCGCAAACCGTGCAACAGGCATTTAGTCAATATTCGGCGCTGGTATTTATCGCCGCTACGGGAATTGTCGTGCGGGTGATTGCACCGCTGGTGAATGACAAGCTGCACGACCCGGCGGTGGTGGTGATGGATGAACGCGGCGAGCATGTGATCAGCCTGCTTTCCGGCCATCTTGGCGGCGCGAATCAACTCACGCGCCAGCTCGCCGCCACCCTGGGGGCCGATCCGGTCATTACCACCGCCACCGATGTTAACCAACTGGCGGCACTCGATACGCTGGCGGCAGCGCTTGACGCCACAATGCAGGATTTCCGCCAGACGGTGAAAACCGTCAACCAAATGTTGGTCAGCCAGCAGCGCGTTGGCCTGTGGTGGGACAGCGAATTTGCGCCACACGCCGAGCGATACGACACGCGCGGTTTTATCCCGGTCGACAATCTTGATGCGCTGCCAGAGCTGGATGCGTTGGTGTGCGTCACGCTGCGCAATGCGTTACCGCCACAGACGATCCCGCTGTTTAAAGTGGTGCCGAAGCGCGTGGTTGCGGGGATTGGCTGCCGTCGTGATACCGCGCCACACACCGTCGCCAGCTTGTTAAACCAGCAACTGGCGGACAATCATTTCGACCCGCTAGCCTTGCGGGCGATTGGCAGTGTGTCCCTCAAGCAGGACGAACCCGCGTTGTTAGAACTGGCACACCTGCGACAAATCCCTTTCGAAATCTTTAGCGTTGACCAACTTGCCCAGCATGAATATCGCTTTCCGGCGTCGGAATTTGTGCGCCTCACCGTCGGCGTGGGCAGCGTGTCACAACCCGCTGCGTGGCTGATGAGCAACGGAAACCTGGTGGGCAACACGCTGCGCGAGCAGGGCGTCACCATAACTTTAGGAGTTTCAGACAGATGTTAACGGTAATTGGCATTGGCCCCGGCAGTGAAGCCATGATGACCCAGGAAGCGATTGCGGCCTTGCAGGAAGCGGAAATTGTCGTCGGTTATAAAACCTATACCCACCTGGTGAAGCCATTAACCGGCGACAAACAGGTGATCAAAACCGGCATGTGCAAAGAAATCGAACGCTGCCAGACCGCCATCGAACTGGCGCAAGCCGGGCATAACGTGGCGCTTATCAGCAGCGGCGACGCCGGAATTTACGGCATGGCAGGGCTGGTGCTGGAGCTGGTGACTTCGCAGCAACTGGATATTGAAGTGCGTCTTGTGGCGGGTATTACCGCCAGCATCGCCGCCGCGTCATTGCTCGGCGCGCCATTGATGCACGATTTTTGCCATATCAGCCTCAGCGATTTATTAACCCCGTGGCCGGTTATTGAAAAACGCATTATTGCTGCCGCGTCTGCCGACTTTGTTATCTGCTTCTACAACCCGCGCAGCCGTGGCCGCGAAGGGCACCTGGCACGTGCGTTCGAATTAATGCGCGAGTTTACCCTGCCGCAAACGCCGGTTGGCGTGGTGAAAGCCGCCGGGCGAAAAAAAGAACAAAAATGGCTGACCACCTTTGGCGAAATGGACTTTGAGCCGGTCGATATGACCAGCCTGGTGATTGTCGGCAACAAAACCACCTTCGTGCGCGATGGATTAATGATTACGCCGCGAGGTTACGAGCTATGAGTGAACCTCTTGCTCCGGTAGGTCGGATAAGCGCAGCGTCATCCGACATCATGCACCGAACACTCGATTCCGTAGGTCGGATAAGCGCAGCGTCATCCGACATCATGCACCGAACACTCGATTCCGTAGGTCGGATAAGCGAAGCGTCATCCGACATGATGGCCCCAGGCGAATCATCGGTGCTGGTATTTGGCGGCACCAGCGATGCGCGGTTCATCTGCCAAATCCTCGATGAACAACGCATTGCCTACACCTTGTCGGTGGCGACGGCGGTTGGCGAATCACTGGCGGGCGACATCGGCGGGCAAATCCGCGTCGGGCGTATCGACCGCGATGAAATTGCTGACTGGCTGCTGCGCCACGCGGTGCGCTGGGTGATTGACGCCTCGCATCCGTATGCTGAACTGCTCAGCCGCAACATTACCGCGGCCTGCGAAACGGTGGGGGTAACGCTCAGTCGTTACCAACGCCGTAGTGAACTCAATGACCTGGAACACCCGTTGCTGCACAAAGTCGCCAGCCTGCCAGCCGCCTGTGCCGTGGCGCAGGAATATGGCCCGCGCGTGCTGCTGACCACCGGCAGTAAAGAACTGGCGGCCTGGCAGCAAGGAATGCCTGGCAAAACGCTACTGGCGCGGGTGTTACCGACCAGCGAAGTGATTGCCGAATGTGAAGCGCTGGGGTTGGGTGTCGACAACATTATTGCGTTGCGCGGCCCGTTCAGCGCCGAGTTCAACGCCGCCATTTACGCCTTCTGCTCACCGGATGTGGTGATCACCAAAGAATCCGGTGCCGAAGGCGGCTATCTCGACAAAGTGAATCCGGCGCTGGAGCGCGGCATTCCCTGTGTGGTGGTGGTTCGTCCACAGCCGTTAGTCACTGGACCCGAATTACTGCAAAGCCGTGAAGATGTGAGCCGCCGTGTGACACGCTGGCTGCAAGAGAGGAAAGCATGAAAAAAGCCCTGTTGGTGATCAGTTTCGGCACCAGTTATCACGAAACCTGTAGCAAAAATATTGTTGCCTGCGAAGAACAACTGGGGCGCACTTTTGCTGACCGCGACCGGTTCCGCGCCTTTACCTCCGGCATGATTATCCGCAAGTTAAAAAAGCGCGATAATCTGGAAATCGACTCCCCCGCGCAAGCGTTAAAGCGCCTTGCCAAACTGGGTTATCAGGATATTGCCGTGCAATCGCTGCATGTGATTAACGGCGATGAATACGAAAAAATCGCCCGTGAAGTGCAGGCATACAGCCACTTATTCCAGCGCGTGGCCTTAGGTACGGCGCTGCTGAGTGATTTCAACGACTACGAGTTGTTGCTTGATGCCTTGCAAAGCCAGATGCCAAAACTTGCCGCCGACGAACGGGTAGTATTTATGGGCCACGGAGCCAGTCACCATGCGTTTTCTGCCTACGCCTGTCTCGACCATTTAATGGCAGCGCGCCAAATCCCCGCCCGCGTTGGCGCGGTAGAAAGCTACCCGGAAATCGACCTGATCGTACGTGGCTTGCAGCAAGAAAAGGTGCGCAAAGTCCACCTGATGCCGCTGATGTTAGTGGCGGGCGACCATGCGATTAACGACATGGCATCCGACGAGGAAGACTCCTGGAAAACACAGTTGCAGGAAGCGGGAATCGAAGCGCAAGCGTGGCTGCAAGGTTTGGGGGAAAACCCGCAAATCCGTGCGATGTTCGTTAACCATTTGCAGCGTGCGCTGGAAAAATCACTTGTTGAGGTCGCGGCATGAGCGGGCGTTTATATGCTCTTGGCACCGGCCCTGGCGCCAGCGATCTGATAACCGTTCGCGCCGCTCGTATCATCGGAAAGCTCGATGTGCTGTACGCGCCAGCGGGGCGCAAAGGCGGTGACAGCCTGGCGCTATCGATTGTGCGCGAATACTTAAGTGACAGCACCGAGCTGCGCACTTGTCACTTCCCAATGAGTGCCGATAACGACGAAAAAGCGGTGGTGTGGGATGAAACTGCCGCCGCCCTTAAACATGAAGTGGAGCAGGGTAAACAGGTGGGGTTTATCACCCTCGGTGATTCGATGTTATTCAGCACCTGGGTGTTTTTGCTGGCGCGAATCGGTAACCCGGAATGGCTGGAAATTGTGCCAGGTGTAACTTCATTTGCCGCCATTGCTTCCCGCGCACAACTGCCGCTGGCAATGGAGGCGCAATCGCTGGCGGTGATGTCGTGCACCGCTTCCCATCAAGAATTAAGCCAGGCATTACGCGCCCACGACTGCGTGGTGTTGATGAAAGTGTACGGGCGTTTTGCGCAAATCAAAGCATTGTTGCAACACCTCGGCATCATCCAACACGCGGTGTTAATGGCGGAGGCGACGTTACCAAACGAGCAGTGTTTCCGTAACCTGGAAGCGGTGCCAGACGACCAGCAATTACCGTATTTTTCGACCATTTTGGTTAACAAGCAGTGGTAGATGTCGGTCGGATAAGCGAAGCGTCACCCGACATTAACGGCTAAAGGAAAATCATGGAATCGTTACTTAAAAAACTCTCGCTAAGCGGCTTAGGCATGGGAATGCTGTTGCTCATTGTGCCGCAAGAAGCGTTCGCCATGCACATTATGGAAGGCTTTTTGCCGCCAATGTGGGCGCTGGCGTGGTGGATTTTGTTCCTGCCCTGTTTGTATGTTGGCCTGGTGCGTTTACGCCAAATCGTCGCCCATGACAGCAACCAGAAAGTGCTGTTGGCACTGTGCGGTGCGTTTATTTTTGTACTCTCGGCGCTAAAAATCCCGTCGGTCACCGGAAGCTGCTCACACCCGACGGGCGTGTTCTTGTGCGCGATGGTCGCCGACTTAACCACCTATTTTGTCACCTCGATACAGCTCGGCGTGGCGTTCCCGGACCCATACTTCGGCATCACCGGCTCCAGCCTGAAATTTATGGGTATCTTCTGCCTGACGCAAATCCCGATTGCGATTGCTGAAGGTCTGCTAACGGTGATGATTTACGACCAACTCATCAAGCGACAAATGCTTCCAGCCAGGAGCCAATAACATGAAAAAAATGCTGATTTTGCTCGCCCTGGTGGTGGGATTAATGGTGGTGCCGTTCTTTATTCCCCACGGTGGCGAATACGGGGGATCTGATGACCAGGCTGAAGGCCAGATTCAGGTCATCGCTCCAGACTATAAACCGTGGTTCCAGCCGCTTTATGAACCGGCGAGTAGCGAAATCGAAAGCCTGTTGTTCACCTTGCAAGGCTCTCTCGGCACGGCGGTGATTTTCTACATTCTGGGGTTCTATCGGGGCCGACGCGGCGACCATGCTGGGGATTGATAAACTCAGCTACCAGAGCCGTTGGTGCCGAGTTTCGCCGCTGCGCAAATTCGCGTTGTATCTGCTGATGATGACGCTGGCGTTTGCGTTACCGCCCGTCGGGCAGGCGCTTTGGTTGTTGATGCTTGCGGCTCTTACCTGTTGGTTGTTGCGCGTCGGGCCAATGCGCTATTTGCGCTGGCTGGCGGTGCCGCTCGGTTCGTTTTATATCGGCATTGATGCGCAAGGTTTACTGGTGGCGAACCAGACGTTCTGGCGCAGCCTGGCGGCATTGGCTGCCACTTACTGGCTGGTGCTCAATCTGCCGTTTCCGCAGCTCATCATCTTACTGCAACGCTTACGAGTGCCACGGTTGCTGACCGAGCAAATCCTGCTCACCTGGCGTTTTATTTTCATCCTGTTGGACGAAGCACAGGCCATTCACCGTGCTCAGTCGTTACGTTTCGGTTATCGTACCTTGCCTGGCAGTTACCGCTCGCTAGCCATGTTAATCAGCATGTTATTTACCCGCGTGCTGCTGCGTTACCAGCAAATGTCCACCACGCTGGATGTCAAACTTTACCAGGGTGATTTCCACCTGTGAGAACCGCTCCAATGCTTAGCACGCAAAATTTATCTTTTTGCTATCAGGACGATACCGTACTACACGGTTTAAACTTCGATTTTGGCGCGTCCCCGGTGACGGGGATCGTCGGCAAAAATGGCTGCGGTAAATCCACCTTGTTTATGAACCTCAACGGTGTGTTACGGCCGCAACAGGGCGCGGTGTTGTGGCAGAGCAAAGCGATAAATTACACTAAAGCCGGGCTGATTGAGCACCGCCAGCGCGTCACCACCGTGTTTCAGGACCCGGAGCAGCAAATTTTCTACACCGACATCGACAGCGATATTGCCTTTAGTTTGCGTAACCTTGGCGTCGATGAAGCTAAAATTGCCCGCCGTGTCGAGCGCGCGATTGAACTGGTGGATGCGCAATCTTTCCGCCACAAACCGATTCAGTATCTCAGCCACGGGCAAAAGAAACGTGTGGCAATTGCCGGGGCGCTGGTGATGGAAGCCGACTATTTACTGCTCGACGAACCGACCGCCGGGCTTGACCCATCGGGCCGTCAGCAGATGATTGAAATCATCGCCCGTATTACCGAGCAAGGTAAGCATGTGGTGATCTCAAGCCATGATATTGATTTGATTTATGAAGTCTGTGACCGCGTGTATGTGATGAACGGCGGCAAAATTGTCGCGGCAGGTGAGCCAGGCGCGGTCTTTAGCCAGGCCGACATGCTGCGTGAAGCCGGGCTGGTGCAGCCGTGGCTGGTCAAATTGCACAGCCAACTTGGGTTCCCGCTGTGCAAAACCGAAACTCAATTATTCGACGCCTTGCGCGTTGCAAAGGAAGCAGGATGAGCCTTTCAATCATGGTGCAGGGCACCGCCTCAGACGTGGGCAAAAGCATGCTGGTTGCGGGGCTGTGCCGGATTTTCGCCCAGGACGGCCAGCGTACCGCGCCGTTTAAATCGCAAAATATGGCGCTCAATTCCGGCATTACGCCAGACGGCAAAGAGATGGGCAGGGCGCAGATTTTCCAGGCCGAAGCGGCAGGCATCGCCCCCGACGTGCGCATGAATCCGGTGCTGCTCAAACCCACCAGCGACTGTAAAGCGCAGGTGGTGTTGATGGGTAAAGTCGCCACCAATATGGATGCGGTGACTTATCACAATTACAAACCGCAACTGAAAGCGCAAATCCGCGAGGTCTACCAAAGCCTGGCCGCAGAGCACGACGTGATGGTGCTGGAAGGCGCAGGCAGCCCGGCAGAAATCAATTTACGTGACCGTGACATCGTTAATATGGGGATGGCAGAACTGGCGGAATGCCCGGTGATTTTGGTTGCCGATATTGACCGTGGCGGCGTATTCGCCGCCATTTACGGCACCATCGCGCTGTTGCTGGAACATGAAAAATGGCGTGTCAAAGGCGTGATCATTAATAAATTCCGTGGCGACGTGGCGCTGCTGTATTCCGGTATCGAACAGATTGAAGCATTAACCGGCGTGCCTGTTCTTGGCGTGATGCCGTGGCTGAACGTTGATCTGGAAGATGAAGACAGCGTGGTGCTGGAAAGCGGGAAATATGATTCCGTGACCGAGAAAGATTTAGATATTGCAGTGCTGCAACTGCCGTATATGTCGAACTTCACCGACTTTAACGCGCTGGCGGCGCAACCCGACGTGCGCCTGCGTTATGTCAGCAAACCAAACGAACTGCAAAACAGCGACCTGGTGATTATACCGGGCAGTAAAAATACGCTGGGTGATTTGCGCTGGCTGCGTGAAAACGGCCTTGAGCAGGCGCTACTGGCGCATCACGGTAAAAATGGCGCGGTGCTGGGCGTTTGCGGCGGTTATCAGATGCTCGGGAAGCATATTTACGACGAAGTGGAATCCGGTCTTGGCGAAATGCCAGGTATCGGCCTACTGGATGTCGTTACGCGTTTTGCCAGTGTCAAAACCACCACCCGCGTGGCGGGGCAGGTTCAGGCAGATCTTCCGGGCGTATTTGCTGCCAGTTCCGGTACTTCGCTCCAGGGTTATGAAATCCATATGGGTGAAACGCAGCGTGGTGAAAATACTGCGCCATTTGCTACCTTCACCGAATGCAATACTCAGCCTTATCATCACGTTGACGGTGCAATCAGTGACGACGGGCGAGTGCTGGGCACTTATCTGCATGGTCTGTTTGATAGCGGCGAATTTACCCGTAGCCTGCTCGACAGTCTGCGCCAGCGCAAAGGGCTGACCGCCTGGCAAGGCGAAGTGTTCGACTTTCAAAAGCATAAGGATCAGCAGTTTAATATCCTTGCCGACGCGATGCGTGAACACATTGATATTGAAAGAATCTACCAAATCATGCGTGAGCATCAGGAGCAAGCAGTATGAAACTCCTCACCGGCGGTGCACGCAGCGGCAAAAGCCGCCACGCCGAGCAACTGGCGGCAAACTTTGAGCGCGTGTTGTATATCGCCACCTCGAAAATTTTCGATAGTGAAATGGCAGCGCGCATTCAGCACCATCGCGATAGTCGCCCGGCGCACTGGCGCACGGTTGAGCAATATCGCGACCTAAACACGGTGATTAATCAGCATAATTCAGCGCAAGAAGCGGTGCTGCTGGAATGCATTACCACGCTGATTACCAACGTGATGTACGACGCGGCGGGTGATAAGCCGGAAGACGACTGGGATTTTGAGTCGATGGAGCAGGTCGTGAATCAGCAGGTCGATATTTTGCTGGCGGCCATTGCGGCAACTCCGGCAGAGGTGATTTTAGTCACTAACGAAGTGGGAATGGGCATTGTGCCGGAAAACCGTCTGGCGCGGCATTTCCGCGATATTGCCGGGCGCGTCAACCAGCGCCTGGCGCAGCGTGCCGACGAAGTCTGGCTGGTGGTTTCAGGGATAGGAGTAAAAATTAAATGATCTTCCGTTTGTTCTTCGCCACCTTGCAGTTTATGAGCCGCATTCCGGTGCGCGCCCGCTGGGCGGATGGTATCGAAACGCATCAGTATGTGCGCGGCATTGTGACATTCCCGTTTGTCGGACTGGTACTGGGCGCATTAGCGGGCGTAGTGTTCACACTGCTACAACCGTGGGCGGGTTTACCTTTAGCGGCAATGGGTTATGTGCTGGCGCTCGCGCTGCTGACCGGCGGTTTCCATCTTGATGGCCTGGCGGATACCTGCGACGGGATTTTCTCGGCGCGAACGCGTGACCGGATGTTAGAGATCATGCGCGACAGCCGCCTTGGCACCCACGGCGGGCTGGCGCTGATTTTTGTGATTGTGACAAAAGTGCTGGTGGTGAGTGAACTGGCGCTGCGCGGCGGCAACATGCTGGCGCTGCTCGCCGCGGCTTCTGTCGCCGGGCGCAGCGCCAGTGTGCTGCTGATGCATAACCACAAGTATGCGCGTGAGAAAGGGCTGGGGAATCTGTTTATCGGCAAAGTGACCGGCACGCAAACGCTGCTGACGTTGCTGGGAGGCGCGGTGTTATGCACACTTTTGCTGCCGTCTTCCGGCCTGCTGGCGTTGGTTATCACGCTGCTTGCGATATATGGCCTCGGCTGGATGTTGAAGCGCACGCTCGGCGGGCAAACCGGCGACACGCTGGGTGCCGCTATTGAGTTAGGCGAGCTTGTTTTTTTGTTGGCACTGTTGCGCTAGTTGTCGGATGACGCTGTCGCTTATCTGACCTACGAAAACCGATTTGTCGGATGACGCTGCGCTTATCCGACTTACGAAAACCGATTTGTCGGATGACGCTGCGCTTATCCGACCTACGAAAATCGATTTGTCGGATGACGCTGCGCTTATCTGACCGACGAAAACCGTAGCGTCATCCACCATTTTTTGTCCCGATGTTGATAACGTTGTATAGAGAAAAAAATGCAAACACTGAACTCCCTTTTGGCCACCATTTCCCCGCTTGATAGCGAAGCCATGGCGCGCGCGCAACAACACATTGATGGCCTGTTAAAGCCTTTCGGGAGCCTCGGGCGCCTGGAAGCATTAGCGGTGCAACTGGCGGGAATGCCAGGCATGAAAAATGGCCTGAACACCAAACGCAAAGCGATCCTCGTGATGTGTGCCGACCATGGTGTGTATGCTGAAGGTGTGGCGATTTCCCCGCAAATTGTCACCGCGATTCAGGCAATGAACATGACGCGCAAAAATACCGGCGTATGCGTACTGGGCGCGACCGTCGGTGCGGAGATTCATGTAGTTGATGTCGGTATCGACAGCGACGTACTGCCTGGCGTGCTGGATATGAAAGTCGCGCGTGGCAGCGGCAACATCGCGCAAGGCCCGGCGATGAGCCGCCAACAAGCTGAAGATTTGCTACTGGCTACCATGCAACTCACCATGGCAAAAGCCGCTGAAGGCGTCACGCTGTTTGGCGTCGGCGAACTGGGCATGGCGAACACCACGCCTGCGGCGGCGATGGTCAGCGTATTAGCGGATTGCTCACCAGACGACGTTGTGGGGATGGGGGCGAACTTCCCGTCTGACAAAATGCACCACAAAATTGCCGTCGTGCGCCAGGCGATTAAAGTGAATCAGCCCGATGCCGCAGACGGTATCGACGTGCTGGCAAAAGTGGGCGGCTTTGATTTGGTCGGTATGACGGGCGTAATGCTTGGCGCGGCGGCAGCGGGTTTGCCGGTAGTTCTTGATGGCTTCTTGTCTTATGCCTCAGCGTTGGCGGCCTGCCAGATTGCGCCAGGTGTGCGTGAATACTTAATTCCTTCGCATTTGTCTGCTGAAAAAGGTGCGGTGATCGCAATGAATAAGTTAGGGCTGGAGCCATATTTGCAGATGGGCATGCGTTTAGGCGAGGGCAGCGGTGCGGCACTGGCGATGCATCTGGTTGATGCCGCGTGCGCAATGCACAATGAGATGGGTTCGCTGGCGGACAGTAATATTGTGCTGCCTGGGTGATTTCCCCCGTCACCTATTTGCCACGATATACGCCGTCTGTTGGTCATTAACCTGCACCTGTCGGGCTAATCCTTCATGTACCAGAACGCGCAACGCGGTGCGGGCGGTACCGTCCGAAACGCCCAATAGCTGGCTGACCTCCGCGGCGGTGTACAGCCTCTGAGGTTCAGACAACATAATATTTAGTAATGCTATCTGGCGCGGTCGCAGTCTGGAAAGTGCGCCAGAGGCTGCCAGTTGGCTATCAACCGCCGCGCGGCGACGGATAATTTCATGGATAAAATCGAGATATTTCGTCGTCGCCCGCTTGATGGTACTTGCCTGGTGCTCCAGAAAGTAAGTGATGTCCATACCATCATGCTCGGTGTACTGGTAGCTATGGGCATATTTAACCGGCGCGGCATGCAGAAGCTGGCTTATCGAGACAAAGCGGAAGGCTTCGTAGCCATTTTTTAGCATAAACCAGTAAAATAGCGCGCGGCTGGTGCGGCCATTTCCATCCCTGAAAGGATGCTCGTGCGCGAGCATAAAATGCAGAATGCACGCCCGAATGAGTGGGTGAATGTATTGCCCGTCGGTATGGTTGGCGAAATCGCAAACCTCTTGCAGGCGTTGGGGAATAGTGGCCGCGGTGGGTGGTTGATGGGCGATATTGCCATCGTAATCCGCAATTACAATGTCATCGGTGTCCCGAAACATGCCGGGTTGGTATTTCGCGTCGTTGATGCCGCTCATCCCAACAGCATGGAAATGCCGGATAAGCTCGATGGTGAGCGGTTCAGCCAGATGTTCGGGGATTTTAGCCATTAGACGGGCATTCCCGGCAATCATTTGCTCATCTTCGGTACGCGGCTGACGCCCGGTTTCCAGCATATTACGCGCAACCAGTGTCGTGGTATTGGCCCCTTCAAGCTGGCTACTGGTTATCGATTCATCGAGCTGTAATTGCGATAACTCGGCACCCCCCGCAGGCAGTTGTTGGAGATATTCTCTTAAGGCCGTTTGTGTGGTGTGTTTGTCCGCCAGTTCACACACTTCTGAGATAAGTGGCGTGATATTGAACCCTGCTTGTTCCCCAGCTTCATTACGGTAATTGACGGGTTGTAAGGCAGCGCTACGGGCGTTGCGCGTCAGCGTCCAGGCTAGCTCCAGATCCTCACCGCGTTTGACCCGATGGCGAAATTCATCGAAGGGCAAATAACGGCCTTTATTGTCCAGAATACGGCTGTATTGCTGGTGGGTTGCTAATTGCGCACCAGTGAATGCGGAAAATGGAATTAAGCCTGGAGGGTGCTTCATCAATCTATCTCAATTTTTAATATTATTGAGATAGATTAGTCGTGGAGGGGGATAACTACAACAAACTATCTCAATTTTTATAAATATTGAGATAGTTTGCGAAAGAGGCGAGAGCTTACTTCACCTTAACTAACGTGCGGCCCTGAATCTCATTGTTCATAAAGCTCTCTGCCACAGCAGGCGCTTGCTCCAGGCTGATTTCCGTCGTCGCCATCTCATAGAAACTCTCCGGCAGCAACTTCGCCAGGCGCTCCCACGCAGCAATTCGGCGCTCAATTGGTGCGCTCACTGAATCCACACCTTGCAGGCGCACGTTACGCAGAATAAATGGCATCACCGTAGTTGGCAGCGCGAACCCGCCCGCCAGGCCACAGGCAGCGACACAACCAGAGTAGTTCATCTGCGCCAGCAATTTAGCGAGCACATTCCCGCCCACGGTATCGACCGCACCAGCCCACACTTGTTTTTCCAGCGGGCGAGTTTCTGCAAATTCGCTGCGCGGCAGAATGCGGCTGGCGCCCAACTGGCGCAAATAATCATGGGTCGATTCACGGCCAGAAACTGCCACAACCTGATAACCCAGCGCGTGGAGCAGGGCGATGGCAGTGCTGCCCACGCCACCACTGGCACCGGTTACTACCACTTCACCGCTTTGCGGTGTAATGCCGGCTTCTTCCAGCGCCATGACGCACAACATGGCGGTGAAGCCTGCGGTGCCGACGATCATCGCTTTGCGTGCGGTTAAGCCTGCAGGCAACGGAACCAGCCATTCAGATTTCACACGAGCTTGCTCGGCAAGGCCGCCCCAATGGTTTTCGCCCACTCCCCAGCCGGTCAACACCACTTCTTGCCCTGCGCTAAACGCGCTGTCGCTGCTGCTCGCTACGCGGCCTGCGAAATCAATGCCTGGCACCATCGGGAAGTTGCGGATGATTTTGCCTTTACCGGTGATTGCCAGCGCGTCTTTATAGTTCAGGCTTGACCAATCGACGTCGACCAGCACATTTCCCAACTCCTCAGCTGGAACGGCAATTTGCTTCACTTCGGCTTGCGTCTGGCCGTCAACTTGTTCAAGAACCACAGCTTTCATAATCAATCCTCTTATTTTGTTTCTCATGCCCCACACGGTATACCCGAAGCCGTTGAGAATAAAGAAGCCCGGTACTTTTTAGCGCCACTGTCCGGCGGAAGTATCCAGATTCGCTTGATCGGGATAGGACTTGCCCAAAGCGGCATCACGCAATGATTCCGGTACATCCCAGATCATCACTTTTTCAACGCCGTCGTTATTTTTTAAATAGACCCACAATTTGTCGCCTTTCCAGCTAAAGGCGCTTGCAGCAACGGTGTAACCTGTATCAGGAACCAGTTGTGCAATAATCGTCCCGCTTTTCATCTCAAGAATAGTGGTATCCAGGGCCAATAATCTTCCGTGAGCCGTGCGCGCTACGTGGGACACGGGTTTGTCGAATTTCAGATAAGGTAATCCGCTATCCAGATTGATGATAAAAATGGGGTTAGCCTGGTAAGCTGAACCTTCTGACGGAGCGAGTCCCCATCTGGATTCCAGGCTACCAAAGAACATCCCATCAATGTTTGTTTTGACACTCTGGACGACTTGCCCTGTTTCAGCCGATAGACCATATCCGCCCCAGTCTTGCCGCCAAACCAGGCTGTCGTTAAATTTAATGGAGGTGAGGCTTCGCGATTTAGATGAATTCACCAGCCTTATCGCGGCTTCGCGTGATTCAACCATCCCTGCTTTGCTCGTCAGTTTCCCCTTTTTTAGGGACAGGTTAAAAACTGGGCTGTCATTGCTACTCCAAAGCGCGACGTTTTCCCCAGGATTGATTAACCAGTTTTCCAAAAATGCCTGCCGTACCCCAGGGAGCGCAATCTCGCGGCTTTTTTTACCATCAGGTGTCCACGAAAGTAACTTATAGATTACGCTGGGTTGCTCGCCGTTGGCCGACGAGGTGACTTTGTCCAGCCCCCATAACCTGCCGGTATCATCAAGTTTTAGGGAGGTAATGGCGGATTGCCCCTGAAAATTGTGCAATAACTTGATTTTATTTTCTTTAAAATCAAATAATTGCATTTTAGCGAATGTTGATACGATCAGTTGATCATCGGGCAATAGCAGCATCTGCCAGTCTTCAAAGGACTGGCTATAGATTTTGAACTGCTCGGGATCGTTACCTGAAAACTCGGGGATTTTACTGACGGGGACATCGAAAACAGGGGCCGGTGTGGTTGGATTGCCAGTGATGGCTATTTCTGGCACCAGCCTGTTGAGCGTTGTCCACTAATACAGTAGTCGCCTGATCTATGGTTTTTTTTAACTCCGGATGGTTGGCGAAACTGGCTTCAAGCCACGGGTGTTCCATTTTGGACAGGACGTCAGAAACATCCTTCCATTGAAAATCACCCAGCCCTGCATTCTGGAAACCTTGAGTCAGTTTTTGTCTGACCTCGTTGACTGTGCCGGGGATCAAAAAGTACGGTCCATTGTAGTAGTAATCCTGGTTATCTTTTTGATTATAAGTAGGATTTTGCAAGGTTATTGTGCTTAAGCCAACATCTGCTGCTGCTGATATCAGGGGGAGTGATATCAGGATGCACAGCGGCAAGAGACTCATCATTCGTATTTTTCTTTTTACATAAATATGGGTTTTCACTGTGGGGAATACCAGCCTCTTAAGGTTGAACCAGACCACGGGTATGAACCCAACCACTGGTGACATTCTGGGTTGAAGGATGGGTATAACGCACAAAAGTGAAACCTGCCTGCGGAGGTTTATCCGACGCGGGGACTTTGTCCCCATCAATAAGAAAAGCATTCGTGCTGTTCTGGCAAATTTCATTTGGCGCATCATAAAAATAGAGGCGCTGATGTTGGTTAGAGACTGTGCGCGTAACAAAATTTATGGGTGCTGCATTTTCGCCGGTTGCCTGTTGATTAGCGGTATTACAAATTTGCACTTTTGTTTTAACGACCTCTTCAGGTAACCATCCTTCAATAATTTTTTTGGTGACAGGATGGACATAACGACTCCAGATAAAGCCCGGTTGTTGCCCCCATGATAGCGCCAGTATTTTGTCGTTATTCACAACAAATGCATTTACGGTGCACTCTTTGTTCGGTGCCCAATAAAGGTGTTGGCGTTTTTCCTGGCTGGCAATATAGCGAACGCTCGAGTCCCCCTCTACTTCAAAGGCGTTAGGGTAGAAACCTCCTGTCGGATCATCCGTCATGTTTTGGTTTGCCTGAAAGCACCGATCATCTTGCATCTTGCACATGCGGTAGTTTTCTAATACGGCAGGATCCGTGGTGAGCTTTTGCGGATGCTCCTGATCGCGTTCATCCCACAACTCCCCCGTTTTTTCATTGTAGACAACCCAACCATAATGCCCGGCGCCAGGGGCTGAATCTGCATGCGCCTGCCGCACGTTTATGATTTGAATAAACCACATTTCCTTGCGGTTATCGTGTTTCTCCATAAGGACATCCAGATCGGTTGCTTTGGGATGTTCGGCGGCAATCATAGATTGGTTACTGCTTGCTAAGAGTTTTCTTAGCGGAATACGACAGTCACGAACAGGAGCAACGGCTGCATTATCACTCCATGTAACGGTCGCTGTTTTCGCATATGAAATAGAAATGAGCAGCGAATGAGAGATAAGCAATATGCCCATGATAGAACGAAGCTTCATAATTATTCCCTGGTCTGCACCTTGCAAAAATAATGTACTTCCGACTTATCGGTTTTTATGTTTGCCTGTGATAAATCACAATTCAGCGAAACACGATCGTTAGATGAATAGCCTGAGAAAACACCGCCAATGCCTGAATCTTGATATCCGGTGAGTGTCTCTGAACCCTGCTCAATAATCACCGACCAGCGAGTGAAACGGTCTTGCGGCCCAATGGGAATAAAGACATTCCATTCACCTTTTGGCGCTAGTGAAAAGTAACCCTTCGAATCAGTCGTGGTGGTTTGCATGATTTGCGCCGAATTGGCTAATGAAACGTTGACGTTAGCCAACGGTTGCCCTTGCCTGGTTAAAACACCTTCGATATGCGGACTGTTGTAATCATGGTAAACGCAGCCATTTAAAAAGGTTGCGGCGGCTAAAACTATCATCAGCGATAAAACTTTAAAAACCGGCGCTCGATTATTCGACATTGCGGGATAACTCTAGATAGTGAAATGCTCCATTGGGAGGAATCTATCATATCTGGAAGAAGAGGGGCGACCGCGGAGCCAGGTCGTAGCAAAGTCATCAATGTTACCTGCTGCAACAACCAAAATATCTTTGGAAAACGACTCGCAACTTACTCATTAGTGGGTTGGTTAACACTAACGGCTACGGTATAGTCAGCGCCGCTGCGGCAAAATCCGCAGCCAGGTTTCGCAGCCTGAATATCACATCGGGAACACATACAATTTTTCTCCTGGAGAATATTTATGACGTTACCCAAAAGTCTTATCTTATTGACTACTCAAAACGACTGGCATCCTGCGGATATCATCGCTGCCCTGCGTAAAAAAGGCACTTCACTGGCAGCTTTATCCCGTCAGTCAGGATTGAGCTCTTCAACGCTTGCAAATGCACTTTCCCGCCCGTGGGCAAAAGGGGAAATGCTGATAAGCCAGGCGATTGGTGTTCCTGCTGAGGATATCTGGCCGAGTCGTTACTTTGACCCAAATACACGTAAACCGATTAGCAGACCAATGCGTATGCGCCCAAAAAAATTCGCGGAAAGTAAAAGAGGCGAGGGGTGTGGTAATCATTCATAGAAATGAAGCGGCTTTGAAACCCATTTAGCTTCTTTGCTACTCTGAAACCAGAACCAGATTGTCTGGGTGGGTATAAAAACAATAAAGCCTGCTTAGATAAACCTGAGCGGGCGATTGGATTCTGCCGTGGACCATGAGTTTTGACGGTCTGCTGTGTGCCCAGGCTGTGTGAAAACTGCTGATCACTTTTTGGTCTAAGCAGCGACTTTATATGTTCAACCATTCTTGATAAACCCATGCGGTAACCTACTTTATTTAATAAAATTAAAAGCATACGATTAAATATTGCGGGTACAGATATGACCCATCACATTAAAGGCCAGGGCAGACATCAGGTGACTTTACTCCCTGAAGTGCTGGATGATTTTGTCACTGAAGATAACCCAGTTAGAGTAGTTGATGTATTTGTAGATGGATTACAGCTTGATTCTCTTGGTTTTGAGAGAGTTAATGCAAAGCAGACCGGGCGGCCTGGGTATCACCCCGCAACCATGTTAAAGCTGTACATTTATGGATACCTGAACCGCATCCAATCGTCCCGCAGGTTAGAAAAAGAGGCTCATCGGAACGTTGAGCTGATGTGGTTACTTGAACGATTAACGCCTGATTTTAAAACCATTGCCGACTTCAGAAAAAACAATAGTAAAGGTATCAAAAACACCTGCCGAGCTTTTATTGACCTGTGTCGGCAGATGCAAATGTTCACCGATGTAGTTGTTGCCATCGACGGCAGCAAGTTCAAGGCAGTAAACAGTAAATCGAACAACTTCACACCTCAGAAAACAAAAGGTCACATCGAAAGGGTCGAGCAAAGTATCGCTCTATACCTGAATAAGCTCGATGAAGCTGACAAGACTGCTGAGCCTGAAATAATCGCTGATTTAACAGCGACGAAACTGGCATGGTTGCAAAATCGTTTAGAAGAGTTAAAACAAATTCTGCAGGCCGTGGAGCAGCATCCCGATAAACAATTGTCGCTGACAGATCCTGATTCCCGTTTGATGAAAATAAACAATGTTAACCGCCAGGTTAGCTATAACGTTCAGACTGCCGTTGATGCTAAATATCACCTGATTGTTGCGCATGAAGTAACGAATACACCAGACCGTGGGCAGCTAACAGCGGTGACAAAATTAGCGCAAGACGCTGTTGGCAAAGCGGATATTACCGTACTGGCTGATAAAGGTTACTACAGCCGGGGTGATATTAAAGCAACGCAGGACTTAGGTGCCGTAGCCTTAGTACCAAAAGGCGATACCTCAGGCGCTGACCGCAAAGGTCTTTTCAATCGTTTATTGTTCAAATATGACCAGGAAAAAGATATTTATATTTGTCCGATGGGTAGCGAGCTTCAGAACAGATTTACGGTGGTTGAGGATGGTTTAGAGCAGCAAATGTACTTTAACAATATTGCTTGTCGCGATTGCAGTCAGCGGTCAAGGTGCACCACATCAAAACGCGATCCGAGACGTATAAGGCGCTGGGTTAATGAAGCAGAAATGGAAGACATGCAAGCCAGGCTTAACGCATCGCCAGAAACAGCTGTCGTGCGAAAGCAAACGGTAGAGCATCCGTTCGGGACAATTAAAATGTGGATGGGAGCGACTCACTTCCTGACGCAACGGTTTAAAAACGTCAGCACAGAAATCAGTCTGCATGTGCTGGCTTATAACCTGAAAAGGATGATGTCAATCTGGGGTACTGAAGGACTGACCATTAAGCTGCGAGGGCAATGCAACTAGCGGGAGTGGCCGCTTTAACCCCTGATAACAAGCCATTAGCACTCCATATCAAGCCACAAAAGCCTCGTTCTACCTCTAGATACAAATCACAGCGGATACAGTCAATATCAGGAATATCTTGCATCCCTGACTGAGGATAGTACTCAGATACTGCAAAAAATGAGTTTTTACACAGCCTGTGCCAGGAGCGGAAGTTGCAGCGACGAAGTATGATAAATTATGTAGGGCTGATTACGATTAAGGAAAACTTAACAACCTTAGCCATTTATGTATCAGCGTGATGAGAAAAAATTAGGGAGACATAAGCTTTGACGGAGACTGAATACAGAGAAGTGTTGCAAGACACGTTAAAAGGCTACACACAAAGTGCAGTCGATATGATCTTTAAGATCAAGACTAACCTTCCAGAAAAAGCTAAGTCAGTCGACGTCGGTATCCATCCTAATCAGGATGAGGATGGAATGTTTTCTGTCATGGTCCATCTTTGTGGCCCGGACCTATATGTTCTCAACAAAGCTATAGCGGATTATCGATTGCTATTTGATGTGAAATTTATCGGGGGCAAATTACAACCAAATGTCCCGATATTGGATCCTGACGAAGTTTCATTTTCGATCAATGACTTGATTGTTGAAGTTAGTATTGATTGGGTTAAGACAATATGGGATTTATCTGGAGGTCTGAAAATTCCAGGATATGTATTTGGAGACGAATGTTCTTCAACAGGCCTTATACCATTGAGCAAATGCACGCCACACAGTGACAAATAATACCACACAGCTATCATGGCGATACGATGACAATTAACGGATTATAAGATCATGATAAATATGGAAGTGGGTACCCAAATTCATTACCCGATATTACTGAAGGTCTGGGAATCATCCGTACGTGCTACGCATGATTTTTTACAGGAACAGGATATTCAGGCGCTATGCCCCCTGATACTGCATACGTATCTTCCAGGCCTGACTATTACGTTCGCTCGTCTTAGCTGTGACAGTTCGATCGTGGGCTTTATAGGGGTAAGCGAAAACCGCATTGAAATGCTCTTTGTGGATGCAGGTCAACGCGGAAAAGGCATCGGGAAATTACTCCTGTTACATGCTATCGACGAGCAAGGTGCTGATGAGCTCGACGTAAACGAACAGAATCCTCAGGCTGTTACCTTTTATAAAAAACATGGTTTTGAAACTGTGGGTCGTTCTGAAGTTGACGGCCAGGGCAGGCCATACCCTTTGTTGCATATGAAGCTACAGAGAACCTAATCTTCCCATACAATCAAGTCCACCCCTCGCTCATAGCAGTCTGATGGCATTATTTTTCCTGTTTGGTGCTAAAAGAGGACTACGCATACTCTGGAAAAAATGTAAGCGAAAAGGGGGCATAATCGCTGGAATTACGGACCTTTATTCTGTCCCTAAGTGAATGCATTACACTTCACCAATATCATCAATGACCTTTTACCCCCAGCGGCAGTTTCCATTCATTCTTCATGACGGCCCGTCCACACTCGCCGTACTACGGAAAGGCCGTCTTGCTTACCTTGAAGACAAAATGAGTGGTTCAAGGTTTGTTGCTGCGAAAATAAGTTTCAAGCTTCAGCTTCTGCGTACCGTCTTCCGCAAAATTATCAGGCGAAAGCCAGTCTGTAAGAGCCTTTTCTATGACCGGCCATTCAATATCGATAACAGATAACCAGTCAGTATCACGGTTACGTTGCTTACGGGTCATAGCTTGACGGAATCGCCCTTCAAATATGAATCCCATTCTTTCGGCAGCATTTCTTGAAGCCAGATTTAGTGAATCACAGCGCCAGACAACACGACGATAGCCAATGCAGAAGGCATTCTTCAGCAAAAGATAAATGGCTTCCGTTCCCAGTACGGTTCGTTGCATAAGTGGTGACCAGGTAACATGCCCTATTTCCAGCACACCATTAACCGTATCAATATTGTTAAAGCAGACAACCCCAACCGGACGGGCACTTTTAATCTCTGTCACGGCCCATGTCACCAGGTTGCGGTCTTCGATTTTATTTTTAATCCAGAACATCATGTCCTGTAAGCAAGCTGGCTTTTCTGCGCCAAGCCAGGTCCAGTCTCTGTCATCTTCTGCCACAGAAAATGCCTCGAAAAGGGCTTCGCAATGGCTGATTTCAAGAGGTAAGAGATGGCAATGTTGGCCGCGAATTATGCACTGCTTAGGGAAAGGTGCAGGCTGCCAGTCCGGTAAGGAAAAGCCAACGGTCTGACCATAATTATTTGTATTCAAAGATTATTTACCTCTTATTTTTGAAAGAGTCGCTTCATCAATATACTTCGACACGAGTCCCTAATTTGCGGGCCAGCCCTTTTGCTCCATCGCGCATCACCATATGGTGGTTCCAGCGGAAAATGGGTGCTGCCAGCGGCGCGAGGTAGTTCATCCATCGGGTGTTAGTCCGGATATTCCAGTCATACCTGACGATTGTATCCACTCCATTGTCAGAAAAAGACCATACTCCACGTCCTTCAACCTCGCCACTGGCTTCCCCTTCTAAAAGACAAAAGGGCGTAATATTTAATACATGGATATCAAAGGTGATGCGATAGGGGAGCACACCTTTCCAGGTATAACGATGCAAAGCGCCAATCCCCTGAATATCACCTTTCTTTAACTCAATAATCTGCTCCAGACTTCCCCACCATTCAGGCCACAGGTCCGGATGGCAAAGAATATCCCATACCTCCGATACAGAAGCTTCGACCCGCCAGATGGTGCAAAATTTATAGTCAGCCATAGAGCAAAGCTCCCATTACGGCGCGAAAAAAGCAGAGGGGAAATGGATGTTGATAACCATTGCATCCATGAAGACGGTTTCCAGTAATTTTCCATCCGAGGCGTAACTGGCTACTTTGATGGGAAATCCAGATTGCTTATCTAACCAAATCTCATATTGGTGAACAGCATCGACGGTCTTTCCTTCAGGGCCGGCCACGGATAAGTGCAATGTCGATTTGCCCGCTACTATCTCGTCACCAATAGTGGCTGTTGTACCGCCATGTTGCAGACGACGAATATTATTCAGCAGAACGCCTAAGTCTGATTGATCCACCCGATGACCATTACCATCTTGTATTAGTGAATCTGTTGGCGACAGATTCAAAACAGGAAATGTTCCCAATCCAAATGGCCACAACTTAACTTTGCCACTGACCGGGTTATAGATGAGGACGGCGCCGGAATGTGGCGTAGTAAAATCCATCCGTACATAGCCCGGTTTACGATAGCTATAGCGAATGATTTTAGGTTCATCCTGAGGCGAGCGGGAGCGCACCGTAACCTGGTATGACTGGATTTGTTCAAAATGTTGCAGGGAGAGAATAATGGGATCGGTCATGGCTGAACTCTGCGAAAAAGCCGCCGCCACAGCTGCTTTGTCCGCCGCGTATGCAGTGTCGTTAAAGCTAAAGATAAGTAATGTTGTCAGCATTACTGCAAAAGAGACTAAGTCGCTAATGATTGTCTCCTGCCTTGAAATAGCCGTTAAACAGGATCTCCTGAGAACACTATCAGTATGTCGGATAATATCTAAAAGTGTATGGTCCGTTTAAACGGATACTTACAATTGATTCTCGTGTCTATTCGCTTTGCTCAGCGGCTCTTGGATCACAGGGATATCGCATGGACACTGGCTTTCTAAGCGGATCGGCATAGTTGAAGAGCATTTATTTTGAGTCCAATCTGTCCAACTTAACTCCTCACTTCCCTCACTACACCTAAACTTTAAATGGTTATTTTGTATTTCAGTTAATGAGGATGTGATGATGAAAAAGTTATTGTATTTTTCTGCGGTAGTCACCCTTGCTGCACTCCCTTTAATCACCCAAGCCGCCCCAGCCCAGGAGCTACCAAACGGGACCACACTAAAACAGGAGATGGGCTCAGTTTCAGCAAAAGCCAGCACCATTGATGAGCTGGACGCCAAGTTGCGTGCTGAAGCCACTCAACAAGGCGCAAGCGCCTATACAGTCACTTCTGCTTTCGATAATAACCAGGGCGTGTACGGAACCGCGACTCTCTATAAATAACGTTTTATCACCAGACAGGATGTTTCATCTGGCAAGTTAACGGCTCCCTTTAATGGGAGCCTGCCATTTTTTAGGGCGGAGAAATCATCCCGGGATCCAGTTGTCCCATACGGGTAAAGGACCGAGTTCCGCCACCATAAAATCAATAAAGGATCGTACCTTGGGGTTACTGTACTTGCTGGGAAAATACAGCGCATACAGGGCGTGGGTTTCGCAGGTGATGATACTGTCGAGCATCAGCGGGGTGAGTTCTTCTTTTTGAATATGATCACCAATCAGATAGGTGGGTAAATACGCCACGCCCTGATCTTCTAATACCGCCTTCAACAGCACCAGGCTGCTGTTGGCCTGGATTGGCATATTTAGTTTCAACTGGTGCAGGCGATCCTGTTCGTCTGCGACCTTCAGCACCGGCGTGAGGCCAGGGTAAACCAGACAATCATGATCCACCAGGTCGCTACGGCGCTGGGGCATCCCTTTTTTAGCCAGGTATCTGGGCGATGCGCAGTATGCCCAGCGGATTGGCACCAGCTTGCGCATTGCGTAGTTTTGCGGTGGTGCAGTTGAGATGCGCAGCGCGATGTCGAAATCTGTTTCGTTAAGATTGACGAAGTTATCGTTGAGATCGATATACAGATTCACATCCGGAAACTGAGAGCGATATTTATCCACCAGATTCACCAGGCGGGAATAACCGAAAGCGATGGAACAGGTTATCCGTAATTCACCATGTGGGCGGTGATAATAACCGGATGTTATATTCAGAGTTTCATCAAATTCTTGTAGTAATTTATTGGCGCGGTTAAATAAATATTGCCCGGCATCGGTCAAGGTGATACTGCGGGTGGTACGTTTAATTAATGTTGTACCCAGCGTATCCTCCATGGCCGTCAGGCTTTTGCTTACCGCTGAAGGCGATACGTTAAGCTGAGTAGCCGCTTCAGATAATCCTCCGCAATCGATGATTTTGACGAAAAACTCTAAATGCTTCAGTGAAATCGGCGTCCCCATACTTTCCTTTTATTCACAAGTGATTTGCAAAAACGGTACAAATAGGCCGTTACATTCGCATTTTAAACATGTAACTATTGAATCACAGGAAACAACTTGCTGGCAAAATGAAAAAATAGCAACTTAAGTGAGTTACGTCACAAAATATAAGGAGGCGAAAAAGAAAGTCATCAAATTGTGAATTTAATCTCATTTAATATAATTTAAATTAAAAGGTACCGGTTATGTGGTCACGACTTGAACCCTACAGATCTTCTATTATTTTATTAATTGCACTGGTTATTGGTGGGTTGTTAGGTATATACGCCCCAACGTTTGCAAGTACACTCCAGCCAATAGGGCAGATATTTTTAAACCTGTTGTTTATGATTATTGTGCCGCTGGTAGGGATCAGCGTCATGTCTTCTATCGCCAGTATGACCGACCTGAAAAGGCTGGGACGTATTATGGCGATTATCTTCATTGTTTCTATCTCGATGGCCTTTATTCCTGCTGCCGGGATTGTGGCGCTGGCGCTATGGTATAACCCCGCGCAGGGCGTCACTATCGATCTCTCACAATCCGTGCAGGCGGGCAGTGGAAAGATGGATTTTGTCAGTATGATCACCACGAATGACTTTATCGGGTTGTTCTCAAAGTCCAATATTCTGGCGCTGATCGTAATGGCGATTATTGCAGGCGTTGCGATTGGGCAGTCGGAGCAGGCGGGTAAACGTATTGCATTGCTGCTGGAAGATGCCAATACCGTCATCATGAAAATCGTTTCAATCATTATGAAAGTGGCACCGATAGGCCTTGGCTGCTATTTCGCCGCAACGATGGCCAGTCAGGATTCTGCCCTGTTGTTAACCTTTGCCCGTGCGATTGGCCTGTTTATGGTTGCCACGCTGGTCTACTTCATTTTCGGCTCTATTCTCTATTCATACATCGGTGGCGGAATTCCTGCGGTCAGAGCCTTCTGGCGTAATGCGATTGAACCTTCGGCAACTGCGCTGGGCACCTGTTCTTCACTGGGTACGCTACCCGTTACGCTGCGCGCCGGTAAAGCGATGGGGATTAACCCGGAAATCGTTGATGTGTCCATTCCGCTGCTGGTCAATCTCAATAAAGGCGGCGTGGCGATGATTGCCGCGTTGAAAATTGTCTTTATCTATTCCGTGCTGGGAATGGAATTCACCACCGAGACTTTCTTCCTGACAATGCTGATTGCTGTCCTCTCCGCCATTATCGTCGGCGGTGTACCGGGTGGTGCGTTTCTGGGAGAGATCTTTATTGTCACCACGCTAGGGCTACCGATGGAAGCGATCCCGATGCTGGTGGTGCTGGGCACGATTACGGATGCACCAGCCACGCTGATTAATGTTATCCACGATTTGAATGCGGCACAGATTGTCGAGCGGTTCGCTGGTAAAAAGCAGACCAACGCCGAAATTAGCTCTACTGCCGCTGTTGTATAGGTTTTCACACGGATTAAAGAACAGGAGATGTTATGAAAGACGCAATTAAGCTTGAAACTCAACTGGTCGTCGCCGGACGCGACAAACGTTTTACCCAAGGGGCGGTGAATCCAGTTATCCAGCGCGCTTCTTCGTTGGTGTTCGATACCGTGAAAGATAAAAAGTTTGCTACGGCCAATCGCGCTAACGGTGAACTGTTTTACGGCCGTCGCGGAACCTACACGCACTTTGCCTTTCAGCAGGCAATGAGCGAACTGGAAGGTGGCGTGGGCTGCGCGCTTTATCCGTGCGGTGCAGCCGCGGTAACCAATGCAATTCTGGCATTTGTACAAAGTGGTGACCATATTCTGATGACGGGGGCGGCTTATGAACCAACCCAGGATTTCTGTAATAAGATCCTGAGTAAATTCAACGTTGAAACCACATATTACAATCCACTGATTGGCGCTGGCATTGTTGACCTTCTCCGCCCAGAAACTAAGGTAGTGTTCCTGGAGTCGCCGAGTTCAATCACTATGGAAGTCCAGGACGTACCGGGGATGGTGAAGGCAATCCGCGCGGTGAATCCGGAGATCGTCATCATGATCGATAATACCTGGGCGGCGGGCGTGTTGTTTAAAGCACTGGATTTTGGGGTGGATATTTCCATTCAGGCGGGTACTAAGTACACCATTGGCCATTCAGACGGCATGCTGGGTACGGCAGTCTCTAACGCCCGTTGCTGGGATCGTCTGCGTGAGAACTCCTATCTGATGGGACAAACGCTGGACGCCGACACGGCTTACAACGGTAGCCGTGGATTACGCACGCTGGCGGTGCGTCTTAAACAGCATCAGGAGAGCAGTATTCATATCGCCCGTTGGCTGTCGGCAAGACCGGAAGTCGCTCGGGTGAATCATCCAGCATTACCTGAATGTCCAGGCCATGAATATTTTCAGCGTGACTTTGCTGGTAGCTCGGGTCTGTTCTCGTTTGTACTGAAAAAGAGACTGACTGACGAACAGATGGCTAATTTCCTCGATAACTTCTCATTGTTCCACATGGCCTATTCCTGGGGTGGATTTGAGTCGTTAGTTCTGGCGAATCAGCCGGAGGAGCTGAACAGTATTCGCCCTGCAGGAAATGTCGATTTTAGCGGAACGCTAATCAGAGTGCATATTGGGCTGGAAGATATTGACGACCTGATTGCCGATCTGGAAGCCGGATTCGCCCGTATCAGTTAACCTGTTGTAATCAAGGCCGGATGGCGTCGACGCTTATCCGGCTTAATTAATCTTGCAGGCTTTGCTCAGCCATTCATATCAGCCCCTTAGGGGGTTCAAATATTCGCCATCAGGCGCTATCAAAATCAAACCTATTCCATCAAGAAAATCCCGTCTCAGCTAGATGAATAATCCGGTGTTGACTCTGATTCAGGCCAGAGCAAAACACTTCCCAATAAATACCCTTCAAAGCATCAGCGCTCAGGAAATCAACCATAATTAGTAGGGTTATTCAAAGCCAGGAGACAATCATGAAGGAGTTACTAAAGGTCAATATCGACGAGTTCAAAAGCCATTTTCTGGGGGAAGTGATTCTTCCTGACGAGGCTGGCTACGACGAGGTTCGCCAGATCTGGAATGCCATGATCGACCGTAAACCTGCACTGATAGCACGCTGCATCTCACCTGAGGATGTCATGCAGGCCATCGAATTTGGACGAACGCAAAATCTCCTCATTTCAATCCGTGGAGGAGGGCACAACATCGCGGGCAATGCCGTGTGCGACGACGGTTTGATGATCGACCTTTCACTGATGAAGAAAGTGCAAGTGGATCTCTCCACCAGAAGGGCCCGCGTCGAGCCAGGCTGCACCCTGGGCGACTTTGATGAGGTAGTGCAGGCACATGGCCTTGCCACGCCCCTGGGCATCAACTCGACCACCGGTGTGGCCGGCCTGACACTCGGTGGGGGTTTCGGCTGGCTGAGTCGCAAGTACGGTATGACTATAGATAATCTGGTCTCCGCGGAGGTTATCACCGCGGATGGCAGCCAACTTCATGCCAGCGAAACAGAAAATGCGGATCTCTTTTGGGGGCTGCGGGGCGGGGGTGGCAATTTCGGAGTTGTGACTCGCTTCGAATTCCAGCTCCATCCCGTTGGGCCGAACGTGCTGAGTGGGCTGATCGTCTTTCCGTTCTCTCAGGCAAAACTTGTTATCTCGCAGTTCGCCCGGTTCACCGAGACGATGCCGGAAGAGCTCAATGTTTGGATGGTCACGCGTAAGGCGCCTCCACTTCCGTTCTTGCCCGACGACGTTCACGGGAAAGAGATGGTCGCGCTGGCGCTGTGTTATGTGGGCGACCCTAAAGAGGGCGAGAAGCTTATCGAGCCGCTACGTGAGTTCGGCACGGTGCTTGGCGAGCATATCGGAGTACAGCCTTATATCGCCTGGCAGCAGGCATTCGACCCGCTATTGTCGAAGGGGGCGCGCAATTACTGGAAGTCACATAACTTCTCGCAACTCAGTGAGGGCGTTATCGATGCCATCATCGAATACGCTGCCAGATTGCCGTCACCTCAGTGTGAGATTTTCATCGGGACGATTGGAGGCCAGACAGCAAGTGTCGCGCCCGATGCCATGGCTTACTCAAGCCGGGATGCCAATTACGTGATGAATGTGCACGGTCGCTGGGAGTCGGCCGCCGAGGATGAGCACTGCATCGCCTGGGCGCGCGAATTCTTCGCTAAGTCACAACCGTTTGCCAGCAGCGGTGCGTATATCAATTTCCTCACCCAGGAGGAGAGCGACCGTATCGCTTTTGCTTACGGTGCAACCTACAACCGACTTGTGGAACTCAAGAATAAGTACGACCCGACGAACCTCTTCCGGATGAATCAGAACATCAAACCGGTATGAGACCAGGTATTGCGCCTAACAACAGTATGTAGCCGAGACACTACGCACACTGTGAATGCCAGAGGTTAGGCGCAGTCACGATGCAGTTCCTATTGCAATGGGATGGGTATCGACTTCATCGGCATATCTATCCATTCCCCGGCGATTTAGTCAGCTCGGTATATTCCTCTGGTTTAAATGCTTGTCGGAACATCGGTATCAATAACTGACTTCCAAACTCACTTAGATGATTATCATCAGAGTAGAGCGGTTGACCTCCCTGGTTACCCCAGCAACGACCACTGTGGCAAAGATAAGGTAGAGGGTCGAGAATTTTGACCCCACACTGCATCGAGGCCTCATCTTGCGCATCCCAAATCACCTTTTGACGTTGCTGATATTCTTTCAGTGAAATAGATATATCGCGGGCGGGGTTGCCAAACATAAGCGCTCTGGCCATGGTATTGGGAACATCCATTGCCATCTCAGGGATTGGGCGAACTAAAAATACCCTTTGGCTGTTTTCAATGGCACACATGGTTTTTATTAATTGCGCTGTAAATTGTTTATTTAAATTTGGGCTTGGTCGATCATTTAGGGTGTCAAAGTATCCCATCGGGATATTAAAAAAAGCATCCTTTTCATTTTGCCCAAGGAGAGCAAGAGAACTTCTGTTGGCAATAAAGACCAGTTTGTTTTTGTACTCGTGATTTAGTAATTGAATGGCTTTATCATTAAAAGTTTTACAATCATCATTAATATCTTCCCTTCGTTTAAAATCTAATACAGTCGGGCAACTGGCATAATCCATCTCAATAACAGAGCCGGGTGCAACATCAGCAATAACAGATGCCACCATACCTGCATGGCTATCACCTAATACAATAGCTGTTAGTTCACCTTCGCCATAACTACATTTCGGCGACTCACTACCTTCGCCAGGCGTAAGAAGGCAATCTTGCATACGGGAAGCGTTGTTAAGCTTCGGAGTCATCGCCATTTCAATCGCCGGATTAATACGGTTCTCCAGTTGTTGATAACGAGCCGCCACAGCCAGTAATACGGCACACATCACGGCCGCTCCTAATACCCAATTTTGCTTACCGGGCGATACCGAAGCGAGTATTTTACGGGCCGGGTTTTCTACCAGGAGTAAAGAAGCCTTACCCAGTAACACACTCAATATTATTCCCGCCACAATCCAGCCAGGATGGTACTGCTTGCTGGCATAGGTCAACGCGACCACTAAGGGCCAATGCCAAAGGTAAATAGAGTAAGAACTGGCGCCGATTTGGCGGGCGATGATATTGGATGTAAAAATAGACTGCTGGCGATTAGCAATTAAAACTAACATCGCACCCATTACTGGCACCATGGCATAAACACCGGGCCATGGTCGGGAAGAATCAAATAATGTCACCGACAGCGCCATTAATATAAAACCGATAAACTCTAACACGCGGGCAAGTTGCTGCGGCATGGAATGTTGGCGAGTTAGCCACCACACCAAACTACCGGCTAACATTTCCCAGGCGCGCGTGGGTAATAAATAGAATGCGCTCCCGGGTAACCGTGGGCTGGCGTAAAACGAGAGCGCCAGCGACAACACTCCTGCGGCAATCAGCGCAAACTTAACTCCACGACGACCAAACCAACGCCAAATTAATATGCAGCCCAGTGGCAGCAAAATATAAAATTGCCACTCCAGCGAGAGTGACCAGGTGTGTAGCAACCAATTTTCGTGGGAAGCAATATCGAAATAACCCGCTTCACGCCAGAACTTTAGATTGGAGACAAAGGTTAACGCCGTTACAGCATTGGCCGCCAGTACGCGATAGTCTGCCGTGGGCAACCATAACCAGCCAATAATGAGCAACACCACGCATAACACTATTAAAGCCGGAATAATCCGTCGGGCTCGCGCCAGATAAAAAGCCCACAGCGAAAATTTCCCGAGTTCCAGCCCGTTTATGATGATGGCCGTCATCAAGAATCCAGAGATGACAAAAAATACATCAACCCCGGCAAAACCGCCGCCAAATCCAGGTATACCAAAGTGATAAAATACGACTGCTAATACTGACCAGGCTCGCAGCCCATTGACATCATGGCGAAATGCTTTAGGTGTTAGCGAGGCAGGACGGGACAAATTAATAACCATAAGTTACCAGATTCCAGTATATCGCGATAATGCAGCCAACCTGCATCGTGACAAATCAATCCCGACAAGCGCACAAAATACACTTGGGGTGAATATAATTTCATCTCTGACATAACTACCAGGAAACGTGTGCTGAACGACACAAATTTATCCGGGGAATGATTTGTCGGAATGATCAAGCAGACAGTTCTTAATCATTCAGTGAAGCATAATACTTTTTCTCCGCTTTTGCTGGCGGATATATTCAGCGAGTAAATAAAACGATGAAATCATCTATTTCATCAATCAAACCATACGAAAAGTTCTGCTGCGCTATACCATCAGCTTTCCCTTTTAGAACGGGCTGGCGTGATGGGCTTTGATCAACTCCCCGCTAATGGGATGAACAAAATGTAGCTCACTGGCGTGCAGCATCAGCCGAGGTGTTTGTTCCGTGCCTGGCAGCAGGCGGCCACCATACAGGTCGCAACCCAAAATAGGGTGGCCCAATTGCTGGCAGTGGATGCGGAGTTGATGAGTACGCCCGGTTTCTGGGGTGAGCTGTACCCGCGTCAACGGCAGTAACTTCCCGTCTGCCAGTTCATGATAAAAGCGTTCAACGACCTGATAGAAAGAGCGAGCTGGCTTGCCGTGGATTGCGCAAATTGACATCAGCGGGAACAGCGCCGGGTCTTTGGCAATCGCTGCGTCTATCAATCCTTCGTTGTGCTCCACATGCCCACACAGCAGCGCACTGTAAACTTTGGTCACTGTGCGCTGGCTGAATTGTTGGCAAAGGGCGGCATTTATCGCTTTATTGCGGGCAATCACCATCAGCCCGGAAGTTCCGAAATCCAGGCGGTGCACCAGGGTGCAGCCTGCGAATATCTGTACCAGCCGATGATGCACCGAATCGAGATTTTGCGGATTTTTCCCCGACAGGCTGAGCAGCCCGCTGGGTTTATTGATAATGACCAGGTGATCGTCCTGATAGAGATTTTCGATCGTGTCATGGCACGGCGGGGCAATAAAGGTATCGATAATCGTAGACATCAGGCTACCCGGATGAAGAGTGGGTGCGGATGATAACCAATTTTAAACTGACTGGCGAATTTGGCTCCCGGAGCCGGGAGCCGTTTAGTCAGTTAGCTTTTGTGTCGGCGTAGCCAGATTAATTTGTAGGCCGCCGGAATGATAAACATCGATAACAACGGTGCGGTAATCATCCCGCCGATCATTGGCGCAGCAATTCGGCTCATCACTTCTGACCCCGCTCCGGTTCCCCACAAAATAGGTAACAGGCCAGCAATAATCACTGCCACCGTCATCGCTTTTGGCCGGACGCGCAACACCGCACCGTGGTAAAGCGCATCATCAAGCCCTTCGCTGGTGAACGTTTCCGGGGGCGCGAGTTGCGGATTCGCTTCAATAGCCTGGCGCAAGTACATCAGCATCACCACGCCAAACTCCGCGGAAACCCCAGCGAGGGCGATAAAACCGGTACCGGTGGCGACTGACATATGGAACCCTTGCCAGTACAGGAACCAAATACCGCCCACTAAAGCGAACGGCAGGCTCATCAGAATCAGTAACGCTTCATCAAAGCGGCGGAAGGCCAGATACAACAACACAAAGATAATCACGAGGGTCATTGGCACCATCAGTTTCAGTTTCTTGTTGGCGTGTTCCAGTAATTCAAACTGCCCGGAATACGACACGCTGGTGCCCGGTTTAAGTTTCACCTTTTCATCAATTACCTTTTTCAGATCGTCGACAATCGACACCATGTCACGCCCACGCGCATCAATGTAAATCCAGTTGGTCGGGCGCGCATTCTCGGTTTTGAGCATCGATGGGCCAGAGAGGACGCTGACGTCGGCCACATCACCGAGCGTGATTTGCTGCTTCATTGGCGTGAGGATTGGCAATTTTTTCAGCGTTTCCGGGCTATCGCGCAAGCCTTGCGGGTAACGAATGTTGATTGGATAGCGTGCCACACCTTCCACCGTTTCACCCACCGTGGCACCGCCGATGGCAGAGGAGATAAACAGCTGAACGTCGCCCACGGTCATACCATAGCGTGAAGCTTTTTCGCGGTTGATTTTCACATCAATATAACGCCCACCTTCCAGGCGGTCGGCCAGTGCCGAAGTCACACCAGGAACCGTTCTGGCGACTACTTCAATACGCCGTGCAGTTTCATCCAGGTCGGTAAGATCGGTGCCGGAGACTTTGATACCGATCGGGCTTTTGATGCCGGTAGACAGCATATCAATGCGGTTGCGAATCGGCTGAACCCAGAGATTCGCCAGCCCCGGTAAGCGCACCGTGGCATCCAGCTCTTCAATGATTTTGTCGACGGTCATCCCTGGTCGCCACTGATCCTGCGGCTTCAGTTGAATGGTGGTTTCCACCATTTCCAGCGGGGCGGAATCGGTCGCCGTTTCTGCTTTGCCAGACTTACCAAACACCGAAGCCACTTCCGGCACGGTTTTAATCAGTTTATCAGTGGTTTGCAGGATTTGCGCCGCCTGGCCAGGAGAGACACCGGGCAGCGTTGAAGGCATATACAGTAAATCGCCTTCGTTAATTTTCGGCAGGAATTCACCGCCTACTTTGCTGAGCGGCCATATCACGGTGATTATTGATAACACCGCCACCAGCAGAGTTAATTTTGGCCATTGCAGGACTTTGAGCAAAAACGGGTGATACATCTTTATCAGCATGCGGTTCAGTGGATTACTGTTTTCCGCAGGGATTTTCCCTCTGATCCAAAAACCCATCAGAATAGGAATGACCATAATCGCCAGCAATGCGGAACCGGCCATCGCATAGGTTTTGGTAAAGGCCAGAGGCCCGAATAAACGTCCTTCTTGCCCTTCCAGAGTAAAAATCGGAATGAACGACAGGGTGATGATCAGCAGGCTGATAAACAGGGCAGGGCCAACTTCAACAGAGGCATCGGTAATCACTTTCCAGCGCGTTTCGTTATCAATACTTTTCCCCGCGTGGTTATGCCCCCAGTCCTCAAGCCGTTTATGCGCGTTTTCTATCATCACAATGGCGGCATCCACCATTGCCCCCACCGCAATCGCAATGCCGCCCAGCGACATCATGTTGGCGTTTAACCCCTGAAAATGCATGATGATAAAGGCAATACACAGCCCGAGCGGGAGCGAAATAATAGCGACCAGCGCGGAACGCAAGTGCCAGAGGAACAGGGCACAGACCACGGCGACAACGATAAATTCTTCCAGCAATTTATGGCTGAGGTTTTCAATTGAACGGTCAATCAACTGGCTACGGTCATATGTCGTCACCACTTCTACGCCTTCCGGCAGGCTTTTTTTCAGCACCTCAAGTTTGTCTTTAACCGCGGCAATAACATCGCGCGCATTCTTTCCGGAGCGCAACAGCACCACGCCTCCGGCAACTTCTCCCTGACCATTAAGCTCGGCAATGCCACGGCGCATTTCTGGCCCAATCTGCACGCGCGCCACATCCCTTAAATAAACCGGCACGCCGTTTTCGACGGTTTTCAGCACGATATTATTGAAGTCATCAATATTTTGCAGATAACCACTGGCACGAACCATGTACTCCGCTTCGGACATCTCAACGGACGAACCGCCCGCTTCCTGATTAGAAGAGCCAAGCGCATTTTTCACCTCGCCCAGCGTCACGCCATATTGCGCCAGTTTCATTGGGTTGATCTGGATTTGGTACTGCTTAACCACGCCGCCCACCGAGGCCACTTCCGCGACATTAGGAATGGTTTTTAACTCATATTTCAGGAACCAGTCCTGAAGTGAACGTAATTCGGCGAGATCATGTTTACCGCTGCGGTCAACCAGCGCGTACTCAAACACCCAGCCCACGCCGGTCGCATCAGGGCCAATCTCGGTGTTAACGCCCGCAGGCAACTTAGCCTGCACCTGGTTGAGGTACTCCATGACCCGCGAACGCGCCCAGTACAGATCGGTGCCATCTTCGAAAATCACGTAGACGTATGAGTCACCAAACTGCGAGAAACCGCGCACCGTTTTGGCGCCAGGCACTGAAAGCATGGTGGTCGTCAGCGGGTAAGTCACCTGGTTTTCAACAATCTCAGGCGCCTGGCCTGGGTAGCTGGTCTTAATAATCACCTGAACGTCCGAGAGGTCAGGTAAGGCGTCTACCGGCGTGTTGATAATGGTCCAGGTTCCCCAAATGCTCAGGAACAAGGCCGCCATCATTATCAGAAAGCGGTTCGCCACAGAGCGCCTGATAATCCATTCAATCATCTTCGTCTCCTTACTTTTCTGGATGCGCGTTGGCGGAAGCATTGCTCTGACGCATACGATCCAGCGCTCCGCTAATATTGGCTTCCGAGTCAATCAGGAACAGACCACCGACAACAACGGATTCCCCTTCACTCAGGCCTGATTCAATCCCCGTCTGGTTTTGGGATTCATGCAGTACTTTGATTTGCTTCGGCACAAACTGGCCTGCATGATCAACGGTAATCACCCGTTGTTCACGGCCATTGTCGATAACCGCCTGCGAAGGAATCAGCAACATTTCCGGGCTTTGGGTATTGAGCTTCAGGTAGGCGTTCATACCGGGTTTCAGTTGCTCATCTTTATTATCGACTTGCAGGCGCACTTGAAGGGTTCGCGTAACCGGGTCGAGGCTCGGCAGGATTAACCATTTTTCGATGGTGAAAGTTTTGCCAGGGTATGCCGGGACAGAAATCTCAAACTGGGAGGACTCTTTGAGCAGATACACGATAGATTCGGGGACGGCGGCGCTAATCCACACCGGGTCCATGCCCTGAATCTGGGCCACCACTTTATCTTTTGAAATGTTCATCCCGGTTCTCAGATCAAACGCGGTGATCACGCCATCAATCGGCGCTTTAATCGTGAAGCGAGTCTGAATAGAACGCGTGCTGCGTAAGCGCTGAATATCTTCTTCAGACATCCCCGCCAGACGAAGACGTTCGAGCACACCTTTGAGTTGTGTCGCGGAGCCACCGGTTTCAGACAGTAATAGATATTCGCTCTGCGCCTCGACCCATTCAGGGATCGTAATATCCACCAGCGGGGTGCCTTTTTTTACTTTATCGCCAATCGTCAGCGGATAAACTTTTTCAATAAACCCCTCTGAACGCGCTTGTACAATAACAAACTGGTATTCGTTAAAACTGACATTGGCGGGAATCGTCTGGGAATAGGTTAAGCGCCCCATTTGGACTTTTTCAGTTTTCAGCCCCAGATTTTGCACTTGTGCCGGATCGATACGAATGCCCTGATTATTTTCGCTGCTACCTTCATCGGCATATTTCGGCACCAGATCCATATCCATAAAGGGCGACTTCCCGGGCTTATCAAACCTGGTATCGGGTTTCATTGGGTCATACCAAAAAAGCACCTTACGCTCGGTCGATTGCGTGGCCATTTTAGGGACAGAAGCAAAATAGCGGTAAGCAGCAACGGATATTATCCCTCCGACGATCAGACTGCTGATAATAAGCGCAGTATTTTTTATTTTTAAAGAAGCCATATTTCTTCCTGATAAATAAAATGGCAAGCGGGATTTGTAGGGTGGATAAGCGATAGCGTCATCCACCATTTTGAAGTGAACCTCACTAATTAGCCTTAATTTCCTGAAGCAGAGAAGTATTACCTTGCTGAATAAAACTAAAATTTACATTATTCCCAGCTTTCAGTGATTTAATATTGGCGTCTAATTCGCTGAAGGTAAATCGCATGGTCATTGCTGGCCAACTGACTGCCGGAATAGCCTCATGTGCAATCGTAATTTTTTTATTTTCAATATCAATATCTTTAATTATGCCCTTGGCCGTAATCACTTGCTGTTGTGCGGCGGTAATGGTGGCAACCGCATCGCTTTGGGTCGATTCTGCTGCCTGAACTCCGGCAACCATAGCAACTGAGAAAATGCCAAATAAAGCAATTTTAATTGAACGCATATTAATGATTCCTCTGATATCAAAACGAAAATAATTATTGAGTCCAGCCGCCACCCAGAGCCGTAAACAAGGTGATTTCATTAACTTGTTGAGAATATCTCAGGTCGAGTAATGATTGCTGTGTTGAAAATAGTGAACGCTCTGCATCGAGTACCTCGATATAACTCACGGCACCGCTGGAATATAACCCTTTGGCACGTTGTAGCGTGATTTGCAGTGAGGCAAGATAATGTTGCTGTGCCGTAATTTGTTGGCTGATGGTTTCACGCAGCGCAAGAGCATCAGCAACTTCTTTAAAAGCGGTCTGAATTTTTTGCTCGTAATTGACAACAGACTGCTGCTGGCGAATTTTTGCCAGTTCAAGGTTGGCACTATTACGTCCGGCATTGAAAATAGGGATCTCAATTTTCGGGACGAAATTCCACATCCCACTGGCAGGATTAAACAGGCTTGAAAGCTCGGTACTGCTGCCTGAAACCCCACCCGTCAATGAAATAGAAGGGAAGAATGCGGCCCTGGCGGCACCAATATCGGCATCGGAGGCTTTTAACAGATGTTCGGCTTCCAGAATATCGGGCCTTTGCAGTAAGATTTCAGAAGACAAATTCGGCGGAAGCTGTACCGGATTAATATCTTTGTCGCTGTGGATTTGGTCATCAGGTTGAGCGGTATAAGTTCCCAGTACCAGTTGCAGTGCATTGTCCGCTTGTGCCAGTTCACCTTCTCTTTTGGCGATTTCTGCACGGGTACTTTCAATCAAGCCACGAGATTGTTCTAACGCCAGTAAGTTAGTACTGCCGGTGATAAGCTGTTTTTCCACAAAGGCATAAGATTGCTGGTAATTCTGGAGCGTTTCTCGGGCAATATTCAATTGCTCAGCCGCCAGTCGCTGGTTGAAATAGCTCTGCGAAACATTAGAAATCAGCAGAATATGCACTGCCCGCTGTGCTTCCTCACTGGCAAAGAATTTTTGCCGGTCGGCATCACTCATGTTTTTCAGTTTGCCGAAGAAATCCAGTTCAAAGCTAAGGGCCATACCTGCTTCATATTTTTGGTCAGTGGAACTGTCACTTTTTAACCCGCCACTGTAGGTAGTTTCTGCCGAGGCGTTGAGCTGCGGGTATCTGTCGGCGTCCGTGACATTGTATTGCGCACGCGCTTCCTGAACTTTTAACGCCGCCATCCGCAGATCTCGGTTGTTTTGCAGTGCGGTATCGATAAGCCTGATGGCCTGCGGATCGGCAAAGAAGTTACGCCAGCCGGTGTCCTGATAACCGACCGTTGCCGGAACCAGTGCATTTTTCGAGAGTGAGAAACGCTGTGGCACCGGCGTTTCAGGGCGCTGATAATCGGGTGCCAGCGAAATACACCCTGTCAGAATGAATAACGTACTCAGTGTTAAAAGCTTAAGTTTGAACATGTCACTTCTCGTCCCTGCAAGCCGGTTACATCAGGCTGATAAATTCTGCAGACACTTTACGGGAGCGACTCTGTTGGGTGAGTGACAGGATAATGACAAAGCTGTCATTTTGCGCTTATCTCATTGATCTCGCCCTGTTGCCCACTAGAATGGCACCACCACACTGAAAGGGAGGAGAGGTTGTGAAAATATTAGTCGTCGAAGATGAGGCCAAAACCGGTGAATATCTGTGCAAAGGTTTGAAAGAGGCCGGTTTCGTCGTTGATCTCGCAGACAATGGTTTGACGGGTTACCATCTGGCGATGACCGGTGATTACGACCTGGTGGTGCTGGATATCATGCTTCCTGACGTGAATGGCTGGGAAATCGTCCGCATGCTGCGGGCCGCGAAGAAAGGAATGCCGGTCCTGCTGCTTAGCGCCTTAGGCACCATTGAACATCGAGTGAAAGGCCTTGAGCTGGGCGCGGATGACTACCTGGTAAAACCTTTTGCTTTTGCAGAGCTGTTGGCTCGCGTCAGAACGCTGTTACGCCGTGGCTCGACAGTAATCGCCGAAAGCCAGTTTCAGGTGGCCGACCTGACACTTTTTTTGGTTTCCAGGAAAGTGACCCGTGGCGCAAGCCGTATCACGCTGACCAGCAAAGAATTTACACTACTGGAGTTCTTTCTGCGCCACCAGGGCGAAGTCCTGCCGCGCTCTCTTATCGCCTCCCAGGTTTGGGACATGAATTTTGACAGTGATACCAATGCAATTGATGTTGCGGTGAAGCGGTTACGCGCCAAAATTGATAACGATTTTGAACCTAAATTAATCCAGACCGTTCGCGGTGTCGGGTATGTTCTTGAGGTGCCTGATGAAGATTAGCGCGAAACGTCGACCTCTATCTCTGGCAGTCAGGTTGACCTTATTTATTAGTCTTTCGACTATTCTCGCTTTTCTGATCTTTACCTGGGTGATGATAAATTCAGTAGAACAACATTTTTCTGAGCGGGATGTTTATGATCTGAAACAAATCAGTTCAGTGCTGGAAAATATCATCAAAGAACCGAAAAAAAGTGAAGCGCAGAAAATAGAAAAGCTCAGTGACATCCTGACCAGTTACCAGAATATTACGGCTTTGCTTCGTGACGGGAATAATAATATTCTTTATCATTCGTCTAAAGGTGCCGACCTGAGTGCTATTCTTCCCTCACAATATCCGGGTGCAGGAAAGGTACTATTGTGGTCCGGGAAAATGAGTGAAAATGAAAAACACTCTACTATGGCGAATAAAAACACCATTTACCGAATTATAGAAACACCCATTAAAACATCTGAAAATACCCATGAGGCGCCTTATATTTTATTGACGGCAATGTCCTTTGACTACCACCAGCATTACATTGATACGCTAAAGGTGGACCTTATTTATATTGCCCTGGCAATCAGTGTTTTGATTGTTCTCATTGTTTTATTTGCAGTTTATAAAGGGCACCAGCCATTAAGAAATGTCAGCATGAAAATAAAAGACATTTCTTCTGAGAACTTAGATGTCAGACTGGAGCCAGACCGGGTGCCGATTGAGCTTGAACAACTGGTTATTTCTTTTAATCATATGCTTGAACGGATAGAAGATGTGTTTATCCGCCAGGCTAATTTTTCTGCGGACATCGCCCATGAAATACGCACGCCGATTACCAACCTGGTGACGCAGACGGAAATTTTATTAAGTCAATCAAGAAGTAATGACGAGTTGAAAGAGGTTCTTTATTCTAACCTCGAAGAATATAATCGCATGGCGAAGATGACCAGCGACATGCTATTCCTGGCTCAGGCGGATAATAACCAACTCATTCCTGAACAAGTGACGCTCGACATCAGGGATGAAACCAGCAAAGTCTTCGAGTTTTTTGATGCCTGGGCTGAGGAGCGCGGCGTCCGCCTTGCCATTAACGGCGATGCTTCCAGAGTCAAAGGTGACCCACTGATGCTGCGCCGGGTGATTAATAATCTTGTCTCCAATGCGATTCGCTATACTCCCGGCAACATGACAGTCACCGCGCATATTAATGAACGCGAAAGATGGGTTGACCTGATTATTGAAAACCCAGGAACACCTATACCTGAAGAGCATCTCAACCGATTGTTTGATCGCTTTTATCGCGTTGACCCGTCAAGGCAAAGAAAAAGTGAGGGCAGTGGGATTGGCCTGGCCATTGTAAAATCTATTATTACCGTCCACCAGGGTAAAATTAGCGTGGCTTCAGATGCGGTTTCAACTCGCTTTACCATCTCACTGCCCAAAATTTCCGACTGACTCCCGCTTATCATTTTGTAAGACTTTCCTCACAAAAAACTCAACGGAGGGTTATATTTAGCTTATCTATATCATGTTTGAGAACAGGGAAATGATGATTCGATTATCCTGGCTGGCCCTGGTGCTTGCCTCCGTTAGCAGTAGCGCTCTGGCAGTCAGCTATCCGCTACCACCCGAGGGTAGCCGCCTGGTCGGTGCGCCGTTAACCATTAGCGTTCCGCAAGGGAATACCCAGCCGCTGGAGTATTATGCCGCGCAGTACGGGCAAGGTTTCAGCAATATGCTGGAAGCCAACCCAGGTGTCGATCCGTTCCTGCCAAAAGCGGGTATCCAGTTGATCATTCCACAGCAGGTGATTTTGCCGGACACCGTACGCCAGGGCATTGTGATTAACGTCGCCGAAATGCGGCTTTACTACTACCCACCGGAGAGCAACACGGTGGAAATCCTACCTATTGGTATTGGCCAGGCTGGGCGCGAAACGCCGCGTAACTGGGTGACGAGGGTGGAGCGTAAGCAAGAAGCTCCGGGCTGGACACCAACGGCGAATACCCGGCGCGAGTACGCGAAAGAGGGTAAAACCTTGCCAGCTTACGTGCCACCAGGTGAGGAAAACCCGATGGGGCTTTACGCGATTTACATCGGCAAGCTGTACGCTATCCACGGCACTAACGCCAACTTTGGTATTGGCTTGCGCGTCAGCCAGGGGTGCATCCGTCTGCGTAAAGACGACATAAAATATTTGTTCGATAACGTGCCGGTGGGGACGCGCGTGCAGTTTATTGACCAGCCGGTGAAAGCAACCGTCGAGCCAGATGGGCGGCGTTGGCTGGAAGTGCATGAGCCGTTGTCCCGCAACCGTGCGGAGTTTGAATCTGACAATAAAGTCCCACTGCCTATGACCCCAGCACTGCGCAATATGACTGAAGGTTACGGTGTGGATGCCGTCATGGTGAGTGCCGCGTTAACCCGCCGTTCCGGGATGCCGGTGCCGATTAGCATGGTATCCGGAAAAACCGGGTAGTTTTAAATACTGGGATAAGGGCAGGCGCGGGAATTCGAGACGCGAAAAGTAAAAACATAAAAGCCCGCTTAAGTTTCCTTAAGCGGGCTTTCGAATTTGGCTCCTCTGACTGGACTCGAACCAGTGACATACGGATTAACAGTCCGCCGTTCTACCGACTGAACTACAGAGGAATCGGTTAACGGGGCGCATATTAACGATTAGCTCGTGGCATGTCAAAGGGTTCGCGTAAAACTTTTTTGTTTGCTCTTTTTATAGTCAACTTGTTGAGTTTTAACACGAATTGTCCTAGTCTGGGTTGAACTAACAGCATCCCTTCATTATGTAAGTTCTTTATTGGTGCAAAGCCGCTTCGTTCATCACTTATTTGCTTTATTGTTAAGCAGATGTGATCCCCGCTGTAATTTCATCGCGTTGTGCCGAGCGCCTTACCAGCGCACTCTATACTGACATATGTCGAAACATTGACATTTGGTTAACAATTCTGGCAACCATTTTGCTTAATGTTCAAGGCCGTGATTAATCACAGGGAAAAGCAGTTTGTATTTTGTTCGCGTTTTTGCTTTTGAAAATGGCTCTTACACCGTTTTGCATAAACCTCTTTGCTGATTTGCTAAGGAACATACAAATGTCGCTGAAATTTATCAGAAGTCCTCTTTCTCTTGTGTTGGCTGGTTGTCTGGTGACGGCGTTTTCCGCCCACGCCGATATTGTGATTGGTGTTGCTGGGCCATTTACCGGGCCGAATGCGACTTATGGTGATCAGTACTGGCATGGCGCGACGCAAGCCGCGGAAGATATTAACGCCGCCGGTGGCATCAACGGCGAAAAAATCAAGCTGGTGCAGGGTGATGATGCTTGTGAACCAAAACAGGCAGTGTCAGTTGCTAACCGTCTGGTGGATCAGGATAAAGTGAATGCTGTGGTCGGGCATTTTTGTTCTTCATCTACCGTACCGGCCTCAGAGGTGTATAACGACGCCGGTATTCTGACTATCACCCCTGGGTCGACTAACCCAATTATCACTGAACGAAACATGAATGATCTGTTCCGCATGTGTGGGCGTGATGACCAGCAAGGGCAGGTCGCCAGCGATTTTATTATCGACAAGCTTAAAGCCAAGCGTGTGGTGATCATTCATGACAAAGATACCTACGGGCAGGGGCTGGCGGATGCCACCAAAGCAGCGCTGGCGAAACGCGGCGTCAACGATGTGATGTACGAAGGGTTGTCGCGCGGCGAAAAAGACTTTAATGCGCTGGTGACCAAAATCAGTGCACAAAAACCTGACGTGGTGTTCTTCGGCGGTTGCCATCCGGAAGCGGGGCCACTGGTACGCCAGATGCGTGAGCAGGGCGTGCAGGCTAAATTCTTCTCCGGCGACTGTATCGTCAACGAAGAGATGGTTACCGCGGCAGGCGGACCGCAATACACCAACGGCATCTATATGACCTTCGGCAAAGATCCGCGTTTAATTGCCGACGGCAAAGCGGTTATCGATAAATTCCGCGCTAACAAATTTGAGCCAGAAGGCTACACCCTCTATTCCTACGCCTCTGTGCAGGCTATCGCTGCGGCATTTAAAGCCACTGGTGGCACCGATTCGGCTAAAGCCAGCGCCTGGCTGAAAGCTAATCCGGTGGATACTGTGATGGGCAAAAAAGCCTGGGATAGCAAAGGCGACCTGAAGGTGTCGGACTATGTCGTTTATGAATGGGACGACAAAGGCAAATACAAAGAAGTCCAATAAGGTTCGCTGGACAACAATACGCTATTGGGGTTTGTCGGGGGGATAAGCGGTAGCGTCATCCACCATTTACGCCTGTGATTGCAGGTGAAAGTGTCGGGTGACGCTCCGCTTACCCGACCTACAAAAGAAGTTTGTCCGCCGCCCTAAAAGAGATTGCCTATCTATGGACGCATTCTTCCTGCAACAGTTGATTAATGGCTTAACGCTAGGTTCCGTCTACGGGTTGATAGCCATTGGCTACACCATGGTTTACGGCATTATCGGCATGATTAACTTCGCGCACGGCGAAGTGTATATGATCTCCGCTTATCTGTGCGCCATCGGCCTGGCGCTACTGTCGTTCTTCGGCCTGCAATCATTCCCGTTACTGATCCTCGGCACGTTGGTGTTTACCATTGTGGTGACGGGTGTGTATGGCTGGACCATTGAGCGCATCGCCTATAAACCGCTGCGCAACTCGACACGTTTAGCGCCGCTGATCTCCGCCATTGGCATGTCGTTGATTCTGCAAAACTATGCACAAATCAGCCAGGGGCCGCGCCAGCAGGGCATTCCCACCATGCTTGATGGCGTGCTCCGTTTACATATTGGCGATGGTTTTGTGCAAATCACTTATACCAAAGTGTTCATCCTGATTGCTTCGTTTGCTGGCATGTTGCTGCTTACCTGGATAATTGGTAATACCAGACTGGGGCGCATGTGCCGTGCGGTTCAGCAAGACCGCAAAATGGCTTCGATTCTGGGGATTAATACCGACCGCATTATCTCGCTGGTGTTTGTGATTGGTGCGGCGATGGCGGGGCTGGCGGGTGTGTTGATCACCATGAACTACGGTACTTTTGATTTCTACGCCGGTTTTATTATTGGCATCAAAGCGTTCACGGCGGCAGTGCTGGGCGGGATTGGCTCGTTGCCTGGCGCGATGCTTGGCGGGTTAATTCTTGGTATTGCCGAGGCGCAGTTCTCGGGCATGGTGAATTCCGATTACAAAGATGTGTTCTCGTTTGGATTGCTGGTGGTGATCCTCATTTTCCGTCCTCAGGGGCTGCTTGGCCGACCTTTCGTTGCCAAAGTGTGAGGGAGAAAAAATGACAACAGAAACGGTTATGCATGAAGGTTTTTCCCTCAAACGCTGCGTGCTGGACGCGATTTTCGCCGGTCTTGTCGCATTGATTGTTTTTGGCCCGATAGTCGGTGTGGTGCTGGATGGCTACAGCTTTAATTTCGAAGGGCAGCGGCTGGTGGTCATTATCGCAGTGGTGATGGTCGGGCGTTTTTTATTGAGCGCTTTTTTGACCACACACGCCGGGATACGTTTTTTGAGCCGCTTTGAAACGGATAACTCGGGTGTGTATGTGCGCCCACCGGAATACAAAAGCCGCCTGCGCTGGATTATTCCGCTGGTGATTGCACTGGCAGTTTGTTTCCCGTTTGTGGCGACCAAATATGTACTGACAGTAGCGATCCTCGGGCTGATTTACGTGCTGCTTGGCCTTGGGCTGAATATTGTGGTGGGCCTCGCGGGGTTGTTGGACCTGGGTTACGTCGCCTTTTACGCCATTGGCGCGTATGGCCTGGCGCTGGGGTATCAATACCTCGGGCTGGGTTTTTGGTCGATGTTACCGCTTTCGGCGCTGATGGCGGCGGCGGCAGGTGCGCTTCTTGGTTTCCCTGTATTGCGTATGCACGGTGATTACCTGGCAATTGTGACGCTGGGATTCGGGGAAATTATCCGTCTGGTGCTCAACAACTGGCTGACGTTTACCGGCGGCCCGAACGGGATCTCCGCACCGCCGCCGACGCTGTTTGGCCTTGAGTTTGGACGGCGCGCCAAAGAAGAAGGCGGAGTGCCGTTCCATGAGTTTTTCCATCTTACCTATAACCCCAACCTGAAGTTTATTTTTATCTACACCATCCTGGTGCTGGTGGTTTTGCTGGTGCTGTACATCAAACACCGCCTGACACGCATGCCAATTGGCCGCGCCTGGGAAGCGTTGCGTGAAGATGAAATTGCCTGCCGATCGATGGGGCTGAATCATGTGCTGGTTAAGCTATCTGCTTTTACGCTGGGTGCTTCCACCGCGGGTATTGCCGGGGTCTTCTTCGCCACTTATCAGGGCTTTGTTAACCCGACATCGTTCACCTTCTTTGAGTCGGCGTTAATTCTCGCCATTGTGGTTTTGGGTGGCATGGGGTCGACGATTGGCGTGGTGCTGGCAGCGTTTGTGCTGACCGTGACGCCCGAACTACTGCGTAGTTTTGCTGAATATCGCGTGCTGCTGTTTGGCATGTTAATGGTGGTGATGATGATTTGGCGGCCACGTGGTCTGATTCGCATCAACCGTAGCGGCTTTGTGGTGCGCAAAGGAGTGGCGCCATGAGTGAAATGATTCTTAGCGTCGAACATTTGATGATGCACTTCGGCGGTATTAAAGCGCTTAACGACGTGAATCTTGAGGTGCGCCGTGGGTCGATTACCGCACTGATTGGCCCCAATGGTGCGGGAAAAACCACGGTATTTAACTGCCTGACCGGTTTTTATAAAGCCTCCGGCGGCAATATCCTGTTTAACACGCGTGATAAAACCACCAACGTGATTCAAATCCTCGGGCAGAAATTCCTGCCTGGCGACTGGGTTAATCCGGCGCAACTGGGTTCGCGTCTGTTCTACAAAATGTTCGGCGGCACACACCTGGTAAACCGCGCCGGGCTTGCGCGAACCTTTCAAAATATCCGCTTGTTCCGGGAAATGTCGGTGGTGGAAAACCTGCTGGTGGCGCAGCACATGCAGGTGAACCGTAATTTGCTGGCCGGTGTGCTGAATACGCCTGCGTATCGACGCGCCGAAAGCCGTGCTTTAGACCGCGCGTTTTACTGGCTGGAAGTGGTGGAACTGGTGGATTGCGCCAACCGCCTGGCGGGTGAGATGTCTTATGGGCAACAGCGGCGGCTCGAAATTGCCCGTGCGATGTGTACCGCGCCGGAAATGATCTGCCTCGATGAACCGGCTGCGGGTTTGAACCCGGTTGAAACCCGCACGCTGAGTAAGATAATCCGCTTCCTGCGCGACCACCACAGCATCACCGTGCTGCTAATTGAACATGATATGGGCATGGTGATGGAGATTTCCGACCACATCATTGTACTCGACCACGGGGACGTGATTGCGCAGGGTAAACCTGAACAAATCCAACACGATGACAAAGTGATTGCCGCCTATTTGGGCACCGACGAAGACGAGGTCAGTGTATGAGTGAGGCGATGCTGGAATTTCGCAATGTGGACGTTTTTTACGGCGCGATTCAGGCGCTAAAACAGGTTTCTTTGCAGGTCAACGAAGGGGAAACCGTGGCGTTGATTGGCGCGAACGGGGCCGGGAAATCGACGTTGTTGATGTCGATTTTCGGCCAGCCCCGTATTCGCGCCGGGCAAATTCTGTTTCGTGGCGACGACATCAGCCATAAATCGACGCACTTTGTGGCGTCTGGCGGCATTGCGCAAGCGCCGGAAGGGCGACGGATTTTCCCGGATATGACGGTCGAAGAAAACCTGCTGATGGGCACTATACCCATCGGTAATCAGTATGCCGCGCAGGATTTGCAGACCATGTTTGATCTGTTCCCGCGTTTAAAAGAGCGCCGCAAACAGCGAGCGATGACCATGTCAGGTGGCGAGCAGCAAATGCTGGCGATTGCCCGCGCGCTGATGAGCCGCCCGAAATTGTTATTGCTGGATGAACCAAGCCTGGGATTAGCGCCGATTGTGGTGAAGCAAATCTTCCACACGCTGCGTGAACTGGCGCGCAACGGCATGACGATTTTTCTCGTGGAGCAGAACGCCCACCACGCGCTGAAACTTTCTGACCGCGGTTATGTGATGGCCAACGGGCAGATCAGGTTGAGCGGCAGCGGCGAGGAGTTGTTGGGGAACGAGGAAGTGCGGAAGGCGTATTTAGGCGGCGATTATCCCCGTCATACTTGAAGCTGCCTCGGCGTTGGCTGCACTCACTCACCCCAGTCACTTACTCATGTAAGCTCCTGGGGATTCCTGAGTTTGCCGTCTTGATGCAACTCCAATTATTTAGGGGATAGGATGATGAACCTGTTTTATACAAAAAACTCTTTGCAGGATAACGATTTGTAAATCATTATTTGAAATGTGGTTTCACTTCCCCCCAAGGTCAATCTTGAACTTACAAGCAGCACTTCACCAGCGTGTGGCTAAAACACGCTGGTATGCCAAACGAAAAAGTTATCGTGTCCTGTTCTGGCGCGAAATAACTCCCCTTGCAGTGCCTATCTTCCTGGAAAACACCTGCGTTTTATTGATGGGCGTGTTGAGTACCTTCCTGGTGAGCTGGCTGGGAAAAGAGGCGATGGCAGGCGTCGGTCTGGCCGACAGCTTCAATATGGTGATTATGGCGTTCTTTGCCGCGGTGGATCTCGGTACTACGGTGGTGGTGGCGTTCAGCCTCGGTAAACGTGACCCGAAACGGGCGCGTGATGCCGCACGGCAGTCGCTGATCCTGATGACGATTATTGCCATCGGGCTGGCCGCCGGTATTCACCTTGCGGGTGAATATGTGGTGAATATTATTGCTGGCGCGGCAACGCCTGAAGTGAAAGCGCTGGCGTTGTCTTATCTACAAACGACAGTCTGGAGTTACCCGGCGGCGGCGATTGCGCTTATCAGTAGCGGCGCATTGCGTGGGGCAGGGAACACCAAAATCCCGCTGCTGATTAATGGCGGGATGAACATCCTCAACATTATCATCAGTAGCATCCTGATTTATGGCGCGCTGGGCTGGAACGGGCTGGGCTTTTTTGGCGCCGGACTTGGGCTGACTATTTCACGCTATATCGGTGCGCTGGGCTTTATTTATGTTCTGGTGGTGGGTTTTGCCCCTTCGTTACGTATCTCGCTGAAAAGCTATTTCCGCCCGCTGAAAGTCGGCATTTTGTGGGAAGTGCTGGGGATTGGTATTCCCGCCAGTATCGAATCGGTGTTGTTTAACGCCGGTAAATTGCTGACGCAAATGTTTGTTGCCGGAATGGGCACCAACGTGATTGCTGGTAACTTCATCGCCTTTTCCATTGCGGCGTTGATTAACTTACCGGGGAACGCGCTGGGTTCGGCATCCACCATTATTGTCGGCAAGCGTCTGGGGAAAGGGCAAATTGGCCAGGCGGAACGGCAACTGCGCCACGTATTCTGGCTGTCTACGCTTGGCCTGACGATTATTGCCTGGGGAACCGCGCCGTTTGCCGGCTTGATGGCGTCGTTTTACACCAGTGAAGATGACGTCAAAGAAGTGGTTAAAATCCTGATTTGGTTGAACGCGGCATTTATGCCGATTTGGGCGGCTTCGTGGGTTCTACCTGCTGGCTTGAAAGGGGCGCGTGATGCGCGTTTCGCCATGTGGGTTTCCATGGCAAGTATGTGGGGCTGTCGCGTGGTGGCGGGCTACACATTAGGCATTGTGCTGGGAATGGGCGTGGTCGGTGTCTGGATGGGGATGTTCTTCGACTGGACAGTGCGCGGCGTATTGTTCTACTGGCGCATGGTCAGCGGTCGCTGGCTTAAAAAATACCCTCGTCCTAAAAAAGAACCGCTCCCGTAAACCGTTCATCTGGACGGTTCTTCCCTGGTCGGATTCGCAGTAGCGGTATCCGACTTTTATTCTGCATGATTAATTATCCACCAGCTCAATATCTCGTCATTCATCCAAAACATGATATCTATCACCTGTTAACGTCTCGTTTTGACTATTAACGTAAAGTTAGTAGCTGTTAATTATTCTAAAATGTTATTAATTGCACCAAACAATAACTTCTATGAATGAAACAGTGAGCAGAGGTAGGAATGAGTACAACGACAAGGAACACGGAAGGTCGTCTAATGACAGGATTTCTCAACGCTGTTGAGAAAGCAGGGAATAAATTACCCGAACCCGCTTTGATCTTTTTCTATTTTTTATTGGTCGTTATGGCAATGTCGGCGGTGCTTTCCACCATTGATTTCGATGTCATAAATCCTGTTACAAATGAAGCCGTTAAGATTAATAACCTGCTTTCAGCTGAGGCCTTAACGGTCACCATTTCTTCGATGGTCACCACATTTACCAGTTTTGCACCGTTGGGGATCGTGCTGGTGGCGATGCTCGGTGTCGGCGTGGCAGAAAGCTCAGGTTTTATTAATACCGGCCTGAAGAAAATGCTGCGTGTGACGCCGAAGAAACTGTTAACCCCGATGATTATTTTCGTCGCCATGTTCAGCCACGTGGCGGCTGATGCGGGTTACGTGCTGGTGATTCCATTGGGCGCAATTATCTTTATGTCTGCCGGGCGCCACCCGTTAGCCGGTATTGCTGCGGCATTCGCCGGGGTATCGGGCGGCTTTGCAGCCAACATGGTGCCAACCGGTAACGATGCGTTACTGCAAGGTTTCACCCAAACGGCGGCGCAGTTGCTGGACAACACTTACACTGTTAACACGCTATGTAACCTGTTCTTCGGCATCGGTTCGACGGTGATGATTACGCTGGTTGGCTGGTGGGTAACCGAACGCATTGTTGAGCCGCGCGTGTCAAAACTGAAAATCGACGGTGATTATCAGCATAACGAAGATATGAGCAACTACAGCGTACAGGAAAGCCGTGGTTTTAAAGTGGCTGGCCTGGTGATGGTTCTGGGGCTGGCTGGGCTTGCCGCTCTGGCATGGCCTGAAACTTCGTTGCTGCGCGGTAGTGATGGCTCGCTGACCAGTTATGGTGCGCCAATCATGAAATCTATCGTACCGCTGATTTTCTTGATCTTTATTATCCCTGGTATTGTTTACGGTTTTGTCGCCGGGACATTCAGCAGCGGTAAAGACGTCATCAATGCGATGAATGAATCCATGAGTAAAATGGGTTCGTACATGGTAATGGCCTTCTTCTGCGCCATGTTTATCAAAGCGTTTGGCGATTCCAATATTGGTACCTTGATTGCACTGGCCGGTGCCGATGTGCTGAAAACCATGGCGTTGCCAGGTGAAGCTACCATTATTGGTATGATTTTGCTGACGGCGGTTGTGAACATTCTGATTGGTTCTGCTTCGGCAAAATGGGCGCTGTTGTCGCCAATTATGGTGCCAATGCTGATGGCGGTGGGGATCTCCCCGGAACTGACGCAGGCTGCGTTCCGTATCGGTGACTCAACCACCAACATTATTACGCCGCTGATGGTGTTCTTCCCGCTGGTGGTGGTGTATTGCCAACGCTATGTGAAATCCACCGGTGTGGGTACGCTGGTATCGATGATGGTGCCGTACTCGGTAATCTTCTTTATCTGCTGGAGCATCTTCCTGCTGGTGTGGTGGGCAGTTGGCTTGCCGTTGGGCGTTAACGCGCCGTACACGTATCCGATTTCGTAATCGGTTTAAATGTAAAGGGTGGATGACGGCGGTACAAACCGGGCACATGGGTAACACTTTAGACCGGACACATGGGTAACAGTTATAAACGGTATAGCAGAGGAGACTCACTATGTCCTGGACTGAGACCCGACCCATGCAACGTCTTTATTTCATCCGTGCCAGCCAGACTGGCACGGAGCCTTTCTCCACTCTGTACCGCCGCTTCGGCATCAGCCGCAAAACTGGCTATAAATGGCTGCAGCGCTTTAACCCTGATGACCCCGCCTCTCTTTTTGACCAGCCCCGTACCCGGCTCACACATCCTGAACGCCTGTCGCCCGGGATTGTTCAGCCGCTTATCGATGTTCGCGTAAAACACCCCGACTGGGGACCTAAAAAAGTCCGCGCCTGGCTGATTAATCACCAGGTGCCGTTTGATGTGCCAGCCGCCAGCACTATCGGCGATATCCTGAAGCGTGAGGGGCTTGTCATCCCCCGCACTCATCGTCGCGGTACGCCCGGAAACCGGCAGCCACTGACGACCATCAGCGAGGTCAATCAGGTCTGGAGTGCCGACTTCAAGGGCAAGTTCCGCCTGCTCAGCCAGCAGTACTGTCACCCTTTCACCCTGACCGATAACCACAGCCGGTACCTGCTGTCCTGCGAGGGAACGTTCCGGGAAAGCGAGTCCTTTGTCCGGGGCTGCCTGGAGCGGGCGTTCCTTGAATACGGCCTGCCGGAGGTACTGAAAACCGATAACGGGCAGCCATTTGCCGGCACCGGTATCGCCGGGCTGAGTCGCCTCGCGGTCTGGCTGATTAAGCTCGGTATCCGGCCGGAGCGCATCCGTAAGGGGCATCCTGAAGAGAACGGTCGCCATGAGCGCATGCACCGTTCCCTGAAACACAGCCTGAGCTTCGGTAACCGGAGGGCTTCGCTCGAAGCACAACAGGCCTGGTTCGACAGTTATCGCCGGGAGTTTAATCAGGAGCGGCCGCACGAAGCGCTGGGCGGCCTGACGCCGGGCGGTATCTGGGTACCGTCACCGAGGCGATGGGATGGAAAAACGCCGGAGGTGAGCTATCCGGAAGGGGCACGGCTTTACAGGGTGCGAACCAAAGGTGACATCTACATCGGCAAACGGTTGTTCCTGAATCAGGCGCTGAGAGGGGAATATGTGATGCTGGAAGAGCGTAGCGACGGGCTTGAAGCGATAATATTTAACCAGATGGACCTTGCTTACTACGACAGACGTAAGCAAAGTATCATCCGGATAGATTAGGCAGAATGTGTTACCTATGTGGCCGGTCTGATCTGTAACCTATGTGACCGGTCATACACTGCACTTATCCGACCTGTGGTTCGATTTTGACTTTGTATGGTGGATAAGCGTTAGCGTCATCCACCATTTACGCCAGTTGTATCGGATGACGCTGCGCTTATCCGACCTTGTATCTTGAACCGGTAGCTGGTTAGCTACCGGTTACATGAAACGGAGGAAGCTTGTATCCGACCTGAAGACCTCGATCTTCCGACGTAGCTTAAGCCCTCCGTTTCACCTTTCACGCCACTCAAAATCCGAACGGTAACCAGAAGCTCTGACTTCGCATGTACAAGGCTGGAATGGCGTGTTGGTTCACGTGGAAGGAGATGAAATATGGCTTTTCTCGGTGCTGATATCAGCAAAAATAAAATAGATGTCTGTCTGCTTGTTGCCGGTATTAAGGGTAAGAAAAAGCAGAAAGTCTTCACCAATGAACCCTGTGTGGCCCGCAAAATCATCGACTGGCTGGAGGCCCAAAAATGCGCCTCTGATAATATGACAGTCGTGATGGAAGCCACGGGTATCTACCATGAAAATCTGGCGTATGGGCTTCATGATGCGGGGATTTCTGTCTGCATGGCCAATCCATACCGTGTCCGTGAGTTTGCCTGCGGAATGGATATCCTCACGAAAAATGACACAGTGGACGCATTTGTGCTGGCCTGTTATGGCGAGCTGAAGCATCCCGATGCCTGGGTCCCACCGTCAGTTGAAGTGCGTAAACTCAGGGCGTTGTTGCGTCAGCGCGACGCGCTGAAAGAGGATGTGCAGAGGACGGCCAACCGGCTTGAAAAAGCGCATTCAACCTCGACACCACGGGAGGTCATAGCCTCACTGGAGCGGACACACGGCTGGCTGAGTGATGAACTGGAACGGATAGAAAAGCTCATTACTGACCACACAGATAACGACCCGGGACTGAAGGCCGATCTGGAGCTGCTGAAATCGATAAAATGTGTGAAGGAGCAGGTGGGACGGGAGATGCTGGCACTACTGAAAGACGGGACGTTCAAAAGTGCCTCGCAGGTGGCAGCGTATCTGGGAATAACACCGGTGGAGAGAGTGTCCGGCAGTTCGGTACGCGGGCGGGCACATATGTCAAAAACAGGCCCCTCAATAGTCAGAGCCAAACTGTATGTAGCAGCCCTGAGTGCAATCCGGTGGAATAAACCCGCGAAGGCGATATATGAAAGGCTGGTAGCGAAAGGTAAGGCGAAAAAAGCGGCGCTGGGTGCAGTGATGCGTAAGCTGGTACATATGTGCTTCGGCGTACTGAAAACCCGATTACCATGGGATGAAAATTATGCAGCTACCGCTTGACGTTCAAGACGGTAGCTACGAAGACGTTTGTCATCAGTCTCAGGCCCTGTTGAAACACAGGGCCTTTTCTATTGGGGAAATCTAAATTTCGGTCGTTGTCGCAGGGTCTGCATTGACCATTACCGGCATGCCAGAACGGTGCTGCATGGCTTTTTCCATCACCACCGCGTCCGTTTCTGGTGCAGACTGGAACTGTTTCATCTGCTCATTGAGCACAATCGGCAGCACTTGCGGATTGTCATTAATATCTTTCGACAGGGGCTGATGGACTTCAACTAAACGGCTGCCGTCGGGTTCAATTGAGGTCTTAATCGCGGTATTAATGATGCGCACCTGCGTCCCGACCGGCATCTCTTTATACAGAGCTTTGATGTCGCCATCGCGCAGACGAATACAGCCAGAACTGACGCGCATACCGATACCAAAATCAGCATTTGTGCCGTGTAACAAGTAGACCCCGCCATAGGCGGCAAGGCGAATCGCATGGTAGCCCATCGGGTTATCCGGGCCGGCAGGCACTACCGCCGGGAGTTTAATGCCATTTGCCAGGTAGCGTGCGCGAATATTAGCGGTTGGTGTCCAGGTTGGGTTGGCGCGTTTGTCTGAAACGGTTGTCACCATGGTTGGTGTCACGGTATCTCCACCGAGTTGGCCAATACCAATCGGGTAAACGGTTACGCTGTTTTTTCCTGCCGGATAATAATAAACACGCAATTCAGCCAGGTTGAGTACCAACCCCTGGCGTGGTGCATCAGGTAACAGCATTTGGCGCGGAATTGTCAGCACACTTCCAGCGCGAGGGACATAAGGGTCAACCCCAGGGTTTGCCTGGAGCAAAGCCAGGAAGCCGACATTGTATTTTTTCGCAATCTCTTCCAGCGAACCGCCGTCATCCTTCACGACATGGAAAAAGTTCTTGCCGATTAATCGGCTTCCTTCAGGTGGCAAAGGATAAGAGTTGGCTACTGCCTGAAATGAGACCAGCGTTGCGCTAACCAGCATGATCGACGCCAGCCAGCGAACGACGCGTGCTTTGCGAGATGATGAAATGCTCTGAGAGGTAATCACAATAAACCCTATGAATAGTATGCATGTTATAAAAAGGTTAATTGATGATTATGACGGGAGTGCGTGTAGGGAAGTCCTGGCGGATTGAAAGGATGTGTAAATGTTACAAAGAGAGTGCCTTAGATAGAAAGCTCTAAGGCACTGCTGGCAGATTAAGCCGCTGCGTTCTGCGCGAGCTGCTGCATAAAGTTACGCACCCATTCCATCCGGGCTTTGCGGTCGGCGAGATCTTCAATAAATTTCAGGCGAGTTGGCCCATCCAGACGGTAGTGCTGAGGCTGTTTTTGCAGCAAGCCAATCAGCCAAACCGGATTGACATGGTTCTTCTCGGCAAACTCAATCACGCCACCTTTTTCGTTGCCTTCAATTTTACGCACCCCGAGTTTCTGCGCCTGCTGGCGCAACGCGGTAATATCCAGCAGGTTACGTGCGGGATCCGGCAGCAGGCCAAAGCGGTCAATTAACTCGACTTTTAACTCGTCCAGTTCATGCCCGGTTTTTGCACTGGCAATGCGTTTATAGAATGACAGTCGGGTATTGACGTCCGGGATAAAATCATCAGGCAACAGGGCAGGCATGCGCAGTTCAACTTCGGTCTGGCTGCTGGTCAAATCTTCCAGTGACGGCTCGCGGCCATCTTTAAGCGCATCGACCGCATTTTCCAGCATCTCCATATACAGCGAGAAACCGATGGTTTCCATCGAACCGCTTTGGCCTTCGCCAAGCAACTCACCCGCACCACGAATCTCCAGGTCATGAGTCGCAAGCGCAAAACCGGCACCTAAATCTTCGAGAGAAGCGATAGCCTCCAGGCGTTTCTGTGCGTCGGTGGTCATTGCTTTTGGATGTGGGGTTAACAACCATGCGTAAGCCTGGTGATGCGAACGCCCGACGCGGCCACGTAACTGGTGCAACTGCGCAAGGCCGAAATGATCGGCACGTTCGATGATAATGGTATTGGCAGTCGGAATATCGATACCGGTTTCGATAATCGTGGTACACACCAACACGTTAAAACGCTGGTGGTGGAAGTCGTTCATCACTCGTTCCAGTTCACGTTCACGCATTTGCCCGTGACCAATGGTGATACGTGCTTCAGGCACTAATACCGCGAGGCGGTCTGCCGCCTTCTGGATGTTTTCCACATCGTTATAAAGATAGTAAACCTGGCCGCCACGCAGCACTTCACGCAGTATGGCTTCACGGACGACCAGTTCATCGTACTGGCGAACGAAGGTTTTCACCGCCAGGCGGCGTGCCGGAGGGGTGGCGATAATCGACAAATCGCGCATCCCGCTCATTGCCATATTCAGCGTGCGTGGAATCGGTGTTGCAGTTAGCGTCAGGATGTCGACATCGGCGCGCATCGCTTTAATCCGTTCTTTATGGCGCACGCCAAAACGATGCTCTTCATCGACAATCAGCAGGCCGAGATCTTTCATCTTCACATCATTTTGCAGCAGCTTATGGGTGCCGATAAGAATATCGACTTTCCCTTCGCTGGCTTCCTGCAGAATTTGCGCTTGCTCTTTGGCCGTGCGGAAACGCGATAACATTTCGATACGCACCGGCCAGTTGGCGAAGCGGTCACGGAAGTTATCCAGATGCTGTTGAGCGAGCAGGGTGGTCGGCACTAACACAGCAACTTGTTTGTGGTTTTCCACCGCGAGGAAGGCGGCGCGCATCGCCACTTCGGTTTTACCAAAGCCCACATCACCGCACACCAGTCTGTCCATTGCCAGCGGCTGGCACATGTCGCTCAATACCGCATTAATAGCCTGGGCCTGATCCGGTGTGGTTTCAAACGGGAAAGCATCACAGAACAGCTGATACTGTTCGCGGTCATGCTTAAACGCAAAACCTTGTTTTGCGGCACGCTGCGCATAAATATCCAGTAATTCTGCAGCCACATCGCGCACTTTCTCGGCGGCTTTTTGACGGGCGCGTGACCAGGCATCGCTGCCAAGTTTATGCAGCGGCGCATTTTCTTCGGCACCGCCCGCATAGCGGCTGATCAAATGCAGCGATGAAACCGGCACGTAAAGTTTGGCGTCGCCGTGATAGGTCAGCATCAGGTATTCAGCTGTTATGCCGCCCGCTTCAAGCGTGGTTAATCCAGCATAACGCCCAACGCCATGTTCAAGATGCACCACCGGCTGGCCGGTATGTAGCTCAGCCAGGTTACGAATCAAGGTATCCGGGTTGATGGTACGGCGGCTATCCTGACGGCGGCGGCTGACGCGTTCACCCAACAGGTCGCTTTCGCAAATCAATGCACGGTTGCGCAGGGTATCGATAAACCCATGCTCGCTGGAACCCTGCATCAAATAACGGCCATTATCGGCGGCTTCATCAAGACGATAGATGCGCTTTGGCGCTACTTTTATCCGTGATAGCAGCTCACCCAGTGCTTCACGTCGGCCTTCACTTTCTACGGAAAACACCACCGGGCCGGCGAACGACTCTAGGAATTTACGCAGGTTATCGAGCGGGGCTTTTTGCTGTGCCTGAACAGAAAGGTCAGGCAGGGCGCGATAACCCAGATTGGTGAACGCGGCTTTGTCCGCTAACGATTCGGTTTTGAGCTGAATACGCGGCCAGGCTTTTAACTCGCTGAACAGCTCGTCCACGCGCAGCCACAGGCTTTCTGGCGGCAGCAACGGGCGCATCGGGTCGACGCCGCGATTTTCGAAACGGGCAAACGTATCCTGCCAGAAACGATCGGCGCTAGTTTCGATATCGCCGGTATTAATCAGCAGAGTATTTTTGGGGAAGTAACTAAACAGCGCTGGTAATGGCTCGCTAAAGAATAACGGCTGCCAGTACTCAATCCCCGCCGGGAGCGTGCCTTTGCTGACTTGCTGATAGATATGCTCAGGTTCACGCTTCACGTCAAACTTGTCGCGCCACTGGCTACGGAACAGCTCGATGGCGTTTTTATCGGTCGGGAATTCGTGTGCGGGAAGTAAATTAATGGCGTCGACTTCTTCGAGCGTGCGCTGGGTGTCGACATCAAACACGCGCAGACTGTCGATTTCGTCATCAAAGAAGTCGATGCGATAAGGCTGGTCACTACCCATCGGGTAGAGATCAAGCAACGCGCCACGGGTGGCAAATTCACCGTGTTCCATTACCTGATCGACGCTGCGATAACCTGCTTGTTCTAACTGGCTGCGCAAATTATCACGTGATAATTGCTGCCCTTTGTTCATCACTAGCGCATGGCCGTGCAAAAAATTGTGCGGGCAAACGCGCTGCATCAGAGTATTCACCGGCAGGATTAACACGCCGCGCTGCATGGTTGGCAACTGATAGAGCGTGGATAAACGCGAAGAAATAATTTCCTGATGCGGCGAGAAACTGTCGTACGGCAGCGTTTCCCAGTCGGCAAGATTCACCACCAGGCTTTCCGTAAACTGAGTTATCTCGTCATGCAGGCGCAAGGCGTTCTGCATATCCGGCGCGATAAGCACCACCGGGCCATTATGGCGCTCGACGATTTCGGCTACTTCAGTTGCACAGGCAGAACCGGTGAGTTCACCAAGCTGGCGTTGATCGCCAGCTTTAACAGGTAAGGAATAGCGATAATTTTCAGGCATAGAAGATATCAATATCTCTCAGGTTGCATCTTTTTTGTGGGGCTATAGTTCGCAGACGCGTCAAGAAGTTGCCTTGTATTATCCGCGATCGTTTAGCCAATCGCAAAGCCTGCGGAGATTTCGTCCTTCCAGCCAAAGCTCGCTTAACGTGTGTCGGTCGCTACCACCATTTTCGCTGGCGGTGAAAAGAACATATCACCGCACAGGGTGCGCGATAATTTTCTGAATCCTAAGCCCAACAAGGTACATATCGCCAGGCTGGCAAACGGATAAACCAACAAGATGGCGAGCAACAGGTTACCCGAAATTCGCCCTGCGCTAATTTGCCCCAGCATAAACAAGCTCAACGCTTCAATCACGATGCGGTGAGTGGTGTAAATCGCGATGGTATTGGAACCTACAATATTCAGAAATGCATCGGAACGGCATTCACGCCAGCTATCCAGTAGATAAAACAGCTTCATAATGACAAAAATCGACAATACGGAAATCATCACTGGAATGTTAACCAGATACAACGCAGCAGAGAGCAGGGCAGTGGCTGCGAACATCAAAGGATGTTGGCGAAGATTAAACGCTTTCATTGCGCTCATCAGTTGCGGGCCAAACCACGCGCCAAGCCCGTAGTAACACATATTGCGCACCACGCTGTTCATTCCCCACCACGGTAGCGGCATAAAGCTAATCACCACATTCACTGCCAGCAGCAACATGATGACCGGGACTTTGTAGCGGCGCAGGCTTTTGAAAATCACAAAATAGAGCAGTAGCGCGTAGAGATACCAAAGGCTGGTACTGGCTTTTGCCATGCTGGTGGCAAATTGCAGCAGATTTTCTGAGTAGACCGCGTTGGACGCCGGGTTACGCACCAGTTCCGGTGCCAGCCATTGGTTAATTAACGAGATGCCCAGCCACTGCAACACGCCCCATAACAGCAGGACATAAAAGATATTCCAGATGCGTTTATCAATGCAGTCGCGCCATTTCACCGTCTCAATGTAGCGGGTGATGAGAAAGCCGGAAATAAAGAAGAAAACCGGCATGCGGAAAGGGGCGAGATATAAATTCAGGTAAATCCAGCTTTTGGCGATGACCTCCGCAAGCCCGGTCTGTTGCTGCACCAGATGCGGGTAAAAAGTGATGACCGAGTGATATATAACGACAAGGCAGATGCACAATCCCTTGATATGGTTGATCCACAATTGTTTGTCTTTCATGTGCCAGGAATACCTTCAGTTGGCTTTTATTTGTTTTTAGGGTGGAAGAATGGCGGGCTTTTTATTATCTGATTTGTCTGTTTTTGTAATAATCTGGAAAATTTCGGAAATTCCGCAGGGACAATTAATGACCATTTCTGCGCAGCATTGCTGCGAAAACAAGATGTTAGGAGATTGATTTAAAAGGTATTTCACTTGTTCTGAAAAAACAAAAAAACGTTATGTTTCATTTACTTGATACGTTATCGCTTATATACTTCTCGGCAACTTTGCATCCGCAACTGCAACAAGACGGAATACATGTATCAACCTGTCGCGTTATTTATAGGCCTGCGCTACATGCGTGGGCGAGCAGCTGACCGCTTCGGTCGCTTCGTCTCCTGGCTGTCAACTATCGGCATTACGCTTGGCGTGATGGCGTTAGTCACCGTGCTTTCCGTGATGAACGGTTTTGAGCGTGAGCTGCAAAACAACATTCTTGGGCTAATGCCGCAAGCGATCATCACCTCGCCTGGCGGCTCGATTAATCCTGAAACACTTCCAGCAAAAGACCTCAACCTTGAAGGCGTCACGCGAGTTGCCCCCATTACCACGGGTGATGTAGTGCTGCAAAGCGCACGTAGCGTCGCCGTCGGGGTGATGCTGGGCGTGAAGCCAGAAGAGAAAGATCCACTTTCGCCATTTCTGGTCAACGTTAAGCAGACCGACCTTGTCGCCGGGAAGTACAACATCATTCTGGGCGAACAACTTGCCGGGCAACTGGGTATAAAACGTGGTGACAGCATCCGCGTTATGGTGCCGTCTGCCAGCCAGTTTACGCCGATGGGGCGCTTGCCAAGCCAGCGTCTGTTCACCGTGATTGGCACCTTCGCGGCAAACAGTGAAGTCGACGGTTACCAAATGTTGGTCAACCAACAAGATGCCTCGCGCCTGATGCGTTATCCGGCGGGCAATATTACCGGCTGGCGTTTATGGCTGGCGGAACCGCTGAAAGTTGATGTGCTGAGCCAACAAACCTTGCCGCAAGGCACCGAATGGAAAGACTGGCGCGAACGTAAAGGCGAGCTGTTCCAGGCGGTGCGCATGGAAAAAAATATGATGGGGTTGCTATTAAGCCTGATTGTGGCGGTTGCCGCCTTTAACATCATTACGTCGCTCGGTTTGCTGGTGATGGAGAAACAAGGTGAAGTTGCCATTCTTCAGACTCAGGGGCTAACACGTCGCCAAATTATGGCGGTGTTTATGGTGCAAGGGGCGAGTGCAGGCGTGATTGGCGCTCTGCTGGGTGCGCTATTAGGCGCGTTACTTGCCAGCCAGTTGAACAATTTAATGCCGATTATTGGCGCGTTGCTGGATGGTGCCGCGCTGCCCGTCGCCATCGACCCTGTACAAGTTATTGTGATTGCGATTATCGCTATGGCGGTCGCTCTGTTATCCACGCTTTATCCTTCGTGGCGCGCTGCCGCGACACTTCCCGCTGAGGCTTTACGTTATGAGTAATTCTGTCCTGTTGCAGTGTGACAAGCTGTGCAAACGCTATCAGGAAGGCAAAGTGCAAACGGACGTGTTGCATGATGTCAGCTTCAGCATCAATACCGGCGAGTTAATGGCGATTGTCGGTAGCTCCGGTTCCGGCAAAAGTACCTTGCTGCATCTGCTGGGCGGGCTGGATACACCCACTTCTGGCGATGTGATTTTCAACGGTAAGGCGATGAGTTCTATGTCGTCTGCCGCTAAAGCCGAACTGCGTAACCGCGAGCTGGGCTTTATCTACCAGTTCCACCATTTGCTACCTGATTTCACCGCGATGGAAAACGTCGCCATGCCGCTGTTAATCGGTAAAAACAATACCGATGACACCAAGCAACGCGCGTTGGAAATGCTCAAAGCTGTGGGGCTTGACCATCGCAGTAATCACCGTCCTTCCGAGCTGTCCGGCGGTGAGCGCCAGCGTGTAGCGATTGCCCGCGCGCTGGTGAATAACCCACGCCTGGTGCTGGCGGATGAGCCGACGGGTAACCTCGATGCGCGTAACGCAGACAGCATTTTTGAACTGCTTGGCGAATTGAATGTGCGCCAGGGAACTGCATTCCTGGTGGTGACCCACGACTTGCAACTGGCACGTCGAATGTCTCGTCAGCTTGAAATGCGTGATGGCCGCTTGACCAGCGAACTGACTTTGATGGGAGCCCATTAATGGCTTCGCCACTGTCACTGCTTATTGGTTTGCGTTTTAGCCGCGGGCGTCGTCGCAGCGGCATGGTGTCATTGATTTCTGTCATCTCTACTCTGGGTATTGCTTTGGGTGTGGCGGTGCTGATTGTCGGTTTGAGTGCGATGAATGGTTTTGAGCGTGAGCTGAACAACCGCATTCTGGCGGTGGTGCCGCACGGTGAAATCGAGCCGGTTAATCAGCCATTCCATGACTGGAGCGGCGTATTACAGCGCGTTGAGAAAGTGAAAGGCATTGCAGCAGCGGCACCGTATATCAACTTTACAGGCCTGGTAGAAAACGGGCCGAATCTGCGCGCTATTCAGGTAAAAGGTGTTGATCCCGCTCAGGAAGTTCGCCTTAGTGCTTTGCCTCAATATGTGCAAAACAACGCGTGGCAGAATTTTAAAGCCGGTCAGCAACAGATTATTATCGGTAAAGGTGTTGCCGATGCCCTGAAAGTGAAACAGGGCGACTGGATCTCGATCATGATCCCGAACAGCGATGGTGGCACCAAACTGCTGCAACCGAAGCGTGTGCGTCTGCAAGTTGCAGGTATTTTGGCGCTCAGCGGCCAGCTTGATCATAGTTTTGCGATGGTGCCCATGGCGGATGCGCAGAGCTATTTAGATATGGGCGATAGCGTCACAGGTATCGCCATCAAAGTGAATGATGTGTTTAACGCCAACCAACTGGTGCGTGATGCCGGTGAAGTGACCAACGCTTACGTGTACATCAAAAGCTGGATTGGCACCTACGGTTACATGTACCGCGATATCCAGATGATTCGCGCCATCATGTATCTGGCGATGGTGCTGGTGATCGGCGTGGCCTGTTTTAATATCGTCTCTACGCTGGTGATGGCGGTGAAAGACAAAAGTAGTGATATCGCCGTGTTGCGAACGTTGGGGGCGAAAGACGGTTTGATTCGCGCGATTTTCGTCTGGTACGGTCTGCTAGCGGGGTTGTTCGGTAGCGTAAGCGGGGTGATTGTCGGCGTGTTAGCCTCCTGGCAATTAACCAATATTATCCGCGTGATTGAAAAACTAATCGGCCATCAATTCCTGTCAGGCGATATCTACTTTATTGATTTCTTGCCATCAGAACTTCACTGGCTGGACGTATTCTATGTACTGATCACAGCCTTGTTACTGAGTTTGCTCGCCAGTTGGTATCCGGCTCGCCGTGCCAGTAATATCGATCCAGCTCGGGTATTAAGCGGACAATAAATTCTAAAAACTGAGGGGAGCGGCAAATCGATGTACTACGGATTTGACATTGGCGGCACGAAAATGGCTCTTGGAGTTTATGATACTGAACGCCGGTTACAGTGGGAAAAGCGCGTTCCTACGCCACACGATAGCTACGAGAACTTCCTGGCGGCTATCGTTTCCATGGTACAGGAAGCCGATAGCCGTTTTGGTACTAAAGGGTCGGTAGGCATCGGTATTCCGGGTATGCCGGTCACCGACGATGGCACGTTGTATGCGGCAAACGTGCCAGCAGCCAGCGGCAAACCTGTGCAGGCCGACTTGAGCTCGATGCTCGGGCGTGAAGTACGCATGGATAATGACGCCAACTGCTTTGCGCTGTCCGAAGCCTGGGATGACGAGTTCCGTGATTATCCGGTGGTTATGGGCTTAATCCTCGGCACTGGTGTCGGTGGTGGCATCATCGTCAACGGCAAATCCATTACCGGGCGTAACTACATTACTGGCGAGTTCGGCCATACCCGTCTGCCGGTTGATGCGCTCAACGTGCTGGGGCGTGATATTCCGCTTACGCGTTGTGGTTGTGGTCAGCATGGCTGTATCGAAAACTATCTTTCAGGCCGTGGATTTGCGTGGGTTTACCAACACTTCTACTCTGAACCACTGGATTCCAAAGAAATCGTTGCTCGCTATCGTGCGGGTGATGAGAACGCTGTGGCGCACGTCGAACGTTTCGTAGAGCTGTTGGCTTGCTGCCTGGGCAGCCTGTTAACGGCAATCGATGCGCATCTGGTGGTCATCGGCGGTGGGTTATCTAACTTTACTGAGCTGTACCAGCTACTGCCTGAGCGTTTACCTAAGTATCTTTTGCCCGTAGCAAAAGTACCGCGCATTGAACCGGCTCGTCATGGTGATGCCGGTGGCATGCGTGGTGCGGCATTCCTCCATCTCACGGAGTAACTTATGTTATCGCGTCGTCAACATCGGCTCAGCCGGTTCAGAAAAACCAAACGCTTGCTCAGGCAGCGTTTGCGTCAGCGCGCTTTTTTCAGAGACATTCCTGGACCTGAAGCGATGGAAAAACCCAGAGTAGTGGTACTGACCGGCGCGGGTATTTCCGCCGAGTCAGGGATTAGGACTTTCCGTGCCACCGATGGCTTGTGGGAAGAACATCGGGTAGAAGACGTGGCAACGCCGGAAGGCTTCGCCCGTGACCCGCAATTAGTGCAGGCGTTTTATAATGCGCGCCGCCAGCAGCTTCAGCAGGCAGAAATTAAACCTAATGCGGCTCATCTTGCATTGGCGAGGCTTGAGGAAGAGCTAGGCGACCACTTCCTGTTAGTGACGCAAAATATCGATAATCTGCATGAACGTGCTGGTAATAAAAATATTATCCATATGCATGGCGAGCTGCTGAAAGTACGTTGTGCGCAAAGCGGGCAAGTTATTGCGTGGAAAGGTGACATCACCCCGCAGGATCGCTGCCATTGCTGCCAGCTTTCTGCACCGCTGCGCCCACATGTTGTCTGGTTTGGTGAAATGCCGCTCGGTATGGATCACATCTATCAGGCGCTGGCGACGGCAGATTACTTTATTGCCATCGGCACGTCCGGGCACGTCTATCCGGCTGCCGGTTTTGTCCACGAAGCCCGCTTGCAAGGCGCTCATACCGTTGAACTGAATCTTGAACCGAGCCAGGTTGGCAGCGAGTTCGAAGAGAAGTTTTATGGTTTAGCCAGTGAAGTGGTGCCGGAGTATGTGGATAGATTGTTGAAAGGGCTTTCTTAAAACCATCCTCACCCTAACCCTCTCCTTTGGGCTGTCTCTTAGTCACATCTTTGTGAGACGGGAGGCAGTTCCGTTCACCCGATGTTCAGTGTTTCATATAGCCACTGAACTGGTGAACGTCTTAGGGTGACCACCGTCGTCACCCTAAGAACCCGGACTCCCGGCAAATCAATCGCCGCAAGCGGTAAACACCGTTTTTCACCCAACATTCGGGGTCGTTCGCGACGCGTTCCCGACGATCGCTCTCTCACGTGGTTCCCGACCACGTGACCCCAACTGAAGGGTAAAAAACGGCGCGATTGAAGCCGGAACACAAGGTCAACGTCAAAACCCAAAGACCACACCGAGCCGGTTTTGACCTTGTTCCCGGTATAAATTGCCCCAGTGTTCCCCATAAGTCAGGGTTGAGCTGCCGGGAGCAGCGAAAGAGAGCGATCGTCAGGAACGAATCGCGAACGACCCTGAACGTTGGGGATAAGCTGGGGTTTACCGCGCAGCGGCAATTTAATGACCGGGCGCCTGGATTATCAAGGGGTTGGCGTTAACCCCTTGATACGTTCACCGTTTTCGGGAATTAAAGAGATAACAGAACGCACGCGTGAACGGAAAATCAATGAGGCTTACAGGTCTCACCCTGACAAAATGCCCGGGTGAGTTATGTATAAGAGACAGCCTTGAAGGAGAGGGGATACTCCGGAGGGATGTTCTCCCTCTCCTTTGGGAGAGGGCCGGGGTGAGGGGGTACATCAACGCTAAACTCAGCGTCCCGCCTTCAACTTCTGATAGTAATTCTCATAAATCGTACTAGCGTCGCCGACATCGTTCTGCCACTCACCATTTTTCAGCACGGCTTCATCCGGATAAAGCGTTTTATCGCCGGAGACTTCTTTAGGCAGCAATTTGCGTGCTTCAAGGTTTGGCGTCGGGTAGCCAATAGTTTCTGCTACCTGTTTTGCTATTTCCGGGCGCAGCAGGAAGTTAATCAATTTCAACGCACCGTCTACGTTTTTGGCATTGGCCGGAATAGACAAGTTATCCATCCAGAAAATTCCGCCTTCTTTCGGCCAGACAATTTCCAGCGGCGTGCCTGCCTGGCGGGCAACATACGCAGAGCCATTCCACACCATACCGAGATTCACTTCGCCTTCCATATACGGGTTGGCTGGGTTATCTGAGTTGAATGCCGCTACGTTTGGCATCAGCTTTTGCAGTTCGTGATACGCCGCTTCAATCTCTTTCGGGTCAGTGGTGTTGCCGGAATAACCCAGCTTACGCAGCGCGACCTGGAACACTTCGCGCGCATCATCGGTCAGCAGCAGGCTTTGCTTGTATTCCGGCTTCCATAAATCAGCCCAACTGGTCACCGTTTTCGGGTCGATAGCATCACTGTTTACGCCAATAGCAGTGGCACCCCAGATATAGGGAATGGAGTAATCGTTATTCGGGTCAAAGGGCTTATTAAGCATTTCAGGATCGAGGTTTTTGAAATTGCTCAGTTTGCTTTTGTCGATCTTCTGGATCATGCCTTCTTTGCGCATTTTCGCCACAAAGTAAGTTGATGGCACCACTAAATCATAGGCACCGTCTTTATAAGTTTTGAGCTTGGCGTACATGGTTTCATTCGACTCGTAAGTCGAATAGATCACTTTGATGCCGGTTTCCTTGGTGAACTGTTCAAGCAGGCCTGGCGGCACATACTCGGTCCAGTTATAGAAATAGAGCGTCTTGCTGTCGTCGGCATGTGCAGCGCCCATACCCAGTGCCAGAGCGCCTGCGGCTAACAGGTGGCGTGGCCATTTAGTCATATTAATGTCCCCTGGTTTTATCACGAAGAATAAGCTGACTGGCAATGACCAGGACCAGCGAGAGTACTAACAGAATAGTGGCAAGTGCGTTCACCTCTGGCGAAACACCCACCTTCACCATTGAGTAAATCTTCAATGGTAAAATTTCATAACTTGGGCCGGTCACAAACGATGAAACCACCACGTCGTCCATCGAGAGGGTAAAACTGAGCAACCAGCCAGCGGCGACGGCAGGCATCGCGAGTGGCAGCAGGATCTTGCGCAGAATAGTTAATTCGCTGGCACCCAGATCTTTCGCCGCTTCTAACATACGCACATCAAACCCTTTCAGCCGTGAATAGACGGTAACCACCACAAACGGCAGGCAGAAAGTTATATGTGAGAACAACAACGACCAGAAGCCGAGCGACACCCCGAGCAGCATAAACAGCACCAGCAGTGAAATCGCCATCACGATATCGGGCGACATCATCACCACAAATAGCATACCGCTGACGAACGGCTTACCACGAAAACGGTAGCGATACAGTGCCACCGCGGTCAGCGAACCAATCAGCGTTGCTGCGGTGGCAGAAACCACCGCCATGGTCAGCGAATGTTGCGCGGCCTGTAGCAGGCTGTCGTTATTCATCAGCAAGCTATACCACTTTCCGGTAAAGCCCTGCCAGTTAATGCCGAAACGCGAACTGTTAAACGAGTTAACGATCAAAATGATGATGGGAATATAGAGATACGCATAAATAGCGGTCATAAAGCCGCCACGGAGCAGGCGACCTATCATTCTAATTCCACCTTTTTATTCAACAAACTGGCGGCACGCCAGTAAATCAGCAGCATCAGGCCCATCACCAGCGTCAGTGTAATGCTGGTTGCCGCGCCAAACGGCCAGTCGCGGATATTCAGGAACTGGCTCTTAATCACGTTGCCAATCAGCAGGTTTTTCGCCCCACCCATTAAGTCGGAGACATAAAACAGGCCCATCGCCGGCAGCATCACTAACAGGCAGCCAGCAATAATGCCCGGCATGGTGAGCGGAATAATAATGCGGATAAAGGTCTGAAGTTTGCTGGCCCCTAAATCACGCGCCGCTTCCAGCAGTGGCTTATCAAGCTTTTCAATGCTCGAATAAAGCGGCATCACCATAAAGGGCAGCAGGATATACACCAGGCCAAGAATGACGGCGCTTTCGGTGTACATGATACGAATCGGGGTATCTATCACGCCGAGCCACAGCAAGAACGCGTTCAAATAGCCTTTGGTGCTGAGGAAAATTTTCAGCCCATAAATGCGAATTAACGAGTTGGTCCAGAAGGGGACAATCAGTAAAAACAGCAGCAGCGGGCGCACCCGTTCTGGTAAACGTGCGAGGAACCACGCAAAAGGGTAGCCCAATACCAGACAGGCGAGGGTGGCAATCACCGCCATATTTAACGAGTGCAGCAAAACCTGCGCGTATAAAGGGTCAGCAAGCCGGGTGTAGTTATCCAGCGTGAAAACCATGCTGACGAAATTAGCGTCATCACGCGTCAGGAAACTGGTGCCGATGATCATCAGGTTGGGCAGGAACACGAACAGCACCAGCCAACCGACGATAGTGGCGATCACAAGGTTCTGGAATTTACGCGAGCTCTTCATCTGCCAGCACGACCTCCCAACTTTCAACCCAGTTAATCGACATTTTCTGGTCGAGCGTGTGGTCAAAATCAGGGTCGTCTTCATTGAAGAATTCGCTGACCATCACCATTTTGCCGTTTTCCAGCTCGACATTAGATTCCAGCGTCATGCCTTTATAGTTACGCTCCCGCACATAACCGATTAAACCCTCGGCCACATGAGTATCGTTGATTTCTTCAACGCGTAAATCTTCCGGGCGTAACAGCACTTTTAAATGCTGACCTGCGGTAACCGGCATGCTCGCGTAAATATGGCATTCGCGGCCTTCAACGCTCGCCAGCACGCGCTGCTCATCAACACGTTCGATAACAATCGCATCAAAGATGTTGATTTCACCAATAAAGCTCGCCACGAACAGGTTTTTTGGCTCTTCGTAAATTTCGCGCGGCGTGCCGTCTTGTTCAATGCGACCATCGCGCATCACTACAATCCTGTCCGACATGGTCAGCGCTTCTTCCTGGTCGTGAGTGACAAATACGAAGGTAATGCCGAGTTTGCGCTGGAGGGCTTTTAGTTCGTTCTGCATCTGCTTGCGCAATTTGTAGTCGAGCGCAGAAAGCGACTCATCAAGCAGTAACAATCGCGGTTTATTGACCACCGCCCGCGCAATGGCCACACGCTGCTGCTGGCCGCCAGAAAGCTGATGCGGTTTCCGTTGGGCAAATTCCTCTAACTGCACCATTTTTAACGCTTCAATCACGCGGGGCGTTATCTGCGCATCAGGCGTTTTCTGCATTCTTAAACCGAATGCGACGTTTTCAAAAACGGACATATGAGGAAACAGAGCATAGCTCTGGAAGACGGTATTAACGTGGCGATGCTCTGCGGGAAGCTGCGTAATATCCTGGTTATCAAGAATAATCTTGCCAGAATCCACGCTTTCCAGTCCGGCGATTAGGCGCAGTACGGTGGTTTTCCCACAGCCAGAAGGACCAAGGAGTGTCAGGAATTCACCATGATTGATGGTGAGAGATAAATCAGAAATTACGGTTTTGCCATCAAAGCTCTTACCTACTCCCGCCAGTTCTACCAGCGGTGAAAGCGAACGTTGCTGTTTATTCAATTTTTTACGCTGTCCCATATAAGACGCATCAAATTGCGGGCTGATGCGGGGTTTGTGAGTAACCACCTTGCGGTTTTGCACGTTAAGTAAGGGCAGGCATTCTACGGCAAACCATTGAAATCGCCAATCCTTGATACCTTAGTGTGGCCTGGATTTGAATACCAATGGGTAACAGTTACCCAATTCACGACTATTTTTAACTCTGGCAGGCTAAAAGTGACCTAACGCAATATTTGCATTTGTGGCTTACTGATAATGAAGTCACAAAAATTGAGGGTAGCGACATGGATAAATTACTTGAGCGTTTCTTACATTATGTCTCTTTGGACACGCAGTCCAAGCCGGGCGTAAAACAAGTTCCGAGCACAGAAGGGCAGTGGAAGTTGTTGCGGTTGCTGAAAGAGCAAATGGAAGAGATGGGTTTGGTGAATGTGACGCTGGGCGATCATGGCACCGTGATGGGAACGCTTGCGTCCAACATCGATAAAAAAGTCCCGCCCATTGGTTTTATTTCCCACGTCGATACCGCACCTGATTTCACGGGTAAAAATGTGAATCCACAGATTGTCGAAAATTATCGCGGTGGCGACATTGCGTTAGGTATCGGCGATGAAGTGCTCTCCCCGGTGATGTTCCCTGTGTTGCATCAGTTGCTTGGACAAACCCTGATTACCACCGATGGTAAAACGCTGCTCGGCGCGGATGATAAAGCCGGTATCGCCGAAATTATGACGGCGATGACGGTGCTCAAAGAGAAAAACATCCCCCACGGCGATATTCGCGTTGCCTTTACACCTGACGAAGAAGTCGGTAAAGGCGCAAAACATTTTGATGTCGAAGCCTTTGATGCGCGCTGGGCCTACACGGTTGATGGTGGTGGCGTCGGTGAACTGGAATGCGAAAACTTCAATGCGGCGTCTGTAACCATTAAAATTGTCGGCAACAATGTTCACCCCGGTTCAGCAAAAGGAGTGATGGTTAACGCGCTGTCGCTTGCTGCACGTATTCATGCCGAAGTACCCGCCAACGAAAGCCCGGAATGCACTGAAGGCTACGAAGGTTTTTATCATTTGCACGGAATTAAAGGCTCGGTCGATAAAGCGGAGATGCACTACATCATTCGTGATTTTGACCGCGAACAGTTTGAAGCACGTAAACGCAAAATGATGGATATCGCCAAGAAGGTCGGCAAAGGTCTGCATCCTGGTTGCTATATCGAGCTGATTATCGACGATAGCTATTACAACATGCGCGAGAAAGTGGCTGAGCACCCCTACATTGTGGAAGTGGCGCAACAGGCGATGCGTGATTGTGATATCGAGCCCATCATGAAGCCCATTCGCGGCGGTACCGATGGCGCTCAGCTGTCATTTAAAGGTTTGCCTTGCCCGAACCTGTTCACCGGCGGCTATAACTACCACGGCAAACACGAGTTTGTGACGCTGGAAGGGATGGAAAAAGCGGTAGCGGTGATTGTGAGGATTGCGGAGCTGACGGCAGAGCAGGGGTGATTGAATAGGGTGCTGGTGGGGCGGTAGATAATAAAGGGGTGTGGAGCCCCTTTAATATTAGCTTATGAATAATATGACAGTCTGTTTAGTGCCAGGGGCGGACTCTGTATGGATTCTCTCATATTTAAGGTATCATTATGCAATGTGACAGAAAGTGAAATAACAGGCAGAAAGCCAACATATTAATGATCTTAGATTTCTAATAAGCGTTAGTCAGATAGGGGCTCTAATGGAAGATTTAGCATGTAACTGGTCACCGAAATTGATCGTTGAGCTTATAAAAAGCATTGCTTGGCCAGTAGTTGTTCTTCTTTTCGGTTTCAGTTTCCGAAGTCGATTGTTTGGAATAGTAAGTTCTTTTTTTTCTAAAAGTCAGGTATCAGAAATATCCGCTACAACATCAGGTGTATCGGCAAAATTCGTGGCAGCCAAGCAATCAATAGAAGTATTGGAAACTGCAGGTTCCAATGCAGCAAATTTACCCAAAGATATGGGTGTTGAGGCTATAAGAGAAAGGCACGAACAGATTAAAACAGAGTTCAGTGAGGAATTATATCAAGCAATAATCAAGCACGCATTTTACTTAGATATTAGCAATGAAGAAAAAATCGAGTTATTATCACGAGAGATATCTGTTTTTCAAAGTGCAATACGATATTTTGATATTAACAAGGTGTTGTTTCGTTCACAGTATGAATTATTTAATAGCATAGTTGGTAATAATAATTTTCTTAGTAAAGAAGATGCGATAAAGCACTTTGAAATAACAAAGAAAACTAATAGAGAAGCACTTTCGGATTGGGACTGGATTAAATATACCGCCTATCCAGTAAGTAATCATCTTCTATATGAAGATGATAATGGTTACAAACTTACTCCTCTAGGAAGATCGTATATGGCTTTTATGTCAAAGAACCCACAATTGGTCGACGAGCTTGCAAAATTATAGCTAGAGGTAATGTATTTTCCTCGCTCATAGCCGCCTGCTGTGTATCAGATGGCGGCTATGAGCCTGAAAATTATGCTGCTAACACCATGTTAAACTATTTGATGATGTGGTCGTAAACAGGTCATCACACATACTAAGGACCAGAAATGTCTTCACAAAAAACAATAGAACGCTTCGTTGCAGCAGACGTAAGCGGCGCTATATGGTTGCGACTAAAACGACTCACAAGCTCACAACTTTGTAAAAAAATAATTCAAAAAAATCATCCGTCATTACAAGAAGATGAATACGTTAATAAATCAATTGGAATGTCCTCTGCAATACGAAGTGCAATTGGATATTGGGAAACTGAAAATGGTGGATTAAATTCTAAAATTCTCTCCAGGTACTATGCTTTATTACAGATAAGCTTAGCTGAACAGATTTCTTCAGGAGATCCTAAAGATGATTTAAAAGCTGTACAAAAGCATACTGAGTCGGGGCATGGATTATTTACCCAAACTATTGAAGGCGCAACTTTTCCTGACAATATAAAAATTGGTTGTGTCCGGGGTGGACATTTTTATGCATATGCGAAAAAAATAGGAATTGAAATTAAAAAATATGCTGCAGAGCGACGCCCAAGAAATAATGAAGAATTGGAAGCATCAAACACATATACTTTGACTGATCTATTAAGACGGATTCCAGAATTGAGACCATTATTAAAAGAAATCCTTGGTGAAAATCCTCTTTCATTTCAAATTGGCCATGCAACTAGAAATACGATATTAAAATCAAAAAGGTCCTCACCACAAGGATTAGCACAATCTACACCAGAGATATCAGTATTTACATATGCGGCTATTTATCCAAAAGGTGCTAAAATAACTGCTGAGGAACTTAATTCTTATAACTTAGAAATTAAAGATATTGAGAAAGAGTCTGAAGAAAACCTAAGCAAACATAGCGAACCATATTTCGTCGGGAAAGTTTATCACCCTGATAATGATTTATGGTGGGATCATGTTGTAACACATAAATCTGGTTATTGTGGGACAAGTGTAATTGTACCCTTCTGGGGCACTCAAGACCCATTTGTACTACACTTGGTCGTATTATACACGCTAAGTATTATAGTTAGGTATCTCCCAGAAACATGGTATGAGATAGAGCATGGTAGACTTGATTATATCAACTCTCTCTTGGAAAATTATTTGGCTATTTTCGATAGTGTGTTGCCTAAACTTGCAGTAGAAAGGTTAACAAAGACACATTTAGTTGTGACTTCACCTGATAGTATGAATTCTCCCATCTAATTAATTAGATTTCGTGCAAAAAAATTTCAAATGTGAATAGCCATTACTTCTGTGGTCAGTTTTGGGGGAGGTTAAAAGAGCCAACTTCCGCTCCTCGCTCTTAGCTGACGTTCGTTCATGGCTTTCAGGAAGTCTCGATTAGGCGAACTCCAGGCCACCGAAAAGCCTTCCAGACATATAGTATTCCCTTTGGCAATAAATCTTGGTAGTGGCTAGAGCTATGTATTTTTTCACCATAATTAAAAAATACATTCTAAATAGCCACCATCAAAAATAATTACACCATAACTAAATATAATTCAGTAACTCAGTATTTATATAAAATAAATAACATTTAAAGTAACTGCTAATAACTCTTGAAATCCCAATCGCCAGTTTTCATTTATTTGTGACCTGTGCCGAAAATTTTCGGTTTCCAATAATTAAGGATAGCTCCACTGTTGACTTGTACAGTGCTTTTGGCAGAGAGTAAGCAGATAGAAAGATATTATCCTATATCCAAAATAATTCGAGTGGCATTGAGGCGGCAAGCTAACACCGGTGCAACTCGAAATATGAAGGGTATAAATGAATCGCCCCCGCCTGGTGCTGTAACACCAAACGAGGGCTAACCACAACGTAAACTTCACAGGAGTCACGCTATGGCTATCGCCGATAGTAACACATTCGCTCGTCCTGAAATCACTGCTACTCAATCCATTATTGCGGGAGATATCGCAGCTTTATTAAAAATACCGTTGGGTGCCACCCATGATTTATTTCAGGTGGTGGATATTTGCCAACGTTATGCTGATGAATTAATCGAACTTCATAATCACGCTGAATATATAGCGTTGTGCGGGCGTTTACTGGCGGGGTTGAATGTACTGAAAGTAGTTTTGAAATCACCGTTGCCAAAACATCTAATTGAACAATTAACGGTGAATGAAAATAATTTTGCTGAATGTCGCAATCCACTTTCAACAGATTCAGAGACCACCTGTGAATATTGTTCTGCATTAACCATGGTTTTATTGAACCAGCAAATAATGCCTGAGCAGCAGGAACAGATCAGCGAATTGTTATTTGAATTATTGACTATGCTGGCAGAGGATTTGAAGGTGCCGCGTTTTATTCGTACGACGACAGGGCTGGCAATGATAGATGGCGAAACTGTGTCGGCGGGCATTCACTGAGGAACGGTTTTCCCGCCTTCTCAGCCAACAAGTCGCTGAGAAGGCGGGATAGGGCCGGGGGATATCAGTCTTCGAAATACCAGTAACCGCTGTTAACCAGTGCGGCCAGCATTGCCAGGAACGACGGGTCTTCGAGCGCATCACCAAACATTTCTGCTTTCAGTGTGATGTTGCTCGCCAGTGCTTCAAGAGCCGGGCGGTGTGGGCTGTCAATTTTCTCGCCGTTGACGTAAATCTCGTCGGCAATGCGCAGCACGCGTAAGCCACCCAAACGAGTAATGGCGTCACCCTGTTTCAGGGCATCGTAAATCTCATCAGGCTGATATGGCGGTTCTGGCGGAGCCACATCCAGTTCATGTCGTGACTGGGATACGAACTCACCAAACCAGGTTTTGAAGTGCTCAGGCTGATTGATAAGACCCAGCATCATCTCGCGTAATTTATCCATCTCTTGCGGCAGAACATCCGCAGGGTGCTGGCGCGCAGGCACATCAGGGTCGGTATAACGCTGGCTGCCCAGTTCACGTTGCAGCACATAATCGGCAAAACCACTGATAAGCTCGCGGCCGCTTGGGGCGCGGAAACCGACAGAGTAGTTCATCGAGTTTTCCAGCGAGTAGCCTTCGTGTGGGAAACCTGGTGGGATATAGAGAATATCGCCCGGCTCCATCTCTTCGTCGATGATGGCGTCGAACGGTTCAACTTGCAGCAAATCAGGATGCGGGCAGTGCTGTTTCAGGGCGACTTTTTCCCCAACACGCCAGCGACGGCGGCCAACGCCCTGAATGATAAATACGTCGTACTGGTCGTAATGCGGGCCAACGCCGCCGCCTGGTACCGAGAAAGAGATCATCAGATCGTCAATTCGCCAGTCCGGTAGTGCGCGGAAGGGGCGCATTAAGCGTGCGCTTTGTTCATGCCAGTGGTTAACGGCCTGAACCAGTAAAGACCAGTTGTTTTCGCCCAGGTGATCATAGCTCTGGAATGGGCCGTGGCTGACTTGCCATCTGCCGTCGTTATGGCTGACCAGGCGGCTGTCCACCTCGTTTTCCATGGCAAGGCCTGCCAGTTCATCCGGGGAGATTGGGTCGATGAAGTTTTTGAAGCCACGTTTTAGAACCACCGGGCGTTTTTGCCAGTAGTTCGCGATGAAATCGGGCCAATTTAGGTCGAGTTGATAGTCCATATTATTATCCGGCAGGTGAAGGAGCCTGCCGAGGATTATAACGGATGGTGCTGCCGGTTACGGGAGTATTTTCAATCTTCTTCTCGGTCTGGACGCTGGCGTGCAAAAATCACTTCCATCCGTGTGCCGCCCAGTTCGCAGCTCGAGGCCTGGATTTGACCATCATACTGTTCGACGATTTCGCGAGCGACCGATAAACCCACCCCCTGGCCCGGCCGTAAGGTATCGGCACGTTGCCCACGGTCAAACACCAGGCTGCGTTTGCTTTCCGGGATGCCTGGGCCATCGTCATCAACAAATAAATGCAGCGTGTCGTCCAGTTGGCGGCCTGAAATCTCAACAAACTCAAGGCAGTATTTACAGGCGTTATCCAGCACGTTGCCCATCACTTCCATGAAGTCATTTTTCTCACCGACGAAGGTGATCTCCGGCGAGATATCCAGCGTGATATTCACGCCTTTACGCTGATACACCTTATTGAGCGCCGAACAGAGGCTGTCGAGTAATGGGGCGACGGAATGAAGTTCCCGGCTAAGTAACGGGCTGTCGCCACGCATACTGGCGCGATGCAAATAGTAGCCAATTTGCTGCGAAATACGGCTGATTTGCTCAAGCATTACCGGCTCCGCTTCTTCGATATTCTGTTTATTGGTTCGTAACGAACGCAGGGTAGTTTGCAGTACCGCCAACGGTGTTTTCAGGCTGTGGGTTAAATCCGTCAATGTGGTGCGGTATTTGTCATAGCGGTCGCGCTCGGTACGCAACAGGCGATTAAGATTGCGCACAAGGCTGGTCAACTCGCGAGTCGTTTCGGGGTTCAGGCTGTCGCGGTCATGTTTTTCAAGCTCGCGCACTTCTTTCGCCAGCGCTTCAATTGGGCGCAAACTCCAGCGCGCGGCGAACCAAAGCAACGGGATCACTAACAACAGGTTGGCGAGGAAAACGCAGGTAAACAGGCTCCACACCGTATACGAACGTTTTAATTCGATAGGAATGGTGTCGACAACCACAATGGTTAAGGCGGGCATTTTACCCATGGCTGGGTATTTGTTGACTGCAACTGAGTGGCTGACTTCATCGCTGTAATCGCCATCATAAAAGTCTTTGAGTTGGTTCTGGAGCTTTTCATCGTTACCCAGCAAGGCGTGACTGGTATCAAAATTCGCGTCCAGATCGTGAAAACCATCGCTGACCAGCCACTCTTTCTTTATCTGTTGCACCACATGCGGCAAATCACGTTGAGCCCACATCAGATTACCTTTTTCATCATAGATAAGGGCCATCGTCGGGGTTTTCAGATTAAGATTTTCAGGAATAACGACATTAATTTTACCGTTCTCGTAGGTTGAGAGGGTATAAAACAGGTTGCTCTCCCCGCGCAGTAAACGGAAAGTTGTTTTATCAAAACTGATGTTGTAACCCACCAGCGCCACTAAACCGTAGGCCAGTGACAGCACCATGACGACCACGGCGGTCGCCAGTAAAAAGCGAACCCTTAGCGATAACGGTAAAAAATGTCGGCTTAATTTCATGGTTAACGCAGGTCGAAACGGTAGCCCTGACCACGTACTGTGGTGATAGCTTCATGCTGATACTCAGCCAGAATCTTTTTACGCAGGCGGCCCATCAGCACATCAATAGTGTGGCTTTCTCGCAGTTCGGCATCGGGGTAAAGCTGGAGCATTAAGGAATCTTTGCTGACGACTTTGCCATGGTTGCGAATCAGCGTTTCCATAATGGTGTATTCGAACGCGGTCAGCTTGATGAGGTTGTCATTAATGAGCAGTTCGCGACGTGACAAATCAACCTGGAAGGGGGGCAGAGAAATTACCTGTGAAGCCAGGCCACTGTTGCGGCGCATTAACACCTGCATGCGGGCAACCACTTCTTCAAGATGAAACGGTTTGGTCACGTAATCATCGGCACCGGCACCCAGCACTTCGACCTTATCCTGCCAGCCTTCACGCGCGGTAAGCACCAGAATAGGAATAGTCACGTCGTGACTGCGCCAGCGGCGAATCAGGCTCAGGCCATCTTCATCGGGCAGCCCTAAATCGACAATGGCAATATCGGGGGTATGTTCACTCAGGAAATAGTCTGCTTCTTTGGCATCTTCAGCGGCATCAACCTGATGGCCGGACTCACGCAACTGAACCTTGAGGTGGTGGCGTAACAGAGCATTATCTTCCACAACGAGTACACGCATTCGATTTCCCCAGTCTATAAATGGCATTGATAGTTTAACGCTAATTATGACGGGGAGGGGATAAACCTTGGGTAAACAGTTGGATTGGTGTTGAGTTTAGGGCACCCTAACCCTCTCCTGGGGGAGAGGGTTAGGGTGAGGGCGTCCAGGCTTACAATTATTTCAACTCATCAACCATAGTAATAGCGCGGCCAATATAGTTAGCTGGCGTCAGCTCTTTCAGGCGAACTTTCTCTTCTTCTGGCAGTTCGAGGCTGTCGATAAACTGTTTCATGCCTTCAGCATCGACGCGTTTACCGCGAGTCAGCTCTTTCAGTTTCTCGTACGGCTTTTCAATTCCGTAACGGCGCATCACGGTTTGAATCGGCTCAGCCAGCACTTCCCAGTTGAGATCCAGCTCTGCCAGCAGACGGTCGCGGTTCACTTCCAGTTTGCTCACACCTTTCAGGGTGGACTGATAGGCAATCAGCGCATAGCCAATGCCAACACCGAGGTTACGCAGTACGGTGGAGTCAGTCAGGTCACGCTGCCAGCGGGAAACCGGCAGTTTGCTCGCCAGGTGTTGCAGCATTGCGTTGGACAAGCCCAGGTTGCCTTCGGAGTTTTCGAAGTCAATTGGGTTAACCTTGTGCGGCATGGTGGAAGAGCCGATTTCGCCTGCTATGGTTTTCTGCTTGAAGTGATTCAGGGCGATGTAACCCCAAACATCACGATCAAAGTCGATCAGAATGGTGTTGAAACGCGCGATGCAGTCGAATAATTCAGCGATGTAATCGTGTGGTTCGATCTGCGTGGTGTACGGGTTCCACTGGATGCCCAGAGAAGTCACGAACTCCTCGCTGAACTGGTGCCAGTCAACTTCCGGGTAAGCCACCATGTGCGCGTTATAGTTGCCGACCGCACCGTTGATTTTACCGAGGATGTCCACTTTCTCTAACTGACGGAACTGGCGCTCCATACGGTATGCCACGTTTGCCATCTCTTTACCCATGGTCGATGGGGTAGCAGGCTGGCCGTGGGTACGGGAAAGCAGTGGGATGTCGCGATACTGAACCGACAGGTCTTTCACCGCATCGATAACTTTACGCCAGTACGGCAGTACCACATCTTTGCGGGCTGTTTCCAGCATCAACGCATGGGACAGGTTGTTGATGTCTTCTGAAGTACAGGCGAAGTGGATAAATTCAGATACCGCATGCAGGGCAGGGATAGCCGCTACTTTTTCTTTCAGAAAGTACTCAACGGCTTTTACGTCGTGATTGGTGGTGCGTTCAATGGTTTTGATGCGTGCAGCATCTTCTACACTAAACTCAGCGACAATTTTATCAAGGTAACCGATTGCGTCTGCGTCAAAAGCAGGAACTTCCTTGATCGCTGTGTGCGTGGCCAGTTTTTGCAGCCAACGTACTTCGACTTGTACGCGAAATTTCAGCAGACCAAATTCGCTGAAAATAGCGCGCAGAGCGCTGACTTTGTCACCGTAACGTCCATCAACGGGGGATACGGCGGTCAGTGAGGATAATTCCATAAGTTACAACTCCAAAGAGGTTAACAATGAGCAAGAATTTGTTTGGCCTGAGCACACAGGCGACTACGAGAAAACATTAACTGCAAACGTCCACCGCCAACCTGGTGCCAGAGCACGGCGGCGCGAATACCGGCCAGTAACGAGGCGCGGACTTTGCTTTGTACCTGCGGGCTTTGCAGCACGGCAGGGGAACCGGTGACCTGAATCCGTGGGCCTAGCGGGCTGATGACATCAACATAAATACCCGCCATGGCGCTCAGCAGCGTATCGGACTCAAGATCAAAATGTTCAAGCTGACGTTGTAAGCCAGAAATACTGGAACCGAGCTTATCCATCGCGCCTTTGCTGCCGTGAAGTTTACGCTCCAGCACCATCAGGCTCAGGGTATAACGCGTTAATTCAGCGTTCATGCCCTGGCGATTGCTGGCGTTCAGCACGCCCAGCAAGGTTTCGAGGCCCAATTTCAGGTTGGCTTCATTTCCACCAAAAACGTCCAGCGTGGAGCCTGGGTTTTGGTCGATAACGCTGTTCAACGAAACATGCAGCGCATCGTTATCACAATGCCCCTGGTGAGCCAATTGCTGAACCAGACGGGCAGACTGGCAGATCCCTGCCAGCGCGATAGTGATGTCATAGTAATTTTTGGCCACGAAGGTATTCGTCCTTGTTTGCGATGTTTGCGATTAAACTTTGCGATTAAACAACAAGCGGCAGACGCTGCTCAATAACACCACCACCGAGGCACACTTCACCGAGATAGAACACGGCTGACTGGCCTGGGGTGACGGCGGCAACGGGCTCGTCAAAACGCACTTCAATACGATCCGCATCAAGCGGCGTAATGGTGCAAGGAAGATCGGTCTGGCGATAACGCGTTTTTACTGTGCATTTCAACGGCTCGGTCAGCGTTTCGCGGTCGACCCAATGAAGTTGCTGCGCAATCAAGCCAACGGACATCAGTCGTGGATGCTCACTACCTTGTGCAACCACCAGAATATTGTTCTCAACGTCTTTATCGACCACATACCACGGATCTTCGCTACCTTCTTTGGTGCCACCGATACCCAGACCTTTACGCTGTCCCAGCGTGTGGTACATCAACCCCTGATGCTCACCAATAGCTTCACCATCAACGGTGATGATTTTACCCGGCTGTGCAGGCAGGTAACGGCCGAGGAATTCGCGGAATTTGCGCTCGCCAATAAAGCAGATACCGGTAGAGTCTTTTTTCTTCGCGGTGATCAAGTCTAACTCTTCCGCAATACGGCGCACTTCAGGCTTTTCAAGCTCGCCAACCGGGAACAGGCTTTGCGCAATTTGCTCGTGGCCAAGCGTATAGAGGAAGTAGCTTTGATCTTTATTGCTGTCTAAACCGCGCAGCAGGCGGCTTTTTCCGTCCACGTCTTCGCGACGCACGTAGTGACCGGTGGCGATGTAGTCGGCACCTAAATCTTCAGCGGCAAATTCGAGGAAGGCTTTAAATTTGATTTCTTTGTTGCACAGAATATCCGGGTTGGGTGTGCGCCCGGCTTTGTACTCTTCCAGGAAGTGTTCGAACACGTTATCCCAGTATTCTGCGGCAAAGTTTACGGTGTGCAGTTCAATGCCGAGTTTGTCACAAACGGCTTGTGCGTCTGCTAAATCAGCGGCTGCGGTGCAGTACTCCTCGCCATCGTCCTCTTCCCAGTTCTTCATGAACAGGCCTTCCACCTTGTAACCCTGTTGTTGTAACAAGTAAGCGGAAACGGAGGAATCGACACCGCCGGACATCCCGACGATCACTTTTTTCTGGCTGTTATCAGACATGGAGTCACTCACGACATTGAACTTAAAGGCGGCGTATTCTAGCACGCATCACCGGGCCTGGCACCCTTAACTAAAGGGCCAATTAAATGCACCCAGCATACTGAGCGGATAACGTTCAGCGCGTTGATAGCAGCGAATACTCTCAGCGACTAAAGGTGAGCGTAAATTTTCAGCGTTAACAATTTGTTGCGGATCCAGCCATAAACAACGATCGATGTCGCTGTCATGCGGCGAGGTAGGGAGTTGTTCTTCAAGATCGATGGCAAACAGAAATCGCAGAAAAGGGGTGTTATCCGGGGCTATCCATTGGTGCATGCGGATAAACGTTTGCGGTTGCGCAGAAATACCGGTTTCTTCATATAATTCGCGCGTAGCGGCTTCAACCAGTGTTTCGTCAGCTTCCAGATGCCCGGCAGGCTGATTCCACGTGGCTTTGCCATTGATTGTTTCTTCAACAACTAAAAATTTCCCCTGCGCCTGAACGACGCAAGCGACGGTAACGTGCGGTTTAAACATCGTTATTCTCCCTGTCTCAAATTCATTAGCACGATCATTTTAAAGTGATCTGGATCACATTTTTGTCTTGTGCCATATACTCGTGAGGTTTGGCACTTTCCACGAGGGTACTTCGATGCAACTTACCACGCGCATTATGCCGCAGAGCAAACGTATCGCTTTAGTGGCACACGATCCTTGCAAACCTGACCTTCTCAACTGGGCCGTTGATAACCAAATGGCGCTCAGCAACCATATCATTTATGCAACCGGTACCACGGGGAACCTGTTGCAATCCCACACTCGTTTGTCCGTTCTGGCATTAATGAGCGGTTCAATTGGCGGCGATCAACAGCTTGGTTACTTGATTGCCTCGGGCCAGATTGATGTGCTTATCTTCTTCTGGGACCCGCTGAGTGCCGTGCCCCATCACTCTGATGTAAAAGCGTTAATGCGGCTGGCAACGGCCTGGAATATACCGATTGCCAGCAATGCCTGTAGCGCGAACTTCCTGATTCATTCATCTTTATTTGAACAAGCTCTGGAAATTACCGTCCCGGATGGTGATGCTTTCCTCAGCAGCCGGGTTTCTCACGTTACGCAACATGGTGTTAATACGCAGCAGCTTTTATAGCGAATCCAGCGGAATCTCCCGCCATTCACCCGGTGCCAAACCGGCAAGCTCAAGATTGCCCATAGAAAAACGTATCAGGCGTAGCGTTGGATAGCCGACATGCGCCGTCATCCTTCGCACCTGTCTGTTTCGCCCTTCGTATAAGGTGATTTTCAACCAACTTGTTGGAATCGCTTTACGCTCACGAATAGGCGGATTTCTCGCCCATATCCACTCCGGCTCGCAAACCAGTTCAGCGCCAGCGGGCAGGGTAGGACCGTCGTTTAGCGTGATTCCGTTACGCAGTGATTCCAGCGCTTCTTCCGTAGGCAAACCTTCAACCTGCACGAAATAAACTTTGCCAGTGCGCTTGCCAGGCTGAGTCAGTTGCGCCTGTAATGCGCCATCGTTGGTTAATACCAGCAAACCTTCGCTATCGCGATCTAAACGACCTGCCGCGTAAATTCCTTGTAACGGTATGTAATCTTTCAGCGTGCTGCGACCCGCTTCATCGGTAAATTGCGGTAGCACATCGTAGGGTTTATTGAAGATAACCAGCCGCTTCGGTCCACTTGTTGCGGGCTTTTTGACTGGGCGTCGCGTGCTGAATCGTTTAACTGTTGGATTTCTAAAAGAAGTTTTATTCATAGTGTTTTCAGACGTCAGGGATTAACGCATTATAACGGAAATCACCAGTGATTGGCGCGGGCCTGATATTCAAGTAGTATTGACACGCACATTACAAATCATTAACAAAAAGAAGCGCTCGAAGGAGAAGGTTAATGGAAAGCAAAGTAGTTGTTCCGGCGGAAGGTAAAAAGATCACCCTGCAAGATGGCAAACTGAATGTTCCTCACAACCCAATCATTCCTTTCATTGAAGGTGATGGTATCGGTGTGGACGTGACGCCAGCGATGATTAAGGTGGTTGATGCTGCCGTGCAGAAGGCCTACAAAGGCGAGCGGAAAATTTCCTGGATGGAAATCTATACCGGCGAAAAATCTACCCAACTTTATGGCCAGGATGTCTGGCTGCCAGAAGAAACTCTGGACCTGATTCGTGATTACCGCGTGGCGATTAAAGGGCCACTGACCACGCCAGTTGGCGGTGGCATTCGTTCTCTGAACGTTGCTCTGCGTCAGCAGCTTGACCTGTACGTGTGCCTGCGTCCGGTGCGTTATTACCAGGGCACTCCTAGCCCGGTTAAACACCCAGAGCTGACCAACATGGTTATCTTCCGTGAAAACTCAGAAGATATTTATGCCGGTATCGAGTGGAAGGCTGACAGCGCTGAAGCTGAAAAAGTCATCAAATTCCTGCGCGATGAAATGGGCGTAACGAAAATTCGTTTCCCTGAACATTGCGGTATCGGCATCAAGCCGTGCTCAGAAGAAGGCACCAAACGCCTGGTTCGTGCAGCCATCGAATACGCAATCACCAACGACCGTGATTCTGTGACCCTGGTTCACAAAGGCAACATCATGAAATTCACCGAAGGTGCTTTCAAAGACTGGGGCTACCAACTGGCGCGTGAAGAGTTCGGCGGCGAACTGATTGATGGCGGCCCATGGGTGAAACTGAAAAACCCTAACACCGGCAAAGAAATCGTTGTAAAAGACGTGATCGCCGATGCGTTCCTGCAACAGATCCTGCTGCGCCCTGCTGAATATGATGTTATCGCTTGTATGAACCTGAACGGTGACTACATCTCCGACGCCCTGGCAGCTCAGGTTGGCGGTATCGGTATTGCACCAGGCGCTAACATCGGTGACGAATGCGCACTGTTCGAAGCGACCCACGGCACTGCACCAAAATATGCTGGCCAGGATAAAGTGAACCCAGGTTCCATCATCCTTTCCGCAGAAATGATGCTGCGTCATATGGAATGGTTCGAAGCGGCTGACTTAATTGTTAAAGGTATGGAAGGCGCGATTAACGCCAAAACCGTAACTTACGATTTCGAACGCCTGATGGATGGCGCTAAGCTGCTGAAATGTTCAGAGTTTGGCGATGCGATGATCGAACATATGTAATTCGATTTATTGTTAAATCTATTAACGGGAGCTTAATGCTCCCTTTTTTATTAGTTCGCTTGCTAATGGTTATCAAAATTTTATCAAAATAAGTTATCAAAACCCCATGCCTCTTGACCTATGATGTGTATCAATTAAGACACTAAATATGAAGGATAGGGATGTGGGTTGTCTAAAATGCGGAAGAAAAGAAACAATTAGAGCACATTTAATACCAAAGGTTTTTTGTAGAGAAGTACAAGTTGGGAAAATGCATGCGGCTGGTGTTGTTGGTAGCAATAAATTTACGCCAACACAGTCAGGTATTTTTGATAAACATATACTTTGTGCTAAATGCGACGGAGAGTTAGGCGATCTAGAAAACTATGCTGCGAAAAAATTTAGAGTAATTAGAAGTAATTTTAAAAATTCAAAACTTGGGGTTCATGAAATGCTAAGTGCAGACTCCAATAAAATTCTTAGGTTTGCTGCGGGAATATTATGGAAATATAGCATTGCTGCGAAAGATTTTGGTCAGATAGATTTATTGGGGTTTGATGATGAAATTAAAAAATATGCATATGGTGAAATAGAAAAGCCATCTTTTTTGGATGGTTGCTTTTTTTGGCTTCGATTGAATGAAGGTAGTTCTGACTTATTTGCTTATCGGGCACCTATTATGATGAGTATAGATGGTGTAAATACATTCAAATTCTTACTTGGTGGAATGCTTTTTTTTATAAAAGTCGATGATAAAGATTTGCTTTTACCACAGTTTAAGGATCTATTGCTGGGTAATTCATTAGGAATTAGGTTTTTACTAGCACCTGCATTATTATCTGAAGAGTTTCAAGAGGCTCGAAAGCTTGCTTTTTCTCAAGGTTCTTTGAGTGATTTTTTGGATAAAAATGGATCTTAAATATTGATTACTAAAGCTGGAGGGTGACTCTTGTCACCCTCCAATAAATTATCATATACCAACCAGTATCCAGTCTTTTCCTCTGTCGTCATTGTACCGATCCGTTTGTTTCTGTGTTTTGTGCCCAAGTAACTTTTGGGTATTAATGCCTTGTTCTTTATAGAGCCGTTCCGACAAGGAACGCTGCTCATGAAAAGTAGCTGGTGTACCATCACCCCAATCAATTTTCGCTTTATCCCTGGCTTTGCTGAAATTCATTGTGATGGTGTTGGATTTTACCTGCGCACCTCTTTCTGCCTGTGAAGTAGCCCGGAAGAAATGCACAAGGTAGGGGCTAACAGCGTAATCTCTGCATCTGGCCACGACATCCCGCAAACACCAATTAATCGCGTTGCATCGCAGCGACAGTGGGATCGCTAACTTACTACCAGTCTTTTCTTGTTCAACATGAAGATGGTCATCCCAAATGTCACTGAATTTCATCCGGGAAATATCACCCAAACGCTGACCTGTAACGAGCGCCAGCAACATTGCATTGCCTAAATACTTATGGTGCGCATCTGCGAGCTCAAATATTTTCAGCCATTCTTCCAGGCTTAAACGCTGGCGAGTGATTCGACGCCGTGGTTGCTTGGTTGCCAGTGCCGGATTATAGCCTGGTGGTACCTCGCCAAAATGCTGAGCTTCCTTAAATACATCGATTAATACCGACCGTATTACTTGTGCCATTCGGGGTTGGCCGGCTGATATGGAATCATCAAGAATCTGAGCAATATCTCTTACATCGACAGATGAGATTAATTTCATTGCCGTTCTCTCACGAAGGATTGCTACAGGCTTGGCCTTTTGTTTGAACGTATTCGGTTTAATGTCACCAGATTTAACCCTTTCTTCCTGAATAACCCAGTAGCGATCTAGCCAGGTAGAAACCGTTATTGCTTTCCCTTTGCTGGTGGCAATTCGATCACTAATCGCTAATACCTGCCTTGTACGTTGTTCTGCCAGTCTGGAATTCGCTTCAATGGCGATTTCAATTGCCTCCATCTCATTATCTCCTAATGCATGAAATTTCCCCGTCATGGGGTGTTTATAGCGCCAGTAAACTTTATTGACCTTCCGGCTATATAAGGGATAAAGATTTGGCACGTTGACTTTGTTTTTACGGGGTCGTGCAGCCATCAGCCAGGATCCTCTGGTGTTTTGGTGAGTCTGACTTTCGGATCTCGGGCTTCGCTAATTCGCCCACAAGCTCCGCATCCTCTCGAACCCGCCACAGACGGCCTTGCTTCATGGCGGGTGGAGAAAACAGGTTTTGCTTCGCGTAGCGCCGCAGAGTGCTCATTGCCGGCGGATTGCTCCGGAATTTCTCTGCTGCCCATTCCTCAAGCGTTAACATTTGGATCATGGCTATTTCTCCATAAAGCCCGGCTGCACCCGGGCGTAATGAACTACGCATATTTGTAACTGTACTTAAGGTTGATTTGGGGTGTACGACTCCCTCGCAAGATGGCGATTAAAAAAGGAATTACGCTTCACTAATTGCCCTAACATTCAGGGCAATTAAGGCAGAGCAATTACGCTTTGAAGTTACCGATATAAGTATCCACTGCACTTATCAAATCAGAAACCTCGCTTCGGCGGGGTTTTGTCGTTTTTGGAGGTCGAAAATGAAGTAGTAAAGCGGTGAGACCGCAAATACAGATGCTTGATTGATTTCAGGCAGCGCGACGACGGTGTATCTGCGGTCGGGTTCCCATGGCGACGTAGTGAGGGAAAGGGGGCTGATAGCATCACTGAGTTTGGATTAGCGACCCGATTAACGCATCAAACAGCCTAAAAAACACGATGGTGCACCGCGAAACCTATAGCGGCAATTAAACAGCGCAAAATGCGGGCTGGTACACCCAATATCGTCATTCATATCTTGCTGTGTGTTTTGTTCAGAGTTACATGTGTGGCAACACACAATTATGGAATAAAAGCATGCTAAAACAGCAAGATATGACAGAGGTGGCAAAAGCGGTTTTCAACGAATTTAGTAATGAACCCGTGACTGAAAAGCCAACTGATATGTTGCGGCAGATTATCAACGCCAGCAGTAAACCTGGCGATGTTGTGGCTGATTTCTTTATGGGGTAAGGATCGACAATAAAGGCGGCTATTTCTCTGGGACGGCGGGCGATAGGTGTGGAACTGGAATGCGAAAGGTTTGAGCAGACAGCGGAAGAAATTAAAGAAGGTTATAAAAATATAACCATTAATGAGAAATAATAACGTTATTGTTTGCTTTTAAACGTGAGTGGGTTATATTTAATTCATCCCAAGGGATATGTTCTTTAACAAGTGAGGGCGACATGCCAAAGGTCATTTGGACCCGGTATGCGTTGCGCCAGCGAGACAAAATCGACAGCCGTTACCAGAAAGCAATTAGCGAGAAGGTAAACGAACTGAAGAACTGGCCGGATGTTCATCTGGATAGTACAAAGCTCAAAGGCTCGGATAGCCACTTTCGGGTTAGAGTCGGTAAATACAGGATCATCTTTGAGGTTCAGAAAGGGGAGCCGGTAGTTATCGAGATTCAGGAAGTGCTACGCAGAACGGACCAGACGTACAGCAAGCATTAACAAGGCGGGGAAACCCGCCAGCCCTCGCTTTTACGTTACTTGGTTATATTGTTAGATATTTAATTGTTTAGTTATTTGGGCACGAAGGTGATGAGATGAGCCGCATACAGTTTATTACTGACGCGGACGGTGTAAAGCAGAGTGCTGTGATACCAATTGAGTTGTTTAATCGGCTGGTTGAAAGCGCAGACCTGGATGAGTTCTATGAATCTATCCCGGTAGAAGCTGGTCCGCATGATAACGAAACCATTCCAAATGAAGTGGTTGAAATCAAATACGATAAAGATGTCAGCCTTCAGGCTGCGTGGCGTATTTATCGTGGAATGACCCAGGATGATGTTGCTACTGCCCTTAAGATTTCGCAGGCAGCAGTAGCAAAAATGGAGAAAAGCCAGAAGCCTCAGAAGGCGACTCTGGAAAAGTTGGCGGCTCTGTACAACTGCCGTCCAGCACAACTCATTCTGGATTAATCAATCTGAAACCATAAAGGGCTCACTTCGGTGAGCCCTTTTTTATTCCCATCACACAGCACCCGCATTCAGTTAGGTGAGAGTATGTACCGAATGGAAAAATTCACTAATGGTGCCGCAGTAGGAGCTGGCACAACGACAACACTGTTTGGCGCTTTGTCTCTGAATGACTGGGCGCTGGTAGTTGGAATTGTCTGCACTGTCGGAACATTTGCTATCAACTTGTAGTGGCACACTGAATTTGGCCACCTGAATAGAGGTGATATTGTAAGCACACCTGTTTTAGTTCCACGCACTTTTTGAGGTTTCCGGTTTTTCAGCCATCAGTCGGTATTCTTCCGGTGTCAGGTTATTCAGTGATTCATGAGGCCGCTCGCTGTTGTATTCCGTCAGCCAGCGCTCTGTAATTTCCCTTGCTTCATTCAGCGTTCTGAACAGATAAAAATCCAGGATTTCTGTCCGGTACGTCCGGTTAAAGCGTTCGATAAAGGCATTCTGTGTCGGTTTACCCGGCTTAATAAATTCCAGCAACACACCATGCTCTTCGGCCCACTGCCCCAGAGCCAGTGATATCAGTTCCGGGCCGTTATCCATCCGCATCTTCAGCGGATATCCGCGATTCGCCACTATCCTGTCCAGCACCCTTACTACCCGCTGAGCCGGGATATTCAGATCGATTTCTATCGCCAGTGCTTCGCGGTTAAAATCATCCACCACATTGAAGGTTCGGAAGCGCCTGCCGCACACCAGCGCATCGTGCATAAAATCGATGGACCAGCTCTGGTTAAGTGCTTCTGGCGTCGCCAGCGGCGCCGGATTACGCACCGGCAGGCGTTGCTTCCCCTTACGACGAAAATTCAGTTTCAGCAGGCAGTAAATCCGGTGAACCCGCTTATGGTTCCAGGCGTGCCCCTGTCTGCGCAGCACCTGAAACAGCTTCTTAAAACCGTACCGCGGATAGCGTTCTGCCAGTTCAGTCAATACCTGGATCACCGGTTCATCACGCCGGGTATTGGGCTGGTAAAAATATACGGTCCTGCTCAGCGATAACGTCCTGCATGCCTGGCGGATGCTCATGGCAAATTGTGTGGTCAGATAGCCAACAAGCTCCCGCTTTATCGCTGGTTTTAAAGCTTTTTTTCGATGACATCTTTCAGAGCCCGGCATTCAAGACTGAGATCAGCAAACATTTGTTTGAGACGGCGGTTTTCATCCTCCAGGTCTTTCATCTTTTTAATATCAGAGGCTTCCATCCCGCCGTACTTTGCTTTCCAGTTGTAGTACGAAGCCTCCGATATTCCGGCTTCACGGCAGACATCCTTGACCGTACGTCCGGCTTCAACAGACTTCAGAACGGCGATGATCTGGTGCTCAGTGAATCGGGCTTTACGCATGGCGATCTCCTCAGGGGACATAATCAGTATGTCGGAAGATCTCTAAAAGTGAATGGTTCGTTTTACCGGGATACTTACATTACCGAGCCTAATCAGGCCTGGTGCGGTGATGTGACTTATATCTGGACGGGAAAACGCTGGGCTTATCTGGCTGTTGTACTCGATTTGTTTTCCCGTAAACCGGTTGGCTGGGCGATGTCATTTTTCCCTGATTCAGCACTGACAGGTAAAGCCCTGTCGATGGCCAGGGAAGCACGGGGAAAACCGGCTAATTTACTGTATCACTCGGATCAAGGAAGTCACTATACCAGCAGGAATTTCAGACAGTTACTGTGGAGATATCAGATAAAGCAAAGCCTGAGTCGCCGGGGAAATTGCTGGGATAATAGTCCAATGGAACGGTTCTTCAGAAGCCTGAAAACAGAGTGGGTTCCGGATAATGGGTACGCTAATTTTAGCGAAGCCAGCACAGCGATAACGAATTACATCATGGGATATTACAGCCAGCTCAGACCTCATCAATATAATGGAGGTCTGACGCCGAATGAATCAGAACGATTGTTCTGGAAAAACTCTAAAGCCGTGGCCAGTTTTTGTTGACCACTACAACTGGTACTACCGGGGTAAGGAGTATCGAAGAAAATTGAGAGATAGTGATGCTTCTTGCACAGAGTAATAGTGCTGGTTAGCTTAATTGAGTCATATAAGGGATATGATTTTTTTGGCTTTTTCGAAGTGGTCTAGCTTCATTTCCATGATCCACCAATGAGCGACTTCCATGAGTAATTCCGGATCATCATTCTTATTGGCAAAGAAAGCATAAAATGACACGCCAACATTATCTCCTTTAGCCGCAATCTTGGCTTCACAGACTCTGACTATCTTTGCACGAATACTTGCCCTCATTACCATTCCTTGATAATTGCTCTGGATTTTCATACTACCACGGCACGACAAGCGGGTAAAAACAGTCAAGACCATAGTCTTAAGGTGCAAGATTTTCCGTTCCCATCACGAGCAACTGGCATTTGCTGGTCGCATTTGTTTCTACTCGTTGTGAGTGGTTTTTGTCGGCCAATGGAAGCAAAGTGGACAAGAAACCTCAAGTTACCCTTGGGACATAACACTACCAGCGAGAATGACTTTCTGTATATTGATGCTTTCTTTACTGAGATAGCCATATGCGTACATACACCAAAGCTGCCGTTGAAGCTCATGGCCTTATCACTAGTAAAGGCATCGACCCTGTAATTGCTTGGGAAACAGCCATTGCATCAGCCATCGAAAGTGTTTCTTCTAGAAAAAAAGGTTGCCCTAAAGTGACCTTTCTCGGGTTGGCTTATGCTGGATATCTAAAGGATATCGATGCTGATGCTAGTGCGAAATTAAATGGCATCTTACGTGAGCGTGCGATATCTGCTGCAAATGCACTCCTGGCACAGCCTGGTATGAGTAAAAAAGACCTCACTGTCATGCTTGGATATGCTTATAAACAAGGATCATATGACATTGTTATTCACTTAGCAGGGATGGGGATTCTTCAGAGACCATAGAGACATCACAGCAGGTATTCACTGAGATCCTGTCATAATGCTTTGTACCGCGGCGTCGTGATGGGATTATTTCTTGGTTTTCAAAACGGAGAATTATCCTGAATACAGTTAGCCACGAGTCATTTCAAACCATCCTGAAAAGTATCCAAGGGAACCCAAACAGTGACCATCAAGAGGAATGCAGAAACACAGCAGGTCGCTGGCTTGAAGAATTTCAGCTAGGTTTACCTACATTAACACCAGAACAGGCTCAACAATTACGGGATCTTCTCTGACCGCCTCCGGGCGGTTTTTTATTACAGTCCCCTTAGCCTGGGAGAAGCTGCAAGTCTAGTTCCCCGACAACTATGCTGAATTTGGTAACTCTCTCGAAAGAGTGGAACAAAGAGTAAGACCAAGCTTAATTATTCGGATGAATGACAGCGATGGGTAAGACGATGAGCACCAGTGAGCTGGTGCCCTATGTTACTGCTGTGTTTACAGCCCCAGGAATTCAGTCATTTTACTCTCACGTTTAACGATGATCAGCGCTTCAAGTGTTGCAAGAGCTTGGGTATTTGGTCCATAACGCAACATACTGCGCATTTCTCCCACTGAAACACCAAACAGGATAGAAAGGATTGATCCTACCCACGTAATGCAGACACGGCCCTAAGCGAGATTCAGATTTTCAAATTGTTCCGGGCTGAGTCCGCCACAGGCACTGTGGCGACGCCACCGATTGTAATCACACTCGATATAATTAAACACCGTCGTCCGCATCATTTCCCGGCTGATAAAGCGTTCACCGTGGATACATTCGACTTTCAGTGAGTGGAAGAAGCTTTCTGCACAGGCATTATCGTAACAACAACCCTTTGCACTCATGCTACCGCGCAGGTTATGCCGCTTCAGTAGCGCCTGATAATCCGCTGAGCAGTACTGCCCACCACGGTCGGTGTGAACGATGACATTTTCCGGGTGCTTACGTCGCCACAACGCCATCTGTAGCGCATCGCAGGCCAGCTGTGCCGTCATCCGCGATGACATTGACCAGCCGATAACAGCACGTGACCACAGATCGATGACGACAGCCAGATATAGCCAGCCTTCATCAGTACGTAAGTAGGTGATGTCACCCGACCATTTCTGGTTTGGACCGCTGGCGTAAAAATCCTGCTTCAGCAGGTTCTCCGACACCGGCAGGTCATGCTCGCGGTAACTGACCGGGCTGAACTTCCGTGACGCTTTCGCCCGAAGCCCCTGACGACGCAGGCTGGCTGCCACGGTTTTCACGCTGAAGCGGTAACCCTGAGCATGCAGTTCATCGGTCAGGCGCGGTGCGCCGTAGCGCTGTTTTGCCCGGTGAAAAGCCTCGTGCACGGCGCTGTCACAACTCAGACGGAACTGCTGGCGTGAGTTTAGCCTCGCACGCCGCTGAGCCCACGCATACCAGCCGCTGCGGGCCACCCGGAGGACGCGACACATGGCTTTGATGCTGAACTCAGCCTGATGTTTTTCAATAAAGACATACTTCATTTCAGGCGCTTCGCGAAGTATGTCGCGGCCTTTTGGAGAATGGCCAGCTCCTCGTCCCGTTCCGCCAGCTGGCGTTTGAGACGAGCATTTTCAGCAGCGAGTTCATTTTCACGCTCAGAGGATGAGAGCTGTTGCTGCTGTTTACTGCGCCAGTTATAAAGTTGCGATTCATACAGGCTGAGTTCACGGGCAGCGGCAGCAACACCGATGCGTTCAGCGAGTTTCAGGGCTTCACTGCGAAATTCAGGGGAATGCTGTTTACGGGGCTTTTTGCTGGTTGATACTGTTTTTGTCATGTGAGTCACCTCTGGTTGAGAGTTTACTCACTTAGTCTCGTGTCCACTATTCGCGGGTAGGATCAGATTTCCCCTGCGCTCAAAAGTTCCTTACTTACTTCATCACGTGTTTTTTCATGGGTTTTGATGTTGCAGAGATACAGACATTTCATACGGAAATTTTTAAGGCATTTGGTTGATTGTGCCATTTGGCGTACTCCTTATGTCGTTGGTAATTGCTGCAGGGTATGGGCAATAAACTTCCATGTCAATCATTTCAACTTGTTGAAAAATATAAAAAATATATTTTTTATTGGAGCGATCTAATTAATTTAAGGAATGGTAGTTGACACATTTTAATATTGTGATTAGTCGTCAATACCCAGTCTTTGTGAGTTCTCTTTGTAAAATACCGTTGAGACTCAATATCTCATTGCTGATCTGGAATCCGAATGATCAACGCTTGTTCTCAATGGCGTGTCAGTGCTCTTCATATGAGAGGGCTGAGTAACATTCCTGGGAGTTTTCACGGGACCTCCCGAGGGGATAGGTCTATCCACGGGGGCGAACACCGCGGGAAACGGCTAGTTTTTTGCACTTTATTGACATCATCATCCGTTTAATTTATTGTTTTTATTAACAATAAAATTGTCAGGATGTCGAATTGCTCATTATTTGTTCGCCATCATGGATAACGAACTCAAGAATTTTCGCCTCAACATCAAACAGCTTGCAGCGATGACGGATCTGCATCGTCAGACCATAGCCAGCAGACTGAGCAACATCCCCGTTGCACCGGGAAGCAACCCCAAACTTAAACTCTATTCCGTGCTCGACATCCTCGTGGCTCTCCTGACCCGTACCGCTGACCCGGCCCAGATTAAAGTCGATGAAATGTTACCGCCCGATCGCAAGGCGTGGTTTCAGTCTGAGCGCGAGCGGCTCAAGTTTGAGCAGAAAACCTCACAGCTTATTCCGGCCAGCGATGTAACCCGCGAGTTCTCGTCTATGGCGAAAGCGGAGAACCAGTCGTCCAGTATTCCTGGCCGCAGCCGGATCTACAGTCTGTCCGTGAAATCGCAGCAGGTTTTTCGACAGCTAGTAAAAAGAGGTTGATGGGCATGAATGTTGGTTTGGTCGCGACACCCGAGCTAATGAACCTGATTACGACACAGGGATTTGGCAGCACGGAAGACAAAGACTGGCATATCTCGCGATTAAACATAGACCTGATGAATCAGGGTTTTTTAGTCAGTCTGGATCTCGAATGAGTTTTATCTCAATACGCCAGCGTGATAAATGATATATGTGCATTAACTCAAATAATTGGTGTTATTTATATTCTTTAAATGGAGTCGTTTATTTGGATTTCCAAATAATGAATGATAATTTTTTGTCAAAAAAAACAACAACATACATAGTTAATTAAGAAAGCGTTAAAACCTGATTATCGTCCGGGGTGCTATTCTGTTCATTCATTTGTGGGGATAATGCTTCCCATCGAAAGGCAGCGAATATATGAATGTTTTATTTAACTACCTTTTTTAATTCCCCACCAATATGAATGAAAGGACTACTCATGAAAAAAATTATTCTGGCGAGTTTGATTGCTGCTGCGGCATCTTCCTCTTATGCTGCAGAAACTACAACACTTAAAGTACAAGGCAAGATCATTACCGCTGCCTGTACGCCAAACCTGAGCAATGGCGGCGTTGTAGATTTTGGCGCAATTAGCCTTGGCGAATTATCTGCTACTGACGTGACTCAATTGGGTCAGAAAAATATTACCCTTTCTATCACTTGTGATTCTGCAGCTAAAGTTGCATGGACAACATCTGATGACAGAAATGATTCTCTCAACAATATTGAAATTGTGAATGCTGATGCTATTGGCGGGAATACTGCTGAAGCAGCAGCGCAATATGGCCTGGGCAAAACCGCAGAAGGCGTGAATATTGGTGCTTATGCAGTTACTGTAAACGTCCCTTCTGTGACGGCTGACGGCGCAGCTAAAGACGCAATCAGCACCGATGACGGCACCGTATGGAGCAAATCAGCAACCGGTAGCATGTTGAATGGCAACGGCGGTTTTATCCGTAATATGACTGTGGCTGAGAGTGGTTCACTGGCTCCAGTCGCCTTCACCCAGGCTTCATTCCCATTGTTAGTGACCGCTGCGGTTGATAACAGCACTAACCTGGCGATTACTGATGAAACCATTCTGGATGGCCAGACAACTATCAGCCTGGTTTACCTCTGATATTCATTAGTTATTTAATCTACGTATTTCAGAGGGCTTAATGCCCTCTATGTTAAAAATTATGATGGAAGGATAGAGCCTTAATTTAAGGTTCGTATTAGCCACCCTCTAATATTCACATTCAAAATGAGGTTTTACATGAAGAAAATAATTCTGGCTACATTAGTGGCAGCTGCTACTTGCTCTTCTTATGCGGCGGAAACAACCCAGCTTAAAGTGCAGGGTAAATTGGTTGCTGCAGCCTGTACCCCTTCTTTAAGTGATGGTGGCGCGGTTGATTTCGGCGATATCTCTGTGAGCGCACTGAGTGCAACAGAAGTAAACCAGATGGGTGACAAGCATATTACGCTGACTATTGAGTGTGATTCAGCTACCAAGGTTGGTTTTACCAATGAAGATACCCGTAAAGATACCGACCCGAATATTTCGGTGAAATTTGATAACGGTGTTGTTCTGGGTAACCCAGGTAATATCTTCGGCCTGGGTCAGACTGCCGAGGGTGTGGGCATTGGCTCTTATGGTATTCGCGTTGATTCAAATAACGTTACCGCTGATGGCATTACTACGCCGATTATTTATCAGCAAAAGGATCATGCGGCTGGAGCAGGATGGACCGCGAGTGCCGGTACTTTGCAGGACAGTGATTTCCGTACGATCACCGTTGGTGACCCTACAACACCTAAAGCTTTCATCACTGGTGTTTTCCCTATGACGGTAGCAGCAGCAATTCAGCCAACCGAAACACTGAGTTTGACTGATGAAACTGCGCTGGATGGTGAAATGACATTTAGCCTGGTTTACCTCTAATAACACCGTTGTTTCTCAAGCTTTAGCGGGGGCATTCAGCCCCTGCTAATTTTAATATTGATTTATAAGCAGCATATATTTTCATCTGACAAACACCATTAATTAAAAATGACTTTGTTACTGCCGCACGGACTGGCTGGTATTTATTATTTGTGAAAATAAGGCTGATGAAAGTGGTTTTATTTTATTCCCAGTCTGAAGCGACTCATTGTTATTTGCTTCAGTAACCAACTAATTGCCCAACACTCTGGGCATTATTACAGGATTAACTGAATATGTTTTCAACTTCTAAATTATCTCGTGCTGTGATGTTGAGTCTGCCTTTGTTTTTTGCCGCAACGCATATGACTCCGACAATAGCAGCAGGTTTGGTGCCTGAAACATCGTTGCTGCTGATTGAAGAGTCTGAGAATGGCGGAACAATTAACCTCACCAATACCGACTCTTTACCTAATTTGCTTTACACCACGATTAACGATTTACCGGACGATAAAGGCACACATTTGACGGTAACCCAGCCCGTTGTGCGTGTTGAACCCGGCCAGACTCAGCAATTGCGTTTTATTCTGCGCACAGATGCACCGCTGACCACCGAGCATTTAAAACGCGTGGTATTTGAAGGTATTCCACCGAAAGACCCGTCAAAGAATATGAAGATTGGTTTTAACCTGCGCCAGGATATTCCGGTTCTAATCCACCCGAAAAACCTGCCGGTAGTGAAAGACGCCTGGACATTACTGAAATGGTCCACTGCGGGCAACACGCTGACGGTGAAAAACCCGAGCCCATATGTCGTGCGCATGGGGCAGGGCGTTGAAACGCTGCCTTCTTCTTCCCGCGCGAAACTGGCGAAAAGTTATATTCTGCCGGGCGAAACTATGACCGCCACACTGAATAAATCACCAGGCAGTGACAACCAGTTGAAATTCACTCCGGCCAGCCGTTACGGCATTGATGTGCCGAGTTATACCGCGCCACTTAATAAATAATTGACCTATTGAGAAAACTTAATGTTTAAATTATCAACTGTATCTCTCTACGTAAACGCATTGCTAAAAAGTGCGCTACCCGTGGTGATATTAATAAGTACGCATGCTTACGCACGAGAATATACTTTTGATACTAATATCCTGAAACAACGTGGAGTCGATTCCAGTGTTAATAGCTATTTTGCTAATGAAGCAAAATTCTTACCGGGTATGCATTCGGTTTCTCTGAAAGTGAATGGCAAAGATAAAGGCACGCTGGCGGTCCGTTTTGGACCGCAGGGCGAGCTGTGTGTTGATAATGAATTTTTGTCGGCAGCCGGCCTGCAAACCATAAAAGATCCCGATCCGCAGTCATGCCATGACTATCGCGAAGAATATCCAGGTGCCACGATAACGCCGGTGCCTAACGCGGAACGGCTGGATCTGGTGGTACCACCGGAAGCGGTGAATAACTCGCTGGATAATACGCCGGCGAATGTTATCCACGGTGGCACGGCAGGGATGCTGAACTACAACTTGTTCAGCACCTCCAGCCATTACGACGGTGGCAGTTCTGATTACAGCCAGGCACAGCTGGAAGCGGGCGTGAATATCGCCGACTGGTTTGTACGCAGCAATTATGTCTTTACCGATAGCGATGGAAACATTTCCGCTAACAGCCTGTACACCTACGCGGCGCACACTTTTGTCGACCAAAAAATGCAGTTGCAGATAGGGCAGGTCAACGCCAATTCCGGTCTGTTTGCTGGAGCACCGATTAACGGTTTCCTGTTAACGCCGGAAAGCGCCTTAATTGCCGGTGATTCTGGTGTAACGGTAAGCGGGATTGCGCGTATGCCTCAGGCGCGTGTTGAAATCCGCCAGACCGGCCAGTTGATTTATTCAACGCTAGTTCCCGCAGGGCCATTCGCGCTGGATAACGTGCCGATTGTGCGTACCAATACCGATCTGGACGTTACCGTGGTGGAGACTGACGGCACCACCAACCATTTCGTTATCCCTGCTTCCAGCCTTAACGCAAAGCGGCTTTCCCGGCCATTGGGGTTTTCGATGTCGGTGGGGAGAGTCAGGGATACCGATTCTGATTACAGTGACCCGACTGTGGCTAATTTGTCAGATGGCTGGAGCCTTAGCCCCAACTTTAACCTGACCGCGTCGGGCGTACTGGCAGCTGATTACCAGGCTGCGGGTGCCATGATCGATTATCTCCCGTCGAACAACTGGACGGTGGGGGCCAGTCTGCTGGCCAGTAAAGAGTCTTTTGGTGATTCGAGTCAGGGCACGAAAAGCGAACTGTCCACCAGCTTTTCGCCGGTGAATTCGTTGTCGGTGTCGTTTGCTGCGGCAAAATATTCCGCGGATTACCGCGAGCTTACTGATGCCATGAATGACGATTACAACAGTTATCAGAGCAGCTACAGCTCCTCCGTGAGCTGGAGCCAGGGGCCGCTCGGGACATTTTCCCTCGGTTACAGCCTGAACAAAGGCACTGATGATAATGAAGATTCCCGCTATGTGAATGCCTCCTGGGGAAAGACGTTCAAATACGCCTCGGTCCAGGTTAACTGGCAAAGCCAGGTGGGGAGTACCGATGAAGACCAGGAAGATGAAGATCTCTTTTATGTCAACGTCAGTATCCCGATTGGCTCGCAAAGCATTAGTACGCACATGCGTAAACAAGGGGATGACACCTCGTACGGTGTCTCCACCAGCGGCGAGATCACGAAGAACAGCAATTACTCGATTTCCGTCGATCAAGATCAGAACGACAACAACACCAGCTTCAATGGCAACATCAATTCCAACCTCCACTACACGCAACTGAGTGTCGGGGCGGGTGGCAGTAACGATCATCAAAGCAATTACAACATGAGCCTCAGCGGGGGAATCGTGATGCACGACGACGGTGTAACCTTCTCGCCTTATGCGGTGAAAGACACCTTTGCGATTGCCAGCTTGAGCGAGCCAGTGAGCGGCATTGAAATTTCCACCCCACAAGGCACGGTCTGGACGGATGCCTGGGGGCAGGCGGTAATACCGGGTATGCCGCTGTATCGTAATGCACGTATCGAAATTAACGGCAACACGTTGCCTCAGAGCATGGATCTGGCAAACGGCACCAAGATGGTTGCAGCGGGGCATGGTTCGGTCGGGAAAGTCGGTTTCAAAGTGATGAACTCGCGCAGGGTCATGATTCAGGTGAAACATCCGGATGGTCAGTTGTTAAGTAAAGGGAGCTCAGTGGTGGATGAGAAGGGCAATTACGTGGTTACCGTGGTGGATGATGGTCATGTCTTCCTGAACGATGTAGAAGGGATTTCTGCACTTTATGTCACCAATGATGACGGTAAACGACAGTGCCAAATCGACTGGAAGCTGGCAGACAAACAGGACAAGGAAGCCTTTTACGAAGAAACAGAGGGCGTATGCCGATGAGAACATTTTCCCGAATCACAACGATCGGCGCGCTGGCGGTTATCAGTAGCTTTATGGCCGTACCCGCCAGCTTTGCAAACAGCGATTGCCAGATGACGCTTTCGCAACCCGAAGTGGATTTACAGGTATTGCGCCAGGACGAGGCGGTAAAGACCGGGCAAGGCTGGAGCGTGATGCAGGAGAAGGACATTAACGTCAACGTGTTCTGTACCACGCCTCGCAAAATGGCGGTGTTCTTCCACGGTAACGCAGGGGATAAAGGCTATTTCAGGTTTGGCAGCCAGAGCGGCCTTAGCGGCAAAGTGTCGCAGCTGATGGTTGACGGGCAACACTACCCGATGGCGAAAACCGTTAATCCCGGCAGCTTTTTGCCGGACGGCAGCGCCGCGGAAGAACTGCTGGTTCATAACCGTGAAGGGATTATGGCCGTTAATGGCAACTCTGCGGTGCAAGGGCAGCAAATGAATTTCAGGCTGACACTAACTCCGGTATTGAAAGAGAGTGAGTTTAAGGTGTCTGACCGTACAACACTGACTTCGGATATCGGTCTGGTGATGATCGACGATCAATAAATGACTGCGGCGGGAGAGGAATTCTCGTTTTCTTTTAAAGGGTATTTCTCACTTAGCTCCATTCCAAATTGAAGATCATCGAAATGAATAAATTACTTTTCGCTACTTTACTTACCATGGCAACCAGCTCCGCTTTTGCGGGTGAAACCAGCACCACTCTTAAGGTGCAGGGGACATTGACCACTTCAGCCTGCACTCCCACGCTGAGCAATGGCGGGATTGTGGATTTTGGCACGATTCAAGTTAGCTCCCTAAGCTCGACGCAACCCAATAGTTTGGGCCAAAAAGATATTAGCCTCAGTATTACGTGTGATTCAGCCACCAAGGTTGGTTTTACCGTTATCTCCAATCATGAAGAGGGTAATCCTTATAATAGTGTCGAGTTCAGCAATGGAAATGTTGTGACCAACCACGACAACCTATTTGGTTTAGGAAAAACCGCAGAGAATATCGGAATCGGTTCTTATGGTGTGTGGGTTGACGCCTCTTCAATAAACGTTGATGGTTCGACAGCACAGCTGATGTCCAGGGGGACTGGCAGTAATCCAGGGGACTGGAATACAAGTATGGGTGTCTTAAGGGGCAGTGACTCCATAGTGACCTCTTTCGGCAGTTTTAATGAACCAGTCGCTTTTAACAGCGCAACATTTTCTCTGGAAGTTGCAGCGACGGTGCAGCCGACTGATACACTGGCTATTACTGACACAACATCGTTGGATGGTGAAATGACAATTAGCCTCTTTTACCTCTAGTGGTACGAAAAACGAATCACGTTTTTTTTATTAATTAACAAAATGAAAGGATATTTATGCGGAACATAATGATGGCCAGTGTCATTCTTAGCCTGGCTAATTCTTCTTATGCTGCAGGGAGCATTCCGCTTAAGGTTGAGGGGAAAATATTAACCGCGTCTTGCACACCCACATTCAGTAACGGTGGCGTTATTGATTACGGGAATATAGTTGCCAGTACTTTAAACCCTACTTCTGCAACTAAGCTTGAGACGAAAAACATCACACTAACCATAAATTGTGTTTCTCCGACGAAAGTAGGATTCAGCTCTAATGACGATCGTCAGGATAGTGATGCGGCATTGTATAACATTAATGTTGACCCCGCCTATAATTTTGGTCTGGGAAAAACAGCCACGGGCGTGAATATTGGATCTTATGCCGTGCAGCTTAATAACAGCGCAGTAACTGCAGATGGCGTGAATGCGAATCTAATTTATATACAGAAAGATAACTTCTCGAACCCTGATAGATCATGGACAGATTGCGGTGGCTTCTATGCGCAGTCACTTCAGCAAGACAACTGGCGTATTATGACGGTAGGGACTGGCCTGGACCCTATTGCATTTACAACAGCAGAATTCCCGATGGGGGTCACTGCGGGGATTCAGGCAACGGATACTCTTGGACTTATCGATAATACGCCGATTGATGGTCAGCTGACTTTTAGCTTGATTTATCTTTAAGAGCTTTGGGTAACAGCATAAATGTGTAAACTCGCGTACAAATGCGGGTTTACACTATGGTTTCAATATCAAAGCTATACTTAAGGAATATTCTAAGATGAGAGCTTTTCCATGAAAAAAAGTCATGCTGTTGATGGTTTTATCACCATGAAGGGATTCGACCTTAACCTCCTGAATGTTTTTGAAGCTGTTTATTTGTATGGCAGTGTGACCACCACCGCAAATGTGCTGAGCACTACCCCTGCGGCCATAAGCCAGGCTTTAGGTCGATTACGCGTTTATTTTGGCGACCCGCTGTTTATTCGCCAGGGTCAAGGGTTGAAACCCACCATAAATGCTACCTATATTCATGAAAAATTGGGTGGGACCTATGACGATTTGGTTTCTCAGTTTCACGATTTAAAAAATGAGAATGATAACGAGAATAAGAACAAGCTGGTGATTAACTGTTCTCTTTTAGTAACAACAAGAATTCTCGGTCCGTTAATAAAAATCATGGATAATATATCCCCAAAAAGTCATTTGGTTCATGACAATAATAATAATTCTGTCGAGTCGGTAGATGACGTGTTGACTTTCAGAAAGGCGGATATTGTTTTTGATGTTAGCCCGCATAGTAATATGTCGCGAAATACTTACAAGATTTACGAGGAAAAATTTATCGCGGTCTGTTCGCAATCGCATCCCCGGCTTAAAAATACATTCATGTTCAGTGATATACCTAACGAAATATTTGTCAGTATCACATCGGATAGCACCGAAATAAGCGCGGCTAAAACCGAAATAGAAAATGCGATTAATATGCAGAGAAATTTTCGTTTTCAGGTTACATCCGTTATGGCTGCACTGAGTTTTGTTGAGCAGTCTGATGCGGTGGCTTTTGTCCCTGTCAGCGCCTTCAACAAATATAAAGAGTGTTACAACCTAAAGATGCTGGAAACTGAATTTCTCCTGCCTTCAGTGCCGATATATATGGTGTACAACAAAAGCGCACTGAACAGTCCGTTCTTTGCCAAAGTAGTGTCAGGTTTGCAAGAACATTTCTCTTTGCCATATTAATTAGTGGCAACGGTATGGATGCAGAGGCTTTCCGTGTTAAGAATGGGTTGGCAGGGCGGGCATTGATCAACTCTCCGTCGCTCGGAAGTACAAAAACGGGTGGTCCAATTACTACAGTGGATGCCGGATTGATGAGTGCAGAGGTCAACTGTATCCGTATCAATGACAATAACTCCCCGTCTTCATGTTCATGATAAAAGCGCTCCACGAGCAATCATCCCCAAAACTAAAATTAACTATTTAAGAAACAGTAACTTAACGAAGGGTGGTTTTAGTAAGCAGAGTACAAACTTGAGATTGTATTTTTCAATATTTTCAAATAGTTGAGTTATTTCCCTGAATGTAATGTTCAGTCATATGGAATGGTTCGAAGCGGCTGACCTGATCGTTAAAGGTATGGAAGGCGCGATTAACGCTAAGACCGTAACTTACGATTTCTCTGATTTCAAAACGGGAGCCTGGTGCTCCCGTTTTTTATGCTTTCACAAGAACCCCAAACTGCACCATATTTCTACTGACCAACACACTATGGCATAACGAAATAATTCCCCTCAGAGTAATATTACTATATCAATGGGGGTTAGCTGAAAATGGCGGCAACCGGTTCCCGTTGTGAAATTATATTTATTAAAAAACGAATCTTCAGTTGAGTGCGGCTAAAATATTTCTACAATGCGGATGCGCATTGTTTCGTTAATGAAAGCTATGACATTGATTTTCAGTCAGGGTTACCAGGTTTTTCAGTGGGACAGTATTTAGGTAATTAAATAACAACTAACGGATATTAATTTATGAGAGAGTATGTTAAGAAAATAGCTTCGTTTGCGACATCTGGCTTAGTCGTCGCATGTATTGCTGGATGGGTTCCTGCAACGGTGTTAGCGGCAGAAAAAGAAAAAATTGAGGAAAGGCCAATCCTTATTCAAGGGCCAATGCCTATTGAAGCTGAAAAATTCGCCAAAAAATTAACTGATGTAAAAATTGAGAAATCAGGGAGTTTTGTATTTTATATAGGTACGCTGGATAATTACCCAGTTATAGTTTCTAAAACCGGTAAAGGGATGGAGAATACAGCTGCTAATACCGCTATAGCAATTGAGAAATATCACCCTATTGCTATTATTAACCAGGGGACATCCGGTGGGCATGATCCTGATTTAAATGTGGGTGACATTGTCCTGGGAAAAAGAACGGTAAATACGGGTTCTCTGAAATCAGGTGATTTAGGTAAAAATCAGGGAAGCAACCCAATGACCTGGGGGCCAATGGACTTAATGGCTTCTGAAGGTAGTGGATCAGATCCTAATGCTAAAAAAATTCGTTATTACGAAGGTGATAAGGACTTACTGGCATCTGCTATTGCGGTGAAAAATACCTATACAAAAGGTAAGGTTGTGGAAGGGACTATTGCTTCATCAGATTTTTGGAATGATGAAATTGATCGAATTAATTGGTTTCATGTGAATTACGGTTCATCTGTAGAAGAAATGGAGGGTGCTGCAGGTGCACAAATTGCAAGCGCTTATGGTGTGAAATTCTTGGGTATAAGAGTTCTGTCCAATAATAAAAGCAATGGTGGTAAATATAACCCGGCAACAGCGGAAGGAAACCAGGATTATGTTTATGAAGTGGTTAAGCATTATATTTCAACACTAAAAAGCAAATAGTTTTAGAAAAAGCTGAGTTGTTTATGCAGTAATGCCAGTCAGTTAAGCAACTGACTGGCTGCAGCCAAACAGGTTCATATACCCGCACAGCCAAGTAAGGCTGTGTGTGAAGTTTTCAAAAATGTGCCATTAGATTTCAAACTATAGACTTGAAGTGTCTGAGATCACTTAGCCTCGGCATGAGCCGGGACTTTTTCATTCGTGTTTTTGGTAAGTTAGGTGATTTGGCACAAAAACCTAATAATCACGCAAGGTAACTGTTTATCCTTCTCTCCGTCAGCCATCACCAGGGTGACAGGTAATAGATTTACCATAATAAGAGTGATAGCAATGAGTCGTTGGCTCATGATAATGGGCCGTTTTTTTACTCCGACGAACTCATAACGCTGTCTAACTTATCAGCAATAAATGTGAAAAGGCTCACTTCGGTGGGCCTTTACACATTTAGCGCCAATCATTCAGCAACCTCTTCTTTCCTTGTTGCAGGCAGGTGGAGTTCACCCCCCCAGAGCAATCGTGATGGCGACGATCACAGTACCCACCGCTGCGAAGATAAAGCCGATAAACCAGGGACGGCTTGAACTGGCATAGCGAGCCAGGCCACGACCGAGTAACACCAGCATCAGGAGAGCGATAGCGTGGGAAAGACGCAAAGCCAGTACGGTGTCGTCGAGGAACATAAATGGCAGTAAAACGGGAAAAGTGGAGAGAAACACCAGTAAGAAAACCCCCAGGCAGTTACGCAGATCGTTCCAGGTGAGCATGCGACCCATCGTCACACTATGGGACTCTTTAAATCGCGTCTGCCAGCTTTTAAGTTCAGCATCAGAGCAATTCTCTGCCAGAAATGGGGGCAGGGCATCGCGCATGGCTTCCAGTGCGGCTGAATCACCTTCCGGTAACTGGCGTAGTTTTTTCTCCAGGCGCACTAAACGTCCTCGCTCAGCCAGGGTTGTGATGAGGTAAACAATGGCATCGATTATCCCCCATGCGATGTTACAGCCGATACCGGCGATAAGCAGATCCTTGACCTCTGCCTTTCCCGCTTCGAAGGCGTTAAAACAGCCCGTGAAGGTGAGTACCATCAGCAGACCGAATAGGATCTCGGAGTGACGGGATATTGGGTCTAACGGGGAGAAACGGGATTGGTTCATTGAGAGCACTCACTTTATGGTTAACACAAAGAGTGGATCGGAACTGGATGTGCTGAATAAGAAATCAGCATATTCAAATTGTAGTGCTGCTCTATCAACTGAGCTATATCACCATGTGAGAAGTTAGTGCGAAATTACAGTCTGAGAGATACTTTTAGATTAAAAAAAACAACTGCTGACCTTACTAATACGGCTCCTTGCGGAGGAGCCGTTACATATAAAGCATGCGGATGAATACTATTTGTAGAGTATTGCTGTTCCGTATATTTGCCCTTCAATATCGCGTTCAGAAATTATTTTATAACGGGTCGCCCCTTTTTGAGTTGCCTCTGTACCAAGGAAAACCTTTACATCATTAGCGGAATCTCCCCAGGCAGAGATGGTACCCATCTCTTGTAGATGTGTCGTTCCATGAGCTAATTCTTGGGCTGGAGTCTCTATGGCCGCTGCTATGGCGGTTACAGGAAGTACCAGAAGAGCCGCCGTCATAGAGAAATAGATCAATCTTTTCATCTTCACATCCTCGTAACTCTCAAGTGGATGAGCGTTCGAAATCTATCGGCACTTTAAAGTGTAGATGCAGGGAGAAGATAAACAGTGGATAAATTATCGATTTATGAGCGATTTCTCATGGTATTTCTTTAAGAGGTAATCTAAAAAATATATCGATATGCCGGAGCGAAAATCGGCTGGAGTCTTTGTTTACATTAAAAATAAACTATATGAAACGAATACACGGTGGTTCATATTGATTGGCTTATCAATAGCCTAATCGAAAATGTGTATTGATTTAAGCAGCAACCCCCGAGGGGTCTATAATTTAGCTACGTCATATTGGCGCGACTTGCCAATTCTGGGGACCTACTATGAAGAAATACGCATTGATCCTGCTGGCCGCTTCTACCCTGATAGCCACAATACCCGCACAGGCCACTGAGCAGTCACGGCAGCGCCAGGATGGCCGTGATGTAAGGCAGACCACTCGCGAGGCATCACGTAACGTCAAGCAGGAGTGTCGCGATGGCCTTGTTGGTAATGCTGATTGCCGACAGGACCACCGTCAACATAAGCAGGAAGGTCGTGATAAAGCTCGTGATATCAAGTACTGAGGTGTGCTGAGAAGGGATTAGTGCATAAATATTAGTTTAAAATTGTATTTATTCTGGCACGACGGGCTAAGCAACTGAAGTGTATGATTTGTGCCCGCCATAATGGTGTGCTAACCCACGTAAGGAATTTCCCATGAAAAAATATGCTTTAATGCTGCTTGCAGCTTCCACTCTGATGGCTTCAGTATCTGTACTGGCAACGGAGCAGGCTCAAGAGCGCCAAGATGGGCGCGAAGCCAAGCAAGAATGTCGTGACGGTCTTGTTGGCAATGCCGATTGCCGCCAGGAAAAGCGTGATATCAAACACTGATATCAATAAGGGGTAAGAGTTACTCCTGGTTAGTGCAGTAAAAATCCCGCCATGTCAGCGGGATTTTTATTATCTGGATTTAGAAAGTATATTTGATACCCATACGATAACGAACTTCCATTTCGTCTTTCTCATGGTCTTGATTGTAACGTGGAACATATCCGATTTCAGTATATGGTTTCCAGTGTTTATCAATGCTATAGCTGGCTACAACGTTATAGAGCCAATAATTATGCTCGCCTTCATAATCTTCATAATTTGTGAAGCGATATTCAAAATCACCGACAATAGAGAATTGTTGATAGGTATAACCAAGTTCCCAGTTAAATTGGTTATAGTTTTTGTCCTCAACACCGGCGTTTTCACTCACCTCAATACCTGGACGCCAACGCAGAGATGTCATCCAGTTATCGTTAATATTGTAGATGGCTTTAACCTGCACGCGGTAACCAATATAGGTATCACCAACATCAAGGTTAACTGCTGGCGCAATTGTTAACTGATCATTGATGATGAAGTTCTTACCAAATTCAAATTCGCTACCATTGCCACTGTATTTCTCAATGCCGTTTTTGTAGCCTTCTTTATCAACTTCTGTTTTTTCAGATACTTTGCCTTCAACGCTCGCAAAATAGCCATCTTCAGTAGTGTGGCCTATTTTAATCCTGTCAGCGTTGGTGCCGCTTTCTGGTTTAAATTCATGACGATAATCCAGTGTAACCGCACCTGAAGAAACTGAAACTAATAATGTAGCTAAAGCACTAAGTTTAAAGAGACATTTCATTTAGTCTTTCCCTGTTGTGAATTAAAAAATCAGTCATCGGACTGGTGACGATGCTAATTAATTTTGCTTTCAGAAAGAGATAGTTTGATCAAGAAAATGAAATCATGTTTCAATTGTTTTGTTCGTTATTAAATAAAATAATTATTGATTTTTTCTACAGCATTGGAGTTGCTCAAGAGTTGTGGTGTTAATAAACCGTAAATATATCGTCATGGGAATATAACCAAAATGATGTAGCACGGAAAAGAAGGACAATGTTGAAGGTGGGAATCAATTGATTTGAGTTGAGAAAGGGAAAAAGAGAGGGCGTGAAATATTTATTAGATTGTGTTTACCTAAAATAGGTAAGAGCGGGAAGATTCTACCCCCGCTTTTATTGGTGGATGACAAGCCCTTCTTAACACTCACCGATTTGCCATATCCTGCCTGCGGCCTTTAGCCAGATTACGTGTCAGGTTTTTCATACCGTGGTAATTGGGTTATCTCATAAGTGCTTGTGCTTTGTATGGTGCAGCGATCTGGATTCGGGTTCCCCGAATAAAACAAGTAGTACTGCTGCTTTTCAGGGAAGAAAACCAGGTCATCTCCATTCTGAAAACTGGTGACACGAAAAGGAACGTCATTCCTTGTTTTGGTTTTCTTCACGCCTGAAGCAACCAGAAAGTGATCATCCCACTTCATTGTCGAAAGGTTATGGCTAAACCGTGATATGACAACATTTTCGCGCATTGGGCATGACAGTTTGGTCGCAGTGGCGGCAAAGGCGGATGATTGAATGAAGCCTAAAAGGCTAATGAAGAGAATGAGTTTCATAAAACACCTCATTTTGTAATGTATTGTAATGCAAGGGTAACATGTCTTACCAAAGAACTTAACCTTGGGTGATTGTTGGTTAAAGTTTATGCAAAATCGCGAATTTTCATTTATGGCTGGTTGTTTTAAAAACAATAAGTTGAATTTTTAAGCGAACGATTCGCAGGGAATTGCATAGCTGATCGGCTTTGTGTAGAGTGTTCTCCACGCCGACTTAGCTCAGTAGGTAGAGCAACTGACTTGTAATCAGTAGGTCACCAGTTCGATTCCGGTAGTCGGCACCATATTTAAAAAAAACCACCTTTCAGGTGGTTTTTTTTCGTCTGTGCCTTAGCCAATGTGAAGTGATTGAGAGGAAGCTTAACGGCAAACACTTCCTCAATGACTCTGGGGTTAGATCCACCCCTGATGGCTTGCAAACCAAACTACAATTGCCACCACAATTAATATCACCGTTGTTTTTCTCATGCTTTCTCGACCTGTTTAAAAGATTTTGGGCATAGTATTGCGTAGCTCAGAACAGGAGAAAACTCGTGAAAATCCTCGTTTCAGCAATACCTCGGATGATATTTACTCTTCAGAAACCAGCCAAAAATCTGCTTCGTCGAACATTTCTTCAACCAGACGGTTAATTTTCTCTTTTTCATTCTTGGTGCAATCACTGTTTACTGCATTAGCTTGCATTGGTTTCACCCTGACTTGCGCATCAGGGAAGAGGCCGTGAACTCGCCTTGTTAATTCTGCAAGAATCTTTTCATTTGCACCGGGAAGTCCCGCCACATTTCGTTTGTCGTAAACCAATTCAACGAACATTAATACTTCCCTCTTAAGGCTGTGTTTTTGTACAGTAATAAATCTCTGCATTCAAGGCAAGTAGAGTTACCCAAAAAAGAAACTCAATAAAAAAATTGCGCTGCCTATTCCACTTTACTGGCATCAGGTGGGGTGTCAGCCTTACGTGCTTTCGCCTGTTCCATTATGAGTTGGTAGGCTACGTAATACTTGAAGATGTTGCTTACATATTGAACAGTTTCATTGCCGATACGTAGTTGTGCAATACGTTCGACATTGTTAAACCAGATATTAGGGTCAAGTCCTTTGGTTGCTGCCTCTTTGCGTAGACGGGCTATTTTGGCTGGGCCAGCATTATAAGAGGCGAAAGTGAAAAGTAATTTATTCAGATCGGTCATTTTCTCATCAGCAAAATAACGATCACGCATAAAACGGATATATTTTACCCCTGCATTAATATTAGGGTCGATCAACCTAATATCGCCGACTTTTAACTCTTTGCCGGTTGTTGGCAGTACCTGCATCACTCCAATTGCGCCACTTTTGCTACGAACTGTTTGGTCAAGGCGTGACTCTTGATACCCTTGTGCGGCCATCATCAGCCAGTCGACATTGTATTGCTCGCCGTATTTGCGGAAAATTTCTGTAACCTGATGAAACTTCTCTAATTCAGCTTGTGAACGTGCATCTTTTACCCATTTGGTGTTGCGCAAATATTTATAAACCTGCTGATTACCAAAAGAAGTGCCAATTTTATGCGCGGCAGTAAATTCATCGAGCTGTGCTTTCAGAAGAGGGGAGTTCTTACGCATTGCCAATGCGATAGAGCTATCATCACGGAGTGTAATATTTTCATAAACGACCAGGTTTGGATAAATCTGTGTCCACAATATGGCCAGGTAACGATCGACTACGGTGTAATCGGCAAGATTGGCATTCACCATCTCCAGAATGTCTTCCGGCTCGAAATTACCAGGGGCTTTGATAACGACTACGGGTGGCAGTTTTTTCTCGGCCAGGCTCTTATTCAGTGTTTCAATGCTGGAGACATAACTCGTCGACGGATTGACAAACACGGATTGCCCCGAAAGCGAATCGGCATTTTTGAGCTCGGGTGCCTTATTACTCGCAATGACCAACTCAGGGACATTGGTTACTAACGGCGTACTGAAATCGACCAGTTTTTCGCGTTCAGGAGTGATCGTCAAGTTAGCAGCGATGACATCGCCACGTCCGGCGATAAGCTGAGGAATAAGTTGGTCCCGTGCTGTTGGTATAAAAACAAGATGTGTTTTTTGTGAAGGTTTAAGACCTTTATTGATTTGTTTATCAAACTGTTGCATCAACTCCAACATGATGCCCCGCTGAGTCCCATTGTTATCAATAAAGTAAAAAGTTTTACTATAAGGAATCAAAACGCGAATGATGCGCCGCTGTTTCATCACATCATAGTCACCAAAAACCGTATTGATTTGAGTATCAAACTTCAAAGGCTGGTCATCGGTGGCTGCATGCGTCATCGGCAAAAATGAGGAAAGTAAGAGTAACACCCACATTAAGCGCACCATGGTGACATCACCTAAAAATTCTGGTTGCGTACCGTTTAACTATAGCTCGCGCGATGATGTTTTGATTGAAAAATACTCCATATGCAGCGTTACAGAAATGGGTACGGAAGGGGGTTTATGTTAATGAGAAAATTATTATTTGAAAATAATTCTTGCTTCCAGAACGCTGCCGTGCGTTAATGCGTCATCGGTTTGGAAGACAGACCTTATGAAAGCAGTTTTAGTAAAGCAGTCCTCAGTTCAAGCGCTATCAAGTCATCAGATACCCTTCTTCGTGAGTCTCCTCCTAAGTGCCTAAATAAGAAACGTTCTGCAATACAGACCACGTTCGCCATATAAAATGGCTATAAAATATTGAGGAAGTATCTATGTCTAAAATGACTGGTTTAGTAAAATGGTTCAACCCAGAAAAAGGTTTTGGTTTCATCACTCCTGACAATGGTAGCAAAGATGTGTTCGTTCACTTCTCTGCCATTCAGAGCAATGATTTCAAAACTCTGGACGAAGGTCAGAAAGTTGAGTTCTCTGTTGAGAACGGCGCTAAAGGTCCATCAGCAACTAACGTTGTTGCTCTGTAAGACTGCTAACGCATAACTGCGACTGACGCATGCGAAGACGGTGAATAACCCGAGCCGGAAGTCAAAGTGAATAAACCCGCCATGTGCGGGTTTTTTGTTATCTAAAATCCACTAAACCCCGCTTTTTTCCTTATTATTAATCACATAATATTAATGAGGTTATCGCTGTTCTTTACATTAATTAACGATATACCTTCAGTTGGTTTACGCTGAGTAGACTATGCTTGTAGCGGAATATACTTTTTTATATGTATATAACATTAATAACTGGAGTTTTTTTATGGGCTTTTGGCGTATTGTTTTTACGATTATTTTACCACCGCTTGGTGTATTGCTGGCTAAAGGATTCGGTTGGGCATTTATTCTGAATATTGTACTGACACTGTTGGGCTATATTCCTGGATTAATCCACGCGTTTTGGGTGCAAACCCGCGATTAATAAAATAAAACCTATTCATTGTTTAAAAGCTGGCGGGGCGGGTGACAACAGGAGTCGCTCGCCAGAGGTGCCCGGCTGGATTTATCTGCCCTCTGTTTACTTTTACACCTAAGAATGTTCTGATATAGCCAATTATTTGATGAGCTACAGAGTCGTTTTATGTTTCAGTTAAAGCCGGGAATGCTGGCAATGATTATTGGTTCCCGTACTGCCGCAGGGCGTGTGAACATCGGTAAATCAGTCGAGCTTTTTGGCCTGTGCGAGCCTGGCGAAAGTTTTGTTAATCCGGTTACTGGTGTGGTAACGCAACTTCCTCATGATGCAAATCATCCGCTATGGTTGGTGACGGGTAATGTGGTGGCGTTCGATGGGCGCGAAGGTTATACCTTTGTTCGGGCAGAATATCTGATGCCACTCGACAAGACATTATTGCCAGAGAGCGAACAACAGCAGGTTGTGCACTGATCGACTGTTGGGCTTCATTCGCGATAGCTATCTTCTTCATGCGTTAACTCTCCGTCTAAAGCCTCAATGCGGGCAATTAACGCAGGAAGCTCACCTTCAGCGTAAACCTCGATACCATTTTGTCGTAGTAATGCCGCAGCCACTCCCATTCCAGGCTGTGTGACTCCCTGAAAAGTTCCGTCGTAAATCTTCGTACTGCCGCAAGTTGGGCTGCCATCGGTCATTAATGCCAGGCGACATCCAGAGTCTTGAGCCGTTTTTAATGCCAGGAAAGCTGCCAATAGATATGCCTGACTCACATCTGAACCATCACTTTCCTGAATTTTTGCATCGCCATTAAGCGCAGCAGGGCCACTACCACCCACTAGTTCAGCAGGCAAACGCGGCGTCGTGAGGCCTGCGGCCAATTCAGGGCAATGGACGATGAGCCGTTGTTCTTGTTGCCAGCGTGCTAACACACTATTTATGAGAGGTTTATCCTGCCCGTTATAGCGAACTTTAAAGCCCATCAGGCAAGCACTAATCAGTATTTTTGTTTTCATTTCGCCACGTAAAGTCGGGTGAGAAAAGTACGGTACACTACTGTGATGGTGCTGCGCCACCCTGCTAATTTTGGGCGTTGCAAGGCAAAAGGTAGTGGCATACTCTATTATTCCTTATGTAGTAGCTGCTGTTAAACATAAGGATAATCAAATAAATGCCTCCATTACCTTTGAAAGAAACGCTGCGTGTTGCGCTGGTGGGTGATTACAACCCTGCGGTGATCGCACACAAGGCAATTCCTCTGGCTTTAGATAATGCAGCTGAATACCTTGACGTAACTGTTGACTATGACTGGCTGCCTACACCTGAAGTAACAAGTCCGGAGGATCTGGTGGGGTATGACGCCATCTGGTGTGTTCCTGCTAGCCCCTATCAAAATGAAGACGGTGCTTTTCTGGCAATCCGTTACGCTCGTGAGAACCAAATTCCGTTTCTTGGCACATGCGGTGGCTTCCAGCACGCCGTTATTGAATATGCGCGCAATGTCCTGGATTTGGGAGATGCGGGTCATGCAGAAACGAGTCAACAGGGAAGCCTGGTCATTGGGCCATTGAGTTGCTCACTGGTGGAGAAATCCGATGCTATTGAGCTAAAACCTGGGTCACTGATCGCTGAGGCCTATGGGCGTTCGATAATTGAAGAAGGCTACCATTGCAATTACGGTATTGCCGACTTTTTTGCCGGGCAACTGGAGACATCTCAATTGCAGCCAACCGGGTGGGATAATCAAGGTGAAATCCGCGTAGTTGAGCTTCGTGGACATCCTTTTTTTGTCGGAACACTTTTCCAGCACGAACGTAATGCATTGAAGGATAAACCTGCGCCGCTAGTTGAAGCGTTGCTAAAAGCGGCGCAGCGTTAATCAGGAAGGGTGGCCAGGTTGTGCTGGGCTGATGATCTGTGCATCACGCCCGGCAAAACCACCAAATACCGCCATCACGCACGCCAACACTGCGCACCCAAGCAGTGGCAAGCTCCACTGGCCAGAGAGATCGTGTACTTTCCCCATCATCGGCGGCCCGAAAGCCGCTAATAAATATCCCATACATTGCGCCATACCAGACAATGCGGCGGCCTGATGAGCACTATTTGCCCGCAAGCCGATAAACGTCAGGCCAAGAATCATCGTCGCACCAGAGCCAAAGCCAAATATCACGACCCAAACACTGGTGAAGTCTGGAATTAACAGTAAACCAATTGCGCTCAGTCCACACAACAAGGCCATGAGGATGGCGATACCGCGATGGTCTTTCATTCGGCCTAAAATCATGCCGATAAATAAACCGGGTGCGGCGGTGGCTAATTGCATCAGGCCATGCAACGAACCCGCTTGCGCTTCACTATAACCGTGACTTATCAGTATCGAAGGCAGCCAGCCAATCACCACATAATAAATGAGCGAATTGATCCCCAAAAACAGAGTCACTTGCCAGGCAAGCGCAGATTTCCAGATCCCCCGGTTATGTAAGGCATTACTGTTGCTTAAGGTCGATATGTTGTGATTCGACAACTGCGGCAGCCAAACTAGCAATGCCACCACGGGGAAAACCATCAGCGCCATCAGTGCGCCAGGCCAGCCGTAACCGTGTTGCGCGATGGGAACCACCATCATTGAGCCGATAGCTGCAGCAACGCCCATGGTCAGTGAATACGCACCAGTGAGTCGCGCCACTTGTCCTGGGAAATCGCGCTTAATCAATCCAGGCAAAAGCACATTCCCCATGGCGATCCCACAGCCAATAATCGCGGTGCCACTATAGAGCAGCACCGTGTTTCCCATCGAACGTACAGCAATTCCTGCACAGATAATCAGCATAGCTGCAAACAAGCTACGTTCGATACCGAACCGGCGTGCAATCCCTGCCGCCAGTGGAGAAACAATCGCAAAGGCTAAAAGTGGCAGGGTGGTAAGCACGCCCGTTTGTGCAGTTGTGAGGCTGAAGGATGCGCGAATCATATCCAGCAATGGCGCCGCGCCGGTAAACGTCACGCGCAGCGTGGTGGCTATCATTAAAATGCCGAGCAACAGCAGACCGTTTTTTTTCACATTTGAAGTTGAAATTGAAGACATACACATACCTCGTAAGACGATGCGCACAAGATACATGTTTTGGGAATGGAAGAAATCAACGTAAAATGCCAGCTTATCCCTAAAACCGGACAATATTATGGAGCGTGGCTTAGCCCTGGAAGGATTCGACCCTGATAGCAATCGACATCCTGCTCAGGCGTTTAGCATCCTGGTTTCTGAAACTGAGAACGAAATTGCCTTCCATCAGCATCGCAAAGGTCAACTGATTCTGGCTTTGCATGGCGGGATTACTTGTGAAGTTGAACAGGCGAGGTGGATGGTTCCCACACAGCATGCAGTCTGGATCCCCGGTGAAATGCCACACAGTAATCGCGCGACCGCGAACGCCAGACTTTGTTTTCTGTTTATCGAACCCGATGTTGTGGAGATGCCATCACAATGCTGCACGTTGCGAATTACTCCGCTAGTGCGTGAATTGATCCTGCATCTGACACAGCAAAATGAACGCAATTTAGCGCAACCGGAGACGCACCGGCTGGTTCAGGTTTTGTTCGATGAATTGCCGCGCCAGGCTGTAGAGCAATTGCATTTGCCGATGTCGGGGCATCCTAAAATTCGCTTTATTGCTGAACGAATGGCTGCGGATCCACAGCAACGTCAGACGCTGGAGCAATGGGCTTCACAACTGGCGATGAGCGAGCGCAACCTTGCCCGGCTGGTGGTGAAAGAAACGGGGCTCAGTTTTCGCCGTTGGCGGCAACAGTTACAACTGATTGTCGCGCTGCAGCTATTAATTGGTGGTGCTTCGGTGCAAAAGGTGGCCAGCGAACTCGGCTATGACTCGACCAATGCGTTTATTACGATGTTCAAAAAAGCGCTCGGTAATACACCTGGGCGCTATCTTGCCTCGCTAGAACCACAGTAGCTGATTCACTGTTTACCAATGACGAGCGACACAAGCCCTGCGGCAATCAGCGGGCCGACGGGCACTCCGTGGAATAATGCGACACCTAAAACCGTTCCTACCAGCAAACCGGCGACTAAACTCGGCTGACTGCTCATTAAGGTCACACCACGACCGCCGAGCCATGAGACGAACACGCCGACTGCGATCGCAACCAGTGATTTCCAGTTGGTAAACGAGTGCAACAGTGTACTTGCAGGTAAAGTACCGCTAGCAATCGGAGCCATAACGCCAATGGTCAGAATAATAATCCCCACGGTCAGCCCCTGCTTTTCAATCCACGGGAAAAACTGACTCAGTGGGGTAACTCGGACAATAATGAGCACCAGAATGGATACCGCAACGGTGGTGTTATGGCTGACAAAACCCAGTCCGGCAAGCGCCAACAGGATTAATAGCGTAGAGTCGAAGATCATAGCTGTTCCTTGCGAAATATAAAGAGAAGGCTGTTTTTATTGTTATTAATAACTTTACGCGCAGGTGTGCTGTGACGTCAGCCTTTTTAAGTCGATACAGAGGATTTTGTGCAATTGCATGATAAAAATTAAGATTTTGCAATTAAGCGGGAGGGATTAAAAAGTCAGCCAGAATAAAACTGGCTGACTTGTGGTGTTAGCTGAAACTATTACTCGCCTGCTTGTGGAACAGCTCACGGAATACCGGATAAATATCATCCTGATCGCGAATATGCTGCATGGCGAAGTTATCAAACGTTGACTGTAAGTCTTCGTATTCGCGCCACAGAGTCTGGTGGGCGCGGCGGGTGATTTCAATGTAGCTGTAATAACGCACCATCGGCAGTAATTTCTTCGCCAGTAATTCATGACACAACGGCGAATCGTCTGCCCAGTTATCACCATCTGAAGCCTGTGCAGCATAGATATTCCACAATGCCGGGTCGTAGCGCTCTTTCACCACTTCATCCATCAATTTCAGGGCGCTTGAAACAATCGTGCCACCGGTTTCCTGTGAGTAAAAGAACTCGTGCTCATCGACTTCCTTGGCCTGGGTGTGGTGGCGGATATAAACCACGTCCACGTTTTTATACGTCCGACTCAGGAACAAATAGAGCAGAATATAAAAGCGTTTAGCCATATCTTTGGTGGCCTGGTCCATCGAACCGGAGACATCCATTAAGCAGAACATAACTGCCTGGCTTGAAGGCTCAGGGCGTTTTTCATAATTTTTGTAGCGTAAATCGAAGGTATCGATAAACGGTACGCGGGCAATTTTCTCGCGCAGTTCAGCAATCTCTTTGCGCAAGCGTTCTTCTTCAAGCAACTGCGCAGGTTCGCTGTTGCTTACCGTTTCAAGACTGTCTTCTAACTCATGTAACTGGCGACGTTTACCCGCAGTCATCGCGGTGCGGCGGGCCAGCGAGTTTTGTAACGAACGAACCACGCTGATATTGGCGGGTACGCCATTCGATGTGTAACCCGCTCGATGGGATTTAAACTCAGTAATTTGGCGATGCTGATTCTTCTTCAGATTCGGCAAGGCTAAGTCTTCAAACAATAAGTCGAGATATTCGTCTTTCGAAATTTGAAAGACGAACTCATCCTGGCCTTCACCATCCTGGCTTGCCTGGCCTTGACCCGCACCGCCCCCTCCGCCACCCCCTTGCGGGCGTTCAATGCGGTCATTTTGCACGAAGTGATCGTTGCCCGGATGAACACGATGGCGCAGACCGCCACGACCCTGATGAAACATCGGTTCGCTGATATCTTCACTTGGGATCGAGACCGATTCGCCGCTATCCACGTCGGTGACCGAACGCTTGTTGATGGCCTCGGAAATCGACTGTTTAATCTGTGCCTTATATCGGCGCAAAAAGCGCTGGCGGTTAACCGCACTTTTATTTTTGCCGTTCAGTCGCCTGTCAATAAAATAGGCCATAGTTCCCCCAAACTTCTTTGCCAACTGCGCAGGGGGGCCACACTGTGTGGCCCCATCTTTGACTCAGCCGTTATGAAGATTTACGTACCCGCAGATACCATTCGCACAGCAGGCGAACTTGTTTGCGCGTATAGCCTTTCTCCATCATACGATCGACAAAGTCATCGTGTTTTTTCTGCTCGTCGGTAGAGGTTTTGGCATTGAACGAAATAACCGGCAGCAATTCCTCGGTGTTCGAGAACATTTTCTTCTCGATAACCGTGCGCAGCTTCTCGTAGCTCGTCCAGTTAGGATTACGACCATTGTTATGGGCGCGGGCACGCAGTACAAAGTTGACGATTTCATTACGGAAATCTTTCGGATTGCTGATGCCAGCCGGTTTTTCAATTTTTTCCAGCTCCGCATTCAGGGATTCACGGTCAAACAGCTGGCCGGTATCCGGGTCGCGGTATTCCTGATCCTGAATCCAGAAGTCAGCGTAGGTAACATAACGGTCGAAAATGTTTTGCCCGTACTCTGAGTAAGATTCGAGATATGCGGTCTGAATCTCTTTACCGATAAATTCAGCGTATTTCGGGATCAGGTAGCCTTTCAGATGCTCAAGGTATTTCTCGGCCATCTCCTGCGGGAACTGCTCTCGTTCGATCTGCTGCTCCAGCACATAGAACAAATGCACCGGGTTTGCTGCCACTTCAACGTGGTCAAAGTTGAACACGCGAGAGAGGATTTTGAATGCAAAACGTGTAGACAGCCCGTTCATGCCTTCGTCTACACCAGCGTAATCGCGGTACTCCTGGTACGATTTCGCTTTTGGATCGGTGTCTTTCAAACTTTCACCATCGTACACCCGCATTTTGGAGTACATGCTTGAGTTTTCTGGCTCTTTCAAACGCGAAAGGATCGAGAAGCGCGCCAGCGTTTCCAGGGTACCCGGGGCGCATGGTGCATGCAACAATTCACTGTGCGTGAGCAGTTTTTCGTAGATTTTTATCTCTTCGGAAATCCGCAGGCAATAAGGCACTTTGACAATGTAAACACGGTCAAGGAAGGCCTCGTTATTTTTGTTGTTACGGAACGTCACCCACTCAGATTCGTTGGAGTGCGCAAGAATAATACCGTTAAACGGCAGGGCAGAGATGCCTTCGGTCCCGTTATAGTTGCCTTCCTGGGTTGCGGTCAGCAACGGGTGGAGCACTTTAATCGGTGCTTTGAACATCTCGACAAATTCCATGATGCCCTGGTTTGCACGGCACAGTGCACCAGAATAGCCATAAGCATCAGGATCGTTTTGCGCGTGGTTTTCCAGTTTACGAATATCCACTTTACCGACCAGCGCTGAGATATCCTGGTTGTTCTCATCACCCGGTTCAGTTTTGGCAATCGCAATCTGCGCCAGAATCGATGGCCAGACTTTCACTACACGGAATTTTGTGATGTCGCCGCCAAACTCATGCAGACGTTTTGCCGCCCACGGCGACATAATAGTGCCCAGATAGCGGGTAGGGACGCCGTACTCTTTTTCAAGAATAGAAGCATCTTCTTGTGGATTAAACAGGCACAGCGGGTGGTCATTCACCGGGCTGCGTTCGCCATTAGCACTCAGCGTGTAAATTGGCACGCGCTGCATTAACGCTTTCAGGCGTTCAGCGAGTGATGATTTACCACCACCCACAGGCCCCAATAAATAGAGAATCTGTTTCTTCTCTTCCAGTCCCTGGGCTGCGTGTTTCAGGTAGGCAACAATTTGTTCAATGGCTTCTTCCATGCCATAGAACTCTTCAAACGCCGGATAACGGGAAATTACCCGATTCGAAAAGAGACGGGACAGCCGGGGCTCTGTGGCAGTATCCACCATCACTGGCTCACCAATGGCCATCAATAGCCGTTCTGCCGCATTGGCATAGGCACTGCGATCTTGCTTACAGATTGCAAGAAACTCCTGCAGTGTGAACTCTTCGTCCTTGGCAGCTTCATAACGCTGGCGATAGTGATCGAATATATTCATGGTATGCCGTCCTTTCGTATTTAGCACAGGTTAGAGAGCCGTTCGTATGAGTAATGGAGGCTCCCGGAAGACGTCTCCTGAATCTCGAGCAACCCTTATGCCAACTTCTCTTACCCGTCAATATTCAAGTTGTAAGCGCGTTTACTGCAACTCGAATGTTTCAGGGTAGCGTGGCATTTTCATTGCCGCGTTCAGCGTATTTCATCTTCCTAAAATAAAGCGTAGATGGCATTTGCAAAACTTGCATACGGCCACAAGCCAATTTCAATGACATATCAATAACTCATCCAAATAATTCTCCTTTTGTTGTAAAGGGAAGTGGTTGGTATCACATGTGATTCATAAAACTGAAAAGAAGATGAAACCTGTTTGCGAGATGTTGTTCAGTTGCTCTGATGTATCAAATTGGTAAAAAATTTGGGGTGAGAAAGCAAGGGGGTTACACTCTAATTGCTAATTATTTGATTAAAGGACTTAAAGGATTGTGAGCAAATTCAAAATTATTACATTGGGTGTACTCATTGCATCAACTTTTCCTGCGGCGCAAGCAGCAGATGGCCCCTGGTCTGTAGGGGCGGCAGCTCTGGTAACGCCTAACATGTACAAAGGCGATCAAGACCGTTTGTATCCGATCCCAATGGTGGGTTATGAGGGGGAGAGTTTCTACCTGCGTGGCTTAACCGCAGGTTACTACTTGTGGAATGACCAGGCTGACAAGCTTTCCATCATTACCTACTATTCGCCTATCTTCTTCCGAGCGAAAGACAGCGACTCTAAAAGCATGCGCCAGTTGGATAATCGCAAAGCGACTCTGATGGCCGGGCTTTCTTATGTACATAACACGCAATATGGTTTCTTGCGCACTGTGCTGGCGGGTGACACGTTGGGCAATAGCAACGGCGTAAACTGGGATACCGCCTGGTTGTATCGCTACAACAGCGACAGATTGACGTTTACGCCGGGTATCGGGATAACCTTGAGCAGCGAAAACCAGAATGAATATTACTATGGCATCAGTAAGAGTGAGTCGCAGCGCAGCGGTTTAGATTCCTATGACCCGGATAGCAGCTGGGCACCGTACGTTGAACTGTCTGTAAACTATAGGCTGACAGATAGCTGGAACGTCTTCGGTATGGGTCGCTACGTGCACCTGGCTAATGAAGTCACCGATAGCCCGATGATTGATAAAGAGTGGACGGGAATTTTGATGACAGGCATTACGTATAGTTTTTAGTCGCGCACTAACGCAGTGCAATTTATGCACTTATCCGGGGCGCTTGCGCCCCGTTTGCATTATGGTGGTGCAACGAGTTAAGGGGGATGTGATGGCAAAACAAATAATCTTTTCTGGAACACAACCGCTACCGGCAATTGGGCAAGGCACCTGGTATATGGGGGAAAAGTCTGCGCAATATGTCGAAGAGGTGAATGCACTAAGAGCGGGCATCGATCTCGGCCTGACTCTCATCGACACGGCAGAAATGTATGCCAATGGTGGGGCAGAAAAAGTTGTGGGTGAAGCTATTAGCGGCAGGCGTGATGAGGTTTACCTCGTTTCGAAAGTCTACCCCTGGAATGCCGCCGGGCCGAGCGCTATTCAGGCCTGCGAGCAGAGCCTGAAACGGCTAAAAACGGATTATCTCGATCTTTATTTGCTGCACTGGCGCGGGGATATTGCACTGGAAGATACGGTCAGCGTTATGCAGCAACTGGTGCAACAGGGCAAAATTCGTCGTTGGGGTGTTTCAAACCTCGACTATGCAGATATGCAGGAGTTGTGGAGTGTTACGGGTGGGCGCGAATGTGCCACCAATCAGGTGCTTTATCATCTTGCCTCACGTGGCATTGAGCATGATTTACTTCCCTGGTGCCAGCAGCAAAAAATGCCGGTGATGGCTTATTGCCCGTTAGCACAAGCAGGCCGGTTGCGTAGCGGGTTGATGAACCATCCTGTGCTTAATGATCTTGCACAGCAAAAAGGGGTGACGGTTGCGCAGTTACTGCTGGCGTGGGTCATTCATCATGAAGGCGTGGTCGCAATTCCAAAAGCAGGCAGTGTGGCGCATGTCAAAGAAAATGCCCTGGCGCTTGAGATTACATTGAAGCAGGAAGAAATCACTTTGATGGAAAAGGCGTTCCCGGCACCGGGCCGCAAAACGCCTTTAGATATGGTTTAAGCTTTTTTCGCGACGCTCAGTGTCGCCGCTAAGCGTGCAGGTTTATCTGCAGTTGCTTTCTGCGGTGCGCTTGCGCAGGCCGTTTCGACACAAACGAAAGTCTTGTAACCATCGTCTGGCATATCTGCCATAGAAGCAGACAATGCCGGGCCAGGGTTCCAGCCAACCACGTTAACGTGATGGTGATGTACAACATTGATAGCGCGGTTCAGGCTTGCATCATGGATAACGCTGCACTCTTCTGGTTCCAGATACACACGGTCAGTACGGTCCGGGAAGGTCTGCACGCCGTCAGTTAACTGGCCTTCAGAAGCATTAAGCACTTTATCGATATATTTTTTACCCAGCCCGCTCACTTTCACATCAGCAATATCGCCAACATTAAAGTAAGTGTGTAGTGCGGAGTTAACCTCGAATTCGCCGTGCGCTTCCAGTTCCATCTCACAGGTTTTACCCAGTTTGTAACGTGCATACAGGGTGAAATCGTGTGGCCAGAATTTACGCGTTGCATCGCTGCTTTGTAATTCGAAAGTCAGAGAAACGCCGCTTTCATCTTCGTTATGAGCGCTCAAAGCCCATGGCAAGTTACGGGCAAAACCGTGCGCGGGTAAGTCTGATTGCGCGGCAGGGCCAAACCATGGCCAGCAGATTGGCACACCACCACGAATGGCTTTACCGTCCTGGAATGGGGTGTTGTCGCTCAACCAAAGCACTTCTTCTTCACCAGCAGGTTTCCATGACAGCAGGTGCGCGCCTTGCAATGTCACAGAACCGCGAGCTTGTGGATGGTCAACAACGATAACTTCCAGCTCGTCAATTTGGCGGCGAGACACAGAAGAGGTGATTTGTTCAATAACCGGAAGGGCAAAAATTTTATTAATCATTTGTTCAACCTATCGATCAAAGGCGAAAAAAAAGGGCGACCACAGTCGCCCTTCAGGATTAATCACTCATCTCAACTTATTTGGAGATGTGAGCAATCAGATCCAGTACTTTGTGAGAGTAGCCAGTTTCGTTGTCGTACCAGGAAACCAGTTTCACAAATTTGTCGTTCAGTGCGATACCAGCTTTAGCATCGAACACGGAAGTGCAGATTTCGCCGTTGAAATCAGTAGAAACAACGTCGTCTTCGGTGTAACCCAGAACGCCTTTCATTGCGCCTTCAGAAGCCGCTTTCATTGCTTTCTTGATTTCTTCGTAGGTAGCCGCTTTTTCCAGACGAACGGTCAGGTCAACAACAGACACGTTTGGAGTTGGAACACGGAACGCCATACCAGTGATTTTACCGTTCAGCTCTGGCAGTACAACGCCTACAGCTTTAGCAGCACCGGTAGAAGAAGGGATGATGTTCTGAGCTGCGCCACGACCGCCGCGCCAGTCTTTATGAGACGGGCCATCAACAGTTTTCTGAGTAGCAGTAGTTGCGTGAACAGTGGTCATCAGGCCTTCAACGATACCGAAGTTGTCGTTGATAACTTTAGCCAGTGGAGCCAGGCAGTTAGTGGTGCAAGATGCGTTAGAAACGATATCCTGGCCAGCATATTTTTCGAAGTTAGCACCACGAACGAACATAGGAGTGCTGTCTTTAGAAGGACCAGTCAGAACAACCTTTTTCGCGCCAGCAGTGATGTGCTTACGAGCGGTTTCGTCAGTCAGGAACAGACCAGTTGCTTCAGCAACTACATCAACGTTGACTTCGTTCCACTTCAGGTTAGCCGGGTCACGTTCTGCGGTAACACGGATAGTTTTGCCGTTAACAACCAGGTGGCCGTCTTTGACTTCTACAGTGCCGTTGAAACGACCGTGAGTTGAGTCGTACTTCAGCATGTAAGCCATGTATTCAGCGTCTAACAGGTCGTTGATTGCAACGATCTCGATGTCAGAACGTTCCTGAGCAGCACGGAAAACAATACGGCCGATACGGCCAAAACCGTTGATACCTACTTTGATAGTCATATATTCCACCAGCTATTTGTTAGTGAATAAAAGTTGCCTGTAAAATTACAAAAACCTTACTCAGCGTCAAGCGGAATCGTGTCAATCATTGCGACAAATCAATCCTATGGACATCATTTGAACGACTGAACCGCCTCGCGCTCCCCTTTTGGCTCTATATCCAAATGGGGATGATACAAGGAATTTTAAAGATCAATTCCAACAAGAATGTGACACCGATCACAAATGGCACTGAGCCAGAAATTCAGGGCTAAGTTTAGAACAAAAAACCGCACGGTGTTGTTAATTTTTTGTTAGAATCATGCTGTTATCAGTTACAGTACCCACTGCCCGAGATGTACGCATATGGCTAACCAATTACCTCCTGATTTATCGAAAAAAAACCTTTCTGAGATGCAGTTGTATGTCACCCAGAAGCATGGCACTGAGCCACCGTTTTCCGGTCGTCTGCTGCATAACAAGCGGGAAGGTGTCTATCACTGTCTGGTCTGCGACGCACCGTTGTTTATGTCAGAGTCCAAGTATGACTCAGGCTGCGGCTGGCCTAGCTTCTATGAGCCGGTGAGTGACAACGCAATCCGTTATATCAAGGACTTTTCACACGGCATGGAGCGGGTAGAAATCCGTTGTAACAATTGCGAAGCCCATTTAGGTCATGTCTTCCCGGATGGCCCTCAGCCAACGGGTGAGCGATACTGCGTAAATTCAGCTTCGTTGAACTTCACCGATGATAAAAACGGTGAGCAAATCGAAGGCTGAAAAATCGATTCAGCAAATTATTCCACAGGAACTTGCCGCATGATGAACCTGGATGAAATGTTAGAAGCAATGACACCGGAAGTTTATCAACGTCTGGTGACCGCCGTTGAGCTGGGGAAATGGCCAGACGGTGTGGCACTGACACCCGACCAAAAAGAGAACAGTTTGCAATTAGTGATGATGTGGCAGACGCGTCATAACACTGACCCGCAACATATGACCATCGGCACCGATGGCAATATCGTGATGAAGAGTAAGCAGCAACTGAAAGCCGAGTTTGGTATCGAACCCGCGCCGATTTTGACCGTGAAGCTGTAACGAGTTGTTTTTTCTCCCTCTCCCTGACCCTCTCCCAATGGGAGAGGGGACAGATCGAGTAGGGTGGGTAAGCTTGCGTCACCCACCGAATAACGACGTTAATGCTCCGTTTTAATCCCTAAATCTTTGGCTAACTCTTTTGCCAGGCGGTTGTTGTCATCCGCGCCATACTCCCAGAACATCGCGCCACCTAAGCCTTTCGCTTTGATGTACTCCGCTTTGATTGCCACAGAACGTGGGTTCTCATAAGAGATGGCGAACAACGGCTTCCCTTCGGCTGACTTGACGGTCAAGTAGGGGACATGCGCGTCATCATCCCAGTTTTCAGTGAAGCGCTTTTGCGGGTCGTTAAGCATTTTGCTAACAATATCGTTATATTTCATGTAACTGTCTTTAGTCAGGTCAACGCCTAAGGACATAAACAGCGCTTTCTCGCTATCGCCGAAATAGGGTTGAGTGACCGGGTTTTTAGCCGCGTCTGGTTTATCCCAGTCAATACCTGGCTCAGTGGCGCGTTTAGGAATGCGGCCATAGAAACCGATGCCGAGGTTCATCTGCGCGGGTTTTAAGCCAGCTTTAATATAATTATCGACCACGAAATTCACGTTATATTTGTCAGCAGCCGCCACGGTTGGCCAGGTTTTCGAATCATACAGATTGGCGTTGAAGTACTGAGTGCCATACGCCATGTCGTAAGTCATCAGGTTGATGTAATCCAGCGCAGGCGCAATGGCTTTCACATCCACCCATTCGGTTGGGCTTTTCACGTTTGCGCCGACAGCAATTGTCAGCAGTTTCTCTTTGCCAAGTGCTGCACGCAGTTCATTTAGCAATGCGGTGAAATTAGCGCGATCTTCAGGAAGGCTTGCCACCAGCCCCCACGCGCCATTCACCGGATACTCCCAGTCCAGATCGATACCATCCAGACCGTAACGCTTGATCACATCCTGTACCGAACGGATAAAAACGGTGCGATTTTCAGGTGTAGCCGCCGCCCCAGAGAAACCACGCGCGCCCCAGCCGCCGACCGAAAGCAGGACTTTCAGTTGTGGATTCTGTTTACGCAGCGCAGGGATTTTCTCAAGGTCAGACATCACTTTTGGTGAAAGCCAGATTTGGTGAAGTTTAGAGGCATCTTTTAACGCAGGATTAGTTTCATCTTTTTCATCGTTGTAGATCAGGCCAAACGAGTAGTTGAGATGGGTAATCTGGCGGACATCGAGTTTATCGATATCACCACCGGGCCCGGCAGTGACATCACCGCCACCGTTGAAATAACCTACCGAGAGGTAAGAGCTTGCCTGAGCCACACCAGCACAAGCGATTTGTATCACTGCCAGCAACGGCAGCAGCTTACGCGTGAAAACCATTGGGGAGTTCCTCTTTGACGGACAAATAAGAAATACAGCTAAAATGCTGTATAAATAAGCAACTTGATTATGAGAGCGCTCTCATCAATGAGCGAGCACTAAAAGTTCAGAATGAGAGCGGAATCGAAAAAAGGGGAAAGGGCGCGTTTACGCCCTGGAGAAAATTAGTAAGTAAAATCAGCGAGTGTCATCAGCGTAGCGCCAGCCGCTGACATATCCTGGAACGCCCGCAGGCTGTCTTGCGGATGCAGATTCACGCCACGGCAACCATCAGTGATAACCGTAACTTCATAACCCAACGACAACGCATCCAGTACCGTGAACTTGACGCAATAATCCGTCGCTAGCCCAACCACAATCAGCTGTTTAATCTCGTGGCGGAATAACCAATCGTCGAGCTGGGTTTTCTGGCGATGTCCATTGTCGAAAAAACCACTGTAGCTATCAACGAGGTGATTTTCGCCCTTTTGAAAAATAGCGTCGATTTCCTGCGCATTAAGCAAGGGGTGAAGTTCCGCGCCTTCACTGTTCTGAACACAATGATCCGGCCACCAGGTTTGTGTCAGCCCGTCGAGTTTCCCCTGCGTATAAGGCTCAGCTTTTTGCACGCTGGCAAAACTACCGTGATCTGCCGGATGCCAGTCTTGTGTGGCAAGCACCGCGTCACCACGGGCTTTACAATGCGCGATTAACGCGTTCGCCAAATTAATCGTGCTGTCACCTTCAGGCACAGCAAGCGCCCCACCGGCGCAAAAATCATTTTGTAAATCGACTATCACTAACGCGCGTTGCATGGCTTCTCCTTACTCGTCAGGGGTGAGTTCGCCGCGTAAGTTGCGTGACATCGCCTCACGAATAGTCTGAGCATCCAGATTTTGGCTGAGTAGATAGTGCAGTTTAGTCAGTGTCGCCTCTACCGTCATATCGTAGCCGCTAATAACACCTGCTTGAGCCAATGCATTACCGGTCGCGTAGCCACCCATATTCACTTTACCGGACATACATTGCGTCAGGTTGACCACCACAATGCCGCGTGAACAGGCCTCTTGTAACTCTTTGAGGAACGCCCCGTGTTGTGGAGCATTGCCCACACCATAAGAGCGCAGAATCAACGCTTTCACAGGCTGGCGTAAGAAATTACCGACCACATCCGCAGAAATTCCCGGGTAAATCGTCACCACGCCAATCGGTTGTGGAGTGATCGGATGAACGATTAACTCACCTTCACCGTGTGGTGCGGCAGGAGTATTCAGACGGCGAATGTGAATCCCGGCTTCGAGCAACGGTGCAAGATTCGGCGAGGCGAATGCATCAAAACCGTCGGCATGGGCTTTGGTGGTGCGGTTGCCACGGTATAGTCGATTGTTGAAGAACAGCGTCACTTCGTTTATCGGGAAGTTTGCCGCAACATAAAGTGAGTTGAGCAGGTTAATTTGCCCATCAGAACGCAGCTCGGCCAATGGAATCTGTGAGCCAGTTACAATGACCGGTTTACCGAGGTTTTCCAGCATAAACGACAACGCCGAGGCGGTGAATGCCATGGTGTCGGTACCATGAAGGATCACGAAACCATCGTACTCGTCGTAATGCGCTTTGATGTCATCAGCAATGTGCTGCCAGTCTTCCGGTGTCATATCGGAAGAGTCCATTAGCGGCTGATATTCATGAATGGTGAAATCAGGCATTTCCGGGCGATGGAATTCTGGCATCAAAGCCAGCTGGCGTTGTAAGTGACCGGAGACAGGAATGTAACCGTGTTCTGAGCGCTGCATACCGATAGTACCGCCGGTGTAGGCAACGTAGATGGATTTCTTTTGCATGAGTGAACTCAGGGCTTTTACACAATGGGGCGCAGTATAAGACGGCAGGGCAAAAAAATCAGCCCGGTGAATACCGGGCTGATGTTGATATTATTATCGCACATCACCACAGGTGAGGCAGAAGGCATAGCGATTCTGCGGATCATTCATGGTGCCAAACTTATCGTTTTGCGCTTTCACCGCCAGAGCCGCATCCGCCAGTGGTGCAGGCAAATACGCTTGTAACGCTTGCGGCAACATGGCGCGTACCGAGCCGCTCATGCTCTCGAACACCATATCCAGGAAGCTTGGATCATCTTTCCAGAAATCCAGATGCCAGGTTTTCAGCTTCGCCAGTTCAGCGGCTTTTGCCACCGCATCGTCGAAATCACCCAGGCTATCGACCAGGCCGTTAGCTTTGGCATCCTGCCCAGTCCAGACATGACCCTGCGCGATTTCATCAATTTGCTCTGGTGTTTTCTTACGAGAATCAGCCACCAGATTGATAAAACGCTTATAGCCATTTTCGATGGTCAACTGCATCATCTGCTGGACTTCCGGTGGTAACGACTTCGTCACCGCAACGTCGGCCAGGGCCGAAGTCGCCACGCCATCCGTATGAACACCAATCGAATCGAGGCTGTTTTCCACGGTATTAATCACCCCAAAGATACCGATTGAACCGGTCAAGGTATTGGGGCTTGCGACAATATAATTGGCTGGCGTGGAAATCCAGTAACCGCCAGATGCCGCCATACCGCCCATCGAAACGACAATCGGCTTACCGGCTTCACGTGCGGCTTCCAGTTCATCACGAATCACTTCTGACGCGCTCACACTGCCACCAGGGCTGTTGACGCGCAGTACAATCGCCTTCACTTTAGGATCAAGACGCGCTTCGCGGATTTGCAACGCTGTGGTATCACCGCCGACCTGACCCGGAGTTTCCTGGCCGTCCATGATGGCGCCATCTGCGAGGATCACCGCAATCGCGTCACCTTTATCCTCAGGCTTTTTCACCACATAGTCATACATGCTGGTATAGCTGAAATCTTTGCTTTCTTTGTTCCAGCCGAACTGTTTAATCATCGCTTTATCAACCGCCGCGCTACTCGCCAGTTCATCAACCAGTTTGTTATCCAGCGCGTATTTTGCGGTGTCGCCGCCGAGTTTTTGCAGGTTATCGAGCAAACCTTGCGCCCCAGGGAACACCTGCTGTGCCGTAATCTGGCGGTTAGCCGCAATGGTGCCCAGGTAGTTTTGCCAAAGTTCACCAATCCAGCGGCTATCGGCTTCACGCGCCGCAGGGGACATATCGTCACGAATAAACGGTTCGACAGCAGACTTATAAGTCCCAACGCGGAAGATATGCGTGGACACTTTCAGCTTATCGAGCAGCGTTTTGTAATACAGCGAATTCGTAGCAAAGCCGTGTAAATCCACCACGCCTTGTGGCGACATCCAGATTTTATTAGCGAAGCTTGCCAGATAATATTGCCCTTGGTTGTAGCTATCACCCACGGCATAAACCGGCTTACCACTGTCGCGGAATTCGCGCAGCGCCTTACCGATGTACTGCATAGACGGCTGATCACCACCGGCAAAATCTTTTAAATCCAGCACAATACCGGTGATATTGCGGTCGTCTTTCGCCTGACGAATGGTATCGACCACATCAAACAGCGAGTTTTCTTGCAAGCGGTCAGAACTGGCGCCGAGCAACTGACGGCCAATGACACCTAATTTATTACTGACCGACGGCTTATCGACCACCACACCGGTGATATCCATCAATAACGCGCCGCGTGCAGGCTCTGCTGGGGCACTATTAATCTGTGCCCAGATCCCAACGCCAACCAACACCAGCAGTACAAAAAAGAGATTGAGAATAAACTCTCGAATAAAGTTAAGCAGACGCCAGGTCCACTTAAAGAAACCGGCAATAAACCGCCCGATAGTGCGCATGTATTCTCCGAATTACCCAGTTTTAGCTGAGGTATAGCTAAAGTGATTGCTATCCTAAATACCCCCAGGGCAAATGTCAGTAGGAAATCTGCCGTGTGCTGTAACAAAATCTACAGTCGTGTTAGTTTCGCTGATTAAAATCATGACAGGAGTTATCAAATGGATGCACTTGAACTACTTCTTCACCGTCGCAGTGCTTCGCGCCTGGTGGAACCCGCTCCTGCGGGCGAAATTCTGGAAAACATTATTCGTGCCGGTATGCGCGCGCCTGACCACGGAACCTTGCAGCCGTGGCGCTTCATTGTGATTGAAGGCGAAGGCCGCGACCGCTTCAGCCACGTGCTGGAACAAGCCGCTATTGCTGAAGAGCTTGACGAGAAGGGCATTGAAAAGGCACGCACCGCGCCATTCCGCGCACCGATGATTATCGCTGTGGTGGCATATTGTGATGACAACCATAAAGTCCCGGTCTGGGAGCAAGTGGTTTCTGCGGGTTGCGCGGTGATGGCGATGCAGATGGCAGCAGTCGCTCAGGGCTACAACGGCATCTGGCGCACCGGTATCTGGACTGAAAGCGAAGCGGTTCGTGAAGCACTTCATTGCCGTGAGCAAGATGAAGTGGTCGGTTTCTTGTATTTGGGTACCCCGCAACTCAAAGCCTCTACTACGGTCAGCGTGCCAGACATCACTCCGTTTGTGCGCAAATTCTAAGCAAACAATCAAAACCTGTCTGGATTGTGACCAGGAATGGGGCAATTCAGACATGCGGTCTTACTACTCGTTGAATTGAGCGCTACCATAGAGCGATTGCCAATGACAGGAGTAGTCTATGAGTGAGCAAACCGTTCGTTTGACGCAGTACAGCCACGGAGCTGGTTGCGGCTGCAAAATTTCCCCGAAAGTCCTGCAAACTATTCTGCAATCTGAGCAGAGCAAATTTGTCGACCCAAACTTGCTGGTTGGAAACGAAACCAGTGATGACGCGGCGGTTTACGATCTCGGCAACGGCACTTGCGTCATCAGCACCACCGACTTCTTTATGCCGATCGTCGACGATCCTTTCGACTTTGGGCGCATTGCCGCCACTAACGCTATTAGCGACATCTACGCGATGGGCGGCAAACCGATTATGGCTATCGCTATTCTGGGCTGGCCGATCAACACCCTGGCTCCTGAAATCGCCCGTAAAGTGATTGAAGGCGGGCGTTTTGTTTGCCAGCAAGCCGGGATTTCTCTGGCGGGCGGCCACTCAATCGACGCGCCAGAACCTATCTTTGGCCTTGCCGTCACCGGCATTGTGCCAACCGATCGTGTGAAGAAAAACAGCTCCGCGACACCAGGTTGCAAACTCTTCCTCACCAAGCCACTCGGCATCGGCGTGTTGACTACCGCTGAGAAAAAATCGCTGCTCAAACCAGAACATTACGGCCTCGCGGCAGAAATAATGTGCCAGCTCAACAAACCTGGCGCTGAGTTTGCTGATATCGAAGGCGTCACGGCGATGACTGACGTCACGGGTTTTGGCCTGCTGGGCCACCTGAGCGAAATGTGCCGTGGTGCGGGTGTCCAGGCCGAAATCTGGTTCGATAAAGTCCCTAAATTGCCAGACGTTGAAGCCTATATCGCCCAGGGCTGCGTGCCCGGTGGCACCTCGCGTAACTTCGCCAGCTATGGCTACTTAATGGGTGAAATGAGCGAAGCGCAGCGTGATTTGCTTTGTGACCCGCAAACTTCCGGTGGCTTGTTGCTGGCTGTTGAGGCGGATGCTGAAGCTGCGGTGGCGGCAGTTGCTGAAAAAAATGGCATCACGCTGACTGCCATTGGCGAGCTAAAAACCGCTCGTGGCGGCCGCCCGATGATTGAGATTCGCTAGTCGGATGCGTCTGTTTATTGCCGAAAAACCCAGCCTCGCTCGCGCTATTGCTGACGTGCTACCTAAACCTCATCGTCGGGGTGATGGCTTCATTGAGTGTGGTAATGGGCAAGTCGTGACCTGGTGCATCGGTCACTTGTTGGAACAGGCTCAGCCGGATGCTTACGACGGGCGTTACGCACGCTGGAATCTGGCTGACTTGCCGATTGTGCCGGAAAAATGGCAATTGCAGCCGCGCCCATCGGTCACCAAACAGCTCAACGCTATCAAAAAACTGTTGGTGCAAGCCGACGAAGTGGTTCACGCAGGTGACCCGGATCGCGAAGGGCAACTGCTGGTGGATGAGGTTCTCGACTACTTGCAACTGGCGCCGGAAAAGCGCCAGCAAGTACAGCGCTGCCTGATTAACGACCTTAACCCGCAGGCAGTTGAACGTGCAATTACTCGCCTGCGTTCCAATAGCGAGTTCATCCCGCTGTGTGTTTCAGCACTGGCGCGAGCACGAGCTGACTGGCTTTACGGCATCAATATGACCCGCGCCTACACCATTCTTGGGCGTAACGCGGGTTATCAAGGCGTGCTTTCGGTCGGGCGTGTACAAACCCCAGTACTGGGTTTAGTGGTACGTCGCGATGAAGAAATCGAGAATTTCGTCGCCAAAGACTTCTTTGAAGTGAAAGCGCACATCGTCACGCCAGCCGATGAACGTTTTGTCGCGACATGGCAGCCGAGCGAGTCTTGTGAACCCTATCAGGATGAAGAAGGGCGCTTGCTGCATCGCCCGCTGGCAGATCATGTGGTCAACCGCATCGGCGGACAGCCAGCCATCGTCACGGCGTATAATGATAAACGGGAATCAGAAGTCGCCCCGTTACCGTTTTCGCTCTCGACCTTGCAAATTGAGGCGGCCAAACGGTTTGGTGTCAGTGCGCAGAACGTGCTGGATATCTGCCAGAAACTCTACGAAACGCACAAACTTATCACTTATCCGCGTTCGGATTGCCGTTACTTACCGGAAGAGCATTTTGCTGGCCGCCATGCGGTACTGAATGCGATAAGCATTCATCAGCCCGATTTGCTGCCACAACCGGCGTTAAATACGGATTTGCGCAACCGCTGCTGGGACGACAAAAAAGTCGACGCGCACCACGCGATTATTCCCACCGCGCGCAGCTCCAAAATTTCGCTTTCTGAAAATGAAGCTAAAGTTTACAACCTGATCGCCCGACAATACTTAATGCAGTTCTGTGCCGATGCGGTGTTCCGCAAATGCACTATCGATCTCGATATTGCTGGCGGCAAGTTTAACGCCAAAGCGCGTTTCCTGGCGGAAGCTGGCTGGCGCACGTTGCTGGGTGGTAAAGAGCGCGATGAAGAGAACGACGGTACGCCGTTGCCAGTGGTCGCTAAAGGCGATGAATTGCTGTGTGAAAAAGGCGAAGTGATAGAACGCCAGACTCAACCGCCGCGCCATTTCACGGATGCGACGTTGCTCTCAGCGATGACCGGGATTGCTCGTTTTGTGCAGGATAAAGATCTTAAAAAGATCCTGCGCGCGACGGACGGACTAGGCACTGAAGCGACCCGTGCGGGGATTATCGAATTGCTGTTTAAACGCACCTTCCTGGTGAAGAAAGGGCGTTATATCCACTCTTCGGATGCCGGACGGGCCTTGATTCACTCGCTCCCTGAACTGGCGGCACGGCCAGATATGACGGCGCAGTGGGAATCGACGCTGACGCAAATCAGTGAAAAACAGTGTCGTTACCAGGACTTCATGCAGCCGCTGGTGCAAACGCTATATGACCTGATTCATCAGGCGCGAACCAAACCAGTGCATCATGCTTTTAAAGGGGTTAAAGCCCCTGACGAGCAGAAAAAACCGCGTAAACAATGGGCGAAAAAAGAGGGAAGTGATGATGCGACTAAAAAGCCTGCTCGCCGCCGCCGTGCTGCTGATGATAAGCCTGCCGGGGATGGCGCAGCGTCTTGATCCACAGGTAGATATCTCGGTACCTCCGGAAGTCTTCAGTACTCAGGGCCAACGAGCAGCACCGTGCAGCCAGTGCTGCATCTACCAGGATCAAAATTATTCTGAAGGGGCGGTGGTAAAAGCCGAGGGCGGCGTTTTACTGCAATGCCAGCGTGATGAAAAAACGCTTAGCACGAATCCTTTAGTCTGGCATCGCGTAAGGCCATAAACGCTTTAAGTAATGGGATATCTGCCGGGGCAAGCGGGTAATCAAACGCCTCGGCAGGTAAACACCAGACCAGTTCACTGTGGCAAAGCGCGGTCAATTCACCGCTGAATTCGCTTACATGCCACGCATGAAGATGAATGATTCGCCCGGACACTTCTCGCTGGTGGCTGGCAACGTAATCGCCCACCACCGCTTTAATCGCCAACTCTTCTTCCAGTTCCCGCGCAAGCGCCGCCGGTTGTGATTCATTGGCATCCACCTTGCCGCCAGGAAATTCCCATAAACCGGCTTGGTCGCCACTTTCCGGGCGACGTGCGAGCAAAATTTTACCGTCCTGCTCGATGATTGCCGCAACAACATCAATGGTTTTCATGATACCGGTCCGTTCTTTATCTATGGGCGTGGCATAATACGCGCCACCAAAGATTATCTGAAGCTCTTCCCGAATGATGAATAAAAACAGATCCCCATGGGTACCGCCACTTGATGCGCTGCCCGCCAGTTTACGGCCCATTGTTGCCATGCAAAAAAAACATTTCGGCTCGGTGCTGAACCCCACACGCTGGTGGGGACGTTTCCCGTATTTATTCTGGCTGGTGGCACTGTTTGTCGGGTTCCTTGAAAGACGGCGTTCCGGCATCGATCCCATCGTCCGTTCGCTGGTGATGACGCGCGTTTCCCAACAATGTTGCTGCGAATTCTGTATTGATGCCAATAGTCTGCGGCTGGCTGAACGCAGCGGTTCGATGGACAAAGTGCTGGCGGTCGCCAACTGGCGTGAAGAAACGCTATTCACTGCCAAAGAACAGGCAGCACTGGCCTACGCAGATGCGATGACAGCCACTCCGCCGAATATCAGTGATGCGCTGAAAGATGAATTGAAAGTCCATTTCGATGACAAAGCTATCACTGAATTAACAGCACTAGTTGCGTTTCAAAACCTGTCAGCCCGCTTTAATGCTGCACTGGATATTCCGGCGCAAGGGTTATGCGTCACCCCGACTGAGAAGCCGCCACATGTTTGATAGTTACCTTCATCCCCGTGTTAAACCGTTGCTTGAGCGTGTGGCGCAAACCCTGGATAAACCGACTATCACGCCAGACGGGCTGACGCTGTTTGGTTTTGCTATCGGCGTGCTGGCATTACCGTTTCTGGCATTGCAGTGGTATAGCGCAGCACTGGTGGCGATTGTGCTCAACCGCTTGTTTGATGGTTTAGATGGTGCGCTGGCGCGACGACGCGGCCTGACCGATGCGGGCGGGTTTCTGGATATTGCGCTGGATTTTCTGTTTTACGCGCTGGTGCCGTTTGGTTTTATTCTTGCCGACCCTGCACAAAATGCGCTGGCGGGTGGTTGGCTACTGTTCGCATTTATTGGCACCGGCAGCAGTTTCCTGGCCTTTGCTGCGGTGGCGCAAAAGCATCAACTTGATAACCCCGGCTATGCGCACAAATCGTTTTATTACCTCGGCGGCTTGACGGAAGGCACGGAAACTATCGCGTTGTTTGTGCTGAGTTGCCTGTTCCCGCAGTGGTTCGTTTGGTTTGCGTGGGTGTTTGGAGCATTGTGCTGGATGACGACATTGACGCGGGTGTGGAGTGGCTATCAGACGTTAAAGCGCGTGGAGTTGCCCTAAGCCTCACTGTGTGTGAATGGGGGATCCTTTCCCCCTATCCTGCAATACCACAAATGCCCGTAACCTCCTGCGGGTTCATTTCCTAACATCTCCGAATGTGACCTCGCTCACTGATCAATCCTCTGATTAAGCCTACCTTTCTTTTTAATTATCATATTGATTTTATTATATTTGTTTGAATTATGTGTGACATGGAATCATACATTCAGGCTAATAACTCCATCTAAATTAAAGGAATAACGTGATGGCATCTGATGCGTTTCATGGATCCGTTTTCTCTACATCAGGGAGAGCGCTGTGTCGTTAAAAGGACTGCGTTTCACACTGGAAGTGGAAGGGCTGGAGCCGGACACCTTTGCGGTGGTGAGCTTTCGCCTGCTGCAGCACAACTCCGCTGCATTTGTCCTCGATGCTGACGTCGCCAGCCAGTCTTTCCGCCAGACGGCTGACCCGTTGCTGGAGAAAAACGTCACCCTGACGCTCTGGCAGGGGCAGAAAGTCCTGCGCCATGTCAGCGGCATTATTGCCACCTTCGGCATGAGCGAGCACAACGGCTGGCAGATGCAGTACACCCTGCGTATTCATCCTCCCCTGTGGCGCTGCGGTCTGCGCCAGAACTTCCACATCTTCCAGCAGCAGGATATTCAGACCATCACCGCCACGTTGCTGGCAGAAAACGGCGTCACCAACTGGACGTCGGTGTTTTATGAATCCCATCCGGCCCGGGAATTCTGCGCCCAGTATGGTGAAAGTGACTTCGCTTTTTTGAGCAGACTGTGGGCCGAAGAAGGCATTTTCTTCTTTGACGACGTCTCCCCGGACGGGGGGCAGCGGCTGATGCTGACTGATGATGTGACCGGCCTGCGCAGGCGGCAGGATGCCTTTCCCTTTAACCCGAATGTGTCGACAGGCGCCACCACGGAGCACATCAGTGTGTTTCGTCACGAAGCGGGTATCGCTCCGTCATCGGTCACCAGCCTGGATTACACCTTTAAGATGCCGGACTGGCCGGGGGGGCTATCGCCAGAAAGCCCGGGACCTGAATGGCCAGCGCTCGCAGTATGAAGTGCTGGATTATCCGGGGCGTTTTAAGGATGAACAGCACGGCGAAGATTTCACCCGCTATAAACTGGACGCCTGGCGTAACCAGGCCGAAACCGCCACCGGCACCAGCAACTCTCCGGCGCTGTCGCCGGGCGTGCGCTTCCCCCTTTCCGGCCACCCGATAAAAAGCCACAACCGGCAATGGCAGGTCATCAGCAGTGCGATGACCGGTGAGCAGCCACAGGCGCTGCACGGCAGTCGCGGCGAGGGGACCACCCTCACCAACCGGTTTGTGGCCATACCGGGAGACCGCACCTGGCGCCCGAATCGCCCGCAGAAACCAAAGGTCGACGGCCCGCAGAGCGCGGTGGTCACCGGTCCGCCGGGGGAGGAAATTTTCTGCGACGAACACGGGCGGGTGCGGGTGAAATTCCGCTGGGACCGTTATCACGGCGAAACAGAAGACAGCTCGTGCTGGATACGGGTGTCGCAGGCGTGGGCCGGTGCCGGGTTCGGTCACCTGGCGATACCGCGTGTCGGCCAGGAAGTGATAGTCGATTTCCTCAACGGTGACCCGGACCAGCCCATCGTGATGGGGCGTACGTATCATGAAAATAACCGCTCGCCGGGCAGTCTGCCTGGCACAAAGACGCAGATGACCCTCCGCTCAAAAACCTATAAGGGTAGCGGGTTTAACGAACTGAAATTCGACGATGCGACAGCTAATGAGCAGGTGTATTTCCATGCGCAGAAAAACATGGATACCGAGGTGCTCAATAACCGCACCACTGATGTGAAAGTCGACCACACCGAGACTATTGGTAATAACCAGAGCATCACCGTCGGTCTGGGGCAGACGGTGAAGGTCGGCAAAGAGAATGCCGGCGGGCATGACCAGAACATCACCGTGGCGCACGACCGCAGTATCACGGTACGCAATGACCAGACCCTGAAAGTCACCCGTGACCACACCGTGAATACCGGCCGTGATGACGGTCTGACTGTGGCAAAAGACCGCAAGGTGACAGTGGAAGGGAAGCAGGAGCACAACACCTGCGGAGACCACCTCAGCCTGGTGGAAGGTAACCACAGCCTGGAGGTGAAAGGTGACCTGGCCCAGAAAGTGGCGGGTGCGCTGGGCACGGATGCACAGGGCGATATCGTGCTGCAGAGCAATACGAAAATCACCCTGAAAATGGGCAGCTCATTTATCGTCATCCATCCTGGTGGCGTGGACATCAGTGGGCTGAAAATCAACCTCAACAGCGGTGGCAGTCCGGGTAATCCGGTGCCGACGCAATTACCGGCGATGCTGAATGCGCTGACGGGTGAAGATGGTAATTCGCCAGATGAGCCACAGCAGGACGGATACGGGAGTGATGGTGGTGGAAATGGCTCAGGAGGTGGGGATGACTCTGGAGGACAGGATGAGCCAGAGGATTCTGTGTTTGATGAGCAATTTTTACTTCGAGATGACGAAGGGAATCCTATCGAATTACAAAAATATAAAATAACAACAACTAGCGGAGTGGTATATCGAGGAGTAACCGATCCGGATGGGAAAACAGAACGAATAAAAACTACTGAGGAAGAATATCTGGTTTTTGAATATGATTTAGACTTGGAGTAATAAAATGCCATTAACGAATAATCGTGGAACGTCGAATTCAAGACCAAGTAGTTTACATGTTGTCACAGGTAAAATAATGTATAGTCGAAAAGCTACTGAGGAGGGGTGGCTAAAAGTAAAGCTAGATAACGGTAATTTTGATTTTCTTCATGAAAATGTGAAGCTTATTGTAAAAGGAGAGAAAAATGGAAGGCTTTATCTCTTAGTGGCTAGTGATAAATCAAATTTAATAGGTCAGACCATTAGTTTGCAGCAAGAAAATGCATTAAAATATTTAAGTAGCAAAGGCCCCATGCAAAAGAGTGCTTCAATTAAAGTAGAATATGTCGGGAAACCAGTTAAAACCACCTCAAGATTCAAAGGTGATTTAATACAGCAGTTCGCAAATTTATATGTTAATGGCTCAATCATAAAAGTTACACTTAATAGTTTGTGGCCACCAAAATATTCTTACTCACCTATCCCTGCAGGGGTTCATAAGCTAATGTCTCCTGACAACTCACATGCTAAAAATGCTCCAACAGACTGGTACAGAAAGGCATTTTCACCTGGGGTTATAACGTGTAATGATATCTGGTTTCCTATAGAATTAAATGGGGAAGGAGGTAATAGCTCGCGTTACATCCATCTTGGTAATTTATCTGAAGGTTGTGTGACAGTATATGACGTTGAGAAGTGGAATGTTGTATACGATTATTTGATTAATCACAGAATTCCAGGAACCAAGGGGATGTATGTGGGTGAAATCACGGTGGTGACATAATGGATTTTGGGGTGAATACATGCATTATGTAAAGTCTTTTTTATTATTCATAATAACTTTGTCTATTGATTGTCATGCGGATTCAATTGTTGCAAAAAAAATAAGTAATGGTGATTGCGAACAATATTCTTCCTATAAAAGATCTATAGAAAGTCTGAATGGCGTAGATAGCTTTAACAAGCTAACTGACTACATCAGTGAAAATGAAGTCCAATGTGATGATGCACAGAGTGATGTCAATGAAATCCTGAAAAAAATTTATGCTTACTTTCAGGGTGGAGTTAGAGTAGAGGCAAGTGCCGTATTTTTTTGTGATAATATTATTGATGAAAAAGTATGTGAAAGTGAACATTCAGATGGGACTGAACATGGCCACTTGCGTTCTGAAAGAAATAATTTCAGATATCTTAATGTAGCGAAGAATAGCATTTTCATACCTGCGGTTGTAAATAAATACAGTATCTACAAAGTATTTTATAGCTGGCAGAACCCATTGCTGATAATTGATTATGTGTATCCTATAGAAACATTACGTTTCAAACCAATAAAAGAAAATGAGTATTATAAGCTATCTGATCATGATTTTGGTAATATGATTAATACAGTGGTGAGTCCTTCAGATATTAACTCTGGTTATTCTTCGAATAAATGGCTTATTGTTTTATATAAAAAGAATGAAAGTGATTATATCAAGGCTGTATGGTATTACCAACCCAATTAAACGAAAATTTTTTTGCACTATAGAATCTTTAGTATCAAATGAATAGATTTTTTATGGGGTGATAAATTCAACATAACACAGCCAATAAATAGATGAAGGGAAGGTTCTCTTGCCATATTGACAGACGACTGTAGAGTGACCATAAAAAACTAGTCATATTAAATAAAACTCAAAGTCTCACTCACTATAATAAGGATATTTATGCCGTTAGCCGCAAAACTGAATGATCAAGGAACTGAACACGATGGTTTTCATTCCACGCTGATATATCTTTTTCCATAACGGTATTGTAATATATGCAAAATATAAAATTAAGGTTGATATAGGAGATAAAAATAAGAAAGGTATTGGAGAGGTTAGTGAAGAAGAACCTCCAGATAATGATAGTTGGGATGAAGGCGAAGGTGAATGGGCTATCTGCAAAGCAATGAATAAAGATAGCTCAACTTATAGAGTAATTTTATGAAAATAAACATTTTTTTAAAAATTTAGTATTCACTATTTACTTTGTTTCATTTAACATTTTTGCAGGAGTTAATATGGATACTGTTAGGTATTCGGCGTATTTCAATACTAAAGGTAGCTTGTGTATTTTATCAGTAAATGGATTGGATTATTTAAGCACTTTGGATGGTTCAAGAACCATTAGTACCGGGAGTGATATTACTGACGTATTAGAGAATAATAAAGAAAACACTATAGGGTTAATTTTTTACCCTTCAAAATCAAAAAAAACAGAACAGAATATTCTTGTGAAGTAAAGGTTGTTAAATTAACTCCAAACATGCCTAATGAAACGATAACTAATTTCAAGGTTAGCTTTGATGGTGCAAACGAGCGTTCCTTTACCGATCCTCAAGGCTATTCCATCGAAGACATTAAAGACACGACCTTTAATACAATAGTAAAAGGAGTATCTAATAGAATTAAATTTAGTGGACATGAAAAACCTAATGATTGGTTGACAGCCTCCAGAAATTTTATTGTAGAAGGCATTCCTGAATGGCAATGGACAAAAGCCACTCCTCAACAGAATAATATGGAATTACGGAATCAACTGATTGTTATATATAAAGACATACTTAATGACTTGGAAGGCAATGATCTTGTAAATGTAAAAAAGAAATATTCTATTGCTTTAAAAGAATATGCGATAACAGATTTCACAGAAGATACTGAGTTATTTTTTAATTCGATTGGAATCGTAGATGCAATTAAGCAAGGGAAAGTAAATTCCACTCCAGACTGGGATAAATTTAAAGTATTAGTATATCAAAAAAATAGAATATTCTGTCTTGGCATTGGCGGTGCAAGTCGAAGATCTCCTATCCAGTTTTTCGATGAAAAAGGAGAGCATATATTCTCCTGGAACCCCTTCTTCGCCATGATCGACGGTAAAATGGTATTAGTTCGTTAAATAAAAACTAATATCTTCACTGACTGCAATAAGGATATTTATGCCGTTAGCCGCAAAACTGAATGATCAAGGAACTGAACACAATGGTTTTCATTCCACGCCGATAGTTGCTGGTTCACCAACAGTATTTATTGATGGTTTACCTGCAGCCCGTTTGGGTGATCCGCTCTTTGAGCACAGCAAACCGCCAGATCACCCACCTTATCCTCGCGCTATCTCAAGTGGCTCTGGGACAGTGTTTATAGATGGGATTCCGGCAGCCAGAACAGGGGACAGTATTAGCTGTGGCGGTGTTGTGATTGGGAGTGGGACTGTCAATATGGGTTAAATGGAACCATCCTCGTCCTCTCCGGCAGGAGAGGACGAGTTAAAACATCTTACAGAGGCTTACGCTCACCCGTAGCTACCGGATTCTGCGGATTACTACTCCACTCATACCAGCCGCCGTCGTACACGCCGACATTCTTCCAGCCCATCGCACGGGCATACATGAAGGTTTCTGATGCGCGCCAGCCAGTACCACAGTAAAAGGCCACTTGCTGATCCGGCGTAATATTCCAGCTCTTCCACATGGCGGCGATGTCATCAGCAGAACGCATGGTGCCGTCCGGATTATGGAAATCTTCCATATGCGTCGAGTCAGAACCCGCATGGCCCCAGCGCGCACCGGCAATCTCACCTTTTGGCTTGATGTAGCTATAACCACTGGTAGTGCCGATAAACTCCGGCCACGAACGGATACTGACCAGCGAGGCATCTTTGCGGCCTAACAACCCGCGCGCTTGCTCGGTGTCGAGCATCAGCTGTGGTTGGCCTGGGAATGGCGCACCAAAATCGGCTGCCGGTTTAACCTCGTTTGGCAAACCGCGCTCTACAGGTAATTTGGCGTCAGCCCAACTCTGCCAGCCACCATCCAGCAAACGCACGTCTTTCACGCCGGCATACAGCAGTATTTGTGCGACACGCGCCGCAGCATAGACATCACGTCCGTACATCACCACCGTGGTGTCATGACGGATACCGTGTTTTGCCAGCAAAGCTTTGAGTTGGTCGTCAGACACTTTATTCCATAACGGCTCGCTTTCGATATCGTTGGTATCGATGTAATCCGCACCAGGAATATGGCTTAACAGATACTGTTTCGGTGCACCCCAGGCGGCTTCGATGATTTTGACTTCGCCCGCAGGTTTTGCCACAACGTCTTTATTCTGCATCAGGTTATGTAGCCACTGCGGATAAACAAGCTGCTCGAAGTGGGCCATTTTCTGCAAACGTGCCGGTTGTTGCAGGGCATCAGACAGCAGAGCGATGTACTGATAACCCAGTTTGGACAGCCGCACTTTTACCGCTTTTGTCTCATCACTTTGACCGTACAGCGCAATCAAACTATCTGATGCCAGATTGTGTTGTTTTGCCCACAGTTGCAGTTGCTCGTCATTCATCATGCCTAACCAACTGGCCGATAAATTAAGCGCGGCAGGCTCGTGGCCACCAACACCGTTCAGGGTTTGCGGCCAGCCGTTATAAAAAGCACTGGGACGGGTATCAATCACCACGCCGTGCTGCGCCTGAAGGTTGGATAAAGTCATTTGGGAAGGCAGTTCTGCGGCAAGAGCCATGTGCGCCAACCCAGATAACATCAAGGCGGCGGTTAGTTGAGAAACACGTTTCATCTTATAACCTGAAAAAGAGAGAAAAAAGAGGCGCTATCTTGCGCCATTCACGTGAGTGATTCCTTGCGTTACCGCATATTTGATTCACAGCGTAATAATCTGCCCATCAGGCGGAATATCCTGCGGGTCATGGGTGACCAGCACCACCGGAATAGCTTGTTGCTCAACCTGTTGCCAGACGAACTGGCGAAATTGCTCGCGCAAGGTTTGATCAAGGCGCGAGAAAGGCTCGTCGAGCAACAGAGCTTCTGGCTTCGCTAACAATGCCCTTAACACACTAATCCGTGCATGTTCCCCGCCAGAAAGAGTCGCCGGGTCACGACGTGAAAAGCCCGCTAACTGCGCATTTTCCAGCGCTTGTTCAACGCAATGCTGCCGTTGTTCGCGACTTTTAACCGCGGCCGGAATCGCCATTGCCAGATTTTGCCCGACATTAAGATGGTCAAATAACAGCGCATCCTGAAACAGAATACCGATGTTTCGCCGTTCGGTCGGCAGCGTATCGCGACGCTGTTGGTTTAGCCATAACTCGCCGGTCACCGTAAATTCAGCGGGTAATGCGCCAATTATCCAACTTAAAAACGTTGATTTACCCGCTCCTGATGGTCCCATCAGCGTCAGCACTTCCCCCGCAGAAACGGTGAAATTAAGCGCGTGAATCAGCGAGCGGGAATTCCTGGTAATGGTGCAATCCTGAACACACAGCATTAGCGTAATCCTTGTCGAAAACGCCCGAGCAGGCGGCCAACCTGAAGCGTGATGATAAACATGATGAATGGCAGCAGCATCTGCAACAACGCCTGAATCGCCTGTTGTTGCGGATCGCCACCGCTGCTCAGTGCCACAGTTTGGGTGGTGACAGTGGTAAAACGCCCAGCCCCCGCGTACAGCGTCGGTAAATATTGCGCGATGCTGACTGAAAACCCGACCGCTAGCGCCGCCAGAAGAGGGCGTGCCAGCAGCGGTAATTTAACCAAACAGACAATTTTCCACGATGACCAGCCAAAGGTGCGGGCGGTGATAACCAGACGCGGATCTATCTGCTGCCAGGCGGGCCGCGCTACCAAAAGCATATACGGCACAACCCACAGTAAATGGCTCCAGATAACACCGGGCCAGCCGCCGTCTTGTTGCAAAATTAACAGCATACGATATTGCCCGGCGACCAGCGGTAAAGCAGGCAAAAATAGCGGTAGCGCTAGCCACAGATCAAAACGGGGATTGCCACCCTCAAGCCACAGAATAATCACCAGCAAGCCAGTGAAACTGCTTGCCAGCGCCAGTAGCAGCGTGGTGCCCAATGGCGACAACTCAGCCGCTTGCCATCCTGAAAACGCCCAGCCATCCGGCAAAATAGCAGGATAAAACCAACCCTCGGCCATCGACCAGATAACCAGCATTGCCAGCGCCGCGATGCAGGTTGCCGTCATCACCAACCCTAAACTTGATGCCAGTGGCTGGATATTAAGTAGATGTCTTTGACCTGAAAAACGCCCGACTGCGCGGCGAAACACGCGCCATAAAATCCAGCCCAACACGATAAAACAACCTAACAGCCCGACTAATAACAGTGAGGTCAACATGCCCATCGCCACGCGCTGCGGGTCGGCATCGTTCAACCACTGCCACGCCAGTACCGCCAGCGTCGGTGGGTTGTTCGGACCGAGAATAATGGACACATCCACCACGGACAGGCTGTAGGCCACCACCGCCAGTAATGCCCATTTCAGACGCGGCAACAATGACGGAACCAGCACGCGAATGCGGCATTGTAGCGGGCCATAGCCCAGGCTGCGTGCGACGGTGAGCTGTTGGGAAAGGGTTTGGTAATTGAGCTGGGTGCTGGCTATCCATAATAAAAACCAGCTCTCTTTGAGCGCCAGCAAAATACCCAGACCCATGCCATATTCATCAAGATGAAATGAGATGCCGCATAAGCGAGCGAGCCAACCGTTATCGGCGAACAGGAACAAAAAACCGCTGGCGAATGCGACGTGCGGTAGCGCTAATAAAAGCGGCAGTTGCGCGGCATAACGCCGCCAGCGAGCGCCAGGCCACAGGCCACAAAGCAGCACCAGACATAACACCAGCGAACCCGCGACGCTAATCACCGTCGAGTTGAGTGTTGCCAGTAAAGCACCAGACCATTGGTTGTCAGCCCATAGTGCCTGCCAGATTTCAGGCATCAGTGCGGGTTTTGCCATCATCAGCAAGCCCGGAAGCAGTGGGGCAAAAACGCAACCCACGGCAAACCAGGCTAATAAACGTAGACTCATTTCGCCCCGTAGCGTTGTAACCACTCTTTTTCCAGCGCGTTTACCCAGGCGGCATGCGGCTCTGGCAGATACGGTACCGCTTGCAGATGGGCAGGTTTTTGGGCATTAAGCTGTTCGCCCAAAGGTGCGGGCAGCGTTGCGCTATCCAGAATGGTGGTATCGCCCCAAATTGCCGGATTAGCCTTACGGATTTGCGCTTGCGGTGACATCAGGAAATTAGCCACCACTTGTGCACCAGCCTGCGCGCGGGCATTGGCGGGGATCGTCACAAAGTGAACGTTGCCCAGCATGCCTTGCGCAAAGCCAAATGCCCTTGCGGTATGCGGCAGTTGTTTGCGGTCAATAAGGTTATCGACATGCGCCGGATTAAACGTTACCGACATCAACAGCTCGCCATCCGCCAGCATGCGGTCCATGCGTGCAGGCGTTGGTGGGAAGGTTTTTCCCCCGCGCCATAATAGCGGATGCAGTTGGTCGAGATAATCCCACAGTGGCGCAGTCACCTGCTTAAAGGTGGCCGGATCAGGCGGCAGGCGCAGCGCTTGCGGCTCTCGAGTCAGCACAATCAGCAGTTGTTCAATAAACGCGGTGCCAGTGAAATCAGGTGGGCGGGGGTAGCTCAATTTGCCAGGATGCGCTTTGGCAAATGCCAGCAGTTCAGGTGCACTGCGCGGGAATTTCACACCCGTTTGCGCATTGCCGATCAACATCAATTGAGCGCTGCCCCACGGTGCTTCGGCACCGTCAGTCGGTTGCGAGAAATCCTCACGTACTGGTTTTTTCTGGTCGACATAGCGCCAGTTGGGTAATTCCCACGCCCAGCCATCTTTTAGCAAACCGGCCTGTTTCAGAGTATGGAAGTTTTCACCATTCACCCACAGCAAATCGACCGAGCCATTATCTTTGCGCCCTGCGCTGTCTTCGCTCTGAATACGTTTTACCGCGTCGGCAGCATCCGCCAGGCGCACGACTTTGAGCGTCACGCCATAGTGTTGCTTCATTTCTCCGGCGACCCAGTCGAGATAGCTGTTTACCGCAGGGTCGCCGTCCCAGGCGTTGAAGTAAACCGTCTGGCCTTTTGCCTGCTGGCGCAGGCTATCCCAGTCAGTAGGCTGTGCAAAGCATGAAAAGCCGATCGCAACCAGCGACAGCAAAAGCGTTAAAAGACGCAAAATGGGATCCTTATGATTTTCGCAGCAAGCGGACTATCCAGCGCGAGAACAGCGGCAGGAAGCCGAGCAGAGCGAACATCAACATCATACCGGGTGAAAGAATATCGCTAAGACTACGCAACTGGCTCAATTGGCGGCCAGCATTGAGATAAACCACAATCGCCGGCAGCATCCCGACAAGGCTAACGGCAAAATAACCCAGCGTTTTGACCGATGTCAGGCCCATCAGCAAATTGATAAGAAAGAACGGGAAAATGGGCGTCAGTCGTAATGCAAAAAGATAGTACAAGCCTTCGCGTTCCACACCGCTATTGATTGCAGCCATCGGTGTGGCGAAACGAAGGCGTACCCAGGCGCGTAATAAATAGCGGCTAATCAGCATGGCAAGCGTTGCGCCACAGGTCGCCGCCAGCGCCACCAGTACGGTGCCCTGGAATAGCCCAAACTGCGAGCCAGCCAACAGCGTTAAGAGTGTTGCGCCAGGAATTGAAAGGGTAGTGACGAGCACATAAATCAGAAAGAAAGCCAGCGCCGTTTGTAGCGGGTGCTGCTGATGCCAGTCAGAAAACTGTGCCTGATAGTGTTGCAGTGCCGCCAGGCTGCCTGGCGGCAAAAAGAAGATGAGCAGGACAAAAACCACAACCAGCGTGGCAAACAGTAACTTACGCATCGGATGTGGTGTTTTCCCTTACAGCTTAAATTCAGCCCAAACGGGTGCGTGGTCTGAAGGTTTTTCCATGCTACGAATATCGTAATCAATGCCGGTCGCAACACAGCGTTCAGCCAGCGGATGGCTTGCCAGCAGCAGGTCGATACGCAGACCACGGTTGTCATCGAAGCCTTTTGAGCGGTAATCAAACCACGAGAACTTGTCTTGTGCATCCGGGTTGGCATGACGGAAGGTGTCGACCAGGCCCCAGCTAATCAGGCGGTCCATCCACTCGCGTTCTTCCGGCAGGAAGGAACATTTACCAGTGCGCAACCAGCGTTTGCGATTCTCTTCGCCGATGCCGATGTCGAGATCGGTTGGGCTGATATTCACATCACCCATAATCAGCACCGGACTGTCTTTCTTCAAAGAACTGTCGAGATAGTTTTGCAGATCCTGGTAGAACTTCGCTTTGGCCGGGAATTTGGTCGGATGGTCGCGGCTTTCGCCCTGCGGGAAGTAACCGTTAATCACCGTCAGGTTACCTAATGGCGAAGGGATTTCAGCCATGATCAGGCGGCGTTGTGCTTCTTCATCGTCACCAGGGAAGCCACGGCGCACCGAAATCGGTGTCTCTTTGGTGAGCAGCGCCACACCGTAATGGCCTTTCTGACCATGATAAAAGACGTTGTAGCCAAGCTTTGCGACATCTTCGAGCGGGAACATGTCGTCATGGACTTTGGTTTCCTGCAAACCGATAACGTCAGGCTGATGCTGTTCAACAATGGCTTCAAGTTGATGCGGACGGGCGCGCAGGCCGTTGATATTAAAAGAGACGAATTTCATAAGTCGCTGCCGTGGTTACTTAACAATGTTGCAGGATGGTAGCAGAAAATCGATAGAAATGCCGGACAGGATGACATCTTTGGATTATTTACGCGATGGCTGAATCAAGTGGTTTGGGCATTGATTTTGTTGGAATTCCAGTTACATGCCTAATGCTGTAACTGGAAAGAAAACAGGGATGTTATTTTTATACAAAATATCAGTTTTTATAGACGGTAAATTGCCCCTTTTTGAATGCTGCCATGCGTGGAACTCGGATTTCTGGGCGGAAAAAACTATTGATTAAGTTATTCATTTGGTTGGTGCTAACCATTCCAAAGAGGATATTTTGATCTTCATCAGGCAATAAGCGAATGGTAGCGATAATGTAATGAGCTAACCCTTGCAGTGAAAACTGTCTGCCCTGGAAAAATATATCTGTCCTGGGTATTTCCCGATCGGCGAGCATGCTTTTACAGTAATCACTGAGATCGTTTATTTTACAACTCGGTGTTTCCAGTGTTAATTGATCAAGTAAAACCATTGATGAGTTACTAAATTGTGAGTGCTGGTAATTAATTTTAAAGAATGTTTTACCAAAACGGCTTCTGTTTTTTTTAAGACTACATCCTGCTTCAAGCGAAAAGAAAACATAGTCTGTATTTGCCAGTCCGTGGACATCTAATGGATGACTATTTTCTGAGGGGAAGGGGATTCCTTTAGCCATCAGTTGTTTGCGTGAATAAAGGACTAAATCTCCTTTGTCATTAATGACACGATTATTGTTTGTGGCATGCAAAGCATAAAAAGGTGTAGCCATGAAATAGCTTAAAAAGACTTTCTCACGACTGCTTAATGGGTGGAGCATTTCCCGTAAAAAATGGTAATTACTTAAAGAGAGATGGCTTGCGGAAGAAAAGCGAACTCCGGCAGATACCCTTAGTGCGTGAACCATTTTTTGTGCCAGATAACTCTCATTGCTATACCATAGTGAGCCACGACTGAGCATATATTCACTGGCTTTATTTGACCATCTGTTGCGTGTTATACGCAACAGTTTCTCTCCGATTTTTATCTCTTTGCTTGTTAACATTATTTCATCATCCAATGATGTGTAGTGTTTATATATTTACGGCATGTATATAAATAATATATATGTTATATTTATAATGGTGGGTATTTAGGTTTTTATTATACATACGCATAAAAAAAATGGGAATACACCTACCACTCGCCATATTTCAAGTTCATGCACGTTGGCTGTATTCATTCACCCGACAAATCTTCCGGGAGCAGATATGCCCTGTTTAAGGGCGTATGCGGTTTTTTGGTGCAACAAACTTAGTGCAAACCCCAGCATTGATCACAAATCCAGTATTAAATTTTACTACTGCATAATATTTCTTGTTTTCGTGTTGCGATCCATACACCGCCATAAAACTATGCACTAATTATTCACTTTATGTGAATAGCGTGTATTTGTAACTCATTGATTTTTCAATCACACCTCTGTGCTATTCATTTATATCGCTGGCTGGCACGAAGCGTGCAATCTACATTTACAGCGCAAACACCCAATTATTTAACATTCAAATAACTTTTTATTTACCGTAAGAGGTCGCTATGTCGCAGTCAATTACCCGCCAGAATTTCGACGATTGGATGATGCCCGTTTATGCCCCAGCTTCTTTTATTCCGGTACGTGGTGAAGGGTCGACGTTATGGGACCAGCAAGGCAAAGATTACATCGACTTCGCGGGCGGCATCGCAGTGAACGCTCTCGGTCATGCCAATCCTGAACTGCGCAAAGCGCTGGAAGAACAGGCGGCAAAATTCTGGCATACCGGCAATGGCTACACTAACGAGCCGATTTTGCGTCTCGCAAAACAGCTGATTGATGCCACTTTTGCCGAGAAAGTGTTCTTCTGCAACTCCGGCGCTGAAGCCAACGAAGCGGCTTTAAAGCTGGCGCGTAAATACGCACATGACAACTTTGGCCCGCAGAAAAGCGGCATCGTTGCTTTCAAAAATGCCTTCCATGGCCGCACGCTATTTACTGTTTCCGCTGGTGGACAACCGGCTTATTCACAAGATTTTGCCCCGTTACCACCGCAAATCAGCCACGCGATTTATAACGACCTGCAATCTGCCAGTGAACTGATTAATGAAAATACCTGCGCAGTGATTGTGGAACCGATGCAGGGTGAAGGCGGCGTGGTGCCAGCTGACCCAACATTCCTGCAAGGCTTGCGCGAACTGTGTGATCGTCACAACGCAGTGCTGATTTTCGATGAAGTACAAACTGGTGTGGGCCGTACCGGCGAGCTGTACGCTTACATGCACTACGGCATTACGCCGGATGTGCTTTCAACCGCCAAAGCATTAGGTGGCGGCTTCCCGATCGGTGCCATGCTGACGACTGATAAATTCGCCAAAGTGATGGTGGTGGGCACCCACGGCACCACTTACGGCGGTAACCCGCTGGCGGGTGCGGTTGCCGGGCGAGTAATGGAAATCATCAATACGCCTGAAGTGCTTAATGGCGTGAAACAGCGTCACGCCTGGTTTGTGGAGCGTTTAAACAACATTAACCAGAAGCATCAGTTGTTCAGTGAAGTGCGCGGTCTGGGGTTGTTAATTGGCTGCGTATTGCAACCGCAGTACAACGGAAAAGCTAAACTTATCTTACAGGCTGCTGCGAATGAAGGCTTGATGATGCTGATCGCTGGCGCGAATGTGGTGCGTTTTGCACCGGCATTAATTGTCAGCGAAGGCGAAGTGCAACAAGGGTTGGATCGTTTTGAGCGCGCCTGTGAACGCTTCTTAGCGGGAGAGCAATCATGATGGTTATCCGTCCGGTTGAGCGCGGTGATATATCCGGGCTGCTGGCGTTGGCGGGTAAAACAGGCGGCGGGTTGACCTCGCTGCCTGCGGATGAAAAAACGCTGTCGGCACGTATCGAACGCTCCATTCATACCTGGCAGGGTGGCCTGCCAAAAGGCGAACAGGGCTATGTTTTCGTCCTGGAAGATTCCTCAACCGAACGCGTGGTAGGTATTTGCGCCATTGAAGTGGCCGTCGGGTTAAACGACCCCTGGTACAATTACCACGTTGGCACGCATGTTCACGCTTCCAAAGAGCTGAACATTTACAACGCGTTGCCGACGCTGTTTCTCAGCCATGATCACACCGGTAGCAGCGAGCTGTGCACGTTATTCCTTGATGCTGACTGGCGCAAAGAGGGCAACGGTTACTTACTGTCTAAATCGCGCTTCCTCTTTATGGCAGCGTTTCGCGATCGTTTTAACGACAAAGTGGTCGCTGAGATGCGCGGCGTGATTGATGAACATGGCCATTCACCGTTTTGGGAAAGCCTCGGCAACCGCTTCTTCTCAATGGAGTTTAGCCGTGCAGATTACTTGTGCGGCACCGGGCAGAAAGCGTTTATCGCCGAGTTAATGCCAAAGCATCCTATTTATACCGATTTCCTGTCGGCCGAAGCACGGGCGGTGATTGGTAAAGTGCATCCGCAAACGGCCCCAGCGCGAGCAGTTCTCGAAGCGGAAGGTTTCCGCTACCGCAATTACGTGGATATTTTCGACGGCGGGCCAACGCTGGAATGCGACATCGACAGGGTTCGCGCGATTCGTAAAAGCCACCTGGTGGAACTGGTGATTGGACAACCGGCAACCGAAGAGCTGCCGATGTGTCTGGTCGCCAATGAAAAATATAATGATTTTCGTGCCATGTTGATTAAGGCGAACCCAAAAGGCGACCGCCTGATTGTTGATGCCCAAACCGCTGATGCCCTGAAATGCAGCTCCGGTGATCGGATTCGTTTGGTGCGTTTGTGCCCCGAGGAGAAAAAAGTATGACTCAGTGGATTAATGGACAATGGCTTTCCGGGCAGGGTGAATCACTGCAAAAGCATAATCCGGTGAATGGCGAGTTGCTGTGGGAAGGCATTGCGGCGGATGCGCAGCAAGTCGGGCAAGCGTGTGATGCGGCAAGTGTCGCATTTCCGGCATGGGCGAAACGCCCGTTTTCCCATCGTCAGGCAATTGTTGAGAAATTTGCCACGCTGCTTGAGGCCAACAAAGAAGCATTAACCGTCACCATTTCTCAGGAAACCGGCAAACCGCGCTGGGAAGCGGCCACCGAAATCACGGCGATGATCAACAAAATCGCCATCTCGATTAAGGCTTACCACACGCGTACTGGCGAAACTCACACCGAAATGCCAGACGGCGCGGCTACATTACGCCACCGTCCGCACGGCGTGTTAGCGGTGTTTGGCCCGTATAACTTCCCAGGGCATTTGCCAAACGGGCATATCGTGCCGGGTTTGTTGGCGGGTAACACGATTGTCTTTAAACCAAGTGAACTGACGCCGCTGATTGGCGAACAGGTGATGAAACTTTGGCAACAGGCAGGGGTGCCGGATGGCGTGCTGAACCTGGTGCAGGGCGGGCGTGAAACCGGGCAGGCGTTAGCGCAACAGCCAACGCTCGACGGTTTGTTGTTTACCGGCAGCGCGAATACCGGTTATCAACTTCACCGCCAGTTTGCCGGGCAGCCGGAGAAAATTCTCGCGCTCGAAATGGGCGGAAACAATCCGCTGATCGTCGAAGATCCTCAGGATATCGACGGAGCTGTTCATCTGGTGATTCAGTCGGCATTTGTCACCGCCGGGCAGCGTTGTACCTGTGCGCGCCGTTTGCTGGTTAAACAGGGCGCGCAGGGCGATGTATTCCTGAAGCGTCTGGTAGAAGTGGCGGCGCGTATTCGCCCTGATGCCTGGGACGCCGTACCGCAACCCTTTATTGGCGGGCTAATTTCAGTTCAGGCCGCTGAACGCGTGCTGAGCGGCTGGCAGGAGCATATCGCGCGCGGCGGCAAAGCGTTGCTTGAGCCGAAGCTACTGAAAGCCGGAACCTCGTTGCTAACGCCGGGAATTGTCGAACTAACGGGTGTCGCCAATGTGCCAGACGAAGAAGTGTTTGGCCCGTTGCTGACCGTTTATCGTTATACCGATTTCGACCAGGCGATTGCCATGGCCAATGACACTCGTTATGGGCTGGCGAGCGGGTTGATTTCGCCACATCGTGAGCAATTCGAGCAACTGTTACTGGAAGCGCGAGCCGGGATTGTGAACTGGAATAAACCGTTAACCGGAGCTTCCAGCGCGGCACCCTTTGGCGGCGTTGGTGCATCTGGCAACCATCGTGCCAGCGCCTGGTATGCGGCAGATTACTGCGCGTGGCCAATGGCTACACTGGAAAGCCCGTCATTCCCGCTGCCTGCCACCCTCAGCCCTGGGCTTGATTTTAGCGGTAAGGAATAATCATGAAAGCGCGTGAAGTTAATTTCGATGGACTGGTGGGCTTGACCCACCATTACGCAGGGCTGTCTTTCGGCAACGAAGCTTCCACGAAGCACCAGTTCCGTGTCTCCAACCCGAAGCTTGCCGCGAAACAAGGCTTGCTGAAGATGAAAGCGCTGGCGGATGCTGGTTTTGCACAAGGGGTGATTGCGCCACAAGAAAGACCCAATATTCCTTTGCTGCGCCAGTTAGGTTTTAGCGGCACTGACGCGCAAATTATTGAGCGAGTGGCAAAGCAAGCGCCGCAACTGTTATCGGCAGTCAGTTCTGCTTCATCTATGTGGGTGGCGAACGCAGCAACGGTTTGCCCGTCGGCGGACAGCTTAGATGGCAAAGTGCATTTCACAGTGGCGAATCTTAACAACAAATTCCATCGTGCCAGTGAAGCGCCCACTACTGAAAACGTACTGCGCGCCATCTTCCGTAACCAGCAGCATTTTTCTGTACACGCTGCATTGCCGCAAGTGGCGATGTTTGGCGATGAAGGGGCGGCTAACCATAACCGCCTTGGCGGTGCGTATGGTGAGCCATCCACCCAACTGTTTGTTTACGGCAGGGAAGAGGCCAAAGCCGGACAGGCTCCGGCACGTTATCCCGCTCGCCAGACGCTAGAAGCAAGCCTGGCGGTGGCGCGCCTGAATCAGGTCAAACCTGAATTAGCAGTCTACGCACAACAAAACCCAGCGGTTATCGACCAGGGCGTTTTCCACAACGACGTGATAGCGGTATCTAATCGCGAGGTGCTGTTCTGCCACGAGCAGGCATTTTTGCATCAAGAGGCGCTTTACCAACAGTTGCGTGAAAGAGTGCCTGGTTTTAGCGCCATTGAAGTTCCGGGCGATAAAGTATCGGTGGCGGATGCGGTGGCAACCTACCTGTTTAACAGCCAGTTGCTCAGCCGTGACGATGGCTGCATGACGTTGGTGTTGCCGGAAGAGTCACGCCAGCACGCGGGTGTGTGGCGCTACCTTAATGAAGTGCTGGCGGCAGATAACCCAATCAGTGAACTGAAAGTGTTTGATCTGCGTGAAAGCATGGCGAATGGCGGTGGGCCTGCGTGTTTACGCTTACGCGTGGTGCTCAACGATACCGAGCAACAAGCGGTTAATCCTGCGGTCATGATGAACGACACTTTGTTTGTCACGCTCAATAACTGGGGAGATCGCTGGTATCGTGACCAGTTAACGCAGGCCGATTTAGCCGATCCGCAATTACTGCGTGAAGGACGCGAAGCACTCGATGAACTGACGCGTATACTAGACTTAGGTTCTGTTTATCCGTTTCAGCAATAGCTGGAGGCACAATGTTGGATTTTCTGGCGCAAACCCTGGCAGGGAAAGTGCCAACTCATAGCGCAGGTAAGAATACTCATCTGCATTGGCAATGGTGGGATGAAGGGATTTTGACCCTTATTCCACATCAAAGCGTGGAAAAAACGCTGGTGTTATCGGCGGGCATTCATGGTAACGAAACTGCACCGGTGGAAATCCTCGCGCAGTTAGTGGACAGCCTTCTGGCAGGCAAGATGGCTTTGCAATGGCGGGTGTTGGTGATCCTCGGCAACCCTGCGGCGTTGCGAAGCAACCAGCGTTATCAACACAGTGATATGAATCGCATGTTTGGCGGCGGCTGGCAGCAGTTCCCGGAAAGCGTGGAAACGCAGCGTGCCTGTCGCCTGGAGCATGCGTTAGATCTGTTTCTGGCCGAGTGCGAAGAGACGACTTGCTGGCATCTGGATATGCACACTGCGATCCGCAGCTCGTACCACCCGCGTTTTGGCGTGTTACCGGCGCGCGCTTTGCCTTACGATGAGGAGTTTCTCACGTGGTTAGGCTGTGCCGGTTTGCAAGCGCTGGTGTTTCATCAGGAACCGGGCGGCACATTTACCCATTTCAGTAGCGAGCATTTTAATGCGCAGAGCTGCACGCTGGAGCTGGGAAAAGCACAACCGTTTGGTGAAAACGATCTTAGCCAGTTTGAAGTGACCCGCCAGGCGTTGCAGGCACTGCTGAGCGGTGAAACATCTCCTTGTGCCGAGAGCAAACCGCTACGTTATAAAGTGGCGCAGCAGATCACGCGCCTGAGCGATGACTTTGTGCTGCATATGTCAGCGCAAACGCAAAACTTCACCGGGTTCCCAAAAGGCACTTTGCTGGCTGAAGATGGTGACACGCGCTATGTCGTGAAAGAGGATATCGAGTTTGTTTTATTCCCGAATCCGAAGGTGGCAATTGGATTGCGAGCCGGTTTAATGCTGCGCGAGATATGATTATTTCTGGCCTCGAATTCTGAGGCCAATAAATAATCACCCCTGCTGACAATAAGATGCAGATAATTCTTATTCGATGCTTTATTCAACATTCTAATTACGCTACACTCTCTTCATAATTCCTTTAAAATCATCGCATTGTTATATTCTGTTGCAATTCCTGCCTGCTTTATCCTTATTCTCTCCATAATTGCTGCAAATTTGTTTTTTACCCTTGCAATGCTTTACCGATGCGGACTATTACTTGACGCAGAACACCGTAGACTTAATTTCGTCAACGCGGCAAACCTTGTCGTAATAGAAATCAGAACAGGAATAAACAATATGCGTAAACTAACAGCTCTCTTTGTTGCTTCAACTCTGGCTCTGGGCGCGGCAAATCTGGCTCATGCAGCTGACACCACCACGGCGGCCAAAACGGATGCACCAATGATGCACCATAAAGGTATGCGTGGCGGCAACCACGATATGATGTTTAAGGACCTGAACCTGACCGACGCGCAGAAACAGCAAGTGCGTGACATCATGAAAGAACAGCGCGGTAAAATGGAGCGTCCTTCAGTAGAAGAACGTCGTGCGGCGCACAACATCATCACCAGCGACAGCTTCGATAAAGCCAAAGCACAGGCGCAAGTCGATAAAATGGCTGAACAGAACAAAGCTCGCATGATGGCTCATATGGAAGCGCAGAATAAGATCTACAACATTCTGACGCCGGAGCAGAAAAAACAATTTAATGCCAATTTTGAGAAGCGTCTGACAGAACGCCCTCAACATGAAGGTAAAATGCCTGCAGATCAGGAATAACTGATCGATTGACTTAAGACCGCCGGTTTTGTCCACAAAGCGTTATCGCAGTGGGCAGAACCGGCGGTTTTTTTTTACCCGTCCTGCAACTCGAATTATTTAGGGTAAATATCTTAATCTTCAAATTTTTTGTAGGGTGGATAAGCGCAGCGTCATCCACCATTAACGACTCGCCACTCAGGCTATTTGCTGCGCACTACTCAACATCGAACGAATAAGCTGTTCGAGCAACGGTTGCAGTTGCTGCGCACGATCGCCGCGCCATGCGAATGGCGGCTGTTCATCCATATAATTGCACTGCGCCAGTTCCAGTTGCACCGCGTGGACCCCTTGAGCGGGTTGCCCGTAAGCACGGGTAATGTAGCCCCCTTTGAAACGCCCATTCGCCACCCAGCTAAACTGTTTCTGCGAAGCCGCGCAAGCCACCAGATGCTCTTCAATCAGCTCATCACAACTCTTGCCACCGTTGGTCCCGAAATTGAGATCCGGTAGTTTCCCTTCAAACAAACGCGGAATCTGGCTGGCAATAGAATGCGCGTCAAACAACAGCGCGTAGCCATGCTCGGCTTTCATCCTTTCCAGCTCGCTTTGTAATTGCAGATGATAAGGCTGCCAGATATTGTCCAGCGCTGCTTTGCGCGACTGCTGGCTGGGTTCTTTACCGGGGATAAAAACCGGCGTTCCATCAAACAACGTTTCAGGATACAACCCGGTAGTGGCGGTGGTGTAGAGCGGTTTATCATCGGCGGGGCGGTTTAAATCGATAACCATGCGCGAATAGTTACCGCTAATCACGCTGCCGCCCAACGTATGGATGAAGTCATAAAGTTTTGGGATATGCCAGTCGGTATCTGGCAATGGTTTTGCTGCATCGCTTAACGCCGACTCAACTTCTGGCGTTAGAGCCGTGCCTGCGTGAGGAATGCTGATAAGGATCGGCAGTTTCCCTCGGCTGAAATTAAAAGGTGCTGTCACGTTTCTCTCCCTGATAAATCACGGTGCAGGGCAGTTGCCCCCCTAACCAATAGACTAGTTCTGCAGGACGCGCCACGGGCCAGTGCACAAAGTTAGCAACTTTCCCGCACTCAAGACTGCCGTGGCTTTCACGAATCCCCAAAGCCTGCGCGGCATGCAACGTCACACCCGCCAGCGCTTCTTCAGGCGTTAAGCCAAACAGGGTGCAGGCCATATTCAACATTAAACGTAATGAGAGCGCCGGAGAGGTGCCTGGATTCATATCACTGGCGACCGCCATCGGCACGCCATATTTTCGAAATGATGCCACTGGTGGCTGCTGTTTTTCCCGCAACAGATAAAATGCCCCCGGCAACAGCACCGCAACGGTATTGGCTGCGGCCATTGCTTGTGCGTCAGCCTCGGTGGCGTATTCCAGATGATCGGCAGATAACGCCTGGTAACGCGCCGCCAGGCTACTGCCTGCAAGAGCGGAAAGTTGTTCGGCATGGAGTTTTACCGGCATGCCTAAAGCGCGGGCGGCAGCAAAAACGGTTTCAGTTTGCGCGGGGCTAAAAGCCAGATGCTCGCAAAACGCATCCACCGCATCCGCCAGCTTTTCGGCGGCGACTCGCGGCAGAAGTTGTTCGCAGACTACTTCAACCCATTTGTCGCCATCGCCGCTGAACTCCGGTGGAATGGCATGTGCAGCAAGACAAGTGGCATACACTTCGACCGGCAATGTTTCGCCAAGTTTGCGAATCACGCGCAGCATTTTGATTTCGTTGTCGATATCCAGCCCATATCCTGACTTAATTTCGACTGTCGTCACCCCTTCTTGCAAAAGCTGGTGCAAACGATGACGAGCCGAATTCAGCAGTTCATCTTCGCCAGCCTCGCGCGTGTTGCGCACCGTGGAGAGGATCCCACCACCTTTTGCGGCAATTTCTGCATAGCTCACGCCATTTAAACGCATTTCAAATTCAGCACTGCGATCGCCACCGAACACCAGATGGGTATGACAATCAATAAAACCAGGGGTCAGAATCCCGCCATCAAAATGGTGATGTTCCTGCGCCTTAATGGCAGGGAGTTCGTGACGTGCACCCAACCAGACGATTTTCCCTTGATGCACCGCGATGACACCGTCTTCAATCGTGTGGTACTGCCCGTCTTTCATAGTGACAAGCGATGCGCCACTCCACAGGCTGTCGCAGATGCGAGGGTAGGTCATGACATTCTCCACGTCAGGTTGTATAGACAATTGACTACAACCTAGCGCAGCATATTAAGTTGAGCAACCAGGTTGCGACTAAAGCACCGGACAACTGCTCATTTTGTTGTCCGTCACACAATTTTTTAGCAAACGATGAATTTGGATTGCGTCGGCATGAATTAATCGCTAAATCATTGTCATCGCAAAAGAAGGAATTAAAACTATGCCAGCATTTTTTGCTCCAGTGGTCATGCTCCCGCAAGGTTGGGGGCACAACGTGCGTATTAGCGTCAATGAACAAGGGACGATTACTCATGTCGAGGTTGGCGCGTCTGGTGAGAATGCCACGCTGCTGGCGGGCGTGGTGATTCCTTCTATTTCAAATTTACACTCGCACGCTTTTCAGCGGGTGATGGCCGGGCTGACTGAAGTGGCGGGCGACCCGCAGGACAGTTTCTGGACGTGGCGCGACATGATGTACCGCATGGTGCAGAAATTATCTCCAGAGCAAGTCGGTGCGATTGCCACGCATTTATATATTGATATGCTCAAGGGCGGTTACACGCAGGTCGCTGAATTTCATTATTTACATCATGACGTTAACGGAAAACCGTACGCGTCTGGTGATTTGATGCTACAGCAATTGCTGCTTGCTGCCGATAACAGCGGAATAGGGCAAACGCTATTGCCGGTGCTGTATAGCCATGCGGGCTTTGGGGCGCAGCCACCACAACCCGGTCAGAAAAGATTTATTCAGGATGTCGACCGTTATTTGCGCCAGCAACAAGCACTGGGCACCGCATTACGTCGCTATCCGCATATTAATCACGGCCTGTGTTTCCACTCGTTGCGGGCGGTGACGCAAGAGCAAATGGAAGATGTCCTGGAAGCGAGCGACTATCGCTTGCCGGTGCATATCCATATTGCCGAGCAAGAAAAAGAAGTGAATGACTGCGTGGCCTGGAGTGGTGAGCGCCCGGTGGAATGGCTGTTTAACCGCTTTGCCGTCGATGACCGCTGGTGCCTGGTTCACGCCACGCATTTGTCGGCTGAAGAGTTGACCCAAATTGTCGAAAGCCGCGCGGTGGCGGGCTTGTGTCCGACTACCGAAGCGAATCTCGGCGATGGTATCTTCCCGGCGACGAATTTCATCGCCCAGGGCGGGCATTGGGGAATTGGTTCCGACAGCCATATTTCCGTCAATGCGCTGGAAGAATTACGCTGGCTCGAGTACGCACAACGTCTGCGCGACCGCCGCCGTAACCGGATTGTGTTGCCGGAACTGCCGCAGGTTGGAGAAGTGCTCTGGCGCCAGGCGGCAGTAGGTGGAGCGCAAGCATGCGGGGTGACCATGGGGATGATAGCGACTGGGCAACGTGCCGACTGGTTAGTGCTCGAACGCGATTCGTGGCTGGCAAATATTGCCGATTACGCGCTGATTAACCGCTGGTTGTTTGCTGGACGCAGCGACCAAATTAGAGATGTGTGGGTGGCTGGAAAACAGATAATTTCTGACCGGCAGCACCCGCTCGATGAACAAAGCAACACACAGTTTGCCCAGGTAATGCGCACCCTTCAGGAGTGGTGATGGAATTCTTTGATATACGGAAAGTGCCCGTCAGCTTGTGGCGAAACGGGGCCGGAGAAACCCGAGAAATTTGCTGCTTTCCACCTGCAACGCGTGATTTCAACTGGCGTGCCAGTATCGCTTCAATCGCCAGTAGCGGCGAGTTTTCGGCATTCCCGCAGGTCGACCGTGTTATCACTTTGCTTGAAGGCGGCGAAGTCGTTCTGGATGCCGGAAAGGCGTTTCGTCACACCCTTAAGCACTTTCAGCCGTTTGCCTTTGCCGGGGATTACACCGTAAAAGCCGAGCTGAAACAGGGGATGTCGATGGATTTTAATATCATGACCCATCGTGACCGTTGCCGCGCCAAAGTGCGCGTTGCCGACCGCACATTCACCACTTTCGCCCCGCGTGGCGGCATTGTGTATGTGTTGAGTGGTGAATGGCAACTGGGTGACAAACTGCTGACGCCGGAGCAAGGCGCGTGGTGGCAAGATGGCCGCCACACTTTGCGCTTGCTGAAAACCGAAGGGAAATTGCTGTTTAGCGAAATCACTTACCTCTGACTACTGCTGAAACTCCCCACTAACTGATAACGCGTGCCCGGATACAACAGCCGGGCCACCGTCACCACCTGCGAATGGTGCCAGGTTCGCCGTTGAATCAACAGGCAAGGCTGGCTGGCAGTCACTTCGAGCAGCCCTTGCTGTGTTTCATCCGCCAGCACCGCTTCGACGATATGTTCGCCCGAGGTTAACGGCGCAACCTTGCTCAAATAATGGTGCGGGGTGATGGTGCGGAAATCTTGCTGTAAATAATCTGCGGCCAGCGCCGGATTCACATACCGCGTTTCAAGCTGTACCGCCATATCGTTATCGTAATGAACCAGTTGCGAATAAAACAGCGGCTCGCCAATGTTCACTGAAAAGGCGTGTGCCAGTTTTTCATCGGCTTGCACTTGTTCAAGTACCACGACCTGATTGCGATAATGGTGACCGCGCGCGGCGATCTCCTCGGCAATGCTGCCCACTTCCAGCATTGCGGTATGGCCTTTTTGCTCGGCCACAAACGTCCCGACGCCCTGCATCCGCACCAGCCAACCTTCTCCGGTCAGCTCGCGAAGCGCGCGATTGATGGTCATTCTGCTGACATTGAGCGCATTCACCAACTCAGTTTCCGACGGCACGCGCTGATGAGCAAGCCAGCTGCCGCTGCGAATCTGGCTAATAATTGCCTGCTTAACCCGCAAGTAAATCGGCGCGGGCAAATCACTGATAGCGGCGCGTAGTTGGGCAAGAGGCTGCGTATCTGACATCAACGGTTCCTTAAAAATGGTATTTTGCGGTGAAAGCGGGATCTCGCTCACTGTTCAATAAAAATTACCTATTACCTGCTGGCGGTCATTTGGGTTTATTCGTTAGGTTGTCTATACAACCATATACGTTCATATGAATTGATGCCATCAGGATGTCGCTATGTCACTGCAAAAAAAGCTGTGTTGTCTTACTCCGGGGCGCGTAACGCTCGCCACTCTGCGTGAAATCTACCACGGAAGCGTCACTCTAAGCCTTGATCCGCAGGCGGTTGATGCTGTCGTGAAGTCACAACAAACCGTTGAAGCCATCGTCAACCAAGGCGATGTGGTTTACGGCATTAATACGGGTTTTGGCAAACTGGCGCAAACCACCATTGCCAAAGACCATTTGGCTGAACTGCAACGCAATCTGGTGCTTTCGCACAGCGTTGGGTTAGGGAAACCGTTGCCAGATGACGTGGTACGCCTGGTGATGGCGAGCAAAATTATCAGCTTGGCGCGCGGCCATTCCGGTGTGCGTATGAACGTTATCGACAGCTTACTGCGCCTGTTTAATGCCGGTGTGATGCCGGTTATTCCGGAAAAGGGTTCGGTTGGCGCATCGGGCGATCTCGCCCCGCTGGCCCATCTTTCGCTGATGTTACTGGGCGAAGGAAATGTGCGTATTAACGGCGAAGAAATACCAGCCGTTGCCGGGCTAAAAATGGCGGGCGTCGAGCCGTTAGTGCTCGGGCCAAAAGAGGGGCTGGCGTTACTCAACGGCACCCAGGTTTCGACGGCGCTTGCGCTGCGCGGCTTGTTCGAAGGCGAGAAAGTCTTTGGTGCAGGGCTGGTGGCGGGGGCGTTATCGCTCGAAGCGATTAAAGGTTCGGTAAAACCGTTTGATGCGCGCATTCACGAAGCGCGTGGGCAAACCGGGCAAATTGACGTTGCCGCCGCTGTCAGAGCGTTGCTGGCAGACAGCGAGATTGTCGATTCCCATCAACATTGCGGGCGTGTGCAAGACCCGTATTCCATTCGCTGTGTACCGCAAGTGATGGGCGCATGCCTCGATAACCTGCGCCACGCGGCACGAGTGCTGCAAATCGAAGCCAATGCCGCATCCGATAACCCGCTGGTGTTTAGCGAAACCGGTGAAGTGATTTCTGGCGGCAATTTCCACGCCGAGCCGGTGGCCTTTGCCGCAGATATTATCGCGCTAGCAGTCGCTGAAATCGGCGCGATTTCCGAGCGCCGTCTGGCATTGTTGCTGGATACCGGGCTTTCTGGCTTGCCGCCATTCCTGGTGAAAGAGGGCGGAATTAACTCCGGCTTTATGATTGCCCAGGTCACCGCCGCTGCACTGGCATCGGAAAACAAATCGCTGGCGCATCCTGGCAGCGTTGACAGCTTGCCAACCTCAGCCAACCAGGAAGACCACGTTTCGATGGCGACTTACGCTGCTCGCCGCCTGGGTGACATGTGCTTCAACACCGCCGCTGTGGTGGGCATTGAAGCGATGGCTGCCGCGCAGGGCATCGAGTTTTCGCGCCCGCTGCGCAGCTCACCACTCATGGAGCAGGTGTTCAACGGTGTGCGTGAGCGCGTCGCCTTCCTCGAGAAAGATCGCTTACTGGCACCTGATATTGAAAGCATGCGCCAGTGGGGTGCCAGCGGTGAGTTGCCTGCTGTGATTACTCAACTGTTTCCTTCTACATCGGCCTGAAGCCGGGAGCCACTACAATGACTGAATCTGTAAAACAGGCGGTAGCCCGCACGGTACGCGCTCCACATGGCAACACATTACATTGCGAAAACTGGTTGATCGAAGCGGCTTACCGCATGATCCAGAACAACCTTGATCCTGATGTGGCAGAGCGTCCGGAAGATCTGGTGGTGTACGGTGGGATCGGCAAAGCGGCACGAAACTGGGAGTGTTTTGAGCAGATCCTCGCTTCGCTACGCAGCCTGAAAGCCGATGAAACGCTGTTGGTGCAGTCCGGGAAACCGGTAGGGATTTTCCGCACCCACGCCGACGCACCACGTGTGCTAATCGCCAACTCCAACCTGGTGCCACACTGGGCGAACTGGGATCATTTCCACGAACTCGATAAAGCCGGGCTGATGATGTACGGCCAGATGACTGCTGGCTCGTGGATTTACATCGGTGCGCAGGGCATCGTGCAGGGGACGTTTGAAACCTTCGCGGAAGCCGGACGCCAGCATTACGGTGGCGATTTGCGCGGCAAGTGGATCTTGACTGCGGGACTCGGTGGTATGGGTGGCGCACAACCGCTGGCAGGCGTGTTAGCGGGCGCTTCGGTGCTGGCGATCGAATGCCAGGAGTCACGTATTGATTTCCGCCTGCGTACCCGTTACCTGGATTACAAAGCAACCAATCTTGACGAAGCGCTGGCAATGATCGAGCAAGCCAATGCGCAGAAAAAAGCGATCTCGGTTGGGCTGCTGGGTAATGCAGCAGAACTGGTGCCTGAACTGGTTAAACGCGCCAAAGCGGGCGGCATTAAACCAGATATCGTCACCGATCAAACGTCGGCTCACGATCCGGTCAACGGCTATTTGCCGCTGGGCTGGACAGTTGAACGCTGGCAGAGTGAGCGCACCACACAGCCAAAAGTGGTCGAGAAAGCGGCGCGTGAATCGATGGCGGTGCACGTTCAGGCCATGCTCGATTTCTGGGAGATGGGCGTGCCGACGGTGGATTACGGCAACAATATCCGTCAGGTGGCATTCGATGAAGGTGTAGAAAATGCCTTTGATTTCCCGGGCTTTGTTCCGGCCTACATTCGCCCGCTGTTCTGCGAAGGAAAAGGGCCATTCCGCTGGGTGGCGCTGTCGGGCGATCCGCAAGATATTGCAAAAACCGATGCCAAACTCAAAGAGCTGTTCCCGGATAACCAGAATCTGCATCGCTGGCTGGATATGGCGCAAGAGCGTATTGCCTTCCAGGGATTACCGGCGCGTATTTGCTGGCTGGGGCTGGGAGAGCGCCATCGTGCAGGGCTGGCGTTTAACGAAATGGTGCGTAACGGTGAGTTGAAAGCGCCGGTGGTGATTGGCCGTGACCATCTGGACTGCGGTTCGGTGGCGTCACCAAACCGTGAAACCGAGTCGATGAAAGATGGCTCTGATGCGGTTTCTGACTGGCCGTTGCTCAACGCACTATTAAATACGGCTGGTGGTGCGACATGGGTCAGCCTGCACCACGGCGGTGGCGTGGGGATGGGCTTCTCGCAACACGCCGGAGTGGTGATTGTTGCTGATGGCACACCGGAAGCGGAAGTGCGCTTAGGCCGCGTATTGTGGAATGACCCGGCAACGGGCGTGATGCGTCACGCCGATGCCGGTTATGAGAGTGCCATTGAGTGTGCGAAGCAGCATGATTTGAAGCTGCCGATGGTGAAATAACGCGTTAACCATAACGGCGGGTTGCTAGCCAACACAGCAGTGACCCGCCAACCACCATACTGACTCCCTGCCAGAACCCCCAGCCCGGATGTAACCCCAACCACAAACTGGCGATTAACGCCGAAAGCACTGGCGTGAAATACGATGCGGTTGCCAGCAACGTCATATTGCCGCGCTGAATGCCATGGTTCCATGCCGAATAGGCCAGTGCTGTCGATGCACCCATAAATAACAATTGCAGCGTGGCAGGCAGCGTAAAGTGAATCGGCGCTTCGTTAACGAAGGCAAACTTCACCCACAGCACCAGCGCGGTGGCGCAGAAAAACAGCGACACGCCATTTTTCCCGTCACTCCAGCGGCGCGTAATATTGCAGTACAACGCCCAGATTAGCGCGGCGGCGAAAGCGAGGCTGTAAGCCAGCGGGTTGTCGAGAATGTTGTGCCACATCTGTAGCACCGACCAGTCGCCATCGCCTTTCATCACCTGAACGATGCCCGCAAGGGAAAGCGCAAGTCCTGGCCATAACCATAAATTGCTGCGTTGTTGATTGATAAACAGCGCCAGTAAAATGGTCAGGCTCGGCCACAAATAGTTAATCATCCCCAGTTCCAGCGACTGGCTGCGGTTGTGCGCCAGCCCGATTGCCAGCGCGAGGCAGATTTCATAGCTGACGAATAACCCGCCGCCAATCCACAAATAACGAGTCGGGATTTCGCGGATTTTCGGTAAACCACGCGCCAGGCACAAGCAGACTGCGCTAACGGTATAAATTAGCGCAGCACCACCAACCGGGCCAAAGTGTTCGCTGATGCTGCGTAATAAACCAACCGAGGTGCTCCAGAGGAGGATCGCCAGCAGCCCAAAGGCGGTGGCGCGTTTTGCAGAGCTGTCCATGTGTATCCAGAGTGGTATTGGCGGATGGCGCTGCGCTGGGAAAACCCGTTGTAGGTCGGATCGCAGCGTCACCCGACGCTATTTTCAGAAATGGCTATTTCCAGAAATCGTCAAACACCGTGATGGGTGTGCGGCGTTTGTGTTCGGTTTTCAGATACCAGCCTTCGATGATTTTGCAGGTGGCATCGTCCAGAGTTTTACCTTCCAGATAATCGTCAATCTGTTCGTAAGTCACGCCCAGTGCGGCTTCGTCCGGCAGAGAAGGGCGGTCGTCTTCCAGATCGGCGGTTGGCGCTTTCTGATACAAGTGTTCCGGGCAACCGAGTGTTTTCAGCAGCGCTTTGCCCTGGCGTTTGTTGAGGCGGAAAATGGGGTTGATATCAGTGCCACCATCGCCGTATTTGGTGAAGAAACCGGTCACCGCTTCAGCGCCATGATCCGTTCCCACCACTACGCCTTTGGTCATTCCCGCAATGCTGTACTGGGCTTTCATGCGCTCACGGGCTTTTTCGTTGCCACGGATGAAATCGCTCAGTTCAATACCCGCTTCACGCAGCGCCTGTTCGCTTGCCAGCACCGCACCTTTAATGTTTACGGTTAATACGCGATCGGGCTGGATAAAGGTGATGGCGTCCTGGCAGTCTTGCTCATCAGCCTGCACGCCGAATGGCAAACGGACGGCGATAAACTGATAGCTGTCGTCAGCGGTTTCCTGGCGCAATTCGCTAATGGCGAGTTGGCACAGTTTACCGGTCAACGTGGAATCCTGGCCGCCGCTAATACCCAGAACCAGAGATTTAATAAACGGATAGGTTTTCAGATACGATTTCAGAAAATCGACACTGACACGAATTTCGTGTTCGGCATCGATCTGTGGTTTAACCCCTAGTGCCTGGATAATCTCTTGTTGCAGAGCCATTTAACCCTCCGGTTGCGGTGTGCCTGCGCGCGCAGGCAGCCATAGTCATATTTGTTAAAACTACCCGTTTGTCGGTAAAACGACAAGACTCATGCGATCGCTCCGGAATCATTTGACGCGATTTAGAGCGATTTGGCGCTAACCTGATGTTATGTCGGGTAATCCTAAATTTTGTTCATTTGGTCTGAATAGTTGAAAAAACCGCTTTTATATTCCAGGCTTATCTAACACGTTTAAGCAATTCCCTGAAAAACGAGGATAAAATATGAACAAGAATTTTGCGGGTTTTTTATGTGCAGCAGCGGTTATGACTATGCTTGCGGGTTGTACTGCCTACGACCGTACCAAAGATCAGGTCGCCACGCCGGTCGTGAAAGACGTGAAAAAAGGCATGAGCCGTGAGCAAGTGCAGCAGATTGCCGGTAAACCTTCGTCAGAAGTAACCATGATTCATGCGCGTGGGACTTGCCAGACTTATATTCTTGGCGAACGTGCAGGCAAAACCGAGACTTACTTTGTTGCACTGGATGACACCGGGCATGTGATCAACTCCGGCTATCAGACTTGTGCCGAGTACGATACTGACCCACAGACCAAGAAATAATATTGTAGTTTTGTCGGATGGCGCTAACGCTTATCCGACCTACGAAATGCAGTTGTAGGGTGGATAAGCGCAAGCGTTATCCACCTTTTTTTTGGGTTAAGCCGGAATATGCCCAACCTTATTATGGCGGGACCAAACCCGATGTGCGGCGAGTAGTGTCAGGAATTCATCGGTAAATAAATTCGTGACACTGTCACCTTCTATGACGCCTTCCTCGCCCTGGCTATCAATGCCCAGTTTGGTTTTAAACTGGCGGGCATCTCCGGCAAGGCCAATCACCTTCAAGTGTTTATAGGCTTCCAGTAAATAATATGTCGCGTCGCCATTGCTCAGAATGGTTTGCAGATCGCCTCCCGGCACTATCACGGCGTCGACACTGACCGATGGCGAACCGGCAAAGGTAGCGCCAATCGGCAGTAAAGAACCGTCGTCCGCGCTTACTTCGCCCATGCGTGAGAATAGCAGTTTGCTATGCACACCCTGAGCTTTCAGCGCCTGCATCACCGCCAGAACATCTGCCGCATTGGCTTTTTCACTGAGTAGAATCGCCACCACGCGGCCTTTCACCGAACCACTTGGCACCGCATACAGACTCAGGCTGGGGTCTTTCTTCAGGCCGTTGACATCTTTCGGTGGTGCAACGTGCATTTGCTCGTCGGAAAGCTCAATTCCGAGATTTTCAGCAACCGGTTGGGCGAGTGAAATATCAATGTGCGTCAGGTGATCCAGCACTCTTTCGCGGATATACGGTCTTGCCACTTTGGACAATTCAAAGCTAAAGGCGCTGATAATATGTTGCTGTTCGACTGGCGTTTGGCTTTGCCAGAACAGCCGCGGCTGCGAGTAATATTCACCAAACGATGGGCTGCGTTCGCGAATCTTATGTCCTTCAACCCGCGTTTGATAACTCTCAAAGCCGCCACGTTTCGGCCCCGGAGGCGTTTCGCGCGGCCAGTTATCGTTAATGGAGTTCGGTTCGTAATTGGCAGGGTTGTTGTCGATATCCATGCGGTGCATGCCATCACGCTGGAAATTGTGATACGGGCAGGTGGGGCGGTTTATCGGGATTTCATGGAAATTCGGGCCACCCAGGCGGCTGATTTGTGTATCGGTGTAGGAGAATAAGCGCCCCTGCAACAACGGGTCATTACTGAAATCAAGCCCCGGAACGATATGCCCCGGATGGAATGCCGCTTGTTCGTTTTCGGCAAAGAAGTTATCCGGATTACGGTTGAGCGTCATTTTGCCCACCAGATGGACTGGAACCAGTTCTTCCGGAATCAGTTTGGTCGGGTCTAACAAGTCAAAATCATATTTGAATTCGTCTTCTTCAGGGATTAATTGCAGCCCCAGTTCGTATTCCGGAAAATCACCGGCTTCAATAGATTCCCATAAATCACGGCGGTGGAAGTCAGGGTCGCGGCCCGTTAGTTTTTGCGATTCATCCCACACCAGCGAGGCTTTACCGGCGGTCGGTTTCCAGTGGAAGCGCACGAACGTCGCTTTGCCTTCGGCATTAATCATGCGGAAAGTATGAATCCCGAAACCTTCCATGGTGCGATAGCTGCGCGGCAGGCCGCGGTCAGACATCGCCCACATGACGTTATGCAGGGTTTCAGGTTGCAGGGAAACATAATCCCAGAAGGTGTCGTGGGCGCTGCCACCTTGCGGGATTGCCCAGTGTGGCTCTGGTTTTACCGCGTGGACGAAATCGGGGAATTTATGTGCATCCTGAATAAAGAATACCGGCGTGTTGTTGCCGACTAAATCGAAAATACCTTCGTCGGTGTAAAACTTGGTGGCGAATCCGCGGATATCACGCACGGTATCGGCTGAACCTGCACCGCCCTGCACGGTAGAAAATCGCACAAAGACCGGGGTGATTTTGTCGGGGTCTGAAAGGAAATCTGCTTTGGTAATTTCTGCCATATTCTTATAGGGCTGGAAGTAACCGTGAGCTGCAGAACCACGAGCATGGACGATGCGCTCGGGGATACGCTCATGGTCGAAGTGGGTAATTTTTTCCCGCAGGATAAAATCTTCCAGAAGCGTAGGCCCGCGCGTACCGGCACGCAGTGAGTTTTGGTCATCGGCAATGCGCACACCTTGATTGGTGGTAAGCGGGAAGTTTTCTCCATCTTTGCGATGTACATCGAGGGATTTCAGTTTTTCGTTGGAGGTATCCGGGCTTTTATAACTTCCTGCAGCGGTAGGTTGCGCTCCTGGTGAACTGGGGTCGGTGGAAGGGCGGTGAGAACCATCTTCAGGTGCCAGAGAATCCATACCGGGCTTTGATTCATTGGCGTCATGTATTGGTGCACTGTGAGTTAAAGGATGTTTATTGTGCGTCGACATTGAATATTACCCCTTTAGTTAAAGCTGTTTTGTCGGGCAAAACAGCTTTAACTATAGAACAAGGTCATCTCAACGCGAGACGTGGAGGGGCGTTCTCCGTTATCATAGCGAAGTTACTCCTCAATTTAGTTTTGATTCTATTGCCTATGAAACCTTTGCGCCAACCGAATACTCGCCCTGTTCTTACGTATCAACCACGCGTTGAACCCGTACCACCGGCTCATGCGTGGCGAGTTGAAGGATTTAAAGACGTGTGGATGCTGCGTAATCGCTATGTGGCTTTTGTGCTGGTGGGAGATGCGTTCCGTCAGTCGCCGCCATTTACATTACCAGAGTCAGCGCAGCGTTGGGCGATACAGGTAAGAAGTGAGAATGATGTAGGCTGATCTATCCATCATCCTTCAAGTTGCAGGGGTGTTGGCTGCAACTCGAATGCTAACGGGTATCGAATGACGGCGGTTTTACCCGCCGTTACTGATTTCTTCAAACTCTTCGCAGCCGGTATCAAACCCTTCCGTGCAACTGACGTTCAGCCAATGCAATGCTTTCTGTTTATTGGTCGCGATAAAGCCTTTTTCACCATTTAAAAACAGCATTCCTGCCCAGTATTCGGCATAACCCGTGCGGGAAAGTGCCGAGCTGCGCTTGAACCAGAATGCCGCTTTGTCATCGTCTTGCACCACACCCACGCCATTTGCGTACAGCATGCCGTAAAACATTTGGGCATCGACCGCTGAGTCACTCTCAATGTCCTGTGAGGCGCTTTCCAGTAACTGCATGGCTTTCGAATAATCGGGCTTGCCCGCCTGGGTGTTCACCAGAATACGCGCCAGAACCACGCTTCCTGGTTTACTGCCGTGGGCGACGGCCTGTTCGGCTAACGATTTTGCCTGCTGGTAATCGCCATTTGCAGGATCATGGATTTTGAGTTGGGCCAGCAGAGCCATAGCATCGGCGTCACCCTGGGCCGCTGATTTTGCCGCCCAGCTTTCCGCTTGCTGATATTCGCCCGCACTGAAAAGGGTATCGGCAAGGTAAAACTGGGCGCGGCTGTCACCTTCCTGCGCATGTTGCAGGTAGGGGCTGTCCGGTGTTTCAGCCCACGCCGATGAGAGACACAACAGCAATAAAAAATAGAGTCGTTTCATAGAGAGAAGGGGTCCGTAGGAGACAATTTTATTTTGGCACCCTTTTGGGGCGCTCTATTTTATCAATAAAAAACGGCTCCCTTTTCAAGGAGCCGTTGTATTGTCGCAGATTCTACGGTGGTTTAGCTACTGCTTAGCGATGTGCCAGTTCGGCTTCTTCGTCGCTATTGAGTATTTCTTTATCGGTTTGTTTCATCAACTGGCTGGTGATGGTACCTGCCGTCATGGAACCGCTGACGTTCAGCGCGGTACGGCCCATGTCGATAAGCGGTTCAACCGAAATCAGCAATGCCACCAGCGTGACCGGCAAGCCCATGGCTGGCAGGACAATCAGGGCAGCGAATGTTGCACCACCACCGACACCCGCAACGCCTGCGGAGCTTACGGTGACAATCCCGACCAGTGTGGCAATCCAGACTGGATCCAATGGGTTGATACCGACGGTTGGCGCGACCATCACGGCCAGCATCGCTGGATACAGACCCGCACAACCGTTCTGACCGATGGTGGCCCCAAACGACGCGGCAAAGCTGGCGATGGACTCAGGCACACCCAGACGGCGAGTTTGAGCTTCAACGTTCAATGGAATACTGGCTGCACTGGAGCGGCTGGTGAAGGCAAAGGTCAGCACAGGCCAGACTTTGCGGAAGTATTTCAGCGGGCTCACACCGTTGACTGCCAGCAGAACCGCGTGCACGCCGAACATAATTGCCAGACCGAGGTAAGAGGCCACCACGAAACTACCGAGTTTGATGATGTCTTGCAGGTTTGAACCAGCAACGACTTTGGTCATCAGCGCAAGAACACCGTACGGCGTCAGTTGCATGACCAGACGCACCAGTTTCATGACCCAGCTTTGCAGCGTGTCAATCGCAACCAGAACACGCTCGCCTTTTGGCGCATCGTCTTTCAGTAGTTTAAGAGCTGCTACACCGAGGAACGCGGCGAAAATCACCACGCTGATGATCGACGTTGGGTTAGCCCCTGTCAGGTCAGCAAACGGGTTCTTCGGCACGAATGACAGAATCAGTTGCGGTACGCTGAGGTCAGCCACTTTACCCACATAAGTGGTTTCGATTGCGCTCAGACGAGCGGTTTCAGCGGTGCCCTGCACCAGGCCTTCAGCCGTCAAACCAAACAAGTTGGTGACCAGCACGCCGACCAGCGCTGAAATCAGAGTGGTAAACAGCAATGTCCCGATGGTCAGAACGCTGATTTTGCCCAGAGAAGAGGCGTTATGCAGACGTGCCACCGCACTCAGGATAGAGGCAAATACCAGCGGCATGACGATCATTTGCAGTAATTGAACATAGCCGTTACCGACAATGTTAAACCACTGAATAGACTGTTTCAGTACCGGACTGTCTTCGCCATAAATGGTGTGTAATGCAAGACCAAATACCACACCGATCACCAGACCAAGCAGTACTTTTTTTGCCAGACTCCACTGTTTGTTGCGAGTTTGTACTAGCAACAGCAACAGCAATAGAATAACGAACATGATAACGTTCGCTATGAGTGGAAAATTCATCCCCGTATCTCCTGAGTATATTTAAAACAGATGGACTGATTGCCACCTTTATTCTGTAAAGCGTACCAGAACCCTGGAGTTACTCTTATATTCAAAAGGAATTGATTATTACAATTTGAGCTATTTCGTTTAATTATTGTTCCAGGTGGTTATTTAAAAAACTATTAAAGGTCATTTGCAGCGAAATTATCATGTGCGATGACCAGCGCACCGCGCTGTTATCGGGCACACTTTGCGGCATCCACACGGCCAGACCAAACAACACCATGCACAAGGCACGTTCCAGTTGATTACCTTTTTGCGGCCTGATGATGGGAAAGCGAAAGCGCCAACGGCAGGGCCAAAGGAGTGGGACACCCGCAGGAGTGAGCATATCTGCCAAAATATGGCTTAAGTAACCCAACACCATGCCTTGAAGGGCATCGGCGGGAATCACCCAACTTTCGGGGACTTTGAGATAGAACAGTGCAAGGCTTGCGAAGACGGCAAATAAGCTGTGGGTAAAGCCCCGATGGCCGCAGGCGCGGGCAATGGGTTTGGAAAACCACGGCAAGCGTTGACCGAGAAATGACTTTGGGTGGTCAATATCAGGCAGCAAACAGGTCAGGATGGCTGAAGGCACAATATGCCACCAGTCTCCTTGAGCAAGCACAGGCGTGAGTTCGGCGTTTTTAGCGAATACTGCACAGGCAATGGAAAAAAGAAGGTGACCTTCCGCCGTCATGATACTACCTGGATGAAAACTGTCGATTCATACAGTATAGGGTTTTTATACAGTAGACGGAAGAGGTGACGGCGTAACATTTTGCAACCGCCGGATTCCCCGGCGGCGTGTTGTTTAGCGGGCTAACCAGCCTCCGTCGACGGCAATGGTGTAACCGTTGACATAATCGGAAGCACTGGAGGCAAGAAACACCACCGGGCCTTGCAGATCGGCAGGAACACCCCAACGACCCGCGGGAATTCGCTCGAGGATTTCATGGCTGCGGACTTCATTATCACGCAGTTGTTGAGTGTTGTTGGTTGCCATGTATCCCGGCGCGATCGCGTTGACATTGATATTATGTTGCGCCCATTCATTTGCCAGCAGGCGCGTTATGCCAAGCACGGCACTTTTAGATGCGGTGTAAGACGGGACTCTGATACCGCCCTGGAAGGACAACATGGAGGCGATATTAATAATCTTGCCGCCAGTGCCTTGTTTAATGAACTGTTTTGCCACCGCCTGAGAGAGAAAGAATACTGATTTAATGTTCAGGTTCATTACGTCATCCCAGTTTTTCTCGCTAAATTCCAGCGCATCTTCCCGGCGAATGGTGCCTGCGTTATTTACAAGGATATCTATTTTCCCCATTCCTGCCACGGCCTGCGCAATGATGTCAGGGATCGCGTCTTGTTGGCTTAAATCTGCCTGGATGGCGAGAAAACGGCGATCCAAATCTCGCACTTTTTGCGCCGTTTCATGCGGGATTTTGCGGTTTACGCTGACGATGTCACAACCAGCCTCGGCAAGGCCAATCGCCATTCCCTGACCCAGTCCTGTATCGCATCCCGTAACAACAGCGACTTTGCCTTGCAGATTAAAAGCATCGAGAATCATAGTTACTCCGGTATCCGGAAAAGCGCATTTGCGCGTGTCTGTAAAGAGTAGATACGGGAGGGGGAAACTCAAATATTTTTGAAATACTGTTTTAAAAAATTAGATGTCGGTATGGTTTTGAGACTGATGCGGGGAGGCCCGCATCGTAATAAATTAGCCAATCAGGTGTTCGGCGCGTAATTCACTCAGCGAAGACAACTTCACATTTGCCAGGCTCCAGCGCACGTCGTCACGGTTTTCTTCTGCGGGAACCACAATAGAACGCATGCGTGCGGCTTTGGTGGCAACCATGCCATTCACGGAGTCTTCAAGCGTTACACAGGCGAGCGGGTCAACAGCCAATTTAGCAGCGGCATCCAGATAAACCTGCGGATGGGGCTTGCTGTAAGGCAGATGTTCTGCCGAGGCGATGGCATCAAACTGGGAACGTAAGTCGAACATTTCCAGCACTCGCTCAAGCATATGTGCAGGTGAAGCAGACGCTAAACCCACTTTCAGACCTTGCGCTTTACATAAAGCGACAGCTTCACGCACACCAGGCAAAATCGGACGCGTCTCTTCAATCAGGGCAATGGCGCGAGTAATCACGCGGTTTGTCACTTCCTCACGAGATGGGCCGTTCCACGGTTGTTTGGCAAACCACAGGTCAACAACCAGGTCGATACGCAAACCCAGCGTGTCAGGGAGTTCAGAGCGGCGGGAAATATCCACACCAACGCTAGCCAACACTTCCAGCTCGGCTTTGTCCCATAATGGTTCAGAATCAATCAGTAAACCGTCCATATCAAAAATCGCAGCTAAAATTTGGCGAGTCACAGCCATGTTTCGACTCCTGTCGGTGTGCATTACAGTTAAGATTACTTATCAATAGCTGGAATTTTCGCTTGTTGCCACTGCTTTGTGAGAATCGCCCGTAAAGCTCAGGCGAAATCCCCCCGGAAGAGGTAAACTTTGTGCGTGTAAGTTTTGTAGTGCTGTAATAGCTTGGAATATAACTGTTTTTTTCTTTCTCCAAAACCTCTCCAAAACTTTTCTCCAAAACAGCCCCTAAAAAGCAGGATCCGAAGTTAATTTTCAACCCCAGCACTGACTGGGGTTTTATCTCATTAGTGCGATGCTGTCAGGAAATTCATTTCTTCTAACGTCATTTTCCGCAGTTCGTCCCGCGTAAAAAATATCAACCCTTTCGCCTTTAACCACTCCATCATTGATTCATGACTGATGACGATTTCACCCTCGCGCAAAATCCGGCAAAAAATCGGCTTAAAATTTTGGTAGTAAATTATTTCCGTTCGGTTGGCATGATCGCCAGTGCAGATGGGTGGGAATACGGGTTGGATTTCTGGCTGGCCAACTTCGCGATCGAGGATATCGAGCACCCACCGGCGAAATTCTTTAGCGACCGCTGTCCTGGCAAACATGGCGATCAGATGTGCGCCGCGAAGGGAAAAAATTCTGACAGTTTTTTGATAATTCCCTGAGGCGGTCAATTTGACCGTCTCAGACATTCCACCTGAAAACTCATCTATATTGCGGTTATAAATTTTTGTGACAGCATCATCCGACTTGTATCCAAGCGCTTGCGCGATTTCTACAGCGGTGAGGTAGATAGAGTTATTGCGGGAAACAACATTGAATTGGGTGTTATGGAATGCGAGTTGAGTAGACATGTGATTAACCTTTTCAGTGAGGTAATCACCACCTTCAGGTTCCAATCTTGGGGTGGTGAGCTGTGCAGGGTTGGAACTACCGGCTGAAAAGACCCGGCCAACCTTTCGGTTGCCCCACACAGCCCACCATAAATCGCGAATGTGGCCATGCTTAACACATAAAAAAACCGCTTAACGCGGTATGCGTCTTTTCAGATATCCGGGGTTCCAATCCCGGCACCAGATTTTGCTGGTGCAGGCGGACTATAATCCCGGACGTGTAATTTTGTCAAATCACCAGCCTGATCCATTCCTTTCCTCGATCGTCGTTATACCGGTCCGTTGTAGATTGTGTTTTATGGCCCAATAAAATTTTAGTATCAATACCCTGAGCACGGTATAGGCGTTCCGATAGCGAACGTTGCTCATGAAAGCTCGCAGGTGTTTTTCCTGCTGGTGGAGTTATTCCCGCAGCATCCCGGGCCTCGGCAAATTTATTCGTCAGCGTGTTAAGGTGCACAGGCTTATCATTATTTTTTTTTCCGTGTACAAGATATTTGCTTAAAAAGCGATCCCGGCATTTGCGTACAACATCCTCGACAGTCATCCCAACCTCATCGCAGCGCAGACTCAACGGAATGGCGATGCGCGAGCCTGTTTTAATTTGAAATACATGCAGATGATCATCCCAGATATCTGTAAATTTCATATTGGCTATATCTTCCCGACGCTGGCCTGTGACTACAGCCAAAAGCATCGCGTTGTGTGCATACCGGTCCGTGGGTATCTGCTCCAGAATTTTTCGCCATTCCTCAACCGAAATTCGAGCACGTGAAACTTTAACTGCGGGTTTTTTTGTTGCGCCTGGTGGATTCCATCCCGGCGGTACTTCTCCCGCGTGCTGAGCCTCCAGAAAAATATCAACCCAAAGAACTCTATTATTCATGGCACTACTGGCATGGCCTGCATCAAGATACTCATCCAGCAAAAGAGCAAAATCGCGCACCTCGAGATCTTTAAGTGGTCGAGATCCCAGACGTGCAGACAACAGTTCTGCCATTCGTTTTTTTTCTTTAAAACTGACAGTAGAAAGCTCGCCTGCATCGAGCCTTTGTTGCTGAATCTTTATATACCGCTCCACCCAGGCTTTGAGGCTAATGCCGCGCTGTTTGACGGCTGCGGGGTTTTCGTCGATCTGACGTAGATAATGCTCGGCTTCTGCCGCTGTGATTCGCTGATTTGCGATGGAGGCGATTTTTTCGGCCTTGTCTTTATCAGTACCTAGCCCGTGAAATTTGCCAGTGATGGGGTTTTTATATTGGTAGTAGGTTTTAGATGTACGGCGGTCAAACCGGGCATAAAGCCCGGCGATGGAAATGCTATTTTTTCGTGGCCTTGGTGACATCGTTTAAAATTCCCCGCAAAATTTCATCATCATCACTATGAATTTCCGGCTCCACGCCTATTGCGCCAGGGCCGATATATTGTGCCCGTTCATCAATACACCACCTTGTACCAATCTTTACTGGCCTTGGTTGTATGTAGCCCAGCTTTCCATGCTTCACCAGGCAGGCAGTCGTGATCGGAAACTTCATTCTGCGGCTCTTCCATTCGCTCAACGGGATTAGAGATTGCTCGCTCATGGTCATTACTCTCAATGACCGGCCCATGTTAACGACAAGAGCCGGATAATGTTGATTATCCAAAATCAGTCCGCGCTATCGGTAAATCTGATCACCAAAGCTATGGCCACAAACGCAAAGAAGACGCCGGCCAGAATCTTAAGTAAGACCATGTTTACCTCGCTTTTTCTGTATTGTGGGCTTTGATACCAACGGGCGATCTGGTGCTTCTTCATAGATTCCCTTACTCACGCGCAATCTGGATCGCATGTTCCATACATGCCATTTTGTCCAGTTGCGACCGTCATCGATGATAACTATTGCGCCGGCACGATGATTCGGCGGAACCCCATCGAGCTCCTCGTCCATTTCATCAAGCATCGCATTTTTCCTGAATGTTCAGGATGCCATCAGCCAGGGTATCAGCCATGCCTGGAATATCATCGAGTATGCCGAAGCAAGCTGGGTTAGTGCACAAACCCTGAAGCGCTGCGAGAGTGAGTTGCTGGTGATAGGTGAGCGCCAATGAAGCGACCTGTGGGTTTACAATCTCAGCCACTTGATTGACGCTTTCGGTCTTGTGGTTAACAGATATGGCTTTTTGCTCTGCTTCGGTGAGTGGGGTGCGATATTCCATGATCGCATCCAGTGCTACTTGCTGACGAACTGCTTCGCTTTCAGACCAGCGGTCAAGAATCGTGGTTCCGACATCGTGAATTTCATCATCGTTAAAGCCTGGCGACAGACAAAACTCCGCGCTCTCAATATCCTTCAGTAATAACGGCACAACCTCAGAGATTCGATGACCGACAGTGCAAAGTAATTGTTCCGATTCATGCCAATTCATAATGCCTGTGCGACCGAAAAGCAGGTCATTAAGTGCGTGGGCGATTTCTATATCACGATCAAACATATCAGGGCGTTCATCAGGTGGCGTATCCGGACCGGCCAGAATCTCCTCGAGCGTAAAGGTGCTACGACCTGCGTTTACTTCTTGCGCTGGCTGGCCATCGCCAGCTGTGTTTTGTTCCGGCTCACCATCTGTTGTGTTTTCGATGCTAGGAACATTAACTGCGCTCTGAGTACCCTCTTCGATAGCATTTCCATTATCCTTATGAATTGACTCTGGTTTAATACCGCATGCTGCCGCAATGATTTCTGGCGTCGGATGTTCGTGATTGGTTTCGGTCAACAGCTGGGTCAAATATCCGATAAGTGCGCCAGGGCGTATCTCCAGGTCATCCGGGGCGCACTTAACTGAATAAATAGTAATGGCGCGGGAATAGTCCAGACCACCTGGGATGCTGCGCCAGGATTCGAACCACTGCGGGAAAGGTTTCTCTTTGGTATTGATGATTTCACGTGCGCGGTTAACGACGCCGCTAGATGGGTTATAAATATCAAAATCCATTGAGCGGCCAACAAGACCAAGAGCGATTTCAAGTGCAAGAATATCGTGGGTCATGACGAACCCGACTCCGCGATCGGTTTGGTTCTGGCCACCGGCTATAGCGCCTGATGGTGTTCGCAATTTTTCATTTGCTGCTTTCTGCCGTGCGGAATCAATGAGAGATACGGAGCCGCCAGAAGATACCGGCGCGCTGCGTTTTTCAGGTGGAGTATCCAGCCATTTCGCTATGAATGTTGCATAGGCTGGCCATTGCGCATTTTCTTTCACATTTGCACGCACTGCTTCAAGTAATTCAATCTGGCGCTCAGGAAGTAGAGCCAGCACGCGTGATTCTCTGGAGATGGCTTCATGCAGCTCTCGTGCGGGGCTTGGTTCGGTATCGATGGTGAGATCGGTCGCCATGCTGTGCTGCTCAGGGGTAACCGCTTCAAGTGGCCCATAAAGAGCGAGCAGGGCGGCGCGAATACCTTTTGACGCTTTGGATATATCTACTAACTCAGGATTCTTAGGCTCTTCAGATTCTTGTGAGACATATTCAATAATGTTGGTTTCTTTAACCCAGCGATAATCAGTGGACCATTCATTAATTGGTGGACGATCCATTCCAGGCGCATCTTCAATGATTTTTACATCAAAGTAATGCTCAGCAATATCTGCAAATTTTTGGAAAAACTCACCAGGAATAATTATCGTGGCAGCTTTTTTATTCGCAGCCTCTTTAAAAATCGTATAGGTAGGTAAATTTAGTTTTTCTGCCTGGCCTTTTTTTGGTACGAAACAACCAATAAACGGTTTCATAATATCTCCAGTTAATAACGATGATGGCCAGCACGCAATGGCCGCTGCTTGTGATAGGCATTACGCACTTTAATTAATTTGTTTTTTGAATCTTTCCATTTAACGCAAACAGGGCAGTAATAACCGGTTCCGGGATTAAATTTATGCCCTGTTGGAAGTTCTTTAAGCACGGCTGCATCGAAAGAGGATCCGCAGCCGGTGCAAATACCGGTCACGCTTTCCACTTCTCACTTTGAGTGCATGAACCTGTGCGAACCTTAGAAAGAGCTTTGGTTTCCGCTTCACGGATAAGCAACCAGATGCGCTCCAGCTCATCAATAGCTGACTTACCATCAGGAAATGCGTCATGCACAATGCCAGCAGAAAATAAAACTATGTTTTTTCCACATGGCTGAGTTTTAATAAAAGCGAATGATTCGCCATCGACATTGGCAGTAACTTCGGCAACGTCATGGCTTAATTTATAAAGAGTGAATATTTTATTAAACATTTTTAATCCTTAAATTTTGATTGCAAAAATCCCTGCCATTGCAGGCATATAAATAGATGAATTAAATTTTTATTACTGGCGAGCTATACCTTCAACTGGAAGGCACTGGCCATTAAATATTCTTTCTTCTAAAATAACCAACTCACAAACTTCCTGGCTCGTATGGATGGTCAATACTGCTTCTTCGCAAGCATCATTAACCGGAGAGCACGCGGCGGTGGTCAAATAAAATAAAACACCGGTGGCAATCATAAAGCACCGCCCATAATTTCAGCCTCACGGAGCTGGCGGATACCTTCATCAAGCATATCCATATCGAGAGTAAATACTGCGATTGCAATTTTAACGTGTGCGACCTGTATCCAATATGAAGTATCCATAAATCACCTCGATAAAATCAGACTTTGCGGTGCAGTGCCGGGTGCCTCCCGGTAGTCACAACCAGCTGGTCGTTGTGACTGACACCTTATTACCCAAAACGGTGAGTCTCTTTCCGCTGTGCCGCGAGCGCTTAGCCGCATTCACTGCACTGCAAAGCCTATTTAATTTTAAATATTTCAACTTTATTAACGTTTTAAGACTGATGCTAACCTTTCTTGCTGGGTACTCATCCGTGCCCGATTCATGAACTCCACGCTGTAACGTGGTGCTCTCCATCACTATTCAATGGAAGATAAAATTATGTCTATGTTCAAAGATGATGCTGAACGCAATAAATTTTTACTTGAGCAATCATCCATCATTCTTGCTGGACTGCTTGCTGCACCAGAGGATAGATACTCATCAAATGTTTCCAATTTAGTAGGCTCCGAATTTGACAGAGATGAATCCCTGATGACTCTTCATGGGGCTATTTTTCGTGACCTGTTAGAAAAATTTAAAGACGCTTAAGCTACCACGGCAGGGTATTAGCTCTGCCGTAGACCCTATAACACTGGGCAGTTGGTATTAGTCGTTAATGCTCTGGCGAGCGAACCAGCGATTTGCACCAGATTCAGTTTTGAATGTTTTGCTTTTAGTGAAAGTAAGAGCGGTCCAGGTACCGTTGTTGTTATTAACAACGCCAGTTGCCATAGTTTCGTTGTTTCCAAAATCATGCTTTTCCATCTCTTCTCCATTTAAGCCCTGTGACGCTGGGTAGCGGAACGTTTAGCCAGAACCGCTACGCTTAGTAGCTGTCGATGGAGTAATTAAACCAGCAGTTTAAACCTATTGCAACCTCAGCAATCAAAATAATTAAACTGTAGGTTGTAAGTGGCTGAATTTTTGACGAAAAAAAACCGACAAAAAGTCGGTTTTTTTTCATTGGGGATATGCTTACTGTTCTTTTTTAGCTTGTATTATTTCATCAATGTTTCTTGATTTTATTAATTCTTTGAATAACTTATCGTATTTATCAACGGTAAGCCTTAAGGCCTCTATGTGATGATCTTTTTCACTTTCCGGAAGCCTATCAAATAGCTTTAGTAGTGCTCTGTGCCTGTCATTTAGTTCGGAAGGATTGTAGTCATCTTCTACTGGCGCGGCATTCTCTGATGTCTCATCCCCCAGTAACCATGCCAGTGATACACCAAAAGAATCCGCTATCTTAATGGCTGATTCTTTACTGATATTTCCAGTCGTGAACCATTTGCCAGCCGCTTGCGGCGTTATTTCGCAAATCCGTGCCAGCCCAGACTTGTTCACACCAGATCGCTTCATCAGCACATTCAATCGCTCCGCCAAAGGCGGTGACGTCAAAGTTTTTTCTTTTTTCATATCAACATTATAAACCAAAGGTTGCGAACCAAAAACAAACTGTAGGTTGCGTTTAAATGAAACTGATGGTTTAATTTATTCAACCTTCAATACGGAAACTAAAAATGAGCATCGAAATACTACAGCGAGCAATTGACGCCCTTGGGTCCACTAAAAAATTTGCCGAACAGCTCGGGATTAGCGAGCAGGCTGTTGGCCGCTGGAAGAATAAATATAAGGGCATTGTCCCATCTGGCCGCGTTCTTCATGTCGCCGCCATTTCTGGCATCAGCCCTCATGAGTTACGCCCTGATCTCTACCCTAATCCAACCGATGGCCTACCAGCTGATCAACAGAATATCAGCACCAACATTTAAGGATGAATCATGCAAATCGCTCTGCACCAAAACAATAGCAATCGGCGCGGCAAAAATCTGATGTTTGCGCATCAGTCGGTAAGCCGCAAAACGGATTGCGACATATCGCATGAAGATATTCGCTGTGCTGTTCGTGGTTGGGCTGCGAGCGAAGGCGGGCAGGAAGCCGTAGCAATCATGATCGTTAATGCCTGGAAAGCGCATGGCAGTGCCGGTCTTAAATTGCCCGACGATACAGCGAGGCAAAAACAAAAGATTTTCCGTTGGCTTGATGGTGATTCGCCACGGTATCGCGAATACATCCGGATCCTCACGCCAGCAATTCTGGATGTATTGCCGGTTGAGTTCCGCAATCGTGTTATCGCGCCAGATTTGAAAATGCTGCTGGTCACCACCGGAATGAAGGAGACATCCGAGGCCATACAGGCTGTCGCAATGGATGCCCCTGAGCATCAAAAACTGAAGGAAATAAGCGAAGGGATTATCTCCATGTTTCGTTTGGATCCGAGCTTAATCTCGCCATTGATGGACATGGTAACCATGACCCTTGGAATAGTTTGAGGTGCCAAATATGCGACATGAAGAATTCTTGCGTGGTCAGCTCAAAAAAATCCTGCTGGCTGCAAGTTACGACGACAGCCAGACGGGTGCCGCGGTGGAACATGCGATGGATTACAAACGCACGAACCCGAACGCCGGCACTGAAATAGTTATCGCAAAGGCGAAATTCTTTGCGAAACACAACACCCGTCCAGCCACTCCAGAGCGCCGTGAGCCTATCAGGCAAGCAGCATTGCCGAAGTGGAAAAGATAGCCCGAGGAAATCGGAGGTAATCATGTGTGACGTTCAGACCCGATTACGTTGTTTGTTGCAGCGGAATATGCCAGGAGCCGCGCCATGCAGCTGCGGCACCGTTCGCCCTGTGGCCAAGCGCTATAAGGATCGATATGGGAATGGACTCACAGTGATTACAGCAGGCGTGAAAACGATTATTTACCGGCGCGATGGGTACGACATGAACTGTGAAATGCGTCGTGAGAAGTTTCTCGAAAAGTTTATAGAAGTTGAGGTGAAGTTGTGAACAGGCGGGGTGAATTATGAGCATGGATCTTATGGTTCGGGTCATGAAGCTTAAGGTCGGAAATCCGCTTCGCAAACTGGTGTTGCTGAAGTTGGCTGATAACGCCAGCGATAAAGGGGAGTGCTGGCCGAGTTATCAGCATATCGCCGAGCATTGCGAAATAACCAGGCGCTCAGTGATGAATCATATCAGTGCGCTTTGTCAGTGTGGCTTTCTCAGAAAAGAGTTCCGGAAAGGTATGAATGGTAATGCCAGTAATGTGTATTACCTCACCCCAGAGAATGGGGATATTTCCCGACTAAAAGATAGTGAAACAGATTCACCACCTAGTGAAGAAGATTCACCAGAGGGTAGTGAACAAGATTCACTAGGTAGTGAAGCAAATTCACCACCCAGTGCACCAGATTCACCACGGGGTAGTGAACCAGATTCACCCAGAATCAGTCACTCTTTTGAACCAGTCAAAGAACCAGTCATAAAACAAAAAGAGTGTCAGGCAGACGAACTGCCAGACGATTTCGACGATCCGGCTTTGCGGGTTTTAAACCACATGAACCGAACTACCGGTGCAAAGTTCCAGGATGGCAAAACCACGATGGGATTTATCAACGGGCTGCTGGTGGGGGAATACGTCGCTGACGAGTTGATCCTGGTTATCGATCACCGCACTGAACTCTGGGCTAACGATTTGAAAATGTCCCAGTACCTTTCCCCGAAGACACTTTTTAGTTTTGAAAACTTTGAGGGATATCTGCCTCTGGCCCGCAAGTGGCATGACGATGGTAGGCCTGCACTGAATAGTAAGCCAGTCGAAATCGACACCGAAGAGCGGGATATTGCCCGCAAACGCTTTCTCGGTACGAGCATAAATATCATGCAAAAAAGCGCCATCGAATTTGCGACGCGAAAATCAGCCGCCACGGCAGGCATTAAAAATATGTCTCCTGAGGTCGCCAAAAAAATTTGGGACAAGCTCTGGCAGGACAATGCCCAGCGCATCCATGACAACGAAAAAATTAACCGGGCTAATGCCTGATTCTGGAGAAAGCTATGGAAACGATTCTGGAAGTGCTGAAAAAAATGGAAAAGGCGACCGCTCGCGAAATGGCCGCCCGGATGAAAATTGACGCACCTGATGCGCTGGCCATGCTGCGTGACCATGAGGATCGCGGCGAAGTCAACCAGGTGAATGGGTACTGGCAGTTGACCGGTAGGGCATCAAAAAAACCAGCCAATGCGGTACCGAAAAAAACGAAGCCACCGGCAAGCAAAATTAACGAGGCCGTACTGGTAAAACTCCTGCATGAGCATGGTGCCATGACTAGCGAGCAGCTGGCAAAACTGGCTGATACCACCGTCAGAACGGTAGCGTCCACGCTGGCCATGCCGGTTAACAAGGGCCGTATTGTGCGCGAGAAGCGCGGCAACGTATTTCATTTCAACGTTGTCAGCAAAACGGCACTCGGTGCATCAAAGTTGCCTGAAAGCGCATCAAAACCCGCAATTCCCGTTACAGAAACTCCAAAAACTGCATCAATTCCTGAAAAAACCGAGACACCTGCACCTCAAAGCTCAACCGCATTTGTCGACACTATTCCGCAATTAGTATCGACGAACGGTCAGCCGGCCGCACTGACACCGAAAATTATCGCCGGCGAAATTCGCAAAACCAAAAGCCGCCTGGTGCAGCTCGAAAAACTGCGCGTGACCGTTCGCACGCAGACCCGTCTGCAACGTTCACTGGGGTTATGACCATGACAAACAAACCGGACGAAACAGTCAAATCTCAGGTTGCTGATTTTATCAAAAACAATCCAGGCCATCGCGCCAGTGAGATTGCAAAAGGGCTCGGGATTAAATCAAGTACGGCGGGCACAGCGCTTTCAGCACTTTTCAAAGAACATCGGATCGAGGTTCAGGGCAGGCCAGGTCATTACCGGTATTACGCCGCGTCATCGATGTCCATGCCATCCGGTTTCGGCGTGAGTGCGGGTATGAAATTGTTTAATGACTGCCTGGCAAAGGTGCGCGCATGCCAATACCAGTAAATTGCCCTAAGGGAGTTAGGCCTCGAATCATCCACCGCGAGCCACGAGGTGCATGGTGTGCAATGGGATACGTGAATATCGCCTGCACCTGTGAATGTCTGCGAGTGGCAACCGGTTACAGCAAAGGCGGAAGGGCGTGGGAAACCGCAGAAGTTAAAGCCATTACGGTATGGAACGAAAAAGTTAAAAATTATTCAGGAGCAGGGAAATGACAGTAAAAATTTATACAGCCATACCGAGTGACTTATCACCGCCGGTACCGGATTCGATGGGTTACGGATTTTGTGTTGATGTCGTGCTGGCCACTGATTACGCCGTGCTCAAAAGTGAGCGTGATGCGCTGGTGGCGGAGAGTGCGAAGTTAACTCAAAGATGGCGCCTGCTGACGATAGAAAATATCAAGATATGCGAACAGTCAGAAAACGTCTATGCCGCAGGCTACAAGCATGGGCTTCAACACGCAGGTGATGGCGCGGCACAATCAGAGTGTGTTGAAGATGAATTCTGTGGACTAGCGCTAGCAATTTTGAGCAAGGCCGAAATACCTGCCACCGACGCCGCCATTGCAAACATTCAGGCGCAGGGCGTGGAGAAGTTTGCAGCCAACGAGCGTGAATGGGCTACGCACTGGGAAAAGCATGGCGTCACTGATGGAAGCGCTTCACGTTGTTTAATGGTGGCTCAGGATGCTGAAAAGTTCGCCGAAGAGCTGCGCAAGGGTGAGGTGAAATAGCATGGCTATCGTCTGCGACAAGCACCTTACCGATGAAGTAGTGAATCAAGCGTTTGAGGGTACTAACTTCGGGCGTACCGACTTCAGGACTATCCTGGCTGAAACCGTAATGAAGCGTGCCGCTGGTTATCACTCCGGTGGGACGGCTACCTATATCGCCACAGAACTTGGCCTGTTGAGCCCAAAGAACCAGAGCGCAACAAAACTTGGTCTGACATTCGCATTTCACCATTACTACAAGCAGAGCGTGCGTGATGCCATTAACAAAGCAGGCGCGGTTGCGTGCCAGCGTTGCGGCATGAATCAACCAGAATCTGATGTTGCTGAACAGCATGGGCATTGCCCCGAATGCGGTGAGTTCCTTTGGTATGACGAGGAATATAACGATGAGCAATAACATTGAACTTATGCAGCACGCTCTGGGCATCAATGAGCGCAACCGCGAGCCATACCGAAACTATTTTCTTGCGAGCACTGAAAGCTCAGACAGCAAAGTCTGGTCAGCGCTCGTCGAGAAGGGATTTGCCACCTCTCACCCGGCACCAAAACATACCTGTGGTGATGTGGTTTACCGGGTAACGGAAGCTGGCCAGGTTGCAGCAATTTCCGCCTTGCCTGAGCCGAAGAAAAGAACGCGATATGACGATTACCTGCATTCTGAAGTGGTCGAATCATTCGGCGAATGGCTTGGGGTAAACCTTCCGAAGTTCGAATATCGAGAGGTTGATTATATCCGTGGAAAATGGGAGTACCGGATGTATCGACGCTCCCGGTGCTATTGGGATTCGTATCGAGATGTTGAAGGCGACTGGAAGCCCACAAAGAAAGCGGCAAAGGCCAGCTACAAAGAAGCATTGAAGAAACGCAAGGAGTCCACCCATGACTAACCCCACACCTTCAATTCTGGATATGTGCTGCGGCTCCCGCATGTTCTGGCTCGATAAGGAGGATGAGCGCGCAGTGTTTAGCGACATTCGCAGCGAAGAACACATGCTTTGCGACGGTCGCCGCCTGGTCATTCGTCCGGACCTGATTGCCGATTTTCGTGCACTTCCATTCACTAACGACTCTTTCCCTGTCGTCGTGTTCGACCCACCACATCTTGAACGTGTTGGCGAAAATGCCTGGATGGGTAAGAAATATGGTCGGCTCGACAAAAAAACATGGCGTAGCGATTTGCGCGCCGGGTTCGCTGAGGCGTTCAGAGTGTTGTGGCCACAAGGTGTGCTCATCTTCAAATGGAACGAAACGCAGATACCGGTCAGCCAAATTCTGGCGCTAACAGATCAGAAGCCAGTGATTGGCCAGCGTACAGGCAAGGGTGACAAAACTCACTGGATTCTATTTGTGAAGGAGGCCAGCAATGGATAAGGGAATGGAAGCACCGATGGTCAATCTGAAGTCAGCGGTAAAGAAGTCATTTTGCGCGTAATCATTTTTCCGGCGAATTTAAATGAATTACCATGATGCTTTTTGTTTTCAATAATGTATCTTTGCAGAAATTTTTTTCTTTCAACTAATTTTCTTTTCTATTTGAAGGGTATCTGATGACCGTCCAACAAGTTACTGAGCTTGAAATCGCCTATGGTGGCGACGCTTACTCCGAAAATGAAATTGATGCAAAAACCTTAGGCGAAGCGCTCACTTCATTAAGTGGTTTAATTGAAAACGCAGAAAAAATTCTACACGGTGAGGCTGCTGACCCTCAAGTAAACATCAGGGCGACTCGCGAAGGATCCTTTACTCTTTTAGTTTCAGTATTGGGAAGCCTATCTACCCTCCAGTTACTTGGTTTTTCAGTTGCCGCTGGGGCAGGAGCTGGTACTTTGATGGGGGTAATTGAATGGTTAAGGGGGCGCAAGCCGCAAGAAGTAATAATTGATGAGGCAAACAACAGTGCAACGTTGATTGTTGATGGCGAATCAATCAATTGCTCTAATGATGTGCAAAAATTAGTTACCAGCCCAATTATTCGCAACGAAATATCCAAACTTGTGTATCAGCCGTTGCAAACGGAACGCACATCTAGTTTCAGGATTAAAAATGCTGGAGAAGACGTAATCATTATCCCTCAGGACAGCTCTGCGCCGTACAAACCAGTTCGTCATACTATTGAACAGGTGACCCATGTGGATGAGCTTCAGCTAAATGTGAAGTTTACTAAACTAAGCTTTACTTCAAATACTGGCTGGAAGATGATTTTACCAAACGGCGATGAAGTTGGTGTACGCATGGAGGATGATGCTTTCATGGCTAGAGTTACTAGCAATCAGATGACTTTCAGCAAAGATGACCTTTTTGTGGTGGATGTTAAAAAATCTGTTAAAGAGACCAATGGTAATTTTGGAAATCCCACGTACACTATCACCCAGGTTGTGCGGCATCGTGCAGCAGAAGATCGTCGTATTCTTTGATAGGTAGCCAAATGTCCATTTTGAGTGTCATGTTGATAATCACTGCTGCGGTTGCCAGTTTTCTGGCAGCCCGATATGTGGTTTATCACGTGCTGGTCTGGTTAAAGCCAAGCAAGACATTAAAGCTAACTTATCTTGATCATGAAGGGGTAAAGCACACTCGTGAAACTTCTTTGGACGATAAAGATGCTAGGGCGCTTGTCTCTATTTTAAATGAGATACGGCGTGATGCTGATTTGAAGCAGGATGCCTAGCAATGATACAGCATAAAAAATATCTTGCTGGGCAGGCTTGGTGCACACCTTTAGCTAATATGGTTTTACTAAAGGGGAGTGCATTTATTGGGCTTTCTTCTGATTTTAACTCTTTTATTCCAGGCTTAGCCGTTGTTGTTTCGCACTTCTTTCTTCTGGCTCTGACGTTTATAAATGTTCCAAGCCAAGAGGATGTACGAGTTGCCGTTGATTTGCGCAGATCCCGAAAAAACCTAAATAAGCTAAAATCTCAGCCAGGCACAACGCCTGAACAAGTGATAGAAATTGATTCGGCGTTGGCAGCCCTGCGAAGTAAAGAAATAGCTAAATGTATCTCAGATGTTGACCATTCTTTAGCTATTTACAATCAAGCCTTACAAGAAGATACTGAAAAAACCTAAATCATTTATTAACCCGCTACGGCGGGTTTTTTATTATCTGCTGACCATCACAATTTTTACCTCTCTCAACCAGATCGCCAACGTTCTGGAAAAATACACAGTACATCCCCAAATACATTTACAGATTTAATGATTGTCTAAATGAATTCATCCGGCAGAAATAGTCATGTTGCGTAATAATTGCAATGATAAATGTCCCGTTATGGCTGGTGATACATTAACAATGTTTTACATTTAACTCACAAAATAAACACAAGCGCGGCGTATCAAAGATTGAGCAGCATTACCGCAACACAACTCTCGTATTTCAAATATATCCATTGAATTATTTATAAACATTCAGACATGAATCATTTCAGCATGTCAACCACTGAGTGATTATCAATCAAAAAGACTATTGATCGGTAAATTCGATCGATAAGTACCAATTCGATCTGTATGGCCTATTAGCACTAAGCATAAAGTGCGACTAACTTTGATTAACGCACAAGGATAAACCTGAAAAACCCTGACGGGAGAACATACCACCTTTGGATTAAAATCAATGACAAGTGAACAGCTTATTAAATATTTTGATTTACATGGAGTGGGGCGTTATGAGGTTTATCATTTGGCTGATAAATCATTTGTACCGGTAAAATTGAGGGAAACGCAGCATGTCGCAGATTTTCCAACGATGATTGAACTACTCAAGGCGGCAGGCTACACAGTCACGGAGAATTGATTTATAATAATCAAGTCAGCCTGAACACCTGACAGCCAGAACCGCTACGCCATCCAAGGAATTGAGATGGCGAATAAATCAAGTCTTACCCCACATCCTCACACCGCATCCAGTTGTCGCGGTGTTTCTGTTTGTCTGCACCCAGGCGGTGCGGCATGAGCAAGAAACGCACCCATAAAACCAAAGCCGAACAACAACACCTTGAACGCGTTGCTGCTCTGGGCTGCATTGTTTGTTCAAACCTCGGTTACCCAGACAGCCCTGCAATAATCCACCATATCCGCACAGGTCAAGGAAAAGGCCAGCGCGCCAGTCATTTCGAAACACTACCTCTTTGCCCTATACATCATCAATTCCATGGTATTGGCATGTCATATCACGATTGCCCAAAAACATGGGAAGCCAAATTCGGTACTGAGCTTGAGCTGCTTGAGCGAGTTCGTAAGGAATTGGGGCTGGTGGCCGCATGAAAATCACATACGGATCCGTTTGCAGTGGTATTGAAGCCGCGAGCATAGCCTGGGATTCTCTGGGCTGGAAGCCAGCATGGTTTTCAGAAATAGAACCATTTCCGTGCGCTGTTTTAGAACATCACTGGCCGTGGGTGCCAAACATTGGCGACATGACCAAAATCGCCGCCGGTATTCGCCGCGGCATTATTCCCCCAGATATTTTAGTGGGCGGCACACCATGTCAGGCATTCAGCGTGGCTGGTTTGCGTGCAGGCCTGTCTGATGCTCGCGGGCAATTAACTCTCTCTTATGTGGAATTGGCAAATGCAATCGATGACGAACGAAGACAACGCGGAGAAAAACCAGCAATTTTTGTCTGGGAAAACGTTCCAGGAGTGCTCAGCACCAAAGATAATGCCTTTGGATGCTTTTTGGCAGGACTTGCCGGCGAAAGTCTCGAATTGCAGCCATCAGGGAAAAAATGGTCAAACGCTGGTTGTGTGTATGGACCACAAAGAGTTGTCGCCTGGAGAGTCCTTGATGCTCAATTTTTCGGAGTGGCCCAACGCCGCCGCCGTGTGTTCGTTATCGCAAGTGCTCGAGACGACTTTGATCCCACAAAAGTACTTTTTGAGCGCGACAGCATGCGCCGGGATACTCCGCCGCGCAGAGGCGAGGGGGCGAAAACTTCCAGCCATATTGGAAACCGCATTGACAACGGTAGCCACTGGGACAACTCAACTAACCCACATCCAACCCTGAATCAATCAAACAATGTCGGTGGCATTGGCCTAAGCAATCAAGAAATTTTTAGCCAGCGCGGTGCGGGTATTGTCGGTGCCTATCGGATGAAGGCATTTGGCGAATATGCCAATGATGAAACCGCATCTACCTGTAAAGCGAGGGATTATAAAGACGCAACCGATCTGGCTGTGACATCGGTGGCATATTCCGATACAAGCCGAACTCTATTAGGGAAGGAGAGCAGCAGCACTGCTGAGGATTTGGAAACATACGCCTTGGCGTTTCCTGAGCGCATGAGCGGTACACAGTCTGCATCCACTGAAAATTTATCTCCCGCTTTAATGTCGCGTAATCCGACAGCGATCGCCTTTAGCAGTAAAGATTACGGCGGCGATGCTATAGAAAACCTCTCACCAACATTACGTGCCGGTAATTCAAATAACAGCAATCCTAACGGCGGGCAACCTCCAGCCATTGCACACGATATGCAGGTCCGCCGCCTGACCCCACGTGAGTGCGAGCGCCTCCAGGGCTTCCCCGATGATCACACCCTTATTCCATATGGCAGAGTTATTAGGGCCGAAAAAATGGAAGCAGATTACACAAAATATCTGATGCGTAACGGCATGCTCACTTTCGAGGAGTGCTGCGGCAGGGCGGCGGATGGCCCACGTTATCGAGCTATTGGAAACAGCATGGCAGTACCTGTCATGCGCTGGATAGGTGAACGCATTGCGAGGGCTATTTCATGACACACCCAGTCATCATCCTTGAGCTGAGACGCAGATGGCTCGCCCTTCGTTGTTTCCGTTCCGCCGGTTCAGTGCTGGTGGATTACCGAATTATTCAGAACTACGCCAAACGATTAATCGCAGGAACCGCAAAATGACCCCTAAAGAACGCCGAGCGCATCACGCAGCAATAGAACGCGCAGCAGCTGCGCCACACAAACGCTGGTTAGGGCGATTTACCCCACTCACTGGCATCCAATCGGCGTGGATACAATCATTACTGACGGTCTGGGGTGAGTGCGTCGGTGGTAAAACCCACGCACAATACAGGCTTGAGAACTGCAATCGTTTCGTATCAAAAGCAAAAGAAGAAGAGTGGTCTGACAGTCAGTTATCCTGCATCACTGCGGCTCTAAAGCAGGCCAGATTAGAAGGTTATAAAGGGCGCGAGGCTGTACGGCGTGCGCATACTGTTTTATGGGCGGTCACACTGAGTGAGATGATCGATGAGGCCAGCCAGAAGGATGATGCAGATTTAATTGAGCAGGCTGTGTTGAAGTGCTTTACATCGGATGATCCGGTTTATCGAATTGGCATCAGTTATTACACCACCCGCAAAAAGATTTCGGATATAGCGCGGGAATTGCAGGAAATTGCGCCATGGCTATCCAGTGACAAAGCACGCGAACGGGTTAAATGGTGTTTGCAGATATTCAGGTCGAAGGTTTTTTTATCGGTAAAAAAACACACAAAATGAATCAATTGTGCTTATTGTTGGTAGAAAACTTGAAATCTACCCAGAAAAGTCAATAATTCACTCATGCTTAGCAAAGCTGCGCCACGATGGCAGCGACGACAAGCGAATAAACATAACGCAAGACCCGCTCACAAGGCGGGTTTTGTCGTTTATGGGAGTTTTAAAAAAGAAGTAGAAAAGTGGAAAGACCGCACAAACTGATGCCTGATTGATTTCAGGCGGTGCGGAGATGACGTTATCTGCGGTCGGATTCCCGTGGCGACGTACTGATGGTATGAATATGTAACTAATTTAAAAATAAAAAACTTAACCAATATTCTGATAGTAATCTATCTGTAACATGCTCCATGCATATGCAAATGATTGGAGTAAATATGAGTAAAAGTATTGGTTATTATATGGAAAACGGTGGCACTGGTCAGGCTGCTGGTAAGATGTTTAAGCTGCATGGGATGGAAATTGGTGTATTCATGGGAATGACAACCATTAACGAGGTGAACGTATTTGCATTCGTTCACCCTGTAAATGGGAGAATGGATATTCCATTGAACTCTCCCTTATCCATTCCAATAGAAATAGGTGGGAATAAAGTAATAGGCCCAATTTTGACACCTGTTTTGTACGATGTCATTCAAGTTGAATAATTATTTTCATCAATAATAAAAACCCACTTCGGTGGGTTTTTTATATCTGGAGAAGTCTATGAACGAAAAAATCGTGTTGGGAAAAGTCGTCATTGCCATTATTGATGGCATGCCGAAGTATGCCTATATAACTCACCAGACTGATCAGCAGAAAAGTATACGCTTAGAACCCGCCGGATAGGATAGCCAGCTCAGTGCTGGGTTTCGCATAGGCGCTACGATGACAGCGCCGATAAGTACGCAATCCGAATATGAAAAACCCGCCCATAAGACGGGTTCTGTATTTCTGAGCATGGGGTTAATGCCGTGCAATTTCTTTTCTCGCCAGTTCGGCAAGGAAAGAAGAACGGTTTTTGTAGCGACCATTCTTTTCAATATATCGGTCGATAGCCGTGATGAGATTGCCAGGCATCGTTAAATTAAATTTTACCGCCTTGGTTTCATACTTGCCTGGATCGATATCCAGCAGCGCCATAAAGCCACCATCCTGAGTCAGCCTTTCATCTCCAACATAAATGCCTGGCTCTTTAGGTGCTGGCACATGCTCGCCTTGCTCGGTTAATACTTCCATGTGCTGGCTGAAAGCTGACTCAGCATCACGTATAGCCGCTTCCAGAGTATCACCGGCAAAGAAACACCCCTCAACATCAGGGAAATAACCGTCATACTCGCCGCTTTCAGTTTTGAATATAAAAAGTGGATAAATCATAAATACCTCATGTTTCAGCCAATTGATGAGTAGTGTTAAGGGGCGGCTTTCACCGCTCCCTGAGTTACAACAGCTTAAGACCTGATATCTCCTGAGCTTGCCGGATAATCCCCCGTGATGTGTCTTTTCTGGGGTGGGGTACGGTGATGATTTTCCGAACCCCTGGTTTAGTCAGCGTTACGTGGCTCCCACTTTGCCGCTGCTTAACCCATCCATCAGCTATTAGTCGTTTTATTAACTCTGCACTACTCATCAATCCTCCATTTCGTCTTGATGTGGTTATTATACCCACCACATGGATGATGTAAAGTAATTTGTGGGTTGTATACCCACTTTTTATTTATTCTACATGGTTCACTTTGGTGGGCCTTTTTATGGAAGAAAAACCGTGCCCTTCAAACCGCCAGAAAACGAAATCGCGGGTTATTTTCTCGTTTGTATTTTAACGATTCTCGGAGTTTTATCGAAAATAGCCCACCGTGTTATGAATGGCATCCCTGTATCGTTCTGGGGTGCCATCTGTCAGATCATCATTTCGACGTTTGCCAGTGCGCTGATTCTGATGCTTGCCGTTCGCTTTCAGTGGCATTATACCGCAACGGCAGCAGCGTGCGGAATATCGTCCTGGTCTGGTGTCACGATAGTCACTCTGTTTGAAAAAAAGCTGTTGTCACGTCTTAGTAACCAGCATTAAACCCGCTGCCTTTCGACCATTCCCATTCCATCGAGGATTCAAAATGCTCACGATACGCTTAATGCTCAACGGCGTCGCCACTGCTTTTCAAACCAATCGTGCTATCTCACTCGTAGCGAAACATAACCAAGGATTTGATGAACTATTGGGTTTTATTAGCGACCCGATGACAACACGTATCACCGATATTGAACCCGATGAAAAAGCATTGCGCATTGGGGATCGGATTGCAGAGAGTGATGTGTGCGTGATTGTTAAATTCGATGGAAGCCGCGGTGAACATATGACGTGGATGGCTGGGTCGGCTCATCCCGATGGCATGCGCCTTATCAGCTTATGCGAGGGGGATTCAGTGCACATACTGGATAGTGGCGCGGTGTTGTTTAAGTGGCCAACTGAAAGCAATGCCGCCGGACATTCCTGACCTTATTTTCACGGGTCCTCCTGGAGGGGGTGGGGCCTCCACGGGCGAAAACATCGCGGAGAAAAACTAGTTTTTTGTATTTTTTTTGAATCATCACCACTGGTGTAATTTTTTGATATTTTTAATTTAATTTTTTTTCAGTGGTGAAAGTGATTGTTTTTTATTCACCACTGGAGCCGTTATGGATCAGGAGTTGAAGAACCTTCAACTGAGCATTGCACAGCTGGCAGCATTGTCTGGGATGCACCGTCAGACAGTTAGCGCAAGACTGAAGAACATCCCGCCAACTGGTGGTAACGGAAGTAACTTGACGCTTTATTCACTGACCAGCGTCATCGGGGAATTAATGCGCGCGGCACCACCGAGCGATGATGATGATATGGATGCCCACGAACGTAAGGCATGGTATCAGTCTGAACGCGAGCGCCTGAAATTTGAGCAAGAAACATCACAGTTAATCCCTGCGAGTGATGTTGCCAGAGATTTCGCGGCAATCATTAAGGCTGTTGTGCAAACACTGGAAACTTTGCCAGACATACTGGAGCGGGATTGCGCATTGACACCCTCTGCAGTGAAAAGAGTTCAGGACATCATCGATGACCTGCGGGATCAGATGGCGCAAAAAATTTATGATGCCGATGATGACAAGGAGGAGGCGTCGCAGGAGGAGTAATGACGATTCAGGCAACATCGAGCGTCACCAGAAAAAACACATCTGGCATGATGAAAGCCCCGAGAAGAATGCCGGTGGCTGATGCTGTAGCGAAATTTATGCGCGTGCCAATGGGGGCCGGTAACTCAGTTCCCTGGGATCCTCTGGTTGCACCCTATGTCATTGAAGCAATGAATTGCCTGGCGTCGCGTGAGTTTGATGCGGTGATATTTGTTGGCCCGGCGCGAACAGGTAAAACGATTGGTCTGATTGATGGGTGGGTAGTTTATAACGTTGTCTGCGATCCTTCCGACATGCTGATTATCCAGATGACAGAAGAAAAGGCGCGGGAACACTCCAAAAAACGCCTAGCGAGAACATTCCGTTCCAGTCCTGAAATGGTCAAAAGACTCAGCCCAAACCGCAACGACAACAACGTCTACGACAGAACATTCCTGAATGGGAATTACCTGAAGATTGGCTGGCCATCCATCAATATCATGTCGTCGTCGGATTATAAGTGCGTGGCGCTGACTGACTATGACCGATTTCCCGAAAATATCGATGGCGAAGGTGATGGTTTTACGCTGGCCTCGAAGCGTACTACAACATTTATGTCATCCGGTATGACGCTCGTGGAAAGTTCACCTGGGCGCGATATTACTAATGTTAAATGGCGACCAACCTCTCCGCATGAAGCCCCGCCAGCGACGGGAATATTGTCGCTCTATAACCGTGGCGATCGCCGGCGCTGGTATTGGCCATGCCCACATTGCTGCGAATATTTTCAACCCTGTGCGGCTGTTGTCGCTGGTTATCAAGAAATCATAGATCCAGTTATGGCCAGTGAAGCGGCTTTTATTCAGTGCCCACATTGCGCGGGTGAAATTAAAGCGGATAAAAAGCGCGAGCTCAATGGTCTGGGTATCTGGCTGCGCGACGGCGAAACGATTAATAAACTGGGTGAGCGTGGTGGAGAACCAAGACGCTCAAGAATCGCTTCATTTTGGATGGAGGGACCCGCAGCTGCATACCAGACGTTACAGCAGCTCGTTTATAAACGGCTGACCGCTGAACAGGATTACGAGGCGACGGGAAGTGAAGAAACACTGAAAGCAGTCATCAATACTGACTGGGGGATCCCATACCTGCCGCGTTCCGCAGTGGATCAACGGCGTGGTGATGAACTGATGGCAAGGGCTGAGGATTATGGTAAGCGCCTGGTACCGCCGAAAGTACGTTTCTTAGTGGCATCTGTTGACGTGCAGGGTGGTAAGAAGCGCCGCTTTGTGGTGCAGGTTGTCGGTTATGGTCAGCATGGTGAGCGGTGGGTAATCGACCGATTCAATATAAAAACTTCCCTTCGTTGCAATTCACATGGTGAAGCACTTCAGATTGATCCAGCCGGCTATCCGGAGGACTGGGATTTATTGATTTCTGACGTGCTGGATAAGGAGTATCGCTTACAGGCTGATGATAAGCGGACCATGGGTATACAGTGGATGGCAGTGGATTCTGGTGGTGAGGATGGTGTGACGGGGAATGCGTATGCATTCTGGCGTCGCTGTCGTAAGCAAGGCCTGAAACGCAGAGTCTATTTGTTCAAGGGTGATAGTCATACGCGCAGTAAGTTGGTTAATCAATTTTTCCCTGATAACACAAAACGCTCAGACAGATCGGCAGATGCACGCGGTGATGTGCCTCTGTATCTTTTGCAGACTGATCAGCTAAAAGACCGAATGAGTAATGCATTGAGTAGGGATGTACCTGGTCCCAATTTTGTCCATTTTCCAGACTGGCTCGGTGAATGGTTTTATGAAGAATTGACCTATGAGGAACGAGGGGCTGATGGCAAATGGAAAAAGCCAGGTAAGGGTGCTAACGAAGCCCTAGATCTGATGTGTTACTGCCATGCCATGGTGATCATTAAGCGATACGACAAAATCGATTGGAGCAGGCCTCCTCCATATGCGCAGGAAATAGGGATAAGGGAAATCCCACCGGTGTGGACAGCAACAAAATCCTTACCAGCAGATCATGCAGAAGAGAAAAAAACACAATCCCCGCCTCTTTCAGAAACGCGGGGATTTTTTTAATAGGCTGAACAATGACGGTAGAAGAAATTAAAGAGATGCGTGACGCTGCGCGTGCCGCATTGCGTGATGCGATGGATGCACAAAGCGTAAGTTTTGGTGGTGTCAATAATCGCTCAGTTACTAGGCAAAGCATTAAAGAATTGGAGGATATTTTTTTACGCTGGGATCGACGTTATAAAAATGCCACCGGCGGCGGTGGTAAATCTTATTCGCGAGTGAGATTCAGGAGTGACTGATGGGAGTGCTTGGACGAATGCTGGCCTCGGTATCACCTGGATGGGCTGCGCGTCGCGCGAAAGCCAGGATGCAATTACAGGCTTATGAAGCAGCAAAACCAACCAGAACACATGCAGCAAAACGCGAGGGTAGAACAGCGAATAGTGCTGTTTCTGGCGGAGCTGCTTCGCTGCGTGAGCAGGCTCGCTGGTTGGATGAAAACCACGATCTTGCGGCTGGGATTTTGGATAAAATTGAAGATCGGGTAGTAGGAGCCGATGGCATCCAGATTGAACCACATCCATTGCGGGCCGACGGAAGTGTACATGAAGAATTTGCAGTGATGTTGGCGGCTCGTTTCGCTGAGTGGGCGCTAAGTCCCGATGTGACGGGGTTGCATACTTTTGCTGAAGCACAACGGATGATGCTCCGGACGGCAATGCGTGATGGGGAGGTATTTGTTTCACTGGTGCAGGGTAATGCGCCAGGACTTATTCACAGAACGCCGGAAAAACTAGCCTTTGAGATGCTAGAGCCTGATCTAATTCCGATGAATTTTAGTACGTTTGGTAACGAAGGTGCGCAAACAGTCCAGGGTGTCGATGTAAATAGCTGGGGGCGGCCAATCGCCTATCACGTTTTGAAGGTTCATCCTAGTAGTGTAGTGGTGGGAAGTGGTGCTATGAAGAAAGTGCCAGCCAGAAATATGCTACACCTGGCTTTTCGCAAACGCATTCATCAGTTGCGCGGCGTGTCGTTTTTCGCTCCGGCATTAATACGCATTGCTGATTTGAAAGAATATGAACAGTCGGAACGAATATCCGCTCGTATCGCTGCATCACTGGGTTTTTATATTAAGCGAGGTGATGCCAGTACATTTGATAGTGATGGTGACTGGAATGGCGAGGAAGCAAAGGACCGTGAATTTGAGATGTCCTCTGGCCAGATATATGACCGATTAGCACCTGGGGAAGATCTGGTAATGCTGGAATCTAATCGGCCAAACACTCATCTGGCTGAATTCCGTAATGGGCAACTGAAAGCAGTGGCCGCCGGTACCCGTACAGGATATTCCAGTATTTCTCGTGATTATAATGGCAGTTATTCCGCACAACGTCAGGAACTTATTGAATCAATGGAAGGATACGCCATTCTTCAAAACTGGTTTACCTCTCACATTATTCGCCCATTGTATCGTACCTGGGTAGATATGTTTCCGAGAAATGAAATTCCCTCTGATGTTATTCCTGCATCACTTTATAACGCCATCTATCTAGGCCCCGTAATGCCATGGATTGATCCGGTGAAAGAGAATGAAGCGTGGAAAATACAAATTCGTGGCGGTGCGGCGTCAGAGGCTGAATGGGCAAGGGCTCGCGGGCGTAATCCTGATGCGGTGAAACGTCAACGCCAGCGTGAAATCAAATACAACCAGGAGCATGGACTTATTTATGACACAGATCCCGCAAACGACAATCCATCTGCAGGCGGAGGGAGTGTTAATTCTTCCCCAGGCAAGCCTGAAGACGGAAAGTCGAAATGAGAACTGGTATGAAGTCTCTGCCGCTACGAGCAGCAAGCCGGCAGAGGTAATTATTTTTGACAGCATTGGTGGCTGGGGAATATCGGCCAGACAATTACTGAGTGAGGTCCGCGATGCGGGCCTTTTTTCTGCGCCGGCAGTGGATATTCGAATTCACTCACCTGGGGGAAGTGTGCTGGATGGATTTGCCATTTATAACACGCTGGCACGCCTCACTGGTGCGGTGAATATTTACATTGATGGTATGGCGGCATCCATGGCATCGGTGATCGCTATGCTTCCCAATGCAACAGTACACATTCCTGAGAATGCCTGGATCATGATTCACAATCCATGGGGCGGGATGATGGGGGATGCAAACGAAATGAGGGAGTATGCCGATTTCCTCGATGGACATACAAAAAATATCCTTTCCGCTTATGCCCAAAAAACCGGATTGGATGACGCTGAACTGCGAACAATGATGGATGCAGAGACATGGATGACTGGATCTGAAGCGGTCGAAAAAGGGTTTGCTGACGTATTGCTGCCAGAGATGGCCATAGCAGCGAGCATCAATAATAACGTAATGAAGGAATTCTCAAAAATGCCAGAAGCCGCAAAAAACTGGTTCGCTCCACATGCGCAAACCACTCAACAACCAACTCAATCCCCACCGCAACCACAGCAACCACAGCAGCCTGCTGCGACCGTTGATATCGGCGATGTGGCCGCGCGCGCCATGCAGATGATGCAGGAAAAGGATGCTCAGCGGCGCGTAGCTGTAGCAAATGTGTTTGAAAAATTCCCAGCTTTTCAGACATTAAAAGCTGAATGTGAAAACGATATGCTGTGTACCGATGTTGTTGCACGCGAACGGCTTATGGATGCAATGGGTGCTCAGTGCCAGCCGCTCGGTGGATGGACACCATATGCCGATAATGGGAATGTAGTGGGTGATTGCGTTAAAAACATCATCATGGCGCGCTCTGGTAAAGGAGTACGTGAAAAAGATAACCCATATTCTGGCATGACTCTGGCGGAACTGGCGCGCGTATCTTTGACTGATCGCGGTGTTGGTGTGGCGGGGCAGGGGCGTTATGAAATTGTTGGTATGGCGTTTACCCATGATTCCAGTGATTTCCCTTACATCTTGATGGATGTCGCCACTAAGTCAGCTCTGGCCGGTTGGGATGAATCCACAGAAACATTTGATCAATGGACTCGCTCCGGTACGTTACCAGATTTTAAGGCAGCACATCGTGTAGGAATTGATTCCTTCCCGACTCTACGAGAAGTCCGCCCAGGAGCTGAATATAAATATGTGACCGTGGGGGATCGCGGCGCGAAAATTATTCTGGCCACGTATGGTGAATTATTCAGTATTAACCGTCAGGCAATTATCAATGATGATCTCAGCTTTATTACTACAGTGCCTTCTGGCATGGGTTCTGCGGCAAAAGCGACCATTGGCGATCTGGTGTACGACGTATTAATCAGCAACCCTGAATTTGATGGATTGCCATTATTTGATGCTGAACGTGGAAACCTCATTAATGGAGTGTTATCCATCAAAGCATTATCGGATGCCCGTTCACAAATGAAGCGCCAGAAATCGGAAACTGGTCGTCATCTAAATATTTCTCCTGAATTCCTGCTGGTGCCGACCGTGCAGGAAACATTGGCTGACCAATTGCTGCATTCTATTAGTATTCCAGGCGCTGAATATAACGCCAATATTAAAAACCCAGTGCAAAACATGGCCACCATCATTGCTGATCCTCGACTGGATGATGCCGATGAAAACGCTTGGTATCTGACGGCAGCGAAGGGACGTGACACCATTGAAGTTGCGTATCTTGATGGCAATGCTGCGCCAGTCGTGGAGTCCACTGATGGCTTTACGGTTGATGGTGTCACTATGAAAGTGCGCATTGATGCTGGTGTCGCGCCGATGGATTACCGCGGTTTGTTGAAATCCACGGGTACTGTCGCTGCTAAATCCAGCAAGTAAATCTGACGGGGCGTAAGCCCCATTTTTAATCCGGAGTCAAAACAGATGGCAAAGAATTATTACGAAGATGGCAATACGATGGACTGGACAAACGATACCAGTGCCGATGTTAAATCAGGTGATCTCATTATTCTGGGCTCCCCCGATAAAGCTCCTGGTACCGGTGTCGCTGCAGGTGATATTCCGATTGGCGGCCATGGTGTCATGTTGATGACCGGTGTCTTTGATTTTCCGAAAGAGCCTGGGGGCATCTGGCGTCAGGGCGATAAGCTATATCTATCTCCGAACGGTACTATTACAAATGTGGCAGATGATGGTGCCGCGACACCAGTCGCTTATCCGTTTGCGGGTACGGCATGGAATAACGCAGCATCAGCCGACCCAAAATGCCAGGTACGTATCGGTTATTAATATTAATCCCCATCTGATGAGGTGGGGATTTTCTGGAGGTTCCCGATGGATTTTGATGCAGTAATGAAAAAAGCTGATGATCTTCTAATCAAAACATTCAAAACGATTAAGAATGTTACGTTATGGCCTGGCGGCTCCTCTCCCCGATTAATTGAGGCAATTTTCGATCAGCCATACGAAAGAACTGATATTCCTGATGGTGGGCGTATAGAAGGTTCAAGTATCAGTATTACTGCGCGTGATAGTGACATTATCGATCTGAGCAGAAAAGACACTGTCTATGTTGGTGAAGATAAATTTTTTGTGAAGGAATTGCAGCCCGATGGATTGGGTATGACCCGTGTCATGTTGTCTGAATATAAAAAGTCTGCTTTTGATATACCGGACAGTCGATTATGAAATCGGGTTTTTATGTGGATGCCAGTGAGCTACAGACAATTCAAAAGGCGCTGGGGGCAACCTATAAACAAACTAATTTGGCGTATAATCGAGCATTAGAAAAGACGCTGAATAAACTTCAAATCAATTCTATTTCAATGATGAGGGATGTTACAGGCGCGAAAAAAAAGGAGATCATTAAACGGAGGGTGAAAATCTTTACGGTGCGCACTTCTGGAGGGAATAGCAGAATGCCAGGGCACGGTAAAATCTGGCTTGGTCTTAATGATATGCCTGTAAGTGCTATTAAAGGGACGATGAAGAATCCATCTGGCGGGAAAGCAAAAAACCGCAAGCGTGATGAACGTGGACGATTTATATCTGGTCGGGGTAGTCGAGGGGCAACGTTTAATCCCAAATCATCAGGGTTAAATACAACATCTTATCCTGGTGGTTTTGTAACAACTTTCAGAGGGAAACGATCAATATACTTCCGCACTGAAGGTAAGCCATTTCTGAGTGAAGCAAAAATCCATATTTCAGACCCAGTAAAAGAAGAGATCCCCTCAGATATCTTTGCAGGTGCGAACGAACTGCTGATGGAGATATTCAATAAAGAGCTTAAAGGGCTAGTGAAGCGGGGCTATAACGGATGAACGGTGTTTTATATCTCGATGATTATCAAAATGCAGTGCTGGCTGAGCTAAAAAAAATCCCGTGGGCAGTTACAGTGGGTATATATCCTGAACTTACAGCTGATTTTCAAACCCCTGCTATATTCTTTGATGTTTCGCAATGGTCGCGCGCGGAACAAGAAAATGGCGGGAATGTGACGCTTGAGCTGACCAATATGCTTTATATCGTACGGCATTTTGAATCCGCACAGGATGTCGATGAAAATGAAATAGGTTCAACAGAAACGCGGGTACGTAATGCCGCGCTGAAAATATCAGACTGGATCCATGGGAAGCAATTTGGACCCGGTACCGCTCCAGCTGTGTTTGAAAATGCGGAGCCCATGTTCTGGCAAAAAGGCGAAGATGTGCGCCCAAATCACGCTATCTGGGGCGTATCATTTACTCAGCGATTAGCGGTCGGGCTTGATCCATTTGCCGAGCCTGATGCGCCATTGCTTAAAGAATTCTGGATGGGTATTTTTCCTGAAGTCGGTGTGGCACATAAAGATGATTATGTGCTTGTCGCCAAAGCGGAGGATAACTAATGCCTGTTTATCGCGGTTGTTCGTTGTGGATGAATGGCCTTGAAATAGCTGACACCGTGTCATATACGCCGCCAGAAATAAAAATAACCCAGAAATTATTCAAGGCTGGCGCAATGAATGCGCCAGTGCCAGTTGATGACGGCACTGAATTAATGACCGCCTCGTATAAATGTCAGGGAATGGATGCCATGGCATTTATGGTGTTTGGCATCATTCCTGGCGTCCGTGCACGCCTTTCTGTGCGCCGTGCATATCGAGGACCGCTTGAAGATATCACCATGATTGAAGAGGAAGTTGAGGGATTTGTTAGCGCCATTCGTGCTGATGAACACGGTAATAATGATAAGGATACGATTGGACAAATCGTCACGGTATCGGCCAGTTATTATCGCGTATCTGCCAATGGTGTTTATCCACTTTTGGAAATTAATCCTGTTTTGGGGCTGCGTAAAATTCTTGGTATTAACGTTCTTGGTATGCCAGGTAATTTCATGTCATTAATTCTTTAATTACCTCATTCCCCGGAGCGAGGTGTTTACCGGGAGTCCTTCAATGAAAATAGATCCCATCGCCATTCTTGGCTCAAACATCCGTGAACAAGTAGAAAATTATCTCGATGAACTGCCTCCCCTGATGATGTGGGGAAGCTTCATTTTTCAACTCAGCACGCTGGCATACAGTAAACTCACGATACAAGATACCTGGTCATGGGTATCACAGGGTTTAATCGGTAAGCGCGATAAGCTTCAGTACACGGGGAAAAAAGCCCCTACTATAAAATTTGATTGTGAAATGTATGATTCTTTTATTAATCCATCATTATTGACTAAATCGATTGAAAAATACGGCATGGTCAATGCATTGTCGGTTGATCCGGTTGAGCATTTGCGCCTGCAGGGGAATTTACAGCAGCCATTTATGTTGGTTACTGGTAGTGGAAAAGTGATGGGTTATTGGGTGCTGACAGATATTAATCAGACAATGGACTCTTTTCGGACCAGTAGTGAGGCGAGGCATCAGGTCATCACACTGACTCTACAATTTTATGGTTATCGATTGAATATTGATGAACCAGTATCAACCACCATTCCGCTCGGCGGCATTACGAAAGAGCAAAAAATTCAGGACGCATTGAAAAAAATGCGCGATGTAATTGCAGGAGTCGGCTGATGGATGGTTTTGAACTCTCAGATTTACGCCGTCGTGTCAGAGATATAGTCCGCGGTGGTGTTATTCATAGTGTGCAAATGTCACCGCCACGCTGTCGTGTCACATTTGGAATTGATCCCATATCAGGCAATGAACATGTGACGACCTGGCTACCCTGGTTTACGCGTTCTGATGCAGAGAAACAGGAATGGAGCGTACCTGCTGCGGGCTCTCCAGCTACTGTATTCAGTGAAGGTGGTGAATTGCGGGGTGGCGTAGTTCTGGCAGGCTACATCACAGATGATCAAGCTGCCGCTTCAGATTCTCCACATCAACATATTACGCGGTATGGTAATGGTGCCACGGTGATGTATGACACTCAGACCAATCAGGCAGAAATATCATTGCCTGAAGGCGGAAAAGTGATCGTTATTGCCTCTGGTGGTATTGAGTTACAGGGTAATGTGAATATCACTGGCGACCTGAATGTAACCGGCAATATCACGGATAACAATGGTGGGTCCGGCTCGCTGCAGGATCTGCGTGTAAAATACAATGGGCATACTCACAATGAAAATGGCGAGACTGGTGGCGTAACCGACCCACCCAATGAACCCATAAAGTCAAAGGAAATCGTCAAATAATAACCCGCAAATTGCGGGTTTTTTTATAGGTGAATTTTATGCAGGGAATGAATCGCGATACCGGCATGCATCTCGGCGCCACTGAACATATTCGCCAGTCTGTTAAAGACATTCTGAGTACACCACTTGCATCACGACGAATGCTTATGGAATACGGCAGTGAGGTTCTGGACCTTGTTGATCACCCAGATGATCGCACTACTGCCATTCGCGTCGTAATGGCCACGGCGATTGCCTTGGCTCGATGGGAGCCACGTATTCAAATTGATGCGATAAATGTGCAGAAGGCTGGAGGCGGAGAAATTTTAATTGATATCGATGCGACTGATATCGAGAGCCAGTTACCGATAATTCTTGAGGGCATTTCTTTATGAGCCAGACCATCGATTTAAGCCAGTTGCCACCCCCGGCTGTAATTGAAATGCCGGAGTTTGAAATGCTGAAGCAAGAACGGTTGGCGGAGCTGCAAGGGCTGGACCCGGTTTTTAATGCACTCCTTGAATCCGATCCAGCCATCAAATTGCTGGAGATACTCGTTTATCGGGAAATGGTGGGCGTGCAGCGTTTTAACTCCGGTATCTGGGCGGTATTACTGGCCTATGCCATGGGCGCTGACCTTGACCAACTCGGCGCAAATTACGACGTTGCCCGCCGTGAAATCACGCCTCCGGACAATACCGTCATTCCACCGGTTCCGGCCGTGATGGAATCTGATGATGAATTTCGTTATCGCATTCAAATCTCATGGCACGCGCTCAACACGGCCGGATCGAACAAAGCTTATGAATATCACACGTTATCAGCGGACGGGGATGTACTGGACGCCATCGCCTACGGTCCGCCGCAAACTCAGCCGGGATATGTGGATGTTTATGTACTTTCCCGCACCGGCAACGGCGTCCCGCCTCAATCACTTCTCGACACCGTAACCGCCGCCCTTAATGCGGAATTTGTCCGACCGCTAACGGATTTTGTGACCGTGCGACCGGCGACAATTATCGATTATCAGATTGTGGCCACGATTTACACCGACGCGGGGCCGTCCAGTGATGTGGTCATGGAAAACGCCGAGGCGGCCGCCTGGCGCTTTGCCGAGCAACAACACCGATTCGATAACCGTGTCGATATTGGCGGGGTATATCGGGCATTGAGACAGCCAGGGACAACCCATGTGGAATTAACATCACCGGCGGCGGATTTGATCCCCGTTACCGGCCAGGTGTTTCATTGCACCGATGTCATCCTGACGCGAGGCGATAACGTATGACATTCAAATCATTGTTACCGCCGAACGCCACACCGGGGGAGCTGGCGCAAGAGCAAGTTATGGCCCACGTCGGGGAATCGCCCATCGATATTCGCACGGTAAAAAATCCCGACCTCTCTCCCGTGATTGTCCTCCCCTGGCTGGCATGGGAATCCGGCGTGACGTTCTGGGATGATGCGTGGATGGAAAGCCAAAAACGGGGCGCGATAAAAAATTCACCCAAAGTGAACAAAACGCGAGGCACGCCCGGAGCCGTGCGCGAGGCATTACTGGCCACCGGCTACAGCGTGGACGTTATCGAATGGTTTAACGATACTCCACCGGCCGCACCTTACACATTCCGCGCAACCATCAACGGCCTGGCATCCGAGGCGGCATTATTAACGATTACTAACCAGATTAATGACGCCAAAAACGCCCGAAGTTTATTGTCACAAATTGATATGAAATCGCCAGATATTCGCGGCGAGTTTTTCATGGGCGGGATTATCACCGGCACTATCACGGCAACTATTGGAACGGCTTAAATGACGACATATTACACAATCATCACGGACGCAGGACAAGCACTACTGGCGCAGGCTATCGCAAGCGGCGTGCCGGTCACGCTTACGCAATTTGCAGTGGGCGACGGCGGCGGCCAACCTATCACCCCCGACCCGGCTATGGTGGCGCTGGTGGGCGAAACGTTCCGCGACAATATCAGCAATATGGCCACCGACCCGGCGCAACCTAATGCGCTGGTTACACAGCTTATTGTTCCAAAAGAAAGCGGAGGTTATACGGTCCGGGAGGTCGGATTATTTACCAGTGATGGGACATTATTCAGTGTGGCCAACTATCCGGATCAGATAAAACCGCCCGCCGATAGCGGTTACGCTATGAATCTTGATTTACGTTATGTGCTGGCTGTATCGGATACGAGTGCCATCACAGTTATCATTCAGCCCAGCGATTATCTGACGGAAGAACGAGCAAATACACTTTATTTGCGAATTGGTAACAATCTTTCAGAAATAGCCGCAGCCGGTGCAGAGGCGCAGCAATTATCCCGTGATCATCTTGGTCTGGGTACCGCTTCCACTCATCCTGTACAGATGCATCTAACAGACAGCAGCACTCCGGGTGCCGTGCTAATGAATGGTTCATGGGGTTTGGGTGGTCCAGCCATTCGCCTCGACGACCCATATTTTTTATCAACAGAAGGTCACCCATCGACAATTTTTACGCAGGGTGGCGGGCCTGAAGATGATCATTTTGGCCCGTTTGGTGCAGGCGTCCACATCCTATATGGCGGTGACGCCACCGTTGTACATACGGCGAATTGGTTTATTACTAGCGCAGGTCAATTAACGGTCGAATGGCTAGTAATCGATAAAGCAACAGGAGCCATATCAATACAAAACAGACAGGCATTATTTGGCACACTAAACCCACCTAGCGCCAGCCAAATTACAGAGGGGCATGTTGTAGGGCGATTATCTGCGGATTCATTTGAACAACATGGAGTTCCGTTGCCTGGAACAATTCAGACGTATATGGCTACACCTGCCAGCCTTGATGTTGCGCCTTTTGGGTGGTCAATGTGTAGCGGGTTACTTGATGGGCCAGACGCACCAGGGCCGAGTTATGGAACGGTGTTAACTCTGTCATCCGGTGGAACTGGTGGGAATGTTTCTATACCACCTCAAGGCGTTGGTAGTTGGATACAGCAGATATTTTATACGACAGACGGCAGGATTATTAACAGATTTAGAACAAACGATTCGCCGTTTGCGCCGTGGATTTTGCAATATTCAACGCAAAACCCACAACCAGCCGACGGAATAGTCGATATGGCATTAAGCGCATATGTTTGGTTTGAAAGTGCGGCGGGAACAACTGAATATTTGCCAGGCTGGGTTCTTACGGGTGGTGGTGACTTTGGCGCTGATAATGGTTCTTACTATGCACGTCAACCGATGGTGCAATGGGTTACTGGTACATGGACAGCCGTCGGAGTGCTCGGATTAAAAGCTAAAAAGCTATCATCTTTAAACATGACATTGATAGAAGTGCCAGAAGTTATTACCGCCATGAATAACCTGGTGATGTACGAACCAGACGAACCAAAATACCCGAACGCTAAATATCTGATAAGTGATGAAGGCTGGGACTGGTACGAGGCCAAAAAGAAGATTTCAGGGCGCTATCTCATCGGTATTGAAGCGGAAACAGGGCGGGTTATCTCATGCGCCGATAATGTAGACGCCTTTTGGCCTGAAGGTCATAGCCTCAGAGTCATTGACGAACTTCCGGCAGGGTTTAAAGCTGACGGGACGTGGGTTTTTGATGGGGTTAACTTTACCGCATTGCAGGTAGCACAGCCAAAAACGCAAGTGGAATTGCTGTGGGAAGAAGTTGCAGAACTAAAGGCCATGATTAGAAAAAAATGATTTAAGAAACAGCAAACCAAAGGCATTCGCCGCCGCAAGGCATGAATTAACCACAACCACCTTTTGGTGGTTTTTTTTCGAGGAAAATATATGGATTTGCATGGTACTCGCACAAAGGAAACTGACAGCAAAACCAAAGCGGTGACCACGGTCAATATGTCTGTCATCGGACTGGTAGGAACTGCACCAGATGCCATTACAGGGGTTGCCGCCAATATTATGACGGGTAGCACTATCATGAATACGGCCATTGTTTTTACGGCCACTGATGTGGGGTTTTCCGGTAATCAATTACGCGTCACGGCTATTTCAGGGGAAGCTGATGCTCTGAGTACTTTAGCCACTTTCGCTGATGGAATGTTAACCATTGCACTTAAGGTCAATGCCACTGGTATATCAATTGCTACTGCTGCAGATATCGTTACTGCGGTTGATGCTGTCATTACATCAGAGATTACTGCTACCCTTTATCCAGGTATTACTGGTGCTGGCATCGTTGATCCTTTTGCTGCCGTTAATCTGAAAAATGGCGAAGACGAACCTTTCCCACTTTACACCCCTGCAATTATCTCTGGCAGCCGCACTCAAGCGAAAAAACTTGGCATCACCGGCACGCTATATGCAGATACTCAAGATATCCTGGCTCAGGCAGGCGCGCTGATGATAGTCGTCAGAGTTGAGGAAAATGTTGATGAACAACTGCAGATAGCCAACATCCTAAAAGGCATTACGGCGCTGGAAATGTCACAGGGTACATTGAATTATCAACCCCGCATTCTTATCGCGCCAGAATGGAGTACTGATGATGGCGTGGGCAAAGCTCTGGAGAGTATGGCCAACAAATTGCGGGCGGTGACCTATCTGGATTCTGAATCGATGGCGACCGCGGAAAGTGTTGCCCGTCGTGGCCAGATGTATGGCGGACGCGTAGAAATCCTCCGCCCAAGAATTATGGTGACTGACTCTGTTACGGGCGCCATCGTAAGTCGACCATATTCAGCGGCTGCCGCCGGCCATCGTGTACGTATCGATGAGCAGAATGGCTGGTGGTGGTCAAAATCCAATAAAGATGTATATGGCTTTGTTGGTCTTGAGCAAATTGATAGCTTCATCATTGGTGATGAAATGTGTGTGGCCAACCAGCTCAATCAGGCGAATATCAGCACCATTATTATGCTTGGTGGGTTCCGTCATTGGGGTAACCGTCTATGCACAGCTGATCCACAATGGCGATTTGAATCTGTTCGTCGCACTATGGATGCGATTGAAGATTCAATTCAAATAATGGTCACTAAAAATTACATTGACCGTCCTATCGATAAAGCCCTATCCATTTCTCTGGTGGGTTCAATTAATAGTTATATTCGGCAAGAAATAGCGCGGGGTTCAATTAATGGTGGGAGAGCCTGGCTTGATCCTGAATTAAACACCGCGGAATCTCTGGCAGCCGGAAAGGTGTATGTCAACGTAGCTATTGCACCGAAATCTCCAGCTGAAGAAATTATCATCACGTACAGCATCGACAATACGTATACCGTTAGTGAATTCACTGGCGCGGCGGCGTAAGGAGCTAAAAATGGATCTGAGTTTTATTTATAGCAAAAGCTCAATGTGGACGCAGAATGGTTCACGAATTGGTGATTTGCGTTCTTTTACGCCACCTGCGATGACCGGGATTATCGGAGATCATAAAACAACCTGGATGGATACGGCCATGCCAGTTGATACCGGGATGGAGCCAATGCAGTGCACGTTCAAAACGGGTGCTGATCCTGATGTTTTGTCTCTGTTTGGGTTTATTCCCACTGCGACTACACGTATTCAGATGCGCCGTACTTACAAAGATAGTAATGGTGCACTGCTTACCTTTACCGACGAACTGGAAGGCATCATCGCGACCATTGAATCAGATGAACATGGCACCGATGGTCAGGAGGCCGTGGGTTGCACGGTGACCATGAGGCTGAGTTATTACCGCTTAACGATTAATGATCAGGAAATTTACGAGATTGACCCAAAAAATATGATCCGTGCAGTGCGTGGTGTAAATACCCTGCAGGCTGAGAAAGATGCCTTATTGATGTAGTACGAAAAAAAACCATTTATGGCACCGTTACGGTGCCTTTTTTTTATCCAGGAGAACACAATGGAATATCCAGCAGACACCACCGTTATCACCCTTAGCCGCCCACTGAAAACTACCACCGGCGAGAAAACCGAATTGCATCTTAGAGAGCCAACGGTAAGAGATAAACTGGCATTCGAAAAAACACAAGGTGGCGCATTGGAAAAAGAAATCACCATGATAGCGAGTCTTTGCGGCGTCGAACCCTCAGAGCTTTACCTGTTATCCGCTTATGATTATGCGCAACTGGGGAGGGCCGTCGATACTTTTTTGCTACCGCCGGAAGAGCGTTCGAATCCCAATTCCTAGGAAACTACACCGGAATAAACTACTGGTGCAGGCTCAATCTTGATGAGCAAATGAGCTTGCCCTTGAGTGTTTACGCCATCTTTAAAAAACTGGCCATAACCCGGAGTAAATCTCATGGCAAAAAGTAGCAATTTTAAAGCAACCGTGAAGTTCGGCGCAGAGGTTGATCCGAGCTTTGGCCAGGCAGCATCATCGATTGGTAGAACGCTCGGCGGTGCCGCTGAAGAGGCGGCCAAAGAAATAAACAAACTCACCCGAGAACAACAAAAGCTCACCCGCGAAATCAAAAAGGGAGTACTGGCCGGTGAGGATGTCTCTGAACTTAAAAAACGTTATAGCGAACTGGGCGGGGAGATTGATCAGGCATCGAGAAAGCTCTCGCGCCTGAATGCGCTAGGCCGGGTGGGAGGCGCATTCCGTGCAGCGGGCGCGACCGGAATAGCCATTGGCGGGCGAGCTATTGGCGGGTTGACTATTGGGGGTGGCGTACTCTCTGGAGCCGCCGCCGGAGGTATCGCATTAAATGCGAATACGGCGGAGCAGCTGGGTAAGGCGCAGGGCTACGGGCTGGATTTCGGTACGCACATGGCATATCAGAACATTGGTAAAGCGATCGGGATTGATGAGGATGCTGTAGGCGATTTACTCGACGAGATGAAAAACAAAATCGGGGAAATCGGCAACGAAAAAATGCTCGATCCATTGTTGGGCCAAATTGGATACACCAAGGCACGCGCCAACAGGGAGATGAAAAGGGACCCAAATAAACTATTTCAGGACGTGATGAAACTGGTTAACGAAAACGTCAAAAGAGGAAAAATGTCGGCCGCCGAGGCGGGGTCTTTTGCAGATCAGCTTTTCGGGGGTGAAGCGCAAAAAATTGTTTCATACATGACGACGTTAGGCATGACGTTTGAAGACCTGACGGCCGCCGGGAAAAAATACAACCTGACGACAGAGGAGGGAGCCAAACAGGCAGTAAAAGGGCAATATGCGCTTAATAGTCTCTGGGGCGTTGTTACATCAGGTGCGCGAGAAATAATAGGGCAAACTCTCGGCGCGGCGAGTGATGATATTCTGAAAGGTGCGGATAAATTAAAACAAGAATTTACGATTCTAGGGCCAAAAATAACAACCATGGTCACGGATTGGCTTAAACCCGGAGAAGGTGGGGAGACTGGGCCGGAACGATTATGGAATGGGCTGGAGAGCTTTGGTAAAGCTATTTCAGCTCTTGCTGACTTTATAACAAAACTTTATCCATCATTATCGGAAAAAGGGGAGGAAAAAACAGTATCAGAAGCCAGAACCAGGGCAGGTGTGGAATTTGATGAAACACAAAAAGCATTGCCAATAAAACAGCAATTGAGCGGGCGTGAACTTCGCAATACCAAAAATCAAATTATGGATGAGGCCGAAAGAGAGTTCAGGCTAAGAAATATCTCAATTCCATTAGCTGAGGATGTTAATTCGGTAACTGGAGTACCATTCCCGACTGGAAATTCAACAAGCGAATCTAAGGTCGTAACTAATCATATAGCGCCAATTATTAATGTTTATCCGTCACCCGGGAGAGAGGGTGAAGAGGTTCAGGGTGAGTTAATGAAAATATTCCCTGACCTTCCATCGTATACATATGATCAGTAGTGATTGTTATTATATATTATGGTGATATCCGATACACCATAAGAAATATAAGGCGTACCGGACGAAGCATTATTTAAATATTAATTATTAAATTTCAATCCCGCATTTATTCGCAAATTCTGTGACCGCTTCAGTTGAACCAATGGCGCTTATATCGGCAGAATTGACAATCTTATCTGAAGCCGTTGCCTGTAAAGTGACTGTTTCTTTTGCATCACGAATACCCCGGAGAACTTTCCTTACTGTGGCTGGAGCATTGTTTAACTTAGACGTTAATGCTAAATGCGTGGCGGATGGTCTGGAAATAGTGACGGAACGCCGAGTCATGATTAGTTCGTTGTCGACCTTAATAAGAATATTTCCATGGTATTTTTCACGACCCGTTACTGTCGATTCATAATCTGGTTTCATATAGGAAACCTCCACCATTTCGCCAAAACATGATGCTGTAATCCCATGACCATCAGCATTTAATCCAATCAAAATGGAACTTTCAGACGCTCCAGGCATGACACCCCACTGGTCGGCGAGTGCTGGTGAGGAAATGAAAATTGAAGTAATAAGAACTGAACAGGAAGGAATCTTTTTAAATATCATAATAAAACCCTATTGAATTAAAAATTAAGTAACTAAGTGGGGCTGTATGAATTACACAACAAAAGACAATGAAAAACTTGACGTAATATGCTGGAAAAATTACGGCTCAACGAAAGGAACGTTCGAGGCTGTTTTATTTTCTCCAGAAAATTATGACGCAACGACCGCTGAAATCTTCAATGCGGGAACGGTGATTGAGTTGCCGCCTGTTGAACCAGCGAAGCGGAAAGCTGTAACCAGGCTCTGGGAGTAAAACCATGAAAGCGCCACTCACAGGAACCGAGCCATGGCAGCCAAATTTTTCAATTTCGATTGAGGAGGCTGACATCACGGAGGAAGTGCGTCAAAACCTTGTCAGTCTGTCACTAACTGATAATGGCGGCAATACAAAGCAGAGTGATCAGATTGTGTTTGCTGTTGCATCCGACACGCTCAAGCTCCCCCCTAAAGGTGTAAAGGTTTCTATCGCCATGGGATTCGGCGAGGAGCTGGTGGATAAAGGCACTTATATTGTCGATGCCATGGCCTCCGGAGGATCCAATTCTGCGCACCGGATTGTGCAGATAACCGCGCGAGCATTTTCTAAAACAAATGCTCGTGGCCACAGCGCGCTGCAATCCCAAAAAACACGTTCGTGGTCAGGCGTTAGCTTAGGGGATGTTGTCAAATCCATCACTGCTGAACACCAACTGGCGGCGGCCATTCCTGAGGAACTGGCCAATATTCAGATTGAACATATCGATCAATTGGGTGAAAGCGATATGAATCTATTGACGCGACTGGCAGGACGTTACGGTGCCGTAAGCAAGGTAACGCATGATAACTGGGTTATAACCCCGCGAGGCTCCCTTACAACGGTTAGCGGAACGCCTTTGAAAAAATACCTCATCAACAGGAACATGGTCGGAAGATGGAGCTATCAATCAAATAGTGACAGTCCGGACACATCGACATCTGGCGGGGGAACGCAAATCATCTCGTACAAAGACATGACTGATGGAGGTAAAACAAAAACACTTACGATAGGAAGTGGTGAGCCAGTAATCCAATATTCATGGCCACAACCAGATTTGCAGTCTGCCCGTGAAATTGCAGCTGGCTTTTCAACAGGAAGTAAAAAAAAGCTGGTAGGGATGAATGTTGGTCTGATAGCGACCCCTGAGCTTATGAATCTCACCGCGCAGTGCCTTATCACGACACAGGGATTTGGCAGTGAAGAGGATAAGGATTGGCATATTTCACGATTAAACATGGATCTCACAAATCAGGGTTTTTTGGTGAGTCTAGATCTGGAATGACAATCACAATCACCATAATTACCTGAATCCGCATTAATAAACTTTATCTATCTTCACCCTCTGGAGCGCTATGACCTTTTCACAGAAAAAGGATAAACAGTGCAAGGAATGCCACATCATTTTTACCCCCTCGAATCGAAGACAAATCTACTGCACCCCGGCCTGCAAAATGTGTGCTTACCGCAAAAGGAAATTCGAAAAAAACCTAGAAATGTAAATCCGTTACGCTCCGTTACGTAACAACGTAACAATTCAGCAACACCGTAGAAACAGCCCCGACACCTGACTATACATACAGTCATATCACCCATCAGGAGGCGATATGAGAGATGTAATTGGTGACGAGTGCGGCAATGAAATGATGCCTGGCCAAGCAAAACACAGCGCGGCCAGCACAACACATTCGCCGGAACCGTCAAAATCAGATGACGAAAAAGGGGCTGTTTCGATGGAACATCCACATGTAAAAGTTTACAACGAACCAAAATTTATCGACCAGGCTTCACCACATACCGGCGGCGGCATGATGGGATGCGGTGATGGTTTTGGTTTTGGCGGTGGGGGCATGGGTGGTGGTCTGCTGATTGGCGCATTGCTGGGGCGTGGGCTGTTTAATCATGGTGGCGAAGGCAATTGGGGTGGTCATCGCGGCGGCGAAGGCTGCGAGCGTCCGGTGTTTGATGCGGCGATTCTTTCTAAGCTGGGAACCATTGAAGGCCAGGTGCCTTTGGTTGGCTCTCAGACTCAGACTGCTATTGCTATGTCTACCGGGCAAATCACCACTAACGCCTTGCAAGTTGCGTTGGGCCAAGCCGGGCAGAACACTGCAATCGCCCTGGCTAACCAAAACCAGGTCGCTGGCGTTAAAGATTCGGTGCAAGCCGGTACTTTTGCGACAGCAATCGGAATCCGTGATGATGGCGATAAAACCCGCGCGCTCATTCAGCTTAATGAGACTGCGGCGCTCAATCGTCAGTTGGGTGTTCTTGAAACCACTCTGCTGTTAGAACGTCATGGCCGTGGATTTGACCGTGATCATCACAGCCTGGTAATTCAGAACACCAACACGGCTAACGCTATGCAACAGCAGCAGCAAGCTCAGGGGTTCCAGGTTAACCGCCTGTTCGACATGATGCATTGTTGCGATCAGAATATTCGCGCTACTAACCAGGCGATTAATATCGGTGCGGGGACCCAAACCGCCACCCCAACTAACACCTCCACAAATAACCGCGTTAATTGATGAGCGCATCGAAAAACGTTGTGAAAAATCGGCCCTCGTGAGGGGGCCGTTTATTCCGTTTGTCTTGGGGGTGATATGTACAACAATATTTATGGCGCTAATCCTGCTTATAACCCGATGGCAATGTTAGAGCAGAATTTAAGAGAGCAATTAGGCCAGATTGAGCAGATGGCGCGACAGTATGCTGCACCACAACAGCTCGCGGCACCGAGTATTGAGCAACGCCTGGCGGCAGTCGAACAGGCTTTGCAAAATCAGCAAAATCAGCAAGGTCAAGGGGCATCACAGCCAATGCAGGCGATCAGCGCCGCGATCGAAAAAAACATGACGCCGGATGATCTGCAATACTTGGCCGGCAATATTCAGCGGCTGCCAGATTTTTTCAATGGCAGTGATGGTCGCGATATTTTGCGCATGGTTGTTGATGGATTAAAAAAATCAGGAGAGAGTGGTGGCACTGCAACTACAACTACAACAGCGGCCCCCGAACCCGGGAAGACCGCCGGATGATGACGATGATGACGATGATGGCTTAGATGATGTGCCAAGGATGGCAACCTAAAATCGTTCTCCAAAACTATTCGTTAATTACATGAAATTAAACACAATTAAACATTGTAAAACGCACTGGGAAAACACCTGAAAATAAGTGCTTACATAATGAATATTAAGAAGAAATTGTTAATCTATGCTATCTTTGTGCGTGTAAGTTACGTCTTAACCAAGGGGAACGAATGACGTATCAACAAGCTGGACGCATTGCCGTACTCAAACGTGTGGCTGGCTGGGTAATTTTCATCCCGGCGATGATTTCAACACTGATATCAATTCTTAAGTTCATGTATGAACACAGCGAAAAGCAGGCGGGGATTAATGCTGTCATGCTGGACTTCGCACATGTCATGATTGAGATGATGCGTTTTAATACGCCATTCTTAAATTTCTTCTGGTACAACTCGCCACAACCTGACTTCCATCAACAGGCCAATATTCTGTTTTGGGTGATCTACATGCTGATCTTTGTCGGTCTGGCATTGCAGGGATCTGGCGCGCGAATGAGCCGCCAGGCGAAGTTTCTGCGTGAAGGGGTAGAGGATCAGTTGATACTGGAACAAGCCAAAGGCCCCGAAGGGTTAACCAAGGAACAAATCGACGCGAAAATCGTGGTGCCGCGACACACCATTTTCCTGCAAATATTCCCGCTCTATATTTTACCCATCATTATTATCGTTATCGGTTATTTCTTCTTTTCTTTGCTCGGCTTCATCTAGAAAAACGCCACTCCAATAGGGAGTGGCGAATTATTCATGCTGCCAGAACGCGTTCCAGCGCTTTTTGCGCGGTGACTAGATGTTGACCGCCGAATAGAATCGCGCGGTTAAGCAAAGTATAGAGTTGATAAATAGGCTGGCGCTCAAGGAAATCTGTAGGAAGAGGGGAAACTGACTGGTAACCGTCGTAGATTTGCGGTGGTTGATCCGGATGCAACGGTAACATTGCCAGGTCGCACTCTCTGTCACCCCAGTAACAGGCCGGATCGTAGATAAATGGCCCATCGGTACCCATCGCGCAATTTCCTGACCACAAATCGCCATGCAGTAATGAAGGCTGCGGTTGATGGGAGGCAAGAACCTGATGCACAAAATCGACGATCAGGTCGATGTCGCCAAACTGAATCCCTTTTTCAGCCGCCAGTTCAAGCTGCCAGCCAATGCGTTGCTCTGCAAAGAATGTTGACCAGCGGCGTTGCCAGGCATTGGGCTGCGGAGTGGTGGAAAGATCATTATCAAAATCGAGCCCAAATTGCGGCTGTTCACTCCACTGATGCAGGCGCGCGAGTTGTTGCCCCAACAAGAAGGCGTTGTGGGCATCCAGGGGTTTAGCGGGCATATATTCAAGGAGCAGGAAACTGTAATCCCTATCGCTGCCTACCGCCCAGACTTTCGGTACGCGCACTGTGTTGCTGCGTGCGAGTAGTTCAAGTTGATCGGCTTCGGCAGTGAAGATGGGTAACAGCTCGCGAGTGTCGCTTTTGACAAAAATCTCATGACCGGCATAGTGAATTCGCCAAGCAGCATGAATTTCCCCTCCGGGTAATTCAGTGCGTTGTTCAATTTCAGCGCTACCGAGTTGTTCACTTAACAGACGACTTATGGCTTGCCACATAATGCTTCTCTCCAGGTTATCTGGTAGATCATTAGTTTATCGCTGTTAACCGGGTCAAACTTCGAACTAACGCACATCCCCGGTCAGGAGTTTTAAACCAGGCTATTGACTCTCTTGTCGCCAGCTATCCCAGGTGGTGATTGAAACTTCTGGCTCTATTCCCAGCGCCAGTTTAGCGAGCCCACGGGCAAGCTCTTCAACTTCAGTCTGCTCTAATGTACTTATCAAGCCGAATGAGTTGCTGCCTAATTCGTGAATTTTCCCTTCGTCATCGGTAAAGGTGAGTAAAAAACCTCCACGAGTCAGCGTGTTATTCAGTTCGTTAAGGTCCGTGAGATTGTGCTCCTGGAACTTTAATGTGACAACATAACGCTCAATGTCTCCGCTACTCATGGTTCACCCCATTGTTATCCCGAAGGTTTTAGCATAGTTGATCTGCACAAAATGGCGACATTTGCCGTCGTGGCGAACCGCCCCGAGCAGGGCGGCCTGTTAACTCAGTCTTGTTAACTGCATAAGTAGTCGTAGATTTTTTGGGTATTTTCCATGGAGCACAAACGGGTGCCGTGATTGAGTGTGGCGGCACTCCCGGCGGCGACACCGAATCGGACCATATCAAGTAGTGGGGCATTTTCAGCTAGTTTCAGCGTCATCGCGCCGACCATGCTGTCTCCGGCACCCACTGTACTTTGGCTTTTCACTGGCGGTGGTACCACCTGAACAGAACCATTAGCATCTACGCCCAATGCGCCCTGCGGACCAAGCGAAACGACCACGCGTTTGGCTTTTCCGCTATCAACGATTTCCTGAGCTGCCTTACGCACATCGTCAGGTTGTGTGAGGTCGCGATTGACTAATGCACTGAGCTCTTTTTGGTTAGGTTTCACCAACTCAATATTGCCGATTTCCAGAGTCGCTTTGAGCGCTTCGCCTGAACTATCAACGATGCAGCGTATCCCGGATTTTTGGGCCGCTTTGACTAACCCGCAGAGTTTCGAAACATCAATACCTGGTGGAAGACTGCCGCTGATAACCAGAATGGAGCCCGCTTCAATAGTGAGGACTTTTTCTTCCAGGCGGCGAAACTCATCATCGGTAAGGGCCGCACCTGGCATCACAAAGCGATACTGCTCACCGGTAGACTCGGCGTGAACGTGCAAGTTTTGCCGCGTCCAGTCGTGAGCATCTACGGTATCAATGGCAACATGTTCATCTAAAAGCAGATTGCTAAGGTGTTCGCCTGTTGCACCACCGGAAGGAAAAATGGCAGTTGCTTGCCCGCCGAGGTGGGCAATCGCTCGCGCAACGTTAATTCCACCACCGCCTGGTTCAAATACCGGAGCGGTGCATCGTAGTTTACCTTCGGGATAAATTTGTGTCGTCAGTGTTGCGCTGTCCAGAGAAGGGGCAAGTGTCAGTGTGTAAATGCGTGTCATATATCCTCCTTAATTTAGCATTGGGATAAAGCGTAGCACTGTTTAGACAAGAGAATGTCAATTAACACCATGATTTATCAAATAATTTGTAAAATAACCCTACGCACTATGTTTATGAAAATTAAGATGTTTTAAGAGCTCTCTTATTCAAAAAATGAAAGAAGAATTCATTGCTATGTTATTCGAGCTTTTTTATAATTTGTTACCTTTCTTGGCTCATAAATATTTGATCCACAGAAAAGATTCCGGAACCTTGATGGTTTCTTTTTATGTTGTACGGACGATTAAATGAATTTTGTTAAGACAGTACCGGCTGCAATTTTGCTGACCGGAAGTGCGCTATTGAGTCACTTTGCAATTGCAGATAATTCGGTTTTCACTGTCATGGATGACCCAGCCACCGCAAAGAAACCGTTCGAAGGTAATCTGAATGCAGGCTACCTTGCACAATCAGGTAACACCACCAGCTCCTCGCTGACCGCTAACTCCAACTTGACCTGGTACCAAACGGCAACCGCATGGTCACTGTGGGGCAATGCAAACAATACCTCGTCTAATGATGAACGCTCTTCTGAGACTTATTCCATCGGAGGCCGTAGCCGTTACAACATGACTGACAGCGATTACCTGTTCGGTCAGGCGAGTTGGTTAACTGATCGGTATAACGGTTATGACTCAAGGGATGTACTGACTGCTGGTTATGGTCGCCAGTTCCTTAATGGCCCAGTGCACAGTCTGCGTTTGGAATTTGGTCCTGGTGTACGTTATGACGAGTATACCGATGGTGGTCATAAGACTCAGCCGTTGGGCTACGCATCAGGTATTTATAACTGGCAGTTAACCGATAACGCCAAATTTATCCAGGGCGTGTCTGTACTGGGTAGCGAAGATACGACGGTAAACTCTGAAACTGCGCTTGAAGTTGCAATCAATGAGCACTTTGGTTTGCGGGTTGGCTATAACGTCACCTGGAACTCAAATCCGCCAGATTCTGCACCTGAACATACCGACAGACGTACTGCAGTGACTCTTGGTTATAAGATGTAATTGATTAAGCCGGGTCATTCCCGGCTTTAAACCCATCACTTACTTAAGTTTAGCTTCTGTTGATGTGCTTCTTTGCCGCTATCATTCATTGCACTGGAATGTTTTGGAGCGAATTGTTTTATTTTTATCCATGTCGCTAATATTATTTTGGTCCGTAGTTTTATTTATAATAAAATTAATTAAGAATTTTAAATTCTTCACAATCTCTCCTTAATTCTCTCTTTATTCATATTTTTGGTATATTTGACACGAATTGATAAAGTATTGGTCTTGTCAGAAATGTGATCTAGATCTACTCTTATTTTGTGGCAGGTTAATAGCTTGCTGATCCATTAAATAAGAGAAAAATGAATATGAAAAATATCCAATATGCCGCTGTAGTTGTTACTCTTTCCATGCTTTCATTTGGTGCCTCTGCTGCACAATCTTCTGCAACCACAGGCACACAAACAGCACCATCACCTGTCTGGAATGTTGCCGATGTTGAAGCGGGCTCCAATATTCAACTGGGCGAGCTGTCTACGGGACAGTCAATGGATGACGCTTTTAATGTCTATACTCTGGTTGCCGGCGACTGGTCATAGTCACGTGCATTGTTTAATTATCTTTCTGCGCAGGTTTGATAACCTATCATTCGTGCTAAAAGTTACATAAATAAAAAACCGAGCATAATGCCCGATTTTTTATTTATACCCCCGCAAACTAATTCCCTCGTCATTACTGGTCTGTTAAAAAACCAAGTGTCATCATCGCTTGAGATATATCTATGAAACTAGTTTCTAAATTAGGGTTGGTAGTTTCTTTGTTTATTTTTAAACTTTAAACCATTCTGTAATATTTCTATAACCTCATGCCGATAATAATCTCTGCGTTTTTGACAAGGTGTCTCTTGATTAATTATCGCGTATTAGAAAGGGGTTTAGGAGCAAACATGAAAAATTTTACATTCGCAGGAGTGACATTAAGTTTACTGCTGACATCAACGTCTATGCATGCAGCAGAAGTTTATAATAAGGATGGAAATAAATTAGACATTTATGGAAGAGTAAAACCAGAAATCTATCTGAGCGACAATAATAGCGTTGATGGTGATCAGTCTTATATTCGATTTGGTATTAAAGGTCAGACTGAAATTAATAGTCAACTCACTGGTTTTGGTCAGTGGGAGTATCAGGTTGCAGCCAACAAAGTCGAAGGTGATAGCAATACGGCAAAAACGCGTTTGGCATTCGCAGGTCTAAAAGCTGGTGATTTTGGGTCATTTGATTACGGTCGAAACTATGGTGTGCTTTATAATATTGGATCATATACCGATGTCATGCCTGAATTTACGACTGAATCTTATGCTAAAACTGATAATTTCATGACTACCCGTACTAATAGTGTGGCAACGTATCGTAATACTACTTTCTTCGGTTTAGTTGATGGCTTAAAACTGACCGTTCAGTTTCAAGGGAAAAACGAGAATGACGGTCGGTCTACCAGTAAGCAAAACGGTGAAGGTGTAGGGACATCGTTGACTTATGACATTAGCGATACCGGGATGAGTATGGGGATGGGCTATAGCAACTCTAACCGTACTCTGGCACAGAGAGACCTGACTTATGGTCAGGGTGATAATGCGGAAGCATGGAATGCGGGAGTGAAATATGATGCCAATAACATTTATCTGGCAGCAATTTATGCTGAGACGAGCAATATGACACCGATTTCTGGTACCGCAACAATTAATGGTGAGAACCAAAGTATTAGTGGGTTTGCGAATAGGAATCAGGCATTTGAACTTGTTGCACAATATCTGTTCGATTTTGGCTTCCGGCCTTCAATAGGCTACGTTTACTCGAAGGGTAAGGATATTGAGGGCGTAGGTGACGTGGAGTTAGTAAAATATGTCGATGTCTCTGCTACCTATTTTTTTACTAAAAACATGTCTGCTTTTATTGATTACAAAATTAACCTGTTAAGCGACGATAATGCTTTGCAACTTAACAACGATAATGTTGCTGCTGTAGGTGTTGTTTATCAGTTCTAAATAGTTCCAGTTCTTATTCTCTACCCGCCTGAATAACTGAAAATTAAATATTTGCGTCATGGCGAAAGCCATGGCGCTATTGATTAACACATTTGATTAATACATGGATCTTAATAAAAATATTTAGTACAGACGTATTGTTCATTTTTCTTCCTTTTTTTCAGCATGTTATCCACAACTTCTTAAGTTCTGCCTTTATCCTCACCTCAATGACGTGTACTATTGCCTCGTCTAATCAGCAGGTTGAAGTGGGTACATTTTAGATTCATGTACACAGTTTGCGAGGTGAAGCATTCAACCACTCCTAACTTACTGATTTATTTAAACTATATAAAGTTGCATGTGATCTTGCGTATGGGTCACCACTGCGAATAAGGACTTATAATGCCTGTTATTACTCTTCCTGATGGCAGCCAACGCCATTACGACCACGCTGTTAGCCCATTGGATGTCGCTCTGGACATCGGTCCTGGCCTTGCGAAAGCCTGTATTGCAGGCCGTGTAGATGGCGAACTGGTTGATGCGTCTGATGTTATTGAGCACGATGCTAAACTCGCAATTATCACCGTTAAAGATGAAGCTGGCCTGGAGATCCTCCGCCACTCGTGCGCCCACTTATTGGGCCATGCCATCAAACAACTGTGGCCGCACACTAAAATGGCGATTGGCCCGGTTATTGATAACGGTTTTTACTACGACGTTGACATTGACCACACGCTGACGCAGGAAGATCTTGAGCTGCTCGAAAAGCGTATGCACGAGTTGGCTGAGAAAGATTACGACGTCATCAAGAAAAAAGTGAGCTGGCATGAAGCCCGCGAAACCTTCGTGAACCGTGGTGAAAGCTACAAAGTCGCGATTCTTGATGAAAACATTAGCCAGGATGATAAGCCTGGTTTGTATCATCATGAAGAATACGTTGATATGTGCCGCGGTCCGCACGTACCGAACATGCGTTTCTGCCATCATTTCAAGTTGCAGAAAACTTCCGGTGCTTACTGGCGTGGCGATAGCAGCAACAAAATGTTGCAACGTATTTATGGCACAGCCTGGGCTGATAAGAAGCAATTGAATGCTTACTTGCAACGCCTGGAAGAGGCGTCCAAGCGTGACCACCGTAAAATCGGTAAGCAACTCGACCTGTATCATATGCAGGAAGAGGCACCTGGTATGGTGTTCTGGCACAACGACGGCTGGACTATCTTCCGTGAACTGGAAGTGTTTGTACGCTCCAAGCTCAAAGAGTACCAGTATCAGGAAGTGAAAGGCCCGTTCATGATGGACCGTGTGCTGTGGGAAAAAACCGGCCACTGGGACAACTACAAAGATGCGATGTTTACCACTTCTTCAGAAAACCGTGAATATTGCATCAAACCAATGAACTGCCCAGGCCATGTGCAGATCTTTAACCAGGGCCTGAAATCCTACCGTGACTTGCCATTGCGTATGGCTGAGTTTGGTAGCTGCCACCGTAATGAGCCGTCAGGTGCGTTACATGGCTTGATGCGCGTTCGTGGCTTTACTCAGGATGATGCTCACGTATTCTGTACTGAAGAACAAGTGCGTGACGAAGTGAATAGCTGCATCCGCATGGTCTACGACATGTACAGCACCTTCGGTTTTGAAAAAATCGTTGTGAAGCTGTCAACTCGCCCTGAAAAACGCATCGGTACCGACGAAATGTGGGATCGTGCAGAGGCGGATTTGGCCGTAGCATTGCAAGAAAATAATATTCCGTTTGATTATCAACCGGGAGAGGGTGCATTCTATGGCCCTAAAATTGAATTTACCCTGTATGACTGCCTGGATCGTGCATGGCAGTGCGGGACTGTACAGTTAGACTTCTCTTTGCCATCGCGTTTGAATGCGTCTTATATTGGTGAAAGTAATGAACGCCTGGTGCCGGTAATGATTCACCGTGCAATTCTCGGGTCAATGGAACGTTTTATTGGTATCCTGACCGAAGAATTTGCGGGTTTCTTCCCAACCTGGCTTGCGCCAGTACAAGCAGTGGTGATGAATATCACTGATGGACAGTCTGAATACGTTAACGAATTGACCCGTAAACTGCAAAATGCAGGCATTCGTGTAAAAGCAGACTTGAGAAATGAGAAGATTGGCTTTAAAATCCGTGAACACACGTTGCGTCGTGTCCCTTACATGTTAGTTTGTGGCGATAAAGAGGTCGAAGCAGGCAAAGTAGCCGTTCGTACTCGTCGTGGCAAAGACTTGGGTAGCATGGACGTCAACGAATTGATTGAAAAACTGCAGAATGAAATTCGCAGTCGCAATCTTAATCAACTAGAGGAATAGAGTTATTAAAGGCGGAAAAAGAGTTCAACCGGCGCGTCCTAATCGCATAAACAGAGAAATTCGTGCCACTGAGGTTCGTCTGACAGGTATAGAAGGCGAGCAGCTAGGTATTGTCAGTCTGAATGAAGCTTTAGAAAAAGCCGAGGAAGCTGGGGTTGATTTAGTTGAAATCAGTCCTAATGCCGAACCGCCTGTTTGTCGAATTATGGATTACGGCAAATTCCTCTACGAAAAAAGCAAATCTTCTAAGGAACAGAAGAAAAAGCAAAAAGTTATTCAGGTCAAGGAAATTAAATTCCGACCTGGTACCGATGATGGCGACTATCAGGTAAAACTCCGCAGCCTGGTTCGCTTTCTGGAAGAGGGTGATAAAGCTAAAATCACACTGCGTTTCCGCGGTCGTGAAATGGCTCACCAACAGATTGGTATGGAAGTGCTTAACCGCGTCCGTGACGATCTGAGTGAACTGGCAGTCGTCGAATCCTTCCCATCGAAGATCGAAGGCCGTCAGATGATCATGGTGCTCGCTCCGAAGAAGAAACAGTAAGGCCATCAAGTAACAGTTCTCGCGAGGTTTCGGCCTCGTGAGATTTGTTCGCCTTCTGGTTCGTTTTATTAACAATGCGAAGTGGAAAGTTATTAAATGCCAAAGATTAAAACTGTACGCGGCGCCGCTAAGCGCTTCAAAAAGACCGCCGGTGGTGGTTTTAAGCGTAAGCACGCTAACCTGCGTCATATTCTGACTAAAAAGTCTACTAAGCGTAAACGTCACCTGCGTCCGAAAGGTATGGTCTCCAAAGGGGATCTGGGCCTGGTCATCGCTTGCCTGCCGTACGCATAAGTAGCACTTTTTTAATTAATTCAGAATATAGAACAGGAGAGCTAATATGGCTCGCGTAAAACGTGGTGTTATCGCACGTGCTCGTCACAAAAAAATCCTTAAACAAGCCAAAGGCTACTACGGTGCGCGTTCACGCGTTTACCGCGTTGCTTTCCAGGCTGTTATCAAAGCTGGCCAATATGCTTACCGTGACCGTCGTCAACGTAAGCGTCAATTCCGTCAGCTGTGGATTGCACGTATCAACGCTGCAGCTCGTCAGAACGGGATCTCTTACAGCAAATTCATCAATGGCTTGAAAAAAGCTTCTGTTGAAATCGACCGTAAGATCCTGGCTGACATCGCCGTATTCGACAAAGTGGCATTTACTGCACTGGTTGAGAAAGCGAAAGCAGCTCTGGCGTAAGCCAGTTATTAGAGGGAGCTTGTCTCCCTCTTTTAATTTCTAATGTTTAACACTGAGCAAATAAGGTAACTGCAAGCATGAATGCTGCTATTTTCCGTTTCTTTTTTTACTTTAGCACCTGAATCAGGGGGCTTTGCGCGTAAGAAAAGAAACGAAAAATAGCGCCGAAAGCCTCCACTATGGAGGCTTTTTTTTTGCATTCCGCTTTTTGTATACGGATCAACTACCCCGGCAATTATGCCGGCATAAGAGGAATACCATGCCACATCTCGCAGAGCTGGTTGCCAACGCAACGGCCGCCATAAACGAGGCCCCGGATGTTGCCGCGTTAGACAACGTACGCGTCGAATATTTAGGGAAGAAGGGCCATCTGACCCTCCAGATGACCACCCTGCGTGAATTGCCACCGGAAGAGCGCCCAGCTGCAGGTGCGGTCATCAACGAAGCTAAAGAGAAAGTGCAGGAAGCACTGAACGCTCGCAAGAATGCACTGGAAAGTGCCGCTCTGAATGCTCGTTTGGCAGAAGAAACCATTGATGTCTCACTGCCTGGACGTCGTGTTGAAAACGGCGGTTTGCACCCGGTTACGCGCACCATTGACCGTATCGAAAGCTTCTTCGGTGAACTGGGCTTCACCGTGGCGACAGGCCCTGAAATCGAAGATGACTACCACAACTTCGATGCTCTGAACATTCCAGGGCACCACCCAGCTCGTGCGGACCACGATACTTTCTGGTTCGATGCAACCCGTCTACTGCGTACTCAGACTTCTGGCGTACAGATTCGTACCATGAAGGATAAGCAGCCGCCGATTCGTATTATCGCGCCTGGCCGTGTGTATCGTAACGACTACGATCAGACGCACACGCCAATGTTCCATCAAATGGAAGGTTTGATTGTTGATACCAACATCAGCTTCACCAACCTGAAAGGCACATTGCACGATTTCCTGAACAACTTCTTCGAAGCTGATTTGCAGATTCGTTTCCGTCCGTCCTATTTCCCATTCACTGAGCCTTCCGCAGAAGTGGACGTGATGGGCAAAAACGGCAAATGGCTGGAAGTTTTAGGCTGTGGCATGGTGCACCCAAATGTCCTGCGTAATGTCGGTATTGACCCAGAAGTCTACTCAGGCTTCGCATTTGGTATGGGCATGGAGCGTCTGACCATGCTGCGCTACGGCGTTACCGATTTGCGTGCATTCTTCGAAAATGATTTACGTTTCCTCAAACAGTTCAAATAAGGGCGGGATATCCAATGAAATTCAGTGAACTCTGGTTACGCGAATGGGTAAATCCAGCCAACAGCAGTGAAGAGCTTTCCAGCCAAATCACGATGGCTGGTCTTGAAGTTGATGGTGTTGATGCCGTTGCGGGTGCATTTAATGGCGTAGTTGTGGGTGAAGTGGTTGAGTGCGGCCAACACCCCAATGCTGACAAACTGCGTGTAACAAAAGTGAATGTCGGTGGCGAACGCCTGTTAGACATCGTTTGTGGCGCACCAAATTGCCGTCAGGGCCTGAGAGTTGCCGTTGCAACTGTTGGCGCTGTCCTGCCTGGCGATTTCAAAATTAAAGCGGCCAAACTGCGTGGCGAACCATCAGAAGGCATGCTGTGCTCATTCTCTGAGCTGGGTATTTCCGACGATCACGACGGCATTATTGAGCTACCACAAGATGCACCGATTGGCACCGATATCCGCGAATACCTGAAGCTTGATGACAACACTATCGAAATCAGCGTGACGCCAAACCGTGCCGATTGTCTCGGTATCATCGGTGTCGCTCGTGATGTCGCTGTCGTTAACAAGCTGCCATTGCATGAGCCAGAAATGGTTGCGGTTGCTGCGACAATCACCGACACGCTGCCAATTCGTGTGGATGCGCCAGAAGCGTGCCCGCGTTACCTGGGCCGCGTGGTTAAAGGCATCAACGTTAAAGCGCCAACCCCACTGTGGATGAAAGAGAAACTGCGTCGTTGCGGTATTCGTTCTATCGACGCGGTCGTTGACGTGACGAACTACGTATTGCTTGAACTTGGCCAACCGATGCACGCGTTCGATATGGACCGCATTGACGGTGGCATCGTGGTGCGTATGGCAGAAGAAGGTGAAACCCTGACGCTGCTTGATGGCAATGAAGCGAAGTTGAAAGCTGATACCCTGGTTATCGCCGACCACACTAAAGCGCTGGCAATGGGCGGTATCTTTGGTGGCGAACATTCTGGTGTGAATGATGAAACCCAGAATGTGCTGCTGGAGTGCGCATTCTTCAGCCCACTGTCTATCACTGGGCGTGCGCGCCGTCATGGTCTGCATACTGACGCATCCCATCGTTATGAGCGTGGCGTGGATTCTGCGTTGCAGTACAAAGCAATGGAACGAGCAACTCGTCTGTTGACTGACATCTGCGGCGGTGAAGCCGGTCCGGTTATTGACGTTACCAGCGAAGCACATTTGCCAAAAGCTGCCACAATTACTCTGCGTCGTAGCAAGCTGGATCGTTTGATCGGCCATCATATTGAAGATGCGCAGGTTAGCGATATTTTGCGTCGTCTGGGTTGTGAAGTCACTGAAGGCGACAACCAGTGGACCGCGGTGGCACCAAGCTGGCGCTTTGATATGCAGATTGAAGAAGATCTGGTCGAAGAAGTGGCGCGCGTTTATGGCTATAACAGCATTCCTGATGAGCCTGTACAAGCGGGTCTTATCATGGGCAGCCATCGCGAAGCAGACCTTTCTCTTAAGCGTGTGAAAACCATGCTGGTCGATAAAGGTTACCAGGAAGTGATCACCTATAGCTTTGTTGACCCTAAAGTTCAGCAACTGCTGCACCCTGGTGAAGAACACCTGATTCTGCCAAGCCCAATTTCCATTGAAATGTCAGCGATGCGTTTGTCCTTGCTGACCGGGTTGCTCAATACTGTGGTTTACAACCAAAACCGTCAGCAGAGCCGCGTACGCATCTTTGAATCAGGTTTACGCTTTGTTCCTGATACACAGGCAGACCTGGGTATCCGTCAGGATCTTATGCTGGCTGGTGCCATCTGCGGTAATCGCTACGAAGAGCATTGGGATCTGGCGCGTAACACCGTCGACTTCTATGATTTGAAGGGCGATCTGGAAGCGGTACTGGATCTGACTGGTCAGCTTTCTGACATTGAATTTAGAGTCGCCAGCAACCCAGCTTTGCATCCAGGTCAAAGTGCCGCAATTTATTTACGTGGCGAATACGTTGGTTTCATTGGTGTTGTGCATCCTGAGCTTGAGCGTAAGCTTTCTCTCAATGGCCGTACACTGGTGTTCGAAGTACTGTGGAACAAGCTTGCAGACCGCGCTGTGCCTGAGTCGAAAGAGATTTCTCGATTCCCGGCGAACCGTCGTGACATCGCGGTTGTTGTCGCTGAAAACGTTCCCGCAGCAGATATTTTGGTCGAATGTAAGAAAGTTGGCGCAAATCAGGTAGTTGGCGTAAACTTATTTGATGTGTACCGTGGTAAGGGTGTAGCCGAAGGTTATAAGAGCCTTGCCATAAGCCTTATCCTCCAGGATACGGGCCGTACACTCGAAGAAGAGGAGATTGCCGCTACCGTTGCAAAATGTGTAGAGGCATTAAAAGAGCGATTCCAGGCATCATTGAGGGATTGAACGTATGGCGCTTACAAAAGCTGAAATGTCAGAATATCTGTTTGATAAGCTAGGGCTTAGCAAACGTGATGCTAAAGAGTTGGTAGAGCTGTTTTTCGAAGAGATCCGTCGCGCTCTGGAGAACGGTGAGCAGGTTAAACTATCAGGCTTTGGTAATTTTGACTTACGCGATAAAAACCAACGTCCCGGGCGTAACCCGAAGACTGGTGAAGATATTCCTATTACGGCACGCCGTGTAGTGACCTTCCGACCTGGTCAGAAGTTGAAGAGTAGGGTTGAAAACGCGTCGCCAAAAGACGAGTAACCTGAATAAACCAAAAAGGCCGCTTATGCGGCCTTTTTCTTTGCTGTGTAAACAATACCTATCAAGCAGCCAGTTTGGCTACCTGTTCCGCCATCTCATCAAGTAACTGGAAACGGCGACGATATTCCGCGCGTTTCTTACTCGCGATGCTCTCAAGTGTTTTACGTTCTAATTGCTGAGGTAATTGCCAGCGCCAGCTATTCTGTTTCACCCCTTCAATAGATTGCCAGAACTCATCATAGCTGGCGTGGAAATGCCGGCCCTTGCTCAAACGGTAACGCAACGCGCGGAAAACATGGCCATTATCGCTGACGCCATAAATCCCCGAAATATTCGTCTGGGCGGCAAATTGCCAAATAAACTCCATGATCACGCGTTTAGGGAACAGACCGTGGCAGGCGCGAGTCGCTTGTTTAATCACGTCGTGAGAAATTTGCTTTCTTGGCCCTTGTAAGCCGCCAATCACCAGATGCCATTGGTCGTTTTCACGAATAACGCTAAAAGTCAGGCTGGCGATCACATTTTCATTGCCATCGCGCAACCAAATGGTGCTTTCACCTTCACGCTCGGCGCTTTTTGCGCAGCAGGCGGAAAGGGTAAACTGGCTGTCATCTTTCCCGCAGAACGTGACCAGTTGGGTTTCGGACACTGAGGTTAATGCCGCGGCGAGTTGTCGCGAAGGTAATCCGTCCACGAATTGATAATGGCTGATCACCGCATCCGCTCGCTGATTTGCGTTTAAACCGCGAACTAAATACTGGCGATGAGGCTTGCTGGGCAGGGTGACTTGCGCTTTCAACATTTGTTCAAAATCAGAACGCTGCCCAAGCTTTTCAAGCATGCGACATGTTGGTGTGTAGAACAGCGCTGTGCGCAGCATAAATTTGAAGCGGTAACTACGCTTATGCCAAATCGTGCTCGGGAGCAATTTTCCTGCAATGAGGTCTGAAATGATATTTCTGCGTGGTTTGTGCAGATAGGTATTTAGCAGTGTGTTGTCCGACACGGTAATTATCTCCTGATAGATTTGTACTTATTTTAAGTCCTGTTATCTGGAATGGTTATTACCTGCCGGTTTATATTTTTACTTTCGTTTAGAGAATATTTAGGTTTCCTGTGTTTTTTATAATCACATGAATTTATTGTTATTTTTAGTATTCTAACTATATTATTATCTTCCAGATAAATTTCTGGTGTTTATTATTTAGTGGCGGTTGTAAATTATATTTTTTCTACGATCTGCTATTTGTTTAATTCCTGTATAACATTGAGTGAGTAGCCTCACGGATATCTCACTCCAAAGAAAAAGCTTTCCTTTAAAGCTTGTCGTGTTACGGATACTCCCCGTAAAATCAGACGCATGAATGATTTTAAATCGGACGCCCCCCTCCAGATGCAGATTTTTGTCGAACGACAACAACGTCACGAACGCCTCTGGCTGCTCGCCTTATTTTCCACCATGCTGGGAATGGCTGTACTGAGTCTGTGCGCCGGAGAGCAGTGGTTTTCCCCGCAACACTGGATGCGTGAAGATGCGCAGCTGTTTATCTGGCAGATTCGCATGCCGCGCACCTTAGCTGTTCTGCTGGTCGGGGCGGCACTTGCGGTATCTGGCACCATCATGCAGGCGCTGTTTGAAAATCCATTGGCTGAGCCTGGGCTGCTTGGCGTTTCTAATGGCGCAGGGGTGGCGCTAGTGGCTGCGGTGTTGCTTGGGCAAGGGATGCTACCGAGCTGGGCGTTAGGGATCTGCGCAATATTCGGCGCGCTGGTTATCACGTTTATCTTGCTGCGCTTTGCAAAGCGTCACCTTTCAAACAGCCGCCTGCTGCTTGCTGGCGTGGCGTTGGGAATTATCTGTAGCGCTTTAATGACCTGGGCTATCTATTTCAGTACCAGCCTCGATTTGCGTCAGTTAATGTACTGGATGATGGGTGGCTTTGGTGGCGTGGACTGGCGGCAATGGTGGTTGATGATAACTCTGCCACCCGTGATGCTGTGGTTATGTCGCAACTACGCGCCGTTGAATTTAATGGCTCTTGGCGAAATATCGGCTCGCCAGTTGGGCTTACCCGTCTGGCTTTGGCGAAATATTCTGGTGATTACCACCGGATGGCTGGTGGGGGTGAGTGTCGCGCTGGCAGGAGCTATTGGCTTTATCGGCCTCGTTATCCCTCATATGTTACGCCTCAAAGGGTTAACCGATCATCGGATTTTGCTACCCGCGAGTGCATTAGCCGGTGCCACTGTATTACTCGGTGCTGACATTATTGCTCGTCTGGCACTGGCTTCAGCCGAATTACCTATAGGCGTCGTGACGGCAACGTTAGGCGCACCTGTATTTATCTGGCTATTATTAAAGGCTGGGAAATAACAATCTAAGAGGTCGTGATGCAAGACATTCTAAACACTGAAGTAACCACCATTGACGGTGAAGCGACAACGCTCGAAAACTGGAAAGGGAAAGTGCTACTGCTGGTGAACGTTGCCTCTAAGTGCGGCCTGACAGTGCAATATGAACAATTAGAAAACCTGCAAAAAGAGCTTGGGCACGAAGGTTTCTCGGTGCTGGGTTTCCCATGCAACCAGTTCCTGGGGCAAGAACCGGGTAGCGAAGAAGAGATCAAAACCTTCTGTAGCATGACCTACGGCGTCACATTCCCCATGTTTAGCAAGCTGGACGTTAATGGTGAAAACCGTCATCCACTGTACAAAAAACTGGTTGCCGCCGCACCGGCTGCCGTTGCACCTGAAGGCAGCGGTTTTCTTGAGCGCATGAGCAGCAAAGGCCGCGCGCCAGCCCATGTTGGCGATATTCTCTGGAACTTCGAAAAATTCCTGATTGGCCGCGATGGTCAGGTGATTCAACGTTTTTCACCGGATATGACGCCTGATGACGCCACTATTGTTGATGCTATTAAGTCGGCGCTGGCGAAGTAATGGTGTTGTTGCAGCTTAATGATGTCGCGGTGGCGGAGCGGCTTGGGCCCATCTCCGCTGCTGTTCAAACGGGCGAACTGGTCCATCTTGTTGGGCCAAATGGCGCGGGCAAAAGCACGTTGCTGATGCGTGCAGCAGGGCTTAGCTCGGGGGCTGGGCAAATTATGTTTGCCGGGAGCAATCTCAGCGACTGGCAGCCAACACAATTGGCTCATCAGCGTGCTTATCTTTCTCAGCAACAAATGCCGCCATTTTCGATGCCCGTTTGGCATTATCTGCAACTGCACCAGTCAGTCAGCCCCTCCGATTCGGTCATGCTCAAGCTGGTCGAAGATTTGGGGCTGGCGGACAAACTCACACGCAGTGTGAACCAGCTTTCGGGTGGGGAATGGCAACGTGTTCGCTTAGCCGCTGTGGTGTTGCAGATTCATCCAGAAATCAACCCGCAGGGGCGTCTGCTGCTACTGGACGAGCCGATGAACAGTCTGGATGTCGCGCAGCAAACCGCATTGGATAGAATCCTGATGGCACTTTGCGAAGCCGGTATCGGCGTGGTCATGAGCAGTCACGATTTAAATCACAGTTTGCGACATGCGCACACCGTCTGGTTATTACGCTCGGGTAAAATGATTGCACAAGGCAATCGGGATGAAGTGCTCTCGCCGCAACATTTAGCAACAGCTTATAACATGCACTTCCGTCGATTGCAGATAGAAGGGCATAGTATGCTAATAGCCCCATTGTAGGTGATGGTAAAAACTTGCACCAAATCATGGGAAAGCGCTAAATTACTGGAAATTTTAAAACGGGTGAGGATTAGCCTGAATGCGTTTATGGATAATTGTTGTGGCATGTCTGGTACTCGCAGGGTGTAGCAGCCATGCGCCTCCACCAAATTCTCGTTTGTCCGATTCAATAACGGTTATTGCCAGGCTCAATGATCAACTCAACGGCTGGCGTGGCACTCCCTATAGCTATGGCGGAATGAGCCGCCGTGGTGTCGACTGCTCCGGCTTTGTCTCGGTGACCTTCCGTGACCGCTTCGAGCTACAGCTGCCGCGTGAAACCCGCCAGCAAGCGAAAATCGGCACGCAAATTGATAAAGACGAATTACTGCCAGGCGATCTGGTTTTCTTTAAAACAGGCGCTGGTGAAAGTGGTCTGCACGTGGGGATTTACGACACGGACAACCAATTCATTCATGCCTCAACCAGCCGTGGTGTGATGCGTTCTTCGCTGGATAACGTTTACTGGCGTAAAAAGTTTTGGCAGGCCCGCCGCATCTAGCGCAATTCTCCCAGTCTTAGGGCCAGTCACTGGCCCTAAACGTGACACCCTTCAGCAATTCCGTGGTTAACCCAGGTACAACCCATAATTTCAGGTAATATTTGGCAGCATCACGCCCCCTCGAAAGGATAGTTTATGGTTACTCTGGAAGATGTTGCCGCCAGTGCAGGTGTGTCCCGGGCGACCGTTTCACGCGTGGTGAATGGCGACAACAAAGTCAAAGCGCAGACAAGAGTTAAAGTCGAAGCGGCGATTGTTGAATTAGGTTATACGCCGAATCCGGCGGCTCGCGCCTTAGCCTCAAGCCAAAGTAATACCTTAGGGCTTGTCACCACTTCCTATCGTGGCGGCTTTTTTGGTGCGCTGATGGACACCGTACAGAGTGAAACTGAGTTGCATGGCAAGCAGCTGTTGGTGACGCAAGGGCGCGACACCGCAGAGAAGGAGCTAAACGCTATCCAACGCCTGTTTAATCTGCGTTGCGATGGCCTGGTCCTGCACGTGCGCGCCATCAGCGATGAAACGCTTTATCAATTGGCTGAGCGGGATCACAAATTCATTGTTTTAGACCGTGACGTTCCGGGGCTTGAAGAGCGATGTGTGGTGTTTGATCACCGTGCGGCGAGTGCGCTTGCGACTCAAGTGTTTATTGATGCCGGGCACACCTCGATTGCCTGCCTGCATGGTCCGAGCGGGCGTACATCCAGCCTGCTGCGCAAGCAGGGGTTCATGGATGCCATGTCTAAAGCAAAACTGAAACCTGCTGCGGTATTGGGAGGGGAGTACGACATGCCCTCAGGCTACCAACTTACCTCACAACTGCTTGAAAACATTCAGCCTACGGCACTCTATTGTTGCAATGAAGAACTGGCGATAGGCGCGATGCTTGCCATCACCGAACATGGTCTGAGAATTCCCCAGGATATCTCACTTATTTGTTATGACAGCGGTGAACGAGCGCCGTTTGTTCGCCCGGCATTAACCAGTGTTCATTTTCCAATAACCGAAATGGCGAGCTATGCTATCCGGAAATTATTGGATAAGCATTGTGAGAATCAATCGTTTTCTCCGGAGATAATCCACCGAGGTTCCATTCTCCAAATTCGCTAAAACTGGCGATATTGAGATATCCAGGATAATATCATTATCTTCAAAGAAGATTATGATAAAACATTCAGGGATGAACTTGTCTTTAATTACAATAAAATCAATCCAGTTAACGCTGGATGCTCATCGTGTCACGATGCCATCCACCCCATTACCTAAACGGTTGGCATCATGATTCTGAATCTCGATACACAATATCGTTCGGACTTTTATTTTCAGCCGGTTTACTTACCAGACGGTGAGGTGTTAGGCGTTGAACTAATAGTGAATTTTGTTGGGGTTGATGCTCCGGTACGTATTCCAACAGAATTAGTTGCGCCGGTTATTAAATCGGAACAGCAATTAATATTATTCAACGAGCAAATAGAATTACTTGAAAATTATCAAACGTTCTTTAAGACTCAAAGTATCACTGTCTGGGTGAATATAAACGCGGTAATCGTTGATGCAATTTTGGCCGATGCCGGGTTGATTGCACGTCTGGCACAGCTTTCGTTCCTTGAGTTTGCCATCAATGAGAACTTTCCCGAGCTAAATCGCGGTAATGAAAATGTCCGTTTAAAGTCAATTTCTAAGCATTATCCATTAGCGTTGGATAATTTTGGTGCAGGAATTGCGACCAGTAAACCGATCTTTGATGGGCTATTTAAATGTGTATTTATGGATAAAACATTTATTCATAAACAAATTAAACAACGCTCTTTCGAGCCATTTATGTTAGCCATGCTCGCGCAGCTTTCTCCGTTTTGTCAGACTCTGATAATTACCGGAGTTGATGACGAAGCTGCTCGCCAGAAAGTGCTTTCTCTCGCCGCTTTTGCCATGCAAGGAAATCTCTGGCCGGGAATTGCACCTGCAAAGCTGGAAGAGTGGTTTCACCTGAATTCGCCAACTTTGAACTAATACCCCTGCCAACGTGCCGTGTTTAAATCGTCACACAAGCACTACACTATCGGCAGGAGGTTCCATGACCAATAACCCTGAATTTAACAATAGCTGGCACGACGAACTGCCCGGCTTTTACACGGCGCTAAAACCTACGCCGCTGCATAATGCCCGACTATTTTATTATAACCGTCCGCTTGCCAACGATCTGGGGCTTGATGCCTCACTGTTTGACGAATCTCATTCTGGTATCTGGAGCGGCGAAACGCTGCTGCCGGGTATGCAGCCACTCGCGCAGGTTTATAGCGGGCATCAGTTTGGTGTCTGGGCCGGACAACTGGGTGATGGGCGTGGCATTTTGCTGGGTGAGCAGCAACTGGCTGACGGGCGTAAATTTGACTGGCACCTGAAAGGGGCCGGTTTGACACCTTATTCGCGCATGGGCGATGGCCGCGCGGTATTGCGTTCCACCATCCGCGAATTTCTCGCCAGTGAAGCGATGCACGGGCTGAATATTCCCACCACCCGCGCGCTGAGTATTGTGACCAGCGACACGCCGGTGCAACGTGAAACCACCGAACAAGGTGCGATGCTGATCCGTGTGGCGCAAAGCCATGCACGTTTTGGTCACTTCGAGCACTTTTACTACCGCCGTGAGCCACAGAAAGTCCAGCAACTGGCGGATTACGTGATTGCCCATCACTGGCCACAGCTTGTCGATGAAGCGGATAAATATCAGCTTTGGTTCCGTGATGTGGTCGAGCGTACCGCACAGATGATTGCGCACTGGCAAACCGTCGGTTTCGCACATGGCGTGATGAATACTGACAATATGTCGATTTTGGGTCTGACGATGGATTACGGCCCGTACGGTTTTCTCGACGATTATCAGCCTGACTTTATCTGCAACCATTCCGATCATCAGGGGCGTTACGCATTTGATAATCAGCCTGCCGTGGGGTTGTGGAACCTGCAACGACTGGCGCAAACCCTGTCACCGTTTATTTCAGTTGAATGGCTGAATGAAATTCTCGACCACTATCAGTTCGCCTTGATGAAAGCGTTTGGTGAGCTAATGCGCGGCAAACTGGGGCTATTGACGGAACAAACGGCGGATAACGAAATCCTCACCGAGTTGTTCGGCCTGATGGCAAAAGAGGGCAGTGATTACACACGGACCTTCAGGATGTTAAGCCTGACCGAGCAACACTCAGCCAGCTCGCCATTGCGCGATGAGTTTATCGACCGTGAGGGTTTTGATAGCTGGTTTACTCGTTACCGGGCGCGTCTGCAAACCGAGCAGATAAGCGACGAACAGCGCCAGCAGATGATGAAAGCCGCCAATCCGTCCGTAGTGTTACGCAACTGGCTGGCTCAGCGCGCCATTGACGCGGCAGAGCAGGGAGATGTGAGTGTTCTGGCGCAACTGCATGAAACGTTGCAACAACCGTTTGCCGATCATTCGGGCGATGTCACACAACGCCCACCGGACTGGGGCAAACGGTTAGAGGTGAGTTGTTCGAGTTAGTGAGTTTTAGTTGATCACTGCTTCAACCAAACCTGTGGCACCGGGTGTTCGGGATGATTGAACACCCGCAAATCTGCCTGATACCAATGCTGTAGCGTCGATTCATCCAGCACTTCCTGCGGCGTGCCATTTGCCACCAGCCTCCCTTCATGCAACAACACAATTCGGTCGGCCCATAGCGCGGCCAGATTCAAATCATGCAGCACCACACAAACCGACAGCGTGCCCATCAGCGATAAACGGCGCAACAAACGCAAAATATGTTGCTGATGATACAAATCCAGCGCGGAAGTGGGTTCATCCAAAAACAGCCAGCCATGAGGTTGCCCGTTATGCCACAACTGCGCCAGTGCGCGGGCGAGTTGCACGCGCTGTTGTTCACCACCGGAAAGCTGGCAGAAATCGCGTCCGGCGAGCGCATCGCAACCCGTCAGTGCCATCACTTCCTGCACCACGCTTTTGGTGTCTTTTTCAGGCCAGGGCGCACGTCCCATGGCAATCACGTCTTCTACCGCCCAGCTAAATGCCATACCGCTACGCTGGCGCATCACCGCACGTTTACGGGATAACGCTTCACCTGACCATTCCGTTATTGCGCGTCCGGCAAGGCTAATTTCACCGTTTTCAGGGGGTTGAAAACCGGTGAGCACCCGTAACAGCGTGGACTTTCCTGCACCGTTTGGGCCGATTAACGCCACCACTTCACCTGCCGTCAACGTCAGATTAATGTCATCGAGCAATTTTCTTGCGCCCAGGCGCAAGGTGACGTTGTGCGCCTGCAAAAGATCAGCCATCACTTTCCCTCTTTTGGCGGAATATCAACGCTAAAAACCACGGGCCACCCAGCAGGCTGGTCAGCAAACCCACCGGCATTTCCGCAGGCGCGACCAGCGTGCGTGCCAGCGTGTCAGCAACCAGCAGTAACATCGCACCAGCTAGCACCGAACCGGGGATCAACCAGCGATGATCGGCACCGAGCCACATCCGTACCAGATGCGGAACCACCAGGCCGACAAAACCTATCACGCCGCTTACCGCCACTGCCGCGGCGACCAATAGCGCGCTCAAAATCAGCAACTGACGTTGGGTTTTTTTGACATCCACACCCAGGTAATGCGCTTCTTCATCGCCAAGCTGCAACAGGTTGAGTCGTTTGGACAGAAACGAAATCACAATTGCCGCCGGAATAATCAACGAGGCGGTTGCCAGTAACGTGGACCACTGCGCTTGCCCCAGGCTACCCATTCCCCACAGCGAGAGTTGGCGCAATTGAGCATCGTTACTGATCCACGATAAAACGCCGACCGCTGCACCGCACAGGGCATTAATGGCGATGCCCACCAACAGCAGGCGAGACAGGCTATTGTTGCCCTGACGGCTGAGGAAGAAAATCACCAGCGTGACGGCAAGGCTGCCGAGAAACGCCGCCATCATCGGTACATACAATGCCAACACCACAGGAAGCGCCAACGGTAAAACCACCGAAAATCCGACCGCCAGTGCCGCGCCACTGCTGATGCCGAGTAAACCCGGATCGGCCAGTGGATTGCGAAACAGCCCCTGCATCACGCAGCCTGAAAGTGCCAGTGCGCCGCCAACCAGCGTGGCAAGCAACACGCGCGGCAGGCGAATATTTAGCCAGATATGGCGCAGCGCTTCATCCTGCGCTTGCCATAACACCGCAATGGAAAGGCGCATGGCACCTAAATTAGCAGCAACCAAAGACAGCGCCAGTAACGCCAAAACCATGGCGAACAGCGCGCGTTGGGGCAGGGGCCGGCGTATCAAGGTAGTTGCTCCGCTTTAGTCCGTAACGCAAGAATCGCATCTGGCGTTTGCAGGCCGAAACCGAGCAGCGCCATATCATCGACGATCAACAACTGGCGAGTTTTGCCTGCGGGCGTTTGTGCGAGGCCGGGCAATTTCCAGACATTATCTTCTCCACCCAGCGTTTTCACGCCATCGGCGGTGATCAGAACCAACTGTGGCTGGCTGGCAATCACACCTTCCTGGGACATCGGCTGATAACGTTTGAAACCCTGCATCGCATTTTGCAAACCGGCGGCATGAATGGCGGCATCTGCCGCAGTTTCTTGCCCAGCGGCCATCGCAGTCATCCCGCCGTGGCTCATGATAAACAGCACTTTTACCGGCAGTGGTTTTTCAGGAATCGACGCCAGTTTGCTGTGCACTTGTTGGCGCAAAGCCGCACCCTGCGTCGTTTTCCCCATCGCCTGAGCGACCGCATCAATTTTCTCATCGATGCCTGCCAGCGAGTTATTCGCTGGAATGGTCACCACTTTGACTTTGCTACTGGCGACTTGCTCCAGTGCCAGCGATGGTTTGGCCTGCGCGCTTGCCAGCACCAGCGTTGGGCGCATGGCCAGAATGCCTTCGGCATTGAGCTGGCGCATGTACCCCACGTCCGGCAGTTTGGTCGCGGCTGCCGGATGCAGACTGGTGCTGTCACGAGCGACAAGTTGGTCACCCGTTCCCAGAGCAAAGGCGATTTCCGTCACATCGCCGCCAATTGTCACTACTCGTTGATTGGCGGCGGCCATTGCCGATAACACAATCGCTGGCAAGGCAAACAGGGCAATTAACCTGCGTTTCATGCAGCCAGCCCTTTGCTTACCAGCGCTTCTAATTGGCTGCGCCATTGTTGCTGCTCTGGCTCACCTTCGGTGCGTTGGCCGTACAGTTGGGCGATTTGCGTGCCGTCGGCGGCAAATAACTCCAGGCTGGTCACGAAACCATCACCACTTGGTTTGCGGGTTACCCAGCTTTCCGCAATGGTGTCGCCCAGTAAATGCAACGTGAATTGTGGATTGAAGATGTTAATCCAGTTATCCATCGGCACCACTTTTTCCACTACGCCGGTGAAAATCTGCACCGCGCCACGGTTGCCAACAAACACCATGATTTCGTTTTGGTCTTGTTTGGCTTGTGCCAGTAGTTGCGCCAGAGCGTTGTTATCAACCTGGCAGGCCAGATCCTCCGCAACCAGACGGAACGCCTGCTGACGTGTCAGCTGGTGGCGTTTGAGCAAACTAAAGAACTGATGCACATCGTTCATGCTGCGCCATTCGGCTTCTACCTGGCGGCCATCCACCGTCGGCGTCATCACCACTTCTTCTGGTGCCTGCAACTCAAGCGCTGGGTTATCGGCATAGATAAACTTCGCCAGCATATCGCCCCAGGCGCTGAAATCCGTATTGTCGGTGGTGTAAACCTTCAGTAGAGCATCGCCCTGACGGTCAAAGAACTGCACGCTTTGGCGTTCGCCACGGGCGGTTTCTTCACGAACGTGGAAGGCCAACGCCCATTGATTCAGGAACAGGCGCAAATCCAGCGCGCGTGGGTTCAGAACCAGGCCCGCGTGGCCGTGCAGTTGCTGGTTTTCAAAACGCCCGATGTGCTCATGTACTGCATATTCGTTGCGGCAAATGGATTTGATTTCACCGACGCTTTCCAGCGAAGTGAGAATATCGCGGATCTCGCCTTTTAAGCGCCAGGCATCATGCCCGACGCGGGCATGAGTCAGTTCGGCTTCACTGATATTCATCAGTTTTGCGATGTCACGGGCATATTTTTTCGGGTGCTGTTGTTTGAGCTGTAACCAGTTTTCATAATGCTGAGTCATATCGTTTCCTTACCATTGATAACTAACAAAGATTTTGCCGTTACGGCCATCTTGAGGGATCCCCTGCGGCGACCAGTATTCCTTGTCAAAGGCGTTACCCAGCACCAGGGAAGTCGTCAGCCCGCGCAACTGCTGTTGGCCTTTATAGCTGACGTAGAAATCGTTGACGCCGTAACCTGGCTGTTCACTGTATTCACTGCTGACATGCGTTGAACGCGCGGCAAAGGTGCCAATCCAGCCAACTGAGAAGCCACTTTCGGCTACCGGAACGTCGAGAATGCTGGTTACGGTGTCCGGGTTCAGGCTGGAAATCCACTCGCCAGTATCTTCGTCTTTGCCCTGGGTACGGTTATAGGCGAGATCGAGGTTGAACCAGCTGTTGGTGTATTTCGCGGTCATATCCCAACCCCAGATTTTGGCGTTAGGGACGTTATAGGACATGGTGGTCGCTTTGGCGAAATCGACAGTCGTTGAGATGTAGTCTTCGGCTCGGGTGCCGAAGTAGCTCGCTTTGAACTCCAGCCCATCGTCAGCCAGCATCAAATCGTCGAAGCGCAAGCCAAAACCAACTTCCTGGGTGGCGTTGGTTTCCGGGCGCAGATTGGGGTTCGGTACCCAATAGTTGGTGTAACGCGAGCCAATCGAGAAGTGTTTGGCATCGTTATACATTTCGCCCATGGTTGGAGCGCGGAATGCCTGAGCGTAAGAGCCAAATAGCATCAACCAGTCGGTTGGCGTGATGGAAAGTGCCGCGCGGGACGACCATTTGTCAGCATTCACATCGTCGTAGCCATCGCTGCTGCCGCTGTAATTGTCATAACGCGTACCGGCTAAAATGGACACTGGCAGGTCGCGCAGCGTAATTTCATCCTGCAACCAGCCTGAACCGAAATCGATATTGGCTTGCGGGAAGCCGGTGGTATTACCGCCTGGCTCCTGATCCTGGCGGTAATATTCACCGCCGTAAGTCAGCAAATGTGCGGCGAAGCTGTCAGTAAACAGGCGGCTGCGGTTTTCCAGTTTTGCGCCGCTGGTGGTTTGCTTGCGGAATTCAGCCCCGTCGGTTTGGCCCTGGGCATTGATGCGCGCTTCAGACCAGTAAGCGGTGGCATCGGCATTCAGCCAGTCACTTTGCTCTGGCCCAATGTGATATTTCAACTGCGCATCACGCTGTATTGTTGAGCGATCCACCATCGGGTTGCTCGGATCAGCCGTGGTGACCTGTGGGTTTTTAGGTTCCTGAGCGGCGTTATTGTAGTAACGCAATGAACCGGCCAGAGACTGCGCAGGGTCGATGAACCAGGTGCCTTTAGTCAGGAAGTTATTAATGCTTTCGTCGTTCGGCGCAGTTTCGCCATTGCTTTGGTTGATGTCGCCACGGTCGCGGCTTGACCAGGAAACCAGGCCATCAAAGTTATCGGTGCGACCAAAAGCGCTGGCACCCATTCCGACGCTATGATCGCCGGTTCCACCGGTGCCAAACACACGGTAACCGCTGTTTTGGCCTTCATACAGCAAATCGCTGGCATTCACTGTTTGGTAAGAAATGACGCCGCCCAGTGCGCCGCTGCCATATAACAGCGCTGCAGGGCCACGTACCACTTCGATTCGTTTGATTAACGCAGGATCAAGGAATGTGCTGTTGAGGTGCCCGGTGTCAGTCCCCTGGCGAACTCCGTCAACCAGCATTAATACGCCACGGCGGTCATAACCACGCATACTCACATCCTGGCCGTTTGTGCGCCCGGAACCGGAAACGGTGATCCCTGGAACTTTACGTAACATATCGGCGGCGGAAGAAGAGGTTTGGCCTTCAGGGGTATCGGCATCAATGATGGTGACCATCATTGGCGCTTCAAAAGTGCTGCGTTCATTACCGGTAGCCACCACCGTCATTTGGTCATCTTTCGCGAAAGTGGGCAGGGCAGTAAATACCGCAACAGTCAGTAATGACAGACGGAAGCCGACTGTGTGTAAAGCAGGCATGCGTAAATCTCCATAGGAAAATTTAAAATCGCTGGCTGCCTTGGGAACACCTGGGTGGCTTGCGTAATTTATGTTTTATAAACCCTAAATAATTCGAGTTGTAGGAAGGCGGCAAGGGAGCTTATCCCCAGGAGCTTACATAAGTAAGTGACTGGGGGAAGTGAGTGCAGCCAACGCGCCTACAGCTTGAAATATGACGGGTTTTATTTGGTCAGGATTAACTTTCCTGCCTGGGTCTGACGTAATTGGTATTGCTGGCCTTCGTGAACAATCACCACGCGTCCGTCAGGGCCGAGTAACAACTTGCTGTCTATCTGGCGGGGAACGGCCGCAGATTGCGGATTCGTAGCAGTGAAGTTTTTTTCCATGTATCACTCGATATACAAATGACAATCAATCCAACAATGATAATCATTATCAATAAACTATGTTTCGCCATCAAGTGTTATTTGTAGGAAATTTGTGAATAGATCAATTTTGAGCGAACGAGAGAGTTTAAAGAAATGTCGGGGGTCGCTAACGCTAGCCCGACCTACAGAAAGGCAGTTGTTGGGTGGATAAGCACAAGCGCCATCCACCAAAATATCAGAAGCGGCTATCTGTCGCGTCAGCCAGCATATCGAGCAGCGTTTTGGTGTCTTCCCAATTCAGGCAAGGGTCGGTAATCGACTGACCATAAACCAATGGTTGCCCGGCAACGATTTTTTGCGTGCCTTCCTGAATGAAACTTTCAGCCATCACACCAGCAATAGCGCGTGAACCGTTACGAATCTGGTTGCAAACGTCTTCACAGACTTCCAGCTGGCGGCGATGCTGTTTTTGGCAGTTGCCGTGGCTGAAGTCGATAACCAATTGCTCTGGTAAATCAAATTCGTGCAGGCTATCGCATGCCGCAGAAATATCCGCTGCGTGGTAGTTTGGCTGTTTGCCACCGCGCATGATGATATGGCCGTACGGGTTGCCACTGGTTTGATAAATAGTCATCTGGCCGTGTTTATCCGGCGACAGGAACATATGGCTGGCGCGGGCGGCACGAATCGCATCAACCGCAATACGCGTATTACCGTCGGTGCCATTTTTGAAACCAACCGGGCAAGAAAGGGCAGACGCCATTTCACGGTGGATCTGGCTCTCCGTGGTACGCGCACCAATCGCCCCCCAGCTAATCAAATCGGCAATATACTGGCCGATCACCATATCGAGGAATTCAGTTGCCGTTGGTACACCTAACTCGTTCACCTGCAACAGCAAACGGCGCGCCTGCTCAATGCCATGGTTCACGCGATAGCTGCCGTTCAAATCGGGATCGGAAATTAAGCCTTTCCAGCCCACTACGGTGCGCGGTTTTTCGAAATAAGTCCGCATCACGATTTCAAGGCGATGCTGATGTTGTTCACGCGCGGCTTGTAAACGGCGGGCGTAATCCATTGCCGCATCCAGGTCATGGATTGAGCAAGGGCCAACTATCACCAGCAGGCGATTATCTTCGCCATTAAGGATTTTTTCGATACGACGACGGGAGGCTGTTACGTTTTGTGCGACTTGTGGGGACACAGCCAAACGCTGTGCCAGTTCCGCAGGTGTAACCAGACTGTCGATGCGCGCAGTGCGCAATTCATCTGTTTTATTCATTGGGTGTCTCAGAAATTTTGTCTTCAGCTCGGCAAAAGTACCGGGAAGTGATGGCAGTCACGATAAACCAATTTATGTTGAATTCAACCGTCAACTGAATCGTGACCACCAGATTGCGTAAAGCCTATCATACAAAATCGCACCCTTGCACTAGTTTGTTAGTACATGCGGCGATTCAACCCCATGATGTCGAGGATTTTGGTTGCCATCTCTTCAACTGAGTAATTAGTACTGTTGAGATAGCGGATTTGGTTCTTGCGAAACAGGGCTTCCACTTCTGCCACTTCAAGGCGGCATTGACGCATTGACGCATAGCGGCTGTTTTCACGGCGCTCCTCACGAATAGCCGCGAGGCGTTCGGGATTGATAGTCAGGCCAAACAATTTGTGTTGCAGTGGTTTCAGTACTGCAGGCAATTGGATGTTATCCATATCGTCGGCGATGAACGGATAATTTGCTGCCCGAATGCCAAACTGCATGGCGAGGTATAAACTGGTCGGCGTTTTCCCGCAGCGTGATACGCCAAGCAAGATAACCTGTGCCTGATCGAGATTGCGCATCGAAATGCCATCATCGTGGGCAAGTGTGTAATCAATGGCCGCAATACGCGCATCATATTTGATTAAATTACCCGGATTCAGACCGTGTGTCCGATGGGCAATAGGCGTCGGTTCAAGTTTCAATTCTTGCTGTAACGGGGCGACCAGCGCCTGCACGATATCCTGACAAAAACCCTCACTTTGCAAAATAATGTCACGAATTTCCGGTAAAACGATGGAATAAAATACCAGCGGACGCACGCCAGATTGCTGGTAAATCGCATTGATTTGTTCTCTCACGGCGTTCGCGCGGCTGACGTTTTCGACAAACGGCAGCGTGATACTGTTAATGGCGACCGGAAACTGTGACATCACCGCATGCCCAAGCACTTCGGCGGTGATAGCGGTACCATCGGAGATATAAAAAACTTGCCTGTCTACTGTGCTATCCATTTTTCAATCCTGTCAGTGGTAACTCTGATAAGTGACGACTTCTGGCTGAAGCATAAATTAAAACTTCCCCTCATGGATCAATCTCAATTCATTTTTAAAACTGAAACGTGGTTTTTATTTTTAATGAAATGAGTGGTTCATTTTTATTATCAGCTTAAACCATTATTAATATAGGGTTTAAATTAAGAATCAATAAGTTATGTGAAAAGTAAATAAATCTTAAAATTTCAAATTTTTATTTTGCTTGATCGATTCACCGGTTTCATTCCTGTGAGTAATTATGCCAATCTAAAAGGGATGTAATGTGTTTCTGGTACCCATTCATATATCACAAAAAGGATTGTTTCGATGTCCAACTCGTCACCGCTGGTGCTTTGGTACAACCAACTTGGCATGAATGATGTAGACAGGGTCGGGGGCAAAAATGCCTCTCTGGGTGAAATGATTACCAACCTTTCAGGTATGGGTGTTTCCGTGCCGAATGGTTTTGCCACCACGGCCGAGGCGTTTAACTTCTTTCTTGACCAAAGTGGCGTGAACCAGCGTATCTATGAACTGCTGGATAAAACGGATATTGACGATGTCACCGAGCTTGCAAAAGCGGGTGCGCAAATCCGCCAATGGATAATCGACACGCCGTTCCAGCCTGAGCTGGAAAAAGCCATCCACGATGCCTACGAACAACTTTCCTCTGACGATGCTGATGCCTCTTTCGCCGTGCGCTCCTCCGCGACCGCAGAAGATATGCCGGATGCGTCGTTTGCCGGACAACAAGAAACTTTCCTCAACGTGCAAGGGTATGACGCGGTGTTGGTTGCCGTAAAACACGTCTTTGCTTCGCTGTTTAATGACCGTGCGATCTCTTATCGCGTTCATCAGGGCTACGACCACCGTGGCGTGGCGCTTTCTGCTGGCGTGCAGCGCATGGTGCGTTCTGACCTCGCGTCCTCGGGCGTGATGTTCTCCATCGATACCGAATCAGGTTTCGACCAGGTGGTATTTATTACCTCCGCTTATGGCCTTGGCGAAATGGTAGTGCAGGGCGCAGTCAACCCGGACGAATTCTACGTTCACAAACCGACTTTGGCTGCGGGGCGTCCTTCGATTGTGCGCCGCAACATGGGCTCGAAAAAAATCCGTATGATTTACGCACCTAGCCAGGAACATGGCAAACAGGTTCGTATTGAAGATGTTCCGCAAGCGTTGTGCGACCAGTTCTCCATCACGGCGGATGAAGTGCAGGAGCTGGCGAAACAAGCGGTACAAATTGAGAAACACTATGGCCGTCCGATGGATATCGAATGGGCTAAAGATGGGCACACCGGCAAGCTGTTTATTGTGCAGGCACGTCCAGAAACGGTGCGTTCTCAGGGCCAGGTCATGGAGCGTTATCAGTTGCACGCTCAGGGCAAAATTGTCGCTGAAGGGCGCGCCATCGGCCATCGCATCGGCGCGGGTCCGGTCAAAGTGATCCACGATATTAGTGAGATGAACCGTATTCAGCCGGGTGATGTGTTAGTCACCGACATGACCGACCCGGACTGGGAACCGATCATGAAAAAGGCGGCGGCGATTGTCACTAACCGTGGCGGACGTACCTGTCACGCGGCAATCATTGCCCGTGAGCTGGGTATTCCGGCGGTAGTGGGTTGTGGCGACGCGACTGAGCGCATGAGCGAGGGGCAGAACGTCACGGTTTCTTGTGCGGAAGGCGATACCGGCTACGTCTATGCCGAACTGCTGGATTTCAGCGTGAAAAGTTCTACCGTCGACACCATGCCGGATCTGCCGTTGAAAATCATGATGAACGTCGGTAACCCGGATCGTGCCTTTGATTTTGCCTGCTTGCCAAACGAAGGCGTAGGGCTGGCACGTCTGGAGTTCATCATCAACCGTATGATTGGCGTGCATCCGCGTGCATTGCTGGAATTCGACCAGCAAGAGCCTGCATTGCAAAGCGAAATCCGCGAGATGATGAAAGGCTACGACGATCCGGTTGAGTTTTACGTCGGTCGTCTAACTGAAGGGATTGCCACATTGGGCGCGGCATTCTGGCCGAAGCGCGTGATTGTGCGTCTGTCTGATTTCAAATCTAACGAATACGCCAACCTGGTAGGCGGCGAGCGTTATGAGCCGGAAGAAGAAAACCCAATGCTCGGTTTCCGTGGCGCGGGTCGTTATGTATCCGATAGTTTCCGTGAATGCTTCGCGCTGGAATGCGCCGCCATGAAACGCGTGCGTAACGAAATGGGCCTGACGAACGTCGAAGTGATGGTGCCGTTTGTGCGTACCGTCGCGCAGGCTAAAGCCGTGGTGGAAGAACTGGAACGTCAGGGTCTGAAACGCGGTGAGAACGGCCTGAAAATCATCATGATGTGTGAGATCCCATCCAACGCCTTGCTGGCCGATGAGTTCTTGCAATATTTCGATGGTTTCTCGATTGGTTCAAACGACATGACCCAGTTGGCATTGGGGCTGGACCGCGACTCTGGCGTGGTTTCCGAACTGTTTGACGAGCGCAACGACGCGGTAAAAGCACTGCTGTCGATGGCTATCAAAGCGGCGAAGAAACAAGGTAAATACGTCGGTATCTGTGGGCAAGGCCCGTCTGACCATGAAGATTTTGCGGTGTGGTTGATGGAACAGGGGATTGATAGTCTTTCTCTGAATCCGGATACCGTGGTGCAAACCTGGTTGAGTCTGGCAGAAGCGAATAAGTAAAAAAAAGGCTCCTCATTGTTGAGGAGCCTTTAATATTTGTAGGTCGGATAAGTTGTAGGGTGGCTAAGCGCCAGCGTCATCTACCATTGTTGTCGATTATGTCGGGGGCGCTGCGCTTGCCCGACCTACCAATCGTTTATTACAAGGCTTTTGGCGTCATCACGCCAGTGACTTCACTTTCACTCTGGAACTTGCCGACACGCAGGTCGCTCACAATACTGTTCATTCTCTCTTCAGTTAACTTGTAATAACGAATCGAGATAGCGGTAATTAAGTAGAAAATAGCCGGTAACACAGTAAACAGAATCAGTACGCCACGCACGGCCTCGGCTGATTGTTGTTCCACACCCGCCTGATAACCAAACCACGCAAGACCCCAACCGGTTAACGCACCACCAATCGCTACACCCAATTTAATGATGAAGATATTTGCCGCAACGTTCATACCGGTAATACGGCGTTGGGTCTTCCATTCACCATAGTTATTAGCATCGGTAATCATTGACCATTGCAGTGGAGCATTAATACCTTGCAGGATATTAAGCACGATATGCACCAGGAAAGCCGGTATCCAATATTCGGTTGGTAACACCAGGAATAATAACCCGATCACCGCACTGAGCACGTTTACCCATATTGAGGCGCGGATCTTACACATCCAGCTACCCAATTGTTTAGCAAACAGGCTACCAAATACCGCCGCGATAGTCGTTGCCAGCATAAACATCGAAATAATGCCACTGCCTTGATGAAGGATATATTGCACGAAATAGACCAGCAGGCTACCACGTACCACGACACCACACAACATCGCAAGGTTATAAACCGACAGAATACGCCATTGGTCGTTCTTTAATAAGATTTTCACGTCGCGCAGGATATTCAGGTTTTCTTCTTTGACCGGCGTAATACGTTCACGGGTGGTGGCAAAGCACACCAGGAACATCAGGCAGCCAATCACACCGAAGATCCCCATTGCCCACTGCATGCCAACGGCTCTGTCGCCCGGCGAAATAAAATCAGCCAGTGGCAGAATCAACGCTGTACCCATCGCACCACCAATTGGCGCAATGGCAAAACGCCAGGATTGCAGGGACAGGTTTTCTTGTGGATCTGACGTAATCGCCGCACCTAAAGAGCAATAAGGAATATTTATTGCGGTATACATTATTGTCATGAATATATAAGCCAGAACGGCGTAAACAATTTTACCGGTCTGCGAGAAATCAGGTGTTGAATAAACCAGCACACAACTGACGGCGAAAGGAACACAAATAATCAATAACCAGGGGCGGAATCTCCCCCAACGGGTTTTGGTCTGGTCGGCAATCGCACCCATGATAGGATCGGTAATAGCATCCAGTACCCGGACGACTAAAAATAATGTCCCCATTACCGCCGGGGGCAAACCATAAATATTGGTATAAAAATAAGCCAGAATGGCGACCGAAGAATCAAACACGATGTGACTTGCCGCATCACCTAGTCCAAAACCCATTTTTTCTTTGTTGGTAATTTTTTCTGTAAGCACCGACATGTATTCACCTTTATTAAGAGCCGGAATATAGACCTCGCGGATAGCACTAGTTATAAATTGTGAATCTGAGCAGGAGTATTGTAATTTTTCATTTGTGTTTTATGTTTCTTATCAAATGTGACGGGGTTATCTCTTATCGCCTCGGCTTCGTCCTGAAAGCCTCATTTTTCTGGCATATTTTTGAATTACGTCACACTTATGGCTAAAAACCAAAAAACGTAATCTTGCGGGTTATTCTGACAATTGTTTGCCTCTTCAGTCATCACTCATATTGATACTTTCGCAAACCGCTGAACTCGAAAGGGGAACACTATGTCTGCCATTTATAAGCAAGCTCATCGCCCGATTCATGAACGTGTCAGCGATCTGCTTTCACGTATGACTGCCGAAGAAAAATTCGCCCAAATGCACGCGTATTGGCTGATTTTATCCAGCGACGGCCATCACCGTGAACGGACCGATTTAAGCGATGAGTTTGCTGGCGTAACCGAGCAAGCAGCACTTGGCGAGCGTCTGAAACTGGGCGTCGGGCAAATTACCCGCCCGTTAGGCACCCACATTGTCGATGCTAAAGAGGGTGTCCGTGCGGCTAATCGCTTGCAGAAAACCCTGATTGAAGAGACTCGGCTGGGCATTCCGGCCCTGTTTCACGAAGAGTGTTTAGTCGGGTTGCTGTGCAAAGATGCCACGCTGTTCCCGTCATCACTCAACTACGGCTCCACCTGGGATGTTGATCTTATCGAACGTGCGGCGGCAGCGATTGGCGAAGAAGCCCGCTCGACCGGTTGCCATCAGGGACTTGCGCCAGTGCTGGATGTGTCACGCGATGTGCGTTGGGGGCGCACCGAAGAGACATTCGGTGAGGATCCGTGGCTGGTGGGCATGATGGCCACACACTATGTCAAAGGCTTACAGGGCAAAAATCGCGACTTGTTGGCAACGCTAAAACATTACGTCGGCCATTCATTTAGCGAAGGCGCGCGCAACCATGCCCCTGTCCATCTTGGTTTTTGCGAATTAAACGATACCTTCCTGCTGCCGTTCGAAATGGCGGTAAAACTGGCAAATGCGGGCTCGGTGATGCCTGCTTATCACGATATTGATAACCAGCCAGGCCACTCGGATGAATTCTTACTGACCACCGTGTTGCGTGAACAATGGGGCTTTGATGGGCTGATTGTTGCTGATTATGGCGGCGTGAGTTTGCTGCATCAGCATCACGGTATTTCGCACGATGCGGCAGAATCTGCGGCGCTGGCATTTAATGCCGGGCTGGATGTGGAACTACCAAAAGATGACTGCGCGCGCCATCTGGCCCAAGCCGTTGAGCGTGGTTTAATCACCATGGAAAAAGTGGATGAGATTGTCGCTCGCGTGTTGAAAGAGAAATTCCGCCTCGGGTTATTTGAACAGCCTTATCGCGATGAAAGCGGCGTCGTATTGCAAAGTGAATCGACAAAAAATATCGCTCGGGAAGTCGCCACACGCTCCATCACCATGCTAGAAAACGACGGAACGTTACCGCTGAAAGGGCAGCCGCGCGTGGCGGTTATTGGGCCAACGGCCGACGACCCGCTGGCTTTGCTCAGTGGTTATAGCTTCCCGGTGCATTTGATCATCAGCGATATGCTGGAGCAAACTTCACAAGTCGTCACCCCACTGCAAGCACTGCGCGAACAACTGGGTAGCGACAACATCCGTTATGCCAAAGGTTGCCATATTATCGAAAAACGTATGGCTGGCGCGCCTGTTTTCCCCGGTGATAGCGGCGGCAAACCGATGCAGTCTTCTCCGGTTTCAAACGACATTTCATTGATTCCTGATGCGGTGAAAGTCGCCCAACAAAGCGATGTTGTGGTGCTGTGTGTCGGGGATTTATCCGGCTTATTCCAGAGCGGTACAGTGGGCGAAGGTTCAGATACCGACAGCCTGATGTTGCCGGGTGTACAGCAGCAATTGCTGGACCAACTGATTGCCACCGGCAAACCGGTGGTCGTAGTGATGACCGGCGGGCGTCCTTACAATTTAGGCGGCCAGGAAGACAATGTTGCGGCATTACTGATGGCCTGGGCGCCAGGGCAAGAAGGTGGGTACGCCATTGCTGACGTGCTAACAGGGCGCGCAGAACCCGGCGGGCGGCTGGTAGTTTCCATCCCTAAAAGTGCGGGCGCGATGCCGTATTACTACAACCACAAACTCAAAAGCGGCGGCACGCCGTTTGCCTTCCACTTCGGTTCCCGTTATCCGTTTGGTTTTGGTAAAACCTGGACTGAGTTCGACTACAGCCCGCTGCAATTTTCCCGTCACGAGGTGCCGAATGATAATGGTGTGGTGAATGTCAGCGTGACCGTCAGCAACCGTGGGGTGGTGGCAGGCAGCGAAGTGGTGCAGCTTTATGTGCACGATAAAGTGGCGTCGATGGTGCGGCCGGTACAGGAGCTTAAAGCTTTCCAGCGAGTACATCTTGAGCCAGGGGCCAGTGCCAGTCTCACTTTTGATATTCCCACCGATATGCTGAATTTCACCCGTCGCAATGGCGAACGCGTGGTGGAGCCTGGCGAGTTTGAGATTCGTGTTGGCGCATCAAGTGGCGATATTAAAAGCTCGGGAATTGTGCGGGTCACCGGTGACACCCGGGTCATCAACGGGAAGTGGCGAATGGTAAGTCATTGCGAGGTAGAGCATTTTTGCGCGTAAAGATCCTTTTTCCGAACGAAGCGCGTAAGATTGATGCTTATCCTTGCTGTCGGGATGGCAGCGATAAATTTCTAAGGCTGTTGTCATGAGTGTAAGCACTTCAGAAAGCCATGCTCCTTTTGGTGCGTTATTAGGCCATGCCCCAGGCGGTGTGGCCATTTACTCCTCAAATTACGATTCGCTTGACCCCAACGCCTGGCCGGATGACACGTGGTTCAGACATTATCTGGACCACGAATACATGGGCTATAAGTGGCAGTGTGTCGAGTTCGTGCGCCGCTTTCTTTATATCAATCACGGGATAGTTTTCACTGATGTCAGCATGGCATATGAAATCTTCTCGTTGCGCTATCTGCGCCAGGTCGTCAATGACAATATTCTTCCCCTTCAGGCGTTTGCCAATGGCTGTGAACGCGCACCAGTCGCCGGTTCATTGCTGGTCTGGCAACAAGGGGGCGAGTTTGAGCACACCGGACATGTGGCGGTGATTACTCAGGTTCTGGCCGATAAAGTCAGGATCGCTGAGCAAAACGTCATCCATCATCCACTGCCAGTCGGCCAGCAATGGACCCGTGAACTGGTTTTGGTCAATCAGGATGGGAAATACTTCATTCAGGACACCTTCGATGATACGGAGATCTTAGGCTGGATGATTCAGACGGCGGAGAGTCAATACAGCCTGCCGCAACCGGAAATTCCGGCCCAGTGCCTGGCGATTCATTGTCAGCAAGTCGATGATAAAGGGCAGTTTGCCAGTCACTGGCTGGATGAGCAGGACCCGGTCGAGTTGGCCTATGTTCAGGCCAAAGAAGGGCACATTGTTAATGCCAATCCGTATCGTTACTTTACGCTGTCCCACAGTGCGGAACAGGAACTCATTCGCGCCACCAATGAGCTGCATCTCATGTATCTGCATGCCACCGACAAGGTGCTGAAAGACAATGAACTGTTGGCGTTGTTCGATATTCCGGAAGTGTTATGGCCGCGCCTGAGACTCTCCTGGCAGAATCGTCGCCATCATATGGTGACGGGGCGTCTTGACTTCTGCATGGATGAACGCGGATTAAAAGTGTACGAATACAATGCGGATTCGGCCTCATGCCATACCGAGGCCGGTTTGATTCTGGCGAAATGGGCGCAGCAAGCGGGTGTGACAGAAGGTAGCGATCCTGGTGAGCGTTTGTTTAATGCGCTAACCAATACCTGGAAACATAGCTATGCGCGTCCGTTTGTCCATATCCTGCAAGATAACGACGCGGAAGAGAATTACCATGCGCAGTTTGTTCAACGCTCTCTGGCGAAGGCGGGGTTTGAAAGTAAAATTCTGCATGGCCTGGATCAGCTGCAATGGGATACCACCGGGCAATTGGTTGACGGCGAGCATCGCCAGATTAACTGCGTGTGGAAGACGTGGGCATGGGAAACTGCACTCGACCAGTTGCGCGCTGAGAGTGAAGCCGCCTACGCCGGGCTGCCGATTCGTACCGGGCATTCTCAAGATAGCGTCAGGTTGATTGATGTCTTGTTGCGCCCGGAAGTGATGGTTTTTGAACCGCTATGGACCATTATTCCCAGCAACAAAGCGATACTGCCGGTGCTTTGGTCTTTGTTCCCGAACCACCGCTACCTGCTGAATGCGGATTTCGAAGTCAATAAAGCGCTTGAGCAAAGCGGTTATGCCGTCAAACCGATCGCCGGACGTTGCGGCAATAATATCGGGCTGATTAGTCACCAGGAGCAAGTGCTGGATGAAACCAGCGGCAACTTCTCCGGGCAGAAAAATATCTACCAACAACTCTGGTGCTTGCCTAAAGTGGCTGGTCGTTATGTGCAGTTATGCACGTTTACAACTGGCGGGCATTACGGTGGGGTGTGCGTCCGTTCTGAGAACAGTCTTGTGATAAAAAAAGAGAGCGATATCGATCCGCTGCGCATTCTTGGCGATGAGCACTTTGTTAAATAACACGCAAAAAAAAGCCCATCGTTGAGATGGGCAAAGACTACACACAGCAATTCGTTGTTTCACTCAGGGGATTTCCATGCTTATAAATCAATGCGTTGATTCATAGCCGTGAAGTAATAGTAGGTATATCCCCTGGGAGCGTCACTCGGATTCCTCTCAATAGTTAATGGATAGTTAACGATTAAGATCACATTTCTCGAATCGAAACTCTGTGCGGAAGATAAAAGCGGAGGGATAGATAAGCATTGCTAACCTTTACGCTTGTGTTACTCCCCGATTGAGGGAGCAACACAAGTTTCAATGACGGTTATTCTCGTTCTTCCAGAACTTCAACCACTTCATTGGGGTCGTCTTGCGGGGCTGGTGCTTCATGAATCCACACCGAAATCAGGCGATATGAAACCGCCAGCAGAACCGGCCCGATAAACAAGCCAATCATGCCAAAGGCAATCAAACCGCCAATGACGCCAGAAAGGATCAGGATCATCGGCAAGTCAGCACCCATACGAATCAGCACCGGACGAATAAAGTTATCCATCGTGCCGACCACACAACTCCACACCAGCAGCACGGTGCCCCAGGTGTTATCACCCGTCCAGTACAGCCAGGCAATGGATGGAATCAGCACCAGCAACGGGCCGATTTGCACCAGGCAACACATCAGCATCACCACGGTTAACAGTGTGGCGTTGGGGATACCGGCAATCGCCAGACCCACGCCGCCCAATATCGACTGAACCAGTGCTGTGACCACCACGCCCAACGCCACTGCGCGAATCGCTTGCCCGGCCAGTAACACGGCGGCATCGCCGCGTTTGCCTGCCAGACGGAACGCAAAATGGCGAATCCCATTGCCCAGCGTTTCACCTTTTGCATACAGCAACACGCTGAACAACAGCATCAGGCCGCAGTGCATCAGGAAGCTGCCAACGTGAATCGCTTGTCCAAGGAACCAGGTCGTGGTGCTGCCAATATAAGGGCGAATTTTTGCCATAATGGCGCTGCCGCCGCTGTCTACCAGCGTATTCCAGCCAGAGTAAAGGCTGTCACCGATCAGCGGAATGCTATGGAGCCAATCAAATTTCGGCAATTCCATATTGCCTTTGGTAGCCCACTCAATAACCGGGCCGCTGTTATCCACCAGGCTATTAACCAGCAGCGCCACCGGAATAACAAACAGCATCAGTAGCAGAAGCGTCATCACCAGTACGGCTAGCGAACGCTTTCCCCACAACAAATGTTGCACTCTGATCATCAACGGCCAGGTCGCAAGAACGATTGTCCCCGCCCAGGCGAAGCCGAGCACAAACGGACGGACAATCCAGATACAGGCGATCATCATCACCGAAATAAACAACACCGACAGCAAGATCTGCAGCAGATCCTTTGGCTGACTGACTTTAACCATAGATAAAATCACCTTAATAACCGATCGCGGGCAAAGTGCCTGCGTTAAAACCGCAAAGCGGTAACGATAATGATGATGTATTTACAGGATTTTTAACAGGAACAAAACAGTCAGGCATGTCCTAAAAAAATGTGTTAAAAAATGGGGACCCCTGATTCTTCAAGCTGTGGATGCGTTAACCGCGTTCATCACTTCGCCTGCAACTCGAATTAATTAGGGTATTAGGATGAATATTAGAATTAATATACGCAAACGATAACTTACAACTCATATGGGTCGACCCAGCAATGATCCCACAAATTTCTCAGGCACCAGGCGTTGTTCAATTGGTGCTCAATTTTTTGCAGGCACTGGAACAACAAGGCTTTACCGGCGATACCGCAACCAGCTACGCTGACCGGCTCACGATGGCAACCGATAACAGTATTTATCAGTTGCTACCGGATGCGGTTTTATTCCCCCGTTCTACGGCTGACGTTGCATTATTGACCCGGCTTGCCTCAGAAGAACGCTTCAAATCCCTGGTCTTTACACCGCGAGGCGGCGGCACTGGCACCAACGGCCAGTCCCTCAATAAAGGCATCGTCGTCGACATGTCGCGCTACATGAATCGCATCATTGAAATCAACCCTGAACAAGGTTGGGTGCGTGTCGAAGCGGGCGTGATAAAAGACCAGCTAAACCAATATCTCAAACCTTACGGTTACTTCTTCGCTCCGGAACTGTCTACCAGCAACCGCGCCACACTTGGCGGGATGATCAATACCGACGCCTCGGGGCAAGGCTCGCTGGTCTACGGGAAAACGTCCGATCACGTGATGGGAGTGCGCGCTGTTTTGCTCAGTGGCGATATTCTTGATACCCACCCGATGTCGACCTCACTTGCGCAAGACCTTGGCCGTGACGACAGCCCGACCGGCAAGATTTATCGCACGGTGCTTGAGCGTTGCCGTGAACAACGCCAGCTGATTATCGACAAATTCCCGAAACTCAACCGTTTCCTGACGGGCTACGATCTACGCCACGTTTTTAACGACGATCTTTCGCAGTTCGACCTGACGCGCATTCTTTGCGGCTCCGAAGGTACGCTGGCGTTTATCACCGAGGCGAAGCTGGACATTACGCCGCTGCCAAAAGTGCGTCGTCTGGTGAACATCAAATATGATTCATTCGATTCCGCGCTGCGCAATGCACCGTTTATGGTGGAAGCACGCGCGCTTTCCGTCGAAACCATCGATTCAAAAGTCCTCAATCTGGCGCGGGAAGATATCGTCTGGCATTCAGTGAATGAATTGATCACCGATGTACCGGGCAAAGAGATGCTCGGCCTGAATATCGTGGAATTTGCTGGCGACGATCTGGAATTAATCGAAGGCCAGGTTGCTGCGCTGTGTGAGCGTCTTGACAGCTTAATTGCCGAAGGTGAGGGGGGCGTTATCGGCTGGCAGGTTTGTACTGAACTGGCTGGTATTGAACGCATCTATAACATGCGTAAAAAAGCCGTCGGCCTGCTGGGGAATGCCAAAGGGCAGGCCAAGCCGATTCCCTTTGCGGAAGATACTTGCGTACCACCGCAGCATTTGGCCGATTACATCACTGAATTCCGCGCATTACTTGATAGCCACCACCTGAGTTACGGTATGTTCGGCCACGTTGATGCTGGCGTTTTGCATGTGCGTCCGGCCCTGGATATGACCGATCCGCATCAGGAAGTGCTGATGAAGCGCATTTCCGACGATGTCGTGGCACTCACCGCCAAATACGGCGGTTTGTTGTGGGGTGAACACGGTAAAGGTTTCCGCGCTGAATACAGCCCGGCGTTCTTTGGCGAAACGTTGTATGAAGAATTACGCCGCATCAAAGCGGTCTTTGACCCGGATAACCGCCTGAATCCAGGTAAAATCTGCCCGCCGTTAGGTGTCGATGACCCGATGATGCAGGTCGATGCGGTAAAACGCGGGACTTTCGATCGGCAAATCCCGATTGCGGTGCGCTCCTCATGGCGTGGCGCGATGGAGTGTAATGGCAACGGTTTGTGCTTTAACTTTGATGTGAATAGCCCAATGTGCCCGTCGATGAAAATCACCAGCAATCGCATTCATTCGCCAAAAGGGCGCGCAACGTTGACGCGCGAATGGCTGCGTTTGTTAGCCGATCGTGGCGTCGACCCGGATGCGTTAGAAAAACAGATGCCGGAAAAACGTGCCAGCCTGCGCACGCTAATCGAGCGCTCGCGTAACTCCTGGCATGCCCGCAAAGGCGAGTACGATTTTTCTCATGAAGTGAAAGAGGCGATGTCCGGTTGCCTGGCGTGTAAAGCGTGTTCTACGCAGTGTCCAATTAAAATCGACGTGCCGGAATTCCGTTCGCGTTTCTTGCAGCTTTATCACACCCGTTACTTGCGCCCAATGCGCGACCATCTGGTGGCGACCGTCGAAAGCTACGCACCACTGATGGCGCGAGCGCCTAAAACCTTCAACTTCTTTATGAGCCAACCGTGGGTGCGCAATCTGTCGGCCAAACACATTGGCATGATTGATTTACCGATGCTCTCCACGCCAACGCTGCAGCAGGAATTGGTCGGGCATGCGTCTGCGAACACCACGCTTGAACAGCTCGAAAGCTACAGCGCACAACAGCGAGCCAAAACGGTGCTGGTGGTTCAGGATCCGTTCACCAGTTATTACGATGCGCAAGTGGTGGCGGATTTTGTGCGTCTGGTGACTAAATTAGGCTACAACCCGGTGGTGCTGCCATTCTCTCCAAATGGTAAAGCGCAGCATATTAAAGGCTTCCTGCAAAAATTTGCCCGCACCGCGCGTAAGACTTCGGAGTTCCTGAACCGCATTGCGAAGTTGGGAATGCCGATGGTTGGCGTCGACCCGGCGCTGGTGCTTTGCTATCGCGACGAATATAAACAAACGCTGGGTGATGAACGTGGTGATTTCCAGGTGCAACTGGTTCACGAATGGCTGCCAGCGGTGCTTGATAACCGCGAAACCACGGCGGTGAGCGGCGAGTCGTGGTATTTGTTCGGCCACTGTACCGAAGTGACGGCACTGCCGACTTCGCCAAACCAGTGGGCGGCTATTTTTGCGCGTCTGGGGGCGAAACTTGAAAATGTCAGCGTCGGTTGTTGTGGCATGGCGGGAACCTACGGGCATGAAGTGAAAAACCATGCCAACTCACTGGGGATTTACGAACTTTCGTGGCATCAGGCAATGCAGCGCCTGCCGCGTCAACGCTGCCTGGCGACCGGCTATTCGTGCCGCAGCCAGGTCAAACGTGTGGAAGGCAATGGTGTTCGCCATCCGCTACAAGCATTACTGGAGATTCTGGGATGATCTGGCGACGTGAAGTGAATCTTGAAGCGCTCAATAAAATGGGTGCCGACAATATGGTGCAGCATGTGGGCATCGTTTTTACCCGCATTGGCGAGAACGAACTGGAGGCTATCATGCCAGTTGACCATCGCACCCGCCAACCGTTTGGTTTGTTACATGGTGGCGCTTCGGTGGTGCTCGCAGAAACGCTCGGCTCGGTGGCAGGATATTTATGCACCGAAGGGGATCAAAATATTGTTGGGTTAGAAGTTAACGCTAACCATTTGCGCTCAGCACGTGTTGGCATTGTGCGCGGTGTCTGCAAAGCGGTTCATGTTGGGCGTCGCCATCAGGTTTGGCAAATTGAAATCAGCGATGAGCAAGAACGGCTTTGTTGCACTGCCAGATTAACAACTGCTGTGGTCTGATTAATACCAATAATAATGACGGCGAGATATTATCTCGCCGTTTTTTATTTACATTTTGAAATCAATATTGGTGTTTCCTTATTTATTAGGTGATCAACTTCACCTTTCCTCATTACTTGCCGAAATTTGTTATTCCCTTTTCCAGATTATTGTCAGCATGAAGAAAATTCTTCAGGAGGCGCAATGGAAAAGGAACGCATTATTCAGGAATTTGTTCCTGGAAAACAGGTCACACTGGCGCATCTAATTGCCCACCCCGGTGAAGAACTGGCAAAGAAAATAGGCGTTCCTGGTGCTGAAGCCATTGGCATTATGACCCTGACTCCAGGGGAAACCGCGATGATCGCAGGCGACCTTGCGACGAAAGCTGCAAGTGTACAAATTGGTTTTCTCGACAGATTCAGCGGTGCGCTGGTTGTTTATGGATCAGTAGGTTCGGTAGAAGAAGCGCTACAACAAACCATTGCCGGCCTCAGTAACATCCTCAGTTATACCGTCTGTACGCTGACACGGAGTTAGCCCTATGAAACGCATCGTGTTTGTCGGCGCTGTGGGGGCAGGGAAAACAACGTTGTTTAATGCGTTGCAGGGGAATTATTCGCAGGCGAGGAAAACCCAGGCCGTTGAGTTTAGCGATACCGGAAATATTGATACGCCAGGGGAATTTTTTAGCCACCCCCGTTTGTACGCGGCGTTAATTAATACCCTGACTGACGCCGAATTACTGATATATGTCCACGCCGCAAATGATTCCCAGTGCCGTATTCCTGCGGGATTATTGGATATTTATCCACATCTAAAACGTGTTGCGGTAATAAGCCAAATTGATCTACCCGATGCAAATATTGCGCAAACCGAGGAGCTGTTAATTAATTCAGGTTTTGCGCCACCGATATTTGCGCTGAACAGCCTTGATGCTTCAAGCGTCAGGCAACTTGAGAATTATCTGACTGAAGCATGTGGCCAGGAGGAACCTGTTCAATGAAAAAGCTCATTACGGCGAATGATATTCGTGACGCTCATCACCAAGGCCTGAAGACGATTGCTTATGTCCTCAAAGAATCCATCGTCACCCCTGAAGCGCGTGTGGTTGCTGAGCAATTAGAGATTGCGTTAGTGGAAGACGCGGTTGCTCCGGCACCAGCAGCGGATAGCCCACCACAGCGCTCAGAACGCCAGCGTATTCGTGAAGAAATCATTGCTCAGCTACCGGAAGGCCAGTTCACCGAAAGCCTGGTGGCGCAGCTGATTGCGAAAGTTGAACAAGAGCAGAAAACCCGTTCTGGCAGCGGTATGCAGCCAGGTTTTCACTCCATCACCGGCAAAGGCGGCATCAAAGTCATTGACGGCAGTTCGGTGAAATTTGGCCGCTTTGATGGCGCGCAGGAACCGTGTGTCGGGTTAACCGACCTGGTCACCGGTGCCGATGGCAGCAGCATGGCGGCAGGGTTCATGCAGTGGGAAAACGGCTTTTTCCCGTGGACGCTGAATTACGACGAAATCGATATGGTGCTGGAAGGGGAGTTACATATTCGCCACGAAGGGGAAACGCTGATTGGCAAGGCCGGGGATGTGATGTTTATCCCGAAAGGCTCCAGTATTGAATTTGGCACCCCCAGCCACGTTCGTTTTCTGTATGTTGCCTGGCCTGCCAACTGGCAGGAATGCTAAGGCGGGGCGCATATGAGCACCTTCATCACCGAAGATTGGCTACGGGCAAACCACACGCTCAGCGAAGGCAGCGAAATCCGTCTGCCGGTTGACAGCCGCATGACGCCCTCGGCCCGCGAACTGATTGACGCTCGCCATCTGCTGGTGAAATTCCAGGATGACGAGGGTCGCCTGTTTGTTGAAGAGCAAGAACAATTGCAGCCGGTACATGGTTTGACAAGTGAACCCGCCGCACAGGTTGCACATTGTGAGTTGTGCAAGCAACACGTGCAGGAAAAGCCTGACACGTTAACCCACCTGAATGCGCAAGTGATGGTGGCGAAAAATGATCCTCGTCTGGCGTTTCGTGCCAGCCTGGACAGCTCGATTGCTACAGCGGTATGGCTGCAAACAGAGTTCGATAAATCCGCCGCACTGTGGCTTGCGGATATCCGTTCCCTACTGGGCAATATCATGCGTGCCGATGCACTGGAAAAAGCGCTACCCGAGCAGCAAATCGTCGGCTTATCGGCGGATGATTTACACCGTTTATCGCACCAACCACTGAAATACCTTGGGCACGATCATCTGGTTCCCGACGCGGCTCATGGGCGCGATGTGGCACTGCTTAATCTGTTACGCACAAGTATTCGTGAAAGCGAAATCTGTGCAGCGCAGGTGTTTATCGGCGTGGATTACCACGTGCAAAAAGCCGATTTATTGCAGGCGCTTAATCGCCTCTCCAGCGCGGTTTATGTGTTGATGATCTTGTGTCTGAAAAAAGAGTGGCCGGATGCGAAAACACTGCAACGACGTTTAGCCGGAGGCACTCATGCTGCTTGAACGTTGTCGTCGCCAGGCACAAAACCAGCCTAAGCGCGTGGTTTTCCCGGATGCACAAGATGCCCGGGTTATCGAAGCGGCGCACTACTTACAGCATTACGGCCTGGCGCAACCTATTTTACTGGCGAATCCGTTTGCCTTGCGCCATTTCGCTCTGACCGCGGGGTTACCGCTTGACGGGCTACAGATTATTGACCCGGCGATGTCACAGGCCTGGCTGACGCAGTTTCAACAGCAGCTTACGCAGCGTCTCGGCGACAAAACGCCAGATGACGCAGCCGTGCGCTTACGTGACCCGCTGTGGTTTGCGGCGGCGATGGTTCAGGCCGGTAAAGCGGATCTGTGTATCGCCGGGAATATTTCATCGACTGCCGCGGTTTTGCGGGCGGGGCTGAAAGTCATCGGCCTGCAGGCGGGGGTGAAAACGCTGTCATCGCTGTTTCTGATGTTGCCGCCGGAAGGTGAGCGGATGCTGGGTTTTGCAGATTGCAGCGTGGTGCCACAACCCACGGCGGCACAGCTTGCTGATATTGCTATCAGCAGCGCGCAAAGCTGGGAAGCCATTACCGGGCAAACTGCTCGAGTCGCTATGTTGTCGTTTTCGACCAATGGTAGCGCCAGACACCCGTGTGTCGCGACGGTACAGCAGGCGACGGACATGGTGCGTGAACGAGCTCCGGATTTGTGTGTGGACGGTGAACTGCAATTTGACGCGGCATTTGTTCCCCAGGTCGCGGCACAAAAAGCGCCAGAAAGTGAGCTGGCAGGGCAGGCCAACGTATTGGTTTTCCCGTCGCTTGAGGCGGGCAACATCGGCTACAAGATTGCCCAACGCTTAGGAGGGTTCCGCGCGCTAGGTCCATTGATTCAAGGGCTAAATGCACCCTTGCACGATCTTTCTCGTGGTTGCAGTACGCGGGAAATTGTTGAATTGGTGTTGGTCGCTCAAACCACCCTCACCCCAACCCTCTCCCTGAGGGAGAGGGAGGAAACGGCCTGATCCCCTTTCCTGGGGGAGAGGGAGGAAACGGCCTGATCCCCTTTCCTGGGGGAGAGGGAGGAAACGGCCTGATCCCCTTTCCTGGGGGAGAGGGAGGAAACGGCCTGATCCCCTTTCCTGGGGGAGAGGGAGGAAACAGTCTGATCCCCTCTCCTGGGGGAGAGGGTTAGGGTGAGGGCGAACATGAAGGCGAGCAGTGAAACGAAACAAAACAAGACTTTTAACCGAGTGAGAGGAAATAAATCATGGAAGCACTAGGACTGATCGAAACCAGAGGTTTGGTTGCTGTGATTGAAGCATCGGACGCAATGGTCAAAGCGGCTCGCGTCAAACTGGTAGGTGTAAAACAAATCGGCGGTGGGCTGGTAACAGCCATGGTTCGTGGTGATGTGGCGGCCTGTAAAGCCGCGACAGATGCCGGGGCTGCCGCCGCTCAGCGTATTGGTGAACTGGTCTCCGTTCACGTCATTCCACGCCCACATGGTGATTTGGAAGAAGTTTTCCCAATTGGCCTGGGTAGCGACAAAACGATCGACTGATCGTCGGTGACGTCATCCCCGGACGTCACCCTTCTTTAATCTAATTATCTGGCAGCCTCAGGGCGGCACGGGATAGTTGTACCTGAATGTTGTCCGGAGGCGAGCATGAAGCTAGCTATGGTCGTAGGTCAAATCGTTTGCACAGTCCGCCATAGCGAGCTGGCACACGACAAATTACTGATGGTGGAGATGATTAATCGCCAGGGTGAACCGAGCGGCGAATGTGCAATAGCCACTGACAGCATTGGTGCCGGAAACGGTGATTGGGTGTTATTGGTGGGCGGCAGCTCCGCCCGCCGGGCACACCACAGTGAAGCCTCTCCTGTCGACATGTGCGTGATAGGCATTGTCGATGAAGTGGTCATGGATAGAGAAATCATCTTCCATAAATAGTGAGGGTTGAACGACATGGACAGGCAGCAAATTGAACAGGTGGTAAAGGCGGTACTCGCAGGCATGGCGGTGAACACCACAGCAGAATCCACTGCGAAACCCTGCGGTGCGGGTGTTTTTGTCTCACTTGACGACGCGGTTCAGGCGGCTAATGTCGCCCAAAAATCTTTGACCAGCGTAGCGATGCGTCAAAAAGCCGTTGCGGCCATCCGCCTTGCGGGTGAACAACATGCACAACCGCTTGCGGAAATGGCGGTAGCGGAAACCGGAATGGGGCGTGTCGCCGATAAATGCGCCAAGAATATTGCTCAGGCGCGCGGCACACCTGGTGTTGAATGCCTGACTCCGCAAGTGCTGACGGGTGATAACGGCCTGACGCTTATCGAAAATGCACCGTGGGGGGTTGTCGCCTCGGTGACTCCGTCAACCAACCCTGCCGCCACCATCATTAATAATGCGATCAGCATGATTTCAGCCGGCAATAGCGTGGTGTTTGCTCCACATCCGGCGGCCAAAAAAGTCTCACAGCAAACCATTACCTGGCTTAACGAAGCGATTGTCGCGGCAGGTGGCCCGGCGAATTTACTGGTGACCGTGGTTAATCCTGATATTGAAACCGCGCAACGCTTATTCAAATTCCCTGGCATCGGTTTGCTGGTGGTTACGGGCGGCGAAGCGGTGGTAGAAGCCGCGCGCAAACACACCAATAAACGCCTGATTGCTGCCGGTGCGGGCAACCCGCCAGTGGTGGTGGACGAAACTGCCGACATTTCTCGTGCGGCAAAATCCATCGTGCAGGGCGCATCGTTTGATAACAACATCATCTGCGCAGATGAAAAAGTGCTGATTGTGGTGGCAAGCGTAGCAGATGCGCTGCTCGAAGAAATGCAGCGCCATCACGCCGTGTTACTCAGCAATGCGCAGGCAGAACAACTTCAGCCGGTGTTGCTTAAAAATGTCGATGAGCACGGAAAAGGGCAAGTCAGCCGCGATTGGGTCGGGCGTGATGCGGCGAAAATTGCCGCGGCCATCGGCCTTAACGTGGCACCTGAAACACGCTTGCTGCTGGTCGAAACCACGGCGCGCCATCCGTTTGCCGTCACCGAAATGATGATGCCAGTGCTGCCGATGATTCGAGTGGCAAACGTCAGCGAAGCCATTGCTTTGGCGGTGAAACTGGAAGGCGGTTGCCACCACACCGCGGCGATGCACTCACGCAATATCGAAAATATGAACGCGATGGCCAATGCCATCGACACCAGTATTTTCGTTAAAAACGGCCCTTGTATTGCCGGGCTGGGGCTGGGCGGTGAAGGCTGGACCTCGATGACCATCACCACGCCAACCGGCGAAGGCGTGACGTCGGCCAGAACCTTTGTGCGCCTGCGTCGCTGTGTACTGGTCGATGCTTTCCGCATCGTATAAGGAGCTTGTCATGTCACGTACCGAACAGACCTGGCTCAACGACCGTTTAAGTCATGCTGCTTTGCTGTGCAACGGGCAACCCGATGCTGCGCAACAACCACTGTGGTTGGGTATCGATCTGGGCACTTGCGATGTGGTGTCACTGGTTGTGGATAGTGACTGCCAGCCAGTTGCGGTCTGCCTGGACTGGGCCGATGTGGTGCGTGACGGCATCGTGTGGGATTTCTTTGGTGCGGTGCAAATCGTGCGCCGTCACCTCGACACGCTGGAACAACAGTTGGGATTTCGTTTTACCCATGCTGCGACCTCATTTCCACCAGGCACCGATCCGCGCATTTCCGTCAATGTGCTGGAATCCGCCGGGCTGGAAGTCAGCCGTGTGCTGGATGAACCGACAGCCGTCGCCGATATGCTGCAACTCGACAAAGCCGCCGTGGTGGATATTGGCGGTGGCACCACGGGCATTGCGGTGGTGGCGCAAGGGCAAGTGATTTACTCCGGCGACGAAGCGACCGGTGGGCACCACATTTCCCTGACGCTGGCCGGTAATCGGCGCATCGCGCTGGAAGAAGCGGAACAGATGAAGCGCGGCAGCGATGCGACTCTCTGGCCGGTGGTTCGCCCGGTATACGAAAAAATGGCCGATATCGTGGCGCGCCACATTGAAGGTTACGACATTGAACACCTCTGGCTGGCGGGCGGTTCCTGTATGCAGCCCGGTGTGGAAGGGTTGTTCCAACAGTCTTTCCCTGGTGTCACGGTGCGGCTACCGCCACATTCAATATTCATGACCCCACTCGCCATCGCGGTTTGTGGCATGACAGAAGTGGAGGGTGCTCATGCGCAGTGAAGAAATGCAGTCCGCGCTGTATCAGGCGCTGGACATGATGAATGCCCGCAACGTGCGCGAGTTTTCTGTTCCCCCCGCCACGTTTATGGGGCCGGGTGCGGTGGCTCGTTGTGGCGAAGCATTACGCGAGCGTGGCATTAACCGCCCTTTGTTGATGGTCGATGGCATGTTGCATGGTGCCGGAATGACCGAAGTGCTGGAGCGCAATCTCAGGCACAGCGGCATTGATTACGAAGTCTGGCCTTGCCCGCCGGGTGAACCTGTCGACCGCGACATTGGTGCCGCCGTTGAGCAAATCGCCCGTTGCCAGTGCGATGGCATTATCGCCCTCGGTGGCGGCTCCGTTCTGGATGCCGCCAAAGTGGTCGCGGTGATTGCCACCAATCCTGACTTAGCCCTCGACAATCTTGTGGCAGGCACTCGTCTGAATCGCCGCTTGCCGTTTATTGCTATCCCGACGACTTCAGGTACCGGTTCGGAAGCCACTAATGTCGCGGTGATTATTGCGGCACAAACGCACCGTAAACAGGTGCTGGTTCACGCCATGCTGATACCCGACCTGGCGATTATTGATGCCTGCCTGACGTTAGGTGTCCCGGCTCATATCACCGCCGCCACCGGAATCGACGCATTAACGCACGCGATTGAAGCCTACGTGGCAAGCAATGGCACACCGCTCACTCGAGGACTTGCTTATCGCGCCATTAGTAGCATCGGCCAGGCTTTACCGCTGGCGGTTGGGCAAGGGCATGATTTAGCCGCACGTGAAGCGATGATGCTGGCCTCTTACATGGCGGGCATGGCGTTTTCCAACGCGGGACTAGGTTTATGCCACGCCAGTGCGCATCAGATTGGCGCGGCGTATGGCATCCCCCATGGCAAAGCTAACGCCATCATGTTGCCCGCCGTGATGAAATTTAACCAACTGGTATGCAAAAGCACCTACGGAGAAATTGGCCACGCGCTGACAGGGAAATCTTGCGCGGCCAGCGAGACTATCGCCTGCGTTGAACACCTCATTAACGAACTAGGACTTGGTTGCGGATTACGTGCAGCAGGAGGCTGCGAAACTGACTTTGCCAACTTCGCTCGTGCGGCACTGAGCGACATCTGTATTACCACCAATCCACGCACTGTGACGGAAGCCCAGATTATTGAGCTGTATCAGGACGCCTGAACGGACATGACACCCGCCTGCCAGCAGGCGATGAAGGAGAAGGGATATGGGAATTAACGACATTATCATGTACATCATGATGATTTTTATGCTAATTGCCGCCGTTGACCGGGTATTCACCCAGTTTGGCGGTTCAGAAAAAATCCTCGGTTTTATTGGGCTAGGCAAACTCGGGAAAAGTATTTCCGGTTCCGGTGGCCAGTTCGAAGAAGGTTTTATGGCAATGGGTGCGCTGGGGTTGGCAATGGTCGGGATGACGGCGCTGGCACCGGTTCTGGCTTACTTGCTTGGCCCGGTGATTATCCCGGTCTATGAAATGCTTGGCGCCAACCCGTCGATGTTTGCCGGAACCTTGCTGGCTTGCGATATGGGCGGTTTCTTCCTTGCTAAAGAACTTGCTGGTGGGGATGTCGCCGCCTGGATGTATTCGGGGCTTATTCTAGGCTCAATGATGGGGCCAACCATTGTGTTCTCGATTCCGGTGGCGTTGGGCATTATCGAGCCTTCCGACCGGCGTTATCTTGCATTGGGCGTGTTGGCAGGGATTGTCACTATTCCTATCGGTTGTATTGCCGGTGGGCTGGTGGCGATGTATTCCGGTGTTGAAGTGAACGGGCAACCGATTGAATTCACCATGAGCTTGATTCTACTCAATATGATCCCGGTGATAATCGTCGCAGTGCTGGTGGCGCTGGGGCTGAAGTTCATCCCGGAAAAAATGATCAACGGTTTCCAGATTTTCGCCAAAATTCTGGTCGCCCTTATCACCATTGGCCTGGCGGCCGCAGTGGTGAAATTCCTTGTCGGCTGGACCATCATTCCAGGGCTTGATCCTATCTTCATGAGCGAGGGTGACAAACCTGGCGAAGTGATGCGCGCCATCGAAGTGATTGGCTCGATCTCTTGCGTGTTGCTGGGCGCTTATCCGATGGTTCTGCTGCTGACTCGTTGGTTTGAAAAACCGCTGATGAGTGTCGGCAATCTGCTGAAAATCAATAATATTGCGGCGGGTGGCATGGTGGCGACACTGGCCAATAACATCCCTATGTACGGCATGATGAAGAACATGGATGCGCGCGGCAAAGTCATCAACTGCGCGTTTGCGGTGTCGGCGGCTTTCGCGCTCGGTGACCATCTGGGCTTCGCGGCAGCCAACATGGCACCGATGATCTTCCCAATGATCGTCGGCAAATTGGTGGGTGGCGTGACGGCGATTGGCGTTGCCATGATGCTGGTACCGAAAGAAGAAAATACTCCGGCTGCGGTGGAATCAGCGGAGGCGCAATCGTGAAAATCCGCGAACTCCTGAGCGTTGGCATTGATGTTGGTACCACCACTACGCAGGTGATTTTCTCCTGCCTGGCGTTGGTCAACCGGGCTGCGATTTCGCAGGTGCCGCGCTATGAGTTCGTGAAACGTGAAATCACCTGGCAAAGCCCGGTGTTTTTCACCCCGGTTGATGTCGATGGGCATCTGCGCGAAGCCGAGCTGTTAACGCTTATCCTCGCGCAGTATCAGGCCGCAGGTATTGCACCTGAAGCGATTGATTCCGGCGCCATTATTATTACCGGCGAAACCGCCAAAACCCGTAATGCACGGCCTGCCGTGCTCGCGCTCGCACAACAGCTTGGCGATTTTGTCGTCGCTACCGCAGGTCCGCATCTTGAGTCGGTGATTGCCGGTTACGGTTCTGGTGCGCAGGCACTCTCACAACGCCAGCTAAACCGGGTGATGAATATCGACATCGGTGGTGGCACCGCCAACTACGTGCTGTTCGAAGGTGGCAAGGTGGTGGCGTCAGCTTGCCTGAATGTCGGCGGGCGGCTGTTTGAAACCGATACCCACGGCAACGTCACTTTTATCCATCAGCCAGGCAAGTGGATTGCTGACGAGCTATTCGGCGAAGGCCAACACTCGCTGACAACCGCACAGCTTGAAGCCGTTGCCGACCGCATGGCGCAACTGCTTTTTGAAGTGATAACCGGCGATATTTCACCGCTGGCGCAGCGTTTATTAATGACCGATACGCTGTCTGGCGGGAAAGCTGCGGACGTGATTACGCTGTCTGGCGGAGTGGGGGAATGCTATCGCCAGCCGCCAGCCAACCCCTTTGAATTCGGTGATATTGGGCCGCTGCTGGCACAGGCGATTCATCGCCACAGCGGGTTTTCCACACTCCCGGTGCAAGTTCCTGAGCAAACCGTGCGTGCCACCGTCATTGGTGCCGGTGCGCATACGCTTTCGCTTTCCGGAAGCACCATCTGGCTTGATGAGCTGACCCTACCGCTGCGCAACATTCCGGTTGTTCATCCTATCGGCCACGACGACCTGGCTTTGAGCTGGCAACAGGCTTTGGCGCTGATGGATCTCAACGCGACACAAGACTGTTACGCCCTGGCGGTGCCGTCTGAATTACCAACCTGTTATGCAACCGTACAGCAAGTGATTGATGCACTGAATATTTTCAACCAGCGTTTTCCCTGTTCACAGCCGCTGATTGTGGTAGCGGAGCAGGATCTGGGCAAAGCGTTGGGAATGCTGCTTTATCCGCAAATGAAGCAGCGCAAAGTTGCGGTGATCGACGAAGTGGTCACCCGTACTGGCGATTATATCGATATTGGTTTGCCACTGTTTGACGGGGCTGTCGTTCCGGTAACCATTAAATCGCTCGCCTTTCCTTCCTGAGGGATCGACACAATGAAATTAAAAACCACGTTGTTTGGGCAAGTTTATCAGTTCAAGGATGTTAAAGAAGTGCTGGCGAAAGCCAACGAACTGCGTTCCGGTGATGTGCTGGCAGGCGTTGCCGCACAGAGTTCGCAGGAACGTGTGGCGGCAAAACAGGTGTTGTCTGAGATGACGGTGGCGGATATCCGCATGAACCCAGTTATCGCTTACGAAGACGACTGCGTGACGCGCATTATTCAGGATGACATCAACGAAACTTCCTATGCCCGGATTAAAAACTGGAGCATTAGCGAGCTGCGTGAATACATCCTTAGCGATGAAACCAGCGTTGATGACATTGCGTTCTTGCGCAAAGGCATCAGTTCTGAAGTGGTGGCTGCGGTGGCAAAAATCTGCTCGAACGCAGATTTAGTCTATGGCGGCAAAAAAATGCCGGTCATCAAAAAAGCCAACACTACCATTGGCTTACCCGGCACGTTCAGCGCACGCCTGCAACCGAACGATACCCGCGATGATGTGCGCAGCATTGAGGCACAAATTTACGAAGGGCTGTGTTTCGGTGTGGGCGATGCTGTCATTGGGGTTAACCCGGTGACCGACGATGTTGGCAACTTAACCCGCGTGCTCGACACCATTTACAGCGTTATCGACAAGTACTCCATTCCGACGCAAGGCTGCGTACTGGCGCACGTCACCACACAAATTGAGGCGATTAAACGCGGCGCACCTGGCGGGCTTATCTTCCAGAGTATTTGTGGCAGCGAGAAGGGGCTGAAGGAATTTGGCGTCGAGCTCGCCATGCTGGACGAAGCGCGCGCGGTAGGTGCGGAGTTCAACCGTATTGCCGGAGAAAACTGCCTGTACTTCGAAACCGGGCAGGGGTCGGCATTGTCTGCCGGAGCCAACTTTGGTGCAGACCAGGTGACGATGGAAGCGCGAAATTACGGTCTGGCGCGCCATTACGATCCGTTTATCGTCAACACCGTTGTCGGCTTTATTGGGCCGGAATATCTCTATAACGACCGCCAGATTATCCGCGCCGGTCTGGAAGACCACTTTATGGGCAAGCTCAGCGGCATCTCAATGGGCTGTGACTGCTGCTACACCAACCACGCGGATGCGGACCAAAACCTCAATGAAAACCTGATGATCTTGCTGGCGACCGCCGGGTGTAACTACATCATGGGCATGCCGCTTGGCGATGACATCATGCTGAATTATCAAACTACGGCCTTCCACGATACCGCCACTGTGCGTCAGTTGTTGAACCTGCGGCCTTCGCCGGAGTTTGAGGCATGGCTGGAAACCATGGGGTTGATGGCAAATGGCCGTTTAACTTCACGGGCGGGCGACCCGTCGTTGTTCTTCTGAAATCATCAGGGAAATCATCATGGATCAAAAACAGATTGAAGAAATTGTACGCAGCATTCTGGCAAACATGGATACACCGGAAAATGCAGTACCGCCTGTGCAGGCCGCTTCCCCAACCACGCCTGCCGCAACGACTACGGCTGAAGAAAGCTGTAGCGTCGATTTAGGTTCTGTTGAGGCGAAAATGTGGATTGGTGTGCAGAACCCGCATCGCGCAGATGTGCTGGAAGAATTGCGCCATAGCACGGTTGCCCGTGTGTGTACGGGGCGTGCTGGCCCGCGTCCGCGTACTCAGGCGTTGCTACGTTTCCTGGCCGACCATTCCCGTTCCAAGGATACCGTTCTCAAAGAAGTGCCAGCCGAATGGGTGCAGCAACAGGGTTTGCTGGAGCTGCAATCAGAAATCAGCGACAAAAACCTATACCTGACCCGCCCGGATTTAGGGCGCCGTCTGAGTGCGAATGCTATCGAATTGCTGCGCACCAGCTGTAAGCAAAACCCGGATGTTCAGGTGGTTATCTCCGACGGGCTTTCAACCGATGCGATAACCGCCAACTACGGCGAGATTTTACCGCCACTGCTACAGGGGCTGGAACAGTCTGGTCTGCATGTCGGCACGCCTTTCTTCGTGCGTTACGGGCGCGTGAAGATAGAAGACCAAATCGGCGAGCTGTTAGGTGCGAAAGTGGTGATTTTACTGGTCGGCGAACGACCAGGGCTTGGGCAATCTGAAAGCTTGTCTTGCTACGCCGTGTATTCACCAAAAACAGCCACCACGGTTGAAGCCGACCGTACCTGCATTTCCAACATTCACCGGGGTGGCACACCGCCAGTAGAAGCGGCTGCCGTCATTGTCGAACTTGCAAAACGTATGCTGGCGCAGAAAGCGTCGGGCATCAACCTGACTCGTTAAAGGGAGCGATATCATGCCAGCTTTAGATTTGATTAAACCGAATGTGAAAGCGATGCGGGTTATCGCCAACGTGAGCGAAGGATTTGCCCGCCAGTTGAAATTGCCTTCCCATATTCGTAGCCTGGGTTTGATTACTGCCGATTCCGATGATGTAACCTATATCGCAGCCGACGAAGCGACTAAACAGGCACAGGTTGAAGTGGTATTTGGCCGTTCATTGTACGCAGGTGCTGCACATGGTCCATCGCCAACAGCCGGGGAAGTGCTGATTATGCTGGGTGGGCCGAATCCGGCGGAAGTGCGCGCCGGGCTGGATTCCATGCTTGCCACTATCGAACAAGGACCAGCATTCCAGTGGGCCAACGATGCAGAAGATACCGCGTTTTTGGCACATTTAATTTCCCGTACAGGGTCGTATCTTTCGACTACCGCCGGAATTTTGCTGGGTGACCCAATGGCTTATCTGGTTGCGCCGCCGCTGGAAGCCACCTTTGGCATTGATGCTGCGCTGAAATCTGCTGATGTGAGCATTGTTACCTACGTGCCGCCGCCATCGGAAACCAACTACTCCGCGGCGTTTATGACTGGTAGCCAGGCTGCATGTAAAGCCGCCTGTAATGCCTTTAGCGAAGCGGTGCTTGAGATAGCACGTAACCCAATCCAGCGCGCGTAGGGGGCCAATAATGAACTCTCTCGGCTTACTGGAAGTTTACGGTTTGGTGGCGGGTATCGACGCTGCAGATGCGATGCTAAAAGCGGCAAACGTGCGTTTACTCAGCCACGAAGTGCTCAACCCTGGCATGGTGACGCTGGTTGTCGAAGGTGACCTCGCGGCCTGTCGCGCTGCGCTGGATGCGGGGTCTGCTGCTGCCAGCCGCACCGGGCGAGTCATTAGCCGTAAGGAACTGGGCCGCCCGGATGAAGATATCGAGCGGCTGGTTTGTGGGTTTGGGCGTAAACCTGCGGTTAAAAAACCGCAGTATACCCAACCACTGCTTGATGCCCTGGAAACTCAGGCGCATGGCATGACCGTCGGTGAAGTTGCGGCACATTTTAACTGGCCGCTTGAAGAAGCTAAAGCACAACTTGATGCGCTATTCCGTGACGGGAAATTGCGCAAACGTAGCAGCCGCTATCGTCTGAAGCCGGATTAGCGACGCAAGGAATCGCGTATGAGTAGCAAAATAAATGCTGACTTACACCATTTGCGTAAAACTGAGTACGCGCTGGACGAAAAAGTGATGCCTCTGATTGAAGAAGAGAGCGTACAACAGCGCGTCACTAAAGATGTGTATGAACATGCCTGCACCATAACGGCATGGCAGCAACTCTATGATCAGCTCCAGCCTGGGCATTTTCAGGGGGAGCTGACGGAGATGCTGCTGGATGATATTCAGATGTTTCGTGAATACACCAGTCTGGCGCTTCGTCAGTCGTGCATGGTATGGCCAAATGCTTTTTGGTTTGGCATACCTGCTACTCATGGTGAAAAGGGGTTTATCGGTTCCCAACTGCTGGGGAAGGAAGAGATCGCGGTCCGCCCTGGCGGGGCTGAATTTGAGCTGAGCACGCCAGACGAATACACCATTCTTGGGGTCGTCATCGCCAACGATGTGTTATTTCGTAACGCCGGGCTGTTTCATGAACCGGAAACACTGTTTAAGCTTTTGCTGAATAACTCTGCGCTGGATGTCTGCCAGCAGAAGAAAGAGACACTGTGGTGTTTTATCCATCATGCCCTGGCTCACGGCAGTATCGATCCGCAATCTATGCGTAATGAGAATGTACGCAAAGTGCTCACCCATAATCTGTTATCCGGGGTGAGTGAACTGCTGGAAAGTGCCCAGCCTGTCTCTTCTGAGGTAATCTCACGCAAAATCAGTTACCAAAAGTTGGTGTCGCAAGCGCGTGACTGCGTGCTAAGCCGCACGTCGGAACCGTTAACGGTGCTCGACCTTTGTAATGAACTGCACGTTAGCCGCCGTACTTTGCAAAATGGCTTCCAGGCGGTGCTGGGTATCGGCCCGAATGCGTGGTTAAAAACCCTGCGCCTGAATGCCGTCCGCCGTGAGTTGATAAGCCCATGGTCGACCTGGAGCACAGTGAAAGATGCCGCTATGCAATGGGGTTTCTGGCATCTGGGGCAGTTTGCGACGGACTATCAACGGCTGTTTCTTGAGAAACCTTCTGAGACGCTGCATTTGCGGCAACGGGATTTACAGTAAAGGGGGATTTTCAGCGCTGCTACTTTAAAACGAAAAAGAGCACAAAGAAAATGTCGGGTGACGCTGCGCTTACCCGACCTGGGAAATGCCGTTGTAGGGGGGATAAGCGCTAGCGTCATCCACCAGTTTTTCAGGCTACATTTGCAGTACGCAAAAAACGCGGCGTTTTTAAATCATCCACCAGTGCATTAACCAGCCTCATCAATAAACCATTCAGTTGTTGCATTGTCTTCAACGGTAGCGAGCGGCATAACAACGCTCGCGCAACAGCCAGGCAGTAATCACAAAGATCGTCGTTATCCGCAAGCCATTTCGCTTCGGGGAATTCAGACGGATCGTCAACCGATAATTGTTCAATACGTGCAGCGGATAATGGTTTATCCAGATTCTCTTTTATCGCTTCAATATGTGCATATACGTAATTGCACAGCGCTGCACATTCGGCTGGGTTTTCGCTATCGATTAATATATCGGTGAGTAATTCGCAGCGTTCGGCAAGATCGATAATGTCGAGGTTTTTGGTGTTAATTGAAATAGGTGTTAAGTAGTGAAGATAAGCAACCATTTCGGCGTCCTTTCTAACGAATGAATGATTAAAAGTGATTTTCCGTCAGTGTGCAGGACGCCAGGCCTGGCACCTGATTTCGCAGGTGCGTGGGTATATTATTGCTTTAAAAACGCATACGAAAGCGTGTGATTCAGATACTGGAAAGCCACTCGCAAAATATTTTTCTAAGCAAATTGAGTAATCTGTTAAGGTCATACGGCGGCCATAAAACATAAGGAAATCCAATGCGTCAGAGAGTTATCGTTTGCCCGATTATTGAAAATAATGGCGAAGTGTTGCTGTGTAAGATGGCGGACGATCGCGGTGTTTTTCCCGGCCAATGGGCGCTATCTGGCGGAGGAATGGAGCCTGGGGAGAAAATGGAAGAGGCGTTATTGCGCGAAATCCAGGAAGAGCTGGGGGCTGAGTTACAGATAACCCGCATCAAACCCTGGACCTTTGCGGATGATATTCGGGTAAAAACCTATGCTGATGGTAGCAAAGAAGAAATCTACATGATTTATCTGTTGTTCGATTGCATCAGCGCCAATCGCCAGGTCACTTTTAATGAAGAGTTTCAGGAAATCGCCTGGGTCAAACCGTCAGACTTGAACAACTATGATTTAAACGAAGCGACCAGAATCACCTTTACCAGGAAAGGATGGCTTTGACCGCTGTTTAACACTTCGCCGAAATAAGGAACGCGATGCGTAAACTACTCATCTGGCTGATTCTCACGGTGCTCTCTGGCGGCGGTGTGGTTATCTATGCGTTACATCAGCAGTATGAGGAACAAAGTGCGGAGTTTCGTATTTTGTACCGTGATATCACGGTTAAGCTTGCGCAAAATGATGTGATCCTCGCGCTGCTTTCGAACAGCAGCGACCCGAAAGTCGTGCAGCAAAAATTCCCCTATATTCTGCGCTGGCAAACACAGCCTCATGATCCTCCGCGGCCAGATATAAACCCAGCACGCGCCGGGACTTACTGGATAAATTCTCCGCAAGGCTCTCTGTTAATTGATTTACCCGGTTTACTGGCTGATTTTGTCCGTTCACAGAAGTTTCACCACTTTAGCCTGAGCTGGCAGGGAGCACCGCTTCTTACGCAAGGCGCAGAGGGAACTGACGACTGGTGGCGTTGGGAAAAACAGATTACCAGCCCATCTCAGCCATTAAGTCTGACAGTCACCAATAACCCTGACTGGCGAAATTTACCCTGGCTTTTAATGGTGCTGGCGGGCCTTTTCTGGGCGGTTGTTATCTACTTTTATAATCAGTACCAGAAGACAAAACGCCAACGCAATATTGCCGATTTACGTGCGCATTTCTCTGAGTTGTCACGGCTTAATGCGATGGGGGAAATAGCCGCAGGCATGGTGCATGAGCTGAATCAGCCGCTCACCGCCATTCTTAGTTATTCGCAAACCGCACAGCGCCTTATTGCACAACAACAGGCTGAAAAGGCGCTTCCACTGCTGGATGCCTCCGTTACCCAGACAAAACGCATTAGCGCGTTGCTGCGAACCTTCCGCGAGAAATTACACAGTGATGAACAGGCGTTGCAGCCTGTGGATTTGCGCCGGGTTTGTGAGCATGTGGTAACGCTGCTGGGCAATGAAATCCAGCGTGGCAAAGTCACCGTGATAAACAACATTCCTGATTCACTGCCACCGTTAATGGCGTCTCCACTTGGGATTGAACAGATATTCCATAATTTGCTCAACAATGCGATTCAGGCACAGCAGCAAATACCTGCGGGTAAAGCCTGGGTAAGAATCAATGCAAGTCAAAGTGAAAACAGTATTGTTTTAACCGTTACCGATGGCGGCCCAGGGCTTACGGAGCAGGCACTGGAGCAAGTATTTATGCCTTTCTTCACGACTCGAAAAGAAGGGCTGGGGTTAGGAATGGCGTTGACCGAAACGCTGGTACAACGGCTTAACGGCAGCATTCAGGCAGAAAATAGCCCCAATGGCGGAGCGTGTTTTACCCTGATATTTCCCTTTGCTCAACAGGAGGCATGATGGCGCAATGTATCTACCTAATTGATGACGATGAAGCGATACGCTTTTCGCTAAGCGCACTTCTGGCGACCATGGGATGGGAAACGAAGGTTTTTGAAAGCGTGCAGTGTTTTATGGAAGCAGAGCCTGATGTGCAAAACCTGAACGGTTGTTTACTGCTGGATATTCGCATGCCAGGAAAGTCAGGCATTACGTTGCTTGAGAACTGGCAGCAAATGGGGAGCACTTTGCCAATCATTATGATGACGGGTCACGGCAGTATCGATCTTTGCCGTCGTGCATTTAAAAATGGCGCGTTTGAGTTTCTTACCAAGCCAGTTGATGCAGATTTGCTGATTGAAACAGTGGGGGCGGCACTCGAACAACAGAAACTCAGCCAGCAACAGCGTGAAAATCAGGCCGATTTACAGGCGAAACTGGCGACTCTTTCTGCCCGCGAGCATGAAGTGATGGCGCTTATCATGCAGGGGAAATCGAACAAAGAGATGGCTCGCGATCTTTCGTTGTCACCGCGAACCGTGGAAGCGCACCGCGCGAGTTTGTTTGCCCGGCTAGAAATAAACTCGCTGGCGAAGCTGATTAAAATCTACGGTGGTTTAAAAGGAACTACGTAAAATTACCTGGTTTACCAGGTATTCGCCCGAATGGTTTCGCATCGCACGGTTGGTTACCTTAACTCTGGTAAATTAATCACTCCGAGTTGAGGGAAGAAACCATGAAAAAATCAATCTTGTTAGCGGCTGTTCTGTTCAGTGGTGCCGCAGCAATGCCTGCATTCGCCAGCAACGTGCTGAGCGAAAAGAACCTCTCACTCGAGTTTGCCGAAAAGCTCGCACAGAGCGCAATCCAGGCCTGTAGCGCTAAAAACTACAACGTGGCGGTAACGGTTGTTGACCGCGCGGGTGTGGTGAAAATTGTTAAACGCATGGATAACGCAGGTCCGCATACTGTAGAAGCCAGCCGTATGAAAGCATACACCGCGCTGACTACCAAAAATGCCACCGGTGATGTTATGAAGAGTGCGCAGGATAACGCCGGTGCGCAGAATATGCGTGATATCCCTGGCTTCTTATTATTGGGCGGTGGAGTTCCTGTCAAAGTCGATAACCAGACTATTGGCGCTATTGGTATTGGCGGCGCACCTGGCGGGCATTTGGATCAGCAATGTGCGGTTGACGCGCTCGAAGCAAATAAATCACTGCTCAATACTTCCGCTTAATAATCCATCCATTTTGTTTAAGTTGCAGGTCTATTATATAGCCTGCAACTTAAATTATTTCAGCTATAAGTTGTATCTCACGCGCTATATAAAACAGCCTTGAATCCAGCGCACCTTGCCCATGAACTCTTTTTTTGTCAAAATAACGGCGTAAGCGTCAAATACTTTAAGTATTACACGGACGTTATTTATACAGATATGAGTTTATGGAGCTATAATGAAGTATGTACTTGCACTTATGTTGGGCGTGGTATTATCCGGTTGTACAGCTAATGACTGGGTAGATGCTGCTGGTGGCATAATGCAGGCTAAAGATAGCCATGAAAAAGACAGCAGGAATAAGCGTATAAAAGCGGCTAATAAGGCTGCAGGTTACTAATATTTAGAGAAATTCACACATCCCTCTTCTGACTGTATAGAGTGAGAAGAGGAATGATCTTTTATGATGACTTACTGGCTAAATACTCCTTTGGCTCTCGCCTGTTGGCAGGAGATATAGCCATAATGTTTGCGGTTTCCATTCTCATCGAATGCCACATAAAAAGGCATTGTCTCAGCATCTTTTTTTAGCGTGTAATTGATGCAAGTCCCATTGATTTCTGGAACATTCATCTCACTGTCTGGTTTCCCACCCGCTGCAATAACGGAGCTTTTTGTCGCATTAGTCGCGTACGTCGCTTGTACTAACGGATCATTATCAAACTTCATAAAACTGAAACTACAGGCACTTAATAAAGGCACAATTATAAAAGGTGTATAGCGCATTGAATATCCTTCCGTAGAATATAATTACCAACAAAATTAAAATTAACGAACCGATTTTTCTTGCTCGTCAAAGCCACTTTCTCATATATATTAAGCGTATGAAGGACTCAGTACAATTACCGGGCTAATGGTCACGGTATTTAACAAAATGAAGAACAGGGGATATTGTCGCTGGGCATAAAAAAGCCCCGCAGATGCGAGGCTCACGGACAGGGGAATATGTTAATCGAACACACCGTTAATGACGGAGGTCACAATGGCCATGCTTAAAGCAATAAGCACCAAATCATTACCCACCGCTTGCCATGAGCCTCATTCGACTTTCCGTTACCCTGGCCTTTGTTGCCCTGGTTACCGCTATTACCACTGTTACCGTGATTACCGCCACCATTGCCGTTGCCCGGGTTTGCATAAACGGGGGCGGCAAGGACAGTCAGAGAAATAACCGCCGCAAATGCAGTTTTGAGAGTGCGACGCTTAATCATGATGCTTATTCCTTGAGGGGAAATACACACTTTGAAAATATGATGAGGTTATAACCTTAACAATCTTATGTTTTCTTATTTTTAAATACAGTTGCATGAATGACCTAACCATCAGATTTAAGTTGAGAAAAATTTACTCAAGCTATGAGTTAGAATTGTTCACATGCCTGTCGCATTCAGTGACTTTCACGATAAGGAAGTAAGGAAAATATTATGGACATTAGCGGGTTCACACTCTGGTTAGATCGCTGGAACCTCATTCCAGATGGTACACCGTTCACAACCCATACCTCCAAACTCTTGCCTGTTGAGACAATAACAGGAGGTATGAAAGCCATGCTTAAAATCACAGATGATGCGGATGAACAATCCGGTAATGCTCTAATGTCATGGAGGGAAGGAAATGGCGCAGCACAGGTTATTGCATATGAAAATGAAGCCATTCTTCTCGCACGCGCAATGGGGGAGGCATCACTCTCCTCTATGTCCCCGGAAGGTCAGGATGCTGAGGCGTGTCGGATTTTATGCTTTACAGCAAACAGACTTCACACCACCCCAAAACGGCCTTTACCACAACTTCCGACTCTGGCTGAGTGGTTTTGTCCTCTTCAATCAGCAGCCCAGCTGTATGGAGGCATCCTGTCGCGTAGCGCTGAAATAGCAGAAGAGTTGTTATCGACTCCACAAGAGTTGGTCGTATTACATGGCGACTTACATCATGAGAACGTTCTTTATTTCGGTGCCTCAGGCTGGCTGGCCATTGATCCAAAAGGAATCATCGGTGAACGAGGTTTCGACTTTGCCAATATTTTTACCAATCCGGATCTTGGCAATCCCATACCCCGGGTTGCTACTGTCCCAGGAATATTTAAACAACGACTGAATCTGGTTAGCGAAATGGCGGGCCTTGATAGAGAGCGTCTACTCAAATGGATCATTGCGTGGTGCGGACTCTCAACAACATGGTCACTCGAGAGCAACGAGACAGCATCCATAGCATTAGAAGTTGCAGCGCTGGCAGTGTCCGAACTGAATCAGTGAACATGCAGTCTCGAGTTAAATGCCCATAGGCCACCTGTCTGGATCTTGAAACAGGAAGTGTTGAGGCTATTTTCACGTCACCAGATTAAGCAGAAATAGTTAAATTGTTGATGTTGCAGTAAATCGTTGTTTTCAGACATTTTAGGTTACCTATCGCATAAATCGGTATTCTCTATACATCTTTTACTTTCTATCACCTAATCATTCGCCCGGCATTTAAATCCTTCTCAATTCAGTGGCTTAAATAGCTCTTTTCACCACCTGCAAGACTTTCAGTAGGGTCTATCCTTAGTTAAGACGCCTAAAAATGCAGCATTTTTCGAATACCCCTGTTATCAGGATGTTGTATTGATAATAGTTATCATTAACATGGGGTGTAGGCCTTTAGGCGCCAAAACATTAAGAGGTGAACTATGGATGTGCAAACCGGTAGCTTCGATCCCAGTGAATTTGCCTGGAAGGGACTGACGTTGACCCCTGATGCGTGCTCACATATTCGCAAACTGGCAAGCCAGCAACCTGGATTTTTGGGTGTGCGTTTGGGGATTAAACAGACAGGTTGTGCAGGGTTTGGCTATGTACTGGACACCGTAAAAGAACCAAAACCCGACGATCTCCTTTTTGAAACAGACGGCGCAAAGCTGTGGGTGCCACTTTCAGCGATGCCGTTTATCGACGGGACGGAAGTCGATTATGTGCGCGAAGGATTAAACGAAATATTCAAATTCAACAACCCGAAAGCCCAGCACGAATGTGGCTGTGGTGAAAGCTTTGGGGTGTAGGCGGGATTATGTCACGTAACACTGAAACGTCTGAAGAAGTGCAAACCTGGGCGGGCAGCCATTCTTATAAAGAAGGTTTTTTCACCCAGTTAAAAACCGACGAAATGGCGCACGGCATCAACGAAGATGTGGTGCGGGCAATTTCTGCGCGGCGTAATGAGCCTGAGTGGATGCTGGAATTTCGCCTGAGCGCATATCGTGCCTGGCTTGAAATGGAAGAGCCGCACTGGCTGAAGGCCAATTACGAAAAACTTAACTATCAGGATTACAGCTATTACTCCGCGCCGTCGTGCGGGAGTTGCGACGATAACGGTGAGTCTCAACCGGGTGCGGTTCAGAAACCCGGCAGCAACGCCTATCTGACCGGTGAAGTAGAAGAGGCATTTAAACAGCTAGGTGTTCCGGTGCATGAAGGCTCGAATATCGCCATGGATGCGATTTTTGACTCCGTTTCTGTTGCCACCACTTACCGTGAAAAACTCTCTGAACAGGGGATTATTTTCTGCTCCTTTGGCGAGGCGATTCACGAATTCCCTGAGCTGGTGCAAAAGTATCTCGGCACCGTGGTTCCGAGTAACGACAACTTCTTTGCCGCACTTAACGCGGCGGTTGCCTCCGACGGCACGTTTATTTATGTGCCGAAAGGCGTACGTTGCCCGATGGAGCTTTCTACCTATTTCCGTATTAACGCCGAGAAAACTGGGCAGTTCGAACGTACCATTTTAGTCGCTGATGAAGGCAGCTACGTCAGTTATATCGAAGGGTGTTCAGCACCTGTGCGCGACAGCTATCAGCTTCACGCAGCGGTGGTGGAAGTCATCATCCATAAAGATGCTGAAGTGAAATATTCCACGGTACAAAACTGGTTCCCAGGCGATGGCAACACGGGTGGCATTCTGAATTTTGTGACCAAACGTGCGCTGTGCGAAGGGGCAAATAGCAAAATGTCCTGGACGCAATCCGAAACCGGTTCTGCTATTACCTGGAAATACCCAAGTGTCATTCTTCGTGGCGATAACTCTATTGGCGAGTTTTTCTCTGTCGCCCTGACAGCCGGGAATCAGCAGGCCGACACTGGCACCAAGATGATTCACATCGGCAAAAACACCCGCTCGACGATTATCTCGAAAGGGATCTCGGCCGGACACAGCCAGAACAGTTATCGCGGTTTAGTGAAAATCATGCCGACGGCGACCAACGCCCGTAACTTCACACAGTGCGACTCGATGCTCATCGGCCCGGACAGCGGCGCGCATACTTTCCCGTATGTTGAATGCCGCAACAACACCGCCCAGCTTGAGCACGAAGCGACCACCTCGCGCATCGGGGAAGATCAGTTGTTCTATTGCCTGCAACGCGGGATAGCCCAGGACGATGCAATTTCGATGATCGTCAACGGGTTCTGTAAAGACGTGTTCTCAGAATTGCCGCTCGAATTCGCGGTGGAAGCACAAAAACTATTAGCGATCAGTCTGGAACATAGCGTCGGTTAAGGATTAAGGGAAAATTATGCTGAGCATTAAAGATTTACAGGTAAGCGTTGAGGACAAAGAGATCCTGCGCGGTTTGAGCCTTGAAGTGAAACCGGGCGAAGTACACGCCATCATGGGGCCGAACGGCTCCGGGAAAAGCACGCTTTCCGCAACGCTTGCCGGGCGTGAAGATTACGAAGTCACTGGCGGACAGGTGCATTTCAAAGGCAAGGGTCTGCTGGAATTATCGCCGGAAGACCGTGCCGGAGAAGGCATTTTTATGGCGTTCCAGTATCCGGTAGAAATTCCGGGAGTCAGCAACCAGTTCTTCCTGCAAACCGCGCTGAATGCGGTGCGAGAGTATCGCGGCCTTGAAGAACTCGACCGTTTTGATTTTCAGGATTTGATGGAAGAGAAGATCAAACTGCTGAAAATGCCGGAAGATTTGCTGAGCCGTTCAGTGAACGTGGGTTTTTCTGGCGGTGAGAAAAAACGTAACGATATTCTGCAAATGGCGGTGCTTGAACCGGAACTGTGCATTCTTGATGAGTCAGATTCCGGGCTGGATATTGATGCGCTGAAAATTGTCGCTGAAGGTGTTAACTCCCTGCGTGATGGCAACCGTTCATTCATCATCGTTACGCACTACCAGCGTATTCTTGATTACATCAAGCCTGATTTTGTTCATGTGTTGTATCAGGGCAGGATTGTGAAATCGGGAGATTTCAGTCTGGTGAAACAACTGGAGGAGCAGGGTTATGGCTGGCTTACCGAACAGCAGTAACAGCAACGCTCTGCAACAGTGGTACCACCTGTTTGAAAGCCAGGGCGATAAACGAAGCAAAGAAGCGCAGGAACATATGCAGCAAATGCTGCGTCTGGGTCTGCCAACGCGCAAACATGAAAACTGGAAATATACGCCACTTGAAGGGCTACTGAATAATCAGTTTATCTTGCCCGCACCTGAAGTTTTTACAGCTGTGCAACGCGACGAGCTGGTGCTGCCAATAGATGCGTGGCGACTGGTGTTTGTCGATGGGCGCTTTAACGCTGAGTTAAGTGACGATCTCACCAATAGTGGTTTTGACGTTATCGTTGATGAAAAGCGTGATTCTTTGCCAGCAGCCGTGCAGGGTGAAGTGTTTCTGCATCTCACTGAAAGCCTCGCCGAAAGCGTGACGCATATCCGTGTTGCGCGAAATCATAGCCCCGCTAAGGCGTTGTTATTGATGCACATCAGTCGTGGCAGTGAATTGGGTGAAATGAATACTGCGCACTATCGCCACCATTTATCTCTTGGTGAGGGTGCTAAAGCGACGGTTATCGAGCATTACGTCAGTCTGAATGATCAGGCGCATTTCACGGGCGCACGCTTGACTGTAGATGCAGCGGCAAACAGCCAGTTGCACCACTACAAGCTGGCGTTTGAGAACGCGCAAAGCTACCACTTTGCCCATAACGATTTAGTGATAGGCCAGGATGCCACCGTTGACAGCAACAGCTTCTTGTTGGGTGCCGCGGTGTTGCGCCATAACACCAGTTCGCAGCTCAATGGCGAAAATACGCAGTTGCGCATGAACAGTCTGGCGTTGCCGATTAACAACGAAGTGTGCGACACGCGAACCTGGCTTGAACACAACAAAGGCTACTGCAACAGCCGTCAGCTGCATAAAACCATCGTGCGCGATAAAGGCCGTGCGGTGTTTAACGGCATGATCAAAGTGGCGCAGCATGCGATTAAAACTGACGGGCAGATGACCAACAACAACCTGTTGCTTGGGCGTCTTGCGGAAGTGGACACCAAGCCACAACTGGAAATTTACGCCGACGATGTGAAATGCAGCCATGGTGCCACCATCGGCCGTATCGACGATGAACAGATGTTCTACCTGCGTTCGCGTGGCATTAAAGAGCAGGCTGCACTTCAGATGATTATCTATGCCTTCGCCGCAGAGCTTACGGAAAGCATTCGTGACGAAGCATTAAAACAGCAAGTGTTGGCGCGGATCGGCCAACGGTTTGCAGGGGGCGAGGCATGAGTTTTTCCATAGAACGGGTGCGTGCTGATTTTCCAATTTTAAGCCGGGAGGTTAACGGGCAGCCGCTGGTCTATTTAGACAGTGCCGCCAGCGCGCAAAAACCGCAGGCGGTCATTGATGCTGAACTGGATTTTTACAGCCACGGTTACGCTGCGGTACATCGCGGGATCCATACGCTGAGCGCGGAAGCGACACAGTTAATGGAAAACGTACGCAACCAGGTTTCGCGTTTTATTAATGCGCAATCGCCGGAAGAAATCGTTTTTGTTCGCGGCACCACCGAAGGGATTAACCTGGTCGCCAACAGCTGGGGGCGTGCCAATATCCAGGCCGGAGATAACATCATTATTTCCACCATGGAGCACCACGCGAATATCGTGCCGTGGCAAATCCTCTGTGAGCATACCGGTGCAACACTGCGTGTGATTCCGCTGAATCAGGACGGCACGTTGCAACTGGATGTGTTCCCTACGCTGATTGATGAGCGTACAAAATTGCTGGCGATTACCCAGGTTTCTAACGTACTGGGTACTGAAAATCCGGTGCGAGAAATGATCGCCACAGCGCATCAGGCTGGTGTGAAAGTGCTGGTGGATGGGGCTCAGGCCATCATGCACCACTCTATCGATGTGCAAGAGTTGGATTGCGATTTCTATCTTTTCTCGGGGCATAAAATTTACGGCCCAACGGGTATTGGCGTGTTGTATGCCCGTGAAGAAATCCTGCAAAACATGCCACCGTGGGAAGGGGGCGGATCGATGATCGCCAGTGTGAGTCTGACCGCAGGCACGACCTACGCCGCGGCACCGTGGCGCTTCGAAGCGGGGACGCCAAATACGGCTGGGATTATCGGACTGGGCGCCGCATTACGTTATGTCGAGAGCCTAAACTTAACTGAGGTGAGCGAGTACGAGCAATCACTGATGCGTTATGCGCAGCAGGCGCTTCACGCGGTTCCAGACCTGACGATTTACGGCCCGGATCAACGTCTTGGGGTGATCGCGTTTAATTTGGGTAAACATCATGCCTACGACGTGGGGAGTTTTCTCGATAACTATGGCATTGCGGTGCGTACCGGGCACCATTGCGCCATGCCGTTAATGGCGTTCTACCAGGTTCCGGCGATGTGTCGCGCTTCGTTCGCCATGTATAACACTGAAGAAGAGGTGGATCGCCTGGTGACGGGGTTACAGCGTATCCATCGTCTATTGGGCTAACAGGGAGAAAGCCATGGCCACCATGCCCGACAAAGAAAAGTTATTGAAGAATTTCAGCCGCTGTAGCAATTGGGAAGAGAAGTATCTCTACATCATTGAACTTGGCGGGCGTCTGCCCGAGTTTCCTGAAAGTGAGCGCAAAGCGGAAAACACCATTCAGGGTTGCCAGAGTCAGGTGTGGATTGTGATGCAGCAACAGCCTGATGGTGTGATGAAGCTTGAGGGCGACAGCGACGCCGCTATTGTCAAAGGGCTGATTGCTATCGTGTTTATTCTCTACCAGCAGATGACTGCGCAGGATATTGTTGCGTTTGATGTTCGCCCATGGTTTGAGAAACTTGAGTTGGCTCAGCACCTTACACCTTCTCGTTCCCAGGGGCTTGAAGCAATGATCCGCGCAATCCGTACCAAAGCTTCTAATCTTAGCTAAACTCAAAGAACAGCTTTCATCCTGTAAACGCGAGGTAATTTTATTGCCTCGCATGGCTTTCAGCATTCCGGCGTTCAGCCGGTGAATACAGGAATTCAGTATGAAACGCGCGTTCTCTCAAATTACATTAATTCTTATCAGTGCCCTGGCGGCAAGCCAGTCGGCCTGGGCCGTTGACTATTTATTGCCCCCTCCGGGCAGCCGAATAATCGGCGAGAATCAAACCTATATTGTTCCTGGTGATGGTAAAAACCTTGAGGCAGTTGCTGCGAAATATAATACCGGAGTGTTACTGTTAATCGAGGCAAACAATACCGTTGACCCTTTCTTACCGAAACCGGGCAGTGAATTAACCATACCGTCGCAAATGATTCTGCCAGATGCCCCGCGTGAGGGGATTGTTATCAATTTGGCCGAGTTGCGGTTGTATTACTATCCGCCAGGGCAGAACCGGGTTGAGGTTTATCCGCTCGGTATTGGTCAGCTTGGGCGTGAAACACCGGTGATGGTGACTCGCGTCAGTCAAAAAATCCCTAATCCGACCTGGACGCCAACCGCGAATATTCGTGCACGTTCAGCCGCACAAGGTATTACGCTGCCCGCAGTGGTGCCAGCAGGGCCTAATAACCCACTTGGGCGTTATGCACTGCGCCTGGAGCAGGGCGGCGGTGAGTTTTTGATTCACGGCACTAATGCCCGTAACAGTATTGGCTTACGCGTGAGTTCGGGTTGTATGCGTATGCGTGCGCCGGATATTAAAGCGTTGTTTAGCCAGGTAGCGTGGGGGACACGGGTTCAAATCATCAACGAACCGGTGAAATTCAGCATCGAACCTGATGGCAGGCGTTATGTGGAAGTGCATCAGCCGTTGTCGCGTAATGACTGGGAGAATCCACAAACCGTGCCGATTGCTATTTCAGCCTCGTTTGGTTCGTTTATCGACAACCCGATGAGTGACAAAGCGCAAGTGGATAGTGCCATCGCAAGGCGAGCGGGTTATCCGGTGTTAGTGAATGCTGCACAAGGTGTTCCATCACAACCCGTCAACATTACCCCGATACAGAGCGTCAGAACGACCACAGGCAGCGCGCCTGCGACAAACAGTACTGGGAGCATGGTTAGCCGGCAGAGTAGCGTGGTGATGAATTAGAGGCGTTTTGAGTGCAGGATATTCAGGCAAAAAAAATGGCGCACAATGTGCGCCATTTTAATACAAGTACTCTTACTTACGGTAAGAGTGAGCTTGGTTGTCCAGACGCTGGTTAGCGCGTGCTGCGTCGTCTTTAGCAGCTTGAACGTCAGAACGCATTGCGTTCACGTCGTTGCTCAGCTGATCAACTTTAGCGTTCAGAGTCTGAACGTCAGAAGACAGTTGATCGATTTTAGCGTTAGAAGAACAACCTGCCAGCATAGTAGAAGCCAGGATTACCGCGCCCAGTACCAGTTTAGTACGATTCATTATTAATACCCTCTAGATTGAGTTAATCTCCATGTAGCGTTACAAGTATTACACAAAGTTTTTTATCTTGAGAATAAATTTTTGATGGGAATGCACTTAAATTTGATCGTTCGCTCAAAGAAACACCGAACCGAGGCTAAAACCTAAAAAAAATAGAAAAAACAGAGGATTTTAATCGGATTCATCTTAGTAAAACACGACTTAAATAGAGCAGGCCGATTTGCTTTTTAATCAGAAATGGCTTCTAAGCCGAATAAAAAAAGCGCCCGAAGGCGCTTTTTAAGCAAATTATTCGTTCACAGTAAATTTACAGTACGTGAACAGACGCAGTATTGGTTGTGCCACTTGGTACCAGAGCACCAGAAACCATCACTACGATGTCGCCTTTGCGAGCCAGGCCGCTTTCCAGCGCAACTTCTTTACCCAGACGGTAGAAATCATCAGTAGAAGCGATTTCTTTAACCAACTGAGGAATCACACCTTTGCTCAGAACTAACTGACGAGCAGTCACTTCATTGGTGGTCAGCGCCAGAATAGTTGCGTTCGGGAAGTATTTACGCACAGCTTTCGCTGATTTACCGCCCTGGGTTGCGACCACAATGACTGGCGCTTCCAGGTTTTCTGCAGTTTCAACCGCACCACGGCAAACTGCTTCAGTAATGCGCAGTTTACGGCTGTCATGGTTGTTATCCAGACGGCTGGTCATCACGCGGTCAGTACGCTCACAGATAGTAGCCATGATGGTCACGGCTTCCAGAGGGTATTTACCTTTAGCAGACTCACCAGACAGCATTACTGCGTCGGTACCGTCGATGATGGCGTTAGCAACGTCACCAGCTTCTGCACGGGTAGGGCGTGGGTTTTTGATCATGGAGTCGAGCATCTGAGTTGCAGTGATAACAACTTTACGAGCGCGAACACATTTCTCGATCATCATCTTCTGAGCGAAGATAACTTCTTCAACCGGGATTTCAACGCCCAGGTCACCACGAGCAACCATGATACCGTCTGAAGCTTCGAGGATTTCGTCGAAGTTGTTCAGGCCTTCCTGGTTTTCGATTTTAGAGATGATCTGGATGTTTTCGCCGCCATGAGCTTTTAAATGCTCGCGGATTTCAACGACGTCAGAACGTTTACGGATGAAGGACGCAGCAACGAAATCAACGCCTTGTTCGCAACCGAAGATCAGATCTTGTTTGTCTTTTTCAGCCAGAGCGGGCAGAGCGATGGAAACACCTGGCAGGTTAACGCCTTTGTTTTCGCCCAGGTCGCCGTTGTTTAGTACTTTACAAACAACGTTTTTACCTTCAATTGCAGTGACTTCCATACCGATCAGACCATCGTCTACCAGTACAGTATTGCCCACGCTCAGGTCGCTGGTGAAACCTTCGTAAGTCACAGCAACGATGTCGCTGTTACCTACAACAGTTTTGTCAGTGGTGAAAGTGAAAGTCTGGCCCGCTTTCAGAGAAACGTCTTTGCCGCCTTCCAGTTTGATGGTGCGGATTTCAGGACCTTTGGTGTCCAGCAGAATTGCTGCTTTCTTACCTGATGTCGCCATTACGTTGCGCAAGTTCTTGATACGCTGACCGTGTTCTTCGTAGTCACCGTGGGAGAAGTTCAGACGCATTACGTTCATGCCAGCATCAAGCATGTTGCTCAGCATTTCTTCGGATTCGGTTTTTGGACCGATGGTGCAAACAATTTTAGTCTTTTTCATGACAGTCTTATCTGTAAGTTGAGAAGGATTGTGAAAATTCGGTTCCGGTCGATACGGGCGCCGGAGCGCAAACTAAAGCTGGTATTGTTCAAGTGCCACCTGGTAAGGATAGGTGACAGAAATAAAGCGTGCAGAGGAAAGTGTGCTTGCGGTTCAGCCTGCCGGTGATGTGGATTGCTTTCTAATGTAATAAGACAGTTCAATGTGCTGAAACCATTCAAGTCAGGACCTCGCATATTATAGAGGTAACTTGCAGCGAAAGGAATTAAAAACACTGTTTCAAAATCGGAATGCGCAGAAATACAGCGAAGTGTTATCAATGCGTTAATAAAATATTGCCGAGACTGGTAAGAAAAAAAGAGTGGTGTCCTGTTTTTGGCAATGGGTTTACATCCGGAAAAACGCTTCAGCTTTCTCTATATGATGAATGGATCTTAAAAATTATTTGCAGAATGTAATATTTTTTTGAAAGCAGATTGTGGGCATTAAAAACCCCTTACTGGACAACGAAGTTCCCACGCTGGCAAATCTCGTTACTATTCAGAAATAGCCCTTTACACGGTAAGCTTTCAATTGTTATTCACGGATGAGCAATTTAGCGCCAATTCACTTGAAATATTTTCAACTTAAGTTTTATTAATCTTTATGTGCTTGATTAGGTTATTTCTTAGCTACATTATTATTGAACAATGGATAGGAGGTAAATGATTTACCTCTGAGTGTTATTATTAATCACGGATTTTGATTATGTTGTCACTGGAAATGGAAGAAGATGTTGTCCTGCGGGTAAAAGGCATGGAGAAAATGCTTGAAGGAATTGTCCGCGAACTCAAAGCTAACAAGGGTGTTGTCGATGAGTTTATTCGGGATGATATTGCTAGATTCCGACATTGTTCAAAAGATGTAATATCACACCATGTTCAGGTTTCGCGCAGCGTACGTAAAAGACTGGAAGACGTCACCATCCATTCTCAAAAACGCGTACGCAAAACAGCACAGAATAACTTGTTATATGGTGTATTGTGCGGAATGTCTTTCTGCATGATTCTGCAATTGATGTAATTAACATCAATTCATGGTAACTGTATTGGGGGAGAAAGTAAGCTTTCTCCCTTTTTTATCACTGATATTCAGAAATATGATTGAATAATCATGACTCTTTTTGAGTTAAATATTTATACATAGACGATGTCAATGGGATATGAAGATTAATGCTTTTACCTGGTAAGGTATGATTAAACCATTGTTCATAGAACTGTTTGAAATCTGGGCGTTCAAATCGAGTTAAAAGCGTCTTATCAATAATTTTTTTAAACTCAGTATCGTCATGACGTAGCATAATACCGAGGTTCTGGGCAGGACCGAAAACCCCATCTGAAACAGCATATTGTGATGAATTCCCACTATTTTCAATAAGTTCTCTTAATGACACTTCATTCATGGCAGCAGCAAAACATTTATGATTGCTCATCATATCAAATGACTCTTTCATCGTTGGTTGAGAAAGGATCAAAATATTAAGCTTTTGCAGACGGTTAAGCTGATTAAGATTCACTAAGTCAGATGAGCCTCTTGCCACACTGATTGTTTTCCCCGCTAAATCGTTATAGGTGTGAACAAAATTCCCTGCCTGCATCCCCGCACGTGTACTCACAGATAAATAATGGCGAGAGAAAAGAACAAGGCTTGCACGTTTCACAGTATCAGTGTTCACCGAACAGTCCATATCAATAATATTATGGTTTAGCATTGTGGTGCGCATCGTAAGGGGCACCGGAACATAATTAACCGCCAGATTGCTAATATGCAGTTCCTTTTTCAAGGATTCGGTAACATCTCTGCATAAGTCAATGACATATCCAATAACATGCCCATCGCTGGTTTTATAAGAGTAGGGGGCTGCATCACGATAGCCAATATTAATCATTTTACGTGCAGAAATATTCTGCAAAGTGGAGAGGTTTGAGTCGGCATGAACCAGTCCTGTATAGCAGACGAATAAAAAACTTAGGCTATATGTAAGAAAACTCATTTTTTTCATTTTTTTAACTTTTTATTGTTGGCTAAATTCCCCGGGGGTGCCCCGGTGAAAACCTTTTAATAAGAATAAAATTGTTTCGAAAGCGTTGATTGCTGCAACTCAGGTGATAATGGCAAGTTGAGCGTAATACCTTCAGGCATGATTGGCTGCATGAACCATTTGTTATAAATAGTAATGAATTCAGTGCTCAACATCAGGCGCTTCATCGCGTGATTAATCAACTCCGCAAATTGGGGGTTACCTTTCTGCATCGGCATTCCGATGGGCAGGCGCGGGCTTAGCAAGTCATCTGATAGGGTAAACGCCTCGGGATTGGCTGAAAGCGCTATTTGCCCAAGTAATAAAACCTCACTGGAGATAATTGCTGGCGTTCTGCCGCTTTCAAGTTCAGAGAAGGCTTTAACATTGTCGGTATCAAGGTCAATGTTAAGGGATAGCTGATACAAAGCATTAGCATCCTGGATGTGCCTGACGAACACGGTGCCACTTTTTACCATCACCGTATGCCCATTAAGTTCGGTAATGCCCGAAATATCATCTTCCTTACGCGAGACAAAACGAGTTGCCGAAAAGAAATAGGGTTCGGAAAACGTCACGGTTTGTTGGCGCTCGGCGGTGTAGATCGTGGGAATACATCCCATATCGATCGTTTTATTTTTGATGGTTAAAAATTGAGTAGCAATGGTGACTGGAACCCAATTAATCTTCAACAATGGCAGATGAAGTTCCTGCCTGATCATGTCGACCAGTTTATAGCAGATATCAATGGAGTATCCGTGTGGTTTGTTATCTGCAACATAGGAGAAGGGGAAAACATCTGTCTCATAGCTCAGCGTAATCGCGCTGGTTTTCTCGATTCTTCATGGCTTTTCTATTCAAAAAATCCAGCACCAGAACCAACGCCATAGGCAATCAAGACCCCTGGCATCAGGTAAATGGCTACCGTCCCGGTAATCGAATGATACCAGTGGTACCCCCCGTGGTTGTTGGGCTCCTTCCTTGCCGGCGGCACAACTTCATGACGAATGAGCTCTTTATCAACCATTGTTCTGTACGTGCTCTTATTAAATGATTAAAGAAGGCTTAGTGGGATTTAATAATATAAACTGTGATCTTTATTTTCGTTTATATGTCGATTTTTTTAAAATGTTGTTTGATTGGTGTTAACTTGTCGTGGTTTTTTTTCCGGTTTGTCATGTTCACGAAAAACATGTTCAATATTTCATTCGAAAACATGAATTATAGAGTTGGCTAATTAGTACGTCAACGGCAAACATTGACATAATCATGATTTCATACGTATTTCTGATTTAATTATTGATAGAATAAATAGTCATAAAATAGCTGTTCTATAAACCGAGATATCCATCATTCGCATACTTATGCATGAGACTCTAAAACTTCGCATAATTTGTTAACAGGTTGTGGGTGATGAAACAGGAAGCCATGGGCTAAATGGATGCCACAGTTCTGAACTATTTGATATTCCTCTTCAGTTTCGACACCTTCAATCAAAACTTGGTTACCTGAAGTTTTGCAAAGTTCTACGACATGATGGAGAAATGCCTCACCCCCCCAGTACCAATGTACGGCTCTTTAACTTTTTGCGATTCGGTAATTTCCATTTCTAGTTGCCATCAGTTTGCTAACCAGACTAAGGAAGTTAGTGTCGAGCAATGTTTGTGGTGAAATATTTACCGAAAGCGTCATGCCAGGAAAACGAGACAGTTCATGATGAATAGCTTCAACGGCATGTTCCTGTACCCAAAAAAATCGACTTCCGGCATCATACCGACGCGTTCGTAATATTCTAAAAAGTAGGGAGGGGGGATTTTCCCATCACCGCTTTGGTGTCGTAACAACACTTCCATTGCGACAATTTTTTGATTATCTAGATTTATCTGGGGCTGATACCACAGAACAAAATTAACCCTATTTTGCAGGGCGTTAATATTATTAATCATGGCAGGAGTTGCCCATCCGACCATATGCTGGATAGGCGGAACGATATGCCATAGGGTTGCATAGTAGGCGATGATGTAATCCATCGCGGGAGTCATTAAAAATGGGATGAACATTACCGGGTTCAACACGACCGGCACACCAAAGATCAGGGGTTCATTGATGTTGAAGATAGCTAACGGCAGTGAAGCATTGATTAAATGGCGGTTAGATGGGGTGCGGCTAATTAAGAGGCTCAGCGTCCCTCCACTTCCTCCAGAGGCACACCATGTCTCATAAAAGGGAACACTTAATATATTTAATGATTCGCGTCCGGCTTTCCAGGCATCAAGGTTGGATGTCGTCGCATTCATGAATCTAAAGCCAATGTCCTGGAAAATATAATAACCGTGGATGCCGAAGAACCAGCAACAACAACTAAGTCTCGTAATACTGAAAATGGCATAATAGCCATAGTGCAACTGAAAATGGCCTGCGAAATTCGGTTGTTAATAAAATTTAACTGGTTGGGAATGTTATTTGCATTTTTTATGGTTAAAAAATATTATATCACTACAATCAAAATGACGATATTGAATTTTATTCCTGATAGCTGTTAAGTAGAGAAAAAAATAACATTAACTGGATATGTTAGTTACATACACACTCCACGCGATACTTCATTTTTATTTGTGCGTATTTTCCATAGGTGGTAATTTTTCAACTGTCCAAAAATACACATTATTGCTCATGCAGCCAAGAATTAATTCTGAACAGTGAAAATTTATTAATCTATTTGGGCTGGTTATTTTAAAATGCGGAAGGAGGACCATAACCCCCCCTCAACGTCACTTATTTACTCTAATTCATAATGCGGCCTAAGCGTGCTCCTCCTGGGCTTTAAAGACCATGGCAATGGCATGAGCGCCAGGGTCCATGTTACCTACCAGGCTGTCGCTATTTAGATATGAAGAGCGACCGGCGTTGGCTTTAGCGGAATGGTAGGTTTTCTCGGCTCCCGCCTCAGCGGCCAGGTATGCGTTTTTAAGGTCGTCTGGTTGGTTTGTAAGCGCTTCGAGAGCGGGTTGCAATGCGTCAATCAATGTACGATCACCTAAATCGGCACCACCATAGAACTTCATCTGTGCCAGACCCGTTTGCAGCGCTGTTACAACTGACTCACCGTTCTGGAGTGATTGACCTGTAGCTGTAATCAATACACCGCTGGAGCCGCCCATCACCACGGTTAAACGCTCACCAATTAATGCGCAAAGCGTTTCCAGCTGGTTCAGCGGTAACTGGTTTTGTTGGTGTAATGAGGCAATTTCGTGGGCCCCGGCAGCAAATGTTGAACCGGTATCACCGTCGCCCATTTTGGCATCCAGCGCATTAAGTACACTTTCCAGGCTCGATAACGTTTGGGTGACCACATCCATATAGTGACCCACTGCGTTATTTTCTGAAGGCTGGAATGCGACTCGGGCGCTTTGTAAAGCACAGGGCATGATGCGCGGTGAACGCAGGCGAACCAGTGTTTGCCCGTTAGCGGTTTCTACATCAGCCATCAGCGCTTTTTCAATATTGCCTTCCATTACCATTACCGTGATGGAAAAACCTTTTATATCCAGCGCACTTACTAGCGCTGCAGGCCTAATCAGCCAGTCGATACGGCCTGCTAAAGCGCTATGCACCAGTTCACGATTAAGGACAGCCATCTCGGTAACAGGAACGCCGCTCGGGCTGTGGAGCATCATCACCAGACGACCTGTCGCCGGTAACGCTGCGAGCAGTTTATCGACCATCAGTTTGATGATTTGCTGGCTATTTTGAGTGTGAATAACGCTGGACCCCGGTTCGCCATAAATATCAATTCCAAGCTCTGCCTGGCCAGGATGGTGGCGAACGGCAGCATCAGGATCCTGGGGAGGGTGGCAACTGGAGAGGGCAACACCAAGACTAAAGACGCGCGCCATAGCAAACGCGTTTCTTGCACAACTGTGTCCAGGCAGCTGCCTTGTTTGGCAAAATGACCCGCCACTTTATGGATAAGGATCGTGCCTGCAATACTGAGCGGCTGTTTGTTATCCGGCAGTGAAATATCATCCCCGACGATAACCATTTCGACTTTGTAGCCCAGACGACGCGCTTTTTCTGCCGCCGACCCAAAGTTGAGCCGATCGCCGGTGTAGTTCTTAACAATAAGCAGGTAGCCTGCTTCACCCGTCACCGCCTGGATTGCCGTCAGTACCGCATCAACACTCGGTGAAGCAAATCAATCACCGCATACCGCCGCAGTTAACATTCCTTTGCCAACAAAACCGACATGGGCAGGCTCATGCCCGGCACCACCGCCGGAAATAATGGCAACCTTGCTTTTATCCAGCTCACTGCGCCCCACGCACCACAATACGGATGGCCGGGTCGGTTTCCAGTCGGCTAAATTGTTCCACGGGCTGGCGACAATGGCCCCCTCGATGGCGTCATTAACAAGATTTTCGCGTTGATTATAGAAAAATTGCGACATAACGGTTTCCTGAACATGAGGTACAACATTCGCCCGGAGCGAATGTTAAGGATGGAAGATTGGGTTGTGTAACTACGAACGGACGGGTACGTTTTCCAGCGTTAGCGAGTCACCGTTGCAAAAATTTTGCAAGGCATCTCCCTGTTGGCAGAGGAACGGAATACCAGCCTCTCTGGCAATAATTGCACTATGCGACAGAGCGCTTCCTTCTTTCAGGCTGATACCTGCCACTTTGCGGGTATCCAGTTGAAGCACCACGGAGGGAGAAATATCATCGGCAATGATGATCGTCGGGCGCTGAAGTTGCGGGTGTCTTTCCGTGGTTTGCGTCAGATGGCCTAGCGTGCGCTGCAAAATATCGTCTACGTCGATGTAACGCGCTTGTAGATAGGCATCATCCAGCTGACGATACTGCGCACTTAAATCAGCCATCACAGTATGCCAGGCCCATTCGGCGCTATAGCCATGAGTGCGCAGCAATTCGCTGGCGCTGTCAATGAGTTCTGCATCGTCGAGCAGGGTATGGTGACCCGAAAAAATCGTCGCAATGTCGTCGGAATATTTTTCAGCAGCCAGTTGGGTGAGGTTGTTGAGATCGTCAAGAGTATGGCTGATGGCCATTTTCAGACGTCTGGCTTCTTCATCAGCGCTGTTACTGGCTGATTCACTTAATGAAAAATTAACCGGAGAGTAGCGCAGCACCTCACCGCTGACAGTAACCATACCCGCAGTGGATTGCTGGCGGGAAGGTAGTGTTGCCAAATCCTCGCCAAAGTTTTCCGCCGCCAGTGTTTTAAATGCTGCCAGTGCTTCAGCGGCTTCCGGGCCTTTAGCAATTAAGCGAAGTGTGTCGTGGTAGCGAACCTGGAGCAGGGCAATCTGGTTAATGCTATCTGGCTTGACGCATTTACCGTCTTTTTCGAGCACCAGATGTGCATCAAACCCTGCCAGCGCTGCAACCAACCGCGCCGCTGGGCGAACATGCAAACCATGAGGATTGTTGATGACCGCAGTGGCAGACAACGCTTCACCGCCAGGTGATTCATTACTCGCCAACGTTGGTGCTGGGGTCTCTTCCGCTGGTAGCCCTAACTGCATACGTTTCACCTGTAGCGAGTTTTGCGCATCCATGATCACTTTTTCAATGCCAGCACCTGCGGCTGCGCTGACTGTAGCCGCTAAGGTTCCTTCTACCAGAGACGCTGCGCATAAGCGGACTTTCTGTGCGATGGCGGGGTCGAGTAATTCCAAAGCCGTCTCAGCACTCAGTAAGGCGCTCCCCATATCCATCATGACCAGCACATGATCGGTATCGGCCACGGATTCAATCGCTTCCATGATTTTAATAGGATCCGTACCAATGGGATTCACAGGATCGTCGATCCCTGCGGCGATGGCCAACCGACAGCAATCCCCCTTAACATCTGCCGGGCTAGTTCCCCGACTCCCTGGCCCAGTTGGGCGCTATGAGAAACAATTACCAAGTTTACCATCGCCTTATCCTTTGCTTTACTCTCTCGCCGCCGCGGCCAGCATTTGCATCATAAACAACACTGAGGTTGCACCAGGATCCTGATGCCCGATGCTGCGCTCACCCAGATAACTGGCGCGCCCTTTGCGAGCCTGCATCGTAATGGTCGATTGTGCGGCCTGCTCAGCAACCTGGCAGGCAGTATCCAGGGCCGCCAGCAGCGACAAATTTTGTTCGCTGGACTGCTTTAGCGATTCGGCAACCGGTAGCCAAACATCACACATGGTTTTGTCACCAGGCTCTGCTTTGCCTCGGTTAATCACGCCGTCGGCACCTTCACTGATCATCTGATACAGCTCATTGAGCATCAGACTTTGGTGGGCCTGAGTCACTTGGGCTGCACGAATAAAGAAGGTTCCAAAGAGTGGGCCACTGGCGCCGCCAACATTGGAAAGCAGCACCATGCCGGTGTTCTTCAGGATAAAACCAATGTCTTTGTTAGCAATGGAAGGGAGTTTTTCCACGACCTTGCTAAAACCACGGTGCATATTCAGCCCATGGTCGGCATCACCTATTTCTCTGTCCAGCCCGGTCAGAAAATCACACTCGGAGGTGAAAATCTTCCCGCAGCGGTAGAGCCAGTTAACAATTTGATTTTTGGTTAGTGACATTGCAATCTCCTTAGTGACCCCAATTCAGTGCAGGGGTGTGAACAGGGGCATCCCACAAAGCGAGAGTCTCTTCATCCGCTTTCAGTAAGGTAATCGAGAAGCCTGCCATATCCAGCGAAGTACACCAGGTGCCGACCAGATTACGAACGATAGAAATCCCGGCTTCCTGGCAGCATGTTTCCAGGCGGTTGTAGACGGCGTACAGCTCAGAAAGTGGGGTGGTTCCCAAGTTGTTGACCATCGCAATCACCTTATCGCCGCTTTGCAGTGCCTGTTTGGCTTGTTTTACTTCCTGCCAATTGCCCTTGGTGCGATCCCATTGGCGCAGGGTTCGGCTGTAGTTACCATTTTCGAGTAAGGTGCTAAACATCTCATCTACGGTGTTATCCAGCGAGGTGAAACTGCGGCGATCTATACCTGGTTCACCGTGAATGCCCACGCCAAACTCCATTTCGTCATCCTGAAGCTCGAAAGAGGGGATCCCCGCCGCAGGAACGGTACAGGCGCTTAACGCGATACCAATAGAGAGCCCCACATTATTCAGCTTGCGACCCAGTTCGGCACAGGCTTCCAGAGAATCGCCTCGTTCTGCTGCCGCCCCAACCAACTTTTCAATCAAGACCGTATTGGCAACACCGCGGCGTCCTGCGGTGTACAGGCTATCTTTTACTGCCACATCGTCATCGACCACCACCGTGGTGACTTTAACGCCGCCTTCGTGTAGCAGCTCGGTTGCGGTTTCAAAATTGAGGATATCGCCGGTGTAGTTTTTAATAATCAGCAGGACGCCTTCACCGCCGTCAATCGTCATGGCGCATTCGTACATTTTGTCCGGTGTTGGGGGGGTGAAAATCTCACCAGGACAAGCCCCGGTAAGCATTCCCTGGCCGATAAAGCCGCAATGCATCGGTTCATGGCCACTACCGCCGCCAGATAAAAGAGCGACTTTCCCGGCAATAGGGGCATCGGCACGGGTCACGTAAACCGGGTCCTGATGCAGTTTCAGTTCAGGATGAGCTTTAGCCAGCCCACTAAGTTGCTCGCTCAGTACATTTTCCACACGGTTAATCAGTTTTTTCATTATTCATACTCCGCAGGAAATCTATGGGCCATTGGGGTGTTCAGGCCCGGTGTAGGGTATCGGCATTCACAAAACCTTTTGCAGCCGACGAATAATTCTCTCCTGGGCAGGAAAAAAGAAAATAGTGAAAAAACCAGTTCCATAGTGGAACGAAAAATCATTAATTTGTTTCAAAATGGAACTCATTTTGCCAGCAAACAACAACAATGAGAGCCAGGGCAATCTTTTGAATGTTTCTGATGTGCTCGCCAGGTCCAGTGGGCATCATTTTTTCGGAGGGTTGAGGAAAATAGGGTTATTATTCAGTTTCTGTATTCACACTGACTGTGATGCAAAGACGGATCAGGATCTCAATCCTTACTTTTACTCAGGTTATGCGTTCCATAATGAAACTTATATTTTAATTTTACGTTTCACATGGGAACAAAAATTATGAAGATTTTTTTGTCCCGCACCCGCTCTAGAGTGATGTTACCGCGCCGCAGTGTTCAACCTCTCGCTGGAATCGATTAGCAAGAGTGAGCAACGTCAGGCGTCATCATGTAAATGAGTTCAAAAAATCAATTTGAGGGTGAAGAGAATGCTACAAGTTATTCAATCTCCGGAAAAATATCTCCAGGGTCCTGATGCATCCGCGTTGTTTGGTCAATATGCTAAAAATTTAGCGGATAGATTTTTTGTGATTGCTGATGATTTCGTGATGAAGCTGGCTGGGGACAAGGTGCTCAATGGTTTGCACCAGCACGATATTATCTGCCACGCAGAGCGTTTTAACGGTGAATGTAGCCATGTGGAAATCAACCGCCTGATTGCCATTCTGAAACAGAAAGGCTGCAAAGGCGTGGTGGGTATCGGTGGAGGGAAAACCCTCGATACCGCAAAAGCGATTGGTTATTACCAGAAACTGCCAGTTGTTATCATCCCGACCATTGCTTCTACTGATGCGCCAACCAGCGCGTTGTCTGTTATTTACACCGAAGCCGGCGAGTTTGAAGAGTACCTTATTTACCCGAAAAACCCCGATATGGTGGTGATGGATTCTGCCATTATCGCCAAAGCGCCAGTACGTTTGCTGGTGGCCGGGATGGGCGATGCACTCTCTGCCTGGTTTGAAGCGAAAGCGTGTTATGACGCAAGAGCGGTCAGCATGGCGGGTGGGCAGTCCACCGCTGCGGCATTAAGCCTGGCGCGCCTTTGCTACGACACCTTGATGAACGAAGGTGAAAAAGCACTGCTGGCGGCACAAGCAGGTGTGGTGACGACGGCACTGGAACGCATTATTGAAGCAAACACCTATCTGAGCGGTATTGGCTTTGAAAGTAGCGGTTTGGCGGCAGCGCATGCGATTCATAACGGTTTCACCATCCTTGAAGAGTGCCACCATCTTTACCACGGTGAAAAAGTCGCTTTCGGTACGCTGGCACAGTGAGTGCTGCAAAACAGCCCGATGGAAGAGATTGAAACGGTGATGGGCTTCTGCCAGCGAGTCGGCCTGCCAATCACACTTGTGCAGATGGGCGTTAAAGAAGGCATTGAAGAGAAAATTATGGCTGTTGCAAAAGCAACCTGTGCGGAAGGGGAAACGATTCACAATATGCCATTCCCGGTTTCGGCAGAAAGTGTTTATGCCGCCATCCTTGCAGCAGACCGTTTTGGCGAACAGTGGCTGGCAGGTAAATAACGCCAGCTGACAAAGAAAATGACGACACGGTTAAAAACGTGACCTTGCCTCCGCCTTTCGGCGGGGGCATTTTTGCCCTTATGGCAGCTGGAATCGGCACCTGTTGCTGGGGCTAAAACAGGCTATGACTATGCAGAATCAAAAAAACGAACAGGAAGTTTCCTCCTTTATAGCTCAATCCTGGCATCGTTGCGGGAAAATTATGCAGCGAGAAACATGGGGTATCCCTCACCAGGCTCAGGGGCTAACTTTTGAGTCCATCTGTCGTCGTAAAACCGCGCTGCTGGCTATTGCTCAAGCCGCTCTGGAAGATGCCTGGGAGTTTATGGATAGCCGCGCCTGTGCGTTATTTATTCTCGATGAGTCTGCTTGTATCCTCAGCCGCTGTGGTCACTCTGAAACCCTGGAACAGCTTGAAACGTTGGGATTTCTTGCCGGGAGTTATTGTGCGGAAAGCATCATTGGGAGTTGTGCCCTTTCGCTGGCGGCTATGCAGGGGCAGCCGATAAAAACCCACGGCGAGCAACATTTTAAACAGGCGTTGTTTCCTTGGTCATTTTGCTCAACACCGGTGTTTGATAACAACGGGCGGCTTTTTGGATCGATAGCATTGTGTTGCCGAACCACCGAGGCAACACCCGCAGACTTGCCGCTGACTCTCGCAATTGCCAGAGAAGTCGGGAACTCACTCTTAACCGACAGTTTGCTGGCCGAATCTAACCGCCATCTGAACCAGATGTACGGCCTGCTGGAAAGTATGGACGACGGGGTGATGGCGTGGAATGAACAAGGCGTTTTGCAATTTCTTAATGTGCAGGCAGCAAACATGCTTCATCTGGATAATCAGGTCAGCCAGGGGAAGAATATTAGTGAACTGCTTACGCTCCCGGCTTTGCTGCGCCGGGCGATTAAACATGCCAAAGCGCTAAACCACGCTGAAGTGACATTTGAAAGCCAGCACCAGTTTATTGATGCAGTGATCACTCTGAAGCCCATCGTCGAAGAGCAGGGCAACAGTTTTATCTTGTTGCTCCACCCGGTTGAACAGATGCGTCAGCTAATGACCAGCCAACTGGGCAAAGTGAGCCACACCTTTGAGCAAATGTCGGCTGATGATCCTGAAACTCGCCGTTTAATTCACTTTGGTCGCCAGGCGGCGAGAGGGCGTTTCCCCGTGCTGCTGTGTGGGGAAGAAGGCGTGGGAAAAGAGCTGATTGCTCAGGCTATTCATAATGAAAGTGAGCGCGCCGGTGGCCCCTATATTGCCGTGAATTGCCAGTTATATGCAGACAGTAGTCTGGCGCTGGGTTTTATGGGAAGTGCGCCAAATAGCGACGAAAATGGGCGATTAAGTCGGTTAGAACTGGCTAATGGCGGAACCCTTTTCCTTGAGAAAATTGAATATCTGGCACCAGAACTTCAGTCAACGTTATTGCAGGTGATCAAACAGGGGGTTCTGACGCGCCTCGATGCCCACCGTCTTATTCCGGTCGATGTGAAAGTCATCGCCACCACGACGGTTGAGCTTGGAAATCTGGTGGAACAGAACCGTTTTAGCCGCCAGCTTTATTACGCATTACACTCCTTTGAGATTGTTATTCCCCCTCTGCGTGAGCGCGCGAACAGCATCCCATCGTTAGTACACAATCGGCTACGCAGCCTGGAGCGGCGTTTTGCTTCTCGCCTGAAAGTCGATGACGATGCTCTGTTGCAACTGGTGGCATATTCCTGGCCGGGTAATGATTTTGAGCTAAACAGCGTGATTGAAAATATTGCCATCAGCAGTGAGCATGGTCGCATTCGCCTGAGCAATCTTCCTGCCCACTTGTTTAGCGAACGCCCTGGCGACAGAAGTAATTCCTCATTGCTACCTGCCAGTCTGACGTTCTCCGCCATCGAAAAAGAGGCTATTATTCATGCGGCCAGAGTCACCAGTGGCCGAGTGCAGGAGATGTCTCATCTGCTTAATATTGGCCGCACGACTTTGTGGCGCAAAATGAAGCAATACGATATTGATGCCAGCCAGTTTAAGCGCAGACATCTGGACTAAGTTGCGGTTCTGGATGGCACTCTTCCAGGCGAGCCATAGAAAACAGCGCATCAGACAGCCGATTAATGTAACCCTTCAGCGCATCACGCAATGGGATGTCGCGATCTATTGCCACCAGGGTTCGCTCAAGCTGACGAGCTAACGTACGGGCGACATGCAATTGCGCTGAAGCCATGTTTTTCCCAGGAATCACAAACGCTTTCAATGGGCCGGTTATCGTCATGTTCTGGTCAATCAGCTGTTCCAGCTCGCTAATATCTTCAGCTTCAATGACACGAGTTAACCGAGCCGCGCCTTTGGCATCGCTGGCCAATTCGGCTCCGACGATAAACAAGTCTTCCTGAACCTTATGCAGAGACTGGCGCAACGGCGTGATTTCGCTGGCTGCATAACAGACGCCAAGTTGAGAAATTAGCGCATCAACGGTGCCGTAAGCTTCCACCCGGATATCGTCTTTATAGATGCGGCTACCACCAAACAGGGCGGTGGTTCCCTTGTCTCCGGTGCGGGTATAAATATGATACATCGCTAAGTTGCCTCACTAAAAGGGATCACTTTGACCAGTTGCCCGGCATTCGCACCAATGTTGCGCAGCTTACGCAAACTACTCTCAGGCGCGCAGCTCCGCAGCGCCTGGTCGATGGGCAATTGGGCATGAGTTAACACTGCTTCACCCAAGGCACTGACCCCCAAACCCACACGCAATGCGGAGCTACGCGCTGCTCGCTGACCGAGCTGGAGTGCGCTTTCCCCGGTGTTTTGCAACGAGGTCTGGCAAGGAACTCCTTGTTCTTCCAGCCCCATACAAATCTGAAAAATAATGTCATTGCTGACTATCTTTTCATCGTAAAACAGATGCACGGCAGGCGGTTTAGGAATGCCAAGATTCTGCATGGTTTTGGCTCCATGACGAGTGAATACAAGGGGGGAGGAAATGGGCCGAACAGGTGGCCCATAGAATCATCAGAACGCCTGACGGAAGATTTCAACAATGTCTTTCTCATTACCTTTTCGTGGGTTAGAGAAAGCATTACCGTCTTTCAGTGCCATTTCAGCCATGTATGGGAAGTCAGATTCTTTAACGCCTAAATCGCACAGGTGCTGCGGAATACCCACATCTGCAGAAAGACGGGCAATCGCGTTGATGGCGAGTTCAGCTGCATCCATTGTTGATAAACCCGTGGTGTTCTCACCCATAAATTGCGCGATGTCGGCGAATTTTTCCGGATTGGCAATCAAGTTATATCGTGCGACATGAGGCAGTAAAACCGCATTTGCCACACCGTGCGGCATATCGTAAAGGCCGCCTAACTGGTGAGCCATGGCGTGAACATAACCGAGATTCGCGTTATTGAATGCCATGCCAGCTAGCAGGGAAGCGCAGGCCATATTTTCGCGCGCAACCAGATTGGTGCCTAAGGCCACAGCCTGACGCAGGTTGGTCGCAATCAGTTTAATCGCCTGAATAGCCGAGGCGTCGGTAACCGGGTTGGCATCTTTTGAGATATAAGCTTCTACTGCGTGGGTTAATGCATCCATACCCGTTGCCGCGGTAAGACCTGCTGGTTTGCCAACCATCAATAGTGGGTCGTTAATCGAAACCGAAGGCAGGTTACGCCAGCTCACAATAACAAACTTCACTTTGGTTTTGGTGTTGGTCAACACACAATGGCGAGTCACTTCACTGGCTGTACCGGCGGTGGTATTCACGGCAATAATCGGTGGCAATGGGTTCGCCAGCGTTTCAATACCTGCGTAGCTGTACAGATCTCCCGGATGCGTTGCGGCAATGCCAATCCCTTTACCGCAGTCATGCGGACTACCGCCACCAACGGTAACAATCACGTCGCATTGCTCTTTCTGGAAAACAGCGAGTCCATCGCGAACATTAGTATCTTTCGGGTTGGGTTCTACGCCATCAAAAATAACCACGTTGATTCCAGATTCACGCAGATATTTTACGGTCTGATCCACCGCACCATCTTTAATTGCGCGTAAACCTTTATCCGTCACCAGGAGTGCTTTTTTACCCCCTAATAATTCGCAGCGTTTCCCTACGACAGAGACTGAATTAGGGCCGAAAAAGTTCACATTTGGAACCAAGTAATCATATATGCGATTGCTCATAATAAACCTTCATAAATTGCTGAGGAAATAATATTAATTTTGAGAAAAACAATTAAGTGCGACGGTTGCTAATTGAATATCTTGCTCTACGGTGCCACCGCTGACACCAACCGCACCGATAATTTGACCATTTTCAATAATAGGGAAACCGCCACCGAAAATAACAATGCGCTGTTGGTTAGAAAGTTGTAAACCGTAAAGAGATTGCCCCGGCTGGACATCATGCGTGATTTCATGAGTAGGTTTTTTCAGGCAGCACGCTGTCCAGGCTTTGTTTAGCGCAATCTCGTAACTGGTGATGAAAGCTTGATCCATCCGCTGTACCAGTAGGGTGTTTGCACCACTATCCACCACGGAGAACACGACTGGTACGTGCATTTCCAATGCGGTTTGCTCAACAGCTTCAGCCATTTTTTTCGCGATAGCGAGGCTGACATTGCCAGCGGCATGACTTTTTTTCATGTGATCTCCTGATAATAATATTCTACCGGCATTACCAGGGCCGGATGGATTAATCAAATAGGTTGCCGATAAAATATTGTGAAGGTTATTTAGGTTATTGCCTTACGTTTTCATTCTATCTTTACGCAATTGAATATAAAGTCAATAGTGCCAAAATAGCGAAAATTAATTCTGTGGTTATATTTTGGGTTGTTTTTTGGAATAAATAATGGTTAGGATCACATTTCTTTGAAGAATTTATTATTGCTGTTTCATTATGAAACCTGACAGTAAAAAACACGTGCCAAAATGAAACGTAATTAATTTTGTTTTTATATCACGCTATTCATCTTAAATTTTCGTCAATTACCGCTGGGGGCATTGGCCCTGGGCGTCACACTTATCCTTTGAGCCAAAATATGATGAAAAGATCAAAACGATTTGAGGTTCTCGCCCAACGCCCCGTGAATCAGGATGGCCTGATCGGCGAATGGCCAGAAGAAGGCTTGATTGCAATGGGAAGCCCGTGGGACCCATGCTCTTCCATTAAAGTAGTCGACGGATTGATTGTAGAGCTGGACAGTAAACCGCGCGCCGAGTTTGACATGATCGACCGCTTTATCGCCGATTACGCCATCAACATTGCCGAAACTGAACGAGCCATGGCGCTGGATTCGCTGGATATTGCGCGCATGTTGGTGGACATCCACGTGAGTCGTGCCGCGATTATTAAAGTCACCACCGCTATTACTCCAGCTAAAGCAGTCGAAGTAATGGCTCATATGAACGTGGTCGAGATGATGATGGCGTTGCAGAAAATGCGCGCCAGACGCACCCCATCGAACCAATGCCATGTTACCAATCTCAAAGATAACCCGGTCCAGATTGCCGCAGATGCAGCCGAAGCGGGGATCCGTGGTTTTTCAGAACAGGAAACCACGGTGGGTATTGCCCGCTATGCGCCATTTAATGCCCTGGCGTTACTGGTCGGTTCCCAATGTGGACGCCCAGGCGTGCTCACTCAGTGCTCTGTTGAAGAGGCTACGGAGCTGGAGCTGGGTATGCGTGGCTTTACCAGCTACGCAGAAACAGTATCGGTGTACGGAACAGAACCGGTATTTACCGATGGAGACGATACCCCTTGGTCTAAAGCGTTTCTTGCCTCCGCTTATGCTTCCCGCGGGTTGAAAATGCGTTATACGTCGGGCACAGGCTCGGAAGCATTGATGGGGTACGCGGAGAGTAAGTCGATGCTGTATCTCGAATCTCGCTGTATTTTTATCACTAAAGGGGCCGGGGTTCAGGGGCTGCAAAATGGTGCCGTGAGCTGCATTGGTATGACAGGGGCGGTGCCTTCGGGGATCCGCGCTGTATTGGCCGAAAACCTGATTGCCTCCATGCTGGATCTGGAAGTGGCTTCGGCCAATGACCAAACCTTCTCCCATTCGGATATTCGCCGAACCGCCCGTACGCTGATGCAGATGTTGCCGGGTACTGACTTTATTTTCTCCGGTTACAGTGCGGTGCCGAACTACGACAACATGTTCGCGGGCTCGAACTTTGATGCGGAAGACTTCGACGATTACAACATCCTACAGCGCGATTTGATGATAGATGGCGGGCTGCGTCCCGTGACCGAAGAAGAGACTATCGCCATTCGCCAAAAAGCGGCCCAGGCTATCCAGGCAGTATTCCGTGAGTTGGGATTACCGGTAATTACGGATGAAGAAGTCACCGCAGCAACCTATGCCCACGGCAGCAAAGATATGCCACCTCGTAACGTGGTGGAGGATCTGAGTGCGGTTGAAGAGATGATGAAGCGCAATATTACCGGGCTGGACATTGTGAAAGCGCTGAGTTGCAGCGGCTTTGAAGACATTGCCAGCAACATTCTCAATATGCTGCGCCAGCGTGTCACCGGGGACTACCTGCAAACTTCTGCCATTCTTGACCACCAGTTTGACGTGGTGAGTGCCATCAACGACATCAACGATTACCAGGGGCCGGGCACCGGCTATCGCATCTCACCAGAGCGTTGGGAAGAGATCAAAAATATCGCCACTGTCATCCAACCAAACACCATTGAATAAGGGAAAACCGACAATGGAAAATAGCGTCAAGAAGGCTCCGGTGTTCACTCTGAATCTGGTGGAAGGAGAGGTTGCAGCCACAGGCGAACGTGTGGATGAAGTGGTCATTGCGGTAGGGCCTGCATTTGATAAGTACCAGTATCAGACGCTGATCGACATGCCTCACAAAGCGATTATTAAAGAGCTGGTGGCGGGTGTTGAGGAAGAGGGGCTTCATGCACGAGTGGTGCGTGTTCTGCGCACCTCGGATGTTTCGTTTATGTCCTGGGATGCCGCAAACCTAAGTGGTTCCGGTATTGGGATTGGGATCCAGTCTAAGGGGACGACGGTCATCCATCAGCGTGATTTACTGCCACTGAGTAACCTCGAATTGTTTTCACAAGCCCCGTTACTGACGCTCGCCACTTACCGCCAGATTGGTAAAAACGCGGCCCGCTACGCGAAACGGGAATCTCCGTCGCCCGTACCGGTGGTTAACGACCAGATGGTGCGTCCTAAATTTATGGCTAAAGCGGCGTTGTTCCATATCAAAGAGACCAAACATGTGGTGCCGAATGCGAAGCCTGTCACTCTGCACATCGAAATTTCCCGGGAGGAACAATGAACAATAAACCAATGACCGTTGAGGATTACCCCCTCGCTTCGCGCTGCCCTGAACGCATTAAAACGCCGACGGGAAAGCCATTAACGGATATCACCCTAGAAAATGTGCTCGCCGGGAAAATTGGCCCGCAGGATGTTCGTATCTCCCGACAGACTCTGGAATATCAGGCACAAATTGCCGAACAAATGCATCGCCATGCTATTGCGCGCAATTTGCGTCGGGCGGGGGAGTTGATTGCGATCCCGGATGCCCGAATTCTGGAAATCTACAATGCTTTGCGTCCTTTCCGTTCAACGGTCGCCGAGTTGCTGGCGATTGCGGACGAGCTGGAAACTTGCTACCAGGCAACAGTAAATGCGACTTTTATCCGCGAAGCCGCAGAGGTTTACCAGCAACGCGACAAGCTGCGTAAAGCAGGCTAAGGGTACAACGTTTATGGCATTAATAGCGGGGATTGATATTGGCAACGCCACTACTGAGGTGGCGCTGGCCGAGTCCGGCGAACATGGCCCACGATTTTTGACCAGCGGGATTGTCTCAACCACCGGAACAAAAGGTACCAAGGAAAACATTCCAGGGGTGATAGCCGCACTGGAACAAGCACTGGAAAAAACCGGGCGATCTAAAAATGAGGTGGCGTTAATCCGCCTCAATGAAGCTGCACCGGTTATCGGTGATGTGGCGATGGAAACCATCACTGAAACCATTATTACCGAGTCCACCATGATTGGTCACAACCCCCAAACGCCGGGTGGTGAGGGGATTGGCGTGGGGACGACCATTGCACTGGAAAAACTGGTTGATGTCGATTACCAGGAGTATGACAAAGGCTGGATCCCGCTTATCGACAGCCGGATTGATTTCCTGGATGTTGCCTGGCAACTGAATGCGGCTCTGGATCGAGGGATTAATATTGTCGCGGTGATCCTGCAACAAGACGATGGCGTGCTTGTCCATAACCGCTTGTCGCGGACATTACCGATTGTTGATGAGGTGACGTTGCTTGGGCAGGTGCCTGAAGGGGTTCTGGCGGCGGTAGAAGTGGCTGCGACGGGGCAGGTGATCTCTGTGCTTTCAAATCCCTATGGTATTGCGACTTTTTTCAATCTTAGCCCGCAAGAAACCCAGATGATTGTTCCGGTTGCCAGGGCATTGATTGGTAACCGTTCCGCTGTGGTACTGAAAACTCCAAAAGGTGATGTGAAATCACGGGTTATTCCAGCGGGGAACCTCTTTATCCGCGGGGAGAAACGCAACGCGCAAGCGGATGTGGCCAGTGGCGCAGAGATCATCATGCAAGCGGTAAACGGTTGTGCGCCAATTCTGGATATAAAAGGTGAGCCCGGAACTCACGCGGGAGGCATGCTTGAACGCGTTCGTCAGGTGATGGCTTCTTTGAGTGGACACGGTGCTGATGAGATTTTCATTCAGGACTTGCTGGCAGTGGACACGTTTATTCCCCGTAAGGTTCAGGGGGGAATCGCCGGTGAGTTTTCAATGGAAAATGCCGTTGGGATCGCCGCGATGGTGAAATCAGACCGCCTGCAAATGGAAGTCATTGCCCGCGAATTGAGCCTGAAACTGAATACCCATGTGGAAGTTGGGGGAGTAGAAGCCAATATGGCTATTGCTGGTGCGCTGACCACGCCTGGCAGCGCTGTACCTTTGGCGATCCTCGACCTTGGTGCGGGTTCAACCGATGCGGCGACCATCAATGGTTCCCGGCAGGTGAAATCAGTCCATTTGGCCGGGGCGGGCAATATGGTGAGTTTGCTGATTAAAACCGAACTGGGATTGAGTGATTTATACCTCGCAGAAGAGATCAAAAAATATCCGCTCGCCAAAGTGGAAAGTCTGTTCAGTATTCGTCACGAAAATGGCGCGGTGGAGTTTTTCCGAGAACCGTTAAGCCCGTCAGTTTTTGCCAAAGTGGTTTACATCAAAGCAGGCACTCTGGTGCCTATCGAAAACCATACCTCACTGGAAAAAATCCGGCTGGTGCGCCGCCAGGCAAAACAGAAAGTCTTTGTCACCAACTGCCTTCGTGCATTACGTCAGGTCTCGCCAGGAGGCTCCATCCGCGATATTGATTTTGTGGTATTGGTGGGCGGTTCCTCGCTGGATTTTGAAATTCCGCAGCTTATTACGGAAGCCCTTTCCCATTACGGCGTTGTTGCCGGACAGGGCAATATTCGTGGCACAGAAGGGCCGCGTAATGCGGTAGCCACTGGACTGGTACTTCCCCTGGAAGCCTGAGGCCGCAATTTTAATCTTCCTTTGTATCTACAGCAGGATCCTATCATGAGTCAGACATCAAGTTTAAAAGGGCAGTGTATTGCTGAAATGCTGGGCACCGGATTGCTGGTCTTCTTCGGTGTCGGGTGTGTGGCAGCGCTAAAGGTGGCAGGAGCCAATTTTGGCCAATGGGAAATCAGTGTGATTTGGGGCTTAGGCGTCGCGATGGCTATTTATCTGACCGCCGGAATTTCTGGCGCGCATCTAAACCCGGCGGTGACGCTTGCATTCTGGCTGTTTGCCTGCTTTGAACGACGCAAAGTATTGCCTTATATCGTGGCCCAAATAGTTGGTGCATTCTTTGGTGCGGCGTTAGTTTACGGTCTGTATTCCAGCCTGTTTATCGACTATGAACAGGCGCACCATATGGTGCGAGGAAGCGTTGAAAGCCTGCAACTGGCGGGTGTTTTTTCTACCTATCCGAATATTCATCTCGGATTGGCTCAGGCATTCGCAGTGGAAATGGTCATCACGGCAATTATGATGGCGATGATTATGGCGCTATCTGATGATGGCAACGGGATCCCGCGCGGGCCGCTGGCACCGCTGTTAATTGGTTTACTGATTGCGGTTATTGGTGCATCCATGGGGCCGTTAACCGGCTTTGCCCTGAATCCTGCGCGCGATCTGGGCCCGAAAATCTTTGCCGCACTTGCCGGCTGGGGAAAAGTAGCCTTTACCGGTGGATTCACCATCCCTTATTTCCTGGTTCCGCTCTGCGCACCTGTTGTCGGTGCTCTTCTCGGAGCATGGCTCTACCGTCAACTGGTGTCTCCTCATCTTCCTTGCGAAAAGCCTGCGGCGGTTACTGAGCGCCAGTAGGTTAAGCCGAATAATAAAATCCACGCAAATGCGTGGATTTTTAACTGTCCCCCTTAAACCCCCCTCTTGGGGAGGTGTGATTGATTCTGTAAGGCTTACAGCCTGAAGAAAGTCGATACTGGTTCTCCTTACTCATCACAAGTAAAAGGAGGTATGCCAACATGGGCCATTATAGAAGTTAATCACCTCATGTTTATTGTTTAACATTAACAGGATTGAGAAGTGTCCTGGATTACTGATCCATATATGGACGCCCCGGGTATTACAAGTACTGGTTCGATACGGTTTGCGACCATATATCCGGCGTCATTAGTAGGTTAAGTTACCCGCGCCATGATGTTATCCGAACCCTGTTTCCTTATCACTACACCGGTATAAAATTACCCAGGATCACTTCAGGCTGTTACAGGGACGGTAGCCGTTTTCTCATCAGTGCCTGCAAACTCAGAGAGACATGTTTCCTTTAACACTGTATTAGTTAACTCACAGCGAAAGCCTTGTTCATATTAAAATCAACACCATCAGTCAGTATGCGCCAGATGATCCGGGTCAGTTTGTTCGCTAAAGCTACGGTGGTTTTCAGAAAACCTCGTCGAGCCTCCAGTCTTTTCAGCCAATAACCCATGCTGTCATCACGTTTTTTCACGCATCGCATCACTGAGCGTGCACCATGGATGACCAGTGTTCTCAGGCTGCGATTGCCATTTATTGTCACAGAGGACAATTTTTGTTTTCCTCCCGAACTGTGCTGCCGGGGAACCAGACCGCACCAGGCAGATAATTCTCTGCCACTGGAAAACTGCACTGCATCCACTTCACTGATAAAAGCCGCAGCGATAAGCGGGCCGACACCCGGGATCGTTAATAAATGACGATATGCTGTCTGTTGTGAAGATAATGCCGCAATTTCTTTATCCAGACAGGTGACTCGTTCATTCAGTGCCTGCATATCTTCCCGTAATGAAGAAAGTAAACGGCGAAGCGTGAAAGTTAAGTCATTAGATGCATCTTCAATAAGTTCAGGTAGCTGCTGCTGGTGGCACTGAATTCCAACAGGAATAATGAGACCATATTCAGCGAGCAGAGAACGAAGCTGGTTAGCCAGCGCGGTTCTCTGCTCAACCATAAGCTGACGGGTATTTCGTAGTGCTTTGATATCCTGCTGTTCCGTGGTTTTGACCGGAACAAAGTGAATGCCCAGGCGGCATGCTGTTTCACAAATTGCCAAAGCATCGTTGGCATCGTTCTTCTGGCTCCTGACAAATGCTTTCACGTGCTGGGCGGGGATAAGTCTTACGCTATATCCCATGGAACCGAGGGTTCGCCCCCAGAAATGAGAAGTTGAACAGGCTTCCATCGCAATTAAAGTACCGGGTTCAAACTGGCGAAGCGTATCCAGCAATTTCTGACGCGATATTTTTCTATTCCAGGCCACGGAACCATCAACCATCCAGACACATACCTGAAAAACTGATTTAGCAATATCGATACCAACAACTCTGATCGTGTTCATGTGATGTTACTCCCGGATTAATGCAGTCCGTAAAAGTATGGCACTGGCTACTTCAGGAAGGGGCGTCCATCACATCACTACAATCTGCTCAATCCAAATGGTTAAGTTTTGATGAAAATGCACTGGATATGTGACTCTTCATCCAGGGAATCATTAAGAGTAGTGAATACCAATAGCCCCTGACGTTAAAACAACATCTGGGGCTAATTGAGGACTAGTTATAGAGCTCGGTTTTACCGTTTGAAGAGAAGAGTCTCATTTTATGTTCAACCACGGCTTTAGCAGCTTCAATCGGGCGAAGATAGAGGCTGCTTGGCTCATGACCCCTTTTCAGAATATTTTTTACATTGTTGCCATATATCTCACCAGGAAGTGATATTGAGTGACAGTTTTCGAGCATCAGACCCATACCTGGCTTACTCGATACTTTATTCTCTTTCCCGAAGAAATAATCATTCACTGTATCGATATCTCTGCGCAGAGTACTGGCAGAGATGTTTAATACCTGAGCTATCTCTGCAGTAGAACGCCACCCACTTTGTGATGCTAGAATGTTAATTAAATCTCGTTGTCTTTTAGTAAGCACTTTCATCCTCAGTCTCTTTAAGCAATGTCTATGCTCCATAGCATTAGTTATATCTATCAGGGCAGGGCATGACAAAGAAATACCAAAAGGTGGAGACGATATGATAATGAACATCTCCCTAGCATAACTGGAGAAAATTGACTTGTGGACGCAGGGTGGAAGTAAAAATAGGCATTATTGCTACAATTCTGGATGGAGGAAATAACATAAAATACCAATATTATTAACATGGTTGCTGTTGCTAATATGGAATTAACTCATCTGAAGGTTACGTGTTTTTCCAGACTGTATTACAGGGCGGTAGCGATTGCAGTGCCCGAATGAGGTCGTGTGTGGGATTACTATCCAAGGGTAATGTCACATGTATTCAGCAAAAACTGCACTTCTATAAAATTAGCTCAGACGTCATAAAAAGAAAAATCCACGCCTTTGCGTGGATTTTTAACTGCTTCATCAATCAGCACGGCATTATTAAACGCCGTGAGACGTGAAGAGGGGTTAAACGTTGAACAAGAAGTTCATAACATCGCCATCTTTAACGATGTAGTCTTTACCTTCAGCACGCATTTTGCCTGCTTCTTTCGCGCCTTGCTCACCTTTGTAGGTGATGAAGTCTTCGAAGGCAATAGTCTGAGCACGGATGAAGCCTTTTTCGAAGTCAGTGTGGATTTTACCCGCAGCTTGTGGAGCTGTAGCGCCAACTGGGATAGTCCATGCACGTACTTCTTTCACGCCCGCGGTGAAGTAAGTTTGCAGATTCAGCAGCTCATAACCCGCGCGGATCACGCGGTTCAGGCCAGGTTCTTCCAGGCCCATTTCTGCCATGAACTCGTCACGGTCAGCATCGTCGAGTTCAGCAATATCAGACTCAACGGCGGCACAGACAGCAACAACTACAGAACCTTCAGCAGCGGCGATTTCGCGCACTTTGTCGAGGTATGGGTTGTTTTCGTAACCGTCTTCATTGACGTTCGCGATATACATCGTTGGTTTCAGCGTCAGGAAGCTCAGGTATTTGATAGCCGCTTTGTCTTCTTCGGTCAGAGGAAGCGCACGCAACATACCGGCGTTCTCAAGCTGTGGCAGACATTTTTCCAGCGCAGCCAGTTCAGCTTTTGCGTCTTTATCGCCGCCTTTTGCTTTCTTCTGCACGCGGTGGATGGCACGTTCGCAAGTATCCAGATCTGAAAGCGCCAGCTCAGTGTTAATGACTTCGATGTCATCGGCTGGATCAACTTTGTTATTCACGTGAATGATGTTGTCGTTTTCAAAACAACGCACTACGTGGCCGATGGCTTCGGTTTCGCGAATGTTGGTCAGGAACTGGTTACCCAGGCCTTCACCTTTGGATGCGCCTTTCACCAGACCGGCGATATCAACGAACTCCATGGTAGTTGGCAGAATGCGCTGTGGTTTTACGATTTCGGCCAGTTTATCCAGACGTGGGTCCGGCATTGGTACCACACCAGTGTTCGGCTCAATGGTACAGAACGGGAAGTTTGCAGCTTCGATTCCCGCTTTGGTGAGCGCGTTGAACAGGGTTGATTTACCAACGTTCGGCAAGCCGACGATACCGCATTTGAATCCCATGGTTTAATTCACCTTAATTACTTGATATTCAATGAGTTGATGTTGTCTCATTGATAAAATGATCATAACTTTCCCCATTATACACCCAAACGGCATATAACGGGCGCAGAAATCCTTGCTGAAAGCCGCGAGAACGTTTATTGCGCTTTAAAGGCGTGCAGGCGATTGGTGGCTTTGGTTAAACCTTCTTTCAGCCATACCTCAGTGCAACGTGCCGCTTCGTCTACTGCATCATCAATCAGCTTCTGTTCGCTAAGGGGAGGTTTGCCCAGCACAAAGCCGACAACTTTGTTTTTATCACCAGGATGGCCGATTCCGACGCGTAAGCGGTGAAAGTTAGGGTTATTGCCCAGTTTGCTGATGATATCTTTCAGGCCATTGTGGCCACCGTGGCCGCCGCCGAGTTTGAATTTTGCCACACCTGGCGGTAGATCTAACTCATCGTGCGCAACAAGAATTTCATCTGGCGCGATGCGGAAAAATGTCGCCATCGCCCCAACAGCTTTACCACTGAGGTTCATAAACGTGGTTGGCACCAACAGGCGAACATCTTCACCGGCAAGGTTTATGCGCGCTGTGTAACCGAAGAATTTGCTTTCTTCTTTGAGCGACTGATTATGGCGCTGTGCAAGCAGATCCACATACCAGGCTCCTGCGTTATGGCGGGTTGCAGCATATTCCGCACCTGGATTTGCCAGGCCAACAATTAATTTAATGCTCACGTTTAATATCCTGAAAACAGACAAGAGCCGCGTAGTTTACTGTGCCCAGGACTCGATGACAAAGAAGCAATGCAATCCCTATTCAAGTGTTGAATAGTTCACCATCTAAACAATTAGAATTTCATGCTATTCAGCGAGTTATTTGTAAATATATGTAGGCTTTCATTCGTAATTGTGATCGCCCACGCACATAATTCGAAGCGGTGTTGTCTATACTTTACACACAAGGAATGGGGATTTCCCCCGCCGACCCAGGTACACCCGGAGGTGACATATGAAACGCAAAAACGCTTCATTACTCGGCAACATTTTCATGGGCTTGGGGCTTGTCGTCATGGTGGGTGGTGTTGGTTACTCAATTTTAAACCAACTCCCTCAATTCAATTTCCCGCAATATTTCGCCCACGGTGCTGTGTTAAGCATTTTTGTTGGTGCGGTGCTTTGGCTGGCTGGTGCGCGTGTCGGTGGGCACGAACAAGTAGGTGACCGTTACTGGTGGGTGCGCCACTTTGATAAACGTTGCCGCCGCGATGACAGCCATAAACATAGTTAACTAAATTTAGAAAATGAAAACGGTTCTGTCGCAGAACCGTTTTTTTTGGCAAAAACTTTACTCAGCCAATGCAGCCTGAATATCCGGGAAGAAAGCAAGGCGACCCGCAATGGGCTTAACACCCGCACGAGCCAGCGTTTTAAGCGGCTGAAACTCCAGGTTAGTTACCCGCAACTCGCAACCTTCCGGCAGTTTTTCCACAAAACGTTGAAACGCATCCAGTCCACCGGCATCCAGTACCGGAACGGCATCCCATTGCAAAATAATCAGATGATTTTGCTCAACGCGCTGGGCGAGATCATTAAATAATCCCTTGGCGGCGGCGAAGAATAGCGGCCCGGTGACGCGTAATGCCAGCACACCTTCTGGCGTAGGAATGTTTACCGGTGCCAGACGGGTCATGCGGGCAATGCGACGCATAAACAGTAAAGAGGCCAGCACAATCCCCACGCTAATCGCGATAACCATATCGAACAGCACCGTTAACGACATGCAGATAAGCATGACGATGATGTCGTCTTTCGGCGCACGGCGCAGCAGGCTGACCACTTTATGCGCTTCACTCATATTCCACGCCACCATTAGCAGCAGGGCGGCCATTGCGGAAAGCGGCAACCAGGAAAGCAGAGGGGCCAGCACCAATAACGCCATAATCACCAGCAATGCGTGAATCACGGCAGCCATCGGTGATGTTGCGCCAGCGCGCACGTTGGCGGCTGACCGGGCAATGGCGGCGGTGGCAGTAATCCCACCAAAGAATGGCGCAATGATATTGCCCATCCCCTGGCCGATAAGTTCGCTGTTGGCGTTATGTTTGGTGCCCGTCATACCATCTAACACCACGGCGCACAGCAGCGATTCAATTGCGCCGAGCATCGCCATCGAAAAGGCTGCCGGGAGCAGGGCGCTTAAAGAATCCCAGCTCAGCGTGAAGTTTGAGTTGGGAATATTCCACGGCAGCATCAGTTGTGGCAACAGTTGTGGAATGCCATTGCCCTGGGTGCCGTCAGCCAATACATAGTGGAAGCGTGAGCCGATAGTCGCCACATCGAAGCCTGCTGCATGTACCGCTGCCATGGTGGCACAGCCTGCCAGCAGTGCCGGTAAGTGGCCGGGTAAACGAATGCCAAAACGCGGCCAGAGAATCAACACGCCGAGTGTCACGATGCCAATTGCCGCATCGCCGAGATTAATCGTTGGCATTGCCATCGCCAGCGCCGCCACTTTATTCAGGTAGTGTTCCGGCACGTGTTCCAGCGTCAGGCCAAAGAAATCTTTCACCTGCATAGTGGCGATGGTAATCCCAATCCCGGAGGTAAAACCGAGTGTTACGGAAAGCGGGATGTATTCAATCAGGCGGCCAAACCGCGCCAAACCAAACAAAATAAGAAACACGCCGGACATCAATGTGGCGATGAGTAAACCCGCAAGGCCGAACTGTTGCGCCACCGGATAGAGGATCACCACAAACGCCGCTGTTGGGCCGGAAACACTGAAACGTGAACCGCCGCTTAAGGCAATCACAATCCCGGCAATCGCTGAAGTATACAGGCCATACTGCGGGGCGACACCGCTGCCAATCGCTAACGCCATCGCCAGGGGAATAGCAATAATCCCTACGGTAATACCAGCGATAACATCGCGGCTAAAACGAGAAACCGTGTATTTCTCTCGCCAACAAGCGTCTACCAGAGCGCGGAAAGGTAATATAGAAGAAGATACGTTTTTCACTTTGATTCCATCCGTGAGCGCATCATCTGTCATTTATGAGGGATATGGCAGGTGAAGGAGGCATTGGTTTAATAAATACATACTACAAAAGAAAAAACCCGCCGCAGCGGGTTTTTTTAAACGAGTTCGATTAGTGCTCGAACATCGCAGAGATTGATTCTTCATTGCTGATACGGCGAATAGCTTCAGCCAACATGCCAGACAGAGTCAGGGTGCGGACGTTAGGCAGTGCTTTGATTTCATCAGACAGTGGGATGGTGTCACATACGATAACTTCGTCGATCACGGAGTTACGCAGGTTGTGAACCGCATTGCCGGAGAAAATCGGGTGAGTTGCGTAAGCAAACACACGTTTAGCACCACGCTCTTTCAGTGCTTCAGCTGCTTTGCACAGAGTGCCGCCGGTATCGATCATATCGTCAACCAGTACACAATCACGGCCAGATACATCACCGATGATATGCATAACCTGGGAAACGTTAGCGCGAGGACGACGTTTGTCGATGATAGCCATGTCGGTATCGTTAAGCAGTTTTGCGATAGCACGAGCACGCACAACGCCACCGATATCTGGAGAAACCACGATTGGGTTTTCCAGGCCGATTTGCAGCATATCTTCTAGCAGGATTGGGCTACCGAAAACGTTATCTACAGGAACATCGAAGAAGCCCTGAATCTGTTCTGCGTGCAAGTCCACGGTGAGAACACGGTCAACCCCAACACTTGAGAGGAAGTCAGCAACCACTTTCGCGGTGATTGGCACACGGGCGGAACGCACACGGCGATCCTGACGAGCATAACCAAAGTAAGGGATAACAGCGGTGATACGACCTGCAGAAGCACGGCGCAGGGCGTCGACCATAACAACCAATTCCATAAGGTTGTCATTAGTTGGTGCACAGGTGGACTGGATGATGAAAATATCACCACCGCGTACATTTTCGTTGATTTGTACGCTTACTTCTCCGTCGCTAAAACGACCGACGGCGGCGTCACCAAGGGAGGTGTACAGGCGGTTGGCAATACGTTGTGCTAGTTCCGGGGTGGCGTTACCAGCAAAAAGCTTCATATCAGGCACGAGAAAAACCTCAGGCATGCGTCCAGTGGCGGATGGAACTACCGCAGCTTATGCGGGCGGGGTAGCGCCATCCAGGCGGTGTATAAAGAGCTTGATGCAACGTCTGAAACAAGGTGACGTTGTCACCAATACTCAGCTTGCCCGGATATGGCCTGATGCAGCGGGGAGACATTAACGCCTCGCGCAACAAACCCATGCAGCCATTCCGGGGCTTGCTTAAGCACCTGGCGGGCAGCGTTCTCGGTGTCAAATTCAGCAAACACACAAGCGCCGGTGCCGGTCAGGCGCGACGGCGCGTATTCTAACAGCCAGGAAAGCAGCTCATCAACCTTACGAAAACGTTTTCTTGCGATAACCTCACAATCATTACCAAATTCACAGTTTAATAACGTGTCAATTGATCTGATCGGGGTATTTCGTGGTAGCTCTGGATCTTTGAAAATGACAGGCGTGGGAATGCTGACGCCAGGATGTGCAACCAGGTACCACTTTTCCGGTGGAGAGACGGGGGTGAGCTTCTCACCAACACCTTCGGCAAAAGCGGCAAATCCACGCACGAATACGGGGACGTCGGCGCCGAGAGTGATACCCAACGCCGCCAGTTGATCTTCAGTCAGGCCGGTGTTCCACACATGGTTTAGCGCCACCAACACTGTTGCTGCATTTGATGACCCGCCACCTAAACCGCCGCCCATTGGCAATCGTTTTTCAACGCTGATTTCTGCCCCAGCACCCTGCGGCAACGTGCCCATCAGCAGGGCGGTGTCTTGCAATAATCGAGCCGCGCGGACAATTAAATTCTCTTCATCCGGCACCCCTTCAATCGGAGTAGCTAAGCGAATTTGACCATCATTTGTCGGCTCAATGCTGAGGGTGTCGCCATAATCAAGGAACTGAAATAAAGTTTGTAAATTATGGTATCCGTCTTCACGACGACCGGTGATATACAAAAATAAATTCAGTTTTGCTGGGGATGGCCAACGTTTTCTCATTATTTGACTGTCCAGTTATCCATTTTGAGTTTGATACGCTGTGAGCCTTCGCGCAGTTCCATATTTGACGGCAGAGCAGGCTGCACACTGTCGTCATAATCGCTATACACCACTTTCCAGGTTTTGCCGTCCTGGGTGTAGTTGATTTCACTCAGGCGATATTGAGCATCAATTTTATAGTCAGTGGCCTCACCCGGCAGGCCGAGGATCCATTGACGCAGGCTATTGAGCGGAATAGGCATTCCCGTCAATTTACCCACCATCTCTTCTGCATTATCGGCGACGTACTTTTTGCCATTGCGGTCGGTCAGTTGCACGACACCAGGCTGCGCATTGAGCTCAAGCTCGGTGCTGCCTAACGGGTTAGTCAATAATAAGCGATAGCGATCCGGCGAGGTTTGTTGCCAGTTATAGCGTGCATAAACTTTTTGACTATCGGAGAGATAAGCAAAAGCACCACGTGTTTGATATTGGGTGATTTTTTGTACTTGTTGCTGGTGTTGTAACCACTGCGGAGAGTCAGGACTTTTGCCTGGACCGCTTGGTTTTGGCGTGACACAAGCAGTCAAAATAAGGCTTGCCAGTGGCGCAAGGCGCAGCAGACGGGCTTTCGTCATAGACATAGAGGCAACGGTTCCTTCTCATTAATTTTAGTTGTTAACTGTTTATGCTAGCGGCGCATAGTCAGGTCGTCTATGGTCATGTTGTCTTAAATCATTAATTGTAGTGATACCCCACAAGGAGTGGCTCCCTTTTATTGACTGCACGCATCCTGTATGATGCGCCGAGTTAATCCTTATCAACATCGGTATTACTCAGACCGCTCAATGACCCTTTTAGCGCTTGGCATCAACCATAAAACAGCTCCAGTCTCGTTGCGAGAACGTGTTACGTTTTCGCCGGACACGCTCGACCAGGCATTGAACAGCCTGCTCGAACAGCCGATGGTGCAAGGTGGGGTGGTGTTGTCGACGTGTAACCGGACTGAGCTGTATCTGAGCGTCGAAGAACAGGAAGACCTGCACGAGCAGCTCGTGCGCTGGCTATGTAATTACCACAACCTCAACGAAGAGGAAGTGCGTAAAAGCCTGTACTGGCATCACGACAACGACGCAGTCACCCATTTAATGCGTGTCGCAAGTGGTCTTGATTCGCTGGTGCTCGGCGAGCCACAAATCCTCGGGCAGGTTAAAAAGGCCTTTGCCGACTCACAAAAAGGGCATTCGCTTTCCAGCGAACTGGAGCGCATGTTCCAGAAGTCCTTCTCCGTTGCCAAGCGTGTTCGCACCGAAACCGAAATCGGCGCGAGTGCCGTATCCGTTGCGTTCGCGGCCTGCACCCTGGCACGACAAATTTTCGAATCCTTATCGACTGTCACCGTGTTGCTGGTTGGTGCGGGTGAAACCATTGAACTGGCGGCGCGTCATTTACGTGAACACAACGTTCAGAAGATGATTATTGCCAACCGCACGCGTGAACGCGCTCAGGTGCTGGCTGATGAAGTCGGTGCCGAGGTAATAAGCCTGAGTGACATTGATTCTCGCTTGCAGGAAGCTGACATTATTATTAGTTCCACCGCCAGCCCACTGCCAATCATTGGTAAAGGCATGGTCGAACGCGCGTTAAAAGCTCGCCGCAACCAGCCGTTACTGTTAGTCGACATCGCCGTCCCGCGCGATGTTGAGCCGGAAGTAGGCAAACTGGCGAACGCCTATCTGTATAGCGTTGACGACCTTCAGGCGATAATTCAAAGCAACCTCGCGCAGCGCAAGGCTGCCGCCGTTGAAGCTGAAACGATTGTCGCACAGGAAAGTGGTGAGTTCATGGCCTGGTTGCGTGCCCAAAGCGCAACGGAAACTATCCGTGAATACCGCACACAAGCAGAACAGGTTCGTGATGACCTGGCTGCTAAGGCTATCGCCGCGCTCCATCAGGGTGCCGATGCCGAAACAGTCCTTCAGGATTTGGCATGGAAATTAACCAACCGCCTGATCCACGCTCCAACCAAATCGCTCACGCAGGCTGCCCGTGACGGGGATGACGAACGCCTGCAGATTCTGCGCAACAGCCTCGGGCTGGATTAGCAAATAAACTCTTATTACAAGGTGAAACACCGCCCATGAAGTCTTCTATCGTTGCCAAACTAGAAGCTCTGCAAGAGCGCCATGAAGAAGTTCAGGCACTGCTTGGGGATGCTGCCACAATTGCCGACCAGGATCGTTTCCGTGCTTTGTCACGTGAATATGCCCAGTTAAGTGACGTTTCCAGTTGCTTCCTGAAATGGCGTCAAGTGCAGGAAGATATTGAAACCGCACAAAGCATGCTCGATGACCCGGAAATGCGCGAAATGGCGCAAGAAGAATTAAACCAGGCGAAAAGCGACAGCGAAGAATTAGAACAACAACTGCAAGTCTTGCTGCTGCCAAAAGATCCTGATGACGAACGCAACGCTTTTGTGGAAGTTCGTGCCGGGACCGGCGGTGATGAAGCGGCTATTTTTGCCGGTGACCTGTTCCGTATGTACAGCCGTTACGCAGAAGCACGTCGCTGGAAAGTTGAAATACTGAGCGCCAACGACGGTGAACATGGTGGCTTTAAAGAAGTAATCGCCAAAATCAGTGGTGAAGGTGTTTACGGCCGTTTGAAGTTTGAGTCCGGCGGTCATCGCGTGCAGCGTGTTCCGGCAACTGAATCTCAGGGGCGTATCCATACTTCCGCTTGTACCGTCGCGGTGATGCCAGAAATTCCTGAAGCGGAATTGCCAGATATCAACCCAGGTGATTTGCGTATCGACACCTTCCGTTCCTCGGGCGCGGGCGGTCAGCACGTTAACACCACCGACTCTGCAATTCGTATTACCCACTTACCGACCGGGATCGTAGTGGAATGCCAGGACGAACGTTCCCAGCATAAAAACAAAGCCAAAGCGCTTTCGGTATTGGGTTCGCGTATTCGTGCCGCTGAAATAGCAAAACGCCAACAGGAAGAAGCTTCAACGCGCCGCAATTTGCTGGGCAGTGGCGATCGTTCAGACCGCAACCGTACTTATAACTTCCCGCAAGGCCGTGTAACCGACCATCGCATCAACGTGACGTTATACCGTCTGGATGAAGTGATGGAAGGGAAACTCGACGCATTGATCGAACCTATCGTGCAGGAGTTCCAGGCAGACCAGTTAGCGGCGCTGTCTGAGCAGGATTAATGGATTTTAAACACTGGTTACAACAGGCAATTGCCCAGCTTCAGGAAAGTGAAAGTCCGCGTCGCGACGCGGAAATCCTGCTGGGTTTTGTCACCGGTAAAGCACGAACCTTCATCCTCGCTTTTGGTGAAACCGAGCTGGCAGCCGAGCAACAGCAACAACTTGCTGTTTTGCTGGCAAGACGTGTGAAGGGCGAGCCTATCGCGCATTTGGTTGGCGAGCGTGAGTTTTGGTCGCTGCCTTTGCGCGTATCGCCGGTGACGCTTATTCCGCGCCCTGATACCGAATGCCTTGTCGAACAAGCCCTCGCCAGAATGCCTGCCACCGCGTGTTCCGTGCTGGACTTAGGCACCGGTACCGGGGCGATTGCGTTGGCGATTGCCAGCGAGCGCCCGGATTGTGACGTTGTCGCACTGGACTTGATACCTGATGCGGTTGAACTTGCGCGCGATAATGCGAGTCGCCTTGGAATAACCAACGTTGAGGTCTTGCAAAGCAACTGGTTTAGTGCGCTCAATACGCAGCGTTTTGCCGTGATTGTCAGTAATCCACCCTATATTGATGAGGAAGATCCGCACCTTTTACAGGGTGATGTTCGCTTTGAACCTCGCAGTGCGCTGGTGGCTGATAACCACGGTTTGGCCGATTTACGCACGCTGGTGGAAACATCGCGCAACTTCCTTGAATCGGGCGGTTGGTTATTGCTCGAACACGGTTGGCAACAGGCAGCACAAGTTCGTGAACTGTTTAGCGACGCCGGATATACCGAGATACAAAGCTGTCAGGATTACGGTGGCAATGACCGTCTGACAACAGGACGCTTTTTCTAAAGATAAGGAACTGAGCAAAATGGCAACTTACTTCGCGCTCAAGCATTTTCATATTCTGACGGTTATCATTTCCGTGAGTTTGTTCGTTTTACGCTACTGGTGGCAATACCGCGATTCAGCCATGTCGAACAAGCGCTGGGTGCGCATTGTGCCGCATGTGAATGATACGCTATTGCTGGTCAGCGGTGCTGCACTGGTGATGATTACGCATTTCTATCCCTTCACGCCGCAAGGTGCATGGCTGACTGAGAAGCTATTTGGCGTTATTATCTATATCGTTTTAGGGTTTATCGTGCTGGGCAAACGCCCGCGCAGTCAGCAGATCCGGCTATTTGCCTTTTTGCTGGCGCTGGTGGTGCTTTACATCATCATTAAACTCGCCACCACCAAAATACCATTACTGGGGTAAGTCATGAGGTCGTTAGCCGATTTCGAATTCAATCAGGCGCCGTTGTGCGAGGGCATGATTTTAGTCTCGCAGTTGATCCGTGATGATTTCCCGGCAGAAGAAGTGCGTGCACAACTGGAAAGCCTGGCAAGCCTGGCGCGGGAAGAGATCTGCGAAGGTCAGCACCAGGATGTGCAACTCGAAAAATTAGTCGAGCTGTTTTATGGCAGTTGGGGTTTTAAAGACTCCAGCGGCGTTTACCGTTTATCCGATGCATTGTGGCTTGATAAAGTGCTGACAAAACGCCAGGGAAGTGCGGTGTCTTTGGGGGCGATTCTGTTATGGATTGCCGAGCGCCTTGATATCCCGTTAAATCCTGTAATTTTCCCCACGCAGCTAATTTTGCGTGGCGACTGGATGGACGGCGAAATGTGGCTGATCAACCCATTTAACGGCGATACGCTCAACGAACATACGCTGGAAGTGTGGTTGAAAGGTAATGTCGGGCCAACAGCTGAACTGTTCGATGAAGATTTAGATGAAGCTGATAACGCGGAAGTGGTGCGTAAATTACTCGACACCCTTAAATCTGCGCTGATGGAAGAACGTCAAATGGAACTGGCACTGCGTACCAGTGAAACGTTGCTCCAGTTTAATCCGGAAGACCCGTATGAAATTCGCGATCGTGGCTTAATTTATGCGCAGCTTGATTGCGAACACGTGGCTCTTACCGATCTCAGCTATTTTGTCGAGCAGTGCCCGGAAGACCCGATTAGCGAGATGATCAAAGCGCAAATTAATTCGATTTCGCAAAAACAGGTCACTTTGCACTGATGCTAAATTTTTAAATGTTTCCCAACAAGGCGAGATAAAGATGGAACAAAAAGTGGTTAAGATTGGTGACATCAACGTCGCAAACGACCTGCCGTTTGTGCTGTTTGGCGGCATGAACGTACTGGAATCACGCGACCTTGCAATGCGTATTTGTGAGCATTACGTCACCGTGACCCAGAAACTGGGCATTCCATACGTGTTCAAAGCGTCCTTCGATAAAGCCAACCGTTCATCCATCAACTCTTATCGTGGCCCAGGCCTCGAAGAAGGGATGAAGATTTTCCAGGAACTGAAGCAAACCTTCGGCGTGAAAATCATCACTGACGTTCATGAAGCAAGCCAGGCACAACCTGTTGCCGATGTAGTTGATGTGATTCAGCTGCCTGCGTTCCTCGCCCGCCAGACCGATCTGGTAGAAGCGATGGCGAAAACCGGTGCGGTGATCAACGTCAAGAAGCCTCAGTTCGTCAGCCCTGGTCAAATGGGTAACATCGTTGATAAATTCCACGAAGGCGGTAACGACCAGATTATCCTGTGTGACCGTGGCGCGAACTTCGGTTACGACAACCTGGTTGTCGACATGCTCGGTTTTAGCGTAATGAAGCAGGTATCTAACGGTTCACCGGTTATTTTCGACGTGACACATGCTCTGCAATGCCGCGACCCGTTTGGTTCAGCGTCGGGCGGCCGTCGTGCGCAGGTGACTGAACTGGCTCGTGCCGGTATGGCGACTGGCCTGGCAGGTCTGTTTATCGAAGCGCACCCGGACCCAGATAACGCACGTTGTGATGGCCCATCTGCATTGCCGCTGGCGAAGCTCGAGCCATTCCTCAAGCAAATCAAAGCGATTGACGATCTGGTGAAGAATTTCGAACCACTGGATACCAGCAAGTAAGTCAGGACTAATGGCGGATGACGTTGCACTTATCCGCCCTACAAAAATCAGACTTTTTGACGTGGTAGGGTGGATAAGCGCGAGCGTCATCCACCAAAATAAAAAGCTCTTATCTCACGATAAGAGCTTTTTTTATGACGCAAATTCGTCAGGCAAAAATCGTCATCAAATAAGCGGCAAACAGCGCAAGGTGCGCGGTGCCGTTGAGCACATTGGTGCGCCCGGTTGAAAACGAAATCTGGCATAACACTAGCGAAGTTAGCATGACTACCAACTCCGGCATCCCTAAACCAAAGGTCAGGTCGTTGCCCGTCAACATCGCAATCAGCGTCACCGCAGGGACTGTCAGTGAAATCGTCGCCAGTACCGAGCCAAAGAACAGATTCATGGCTCGCTGAACCTGGTTACTCAATACTGCTTTCAACGCCCCCAGGCCTTCAGGCGAGAGAATCAATAATGCCACCAGGAAGCCAGTAAATTGCGCAGGTGCATTCAGTGTCGTTAGCAGTGACTCCAGCGGGCCGGCATTCATTTTAGTGACCGCAATTACCGCTACCAGATGCACGATTAACCAAATGGAATGCCAGGTGCTGCTATGCGCAGATGGCTTACCATGATGCGGGTCGTCGTCGTCAGACTCATCTTCATGCTCGTAAACGAACAGGCTTTGGTGCGTACGGGTCTGAATTAACAAGAACACGCCATACATCGCCGCTGAAATCGCGGCCGCCATTAACGCCTGGCCGGTGCTAAAGTTGCCTGCTGGCAGCGCGGTCGGTAACACCAGGACGATGACAGCCAGCGGAAACAGCGCGATTAAATACTGTTTGATGCCGAACAAATTCATATATTGCGTGGCGAATTTACGGCCACCCAACAGCAATGAGAAACCCACCAGCCCGCCAGTCACAATCATGATGATGGAATAGAGCGTGTCACGCATCAGTGTCGGCGCAGCATCACCGGTTGCCATTAATGCGGAAATCAGGCTGACTTCAAGAATAACTACAGAAAGACTCAGAATCAGGGAACCGTAAGGTTCACCTAAACGGTGCGCCAAAACGTCTGCATGGCGTACCACGCTAAAGGCGCTACTTAAAATACCCACCAGCGCCAGAATGTTGATACCCACTACCGCCGACATTGACTGGCTTCCTCCCCATAAAACCAGTACCACCAGCGCTAATACCGGGAAAATGAGGGAACTCTCCTTATGACGGGTTTTCACCGCCTCATGTTGTGTTTTCGTCAAAATACTTCTCCATATCCAGAGGTGCTAAGCCATTTCTTCATTATAGTCAGACATTAAAACCCCGTTAAAATAGCAAACAATGTTGGATTTCTGCGGAAATTTACTCAGTTTTACCGCTTTCATAGCTATAGTATTACTGATGAATGAAAATCAATGTTTGGTGATTTTAGTCAATACAAAACAAGTGGATATACATTCATGTAAAGCAATTAACTGGAAGGTAGTGATGATAAATGACATAAGAAAACCTTATCCAACACTTAATCTATTGATATTGCTATCCAAACGCTGCCACACCTTTCAGTATGGCAAGTTAATATGACATTTTTGCTGTTTTGTGATCCTCGTCAAACTTGCCAGAGTCCCGCAGATTGCATATGTTTTCTTATAGACTGTTACTAATAGTAAGCAGTTTTAAAAAGCCCGGAAGGCGCATCTGACGTGACAAGGAAGTATGCAGTGGCGGAGGTGTATCGTGTTAACGCGTGATTTCTTAATGAAAGCGGATTGTAAGACAGCTTTTGGTTCCATTGAGGAATCGTTGTTGTGGACCCCTGAACAGCGTCTGGCTTCTCTTGCTGCAACGCTGGCTTGTCGTCCCGATAACAGTCCGGTATGGATTTTTGGCTATGGTTCCCTGATGTGGAACCCGGCATTCGAATATGAAGAGTCAGCCGCAGGCACGCTTGTTGGCTGGCATCGTGCATTTTGTTTACGTTTAACCGCCGGGCGCGGCACCGCTTGCCAACCGGGACGCATGCTGGCGCTAAAAGAGGGCGGGCGCACCACCGGTCTTGCGTACCGTCTGCCTGAAGCGATGCTTGAAGACGAACTGACGCTGGTCTGGAAGCGAGAAATGATCACCGGCTGTTACTTACCCACCTGGTGCAAACTGGAACTGGATGATGGCCGCGTGGTGAATGCTCTGGTGTTTATCATGGACCCGCGCCATCCACTCTACGAAGCTGATACCCGTGCTGAAATCATTGCCCCACTGATTGCCGCCGCCAGCGGCCCATTGGGCACAAATGCGCAATATCTGTTTTCGCTGGAACAAGAACTGATGAAGCGCGGGATGCAAGATGATTGTCTGGATGAGCTGGTGAATAAAGTTAGAGCATGGCTCCAACCGAAAGATGACGAAGGGCTACAGCCTGGATTTGCCTGAAAGATCATTCCGGCCTTCTGCTGAGGGCCGGAATAAAGTGGCTATCAGAAGGTTAATACTTTATCGGCGCTCAGCGTCCACTCCGCCAATTCCACTAGCGTGCCAATCTCTACGCCATCTACCAATGGCAGAGCCGTGATACCACGCCCGTCGGTGCAGGTTTTGCATAATTTCACTGGTACATTCTGCGCCGTTAAAATCTCCAGCATTTGCTGGATGTTATAGCCCTCAGCCGGTTTTTGGCCGCGCAAACCGGCGGTCACCGCATCAGACATTAAAAACAATTTCACTTGCGGCTGTGGCTGCTGGTCGCATAGCGCAATCGCCAGACGCAGGCTGTTGAACAGAGATTCGCTGCCATAAGCAGCCCCGTTGGCAATCATCACAATCTTCTGCATATTTCCTCCTTCCTGGGTGAACGCAAATCATACCTTATAAAACCCAGAGTAATCTGTGTTTACCAGTTTGGGCGTGAATTGCAGGGTTGAGATGTTATAATTTCCAGATGTTTAGAAAAGCCGTTCCATTTTTTACCCTGTCTTATGCACTCCTCAGCGCTGGAGGGGCTGCCAGTACCCGGCAGACCTTTATCGAACAAGCCGAAAATCCTTTTGACCAAACCACCGAACAATTACCGGACTTAGGCATGGCGCCGGAAAGCGATGCCACGGCGCGGGAAATCGCCGCCATGGCGAAGAAATTCGGTGAAGCGAGCATGGTGGATGATGGGCTGGATGCGGGCGATCAGGCGCGGATGTTCGCTTTTGCCCGGTTGCGCGATGTGTTAACCAGCAAAGTGACCAACGAAGCGGAATCGCTGTTATCGCCGTGGGGTAAAGCCAGTATCAATTTACGGGTGGATGAACACGGTAACTGGAATGGCAGCAACGCCTCGCTGTTTAGCCCGTGGGAAGATAACAGCCGTTATTTGACCTGGAGCCAGGTGGGGTTTACCCAGCGCGATGATGGCACCATCGGCAACCTTGGGGCCGGGCAACGTTGGGTTGCCGGTGACTGGTTGCTGGGCTACAACGCGTTTTACGACAATCAGCTTTCCACCCATTCGCAGCGCGCAGGGTTTGGTGCCGAAGCGTGGGGCGAATATCTACGTCTTTCGACAAATTTCTATCAACCGCTAAAAAACTGGCAAGAAGGCGAAAGTGAAACGATGGAGCAGCGCCTGGCACGGGGTTACGACGTGACCGCACAGGCCTGGTTACCGTTTTACCGGCACATCAATACTAGCCTGAGCTTTGAGAAGTATTTTGGTAACAGCGTTGACCTGTTTGATAGCGGCACCGGTTATCGCAACCCGGTGGCGGTGACGATGGGGCTGAATTATACCCCCATCCCGTTATTGACGCTGACCGCCCAGCATAAGCAGGGGGAAAGTGGTGTCTCGCAGGATAACCTTGGCCTGAAAGTGAATTATCGTTTTGGTGTGCCGGTGAGTAAGCAGATTTCTGCGGCTGAGGTCGCCACCACCAGTTCGCTGCGCGGTAGCCGCTACGACAACGTGGAACGTAATTCGCTGCCGGTGATGGAATATCGTCAACGTAAAACGCTGGCGGTCTTTTTGGCAACACCGCCCTGGGAATTACAGCCTGGTGAGACTGTGGCACTGAAGCTGCAAATCCGCGCCAGTCATGGTATCCGCAGCGTAATCTGGCAGGGTGACACCCAGGCGCTGAGTTTGACGCCACCTGCAGATAATCGTGACACCAGCGGTTGGAGCATGATTATGCCAGCATGGAGCGAGCAAGGGCCCAATGAGTTCCGTCTTTCGGTAGTTATCGAGGATGATAAAGGCCAGAAAGTGACCTCTAACTGGATTACGCTGCAGCTGGCGGAGCCGTTGATTGTCAACCCGGTTGGTGACCCCAGATATGAGTTGTTGCCCGAATAGTAGGTTATGTCGGATGGCTGTCATGTCGGATGACGGGATTTTGTAGGGTGGATAAGCGCAGCGTCATCCACCATTCTTTTCCATCATTCAAACCATCAGAAAATACGATCCTGATGCACCCACACCGCCGCTTCAACGCGGGATTTAAGCTTCATCTTCTTCAACAAATGCTTAACGTGAACCTTCACCGTACTTTCGGTGATGTCCAGACGGCGTGCGATCATCTTGTTCGGCAAGCCCTGGGCGATAAGTTTGAGAATGTCGCGCTCGCGCGGCGTAAGCAGATTCACATCACGGTCAGAGGTGGCGCGGTTGGCGCGCAAACTGGCAGCCAGCACTGGCGTTAACGCTTCACTCAGTACCATTTCACCGGCGGCGGCTTGTTGCAAGGCTTTCAGCAAATCTTCCGGTTCCATGTCTTTCAACAAATAACCATCTGCGCCTCTTTTCAGCGCCGTCACCACATCTTCTTCATGGTTCGACACGCTAAACACCACGATGCGGCCAGAAAGCGGTTTTTCACGCAGGCAATCCAGCGTTTCCAGACCGTTCATACCCGGCATATTCAAATCCAGCAGAATCAGATCCGGGTCGAGTTCCTCCGCCAGTAGCACGCCTTGCGCACCATTGCCCGCTTCACCCACGACGGCTAACTCCGGCGCCATACTGATCAATTGTTTAACACCAGTACGCAGCATCGGATGATCGTCGATGAGCAAAATGGTTGAGGCTTCAGGGTGACTCATGATTGGCTCCTGTGGCTATTTCGGGGATAAAACTGACGACGATCTGGGTACCGCCATTTGGGCGCGCCAGTACCTGGCAGTCACCTTTCAGACTCTGCGCGCGGTCACGCATAATGATCAGTCCGTAATGATTGCGCCGCTCGCCGTTGTCGGGGATACCACGACCGTTATCCCATATGGTTAAGGTCATTTGATTCTCGCGATGTATCACGCTTACCCCACATGCGGTGGCGCGGGCGTGTTTGAGGCAGTTATTCAACGCTTCACGGGTGATTTGCACCAGATGAATCGCCTGATGTGAGGGCACCAGACGCGGCGGTACTTGATAATCAAGAACCACCGGGAAACCCAGTTTTTCACTAAACTCGCGGCAACTCTCTTCAAGCGCCGGACGCAGTCCTGGCTCGATTAACTGCAGGCGGAAAGTGGTCAGCAGTTCGCGCAACTGTCGCCATGAAGTATTCAGTTCGCTGCGCATCTGGCTGAGTAAGGTCTGCATCTCAGGCGGCAGCGTGGCCCCCTGCATTTGCAAACAGCTGACCTGCATCTTCAGGCAGGATAGCGATTGGGCGATGGAGTCGTGCAGTTCACGGGCAATGGCGGAACGCTCTTCCATCACCACCAGTTGCTGTTGGCGTTCATATTGCCTTTCCAGCGCGAGAGTGGCCGTCAGTTGTTCCATCAGGGTCAGCACTAATTGCTGCTGGTCGTGCGTCAGACTGCAGCCGATCGGTAATTGCGCCAGCACCAGGCCATATTGAATGTGGTTGTCGGTTAATCGCCACTTTTGCGGCGTGGATTCGCAAGGCTGCGGTGCTGGTTCGCGTGGGCAAAGATTGCAGCCGCTGGCTTCGCAACTGCTGTCTGGCTGGTAGGTGTATTCTTCGTAATTCTCTTCATCTTCATACTCATACACCCGCAATTCGAGATTCCGCAGCGGTGTCAAATGCTGTAGTTCGCTGAGTACCGGAGACAGGCGCTGGCACAGCGGAGCCTGCGAGTGCAGGCGGCGATTAGCCTGATAGAGAAACGATAACATCTGATTCTTTTGCTCAAGCCCGGCGGTTTTCTCGCGCACGCGCTGCTCAAGGCTGGCGTAACTTTCTGCCAGTTCCGCCGACATACTGTTTAAGGCGATGCCCAGCGTTGCCATCTCATTTCGCCCGCGTACCTGCACGCGATGGGTGAAGTCACGCTGGCCAATCGCCTGAGCCATAGTTAATAATTTTTGCCACGGGCGTAGCAGGCGTTTGCGTAACCAGATGACGGTGAAAATGATCAGCAAACCCATTAACGCGGCCATGCCCATTTGTAGCTGAATAATTCGCTGCAGGCGCAGTTCGGTGGTGTGATCAAAGGTGGTGACCAGTTGGTCTATGCGCCCGACGAAGCCCGCGACATGCGGTTTGACCTGGTCGGCATTCTGGGCACGACGCAGTGCGGGTTCTAGCACCTCGCGCCAGTAATGTTGCAGTGCAGCTAATTTGTCTTGTTGCCCATCCTGCTGTGCGGCTTGCGCTAAATCGTTGCTCCAGCTGGTCTTTTCCATCTCGCCGAGCAGGGCGCTGTCTTGTTCGGTGAGCGGAATGGCGGCCAGCAGACGATAGCTCTGCATGCGCATCGACCCGGCTTTGTTGATAGCGTGCGCGTTGCCCTGAATACCTTGTGCCAGCCAACCCGCCAGGCTCATTCCCGCAACACCGAGCAACGCCAACAACAGCACTATCAATGCCAGTTGGTTAAACAAGGTGAGAGGGGACAGCAGGCGTTTTAGCATCGAAAGGTGAACTCCGGAGTCAGGATAGAGAGTGCGGGTATTCTCAGACATCCCCTGGAGTATACCCATACCCCTTAAGGATTACCCACTAATTGCCAGGGGTGGCATAGCGAGATAGCGGGTGACTAACACCTGCTTTCAGCCATGTGAAAAACCACACTATTTTCATTTTCAGTGCTTACCCATAAAGAATGACGGTGAGTTTTTGAACGTTGTTTAGATGGTTTATCCCTTGATTCACATCAATTTCTATTCCTGATTAGCCCCTAATGTGGCGGCAATTACTCTCACTTTTTTTGAGGTGTTTATGTCCCAGTCTCCCGATAGTAGCCAAAAAACGGGATCGCTTATTACCGAGTGGCGACCAGAAGAACCGGCGTTTTGGCAAAGCAGGGGTCACGGCATTGCCAGCCGCAATTTATGGATTTCCGTACCTTGTTTGTTGTTAGCATTCTGCGTGTGGATGCTGTTTAGTGCGGTGGCGGTAAACCTGAATAAGGTGGGTTTCAACTTCACTACTGACCAGTTGTTTATGCTGACCGCGCTGCCGTCAGTTTCCGGGGCTTTGTTGCGCGTGCCTTACTCCTTTATGGTGCCGGTATTCGGTGGCCGCCGCTGGACGGCGTTCAGTACCGGGATTTTGATCATTCCTTGCGTGTGGTTAGGTTTTGCGGTGCAAAACCCAGCAACGCCATTTAGCGTGTTCATCATCATCGCGCTGCTTTGCGGTTTTGCGGGGGCAAACTTTGCCTCCAGCATGGCGAATATCAGTTTCTTCTTCCCGAAAGCAAAACAGGGTGGTGCACTGGGTATTAACGGCGGACTGGGGAACCTGGGCGTGAGCGTGATGCAGCTTGTTGCGCCGCTGGTGATTTCGCTGTCGATGTTTGCAGTATTCGGTGGAACTGGCGTTGAGCAAGCGGATGGCACCATGCTGTTCCTCGAAAACGCCGCCTGGGTGTGGGTGCCATTGCTGGCGATTTTCACTCTCGCCGCGTGGTTTGGTATGCACGACCTCGCCACCTCGAAAGCCTCGTTGAAAGAACAGTTGCCGGTGCTTAAACGCGCGCACTTGTGGATCATGGGCGTACTCTATCTGGCGACTTTCGGTTCGTTTATCGGTTTTTCTGCCGGTTTTGCGATGCTGGCAAAAACCCAGTTCCCGGATGTCAACATTCTGCACTTCGCCTTCTTTGGCCCGCTGTTCGGTGCGCTGGCGCGTTCTGCGGGTGGCGCAATTTCCGACCATTTTGGTGGCACCAAAGTGTCGCTGATTAACTTTGTATTTATGGCGATTTTCAGTGCGTTGCTGTTTACCACGCTGCCACACAATGGTGTCGGCGGTAACTTTATCGCCTTCTTCGGGGTATTCCTGATGTTGTTCCTGACGGCGGGTTTGGGGAGCGGTTCCACCTTCCAGATGATCTCCGTTATCTTCCGTAAGTTGACCATGGATCGTGTGAAAGCGCAGGGCGGCACTGAAGAAAGAGCGTTGCGCGAAGCGGCAACCGATACGGCGGCGGCACTGGGCTTTATCTCGGCGATTGGTGCTGTTGGCGGCTTCTTTATCCCGAAAGCATTTGGCACATCCCTTGCTCTAACCGGTTCTCCGGCGGGGGCAATGAAAGTTTTCCTGGTGTTCTACATTGTTTGTGTGGTGATTACCTGGGCCGTTTATGGCCGCAAATCATCGCGTAAATAGTCCATTTTTAACCATTTGGTTATCCCTTGCGCGGCTTCGGTCGCGCTTTTTTTTGCCTGAAATACCCCCCTGATCCTGCCTTATTCTGAGAGAAACCTCACATTTAGAATAACTACTACCCCTGGTACCATTGTCACTTTCGCAGGCAAAGAGTACCTTTGCCGTAAATCTGGTTTAAACCAAATGGGTTAAAGCATGAAAAGCCGTTCCACAGTAGAAGCCGCAAAAGAGATGCTCAACGACTGGCTGAGCAAAGGTGTGGTACAGCCGGGCAGTAAATTACCTTCTGAACGTGAACTGGAAGAGTTACTGGGCATCAAGCGCATGACACTGCGGCAGGCGCTGTTGTTTCTCGAAGGGGAAGAAAAGATCTTCCGTAAAGATCGTCGCGGCTGGTTCGTTGCCTTACCGTGTTTCAAATACACCCCGAACACGTCCACCAGTTTTAAGCAGGCCGCACTTGAACAGGGCCGTTTGCCATCCTGGGGATTCCTGGAGAAAGAGCGTGTTTATAGTGCTGAGCCGGAAATTTTGGCGTTGTTGAACGTCAAAGAGGGTGATGAAATCTACCAGATTTGTGGATGGGGAGCCCTTGATAATCATAAAGTTTTCTATCATGAAACCTTTATCAATGCGCAGTTTGCACCCGGTTTTATCGACAAATTAGGCGACCGTTCATTTGTTGATGTGTGGCAAGAAGCCTTCGGCAAAAGCTCGCACACGCAGCACTTAGCGTTTAAACCAACACGGCTTTCGGCGGGCGCCTGCAAAGGTATGGGCGGCACGCCCGGTACACCGGCTATCCGTGTTGAAAAATACCGTGCCGACGAAGCCGGGCACGTTATTCAGGTTGATATTGAATATTGGCGTTTTGAATCTGTAGAGTTTTATATCGATTTATAGGAGTTACCATGGATAGCATCCAAGCTACAAAAATTGTCGAGCGCGCCGCGAATCTGCCGCTTTATCTGCATGCCTATGCGTTTCATTTAAACATGCGTATGGAGAAGATCCTGCCGGAAGATTTGCTGGATATTGCCAGCCAACAGCAACTGAAAGGGGTGAAGATTCATGTTGTTGATGGTGAAAGCCAGTCGCTAAGGCATGCCAGCGGTGAGCGGCTCGAGCGTTTTGCGGCGAAAGCGCGCCAGCTAGGGCTGGATGTGCATATCGAAACCAGTGCATCGGATGCGCGGACGATTGATGAAGCGGTCAATATTGCGCTGAAATCGGGTGCCACGTCAGTGCGGTTTTACCCTCGTTATGAAGGTTCGTTGTCTGAGGTAATGGACATTATTGCGAAGGATATTCAGTACATTAAAGCGCAATACCAACACAGCGGCCTGACCTTTACCCTTGAGCAACACGAAGATCTGCAAAGTCACGAATTGGTGCACCTGGTGCAACAGGCCGACTTCCCGCAGCTTTCCCTGCTGTTTGATTTTGCCAACATGATTAATGCCAATGAAGAGCCACTTGAAGCGTTGGCGGTGATGGGAAAAGAAACCACCCAGGTACATATCAAAGATGCGCTGATTAATCACGAAGGTACCGGACGCGGACATACCGCATGTATTTCCGGGCAAGGAGAATTGCCGTTTAAAGAGTTGCTGCTGCAATTAATCTGTTTAGGTGAGGATAAACCCCAGGTCACGGCATTCGGTCTGGAAGAAGAAGTGGATTATTACGCGCCCGCATTTCGTTTTACCGATGAAGACAGCAACCCATGGATCCCATTACGTGAGATGAGTGAAACTCCTTTACCCACATCGGGGCTGGCTGAAAGGCTGAATAAAGAAATTGATGATGCAATGAATCAAATAAGTCATGTCCGCAATATTGTTGCTGACTTGAATAAAGATGCGCTAGCTGTTTTAAATAAATAATTAGAATCATTTAAAGCCAAGTTTCTCACATTGTGTGAGATGGCTATATTCTCAAAAATAATGAATGCCGCTAATTCAGGGTGGGGTGTCTTATGCTAACTAAAAAAGATGGACTATATTTAGTCTTTTGGTTCTGTGCGGTGGAACAATATATAAATTGCCTTCGTTGAAAGATGCATTTTATGTTCCTATGCAGGAGTATTTTCATCTCACCAACGGTGAAATTGGTAACGCGATGTCGGTCAACTCGATTGTCACGACGATTGGTTTCTTCCTGTCTATTTATTTTTCTGACCGTCTGCCACGCCGGTTTACCATGTCGTTTTCACTGATCGCCACCGGTCTGTTGGGTATTTACTTATCCACCATGCCGGGCTATTGGGGGATACTGTTTGTTTGGGCGCTGTTTGGTGTGACCTGCGACATGCTCAACTGGCCGGTGCTACTAAAGTCCGTCAGTTTACTCGGTGACAACACCCAGCAAGGGCGCTTGTTTGGCTTCTTCGAAACCGGACGTGGCATTGTTGATACTATTATTGCCTTCAGTGCACTGGCAGTGTTTACCTGGTTCGGTAGCGACTACTTTGGTTTTAGAGCGGCTATTATATTCTATTCCGCTATCGCGATTGTCGTCGGCGTGGTCATTATGTTTGTGCTGAAAGAAAGCCCGGAAGAACAAGTGGTGAAGCAAGAATGTTCTGAGGAAAAAGCAGATAAACCAGGTATGGGTAGCGTATTAAAAAATAAGACCGTTTGGTTAATTGCTTTCAGCGTATTCTTTGTGTATGCGGTGTATTGCGGCCTGACTTTCTTTATTCCATTCTTAAGAAATATCTACGCATTACCGATTGCCCTGGTGGGTGCTTACGGGATTATTAACCAATATTGCCTGAAAATGGTCGGTGGCCCAATTGGCGGTTTAATTGCCGATAAAGTTTTAAAATCACCAAGCAAGTATCTGTTCTATACCTTTATTGTTAGTGCCATTGCATTAGTCGGCCTGATTTTATTACCACATGAACATATGCCTGTTTATTTGGGTATGGCTTGTACTTTGCTGTTTGGCGCAGTGATCTTTACCCAACGTGCCGTGTTCTTTGCCCCTATCGGCGAGGCGGGCATCAGTGAAAAGAACACCGGTGCGGCGATGGCGCTGGGCAGCTTTATTGGTTATGCCCCGGCGATGTTCTGCTACAGCCTGTATGGTTACATTCTGGACCACAACGCTGGGCTTATCGGCTACCAGATTGTGTTTGGTTTGATGGCGGTATTCGCTTGCGCAGGGATTATCGTTTCTGGCCTGCTGATGAGAAACATCCGTGCGACTCGCCAGCCTGAACTTGTCGAATCTGTCTGATGTATATTTGGGGCTTGCCTTGCTGCAAGCCCCAGTGATTACCCCTTAATACCCAGTCGCTCAATTTTCAACTCCTTTTTAGCCGTAAATACCGATAAATAATATTTGTTATTAATGACTTACTTTCTGTTTGGCGCTTGCCACTTTGGTGGTATATCGGCTGTTCTTGCCTGGAAACTGCTCAACCCCAGTTGATCCTCATCAATTCTCCCCACCTATGCGCGGGTTACCGTGCCAGCAGTCTTAGCAATGTCGACCTTACCAGAAGAGCCTCCAGGCTCCACATCAGGAGAACCCCGATGAGCAAATTTCTTGACCGGTTTCGTTACTTCAAACAGAAGGGCGAAACTTTTGCCGATGGACATGGCCAACTGCTCGATACCAACCGTGATTGGGAAGAAGGTTATCGTCAGCGTTGGCAGCACGACAAAGTGGTTCGCTCCACTCACGGTGTAAACTGCACAGGCTCCTGTAGCTGGAAGATCTACGTCAAAAGCGGCCTGGTGACCTGGGAAACTCAGCAAACCGACTACCCGCGAACCCGCCCTGATATGCCAAACCATGAGCCACGCGGCTGCCCACGCGGTGCAAGCTACTCCTGGTATCTCTACAGCGCCAACCGCCTGAAATATCCTTTGATGCGCAAGCGCCTGATCAAACTGTGGCGTGAAGCTAAAACCCTTCATGCTGACCCGGTCGACGCCTGGGCTTCCATCATCAACGACCCGGAAAAAGCCAAAAGCTATAAACAAGCCCGTGGTCGCGGTGGTTTTGTGCGCTCGAGCTGGCAGGAGGTGAATGAGCTGATTGCTGCCGCCAACGTCTTTACTGCCAAAACCTTCGGCCCTGACCGTATCGCGGGTTTCTCACCGATTCCAGCGATGTCGATGGTTTCGTACGCTTCTGGCGCGCGCTATCTTTCACTGATTGGCGGCACCTGTCTGAGCTTCTACGACTGGTACTGCGATTTACCACCGGCTTCACCAATGACCTGGGGCGAGCAAACCGACGTCCCGGAATCTGCCGACTGGTACAACTCCAGCTACATTATCGCCTGGGGTTCTAACGTCCCGCAGACGCGTACACCTGATGCCCACTTCTTTACCGAAGTGCGTTACAAAGGCACCAAAACTGTGGCGGTGACGCCGGATTACGCCGAAATCGCCAAACTGTGCGACCAGTGGCTGGCACCAAAACAAGGCACTGATGCCGCGATGGCACTGGCAATGGGCCACGTGATGCTGCGTGAGTTCCACCTCGATAACCCGAGCCAGTATTTCACCGATTACGTGCGCCGCTATACCGACATGCCAATGCTGGTGATGCTCGAGGAGCGTGACGGCTTCTACGCAGCAGGCCGTATGCTGCGCGCATCTGACCTGGTGGATGGCCTCGGCCAGGAAAATAACCCGCAGTGGAAAACCGTGGCCATCGATAGCCAGAACGGCGAACTGCTGGCACCGAATGGTTCGATTGGTTACCGCTGGGGCGAGAAGGGCAAGTGGAACCTTGAGCAGCGCGATGGCACCAGCGGTGAAGAAGCTGAACTGCGCCTGAGCCTGTTGGGTAGCCACGACGAAGTGGCGGATGTCGGTTTCCCATACTTTGGTGGTGAAAGCACCGAACACTTCAGCAACGTGAAGCTCGATAACGTACTGATGCACAAACTGCCGGTTAAACGACTTCAACTGGCTGATGGTTCAAGCGCGTTAGTGACCACCGTTTATGACCTGACGCTGGCCAACTATGGCCTCGATCGTGGTCTGGACGACTCGAATTGCGCAGCAAGCTATGACGATGTTAAAGCGTATACCCCAGCGTGGGCTGAGCAAATCACCGGCGTTTCTCGCCAGAACATTATCCGCATCGCACGTGAGTTTGCTGACAACGCAGATAAAACCCATGGCCGCTCGATGATTATCGTCGGTGCCGGGATGAACCACTGGTTCCACATGGACATGAACTACCGTGGCCTGATCAACATGCTGATCTTCTGCGGTTGCGTCGGCCAAAGCGGTGGCGGCTGGGCACACTACGTTGGCCAGGAAAAACTGCGCCCACAAACCGGCTGGACTCCGCTGGCGTTCGCCCTCGACTGGCAGCGCCCACCGCGCCATATGAACAGCACGTCATTCTTCTACAACCACTCCAGCCAGTGGCGCTATGAATCGTTGACCGCAGAAGAACTGCTCTCTCCGCTGGCAGATAAATCCCGTTATAGCGGCCATTTGATTGACTTCAACGTGCGTGCTGAACGCATGGGCTGGTTGCCGTCAGCACCTCAGCTCAACACTAACCCGCTGCATATTGCACAGCAGGCGAAAGCGGCAGGCATGAGCCCGGCGGATTACACCGTTCAGCAGCTGAAAAGTGGCGATATTCGTTTTGCCGCCGAGCAACCGGATGCCGGCAATAACCATCCGCGCAACTTGTTCGTCTGGCGTTCAAACCTGCTGGGTTCTTCCGGTAAGGGCCACGAGTACATGCTCAAATACCTGCTGGGTACCGAAAACGGTATTCAGGGCAAAGACCTCGGTAAAGAAGGCGGCGTGATGCCGGAAGAAGTCGAGTGGGTGGATAACGGCCTCGATGGAAAACTGGATCTGGTTGTAACGCTGGACTTCCGTTTGTCGAGCACCTGTTTGTATTCCGATATCGTGCTGCCAACGGCCACCTGGTATGAGAAAGACGATATGAATACTTCGGATATGCATCCGTTTATTCACCCGCTTTCTGCAGCCGTTGACCCAGCCTGGGATTCAAAAAGCGACTGGGAAATCTATAAAGCCATCGCTAAGAAATTCTCTGAAGTGTGTGTCGGCCATTTGGGCAAAGAAACCGACGTGGTAACGCTGCCAATTCAGCATGATTCCGCAGCAGAACTGGCGCAGCCGTTTGGCGTGATGGACTGGAAAAAAGGTGAATGCGACCTGATTCCAGGTAAAACCGCACCGCATCTGGTGACGGTTGAACGCGATTACCCGGCGACCTACGAGCGTTTCACCTCGGTTGGTCCGTTGATGGAAACCATCGGCAACGGCGGGAAAGGTATCGCGTGGAACACGCAGTCTGAAATGGATCTGCTGCGTAAGCTCAATTACACCAAAACGGAAGGCCCGGCAAAAGGCCAGCCGACTCTCAACACGGCTATCGACGCCGCAGAAATGATCCTCACCCTGGCACCCGAAACCAACGGCCAGGTAGCCGTGAAAGCCTGGGCGGCGCTCAGTGAATTTACCGGTCGTGACCATACGCATCTGGCGCTCAATAAAGAAGATGAAAAGATTCGCTTCCGCGATATTCAGGCACAGCCGCGCAAAATTATCTCCAGCCCAACCTGGTCGGGCCTGGAAGATGAACACGTTTCTTACAGCGCTGGTTACACCAACGTTCACGAGCTGATTCCATGGCGCACCCTGTCTGGCCGCCAGCAGCTGTATCAGGATCACCAGTGGATGCGTGATTTTGGCGAAAGCCTGCTGGTGTACCGTCCGCCGATTGATACCCGCTCCGTCAAAGGCGTGATGGGTAAAAAATCCAACGGTAATCCGGAGAAAGCGCTGAACTTCCTGACGCCGCACCAGAAATGGGGCATTCACTCAACTTATAGCGACAACTTGCTGATGCTGACGCTGTCACGCGGCGGGCCGATTGTCTGGATGAGTGAAATCGACGCCAAAGATTTGGGCATCGAAGATAACGACTGGATTGAAGTGTTCAACAAAAACGGTGCGCTGACGGCGCGTGCAGTGGTCAGCCAGCGTGTGCCTGAAGGCATGACCATGATGTATCACGCGCAGGAACGCATTGTGAACTTGCCTGGTTCTGAAATTACCGGCCAGCGTGGCGGGATTCATAACTCGGTCACCCGTATTAGCCCGAAACCGACGCACATGATTGGCGGTTACGCGCAACTGGCTTACGGCTTTAACTACTACGGCACCGTCGGTTCCAATCGTGATGAGTTCGTGGTGGTGCGCAAGATGAAAGACATTAACTGGTTAGACGGTGAAGGCAACGACCAGAAACAGGAGAGCGTAAAATGAAAATTCGTTCACAAGTCGGCATGGTGCTGAATCTTGATAAGTGCATCGGCTGTCACACCTGTTCTGTGACCTGCAAAAACGTCTGGACCAGCCGCGAAGGGATGGAGTACGCGTGGTTTAACAACGTCGAAACCAAACCGGGGATTGGCTACCCGAACGACTGGGAAAACCAGGAAAAATGGAAGGGCGGTTGGATCCGTAAAATCAACGGCAAACTGCAACCACGCATGGGTAACCGCGCCATGTTGCTGGGTAAAATCTTTGCTAACCCGCATCTGCCGGGCATCGACGATTATTACGAGCCGTTTGATTACGACTATCAGCATCTGCATAACGCACCGGAAGGCAAGCACCAGCCGATTGCGCGCCCGCGCTCGCTGATTACCGGCCAGCGGATGAACAAAATCGAAGCGGGCCCGAACTGGGAAGAGATCCTCGGTGGCGAATTTGAAAAACGCGCCAAAGATCAGAACTTCCAGAACATGCAGAAGGCGATGTACGGCCAGTTCGAAAACACCTTCATGATGTATTTGCCGCGCTTGTGCGAACACTGCCTGAATCCAGCCTGTGTCGCGACTTGCCCAAGCGGGGCGATTTATAAGCGTGAAGAAGACGGCATTGTGCTGATTGACCAGGACAAATGCCGCGGCTGGCGGATGTGTATCACCGGTTGCCCGTACAAAAAGATCTACTTCAACTGGAAAACCGGCAAATCAGAGAAGTGCATTTTCTGTTATCCGCGTATTGAAGCGGGGATGCCGACAGTCTGTTCGGAAACCTGTGTGGGCCGTATTCGTTACCTCGGCGTGGTGTTGTATGACGCCGATGCCATTGAACAGGCCGCCAGTACCGAGAACGAAAAAGATCTCTACGAGCGCCAGTTGAGTATTTTCCTCAACCCGAACGACCCGGCGGTTATCGAACAGGCGCTGAAAGATGGCGTGCCGCAGAGTGTGATTGATGCCGCGCAGCAGTCGCCAGTGTACAAAATGGCGATCGACTGGAAGCTGGCGCTGCCGCTGCATCCTGAATATCGCACGCTGCCGATGGTTTGGTATGTGCCGCCGTTGTCGCCAATTCAGTCTGCGGCTGACGCGGGTGAACTGCCGCATACCGGCATTCTGCCTGACGTTGAAAGCCTGCGTATTCCTGTTGAATACCTGGCGAACTTGCTGACGGCGGGCGACACCGCGCCGGTGCTGCGTGCGCTGAAACGCATGATGGCGATGCGCCATTACAAACGTGCTGAAACGGTCGAAGGCGTTATTGATACCCGTGCACTGGAAGAAGTTGGGCTGACGCAAGCGCAGGCGCAGGAAATGTATCGCTATCTGGCGATTGCTAACTACGAAGATCGTTTCGTGGTGCCATCAAGCCACCGCGAGCTGGCGGCGGATGCGTTCCCTGAAAGCAAAGGCTGCGGCTTCAGTTTTGGCGACGGTTGCCACGGTTCTGATAGCAAATTCAACCTGTTCAACAGCAAACGTATCGACGCGATTGATGTGTCGAACAAAACGGAGCCAAAACCATGATTGAGCTGCTGATCATTTCCCGTTTGCTTGAGTACCCGGATGATGCTCTTTGGCAGCATCAACAAGAGCTACGCGATGCTTTAGCCGAGGGCGAGGCGCTTAATTTGCAACAGGCTGCTCAACTCAACGGCTTTATTACGACGCTGTGCAGCCGTGATTTGCTGGATGCGCAGGCCAGTTACAGCCAGCTGTTTGACCGTGGGCGCGCCACTTCATTGCTGTTGTTTGAACATGTTCACGGCGAATCTCGTGACCGTGGCCAGGCGATGGTCAACCTGATGAACCAGTATCAGCAGGCGGGTATGGAAATTGACAGCCGTGAGCTGCCGGACCATCTGCCGCTGTATCTTGAATATCTGTCGCAGCGGGAAGAAAGCGAGGCGCGTGGCGGTTTGCAGGATGTCGCGCCGATTCTGGCTCTGCTGGCAGCACGCCTGAAACAGCGTGAAAGCGATTATGCGGCGCTGTTTGATGTGCTGTTGGCTATCTCGCAAAGCGATGTGGTGGTGGAAAGCGTTAGCCAGCAAATTGCGGATGAAGCACGTGATGATACGCCGCAAGCACTGGACGCCGTCTGGGAAGAAGAACAGGTGAAATTTGTGGCTGACGCAGGGTGCGGCGAGTCTGAAATCAGCAGCCATCAGCGTCGTTTTGCCGGGGCTGTCGCTCCGCAGTATCTGAATATCGGAGGACAGTAATCATGCAATTTCTCAATGTGTTCTTCTACGACATCTATCCCTACATTTGCGGCACGGTATTCCTGCTCGGCAGTTGGTTGCGTTACGACTACGGCCAGTACACCTGGAAAGCCGGTTCCAGTCAGATGCTGGATCGCAAAGGGATGAACCTGGCGTCCAACCTGTTCCATATCGGGATTCTGGGGATTTTCGCTGGTCACTTACTGGGGATGTTAACGCCGCACTGGATGTATGAGTCTTTCCTGCCCATCGATGTGAAGCAGAAAATGGCGATGATCGCCGGTGGTGCATGTGGCGTGATGACGCTGGTGGGTGGTTTGTTGCTGCTTAAGCGTCGTCTGTTTAACCCGCGGATTCGTGCGACATCAACGACGGCGGATATACTGATCCTTAGCCTGTTGATGATTCAGTGCGCACTGGGCTTGTTGACCATTCCATTCTCTGCCCAACATATGGATGGCAGCGAGATGATGAAACTGGTCGGCTGGGCGCAGGCAGTGGTGACGTTCCAGGGCGGTGCATCTGAGCACCTTGATGGCGTGGCGTTTATCTTCCGCGTGCATTTGGTATTGGGTATGACGCTGTTCCTGTTATTCCCGTTCACCCGTCTGGTGCATGTATGGAGCGCGCCGGTGGAGTATTTGACGCGTAAATATCAGGTGGTTCGCGCTCGTCGCTAAGTTTTGTTGTTTAATTTGAAGATACCTGGCTTAGGCCGGGTATTTTTTTGTGCTTTTGTTGGCGTGGCTGTGTCGGATGACGCTGCGCTTATCCGACCTTGTATCTTGAACCGGTAGCTGGTTAGCTACCGGTTACATGAAACGGAGGAAGCTTGTATCCGACCTGAAGACCTCGATCTTCCGACGTAGCTTAAGCCCTCCGTTTCACCTTTCACGCCACTCAAAATCCGAACGGTAACCAGAAGCTCTGACTTCGCATGTACAAGGCTGGAATGGCGTGTTGGTTCACGTGGAAGGAGATGAAATATGGCTTTTCTCGGTGCTGATATCAGCAAAAATAAAATAGATGTCTGTCTGCTTGTTGCCGGTATTAAGGGTAAGAAAAAGCAGAAAGTCTTCACCAATGAACCCTGTGTGGCCCGCAAAATCATCGACTGGCTGGAGGCCCAAAAATGCGCCTCTGATAATATGACAGTCGTGATGGAAGCCACGGGTATCTACCATGAGAATCTGGCGTATGGGCTTCATGATGCGGGGATTTCTGTCTGCATGGCCAATCCATACCGTGTCCGTGAGTTTGCCTGCGGAATGGATATCCTCACGAAAAATGACACAGTGGACGCATTTGTGCTGGCCTGTTATGGCGAGCTGAAGCATCCCGATGCCTGGGTCCCACCGTCAGTTGAAGTCCGTAAACTCAGGGCGTTGTTGCGTCAGCGCGACGCGCTGAAAGAGGATGTGCAGAGGACGGCCAACCGGCTTGAAAAAGCGCATTCAACCTCGACACCACGGGAGGTCATAGGCTCACTGGAGCGGACACACGGCTGGCTGAGTGATGAACTGGAACGGATAGAAAAGCTCATTACTGACCACACAGATAACGACCCGGGACTGAAGGCCGATCTGGAGCTGCTGAAATCGATAAAATGTGTGAAGGAGCAGGTGGGACGGGAGATGCTGGCACTACTGAAAGACGGGACGTTCAAAAGTGCCTCGCAGGTGGCAGCGTATCTGGGAATAACACCGGTGGAGAGAGTGTCCGGCAGTTCGGTACGCGGGCGGGCACATATGTCAAAAACAGGCCCCTCAATAGTCAGAGCCAAACTGTATGTAGCAGCCCTGAGTGCAATCCGGTGGAATAAACCCGCGAAGGCGATATATGAAAGGCTGGTAGCGAAAGGTAAGGCGAAAAAAGCGGCGCTGGGTGCAGTGATGCGTAAGCTGGTACATATGTGCTTCGGCGTACTGAAAACCCGATTACCATGGGATGAAAATTATGCAGCTACCGCTTGACGTCCAAGACGGTAGCTACGGTTCGGTTTTGATTTTGGTTTTGGTTTTGGTTTTGAATTTTGGTTTTGTAGGTTGGATAAGCGAAGCGTCATCCAACAAGAAATGCTGAGTATGGTGCGATTTGGATAAGTTCGGGAGTTATTACTAAGAGATGGTGGCGGGGGAAGGATTCGAACCTTCGAAGTCGATGACGGCAGATTTACAGTCTGCTCCCTTTGGCCGCTCGGGAACCCCGCCAGGGGTGTTTGCTATTACAGGCCGTGCTTTTGAAGCTTGATGATGGTGGCGGGGGAAGGATTCGAACCTTCGAAGTCGATGACGGCAGATTTACAGTCTGCTCCCTTTGGCCGCTCGGGAACCCCGCCAGGGGTATTACATTTTTTTGGCTTTCTTGCTCGCGTCCTTTGTCTGGAAGCGGGGCGCATCATATCAAATGAAGCGCCGCTGTAAAGCATTCACTGTAAGAAAATGAATCGTTTGCCGTTTTTTTACACGTAACGTTGTAAAGCTAAACAATTCATACGCCAACAGCTAGAGAATGATGGTGCGATTGCCATAAACAAACACGCGTTGCGCCAGTACCTGGTATAACGCGCGGCTTAAAACGTTTTTCTCAACATCACGCCCGGCGCGCATCATATCTTCTGCGGTGTAGGTGTGATCGACGTGAATTACATCCTGCATGATGATTGGGCCTTCATCCAGATTGTCATTCACATAGTGCGCGGTGGCACCGATGATCTTCACGCCACGTTCGTATGCCTGGTGATAAGGACGAGCGCCGATAAACGCTGGCAGGAACGAATGGTGGATATTGATAATCTGGTTCGGGAAGCGTGAAACAAATTCTGGCGTCAATACGCGCATATATTTTGCCAGTACCACGTAATCCGGTTTGTGCGCTTCAATGGCATCTGCCATCTGCTTATCGTGATCTTCACGAGTCAGCCCTTCATGGCTCACCAGCTCAAACGGAATATCAAAACGTTCTACCAGAGTGCGCAGCGTTTCGTGATTGCCGATAACCGCGGCAATTTCGACATCCAGGCCGCCATAGTTGGCTTTCATTAATAGATCGCCCAGGCAGTGCGCTTCTTTGGTCACCAGAATGACGACGCGGCGACGGCCAGCAGGCGTTAACTCACGCACCGAACCTTCAGGCAATGCGCTATCTAAATCGGCCAACAGGGTGTTGTCGTTGAAAATACCTTCAAGCTCGGTACGCATAAAGAAGCGACCGGTGCGATGGTCAACAAACTCATTGTTCTGAACAATGTTCAGCTCGTGTTTGTAACAAATATTGGTGATCTTGGCGATTAACCCTTTTGCGTCAGGGCAGATGGTGCGTAGTACTTTTCGTTGTAATGCTTGCATCGCTTGGTAAGTCCTGTTGTGCGTGTATTTGCTTCAATGTCTGCCACGGCTCGTTATCGGCCACAGCACTTTTTAAATTTTTTCCCGGAGCCGCAAGGGCAGGGGTCATTACGGCCAAACTGTGGGCGCATCCCATCAGCATAGTACCACTGACCGTTTTCCTTTAAGAAACGCGAACGTTCGATGATGGCACTTTCTACGCCTTGCTCTTCAAAACGCGCCACGAAACCGACGAAACCTTCGTTCTCATCACGTCCGTCAGCGGTTTCATACACCGTCAAACCCAGCCAATGTGTCGTTGCAAAACTACCCGAAATATCGCTTTTCAGTGTCGGGCTGCGTGTCTGCGGATACCAGCTTGTTACCAAATAATCTGCTTCCTGCATCACATAGGCGGTATAACGTGAGCGCATAAGCTGTGACGGGGTTGGCGCATACCGGTCTGCGCGTAGGTAAGGCTGGCAACATAAGCTATACTCCAGACCGCTACCACATGGGCAAAGTTGCGACACAGCATCTCCTTGGTTACAAAAAAAGAGTCGGCGTAAATACGCGGGGTTGATATGTTAACTGAGCAGTGGCGACTTCGTCACGGATGATATACCGGGGAACAAAGACCGAGGCGGAATGAGACAGGTAAAGATCGGCCTGGCGTTAGGGTCGGGAGCAGCAAAAGGATGGGCGCATATTGGTGTCATTAATGCGTTAAAACGTGCAGGCATTCAGATTGATATCGTTGCAGGTTGCTCCGTAGGGGCACTGGTCGGTGCCGCTTATGCCAGTAATCGCTTGCCTATGATGGAACGGTGGGTGCGCTCGTTCGGCTATTGGGATGTTCTGCGACTGATGGATCTTTCCTGGCGCCGTGGCGGTTTGTTGCGTGGCGAAAGAGTGTTCAATAACATTCGCAAGATAATCACCGAAGAAAATATTGAAGACTGCGCGCTGCGCTTCGGTTCCGTTGCCACCAATTTAAGTACTGGCCGCGAGCTATGGTTCACGGATGGTGATCTGCATCAGGCGGTTCGTGCGTCTTGTAGCATGCCTGGGTTGTTGTCGCCTGTTGGATACAACGGTTATTGGCTGGTGGATGGTGCGGTGGTCAACCCTGTGCCAGTGTCGCTAACCCGAGCGTTAGGGGCCGATATCGTTATCGCAGTCGATCTACAGCACGACGCGCATCTGATGCAGCAAGATTTACTTTCCGTCAATATGACGACGCCATTGGCAGACAACCAGGTGCAACCTGATAGCTGGCGCGGACGGTTGCGTGAGCAACTGGGTAAAATCACCACCCGACGAGCCAGTACTACGCCAACGGCGATGGAAATCATGACCACTTCCATTCAAGTGTTGGAAAACCGCCTGAAACGCAACCGTATGGCGGGCGACCCACCAGATATTTTGCTGCAACCTTTCTGCCCGCAGATTTCAACTCTGGATTTCCACCGTGCCGCTGAGGCGATCAGTGCCGGGAGCCTGGCGGTTGAAAAAAAGATAGATGAGTTGCTGCCACTGGTTCGTACCCATGAATGAATTTTCTGATTTACATGACTTCTGGCAATTCTGACAGGCGACCAAGGCCATACCATGCCACTATTTAATTATTGCCAGTCAGGGGAGCGCACATGACACAGCCACTCGATGGAAAGCTCATCCTCATTGTTGAGGATGAGCCCGTTTTCCGCTCTTTGCTGGATAATTACCTTACCTCTTTAGGGGCGATAATTACGGTTGCCACAGATGGCATTGATGCGCTGGAGAAAATGAGCCATTTAGCCCCTGATTTGTTGATTTGCGATCTGGCTATGCCGCGCATGAACGGGCTAAAACTGGTAGAGCATTTGCGTAATGAAGGGATTCAAACGCCGATACTGGTCATTTCGGCCACCGAAAATATGTCAGATATCGCCAAAGCATTACGCTTTGGTGTGCAGGATGTCTTGCTCAAACCGATTAAAGATCTCAACCGCCTGCGTGAAACGGTGTTCGCCTGCCTCTATCCCAACATGTTCAATTCTCGTGTCGAAGAAGAAGAGCGATTATTTAAAGACTGGGACGCGCTGGTTAGCGACCCGCAGGCAGCATCCAAATTATTGCAAGAGTTGCAACCTCCCGTGCAACAAGTGATGTCGCACTGCCGCATCAATTACCGTCAACTGATCACCCTTAATCAGCCTGGGCTTGTGCTGGATATCGCGCCGCTTTCAGAAAACGATCTGGCATTTTATTGTCTTGATGTGACCCGCGCCGGGGATAACGGTGTGTTAGCCGCGTTGTTATTACGCGCGTTATTTAATGGCTTACTGCAAGAGCATCTTTCCCAGCAACGCCAGCGCTTACCAGAGTTAGGGAATTTACTTAAACAAGTGAACCAGTTATTACGCCAGGCGAATTTGACCGGCCAATTCCCGTTGATGGTGGGCTATTATCATAGCGAGCTCAAGAATCTGATTTTGGTCTCGGCGGGGCTGAATGCCACCTTAAATACCGGCGAGCATCAAATCCAGGTCAGCAACGGTGTGCCGTTAGGAACCCTGGGCAATACTTACCTCAACCAAATCAGCCAGCGCTGCGAATCCTGGCAGTGCCAGGTTTGGGGTACGGGCGGGCGATTACGCCTGATGTTGTCTGCGGAATGAGCATCTGGACGACTGAAAACATTTAGTTTTTCTCCCCTGACAGCGTGGGTGTTAATATCGCAATTAACTCATTCGTATTTATCTTAAATTACCAACGCATCGGGTAAACAGCCGTAGATTTCATTTTTAAGCTGATATACTCGAGGCGTTTTTTAATTGACTTGCAAGTGAAAACTTGAACAGTCCAGGAGATTTTTCAATGGCTGCCCTTAATTCAAAAGTAAGAAAAGCAGTAATCCCTGTCGCGGGATTAGGCACGCGTATGTTACCGGCTACTAAGGCTATTCCTAAAGAGATGTTGCCTTTGGTTGATAAACCTTTAATTCAGTATGTGGTCAACGAATGTATCGCCGCAGGTATTACTGAAATTGTTCTGGTGACTCACTCTTCGAAAAACTCCATCGAAAACCATTTCGATACCAGTTTCGAACTGGAAGCGATGCTGGAAAAACGCGTTAAGCGCCAGTTGTTGGAAGAAGTTCAGGCTATTTGCCCTCCACATGTCACGATTATGCAGGTTCGACAGGGTCTGGCAAAAGGCCTTGGTCACGCCGTGTTGTGTGCTCACCCGGTTGTGGGTGATGAGCCAGTTGCGGTAATCCTGCCTGATGTGATCCTTGATGAGTTCGAATCTGATCTTTCCCAGGATAACCTGGCTGAAATGATCAAACGTTTTGATGCTACAGGCCACAGCCAAATCATGGTTGAGCCCGTAGAAGATGTGACGGCTTATGGTGTTGTTGACTGCAAAGGCGTTGAATTGAACGCAGGCGATAGCGTGCCAATGGTGGGTATCGTTGAGAAGCCGAAAGCAAATGTTGCGCCATCCAATCTTGCTGTAGTGGGGCGTTATGTCCTGACGGCAGATATCTGGCCGCTGCTGTCCAAAACGCCTCCGGGTGCTGGCGATGAAATTCAGCTGACTGACTCCATCGCTATGTTGATGGAAAAACAGACTGTTGAAGCCTACCACATGAAAGGCGTTAGCCATGACTGCGGTAATAAACTCGGCTACATGCAGGCGTTTGTGGAATACGGTATCCGTCATAGTTCTCTGGGGCCAGATTTTAAAGCCTGGTTAGAAGAGATTGTTGGCGCGAAAAAGTAATTCATTTCAACGCAGGAAAGAAAGATGAAAGTTACTGTATTTGGTATCGGCTATGTTGGACTTGTGCAGGCTGCGGTGCTTGCAGAAGTCGGTCACGAAGTGATGTGCATAGATGTCGATGCGAAGAAAGTTGAAAATCTGAAAAACGGCGTGATCCCGATTTTTGAACCTGGCTTAACGCCACTGGTTAAGAAAAACTATGAAGAAGGCCGTTTGCAGTTCAGCACCGATGCTGAAATGGGTGTTCATCATGGTGAAATGCAATTTATTGCTGTTGGAACGCCGCCTGATGAAGACGGCTCTGCTGACCTGAAATATGTCACTGCTGTGGCGCGTACTATCGCGCAGCACATGACTTCCCATAAAGTTGTGCTCGATAAGTCTACCGTTCCAGTCGGAACCGCAGACAGAGTGCGCAGCGTAATGGAAGAAACGCTGAAAGCGCGTGGCGTAGAAATTCCATTCGATGTAGTTTCTAACCCTGAATTCCTGAAGGAAGGTGCCGCAGTTTCTGACTGTATGCGCCCTGAGCGTATTGTTATCGGTACTGATAACGATGATGTGGTCGATTTATTGCGTGAACTGTATGAACCGTTCAACCGCAATCATGACCGTATGATCCTGATGGATATCCGTAGCGCCGAGTTGACCAAGTACGCAGCCAACTGCATGCTGGCGACTAAAATCAGCTTTATGAACGAAATCTCTAACCTGGCAGAACGTCTGGGTGCGGATATCGAGAAAGTGCGTATGGGTATCGGTTCTGACTCACGCATCGGTTACAGCTTTATCTATCCTGGCTGTGGTTATGGTGGTTCCTGCTTCCCTAAAGATGTGCAGGCACTGATTCGTACTGCTCAGCAGATTGGCTATACACCACGTATTCTGCAAGCAGTCGAAGAGGTAAACCACGACCAGAAGTTAAAACTCCCTGAGTTTATTTCTCGTCACTTTGGTGAAGACCTGAAAGGCAAGACCTTCGCGCTGTGGGGGCTCTCTTTCAAACCGAATACTGACGATATGCGTGAAGCCTCAAGCCGCGTCCTGATGGAAGCGCTTTGGGAACGCGGTGCTCAGGTGCAGGCGTATGACCCGGAAGCAATGGATGAAACCCAGCGCATTTACGGACATCGTTCAGACCTGAAATTGATGGGTACCAAAGAAGCTGCATTACAAGATGCAGATGCTCTGGTTATTTGTACAGAGTGGCAAAGTTTCCGTGCACCTGATTTCGATGCAATTAAGAAATCACTAAAGCAACCGGTTATCTTTGACGGCCGTAACCTGTATGATCCTGAGAGACTCAGCAAGCGCGGCTTTGTTTATTATGCAATCGGCCGCGGAGCGTCCATCAATATTGCATAATAAATGAGGGTTGTATGAAATTTCTGGTTACCGGCGCCGCAGGCTTTATTGGATTCCATGTTAGTGAACGTCTGCTCAACGCCGGTCACCAGGTTATCGGTATCGATAACCTGAACGACTATTATGACGTCAATCTCAAACAAGCTCGTCTTGATCGCCTTGCTCCTCATTCATCATTCCGTTTCGAAAAAATTGACCTCGCCGATCGTAATGGTATGGCGCAATTATTTGCCACTGAGAAATTCGATCGTGTGATTCATCTTGCTGCGCAAGCTGGTGTTCGTTATTCAATCGATAACCCTCACGCTTATGCGGATTCAAATCTGGTAGGGCATTTAAATGTGCTCGAAGGTTGCCGCCATAATAAAGTCGGGCATCTGTTATATGCGTCTTCAAGCTCAGTATATGGCCTGAATCGTAAACTCCCGTTCTCCACGGATGACAGTGTCGATCATCCAATTTCTTTATATGCGGCAACTAAAAAAGCCAACGAGTTGATGTCACATACCTACTCGCACTTATATGGATTGCCAACGACGGGTTTGCGTTTCTTTACCGTTTATGGTCCGTGGGGGCGCCCGGATATGGCGTTATTTAAATTTACTCGTGCGATTGTCGAAGGGAAGAGTATTGATGTTTACAATCACGGACAAATGCGTCGTGATTTTACTTATATCGATGATATTGCTGAGGCGATTGTGCGTTTACAGGACGTCATTCCACAAGCTGATGCACAATGGACGGTAGAAGAGGGAACGCCAGCAACTAGCTCAGCGCCGTATCGTGTATATAACATCGGTAATAGCAACCCAGTGACGCTGATGGATTATATTACGGCCCTGGAAACCTCACTGGGTAAAGTTGCGCACAAGAACATGCTTCCTATGCAGCCTGGTGACGTGCTGGAGACCAGTGCGGATACACAGGCGCTGTATGATGTTATCGGCTTCAAGCCACAGACATCAGTAAACGATGGCGTACAGAACTTTGTAGACTGGTATAAGGCTTTCTATAAAGTCAGCTGACACCGTGATTAGTTTGTAAAATGAAAAAGGAAGCTCAGGCTTCCTTTTTTGTGGATACTGCTTTCGGCATAATTTAAAAAAACATTACACACAAATAAAAATCCCGCCGAAGCGGGATTTAATAAGCAGCACTAAAAGCGAAAATTAGGCAATCAGGAAGTCTTCCAGTTTCTTGCCTTGTTCTTCCATTGCTTTTTTGATTACTGCTGGAGTACGGCCCTGGCCAGTCCAGGTTTTGCTTTCGCCGTTTTCGTCGATGTACTGATATTTAGCTGGGCGCGCAGCGCGTTTTGCTTTGCCTGCAGATTTAACAGCAGCCATGCTATTCAGTAATTCGTTAGGATCAATGCCGTCAGCGATCAGCATTTCACGGTATTGTTGCAGTTTACGAGTACGCTCTTCAATTTCTGCAGCAGCAGCATTATCTTCTTCGCGACGTTCGTTAACAACAACTTCTAATTTTTCCAGCATTTCTTCCAGCGTTTCCAGAGTACATTCTCTAGCTTGTGCACGAAGAGTACGGATGTTGTTCAGAATTTTAAGTGCTTCGCTCATTTTAGTAATCTCAATCTTATATTGATGGTTGGCTTGATGGGCTAATAATAGAGGCTTAAATTAACTTCTGCAATAGGCGGGAATGTAAGGAATTCAAAATTCCATAATATTTTGTCGATTTATAAAAGAACATTAACTTAAATTTTGCTTCATACGGCGGGAAAACAAAACGTGGATAACTCACTTTTTCAACAACAACCCTGATAGTAACAGGGGTTGTTGAGGCTCTAAATTGAGGTGTGACCGCATTAATGGTGAAATATCAACCTTTGGTATTATTGTCCTAAACAGTGGATATTCTTAATAGATAATTATTATTAGGGATTCAATGAGTTCCATCGTATAGCAATGAAAATGCTGAAAACTCCGTAAGTTAAGTGCAGCGTGACGAACTTCAAACATCAGGTGCATAACAACCATTTTGCTCTACTACTTATATATCAGAAGAACAATACAGAATTTTTTCTTACAAACCTCAGGCAACGATAACTCTGTAACGGCTTATGATATAATCCGTGTTAATAATATTTACATTTTAACTCAGGCTAGCTGACCAATGGCACAACTCTACTTTTACTATTCCGCAATGAATGCGGGTAAATCCACGGCATTACTGCAATCCTCATACAACTATCAAGAGCGCGGGATGCGTACGCTGGTGTATACCGCAGAAATTGACAACCGGTTTGGCTCTGGGAAGGTGAGTTCACGTATTGGATTATCGTCGCCCGCTAAGCTCTACAATGGCTCAACCCAATTATTCAATGAAATAAGTGAAGAGCATCAGCGTGATGCCGTGCATTGTGTTCTGGTGGATGAATGCCAGTTCCTGACACGCGATCAAGTACTAGCGTTATCAGACGTGGTGGATGAATTAGATATTCCCGTACTGTGTTATGGATTACGTACTGATTTTCAGGGCGAATTATTTGGCGGAAGCCGCTATTTATTAGCGTGGTCAGATAAGCTAGTAGAATTAAAAACTATTTGTTTCTGTGGTCGCAAAGCCAGTATGGTGTTGCGACTTGATCAGGAAGGCCGTCCATATAACCAGGGTGAGCAAGTGGTTATTGGTGGCAATGAACGTTATGTGTCGGTTTGCCGCAAGCATTATAAAGAAGCGCTACAAAAAGGCTCTCTGCAGGGCATCCAGAGCGCATAAAAAATAAAAGCGAGGGGAAGGCTAGTCTTTCCCGCTGGTCTTCGTGAAGGGCTGTACATTGCGAATTTGAAAAGCAGACATAAAAAAACCCGCCGAGGCGGGTTTTTTATTAGGCTTTACAATTAAGCGGTTTTCTTCGCTTTCTTGTCAGCTTTAGCTGCTGGAGCAGCTTCTTTTGCAGTCGATGCTGGCACGCTACCTTCTTCTACATAATCACGACCGTAGAAGGTATCCATCAGAATCTGTTTCAGTTCAGAGATCAGTGGGTAACGCGGGTTAGCACCGGTACACTGGTCATCGAACGCATCTTCAGACAGTTTATCAACGTGAGCCAGGAAGTCAGCTTCCTGAACGCCTGCTTCGCGGATGGACTTAGGAATACCCAGTTCAGCCTTGATGCTTTCCAGCCATGCCAGCAGTTTTTCGATCTTAGCAGCAGTACGGTCGCCCGGTGCGCTCAGACCCAAGTGGTCTGCGATTTCAGCATAACGACGACGCGCTTGTGGGCGGTCATACTGGCTGAATGCAGTCTGCTTGGTTGGGTTGTCATTCGCGTTATAGCGGATAACGTTGGAAATCAACAGGGCGTTCGCCAGACCGTGAGGAATGTGGAACTGTGAACCCAGTTTGTGCGCCATTGAGTGGCACACACCCAGGAAGGCGTTAGCAAACGCGATACCGGCGATGGTCGCAGCGTTGTGTACACGCTCACGAGCAACTGGGTTTTTAGCGCCTTCGTTGTAAGATGCTGGCAGGTTTTCTTTCAGCAGTTTCAGTGCTTGCAGAGCCTGACCGTCAGAGAATTCGCTAGCCAGTACGGAAACGTAAGCTTCCAGTGCGTGAGTCACGGCATCCAAACCACCGAAAGCACACAGGGACTTAGGCATATCCATCACCAGGTTGGCATCAACAATTGCCATATCTGGAGTCAGAGCGTAGTCCGCCAGCGGGTATTTCTGACCAGTTGCATCATCAGTTACAACAGCAAACGGGGTCACTTCTGAACCAGTACCGGAAGTGGTGGTAACCGCGATCATTTTCGCTTTTACGCCCATTTTCGGGAACTTGTAGATACGCTTACGGATGTCCATGAAGCGCAGCGCCAGTTCTTCGAAGTGAGTTTCTGGGTGCTCGTACATAACCCACATGATTTTCGCAGCATCCATCGGTGAACCGCCGCCCAGCGCGATGATCACGTCTGGTTTGAAGGAGTTCGCCAGCTCTGCACCTTTACGTACCACGGTCAGAGTTGGATCCGCTTCTACTTCGAAGAATACTTCAGTTTCAACGCCAGCTGCTTTCAGAACAGAAGTGATCTGGTCTGCATAGCCGTTATTGAACAGGAAACGGTCGGTAACGATCATCGCACGTTTGTGACCATCAGTAATCACTTCGTCCAGCGCGATTGGCAGAGAGCCGCGGCGGAAGTAGATAGATTTCGGAAGTTTATGCCACAACATGTTCTCAGCTCGCTTAGCAACGGTTTTCTTGTTGATCAGGTGCTTAGGACCCACGTTCTCAGAGATGGAGTTACCACCCCATGAGCCACAACCCAGAGTCAGGGAAGGCGCGAGTTTGAAGTTGTACAGGTCACCGATACCACCCTGTGAAGCAGGGGTGTTGATCAGGATACGTGCAGTTTTCATTTTGTCGCCGAAGTGCTTAACGCGCTCTGGCTGGTTGTCCTGGTCTGTGTACAGGCAAGAGGTGTGGCCGATGCCGCCCATCTCAACCAGTTTCTCAGCTTTAACAACAGCGTCTTCGAAGCTCTTAGCACGATACATAGCCAGAGTTGGAGACAGTTTTTCGTGAGCGAATGGCTCCGAATCGTCAACAACGCTAACTTCACCAATCAGGATCTTGGTGTCAGCCGGTACAGTGAAGCCTGCCAGTTCAGCAATTTTAGTTGCTGGCTGACCAACGATAGCGGCGTTCAATGCGCCGTTTTTCAGGATGATGTCCTGAACAGCTTTCAGCTCTTTACCCTGCAGCATGTAGCCGCCGTGGGATGCAAAACGTTCGCGTACTGCATTGTATGCAGAGTCAACAACGATAACTGATTGCTCGGAAGCACAGATTACGCCGTTGTCGAAGGTTTTAGACATCAGGATAGAAGCAACAACACGTTTGATGTCGGCAGTTTCGTCAACAACAACAGGGGTGTTACCTGCGCCAACACCGATTGCTGGTTTACCGGAGCTATATGCTGCTTTAACCATGCCTGGACCACCGGTTGCCAGAATCATGTTGATATCTGGGTGGTGCATCAGAGCGTTAGACAGTTCGACAGATGGCTGGTCAATCCAACCAATCAGATCTTTAGGTGCACCAGCAGCGATAGCAGCTTGCAGAACGATGTCTGCGGCTTTATTGGTCGCGTCTTTTGCACGTGGGTGTGGAGAGAAGATGATCGCGTTACGAGTCTTCAGGCTGATCAGAGATTTAAAGATAGCCGTTGAAGTTGGGTTAGTCGTTGGCACGATACCGCAGATGATACCGATTGGCTCAGCGATAGTGATAGTCCCGAAGGTGTGGTCTTCATCCAACACACCGCAGGTTTTCTCATCTTTATAGGCGTTGTAGATATACTCAGAAGCAAAGTGGTTTTTGATCACTTTATCTTCAACAATACCCATGCCAGATTCGGCAACGGCCAGTTTCGCGAGAGGGATTCGAGCATCAGCGGCAGCCAGAGCGGCGGCGCGGAAGATTTTATCAACTTGCTCTTGAGTAAAGTTGGCATATTCACGCTGGGCTTTCTTGACGCGCTCTACAAGTGCGTTAAGTTCAGCGACATTAGTTACAGCCATAATGCTCTCCTGATAATGTTTAAACTCTTTTAGTAAATGAGCTGCTCGAGTCGACAGTATAGTCAGCGGGCAACAGCTTGCGTAGAAGAGGGCCACGACTATCCAAAAACTTCCCAAAACATCTTGCTGATTTACTAAAAGAGCCTTATCGAAAAAACCTATTCATGGTCTGAATCATACGCTCTTCAGATGTTTCCAAGAGTACTCACTTCTGAGTGGGTTTTTTGTGACTTGCATCACATTATCCTAAGGCTGACTCCATTCAGCATGACAGATTCAGGTTATTGATAAGTCTTTAAAATTCTTGTCACAGCAAAGCTAAAACAAACTACCATATTTTCAACAAGTGAGTAACAATATTGTTTAATATCGCAATTGCGCATAAAAGTAGTTATCTATGCTGCGAAAGGGCGTAGCGCCAGAACTGGTTTTCCATTACATTACCGCGGCCTTTGCTACGTTCATTTGCGGAGTTTTTAGTGGCTCAATCCTTATTTGATTTGCCAACCTATTTTAAGTTCTTTATTGGCTTGTTCGCGCTGGTAAACCCAGTTGGGATCATTCCCGTGTTTATCAGCATGACCAGCTACCAAACCGCGTTGGCGAGGAATAAAACAAACCTTACCGCCAACCTGTCAGTAGCGATTATTTTATGGACGTCGTTGTTCCTCGGTGACGGTATCCTCCAATTATTCGGCATATCAATTGATTCCTTCCGAATTGCCGGCGGCATTCTGGTGGTGACCATTGCGATGTCGATGATCAGCGGTAAACTGGGTGAAGATAAACAGAACAAACAAGAAAAATCAGAAAGTGCTATTCGCGAAAGCGTAGGCGTCGTTCCGTTAGCTCTTCCATTAATGGCAGGTCCTGGTGCAATCAGTTCGACTATTGTCTGGGGCACGCGATACCACAGCTGGAATTATTTAATCGGTTTTACGATTGCCATTGCGCTCTTTGCTTTTTGCTGTTGGTTAGTTTTCCGTCTAGCTCCTTTGCTAGTGCGCCTGTTAGGGCAAACGGGGATTAACGTTATTACCCGTATAATGGGTCTGTTATTGATGGCTCTGGGTATTGAATTTATTGTGACTGGTCTGAAAACCATTTTCCCAGGATTATTAAGTTAGTTCTGCTGAAAGCTACATATGAAAAAGCAGAATAACCATTCTGCTTTTTTTTGTTAAATTCCCACCAACTGATTTGAATCATAAGCGCTGCTGTTCTTTTCACTAGAAAACCATTCATAAGAAAATGCTTTGGAAACCGTATATTAGCGGCCCCGGCATTTGTCCGTTGTACATAAAGTTAACAATCAAATCGTTATTTAACTAACCCTACACAATGATGCTTGCTGCAGCTTTATTGAGATGATATTAGTTAATCAAGCTGTCTTGCAGATGAATGTGCTAAAAAATAACCAATTGTTAATTTTATGTGAACGCTAGTGTGTTGTGTTCATGTTGCAACAGAACAAGCCAGATTAACACTGCAATTTCTTTATTTTTTAGCGTGTTAACTCGACAAAATGCATTGATGCAGCATCTTTCCAGACGACGTTCTGGATAGATAAAAGAGAAATGGTTAACAAATTTGCAAATTGTATTGGCGGGAATTAGGTGCTTTTGATACTTTCCGGACAACACAATTATCTGAAAAATGTTTCATTTACAGATGACTCATCAAAATCAACCTCAGTACAGGGTAGGTTGATTAAGAATCGACGGAGCAGGGTGCCATAAAGAGCATCCCCCAAATAAAGTCGGTGATAGCAAGTAAGACAAAAAATAAAGCCTGGCAGTTGCATAACGCTCTTGCACTGTAAAGGAACCCCTGAGGGGAAGAGGCTGGCTTTCGGGTCGGTAATTATAATGAGTGGAGTATCAACACAATGTCCATCATCACAAAAAAAAGTCTGGTAGCAGCAAGCATTTTATCCGCGCTAATCGTAGGCAATGTGGCCATGGCGGCCGAAGTTCCTGCCGGTGTTCAACTGTCAGAAAAGCAAACGTTGATTCGCAATAACGGTGCTGAACCACAGTCTTTGGACCCAAACAAAATTGAAGGTGTTCCTGAGTCAAACGTGAGCCGTGACCTGTTTGAAGGCTTACTGATTACCTCTCCAAAAGACGGCCACCCAATTCCGGGCGTGGCAGAGTCCTGGGATAATAAAGATTTTAAAGTCTGGACCTTCCATCTGCGTAAAGATGCGAAATGGTCTAACGGCGAGCCAGTTACGGCACAAGATTTCGTCTATAGCTGGCAGCGTCTGGTTGATCCAAATACTGCTTCCCCATACGCAAGCTACCCGCAATACGGCCATATCGTAAACGTTGATGCCATCATCGACGGCAAAATGAAACCAAGTGAACTGGGCGTAAAAGCCATTGACGACCACACGCTGGAAGTCACTCTGAGCGAGCCTGTTCCTTACTTCTACAAACTTCTGGTTAACCCGGCGATGTCCCCGGTGAATAAAGCGGCCATTGAGAAGTTTGGTGAGAAGTGGACCCAACCTGCCAACATCGTGAGCAACGGTGCTTACAAACTGAAGGACTGGGTGGTTAACGAACGTATCGTGATGGAGCGTAATACCAATTATTGGGATAACGCGAAAACTGTTATTTCACAAATTACTTATCTGCCAATCTCTTCTGAAGTCACAGATGTTAACCGCTACCGCAGCGGCGAGATTGACATGACATATAACAACCTGCCAATCGAACTGTTCCAGAAGCTGAAAAAAGAAATTCCAGCTGAAGTACACGTTGACCCGTATCTGTGTACTTATTACTACGAAATCAACAACCAGAAAGCTCCGTTTAACGATGTGCGCGTCCGTACCGCTCTGAAACTGGGCCTGGATCGTGACATCATCGTTAATAAAGTGAAGGCGCAGGGCGATCTGCCAGCTTACGGCTACACGCCTCCTTATACTGACGGTGCAAAACTGACTAAGCCTGAGTGGTTCTCATGGACTCAGGAAAAACGTAATGAAGAAGCTAAGAAATTGCTGGCTGAAGCGGGCTACACCAAAGACAAACCGCTGACCTTCGACCTGCTGTACAACACTTCCGATCTGCACAAGAAACTGGCCATCGCTGCCGCTTCTATCTGGCAGAAAAACCTCGGTGTGAACGTTAAGCTGGTAAACCAGGAGTGGAAAACCTTCCTTGATACTCGTCACCAGGGCAACTACAACGTTGCACGTGCTGGCTGGTGTGCGGATTACAACGAACCGACTTCCTTCCTGAACACCATGTTGTCTGGCAGCTCAATGAACACCGCGCATTATAAGAGCCCGGCCTTTGACGCCATCATGGCGGAATCGCTGAAAGCAACAGATGAAGCACAACGTGCCGCCGCGTACGATAAAGCGGAACAGCAGTTGGGCAAAGATTCTGCAATCGTTCCGGTTTATTACTACGTGAACGCCCGTCTGGTGAAACCATGGGTAGGCGGTTATACCGGCAAAGACCCGATGGATAATATCTATACTAAAGATATGTATATCATCAAACATTAATGGCAATTCGTGGGGTAAGTTTTACCCTTCATACTTCACGCTGCAGGTGCGTTAACTGCGCTCATTCACCCCAGTCACATAGTTTGTCTATGTTCCTGGGGATTCATGAGTTTGTTGCCTTCCTGCACCGTGAATTATTTAGGGTAAAAAGGGTAGGACTTACCCCATCGTGTCTTATTTAATCGCATGCTAAAGGCACAGCCAGAAGGTACGGGCAATGTTGAAATTTATTCTACGTCGTTGTCTGGAAGCAATTCCGACACTCTTTATTCTTATAACTATTTCATTCTTCATGATGCGTCTTGCGCCGGGTAGTCCATTCACCAGCGAACGCGCGCTTCCGCCAGAAGTGATGGCGAACATCGAAGCTAAATATCATTTAAACGATCCAATCACGACACAGTATTTCAGTTATTTGAAACAACTGGCACACGGTGATTTTGGCCCGTCATTTAAATACAAAGATTATTCAGTAAACGATTTGGTCGCCTCAAGCTTCCCTGTCTCGGCAAAATTAGGTGCTGCTGCATTTATCTTTGCGCTTGTTTTAGGTGTTTTAGCGGGGGTCATCGCCGCACTGAATCAAAATACCAAATGGGATTACGCCGTAATGGGGGTGGCCATGACGGGGGTTGTTATCCCGAGTTTCGTGGTGGCGCCATTACTGGTTCTGATATTTGCGATAACACTTAAGTGGCTGCCCGGAGGCGGGTGGAACGGCGGTGCCATTCAATACATGATCCTGCCGATGGTTGCACTTTCATTAGCTTATATTGCGAGTATCGCGCGTATCACTCGTGGCTCAATGATTGAAGTGCTGCACTCTAACTTCATCCGTACAGCTCGCGCTAAAGGTTTGCCAATGCGTCGCATTATTTTGCGCCACGCGTTGAAACCGGCTCTGTTACCTGTACTGTCTTATTTGGGCCCAGCTTTTGTCGGTATCATTACCGGCTCGATGGTTATCGAAACCATTTACGGGTTACCGGGTATTGGCCAGTTGTTCGTAAACGGAGCGTTGAACCGTGACTACTCACTGGTTCTGAGCCTCACCATTCTGGTAGGCGCGCTGACGATTCTCTTTAACGCGATTGTTGACGTGCTGTACGCCGTTATCGATCCAAAAATCCGTTACTGACACTGGAGTTCGCCATGATGTTGAGTAAGAAAAACAGCGAGGCGCTGGAAAACTTCAGTGAAAAACTAGAAGTAGAAGGCCGTAGCCTTTGGCAAGATGCCCGTCGCCGTTTTATGCATAACCGTGCCGCGGTTGCCAGTTTGATTGTTCTGGCGATTATCGCGCTGTTCGTGGCCTTTGCGCCGATGCTGTCGCAGTTTAGCTACTTTGATACCGACTGGGGAATGATGTCGGCAGCACCAGATATGGAATCCGGGCACTACTTTGGCACAGACTCCTCCGGTCGAGATCTGTTAGTTCGCGTGGCAATCGGCGGGCGTATTTCTCTGATGGTGGGTGTCGCTGCGGCGCTGGTCGCGGTAGTCGTTGGCACATTATACGGCTCGCTCGCGGGTTATCTGGGCGGTAAAACCGACTCAGTGATGATGCGCTTGCTGGAAATCCTCAACTCCTTCCCATTCATGTTCTTCGTGATTTTGCTGGTGACCTTCTTTGGGCAAAACATCCTGCTGATTTTTGTGGCAATCGGGATGGTTTCCTGGCTGGATATGGCGCGTATCGTCCGTGGCCAAACTCTAAGCCTGAAACGTAAAGAGTTCATCGAAGCAGCCCAGGTTGGCGGTGTCTCTACCGTTAACATCGTTGTTCGCCACATTGTGCCAAACGTACTCGGCGTGGTGGTGGTTTACGCCTCGCTGCTGGTGCCAAGCATGATCCTGTTCGAATCTTTCCTGAGCTTCCTGGGTCTGGGTACACAAGAGCCATTAAGTAGCTGGGGTGCATTGCTGAGCGATGGTGCCAACTCCATGGAAGTATCCCCATGGTTGCTGATGTTCCCGGCAGGCTTCCTGGTTATCACTCTGTTCTGTTTCAACTTTATCGGCGATGGCCTGCGTGATGCCCTCGACCCGAAAGATCGTTAAGGAGTGCCGCGATGAGCACAATTGAAAATCCTGCGGTGGTGACTCCACTGAGCCAGACTTCTACGCTGTTAGACGTAAAAGATCTGCGCGTCACCTTTGGTACTCCAGATGGTGACGTTACGGCGGTAAACGATCTGAATTTCAGCCTGCGCGCCGGTGAAACACTGGGTATCGTAGGTGAATCCGGTTCCGGTAAATCGCAAACAGCATTTGCGTTGATGGGCTTGCTGGCGGCGAATGGCCGTATTGGCGGGTCGGCTAAATTCAACGGTAAAGAGATCCTGAATCTGCCAGAGAACCAACTCAACCGACTGCGTGCAGAGCAGATTTCCATGATCTTCCAGGACCCAATGACCTCACTGAACCCTTACATGCGTGTAGGTGAGCAGTTGATGGAAGTGCTGATGCTGCACAAGAAATTGGGCAAAGCCGAAGCCTTTGAAGAATCTGTACGTATGCTTGATGCGGTAAAAATGCCCGAAGCGCGTAAGCGTATGCGCATGTTCCCGCATGAGTTTTCCGGTGGTATGCGTCAACGTGTGATGATTGCGATGGCGCTGCTGTGCCGTCCAAAATTGCTGATTGCCGACGAACCGACCACTGCGCTGGACGTCACCGTTCAGGCGCAAATCATGACGCTGCTTAACGATCTCAAACGTGAGTTCAATACTGCGATCATCATGATTACCCACGATCTTGGCGTAGTCGCCGGGATCTGTGACAAAGTGCTGGTGATGTATGCAGGTCGTACTATGGAATATGGCCAGGCGCGCGACGTGTTCTACAACCCGGTTCATCCTTACTCCATCGGCCTGCTCAACGCGGTTCCACGTCTTGATGCTGAAGGCGAATCTTTGCTGACCATTCCTGGCAATCCACCAAACCTGTTACGTCTGCCGAAAGGTTGCCCGTTCCAGCCACGTTGCCCACACGCCATGGAAATCTGCAACACGGCTCCGCCGCTGGAACAATTTGGTGAAGGCCGCTTACGCGCTTGCTTTAAGCCAGTGGAGGAGTTGGTATGAACGCCGTGACACAAGATAAAAAAGTCCTGCTGGAAATTGCCGATCTTAAAGTTCACTTTGATATCAAAGACGGCAAACAGTGGTTCTGGCAACCCTCCAAAACGCTGAAAGCGGTTGATGGCGTGACACTGCGTTTGTACGAGGGTGAAACGCTGGGTGTGGTAGGGGAATCAGGTTGCGGGAAATCGACCTTTGCCCGTGCCATTATTGGCCTGGTCAAAGCCACCGAAGGCAGAGTTGCGTGGCTGGGTAAAGATCTGCTGGGGATGAATCAGGACGAGTGGCGCGATGTGCGCAGCGACATCCAGATGATTTTCCAGGACCCGCTGGCATCACTCAACCCGCGTATGAATATCGGCGATATTATTGCTGAGCCGCTGCGTACCTATCACCCGAAAATGCCGCGTCAGGAAGTCCGTGACCGTGTGAAAGCGATGATGATGAAAGTGGGCTTGCTGCCAAACCTCATCAACCGTTATCCGCACGAATTCTCAGGCGGCCAGTGTCAGCGCATCGGGATTGCCCGCGCGCTGATCCTTGAGCCAAAACTGATCATCTGTGACGAACCCGTTTCGGCACTCGATGTATCCATTCAGGCTCAGGTGGTGAACCTACTGCAAAAACTGCAACGTGAAATGGGACTGTCGTTGATCTTCATCGCCCACGACTTGGCGGTGGTAAAACACATTTCAGATCGCGTCCTGGTGATGTATCTGGGTCATGCAGTTGAGCTGGGTACTTACGACGAGGTGTACCACAACCCGCTGCATCCTTACACCAAAGCCTTGATGTCTGCGGTACCCATTCCCGACCCGGATTTGGAAAGAAACAAAACGATACAACTTCTTGAAGGGGAGTTGCCATCGCCTATTAACCCGCCGTCAGGCTGTGTTTTCCGTACCCGTTGTCCTATTGCTGGGCCAGAATGTGCCAAAACTCGCCCGGTGCTGGAGGGCAGCTTCAAGCATGCCGTTTCCTGTCTTAAGGTAGACCCGTTATAATCTCGCAGGGCTGGCATGATGCCAGCCCTTTTTGTTTGTGAGGTTACTTGCCCGTGCTTATTCCTGTTACCCGTCAGCGGTTGTACCATCTTCTCTTTGACCAAAGAACACGCTCAGGTCGGCGCTTTGAAGCGTTCTGCGGCTTATTAGCTTTACTGAGTGTGATTGCGGTCTTTATCGAGTCAGGACTCGGCACGCAATACCATCTGACCTACGATGAATGGCAGCTCTTTGTGGGCATGGAAATCTGCTTCACACTGCTGTTCACACTGGAATATATTCTGCGGGTGCTGTGTTGGCCTGACCCCAGAAAGTACGTCTTCAGCTTCTGGGGCTTCATCGATCTGGCGACGATTTTGCCGCTGTACGTGTTGTGGCTGTGGCCTGAAATAGGCGTCAATTACGTGTTTGCGTGGCGCGCAATGCGTGCAATCCGCGTACTTAGAATACTCAAACTGCTGCGCTACATGCCGACGTTGCACACGTTATGGCAAGCTATTGTTAATGCTCGCCACCAATTGATTCTGTTCTATTCCTTTATTCTCATCGTGATGGTGGTCGCTGGTGGCCTGATGTACGGCATTGAAGGGCCGCCAAACGGTTTTACTAACCTGGGGACGTCGGTGTACTGGGCGGTGGTGACGGTGACGACAGTGGGGTATGGCGACATCACTCCGCATACCGGGCCGGGGCGCATGGTCGCTTCAATTCTTATCTTGATTGGTTACTCGGTGATTGCCATCCCAACTGGGATTATTACCGCGCATATGACTAACGAGTTTCAGAAACAGCGGAATGCCCGTTTGTGCCCAAACTGCCATAAAGGCAATCACGACGAAGAGGCTCGATTCTGCAAATCCTGTGGGAGTGCGTTACCTAAGCTGTAGGTCAGATGTAAATGGCGGATGACGCTAACGCTTATCCGCCCTACAAAGGCTTACTCGCGCCAAAGAATATGGCAGAGTTTGTGGTCTTTTTCGCGGCACAACAGTACACGTGCGAAGATGTCGTTAATTTCACCGCCATCGGTATCGGCCAGGCCAATCACCACTTCGGCGAAGAAATCAGGGTTCAGATCGAAATCCACATGTTCCTGCCAGTCTTCTGCCGGGTCAAAAAGCTCAGCACCGCCGCGTTCTTCAAATTGCAGATTAAACAAAATTACATCGGCCGGGTCGAGGTTATCGACCGCCAGCTCAAGAAAAATATCGTAAGCCTGCTCGAGGGTTTCATCTTCTGTCAGGCGATTGTTCAGATCCATTTCCATGTCTGGTTCCACTTATTAAATACTGATGCGCCACGTTTTACAGCAACGGGCTAAAGAAGTAAAACAGTCGCTCTACCACGCGCTGCCACATTGGACGCTTAACCCACAAACGCTGGTCTAACAGGCGAGAGCGGGAGATATAATCGTCTTGTACCGCCGCCAGATCGCTGGCAAAACCGGAGTCATCAATCACCAGCGTAATCTCGAAATTAAGCCACAAGCTGCGCATATCCAGATTCACGGTACCGACTAAACTCAATTGCCCATCGACCAGCACACTCTTGGTGTGCAGCAGACCGCCTTCAAACTGGTAAATTTTCACCCCAGCAGCCAGTAACTCAGTGAAGAAGGCTCGGCTCGCCCAGCCCACCAGGAGAGAGTCATTCTTGCGTGGGACAATAATACTCACGTCGACGCCACGTTGCGCCGCGGTGCAAATAGCATGTAGCAAATCATCACTCGGGACGAAATAAGGCGTCGTCATAATTAAATATTCACGCGCCGCATAAACTGACGTTAGCAGCGCCTGATGAATTAAGTCTTCCGGGAAACCAGGACCTGAGGCAATGGTATGAATGGTATGCCCGGTCGCCTCTTCAAAAGGCATAATATTCGCGTCTGGAGCCGGTGGTAAAATACGCTTACCGGTTTCTATCTCCCAGTCACAGGAATAAACAATCCCCATCGCGGTGGCGACCGGGCCTTCCATACGCGCCATTAAATCGACCCATTGCCCGACGCCAGCATCCTGTTTAAAGAAACGCGGATCGACGAGATTCATACTGCCGGTGTAAGCAATGTAGTTATCGATCATCACCATTTTACGGTGCTGGCGTAAATCCATACGGCGCAGGAACACACGCATCAGGTTAACTTTGAGCGCCTCAACCACTTCGACGCCAGCGTTACGCATCATATTCGCCCACGGACTGCGGAAGAACGCGACGCTACCCGCAGAATCGAGCATTAATCGGCAATGAATCCCGCGACGCGCGGCTGCCATCAGCGATTCAGCAACCTGGTCAGCTAAGCCCCCTGGCTGCCAGATATAAAACACCATCTCGATATTGTGGCGAGCCAACTGGATGTCACGAATCAACGCGTGCATCGTTTCATCTGACGTGGTGAGCAGTTGGAGTTGGTTGCCTTTGACACCGCCAATCCCCTGGCGGCGCTCACACAGCTGGAACAGTGATGTCGCCACTTCGCTGTTTTCTTCGGCAAAAATATGTTTGCAGCTTTTAAGATCGTTCAACCATTTGGCGGTTGATGGCCACATGGCACGCGAGCGCTCTGCGCGGCGTTTACCCAGATGCAGTTCGCCAAATGAGAGATAGGCGATGATCCCAACCAGCGGAAGAATATAAATGATAAGAAGCCATGCCATGGCTGAAGGAACTGCACGACGCTTCATCAAAATTCGTAGCGTCACGCCGGCTATTAAAAGCCAGTAACCTAAAATTATCAGCCAACTAAAGACTGTATAGAAGGTTGTCATCGTTCAAAAATCCTTTAGAAACCGTATGCTTTTGAGTTTACGCACAACAGCCAGCGGTTAACACTAAAACTATACCCAAAATTGGGAATACGAGCAGCCAGCGGGCCAACAGCTTGAAGTGTGACGGGTATAATCGTAAAACGACTGGTCTGTAGGGCAGAAGGCACTATAATGGCGCGTCTTACATGCAACCCGAGTCGTAAAAATGAGGCGTAGTAGAACTGAGGTCGGACGGTGGCGTATGCTTCGTCAGACGCAACGGCGCAGATCGCGTTGGCTGGAAGGTCAGTCACGCCGCAACATGCGCATTCACGCCATCAGAAAGTGCCAGACAAACCGCGCGCGTAATTCCTTGCTGTTTGCTATTCACGATCAATGGGCGTCGTAAAGAAAAGGGCACCGCTCGCGGTGCCCAGTATCATTTAGCTGCGACCTTTAGAAGAAATGCATCGCAAGTACAATAATCAGAACTGTTATTGTGGCCGCCGCCACTAACACCATTGGGTGACTGGCCAGCCAGGCATTCCAGCGAGCTTCCTGATTTCCCACCGATTGCTTATGTTGTTCATAAGACTCATCAAAAAGATCCATGAAAATTTCCCGACAAATTCAATAACAGCATTAACTTAAAATTACCCATTCAGTACGCTGCGCATTGTCACCTTTTGTGAATCTTTGAACAATGTTTCCTGGTTATCCAATGTTATTTGTAGAGGGTCGCCTCTCCGTAGACCTGCCCATCATCGCTACTCTCGGTCGTGATCGTATAGGCTGATGCACCGTTGTTTATTGCTTCTGCTTTAAGGGAGTTTTCCACTTCTTCAATAGTGCTCCCCCTTGCTGTGAGGGTGCCGCTTTGTTGGTTATAAGAGGTTTCATCGGCGAGAGTATCAACAGCCAGGGTCGTTATCGGAAGGGCTATCAGGACCGCAGCTACTGAAAAATAAAGTAAATTTTTCATCATTACATCCTCAAGGCTTACGAGTGATTAAAAGTAATTACCTCATAAAGTGTAGGTGAAATGACTTGGCGAAAAGTCAAAAAAACGATGGGATAATTCTCATTTTGTTAATGCTAAAACATGACGAATTTGCTGTTTTGATTTTCATGCAACACTTGTGAATTGGAACCGTGTCAGCCGATCATGATTGCGCTCGGCAGTTAGATTTATTCAATAAACCGGATAACATTGACTACTATTAGGGGGAAGCCGCTAAAGGGTTGATTTTCGTAACCTAAGGAATGAATCATGTTGAAAAAATTCTGTGTTATTGCCGTGACAGGCGTTCTTGTTTCAGGCTGTGCATCCCAGAATGATTTATCCCCACAAGAAAAGAAATACCAACGTGTAAATGCCGCCGCGCATCAATGTGCAGAAGAAGTAAAAAATAAAACCATCGAATTAACCGCCAAAGGAATGTCAACTACCGTCCGTTGGACGACCTTACAGTATGTGGTGACAGGCTCCGATGGCACAGAAAATCTGCGCGCAGTTGAGTACAGAACGTCCACAGTTCTGGATAATGACGTACCGGGGAGTGCGTGGAAAATATGCATGCAAAATGCCGATGCGTTGGTCCCAGAGTTGAAGTTCTGAGTGTCGTATTCAGAAAGAAAAGGCACTTCAAAATACGATGAGTACTTATTTGTGCCCTTTATGAATTAAAGAATAAATCAGAAGACCTTTTTATAGGGCTTGATCGCGACCTGTTTAACGACGCCAGCGGCGATATAAGGATCGGCCTCGGCCCAGGCTTGTGCATCTTCTAGCGACGCAAACTCAGCAATAACCGTTGAACCGGTAAAACCCGCAGCCCCTGGATCATTGCTATCAACGGCAGGCATTGGCCCCGCGGTTAACAAGCGACCTTCATCGCGTAAAAGTTGTAGGCGTGCAAGATGGGCAGGGCGCACAGCTAGCCGCTTTTCGAGAGAATCGGCATTATCTTCCGCATAAATGATATACAGCACGTGCAGCACTCCTTTTGATATGAGGGTTGTAAAATACGGTAAGTGAATGGCGCAAAGACTGCAATTGAAACATAAACAAGATGTTAAATCGCGGTCACGAATGGGGGAAAAACCTGCAGGTGGAAGGAAAAAGAGCCACTTTCTTCGATGCGTTGTTGAATATGATTGCTATTTGCATTTAAAATTGACGCCTGTTTAAGAGACTTAAGCCATTATGACGTCAATGACCCTTGATTTACCTCGCCGCTTTCCATGGCCAACCGTTCTCTCGGTTGTGATACATGGTGCTGTTGTCGCGGGGTTGCTCTATACCTCGGTACATCAGGTTATTGAGTTGCCAGCGCCCGCACAGCCTATCAGTGTCACCATGGTGACCCCGGCTGAGCTCGAACCCCCACAACCTGAAGTGGTGCAACCGCCTCCGCAGCCGGTAGCAGAACCTGAGCCAGAACCGATTCCCGAACCGCCAAAAGAAGCGCCGGTCGTCATCCATAAGCCTGAGCCGAAACCCAAACCAAAGCCTAAGCCAAAGCCGGTGAAAAAAGTGGAACAGCCGAAGCCAGAAGCCAAACCGGTTGAACCCCGTCCAGCAACTGCGGTAACCAACACTGCACCAGCTCGTCCGGCACCGGTTGCTAAAACGGCACCAGTGGCGTCTACCGCTCCGGTTGCGACAGGGCCACGCGCGCTTAACCGTAATTCGCCACAGTATCCTTCTCGTGCACATGCGTTACGCATTGAAGGTAAAGTGCGGGTGAAGTTTGATGTTGGCCCGGATGGCAGCGTGAGTAACGTGAGCATCCTCTCCGCAACGCCTGCCAATATGTTTGAGCGTGAAGTGAAAATGGCGATGAAAAAATGGCGCTACGAAAGCGGAAAGCCAGGCCAGGGTTTGATTGTCAATGTGGTCTTCAAACTTAACGGCGGCGCAACGATGGAGTGATCAAGCTCCTTGCCAAATAAAAACGGAACCTAATGGTTCCGTTTTTTGTTTATAAGCTGTACTTACAAGAAGGTGTAACTCAAATTCACACCCACGCCATAATTGCGCCCCGGTGCAGGTTCGAAGTAGCGACCATTACTTTCGTTGACGATGACAGAGCCGACATATTCCCGATCAAATAAGTTATCGACACGCCCCCAAACATCCAACAGCCAGCGTTCCTGAATACGCAATTTGTAACCGCTGTTGAGCGAGGCAACCGTATAAGCAGGCGCCTGTTCGCTATTCTCATCATTGGCCTGAATGTCACTCATATAGCGAACGTCAGCACCGGCATAAAAACCTTCTGGCGGTGCGTATTCCAGCGCCGCGTAGCCCATGTTACGCGCAATACCCGGAATGCGATTTCCCTCGCAATTGTCTTCACCCCCACAAGCGTTACTGCGATACGTTGCATCCAGATAAGTCCACGCCATTTTTACGCGCCAGTCATAACCTAACTGGCTATCAGCAGAAAGCTCCATGCCACGACGGCGTGTCTCACCGGCATTTTTATAGGTTGTGCGGCCACCACTACTTTGGTCGGCAACAATCTCATCGTCGGTGTCTGTCTGGAATAGCGCGGCGGTCAACAAACTGTTGCCGACCCGGGTTTTGCTGCCGATTTCTATGGTGTCGCTGGTGGATGGCTTCAGACCGAAATTCAAACCCGCCTGGCCATTATCACGATAGGAGAGTTCGTTGATGGTCGGTGTTTCAAAACCGCGACCCGCAGAGGTATACACATTCCACGCATCGTTGACTGCATACTTCAGTGCCGCCGCTGGCAGCCATTTGTGATAGCTCGCGTCACCACTGTCATCGCCATTCCGGGCAGTAATGTATTCGTCATTCGAATCGAAATAAACCGAACTAAAACGCACACCAGCATCGAGACTCAGCTTATCGGTGAATTGCCACGCGGTTTGTAGATACGGGTCTACATTCCACATCAGATTACGTTCGTCACGGCGCAAATCGCCTTTCTCACCCAAAACCGTGGTGCCATTTTCGACCACAAAGTTTTCATAGCCTTTGCGCTTTTCTGACATGGTTTCGTAATCAAGACCCGTGGTAAATGTCACTGGGACAGATAGCAGATTGCCACGGTGCGTCCAGCGTGAATCAATCCCCTGATAATGGCGGCTCAGCTCAATCACACCACCGGGATGAGTTGGGTTTAACTGCGGAGCGACGGGTATCGATTGGTATTGAGTGGTTTCGCGCACACCTGCATAGGTCATGACACTGAGGTCATCATTAGCGGTTAATTGCCTGTCGTAACGCAGGCCGGCCTGCGTTTGTTTTGTGGTTTTACGCGTATTGTACTGCTCAGCGCGAGGTGCCTGAGTGGGGTTATCGTGCCATTCCTGCTCGGTTAAACCGCCTGGGTCGTTGGCATCAATATCGACGCTATTGAGCAGCAGCGTCAATTTACTGGCTTCATTAAGGCGCACACCCAATTTGGCGTTACCGAGATTTTTTTGCGCGCTACTGTGGTCACGATAACCATGAGTGGTAAAGCGCGAAGCCGAAACCGCGTAATCGACATCGCCCGCTTGTGTGCCATCGCCTGTTGCACCGGTGGCTTTAATGCTGTTGCGCCAGCTTCCGAAACTGCCGTAATAACTGCTGGCTTCCAGCGTTGGTGGCTGAGTTCCGGTAGTGGTGCTGACATTCACCACACCGCCAGAAGCGTTACCGTAAAGTGCGGAGAAGGGGCCACGTAACACCTCGATACTTTCTACGCTATTGATGTCGATATTTGAGGTTTGGCCCTGGCCATCAGGCATGGTTGCCGGAATGCCATCGACATACATGCGTACGCCACGCACACCGTAAGTGGAACGCGAACCAAAACCACGAACCGACAACTGTAAATCCTGCGCATAGTTTTGACGGTTCTGGACTTGCAAGCCAGCAACACTGCCCAGGCTCTCGGAAAGATTTACACGCGGTGCCGCCTGGCGCATATCATCGCCATTAACAACACTCACCGCCGCAGGCGTATCCAACTCGGAAATCGTGCCTTGTGTTGCAGTCACGACCATCGTCTCTTCTGCCGCAAGCGCGGGCAGGGCGAACGAAGAAAGGGCCGGAACTAAGATAAGTGGAAGAGACAGCTTTCCATGTTGCACAATTTTCATCAGACATTTTCACAGGTAGGAACATTTACGCTCCGGACGAACCATCTGGAACATTCAAGTGCATATGTTAATACTTGTGATGAATGTTTGAAAAGTGTTAACGGCACATAACGTTAATGCGATGAAAAACGGCAGGCTAAAAAAATAGCCCCAAAATGGGGCTATCAGATGGCTGACAAAGGCCACTAAACAGGTGTTGCAGGGGGATTAGCGATAGCGTCATCCACCCTTTGCGCAAGTTTTGTCAGCTGGCGTTGTCTTCGTAGTGTTTATTAACATCGTGAGCGAGTTCATGGACACGTTTACGTGCACCAAACCAGCCAATGACAAGCACCAAAGCAATCAATGGGATAGAGGCGATGGTGTAGGTTCCATTCGGGTAATCAAAGGCCATCAACACTAACACGCTGAACAGGAATAACAGCGTCAGCCACGAGGTGAAAGGCGCACCCGGCATTTTAAAGCTGACATCTGCGGCTTTGCCTTCTTTAATCGCTTTGCGTAAACGCATCTGGCAAACCACGATAAACGCCCAGGAAGAAATAATACCCAGCGAAGCCACGTTAAGGACGATTTCAAAGACCTGCGACGGCACCAGGTAATTCAGGAATACGCCAATCACATACACTCCAAGCGTCACCAGAATACCCGCGTAAGGGACTTGCTGCTTGCTCATTTTCGCCATGAATTTAGGCGCTGAACCGCCCATCGACATCGAACGCAAAATACGTCCGGTGGAATAGAGGCCAGAGTTCAGGCTGGATAATGCAGCACTCAGAACCACCATATTCATAATGTCGCCGATATACGGCACGCCGAGTTTTGAGAAGAAGGTGACAAATGGGCTTTGTCCGGCTTGATAGGCATTCCATGGCAACAACAGCACCAGTAAAACCACCGAACCGACGTAGAAAAGACCGATACGCCAGATAACGCTATTAATGGCTTTTGGTACCATATTCTGCGGGTCTTTACACTCGCCAGCCGCCGTACCCACCAGTTCAATCGAGGCGAAGGCAAATACCACGCCTTGCACCAGCACTAATGCCGGTAATAAACCGTGTGGGAAGAATCCGCCGTTATCGGTAATTAAATGGAAACCCGTGGTATTGCCATCGAGCATTTTCCCGCTGCCGAGGAAAATAGTACCCACCACCAAAAAGACCACGATGGCGAGGACTTTAATTAACGCGAACCAAAATTCCATTTCGGCAAACCACTTCACGCCGATCATGTTCATGGTGCCGACTATGCCCAGTGCGCACAGTGCAAATACCCATTGCGGTACATCACCGAAGGCACCCCAATAATGCATATATAAAGCGACAGCGGTAATGTCGACAATGCCGGTCATTGCCCAGTTGACGAAGTACATCCAGCCTGCAACATACGAAGCTTTTTCACCGAGAAATTCACGGGCGTAAGAAACGAAGCTGCCGCTTGATGGGCGATGGAGCACCAGCTCGCCCAGTGCGCGTAAAATGAAGAAAGAGAAGATCCCGCAAACCAGATACACCAGCGCTAACGCCGGGCCTGCCATTTGCAGACGAGCACCTGCACCTAAAAACAGACCGGTGCCAATGGCGCCGCCGATGGCAATCATTTGTACCTGACGATTACCCATCGCTTTGTGATAACCGGAATCATGAGAATTGAGCCAGCGTCGCTTGGCTGCGTGTTTTTCTGCTTCCGTTTTGTGTGTTGCTTTCATGTTAACCCTGTTCCCTTGTTAAAAGATCCCCGTGCATTTGCCTGGCATTTTTATAACTTCAGCGCCATGGCAAATCGGGCGCTAGATCCTATACAGGATTGTTAACGGACGCTAATGTCTTTTTTTGAAAAAGGGGGTTGGGGCGCGAAAAAAATGTTACGAAAATGCAACGCGGAAAACCCGCGCTGCATAGAGGAAGATGCGAGGAATCAGCGGCGCTGCCAGCTTATCGCGTAGTGATAGTGTTTTTTATCAAGCCAAAACTCGGGTGATACGCTCGGGCTCCAGGAGTCATCGCCACCTACGCCCATATGGAAACCATCCAGATTTAAACAAGTTCCAGCTTGCTTGACCAATAAATGGCGATGCGAGGTTTCGCGCAATTGTTGTTGGCTAAAGCGGCTGATATTGAAATGGAAGTTCCCCTGCCAAAGGTTGTCGCCATATTCCAGCCTCTGGGTAGCGCAGCGCAGGCCGTTTTCGGATGGGAAAACATACGGCGTATACAGATCTTCAAGCGGGCGCTGCCAGTGGCCAAATAATGCCGATTGCTGGCGATCAGGGTAGTTTTCATGCGGCCCCAGCCCCAGCCAACTGACAGGCGCATCAATTTGCGCTAACTCGCAAGTCAGCCCGATGCGCGCCGGAGGCGGGGTGCCAAAAGCGACCTCAACATCAACGCTAATATGCAGTGTGCCTTCGCAATCAATACGCCAGCTTTTATGGCTGACAAACAGCGTTTTCCCGTTGTGCTGCCAGCTATGTGTGGTGCGGATCAGCACTTCGTTGGCCAGTTGTTCGGCTTCACAATTTTGCAACTGGGATTCCAGTTGATACATGCCCGCCGCTTTCCAGCGTTCGACCCAGGCGTTGGGATCGATACGGCTGGCTTCACTGACGCCAATGTCGTTATCCAGCGGGGCGCGAGTGAACTGGTCTTGCAGTGGTTGCAGCAGTGCGGGTTGCTGCGCTTTCCACCACTGGCTTAATAAACCGGTTTCACGATTGAACTGCCAGTGGTGCTTGCCGAGGCGAATAGTGAAATGACAATGGCTGGTTTCAAGCCCTGGCGTTTCACCGCTAAATGGCAGCGGTGTGCCGCTGAGTATGCCCGGTAACTGCCATTGATCCCAGGCGCAAACATGCCCGGCTTCACACCAGTCGGTAGCGTGGATTTGCTGCACTTTCACCGTCAGCCACACGTCGCCATTTTGGGTTATCGGCGGCAGGGCATCAAAAACCAGGTTCTGTGTGCCTTCAGGGGCAATATCTAACAACACTTCACCTTCTGCGAGCAGTACACCAGCCTGCGAAACATCCCAAATCAGGCGCTCGTTATCGCTAGGGCGGAACAAATATTCGCTTGTCACTTCAAGGCGCAATGGTGTTTCACGATGCAGGGCGAACTGGAAAAACTGCTGTGCTTGCTGGGCTTCATACAGCGCCGGATGCGGTGTGCGGTCGGCAAACACCAGGCCATTCATACAGAACTGCCGATCGTTTGGTTTGTCGCCAAAATCACCGCCGTAAGCTGACCAGGCTTCACCGTTTTCGTCATGTTTAATCAACGACTGGTCGACCCAATCCCAGACAAAGCCGCCTTGTAAGCGAGGATGCTGGCGGAATGCTTGCCAGTATTTGTGGAAGCCGCCAAAGCTATTGCCCATGGCGTGGGCATATTCGCAAAGGATCAGCGGGCGTGTTTCATCCGGCATGCCGATCCACTTTTTAATCGACCATTTTGGCACCGCCGGGAACGGCTGATCCTGGTCGACACGCGCGTACATCGGGCAAATGATATCGGTGGCAGCACTGTTGGCACCGCCGCCTTCATATTGCACCGGGCGTGTGGGGTCGAATGATTTTATCCAGCGATACAGAGCGTCATGGTTCGCACCATGCCCGGATTCATTACCGAGCGACCAGATGATAATAGAAGGGTGGTTAACATCGCGTTGTACCATGCGCGTGACGCGTTCTGTCATCGCAGGTAGCCAGACCGGGTCGTCACTCAGGCGATTCATTGGCACCATACCGTGGGTTTCAATGTTCGCCTCATCCACCACATATAAGCCGTAACGGTCGCACAGCCGATACCACAATGGGTGATTGGGATAATGCGAGCAGCGCACGGCGTTGAAGTTGTGCTGCTTCATTAACACGATGTCCTGGCGCATGGTTTGTTCGTCCATGACCTGGCCGTTTAGCGGATGATGTTCATGGCGGTTGGTGCCACGGATCAGCAATGGTTTACCGTTTAACTTCAACAACCCCTGATGGATTTCAACTTTACGGAAACCGACATCATAAGCTTCTGCTTCGATCGTCGCGCCCAGGTTATTGCGTAACGTCACCACTGCGCGATAAAGGTGGGGTTGCTCGGCACTCCACAGGTGCGGGTTGGCGACCGCAATTTTTAACGTCGTGCGGTCATGATATGCGCCACGTTCATCAATAATTTCACTGCCGAGGGCTTGCTGTTTTTCGCCGATGCAATCTTCGCCGTGCCACAATTGCAAGCTGACTTGCCCAGCGCTGTCGATATTGCCTTTAACAACCACCTGAGCTTGCAATATCGCGTGGCTAAAATCTTCGTTTAACTGCGAGCTGATACGCACATCGCTGATTTGTGTGGCGGGTTTATGCAGCAGCGTCACGTCGCGGAAAATCCCGCTCATACGCCACATGTCCTGGTCTTCCAGATAGCTGCCGTCGGACCAGCGCAGCACCATGACCGCAAGGCGGTTTTGCCCTGAGTGCAGCACGCCACTGAGATCAAACTCCGATGGCAGGCGGCTGTCTTGCCCGTAGCCAATCCAGTGCCCGTTACACCACAAGTGAAACGCTGAATTCACACCATCAAAAATAATCCGTGTCTGGCCGCTCTCAAGCCAGGAAGATTCGATACTAAATGTGAGCGAGTAACAACCAGTGGGATTTTCTTCAGGAACGTGCGGTGGGGTGACCGGAATGGGATAAGTGACATTGGTGTAAATCGGCGCATCGAAACCATGCATTTGCCAGTTTGATGGTACCGGAAAAGTCTGTGCATCCGCTAAGTCCGCATCCAGCCAATCTTCGGGAACCTTCTCGGGTTGCGTAAAGTAGCTGAACTGCCAGTCCCCGTTCAGGTGTTTCACACTTTCTGAAACTGCGTCTTCGCGCGCAGCCCGTTCATTACGCCAGCTGGCAAACGGTGGATGAGCTGGCAGGCGGTTTAATTGCGTGACTGCCGGGTTTTCCCAGTCACGGCGGCCAAGAATCGCTGCCAGAGAGGCGGCAACAGTACCTGATTGAATTGTCATGCTGGAGGTTCCTTTGCATTTTTGTGATGCGCTCACAATTTATAGCAATATGATTTTTGTCACTGGCAAAGTAAAGCAGCAAAACAGCTTCAGGTGAGGCGATTCACAGAAATTACTTCAGCCGCGAAACCTGGCGGGCGAGCACAGTCAGCGCATCGGCCAGCGTTTGTGGGGAAGGGGTTGAGGTATCTGGCGCGGCCGTCGTTTTACGTTCGATAAGCGTGATCGGCAGTACCGTGGCCTGCACGGGCATATTTGGCGAGCGTATTTGTTCAATCAGGCGGTCAACGCTGGCAGAACCCAGCAGCTTAAAATCTTGTTTGATGGTGGTCAGCGGCGGGATAAAACAGGCGCTGTCTTCGGTGTCATCATAACCCATTACCGATACTTGCCCCGGTACCGCTAAACCAGATTCATTCAGCGCCCGTAACGCGCCAAGTGCCATTTGGTCGTTGGCGACCAGCAGGGCAGTGAAAGTGATGCCCTGGCCGATTAATGCCAGTGTCTGTAGATAACCCGCTTGTGAGCTCCAGTCGCCTTGCAATTGTGCCACGGCGGTCAGCTGATGCTTTGCCAGCGCCTGTTGCCAGCCTTCAAGACGCAGGCGCGCAGAAACGGAAGCCAACGGCCCACTCAGTAAAGCAATTCGCTGGTGGTCTTGCGCAACCAGATGCTCAACCGCCAGATGCGCACCTGCCGTAGCATCAAAGATAATACTGTCCAGATTCAGCGCGGGTGAGACATCGAGGAACAGCACGGGCACCGTGCCAGACATTTCGTTGATGATTCGTGCCTGCTCACTTTCCAATGGAATGTTGACGATCAAACCGTCGACGCGCTGCGCAAGCAAGTTGTTGACAGCACTTTTGCAGGCTTCTGGATCAGGCTGTTCAATCATCGACATCATGACATTAAAGTGCCGCCGGCTGGCCTGTGACTTTATGGCAGCGGCGATTTGCGACGGGGCATGTAGCGACAAATTACTGGTCACCAGGCCAATGTTCTGGCTCAGTTTCCCAGCCAGCTGCTGCGCTACACGATTGGGAACGTAATTGAGCGACTGCATGGCCGCTTCGACTTTACGCCGGGTTTTATCAGAAACATGCGTCGCCTGATTAATCACGCGTGACACCGTTTGATAGGAAACATTGGCATGTTTCGCCACATCGTAAAGCGTTATCGACTTGGTTTTCACGGTGAGTTTCCTTATGGCGCTCATATTCCTGAGTGTGTAGGGCATTATCGATCATCTGCGAGCAAAAAAACGCATTATAGTGAATTCATCTGTTTTTAAGAGATTGAGATCATGGCTTTTGACCTTCAGGCATATTTCACGCGCATTGGTTTCCAGGGCGAGGCAAAACCGGATCTGGAAACCTTACAACGCATTCATCTGCTGCATACGTGCGCCATTCCTTTTGAAAATTTGGATGTGCTGTTAAGACGAGAAATCCGCTTAGAAATAGAGTACGTTTTTGAAAAACTGGTGGTCGCAGGGCGAGGGGGATACTGCTACGAGCAAAATGCATTGCTGCGTGCGGCTCTTGAGAGTATCGGCTTTGTGGTCGAAGACCTGGCTGCCCGGGTGTTGATTACGCAACCTACCGAGATGCCGCCGCGAACGCATCGTTTATTGCTCGTCACCCTCAATCAACAACGCTACCTGGCCGATGTTGGTTTTGGTGGCAAAACGCTGACGTCCCCGCTGCGATTCGACATGGACGTCGTGCAGACCACCGATTTCGGTGATTATCAATTAACGCAGGTGGATGGTGACTTTTTGCTGAGCACGCATCAGCAGGATAAATGGCTGGCGCTGTATCGTTTCGATTTGCAGCCCCAGTATCTGTCAGACTTCGAGGTGGCTAATTATTATGTTTCGACCTGGCCGCAGTCGCATTTCTGCCAACATTTAATGATCTGTTTGAAAAATGCCGATGGCACAACGTTTACGCAAAATGACAGGCAATTTAACGATGGCCAGCCGCGGACGCTTGACGATGCCGCCGAGTTTTATCAGTTGCTACAGGATAAATTTGGTTTGCGGGTCAATCACCCACGCTATGGCTTCAGTCTTGCGGAATTCGCAGCGATTTCTCTGCCTTAACAGTTGCAAGGAACGGGCGCTTAACGTAAGTATATTGTTTCCAATAAAGGAGAGAACCACTGTGCCACATATCACTGTAAAACACTTTCCGCGTGAACTGACTGACGAACAAAAAGAAGCGCTGGCTGCCGATATTTGTGCCGTACTCAAGAAGCATTTCAATTCAACGGATGAATCATTGTCTGTCGCGTTGACCCCAATCCAGAAAGATCGCTGGAAAGAGGATGTTTACGATAAAGAGATCGCCCCAGCTCTGGATACGCTGGCTAAAAAACCGGGTTACACCCTGTAAACTTTGCTCAGAGCCGCTCCCCAATGGCGAACGGCTCTGGCTGATTAGCTTTTTGTGACATCACTCAACAACACGGCGATACTCTTGCCGCCTTCGGTTTGCTCCAGCGCGATTTTCACCGCAATCGTCAGTGGTACCGACAACAGCATACCTACCGGCCCTAGTAGCCAACCCCAGAAAATCAACGACAAGAACACTACCAGAGTCGATAGCCCCAGCCCTCTGCCCATCATGCGTGGCTCGATGATATTGCCAAACACCAGGTTGATAGCCAGATAACCGGCAACCACCAGTAATGCTTCATACAAGCCACTGAAGACCAATACTTGCGCGACAGGCGGGATCGCTGCCAGTACCGAACCGATGTTAGGAATGTAATTGAGTGAGAAGGCGAGAAGCGCCCAGACGAAGGCAAAATGCACATCTAACATGATGAGCATTATCCAGACTACCAGGCCGGTGACCAGGCTAATCACAGTTTTGAGCACCAGATAATGGCTTACGCTGTCTAATGCTCGCTGAATCGCGACCATGCCGACTTCGGGACGGGACATTAATTGCTGAAGTTTTATTGGCAGCTGTGGCACTTCTATCAGCATGAATATCACGGTTAGCAGCAGTAAAAAGATCGATGACATAGCATTAGAAAGCTGGGTGATAAGACGTGTGGCAAGCGTCATCGCTGAATTCGGGTCGATATACTTGAACAGTTCATCCACTGACACCTTGATTCCGGCCCGTTGCAGCCACGGGTCAATTGCCTGCAGAGGGGAAATAAACGAGGCACGGTATTGCGGCACGGTGCGTGTCAGTTCATTGAGAATGGTGCCAAGATAGGCCAGCAGCAGTACAACCAGGAAGATAATCACCGAAATCACCAGGGTAATCGCCAGCACACGTGGGACATGAATGCGCTCCAGACGACGGATCATCGGGTTGACCACGATGGCAATAAATAGCGCCAGAATAAACGGAACGATCATATCGGCCGCCACTTTTATTCCTGCCAGGATGATGACCAGCATCCCGAACATGAGGACGACTTTTAATCCACCTAACGTAATAATGGGTTTTGCCACTATTGACGATCTCCTTCACAATAATTCGTTCCTTAATTATGGGTATAATACGGGGGTGCAACTGACTAATACACCGTTATTTTTTTGGCAAATCATCGTAAAGAATTGAAAAGAGAGGTTGAGAATATTCTTTGATATGCTAAAAATTAGCAATCTTTAGCTACTGAGGACAATTTACTATCCGCAACTGATGAGAAGCAACAACGCGGATACGTTGTGAAAACTATGGACATTATGCTTACCAACAAGCTGCTCCACACGTCAGAAATCCATCAAACACCCTCGTTTACTTTTGCTTATTCACTTTGCGGTGAACAGCACTGGCGCAACGCGCTTTAGATCCGCTCTCCTGCTTATCCCGTCATATTTCGCGCCCCAGCTGCGTCTGCATGTTTTGCTGGAACTCGAATTATTTAGGGAAAAAATACACACATTTTATTTTAAAGCTTTCGTACAGCTATTTTCTCTGTCAGGAGAGGAATCATGATCTATTGGATATTATTAGCATTAGCCATTGCTGCGGAAATTACCGGCACTTTATCAATGAAATGGTCGAGTGTTAGCGATGATAACCTCGGTTATATTTTCATGCTGTTAATGATCACACTTTCTTATATTTTATTATCATTCTCGGTGAAAAAAATCGCCCTCGGCGTGGCTTACGCTATGTGGGAAGGTATCGGTATTTTATTTATTACTTTATTCAGTGTGCTGCTGTTTGATGAGTCAATCTCATTGCTAAAAATAATTGGACTCACGACGCTGGTGGTCGGGATCGCGCTGATTAAATCAGGTACCGCGACCAAGAAAGAAAGCGCCAGGAAACCAATAAAGGGTAGCGAACATGCAGTCGTTTGAATGGATTCACGCATTATGGTTACTGGCGGCAATTGTGTTGGAAATTGTCGCCAACATTTTCCTGAAACACTCGGATGGTTTCCGTCGTTTTGGTTACGGCGTGCTCTCTCTGTGTGCGGTACTGGCGGCCTTCAGCGCGTTGTCTCAGGCGGTGAAAGGTATCGAATTGTCGGTGGCTTACGCGTTGTGGGGCGGGTTCGGTATTATCGCCACCGTAGCGGCGGGCTGGATTTTGTTTGGTCAACGCCTCAACCGTAAAGGATGGATAGGGCTGGTTCTGTTGCTTACGGGTATGGTGCTCATCAAACTGGCGTAAAAGAAAAGCCGCCTGGCATGAGTGCCGGGCGGTGTCATCATTGACTAGCTAATTTCTGTAACTGCTCGCGAAAACCGGTAACTGAGATCGCCCGGTTGTCGGCGCGATAGCGGTCTTTAGCCGCAGGAGCCGAACTTTGTACGGCGATTAATTGCCAGCCGTTTTCTGTTTTCAGCATTAATGGCGAACCACTGTCACCAGGCAAAGTGTCGCACTGGTGTGATAACACCGTTTTCTGCGCCCAACCGGTTATCTGGCAATCATTATGCGTGTAGAGATCGTCGAGATGGTCTTCCGGATAACCCGACTGCGTGACTTTACGGTCCTGGTTTTTCAGCGCTTCGGTGAGCGCATCACGGTCGCCTTCAAACAGCGGCAACGGCGTGATGCCTGAAGGCGGGTTGTGCAACACAATCAGGCCAAAATCGTGAGGTGCCGCATTAGATGGCACAATCCAGCCATCGCCGTCAGGTTTCAACCGACGCCCCAGCGTGGATTCTACTCGCCCTTCAATATCATGAATCTCGTAACGCCACTTTCCTTTCTGCGAAACAAACCGCAAAGCAATCGCTTTGTCAGGAGTCCCGCGCGGCGGTTGCAGCAAACAATGTCCTGCGGTTAGCGCCAGATGGGGGGAAATTAAGGTCGCAGTGCATAAATTACCGCTGGCAGTCTCAAGCTGACCAATGGCATCCCACGGGGAACTGGCTGAATCGGCGACACGTGTGCGGTCATCCTTACCAAAGAACAGCGTTTTGACGTCAGCAGTGCTCTCGTCATCTGCATGGGAAAGGGCAGGTAAAAAACACAGCACGCCTAACAACAACACCACTTTTTTGCGCATATCACTCTCTGATGGGGCGATTAATTTTAATTTTTATACCCGTCATCCTTCAAGCTGCAGGGGTATATATAGAACCTGTGAATGGATTAACTATAGACGGGTAGCACAGAAAGTGGGAGTAAAAAGTCATTACAGCCAGAAGCTTAGCGTAATAATGCCGCAAAGAATGAGCAGCGTGAGGATGATTTCAAAACTATAGCGTCGCAACATCATCCAGACTCCGGAAGTAAACACCCGGCGAGCCGGGTGTTTGTAGTGTGGCTATGCTTTCGGGATTGCCCCGACAACCTTATGCTGCTGGCTGAGTAGCTGGTTTAGCCGCTTCAGTTTTTGCTACAGGTTTTTTGTGGTGTTTTTTAGCAGCTTGCGCTTTCTGTGCAGCAGGTTTCGCAGCATCAGCTTTCGCTACAGGTTTTTTATGGTGCTTTTTAGCTGCCTGAGCTTTTTGCTCGGTTGCTGCTTTTTTGTGTTTTTTATGATGAGTAGTGGTGGCAGCAGGTGCTTTAGCCGCAGAAGTTGCAACTGGCGCTGCAGTTGCAGTCGTTTCAGCAGCGAAAGCGGCAGAGGACAGACCCATTGCAGCGACTACAACCAGAGCTAATACTTTATTCATCTCGACATCCTCAAATTTGTTTATGTTTGAACCCCTGAGGGGCCGTTGAGATGAACTATAAACTCGTGGATCAATGGCTTCAGTGAGTGATTGGTGTCGGCGTGTAACGGTTTGTACAAAGCCGGGGAAAGTTCCCCGGCTTTGGTGGCTTACAAGTAACGAGCTTCCAAATGTTTACGGAAATACAGCGGGTTGAGATCTTCACCCGTTGCATTAGTGATCAGCTCTGAAGTGGTGAATCGGCTGCCGTGCTGCCAGATATTCTGGCGTAACCAGTCGAACAGTGCGCTGAAGTTGCCCTCGGCAATATCGGCTTCAAGCTGCGGCAAGGCGAGTTTGGCGGCGTTGAACAGTTGTGCTGCATACATTGCGCCCAGCGTGTATGACGGGAAGTAGCCAAACGCGCCGTCCGTCCAGTGAATGTCCTGCATGCAGCCGTTGCGGAAGTTGTTTTTGGTAGACAGCCCCAGCCAGTGCTGCATTTTCTCATCCCAAAGTGCCGGAATATCTTCAACTTCGATTTCGCCATCGATGAGCGCACGCTCAATTTCGTAGCGCAAAACGACGTGGGCCGGATAGCTGACTTCATCGGCATCAACGCGAATATATCCGCGTTCAACGCGCTGGTTTACCGCAATAAAGTTCGCCGCTTCAAACGCCGGTTGTTTGCCGAAGCGCGTGGTCACCATTGGCAGCAGCAGTTTCAGGAACTCTTTACTGCGCCCTAACTGCATTTCAAAGAACAGACTTTGGGATTCGTGGATCGCCGTAGAACGTGCCAGAGCAACGGGCTGACCAAGCCATTCACGCGGCAGGTTTTGTTCATAGCGGGCATGGCCGGTTTCATGGATCACGCCAAATAATGCGCTAACCAGATCGCTTTCATCGTAGCGAGTCGTGATGCGCACATCTTCCGGCACACCGCCGCAGAATGGATGCGCACTAACATCCAGCCTGCCGCCGTTAAAATCAAAACCCAGTAACTTCATGGTTTCCAGCCCCAATTCGCGCTGGTCGTGCGTGGCGAATGGGCCGGTTGGGGTAATAACCGATTCTTTCGCCTGCTTATCAACGACTTTTTGCAGTAAATCAGGCAGCCAGCTACGTAAATCACCAAATAGCACATCGAGTTTGGCGCTAGTCATGCCCGGCTCGTAAATATCTAACAGCGCGTCGTAGCAGGATTTTCCTTTGGCATCGGCACGCAGTTTTGCCTCTTCACGGCAAACGCGAACCACTTCCTTCAAATTGGCGGCAAACCCTTGCCAGTCGTTAGCGGGCCGCTGCGTACGCCAGCCATGCTCGCAGCGCGTACCGACCAGCGATTTTTCTTCTACCAGCGAGGCGGGCAGCAAAATGGCTTCCTGATATTGGCGGGTCATTTCACGCAGGTTGGCGCGTTCAACATCATTGAGATCTTCCTGAACCGCAGCCTGTAACAGCGTGGCGATTTTTTTATCGGTCAGGATTTGGTGTTGCAAAACGCTGAGTTCCGCCAGCGCTTCGCCACGAGCGGTGCTGCCATTGGGTGGCATATTGGTGAACATATCCCAGCCAGCGATGGCTGAGAGGTGTCCGAAACGGGAAAGACGCTGGAAGGTGCGGGTGAGGTGATTGTAGTTTTGCTTTTCCATAGTGCCTCGTGAAGAGATGATTTACGCAAGCGAAAATAGCAAAAAGCCATCCCGAAAACGAGGCCGTAACGGGGTTAATGTGCGTGGTGATGCAAACGCGTGCCGACTAACAATGCAATCACCAAAAGAGAGCCAATAAAACTCGCCACACCGCCCCAACCAAATGCGTGCCAGAAGATGCCACCGAGCGTCCCGGCAATGCTTGAACCAAGGTAGTAGCTAAACAAATATAACGATGAGGCTTGCCCTTTCGCGCGTTTCGCCCGTGGGCCAATCCAGCCACTGGCGACCGAGTGTGCAGCGAAGAATCCGGCAGAAAAAAGCAGCATCCCAATGAAAATAATCGCCAGCGGTGAAAACACGGTTAATACCAGGCCGAGCAACATTACCGCAGTGGAGAAAATCATCACCGGGCCACGGCCAAATTTGGCGGTCATTGCCCCGGCTTTTGGCGAACTCCAGGTTCCGGTTAAGTAAGCCACCGACAGCAGGCCCACCACCGCCTGGCTCAAATACCACGGCCCTTGCATTAAGCGATAACCAATGTAATTAAACAGCGTGACAAACGCGCCCATCAGCAAAAATCCCTGGGTGAATAACAGCGGTAACCCCTTGTCGCGCCAGTGCAAACGGAAGTTAATAAACAGCGTTTTCGGGCGTAATGAAGAAGGGCGAAAGTGCCGCGATTCAGGCAATATTTTCCAGAACATTAAGGCTGAGGCGAGGGCGAAACAGCCGATGGCGGCGACCGCAATGCGCCAGTTAAACAAATCAGTCAGCACACCGCTTAACAGGCGGCCACTCATACCGCCAATTGAGTTGCCACTGATGTACAAACCCATCGAAAAGGCCACGACACTCGGATGAATTTCTTCACTCAGATAGGTCATACCCACCGCGGCGACGCCGCTGAGCGATAGCCCAATCAAGGCGCGCATCACTAATATGCCGTGCCAGCTGGTCATCATAGTGGAGAGCAGTGTGCAGCTTGAGGCGAGCAACAACGCCGTTACCATGACTGGTTTGCGGCCAATGGCGTCAGAAAGTGGCCCGGTGAATAACAACCCAACGGCTAACATGGCGGTAGAAACTGACAGAGAAATACTACTACTGGCGGGGGATACGCCAAATTCATGCGATAGCACGGGCAAAATGGGTTGCACACAATAAAGCAGCGCAAAGGTGGCAAGTCCGGCAGAAAATAGCGCCAGGGTGACGCGCATGAATTGGGGTGAACCCCGCTTAATATAAATTGCCGGCTGGAGGGGAAGTCTGTCGTCTACATCTTCTGCCGGAGCGGTGTTGACGAGGGTTGTACGGCTCAAAATCGATCCTTAGTGCACTTTTGAAGTCTTCTTTTCAGAGTAGAAAATCGGGAATGTTCTGTCTAATATATTAATAATCTCAATTGATATGTTTAAAATATGAATATTGAATTGCGCCACCTGCGTTACTTTGTTGCGGTGGCTGAAGAGCTGCATTTTGGCCGTGCCGCTGCACGTCTGCGAATCTCACAGCCGCCCCTGAGCCAGCAAATACAAATTCTGGAACAACAAGTCGGGGCGCGTTTACTGGCGCGAACCAACCGCAGCGTGAGCCTAACCGCGGCGGGTGATCAGTTTTTGCTCGATGCCAGGCAGATTTTAAGCCAGGTTGAAAGCGCTGCCGCCCGCGCCGCCCGGCTGCATCACGGTGAAACAGGCGAATTACGCATTGGTTTCACCTCATCGGCACCGTTTATCAAAGCCGTCTCTGACAGCCTGTCGACATTTCGCCGCAGTTATCCCGATGTGCATTTACAGATGCGGGAAATTAACACACGTGCGCAAATTGCACCGCTGAATGAAGGTGAGCTTGAACTGGGGCTGATGCGCAATACGCGGCTGCCGGACACTCTCGACTGGAAACTGGTGTTAAGGGAACCGCTGATGGCGATGGTGCATCGCGACCATCCGTTAGCCCAATGTACGGCGATTTCCCTGCAACAACTGGCAAACGAGCCTTTTGTCTTTTTTGACCCGCACGTCGGAACTGGCCTGTATGACGATATTCTTAGTTTGTTACAACGTCACGACATTACGCCGTTTATCACCCAGGAAGTGGGCGAGGCGATGACGATTATCGGCCTGGTTTCCGCGGGGCTAGGTGTTTCGATCCTGCCTGCATCGTTTAAACGCGTTCGGATCTCGGAAGTGGTTTGGTTGCCCATTGAAGAACCCGAGGCACAATCAGAAATGTGGCTGGTGTGGCCTAAACATCGCGAGTTGTCTGCCGCAGCACTTCGAATCTCCGCATTGCTAACGGAGTCAATAACTCGATTAAAAGGCATTTAAAGCACCGTAATATGTGCGGTAAATCACAACCCTACGTAAATATTTGACTCCTTTGGTTGAAGTGTTTCACCATAGCCCAAAGTTTATTTCGAAGCGCGAAAATAAAGGGAGTCGCAAGTGGTTGCTGATAGCCAACCGGGCCATATTGATCAGATCAAGCAAACCAATGCGGGCGTAGTTTATCGTCTGATTGATACCCATGGACCGGTGTCGCGAATCGATCTTTCTCGTCTGGCGCAACTCGCTCCTGCCAGTATCACGAAAATTGTTCGTGAAATGATAGAAGCGCATTTGGTGCAGGAAACGGAAATCCAGGATCCCGGTAGCCGGGGGCGTCCTGCGGTGGGTCTGATGCTGGAAACTGAAGCATGGCACTATTTGTCTGTGCGGATTAGCCGTGGGGAAATCTCTCTCGGTCTGCATGATTTAAGCAGCAAATTGATTGTTGAAGATACCGTCTCGCTCGCGGTTGAAGACCAGCAGCCGCTCATTGAGCGGATAATCGCGCAAATCGACCAGTTCTTTATTCGTCATCAGCAAAAACTCGAACGCCTTACGGCGATTGCTATCACCATGCCGGGGATTATCGACACCAAACGCGGCATCGTTCATCGCATGCCGTTTTATGATGTCTGTGACATGCCTTTGGGCGAGATCCTCGAAAACTACACCGGCGTGCCGGTGTATGTGCAACACGACATCAGCGCGTGGACCATGGCAGAAGGGCTGTTTGGTGCCTCTAAGGGCGCACGCGATGTGATTCAGGTGGTGATTGATAATAACGTCGGTGCCGGCGTGATTACCGATGGGCGTCTGCTTCATGCGGGCAGCAGTAGCCTGGTCGAGATTGGTCATACTCAGGTCGACCCTTACGGTAAACGCTGCTATTGCGGCAATAACGGTTGCCTTGAAACCATTGCCAGCATCGACAGTGTGCTGGAATTGGCCCAGTTGCGCATGAGCCAGTCGATGGGCAGCATGCTGCATGTCCAGCCACTGACCGTTGAGTCGTTGTGTGATGCTGCGTTAAACGGCGATCTATTAGCGAAAGATATCATTCTTGGGGTGGGGACCAACGTCGGTCGAATCCTGGCGATTATGGTCAACTTATTCCATCCACAAAAAATTCTTATTGGTTCGCCACTTAATCGAGCCGCAGAAATTCTGCATCCGGCGATTACCGCTTGCATTCGTCAGCAGTCGTTACCGGCTTATAGTGAACATATGATTGTTGAAAGTACCCAGTATAATCACCGTGGAACCATGGCGGGTGCAGCGCTGGTAAAAGACGCAATGTATAACGGTTCGTTATTGATTCGCCTGCTGCAAGGCTAATGTTTATGGCTTGATCCACTAAAAATTGCGCTATCTCAATCTGACTGAAGCACTATTCTTTTAGACTTTCCCTCCTGAATTATTCAATTTCTAATCACTCATATCCGTCTTACAAATAAATAAAGACGGGTATTTGCAGCATTTCCTTGGGAGTTAGTCATGCTTACGCGTTTCTTTATAACGGGTACCGATACTGCAGTCGGGAAGACTGTGGTTTCACGCGCCTTGTTGCAGGCGCTTGCAGCCAGCGGCAAAAGTGTTGTCGGCTATAAGCCGGTAGCCAAAGGAAGTAAAGAGACGCCAGAGGGCCTGCGCAACAAAGATGCGTTAGTTCTGCAAAGTGTTTCCACACTTGAATTGCCTTATGCAGCTATTAATCCTATCGCGCTGAGCGAAGAAGAAAGCAGCGTGAGTCATAGTTGCCCGATTAACTATTCGCTGTTGTCTGACGGGTTGCAAAATTTAGCCGGGCAAGTGGACCACGTTGTGGTTGAGGGCACTGGCGGTTGGCGGAGTCTGATGAATGATTTACGCCCGTTATCTGAATGGGTAGTTCAGGAACAAATGCCGGTGTTGATGGTTGTGGGTATTCAGGAAGGCTGTATTAACCATGCTTTGCTGACGGCTCAGGCCATTGCAAATGATGGCTTACCGCTGATTGGCTGGGTGGCGAACCGCATCAACCCAGGCCTTGCGCACTACGCAGAAATCATTGATGTATTAAGCAAAAAACTGCCAGCGCCGCTGGTGGGCGAGCTGCCTTATTTACCACGCGCAGAACAGCGTGATTTGGCAAATTACATCGATTTATCCCGCCTTTGCGGCGCTCTGGCGATAGACCGTTTGCGGGCGTAACCAGCGCGAAAGTGCTGAAGCAATCACGCACGACAGCAACAGACCGGGGAGCAATGTAAACTCCCCGGTCATTTCACAAACCATCAGCGTGGACATTATCGGTGCATGTGTGGTGGCGGCCAGCAGTGTTGCCATTCCGGTTAATGCCAGCAAAATCGCAATGTTATCGCCACTCCACGCCCATATCCCGTACCACTGCCCGACCAACATTCCCAATGCTGCGCCAACAAATAACGTCGGAGTAAATACGCCGCCCGGCGCACCAGAGCCGCTGCTTGCCAGCACTGCCGCCAATTTGTAAACCAGAACACCTGCCACGAACAGCAGTGCAGGCGGTTGCGAGAGAAATGACTGCACCACGCTGTAACCGTTACCCCAAACCAGCGGGGTGATAAGCGACAGCAACCCAACCAGCAATCCCCCTAACGCGAGTTGCCACGGCGGGCTTAAATGCAGACGCTGGAATATTTTGCTGCTTTGCGCCATAAGCCAGAGAAACAGTGGCCCAGCAAGCCCCGCGAGCATACCGAAGGATGCCATCAGCAAATATTGAACTGGCTGCGGAGCGCTGAGTGCGCGCACGGTGTAGAGCAGCGCTTGTTCGTCATTTAACAAGTGGGTCATCAGCAGGGCACTGACAGCGGCAATGACCACGGGGCCGAGGGAGGCGAGCATCAACGTGCCAAACAGAATCTCTGCGATAAACAAGCTACCCGCCAGCGGGGCATGATAGGCGCTGGCCATCCCGGCTGCCGCACCACAGGCGACCCACAACTTCCATTCGTCTGAACGTGAAAAACGCTGCGCGAAAACAGAGGCAAAGACGGTTGCCAGCAGTACCATCGCACCTTCACGGCCAATGGCGCTGCCGCTGGCGACAACAATCAAAGAGGCGGCAGATTTGACCAGGCTTGCGCAAACATCTAAGCGCCCGTCGCCGGTTTCAATCGCCTCCATATAGTCGGTGGGAGCCGAAGAGCGCTGGCGTGTCGCACGCTGCCATGCCCAAAGTAGCGTACCGGCAAGCAATCCACCTATTGCAGGGGTGAGCAGTCTTCGCCAGGGCGGTAGTGCCGCCGCAGCAGCGACCAGGCTGCCACTGTGGTCACCTAAAAAAAGACCTTCAAGGAAATACATCGACTGGCGAAACAGCCAGACAACCATTGCTGAGGCGATACCAATCCAGACGGCGAATATTAGTCGCCGTAGCATGCCTTTCATGTCGGGGAAGTGGTGTAAGCGGTGCATAGCAAGCATTGTAGGGTGGATAACCGCGAGCGTCATCCACCAATGTGAAGTAAACCCTGCTACGGTTGGTGAATATTCAATACCCGACGAGTGCGTCCCGAGCTGAGATAGTCAGCGATGTAATCCTGCGAAATCTCACCACTATAACGACCATCTTCATCGGTTATCGGCATCCACACCATGTTGTGCTCGTAGAGTTTTGACAGCACGATACGCAAGTTATCTTCTGCGCGCCCGGTCACTCTGAAGGGGTGGAGCACATCTGCGCAAACTCCTGTGGCTCCCCGCGCTTCACGGCGTTTCACAAATCCTAATGGTTTACCTTCATCGTCGACCACGGTTATCGAACGCATATCGTTGTCATCCATGATCGAGAAAGCTTCTGGTAGCGAAGTCGATTCACGAGCGGTGACGGTCGGTTGCTGGCCGGTAACGTCTCCTGCTTGTACCAACAGCAGGCGTTTCAGCGTGCGATCCTGGCCCACAAACGAGCCAATAAATTCGTTAGCCGGTTTACATTAGCTCACGATTTCATCGGTAGCTGGAATGGAAACAGAATTGGCTGGTCGGTATTTATTGTTTTCTGTTTTTGATTTCGGTAGTGCAAGCAGAAAGTTGAAAACGAAATTGAATATATACAAACCCCACTGGAACTGCCACTTCGAACTAATGTATTCACCCCAAATGTAGTCAGGTAGAAAACTGTTCTCTTTGCGTAGAGAAGCCTCCCAGCTGGTTATAAGAGCCCACAAAATAATAAAAACAGCAAAAATAAAAGTCATGCAAAAAATAAGGGTTACCCACCAGCCACTCAGACCAATATCATGCAATCGCCTGGCAGTGAACGTTAAATCAGCCAGAAAAGGATAACTACTAACAACAATTAAAATGGAAAAAAAATCACGTGGTTCAGAAAGTTCAAAACAAATGTACTGTGAATACAAGTCTGCTAGCACAAAAGCAAGCAACTGAAATAACGAAAAAAAGAAGTAGGATTTACGATCGGCCACTCCTCTGAAACAAAAGGCTTTCCTGTATCCGTTGATCGCATTCGTTATAAAAAACATCAGACAAATTTTCCTGTATATCAAAGTAGTACCAATAGAGACTGGCTCAGCAACGAAAGCTAAATCGCTAACACTTTACATACGGCAATTAAAAGCCCGCCCGGTGTGGACGGGAAGTGTCGCAATCATTGCGGGTTGGCGCTTAGCTTCTCTTTTAATTCATTAATACAATCACGGCCAGCTTGCTTATAGGCTTCGGCTGCTTCACCGGAGTATTTAAGGTTAACTGCATCTTCGAACTTCCCTATAGGCCCATAGAAAGAACCCGCCGCGATATAGAATGTTTCACCTGTCCAGACGGCGAAAATAGTCCGGTGGTTATCTCCGCAATTTTTACGGAAAGCCACGTTGGAAAAACGTTCTGGATCAAGGTAAAGATAGTCGCAAGTGAAATTGCCGGGCAACTCGGTGATTTGGGCACCACTCAGGTTCAGAGCACCACGCACATACAGGTCTTCTGGTAGCGCGGTGATTTGGGTGTTGCTCAGGTTGAGATCGCTACCTACATCCAGGTCTACTGGTAACTCGGTGATTTGGGTACCGCTCAGGTTGAGTGTCCAACCCACCATCAAGCCTTCTGGCAGCTCGGTGATTTGGGTGCCGCTCAGATCGAGAGCGCCACCTACTTCCAGGTTTTCTGGTAGTTTGATCCTACCCGCGAATAGTGGACACGAGACTAAGTGAGTAAACTCTCAACCAGAGGTGACTCACATGACAAAAACAGTATCAACCAGCAAAAAGCCCCGTAAACAGCATTCCCCTGAATTTCGCAGTGAAGCCCTGAAACTCGCTGAACGCATCGGTGTTGCTGCCGCTGCCCGTGAACTCAGCCTGTATGAATCGCAACTTTATAACTGGCGCAGTAAACAGCAGCAACAGCTCTCATCCTCTGAGCGTGAAAATGAACTCGCTGCTGAAAATGCTCGTCTCAAACGCCAGCTGGCGGAACGGGACGAGGAGCTGGCCATTCTCCAAAAGGCCGCGACATACTTCGCGAAGCGCCTGAAATGAAGTATGTCTTTATTGAAAAACATCAGGCTGAGTTCAGCATCAAAGCCATGTGTCGCGTCCTCCGGGTGGCCCGCAGCGGCTGGTATGCGTGGGCTCAGCGGCGTGCGAGGCTAAACTCACGCCAGCAGTTCCGTCTGAGTTGTGACAGCGCCGTGCACGAGGCTTTTCACCGGGCAAAACAGCGCTACGGCGCACCGCGCCTGACCGATGAACTGCATGCTCAGGGTTACCGCTTCAGCGTGAAAACCGTGGCAGCCAGCCTGCGTCGTCAGGGGCTTCGGGCGAAAGCGTCACGGAAGTTCAGCCCGGTCAGTTACCGCGAGCATGACCTGCCGGTGTCGGAGAACCTGCTGAAGCAGGATTTTTACGCCAGCGGTCCAAACCAGAAATGGTCGGGTGACATCACCTACTTACGTACTGATGAAGGCTGGCTATATCTGGCTGTCGTCATCGATCTGTGGTCACGTGCTGTTATCGGCTGGTCAATGTCATCGCGGATGACGGCACAGCTGGCCTGCGATGCGCTACAGATGGCGTTGTGGCGACGTAAGCACCCGGAAAATGTCATCGTTCACACCGACCGTGGTGGGCAGTACTGCTCAGCGGATTATCAGGCGCTACTGAAGCGGCATAACCTGCGCGGTAGCATGAGTGCAAAGGGTTGTTGTTACGATAATGCCTGTGCAGAAAGCTTCTTCCACTCACTGAAAGTCGAATGTATCCACGGTGAACGCTTTATCAGCCGGGAAATGATGCGGACGACGGTGTTTAATTATATCGAGTGTGATTACAATCGGTGGCGTCGCCACAGTGCCTGTGGCGGACTCAGCCCGGAACAATTTGAAAATCTGAATCTCGCTTAGGGCCGTGTCTGCATTACGTGGGTAGGATCAGTTCGGTGTGTAGTGGCACACTGAATTTGGCCACCTGAATAGAGGTGATATCATCACCTCATAGTCAAAACAGGTGACATTATTACCGGACGTAACAGACGCAATTTTAGCCCCGAGTTTCGCCTCGAAGCTGCCCAGCTTGTACTCGATCAGCACTACACCGTTGCCGTCGCTGCCACTGCGATGAATGTCGGCAAATCCACGATGGACAAATGGGTTCGACAACTGAAAGAAGAGCGAGCGGGAAAATCACCCATAGCTTCACCCATGACACCTGAGCAGATTGAGATACGTGAGTTGAAGAAAAGACTTCAACGCGTTGAAATGGAAAGGGATATATTAAAAAAGGCTACCGCGCTCTTGATGTCAGACTCCCTGAACAATTCTCATTAGTTGAGAAACTCAGGGCGCGGTTTCCTGTTACCGTTGTGTGCAACGTGTTTGGGGTTCATCGCAGCAGTTATAAATACTGGCGGCAGCCCAGGAAGCCTGACGCCACGAGAGTGGCATTACTGAGCCTTGTGCGCGAAGTTTATCGCGAAAGTAACGGCTCAGCAGGAGCGCGAAGCATTGCCGCGATGGTCACCACCAAAGGTATAAAGCTGAGCCGCTGGCGGGCAACAAAGCTGATGAAAGCACTCAATATTATCAGCTGTCAGCAACCTGGCCATCGTTATAAGATGGCGTCTAAGGAACACATTGAGATCCCTAATTATCTGGATCGCCAGTTTGCTGTTACCGAGCCTAATCAGGCCTGGTGCGGTGATGTGACTTATATCTGGACGGGAAAACGCTGGGCTTATCTGGCTGTTGTACTCGATTTGTTTTCCCGTAAACCGGTTGGCTGGGCGATGTCATTTTTCCCTGATTCAGCACTGACAGGTAAAGCCCTGTCGATGGCCAGGGAAGCACGGGGAAAACCGGCTAATTTACTGTATCACTCGGATCAAGGAAGTCACTATACCAGCAGGAATTTCAGACAGTTACTGTGGAGATATCAGATAAAGCAAAGCCTGAGTCGCCGGGGAAATTGCTGGGATAATAGTCCAATGGAACGGTTCTTCAGAAGCCTGAAAACAGAGTGGGTTCCGGATAATGGGTACGCTAATTTTAGCGAAGCCAGCACAGCGATAACGAATTACATCATGGGATATTACAGCCAGCTCAGACCTCATCAATATAATGGAGGTCTGACGCCGAATGAATCAGAACGATTGTTCTGGAAAAACTCTAAAGCCGTGGCCAGTTTTTGTTGACCACTACAGCCTGATTGTGCAGCATTGAATACCCGCCACCATTCCTCTATCTGAAGGCGTTGACGCATAACTTTTGCCGCGGGTTTCTTTGTGGCCAGCGCAGGATTAAATCCTGGTGGTACTTCTCCGGCATACTGCGCCTCTTTGAACAAATCCACCCAGACACTTCTGACCAGTTGCGCCATCCGAAATTTTTCTCGGTCTGTATACTCATCTAAAATACCAGCCATCTCACGTACACCAACTTTTTCAAGCAACATATTCGGGATCCTATCTGACAGAATTTTTGCACATGCAATCCGATTCCTTACGGTGGATGCAACAATCTCACCACGACCCATGCGCTTTTCTTGGACGACGCAATATTGATCAACCCACCCCTTAACCCTTAAGCTGACTGATTTTTCAGCTGCTTTAGCTTCTTTCAGTGCTAGGTCTACAAGTGCGTATGACTGACTGGTAGCTTGCTCAGCAAAAATGCGGTTTAACTCAGTGGCTGCGGTTTTCGCTGCGTCTGCATCCGTACCAAACCCTTCGTATTTATTGGTGACCGGGTTTCTATACTGCCAGTAAATCTTATTGGTTCGCTTATCTAGCTTGAAATATAAATTTGGAATATTGAGGTTATACGTGCGTGGTCTTGCAGCCATTTAGCGTTTTCTCCATCAGGGCTCTTGCCTTATCAGGAATGTTTTTTGGTATCTCAGTTCGGGTAACCATGCCGATAAATTTGGCATCTTCATCCACGACCCAGATCCGACCCTGCTTTACAGCGGGTGGAAATGTTTGCTTCGTTTTTGCAATGTGATTAAGTGCTGAGTATTTCAACTCATAACTAAATCCATTTGGACCGCTTGCCCATTCCCGTATGGGTATATGCCGTCCCATATATTTCTCCGGAACCGGCTCATCATAATGATATGAGCTGGATAATGTTGATTATCAAAAATCAGTCCGCGCTATCGGTAAGCCAGAGCACCAGCGCTATGACCACGAACGCAAAGAAGATGCCGGCCAGAATTTTAATTGCGAGCATGTTTGCCTCTCTTTTGCTGAATTGTTGGAGCTGAAACCAGAGGGCGGGCTGGTGGTAACTCAAACCGCCCCTCACTTATGCGCCGGCGGCTGTTCATATTCCACTCAAGCCAGGTCGTCCAGTCGCAACCGTCATCGATGATAAGTGTGGTACCGGCGCGATGACTGGGAGAAACCACATCGAGATCCTCATCTTGTTCGTCATACATCGCTTAGTCCCGCCATTCATCAATTTCGTCCTGTATGTGGTCGTCGATCTCGTCGCAGTCAGCTTCTTCATTGAGATACAGGCGAGCTTCTTTAAGGTACTGCACGCTGCGTGCTCGGTACCATTCAGCAAACTCTGGCGACCAGCCTTTACTATCCCCATCAAAATCCACCTTGGCGTTATTTTCGGCCATTTGCTGAATCATGGCGCCGGCGGTGATAACGGCACATTCACGGATGGCCACAAACGGTAAATCGCTGGGTCACCAGATATAACGGAGTGGTCCCTTCTGACTGGGTACTCCGCGTTTACCTGGCAACCGGCGTAACCCCGCACGAACTACGTCCAGATCTTCACCCAACCCCAACGTCTGGCATTCCAGCTGATGTACAGACTAACACCTAGGGCACCTAAGGACTGATTAATGGAAATCAAACACGAACACATGGAGGCCGTGCTGCTGGCTTGGGCAGGGAAAAAAGACCAGCGGCGCGTTGCTGATGCGATTGCGGAGCAGTACTCCCAACTCGGTGGTGGTGATTTGAAAATCAAACCCGGCAAAACATGGTTGAACCAGCAGAATATTTTCCATCGTTGGCTTAAAGGGGAAAACCCAGATCAGCGCGAGAAAATCCGCCAGCTTACTCCAGCCATTCTGCGAGCTATGCCTCGCTCTGTGCGCCACCGATTGAGTATCTACGACACCCTTGAACGCCGAGCTATGCAGGCCGCTCAGGATGCGCTGGGTGCTGCTATTGACGCTCATGACGACGCTATTGAATCGCTGTACAGCAAAGTGCAGGCGAGATCTGGCAGCGGCCCGACTGGCACACAGCAATACCACTGAGGCCTCAGTCATGACCCATGAACAATTCCTACGTAGTCAGATCCGTAATTTATTGCTGACTGCGAAGTACGACGAGACCCGCCTGCAGCGTTCATTGGGGTTGTGATTGTGTCGATACCAGTGAATTGCCCGAAAGGCACAAAGCCCAGAATCATTCACCGTGAACCACGCGGCGCATGGTGTGCAATGGGGTACGTGAATATCGTCTGCACCTGTGAATGCCTGCGAGTGGTGACCGCTTACAGCAAAGGCGGCAGGGCGTGGGAAACCGCAGAAGTTAAAGCCATTGAGAAATGGAACGGCGAAGTGAACAAACTAAACAATGGAACTGGAAAATGAGAAAATACCGCAAAGGCGCTATGTAATGGGAATATTCGCCACAGGTGCTCCGTTATTCATTGAGGCAGCGCGCGGTAAATGCCAGGTAAGGGCATGGATCGATTTTAATCAGTTGGCGTTATTCTTGGAGGTAATTGGCGTGGAACGTTACGAGGTTCATAACAAAGCGTTACCTAACACATTTTTGCAGGCTAAATCTTCAGGAGGGGAGTCATGTTTTATTTGACGTGTTTGATCGTGGCTTCATTCTTGATCTTAACATCCAGCGCAGGGGATGTCAGGGGGCTTATCTTTGGGGGGATGGTGAACATCATTGCAGTTTTAACTCTATTCTCAGGAGTGCGACGGGATAAATTAATCTGCCCGAGCATTAATACCTCTGATGCGGTAAGCCTAAAATTAGAAGACCCTGATAAACGAATGCTGCGGCTTCTCACTGAAAACACTGGCCGCTATTCCATAGATAAAGATGGGGTGGTTTCAACGAACTGGAATCACCCGGCAGTGCAGGCGGAAATGCGCAGGCAAATTGAGGCCATAGAGAAATTGTGGCCTGTAGAAATGCAGCACGAAAAGAAAGTGAATAGCCAATGAGTTATCGTAGAATGCCGGCGGGTGCTTGAGACTATCTGTCTCGAGCATTAGCAGAAGGCAGATGGAGAAAAGCCCCGAGTAATTTTTTCAAATTAACCCGAGGCCCCTCGTATGCTCGCAACATCAAGGTTAGCCTCTTACAGACCATCAGGTCAAGGAGTAGGAGCTATGAAACAGCAAAGGGCGATATTAATCGCCATAATCGCAATCTGTATCACGGTCATTATGGTGGTACTGGTAACGAGGAAAGACCTCTGTGAGGTTCGGTTCCGAACTGGCCATGCGGAGATTGCTGTTTTCACGGCTTACGAATCCGAGTAAGAGCACCGGCGGGGAGGAATCCCCGCCACTCTTCATGGAGTGGCGCAAGGCGTTCTCAGGCACCCAAACTAAACCGCTCAGGCGATTTTTTCATTATCCGGCCTGACGTCAGGTTAGGGTATAATTCAAATTTACCTTGGAAGACAATCATTATGAAACCAAAGACTGAGCATATAAAAAGCTTCTGTGTGGCGGGGCTTTGCGTACGTACGAAAAACATTGATGAGTTCAATTCTGAAAGCGCAAGAATCCCTGGGCTATGGACACAGTTCTATTCAGAGGGAGTGGCAGAGCAGATCTCAACACGGCTACCAGACACTCCAATTTTCGGCGTTTACTCAGCCTATGAAACTGACGCTGCCGGCTTTTATGATTTAACCGTTGGTGTATCTGTTGATAAGTCAAACAGCGATTTTGAAAATATTGTCATTGAAGCTGGAGAATATCTCGTTTTTGAAGCTAGAGGGGCTATGCCCGATGCTATTATTCACACTTGGTCTTATATCTGGTCCTATTTTGAACAACACCCTGAGATATGTCGCAGTTTTCTTACCGATTTTGAAGCTTACAAAAGCTCAGAAGAAGCTCATATCTATATAGGCATTAGCACTACATAATCTTTTCAAATTCCATTTATTTGTCTACACAGCATCAATTAACACATCTGCTATGTGCACATCAAATTGTTCAAAAAATACACTTACCGTACGTTTCCGTATGGTTGGGCTTCAGACTCCTAATAGGAGCCCAAAAAAATTTGCATATAGTGAAATATTGCTAACGCGTACGCAAAAGTTACCGTGTAGTGGTCAACAAAAACTGGCCACGGCTTTAGAGTTTTTCCAGAACAATCGTTCTGATTCATTCGGCGTCAGACCTCCATTATATTGATGAGGTCTGAGCTGGCTGTAATATCCCATGATGTAATTCGTTATCGCTGTGCTGGCTTCGCTAAAATTAGCGTACCCATTATCCGGAACCCACTCTGTTTTCAGGCTTCTGAAGAACCGTTCCATTGGACTATTATCCCAGCAATTTCCCCGGCGACTCAGGCTTTGCTTTATCTGATATCTCCACAGTAACTGTCTGAAATTCCTGCTGGTATAGTGACTTCCTTGATCCGAGTGATACAGTAAATTAGCCGGTTTTCCCCGTGCTTCCCTGGCCATCGACAGGGCTTTACCTGTCAGTGCTGAATCAGGGAAAAATGACATCGCCCAGCCAACCGGTTTACGGGAAAACAAATCGAGTACAACAGCCAGATAAGCCCAGCGTTTTCCCGTCCAGATATAAGTCACATCACCGCACCAGGCCTGATTAGGCTCGGTAATGTAAGTATCCCGGTAAAACGAACCATTCACTTTTAGAGATCTTCCGACATACTGATTATGTCCCCTGAGGAGATCGCCATGCGTAAAGCCCGATTCACTGAGCACCAGATCATCGCCGTTCTGAAGTCTGTTGAAGCCGGACGTACGGTCAAGGATGTCTGCCGTGAAGCCGGAATATCGGAGGCTTCGTACTACAACTGGAAAGCAAAGTACGGCGGGATGGAAGCCTCTGATATTAAAAAGATGAAAGACCTGGAGGATGAAAACCGCCGTCTCAAACAAATGTTTGCTGATCTCAGTCTTGAATGCCGGGCTCTGAAAGATGTCATCGAAAAAAAGCTTTAAAACCAGCGATAAAGCGGGAGCTTGTTGGCTATCTGACCACACAATTTGCCATGAGCATCCGCCAGGCATGCAGGACGTTATCGCTGAGCAGGACCGTATATTTTTACCAGCCCAATACCCGGCGTGATGAACCGGTGATCCAGGTATTGACTGAACTGGCAGAACGCTATCCGCGGTACGGTTTTAAGAAGCTGTTTCAGGTGCTGCGCAGACAGGGGCACGCCTGGAACCATAAGCGGGTTCACCGGATTTACTGCCTGCTGAAACTGAATTTTCGTCGTAAGGGGAAGCAACGCCTGCCGGTGCGTAATCCGGCGCCGCTGGCGACGCCAGAAGCACTTAACCAGAGCTGGTCCATCGATTTTATGCACGATGCGCTGGTGTGCGGCAGGCGCTTCCGAACCTTCAATATGGTGGATGATTTTAACCGCGAAGCACTGGCGATAGAAATCGATCTGAATATCCCGGCTCAGCGGGTAGTAAGGGTGCTGGACAGGATAGTGGCGAATCGCGGATATCCGCTGAAGATGCGGATGGATAACGGCCCGGAACTGATATCACTGGCTCTGGGGCAGTGGGCCGAAGAGCATGGTGTGTTGCTGGAATTTATTAAGCCGGGTAAACCGACACAGAATGCCTTTATCGAACGCTTTAACCGGACGTACCGGACAGAAATCCTGGATTTTTATCTGTTCAGAACGCTGAATGAAGCAAGGGAAATTACAGAGCGCTGGCTGACGGAATACAACAGCGAGCGGCCTCATGAATCACTGAATAACCTGACACCGGAAGAATACCGACTGATGGCTGAAAAACCGGAAACCTCAAAAAGTGCGTGGAACTAAAACAGGTGTGCTTACAGTAACAGCAAACTGGCGATCCAGATAATTAGGGATCTCAATGTGTTCCTTAGACGCCATCTTATAACGATGGCCAGGTTGCTGACAGCTGATAATATTGAGTGCTTTCATCAGCTTTGTTGCCCGCCAGCGGCTCAGCTTTATACCTTTGGTGGTGACCATCGCGGCAATGCTTCGCGCTCCTGCTGAGCCGTTACTTTCGCGATAAACTTCGCGCACAAGGCTCAGTAATGATCCTACCCACGTAATGCAGACACGGCCCTAAGCGAGATTCAGATTTTCAAATTGTTCCGGGCTGAGTCCGCCACAGGCACTGTGGCGACGCCACCGATTGTAATCACACTCGATATAATTAAACACCGTCGTCCGCATCATTTCCCGGCTGATAAAGCGTTCACCGTGGATACATTCGACTTTCAGTGAGTGGAAGAAGCTTTCTGCACAGGCATTATCGTAACAACAACCCTTTGCACTCATGCTACCGCGCAGGTTATGCCGCTTCAGTAGCGCCTGATAATCCGCTGAGCAGTACTGCCCACCACGGTCGGTGTGAACGATGACATTTTCCGGGTGCTTACGTCGCCACAACGCCATCTGTAGCGCATCGCAGGCCAGCTGTGCCGTCATCCGCGATGACATTGACCAGCCGATAACAGCACGTGACCACAGATCGATGACGACAGCCAGATATAGCCAGCCTTCATCAGTACGTAAGTAGGTGATGTCACCCGACCATTTCTGGTTTGGACCGCTGGCGTAAAAATCCTGCTTCAGCAGGTTCTCCGACACCGGCAGGTCATGCTCGCGGTAACTGACCGGGCTGAACTTCCGTGACGCTTTCGCCCGAAGCCCCTGACGACGCAGGCTGGCTGCCACGGTTTTCACGCTGAAGCGGTAACCCTGAGCATGCAGTTCATCGGTCAGGCGCGGTGCGCCGTAGCGCTGTTTTGCCCGGTGAAAAGCCTCGTGCACGGCGCTGTCACAACTCAGACGGAACTGCTGGCGTGAGTTTAGCCTCGCACGCCGCTGAGCCCACGCATACCAGCCGCTGCGGGCCACCCGGAGGACGCGACACATGGCTTTGATGCTGAACTCAGCCTGATGTTTTTCAATAAAGACATACTTCATTTCAGGCGCTTCGCGAAGTATGTCGCGGCCTTTTGGAGAATGGCCAGCTCCTCGTCCCGTTCCGCCAGCTGGCGTTTGAGACGAGCATTTTCAGCAGCGAGTTCATTTTCACGCTCAGAGGATGAGAGCTGTTGCTGCTGTTTACTGCGCCAGTTATAAAGTTGCGATTCATACAGGCTGAGTTCACGGGCAGCGGCAGCAACACCGATGCGTTCAGCGAGTTTCAGGGCTTCACTGCGAAATTCAGGGGAATGCTGTTTACGGGGCTTTTTGCTGGTTGATACTGTTTTTGTCATGTGAGTCACCTCTGGTTGAGAGTTTACTCACTTAGTCTCGTGTCCACTATTCGCGGGTAGGATCACAAACCCTTGTGCCTCAAACAGAGTACATACAGTTTCGTGAATTGTGTTGATCGCCTTAGTTTTGGCCTTTTGATTCATCTATTGCTCCGTAGGTATAGCTGCCAGCATCGAGGATCCGCCCGAAAGAGGACCACCATAGCTAAGCACTTGCTCCCATGTTTCTGTTTCTGCCGATTTCGTTTTCACTGACAAAAAATCGGCCTAGCTTAGGATGACTTCACTGTGCTCTCTCGGTGAAGCCAATACATAGCCGAGCCGTCGGCCAAATATTTCCTAATATATTTGATAATATTCAAATTTTAGTGGATATACCCCTATAGGGGGCAGTTTGGATATAGAGAATTATAGTAGGGGGTTGAGGGCCAATGAAACGAAAACGTACGCTAAGAGTGTAACCTTATATATTTTGGTTAAAGAATACGCTTAATGTACAAAAATTTCCGATATCCAAACTGACCCCTTTTTAGATAGCATTATATAAGCTCTATTCATACTGCTTTTCCTGTTGTCATTTTTCCCTCTTGTCATTTTGAGGTGCTCCAGACGGCTCATAGATAAAAACATGAACGTCACTTAATGGCTGCATAGCGTGTTTTATTTTTTCACAAACTACAGACCAATCAAGTCCTCCCAATCCAGCACCCAGTGGTGGAATGGCTATGGACTTGATACCCATTTTTTGTATATCCCCAGCAAGGGAAACTAAACCAGAATCAATATCTTCTATTTTGCTAGAGCCTTTCCAGTGTCTCTTCGTTGGGAAATTGATGATGAAACGAGGGTTCGTAAGTTGTCCAGTTTCAAAAATAAACATCTTTCCAGGGTGCACTTCGTTTTTCTTGCATGCAATCGCGTAGGCCTTGAAATTCTCAGGCCAAGTTTTTTTAAATTGCAATGCAAGTCCTCTGCCCATAACTCCTACACAATTGACTGTATTTACTATAGCTTCTGCATCAGCTCGCAAAATGTCACCATGTGTTATCTCGATCACTTTTACGGTCTCCTCAGTAATACCAATGAGTGTTAATGCTAACAGGTGGTTTGTGTGTTGCTGTTTCGTATTCCTGTCTGCGGGCTTCCTGCGCCTGTGTTACCCGGCGTTCGTCTTCGATGGCACTGAGTACCCGAGTCCGTACCTGCGCCTTAATGTCCTTTGGAAGTTTTTTATTGCCCTTCAGGCCCATGGCCAGCGCCTGTGCAACAAACGCGTCAGCCAGCCGTTTCTCTTCGGCGGCGGTGAGTTTTTTGTGTGCCATCGTGTGTCTCCGGAACGCTCATAAGTTTAGTAACATATTACGACATATAGGAAATTTTTGTTATGTCCTGTGCTGTGTATGATGTGCAAATAACCATCATAAATCCAGGGATAACAGAATGAAAATGGTACTGCCGGTTGACGGCTACCGCTCGGCGACGGAATTCATGGCCGCCATGCAGGGCAGCGAAGGGGATACTCACTGGCTGATGAAGCAGGCAGAACACTGGCATGGGGGGATTCACCTCTGTGACGGTTTTGCCGGCAACGCGGTCTTTAAACCCGGCAGCCACGGCCTGAAATGTATGACCGATGGTCAGGTGGTTGCCTGGCGACTGAATGATGATTATCAGACGGCGGCATTCGGAAAAAAGATGCTGAAATTCAGCTCCACCTTCGTACTCATCAAGTCCACCTGTACCCCGGATAAAGACAAGCCTGACCATGCGCTGGAGTTCCACACCCTGTGGATGCAGATAGCCCCGCTGTCTGAGTACGGCATGACGGATACACCGACCGCCACGGTGACTGCCAGTACGCTGAAAATTCGCCAGGACAACACGCTTCCCGGCTGGATACGTGGCGGGCTGAGGGAAGGGATTAATGTTCCTCATGATGCACTGCGTCACTATGAGGCCCCGCTGGATACACAGACCACGCTGCCACGTGGTGCCGTGGTGGAAATTAAGCTGGAGGCATCATTCCTGCTTAACGGTAAACCCGCGCCGTTTATCTTTGTGTCTGTGGTGTTGGTACCGGAAGGGACGAAAAGCGGGTTGCCGGCTGGCGGATCCGGCTGGGTCTCCGGGCTGGATACGTTCGTGAAACGCCAGAGCGCCACGCTGCCGGCCTGGATGCTGGTCGCCCGTCAGCATGGCGTGTTTAATCAGGTGGTGACGGTTTCCGGGGATGATGCTCCTGAGGTTAAGGCCGGGGAGATTATCGGCCACCTGAGCCTGGATGAGCGTCCGTATGGGGCCCCGCAGCACTTCTGCCATCTGGAAGTGTTCAGTCAGGACACGCGGATGAAGGATTTTCTGGCGAACAAGGCCGGGGTGACGACCGGTGCGGCAGTGTTGCACACGCTGGCGGACAAAACGCGCTGGCTGCATCGGGAGAAGGATAATACGTTTGTGGTGGCCGGTGTGGGTGGGGATCCTTCACCCAGTACTGCCGAGCGGTACACCCCGGAAAGCGAGTGCCGGAAAGTGGAAGCGGACGGAAAGACCTGGTATTACATTCCCGGTGAGCTGTCATGGATGGCGGCGGAAGACGTGGAGAAAGCGAACCAGTTTGACCTCGAAAAGCGGGGCTTTATGCCGCTGGAGCAGGAGGACGCACCGCAAAGTATTTTCCAGACCCCGAAAGAGGGCTGGCTGCGGCGGACGTACGAACGACTGGAGGCGCTGGCCCGGAGTGAAACGCGGGATATGTATTCCTCGCGCTACACCGAGAAATACCAGAGACTGCTGAAACTGATGGATCTGAACCAGGATGGTGTGATTGATGCCGGCGAACTCTGGCGGTTTCTGCATAACACACAGCCGCATATCCGGTATCAGGTACAGCGATTCGTGGTGAAGCACCACAGCGAATGGCTGAAAGATGGTATGTCGGCTCTGTGGCAGGCAGCACTGAATGAACAGGCGAAGAAACACCCGGATATGGCGCTGTATAACCGGGACTTCATCAACAAGCTGGTGTGGATGAAGGATGTACCGGAGATCCGCAGCGGTGAAGCTCTGTGGCATATGCATCCGATTGTGTTTCTTGATGCCATTGCTGCCAGCAGAGGACGTATCACGTTAGCAATGCTGAGGATGATCTGGACGAGTATCGCTAATGTTAGTGATGAGTTGTTGCAGCAAGTAGCCGATGAACTGAATGCTAATCTGGATTTATGTCATCTGAATACAGAGGAAAGGCTTTATCACTTTATGGCTCAGGTTTATCAGGAGACCGGACCTGCATTTTCGATAACGGAAAGTCTTGATTATCCTCCGTCGAGATTATCATCGCTTTTTTTATATTACCGTAATCATGTTGAAGAGCAGTTGCTTGATGGCAGAACTGAAACGCATAAGGCTAATCAAGTTAATATTGCAAATAAAGCATATGGCGGTCGGAATGGCAATATTAATCCGGGTGATGGTTGGCGATATAGAGGGCGAGGGATGAAACAAATAACAGGTCGTTATAATTACATTGCTTTTACTAAGTATAGTGAAGCTACATGGGGTGAAACGATTAATTTTGAAGATGAACCTGAGATTGTATCTTCTTCAATAAAACAGGCTGTTCGTTCAGCGTTGTATTTTTGGGATGCTCATGCACTTTACAAAAAAGCAGACGAAGGGATAACTAGAAATGTGTGTGACGCTATAACTAACGTTGTTAATGCAGGCACTGATTCAAGAACGCTTAGATATGGCAACTTGATGAGGTTCTATGATTCTCAGATCTTCTCTGCCGCGTTCTAATATGAAGCCGGCTTATATAAGCCGGTGTTTCTTAATTATAGAGTGACTCAAAGTTATCTTTTATAGTGTCAGTCACACATTGTATTTTAGCTACAGGTGTGGATTTTTTATAAACATCCACACCTGTAAATGTTTTATCGGATGGTACATTTACATCACTTAGTGCTGTTAGGTTGTAAGAATACTCACCATTGATGAAACTTACCGAATTATATATATATTGACCTGATTTATTTGCAAGTCTAACATTCGATGAAAAAACACCTGGAATATCCAAGTTGTATAATTTTGTATTCAGCGTAATGTCAGTTTTATTGGGGGTGCCATATGAATAAATAAGAGTGTCATTATCCCTTTCTATCTTCATAGTCTTGCCGTGTGACGTGTTACATTGAAATACTAATTTGTCGTGTGCGTATGTATTAAATGCGAGCAAAAATATGCTTGCTAAGATAATCAGTTTTATTTTTTTCATATCAGCTCCGTTGATTCATGGATCATATTGTATGAATGATCCTCTTGAGATCCTTTTAGTCTGCGAGTAATCTCTTGTCCTGTAAAGGGGTTTGAAGCCCAACCGTACGAGAACGTACGCTAAGTACATTTTTTAAGCAGGCTGGTCGAGTAAAGAAAACGAGGGTTTTATTTACTTTCCCTTTGATGCTAGTAACCATGCGGTTCCCGGCACTTTCGGTGTTAATAAACCCGGGAATAATATCAACGTAAATCAGCCCGACAATACTACGAGTTTATATACTTAAAATCATATGGTTACGTTCTTAACGTACGTTTCCGCTCCATTGGGCTTTTAAACCCCTATTACTATTAACAGCAAGGCTCAGGGTGAAGGTGGCGAATAGAGCGCCATTTCCCAGTCCTCAAGCGGTGGCGATATATTAAAGGATGGATCGCACCAGGACCTCAAGTAATCAGTAGCTCTTCTTTGGGCATGCGTGAAGTTGAGAACGTTGCCTTCACCATCAACCTCTATTACATTCGCAAAGATTGCGATTGAAGTGGTCTACAAAAACTGACCATAGATTCCGTTTTTCAAGCGACATCCAAGAAAGTTCTATGGAAGGATTTTGTTAATAAACTCCCATGTTAAGCAACACCCCTGACGGATAGATTCACTGTTCCAGCAATCAAAAAAATCATCGGCGCTCATTACAGGATGACGTCCACACATATAGTATGTGGTCAATTCAACGTTGCCAATACGCCGCAGATAGGGGATAACCCGGGTAAGATTTTTGTGATCTATCCAGCAGCTTGTTTCAAAACCGATCAATGGGCGACCTGACATTTCTGCATTCCCGACATCTTCGAGTGTGGGAACAGAGGATTGTTTCAGATTTACCAGGGCAAAATGGTATTCTGTCTTTCGCACAGAATGTTCAAGCTGTACTAATACGCACGCACCATACTCGTTGTTCGGTAAATTCACCGCCAATACATCTCCGACACTGAAATGCGACACCCTCAGTTTTTTAGGTAGTGTAGGGCGACGAAGTGGTCTGGGATTGTCCAAGATAATTTTTGCAGCAAATACATCAAGCGCTTTTTGCCGTTTCTTTTGGGCCTCAGAATCAATGTCCAGCCAATCTTTACACGCCCCCTGAGATATTAACTGGAGAGCATGAAGACGAACTTCTTCTTGTAATTCCCCAATCTTCCAGAGTGAAAAGGCCAGCGATGTCCAGTAAATTTCTGAGCCCAGGAGATCCCTGCAATAATCTTTCTCCCAAGCTCGAACTTCAGACATGATATCAGCCAGTGACTTCCCATCTTTCCATGCTTCTGTGACAGCGCTGTAAATATCGTGCGCCATATCACTGTCTATAATATTAATTCCATCTATTGCCATAAAGCCGTATTGACCCTCTACGTTTTATCAACCGAACGAAAACGCACGTCAAGTATATTTTTTAACCAGAATGGTGCTTTCACTGCCATGACGCAAGATAATTATAAAGGCCATTAGCTGCCCGTCAATTTGGATTGCTCTGTCCCGGTTTTCTGTTGGAAACGACCAAGTAATTTGCGAACAGGTAACCAAGTAAAATGCGAATACCCAATCACATTCTTTAAAACCCCACCTGTCTACGTAGCACTAATAGCTTGATTCCCACATCTGTAACCCAAACCCCGGATTTGAAATAAATCACCCTAAACAACTCAGCAATTTTCAGACCTGAATCACATCAGCTTATCAACCAGTTGGTATCTATTACGTCCATTAATAATTGATCGGTAAAACAGATCGATTGGTGCCAATTCGATCTGTGCGGCCTATTGGGTTTAAGCCAAAAGTGCTACTACGGTTTGTCAGCGCGCAAAGGTAAAACGGACTAGCCCCGGATGGGGAACATACCACCTTTGGATAAAACTAATGACAATTGAAGAGCTTGAAATGTTTGTACATTCAGCTGGACGCTATCAGGTATTTTCAGATGGGTGTGGTAATTATGCAGTAATACCAATTATGGAGTCAGCCGTTCTTAACACTACTGAATCGCATGAGCAACTCAGTGCGCCGCCAAATGATTTGATTTATAATAATCAAACGGGCTGAACACCCTGAGCTTATCGCGCCACCGGAGAGAATCGGAATGGCGCACCAGTCAAGAATTACCCCAAAGACCCACACCGCAACCAGTCGTCGCGGTGTTTCCGCACATCTACACCCTGGCGGTGTGGCATGAGCAAAAAGCCTTCTCGTCGAAAATGCGCAAACAAAAAATGCCGGCAATGGTTCAAGCCATCACGACCAGAGCAAACTGTTTGTAGTTATTCCTGCGCCTGTGCGTACGGTAAAACCCACACAGCTAAAACAAAAACCAAAGAAGAACGGGAAGCAAAACGCCAGGCCAAAAAACAACAAAAGGCAGCACATGCCGCCTGGCGGGAACGTAAAGCTGCAGTTAAACCATTATCGCACTGGATGGACATGACTCAGCGTGCGGTAAACGACCTGATACGTGAAACGGATCTGGCGAACGGCGGGGGTTGCATATCCTGCGGCACCCGTAACGCTGACTCATGGCACGCTGGCCATTACCGCACAACCGCAGCCGCCAGCCAGTTACGTTTCCACCACGACAATATTCATCTCCAGTGCCATTCCTGCAACGTCCACAAATCCGGCAACATCGAGCTTTATCGCATCAACCTCGTCAAAAAAATTGGCGAGACTCGCGTATTAAGCCTGGAAAGCAACAGCGCCACCCATCGTTATTCCCGCGAAGAACTATCAACCATCCGCGCCACCGCTCGGGCAGACCTGCGCGCACTGAAGCTGCTGGTGGTCGCATGATTAGCCTCATTTCAATAGCCTTTATTCCGGATAGCCTGAAGTCAAGACGCTGGCGCTTATGGGAATACAGAATTATTTACCGCTCATTAAAGAGAATTTCCGGTACCCATGATGCTTATAAGCGGCTCCGAATGAGTATCTGGGTATGGCAGAACATCGAGATGGAGAGTGCGTTATGACACACCCAATCATCATCTTTGAGCTGAAGCGCAGATGGCTCACCCTTCGTTGTTTCCGTTCTGCCGGTTCAGTGCTGGTGGATTACCGAATTATTCAGAATTATGCCAAACGATTAATAGCCGGAGCTGCAAAATGAACCTTGAGAGCCTTGTTAAATTCTTTGCTCCAAAATCAATGTCACCAGGTGCCGTTCCGTGCGGCATAGCTACTGGCACACTTACTATTACAGACGTTATGGCATCAATAGGCATGGCAACATCCAGAGCCGCAGTTGGTATTGAGTTGTATTTTGCTAAGGCGGGCGTACTTGCACCAGATAACATCCTGGCTTATCTCAAGGAGCTGGCCACCAATCGCGCGTGCAGGCATCGAGCTCTGCAGAAGATGACTGAAGCGGATCGTGACAAATTCCTGCATACCCTGGTGTATTACGTTTTCCGTGATTACTCGCTTAGCGCGGCCAGCAGGGTGATATGTACCAATTGTTGTGGCGAGGGCTTTATTGATGCAGAGGTTTTCACCATGAAAGCGGCAATGGGCCAGATGACGCGATCATCAGAGATTCAGCTCATGCGCTTTAGTAAGCCGATGCCTGGCAACGACCTTAAGCCTAAGCGGGAAGTGGTGCGTGCGCTCTGCAACCCGTGCGAGGGAAAGGGCTCCATAAAAAATGAATGTCGCTGCCGTGGCCGCGGCGAGACTCTCGATAAGAAGAAAACGGAACTCCAGGGCATACCGGTTTACAAAGAGTGTCCACGTTGCAAGGGGAGGGGCTACCCACGGCTTAAGGATACTGAGATTTTTAAGGCTTTGGGTGTTACAGAGATGATATGGCGTAGAAATTTCAAGTTGTTCTTTGAGCGCCTGGTGGAGCATTGTCACATCGAGGAGTCTTATGCTGAGGGTATTCTGAAAAAGATAACAGTTTAAAAATAAACGTTTAGGGTATGCGTTATTGCAAGCATGTTGGTTTTTGGCTACGCTCATTCTAACGATGGGAATCTACACCCAGAACGTTACCAACCATCAAGAACCCGCTCACAAGGCGGGTTTTGTCGTTTTTGGTACTCCAGCGCTTCTGGCACGAAACGCCCTTAGCATGAAATGTGAATAGTAATCCTTCTTAGCTGTATAATATCCGCTCAGCCTTCTTCCTGGAGGTGTGTTGATTTACCTTGTTTGCATAGTTGATTTACCTTGTTTGTATAGTTGAGTGTCGGGTTTTACTCAGCCCCAGTCGTGGGGTTTTTTACCGGTTTAGTTCAACAGGCAGAACGGCTGATTGCAAAATCAGAAGGGCGGTGGTTCAACTCCATCAACCGGTACCAGTGCGGTCAATTGATATTCAGGCGTTTTCCGCTCAATGGGGCGACTGGGTGGGTTTGATTCCCGCTGACCGTACCAAAATGCTTTTCAGTCTGCGCAGATGGGTAACCCTGAGTGACTGGAGAGCGTATCAGTCTGAATGCCGGGTAATTATACATCGTACTTTCCCTGGTAGACCGCATTCGCTCAGCGTTCAGTCTGATACCTCCAGGTATCTCCTTTACCACTTCGGTGGGTTGTATTCTGGTTTTATCTTTCAGGCCCTGCTATGCGGGGTCTTTTTATTTCTGAAAACCTAACTGAGTCATAGACACTGGCATTGTTGTGCTATGACTCTCAAGCCTCGCTTATCGCGGGGCTTTTTCTTTTCGGCTTACAAGCAATATCGAAGCCTCATCCTGTGCTGACCCTTTACTGATGGCTATCTATCTTTGAATGATTATTCAAAATTAAATCGATTCAGCATTGGTAGCTCACATGAATTGATTTAGGATTCGCCTCGTTGCTTTGCAGGTAACACATAGTAAAAACCCATTGGCTTGTAATTAGATTTTTTGATTTGCTTAGGCCTCGTCCGAGGCTTTTTTACCGGTTTAGTTCAGCAGGCAGAACGTCTGATTGCAAAATCAGAAGGGCGATGGTTCAACTTCGCTAGCTGATACCAGGCAAGTGTAGACCTGTTTTTGGGATGGACAGACAGGCCTACCGACGCATAGTCCAGACGTGCAGGACTTTAAAGAACGACAACGGTGACTGTGGGGAAGTAGACCCGCACCAATTGCGGTCAATTGATATTCAGGCACCTATCCCATCAATGAGCGCCTGGGCGGGTTTGATTCCCACCGACCGCACCAAATGCTTTTCAGCCAACAAAAACGGGATAATTCCTGAGTGGCTTGAGAGCGTATCAGTCTGAACGCTGGGTAATTATATATCGTACTTTCCCTGGTAGGCCACAATCGTTCAGCGTTCAGTCTGATACTTACCTGTGTATCGTTAGCAACCTTCCGAATTGAGTTCTCGTTTTACTCAGCCCCTCATGCGGGGCTTTTTTATTGATAAAACATAACCAGGCCAAAGCCACTGCTTCGTTATGCTATGAACCCTCAAGCCTCGCTTATCGGCGGGGCTTTTTTATGGACGAAATCCCATGCCATTCAAGCCGCCAGAAGACGAAATTGCGGGGTATGTCCTCGTTGCCATTTTTACGGGCCTCGGTGTGTTATCGAAGATTGCCCACAGTATTCTTTCTGGCATTCCGACGTCGTTCTGGGGCGCGGTATGCCAAATCATCATCTCAACATTTGCAAGTGCGCTGGTACTGATGCTGGCCGTTCGCTTCCAGTGGCACTACACCGGAACGGCAGTTGCCTGTGGAATATCATCCTGGTCCGGCGTAACGGTCGTGAATTTGCTTGAAAAGAAACTGCTGTCTCGCCTGAACGGCAAAAAGATGTAGATAGAAGCTCTTGCCACTCAAAGAGCTTCAATAAAGTTAAAAGCCGATTCCTGTTCCAACAGAAACCCCACCAACACCTGAGCTTCCGCCCGATCCTGATACACCAACAGCACAGCCGCTGAGTAGGAATGTGAGTATAGCAATAGTGACAAATTTCAAATCGCATCTCCAAAGTGGTTTCGTACGAAACGTATTAACTCAGCACCAGAAGAAATAAACAAGGAATAATAGTCATGGCAAAACCAGATTGGGAGGCCATCGAATCGGCTTACCGAGCTGGCTTGATGTCACTGCGTGAAATCGCCTCGCAGCATGGCATTACCCGAGCCTGATAAATTCGTCGTCATTCAGATCGCTTAACCGGTTAACAGGGCGGCGAGACCGCCCTTTGGATATAAAAATGGAAAAAAAAGACATCATTGCGCGTCTGAATCAGCTATCTGATGAGCTTGGACCAGGAATTGATACATCGGGCTCGGTTGCTGATCTTGAGCTGCGCCTGCGTGAAGCGGAAGACGAATTTGCAGCGATTAATGGTGATGATGGGGCTGGCTCTGACGGCGACGGTAGTCGTTCCGCGAACCTGAAGTCCGACGTAACGAACGGTCATATCGACTCATCCACTGGCGAGCGAATTAACGTGAAGCCATTAATGTGCCTGCACCTGAAAGTGTTTAATACCCGCGGGAACCTGGTATCAAAATGCGTATCACCAGGGGAGTGGGTGGAAATTGCCTCCGGTGATTTTGACCATAAAAAGATGATCAAAGGCGGTTAAAAATGTCATTCGATAATCTTTTTGATGAGGCCATGTTCGCTGCTGACAATGAGATTATCGACGCCATGGGGGCTAATGCGGTTATTGACATTAACGGCATTAAAACCCCTGTTCGTGGCGTATTTGATAATCCGGATGCAACGGCAACATTCAAAACGGGTGGCAGGTTAAAGGCCACTGCGCCAACCTTTTTCGTTAAAAGCCAGCATGTTGTAGGGATAAAAGAAAGGGACGAAGTCGTTATTAAAGGTGAATCGTACTGGGTCGAGAAAATAGAGCCGGATGATACGGGCAGTCGGGTGTTGACGCTCGGCACCGGAAAGCCAGGAAAACCAGCGGCTGGCGTACCCGGCCCCAAAAGCTGGAGCGGAAACAAATGAGCACCAGAGGATCTCGCGGGCGTCGTAGCTCGCCCTTTGAAATCGATCTCGGTGAACTGCAGTCGCTGGGGGCGGCACTCGGTGCAACAGCCAATCAGATGCGCCTTGCTTACAGTCGCGCGCTCAATCGCACCGTGCAAACCCTGACAAAAGCGTCCGTGAAGCTGATGAGGCAGGAGGCGGGGATACTGGATGCGAAAACCATTAAGCGCCGTGTCCTTTCTTTCGAGCATCAACGAGAGTCGGCTCGAGAATTGGGTGGGATGAAGTTGTGGTATGGCCTCAATCAAATCCGCTTAAGTGAGCTCAGGGGGATGATAGAGGGTAATGCCTCCTGGCAGGACGAGCATCATAAACTTCGCGACCCGAAAACGGGCCGGTATGTATCGGACCGGGAAACGTCGACCGTACGTTTCAGACCGCGTGGTGCCGCATTAAAGGATACGGATTTTATGGATGCGTATGTGGGCGAGAATCGGAAGGGCAAAAAAACTATTTTTGTTCGCGGTGAACAGAACAGGAGGCGGGAGGCCGAGATGGATATTTACGCTCCCATGCTGGATAAGATCGAAGATGATATTTTTCAGCGAGTCCCCGAAATATTTTTGCACCACTACGAAACTGATTTGAAGGGCCGCGTGAAGGCGGGGATCCATACATCATTACGCGGTAAACGCTCCGGAGGGCGCTATCGCGTAGATTGAGCCACCCGCCCACTGTTAGGTTTTCTGGCAGTGTGGTGATTCTAGTTCCAGACAAGGATAGTTTACCATGCACCGTTAGGTTCTCCGGTAGCGTGGTTATTTGAGTATGACTAAGGTCGAGATTGCCGCCCACTGCCAGGCCATCTGGTAGCGAGGTAACATTTTTGTTATCTGCCAAATCAAGGCTACCAGGTATATCAATAGCACCATTCTCTGAAACGGAATACGGAATTGATTTTCTGGTTAAATACTTAATTAAATCGAAAGTCATATATTATTCCTGCATGAGCGCCATATAAGCATGATGGCGGTAAATAGTGTTTAGCCACACATAAATTAGCTCACAGCCTCATCGGTAGCCGGAGTGGAAATAGAATCATCTGGTCGGTATTTATTCTTTTCTATCTTTGATTTCGGCAGTGCAAGCAGGAAATAGAAAACAAGACTGACCATATAAAATAAAATAGTCGAAAAAATGATAAAGTGTAGGTATCTGTCTGTTGGCGTAAATATAAAAAACATTACGAGTGTTATAAACAATACAAGTATAAGTACCACGCAGAAATACAAAGTTGACCACCAACCACTCAGGCCAATATCATGCAATCGCCTGACAGTGAACGCTGAACTTGCCAAGAATGAATAAATAATGGTAGCAAAAAGAGCAGGAATAACTATATTCCTAACCTGAATTTCGCCATAAAGGTTCAGGGTAACGGTTTGAAAATAAAGTAAAATCAGTTCAAATAGTGTAAAAAAAACAAACGGAAAGAGCGCAAAAAAGAAGTAGGATTTACGATCGGCCACTCCCTTGTAACAAAAGGCTCTTTTGTAGCCGTCAATTCCATTAGTTATAAAAAACATCAGACAAATTTCCTGTATATCAAAGTAGTACCAGTTGAGATTGGCTCTCAGTACTGCAAGTTAAATCGCAAACGTTCTACATCCGGCATTTAAAAGCCCGTCCGGAGTGGGCGGGAAGTGCCACAATCATTGCGGCCTGGCGCTTAGCTTCTCTTTCAGTTCATTTATGCAATCACGAGCAGCTTGTTTATAGGCTTCGGCTGCTTCACCGGAATATTTGCGATCAACCACATCTTCGAATTGTTCTATCGGTCCATAGAAACAATCCGCTGAGATATGGAGTATTTTATTTACCCTGACTGCGAAAATTGTCCGGTTGTTATCTCCGCAATGTTTACGGAAAGCTACACCGGAGAAATGTTCAGGATCAAGGTAAAGAGAACCGCAAATGAAATAGTCGGGCAGGGTGATGATTGGGGTACAGCATAGAAAAAGCTCGTCACCAACCACCAGGTTATCTGGCAACGTGGTAATTTGGGTTCCACTCAGGTCGAGTTCACCCTCCACTATTAGGCCTTCTGGTAGCATGCTGATTTGGGTATCACACAAGATGAGCTTCCCCCCCACCATCAGGCGTTCTGGCAGTTCAGTGATTTTTGTTCCACTCAGGTCTAGTCCGCCGCCAACCGCTAGGTTTTCTGGCAGTATGATCCTACCCACGTAATGTAGACACGGCCCTAAGCGAGATTCAGATTTTCAAATTGTTCCGGGCTGAGTCCGCCACAGGCACTGTGGCGACGCCACCGATTGTAATCACACTCGATATAATTAAACACCGTCGTCCGCATCATTTCCCGGCTGATAAAGCGTTCACCGTGGATACATTCGACTTTCAGTGAGTGGAAGAAGCTTTCTGCACAGGCATTATCGTAACAACAACCCTTTGCACTCATGCTACCGCGCAGGTTATGCCGCTTCAGTAGCGCCTGATAATCCGCTGAGCAGTACTGCCCACCACGGTCGGTGTGAACGATGACATTTTCCGGGTGCTTACGTCGCCACAACGCCATCTGTAGCGCATCGCAGGCCAGCTGTGCCGTCATCCGCGATGACATTGACCAGCCGATAACAGCACGTGACCACAGATCGATGACGACAGCCAGATATAGCCAGCCTTCATCAGTACGTAAGTAGGTGATGTCACCCGACCATTTCTGGTTTGGACCGCTGGCGTAAAAATCCTGCTTCAGCAGGTTCTCCGACACCGGCAGGTCATGCTCGCGGTAACTGACCGGGCTGAACTTCCGTGACGCTTTCGCCCGAAGCCCCTGACGACGCAGGCTGGCTGCCACGGTTTTCACGCTGAAGCGGTAACCCTGAGCATGCAGTTCATCGGTCAGGCGCGGTGCGCCGTAGCGCTGTTTTGCCCGGTGAAAAGCCTCGTGCACGGCGCTGTCACAACTCAGACGGAACTGCTGGCGTGAGTTTAGCCTCGCACGCCGCTGAGCCCACGCATACCAGCCGCTGCGGGCCACCCGGAGGACGCGACACATGGCTTTGATGCTGAACTCAGCCTGATGTTTTTCAATAAAGACATACTTCATTTCAGGCGCTTCGCGAAGTATGTCGCGGCCTTTTGGAGAATGGCCAGCTCCTCGTCCCGTTCCGCCAGCTGGCGTTTGAGACGAGCATTTTCAGCAGCGAGTTCATTTTCACGCTCAGAGGATGAGAGCTGTTGCTGCTGTTTACTGCGCCAGTTATAAAGTTGCGATTCATACAGGCTGAGTTCACGGGCAGCGGCAGCAACACCGATGCGTTCAGCGAGTTTCAGGGCTTCACTGCGAAATTCAGGGGAATGCTGTTTACGGGGCTTTTTGCTGGTTGATACTGTTTTTGTCATGTGAGTCACCTCTGGTTGAGAGTTTACTCACTTAGTCTCGTGTCCACTATTCGCGGGTAGGATCAATCATCGTGGCCTGGTGTTTAGCTTCTCTATCAGTTCATCTATACAATCACGGCCAGCTTGCTTATAGGCTTCTGCTGCTTCGCCTGAGTATTTGAGGTCAACTGCATCTTCGAATTTCCATAAAGGCCCATAGAAAGAACCTGCTGCGATATAGCATACTGCACCGATAATATAGAATGTTTCACCTATCCAGACAGCGAAAATTGTACGGTTGTTATTTCCGCAATTTTTACGGAAAGTCACGTTGGAGACACGTTCTGGATCAAGGTAAAGGGAGCTGCAAATGAGGTTGTTGGGCAGGGCGGTGATTTGGGTACCTGTTAGATCGAGATATCCATCTACAGATAGTAGTAGATTCTTTGGCAGCGCGGTGACATCCTTGTTATCTGCCAAATCAAGACTACCTTGTATATCAATAGTGTAGTGGTCAACAAAAACTGGCCACGGCTTTAGAGTTTTTCCAGAACAATCGTTCTGATTCATTCGGCGTCAGACCTCCATTATATTGATGAGGTCTGAGCTGGCTGTAATATCCTATGATGTAATTCGTTATCGCTGTGCTGGCTTCGCTAAAATTAGCGTACCCATTATCCGGAACCCACTCTGTTTTCAGGCTTCTGAAGAACCGTTCCATTGGACTATTATCCCAGCAATTTCCCCGGCGACTCAGGCTTTGCTTTATCTGATATCTCCACAGTAACTGTCTGAAATTCCTGCTGGTATAGTGACTTCCTTGATCCGAGTGATACAGTAAATTAGCCGGTTTTCCCCGTGCTTCCCTGGCCATCGACAGGGCTTTACCTGTCAGTGCTGAATCAGGGAAAAATGACATCGCCCAGCCAACCGGTTTACGGGAAAACAAATCGAGTACAACAGCCAGATAAGCCCAGCGTTTTCCCGTCCAGATATAAGTCACATCACCGCACCAGGCCTGATTAGGCTCGGTAACAGCAAACTGGCGATCCAGATAATTAGGGATCTCAATGTGTTCCTTAGACGCCATCTTATAACGATGGCCAGGTTGCTGACAGCTGATAATATTGAGTGCTTTCATCAGCTTTGTTGCCCGCCAGCGGCTCAGCTTTATACCTTTGGTGGTGACCATCGCGGCAATGCTTCGCGCTCCTGCTGAGCCGTTACTTTCGCGATAAACTTCGCGCACAAGGCTCAGTAATGCCACTCTCGTGGCGTCAGGCTTCCTGGGCTGCCGCCAGTATTTATAACTGCTGCGATGAACCCCAAACACGTTGCACACAACGGTAACAGGAAACCGCGCCCTGAGTTTCTCAACTAATGAGAATTGTTCAGGGAGTCTGACATCAAGAGCGCGGTAGCCTTTTTTAATATATCCCTTTCCATTTCAACGCGTTGAAGTCTTTTCTTCAACTCACGTATCTCAATCTGCTCAGGTGTCATGGGTGAAGCTATGGGTGATTTTCCCGCTCGCTCTTCTTTCAGTTGTCGAACCCATTTGTCCATCGTGGATTTGCCGACATTCATCGCAGTGGCAGCGACGGCAACGGTGTAGTGCTGATCGAGTACAAGCTGGGCAGCTTCGAGGCGAAACTCGGGGCTAAAATTGCGTCTGTTACGTCCGGTAATAATGTCACCTGTTTTGACTATGAGGTGATGATATCACCTCTATTCAGGTGGCCAAATTCAGTGTGCCACTACAATAGCACCATTCTCTGAAACGGAATGCGGAATTGAATTCTCAGTTAAATACTTAATTAAATCGAATGCCATATATTATTCCTGTATGAACGCCATATAAATATGAAGGCGGCGAGCAACACTCCGCCGCCCATACATTAGCTCACGGCTTCATCGGTAGCTGGAATGGAAATAGAATCAGCTGGTCGGTATTTATTGTTTTCTATTTTTGACTTCGGTAGTGCAAGTAATAGATGTGAACCAAGCCAGACCACACAAGCGACCACAATATTGACCACATCTATAAACCAATTCGGGTCCGCACTCTTAATACCCATAATCCCATTGTGCTTGAATGCGACAAACGTCACACAAAAAATCAGGATTACCCACCAGCCGCTCAGTCCTATGTCATGCAATCGCCTGACGGACATTGCTAGCTTAACCAGAAGTGACCAGAAACTGACAAGCACACCAATAACAAGAGAAAAAGCTACGGTAGTATGAACTCTTTCATTATCAAAGCTTAGTCCTATGAGTGCAACCAGATTGAGTAGTACAAGAACAAGCAACTGAAAGAGCACAAAAAAGAAGTAGGATTTACGATCTGCCACGCCTTTATAGCAAAAAATTTTTTCAAAGCCGTCAATCGCATTTGTTATAAAAAACATCAGACAAATTTTCCTGCATATGAAAGTTGTACCAGTAGAGGTTGATTTTACTAAGCACGTACAAAGACAATGGATTTTATTTCGTCTTAAATTAAATATGGCATTCAGCTATCCGCAGGGGGATGCATGCGAAAAATGGTGCACGTGAGCCCGCAGCAGTGATGATCAGAATTGTGTGCCAGGGATGGCAATTGCTCGAAAATCCTTTCCCCAAAACCATTTTCAACTTATTGAGTTTAAAGGGAAAAATTCAGCGTCAAATTGCAATGAATTTTTGCTATTTTAATGTCATTAACCTAATGAAAAATAAGGATTACCACTTAGTGAAGAATAGCTGTAAACGATGTAGCAACCAGTCCAGTAGAATCGCTAAAACACAAATCAATACCGCGCCGGCGATCAACATGCGGATGTCGCTGCTGCCGATACCGTTAAGCAATAACAAACCCAAGCCGCCAGCACCGATAACTGCGGCAATGGCCATGACGCCAATATTCATCACTACGGCAGTACGAATGCCGCCGAAAATAACCGGTAATGCCATGGGGATTTCAACCCAGCGCAGGCGTTGCCAGAATGTCATGCCAATACCTCGACCCGCTTCACGCAAACCCGGCGGCAGGCTGTCGAGTGCGGTATGCGTGTTACGGACAATCGGTAACAGGGAATAGAGGAATACCGCGGTGATGGCAGGCAATACGCCAATCCCTTGCCCGATCATCGAAAACAGCGGAATCATCAGACCAAACAGGGCAATGGAGGGAATGGTCAGCACAATGGTGGCGATACCCAGCACCGGCGTGGCAAGCCATTTGTGACGCACGATTAAAATGCCCAGCGGCACACCAATCACAATCGCCAGACCCACGGCCATTAACACCAACCATAAATGTTGCAGCGTCAGACTGCCGAGATAGCTCGCGTTATCAAGCATATAGTGCAACGTTTCCATGGTGCCTCCTTAGAGCAAGCCTTTCTGCTGCAGGAATTCACGAGCCACCTGCTGTGGGGTTTCATGGTCGATGTCCACTTTGGCATTCAGGGTGGAAATCACGTCGTTGTTCAGTAAACCGGAAAGCGTATTGAGTGCTTCTTCAAGGCCGGGGTTGGCGGCGAGTGTTTCTTTACGCACCACAGGCGTAACAGCGTAACTTGGGAAGAAGCCTTTATCGTCTTGCAGCACTTTTAAATCGAAGCCTTTTACTCGCCCGTCGGTGGTGTAAATCAGCCCAGCGTCAACGAAACCATCGCGCACTGCGTTATAGACCAGTCCGGGGTCCATTTGGCGTATCTGCGGCCTGTCCAGCGGCATGCGGTAGGCTTGCTGCAATGGTTTCATGCCATCGCTACGGCCAGAAAACTCCAGGTCCAGGCCGAGCATCCAGTTGTTATCAGGGTCGGTCTGGCGGATATGTTCAATTTTTGCCACCAGTTCTGACATGGTGTTGATGTTCTCTGCTTCCGCACGTTTGCGCTGCATGGCGAACGCGTAGGTGTTGTTCATATCCGCCGGTTTCAGCCAGACAATCCCCAGTTTTGCATCGAGTTTTTTCACCGTGTCGTAGGATTCCTGCGGCGTCATTCGTTTGTTGATGTGATTAAAAATAATCAGCGACGTGCCGGTGTATTCCCAGGTCATATCCACTTGTTTGTTGACCATGGCATTACGCGAAATCACGGTAGCAATGTTGGTCTGTGGCGTGACCTGGAACCCTTTTTTTTGCAGATACTGCGTGGTCATAGCTGAAAGGATGTGTTGTTCGGTGAAGCTTTTGGTTGCCAGAACCAGCGGCTCAGCTCGTGCTGCGCCCGCCAGTAATAGTGTGGCGGCTAATGCAGCAAACAACGGTTTAAACGGGATCATAGTTGTCTCCTTTTTATTATTGTTATTCCGCTGTGTGGGGGCTTAACACGCGCCCTAAGCCCGCGAGTGCAATATCAAGCAGCAGGGCAACGAGTGCCGTGGCGGTTGCGCCCAAAATCAGCGTTGGGAAATCGTTGAGATAAATGCCAGGGAAAATCAGCTCGCCATAACTGCTGGCACCAATTAAAAAAGCCAGCGGCGCCGTGCCGACGTTAATGGCTGTGGCAATGCGGATCCCTGAAAGCATGACCGGCCACGCGTTGGGCAACTCGACCTGGCGCAAACGTTGCCCCTTGGTCATGCCAATCCCATTGGCCGCTTCGATAAGCGAAGCCGGGACGCCGCACAAACCTGAATAGGTGTTACGGACAATGGGCAGCAGCGAGGCGAGGAATAGAGCGATAATCGCCGGTTTATCGCCAATCCCGATGAAGACCATCGCCAGTGCCAGCACCGCCAATGGTGGCAAGGTATTCCCGACGTTAAATATCTGCATCGCATACTCAGCCCAACGCCGTGCGCAAGGACGGCTGAGTAGAATACCGCCAAGGATCCCCACTAACAGGGCCAGCGCCATCGAGTTAAACACCAAAATTAAGTGTTGTTGCCCGAGATACAATAAGTCGACCTGGCGTGCTTTTATGACGTTGGGGCCGATGCCCCAGATGAGTAAACCGAGCACAATTGTCAGTGCTACGACGCCTAAAAAAGTGCGTTTTATGAACGATGAATGCTGCATTGCTGTGTGTCTCCCTGGGTGCACGTTATAGCGACGTGATGGGTCGCCTGTTGTTATGCCGTGTGTCGGCAGGGTGTTTTGACCTATAACAATGTGAGGGGAAGGAATCCAGCTAATGAGGGAAATAGCAGATTAATGATTTGCGAGGAAATTAATGCTTTGGCCTGCACCGCCTCGCTTGCGAGGGTGAGATAAGAATTGTCTTAAAATGCATTAGCTAAAGTTACGGCGTAACTTTTGGTTTGTGCGGTGGATAAGCGCAAGTGTCATCCACCGCTTCTAAAATTATTAGAAATACAGCTCTTTAGTGGCAACCGGAATCAGCATCTCTTTGCGCCACTCGGCCAGGGTGATTTGAGTCAATTCACCTAATGCCTGGTAGAACGGATGTTCGGCATGAGCAATAAACAGCTCCAGGAAACGCCCACTCCACGGCAAAATGTGCCACGCCAGCAGTTCGTCGACTTTCTGCTGCAAACCTTCTTCAGCAAGCCACGCCGCCAGCATCAGCAATATCCCGATGTGGTCGTCCGGTTCGTTGCTCGCTTGTTCGTTGGCGATGTCGTTCTTGCGCATCCATTTGCGCAATTCAAGCATCGAATCACCAAACAGCACGTTTTCTTTATCGAGATACACAGAACCCCATGGTGAAGCCGGTAGTGCGTAAGGGCCTATAAACAGGCGTTGCCAGGCTTGGCTCAATGATTCTGGCTCATAACTGAAACCCTCTGCCATGCGTTGGGCGAGAGCATCCAACTGTTCATGCTGCACCGGCCATTGTTTCGCCCATTCAGGATCTTCAAGTGTGGCGTAAAGTGCGGCGACTTCCTGGCTGGTGGGAGCTTGATAATACAGCGCACCCAGTACTCTTCCGGTCAGGGCGATGGTCGCCAGTCTTTGTGTCGTTGTAGACATTTTTCTCTTCCTTGTTGCGCGGATTGCTCCGCGCATTTTGTATCAATTAACCTGCTACCGCCATGCCGACTGTCATATGCAGACCGTAAAAAATCCCACGGCCAATACATTCACCGACAACCACCAGTATGAATCCGAGCAGCAAACCGGATGTTTTGGCTGGTGTGCGGCGTATCAATGAGCAAATCCAGCAACCTAAACCCAGCGCTATTAACGCAATGCGCCACACTTGCAGCGAGGCGTAATCAGGCACCAACGCGCTGGCATGCTGCACAGAACTCTGGATTTCCGCCAGTTCGTTGCTTTGCAAAACGATCACCGCAATGGCGATGAATAACGCCAGAACGCTGACTGTTGCCAGTCTACGGCTGCGGTATTCGTAACCGATGCTTCGCAGCAACAGCACTGCCAGCAGTGGGCCAGTCAGTAAGACGGTGAGGAAGAAGCTCAGCGTGGTGTATCCGTTATGCCAGGTTGGCACGGTATCAATCTGGTAAACACGAGTCATCGCCGCGACAAAAAACACGCCCAACAACACGGTTATGACGAGCCAGATTTTGCCAATCGCCGCAGGCATTTTCTTCAGTATTGAAATCAGCCACCAGAAACCGCCAACGGCGAAGAACACCGAACCACTGGCAATTTCATTGCTCAAAGCCGATTCGTCAATACGATTGAGTGAGTTAAACGCCCGTAACGGGGAGCCGAGGTGCATCACCGAGGCAATAAACGCAATGCCCATCAACAGCCAGATAAAGAACATCGGACGTAACATTTTATGCTGCAACTCACTGTTATTACTGGCCTGATTCCAGGCATAACTCATGACAATGACAGCCCCAACCACGCACTGGCCCAGTACGGTAAACAACACCAACGGCCATTCATGCCATCCGCTTCCCATCTCAAACCTCCTTTGGATTCGCCAGGTAGCCGGTTTTATCCCCGCAAGGACGGCTGTTGGCATTGGGTTTAATCACAATATTTGGCTTCGTGAAATGTGCTGACGGCAGCGGAGCAATAGCGGCTTGCTCGCCGTATTTTTTACGTAGTTCGTCGATGGGAGCCAAATCCAGCGCACGCAATGGGCAAGATTCCACACAGATAGGTTTCTTGCCTTCCGCGACTCTGGAGTAACAGCCATCGCATTTGGTCATATGGCCTTTTTCGGCATTATATTGCGGCGCACCGTATGGGCAGGCCATATGGCAGTAGCGGCAGCCAATACAAATATCCTCGTTCACCACCACAAAACCATCTTCGCGTTTGTGCATCGCACCACTTGGACACACCTTAGTGCAGGCGGGATCTTCGCAATGGTTGCAGGCGATGGATAAGCAAACACATTTTGCTGCCAGACCCCATTGTCTTCCTGCCAGTCGCCACCGGCATATTCATAAATGCGGCGGAAGCTGACGTCCGGGGATAAATTTTTGTAGTCCTTACAGGCCAGCTCGCAAGTTTTGCAGCCGGTGCAACGACTGGAATCAATATAAAAACCATATTGGGTTGTCATCAGCTATTCCTTACGCCTTTTGGATTTCGACCAGGTTGGTATGTTGCGGGTTGCCTTTAGCCAACGGTGAAGGTCGATGAGTGGTCAGCGTGTTGATGCATGAACCGTGATCGACACGGTCGCCGCTCATATTGGCTTCGTGCCATGCGCCCTGGCCCATTGCGGTGACGCCCGGCATGATACGTGGCGTGACTTTCGCCGGAATACGCAATTCACCACGGCCATTAAACACCCGCACCATATCGCCACTGGCGATACCACGCGCCTGCGCATCTATCGGGTTAATCCACACTTCCTGACGACACGCGGCCTTCAACACATCAATGTTGCCGTAGCTTGAGTGGGTACGCGCTTTGTAATGGAAGCCGAACAGTTGCAGCGGATAAGTGCTGCGCTCGGCCGCATCCCAGCCGTCGAAGGTGGAGGCATACACCGGCAGTGGGCTGATGGTTTCGTCTTTTTCTAACTCCCAACTGGCGGCAATGTCTGCCAGTTTGCTGGAGTAGATTTCGATTTTACCAGAGGGGGTTTTTAATGGATTGGCATCCGGGTCGTTGCGGAAAGCCTTGTAGGCAACAAAATGGCCGTTCGGGTCTTTACGCTTATAAATTCCCATCTCGCGTAACGCCTCATACGAGGGTAATTGCGGGTCTTTTACCAGCATCTTCGCGTACAAAAATTGCAGCCACTGCTCCTGAGTACGCCCTTCGGTAAATTTCTGGTAGATATCCGGCCCGAGGCGACGAGCCACTTCGCTGGTTATCCAGTAAATTGGCTTACGTTCAAATTTCGGCTCGGTGGCAGGCTGGATGAAAATCAGATAGCCCATATTCCCGGCGTAATCGTTCGGGATAATGTCTTCTTGTTCGACCGTCATTAAGTCTGGCAGCAGGATGTCGGCGTATTTTGCCGACGAGGTCATGAAGTTCTCGATGACCACAATCATTTCGCACTTGCTGTCATCTTGCAGAATGTCGTGAGTTTTGTTGATGTCGGAATGCTGGTTGGTAATGGTGTTACCGGCGTAGTTCCAGATAAACTTAATCGGCACGTCGAGCTTATCTTTACCGCGCACGCCGTCGCGTTTGGCGGTCATTTCCGGGCCGCGAACAATGGCATCGGTCCAGCTAAAGCAGGAAATTTGCGTTTTCACCGGATTGGTCAACACCGGCATACGTTCAATAGTGATGGTGTAAGTCGATTCACGAGCGCCGCTGTTTCCACCGCTAATCCCGACGTTTCCGGTCAAAATCGGCAACATCGCGATAGCGCGTGAAGTCAGTTCACCGTTGGCCTGGCGTTGTGGCCCCCAACCCTGAGCGATATACGCCGGTTTGGTGCTGCCAATTTCACGCGCCAGCTTGATGATTTTGTCTACCGGAATACCGGTAATCACGGACGCCCACTGCGGAGATTTTGCAACGCCATCATCACCCTGACCGAGAATATAAGCTTTGTAATGTCCGTTGGCTGGCGCACCTTCTGGCAGCGTTTTCTCATCATAGCCGACGCAGTATTTGTCGAGGAACGGCTGGTCAACGAGGTTTTCGCTAATCAGTACGTGGGCGATACCGGCAACCAGTGCGGCGTCGGTGCCCGGACGAATCGGCAACCATTCATCTTCGCGCCCGGCGGCGGTATCGGTATAGCGCGGGTCGATAACTATCATGCGCGCATTGGAACGTTCACGCGCCTGCTCCAGATAATACGTAATCCCGCCGCCGCTCATGCGGGTTTCGGCAGGGTTGTTGCCGAACAACACCACCAGTTTGCTGTTTTCAATATCAGAGGTGCTGTTGCCGTCGTTGGTGCCGTAGGTGTAAGGCATCGCGCAGGCAATTTGCGCGGTACTGTAGGTGCCATAGTGGCTAAGAAAACCACCGTAGCTGTTCATCAGTCGGGCAACCAACGAGGCGGATGGGGAAGAGCGGGTGATGTTGCCGCCGACAATCCCCGAGGTGTAGTTAATGTAAACCGCCTCGTTACCGTATTTTTCCACCGTGCCTTTCAGGCTTTTGGTGATGGTATCCAGCGCTTCATCCCAGGAGATACGCTCGAATTTCCCTTCGCCGCGTTTGCCCACGCGTTTCATCGGGTAGTTCAGGCGTTCAGGGTGGTTGATTCGGCGGCGAATCGAGCGGCCACGCAGACAGGCGCGGACTTGATGATTGCCATAAATATCATCGCCGGTGTTATCGGTTTCCACCCAGGTGACTTCATTATCGCGCACGTGTAACCGCAGCGCGCAGCGGCTACCGCAGTTTACCGAGCATGCCCCCCACACGACTTTGTCTTCTGTCTCAGGGTTAACAGCCGCACCCACCGCAGTGGCAGCGGCTCGCAGGCCAAAGGGCAGGGATATTCCACTTACAGCCAGCGCCAGCCCGCTGATGGCGCTGGTTTTCATCAGGGTTCGACGGGAAATCCCATCATGGCAACATTGGTTCGACATAACTCACTCCGTGTTATCTCTGGTTGGGATGTCATGGATGTTTCTAATTTTTTTACGAACGGCGAGGACGCGAAATATTGCTTATCAGGCGAATATTATCGGCGGGGATGAGTTTTACTCATTTAGAGGTAGCAGTTGTTAACACGGGTCAAAGTAAGTGTGGAGTGTTGAATGAAAGCTGATTGAGCGGAGAAAATAAAGCGGGGCGATGCCGCCCCGGCAATCGATTACTGTGGTTCGGCTGGTGTGCCGTCTTGTGTAGCAGTGCTGCTGGCTTGAGAATTGCCACTGCTGGTACGCGTATAGAGAATTTTCTGCGTATCATTAGCACAGTGGCCAACGACTTGTGCGTCAGGTTGGTCGGCCTGGTCGTTCGGAACAATCGTCAAACTGAATCCAGATTCCGCAACACCATTGCCAATGATTTTTTGCTGAATGTCTGCCTTAACTTTGTCACATGACGTCTGCGCAGCCAGCACGGGAACAGTCGCTGCCAACAGGCTCACACCCAGCCAGATTGAACGTTGCATGGTCTCTTCCTTATGTTGAGGATGATGTATACCCGTCATCCTTCAAGCTGCAGGGGTGTTGGCTGCACTCACTTACCCTAATCACTTACTTAAGTAAGCTCTTCGGGATAAGCTCCCTGGCCGCCTGGCTGCAACTCGAATGCTAACGGGTATATAAGAATAGTCGCTGTAGTGTAAAGTGTTGTATTTGCTTATATCATGTATATAACAATTCCAGTCGGAGACCGGACTTACGTGAAGAAAATCATTATCCTCAGTGTGCTGGCAGTGTCTATTGCCGGCTGTGATAATCAGAATATTACGCTGACCTACACGCCAGAAATGGCCAGTTTTTCGAACGAATTTGATTTTGATCCATTGCGCGGGCCGGTTAAAGATTTCACCCAGACATTGATCAACGACAAGGGCGAGGTCATCAAACGCGTGGTTGGGCTGGTGTCGGAAGAAGGCTGTTTTAACGAGCTTGAATTCCATGATCTGGAAAACAACACCGGCGCCACTCTGGTGCTAAATGCCAATTATTATGTTGATGCAATAAGCCATGAAAGACGGGTCAAACTTCAGGGGAAATGCCAATTGGCGGAATTACCCCAGGCGGCACTCACTTATGAAACCGACGATAATGGCTTTGTCGTTGCCGCGCATGGTGAAAAGACATCGATAGTTTATCGTTATGATGCTGATGGCTATCCGTTAGGTAAAATAACTAAATCGCAGGACGACACACTCACCATCACCGCGAAAACCGGCAGTGACATCAAGAAAAAGCTCGATTACACCGCAGAAAGCATACTGAACGGTAAATCTATCGGCTTAGCCAAACAATCCTGTGATTACGACGGCCATTTCAACCCACTGGAGTGCGTGCTGAACATCACCAATGAAAGTGCAAAACCGCCTAAAGTTGAAACCTACACCATCAAAAACAACATCAATTATTATTGATAGCGAACAAAGGACGCCGGATGAAATGGTTGCAACGCCTGAAAATTGATACTTTTTTGCTGATCATGATCGCTGTGGTGATCCTGGCTTCACTATTTCCCTGCGAAGGCGCGGTAAAAACGGCATTTGAATACCTGACCACTGCGGCGATTGCGTTGTTGTTTTTCATGCATGGGGCAAAGCTTTCCCGTGAGGCGATAGTGGCAGGAATGGGGCACTGGAAACTACATCTTGTGGTATTCCTCAGCACCTTTGCTCTTTTCCCGTTATTGGGGCTGGCGATGGGCTTTCTTTCACCAGCCATCCTTAACCAACCCTTGTACATGGGCTTCCTGTACCTTTGCGCGCTGCCCGCAACTGTACAATCGGCTATCGCCTTCACCTCGGTTGCTGGTGGAAACGTTGCCGCCGCGGTGTGTAGTGCTTCGGCATCAAGCATATTGGGGATTTTCCTGTCACCGGTGTTAGTCGGGGCATTAATGAACACCCAGGAAGGCACCACCGACACACTGCACGCGATTGGCAAGATCATCCTGCAATTGATGGTGCCGTTCGTGGTGGGGCATTTGTCGCGCCCGCTGATTGGCCGTTGGGTAGATAAACATAAGAAACTGATTAGCATGACCGACAGATCATCCATTTTGCTGGTGGTGTACGTGGCATTCAGCGAAGCGGTGGTGGAAGGCATTTGGCATCAGGTTAATGGGGTGGCGTTGTTAGCTGTTCTGGGCTGCTCAATTGTGCTGCTGGCAATTGTGCTGGTGATTAACACCTGTGTGGCACGGTTGATGGGGTTCAACACTGCAGATGAAATTACCATTGTGTTCTGCGGCTCCAAGAAAAGCCTGGCAAACGGTGTGCCGATGGCGAACGTGCTGTTCCCGGCCAGTGCCGTGGGCATGATGGTCCTGCCGCTAATGATATTCCATCAGGTGCAATTGATGGTCTGTGCGGTGCTGGCGCAGCGTTATGCACGAAGAACGGCGAAGGAAAAAAGAGCGCTTGAGTCAGTTTCCTGACCCAAGCGTTTGACGAAGGGATTGGCTGATTAAGCGGCGCGAACTTTAGCGATCAGCGCCTGCTTTTCTGCTTCACTCAGGAAGGCAATTTTCAAACCATTCTCTTGCGCGGTGCGGATATGCGCAGCACTCAGACCCGCTTGCGGGGCGGCTACTGTATATTCATGAATAATATCGATACCCTGGACTGCGGGATCATCGGTATTAATGGTCGCCAGCACGCCTTTATCCAGGAAGGTGATTAACGGGTGCTTATCCAGCGAGGCGATAGTGCTGGTCTGGATATTGGACGTCAGGCACGATTCAATCCCGATACCGTGTTCCGCCAGGAAATCCATCAGCGCCGGATCTTCAACGGCTTTGACCCCGTGACCGATACGTTCAGCACCCAGTTCACGAATCGCCTGCCAGATACTTTCCGGGCCAGCCGCTTCACCAGCGTGAACGGTGATATGCCAGCCGGCATCACGCGCACGGTTGAAGTGATTCAGGAATAAGCTACCAGGGAAACCGAGTTCATCACCGGCAAGGTCAAGCGCGGTAATGTGGTCGCGATGAGTCAGCAGTGCATCCAACTCCGCTTCGCAAGCGGCTTCACCAAACGTACGGCTCATGATGCCAATCAAACGGGCTTCAACACCAAAATCGCGGCAGCCCTGACGGACACCTTCAATCACCGCTTCTACTACACCGGCGACTGGCAAATTATGCGTCATCGCCATGTAACCTGGTGAAAAGCGCAGCTCGACATAATGCAGGCCATTGCGCGCGGCATCTTCAATATTTTCCCATGCCACACGGCGGCAGGCATCAAGAGAGGCCAGGACTTTCACGCCCCAGTCGAGTTTTTGCAGGAAGCTGACCAAATCAGGCGCGGTTTCCACAACCTGTACATGCGGGCGAAGTGCTTCAAGAGAATCAGCCGGAAGCGGTAAATTAAACTGGCGGCCTAGATCGAGGATAGTTTGCGCACGAATATTACCATCGAGGTGGCGGTGCAAATCGGTTAACGGCAGGGTGGTATCAATCATGGTCGCACTCTTTTATTGATTAAAGTGCGATAGATTATAAATGCTACGCACTAATGATGTAAAAGCGTCATATTAAACTTATTAAACAATAAGTTAACTGCCAGATATTTTCAGCACATCTACTATATGGGACATTTCTGTGCCATTAGTTGAAAAAATCGAGTCAATTTTCTTCGAGTGTTCTGATAAGTGGTTGGGTGCCAGGTGTGCATACCTGCGCACCATTTCGATTGATTCCCAACCGCCCATTTCCTGCAAGACAGAAACCGGCACTCCGGCCTGAACCAACCAGCTGGCCCACGTGTGTCTCAGGTCGTGAAATCTGAAATCCTCAATACCCGAGTTTTTTAACGCGAGCTTCCATCTCGCACTAAAGCTTCCACTCATCTTGCGTACGGCTGGCATCTTCCTTCCTTGTGGGCTGGTGCATTCTTGCTGATGCACAAACACCCATCTATGATGGTTGCCGATTTGCCGTTTCAGCACGGCGCATGCAGTATCATTCAGCGCAACGCCAATAGCGCGGTTTGATTTGCTTTGCTCCGGGTGAATCCATGCAACCTTTCTTTGCATGTCGATCTGCTGCCATTCCAGGTTAAGAATATTTGAGCGCCGAAGTCCAGTGGAGAGGGCAAATTCAACAACGGACTTTAGTGGCTCGACACACGCATCAATCAGCCTAAGAGCCTCATGAGGCTCAAGCCATCGTATCCTTCTGTTCTTCGGAGTCTGCACCTTTATTACCGGCGCTCTCTCCAGAACCTTCCAGTCTCGCTCGGCAGCCCTTAGCAGTGATTTAATAAATGCCAGGGTTGCCGTCTTCGTCCCTTGCGCCGCTTCCTTTGGCTTCAATGCCGGTATTTCCTTACCTTTTCGCTTTGCAGCATCAACACTCATCTGCCACTTAATCTCGACAGATCGGTTTATCATCCCCTTAACGGCTGAATAAATCTTATCCTCGGTGATTTCGCTCAGGTTCATTCCGGCGAAATACTGCAGCCAGAACTTGATGCGACTCTTGTCAGCGTTGAGGGATTTCTTGTGTGCCTTCTCCTCAATCCATCGGACGCAAGCCGCCTCAAAGGAAATGTCAGCGACCTCACCAAGACGAGACACTCTCCACGCCTCGGCTTTTAATCTGTCGTGGAGTTCGCTTGCCTGACGCTTGTCCGTTGTCCCAAGAGACTGTCTAATACGGCTACCATCCGGCGCTGTGTAACTGGCGTACCAGACTTCGCCCCTGCGGAAGATTGACATGATTTCTTTTCTCCATGTTCATCAGCCGCGCTCACGGCGACAGTTTGGATCGGATTGTTCAGAGCGGCAAGGCATGCCGTCCTGGTGAAAAGGTAAGGGGAGTTCTTTCTGGTTGGGTTCTTTCTGGTATACGCGATGCGGCCAGCTTTGCACCACTGAGAAAGTGCATCCTCATCAATGCCGATGAAAGCCGCAGCTTCTCGCCTTGTCAGGCTGATTCTTTCCATTGGTTTCCTCCAAGCGTAAAAAAACCGCACGCGGCGGCAGGTTATATATGGTCTTTAATCGGTGAAATTACAGTTAATGGCTCACACATAATCCATGCTTGATGCAATGGTTCACATGCGAGCTTATTGGTGAGTGGTTTGGTTGTTATGGTTCATTTGTGACACTTTTCAGCATCACGGCGCGGCAAGCGCTTTCTTCTGCATCCAGCTCGGCAATAATTTCATCGTCCATTTTGCTAAGCGCCTTGCGAACATCCTCCGGCACCGTCACATCCTGGAGTGGCGGGGTTGAGAATAACTTGAATCCGTCAGTAAAATTATTCCAGTCCGCATGCGAATGTAGGCAGACAACTCGCGCATCAGGATGGCTACCAGTGTCGTCATATTCTCCCAAGCAAACCTCACCAATAGGCTCCTTACTCGCCTTCCGGTAAGTAAGCAACTCACGCGCCATAGCTGCGGCATCTCCACATTGAACGTGGTCGGTGTCCGTTATTACAGTCAGCTCTCCATCACTCAGCGTGCTCTGCTCTAATCCCATGCGATTGGTAGTCATTCGGCGCGCTCCCATTCAGTCATTTGATTAAGGCTGCGTTTTGCTGCTCTATTTTGAGAAGCGCTAGGATTTCGTGTGTTTGCCCATGTGGTTACATAGAGTAAACCCTTGCGTATTTGCATTATTTTTCTATTGCTTATTCTTATCTGCCCACCAAACGGGGCGGAAGATACCAGCACGCGGCGAATAGCTCTGTTGCTTGTGCGATTAGCCATGTCACTCACCACCTTCAGCAATGCCGCCAACAGTCATCAGCCAGTTTCGAATTACCTGCCATTCGTCGTTGCGATATGCGCTGTGGACGTAAATAAATGGCTTATTGAGGTTGTGCCCATTCTGCTGCAAATAGTCTTTGCAGCCATCTTCGGTAAAGCAGGCAGTAACAAACTGATCGATAGATTTCATGGCGTATCGATCATAGCCTCTGGTATCTCTTCCACCCTGGTATAGCGCCTCAAGTCTTCCAGCCTTGCACTCGTCAACTTCATGGCACTCAAACACCCAGGCTATGCGGTCACAGTCGTGTTCTTCACTGCCAACAATTTCTTGTTTATCGAACACGACGAACACAGGATGACCGGTGGTGCGGTTGCTTTGGGTTCTCAGGCTTTCACCAATGCGAGCAAATTCATCAGGAACCTCAGCACACTTCCGCTTCATCTCTGCCAGTTCATTAGATAGCTGCATCATGCCGTTGGGTGCGGAGTCGAGTTCTGCTTTGTATGCAGCGAGTTCCAAAGGGTGTTCTTTGTCCCATTGCTGCATGTATTCTTCGATTTCCCAAGCCGCTTCACCGCACTGAGCAAGACCATCTATCACCGCATTGCGCTTTTTTGAATGCTCGCACTGTTGCCATTTCTCCAGTTCCGCTATGCGCTTCTCTGCATCTACGCACTTGTCCCGCCAGCGGTTGCAGGCCATAAATGCCAACTTCCTCTGTGATTCAAGTTCTTCAATTCGTGCAGACTGCTCTTTGCTCTCCTGCTGCGCCTGCTCCAAAGCCGCTATCAGTGCAAGGACGTTTTCAGGTGATGATAATCGGAAAAACACCTCGTCAGCATCACCGTTATCACCAATGAAGCCGTACTCCATGTTTTTGTGGTCAGTGCGCAGAACCAGGGTTTTATCTAGACCAAGGCATTCATATTTAATGCTTCCACTACCATCTATTCTGTCACCAATCCTTCCGGGAGTGGCTTTCTCCGCTGCCGCCTTCATGTCCGCAATCAGTGCTTCTATTCCCTTATCCATTGCTGGCCCCCTTGCAGATGCTTCCACTTTCACATCCATTCCTCAAACTTTCCAATATGTCGTGAACGCTACTCCACGTCTGACCAATGAAGTCATAAAGTGAGTCATCTCCAACAAGCTCAGCCATCTCGATAAGTGTTTTTCGACATGACTCAAGGTTTTTTGCCCACTCCTCGCGCTTCTCCACATCACTGTTAGTTGCTTCGTATGCTGGGTTACTCATTGCCAGTCTCCTTGCGAAGTTGCGAGGCGAATTCACGGACGCTTGTTTCGCTAGCCATGACATTCAATCCTGAAAGGTGGTCAGCAAGCCTATCCACGCCCTGCGCCTGAATGTTTGCAATGGCGGCATCGGTGGCGAAGGTTGTATTAATGGCGTTCGACAGCTCATGAATGGTCTGCTCATCGACAATGTCACCATCTGGTAACTGAGTTTTGTTATAGCGACGATAAACATGACACGCCTCATCAATCAAGGCTTTACCAGTTTTCTTCAGCTCATCGCAATCAACCACTAACGCATCGTTAAGCACCTCCAGCGCATCACGCTCTTTCAGTAGCGCGGCGTAGTCTTCGTAGCTGACGTACGACCCGTCATCTACCTGAGTCATTTCTTCTTCGCCAGCATATGCGCAGCCAGCGTTGTAACGTTTAACTGTCATCTCTCATCCCTCAATGCTGAGCAAATTGCTCGCGTTCGTGTTTATTCGCATATCGCCATGTGAAGCCGCGATGTGACTTAGCGCGACCACTAATGGCTTCGTTAATGCCTGATCGATGAAAGCCAGGCGCGTAATAGGCTGACCGGAAATAAACGGTCTTCCCGGTTTCTTTGTTGGTGCCGATAACCGCCATTGGTTGTCTTGGCATCAGTGCTCCTTCAGGGTGCCATTGGCTATGCCCATCCAGTAAATAAGGTGAGTGCGGGTATAAAGTGGCGCTACTTTTCTGGCGTATTCGCCGAGGATGCGGAGATATATTGCTGACCGTTCATGTGCATTCCTTGCGCCTTCTTTCTGCCATGCTGATTCAATATCTCCCCAGCATTTACGCGCAGTGGCTCGTATTGCATTGCTCTCTGTTGCGTTCATGAGAGCTACTCACATAAGCCATATCCACCACTCAGGATCTTCGTTTTTGTTTCTGCTACAAGTCTGATGAAGTCAGCGCGACGACTGCGCAAAAGGTCAATTTCATCAATCACTTCATCTCGGTTTAACCGGTAGGCGATGAGCTGCCTTTCGGCAGGGAAGTCTGAGCAATAGCTAACAAAGTCCACCCATTCACGCCCTGAACAATCCAGGTGGCCGATAAGCTGCCATTTGTATGATGGGTCATAACTACCGCGATTTAGCGTTGCGAAGTGAGTTGCTGCTATTACAGACTTAATCTCAACAACCCCTTGTGCACCAATCAGGCCATCAGGACTGTCACCGTAGGTTGTATGGTCGAAGAACCCACCGTTATCCACATCGACAAAGTTCATCTCCTCGTAAAGCATCCGTGCTATCGGTTCCTGCTCGTGTCCGCGCTCCATGTGGTCGTTAGAGAAGCCGAACTCAGATTTACATCCCTTAATCTGCTCAAGTGCCAGTTGTAGGGCATAACGCTTTGCTGGGTCGCCAAATGCTTTGCCAGCATTCGCCATAATGACCCCGAAGTTTGAGGCGGTTACTTTCCCCAGGCGAAGCGCGTCCCACTCTTCACCGTTCTGCTCTACGTCGTGCCATATCATGATTGGCACTCCTTGATTAATTGCTGGCGGTGCTCCTCGGTGATATCCATCCTGGACATAACCGCCTCAAGGGTGCCATCACGCAGATATGCTGCCTTGGCGTTGTTCCATGCCTGAGTTTTATCAGGTGTCAGCGATGGCTTGTGACGCGTGCCGGACTGATGCGCAACCCTTCCACTGACTCACGGCCAAACCTGACGTTCTTATCAACAAATACCGTCACTTTCACGCCCACCCAATCTTCCAGGAATGGCGATCCGGTAATGCCCTTGAGCATTTTGCTGTTGGTAGCATTGAGGATCATCGGCTTAAGCTTCTCGCCTGGTCGAAGCTCTTCCTCTTCGAAATAAGCGGTGTTGAAAACATCCTTTGTCTTCTTGGTGCGGTCAGTTTCGAGAGTAGCGCGGGAGATCGTGAGAACGGTTGGTTCGATGATATCGGCGCTGCTCAGGTAGGGGAGTCGAACGCTTTGCGATAATGGGTTTTAGTGGCTGATTTGAGTTGCTCACTGGAGGCTCCTGTTAATTTTCGCCTGATTAGTTGCGATTGTTTCCGCTGCATATCGCAGGAATTCCGCTGCTTTTTCCTGAAAATCGACATCATTCATAAATGCCTGTGAAACAGCCTTTTTGTCAGCGCTCAGGGCAGAGGAGAGCATTGCTTCAAGCTTGCTGAGTGGCAGCTCGTTATCGAACTGATCGGCGAGTTCTGCCTCTTCTTCCTCATCAAGCACCTTGAGCGCCTCAGCGTCTTCACGGCGATACTCTTCACGGTCATAAGCGCGATAAGCGTTCATGCTTCCTCCTTCTGCGGATCCGGTGCTTTGCCACCAGCATTTCTTTCATTGCAGCCAGAAATTCATCTTCCGGTATCTGCATTGGTATTGGCTGACTCCACAACATCACCTCGGGCTGATTTCGATGGTCCAGGACGATTTCAACCAGCAGGTCTTTCACTTGCTTTGCCTCCGATGGGCGATGGATGTGAAGTTTGCCGTTTTTGTTTACTGCCGCTCGCCACGGTTTGCCTGGTGCATGATCAACATTCCGGGTGTTACGCACTGGCGGATTACTGTTTGTGTGTTGTACATAGCATCTCCAGGTGCTTACGGGCTGCTTTAATGATTTGCTTGAAGCGCGGGATAGTTCGGATTCTGGCGGGTAATAAGCGGACATGATGCCGCCACCCGCGATGACGTACATCATGGGTTAACTCCTGTTAGGTTTGTGTTTCATTCATCAGCGGATAGCGCTCAGGAATAAATACAGGGCGAAAAAAAGCCGCTGTTACGCGGCTGGGATTTCGATGATTTCCTTATCTCCGTTGCACCAACCTTCCTCGTAGTCGGTTTCACCTTTGCTAATGCAAATGGCTAAGTGCTCAACGTCGCTCCAGTTCATGTTGTTTGCTGCCCAATCTTCAATTTCGAAGTCGTCACATTCGAACAGCGGCACTGTGTCGTTGTTAAGGCTGTCTTCAATGGTCTTGCCGTCATTCTTGGCGTAGTAGACGGCGCGATTCATAGCGATAACGTGAACTGGAATAGCCCACTTACTGCCATCAGGCATTTCAATTTGAAGGTGCTTAGCCATGGTTACTCCTCACCGCCAATTTCCTCGTAAATCTCTTGGGCGTTGTCACCATTTTGTTCGCAAAAACTTTCCCACTTGCTCCAGTTTTCAGAAAGGAACTCAGCACGCGTGATAATTCATATTCCATACTTTTCTCCAGTTAAAAAAATGCCGCCACAATGGACGGCAATCGGGACAATGAGGGTTCAGTATCTGTTCTCAGGGAAAGCTGAAAGCAGATACGGAAGCTGGTTAACGGATAT